>NZ_CP150285.1:0-4800000 GCF_045040705.1 Paenibacillus sp. FSL H3-0286 | reverse complement strand
TAGAGCAGGTATGTTTCTAGATTCGTTTCTATATTTATGTAAAATTAGAAGTATGCCTTATTTCTTTTTGTCTTCTTCATATACATCATGCCTTAATTATCGGGTAGTTGAATATACATAGGTGTATTTCATAAAAAAACTAAAAATTTGCAGTAACACCGCAACTTTTAAAGCCCAAACCGGTATAATAAGTACGGACCGGATGGGAAAAGACGTGCAAGGGCGAGGAGGGCCAATCTCACCATGACGGATTCCCAGTTGATCCAGCAAATCAAACAAGGAAACACGGAATTATATTCAGAATTAATGCGTCGTTATCAACGTAAAATACTAGCATTTGTATATCATATGCTTAGAAATTCACATATGGAGCTTATCGCAGAGGACCTTTGTTCGGAGACCTTCTACAAGGCATTTCGTAGCTTGCATTCCTTTCGAGAGGTAGATGCTTCATTCTCAACATGGCTGTACACTATCGCCCGCAACACTGTTCTAAGTGAGCTTCGCAAGAACCGTGCCGGTAATGTATCTCTGGAAGAGAGTGGATATACACCAGTAGCACCGTTTGAAGTTGCACCCGAGCAGGCTGCATTGCGCAATGAACGGATGAATTTGGTCCGTGAGGCGATAAATAATCTTCCCGAAAAACAACGCTCTGCACTTATCCTACGTGAATATGATCAAATGGACTATCAAGAAATCGCAGAAATTTTAGATCAGAGTGTAAGCTCAGTGAAATCATTATTGTTTCGTGCCAGGAGTAGTGTGAAGCTTCAACTCGAATCCTATTTCAATGAGCCTGAAGTTGAAGAGCAGGTTGAGAGGGTGTAAGGCGAATGAATTGCAGGGAAGCGCAAGAATGTATTCCGCTCTTGTGGGACGCTCCCCCCACACATCCTAGGCGGATTTTACTTGAAAGACATATTGAAACTTGTCCTTACTGCGCTGCAGAATGGGCTCTATGGCAAGAGAGCAGCCTGCTTATGCAAGATTTGAGGGAAGAGATCAGTGAAGAGCGTGCTGAAGCCATAAATGTTAAGGTCATGGAGCGGATTTATTTAGAGAGTCCATGGTTGATGCCCGGTGACGGGAAATCTGCTGGGACCTCTGCTATTGTTCGCCATCGGCTTAGCTTATGGATCGCATGCTTTCTGGCAATATTTCTGTCCAGCGTTCTTTATTTTACGATGTTCAGAACTCCAGGTGATGCAGTTGTTGCTCAGAGTGGAATTGTGGAGACAGGTGTCGCTGGATCCTCGATGGAATGGCAATCAACGTATCCAATTTTGGGCTCTGAAGGTGGGATCATTGAACCCCTTGTAGTAAGTATGGGACCCACTCATCCTCAATACTGGATGATGTTATCAATGTTAGGTGTAGGCTTTGCAGTATTTTCATTAACTAGGCTGAATCGTTATCGCCGATCATAGAGGGTTATTAGACGTATGTCTTTGCTTCCGTTGTTTATAATATTCAGAACATTGAATGAGTCCCTTTACTTAATGTAATGAGGGGCTTTTTGCATTGTAAAACTCATAAAAAGAAGACTTTTTATTTCATCCATGTTACATTAAGAGACAAATACTTTGCTGAAAAGGGGGAGGCAACATGCTAATCGGCTTGATACGCCATGGATTGACGGACTGGAACGCGGTAGGGAAAATACAGGGACAAAGTGATATTCCACTTAATGATGAAGGACGGATGCAAGCTGCAATGCTTGCTGACCGCTTATTACAGGAACCGTACAGCTGGGACTGCTGCGTTACTAGTAATCTTTCCCGCGCTGCTGAGACCGGTAAGATTATTGCTGACAAGTTAGGGATTCCGCTATTAGAACCTGATCAGCGTATCCGGGAACGTGCTTATGGGCAGGTAGAAGGGCTTACTGCCGTAGAACGTGAAGAGAAGTGGGGGAAGGAATGGAGCCAGCTCTCCCTCGGTCAAGAAACCGACGAACAGCTTCAGGCTCGGGCTCTTGCTTTTATGGAAGATATTTCTGCATTGCATCCCAATCGGAATATACTCGTCATATCCCATGGAGGATTTCTTGCTCAGCTGTATACTGCTCTTTACAAGGATAAGTATTCTGAACGAATTGGCAATCTATCCTTGACGATTCTGGAGAAGAAAGAGCGGGAATGGAACCCTATTTTATATAATTGTACTCGCCATATCCTGCAAAATCAGCATTAACCCGGGCTTCGGGTTATTTTTTTTGCAATAAAGGGAATAAAATAGGCAGTATTCCCCATAATGGTAGTAAAACGGTGAGGCGATAAAACATGAATCTGGCGGATATGCTTACTTATGCAGATATTGGACAGCTGACCGCCATAGCGGGCCGCTACCGGTGTGAATGCAAACAGAATTCCAAACACGACTTGATCCAAAGTATTTTGATTATGCTTGGAAGCAGAAGTTTTATGGAGTCTCATATCCGGGAATGCACTCCGGAGGATTTAAGGTTTTTGAATACATTGCTTTTTGATGAACGCACCTACTTTAGTCTTG
The DNA here is from genome assembly GCF_045040705.1 of Paenibacillus sp. FSL H3-0286. NCBI lineage: Bacteria > Bacillati > Bacillota > Bacilli > Caryophanales > Paenibacillaceae > Paenibacillus > Paenibacillus sp. FSL H3-0286. Next base: position 4,797,486 of record NZ_CP150285.1, on the reverse strand, counting down.
AGGATTTGTTGGCTGTGGCAAGGCAAGCGTCTTTTGATGCACCTGAAGGAAAAACTGGAGGTTTCCGGGAGATGGTCTCTCGCTTCAAGAGTGGAGGCTGGCTCTTTAGTGGTTCCTCACAGCAGACCAGATATTTGTACCAGGTACCCAAAGATTTAAAAGAGCGTTTTCGGGAGACGATGAGTGCGCATATCAAAGAGAGCATCGCAACTAGCCCTGAACCTGTGATGTATCGCAGTGAAGGAGAATTAATGATCAGTGATCTGGTAATGCTGCTGAGATATATTAAGGACAATGAGCCAGAACTGAATCAGGAAGGGGCAATGTATAGGCGTTATCAGCAAGGTGTGATGAACGCGCTTCATATTCCGGAGGAGCTTCTTAGCAAAGGCGGTTGGAGGTTTGGTTATGGGAGAGCTTGTGAGCATTATCCTCCAAGATTTGCGCTTTTGTATGACTATATTCGTCACCGCCGCTGGATCTCTGAGGAAGGCTTCCGGCTAAGGCTTACTGCGACCGGTGAGGCTGTGTTAAACGATGGAAAATGTGATTCGTTGATGCAGATATTCTCTTTTTGGTTAAGACTATATAAAGGGGCTGTGCCAAATCTACCTTCACTTGTGTATTGGATAAGCATCAGCGCCGGTAATTGGGTGACAGTACCTTCTTTAGTGGATGGTGTGGGGTGGCTAATTAAACCGTTTTATTATGACAGTGCTGCTTCTATTCTAGAGCAACGTATAATACGGATGATGGTGCACCTAGGGATGCTTAAATTGGGCGAGACTTCTGGTGGACTCGCTGTGATGATGACGCCATGGGGGATAGAGACAGCCGTGCCTAAGTATCTTCGGTAGAGGTGCGTGTGCGAAATGCTTATGGGGATTACATACGCAGATGTAGGAATCCGTTATTGTTGCTGATGGGTACAATAGAGGAAGTATTGAGCGGAATGGGCAAATATGTAGAACGAAGACAGGATTGATGAATATGCTTTAGTAGGTGCCGATTCTCTTGAAACCGAAAACATAATCATCTTGATGGATATCAAAATATCAAATAACAAGAAAAAAGGATCTCTTAAACAGCGGAGGTGTATCGAATGGACAAAATGAAGGCTACGTATGAAGTGATGCTAGGACTTGCGGCAGAAATGGTGTGGGATGAAGCGCTGCGAAAGCGTCGCTCCGACATCTTGCACCGTGAGATTGACACGGCGCTGGCTACCGGAGATGAGATGGCTTTCCGAAATCTTACTGAGGAACTTAAAAGTTTGGCATAAAGAAATGCGCTAAGCGCATTTCTTTTTTTGCTTATAATCTACTCAATTTGCTTAATCGAACGAAAATATAAAATCTAAATCTGGACGTTCCTCCTCCTCCTTCAATATAATGGGTTCTATAACTTCAGGAAGCTTTGCGAAAGAACGGAAAAATTAACAATTATACATAGGGAGATGAATGGGAATGAAATTCAGCGATTTTGAAGTGGACACTTGGGAAGAAAATCAAAAATTCTATGATACATGTCTCATACCTTTTACAGGATTAAGTGGACTTGAGAGTCCTCCTGAGACCGTTCAGGCACTCGAAAGATTACGTAATTTCATGGATATGGTGGAAATACCGTTCAAAGGGCGGATCGTGACTTACCCAGCCATTCAGTACGCTGGAGAGGGCTATGTGAATTTAATTAATGAGATTTGCCAAAAAGTCAAATCCAGTGGTTTCCAGCATGTAGTGGTGTTGACAGCGGATGTACCTCTCCAAGAAGGCCAAATCTATGAAAGCGATTTAGTTCTCTCTCTGCCTATCATTGAGGCTTCTCAAGAAGGGAGGAATAACAGTGAAATTAGTATGAAAATTCAAGACATGTGGCGGGGATGAACTCCTTATAAATGTGACAGAAAATCAACAATTATAGGTTGAAACCGCTTTTTAGCCTGTCACAAATTAGACAATATTCTTGACGGGTTTTGGAGCCTAAGCTATTATTAGGTTGAATCCAAATGGTATGTGATGTATTTCATTGAAAAGATTTGAAAACGGATTATTTATATTGAGACATCTCTGATCGGACACCACAGATACTTTCTTATATCTTGAGAAGGGGGTTATATAACAGTATGAGCAGCCATAATGAACAACAGGAGACATGGCCTGAACAACCACCCAGCCGTAAAGAGATGTCGCGCAGGCAATTTTTGACCTACACGCTTGGTGGCGCCACTGCTTTTATGGGGGCGGGTACAATTCTCCCCATGGTCCGTTTTGTCGTGGATCCGATATTACATAAGAAGGGTGCTGGAGATTTTATCAAGGTTGCTGAGATAAGCAAAATCACCGAAGAGCCCCAGGAATTTACTTTTGAATTGAAACAGAAGGACGGATGGTACGACAGTACAGCGACACTCACTGCGTGGATCCGGAAAGACGCGAAGGGTGATATTTATGCGCTTTCACCGATTTGTAAACATTTGGGATGTACGGTCGGGTGGAACAACGATAAAGCTCATCCGGACGAATATCACTGCCCTTGCCATGGTGCACGTTATACAAAGCTTGGCAAAAATCTCGAAGTTGCTCCTAAGCCGCTTGACCAGTATAAAACGAAATTCGATAACGGGTGGGTGCTTTTGGGAGACATTGTGCCAAATACAGTAGCTCGTGAGGAGGCGTAGTTCTGATGTTTAAAAATGTCTATAACTGGATTGACGAACGTCTGGATGTTACGCCGATTTGGAGAGACGTGGCCGATCACGAGGTTCCTGAGCATGTTAATCCGGCCCATCATTTCTCTGCGTTCGTGTATTGCTTTGGCGGACTGACCTTTTTTATTACAGTCATACAGATTTTATCAGGTATGTTCTTAACGATGTATTATGTTCCGGACATTATTAATGCTTATGCTAGTGTTGAGTATTTGCAGACAAGTGTTGCATTTGGACAGATTGTCCGCGGGATGCATCACTGGGGCGCAAGTCTAGTAATTGTTATGATGTTCCTTCATACAATGCGTGTCTTCTTTACAGGCTCTTACAAAGCGCCGCGCGAGATGAACTGGGTAGTTGGAATGCTGATTTTCTTCGTAATGTTGGGACTTGGTTTAACAGGTTACTTGTTGCCTTGGGATAATAAAGCTTATTTCGCAACAAAGGTAACTCTTGAAATTGCCAATTCTGTTCCAGTGATGGGGCCGGTGCTGAAGGAACTGATGCAAGGTGGAACGATTGTTGGTGCCGAAACCTTAACTCGTTTTTTCGCACTACATGTATTCTTCCTCCCAGCGGTGCTTCTTAGTCTGCTCGTAGGACACTTTATTATGATCCGCAGACAAGGGATTTCCGGACCGTTGTAAGTTAATCTGAGAGAGGAGGAATACGGATGGCGCATGGAAACAATTCTAAGGAAAAGGTTGTATATGTCGGTGATTCCAGAGTTCGCAGAGGGAACGGATTTATCACACCTCCGGACTACACGGCTTACCCCGGCAAATCGGAAGCCTTTATCCCTAACTTTCTACTGAAGGAATGGATGGTCGGAGTCGTTGTACTTGTAGGAATATTAGTACTTACTATTTCAGAGCCAGCTCCGCTAGGGTTTCCAGCAAATGCTAGTGCTACGGTTATCCCGATTCCTGACTGGTATTTCTTGTTCCTCTATCAGTATTTGAAGCTCCCATATGCTTCGGGCGATTATATCGTTCTGGGTACACTAGGAGTTACTGGTGTAGCTTTTGGTTCACTTCTGTTGGCTCCTTTTCTGGATACGGGTAGAGAGCGTCGCTTTTACCGTAGGCCGATTGCTTCATCTTTAATGTTCTTGTCACTTGCAGCAATTGTTTATTTGACCAATACAGCCTGGACTGAATACAAACATGAAATGGCTGAAACGGATCAGATTCCTGAAGATGTTCAAAGGGAAGAAAAGGCGGCGGAGAACAGGGCTAAGGGTCTTCCGACCTCCAGTGCCGTTAAGCCAAAAGAAGTAGCGATTGTGGACAAGGATGATCCTGCTATGGGGCTCTTCAAGCAAGCCACTTGTATCTCCTGTCACGCAGCGGATTTGAAAGGGGCGGGCGGTCCTTCACTTCGTGGAGTTGGAGACACCCATGACAAAGAAGCAATCCTTACTATTATAAAAGAGGGTCAAGGGCAGATGCCAAAAATGTACGATACCGCTTTGGGAGCAGGTCTATCAGAAGCGGATATTGATACCTTGGCCGGCTGGCTTGCCAAACAAAAAAGCGAACAGTAAAATAATGATAACGCAACCTGATCGTGCATGCGGTCAGGTTTTTATATGTCTAAATGTAAAGTGCCATTACTTGGGGAGGTTAATAATCTGTATGCCAGTTCATTGGTTTAACAAACTGTTTAAGAACCGGGGAATTATTTGGTTGTTATTTATCGTAAATTTCCTGGGTACAATTTATGGTTACATATGGTATGGCAATCAACTGGAGTTCACTGCGGCTAATTATCCACACTGGCTGCTTCCATTTGTTCCGGATAGCCCAACCGCAAGTTTGTTTTTTACCTTGGCTCTGTTGCTGATGCTCTTCCCTCCAAAAAGCTACACAGGAAACAATGTAAGGGAACTTATTGAGGCTTTGGCGGTCGTTACGTCAGTGAAGTACGGGATATGGGCAGTGAGTATTATTTTTGCCGGGGGTTATCACGGTGATGTTTTGGTTTGGAAAGATTGGATGCTGGTAATCTCCCATACGGGGATGGCAGTTGAAGCATTGATTTATGCGAGGTTTTTTTCTTTCCGCAAAATGATTCCATTAGCCCTGCTTTGGACACTCGCCAACGATATGCTGGATTATTCTTACGGAATCTATCCGTGGTTACCTTCTGTTTTGAACGATTATGTTATACAGGTACAGTACTTTACAATGGTGCTTACGCTGCTTAGTGTTGCAGCTGCTTGGTTGTTTAGTAGAAGACAAAGACCGGTAGAGTCAATCTATCAGTTCAAGAATAGACGTTAGTAAGCAGTTCTATCCCTTGTCCCCCTGCCATACATTTAGAATTATAAGAAGTATAAGTTTTATACTATGCTTTATCCTTATAATTTTACGAGAAACGAATATCGTCTTTAAAAGACGACAACGTCGTTTCTTCTTAAGTAGGAGGGGGATGTCTCATGCTCCGCGGGAGATATTATGTAGTGGTTGTTCTAGTATTCTGCTGGCTGCTGTCCAGTATGGATGTTGTAAAGGCTTCAGCAGCGCTAGGGGATGCTGGTGAAGGGTCTGGCAAAGCTTCGAAGCAAAGCGCCGACATTAGTTCGGGCAACGGTTTGGCAGTAATGAGCGGAAAGACTGGAGCGCAGCAGCTGGAACAAGCTGCTGCGGCATTGTATGGGTATGTTTTGGAAGGAGATGTAATGAAGGTCCGACAGGAGACCGAAGCGATCTCCAAGATCTTTGTGTCCTCATCCTTTGAAGGAATGACCTCTGTGGAGGGTATTAATGCATTGTCAGGGGTCATTATGGACCTGAAGGCTACCGTGGCAGGCGCGAAAATAAATTCACAGCAATGGGAAGCGGCAGCCGCCAAGCTACGTCTAGCTGCCAACAGTCTTAATCATCCGCGCCAGCCTATTTGGCTTCAGTACTACAAGCTGATTCGTGAGGATCTAAATGCGATGGAGCAAAGTGCGGTTGCAAATGATTTGGCGGGCTGGAAAACAGCTCTGGAAAGACTGCAGGGCAGGTATGATAACATCCGGCCGGCAGTGATTGTCTCCCGCCAGCCTGAAGTTGTGAATGCTTTTGATTCCTGGCTCTCATATGCGGCCGGTATTCCTTCGTCCTCACAAAAGGTTGAACGTGCCCGCCTGCTTGAAATTGTATCTTATGGTCAGGATGCGGTAAGAGTAATGTTCGGAAAAGAGAAGGATGAACCTGCTTTGTCCTTGCCGCTGGCATCGCAAGAATTTGGGATTTGGGGAGGGTTAGCCGCAAGCTTCATTATAGCTGCGTTAGCCTATGTAGCCTATCGCAAGTATCGTGGTCAGAATCAGAATTGGAAGCCGATTCCGTAGGATGAAATTATAAACAGCAAAAAGGAGTGTGGGCTTGAAATGGCCTACACTCCTTTTTATTTAGGTTTCTCGAAAGCCTTCTCCATGTACGTCGTGTACATCACTAATAATTACGAAGGCGCGTGGATCAACGGATTTGACCAGCAGACTTAGCCGGCGGATTTCTTGCCTTGAGACTACACAGTACACCATATATTTGGCTTGCTTGGAATAAGCACCAATGGCAGGGATGAGGGTTACACCACGGTCCATTTCGGCTGTAATCAGATCGGCAATTTGTGGTGCTTCATCACTGATAATTGTAAATGCCTTGGCAGCATAGGCGCCTTCTTGGATAAAATCTATCACTCGTGATGAGATAAAAACTGCGACGAGTGTGTAAAGTATTTTTTCTTTAGGAATGTAGAGGATGGAAGAGCCAATAATAATAATGTCGATGGCCAAAATAATCTGCCCCATGCTCCAACCAAAATTCCGTCCCAGAATTCTTGCGACAATATCTACACCACCTGTTGTACCCCCAAAACGGAATACAAGCCCAAGCCCCGTTCCAAGCGTTACTCCTGCATACAGTGCCGCAAGAATAAAGTCGTGTTCGGTACTGAAGGGGATAATCCATCCCGCAGTAATCATTCGTTCGAAAACCCACAGGAAAAAGGTCAATGCCCCAATCCCTACACCTGTATACACAATTTGCCGCCCGCCTAGAACTTTCCAGCCTAGCAGAAACAAAGGAAGATTGATCAGCAGTGTGGATAAAAAGATGGGAATACTAAAGGCATAATTAAGGAGAAGTGTGATCCCGGTTACGCCGCCTTCCATCAACTGATTAGGAATGATGAAATACAGTAGCCCGAAGGCATATACTGCGGCTCCGAGCAAGATGGGAGCGACTGTCTTGCTGATTGTAATTACCTTTTTTGAATTCATGAAATCCCTCGTTAGGCCTTTTGTAGGCAGTTTTTCTTTTCCTATAATAAGTATACCTTTTCTTGCGTGTGTTAAAATATTCAAAAAAGATTGTCTTCAAAACGTCTTTACGATAACATAGGGGCAAACAGAAGGCAAGATATACAGAGGGGGAGAAGTTACATTTTATGGACAAAAGTCTTGGTGACATACAGCGTGAAGTAGACGCTTATATATCGCAGTTTAAGGAAGGGTACTTCAGTCCACTCTCTATGCTGGCCCGCATGTCCGAGGAAGTCGGAGAACTGGCTAGAGAGGTCAATCATGAGTTCGGCGAGAAGCCTAAGAAGTCTGATGAAGCTGAGAATTCCATTGAACTTGAACTGGGAGATATTCTGTTTATTACCGTTTGTTTTGCAAATTCTCTCGGGATAGACCTGACGGAAGCGCATAATAAGGTAATGCATAAATTTAATACCCGTGATGCGGGACGTTGGACGCCGAAAGACACCGATTAGGCCTCTATAACATATGCTGTACCAAACGAACGGGATTTAGCCGTGAGGATGGTGTGTATATGGATCATAAGGATTATGTAAGAGAGGCCTACCGCTCGATATTGCGCAGTGACTTTGCCGAAGCTATTGTTTGCTTCGAGTCTGCAATTGCAGCAAGCCCTGCTGATGCCGAGGTTAGATATCGTTGTTCCATAACGTATGCCCGCAGTGGTATGCTAGATAAAGCTTTAGTTCATGCTCAGGCTGCTGTAAAGCTGGACACCAGCAAACCTGAGTATAGTCTGCATCTGCAGCATTTGCAGGCTATGATGCATGTACAAGAAGCCAAACGGTTGATAGAAGATGAAGATAACAAAACTCGCAACCCTTATCATCCGATTACACTGCTCAAAGAGGCTATTACCCTTGATCCATTATATGGGGATGCTTATGTATGGCTTGCTATCGCGCATAGCCGAGTGAATGAACATTTACAAGCTATGACTGCCTTAAAAGAAGTGATTTCGTTACATCCGGATGATTCTGGCTTGCGGGAATTGATGAGAGACCTTCAGAAATCCATACAATCGTATATGCAATAACTATATAACTAGTGAGAGCGAGGATGGAAAAAATATGAATAACAAGATCAGGGTCGTTGTATCCGGCGCAGGCGGAAGAATGGGTAAAGAGGTTGTTAAACTTGTATTGCAGGACGAAGAGCTGGAGTTAGCATCAGCAGTAGATCGTTCTTCGGGCGATATTGATGCAGGGCGTCTGGTAGGTCTGGAAGACTCAGGCGTTATTGTAACTTCTGATCTTGAGGCCGCCCTCGCGGGAAGCAACGGAGATGTCCTTGTCGATTTCACTACACCGCAGTCAGCGTATACGAATACAGCGCTAGCTATTAAGTACGGAGTGCGTCCGGTTATCGGTACAACCGGATTCACACCGGAGCAGATGGTGGAACTGGACAAGCAGTGTCAAGAACAGGGGATTGGCGGACTTATTGCTCCGAATTTCTCCATTGGAGCTATTCTATTGATGAAATTTGCGGCACAAGCTTCAAAGTACTTCCCGCATCTGGAAATTATAGAGTATCATGGTGACCAGAAACTGGATGCTCCATCTGGAACTGCGGTCAAAACCGCAGAGATGATTTCGGAAGTTCGTGAGGAACTTCGTCAAGGTAATCCTAAAGAGGAAGAAACCATTGAAGGTGCCCGTGGTGGTTACTATAACGGATTCCGGATACATAGTGTCCGTCTTCCTGGTGTGTTTGCTCAAGAAGAAGTGATTTTTGGTGGATTCGGACAATCTTTGAAGATTCGCCATGATTCTTATGAGCGTGCAGGATATATGCCAGGCGTTAAGATGGGTATTGAAAAGGTAATGGGATATACAGGCTTGATCTATGGATTCGAGCACTTTATAGAATAGACAGGAGAGAACACCATGTTAAAGATCGCATTTATTGCCCACGATCGTAAAAAAGATGAAATCGTAAATTTTGTATTAGCTTATGAACATGTATTTGAAGGTCATGAACTATTTTCTACAGGGACTACTGGCCAACGGATTATGGATGTAACTAACTTAAAAATTCATCGTTACATGTCTGGTCCATTAGGTGGAGATCAGCAAATCGGTGCCATGGTAGCACAGGATGAACTGGATCTTATTATTTTCATGCGGGATCCATTAATGGCGCAGCCACATGAACCTGATATTTCAGCTCTGCTTCGTCTGTGTGACGTATACGGGATACCGGTAGCTACGAATATTGCCACAGCGGAGGTTCTTGTGAAGGCGATTGATCGTGGTGATTTTGCTTGGCGTGCACTGGTTCACAAATACAAACCGGGTGTTGATGAATGAAGCTGGACATTCTTGTATTTGGTGCGCATGCAGATGATGCGGAGATTGGTATGGCAGGAACAATTGCAAAACATACCGCTGCGGGACTTAAGGTGGGACTTTGCGATTTAACAGCCGCGGAAATGTCATCGAACGGTACAGTAGAACTTCGCAAGCAAGAAGCGCAGCAAGCTGCAGACCTTCTCGGAGCATCCGTGCGGACAAACCTGGGTCTGCCAGATAGAGGGCTTTTTATTACAGCAGAGCATGTGGCGGCTGTGACTGCTGAAATTCGCCGCTTTTCTCCTACGATAGTTTTTGCTCCTTATTGGGAGGATCGTCATCCCGATCATATCGCCTGTAGCAAGCTGGTGGAAGAGGCTGTTTTTAATGCCAAGCTACGTAAATATATGCCGGACAAGCCGGCAATTCCTGCTCCACAGCTGTACTTCTATTTTATCAATGATTTAGGACGTACCGATCTTATTGTTGATGTTACTGAACAATATGGCTTGAAGGAGCAGGCATTGTCCTGCTATCGCTCCCAGTTCACCAAACCTCCGGGTGCGGATACTGTATCCACACCGTTAACGGAAGGCTACATTGAACGAGTCCGTTCGAGAGATATGCTGCTTGGCCAGCGCAGACTGATTCCTTATGCAGAAGGGTTTGCAACCAAGGTACCTCATACGGTGGAATTGTTTACTTAAGAAACGGATATAACGAAGTTTGTATGATAATATAATAAGCTGATTATGATTGATCCAGGAGCGCTTGGAATGAATACGCCATTGCGCTCCTGAGAGCTTTTTTTGAACAGCTTAGAGAAATGAAGTCCTGTGTGATTTTGAAAGAAACGGTGTTCGCTTCGCTTTTTTGAAAGCGGCCGACAAACAATAGATGATTCATTACACGAATCAATACTGGAGAAGAAGGAGACAGGAAGATGGATCGTATACTAAAAATAGGAATTACCTGTTATCCGTCTCTTGGCGGTTCAGGCGTAGTTGCGACTGAATTAGGTAAACTCTTGGCCGAGAAGGGTCATGAAGTTCATTTTATTACACATAGTATCCCGTTCCGATTGGGAACGTTTCAGAAAAATATTTTTTACCATGAGGTAGAAGTAAACGATTATTATGTATTCCGCTATCCTCCGTACGATCTAGCGCTTGCTACGAAGATGGCTCAGGTTGCCAAAATGCAAAATCTGGATCTTCTCCATGTTCACTATGCAGTGCCACACGCAGTGTGTGCTTTCCTTGCAAAGCAAATGCTTGGGAACGATATGAAGGTTGTAACGACTTTGCATGGTACGGATATAACGGTGCTTGGTCAGGATGAATCGCTTAAAGATTTGATTCGTCTGGGGATTAATGAAAGTGATGCCGTTACAGCGGTCTCTCAGGATCTTATTAGAGAAACACGGGACGTACTCGATATTACCCGCGACATTGATCTCACTTATAACTTCGTGGATCATCGGGTCTATTATCCGCGTGATGTAACGGATCTGCGGGGAGATTTCGCAGCGCCTGATGAGAAGATTCTGATGCATATCAGTAATTTCCGTCCTGTAAAAAGAGTCAGCGATGTTGTTGACGTTTTTGCAAAAGTGAATCGTGAACTGCCTTCACGCCTGCTGCTTGTAGGTGAAGGTCCGGATCTTCCCAAAATTCAAGCCAAAATTAGCGAAATGGGTCTGGAAGATAAAGTTCGTTTTCTGGGAAGGCAGGATGAAATCGCTCAGGTGATCTCTTTAGCTGATCTGCTTCTGCTACCTTCCGAGAAGGAAAGCTTTGGTCTGGTTGCTCTGGAAGCAATGGCTTGCGGCGTACCGACGATTGGCTCGCAAACCGGAGGCATCCCTGAGCTTATAGAGCATGGAAAGACTGGATTCCTTGCACCGATTGGCGATACAACGGCTATGGCTAAATATGCAGTTAAGCTCCTGTCGGATGAACGTATGGTGCAACAGTTCAGAGAAGCTTGTCTACAAACAGCCTGCAAAGATTTCTGTAAGGATTCGATAACGAAACAATATGAAGATATTTATTACCGGGTGCTGGGGCGCAAGGTACTTGGACTGGACCCGGTTCGGGGGTAAGGAGTCATATATGGAATGGACAATGGCACCTTCTGCGATGGCAATTGCAGCGGAGATTGTAATTTCCGAGTTAACCCAAAATGGTCACGAGGCTTATTGGGTTGGAGGATGTATTCGCGATGAGCTGTTGGGTAGGCCAGTGCATGATATGGATATTACAACCTCAGCACTGCCGGAGGAAGTGATAGCTATCTTTGCGCGCAGTGTGCCAACAGGATTAGCTCATGGTACGGTCACCGTGATACAGGATGGTTGTGCGTTTGAAGTGACAACATACCGGACAGAAAGTGGTTATGTAGACCACCGTCGTCCAGAGCATGTTTTTTTCGTCAACGATGTGAAGGAGGATCTTCGTCGTCGTGATTTCACGATCAACGCGATTTGCTGTGGATTAAATGGGGAACTTATTGATCCTTTTGAGGGTGAGAAGGATCTACAGCTGCAGGTGATTCGCTGTGTAGGCGATGCGGAGGAGCGGTTTGACGAAGATGCGCTTCGCATGCTTCGCTGCATTCGTTTTGCATCGGTGCTTGATTTCTCCATCGCGAAGAACACGTGGAGGGGCCTGATGCGCCAGCGGGATAAGCTGGCGCATATTGCTGTGGAGCGTGTCCGCGCGGAGCTGGACCGCATCGTCGAGGGGCCGCATCCTCTGCGCGGCCTCGGCATGCTAGCGCGCTGCGAGCTGCTGGCGCGCGGCAAAGCCCCGTTCCCCTGGACCGGAACCGATATGGCGGCTGCTGCCGCCTTAACGGCCGGGATCGGGGAACTGGAGAGCGCCCGCCTGCGGTGGGCGCTTCTCCTCCATGCCCTGAAGCAATCGGCCCAAGAGGCCGATGTTCTGCTGCGGGCATGGACGTTCTCGGGGACGACGCGGAGCGCCGTCGTCCAGGTGCTGCGGGTCCACGAAGCTTGGACCGCTGCGATAGAGGCCATGCCGCCGGGTAAGGGCGGCATGGAAGGTCTGCGGCGGCAATGGATCGCCGCCGTGCTGGCCTTCGGCGTGGAAGCCGCCGAAGGGTGGCTCTCGCTGCTGGCGATCCTGCCAGCAGCTGCACCTGCACTTCCTACTGCGGCCTCTTCTGCCTTTTGCGTCGTGGAATCGACAGAGGCCTCAACAACACCTGCCCGTGTAAATGTACAAGCGGCAAGAGAATGGATCGCTCAAATGCCGCTAACCAGCCTTTCAGAGCTTGAGATTACAGGCAATGAGCTGGTGGAGGCTTTGGACAAACGTCCGGGACCATGGCTAGGCAAAATGTTAAATGGACTCCTGCAAGCGGTCGCTTCAGGTGATTTACCTAACGATAAACAATTATTACTGCTTGAAGCAAAAAGGATGGATGGACATGAGCGATGATAAAGCGCTGTCGCTAACTGAGCTGAAGCGAGAGACCTCCGCTTCGAATTGGGTAGGCGACATTCAGTTGCTGGAATCTGTGGTGTCCACTCAAGAAGAAGCTAAGTTTTTAGCGGAAAACGGCGCGCCGGAAGGGACAACTGTCATCGCGGAAGAACAGACGGGCGCCCGAGGCCGAATGGGAAGAAAGTGGTTTTCTCCCCGTGGCAAGGGCATTTGGATGAGTATTGTGTTACGGCCCCAATTACCCTTGTCGGAGACTCCGCAGCTGACATTGCTGGCTGGGGTTGCCGTCTGTAAGGCAATTCGACGGGTAACAGGTGTAGATGCCGGCATCAAATGGCCGAATGATCTGCTCGCAGGCGGTCGTAAGATTTGTGGGATTTTACTCGAATCTTCTCTAAGAGAAGGGGAGCTTCATTATTGCATTGCTGGAATTGGCATTTCCGCGAACATGACAGAGGAAGATTATCCTGATCATCTGCAGGAGGTCGCGACTTCACTTCGGATTGAGCGGGGGGGTGCTCCAGTTGACCGTTCTGAGCTGGTAAAAGCAGTTTTGGACGAGCTGGAGATGCATTACAATTTGTACATGAAGCAAGGTTTTAAACCCATCAAAGAACTATGGGAGTCCATGTCAGTGACTTTGGGCCGCCAGATCGCACTGAATAGCCCTCAGGGGCGTTCCGAAGGTGTGGTAGTAGGTTTGGATGAAATAGGTGGTCTGCTGCTTAAAAACAGCTTAGGAGAGATCTCTAACGTATGCTCAGGTGAAATTGAACTTTTATAATATTTTTTATATGACAAGGGTATCATCCCTTGTCATATTTTTTTCGTGTAATTCCGAGCTTTTTTTGTTATACTATGGGTCGGAGGCGGTATCGTTTAACGAACTGTACTCTTGAACTGAAGAACTTTTTTATATTTTTATTATTGGAAATACCTTCATAACTGCGTTTGACGGTTACGTTGGATTCTGCTCTGAGCCGTAAGGACCGAGACAGAAGGGACGATCGCAAGTGACTCTTTTTTGCCCTTCGGACCTTTTTAGCAAATGATTGCTAAAAGGTTTTTTTGTTGCGATTTTTACGGGCAGGTTACTTAAAAAAGGAGGACGAAAAGAGAAATGGCAAACAAACAAGCGCTAAATATTTTAAAAATGAAAAAAATGAAAGCAGAAGGTGTGCCACTGAGCATGCTGACCGCTTATGATTATCCGTCTGCAGTTCTTGCAGAAGAAGCAGGTATCGACCTTATTTTGGTTGGTGACTCTCTTGGGAATGTAGTCCTTGGATACGATACAACTTTACCGGTAACGATTGAAGATATGGTGTACCATACCCGCTCGGTAACTCGAGGAGCACAAAGCACCTTTATCGTGGCGGATATGCCATTTATGACTTATCACGGAAGTGTAGATGAAACTCTGCGGGGAGTGCGCAGATTAATGCAGGAAGGGCGGGCTCATGCCGTCAAAATGGAAGGTGGACTCGAGATTTGTGAGACTGTAGCTACGGTGGTAGCTGCGGGAGTCCCTGTACTGGGACATATCGGGCTTACTCCGCAATCCGTGAATATGATTGGTGGCTACCGGATTCAAGGCAAAGATGCCAAAGATGCGCAACGCCTGATGGATGAAGCTAAGGCGCTTGAGGCCGCAGGTGCTTTTGCAATCGTTCTGGAGCTGGTAACGGAAGAAGTAGCCCAAGCGATCTCTGAAGCGCTTAGCATCCCAACCATTGGGATCGGTGCAGGCCGTTACTGTGATGGACAGGTATTGGTTTTCCATGATTTGCTGCGGTATGCCTCACCTTACCGTGAGAAACGTTTTGTCAAAACCTATGCGGATGTGGGTAATGTAATCCGTGAGGGCATCAGCCAATATGTGAAGGAAGTGAAGGAACGTTCCTTCCCAGATGAAAGTCACGTTTTTAATGCAGATGAAACGGTTTTGGAATCTTTATATGGCGCTGCAAGAAAGGAAGGGAAATAAATGAGAGTCGTCAGAAGCATTGAGCAGCTGCGCGAAGCTTTGGAGTATATGAGACAAGGCGGGCACGCCCCGATTGGGTTCGTTCCTACGATGGGATACTTGCATGACGGACATGCCAGTCTGCTTCGCCGGGCTGGAGAAATGAGCAACACAGTGGTAATGAGCATTTTTGTGAATCCTTTGCAATTCGGGCCAAACGAGGATTATGATTCCTATCCGCGTGACGAGCGTCGTGATTTGGAACTCGCTGAACGTGAGGGAGTAGATATTGTATTTATCCCCAGTGTGGAAGAAATGTATCCGCAGCCTACTCGGACTACGGTCTCGGTATCGGAGCTTACTACCCGTCTTTGTGGGGCTTCCCGCCCTGGGCATTTTGATGGTGTAACCACAGTGGTTAATAAATTCTTCAATATCGTACAGCCGGATTATGCTTTCTTTGGGCTGAAGGATGCTCAACAAGTTGCTGTGCTTCGCCGAATGGTGTCCGATCTTAATATGAATGTCGAAATTATTCCTTGTCCGATCGTTCGTGAAGGGGATGGACTTGCACTCAGCTCACGTAACGTATTCTTGTCTCCAGAGGAGCGTAGTCAGGCATTGGTGTTATCTCGTTCCTTACGTGAAGCACGTCAGTCTATTGAAGAAGGAAAAGTAACAACCGTTGCTGAAGTGCGGGAATTGTTGACATCGGTTATTTCCAGCTCTCCTCTAGCGGTGATTGATTATGCGGAGATCCTAACATTCCCTGATCTTGAAGGATTAGAGGATGA
This sequence comes from Paenibacillus sp. FSL H3-0286, assembly GCF_045040705.1. NCBI lineage: Bacteria > Bacillati > Bacillota > Bacilli > Caryophanales > Paenibacillaceae > Paenibacillus > Paenibacillus sp. FSL H3-0286. Next base: position 4,781,937 of record NZ_CP150285.1, on the reverse strand, counting down.
AGCTCTTTTATCAGAAGTGGATGGGGAAATTATAATAGCGCTCGCCGTGAAGTTTGGCAGAACACGCTTAATTGATAATAATGTATTTATTCCAAAGGAGGTTGCTGCACTTGTTTAGACATATGATGAAATCCAAAATTCACCGCGCAACAGTAACGGAAGCGAATTTAAACTATGTGGGCAGTATTACCATTGATGAGAGCTTGATGGAAGCCGCAGACATTCTTGAGAATGAAAAAGTTCAAATTGTGGATAACAATAATGGTTCGCGACTGGAAACCTATGTAATCCCTGGACCGCGTGGAAGCGGAGTGATCTGTCTTAATGGTGCCGCAGCTCGTCTTGTTCAGCCGGGCGATACAGTAATTATCATTTCCTATGCGATGTTGTCCTCGGAAGAACTGGAGTCACATAAGCCAACGGTGGTATTCGTGGATGAGAATAACAAACCAGTGAAGCTGGCTGATCATGAATTGCATGCTACAATCGCTTAATGTATGGACTTACGCCATGTAATGAATGGCAGGGATGAAAGACCCCGATCTCGCAGAAAATGAAGTCAGGCAAGCTGAACTGATTTCATCTTCAGTAAGGGGGGATCGCCCATGTTTCAACATTTGTTTGCTGAAATGAACAAGGTGCTTCAGGAGATCGTAACAGATTACCCTACAGCGGAGGGTGCCCGCCGGAACGAGCTTTTATGCAATTATAATATGCTGCATAGACTGAGCGATAAAGTGATGGATGAATGGCTCGCTTTTGCTGAGAAGCTTAGTTCCTTTCGCGAAAGTGCTGATTTTACAGCAGAGGTCGAAGAGGAAGTGCCGGAACAGGAAGCACCAGAGCTGTGTATGGATTGCTTTGTAAGAGGTCAGGGGTATTATAAGCTGCTGATGTATGGAAAGTGTATTGATCAGTTTAAAGAAGTTATTGCGCAATACCCGGATAGCTTGGCTGCTCGATTATATTTAGCCATCTCTTATCTGCAGGAAGGTGACGGTGAGGCCGCTTGGAGTCATCTGAACCATATGCTGGGCTTGATACGGGAAACCAAGCTGAAAGCCATGGTTTATAATGCTTTAGGCTGCATACGAGCCTCACAGGAACGTTTCAATGAAGCGCAGGAATTGTTTGATCTTGCTTTGCAGCATGACCCTGCGCTTCCGGAACCAAACGTTAACTTAGAGGTATGCCGCCGTCGTGGAGGGAAGCTGCACTTTGGAAATCAGCTGGTTTCCCTTTTGTAAAAGAATAACGGTTTTGGAAATTTCCATTCAAGCGATGCATCCCCTGAACCAGTGGTGTGCATCGCCTTTTTTCGCAACTTCTGTTATGCTGATTAAGAGTCTCAATTGAAAGGGAATAGAATTATAATGAAATTTGCCGTGCTTGATTTTGAAACAACAGGAACCCAATCCGTGGGTGAAATTATCCAGGTTGGCCTTGCAATTATAGAAGAAGACCGGTCCATCTCCCGGGTATATGGTTCCTATGTCAAGCCCGGAACGCCGATTCCTCCTTTTATAACAGGTCTGACGGGGATTACCGATGATGATGTTAAGGATGCGCCTGAGCTGGATGAGATGATGATGGAGCTTGTTCCGCTCTTGGATGATGTTGTGCTTGTAGGGCATAATGTCGCTTTCGACTTCCATTTTTTACAAAATGCTTTAGATCGTTGTGGTTATTTGCCATTTCAAGGGCGGATTTTGGATACGATTGATTTTCTGAAAATTTGCTTTCCTTCGCTCACATCTTATCAACTAGGCTCTGTCAGTGCTCATTTTGGAGTGACACATGATCGTCCGCATCAGGCAGATAGTGATGCACTTGCGACTGCTTTAGTGCTGCTGAAATGTCTGGAGGAGCTCTACGAGCTGCCGCTGCTTACGATCCAGAGACTCTGTGAGCTGTTTACCGAAGAGGATAGTGATCTGGGCTGGTACTTTGATGGTCTGCTGCGAGAGCGGGAAGCGGAAACGCTACAGCCCGAAGGTGATCTGACTTTCTATCGTCAATTAGCGCTTGCAGTAGGAGATTGGACGGAGTTAGCGCCACCTAGAGATGAGCATGCTGAGAATCCGCTAGCGAATTTATCTTTTACTGATTATATGGACGAAGTAACCAAACGACTTAAAGACACATTACCGCAGTATGAAAGCCGGGAAGCTCAGGATATTATGATCAATGAGGTGATGACGGCACTTGCCGAAGACAAACACCTACTGATCGAAGCGGGCACAGGAACCGGTAAATCGCTCGGTTATTTGTTGCCTGCCATTTATCAAAGCGTTCGCACCAATGAAAAAGTCATGGTCAGCACTCATACCATTAATCTGCAGGACCAATTGCGCGAGCGGGATATCCCTTTGTTAACGCAGGTAGTTCCTTTTCCGTTTAAAGCTGCTATTTTTAAGGGAAGAGGGCATTATTTGTGTCTGCGTAAGTTTGAGCATAAAATTAATAAGAAGGACTTTATAAGCCCAAGGGAAGATGCGCTTACTGCAGCTCAGATGATTGTATGGCTCACTCAAAGTGAATCAGGGGATGATGAAGAGCTGAATTTAAGCGGCCGGGGCGGTGACTTCTGGGAGACGGTGGCAAGCGATACCGATTCCTGTCTGGGCCGTTCTTGTCCTTGGTTCCGCAAATGTTATTATCATAGGGCCAAGCATGAAGCTGGGATTGCTGATGTGGTTATTACGAACCACTCCAAGCTATTCGCAGATGTTAAGGCTGGGCACCAGCTGCTTCCGGCTTACGAGCATCTTGTCATTGATGAAGCACATCATTTAGAAGATGTGGCTGGTAAACATCTTGGCATGCATATGAAGCATTTCACGGTGGCACACACGTTATCGCGACTGTATAAAGATAGCCGAAACGGACAGCTCCCTGCTCTGCGTCAAATATTACAGTCGTCAGGCAGTGAAGAGGCTTCAGAATGGAGCGGAGTCATCGATCGGATCTACCCGGATCTGCTTACTGTCAAAGAAACCTGGGATGCACTCAGCGACAAGCTGTTCAGCCTATTGCCGGAACGCAGTGATGCAGGGGCAGGAGAAGCGGGACAACTGGTTATGCGGTTGCTTCCTGCCCGTAAGCCGAAGGATTGGGATGAATTGGTTGCGCTAGAGAACACTATGAATCTGACGTTAAGCGACATCATCCGTAAGGGTGATAAAATGCTTAACGAGATGCGTGACCAGGAAAGCCAATCCTCAGCAGACAGCCTTGTTACTGATATTAGCGGTTTATTTAAAGATTTGGCTTCCATACGTGAGCAAGTAAGATTCTTTATGGGGCTGAATGACGATAATGTAGTATATTGGCTGGAGGCAAATGGAAATTACCGCAGCAAATCCCTACAGCTGTATGCCGTCCCTGTGGATGTTAGCAACCAGCTTAAAGAGTTGTTCTTCGATAAGAAAAAAAGCATCGTGCTTACCTCGGCGACGCTATCTGTAGATAAATCTTTTCAATTTATGATTGATAATCTCGGACTTAACGAAGCTGCAGAAGAGGGACGTCTAATGACCTCACTCCTTCCATCTCCCTTTAAATATCGCGAGCAGGCACTGCTAGTTATACCGCGTGATTTTCCTAGTGTGAAGGGGAGTGTGGGCGATGCTCGATTTGTCGATACACTCGTACAGTCATTATCGGAAGCTGCTAAAACAACACGTGGGAGGATGCTGGTTCTGTTTACTTCTTATAAAATGCTGCGTCAGGTATATGATCCGCTTAAAGAGGCTTTGGCCTCACAAGAGATTACGGTGCTTGGTCAAGGCGTGGAAGGTGGCAGCCGGAGCAAGTTGATCCGCCGCTTTCAGGACAGTGCAGCATCCGTATTGCTGGGGACGAGCAGCTTCTGGGAAGGTGTAGATATTCCAGGTGAAGCACTGACTTGCCTGGCCATCGTGAGACTTCCGTTTCAACCGCCGAATCACCCGTTGGCGGAAGCGAAGTCGGAGTTATTGCAGGCCCAGAAGAAGAATCCGTTCATGAAATTATCTGTTCCTCAAGCGGTTATTCGTTTTAAGCAGGGATTCGGAAGACTGGTTCGCACGGCGCAGGATCGTGGAATAGTTATTGTTTATGATACAAGGGTTATTGAATCTCATTACGGGAAGTATTTCCTTTATTCATTGCCTGGTCCCAAAATGGAGCATATGCTTACTGATCAAATGGTCCCTCGCATAGCGGAATGGCTAGAGGATGGCGGCGCTTCTTAAAACGCTCGTCTTCAGTTTAGCTCCTCCTTATCCTTAAGGGCGGTGTGTTACAGTACCGTCCTTAATAAGGAGAGGTAGACGTTTGAATATGGATTTTCACAAGAACATTACTATTTTTAGGAGGAAAAATATGAAATCGGATAAAATATCAGAAGCCGTTGTTCGCAGACTGCCTGTGTACTTGCGTTTTTTGAATGATCTCCAGAATCGCGAAATATTAACAGTTTCCTCTCAGGAACTTGGACAAAAGCTTGATCTTAATCCCGCACAGATTCGTAAGGATTTAGCATATTTTGGTGACTTCGGCAGAAAAGGTATCGGCTATGATGTAACGTATCTTATTGAGAAAATCCGTCATATCCTGAAGCTGGATCAACAGCTTAATGTAGCTTTAGTTGGAGCAGGTAATCTCGGACATGCCTTGTCTAATTACAATGCATATCTTAAAGATACTATGAAAATCACGGCTATATTTGATTCGTACGCTCCTAAGGTTGGACGTAAGATCAACTCCCTTACTGTGCAGCCGATGGATGAACTAGGCAGCACAATTCGTGAGCAAGGTATTCGCATTGCCATTATTACCGTACCTGATTCAGAAGCTCAAAATGTAGCAGATATTCTCATTTCTTCTGGGATTGAAGCGATTTTGAACTTTGCCCCTGTGATTCTGAAGACACCACCGAATATCCGGGTGCATGCAGCTGATTTTACAACTGATCTGCAAAGTCTTGCTTATTACTTGCGGGATGGAAAGGAAGAAAGCGAACATGAACAACAATAAAACGATAATTAAGGGCGGGTATTTTCTGACTCCGGGAACGGATGAGCCGGTTCTGAGTGGATATATGACTATTGAAGATGATTTAATCACTTACATAGGAAAAGAAGAGCCTCAGATGGAAGCTGGAGTGCAAGTGGTTGATGGCAGCCGTCTGCTGTTCATGCCTGGACTTGTAAACACACATGGTCATGCGGCGATGTCTTTGCTGCGTGGATATGGAGATGATTTAGCGCTACAAGTGTGGCTTCAGGAGAAGATGTGGCCAATGGAGGAAAAGTTCACCGGTGATGATGTATACTGGGGAACCTCCTTATCTGTATTGGAAATGCTGAAGGGTGGAACTACGACCTTCCTCGATATGTATGATCATATGGACCGAGTAGCCGAGGTAGCTGAGTTATCAGGTATCCGTTCCGTATTGATGCGTGGTGTGATCGGGTTATGTCCAGAGGATGTACAGAATCACAAGCTTGCGGAAGCGATTTCTTTTGCCCGTAACTGGCATGGAAAGGCTGAAGGTAGAATTACTACTATGATCTCGCCGCACGCCCCTTATACTTGCCCTCCGGACTTCCTGGTTAAGTTCGTGCAGGCAGCGCATGATCTGGATTTACCGATGCATACGCATATGTCCGAAACGAAACGTGAAGTGGAACAAAATGTGGCGGATTACGGGTTGCGTCCTGTAGCTCACTTAGAGAAGCTTGGCATGTTCACACGTCCATCGATAGTTGCACATGGTGTTCATTTAAATGATGAAGAGATTGAGATCTTGGCTCGCCATAATGTGGGTGTATCTCATAATCCGGGCAGTAATTTGAAGCTGGCTAGCGGAGTGGCTCGGGTTACTGATCTTCTAAAAGCTGGTGTGAAGGTGTCTCTTGGCACGGATGGCGCGGCAAGCAACAATAACTTGGATATGTTTGAAGAGATGCGGCTTGCAGCTCTCATTCATAAGGGTGTCAGCGGTGATCCAACGGCTGTTCCAGCTCCAGAGGCTCTGCGTATGGCTACAGAATATGGCGCGCAGTCCATCTTTTTAAATAATGTAGGCAGACTTGCTGTAGGGATGAAAGCAGATTTCATTGCTATTGATATCGATCAGCCGCATTTGCTGCCACACACAGATCTGTTGTCTCATGCAGTTTACTCTGCTAGCGCTAAGGATGTTGAGCATGTGTGGGTGAATGGTAAACAGGTCATCAAGCATGGACAATGCTTAACCCTGGATGAGGAAGCTATCCGGCGTAAAGCGCAAGAAGCCTTCGAAGGTTTATTGAAGCGTTAAGTCTGGAGAATAACGAATAAATAATAGGCTGCGACTTTTTGCTTTTAGCAAAAGTTGCGGCCTTTTGTGTATTTTTAAGGCTGGGAAAGCTAGAAAATTATGAAATTTTGGATAAACGCGCGGGTGTGTTATATAATCAAAAAAGATATATTACTAGAAAGGGAGCTGTACCTTGAAGAAAAGGAAAAAATGGATCCTCCTGGGGTCAGTTCTGATTCTGCTCCTGGGGTTTGGACTTATCCAGTTCTATGCCTATATTATGAAAGATCAATGGAACGAGCGTGATATCGCTAAGGATGTTGCCAAAACCAGAGCGGGTCTAACAGAGGTAACCAAAGCACAAAAATCGGTTTGGGATGAAAATGCAGTGTACTGGGTATTAACAGGGAAAAATGAAGCCGGGACTGCTCTTATGGTCTGGGTCCGCTTTACGGTAGATGGAAAATTTGCTGAAGGCGACGACGCAGTGTTTGCTGAGGAACTAAGTAAAGGAACCTCGGAAGCCCAAATACGCGGCATTATCAAAGCTGATCTTCCGGACATAACGATTGAACGCTTGCTGCCGGGAGTATATAACGGAGAGTATGCTTGGCAGCTTTTTTATAAACAGAGCGGTCGGTATTATTATCAATTTTATCGCTTTTCGGATGGGTCCCGAATGGGCGAAGGTTACAGTTTACCTAAAAGTTAAGCTGAACATAAGGAAATTAAGGGTGGCATAGTAAACAAGCGAACTTATTATAAGTTCGCTTGTTTACATTTATTTGATGTACAAAAGTGATATACTAAGTGATATACTGAATGGGTGGTTATCACCGAATATTCTCTTATATTCACATACGAAAATAGGCCGATTGATTAAAAATCAAGGCCGATTTTGTCGAAAGTGAGGAATTTATTTGGTATTGATGGAAATATTTAAAAAATTAAATTTTAAATATATTCACATTTATTTTGAAATTAGTATATACACCTGTGATATACTACTACTTGTAATTAGAACAGCAATAAGAGACTTCAGTCTCTCTGATGAGCTCTCAAGTAGCTATAAATTATTATAATGAGCTTTATATTTTGTCATCTTTGAGAGGAGGACGTTTCTTGAAATTACGTCTTGTACCTGTGCTGATAACGTCTCTACTGTCGGCTACTCTATTGTTTGGTGGCTTCTTTTTGTATCGTCAGTTTGCAATGCAGGAACCACTTCAGAAGATTGTATCTCAATATGAGGGCGTCAATAATTCTCATATCAGTATTAACCGCAATGAGGTCACTTTGAAACTTGATCTCCAGCCAGGCACGAAATTACGTGAACTGGTTCAGTACGTCTCCCAAGAAGGAAAATCGATGATTGATGGACGTACACTAAAACTTGATGTAGAACAGAACTCCAGTGAACTGCTGGATGAATACTGGGATAAAGCGATGTTCTCTGTAGCCGAAGCCATGGAGAGCCGTAAATATACACTTATACCCACAGAACTTGATGGACTCAAAGCGCAATATCCGCAATATAAAAATGTGATAGCCTCAACAGAAATTGATGACAATAATGTCTATGTAAGCTTGAGTAATGGAAAAGAAAGCAAATTTATTATTTTGCCGCGTAAACCTGCGACATTGGGGGTATGGAATAATGCCTAAATACCTTAAAGAAATTCTAATCGGATTTATTCCTGTCTTGTTTATTTTTATGGCTTTTCTAGGCATTAATATATTCCCGATTGTAATTGCTGCTGGGATGCTCACGGCCTTACTTATCATTGCTCATTTAAGAGGCGGACTTGCGGTAAATGCAGGTGCCGGGAAGAAACGCAAGAAGGATGGACCTTCAAAGCTTACTTTTGAAGAAATTGGCGGGCAAGACAATGCAAAACAGGAGCTTCGTGAAGCGTTGGATTTTTTGATCCGGCATGAGGAAATCAGCAAATTCGGGATTCGGCCTTTGAAAGGGATTCTGCTTACAGGCCCTCCAGGAACAGGTAAGACCCTTATGGCTAGAGCAGCAGCACATTATACAAACTCTGTATTTGTGGCAGCATCAGGCAGTGAGTTTGTAGAAATGTACGTAGGTGTCGGTGCCGGCCGTATCCGCGATTTGTTTAAGGATGCCCGTACCCGCGCCCTTAAGGAAAACAAGCAAAGCGCTATTATTTTCATAGATGAAATTGACGTAATTGGCGGTAAGCGTGAGGGCGGACAGCAGCGAGAATATGATCAGACCTTGAATCAGCTGTTGACTGAGATGGACGGGATCTATAACAACGAAACACCACGCATTCTACTGGTAGCAGCCACTAACCGTAAAGAAATGCTTGATTCAGCATTGCTGCGTCCTGGCCGGTTTGACCGTCATATTCAAGTGGACATGCCTGATAAAAAAGGCCGCAGATCGATTCTCGAATTGCATGCCAAAAATAAGCCGCTTCATGCCAATGTGAACCTCGACAAAATTTCCGAAGAAGCCTATGGTTTTTCCGGTGCTCAGCTCGAAAGTGTTATGAATGAGGCAGCAATTTATATGATGCGTGAGGAATTGACAGAGGTTGAGCAGCGGCATCTGTCGATGGCGATTGACAAGGTTATGATGGGGGAAAAAACGGACAGAGAAACTAACCACGAAGAGAAAAAACGGGTGGCGATCCACGAATTGGGACATGCCATTATGGCAGAACTGCTTCGTCCGGGAAGTGTCAGTCAGGTTACGCTGACTCCGCGGGGGCAAGCCCTTGGTTATGTACGTCACAATCCTCAGCAAGAGCAGTATCTGTACACCAAAGATTATCTCGAAGATCAGATTATGATCGCACTTGGTGGAGCGGCTGCAGAAGAAATGTATTATGGCGGACGAAGCACAGGTTCACGTGGCGATTTTGATCAGGCCCTGAATATTGTCGAAACCATGATGAAATCCGGATTGACTTCGTTGGGTATTGCCAAACTGGAAATGGTTACCACTGAAGAGCTTATGAAGGAAAACAGTAAAATATTGGACGAGTTGATGGTACGTACTCACGACCACCTTGAAAAGCAACGAAATGTATTTGATTACTCCCTTGACATTTTAATGAAGGAAGAAGTGCTCTCTGGAGAGCAATTTCGATGTCAATTTCGTGACAGCGTGCGTTTACCAGCATAAATATTTATGCTGGTTATTTTTTTTTACTTTTCAGGCATGCTAAGATATCATTATATGTCGGGCTTTATAAATTTTTGCGACAGACAAGGTACAATACAAAAGTATAGATACCTGAAAGGATGGAGACTTTTTTATGAATTTCAAGAAAATTGGTGTCATCGGCGGTGGCACAATGGGACAAGGGATTGCCGAAATGCTGGCAGCCAAGGGCCTGGATGTATTGCTGGTGGAGAAAACCCCTGAGAAACTGGACTACTCCTACGAAATGATCGAGACAAGTCTAGATAAGCAACTGGAGAAATGGGCGATCACTCAAGCTGAGAAGAAGCTGATTCTTAGCCGCATTCAAAAAGTGACACATTTCGCAGAGCTGAGCTCTTGTGACATGGTTATCGAAACAATCGTTGAGGATTTAGAAGAAAAGAAAAAAATATTAAATCAACTGGATCAAGTATGTCCAAACCACATTATTCTTGCCAGCAATACGTCAACACTTAGCTTGACTGAACTTGCAAGTTCTACAATGTATCCGGAACGCGTGATCGGAATGCATTTCATATACCCTGTAGCTAAAGTGGATCTTGTTGAAATTGTACGCGGTCTGAAAACTTCAGATGCTACTTTTGAAGATACAAAATCCTTTGTTGATGAAATTGTTGAGAAAAAAGGTGTAATGATTTATGAATCCCCAGGATTTGTAACATCACGCCTCATTTGCTTGTTTATCAACGAAGCTATGCATGTACTGCAAGAGGGCGTTGCCTCCGCACAGGATATTGACGATGCTATGCGTATTGGTTATCAATTCCAATATGGACCGCTTGAAATGGCTGACAGATTTGGTCTGGATTCGGTTCTTGCTGCACTCGAAAATATGTTCCGTGAATATGGTGAGCTGAAATATCGTCCTTCCACGATCCTTAAGAAGATGGTGCGTGCAGGACAATTGGGTATGAAATCAGGCGAAGGCTTCTTCCAGTACGACAAGGATGGTGACCGTATATGAATATTCTAGTAATTAACTCCGGTAGTTCTTCTTTAAAATATCAATTGTACAATATGGCTGATGAATCCGTTTTGGCTAAAGGTTTGGTGGAACGTATCGGGATGGATTCCTCCATTCTGAACCATAAACCTACTGGTAAAGCTGAAGTAACAGAAGTAAGTGAAATTTTGGAGCATAACACAGCGATTCGTAAAGTTCTAGCTTGCCTAACGGATAAAGAGCATGGCGTTATTGAATCCATTAAAGAAATCAATGCTGTGGGTCACCGTGTAGTACATGGTGGTGAATTCTTCAAAGCTTCCGCACTTGTGGACGCTGATGCCAAGACTAAAATTCGTCAATTGTTTGACCTTGCACCCCTGCATAACCCAGCAGCAATGATGGGGATTACGGCTTCTGAAGTAAATATGCCGGGTGTACCGCAGGTTGTTGTATTCGATACTGCATTCCATCAAACAATGCCTGAAAAAGCTTATATGTACGCGATTCCTAGAGTACTGTACAATAAATATAAAGTTCGTCGTTATGGCGCACACGGTACATCACACGACTTCGTAAGCAAAGCTGCTGCGGAGTACTTGGAGCGTCCGTTGGAAGATCTGAAGATCATTACTTGTCATATCGGTAACGGAGGTAGTGTAACTGCAGTTCAAGATGGAGTGTCTGTGGATACTTCCATGGGTATGACTCCTCTGGAAGGTTTGATGATGGGTACTCGCAGTGGTGATCTTGATCCAGCAATTGTACCTTACGTGATGAACAAGGAAGAATTGTCCGTAGGCGAAGTTAACTCCATGTTGAACAAACATAGTGGACTTCTAGCAATTTCGGGCGTAAGCAGTGATATGCGTGATATTATTGAGGGTATGGAAAAAGGTGAGCCTAATTCCACGCTAGCTTTTGAAATGTATGAGTACCGCTTGCGCAAGTATATCGGTTCTTATGCGGCTGCTATGAACGGTGTAGATGCTGTCGTATTCACTGCTGGTGTTGGTGAAAATGCTTCATTGCTACGTGAGAAACTGCTAAATAACCTTACGTTCCTGGGTATTGAGTTGGATGTTGAAGCTAATAAAGTTCGCTCCGGCGACCCGCGTCGTATCTCTACGGTAGATTCCAAAGTGCAGGTGCTTGTAGTTCCGACTAACGAAGAACTTGTCATCGCACGTGATACAAACCGTATTGTGCAAGGAATTAACGGCTAAATTAGAGGAGAGATTGAAGGCATGGCTAACAAGAGTGTAATCAAGAACGTGAATGAACATGTTGGAGAAAGTGTTGTTATCGGTTGTTGGGTAAACAACAAGCGCTCCAGTGGTAAAATTCAGTTCCTGCAGCTTCGCGATGGTACAGGTTATATTCAGGGAGTTGTAGTGAAATCAGAAGTGCCTGAAGAGGTATGGGATGCAGCTAAGAGCCTCACACAGGAAAGCTCATTGTATGTGACCGGTATTATTCGTGAGGAGCCTCGCAGTCAATCCGGTTTTGAAATGACTGTTACCGGAATTGAAGTTCTGCACCTTACAGAGAATTATCCAATTACTCCGAAAGAGCATGGCGTTGATTTCTTGATGGATCACCGTCACCTCTGGCTCCGTGCCTCGAAGCAGCGGGCTGTTCTGGTTATTCGTGCGGAGATTATCCGGGCAATCCAACAGTTCTTCAACGAGAGCGGATTTACAAAGGTGGATCCTCCGATTCTGACGCCAACGTCAGCAGAGGGAACTACTAACTTGTTCCACACGAAATACTTCGATGAGGATGCTTACCTGACCCAAAGTGGACAATTGTACATGGAAGCTGCAGCTATGGCACTGGGCCGTGTATATTCCTTTGGACCAACCTTCCGTGCGGAGAAATCTAAGACTCGTCGCCACTTGATCGAGTTCTGGATGATCGAGCCGGAAATGGCCTTCACAGATCATGAAGAAAGCTTGAAGGTTCAGGAAGAGTTTATTAGCTTCGTAGTGCAATCCGTATTGAAGAATTGCCGTGCGGAGTTGGAAGCGGTAGGCCGCGATATTTCCAAGCTGGAGAATATCAAAGCACCATTCCCACGCATTACTTATGACGATGCGATCAAGTTCTTGAATGATAAAGGCTTTGAAGATATTGCTTGGGGTGATGATTTTGGTGCACCTCATGAAACAGCAATCGCTGAAGCATACGATAAACCTGTATTTATTACTCATTATCCTGCTTCATTCAAAGCGTTCTACATGAAGCCGGATCCAAATCGTCCTGAAGTCGTACTGTGTGCTGATATGATCGCTCCTGAAGGTTATGGAGAGATTATTGGGGGTTCACAGCGGATCGATGATCCTGCGCTGCTTGAAGAGCGTTATAAAGAGCACAATCTTTCGATGGACTCTTATAAATGGTACATGGATCTGCGTACTTACGGATCTGTACCTCACTCCGGTTTTGGACTTGGGCTTGAGCGTACTGTAGCTTGGATCTGTGGTCTTGACCATGTACGTGAGACTATTCCATTCCCACGTACACTGTACCGCCTCTACCCATAAGTTCTTAGGATTTGAACAAAGGGGGAAGCACATGGACGGCAAGACATGGAGTACCTGGAGCGAAGGCGTCTCCTTCGGTCTGGAGAACGGAATGGCCGTCATACCTTACGCTTTACTGAAGTATTACCGGAAGCTGAATTTAAGCGGAAGTGAAGCGATGCTGCTGATTCATCTGCTCTCCTTCAGGCAAGTGGAAGGGATTGAGTTCCCTTCTCTGGAGGAGCTTCAGGTCGTAACTGGTCGTAGCATTTCCGTTCTCGCCGGAGAATTGCAGAAGCTCATGAAGGAAGGTTTCATTAGCATCGATGGAGACAACGATGAGCTAAGAGATATCCATTATGAACGCTACAATTTCTCAGGGCTATATGGAAAGCTAGGTGCTTATCTTGCGACAGCTGTACAAGAAAATGAGCAAGATAAGGACAAAGGGGCATATGCAACATCAGCTCCCCGGGCTGCTGCGTCAGGTGGAGGATTCGGAACTCCCCCCACATCTCCTTCTTCACTTGGAGATAAAGAGGAGAGCCGGAATCTATTCAGTATTTTCGAGAAGGAATTCGGGCGCCCGCTGTCTCCAATGGAATGTGAGACGATTTCCAGCTGGGTGGATCAAGACCGATATCCTGAGGAGCTGATTCTGTTAGCACTCAAGGAATCCGTATTTGCGGGGAAGGTTCATTTTCGTTATATCGACCGGATATTGCTGGAATGGGCCCGTAACCGGGTCAAGAACGCTCAGGATGTTAAGACGTATACACAAAAATTCCGCAATGGTGGAAGATAGATCGTTTAGGAGAGAACCGTATTGCTTTAGCTATTGCTAGAGTCTGTACGGTTCTTTTTTTATTTTTTTAGATAAGTGCAGGGGTAGGCGAGGATCTCAGCGTCTATTGCTGTGGGAAGGAGGGGAGAGTCATTGAGGAAGAGCTATTAATCAAGCGGATTTGCCAAGGAGACGAAGATGCATTTCGCCAGTTTGTAAATACATACAGTCAGCACATATACAAAATCACCTATTCTGTATTACGTGAAGTCAAAGGGGCTGAAGACGCTGCTCAGGAAGCTTTTCTTCAGATGTATAGATCTCTCCCTGACTACCGTTATCAAGGCTTAAAATCATGGATTACGCGGATCGCCTTAAATAAGGCTATTGATGCCAAACGTAAACGTGATCGGCTACGAGAGTTACCTGGTGACTATGAGCTTGTGCTGAGCCAGACACCTTCTAATGAGGAGGATGTACTAGCTACTGTTGTCCGTCGTGACCGGATGAATCGTCTGTCGGGTGAGATCAACAATTTACCGGAGGGTCATCGGGAAATTATGGTGGCTTATTATCTGGAAAATAAAAAATATGAGCAAATTGCTGCTGAAAATGAAATTACTCTGAAGACGGTGGAGTCCAGACTATATAGGGCGAGACAATGGATGCGAAAACATTGGAAGGAGGACGAATGGCTATGATGAAGAGTGGAGAAAACCTAATTCGCCGCGAGCAGGCAAAAGCTTATCTTGAAGGGCAAGAAGATAGTATAGAGCGAGATGAATGGGAACAATTGCTGCTCAAGGATGAAGACACATTTGTTTCATACATGGAGATGCTGGATGAGCTAAAGGAGGATCTGCCTTCATTGGAGAATTCGTCTGCTTTTACAGAGAGAGTTATGGGAGATTGGGTGGCTACGGTGAGATCTTCAGTAGTCATAGAAGAAGTAGCGGGGCAAGAAGAAGGATCACGGCGTTATCGCTGGTATGATAAAACAATCTTTCATTATGCCGTTGCTGCTTCGTTAACGCTGTTGATTATGTCTTCCGGGATGTTTGATAAGTTACTCACGGGTGAAATGGAGCTTATTGTCCCTAAGAAAGATAATTCGCCATCTTATAGCGAACAATTCATGCAAGCCACCAGCGGATGGTTGAGCCGGATTATGGACGGAAGACAGAAATGAGAGGAGAAATGAACAATGCAACAGCAGCGTAATAAAATTAAGGGTCTTTTTCTTAATATGATTCCTGGAGCAGGTCATTATTATATGGGAAGACGCCCACAAGGGATTGTTTATTTTTTGCTAAGCTTTGGTGTGTTATTTATGTCATTCTTAATTGCTATGGCTGAAGGGGATGAGGGAATTCTGGCATTGGGAGTGATCGGATTCTTACTTCTATGGATTCTTTCGATGATTCATCTGGTGATTAAATTACTGCAAATGCCCACTCCAATTGTAGCGCCTGATGGATCAATGCTGGATTTTAGTTCTACTATGCCCGTAAAGACGGAGGATAATGAACGTGTGCATGTCATCTTATTGTCTTTCATTCCTGGATTGGGTCATTTTCATATGGGGCTGATGCAGCGTGGACTATCCTTTCTGATTTCTTTTTTCGGATTCATGACCGTTATGTTGTTCTTGGCCGGAATTACTTCGAGTGATGCATTTTTGCTGCTGTTTGGAGTATTGCCAGTAATTTGGCTGTATTGCATGTTTGATGCAGTTCAGTTGATCCATCGTAAACAAGCAGGAGAAATGCTTGTTGACCGCACATTATTCGAAGAGATGGAGGCTGGACGTGAGGAAGGACGACGCAGCAAAGTATTAGCGACATTACTATCCGCATTTCCTGGCGCTGGACAGATGTATCTGGGACTGCAAAAAAGAGGGCTCCAGCTCATGCTTCTTTTCTTAGGAAGTATCTATGTCATGGATCTATTGCGGTTAACATTGCTCTTTTTCCTTATCCCGGTCATTTGGTTCTATAGCTTATTCGATGGCTTACAGTTAGTTAGCCGATATGGACGTGAACCTTTGCAGGATAAGCCGGTTATCGAAGGTTTCTTAAATCATCAAGGCTGGCTCGGAGCAGTCCTGATGTGTCTCGGATTATACTTTATTGTTGTGAATGTCGCAGTTCCTGCCATCGATATCAGATTTCCAGAATGGCGGCTGGAATATCGCGTAAATGAATATTTTAAGACCATTGTCGTCTCCGTGTTATTGATTGGTGGTGGGGTGAAGCTGATGACTGGAAGTAAGAATAATAAAGGCAGAAAAGGGGCGGGGGGTCAATCTTGAATAATCCAGTAGAAGTAGAGCCGGGAGTCATGGTAACTAGCGAGTTTCCAGTGAACGAAGGGAAATCTAGAAGTTGGCGTGTAGGTACGTTGTCGATGGGACTGAGCCTTTTATTTCTCGGGGCATTAATAATGGTCTCGCAGTGGAAAGGAGCGGATGTGTTCGAGACAACACTTGCTTGGTGGCCGCTCATTTTTATCTTACTTGGTTTAGAAATTGTAATTTACACCTTATGGTTCCGTGGTAAAGGGAAAATGTACTATGATGTGCTAAGTGTTCTGTTCGTCGGATTTCTGGCAGTGTGCTGTTTAGTATTCGCAGGAGTCAGCTCTTTAGGATTAACACAAGAACTTCGACATGTGATCTCCTCTACGGAGGAGAATTATTCCTTGCCGGAATGGAAGGGGAATGTTCCACAGGGTGTAGGCACACTTATAATCCAGGCTGCCGAACCTTATGGAATTATGGTTGATCGAACGGCTGGGAACGAGTTGAATGTATTTGGGAGTTATTCCACGGTAGAAGGGCAACTCAAGCAAGAGCAAGAGAAGCGGCTGTTGCAAACTAAGCAAGTCGGAGACACATTTTACGTTATCTTAGGAGACATACCTAGACATCTAGTATTCGATAACTCCAGGAATGCGTTGAACGTGACCGTTGCGGCTCCTGTAAATCTAAAGGTAATCGTAAGAGATAATTATGGAAATGTTGTAACAAGGTAAAAAAAAGATCGCTTCCCACCCGATGAGGGGATGGGCTGCGATCTTTTTTTGATTAAGAACGAAGCTCTTTCTCTAGGGCAGCACCCATTTCACGTGAGCGCTCGGCACATCGGTTAACGGCAGCAATCACAGTTTCAAAGAATTCCCCTCGTTCAAGCACTTCTATAGCTGCTTGTGTTGAACCGTTAGGGGAAGTAACCTTCTTACGAAGTGCTGCGGGTTCTTCTCCCGTCTGTTGTACCATTCGGGCAGCTCCCAGCACAGTTTGAACAGTTAATTCGGTGCTTTGATCAAGTGGCAGCCCACCACGGATACCAGCGGCGATCATGGCTTCCATCATGTAATAGATATACGCAGGCCCGCTGCCTGAAATTCCGGTCAAGGTTTCCATACGTTCCTCATCAATGACTGTTGTAAGCCCGACAGCCTCAAAGATATTAAGAGCAAGGCGACGGCCTCTTTCGTCTACTTCTTTGGAGAAGGCTAGACCAGTGGCACCCAGACCGATGGAACTGGAGGTGTTAGGCATTGTGCGAACAATAGGCTGTGCTTTGCCAAGTAGACCTTGCATGGTTCGAATAGATAGACCTGCAATGACAGAAACTACAATCTGATCCGGAGAAAGAAGCGGGCCTAGTCCGCGTAAGGATTCTGCAGCATCTTTAGGTTTCATTGCCAGTACTATTACTGGTGCGTTACGTAGGTATTCTACTTTTTGTTCGGGATCATTTGTGCCTATTACACCATAACGGCTTTTTAATTCTGCCAGACGTTCACTGCTGCTGCGATTGAGCATGATGACATTATCGGGCTTTACGATATTGCGGCTAATCATCCCGCGAACGATGGCTTCTGCCATGGAGCCTGCGCCATAAAAAACAATATTATGATTCATGAGTGGAACTGAAGGTTGCTGACACATGGCTAAAATCCTCCTAAAAGTTGTGTGATAGAATACTTAAACGTGTATACTAACCCCGAATTTGTCCCGTTCCGTAGATCTTATATTTGGTTGAAGTTAGTGCAGGCAGACCCATCGGGCCACGAGCGTGGAGTTTCTGGGTACTAATACCAATCTCTGCACCGAATCCAAATTCAAAGCCATCCGTGAAGCGGGTTGAGGCATTGTGATAAACAGCGGCAGCATCCACTTCTTGTAAAAAGCGTGTGGCGTTCTCCTGATCTTCCGTTACGATACATTCCGAATGTTTCGTGCCATACTGGGCGATATGCTGCATAGCTTCTTCCATATCACTGACGATTCTAATATTAAGGATATAATCATTGTATTCTGTAGCATAGTCTTCTACGGTTGCAGGTAATACCCATGGGACAAGAGAGATGGTTTGTTGACAGCCACGAAGTTCTACATGAACCTCACGGAATGCTTCGGCTAAGGATAACAGATATTTGCTCGCGTAATCCTGATGAACGAGTAGTGTTTCCATAGAGTTACATACCGAAGGGCGCTGAGCTTTGGCATTTAAACTAATGTCCTGTGCCATTTCTGGCAAGGCAGTTGCGTCGAGATAAGTATGGCAGATGCCTGCTCCAGTTTCAATTACGGGAACGGTTGCGTTAAGGACTACATTTTGAATAAGAGAGCTGCCTCCGCGCGGGATAATCACATCTAAAAGTCCGTTCAGCTTTAGCATTTCATCTACTGAAGAACGATTTGGGTCTTCAATCAGCTGAAGCGCGTTAGGCGGCATTGAGGTTTCAGCAAGAGCATTGTGCAGAACCTCGACAATTTTACGGTTGGAGGACAGGGCAGAGGAGCCACCGCGCAGCACAACAGCGTTGCCGGTTTTAAGACATAGACCCGCAGCATCAACAGTCACATTGGGACGTGCTTCGTAGATGATGCCGATCACACCAAGCGGAACACGCAGCTTCTGGATGTTGAGGCCGTTAGGACGTTCAATGCTTTCTAGCGTGTCACCGATAGGGTCCGGTAATACAGCGATTTGTTGCAAGCCTTCGGCAATGCTGTTAATCCGGTCAACATCTAATGCCAGCCGGTCGAGCATGGATTCCGGAGTTCCATTAAGTCTTCCTCGTTCCAAATCCTCCGCATTGGCGGTGATAATGGCGGGAGCTTCGCGGCGAAGTGCATCGGCCATGCCCAGCAGTGCTTCATTCTTCTGGCCAGTTGTTAAGCTTGCTAGAACTCCTGTTGTCTCCTTGGCTAATTTACTCTTATTAATAACTTCACTCATGACGGTTCCTCCCTATATTTGAATTGAAAAAAATGCTTATCTCAGTGTAATCCATTCGTCACGGTGAATGACCTCAAGCCGGTGTACTTCTCCCAGCTTCGGTACAATTTCACGGCTTGGCAGACCTTGAATGCTGCGCAGCTGAGCATCATCGTAATTTACAATCCCACGTCCAAGCAATTTGGAGTCGGGTCCAAGGACTTCTACAACATCTCCTGCGTGAAAACTACCTTCTGTCTGTTTGACGCCTACAGGCAACAGGCTGTGTCCGCCATGTAGCAAAGCTTCTACAGCCCCTTCGTCCACGTATAGGGAGCCGAGAGGGGTAGACATAAAGCCTAGCCATTGTTTTTTGACGGGAAGAGAGGATAGCTTTGTTGCAAAATAAGTGCCCCTGCCTTCTCCCGTTGCAGCAAGCTGTAAATCACCAGGTTCGGTGGCTCTTCCGACAAAGACAGGAACACCACCCCGAGTAGCAATTTTGGCCGCATCGATTTTGGATCGCATACCGCCTGTTCCAACACTAGAGCCAGCTCCACCAGCAATAGCATATATCTCCGGTGTAATGTCATCTACGAACTGATAACGGACAGCATCCGGATGCTTGCGGGGATCTCCACTGTATAAACCATCCATGTCGGTTAAAACAAGCAGTCTAGAGGCTTTTAACAGGTTAGCTACGAGCGCAGAGAGGGTATCATTATCGCCAAATTTCAGTTCATCTACGGAGACAGTGTCATTCTCGTTAAATACGGGCACCGCTCCTTGGCGAAGTAGCTCTTCTACAGTCATCATAGCGTTATTCATGGCTCTGCGGCTGCAGAAATCGGTGCGAGTCAGCAATATTTGCGCGGTAGTAATTCCATGCTGGGCAAAAGCTTCCTGATAAGCCTGCATCAGCAGTACCTGACCCACAGCCGCAGCGGCCTGCTTCTCATGCAGCAGCTTCGGACGTGCTGGATAACCGATACTGCGGAAGCCTGCGGCTACCGCACCAGAGGTTACTAACAACACCTCACAGCCGTTTTTCTTCAACTCGGCAATCTCTGAGGCAAAAAAGGAGACTGCTTCACGATTCAAACCGCCCTCGGGTCCGGTCAGCGAGCTGCTGCCTATTTTGACCACGATTCGCGTCGTCATTTCTGTCCACATCCTCTTCGTTTATTAAGTCCTGAAAACAACAAAAAGCCCCCATCCTTAGACTTAGCAAAGGACGAAAGCTTATAAACTTCCGCGGTACCACCTTCATTGATGAGGGATCATCCGACTTCATTCTCATAACGGGAGGATCCGTCCTGTTAGACACAGGCCGCTCGGGGGTAGGATTCGGAACGAAAACCGCGGTAAATTCTTTCAGCCTGTCGGAATCTACTCTCTAGGCGCGGTTAGACTCATTCTTACTGGTCCCGTCTGCACGTTTCACTTATTTTCAATAGAATACCATGGAGCTGGTTGCATTGCAAAGGGAAAACGTAGGATATATTTCTTCATGCAGAAAGCTCTATATATTATGTTTAACGTCAAAGAGAAGGGGTAAAGAACTTATAATCTGTTACCAGGAGGTGGATTAAATTGACTAAAGACAACAATGCCGAGCAGGGACAGAATCAAGATTCAAACGAAGTAGCAGAGCTTCAGAATAGTGTGACTCGTGAATTTGTGGAAGAGCACACCGGGGCTCCAATTGATAAGGGATTGACTGATTCAAGTAAAGCACGTGTGTCGGATGATCAGAACCGCCTGATTACACAGCGTAATTTGCGTAAATAATCTAGTACTGTTAAAAGAGGTTTACCTGAAAAAGTGCCCCGGCAACCACGCGAATGGTTACTGGGGCACTTTATTTGTATATATTCTATTCTTCCGTTAATTCAGACACGGTTGATTTGAATGTTTCTACAAAAGCCTTTGCGGCCTTGGATAAATATCGTCCGCGTCGATATGCTACAACTAGCGTACGACTAGGCACCGGATCAGCGAGCGGTAAGTAGACTGGAACAAATTCACTCCGCGGTGCACGAGCGATAAAACGAGGAACAAGAGTCACGCCCATACCTGTTGCCACTAGGGATTGAACGGTTTCCATATTATTGCTCTCGAAAACGATTCGTGGCTCGAATCCGGCTTTCCGGCACAGCTCCACAGTCATTTTGCGGAAGCCCTGACCTTCCTTAAGTACGATGAAAGGTTCGTCCTTAAGCTCTTCAAGTGAGGTCCGTGTTCCATCTAAGATTCGTTTAGCGAGCGGATGTTCAGGAGGGACGGCAAGATCAATTCTTTCCTCTCCAAGCTCTTCATAAGCTAGAGCAGGAATTTCGAGGGGTAAGGAGAGCAGGCTTAAATCGGTCTGACCACTTGCCGTGAGCTTCTCTAGGTTCATCGACGAGTCTTCTAGCAGCGTAATTTCTACCTCAGGATAATTTTGTTTGAAAACTGGAAGCACATGCGGCAGAAGATGTGCACCTGTAATCGGCATACTGCCCACAACTACACGTCCAGTGCGCAGTTCTGATATGTCGGACATCTCTTGTCGCAGCAGCTCCACTGCGTCAATGATAATCTGGGCTTGTTCAACGAATTTAGAACCTGCGTAGGTCAGCTCAACTGAGCTGGTATTACGCTGAAAAAGCATTACGCCGAGCTCTTTTTCCAGTTTGGAAAGCTGCTGGCTGAGCGAGGGCTGGGCAATATGCAGCTTGTCCGCTGCACGTGAAAAGTTTTTTTCGGCTGCGATTTGCAGCACATACTGCAGTTGTCTCAGTTCCATATATGGACTCCTTAGGGAAATGATTTACTTATAAGTATATCCTATTGGATTATAGTTTTGTATAGGCAACCCGAAGGAGCATTCACTTCTTCACTCCCCAGAATTTGCGGGGCCTGTTTTCAAGAATTATCCCTACTACACTGATCGAAGTATCCGATACCCTCCCGCAGTATATTTATTGCGCCGGATCTTGAGAGTATCTATGAGATAACTGCATTCTGTGCAGCTATTTCGTATGCAAAAGGGATGATTTTGGTTTTAAGTGTATTCTATACAACTAAAAACCAGAGTTCCCAGCTATAGAGCGATAATTCAAGAAAATAGCTGCACAAAATACAGTTATATTCATTAACGAATGATTCACAGGAATATAGCTGTACAAAATACAACTAAACGCTCCTACACATCCCGCTTGCGCAACGCTCCTACATATCCCGCTTGCTCAACGCTCCTACACATCCAGCTTGCGCCTCGCTCCTACACATCCCGCTTGCGCAACGCTCCTACACATCCCGCTTGCTCAACGCTCCTACACATCCAGCTTGCGCAACGTTCCTACACATCCCGCTTGTGCATTGCACCTACATATTGTGCCTCAACATACTCTAACTCAGCTTATAGGTTCAGACTATCACTTTTATAGATATCATATCTTGGAATTATAAAGACAGGGGTGTTATATTTAGATCATTCAAGAGAGACTCCACGCTCTCTTCCAATGAACGATTCTATTAATGAGGTGAAATTATGAGCAACAAGACAATGTTTGAGAAGATTTGGGAGAATCACGTTATTCATCAAGAGGAAGGCAAACCTAGCATTATTTATATTGATCTGCATTTGGTTCATGAAGTTACTTCTCCGCAGGCTTTTGAAGGGCTTCGCCTCAGCAACCGGAAGGTTCGCCGTCCTGAGCTGACTTTCGCAACGATGGATCATAACGTACCAACTAAAGATCGTTTTAACATTAAAGATCCAATCTCCAAGCAGCAAATTGATACCCTTTCTAAGAACTGTGCTGATTTTGGTGTAAGACTGTTCGATCTGAACGATATTGATCAAGGCGTCGTACACGTAATGGGTCCTGAAATCGGGTTGACACATCCTGGTAAAACTATCGTTTGCGGCGACAGCCATACCTCCACGCATGGTGCATTCGGCGCGCTGGCATTCGGTATCGGAACTAGTGAAGTTGAACATGTAATGGCTACCCAATGTTTGCAGCAATCCAAAGCTAAGACTATGGAAGTACGCTTTACAGGCAAACGTAACCCTGGCGTAACAGCAAAAGATATGATCCTGGGTGTTATTGCTAAATACGGTACTGATTTTGCCACAGGTTATGTAATTGAGTATACAGGCGAAGCTATTCGTGAATTGTCGATGGAAGAACGTATGACTGTCTGCAATATGTCGATCGAAGGCGGAGCAAGAGCTGGCTTGATTGCCCCTGATGAAACTACTTTTAATTATCTGCGTGGACGTCAATACGTACCGCAAGGCGAAGCTTATGATGCTGCTGTAGAAGCATGGAAGAGTCTTGTAAGCGACGAGGGCGCCCAGTACGATACGGTTGTTGAATTTGATGTGGAAACATTGATTCCACAAGTGACCTGGGGGACTAGCCCGGGCATGGGAACTGACATCAACTCCAGCGTTCCGAATCCGGCGGACTTCACCACTGAAAATGAACGTAAAGCTGCTGAAAAGGCGCTTGAATATATGGATTTGACTCCTGGAACACCTATTTCTGAAATTCCGATCGATTATGTATTTATCGGTTCCTGCACTAACGGACGGATCGAAGATTTGAGAGCTGCAGCAGTGGTAGCTAAAGGTCATAAGGTGTCTGAAAAGGTTACTGCCATTGTTGTTCCAGGCTCGGGCCGTGTTAAGATGCAGGCTGAGAAAGAAGGACTTGATAAAGTCTTTACTGACGCTGGCTTTGAATGGCGTGAAGCGGGATGCAGCATGTGCTTGGCCATGAACCCGGATGTTCTGCAGCCTGGACAACGCTGTGCATCTACCTCGAACCGTAACTTTGAAGGACGCCAAGGACGCGGAGGACGTACGCATCTTGTATCTCCAGCTATGGCAGCCGCAGCTGCGATCAAAGGTCGTTTCACTGATGTACGTGATTGGAATTATAAGACGGAAGCCGTCAGCTCATAGAACTAGAGAGAACACGGGAGGATAAAACTATGGATGCTTTTAAAAAATTAACAGGAATTGTTGCACCAGTTGACCGGGTAAATGTAGATACGGATGCGATTATTCCAAAACAGTTTTTGAAACGGATTGAACGGACGGGATTTGGACAGTTTTTGTTCTATGAATGGCGTTTTGATGAAGAAGGTAACGATATTCCAGCCTTCGAAATGAATAAACCACGTTATCAAGGGGCTTCTGTTCTGATCTCACGCGCTAACTTTGGCTGTGGATCCTCTCGGGAGCATGCACCATGGGCGATTATGGATTACGGGTTCAGAGTTGTAATTGCACCTTCTTATGCGGATATCTTCTACAATAACTGCTTTAAGAACGGCATTCTGCCGATTAAGCTTTCGGAAGAGCAAGTGGATGAATTGTTCAAACGGACAGCTGAGCATGAGGACTACAAGCTGACAGTTGATCTTGAGAACAATGCTTTACAAGATGAATTCGGACTGAGCATCAGCTTTGATCTGGATGAGCACCGTCGTCAATTCCTGCTGCAAGGCTTGGATGATATCGGTTTGACCCTTCAACATGCAGATGAAATTGCTGCTTATGAAGAGCGTCATGCTGCAAAGCTATTCTCTTAAAAAGAGGATATAACTGGTCTGATTCTTAAACTTTACAAAAAATACGCAAAACTTCTATTTCCGGGTGTCGGAAATAGAAGTTTTTTTGCTATAATCGATATATTCATTGGTCATTAAGGAAACATTTGGTGATTTCTGTCGTCTAAATACTTATCTAGGATCTATTACTTGCAGAAGGAGCGGAAAATGAGAATGAGAAGAGCTGGGCTTCGTGTATTGCTGCTTTTGTTACTGCCTTTATTATTTTTAACATCCACCGGACAAGAAGCTGCCGCAGCTGGTAGCAGCACAGGCAGAATTATTATGGACAATCAGGAACTTGCTTTGCCAAAAGGAATTAAACTCGAAAATGTAAATGGTAGCGTTATGATTCCGGTCAGAGTGGTAGTAGAGAATCTTGGATTCGAGGTGTTATGGGAGCAGCAGACCCGGAAAGTAACCGTTCACCAGGATGGTAAAAGCATTGAGCTGGCGGTAGGACGGAAAACAGCTGATGCAGATGGGGTGACATTTGATTTAAATGCAGCTCCTAAGCAGAGTGGCGGCACAGTACTTGTTCCAATTCGTTTCGTAAGCGAGCAGTTCGGCTTAAAGGTGGGCTGGGATAATGTTGATAAAACCGTCTATTTGACAGGTGGACAAGTTAGCAATCCTGCAATGACACCTGAGGGGAATACTACCAATCCAACAGCAACTAATACACCTGCTCCAACTCCAAGTGCTACGCCGGGAAGTGACAACGGGACAACTGCTGGCAGTGTAGTAACTTCACCCAGCCCGACACCAGTTCCACAAACAACTACGGCACCGGGAAGCACAGCAGGAATTCCAACAGGCCCTCTAGTAAACGGGGCAGTATTCACTGAGAACCGACTTATTATCGCTGTGTCGGGGGCTACTAAGCCAAACGTTACAAAAATGAGCAACCCTGATCGAATCGTCGTAGATTTTCCGGGTGCTGCGTTCGATCCGAATTTCATTGGAAGTCTTACGGGTGTTACCACCACTGGCGGTCCACAGGGTAAGCTGGACGTTGCCGGCTACCCGCTCGTTTCTGAGATCCGTTATGCACTGTTCAGTGTGAGTCCGTCCACTGTCAGATTCGTAATTCAAACGGTTGGAAATCAACCGTACCAGCTTAGTACGGATGAAAGCACCGGGCTGGTTACGATTGATTTGAATGTAACTAACAGCGGAGGCAACACCACAGGGGCTAATGGAACGTTAGGTAAGCCAATTGTAGTTCTAGATGCGGGTCATGGCGGAACTCAATCAGGAGCTGTCAGTCTCACAGGTAAGCTGGAAAAAGACTTCAATCTGGCCGTCATCCGCAAAGTACAAACGCTGTTAACGCAGGAAGCATTAGTTGACGTGGTGTTTACTCGAACTGACGATGCTACATTGGGGCTTCAGGATCGCGTGAAAATTGCGGAGGCTGCTAAAGCGAATCTCTTTATTTCAGTGCACGCGAATTCGCTAGAGGTTGGATATCCAAATAGAGATAAAATAAATGGCAGTGAAACCTATTATTCTCGCAGTGATAGTCTGCCTCTTGCTCAGATTATGCATAAGCATTTATTAGCCGCTACTGGTTTTAAAGACAACGGGATTCGTACGAAAAGCCTTCATGTTACACGGGAAACCACAATGCCAGCAGTCTTGCTAGAGGTAGGATATCTTACAAATTCAGGAAATGAATCGGCGATGTATAGTGAGCAGCTTCAAGAGAAATTAGCGAGAGAAATTGTTGCCGGAATTAAGGAATATCTGGGGCTTTAACACTTGCGGTTGGTGAGATTTCTCAATTTTTATGGAATATATTCGCAACCTTTATAGATTACCAGCGTCTAATAGAGGTCTGAGGTTGACGGAGACAGGGGCACCACGATCGCCATTCACAGGCGAATACTAGATTCTTAGAGGTGAAGAATGAAGAAATTCAGTTTGATGTTGTTATTGTTGCTCTTTGTGTTGGTTTTGCCTGAGCATGGACATGCTGCTGCCGCGAATAGCAAGATTTATCTGGACGGCAAAGAGATTACTGCAGGGCAAAAAGTACCGGTTGAAAATGTGAATGATACTATCATGGTACCGTTGAGATTGATCTCCGAGAGTCTTGGTTATACCGTGGGCTGGGATCAAAAAAGCAAAACGGTGACGATTGAACAGCAAGGGAAGGTCATCAAACTTATTGTTAATCAAAAGACAGCTTCGGTTGATGACAAAACAGTACAGCTTACCACTGCGCCTGTCCTGCGGAGTGATACGACACTTGTACCTATACGGTTCATAAGTGAGCAGTTTGGTCTCACCGTCACTTGGGATAATGCGAAGAAGATCGTGTATCTTATTACCCCAGGATCCTCAAATGAAAACGGCAGTTCTGATGGGAACTCTGGAAATGGTGGATCTGAAGTTGTTGTTCCGCCGGTAGATCCTACTAAAAATTTAACCATGATAAATGGTTTGAGCTTTAGTGAGAATCGTTTAAGCATTGCGATGGAAGGTAATTCCGAGCCAAAAGTAAGTGTAATGACAGGGCCGGATCGGTTAGTTATTGATTTTCCTAATGCCACTTTCTCAGATTTGTTTGGTACGGGACAAGTTCTTGATCCTGATCTGAATGGTAAACTGGAAGTGAAGGATTATCCTGATGTATCAGGTGTCCGGTATTCGCTTTATAGCTCCAATCCTTATACTGTACGTTTTGTAATTGATTTGAATTATCCTAAGAATTATAACATCAGCGTATCTGGGACGGATTCTAAGTTGGTTATCATTGACCTGAATGCAGAAAGTACGGATGATACTTCAACACAGCCAGGTAATGATGGCAAGAAGCTCGTAGTACTGGATGCGGGGCACGGAGCCAAAGATTCTGGTGCAGTAGGAGTAACAGGAAAATACGAAAAGAATTTTAATTTAGCTATAGTACTTAAGACAGCAGCATTGCTGAAAAAAGAAAGTAATATCGATGTCGTACTGACACGCAGTGACGATACATTCTTGGAGCTCAAGGATAGAGCGGCTATGGCTAATAATTTAAAAGCAGATCTATTCATTTCTGTACATGCTAACAGTTCCGCATCTTCTGCGGCAAGCGGGACAGAAACGTATTATCAGCGGGAAGCCAGTAAGGCCTTAGCGAAAGTAATGCATAAGTATCTTGTTGAGGCTACAGGGCTTAGTGATCGCGGTGTACGATACGGAAATTTCCATGTCATTCGTGAAACGAAAATGCCTGCTGTTCTACTTGAAGTAGGATACCTTAGCAATAAGAAGGATGAGACATTGCTCTTTACGGAAGCATTACAAAATAAAGTTGCTGCTTCAATAGTGAGTGGGATCAAGGAATATTTGGGTATAAAATAACAGACCAGTGGCAGACGAGCGCCGCAAAGTCAGCTTTCTGCTTTTATCAATAAAAAGGCAAGAAGTGGTTTTGCGGTACCTGTCTGCCCGTATTCATCTAGAGGAGGCGTTTATTAATGTTTAAACAAAAATGGACTATGGTTGGGGTTGCTGCGCTACTTCTACTAGTGATAGCTGGCTGTGGAGATAAGCCTACTGCAGCTCCTGCTAATGGAGTGGAGCAAGATACTACAAACGTTGTAAGTGGTGCTGGAGAAAGTACCCCAGCTCCATCTGATGATCAGGAAACCGAAGTGGCTAGCACTCCGCAACCGACAGCAGATAATACTAATGCAGAAACTCAGCCATCTTCGAAGCCGGTAGAAAATGAGACACAAAAGCAAAGCCAGAGTATTGAAGTTTATTACACTGATTCGCAAATTATGGATTTAGTGCCTGCTAAGACTACGATTAACTACTCTGACGATGTTGAGAAATATACAGAGACGTTCAAAGCACTGCAAAGTAGTGAGAATACAGATCTTGTACCTTTGTGGGGGAAAATTGAACTGAAATCATTAAAATTCGTAGAGGGTCAAATCGTAATGGATATTCATAAACCAGATGAAGCTCAGCTTGGTGCGGGTGGAGAATCCTTTGCCATTACTTCACTTGCCAAAACTTATTTTCAATTTGCGGAAGTAAAGAGTATCGAAGTTTTAGTTGATGGTGAAAAGGTAGAAAGTCTAATGGGCCATGTGGATCTATTGCATCCTATGACTAGAGATAATTCTTAATTGGTTATGCAACAAAGGAATTAGGCATCTAGCTGACGAATTTTTAAACATACTATTTATTTGAGTCATAGAGAGGGGAATAATCTATTGTCCGCGCAAAAAAGGTCAAAACGTCCATTGAAGGCTTATTCTAATAAAGCAGTGTCGGCTGTTATGGCTGGCGTTATGGTTTTTGGTGGTGCAAGTGCAGTGTTTGCAGACACAGCTGCCACTACACCGACATCAACCACTACACAATCTGTAGGGATTTTTAGCGATGTAAAGACAGGCTTCTGGGCTGAAAAACATATTTATAAACTTGCTTCACAAGGAATTGTGGTTGGAAATAATGGATTGTTCCGTCCGGGTGATTCTGTAACTCAGCAGGAAGCAGTGCTTATGGCCCTGCGGTTTATGAAGCTGCAGGATAAAGTGGATGCTTCTTCTGCGGTAGCGTTGCCTACCGATTTTAAAGTTACGAATTATTACAAGGATTATGTTGTGTTAGCTTTTCAACAAGGATTACTCGATAAAGCAACCGAAATGGCTCCAGATAATCTGAAGACTTCTTGGGGAGAGCGTAAAGCATCCCGGGAATGGATTGCGGAGCTGTTAATCCGCTCCCTTGGAAAAAGCGCAGATGCAGCAGGGGCCGCTAGTGAGCCAACAGGCTTTGCGGATGATACCAAAGTGTCTGCCAACAAACGTGGTTACATCAACGTTGCCGTTGATTTAGGCCTAGCAAACGGACTTGATGGCAATCGTTTTGATCCGCAAGGTGCTGTAACACGTGCGCAATTGGCGACTTTTTTCAGTCGTGCTGAAGCTCACAATACGGTTGAATACGACAACACGGTATCAGGAACGATCAGTCAATTAGCTGATGGGAAACTATCCGTCTATAACAACGGAAAGACTTCTACATATACCCTGGGAGCAAGCACTGCTTATTACACAAGTGCCTCTGAAAGCAGAATCAATCTAAGTGATGTCCAACCCTACACTAAGGTTACTGTAATTGGTGCGACATATAACGCGGCTTATGTTGAAGTGACTGACCCTACACAACAAGTAGAGACTCTGTCAGGAAACTTCGCCATGGTAGCTCCAGGTAATAAGCTTTGGTTAAAGTCACCAACAGGGTTCACTGAATACTACTACGATGAGACTACTTCCTTTGTAGATGTAAATGGAGCTGGAATTGAACCTGCTTCGCTGGTAACAGACAGTGTAGTTTCACTGCAACGTGAAACGTACAGTGGTTCGCATAAAGTAGTGAAGGTTCAGGTGACTTCAGGGGTCATTAACAAAACAACAACAGGCACCATTCAAAGTGTAGATCTTACTGGCAAAAGCATTACTTTCAAAAATACCGCGGGTACAGTAGAAACTTTTAAATGGGAAGATGGGACTTCATTATTCAGCTCCCAAGCATCAGTGCTGAAACCTGCAGATTTGAAGACAGGTAATGCGGTGAAATATACGATTCAAGATAATGTGATCCGCACTGTAGAAGTGACGGAAGGTGTTGAACGGACAGTTGAGGGGGTACTTACCGAGCTGACTAGTTCCACAGTTGTTTACAAAAAAGCAGACGGAAATCGTGAGGTTAAACTGCTTGGCACTAAACCGACGATTGTTATTCCGAACATGAGTGGAGCAGTAGCTGATGATCTTATTGCTGATGCAGTAGGTGGGGACAAGATTCAGGTTACCTTAAACAGCAGCGATCAAGTCACCAAAATTGAAGTGTTAAGCCGCCAAATTGAGCAGTATAGTGGAGCAACAATTGTGGATTACAATAGCAAAACACAGCTCCTTACAGTTATGGACAGCAGCAAAAAAGCCCATGTGGTTCAGTTGGATGAGAAAACAAAGCTGATTTATGAAGGTGCATTGCCTAACTTAACTAATATGGGTGCGAAACTTATCGAGAACCGCAAAGTTAATCTGAAGGCAATAGGACAGCGGGCTTTGTCTTTGGAAATTGTCACAAAGTACGAAGGAACTTTAACAGCTGTTAATTCTACGTCGAAAACTCTTGTTTTGAAGCTTAATGATGGACAAAGTTTAACGATGCCTTATCCGCAACTTGTTGATCTCTTTGGTAAGACTAGTCCTTCCCTAAGTGATATTCCTATTGGAAGCAATGTAACGGCTTCACTGACTACAGGTCAGGATCTGATAGCGGTATTGAAAGTGAAGACTGTGCTGCAAGTTGAAGCGGCAACCGTGAATTCTGGAACCAACCGTTTGGGCATCAAATGGAATGGGGGAACCAGTGATATTAATACTTTGGCAATCCCATTGACCAATGAAGCTGGTGAGAGCATTAAGCTAACGGATTTAAAAGCGGGAGATTATCTTAATGTGACCTTTGATGGTAGCTCACCGCTGGCTATTCAAGCAGTTAAGCTCACAACAGGCCAGGTAAGTTCTGTAGATGCCGCTGGGAATAGCGTAGTCGTGAAGGATTATACTGGAGCTGCACAGACCTTAGCGGTAAGTGGAGGAGTCAAAATCATTCGTGACGGCTCGACAACGACTGCTCTTAGCAACTTGACGGCAGGGGACAGAGTAGAGATTCGCAAGGATCCGGATGGATCTACAACGATTCGTATTATGTCTCAGCTCAGTAGAACATTCTCACGTTATGAGAGTGCAACAAACTCATTGGTGACGAAGAGACCTAATTTGAACGATAAATATCAATTCTTTGTTCCTGCTAATGTTTATATTCATCAGGGAGATTCGACTTTATCCGTGCAATCTTTGAAAGAAAATGATAATATTATAATGTATTTCAATAATGATATTTTGGTTGAAATTGTGAAACAATAGTTGCAATGGTGGATTTCTGAGTGAATCACCGTCTTGACACAGGGGGCTTTACCTGCGTCAAGACGTTTTTTTTGAAATATAAGAAAGTATAAGTATTGCTCCTATACTGTATGTCTTATATTTCTCGCTTAAACGCTTACTGTTCTTATTAGGACAATCCAGGCGTTAATACTTGAAATATAATGCCAGTATCGTATGTGTTGAAATGTATGAATCCATACGTTATAATACATACTTTGCTTATATTTCTAACATTTGAGGTGAGACGCTCGATAGAATTTTCTGAGCGTTTTTGCTCCGTGGAGGGGACACTATGAAAGCTGCAGACGTCCGCCACATTTTGGATACGATTGGAGATTTGTTTCCGGATGCACATTGCGAGCTGAATCACAGTAACGCTTTTGAATTGACAATAGCGGTGCTGCTGTCAGCCCAATGTACGGATGCAACGGTGAACAAAGTGACCGAGGACCTGTTCCAAAAGTACAAAGCCCCCATCGATTATATTTCTGTGCCGCTGGAGGAATTGGAGGGGGATATCCGGCGCATCGGCTTATATCGTAACAAAGCTAAGCATATCCAAAGCCTGTGCTCTATACTCATAGAACAGTATGGCGGAGAAGTGCCTGAGGCACATGACTTGCTTGTAACGTTGCCAGGAGTAGGTCGTAAAACCGCTAATGTAGTAGTATCCAACGCATTTGGAGTTCCTGCCATTGCTGTGGACACTCATGTGGAGCGGGTTGCTAAACGACTTGCTTTGGCAGGCTGGAAAGATTCTGTGCTGGAAGTGGAGAAAAAGCTGATGAAGGCTGTGCCACGTGATGAATGGACGCTCACGCATCACCGGCTAATCTTTTTCGGACGATATCACTGTAAGGCTCAGAATCCAAAATGTCAGGTTTGTCCGCTCCTTGATGTATGTCGAGAGGGCAAAAAACGTATGAAAACGGCTGTCGTCAGGAAAGCTAAAGATCATACGCCAAAAAGTTAAAAGTTAGAGTTGAAGAAGAGGATGGGATAGAGATGAAATGCATTTCTGTATACACAGATAATTTTGAGGTATTCTCGGATATTTTTGACCGCGTAGTGGAAAGCCCGTTGGAAGAAAATGAAGAGCAAGAAGTAGAGGGCATTACGATCAGTCATTCCGGTGATGTGCCTGAGCACTATCTGGAGCGTATGTCTGTAAAACCAGAGGTTGTCGTAATGAGAGACAAATCTCGTGGATTGACTATTCTGCAGCACGGAAAAGTTTTTGAAATTCTGTTGCCTGTTTTGGAAACTGCATAATTGAGAAGTGACCTGAAATGGAGTCGGCCCTTGGGGCTGGCTCCTTTTTTTATTGAATATCCTTATATTTCTACGAGAAACGACTGTTGGCTTTACAGGACGACAACCACGTTTCTTTTTTGGTATCATTTCGTAGGAGATGATAGGTTATTTTGTAAGTAGTGTGTATTTAATTTGTGTCAAACTGGTGATAAACTGTAATTATTATTTATAAAAAATGTTCCGCGCTAAAGTTCAGAAATTGCACCTATATAAGTTTTTGCATAAAAAAGAGCTTAAATCAGTATTCATGAATGGATTAAGATCAGTGCATGATTAGAAGGTAACTGTGGAGGTGGAATGTCTGTGGGAGCGGAACAGGTTAGAATTCAGAGAGAAACATTAAGTGAAACAGCATCGCAGCTTTCCCGGCTGAAAGATTTAATGCGCCACTGGGGCGATGAGAGTGCTGAACGAATATATGAAGATTTACAAAATAAAGAGGGTGGGAATGAACTGACCCTTGCTTTTTGTGGGCATTTCTCGGCAGGGAAATCCAGCATGATTAATCTTTTATGCGGCAGCTCAGTGTTGCCTTCCGGACCTGTGCCGACTAGTGCCAATATTGTTTCTATTCGTAGCGGGGCTCCACGAGTGCTTATCTATCCAAGGGTTGAGGGAAGTGAAAATGAATCTACCCCTGTAGAGACAACACCAGAAAGATTACAGGAATATTGTCGAAATGGCGGAGAATATTCCGCGATTGAAGTCTGGAATGAGATTCCTCTTCTAGGGAAGCATGGTGTTCTATTGGATACGCCTGGCGTGGATTCGACGGATGATGGCCACCAGGCGGCCACTCGTTCCGCGCTGCATTTAGCTGATGTCGTCTTTTATGTTATGGATTATAACCATGTTCAGTCAGAGAATAATTTGGCTTTTGCCAAAAATCTCAGTGACTGGGGCAAACCGCTCTATCTTATTGTTAATCAGATAGACAAGCACAGAGAACAAGAAATTTCCATTGAAGAATATAAACGCCAGCTTGAAAATGCTTTTGAGCAGTGGGGGATTCATTGTGCGGGGATTCTGTTTACCTCACTCAAAATGAAAGAGCACCCACACAATCATTGGGATAATCTGCTGAACCTTATAACAGAGCTGTTGGAGCACAGAGAACAATTGCTTCAATATAGCTTGTCACGTTCCATTCATCATACAGCAGATTCTTCGCTAACCGCGTTCCGTGAAGATCAGCAGGAGGAACGGGAAACTCTTTTAGCTGAGCTAGAGGGTGCAGAGGTTACAGTTGTGATGGATGAGCTGAAATCGTTGGATGAAGAGAAGGCACTGCTTGAGGAGTTGCCTCAGCAATCACGAGCTAGCCTGCGAAGTGATCTTGATGCCTTACTCAATAATGCTAACTTAATGCCTGCGGATGTTAGAGAGGCGGCAGGGAGCTATGTGGAGAGTGTCAGCCCAGGCTTCCGCTTAGGTTTGTTCTCTACAGCCGGACGACGGGAGAAGGAGCAAGGCAAACGACTGGATGCCTGGCAAGGATTACTGGTCCGAGAGGTTTCCGCTCAGCTGGAATGGCATCTGATTCAGCTGGTACGTCAATGGGCGGAGAATCTCGGACTGTGGGCAGAGGAGGCAGAGACGACTCTGAAGCAAGGGTTCCCGGCGGTGAGCCAAGAATGGCTGGCGGCTGTAGTAAAGCCGGGAACGGGGTATAGCGGCGAGGCGCTGCTCAATTTCTGCCGCACACTTGCGGCAGAGCTGAAGAGCCAATTCCGCCGCGCTGCGCTGTTAGTTGGCGATGAGCTGCTGGCGAAGCTGCCATCGCTTATCGAGGAGCAGCGCGCGGAACTCCAGCGCCGCGAACAGGCCCTTACGCGGCAGGCGAGCGCTGCCCGCGCGCTAGCCGCCCTGGACCGCGCGGCTGACGCTCGCGCGCACGAGCTAGCGGCGCTGCTGCCGCCGCGCCGGACCCTCACCCCCGGCATCCTGCCGGAGGTGAGGGTCACCCCGCGTGCGGCTGCGCAGAGCGCCGCACCGCGGGCGACCCAGCCGCGCGAACGCGCCGCGGCTGGAAGTGCCGCCGCCGCAAGCTGGGCGGCGGGAACGGCTTCGCCGGCGGGCGGACGCCGCCGGCTCTCGGCAGCCGCTGACGCGCTGGCGGCTGCGGCAGAGCTGCTGCGCCGCGAGCCAGCGATGGCATCGGCGGCGCGCAGTCTGGCCGCACGGGCGGAGGATCTCGCCGGCGGCCGCTTTACCCTTGCGCTGTTCGGTGCGTTCAGCGCAGGCAAATCTTCCTTCGCCAACGCTTTGCTCGGCGAAGAAGTGCTGCCCGTGTCGCCACACCCTGCCACGGCCGCAGTTAACCGCATATTGGCGCCGGAAGGAGACTTCCGCCATGCCAGCGCGGTTGTAACGATGAAGAGCATGGCGGATTTCTGGGATGACATCTGCCATTCCTTCAGCGTGCTGCAGCTTGGAGAGCCGCAACAGGATACGTGGACAGCAGTACTTGCGAGCCTGCCAACACGGGGAATTCACCCCTCTGCGCTGCCGCATGCAGGATTTCTAAGAGCCGCAGCATCCGGTTGGGCTGAAGCAGAGCCGCTATTAGGAACGGTGCGGACGGTTGATTTGGATGAATATCGAAACCTAGTTGCGGAAGAGACCCGGGCTTGCTTCGTGCAAGGGATTGACCTATATTATGCCTGTCCTTTGACGGAGAGCGGGATTGTGCTCGTAGATACACCAGGAGCAGATTCACTGCATGCACGCCACACTGGCGTAACCTTTAGTTACATGAAAAATGCGGATGCGATCTGTTTTGTGACCTATTATAACCACGCCTTTTCGAAGGCGGATCGCGGCCTCTTGGCCCAGCTGGGCCGCATTAAAGACAGCTTTGCTCTCGATAAAATGTTCTTTATTATTAATGCCTCCGATCTCGCTTCAAGCGAAGAAGAACTAGATGAGGTTAAAGCACATGTCGTTCAAAATCTGCGTGCCGGAGGTTTGCGGTCTCCGAGAATCTATGCTTTGTCCAGCTTGCTTGCTCTAGAAGCTAAAACTCAACATAATCACGATCTTTATGAAACCTCCCGCTTCAATGAATTTGAGCAAGCATTATCCAGCTTTGCTGGTGATGAGCTTCCACAGCTTTCACTTAACGCAGCTGCTGAGAGCATCGCATCGGTTCGGCGCCGGGCTGAGGAATGGCAGAATCTGGCTTCCAAGGCGGCGAGCGAGCGTGAAGCCGGGTTAAAAGAACTGCAGGAACGGCGGCAGTTCGCCATGAAGCGGTTATCTCTTTTGGAGACTGAGGAACGTCCTAGCAGAGATCTTATTCATGAAAGTGAAGAACTGATCTATCATGTGTGCCAGCGGATTAGCTTCTCCTTCAACAGAAATTTTCAGGAATCTTTTCATCCCTCCTTACTGCGTGAGGATGCAGGGAATTTAAAAGCCATTTTCTCTGCCTGTGGTGCCGAACTAATACGTACTACTCAGCGCGAGCTTGAGCAAGAGCTATGGGCAACAACGCTGCGGCTAGAGAGCACGGGACGCAGGCTTGTACATGAAGCTGCTGAAGCGGCAGCTACAGAGCTACTCTTTTCCACGGAGGAATTTCATCTTATGGAGAATGAGGAGCAGGCTTGGCCATCTCCTAAGGATCTGGAATGCCAGCTTCAGCCTGTGCAGTGGTCCGCTTTATGGGGCCATTTCAAATCCCCGCGTTATTTCTTTGAGGGAACTGGGCGGGAATTAGTCAAAGGTGCGGCAGAGCCGCTTTTGAAAGAAGCGGTTAATCTTGCAGCGGCAGTGCAGAAGGAAAAATTAATTGCTCATTACGTCGAGAATATCAGCAGAGAATTAAAATCTGCTGCCGAAAGCCTGCAAGAAGGGCTTGCGGAGCAAGAGAAAGCGATGTTAGATCTCCTTAAAGGGGGTGAAACTGCAGATCATTGGGGCCAAATAAGCCACCAATTATCACGTCTAGAACAAACTTTCGTTGATAAAGTCGACAAAGTTCTGTGAAGTTTGTAGGAAAATGTCGAAGAACACTTGCAATCTGGCGTATGATGGATGAAAATAAAGAAGCCTGAAAATATACAATGAAACTGTTACGTTTTCTGAAATTCATAAAAACGAGACAGTCAATTTGCCGAAAGAGGTTGGAATCGACAATGTGGGGAGCTCCTTTTTCAGCTCAAAGCCGCAAGCTGTTGCTGCTGGGCAGCGGGGAACTGGGTAAGGAAGTCATAATTGAAGCTCAACGCCTTGGCGTAGAGACCGTAGCTGTAGACCGTTATACCGATGCACCGGCGATGGGTGTAGCTCATCGTTCACATGTAATTGATATGCTGGATGCAGAGGCGCTGAAAGCGCTGATTCGCTCTGAGAAACCGGATGTCATTGTTCCGGAGATTGAGGCAATTGCCACTCATGCTCTTCAAGAGCTTGAAGAAGAAGGCTTTTTCGTTGTTCCGACGGCGCGGGCGGCTCGGCTGACCATGGACAGAGAAGGGATTCGTCGTCTTGCGGCTGAAGACCTTGGACTGCCAACTGCTGATTACCGTTTTGCGGATAGTCTGGAAGAGCTGCAACAAGCTATAGCCGAGTTAGGCACTCCTTGTGTCATTAAGCCGATTATGAGTTCTTCTGGCAAGGGTCAGAGCGTATGCAAAAGACCTGAAGATGCAGAAAACTGCTGGAACACTGCTTTGGATGGAGCGAGAGCTAAAGGAACACGGGTTATCGTGGAGGCTTTTGTTACTTTTGAGAGCGAGATTACTCTTTTGACGGTGCGATCTGTGTCTGGTACGGTATTTTGTCCACCTATTGGACATATTCAGAAGGATGGAGATTACGTGGAATCCTGGCAGCCTCACTTTATGAAGCCAGAGCTGCTTGAAGAAGCGCAATCTATTGCAAAAGCAGTAACGGATCAGCTCGGAGGTTTCGGTATTTTTGGAGTGGAACTTTTTTTGACAGATCAAGGCGTATTGTTCAGTGAAGTGTCACCTAGACCCCATGATACGGGGATGGTCACGATGGCGACGCAGGATTTATCTCAATTTGCAGTGCATGTCAGAGCTATTCTTGGTTTTCCTGTCCAGTCAGTACAATTGCTGACACCTGGTGCCTCAGCTACGCTGAAGGCTGATGGAGAAGGACGAGCCTTTGCTGTGACCGGAATTGGTGAAGCTTTGGAACTGCCTAGGACTCAGGTTCGCGTATTTGGTAAACCGGAAGTTCGTCCTGGTCGGCGGATGGCAGTAGCGTTAAGTGCGGCGGAAGATGTGGAAATCGCGCGGACGATAGCCAAGCAGGCGGCGTCTATGCTAAAAGTGGAGGTATATGAGGATGAACAGTAGTACCATGGCACCTGTACTGGAAATTCGCAAATGCGGCTTGAATGATCTGGAGAGAGTTACAGCGCTTCTGCGGGAATTCGGCTATCCAACAACGCTAAGCGTGATGAAAGAGAGACTGGAAAGCATGGAGAACAGCAATCTCCAATGCACACTTGTAGCAGAGCTGAACAATGAAGTTGTGGGTATGATCGGCCTTAGACAGGTAAGCTCGTATTACAAACAGACAGATTGTATCACTGAGATTACTGCACTTATCGTATCAGAAGAACTCAGAGGAAACGGACTCGGTAAAAGACTTGTGGCCGCAGCAGAAGAATGGGCACGTGAGCAAGGTTGCTGTCAGCTTTTCCTTAGAAGTGGCAACCGCGTAGAACGCGCACCGGCACATGCTTTTTATCGTCATATCGGTTTCGAAAAGACAGCAGGCTATCGCTTTAACAAAGCGTTGCTATAATACTTATAGGTTACCGATCATCCCCATCCCAGCTACGGCGGGATGGTTTTTTTTTGCTCTGGAACTCTTTTTTTATATGTATTTAATATATTAATACCTAAAACTATTTAAATAACTTAACCATAGATGGATTGGTTTGAATCATATACAATAAAATTTATGACATCTAAAACGTTTCCAAAGAGGGATGAGACATGTATAAGCTAGTTCTTGCTGAAGATGAAGAAGACGTTAGGGAAGGCGTTATCGGGCAGATTGACTGGGAGCGTTACGGATTTGAGATTGTCGAGCAGGCGGAGAATGGACGGGAAGCTGCGGATGCCATAGACCGTTTGCTGCCGGATGTGGTAGTTACCGATATCCAAATGCCTTTTATGAATGGACTTCAGCTGGCTGAATGGATTCGTAGTCATCATCCTAACACTAAGATTATCATTTTGACTGGGTATGATGAATTTGAATATGCTCAGAAGGCGATAAAATTGCAAATTGATGAGTATATTTTGAAACCGTTCTCTTCACAGGAATTAATTGAAGTATTGCTTAAGGTTAGAGCCACTATCGAGGCTGAAATTGCAGAAAAAGAAAATGTATTTGTACTCAGTGAGCATTACCGGAAAAGTCTGCCTGTGTTAAGGGAGCAATTTTTATCGTCCCTTATTTCGCGTAGATTGCGTACGGATGAAATTACTGAGAAAAGCACTGAATATGGCATAAAATTAACGGGACGGTGGTTTCAGGCTTCGGTAATTAGTGTGGATTATATTCGTCCTGAGCGGGAATCTGCTGGGGTTACAACAGGCAGGCAAATTTCTTTACGAGACACTGGTGAAAAGAATTTACAGCTATTCGCTGTGCTGAATATTGCTGAAGAAATATGCTCGAAGCATGGTTTTGGAAGGGTGTTTATTCATCGTGATGAGGTCGTATTGCTCACAATCCATGAAGAAGGGGAAGAAACTGATATTACTGGAAAGACATTTGAGCTTCTTGAAGAAATCCGCCAGAACGTACAGCGTTTTCTGAAGCTGACGGTCACGGCAGGCTCCGGAACGGTCTGTTCATCGCCTGCTTTGTTATTTAATTCTTTTGGGGATGCCTTGCAGGCATTAGATTATCGGCTTATTCTCGGCAATAACCGGGTGATCTGGATTGAGGACGTTGAGTCACGTTCCAGCACACTGCTAACCTATGATGAACTAACCCAGCAATCCTTAATCCGGACGATTAAACTAGGTACGGTGCAAGAACTCAAAGAGGTTGTTGAGGATTTATTTGCCGGTCTTGACGCAGAGCAGGTGTCTACACAGGATTATCAGATTTTTTTGCTGGAGATTTTTACATCTATCCTGCGAGTGGCTAAAGAATCCGGCAGTGAGGCTGCAAAGTATATTGGTTCTGGCATTTCGTCGCTAACTGCCATCAATAAATTTAATAGTATGGCCGAAGCCAAGCAATGGATTATTGCAGTCTGTAGCGGTTTAATGGATACGATTGCATTAGAACGTCAATCCTCCTATAAGCTGCTTATTGATGAAGCTAAAGAATATATACGCAGCCACTATGTTGAATCTGATATTTCCATCGGCAAGGTTTGTCAGCATTTACATATAAGTACCGGCTATTTTAGCAGTATTTTTAAGAAGGAAATGAAAATGACGTTCGTTAGTTATCTTTTGCAAATTAGGTTAGAGGCAGCCAAGGAACTTTTGCGGTCCACGGAGCTGAAGGCCTTTGAAATTGCAGAAAAAATAGGTTTTGCCGATCCTAACTATTTCAGCTTTTGTTTCCGCAAAAAATATGGCCAATCTCCTAAAGAGTATAAAAACAGCTCCAGAGGAGGGTAAAGATGCTGAAGGATAAACCATATTCCTTTCCTCTAAGACCGCAGCATCCCAAAGGCGGAAAACGTCGGTTGTCCTCCAAGCTCCGAAGCATTCAAGTTACGATTACACTCACTTTTACATCTGTTGCCGTGCTGGTAGCTGTCGTTGTCAGTCTTATGCTGTACAATAAGTTTGCCAAGACCGCAGAAGAGAATGCCAATATGAATATGCAGCAGATCATTGAGCAAGTGAATTACAATCTGGGTCTTTATGTTAAGGGAATGCGCAATATTTTTGAGACAGCGGAGGAGCAGATTACGAATAGCCCTTCCGTGGATTCCGCTTTATTGACGGAAAGAATGGCTATGCTAATGGGGAGCAGAGAGGATCTGGTCTCGGCGGCTGTTTTTACACCACAGGGGAAATATGTCGTGGGTACACCCGGTCAGAAGCTGCGCAGCAACACACAGCTGGAGACTCAGAGCTGGTTTACGACGGCGCAAAGAACATCAGAGCTCTCCTATTCCGCACCTCATATTCAGAATTTGTTCAAAGGTCAATATATCTGGGTCGTGTCTATCAGCAAATTAATTCAATATAAGGAGAACGGAGTCTTAAAAACCGGCATCCTGCTGATGGATTTTAACTTTCGAACCATTGATGAGCTGAGCAAGCAGGTTAAGCTTGGCAAAAGAGGATACGCTTACATCCTCGATCAGCTAGGAAATATTGTGTACCATCCCCAGCAGCAGCTGATTTACGCGGGCTTAAAATATGAGAATGTGGAGCCAGTACTGGAATATGCTTTTCGTAGCTATTTGGATGAGTCTACGGGTGAAAAACGGTTTATCACCGTAAGAACACTGGAACAGACAGGCTGGAAGATCGTGGGCGTGGCTTATTATGATGAGATTGTAACCACCAAACGTGATCTAAACACTTTTTTATCCTGGTTTTTAGCGGTAGTCATTTTATGTGTAATTATTGTATCCGTCTTTTTGTCTGCACGTATTGCCCGCCCTATCCGCAAGCTGGAACGGACGCTTCAGCAGGTGGGCGAAGGGGATCTCAACACCCGAATAGATGTCAGCGGGGCGTATGAGGTGGAACAGCTGTCCAAACGGTTTAACCTTATGCTGCAACGTATCCGCCAACTGATGGATCAGATTATTTATGAACAGGAAACCAAACGTAAAGGTGAGCTTGAAGTACTGCAATCCCAGATCAATCCGCACTTTCTGTACAATACCCTGAATTCTGTGATCCGGCTCGCTGAACGCGGCAAGACTGAGGAGGTAGTCACGATGATTCAGTCCTTATCGAAGTTTTTCCGGATTAGCCTTAGTAAAGGGAATAATATGATTACCGTGCAGGAAGAGCTTGATCATGTTCGTCATTACCTTGTGATTCAGAGTTTTCGGTTCAAAAATAAGTTCCGCTACGAGATCGAGGCTCAGGATGAAGTGCTGCAGTGTCAGACGATTAAGCTAATTTTACAACCTATTGTGGAGAATGCCCTGTATCACGGGATTGAAATGATGCCTGATGAAGGTTTTATTTCGATCCAAGCGGAGCTGAAGGATGATCTTGTCATCATCCGCATTCGTGATAATGGACTGGGAATGTCCGAGGAGATTATGAAGGTTCTTTTGACTGGCGGCAGTAAGAGTATGCATGGCTCCGGGGTAGGCGTAAGAAATGTAAACGAGCGTATTGAGCTGTATTATGGGCGTGATTATGGTCTTTCTTTTGAAAGTGAAATTGAAGAAGGCACTACGGTTACTCTTATCTTCCCGGCACTCGCAGCAGGCGAGGGCAATCCTGGACATGAGGAGGATGAGACATCGGTATGAGAATCGTTCGTTTTTGGCTAACCCTGCTGGTATGTGTGGTGTTATGGACAACCATCACGTCTTGTTTCAATTCGGCACCTAATTATATCAACACGAACAAAACCCGAAATATTCATC
Source organism: Paenibacillus sp. FSL H3-0286 (assembly GCF_045040705.1). Lineage (NCBI taxonomy): Bacteria > Bacillati > Bacillota > Bacilli > Caryophanales > Paenibacillaceae > Paenibacillus > Paenibacillus sp. FSL H3-0286. The sequence goes on along the minus strand of NZ_CP150285.1, from coordinate 4,739,491 downwards.
TTATTGTAAAAATGAACAAAGGCGACTATTGGAATACAGTTAGACTGGGTGCAGAAGCCGCGGCACAGGAATTTAATGTGAAACTAACGTTCAAAGCTCCGAATGCTGAGAGTGATATTGCGGAACAGGTCAGAATGGTTGAGGACTCCATTAAAGAAAAAGCGGACGTTATTATTTTAGCTGCCAGCAGCTACATGGGACTTGCACAAGTGGTTGATCGGGCGGCATATTCCAAGATTCCCGTATTGTCTGTGGATGCAGAAGTCGGTTCGGCCAGAGTAAGAGCCTATGTGGGTTCAAACGGTTATGAAGCGGGACAAAAGTCTGCAGAAAGACTCATTCAGCTGCTAAATGGATACGGGGAGGTCGGCATCATTAACTTCACAAATTCATCTTTGGGGGCGGAGCAGGAGTCTTCAAACGGCATTGAATATGGTGCTAGGGACGCGGAGGAGCGGGAAAAGGGATTTTTAAATTACGCTGCCCGATATCCGAACATACAGGTAGTAGAGATTTCATATACCACTTCGAGTATTAGTGATGCTGAAGAGCTGACACGGTTAATGCTGCTGAAACATCCAAATCTTCGCGGGATCGCCAGCTTGAATGAGACAGCTTCACAGGGGGCGGCAAAAGCTATCCAGAGCCGAGGGCTGCATAATATTAAAATGGTTGCGTTCGACAGCTCCCCGTCAATGATGGAGTTGCTGCAGGAGGGTACGGTTCAAGCGACCGTAATCCAAAATCCTTTTAGTAACGGGTATTTAGCCGTAAAACATGCCGTTGAGGTAATCGAAGGAATGGATGTTCCTGAACGTGTCGATACGGGCACTAAACTCATTGATTTGGACAATATGCTGTGGCCTGAGAATCAGAAATTGTTATTTCCCTTCGTCAGATAGTGGACGGTTTATTTTTGAAAAGACGAATGCCATCCTTAAAATGGGAGGTATTCGTTTTTTGGGTTCAGTAGAATTTTTATAAAAGTGAGTAGGATTTTATATTCGAAACCGTTTTCACCTAAGGCATAATATGGATGTGCCCGAGAGAATTCAGGGTTAAACCAAAAAAAAGAAGTATAAACAGGAGGTCAATGAATAATGAAAAAAATCACTTCCGTTCTTTTAGCAAGCGCAATACTGGGTGCCGCCCTGGCAGGCTGTGGCAATAGCAACAATAATGCAGACAGTGGTAAAGCTACCAACGCTCCAAAAACTGAAAATGCGGGCTCTTCCACTGAAACGCCAAAAGTAGGGGTAGCCATTTACAAATTTGACGATACCTTCATGACAGGTGTTCGTAACGCAATCGACACTGCTGCCAAAGGCATTGCTACTGTAGATATCGTAGATAGCCAAAATTCTCAACCCACACAAAATGACAAAGTTGACTTGTTCATCACCAAAAAATATAAAGGCATGCTGATCAATCCGGTTGACCGTACTGCGGCTGGCGTTATTATCGAAAAAGCAAAAGCGGCAAATATTCCGGTGGTCTTCCTGAACCGCGAGCCGCTGCCAGAAGATATGAAGAAATGGGATAAGGTTTATTATGTAGGCGCTAAGGCAGAAGAATCCGGAACTATGTCCGGTCAACTGATCGTGGACTACTGGAAGGCACATCCTGAAGCGGATAAAAACGGCGACGGTGTCCTCCAATACGTAATGCTAAAAGGCGAACCGGGGCACCAAGACGCTGAACTTCGTACTACTTACTCCATCCAAGCAATTGAAGACGCCGGCATCAAGGTAGAAAAGCTGGCTGAAGATACTGCGATGTGGGACCGCGTAAAAGGGCAAGAAAAAATGGCAGCCTTCCTTGGCTCCCATGGCGACAAAATTGAAGCTGTGCTTGCGAACAACGACGATATGGCTCTCGGTGCCATCGAAGCTCTAAAAGCTTCAGGTTACTTCACGGGTGATAAATTCATGCCGGTAGTAGGTGTAGATGCTACTGCTCCTGCGATTCAAGCGCTACAAGATGGAACGATGCTTGGTACCGTGCTGAATGATGCGAACAACCAAGGTAAAGCTGCGATCACAGTTGCTGCTCTGCTTGCTAAAGGAGAAACACCTACAAAAGATAACGTAGGTTTTGATATCACAGACAACCAATACGTGTGGATTTCCTATAAAAAGATCACCAAAGACAATATCGATGACGCCAAATAATAACGCTCTAATCTAGATGAAATTCATGATCATATGGCAGCAACGGGGAGCGGATATTCGCTCCTCGGATTTCTTTCAGGCAGGGAACAGGATGAAACCGCTGTGCCTCTCATGAAAAAAGAAAAAAGCGTAGGGGGCGTAACAACATGGAAAAAGCTGAGTTTTTGCTAGAAATGAATGACATTACTAAAGAATTCCCCGGCGTCAAAGCGCTGGATGCAGTTAGTTTAAAGGTCAGACCAGGTTCGGTGCATGCCCTTATGGGCGAGAATGGTGCGGGTAAGTCCACTTTAATGAAATGTCTCTTTGGTATTTATTCACCGGATGCCGGTGAGATTTTTTTGGAGGGTGAGAAGACCTCTATTGGAAGCTCAAATGACGCTTTGAAAAATGGGATCTCCATGATTCACCAAGAGCTGCATCCCGTGCCGTTCCGAAGTGTGATGGAGAATATCTGGTTAGGACGTTTCCCAACCAAAGGGATTGGACCTTTTCAGTTTATTGACCATAAGAAAATGTACACTGACACGGAGAATTTGTTTAAAGATCTGGATATCGATCTGAATCCCGAGACATTAGTGGGTAAGCTCTCTGTATCCAAAATCCAATCCATTGAAATTGCGAAGGCTGTCTCTTTTCACTCCCGAGTTATTGTAATGGATGAACCTACTTCCTCCCTGACCAGTGTGGAGGTGGAGCATTTATTTCGGATCATACGGGACCTTAGGAGTAGAGGCGTAGCTATTATTTATATATCTCACAAAATGGAAGAGATTCTCGAGATTTCTGACGAAGTTACCATTATGCGGGACGGTAAAAAAATCGGAACCTGGCCAGCGGCGGAATTGACCACAGACCTTATCATTTCCAAAATGGTCGGCCGTGACTTGACCAATCGATTCCCAGAACGCTTTAACGTGCCTGGCGAAGTATATATGAAGGTGGAAGGATTAACCTCCCCTGAAGAAAGATCGTTTAAAGATGTTTCTTTTGAATTAAGACGAGGTGAGGTTTTAGGGATTGGTGGTCTGGTAGGCGCTCAGAGAACAGAGGTTATTGAAGCATTATTCGGCCTGAGGGCTATTAAATCGGGGACGATTTCTATCGATGGTAAGCGCATTCATATCCAATCTCCCAAGGATGCTAAGAAACACGGAATGGCTTTGCTTACGGAGGAACGGCGTGTCACCGGTATTTTTCCAGTCTTGTCTGTTCATGAGAATGGCGCAATCGCTAATCTGCATCGATACCAGAAACTACTACTTCTACTAGATGGAAAAAAGAAAAAAGAAGAAGTCGATAAAATGATTGAAAAATTACGGACCAAAACTCCAACAACCAAAACGCTAATCATGAATCTTTCTGGTGGGAATCAGCAAAAAGTGCTGCTCGCCAGATGGCTTCTAACCGAGCCCGAAATCCTGCTTCTGGACGAGCCGACTCGCGGTATCGACGTAGGGGCTAAATTCGAGATTTATTCGATTATTGCCGACTTGGCGCAGCAAGGGAAAAGCATCATTATGATCTCCTCAGAAATGCCGGAGCTGCTCGGAATGTCTGACCGTGTAATGGTCATGTCGGAGGGTAGGCTTACCGGAATACTAGAAGGCGAGCAAGCTACGGAAACCGAAGTTATGCGGCTCGCTGCACAGCATTAGGATAGGATTTCAATGATAGTTTTGCTGGGCGAAACTAGATTTGGTTTACGAAGAGAAGTACTCTTCGCGTAACTTTAAGGAGGAACACTACTAATGAACGCTAAACGAGCCCAATCTTTTATTACTCAAAATGCTATTTATATTGTCTTGGTAATTCTAATTATGGGTATTGCCTTATATGAGCCGGCCTTTATCTCTGTAAATACTTTACGGGACATTCTAATTCAGTCGTCAACACGGATTATCATCGCGCTTGGTGTTGCCTTCATCCTTATCACAGCTGGGACGGACTTGTCTGCTGGACGTGTGGTTGGTTTTACAGCGGTAATCTCTGCTTCGATGCTGCAAATTCCGGATTATTCCCGGCGCTTTTTTCCTGATCTGCCGCAGGTGCAAGTGTGGCTTCCGATCCTTATAGCTATTATCGCTGGCCTTCTCTGCGGACTAGTCAATGGTATTGTCGTCTCCAAGCTGAACGTCCCGCCGTTTATCGCAACACTGGGTACGATGGTTATCGTCTACGGCTTGAATTCCTTGTACTTTGACATGGACCCCAACCAATCACAGCCGATTGGCGGTCTGCGTCCAGATTTCACTACAATCGGTTCCGGGTTTATTGGCAAGGGGCAATATTCAATCCCGTATATCGTGCTGATAGCCTTGGGTGTCGCCGCCATCGTATGGGTGGTGTTCAATAAAACTAAGCTGGGCAAGAACATGTACGCTATCGGCGGTAACATGCAGGCAGCAAAAGTATCTGGCATCGATGTTTCCAAGAACTTGATCTACATCTATGCGATTGCTGGAGCCCTTTATGGTTTGGCGGGTGTGCTGGAGGCTGCCAGAACAGGTGGCGCAACCAATAACTATGGTAACATGTATGAGCTTGATGCGATTGCTGCTTGCGTCGTGGGCGGGGTGTCCACAACCGGTGGTATCGGAACAGTGCCAGGTGTTCTGGTCGGTGTTATTATCTTTACCTTAATCAACTACGGCCTGACCTTTATCGGCATCAGCCCTTACTATCAGTTGATTATCAAAGGTCTGATCATCATCGCCGCGGTCGCATTTGATATGCGGAAATATTCTTCGAAGAAGTAGTTGTGTGGGGGATGTGTGGTGATTATAGCGTTTGCTATTTATGGCAAACGCTTTTTGGTTTGTCCATTTTCGCTTGCGGATATAAGCAACTCGTAAGAATCAGTTCATAAGTACCAATTCATAAGTACCAATTCATAAGTACTGAACGTCGCCCCCTTGCTCCTCGCATAGGAAAACTACGCACGAGCACGAAAACTACCCACTAAAATGCCACCACGACCAAATAGTGTCACCACCACTAACACACAGATCATCAATGGCTACTACCAACATGAAACAAATACACCACTAAAACTACCCGCCAAAATGCCACCACGACTAAACAGCGCCAGCAACACTAACATCAACATTACTTACCACCATCAACTTCAATCAACATTGCCACCCCTGCTCCATCAAATCTAATATTGCACCAATAGGACTTACTCCACCCGATAGTTACACCATCACCGCCACGGAACATCTACAGCATCATTAACATCACAAATTAATGTCTTCAATACAAACACGGTTATCACAATCCTCTCAACATTATCAGCATGAACACGGCAATCACCGCCACAAATCAATATCAGCAGTAATAACACAACCATCGTCATCAGGAGCACCACGAAAACACATCATATTCATCATAGCTCACCAACAATATCAACAAACTAATATTAGTAACAGAACAGAATCACCATGAGGTAAAAGAACGGTATAAATCCCGCAGAATTGGCTGAAACGAGCTATGTGTGGCGAATGAACGGTATAAATCCCGTAGAACTAGCCGACCTGAGCCACGTGGGCCGAAAGAACGGTATAAATCCCGCAGAATTGGCTGAAACGAGCTACGTGGGGCGAAAGAACGGTATAAATCCCGTAGAATTGGCTGAAATGAGCCACGTGGGCCGAATGAACGGTATAAATCCCGCAGAATTGGCTGAAACGAGCTATGTGTGGCGAATGAACGGTATAAATCCCGTAGAATTGGCTGTAACGAGCTACGTGGGGCGAAAGAACGGTATAAATCCCGTAGAATTGGCTGAAACGAGCTACGTGGGGCGAAAGAACGGTATAAATCCCGCACAATTAGCTGAAACGAGCTAACGTGAAAGAAAGAGAGTCATTAATGCCCTAGAATACGCCAAATCGAGCCACGGAAGTGGAAAGAGAGGCAAAAGTATCCTAGAATACGCCTCCCCCTAACCCCAAAGATCAAAAAGCACATAAACCAACGTTCTTCCATATTCTATAGGCAAATGCCTTTGTTAAAGGGGAGCGACTGGATGTTAAGGATTAGGTTGAATGAGCTGGGGAAAGGGAATGACAATGGTCTGATACAGGCGGATGTATGGAAATGGGATGGCATTGGCTGGAACGAATATATTACTCAGCAGGATGAGGATTTCATACGCACGGAAGAGGAGTTATTCGTCACGATTCCGGCAGAAGCGGGATTATATCGTGTAGATTACTCTAATAAGCCTTTTGAGGCGCCATACTTATTGCCGGAGTGGGTGGGGGACGATCTGCGGACCACGGGTCTGCATCCGGCGCCGTTTAATCTCAAAGAGGGCACACTTTGGGGATATATTAATGACGAAGGCCGTGTTCAGATTGAACCCCGGTACGAATATGCTGAGGATTTTCAGAAGAACGGTCTTGCCGTAGTTCAGCGAAAAAATAGCAGCGGGCTCATTGACAGCACTGGAAGAGAACGAGTGAAGCCGATCTATTCATTTATTGCGCCTTTTTCGGAAGAGCGCGCCGTAGTGTCGGATGCCAAGGGGTACACTTTTATTGATGAAAAAGGCAAAGAAGTGACGTCGGCCCGGTATGATTATTTGAACTCATTACATGAGGGGCGTGCACTATTTTCAAAACAAAATACGACCGGCGGCCAATCGCAATATGGATATGTGGACGCGCAAGGCAAAGAGGTGCTGCCCGCGATTTATGTAGATGCCAATGATTTTATGAACGGCGTGGCTTTGGTTAAAATCAAAGAAGGAGAGTATGCGCTCATCGATCCGGATGGGAACATTCTGCATACTTATAACCATCCTTTCGTTGGAAGTCCGGGAGAAGGTTTACTAGCCTATCAAGCGACTGAAAACGGTAAATATGGCTATTTAAATACGGATGGTTCTGTAGCCATTCAACCGCAATTCACCTCTGCTTTACCTTTTTCAGAGGGACGCGCGGTGGTGAATACCGCTGAGAATTATGGCAACGCCTACGGACTGATTGATAAACAAGGAAAAAAGATCATCCCGGCAAAATATTATGAAGTATTGCAGCTAGGTGAAGGCAGAGTAGCCATAGGAACGCCTGTATTCCCCAGCCAGCCTTATCGCGGATCACGTTACGTAATTGCAGATGCGGAAACGGGAGCGGTCCTGAGCAATCACACCCTGCTTGGCGTGAACAATTACCAGGAGGGATTGGCGTCTGTATTTGATGCTAAAGATACCTATTTTATCGATAGAAGTGGAAAAAAGGCAGCCCAGCCCCCAGTTATTCCAGGGGCAGGAACACTCACCCTTAGCGGACGTTTGATAAGAGCAGATGTAGATCAACGCACATCTTATTATGATCGGCAGGGAAAGCAGGTTTGGCGCCAAAATGGAGTCATTCCGCTGAGACCTCCCTATTCCGTAGTGGAGAAGAAATACAAACCGAACAGGGATTATCTGGTGTATTATCCGGTCGTTGAGGGGATTGCAAGTGCGGAAGTTTCGCGAGAGGTTAACGATAAGCTGCGCAAGCTATCCCTTGCTGAAGACGTTGGGAGTGGAGGGGTTTCCCAGGACTTTAGTTATAATGGTGATTTTTCAGTCTCTTTCTTCCGTAAAAACCTGCTGGTGCTGGAGCTGACCGGGTATCGTTTTCCTTTTGGAGCAGCACATGGAATGCCTACCAAAATCTATCCGCATATTAATTTGCGCAGCGGCAGGTTCTATAAGCTGGGGGACTTGTTCAAGCCAGGCAGCAGATATGTGGAGAAGCTCAGTAAAATTGTGGGCAAACAGATCGAGAACGATCCACAATATTCATATGTTTTTCCGGATACGTATAAAGGAATTACCTCGGATCAGCCCTTCTTTGTAGATAATGAAGCGTTGTATCTATATTTCGCACCTTATGAGATCGCTCCGTATTCTGCAGGTTTTCCAACCTTCCGGATTCCTTATGCGGAAATCATGGGATTGATCTCTACGGAGGGCGAGTTCTGGCAATCGTTCCATTAATCGTCAGGTATCCATAGGTTTGCTGAAGTTGCCGTCCTTTCGGGGAGGGCGACTTTTTTTGCTTTTTCTCGCTTTTTTTCGCGAATAACAGGTAAAATGGTATTTTTAGGCAGGAAAACAGCGGAAGAAAGCGAATGTATCTAGGAATCGGAAATCTTACAGTCAAGACTATTATATGTAAAAAATTAGAAGCGCACATTTGAGAGATTTATGCTACAATGACTGAGGAACAAATTACAACTTTGTAACATTTGTAGATGGTCACTCTAGGCAGAAGCATATATTACACGCAAGAAAAAAGGAGATGGCAGATTGAAGAACAAGACATTAAAAGCAATCATCGGTGGTAGCGTGGCAGCTGTTATGGCACTTAGTATTTCTCTTCCATTGGAAGCAAATGCGGCATCGAATGAATCGACAGTAACAATAAAAGGCACAAGTTATGAGCAAATATTACAATATTTTAAACAAGCTAATCTTGAGGGATTCCCTTTTTCGAATAGCACAATCGTGGTAACTAAGCCGCAAACTGGAACAGTACCAAACAAAGACAACACGACCACAACTACAACTACAAAACCGGTTACAAAGCCAGCAGACACAACTACTGTAACTAAGCCAACAGATAATACAACTACAACAGGTGCTGTGAGCAATAAAGGAACCTATGTTCAGCAAATCGTAACGCTGGTAAACAAAGAACGTGCAGCAGCTGGTTTGTCACCTGTAGCTGGATTGGACAGCCTGCACAAAGTTGCCGCTACAAAAGCTACAGATATGCGTTCGAATAACTATTTCTCACATACTTCACCTACGTATGGTTCACCTTTTGATATGATGAAATCCTTTGGTATCACTTATAAAGCCGCAGGTGAGAACATCGCAATGGGACAAAAAACACCAGAAGAAGTAATGAAGGCATGGATGAATAGCCCAGGTCACCGCGCTAATATTTTGAATGCTAACTTCAATTATATCGGTGTCGGTTATGATAATAATTACTGGGTTCAAGAGTTTATTGGTAAATAATACGAGTAGATGCTTCAGGAAGAAATCGTTCTCCGATGTAAGTCGGGGAGCGGTTTTTTTTGTGTGGTGAAGATTAAAAATGCAACAAAAAAAGAAGCAAGGAACTTGTCCTTACTTCTTCTGTCTAGCTCTATGGGTTATGCAGGGGTCGAACCTGCGACCTGCCGATTAAGAGTCGGCTGCTCTACCAGCTAAGCTAATAACCCGTAATGTCTAAAGAGTCAACGGTGAATATTATATAATGGCATTAATTAAAAAGCCAGTATTTTTTTATTTTCAAAAAAAGTCCATACTCGTTCCTCGGCAAAAACACTGTAGCAGCGGGATTTTTTTCTTTGCTAGACATTTGCAAAACTTGTATGGAAGAATTATGTTTATGTAACATAGTTAAGATCTTTGTAAATTGTGGAACAATACATAATAGAACGGCATACGGAGGGATAGCTTTGAAGGATTCGAAATGGACATGGCGCAGCGTCAGCTTGATTTCCATAGTAACAACTATAGTTTTGATGGTTGGTTTAGTTTATGCGGTTAAAGATATTATCTATCCGGTCGGAGAGGTTACCGAGAGCAGCTTGCCTCAGCAAACAGCCGCACCGGTGACGGAGACTGTCAAGCTCCTCAAAATTGTTGCGCTCGGGGATTCGCTTACCAAGGGGACCGGTGATAACACCGGAGAAGGGTTTGTTAAGCGTACGGTTACTGGTTTATCTGCAAAAGGTGTCACAGTAGACTTTTTAGGCAATATGGGGATTAACGGGTTGACTACTGCGGGGCTGTTAAGCAAACTGAACGAAGATGGTGTGGAGTATGCCTTGCGCATGTCGAATGTTGTTTTGCTATCCGTCGGAGGAAATGATCTGTTTAAGGATTCGGATATTCTTGAGAATAATGGGGCGCAACAGGGCAACACAACTTCATCAACCTCGGGGCAGGAGCTGACTCCAGAGTCTTTATTAGCCGCTCTGCCAGAAGCAGCAGCTAGACTGGAGAAGATTCTCGATAAAATCTCACAGATCAATCCGAATGCGCAAGTTTACTATATGGGGCTGTATAATCCCTTTGGCGATATTCCAGAATTACTGGCACCAGGCAATCAAGCGGTAACGAAGTGGAATAATACGGCAATGGATATTATTAATGAGCATAGCAACATGACCTTGGTTCCTACGTTTGACTTGTTTAACAGACATTTGGACAAGTATCTATCCACCGATCATTTTCATCCTAATGGTGATGGCTATCAGCGAATCGGAGAACGGTTCATACAGGCTGTGCAGTAGTATATAGGTGAGTGTTAAATCTTGCAGTAAGATCATGTAGGTAAATGCCCTTTGAGCAAGTACAAACCGAGAAAATGACAGTCACAAGGAGCTAAATTAAATATGACAAAAGCGAACAGTGAAGACTCCGGCACAGTCGTCTTGTCTGTGGACGGGGTACGTAAAAAAATAGGACGAAAATGGATTATTGATGATGTCACTTTCGATGTGAGAGAAGGGGAAATCTTTGGCTTTCTCGGGCCTAATGGCGCTGGGAAGACGACCACGATCCGCATGCTTGTGGATTTGATTCGACCTACTGAGGGCAAGATTACAGTATGTGGGTACAATGTGAACCGAAATCCGGAAAAAGCATTGCAATATGTAGGATCTATCGTTGAGAATCCTGAGGTGTATACCTATTTGACCGGATGGGAGAATTTGCAGCATTTTGCCCGGATGCAGCCTGGCGTAGACAATGAACGTATTAGCGAAGTGGTCGATATTGTTCGATTAGATCAGAGGATACATGATAAGGTAAGTACATACTCGCTTGGGATGAGACAACGATTAGGCATTGCGCAGGCGCTGTTGGGACGTCCACGGCTGCTTATTTTGGACGAGCCGACGAATGGACTTGACCCTAAAGGCATTAAAGAGCTGCGAGAATTCATTCGCAAGCTGGCGGATGAAGGGCTGGCGGTGTTCGTATCCAGCCATCTGCTTAGTGAAATTCAGCTTCTTTGCGACCGTGTAGCGATTATTAGTAAAGGGCGTGTATTGGCAGTAGGTGCGGTAGATGAGCTGATCGCTCGTAATTCGCCGTATGTACTTTGGGAGCTGGAGCCTTTTGCTGAGGCCCGGGAAATGCTGGCTGATCGTTCAGATATTCAAATTCAGAAACTGGAAGACGTCACATTGGATGACTCAATTATTGCCGGGATGGGCCCCAATTCTTTAATAACGATCATGGATCAGGATCTGATCCCCGAGATTGTGGCCGTAATGGTTACTGCTGAAATTGAGGTGAGAGCTGTGCATAAAATTAATCCGACACTGGAACAGCTATTCTTGAAACTAACGGAGGGTGAGAATGTTGAGTAACTTGCTTCCGCTAATCCGTAATGAGTGCTTGAAGATTATAAAAAAGAAACGGTTTTATGTTATACTGCTGATTCTGATTGTACTGGTGCCTATGTTCACCTATGCACAGATGCGTTCAGCCGAACGGAGTCGGGAGAAATTTAATTCCGATTGGCGGCTTGAGATCCAGCAGCAGATTATCGATAATCAAAATTCACTGGGCAGTGACCGGATTCCAGAGGAATGGAAGACTTATCGGCGAATATTTGTACAACAGCTTCAGTATTATCTTCACCATGACGTTAATCCGAATGAACCTAGCGGGGTTACCTTTACCCGTGAATTTATGGATAATTCGGTTACATTATTTATTCCGTTGCTCATTATGGCGGTGGCCTCAGATTTGGTCTCGGCCGAAAGGACAACCGGAACTATCAAAATGCTGTTGACTAGGCCGGTCAAGCGTTGGAAGGTGCTTTTTAGCAAAATGACAGCACTGCTAATGTTTGTTTCGCTTATCGTACTTTCCACATTTGCAATCAGTTACTTTATCTCTGGTCTCGCCTTTGGTTTTAAGGGTTTTAACATTCCTGTTTTTACAGGCTTTAAAATCAGTGGTGATTCGCTAGATATGTCTACTGTACATGCAGTGCCCCAGTGGAAATATATGCTTATGCAAGGTGGTTTGATTTGGTTCGTCAGCGTAGTGGTTGCACTGCTCGCGTTCATGATCTCGGTGCTTGTTCGCAGTACTGCGGCGAGTATAGTAGTTATGATGGCAGCGCTGATTGCAGGTAGTATACTGACCAATATGGCCTCTGCCTGGACAACAGCAAAATATTTATTTATGGTAAATCTTGGACTGACCAGCTATTTGTCTGGTACTCCCGCCCCCATTGAAGGGATGTCCTTGTCATTTTCCATGGCTGTGCTGGCTGTATGGGGGGCCGCTTCGGTGATCATTTCATTCGCCGTCTTTACGAAAAGGGATATTTTGAATTAGAATGAACAAAGTGACCAAAACGTTTGTTTGCATTTCTTAGAAATATAGGAGAGTATAATTTCACGTTATATTCTATCCTTAGGTTTTTGGCAGTAACGGATACCGTTCTTAACATAAAGGACGGCCAAGCCGTTTCTTCTTAGTATAGAGAAAAGAAGGAGGAGCATGAATGCTCGAACAGATCGATATGTTTGCTGAAGTTTCTAATAACGGCGAGAATGGCCGTACTGGATACGATGCTGACGACATTCAAGTGCTCGAAGGTCTGGTTGCAGTACGCAAACGACCTGGCATGTATATCGGCAGTACGAGTTCTTCAGGACTACATCATTTAGTATGGGAAATCGTAGATAATGCCGTAGATGAGCATTTAGCCAAGTATTGTACAAAGATTGACATACTGCTTCGCAAGGATGGCTCGGTAACCGTTAGCGATAATGGACGGGGGATCCCAACTGGAATGCATAAGACAGGGGTACCTACCCCGCAAGTTGTATTTACAATTTTGCATGCGGGCGGTAAGTTCGGTGGATCGGGTTATAAAAAATCAGGCGGTTTGCATGGCGTAGGGGCTTCTGTCACAAACGCTTTGTCTGAATGGCTCGAAGTAGAGATTTATCGTGAGGGCAAAATCCATCGGCAGCGGTTTGAGTACTGGGTGGACAAGAAGGGCAAGGAGCATGTTGGCGAACCTGTAACTGGTCTTGAAGTTCTGGGTAACACCAATAAAACGGGTTCGAAAATTACTTTCAAGCCAGATATTCGTGTCTTCCCAAATGGAATTGCTCTGAATTATGACACGCTGGCAGAGCGGGTTCAGGAGATTGCTTTTCTGAATTCCGGTCTGCGTATTACACTGCAAGATGAGCGGAGCAACCGTCAGGATGAGTTCTTTTATGAAGGTGGAGCCAGTCAATTTGTGCAGTTTCTCAACGAAGGTAAGGATGTTCTCCATGATGTTATTCATTTCAGTGCAGAAAAGGATGATATCGAGGTAGAAGTAGCTCTGCAATACAACGGAGGCTACACAGAAACCTTGGCTTCCTTCGTAAACTCCATTCCAACTCGCAGCGGGGGCACACATGAGACCGGCTTTAAAACTGCGTACACTCGTGTATTAAATGAATATGCCCGCCGCACGCAATTGCTTAAAGAAAAAGATAAAAACCTGGAAGGTAATGATCTGCGGGAAGGCATGATGGCTGTTATCAGTGTAAAAATGTCCGAGGTTGAATTTGTTGGACAGACGAAGGATCAGCTTGGCAGTGCTTCCGCCCGTAGTGCAGTAGATTATATCGTTTCTGAAAATATGGCGCGTTTCTTGGAAGAAAATCCACAAGTTGCGCAGAGCCTTCTGAAGAAATCGATTCAAGCGTCGAAAGCGCGGGAAGCGGCACGTAAAGCCCGCGATGAGATCCGCACAGGCAAGAAACGCAGCGAAAGCTCGAATCTTGGCGGTAAGCTGTCTCCTGCACAATCAAAGGACGTTACACGTACAGAGCTGTTTATCGTGGAAGGTGATTCCGCCGGTGGTTCAGCTAAGCAAGGCCGTGACTCTAAGATTCAAGCGATATTGCCGCTAAAAGGTAAACCGATGAATCCGGAGAAAGCTAAGCTGCTGGACATCCTGAAGAACGACGAGTATAAAGCAATTATATCTACAATAGGTGCTGGAATTGGTCCGGATTTCACTGTCGAAGACAGCAATTATTCCAAAATTATCATTATGACCGATGCCGATACCGATGGAGCGCATATTCAGGTGCTGCTGCTGACATTTTTCTATCGTTATATGAAGCCTTTATTAGATGCAGGCAAGGTCTTTATCGCTCAGCCTCCACTTTATAAGTTGACCCGCAAAACGGGTAAGCTGGAGACTGTAAGGTATGCCTGGAGTGATGAAGAGCTGCAAAATTACTTAAAGGAATTCGGCAAAAACTTCGAGCTTCAGCGTTATAAAGGATTGGGCGAGATGAACCCCGATCAGCTGTGGGAGACCACGATGAATCCAGAGTCGCGTACGCTGCTTCAGGTACAGATTGAGGATGCTGCTAAGGCGGAGCGCCGTGTTTCAACACTTATGGGTGACAAAGTCGATCCACGTAAACGCTGGATTGTTGAAAATGTCGATTTCACCGAAATTGTAGAGTAATGTCAGTGCTGCAAGTGACGATAATCCCGATTTTCTAAGAGCTTGGTGTTTATGGGACCTAGGGGAATTTTGGAACAGTAGGAGCGATAGTGCCCAGAATTCCAAAAAGCTCTGAAGTACCTGAGAATCACCACACTATTTTAAAACGGGCAGTTTGAGGAACAGAAGGTGAGCAAAGTGAGTAGTTTATCAGAACAATTTTTGCCGGCATTTCTGGAAGAGGTCGTCGGTGACCGCTTTGGTCGGTATTCCAAATATATTATTCAGGACCGGGCAATCCCCGATGTCCGTGATGGACTTAAACCCGTGCAGCGCCGGATTCTTTATGCGATGTACGACTCCGGCAACACCCCTGACAAGCCATACCGCAAGTCAGCCAAAACTGTCGGAGATGTAATGGGTAATTACCATCCACATGGTGACTCCTCTATTTACGATGGTATGGTACGTATGGCACAGCCTTGGAAAATGGGGCATGTGCTAGTTGACGGTCACGGCAACTGGGGCTCCATGGACGATGACCCAGCAGCGGCAATGCGTTATACAGAGGCACGGCTGTCTCCCATTGCAATGGAGATGATGCGTGATATCGAGAAGCGGACGGTCTTGTTTAAAGATAACTTTGACAATACCGCCAAAGAGCCTGTTGTGGTTCCTTCCCGGTATCCGAATCTGCTCGTAAATGGCACGAGTGGGATTTCTGCTGGTTTTGCCACTGAAATTCCGCCACATAATCTGCGTGAAGTAATTGACGCTTGTATCGCAGTGATGCAGAAACCAAATATTGAGCTGGAAGAAATTATGACCTTCATGAAAGGTCCGGATTTCCCTACAGGCGGCACAATCATGGGCGGAGACGGCATCATGGATGCTTACCGCACAGGTAAAGGCCGTATTTACCTGCGCTCCAAAACAGAGATTGAGAATATGCGGGGCGGCAAGCAGCAAATCGTGATCACGGAAGTTCCATTCCAGATTGTAAAATCACGGTTGGTTACTTCCATGGAAAATATTCGGCTGGAGAAAAAGATCGATGGCATTGCCGAGGTTCGTGATGAGAGCGGTCGTGAGGGACTGCGGATTGTAGTCGAACTCAAAAAAGAGGCTGATGCTCAAGGCGTATTGGCGTATCTGCTCAAAAAAACCGATCTTCAAATCACCTATAACTTCAATATGGTTGCTATTGTTAACAAAGCACCTCAGCAGCTTGGTCTAAAAGCCATCCTGGAAGCTTATATCGCGCATCAGCGTGAAGTTGTGACTCATCGCACCCAGTTCGATCTGGAACGCGCTGAAGACCGTGCTCATGTCTTAGAGGGCTTAGTTAAAGCACTAAACATTCTGGATGAGGTTATCGCTGCGATCAAAGCGTCGAAAAATCGTCAGGATGCTCAGAACAATCTCGTATGGATGTTCGGCTTCAGTGAACGCCAAGCCGATTCGATCCTTACTTTGCAATTGTATCGTCTGACCAATCTGGAGATCACTTCACTCCAGAAAGAGTTAGATGAAATGATGGCAAAGATTACACATCTGCGCGGCATTTTGGATAGCGACAAAAAGCTAGTTGCTGTAATTCGTAAGGAACTGCTGGAGATTCGCGACAAATACGGCATTGATCGCCGTTCTCTGATCCAAGGCGAAGTCGAGGAGCTCAAGGTTAGCCTTGAAGCGCTGGTCAATGCGGAGGATGTGCTCGTTGCTCTTTCAGCAGATGGATATATTAAGCGGACTAGTATGCTTTCCTTCACCCGTTCTGGTGGGGAGCGTCATACCTCAGGCGTCAAAGAAGGCGATCATATCGTCAGGCTGCTGGATGTAAATACCCGTGACAGTCTGCTGGTATTTACCCGCAAGGGGCAATACTTCTTGCTTCCTGTGCACCAGATTCCGGAGTTTAAATGGAAAGAGCCTGGTACAGCGATTGTGAATGTTATTGGATTGTCTAAAGGAGATGGAATCGTTAGTGTGATTCCGGTGAATAATCTAGATGATCCGCAGCAGAGCCTTGTGTTTGTCACCCGCCGGGGTCAGGTGAAGCGTACAGAGCTCAAGGAATACTCTACAAGCCGTTCTGGAGCTGTAGCGGCCTGTAAGGTAGCCGAGGGTGATGAGATCATTACAGTGGCTTCTAGTACGAATGACAAGGACATTGTGCTGGTCACCCGTGAGGGAATGAGTATCCGATTCCATGAGAATGAGGTTAACCCTATGGGTCGCGTTGCATCCGGTGTAAGAGGAATTCAGCTGCGCGAGGGCGACGAGGTGATTTCCTGCTTCTGGGTCAGCGAAGATGAAGGCGAAATCCTTGCTATTTCTGATATTGGTTATGCGAAACGTTCATTACTTGTGGATTATCCATCACAAAGCCGTGGTGGCAAAGGAATGCCAACCTTCGAATTCAAGGAAGGCAAACGAATACGTCCAAATGGCAGCAGGTTAGCAGGGGCTTTCTATTGCAAGGAGCCATTAGAACTGAATGCCGTTACCCGTGAGAATGCCCACCATACGTTCTCCTCTGAATCAGCGCCGCTGGGCGAGCGTCGTTCTACAGGCAAACAGATTGTAGCTGTGGAGAAAAAGGATGAGATCATAAATCTTTTCCCATCAGTTCATTAAAACTAGCGATTAACAAGTGATTTTATAACGGCGTTTAGTCCGCTCTTTTGGAGGGTTGACTAAGCGTCGTTTTTTATTTTTTTATGCTGAAGGTCCGGCAGATTTATTTTTTCTTCGTTTGCAGGAAATGGAAGTTGTTTCGCGAAAATGTAGATATACCGGATAGAACCGCGAGGAAAGGAAGGAATAAGTGTGCATGCTTCTGAATTCAGTAAAATTTGGCATAAGATTTTAAAAGATTATAAATTACATATGGACAGTAATCTTGCTCCAACGCTGACGGATGCCCAACTTACTGTACTTGAACTGCTTCAGGAACGCGACGCCATGAAGCCTTCTGATCTGGCTCCACATTTGGCGACCAGTCCTGCAGCGGTTACGATGTTACTTGATCGGATGGAGAAACATGAGCTTATTGTGCGGGAAAGAGATGCTTCGGACCGGCGGATTGTATGGGTGAGTATAACGGAGACTGGAATGGAAGAAACTGCACGGGGTCTAAAGATCCGCAGTGATTTTTTTGCGGAAGCGCTTGATCCGATCTCCTCTCATAACCAACAGTTACTGCTCTACTTAATGGGCAAAATGGTTGTTACAACTACACCGGAGGGTTCTACACCTTGAAGCAAATAGCTTGGCTGTATCACTAGTGCATTTAGAGTATGTAGAAGCGTTTAGAGTATGTAGAAGCGTTTAGAGTGTTTTAGAGTGTTTTAGAGCAATTAGAGGCATCTAGATGTATTTAGTTGTATTTAGTTGTATTTTGTACAGCTATTGTTTGCTATTTACTCGAGTGATGAAATATAACTGTATTTTATACAACTATTTTCTTGATTTACTTCTCTTTTTGCAGTTTCCCTGATTTTTAATTGTAAAGAGTACACTTAAAATCCGATCTATTGCTTTTTTATTCGGAATAAGTGTATAGAGTGCAGTTATCTTACTTTCATTTCAGATTCCAACTAGGATCCACTGCTGATCCACTGCTGATCAACTACTGATCAACTGCTGATCCACCGCTAAACAGAGCGGTGGATCGTTAGCTAAGTTCAGGCTGGAAGGTGGAAGGAATGTTTAATCTCGAAGGGATTTTTAATCTCAAAGGGATATTCAATGCCCGGCTGGAATAATCGGACTAAGCATTCGTGCGGAGCTAGGAAGAACACTCCAACGTGGACCCTCTTCCCATATTCTGTTCATGTAGCAGACGCAGAAACAAAAACAAGGCAGTGATTCTCCACTAACCGGAGAGTCACTGCCTTGTTTTAAATAACAGGGTTTGTTTCATTGCCTAAAAAGGGCTGCTTCAGGACAGCCCTTCTTGTAGTGTTTCACGCGGCCACAGATCCCAAGGATGGGTTTGTGGGGGCAGAGAGATGAGTTCCACTTCTTCTTTTGTAACAGGGTGAGGGAATCCTACAAGTGCTGACCATAACGCAATTTGTTGCCCCGGTCTGTTCACTGAAGCCCCGTACTTCTGATCACCGTATAATGGACAGCCGATCGAACTCAGCTGCACCCGAATTTGGTGGGAACGCCCTGTAAGTAAATCAATCTTAAGCAGGCTGTATCCTTCTGCACTGTCAAGCACTGTGTAATCCAGAATTGCTTCCTTGCCGCCGGGAGTTCCTTTTCGAACCACGGTGACGGTGTTACTCTTTGCGTCTTTAAGCAGCGTATCTGTAAGACGGCCACGAGTGGCTGGCGGTTTACCATGCACGACTGTTAAATACACCTTATGAAAGCCGTGAGTACGGACACTCTCGGATAGTCTTGAAGCCGCTTTGGAAGTCTTGGCAAAAATCATTGCGCCCCCAACCGGTCGATCCAAACGGTGGACCAGACCTATATAGACGTTGCCGGGTTTGTTGAAACGTTCCTTCACATCTTCTTTCAGCAGGTTCAGCAGGTCAGGATCTCCTGTTGCATCCTCCTGAACAGGAATATTCACGGGTTTTACAATCCCCAGAAGATGGTTGTCTTCGTACAACACTTCAAAGCGTTGCGATCCGCCGCTTACAGCCTCATTGTTGCCGGAACTATGCTGTGTCATGGCTTACGCCTCCCAGCGACCCAGGATACCACATGGCAGGTTCATGCCGGAGGAGGTGATCGGAAGACCGATTTCGCCGGAGGTAAGTTTTCCGCCATAACGTTTGCCCATGGTCATAGACAACATGTTGCGCAGTACAGTTGGAGAAATTCCTGTGGTGTAGGAATTAATGAGCGTGAACAAAGGGTTGTCGCTCATAATCTCCATACAGCTCTCAAGGAAAGGATACAAGCTTGATTCAAGCTTCCACATTTCTCCACCAGGTCCTCTTCCGTAAGAAGGAGGGTCCATAATAATCGCATCATATTTGCTGCCGCGGCGTTGTTCACGTTGTACGAACTTGAATACATCATCCGTGATAAAGCGGACTGGACGTTCTCCAAGACCAGACAGCTGAACGTTTTCTTTCGCCCACTGCACCATACCTTTGGCTGCATCCACGTGAACGACAGACGCACCGGCACTCGCCGCTGCCACAGTAGCTCCACCTGTGTAAGCAAAAAGATTCAGCACTGAAATTGGACGGTTAGCCGCTGCAATCTTGTCCATCATCCAGCTCCAGTTGGCTGCTTGTTCCGGGAATAGTCCTGTATGCTTGAAGTTTGTAGGACGTAAGTGGAATTTTAATTTACCATAGCTAATCTTCCAATCGTCCGGAATGGTTTTTTTCATTTCCCATTGTCCGCCACCAGCGGAGGAACGGTGATAATGTCCGTGCACATCACGCCATTTAGCGGTCTCATTATTTAGAGGCCAAATAATCTGTGGATCAGGACGACGCAAGATAATATCGCCCCAGCGTTCGAGCTTCTCTCCACCGCCTGTATCAATTACTTCATAGTCTTTCCAATCGCTCGCTATATACATGATTTAATCCATCCTTCAAAAAAATTCATTTAGCCTTTATTGTACAACATTTCACCTGATTGCTACAAACAAATTACACCTCAACCAGCTTCACCAATAATTTTGTCCAATGCTAATGAAGTGTATAATATTCCCATGCTTATGCGGCTATTCAACTGGTGCTGCAAGACTTGATTGTGTATGATCAGATAGTAGAGTTCTTACCCTATTTACGATCGGAGAACTAAAGCTATGTTCAATCTCTCACCGCTGTATTTCCCTATAACTGCAAAACCCAACCACACTAGTGAGTTTCTGCCCAGCCATGCCTTGCAGCCGTTTATTCGCTGTTTTTGGGGTTCTGTAGATGTGGAGTCTATACAACAACCTGAGACGGAGACAATAATTCCGGACACCTGTATGGATATTATTTGGGATTTGGATAGAGAATCAGGCAATACAAACACTTTTTTCTCCGGCATTAATGACACTCCATTTGAAGTCTCTTCAGACAGAAAGCCAGGGGGGAGTTCAACCTTTGGTATCCGATTTCATTTCTGGGCGGTTCATTTTTTTGCAGATGATCATCTGCGGAATGTCTTGAATGCACATGTCGATGTAGAACAATATTTTGGCACTTTTAAAAAAGAGCTTGGTCATCTATTGGAGAAAGTAAACTCGATGGACGAAAGGATTGCAGCCGCTGAAGCCTATCTGCTTCGTCGTCTAGAGCGTAGAGGGCGGACTAACGATCGGATGATGAACGCAGTCTATACTATGGTTAAACAAAAAGGGATTGTGACCGCAGAGGATTTGGAGACCAGTTCTAATTTAAGCAGACGACAACTTGAACGGCTTTTTCAAGAATATATAGGTGTATCGCCCAAAAAAACAGCAGATCTCGTGCGGTTTCAGAATGTATGGCGTGAGATGTGTCATTTACCTGGGCAGACAAAGAATATGCAGGATCTTATTTTCGCGTATGGTTACAGTCACCAGTCCCATTTTATCAATAATTTCAAAAAATATGCAGGAAGAACCCCACTTGAAGCCTTGGTCTATGCAGGCCGAAGAATGTCGTAATTTTGCAATACAAAGCGTGTCAACCTTGTTAGACTAAACCCAAGTAAGAAATGAGACATATTATGAGAATGAGAGGGGACAAGTTATGATTTCGACTTTTGAAGGGACTAACATTTACACTAAAGATACTGCGGTGTCAGCTAAATTTTATACGGAGGTACTAGGAATTCCTATGCCTTTCGAAGGTTACGGTAATTTCGACGGGGCAAAGCTTGGTTTTGACAAGAAACAGCCGGGAATTATTATTTGGGATGCTGCAAAGTGGGAAAATCTTACGACAGGTTTTGTTAATTTAGTATTCGGCTGTGATAATCTGGATGAGACATACGAGCAGTTGAAAGCTAAGGGACTGGATTGTCAGCCACCTGTTACGATGGAATATGGCGGTAAAGAAATGAATTTTCGTGATCCTGATGGGAATCACATAACCTTGCTGGAAGGTGCTTATTAAGCTTCTTTTTAAGAAAAATGAGACGGAGCGCAAACCTCAACCGTGTGTAATAACGGGGAGTTTGCGTTTTTTTAACTTTATTTATTGACAATGATAATCATTATCAAATAGAATGAGGTGAAGCGTATATGATTTAAATTTAAGGTGTTAGTAGGGGAGGAACAGGAGTTTATGGCTAAAGTGCTTGTGGCATATGCTAGTTTAACTGGCAACACTGAGGAAATGGCTGAATTGATTGTAGAAGGAATACGCCAAGCAGGCGGTGAGGCTGTTTTGAAGTCGGTCACTGAATGTAATGCGATTGAGATAAAATCATATGAAGGCGTTCTGCTAGGGGCATACACTTGGGGAGACGGAGAGTTGCCGGATGAATCTCTTGATTTCTATGAGGAGATGGATGAACTTGATTTGACTGCTATGAAGTCAGCAGTTTTTGGTAGTGGAGATACAGGCTACGCCATTTATTGTGGGGCAGTGGATGTTATCGAGGAGAAGCTAAAGGAGCGTGGAGCAGTCATTTTGCAAGATAGCCTAAAGATTGAGTATGGCCCGAATGCTGCCGAAAAAGAAGCCTGCCGTCAATTCGGACGTCAATTCATCGAAGCCTGTATGGCGGTAACCTAAGATGGGTGGGCCAGTGGGAAGTTGGTTTAACAAACCAAGGGATGTACATACCCCTCCGTATAAACGGCTGCACGATTATCGCATGGAGCATATTATGCTGGGCGGGACTGAGAATTTAGCTAGCGGAGCGCCAGCGACGGGGCTCCCACGCTGGCGCCAGCAGGTTCAATATGCTGTGGGGCATACACTTAATGACTTCTATAGTCTGTTGCCGGAAGTGCGAAGAGAGACACCTATACAATTTCTGTTAGAGCGCCGGTGGCCTCCTAGGGGAGATGCTTTTCCCTCCCTTTTGCAATATTGGGATATCAAAACGAGTGTAGCTGATGAGCTTATGCGTATCGTTTCAAGCAATCATCTACAGGAGATTCCAGTGATGTTATATGAACAGTGGCATGTTCCAGTTCCAGCGCTGAATTTGGAGTTATCGATGATTACGCAGCTGGCTTGGAACTCTTCAAAAAGTGGCCGAAGCGTGAACATTCAGAAATTTATGGTTAATGGCAATGAGGATATCATCACTGGATTTATGCATATGGCCAATGTTTTTTGCCATCATGCTTATGGTGAGCCAGCGGAGACCGTGGAAGTTTTCTCGCTGCTGGATGGACGTAAATACTGCTTTGATGGAGAGGCAATCTCGATTATGGAGTCACTGGATTATGTGCGTCTGTTATCCGTATTTCTTGAGCGGGAAGTGTTAGCTGACGGTTCCTTAAGCTGCAGCGATCGTAGAAATGAGAGAGGCGAAGCGAATTATTTACTATAATAAATAGACCTCCTTATCTGCAGGTTAGAACACCAGCAAGTAAGGAGGTCTTATTGTGACTGCTTTATTAAAATCTCAAGAGTAGGTCTGGGGATTAGCCGATATATCGGTAATAATCCTGTTTATTCTGAATGACAAAGCCGCAGCTCTCATACAGCTTAAGTGCATTGGGATTATCCAGTGCGACCTCCAGATTTACACCATTATAATTTTTGCGCTCTCGTTCGATGGTCTGAAGAAGGGCGCTGCGGCCAATGCCAAGCCCACGTAGCTTTTTGTCGACTGTAAATCCATAGATCCAGGATTCATTATCTTCAGTCCACACTCGCATCTTCCCAACAGGCCTGCCGTCCATCTCGATCATAATATTCTCTTGCATACCTTCCTGTTTGTGCAACTCATACTGCTCTGCAGCATCTTCTGTCTTCATATCAAAACCTCCACAATCCAGTTCGACTAGAATGTGTGCCTCTTCTTCACGAGCTGGCCGTAAGACGACAGTCCCTGTTGCTGAGCTGACATCAGATGACACCATGGAATTGCCATCCCATTTCATTTGATATTCAGCGTGATTGAACTGCAGAGGCAAGGTTTGCAGGAAAGCAGTTCCGGATGAAGAAGCGGCGGGTGCATTTAGAAGAAGAGTAGAGACTTTATTGCGCTTGATTATGGTTTGTGCTCGGTTCCACAGAGAGGTGAAGATTCCGCGTCGACGGTAGCCTGGCCGAACCATGCCACAGACCTCCATATCGCTTCCAAAACCATAGAGTCCCAAGAAACCGACCAGTAATTCGTCCTCATAAGTCACGAGCCATTCCGTATCACCTGCGCTTGATGGCTGGCGGAGCATATCCCAATTCAGTTTTAATGAAATTCCTTCATATTGCTCACAGCGTTGTTGTAATTCCTCAATATTCTTAAAAGTGTCGGCAGTCGTCAAACCCGTTTCCCCCTAAAGTGTATTTGAACTATTATAAGTTCGCATAGTTACTAAAAAAGCTTCGCGGAAACGGGAGCAGGTTTAAGCTCTCCCGCCAGTATTCCCGCTCAGCACGTCTTTGTACTCCGGGTGCTTCTCGAATTGATGCGCAGCATAGGAGCATACGGGTACAATTTTTAAATTCTCATTCCGAGCCTTGTCCACAACAGCACGTACAAGCTCTTGTCCAGTACCTTGACCGCGCAGTTCTTCGGAGACACGAGTGTGGTCAATGACCAATTCCCCGGTTCCTTTATCCAAACTGTATGTGATTTCGGCAAGGTCCTTACCGTCATTAGCAACAAAAAAACGTCCGTTTTCATTTTGAATTTGCATCTTATGGCTTCACTCCTAATTAGTTATTGCCTATATTTTACTACCATGAATTGCAAAAAGCGAGGAGCGAACCAGATTGATTGTTCTTCGGGCTGATTGTTGTTTTCCTTGTTACCCGAGGATCGCTGCACTGCATTTTTGTTCATGTGGGCAACATGGCTATAGCAGAATATGAGCAAGTGAAAGTTAACTAACCTCGAGTATTTGTTTTGGTAAGTTGAAAACTGGGAACGCTGGGAATGCTGGGAATGCTGGGAACGCTGGGAACACTGGGAATGCTGGGAACGCTGGGAACGCTGGGAACGCTGGGAACGCTGGGAACGCTGGGAACGCTGGGATGCTGGGAATGCTGGGAACGCTAGGAACGCTGGAATCCCGGAACCCCGGAACCTCAGAACGCTGGAACCATGGAACCCCCGAACCCTTGGAACCTCGGAACCTCAGAACCTCAGAACGCTGGATCCATGGAACCCCGAACCCTTAACTCTCGCTTGTCCTAATCTCTGCGGAATCTAACGGACCCAATTGACGCTATTTGCACATTTTTAGTCATTTGTGCAAAGTTTCGGACCCCAGTGCAGCTATTCCTTTGGAATAGGCGCGAAATAGGCATTTTTAATGCCCATAGCGCCTATGGAGTCCGATAACATGCTGAAAATGGGATAATACTGCGAATACGGTCAACTGTGTCCGATAGCGTAGGATCCTAATCCGCCGCAGAAGCTTACGGACCAGAGTCCTAATCCCCCGCTGATGCTTACGGTCCAGAATCCTAATTCCCCACTGATGCTTAGGGACCCAGCAGACGCTATTTGCACATATTTAGCCTTTTGAGTAAAGTTTCGGACCCCAGTGCAGCTATTCCTTTGGAATAGGCACGAAATAGGCCTATTTTATGCCCATAGCGCCTATGGAGTCCGATAGCATGCTGAAAAGAGGATAATACTGCAAATAAGGTCAACTGTGTCCGATGGAAGAGTATCCTAATCTCCCGCAGGAGCTTACGGACCCAATAGACGTTATTTGCACAAGGTCAACTGACCGATGGAACAAAATCCTAAACCTCCGTAGAACCTCTCGGACCCAGCAGACGCTATTCGCACATATTTAGCCTTTTGAGTAAAGTTTCGGACCCCAGTGCAGCTATTCCTTTGGAATAGGCACGAAATAGGCATTTATAGTGTCAATAGCGCCTATGGAGTCCGATAGCACACAAAAAAGGGGATAATACTGCGAATAAGGTCCACTGTGTCCGATAGAGCAGAGTTTTGATCTCCCGCTGGAGATTACGGACCCAGCAGACGCTATTAGCACAAGGTCCACTGTGTCCGATAGAGCAGAGTCTTGATCTCCCGTTGGAGATTACGGACCCAGCAGACGCTATTAGCACAAGGTCAACTGTGTCCGATAGAGCTGAGTCTTGATCTCCCGCAGGAGATTACGGACCCAGCAGACGCTATTAGCATAAGGTCAACTGAGTCCGATAGCGCAGAGTCCTGATCTCGCGCTGAAGCCTACGGCAGACGCCATTAGCACAAGCTCAGTTGTGTCCGATAGCGTCCACGCTAACGGAAATGACAGCTAAACCAGCGTGCAATGCAGAGAATTCGGTGCTGAAATAGCAGCTAATGAATTTTTATGCACTCCCGTTTATAGAGTAGCTTGCGTATTCTCAGGATAATACAATAAGATTAAGAGAATATCTCACTACTGAAAAGAACCGCTAGCAGGAGGAATCATTGTGGAATACAAGGTTGAGGTTGAATTTGGATCGATTTATGAATTGTTGAACAGCTTACATACTTATCTCTGCAAAAAATCCTATAAGAAGATTGATTTAGGGGTAGCGTGGGCTAATGAAATTGAAAGCACGCTCAGTGAAGAGCTGTTATCCCGTTTGAAAGAAACCGAACTAAACAATGAGTGGAAAATGTTGAATCTGCTCATTTACTGTTGTCCATTTAAAGATGATGTAGACAGTGTGTTGAACTGGATTGAAGGGTTATCGGTTGGCGAGCTATATGAGACCTTATCAAAATATGTAAAGGTATTTCCAAGCCATATGGAGGATTACCGTAACCGCGTAGTATTTTTACTCTCCGAGTGGAACCGCCAGTACTTTAGCCAATGCAATCCTGCGATTTTGAGCAAACTGCAGCAGCATGCGGATTCCAAGAACATGGAGCTTAATGGACTGGACACTGCGGATTTCGTGAACAAGACGACCAACGGATTTTACTTCATGCCTACGGATGGGCTTAAGAAGCTCGTACTGATTCCACAGTATCATTTTCAGCCTGCTAATATTATCTATTGCTACGGTGAATTAACGATCTGCCATTATGCGGCGTGGATATCGATGGAGAATGAGGAACTCTCCCCTTTTATGTACAGAGCGATCCGTAGTCTGAGTGAAAAAAGCCGGCTAAAAATCCTCCAAGCCCTTAGTGGTGGCCGTAAGACGTTTACCGAAATTGTTAAGCATGCGGGGATCTCGAAGGGGATTGTGCATGATCATATTTTTAATCTTCGTTGTGCAGGTTTACTTCATGCCTATATTGAAGGGGAGAATGTCACCGGATACAGTCTGCGTCTTGAAGGCATTCATCGGATGAATGAGCAGCTATTCGAGTATTTGAAATAATGATTTTTAAAAAATATAACCGCCTGAAAGCCAGGACTTCTCTTATGCAGAGAGGGTTTTGGCTTTTTTTATTTATTTTAATTATCGCCTAATTCTGTTTATGGAGAATTTTTTTGAAGTTCTCTCTTTACAGAACTAAAAAACCTTTCTATAATGAACATCAGATGTTATTCATACTTAACGGGTAGGAATTATAGTTATTATTCTATTCAGAGAGAAAAGGGAGATAGGTACATGAGAAAAAATGCGATTGTAATCACTTCATTGCTGCTTACGGGGTCACTGTTACTTTCTGCTTGCGCTAACAACAGTAATAACGAATCCTCATCCGCAAACAATGCGGCTGCAGGCTCCAATTCAACCAATGTGGAAGCAACCACTGCACCAGAGATTGTTCCTGCGGGTGCTCTAAGCGAACCTTTTACTGCCACGGATTTATCCAAACTTCCAGCGGTGGCCCAAAAACGTACAGATACCATTATCGTCGGACTTACGGACCCAAGCGGAGCGTTCACTCCTTATTTTCAACAAAGTGGTTATGATGGCAATGTCTCTTCACTGCTATACGCTTCTCTCGTAACTGTTGATGACAAAGGCGTTCCAACGCCGGAGCTTGCGGAGAGCTGGGATGTTTCGGATGATCAGCTTACATACACTTTCCACTTGAGAAAAGATTTGAAATTCAGCGACGGTTCACCGTTAACAGCGGATGATGTGGCATTTACATGGACGATCCAATACGACAAATCGTATGACGGTAGCTCCCAGCTTCCATCGCTAAATGTTAAAGGCGGCAAAGCCTATAAGGAAGGTACATCCCCTACAGTTGAGGGCATTAAAGTAATTGATCCACAGACGATCTCAGCAACCCTTGAGCAACCAAACGCAACGGCGCTGGTACAGCTCGGCTCGAATGTACTGTCGAAAGCTTACTATGGCAAGGACTATAAAATTGGAAATCTTGAATACATTAAAAAGCTGCATGAGAAGCCACTTGGCGATGGACCTTACAAGCTGGAGAAATTTATTCCAGGTCAAGAAGTGCGTTTTGTAGCGAATGAGAATTATTTCAAAGGTAAACCAAAGACGGAGCATTTCATCTACAAAACTACGGAAGGCGACGTATGGCAGTTCGTAGAAACTGGTGAAGTGGACTACGCTTCCTTTAGTGCGACAGACGAGAATATCGAGAAGCTGAAAGCACTCGGTTTTGTGAATATTATTCCTTACACTCCAAGCACCTATGGTTACTTGCAAGTTAACCTGAAGCATGAGCAGCTCAAGGATAAGCTTGTACGTCAAGCTATTGTGTACGGTTTGGATCGTCAGAGTATTTATGTGGATGCAGCGCAAGGTGCAGGTTCTATTGCCAACATCCCGGCATCGCCGATTTCCTGGTCTTACACTGAGGAAGGCATTAATCCTTACAAATATGATCCGGAAAAAGCAAAACAATTACTCGATGAAGCTGGCTGGACGGTAGGCGCGGGGGGGATCCGTGAAAAAGATGGCAAACCGCTGTCCATCCATTACCTCGGTTCGAAGAGTAAAAACACAGATATTTTCATCGCTGTAGCTAAAGAGAATTTTGAAGCGCTGGGTATCGAATTCCAGCCTGAGGTTTTCGCAGACTTTAACTCACTGGTATCGAAAGTAGAAGGTGGGGACTACGATCTCGTATCCTTCTCCACAAGCATGTTGACTGATCCGTCTGACGGGTTCATGCAATTCTTCGATGGAGAAATCACGGATTATGACAATCCGAAATTCCTGGAGCTGTACAACAAAGCCTTGGCCACTACTGATATTGAGGCACGCAAAGCGGTATATAAAGAGCTGTATCAGCTTTTCAATGATGAACTGCCTATTATTTTCACAAGTTATAAAAAGACAGTATACGCCTATAACGGACGTATTGAGAATCTATCGGTCAGCCCGTTCATCGGTCTTGCTGGCAGTCTGCCAACTTGGAACCTGAAATAAATAAACCAGTGTCCCCTGCCCTGACTGGATTCAAAGGCAGGGGACGAATCATAAGGAGTCTGTCATGAGCGCTTATTTATCGAAAAGACTGTTGTACATGGTCATCATCTTATTTGCGGCATCATTATTGATCTTCTGTCTGTATGCTTCAACTCCCGGTGACTTCATAACCGGAAATATTAAATTGACCGCTGAACGCAAAGCTGAGCTGCGTGAAATCTACGGCTTAAACAAGCCTGTGCTTGAACGGTATGGGATCTGGATGAAGAATGCGCTGCATGGTGATTTCGGGTATTCCTTAGCCCAACAAAAGCCTGTGCTGCAGCTTTTTAATGATTATATTTGGAATTCCTTTCTGCTGGCTGCCGTATCTACGTTTCTGACGTGGGTGATTGCGGTCATTATTGGCGTCATCTCTGCCTATAAGCAGTATTCATGGTTCGATACACTCGTGATGATCGCTATATTCGCAGCCATGTCGCTGCCGTCATTTTTTATAGGCTTATTCCTGATCAAAATCCTGGCCGTCGATCTCAAGTGGCTGCCTCCAGGTGGAATAATCACCACGGGTAGTAATGCTACGGGTTTGGCTTACTTTAAGGAGATCGTAACGCACATGACCCTTCCGGTTGTGGTTATGACCCTTCTGGGATTAGGTTCGCTCACCCGTTATTTCCGCAGCAATATGATCGATGTCTTAAAACAGGATTATATCCGTACGGCACGCGCCAAAGGCCTAAAAGAACGCAAGGTGCTCTTTACACACGCCTTACGTAATGCCTTACTGCCCGCAATTACACTGGTTGGTTTTGAGCTTCCGGCACTATTTGGCGGATCACTTATTATTGAGAAAATATTCAATTGGCCTGGGATTGGCCAACTGTATATGCAGTCCTTCGGACTAAGGGATTATCCTTTGCTGATGGGCTTTACGATGTTTATTGCCATACTTACCGTCATAGGAACGTTGCTTTCGGATGTTTTGTACCGGATTGCCGATCCTAGGGTTCGGCTATAGAGAGGAGGAAGCTGACGTGGCAGTTCAAAGTAATGTAGCTGGGATTGCGAAGCCGCAGACCACCAAAGGAAAATCCTCTTTATTCCGGCAATCTATGCGGAGGTTGCTGAAGAACAAGCTGGCGGTATCCGGATTTGTGGTGGTGATCTTTATGTTTGCGCTTTGTTTTATTGGTCCGCTGTTCTCACCCTATACGGATAACAAAATTAATATGGCCATGATGAACAAGGCACCCAATATGAAGCATTGGCTGGGCACTGATGCATTGGGCAGAGATATTCTGACCCGGGTAATGCAGGCGGGGCGCATTTCACTGACTGTGGGACTAGCATCAATGGTTCTTTCGGTGTTTATCGGTGCTCTTCTGGGGGCTATTGCTGGGTATTACCGCGGTATTGCTGATCAAATCATAATGCGGATTGCGGATCTTCTGTTGACGGTTCCGAGTCTGCCACTGCTCTTTATTTTTGGTGCGTTATTATCGGAGTGGAAGATTCCAACGGATTATCGGATGTATATCGTTATGCTGATGCTTAGTATTGTTAGCTGGCCGGGTATGGCACGTATGGTACGGGGGCAAATGCTTAGTCTGCGTGAACGTGAGTTTATGCAGGCGGCGGTAGTATTAGGCCTCCGTGACCGGCGTGAATTGTTTAATCATTTGCTGCCGAATATCGTTCCGTTGCTGATTGTTATGGCTACCCTTAACATCGGTGGCGCTATATTGAGTGAATCGGTTCTCAGCTTTTTTGGGCTAGGTGTTATGCCGCCAACTCCAACCTGGGGCAATATGATTGATGCTGCGAATAATATGATCGACTTTCAGGATCGGCCGTGGCTGTGGATTCCACCAGGGTTATCGATTTTTGCGACAGTGATCGCGATCAATATCTTTGGGGACGGACTCCGGGACGTGCTTGATCCTAAACAGAAGAGGTAGGTGACCCTCAGATGAGTGATTTAATGAATATAGACGGTCTAAGTACATACTTCTTCACGGAAGAAGGAAAAGTGAAAGCCGTTGATGATGTAAGCTTCCGTGTTCGCGAGGGAGAGACGGTATGTATCGTTGGAGAATCAGGCTGCGGCAAAAGCGTGACCGCGATGTCCATCATGGGGCTTGTTGAGGAACCCGGGGGCAAGGTAGCCCAAGGGAAAATTGATTTTCAGGGTGAAGATTTGTTGAAAATGGACAAAAACACACTGCGGACCATCCGCGGGAATGAGATCGCGATGATCTTTCAGGAGCCCATGTCCTCCCTTAATCCTGTAATCAAGATCGGTGAGCAAATCATGGAGCCGCTGATTGTACATTTGAAGATGAACAAGAAACAGGCGCGCATCCGGGCGATTGAACTAATTAAGCAGGTAGGCATATCACGACCAGAGCAAATTGCTGATAGTTACCCGCATGAATTAAGTGGAGGTATGCTGCAGCGGATTATGATTGCTATTGCCATTGCCTGCAGTCCAAAGCTATTGATTGCTGATGAACCGACTACGGCGCTGGATGTAACGATTCAAGCGCAAATTCTGGATATGCTGCGTGAAATTAAAGATAGCTCGGGCATGTCCATTCTACTAATCACCCATGATCTTGGCGTAGTGGCAGAGATGGCCGATTATGTGATTGTTATGTATTCCGGAAAGATTGTGGAGGAGGGGGAAGTTGTTGAATTGTTCAACAACCCCAAACATCCCTATACAAAAGGGCTGCTCAAATCGAAGCCGGTAATCAATCAGCGACAGGATGAGCTGTATTCCATACCAGGTCAAGTGCCAAATCCGCTTGAGCTGGTGCCCTCTTGTTATTTTCATGACCGCTGTGAGCATTGCATGCCTGTATGTGTCAGCCAGCAGCCCCAGCTTAAAGAGGTGGCCAGCAGACAAAAGGTAGCTTGCTGGTTGTATGAGGAGGCGGTTGTTCATGCCTGAAGCACTGCTTGAGGTCAATCATTTAAAGAAATATTTTCCTGTTACTAAGGGGCTCCTTAACCGAACCGTTGGGCATGTAAAGGCTGTTGACGATATTAGCATCACACTTCAACCTGGGGAAACGTTTGGGCTTGTAGGGGAATCTGGGAGCGGCAAAAGTACAGTCGGACGGACGATTTTACGGCTAACGGATAAAACGGCAGGTGAGATCAAGTTCAAAGGGATAGACATTCACTCCCTGTCGCCCGCTGAATTGCGCAATATTAGACCCCAAATGCAGTTGATCTTCCAAGATCCTTATAGCTCACTTAACCCACGGGTTCGTATAGGTGATGCCATTGGTGAAGCTTTACTGGATCATGGTCTATGCTCAAGGTCCGAGGTGCGAGATCTGGTGCTTGAAGCGCTAGCGGCTTGCGGGTTATCTTCTTATCATATTGATCGCTTTCCGCATGAATTCTCCGGGGGGCAGCGGCAGCGGATTGGGATCGCCCGTGCGCTTGTTTTGAATCCTGAGCTGATCATTGCAGACGAACCAGTTTCAGCACTGGATGTTTCCATCCAAGCACAGATTATTAATTTATTCAGTAAGCTCCAGCAGAGTCGAGGGTTAACGTATTTGTTTATCTCCCATGACTTGAGTGTTGTGGAGCATTTGTGTTCAAGAATCGGTGTCATGTACCTGGGCTCTATGATGGAGACGGCTTCAAGAGATGAACTGTTTAAGAATCCGCTCCACCCGTATACCAAAGCGCTGCTGTCGGCTGTTCCGATTCCTATTCCAAAGCTGAAAAGGGAAAGAATTGTACTTAAGGGAGATATTCCGAGTCCGGTAAACCCGCCTTCTGGCTGTAAATTCCATACCCGTTGTCCCTTTGCGCAAGAGGTTTGTAGATCTGAAATCCCGGTATTTCGTGATGTTGGCAGTAACCATTTTGTAGCTTGTCATTTAGTTTAATAGTTGTCACAAATATAGCAATGATTTACTCCTAAGACATGAATAATTAATGTTGAATTGTATAATAATACAATTTGACCTTATTTTTGCCTGGGCTCAAAAGTCGTGAGAGGTTTCAAAGCCAGGTCAATGGGGTAATTAGAGAGTGGTTAGGTTAGGCGTACATATCTAATCGGTCTAGTATAAAATCCCTACTTAGGAGGAATCATCGTGAATACAACAGTACGTTTGACAGAAAGATCCGGCTCCACTTCTTCACAGCGCAGAAAAGGCTTTGTACCGGTAGTCGTGTACGGTGCAGGTTCAGATAGCCAGTCCTTTACAGCGGATGCTAAGACAATTTCAGGTATTTTAGCCAGCAACCCACGGGCTGTTCTTACTTTGGAATTGCCAGACTCGGGCAAAAAGAACGTGGTTATTCAAGAAATCCAACGTCAGCCAATTTCCAAACAACTGCTGCACATTGATTTTCAGCAGATTGATATGAAGGCCAAATTGGATACAAAAGTAGCGTTCCACTTTACAGGTGAACCAGTAGGTGTGAAGAGCGGCGGCGTGCAACAAATTGAATTGCATGAGCTGGATATTCGCACACTTCCAGATAAAATAGCTGCATCCTTTGAAGTGGATATCAGTGGACTAGATATTGGTGATCAATTGCTGGTATCTGATTTGCCGAAGCATGAAGGCTGGGAAGTATTGACGCCTGAGGACACATTGATTGTCCGTATTTCACCTCCAGCAGCGCAAGAGCCAACAGAAGAAGATACTGCTGAACCCGCTGTAGCTGAAACTGCTGGCGAAGATAAAGCAGAATAGTATAGAGATAAATAGTAAAGAGCAGATAGAATCCTTATAAAGGAGCTGTCTGCTCTTTTTGTTTTGTCTTCATAAATATGAATTCATAAAAATGATGCTGGTCTTTCGTATGATTTCTCAAATGGCAATTTTGGTTGTTTCGCCTCATTTAGTTAAAAATTTACATAAAATCGTTGACGAACGGGTTTCTAAGCCTGAAAATGAGGACAATTACCATGGTAAAATATTCAAAAGTCCCTGTTGTTGCTGTTTGAAAACGCTTTAGTTTTTATGCTTCAAAGAACTCTTATTGCCTAGTTCATCATGATTAAGAGGAGGAAAGTTATGAAGATGAGGAAGCTGTTTTCGATCTTAATTACAAGTTTGCTGGTGCTTGGGGTAGCTCTACCCTTTGGTGGAAAAGCGAATGCAGATGCTGCAAGTGACGCTTCAAAT
Organism: Paenibacillus sp. FSL H3-0286; assembly: GCF_045040705.1. Taxonomy (NCBI): domain Bacteria; kingdom Bacillati; phylum Bacillota; class Bacilli; order Caryophanales; family Paenibacillaceae; genus Paenibacillus; species Paenibacillus sp. FSL H3-0286. The sequence goes on along the minus strand of NZ_CP150285.1, from coordinate 4,705,241 downwards.
CGTGCTTTAATCTGGCTGAAGGCCCAGCAGGATGCAACAGCGGGGTATGCTTTTGAGGGACTGGTAGATAGCTTTGAAGATTTCTGGGGACCAAACAACCCCAAACAGATTGTATACACATATGATCAAGCGGTTGCAGCTATCGCCTTTATTGTAAAGGGTGAACGGACGCGGGCAGAGCAGGTTTTGAACAAAATGCGGGACATTCAAGATCCATCAGGCTTCTGGCTGAATTCTTATTGGTATAACAACGGCTTCGGAGAAGAAATCCGTAAACATGTGGGACCCGTTGTATGGATGGCAATGGCTGCTATGGCTTATGAGAAGCAATATAATGATTCACGGTATCGTCCAATGGCGCTCAAGGCACTAGATTGGAGTTTACAGTATAAAAAGGCTAATGGCAGTATCGCAGGGGGATGGAGTGGTTGGAGTAATTCCGATGAGCCTTGGAGCTCAACCGAGCACAATATCGATATTTACCGGGTATTGCAGTATTATGCTTCGGTGGATTCCTCAAAGGCAGCCACTTATAACAGTGCGGCTTCTGGAGTCAAAACCTTCCTGGATAATTATGTGTGGGATGACACAGTCAAACGTTTCAAGGGGGGCTGGAAAAACGATACAAATCTGATCGACCCCAAAATACCTTTAGACGTGAATCCTTGGGGAGTATTAGCTTTAGGCGTATCCGGAACACATAACTACGGCGCAAGCTTAACCTATGTGGAAAATGCCTCCGGCACCCCGGGAACACTTGCGAATCCGCGTTACAAGCAGACGCTTACTTACAATGATGCTGGGAATACGCTCACCGGATATGATTTTGACTGGACAGATGAAGTATTGCCAGCGTATGACGATAACGGAAATCAAATTGGCAATACGGGTGTTGACGTATGGTTTGAAGGAAGCGCATTCATGTCGCTCGCTTATTATCTGCAAGGCAATGCCTCGAAGGCAGACGCTATTAATACAGAGATTATTAAAAAACAAGGCACAAGCGGTGCTTCGCTTGGGGGTATTCCCTACTCGCTGAAAGGGTCCAGCAACAGTTATTGGGTGATGGCGCAGCAAAACTGTGTTTCCAGCACAGGTTGGTTAATAATGTCCCTGCACCGGTTTAATCCATTCACAGGTCAATATTTGACGGGTGGTGGTAATACTGGGGATACAACCGCGCCAACCGCTCCCGCTAATCTAGCGGTAACCAGTAAGACGGATACAGGAGTTAGCTTAAGCTGGTCCGCTTCTACCGATAATGTTGGCGTTACAGGTTATATTGTTTATCGCGGAACACAGCAGGTGTCCACTGTGGGGGGAACTACAGCTACTGTTAGTGGACTTACTCCAAGCACAGCCTATACGTTTACAGTAAAAGCTACAGATGCAGCAGGTAATTTATCCTCCGCTAGTAATACCGCAACAGTTACTACTAATCCCACTGGAGGCAGCGGAGGCGGTGATCATGTGACGGCTGACTTTACAGCAGGGGTAACGAGACTTTCTGCTACAGAGGCGAGTATCTATATCACACCTGTAACCAGTGCCCTTTATGTAGATGTGCATTACAAGATTAACGGGGGTTCCCAGCTTAATTACAGGATGACTAATAATTCAGGAACATGGAAGCAGACGGTGAGTGGATTAAGCGCTGGCAGCAGTATTGAGTACTGGTTCACTTATGAGAAATCCGGTCCGCAATATGATTCAGCACATTATACTTTTGTTCAGTAAGATTAGCAGATCGTAAAAATCATTCTAAGAGAAGGCTGTTCCATGCTGCCATTTATAGCGGCGGAGGCAGTCTTTTTTTGGGTGGAAAAATAGTGAATGACCGTTAAATCCTTCTCAAGACGGAGGTCTGCTCTTAAGGTATGCTTTAAAATCTTTGGGGGAGACGTTAGGACACGATGGTTGCTAGCGTAGGTAGGTATGAGGTGAGTTTAATTTATTGGTTTTACAACGTAACAGTGTTATGTTACGATGGCTTCAAGGAGTGATAAGCATGGAAGAGGATTTGATCTCAAAGAAGCAGCTATTGGATTTAACCGGTATATCTTATGGGCAATTGTACCGCTGGAAGCGGAAGCAGTTGATTCCAGAGGAATGGTTTATCCGTAAATCTACGTTTACTGGACAGGAGACTTTTTTTCCAAAAGACATGATTTTGTCCCGTATCGATAATATTGTGAATATGAAAGATGGACTTTCTTTGGATGAAATGGCTGATAAGCTATCAGATAAGGCTTCTTTTGACAGAGTAAGTGTATCTGCTGCGGAAATTATAGAACGTAACATTGTTTCGTCGATGACGCTGGCGAAATTTGGAGAGAGGCTCGGTGTCAAGAATGGATATAGCTTCGATCAACTCACTTATTTATTGGCTGTAGATCGCCTGCTTAGTGCAGGGGAGATGAGTATGGAGGAAGCAGAGCTGCTGTTTCGAACCTTAATGGATAAAGCCTCCAATCTTGAGAGTGGCAGCTGGGAGTTATTTTTTATCCGCAAAATGGGGGTGTCATCCTTTATTCTGGCTCAGGCACCAGCGGAGTTATGGTTCGATGAAGGGGTAAAGCTGGTCAGTAAAATACTAAGTGCAGATGTAATAGAACAATTGAAAGGTAAGCTTGCTTTTAAGCTTGTTGAATAGGGGGTTAGTGTAATGGACAAACGAGAGCTGCCGGATCTGATTATAAACGGAGTCAGCGGGGGGGCAGGAGGTACTTATAACAGCGTGCGAATCGATGGTGTAGGCAAAGTAACGGGACCCATCGTGACACGAATTTTTAAAGGAAACGGGCATATGAATTTGAAGAATGATCTCTCGGCGGAAGAAGCGGAATGCAATGGAACGATGAAAGTGCTGGGCCATTTGCGTTTTAACTCCCTAAAAGTGGACGGAATGATTACTGTCGGAGAGAGCATTCGGGGAGAAAGCTGCACTCTTCATGGAATGCTGAATATCAAGGGTGATTGTGAGCTTGAGGATTTTACGGGGGAAGGAAGCTTTAGTGTCGGAGGTTTACTTAGTGCAGGACATGTAGACTTCAAACTGCAAGGGCAGGGAAAGGCACATGAAATTGGTGTGGAGAGTCTAGTGATCCGGCAAACGAATAGTGGAGTCTGGAGCAAAATGTTAAGTGGAATCATCCCTAAATTAAGATCGGAGCTGCGGGCTCGGACTATTGAAGGAGATTTTATTGATTTGGAATATACAACGGCTGATGTTATCAGGGGCAATATTGTGATTGTAGGTCCAGGCTGTACTGTCGAACGGATAGAGTATCGTGATCAGATCACAGTACATCCTGAAGCAAAGGTTGGAAAGGTGGAGAAGATCGGTGACTGAAGAAACAATTCGGAGTAATTTGAAAATAATGGGCACAACGACCTCAGCGGGAGGCTTTTTTCGGGATATTAAGGTTACTGGGGAAGGTCATTTTGCAGGGGATGTAGATTGTGAGAAGCTGAGCCTGACTGGAAATGCCAGGGTAGATGGAAACCTGCTAATGACCAAAATGAAAATAACCGGTGAGATGACACTTATGGGTAATCTTGAAGGTGATTCCTTGCGGGGGCAGGGGGAAATTAAAGCAGCCTCCGTAAAAATCGACGATATTCATCTTAACGGTAATTTGGAGGTTAATGGTAATTGTGAAGGTGAACATCTGCGTATTTCAGGCGCTCTCAATGTGGCAGGACTGCTAAGTGCGGAGCAACTGGAGATCAATTTATATGGTCTAAGTAGAGCGAAAGAGGTTGGAGGCAGTGCTTTAACGATCAAAAAAAGCAAGACCGGAAAATTCCTGCATTTGATGAAGCAGAATCCTAAAGTGCTTTTTGAGGCTGGGCTCATTGAAGGCGATACGATAGAGCTGAATAATACAAAAGCAAATATTGTCAGAGGAGATCGGGTAATCATCGGTGTGGACTGTGAGATTGATACTGTGGAATACCGTAGTGCTTTGGAGATTCACAAGAATGCAATAGTGAGGCATCAAGTAAAGCTGTAACACATAGTTATAGATCTTTTGACAATGGGGAGTGGAATAAATGAGTGCTGCCAAAGCGCCCAATCTGGGCATTGTAATCGCAGGTCTGCTGTTGGGAATACTGATGGCCTCCATGGACAGCACCATCGTTGCTACAGCAATGGGCAATATTGTTGGGGAACTAGGCGGTATGGACAAATTTGTCTGGGTAACATCAGCTTATCTCGTAGCTGAGATGGCGGGGATGCCTATCTTTGGCAAGCTGTCTGATATGTATGGGCGTAAAAAGTTTTTTGTTTTTGGGATTATTGTATTTATGGCGGGTTCAGCGCTTTGCGGGACGGCAGATACGATTACTCAGCTGGCTGCTTATCGGGCGATTCAGGGAATTGGAGGCGGCGCGCTAGTGCCGATTGCTTTTGCCATAATGTTCGACGCCGTACCGCTGGAGACACGGGGCAAGCTGGGCGGTGCATTTGGTGCGGTATTTGGATTATCAAGTATTTTTGGTCCATTGCTAGGCGCGTATATCACCGATCATATTGCTTGGCAGTGGATATTTTATATTAACTTACCGCTTGGACTGTTGGCTTTTGTGATGGTCGTTTTCTTTTATAAAGAGTCACATGAGCATTCCAAACAACCTATTGATTGGCTGGGTGCGGGTACATTGCTGGGCTCTGTCATCTGCTTAATGTTTGCGTTGGAGCTGGGTGGAAAAGAATACGCTTGGGGCTCATCGATGATCCTCGGCTTATTTGCAGCTTTTGCTATATTGGCGGCAGTGTTCCTCTTTGTAGAGACGAGAGCGAAAGAGCCGATCATTTCCTTTGCGTTATTCAAAAAAAGACTGTACGCCGTCAGCATTCTGTGCGCGCTATTTAGTGGTGCTGCATTTATCGTGGCTTCCGTATATATCCCGATCTTTATCCAAGGTGTATTAGGGGGTTCGGCTACCAATTCAGGACTTGTCCTGCTGCCGATGATGGTCGGCTCAGTAATTACCGCCACAACGGGAGGATTCCTGATGGCAAAAACCAGTTACCGCAATCTGCTGATTCCTACGTTTGTACTTTTGGTGATCGGCACAGGACTGGTAGCAACGCTTACTCCGGAAGCTTCACGTCTCTTGGTTACCTTGTATATGATTTTAATCGGATTAGGCATTGGCGCTTCCTTCTCTGTGTTAAGCACGGCAGCCATTCATGGTCTGACTGCGCAGCAACGCGGCTCCGCCAGCGCAACACTGAATTTCATTCGTTCGCTTGGCATGACCATCGGAATAACCACATTTGGCATTATTCAAAGCCATTATTTCTCGGGCAGTCTAACTAAGTTGCTCACAGCAAATGGAGGAGGAGCTGCTTCTGCGGGGGCTGCTGGGGTTATGGATTTTAAAGATCCGCATTCCCTGCTGTCGCCTGAGACTAGAGCACTGATTCCACCGGAAATTTTGAGCAAAATTACAGAGGGACTTTCCTCTTCCATTGCGAACACCTTCGCTTGGGCGGTTATTCCTGCTGCGTTAGCTTTGCTGGCCTCCTTTTTTATGGGGCGCCAGAAAATGGATGCCTCCGCGGAGGGGAAAGATCAGGCGCCCGGGCATTAGGCAATGGCGGAAGGCGCGGGCATTCGAATGACGAGCGGAAAATAGTGCGCATTATGCGGAATGCATTGAATTGGTTGTAAACAAACTAGGGTTGTAAAGTGATGGAGCAGCTCCTCATTTGAGAGGCTGCTTTTTATGTGTGGTTGGGAGTACAAATGAGCATGAACCCTCGAAGTAAGGGAGCTGAGTTCGAAGGTTGAGTAAATGCGATGAATTCTGGAAATAAGAGCATCTGAGTCCGATAGGATGAGGGAATGTCATGGATTCAAGAATGAGTCAGACAGCATGAGGGAATGTCATGGATTCAAGAATGAGTCAGACAGCAGGTGGGAATGCGATGAATTCAAGAATGAGTCAGACAGCATGAGGGAATGCGATGGATTCTTGATAGAAGTGCGCCTAAGAATGATGCGTGGAGTGTTGCGGACCGTATAGTCGCTATTGCTGATTTTTTAGCTACTTTGCCGTAGTTTCGGACTGTATAGCTCTTATCGGCATGCATATGCTCGTATTTGGGCTATATTTGTGTGGATAGCTGCACCTGAGTCCGATAGCACGAGAAAATGTGTTGAAACCCGGAAATAAGCGCACCTGGGTCCGACAGGATGAGCAAATGTGATGGATTCTAGATAGAAGTGCGCCCAAGAATGATGGATGGAGTGTTGCGGACCGTATAGTCACTATTGCTGATTTTTGAGCTACTTAGCCGTAGTTTCGGACTGTATAGCTCTTATCGGCATGCATATGCTCGTATTTGGACTATATTTGAGTGAATAGCTGCACCTGAGTCCGATAGCACGAGAAAATGTGTTGAATTCCGGAAATAAGTGCATCTGAGTCCGATAGCATGAGCAAATGTGATGAATCCAAGAATGAGTCAGACAGTATGAGGGAATGCGATGTATTATCGTTAGAAGAGTTCCTGATTTAGCTGCATGAAGTGTGTTGCGGACCGTATAGTCACTATTGCTGATTTTTGAGCTACTTTGCCGTAGTTTCGGACTGTATAGCTCTTATTGCCACGGATTTGCTCGCAGTTGGACTATATTTGTGTGAATAGCTGCACCTGAGTCCGACAGCACGAGAAAAAGTGTTGAATTCCGGAAATAAGTGCACCTGAGTCCGATAGCGTGAGCAAATTTGATGGATTCTAGATAGAAGTGCGCCCAAGAATGATGGATGGAGTGTTGCGGACCGTATAGTCACTATTGCTGATTTTTGAGCTACTTAGCCGTAGTTTCGGACTGTATAGCTCTTATCGGCATGCATATGCTCGTATTTGGACTATATTTGTGTGAATAGGTGCATCTGAGTCCGATAGTACGAGGAAATGCGCTGAATTCCGGAAATAAGTGCATCTGGGTCCGATGCCAAAACTATGAAGTGTGAAAGACCATAACAAATGAAGAGGACAAAGCGCACCATAGTTGATGTAGCGGACGAAGAGGACAAAGCGCACCATAGTTGATGTAACAGACGAAGAGGACAAAGCGCACCATAGTTGATATAACGGACGAAGAGGACAAAGCGCACTATAGTTGATGTAGCAGACGAAGAGGACAAAGCGCACCACAGTTGATGTGGCAGACGAAGAGGACAAAGCGCACCATAGTTGATGTAGCAGACATAGCGACCCTTAACAAAGCATATCCATCAGCGGCAGGATGACGGGAATTTCCGTCATCCTGCCGCTTTTTATAAGCCCAAAGGCATGTAGGCTCTCCATCACTAGACTCACAGCGATTAGGTAGAAAATGGTCGAAATAGATGCGAATTTGGTTCACAAGCATCAGACGGTTCTCCAGTGAGGCCGTTCTGTGATCTATCTCGTCATACGTAAAGGTTCTGATACTATGAAAACGTAATCAAAATCTGGGTATAGGAGATTCCGACATGGGGGTACCTTCTGGTGAATTACTTCCCAGCGTCGATCCGGTTCATCGATCCCGCTGGAAGATGAAGAACAAACATAAATTGTTCTTCATGGCTTTTCCGTTTCTTGTTGTCACCTTTATTTTCTATTATCTGCCGATCAGCGGATGGATTTATGCATTTTATGATTTCATTCCCGGAATACCGTTGTCTGACACGCCATATGTCGGGTTGAAATGGTTCAAGACGATTGTATCCAATCCAACACAGACCGCAGAGGTTGTGCGCGTGCTGAAGAACACTCTTGCCATGAGTTCACTTGGACTAATCACCTCGATATTTCCAGTGATCTTTGCGATTTTCCTGACCGAAATTAAGTCAGGCTGGTATCGCAAGATGGTGCAGACGCTAACCACGATTCCGAACTTTATCAGCTGGATTCTGGTATATGCATTGGCCTTCTCGTTGTTTTCCGTTGATAACGGGGTCATCACACACATTTTAGTGCAGCTTGGAATCGTTGATGAGGGTTATAACTTTTTAGCCTCCAGCTCGAATATTTGGGTCACGATGATCATTTGGTATTGGTGGAAATCGTTAGGCTGGGGTGCCATTCTCTATCTTGCTGCAATCGCAGGCATTGATCAGGAGTTGTATGAAGCCGTAGAGGTGGATGGTGCAAGCCGGTTCCGTAAAATCTGGCATATTACCATTCCGGGTCTTATCCCAACCTTCTTTGTCCTACTGCTGCTCTCCATAGGTAACCTGGTCAATAACGGGATGGAGCAGTACTTTGCCTTTCAAAATGCGATGAATAAAGATTCCATAGAAGTGCTGGATCTTTATGTATACAATATTGCGTTCGCTAACAACTTTCCGTTTGCCACAGCTGTCAGTATGCTGAAGTCGGTTGTTAGTGTAATTCTACTGTTCGCGGCAAACACATTATCCAAGATGGTGCGTGACGAATCTATCATTTAAGGCAGGGGTGATCCCATTTGAGAAAGAAAAAACTAACTTCTGGAGAATTAATCTTTCAAATTATTATCTACACACTCTTTGGATTGTTCACCCTGTCATGCATTTATCCATTCTACTATTTGTTCATTAATACGATCAGTTCGAATGATCTTAGCGCAGCAGGGTATATCAAATTTTATCCAAGGCAGATCCATTTTGATAACTATAGTAAGGTTCTAAGAATCAGTGGTTTAGGCCATGCGGCGACAGTCTCTATTTATAGAACAGTTGTTGGTACTTTGCTCACCGTTGGATCTTCGGCATTTCTTGGGTACTTGTTCACCAAAAAGGAAATGTGGGGCCGGAGTATTTGGTACCGCAGTGTTGTAGTTACGATGTATTTCAGCGCAGGGCTGATCCCATGGTATATCACCATGCATAACTTGCATCTGACTAATAATTACCTGGCTTATATTTTGCCAACCATTATTACTCCTTTTAATATCATTTTGGTCAAAACCTTCGTCGAGGCTATTCCTCCCTCACTTGAGGAGTCGGCGTCAATGGATGGAGCAGGTTACTTCCGGGTGTTCTGGAGTATCATTGTTCCTCTTACGACACCTATCTTGGCTACGATTACGATTTTCTCAGCGGTGAATCAGTGGAATGCCTTTATTGATACGGCGTTTCTGATGACAGATACGAAATACTTTACGCTCCAGTTCTTATTATGGCGTTATTTGAACGAATCCAGCTCGCTCGCAGCCTTAATTCGTAATTCGCCAGATATGGCCGCTAGTGCAGCGAATATGCAGACTCCAACCTCTGTGCGGATGACTGTAACGATGATCGTCGTATTGCCGATTTTGATCGTGTATCCGTTCTTCCAACGCTTTTTCGTCAAAGGAATTATGATCGGTGCGGTTAAAGGCTGATGGGTGGCCGCTCTGGACCAGAACTGGGTTTTCCTCTGTTATAAGCAGAGTTGAACTATAAGTGAAGAGATGAAAGGGAGGGTATAAAGCAATGAGAATAAGAAGAGCATCGCTTGTCATGCTATCCGTAATCCTGGTCTTCGTTCTTGCAGCATGTGGCGGGGGGAATAATACGGCTAACTCGGGCAAAAACACGAGCACAGAGAAACCTACGTCGGCTGCCACGAATGCCCCGGCGGAAGAGACAGCAGCACCGGATGACGGAGCGCTTGATCATTCCAAGCCGCTGAAGCTGACTGTATTCTCAACAACCGCTAACTATGCCGGTCCACAGACCGGATGGTTTGCAAAAATTATCAAGGATAAGTTCAACATCGAAATGGACATTGTAGCTTCAAACCTGACTGGTGGAGATACCAAAATCTCTGCAATGATGGCTTCCGGAGATCTTGGAGATATCATCATTTTCGGTGACGACAAGAATCACTATCCAAATGCCATCAAAGGAAAGCTGCTCTTGGACTGGACACAGGACGGTCTTTTGGACAAATACGGAAAAGACATTTCCAGCACTTTTCCAAAAGCTATTGAGAAAGCAAAGGTAGCTTTTGGCGGTGGATCATCAGTCTTTGGTATGGGGAACAGCGTAGCTTCTAATCCATCCGGACCTTCTGAAGGAAAAGATATGACTTGGGGTCCAGACCTGCGCTTTGATCTTTACCAACAAATTGGAGCGCCAGAAATTACAAAGATTGAAGATTATCTGCCTGTGCTGAAAAAAATGCAAGAGCTCGAGCCTAAGAATGAACAAGGCAAAAAAACCTATGCTTTCTCGATGTGGTCTGATTGGGATGGCAACTATAAAATGACATTGGCTAAACAGTTCGCAAACATGATGGGCTATGACGAAATTCCTGATACTGCTGTGTATGTTAAGGCAGATGAAGAAAAGTATTATGACTTCTTATCCGAAGATAGCTGGTACATGAAATCACTCAAACTGTATTTTGAAGCTAACCAAATGGGTCTGGTTGATCCGGACTCTATGACGCAAAAATTTGACGATGTTGTAGCGAAATACAAAGATGGTCGTCTATTGTTCTCTTGGTTCCCATGGCTTGGAGCTGCTAACTACAATACACCAGAAAGAACAGCCGAAGGTAAAGGTTTTGCGCTGGTTCCGTTCAAAGATGAATTGATGTATTCCACAGGCTTCAATGTTTACGGTGGTAACGGTATTATTGCAATCGGCGCAAAAGCTAAGGAACCTGCTAGAATTATGGAATTCATTAACTGGATGTACACACCGGAAGGTGCAATGATTTCTGCAGGAAGTGGTACAGCAGTACCTAACGGACCTCAAGGTCTGACTTGGGATATTGATGCAAACGGCAAACCTGCAGTGACTGATTTTGGTTGGAAAGCTTATACTGATCAACAGAATACTCAAGTTCCTGCTGAATACGGCGGGGGTGACTACTACTATGGCTCCAATCAAATGAACTTCTCGTTTGTGGTTCCGGCGATGGTGAATCCAGAGAATAGTGAGCCATTCGATCATAATTTGTGGACAACAACCCTAGAGCGTAACCCTTCCAAGCTTGATAGTGACTGGAGAGCGAAAATGGGCGTTCTGACTCCTAAGGAGTATTTTGAGAAAAACAATCTATTGGCTGTAGCACCACAAGGCTTCACTGGCAAAGAACCATTAACCATGGATAAAACAGTGGAACAAAAGAATAAACAAATCGGCACGGTTATTCAACAGATTTCCTGGAAAATGGTCTTTGCTAAAGATCAAGCGGAATACGACAAGTTGAATAAAGAAATGCATGATAAGGTAAATGGTCTTGGGTATTCCGAAGTTATGGATTTCTCGATTAAAAAGGCTGAGGAATTGTTCGAGGCCCGTAAAAGCGTTAAATAAACACGGCTAGTAACTATAAAATAAGGCGGGGCGGCGTGGAGGCTGTTCTGCCTTATTCTATTCAATTAAGGATAAATGTGGTATTCTCACATTAATATAAAACGCTTTCAAATAGAAAGAAGAGGATAATCCAGATGGTAAGAGTACCCCTGCGGAGTCATACTCCAGCTGTCAAATCCTTACGCAATACCTTATTTATCTATCTAGTAATCGGAACATTACTTCCGCTTCTCTTAGTAGGATTCGTAACCTACACCTCTATTTACTCCATCCTTTCAGGTAAAATTGGCAACGGGATCAGCGCTAGTCTGAGACAGGAAGCCTCAAGCCTGGAGAATGCCATCGACAATATGGATTTTGCCTCCAAGCAGTTTGCTCTGGACGGTCAGATTGTGCAGGAGATGTCCTCATTTATTCAGGAAAAACAAATTTTTCGCAAATCGCAAATGATGAATTCCATCAACCAGAAGATCAATCTAGTCAATTTTACGAACCCTTATATTGGACTTACAGCCTACATTATGCCGGACAGCGATGATCCCGTTCTGTTCACCAACATGAGCGCACGCAGAAATTTTGATATCAGTACATTGCCGTCTTTTATGCGATATAACGGGGCTGACTATTATGGACCACATCCCACTATGTACGCTGTTGGTGATAATCTCGTATTCTCGGAGCAGCGGATTGTCCGTGTGCCGGGCCAGCATAAGCTTTATATTTATTTGGAGACGAATTATAGTTTGTTTCGCAAAATCTTCAATCAGGAGTCCTACGGGATGAAAGTAAATCATCTGCTGGTCAATCAGCAAGGTAATAGTACAAAAGTGATCGACGGCAAACTTCCGCTAAGTATTATTAAAGCTGCGGGAAGCAACTCCAATCTCACCCATGAAACGCTAAGCGGATATCATCTGTTTCGTTACGCGAGTCCTCAGGGCTGGAAACTTATTGCTGTTGTGAAAAAATCAGAATTCAACAGTGAAATTTATTCTTGGTTTTATAAAATGATCTTACTTGCCTTCTCCACTCTTCTTTTTGCCGGATTTCTGGCTTGGATCATCTGGAGGAAAATTTATGGTCCGTTGCGTAAGGTCAACCTTGAAATCAACCGAATGGCGGAAAATGTTACCGCTCCGGTAGCCTATACGAATGTGGAAGAATTTGATTTCGTGCTTACCAACTTTCAGCAGATGAAAAAACAGGTGAATGAGCTGATTGTTGCGGTTGCCCATAATGAGAAACAGAAAAGCCAATTTGAGATTGAGAAGTTGCTCAGCCAGATCAATCCTCATTTTTTGCATAATACCTTAAATACGGTACAGTGGATGGCCCGGTTAAACGGCCAGAAGGAGATCGACAAGCTGGTCACTCTTCTTGTAAAGGTGCTGCATTATAATCTGGGCAAGCAAAGCATCATTGTTACCATTGGCGAGGAAATTGAAGCGATTCGAAATTATATGGAGCTGCAGCGTATTCGTTATGATTATGAATTTGAATTTAACGTTGAAGCTGATGAGGATGTATTGTCTGTGGCTGTCCCGAGATTTTTGCTTCAGCCTCTGGTGGAGAACTCGATTTATCATGGATTAAGCGATAATGGCAAGGTAGATGTTGAGATAACGAAACATGGTGAAGGAGAGGTTCAGCTATGTGTGAGAGACAATGGCGCTGGGATGGATGCAGATACATTAGATCAGCTGTTGTCTGATGATGGAGCGAAAAAAAGGGGACTTGGAATTGGTTTTTCATATGTGAACCGGATGCTTAGAACCTATTATGGAGAACAAATGAAGCTAGAGATGTTCAGTAATCCAGGAGAAGGTACGGTTGTATCCATTGTGATTCCGAGGAAAGGTAAGGAGGACTTCGATGATTAAGGCTGTAGTTGTCGATGACGAGAGACTCGTGCGAAAAGGCTTCATATCCCTGATCGACTGGTCATCCTTAGGGATTGTTATAGTTGGGGAGGCAGGTGATGGTAAATCTGCTTTGGAGCTGCTTCAACAGCAGGAAGTAGATTTATTATTTGTGGATTTGACCATGCCAGGCATTTCAGGCTTCGAGCTCATTAAAATGGTTAGACAACGGTTCGCAGGCATTCGCTGTGTTGTCCTTACTTGTCATCATGAATTTGACTATGTTCAGGAGGCTATGCGTTTAGGAGCCGTTGACTATATTGTAAAAACACTGCTTGAGATGGAAAATGCGGATGAAACCATCAGACGTCTTGTCGATCGTATTAAATGGGAGGACAATACACGGGATGCGCTGGTTCGTGGGGAAAGTAAACGTATGGCTGCTGATAAGGCTCTGCTGTATTTGCCCCTATATCATCAGTGCAATGAAGAAGAATTATTTCAGCTGTCCAGCGTGAAAAATAATCCGCTCATTACTTTTCATGAGATGTGGATGTCGCCCTTATTACATCGTTTCTCAATAGATGAGAGCAAACGTGAGCTTAAGATCCAGCTATCCGGACGATGGCAGACCGCGCTGATCAGTGGATTGAGAGATCAACCCTTGCAGGAACTGGAGGAACAGCTCACTGCGAAATTACGCCGTATTCTATTTTATCATCCTGAACCTGAGGATTTGACCTCATTGAAATATGAAGACATAAAGAAGGAACCAGCGGCTCCCTACTCAAAACAAGAGGCGGATAATCTGCTGGAGCAAGCACAGAATTTGAAGTGGACAATTGATGGAAATGAGTGGGAGAAATTTGTAGCAAACATACTTCAGCAGAAACCCCGTTCTGATCAGTTTCTGGCGTTTGCACACTCTCTAATACAAAGCTGGAGTTCTTTACTTTTAAAGCCTGAAGATGCTGCTCAACTGGAAAGGGACATCTCCCATAATCTGAACTGGTGCCATTGGAAGAACTGGCTGCGGCGATTTTCTGATCATGTGGGACGAAGAATGCTGGAGCTTGGATTAACTAAAGAGGTTATGTCCTGTCTTATTCGTGCAGTTCGTTATATGCAGAGCCATGCAGGTGACAAAATCAATCAGAGCGACGTAGCAGCCGTCATTAATATGAGCCGTGGTTATTTCAGCCAATGTTTCGCTCGTTTTGCCGGAGAGACATTTGGTGAATGTTTACGGGGAATGCGGCTGGAGCTCGCCAAATCACTGCTGCTGGAGACTACTCTTCCCGTCTGTGAGATTGCTTCGCGGTCCGGTTTTGAGGATGATCGTTATTTCAGCAGATTGTTCAGAGAACGTATTGGTAAATTACCAAGTGAATTCCGTGCGGAGGGGAAAAACCAAATATGAAATTTTGGAAATCTATCCTCCTAGTGTTTATGGTCATTGGAATGACATCATGTCGTGACAATATTGGTATTGTAGATTCGGTTGCAAGCCCTCAGGCAGGGGATGAGGCTACTTCTATCGCTTATAGCAAATATGAGGATCCGATTGTGATCCGAGTAGGGTTTAAGGTTCCCGACTCGCGGCTTAATACAGGTGACAGTAACGATAACAATCCAATCACCCGTTATTTAGAGAGCATTACGAATATCAAAGTGGTTCACTCCTGGGAAGCGAAGGGTGAGGATGCTTTTACGCAAAAGGTACAGCTTGCCATTGATAGCAACGATTTGCCTGATGCCATGGTTGTGGATCGGGATCAACTGAAGAAATTAATTGATAATGATATGATTGAAGATTTGACAGAGACTTATAAAATATATGGATCTGAACTTATCAAGGATATGTACAATTCTACAAAGGGTGAGGCATTAGAGGACGCTTCCCGCGATGGTAAACTATATGGATTACCGAATGTAGCTATTGATGCTGACTCTCCCGTGCTGCTCTGGGTTCGTCAGGATTGGCTGGAGAAGCTGGAGCTGCGGCCTCCTCAAACTTTTGAAGACATCGAGAAAATTGCCAAAGCTTTTATTGAAAAAGACCCTGATGGAAATGGAAAAAGAGATACCGTCGGTCTAAGCGGCTACAAAAATATCGTATATGGAACTAAACCATTAGTTAATGGTCTGGATGCTGTGTTTAGTGCATTTCACGCTTTCCCCACGAATTGGATTAAGGATAACAACGGCAATATCGTGTATGGCTCCATTACACCAGAGACCAAACAAGCGCTTGCTAAACTTGCTGATTGGTATAAACGCGGGTTGCTGGATCCGGACTTTGCACTATATAAGGAAACTCAGGAGCCTATTATTACAGGTAAATCCGGGATGTTTTTTGGTCCTTGGTGGATGCCTTATTATCCTTTATCAGAGGCAGTGGCTTTGGATACGAAGGCAGAATGGAGAGCATATGCAGCTCCAGTTGACGATTCCGGTAAGTTTGTCGCTCATTTAGCGCCGGTAACAGATCGATATCTTGTTGTGCGTAAAGGGTTTGAACATCCTGAGGCTGTAATCAAGCAATTAAACGTGTTTACAAGACTCGAAAGAAGACAGGATCCTAATCAAGAGGAGGTAAAAAAGCTGGGTGATTTCTCTGCGCAGACAGGCATTCAGCTGCGTGCATATTATCCGTTCGATCTTCTGATAGATTATAGGGATGCGATTGAGAAACATTATGCTGATATCCAGCAGGCTTTGCACGGAAAGATAGACCCGGATACATTAAATTCTGATACCCGGCTCATTTATGATCAATGGGTAGCGGAAACAGAGCAGCCCAAAAAAGATCTTGAAGGCTGGAAAGCAGCGAATGCGTATAAATATGGAGTAGCTGTGTTAACCTCAACTGCTATAGAGGGAGTGCGTGGGGTCTTTTATGGGAACACCCGGCTTATGAAGACTAAATGGCCGGAACTGCAGAATCTGGAGAATGAGACGTTCTTAAATATCATTGTGGGTGATTCACCGCTTAGTGATTTTGATGCGTTTGTAGCTAAATGGAAGAGTATGGGCGGAGAAGAGATTACGGAAGAAGTTACTGAGCTCGTAAAGCAAAAGTAAACGTGGGATGTCTCAACAGCCTAATGGCTGTGGGACATCCTTTTTCTTATGTTCTATTCTTCGTTTTTGCTGATTTTTTGCAGCAGGAAATGTAGTTGCTCTACTTCTTCATCGGTTAAATGGCCAACAAGGCTTTTATTAAATTCATCTAAGATGGACTGTAAAACTGGGAAGAAATCAATGGCTTTTGGGGTAGGATATAGAAGGTGAGAGCGTCGATCATTAGGATCGTCTTTGCGCTCGATATATCCCGAATTCTCTAATTGCTTCACAGAACGTGCTGTAGTTGCTTTATCGAACTTCAATTCGGCAGTTAACTGATCCTGAGTAATGCCTGGCCGAGAAAGAATCAATTTAAGAAAGCTATGCTGTCCACCACTACCGATTCCATAGGGGACAAATTGCTTAACCAGTTTCTTTTGATTTTGACGGTGAAGATGGGAAATTAGCTTCCCGATAGGCTCTCTTGCCAATATAGACACCTCTTTGGGTTATATGTTCGCTCATTTGTTGCCTTGAAATAAAGTGTACAATAAAGTCGTTGCGCACGCAACTAAATTGTTGTACACTGGGTATGGCGAGTTTGGTTGCGTGCGCAACTAAACAGTGATTATTAATATTTAATGAGGTGTTAGTTATGAGTTCTGTAAGTGCAACCTATCAGGAGGATAAAGAAATTCAGAAGAAACGCTGGATGATCTTAATTGTTCTGAATATTTTTACGTTCATGTCCACCCTTGATGGTAGTATTGTCAATATTGCTCTGCCTGAGCTATCCAAACAACTGAAGCTGCCCATGGCGCAAATCGAATGGGTAACAACAGGATATTTAATGGCGATCTGTGCGGCGATCCTTTTCTTCGGCAAGCTTGGAGATATCGTAGGAAAGATTCGAATTTTTAAGATTGGCACGATTGTATTTGTTATTGGATCTATGCTGTGTGGGCTTAGTGTAAGCTTACCAGCCTTAATTGCTTCACGCGTTGTTCAAGCCTTAGGTGCTTCGATGACCATGGCGAACAGTCAGGGAATTGTTACGGATATCTTTCCTGCCACGGAGCGTGGCAAAGCCCTTGGTTTCATTGGTACATTCGTGTCTCTGGGAAGTATAGCTGGCCCAAGTTTAGGCGGGATTATGGTTTCCACCTTAGGCTGGGAGTATATCTTTTGGGTAAACGTCCCTATTGGCCTGATCGCTATATTTTTTGGCTGGAAGGTATTGCCTAAGGATTTAACGAGAGTGAAATCTTCGATTGATGTGCCGGGCAGTTTACTGTTCGCTGTCTTTATTATTACTTTGTTCGCAGGATTATTACTAGGTCAACAGCTTGGATATGGTAACAGCTTAATTGTTACATCAATAATTGTTGCTGTAGTCAGCTTCGTTGCTTTCATATGGATGGAGCTTCGCAGAAAAGAACCGCTGTTGCAGCTGTCATTATTTAAGAATCCGTTGTTTTCTTTAAGTATCTTATGTGGTTTTCTCGTATTTACAGCGAATTTCTGCTTCAATATTATCGCGCCGTTTTATGCACAGAACATGCTTAATTTATCGCCATTCTATGCAGGCTTTTTGTTAATGCTGCTGCCGATATGTATGGTAGTCGTGGCTCCAATGAGTGGAGCGCTATCGGATAAAATAGGCTCGGAATTTTTGACTTTTGCAGGGCTGGTGGTCATGGTTATTGCGCAGTTCGGATTAGCACAGCTTCATGTAGGAAGCTCTGTTGTGCTGGTAGGTGTGTGGATCGCTATGCTGGGGATAGGAAGTGGTCTATTTCAATCGCCGAACAATTCGCTTGTCATGTCTAAGGTACCAAGAACACAGCTTGGTTCTGCGGGTAGTGTCAATTCGTTAGTTCGTAATGTTGGTATGGTTGTCGGCATAACAATTGCTACTACAATACTTTTTCAAGTGATGAGCAGTAAAGCCGGCTATAGGGTGACAGGGCTAGTTCCTGGTCGGCCAGAGTTATTTATCGAGGGCATGCATGTAGTGTTTGTAACCTCGGCATCGATATGTCTAGTGGCTGCTTTATTAACTGGCTGGAGATTGGTGAGTGCAAGAAGTGCCAAAGTGCAGTCATCTGAAAGATAACATAAAATGAAAAAGATCCTTCTGGCGCTACGGCTAAGAAGGATCTTCTTTGTGATGAAACTGTAAGGCTTCCTTAACGGCTTGCAAGTATTGATATTGATAACGTACATCCGGTTCTAGGTAGGCCCCTTCAGCCCATTCATTCCAGGCGTTGATAAAAATATATTCACTTTTGAACATTTTTTTGGCGCGCTCAATTTGTCGTGAAAGGTATTGGCCGAATTTTTGAGGATTAGCGCCTAAGGTGCTTTGTCCGGCAGGGCCTTTACGTGGTGTGTTATCCCAGTTGACAAAGGCTCCCGGATATATGATTTCTCCGTCTCTATGGGGTGTCCGCTCCAACATGGATTCCCATAACTCATCATAATCAATTACGATATGCCTCTGATCCTCCACCTGCTTTGAGCTCCATAAATGCTTAACCCCGCCATGTGCGAATGTGTAATGCGGCTCAAATTCCAGACTGGCATCGAATCCTTGCTCTTTCTTTAGGGGGAAACCGCCCAGTGTCCGGACCAGATGAAGTCCTTTAAGTCCGTTCTGCAGAGCCAATTCGCGCCAATATTGAAGCATTTCTTCACAGTGCGGGATACTAGCAGACCGATAAATGATAAAGACAGGCTTATCCTCCACCCGGATATAACGATCATCTTTGAAGGCTTCCAGCAAAGCAAAAAAGTGCATTCGCCAATCCCGTTCTTCTCCGTATTCCTGTGGCATCAGGACATCCTCTTCGGTGCCATCCCAGCTACGTGTCCAGGGTTCGTTAGCCCAAGAAAGGCAAAAGGGGAAGTCAGGCTCTTTGCTCGCAAGAATCTGCTGAACCGGTTGTTCCAGTAGCCGCCTGCCATTAAACCAATAGTGATAATAACAAAAACCGTAAATGCCATGAGCCCTTGCGGTCTCTGCCTGCCATTGTTTCACTTTAGGATCCGTTAAATCATAGTAGTAATTATTTAATGGCTTCTTGGGCTGATCATGTTCAGGATAAAGGGCTGCAGCCTTCCTGACATTTGTCCATTCTGTAAAACCCTCACCCCACCAGGAATCGTTCTCTGAGATCTGATGAAACTGAGGCAATACAAAAGCAATGCATTTCAAGTCAGGTCACCCCCTATGGTTCCTTGAATATTTTTCTCAGCAGTAACTTTCCTTGCTGGATATAAGAATGGTTATATTTAAGTTCCTTTAGGGCACGAGAGGCAGAAATTCTTCTTTCTTCACTATGTGAAAAATAGTGCTTAAAGCTATCGGAGAGCTCTTTGAAGTTCTGGAAACGAATGAGATCTTCTTCTGCAATTCGGTAATTATGAAGATGGGGATGATCCTCCACTAACTGAAATACACCGCAAGCGGTGACCTCCATAATCTGCTGCACAGAACCAGTGCAATTGATGACGATTTTTGCTCCATTATAATAGCTGGACATATCTTTACTATGGGTGATATCAATGAAATTTCTGGGGGGTTCCCAACCACGCCCGTCGATCATTACCTTAAGGCCTTGAAGTAGGTCTGAATACGCCAACGTGTAAAGCACACTATCGATTTGAAAATCGCCCAGAATGAGTACATCACTCTTATAACAGTCCTCCACACGTCTTGGATAATAGAGATCCGTATCCGCAGCATATGGGAGATAGCTGGAGTGTTTGCCCCATAAACCCTGGTAATAGATCAGATTAGCTATGTTCTGTGTGAAAATATAATCGAACAACAATGCCAGATTACGTTCTGTTGGAGTAAGACAAGCGGCATCTGCCATCCATACCGCTTTGGGAACGTTGGAAGCTTTCAGAGCAGGGAGGTTCTCCTCCGGAAATAGGGTCTCCGATCCTAGAGCTAATATTAGATCAGGTTGAAAATGGGCTAAATATTCCTCCAGATTATGCTGGAATTTAATAGCAAGTACTTCTTTGACCAGATGCCTTAGTTGATCTTTAAAAAGTCGTACATTAGGCATTTTACCGCTTGCCTCTGTAGGAACCAGCAGCAATATTCTTAATTGTTTGAGTTCCCGTTGCAAAGGCTCTGCTCTATAAGAGTTCATCTCTAGGATGAGGTTATGGTGTTGCGATGGATTAACTTGGCTGATGGTGACTTCGTGACTTGAAGGCCTTTCAGGAGTGAGCCTATTAGCTGTCTTCTTCATAATTCCTCCTGTGTTCTGTGGAGCCAGTCGTCCGCTCTAGCACCGAGTCTTGCTAATCATTATATGTGTAGGGGGTTATTTTGACTTTAGGTATAAGACCATTAATCAGAGTCTCGAAGATAAAAAGCGGATTTAGTGAAAGCTGTATATCTATCTATGACAGGGCTGGCTTGTTTAACATAAGATATACTATAAAACCTGAAAGGGATGATCGCCTTGCCAACCTTCGATAGCGTTCTAGTTACAGGAAGTCAGACCATTCAAAATGATCTGCACGTTAATGGAAATGAGACTATCGATTCGAATCTGCATTTGAATGGTAGTCAGACTATAATGGGAAGCCTAAATGTGAACGGCAGTGAATCCATACTCGGTCATCTGGGGGTTACCGGTGAAATTAGCGGGGCAGGCACCATCAGAGCTGCAACCCGGTTGATCGCTACGAACCAAGCAACATTGCCACCAGGCGCTCCTACCAGCCTGCAACAGGTTCGATACTTTTCTGTAGGTGCTGTAGGTCAGACGGGTCTCGTGCTGAAGGGCACAGATGGAAATGATTATGTATTATTTATCGATTTGACTGGCGGAACGCCTAATATCGGCATTCAACGGGCTTAATCAAGATAAACTAATATTCTCAGCTTTAGAATATAAAAAAACAGCAAGTCTCCTAAGTACAAATAGGGACTTGCTGTTAGAGGTTTCTATTAATTCTTAAAGCTATGAATTGGTGCAGGGATTCGTCCGCCACGATTAACGAAATTCGCGCAGTTGAAGCCATTCACTGCCATAACTGGTGCATATCCGAGCAGGCCGCCAAATTCGACCATTTCACCAACGTCCTTGCCGATTACTGGAATCACGCGAACCGCAGTGGTTTTGTTATTCACCATGCCGATTGCAGCTTCATCAGCGATGATGCCGGAAATGGTCTCCTTGGTGGTGCTTCCGGGGATAGCGATCATATCCAGTCCCACGGAACACACACAGGTCATAGCTTCCAGCTTCTCTAGTGTAAGGGCACCCCGCTGAACCGCTTGAATCATGCCGTGATCTTCACTGACTGGAATAAAGGCTCCACTAAGTCCACCTACATAGGAGGAGGCCATCACGCCACCTTTTTTAACATTGTCATTTAGGATCGCCAGAGCAGCGGTTGTTCCCGGAGCCCCAGCTTCCTCCAGACCCATGACTTGAAAGATTTCGGCAATGGAATCTCCGATTTCTGGAGTAGGAGCTAAGGATAGATCGATAATCCCAAAAGGAACATTCATCCGTTTGGAAGCCTCTTGAGCAACTAGCTGACCGACACGTGTGACTTTGAAGGCTGTCCGTTTAATGGTTTCACATAAGGTTTCAAAATCCTGTCCTCGAACCTCTTCAAGCGCACGTTTGATGACACCAGGACCGCTGACGCCAACGTTGATGACACATTCCCGCTCTCCAACCCCGTGAAATGCTCCGGCCATAAAAGGGTTGTCCTCAACGGCATTACAGAAGACTACCAGCTTGGCGCAGCCGATGGAATCCCGATCCTTGGTGCGTTCCGCAGTTTGGATAATGATATCACCCATTAATTTCACAGCATCCATGTTGATTCCACTTCTGGAGGAACCGACATTGACCGAGGAGCAGACTCTTTCAGTGACTGCCAATGCTTCTGGAATACTGTCGATCAGAATACGATCGCCTTTGGTGCAGCCTTTTTGTACAAGTGCAGAGAAGCCGCCGATAAAGTTAACGCCTACCTCTTTTGCAGCCTTGTCCAGGATTTCAGCAACAGGTACATAGGTATCTGTCTTCACCGCACCAGCGGCAATAGCGATGGGTGTGACAGAAATCCGTTTGTTAACGATAGGAACCCCAAATTGTCTTTCCAGATCTTCACCCGTCTTTACGAGCTTTTCAGCGGATCTGGTGATTTTGTCATATACATTTTGATTAAAGGTGCGCATATCCGTGTGGGCACAATCCATGAGGCTGATCCCCATCGTTATGGTACGCACATCCAGATTCATTTCACGAATCATCTTATTCGTTTCTTGTACTTCCACTAGTGATATCATGGTCAGCCATCCTCCTAGATTCGGTGCATAATATTAAAAATATCCTCATGCTGAAGCTTGATTTCCACGCCAATCGATTCGCCAAGCAAATGTAATTCCTCTACAATATTCTCAAAAGCTTTAGTTGAGCTAGAAATGTCTACAATCATCATCATGTTAAAATAATCTTGAACAATCGTCTGCGAAATATCCAGAATGTTCAAATTGTGTTCGGCTAGATATGTACATACTTTAGCGATAATCCCTACTTTATCTTTTCCTAATACAGTAATAATCCCCTTCATGAATACAGCCTCCCTTTGTATTTGTTGATTTCACCGTGTATACGGAATGAACCATTCCAACTATTATTGCAAATGATGAAACAAGCTTCAACCAAAGGTTTTTTGTCAGTTTGATTAAATATTTGTTTTGGCAGCTGAAATTATAGAAAATTCATTTGACAGCCTATAAAAAATGTGATGAACTGAGAGTTTGATATGATAGTCTGAAGGAGTAAATATGACTACACAAAAATATAAAGACATGGTTGAGCAAAGAACGAAGATGACCCTCCAGGAATGGACGGAACAGGCGGAAGTGAAGGAAAAGGACATTTATCGTTTTTTGCATAATTTAAAAGGCACTGCTGGAACTGTCGGATTACCAGATGTCGAACAATTTGCCGAGGATACGCTGCCCTATTTCATGGAAAGCAGTCTTAAGAGTTGGTCAGTCGAGGAATGGGGGGATTATTTATATCCACTGATTCCATTGTTTAATGTCCATTCATTGGCAGCTTCAAGCTCTGTCAAAGCATTGGATAAAAAGGGACCTGCTGAGACGCTCACGCAGAATGATATTCTTCTTATCGACGATGATGTAGAGTTAGTTGCTTATCTGAAAGAGTCGTTGGAGAGGCAGAATTACTATGTAAGCATTGCCTTATCTGCTGAACGGGGACTCAAAATCTTTTATGAAACGAAACCAGATCTCATTCTGCTGGATATTCTTTTACCGGATAAAAGCGGGATTGAGGTGTTGAACCAAATTATCGGCAAGGCTAAAAAAGAACGAATTCCCATTATCATTATAAGTGGGGAGTACTCCAAAGCGACGCAAATGCAGGCGTATTCGCTGGGGGTGATGGATTTTTTACCGAAGCCTGTAGATATTGATTTATTTCTGGTATTGATCAAAAATCGCTTTCAGCTCAAAAGAGAATGGCAGGAGTCCATCATCGTGGATGATTTGACCGGCGCATTCAATCGCAAACACTTTAATCAAGTCATGAAGCAGCTGATTGGTGATTTTAAGCGGACCAACCGCGTATTTTCGTTAGCGCTGATTGATTTGGATTATTTTAAAAACGTTAATGATACATATGGTCACCTAATCGGAGACGAAGTTCTGCAGGGCTTTTCCGAGCTTGTGAAGAATTCCATCCGTCTGGAGGATACCTTTTGCCGTTATGGGGGAGAAGAGTTTGCAGTGTTCTTACCTCACACGGATGCGGAATCTGCAATGTTGGTTATACAGCGTATTCAAGAGCGGTTTGCGGCGACTGACTTTTTTGCGAAAAATGAAATCTTTCATGTGACTATCTCTAGCGGGATTTCTGAGGTAACAGATGCCGAGAATATAGCCGATAAATTGATTGAGGAAGCAGATCAGGCTCTTTATGCCAGTAAGCATGCTGGAAGGAATCAGACAACGCTTTATTCGGACCATTTATCCACTACTAAAAAGCATTCGCTTCTGAATGTGATTGTTGTGGATGACGATACGCTAATTCGGAGAATTGTGACCAGTCAGTTCGCCATTTGGGAGCCGGAGAATATTGCTGAGGTGAAGGTTAGCAGCTATGCGAATGGGCTTGATTTCCTGCAATCGGATTGGTATGCCGTGGATGAGAAATATATTATTTTGCTGGATGGTGTGATGCCTGATCTGGATGGAGTAGAAGTTCTGGAAAGAATCCGCAAAACGTATCCGGAAGTAAATATATTAGTGATCATGTTGACGGGAAGGAATAATCAGGCGGATATTGTACATGCCCTGCAGATGGGTGCCGATGATTATGTAGTCAAACCGGTCCATATGCCTGAGTTATTGTCGAGGATAGAGCGGTTGGCTCATAGATTTTTGTTCTAATTGGGTTCTGAATATGTTGTGAGCACCAGGAGAGATCTAAAGCGGAGGGAACTAGGCAGCTATGCAAAAGGTAATGGTAGTGGATGATGAAGAAGTATTACGAATGTTAATCGTAGACACCTTAGAAGATTTGGAAGACGTGGAGATCCACACTGCCGAGAACGGATTAGAGGCGCTTTCAAAATTGTCACAGGATCATTATGATTTGGTGATATTGGATTATATGATGCCTGAAATGACAGGGATTGAAGTCCTAGGTCAACTGGATGATGAGAAAAAGAAGGCTACAGCTATTTTAATGTTAACAGCCAAAGCCCAAGATGTAGATCGTCTTCGAGCGGTAGATGCAGGCGCACGTTATTTTATGCCAAAACCTTTTAGTCCGATGGAACTCTTGCAGATTGTGGAGGGGATCCTAAGTGACAAAGGGAAGCAGCTCTAATCACAGTATTAAAAATAGATATTTTCGTATCATTGCCTTGGTTTTTTCGTTAATCATTCTTATGGGATCTGTATTTTTGTTTTTCATAAACAATGAGCAGAACAAATTAAGTAGAGACCGTGAAGTTCTGCAAAATAAGGCGGACACGATTAACGAATTGGCGACTGCGTTAAATGAGGTTTTTTTCCGAGCGAGGGGATTCAGCGCACTTAAGAGTAACAATGAATTAGAGCTCTTAAACTTAGGACTTGTTAACTTTGATAAGATTCTGGATACCTATTCTAATCTCAGTTTATCTCCGGAAGAAGCTTTGTTTAGAGATGGTTTGAAGGCCTTTTATGTTCAGTACAAAACTAAAGTTTTGCCGGAAGCGATTCGGTTTGTCGAGGCAGACGATTATGTGTCTTTGAGAGCTCTATCCGCAGATGGCAACACGAAATCAGTAAATGATTTTTTAATGTATACAAAAGAGTACAAGCAACGATCCGATGCCGCATTAAATACTATGGCTATGGATTACATCAAACGTGCCAATGAGTTTACCTTTATCGCATTCTTTTTCAGCACGATTATTCTGCTAATCTTCACCTTTATGATCTGGCGGATTCTGAAGAACCTAATAGATCCTATTCTGAAGCTGGAAGGGGCAACCCATTCCCTGGCTGCAGGAGAAGAAATTCTTCTGGGCAAGCTTAAGAATCAAGATGAAATTGGCCGACTTTATGATGCTTTTCTAAATATGGCTAGAAGTATTCAAGATAAAGAAGAAGAATTGATGATGCAGAATGAAGAGCTGCATGCGCAGCAGGATGAACTTCAGGATCAGCAATATAGGCTGCAGCGCTCGCTTAGTGAAATTGAGAGTATGATGAAAGCCTTGGATCAATCGTGTGCGGTGGGGATCCTTACTGCTAAAGGTGTCTTTACCTACGCGAATGATAATTTAAGTGGATATACCCGCTATAAAAAGTCTGAGATTATCGGTTACACCTATAAGTTATTTGAACTTTATAATCTCTCTGATGAGGGTTATCAGAAAATCTTTAACAAATTAAATACAGGCGGAGTGTGGAACAATGAGCTGCAGATTCTAGCCAAAGACGGATTGCCCATCTGGCTGCATCTGACGATTGTGCCTTACCTGAATGAAGAGGGTGTGATTTATCAATACATCCTTATTGCGAACGATATCACCTCAATGAAAAGCGTGCAGCAGGAGCTAGCCGAAACGTTAAAAAACACAGAACAGACCAAGATGATGCTAGAGCTAAATAATCAGCTGAATCATGATATTACTTATACTTTGGATAAACATGAATTTGCCGATAAGTTTATTGAGTTTATGCATCGCCTGTATGCCTTTGATTCGAGTTTCTTCCTGCTTGTGAAAGATAATATCGCGGCTGTGAAAGGCATTCCACAGGAGAATGTGGAGCGTTATCTTGATCATGAGAATAATGAGATGTTATATCGCTTGCAAGCGGAAAAAACGTACCTAATCAAGCGCCTGGCCACACAATCAGAGCAAGGGATTTCTGCGAGTGAGGTCTATGTTTACGACTTCTACACTACTGTTGTGAACGCAGAGGATGAGATTCTTGCAGTGTTCTGTGGCAGCCGGATTGGTCATTCCTTCAGCAAAGAAGAGATTAATGAGGTTCAAGGGATGATGAACCGCGTAGCGCTGGCGATTGAACGTTTATTCATGTATGAAGAGATTGAACATGGACGAAAGCTGAATCGGGACATCGTAAATAATGTGAACGAGGGCATACAATTTGTGAATACAGAAGGTATGCTCCTGCAGATGAATAAAGCGTTGAGCAACATTTTTAATTATGAGTGGACAGAAGGAGCTTTGATTCCCCGTCAGAAATGGATGGATTATTTCATTGAGCACTCGAATGAGAATCATGAACTTCGGATGTTTTTTGAAAAAGCGATTGCTGAGGATGCTCTGGAATCGAGCAGCATGCAATACTCCATTGGAACTGAATCGATGAAGCATATTGATGTGTATGCGATCCCTGTATTCCGTCGCGAACTGCGTATTGGTACATTGTTTGTCTACAGAGATATCACTAGAGAATATGAGCTGGACCTTATGAAATCTGATCTTGTCAGTACGGTAAGTCATGAGCTAAGAACACCGCTATCGAGTGTACTTGGTTTCACAGAACTGTTATTATCTAAGACCATGAAGCCTGAGAAGCAGCTTAAATATCTGGAGACGATTCATAAAGAAGCTAAACGACTGACGGAGCTCATTAATGATTTTCTTGATTTGCAGAGAATGGAGTCAGGTAAGCAGCAATATATCACGGAGCATTTGAATCTCAGTGAAATTGTATTAGGCGTAATTGATCAATATAAACTGAGCAGTACCCATCATGTACTCCTAGTGGATGAGGCTTTGAATGCGGATGTTGACGTGGACAAGGATAAGATTGTCCAAGTTCTGACGAATCTGTTAAGTAATGCGATTAAATTCTCGCCTGATAACAATGAAGTTAAAGTACTGCTGCATAACGAGTCGGATAGAATTATTGTACGTATCCAGGATAATGGTCTTGGCATTCCTAAGGATCAAATAGGACAGCTATTCCAAAAATTCAGAAGAGTGGATAATAGCGCCTCTAAAAGAATTGGAGGAACAGGACTCGGGCTTGCCATCTGTAAGGAGATTATTGAGAAGCAAAAGGGAAATATCGGTATAGATTCCGTTGAAGGAGAGGGCACTACCGTCTGGTTTAGCCTCCCTATCCTCCATGCGGAAGCGAGCCGGCAACAGGATGAGCTTAATAAATGGAGCACCGATAAAGAGCTCAAGCCTAATGTGATGATCGTTGAAGATGATTACAGTCTATCGTTGCTTTTATCAGAAGAGCTTAAAGGGAAGGGCTTCCGTGTTACCCATCATTACCATCCACAGCAAGCTTTTGATCAGGCCTTGAAAACACCATTTGTGGCGATTGTGGTAGATTTGATGTTGGGTGAAGAGCTGGATGGCTGGGATTTGATCCGAATGCTTAAAGAAGATCCAAGAACTGAAAATATACCTATCGTTATTTCTTCTGCTCTGGATCAATCGGATAAGAATCAATTAAACGATGTAATTCAAAAATATTTAACTAAACCTTATCCACCCGGCGAGCTGTCGAATACGCTTGAGGAGATAGTGAAGATTAAGACGGGGAGCGGCGAGGTGTTATTTCCCGAAAGTAAGCAAAAATTATAGCTTTTATTTATCACAATATTTTATAAATAGTATCACTTTTTATAATGAAACCGATCAAAACAGGTTAAATCATACTGTTTTGATCGGTTTTTAAGTACTTTATAGATTATTTTTCAATAAAATACAATTATTAGGGTAAATCGACATCATTGATCGTTTACAATTATTGTGATAGCCTGATTTCATGAGGTACGGATCATCAGAAGATTTCATGTTTAGGAGAGGTGGATATTGTTGCAACTACAGGTAACGAACAGTCCTTTTAACGAGAGCCAAGTCGAGCTACTCAATCGTCTTCTACCATCCTTAACGGAGACACAGCAAATATGGCTTAGCGGTTATTTGTCAGCCATGGGCTTTACTACTGCACCATCGGCAGGTGCCGGGGTTCAAGCAGTACAATCAAATACGATAGGAAATGTGGAAGGTAGTGCCGTTAGTCAACCTGCAGCTTCACGTGAAGTGACCGTGTTGTTTGGGTCCCAGACAGGGAACTGCCAACGGCTGGCTGGGAGCTTGTCCCGCAAGCTGGAGGAGCAAGGATTTCAGGTCACACTCACTGCGATGAACAGCTTTAAGCCCAATGCGCTTAAGAAGGTTGAGAACCTCCTATTGCTGGTCAGTACACATGGTGAAGGCGAGCCGCCAGATAATGCACGGATGTTCCATGAATTTCTCTATAGCAAAAGAGCTCCTCAATTAGAGAATCTGAAGTTCTCAGTGCTGGCACTGGGGGATACCTCCTATGAATTCTTTTGTCAGACCGGCAAGGACTTCGATCAGCGGCTTGAGGAACTTGGCGGCAAGCGGTTAAGTCCACGTGTGGATTGTGATCTTGATTATGATGATTCGGTTACCGAGTGGTTTGAAGGCGTCATTAGTGCGTTAAATGCACATTTAAATGCTCCGGCCATTGCGGCAAAAGCGGTTCAAGCTGCGGAAGACGCAAATTCTCAGGAGCCTTTGTATACCCGTAACAATCCTTTTAAAGCGGAAGTATTAGAGAACCTTAATCTGAACGGACGTGGTTCTGACCGGGAGACCCGCCATTTGGAACTATCCCTAGAAGGCTCGAACATACAATTTGAACCAGGGGATGCGCTGGGTGTCTATCCGGAGAATCATCCTGAATTGGTAGACGCTATTATTCATACTATGGGCTGGAATTCTAATGATATTGTTCCATTTAATAAAAAAGGGGAAGACGGCACCTTACGTGAGGCCCTTCTTCACCACTATGAAATCACTGTATTGACCAAACCGTTACTTGAACAAGCGGCGAAGTTATCTTCTTCTAACCAACTAAGTGATCTATTGTCGCCAGAACGTGCGCAACAGCTTAAGGAATATATTCAAGGCCGCGATCTGCTCGATTTAGTTCAGGACTTCTCTCCATGGGAGGGTTCGGCCAGTAGCTTTGTGACTATTTTGCGCAAGCTTCCGGCACGACTCTATTCAATTGCCAGCAGCTATAAAGCTAATCCAGATGAGGTTCATTTAACGGTTAGAGCTGTACGTTATGAGGCACATGGCCGTGAGCGTTATGGGGTCTGCTCGGTACATTGTGCTGAAAGAGTCCAGCCGGGAGATACGTTGCCCATCTACATTCAACATAATCCGAACTTTAAGCTTCCGACGAATCCTGATGCACCGATCATTATGATTGGACCGGGCACAGGTGTTGCACCCTTCCGCTCTTTCCTGGAGGAACGTGGCGAGCTTGGGGCGGAAGGTAAATCATGGCTGTTCTACGGAGATCGGCATTTTGTGACGGACTTCCTCTATCAGACGGACTGGCAGAGAATGCTTAAAGACGGCTTGTTAACTAAGCTGGATGTTGCTTTCTCCCGTGATACCGAAGAGAAAGTATATGTTCAGCATCGCATTCTGGAAAAGAGCCGCGAGGTCTACGAATGGCTGCAAGCGGGAGCTCATATTTACATTTGCGGAGACGAGAAGCATATGGCACATGATGTTCATTCTGCTCTGATTACTGTCATCCAGCATGAGGGTGGTTTGAGTCCTGAAGAAGCGGCAGCTTATTTGGATAATATGCAGCAGGCGCAGCGCTACCAACGTGATGTTTACTAATGGATAGAGGAAAGTTATCGAATGACTTCGGGGGGAGATAACAACAATGGCAAACAATGAAAAGGTTAAGCCGATCGGCGGGCCTCCAAGCGATGTTGAGCACATTAAGCAAGAGAGTAACTATCTGCGGGGCGCGCTTGTTGAGACATTAAGCAATCCGATTACCGGAGGCTTGCCGGAAGATGATAATCGGCTGCTGAAATTTCACGGAAGCTATATGCAGGACGATCGGGATTTACGCAACGAGCGTGAACGGCAAAAGCTGGAGCCTGCATTCCAGTTCATGCTTCGTGTAGTTGCCCCAGGCGGGGTAGCGACACCAGAGCAGTGGCTAGTGATGGATGATCTGGCACAAAAATACGGCAATGGAACCTTACGTCTGACTACCAGACAGGCGTTTCAAATGCATGGGGTACTCAAATGGAATCTTAAGAAAACCATCCGCAGCATTAATGATACGCTGATGACGACGCTGGCAGCTTGCGGCGATGTTAACCGTAACGTAATGAGTAATCCGAATCCTTACCAGTCAGAGGTGCATGCAGAGGTCTACGAATGGGCGCGCAAAGTAAGTGATCACTTATCACCACGTACGCCTGCTTACCATGAAATCTGGTTGGACGGTGAGAAGGTAGTAGATAGCTTAGGCGAACGTGCGGAAGTAGAACCGATCTATGGACCGGTATATTTACCGCGTAAATTCAAGATTGGTCTAGCGGTGCCTCCTTCTAATGATGTGGATGTATTCTCGCAAGATCTGGGTTTTATCGCTATTCTGGAAAATGAGAAACTAGTCGGCTTCAACGTTTCTGTAGGCGGCGGTATGGGGATGACTCATGGCGATACCAGTACTTATCCTCAGTTGGGACGTATAATTGGTTTTTGCCGTCCGGAACAGTTGATTGATGTGGCAGAAAAGACCGTAACGATCCAGCGGGATTATGGTAATCGTTCTGTCCGCAAAAATGCACGGTTCAAATATACAATTGACCGCCATGGTCTGGATTGGTTCGTAGACGAACTGCATGAAAGACTCGGATGGCAGCTTGAAGCAGCACGTGATTATCATTTTGATCACAACGGAGACCGTTACGGCTGGGTGAAGGGGACCAACGGAAAATGGAATCTGACACTTTATATCCAAAGCGGACGGATTCATGACCAAGAAGGATACACCTTGATGAGTGGCTTGCGGGAGATTGCTAAGATTCATACTGGAGATTTCCGGCTAACGCCGAATCAGAATCTAACGATTGCCAACGTCACTACTGCCAAAAAACGCAAAGTAGCTGAGCTGGCTAAACAGCATGGACTAACAGATGGAGCACATCTTTCTGCATTGCGACGCAGCTCCATGTCCTGTGTAGCACTGCCAACCTGCGGACTTGCGATGGCTGAAGCGGAACGCTATCTGCCTTCGTTGATAGATAAGCTGGAGCTTGTTATAGATAAGGCTGGTTTGCGTGACGAGGAAATTGTGATCCGAATGACCGGCTGCCCTAATGGCTGTGCTAGACCGGCGCTGGGTGAAATCTCGTTTATCGGCAAGGCTCCTGGCAGATACAATATGTATTTAGGAGCAGGCTTTACGGGTGATCGCCTCAATAAAATGTATAAAGAAAACATAGATGAGAAGGAGATCCTAGAGACGCTTGAACCTATTCTTCACCGATATGCCAAAGAACGTCAACAAGGCGAGCATTTTGGAGATTTCGTGATCCGTGCAGATTATGTTAAAGCCGTTACCTCTGGACTTAATTTCCATGACTAAATGAAAGTAGATTTAAAAATGTCCCGGGGCCAGTTGATGGCTGCCGGGATTTTTGTGGTTTGGTCGTAGTTAGATGCGCGGGGTGTCGTGTCGTACACATAATGCTCCAGAGGTAAAGAACGGTAGGTGAGCGCAGACGAGCGCAGACGAATAGAAGATGAGTAGTAGATGAGGGGCAGATGAGTAGTAGATGAGTAGTAGATGAGGGGCAGATGAGGGGCAGTAGACTAACAAGGTGACGGACTCAGGAGCCCTTATTTCCTGAAATCTTGCCAATTTGCCGAGTGTTCGGACATCAGCGCCGTTATGGGGATGAAAAGAGACAGGAACAGGCCTTTTACAGAGGAATAGCGTCTCTCCAGTCCGAAAGTTGCTCAAAACGGCTTAAATCGCACAAATAGCGTCATCTGAGTCCGAAAATCACGACAAAGCGCTCCAAAGGTAAAGAACGGCAGATGAGCAGCAGATGAGTGCAGAAGAGAAGTAGAAGAGTAGTAGAAGAGTAGTTGATGAGCGATAGTAGAGCAGTTTATGAGCATAGACGAGCGGCAGTAGATTAACAAGGTGACGGACTCAGGAGCCCTTATTTCCTGAAATCTTGCCAATTTGCCGAGTGTTCGGACACCAGCGCCGTTATGGGGATGAAAAGAGACAGGAACAGGCCTTTTTCAGAAGAATAGCGCCTCTCCAGTCCGAAAGTTGCTCAAAACGGCTCAAATCGCACAAATAGCGTCATCTGAGTCCGAAAATCACGACAAAAGCGCTCCAAAGGTAAAGAAGGCAGATGAGCGCAGACGAGCGGCAGTAGACTAACATCAGAGTAGTAAAAGGGTCATATTAGATAGTGGGACAGAGTGATATTAGCGCAGTAGGAGCAATTGTAGAGTAATACGCAGAACAGCAGGAGCAATAGTGAAGTAACGCAGAACAGCCAAACAAAAGAGCAGTAACCGACTAGCGGCACAATAAACGAGCGGCAGTAGACTAACATCAGAGTGGTGAAAGGGTCGAATTAAATCGATAGTAAAATAACATTAGATGGTGAAATAGTAAAATTAGATTAGCTCAGCAGTAGCAATAGTGGAGTAGTACGCAGAACAGCCAAATAAAAGAGAAGTAACCGACTAGCGGAACAATAGACGATCGACAGTAGACTAACATCAAAGTAGTAACAGTCAGCGGTAGACTAACATCAGAGTAGTAACATTCCGGGAGCAGGCTAACAGCAGTAGATCACCGTTGACTGACAAATCTAGCAACAGCCTTCATTTGATCTACAATAATCTAGTAAGATCCCAACATCTGCGCTACAACAGATTCAATTTAAAAACCAGCAAGTCTCCAATTCCGGGAGGCTCGCTGGTTTATGTTTTTAAGGAGCGATGCCGGAGATCAGTACATCGTTTTGATACAGGGTTACTTTGTTCCAAGTGCTGAAGGAAACTTTGGTTGGATCGAACGAATAGTCATTTGCTTCATTGAAGTTAGACCAGTCGCTTTTGTGCACGCGTAATTGGATTTCTCCTGTTTGTCCACCGGCAGGTATGGAGCCCGCGCTAGCATTGAAAGTAAGCTCAACGTAAGAGTCGGCGTTCGTCCCACTTGTGGACCCGAGGGCAACCGATATATTAGAAGCACCGACCTGCGCCCAATCGATTACTCCATTGAGAGAGGCGCTTCCATCTTTAGTAAAGTAATAACGAATTTTCAGTCCATTTAAATTGACTGCCGTTGTTCCGTTGTTATAGATGTTGAAGTAGGGCTTGATTGAGTTATCAGTAGCATTGGTATCTGCTGCACGGTAGTAAAGTGCCAGATTACTGGATGGCGAGCCGGTAGGAGTGGCTGTAGGTGTAGGTGTTACTGTAGGTGTAGGTGTAGGTGTAGGTGTAGGTGTAGGTGTAGGTGTAGGTGTAGCTGTTGGTGTAGCTGTTGGTGTTGGTGTAGCTGTTGGTGTTGGTGTAGGTGTTGGTGTTGGTGTTGGTGTAGTGCCACCATCCGGCACAGGTTGGTAACCAGGTGTTGTGTAAATTTTATTAAGCACGGAGGTTGCTAAGGTTCCGTTTGCTCCATTAACGACTGTATTTCCCCAGTTGCTGAGTGTTCCTGCTGGACCGCTGGCTAGATCCAGATATTCAACGCCTCCGCCATTACCATACCAGGACCAGGCGAGCCAGCCTACCTTTTTTTCCTTCGTGTAGCTCATAATGGTGGCTTCATCGACATCTCCACCCGTGTGCTTGTCACCGAATTCGCCGATAATCACAGGGGCTCCAATAGCCAAGGCACTATCGATATTACTCTTGACTGTAGCAGCATTACCTCCAGCATATTCGTACATATGAATTGAGAAAATAGTGTTTTTTAAGGTATCTGAATTAAATACAGCCTGACCACTAGTGAAAATAGATTGTGGGTATTGACCCCATCCCGCTGCATCTACAACTAAAGTGTTCTTAATGCCCGCATTTCTTAACGCAGGAATTGCCGCTTGGTATCCACTGGCCCATGTTGCAGTGTTCCAAGAACCGTACCATTCATTAGCAATATTCACAATGACACGATCTTCTTTACCGATCAAAGCATCCTTGATGCTGATCCAATAGTTTACTGCAGCGTTAAGGTCAGAGGTGTTGTCTGAGCCCGTAGCATCATGCACTTCCAGCATGGCAATCATTTTATACTGATCACAAAGCTTTAGAATATTTTGGACATCAGCTAAAGTATCGAGAGACCACTTGCTGCCATTAGAAAGTACAATTCTGACGGTATTGGAGCCAGTCGCTGCGATGGCCGGTATTGCAGTAGCCAGATCGTTTTTGTACCAAGTGTGTGCATGATTAACCCCGCGCATTACAAAAGGACTGCCGGTGGCATCGTATAAAGTGGCACCGCTTACATAAAAACCTTTAACAGAAGTGTTTGCTGCCGCTGCCTGCTGTTGAGGTAAAGAAATAGAAAGAGTAAGGATACTAATTAATACTAACAAACTGATTTTCCGGAACGAAAAATGCTTTCTGAATTTCATCAACATTTCCTCCTTAATCAAATAGGGTTGCTTCTTTGATTATGCGTATCCTCCAGGTGGTTGCAGTAAATGCACTCAATTACAGGCATGTATCACCTCCTCAGTTATTTTGAATATAACATATAAAGGAATTTTTAGGAATAATAAATAATTTAACGATAACAATAACTTTATGTTTTATTAGAAAGATAAGAGAAAGCTGATAAGGCACTCGTCTTTCATCTAACATTCTCATAAGAAATGATGTTATTTTTAGATTCAGGAAGGAAAATATAATTTTTTTTGCCTAATGATTTGGATTTCTCGCGATTTTCTTTCATAATATAAAGGGTAAACTAAATACAAAAGAAGAACCGTTGCCCGAGAGCGATGTGTTCTGTACAGAAGAGGCGATATTATGATTATCATGAAAACGATGGAAGAGATCGAAAAAATGCGTGCGGCGGGAAAAATTCTCGCTGAATGTCATCGTCAAATTGCGCAAATTTTGCAGCCTGGTATTACGACCTGGGAAATTGATGAATTTGCAGAAAAATTTATATTGTCTCAAGGAGCTACTCCTGAGCAAAAAGGATATAATGGGTACCCGTACGCAACCTGTGCATCTGTAAATGATGTAATATGCCACGGATTCCCGAAAAAAGAGCCGCTAAAAGACGGGGATATCGTAACCATTGACATGGTTGTTAACTTAAACGGCTGGTTGGCAGATTCGGCCTGGTCTTACGGGATTGGCAATATTAGTGAACAGGCGACCAAACTTCTAGACACTACTAAGGAATCTTTATTCCGTGGAATCGAGCAGGCGGTTGCAGGCAACCGTATTGGCGATGTTGCGCATGCCATCCAAGTTTATGCAGAGTCTAACGGGTTTTCTGTAGTGCGTGATTTTATTGGCCACGGGATCGGTTCAGAAATGCATGAAGCTCCGGAAGTACCTCACTATGGTCCAGCAGGGAGAGGGCCTCGTCTTAAAGAGGGGATGGTATTTACCATTGAGCCCATGCTGAACACAGGCAGTTACAGAACAAAAATTGATGCGGATGGTTGGACTGCGCGTACCATTGACGGCGGATTGTCAGCACAATATGAGCATACTTTAGCGATTACCCCACAAGGAACGATTATCCTGACTGAACTGTAATTTTGATGAAAAATAAAATGACCAGTCTCCGTAATGGAGATTGGTCATTTTTTATTAATCTGTAATGTTGCGAGTGTAATATTCAATGATATCTTTTCTCCTAATAATTCCAACAAATACACCCTCATTATCAATCACAGGAACGAAATTCTGATCCGCAGCAAGCGTCAGCATATCCTCCATTTCTGCATTAATGAGAACACTTTCGTTATGAACATGCTTTTGGATGTCGCTTACTGGAATTTCCCCTATATTGTCAAAGGTTAAATCTGCTGTGTTTTTCAGCTTCCACAATAGATCACCCTCCGAAAGTGTTCCTACATATTTTCCTTCATTATCAATAATAGGGATAGCCGTGTAATGGTGCTGTTCTAATTGTTCTAAGGCTTCCAGCATGGATAGTGAGTTAGTGATATAGGCGACTTGATCTTTTGGCAACAAAAAAGAGGATATTTCCATCGGCATGAACTCCTTTGTATTATGTTATTTTTTGATTAGGCTACTTTTATTTAAACATACTTTTGGAATGGATAGAATTTTAAATTTTCATCCCTTGAATTATAGGTAATAAGTCCTATTGAATAGAGGTCGTATTTTGTCGATTAAAGATATATTATCCTAGAGTGGAGTTGTTCAGATGGCATTGTATCGAAGGCTTTCATTAACGTTTAAATTTGTTATGGTGGTAAGTTTAGTAATTATTGTGATCTTTTTCTTTAGTTTAGTCGCAAACCTGGCTAATCTGCGTAGTGTGAGCATATCCAACGGTGAACTTCAGGCAGAGGTCGCAGGAAAAAGTTATGCGGAGACCATTCAGAATAGAATGATAGACATTCAGTCGACGGGTGAAGCGCTCGCTGAAGTACTCCTTGAATCAAGAGAACGTCAAACCTTGGACCGTGAAGATGTTGTTTCTACAATGAAAACTATGCTTGAGCACAGACCAGAAATTTTTGGGATGAGCATATTATGGGAACCCAATGCTTTTGATCAGAACGATCAGGCTAATATAAATAAGATGCCATATGATGATGGTACGGGGCGTTTTATTCCTTATGTCTTTAGAAATCAAGGTGCAATAAAGGTTGAACCCTTAAAGAATTATGATGTAGAAGGTGCGGGTGATTATTACCTTTTACCAAAAAAAGAGAAAAAACCGGTATATATTGAACCCTACTCCTATGAGACGACTGGTGGAGCTATAGAGATGATTTCGGTCATGCTGCCAATTTTGGATAAAACGGGTGCATTTCTGGGGACTGTAGGGTTCGATGTTTCGTTAACCCAATTGCAGGAAGAAGCCGTTAACTATAAACCTCTGGGAGGTTATGTTTCTTTAATCACTGGTAATGGCAAATATGCAGCCAACCCAAATGATCCTCAAAGTGTACTCAAAGAATTCGGTGATACAGAAGATAAAACAGTACTGTGGAAGCGTGTGAAGAATGGGGAGGCCAAACTGGGATACACGATAAATTCCAAGGGAGAAGACGTGCTGCGGACTTTTGTTCCGATACCAATGCCTGGAAGTGA
Organism: Paenibacillus sp. FSL H3-0286; assembly: GCF_045040705.1. Lineage (NCBI taxonomy): Bacteria > Bacillati > Bacillota > Bacilli > Caryophanales > Paenibacillaceae > Paenibacillus > Paenibacillus sp. FSL H3-0286. The sequence goes on along the minus strand of NZ_CP150285.1, from coordinate 4,667,304 downwards.
CCAGGTCTGGTACACACAGACAGCGATCTCTAAGGATGTTATCATGGCTGATTATGAACAAGCTAAAACAGAATTTTTTATCATTATGATTATTGGGATTTTGATTTTAGCTGTTATTGTTGGTCTTCAACTATGGTTGATGGTAGTTAAACCGCTTCGTTTGTTATCTGAGAAATTGCAGCTGATGTCTCAGGGGGATTTGACTCAAACCCTGCAGGTTCGAAATGATGATGAATTCGGCAAAATGGCTACACATTTTAATCATATGACCCATAAGCTTCGAGAAATGTTTGGACTTGTCGCTGATCTATCAATGTCCGTGGGAGCTACCTCTGAAGAGCTGACAGCTAACGCTGAGCAGACTGGGAAAGCTGCTGAACAAATTGCTGTGGCAATTGGACGAGTAGCCGAAGGAGCGCAGTTGCAGAGTGATTATGCGGGTGATTCTTCAATGGCGATGAGCGAGCTGAATGTTGGAGTGCAACGGATTGCTGACTCTTCGTCATCGGTATCTGCATCTGCAGATGAAGTTACCGATCAGACGAAAAAGGGCAGTGCCCAGCTGCAAATGGCAGTGAATCAAATGTCGGAGTTAAAGCTGTCTGTAGATGAGACGAGTCTGGCGATTGAACGTTTAGGCGAACGATCTGCTCAGATCAGCGGGATTATCGGCTTGATTTCGAACATAAGTAAACAGACCAATCTGTTGGCACTAAATGCGGCTATTGAGGCGTCCAGAGTGGGTGAACATGGCCGAGGTTTTGCGGTGGTGGCCTCAGAAATTCGCATGCTGGCAGATCAGACTAAAAAAGCTGCCGAACAAGTTACTGCTTTGGTTGAAGATGTGGTGCAAGATACTAATCAAGCTTCACAAGCGATGGCTGTCGGCAATGAAAAAGTAATTCTTGGTGTGCAGAGTGTATCTGATAGTGATCTTTTATTTACGTCGATTCTGACAGAGATGACACAGGTAACCGATCAGATCCAAGAGGTGTCAGCAGCTGCACAGCAGATGACCGCGGGAACGGAGCAAATTTCAGTTACCGTTAAACAATTAGCCGATCTTGCTTCGGAAGCTTCCTCTGACTCCCAAAGTGTGGCAGCAGCCTCTGAGGAGCAGCTTGCTTCTATGGAAGAGATCTCAGCCTCGTCGGAGTCACTCAGCTCAATGGTGCAAGACCTGTTGGATAAATTATCTTACTTTAAAATTTAGATTCCCTTTTCAAATATAGAGAAGGGCTGGCACCTAAAACTATGAAAATGACTGCTGTGTCGAAAGCACATGCTTAGTCACTGGAATATACGCTTAGTAACCTGCTAACGGACACAGTGGTCCTTAAACGTACGATTATCCGATATTTGGAATGTTATCGGACTCCAGTGCAGCTATTGGCCTAAAAAATGCTTATTATGAGCCTCTTTCCAAGGAATAGCGTCACTGGAGTCCGAAATCTAGCGGTAAAGAATTAAAACATGTAAATAACGTCTACCGAGTCCGAAAGCCCCGTAGGATAATGAATGTGTAGTCGTAGCAGGCCGCGAATGACCAAAAAACGCTGAACAGCGATTCTTCGATAACAGAAGAATCGCTGTTTTGTTGATTTTAGGATTTTGAAAGTGAGGAGGTCAGTCTCCGCTCGTAGAATCACTTATGGCACAGCTCCTTCTTTCTTCCCATTTTCTTCATAATGCAGAAGAGTATCTATTTGGTGTTAGCTGTGTTATAATCAATCTATCGAAAGTATTTACCTGGCGAATTCACATAGCGTAGAGGGTTATTCTTTAGACGTTAATAACCTTGTACCATATGTGAATTTTTATTTTTTTAGAGATTTTGCAAGAGATTTTTTGAGGATAAGAATAACATGTAAATAAAAATAAGGTGGTAATTATATTATGCAAACAGGAACAGTGAAATGGTTTAACGCAGACAAAGGTTTTGGTTTTATCGAGGTTGAAGGTGGAGAAGATGTATTCGTACATTTCAGCGCTATTACTGGTGACGGATTCAAGTCCCTGGATGAAGGACAACGTGTAGAATTTAACGTAGTTCAAGGTAATCGTGGTCAACAAGCTGAGAATGTTGTAAAACTGTAAGTAGTAAAATGAATCCCCAAACGTATCGTTTGGGGATTTTTTTATAGAAAGGTGGCGGATGTAAATGCAGGTGTTTGAAGACTGGAATTTAAAAGTTAAGAAAACCTTTAACGCTACAAGTAACAAAGAAGTATTGACGGTGTCTGAAGCGGGAAGCTTGCTCGGGCTGTCTAAAGATCAAATGAAAAGTTATGTAGATCAGCATAAGTTGACTAAAGTTCCGATCATGAGAAGTGTCGTCAGATATCTTTTACTCAAGAGTGAGATCGATATGATTGTGAAAAAAACCTAAGATCATCATTAATAAATAGGGTAGACCAATCCTTGATAGGATATGGTCTTTTTTTGTCTCACAAATTTCTTATAAATAGAAACTTATCGACCCTAAGATCGTCTATAATAATGGGATATTTTAGGTAACAGTGTCATCCAGCAAAAAAATATCCTCACATACTGGTGGTTATCTATCAAAACATTACGTGAGATCTAAGGAGAAAATTATGAAACGACTAGAGCGTAAAGATTATTACAAAGCTATTGAGCCTTTAGGAAAAGTGAAAATAAATACGATGTTTGCTGAGTCCGTGGTTAAACAAGTCATACCTGGCAGCGTATATGTTGACGATATCGTTAACCCGCGTGCTTTTTACATTGCTCACCCTTGTGGAATGTCTTTATTAATTGGAGAGTCGGATAATGAAGAGTTTAAGCGCGATCTTTTTGATTACATAACCAATAAAAATATGATTCGGCATCATCAAGAGTTGCTGCAGGCTGATCCAGCGGGAGGCTGGCCGGAAGTTATCGCTCATTGGAGTGAACAGGAAATGCTCCATAGAAATACAAGGGTCAACTTCAGCTTTAACCGCGAGAAATATCTGAAACAGAAAGCTTCTTATCTTAACCAAGACCTTGAAGTGGTGCGAATGAACAAAGAACGGTTTTTGGCGGCAACAGGAGGTGTCAATCCTAAGGCGTTTTGGAGGAATGAAGAGCAATTTCTTGCTGAGGGGCTGGGCTTCAATATTCTTGACGCTGGGGAAATTGCCTCTACGGCATTTTCGGGTTTTGTTAATGAGCATCAACTGGAAATAGGCATAGAAACTTCAGAAGCACATCGGGGGAAGGGCTATGCCTACGCGGTCTGTTCAGCCTTAATAGAATACTGTCTAGAACATCAGCTTGAGCCGGTGTGGGCGTGTCGTCTGGATAACGAGGGTTCTTTCAACTTAGCGCATAGATTAGGCTTTGAGACAACCTACATGATTCCCTATTATCGGCTGGTAGAATCCGTCATCAGGAAGGGTTAAGGATCCGAATGAAAAATAAACAGACTACCCATTCAGCTTCTTCATTTTCTTTAAGTAGAATTGAGAAAAAAAAGGTGAAGAAGAAAACTAAGACCAGCAAGAAAAAAAAGATCTGGTTATTTACGCTTGCTATCGTACTTATTGCTGGGCTAGGATCTTATGTTTTTCGTAAAGAACTGCTGATTTTCGGATTTAATAATGTTGTGGCTCCGACTATTGAACACACGCTTGATGGATCATACGTTCCTTTGGAGAATAATGAAAACGCTGAAGCTCCCGGATTACAGCCAACGGCGGATAACAAGGATCGTCCATTTTCTATCCTCCTATTGGGTACTGATCAGCGGGGAAAAGAGAACGGGCTTTCTGATTCGATTATATATACTGTGATCCGGCCAGTTGATCATAAAGTATTGTTCGTGTCGATCCCTCGTGATTCCTATGCAGAAATTATCGGAGCGGAAAAGGTTAAAGGAGCTAGGAAAGAAACCAAGATTAATGCAGCTCATTCCTATGGCGGTCCTCAGATGAGCGTAGACACCGTTAAAAATTTATTAAACGCGCCTATCGAATATTACGCTACTATTAATTTTAACGGTCTTGTGGGCGTTACAGATGCTCTAGGGGGTGTTGAACTTCCGATTACCAAGGTGATTGAGAACAAGAGCCCGGATCATGAGAAATTAAGAATTGAACCGAACAAACCGATTTATTCTGGCGCTGAAGCATTAATGTATGTAAGATACCGCGAGGATTCTGATTTTAAACGAACGGAGCGGCAGCGGATCTTTTTGAAATCTGCGCTTGAACGGATGAAGAGAGTAGATAATATCCTTAATATACAGAAAATCATCGAAATAGCAGGCAGTAATTTCCAAACCAATATGAAGTCAGACTTTATTCTTGATTTGGCGAAAAGAGTAATTCTTGAAGGGGGTACTCCTGAGATCACAAGCCATATGTTGCAGGGTGAGGGCAGACGGAAGGATCAATGGTATTACATGCTTGACGAAAATGATGTGAAGCGTACCCATGAGTTGATTGAGATTTGGCTGAATCCTGACTCTACCGATACGGATCTGGCCGCAGCTTCTGCGGATGACGCAGCATAGATGTTGTGACTGAATTATTTTATTTTTCATGTGGAGGTTGATCTCTCTGGCTGCAAAAACAAATGAGCAAATGTTACTCGAATTTAAGTCCCTCATCCCGTTCGTTGAATCTTTAGGTGAAGTATCAGACAAACATTGGAATCAGCCTATTGCAGCTGGTAAATGGACTTTAAAGGATATCATCTGTCATCTCATGTTATGGGATAAATATTTTTATGAAGGTGCGATTAAGAAAATAATTCTCCGGGAACCGATCACAACCAAGCAGTTGGATTTTAACGAGTTTAATGCTAACGCTGTAGAATATGCTAAATTATTATCTGAACAAACATTAATTGAACAATTTGTACGTTATAGAACTAAAATCATAGATGTAGCTGCAGGGTTAACGGAAGAGGAATTCAATCAGGAATATAAGGATGAAGATCGCAAAAAATTCAGCGTTCGCAAGTACTTGAGAAGTTTTATCCCACATGATAAGCATCATAAAAAACAGATTGAGCAGTTCTTAAAACCTTAAAACTTGGCGCGATTTTGAACTAACTTCATGGATTGGCGTATGAGGATAGGACCAAACATGCTTCCGGCAGAGGCGGCAATTAAGGAATGGAAGGGGAATTTTATAGCAAAATAAAAGACCCATCCAGCAACAATATCAATAAGGATGAACTTCTTGATCTCGGATAATGGTATGGTCACGAAGACAATGGATTGTTTGTTTCTCACAGCAATGACCTCCTAATTTTAAGAAAACATCTTATAAATCCACTGTTCATTCTATTTTGGAACTAAGATGTCCCATTCCGTCTAAATCTACAATCGAATCGTAAAAAAAGGAAGTATGCCTTGCGTATCTTTTTCGCAAAGTGTACTTCCTTTTTTGTATGTGAGGATATTATCTGACTAATATTTGGCAGGGTATGGAAAGTCACAGAAGATATATTCAATCACTAGTACAATGTAAGCGTTGTCTTTCGTGAAAATATATCCTAAAGGAGCTAAGCTATGAGAGTGAAGAGACTATCTTTTAACCAGCTTGTGTTTATCTGTTTAGGTTTTCAATACTTGTTAATGCGTTTGTTCTCTGCCGGCGAGGCGATCGTTATCACATCGATAGAGCTAGTAATATATATTGTTTATACTGTCGCCACCCTTGCCGGATTGTTTCTCCGGAGCAGACGAATTGATAGTGAAGCTGTATCCGGGTTGTCGTCGTTATTTTTCAGCGTGTTATGGACGGTGTCTTTATTCTCACAATTTCGGAAAGAAAGTTATCCAAATGCTTTAACAATCATTAATTCGCTGGGGGTGTCTTCAGCGGTAATCGTGATGCTCACGCAATTTATAATTTTGGCCAAGGCTTAGGCCTTAGCTGAAAAAAGGCGGGTGCCAGTAGCTATTTTATGGCTATTGCGGCACTCGTTTGTTTTTTTTTATCCCCAGAAATGAAAGCTCACCCTGTTCATTCCGTTTAAATTCAAATTCACTGTCATGCTTGGTATGATGGAATCTTGTTTCTGAGATAGGATAGAACGGTGTAACCTCTTCATCATTCCAGACAAAATAATAGTCCTGGCCCCTACGCTCCACGCTCGCTTTGCAGCCAAATCCCTCATAGGTCCCCATATATTCAGCATACATGCTATCATCAAGTGGAAAGGCTCGCGGGAATATCGGCATTTCAGCAGGCTCACCGAATACTAATCCAGATAGAGATTCCGTTAACTTGGTAATGGGGACACAATCATAATTGGTCAACATGATGACGGTTGTCTGCTCTTCTGGATATCTGTGCATTTCACTTCGGAAGCCGCGATAAGCACCACCATGATACATTCTTTTGCGATCATAACGTTCGTCCAAAAACCAACCAAATCGATATTTAAGATTACTTGAATGAAAAGCCATCTCCAGAGTATCGTGAGACACTAATTGATCGGAGTATAACGCTTGATCCCACAGGAAAAGATCAGCAGCCGTCGAATACATGGCACCCGCTGACAGGATAGAGCTCATATGTATGTATTCACCCTGAGTATACTCTCCCCATGAGGAATGATAAGGTGAGGCTAATTTTGAAATGATTTGCTGATTGTTATAAACTCCTGTATTTACCATGCCAAGAGGCTGTAATATAAAAGTAGTGATATAATCTTCAAATGTCATGCCAGTAATCTTTTCAATGATCATTCCTAATAAATAATAACCCGAATTATTATAGGAAAACGATGTGCCGGGCATAAATGCAGGCGGTTGACTCACAAATAGCTGTAACATCTCCAAGGGAGTCAGCTTCAGTTTATTTAATTTTTGATTATATTCGGGTAGAGAAGTGTAGTTGGCTATACCCGAGGTATGTCCCAGCAGATGAAGGATGGTCATCCCCTCGAATGCATGCTGTTCAGGAAGATATTTTAAGATCGGATCTTCCAGTCGCAGACGTTTTTGTTCTTTTAGCATCAGAATCGCCATGCCAGTGAATGACTTGGTTAGCGACCAGATCCGGAATTTGGTATCTATAGCGTTCGGGACCTGATGTTCTAGATTCGCATACCCATATGCTTTTTGTAGCTTGATTTCTCCATGCTGAGCTATCAAGACTGTGCCGCTCAATGGCCAGCTTTGTTCGTATTTATCTAAAAATTGCTCCAGACGCTGGGATTGTTTATCCACAGGTAACCCCTCCTTAAAGGCATATTCTAACATAATACTAAATTCTGTTGAAGCGGAGAGAAATCCATGAGATATGATTGTTTAATTATTGATGATGAAACTGAACTTGCGGAGACCACCTGCGAATATTTTAATTTGTTCGATGTTCAAACCGCGTTTGTTACAAGCGCTGATGCCTGTCGAAGCTTTTTACGTGAGCATCAGGTCTCAATGTTACTGCTAGATATTAATTTAGGCGGTGAATCCGGCTTCCAGTTATGCAAAGAGCTGCGTCAGACGATGGGGATTCCCATCTTGTTTATTAGTGCCCGCTCCAGTGAAGATGATGTATTGATTGCTCTTGATATCGGAGGAGATGACTATATTCATAAGCCGTATACCCTGCGAGTGCTGCTCGCAAAGGTGAAGGCGGTGCTTAAACGCCACAATAACGAAGTTATAGCTGAGGCAGCTATCCTCCAAGCCGGCCCTATCCAGATAGACCCCGAACTTAGGAGGGCAAGCCTTAATGGCGTAGCTCTCAAGCTGAAAACGATGGAATATAAATTGCTCAGCTATTTGATTCAGCAGAAAAATAGGGTAATCCCCAAAGAGGAGTTATTTACTGAGGTATGGGGAGATGTTTTTGCGGGGGATGGCACCTTAAATGTACATATCCGTCATCTACGTGAGAAGATTGAGCAGAATCCTAATGATCCTCAGTACATCCGTACAGTATGGGGCATCGGTTATGCTTTTGAGGACAAATAGTTATGACAAAAAAACTGCTGTTGGCCCTTCTGCTTACTATATTTGCCGCAAGTTTAGCGCTCACCTTCCTAATTCTTAATTTGCAGGTGGAGACAGGAACAGATAGAGTGGCGATCAATACCATTGTGAAGCTCACGGAACAGAACTGGGACAAGCTTGATCCGAAGCTGTACAAGGAAAGTCCTTATGAATTTGCCATTATAGATACCACGGGAGTACTTAAATATCAGACGGGAAATGCGATTTCCGTTACTGTTAACGAAGCCATCAATAATCGGGATACTCTAGTGGACGTTTTTGTTCAGGATAAGATGGTGGGGAAGGTGATTATTAATAATGATTACCGTGCGATCTTTATACATATGAAAAAACAATTTATACAAGTTTCTATTGTGATGCTGCTTCTGCTTACGGTTCTAGGCGTTCTCTATATTTGGTTCCTGAATCGATCGGTTCTCCGTCCGTTCCGCAAAATGCAGCAATTCACGAAGCATATCGCGAGAGGTGATCTGGAAGTGCCGCTGGAGATGGATCGTAATCATCTGTTTGGTGCTTTTACCGAAAGCTTTGATATGATGCGGGAAGAGCTTGCAGCGGCTAGACACAGCGAATATTTGGCGAATAAAAGTAAAAAGGAACTGGTTGCTAGTCTCAGTCATGACATTAAAACACCCGTTGCTTCGTTAAAGGCGATCACGGAACTGATGTTATTAAGCGCAAGGGATGAGAAGACCGGCAGACAGCTTAACACTTTGTACTCCAAAGCAGATCAGATTGATCGTCTGGTGACTGATATGTTCCATTCGACCTTGGAGGAACTAAATGAACTTAAAGTCAGCTTAACGGAAGAGCAAAGCCACCTGCTGATCCAAATTATAAATAATGTAAATTTCTATGAACGGATTTCAGCAGCATCTGTGCCTGACTGTCTCATTACGGTGGACCCCTTGCGGTTGCAGCAGGTGATCGATAATGTTGTGAATAATTCCTACAAATATGCCTACACAGACACACCCATAGATATTAAGTTCGAGATCACGGATCATTATCTGGAGGTAGATATTCTGGACTATGGTCCCGGGGTTCCTGAAGAGGAGCTGCCTTTAGTATTCAATAAATTTTTTCGGGGCAGTCTGGCCGTGAGCCAGAATGGTGCAGGTCTAGGCCTGTACATTTCCCGTTATATGATGCAAAAAATGCAAGGCGATATTCTGTGCTCCAATCGGGAGGACGGATTTACAGTCAAACTGCTAATTCCTTTAGCAGGACAGAATTAAGAATTAGCTAAGGATTGCACAAAGACATGTTAAGAACATTTAACGTACGATAAGGTTGCAATTACGAATGAGCTTGTGATTGCAGCCATTATATTTCGCGTAGAGCTATGATTTTTTTTAGCGCAATTAATGAGCATGAATGTAAATGGAGTGTTCAACATGAGCGAAGTGAATAATAAAGTGCTGATGCAGACTAATAAGCTTGGAAAAACCTTCTCCCATGGAGGAACTCAGCAGCATGTTTTGAAAAATCTGGATCTGACCTTATATCATGGTGATTTTACGATTATCATGGGCAGCTCTGGTTCTGGTAAATCAACACTGCTGTATGCCATTTCGGGTATGGATAAGCCAACACTTGGAGAGGTTCTATTTGAAGGTCAGGATATTACAGCCATGAGTAATGATCAGCTTGCGATATTCCGGCGGAAGAATTGTGGGTTCGTGTTTCAGCAGATTCATCTGCTGGATACGATGAGTGTCCTCGACAATGTATTATCAAGTGCTTTTCTTGTACAAAAGGATAGAGCAGGCGCTGTAAAAAAAGCCAAAAAGCTACTCTCTGATGTAGGTCTGGATGACTCTGTCTGGGGCAAGTTTCCGGCGCAAATCTCAGGTGGCGAAGCTCAGCGGGCGGGGATTATCCGGGCATTGATTAACAGTCCAAAAGCGGTTTTCGCCGATGAGCCGACGGGTGCGTTAAATAGTTCAGCAGGAATAGGTGTACTGCGCGTCCTTACTGAGGTGAATAGACAAGGGCAAAGTATAATTATGGTTACTCATGATCTTAAAACCGCGTTGCGTGGAAATCGGATATTGTATTTGCGGGATGGAGTCATCGTGGGAGATTTGCGTCTTACCCTTTATAGCGAAGATAACGGACCTGAACGGCAGCAGCAATTACAGTCCTTTCTAACCGAATTGGGGTGGTAGGGATGAGCAGCCTAATAGGAAAATTAGCTTGGTCCAATATTCGTAAAAGAAAAAGTGCTACGGTTACGCTCTTCATTCTTATCATGATAGCTGTGCTGCTGCTGAACATTGGTCTTACGGTCATTTTGAAGCTCAATTCCTTCCAGCAAGAAAAAATGACTGAATTAAGGACTCCAGAAATAAGTGCATATTTTCCAAAAGATGATTATCTAGAAGAGTATGAGGAGCTTGTGGATAGTTATTCATATACAGAATCCTGGGAGAATGAAGCAGCAATTCTGTTAGCAGATGCTAAAATGAAGTACGGACAAACGGACACTACGGTAGCTTTTATAATTCTTAACATGGATACACCGCGGACCAAGGGACTGTTCAAGACAACGACTCCGCCAGGATCTAAGGATGCAAATATGATCTATTTGCCTTATTTGTTCCATGTTGGATCGGGGTATAACCTTGGGGATACCTTTACTTTTGTATACGATAATAACTCATTTTCTTATACCATAGGTGGCTTTATTGAGGAGCCGTTGCTAGGGACGTTAACTAATGGAGCTTTAAAAGTTTTTTTGACTGATGAAGGTTATAAACAGTTGGGGGAACGTCTTGGAACTGAAGCTCAGTACAGCTTTCTATCAGCAGATTTAACCGATCCTTCAAAGGATGTAAAGCTGGAGCAAATGCTTAGTGAGCGGATTTTTGCCTCAGGAAGTACGGATCAATTTCAAGTCATGCGGGCAGAGGTTGGGCTCCAAGGGAACCGTGTTTTTGTTAATCTTTTAGCAGCCATTTTAATCGTATTTGCACTGATTATGGTTCTAATCTCGCTTATTGTCATCAGGTTTCAAATATTGGGGCATATTGAAGACAATTTAACGAACATCGGTATTTTAAAAGCTAACGGTTATACTTCATGGCAGATTAAAAATGCGCTTCTGCTACAGTTCACCTCAGTTTCCATCATTGCAGCTATACCGGGAGGCGGGTTATCTGGGCTGGTTATGCCGTTGGTAGGGAATATGATTTCGTCTTCAATCGGACTTCTGTGGCCAATATCCTTTGAAGGGGTCAGTGCAGTGCTTAGTTTGGTTATTGTCTCTGGACTAGTGCTACTTGTTACCTATCTGTCGAGCCGGCGAATTCGGAACATTACTCCGATTACAGCTCTGCAGAGCGGAATCCTCACTCACAATTTCAAGCGGAACCCAATGCCACTCGAAACATCCCGGATGAATCTGCAATTCAGCTTAAGCCTTAAAGCTTTAGTAAGGCAGGCGAAACAGAATATGATGATCGTATTGATCGTTGCCGGATTAACCTTTTCTAGTATTTTTTGCTCTATATTGAATTTCAACTTTAAGGGAGATACCTCCGCCGTTATAGAACTGGTAGGTATAGAACGCAGCGACTTTTTGTTATTGCCGAAAAACGGTGACCTACAGCAGGGGAAGTTTACAGAATTAGAAGCCATGCCAGGGGTTGAAAAGTTGACTGTATTGGATAGCATGGTCGCTTCGATTAAAAACACCAGCTTTATGCTCCGGGTATCTGACGATTATAGCAAGCTGGAGACACAAACCATATACAAAGGGCGAGAGCCAATTTATGATAATGAAATTGTGATTTCCGGTGTTATTGCAAAGTTGGAAAATTCAGAAATAGGGAACGAGGTCCCGATCACTTTTAATGGTGTGACGGAGAATTATTTGGTTACTGGCTTAAGCCAGCAGATTAGCCAACTTGGAATGGTGGCGAGTATGACCGGTGATGGAATGAGAAGACTTCAACCGGAGTACACCCCTCTGTCCATCAATGTGTATCTGAAAGAGGGGGGAGATGCACAAGCTTTTGTGAAGGATCTGGAAGCACGCTTCCCTAAGCAATGGAACATTACTAACATTCGAGAAACGGTTGATAGTACGCTCAGTACATTCACTGCCGCAGTATCTTCTATGACAGCAGTCATCACTGTGGTGACGATTATAGTAGTCAGTCTGATTTTGTATTTAGTGATTAAGACTTTGATTCTGAAGCGGAAACGTGAGTTCGGCATTCTTAAAGGAATGGGTTATACCACTTTTAATCTGATGACGCAGATTACCTTTAGTCTGTTTCCGGTGATTGTGGTGGGAGTAGCTTTGGGGAGCATAGGGGGGTATTTTTTCTCAGACTCAGCGTTTGTACTATTGCTCTCGAGTTTAGGGATTTATAATGTCCAACTGGCGGTTAGTTTGCCTCAAGTATTGCTATTGTGTGCAGCCATTCTAGTAGTAGCTTATGCGGTGTCTATGCTTGTTGCCCGGCGAATTCGGAAGGTTAGTGTGTACGATTTGATTATGGACTAATTTAAGCGAAAAACAAAAAAACAACGAGCAGGAGGTTAGTTACTCCATGCCCGTTGTTTTTTTATTACATATTCATTCGTCCGTCATCATAATTGAATTGCCAGTCGATGCCGAATTTATCTTTTAGACTACCATAACAAGAGCTCCAGAAGGTTTCTTGCAATTCCATAACTACTTTACCGCCCTCTTGAAGCTTATCGAAATATTTCTTTATGTTATCTAAATCCTTACTAACTACGGAAAGACTAATATTGTTTCCTTCGATAAAAGGCATGCCTGGAAAAACATCAGAAAACATTACATTACTGCCTTCGATATTCAAGCGGGTGTGCATAACCAAATCTTTAGCTTCCTCAGGAAGAGTGAAATTGGGATCGGGTGGTGTTTCACCAAAGGTCATGATTTGTGGACGTTCAGTGCCAAACACCTCTGCGTAAAACTCTGCTGCGTCACGACAATTCCCATTGAAATTAAGATAAACATCGATGGACATTTTTTTCACTCCTTAAAGGTTTGTTAGCGTTACCTCGAAAATACTTAAAATTCAAAATACCTTGTCACTTCCACATTGTATCATTTACCAGTTTATAAACAAATATTCTTATAGTCTCATTATTAAACTTTTATTTCATCTACTATCTTCTAATTAAAAATAGGATATGGTAGTATTCAAGAAAAGGGATAATTTTCTATAAATTAAATAAAATTATATTTATGTTAAATAGTTAGGGTATTTAGGCTCTTGTTAGATCTTTAAAACGGAGAGGAGGTGATGATGAGTGCGGGTAAGGCATAGAGGAGGTGACCATTCTTTAAAGGAGTGAATACTGCAATTGTAGCATCGCGTGGCTATTAATAAATTATTTGCGAATTTATTTAATTGTCGAAAGGAGAATAATAAATGACAAAAGCACTAAGGAAGCAAATGTTGTTATTGCTTACGATCATGGCTTTAGTTATCACCGGATATGCTCCTTCTACCACGTATGCCAGTGAGGCACATGTTGACAATCCGTTTGTAGGAGCTACAGCATATGTTAATCCTGATTATGCCGCACTGATTGATACCTCTATTGCTCAGGTTACCGATAGTACTTTAGCTTCCAAGATGGAGACCATTAAAAAATATCCGACAGCCGTATGGCTGGATCGAATTGCTGCAATTTATGGCGGGACAGAAAACGGAGGCAGAAAAAGTCTTGAGGAAACATTAGATTCCGTACTCGCGCAAAAGCAACCAAACACGCCGATTACAGCCACATTCGTAATTTATGATATGCCTGGGCGGGATTGCCACGCTTTGGCCTCCAATGGCGAGCTGCCACTGACAGCAGCGGGTTTGACAACCTACAAATCAGATTATGTTGACGTAATCGCCAGTATTTTTGCAAAGCCCAAATATAGTGACATTCGTATAGTGACGATCGTAGAGCCGGACTCGCTTCCGAATCTAGTTACTAATCTCAGCACACCACAGTGTGCTCAAGCTAACTCCACGAATATTTACCGTGATGCTACACGTTACACTTTAAATGCTCTCCATGCCATTCCAAATGTGTATACTTACATGGATATTGGTCACTCTGGCTGGCTCGGATGGGATACTAACCGTGGCCCCGCTATCGACCTCTTTACTTCGGTTGTGTCAGGCACTACAGCTGGACTTGCTAGTGTCGATGGATTCATTACGAATACAGCCAATACCACTCCACTAGTAGAACCTAATCTTCCAGATCCGAATCTTACGATAGGCAGCCAGCAGCTTCGTTCTGCAAGTTATTATGAATGGAATCCGTATTTTGATGAAGCTGATTTCACAGCAGCTTTGTATTCAGGTTTTGTAGCAAAAGGTTGGCCTTCCACGATCGGCTTCCTTATTGATACTTCCCGTAACGGGTGGGGAGGACCTAATCGTCCGACTAGTGCAAGCGGAACAACCGTTAACGCTTATGCGGATTCCGGTCGGATTGATAAACGTCTCCATCGCGGCAATTGGTGTAATGCCAGCGGTGCCGGAATTGGAGAAGTTCCACAAGCAGCACCCGCAGGTTATGCAGCCTCACATTTGGATGCATTCGTCTGGGTGAAACCTCCGGGAGAATCTGACGGCTCCAGCAGTGCCATTCCAAATAATGAAGGCAAGGGCTTTGACAGAATGTGTGATCCAACTTATACCAGCTCAAGCGGCACACTGACCGGTGCATTACCTAATGCGCCTGTATCAGGCCACTGGTTCCATGATCAATTTGTTCAGCTGGTACAGAATGCTTACCCTGTAATTCCTCTGAGTAACGGAGGGGGCACTGTAGTTCCAGCGGCACCCACTAACTTGGTAGCGACAGCGGGAGATGCAAAAGTAAGCCTGAGCTGGACGGCATCCAGCAGTGCGACTAGTTTCACAGTAAAACGAGCGACCACAAGCGGAGGGCCGTACACCATTGTAGCAACCGGGCTAACGTCAACGAGCTACACCAACACCGCCCTAACGAACGGAACAACCTATCACTATGTTGTAAGCGCAACCAATAGTTTGGGAGAGAGTGTGAATTCGGGACAAGCGAGTGCGACCCCAGCAGCAGTGGCGACTGTTCCGACGGCACCCACTAACTTGGTAGCGACAGCGGGAGATGCAAAAGTAAGCCTGAGCTGGAGCGCATCCAATAGTGCGATTAGCTACACTGTGAAAAGTGCAACCACAAGCGGAGGCCCGTACACCACTGTAGCAGCAGGGCTAACGACCACGAGCTACACTAACACCGCCCTAACGAACGGAACGACTTATTACTATGTTGTAAGCGCAACCAATAGTGTGGGAGAGAGTGCGGATTCTACACAAGCGAGTGCGGCTCCAGCAGCAGTGGCGACTGTTCCCGCGGCGCCAACCAATTTGGTAGCGACAGCAGGAGATGCAAAAGTAAACCTGAGCTGGAGTGCATCCAGTGGTGCGACTAGTTACACTGTGAAAAGTGCAACCACAAGCGGAGGGCCGTACACCACTGTAGCAACAGGGCTAACGGCAACGAGCTACATCAACACGGGCTTAACGAACGGAACAACCTATTACTATGTTGTAAGCGCAACCAATAGTACAGGAGAGAGTGTGAATTCGGCACAAGCGAGTGCTGTTCCACAAGTTCCGGCAGCAACTAGTCTGACGTTGCAGTATCGGGCAGGAGATACTAATGCGACAGACAATCAGATCAAACCTTATTTTAATATTAAAAATAACGGCACAACCGCAGTGAACTTAAGCGATCTTAAAATCCGTTATTATTTCACTAAAGATAGTAATCAGACGTTAAATGGCACAATTGATTGGGCACAGATCGGCAATAATAATGTTCAAGTCGCCTTTGCAGACTACACTGGCACGAATGCAGACACTTACGTTGAACTTTCGTTTGCTTCTTCGGCTGGTTCCATTCCAGCTGGAGGCCAGTCCGGAGATATTCAACTCAGAATATATAAATCAGATTGGACTAATTTTAACGAAGCCAATGACTACTCCTTTGATGCTACTAAAACTGCTTATACTAACTGGGATAAAGTGACGCTTTATCAAAGTGATGCTCTCGTATGGGGAATTGCTCCGTAACGGAAGCAGGGGATATTTAAAAGAGCCGCTGGAGTGATCCTGGCGGCTCTTTCTGTATTATTTAATTCGTTTACCGAGTAGCACAAGCAGCCAGATGATTCCAGCCCCAACAATGGCGTGACCAAGACCCGCAATATGGGGCAGGAAGCTAATATCACTGCCGTTAATTTGCAGCATTCCGCGTGTAGCCATTGCACCAATCGTGATTAGAAGACCAATGTTATAGACAATGTACCATGCACCAAAAGATTTAGCCTCATGGATATTAAATAACTTGTCTAAGATCATAGCAATAATAAAGAAAAAGAATCCTAAGACTAGAATGTGAGTGTGAAGCGCAACTAATATAGTATCTCCTGTGAAATCATTCATTTTAGTAATTTCGCGATAGGCCACTCCGGCTATCAAACCAAGAATTGCATAGAAAAAAGACGTGTAATACAATTTTTTCATAAGAATATCTCCTTTGTAGGTATCGTTATGATTGAAGTGTATCAAGCAATTAAGAACGCAATATGAACAAATGATTACAAGGTGAAAAAAATCACTAGTTTATAAAATACATTATATCCTAAAGGAAGTTTCACTTTCCACGACGAACTGTACTACTAGAGAAATGAGAGGAGACTTAAGGAAAATATGATCGATAACGTTGAAGGATTTCCTGTGCTCGAAACAGACCGCTTTATTTTGAGAAGAATTACACTGGATGATGCTAAAGAAATATATAATTATTTTTCAAAAGATGAAGTGACCCAGTATTATGATCTGGATAGCTTTACCGATATACAGCAAGCGATCAACCTTATCGAAAGATGGGATGAACGTTTCAAAGGCAAACAAAGTATTCGCTGGGGAATAGCCAGGCGTGAGGATAATATAATGATGGGTTCATGCGGATATCATAACTGGGCGCACAGAAATTTCAAAGCAGAGATTGGGTATGAATTATCTCCACTTTATTGGCGGCAGGGTGTGATGACGGAAGTCCTGACAGCTATTATTGCGTATGGCTTTGAGCATATGAAGCTCCATCGAATTGAGGCGTTTTATGATCCGGCTAATATTGCCTCCAAGAAGTCTCTTTTGAAAGCGGGCTTTAAGTATGAGGGATTGTTGCGCGAATCTTTTTTTGAAAAAGGTAGATTTGTAGATGCGGAGATTTGCTCTTTGTTAGCTTCCGATACGAACTAAGAAGTATAAAATTAAAAAAATGCGAGTTAACCATAATGCGAGAGGACGTATTATGGTTTTTTGTTTGTGATACAATAAATAGATTATCGAATTTATCCTACGTGGTACTAATCCAACATACATATCATGATGAAAGAAGGTGAAGGTATGGAGTTTGAGTATTTGCTTCGTGTAATTGGCGCGGGAATTTGTGGCGTATTAGTTGGATATGAACGCAAAAGCCGGATGAAAGAAGCTGGAGTTAGAACACATTTTGTTGTGGCCTTAGGTGCTGCACTCATGATGGTCATCTCCAAATATGGGTTTCAGGATCAAGCGGATTGGCCTAATCTTTCTCTTGATCCCGCTCGGATAGCTGCTCAGGTAGTAAGCGGAGTAGGTTTTTTGGGCGCAGGAATGATTTTTATGCAAAGACACACAGTCAAAGGGCTCACTACTGCTGCAGGGATTTGGGCAACAGCCGGAGTGGGCATGGCTATAGGGTCTGGTCTTTATATTCTTGGCGTAGGAGCAACGATAATCATTTTACTTGGGCAAAAGATCTTACACAGTCGTAACAGCTGGCTGGCCGCACCAAAAACCCAACAGCTCGTTATAAGTCTAGCTAACACAGAAGGCGCTATGGGCCGAATTCAAGAGTTGCTTAAAGAACACAAAATCGCTGTTCTAAGTTTTCATGCTGAAAATAACAGTGTAGAATCCGAATTAAACGTAGAAATCGTTGTAAGATTGCCTGAATCATTTAATCCAGTACAATTGTTATCGATGATCCAAGAGGACGCAGCGGTTAAGACCGTTGAGTTTCAATGATTTTTTAGCACCTTCGATGTAACTAACTCACTTCGCATCAAAAGCTACCTCCTTTTTGAGAGTTTCCTTTTGATGCGAGTGTTACCTTCAATTTACCATCGATTCACACACCCTCACATTAATCCAAGCAAAATACCACTTTCAGTCTTTCTATTCCAATTATTAGGTTCAAGATTCAAATTAAATGCTAATTCATGGGCTTATATGTTATGTCTGTGTTATATATTGAGTGGTTTTTGTGTTGGTTATCTTTCGTTAACCGCTTACATTTATTTTTAAATAAAAAATATGTCATTTATATTGACACATAAACCATGACCCTTTATTATTAATCCCATCACTGGAGAAACTAAATTAAAATTTAAATCAAAGAATACATTATCAGCGCTTTATTTGCAAATATTTTCTTGTTTTTGTGGTTTATTAATCCAATTAATGCACTGGAGAAAATAATTAGGAGAATGCCCGTGAAAAAGCACGATCAGGATTTTATGAAGCGACAAAATCGTTTAACGGTTTTCGAAATTATAAAAAATCAACAACCGATTTCTCGCGCTTCTATTGCTAAACAGACTGGTATGAGTCCTACGACTGTAAGTCGAATTGTCGGAGAGTTGACGGAGGAAGGATATTTACTCGATTCAGAGCAGGTATCATCAGGATTAGGTCGGAAATCAACGTTAATAGGTATGATGGACGCTTCTGTATTATCGGTTGGCGTTGAACTGGATCGCAGTCTTATGTCTATTGGAATTGTGGACTTACAAGGACAGCTTATCTGCAGTAGTCAATTTCCCCGTACACCAGACGAAAGCCCGGATCGAACGCTGGAACGGATTCATGAAGCCATTGAGCAATTGTTCCAGCAGCATGTGATTGACAGAACACGCATCGTGGGTATTGGCGTTGGACTTCCTGGCATTGTGAATAACGAAGAAGGAATTGTTGTCTTCTCTGTTCAGCTAGGATGGAAAAATGTGCCGTTAGCCAAACGCTTGAAAGAGCTGACAGGTTTTGAAATCGCTTTGGACAATGAGCTGAAAGTAAGGGCTCTTGCTGAACATCTTAAAGGAGCTGCAGTCGGCTCCAGCCGTACGGCATTATTGGGTTTCGGTCAAGGCGTGGGCTCTGCGATGATTCTCGAGGGAGAGATTTATCGAGGGGTGATGAACAGTGCGGGTGAAATTGGGCATACGACAGTGGATCCTAACGGAATGATGTGTGAGTGCGGCAAAGCGGGCTGTTTACAGACCTATATAAATATCAGTTCTTTATTATCTGAAGCTAATCGGATTCGCCCGATCCGTACGATTGAGGAGTTATTCGCAGCAAAACATGCAGGAGAACAATGGGCGATTCACTTGATCGACCGTGCACTCATGTATATGGCCATCACCATTAATAATGTCGTATGCATGTATAACCCCGACAGCGTGATTTTAAGTGGAGAACTCGTGGACAAATTCCCGGATATATATGAAGAAGTTGAGCAGCTGTACCTCTCGCGCTTTACCTGGGAGCCGCTTCGTGGTTCCTTTACGATTCATCGCTCGTTGCTAAATGAGAAGGGTGTAATTATTGGATCGGGACTTTTATCGCAGAATCGATTTTTTGCCTTAGATTAAATTAACTACTGCTGGGGAGGTTGTACAGATGGGATTTACAACATTGGTAGAAGAATATCGTGGTGGCCTGCTGGAGAATGTGCATTATGGTGCAGTTAGTGTAGTTGATGAGAAGGGCAACATTTTGTACAAAGCAGGCGATCCGGAGCATATGACTTATCTTCGCTCTGCTGCTAAGCCATTCCAAGCTTTGCCGGTAATGAAACGCCGGATCGATGAAGTATATGGTTTGACAAGTAAAGAAGCTTCGCTGTTTACCGCTTCACACCGGGGAGAAGCCTTCCATATTGAAGCGCTTGAAGCTCTTTTTCAGAAAATGGGATTAAAAGAAGAGTCACTACATTGCTGCTCTACATACCCGCTGAATGAAGAAGCCAAAGCAGAACGTCACCGGGCAAATGAACCCACTCGTAAAATCTTTCATAACTGCTCAGGCAAACATGCAGGGTTAATGGGCCTTAGCAAATATATGGGTTGGGATATAAACACTTATTACGATCCTAACCATCCTGTACAACAGGAGATTCTTGAGATGATGGCTTATATCGCTGAAGTTCCCAAAGCGTCCATCCCGCAAGGTATTGATGGCTGTGGACTTCCTATCTTCGCACTTCCGCTTCATAAAATCGCTTATTCCTATCTAAAGCTAGCGTGTCCCGATTTGATTGAGGATACGGATATACGTAACGCAGCCGCTGTCATTGCAAAACTTATGAACGATAACCCGGTTATGATTGCTGACACGAAATTTGTATGCTCAGAGCTCCTGAAGGATGACAATCTGACGGCTAAGGGTGGAGCAAAAGGGGTATACGGTATCGGACTCCGTAAGGAACGAATGGGTATATCACTGAAAGTATCCGACGGATCAGAACAAGTCTGGCCATGTATTATCGCATCGATTCTAGAACGTATTGGTTACAGCAATCAAGACACAATTGATCGCCTATATGCACTCGTGCCTAACACGATTGTTAATGATGGCGGTACTGTAGTCGGCGAACGCCGTGCTGTATTTCAATGGGAGATCTAGAGCATAAGGTCAAGAATAATCTTCAAGTTTGGTGATTAATCGGACTAGAAGCTTTTCTAATACATCGTTTGAATAGGGGAGTGTAAAAAATGAAAGCAAAAGGAAAAGTATGGTCAATGTTCATGCTGCTGCTTATTACAGTAGTAGTGACTGCAGGGTGCGGCAACAAAGCGAGCAACGAGGGACAAAACGGCAATACTGCTGGTGGAACTGAAACTAGCACCCCAACTACAAAGAATGATAAAGACATTGTAATTGCCATCAATTCTAACTTTATTACGCTGGACCCTCATAACGCAAGCGATACGCATTCAATCAGCGCTGCCAGAACGATGTACGAAGGTCTGATGGGTTTTGACGAGAATATGAACGTGGTTCCTGTTCTTGCCGCAAGCCATTCCATAAGTGAAGACGGGTTGGTCTACACGTTCACGCTGCAAGAGAATGTTAAATTCCAAGACGGTACTGACTTTAATGCTGAAGCGGTTAAAGTAAACATCGCCCGTATTCAAGATGAGAAGAACAATCTGAGACTGCGCAAAAGCTTCGCAAAGGTAGCGAAAGTGGAGACTCCTGATGCTAAAACCGTGGTTATTACACTCAGTGAGCCGTACAACGCATTTTTAAATAAAGTAGCTATGGCACCTATTATTAGTCCGAAAGCTTTAGAAGAAAATGGCACCGATATTTCGAAAAATCCTGTAGGGACGGGACCATTTAAGTTCAAAGAATGGGTGCAAGGCGACCGCTTGGTTGTCGTTAAGAACCCTGATTACTGGCAAGCGGGCTTGCCAAAAGTGGATAGTGTGACCTTTAGACCTGTACCAGAGAATGGATCACGGATAGCCATGCTGAAAACCGGCGAGGCAGATTTTATTTATCCAATGCCAACGGAGCAAGTATCTGAGGTTGAAGGTCTTGAAGGAATTACTGTAGATACCATCGATTCGACAATCGTCCGTTATGTAACGTTAAATACGATGAAAAAACCTTTTGATGATGTGAAGGTACGTCAAGCCATTAACTATGCTATCAATAAAGAAGCTTATATCAAAGTTGTGAAATCGGGTCTTGGTGCTAAGCTTGATTCCACGATGTCTTCCAAAACACAATACTATTCCCCGCAAACAGGTTATGACTATGACATTGAAAAAGCTAAACAATTGCTTGCTGAAGCAGGTTATCCTGATGGATTCGAAACCGAAATTTGGGGTGAAAATGAATCCGAAACTATGAAGGGTATGCAATTTATTCAGCAACAGCTAGCACTTGTAGGGATTAAGGTAGACGTGAAATCCATGGAAGGCGGCACATTGTCCGACCAAATTAACTCTGCTAAGACACCTGAAGAAGCAAAAATTCAAATGTGGTATGTCAGCTGGTCTCCGTCTTCAGGAGATGCAGATGGTGCAACCAGAGGGTTGTTCAGTAGTGAAATGTTCCCGCCTGCTGGCTCAAATACAGCCTATTACAAAAATGAAAATGTAGACAAATGGATCGCTGAGGCGAATAAATCTGTTGATCCAGAAGCAGCTAAATCCATCTATGGCAATATTCAAAAAACAATTTGGGAAGATGCTCCATGGGCATTCATGGGCGTCGACCAAATCATCTCAGGCAAAAGATCGTATCTGGAAGGAGTTAAGGTCTTCCCGGATGGTTCCATTAATGTCCTGAATGCAGAAGTGAAATAATGCTAAACAAACGTTAGGTTTAATATCCCAAGAAATGAACGAGGCCGCTTCTGTAGTATGGTGGGAAGCGGCCTCACTAAATCATTTGTCGATACTGAAGGGGGCTTATGAGTTGGGTAGATATGCTTTACAAAGACTCCTCGGGGTTATTCCGCTGTTGTTCATTGTATCGGTGCTTGTCTTTTTGTTTATTCACTTAATCCCAGGCGATCCAGCCCGACTTATTGCCGGTAAAGATGCCACGCTTGAAGAGATTCGTGGAATTCAGGAGCAGCTGGGTCTCAATCTGCCTTTGTGGAAGCAATACATAAACTACATGGGTGATCTGCTAAGTGGGAATCTGGGCAATTCGATCCGTTCAGGGATCCCGGTTACTGACATGCTGGAAAGCAGAGTAATGCCTACGTTGTGGCTGACTTTTCTTAGTATGGCCTGGGCTCTAATTATTGGTCTTCTAATTGGCGTGGTTTCAGCCGTTTATCGCAATCGGTGGCCGGATCATTTAGGGACGTTGACAGCCATTTCAGGGATGTCTATTCCTGGATTTTGGTTAGGCTTGGTACTCATTCAAATTTTCTCGGTAGAGCTTGGTTGGTTTCCAACGGGTGGTGTTGATTCCTGGAAGTCCTATATTCTTCCTTCCATTACACTCGGGATGGGGATTATGTCTATGTTGGCCCGTTATTCTAGGTCATCTATGCTGGAGACTCTTCGGGAGGATTATATCCGTACAGGACGTGCAAAAGGCTTACGCGAGTATGTTGTTATCGGCAGGCATGCGCTGCGCAACTCTTTGATTCAGGTGGTTACCGTAGCTGGACTTCAGTTTGGGTTCCTGCTCGGCGGCTCTGTAATGGTTGAGACGGTATTCAGTATTCCGGGTCTTGGCAGGCTGCTAGTAGACTCCATTTTGTTCCGGGATTATACAGTCATTCAAGCCTTACTGCTTCTGTTTGCTACACAATTTATTCTTATCAATCTATTAGTAGATTTATTGTATGGCGTACTTAATCCGAAAATAAGGTTTTCTCAGTAGCTAATGCGACTAAGAAGCAGAATTTCAATAGATTTATAGGGTGAATTTAGGATCAGGAGGGATATCATGAGTGACAATTCGGCGGTGATGGGAGCAAAATCTCCATTACCCGGAGAGGTACTGGCCCCGGAGAAAACAAAAGGCCGTATGGGTGTTTTTTTACGTAAGTTCAGTAAACAAAAGATGCCCCTTGTGGCCGCATTTTTTATTATATTGCTATTCCTAATTGCAATTTTCGGGCCATTTCTGACCCCGTATAATCCTGATGAACCAAACTACGATGCTCTTATGGCAGGTCCTTCTGCTGCACATTGGGCCGGGACAGACGAATATGGCCGTGATATTCTAAGCCGTTTGATTGATGGTACTCGCTTAACCTTAGCGGTCAGTCTCAGTTCCGTCTTAATCGCAGGTGTACTTGGAACTATCCTAGGTCTGTTAAGCGGATATTATGGCGGTTGGCTAGATCGGATAATTATGCGTGGCAGTGATGTACTATTTTCTTTTCCTGACTTGCTGCTTGCCATTGGGATCGTCGCCATTCTCGGTCCGGGTCTATCCAACGTTGTTATCGCAGTTGCAGTTTTTGGTACTCCATCGTTCGCCCGAATTATTCGGAGCGTAACGCTATCTGCGAAAGAAACATTGTTTGTGGAAGCGGCTCGTTCCATGGGAGCGAAGCATCGCCGGATTATTTGGCGGCATATTTTTCCTGAGACCGTGCCCAGCATTATCGTTAATCTATCCATGAAGATTGGCGGAGCGATCTTGGCCGCTGCTTCATTGAGCTTTCTCGGAATGGGTGCAAAAACAACAGAGCCCGATTGGGGCGCAATGTTAAGTATGGGACGTGATTATTTAAGTATTGCTCCACATATCGTTTATTTTCCGGGGATAGCCATCTTTTTAACAGTACTTGCATTTAACCTGGTCGGGGACGGACTGCGTGATGCTCTTGATCCCAAAATGAAAAACTAAGGAGGGACAAGACATGACTCAACATTTGTTGGATGTACAAGGGCTGAAAACGGAGTTCAAACGCGGCGATGGAAGTATAACTGCGGTTGCGGGGGTAGACTTTGCTATTAAAAAAGGCGAAGTGTTAGGCCTGGTTGGTGAATCTGGTTGTGGCAAAAGTGTAACCTCATTATCGATCATGCGGTTGCTTAAAGATACGCCGGGCAGAATTTCTGAAGGTTCTGTGCGTTTTGAAGGAAAGGATTTGACGAAGATTTCTGAGAAGGAGATGCGCCAAATCCGGGGAAATGATCTGGCAATGATTTTTCAGGAGCCGATGACCTCTCTTAATCCAGTGCTGCGGATTGGGCTGCAATTAACAGAGCCGATTAGACTGCATTTGGGTTATGGACGCAAGAAGGCTCGTGAGCATGCGATTCATATGTTGCGGCTTGTAGGTATCCCTCGCGCAGAGGAATTAATCGATGAATATCCGCATCAACTATCCGGCGGGATGAGACAGCGGGTTATGATTGCAATGGCCATGTCTTGTCATCCAAAGCTGTTGATTGCCGATGAACCCACGACCGCACTCGATGTAACGATTCAAGCGCAAATTCTTGATCTGATGAAGCAGTTGAAAGATGAACAGGATATGGGAATGCTGCTCATTACCCATGATCTTGGAGTAGTTGCCGAATTATGTGACCGGGTAGTTGTTATGTATGCAGGTCGTGTGGTGGAAGAAGCCTCTGTTCAGGAGCTGTTCGCCAGACCGCAACATCCGTATACCAGGGGATTGATTCAATCGGTACCTAAGCTGCGCCAGAATGTACATCGCTTGGAGTCTATAAAAGGGAATGTGCCAGACCTTTCACAAATGCCTGCCGGCTGTAAGTTTGCGCCACGCTGCGAATTTGCCATGGAGCGTTGTCTGTCGCAAGAACCTGAGCTACTTCCGATTGAGGGGCTAGAGCGCAAAAGCCGTTGTTGGCTTACACAGCAGGAGGACACGGAAGGAGCGGGATGTTTATGAAAGAGACTCCATTAATTGAGGTTAAGGGTTTGAAGAAGTTGTTTTCTGTGAAGAAGGGCTTCTTCGGAACGACTAAATATTTACACGCCGTTGATGGGATTTCATTCGCCATTCGTAAGGGAGAAACGTTCAGCCTTGTAGGTGAAAGTGGCTGTGGGAAATCGACTACGGGCAGGCTGGTGACCCGCTTACTGGAACCCAATCATGGAGAAGTATGGTTTAAGGGACAAAATATTAGCCATATCTCAGACAACCAGATGCGGCCTCTGCGCAAAGATATGCAGATGGTGTTTCAAGACCCTTATGCTTCACTTAATCCCCGCATGAAGGTGAAGGATCTTGTCGCCGAACCCCTGCTTATTCATACAAAGCTGTCCTCTAAAGAACGGGATAAACTAGCTTGCGAACTGCTAGAGACCGTTGGATTGAACAGTTTCCACGCCGAGCGATTCGCGTTTGAGTTCAGCGGTGGACAGCGGCAACGGATTGGGATTGCCCGGGCTCTGTCCGTTCGCCCAAGTCTAATTGTGGCGGATGAACCCGTGTCAGCGCTGGATGTATCGATTCAGTCCCAAGTGTTGAATCTGTTACAGGACTTGCAGGAGGAATATGGCCTGACGTATTTATTCATCTCTCATGATCTCAGTGTGGTCGAGCATATTAGTGATCGAATTGGGGTTATGTATCTGGGTTCTCTTGTGGAGACGGCTGATAAGGATACATTGTATGACCGTCCCTTGCATCCTTACACCCAAGCGCTGCTATCTTCAGTTCCCGTGCCCGATCCAAGCTTGAAGAAGGAACGCATTATTCTAAAAGGGGATCTTCCAAGTCCCGTTGATCCGCCGACGGGCTGTCGTTTTCATACAAGATGCCCTTCCTGTATGGAAATCTGTAAGCAACATGCGCCTGTATTCCGGGAAGTTGAACCAGGTCATGAGCTCGCTTGTCATCTCTTTGATGAAGAAATGTTGAAACTAGAACGATAATTTAAAATGTGAGTACACTTTACGGAAAAGAAGGGACAGCTATGAATATCTTGTTCGATTCCGCTAATGGGGCGGATACGCTTATCTACTTAGCCTATGAAGAGGAGACTTTTCCTCTTCGGCTGGGAGAAGCTCACAAACAGAGTGGCAGTGTGACATGGTTATATGCTCGCTCTGAGGAAGAGTCCGATGTGATAGCTATTGGAATGGGAAAACGCCGGGCTCTTACGCTTGAGAAAGTTCGCCGAGCAGCGGGATCTGCCGCCCGTACAGCCCTAAGAGAAGGAAGAAATTCAGCTTCATTTGTTCGTAGGACAGCAGAAAGTAATATTTCCGCTGCGGATGAGCTTCAAGCATGGATTGAAGGCTGGCTTCTCGGATTATATCGTTTTCAAACCTATCGTGGTGTTACTAAAATAGACATTTCAGTTGATTTGCTGCTCCAGACAGCTGATTGGCCTGAACTGACTAAGCTTGAACTGGAAGTTGTACTAAGTACTGGCCGCATGCGCGCTGAAGGAGCAGTGGTTGCTCGCGATCTGGTGAATGAGGTGCCCGGGACTCTAAATCCGGATCGGTTCGCAGAATGGATGGTCGAATATTTCGAGCGTGATAACGCAGCAGTGAAAGTTCATGTCTACCGGGGGCAGGAGCTGGTTGACCTACAGATGAATGGGTTGCTGGCGGTTGGAGCAGGCAGTAAACACTCCCCAGCCCTCGTTGAAATTCGCTATGAGAGTAACCCTGAATTGCCAATGCTGGCATTGGTGGGTAAAGGTGTTACCTTCGATTTGGGTGGGATGAATGTTAAGACCGCAAGTGATATTAGCGATGCACGTATGGATATGGGTGGGGCAGCAGCTGTTATTGGGGCGCTGGATATTTTAGTAAGGAATCAAGCTCATGTAAATGTGACCGCGTTGATCCCAGTTGTTGATAACGTACCAGATGCTGAAGCAATGCTGCCATCGTCTGTTATACGCTATCCTAATGGGCTGACGGTTCAGGTTGCAAATACGGATGGCGAGGGGCGGCTTATTATCGCGGATACTCTTATTCATGCAGCAAATATCGGGGCAACTAAGGTCATTGATATTGCAACGCTTACTGGAAATGTTGGCGCAGCGTTAGGATTAGGTATCGCCGGCATATGGGGTGATGGAGAGATGACGCAGAGCCTCGTCGAAATCGGTGAGCGCAATGGAGAACGACTGTGGCCCATGCCGCTTATGGATGAATACGAAGTCGATCTTCGAAGCAATTACGCTGATCTACGCAACGTTAGTACTTCACCTTTTGCAGGTGCGATTACAGCAGCGCTTTTTATACGGCGTTTTGTAGCGGAATCGCTGAGCTGGGTTCATATTGATATGGCTGGGACGGTTCAGTACAAACAGGATGTGGGGTATTCAGAAGCTGGAGCAACGGGCTATGGTGCTCGACTGCTCGCTGATTATGTCATGAAACAGGCACAACAATAACAACCGGAAGAGTGGAGGAAAGTTATGAGATTGGAAGTCATCGCTACCTGTATGGACGATGCCCTTACAGCAGAAGCGAACGGGGCTGACCGCCTGGAGCTCATTACTGCGATTACGGAAGGCGGATTAACACCAGGGATAGGATTGGTGCAACAAGTTGCCAAATCGGTTAACATTCCTGCGTTTGTTATGGTTCGCCCGCACAGCCGTTCTTTTTGCTATTCAAAGTATGACATTTTGACCATGGCAGCAGAGATAAAGCAAATTGCAGCCAGCGGTGCGGCGGGGATTGTGCTTGGTGCGTTAACCCCGGAAGGGACTATCGACGAGCGAGCGCTTGAAACGTTATTGCCGTTGACCGAGGGATTGCAAGTTACCTTCCACCGTGCTTTTGATGAGTTGAAGGATCAAATAGAAGGTTATCGAACGCTTTGTAAGTATCCGCAAATTACGCGTGTACTCACTTCTGCCGGGCCAGGTCCGGCACCTGAAGCTATTCCTGCTATGCGGAAGCTAGTCGAGGAATCAAGGGGTAAAACGGTAAGTATACTGGCTGGAAGCGGTCTGAAGCCGGAAGGTATTACTTCATTTATACATCAGACTGGAGTAACAGAAGTGCATTTTGGGTCGGCTGTTCGTTATGATAAAGACGCTTTGTCGCCAATCGATCCAGCAGCCTTACGGGCGTTAGCGGAGAGTATTCATTCTAACGGCTAATAATAGATAGTGAAAAGGTGAATGGGTTATGCAGAAGGTTGAGAGCTACGTAGTTGGAATCGATTTAGGAGGCACAAAAATTGCCGCAGCATTGTTCGATTCAAAGGGGACCGTGTTGAAACGGGAATTGATGGAAACGGCTGGGGCACGTACCGCTAAAGAAGTGGTGCAGCGAATGATCGATATGATCCGCTCCGTATCCGAAGGGCGACCACTCACAGGAGTGGGTCTGGCTTCTCCCGGAGCTGTAAATAGCCAGGACGGGATCGTTATTCACGGCACCAATCTTCCGGAGTGGGATAATGTCCCACTGAAGCACTGGATGGAGTTGGAGCTAGGCGTTGAAGTAAAGGTAGTGAATGATGCGAACGCTGCGGCTTGGGGCGAGTATGTCCGAGGTGCTGGCAAAGGTGCGGACAACATGGTTTATGTTACCTTTAGCACTGGAATTGGAGCAGGTATCGTCATTGACGGCAAGCTGCTTCTTGGCAAAAATTCATTTGCTGGTGAACTAGGTCATAATATTATTGACCCGAACGGAACGGAATGTAGCTGTGGAAGATTCGGCTGCTGGGAAGTTTTCGCTTCGGGCACAGCGATTCGGGATATGGCGCTGCGAAGTATGGAGAGCAGACCGTCGATGATTACGGAACTGGCTAATATAAATGGAGAAAAAATTACTTCGCGGCACGTATTTGAAGCCATGGCACTTAACGATCCCGTGGCCGTTGAGGTTATTGACCGGAGTATTCATTATATGGCACTAGGTCTAGCCAATGCAGTACATACGTTCAATCCTGATCGGATCGTAATCGGTGGAGGCGTGAGTAAGGCTGGAGATTTGTTATTCCCTGCACTGGTGGAGAAGACGGAGCTATTTGTCATGGATCCTTATAAGGGTACTTTTACAATTGAACCTGCCGCTCTCAAAGACGATGTAGGCCTAATTGGAGCAGCTGCATTATTTCATACCGCTTAGGTGGAGTGAATGATTGATCACAGCTTTCATTAACGGAGGAGTTGGAGAGATGGGTACAAGAGAAGAAAGAACGAAATGGTTCTTACAGGATAGGTTCGGGATGTTTATCCATTGGGGATTATATTCAATTCCTGCTAGAGGGGAATGGATACGCGGCAACGAGCGGATGAGTAGAGAGCATTACATGACGTATTTCGATGAATTTGACGCCTCTCGATATGACCCGAAGAAATGGGCAAGTGCAGCCAAAGCTGCGGGTCAGAAATATGCTGTGCTTACGACCAAACATCATGACGGGTTCTGTCTGTTCGATAGTAAGCTGACTGATTTCAAAGCGACTAATACGCCCGCTGGGCGTGATCTAGTGCGGGAATATGTAGACGCTTTCCGTGCTGAAGGTATTGCAGTTGGTCTATATTACTCTATCATAGACTGGCACCATGAGGATTATCCCGGTTATGGAGATAAGGCACATCCTGATCGGGATAACGAAGCGGTCAAAGATAAGCCGATTGATTTCGATAGATACTTGGAGTATATGCATGGGCAAGTAAAGGAACTGCTCACCAATTACGGTAAAATCGACATTATGTGGTTTGACTTCTCCTACGATAATATGACAGGGGAGAAGTGGAAGGCGACGGAGCTTATCCGGATGATTCGTTCCATACAACCTGATATTATTATCGACAATCGATTAGGTGGCAATATTCGTGCGGCAGAACCTGAGGAGTATGCTGGAGATTTCTTCTCCCCCGAGCAGATCATTCCGCCTGGCGGCATTGTTGACGTAAACGGCCAATCCATCCCTTGGGAAGCCTGCATTACCCTGAATGACAACTGGGGTTATCATTCCGAGGATAAGAATTATAAATCGACCAAGCAAGTCATTCGTACGATGGTCGAATGTATCAGTAAGAATGGTAACCTGCTCCTCAATGTTGGACCAGATGCTAAAGGTGAAATGACACGGGAATCCCTGGTTATCCTTGACGAAGTTGGGGAGTGGATGCGCCTTAATGAAGATAGTATTTATGGATGCGGGAAGTCTTCGCTACCTAAGCCAGAGTGGGGACGTTATACGCAAAAGGGCAATAAATTGTATGCGCATGTCTACGACCGTGGAATTGGCCCGATCTATTTCCAAGGCTTGAAAGGGAAGATTAATAAGGCTAGATTACTACGTGATGGTACCGAGCTAAAGGTGGAGGTGCCGTGGATGGCTGAGGAATATTCGGATGTTGACGGTGGAGCTTTTATTACATTAAAAGGCGCGATGTTACCTGATGAGATGGATACGGTTATCGAGCTTGAACTATTTAATTAAATCAGAAGGAGTTGTCCCATATGCCCTGAATGGCTGCTGAGACAACTCCTTTTTTTCGTATTCTTCGCCAACATTTGCACATACGAAACACCTATCGGACACAGATGACTCTAAACCCAGAAATATCGCACTTTTGGGATGCCAACGGACCGCATAGCCGCTATTGCCTTGAAACACCCGCGATATGGAGCTGATTCTAGGGAATAGCGTCATTGGAGTCCGAAGCCCTGTTCCAAAGGCAGAAAATGTGCAAATAACGTCATCTGGGTCCGCAACTCTCAGAGGAGGCTGACAATGTTGAAGTTGTTGAAGCATTTGAAGCAGGCATTCAACGAGTCAGAAAACAAAGCGGCGATTCTCCAAATAACAGGAGAATCGCCGTTCTGTGAATACTAAAGGCGAGCCTTGCGGAAGCCTTCATATATATTGAGGATCGCAACTAAAATCAAGACTGCTATACCTCCACCTACTAGCCCCGTTTCAAATTGGTTAGCTGTAGTGGTTAATAAATTAGACATGTAGTTAATGAATTCTTGGTTAAATACATTCGGATTTATAAGAATAACAGCGAATACAATAAGGACAATGAGCTCAAGGGCCGTATTACATAATGCTAATTTTCTAGTCCATTGTCTCTTGATTAATTTATATATAGTTAACGCGACTTCTAATCCGATCACAATAAGAATAATAGGCCAATAATCAAGTAATACATGCTGATTAAAAGCTGGGGCCACGAAGTTAAGTGCGCCTTCACCGCCTCTATAGACTCTGATCAGGTGTTCAGCATTAAAATAAACAGTAGCCCAAATGGCAGTCCACAGTAAACTTCCGAACACTTCGAAGCTTGTAATTGCTTTTTTCTTATGGACAAGCGCGATATCCTTCAAATCATCAGGAGTCCATTTCCTTAATTTTGTAGTAAGTGGGTGACCTTCCTTTCCTTTATCCGCCCGTTCAATAATAGCGAACACAACAGTTATCCAAAAAAAGACTTGGATTCCTACTTCAAGAAAGGTTCCAATTCCTGTACTTATAACTGCAGTAACAATATCCGCAACTGTTTTATCGCCGCTATAGCCAATCAAGTAATCAGCAACCAGAGCGATTAAAGAAACAACTACAGCGATGGGTATAATCATTTTTAATAATGTAACATATAAATCGAAATAGCGTGGGCCGATGAGATACATGGGCTGATCGCGGTACTCACTAGCTAAAATAGCTGGATTGCCCAATTTTTCAAGGACGGCTTTTACCTCTTTTTCGTCATAATCATCCGGTAACATATCCTCGATGGTTGATCGTAATTCTAATGCGATGTCTTCCCGATTTTGTTCTGGTAACCTCCGAGTAACTTCATGAATGTAAATCTCAATCAGCTTCATGGTCATCCTCCCCTTGTAATAGGCCGTAGAGTTCTTTCGAATTCTTAAGCCATTCTTCCTTTAGCTGTAAAAAAATCTCTACGCCATAGTCACTTAGAACATAATACTTACGGGGTCTGCTCTCGGATGTGTCCCAGCTGCTTGTCACTAATTCCTGTTTCTCTAATCGGCGAAGTAATGGATATAGGGTGCTTTGATCGATGATGATGCTGGATTCCTCCAACAATTGAACGAGCGAATATCCATACTGGGGCGTTCGTAATTGACTTAAAACGGCTAGCGTTAACGTACCTCTTCTAAGCTCTGTGATTAAAGAATTTAATAAAGTACTCATTCACCCACCTCATTATTTAAAATATAAGGATTTATAATCTCTTATAAATTGTTCTTATATTTTTGGTTTAAACGCTTGCTGTCCTTAAGAGGACGTCGAAGTCGTTTATACTTACTATGTGTCATACAGTATTCGATCTATACTATGCATCATACACTATTATTGTTCCAACATCAATTGAATAAAATAATCTTCTGAGAAATAAATAAGAAAATTTTTCTATTTTGTGAAGCAGTTTGATTAAAAGGAGGTCGTGAAATGATTCCATTTTTTAGTGACATTCCGAATGCTTCTACATGGGAGGTAGTTGAACCGGTTCATAAGGGCTGAGAGTTATTGTTGAGAACGGCGGAGATTTCCTATTATGATCTGAAAAAACGGGAGTATGATCATTACGAAGTCGAGGAACTTGGAATTGTTGATTTTAATAGATTTGATTATGGTGATCCATTGGTATTTTAATCATGATGTTCCAGATGTATTCTTTAGGCTTTATATACCGAAGTGGTATTGGCAAGTTATACTGAGTGAAAAGACTCAGCTATTTGAGAATAGTTAGGGGAATTAAGCGATGAATATACTGATTGCTGAAGATGAAACTGATATAAGAAAACTAGTGAAAATACATTTAGAAGATCGATCCTATCGAGTATTCGAAGCCAAGGATGGCATTGAGGCTTTAGAGGTTGTTAATCAACATGAAATAAATCTTGCCATTCTGGATATTGTAATGCCCAGGCTTGATGGGCTTAATCTGCTGCGACGGATAAGAGAGAAAAGCCATATTCCGGTTATCTTGTTAACTGCCCGCGGTGAAGAAATTGATAAGATAGTGGGCTTAGGCCTTGGAGCAGACGATTATATGGTGAAGCCATTTAGTGCTTCAGAGCTTGTGGCTAGGGTTGAGGCGCAGCTGAGACGAAGAAATGTATACGATCTTAGCCAATCGATAACTGAAGAAACAATCCAACATAGAGAATTGAAGCTGAATTTAAAGGAATGTATGTTGTACATAAATGAAAGTCCAGTTCTTCTAAATGCCAAGGAATATAAGGTGTTACAATGTCTGATGCAGAGTCCTAATCAAATTTTTACGCCCAAAAAGTTATATGCAGCGGCGTGGGAAGAAGATTTCTATAGTGATAATAATACGATTATGGTTACCATCAGCCGTCTAAGGAATAAGATCGAACGGGACCCACACCATCCCGAATATATCGTTACAGTGCGTGGACTAGGTTACAAATTCTACAACCCAGGTAAATAAGATGAGAAAACAAAATATATCCTATCAATTGTTAAAAAACTATATCGCGATCTTTCTTATAACAACGGTTATAACGATATTGGTGATTGTTGCTTTGTTTTGCATGAACAGGCTGGGATCTAAGGACATTATTTATAATCAGTTAACGGCTGCTAAGCTTATGCAAAATGACTATCAAAGAATTGACACTAGTGTTGTTAATGATGTTGGGGGCAGTTTACAGGTTGTGAATTCCAATTACGAAGTCATACATTCCATTGGCAACAATCCATTTACGTCCAAGCAGATTAGTGTCAAAGAATTTACGGATTTTCTAATGAATACTGGCGCTAACAAAGATATGATCACTGTTGAATATAATGAGCAGGAACAATTTTGGCTGATCGTCTCTTTACCTATACAACTGAAAATGACAGGCAGTTTCCATTGGAATTCAGATTCACCTATGCAGGATCATACCCTTCAAATGCTTGGGTTTATTGGGTTAGGTTATTTGTTGATTCTGATTCTAAGCACGATGATTTATGCGAGAATTACGGCGGTTAGTTTCATTAAACCCTTAGACCAGTTGTCCGCTGCTGTTAAAAAGGTTAAGAATGGGGATTATTCAGCAAGAGTGCAGGTAGGCGGGAATAGGGAGTTTAGTCAACTGGAGCAGGCTTTTAATCATATGGCAGAAGTGATTCAGATCCAGACCTCGTTAAAAGAACAGAGTGAAAACAATCGAAAAAATCTAATATTGGATATATCCCATGATTTAAAAAATCCATTAACAAGTATTATGGGTTACGCAGAGCTTGAACTAAAAGAACAGGGGAGCGGTCGGATAGAACATTTGGAATTTGCCAAAATAATATACGAAAATAGTATCCGTGCCAATGTATTGATTCAGGATTTGTTTGAATTATCGAGAATGGAAAGTCCCGAATTCCGCTTGGATGTTACAACAGATGATTTCTCAGAATATTTGAGAGAAGAAATGATACATATGTTGCCCGAGCTTGAGGCTGCGGGTCTGATCCCTGATTTTGTAATCGAGCCAGAAGAAATAATTCTACAGTTTGATAAAAAAAGAATGAATCGAGTATTCTCAAACCTGCTTTATAATGCCATCGCTTATCAGGAGCAAGGTTCTACGTTTCAAGTTGTGCTGGAAAAGGTGAATGATGGAGCCAAGCTTACTTTTATTAATTACGGCCAACCATCAGCCTTGAACCCGGCAGGTTCTGGATTAGGGCTACTCATTGTTCAAAAAATAATAGCTGCTCATGGAGGGACTGTTCAGCTGAATACGCAAGATAACCAGTTTGAAATTATAATTGAGCTGAACCGGCAAATTTAAGGTCTATGTAAGATTACATTAAGTCGTATGAAATTTCCCAATGCTAAAATGGTTGATATTCAGTCTATTAACAATTTTACTTGGGGGAATAGATTATAATGATTGATGAAAAATCAAGTAAAAGGCAATTGATCTTGGGCATTATATTAGCAGTAATGTACTTTTTAGGATTGTTCTCCAATCTCTTGATCAGGCCGGTTATGGGGATTCTTAACCATGTTTTTATTTGGCAGCCAGAACAACAAAATCGAATGGCCTTACTGTTGAATAGTCTGATCTACATAGGAGTGATTATAGGTTTTAGGGGATTCTATAAACAAGCTATTCATGATTTCAGACAATACTGGGTCCGTAATATGTTATGGATGGTTTGGGGACTTTGTTTGATTATTATCATCGGAAGTATGTTGATTCCCACACTAATTTCCATTTTTCATCCTATTACAAAGTCTGTTAATGAGGTGGATTTACGGGCAATGTTGTCCTCGTATCCATTTATTTTTACAGTGAACGTGGTATGGATTGGCCCCGTGATTGAAGAATTAGTATATCGGGTTACCATTTTTAGAACGATCCGCAGGAAGAGTCGTCTTCTGGCTTATCTGATATCCTCCTTTTTATTTGGCTTCCAGCATGTCTATAGAGCCGTGGTGTTCCAGAGCAACTATAATGAAATGTGGAATATCTTCTCCTATATGGCTGCTGGATTAATCTTTGCCTACCTATATGAGAAGAGAAAAAATATATTAGTGCCTATAGGCGCGCACATGTTTAGTAATGGTTTATCTGTGCTTCTCTATTTCTTAAGTTAATACGAAATTTGACTTCACATCAGATTACTAGTAAACTGATAATCAAATAGATCCAATTCCAAAGCAATGGATGTGGTATAATGCGAGACAATGGATTCACTGAAGACAACAAACTAAGCTTATTGATCTGGCTGCGGCTGGTAAGAGTTTATGACAATAGTAACGATCTTTCCAATGAGTTCTTGAAGCAGTTTGATTTAACGGTTAGCCAGTTTGATGCGTTAGTACAAATACTATTACATCAGCCTGTGACACAGATGGAAATGGCCGAGCATTTAACCATTACTAAAGGTGGAGTATCACATATGCTTGGCAGATTAGAAAAAGAAGGATGGATTGAACGCAAGCAGGATTGGAAGGTGAAGTATATTTCTTTAACTGAAAAGGGCCAGGCGCTTATCGAGAAGGTGCTTCCTTTGCAATCGGATTTCCAAGCTTCGTTATTCGATCCACTGACGGACGACGAGAAGAAAGTATTTTACAGCATGCTTAAGAAGATTCACCGCCATAGCCTGAATGAGAATCGAATTCCACGAGGAGTTCAGTAGTATTGTAAAAGCTTTATTCTGAATAAAGCTTCCTTTTTTCAGCATCAGTTTACTAGTAAACCATAATCATATTAGGAGGAAATTAAAATGAGCCAACCACAAATAACCGGACAACATCATGTATCAATGATTACTAAAGACGCTAAACAAAACCTATGGTTTTATACAGAAGTACTGGGACTAAGACTTGTCAAAAAAACCGTAAATCAGGACGATCCAACCATGTACCATTTATTCTATGGCAACTCTAATGGCGCTCCAGGCACCGAGGTATCCTTTTTTGAAATGCCGAATGCAGGCCAGACCCGGAAAGGAACGAACAGTATTTCTGCAATCTCTCTTCTCGTTCCTAGCGATGAGGCTTTAGTATATTGGGCTAGCAGATTAGATACATTTGAAGTCGCTCATGAAGCTATCGTAAGTATAGAGGAGCGCAATTCGCTTACTTTTCAGGATAGTGATGAATTAACGGTTCATCTGGTTTCCGCAGAAAAAGATAATGTGACTCAGCTGGTAGAACCTTGGATTACTGATGATATTCCACCACAATATGCCATTGTTGGATTGGGTCCCGTTGAATTGACTGTCCGTGAGGCTAGCCGTACAAAGGCTGTTTTGGAGGATATTTTAGGCTATACACAAGTTCGTAGAGTTCCATCCATGGGTGATTCGAAGGTTATGGTGGATATTTATGAAACAGCTAAAGGCGGCTTGTACACTGAACTTCAGCTCAAAGAAGTTAATGATCAAGACCGGGAAAGACCGGGAAGAGGGAGTGTCCATCATGTGGCTATAAGAGTGAAGGATCTGGAAGAATTAACCGCATGGGCTGCTAAAATCACAGCTGCAGGGTTCAAGAACACAGGGGTCATTGATCGTTATTACTTCCATTCCTTGTATTTCCGTGATCCGAACCATATTCTTTTCGAGCTTGCTACAGATGGTCCAGGGTTTGAGATTGATGAATCTTTTGACACATTGGGCGAGAATTTGACCTTGCCTTCTTTTCTGGAAGAACGCCGGGAAGAGATTGCATCGAAGCTTCATCCTATCCAATAATACAGCTAAGAAAGTAGGACATCATCATGATGGAACAATATAGAATCGACGAGAATAAGGGTTTAGAAATAGGTTTATATACTTTAGGTGATCATGTTGCAGATGCCTTAACAGGTAAACCAATCAGTGAACGACAACGGATTCAAGAGATCATTGCTGCCGCCAAATTAGCAGAGGATGCTGGATTAGATGTATTTGGAGTGGGGGAGAGTCATCAGGCGAAATTTATTACTTCAGCAGCATCGGTCGTACTTGGAGCTATAGCAAACGCAACGGAACGAATCAAGCTTATCAGTTCAGCGACTGTATTGAGCACAGCGGATCCTGTACGTGTACATGAAGAATTTTCGACATTGGATTTGTTATCCGGAGGCAGAGCAGAGATTGTTGCTGGACGTGGATCACGATTAGGAGCTTATGAACTGTTCGGATATGACGTGAGGGATTATGAAGAATTGTTCGAAGAGAAGATTGAATTGCTTATGAAAATAAATAACGAAAAAAGAATTACCTGGGAAGGGCAATTCCGTCCTGCTCTGAATGATATGGAGATTTTTCCGAAGCCACTGAGTGGTAAACTGCCCATCTGGAGAGCGGTTGGAGGACCTCCGGCAAGTGCAGTTAAGGCAGGAAGAATGGGCATCCCGATGATGCTGGCTGTTCTAGGTGGACCTGCTTCAGCGTTCAAGACCTCTGTGAATATGTATCGCCAGGTTGCCGCACAATCAGGTTTTAATCCGGCGGAGCTGCCGGTGGGTACAACCACCCTTTTATATATCGATAAAGATTCACAGCAAGCGTTCCGTAACTATTACCCTTATTTAAATCACATGATGAAAGAGCTTCGTGGATCAGCGTACCCTAAAGACCAATTTGCTGAAGCCATGAGTGTGAGAAATGCGCTGCTCGTAGGCAGTCCACAACAGGTTATTGAAAAAATCCTTTATCAACATGAGCTGTACGGACACAATCGTTTTCTGGCTCAGATTGATATTGGTGGTTTACCTTATGCTCAGGTTGAGCAAATCATTGATTTGTTGGGATCGGTAGTCGCACCAGCCGTAAGACGGGCCACAGCTAAGAAATAAGAAAAACTATGAGATTGGAAAAAATTATATTAAAATTATTCCAATAAGGTTAAACGATGGTTTGAGAAGGATCACTTAAGGAGGCAAAGTGTGACGAATAAAATGATAGCTGCGCAACGTTTATATAACCAGAAGATCGTTGATTCCAAGCTAATCAAGCCCGAACAGGTCGTTAAAGAATTAGGGGCAGTACAGGCGCAGGATTACATGCAGGCGATGTGGGCGATCGGGTTACGTATTCCATCTTCGAGTTTAGCTGATATAGAGCGTGCTATCGCTGATCGCAAGATGATTCTGAATTGGACGCTGCGAGGTACGCTTCATTTTGTCCCACCGGAAGATGTAAAGTGGATGCATCAGCTATCTGTGCCGCGTTTAGCGGGACAAACAAAGCGGCGGAATGCAGAGCTTGGGCTAGATGATCAGACACTAGAACGTTGTAGACATATTATAGTTAATGCTTTACAAGGTGGAAAGCAGCTAGATCGTGCACTTCTACTTCAGCTTATAGAAGAAGAAGGTATTCACACAGGGAACCAGCGTGGTTATCATATGTTGTGGAATGTTGCGTACCAAGGGTTGATTTGTTTCGGACCGATGAATGGTAAGCAGCAAACGATTGTTTTGTTAGAGGAATGGGTGCCACAGTTTCGAGAACTTTCTTACGATGAATCATTGTATGAACTCGCTCGGAGATATTTCACTGGACATGGTTTTGCAACTGTTCAGGATTTTGCTTGGTGGGCAGGCATAACCCTTACCGATGCTAGAAGAGGTCTGGAAGCGGCCAAAAGTCAACTGCAATCAGAGGTTATTGATGGCAGTGAGTATTGGATGTCTGCTCATCGGCTAGAGCCAGCTGCTGAGGACTCGGGCGTTCATCTGCTTCCGGGTTTTGATGAGTACATTCTGGGTTATAAAGACCGAAGTGCCGTTCTAGAGCCCGACGTTGCTCCTTTAATAGTTCCGGGGAATAATGGTGTTTTTCTTCCGATGATTGTTGTGGAGGGTCAGGTTGTGGGTACATGGAAAAGAACCCTAAAGACCAAGGGGATTGAGATTATGATCCATCCTTTTGCCGATCTGGGCGATACGGAAAAGTTGGTACTTAAAGAAGCTGAGCGATATGCCGCATTTATTGGGCTGCCGATACTCAAAATGAATGTGAGTGGTTCATTGAGATGAGTATTTCACTATTCTCACCAATCTCATCATTCTCGACATTCTCACCATTTTCATCTTTCTTACCATACTTTTGTGCGCATCTCTCTCGCTAACGGACACCGTTGCACTTATTAGCACCTAAATCCTGATTTGCTGAGCTTTTCGGACTCCACTGCAGTTATTCCCGTCGCAGCACCTCTTTTGACCCCTATTTTTGCGGAATAGCGGCATCTGGGTCCGATAGATTCGTAAAAAGGCTATTTTTAGCTCAATAGCGTCTCCTGAGTCCGAACGGCATAATGGGTGAAGGGTGAAGGGTGAAGGGTGAAGGGTGAAGGGTGAAGGGTGAAGGGTGAAGGGTGAAGGGTTAAATGGATACCGATTACCGAATAACATTTCACGAATGCACTCTGAGTAAAAAATAACCCGGCAGGGCGGACCTGCCGGGTTATTTTCATGAAGCATATAGTTAGCTTAATTAGATTCGTCTAGCTAATTCAGCGCCTTCCCAAATCGCATTCAGCGCTCTACGCGCTTGCACCGCATCGCCAATTACATGATAAGGGATGGAGCTTTCCTCCAAGAAATCCTGAAGGATTTGTTTGTTGAGGGCGCGTGAACCTACAGCAATTACTACATAATCAGCAGGTAGGCTGTGACGTTCGCCGTCTTTTTCAACAATTACGCTATCCCCTTGAATCGCCATACATTTGCTGTTGGTCATTAATTCAACGCCATGTCCATATAGACTTTCCATGACACAGATTTTACGCAGAAGCCCTAGATCATTAGCAACATCAGCTTGCATTTCAACTACAGTGATTTGATGTCCGCGCTCTACAAGCAGTTCTGCGACCTCAAGCCCCACTAAACCACCGCCGATAATAACGACTCTTCCTTCTGGATGAACCGTTCCCCATAACACATCATGTGAATTGACCACATGTGAACTGTCGATGCCTTCCACAGGCGGAATAATAGGAGAAGATCCGATTGCAAGAATGACCTCATCTGGAGCAATTTCTTGGATTAATTCAGGTGTAACCTCTGTATTCATTCGAATGTCTACACCTTCACGTTTAGCGGTTTCTCCCATATTCAGAGCGGCTGCAGCCATTTCCTCTTTACGTGGTGCGGCACCGGCAATATAAAGCTGTCCGCCCAGAATGTCATTTTTTTCGCATAATATTGGATGATGCCCACGTCGTTTCAGGGTGACAGCTGCTTCTAATCCGCCAGGGCCACCACCAGCAATAAGTACTTTTTTGGGGATACCCGTTTGCTGCAATTCATATTCACTTTCACGACCGGTTGCAGGATTAAACACACAGCTGATAAATGGAACATTAGGATTCACGAATCCATCGAAGCAGCCTTGGTCGCAACCAACACATTTAACGATCGTGTCTGCACGTCCGGCTAAAGCTTTATTGCAGAATTCCGGATCTGCCAGCTGCGCACGCCCAATGGCTACAAAATCAGCCAAACCCTCCGCAATAATCCGGTCTGCAATTGCTGGATCATTAATACGGCCTACGGCAATAACAGGGATGTTAACCACAGATTTAATTTGTGCTGCGTTATCTACATTGAAGCCTACAGGTAAATCGATCGGCGGTACTTCATATTTAATTGCAGCGCCAGCAGGGACCCCACGAGATACATTAATAGCATCAATTCCAGCTTCTTCAGCGAGCTTTGAGAAGAGCTTCATATCTTCCAGTGTAAGTCCGCCCGGTAGATCCTCAATCGCAGAGATTCTCATCAAGATAGGGAACCCAGGTCCAACCGCTTTCCGGATAGCCCGGATACAAGACAGCGGGAAGCGGCAGCGATTCTCCCAAGAACCGCCGTACTCATCCTGACGAAAATTCATTGCAGGACTTAGAAATTGTTGGGGCAAATAACCATGGCCGGCATGGAATTCCACACTGTCAAATCCG
The DNA here is from genome assembly GCF_045040705.1 of Paenibacillus sp. FSL H3-0286. Lineage (NCBI taxonomy): Bacteria > Bacillati > Bacillota > Bacilli > Caryophanales > Paenibacillaceae > Paenibacillus > Paenibacillus sp. FSL H3-0286. The sequence goes on along the minus strand of NZ_CP150285.1, from coordinate 4,625,389 downwards.
GCTTTCTTCGCACGTAATGCTGTATCTGCGTAAGCTTGAACCATCTCACCGACTTCATGATGCGCTAGTTCACGTGGTATATGAGTCACGCCTTCAAACGGAACAGGTGAAGAGGAGACCTGAATTAGGTTGGGAGTTACTTTACCTCCATGCCATAACTGTAGACAGCTTTTGCCTCCTGCCTCTCGAATAGCTAATGCTAATTGAGCCATACCTGGAATGAATTTATCATCATAAAGGGCAGGAGCATCATCGGAGGCCGCCGTTGGGTGAATGGTTGTTACTTCTACAGTATTTAAGCCGTTGCCGCCTTTAGCTCGTGCTACATGGTAATCAATCAGACGATCACTGACGTATCCACCCGGCGCGTTCATTTTCGTGCCCATCGCTGGTAAAATGACCCGGTTCTTAAGCTCCATATTTCCGATTGTGCCCTTGCTAAATAGATGTGTGAATTCCATACGATAACTTCCTCTCTACATATAGGTTAAAAATAAATAGGTTATTTTAACCTATATTAGCGAAAGAGCAGGGTGGAAGTATGTGCAAAAAATCACGAGTGATTTGGCAGGAATGTAGTAATTGAGGTAATATAAGAAAATGATGAACCGGATACGTATTCCGGAAGCCCGGAGGATGATTATGGATATTGAAGTTTTGATTCTGGCCCAATTAATGAAAGGGGCCAAACATGGTTATGAAATTAAAAAAAACATTATTTTTGTAATGGGCAATGATAAAATCGTAAACAATAACTCGCTTTATCCAAAGCTGAAATTATTTGAAAAGCGAAAATGGGTAATCAAAAAAACGGAAATTCAGGAACGCCGGCCTAAACGTTATGTATATTCTATAACTACTGAGGGTGAGGAGCGGTTTAACACCTGCTTAACAGAATTTACGCTGGAGACTATTCGAATTGATAATGAATGGTCTATTCGTCTTGCTTATTATGAGCTTTTGGATCAGGAGACACGTAGAAGATTGCTTGATTACAGAGAGACTTATATGAACGAAAAGCTGGACCATTTACAGCAGTTATCCAAAGTAGTTGGCAATAGTGAGGATATGGATTACTCTGAGGAGCTCTATTTTTACACCCGAAGTATGGTTTTACGAGAGATCGAGTTAATTAAGGAGCTGTCACGTAAATTAGAAGCATAAGGAAACCGTTGGATTAGCTATAAAAATAGAATTTTATAAACACACCTCGCTGTAATCGTTAATTAACGGTATATTTGTAAAATCGATTCATAGTTTAGCTTTAGGTTTTCCGCTTGTGATTGGTATCATCATCTTTATTTTGGGTTTGATCATATTGGGAATCGAATATTTCACATCAGATTAGTTGAACAATGGGAAGAAGGGGTGTCTTCTTGAAAAGAATATACATCGCAGTCCTAAGTTTTGTACTTCTGCTTGTATTAACCATTTGTGATCGTGAGGAAGTCAGCAGCACGGCGATGCCAGAGATAACCATTCATATGGATGGAAAAGTGATTCAATCTCAGACCCTCTCCAGAGAGGTGGGCATAGAACTGGATGATGAGAGTGCGCTTTTTCAAGCACAAATGAAGGATTCTGCGGCTTCTATTCCCTATGTAAAGCTTGGTGAAACCATCCACATCGACTTTGATGATAAAGCACCGGACACCTATGAAGTAAAGGATTATATCTTAGATGACGAGGGTAGACTCAAATATGACGAGAGAATGGCAAAGCCTTTAAATATTGAATTCGCAGATCGAAAAGCAACGTTTAAACTTGAGTCTAATCTGGCAGCCTTTTTGAGTTCAAATAGTAAAGATTATGAGCCTGGAGCAACGATCAGAGGATTTCATCTGACAGGTAAATGGGCTGATCAGACTAAGGATATCCTTTTTGTTGTGCGAACAGATGCTAAGTAAATACTGTATTTTAAAATAAAAAAGACTACCCAGAAAAAAATCTGGCTAGTCTTTTTTTACTCGCTTTTATTTATTGGCTTTAAAACCTGATGCTTGCATAAGCTTGGTGAATACTTCGGTGTTTTCGTAGATTCCAGTAAATAATTGTGCATTTTTGCCCATAGCTGTAATTGGAATATCAACCGCAGTATGGCCTGAGGTCGTCCAGTCCACTACAAAATTGTGTTTGGAATTGGCGATGGCGAAAGGACCGTCTTCTTTGGATATGCCGTCACCGGACTCATCATCTGCGTCAACTGCTTCAATAGAAAATCCGCCGGTCTCATGGTCGGCAAGAACAAGAACCAGTGTATCTGGATTCTTTTTGGCGAAGTCTTTGGCTACTTGCACGGATTTGTCCAGTTCTTGACCTGATTTAATCGTCATTTTAGCGTTGTTTTGGTGTGCAAATTCGTCAGTGCCTTCTTCTTCCACCATAAGGAAAAATCCCTTTTTATTTGTTGCTAGCGTATCTATAGCTTTCTTAGTCATCTCGGGCAGCGATACCACCGGATTATAAATATCTCCTTCACCCTCAGGCTTTTGCTGGAACATTTCCTCGTTTGCGAATATTCCAAGCAGCTTGCCGTCTTTTGCTTTTTGCATATCCGCTTTGTTCGTTACATAGGTGTAGCCCAATTGTTTAGCTTTATCCACAAGGTTTCCTTGCGTTCCTTTGCTTTTTTCTGAAGGATCTTCAGCGGGTTCATCTGGGAATTTGCCGGGATTGCCTGCCGGGTACCAGAAATCCTCACCCCCACCGAGCAGAACATCAACCTTGCTCTTTGTCAGAAGCTGAAGAGCGATATCACTTTGCTTTGAGCGGTCTTCAACGTGAGCACCAAATGCGGCGCCAGTCGCGTCTGTAATCTGACTAGTGGTAACGACACCAGTTGATTTCCCGGCATCTTTAGCATATTCCATAATGGTCTTAACACTTTTTTTATCGGCATCCATTCCGATAGCACCATTATAAGTCTTCACACCGCTGGCATAAGCAGAAGCAGAAGCAGCCGAATCTGTAACAGGGACAGTGGAGCTTGTATGAATTAATCCAACGTATGGCATGGAATCCATTGCTAGATTTCCTTTTTCACCTACGGTGGCAAGCCGGATGGCATCACGCTGAGCAGCACCCATTCCGTCTCCAATAAACAGAATTACATTTCTTGTGTTCGAAGATGCTGCGTCTGCTTGATTAGGTGCATTTGTAGTGACTATGCTGGATACAAAAAGAGCAGTTGCCGCTGTCGCTACAATTGCTGTTCTGACGCCATACTTTTTCGGTGATTTCATAATTTCCCTCCTAATGTATGTTTACAGTCTCATATTATAGTAGTTACATTAAGAGAATGTTTTCTGGACTTGTAAAAAATGTAAAATGATATAGTGAGTATAAATTATCGGAGCTTGATAAAAGATTTTAAAATAAAAAATATCTGGGTGTATTATTGGCATATTGGATATATTCATCTCCGAATACGGACATTAAATGTTGCTCTTCTTGAAGAATTAGTAAATGAATCGCGGCAATGTTAAGAATGAATATTAGGAGTGTTAATAGATTGGGGTACATCAGATACAATCCCAAAAACATGAGATCAAACCCGACAAATGCAGCGTTTCTACTATATTTATAAATACCGTGTGTGATGAGTTTGGTTACAGTAGTCTTATCAATCCCAACTCTCCATGAAGTGCGCATAGCAATCATAGCTTGAATGAAAATGGAACACCCGAGGGCAGCTACACCCACACCGCTAAAGTGAATTACAGGAATATCAAACGTTTTGTTTACAAGTGTAACCATAAAGGACTCTGCTACGGAAAAAACAAACCATGCTGCGCCCCATAAAAAAGTAGAGGTTTTTACCAATAGCTCGGTATAATGGATCTTAGATAGTTTAGCGCCTTTAGCCAGAACGTTTCCTTTAATGTGGTTTTTCTTGTAAAGTATAAGGAGCTTTAATAGATAAGAAATTAGGAAGATGCAGAAAAGAAGTAGAGATAGGATATTTTTAAGATCGCTCATTTTAATTTCCTCCTCACTAATACATATGAATGATTGCTCATATGTTTGTTTATATCTTATTTCCTAATATTGTACATGTCAACTAATTATTGATTTAGGGGGATATCGTGAAAATAAGAGTATACAAAAAACGGTGGCTATGGGTGTTGGTTATCGCGGTTATTGTACTTGCAGGTACTGTAATCGGTATGCTGGTTACGCAAACTGGGCTTGCAACCTTTACTTCCAATGCTTATGGAGTCTCTTTGAAGTATCCAACGGAATGGGTCGTAGATTCAGCAGATGATAAGAAGGGTCAGGGGGAGGATGGTTTTTTTCAATTATCCGCTATGTCTGGAGAGGGACAATCAATAGATGAAGTTGCTGAAATCGTTGCCTCCCATCAGCTGAAGCCTTATGGCTCCAATCCGCAAATTACTGAACTGACATTAGAGAGGTTGAAAGAGGAAGAGAAGGCAAAGTTGATTATGCCTTCTGCTGACCAAGGGGAGGAATGGAATCATCAAGCGGCGCTTATAATTAAATATCCCGAAGCGGTGAAAATAGGAGATGATGTATACTATTATTTTATTTTGCAGGGCGATAAGGAACATGTGGAGGAGATAGGTCAGACCGTAAGATTTACGGGTAAACCGTAAAGTGCTTGCGCACGAAGGTAGTCTACGGGTTTATTTGCAGGGATATCCAAGAAATATTCCGACTGCCATGTTTGCGTTTTTTGAGCTTGGCGACTCGTGGGAATGTCCCAAGGCGGGTAGACTCGAAAAGCTCTTTTTCCACCTTCACCTTTATCAGATAGAATATCTTGTTCTCTTAGGACAGCTTTTGGAAAAATAAATTGGCCAAAGTGATTCCCATTTCGTGTACTTATAACGAAGAGATCAGCAGGATCTGAGATGTCATAGGGTTGGATGGGATGATCTCCAATTCGCTCCCATAGTGTCACAAATTGCCCGACTTTAGTGGGTGTGATTTTAGCCACCCGGAATCTAATGGCCAGCGCATTTAAGGTAAAGATATATGCTCCGTATTCCGCATTTTGCGGTTCAAGAATTGGTTCGGAGCAATCAAACCTGCAAGGATTATATACTTCTTCCATGGTAGCAAGTAAGTCACTATGTAGGGTATCTAAAAAGCTCAGCTTCTTATCATTCATCTGTTATTCTCCCATTTGAGTTCGTAATGTTCACTATCTTAATGCAAGTGAACCGAGTTCACAAGTGTAGGAATAATAGAGAAATTGAAGTTGGATTTATTTTATTGATATGGTTTTCCAAAGAAAAATAGTTTGTGATTTTTGGGGGAGTAGAAATTTTGGATATGATGAACATACTGGTTGAAGAACGCCATTGTCCTTTATGTAAAGAATTGAATCGTTGTGGCGCTGAAGGCGGTGACTGTTGGTGTTTCCATACAGAAATTCCACTCGAATTGCAAGAACAGATCCCGGAAGAACTGAGAGGGAAAGCTTGTATCTGCCAAAAATGCGTAGAAGCATTTAATAAACATTAACCGGGATTTTAATTAACTCTCGACGAAAACCGTAATTTCATTGTATATAATTAAAGTGTAATCTAAAAAAATAATGGAGGCGCAGATGAGGAAGCCAATAATTGCAGTAGATATGGATGATACAATTTGCCATCTAGTGAAGCGAGCCATATACCATAATAATAATGATTTTCCCACGCATCTGCTGCGGTATGAGGAAATGCTTGATTGGAATACGGATCATTTACGTCATCCGGATTGTACACAAGAGATTTTCTATGGGCGGCCCGGTCTGTATGAAGAGCTTGAACTGTTTGACGAACATGTCGTAGGAGAAATGGAGAAGCTGCATAACGCTTATGATGTAATTATAGTTACGGCAGCCCAACCCCAGTCGGTAGTGGAAAAATGGAACTGGCTGCAGAAGCATATGCCGTTTATTCCGATTGAAAATTTCTTTACCTGTAAGCGAAAAAATCTTATTAACTACGATCTATTGATCGATGACGGGGTGCATAACCTGGTTCCGGCATTGCAGGAGGGAAGAAAAGTGCTTTGTATTCCGCATCCATGGAATTTGCGGGCCCGTGAACAATATGCTTTTCCATTATTGACCTCATGGGAAGGTGCAAAAGAGAAGATAGATCAGATGTTAGGACGTCCAGAGAACGAATGAGACTGTTTTTTATAGATGATGTACAGAAAAATATTCTACGCCAAAAAATGAAGGTATCCCATTAGCCATTGTGGCTTTTGAGATACCTTTTTTATGTCTATTTGCAGAAGCGCAATTTCATTATTATGCTCTGGATGTAAATATGTTGAATTAGTGACATTTCGATTCTTGGACTCTTTTCTTTGTATATTATTGTATATAAAAGGAGTGGAGATAGTAGTGAGAACAATCGGAATTGATTTAGGAACGACCTATAGTCTTGCTGCTTATTGGGACGGCAGTCAGGCTGTAATTATTCCCAATGTACTCGGGGAGCATGTAACACCCTCGATTGTTAGTGTAGATGCAGGGGGAGAAGTATTGGTTGGAAGAATCGCACAGGAAAGACTGATTACACATCCACAGTTAACCGCCTCGACTTTTAAGCGCTTTATGGGATCAGCAAAGAAATACAAACTAGGTACGATGACTTTTACTCCTGAAGAGTTATCTTCTTTTGTTCTGCGGTCACTGAAAGAGGATGCGGAAAATCATCTAGGTGAGTCCGTAACGAAAGCTATAATCAGTGTTCCGGCTTATTTCAATGATGTTCAGCGGAAAGCAACTAAGAAAGCAGCTGAGCTGGCTGGTTTACAAGTAGAGCGGCTTATTAGTGAACCTACGGCGGCAGCACTCGCTTATGGCCTGCATCAGAATCAGGAGACTTCATTTCTTGTTTTTGATTTGGGTGGAGGAACCTTTGATGTGTCTATCCTGGAGCTTTTCGAAGGGGTAATGGATGTTAAGTCGATTGCCGGAGATAACTATCTTGGCGGGGAAGATTTCACAGAGATACTAGTGGCCTATTTTATCCAAAAGAATAAGCTGGACGCTGAATCGTTAACACCAATAACGAGGTCGATGTTGTATAAGCAGGCTGAGCAGAGTAAACGAATTCTTGGTACAGAGTCTGCTGCGACTATGCGGATAGTTATTAAAGAGGAAGAATACGTGCTGACTATAGAACGCTCAGAGCTTGAGCAATTGGTACAACCATTACTAATACGTCTAAGACAGCCGATAGAAAGAGCATTGCGGGATGCTTCTCTGCAGCCTTCCGATCTGGATGGGATTGTGATGATTGGGGGTGCGACTAAAATGCCTCTAATTAAGCAAATTATCAGCCGTATGTTCGGGAAAATGCCTTATGCGAATATCAGCCCAGATGAGACCGTCGCACTGGGAGCTGCGGTTCAGGTGGCGCTGAAGCAGCGTGATCAAGCGCTGGATGAAATGATTTTGACGGACGTTTGCCCCTATACATTAGGAACCAGTATTCTGCGAAGAGGTTCAAGCGGACAAACGTCATCTGGACATTACTTTCCGATCATTGAACGTAACACTCCGATTCCTGTTAGCCGGGTAGAACGTCTATATACAGCCGCAGATAATCAAAAGATCATAAGTGTGGATGTGTATCAGGGGGAGAGTCCTCGCGTTGAAAATAATCTTTTCCTGGGAGAAATGGAGTTTCAGATTCCGCAAGCACCTCGGGGAGAAGAAAGTATAGATGTCAGATATACATATGATGTGAATGGGATTCTTGAGGTGGAGGTTACAACCGTTTCAACAGGTCAGAAGCATCAGATGATCATTGAGCAAAATGCTGGTGGAATGACGAAAAAGCAAATTGAAGCTCGTTTACTGGAACTGCGGAGTATCAAAATTCATCCGCGTGAGCGTACCGAGAACAGGCTTCTGCTTGCTAGAGGTGAGCGTTTATATGAAGAGGTGCTTGGGGACCAACGGAAATTTATCGCACAGTGTCTGAAAGTATTCGAAGATGCTTTATATACTCAGAACGAGAAAGTGATTGAAAAAGCGGCACAAGCTTTCAATGAGCAATTGGCGGAAATTGAAGGGTGGTCATACTTCACATGACGATCTGGAGTATTTTGGAGATTGAACCCACAGATGAACTAGCTATCATCAAAAAGGCCTATGCCAAAAAACTGAAATCGCATCACCCCGAAGATGACCCTGAAGGATACCAGCAGCTTAGAGAAGCTTATGATACAGCCGTGAAATGGGCCCGCTCCGGGCAGCGTATAGCAAGCACTGTCCCTTCATTGGTAGGTGAGGATAAGAAAGAAATAGCAGAAGCAATATCAAAAGAAATAGAAAAAATGGTGATACAAGCAGAAAAAGTAATACGAGTAGATGAAGTTGAGGAGGAAGAAAGCGAGGAGGAAGAACAAGAAGTTGCGGAGGAAGACACCGAGGAAGAAGTAGAAGGGGCTACTACTATACCGCATGAAAACGAGTGGGCGCTGTTTCGCCCACTTCCCATTCAACTTGATGCTGATCTTCAAGAACAGCCAGCAGATATTTTTGACAGACAAATTAGGGAACTGTATGCGGACTTCTCGCGCCGAATTCAACAAGCTTCGTGGCATTCACTTTTGAATGAAGATTTCATGTGGAGTATAGAGCATCGTGATCGGCTAAGGGATAAGCTTATGTTGTTCCTTGATCAGCATCGGAATTTGCCTCATGCCGTATGGGAAGCGTTGGATTCATTTTTTCATTTACGTGAGGACAAGGAAATATTTCTTCAACGTTATGATAATAAGTTAGTCGAGTACATACTAGGGCAGGTCGACGGAAGCATGGAGATGCGTTATGAGTGTTTCCTTTTGCAGGAGTCTCTTGAGTTTGACATAGAACACTATCTAAATCTGAGGCAATCCGCTCAATTCATGCTGATGGAGGATAAACATACTGAAGCGGGTCAACTGCTCGACGAAGCAAATAAGCTGTTTCAGTATGATCCTGATCTGCAATTATTGCGAGCTAAGTATTGTCTGGATACTGCTGATTATATGGAAGCGCTGGTGTGTTTGGACCAAGTAACCGCTATGTGGCCTAACGAAAGAGACGGTTACTTATTAAGAGGCCGGCTTCTCTACTATTTGCAGCGTTATGAGGAAGCGATGAAGGATTGTGAATATTTGCTGCAAGAGGATGCTGGAAATAGAGATGTGCAATGTTTAATTCTGGAATGTAAGATTGCATGTTCTCAAATTGAGGAAGCTCTTACACAAACGGAGACTAATGAGCCTAAAAAGGACGAGTTCATTCATTTTCGTTACCTTGCGAATAAGTTCATGTTGAAGAACAAAAAACTGTATCCACAACGTCTTCGTATCTCTTCGCTCGTAAGCATTGGAAAGAGCATTATAGGGTCTATATTATTCTATCTATTGGTTTTCCTGAAATTAAGCTGGTTCTATATTTTGGTATATACCATATATTATTTTTCAGTATCTGAGCTTCCCCCGCTTGTCAATGCGGTGTTCATTCTTATTTTTCTATGGAAAATCAGGAAGATTTGCAAAACAGCATACCTATTCACGAACTAATATCAGGAGGCTCTATATGCTGAAGGAATACAATGTTAAGCAAAGAAAACGATTGGAAATGTATTTCCGCTGTCTTTCCTCTACCTGCATACGTGGTCTCTTAGGGAGATACTATGTGGTTTATGAGTTTGATTTCAGTAATGTCTTCTTCAAAAGAGGTTTAATCAAAAATGCTTGTGAAAGATGGAATATCGAGGATGCTAACTCCTTTCATCGCCAGATTCGCTGGCTTCTAGAAGATGGCAACCGTGCAGAATATAGATCTTTACATGCTCGTTTAGCCACACTTTCCGAAACCTCACGCAGTAAATATCTTGAGGCACATAAGGATCATGAGGATTTTGTTAATCTGAAGGTTGTTGCACAAGGTATACATCAGTTGCCTTCTGGTGACATTTCTGCTTTTGGATTAGCTTGGGTAATTTATCTGAGCCGGATTGGTTATGTTGAGGATTATTTGAAGAAGGAAGAAGCCTGGGAATACAAAATAGAAGCCGCAAGGCAGCTACAAGAACGCTATAGCAGTTGGGCGGATTATTATATAGCCTATTCCTTGGGCAGCAAATTTTCATTAGTACAATCCGGCGGATTAGATAATCTATTTGAGACGGGATTGCAGAAGCTTATGCGAAATAGCAGCATTCTATACAGGGAAGCCGTTTGGGGGCAAAATCTGCAGCCGGAAGCCACTTAGTCCGAACTTAGGTAATTAATACCTATTGAATACCTATTGATTACCTATTGAATCCCTATCCCGTGTTGCTTAAGGACCCAGAGGACGCTATTTGCAAATTTATAGCCCTTTGAGCCGGTTTTCGGACTCCAGTGCAGCTATTCCTTGAGGAAGGGGTCTTTTGTGGCGTTTTTCATGCCAATAGTGGCTATGCGGTCCGTTAGGATCCCAAATGGGGGATAATGCAGCGTATAAGGTCAGCTGTGTCCGATATGCTGCGTCTTAAGTGTAAATGTGATCTAAGCAAACGAAGTTTAGTGTTACAACGCGAGCAAAGGTTTCGCTCAACGGATCAGATCAAAGAGCAAGCTAAAAGTAAAACGCAGCAGTAAGACCAAACAGTAAACAATAAGACTAAAACCCAGCAGTAAGACCAAACAGTAAAACTCAAAAGTATATCCCAAAACGAGGGAGTTCCAGATGCTATAACGTAGCTTTTGGAATTCTCTCTTTTTTGTGATGCCGGGTTAATCTTGACACGATCTAATATTTGTATATAATTGGAATAGACCGACGGTCGGTCGATAGAATGGAGGACGTTGCAGATGAGAATTTCCAAAGAAGCGGAAGAACGTAGAAATGAAATATTGGATACAGCAGAAATGCTGTTTTTTACGAAAGGGTATACCAAAACGACAGTGAATGATGTCTTGCAGGCTATAGGTATCGCGAAGGGAACCTTCTACTATTATTTTAAATCGAAGGAAGAGGTCATGGATGCTGTTGTGCTGCGATTTATTGATGCTGGTGTAGCAGCTGCTAAGCAAATTGCTGCAGATCCTAAGCTGACCGTTCATGAAAAGCTGCTGCAAATCATTATGGCGCAAAAGCCGGATACGGACAGAAAAAGCCAAATGATTGAGCAGTTCCATCAGGCTGATAATGCACAGCTGCACCAGAAAAGCTTGGTGGAAACCATTTTGCGGCTAACTCCTGTTTTGACGGAGGTCATTGAGCAGGGCATAGAGGAGGGACTGTTTCACAATCCGTATCCCCCGGAGACGATGGAATTTCTATTGATTACCTCTCAATTTCTTTTTGATGAAGGGATATTCAAGTGGCAGCCTGAGGAAATCATCCAGAAGATTAGAGCTTTTATCTATACGATGGAAATTACGCTGGGGGCGGAGAAGGGCAGCTTCGACTATGTGTTTCAAATGTTTGAATAGGGGAGAGGGAATATGCTGAACAACAAATCCTTCGGAAATTTTATGATCATTTGGATGGGGGAGTGGATATCCAGTATTGGCAGCGGGTTGACGGCTTTCACCTTAGGGGTCTATGTGTTCCAGATGACGCAGACCGCCTCTAGTGTGGCACTTTTAACCTTATGTGCTTTTCTCCCTTCCATTGTGCTCAGTCCTTTTGGCGGCGTGTTAGCGGATCGGTTTGATCGGCGATTGATGATGATAGCAGGGGATTTGTTATCTGCTTTTGGACTTATATATGTTCTCATTATCATGCTGCTGGGTGAACCTCATTTATGGCAGATTTGTCTGGGCGTGACGTTTAGTTCGATTTTTGTATCCTTGCTTGAACCTGCCTACAAAGCTACCATTACAGATTTATTAACAGAGGAGCAATTTGCCAAGGCTAGTGGTTTAGTTCAGCTTGCTGCGTCCTCAAAATATCTTCTTTCCCCTATCCTTGCCGGGATTTTGCTTAGCTTTATGGATATAAAAACTATCCTGCTTATAGATATCTCAACCTTTCTAGTTACAGTTCTTGCAGTGATGGCTGTTCGCAGGAATCTACAGACTGAACACAGAGTTCCAACGAATCAGTCGTTTGTAAAAGATTTGAAGGAGGGCTGGGATGCTCTTATTTACACGAAAGGTGTACTGCAGCTTACGATCATTTTGTCTGTCGTTACTTTTTATGTGGGTTTTCTCCAAACCTTATATACGCCTATGCTTCTACCCTTTACGGATACGAAAACTCTAGGCACGGTATTATCTGTAAGTGCTATAGGGATGTTGCTCGGCAGTCTGATTATTGGAGTTTTTAGCATCGATCGTAAATATATCAAAGTATTAGCGCTCGGCCTAGGATTCGCCGGACTGTTTTTTTCTTTGGTGGGTCTGACCACGAATGTTGCTTTTATTACAGCTGCTGGCTTTTTATTTTTTGCAACGTTGCCTTTTGTTAATACCAGTGCTGACGTTATGATTCGCAACCATATCCCAAATGACACACAGGGGCGGGCATGGGGGATCATTGGCATTTTATCACAACTCGGTTATGTGGCTGCGTATGCTTTTGCTGGCATATTGGCTGATCAAGTGTTTAATCCTCTTTTACGAGAGGGAGGTCTACTTGCTTCATCAGTAGGTAAGGTGATAGGCACTGGGGAAGGACGGGGAATCGGTTTATTATTTATCATCTCTGGTTTGCTCATCATTATTATGGCATTTGTGATCCCCAGAATGAAATCAATTCGCTGCCTTGAACGTGAATAATTGAATTCCGTATTAGAGAGGAGAAGGCCCGTCAATGCTGCTACGAATTGTAAAAAGAGACCTTCAACGCAATAAAATCATTACCTTCGGATTATTTGTGTTTATCATGTTATCGGCTTTGCTTGTTGCTTCAGCGTCGCAAGTGATTATAGAATTGTCGGGGTCCTTGAATCAGCTATTGATTAAATCCAGAGCCCCTCATTTCGTGCAGATGCACGCAGGACAAATCGACAGCTCAGCAATCGAGAGCTTTACAGCCGCTAATCCACTGGTGAAAGATCAACAAACCGTAGAGATGCTTAACTTGGATGGATCTAACGTTTATCTAGGCAGTAACCAAGGCTCGGAAGCAAACAGCGTGATGGATATCGGCTTTGTAGAGCAGAACCCTTCGTTTGATTTGCTGCTGAATTTAGAGAACAAGGTGATTGAGGTATCGGCAGGAGAAATCGCTGTCCCCATTTATTATATGAAGCAAAAGAATCTGAAAATCGGCGACGTAGTTAGCGTTCTAGGTGAACAGTTCGATAAAAAGTTTGTGATTACTGATTTTGTAAGGGATGTCCAAATGAATCCAGCCATGGTCAGCTCCAAACGTTTTGTCGTAAATGCTGCTGACTTTACAGCACTTAAACAACAGCTCGGCGAACCTGAATACCTGATTGAATTTCAGCTTACAGATCTATCTAAGCTCAATGATTTCCGCAATGAGTATCAATCCTCAAATCTGCCCAATAAAGGCCCCTCCATTGACTATCCTTTATTTAAAACGCTGAATGCACTGACGGACGGGATTATCGCAGTTGTTATTATTTTGGTAAGTGTTCTGCTGATGCTGATTGCTATTTTATGTCTCAGATTTACGATGATCGCTACCTTGGAAGAGGATTACAGAGAGATAGGTGTCATGAAAGCGATTGGGATCACGCAGCAAGATATTCGCAGCATTTATTTAGCAAAATATATCGTGATGGCAGCAGTCTCCTCTGTATGTGGATATTTACTGTCTTTAGGTGTGGTGCGTTTGTTTACAGCCAATATTACTTTGTATTTGGGCGTTGCTCCTGCCAGTATCCTTCAATATTTTGTTCCTGTCCTGGCGGTAGGTTTAATCTTTGGAGTTGTTGTATTCTTTTGCCGGATGATTCTTAGACGCTTTAATCGCATCACGGTTGTAGAAGCTTTACGGTCAGGTACGAGGGGTGAAGCAAGGATGAACACAAGCGGATTTTCACTTAGCAAGCGTAAATTTGTTAACGTGAATGCTTTTCTCGGGGTAAAAGATGTTTACGGGCGCTTCACCATGTACGGATTATTGTTCTTCGTATTTGTGATCAGTTTGTTTATCGTTCTAGTGCCAGTGAATATATTGAATACCCTTCAGTCTCCCCGGTTTGTTTCTTATATGGGCGTCGGTCAGAGCGATATTCGCATTGATTTGCAGCAATCGAGCCAAATAGAGAAGCGTTTTAATGAGATGATAACCAAGCTTGAAAATGACCCGGACATCTCTAAATTTTCTCCACTGATTACTTCTAGATTTAAGGTATTAGGTAGTGATGGTGTATGGGAATCGCTAAATGTTGAAACCGGTGACTTTACTATTTTTCCGCTCTCGTATGTTCATGGAGGAACTCCTAGAAGTGCAAGTGAGATCGCTCTTTCTGACCTGAACGCCAAGGAACTGAATAAAAAGGTGGGGGATATCGTTCATTTAGAGGTTGCTGGGGTGGCAATAAAATTGACCGTTAGCGGGATCTATCAGGATATAACTAATGGTGGCCGAACCGCAAAAGCGCAATTGCCATATGATTCGAAGACGGTTCTCTGGTATGTAGTAGCTTTGGATGTGAATCCGGGAATTTCCGTCCAGGCAAAAATGGATCAGTACACCAAATTATTTTATCCAGCAAAAATCACTCATCTGCAAAGCTATTTAGCTCAGACATTAGGAAATACAATTCGCCAATTGAAGCTGGTTACAGGCTTATCCATCGTTATCGCATTTTCGATTTCGATATTGATTACCTCTTTATTTCTGAAAATGCTGCTTGCCAAGGATTCTTCGCAAACCGCTATTTTGAGAAGTGTTGGCTTTACGTTAGGAGATATTCGTAGGCAATACCTGGTAAGGATGCTGATAATATCAGGGCTGGGCGTCATTCTTGGTACTTTTGCGGCTAACACTCTTGGGCAAAAAATTGCTCAAATGCTAGGCTCTTTCATGGGGGCTTCTAAGATACAGTTTGTAGTCAATCCGGCGGTAGCCTATCTTATTCTTCCTCTACTTTTCATGCTGATTGTAGCGCTCACCACCGTAACAAGCACGATCTCAATCAGAAAATCCAGTATAGCCAAACTAATTGCCGAATGATAGGAGGTGGCAGAATGTTCATATTAGAGACGAAAGGGTTAAAAAAAAGTTATTCAACAGGGCAAGGAACTCCGCAGTCGATATTAAAGGATGTTCAGCTTCAGGTGTCTCAGGGGGAATTCATAGCTGTCATGGGACCTTCTGGTTCAGGAAAATCAACATTGCTGTATACGATCAGCGGGATGGATAAGTTGACAGAGGGAAGTGTTATTTTTAAAGGGCAGGAGATCAGCGGAGTTTCAGAGAACGAATTAGCCGGTCTGCGCTTAAAGCATATGGGCTTTATTTTTCAGCAAATGCATCTGTTAAAAAACTTGAATATCCGCGACAATATCATCCTGTCTGCTTATCGGGCGAGAACCAGCAGCCGTAGAACTATCAATAAAAGAGCAGCTGAGTTAATGAACAAAACAGGAATATCTGCGCTGGCTGAACGTGATATTACACAGGTGTCAGGAGGACAATTACAAAGAGCAGCAATCTGCAGAGCACTCATTAATCAGCCAGATATATTATTTGGCGATGAGCCAACCGGGGCGCTTAACTCAAAAGCAGCTAGTGAAATCATGGACATATTAGCAGATATTAATCAATCAGGAACAACGCTTATAATCGCCACACATGATGCTAAAGTCGCTGCTCAAGCTGAGCGTGTCTTGTATATGCTAGATGGCAGCATTGCAGCTGAGCAACGGCTTGGAAAATATAATCGCGTAGATGGGGAATTGAAAAGGCGGGAGGAGAAGCTTGCGGCCTGGCTATTAAAGCTGGGGTTCTGATTGGGGATCTAGCGCTGTACGAATGTCAAACAACGTTTTGCAGTTTAATATCTGCCCAGCACTAAAACCTATCCTATATGCAATAATAACCACTCAATGCGAAGGCATTAAACAATTAAAAAAACTATTAACGCACCTCGATCATTGCTGATGCTGGTATAAACCGAACAAAAAAGCAGTTGCCCCGGCACATCCGGATAACAGCAATTGCTTTTTTGTTCACTTACTGATTCTTTAGAAAGCTTACGGCACTACGTATATATTGGGTTTAGACACAGTGGCCATACCGTTGCCTAGGAAAAATCCTGTGTGCGGAGGTTGATTGTAAGCTGTATTCTGCCAGGCAATGCTTAACCGATATACTGGATCATGCATTAAGGTATATATTTTATTGGTGGTGATGTTCGTAGTTGTATAGATTCGTAGAGCCGAGTTATCGGACTTTCTCCAGATAGCCTCTTCGCGCCAGTCTCCAAGCAGGTCGGCCTGTAGGCTTGGCGTTGCTTTGGTACTATTGTTGGATGCTACGCTCGCTCCGGTTAATAAATTGGTAACGGAGTTGCTTGCAGGGTTCCATTTATCAATCTTGACACCATCCAGCAGTTCGCGGGACAAGTCGCCATCCCACCAGATCCCAAAATTCACAGAAGGCATTGAGCTGCTTATTTTGGTGCCTGTAATGGAGTATAGGCCAACGCCGTGAGCCCATACCTCTTCCCCGGGATAATTGGGATCAATATCGGCAGCCATCCCCCGGCCGGTATCTTTTCCCGTGTATACACCCCATAAGACCGTCCCGTTTGCGGCATCCCATACCGCAGCGCCATAGGGAGAACTAGTGTTTTCCATGACTTTAAAAACTTCGAGACCGGGGCGGTTCGGATTTAAATCGCCTACATGCAGCGCGTCTCCATGACCCAGCCCTGTATTGTATAAGGTCGCACCGTTATTATCAATGGTTAAGGCACCATAAATGATCTCATCCTTACCATCGTTATCCACATCGGCTACACTTAAGCTATGATTACCTTGACCGGCGGTTCCAGCATTGGTGGAGCTATTGCTATCAAAGGTCCATTTACGGGTCAAAGCACTGCCATTCCAGTCAAAAGCTACAACGACTGTGCGCGTATAATAACCACGTGCCATAATGATGCTTGGATGTACTCCATCCAGATAGGCTACACCTGCTAAAAAGCGGTCTACTCGATTGCCGTAATTGTCACCCCAACTGGATACGGTTCCTCTGGCAGGAACATAATCAATCGTGGTTAAGGCTTTCCCCGTTTGTCCGGAAAATACACTCAGATATTCAGGCCCGGTCAGGATATATCCACTGGAGTTGCGATAATCTGCACTTGTGTTTCCAAGGGTTACGCCAACTCCGTCAACCGTACCGTCTGCTGTTTTGCAGACTACTTCGGCTTTACCATCACCATTGAAATCATAGACTAGAAATTGAGTATAATGTGCGCCAGCCCGAATATTTTTACCCAGATCAATTCGCCATAGCCGAGTTCCATTCAGCTTATAGGCATCCAGATAGACGTTGCCTGTATAGCCACTTTGCGAGTTGTCTTTGGAATTGGAAGGATCCCACTTCAACACGATTTCATATTCCCCGTCACCGTCTAAGTCGCCCACGCTGGCATCATTGGCACTATAGGCATAACTTACGCCATCTGGCGTAGTGCCGCCAGCCGGAATTTGAATTGGAACGTCCAAATAATTGTTGGCCCATACATTTGCTGCTGGGGAATCAGATTGCTCAATACCGCCGACGATTGCTCGAACTGTATAGCTAGACGAAGTTATGCCAGCGTTATCCTGATAATTCGTGCTGTCCGTGATTGGGGTAACGTTTACTTTTGTACCATTGCGGTATAAATTAAAAGAAACCGACAGTTCTTCTGTTCCGAGTAGCCGCCAGCTCACAAATACACCACTGGATACCTTCACTGCTACTAGTCCCCGATTTAGCTTTTCCGCTTGCCGGGCAGATGCTGCCGACACAGAGGAAAGAGAGCCAAAAGCTGCCGTCCCTAAGGTAAAGACTAAAAACCAAATGATTACAAGATACCCTGATTGATGTAACCGCTTACTCATTAACGAAGCCTCCTTTTCATTTTTGGTTCACGAGGGTTACACAGGATGTCATAGTGAACAGTACATAATATTTCATAAAGATAAAAATATGTTTTAAATTTACTTGAACCATTTTAAATGAGTACGACTTTACTCACACAGAAAGGAATACATAACATGGAAAATATAAGCTATAATTTAAAATTCGCTACACTTTGTGCTAAATATAATCTGGGTCTGTTGATGAATGAACCTGAACCGATAACAGGCGGACTCTTGCACAGAATGTATCGCCTGCAAACGGATAAAGCGCAATACGCAGTAAAGGCCTTAAATCCTCAAATTATGCAACGAGATACAGCAATGTCCAATTATATTTTTTCTGAAATGGTTGCGAATCTGGCTTATCAAAAGGGGATCCATGCTGTTCCGGCAATTGTATCTAATGGCAGTAGTATGCACGAGGTTGAAGGGCAATTTTATTTATTGTTTCCATGGGTTCAGGGGAAGGCATTACCTTTAGATGAAATAGATTTAGATTGTTGTAAAAAGATTGGGGCAATTCTTGCGCAGCTCCACATCATCGATTTCTCACAGGGAACGGATGATCATCACTTTGAAACGCTTAAAGCGTCTAATGCTGCAGTTGCCAATTGGAAGGAGCTTGCTATCAAAGGAGAGCAGCAGGGTGCAGAATGGTCAAGCTTGCTAGCAGATCACCTGCATAAGATAGAGAATTGGGAGTCATTGATTCATTCTTCAGCGAGTCTATTGACGAATCATTATGTTATCAGCCATCGGGATTTAGACCCCAAAAATGTCTTGTGGGATGAGCAGAAAGTTCCGATAATAATCGATTGGGAAGCAGCAGGACCTATTCATCCTACGTTAGAGCTGATAGATGTAGCTTTATATTGGTCAGGTTCTGAATCGGGAGATTTAAGCAAAAAGGCATTCTCAAATTTGATTAACAGCTATCTGGAGCATGGCGGAGAGATTTATGCGGATTGGCAGGTTGTGCTCAACTATGGCTTTTTGGGAAAATTAGAATGGTTAGCTTACAATATCAGACGTTCACTAGGACTGGAGAGCTCGGATGATGCAGAACGGGAGCTGGGTACTCGTGAGGTAATCCGTACGATTAATGCATTACACGACTACGCTGATTTTATTCCACAATGTTTATTATGGTTGGGAGATTTAGAGGAAGGAAGTGCCTAATCTATTAAAGGAGAACTTATTTATGAATGTTGTTAACGCTACGATGGCAGATATAAATGGATGAGTGTGTTCCGATGGACTGGAAGGGGGTTCACGCCAAAAGTTTAAACTGACTGTACGTTAAAAAGGAGGACTTATGAAGAAGTTTATAGTTATATCTGGCGTCTCGCTATTTTTGTTGGCGATTTCTTTTAACCCATTGTTCAACTATATACGTGAGTACATAATCTCTGATCAAATTAATCAGCGTTATGAGATAAAGCATGCTGAAAAAGAATATAACCCAATAAACGTACAAGAGATAACGGTTGATGATAAGAATATTAAAATCAGGGAAGAAAAAACAGGCAGGAAAGCAGATTTGACCCCATGGGATGAAGAGGAGAAGGTCCCGCCTGGTGATATTGTCAAAGTTCAGTTCTTATTAAATGATCAAAAAATCTCCACCCCTGATGAAATATGGCTATCCAATCGGGACAGAGGCAGCCGGTATTTTTCGTGGATAGATATTCTCACAGTAAAGGACCGAAAGACTGGTGAGAAACAAATAAGTATAGTCCAAAGACTGACCGATGATAGTCAACCCATGGAAACAAGAAAATGGAAAATCATTACGATTGCCCAAGACGGAGAAGTAGACGAAGAGGTTCTCAGCTATGCGCAAAGAAGCAACAATCATTTAGGCGTCAGGCTAATCGAGTTCTCCGGTACCTCCCTTATGGGTATGGGCTATTATTCAGATGTTACTAAGGCCTATCCTAGTATTTTCTTCCCACTCCTTTTTCCGTTTCTAACTGGAATAGCGGGTCTCCTGTTATTGATTTTTCTGGTTGTTTTATTACTGTTTGAGCTTCATCTTAGACGCGTTATTAGAAAAAGAGGGCGATAAAGAACACAGGATACGTTCTGGAATTACTTGTAGTTTCGAATTACCTTTAATTTAGTGATAGTTGATAAGGCAAACAGCAGCAGTAAGACCCCGATTGAACCCATGACAGGACCAGGGCTGAAGAGATCAGACAAGGATGAGACAGCAGTAAGACCAATGGATGGGGCTACACTCATGATAGAACCTAATACACCGAACACCCTACCCTGGATGTCTTCTGAAACTTCCAGCCTAAGGATTGTATTAATCAGCAAAGTGCAGAATGAGAACATGAAGCCAATCACAAGAATGATAGGAATGGCAATCGCAGCGGAAGTGACGAATGATAACAGGAGGTACAGGGGACCGAGACATAGCAGTCCAGTCATAATAAGGAAACCTCTGTTTTTCAATTTGGAGCCGAGCAGTAAGATCAGACCGGATCCGATCATATAACCAAGTGGAATACAGGCTTCAATAAGTCCAAACTGAAAGGGAGTGGAATCCCACACGTTGACAGCCATAACCTGGGTCAACATCAGGGAGGGGACAAAAAATAAGGTTAAGGTAGGAAGCATAATCATAACGGCGCGTGCAAAAGGGTACCTCCAAATATAGCGAATTCCATCGATCAAATCCTGTGTGAATTTCCGTTCTTTCTTGGGCACGTTATTTAATTGAGTTGGCAAAGGAAGGGAGCGGACCGCTAACACGAGCAGAAAGGAGAGGAAGAATGTAGCTCCATCAAATAAAATAGCGTCGGCTGCTCCAAAACTCGCTACGAAAATCCCACCGGCGGAATAACCAATAGTCCGGCAGATGTTTTCAGACAAGTTCAACAGTCCTACCGCTTTTTGTAGATGTTCTTTACCAACAACAGTAGTGATAGAAGCTTGGTATGCCGGGGACTGGAATAAAGCTGAAATGGTCGTAAGACCCGTCAGTATGGCGACGATAATGAACGAAGTAGAGGGCAGGGAAATGGCTAAAGCTAGCGTCACTACGAGTCCGCAACTTATCAGATCTGTGATCAGCATGAGGGTTCGACGATTGACCCTATCCGCAAAAGTTCCCCCTATCGATCCGAGCAAAGAACTAAGCAATAAATTGATTATCGTGATGATGGCAATCATTTTGGCGCTGCCGGTCGTTTGCAGTACCCATAAACTTAAAGCAATACTATGAAAAGTGTTACCGAACAAGGAAATGGAGTACGAACTGAGTAGCAGCAGGAATCTCCGATTTCCCCAAAGAGAGGGATGAGCTTGAACAGCAGAGGGAACTTGTTTCACTAATACAGGACCAGGCATAAGTTATGCTCCTTTCAACTTAAACGCTTAAGTGAATAGCCGAAAAATTATTCTACAAAATAACAATTATTTTCTTGTGCGGAGTAGTCAGAATGATGCAATAATTTGTCCATGAGTTCAAATGCAGTAGCCGCTTTATCCCCTGTGAAAATGAATTTATGAACGTCATCTCCTAATATTTCCGGACAATTGCAGGTGCAAAGAACAGAGAGTTGTTCGAACCTCCCGTTTTTTTCAACGTAACTTCCAATAAACTCATTAATGACAATGGCCTCTTTATAGCCCCCCTCCTGTAAGAATGTATTTAATTCCTCCAAATTGACAACGGTGAATATCGCTTCGTGAGGTAATGGAAGACTGTCCTGAATAAAGCGGGTGAGGAAAGAGTTATTGAAGCTCTCCATAATTAAACATACCTGTGAAAGGTCCTGTGGTTTTACCTTTTGCAGAGCTGCTCGATAGTTGAAAAGGACCTGCTTAAAGAGTTTATCTTCAATCATGCTGTCGATCAGAATCAAAGGAATTCCTTCTACAAAATGCTTGGAGATCGAATAAAAGGCTTCCTCGCGCACATCGATCAGAAATACAGCCTCCAGCTTTCTTTCTACGATAATATCCAAAGAAGGCTGGTCAACATCAAGTGAATATAGCAGCGTATGGTAATCAGCATTTGTTAACCGTTGTTCCAAGGCATGTATAAATGAGAACTGGGCATGGAGCTTCCAGTGTGGGGTATGGGCTGATGTGTTAACAAGCACACCGACCAATCTTGTTTTCTGATTCGCAAGTGAACGTGCTGCCAGATTCGGTATGTAATGCAGTTCCTCGGCAAGCTGAAGAATCTGCTGGCGCGTTTTCTCAGGAATGGTTTGGTTGCCGACACGATTCAGAACATAGCTCACTGTTGCGACGGAGACATTGGCACGAAGTGCGATGTCCTTCATGGTTGTCTTTTTCACCAGTAAATAGCTCCCTTATCCTTGTGATATTTTCTAAAGATTAACATTCTGATTCTAAAGCGTCAATGGGGGGTGAGTGAGCAGTCAGATGACCCTGTTAAGTAGCTAGAAATGGAAGAATGTAGCCCTTGAGATTCAACTCTGGGAAGATCTGCTTGATAATCGTCTTAAGCTAAATTATACGAAACAAGCTTTATGCAAAAACTGGAAAAATGCTTATTGACCCAATGGTCATCCTTCCGCTGTATTATTTTTATGCTGGAGTTTTGCATAAACCTAACATTAAAAAAGTAAGCGTAGAGTATGATGGTTCCATATCTTTTTCAAGAGGGTATTTAATCTAAAAAATTATAGTAATAAAGACTATGAGGATACTTCCGCAGTTGTTGGGAGTGTCCTTTTTGTGTGGAATTAATCACCTTTGTGACCTTTCTTAAAATTTGGGTAAATAAGTATTAAGATCTATGAACTTAAAACGGGCAGCGAGATGAGGTGTTACTTATGGATACGATTCCGGATGGAGATTAGTGATCTTTGTGAAACCGCTTCAGATAACGACACAATATTGTGAAATTTTTCACCTGTTTATTAAAAATTTTAATATATAATTAATTTATAATCAAAAACAAGGGGGATTTCAAATGAAGTTATTTAAAATGATGTTAGTAGCAGGCGTCTCGGTTGCAGTCTTGTCTGGTTGTGGTGCGAATAATAATAATGCGACTAATTCGGCGGCTACTACGGCTCCAACTACAGAGCAAACGGATGCAGTTACTACAGCTTCAATCGTAAATCAAGCAGATGCGTTTACCAAGGCTGTAAGTAAAGATGGAAACTGGATTATTGCCATTCTAAATGATGTGACTATTGCCCAAGATGTTGTTGTTGAAGGCGAATTCCATGATAAAGGGGCCGCAGACGGCGACATCTACCGTAAGATTGCTCTTTATGCCCAAGACGCTGATCACAAAGTTACTGCCAATTACACACTCACTGTACCTAAGTTAACTGTACAAAGTGAAAATTTACGAGTTCAAGGCGGAACCATTAAAGGTGATGTTTATGTAGAAGCGAACGGATTTAATCTGCATGAAACCTCGACTATTGATGGAAATCTTTACTTCGCAAACGAAGATGTGAAAGCAACTGCAGGGATTGAAGGTAAAGTAACTGGGGCAACTGAAGTTAAATAAGTTAGTGATGTTTTCGATTAGTTAGATGTAGGAGTTGAAGGACTAAATAGATAGAATTATCCGGATAGGTTCAGGAAAAAGGAATCAGTATGAATGGGCAAACTCATAATGGACTACACCCCATCTAGTTACCATATGAGAGCCGACGGAAGCTTTGAAGTAACAAGTAATGGAGTATTGAAGTGTACAGTAGATGGTTTTAACTGTATTTTGTACAACTAAAATGCTCAAAATGCCCGGCCAATGAAAATAGCTGTATTTAGTACATCTATTTTCTTGATTTAATACTCTACAGGCTATTTCTCTAGTTTTTAATTGTATAGAATACACTTAAAGTTAGAATTAGCCCTTGTGGATATGGAATAAGTGTATAGAATGCAGTTATCTTACAAATTTCAACAAGATAGTGCGTTACAACGGAGTGGGTATCCGAAAGCTACGAATGATTAAGCTTAGCTCGTAACCTACTCAAGCAAACCACCGCAGACCCAAAACACCAGGCAGTGAACCTCCAACGGAGAATCGCTGCCTGGTTGTTTTTTGTGGATGAATATATGAACTATTGTTGATTTTCTTCATATTGACTTATAATATTACTACCACTACTAGGAGGAACACATATGTCTAAGGAGTATTCGCGCACATATATTGAGAGCGTAAAGCTTGAAATGTTAAATAGGTTGGGATTAAAGCAGGTGTTCTTCAAGGAGCAAATAGGGGATAGCCTAATTTTTGAAGCTGTGGGCTTTGATAAAGGGGCAAAACATCGCTTTTGCGTTAGACCAAAGACGAAAACGATTGATGAATTCATTTCAGGCAAATGGATGAAGGTCCGCAGTTTTATAATCAAAAGTGTGGATATTTAATGTTGAACCCTATAAAGGTAGCCCCGTTAATCGGAGTTACCTTTTTATTTTTTGACCCATAGTCATTGATAATGTGAAGTATCTCCATACAGATCGATGGTTGTATTGTTATCAGTTAGGGTTACTTTACATAATGCTGTAGAGAGAATATCCGGTAACTCCCCAATTTCCTGCAATGATTTATTGAGAAAATAAGCCATAATGACTTTTAAAGTCATCCGATGCGTGACGATGAGCACTTCTAGCCCTACGTTATCGTTTATGATGCGCTCCATTGTCGGCACTACTCTTTGTTCAAGCTGCTTGTAAGTTTCACCTGAGGTTAGAGGAATATATAGATCGGGTCTGGTGAAAAAATGGGAATATTGTAAAGGGGATTCTAGTTGTATCTGATCCGTATTCATTCCTTCCCAGCTCCCCATGTTAATTTCCATTAAAGAAACTTGCTGATGAATAGGTAAACTCCGCTTTCCCCGTAAAATCTGCGCAGTATGCAATGCTCTTGGACTAGTACTAGAATAAATTGCGCCTAAGTTTTCTACTTCCAAACGATCTCTTAACCATTCCGCCTGCTGTTCGCCCAAGGCTGTAAGCGCAGAATTTTGATGCCCTTGCATTCGTTTTTGTAAATTCCATTCTGTTTGCCCGTGGCGGGTTAAGTATAATACTGTTTTTGTCATTAACGAGACCTCCCTTATGAATAGTTGTAAGTATAAGATAAATAAATATAAATAAACAATATATAATAGTTAACATCCATAATGTATAGTTATAGTAAAATGGCTGAGGATAAGCGGCGAATACAGATATTATTTTATGAAGTGAGGAAGAGATCACGATGAACTATCATGTATTAAAATTGTTTTATTACGTTGCGATCACAGGTAGTGTGACCAAAGCCTCTGAACGTTTGCATATCAGTCAACCCGCTATATCAGCGCAAATCCGTAAGTTTGAACGGGAGAATCATATTTTATTATTTGAAATTAAAGGAAAGAGGATGGTGCTCACCCCTTTAGGAAAAAGGTTAATCGAACCTCTTGAGAAGTTTTTTGCCATGGGTGATCAAGTCCAGCAAATCATTGAAGACTATCACAAATTTCCTGAGGGGAATCTGCGGATTGCAGGTAATTATTTGGCGACAAGCATCCTCATTCCCCGGTGGGCGTCATTATTCAAACAATCTTTTCCGGAAGTTAACATTCAGATCACTACTACTAATTCTCATGGTGTCATGGAAAAATTAAATAATTTTGAAGCAGACGTGGCGATTTACAGTGATATGGAGTTTCCTTCGCATAATACAGGAGTGTTCGAACATCGGGAGTTATATAGGGACGAGTATGTATTCGTGGTTTCTTCCCATCACCCTATTGCCAATCAGCAGGCTAGCTTTGAAGAAGTAATGTCTGAAGCATTTATTATGAGGGAAGAGGGCAGTGCAGCCAGAGAGCGGCTTGTCCGGTTGTGTGAAGAAAGAAGTGTACAGCAGCCAACGATTGGGCTTCAATTTAATGGAGTGAATGAAGTTATTCAAGCTGTCATTGCCGGTTATGGAATTAGTTATGTATCCGCTTTGTTGGCGAAACCTTATCTTGATCAGGGAACATTAGCTAAAATAGCAGTAGAAAATCTAGTCTCCAAGCATTCGATATGGATGGGCTACAGAAAGAAGGAACTTCAAGAAAGTTATATGCAGTCGTTTATTACGCTCGTTATGAAACAATTAAGTATAAAATAATTTTAGGAAATTAAAGATAATCTCATGGTAAACTATGGATGAAAATATTAGGAGGGGTCATAATGGATCAAATTGTATTCAAACAAATTAAGTTTGTGCGAAGTGTTACTGTGCGTGCTGTCGAGGGACTATCTGAGGGAACTTTGAATAGCATTCCAGAAGGGTTTAATAACAATATCCGATGGAATTTGGGACATATTTATTTGGTGCAAGAGAAGTTTGCCTTTCATTCTGCTCGGGAGCTTATGCAATTGCCGGCAAGCTTTGAACGCTTATTTGCGAAAGGGACTAAACCAGCCGAGTGGAATGAGGAACCGCCAACGCTTGAAGTTTTACTTGAGATGCTTACGGAGCAACCCAAACGGATCCAGGAAGCTTTTCACAATCGCTTAAGTGAGCAAGTAACCCCTCTTACAACAGGAAGTGGATTAACCTTAAATTCAATCGGTGAATTCATAAATTTCACACTTTACCATGAAGGTATGCATTTCAATACAATAAAATTATTAAATCGCTTTGCAGATAAATAAATTCAAATAACAAAAGATATCGATATATAGTTGGTATCTTTTGTTAGCTTTATGATCGAAAAAAAGATTTGTAAATGAAAAGGTTATGTGATAATCTAATTTATGTAATACATGTAACCGGTTACACATTGGGGGAGGAATGAAAGAATGATGACGATCAAAGATGTCGCAAAAATAGCTGGAGTTTCGGTAGCAACAGTCTCACGGGTTATAAATGAATCTGGATATGTGAATATCGATACTCGCAAAAAGGTTGAGGCAGCGATCAAAGAAATGAATTATACCCCTAATGAGGTTGCAAGATCATTATACAAGCGGAAATCTAAATTAATCGGGCTGCTCTTGCCTGATATTACTAACCCGTTCTTCCCGCAGTTAGCGCGGGGGATAGAGGATCGGATGCAGGAGCAAGGTTATCGGATCATCTTTGGCAATAGTGATGAGAACGAGGACAAAGAGATGGATTATATTCAAACCTTTATCCAAAACAATGTCATTGGCATGATATCGTCAACCAATTTCCCTGAGAGTGACGTTTATTCTAACTTGAAGATTCCGGTTGTATTTCTGGACCGTACTTCTAATGATAGCCCTTCCGTATACGCAGATGGCAAAAAGGGCGGACGTCTTGCAGCACAGGAGATTATCGCACGGGGAAGCAAAAAAATTACAGTGATACAAGGACCGGCGCATATCAAACCTGCACAAGATCGATTTCTTGGGGCGATTGAAGTCCTTAATGAAATGGGAATCAGCTATAATGTGATCGAAACTTCATCCTTCTCCCATACAGTAGCAGAACAATGGGCTGTGGAGTTATTTGATAAATATATAGATACGGATGGCGTAATTGCCAGTAATGATATTGTGGCGACGGCAGTCATTCATGAAGCACATCGTTTAGGTAAAAGAGTGCCGCAGGATCTGCAAATCATCGGATTTGATGATATTCCGCTCAGCAGCTTGTTGTCACCTGCTTTATCCACCATTCGCCAGCCGGCACATGATATGGGTAGAGAAGCAGCGGGTTTACTTATTAAGCTAATTGAGCAAGATAAGGTGGAAGAGAAGATTATTCAACTACCCGTTAGCTTTGTGGAGCGGGAAACTACAAGAAGTAAAGAATAGATGACAACATGAGAAAGGTTGATGAATATGGCTAAGATATGTGTAATTGGCAGCTGTTCAATGGATTTAGTAGTGACTTCGAATAAGCGGCCTCACGCGGGTGAGACTGTGCTTGGAGAACAATTCTCCACCGTTCCGGGCGGTAAGGGTGCGAACCAAGCCGTCGCTGCTGCCCGTCTAGGAGCAGAAGTTACGATGGTTGGTTGTGTAGGTGATGATTTCTATGGTACCGCTATCATGGATAATCTGAAAAAGAATCGCGTTTTTACCGCCAATGTGGAACCGGTTACACATGTCGAAAGTGGGACAGCTCACATCATTTTAGCGGAAGGCGATAACAGCATTATCGTTGTAAAAGGAGCCAATGATTTAGTTACTCCTGCATTGGTTGAACGGGCACTTGAGAATATTAAAGGCTCTGACATGGTATTAATCCAACAAGAAATTCCGGAAGAGACGGTGTCTTATGTAAGTGAGATTTGCTATAAATTCAATGTGCCTATGTTGCTTAACCCAGCACCTGCTCGGCCTATCAGTGAAACGATTATAAACAATGCCACCTATTTAACTCCCAATGAACATGAATGTGCAATATTATTTCCTGAGATGAGTACTGCTGAAGCTTTACGCAAATATCCCAATAAGTTATTTATAACCGAGGGCAGCAATGGTGTGCGTTATTACGATGGTAAACAGGAAGTTTTAGTTCCCACCTATAAAGTGAATGCTATAGATACCACTGGAGCAGGAGATACTTTTAATGCGGCATTTGCTGTTGCTCTAGCTGAAGGCAAGTCTATTCGAACTAGTGTAAAGTTTGCCAATCGCGCCGCTTCTTTATCCGTCACAAAATTTGGTGCCCAAGGTGGCATGCCAACAAGAGTAGAGGTGGAGGTGAGTCTTTAATTATGAAAAAACAAGGAATCTTAAACAGTCATATTTCCAAAGTGCTTACTGACTTAGGCCACACCGATACGATTGTCATTGCTGATATTGGATTACCCGTTCCATCTGGTGTTCCAAAGATTGATTTAGCGCTTAAATTGGGAGTTCCCAGCTTTCAAGAGATTGTCGAAATCATATCAGAGGATATGGTCATAGAGAAAGTTATCGTGGCAGAGGAATTAGCAGCAAAAAATAAAGACACTTCTGAATACTTGAATGACAAATTTAAGGAAATACCTATAGAGGCGATTTCACATGAACAATTTAAATTGTTAACCCAGCATGCGAAGGTCATCATTCGTACGGGGGAAGCTAAGCCGTATGCAAACTGTATTTTACAAGCCGGGGTCTATTTTTGATAAAAAGGGGGTTCAAAGCATATGCACATTACGATGAAGGATATTTATAAATCTTTTGGGGCTAACCGTGTGTTGACGGGTGTGGATTTTGAGCTGAAGGATGGTGAAGTTCATGCCCTAATGGGAGAGAATGGTGCAGGAAAGTCTACTCTGATGAACATTTTGATTGGACTGCATCAGCGTGATCAAGGAACCATTAGTATAGATGGTCAGGAAACATACTTTAACAATCCCAAAGAGGCTGAACGTTATGGGATCGCTTTTATCCATCAGGAGTTGAATGTGTGGCCGGATATGACAGTTCTAGATAATCTGTTTATTGGTAAGGAACGAACCTCCAAACTAGGGATCTTAAATATGAAAGAAATGAAAGCGTTAGCAAATGAACAGTTTCGTAAGCTCTCCGTAACGATTCCCTTAAATCAAGAGGCGGGGGAATGTTCGGTAGGGGAGAAACAGATGATTGAGATTGCAAAAGCGCTTATGACTCATGCAAAAGTTATCGTCATGGACGAACCGACAGCGGCATTAACCGAACGGGAAATCCAGAAATTGTTCGAAGTCATAACTTCCCTTAAAAAGGAAGGCGTCTCCATCGTGTATATTTCGCACCGGATGGAAGAGATTTTTACGATATGTGACCGAATAACGGTCATGCGAGATGGGAAAACAGTAGACACGAAGCCCATTCCAGAGACTAACTTCGATGATGTAGTTCGGAAGATGGTAGGGCGTGAATTAACCGACCGGTTTCCTGAGCGTACCTCCAAACCCGGAGAGGTTGTTCTTGAAGTTAAAAATGCCACGAAAAAAGGGCAATTTAAAGATGTTAATTTCTCCGTTCGTTCGGGTGAGATCTTAGGTTTCTCAGGATTAATGGGATCTGGACGAACAGAAATGATGAGAACCTTATTCGGATTGGAATCGTTAGACCGTGGTGAGATTATGGTGCGGGGAGAAAAGGTCACGATTCGAAATCCCAATGATGCGATGAAGGCGGGGATAGGATTCGTTACGGAGGACCGTAAAGATGAAGGGTTAGTGCTTGATTTCTCTATTCGAGACAATATGGTGCTTACAAATTTATATAGCTTCGCTCCTAAGGGTGTAATCATTGATAAAAAAGAACAAGAATTTGTAGACATACTTATCAAGCGGCTGCACATCAAGACACAGTCTTCCTCCACTTTAGTCCGGAATTTATCCGGGGGGAATCAACAAAAGGTGGTCATCGCCAAATGGATTGGGATCGGCTTAAGTGTGCTTATCCTCGATGAACCTACCCGTGGAGTGGACGTAGGAGCTAAACGGGAGATCTATCAGCTCATGAACGAATTAACGGAACGTGGAGTCGCCATAATCATGGTATCGTCAGAGCTTCCTGAAGTCTTAGGAATGAGCGACCGGATCGTAGTGGTTCATGAAGGGGAAATTAGTGGAGAGCTATCACAACAAGAAGCTACGCAAGAAAAAATCATGACGTTAGCTACAGGGGGGCAATAGTAATGACAACTATCAAAGGTGAGAGAGAAAATAAAGGTTTTCAAATCGGGCAAATTACACAGAAGCTAGGTCCATTACTAGGGCTGATTATTCTAATTGTTATCGTTACGGTGTTGAACCCAAGCTTTATGGAGCCCCTTAATATCCTGAACTTGCTTAGACAAGTTGCCATAAATGCGCTTATCGCTTTTGGGATGACCTTTGTTATTCTAACGGGTGGTATCGATTTATCGGTGGGTTCTATTCTAGCCCTATCCAGTGCCTTCACCGCTAACCTGATGTTGTCTGGTTGGGATCCTGTCTTAGCCATTATTGTAGGTTGTTTAGCGGGTGGCGTGATGGGGATGGTTAACGGACTGATGATTACAAAAGGTAAAATGGCGCCATTTATCGCTACGTTGGCGACCATGACGATTTTCCGGGGATTAACACTTGTATACACAGACGGAAATCCGATCACAGGTCTCGGAGACAGCATGACCTTCCAATTGTTTGGCCGTGGATATTTACTGGGAATACCTGTACCTGCTATAACAATGATCATCGTCTTCG
Organism: Paenibacillus sp. FSL H3-0286; assembly: GCF_045040705.1. Taxonomy (NCBI): domain Bacteria; kingdom Bacillati; phylum Bacillota; class Bacilli; order Caryophanales; family Paenibacillaceae; genus Paenibacillus; species Paenibacillus sp. FSL H3-0286. Next base: position 4,594,238 of record NZ_CP150285.1, on the reverse strand, counting down.
CAGTCTTATGGGTTGTATTGCACAAAACTCCATTTGGTCGTAAAACCTATGCCATTGGTGGTAATGAAAAAGCATCTATTATTTCAGGGATTAAAGTCGACCGCATTAAAATAATGATCTATTCATTGACCGGTATGTTGTCCGCATTGGCAGGAGCGATCCTGACTTCCAGATTGAACTCAGCGCAACCCACAGCAGGCACATCTTATGAGTTGGATGCTATCGCAGCTGTAGTATTAGGCGGTACGAGCTTAACTGGTGGTCGTGGACGTATCGTGGGCACATTGATTGGTGCATTGATTATCGGGATTTTGAACAATGGATTGAACTTGCTCGGCGTATCCTCTTTTTACCAAATGGTGGTCAAAGGGATCGTTATTGCTATTGCCGTACTCATAGACCGTAAGAAAGCCGTATAAGGGGGATTCCAACATGAAAAAGTTAACTTTGATTCTTACTTCCTTACTATTAATTCTCATGACAGGTTGTTCCTTGGAGCCTCCAGAGTGGGCTAAGCCTCGCAGTGGTGGAAGCATGGAGAATATGAAGATTGGATTATCCATATCTACTTTAAATAACCCCTTCTTTGTATCCGTTAAAGATGGTGTTTTGGCCGAGGCTAAGAAGCAAGGCTTGGAAGTCCTTGTCATTGATGCCCAAAATGATTCTGCTAAACAAAGTAATGACGTCGAAGATTTGATGCAAAAAGGTGTGAATGCGTTATTGATCAATCCAGTGGATTCATCAGCGATCTCGACAGTAGTGCAAACAGCTAACAGTTTAAATATTCCCGTCGTTACGTTGGACCGTTCCGCAGATCAAGGGGATATCAAAGCTCTTGTTGCCTCTGATAATGTAAAGGGTGGCTCTATGGCGGCACAATATATTGTAGAGCAGCTTGGGAAAGGTGCAAAGGTCATCGAGCTAGAAGGATCCCCAGGAGCTTCAGCGACTCGGGAACGCGGTAAGGGATTCCATGAGATTGCGGACAGCCAGCTAGAGGTCATTGCTAAGCAAACAGCTGATTTCGACCGCACGAAAGGCCTGACCGTTATGGAGAACCTTCTACAAGGAAATCCTGGCGTACAAGCAGTTTTCGCTCATAATGATGAAATGGCGCTAGGTGCTATTGAAGCCATTCAAAGTTCAGGCAAGAATATCCCTGTGATTGGTTTTGATGGAAATGAAGATGCACTTAAATCCATCGAAGCTGGTAAATTAACAGGAACCGTTGCGCAGCAGCCTGAATTAATTGGCCAACTAGCCATTCAAGCCGCTAAGGATGTATTAGAAGGCAAAACCGTAGAGAAGCTGATTGCGGCACCGCTTAAACTAGTTGTTAAAGAGTCAAAATAATAACCATTATAGAAAAAGACTGCGCTCACCGATTTGGTGAGCACAGTCTTTTTTGCTATACATTGCAGCTTATTCTTCAATAACTCTATCCGGTAGCTGTGTAACATAGCTGTCTGACAAATGGAGCAGCTGTAAGGCACGCTCGAATTCGTCTTCTGTGGATTGCAGAGGTTGGTTGCCGTTACCAGATAAAGTATAATGCTGGCCATCCTCGAAGCCACTGCCGGATAAGAAGAGCTCTTCGTTATTTACGAAAGATCCTGTAGGCAAGTAATACCGTTGTGGTAGTAAGTTATAAGTTGATTGATTCAAGAGATCTTGTCCGAAATGAATATGATCTGCAAGAGAGACACCCAATAAATTAGATACGGTAGGTAAAATATCCACTTGCCCGCCTAGTTGTTCTTTTACACTAGGAGTTGTAATCCCTGTCGCTGACATGATCAACGGAATATTAATCAATTCACGTTCCGAATATTCATGGCCGAGAATCTCTTCCAGTAGGAGATGATCATCCTCTTTTAGAGAGAAGATAGGCAGTCCACGATGATCCCCGTACAATACGATCAAGCTGTTATCCCACACACCGTTTTGTTTGAGCTCATCGATAAAAAGTCCCAGCGCATAATCAGCATAATTCTGAGCCCGAATATAATCGCCAACAAGCGTTCCTTCGAATCGCTCTGGAAGTGTCATTTTGTATTTATCCTCTGGGATGGAGAACGGATTATGAGATGACATCGAAATTACATGGGAGTAGAAAGGTTGCTCATTCTGATCCATTCTTGCCAGCTCTGCAGCTGTTTTTTCATACAAAACTTCATCAGAAGCGCCATAGAATACAGTGTCTTCTTCCCCGAAGTAAGTTTTATCATAATAACGATTGAATCCCAAAGCACTATAAAGCTCACCACGGTTCCAAAAGTCGACTTCGTTCGTATGGAATGTTGCCGTATCGTAACCTTGTGCTTGCAACAGCTTGGGTAAGCTTGGTAGCTCTTTAGGAGCGTACATTTGGGTAGCTGGACCATCAGGGGGTACATAAAAAGAAGTGTTCACAATAAACTCTGCATCTGAAGTGTTGCCTTGTCCAACCTGCTGGTAGAAACGCGGGAAGTAGAAGCTGCTGGCGGCAAGCTTGTTCATATTTGGTGTGATTTCTTGTCCATCAATCTTTAGATTGATTAAGAAGTTCTGGAAAGACTCCATTTGCAGAATGATTAGATTTTTTCCTTTGGCGGCTCCAAATAAAACCGGATTAGAGCTAGCTTGAATTCCTTTAGTTTTATCAATAGTGGATTGCGTAATCTCAGAAACGTCAATTTGTTCTTCCTCTTGATCAGCTAGCAGAGAGTAGGCTTCATAATTAAGAATGCCCATTTGTTCCGCTTTAATCGTTTCGTTCATACTGGCACGGTTTGGAAAAATATTCATTGCACAAATGATGATGGAAATACAGAACAGGACTGCCACCGCTTTACGGTTACTTTTGCGCGACATAGCTTTTTTCCAATCCAGCGCTTTCTGTTTTCTAAACATCACCAAGCTGATGACAATGATATCCACAAAGATAAGCATATATTGAGGACGAAGGACCGAAAATATACTTTTCTTTACGGCTCCCACTTGTTTGACCTGATCTAATACTTGCGAAGTAGCAATGATGCCAAAATGATTATGATATACAATTAATGAGAAAAATAGAGTAGTAATCAATACATTGACAAGCATGTAAATTGCAATTTTTCGTTTCGTAGCGAACCATTCAATCAAGCAAAAGACTAGAAGTACAAAAGGGATTTCTTTAAGCCAAGTGGTCCAAGTAGGGCCATCTTCAAATAGAAAGTACCAGGCAAAATAGCTTTTTACAAGCATAATGAGAGAGAAGAATAGCAGAGATCTTTTACTAAGTGTACGAGGTTCTTTAAACGGCATTGCTTATGCCCATCCTTTTCTTTTTAGATTAGTTCATTCTATTACATTGAAGCGTTTAAAATCAACTAGATTTGGGTATGTCTGAGTGAAATTTTCCTGAATATTACAGTTTAGGTGGATTGAATAGTTCACGATATATAAAAATTTTTTATGAAGATGAACTTTTTACAGTGCTCCTGACTCATATAGGGGAGAGAGGTGAAGGCATGGATGTTGTTCGATTGGTGAAAAAAGCTAAAAAGGGAAATAAAGAAGTTTTGCTGCAATTAATCATGTATGAAAAAGATATTTTTTATAGGCTTGCGTACAGCTATATGGGAAATGCGCATGATGCTATGGATGCCATGGAGGAAATGATAGTTACGTTATACGAGAAGATTGACCGACTTAAGAAAGAGGAGTCTTTTTACAGCTGGAGTAAGACGATTTTGGTAAACGGCTGTAAAAGGCAACTTCATAAGCGAAGCAAGCTGGTGTTATTAGAGGACTGGAGCATCACTGACGAGAAGGAAAAAGCCGATGTTACATCAGGCGATCCTTATCATAAAAGTGAACAGCAAATGGATATGCAGGCGTTATTGTTACATGTGAACGAGCAGCAAAGAGAAGCAATTCAATTGAAATATTTTCATGATCTCGATTATCAAACGATAGCTGAGATCACACAGGTCTCGATCGGAACTGTTAAATCAAGGATCTACAATGGATTACAAACGCTGAAAAATCATTACAGAGGTGATGTTGATGAACAATAACGTCGAACAACGATTAGTGGATGAGAAGAGGAACTTAGAGTCCATAACTGCACCTGAGGGTTTAGAAATGAGATTAAGAAATGCTTTAGACTCGGCACCTCCAAAAAGAATAAAAAGAAAAAGCTCGCCCCTCTGGAAGATTGCAGCCGTCATTATATTAGTGATAGTAGTTTCTGGAAACAGCTATAATGCCTTCGCTTATTATGGAAAAAAGTTATTTGGTTTTGATGAGGTGTTAGAGGGAACTTTACAACAACTCAATGAACAAGGAATGGGACAAAGCATAGACAAAAAGACGACGTTAGCAGATGGAACAGAACTTACGATTAACGGAATTATGGCAGATGCCAATCAATTTATTGTGTATTACACGTTAAACAATCCTAAGGGACTAGAGGAGACGGGAGATCATTTTAGTCCTTCAAAAATAGAAGGGTTTCTCACGAATTCCAACATAAGAAGCGGCGTATCTTTAATCAACGACGAACATACAGAAATAAAAGGCACGATGACATTTGATAGCGTAAGCCCATTCTCGAAAAAACTAACACTTCATTACTGGGGACCTCCACAGAAAGGGCAGATGAGTGAAGGGAGCATAACGTTTTCTTATAATCCAAATCAAGCGATGGTGACTCAGATCAAACAGTCGATTAATAAAAAGGTCAAAGCCGACAAAGGATCAATTACCTTCAAGTCGATCACGGCCACACCCACCATGACTGTGATTAAAGGGAGTATGAATGTCGAGAATTTCGATCGAATAAGATTAGGGTTAGAAGGCATTCAATTAATTGCCAATGGAAAGCCTGTAGAAATATTAGGTAGTAGCAATAAAACCTCGCTGGGTGGGAGATCATTTGATATTCGTTATGACACCTTGCCAAAAGAATTACATTCATTGCAGCTGGTTGTTAAAGAGTTTGTTGGATATCAGAAGCTGGAAGAGAAGTATCCTCTAAATGCTGATAGTAATGAGCCGATTCTACTGGGGGATAAAGAATTATGGATTAAAGATGTGACCAAGACCGCTCAAGGGATTGAAGTAACTATTGCTACAGATGAGGATGTAATGCTGGATGGTGTGTCTATAGAAAATGCTAACGAAAACACGGCTTTAAAAACAACAATTAATCAAAAAGAGTCAGAACAAACGAACGGTAAACTCATGAAGGAACGCACCTTATTATTTGATACACAAACGAAACCTGAAAGTATTCTGATAGAAGGAATACATTATATGAAGGAATATAACAAGGTCATTGAGATTCCTGTGGATTAAAAAGAAGTGCCATATCCATAATTTATGAAATATAGTAAGCTATAATAGTCTGAGAAAGTGAGGGGGTTATGGAAAATATAGGTGCTTATAAGGTGAGTCGTCCGTCGTTAATGTCGCTTCTGTTTTCTATGATTTTTTCAAGTGGCATACTATTGTTAAATACCAGAAATAATACGGAGTTTAAAGTATTACTTTATTTTGGTTATATATGGTCGACCTTCTGTCTGATTGTTGTAATCATATTGCTCTATAGGATCATTACGATTAGAAAGTTCATTGAGGTTCGGATTCTTCCGGACTCTATAATAGTAGAAAACAAAGAAATTCAAGCGAATCAAATTGAGAATATTTATGTAAAGGGCTATTTCATACCCGTAATAGGCATTAAACCTGTAGATCACAAATTTCCTCCCTATAGATTATGTTTTAGTTTTCTTGACGAAGAATACAAGGGAATGAAAGAACTAACCGCATGGGCCGAAAGTAATCAGATTAAACTATCTAAAAAAAGATTTATGAGATGGCTTTAACTGGGCTCTTACCAGTCCACCATACCGCGCTATATGCGCATTGGGAAAGGATGGGTGTCCCAAAAGCCGAAAATGGCTGCTGGGGCACCTCATTTTTTGCTCCATCATCGTCCCCCAAACGTCGCTCGTTTCCTCCATCCGCGAATCCTGAAACTTCGTTTGCTTCCTCCATCATCAAGAACCCTCTACTTTTGTCACCTCCGCTATCCCCCAAAAAAAACTACACTTTCTTCGATCACATTTGCACATCCGTAAGCATCTATCGGACTCAGATGACCCTTAGACGCGTCATATCCCACTTTTGGAATTCTAACGGACCGCATAGTCGCTATTGGCCTGAAAAACACCCCGAAAGCAGCCTTTTCAGGGGAATAACTGCACTGGAGTCCGAAACCTTGCTCCAAAGCCGAAATGTTCGCAAATAACGTCATCTGGGTCCGAAAGTAGCCATCTTCCATCATCGAATCCCCAAACCTCGTTCGCTTCCTCTATCCACGAATCCTCATACTTCGTTTGCTACTGCTATCACTGATTTCCAAATCCCGCTGACTTTCTCCATCGTAGACCCGCAAATCTCGCCGATCTATTCTCCATCACCGATTTCTCAAAGTTGGCTCACTTCCACTATCATCACCTTTAAGCCACGCTTTCTTGGATCGAATTTGCGCGCCCGGAAGCATAAATCGGACTCAGATGACCCTTAGACGCGTCATATCTCACTTTTTGAATCCTAACGGACCGCATAGCCGTTATTGGCCTGAAAAACACCCCGAAAGCAGCCTTTTCGGGGGAATAACTGCACTGGAGTCCGAAACCTTGCTCCAAAGCCGAAATCTTCGCAAATAACGTCATCTGGGTCCGAAAAGTAACCGTCATCCATCATCGAACTCCAAACCTCGCTCCCTCTATCCCCGAATCCTCAAACTTCGTTTGCTACCGCTATCACCGATTTCTCAAAGTTGGCTTACTTCCGCTATCATCACCTTTAAGCCACACTTTCTTCGATCACGTTTGCGCGCCCGGAAGCATCTATCGGACTCAGATGACCCTTAGACGCGTCATATCTCACTTTTGGAACCCTAACGGACCGTATAGTCGCTATTGGCCTGAAAAACACCCCGAAAGCAGCCTTTTCGGGGGAATAACTGCACTGGAGTCCCAAACTTTGCTCCAAAGCCGAAATCTTCGCAAATAACGTCAACTGGGTCCGAAAGTAACCGTCATCCATCATCGAATCCCCAAAACCTCGTTCGCTTCCCCTTTTGGAGTTCTGACTGCCGCATAGAGACTGATTACGCCAATACGCGAATAGGTAGAATGAATGGTAAATCCTTAGTTTTTTTGTTGCAAATACAACAATTATGTTATACTATTTTCCTGTCACATCTGCATAACACCATATAATTAGAGCTCGAAATAAGAGTTTATTTGTAAATTGATATTTTAAAAGGAGAAAACAATATGGCTATCAATATAAAAAAGTGCACGGTCGAAGATCTAGGTTCACTTCAAGGAATTAGTGTTGAAACATTTAATGAGACATTTAGTAATCAAAATTCACCTGAAAATATGAAGGCCTACCTGGATAGAGCATTTAACTTAAAACAATTAGAAAAAGAATTGTCGGATAGCTCATCAGAATTCTATTTTATTTATTTTAATGAAGAAATCGCTGGGTATTTAAAGGTAAACACCGAGGATGCTCAATCTGAAGTAATGGGTAATGATTCACTTGAAGTCGAGAGGATCTATATTAGAAAAAAATTTCATAAACAGGGGCTTGGGAAATATCTAATAAATAAAGCTATAGAAATAGCGGTACAATGTAATAAAGAGAAGATTTGGTTAGGGGTTTGGGAAAAAAATAAAAACGCTATTAGCTTTTATGAAAAAATGAGGTTTGTTCATACAGGAACTCATTCTTTTTATATGGGTGAAGAAGAACAAATAGATTTTATTATGACAAAACAACTATAACATTTGTCTAAAATGATGTTAACTAAGAGGAACGATAGGAGGCTTAGAATGAAGCAACTTTATATAAAACAAAAGGTATTCAGTCTAAGTGGTAAATTCACGGTAAAGAATCAGCAGGAGCAAGATGTCTATTACGTAGAGGGCAGTTTTATGCAAATTCCCAAGACATTCTCCATCATGAATACAACAAGAGATGAAGTCGCACTTATTACGAAAAAAGTGTTCAGTTTTTTACCAAAGTTTTTTGTAGAAGTAGATGGTCGAGAGGTATTGACGATTAAGAAGGAGTTTTCTTTCTTTAAAGCACGTTATACGATTGATGCGGCTGACATTGAGGTACATGGTAATTGGTGGGACATGGATTTTCAGGTTTTACAGCATGGTGTAGTCATCGGTAAAGTGGACAAGGAATGGTTCACTTGGGGGGATAGCTATAAGGTTCAAATATTGAAGGATGAGATGGAGACGCTCATGATTGCATTCGTTGTCGCTATTGATTGTGTGAAGGCTGACCAGGCATCTACATCACATCAGTGAAGATTCCATATTAAAGTTAAGAACTTAGTAAAGTGATGTGGACGGAATAAATTCTGCAGGTAAAGCTGAGTGTAATTGGTCAGTTTATCTATGATGCGCTGAACGTACCATAAGTAGAGGCAAGTTAGGTTTCCGATAGTGCCTATGTTAGATCTTATTGTTGATTTTCATTTTTTGAAAAAACGCCTATTGCGCCCAAACGCTCTCTCCGCGAATGCATATGATGATTATGCCTACTCATGAAAGGAGCGATCACATATGGGATTTTTTCCAACACCGGGTGCCGGCGGGGGATTTCCAGGATTCCCAGGCGGACCTGGCGGACCTGGCGGACCTGGCATGCCGGGAGGACCAGGAGGACCAGGAGGACCAGGGGGACCAGGGTTTCCGGGTGGAACCCCCGGACAATTTCCGGGGGGTGCACCGGGAGGCGTTCAAGCGCCGACGGCTCCTCCACCGCAATTCGTGCCACAAATGTCGTCTACCACATTTGCCATTGATCCCGGCGGGATCAGACGCTGCCTGTTCCGCAACACATACATTTGGCTGAACAACGGCGAGCAATTCTGGTTCTTTCCGGTATTCGTCGGACGTAATTCTATTGCAGGGTTCAGATGGAATGGTTTTTTCTGGTCGTACTTCGGCATTGATTTGAATCGGATTAGCTCGTTCACGTGCTTCTAAGGCAGACAGCGATAGAGAACAGCCAGCAGGCTGTTCTCTATGTTGTGCAAATTATCGTGTCCCGGGAGTTGTGAATTTCTCAAAAGATACATAGTGAAGAATCGTTTCCCCTGACGCTAACGTTAATGCTGGATCAAAAAAGGGACTACTCTGCGAAGGATAGCCTTAAAGCTTGCCGTTACAGACAGCGCGTTGAGCCATCTCATAAATCACGGTAATGCGGAGGGATGGGCACGTTGGTGATCCATTGTGTTATGAATTCAATTAGTTTTTTTGCCGCTGGAGAGGCATTTTTAATGGAGGCAGCTGCAATACCAATAGAACGACAATACTCGCCTTCCAATGGGCGATAACATACATTGTCGGGGAGATGTGACAAAATCATTTCGGGGAGAATACTTAATCCTAAACCATTTTGTACCATGGCGATTATGGCATGATCATCTTCTAATTCATATTTGATCGTGGGTGTGAGTTTATTTTGCGAGAAAATTCGCTTTACATCGGTGTCACAACCCGCAATGGGCATGATAAAAGGTTCATCAATCAATTGCTCAAGGCGGATGGTTGATTGGCGTTCGAGAGGGTGATTTTGCCACATAATGCAGACCATCCTATCTTTTTGAAGAGGGACCACATGAAAAGCATCTCGAGTAGGCAGATTAACAAATCCCAAGTCAGCGGTTCCATCGGCAATCCATTCTTCTATTTCAGAGTAGTTACCATCAAGTAGTTTTATTTCAATATGTGGAAACTGATTTTGAAATTGTTTAATGATTTGAGGCATCCATTGGATCGATACACTAGAGAAAGTACCTATTTTCACAGTTCCGATTTCGACACCCTTTAATGCAGCTACTTCTTGATTGAGTTTTTCATTAAGGTGGAGGATTTCTCTGATATGTGGGATTAAACGTTCGCCATCGTTGGTTAACCGGATACCCGATCTGTTTCTTATGAGAAGACACAGTCCGAATTCAGCTTCTAAGCTAGAAAGCGCATGACTGATGGCTGATTGTGTTAAATTTAATATCTCTCCTGTTTTGGTAATGCTGCCGATCTCAACTACCTTACTGAAAATTTGATATTTTAAAAGATTCATAATGATTTCTCTCCTCAATAATGTATGAAAAAAATTCATTAAACTAACGATTAATATTCATTATTTTTATCTTAATTATAATAGTATAATCTGTTTTATATAAAAACATCTAGGATTAAAGGGGAGTTTGAGCGGAATGGTTCATGAATCAAACGGATCTTATTATGCAGTCATATTTTCAAGTCAACGTACGGAGGGGGATAACGGATATAACCTTATGGCTGAAAAAATGGAGCAGCTTGCGTCCGGGCAACCTGGGTTTTTAGGAGTGGAAAGTGTCAAGGATTCTTCAGGAGCGGGTATTACGATTTCTTATTGGGAGAGCTTAGAGGCGATTAGTAACTGGAAACAACATCAATCTCACAAAGTTGCTCAGGAGAAAGGTAAGAAAGAATGGTACCAAAATTACAAAGTGAAAATTTGTAAAGTTGAAAGAGAGTATTCTTGAGTGGTAAAATATTACTGCAAAGTAATTGGGAAACAATCCATTGAAGCGTACAACAACAATCATTTTATTTCAAAAGGATGCGAAGAAACTTATCCGAGAAAATAGAAGAGTCCGTTACTAATTAGATAAAATATAGATATGGGATGGTTTTTAGATGAACTATCAAATTAAAAGGGCGACCCTTGAAGAAAAAGAAATCCTCAACAACCTAATGCAATTTTATATGTATGATTTCTCCGAGTATATGGATTTGCACCTTGAAGAAAACGGAAAATTTAATGATTATCCTCTCAACGATTACTGGACAGAAGAATCGAATTTCCCATATCTGTTAACTCTGAATGGGAAAAATGCTGGATTCGTTTTAGTCAAAATAAAAAATAGAGATGATGATTTATACTTTTCCATTGCAGAGTTTTTTATTATAAAAAAGTATCGGAGAGTAGGATTAGGTAGACTAGTTGCAAAAGATATTTTTAATATACATAAGGGGCAATGGGAAGTTTACCAAATAGATAATAACGAGCCCGCACAACGCTTTTGGAAAAAGGTGATAGAGGAATACACTGGCGGAAAATTCACTGAACGAATTGAAGCAGGGAGAAAGACACAGGTGTTTGTTAATTGAGTTGAATCTTAAGCTAGGGTACAATAGATCAATAAAAAGCGGCAGTCGTGGACTTTATTTACTAGTCCAGGACTGCCGTTGTTTTTTTAGGGTCTACAGAAGTGATGTTATAGGTCAGTTGTCCGGGTATTTTTGAGTAGTATAAAATCACTTCTAATGTTAAAATTACCCAAAAAGTATTTTAGGAGGCTAAGACGGGAATTATGCTAAATATACAGCAGATTGTAGAACTTATTCCTCATCGGTATCCGTTTATTTTAGTGGACAGAATTATAGAGCTGGAGGAGAACAAAAGAGCAGTAGGTATTAAAAATGTATCCATTAATGAACCGTTTTTTAGCGGCCATTTTCCTGAGCATCCTGTTATGCCGGGTGTTTTAATTGTGGAGGCATTAGCCCAGGTAGGCGGAATCACAATGTGCAAAAACGAGAAGCTGATGGGCAAGATAGGGTTATTAGTTGGCATTGATAATGCCCGTTTTAAGCACCAAGTAACGCCTGGGGATCAGCTTCTTCTCGAATTCGAAGTCAATCGGATGAAAGGTGAAATTGTAAAAGGCAAAGGCACCGCAACAGTAAATAGTGAGCTTGTATGTGAAGCTGAGATTTCTTTTGCATTTGTGCAAAAAGGAGGTTCAAAATGAAAAGGATGCCCTTTGTACGACCAACCGAACATTACGATCTGCAAATTAAGGATATTGACGAGCAAATATGTGCATTGATCAAGCAACGAAAGAAAATCTCGAATAATAATCCAGGATTCCCACCGTTTGAATCTATCTCTAAATGGGCAGAAAATTATGAGCTCTATGAGGATTTTTTGAAAGCGGTATTTGGGACGTTGCTAAGTGAAGATCATTTTAAACCGATGGTTGAGCCAATTGATTTTAGAAAACATATTGCAGTTCTTAAATCAATTGAGAAAGATGGATTTTTTTATACACTGACCTCTATACGCCAATATAGTAATGCTAGTGTGGTCACCCTTAATATAGATTGGGACATAACAACTGAGCTTCCAACAAATTCTCATATCCATAGCTTTTTCGAGCTGTTTATAGGAGAAGAATATGATAGTCGAATGATGAATGGCGGAAGTTCAACCGGACAAGCTTCTTATAATTACGTAATTTCTCCACCGCTTTCTGACGATCCTTCAGGTGTTATATTAGAGTTCAGGGAACATGGTAAACCCTTCAAGAACAATGAGACAGGAAATCAAATTGTTTTTAGGCTGTAGTACTTATTTCTTCTCCGGAAAATATTGCTTATAGCTGTCTCCATTGCTATTATCAAAAGTGGAGATCCGAGCGAAGTTAGTTTGACTCCGCTCTATATCACAGTTAACGGATTTTTAGTGAAATAAAAACTGGCCATCCTGAGGGGATGGCTGTTTTCTGTGAAAGACAACTTAATGATTCATTTCCGAATGCGTTCCTTCCTCAGGAGATTTGCCTTCTGGTGGGATCCAAACGGGACGAATCGCAAAGGATAAAAGCAAAAGTAATGTTAATATAGAGGCTACGATTAAACCGAGTTTTCTAATCCTCGTAGGTGAAACTAATACTATAACAAAAATGACAAGGACAAACCCAACCGACGTTACAATTTCGATTACGGTTATGGGATGCAATGAAATCCTCTCCTTCTCTCAGATACAGAAAGGTGGCAGCTCTAGAATTATGAGCCCTTAAAAACTACGAAGGTACAGTTTACAATTTAGATATTCAGGAATACGAAAATTGATGACCCCAAACAGATTTCAGATGTCTGTATTTTTTTGCTAATTGTGGTTCTATAGTATGATTTTTTGGGATTATTTGAAAAATGGTTGAGAAATACATAGTGTATAGTCAATACTGTGACTTATAATGTTAGCTTAGGTAATGATCTAAAACTCTTAATATAACCTTGAATATATTCATTTACGCAGCAAAAGGCTGAAAGGAAGTCATCTCTTGTTTGAAACCCTACTTTTAAATTTTTTGTTTTTGCTTTTTCCAGTATTAACATTTCTAATATTCTTTGAGAATCGGGCCTATTCCTACAATAGATTGATTCTCGTTTTTATGTCTGCAGTGACCATGAGTCTCTGTATTGCAAAACCTATCAGACTTGAAATTGGCTATATTTTTGATTTAAGGTACATTCCGTTTATTATTGTGGCACTGTTTGGAGGATATAGGAACGTTCTTCCTCTATATATTATTTTGAATGCTTACAGATTCTATGTGGGTGGAGGTGGAGTATTTTATTCGTTTCTATTTGCGACAGCGATTCTGATTTTGGTGCCGTTATATAAAAATAGATTTTTAAAATTACCATCGAAGGGCCGTGTGATTGCGGCAAGTCTGATTGCTTTGCTAATTATGGGGGTTTATCTGTTAATTTTAGGTTTTGTTCAGGATTCCTTAGACAGGCAATTTTGGATTCTTTCATTAAATGCGTTGACAACTCATGTTGGGGTGATGAGTGTCATTATGATTTTGATTGAGAAGATTATCTCCAATATTAAAAATCGGGAACGGATTGTTCAATCGGAAAGATTAAATGTCGTCAGCGAGCTAGCGGCAAGCGTATCCCATGAAATCAGAAATCCACTTACAGTGACTAGTGGTTTTTTGCAGCTATTAAATAAATCTAAAACGATGACGCCAGAGGAAAAGGGCTTTGTAGAGTTATCTCTACAAGAGCTACAGCGAGCAGAAAAAATTGTAAGTGATTATCTCTCCTTTGCCAAGCCACAATCTGAAAACATGGTTTACTCCAATATGAAGGCAGAATCAGAATATACTAAAAATATCATAATGCCTTATGCCACTATGCACAAAGTAGATGTCCAATTTAGTTTTAATAATTCGTTAAATAAAAACTATGACCGAAACCAGATTCAGCAGTGTCTAATTAATTTATATAAAAATGGTATAGAAGCGATGAAGGAAACCGATGGCGGTACGCTATTTATCGATATATTTGAAAAAAAACAAAATATTATGATCAGTATCAAAGATAACGGAGTCGGCATGACTAAAGATGAAATATCGCGACTCGGTAAGCCGTATTATTCGACTAAAGCAGAAGGAACGGGGCTGGGTATGCTTATGGTCTACAGTACCGTCGATAAAGTGAAAGGAACTATTGAAGTCGATAGTGAAAAAGGCAAAGGGACAACGTTCCTTATAACTATCCCAACATAGGCAAGTTGCAGAGAGTATCTTTTGCTGTTTATACCCCACTAGGAGTGTGTAATACCTCTCATGAATGGATTTCGTGTAAAAAGGGTAACGAGCCTGTGCGAGTCCCATCTGGAGGTGCAGCAATGGAGATATTTGTATCTATAGGCGTCAAATTGGTCATCAGCTTTTTTGGTTTGTGGATCATTACCTTTATTACCGGCCGCAAGACGCTTAGTCAATTGACACCACTCGATTTTCTGTCTTCATTGATTTTAAGTGAAATTGTCGGCAATACGATATATGATGATGAGGTGAAGATCTGGCATCTGCTGTTTGCTCTTTTTATTTGGACCGCATTATCTTATCTGTTCGAAAAGGTGACCACCCATTTTGTGAAATTCGGGAACATGGCGGAAGGCCGGACAGTGCTGCTAATTGACGATGGCAAAGTGAATCAGGATTTGTTGGAGAAATACGATATTGAGTATACCCAACTGCTGTTCATGCTGAGGCAACAAAATATCTTCTCCCTAAGTGAAGTACGGTATGCTCTGCTTGAAACGAACGGCTCTCTATCGGTTATGCGCAAGTCTGAAGCTGAGCAGTCTTCTGCTTTTTCCATAACAGTTATTGATAAAGGCAGGGTACTGGAAGAGTCCATGCGGGGCAGATCGATGAACAAGGAGCAGATTCAGGAACGCGTCAGAGAGCAGGGTTATAATTGCATTGAGGATATTGCCTATGCTGAATATAAAGAAGACGGAACGCTCTATATCCTTCCCAAAAACAAACCATAAATCAACATGATAAGACGCTGGAGCCGAGTGGCTCAAGTGTCTTTATTTGAAATCAGGAGTGCCTAGTGAATAATAAATTTTAATGGAGGTAAGGATGATTAGTTTAGGATTATGGATCTTAACCGCTCTAATTGTGCTAGTTGTTGTAATGTTTCACGCAGGAGCATTATTAGATTTTATCCGGCCTAGTGTCCTACAAACTCAAATTTTTGGTCTTCACATTACATTGTTTGGAGTAGTTGTGATATTGGCCTATGAGGGTGGTCGCGGGATAGGCGTTTTTGTTGGATTAATTGGACTGTTTACGGGGATCTTGGGCTCTTTTAGAGATTCCTCTAAACCGGAGGATAAAAAGAATATCTGACAGCTTATATATTTACTAACTTTCGGAGGGGTATAACTTTATGGAGATTTCTTTATGTAAAGCAGACGCGAGCGACGCAGAGTTTATTCATGAAATGCAAGTCAAAGCCTTTATGCCATTGCTGGAGAAATATAAAGATTATGAAACCAGCCCAGCCAATGAATCTGTGGAACAAATCAGGGATCGAATTAATCAGTCTTTTGCAGATTATTATATGATTAAGTATTTTGATATTGCTGTGGGCGGTGTCCGTATCGTTAAAAAGGATAATAAAACTTATCGGGTCAGCATCATCTTTATCTTGCCAGAACATCATGGGAAGGGGATTGCCCAGCAGGTTTTTGCAATCATTGAACAGAGATATAAAGATGCAAAGAAATGGGAGCTGGATAGTATTATACAGGAGCAAAGAAATTGCTATTTATATGAAAAGTTAGGGTATAGAAGCACGGGGGAAACCAAAAAAATAAATGACAACTTAACATTAGTTTTTTATGAAAAACATATGAGTTAAAGCCTTAGGGTTATACTTAAAAAAAAGACAGCGGGCAGTTCATGTCCACTGTCTTTTTCACATACAAATCAATACACTCGAATACGCTTCACAAATAACGATATAATCAATCCAATACCTGCAATTGCTGCGATAAATAAGTAAGCATGTGTAATTCCAGCGGTTAATATTTCAGGCTGTGCAGCGGTTGGATGTGTGTTTGCGAATCGTGTTTGTCCGCTAGACATTAGCGTAACAGCGAACGTTGTACCAAGAGCACCTGCAATTTGCTGAAGTGTACTCATAACAGCAGCCCCATCCGGATAGTATTTCACGGGTAATTGATTTAACCCATTGGTTTGAGCGGGCATAATGACCATAGCTAATCCGATAAACATTGCGCAGTGTATTAAAATAAAGGTTAGGCTACTGGTTTCAGTAGAGTTTCTTGTAAATAGAAAACCAGCAATGGTTGCGATAAAAAATCCAAGCGGCAGCAATAATTTCGGACCGTATTTATCGAATACTCTACCCGTAACTGGAGCCATAGCCCCGTTAATAACACTGCCTGGAAGAAGTAGAGTACCAGCCATTGTGGCCGATAACAATAAACCTCCTTTTAAATATAAAGGTAATAAAATTGCAGAAGATAAAATGATCATCATTCCTAAAAAGAGCATTATAAGACCTATCGTAAACATGGGATATTTAAATACCCGTAAATTCAGCATTGGGGTTTCCAATTTAAATTGCCGTAATACAAACAAGATTAAGCTGATGAAACCAACAATAAGAGGCAGCAAAACAATGATTTCACTCAAAGAATGATCAGCAAAGTTACTAAAACCAAAGACGATTCCACCAAATCCAAAAGTAGAAAGCAAGATGGATAAAATATCTATTTTAGGTTTTGTGATGTTGGCTACATTTTTAATGAATGTTAATCCGAAACCTAATGTAAATAACAATAAAGGTAAGCTTATCCAAAAGATATACTCCCACCCAAAATGATCTACAATTAAACCAGATAGAGTAGGCCCAAGTGCCGGTGCACACATAATAACGAGCCCCATCATTCCCATGACAGTTCCGCGTTTATGTGCAGGAAAAATAATAAGAATAATATTGGTCATTAATGGAAGCAATAAGCCTGTCCCTAAGGCTTGCACTAATCTTGCAATTAATAATGAGGTGAAATTAGGCGAGAGGGCAGCAATTAATGTACCGACGATAGATAATAGCAAGGAAGCTGTGAATAATTGTCTAGTGGTAAACCATTGCATTAATAGGGCGGATATTGGAACGAGGATACCTAATACAAGTAAATATCCTGTGGTTAGCCACTGAACCGTTGAGGCGTTGATTGAAAATTCATCCATTAAATTTGTAAAAGCCATGTTTAAGGCGGTTTCACTAAATAGCCCGACGAATGCACCTAACATAAGCGAGAAGGCCATGAGGGCTGGACGTTTAACTTGAACAGTTGATGATGATTCCATAATAATGATGAACCTCTTTTCAGAATTTTGATTCGTATTATTTTTGCATGATAGATGATATATCAACTATAAGGGGGAGAGAAATGCTTTAAGCACTTCTTACATTATTCAGCACATGTGTTAGCAAAGTCTTTAACGTTGAGTAATCTGAAGCAGATAATCCTGACTCGATAATTTCGTTTAAATTGACCGTCACCTCATTTATAGTATTCTCTAATTTCCGTCCTTCTTCTGTTACATATACATTTACCGCTCGGCGATCTTGCGCACTTGTTACTTTGTGTATGTAACCTTTGCTCTCTAAGCTGGCGATCATTCGGGCAACACTGGCTTTGTCCTTACCAAGATTAGCAGCAATCTCGTTCTGAGATAGACCTTCTTTCTCAAGCATCAGAGCCATAAGTAGATGCTGTTCAGGTGCAAGTCGAAAAGGAGCAAGTAACTTTGTTAAATAATTTGCTATTTCTAAATGCAAATCTCGAATGACCAAACCTAAAGGTTCTCTTGAATCCATATGATCTCTCCTAATTGAAGAATAGATGATATATCAACGTTATTGATTTGTCTATATTAGCATAAAGTTATGTATGCTTGTCAAGTTAAAGAAAATGAATAGAGTCATAGGCTTAGATACAAGCGACAAAGTTATTTAATGCCCAATCACTTGATGATACATAGTCATATGCTGTTGTGAAATTGAAATTAAAAAAAGTAATTAGGGAGGGATTAAAATGGGATATAATTGTGTTGGGGGCGTTCAAGAACAAAAAAAGGCTCCAGTTTGTATTAATCCTTGGACATCAACGGGTACAATTCTTGTGCTTTACATTCTTCTCGTCATTATCCTTAAAACTTGTTGGATCTAGAATATATGCAAATTGACGCCCCAAAGTTTTTTTCTTCGGGGCGTTTCTTTGTTTTCTTTAGTTAGCTAATAGACAACGTTAAGGATTTTGGATAGACTTAACGGGAATAATCGGGTTGTGTCATAGAAATAGGCTGAGGATTGGCAAGTACCCATCGCACCGCCAGCTCGCATAATCTGGCCGGTTGCTCATTGCCAGCGATGTTGCGGAACCGTTTGGCGAGTGATGTTGCTTCTTGAAGAAGGACGGGCTCTAAAGGCGTTCCCGTGCTAAAATGCCGTATCAGTGCATCCAGCATTTTACGGTAATCGGCATCCCAGTTTCCTCCGCCATTATTAAGGATTTCATGAGACACCCGCCCTGTGATGCGGATAACCTCACCCTGCACCGTTGTCGCGTGTCCTGAAGCAGGGACGAGAAAATCCCACAGCTCTTGGTGCTGTGCGGGCCATGCGGTTGCCGTTACCTCGATAGGAGAGATTCCATCATGTCTCTGCAGTTTCGCTATAGGCTCGACATCAAATTGCCGGTACAGCTCCAGGAGAGCATTTGCAGTTTCATCCAGTCGATCTTTATTGTAATTTGTTCTGACGAATTCAAAATCCTTGCCGATACGCCGCACGGATTCCTTCATCTCCGGCGTGATTACTGCTCCTGCATCCAGCATAATTCGCGAGATTTCTGCCATGTGAACTATATCGATATTCCGGCATTGTAATAATCCTTTGGCGAGAGGTGTGTTTTTTCGGTTATTTTCTGCATGGACATTTGCGCCGCGTACCACCAGATCACGCACTACTTTTGTTTTGTAAGAAGCAGCTGCTGAGTGCAGCGGTGTCTCATTGTGGTAATCCAGAGCTTCCATATCTGCACCTAGTTCAAGGAGTAAGGGGACATTTCCGGACCAGGTTGCAGCCTGAGCATGAAGAGGGGTACGCTTATAGTTGTCGGCAGCGTTGATGTCAGCACCCTGCTCCACAAGCCAGGAAACCATCTCATCCGGTATTTGCCGGAAGCTGAGGGCGGTACCTTTGCTGTAACCCCCACGGGCATCCCATTCGCATAGCTCAAATACCTCTTTTAAGGCAGATATATCATTCGTTTTAACCAGCTCGGCAAAATTGGCGGGTAATGTTTTTTTCTTTTTGCCCATCTCATTTTTCCGCTCCTTTATTAATAGATAAATAGCAGATAACTTCTTGCAAGTTTATCATATAGGAGAATTGAACACTAATTCATGCAGGACGAAAAGGTTGAAGATATAAACGTAACTTTATTGGAAAAGAGTGGGATATGGTTTATATGGCGATCCCGAAATCATAGACTATTAGAAAATGAAAACATTAAGCTTGTGTCTTGGAAATATATTCGAGATTCACGTAGGACATCGAAATTACGCTAACACAAGGCAATCAGACAAAGTGATCGACTCTGCCTTTTTTGATTTTTTAAGTTCGTTCATTTCTAATTTTTCTGAATTCCTTAGGAGTTATGTTTAAGTGTTTTTTAAAAGACTGGATAAAGTGATTTGCGTTATTGAAACCAACTCGCTGTGCGATTTCAGTTATCGTGTAGTCAGTTGCTATTAACAAATCACAGCTTTTATTAATGCGATATTTAATTAAGTAGAAATACGGAGTCATATGGATACTTTTCTTAAAACCTCGAGTGCACTCCGATACACTTAGATGTGCTGTATCTGCTATTTCCTTCAATGTCAAATTATTAGAATAGTTTTTGTGAATAAAACTAAGCATTAATTGTAGTCTCTCTTGCTGGACTCTGTTATATTTAGACGATTCCTCAGAGGATAGAGAAAAATTTGATATAAGGATTAACCATAACTGGACTGTTTTGATAGAAACTTCGTACTCCCATCCCCATTTTTTTTTCGATTCAAATTCTTTTTTCATATCCCAAAGAATTTGTAGGATTTGATTATGCCAGTCCTTATCTCCTTTGATTTCTAAACTTAACAAGAATGAATTGGTATACGGAAGTACATACTTTTTTTCCATTGCACTATCAGAATAAAAAGCAAGTAACTTCTCTGGGAAGTTAAAACTAACATATTCACCCTCTTGGTTAAGGTATGTAACAATATGAAGTACGCTCTTATTAATAAAGATGGCCTGACCTGCTTCTAAATCATAATTGATTCCGTTGACTTGTATGGTTAGTTTCCCTTTGGTCACTAAAGTAATTTGTAGTTCTTGGTGCCAATGTAGATCGTTAACCCCTCTGCCATTAGGAATAGATTCATAATTGGTATGAGTGTACATGATGTATGGAAATGCATCATCAGGAAATTGAATGGATTCGTGCAATTGCTTTTTCAAAGTGCTTATTCTCCTTATTTGACGATATTTCTATATAAATTAAAGATATAGTTGCACAATATAGACCCTGACGGTGATATTATTATATCCAGCCTAGACTTATTATACAATTCTGTGCACAGGGATTGTCACACATTTTTGGAGGAACTATGGTTAGTTCAAATAAACCGTCTATACTATTTCATCCGTTTATTCTGTTATTTATCAGTATCTTGTCCGTTTCTATCTCTTCAATCATGATTAAACTTTCAGATACACCTACTTCAGTGGCCGGGATGTATAGATTGTTTATTTCTGTAATCATCATGCTCTGTTTTACATCTGGGAAAATGGCTCGTTCTACTGAGATGAATAAAAAAGATTGGGTCATCGTTATTTTATCCGGCCTATTTCTAGGGTTACACTTTTTATTCTGGATGGAATCATTGGTCTATACTTCAGTTGCAAGCTCCATGGTGATCTTATCGTTACAGCCGCTATTTGTTATGATGGGGTCTTACTTTTTATTCAAAGAACATGTTAACCTGCTAACCGTTTTTTGCCTGATTGTTGCTCTTTTAGGTTCGATTGTTATTGCATGGGGAGACATATGGGTTTCGAAAGATGCACTAATCGGCGATGCTTTATCGTTAATTGGCACATTCTTCGCTTCAGTCTATCTGTTGGCCGGGCAAAAAGTAAGCGGCAAAATCAATGCAAGTCTATACAGCATTTTCGTTTTTTTTATTGGTGGTACTGTTATGCTCGTGTACAATTTGATAAATAATGTCTCATTAATTAATTATGCTTCATCAGATTGGATTTATTTTTTGCTTCTTGCAATAATTCCAACTATTTTTGGTCAATACATCTTTAACCTTTTGTTAAAGTCGATTGGAGCAACTACTGTCTCGGTTGGGATTATTGGTGAGCCTGTTCTTGCTATAGTCCTTGCATATCTATTATTAGGGGAAACTATATCGTTATTCCAGTTTATAGGTGGCATAATAACCTTATTCGGTATGGGAATGTATTTTTGGGCGAAATCTTTAAAGTACAACATTCAAAATAAGTAAATAAGTAGTCGGAAAATATTTTAGCTAAATAGGGGGCTGGCAAATGGTAACTATTGATGATTTTTTAAAACTTGATGTTCGTGTTGGAACAATTATTAATGCGGAGTTTTTTGCAAAAGCAAAAATACCTGCGATTAAACTCCAAATTGATTTTGGACCAGATATCGGATGCAAAACATCAAGTGCACAGATTACTAAACGATATAAGGCCGAAGAGATTGTAGGGCAACAAATCATTGGGGTAGTTAACTTTCCTGCTCGAAATATTGCGGGTTTCCAATCAGAAGTATTAGTTCTTGGAGGAATACCGGATAAAGGGGATGTGGTTCTCTTGAAGCCAGATATTAAATTACCTAATGGGACACCTATTGGGTAATATAGAGTAATTGTAGTATACAAAAATTGATAGTAATCGGAGAGAAGACAATGGAAGAATTAACAAGCTTAGCATCTGAAAGTATTGAGGCAAGTAAAACGGCGCTAGTCGTGATCGACTTGCAGCAAGGAATTGTCCACAGTCCAAAGCAGGGGCCGCATACAAGTACTCAGGTGGTTGAGAATGCCAGCAAATTAGCCCAATCCTTTACCGAGAAAGGAGGATTTGTTGTTCTGGTGAGGGTGTCATGGCTAGATGGGCAAGATATGCTTAAACCTAAAACTGATTTGAAAATGAATTCCGTGACCTATCCAGAAGGTTGGGACGACATCGTACCAGAATTAGCGAATATCAAAAATGCACATCTGATTACCAAACGGCAGTGGGGGGCATTTTTCGGTACAGATCTTGATTTGCAGTTACGACGCCGCGGAATAGACACGATCGTATTATGTGGTATTTCTACCTCGATTGGTGTGGATACTACTGCTAGAGAAGCTTATCAGCTTGGTTATCATCAAGTTTTTGTAGAAGATGCTATGACCGCGATGGCTAAAGAAGAGCATGATTATGTATGCAAAACTATCTTCCCTCGCATAGGTAAGATCCGGTCGAGCGATGAAGTAATATCCATGTTGAAATAATATAAAAAAACCTCATGCTCTCTCTGTGATCTCAGAGATTGTCATGAGGTTTTTTAATTGAAGTTATGTCTTACATAAAGATGAGGAGAAGTATCCCAGCTAAGAAGCAGTAATAAGAGAAATACTTCAAATTACCTTTAGCCATAATCCCCATAAACCAACGCATGGAGAAATAAGTGACGATAAGTGTAGTAATAAATGCAATCAAGTATGGAATGGCTAGCTGCGAGCGGTTAGGATCGTGGGCAATATCAGATGCGCCCATAACAAGTCCGCCCAAACTGACAGGAATATAAAGCATAAAAGAAAAGCGTAAGGCAGTTTCTTGCTTCATTCCCACAGCGATGGAAGAGATGACAGTTGCACCAGAGCGGCTTATCCCAGGAATAAGGGCGACTGCTTGGGCAAGTCCGACTATAACTGCATCCTTCGCTTTTAAGTCACCATCTTGTTTACGTCCGCGAAGGTTACGGATCAACCATAAAGCTACCCCTGTAACCAGCAAGGCGATGGATACGGTATGAACCGACGAGAAGATATCCTCAATCTGATCCTTGAAGAGTAAGGCAACAATTACCGCAGGCAAGGTACCGATGATGATGTACAAAGAGAAGAGGAAATCCGACTTATATTCCTCTTTGCGGGTCAGAATAAATTGAACGAATCCAGTGATCAATCTTCCGATATCTTTGCGGAAAATAAAACAAATCGCAATTAGTGAAGCCGTATTTGTTAAGATTTCAAATGATAGCCCATTTTGTTTTAAGCCTAGCAATTTCTGTGCGATGATCAAATGGCCGCTCGAAGAGACGGGGATTGGCTCAGTTGCCCCTTGAACAAACCCTAGAAACAAGTATTTAAGCCACAGTATAATATCTTCCATTTTACCTCCCAGTATTTTTGTAATCTTTTCAATCATATCGTATTCAATAAAGAAATGACAATAGAACCATCGTGCCATATTCAATTGAACGAGTTATACTAATTCGTAAGACTATTAAATGAGGTGGAACTATTTGTAGTACATTACTAAAAATTCAGCAGCATGATATTCCAAGAGCAGCCAGTGTTCTGGCCGAAGCATTTGCCAAAAATGATCCGTTATATCAGCATATCTTGCCTGATGAATCAACCCGATTACGCGTGTTGAATATTTTTTTTCATCGTTACATTGAGATGTTGTATCCATATTCGGATTTACTAACGACTTCTACTAACTTTGAAGCAGTGGCTTTAGTGTTCCATTCGGAGCGTCAGACAGGGACAGTGATTTCGAACGTCAGGTATATGAAACAGATTGTCTTTGCGATAATTAAGTCATTACCGATTTGCCGAATCATTGGGGTGCGAGGATTTATACGTGGTTTATCTATTTTGCGTAGTATGAGTTCCTTGTGGTTATCAATGTTTGGGGATCAGAAGTATAAACATTTGGATATGCTTGCAGTGCAGGATCAATATCGAGGTCAAGGATATGTATCAAAAATCATGACACCGCTACTCGCGGAATGTCGTATGAGCAATACGTTATGTACGTTAGAGACACAGACACCGAGCAATTTGCCCATTTATGAGCATTATCAGTTCCGTACGGTTAAGGTCATTCCTCTACCTAATAGCAGACTTGAGCAGTATTGTATGGCGTTTATGCCAGGAGTTGCCGAGTAGTTAATAAAAAAGGGCGGTCCCATTCAGCCATTTCATGGTTTTTGGGGCAGTCTTTTTTTTGCGGAGTCTATAAGGGTTAATGAAGTTTCAACAGAAAAATCAGGGAATTTCTCCCTGTAATTCTGCGATCTTTTGTCATCCGGCTAATAATTAGGGAAAACCTCCCTATTATTTAGCTGATTTGGTGGAAAATGAAGAGATTTCCCTGATTTTTAGGGAGCAATTCCCTAATTCAGATCATTTAGAGCGAATATCGACTGTTTTCAGGGAGTTTTTCCCTAATTATGTTCTAGCGATACCTAACACTGTAAATAGTCTATGTGTTAAAGTGAAAATCCGTAGTATAACCTCTTTTTTGATAGGAAAGTGTAAACAATAGAATCTATTATTTTGTTTAACAAAAATAGCATAACCTTTGAAGGATTGTTATAATAGAAACATATATTCCCGTGCTTCAGAACCCTATACAGGATGTATAGGGGTTTTATTTCTTTTAGTGAGGGTGATGAATTGAGAGTAATTATAATTAATTTGTTGGAGAACAAGTACGGAACTGTGCGTACAGGGAGAAGAAAAATAAATCTTGACAGCATTGAACAAGAAGTCATTAGTTCTGCTTATAAAACACAGGAAGAATATCTATGGGCCGGAGGATTTCGTGTTTTGGCGGATAGTATAAACGAGCTTGTTGCTGAAGGTTTCTTAGAACCGGTGAAGTCCAGTCCGATGAGTTCTAAACAGCCTTATATGTATACATATTTTTGGTTAAATAAGAGTGTTTCAACTCAAGTGGGGTGGGATCCTTCAGCCGTGTTAAGCGTACAGAATCTACTGGATCTTCATTATTACTTGATTCGTCCTGAAACTCAGACACAAGAGGTTTGGGATCAGATTGTGCAGGTATCTAATTTTTTGCGTACGGCGAAGGATCGCGAAATCATTACAACAGAAGAAAGGTCACTGGAACTGTTTGGTAAGGAGAAGTGGCTCTCCGAAACTGAAGGTAAACAATTTCTTACTAGACTTAAACTTACGCTGGAAAGTTTAAAAAGTGTAAACGCAAGGGAGCCATTTATTTACTTCAGTTCATTAGTTCCCGTTCGGAATATTCTTATTGTGGAGAATAAGTCATTTTTCCATTCAGCCAAACGATTAATGCTTAGTGAAAAGAAGATCTGTGGTCTGTTTCCAGACATGCTAATTTACGGTGAAGGTTGGAAGATTGATAGTAGCCTACTCTTTCTTGAAGAATTGGATATTGACCCCCTTCAAACCACCTTGTTATATGTCGGGGATATGGATAAAGCAGGTTTGGACATATACGGTAAACTAAAGGTTAGTTATCCGGATTTAAACCTTGGACTGGCGCTCCCTATTTATGAGCAGATGATGAAACTGACTGAGGAACCGTATATGTATAATGTTCCCCAGAGTTGTAACCCAGATCATCTACACAATGTACTTCAAGAATTCTCTAATTATCCCGAACTAAAGTCATATATGGAACGATTGCTGGAAGAGGACCGGAGAGTTCCGCAGGAAATTTTAAATTATGAAGTGATGGCGAGGTTAGCAGAAAGATGAATTGGTCGGATTTTGGCGAACGAAACAAACGATTGAATCCCCTGTGGAATTTGGGGGCTGGCATGAACCTTGGCGAAATCCAACCTTACAAAGAAATGGTATCTTTAAGCGTTCTGCTGCAAGTCTATTATCTGGAGCTAGAATCGAATGAGAGAAGATCCAAAGAGGATATTATTGAGCTTACTTGGACTGCGCTGGAACGTTTTAATATCGCCAATCTTGGGACTACCGAATCCGTAGAGCGTCTCGTGGACGGTTTATTGTGGAGCGGGAATGGTGGGGATTTCGAATCCTTTTTCTATGATGATGTGACCCGGCAAATGTCCGTGCAGAAATATAAGTATTTCACGGTGGACGAGGATGCGACTCGCAGCAGTTGGGAAGAGAACGGCAGAACCATCTATCGTCTCTCTGAATATGCAATGGAGCTCATTTTTATGAGCCATGAGATTATTGATGAATTTCAGATCAGCATCAAACTGCTCGAAATTCAAATGCATATTAAGCATGGGCGCGTAACTCGGGCTCTTCAGGATGTTAATGAACTGATCTCCCGTGTCCGTAAGATGACTCAGCAACAGCAAGAATACCGCAATGCGTTACGCCGCAATCCGAAGCATATTTTTAGTGAATTCGGAGTGGCTCGGCATCAGCGACTCGAAGAGATTCATCATCAGTTCGAGGAGGAACGCAAACATTTTGACAGTATTCACCGTTCTCTGGCCCGGCTGGCCAATGATGAGAAAGACGTGATCGACTTCAATGAGATCCGTATTCTCTCTGAACGAGTCGAGCTTTCTAGGCGTGTACACGATGAGCTGGCTGAGGTAGTGTTGAATATTTTTGAGATGGAGACCAATTTAAGATTGAACTTCCCTGAATTATTCTGGGGAGCAGCCGGGTTTAACTTTCGTACTCACGTATGGGAGGAATGGGTGAATGAAGAGGGTCTGCCAAGCGGTGACAGTCTTGAACTGCTGCTCAGCGGATTATTCGCTCCGAATCAGGACTTCGTTTATCCGCTTCCTTGGGCTTGGGAGGAACAAGAGGTAGGGTTTATCCCCGACTTAATGATGGATGATTTCGAAGATGAGGTGGACACTGAGCCTGTTCAATATATTCCTAAAGGTATTCCATGGAGAAAAGTAGTGGAGCTGTGGATGCCGGTTTTTGCTGCCTTGGCTGAGCAGGGAAGCTTTACCTTTACTGCAGACGCTTTTTCCGCCGAAGAACTAACAGGGTGGGCTAACACACCGGATGCTGTTGATCTGTGGGTGCAGTTTTTTCATACAGATATTTTAGTGCAGGAACAGGCACCAGAAGGTGGTAGTGGCGTTTCTGATGAATGCCAACAGCTAATTCAATATGTGCTTGCGGAAGATCTTCTGTTGGAGAGTTTACGCGGCAAAACGCTGCGGACGAGCATTGCTCCAGAACCAGCCTCAAGGGTACGGTGTCCTGGTCTGGATATGAGTCCATATATGATTACGATCGTGGAGAGGTGAGAAGTTACTAACATGAGTTATACATTAGAACAGGTACAGCAAGCTTCGCGGCTATTTTTTGAATTGCTCCGTAAAAAAGTAATTCCTCTCGATGACCCTGCAGCGGCTGAATGCCTTCAGGATGCAGGAACTTATGATGCACTTCAGTACGTTGCTAAAGAAGGGGGCTGTCGGGTGATGAATTCCGGGCACCGTCTCCATCTGCTAGTTAATCCGCTGGGATCAGTGTTTGCAACCAACTTCACCCAGTTGAAGAACAAATATTCACGTGTTGAGCGTAAAACACACTTACATATTATCAATATTATTATCCTGGTTTTTCTGGCCGAAATGGATCAGGATGAGACTCATTTTAAGTCGGGGCAGGACAGTATGTCCTATATTCAAATTGCTGATCAGGTGTCCTCGCTCTTTCAGGCGTGGATTCAGATGGATGAGGATGGGCGATTTAGCCAGCAGTGGCAGCTTGATATCCAAGCGATGTTTAAGGTATGGACCAGTCTCTATATGCAGACTAAAAGTCAGGAAGAAAGCGATCTTCTGACCAGAGGCGCAGGCTCACGAATTGGGCTGATTCATGAAGGCATGAAACTTCTGGAGGAGGAGAAGCTCGTATTCATCTCTGAGACAGAGAAGCGTATCTTTCCTCGGGAAGAGCTTTATGAGAGAATGCGTTATTTATATCATGATGTCGATCGATACCAGGAATTAAAGAGCCTCATTGGAAGAACTTTAGCTGAGAAAGACGGTGCTACCTATGCCGCGGATTGAACGCATACGAATTACAGGACTTAAATACGAGAAGATGCTCAAGAAATACGACGACATGATTCTGGACCTCTGTAACGAAGAGGGACCCGCTAATACGCTTATTACGCTCATGAATGGCGGTGGAAAGGGCGTACTGCTGCAATCAATTTTCCAGCTATTAATGCCCAAAACACCATGGGGCAAAGACAGTGAGAACCAGGTTGAGGCATTCTTTCATAATCATAAAAAACAACTTAAACCGTACACTTTTCACGTAGCTATCGAATGGCATCTCGACAACAATGAGCGCAATGAGTATATGACCACGGGAATCGCTATGACGGCACATAATTCGCTTGATCAGCAGGATATCAAAGTGGATTACTTGCTGTACGCACTTACAGATTACGGTGAAGCGGCTGAACTTACGCTATCAACGTTGCCGTTATTTGACGAGGTGACTGCTGAACCTACGAGTTTTGAAACGATCCAGAAATTTGTGCGCGATCGGCGGGGAGAGATTGTACCTTTTGGCAGCCATAGCTCGGATTTGAAAAGATATTATGACTTCCTGGCTACCCGGGATATCCATATCGCCGAGTGGCGTAATATGCGGCGGATCAATGGTGAAGAGGGCGGTATCAAAGGTTATTTTAAAAAGAATGATGCCTTCACCAATCATAACTTGTTCGAAAAGCTGATTATTCCTGAAATCGGATCTAGTCTGAATGAAGGATTAAAGGAAGACGACAATACGCTGCAGCGGATGTTTATCGATACAGCAACAGTGGCTCAGCGCTTGCCGATGCTTGAACAGCGGGAGCAGGTCTATACAGAGTTTCTTAGTATGGCTGCACCACTTTATGAGCTGGTAAAACTAGGCGTGGAAGCAGAAAACGTAGTTCAAGAAACGGAATTACGTGGACGCCAAATCTATACGGTTATCTATGAAGAGCAGAGAAATGCAGAAGCTGAGCGAAGTAAGATTGCTGATGAACTGGCTGGACGTTATCAGGATGCGAAGCAATTGCGCTTTGAGACAGACAATCTTAAATACTTACGCAGTAAGGAAGAAACGGAACTGAAGCAAGAAGAGCTTAAGAAGCTCAGTGATGATCAGAGCCGTGCGCGTGATCGGCTGGAGGATTCCAAAGCGCAAGAGAAGAAGCTTGAAGTAGCTTATTTTCTGGCTAAACGGTTGCTCCATACCCGGCAAATTGAGCAGTGGCAAAAAGAAATTCAAGCTATCGAAGGTTCTCTGGAGATGAAAGAACGGCAAGAGGTCATTCAGGCAGCCAAGGAACAGCTGCGGAAACAGTGGAATGTGGTATTTAATCTCTGGCAGCAAACGATCAGAGAGTTTGGGACAGCACAGCAAGACCTAACGGCGGAAGAGAGAAGATTGCGCAAGGAAAGGGAAAGTTTCTTGGTAGAGCTGGCCGGGCTGGATAATCAGATCAATGATTTGACCTTATCTATTCGGCAATACACGGAAGAACTCGGAGCATTCGCAGCCCAATATGGGCAGGATGCCGCCCATTCTCCGGCAGCTACCCTGCAGCGTACGATCTCAGCGGCCAAAACGATTCTTGAAGACATTGGAGACTTGGAAGAACAGCACAAGCAGGAAGAGATTCGGAAGCTGGCACTGCATAAGAGTCATGCTGAGCTGAGTGAGAAACGGCGTTCTTATGAGCGTGAAGCGGACGAGCTTGGGGTTCTGCTTGAGTCACAGACTCAGAAAGAATCCCAATTATGGTCACAGCTCGTTGTACTGCTGGAAATGTATGAAGAGCATAATCGTTTAGGAGCTACTGGCCTTTTTGAAGAACAAGATGTTATCCCGGCACGTTTTATCCGAAAAATAGATGAAGTAGAGCAACAGACTAAACGTTCCAGAAGGGATTACTATAATCAGCTCATGGATGTGGAACTTCAGAACCAATCCTACTGGCTACCCAATTCAGATATTCTGACGGTCAAAGATACACTCGATTCGTTAAAGATTCAATCAACACTAGGTAGTTCCTACTTAAATGACCGTCCGTATCTTGAACGTGAGGAAGAACTGGAGCAATATCCGTTACTTCCATATAGTTTGATTATGACCCGGCGCGAAGCTGATAAAATTCAGCCGGAACTGATGAAGGACACCTTGCTTAAATCAGCGGTGCCGATCTTTATCCGTGAAGAGATGGCAGCTCCGCATCAAGCATCCTTCATGCTTTTTGCGAATCAAGGGCCGCAAATGGTCTTGCAGCCGGATCGTTTCCAGGATTGGAAGAGCAGTATTCAGGGGAAGCTCAAAGAACAGGAGCAGATCCTTCAGGACTCTGAAGCTTATTTATCTAAGTTAAAATCGGTGCGTCAAGAATATGAACGTTTATTCCAAACTGAGAATACCATGACGCTTACAGCCAAGCAGGATGCCCTTATTAAACTGCAGGCTGAACTTCAGCAGAGCATTAACAATCTGAGCCATGAGATGGATGAGAACGAAGGGACGCTTACCCGGATCGGACGGGAGCTCGCTGAGAACAAAGTTCTAAGTGTGGAGCATGAGCAGAGAGCGGGGGTTCTGCAAGCTTGGATTGAACGGACGAAGAAACAGGAACAAGATTATAAGGAAAAACAAAAAATAATCGAACGAAAGAATATGGTGAGCAAAGAGTTAGCAGGTAAAGATCAGCAGCTTGAACACCTAAAGGTGCAAATAGAAAGCTTGAGTGGACAACGCAATAAATGGACGAGAGAAACCGAATATGCGATGTTCCCTAGACTGCAACGATGGTTTCCTGAGATTGTTTTCCCAACAGATCCCCAGCTTTCTGATGAAGGAGAAGTCATACCTGTAGATCCTGTAGAGCAGAATCTTCTATTGCAGCAGCTTAGTACCGTGGAAAGTCTACAGCAATCATTAACTGAAAATGAACTGGAAGTTCGGACAAGAGCTGCACAGATTAAAGCAGCAAGCGAGAATCTGGCTGAGCTTGAATCCAGCCTGAATCAAGTGGATGTGAATTGGCGGAAGGCGACCGAACCTACGGAAACGTCCGAGACCATTATGGCTGCAAGAAATCGCCAAAAGACGGATACTACTTCGTTGGAGGAAGACTATCAGATTGTTCACGACGGTTACATCCGCTGCCAGACTGAATTGGAGAACTTGCAGAAAGAGTTGCGCAAAGTAGAGAAGGGGATCAAAGAGAAACATGAACGTGCCGTGGAGCTTTGGAATGAGGCGCTAGGGGATAAGGAGACAGAAATTCAGGAGCGCTGCCAAGCGAATGAGCTTATGCTTAATCAGTGTAAAAGATCCTTGGACCGAATCGATGTCCTCCTTCAGACTTTATCCAATCAAATCAAAATAATGAACGCGCATATTGAGGATCGCGTCAACCTACGGAGTGTGCCAGAAGAAATAACGCTGAGGGTTAGAGAAAGCTGCGAGCCTCTAGTAGCCGACTGGCTTCTCCGCATTAAGGATAGCCGGATTAGACAGGATGAGATCTCCAAAAAGGTGAAGGAAGAGAAAAATTCCTTAACCGAAAAACTTGCGAAAAATGAACGGAATTCCGAACTGGAGACCAAGATTCTAGATCGATTGAATACGGTCCATTGGGATAATTTCGCCATTGCACTGCAAGTCCTAGATTCCATGCTACGCAGTTCGCGCGATCAGATCGAGAGCATTCAAAGCGATAAGGAAGGCATGGATCTCTCCCGCAAGATGTGGGTTGGCCGGGCATCTCTACGAGTGGTACAAATCATTGATATTATGAAGCGAATGGAACGCCGGATGATTATTCATAACGAGAATAATTATGCCTTCCCGCTGGTACGTCTGAATTACAAGAATATCAATGTGCCAAGAACAAGCGATGAGGTAGAGCCGATGGTGAGTGACTACTTCAATCAATGCATCAATGAATTGCTCAAAAAGTATCCCAAGATAGAACAAGTGCCGGCGCTGGTAATCAAAGAGGTTATTAATGACGGACGAATTGTCTATGCGGCGCTGCAGAACCGCTTTCCGATACTTCAAGTGTATAAACCGGTAACGGAGAATTATTTCCTCTACGCCGCACCGGAAGATTATCATTATTCGGACTGGGAGATTATTAATCGCGGCGCACTGGATGAAGCAGTCGGCAGTGGTGGGCAACGTCAATCTGTACAGCTGCTGGTCGCAATGATGATCATGACGCATAAACGGGTGAATCGTGAGAATAAAGGCTGGACGGTCTTTTTATATGACAATCCTTTCGGAGAAATGGTCTCCAATAACGTGCTTGACCCCGTCTTCGAAATTTCCAAGGCGCTCAAATTCCAATGGCTGATTGTTACGCCGCCGGAGCTGGTGAAGAATGATGTCAGCGTGCGTTTTGGCGTGTATTGGCAGCTTTATTTTGGAGGCGTCAAAGGGGACATGCTGGAATCGACCCTGATCAAGGGCGGAAGAAAGCTTATTCCTGTCTCGTTGTTCTGAGTATGGAATGAAACTTAAAGAAGCTCCAGTATGCATCACGCTGCTGGGGCTTCTTTTTATTAAATGTTAAAGATGGTGTGGTTATTTAGGTTTGCGTTCGGAAATATATGAACCGGTGAGCGTTAAAAAAGTTCCCGTCAGGATTGCCCAGGTGATCTTTTCATTCAGAACAAGGGCAGAAGCTGCTACTGTAATTACAGGCACAATATAGATGTATACACTTGTTTTTACAGCCCCCAGAATCCCTACAGCTTTATTCCAAGTCAAAAAACACAGTGCCGAGGCACCCAGACCTAAGAAAAGCAGGTGAGCTACATTTGAAATCTCTTTGAATCTACTCAGACCCAGCTGGAAATCAAACAGAAACAGAGGAGGCAGCATAAACAGCAGACCATAGAAAAATACTCTGCGGGTAGCCCCTATAGTATGAACCTTTAGTAGGCTTATTTTTCGCATCAACACTGAATATATTGCCCAAACCACAGGTGCCAGCAATGCCAGCAAGTCGCCGATGGGGTTCAGTGGCAGAAGATAACTCCCGTTCAGCCCAATTAATATAATTCCTGCCAAGGCTATCAAAAATCCTATAAAAAACTGCCTATGAAATTTCTCTTCTTCTAAAAAGAAGTGAGCGATAACCGCCGTGAAAAATGGAGCGATGGAGACAATCACACCTACATTGGATGCAAGGGTATAGACTAGGGCAATATTTTCTATAAGAAAATATAACGTGACTCCACAAAGACCTGCTGAGATAAAGAGTAATTCCTCTTTAAAGGATGTAGTTCGGATTGGACGTGAATAGATCAGTAACAGTACAAAGTACCCAATAAGAAAACGGAAGAACAGAATTTCCACAGGCGTAAAGTCTTTTAACAGTATTTTTGTGGAGATAAAGGTGGTTCCCCAGATTAAAATCGTAAGTAATGCCAGCAGATGTCCTGTGTTAATCTTACGTTGATCTATCATTTCGTAAGTTCCATTGATGACTTTACTCCCGTTTGTTGAACAAATATACGCATATATTGCTTAGGGGTTAAGCCTATGAGTCTTTTAAAAAAATTTGTGAAATGGCTCTGATCACTGAATCCGGTTAGAGAGGCCACTTCTATTGGCAATATTCCTTGTTCTAAAAGCCTTTTGGCGTGGTTGATGCGAATAGTTTCCAAGTAACGGTAAGGTGATATTCCTTTCTGTCTGGTAAATAAACGCAGCAAGTGATATTTACTTAAGCCGCTCAATTCACTTAGCTGGTTCAGCGTAATGTTCTGCGCATAATGTAACTCTATGTATTCGCAAATGATTTTAATTTCAGAAGTAGGCTCTTGAGCGGGACAGAGGGTTTCTGTCTCCGTGTATTCTCTCAGAAGCTGCTCCAAGAGAAATAGAAACAACTCTTCTTTTTGAAAATCGGATTGATCCTCTAATATCATTTGGTGCAGATCGTGTAAAGGGCTCGACAGTTCACTTTGGTAGAGGACATTGTGTGTGAACCGCGGTAAGTAGTCTATGCCGGTAATTTCTAGCACATACTCACGCATGACTTCCGGCTGAATATTGATGCAGCGATAGTCAAGCGTTCTCCCGTCTATCTGTTCACAGGCATGGGGATCCGCCGGATTAAAGATGACCACATCTCCGCTGTTAAGAATATGCTCTTCTTGGTTACATAGCAGATGTCTCTTTCCTTGTTCAATAAAACCTATGACATAATAGTCATGAAAATGGTTGGGAAACTTCTGCATAATACCTTCGAATCGATAGGCCTCAAATTTTAAGTCACGATCGAAAACTACTGTTCGAACTTCACGAGTCATTGCTGCACCTTCTTTTCAAATTATGTACAACCATTATAATGTGAAAATTAGGGGCATTCTTGCATGATGTTGCGATACCTCTTCTACATGATAGATTCCTCAGGTGTAATGATCGTTGGAATACTCACAGTAAAAGTTGTTCCTTGCTCCAGAATACTTTCTACAGAGATCGCTCCGCCATGATTATGTATAATATTTTGTGTGATCATATAACCTAAGCCTGTTCCTGTTTCTTTGGTCGTATAAAATGGTTTGCCGAGGGCATTGATCTGTTCCTCTGTCATCCCACAGCCTTCATCCTGCACACTGATTCGGGCTTCTCTGTCATAGGTTTGCACATGAATATAGATGTTTCCCCCATGATTCATTGCTTCCATCGCATTTTTAAGTAAGTTAATAAATACCTGCTTAAGCTGATAAGCCTCACCATTGATCCAAATGGAATGATCAGTACAGACAGGGAGGATCTTGAGATTTTTTAGGGCAGCTTGTCCATTCATTAGTGTGGTGACTTGTTCCAGCAAAGACAATAAATCCACTGGTTTACTAATATGAGTGGTTTGGGGTTTAGATAAGACAAGCAGTTCGTTGACGATGAACTCGATGCGTTTCAATTCTGACTCAATAATGGAAATATATTTATCATTCATCCGCTCGGAAGAGCGCAGTAGCTTCATAAAACCATTAATGGCTGTAAGAGGATTCCGTATTTCATGAGCGATTCCAGCTGCTAACTGTCCTGCTGTGGATAATTTCTCGGACTGAATCAGTCGTTCATCTTCCAATACTTGCTCGGATATATCTTTAAATATGCCAATGTACGCTTCGTTTCCATCAAAGATAATCGGCAATGTAATTCCATCCACATATTTCTGCTGGTTATTTAAACAATTAATCAGGTAGCAGACAGAACCTGTTGTTCTATCAGTGTTGAATTTCTTTCTTCGTTCTGAGAGAATTTCATAATTAGAGTAGTCGACAATATCCATAGTCGATAGACCAAGCACTTGATCTAGGCTTTCTGCATGGATTAATTGTAAACCTGCCGAATTTGCATACAGAACGATCCCTTCCCTAGTGATAAGCACGGGCTGAGGAAGTTCCTCCAGCAGCTGTAGAAAAGAGCTCTCTTTTTCAAGTAGATGGGTCTTCACAACCTGAAGCTGAGTCTCCATTTCCCTGATCAGGGTCTTATTCTCGAATTGAGTAAAATAAAATATGGGTTTACCAATGTCATCCGAAAGGATAGATATGGAGACTTTTAAAGATAACCGGTATCCGGTGGGATGGAAATAATCTACTTCGAGTCTCTGCGGATCAGTACTCGTAGATGGAAGAGAGCTTCCTAGTGAAATGAATTTATGAATCTGATCTAGAAGGGTACGGACGGTTGGAGAGGGTGTAGTTAATTCGGTTTCATCATACCCCAAGAGGTCGCATAATGCTGAATTCAGTTTTAGGAACGTTCCATCAAGCGAAATAAGGGCCATACCCATCACGGCTTGAGTAAAAACAAAGTCAAAACCTTGAAAATCATTTGTCCGCACAGCAGGTTACCTCTCTTCTTTATGGGGGAGTGAGTGTTATTTCAAAATGCAATATGTCTAACAGTCATAGTATAAAACATATAACTCAATAAAACATATAAAATTTCTGGGTTATTAGATATTCATACAACAGTTAAATAAAATCAGGTAGAATAGGAAGATACGTTGCATTTTAAGACAAGTGGAGGCGTTGTATTATGTTATCAGTTGTTGGTGAAATTCAAGGAATTAATCGTTACCCGGTCAAGTCATTTGCGGGTGAAAAATTAGAAAGCTGTATGATTGAACCCTATGGAATGCTTGGTGACCGTTTTTGCTCCTTTTACGATGAGTCAAAAGAGGGCTGGCGAAGATATATCACCGCTAGAAATATACCGAATATGCTTACCTATCAAGCGCAATTTATAGATGGACAAATCCATGTAACGGCATCAGACGGGCGAACCTTTGGATGGGATGATAATCTATTGGAAGAAATCCAAAGCCAAACCAAAACTCCAATCACTATGTCTGGTCTAAAAGCTGCACATCCACAGCCAGAACATCCGCAGCTCCTATCCGTGGATGGCGCTAGTATTCTACTCATTACGGATGCCAGCTTAAAAAAACTGGAGGCAACCTGGGGGCATTCCTTGGATCAACGGCGTTTTCGCGGGAATTTTGTTATCGCGCTGAATGATGATTCTCTTTTTGAAGGAGATTGGATTGGACGCCGGCTCAACATTGGGGATGTACAGCTACAGGTAGATAGTTTTTGTGAGAGATGTGTTGTGATTACGATGGACCCGGATAGTCTTCAGAAGGACCCAGTGCTTTTGAAAAAATTACATAAAGAGTTTGATTTGCATTTCGGAGTCTATGCCTCAGTAATCAAAACAGGGGAAATTCGAATCGGAGATAGAGTAGAAATAGTAGATTAGATATATAATCCCAATAGTATAAACTTCCTTTACATTACTCCATGGATAAATTATCCTTTAAAGGATGACGATTTCATATCGGGAGGTTATGTATGAAGAAAAATTTGGCATCCTTATTAGTTACATTGCTTCTATTGGTGTATGTCCCTACTAGTGTTTTAGCAGCGGATAGCAGCAAAGGGCAAACGTATGTGAACACTCAGAAAGTGGCAGCAGAGAAGGCGGCGTTCTTAACGGAGAAGCTGGGGACGACTAGTCTCCAATATGCTCTTATTGATGGCGATAATATCGTTGTGAGCGGTCAATCTGGATTTAGCCATGTGGAGAGTAAGACAGCACCAAGCGTCACAACGATGTATGGTATTGGCTCGACGAGTAAAATGTATACAACAGCTTCTATTATGAAGCTTGTTGAGCAAGGAAAAGTAGATTTGGACGGTTCAGTCGTATCTTATTTGAATAATTTTACGATGGAAGATTCTCGTTATAAGCAAATCACTGTACGGATGCTGTTGAATCATTCATCAGGTCTTGCTGGCTCGAACTTATCCAATTCTTTCTTATTTAATGATTCCGATCCTATTGCAAAAGATAGTTTGCTAGAGACTTTGTCAACACAACGTCTGAAGGCCGATCCAGGCGCCTACTCAGTATATTGTAATGATGGATTTACGTTGGCTGAGTTGATTGTTGAAAAGGTCAGTGGCACGGACTTTACCACATTCATTCATCAAAATTTCACAGAACCTCTAGGGCTTGAACATACGAAAACGCCTGTAGATTCTGTAGCTTCTTCTCAGCTGGCTAGTGTCTATAATGCTACCTACTCAGCAGCTTTACCCAAAGAAACCATTAACGTGA
Source organism: Paenibacillus sp. FSL H3-0286 (assembly GCF_045040705.1). NCBI lineage: Bacteria > Bacillati > Bacillota > Bacilli > Caryophanales > Paenibacillaceae > Paenibacillus > Paenibacillus sp. FSL H3-0286. Next base: position 4,556,254 of record NZ_CP150285.1, on the reverse strand, counting down.
TTGGAACAGGTGGTATCTATTCCACTGCTGAGGATTTGGTGCGTTTTGCAACTATTTTTACAGGCCAATCGACTGGCATTTTGTCAGAAAAGTCTGTAAAAGCGATGGAACAAGAGGAATATAAGCGTGGAATATGGCCTAAAGGAACCGATAATTCGTTAGCTTATGGATTAGGCTGGGACAGTGTGAACTTATATCCATTTAACCAGTACGAAATCAAGGCTTTGACAAAGGGTGGAGATACAGGTCTGTATCATACCTCATTAGTTGTATTGCCCGAGCAGCAGATGGCAGCAGCAGTAATATCTTCTGGCGGATCAAGTACAACGGACCAGATGCTTGCCAACGAAATTTTACTCAGCGCTTTACAGGAAAAGGGAGTTATTAAGGAACTCAAAGCTACACCTACATTTAAAACTTCGAACAAAGAGGATATGCCGCAAGAATTGCTAAACAATGCGGGTGTCTATGGTGATTCTACGCAACTGATGAAGATAGAGGTTAGTAAAGCTGGGGAATTGAGTATTTCTTCGATTATAGCTCCTACAATGCCTGCGCAGAAATTTTCCTATAATTCGAACGGTGAATTCTTAGATGCAGAGGGTACAAGTAAAGTTAGCTTTGTGAAGGAGAGCAATGGCCGTATCTATCTTTGGAGTCAAGGGTATGGGGTGATTCCAGGACTTGGTGAAACTGCCGTTACCCAATATGCAGCTGAGAAGCTTGAACCCAATGCCCTATCTCAAGAGGTCACTACTGCGTGGCAGCAGCGTCAAGGGAAATTGTATTTTGATGTCAGCGAGAAGTACAGCTCCCAATATTACATGAGTATGCCGGTAGCTGGAATCGCTATGTTCCCTGACGCACCTGGTTATATGGGCTCGAATAAAATAACTGGGCCTAATAAAGCAGAAATGACCGTGCAAATCCCAACCATCGCTGGGCGCGATCTTGCGGATCTTATTTTTGAAGAGAAAAATGGTGTGGAGTATTTAAAGATTGGCAATCAATTGTTTATACATCAAGATGCGGTTAAACCTATTTATGCAGGCCCGCAATCTATGGTAACTATCCAATCAGATGGATATGCTAGATGGTATGGAGTTCCTGAAACGGCAACAGGTAAGATAATGACAGTAGAGCTGCCAACCAAAAGTTCCTTTGCCGTCTATGATGAGAATGGTGTATGTGTGAATTACTTCACCATTAGCGGTCTTAAACAAGTCAAACTTCCTAGCAACGGTAAAATTGTATTTGTTGGTGATGTCGGTGCGAAGTTTGAAGTGACCCTCAAGGCGCAATAAACGTATATAAAAAAAGAATCCTGTTATCAAGATTTTCGTCTTGGTAACAGGATTTTTTATTTGAAATTTTGTGAGAATTCTCTTATTTTATCTACCAAAATCCCTTTTAGCTGATCAGTACCTTCCTTTGGAGCCTTATAGGCCTTATAACCTCCAAAAGATTCAATACAAATCGCAGCTTCTTTCAGATCATCAGGGAAATTTTTCTCTATTAATTCTTCGGTTTTCTTAGGTTTCTCGTTGCAAATGTAGTAGCCCATCTTCTTAGTCAGTAACTCATCTTTATTTTTTTTGATAAAGTCACGAATGGCTTTATATATTTTTTCATCTCTTACTCCTGCGCCTAAAATAATGCTATCAAATGCCTCGATATCTGGCTTTTCTAGTTCGATATTGCAAATTTTGCTCTGAGGTAGCTCTTCTGATAATACTTTTGCACATTGTTCTGTTGCTCCAGATTTTGTAGCGTATAGAATAAGTACTGCCATTGTGTTCCCTCTTTTCAGTTAAGATTAATCGCGTTCCCGCATAGAAAAAAAGTCTCGCATATCAATTATCTCGATTATCAAGATATAGTATATTTTATCGAATATACTGATCATTTGTCAAGCCAACGGCAAGCTCCTGAGTGTTAATTAGATATCCTTATTATGGTATCATGGGAATAATATTAATCTAATGCTAACTATATCTTTAATGAAATATACAAAAATAAGAGGAGTGAACGTGAATTGGGGATCATCGTAATGCTAATCATCTATTTGTTGCTTGGAATATTCGTGATTAAAGTAGGCATCGATAACTCTAGAAGTACACAACTATCAAAAGAAATATTAAATGAGTTAAGAGAAATCAAAGAACTAATGATCAGAAATAAATACGAATGAATTCTATATAAGAGTGGAGGTGAACGAAAGTGAAAATTGGACTTATACTTATAATCCTTGCTTTTTCTAACCTATTTCTAAGGATATGGATTGTTGGCCCGGATAAAGAAAAACTTCCTGAGGACGGTTATGAGCTTAATATAAAAGGGAAGCTTATACTTGCACTTGTGGGATTAATTACGGGGATTGTGATAATAATTGCCGATGGCCCAGAGGGTACGGTTATGAAGTGGTTTTGGATTGTAGTTATAATAGTAGCAATAGGATTTCAGTCGTTTATCGACTGGAAATTTCTAAAACATACGAAACAGCACATAGTTTCACTTATTCTGTTAGTCCTGGGTGTGGTATTAGTTTATTTTATATTCTGATCTAGTTTCATTCGTACCGGTATCGGACCCAGATGATGTTAATTGCTAAATAATCGCCTTTTGGGCAGCGTTTCGGACTCCAGTGCAGCTATTCGTTAGAAAGTGACTTATATTACGGGTTTTTATGCCAATAGTGGCCATGGGGTCCGATGGAATTCTTAAAGTGGAAATATACTGCTGTTAGTGTCGATGGAGTCCGTTAGTGACTTTGTAACTGCTGATGGCATCGAATCATACGAAGAAAAGAGGTGTTCCGGCAGCCAGCATATGGCTTGTTGGGCACCTCCTTTTTGTGTTTACATTATACTTCTGCTTTCGTAGCCACGAGTGGACAGAATCCAGGGTTCGTTATACATAATTCTTGAGCGAATTCCGGTTGGAGCTTGGAGAGCTCGGCGAAATAGCTGCTGATTACGTGATTACCACTTGTAGATCCATTCTGGAAAGACAGTGAGTTAAAAGTATGGACATGATTGTAATAATACTTTTTTTCCCGTTTGGGGAGCTTATAGACATGTGGAGGTGCGTAGGTTACAACATCAAAAAGATTGGCATACCGGTAACTCTTCCGCACATATTGTTTGAAAATATTAACGAAGTCCGGATCGCCTACCCGTGGGGAACCATAAGTATATAGGTTAGGTGAGGTGTAAGAGGTATTTGCCGCAATATCTGAGGTACATAAGGTGGCGAGCGCTCCACCGAGGCTGTGGCCCGTAATGTATAAGGTCTTGTCAGGAGATAGCTTGGAGAGCGCAGAGAAGATGCCGTCCCGAGCTGAAGAATAAATGTTGGTGAAGCCACGATGGGTGAGAGAGTCTTCTTTAAGATATTTGAACCGTTCCTGTGAAGCGAGGACGTTGGATATCCAATTGGTCGTCGTACTGGTTCCCCGAAAGGCAATAATAATCTCTTGTGGAGACTCCAAAATAAAGCCGAAACGTTCCCATACATTATTGAAGGATTGTGCTTCAATGGGATGACATAGCTGATAATCTAATGGAATGACGAAAACTCCATCTATATTTGAAAATTGTGTATAGGTTTGCCCGCAGACTGCAGCTAGAAAGATCGCCCTTTGCTCTTGCTCATCCCTCTTACTCACGTACATCCCGCCTTTCTTTCCTACACTATATTAGGGGGATGAAGGAGTGATTCCTAAGAAAAAGGATTCCCTGAAACTTCTCTCTGAGTTACTATATATAAATAAGTCCAACAGCGAGAGAAAAGGGGGAAATGCATACATGAGCAACTTATTGGAAATTTTACACAAGGAAGTCGTGCCGGCAGAAGGCTGTACGGAGCCGATTGCAGTTGCGTATGCCGTCTCCTTGGCGGCAGAGCTTCTCGAGGAAGAAATTACGGGGATTCAGCTGCATCTCAGCGGTAATATTATCAAAAATGCAATGGGAGTGGGCATTCCCGGGACAGGCCAGACAGGCCTGCCCATCGCAGCAGCCCTTGGAGCGGTGGTCGGCCGTTCTCACAAGGAGCTGGAAATTCTGTCAGGTCTGACGCAGGCGGAGTTGAAGATGGCAAATGACCTGCTGGATAGAAAGCTGCTAAAAGTGGAGATAAAGGACACTCCTGAGAAATTATATATTGAAGCCCAGTTGTTTACGCAGAACCATACGGCGACTGCCATTATTGCCAGAGAGCACACCCATATAGAATATTTGGCTCTGGACGGGGAGAAAATAACACCCCGGAATTCAAAAGCCGACTGTGGCAAGCCTGGTCTTTCCGACACGGAAGAGTATGCGGGCTCAGTTGACCAGATATTCGAGTTTATCTGTACCGCTCCTTTTTCAGACCTTAGCTTTCTCTTGGAAGGGGCGCGGATGAACAAAGCGATCTCTGATGAGGGATTGCGAGGCGATTATGGCTTGCAAGTAGGTAAGAAAATGAATCAGCAATCTGCGGTGAATCTGTTCGGCAATGATGTAGCGAACAGAATTATCGCGGCTACCGCAGCGGCTTCAGATGCTCGAATGGATGGCAGTGCAATGCCTGTGATGACAACTGCGGGCAGTGGCAATCAAGGCATCGCCTGTACGCTTCCCGTTATAGCTCTGGCGGAATTGCTGGACAAAGATGAAGAAATGCTAGCTCGGGCGCTTGCACTGAGCAATCTGGTCACTGTGCACATCAAACATTATATCGGGCGTTTGTCCCCATTATGTGGTTCAGGGATTGCAGGGGGAGTAGGAGCAAATAGCGGGATCATTTATCTCATGGGCGGCAGTCTTGAGCAGATCAAGCATGGGATACAGAATACGATAGCTTCTTTGTCAGGCATGATCTGTGACGGTGCGAATTCTACCTGTGCGCTGAAGATTTCCACCTCCACTAATACGGCGATCCAGGCAGCCACACTGGCTATGAACAACATTGCTCCTACAACCAAGGATGGTGTAATTTTCGAAGAGGTGGAAGATACCATCCGCAACATGGAGCGTTTGGTTCAGGAAGGGCTGGCGGATACTGACAAGACCATTCTCAATATTATGCTCTCCAAAGGCGGAGCGAATTAGCTTCCAAATAAGTTGAAAACAAGATAGAACATCATAATTAAGACCGCCCGGTTCCCTGCATAAAATGGCAGGAAGCCGGGCGGTCTTTGTAACACTTCGGCAAAAACATAGGTCTGCGAGAAGATTTGCATTAAATTTTAACATAACTTATTCTGAGTTAATAAAGGCATAGAGACTGAGGGTATAAAAAGGAGATAATATGACAGAGAAAATAGATATAGGCTGGAATTTTGCGAACAGTTATACTCATCTGCCGGAATCAATGTTTACAAGGATTAAGCCAACGCCTGTGCGTAAACCGGAACTGATTATTTTTAATGAACCATTGGCTGCTACTCTTGGGCTGAATAGCACAGCACTACAGAGTAAGGAGGGTCTTGGGATTCTTGCCGGCAACGAAGTTCCTGAAGGTACCCTGTCGCTTGCACAAGCTTATGCTGGACATCAATTCGGACATTTTACCATGTTGGGAGACGGTCGAGCAGTGCTGCTGGGCGAACAGATCACCCCTCAAGGTGATCGTGTAGATATTCAATTGAAGGGTGCGGGAAGAACCCCATACTCTCGTGGTGGCGATGGCCGGGCAGCGCTTGGACCGATGTTACGCGAATATATCATCAGTGAAGCTATGCATGGACTTGGGATTCCTACGACTCGCAGCTTGGCGGTGGTAGCTACAGGGGAGCCGCTAATTCGGGAAACGGAACAGCCGGGGGCGGTTCTGACCCGGATTGCTGCCAGTCATTTGCGTGTTGGAACCTTCCAATATGTTGCTGCATGGGGGACTGTGGAGGATCTGCGTATTCTGGCTGATTACACGTTGCAAAGACATTATCCAGAAGCTCCTGTGGAAGATAATCCATATCTTGTTCTGCTTCGGGAAGTAATGGAACGTCAAGCAGCGCTAATTGCCAAATGGCAGCTTGTAGGTTTTATTCACGGAGTGATGAATACTGATAATATGGCCCTTAGCGGAGAAACGATTGATTATGGTCCATGTGCCTTCATGGATGTGTATAATCCTGTGACAGTATTTAGTTCCATAGACCAGCAGGGTCGTTATGCTTACCACAATCAGCCCGGGATTGGCGCATGGAATCTCGCCAGATTTGCCGAGACTCTCTTGCCATTGCTGGCTGACGATCAGGCACAGGCGATTAAGCTGGCTGAGGAGGCAATTTCAGATTTTTCGGAGCGGTCCTATCAATATTGGCTAACGGGAATGAGAGCGAAGCTGGGAATCTTTAACGAAGAGTTAGAGGATGTTGCTCTGATTGATACCCTCCTTGAACTGATGCAAAAATATCGGGCTGACTACACTAATACATTTCGGTCCTTAACTCTAGGCGTAATGGAAGATGCTGCTCTGTTTGACACCCCTGAATTTAAAGAATGGAATGAGCTGTGGCAGGCGCGACTTAGCAGGCAGCAGGAATCACAATCCTCTTCGCTGAAGCTGATGCACAGCAGCAATCCTGCGATTATTCCACGGAACCATCGTGTAGAAGAAGCGCTTGAGGCAGCGGTAGAGCGGAAAGATTACGATGTGATGGAGAGGTTACTTCAAGCTTTGACTAACCCATACGCCTACTCCTCTGAACAAGAGGAATACTCGGCACTTCCTGAGGAATCCGCATGTCCATATCGTACATTCTGCGGTACTTGATTTGCATATAATTTATCTGGAAAATGGGGGAAGGAAGAATGTTTCATGCTTATGATGTTCTAGCCAATCAGTTGCTGGCCAATGCGAATGATCCGAGTTGGTATGTGCCCCTTGAAGTGGCGGTTAAAGACTTAAGTGAAGAAGAAGCTTTTTGGAAGGTAACGGAAGAAAGCAATAGTATTGCTGAGATTGTGCAGCATCTGCTTTACTGGAATGAAACTTGGCAAACAAGGTATAAAGAAGCCAGTGTTCAGGCGGTTCCTCCAGTGGATAGTAATAATAATACCTTTGTCGTTGCAGAAGGGAAAACGTTCCAAGCGCTGCAAAAACAACTTTTAGAGGTTCTTTTACACTGGCAGGAATTGATTAAGAAAGAACAATTGGAAGCTGATGTTCAAGGATTTCCAGACAGTAAATGGTGGGAAGTCCTCGGAAATGTAACAACCCATAATGCTTATCATGTGGGCCAAATTGTTTATATTCGAAAGATACAGAAGAGCTGGAACCGCGATGTGAAGTGACATTGTGAAGTGAATCCTAAAGAATAGACATTTTAAAGGCGTTAGCGGATGCACATTCATCTGGCTTTCGTCTTTTTTTCGCATTAATACTTATATATACTTAATTATTAACTTATAGATGCTTGTAAATACTTATAAAATGACTTATGATGACTTTAGGAGGTGAATTTCATTATGTATCAAGAGGAACGATTATTAAAAATACTCGAATATTTGAAACAACACCAATCGATGAGTGTTCAAGATATCTGTACGCAATTTGAAGTCTCAAGAGATACTGCCCGACGGGATATTGTTAGGTTAGTACAAGAGGGCGTCGTTGTTCGGACGCATGGCGGTCTAGCGTTACCTGAATTGCAAAAAGAATTATTATCTTATCAAGATCGTTTGATCGATGAATCCGAGAGTAAGCAGAGAATAGGGAAGATCGCGGCCGGACTTATCCAAGATCGTGAGACTGTAATTTTAGACGTATCGACCACTGTACAGTTTGTTGCAGAACAAATTAGTGCGCAGGATATTACGGTTGTCACGCACTCGATAGATAATGTAGGGATTTTATCCCATCGCGAGGATCTGCTAATTTATGTACTTGGTGGTTACTTGAATGTGAAAAACCGCTTGTTATATGGTTCTTCCATTATCGATAAACTTAGTGAAATTCGTGCGGATAAAGCCTTTATTGGAGCATCGGCGATCTGTGCTGATGGACTCTATTATCCTTATGAAGAAGATGCGCGGGTAAAAAGAGAAATGGCTCGAAGATCTGATCAAGTGATTTTAGTAGCGGATCACACCAAATTTAATGCTAAATCCTTTTATCGGCTAGACTTTGATTTCGTTGATATTTTAGTTACAAATCGAGAGCTTCCAATCGAGATCAGAGAAGTTCTAGATCAGAAGAACATCACAGTTATTGAGTGCCTAGATGAAGCTGAAGAGGTTCGAAATCAAGAGTGATAACGACTGGAGGAGAATGTTTATGACTTATATTTTGCAAAATGTACAAGTAGTGCTTCAGAATAGTATAGTTTCAGCGGCCAATGTATGGATTTCTGAAGGAAAAGTGATGAGGATAGACTCAGGAGATATTTCTATCCCAGAGGGTGAGTATGAACGGATTGATGGCGGAGGGCATTTGTTAGTGCCCGGAATGATAGATGTGCATATTCATGGCGCTAACGGGTTTGATATGATGGACGGTACTGAAGAGAGTATTCAAGAAGTATCGAAGGCTTGTGCAGCTTCTGGTTGCACCTCATTTCTGGCTACCTCTGTGAGTTCTACGATGGAGGATCTTTTAGAGATGATTCGTAGTGTCAAACGTGTAATTGGGTATGAAGTGGGAGCAAAGATCGCAGGCATTCACTTAGAGGGACCTTATCTAAACCCCAAGAGAAAAGGAATGCAAAATGAAAAGTATCTGCGGCATCCTAACTTAGAGGAAATGAAGCTCATTTTCCAAGAAGCTGGATCACTCATAAAAATGGTTACGATTGCTCCTGAGCTGCCGGGAGGCATGGAGCTTCTTTCCTTTTTGAAAGAACAGGGAGTGGTGATAGCGATTGCTCATTCGGATGCCACATATGAGGAAGCCAAACAAGCTTTTGCCGCTGGGGCAAGTCATGTTACGCATTGTTTTAATGGCATGCGGCCGATCCATCATCGAGATCCGGGGATTGTGGTTGCCGCTTTCGAAGAGAAGCATGTGAGCCTGCAAGCTATTGTGGATAATGTCCATCTGCATCCTGCAATTATCCGCTTGATGCATACCATGAAAGGACCGGAAGGAATGGTCTTGATCACAGATGCCTTACAGGCAATGGGGTTAGGGGATGGGAATTATATATTTGGAGGACATCAGGTTACGGTTTCTGGTGGCATAGCGCGATTGGAAGATGGCACGCTGGCCTCCAGTACAGTTACCATGAATGAAGCCTTACGTTATACTGTCGAAACTGGAATTTCGCTCACAGATGCGGTGCAAATGGCTTCAACTACACCGGCCAATATTCTTGAACTTCAACAAAAGGGGACGATCACCTCTGGCTTGGATGCTGACCTGGTTCTCTTGGATGATGAATTCAAAGTGCTCTGGACAATGGTAGGCGGGCAGATCTTACAGCTGTGACCGGTATTCATGTGCGGTTATTCCGAACACGCTTTTAAAATGCCTGTTCAGATGAGTTAGATCCACAAATCCGCAATCTACAACAGCTGCATAGATATCCTTGGTTCTCTCTATGGACTGCTTGGCACGCTCTACCTTGCAATTTAAGAAAAATTGATAGGGTGATATTCCTGTATGTGTCTTAAACTCGCGAATAAACTGATATTTGGATAGACCAAACTCTGTGCAGAGATCGTCCAGCTTCAGCACATGGTCTAAACTGCAGTACATCATTTCCTTTGCTTTTTTGAGAAATTTATTATTCGTTCTACGATCGGTAACTATTTCAGTATTAGAGACTAAATGAACCAGAGTGAATAGCAGTTCACTGCACAAAGACTCCTCTTTGCCATTCTGAATGGCATGGTTTAGGGCTAATATGCACTGCGCCAATTTGTCATCGTATAAGATAGGAGTGGCGAAGCGGAGTTCTTTTTTTCTTAATATCTCTAACATTAGGGTTGGCTTAATATAAAGCATGACATAATCAATGCCACCTTTATCATACGCATTGCCATCATGCGTTTGTTCCGGATTAAACAACATTACGCCATTTTTATGAGAGGATTGCAAACTACCGTCAAGATTATATTGCTGAATGCCACGAAGGGTCACACCGAGTGCATATTCCTCATGGCAATGTTTTTTATAGGTGAAATCAGTAAGGCTGGCGGATAAGGACAGGATCTCTGCTGACTTTTTATAGTTAAATTTCTCCACGTTCTTAACCTCCACGACTTTATAGGATTCCCGATATCATAATGGCCGAGTATACTAAAAACAGTGCCATCACGGTATTTAGAACTTTTTGATGATTTTTCATAAATGTTCTGAAGATTGTCCCAAATACAACCCATGTCGTAAATGCAAAAAATCCGATCACAGTTATAATTATAACAAATATAAACAAGGCAAGCGAAGAGGTATAGAATGGCATTACGTAGTTGGGAATAACCGTTAGTGTAAATACTAGCACTTTAGGATTCACAAGCTGCATAAGCACGCCTGAGCGGAAATTGGCATTGGGGTCAGGCTGGTCTTCCATTGAACCCATTTTAAAGATTTTATAAGCAAGGTAGAGCATATATAAACTCCCAATGATTTGCATAATGATCAGGATATTTGGGATGATTTCTACTAGAATACGGTTCAGCAGAGTAGAAAGGATAAGTAATAAGCCAAAAGCCAGCGTGGATCCGTATACATACCCCATTGATTTTTTAGCCCCGGAATGCTGCACGGAAGAAAGAATAACAATATTGGTAGGACCGGGTGTAAATGTAGCGACAACGCAATAGATCAGAAAGGACAATATATTCATGATGACCTCCAGTAAAGTAGTTCTATGAATATAAACCTTTCAGTCTGAATGCTGATAGTATATTATTGCAGGATTTTTAAGAATTCCGGCCGGGAATAGAAGAGGTGTCCGAATCAATGAATAAGAGTAATCAATTGACCATAAGCACGCTTTCTCCAGCTGATTTTGAATCCACATGCTCTGTTTTTGAAACTTCAATCCAAGATGCCTTTGAAAAAGAAGGGCTTGATCATTTACAAGACGATATCCAAAGTGAAATAGATCATAAAAAGCAAATGGTGATGACTTCACTGGATACTACGACTGGGGAGCCTTACTTCCTTCTTGCAAAAATAGAAGAGCAGGTTGTCGGTACGATTTCCTTTGGACCTTGTGGCGAAGATATTCAAACCTGCACGGATCATCAGTTAGATGAAATAGGGGAATTGGGCAGTTTATACATTATGCCAAGTTATCAGGGCCAAGGTGTGGGTTCAGCCTTAATTAAGGAAATGATGATATTTCTAAAAAAGCAAGGGGTAGAGCAGTTTTGTCTGGACAGCGGTTATAAACGTGCACAGGTCAGGTGGCAACGTAAATTTGGGCAGCCTTATAAAGTAGTAGAAGACTATTGGGGACCTGATTCTGTCCATATGGTTTGGTTTTGTAATGTGAATGATCATTTAAGCTAGAGATATATTTTACATGAAAATAACAGTCCCTTTGCTACGCGCAGAGGGATTTTTTGTTTTGTTGGATAAAACGGGTGTAATGTCGTTTGACAGATGATCTTTTGCCGGGTAATATGAATCTTAGATTTAGTAAATTAGTAATTTAGTAAATTAGTAATTTAGTAAATGAGTAAATTAGTAAATCATAAAATGGAGAGTGACTAACATGAAAATTCCAACAACTCTAAAACATAAACCTGTAGTCGTGTCAGAAAATTACGAGCAGGTTGATGGCCGCTACGCCGGGGACACAGATGCAAAAGGTCTATCCCTAGGATTAGCACAATGGAACGATAGAGGAAAGGTCGACATCTCAGCAAAGGTATGGAGACATACAGGGGACAAATGGTCGAGACAGTCCGAAGAGCTGCCAATGCACAGAGTGCTTGACCTGGCAATTTTGATTTGCAGAAGTAGTTTGTATTTTCAAGAGGCCTATCGTTTTCCGAAAATGTATGATCCCGAGAGCCCTATGATTGATCGTATTGGACTGCAGGGAGATGCAATGAGTGTATCTGTATGTGCAGACAATCCCATGATTGATAATGATATTAAGCTGTTCGCTCAGGCGCTTAGTGATGATGGTGAAATGATCGGAGAACGACTTTCGGTATTGTCCCGTTTATTAAAAGAAATGGGGTACTGAAATTTAGCAGAATGGCCTGTGAAAGGAGAATCATAAATCATAATGGACAAAAGTAAACGTAAAGAACTTCAGGAGCAATATAAGCAGCTCAAGACGTACATGGGTGCTATTCAAATTACAAACAAAAGAAGCGGGAAAATATTCGTTGACAGCTATCCCAACCTGAAGAATAAATGGATGACTATACAGATGCAATTAGATATGGGCAGATTTGCAAATGCGGAGCTGCAAAAGGACTGGAAGGAACTTGGAGCAGAAGCTTTCAGCTATGAGGTGTTAGAGCAGAAGGAGTCAGAAGACGTAACCGACGTGCGCTGGGAGCTTAAACTATTGAAAAAGAAGTGGTTTGAGAAGTTGCAGCCTTTTGATGACAAAGGATATAATAAGCCACTAACCCATTAAGCCAAGTATAAAGAAACCTTTAGCTTTTATAGCAAGGGTTTCTTTTTTTAGGAATCGTATTTCACTCCGGATTTTATGTGTCGTAATATTATATATGTTTTGTCGCATTTTCCTACTAAAAAAGCTGTTTGTTATGTGTTATTTTTATAGCAGATGTCAGAATAACATATATACGGGAGGCACAAGTAAATGACCATTAGAATTGGTAAGCTCAGCTATTGGCATGTGCATGCATGGGATTATACCAAGCAAGCTCAGGAGCATGAAGATACCGTATTAGCTGCAGTTTGGGACGAAAACGTAGAACGTGGGAACAAAGCTGCGGAAAGCTTGAATATTCCTTTTTTTGAATCACTGGATGATCTGCTTGCGCAAGAGGATATAGATGCCGTTATCGTGGATGCACCAACGAATATGCATAGAGACGTAATCGTGGCTGCGGCCAAGGCGGGCAAACATATTTTCACAGAAAAAGTTATTGCCCCAACGTTAAAAGAAGTTAACGCAATTATCGCAGAAGTTAACGAGAACAAAGTGAAGCTAACGGTCTCCTTGCCTCGTTTAAATGACGGCTATACATTAACTATTCAAGAGATTCTAAGTCAGGAGCTGCTCGGCAAGATTACTTACGTTAGAGTTCGCTTATCCCATAACGGAGCAACGGAAAGCTGGCTTCCCGATCATTTCTTTAGCTTGGAGCAATGTGGAGGCGGAGCTTTGATTGATCTGGGCTGTCATCCCATGTATTTGGCAAAGCTTTTCTTAGATCAAGATGTGACTGGGGTTAGTGCTAATTTTGGGTATGTAACCGGTAAAGAAGTGGAAGATAATGCTGTAGTAACATTATTTACGGATTCAGGAGCAATTGGTGTGGTGGAGGCTGGTTTCGTGAATAGTCATTCGCCGTTTACTATCGAGGTGCATGGAACTGAAGGAACGCTGCTTTACGGAACACCAGAGAATAAGCTTCTTCTTAGAACGAACAAATCCACAGATAAAGAAGAAGGCTGGAAAGAAGTAGCCCTGCAAAGCAATCGTGAAAGCGCCTTCCATCAATGGGTTGATCATATTCAAAATAATACACTCGCCACTCAAAATGTTGAAATGGCAGTTGAGCTTACCAGATTAATGGAGGCGGCGAACCGCTCGGCTAAAGAAGGCTGTGTAATTCCGATTGGGAGGACTTAACGTTGAGCAGCTTTCCCTATGAGATGATGTTTGAGAAGCAGGACATGCTTGAAAGATTGGATATCACGATTCTATGGGGACATTACGAGATTACAGTGTTTAGATTTCATTTGACATCTTTTCCACCGGGCAGAGTAGTCGAGTTCCATAATCATTCTGAATTTGAGTTTCATTTCATTCCGCGCGGGAAGGGAGAAGTCATTCTTGGGGATCAAAGGTATCCTCTGTCAGAGGGAATGTTCTATCTAACCGGACCAGGTGTTATGCATCGTCAAGAGGCAGCTGCAGATGAATCCATGGAAGAGCTATGCCTGCATGTTGACATCAAGAAGAGAATCCGGGATGATGCGGATCTTTGGGAGGTTGCGGAAGCTGAGACCAGTGTGGAGAAGCTGAAGTGTTTACCCTTGGTCCCAGCACAAGATTATCACGGGGCTATGAAGTGTTTTCGAGAAGCGTACGAAGCATGCGATGGGAAGTTGACCGGATATTATACTTCAATTAAGCATCTCGTGATTAGTATTTTATTAAAGGCCGTTAGAGCGTATGATTCAGGCGGGATCCGCACGGAGGCGCCGGTTAGAGATATGCTGACTTACCGGTATCAATACGCAATGCAATATATGGAAGCGAATTATTCAGGAACGGTTACCTTAGAAAATGTTGCGGAAAAGCTGAATATTAGTTCAAGGCAGCTGCAGCGGGTGTTTAAGCAAGTAAATGCAGAACAATCATTCAGTAGGGCGCTTGAGGACATCCGATTGCAAGCGGTCTGCCGCAAGCTTGAAGAAAGCAATTATCCGATAGAACAAATCGCACAGTCGGAAGGGTTTACCAATGCTACCTATTTGCATATTGTCTTCCGCAAGCGGTTAGGCATGACACCGGCAACTTATCGAAACAGCAAACAAATCCATTAGAGGTGAGGGTGAAGGATATGAGTAAGGTTTTTCGTGTAGGGATTATTGGATGTGGTGGTATTGCGAATGGCAAACATCTTCCAAGCTTGAGCAGACAAAGTAAGGTTGAGATCGTGGCTTTTTGTGACATTATTAAAGAACGTGCTGAAGAAGCAGCGGAGAAATACGGAAATAATAAAGCTATTGTCTATACAGATTACACTGAACTATTAAAAGATCAATCCATTGATATTATTCATGTGCTTACGCCTAATGATGTCCATGCGGAAATATCAATCGCTGCACTAGAAGCCGGAAAACATGTGATGTGCGAAAAACCAATGGCTAAGACAGCGGCAGATGCCAAACGAATGGTTGAAGCAGCGAAACGTACAGGCAAGAAGCTGACCATTGGATATGACAACCGATATAGAGAAGACAGCTTATATTTGAAAAAAGCCTGTGAGTCCGGAGAGCTTGGTCATATCTATTTTGCAAAAGCACATGCCATCAGACGGAGAGCCGTACCGACCTGGGGAGTATTTCTTGATGAAGAGAAACAAGGCGGCGGTCCGCTTATCGATATCGGAACTCATGCGCTGGACCTAACCCTTTGGATGATGGATAACTATAAACCTAAAGTCGTGCTTGGCACTAAATATCATGAACTTTCACAAAAAGAAGAAGCTGCCAACGCATGGGGACCGTGGGACCCTAAAAAGTTCACCGTGGAGGACTCAGCCTTTGGAATGGTCGTAATGGAGAATGGCGCAACAATCATGCTGGAAGCGAGCTGGGCTCTGAATTCACTAGACGTACATGAAGCGAAATGCAGCTTAAGTGGGACGGAAGCAGGCGCAGATATGAAGGACGGACTTAGAATTAACGGTGAGAAATTCAGCAAGCTGTACACTAATAAAATTGAGCTTGGGGCAGGCGGCGTTGCCTATTATGAAGGAAAAGCTGAAAGTGCTCCGGATATAGAATTAAGAAAGTGGATTGAAGCGATTGAACAGGATAAGGACCCGGTTGTAACTCCTGAACAGGCTTTTGTTGTTTCGCAAATATTGGAAGCTATTTATGAATCGGCGCAGACCGGCAAGGCTGTGTATCTGGATTAGATTTTGACAACTATAGCGATTTAGAGTAATATCCACTTGTGATTTAATTATAGGGATCTGAGACAAGACTCTCTCTTTACCGGGAGAGTTTTTTTGTTTTTTACTTGTTTAGACTCTGGGTAATAGGGGTGGAAATCGTGGATACTATTGATCGCAATCATGTGCTTATTGTGGAAGATGACGATAATATTAGACGTTTTATATCTATAAATTTAACGAATAACGGGTTTGTGGTTAGTGAAGCTGCTTGTGGAGAAGAAGCCTTGCAGAGCTTTGAGGTGAGCCGTCCAGATGTTCTGGTTCTGGATATCATGTTGCCTGATTCTAATGGGTTCGAAATATGCCGAAAGCTAAGAGAGAAAGACGCTGGGGTCATCATCATTTTCTTAACCTCTCGTGGACAGGATATGGACAAAATCAATGGCCTTGAAATGGGTGCTGACGATTACATTGTTAAACCTTTTAATCCATTAGAATTGGTAGCACGTATTAAAGCGATTTTGCGCCGTACAGAATCAGCTCTCAAGCCGCAAAAAACGATACTTCAAGCTGGACCGATTCGGCTGGATCTGAATGCAAACAAGATGTTTAAGCAGGATGACAGCATTGAATTAACTCCGAAGGAATTTCAGATGATGAAGACCTTTCTGGAGCATCCGGATACAGCACTCTCTAGGAATGAATTAATGAATCTTGTCTGGGGAGAAGATTATATTGGAGATCCTAAGACGGTAGATGTTCATGTGCGTAAGTTAAGAGAGAAAATTGAGGTTGATCCTTCTAATCCGCTTTGGATTGAGACGGTATGGGGGCTCGGATACCGCTTTAGAAAGGATGGTTGAAGAATGGGAATTCAGAAAAGATTAGTAGGAAGCTATTTTGTAGTCATCTGTCTTACTGTGCTCATTCTTGAAATCATTCTTAATGTATCTGTACGATATTATTATTTTCATAACATTGAGGAAACCCTGATGAATCAAGCAGAGCTATCGGCTTCTTTTTTTCAGCAATACTTTGGGGACCAGGATCTGGAGGAACAATCGGATAGGTTACTGAAGGGTTTTGCGAGTCATTCCGATGCACAGGTACAGATTATTAATGTTGAAGGCCGGCTGTTGCAGGATTCAAATGGACTTCAAGGCGATCTTACTATGACTGAGTACATAGATGTGCAAGCAGCAATAAAAGGGCAGCCCGGCAGTTGGAAAGGTGCGGACCCTAACACAGAGGAAGCGATTTACGCGGTATCCTATCCTTTACAAGCGAATGGAAACATCGTGGGGGGAGTCAGATTTATCACGTCCTTAACGGAAACTATACATACAGTTAAACAGATTACGGTTTTACTGATCGGGGTGGGGATCATCGTCATTGGCATTGTCACCTTACTTGGATTATTACTGTCTTGGACCATAACCAGATCCATTAAAGATTTGAAGCAGGCAGCAGACCAGATGACCGAAGGTGATTTCAGCATCAGAGTGCATAAGCGCTATCAAGATGAGCTGGGTTCATTGGCGGATACGTTAAATATGATGGCAAGCCGAATCTCCAAGAGTGAACAGCTTAAGAATGATTTTATCGCTTCCGTATCCCATGAACTGCGAACACCCTTGACCTCGATCAAAGGTTGGGCAATTACCTTAAAGGCGAGTGAGGTGAGTAATCAACCTCTGTTTTATGATGGGCTTGATATTATTGAATCCGAAAGTGACAGGTTAACTCATATGGTGGATGAATTATTGGATTTCTCCAAGTTGGATAACGGAAGAATCGCCGTTCACTTCACATCTGTGGATCTAACAGAACTACTGCAGCATATCGGCAGACAACTTACCCCTAGAGCGACCCGACAAGGCATCTCACTAGATGTAAAAATAGAAGAACATCTGCCAGTGATTCAAGCTGACGAGAATCGTGTGAAGCAAGTCATGATTAATCTCATTGATAATTCGCTCAAATTTACTGGTTCATCAGGTCGAATCTTTATCACCGCTCATACGGTTCCAGGGAAAGTCGTGATTTCTGTAGAGGATACAGGCTCAGGCATCGCTGAGACGGATTTAGAGAATGTGCGGCAAAAATTCTACAAAGGGGATCAACAGGCTTCGGGCAGCGGCTTGGGATTATCCATCTCGGAACAGATCATTAAATTGCATCATGGAGAGCTTCGAATAAGTAGCACTTTAGGCAAAGGAACGATTGTCCAATTTGACTTACCGATAGAATAAGAATTTAAATTTAACTATTTCATAACCACTTTCATCTCTTTCACAGATAAAATACTATATATGCGGACAAGCGAGGAGTCGATGATCCAAATGCCGAGCAAATTCATAAAAATAGGTACCCTGTTGACAACTTTATTTTTGCTCGGAGGATGCGGAGTCCCGGCGACACCCGGAGAGCTGATTAAACCTCCATCATCAGAAGCAAATCTGCAGCGAGACAAAACGAGCCAGGAATTTATTAAGTGGCTTCCAGACAAAGCTCAATTGATAACTCCGATGAAGGGACAAGAAGATAATGCCATCTCCTTTGGCGATATGGATGGAGACGGAATCGACGAAGCTGTAGTTGTGTATGAGTACAGTAAAAACAAAGGATACACTATAAAAGCAATGTTGTTGAGGCAGGAAAATGAAGCTTGGCAGAAGATTTCCGAGGTTGAGGGGTTTGGGTATGGTCTAGATTATGCCGGATTCTTTGATGTTGATGAAGATGGCCATAACGAGCTTGCACTGGGCTGGTCATTGGGTGAGGCTGGAAATGGTATGGATATTTATACGCTAAGTGAAGATAAACTTAAGCTGTTATCGAAGAAGGCGTATCAGGGCAAATATGATCTGAGGTAATCATTTAACCTAATCATCCGTAGCGCTTCATTGAGAAAAAAGAAGTAAAAGTGCTCAGCGGATTATTTGTAATGCCCATTTTCATGCATATATCCCCTACACAACAAGAAAACTACAGAAATTAAATAGAGGTTGTAAATGCTTATCTCTACCAAAATTGCAAAGCTGGACAGATCCGTACTTTTTCTCACCACCTGCTTAGTTGGCATGGGTACTGTTGCTATTTATGAAGCGACTACGGATACGCGGTTAGACGGTCTTTACATAAGTTATTTGTATTTATTTGCTTTATTTTGCCTACCCATGTTATTCATTGCTTTGGTAGATTATAAGATTCTATTAGGCAGGTTAGCCTATCTCTTTTATGGCGTGGGCATAGGTTTACTAGTACTAGTCAAGCTGGTTGGAGAAAACCTCAATGGTGCCGTGCGTTGGTTAAGTATTGGGAGCTTTCAGCTTCAGCCCTCCGAGCTGGCTAAAATATGTACGGTGCTGCTCATTGCTCATCTATTAGGTACACGAGAGGGCCAGCGGCTGCGGTTTTTTCAAGATTTAGTGCCAGTCGGTTTTGTTTTTTTAATTCCTTTCATTTTAATAATGGATCAGCCCGATTTGGGTACAGCACTCGTATTTGCTGGCATATTACTTAGTATGCTGTGGATTGGTAACATCCGTGCTCTATATATGATTCTGATCCTTGGTGTTGTGATTATTTCGATCGGCACGATACTATGGCTGTATTATGCTAACTTCGACCTGTTATCCAAGATTGTCGAGCCCCATCAACTGTCACGAATCCAAGCTTTTTTGGACCCGCAGAGCGATCCAGATAAGTCTTGGCATGTAAAAAACGCAATGATAGCCATTGGCTCCGGGGGATTATCGGGCAGTGAAGGTATTTTTTTGCGAAAAGGATATATTCCATATGCGTATTCCGATTCGATCTACGTAGTCATCGGGGGAAAATACGGTTTTATAGGTTCATCCGTGCTGCTGATGCTTTATTTGCTGCTCGTGTACCGAATGATCTTTATTGCGCTGGATAGTAGGGACCGTGCGGGTACCTATATTGTCACCGGGTTTATCGCTATGTTCATCTTTCAAGTTTCCGTTAATCTTGGGATGCATATTGGGTTACTGCCCCTAACGGGGATTTCATTACCTTTTATTAGTTATGGAGGCAGCTCGTTGCTAACTAATATGATAGCGATTGGCATAGTGCTAAGTGTTAAAGTTCATAAGGATGAAAGCGCTGATTGAATAAGCTATTGGAACTGAGTGGAGGAAATTATGTCTAACAAACGCAAGTGGACAACAACCCGTAAAATTCTGACGAGCATTGGTCTTGTCTTAGGCGCAACTATTATAGGGATTGGAGTATATGCAGGGTATTTATACAAAAAGACGGATGATGCGATACAGCGTATGGCAGCTCCAGTCACCGTACAACCCACTGCTGCTCCAGAGGAAAAAAAGGAGACGGTATCGGTTGAACCTATGATTTTTCTGCTTGCCGGGGTAGATAGCCGGGACGGTGGCGGTGGGGTAATGAATACCGATGTTCTGATGCTTGTCAGCTTCAATCCGGACACGAAATCGACGAGTTTCTTATCTTTACCCAGGGATTTGTTGCTAAAACCTAAATCGTTACCTTCCCGTAAAGCCAATTATTATTATGCTTATCATTACATAAAAGACAAAACAGAGGCTATTCCGAATACAAAAGAGTTTTTCAGCAATTTGCTCGGTCTGCCGATTGATCACATGGTTGTGGTGAATTTTGATGTGTTGCAGGAGACCGTGGATTTGCTTGGCGGACTGACTATAGATGTAGATATGGATATGAAATATACCGATACGGCAGATGGTACACACATCGATTTAAAGAAAGGCTTGCAGAAGCTGGATGGCCAACAAGTTCTTGATTTTGTGCGGTACCGTAAATCGAATCAAGGAACGGCTGAATCCTCCGATTTCCAGCGTAATGATCGGCAGCAGCAAGTAATCAAGCAGATTCTGGATAAGCTAGGAAACTTCCAAGGTGTGTCCCAATGGGGAAATGTATTGGATATCATTGGTGAAAATGTGAAGACGGATATTCCTCAAGCAGATCTGCAGCAGTGGTTATTCAACTTCCCTAAACTTAAACCAGAGCATATTAATTCCTTACATGTAGAATCTCTTTGGAAGAGCCCGTATGTCTATGTGAATAAAGAGGATCTAAAACAAGCACTTACTACTCTGAGTACGGAAGCAGGCGTCAGCTCCGAAAGCTCATTACACTTGGAGAATGTTGGAACGGTGGATTAACATCTCTAACCCTGCTCTTAAGAGCAGGGTTTTTTTTGTTAGTTCTACTATAAATCCCGCTAACCAGTAAAGTAATCCGCCAAGAGGTAGAGGCCTGACTTCCATGCATAGTACCATAAACACAGCGATAATGATGAATCGTATATTGTTTCTGGTTTACTTGAGAGGAGAAGGGAATTTTATGAAATACAGACGGGGTATTATGTTTCTAATCGTACTTACAGGAATGATCTCAATAGCTGCTTTTAATCCGATTATTGGTCCGCTTGCGCGAAATTTGGGGCTGAGTGATTTTCAATCAGGATGTTTAGTATCGGTGGCGGGGTTATGTTGGCTGCTCGGAGGATATTTCTGGGAAAAACAAACGTTTATGAGCCGAAAGTGGCTGCTTGCTTCGATTATGTTCGTCTATATGGCCACACTTATCATTTTTGCACTATTGGCTGATTATGCAGTAAATGCACAGAGTAAAGAGAGTCTGTTTTGGAGTTTCTTTTTACTTCGCGCAATCGCTGGCTTTTTCTTTGGAGGAATTCCGGCATTAGCACAAGCTTATGTTATGGGCTGGAGTACAAAAGAAACCCGTACACAAGGAATGGCATTATTTGGTGCGGCCAACGGTCTTGGTTTCGTAGTGGGACCCGCAATGAGTGGAGGAATGGCTTCACTGGGCCTGACCTCACCAATGTACGCGGCCGCTATTTTATTGTTCACCTTGGCTATATTGTTTCTGGTGTTTATTCCTAAAGAAAAGAATATTGAGATTGAGCGGCAGGCGATTTCACTTTCCCCCAATGATCGACGGATACGCCTCTATTTATGGATTGGACTTTTGCTTTCGTTTGCTCTGAATATCGTGCAGGTTACTATCGGATTTTTTGTGCAGGATAGCTTGGGTTACAGTACTCAGCAAGCCACTCAGTTAATTGGAATGGGGCTGGCGATCTCGGGAATAATGGTAGTGCTCTCGCAAATTGTAATCAGTAAGTATCTCAAATGGCATCCTAAAAAAGTGCTGCTCGTAGGACTCTTATTTGTTGCCTTAGGCTTGCTGGGATTGTTATTGTTCATCAGATTTGCGTATGTGGACTTTACATTCTTGGGTATTGGCATCGGCTTTACACTGCTCGGCTACAGTGCGGGTGCTTCAATGGCGGTTCAAGACCATGAGCAAAGAAGCGTTGCTTCCTTTATTGCGGCCCTGCAAGGTGGCGGGTCATTCATAGGGCCAGTTATAGGTACGGCCTTATACACCGTTAATATGGCGCTTCCTTATTCTATCTGCGTACTGCTGATATGTATTGTAGGTCTCGCTAATATGAAGAAAAGAGCGGCGGATCGTGTGGAGAATTGTTAAAGAAGAAAGGCTCCTCTTAGGAGCAGCTTCAGGCTGTCGAGGGTGACTCGACAGCTTTTTTTGTAGCTTTCTGCTGGCAGTGAGTTTATGTAGAAAATAAGGAGAAAGAGTTTTTTACCTCGTATTGAGCTTCCAGTTAATAGTATAATAAGAACTCGTAGGAGTTATTTCAATATGTTGTAGAGAGGTTATCCATAATAACTTTATACGAATACATACTCATATTTTTTTGAGGAATAAGGAGATGAAGACATGACTGTAAAAACTACAGCGGAACAAATCCGCATTATCGAATACGATTCTTCTTATGCTGGGGCTGTCGCAGAAATGTGGAACCGCAGCAACGAAAGCTGGGGCGGAGGCACCAATCAAAGAACTGAGGACAGTGTGCGCCGTGAGATGGAGATCTCGTCCAATCTTAATGCCTTTCTTGCCGTTGATGGCAAAGAGGTAGTCGGCTTCTGCAGCTTCGCCCACTACCGTCAAGATGAAGGGGCTTTGTATGTCCCGCTATTGAATGTACGCCCCGATTATCACGGATACAAGGTTGGCCGCAATCTGATTCTGAACGCTGTTCGCCAAACAATAGAAGCGGGCTGGCCACGTCTTGATCTGTTCACTTGGGCAGGTAATACGAAAGCCGTACCGATGTATAAGAAATGCGGATTTTTTTGGGAGAAAAATGAAGATTACGTCCATCTGATGAACTTCATTCCAACAGTACTGCAAACGGAAGCACTTGCTCCTTATTTTGAAGAACTGGATTGGTATGCAGACAGTACCCGTGAACTTCCCATTCAGCCAGATGGCCGGCAGGAGCGTGGCTTTGATTTCTTTGATTACACTTGGCAAAAGGGAGAACTCTCCTTGCGGGCGGAATTCGAGAAGACTGGCCGCGGTCTGACCGCTCTTGATACACCAGACTATGAAATCTCTACGGAAATTGATGATCATGATCTTGTGTTTGGTTCGACCTACAAGATTCGCTATCGCATCAAGAATCGTTCGACGTCTGAGCTGGCCATTGAGATCGAAGGCCAGAACGATAAAAATATCCGTTTTGCTCTATCTGCTGCGCGAATACTCGCTCCAGGTGAAACGGTTATCGTGGAAGGTGATTTTGAGCTTGATTCAGTTCGGGAAGAACAGAACGATAAGAAGACACACCCCGTTGTTATGAGCAAGTGGATCATCGGTGGCAAGCGTGCGGAATTCCGCATTGGCGTTGCTCCTAAATTTCCACTCAAAATGAAGATAGCGCTGCCACACCGGGAACTGTATCTGGGTCTTCCTTCGGAACTGTACCTTAATGTGGAAAATAATTTTGCTGCAGAAGCAGAATTTTCTTTTGATTTGCCCGAAGACGAATTCCTCGTATGGGCGGACCGTACAGTAAGCTTCACTGTTCCAGCTAAGAGTAAGGCTTCTATTCAAGTACCTTTTACCCTAAATTCATACGGTCTTTATTCACAGCCTATTGAGGTAACGGCCGTTCCGGTTGGAGAGAAGGCAGTCACCTTTATCAGCAAGCTATCCGTTCTAATGAAGGGAACGCATGGCCGCTTTGGCGGGGAAAACGGGGATCAGTGGGTGGCTGTGAATGGCGCCTACTCTATTCATCTTAATAATACCGATAATGGAATGTGGATTGAATATC
Source organism: Paenibacillus sp. FSL H3-0286 (assembly GCF_045040705.1). Taxonomy (NCBI): domain Bacteria; kingdom Bacillati; phylum Bacillota; class Bacilli; order Caryophanales; family Paenibacillaceae; genus Paenibacillus; species Paenibacillus sp. FSL H3-0286. The sequence continues at coordinate 4,532,335 of NZ_CP150285.1, read as the reverse complement.
CCGGCTCGAGCCATAATTTCTGGTTGACCCATCCGAAGTTAGGCAAGCCATTCGCAGAAGAATTCTCTAAGAAACAGGTCAAAGAAGTAAAGATCTATTCTGAAGGGGAGAGCCAGGTTCTCGAATCTCTTTACGAGTCGGAAGAATTCCCGGGTCTTGAGATAAAAAGAGTGGCTAAGCTATTTGCCAACGGAATCGCTGAGTTTTATAGTGAGGTCTGCAATACCAATAGTGATATCCTGGAAGAAGACATGTATCTGTTGACGAATTTCGGCTTTTTCGGTAAACAGCTCATCTTGCCATATCAGGGCCAATACGTGGACATGGGCGATGCTTACTCAGGCGATCCAAGTCTTTGGGACAGTGCACAAATTACGGAGAACTGGTTGTTCTGCAAGGAAGAGAACGTCACATGCGGAATCTGCTGGGATCCTTCGCTAAAATTGCTTCGTCCGGAATACCCGCTTGGGCTGGAGCATAATCTTGGCCGAATCTCCGCTGGAGATGTCGTACGGACAAAAACTATGGTGTTTGCTCTTAACACCTTCCTTAAGTGGTCGGAATTCCGCGCCTTTGCCCTAAAACAGCAGAATTCGGTCATACCGGTGTTGGATGACCATCTTGAGCTAACGCTCGGCGGTGGAAATCCTTTTGCGGCAGGGGCACTTCATGCCGAGCTAATCGAACGAAAGATGACACCGCTTGATGGAAGCCTTGAATTGTATGTACAGGCTGATGGAGAAGAGGAGCGAAGTGTCGCTGAGATGGAGTTGCAAAGAGGACAAAATTTGCACTCCGCTGGTTTTGAACTCTCTACTGAGGATACAGAATCACGAGAACACAACGAATCTGGCCGTAAGGTCCGGGTCGTCTATCGTGGTGAGGATCGCATTCAAGAGCGAACAGGCCTCTGGTTTCCACAAACGGAAACAAGCGTTGTTTGTGGGATAGAAGAAGGACCTGAGGGTCCCATTTACACAGTGAGCAACGGAGTTCTATCTATTGCAGCTGCTCCTGATTTCGGCAGCGTTGTGCATTCCTTGAAGCACCAAGGAGAAGAGTGGCTGGACAGCACCTTTCCGAAAGCTGAACCACGTTCCTGGTGGAATCCTTGGCATGGTGGACTCGGTGTGGGGATTTCTGGCATAGGCGGATTTAGCCGGTTGCAGGAGCCAAGAAGCGCAGCTTGGACGGAGCAGATGGATGATCACGGCAACGTCTGGAAGGGATTGAGACTGACCACTTCGATGGAGAAGCAGGAAGCAAACCGGGGGATCACGATCAATCAGCATTACCTCATGCTGCCCGGAGTTCCTGTGCTCTGTGTGTTGATTTCAGTAACCAATGAAAGTGGAATGACGCTGCCGCATTATTCGCTATCCGAGGATAGTTACTTTAAGCCTTCACCAATCTATTCGGAAGGCTGGATGGAGCTCCCAGAGGAAGGCAACTTCCCTATCGGGAAGGTCGAAGCCCATCTGGAATCCAAGGGGTTTATCCGAATCGGTGCAACTTCGCGTAAAGACATGCTGCATGTGGTGCATAGTTATCCTAATCAGAGAGCTATGTCTTACGTGAACAATAAGGTATTCACATATGGTGTGAATCACCATCTATTACTTCTGAACGGAGAAACCGCTTGGACACAGCCGACCTTCATGATCATGGGAGAGCTCGCTCTGGATCCAGAGACAGTTCGTAATCTTATGAAGGTAACCTTTGCTAGTGCTTCTGACAAAAAGGAGACTATAAATGCCAATCATTGATATTCACATTCATCTGTCGGACATCGATAGCTTTCATCAGACAGCACTGGACCTCTCCAAAGTTGATTACACAGCTGCTGGGCTCAAAGCGGAGTTTGACAAGAACGACGTTGTTCTCGGCATTGGTATGGGGGTCACGGAGCAGACGAAGGGAGCCTTCCCTGACTCTGCCTCTCCCAATCCGATGGGACTCGACTTGGAAGCCAGTGTGCCGCCATTCTTAATGGAATGCGTGGGCATTAATCCGAATATGCTCGGAGGAAAGGATGCTTTGGATGAGCTGGACCGAATTGAGGCACGGCTGCAAGCTCCTGAGGTAGCTGGTATTAAGCTCTATGCCGGGTACTATCATCATTACGTTTATGACAAAATCTACTCGCCGATCTATGAGCTGGCCGCCAAGTACGGCACACCTGTGGTTATTCATACCGGTGATACGTATTCGATGAATGGATTGCTTAAGTATGCGCATCCGCTTACCGTGGACGAACTGGCGTTCCAACGGCGCGACGTGAACTTTATGATCTGCCATCTAGGCGATCCATGGGTGATGGATGCTGCCGAAGTGGTCGCCAAGAATCCGAACGTCTATGCCGATTTGTCCGGTCTCGTTGTTGGTGATCGGCCTCATTTTGAGCGGTTCATGAATGAAACCCTGTTTATGGATCATTTTCGCCGGGCGTTGGTGTACTCTGATCACTATGAAAAAATGTTGTTCGGTACCGATTGGCCACTCGCGCCTATTGACCTGTATGCGGAGTTCGTCCGCCGGCTTGTGCCTGAGCAGCACCACGAGAAAGTATTTTATGAGAATGCCTTTGCATTATTCCCACGCATCCAGCAGAGAATTGCAGCGCTCTGAGCGGAGCGGGACAGTATATCTGAAGCGCAGGAAAATAATATAATTACGAACAAGCCATCCTTAGTTAGTACTAAAGGATGGCTTGTTTTTACATTTGTATGATAACCATGCCTATTTTTAGATTGAGTTTCCAAATTTTAATCTTCCTTTTTTTTACTTAACAGATCAGCTAGCTCAACCGAATTCTTATTTCTTAAATCCAGCATCTTTTCGCTATTGCTAGCTTTAATCAGGAAACCATCTTTCGTTTTAAAATCCATATAAAGGCTGAATCCGACCACCTTTGAATTAGCGTAGGTAACGGTCATTCGATAAGTCGGTTCACCCACATCAACAGACCCGCGTACTTTTTTTACAGTTCTTATAGCATCTTCGAAGATTTGAAGGCTTTCACGGTCAGTATAAGTAATTTCTGTTGTTTCGGATGCAAGATTGACACTTACGATCTTTTGCGTGGGTCTGACTAATACAAATAATAAAATTAGTAAAATTATCAGTGAAAATGATAGAATACTAAATTTTTTCATAACCTACCTCCTTACTTAAGAATAATGCAGACCAATCACTTAGTTTCCAAAATAGTTATAAATTTCAGCTGAGTGTGCGTTGGTTATCATTGTTGGAATCTTATAAAAATTCCTAGGGTTCTATTTATTATTTGCTACTGGACTTGGGAAACCTTTATTAAAATAATAAACGTCTAAGAATGTATACATATTTTAGAAATAATGTGCTTGCTTTTTAATTACACGTTTGTATAATGAATGTATTACACAAATGTATAACAAGGAGAAATATGGATGAATAACAAAATCAAACGCTTGCCAGATGCTGAACTGGAAATTATGCTGGTGATTTGGCGAGCCGAGAGTTGGGTTAGCTCCTCTTATATTTTGAATCAACTGGGGGATAAACGTAAGTGGGCGCTTGCTACTTTGATGACAGTGCTGTCACGGCTGGTTGAAAAAGGCTTTCTATCTTGCGAAAAAGAAGGGCGGAGCAACCGTTATCTCGCTGCAATTTCTGAGACAGATTATAAAGAGAGCGAAGGGAAGTCTACGCTTGAAAAGCTGTTTGGCAACTCTGTGCAGGATATGGTGATGTCCTTATACAACGGGAAGGCGATTGATAAAAGCGATCTTGCTGAGTTGCGGGAACTGCTCGATAGAGTAGATAAGGAGGAATCCTGATGATAACAGGTCTTTTTACAGATTTTCTGGTTATTTCTGTGACCCTTAGTTTAGTTATTATCGGCTTAATCACATTAACTCCCTTGTTAAGAAAACATTATTCGGCTAAGTTGAGCTATTGGATATGGTTGATCCTAACCTTGCGATTATTGTTGCCATTCAACTTTTCCTTTACCAATCCTCCTGTGGCGATTCAGCTACCCGAAGGTCAGGCCATAGCAACTGTCTTTCAAAGCTCAGTGTCCCAGAATTTGCAGGCGGATACGCCAGTAATCTCTCAGCCGGTCCAGACAGGGGATGTAAGCCATATCCCTTCTATAATTAATATCTTAGCGTACATCTGGGTTACTGGCGCTGTGCTTTTTTTAGGGTATCATTTGCTGAGTTATTTCTTTTTCAGGAAACAGGTGTTACGTTGGAGCAGCCCTCTTCAGAGAGAGGATATGTTCGCCAAGCTCAAACAAGTCGCTAAAGAAATGCATGTAACAACCGCCATTCCGGTTCTGATAAGCAGTAAAGTTCCGAATCCGATGCTAATGGGTTTTTACAAGCCAACACTATTCTTGCCGCATGATCAATATAGTGACGAAGAGCTGGAGTTTATCTTAAAACATGAGCTGGTCCATTACAAAAGGCATGACATCATATATAAGCTACTGCTACTGATTGTGCAGGCACTGCATTGGTTTAATCCATTGGTCTGGTTCATGGCACGCGAAGCTGTCCGCGAAATTGAAATTTATTGTGATGACACCGTTGTACGTAAGCAAAATGCGGCATATCGAAAGAAATACTGCGAAGCCATTTTATCGGTTATGCAAAGTAATGCTACACGGCATGTAGCTTTATCAACGAATTTTGCAGGAGGAAAACACTCGATGAAGCAGAGATTTGGCAGTATTTTAAATATGAAAGAAAAACGAAATGGAGTAGGCGCATTTCTTGCGGTCTTAATGGTAGTTAGTGTAACAGCAGTGCTAGCAGCCTGTACCAACCTAACCGGCCAATCTACAGATACGGCGGCGCTCAAACCAGGTACTATTTATTCCTACAGCTCTAGTGGCGAACAAGTTGTTGTGCATGACGCTGGGAATGCGTATTCCATGGACGAGGATGGTAATGTCTCTGTCTCCTATCGGAAAGGGGAGATCCAAGCGCAAACGCCTTTAAAACTTGATATGACTGGAACAGAAATGGGGATGGGGAGAGCGGATACCGGATTTTATATCTCCGAGGACAAAACTGCAATTGTATATGGATTTGCGGATGGTAAAGAATCCCCTCTACATGTATTAATCAGTGATGACATGGGGAAATCGTGGAATAACTACAACATTGCAGGTGCAAAGGGTTATGACGCCAAGTTCATCGGGTTTACTGACAAACAAAATGGATGGATCGTCTCCGGAGGTTCTGCAGGTGTGGGACGCTCATTAAATTATGTATACCAGACCTCTGACGGCGGGAAGACATGGACGGAGCTTGGAAATCCTAACGATTTATACGCGGAAAGTTTAGCCGGGGCAGGGTTTTCTAACAAGGATATCGGATTCTTAGGGTTCAGATATTATGAAGATAATGGGCCTGTTATTTATTGGACCAAAGATAAGGGACAGTCATGGGAAAAACTCGTGGTATCCCTTCCGGAAACCTTTAATGAATATCAAAAAACGCCGCTTTCACCTATTTTTAATGGAAAAGAAGGATTGTATCCTATTCTGCTCAGCAAAGAGGGCAACACTGTAGGTACCATCTATCTGTCGAGTAAGGACAACGGCCTGAAGTGGACGTATGATCCAGCATATGATCAAATAGGCGATTCTAAATAGGAGCAAGTGGAGCAGGGGGTGATCTACAAAGATCTCGCCCCTTTTTTATATGGAGAGCGGACGAATTTAATATGTAGCGGCTTTTAATTGTATTTTGTACAGCTATTTTCGCTCGAAAAACTCGCTCATGAAGATAGTTGTATTTTGTACAGCTATTTTTTAGTTTTTTGCCGCTAAAGCTGATAACTGTGATTTTTAATTGTATAGAATACAGTTAAAGTGAGAAGTTAGCCTTTTACAGACGAAATAAGTGTATAAAGTGCAGTTATCTCATAGGTTGCATAAAGTTACAGCGATAAAATATACGGGGAGAGGATAGCGGAAGCAAGCTGCTGTCAGTGAAGAAAGCAAGCTGCTATCAGTGAGGAAAGCGAGTTGCTGTCAGTGTGGAATGGATGCTCGATCGTAATTCGGCTGGACATTGGAAAATTCTATGGATTTTTCTCCGAGGGTTGCCCAAAGAAGACATTAAAGTCGGATAGCTACGATTTATGAATATCTGCTTAAACAAACCGCTACAAACCAAAAACACCAGGCAGAGCTTCTCCATTAATCGGATAATCCATGCCTGGTTGTCTTTTTACTATTTTTATAATAACGAGACTTTATTTGAATCTATCATAATCTGCTTTCGTACGACGCCTCGTCACCGATAAAAGTGGAATAAATTACTTTTTCCAGCCTCCACCGCTATGTGAGGAGGACTCTACATAGTCTACGTTGATTTTGCCAGTGCTTGTTCCTACCTCAGTGTTGAAATTATATTGTCGCAGGTTCCAATCCTCGAAGGTTCCCTGCCAGTCATTATCTACGATGAAGGTGTAACGTGTTGTGGCGGAATTAGTGCCTCGAATATGAGAGCAGACTGCTCGTGATCCGTAGATACCCATTTTATAGCCTTTGGAATTTTTAGTACTGCTGTCTAGCACTGATTTTATGCCTTGAAAATAAGGTACTATATTGTTTGTGATTTCGGTAGAGGTCATATCGCGGTCTATCGCAAAATAAATCGGAGTGCTGCTGGTTTGTCCCAAATCACTTGCTAATCCTACAGCCGTTTCAGCATCTTTAATCCCATTGGCTTTCGTAAAATGATCGAGCGATTTGCTGATTTGATAAAGGGATATGATATATAATCCCCCATCTGAAATCCGTGTAATCTCAGCTGAGGTGAGACCATCTTGGTATCCTTCCACGCGATTTAAATATCGGCAAACGAATGTGAATTTATTATTTTTAAGTGTAGTTAATCTTGCTGCTGTTACATTTGTAGCTGTATCACAACCTAAAGCCATTGTAATTGCCTTCTTTCAATTTTTTTGTTTAAGGTTTGGCGCCAACCTCCCTATCAATATATGAGAAAATTTTCACAGATTCTTGGGGGAACAACGAAATGGGAGAAAAAGAGGCAGATGAGAGGATGAATAGAAGGAGAGACTTTGATCTTAGAATTTACTATTATTGTTAACTTCTAGGAATATTTAGAATTAAACTGCGTCTATACCCTATGAAGAATTTATGATTTTCTAACATGGAGGTTGATCAAGATATGGATAAAAGATGGTTGCTAGCTCCAATACTTGTTGCATCATTGCTTGCTGCTCCAGTTGCGAATGCGGCATTGCCCGCTTACTTCACTTTCATTATGGATGGAGGCGGGAAAGGTACGAGCGCTGCACTAGTAAAGGATGGGATTACTTATGTTTCAGCCAGTCACTGGGAAGCGGCAGGACTTAAGGTTGTATGGGATAAATCGCATCAAAGAGCGGAGTTTACTGGATGGGGAAAAAAGATAGCCGTTCGTATTGGAAGTAAACAGGGGGTCCTTGATGGTAAATTGGTAAGTGTAGAAGGTGTTCCTTTTGAAATTAATGGTCAACTCTATGTACCTGCCCGTTTTCTTGTAAATTCATTAGGAGGAACAACGGTCAGCTGGGATGCGACGAAGAGGATATATACAGCAACTGGGCTATTGAACTATGCTAGTGCCAGCGCACAATTTGCTGGATCTACTTATACAGTGGATAAAAAAACAGGGGGTTTATATCTAACAGATTCCGCAGGACAAACTCGCTTGCTAACGAACCTTGGTTCGCAGTTATTCGATGCTGTTCAGTTCGATTTTCAGAAGACGCCGAAAGGCCTAATCTATCTGACCGTAACAGATGTTTACGGAGAACCACATATCAATAATAAATGGTATACGATGATTATTAAGGATGGAATGGTCATTCGCCACGCAAATGTAGGATACCATCTTCGTTATGGTGACAATGTGAAAAAAGCTGGCGATCAGCTCCTGCTTACCGATGGGAAAATATTACGATTAATTGAAGATGGAACAGGGAACGTAACGGAGACGATTAATCTGAACACCCTAGGTGGTAATTCGGATAATTATTTAGTGGAGGGAATGGACGAGGATTTTCTGCTGATTCGGTCCAATCAGCAAGGTTTCCTCATGATGATAGATCGTAAAACAGGTGCCAAAACATTGTTGTACAAAGCACTTCTTGACGTAGAGCAGCAAAAATATGCCGAAACAAACGACCTTCCTTTTTTTGCTAACTAGAATAATATAAGATCATGCTTAAACGGGTCAATGATTGTCCTGGATTATAATATACATGGGGTTTGTCTGCGTTAAACGTGATAGAATCACCAGATTTTAATAGATATTCATTATCATCGACACGCAAAGACAATTCACCATCAAATACAGTGATTAATTCTTCAGTTCCTTCCATATGTGGATTGGCATCATGGTATCCACCCTCGTCTATCTCCACTGTATAACCCTCAAATCGTTTGCTTTCATCAAATGGGAAAGAGGGATACACCCGATATTTTCCGTGGTCTTCAAGCAGTGGCTGAATTTCATTTCTTAATACGACTCTTGTGTCAGGCTTTGGGTAATCTATCAGCGCAGAAAATGAAGTTTTTAATCCATTGGCGATCTTCCAAATGGTTGTGATGGTAGGTGCCGATTCGCCTCTTTCGATTTGACCAATCATTGTTTTGCTTACTCCTGTTAATTCAGCCACCTTTTCCAGGCTTAAATCTTTACTTCTTCTAATCTTTTTTATATTCTCCGCAATGATTTGATTTATCTCTTCCACGGTAATTCTCCTATCCCTATTTACTTTATAACGACCAGGATATACAATAAAACGCACATAAGGACGTTATAGCGTCTGATAAATACATTATAACATACAACGAGGTGTAATTCAGTGATTGTTTCTTTGTTTTTATATGCATTTGTGGCTAGCTTTACTCCGGGACCTAATAACATTATGGCAATGACTTTTGCAAACCAGTTTGGTTTACGAAAAACAATGAGATTTTGTTTAGGAGTGGGCACAGGTTTTTTCGTGATTATATTGTTATGTTGCTATTTTAATATACTTCTGATCAATTTTATCCCTAAGATTGAATCTATTATGGCTGTGATAGGCGGAGTCTACATGTTTTATTTAGCATTTAAAATTATTATAAGTAAACATCAAGAAAGTGATGGAAGTGGCGATAAACACAACAGTTTTATTGCGGGTATGCTTTTACAATTTATTAATCCTAAAGGGATATTATATGGAATCACAGTTACATCTACATTTATTCTTACCTCTCATTCTTCCTATTTTAGCTTATTGAGTTACTCTATAGTCTTAGCATTCATCGGGTTTATGGGCACTTTTAGTTGGTGTTTATGTGGTTCTCTTTTCAAAAAAATGATATCTAAATATAGAAGTCAATTTAATATACTGATGGGATTGTTGTTGGTGTATTGTGGAGTTTCGATAGTGATAGGATGAATGAATGGAGCCTCATGTCAATAACGCCATAACATTGAACCGGCTTGATAACCTGACCCCAATGTCCAAAATAATAAGTTGTCGCCACGTTTGATCAAACCATGTTCAATAGCACAATATAAGGCCAGAAAGGGACTGCTTGTGCCTGTATAGCCATATTCGTCGGCTACATAAATAATTTTATGTTGATCCAGGTTCAGCTTAGCTTGAAGTAATTTAATATTAGCCAATGTAAATTGTGAAAAACAAAAAACTTGTATATCCTCGAATGTTAGGTGATGTTTGTTTAATAATTCAACAATAGATGCTTCCGCAAATCGTACACTGTCTATTCCGCTGAATCTCCCCCAGTGTAAGTAGCGGTGTTCAGCCCCATCACGCAAAGACTTAGCCAATCCTTGAGCGGGGTACACAATTTCTTCTGTAAAACGGCTGTCCGAAAGATACCTTACGTCAATTAATCCACTCTCTGAATGATCTTTTTCTAAAATGAGGGCTACGGCGGCATCGCCAAAAATTGAATATGTTATTGGATGTGAAGGATCAGCCCATAAATTTAAAAAATCCGAACCGATAACCAACGCTCTATCTCTATCAGGATCATCGTATAAAGTACGAGCAGCCTGTTCAACCGCAATAAACATTCCTATACAATTACCATTTAAGTCATAGCAAAGCGTATCATCTTTACCTTTGATAGCTTTGTGAATAAGCAATGAATTCGTAGGTGATAAATATTCCGGAGTTGAGCTGGAAAAAAGAATCAGGTCTATATCTGCAGATTTCAATGATGCAGCATCAATTGCCTGTTGAGCGGCATTAATCGCCATCGTCAACGAGTTCTCCTTCGTTCCTTCAATAACATGGCGGTTTTTTCTGCCTGTCTTTTTAAGAATCCGCTTAATATCTATACCTTGCTTTTGAAAATGGTCAATAAAATATTGGTTGTTAATCACTCTTTCAGGACAATAAATGGAGACTTGTTTTATCGAGATACCTTCTAACATAGCATGATCACTCCTTGTAATAATTTTGCAATCACATTACATTAAGTAATCTAAAAGTATCTATTTACCTAACAAAGCCTGCTTATTTCTATAAGCTTGTTTGTCCAAATCTTATTTGATGTTATACTTTATGATCTTAATAAAGCATAACATTAATTAGTAAAAAATTCTATAATTTACTATAAATGTAACTATATCGACGCATCTAAAATATCCACTAAGATTAAGTCCACAGCAACCATGTTGCGAGTGGACTTTTTTGCTTTTTATATTTTTGAATTAGGGATGAATAAATCAGGGGTACTTTACAAAAACTTTATTCGATTAAGTCACTACTTTGCCAAATCAGGAGGGGTTCTTATTAAACCATTTATCGTAATAGTAGCGCTATTACTCGTTACTGCTTGTTCGGGTAATAACTCGGCCAACAACCAAATGACAACTCAACAAACGAAGGTTGACAATCATGCTCGTAAAACTACCTCAAGTTCAACTTTAACGCAAGCATCTTCCATTTCCACGGAGAATGCAGGGAATACAACAATTAAGACTAAACAAGTTCCTGGCGATGTAACGAAATGGCTGGATGGGTTCATCCGTACCAATCCACCTACAGGAAGCACAACAGATCAAACAACGTATCCGCAGCAGTCGGCGAAACCACAATATTCTGCAAATCCGCAACATTCTGCTGTCCCACAGAAGTCTGCAAATCCACAACCATCCACCAATACATCCCAATCGGTACAGCAAGTATTGGATCTGGTGAATAAAGAAAGAACGAATGCAGGCTTGAAGCCTCTTAGCTTAAATAGCGAACTTTCGAAAATGGCTTTGGCTAAAGCGCAGGATATGTATGACAATAACTATTTTGACCATCAGTCTCCTACGTATGGATCTCCGTTTGATATGATGAAAGCATTCGGGATCTCATACAATTCAGCAGGGGAAAATATCGCCAAAGGTCAGTCGAGCGCAGAAGAAGTAATGAACCAATGGATGAACAGTCCTGGTCATCGTGCCAACATCCTGAATAGCAGCTTCACAGAAATTGGAATAGGTTACTATAACAGCGAGTGGGTTCAAGAATTTATTGGTTAGAGCGAGTAACGTAATAAACTTAACAGGGGTGTCCTAATAAGCTAAAAGTGGCTGTTGGGCATCCCTACTTTGCTTCGTTTGATCCAATAACAATTGCACAGACCAAGCCCATCGGACACAGCTGACCTTAAACGCGTCATTGGTCCATATTTTGCATCCTAGCGGACTGTATAGCAGCTATTCCCACAAAATACACTCAATATGAGTCTTTTTATATGAGATAGCGTCAGTGGAGTCCGAAACTCTGCTCCAAAGGCCAAAAAATTGGGAATAACGTCCTCTGGGTCCGGAAATCTCAGAATCTTCAATCGCGATGGCAAGCAATTATGTAGAGCAATACTTTTGCTGGCGGGCTGGATTCAGGAAAAGAAGAAGCTGAATTCTGCGAAATGAGATAGGGGATATTGAATCCGTTTAGAACGGGTTATTTTTTGTGTTGATTTATATGATAACGAATAAAAGTGACCAATAGAATCAGAAGAAACGGCAGGATGTAAGCTAGGTTAGTGATCAAGGGCCATGTAGTATTCACGATTTCCTCAAGCTCAGACTCCTGTGTGTAAGTCGTTACAGATAACAGCAGGCAGACAAAAGCAAGTGGGAAAACAATTAAACGTTCATCCTTCAATCTCAGAAGCTCCTTTAGTACTTTAATAAGAATAAGCAGCAGGATAGAAGCCTTGAAATAGAACCCGATAATGAGTGAAAAACCAATCACGGATTCGATTCTTTCAATGGTTTCCTGAAAATAAATGAGTCTCGCCAACTGATATAATGAATATTTCAAGCTGCCGGACAGTGGTCCCAATACCATAATACTGCTAATGACAGAAGCAATTAACGTCAGGGCATTGATGATGAGTGCAAGATACATCTGTTTTCCCAGTTTAGAATTGTCTTCTTTACGCACGAACGGTAAAATCATCGAAAAAACGATAAGCTCGGAATAGGGAAAGCCATAGACTACATATGCAGCACTTAGGATAGGCCTAAATCCATCAGGCATGATGGGCAGTAGGTACTCGGGATGATACAACCCTGCTACGAGTATCCAGACTAAGATGATAAATCCGAACATTAGTGACATTAGGACGGCTGCCATGCGGGCAATCACTTCAATTCCAGCTAGAGCTGTCATCGCAATCGTAATAAAAAACATGGTATTTACTGCGTAAGTGGGCGTTTCTTTTAACATCGTACTTTTGAAAAAGGTTCCGATCTCAATTACAATTCCTGCGACATTCCAAAACAGTACACAAGTGAAAGGAATCAGGAGGACGAGGGTCAGTCCGTTTCCAAGTACGGAGCGGCTTTGTTCCACAAGCGAAAGATCTGGCGCTCGTCGGTTCAAATATAGAATACCGGAAAGCAGAGCCATTCCTATGGCCGAGGCGATTAAGAGGGATATCCAGGCTCCGTTGCCGGCAAAGTTAGTTAGTGACGCAGGGACGATAACGATTGAGGAACCGGTCATAAAGAAGAGAAACAGCATGGACATTTGGATCGAACTAACACGTTCTTGCTTATTCATACGTTCCTCCTCATTCTTTAAGCTTATGAAATGGCAGGGTTGATCCAATGGACGATGTGCTCAGCTGGAGCCGTGAATAAATTGAAGATGGAATCTAAATTGGGCCATGGCTTAGCTGCAATAAAGATAAATCCGAGATAAAGTACGGGTAGTAATAATACTCCATAAACTACTCGATCGCGGATGGAGGCTTGCTTAAACCTTGGGATGTCATGGGCTAGCATAGCGGAAGCTAATAAGAGAACGCAGATTATTTTTCCCACCATAGCTACTTCTCCTTTGTTCCAAATATTGTGCCTGAGTTCATTCCAGTGCTTAACACTTTGACATCAACGTTGATATCGAACTGAGTCTGGGCGAATGTATCCTTCCATTGAGGCTCTAGTTGTTTCCACAGCTGCGGATTTTTCCGGTAAATCTGATTGCCAATTCCGAGTGCGTCGATCTTTTTTGTTTTCAAAAACTTGATTGCGTGCTCAACCTGTTGTTCAACCTGAGTTATGATACGCTGCTCAAAAAGCTTCATGTCCTTATTGTTTTTTAAATGTGAGCAACGTAATTCTCCGATCATCCCTTCAATAGCAATGTTTACACCGACGGACACAGAACCGTTTTTTACGATTGGAGTAAGCGTACTGTTGAAGGTAAGCACTTCAAGCGTTTCTTTTTTCCGCAGCGGTACTTCGGTCTCATCCGGGCAAGGAAATTCTAGTACTCCATAGATATATCTATCCGTCAGCATCATGAATGCTTCTGTATCCTTCTCCTTTAGAATGTCAGTCATTTTACCGTCATGAATTACAGCCAGCCCAGATATCAAGGGTTTATGATCCAAACTGGTCTTATGCAGGTAAGGGATGATGGAAGTATTGGAGGGGCTACACATTTGTATAGCCAGCTCATAGAGAGGAATCTTGGAAGTTTTTGCGGCATATAGAGCACCGCTCGTCTCCATTCTCTTATACTGTTGACCAATGGTCTGCTCGATAAACGGGTTGATATCTAAAAATGGTGCCGCAGATTGCTCAGCGATGAGAGGAAGAACGGTACCACGCGGTTCTTGATCCCTGGAGAAAAAATCAAGTACCTCCCGGATGTTCGAGGTTCTGGCTAGTTGCTCCCCGATTAATATGACACGCATATGATCCCATTTGGCTTTTCGACCAAATTTTGCCGGGATCTCCCTTATTGCTTCAAAAAAGGTTTCTCCACTCGTAACAATATTAATTCCCTTGGACGCTGGATCCCCTGCTTGTCCCATTTCTATTTTGGTGGAAGGATTATAGAAATGTGTCGTAATCACAATCCGATTGTCTTCGCTTTGGTCAATGGCGACCGCCTGCACATACCCATACTCGTCCAATTCTTTATTATCCCAGCATCCGCTAGTTAGAGTGAGTACAAGAAGGGAAATTAGTATGGTAGTAAGCCGCTTCACTATATCTACTTCCTTCCTGAAGTCTTTTTATATAAGTGTCGATTTCGTGGTGAATGAAGCAGCAGTCTTCTCGGAAGCAGAAAAATAGAATCACGTACTCTTTTAAGATCTAGCGGAGCTAACGAGTCTAAATACGGTTCTCCTAAAGAGCGCAAGGTAGCCAGATGGAGATAAATTAGAATAAAACCGACCATGATGCCAAGTCCTCCGAATGTTGCCGCGAGAATCATTAAGGGAAACCGTAAAATCCGCAGCGCAATTGCCATATTGTATTGAGGTAGCGCAAATGAGGCAATGCCTGTCAAAGCGACGACAATGACCATGACCGGAGAGGCAATCTGCGATTGAATAGCAGCTTGTCCAATGACCAATGCCCCAACGATACTGACGGCCGACCCAATCGGTCTGGGTAAGCGTATGCCCGCCTCTCTCAATAGCTCAAAGAAAAACTCCATGATCAAAGCTTCAACCATAGCCGGAAAGGGGATTCCTTCGCGTGTGTTTAGAATGGCAAGCAGCAGAACCGTGGGAATTAGTTCGGAATGGAAGTTGGATAAGGCAATATAGGTACTGGGTAACAGCAGGGCGATGATGAAGGCAGCGACCCTAATCATTCTTATCAATGATGAAAAAATGGTCCGGTAGTAATAATCTTCGCTATTCGTAAAAAACTCCATGAAATTCCCGGGACAGATCAGAATGGAAGGACTTCCGTTAACCATAGCAATAATCTTTCCGTCTAGCAGTGCTGTTATAGCTGTATCCGGTCGTTCTGTATAGCGGACTTGTGGAAATGGTGAGTAGAGCGAATCACCGATCCACTCTTCGAGATAGGAGACGTCAAGAATTTCTTCCTGATCAATACTTGCTATCCGTTGTTTGAATTGATTTAATGTTTCTGGTTTGACTACTCCATCCAGATAACCATAGGACAACGTTCTTTGAACCTGCTTACCAGAGGTAAAAAACTCGAACTTAAGATTAGTAGATTTCAGCAAACTACGAATAACACCTACATTACGCTCTAAGCTTTCTATAAAGCTGACGTGGGGACCTTGAACAGTAGGCTCTGAAATGGGCTCAGAGGTTTGGCGCTGTTCTACATCAAAGGCATAATAGGCAACGGCTTTTTGCCAACCTGTAAAGAAAAGGACAACTTTCCCATCAAGAATCCCCTTAATGGCTTGACCGATATTGTCCATTAATTCAAGCAGCGGTGATGAAACACCATTTTTTTCAAAATAGGAGATGACATCTTCAACGGTCACGTCCAAGGTGGGACCCAGCTCATGCGGAACTAAATTCTGCAAGACATCTTTAAAATAATTTGTAGGGTCAGACTTAGTAAGTGTATTGAAATAGACGGATGAGGCTTCATACTTAAGATCCGGGCCATAATGCCATGGAATAACCTTTAGGTCCGAACAATTCGCAAAACAATTATTAATAATCTGTAAGTTGTCTTCGAGAGACGCAGAGATAGCATGGGAAAAAAGATCCTTCATTGAAAGCTCATTTTCGGCTTCCAATTGAGGGTGCACCTTAGGATTAGACGGAGGTGTCTTGGCGTTAAAAAATTTCCGCATGCAATTCTCCTTAAATAAATGAGATGTTAAGTGATTTTTATCTTCTCCCTTATTTAGGAATTTATTCGGAAGATAGAGATAGATCAAATTTTTCGTAAAAAGAACAATTGGAACTGGCTCAGAGAAGAGATGCGATGTTATAATGAACATAATTTTTTCCAGGAGGTGCTCCTTGTGACCCATTCCATTCGTTTATGGTAATCAGTGGTGCAAGACAAGTGGACTCATTCATTTTTTTGAGATATGGAAATGAGTTTATTTGTGATGTGCCTGTTTCAGTGTGCCTATGCTCATGGAATGAGTTTATTTAAGTTTTTAATCAAAGGAGATGACCTTATGCAAATACAATGGAAAAAAGCCTTCGCCCTTATTTTTAGCGGACAGATTTTCTCGATTCTCACGAGTTCGATGGTTCAATTCGCGGTGATCTGGCACTTGACGGAATCGACAGGGTCAGCGGCAGTTTTGATGATTGCTGGGTTGGCAGCGTTTTTGCCGCAAGCGGTCTTGGGTCCTTTTGTAGGGGTCTGGCTGGACCGTTGGAATCGTAAAATAACGATGATTATTGCTGATAGCGCAATTGCGCTCTTCAGTCTGATATTAGGTATTTATTTCATGTGGGGGGAACCGGGACTTGGCTTTGTGTATGTCATTCTGAGCCTGCGTTCGGCGGCATCAGCCTTTCATGCTCCGGCATTTCAGGCGGCTGTTCCGTTGATTGCTCCTGAAGAAGAATTGACAAGAGTCGCGGGCTGGCAGCAGATGGTGTTCTCTTTCTCGAATGTAATGGGTCCTGCACTTGGGATAGCGGTTTACTTGGCAACTTCGCTCGGGGCAGTATTACTACTCGATGTGGCCGGGGCTTTGATTGCGAATCTGATGCTGTTCATGGTGAAGATCCATCAGCCTAAAGTGCAGTCTTCAGCTGCGCCGTCTTTCGTTCAAGAATTCCGTTTGGGTTGGAACGCACTCATTCAAGCGAAACCCATTGTGTTGATTACGGGGGCTACTGCGGTGTTTAGTATCGCATTTATGCCCTTGGCGACACTGTTTCCTTATATGACATTGTCTCATTTTGGCCGTGGAGGATACAGTGCCAGCCTGGTGGAAGCGGTGTTCAGCATCGGGATGATTTTAGGCGGTCTGCTATTGTCGATGTTCTCATCTAAATGGAGCGACATTAGCTACATGAGCGTAGGTCTGCTAGTCATCGGTCTTACCTGTGTGATCAGTGGTTTGATTGGACCGAATGCATTTGTGATTTTTGCCATTCTCTCGTTCTTGATGGGCAGTGCGGCACCCTTCTTCAATGGTCCCTTCATGGCGATGATCCAACGTTCTTTTGAACCCGAGATGCTTGGGCGTGTCATTTCACTCGTGACCAGCATTATGATGTTGTCTTCGCCAATTGGGCTGCTGTTGGCAGGACCTGTGGTGGATCGATACGGTGTGCAGCTATGGTTCCTCGGTTCAGGAATTGTGGTGATGCTGACCGCTCTGTTTATTTTCATCCAGTTTCGGCGGCTGGCGTCCGCTCTTCCGTTGAATTGACTAGGATAGAAACTTCCCTGTAAAAAAGAGTTTATAGGCCGGTCCGAGAGGATCGGCTTTTTGGCGGTTCTTCATATTTTTTCAAATTATAATATGATAGAATTACGTTCACTTGGAGGGATACATAATATGAATCTTCACATTGCAATCTGTGACGATCAGAGGCAAGATGCCTCGCGATTGGAAGAATTACTCATGAAGCAGATAACTAGCCTGCAAGGGATGACTGCCTCTATTGAGATTTTTGAATCAGGCCAAACCCTGCTTCCGGCAATGACGACTACCGCATACGATATAGTTTATCTGGATATGGAGATGCCCGAGTATAACGGTATAGAAGTCGCAGAGAAGATCCGGCTCAAAGATGCCAGGGTATTAATTATCTATGTCACCAGCCATACAAGTTATATGAGAAGAAGCTTTGCGGTTCATCCCTTTCGTTATTTACTGAAACCCATTGATGAACATGAACTGCAGACCGCCACAGTCAAAGCCATTCAGCAATGCATGCAAAGAAACAACGTGCTGTCATTCTCAATCCATCATATGAGCTATAATTTAAGGGTAGATGATATTATGTATATCACGGTAGAACGAGGCAAAAAATTGGTCCTTTGTACTGAACAAGGGACTTACTCGTATTATGGCAAACTGAGAGAGTTGGAAGGACAGCTGGGATCACATGATTTTTGTCGCGTACATACGGGATTCCTAGTAAATTGGCTGTATGTTCGTTCTTTAAGCAAAGAACTTATTCAGCTGAAGAACGGGGTGGAGCTTCCCGTCAGCCGCAGTAGAAGCTCTGATTCTTTACGGTCCTACCATGCCTTTATAGAAAAGAGGCTCTTAAGATAAATGTCTTTCATCCGGGAGATTAGTCCTTACTTTTTTGGTGTATTTATGCTCGTCCTTATATATGTCCCGCAAGGGGTCACATTTTATATTTTTCTCAAGAAATTCCTGATCCTGAGCAGGAGCAAACAGTCATTTATAGGTTGTCTTATTATCTTTTATATAATTAAATCGCTTACCGCTGCTAGCTTACCTCTAGTTGATTCGGTCATCCTTCACCTGCTTGTGTATAGTCTGATTACCATTATTTATTTCCGCGGCAGTGTGCTACAAAAGCAGTTCTTTAGCAGTTTCTATACAGTGTTTACGGTGGTTATTGAGATGCTGGTATGGTCTGGGATTCAGCATATCCCACTCAATGCCGAGGGAATAGATACAGTTAATTTCTGGTGGTTATCTTTTGCTTTCCTATTTGTTGTTTTGCTAAGCATCATGTTATGTCTGCTATTGCTGCGGTTGTTCAAAGTGGATACCACAACGTTACTGTCGAATCAGGATTGGGCTGTGCTGAATCTTGTTTCTGCGGGTTCTTTGCTTATTATTATTGTGAATCTGAGAAATTCCAGTGATAAACCTTTTGATATTCCGTTTGATTTTGTATTCATCCTGCTTGGGATTCTTGTAATTAATGTGGCTGTAATGTTTATATATCAAAAGTTAATGAAACGGATGCAAATAGAATTGCATAATCATGTGCTTCAGCAGCAAGTGAAGGATTACACGAGTAAACTGAAAGATAATCAGGAAGCACAGCGTTTGCGGCATGATCTGAACCATGTGTTGATCCTTATTCATTCTCTGCTGGATGAAGGAGCTGTACAAGAAGCCAAGCGATATATTGCGGAGCTTGCTTCGACACAGGAGGCAGGAGAAAAGTATATTTCTTCTGGAAATATAGCTATTGATGCCATCTATAATGAGAAGTTCGCCAAAGCCGAGCTACATCAAGTTACAATGAAATCTCATTTTCGCATCCCGCAGGACCTGTCACTTGCAGGCAAAGAGGTTGAAATTGCAATTATTTTAGGCAATGCATTAGATAATGCAATCGAAGGGGTTCAGAGATTACCAGAGTCAGAGCAGAATGTTATTGAGCTGGAAGTGATTTATTGCGACGGGTTATTGGTGATTTCTTTAAAGAATCCTGCATCTCTGCTTACAGAGGACGGGCAGGGCTCTTTTTTGTCCAGCAAGCGGAACTTTGGGCGTAGAGGGTTCGGAATCGAAAGCATTGAGTATGCGGTTCAACAGCTTCAAGGAAGCGTCAGTTTCAGATATGAGAATGGGCAGTTCATGATGTTGGCGGTATTACCACTGCCTGAGTTGCAATCCGCAACCAACTACTCCACCTAACCTGCAAGTTACGGTCTCTTCCCGCTGGTAAGCAGCGGTCCATGATATATTGAGGCTGTTCTTATTAAAGGGAGGGTATTCCATTGACATTGTCATTGCTCATCAGTGCAGTCCTTCAGCTCATCTTATTCAGCATCATTCCCTATACATACTGGTTTTTTACAAGCAGAACAACTTCATCCTTTGCCATGTGGATTGGCTGGAAGAAACCCCAATTGGTTTCTAGGAAGCAGTTCATACTATGGTTTATACTTACCATGACTATATTCACCAGCCTGGGAATGCTTACAGCAATCTATATGCTGGATAAGAATACTTTGGCCAGCTCACAGTTTTATGGTACAGGTCTTAAAGGTTTGATTCCGGCATTGATTTATTCTTGGTTACAGACTAGCTTGTCCGAAGAGATTCTGTTCCGCGGCTTCATTGGTAAACGGTTAAGTTCGAAATTCGGATTCGGAATTGGAAACTGTGCTCAAGCTTTATTATTTGGTGTCGTACATGCTGTGCTGTTATACAGCAGTTCCGGATTATTGAATTCTGCTGTTGTAATGATTCTTACAGGTTTTGTGGGTTGGAGCATCGGAATGTTGGATGAGAAATTATCCGGCGGTTCGATCATTCCAGGTTGGGTTCTGCACGGGCTGACTAATCTGATTTCCACCATTTTTATGATGTATCAATGGATGTAGCAATCAAAGTTTTTAGAGAGTACATTTTAAAAATATGGTAAACTAAAAAAGTCTTAAATTATAAGATTAAAGTTTATATACCATTTTTATTGGGAGGTAGATATTATGAAAAACAATGTCAGCTTGCAAAATGATATGGGGATAACGTTTAACTGATCAAGCGTTGACGTTTCCCCACCATTCGAAAGGGGAAAAACATTTGAATCAGGTATTATTAATCATCGATGCACAACAAGAATTAATGGATGGAAACGAAAAGGAAAGTGCAGTATTCAATAAAGAGCAGCTTATCCGGAATATTAATAAAGTGATTGAACAAGCAAAAGAAGCCGATGTCGAAGTTGTGTTCGTTAGGGATCTAGATGTCGCTGAAGGAACAGGTACAGGCTTTCAAGTTCACAATGAAATCAACAGGTCTGCAAATGCCAAAATCTTTGATAAGCTGGCAACGAATTCTTTTCACGGAACTGAGCTGCTACAATATCTGAAAGATCAGCAGATTGAGCATGTGGTGATTATGGGATGTAAAACTCAACACTGCATCGATACTGCGGTTCGGACGGCTACGGTTAGCGGCATGGATGTTACATTGGTCGGAGATGGTCATTCTACAACGGACAATGATGTTTTAAGTGCAGAACAAATCATCAAGCATCACAATAAAACATTACATGGGCACTACAATGTCGAACATTTTTCTATGGTCAGAAGTTCCGAAGAAGATTTGTTTCGCCCAACGCATGACTCTTATAGATAATAATTCAGTGGCGGCACTTAAATGTGCCGCTTTTTGCTGTTTTGCATTATCTCTGATTTTCGTCACCTATACTGATAGACATATTCGCCTAAACCATTCCCATCCCATCTTTATGGGATTGTTCTTGCAAGGGATCTACTTATAATTGTTAGTAATTCTTAAACAATATGAGTAGGGACGGGATCAACATGATGGCAGCAAAAGATATAGAGTTTAAAAGCACACACGGGCAGCGGCTGGGAATGATGGCGGCTATTTGTATGGGGGCGTTTATTTCCCATTTTACAGCTGGAATTGTGAATGTGTCGCTTCCTTTTATTGTGAATTATTTTCAGACAGAGCTTGGGAAGGGATTATGGATCACAACAGGTTATCTGCTAGTGATTACGGCTCTTCTTCCTATTATGGGGAAACTAGGCGACCGTTATGGTTTTCGCCGGATTCACAATCTTGGATTTGTGATTTTTACTGTGGGTTCTATCCTGGTCGCTTTTTCACCTAATCTGCCAATATTGCTAACGCTCAGAGTTGTACAGGGAGTAGGAGCTGCGATGTTCCAAGCAACTAATATTGCACTCATCACCATTCATATGCCGAAAGAGCAAAGAGGTCGTGCTCTCGGAATTTTAAGTACAGCTGTCGCGCTGGGCGGGATGACGGGACCTATAGCGGGAGGTTTGATTGCAGAGTGGCTGAGCTGGAAATGGTTATTTTTAATCCATGTTCCTGTGGCGATTGTGGCTACAATTATGGCATATCGGTACATCCCGAACCGTGTGCAAGAGCGCAAGCCGGGTGCTATCAGCTTCGTGGGGGCCAGCTTGTTTATGGCATTCATCACCTTGGTCCTTCTCGTAATAACAAATGGGAGCAAATGGGGCTGGGTGTCCGTGTGGACAATGACAAGTTTGGTGGGGGTTTCCTTGTTGTTGATTACTTTTCTATTCTGGGAGCGGAAGCAAAAGACTCCTTTTCTACCCTTACAAGCATTGAAAATTCCAACTGTAGCGGGAGGCTTGATCGTTAGCTGTGCCTCTTTTATTTTATCTAACACATTGCTTGTCCTCATTCCATTTTATTTGATGGGGGTGTCGGCTCCGTTCTCGTCATCTACGACAGGATATATTATGGCGGCTTATCCCATTGCCTTGGCGTTTGCAGGCCCTCTCGCAGGCTACTGCTCCGACCGTTATGGCTCTCATCGTCTGATGCTTATGGGACTGAGCTGCATGGGAAGCGGGTTTATCTTGTTACTGGTGTATTTAGATCATATACCGATTTATGGAATCGCGGCGATTCTATCTCTTATTGGCCTTGGTATGGGGCTCATTGCCTCTCCTAATAATAGCTTCATTATGCAGCAGACACCTCGGGAACACGTGGGTTCGATTGGCGGATTAATTGCTTTAACAAGAAATGCGGGTATGGTCTTTGGCTCAGCACTTGGACTTGGTGTGATGAGTGGAGAGACAGGACAAGGGAGTCAGTTGCAGGCGTTCAAATTGGTTTTTGAGATTAATATTTTCATTTGTTTAAGCGTTATTGTATTAATGGTTGTTATAAATAGAAGGACATTTAAATCTGCTTGATCTAAAAAAATGTGTGTGTAATCACAACTCAAGCTTTGGTGTTCTGTTACGTTGGAAGTAACGAATGATTATCTAGATATGGAGGATAACAATATGTTTTGTTACCAATGTGAACAGACACCGAATGGCGGATGCACCGTTGTAGGGGTATGTGGCAAAAATGAAACCATTGCGAGTTTGCAGGATACGATGATTTTTGCATTAAAAGGAATTGCAGCGTATGCGACACATGCCCGGCAGCTAGGATATAGCGATCCCGAGGTGGATCGTATCACCCACGAAGCTTTGTATATGACGTTGACCAATTCCAACTTTAATACACAGGAACATTTGGAGATGGCGATGAAGGTCGGGGATGCGGCGGTTCGCATCATGGATGTACTGGATCGTGCGCATACGGACCGCTTTGGTATTCCGCAACCGATCACAGTCAGTCAGAACAAAATTGAAGGTCAATGTATTGTTGTAACAGGACATAATTTATATGCGCTGGAGGAATTACTGCGGCAGACAGAGGGGAAAGGCATCAACATTTATACCCACTCAGAAATGCTGCCTGCGCATGGATATCCTGCACTCAAAAAGTATAAACATCTGAAAGGCAACATCGGCAAAGCATGGTATGATCAGCGTAGATTGTTCGAGCAGTTTCCCGGTGCAATTCTTGCTACCACAAACTGTGTAATGCCGATTAAAGGCACGTATGCAGACCGCTTTTTCTCATATGAAGTAGCGGGGCTGGAAGGTGTAGAGAAAATAACGGGCGACGATTTCTCCCCATTAATTAATCGTGCGTTGTCCCTACCTGCGGCTGATGTAGAGTCAGATCTGGTACTTACGACCGGATATCATCATGAAACTGTAATCGGGTTAGCACCAGAGATCATTCAAGCTGTCAAAGACGGGCATATCCGCCGGTTTTTCGTCATTGCTGGCTGTGATGCGCCAGGTACTGGCGGGAATTACTACCGTGAGTTGGCGACTTCCTTACCGAACGATACTGTCATTTTAACGACTTCTTGCGGAAAGTTCCGCTTTAATGACGTAGATTATGGCACCGTTGGAGACACCGGTATTCCACGTTACATTGACCTTGGGCAATGTAATAATTCCGGTTCTACAGTGAAGATTGCCATGGCTCTGGCTGAGGCATTTGAGTGTACGGTGAACGAACTGCCTGTCAGCATCGTGCTATCTTGGTTTGAGCAAAAAGCAGTAGCCATTCTGCTAGGCTTGTTCAGTCTCGGCATTCAGGACATTCGCATCGGACCAAAGCTACCCGAGTTCATTTCACCAGGTGTACTGGATGTTCTGGTAGAGCTTTTTGGATTGAAGCTAATTACTACTGCTGAAGAAGATATGAACGCGATGTTGGCGTTGTCGTAGAGTAAAAATCAAAGGTTGCCGCCCATAAGGGATTGGCAGCCTTTTTTTGATAGGGGATTTAGGTGATACATCATTGTCGAAGCATAGCGATCCGTAATGGATGGTCATGCTTCTTAACTTGCCATTACAAGATGAGCTTATCGCGTGCTCGCCACATAATTATAGAGGGTATCTCTCAACTCGAACTCGTACGTCAAACCATTAACAATCCCCACAACATGATCGTTATCATACAGGTCAAGCATGAATCCAGCCATTTCCTTCGCGGTATGATATTTCGGCACAGTCCCATGATATTCGAATTCGGGGACATCGAAAGAAAGCTTCGCGAATTCTGTTTCTGTTGCGGCAGGTGCTAGCACTTTAGCCTGCATAAGTGCACCTTGACTCTTCAACTCATGAGAGAGTCCTTCAGTAAAGGCACTCACATAGAACTTAGTCGCACAGTACGTAATGGCATTTCCCACAATCGTATAGCCGCCACCGGATGAAACGTTGATTAATTGTGTTCCTTCAACATTGGAATAATCACGAACGAATAGAGAGGAAAGGATCGTCAACGATTCAATGTTCAGATGCAGCATTGCAGAAATTTTATCTAAATCTTGCTTGGCCACTGAAGCGAAATTTCCAAACCCCGCATTGTTGATCCAAGTTTCGATTTCGAACCCTTGTAGATCCTCATAAAGCTTATAAGCATTACTAGAAACGGATAAGTCAGTTACTCGAATAACGACATCTACATCGGGGGAGTTATGATTGATTTCAGATTTTAGCTCCTCCAGTTGCTCCCTTCTGCGGGCTGTAACAATTAAGTTTTTACCGCGAGCCGCAAAGGCTAGAGCGGTTTCAAAACCTATACCTGAACTGGCGCCTGTAATTACAGTATATTTCATGTGAATTCCTCCGTTTTTACAAGAATATTTAGTATTTCAACAACGATGTAATCATAAAGCTTAGAGTTTACTCTAAGTCAAATATTTTTTATAATTATGGGGACTCTTAAAATCAACATAGATTCGGGGGCTTGTATGTATACGATCAGCGATGTAGCCAAATTACTAGGGATTACCGCATATACACTGAGATATTATGAAAAGGAAAAAATTATTGCTCCGATGCGGAATGCGAATGGAGAAAGAATATATGATGACTCCAATCTTGCTTGGCTGCGATTTGTGATGAGGTTGAAACAAACCCAAATGCCGATCTCACAAATTAGAGAATATGCGCAGTTATATTTAGAAGGAGAGCATACGGCCCAAGCCCGCTTGAACCTTCTTGAGAATCATAGTAACTCTATACAGAGCCAAATCAGAAACTTAACAGCCACAGAGAAGATGTTGAAAGACAAAATTGCAGCCTACAAAAATTCCCTTGCGAAAGAGACAGGCATTTACTAAGCAGGCGACATAAAAGTATGCCAATGATTACGATAATTGTGAGATCAAAAAAAGGGCCCTCACGATTCATTGATAGACGCTAGTTCCGCACGTATGTTTGCGGATCAGCGTCTTTTGCTTTTGGGCTAGACTCCGGCAAAATAGCCGTATGCCTCGCTATTCGCATCCTCGTCTCATTCGGCAACACCTTATTGACAGCGCTAGACGTATTCGTTATTGTGTTTAGAAACATGATTCAATTGAGAATGATTATCTCTTGAGAATTTAAAGGGAGTTTGCGAATCAGTTATGGATGTTCTGAAACTTATACAAATATGGAACCAGGTGATTATGAGTGTGCTGGACGTACGGCTAAAGCAGGCCGGAATCGACAACGATTTGAATCAATACCGTTTGCCGGCAAGCGCATTTTTATTCGCTTTTCAAGGACAAGGCGAGTTGTGGGTTGACGATGAGGTATGGCTGTGCGATCGTTTCCATGTACTGCACGCCAGCAAAGGCTCTCTGGTGACGGTTCGGAGCCGAGAAGCGCTGAATGTATATATCGTACTCTACAAAGCGTTTCTCCCCGCTTCGGCTTCGCGCGAATTTCATATGATGATGGAGGAATCCGACCCGTTTCTGGAAAGCTGGGGGTTCCCGCCTGGCGAACCGCTGGCCATGCTTGAGCTGCTTCAAACGATACGCGACGGTTGGCTTAAATCTGACGACGGATTAACCCGGCTGTCGGCCAAGGGAGACTTTATCCGCTTCGTTCACGCTGTCCTGAGGGAGCGTCTGTTCGGAGCCGGCGAGCCATCTTTATCGGAGCAAGTTATTCGACATTTGTCCAGGAATTATCGCCAGCTGATCTCGTTTGAGGAGCTTGCTCGGCAATTGAATTACAGCCAACAATATATATCGCGAAAATTTAAAGAACAGACAGGGCTCAGTCCGCTGGACTACGTCATTCGTTTCCGAATGGAAGATGCGAAGGCTCTGCTGGCCGGTACGATAGCAACACAACAGGAAATAGCATCACATGTCGGTTATCCGGACCTCATTTATTTCAGCCGCATGTTCAAAAAGCATGCCGGCATGACGCCAGGTCAATATCGTAAACGATACGGCCAGTTCGTTTCAGATTATGCAAGGAATAGGTCACAATCGTCCGTTGTTCTAAGCCGGTCATTAAGCTATCCTTTTTATGTGAGTGATATTGATTATCAATTTCAACAGGATGGGGCGAATAAAATGACTAGAGCAACCCGAAGTTTTTATGCAGTGATGCTGTTATGTTTGACCGTGATGTTAACAGCTTGTGGTGGGTCGGTGAACAACGGAGGTGCAACGAACAGCCAGGTTGCCGTCAGCGCTTCTCCAACCATGATTACTCAAGAGTCAGAGGTTTTGGCATCTTCTGAGATCAAGGTAGTCAAGACCGCTTTCGGCGATGTCGAAGTTCCTGCACACCCTCAGCGCGTAGCGGCAATTTCTTATCTCGGCACCGTACTTGCTCTGGAAGTCCAGCCGATCGCAGCCGAATCGTTCTTGATGTCGAGTCCTTATCTCGAGGGAATGCTGGACGTCGTGACGGATGTAGGCGACTCGTTAGAGAAGCTGCTGGAACTCAATCCGGATTTAATCATAACGCATAATCCACAGCCTGAGGTAGTCGAGAAATATCAGATGATCGCACCTACGGTATCGGTTCCTTACAATCAGTTTGTATCCATTCAGGAAGAAATGCTGTATTTTGGCGAGTTGCTGGATAGACGTGAGGAAGCGGAGAAATGGAACGAACAATTCGAGAAGGAAATTGCAGACATTCGGGAGAAAGTCCAACAAGCCGTTCCCGAAGGAGAGACGCTTTCGATTATGCAAGAGTACGATGGAAACGTGAGCCTTTTTGGTCCGAAATCGGGACGAGGCGGCCGGCTGATGTATGAAATAATGGGGCTGAAGCCGCCGACGACGGTTCCAGAATTTATGCTGAAGGAATCCTACTATGAATTTTCGCTGGAGAAACTTTCGGAGTACATGGGTGATTATTTGATTCTGACGACGGAAGCCAGCTTGGAATCGCTGCAGGCTGATCCAATCTGGGGGTCGCTAGAGCCGATTCGCAACAATCGGGTATTTTTATGGACGGAGAACCAATCCTGGTACCGCGACCCAATCGCCGTGAAAAGACAAATCAACGATTTGACCGACTGGATCATCGAGGCAGCGAGTCGGTAACTGCCTAGAGTAAGGATTGATCGAACGGTAATATAAAATCAGAACTTGCCGTTACAGCCAGAGCGCTGATCCTTACCATAAGTGACGACGAAAAAATTTTGTTTTGGAAAGATGAAGAGTGTTGTGGGGGTGCGGAATAGCTCGACAGAGGGTGTCCTAAACGTCATAAAATGGCAGAGGGATACCCTCCTTTTTTTAAGAGCGGAGTGGGGAAGGGACTAGAGATTGTGCTGAACGGTCAAGTTTATAATTCTTTTTGTGCAAAGGTTATTTCTAAAATCCAGGTGAAAAGTAGGTAGACTCAGGACAAGCGATCACTATAATGGAAATATGAGACATTCATAGACCCGATCAATAGGATATAAATAAGAATCCGGCTGATTAAAAAAGCGATTAGAGGAGGCCATTTCGTGGGAAGATCATTCGCAAATTTGCATATCAAGTCGAACAACCTTGAGAAGACTGTCGAAGCATTAAGAGAGCTAAGCGAAGCGCATGCCAAAGTATTAGGCAAGAAAAATCATGAAGCTCCAGAGAACAAGGTTGTAATGTATGTAAGCAAAAGCAACGAAAACTGGATCAGCGTGCTCCACGATTATTTTGTATGGGGTACGGTGAAGAAGGCCGGTAAAACGTTGTCCCAGCTTACCGGGGAGCCAGTGATGACCGCCGGATATATGAATGAGGAGATATTCGAGTTGTCGTTGTTCGAGAATGGAGACATTCAAGCCGAAAAGATCTTTTGTGAGCAGTGGACGAGGGATGAATATGAACTACTCCGGGAAGAGCGTCTCAATGATGATTACTTGCGAAAAGCGTTGGATATCCGTAATGAGGATTTTGACGGCTTCATTGGCATTACGAGTCCGGGACAAGCCGTAGATAAGCTGTCAGAAATCGTAAGCATGTCTTTATGGAGTGACTGGGAGTGGATCCCGTACGAAGAAGCTCTCAAAAATCGATTTGTGAAATATGAATTTTGAAAATACACGAGTAAATGGCTAAGGACCTCTGAGATGACATTTTAATACATGGCGGTGAGCGAAAAGAAATGGATAAATTAAAGAACAGCGGATTTTATAAACTTAGATTCTTCATCAGGCCGGAAGAGTTTGAAAGCGTTTTGAAGCGTTTTGAACATAAGCAAGCGCAATTTCATCTAACCAATTATGCCCAGACAGAGCATGATCTGAAACAGGTGTATGAAGCATATCAGACCTTT
This sequence comes from Paenibacillus sp. FSL H3-0286, assembly GCF_045040705.1. Taxonomy (NCBI): domain Bacteria; kingdom Bacillati; phylum Bacillota; class Bacilli; order Caryophanales; family Paenibacillaceae; genus Paenibacillus; species Paenibacillus sp. FSL H3-0286. The sequence goes on along the minus strand of NZ_CP150285.1, from coordinate 4,503,185 downwards.
TATCATTATTTTACGGCAGAGAAAAAAAGGAATGAGGGTCCCCCTTTCTTTGTTTATTCCATTTCTGTTACGTCTGATAATGAAAGCTCCGGATTTTTCGCGAGAAATGAGAGTGTCTATTTTCCATATTACGGACAATGGGCAGAGGATGAACTGCCGTGTATCTTGCTATCATTTCCTAAAGGCTTTCAAATAGATTTGGAAGATGAAAAAGGGAAGTATTATATCTATGAGGATATTCGGGATCATAAGCCGTTAACATATACGTTTTTCGATGAAATAACGGGTGCTATTAAAAAAATGACAAAGCCGCTTCGCTTCTCGGCGCATGATGCAGATGCTATGAAGGAGCAAAAGCCTTCTGTGCGTATAAGCCATGGTGCGATTCACGATTTGAGCAAATCGTGGATTTTCAATAAATATGGGCTTGTGATGGGTGGCAAATAGTTCAGGGCAAATTACACCGAGGCATTGGCCAAGCTGGAGAATTCAAAAATTGGGATTGATATGTTGCACTCTCTAAAATTTCAGTATTATCTTAGATAAAAAAGCTGCTCAACCTGCAATATTTTAAAGAATTCTCTTATCTGGAAGAGTTGCATGTTGGGGGCAGCAGGAGGAGTATTTATGTACATCGTATCTCGGCCAAAACCGCTGTCTGATGGTCAAAACCAAGCACTTGCAAAGGAAGACGCCACTGTTTATCCACCGGGCTACCTCCGGTTTTTGCGGCGATTCGGCGAAGGGACTTACAGAGGGTGGCTGAATGTTCAGTTTCCGGATGCGGAGGTGCTTAAATCTTTTGCAGAGTACGGATTATGGGAGCATGACGAGAATAGCCCCATTACTGAACAACAGATCGGTGAGTGTATCGTTATAGGTACAACGGTGGACGGTGATTTTCTGGCAATACATCCCCAGACAACTGGGCTGCTTTGGCTACCTCGGCATGCGGAGCACGTAAAGGCGATTTCCCTGCAGGCAGGGGAGCAGGAAAACGAAGGGTTGTACGCCTTGGTGCTGGACGAAATTTATCGTCAGGTGTATGGAATCAGTCAAGGGGAGAGCGTCTATTATGAACCGTGGACGGGCACTCGCAGCCATCGCTTTTTGCGTTTGCCACAAGGGCAGGACCAGCTTACGCTACCCGAACTGGCTGGATTGTGCCAACATGAATTCCCACCGGATTTGTTTATTGAGAATGCCTATGTTTGTTTCCTGTTCTATCGGCAGCTGGGAGGCTATGTACGGTTGAATTATGCCTACCAGCAAGAGGTGGCCATCTTCTATGAACAGGATATGGGGCAGGCGTTTGCCGTAATGGAGCAGTGGCTCTTGTCGAAAGGCTGCGAAGCGATTTCAGAAAATAACAGCTAATCTGGGTGCTCCGTAAGTCTGGGAGAGGGAGGTATGCATGAAACTAGTTTTTACTTTGGATACACATGGAACGTGTGTGGGTCAATTGAGAGATGAACTGCTGCCCTTAGAGGAATTAGCAAATACATGGGAGTTTCCCTATGATATCTTTTTTGTGTTGCGTGTTTTACCTGAAGGTTATGGTCGAAAAACATCCAGACGGTTTGATAGCAGGGATCATACCCTCGAATTAGATATCAGCATAAGTTATGAACAGTACCAACGGATGTCCAAGCATGAGCAACGTGAGGGATTAGGTATTCACCTTTTTAACTATTTGTCAGAGTCAGTTGCTAAATATAATAAGCATGCAGTTAAGGAAAACCAAAATCAACTACTGGACCTAGTGAAAAAATGGATGCTCGAAAACAATTGGCTAAATGGAAAGTTAAATCAAGCACGGGACCTACTTTCGCAAGACATGGATCTTTATGAAGTCAGCCAGAAATTGCAGATGCCATTAGAAGAGATTGAGTATATCCTTCTCCGTATGAATGACTATGAGCCAACTGATGTTCATCCTGATAACCTTGTAGTAGAAAAAGCACCGCCATATCATTTCTAGAAGGCTGGAGCAAATAGAAGACATCCTGCCTGAACGGATCCACTAACGGAAAGGAGGAAGCCGATGCAAGAAATAGAGAGGCTGGCGATAGAGATCGCCGATGCTGCTAGAACGTCTTTTCGCGCTCTTTTTGAAAATGGCGAACGTTACTATTACTGTACCCTTTACACTACTGGTGAGGGACATGCGCCAAGTATCTCCGCCTGGTCGTGGGAAGCTTTGGAGGTAGAAGCAGCCAGGCAAGGCGTCGAAAGTGACACACCGGCATCGACGATTGCGGAACTTATCAAATGGTCTTATGCGGATTCGCCCTATTGTTGTTTCGGCGATGAGAACTTTGATAATGTTAAACAACGATTTACCGATCGTTCTTTCATTGCGGTTCTTGAGGATGACGAAGGGAATCGCGAGTTTGATTTGAGGCTGAAGGCCATGGAGCTGGCGATGAAAATACTCGATGATGAAGGTGTGTTTGCCTTGAATCAACTGCGAGAGTCAGTATGCGTCCTTGTCGAAGTCATGCCTCCGGATGAGATCAATACTGAAATCGCCCTCCGTTTGAATCGGGCAGAATCTCCAGCTATGCAAGTATGGTTGGCGGAAGCGGCGGAGTAGAAGCCTCCGCTTTCGGAAATCGTCTACTATATTCGGATTTAAAATGAGAGGAAAATAATTTATGAGCAATCTTTTCAGATTCATTCCTATTAGCCAACTAGCAGATAAATTTCCCGAAGGATCTTGGTGGGCGAAGTTTTACCAAGATTTTAGTGACGAGCAACTTGCCGCTTACTATGAAGGGGATTTGACGCTGCCTTCTCTTAATCTAGATTGGGAGCAACCTTTCCCGCAACAAAAAGAGGTAATCATCATTTTTATAGAAGGAAATTTTACTGTAGACAATCTTTATAATAAAGAAACGGATGGTGCCATAGGGCTTTTGGTGACCGGTAATATGAGTGCGAAAAATATAGCTGTAGGCGGTCAGGAAATTTATGTTTCGGGCAACCTGATGATTGAGGAAATATTATGCGGCTCCTACAATCATGGGGAAACGATTGTTAAAGGTGATCTCAGCGCTGCGGTTTTGGTTCAGGATGACGAGTACAGTTTCAAAGTGGACGGACATAAATCGATCGCCTGCTTAGTAAATGTGTGGGAGGGGGACGGCGTATTTCAGGAGCTTCCGGTAGACATTCATGAAGTGTTGATTGATGAAGTTTTTTTGGATATGGAAGAGGATGAGGAGGACTTTTCCTTTGGCACACTGGTGAACGTAATTAAAGAAGGCCGTTCTGCTCTAAAAAAAATAAAGGAATCCCCCACTAGCAAGAAAGCTATTCATTTATATTTCACCCATAACACAATCAATGAAGAAAATATATTGAAGTTGACGCAGTGTATTTTAATGCCAAGTGACAAGCCTTCTTTTAATTTTCGGGAGCAAGACGTTTTTTTCAAAGTTCAACTGGAGCATATTGATGCTGACGGGGATGAGCGGGATCTTAGCGTTTATATGAATGATAACCGGCATCACTATTATATTTGGCTGGAGCAAGATCATTCTGTCGGTTTGTTGAAGAGAACCATAGAAGAAGGGTCTGAGTGGGAGGACATTACAGAAGAGTCTCAGGAACAACTAGCAGAGATTAGCGATTGCTGGACGATGTTGCTGACCTGCGTTAATATGGCTGAGCTTTATTTACGAAACATTGAGGTACAGTATGTGCAAGACATTTTGCAACACACTGTAATTCGGGAATTATATTCGGAAGTGGAGGAGAATGGCGGGTTCTGGGACGGCTCTAAATGTTACAGCTTCCGTCAAACGCATACGGACGAGGACGGAGACCTTCTACATGGTCGAATTGAAATCAGGACTCCAGATGAAGCGTATTATTTTTATACAGTGGACAATGGAACTTATGTTTCCCGGCATTATCAGCCGCCCGATCAATATGGCAAGCAGGACATGTCCTATTTGGATCTTAGGCGCTGGGAAGCATCAGAGCGGTATTTTACAAGATTCAAACAATTTATTACTGAGAAGATAGAGTCAGGTGTGAATGGTTAGATCTTGATATGCATTAGAGGAAAGGATGATAGAAATGCCAAATGATAGCCAAGCTGGTCCTTCAGCTGGTTCTGTTAGAGAAGTTGGTAGTTATCCTATCAACCTGACAGGTCCACGTAGTCATACTCTTGTCCTTAAGCCCGGTGTGGGCAGTCTATCCATGGGTCCGTCGCAATTGGGGAAAAAGGTTGACCTTCATGTCGCGTCTGATGCGCCTATCGATTGGACCGTATTCGATGTCTTTGCCACACCGGCTGGCTCTCCCTGGCCGCGATTTCTGCATTATACAGGCAGTGATTCAAGCTTCTTTGACTGGGCACAGAAACGTCCCATTGAAGAGATGACATGGACTCCGATCCTGTCTGCAGACACGGTGGCGGACGCCAGTCAGTCCAATTTGCATGGCTTGCATGTCGAGTTGGAACCATCCGGGAGGTCCCTTAGCCTAATACTTCCGAAGCAGCCTTTCCGCCTGAGTGTGTCCGGCGATCTATCACGCTTCTCGGCCACAGGCGATATGCCATCTTCTCTTACACTAGCACCGCGCACCGGCCGACGTAAGAATGATCCCCCTTTTTTGCTGCCCGATATGGGGGAGCTGCACCAGGTAACGAGTTTGACGCTACATAACGCACCGCTGGGACAGCCCATCTCGCTAGAGTGTCTAAACCGGTACCCAAACCTTAAATCACTGAGTTTGTGGGGAAACTTCTGCGACCTGAATTTATTAGCTCATCATACCCAGTTAACGAATCTGGAGCTGCGCTTCATGCCTGATCTGGGGGACTTGCCGACCTTGAACGCGTGGCCGTTGCTTGACAGATTCATCGCCTACAATGTCGAAGAAAGCGCTGGCAAGCGTATAAAAAAGCAAATGAAAACTCGCGCTGAAACCCGTCCTTGGACCGACCATGCTTCAGTGAGCCAATTACGAAAGCCAGAGTGGTGGACGACCGAGTTTGGCCGCCCATTCTCCTCCTGGGCTAAACGTCTAGCCAAGCTGGCTAATGAAGCTTACAACGTTGCACAGGTAACCTTGTCCGAAGCCCGTAGCTTTGCTGAAGCCGAGGCCGCCATTACCGCTTTCACCGTGCGCTTCAACAATCTTAAGGGCATCGAAACCACCGAACGAGAAGACCTTGGTGAAGCGGTATGGCAACTTAGCCAGTCTGACCACCTGATTGGCCAGCCTATCACAGAGGAGATGGCTCAACGCTGGTTCGATGCAGCGCGCGATTACTAAATGAATTGAAAATCACACCCCTAGAATAGAAATCGGAATGACCCAGAGGTTTGTCCAATGTCTATTCTAAGGGGTGCACTTCACTATACTGACGGGGTTTTGTTATACGATCATCCCCATTTCTCGGAGTCTATCTTTAATTTTCTTTAAACGAGCTTCTTTTTCGGTGTCTTCAGTTAATACCTCTACAGATGTTTCGTTATACTTCTTAATGATCCTCTTTAAAGTTAATTCTTTCATTTCCTTTTTACTGTGGATGGTAACATGAGGGACAGCTGTATAGGTTTCTATAGTCTTGGGATCTGCAGAAATTCGTTCTAGTAAACTAAGTAGAAGCACCAGTCTTTGCTGGCCCAACCTCGGAACTTGGTATAGTTTTTTCCATGTGGAATTGAATAGATGTTCAAGATCTGTATATCCCTTCGAGTATAGAGCATTTATGAGGCCTGTTAAATTTGGACCCCGTTCTTCTGCATGCGCCACAGCAACAATACAAGCAATATTCTTAGAATAAAGATGCGCCGGAAGTGGAAAAAAATGTATTAATGCAGCATTTCCGTCGATGATGTCAATCATGATGATATACCTCCATTAAAATATGTGTTCACTATACACGTTTAGTATTCTGGCAAGGTCTGAGTCAGCAGGGTGAATTTTCCTGACTTGTCCAATCGATTGATACACTCTGCATTATTAAACCCCAAGCTACTGATCATTTTCTGAACACCAGCAAAACCCATTACATAAGATCGTAGAATATGTAGGAGATATGATTCGCTGCGCTTCATAATCATTGCTAAGTAATGATATGATATAGGTATCAATTTTGTGGGGTGCACTGATATGGATTTCCGAATCAAAGAACTAGTTAATGCTACACAGCAAACCTATGGACTGGACAACTACTATTTACATACAAATGAAATTTATCGCGAAGTTACGATGCTGGGAGAAACCGACTATTTGCTTAGTATGGAATGGTTTCCTTCTCACATTAAGGAATGGAAGGAAGATTATAATCCGGAAGGAACTGCAGTCATTACGCTTGACTTGCTATCCAATAACTATAAAAGTGTTATTTTTGTTGGAGGGAAATCTTATGCAAATCGAACACCGTTCCAAAACATTGAATTAAACGGCGTTATTCAGTGGATGGAAGCTGAAGTAGGGCTTGAATATGGTAAACAATTCTACTTAGTGAAGGAAGAAAGAGGAGAATATCATTTTGCTGAATGTATAGACGGTATACCCATCTCTCCCGGCGGGCGAATGGAGTTACGCTTCGATGCGGAAGGTAGAATTATTTTTTATAGTGTCTATGGCCAGTTTCCTTCCAGCTCCCTTGTGCAAAAAGAGGATTATTTTCTCACGCTTCAAGCGGTAGAGCCACTGGCTAAAAACCAACTACAGCTTATAGAATATCCAATGTACGAGATGAAGCATCTCCTGCCGATCTATGGGATAGAAGAAATCTACATTACAAATGATGGAACAACCACAATTCCATTTGAGATGATATCAGGAACGAGAGCACGACTGAATATTGATCAAGTAATGCAGTGGGAGCAAGCGGACACGAAACAGTTCGCAAGGACGGAGATCCGTCTGCAAGAAGTGGTTACAATCGAACAGGCAATAGCACGTGAGCCGCATCCAGATTCATTTTCAATCACAGACATAGAACAAGCCCAATGTATAACCGCAGTCGAAATTGGTTTAAGCCAGCTCTATCCGGAAGAATCCGGACAATGGATATTGAAGACTTTACATCGGGAAAGAGGACATATTCAAGCGACATTGAGGAAGAATGTATCAAGTAATCGTATTTTTCAGCGTAAGCTCCTTCTGTTCATCGATACGAAGAATTATAAGGTTATAAATTATATGGATAACAAGCTAATGCTCGATACGTTTGATGAATTCAAGAGTGAAGGGAAAATTGCTGTGAGCCATGACGAAGCTTATGACAAGCTCAAGGGATGGTTCGAATTAACACCCGTCTATGTGTATGATCCTGGGCAGAAGAGGTATGTGCTGTGCGGAAAGCTGGATTGTGATTATGCCGTGAAGGCCACCAGCGGAGATGTGGTAGAGTGGGGTAGTTTGGAATGATAGTGAAACCAGATTGATTTAGTCAAAAAGATAACATCCGAAACTCATGTCCAAGAGACATGGGTTTTTCTTTATGTAGTTGGATTTTCTTGCAGAAGTTGTCTAATTTAAGACTTACTAAATTTTGTCCTTTTTTTAGGTCAGAAAGTTTTTTTAACTAGATGCCAAAAATTTAGATTTACACGCAGAGAAATTCCGGTGAATAGCGTCAAATAGAAGTAGACGTTAGGAAAAAAGAAAGTTTCGTTAGGTACAATGGATGAAATGAGAGACAATAACCGGTTTAAGGATGGTGAAAAAGTTGGGTTTCAAAATACGTAAAACCACGGTGCAGTCCGTCTGGATGATGTGGGAAAAAACTTTTGCGTTGCTTTCACATTTTCGCGGATCACATAAGTCACGCTTTGGTATATGTACCGTGATGCTAAAAAAGCACCGGGGACAGCCTATTGTATGCCAAGACGCCACGGTCATCAATCAGGGAGAGTGGGTGGGAGAACTCCACCTCGACAATGAAAGAATCCTGAAGTTGATCCGGTCCGAAGGATCGGATCGTGCCGCACTGCAAACGGCTCGCATGCTGCGCAAATCAATGCAGCAAATCAATGAAGCGTTCGAATCGCAGTCGGAGTTCAGGCAGGTCAAGGCTTTATTGGGGATTACACTGCTCCATCGGGGATTAACGCACGGTCTTGGTTTTGAACAACAAAATATAAAGTCCGGCGTTTTCGAACGCATCACCACCATCTATCTTCGATTGCTGCTGTCTGCCATGCATCCTGAAGGGAGACAAAGAATCAATCGGCGAACAGAGCAACTGGTCCCGATGTTACTGATCCATTCACGCGCCTCACTGAAAAATCGATTTTCACCCGGACAGAACTACTCTGGATAGGTCTTATGCTTGTTATAAGGAGGTGTAATCATACTTACATATCTGATAGGAGGAATACTATGTGCCGCTACTCTTTACATGTTTATTCCAAGTTTGATTACGCGAGTGAGCGGCTTTGGTGTTTTTCGCAAAGGAACGGTAGAAAAACAGGTGGCATTCACTTTTGATGATGGGCCACATCCGAAATATACGCCGGAATTGCTGGATTTATTGAAGTTACATCAAGTGAAGGCTACTTTTTTCGTGCTTGGATCGCGAGCGGAGCAGTATCCAGATCTGATCAGAAGGATGGATCGGGAAGGCCATCAGATTGGCATCCATAATTACTGCCATACCTCTAATTGGCTGATGCTGCCCAGTACAATTAGGCGAGAACATCTGGAACGCTCCGCTGATATTATAGAGTCTATTGTCGGAATCAGACCCAATCATTACCGTCCACCCTGGGGATTAATCAATCTATTTGATTTCTTTCGGCACAAGCAGTATCGAATTGTTCTATGGTCGCTGAAGGCGAGTGACTGGAACATCCGGGCCTGTCAAACCCGGATGCAGGCCATTTTATTAGGTGGAATCACCGATGGCTCCGTTGTTTTACTTCACGACAGCGGAGAGACTGCGGGCGCGGACCGGCATGCTCCTTATTTTATGCTGCAAGCTTTAGAAGAAGTGCTAAACCAACTACAGGCAAGAAACTTGCAATTTGTTAGGCTTGATGAAATGTCTTGACGTATTCCAGTGAGTTGTTATTAAGACTTAAATTGTTTGCGGAAGCAGAGCGGCGAGATGCCCATTATTAATTTGAAGGTTCGTCCAAAGTGGGAGGTGTTATCGAACCCAACCATTCCCGCAATTTCAGTAACATTAAAAGAAGAGCCAACCAGCAAATCACGCGCTTTTTTAATGCGGATGTTATTGATATATTCAATGAAGCTGAACCCGGTGGATTCTTTAAAAGTACGGCAAAGGTAGGAAGAGCTTATTTCGAATTGCCGTGAAATCTCACAGAGCTTAAGCGGTTCCATATAATGTTGATTTACATAATTAACGATGTCCAGGACTTTCTTATGTGTACGATTGGATTCTACAAATGAAGCTACGCGGCTGTCAAATAGTTTACGATTAAGATAGAGAAGCAGCTCCACCAATAATATTTGTTGGTACTGTTCATATCCGCGGGCTTGCTTCTTCCCCTCCTGGATCATTTTCTGAAAAAGCTGTTCGATGAAATATTGATCCATCCCGGTCATCTTCAAAGCGCGGTAATCACTTTTGAACAATTCGAGCAGTTCCTCACATTGACTGCCGGTGCAGAAATGCTGCAGGAATTCTTTTTTAAACAGGAGTGTAACCCGTTCATACATATTGCAGCCGGAATTGACCAGTTTGTGCATTTCGTGAATATCCATAAATAGCAGTGTTCCGCCCGCAACCTGGTAAGTTCTGTCCCCTATAAAATAATAAAAATCCCCGGATATTAAATACAGAATCTCATATGCATCATGATAGTGTCTTGAAGGCATGCTGGTGTATACCTGTTTCTTGCGGCTGATGTCAAAAAGAGTAGACTCATAAAATACCGGTTTCATTCAGCACCTCCTAAGAGGATTGTAGACTTAATCTATGGTTTGTAGCAACATATGTATAAAAATTAATATTTACAAGAAAATACGTGCTGTTTGGACAAAGTTTTTGAGATAAGCTTAAATTGAATTACCAAGTGTTGGAAAAAGGAGGGCTGTCATGCTCAAATAGGTTAGGGATAAGGTTCACTGCCACTAAAAGTTAAAGCGCTTAAACTATTCAATTAAAGGAGAGATTGCGGTGCTAAATTCAACGAAGAGTAAGGTTTCCAAGAAGATGAAATTTTCATTGATGATTCTGCTCAGTTTTTCAATGATTTTTTCTTATGGCTGTCTGTCCAAAACATCTCAACAGAAAAGTTATGCGGCAGGGAACCCTGATTCTAATTTCTCACCGGCAACACTTCAATTCTTGCGTGACAACACAGGTCTGGATGGTGAGCAGTGGAACAATATTATGATGCTTGTCAACAAACCGGAGCAGGACGATCTGAACTGGATCAATTTTTACGGATATTGTGAAGATATTGATGATGACCGCGGGTATACGATTGGAATATTCGGTGCGACTACAGGCGGCTCAAATGATACCGGTCCCGACGGTCCGGATCTGTTCAAGGCATATGACGCTGCCAAAGGCGCGAGTAATCCTTCGGTTAAAGGCGCATTGGCCCGGATCGGTGTTAAGGGTTCGATGAAAGGGAAGATCCTCGAGATCAATGAAAGCGAAGAGAGCTTCTGCAGAAAAATCGGCAATTTGCAAAATGATCCCGAGTGGAGAGAGGCTATGTGGAAAACGTTCTACAATATCTATATTAAATACAGTGTGGAGCAGGCCCGCAAACGCGGCTTTAACTCGGCATTAACTATTGGTTCCTTCGTGGATGCAGCGCTGAACCATGGAGCTACCGGCGGCTCCGAGACCCTTCAAGGGCTTTTGGGTAAATCCGGAAGCAGCACGGATGAGAAGACTTTTATGACCAAATTTTATAAAGAACGGACCAAGATTGTGGATACTAATGAGTACAACTCTCCGCCTAACGGCAAGAACCGTGTGAAGCAGTGGAGCAATTTGCTGAACATGGGAGAGACAGACCTGAAGGGTGCAGATTCAGCAATCCTTCAAGTCACCGACTGGGAACTCCAATAACAGGAAGGTAAGGGTAGCAGAACCGCCGTTCTTCTCGGAGACGGCGGTTCGATGATAAGTGAGATTAAGGAAGAGGGAGATGGGCTGAATGGATAACAACCAATCTTATCTCAAAAATAGATTTTACAAGGTAATCAGTCTAATGGTTATAGGTTTGCTGCTTGCCATGGAGTTGACTGGTTTTGTCTCAGCAGGAAGGGAAGAAATTGAGGAAGACCTTGTAAATGAAGCAACTGCAGTTCAGGAAACGATTGCCCAGTGGATTTTTAAAGACAAAGGCGAAAACGGTGTATTTCCGGCTACAGGCGGGGTATATCAGACGTCTTCATCCATTCGTGATGTAGGAACTAATACGGATGCGTACACCTATGAGTCAAGTGAGAACAGCGTACGCAACCAGGGCTGGCATGAAGGAACGGGCCTAAAATACTGGCTTGCCACGCTTTCTACCCAAGGCTTCGAAGGGATCTTCCTTTCTTCACAGCAAACCTCTTCAAGTACAGGACCCAGGGATTTCAAGGTGCAATACAGTATAGATCAACAGGAATGGATAGATGTTACGGGCGGCAACCTTGTTCTAGCCCAGAACAATTTTAATTGTTCCAATAATTCCTGCAAATTAACTAACCTCGCTTTACCTGCCGGAACAAACAATCAAGATGTACTCTATATCCGCTGGGTGGTAAACTCTGCGAAAAGCGTAAGCGGGGGAACGGTGTCCAGCTCAGGCTCAAGCAGAATCAAAGATGTGATAATTAAAGGAACACGCAGCAGCGGCGAACCTGGGAACACTCCCACACTTGAGGTAAGCAAAACTCCCGCTTCAGGGGCTGCAGATGTTCCCCTTAACGCAGAGATCACCGTGAAGTTTAACAAAGCCATCAGTCTCGACAGTAGTTATCAAGTTGTAATCACAGAAAACAATCTTCCTCTTACCAACATTTCTGCTTCACTCCTCGGTCAAGACACAGTCAAAGTCAGCCACCCTACTTTCACTGCCGGCAAAACTTACAACGTGACCGTCCCTAAAGAGCTTGTTAAGGGGACTACGGATGGCCGGACACCTGAGAACGATATTACCTGGAGCTTTAAGACGAAGTCTCCGGATACCGGCATCAAAACACCAACGCTTCTGAACATGACTTTTAATGGAGACCCAAAGACAAGTATTGCCTTTGACTGGTATACAGCCGAAACCGTCAGAGGTACAGTAGTGCAAGTAGTGGAGGCCGCCAATGCGGGAGGAAGCGAGTTCCCGGAACAATTGGCAGCTTCTTATGAGGGCAGCGTAACAGTTATTGAAACCTTAATGACATCAGGAGACAGAAGCTCCAAAAAGTATAAAAAGTTCGCTAGCCACAAGGTTATTGCAAGCGGTCTTAAGCCTGGAACTAAGTATATCTACCGGGCCGGTAACGGTGATGCGGACGGCTGGAGCGAGGGGGGTTCTTTTACCACGGACAAGGCGGATAATCAGGATTTCCATTTCCTCTATGTAACCGACACCCAAGGCTCAAGTAAATCGAATTTCGATCTGTGGCAGGATACTTTTAAGAGAGCTATTGAGAAAACGGTAGATCCCAAGTTTGTTCTTCTTACAGGGGATCTAACGGATGACGGTGATCTGGAGCAGTTGTGGCAGTGGTTCTTAGGTGTGCCGAAAAAAGAATTTGCCAATGTGCCATTTGCACCGATTATCGGCAACCATGAGATAGAGGATTATCCGAATAACAACTTCTATAACCATTTTAATCTTCCAAAAGATGTCGGGACGGGCGCTCATGACGGGTCGGTATATGCTTTCGAATACGGCGATGCCCTGTTTATGCAGATCAATTCCCAGTACGAAGGGGAGGTTAAGCCGTATAAAGCGGATATTCAATTCACGAAGCAATTGGAATGGATGCGGAATCAAGTGGCAAAGACCGACAAGAAGTGGAAATTCGTCTCGATGCATAAGGGAGCGTATTCTTCAGGGGATAATGCTTCGGCAGAAAGCGACCGGGTAGAATTTTACCGGAAATATCTAATTCCTGTATTTGATGAGCTGGGTGTGGATATGGTGTTTGAGGGACATGACCATATGTATATGAGGTCTTTTCAAATGCTGAACAACGTTCCGATTAAGAATGTCATTACCGATGAGCAAGGAAATGTGCTGAATCCTAAAGGGACCGTGTATCTGATGGGCAACTCGGCCGCTTCGAAATTTTATGCCATTAATCCAGATGCAGACACTTTTTTTGCAGCAAAAAACGACCAGCCCAACAAGAAAATGTTCGTGGATGTTTCCATTACAAGCGACGTGCTGAAATTCACATCCTACACAGCTGTTAAAGATAAACCTCTTGCAGTCTATGATGCTTACAGTATTAAACGGACTGACGTCAAACCCGGCATTGTAGAAAATCCAAGTGCAGTAAGACAGTCAGGGAACCGTGCAGTTCTTTCGTGGAAAGCGCCAGCAAATAGCTCTGAGCCTGTGCGAGGTTACCGGATTTACGAGAAAAATGATAAAGTCAGCACAAATTGGAGCGTGTATGTGCCGACGGTAAGCGGTCAGACGAGTTACAGTTATACATTAAACGGCATAGATTCTGCTAAAGCCTACAATTTCGTGATTAAAGCAGTGGGGACAAGAAATAATTCGCTTCCAGCAGAGGCAGGAATGCAATGAATGGATAGAGGAGGCGTTGACGGGGCTTAGGCATCCGTTAACGCCTTTTTTTCATAGTTGTTGAAGCTGTCCATTCCTCCTAGGGTAACTCCTCCAAAAGATAGCTTCACTTTTTACCAGATCATGAGCAGAATCGGCAAGAGGGTTTGGGGTGGGTCCTACGAAACCTAGAATTGGGATGATAAATTTAAGTGCCATCCATACATAGACCCCAGGTAAGCCGTGAATCAAAAATACGCAGATCCATGACAGTAAAGCTGCAGCCAACATTGTACTACCTAATAGTTAGATGAATATAACTGGAAAATCACTTCGGCTGCTAACCTATCCGAGGCTAGACCCGGTGATTTGGATAATACCACCGTAGGGAAATCTGAAAAACAATCATTTGTACAACTGTATTTGTCTTGTACCGTTCTTTGAAGTTAGTAATAGACTATATCAATCTCAGAGAAGGAATTGATTTAGTTGGCTAACAGTGATATACGTCTTACTCTTTGGTCGGGTACTAATTTTACCAATCGCCGGATTCGATTCAGACGTGGAGGAGTTGCGGTTCGTGATCTTGGAGCGTTTCAGTTTAACAACGTTCTCTCGAGTTTCCGTCTCAGAAATGTTGTGCAGAGCTCTCAAGTAACGCTTGTACTATTTTCGCGAATTAACTTTCAGGGATCGTTCCGTGTATTCCGTGGCAGCCAAAACGTAGCGAACTTGAATAATTTTAACTTTAACAATGTCACATCTTCGTTGATATTGGTAGACCGTATCCTTACAAGCTCCGAAATTTCCCAAATTCAAAGCACGGGTAGAGCGCCTCGAGATGTCCTCGTAATAAGACAATAATAATGCAAAGGGTGCCCCTAGGGCGCCCCTTTTTTACAAATATCAGTAGCACAGGTCAAGACAAAATATGCATAGAATTTAATATAAAATAAGAGAATAGGTGCTGCTCCCGCAAACAATCCTCCTTTAAACTAGTAACGTACTTAACAAAATCTGCTAGAGGAGGATTCAAATGCGCAAAAAGGTTATCGGGACAATTTGCAGTACAGTTATGGTTTGCAGTCTGCTTGCAGCAGGCAACGGAACATCCTACGCCAATAACTCTGATGCTCCTACCAACAAATCGGTCAAAAACGTAATCCTGTTTATTACGGATGGGATGAGCTTATCCGATGTGAACTTGGCCAGATGGTATCAGGGAGGTCAGGCGCTTGCGATGGATAAGTATTTCAGCGGGCTGGTGAGAACCTATTCTACGGATTCACTGACCACAGATTCCGCTGCGGGAGCTACGGCTTATGCCACAGGCCATAAGGTTAAGAGCGAGACGGTATCCATACTTCCAGACCGAATAACGATGCCTTTCGTAAGCGCAGTTAAACCAGAGGACATGAACAAACCTCTGCCTACCCTTATGGATGCAGCGAGAATGGCAGGGAAAAGTACAGGAACGGTATTCACTTGTGAATTAACGGATGCGACACCAGCTACATTTTTAAGTCATGCATACACGCGTGACAATGCGCAGTCTATTGCAGAACAGATGGTCTATAGTGGTGTAGATGTTCTACTTGGGGGCGGTTCCGGGTATTTGGTACCCGGCAAAGAAGACATTAACCGCAAGGACGGAGAAGATTTAACCAAAATCCTGAAATCAAATGGGTATGAATACGTAACGGATAAAGCAGGTTTAATGAATACTAAAACGAATAAAATCTGGGGACTATTCAACCCCGAAGCACTGGATGCTGATTTTGACCTGAACCCGCAAAAGCAACCGAGCCTTGCCGAAATGACCAATGTAGCGATAGAGAAGTTGTCACAGAACGAGAATGGTTTTATTCTGATGGTCGAAGCAAGCCAGATTGACTGGTATGGTCATGATAACGATCCAGTGGGGATTATGAGTGAGACCTTAGCGTTTGATAAAGCCTTCAAAGCCGCTGTTGATTTTGCAGAAAAAGACGGGAATACAGCAGTCTTATCGGTTTCGGATCATGCTACCGGCGGGCTCAATATGACGAACTATGATTCTACCAAAGACCTAATCTCCGTGCTGAAGAAAGCGAAGCACACCAGTTATTACATTGAAGGCAGTATTAATGAGAGCAATTTCAAAAAGGTCCTTGCGGATAATTATGGACTTAGTGATCTAACCAAAGAAGAAGCGGATCAAGTCAGATTGGGAATGCAGGACAACCTTTCGCCAGTCATCGGTAAAATTTTGGGGGATAAAATAGGAGTAACCTTCTCTACGGATGATCACACATCGGAAGAAGTTGGATTGTTCGCCTACCATCCGGCTAATTTTAAACCGACCGATTTCATGAACAGCGGTGTAATCCAGAATACGGATGTGAATAAGTATATTCAAGAAGTAACCGGACTCAATCTGGCGCAGCTTCAGGATACACTGTACGTATCCAGTGATAAATTCAAGGCCAAAGGAGCTACGATTACCCTAGATAAGACCGATAAGACTAATCCGGTGGTTGTAGTGAAAAAAGCAGGCCAAGTTCTCAAGCTGCCTATAGATAAAAATATCGCCATTCAGGATGGCAAAACAACGAAACTAAATGTGCTGACAGTAATGATTAAAGATAAAGTGTGGATTTCGCAGGATGCTTTGGACTTAATTCTCTAATTCTTAAAGTTCATGTTGTGATCTGTCGCCTAAAAGTTAAAGCGCTTAAACCCAAAAACCCCTTTTTAAAAGGGGTTTTTGGGTTTAGATAAGAAATTTCGACTTGAATTGAGGCGAGGAAAGCGAAGCTTTTATCGTTTTATTGCAGGCTTTGTTCCATAGGTCATCAAGCGCCAAACCTTTTCTAAAGGGCCCATGGAAAAAAACTTGAACCAAATGGTGCTAAAAATGATTTGAATCATATAAATCAGAACTGCGATGTAGAGAATATCTTTTGGTGAAACGACTTCGAGACCTATCATTGAAATGATTGCCGTCCCTATAATGCTTTGTGCTACATAATTTGTAAACGCCATTTGACCCACCCGTGATATGGGTTTCAGGAATTTCACCATTTGTTTATTTTCTAATAGTAGAAATAATGTTGTTAAGTAGAACAAAGTGGATGGGAGAGATCCTAAGCCCGTAACTGAATCTACATTGCTGTTCCCATTTTGAGAAGCGTTCCAAATCCATAGTGAAAAACCAATGAACAACAGAAATGATACCATTTGAATCCATCTAATGGGTCTTGTTAATTCTTGTATATGTGTCAGCCAACCTGACTTTGCGGTTAAAAAACCAGCTAAAAACATAATAAAGATTTGTATAGCGTCATTAGAAAAAATATCAAGAATAGATGAGATTGCCCCTTGAGAAGGCAGGAATATTTTTACCACTAAGGAAATGATGTAAATGGATGTCATACCCATAAGCCACTTTTTAAGTGTAGAAACCGTTGTGTGATAAAAAGGGATCAGAAACAATCCGATAATGGCATATGCGGGCAGAATGGTTCCCCAAAAGATAAATACATGAATGATTCCCAGCAGCAAAAGGATTAGTAAACGTCTAGCCATACGCCATCTGGGTTTATCTCCCCGGCTTTCGGCTCTTGAGGCGAAAATGTATAGACCTACACCAAATAGGAATGAAAAAATAGAAAAGAACTTTTTTTGTACGAAGATGATTATCAAGCTATGGATGATTCCATTAATGCCACTATAGTCTGGTAAGGGTTCTCCTTCCATAATAACTTTAAAGGCTCCAACATTTATAAGCAGAATGCCAAAAAGAGCAAGTCCGCGAATGATGTCGAGTGAAATGATTCTTTCTTTTTGCGAAATGGAGGGATTCATTAATAGTGCTCCTTTGAAAATATTTTTATTTGCCTAGGAGTCAGTATAAGTTGCGAACCTTACATTAAATTGATGCCAACATTACAGGATCCTTAAATTTGATAAAATGTTCCAACTCCAGTTGAATTAGAATCAGTTTTATGGTTAATATGAATACTAAATCATTTTGGGGTGTGAACTAGAAATGTCAGCATATACTCAACCGATCTTTGTGGCAGCGATCTTTTTTGTGGTTTTAGCATTTGCCTTATTTATCCCATGGCTCATTTATACCTATAGAAAATATAATTACCTTCCCTTTTCTACCACGTTAATTTCGTTTTCGTTTATCTTTTACTTTCTAGCAGCGTTATTTTTAGTATTGTTGCCGTTGCCGGAAATACGTAACACTTGTTCTCTTCAAAAACCGGGTACACAACATTATTCACTTATGCCATTTCAATTTATAGTGGGCACCTTTGGAAATAGTGGCATCGTGTTATCACAGCCTGCAACTTATAGGCTATTATTTAGCCAACCCTCATTCTATCAAGCGTTTTTTAATTTCTTACTATTATTACCTTTTGGTGTTTATCTGCGATACTTTTTTCAAGATAAGAAATATTGGAAGAAAGCTCTAGGCTTCACGTTCTTATTAACTTTATTTTATGAGATAACACAGGTAACCGGCATTTACGGGATTTATAATTGCCCTTATCGTATTTTTGATGTGGATGATTTATTGTTAAATACTACTGGCGGTGTACTGGGGTTCTTTATTGCTCCAGCTGTGTTGGCGTTATTCCCGTCAAAAAAGAAAATTAAGGAGAAAGCGGAAAGATTATTAGCGCTTGATGAAGTAAGAGGGATGTCTGTGTTACTGGCTGTTATTATTGATCTATTTATCAGCAACCTAGTAGTTAAAGTTGTGTTGAGTATGACCAACGTTAATATGGTTAGTGAATTTATTGCGAGCACCATTACACTTTCTGTAACCTTTTTTATTATTCCGATGATTTGGAATGGATCGACAATCGGTACGAAAATAATGCGTTATCGCTATGACAGTAAAATAAGTCGAGTGGAAACGAACAAGCGATTATTTAAACGCTTTGGTGCCATTTACGCGATGTACTTCATAACAGTCATTGCGAAAACGTTGAATAATGTGGAAATATCAATGGATTCTCCATTTTATAAGGCATCTATATTCTTAACCCTAGGTGCTGGATTGACCTCTCTCATTTTAACGATCGTATTGTTCGTTCATGTTATATTAGTCGTGTTTGGCGAACAAAAACGCCGCTTTTACTTTGATGAAGCTTCTGATTTATATACAACCAGAAAAAAATGAATGCTATTCAATAGCAAAGGGATACTCCGTAGTCTTAAATGGCTACAGGGTATCTTTTTTTTGTAGATTTAAGCTTGTTGTAAGGTTGGCATGAATTTGCTGTAAGGTTCGGTGCCTATAGTATAAGTATCAGCAAATTATGAGGTGAAATGAATGGAACCATTATTAAAAGTAGAAAACGTAAAAAAAGTGTACGGGAAGTTAAGTGCTGCTTACACAGCGTTGGAAAACGTGTCTTTTGACATTCATGAAGGTGAGTTTGTAGGGATTATGGGACCTTCCGGAGCGGGAAAATCAACCTTGCTAAATTTGTTAGCAACCATAGATTCTCCAACAGAAGGAAAGATATATATGAAGAACAAGAGTATTCATGATCTGAAGGAAGCAGCTTTGTCAGACTTCCGGCGTGAACATCTCGGGTTCATCTTTCAAGATTACAATTTACTCGATTCCTTGACGGTAAAGGAGAACATATTGCTTCCCCTGGCGATTGCTAAAATTCCAGCGAAGAAAATTAATCACCTTGTGACTCAGATCTCTAAAGTATTTGGGATTGAAGATTTACTGGGGAAATATCCTTACCAAATCTCTGGGGGTCAAAAGCAAAGAACCGCTGCGGCTAGAGCGCTCGTGACAGAGCCAGCACTGATTTTGGCTGATGAACCAACAGGTGCACTTGACTCTAAATCAGCAACAGATTTATTGGAAAGCTTAAGTACTTTAAATGAAAATAACAATTCGACCATTATGATGGTGACCCATGATGCCTTTGCCGCAAGCTTCTGCCGCCGGATCATTTTCATCAAGGATGGTTCATTTTCAACAGAAATCTATCGTCGTGATCAGACACGCAAAGCCTTCTTCCAAGAGATCTTAGAGGTTCATGCGGCCATTGGGGGTGAGGGAGATGACGTTATTTAGTCTAGCAAGAAAAAATATAGCCAGAAACTTCTCGCAATATTTTTTATACATCGCATCGATGGTGTTTAGTATCGTCATTTACTTTACATTTGTGACCTTAAAATATAGTGATACGATAGCAGAACAGACGGCTTCATCCCAAAAACTGGGTTCCCTAATGAGTGGAGCGGCAGTCATTCTTATCTTTTTCGTGTTCATATTTATAGCTTATTCCAATTCATTTTTTATGAAAAAACGTAAAAAAGAAGTCGCACTGTATGCGTTGCTGGGGGTACGTAATCGTCAAATCGGTTTTATGCTCTTTTTTGAAAATTTATTATTAGGATTATTCTCTTTAATAGTAGGGATTGTATTTGGCTTCCTTTGTTCAAAAGGATTTATGACGATTTTGATTCATTTAATGGGTTATGACGTTGTAGCACCCTTTACTTTTTCAATGGCGGCAGCGATGAACACGGCTATCGTATTTCTGGTTATTTTCTTAGTGACATCGTTTCAAGGCTACCGTTTGATCTATCAATTTAAGCTGATTGATTTATTTCATGCTTCCAAAAAGGGAGAAGTGGCGCCTAAACCATCTATGATAGTAGCTGTTCTTGGAGTGTTACTTATTGTCTTGGGCTATTGGCTTGCAATGCAGGACCTTTTCACTTCTAAGGTATGGGCAAAAATCGGATTTCTCATGACCGTATTAATTATTTTAACAACGGTAATTGTGGGTACATTTTTATTGTTCCACAGTGTGACTGGCTTTCTGTTAGCAATGATTAAGAAAAATGAAAAGTGGCTGTGGAAGGGCCTTCATGTAATAACCATTTCGCAGCTGCTCTATCGTATCCGTGGGAATGCACGTACATTAACTGTGATTGCTGTGTTGAGTGCTACAACAGTAACTGCCGGTGGAGCGGTCTATAGCCTGTATTACAATACGAACGACTCGGCAAAAACGGTTAATCCGAATACCTTTATGTATCAATTAACAGATGCAGAAATGGATAAACAAGTAAGTGCTGTACTGCCAGCTACAAAATACGATGAAAATATCGAAACGCTATCCATTACGTTTCATACGAAAGAATTAAACTCGCCATCCTCGTTCGATAGCTCTGATAAAAGAGGGTATACAGTTATCAATGAAAAAACATACAACAACTTAGCAAATGTACAGCATAAAGAAAAATTAAATGTAAAGGATGGCTACGCGGTTATTTTAGATATCGGATATAACAAAAGGTTCTCACCTATGTATACAGGAAAAACTATAACAACAGGCAACGGCCATCCACTCACATTCCAAAGCTTTAAAACACAAACCGTATTAAATGCAGGTACAGCAGGTATAACAGTTGTAGTCTCGGATGAACAGTATAAAGTATTACGGAATGATGGAGAAGTGCTACGCTATCGTGTTCTTGGGGTAGAGGATGCCTCTGTGGATTTATCTGCAAAAATTGCAAACCAATTACCTGAAGAAGCGCTATTTTCAAGCAGGCCTCAAGATTACCAAACAAGCTTGGAAAGTGTGGGTTCTCTACTTTTTATAGGAAGTTTCCTTGGACTCGTATTTCTGGCTGCAACAGGCAGTATCATTTACTTTAAAGTTTTAACTGAGGCAGAAGAAGATAAAGCACAGTACAATATGCTGCATAAAATGGGTGTCAGTGCAAAAGAAATGCGGAAATCCATTGCGTCACAGGTATTCGTTATCTTTGTTGTACCGCTTATAGTAGGGTTATTGCATAGTGTAGTGGCTTTAAAAGCATTCTCTAGTCTACTGATGATAGATTTAGCAAAGCCAGTGTTGCTCTGGATGATTGCTTATACCGTAATTTACGGGTTGTATTATTTCTTAACCGTAGCTTCATACAATCGTATTATCACACTAAATAATAGAACAGAAGGATGATTGAGATGAAAAAATTTCTAATTACAATGGGTATTTTGTTTGTTATTGGGGTTGTAGGTGTCTTTGCTCTAGCAAAGATTGATTTCAATCGCATGAATGCCGAAAATTATTATTTACAAATTACAGAGGATGGGGAACCCCATGAATATAAACTGAGTGATGGTACAGTGATGACTTCCTATTCCTATACACTAGAAGCTACAAATGCCAAAGGGAATACAATTCCACTGGAATTTAATGCACAAAAAAATCTTCGTAAAGGCGCCTACTTAAAAATGTATGTAAAAAAAGGTGATCAAGTCTCCTCATATGATGAAGTGAAGGTAGAGGATATTCCGCTAAAAGCAATAAAAAACTAATAAATTGAAGAAGGGCTGTCTCCAATAAAGGTAATGGAGCACAGCCCTTTTCTCTGCCTAATGAGTAAGTAAGGCATTTGTATTATAAAAGTATAGTAATGGTGGTTCCGGTATTCTCAATGCTCGTCATATCGAGTTTCCCCTCATGAGCCCAAATAATGTCTCTTGCGATGGCCATTCCTAAACCAGTACCATGCTTACTCGTTGTGTTTGTACCCAGATAGTAGCGTTCGAAAATCTGTTCCAGATCTTTAGCTGGAATTCCCTGGCCATTATCAGAAATTGTAATTTGGGTATGCGGACTAATGGTTTCCACTCGAATCTTCACCACAACATTTTCATCGTTATGCACCAGCGCGTTGTAGATAAAGTTAAGGATCGCTCGTTTTAGTAACTTCTTATCTACTTTATGCATTGCTTTAGCCATATTCGCCTCAAACTCTATCTGCCGTTCACCAAAGGTCGGGTCATTTAAAAGTTCAATCGTCATTTCTCGTAGAAACTGAACGAGATTCACCTCTTCAAATTGCAGGGATAGCTGGTGATTACGCAAACGTGTCGTTAAATTGAGGTCATCTAACAGATCTTTCATATACATCGATTTACTCTTGATAATTGACGTGTATTCCTGTAATTCTTGGGCTGTTAGATCTGTGGCACTGTCGTTAATAAATTCTGCATAACCTTGAATAGAAGCAAGTGGTGTCTTCATGTCATGTGAAACATTGCTAATCCATTCCTCACGCATTTGATCGAGACGTTTACGTTCCTCTTCATGTCGATCGAGCTTTTCAGATAGTTCATTCATATTACGAAAAACATCTTCATAAACACCTTTGGGAGTAGGCATCTTCTTAAAACGTCGTTCCCTGAGCTGTTGAATACCCTCTATTAATGTATGAAGGGGTGCAGTTAACTTTTTCCCAAATAGAAATCCAATGAGGATTACAATAAGCACATCAACGATTAAAAAAATGAAAAGAAAAACATTAACATCTTTGAAAATTTTAGCGTAGTCATAGGTCATTACGTAGCGGCCTATTTTAGGATTATTAATCCCTAAAAAGTAACTGAAATGTTGGGCTTCGCTGACAAAAACCGTCGTGCGTGCATCTAATTCTTTATATTTATACATTTGTACAATTTCAATAGGAGAATACTCTGTTTTCAATTCTTCAGGGGTATAAAAGGCGGCTGCTTGCTCCCCTTGGTCATTCAAGAATTGTACCCAGGCGCTCATTTCTTGCAGTTTTTTGAGACCTTCTTCGTTCACAACAGGTTTGCCAGCCTGTAATTCTACGTATTGTGAAAAGGTTCGGCTAAAGGTTTCTGCAGATGCTTCTTCAGTGCCAAAGTTATTATTATTTACCTTTATAACGAATAAGGAAAGGAACAAAATCGCGTTTACAATACCAACGATCACAACAATAGTCATAACCGATCTTAAAAAGCGGAGTGTCAATTTCCATTTCAACTAGTCTCACTCCTTGGTATTTAATTTATAACCTAACCCTTTAACCGTCAAAATAAAGGAAGGATTTGAAGGGTCTGCCTCAATTTTTTCGCGTAAGCGCCGAATATGTACCATCACTGTATTATCGGAACCAAAAAAGTCCTCACCCCACGCCTGTCCAAACAAGGTTTCTTTGCTTAGAATCTGATTGGGATGATGCATAAAACAGCTCATTAAACCGACTTCTTTGGCGGTTAGCACGAGGACCTCGCCATTCTTTTTTAATTCTGTCTCATTGGCACTAAGCTCAAAGGGGCCAGCTTGTAAGCTTTTCGGAGCTTTTTTTTCTTCTGTAAAGCCAGCTCTTCTCAGTTGTGCCTTTACCCGATAAGCGACTTCTTTCGGACTGAACGGTTTAGTAATATAATCATCGCCACCTATCGCCAGTCCTAACAGCTTATTAATTTCCTCGTCTTTTGCAGACATAAATAAGATGGGTGCATTTGATGTTTCCCGAATTTTTCTGCATAAGTCATATCCTTCTCCATCTGGGAGCATAATATCTAGCAATATAAGCTCAGGATTATACTCCTGGAACTTGTCCCAACCCTCTGCAACGGTCCCGGCAGTTACAACGTCTGGAACACCTTCTTTATGTAAAACAGCCTTCATCAGACGCGCTAAATCATCTTCATCGTCTATGATTAATACCCATTTACGACTTGCCATTTATTTCCCTCCAAATCCGTCTTTATGTACATTATTACATTATAAAGAACTCTTTATTTCTTGCGCAAAAAAATCGCAAAAGAAAGGCTTGCATGAAGATGGATATTACTTAGACGAACATAGCAAAGCAATATTCGGTCATTTATTAAAATTCATTCTAGATATAGTCAAATCAGGTAAGGAGGAGAAATTGTTACGCCCCCTGCCTTCCATGGCATTGATCTGCACTGTATATGGCCCTTTGAAGATGTTCGCTAAAATGATGGAAGAAGGTGAGTTACTGTATTCGCTTGAGCTCGAAGAAGAACTTGCAGACAGCTTTTGGAATGCCATTAGATTGCAGCGACTTGCAAGGAGTGCAAGCAGCCTTAACAGGAACAACTGCAACCAATGCTGATTTGCAGAATATTTCACAGGATGACTTTGTACGTACAGCCGTGATTATGCTGGTCGGAATCATAATTTTGCTAATAGTCATTACGCGCTCTGTTCATTATTGCTTCCTTGGTGCTAGTGTACTTACTTCTCTTGGAATCAGTGAAATCTTGAGCTGGATCGTTCCATTTTTCAGCTTCATTATGATTGCAGCCCTGGGCGTTGATTACAGCATATTCCTGATGATGCGGTATAACGAGCTTGAAGGGGATGTTGGATCACCTGCGCCGCGTTGATTCCTTCGGGCGTAATGACACTTATACAGGTAGCATTCGTATTAATCATTGCACTATTATTACTAAGTGTAGCGGCCATGCCGGTGTTCTTGACTGCATTAAAGCAGCTTGCTAGCAAATTAAATGGTTCAAGCAACGGTGCTACATCAAAGGATGTAGTTGACAAATTGAGTCATATTTAGACGGCAGTGAAAATTAAAAATACATGCGTATTACGTATGCTGAGAACAACAGAAAGAATCTTCGGGGACCTTTGTGGTCCCTTGTTTCACCATATCAGAAAGTATATAATTATCGACTATACCTTACAACTTTATTACGCTATAATCAACGTAAAGTCACCAGATGACCTAAGAGTAGGATGATTTTAATAGATTAATTAATATGCCGAAACGTATTTTGTTATTGAAATAGGTTGTTTATATTGTTTATGATATTATTAGAGGTGTTAATTAAATCTAGAGTAGGTAGATTATGAGTCTAAATGACAACGTATTAATTAAAATTCGTGATATGCGAGAGAGTTTTACACCAGTTGAACGATTGGTCGGAGATTACATTTTAGAAAATACGGAAGAGATCCCTCATTTGTCGATTAAGGAATTGGCTCAATCGAGTAAGACAAGCGATGCATCTGTCCTTCGTTTCTGTAAGACGATGGGTTACAGCGGATACCGCAATTTTATTGTGAGTATATCGGCATCTTTGGGTTCTCGTGATGAGGATTCAAAGGCTCAATATACAGATATTCAGCCAGGTGATGATCTCTCGACAATTATATCAAATATTTCATTGAATAATTGCAAGTCCATTGAGGATACGCTTAGTGTTATTGATCGAAAAGAAATTACAAGAGCTGTAGAATTACTATGTCATAGTAAGCGAATTGTTTTCTTTGGAATAGGTGCTTCGGGACTCGTTTGTATGGACGGGGAACAGAAGTTCTCGCGAATTAATAAGATGTGTCATGCCTATACAGATGGTCATAGTCAGCTCACGGCAGCAACTTTACTTGAGAAAGATGATGTTGCCATTTTCATTTCTAACTCTGGAGCAACTAGTGATATTATTGATGCACTGGAAATTGCCCAAAAGAATAGAGCGAAATGTATTGCGATTACGAAGTACAATAAAAGTGAGCTTGCGGAGCGGGCGGATATTGTACTGAGCATATCCACACCTGAAATAACAATCCGCAGTGGGGCTATGGGCTCACGTATTGCGATGCTTACGATCATCGACATATTATTTGCTGGTGTCGCAAGTGCAGAATATGAAGAAGTAAAAACCTACTTAACAAAAACGCATAATATATTAAAGAAAAAACTTAGAAATTAGGTTCTGATAGAATGAATGTGAAGGAAAGCATTGATCATGGATCAATGCTTTCCTTTTTTTTGTATTTCATTCGCTTATTCGTGTACTAAAATGTACTACTTATCAATCTATGTCAGATTATCTACATGATGAATACGTTGATCTAATGAATATAATAAGTAGTTTAATTCAATAATTAATAGCTTGGCACACAATAATGAGGAAGAAAATGAATGGAATCGAAGACGAAACATCATCCGGTTGAACGCGGATGATGTAACTTTATGTTTCGTTTGGAGCGATAATCAGCAAATAATGCATTTTTTAAAATCGCTTTAACCTTAGAGCCATAGCGATCAAAGCAATTGGTAAAAATTTAAATTGTATCTTGTAAGCGCTTTATAAATGTGGTATAACATAGTATGTAAGAAATGAAATAAAACATCAGAATTTAATTTCTTTATGAAATTATATTTCAAAATCTATTGACGAAGCGATGGTGTTGTATTAGTATAAGAGCATAATAATTGTAAGTTAATATAACACGTTTTGTTAACTAGGTGACAGATTGAGACTGGGAAGAAGGAGGATGGCTATGAATGACTACCTTGCGGGATTGACAACAGAGGCTGTGAATCCAGACACATTAATGATTGATGAATGTACTACGGAAGAAATGATCCAGTTAATGAATCAACAAGATGCACTGGTCCCCAGAGCTATAACTGAGGAGATTCCGCAGATTGCAAAGGCGGTAGATATTCTACATCATAGGTTGTCTAATGGTGGAAGAATGTTTTACATAGGAGCTGGCTCATCAGGAAGATTAGGTGTTCTGGATGCTTCCGAATGTCCTCCTACCTTTGGTACAGATCCTTCCTTGGTGCAGGGCTATATCGCTGGTGGTGATATTGCTTTGCGTACTGCGGTTGAAGGCTGTGAAGACGATATGGATGAAGGGATCGCATTAATCGAAAGCATTGGTGTAACAAACAAAGATGTACTAATTGGGATTTCGGCAAGCGGTAGTGCAAACTACGTTATTGCAGCTTTAGCGAAAGCAAAGGAACTTGGAGCAGCCACTATCGGTGTTTGTAACAACAGAGGCTCAAAGTTCGAACCCATTGTAGATGTTTGTATAACACCTGTTGTAGGACCTGAGGTCATTAGCGGTTCGACTCGATTAAAGGCAGGAACTGCTCAGAAGTTGGTGCTTAATATGCTGACAACATGCACAATGGTCAAGTTAGGAAAAACGTACAACAACTTGATGGTTGATCTGAAGGCTAGTAATTTTAAGCTCGTAGATCGCTCGATTCGTATCATCATGAACACGACTGGTGTAGATACATCAACCGCCGCAGAAACACTTGAAAAAGCATCTATGAACTGTAAGTTGGCAATTATGATGATTAAATCGGGTTTAGATGCAAAAGAAGCAGAACAAGTACTTAACGCAAACGGAGGACGCTTGAAACAGGCAATCGCATCATTGGTTTAGGTGTGAAAAGTGGAATAACAGGATGGATGCTATTAATAATTGAGGGGGCTGTTTTCGATGAAAAAAAGATCACGTGGATTAACTCTGTTTTTGTCAGGAATCATGATGGTATCACTCTTATCGGCTTGCGGAGGAAACGGAAATAACGCTACAACTTCTACAGATTCCGGTAATACAGGAACTAGTAACGGTGGTTCTGAGCCTAAAAAGGATACGATTACAGCACTTTTACCTCCGATATCAGCGAACTATCAAACACGTTTTGCTGATATGGAAAAAGAATTTAATACACTACATCCTAACTTGACTTTGAAAATCGAACCAGCGAGCTGGGAAGATATGACGCAAAAACTTGATACTCAAGTAAATGCAGGTTCTCCTCCAGATATTGCTTTTATCGGTGCTTCAGGAATTTCGAAATATGCAGCACTTAATGTACTAATCGACCTTAACGGTGCCCTTTCTGATGAAGCCAAGGCCGATTATGACGAAGTTCCATTGAAATATTTCCAACTAGGTGACGCTCAATACGGCCTACCAGCATATATGGAAATCCACACTATCGGTGGTAACAAACAATTCCTTGAAGAAGCCGGAATTGATTGGAAAAGCATTCAACAAAACGGTTGGACTTATGAAGAGTTCCGTAATGCAATTTCTAAAGGCGTAGTGAAAAATGATAAAGGTGAAACTACTCGTTATGGTTTCGTGTTCGCAACATCTGGTGTAGCATCTAAAGACTATCTAGCTATTCTTGCTAAAACTGCAGGTTTACCAGATTACTTCGATAAAGATCTTAAATATACGTATACAAGCAAAAACTTCTTGGGGCTACTTACATCTATTCGCGAAATGATCAACGATGGTTCTATGCCTAAAGAGCTAAGCTCTATCGATGCTGGCAAACGGTGGAACATGTTCCTAACGGGCCAAACGATGATCACAGGTAAAGGTTTATCTGCATTTGAAAACTCTGCTCGTCTAAACAATGAGAAGATTAAAGCGAACGATGGTTCAGCTGTTGCAGATTCTATTGAAGTTGATTATATTTCACTTCCAGTCCCAACATTCAACGGTGCCGATTATGTCCCTACTTCAATCGTTGATGGTTATATCGCACTTCGTGGTAAAAAAGCTCCATCTGAAGAGCACATCAAAAATATTGCCCTAGCAACGAATTTCTTGTCTTCTGGTTCAATTGCTGCTAACTACAGTAATGAGCTGTTCTTATCACCAATTACTGAATCTGCACGTAATGCAGAAGTACTTGAAAAATTCCCTCGTAACGAAGATAACGTTGCTGCAGGTAAAGCTATGATGGCCAAAGCGCTTCCGGCTCGTACAGATATTCCTACTGATCTGGCTGCTGAAGCATTAAAAATTGAAACAGAAGTTATTATTCCTAAACTACAAGCCTTACTTGCAAATGAGATTGCTCCACAAGAAATGTATGATGCAGTTAAAGCAGCTGCAATTAAATCTTTCGGTAAAGATGGTATTGTAGTTGACTAGTCTGTCGTAGGCTGACATGTGAAAGCTGTGCGTAGCTAGAACGTACAGCTTTCCTTCTAAATTAGCTAGAGCTTGTACTGTTTTTAGAAGAGAGGTGCGACCCAATGAATCAAACGTTGACTAAAAGAAAAAAATTGAAGCTCGAAAGTGACTCAGGTTGGGGATACGCGTTTATCGCAGTAGCACTTATTGCGTTTTCTTTATTTACCGCATATCCAGTCATCAATGCTTTTATTATCAGCTTACAAAAATATGGTCCATTAGGATCCACTTTTGTCGGCATGGATAACTTCGTTAACTCGTTTTCAGATGAACTTTTCTGGAAAGCGCTGAAAAACACGTTAGTATATACGCTATTAACTGTTCCGTTTAATATTCTTCTATCATTTTTAATTTCAATTTTGATTATTCCTTTCAAGAAAAAAACACAAACGATCTTTAAAGCACTATATTACTTGCCAGCCGTAGCATCTGGTGTAGCGCTTTCTGTTGTGTGGCTGTGGATCTTCGATCCTTTAAAATCAGGTATTGCCAATAAGCTCGTGAGTTTTTTAGGTATTGAAAATCAAAACTGGCTTGGTTCCAGTGCAACTGCAATGTTCTCACTTGTGTTAATGTCATGGTTATCAAGTCATGGTACAGCAATTATTATTTATATAGCCGCATTACTCGCTATTGATAACAGCTATTATGAAGCAGCTGAAATTGATGGCGCGTCTTTCCTGCAAAAGCTTTGGTTTATCGTTGTCCCTTTCCTTAAGCCAACAACGCTATTCCTACTTGTTACGGGTGTTATCGGTTCCTTCCAAGTATTCCAAAACGCTTATCTTATGACAGGCGGTGGACCAGACCATGCAACAACAATGGTAGGTTTGTTAATCTTTAACAATGCGTTCACATATTTTGAGTTTGGTGAGGCAGCGGCACAATCATTAGTTCTAGCAGCGATTATCGGATTTATCTCATTCCTTCAATTCAAGTTTATAGGTAAAGATGTAGAATACTAGGAAAAGGAGCAGAATACTATGGGTTTGTACAACAATAGCTTAAGAAGCAAAGGGTATCTGTTTATACGTAATGGTGCAAACATTACGTTCCTTATCCTATTCGCCGCAGCTACCATATTCCCGATATACTTTATGGTCATTTCCTCGTTCGGTGATCCGGTAGAAGCTGGTGCAATGAGCTATTCTATCCTACCAAAGAAGATTTCATTTGAATCTTATAAATTCTTTTTTAACTTTAGCCCACATACATGGGACTGGTTATTGAACTCTTTTATAGTGGCAGCGTGTATCACGGTATCTAACGTATTTTTTGCTACTCTTGCTGGATATGCTTTTGCAAAAATGAAATTTAAAGGGAAAAACATTTTGTTCGCTATTTTGCTGGGATCTATGATGATTCCTGTTCAAGTTACTCAGGTTCCACTATATATTTTGATCGTAAATATTTTTGAATTACAAAATACGTACACTGCGTTGATTATGCCGAGCATAGTAACGGTATACAATATCTTCTTGGTTAAGCAGTTCATGTCCTCCATTCCAGGTGAAATTATTGAATCTGCTAAAATCGAAGGTTGTTCCCAGCCTAAAATCTTCTGGTATATCATTATGCCTCTATCTAAAACAATTATGGCAGTACTAGCAATCCTAACGTTCATGGCGGCATGGAATGACTTTTTCTGGCCGTTCCTAGTAACGAATACGATGGATATGCAAACCATTCAGGTCGGCTTGAAAAACTTTCGCTTTGCGAATACAACTTACTTTGCACCGATGATGGCGGGGGCAACCATTTCAGCAGTTCCAATGTTTATTTTATTCTTCAGTTTACAAAAATACTTCCTTGAAGGGGTAACAGTTGGAGCGGTGAAAGGTTAATGGACAAACAATCAAAAGTGGATGCAACATACTTAGTTGGCTTGATGTCAGGTACATCAGTAGATGGTATTGATGCAGCAGTAGTTAAGCTTTTACCTTCAGCCGAAAAAGAGCATGGAGTAGAGATTGAATTACTGGCTTTTGAAAACACACCTTTTGAGGTGCAAGTTAGAAACTCCATATTTGAGCTTTTTGATCCCGCTAGCGCTACG
The DNA here is from genome assembly GCF_045040705.1 of Paenibacillus sp. FSL H3-0286. Taxonomy (NCBI): domain Bacteria; kingdom Bacillati; phylum Bacillota; class Bacilli; order Caryophanales; family Paenibacillaceae; genus Paenibacillus; species Paenibacillus sp. FSL H3-0286. Next base: position 4,471,848 of record NZ_CP150285.1, on the reverse strand, counting down.
ATTGATAAGGTTGGCGCAATGAATATGTGGCTTGGCGAATTATACGCCCAAGCCACATTATCCGTTATAGGGAAATGCGGCCTTTCGCCTTCGCAAATATTCGCAGTAGGATCGCATGGTCAAACAATCTATCATGCTCCGGAAGAGAATGTTATGGGCGGCTATAATCTGCATTGTACCGTTCAGATTGGGGATGGTGCAGTTATCGCCAATCGCACAGGGATTCCTTGCGTATCAGACTTTCGAGTTGCTGACATGGCAATGGGTGGACAAGGAGCTCCGTTAGTACCATTTACCGAATACTTATTGTTTAACAATCCAGAGAAAACACTTCTGATGCAAAATATTGGCGGAATAGGCAATGTGACTGTTTTGCCTGTAAATGCCTCACCGGATGAGGTATTTGCTTTTGATACGGGTCCTGGAAATATGATTATCGATGGCCTTGTATCGCAATTATTTATACCAATGACAATGGATGTTAATGGCGAAATTGGTGCGGGCGGTCAAGTGATTGATGAGCTATTGAAATGGATGCAGCAGGATAAATATTATACGATGCCGTTACCAAAATCGACAGGCAGAGAACGGTTTGGCCAACAATACGTGGCACAAATTATTGAAATGATGAAGGTTAATCACTGGAAAGCAGAAGATGTTGTTACAACAGCTACGTACTTAACTGCCTGGAGCATCGTCGATAGCTATGAACGGTATATTGCACCGCAGCACCAGGCTGAGCAATTGTTAATTGGCGGCGGTGGAAGCTATAACAAGACGCTTTTGCGTGATTTGCAGCACTTATTTGCACCGCATAACGTGCAGGTGCTGACGCAGGAGGATATCGGTGGTAATAGTGATGCTAAGGAAGCAATTGCTTTTGCTCTGCTAGCGTATTACACGATGGAGCGCTTACCAAACAATATCCCGCTAGTAACTGGAGCTTCACAGCCAGTAGTAATGGGCAAAATTTCCTGGCCCTATATTGGACGTTCACAGGAGGCTTAAATGATGCAAATCAGACCCTTTTCAATTGAAGATCACTCTGCAGTTGTAGAGCTTTGGAATCGTGAGGCTACAAAATATGATTATAAGCCATTTACAGAGCGAGAGTTTCAAGATACATTCATCGACCATCCTTATTTTGACGCTGACTGTATATGGGTAGGCTGTAACGAAAAAGGGATTGTTGGTTTTGCAGCTGGCTGCTGCGGCTCTGATCTCCCTCTTGGAGATGTGGCCGGTTATATTACGAGTGTTATTATAGATACCCATGTGGCTTCTCTGGAGCTTTACGATGCTTTTCTATTGCGTTTAGAAAAAAGATTCCAAGAACTTGGGAAAAGACAAGCGGATGTATTGTTTTTCAACCCTGTTAAGCTGAAGTGGAGTATACCAAGTGCACCTCAGCATGAGCATAATAATGCCCCGGGCATCAGTAAGGATCAGCCATTATATGAAGCTTTAATGGCTAGAGGCTACGAAGATCGAGCGACGCAATGCGGCATGTATTTAAAACTCGGAAGCTTTATAGTTCCCGAAGATATTTTAGATAAGGAAACCAATGCAAATAGCAAGGACTATTACATTACGTCCTATGTCCCTGATTTACATACAGGGCTTGAAGCAACGCTTGCTGCCCTGCAAAATCCGCAGTGGAAGAAGGATGTTGTTACTTATGTGAAGGTTGACGCACCACTTGTAGTAGCTGTGTACGGAAACGAGGTTGTGGGCTTTGCAGGTCCAATTATTTCGCAGCCTGATGGAAGAGCATTTTTTTGCGGTATCGGAGTGCACCCAGAGCATGAGGGGCATGGCCTTGGCAGTGTATTGTTTTTCCGAATGGTTGAAGCTTTTCAAAATGTGGGCTGTCAATATATCTCTCTATTCACTGGAAATAATAATCCGGCTCTTCGAATCTATCAAAAAGCGGGCTTTACTATTGAAAAACAATTTTCTATATTGCGGAGGGAACTTTAAAGATGAGCGAAAAATTCACAGTATTAGCAATTGGAGCGCATGTTGGTGATGTGGAGCTAGCTTCTGGTGGTGTACTCGCTAGTCATAGTTTAAAGGGAGATCGCATTGTGACATTAGCGTTAACTGCGGGTGAACGAGGGGTCCCGGCAGGACAGGATATGAAGGAATATCGTCAGCAAAAAGTGAAAGAGGCACAGGTTTTTGCGGATATGCTAGGTGGTGAAGCCATTGTATTCGATGATTATTGTGACGGAGAGTTGCCTGACAATCAAGAAATTCGTATGGAGGTTTGTGATGTAATTCGTCGCGTGAAGCCTAACATTATTATTACACACTGGAAAAACAGTATGCATAAGGACCATGCGCTAACGCATCATATCGTAAATGATGCCCGTTTCTTCGCAAGTCTATCATCCTTTGAACGAGCGCTCCCCGCGCACTTTGCAGCAAGATTATATTACTCCGAAAACTGGGAGGATGCGGTTGATTATGTCCCTTACGTATATGTGGATTTCGATCAAGCGGCATTTGATCTATGGATAGATGCTTTAAGCAAGCATTGGTTTGTGACGAATAGCAAATCTTTCAAATACATGGATTACTATAAAGCACTAGCAGTTGTTCGCGGCTGTGAAGCAAGAAAGACATATGCAGAAGCATTTATGGTGCCTGCTGAAACGGTGAAGGTTAGGCAGTCTAGTCTTTGGTAACTATTCAACTAGCTAAGAGGGAGTGTTTCTATGTATTGCAGGAAACATTCCCTTGTTCTATCCATTTATGCGAAAAAGCAGCTAGGAGGCAGCTTCATATGGTGTTAAATGGGATTGATTCTATAACGAATTATCGTTATTTGTTCGAAGGTAAGCGCGTAGGATTGATTACAGCGCCGACAGGTCTTACGAAGGATTTTGCATCAACGATTACTATTTTACATGAAAATTTTAATCTTGCTGCGATGTTTTCACCTGAGCATGGCGTTCGCGGAGATTTGGATGCAGGGGCAGTAGTAGACACTTACATGGATCCTTTTACGAATGTTCCAGTCTATAGCTTGTACCGTAAAGACTCCAAGCGTTTAACAAAAGAAATGCTGAATGAAGTAGACATCATTGTATACGATATTCAAGATGTTGGTGTACGCTATTACACATTTATTTATACGATGCTGTATGCACTTGAAGATTGTGCAAATGCAGGTGTGGAATTTGTTGTTCTTGATCGTGTTAATCCGCTTAACGGGGTAACGGTAGAAGGGAATGTCTTGAAGCCTGGCTTCAAATCATTTGTTGGAAATTACGAGCTAGCCGTGCGATACGGCTTAACAGCAGGTGAGGTAGCAACGATGGCAAATGATCAAATGAATTGGAATGCATCGCTGCATGTCGTTCGTTTGGAAGGGTGGGAACGGAGCATGTCCTTCCCGGATACAGGATTAACTTGGGTTCATCCTTCACTTGGAATACCACGATATGAAACGGCGTTATTATATACAGGAACATGTTTATTTGAAGGCACAAACTGCTCCGAAGGACGTGGAACAACGTTCCCTTTTGAAATGATTGGTACTCCGTTCATTCAAGCGCAGCAATTGGCAGATGAGATGAATGCAAAAGGTATCCCGGGTGTGCTTTTTCGTCCAGTTCATTTCAAGCCAACGTCATCTAAACATTGTGGCGAGCTATGCGGCGGGGTACAAATTTACATTACAGATCTCCAAGTGCTGAGGCCTTTAGAAGTTGGGGTAACCTTATTATTTACGATAAGAGATTTGTACGAGCAATTTTCATTCCTGCCTCCTGTGAAGGAGGGCTCTCGTCCATTTATCGATTTGCTGGGGGGAGACAACATGTATCGTACGGACAATATTCAAGCCAAGCAGCTGCTTGAACAGTTTGCAGCGGAAAGCAAGCAATTTGCAGAAATAACACAGCAGTATCATTTATATCGCTAGAGGAAGGTGAATAATTGATGAGAACAATAGAACATATGAGCTTGCGCGAAAAGATTGGACAAATGTTCGTAACAGGCTTCCCTTCAACCGAGATCACTCCTGAGCTGAAGGAAGTTATTGAGCATTATAAAGTCGGCAATATTATTTTATTCTCACATAATATCGACAATAAATATCAATTAGGCGAGCTTGTTACTGAGCTGCAGCAATGGTACACGACACATACTGGTATCCCGGGCTTTATTACGATCGACCAAGAAGGCGGTCGAGTCACTCGTATGCCTAAAGACGCGACCAATGTTGCTGGAGCCATGGCAATTGCTTCTTCAGGACGACCTGAAAATGCGTATGCAGCAGGCAGAATGACTGCCAGAGAATTGAAAGCATTAGGTATTAATTTTAATCTAGCTCCAGTTATGGACGTTAACAATAATGCATTGAATCCAGTCATAAATGTTCGTTCCTATGGTGATTCTGTTGCAACAGTATCCCAGTATGGAATTCAAATGATGAAGGGATTGCTCGATGGAGGCGTCATGTCCTCACTTAAGCATTTTCCAGGTCATGGTGATACAAATGTCGATTCACATATTGGCTTGCCTACCATTGAAAAAACACTTGAGGAATTAGAGCAGCTTGAGCTGCTGCCGTTTAAGGCCGCAATTGAGCAAGGCGCTCAAGCGATTATGAGTGCACATATTTTATTTCCGAAAATTGAAAAATCCGGTGTGCCCGGAACTATGTCTCATACCATTATTACAGAGATATTAAAAGGAAAATTAGGATATAAAGGGTTAGTTGTATCAGATTGTTTAGAAATGGACGCGATCAAACGATACTATGGTACGGCAAAAGGAGCGTTAGGAGCTGTTAAAGCAGGTATTGATTTGGTATTCATTAGTCATACTCCTGAGACAGTGAAGGAAGCGATTCATTTGATCGAAGAAGCTGTAGCCACCGGTGATTTGGATGAAGCGCTGATTGATGCAGCTGTTACAAAAATTTTAGCTTATAAAGCACAATATGCGACGATTGAGGAGCTAGATTATGAACTAGTTGGCTGCGATGTACATCGCCGAGCAAATGAGCTAATGCGTACGGAAACGATCTGCCTCATGAAAGGTGAGCTCCAGCCCATTCATACCGGTGACGAGCAAGTGTTATTTATGGGTTCCTATTCATACCGCACCGATCTTGCGTCCAGCAGCTTGAATCAAGCTCTTAGCTTTCCGCAATATATGGGGGAGCATTTTAATACAGCTTATGAGATTATCGACATTGACCCGAGCGAGGAGCAAATCAACGCTGCGCTGCCAAAGGTACAAGGCTACAAGCATATTGTTATCGGCTTGTTCAATGCGCGTGAAAACAAAGGTCAGCTTGCGCTTGTTCAGAAGCTGCTGGCAGCAGGCTGCAAAGTAACGGCCATTACATTAGGTCGCCCGTATGATTTACCGTTAATCGAAGGCGAGTTCTGCGGAATTGCGGCATTTGAGTATACACTTGATGCATTCAAATCACTCCTTCCAATCCTAAATGGTGAGGTTGTACCCACCGCCAATATTACGATACAGATGTAGACAAGCATAAACGCCTTCGGCGTCCTTTCAAGGACGGCAAACGTTTGTGCGAGAAATATAAGGATAATATATCGCGTGAAACATATAAATTCTTATCTTTGAAAAAAGTACAACAAGGGGACATAGGTATGGCATTTATCGTTGGAATTGATGGGGGTGGCACGAAAACAGCTGTCACCATTACGCATGACCAGGAAGACTCTTTATTCACCTTTACTGTAGGGCCTATTAATTATAACGGTGGTGATGCTGATGCTATTGCCGCCTCCTTTGAGGAAATTTTTAGTCAAACGAAGCTCTACTGCGGTAATTTACAAGAAGTTGCTCATATATGTATAGGTGCGGCAGGAATAAGTAATCCGCTGGTCATCAATTTTTTGGAGCAGCATGTGAGAAATAACGGTTATATCGGGCCATTAACGATTACAGGCGATCAAGAAACTGCATTATACGGGGCACAAAATGCGATGCAAGGCATCATTCTCATTGCCGGTACAGGATCGATTTGCTTCGGGGTCAATGAAAAAGGAGAGCAGCATCGCACAGGAGGCTTTGGTCATCTGATTGATGACGAGGGAAGCGGTTATAGCATTGGGCGCGATCTATTATCTGTATTAGTTCAAGTGGAGGACGGAAGAATAACCGATACGGTCATCCCAGCGATGGTATATGATCAGCTTGGCTTAAGCACTGTGAAAGAGATTATTGGTTTTGTTTATGATAGAAATACGACGAAAAAAGATATTGCGCAGCTCGCACCGATTATGACGACCGCATGCGAGAAGGGCGATGCACATGCAATAGCGTTAGCGAAGAAATGTGCAGCCAATCTATATGAGCTTGTTGTGCCTGTTATTGAACGGCTTAAGCTATATGAAAGTCCGATTGCGATTGCAGGAAGTGTGCTGCAAAAGTCTCGCTTTGTGAAAGAAGCCTTGGAGCGAAAGCTCGCACAGAGCTACCCGCAAACAAAGCTGATTTTGCCGATTAAGGATGCAGCCTACGGTGCTGTCCTGTTAGGAAGATCAAAAATGAACAACGACTAGTTTTTATCGCTATGGAAAAATAAGGGTGTGTCATAAGTCCGAGCAGTTGGACTTGCGACACACCCTTATTTTAAAATTGTAGGAATCAAAAATGGCTTAAAATTTATCGGTCAAATAAAACACGGCTTGTTGTTTCGGAAATAGAGCTTGAAGGATGTTAGCGTCCTCCGTACTGTCCTTTGCTGCGCCTGCTTCATTATAGCCGAACATGATATAAGTCATTAGCTCGCGTTCATCTACTTCTATTGAAGTATAGGGATTGGTATGATTACTAGCATCCGAAACAGAAAGCTGCTTTTGCTTATAATCCAAGTAGATACAGTCCTCATTGCTGCGAAGTGCAATATGCAGCTCCTGGCCTGCAATTATGTTGCTACGGTTTAGGCGATCTTCTAATTCAGGCTGAAGCTTATGGAAAGTTGAACTGAGATTGATCATTTTCCACATCGCCGTATTGATTTGAATTGAATTTGCTTGATGCTGTTGGTAATAGGAATATAGCTTATGGTCCTCTGGGAGCATCGCTAATATTTGCTTTGCATTTTGGCGCAGCTGACATAAGGCATGAAACAAAGCTTCAACGCCGTTTTCGGCTTCGTTCAAATACAATAATTCATTAATAAATACTTGTTCAGTATCTTTCTTTTCAATGATGCCATAAGCGACGATTTTCCCATTTCTGCGAAGGAGCAAGCAGTCAACTTTCTTCCATTCCGGCCAGGTCAATAAATCATTCCAATACGTTTTACTTCGGATCACGGTGTAGGTACGATTCTTATTAAATTGTTCATAGATGAAACGGATATCATCGAGATAACAGGCTTCAAAAGGAATGATTTCATCACTGCTTTGCTGCTGCTCCAAACTTGCTGGTTTTTCAATTGCGAAAGCAGTCTCGGGAATAAGTCTCCAGCCAGCTTTTTCATAAAACGCATGCTTACTAGCCAAAAGCAAGCTTATATCATAATCGGTTTCTTTCATATAGTTGGTCTGCGCATGAAGAATTTTGTGTGCAAGCCCCAGCCCGCGGTAATTTAGATCTGTACCGACACTCCCCATTGCACCCGTTTTCAAGATCGCTTGACCGACTCTAATATGAAACGGAAAAATTTGTACATTAGATGCAATCTTATCGTCAACCATCGCAAACCATGTTGTATCTGGATCATATGTGGTGTCTAGGTCTAATCTTTCTTGGAAATAAGCTCGGCCTACGGAAAAGCATTCATCTAAAATATCGTAAATATTTTCAAGCTGCTCTCTAGTTGGATGGTTCATTACGATGATGTTTGGTGTCGTCGTCATCTTTCATTTCCTCCTGCGCCGTAATGTTGGGATAAATTTAATAAATGAAAAAAACGATTTTTTGGAATTTAATTTCTTATTTATAGTTTAATATTGAAAGAAAAATTCGTCAATAAAAGGAACGTGTGGAATCATAGAAGTGATACAAAATTTAGATTGCTCAATATAGTCAAATGAGTATTAGGAAAATAGCGACTTCGGCTGAGCAATTACAAGCACAAAGCGCACAAATGAAGGCGCAGCTTAAAAAGAAGAATGATAAACCGTTCAAGAACTTTTTGCGAAAAATCGGAAATATTTTCATACCAATGATTCCTGCATGGACGGACTTATTTATACTCTGACGCAGTGATCCGCACCATTGCAGATACGAGGCGAGTCCTTTACCTACTCAGAATTTCAAACAGATGTAATTTAATTGAGTTGTCAGAAGAGTAGCTTTACGCAGCAAAAAAACTGGATAAATTGTTAATTTCACCCCTATAGTCACTAAAATCGATTATAATAAAATTTATGTTCAAGTCGATCACCTATCTAAGTTAATAGGATCATCATACGCAAAAAGGCATAGCGCTGAATCGCCTATGCTATAAGGGTTATAGAGTTTTTAAATACACACTTATGTATAAGAGGAGGCGAATGATATGACGATAATGCCTGTTATAGTAATGATCTTTGTATTTGTACCTACCATTGTACTCATGGTAAGCATGCCTTATTTAACAAGAGAGACGATTAGTTTTGGGGTCACCGTCAGCCCTGTACAATTCCATAGTGAGCCTCTGCGCCAGATGCGGAAGTCATATGCTAGGATTAGTGCTACCGTGCATACCATCCTATTCATTGTTTGTATCCTCTGTCTAATATACGGTGATGAACATTCCAAGCAACAAAGTTGGATCATTGTCACTTATTCACTCGCCATGGTCGGAATCTCCCTAGTCATAAACATTAGCTATCATTTCAAAATGAAAAGTTTACTACCTATGCTGCCTATTGCTCTGGAACCATCGATCATGACAGTGGACACTGGATTTCGGAAAAGAAACATTGGCTTGTCTAATAATTGGTTCCTCATTCATGTTTTAATTACTGTTGTTAGTATTGTAACTGTGCTGCGCAACTACGATCTGATTCCTGATCAGATTCCGATCCATTACAACAGCAGTTGGAACGTAGACCGCTATGCAGCTAAATCTTTTAGTTCTGTGTTTATGCCTACGATCATGCAAGTTTTCATAACACTTTTGTTCATATTTGAGAATTGGAGTATTCGCAGAGTAAAGCAGCAGGTTCAACCCAATGATCCTAACCGTTCCATCAGACAAGACGCAGCTTACCGCCGTACTTGGTCATATTTTATGCTTACAGCAAGCTTCTTAATAGTTATCCTGTTTTCCGTCGTGCAACTAAACATGATATCTCTGCTTAACATGAGTTTCGCTATCCCTATTATCCTAATCATAATAGCCCTTGTCATCCTATACGCCTTGGCCTTAACGTTCTGGGCTGGTCAGGGCGAAAGCCGCTTGGAGCGATCTGCCGATTGCTCCAATGTCAGACCTGTCCATGACGATGATAAATGGCGATTAGGTATGATTTATTTCAATCGCAAAGATCCAAACCTAATCGTCAAGAAAAGGCTCGGAGTCGGCTGGGGATTAAATTTCGGTCACCCAGTAAGCTGGCTGTTTTGGCTCGGAATTATTGTACTGTTAGTTGTGGTGCGGTAACAAGGCTTGGAGGTTAATACTCACCGGAGTATAGGCGAAGTTAGAGTTTCGAAACAGAATATGTACCGAAAAAAACGCCTAAAGGGCGTTTTTTATTATCTTTAAGGATCTCAGTAATATCTTTTTTGAATTAAATCGCATCTTAAAGAGTATTTCTCGTATTAATATCTCTTTGTTACAATCAGATTGTTATCTAAAGGAGGGTATAAAATGAACTATCGTAAATTAGGAACGAGTGGCTTACATCTAAGTGAGATTGCTTATGGTAATTGGATTACACATGGTGCTCAAGTGGACAATGATACTGCCCATGCTTGTGTTCGCGCTGCATTGGATGTAGGGATCACAACATTTGATACTGCAGATGTATATTCCGATACGAAAGCTGAGATGGTGCTGGGCCAAGCATTAAAAGGAGTGCACAGAGCTGATATCGAATTGTGTACCAAGGTGTGCCATCCCACAGGGACGGGACGTAACGCAAGAGGTCTGTCCCGCAAGCATATTATGGAGGCGTGCCATGCTTCACTGAACAGATTACAGACCGATTATATTGATATCTATTATGCGCATCGCTTTGACGCATCAGTATCCCTTGAAGAGACCTTTTTGGCTTTTTCGGATTTGGTGCGTCAAGGTAAGGTTCTCTATGTCGGGATAAGTGAGTGGACGGCGGATCAGATAGCAGAAGGTGCTATTTTGGCGAGGGAATTGAAGGTGCCATTGGTGGCTAGTCAACCTCAATATTCGATGTTATGGCGTGTGATGGAGACGGAGGTAGTTCAAGCTTGTGAGCGGGAAGGGATTGGACAGGTGGTCTGGTCACCGCTTGCTCAAGGGATTCTTTCAGGCAAATATATGCCAGGTCAACCATTGCCAGAGGGTTCTCGTGCTTCAACAGCTGCGGGCTCACCATTTATGAATAAATTGGCGGGTCAGTGGCTTCGGACTGAGGTGCTTGAGGCGGTCTCGAATCTCTCTTCCATCGCCAGTGAAGTTGGGTTGACGCTTCCGCAGTTGGCTATAGCATGGGTGTTGCAAAATCCACAAGTCTCATCTGCAATTATTGGGGCATCCAAACCTGAGCAGGTTATAGAAAATGCCAAAGCTGCGGGAGTTCGTCTGGATAGGGAAGTGATGTTGGAAATCGATAGGGTGCTAGAAGGACTCGTTGAACGTGATCCTAGAAAAACGGGCTGAATATTATATCATTCACCATTAATAGCTTCTGAACTCATTTGTCCTATGATCTCTAGTAACGCGGATAAGGAGGCACGATCGCAATCGGTTCTCCAAGCGGCATAAAGGGGAATCGATGGTGTGCTTTCTTCAAAGGGACGAAATGCGACACCTTCACGCTGAAAAATAGCAACTGATGAGGGCACAATGGAAACTCCAAGATTAGCAGCTACCAAGTTTACAATGGTGTACATCTGAATGGCTTCCTGTACAACATTCGGATACATGTCGTGTTGGGCGCAGAAGCTCATAATGAGGTCATGAAAAGGAGCTCCTAAATGACGTGGGAACGATATAAATGGCTCTAAAGCTAAAGAGCGAATGGATAACACCGGTAAATGAGCTAGGTGATGCTGCTCTGGCAAAACGGCAATAAGCGATTCATTGACTAAGGGACGATGCTCGATATGTTTGCCCGACTCTGTATAACGTACAAATCCAATGTGAATCGTTCCTTCATGTAAAGCCTGCCACTGCTGAGCAGACGTCATCTCATGTAATGTGAGTTGGACTTGTGGATAACGTTCCCGAAACATTTTTAACATATCAACCAGTACTCCACCAGCTGCAGAATCTATAAATCCAATGTTCAAATGTCCGATAATTCCTTGATCGACTAATTGTGTTGTTTTAATAGAGCGTTCCAATTGAGATAGAATGGATTTAGCTTCCTCTAGAAATACCGCCCCTGCTGACGTGAGACGAACTTGTCTTTTGTTCCGTTCTAATAGTTTCACACCAATCTCATTCTCCAGAGCTTGAATTTGCTGGCTTAAGGGAGGCTGCGTCATATTTAGCTTCTCTGCTGCACGGTTAAAATGCAGTTCCTCTGCTACTGCGATAAAGTATTGTAATTTTTTTATGTCCATACTTTTCATTCTCCCTTGAAATGCTTCTCCAAGCAAGTATAAGGATCTTTGAAGAAAAATGAAAGGAATGACATGTCGTCTCCTCACTTAAACTCTACCTCCCATCTTACTTTTAGACAAAAAAACATTTTTGCAGTCAAAGACATGATGTGTAAAAACGCATACATTTAAATAGAAAGTTTGAGGATCATGGGAGGTAATGAGGATGAAAAATAGAAAGATAATGTTTATGAGCCCACACCATGTGGAAACGGTTGAAGAGGAGCTTGTACTTAAGGCTTTAGGTGACCATGAGGTACTCGTAAAATTGATTTATTCGCTGATTAGTCCGGGAACGGAGATGGCAATGTTATCTGGCAAAGAGGATTGGGCAAAACTCCCGCTGTGTCCAGGTTATGCAAGCGTCAGTCGTATCGTAGAATGTGGTAAAGGTGTTCAGGAATTTCAAGCGGGCGATGTGGTTTTTCATTACGGAACTCATTGCGAATATCAAGTGGTTGAAGCTAGGGATGTTTTCATTCGAGTGCCGGATGCGCTAGACTTGAAATGGGTACCGTTTACCCGGATGGCTACGGTAGCTTTTACATCGATACGTGTGTCGGATATCGAACTTGGAGACAAAGTGAGTGTGACAGGTCTTGGATTGGTAGGCAATCTTGCAGCTCAATTGGCGCGTTTGCAGGGGGCTACGGTAATTGGTATGGATTTGTCCAAAGAACGGCTGCGGACCGCGCGTCAATGCGGTGTGGATTACACCCTGGACAGTGGCGAAGGATTGGTAAAAGAGCAGATTATGACGTTAACTAAGGGCAAGGGTGTTTCCAGTCATATTGAGGCAACCGGTGTTTCCAAAGTTGGGGTTGATAGTCTTCAATACATCGGCTCACAGGGAGAAATCATCTTTTTGGGCAGCCCGCGTGGAGAATACAATACAGATATTACGGATGTGCTTAATTACTGTCATCTGTATAACCGGGGATGCATTACATTTAAAGGCGCTCACGAATGGCGTTATCCAACAGAGCCTAATTCGTTTGTGAAACATTCCTTGGTGCGTAATTCTGGCATTGTCTTCGAGCTTATGCAACAACAGAAGCTGCACATCGAACCTTTGATTAGCCATGTCATCAAGCCGGAGCAAGCTAGCGAAGCCTATGAGGGATTAAGAACCAACAAAGATCAGTACAATGGCGTACTGTTTGATTGGTCATAAAGGGGGAGAACGACGATGATAAGAGGATTAACAACAGCGGGTTTGGGAGAAATTGCTTCTAATGAAGAATATATCAGACTTGCGAGCCAATTCGGGTTTCAGGCCATAGACGTCAATCCATTAGAGTTGGTACAGCAGTATGGCAAGGATGGGGCTGTCCAATTACTGGAAAGTCATGGCATCATGCTAGGATCATTTGGTTTAGAGGTAGATTGGCGCACGACAGAGGAAAGCTTTAGGGAAAGTCTGAAATCGCTTACGCTGATGGCTAAGGCCGCTGCTGCATTAAATTGCACTACATGCTGTACCTATATTTTGCCTTCGACAGATCTTCCGGTCGCACCGTTCATGATTGCAGCCACTAGACGTTTAAGACTATGTGCAGAAATATTAGGCGCCTATGGTATTTCGCTAGCCTTAGAGTTCGTTGGTCCTCATCACTTACGTACACAATGGGCAAATCCGCTAATCTGGACGATGCAAGATACGTTGGACTGGATGGATTCAATTCAAGTGAGAAATATCGGTTTGTTACTGGATTCCTATCATTGGCATACGAATGGATTAACGAGGGAGGACCTGCTGAAATTACAACCGCATCAAATTGCGTATGTCCATATTAATGATGCTAAACCTCTGCCGATAGAGGAATTGCTAGATTCCGATCGATTGTATCCAGGGGAAGGATCCATTGATCTTACCGGATTCTTGGGAAGCTTGAAAAAGATCGGATACAAGGGCGTTATCGCTCAAGAAGTGCTAGCGCCAGCTTCATCACAAAGTTCATCTGAACTATTTTCTCGTTCCAAAGCAGGCTTCGATAAAGTATTCTCATCACTGGAAATCTAACCCCATCGAATCCCACATTGGAAGGAGCGTTAAGGATGAGTCTGTTCAGTCGGACGTTCAAAACAAATGTGGGAGTAATGCCTAGTAAGTTCGCCGCGATGCGATCTGCTTTAATCAATAAATCGCAATAAAAGAATCGACCATCTGCTCTATGGGATGGTTGATTTTTTTCCTCTGAACATAGGAATACATACGTCTATAGGCCTCTTAATATAGTATAATCATACTGTATTGCTCAAAGTTGGAGATAGGGATATAGCACTATTAAATACTATTGACGAATGAGGAGTCTATGAGAACTTCGGAGAATAAAATTAAGTTAAGTCATATGTTGTACATAGTAGTATTTATCTGCCTGCTGATTGCAATACGCTGGAGCTGGTACAATCATTTTAATCTGTCTAATCCTCCTGTAGTGGAGCAAGGTGTGCTCGATTTGCGGGGAGTAGACCTTGAATCACTAAGTTCTTTTCCATTGGATGGAGAATGGGAGTTTTATCCTCAACAATGGGTGAACGCTGCCAATATGGATAGTGTTTTAAAAGGCCAGATGCTTCAGGTGCCGGGTAACTGGAATTCTGTATTCAATTCTGCTGAGCAAAAGAAGGCGTATGGATACGGAACTTATCATTTGCGGATTCTGCTAGATCGTCCCTTGTCTGAGCCACTTAGCTTTTGGTTCCAATCCATCTATACTTCTTCTGAAGTGGAGATTAATGGAACAGTCCTCTCACGGTTTGGAGTGTTATCTGACGAGAAGGAAGAGCATGTTTATGTGACGAAAGCATTCTTAATCAGTTATACACCTACAGATCAGAAGCATCTGGATCTGTTTGTTCGGACGTCAAACTATGAGTCTCCACTAAAAGGGGGCATAATTCGGTCCGTGGAGTTTGGCATTCAACATGGGGTAGACACTATATATTGGAATTCCATTGGCTTGCAGCTAGTCGTAGGGGTCATGCTTCTTCTACATGGGTTGTATTTATTGATTATCTATCTGATGGATGTACGAAAAACAGAGCTGATTATTTTTTTCCTAATGATGGTCGCTGCGGCTGTATCCATTGGGGTTGAACATAATGGACTGTTGTTCAGGTTTCTTCATGTTGATTTTGCCTGGATGCTGAGGTTAAAGGTTCTTTCGTATATAGGGTTTTGTTTATTCCTTTTATTGATGGGAAGAGAACTATTGGGGAATCGACGGAAAGGCAAGGCGTTTTATAGTTACATCCTGTCAGTTCTCATTTTTACTTTATTTATTATTGTAGGTCCTGAAGAGGCAGTGTTATATATCATCGGAAAAGGGTATTACATGATCCTGTATTACGTTCCAGTGTGTTGGACGGTATATTATTTTTGGAAGATGGTAGCCTTACGAGCTGAAGGTGCTCTATTTTTATTGTTTTCAGTGTTAGCAGTACTAAATAATATGTTGTGGGGGGCTGTCTACTATGCCGGTAGCTCACAATTTATGTTTTATCCCGTAGATTTAATTGCTGCCCTTGCCGCATTTTCTGCCTATTGGTTTAGGAGATATTTTCATCAATCCCATCAAAATGTGTTACTGAACGCTCAATTGGCGGAATCCAATAAATTAAAGGACCGTTTTCTAGCCAATACGTCACATGAGCTGCGCACTCCACTGCATGGGATTATGAATATTGCCCAAAGTGTGTTAACAAGAAAAAAACATGTGCTGGATGAAGAGAGCCAACGTGACATGGAATTGCTAATTATGGTCAGTCGCCGGATGTCGCTTATGCTGAATGACTTGCTTGATGTTGTGCGATTGCAGGATAAGCGGATTGTGATGAATATAAAGGCGCTGCAAGTGAGGTCATTGGCTGAAGGTGTACTGGATATGTTACGTTTCTTAACCGGTGGGACGAAGGTGGAGCTTCGAATGTCTATAGATGAGAATCTGCCGCGTGTTTATGCTGATGAGGAGCGATTGGTGCAGATTCTGATTAATTTGGTTCATAACGCACTAAAGTACACCGAACAGGGAAGTGTTGAACTGGCCGCAGAACAAGTGGGTGGGGATGTATGGATACATGTTACGGATACAGGAGTAGGTATGGATGAAGCTTTGAAAAAGCGTGTTTTTATGCGCTATGAACAAGGGGCTTACGGTCAAGGCGGCATTGGGTTGGGGCTTAGTATCTGTAAGGAGCTGGTCGAACTGCATGGCAGTGAATTATTGCTGCAATCGCAGCCGGGTCAGGGAAGTAAGTTCAGCTTCAAATTACCTGTAGCTAAAGGGAGCCTGAAGTCATCTATTCCAGATGTTCATACAGAAAAAGATTCGGATCCATTGTCACCGTTCAGTACGTGGATAACTGCGGAGAAATCAGCTATGGTGGCTGCCACCTATAACACAAAGGAAGTAGAGGCACTCTCGAAGCTCGATACAGACTCTGACATCATACATGTGCTGGCGGTTGATGATGATTCGGTCAATTTAAAAGTTCTGCAAAATATTTTATCAGATGGAGCCTATCGGATTGATACAACGACTTCAGCCCGTGAGGCGCTGGATATGTTGCATCATGAGCTGTTCGATTTGGTTATCGCTGATGTGATGATGCCGGGCATGTCTGGATATGAATTGACAAGATTGATACGCGAGCGGTTCACGATGTATGAACTTCCTATTATTCTATTGACCGCTCGCAGTGAGCAGGAGGATGTCTATGCAGGTTTCTTGGCTGGCGCTAATGACTATGTAACCAAGCCAGTAGATGCCATGGAATTGAAGTATCGTGCTTCGTCGCTCACTTCTATGAAGCAAGCAGTCAATGATCGTTTGAGAATGGAGGCTGCTTATTTACAAGCGCAGATCCATCCACATTTTCTCTTTAATACATTAAATTCGATTATGTCCTTGAGTGATTTTGACACTGTCAAAATGAAAGATCTTTCAGATGCATTCACTACTTATTTGCGGATCAGCTTTGACTTCTTAAATGCAGGCAAACTTGTTTCGCTGTCGCAAGAGCTGGAGCTGGTCGAGAATTATGTATATATCCAGCAGCAGCGTTTTGAGGAGAGGCTGCAGGTTGAATGGGAGGTAGACGCGAATCTACAGCTTCTAATTCCTCCGCTGACCATTCAGCCACTGGTCGAGAACGCCGTCCGGCATGGGATTTTAAGTCGGGCAAAAGGTGGAACCTTGCGTATTCACATCGAGACACATGTGGAGGCTGTTCATTTTATCATTGCTGATACGGGGATTGGAATGGATGAAGCTCAAGTCAGTAAGTTATTGCAACCAAAAAGTCTTAAGGATCAAGGAATTGGGCTCCTTAATACAGATCGGAGATTAACACAATTATATGGACAAGGCTTGAAGATTCAAAGTATTCCTGGGGTGGGAACTACGGTGTCTTTCATTATTCCTGATTAGGAGGGTTGTAAAACCATCCTTTTCTGTCCAGCTGTAATTGAGTGGATGTGATTTGAATCATCAATTCTTCCACGGCGGATAAGGTTGCAACTATACAGACAATGGTTGTCCAAATGGTGGGGTTACTATGGGAAAGCCATATAGGAGTTACAAATAAGAGAAGCCCGGTGAGTTTATTGCCGTAGGTATGGATACTTGCGTAAGTTTTGAATCTGCGGAGGGCAATCCCTGTCGATGTTATGCGGATGGCCGCGATCAAGAAGATCCATAGGATGAATTCGAGGGTAAGACCCAGATACGGATACAAAGTAAATAAGCAGATCCCGATTAGTATCGTGTCGGCAGCAGAATCCAGCTTTGCTCCGAGATGACTTGTTGTGCCTGATTTTCGGGCAATTGGACCATCTATCAGATCGGTGACTCCGCAAAGGATATAAATTGCAAGAAAGGCCGAACTTAGCGGCTCGAAGAATAACAGCATTATTGCCAAAATAATTCTGCCAAGTGTAATACAGTTAGGTATAACTTTCAACTTCAATCCCACCTTTGTTCATGACCTCATTTAATTCTATTGTACCAGAGGAAGAGTATATGCTATTTGGAAAAGGATTATAAGATAGTATTGAAGAAGTAGTGAAGTAGAAGTATAGATTAGGATTCTAGCGGTAAATTAGGAGGGATTTTATGAAGCAGAATACAAACTTAAAGGTACATACATTAGCTGATATCGAACATCTGAAAATTCACGGCAGAACAACAGGGTCACTTTCTCCACTAACATTATTTTGGACAGGCAGTGCGCTCGAATTAAATGTTAAAAGTTCTGAGCTATGGCTTGAAGTAGAAGCAGATTATGATGTTTATGAACCCTGGATTAGCATCCTGATCAATTCCGTTCCTGTTAGCAGACAAATGTTAGTAGCAGGCAGGTATTGGATTTGTGTATTTAGAGGCATGAATGATCGTGTTGTCAACAATATTCGTATTGTAAAAGATGTGCAGGCAATGAGTGGAGACCCTGGCTGCTCTTTGCAGATACATGCGGTGAAGATGGATGGAAAATTCCTGCCGGTTGCGGACAAACCCCACAAGATAGAGTTCATAGGTGACAGCATCACATCCGGAGAAGGAAGTATAGGTGCCAAGGCTGAAGAAGATTGGATTCCAATGTGGTTTAGCGCCATCAACAACTATACCAGAATGACAGCAGATGCTTTAAATGCAGAATATAGAGTTATTTCTCAAAGTGGCTGGGGCGTCCTTACTAGCTGGGATAATAATCCGCACGGTAATATCCCTGATTGTTATGAGCAGGTTTGTGGTCTTCTAACTGGAGCAAAAAACGAAGCTTTAGGAGCTTTTCAAGAACATTCTTTTGAAACCTGGCAGCCAGATGTTGTGGTAGTTAATCTAGGAACAAATGATGGGGGCGCTTTTCAATCGCCAGAATGGAAAGATGAGGTAACAGGGGAGAGCCATAAACAACGTTTAAATGAAGACGGGACCTATCATGAGGATGATATACAAGCTTTTGTCGATGCCGCCGAGAAATTTCTGCTGAAGCTTAGAAAAAATAATCAACATGCACATCTCGTATGGGCATATGGGATGCTTGGTATCCCGATGATGCCAGCGATCTACCGGGCGGTCGATGTTTATAGCAAGAAAACAGGGGACAAGCAGGTTTCTGTATTGCAGCTTCCAAATATGACGGATGAGACCATAGGGGCAAGAAGTCATCCGGGAGCATTAGCTCATGAACAAGCGGCAAAAGAGTTGACGGGGTATTTGAAAGGGATTCTAGCGAGCGAAAATTAATGAGGAATTCATAAAAAAACAAGCCGGAGCGAAAGGATCACGCTCTGGCTTGTTTTTATTTACTTTAGTCTATTTGGTGGATACAGACTTGAACCATTCGTTAACTTCTTTGGTGATTTGATCACCACCATTTGCTTTCCAGTTGGAAACAAAGGAGTCAAAGGCATCTACAGGAAGCTTACCGTAAATGATTTTGTTGAAGGTTTCCATTTCGGATTGACGAAGCAGATTCCATTTGGATACCATCGTTGGTGTCGCAGCGCCAGTGAAATAGTTCTGTCTACGAATGTCTATTTGTGACATAACAACTTTTGCAGCGGCCCAGTTTTCCGGTTTACGGAACTCAGCCATTTGTTTTTCATAAGGAGTTACAGGGGTTTCACCATCAGCAAGTTTAACCAATGTTTTCATGAACAGATCAGGAATACGAGCCGGTCCAGTTAAGAAAGGAAACTCATTGGAGAAGTCTTTAATCTTCTCTTTATCACTAGTAGGTTTTCCATCAATCATGTCCCAATCGTAGCCTTTAGCAAAGCCGTATTCAAATTCACTACCAGCTGCTGGATTAGCTAGGTTATCAAGCAAGTAGTTGTAGTATAAGAAAATTGCTTCAGGGTGCTTAGCATCTTTGTTAATCATGATACTAGCGTTTACCCCAGAGTTCTGCCATTTGGTACCGATGAGTCCGTCTGGACCTGCTGGAACCGGATAAGCTTTGATCTTCGCTCCAGGTACATTTTTCATAAGATCGGGAGCCGGCCAGTCTGGAACCCAGTTTGCCCCTGGTAGAATACCTGCGGCGCCTTTTGTCCAGCTTTCAGCAGATTTACCTTCATCCCAAAGTGCAGAGTCTGTGTGAATATAACCTTTGTCCATCCACTCACTAAGCTTAGCAAGGGCTTGTTTAGCACCAGGGTTAATGGAACCGTATTCCAGATTGCCTTCGGCATCTTTATTCCATTGTTCCTCAATCGTACCGTAAGCACCGAATAACCAGTCGAGTTGACCCATCCAGGTGTTTGTATTATTTTTCAAAGAAATCGCAAGTGGGAAAACATCTTTAGGTGCTAGACCATCAGGGTTTTCGTTCTTAAATTTGTCCATGATATTCTCAAGATCGGCGATTGTTTTTGGAGCCTGAAGGTTCAGCTTTTCCATCCAATCTTCACGTAACCAGAGAAGAGTATCGTCATTATCAGTATATTCAAGGATCGGCATATTGTATTTCTTACCGTCTTTTGTGAATGGATACCAAAGTTCTGGGTGTGCTGCAGCATGATCTTTTAGAATTTTATTAGCATATTTGTCGAACAACTCATCGATAGCAATGAACTGACCGGAATCAATCAGTTGATTGGTCAATACTGCATTGGTTGGTACAGAAACGAAGTCAGGCAGCTTTTCGCCAGAAGCAATGGCAAGCTGAAGCTTTTGTCTGTATTGATCGTCATTGGCAGGATACCAAGTATCTTTATGCTTCATGCCCAGTGTTTCCAGCATCCAGCGATCGTGAACATTATTTTCTTTGGTATCACCTTGAACATATTTCTTCGGCATCAATACCGAACTGAACTCGATGGGTGGATCGTATTTACCTTTTTCAAAAGCAGCATCTGCTTCAGATAAACTAGTCTCAGACGATGTGGTATTGTTTTGTTTGGCGTTTTCATTATTTCCGCCGCCACTGCCACAGGCTGTGAGTGTGATAAGTGCTGTGACCGTTAACAACGACCACATTTTTTTGAACTTGATCATTCTTTAATTCCCCCTACTGTGTATGATCTTTACAAGTGTAACTTTAACAACTAGTCGGGGATGGCATCTATATGAGATTTTTAGTTTCGATAGGACTCTATCATGCTATTTATTATTGTCTCGATATTCCTGCGGCGTTACTCCGAACTGTCGTTTGAACACTTTTATAAAATAAGCAGGGTCCATATAGCCAATCTCCATGCTGATTTCATAGACTTTTTTAGAGGTAGTCTTCAGCTTATGGCAGGCGCGATCCATGCGCAGGCGCGAGATATAATCGCTTATTCCTTCACCCGTTTCAATCTTATAAATTTTTGATAAATGAGTCGGATGGAGGTTTACATGATCAGCCAGAACCCGTAATGAAACATCTAAATGCAGGTTTTTGTCTGTGAAATCTTGAATCTTTTTCACATATTCAGACCTGATGTCTTTAATTTCGTTAGACGTTCCTTCTTTCAATTTGCTCAGAATGCTGAGGGACCATTTTCTAAGTTTACCGATGGTCGAGAACGCTTCACCGCTTTGCAACCAACCGAGATCGTCTCCCGCTAAGTTAGCTAGAGTATGCCCATTTCGGTGTGCGAGATTCGTGAAGGATGCAGTGATTAAAAAACCGGCCTCCATGCAATGCTCCCACGATTCAGACCATTTCTCATCCAGCTCCGCGCAGACAGCGAGTAGTTTCTCTTCCGCAGCATCCCAATGCCCACTTTCAAGCAGGTGAATTAGTGTCGGCGGGGTGTAAAGGGCATCCAAAGGTCCTTGGGTAGTGGAAGGTTCAAATTCGCTGACCCGCATTACGAATTCGCGCTCGTCTCCCACGATCTGCCGGAAATAAGCTGTGGCCTGACGGAAACGGCTCGACACCTTCTCGGGAAACTGGAACCACTCGGTGATTACTATGGACAGGGAACCTTTCAGAAATTGCTTAACCTTATACTGAAGCTGTAAAGAAAGCTTTTCTAGGATGGTTTCTTTGCCGATGTCGGATCCTTTCTCTTTAAGCTGAAGCAGAAACACAAGATATCCATGTTCCTCTTTAACGCCCCAGACCTGCATAAACTCACCCATAATCTCTTCAGCCATATTGATGATGGCATATTCAATTAAGGTTTGATCATTATTGTTATAATGGCTAAATTCTTCTTCCATGCGTACAAGCATCAAAGCGCAATCGCCAGAATGGAAGGGCAAATCATAAGTTACGAGCTTCCGTTCCCATTCGCCAGCTTGAAATTGATGACCTTGCAAGGCATCAAGCAGCAGTTGACCACGTAAAAGCGGCAGATTCTCACGAAGGGTAAACTGGGTTCGTTTAAGCGAACTGATAAGTTCCCATTCTGTGTTCAATTGCTCGATGGCAGTTTTGACTGCACCGATAATTTCATCATCGGTAGGTGGCTTAAGCAAGTAATCGACGGCATTATGCTGAAGTGCTTTTTTGGCGAAATCGAACTCCGAATGGCCTGATAAAATAATACATTTGATCTTTTTATCACGTTTTCTTATCCGCTCTATTAATTCAATTCCCGTCATTTCGGGCATTTGGATATCCGAGATCACAATATCAATAGGGTTTGTATCGATAATTTGTAGCGCTTCACGTGCTGAATACGCTTTATGCACCTGTTCAATGCCTAGCGTATGCCAGGGTTTAGTCATGGCAAGATTATCTACCCAGTGTGCTTCATCGTCTACTATAATCATTTGCATGTTGTTATTCTCCTTGATGATTCTTAAATTTAGAATATTCATCCTCCGTAGGGATTTCCCAGATAATCTCTGTTCGGAAACCTCCAAGAGGGGATGGTTTAAAGGTTAGGCAGGATTGATTACCGAACAGGTGCATGATCCGCTGATTCGTATTCCAGAGCCCGCAGCCCATTTCTTCCTGCAATGGCTCCTGCATTTTACGATTCAAAGCTTCCAGCTGCTCCGGATTCAAGCCAGGTCCGTCGTCATCAATGTAGATCTTGCAGAAGCCGTTCGAAATCTCACCACTAATGCTGATCTCACCCGAAGAATACGATTTTGCCACTCCGTGAATGACTGAATTTTCCACAATAGGTTGTAGCATTAGACGTGGCACAGACTGGCTTAACATGTTCTCAGGGATTTCGATATGATAATCAATTCTGGCATTGCGCAGCTTTTGAATATCCAAATAGTTGACGAGCAGCTTGATTTCATCATCCAGTGACGCAGTTTCCCGTTCCATTCGGGTAGTATAACGGTAGTAAGCACTTAAATTATAAGCCATGGAGACGACAGCGTCCTCATCCTTCATTTGGGCCATATTGATAATATAACCAAGGCAGTTATAGAGAAAATGCGGATTGATTTGCGCCTGCAGTTGCTTAAGTGTAGCTTCGCGGGCACGGATTTTCTCATTGAACACATTCTCTATCAGGTCTTGAATTTGATGTGACATATCATTAAAGCGATGGAATAGAAACGAAAACTCGTTCCGGCCTTCATTATGAAGACGTACAGAATAATCTCCACGCTGCACGCGCCGTAAGCCTTTAATTAGCTTTTTGATAGGATATTGAACATTTCTATATAGTAATATGGAAGCGGAAATTCCCATAACAAACAGCAAAATCATCGAGATATAGAACAAATCCTGACTGAGCGAAATGGGTTTTAGGATTTGATATAGAGGGACAACATCTATTAAATTCCAATCCAAATAGGAGGACTTCACAGAGCTGACCAGGTAGTTCTTGCCATTGAGTTTGACTACATCCTGGGTAGTATTCTCAGGTGAGTGTTTATCCAGGTAACGAATGAGTTCTTCAGATAGCTGCTTGTCCGCACTGCGATTCAGAATTGGCGAGTTCCCTTTATGATAGAGAAAAGGATCACCTTGTCCACCTTCCTTGTACGTATCCAGCATGTTCTGAATATTCTCATAACTGAAGCTGGCCTCAATCACCAAGTTGCTTCCCGTCAACATCCCCGGCTGAGCTAAGGAATCTGTATAGAACCAGTAGAAGGATTTTAACTCGTCTTTAGATTCCAAGCTGTGATCGCCATACGTCCATTTTCCACTCATATTTCTTTTTAAGTAATCCTCATCATACCCAAATGCTCGATTGTAGTTGGAGATGACATCTTTATTTTGCTGTGAATGTACGGCATATCTGGCAGGCCAAATATCTGCAACCCCAGATTGAAGCACCATCTTTTCCTGAATGACATACCGGGTCTGCATCTGATCATATCGATCAGCCCAAATGTTTAATCCGTTGAAGGCTCTGACATTGGGATCTCTAGAAAGGATAAGGGTGAAGTCCATCATCTGATTAATACGCGAATCAATTTGACTGGACAGAAAAGTGAGCTGCTTCGTATTGGACACCTGCAGCTCTTTGCTTACAACATCGTATGTGACGTTATTTGAAAAGGTATACATGATAATGATGGGGATGAACAAGAGTATGATCAGGCAGTTTATTTTGGCAAACAAACTAAACCGGGATTGTGTTAATTCTCTCAGGGATGTAAAGCGCTTCCAAATATTCATAAATGTACCCTCCAGATGATGTCCTAATAAAACCATATCAAGCCTAACAATGTTATATAGTCAAACCTGAGAAACGCCTGATACTATTTATAGCAGAGATCCCCATCACACACAAAATATTTTTTTTGGGAACAGGAGAGAGCTATGGAGGCTAATTCAATACAGCAGGTAGGCCTGGAAAATAAACCAAGTATAAAAAGAAAAAGAAAAAAAGGCTATAAACAACCATGGGTGCTCCACTTCATGGTATTACCGGCGGCAATTATGGTTTTTATTTTTTCTTATATCCCCATGTCAGGAATACTCATGGCATTTCAGGATTATAAGCCTGCATTAGGATTTTTTGATTCCGAATGGGTCGGACTTAAGCATTTTAGGTACATGTGGGAGAACGATTATTTCCTGCAAATTACCTGGAACACACTGTTTTTTGCTTGCTCCAAAATTGTTTTGAACCTGATTATTCCTTTTATATTCGCCTTGTTGCTTAATGAGGTAAGGAATATGGGCCTTAAAAGATCGATTCAAACACTCGTCTATCTACCGCATTTCTTGTCATGGGTTACCCTTTCAGGAATTCTGATCGATATCCTAGCTCAAACAGGGATTGTGAATCAGTTTATTTCGTCCGTTTTCGGCATAAAACCGATATTTTTTCTAGGGGACGGCAACTGGTTCCGATTTACCATCATAGCCAGTGATGTTTGGAAAGAATTTGGTTTCAACACGATCATTTTCCTAGCTGCGCTATCCGGCATTAATCCATCACTTTATGAAGCTGCTGAAGTGGATGGGGCAGGTCGCTGGAAGCAAACGATGTATATTACCATACCAGCACTTATTCCAATTGCTATTGTAATTGCGACCTTGGCACTGGGCAATGTATTGAACGCCAACTTTGACCAGGTATTTAACCTATATAGTCCTTTGATCTATCAACAAGGGGATATCATTGATACCTTTGTGTATAGAGAAGGTCTTCTCAGCGGACAATTCAGCTTTGCGACCGCAGTTAATCTTTTTAAATCAGCAATTAGTTTAATTCTAATCGTTATTTCATACCGACTTGCCTATAGATTTGCAGGGTACAGAATTTTCTAGAAAGGATGACAACAAATGTACCATAAAACCC
This sequence comes from Paenibacillus sp. FSL H3-0286, assembly GCF_045040705.1. NCBI lineage: Bacteria > Bacillati > Bacillota > Bacilli > Caryophanales > Paenibacillaceae > Paenibacillus > Paenibacillus sp. FSL H3-0286. The sequence continues at coordinate 4,446,437 of NZ_CP150285.1, read as the reverse complement.
TTCCATATCGAATATTTAGCATATTCAATAATGTGCTCCTAACTATCCTTTCGGTGCTCTGCTTGCTGCCATTGTATCACTTACTCATGGTATCTCTTAGTGCGTCCGCCCCAGCCAATGCTGGGTTGGTCACCTTTTGGCCAATTGGCTTCACTTTGGAGGCCTATGCAAAAACTTTTAACAATACTAATTTTCTTACATCCCTGTGGGTGTCGGTAGAGCGGACAATACTAGGAACAGCACTTGCACTGGTAGTAAATACGGTTGCAGCCTATGCTCTTTCTAAGGAAACTAGAGTTTTCCGGGCGCGTAATATCTATCTTTGGTATTTTGTCGTAACCATGCTGTTCAGTGGGGGTCTGATTCCGGGATATATCCTGATTCTAAAGCTCGGGCTGATGAATTCTTTGATGGCACTTATCTTACCTGGATTGGTAGCCGTATTTAACATCATTTTGCTGCTGAACTTCTTCCGTGGTGTACCTAAGGACCTTGAGGAAGCAGCCTTTATTGATGGAGCAGGACATTTTAAGACCTTTTTGAAAATATATTTACCAGTCTCCTTACCAGTCATTGCAACGGTTTCCCTATTCATGATGGTGGGTCATTGGAACTCTTACTTTGACGGTATAATCTATATCAGAGATTCGGATAAGCTGCCGCTGGCGACGTTTATGCAGACCATTATCGTTCAGGCAGATATGTCCAAGCTTGATCCGTCAGCTGTAGCTAACTTGTCTCAACGAACCATACGGGCTTCACAGATTTTCATAAGTGCGCTACCGATACTGTTAGTTTATCCATTCCTGCAACGTTATTTTGTGACAGGGATCGTAGTCGGCGCTGTAAAAGAATAGTCAAAAAAGAGGGAGTTACTGGACTAGTCCATGTAGCTCCCTTTTTTTGTAGGTATGGCATGCAAATAAGCATTCCCAGATGAATTGCGCCTTCTAAAATACGGTGCTATACTTTTGGCATGAAATATGCTCGGAGGTGGTACAGTGCTAATGTTGAAATGCCCATTAGCTAGAAGTTCCTCACGCAAAGCCTAATATAGGGCGATACTTTGCGTGAGGTGCGATGGATGGATATATCGCCCAACTTAATTTTATCGTTTCTATAAATGGGCTTTGCACCTTATGAACTTTTAATATAAATAAGGGGCTGAAAAGCGATGTGTACACCATTTATTAGAAACCATCAATATAACTTAATTAAGAAACAAACGAAATTTGTTCTGCATACCCTGCGAACCGTTGCGGATCGTAGAGTCTTGGAGACTGTAAGATATAGTGCTGCTACGAACATTATTGAGGCATTTCCTTCTCTTACGGAGAATCACAAGCAGATGCTGGAACAAATATCGACCTTCGAAACTGCAGAAGATTTCCAGAGATATCTTAGTGAATTAGAACCATACCTAGAGTCATATCCGACGATTACGCTGAAGCAGATTCAGAAGCTATTCCCTAAGAATAAGAAACTGAAAGTACCTGATCTACAACTCATCGACTATCGCAACATAACGTATTTGAGTTGGATAGATATTGCCAGTAATAAATTATTCATTATCTATCCGTACGAAGGACAGTTCATTGGTATTGAGGGTAGAATCACACCAACGCACAAAAAGGGGTACTGCATGTTCTGCAATCGGCATCAAGAGCTTGCATTCTTTTATGTTAAGACCAAGAATGTGAACGTTTCGCCGGATAATATTTCTGCTGTGGGTCAATACGTATGTCTGGATAATCTGGAATGTAATCGGAGCATAACCGATACAGCTAAGCTTGAGAGGTTCATTCTCTCTGTCCGCAAATAATGTTTAGAAAAGGCTCCCTTAGTGGGAGCCTTTTTCGTTAAAAATATTGTCAGGATATAGACAATTCGTTTCATTGAAGCAATGGGGCACGACATTAGTGGATATAATGAGATTCAAGGGCCGAATGAATAATATAAGCGTTTACAAACAGAAAATTCGAGTGGTTATAAAAATAGTCAGAAAATTTCCATATGACGTGCTTTGTTACTTAAGCTATAATGAGGTCTAAAAAAGAAAACGGGGCGTTATAATGAATCAAATGAAGGGTAACAAAAATCTTCTCTCGGAGAAGGAGGAACGCTTCTCTTCCGCGGGCTTTATTTTTGCCGCCATCGGCAGCTCGGTTGGGCTAGGGAATATGTGGAAGTTTCCTTATATTACAGGAGAAAATGGGGGGGCAGCTTTTTTCCTGCTTTTCATCGTCTGTTTAGTGCTGATAGGGTTACCGGTGCTGTTGGCAGAACTGGCTATCGGACGCAGCGGGCGTGGTAGCGCGGCGACCTCTTTTATGCGGGCTGGAGGCGGGAAGAGTTGGTTTGCAGCTGGAATGTTGCAGGTACTTGCGCCGTTTCTAATTCTCTCCTTTTATATTATTGTTGCTGGCTGGACGCTGAACTATTCGATGATTGCTTTTAATGGACAACTATTCAGCACTACTGATTATGCAGGTGAATTCAATTCGTTTGTCTCCGGATATATGCCGATCGTTTGGCAGGGGATAGCCATTCTGATTACGGCAGGTGTAGTCATCCTTGGCGTATCAGGCGGGATTGAGAAATTTAACAAAGTATTAATTCCTGGTATGGTCGTACTCCTTGTAGTGTTAATGATTCGCGCAGTAACCTTACCGGGTGCATCCGCAGGGGTATCTTTTTTCCTAAAACCGGACTTTTCAGTGTTGACAGCGGAATCTGCGCTAGTTGCATTGGGACATGCTTTCTTTTCATTATCGCTCGGGATGGGGATTCTCCTGACTTACGGATCTTATGTTGATAAAAAACAATCGCTGGGTACCGCTGCAATCGCAATCGGTGCAGGAGATTTGTTATACGCGTTTATCGCAGGCTTGATTATTTTTCCGACGACCTTCTCATTTGGTATTGCTCCTGATCAGGGGCCTTCGCTGATTTTTATCGCTTTGCCAGCCGCTTTCTCGGCTATGCCTTTTGGTGCGCTCTTCGGCGGTTTGTTCTTTATCTTGCTGGCGATTGCTGCTCTAACTTCAGCTGTATCGCTGCTTGAAGTGCCTGTATCCTTCACAATGGAGCGCTGGAATTGGAGCCGGAAACGTTCGGTTTGGATTTTGACGCTGATCTGTTTCCTTCTTAGTATTCCTTTAGCGATGTCACTGGGGATGTTCCCGGAGCTAACGATTGGTGGCAAATCTCTATTTGATGGGCTGGATTTTATCACCTCTAACATTATGCTGCCGCTTGGAGGTCTGCTGATTACCATCTTCGCCGGTTATTTCTGGAAAGGTGCAGCGGAAGCCGCTGGACTACAGGCGCGCTGGTTCCGTGTTTGGCTGTTTATGCTCCGTTATGTGGCGCCGATCCTAGTGTTCCTAGTGTTACTCCATACCTCGGGGATTATTTCCTTCTAATTCTGAAATTTATTTATCCAAAAAAAACTCTACAACCCCTGAGGGTTGTAGAGTTTTTTTGTGTTGAAAAGAGGGGATTAAATTGATTTTTAATTCCTACTTGACTAGGTGGAATAATTGGAATATAGTATAAAAAAGCTTGAACGGTATGGAAGGGAATGTAACTAACCAATCCATTCTTAACTAATAATTGTATACAATTATACAAATATATTATTGGGATTCGGACCCCACAGATTATCGATGAGGAGCAGTATAGAAATGGCGATACGATCACGAAGGTTATCAAAGGATAATACCTACTATGAATTAAAACAAAAAATTATTGATAGCGAGTTTGAACCGAATCAACCTGTAAATGAAGAAAATTTGGCGGCCTTGCTCGGGGTCAGCCGCACACCTCTAAGAGAGGCGATACAGAGACTGGAGAACGAGGATTTTCTGGTTCGACAGCCAAATGGAAGACTGCGGGTAGCTTCAGTAACCCTTAAAGAGGTTGAAGAAATATTTCTTATTCGCAGCATGCTTGAAGGCTATATTGCAAGAAGTGCAGCTAAGCATGCCACAGAGAAAGATATTGTGAATTTAACGACGATGATTACAAAAATGAAACACTCGTTCCAGCTTGGTGATAATCAGAATTTTGTTACATATGGATTTGAGTTCCATGATTATTTGTCAGAAATCAGCGAACTAAAAACCTTCGAGAAGGTTCTGAATCAATTAAGAGATCATTCGCTTCGTTATTGTCGATTCGTCTCTATGCATGGGGATTGGAACACACAAGCGGATGAAGAACATGATCTTATTTTACAAATGATCGCTGCTAAAAATGAAGATGGTGCTGAAAAAGCCATGCAAGATCATATTTTAAGCAGTCTATCGACTGCGCTTGATCGCATCAAAGGGATTGAAGAAAAGCTGGAAGCATAACGAAAGGGGAGACATCACCTATGAAACCACTAAATGAGGTTGAGCAAGCTTTAGCTAATCAATTAATAGAGGTTCGCAGAAACCTGCATCGTGAGCCTGAATTAGCGTATGAAGAGTTTAAAACCACAACAAAATTACGGGAATGGCTGACCCAAGCCAATATTCACATCCTTGACTTACCTTTACAAACCGGACTCATCGCAGAGATCGGGCAGGGTCACGGACCCATAGTGGCCATTCGTTGTGATATTGATGCACTTCCCATAGAGGAACAAACTGAATTGTCCTTTGCCTCAGAGATCCCAGGAAAGATGCATGCCTGTGGTCACGATTTTCACACGGCTACTATTTTAGGTGCTGCATTATTATTAAAGGCTCGTGAAAATGAACTACCTGGAAAGGTTAGAGTATTGTTTCAACCCGCGGAAGAAACAGGGCATGGGGCGGAAAGTGTCTTAGCCTCGGGAGGACTCCAGGATGTGGCGGCTATATTTGGTCTCCATAATTCACCTGACTTGCCAACGGGAGCTTTTGGAACAAGAACAGGAGCTTTAACAGCCGGTGTTGACCGGTTTGAAATTACAATAAAAGGTGTCGGCGCTCATGCTGCTTATCCTGAAAAAGGTGTGGATACGATTGTAACTGCGGCTCAGATCATTACCGCACTACAAACCATCGTAAGTCGCCAAAACAGCACCACGGAACCAGTAGTGTTAAGTGTTACCCGAATTAATGGAGGCTTCACATGGAATGTATTGCCGGAAAAAGTCGAATTAGAAGGTACAGTAAGAACTTACAATGAAGAGATTCGCCGCAATATTCCAATACAAATGACTCGTCTTATCGAAGGGATTGCTGCGGGAGCTGGGGCAGAGGCCCAGTTACACTGGTATCCAGGTCCACCCGCAACGATAAATCATGGGGAATGGGCGGACTTTACCAAAGAGATCGCCTCAGATTTTGGCTATGAAGTACATGATATTCCTCCACAGATGGGTGGAGAAGATTTCTCTTTTTATTTACAACAGATACCGGGTGCTTTTGTGAATATAGGATCGGGTCCAGCCTATCCCTTACATCACCCTCGTTTCGATGTTGATGAAGCTGCGATATTGCCAGCTGCTAAGTACTTCGCTTTATTGGCAGAACAAGCGCTGGTGAAGCTGCAAGAGGAAGCTTAATCCTAAAGATGATTGAGGGGAATGGAAATGATTGAATTAAAGAATGTTTACAAATCGTTCACTCGGAAAGGGACCACTATTGATGCTCTTAAGGGGATCGATTTAAAGGTCGAAAAAGGCGATATATTTGGGGTTATCGGCTATAGCGGTGCTGGGAAAAGCACATTAATTCGTTTAGTCAATTATTTGGAAAGACCCACCAAAGGACAAGTTATGGTCGCTGGACGTGATTTGGGAACATACAACGATAAAGAGTTGCGTACCGCTAAGAAAAATATCGGAATGATTTTTCAACATTTTAATCTACTAGAATCTAAAAAAGTATTTGATAATGTGGCGATCCCTCTAGTTCTCCTAAAAAAGAATAAAAATGAAATCCGCCAGCGGGTAATGGAGCTGCTAGAGTTTGTTGGATTAAGTGACAAAGCGGGGAGTTACCCGAGTGAGCTATCAGGTGGTCAGAAGCAACGTGTCGGGATTGCCAGAGCGCTTGCCTCGAATCCGTCTATCCTTTTATGTGACGAAGCGACCTCTGCCTTAGATCCACAGACCACACATTCTATCTTACAGCTATTAAAAAAAATCAATGCTGAATACAACATTACCGTGATGATCATTACACATGAAATGTCCGTGATTCAAGAGATTTGTAACAAGGTAGCGGTCATGGAAGAAGGCCGGATTATTGAGCAAGGAAGTGTTCTGGATGTATTCGGAAGTCCAAAACATCTGACCACGCAAAATTTCGTGAAGACGGTTATTCAAAATAGCATGACCTCTAGCGTGCGGAAATCTATCAAAACAGAACCCGGAAGTCAGCTGTACAAGCTTAATTTTGTGGGAGCAAGTGCCTCTGAGCCTATCCTGTTTGAAATGATTCGCTCCTGCGATATAAAGGTCAATATTTTATTTGCGAATACGACGGAGATTCAAGAAACAACACTGGGAACAGTGATCATTCAATTCGATGGTGAGGCAGCAGAGATTAACAATGCATTATCTTTCTTAACAAGAAATGGAGTCGGTGTAGAGGAGGTAGAATCTAATGTTTTCGACCACAGTAACAGGTGATCAATTTCTGCAGGCGATTATAGAAACAATTCAAATGGTAGGGTTCTCCTTGTTTGTTGGTTCCCTGATTGGGATCCCATTTGGGATATTGCTTGTCATCACTCGTCCGGGTGGGGTTTTGGAGAACAAAGCGCTTTACGCCGTACTAAATCCAATTATCAACATCATTCGCTCATTGCCTTTTATTATTTTACTGGTTGCGATTGTGCCTTTCACACGATTGATTGTTCATACTTCAATTGGGACAAGCGCAGCGATCGTACCCTTGATTATCTATATCGCACCTTATATCGGGCGGTTGGTAGAGAACTCACTGCTTGAAGTGAATCCGGGAATCCTTGAAGCCGCTGAGGCGATGGGAGCCACTCCTTTTCAAGTCATTTGGTACTTTTTATTGCCAGAGGCGGTTGGATCCTTAATCCTGTCTCTTACTACAGCGACGATTGGTCTGATAGGTGCAACTGCAATGGCTGGAACGGTAGGGGGAGGCGGCGTGGGAGACTTGGCGATTGTATATGGATACCAACGCTTTGACACTGTTGTCGTAGTAGCCACCGTGATTATCCTGATTATTTTAGTGCAAGGTATTCAATCTTTAGGCAACACGCTAGCAAGAAAAATTCGCCGTTACTAGTTACTACATATTCTGGGAGGGACTCGACAGATGAGTGAATGGAGTAAGCAAGATCGTTTTAACGCATTATTATCTGGAGAACGGGCGGATCGTCCAATCGGAAGTGGTTGGCGCCATTTTATCGACAAAGAACAAACTGCAGATGATTTAGCAGAAACTACGATTTCTTTTACGAAAAAATATGATTGGGATTGGGTCAAGATTAATCCAAGAGCGACTTATCTGGCGGAAGCTTGGGGGAATCAATACGATTTTACGGATTATCAGACCGTATTTCCGAGACAGCAAACGACGGCTATTCCAACAGCGGCTAGTCTGTGGGATATCGACGTCAAAAAGGCAGTCCAGTCAGCCCCTTTGGCAGAGCATTTAGATGCGGTTAGAAAAATTCGTCAAGGGTTACCAGACACCCCGCTAATCCAAACTGTATTTTCACCATTAACAGTGTTGCTATTTATTGTAGGGCGTTCTGCTTACGTTACTAAAACGGTGTTTGGTATTGAGCACCCGGTAACTTTGGAATCCTTGTTTAAAGAACATCGAGCGGCAGCACATCATGCGCTACATGCGATTTCCTTAACCTTAGCCGATTATGTACAAGAGTTACAGCAAGCGGGTTCTGACGGTTTGTTCTACGCAGTGACGGGCACAGCTCACCCAGGATTATTTGATGAAGCAAGTTTTGATGAGTTCTCCAGACCTTATGATTCTATTGTGTTAGAAGCAGCAAGCTATGGAAAAAACATTCTTCATACTTGTGGAGCCTACGCCCAGCCTGAGAAGTTCAACGATTATCGGATTGACGGGATCAGTTGGGATACGATAGCCGAGGGGAATCCAGGGTTAGAGGCAAATCTCAAAGCTACTAAAGTGGGTGGAGTCGATCATGGGTTGTTTGCGGTAAACGATATTGCCCAAATCAAGCAGCAGGCTGAAGATGCATTAAAGTTAATGAAAGACCAGCCGTTTATTCTATCTCCAAATTGCGCAATCCCACTCAATGTGACGGATGAGGCGTTGGCACAATTTAAAAAATCTATATTGGAATAGGGGAAGTAAGTATGAAAAAGTTAATGTTAGTGATGATGATAGGTGTTCTTGCAGTGTTGACGGCTTGTGGCAATAAAGAGGCGGGGGATTCTGGAGATAAGAAAAAGCTTACCGTTGGATTTGGTGTTGGAACCTATGAGGAACAATTCCGCCAATCGATTCTACCGATTCTAGAGAAACAAGGGTATTCCGTTGACATTAAAACCTTCTCGCAAAACATGCAGGTCAATCCAGCAATGAAGGAAGGTTCCATTGACGCAAGCATATTCCAAAGTACAGCTTATATGGAGGCCATTAACGAAGAAATCAATGCAGATATGGTCGGAATTGCTTATGTTCCAGGTGCTCCACAAGGTCTTTATTCTGTAAATCATACCACGCTAGACGATGTTAAAGACGGTACAACCGTAGCTGTTCCGAACGATCCGGTAAACCAAGAGCGTGCACTGCGTATTCTGGAAGAATTGGGTTGGGTCAAAATTAAAGAAGGGGCAGGCGTAGCGGATTTTAATATTAATAGTATGGAACCGGATAAATATAATATTGATATTAAAATATTGGACCCCGCTCAAATCCTTGTCTCCCTTCAAGATGTTGATTATGGCGTTGTAAATGGTAATTATATTGCTAATTCGGACAGAAAGATTACGGATGCTTTGAAAATAGAAAACACACCTATGGAACACAGAATTATCGTATCGGTTAATAAAAAGGATGAAAATTCTCAGTGGGCTAAAGATTTGAAAGCTGCTTATGAATCCAAAGAGTTTGAAGAATATATTCTTGGATTAGAAAAATATGATGGTTTCATTCTACCTGAAGCTTGGGACAACAATTAATTAAGGAAGTGAACGGAGTGACCAAAGAAAAGATTCATTTTATTGGTGGCGGACAGATGGCGGAAGCGATCATCCGCGCATGTATAGCGAATAACACCTTGTCTGTAAATCAAATTAGTGTATCGGATATTAATGAAACGCGTCTGCAGTTTTTGAATACCAAATACGGTGTAGATACGGAGAGTTCGCAAGAGCATAACCTGTCTACAGCAGATGTGATTGTAGTGGCAGTTCGCCCACAGGATGATTTAACTACCCTTGGTCAAAACGTACAACAATTCGCTACAGCTTCTGCCGCAATCGTATCGATTGTGGCGGGTGTGACAAATGATCAGTTAGCTGGGTATTTTGGAGTTGAACGGTCCATTATCCGGGTTATCCCCAATACTTTAACCGATACAGGATATGGCTATAGTGGTGTAGCATTAAATGCTTATGCTACTCGTGATCAAGTGGAGCATTTCCTACTCGGCTTTGGAAAAGTACAATATCTGGATGAGGCGTTAATGGATGTTTTCACTGGATTTGGTGTGGCGGGTCCTAACTATATCTATTATTTCATTGAATCTCTCGTGGATGCAGGTGTACTTGCCGGACTGCCGCGTGAGCAAGCCTGGAAGGTTGCACTGGAGAATATGATGGGCTCGGTAGCAATGCTGCAACAGACAGGGCTGCATCCACGACAGCTGCTGGATATTAATAATTCACCTGGCGGTGTCGGCATGCATGGCTTGTACGAATTAAACAACAGTGATTTCGCAGCGGGTCTGCAAAGAAGTGTTCTGGCAGCCGTAAAACGTACTACTGAGCTGGGAGTGAAGTAATCATGGCAACGATGAAATGGGATCATTTAGTTCACTATGTCAATGATTTGGCCAAACCGGTTGAGATCTTTGGAGCTCATGGATTGGTTGCTTTTAAGGGAGGCTCTCATAAAGATTGGGGAACCTATAATGCCTTAAGTTACTTTGGGCTAACCTATCTCGAGTTTCTGGGCATTGAGAATCTTGAGCTTGCAAAGGCAACTGAACATAATTTAGTGGTGAAAGATGCAGTAAAACTTCTACCAGAACATGAAGTTCTAAGTAGAGTAGTCATCCGGACGGATGATATTGAAGAAGTAGCGGCTTCCCTGAAAGCAGCAGGCTTATCATTATCTCCAATTATCGATGGTAAGCGTCTAGATAACGAGGGCAGATTAATAGAGTGGCGGATGATGACCATTGCTGGTGACTTTGGGGGACTGGTCTATCCGTTCATCATTCAATGGAGCGGAACGGATACAGAGCGAGTGGAAAGATTAACATCATCTGGAGTCATTAAACCTCATCCTGCGGGAGAAGTAGAAATCGTGCGTGCTGTATTCCATGTCTCCGATCCTGAAGCTGCAGCCAACCACTGGGGAACGATATTCGGACTGCCTGTTACGAAGTCAGAGGATGATACCTTCAGCCTTAAGATTGGCGATAGATCATTTGCTTTCGTGCAAGAAGACGAGAACCAATTCAAGCAGGTGGTTTTTGAAACGGATTCGTTAGAGCTGAAAGGGAAGACGATTCGGATTGGTGATGGGGAGTATGTTTTCGTTTAAGGGACTAGTAACGTTATAACTTTAGAAATAAAGACTTACTTGAAGGGATCGATACCTCGAGTAAGTCTTTTTGCTATTCACCGAAGGTACTAATGATGCTGGCATTTTTTTGTTTTAATCAATTTGTAAATTTTATTGAATTCCATTATATGGTACGATGTCCATGATATAAAAGGAGGTGAAGATAATCGGTGCAGAACAAAAATACGTGGCCCATTTCCTCGCCGGATAAGCTTAATGTGGATCTAGCGCAGATAAAAAACTTTGATTATGCCTCTAAATTTATATTACTATAGACATTTTTCTCTTGCCTGGCGCTATGAATTTTGATAAACATAATGGATAAATTTAAATATTACATATGGAGGTAATTACGGATGAAAACTCACTATTACTTAGATTGGTTTTATGATAAGGGTTTTTCTGAGAAGCTAGTCAATGTGTTGCATGAGGATATAACAGACAGAAAATCGCTGGTTATGATTAGCGCTGAATCGTCTGATTTTAGTGATGAACAAGTTAATATTGATAGTGTTTTTGAAAGGACATGGTTTAATCAGGCTAACATTTTTTTTGATGAATATCATTTCATTGATGACCGCACGCAGAAGGAAGATGCCCAGCGATTAATTCAAAACGCCTCTGTCGTTTTTTTATGTGGTGGAACCGCTCGGGACCAAAAGCACCTTTTGACGGAATATGAATTATCGGATTTGATTAAAAAAAGCAATGCTGTTGTAATGGGAACAAGTGCTGGTGGGATGAACATGTCTGATGAATATGTGGATGAATGCACTGTTTGTGAAGGTATGGCTCTTAATCACTTTTCTTTTGAAGCTCATTTTGATCATGATAACACCGCAATGATTGAGGAGCGTTTCCCTTTATCAAATAAAATGGATATTTATGTGGCGGCAGACAAAGATGGTGCTGTACGTGTGAAGGGCAGCAAAATCGACATTATAGGCAATGTATATTTAATTTCCCACTCAAAGATTCAGAAATTGGCTGAGACGCTCTAATTATGGTTGAGTGGTTGTGACACTGACGATTAACTGAATGGTATTTGTTTTGAGTCCCTATTTGACAGCACCTTACGAGCAAATCGAGTTGATTACTCCTGCGAAAAAGGAAGATTACGCATAACGCGCATACGATGTTCAAGCCAGCAACATTCGATCTTGAATTTATATCATTCGAGATCCATGTAAAGTTATCGGAATCTGCGATGGTAAGGATATGAAGTTTTAAGTGAAGAAGCGTTTGATACAGTGAGAGGAGAAATCAAGTCTCTTTTCTTATGTACTGGGTCTAGAAAGGAGTGAATAAGCAATGGAGTGGAAAGGCGATGCAAATGCCAATAAACAAAGAGAGTCTCAGTTCACTGAGGAACTATCGGAGTCACAATTATCGGCTTTAGAATATGTTACGAATTACGCGCGAACTCGAAAAAGTGAAGCAGTTCAGACCATCCATGAAATTCTTCAAATGTCTAATGTGGATCGGGAAGAGTTTGAAGATGCTGTGGTCAAAATAAAGTCACATGCGAAGATTGCTCTACATTTCCATCCAGATCGACTAGATCCGGTAAAGAAAAGTGTTGCAGAGGCGCTATTGGAGCAAGGCGTGTACAAGAGCCAATTTGAGACCTTGTTATCCAGTGGTAGTGTATCAGCCTATTCTGGCGGTCCACGTGATTTGTGGGAGGAAAGACTATTTGGAGGGGCATACCAACAAGAGGGTGCTTCGAATAGCGAACGCCCTAAATATGGCGCTCTTGATTTGATGCGTCATTCGGATGGGCCAGCTCCGCGCTTTGGCTCCTGCTATTTCCTCCTATCCCCTGAGGTTTCTTATCGCAGTACATACACCTATATGGATTCGCATCAAAACCCTGTACAGAAAGGGACATATGCAGAATTTGATGATATGATGGCGGCATTACTAGAGGAGATTTTCTTAAGAGATTCCGCTCTAGGGGAAAAAGATCTTCAATCACAAAAATTAGTCGACCATCTTCGGGTCAACCTCACAATGCCGTTTACAGATCCTTCAAAGGGTGAAGCTAAACGTAATCTTAACCACTATATTGAAGCGCAAGTTCATGGAAACATCCGTCTAAAGGAAGATGTGGAAATCTTAGTAGCCGATCCTTCATTCAAGGGCACTCCAACAGGGCAAGACCTGGAGCAAATATGTTTACAGAATGCCATCCAACTCTATTGGCACATGGGATTCGCGATGTGGGTAGACGAAGTGCCTTCAGATTTTAGAGGGCCTACGATGCCTTCCTTGGCTAAGCGTATTGCTCATCACGGTTATATTGATGCGAGCATGATTGGATCTGCTGCTATGCACTTAAAGCATGATCCTGCAGCTTGGCGGGAGCGAGGAACCGAAAAAGAAGTACTTCAAGAATTAAAACTCTTATGGCATGTTTTGGTGCGGTACGGAAAGCCGCTCCGAAACTTTAAGTTGTAAGAAGCCAATGTTATTTAACTCCTCCTAATAAATATTGGTGGGAGTTTTTTTGCCTGTGGAAATTTTCTCGATTTGATAGATTTACAAAATATGGAATATATGCTATCTTATCTATGAAAGCGAATCCAAGAGATGGTATATTGAACTTTTATTTACCATATTTAACATAGGGAGGAAAGGTGGAAATGAAAAATTTGCTCAAGAAGGCAATCACAATGATGCTGGCATTTACTCTGCTACTTGGATTGATGACAGCGCCGCCCGTTCATGCAGACAACGCACTTTTCACAATTGAAAGCGAAAATGCTCAGCTCACCTCCGATCTTCAAGTGACAACCCAAATTTACGGACAGCCCAAACCCGGATACTCCGGAAGCGGATTTGTCTGGATGCAGAATTCCGGTACAATTACCTTCACAGTGACAGTTCCGGAAACCGGCATGTATACGATCTCCACACGTTATATGCAGGAGCTCAGTGCTGACGGCAGGCTTCAATCTTTGGCCGTTAACGGCGTTACGAAGGGGTCGTATATGCTGCCCTATACGACCACGTGGTCGAATTTCGATTTTGGCTATCACAAGCTGAATCAAGGCAGCAACACTATTCAACTGAAGGCTGGCTGGGGTTTCGCTTATTTTGATACCTTCACGGTGGATTATGCCGATCTTGATCCCCTGGATGTGCAACCTGTCCTCAGCGATACTCAAGCCACTCCGGAAACTCAGCTTCTGATGAATTATTTAACGGAGGTTTACGGCAATCATATGATCTCCGGCCAGCAGGAGATTTACGGAGGCGGAAATGACGGCAATTCCGAGCTGGAGTTTGATTGGATTCACAATTTAACGGGAAAGTATCCGGCGATCCGCGGATTTGATCTGATGAATTACAATCCGCTTTACGGCTGGGAGGATGGTACGACCGCCCGGATGATCGATTGGGTGAATAACCGGGGCGGGATCGCGACAAACAGCTGGCATATCACTGTGCCCCGAGATTTCACCGCCTATCAGCTCGGGGAATTTGTAGATTGGAAGAAAGCCACCTATAAGCCGACAGAAACCAATTTTAATACAGCCAATGCGGTAGTTCCAGGTACGAAAGAATACCAATATGTTCAACTGGCCATTGGGGATTTGGCGGAGCAACTGCAGATTCTGCAAAATAACAATGTGCCGGTAATCTTCAGACCCTTCCATGAGGCGGAGGGCAACGGTGGATTGAATGGAGAAGGTGCATGGTTCTGGTGGGCTTCGGCAGGCTCGGAGGTGTACAAGCAGTTGTGGGACCTGCTCTATACTGAACTTACAGAAACGTACGGTCTGCACAATTTGATCTGGACCTACAACAGCTATGTGTACAGCACTTCTCCCGCATGGTATCCCGGCGATGATCAGGTGGATATTGTAGGCTATGATAAATACAACACGATCTATAACCGCTATGACGGTTTGTCTGGTGTGCCCAATGAGGACGCGATTACCTCGATTTTCTATCAGCTTGTTGATTTAACCGGCGGTACGAAAATGGTAGCCATGACGGAGAACGACACCGTTCCAAGCGTTCAGAATCTGACAGAGGAAAAATCGGGCTGGCTCTATTTCTTACCGTGGTATGGTGAGCATCTCATGAGTTCCGCCTTTAATTATCCGGCCACCTTAACAACGCTGTACCAAAGCAATTATGTAATCACGCTCGATGAGCTGCCTGATTTGAAGGTTAACAATCCAATTCCAAGTGCGTCTATCACACCTGCAAACGTCGAATTTGATAAAAATGCCTCCAATCAGAATGACAAAGCCATCACCGTGAATCCAAACGGCAATACGTTAATCGCTCTCCGGGCAGGCGCCAATGCATTGACAGCGACTCAGGATTATACCTTGAGTGGAAATACGCTGCTGCTCAAAAAAGCATTTCTGGCGACACTGGCGGTTGGCGAGCATTCGATCATCTTTGATTTTAATAAAGGACAAGATCCTGTATTAAAAGTGAAAATTGTCGATTCCACGCCAAGCGCATCCATTGCGCCCGTGAGCGCTGCATTTGATAAAGCGGCGAATCTAGCCCAGGATATTTCCGTAGCCCTTACCTTAAATGGACACCAGCTTGCAAGTATCACAAATGGAAATTCCACACTTTTAGCGAGTCAGGATTATACGGCATCAAGCGCTGCTGTTGTTCTGAAAAAATCCTATCTTTCCACGCTGCCGCTGGGACAGAATACCCTAACCTTTCATTTTAATGGAGGAAATAATGCTGTTCTTACAGTGAACGTAGCGGATAGTAGTGTTCCAGTACCCACTGGAGATTTGACGGTCCAAGCTTTTAATGGCAACACAAGTGCCTCCACCAACGGGATTTCACCCAAAATCAAAGTAGTCAATACCGGTGATTCAGCGATTCAACTAAGTGATGTGAAGGTCCGGTATTACTATACGATTGATGGCGAGAAAGATCAGAGTTTCTGGATCGACTGGGCCAGCATCGGAAATGCGAATGTAACCGGCAATTTCGTTAAGCTGGCGACTCCTGTTGCCAGTGCAGATTATGTTTTGGAAATTGGTTTCACGAGTTCGGCTGGAACACTTAATCCAGGTCAGAGCGCAGAAATTCAAACCCGTTTCTCCAAAACCGACTGGTCCAATTTCAACCAGGCTAATGATTATTCGTTCAAGGCATCCAGTAGTCAGTTCATCAATAATGAACAGGTCACCGGGTATATGAATGGTCAGCTTGTGTGGGGGATTGAGCCGTAAGCTTTTAATGAAAAAAGGTATCTTTGTGTAATACAAAGATACCTTTTTTCATTTTGGGAAGAAGCAGGGAGTGCAATGGGAGAACCATTTCTGAAGTAGCCAGATTGCTCGATGATCAGTTTCTGGAGAAGGAAAAGCTTGAATTGAGCGAGATTACCATCGACTGTGTTGGCTATTTTCAGAACAGGAGCAAAGAAGTTTTTGTTGAAATTAGGGATTTAGGTGCTTCTGTGGAATTTTTGTAGTCAGTCGCGATTCTCCTGAGTCGTTCCTATGGTGTGCAATGTCGCATTAATCCGGCTGCAATGTCGCAAAAGTACATGGAAATAGAGTATGAAGATAGATTATACTCGCTTTATTGATCTGATAATGAAAATCATTATCATACATAAGGGGGAGTCAGCATGAAAAGAACAAAGAAGAGGCAAGCAACCGGTAGAAAGGTAGATGCTGCCCAAAAAGCAGGACTATTAATGATATGGATGATGGCACTGGTACTTGTGCTAACGGCTTGCGGTACTGGAGGTGGAGCAAATGCGGGCACTGCCGCACTGCCATCTGCTTCAGCCGAGCCGTCACCTACATCTGAGACACAGGCTCAGACTACAGCCTTCCCGGTTACCATCTCGCATATGAAGGGTGAATATACGCTGACTGAGAAGCCGAAGGTCATCGCCGCGCTTGATGTGAAATTCGTCGATCAATTGTTAGCGATAGGCGAGCATCCGGCAGGCAGCGTTGTGGCTGGAGCGAAAGATGCAAAGTTTCCAGAATATTTAAGTGAACAATTGGGTGATGTGAAGGTCCTGGGCACACGCGATGAGCCCAATCTTGAAGCTATTGTAGCGATGAATCCGGATCTTATATTGATGACCGACTTTCAGGAGCAGGTGTATGACAGCGTCAGTAAAATAGCGCCCACAATAGTACTCGACTTCTATGAAGATTGGCGGGATACATCGGCTACCATCGGTATGATAACGGGAAAGCAGGCGGAGGCGAAGGTAGTGCGTCAAGCCTACGAGGACAAAATCGTCGGACTGCGGGAGCAGCTGTCGGCGAAGCTGGGCGACGAAACGGTAGCTCTGATTCGCCCAAGACCGGAAGGTATTCGCGTACACGGTCCCGAACATCGGACCGGAAGCATTCTTTATGAGGATTTGGGATTGAATATCCCTACATTCGTTCAGGAGATCAAAGATGATACCTCCGTTGAAATTTCGATGGAGACCATCGCTGATATCGGAGCAGATCACTATTTCCTGTTATCGGATGAATTGTTTGCCAAAGAGGCAGAGGCAATGGCGAACAGTCCGGTCTGGAAATCTCATGATGCCGTTAAAAATAACCGCGTATACAATGTGAATTCAACGCTATGGATCGCTTATTATGGGCCAATTGCCCTCAACATTATTGTAGATCAAACCGCGGAAGCGCTGTTGGGATCGCATTAAAATGGACAACTATCTGTCGTCTGTCACCTGGAAGCAAATGGCGGAGGAATACCGTCTGTGGGTAGGTGAACCGCCTGAAGGCAACGTTCGGACAATTGCCCTTAGCCAGTTGCACGAAGAAGCTGCATGCCGCGAGTATGTAAGCTGGCTTAAGGGTTATATCGGTGCGCCTGATATGCAGGTTGCCGCTTCCATGCTGGCCAAGCGGATCGGTTATCTGTGGATCGCGCCGATGCTGACCGCTATGACCCTTCATAACCGGGAAGTCTCCATCCCGCTGGAGAACTGCTTCCTCTATCATCCTGCTTCCCCAGCTTTTAAAGGGGATACGCGTTTTCCTTTCCTTGCGCTGAACGGGCTTCGAGCGACGGCGGCACCGGAAGACAGGGAAGCGTGGCGAGAAGAGATCGTAGAGGAAATTTTCGCGGTACGTCTTGCGCCGCTGCTGCATACGCTTGCTGCAATTGGTCCCGTCTCCATGGCAGTACTTTGGGAGAATATTATGGTACGTATTGCTCCGCTGTATTCTCCTGGAACAGGTGAATTAGGGCAAGAAAGGCAACGAATACAAGCAGATTTTGCCTTCCTGACCCGGATAGCTCCCGGACAATTGTTCGGCGCAAGACGCAATCCATTTACCCGGTTCACAGAGAACAATGACCTAGCTCCGGTTGCAAAAAAGAAACGTATCACCTGCTGTTTTTATTACAGGATGTCGGCGGAATATTGCGGGAAATGTCCGAAAATTGACAATGAGAATGAATCTCAATTAAAATGACAACAGCAACGCACTCACTTATGTTGCGGACGCGCTTTCACTAAAGCATGTAATCCTATTCGAGTGCGCCCGTTTAACAGAGGATGCTATTGTCAGGAGATGAGAGAAATGCCGCTGAAAGAACAGGCAAGTTTATGGAGTGATACAACGATCAAGATGCTTGATGTGCGCAGCGGTACTTTGCCACCCGGCGGCGTTATGAGCGAAACCGGATTAACAGTCAATGTGTTGCTGCTGGCAGGCGGCGGGGAAGGTAGGCTTGTGATGAATGGCGAAATTTGCCATATCCAGGCCTATTTCGCTTGTCACGCAGTCAAGGGATCAGCATTTACTTTGACTGCTGGATCAGAAACCATTCATTATACCGTTATTATGTACAAGGCTTTTCCAATGTTGGGGGCTGCCCATGTTCTGTTTCCGCAGCGCAATCACCCGTTACGCACTTCATTTGTTCACCGTCCTGTGCTCCTGGCTGAACTGCATCAGACTGCGGAACAAATCGAAGCCAAATGGAGCCGGGGCGAAGGGCTGGAGCGTTTCCATGCGAATGCGCTACTGCAAGGAATGCTTTACGAGCTTATTATGGAGTATGAATGTGGTCAGAAAGGCACAGAGGCGGATATGGTGGATGTTGTCGCTGCCTATATAGCGGGGCATTATCGTCAGGAGCTGGAGCTTAAGGAGTTGGCAGCGCTTGCCGGATGCAGTACAAGACAGTTACAGCGGCGATTCAAACAGGAGAAGTTACTAGGACCGATGGAATATGTAATCCAGCTGCGGATGGAGAGTGCCGAGCGGATGTTGCGTCATACGGATGCTCCCATCGGCGAAATCGCAGAAAAAACGGGCTATCGCGACATGTATTACTTTAGCAGGGCATTTAAGAAATATCACGGAGTTCCCCCGCAGATCTACAGGCGCACTGCTGCTTCAGGGATCGGTGCTCTCTCAGCATATTCTGGGCTGCCGGATCGCCTGGCTTCATCGTACCAGTCGCTGCAAGGCCCGGTAATTTGTCATATGCGAGGCGAATATTGCGTCACCGCTTCTCCGAGGCGTATCGCCGTACTCGACGTTCAATATGCAGACCATTTGCTTGCGCTTGGGATATCTCCGGCAGGGAGTGTAGGAACGGGTAGTGCAGCGTTAAAATTCCCCCAATATATCAGGGAAAGGCTTAAGACAACGGAAATGCTCGGAACTTATGAGTACCCGGACCTGCAAGCTGTTGAACGGCTGCGGCCGGATTTGATTGTCTGTACTGAGGTGCATGCTCAGCATTATGAACGGTTAAGCCGGATTGCGCCAACCCTAATGTTTCAACGGAATGAGAGCTGGCAGACGATTCTGGGCCTGTTCGGTGAATTGACGGACAAGCGGACAGAGGTGGAGCGTATTATTGCGGATTACCTGCGCCGAACAGCATTGCTGTCTGAGCAGCTTGCAACGGCGCTGGCGGGTCAGAGCGTGGCCTTGATCCGTCCGCGTGAGTCGCTGGTACGGGTGCATACTGCCTCCCATCGCACAGGTGCCGTGCTGTACCGGGATCTTGGTCTGCCAGCTCCTCTATTTGTCGCAGACACTTCCGACACGGCTTATCATATTACAGTTGATAAACTGCCGGCTGTGCATGCCAGCCATTATTTTTTACTTAGTAACGAGATGATGCAGGAGGGGGTATCTGCGACAGAGCAAAGCGTCCGAGGGATGTTGGATTCCGATGAGCGGCCGTATATATACCCGGTAGATGCCGCTACATGGATCGGCTGCTACGGACCGACAGGTATCAATTACATTGTGGATCAGGTAGCCCGTACCTTGCTGGCCTGAGCGTATCTAAGAGCATCCCCTAATTTCAGGCTATTTTTAGCCTAAACGTGAACAGCTCCTGTGATTATCACAGGAGCTTGTTTGTGCTTCGGATTATTTTTTGTTGGGATAGCATTTAGAATTATCTGTCTGACCTAAAATATAGTCGATGCTTACTTTATAGAAATTAGCTAGCGTAATTAAAACGGCGCTCGGAACATCCAAATTTCCATTTTCATAGCGGGAGTAGGTGGCTTGTGTAATATGTAAAAGCTCCTCTATTTGTTGCTGTGTCAGATCTTTGTCTTCGCGTAAATCACGGATTCCTGTGTACAATGCTCATCAGCATAAGAATGAAATCCTTTGAAAACTGCGATATCTACTCATTCTTTAAATTTAACTTTTAGAGTAAGGAGTTTTTTGGTTCGTTCTGTTTAGTAAATAGTCAGTACTCGTCTTATGATAATCTGCTAGCTTAATCAGAATGGCCGTGGGAATATCAACATCACCGCGTTCATAATTACTATAAATCCTCTGGCTGCATTGCAAATACTCTGCCATTTGGGTTTGAGTTAAATCTTTATCTTCACGCAAATCTCGGATACGTTGATACATACTAAACACCTCCAAGGCAAGCATATCTTAGCGAATTATTCGCTATTGATTTTTAGCGATAAATTCGCTAAGATGATTGAAGAGATGATTTGGGAGGGATGACTGGTGAGTCTTTTGGAGGATTTATATTACGGGAAAATCTGTCCAAGTGAACTTTTGTGTTTACGTGATCTCGAGTATATACAGAACTCCAAGCTAATCTCAGAGTTTATGGACATCCTAAAAGCAAAGTTATCTATAGAAGACTTTACTATGATTGAACAAGCCTTGGATCTGAGTGGCATGCAGAACTCTATCTCATCCGCTTCCGCCTATACTCTCGGATTCAGAATGGGGGCTGCTATGATAATAGAAGTATTAGAACATAAGGATGAACTTATACACTCTAAGGGAGAAGCTATGTCTTGAAAAAATAAAGATAGAGCTATTAGAGGGTAGAAATCGAGAAGAGGAGAACAAAAATTGAACAATATTCCAAACCGCATATGTTGATAGACGAACTTCTTCAGGCAGAAAGT
Source organism: Paenibacillus sp. FSL H3-0286 (assembly GCF_045040705.1). NCBI lineage: Bacteria > Bacillati > Bacillota > Bacilli > Caryophanales > Paenibacillaceae > Paenibacillus > Paenibacillus sp. FSL H3-0286. Next base: position 4,425,296 of record NZ_CP150285.1, on the reverse strand, counting down.
TGGGGCATTATTCAAGCGAAGTTGGTTCCTGCTATTAAGGAAGCTATCGCTATGGGAGAGGTTGAAAAACTCTCTAAACTTAGGACTAAGATTCCATATTCTTTCGAAAATTCATTAAAGCATTTGAAAAAAGCGGAGCGGGAATTCATTCGAAACGGATGACGGAAGTGGGGGAACCTCTTAACATGCGCTGGTTATATGAAAAAGATAATTTGACGATCAGTTTTACCGTAGTGAGAAACTAAGCCAGTCGGAGGCGTAGTTGATATACCGATTAGCTCTCTTTCTTCGCTTAGGACGGATAAAAATATCGGTATCAGAAGCAGTGAAAAGGATATCATTGCGGCTATCCCTGAGGCATCCCGCAGCGAAAAGAAAGTAGATGGTGTTGTTAACTATTGGGTGAACGTTACCAAGCTTGACGAAGGATTCTATCATCCTTCCCTTGCCTTTGTCGTCAAAGAAGACAAGGTTGAAAATCTAGAGTTAACCAAATTACTTATTGATCTGAGTGAATAAAGAAGGCAGGCTCACATGGCCAGCCTTCTTTATTTAGCTTTACAAGGCGACTTCTTTTTTGTGACCAGCCGGATGCTCCAATTGCTTCATTGGCTACATAAATTCCCGTTAGAACTGATCCTCCTATTTCTAAGATACCCTGGTTGATTACCGGAAGCAGCTTATAACCTAGGGTCTTTTTTTTTGGTGCCTGTAAAATCGGAGCTTGACCATTAAGGGCAGGGCCTTCTTTACGTTATTCCAGACCATTGACAATTATTGTAAAGATGGTGTATTGTAAGTGATAAGTAGTAAGTAGTAAGTAGTAAGTAAATCAAACGCTCACCATACGGAATAAATATCATCCTGTAAATAGGAATTAATAGATAGGGGTGGATGGTTATGATGGATCTTAAATTAGCACCAAGTTTTTCATTGATCGCGCTTAATGCACAGAGAAGTCTTCAGATGACTACTGTTAAGAAAGTGTCTTTGCGCTGCATGGCAGCAGCGGTTATATTGGAGCTTTACTTAGAGGGATGTTTTACACAATCTGAGAACAAGTTAACTTTGCACAAGGAAGCACTTGATCAATCTCATTCAACACTCTATAGAGAAACTGTTCTACAACCCTTACTTCAAAATAGTGCTGAGGTAACGGGTGACCTAAATTGGTGGTTAAAGAAGGCTTCGAGGAAGTCTAACCATCAATTAAAAAAGTTCGAAACCGCGATTTCAGATTATCTTCAAGCAATGAATTTGCTTGAAGATATACCAAGCCTGATAGGGAGCGACATGTATTTTGATTCTGCTGAAGTTGAAATTAGAGCCTATCGCAGTAATATGGAGGCGTACACGAGCATTACAGAGAATATGCGGGCAGAGATTTTGGAAGAGGGCCCAGTAACAGATCAGGTCATTTGTATGCTATGGCTACTTCGTGAATGTGGATGTATGCATGATTTCTTCTCGCTGAACGAATTAGAAGAGGTGAATATCAAATTACATGATCTATACCAAAGTAACTTATGGGCAAAGGCGCTGTTTCCTATACAAATTCGCCAGGGAGTTGAGTTAGGTATCAAACGTTTTTTAGCATTGAAGACAAAGTTTGCGAAGACCTTTATCGGCAGCAGTCTCAATCTTATCTTCCCTGCCCTAGAGCGATCACGAGCTGTCTTTATAGAAACAGAGTCCTGGTTTGATAATTCTAATCAAAGGTTAGACGCAGTTATTACAAGATTAATGTCCTATGGACATGAAGTTAAGGTGCTGGAGAGAGGATCGATTGCGACTCTTAAAATTGATAATTTGCTCTACGATGCGATCCCACATTTTGTAATGATGAAAGTGCCAATTCAAGGTGTGCGTCTTATTCCGAAGCGCCCGCTGTAAAGGAGTTGGTTATCAATGTCTAGACAACGATCCATGGAGAATATTATGGCGTCAGAATATGTATCGATAGGGGAATTAGTAAGAATCACAAATGCTCGTTATAGTACACTCAAACATTATACAGAAGAAGGCATGCTGCCCTTTGAACAGGCAGAGGAGAATTTAACACGCAGATATAAAAGAGAAGAAACCGTCGCGCGCATTCTTTGGATCAAAGAAATGAAAGCAAACGGTTTATCTATCCCACAAATTAAAGAAGCTTTAGGAATGAATTAAATTCCCCTTATCCTTGCAGTCAACCTAACTCCGTGGGAGCTTCCCCCCATACTGCGCGCGCAATTGCTGCAATTTATCCAGCTTGCTTAGACTACTGTCCCTGTTCGCTAATCCCACTCCAAGGATCAGATTCTCAATAATATAGGTGGGGCCAACCATGGAATGGAACTCCCAAACCTCACCTCTCCCCGCATAAAGCACGATATCTGCATCTTGGGATCGCGGGTAGACAAGTCTATCTGTGATCAGGATGACCTGGTAATTTGCTTCACGTGCATGGTTCAGTATGACTTCAATCTCAGGCAGTATTTGCACAAATCCAAAGACAAGCAAGACATCTTGTTTGTCAGCATGCATTAAGGTCTCTAGCAGCTCATGGCCGCTGGGGGCCATTTTTTTCATTTGAAGACCAAAACGCGCCATTCGATAGATCATTAGCTCTGCTAATCCGGCGCAAGGTCCAGGGCTGTATACATAAATAATCCGAGCAGTAGATATTACATCTACTGCACGCTTTAGTACATCGTCGCTTAAATAGCGGCGTGTTTCTTGCAAATGATGTGAACAATTGTCCAGCAGCAGTTGAGGGAGTGAGGTATCGTCTGATCGCTGCATGGCATCACGCATTTTTACAGAAGGTGTGGATTCAAAGCGGAAACGGAGCCGGTTTTTAAAATCTTTGGCATGTTTGTATCCCGCAGCTTTCCAGAACCGTGAAACGGAGGCGATGCTCAAATGCAGCTCGTCTGCCATTTCTTGTTCGGTCATGTAGACCACACGTTGCTCATTTTTTTGAATAAAGTCGGCAATTATCCGTTGATTAGGCGAAAAAGCGCGGTGGTTCCAATCTTTATACAATCTCTCAATCCTCCTATGATGATGCGATAGATAGAATATAACGTGTGAATATGTTGTAAATATTTTTACAACGTTAAAAATATTGAAAAAAATATTACTCTCATTTAACAAATGAAAAAAGCTGTGATGACATGGCCTTCTTATAATGAAGATAAATTCTTATTGGGAGGCCAAATATTTCATGAGCACGATAAAAACGCGTTACACACTGACTCAGTCACAAAAAATGATGATTTTTGTACTGTCGATGTCGCTTTACGGGTTGTCCAATATGTTTACCGAGCTAGTGCCTGGGATCAAACTGGGCCCGATTGAATTATCCATTGAATATTTCGCCTTCATTCCTTTGACATTATGTATGTTGTTTCACCCCTTATATGCGGCGGTCGGAGCAGCTGTTGGTGAGGTAATCTTCGGGGAATTGATGTTAGGCCAATTTGGAGGTTTAGGGGAGCTGGAGAAATTCATTACCTTCTCACTGGCGATGTATACCGCAGGCCGTATGGTGTCTGATCCGAAAAATCGAAGACAAGTTGGAGTGGCTGCGATTACCGGCGTGGCGATTCACCAGTTTTTTAGCTCCGTTATAGATATTGTGAAGGTATGGGTAGGGGTAGAAGAGCTAGAGGCTGTTAAAGGGCTGGCAGAAAGTATCGTTGTAATTGAGGGAGTAGGGTTCCTGAATGATGTCCTTTTCTCCGGCATTTTGTTCGCGCTGATTCCTACCATGTATCTGGTTCCGCGTTTATATGGAAAAATTGAACCATTGCTCGGCATGAAGCCACGTGAGCGGAATATGAAATATGCAACAGGAGCGTGGCTATCTCCTAAGCTGGTCATTGCCGGAACCTTTCTAGTGATGGTAGCGGTGGGTTCGGAATTGTTATCTGAATCGGGCTGGAACTTCGGTGATTTTGAGCTTGCAGGGGCGGAATCGAATGAAAAGACCTTGATTTGGCTCAGTATGTTGGTGGCGGCTGTAGTGGCGGCAACGGCGATTATTGCACTGCTTCGGCGTTCGGCACGAAAAAGACAGGAAGCGGGTCAAGCAGATGCGTAATACAATTCTTGAATTGAACAAAATTAACTTTACGTATCCGGGAGCTGAACAACCAGTACTGCAAGACGTAGACTTACGACTGGGAGAAGGGGATTTTATTGCGATCATCGGCAGTAATGGCTCCGGGAAATCTACTCTCTGCAAATGCTTTAACGGCTTAATTCCTCATTATTACACTGGTGATTTCAGTGGAGAGGTGACAGTTTGCGGCCAATCTGCGGATGGAAAAAGTGTAGCAGAGCTGTCCAAACGTATCGGTTATGTTTATCAGGATTTCGAGAATCAATTGGTACGACCGACTGTGCTTGATGATGTGTCTTTTACACCTCTGAATTATGGATTTACGGATTACAAGGAACGGGGAGAGCGTGCGCTGGCGTTAACCGGACTTAGTGACTTGAGGCACGAATTTATTTGGCAGTTAAGTGGTGGGCAAAAACATCTGCTCGCTCTGGCCGGAGCCCTAGCTATGGATCCGGAAATTCTGGTGATCGACGAACCCGTAGCCCAGCTGGATCCGGAGCATGCCCGTCATATCTATGATATTTTGCAGCGTTTGAATGAGGAGCATGGAAAGACCATTGTAGTGATTGAGCATCATGCGGAATTTATTGCGGATTATTGCAAAAATGTTGTCCTGATGGATCAGGGTAAAATGTGCTGGCAGAAGCCTGTGCGTGAAGCTTTGTCATCTGTACAAGAATTGCTAGAGCTGGGCATATACCCACCGGATGTGACCCGGGCGGCTTGGCTGCTACAGCCTGATGATCAGAAGTCAAAGCTGCTTCCCTTAAATGCTGAGGAAGGCAGTACCCGCATGACGCTTCGTCAGGATGCCAAGGAGACACTTCCAATCGGACGTATGCAAGAGCAGCTCCCCATAGCTGCAAAAGAAGGAAATTCTATCGTTCAGCTGGAGAATGTTCACCTCTCTTACCGTACGATTCATAAGGTGCTGCATCCTGTACTGAATGGAATTCAGCTAGAACTGCGGCAGGGAGAGTCCATTGCTCTTATTGGCAACAACGGAGCAGGTAAGTCTTCATTAATGAAGCTGATTGCAGGTATTGTCAGACCTACAGCTGGAACCGTAAAGGTTAAAGATATGACGGTGAACGGGCTGCCGCCTGAACGTCTCTCCGGTACGGTAGCTTACGTATTCCAGAATCCGGAGGAAATGTTTATCGAGGATTCTGTGCGTAAGGAAATTGCTTATTATCTGAAGGCGCGGAAACTACCAGATACGGATGGAAGAGTGGATGAGATGCTAAAGGTATTTCGCTTAAGCGAGCTGGCTGAACGGGATGCCCGACTGCTAAGTGGAGGGCAGCAGCGCCGGGTATCCTTGGCGATTGGTGCCGCGGTTAGGCCTGCTATCATGTTGCTTGATGAACCGACAGCTAATCTGGACATTTCGACCAAACAAGAAATGGTACATGTGCTGGAGACGCTTCGTAATCATGTGAAGACGGTCGTCATCGCAACTCATGATATGCAGCTTGTCTCTGAATGGGCCAGCAGAATAATTGTAATGCATCAAGGGCGGATAATTGCGGATGGGACGAAGGATGAAATTTTCGCTGACGGCCTTCTTTTACGGCGTGCGGGTCTGGCCCAGACTCAATTGATGGAGCTAAGTCGTATGCTCGGTCTCCCTAGAATTTGCAGTAGCTTAGAAGAGTTTGTGAGTTTAGTGGAAAAGAAGGAGGTAGCTGCAATCCATGGAAGCCGTTAAACGGGCACTTGACCGTATATCTGTAGAACAAATCAAATTGGAGTTACTCGGGACCGCATATAACAGCAGCAGCACTTTTCTGGGCAGGCTGGACCCGCGAACCCTGCTGCTCTGGTATCTCTTTTTTGCCATCGTGCCTTGGTTTGTACATAACCGGACAATCCTGTTAGGGATGTTCGTGCTTATGGTTTTAACAACCGTCCTCTCCCGGGTCAGCCCCTATATTATTTTTATATTATGTCTCGGCTTAATCAGCCAGATTGGCTGGATGTTTATATTGTCGCTTTTTTTCGGCGGGGGGATTGAATCCTTGCTGCCTATGCTGACACTGACGCTTAAGCTTTCGGTGATTTCGCTGGCGAGTATTACGGTTTTCTCTAGTCTTGATCCGGAACGACTTAGTGACGGCTTACTGTCCTTAGGAATCCCTGATACTTTTGCATTCAGCTTATCTTATGGCTATCGTATTTTGCCTACTTTACTGGAGGAATTCCATCAGATCCTACTTTCCTTTAGATTGAGAGGGCAACGACCGCTTCAACATGGAATTTTCTATTGGCGAACAATAACGTATTATTTGCGAATCGTCATTCTGGCATTTTACCCGCTCATGTTGAACACAGCTAAACGTTCTCGAACTACGATTGAAGCACTTGAGACTCGGGGATTTAGCTACGGGCTTAATAATAAGAAAGTGAAGAAGATCAAGTTATCTTATTTGAAAATGAAGCGGTCCGACTGGTACTTTTTATCCGGATCCACTGCTTATGTCATCTTGATATTCTGTATTGGTTATCTCTACCCTGAACTGGTGTATTAACATAACTTACAAGCTCAAAGGAGACGAATTAGACATGATGAATATTGATCTGCATACCCATGGTAAATTATCTAAGAAATCTACGTTTTCCCCCGAATATTTTGCGGAGATGATGTTCGAAGCCAAGGCAAATGGATTACAGGCTGTAGCATTGACCGAGCATTTTAATACTTCTAATTTCTTTGCGATGTATGATGCGCTGGATCAGACTTATCCCTATAACGGGCATTATTACGATGTGAACGGACTTAAACTGTTTCCAGGCATGGAAGTGGATATCGCGGAGACAGGTCATATCCTATTGATCGGACTGAAGGAGAATGTTCTAGCTGTCCGCGCTTTACTAGATGAGCATACGCAGGAGGGGAATTTCATACCGTTTAAGCAGTTGCTTGATATGGCCGATGAACATAATCTTTGGAAAATCGGAGCCCACCCCTTCCGAACTTCTACGCCTTTACATCAACTGGATCCGGCATTGCTTCAGCGATTAGACGCTTTTGATTTCAACGCTAAGGATATTTACATGCAGGGGGTGGAGACTTATAAGAACCTGATCACGCCCTTTGCTGAGAAGCTGGGTGTGCCTGTGATTGCTGGCAGTGACAGTCATCAGTGTTTGCAGTATGGCAGTGTTGTGAATCGTCTGCAAGACTCCTGCTCAACTGTGGAAGAATTGAAGGAAGCTATCAAACAAGGGAACTATGAAATAGAGGTTTCTCCGTGTCTTCATACCAAAGTAAAGGCTTCGGTAATGATGAAAAAACTATTGAAGCAGTTAATTGGCGAAGCCCCCTCCAGAGATGAAGCGGAGTTAGGATATATGGCGTAGAAAATAGAAGAGGGTTGTTCCATAAGCCATGAAATGATGAAATGGCTACTGGGACAACCCTTTTTGTTGTTCGCTGGATTTCATTACTTTTGCATGTACAAAGATAACTATCGGACACAGATGACCTTAAACGCAGTTTTACTCCGCATTTGGGATGCTAACGGACTCCATAGCCACTATTGGCACGGAAAACACCATATATGAACCTCATTCTACGGAATAACGGCTCTGGAGTCCGAAACTCTGCTCAAAAGGCTGGAAATTTGCCAATAACGTCATCTGGGTCCTCAAATCTTAGAATGTATGAATTATCGTTTGTCTTTCGAATCTTTATTGCTGACACGGGTGGGTCTGGTCACCCAATTCGTGCGATTCATCGGTTTTACGGTATCAATTCTTGAATTGGAAGGTTCATTCGAAGGTTCTGTGGATTCAGTTTCAGTAGAAGCTGCACCCTCTTGATCTACGGTTTTTTTCCTCGATAGTCCTGTACCATCATGTTTGCCTCTGTTCCATACTCTACCCTTACTCATACATACACTCCATTTCTATACGCTTATTCATAAACCATATCATATAAGGACAAGTTAAGGAAGAAAGACATAACACAGATCGAAGAATTTTTCAAGTTATAAAGGTTACTGGAGATTTCATTTTATGGTGGCTATAATAGTACTGATATTGAAAGGAGAGTACTTATATTATGGCAATCAAGATCATAACAGACAGCGGTTCAGACCTACCCCTTGACTACATGGAGAAGTATAATGTTTCCGTGATCCACCTACCGGTTCATTTTGGGCATGAGTTAATGCCGGCAGATACGGACACGAAAAGCTTTTATGCTCAAATGCGCGAATCCAAGGAGCTGCCTACCACAGCTAGTCCAAGTCCCAACGAATTCCTTGAGAAGTTCAAGCAAGTGGAGGAGGGAACTGACATTATGGTCATTTGTATGTCCTCTAATATTAGTAGCACTTATCAGACGGCTATGATTGCTATGGAAATGTATAAGGATGAAGGACATACCAATGCAATAGAGGTTATAGATTCCAAAAACTTCTCAGGCGGGCTGTCATTGATTGTCGGCCTGGCGGCGCAGTGGTCCTTAACTTGTTCAAGCTTGCAAGAGCTCAAGGAAAAGGTACTTCAGCAGATAGAGGAAGTTAACGCTTATTTTACGCTGGACACTCTGGAGAATGTAATGAAAGGCGGACGTCTAAGTCGGCTCTCGGGAGCCGTAGCGTCTGTACTCAATATAAAGTTGCTGCTCAAAATCAGCGAAGAAGGCACTGTCGAAGTAGTGGAGAAGACCCGGGGTCTTCCAAAAGCACTGAATCGTCTGCTAGCGCATTTGGATGAGAAGCAGCATGATTACGAGAAAGCGGTTATCGCTATTGTACACAGTAATTGTGAGAAGCTGGCACTCGAGATTAAAGAACGCATTTTACTAAAGCATCCCTTCAAAGAAGTCTTACTCTCAAGCATGGGGCCGGTTATGGGAACCTATGCTGGGGAAGGCGGAATTGGCGTAGCTTTTTAAAGTAGTGATCCTCACAATCCAGACAAATTACGATCGTACATGGGACGGTTTCCCGTGTGCGATTTTTATTTTATTACTATGTGATAATTTAGCTATTCTTTAGATTGTGTTTAGGCTCTGTTTATAATCACAGAATATAGTTAGATGGGGGGATTATCATGTATACAATATTGATCGCTGATGATGAAGCAGAAATTGTGGAATTGCTAAGATTATATTTAGAGAAAGAGTACAACATTTTGGAAGCAAACAGTGGTACTGAAGCCTTAACGCAGGTACAGAACCATAAAGTTGATTTGGCAATTCTGGATATTATGATGCCGGGTCTGGATGGACTGCAATTATTGAAAAAGATCCGCGAGGTGCATCATTTTCCAGTGTTATTTTTATCCGCCAAAAGCGAACATCATGACAAAATTCTGGGTCTTGAACTAGGAGCCGACGATTATATTTCCAAACCGTTTAATCCATTAGAAATAGTAGCCCGTGTTGGAGCACTGCTGCGGCGTGTACATCATTTCGATGCGCAAGTCGTTGAGGAAAAAGAAGCTGAACAGATTGTATTAGGTGAATTAATGCTGGATCAAAGCCAGTGTCTGCTTTATCGTTCAGGTGAACCTGTGGTGCTTACTTCTACCGAGTATAAAATTTTGGAACTAATGATGAAGCAGCCTGGACGAGTCTTCACACGCAAAAAAATATATGAGGCCGTGTGGGAAGATTTCTATGTGTACGAAGATAATAGTATCATGGTACATATCAGCAATATCCGGGAAAAAATTGAGGAAGACTCCAAAAAGCCAGTATATTTAAAGACTATTAGAGGGCTGGGATACAAAATTGAAGCGCCTATGGAGCAATAGAGATCAACGACCTTTACAATCATCGCTGACGCTGGATTTTTTGTTGTTTATCTGTATTTTGTTTTTTCTCGTGATTGTATATTATTTGTTTATTAATCTTGATGTGACCCATATTTTTGAAAAAAATAAAATCGCTGATCCTGATTTGAAGGTGGAAGCTAGTGCTTATCGAGATAATCTGGAGCATGGGATAGAAACCAAACGTCTTCTGCGTAGCGGGGGATGGATCGAGGTCTTGGATCAAGACATGAAGGTCACCAAGGTTGTTGGAGAAAAAAAAGACGGTGTAACCCAATATACCAGTAACCAGCTTTTAAAAAGTTTGGAAAATGGAGAAGAACAAGCTTACTTTTACTCGTTGACCACGCTAAATGCTCAGAGCGAATCGGAGTGGCTGCTGCTGAAGCTGCCGCGGGAAGCTATCACCATCACCATTAATAGTGATCCCTTCGTGGCCTACTTTAATCATTCGCTTTCATACTACGTCTTTTTGGGTGTGGGAATGATTCTTTTGCTAATTATCGTGTACAGCTATTGGGTGGCGCGGCGAATCAGGAAACCACTGCGTATCATCACGCTTGGATTGAAGCAGATGATTCAGGGGAATTATGATACTCGAATCGCTTTATATGCAGAGAAGGAATTTTCGCAAATTGGAGAGACTTTTAATTATATGGCAGACGTAATTGAAAAGACGACCAAAGAAAAACGCCAGGCAGAGGAAAGTAAGAAACGGATGATGGTTGATCTGTCCCACGATCTGAAGACGCCGATAACGAGTATACAGGGCTTTGCCCAGGCGCTTGTAGAGGGTAGAGGCGAGGATGAAGAACGCCAAAAAAGATATTTAAGCTATATTTATAATAAATCCTCACAAGTTACTAAGCTGATTCAGAACATGCTGGAGCTGTTAAAAATAGATTCACCGGATTTCTTGCTACGAATGGAGCATCAAGAACTGGGCGAATTTATTCGTGAAATCATTGCAGATACCTACGGAGAGATTGAACAAAAGAATTTTGTTTTGCATCTAAATGTTCCCGAAGAGGATGTGTTCTTGAACTTTGATGCGGAGCTGCTCTCGAGTGTGGTTCATAATTTGATCTCCAATGCACTGATCTATAATCCTCCAGGTACACATTTGCGTGTGGAGGTGATTCCTTTGGAGAAAGAAGTCACGATTGAAATCGCTGATACTGGAGTGGGTATTCCAGAAGAGCTGTGGTCCACAATGTTTGATCCGTTTGTTCGGGGAGATAAAGCGCGGACAGCTTCGGGAGGGACAGGGCTAGGTCTCTCGATAGCTATGAAAAATACAGAGAAAATGGGGGGGACGCTTCATCTCAGTCGCCGAAAGAAGGAACCTACGGTATTCACCATCCGGATTCCGAAATAACGAGCTGGAAGACATCCAAATCAGAAGACGGGAGAGAAAGTATGGCTAAACTGAACAATTTCATCAAAGTTTGTCTAGCGATTCTTTTAGTGTTAGGCATTGTATTTTTAGGCTCACGCGTAGATTTTTTATTCACACCGATCCTGTCTTTGTTCAGTGTCATTATAGTGCCTTTAATGCTGGCGGGTTTCTTTTATTACTTGCTGCGGCCACTGATCGATACCTTGGAGAAATATAAGCTGAATCGTTCTTTGGCGATTATCATCGTATATGTAGTTATTTTAGTGCTTCTGTTTGCTTTTATTATCGGCGTTTGGCCTTCACTTCGCACACAATTAGTTAATTTCGTCGATAATATGCCGAATCTCATTGCCTCCTTGAATCAACAGCTATTGAAACTAGAAGATAATGAATTTCTGTCTGCGTTGATCCCTGCTGATGCGAATCCAGCCTCCACATTGACGGATTATTTGAATAAAGGGTTTACGCTGTTAACGAATTACGTATCAGGATTGTTCTCTTTTGTTTCGAATTTCGCGATCATTTTATTCACCTTTCCGATTATGTTATTCTACATGCTTAAGGAAGGTGGGAAATTCGGACGTAAGATTGTAAGTTTCTTTCCAAAGAAGTATCGTGAAGAAGGAACTACAATGATGACTGAAATCGACAGTGCGCTTAGTGGCTTTATCGTGGGCCGGGTGCTTGTTAATTTAGCCTTAGGCGTTCTGATGTATATTGGTTTCCTTATTATCGGCCTGCAATATGCATTGCTGTTGACTGTAATCGCAGTTGTGATGAACTTCGTGCCTTTTATTGGTGCGATACTGTCTAGTATCCCTATTTTCATCATCGGATTCATTCAATCGCCGTCTATAGCCGTCTGGTCCATCATCATTGTTCTGGTAGCGCAGCAGATACAGGATAATTTAATCGCTCCCTACATCTTTGGGAAAAAGCTCGATATTCATCCACTGACAACGATTATCCTGGTATTAGTTGGCGGTGATTTAGGCGGGATCATTGCGATATTGCTGATTATTCCGCTGTATATGATTGTTAAAATCGTCTTGACCAAGGCCTATTATTTGTTTGTCAAGCAACGCCGGGTAGAGATAGAGGTAGAGGAGAGTCCTGATATCTCTTAAGTTAATAAAACATTATGGAGGGATTTCTATGAATGAAGGAACGGAGCAAGGACTAATTCATATTTCAGATGATGTGGTGACTTCGATCGTCGGGCAAGTGGTTCTGGACACACCGGGTATTGCCGGCATGTCAGGAAGCAGTATCTCGGACAACTGGGCTAAACGTCTAAGCGGTAAAAATGTAAAAAAAGGAATGTCCGTTGAAGTAAAAGAAGTGGATGTTGCTATCGATCTTCAGGTCATAGTTAATTACGGATGTGTGATTCAAGAGGTCTGCTATATACTGCAGCAAAATGTAAGAAATGCTGTTGAGAATATGATGGGACTGTCTCTAGTTTCCGTAAATGTTAAGGTTGAGAAGGTCGCTCTGCCATTCTAAGAATAGCCCATTTAATAGGCACCGTAATCTAGGCTTCTGCATAGAATGGAGCAAATCCATTTACGGAGGTCAGAACATCCATGTCGACATTTAACACTGGGCAGCAACAGAATGTGATTTATCAGGCCGATCCTGCTGTGATCCGGCACCTGCACGGTGTCCGCGATTCCCTACATCAATCTTGCAAGCCATACCTTAACCATAAGGTGAACGTACAGACAATAGATGGCTTTGTACATGAAGGCGTTATAGCCGGAGTAGATAATAAACACTTGTATCTGAACGTTGCAGCTAATGGGCAAATGCCCCGCGGGTTTTACAACCCTCATCAGCCGTATCATCCTCATCCGGGCCCGGGACCGGGCCCATATCCAGGACCTTATCCAGGTCCCCCATACAATAATAATGTGATTTTACCGCTTGTGTTGTTTGAACTGCTTGCTATCTCTTTAATCTAGTGTTTGGGTTTAATTGAAGAAGGACATGTGCAGGATTTGCGGTCATACGTTGACGCATCCCGCCAGGTCCTTTTTTTGTAGGCGTAAAGTATGTGTTAGAAGAAGGTGTTCTCATTATCACTTTAGGGATATAATGGGTACAAACTCTGGGAGGTGGCATATGATTAGATACCCTTTTTTGAAAAAGAATGCGACGATAGGCGTTACAGCACCTTCATCTGGAGTAGGCATTCAAAATGCAGAACTACTAACACTGGCCTCCAGCCGGTTGAAGTCGCAAGGATTTAATGTCATTATCGGCGAAACGGCATGGAAGCAAGATAAGGCTAAATCAGCACCAGCCAATGTTCGTGGTCATGAGTTTAATGAGATGATCAAAGATGATGGAATCGATGTCCTTATTCCGCCTTGGGGCGGGGAATTGTTAATTGAAGCTCTGGAATTTATTGATTTTGATGCTTTGCAGGACAAATGGATCGTGGGATATTCAGATATAAGCGTCTTGCTGCTTGCGGTCACGCTGACAACCGGGTTGGCTACTGCCCACGGAGCGAATCTCATTGATTTACGGGGAGAGTATTCGGATGATACTACAACCCTCTGGCAGGCGGTTCTAGAGACACCAGTGGGTGGGTCCATTGTGCAGCATTCATCTCTTAAATATCAGCGGGAATGGCAACATGATGTGCCTTCGCCATGCGTTTTTCATTTGACAGAGGAGACTTATTGGAAGTCTCTAACTACAGATGCTGTAACGATGAAAGGACGTCTGTTGGGTGGTTGTATAGATGTAATTAGGCATTTGATCGGCACACCTTATGGAAAGCTCCAGCATTTTCAGCAAGAAATGATTCATGACGAACCTATTGTTTGGTATTTGGAAAATTGTGAATTGAACACAGCGGATTTACGCAGATCTTTAGTGCAGATGAAGCTGGCAGGGTGGTTTGAGAATTGTTCGGGGATTATGTTTGGCAGAAGTCCAGCTAATCGGCCTGTGGATAACTATACTGCCGAGGATATCTATGCTGAACTATTTGAAGAGCTTAAGGTACCGATCGTTTATGATATCGATTGTGGTCATGTCCCGCCGCAGGTTACTTTTATTAATGGAGCTTATGCAGAAATTGAAGTGGCAGACGGAGTAGGGACGGTAAAGCAATATTTCTATGAATAGCGTTATATCAAAAAAGGACAACCCCTCGGGTTGTCCCTTTTACTATCATTAGTTCCCTGTATTTACAATCGCTGTGATTTCCTCATCCAGGTCCAGTCTTACATCTTCACGATAGGCGCGAACACCATATTCGCTGAGCATGTAACGCAAGATCGCTTCAATCATATTGGACTCCACTAGAAATTGACTGCGGCCCTGTACCCAAACCTCTGCAGAGTAACCGGTATCTTCTTCCCAGCTCAGTTCTACCTGAACATCCTCTGGACGAACAGCCTTTCGTTCCGCCATGTGCAGACAGAGGGCATTGATGATCTCATCCATGCTTAGAACAATTGTAGACATTAGTAACGACCATCCTGTTCTTCTAAGCGGCGACGTTCTTTTCTACGACGGAAGAAGGACATCACGAGCATAACCAATACATAGATAGCTAGCATATTAACGGCAAAGCCTAGGAAGTCACCAAAAGCTCCCATTCCACCAAACATTCCACCGAATAATAATCCGGCCAAACCACCGATCATCATGCCTTTCATTAAGCTGCCGCCGCTGAAGAAGCCACGTTTTGTATTTGCAGCAGATCCTGCTGTGGAACTTTTAGTGCTGTCACTTTTTTTGATGTTATTTGTTGTTGTTGATTTTTTTGGAGTTGTTGAATAGCTGCGAGTGCCGGATTTGAATCCGCCGCCACCTCGACGTGCATCGGCAAAGTCTGGAGCAACCACTGCAAAAAACAGAGTGAAGGCCATTAGAATCATCATTACGCGTTTCATTGGTTTCATTTAGTACGAAAACCCTCCTGTGAGCATGAATTTTTGTGTATGGTCGGTAATACGCAGACATGCCCCACAAGGTTTCAATTTTATTTATCATAATTTATACTTTTATACACAAAAAAAGCGTGGATCCAGGATCCACGCAAACAGCAGTTAGAGAGTCGTCATTCGTTACTTATACCCATCAGCGACAAGCTCAAGCGCTCCGGTTGCCGGATCGATGATCATGCCATGGATAGGTACATTAGGGGGAAGCAGTGGATGACGTTTAATCAGGTCCACAGTCTGAATTACCCCTTCTTCGACATTGTCAAACCCACGCAGCCATTTTGTAAGTTTGATTCCGGAATTCTCCAGTGTAGACAGCACTTCTTCAGATACTCCACGTTCTTTAATGGAATTGATCATATGGTCCGCATTGAGGGAGGCCATACCGCATTCATAGTGTCCAACCACGATTACTTCTTCAGCATCTAGTTCGTATAGAGCTACCATTACACTACGCATAACACTACCAAAAGGCTGAGAAATAACCGCACCAGCATTTTTGATGATTTTGACATCACCATTTTTGAAATTCATGGCTTTCGGCAATAATTCAACGAGTCTAGTGTCCATACAGGTGATGATCAGCATTTTTTTGTCAGGATAACGACTGGTTAAATAAGCTTCATAGTCCTTATTCTCTACAAAACTTTTATTAAAGTTAATAATTTCTGATACGTGGCTCATATTAGCTTCCTCCCTTAAATTCCTTGAATTGTACTTACGTTGCGCATATCTCTTACCATGATATTGTTGCCATAAATCTGAGAATCACTGACCAGCTTATAGGAAGAGAAACGTTCCTCTGCATCGAGTCGCAGCTTGTCTTCATAAAAGATTTCCTGTTGCCGGCTTACGATAAAGGGAAGAGAATTCGTCTCTATCCTAGAATCGCCTTGCTCCACTTCTGAAACAATCAGTAACACATTAATTCCGTCACACCCGCAGCCTACCGTATCATAAAAGAGCTTGAAAAATCCTGGCTGATCTCCAAGCCTTTCCTTCAACTTCCTTTCTGCGAGAGGTGTAACTTGAATCATCATAGCCCTGTTCACGCTCCTTGATTTTTGTTCGAAGCATGCTCTGCTTCTTATGTAACTCATTAAATATTTAAAATTAGAGATGTATCTCTGAAGTTGATTATACTCATTCAAAAAAGTATCATCAAGAGGAGTCTGTAAAACAGAGAAAGCAGGTGGAGTAGAATGGAACAACAAGTAAAGGAACGATGGGAACAATTCAGCGAGTTATTAGCAAAAATTAGTGGATATTCAGAGGCCATAGAATTAATGCACTGGGATTTGCGCACAGGTGCACCACGTAAGGGAGTAGAAGTTCGTTCCGGTACGATTGGGATGCTGAGTGGAGAATTGTTCAGACTTGAGATTTCACAGGAGATGGGTGACTTTACAGCATTTTTCAGCCGTCCAGAAGTGTTGAGCCAGCTTACAGCTAATCAACAAAAGATCGTCAACGATTGCCGCAAAGAGTATGAGCGCAGTAAGAGTATTCCTTCCAAAAGATTTGAAGAGTACGCTGTCCTGTCTGCTCATTCCCAAACGATCTGGGAAGAAGCTAAGGAGAACAATGACTTTGCTACATTTGAACCTTATTTGAGTAAAATCGTAGCTCTGAAACAAGAGTTCATCGATTATTGGGGTGTAAATGGCACACGTTACGATACGCTACTAGATATGTATGAGCCTGATCTCACGGTAGAAAAGGTGGATGAAGTGTTCAGTCGCCTCCGCAGCCGCTTGGTTCCGTTAGTGGAAGCTATCGCTGCTTCACCTAATAAACCAGATACCAGCTTCTTGCAGCAGATTTTCCCTAAAGAGCAGCAACAAAAGTTTGGTAACTTTATTCTGAAGCAAATGGGCTATGACTTCGACGCAGGCCGCTTGGATGAGAGTGTGCATCCTTTTGCTACAGGGCTGAATCCAGGTGACGTTCGTATTACGACCGCTTATTTACTTGATAACGTGACTAGCGCCGTCTTCAGCTCACTGCATGAAGGTGGACATGCGCTTTACGAACAAAATATCAGCCAAGATTTAGTGGGAACACCACTGGCTCAAGGCGCTTCGATGGGGATTCATGAATCTCAGTCGAGACTATGGGAGAATATGATCGGCCGCAGCCGTGCGTTCTGGCAACGTTATTACGGTGATCTGCAGCAGCATTTCCCAGAGCAGCTTGCTAATGTAGATGTAGAGGATTTCTACCGGGCTATTAACAGTGTGGAAAATTCATTCATCCGAATTGAAGCAGATGAGCTTACATACAATCTGCACATTATTGTGCGTTACGAGATCGAAAAGCTTATTTTTAATGAAGGACTATCTGTCAAAGATCTGCCTCAGGTATGGAATGCTAAATATCAAGAATATTTAGGTATTACACCGCCTAATGATGCGCTTGGTGTATTGCAGGACGTGCACTGGTCCGGTGGAGACTTCGGATATTTTGCATCCTACTCTCTGGGAAATATGTATGCTGCCCAAATCTTGAATACACTCCGCAAGGAGCTGCCGAACTACGATGAATTGATTGCTGCGGGAAATCTTTTGCCAATTAAAGAATGGTTAACAGAAAAAATCTACCGTTTCGGAAAAAGCCTGACCCCTTCGCAAATTATCGAACAAGTAACAGGTGAGCCGCTCAGTCCAGATTATCTGGCTGATTATTTGGAGGAGAAATACACGGAGATTTACAAACTGTAATCCAGTGAGGTCCGCGTGGTATAATAGAAAGAAAGCTTAGACGGAAGGATATGGATATGGCAAATACTCACACCTACACTCGGAGAGAAGAAGTCGCGAATGCGATTACGCAC
This sequence comes from Paenibacillus sp. FSL H3-0286, assembly GCF_045040705.1. Lineage (NCBI taxonomy): Bacteria > Bacillati > Bacillota > Bacilli > Caryophanales > Paenibacillaceae > Paenibacillus > Paenibacillus sp. FSL H3-0286. Next base: position 4,407,201 of record NZ_CP150285.1, on the reverse strand, counting down.
GGGATCGGAGCTGTATTAAGCGTCGCTGCACTTGTCCTGCTTGTTGTTTTTGCAAGTCTGAAAGGAACGGCATGGCATGTAGTCAGCTTCTCCATTTATGGAACGACAATGCTGCTTCTGTATCTCAATTCAACACTTGTGCATAGTCTCAAAGAGGGCAAGGCGAAGGATTTGTTCGAATTTTTCGATCACTCCTCTATTTATCTGTTTATCGCAGGCACGTATACACCCTTTTTGCTAGTAGCTATTCGGGGAACACTTGGCTGGAGTTTATTTGGTGTTATATGGGGAATCGCAGTATTTGGCGTTTTCTTCAAAGCGTTTTTTGTTAAAAAGTTCTTGTTCATGTCTACGGTGTTCTACATTGCTATGGGTTGGCTGATTGTTATCGCCTGGAATCCTCTTTCAGCAGTGGTAGCGGATGGTGGCATGATTCTGTTGATGGCTGGAGGAGTGCTTTATACTCTAGGTACAGTTTTTTATGTATGGAGAGGGTTTCCGTTCCATCACGCGATCTGGCATGTTTTTGTTCTTGCGGGCAGTGTCACACATTTCTTCGCCATATTGATTTATGTACTGCCAATCCAATAATTTCAAGCGGATTTATCGCGGAAAATATGGATTTTTAATAAAGAAAGAGATGACAAGCAAAAGTGCTTGACATCTCTCTTTCTTTTAGGTATCATAAGGGACGTTGTGAAGGTGTAAAGTGTTTTTCCTTGACGAAGGGGTTGTCCTTAATGAGTCAGGAGAATAGGCTCGAGAAAACGAATCGTATCAATTTGCTTTTTGCCTTCTATGAACGACTGCTTACAGATAAGCAGCAAACGTTTCTTAAATATTATTTTCACGATGATTTTTCCTTGGGAGAGATTGCCGCTGAATTTGAAATCAGCCGCCAAGCTGTTTATGAGCATATTAAGCGCGCTGAGCAAGTCCTTGAGAATTATGAAGAAAAACTTGGACTATTAGTAAAACATGAGAGTCGTACTAAATATTTAGAAGAGCTGCGCAGACTGCCGGAGAATGGGATGCTGCCTGAGCAATATAAACTTCGGTTCGCGGAGATCGTGGATCGCTTGCAGAGGTTAGAGTAGCATGAAGGGAGAAATCTGCATATGGCGTTTGAAGGTTTAACCGGAAGATTGCAGAATGTGTTCAGCAAGCTACGCGGTAAAGGTAAAGTATCCGAAGAAGACGTAAACGAAGCTATGCGTGAAGTGCGGTTAGCCCTTCTGGAAGCCGATGTTAACTTCAAGGTAGTTAAAGAATTCGTGGCTAAGGTGAAAGAAAAGTCCATCGGCAAGGAAGTCATGGACAGCTTTACGCCTGGCATGGTAATTATCGACATCGTCAACAAGGAACTAACCGAGCTGATGGGCGGAAGCCAAGCGAAGCTGGCCAAGTCGAACAAGCCACCGACCGTCATTATGATGGCGGGTCTACAAGGGGCTGGTAAGACAACCACTTCGGGTAAGCTAGCTAAGCTGTTACAGAAGGGCAATCATCGTCCGCTCCTGGTTGCGGGAGATATTTACCGGCCTGCTGCTATCAAGCAGCTGCAAGTGCTGGGAGAACAGATTAAGGTTCCTGTATTCTCGCTTGGTGATCAGACTAGTCCGGTAGAAATTGCCAGACAAGCTGTACAACATGCGAAGGATAACGGACTTGATTATGTTATTATCGATACTGCAGGCCGCCTGCATATTGATGAAGAACTAATGGAAGAACTCAAGCAGATTCACAATGTTGTAAATCCTGATGAAGTACTTCTTGTAGTAGATGCTATGACGGGTCAAGACGCCGTGAATGTAGCCGAGAGCTTTAATAAGCAGCTTGAGCTTACAGGGGTCGTATTGACGAAACTCGACGGCGACAGCCGTGGTGGTGCTGCACTGTCAGTAAAAGCTGTTACCGGTTGCCCGATCAAATTCGCCGCTTTAGGGGAGAAGATCGACGCGCTGGAGCCGTTCCATCCGGAACGTATGGCTTCGCGGATTCTGGGTATGGGCGACATGCTGTCGCTGATTGAGAAAGCCCAGGCGAACATTGATACTGACAAGGCTAAAGAAATGGAACGTAAGATGCGTAATGCAGAGTTTACGTTCGATGATTTCCTTGAGCAAATGGATCAGGTGAAGAAGCTAGGCCCTATCGATCAAATTCTTGATATGCTTCCGGGTATGAACAAAGCCAAGGGCATTAAAGATTTAAAGGTCGACGATAAGCAAATGGGACGCGTTGAAGCCATAGTTCATTCTATGACTAAGGCGGAGAAGCAACAGCCTGAGATCATTAACCATAACCGCCGCAAGCGTATTGCAACCGGCAGCGGAACCTCAGTCGCTGAGGTCAACCGCCTCATCAAACAATTTGATGAGATGCGTAAGATGATGAAGCAATTCTCCGGCATGATGGGCGGAGGCGGCAAAGCCTCCAAGAAAAATGCCATGAAGCAGCTTAAAGGTCTTGGTGGTGGAAAAGGGCTGAAATTCCCTTTTAAATGATCTTGAATGTCTGACCAACTAATGTTGGAAACTATTATAAGGAGGTGATTTTTCGTGGCAGTACGTATTCGTCTAAAAAGAATGGGAGCGCATAAAGCGCCTTTCTATCGTGTAGTGGTTTCCGATTCCCGGTCCCCTCGTGACGGTCGTTTTATCGAGGAAATCGGTTATTATAATCCGATTGAACAACCGGCAGTAGTTAAGATCGATGAGGAAAAAGCTCTTAAATGGCTTCAAACAGGTGCGCAAGCATCTGATACCGTCCGCAACTTGCTTTCCAAAGCAGGCGTGATGAAGAAGTTTCATGAGCTTAAGCAACAGAAATAATGACTGATTGCGAGGGTCCTCTATGGAAGAATTAGTTGGAGTAATTGCTAAGGCTTTAGTGGATCATCCAGAAGATGTGACGGTACGGGCTGTGGAGAAAGAGCATTTGATTGTCTATGAGCTGTCCGTACATCCAGATGATGTAGGAAAGGTCATCGGCAAGCAAGGCAGGATCGCCAAGGCGCTCCGTACAGTAGTCACATCTGCAGCAGTCAAGAGCGATAAACGCGTAACTGTAGATATTTTATCTTAAATAATGCGTACAATGAGGGGCTAGGGATAGTATATCCCGGCTCCTTTTTGTTCAAATATATAGATGAAGCTTGTAGAGGAGAGGGTTATATGACGGAAGAATTAACCGTAGGCCGGCTTGTGAATACACATGGAATTCGCGGGGAGATTAAAGTATTATCCCATACCGATTTTCCTGAGGTTCGTTTCGCTAAAGACAAGAAGCTGTTCGTCATTCCTGCGGATGGCAGTGCAAAATTCGAAGTGACTGTAGAATCCGCTCGAGAGCATAAGGGTATGTTTATCGTTAAGCTTAAGGGATATACCAATATTAACGAAGTGGAAAAGTATAAGGGAAGTTTGCTTAAGGTGCCAAGTAATGATCTGGTTGATCTGCCAGAGAATGAATATTACTTCCACCAAATCGTTGGCTGTGAAGTTTATACGGATGATGCTGGAAGTGAACCGCTTGGCACAATTACGGAAATTTTACAGCCAGGTGCAAATGACGTGTGGGTTGTTAAGCCTGCTAAAGGTCAAGACATCCTTATCCCTGTAATTAACGATGTAGTGCTGAACGTGGACATTGAGGCCAAACGAATTACGGTTCACTTAATGGAAGGACTATTGCCATGATCAGAATTGATGTGCTAACGCTCTTTCCGGAGATGTGCGAAGGCGTATTTAGCACAAGTATTCTTGGTAAGGCACGCGAAAAAGGGATTGTATCTTTGAATGCTGTGAACTTTCGTGATTTCTCAGGAAATAAGCACAACAGTGTGGATGATACACCGTATGGCGGGGGCGGGGGTATGGTACTAAAGCCTGACCCGATCTTTGCAGCGGTAGAACATGTATTGGGGATCGAGGCTAGTCCTTTGGAGAATGGTTCTGAATCTGCAGTCCCGTCGCCTTCCTCTGTGAAGCCACGCATCATTCTTATGTGCCCACAAGGAAAGACCTATAATCAGAAGATTGCTGAGGAACTGGCACAAGAGCAGCATCTAATCTTTATATGTGGTCATTATGAGGGCTACGATGAGCGGATACGGGAGCATCTGGTTACAGATGAACTGTCGATTGGCGATTATGTGCTAACGGGTGGAGAACTACCAGCACTGACGGTTATTGATTCAGTAGTTCGGCTACAGCCAGGGGCGCTTGGAAATGAAACCTCTGCGATCACGGATTCGTTCAGTACAGGGCTGTTGGAATATCCTCACTACACTCGACCCGCTGAATTTCGCGGCTGGAAGGTACCAGATATGTTGTTGAGTGGCCATCACGCCAACATCGAAGTATGGCGGAGAGAGCAAGCGTTACAGCGTACACTTGAACGTAGACCTGATTTGCTCGAAAGTGCAGAACTAACATTGAAAGACAAGAAAACACTGGAACGTCTGAAAAATGAAATCAAGCCGGAGTAAAATTTTAATAAAACAGGCATATTTTACGTCTTTTTAACGTATCTTACGTTAAGGAGGCGTTTTTGTTATGTTTACTTAAGTATAAGAAGGGCTATAATCTCGTATTTTTTTGCGTAATTTCCAAAACAAATGAGCATAGGTGCGTTGAACTCTTCTATTTGGGGTAATAGATAGAGGTGGCGTAATACTATATGCAGCTTACGATGCAGCAAGCTTAACTATTGAAAGGAATGAACTGAAGTGACTACGAAGACGCGTGAAGAATTCAAGCCTAGCGTGGACACGATCCACAAAGATGCGGAGCCGCTCCGCACCGTGAATGATATTATCGATTATTATACAAATCGCAAATCGTAATTCCCATTCGCCCTTTAAAGCTTGAACATATAAGATTAATAATTAAGTATGAATAAGCAAGTCCAATAAAACCATTAGAGTATAGCGAACGAAAGTTCACTACATCTAATGGTTTTATTGTGCTCTACAAAGAGGTCAAACCCTGTGATTCTGGTCAGAATGTAAACGCCCCCTCTTCAAGGAGAATTAAAAACTCTTTGGAAAGGGGGCGTTTGGTTAACTATAAAAATTCGTGGAGGCGCATTCTACTCTTTGCGAAAGAGGCGATATACTCCTGTAAGTAGAGCGTAAAGCGCAAAACATACGAGAACAGTAACTGCCCATGCATAGTTGCGAACGGTATAGGTAAGCGATGATAAAATAATAAAGATGGTAATACGCAGTACGCCTTCCTTAATAAACTGTTTACGTGCTACATTCATTCGATTGGCCTCCTTGAATGGATAGGATGGTACGGATAACAAGCCGAGAATATGTCTTTCCTTATATATAACCTTTGGGAATACAAAAAATGCAGAGAACGGAAAGTAAATATCGATCCAAACAAATGACCTATGTAACTTAGCCGTTACCGACCTGTACTCCTCACCATAGAGTATATCATTACGAATGAGGAGGAGTACACTAGTGGAGGCTTATTATAATTGCTTACGTTGTAAGAATAGAAGGGTACGTATCCTGACTACTGATGGCAGACAGCATGAAGGTGTGATTACAGATGTGGACAGATATAATGTTTACTTAAGAACAGGATCCAATGGACCTGTGCAGACTTCTGCATTTTTTGGTTACCCTTATGCTGCTGACAATATTTTAACTCTCAGCTTGTTCACGCTGTTGGCTATTGCATTAATCTGATATGATGATGCAAAAACAGACCGTCCGCTAATCCGGACGGTCTGTTTTTAGTGGTTGGTTACTCTACTGTAATTGCACCTATATCAGAGCTTAAGGACAACAAAGGACCTCCTCCGTTAACATCACGTTTGCCACCCTCAACCCCGGTGATCTGGCCTAGATCACTTTTAGCCACCAAGCTACATTTCACGCCATCGGCTAGAACAGCATTGAGGCTACCTACATTTGTTGTCGCTTTAAGACGGCTATCACTCTTCATTCCGGCTATATCCATGCGTATGCTTCCTGTATTAGACTCTAGAGTGGACTTACCGGTGATGTTAGCTCCTTCGATATCAATAGCTCCAACGTTGCTGACGACGCGGTAATTTCCGTCCAGATTGCGGAGACGAATTTGCCCGACATTATTGGTGATTTGATATTCATCCATACGGGTGGGGATCTCAATGGTATAGTTAATGCTAAAATCTGAATAACCGTATTTGTCTTGAGCCCAAGTCCATAAGTCCTTCTTCGGATTTGATTTGGAATTTGTAGATACCTTCAGAGTATCGCCACTAACGTCTATTGAAATCTCAGCGTCATCCAAGATTTTCTGGCGGTCAGCTTTATGAGCGGAGCCGTTATGGGCTAAGATTGTCGCACTCACATTAATTTGATCACCCGTAGTTGATGTAACTTCTATTTCTCCCACTGCATTGTTCATGCTAAGCACTGAAGCAGAGCCGATCTCTTTAGATAAGGATAGTTCTTTGCTAATGCTGTTTGCTTTAACTTCGTCGACCACCTTGGTAGCTGTATCCTGAACGGCCTGTTCCACGCTTGCAGCGGCTTTACCTAGCTCTTGCTTCACAGCCTCACCAATATTTTGCTGCACATCTTCAGTAATATTCTTTCCTAGTTCATTATTAGCGGATTGCCTACCCGGTAACTCTGTGCATCCTGCCAGAAGTACGACGGACAAGACGGCTACAGCTGCCATTACGCTAGTTGTATTACTCTTTTTCATTGAATAAAATCCTCCTTATTTTTGGGTATATGTGTTCTTCCCTAAGCGCTACGTTATGTACGTACTTCTGTAAGTATAGCCTATGGGGATTTATTGTAAAAACGGCTGTAGGCGGGTTAATATACTGGACCAAAGACTAGGTATTTAAAAAGTGTTCACTACACTTCAAATTTCAATTGTGCTAAAATGAAATATAGATCTTACGCTCACATTAAAATGGGTAAGAGTACATATAAAAAGAGCGAAGATGCTCTCATATATAATCTTCAGCAGCTACTGAAAAGCGCTTTTTATAGTGAGATGTGCTAAGGCTAGTTTGCGAATACGATATAGACCGTTGCCTTACTTGCATCACAGGGCGGTCTTTTTATTTTCTTACCTCAAGTAAATCATGAAGAGCGGAGGGAGCCAGATGAAATATGTAGTTATTTTGCTTGTCTTGCTAGCGCTGGGTGTTGGGTATTATATCGTTCAGAAAAAGAAAACAAGCAGCTCAAGCGATCCTTTGCGCACGACTAGCAGTAATGTGATCTCAATGGATAGTCATCGCAAAGCCAAACAGAGTCCAGGGGAGCAACCTTGCTCTTCTTGCAAGAAGAAGAATGGGAAGTTGATCTTCTATGCTCAAGACAATGGAACCGTGGTCGGCTTGTGTAAAGACTGCCAGTCTAAGGCAAAAAAAAGAGATATGTTACCGTTATAAAATAGAAAAATAAGTTGTATTAGCCCGTCCTTTATGATATTATTAACTCTGTTGTGTGGAATACGGTGGTCCGCTGCGGATAATGAGGGAGAGCTCAGATCTCTCCGGAAGAGGCAAGAACACCTGTACGGAAGGAGGAAGTCCTTAATGAATATCCTACAAGCTATTACGCAAGAGCAACTTCGTAAAGATATCCCTAGTTTTCGTCCGGGTGACACTTTGAAGGTGCATGTAAAAGTTATCGAGGGAACTCGTGAGCGTATCCAGTTGTTCGAAGGCGTTGTAATCAAACGTCGTGGCGGTGGAATCAGTGAGACTTTTACGGTTCGTAAAATTTCTTACGGTGTTGGTGTGGAAAGAACATTCCCAATCAACTCGCCTAAACTCGAAAAAATCGAAGTGGCTCGTCGTGGTAAAGTGCGTCGTGCTAAGCTTTATTACCTTCGTGAACTACGTGGTAAAGCAGCGAGAATTAAAGAAATTCGTCGCTAGAATAGTGACAGAGGAGAGGGGCTTGAGTTCAAGCCCCTTTCGCTTTATTTTTTTTTGAAAATATAAGAAAAGCATAAGTTTTACGTTATACAGTATTCTTATATTTCTCGCATAAACGCATACCGTCCTTAAAAGGACGCTGAGGGCGTTTTAGCTTGGTATACAATGCGTGTGACATATACGCTTGGGGATAAGCTTCTCCGAAAAGGCCTCCTGAAGGAGTATCTGTGGAGGGGTTTTTGGCAGGAGTTTTTTTGTGTTGTATAGTAAGAGTAGTATTAAGAGAGGACGGTGAACTATGCAGCAGGAACAAAGCGAAACTTTGGAATCAAGCGAGCAGAACCCACGTAAACAGAAAAATGAAGTGCTGGAATGGGTCAAGGCCATTGCGATTGCTTTAGTTCTGGTTATACTGATTCGCTGGCTTTTATTCAAGCCTTTTATTGTAGATGGACCTTCCATGCAGCCTAATTTCCATACGGGAGAACGTGTTATCGTTAATGAAATTTTATACGATATAAGATCTCCGCAGCGGGGTGAGGTTATTGTATTCCACGTGCCATCTGAAGGCAGAGATTTTATTAAACGTGTAATTGGTGTGGCTGGAGATACTGTGAAAGTAGAAGGAGATGTAGTTACAGTTAACGGTGAGGTTGTTAACGAGACTTACATCCAAGGCGCTATTGATGCTGCGCATAGTAACAACGCTCTGTATAATAATAAAGATTTCCCAAATGAAAAATTCACGGATGGTACTGTACCAGAAGGACATATTTTCGTTATGGGGGATAATCGCTCGGATAGTACAGACAGCCGGATGATTGGCTATGTGCCGCTGGGTGATATTGTGGGTCGTGCAGATTTAATCTTCTGGCCGATAAAAGATATTACACTGATTAACCATTAAGTTGACAGAAGTCAAAGGAGGTGACGGCAATGGCCATTCATTGGTTTCCTGGTCATATGACGAAGGCTAGGCGGCAAATCGAGGATAAGCTGAAGCTGATTGATGTTGTTATAGAGTTGCTCGATTCCCGTCTGCCGCTTTCCAGCCGCAATCCGATGATTGACGATATTTTGCGGGACAAGCCGAGATTAATTATTTTGAACAAAGCGGATCTGGCGGATCCGGAAATTACTCGGAAGTGGCTGGCGTACTTTAAGGAACAAGGGCATGTTGCCCATCCTGTGGACGCATCTACTGGAACAGGCGTTAAGGAGATTCCGGAGCAGGTCAAGTTGCTGTTGAAGGAAAAGATTGATCGGCAGATCGCAAGGGGAATGAACCCACGGGCTATGCGCGCATTGATCGTCGGTATTCCTAACGTCGGTAAATCAACGCTGATTAATCGAATGGCTGGTAAGAGTATCGCTGCTACGGGTGATCGCCCGGGGGTTACTAAGGGCCAGCAGTGGATTAAAACAGGAGGTAATCTGGAGCTTCTGGATACTCCTGGTATCTTATGGCCGAAGTTTGAGGATCAAGACGTGGGTTACCGCTTGGCCGTGACGGGTGCGATCAAAGAAGAAATCCTGAACATTGAGGACATTGCTTTTTATGCAGTGAAGTATTTGGTCAAGGATTATGGTTCCAGATTTCAAGAGCGTTTTGGTATTGAGAAGCTTCCTGAGGATCTTGAGAACCCTGATGAGATCGTTGCAGTTATGGAAGCCGTGGGTCGCAAACGCGGTTGTCTGATTAGCGGTGGACGTGTTGATCTGGAAAAAGCTTCACGTGCTTTGCTGCATGAGCTGCGGGCAGGTAAGCTTGGTCGTTTTACGCTGGAAACACCTTAAAGGCGTTTAAATGAATGGGTATGGAAGAGCCATCCGGAAATTTTCGGGGGCTCTTTTTTTGCTGATTTGGATGGTTATTTGTACATGACCATGTGGGCTTTACTATGGTAAGCTGACTTATGTAGTTTATAGAATAATTTATAATTGGCGGTGACAGATTCGTGAGTACGATAGATATGTTGAGTTATGAAAAAGAGGGCTGGGAACAGTCTTATCGCCGTATAGCCGGCGTAGATGAAGTAGGCAGAGGTTGTTTGTTTGGGGATGTTGTTGCAGCAGCGGTGATTTTGCCGGAAGGGCTTATTATTGATGGCGTCAACGACTCTAAAAAGCTTACAGCGAAAAAAAGAGATGCCTTATTCGAGATTATTATGGAGCAGGCGATAGCTATTGGTGTAGGTTATGTGGATTCCCACATGATTGATGAAATTAATATTAAACAGGCTTCTCGTCTGGCGATGAAAAAAGCGGTAGAAGGTCTTAGTCATACTCCGGACTATATGTTAATCGATGCTGAAAAAGTTGATCTTCCGTTGCCGCAGCAGGCGATCATAAAAGGGGATGCTAACAGCCAGTCTATTGCGGCAGCTTCGATTATAGCTAAAGTAACAAGAGATAGACTGTGTGAAGGGGTGTGGGAGGAATTATACCCTGATTATGGGATTGCGATACATAAAGGTTATGCGACCAAGCTTCACAGGGAACAAATTACGGCGTTAGGTCCGACACCTATGCATCGGCGCAGCTTTATTGGGAAGATTCTTGCTGAACAGCAAACCCTTTTTTAGAAATATCAGAATATAAAAGACGCCAAAGGCGTTTAAGCTTGGATAAATTCACCGCTCAAAAAAGTCGGATTAATACCGATATAGTAAGAAGAGAGTAAATGGAGGGAGGAGAAACGGTATGAATATCGGAACATTGATCCGTGGATTGCTCGGGGATAATAAACCGGGAGCAGCCAAGTCTTTGGAATTGAAGGAAGGGCAGGTTGTACGTGGTGTTGTATTGTCTGTATCGGATTCGGGAAAAGAAGCCGTTGTGCAGATTCAAGGTACACCTGTTCGTGCGGAGTTGGAAACACCACTACTGCCAGGAGAGACCCTGAACTTACAGGTTGGAGCACCCGGAGAAGGCGGATTGCCCGTATTGAAGCCGGTCTCCCTCGGCGAAACGGTATTAGCCACCCCGCAAAACATGGGCGAGGCATTGGAATCGCTTGGGCTTACTGACTCCAAAGCGGGTCGGGAAATTGTGTTGGCGATGCAGTCGGGTGGTATTCCGCTTACCAAAGAGACAGCGGCGATTCTGGATGCTGTAATGAGTGCGAAACCTGCGGGCGTGCCGACCTCAGAATGGCTTGATGCAGCTGTCATTTCTGTAAAGCGGGGCTTGCCGGTTACCCCTGAAAGTGTGAAAGGATTGCAGCAGGCGGTTTTTGGTCCGCAGCTTCATCAGCTTTTGTCAGCGCTCGAAGAACAGATTACGATTTGGGCAGGTCAAGTCGCCGGTGAAGAAACAACAACAGCCGAAGCTAAACCTGGAATGGGTACCCCGACCGGAAAGCTGAATGCTCCTGTAACGACAGGTACGGGCGCTGTGATTAACGGGGAAGTGGTATCAGCAGGTGATGCTGATGCGGAAATGGACCAGGTATCGATTAAAGGAACTGGACAACCTGTAAGTAAACCTGCTGAAGGTAGTGCTGGTGTTACTACTACAAGCGGAAGTGCTGCTGCAACAGGAGGGGCAACGGGAGCCGGAGTTATTTCTGATGAACCAATAATTCCTTTGAATTTAGTGAAATCAGAAATATCAGGAAGTGCAGCTGCAAGTACAGCTGAAACTCCTGAGAATGAAACCGGTATTGTAACTGCCAAGCCAGTGGTCCCCGAAGAGGCTGGTGAGGTAGTTCAGCTCTCGAAGAGTGGAAATACTGGTGAACCTTTGACTGGGAAAATAACTTCTACGCTTGCTTCAGGAACTCAGAGTAGTGCTGCTAACACGCAAGGGGACGGAATTGTAAGCAATCAAAATAGTTCTAATCAGAGCGAAACTCATGGCAATGAAATGAGTCTAAATAAAGATAGAGCGCAGGGTAGTATCAGTGGCGCGAATACAAGCGCCACTGGATCAGCTGGTGCAGATAGCCAAGCTGCTGCGGGAAGCCAAGCTGGTGCAGCAAGCCAAGCTGCTGCGCCTAGCGGGGCTGCCCTGCTCGCGAAGCTGCAGGGCGTGCTCACCGAGTTGCGCGGCAGCATGCCGCAGCTCGCGAACGTCCCGCCCGCTGACGCGGCGGGACAAGATCCTGCCCCCGCGCCGGCAGCGCCGCGCGGGGAGACCACGGCTGCTGCGGCTTCGCCGGTGCAGCCAGACACCGCCCCACCCGCGGATGCGGAGTCGTGGGTGGGGCGGGTGTTGAAGCTGCTCGGTGCGGAGCACGAGCAGCAGGCCGTGCGCGGCGGCGCTTTGCCGGCCGCGGAGACGGCGCGAGCGGCAGCGGGGACAGCTGCAGCCGCGCTAGGCAGTGTCGGCGGGGAGCAAGCTGCCGACACGTTGAAGGGCGTGCTGCTGCAGCTTATGAGCAGCAGCGAGGTGCCGCCCGCGGTAAAAGATGCCGCGAGCGGGCTAGTGCAGCAGCTGACAGGCCAACAGCTGCTGCTGAATACAGATCGGACTGCTCCCTTCGCGCAGGTTACATTGTTCTTGCCGCTGCAAGGTCCAGATGGGCAGGAAACTGCATCGGTTCATATCCAGTCCAGGCGGGGCCGCAAAGGGGAGTTGGATGCAGCTAACTGTCGATTATGGTTCGATTTGGACATGAAGCAGCTAGGGCAGACATTGGTAGATGTGCAGGTTGTCGATCGAATCGTTAGTCTTAAGCTTCATAATGATCATCCGTGGGTGCTTGAGCTGCTGGAGACGCGGCGTGAAGAAATAAAAACTGCAGTAGAATCCATCGGTTATCAATTATCAGGTTTAAGAACCGAACCCTTGCCAGAATTGAATTTGCCTAAAGAGCTTGCTGGCTCCAATACTAATAAGTTTGTTGATTATGTTCCTGAGGCTTACAAAGGAGTGGATTACCGTATATGAATGAGCCTGTACAGCCAATTTCACAAGGGCTCAAAAAAGCGGTCGCTCTCAAATATAGTCCCGGACAAAACGAGGCTCCTGTCGTAGTAGCCAAGGGACAAGGCGCGATAGCAGACCTTATTCTGCAAAAGGCTAAGGAGAGCGGGGTTGCTGTTCAGGAAGATGCAGCCCTCGTGGAGGTTCTTTCAAAGCTTGATCTGGACCAACAGATTCCGTCTGAGCTCTATCAGCTGGTGGCGGAAATCCTCAGCTTTGTGTATCAGAGCGATCGTTCCGCTGGTGAACGGGGACAAGAATGAAAGAGCCCTATGTAAGAAAGCACTATAACCGCAAAGAGAAAGGAACTGCTGCAGAGAACGGAGCTGTGCAGTACCTATCTTCTAGCGGGTATATGATATTGGAACGGAATTGGCGTTGTCGTACTGGAGAGCTTGATATCATTGCGGAGCGTGAAGACTGTATTGTTGTTGTCGAAGTTCGTAGCCGCAGTGGAGAGCTGCTTCAGGGAACTCCAGAAGAATCGGTGAATGCTCGCAAAATAAACCAGGTTCGGAGTACAACACAGGTTTATTTGCATATGAAGGGTTATGAGGAACGGCGGGTTTCTTTTGATGTAATTAGCGTCTTGTTAAATGACGATCTTAGCCTAGCTTCACTTAGTCATATTCGCGAGGCGTTTTAAGAGTAACTCTATTTTCTCATGCGATTCTTTATGAATTTGCTGCTGTTCTGATAAAAAAGTCTTTACATACCTTCCGCACTGTGGGTCATTTCTCAAAAGAAATGGGTAAACATTAGGAGTAACTTTTTAATGTCATCATGAGGAGGGCTGTCTAGTGAAGAATAAACCTTCTGAAATGCAGGTTAGTTTTACATGCCAATATTGCCAGCAGAAGATTGAAGTGAAATTTAAAGCAGAGCCAATATCTGTCGTCTGTTGCGATAATTGCAATAAGACCTTCACGGTAATGCGGCCCACTATAGCGGAGGAAATATTAATAGATTGGGAAAATGAAGCGTTATTTCAAAAAATCCGGGCTGAAAAGTCGCAAAACAGCAATAGCAGTCTCTTAGCGCTTGTAATTAGAGTTATTGAACTGCTTACATGGCGTGACAAAGGCAATGGACAGGTGGAAGCGATCAAGGAGATGCGTGGCTGGCTCATTGACAATGAGGAGGCGCCTCCTTTAGCTGAACTGATTCAGAGTGATGTTAATAAACGTTCGAGTAAGCGGCGCGACTGGGAAAAGTAACATTAACAATAAAGAGGTATTCCGTCATCGCCTCATGACATAGAATGATACGTATAATTTCGTGAGAAATTAGGCGGAAAAGTCCTCGGGGCTCCGAATTTCCTAGGGTTTATGGGTAGTCGGAGCTTTTTTCATACATACTGTCATTAGAATAGGAACAAAAGGAGGGTGCACATGGCTAAGGTTTTTTTCACATCAGATCATCATTTTGGGCATAAGTTGATCATTGATTTTGAATCCAGACCCTTCAACGATGTAGAGCAAATGAATGAAGTTATGATTGAAAGTTGGAATTCGGTAGTGAATCCGGAAGACAAAGTATTTCATTTGGGAGACTTTTCTTTTCTGAATAAGGAGGCAACTCGTGCGATTGTGGCCAGGCTACATGGATACAAAATCCTGATTCTTGGCAATCATGATCGCGGCCGCAGCCAAAGTTGGTGGCTTGATGCAGGTTTTGATGAGGTTAGTGAATATCCTTTGATTTATAAGGATTTCTTTTTCCTCTCACATGAGCCTATGTACATGAATAAACATATGCCTTACGTAAATGTGCACGGCCATATTCATGGGCAAAAATATGAGGGAAACAATCATTTTAACATTTGTGTAGAGCATTGGAACTATAAACCGTTGACTTTTGAGCAGATTAGGGACTCGGTCGTAGTTAAAGAAGGAGATTGATGTAGGTCTTTAGAGATGTGCTTTCGCTTTTATGTAAAACTTGAATTTCTTATTCTAAAGATAAATTGCTCACAGATTGCGTTAGGACACAACTTCTATAATGTACTTAACAGCTAATATATATTTGGAAAATAAGGAAGCACCTTTTTTCTTGAAGCTATGACACCCCAAATTAGGGTGTAATTCAGGAGATGAGGTGTTTTTATTATGTATGGGAAAATGTTTAGCGCGTGTCTGTATGGGATTGAAGGGGTAATGATTGGTGTGGAAATCGATCTTGCAAATGGACTGCCGCAGACGAATATCATTGGCTTACCAGATTCAGCGATTCGCGAGGCTGTTGAACGAGTTAGGGCTGCCGTTAAAAATTGCGGTTACCGCTATCCACAGCAGCGTATTACGATCAATCTTGCTCCAGCTGACCTGCGTAAAGAAGGTTCCGCTTTTGATCTAGCGATTGCTTTAGGGATACTGATAACTAGTGGCCAGTTGATTATGCCTTCAGCTCAAGAGATGCTTTTGATTGGAGAGCTTGCGCTCGACGGCAGTCTGCGTCCGGTTTCGGGTGTGTTGCCGATGGTTGAAGCAGCGCGTAAAAGCGGGTTTAAAGCCGTTCTGCTCCCGCAAGGCAATGCGGCAGAAGCCGCTTTAATCAGTGGCATAAATGTTTATACCATCGACCATTTGCAAGCGTTAGCGAATGCTGCTGAATCTGTGGCTAGCTTTGGTCCGATTATAGATAAGCTAGTTCCTCTAGAAGAATCTGAAGGATCACTACTTCCTTTTCCTGTATCCGTGAGTATGGGGACGGGGGCAAAAGAACAACCTCCGGTGCTTGTTCTTTCTGTAGAGCATCTCAAATATAACCCTAAATATTCTGATTCTGAGGCTGCTTCTTCCGAAGCGAATGAAATAATGGATGATTACAGTGATGTGCTTGGACAGCAACATGTGAAAAGAGCACTAACTATCGCGGCTGCAGGGATGCATAATATTATGCTCATCGGTCCACCTGGCACAGGCAAAACGATGCTGATCAAACGCCTTCCCAGTATCCTTCCGCAATTGTCGGACAGTGAGGCACTTGAGGTAACCAAAATTTTTAGTGCGGCTGGAAATTTGAAGGATGCACACAACGGTTTGCTGCGAAGTCGTCCATTTCGTTCTCCACACCACACGATATCTTCTGCCGGATTAATTGGAGGGGGCGGTATTCCCAAGCCAGGTGAGGTAAGTCTTGCGCATCGAGGTATTCTGTTTCTGGATGAATTGCCTGAATTCTCCCGGAATGTGCTTGAAGTGTTGCGACAGCCCCTCGAAGATGGGGTGGTTACTATAAGTCGTGCCCGGGCTTCCTTTACTTTTCCTGCCAAATTCATGCTCGCTGCATCGATGAATCCGTGCAGCTGCGGCTTTTTTGGAAGCGGTATCTCCCAGCAAAATTGTACCTGTAGTCCATCAAGGATTGCCCAATATCGAGCCAAAATATCCGGTCCATTATTGGATCGGATCGACTTACAGGTTGATGTTCCCCGCCCGAAGGAATGGAATCGGCAGGGGCATGTTTTATCGTCAGCAGATATGCGTGCGGAGGTGTTGGCTGCTCAGGCCATCCAAGCTAAACGTTACAAACGACTGGCGATTTCATGGAACAGTGAACTTTCCGGTGCTTCCCTTCGGAAATATGCAAGCCTAAACCGAGAGAGTGCTCAAATGCTGTATGATATTTTGGAGAATTTAGGTCTAAGCATGCGAGCGCATGATCGGATTATTAAGCTATCCCGTACCATAGCTGATCTGGAGGGTGCACAGGATATTTCTTCTGCACATCTCGCGGAAGCTGTGCAATACCGTAATCTGGATCGACAGGTATTAGCGGAGGAATAAAGATAAAAGAGCAGCGATTCCCGTTAATGAGAATCGCTGCTCTATACTATGGACCGGTAGTGACGAGCATCGCCGAACCATTATTATGCTCTGATGCTTACGGAACGGACCTTGAGGACGTTGTTTGCAAGTTTTTAGCCCTTGGAGCGTAGATTCGGACTCTGGAGACGCTATTCCTTCGGAAGAAGGTTATATTGAGTGGTTTTCATTCCAATAGCTGCTATGAGGTCCGATAGCATCCCAAATATGGGATTAAGTTGCGTTTAAGATCAACTGTGTCCGTTAGCGACTTCGAATGTGAAATGCCACGTATTCAAACGAAGGTTAGATCGTTTAGCAAATTTCACATACATTTTTCTCTATAATTTCTTACAGTACATTCAGTTCTACTTCGATATTGCCACGAGTGGCACGGGAGTAAGGACATGCGCCATGGGCAGCTTCTACCAAAGATGCTGCGGTTTCTCTGTCAACGCCTTTAACCAGCACGTCAAGCTTAACCGCAATGCCGAATCCGCCATCTTCAACTTTACCAAAGCTTACAGTAGCCGTAACTTCACTGCCTTCAATCTTCACTTTTCCAAGACGAGCAACCATGTTCAGAGCACTGTCAAAACAAGCGGAGTAGCCAGCTGCGAATAATTGTTCAGGATTAGTGCCTTCACCACCGGCACCACCCATTTCGCGTGGTGTACTGATCGTAAGGTTGAGTTTAGGGCTTTCTGATTCTATATAACCGTTTCTTCCCCCAACGGCTTTAACTGTGGTTTCATACATCTTTTGTTGAATTGTCATCATAATAAATCTCTCCTATTCACTAATTAGTTTGTGTACAATCTAATTTATCACAATTAATATAAAAGTCAAATTAATTTTTTGCTATTATTATGATATATGAGGGAATTATGATAAAATAAAGAGATAAGGCGGGTGAATAAATATGAAAATGAGTGAAGAAGATATGCAGAAAATGACTACAACCCCAGAGCTGCTGATCGAGAATCAGCTCTGTTTTACCATTTATGCTTGCTCGCGTGAGATTACAAAGCTGTACCAACCGTATTTGGATAAGATCGGTTTAACTTACTCCCAATACTTAGTAATGCTTGTGTTATGGGAACGGCAGCAATGTACAGTGAAAGAGATTGGTGAGGCGTTATTTTTGGATTCAGGAACGCTGACTCCGTTATTGAAACGCTTGCAAGCTGCAGGCCTAATTATACGTGAACGCTCGATGCAGGATGAGCGAAAAGTATTAATCTCACTAACGAAACAAGGCTGGGCACTCCAAAGTGATGCCGTGTGTATTCCCGGCAAAATGATGGAAGAAACGACACTGACAAATAATGAATCCATAGAGCTACTTGATCAGTTTAAAGACTTACTGAATCGTGTTCACGAAGCTAATATCCAAGATAGTAAAAAGTAAGCGTAGTAAGGAGTCAATGCGATCGTTCGCATTCCGGCATGAAATCAAGCGAAAAAATGTGTACAAATCATGAATATATTTAAGGTAAGCGTTTTAAAAACATGTTACACTATTCTGGGTTCCTTTGTATGGCATATAGGTAAATATAAGCTTAGTCTTATAGATTTACACAATGTCTCTTGCAGAAATAATGCCATTCTTTTTACGAGTGGTAGATCAGTTTCTGCTGGTTCCGGAATAGTGCTGCATGTATAACATCAGCCTATCCCTAACCCCGCGGCAATCAAAACGGAAAGCGAGATGACAACAGGCTGCCTGTTTAGTCACCACGCTACTTTAGGAGGCTACCGCTATGAATATCCACGAGTATCAGGGAAAAGAAGTGCTTAAGAAGTACGGTGTAGCCGTACCGAATGGAAAAGTAGCTTATACAGTGGAGGAAGCGGTAGAAGCCGCAGAGTCACTGAGCACACCAGTTGTTGTAGTTAAAGCTCAGATTCACGCAGGTGGACGCGGTAAAGCTGGAGGAGTAAAGGTTGCTAAGAATATCGATGAGGTGCGTAGTTACGCAACTGAGATTCTGGGCAAGACTCTAGTAACTCACCAGACTGGACCGGAGGGTAAGGTAGTAAAAAGACTGCTCATTGAAGAGGGTTGTCAAATTGTTAAGGAGTATTACATTGGTATCGTAGTTGACAGAGGTACTGGCCGAGTGGTCATGATGGCTTCTGAAGAAGGCGGTACTGAGATTGAAGAAGTAGCTGCAACACATCCGGAGAAAATTTTTAAAGAGATCATTGATCCGGCAGTGGGTTTGCAGACTTTCCAGGCGCGTAAGCTGGCTTATAGTATCTCTATTCCTAATGAGCTGGTAGGCAAAACTGTGAAATTCATGCAAGCGCTATATTTAGCTTTCGTGGATAAAGATTGCTCTATTGCCGAAATTAACCCATTGGTAGTGACTGCGGATGGGAATGTGATGGCACTGGATGCCAAACTGAATTTTGATTCCAACGCCTTGTTCCGTCATAAAGATATTCTAGAGCTGCGGGATTTGGATGAAGAGGATTTAAAGGAAATCGAAGCCTCGAAGTATGACCTTAGTTACATTGCACTTGATGGCAATATTGGGTGCATGGTAAACGGCGCAGGTCTCGCGATGGCCACTATGGATATTATTAAGTATTATGGAGGCGAACCCGCCAACTTCCTGGATGTAGGGGGCGGTGCAACGACCGAGAAAGTAACAGAAGCCTTTAAAATCATTTTATCCGATGAAAAAGTGAACGGAATTTTTGTTAACATTTTCGGTGGTATTATGCGCTGTGATGTTATCGCTAACGGTGTTGTAGAAGCGGCTAGTCAACTGGGTTTGACCAAACCGCTGGTTGTGCGTCTTGAGGGAACAAATGTTGGATTGGGCAAGCAGATTTTGGCCGGATCGGGACTGAATATTGTTGCTGCTGATTCTATGGCGGACGGTGCCCGTAAGATTGTGTCTCTTGTGCAATAATGGCCTGATTTAGGAAGCCAGTTATCGTATTTGACAATATAAGTAGGGATGTGACTTAAGGCATGAGCATTCTTGTAGATAAAAATACGAAAGTTATCACGCAGGGAATTACAGGATCAACGGGTTTGTTCCATACTAAAGGTGCGCTGGATTATGGAACACAGATGGTTGGAGGGGTAACACCGGGTAAAGGTGGAACATCTGTCAACATCACGCTTGAAAATGGCAGTGAGGTTAGCCTTCCGGTATTCGATACTGTTGTAGCTGCTAAGGCGGCTACAGGCGCAACCGCTAGTGTAATCTATGTACCGCCAGCATTTGCAGCAGACTCCATAATGGAAGCCGTGGACGCAGAACTCGACCTGGTGATTTGTATTACCGAAGGGATTCCAGTACTTGATATGGTAAAAGTGTCCCGTTATATGGAGGGGCGCTCTACTGTATTGATCGGACCTAACTGTCCGGGAGTTATCACTCCTGGTGAGTGCAAAATAGGAATTATGCCGGGTTATATTCATATGCCAGGGTACGTAGGTGTTGTCTCGCGCAGCGGAACTCTAACCTATGAGGCTGTTCATCAGCTGACCACGCGTGGAATCGGGCAATCTTCAGCTGTAGGTATTGGCGGAGACCCTGTTAAAGGCTCAGAGTTTATTGATATTCTGAAGCTTTTTAATGAGGATCCGGGTACAAAGGCAGTCATCATGATTGGTGAAATTGGCGGAACCGCAGAGGAAGAAGCAGCAGAGTGGATTCGTGAGCATATGACTAAGCCGGTAGTAGGGTTTATTGGCGGCGCTACTGCACCTCCTGGCAAACGTATGGGGCATGCGGGTGCTATTATTTCCGGAGGCAAAGGCACAGCGAGTGAGAAAATTGCCGTACTTGAATCGTGCGGAATCAAGGTTGCTCCTACACCTGCCGAAATGGGCTCAACGCTAGTAAGTGTGCTTGAAGAACGCGGTATTCTTAGCGCTTTTACAACGCATTAATTATTTTATTTACTTGAAGGAATTCACTCTACGCGAGTGGGCTTCTTTCGTGTATAATTATTTCAGAGGTAAGCAACCTTTTGTTCCTATCCAAGGGATAAAAGGTTGCTTTTTTTGTTTTTTTAACATAGAAAAATATTGAATTACAAGAAAATATTGCATTCCTCTAATTCATGTTACAAAATAGGGAAGGCTAACCCTTCCATTAAAGGAGAGTAAGCTTATATGGAAGAAAAAGATCTGCTGTTTGGTTTTAATGAAGTGGAGGGGATTGGCTGGAAGAGTATCGATAAGATTCGCAGAGCCGGCTTAATGTCAGAACGAGCATTTTCCTGTAGTGCAAAAGATTGGGAAACGATCGGATTGAACGGAAAGCTGTCGAATTATCTTGCTTCCATATATACATTAGAATGGATCACCAAAAGGCGCTTATTAATGGAAGAATGTGCAGTGAAGATGGTCACTGTGTTTGATGCGGCTTATCCTGTTTTGTTGAAGGAGACGTCACAGCCACCGTGGATCCTTTATTATCGAGGGCGTTTGGAACTGTTATCAACTCCTAGTGTGGCGATGGTTGGCACTCGTGTGCCAACAGCTTATGGACGAAAGGTAGGGGAGATTCTCGCGGAGGAGCTTAGTGCAGCAGGTCTAACGGTGGTTAGCGGACTTGCGAGGGGGATCGATAGCATTTGTCATGAAGCGGCGCTAAGAAGCGGTGGAGGGACCATAGCGGTAGTGGCAACAGGGTTGGACAAAGTCTATCCAACTGAGAATATTGAACTGGAGCGGCGTATCTCTCAGGATGGGCTTGTCATTACAGAGTATCCTCTTGGAACTAAAAGTCATCCTGGATTATTTCCACAGCGTAATCGGATCATAGCAGGTTTATCACGGGGGACAGTGGTAGTGGAGGCTGACAGTCGCAGTGGATCACTTATTACAGCCGATGCTGCCTTGGAAGCTGGAAGGGATGTCTTCGCAGTTCCCGGACCTATTACATCACCTAAGAGCAGAGGGGCGTTAGAGCTTATCAAACAGGGGGCAAAGCTGGTAACCAGTGGATTAGATATTATAGAAGAATACACTTCTTATTTGCCGACAAACGTAATAAAAACAGGGAATAATAGCACTACCGAACAGACAGCAGACGACTTTATGATTGAAAAGAAATTGACAAATGAGGAGTCTCACCTATACCATATACTGCATCAAGGCCCTTTTATATTGGACGATCTGCTTGTAAGAACAGGATGGGATTTTGGACATTTGCATTCAGTTCTGTTATCTTTAATCATAAAAAAAGCGGTAACACAATTACCAGGAGCTATTTATAAGGTAATTTAATATAGAGGTGCGAGTGTTAACGAGGAGGAAGAGTCTATGGCAGATGCATTAGTTATTGTCGAGTCGCCTGCAAAAGCGAAGACAATTGGCAAATATCTAGGTAGTAAATATATTGTAAAGGCATCAATGGGACATATTAGAGATCTACCGAAGAGTCAAATTGGTGTTGAGGTGGAGAATGATTTCAGTCCCAAATATATTACTATCCGCGGTAAGGGATCTATATTGAAGGAATTGAAAGACGCTAGTAAAAAAGTTAAAAAAGTTTATCTCGCAGCTGACCCCGACCGCGAAGGGGAAGCAATTGCTTGGCATTTGGCGCATGCGCTGGATTTAGATAATACACAAGAATGCAGAGTTGTTTTTAATGAGATCACCAAACAAGCGGTAAAAGATGCTTTTAAGACACCGCGTAAGATTAATATGGATCTCGTGAATGCACAGCAGGCTAGACGTATTCTGGATCGACTGGTAGGGTACAAGATTAGCCCTCTATTATGGAAGAAAGTCAAAAAAGGTTTATCTGCTGGACGTGTACAATCCGTTGCCGTGAAGATCATTATGGATCGTGAGAATGAAATCTCCGCTTTTGTACCCACCGAATATTGGAGCATAACAGCGAAGCTTGGAATCCGGGATTCCGTCTTTGAAGCTAAGTTTCATAAGCTGAATGGTGTGAAAAAAGAACTGAACCAGGAAAGTGATGTTCAGGAAGTTCTTGAAGCCATTAAGAACGCATCTTTTAAGGTGAGTGATGTGAAGGAGAAGGAAAGACAACGTCATCCTTCGGCTCCTTTTACCACCAGCTCCCTACAACAGGAAGCAGCCCGTAAGCTTGGATTCCGTGCCGCTAAGACAATGTCTGTTGCACAGCAGCTATACGAAGGTGTGGAACTCGGTAAAGAAGGTACCGTAGGTTTGATCACTTATATGCGTACTGACTCCACGCGTCTCTCTGTCACCGCTCAGGATGAAGCTAAAGAGCTTATAACAGCTAAGTATGGTGAGAAGTTCTTGCCAGAATCCCCACGGCAGTATTCTAAAAAGGCAGCTGGAGCACAGGAAGCGCATGAAGCGATTCGTCCTACTTCGGCATTACGCGAACCTGAAATGGTCAAAGAGTTCTTGAGTCGTGATCAATTCCGTCTCTACAAGCTAGTGTGGGAGCGATTCGTATCAAGTCAGATGTCTTCTGCCCTGCTGGATACGCTTTCGGTCGATATTGCTGCAGGTACTGCTACATTCAGAGCTGTTGGTTCGAAGGTTTCATTCCCCGGGTTCATGAAGGTTTACGTAGAAGGCAACGATGACGGAACTACAGATGAAGACAAGTATTTGCCGCCGCTTCAAGCGGGAGATGCTTTAAATAAGCAGGAGATCGAGCCTAAGCAGCACTTTACACAACCGCCTCCACGATATACGGAAGCAAGACTTGTAAAGACGCTTGAGGAGCTGGGTATAGGCCGTCCAAGTACATATGCCCCAACGCTGGAAACCATCCAGAAGCGTGGTTATGTGGCTATTGAAGAGAAAAAATTCATGCCAACCGAACTTGGCGAGCTTGTAATAGAGCAGATGGAGCAATTTTTCCCCGAAATCCTAAACGTTGAATTCACCGCGAACATGGAAGGGGATCTTGACCATGTGGAAGAGGGATCAGAAGACTGGGTAAAGGTTCTTGCAGAGTTTTACGAATCGTTTGAGAAGCGTTTGGTGTTTGCGGAAGAAGAGATGAAAGAAATTGAGATTGAAGATGAAGTCTCTGATGAGATCTGTGAGAAATGCGGCAAACCTCTCGTGTATAAGCTGGGTCGCTTTGGGAAATTCCTAGCATGCTCTGGCTTTCCGGATTGCCGAAACACGAAACCGATTATCAAGGATATTGGCGTAACTTGCCCTAAATGTCATGAAGGTAAGGTTGTGGAGCGACGCAGCAAAAAAGGGCGAGTTTTCTATGGCTGCGATCAGTACCCTGGTTGTGATTTCGTTTCATGGGATAGACCTTCTATAAAACCATGTCCATCATGTGGATCTTGGATGATTGAGAAACGTAATAAGCAAGGAACCAAGCTACAATGTACATCTTGTGATCATACAGAGGCGGTTCTAGACAACGAAGAAGAATTAGCAGATTAATAGTCTCTATGGGAGGAAAAAAGACAGTGTCAGATACAGCAAAAGTAACAGTAATTGGAGCGGGTCTCGCAGGAAGCGAAGCCGCTTGGCAAATAGCATCACTAGGAGTACCGGTAAGATTATATGAGATGAGACCCGTAGTAAAGACACCAGCCCATCACACGAATCAATTTGCTGAACTGGTATGCAGCAACTCCTTGCGTGCGAATGGATTAGGAAATGCTGTAGGTGTATTGAAGGAAGAAATGCGGCGTTTGAACTCTCTTGTATTAGGTGCTGCTGACCGACACGCGGTACCCGCAGGAGGAGCACTTGCCGTAGATCGGGACGGATTCTCAGGTGAGATCACCCATACTTTGCATAATCATCCGCTCGTTGAAGTCATAAATGAAGAACTTACGCATATACCGGAGGAAGGGATTGTTGTTATTGCAACGGGCCCACTAACTTCACCGGCATTATCTGCTGAAATAAAAGGGCTCCTGGGTGAAGAGTATTTCTACTTCTATGATGCAGCAGCACCGATTGTTGAGAAAGACACCATTGATATGAACAAGGTGTATTTGGCTTCCCGTTATGATAAGGGAGAAGCGGCTTATCTGAATTGTCCGATGACAGAAGAGGAGTTCGACGTGTTTTATGATGCGTTGATTTCTGCTGAGACAGCAGCACTCAAGGATTTTGAGAAAGAGATATACTTTGAGGGCTGTATGCCTATTGAAATCATGATGAAACGCGGCAAGCAAACAGCGTTATTTGGCCCAATGAAGCCAGTAGGACTTATCAATCCGCATACAGGTAAACTTCCTTACGCGGTTGTGCAACTCCGTCAGGATAACGCTGCTGGCACACTTTACAATCTTGTTGGTTTTCAGACCCATTTGAAATGGGGCGAGCAGAAGCGTGTATTCTCGCTGATCCCTGGTCTTGAGAATGCTGAATATGTTCGTTATGGTGTGATGCACAGAAATACATTTATTAATTCTCCTAAGCTTCTGCACCCAACCTATCAGATGAAAGGCAAGGAAAGACTCTTTTTTGCTGGACAGATGACAGGTGTAGAAGGTTATGTGGAATCAGCTGCTTCCGGGCTCATTGCTGGCATTAATGCTGCACGGGCAGCACTCGGACAGGAAGGACTGATCTTCCCGCAGGATACTGTTCTAGGCAGCATGCCAGCTTATATTACTTCTGCCGATCCAGAGCATTTTCAGCCTATGAATGCCAATTTCGGTTTGTTGCCGAAGGTAGAGAAGAAGATCCGCAATAAGAAGGAAAAGAATGAAATGTTAGCTCATCGCGCTCTGGACAGTCTTGCCGAGTATGCCAACCGTACAGGACTCGCTTATTCGGAGCCGGAGGTTGTCGATAGCGAACAAAGCCCATCTTAAGGAGGTAACTTACAATCATGGTACCCAGCTTTCATGCGACTACAATTTGTGCTGTAAGACATAACGGACAGGCAGCTATAGCAGGTGATGGACAGGTTACATTCGGAGAGAGTGTTATTATGAAGACGACGGCCAGAAAAGTCCGTCGCCTGTACAGAGGACAAGTAATAGCAGGCTTTGCGGGGTCCGTTGCGGATGCTATTACCCTATTCGAAAAATTCGAGGGCAAGCTGGAGGAGCATCATGGGAACCTGCAGCGGGCTGCAGTTGAATTAGCGAAGGATTGGCGTCAAGATCGTATTCTTCGGAAGCTTGAAGCTTTGATGATTGTTATGGATAAGGAAGGAATGCTCCTGATCTCCGGAAATGGTGAAATTATCGAACCGGATGATGACGTTCTTGCGATTGGTTCCGGTGGTAATTTTGCGCTGGCTTCAGGTCGAGCACTCAAACGTCATGCACCCAATCTCTCCGCTGCGGATATTGCTAGAGAATCGCTTCAGGTAGCATCTGAAATTTGTGTGTACACTAATTCCAACATTATTGTTGAACAATTATAGACTCAGTGCCATAGAGACAAGGAGGAATTCACGATGGTGAATCAATCGCTTACACCCCGTCAAATTGTAGCCGAATTGGATAAATATATCGTAGGTCAGAAGCAAGCCAAGAAATCGGTAGCCGTTGCGCTTCGTAACCGGTATCGGCGCAGTCTGCTAGCAGAGGAACTGCGTGATGAAGTCGTTCCTAAGAACATCTTGATGATCGGACCTACAGGTGTGGGAAAGACAGAAATCGCCCGGCGTCTAGCAAAGCTTGTTAATGCACCGTTCATCAAAGTGGAGGCCACTAAATTTACTGAAGTCGGTTATGTAGGTCGAGATGTGGAATCTATGGTTCGTGATCTGGTAGAGACTTCTATTCGTATGGTGAAGCTTGAGCGTACGGAGAAGGTTAAGGATCGTGCGGAAGAACTGGCTAATGAGCGGATTGTTTCTATATTGGTCCCTTCCTCTTCCAAAAATAAATCACAAAAGAATCCTTTCGAGATGATTTTTGGAGGGAATTCTGCCCAAGAGGACTCTAAAGAAGACGCTGAGCAGGATGGAAGCCTAAGTGAACGCCGCCGTGGGGTTAGATTTAAGCTGTTAGCTGGTCAGCTGGAAGATGACATCATTGAAATTGATGTTGAGGATACAGCGCCAACTATGATGGATATGTTTGCAGGTCAAGGAAATGACCAGATGGGTATGAATATGCAAGAGATGTTCGGCAGTTTGCTGCCTAAGCGGACGAAGAAACGTAAGCTTCCTATTCGCGAAGCGCGCAAGGTACTCATTCAGGATGAGGCGGCCAAGCTGATAGATATGGATGATGTGATCCAGGAATCCGTGACTCGGGCTGAACAATCAGGCATTATTTTTATTGATGAAATCGATAAAGTAGCAAGTCAGGGAAAAGGGTCTGGACCGGATGTGTCGCGTGAAGGCGTGCAACGGGATATTTTGCCGATTGTAGAGGGCTCGACCATTATGACGAAATACGGTCCTGTGAAGACTGACTATGTACTCTTTATGGCTGCCGGAGCTTTCCATATTGCTAAGCCTTCAGATTTGATTCCAGAACTTCAAGGTCGTTTTCCGATTCGCGTAGAGCTGAGTAGTCTAACGTTAGAGGATTTCGTTTCTATTTTGACGGAACCAGAGAATGCTTTAACTAAACAATATGTGAATCTGCTTAAAACAGAAAATTTAGAAGTGGAATTCCAGAAGGATGCTATACATGAGATCGCCAAAATAGCGGCTTCAGTGAATCAAAATATGGAGAATATAGGTGCACGGCGTCTTCATACTATTTTGGAGAAGCTGTTAGAGGATCTTTCTTTTGAAGCACCTGAGCTGACTTTAGAAAAAATGGTTATTACCCCGGAGTATGTGCGCGAGAAATTGGCAAGTATAGCTCAGGATCGTGATTTAAGTCAGTATATTCTTTAAAGCGACAAAAAAACAAAAAATCTATGTATTTTGAATTTGGGCATAACGGATTAGATAAATTACAAATTGGTGTCGTGAAAACGTAAAATTATGTCAAAACATGCAATTAAAAAGAAAAAAATGAGTTGAAAATGTAAATAAATAGTAATAAAGTGCTAAAAGCCCTGTCTTTTCTAAAAAGATAGGGCTTATTTCTTATTGTAATAATATACAAATTAAATGAAAATCAATGTATGTGAAAATGCTAAGTGTTATTCATTGCGACAGCGTTCGACGGAATACCGTAAATTTAGAGTATTTTTTTCTTTATTTGTCGAAAGCAAGCAGGTTTTTTGATGGAAGTTGTGGAATTCTTTTCATTATGATAGCTTTGAAAGGAGGAATTGTCTTGGGATTGCTGAATAGTGTCAGTTTTCAACGATTGCAGGGAGGCATTGATGCTGCCTATAAACGACAAAATGCTCTAGCAAATAATGTGGCTAATCAAGATACGCCCAATTTCAAACGTTCTGATGTTTCATTCGAAAGTATCCTGCAACAACAGGAAAGTGGAATCCAATCTACACTTAGAGCGAAAGTTTCGGATACCCGGCATTATCAATTTGGCAGCAACACAATTGTTCCCGCTGCTGTTGAAAATACTGATGAAACTACCTCTATGAACAATAACGACAACAATGTGGATGTAGATCGCGAAATGGCGTTAAGCGCAGAGAATCAGCTTAGGTATAGTTCTTATGTTGAACAGATTAACAGTCAGATTTCGATGATGCGAGCCGTAATTCAAGGAGGATAAGAGAGTATGAACTTTGGAAGTAGTTTTGGGATCAGCGCATCTGCATTAACGGCTCAACGGTTGCGGATGGATGTAATTTCTTCCAACGTAGCCAATGCTGAAACTACAAGAGCATCCGTGGTGGATGGCAAGGCTGTTCCTTACCGACGTAAGTTGGTTGTTTTGGAAACGAACGAAAGTAATAAATTCTCGAATATACTAAATTCGAAAATGAATAATAGCAATGAAGGGGTTAAGGTGCAGTCGATCATAGAAGACACTTCACCATTGAAGCCGGTATACAATCCGAGCCATCCCGATGCGGATGCTGAAGGATATGTCTATATGCCAAACGTAGACATTACCAAAGAAATGGTTGATATGTTATCTGCATCTCGCTCTTATGATGCCAATGTTACGATGCTTAATGCATCCAAAGCTATGGTAAGCAAGGCACTCGAAATTGGTAGATAAATGAATGTTAATTAACTTAAGGGGGGGAAACAGTTGATACAGAATATATCTAATGGGGTTCAGGCTGTACAGCAGCTTGCAATGAAACCGACATCTTCCGAAGTTTCATCCACTCCTGCTAATTCGATGGAGAGCTTTGGCTCTTATCTTGAGGATGCGCTCAATAAAGTGGCTGATCAGGAACAACAAGCTAAGGATATGAGTAATAAATTTGTATTGGGAGAAGTGAACATTGACGAAGTGATGATTTCTTCCCAACAGGCTCTACTGAGTTTACAGTTGACTACACAAGTCCGGAACAAAGTGATTGAAGCCTATCAAGAAATTATGAGAACTCAAATATAATAAATCCTAGCTTAGTTTCGGATGGGGTGACACTGTGAATGAAAGATTTGCCCAATATCGGGAGAAGGTTCTCTTGTATTGGAACAGATTTAGTGGTAAACAGAAGAGTTTATTCTTTTCAACATTGTTTATCATTCTAATAATAATCGTAGTTATGACCATGCAGCTTTCAAAAACAGAATATGAAGTAGCATTTCAAGATTTGGACAGTACGGATTCGGCTGGAGTAATGAAAGCCTTAGATTCAGCAGGTGTTTCATACCGATTAAGTCAAGATGGAAAGAGTATTTCTGTACCAAGTACAGAAGCAGCTCGGGTCAAGGTGGATATCGGTTCTCAGGGGATTGTTCAAGGTGGCTCTATCGGATATAAAGTCTTTGACGAAAATTCGTCAATGATAGGTACAACAGATAGCGAGTTTAACGTGAAGTACAATAATGCATTAAACGGTGAAGTTGAACAGTTAATGAGACGTATGCAAGGGATTAAAGATGCAAAAGTGCTGATTAATTTGCCTAAAGAGACAGTTTTTGCCTCACAGGCTGATCAGGAGCAGGCGTCTGCATCCGTTGTGCTTTCATTTGATCCAGGATTTAGACCTACCCAAGACAATATTGACGGGTATTTCAATCTTGTGAAAACTGCTGTGCCTAATTTACCAATTGACAACATTACTATTGCAAATAATGAAATTGAATTAATGCCAACAGCTAAAGGTGGACAGGCTGGTGTCACAAACCAAGTTGAAGAAAACTTCGCTCTTCAGAAGAAATTCGAAGAAGAAGTAAAGAAAAATGTGAAACAATTCCTTAGCACTCTTACCGGTCCTGATAAAGTGGATGTTCTTGTGTTCTCAAAGTTGAACTTTGACAAGGAAAACCGGAAGGAAGATCTTGTTACCCCTGTGGATACAGAGAACATGAAGGGGATTGAGATCAGTTCACAAATAATTAGTAATTCGTATTCGGGTCAAGGTAACACGACTGGCGGAGTGGCTGGCACTGGTTCTCAAGATGTTACGGGCTATCCTTCTAATGCGGGTGCGGATACTTCTACCTCGGAGGAATCTTCGGAAACGAGGAACTTCGAAGTTAACCGAATTACTAAAGATGTTATTGCTAGTCCGTATACTGTTAAAGACTTAACCATAAATGTTGCAGTTGAACCACCTTCAGGAGAAAAAAGTTTAGATGATGCAACATCAGCTGCAATTCAAAATATTTTGGTGAATATTGTTCGCGCTTCTCTTGCAGATTCAGGTACTACATATACAGACGCTGATTTGACCAAAAAGGTTTCGGTCTACTCGCAACAATTTGGTGGCACCGATGCCAACACCGTTAAAGGTGGTCTCGCTTCTTGGATGATATGGGCTATCGGAGCAGCAGCATTGCTGGTTGGAGCAGGTGGAGGATATCTAATCTACCGGAGTCGTAAACAGACTGTGGAAGAGGAAGATGAAGACATTCCATTGCAGGTTCCTACTGAATTTCCTTCTATTAACTTGGAGAGCGTGACGAATGAAAGTCAAGTTCGTAAGCAATTGGAAAGTTTGGCCAAGAAGAAGCCAGACGAATTCGTAAATCTGCTGCGTACATGGCTTGCAGACGAACAGAGGTGAACTAATGGCAAAGGCTAGCCAGCAGGGACTTAGTGGCCGTCAAAAAGCTGCGATCCTGCTTATCACACTAGGGCCCGAGGTATCGGCGCAAATTTTCAAACATTTAAGAGACGAGGAGATTGAACAGCTGACTCTTGAAATTGCTAATGTTCGCAAAGTGGACAGCGGTGAAAAAGAGTCGATCATGTCTGAATTCCATCAGATATGCCTCGCCCAGGAATATATATCACAAGGCGGTATTAACTACGCTAAAGAAATTCTGGAGAAAGCGCTTGGGTCAACAAAAGCAATGGAGGTCATTAATCGTCTGACTGCAACATTGCAAGTAAGACCTTTTGATTTTGCACGAAAAGCGGATCCTAATCAGATTCTCAACTTTATCCAGAATGAAAATGTACAGACTATTGCACTTGTATTGTCTTATCTGCAATTTGAACAAGCTGCTGCAATCCTTTCCTCACTTCCTCAAGAGAAGCAGGCAGAGGTGGCGAGAAGAATTGCTGTGATGGACAGTACCTCTCCAGAGGTAATTACGCAAATTGAACGTGTGCTGGAGCAGAAGCTTTCCGCTACAGTAACCCAGGATTATACAAATGCTGGTGGTATCGAATCAATTGTACAAATCTTGAATGGGGTTGACCGGGGGACAGAACGTACGATTCTGGATTCTCTCGAAATTCAAGATCCAGAGCTTGCCGAAGAGATCAAAAAACGGATGTTCGTATTCGAAGATATTGTTAATGTGGACAATCGTTCAATACAGCGCATTGTTCGTGATATCGATAATGCGGATTTACAGCTTGCACTCAAGGTTGCCAGCGAAGAAGTACGGGATGTTATTTTCAGAAATATGTCCAAGCGTATGGCAGAAACGTTCCGAGAAGAAATGGAATACATGGGTCCTGTGCGGCTGCGTGATGTTGAAGAAGCACAGACTCGTATTGTAGGCACGATCCGCAGACTCGAAGAGTCTGGTGAAATTATCATCGCTCGTGGCGGAGGAGATGACATCATTGTCTAAGCTGATCAAACACTCCCAGTATGTTCCGGTTGATGTCTTTAAGAGACTGGAACAGGCCCGGCAATATGCGGGCCTAACTGAGGAGCCCGTTCCCGAGGAGACTTTAAGCGAGACTGACTATCATGATCCCGCACGTGAAGAGGCAGAAGAGACGCGTAAGCAAATGCTTAAGGACGCTCAGGATTTTGCTGAAGAGCAGGTTCGGAATGCATCTCTTGAAGCGGAACAGATTGTAGAGTCCTCGAAAGCGGAGGCTGAAGAGTGGTGGAAACAACGGCGTGAGCAGGATGAACATCTGATCGAAGCTATCAAAGCTGAAGCTCATCAGCAAGGTTATGAGGAAGGTGTTTCTCAGGCTGAGGAAGAGATGAAGCATAAGATTGCAGAGATGATGGAAGAAGCGCGTGCTGTTTTGACTGAGGCGTATAAAGCAAGAGAAGTGATTATTCAGGAAGCGGAGCCTTTTTTAGTAGAGTTAAGCTGTGATATTGCAGAGAAAATTGTGGACAAGCAGTTAACGGTAGAACCACAATTCGCAATGGACTTAATTCGCAAAAATCTGGCTCGTAAGCGAGAACAGGGTTTGATCTCACTTTGTGTATCCCCAGCGCAATTCGCTTTTGTGAATGCTGCTCGGGAAGAATTATCACTAGCTGTTGATTCACAGGCTGAACTGCAAATCTTGCCCGACTCAACGGTAAAAGACCAAGGATGTGTTATCCGCTCTTCCTTTGGCAGCATTGATGCTCGAATCGACACTCAGCTCGCAGAGATCAAGAAAGAGCTGGTAAGAATTGCGCTGGACACCGATGAGCAGAGAAATGGGGAAGACGATGCTTAATAGCAACCGTTATAAGGAGCAACTTCGTAATCTCGATCCGGTGAGGATCAATGGGAAAGTGACGCAGGTAATCGGTCTAATGGTTGAATCGGAAGGTCCTGACGCAAGTATAGGTGATGTATGCTACATCTACCCTTCTAAAGGAAACAAACCGCTGCAAGCTGAGGTCGTTGGTTTCCGTGATAACAAGGTACTATTGATGCCACTTGGTGAACTGCAGGCGATTGGACCTGGTTGTGATGTAGTGGGCACTGGTAAGCCGCTTAGCGTGCAAGTAGGTTCTGAATTGTTAGGAAAAGTACTGGATGGTCTGGGGCAGCCGCTTGATGGCTCTCTCATTCCAGCACGAATGCCACATAGCTCTACCTTTAATATTCCTTCCAATCCACTTAATAGACCGCGGGTGCAGGAACCCATCAGTATTGGTGTGAGAGCGATTGACGGTTTGCTAACGATTGGCAAGGGACAGCGGGTCGGTATTTTTGCTGGCTCGGGGGTCGGCAAGAGTACTTTGATGGGGATGATTGCCCGGAATACATCGGCCGACGTAAATGTTATTGCTCTGATTGGTGAGCGTGGCAGAGAAGTATTGGATTTCATCGAACGTGATTTAGGACCAGAGGGCTTGCAGCGATCCGTAGTAATTGTTGCTACCTCTGACCAACCTGCATTGATTCGCATAAAAGGTGCGCTTATCGCTACAACGATTGCCGAGTATTTCCGCGATCGTGGACTTAATGTAATGCTGATGATGGATTCGGTCACCCGTTATGCCATGGCCCAACGTGAAGTTGGACTTGCAGTTGGAGAGCCGCCAGCCATGCGGGGATATACACCTTCGGTGTTTGCCAGCTTACCCAAACTGCTGGAACGTGCCGGTACAGGTCCTACAGGCTCTATAACAGCCTTCTATACGGTACTGGTTGATGGTGATGACATGAACGAGCCGATCGCAGATGCAGTAAGAGGAATACTTGACGGACATATTGTACTCAATCGAAATATTGCTAACAAAGGACACTTTCCAGCAATAGATGTTCTTTCCAGCATAAGTCGAGTAATGAAGGATATTGCTCCAGAAGAACAGATTGCAGCAGCGGAGAATGTGAAACGCCTTATGGCCGTTTATAAGGATTCAGAGGATTTGATTAATATTGGAGCTTATCAAAGAGGCTCTAATGCTCAAATTGACGAGTCGATGGAATTTATCGACAGTATTTGGGATTTCACCAAACAAAAGGTGAATGAAAAAGTTACGCTGGCTGAAGTTCAACAGTCTTTAATTTCACAGTTCTCAAGGAGTTGATTCGGTATTATGAGGTTTCATTATACTTTTCAAAAAGTCGTTGACTTGAAGGGCAATGAGAAGACACAGGCAGAATGGATGCTCTCAAGCGCGCTTGGAGAATTGCAGGCACAGGAAAGAAGCCTGGATGAACTCATCTTTCAGCGGAGTGCTATCATGCTATCCTTACAAAATGCCGCAGAGCAAAAGACACCTATGATTAAGATTCGTGAAATGCAGGAGTATGTGGAATATCTGGATAAATGCATTGCCCGTAAGCATACGGACATTAGCCGTGCACATCAAGAAGTCCAGAAGAAACAAGATCAGTTAAGCACTAAGGTTTTAGATGAAAAAGTATGGTTGAAGGCAAAAGACAAGGCTGAGACACTGTTTCAGCAAAGTATGATTTTACGGGAACAAAACGAACTGGATGAGATGGCAACCGTCCGCTTCGCGATGAAATCCCTCTAACCCGGGAGGTTTCCGCTAGTGGCTAATATTGATAATGATATGGAACTTGAAAATGAAGGGTCAGCGGGGAAATTTGAGCGGTTCTTATTCTTAATGATACCGATTATCTTCACGCTAGTACTGCTTGGAGTACTGTTGACGCTTTTTAATATGGACATTCGTAATAATGTGCTTGAAGTTGCGAATAAAATTCCTATCCTGGAAAAATGGGTTCCTGATCCGCCTGCAGATCCTTCTAAACCGAAGGAAGAAAGCAAAAAGCAGGAAGTGAGCTCAGCGACAACGATTAAGGAGCTTAAAGCTCAGCTCGCCCAGCAGGAAGAAAACCTGAAGAAGGTTACAGATGAAAAAACAGCCCAGGATACCAAGGTTCAGGCGCTAGAGTCACAGATTGAAGGTATGAAGAAGGAAGCTGAAACCGCAGAGGCAAGCACAGAAGAAACTGAAGATCCTTATCAGAAACAGGTTTCTGATTTGGCTAAGCTGTATGCGGGCATGAAAGCTTCGAAGGCTGCACCGATCATGGAGAATTTAACTACAGAAGAAATGGTACAGATCTTCAGTGTCATGAATAAAGCGAGTAAAACTGCAATTTTGGAAAAAATGGATCCGCAAAAGGCTGCAGATGTAACGATTAAGTTAAAAGAAACCACATCTTCGAGTGACATGGCGATCGCAGCCCTTCAATCTAGATTGAAGAAAGATGCCGGCACAACAGCAACAGCAACAACCAGTAAAAATTTGGATAAGGAAAAGTTGAATCAGACCTTCAGCTCAATGACTCCTGCTAATGCAGCATCGTTACTAGGAGAAATGTACAAGATTAGCCCTGATAAAGTCGTGACGATTATGAATACCGTAAGTGATAGTGTTCGTTCATCTATTTTGGGAGAAATGACTAAAAATGATAGCGCGCAAACTGCGAAAATTGTTAATCGTCTGATGGGTGCTAAATAGATAGGGAAAGGAGGTGAAAAATAAATGAGTTTAGTCGTTCAATCGCTTGTGAGTGCAAACGCAACTGCAGTAAATGGGAGTTCATCGACTACAACGGGCACAACAACGACGAGTGCACCATTTGCTCAAACCCTGGTACAAACCATGGGAGGCAATGCCAACACCCCGTCGACTCCAGCTGAACCCCTATTGGGAAATCTAGCTTCTTTGCTGCAAGGCCTGTTAAAGGAAGTGCAGCCGACTGGAGAAGAGCAAGCAGGGCAAGACGCTCAGAAGGGTGAGCTCCTTGAAAAACTTGCTGCTGATGTTGAGAAGCTGGATGAAAGTATCAGTAGTGATCCAGCTCTGTTGGTAGCCTTGCAAGCTTGGATTCTTCAGGTATCTGCACTTCTATCTGGAAGCCATGCTGCAGAGAATGGTACTACTACAACGGAAGCAGAAGTGGCTGGAAGCTTGTCACCATTGGCACAGAATGCTGATACATTAAGATTTGCAGTTCAAGATGACTTGCAGAGTTTAGTTTCTATGATTCAAGAAGCTGCAGTAAGTGGCAATGAGGAAGTTGCAACTAAGGGAATCAGTTTATTGAATAATTTCACAGCGCTTTTAGAAGAGTCCTCCTCTAACACTAATAAGGGGAAGGGAAAGACCAGCAATGTGAGTATTAATTCTGATTCTTCTTTACAACAGCCCGTTATTACTGAAAGCAAAAATAACCCAACGGATAAAACAATTCAGAATGTGAGCAGTCGTTCCGGAGAAGCTGTTGTAGTGAAAAATGATACGGTTGTAAGCTCGCCTGTGATATCAGGAACTGTGCAAGAAGCTGAAGCAGAGACTGCGAACACGCCGTTAATCAAGACAGGCGTAACCGGGGAAACGAAGACAACAGAATCTGCTCAAGATTCCACGCTAGGAATTACAGCTAACGAAGGGGATCATGAGGTTGTTACTGCGGGGCAGTTATCTCTGCGCGGAGGAATTACAGCACCGCTGAAGGCTGAAGTGCCAGCAGCACCTGTTCCGGTTCAGCAATTTGCTCAGGAAATGACAGGTTTCATTACAGGCAAATTAGAGATTGTGCAAAAAGGTGGGATCGCTGAAGCGACTATATCCCTTTTTCCAGAAAATCTCGGACAAGTTGATGTTAAGATCACCATGCAAAATGGTCATTTAGTTGCCCAGTTCATGACTGAACATACCGGCGCTAAAGATATGCTGGAACAACAAATGAACCAGCTTCGCGCTGCATTGCAATCTCAAGGTCTTCAAGTGGAGAAGCTGGAAGTTACGCAAAATAATACCCCACTCAATTCGCAATGGGGGCAGGAAGGACGCCAACCTAATTCCGGAAGTGGACAGCAGGGTAGACGTTCCAAAGAAAGCAGAGAGGAAGCCAGTGATGCTGTTCTAGCCGCAGAGCTGAATGGTGAATGGAAGGACTGGGTTTCAAATGCGGGACAAGAAGATCAGTCCCAAGGTGGATCTTTTTCTGCTAAGGCTTAACTTTAATAACAAAGGAAAGAGAGGTGAGTGGTTATGGCGACAACAGTTCCGGTCTCTACTAAAGATCAGTGGAATTATACAACTCCCGACTCTAGTGCACGGACAACGGGTAATTCTACTTTAGGTAAGGATCAGTTTTTGAAGATTTTGATTACTCAGCTGCAAAATCAAGATCCGATGCAACCGATGGAAGATAAAGAATTTATTGCGCAAATGGCCCAGTTTACATCCGTGGAGCAATTGATGAATATCTCTACTCAGCTTAATGCTATGAATCAGTCCCTTGGATCTGTATCCGGGTTGATTGGTAAAGATATTACTTGGACAGACTCCGCCACAAAGCTGCCTAAGACAGGTAATGTTGAATCTATCGTTGTTAGCAATGGTATTCAATATGCGGTTGTGGGAAAAGACAGAATTGCTTTAACCGATATTACACAAATTCAGAATGCCGCAGCAACAGCAGAAAGCGGTTCTGGTACAGATAGTAATACTCCGGAGAATAGCGGAGGAAGCGGGGCGAGCATATGAGTGACAGGCTTACTATAGGCCAACTGTATCCTACGTCCCTGCATTCTACAACGTTACAACGATCTTCGCTGCCTAAGCAGTCTGTGGCGGGGGAAGCTTCTTTTGAGAGTTTACTGCAACAGAAACTATTAAAATTCAGCAATCATGCTGCTAAGCGCCTAGAACAAAGAGGGATAGAGCTTGGAAGCGGTCAGCTGGATCAAATTTCATCTGCTGTGGACAAAGCTGCTGCTAAGGGAAGTAAAGAATCCTTGATATTAATGAAGGATTTGGCGTTTATCGTTAGCGTTCCTAATCGCACAGTAGTTACTGCTATGGATGGTAACTCGATCAAAGATAATGTATTTACACAAATCGATAGTGCAATAGTGATTTCATAATAGGCTGGTCCTAACGGAAAGCCGAGGCGGCCGCTGACCGACTGACGCGGTCCCAATTCACTTGGAAAGTTATTAGGACTCTATAATCTGGGAGGACATTAAACATGTTAAGATCAATGTATTCAGGGGTTTCAGGAATGAGAGGCTTTCAAACTAAGCTTGATGTAATCGGTAATAATATTGCTAATGTAAACACTATCGGATTTAAATCCGGACGTGTTATGTTCAAGGATATTATGAGCCAAACCGTTTCTGGTGTTACTGCACCGGGTGAGGATGGTCAAGGTGGGGTAAATGCGAAACAAGTTGGACTAGGTGTTAGTATTGCTTCTATAGATACCCTACATTTGGCTGGCAGTGCTCAAACCACCAACAACCCAACAGATTTACGTATCGATGGAGATGGTTTTTTCCTGGTTAAGCTTACTGAGGATCAAGAAACTGCGTTTTTGACCCGCGCCGGAGATTTCCACATTGACGCTGCACGTAATCTTGTTACTGCTGACGGACTTCATGTTTTAGATTCCGACGGCGGGCTCATTCAATTAGGTGACGATGTAACGGCGTTTTCTATCTCTAATGATGGAACAATTGTACAGACCATGGCGGATGGAACGACTGAAGCTGGGGTAAAGATTGGTGTAGCCAAGGTTACTAACCCATCTGGTCTGGAGAAAATCGGAGGCAATCTGTATCGTATGACACTTAATGCGAATGCAGAAGGCGAACTAGTTCCGACTACAGCGAACAATACAGAAGATGGCACCGGGGCAATCATCTCTGGACAGCTGGAAATGTCCAATGTGGATCTTACCAATGAATTTACAGAAATGATCGTATCACAGCGTGGATTCCAGGCGAATTCCCGTATCATCACAACTTCTGATGAAGTGCTGCAGGAAGTAGTAAACCTGAAGCGTTAATTTAATCAATAAATTCTATATTTTCTTAAATGGTTCATGCGGAGTCGTGGGGGAGTTACTCCTCCCCCTATTTTGTTAGGAGGCCTGTTATGATATCGGTAACAAGATTAAATGGAACACCGATGTGGATCAATGCCCTACTGGTCGAAATGGTAGAAGAAAGCCCGGATACATATATTACGCTCGTAACCGGAAAAAGACTGATCGTTCTCGAAAAAGCCGATGAGGTTATTACGAAGATCCGGGATTATAACAGGGACATAGGCACATATGCTGCCACCATTAAAATCCAGTCAATGGAGGAGCTAACATGAAAAAGATGATGCCGTGGCTCATCACGATATTACTAGCGATTACTCTGATAGTGGTCGCCGCATTTTTACTAATGGACAGGATCTTTCCGAAAGATACGAACGAGGTAAGTGCTGCTGTTCAAAATGTGGAAACAAAACATTTAACTGCAGATGAAATCGTCGAATTGACGGCAGAGATCATTGATATCAAAACAAATCTTGCTGATCCCGATTTTATCCTTCAAGTAGATTTCGCCTTCCAACTGAGTTCTGCGAAATCAAAGGAAGAATTCGAAAAAATAAAAGAGATCAAAATCAAACCAATAATTATCAAGACGCTTGCAGATACCAAACCTGAGGACCTTAATGGAGCGAATGGAAAAGATCAGCTTAGCAGTAAGCTTATTAATCTGATCAATAAGACATTGACTGAGGGCCAAATTACTCAGATCGAAATCACCAAATTCCTTTTGGCTTCTGTGTAGCTTTATTCCTGATAATTCTTTGATGGGGGGGTGATTGAATTGGTTGATGTACTATCACAAAACGAAATTGATGCTCTACTTGCTGCACTTTCTTCAGGTGAGATGGACGCCGATGAACTTAAAAAGGAAGAAACTCAGAAGAAAATCCGCTCTTATGACTTTAAACGGGCTGTCCGCTTTTCCAAAGATCATATCCGCAGTCTTACACGGATACATGACAATTTCGCCCGTTATCTTACAACGTATTTTTCAGCCCAATTGCGCACCTTCGTTCAGATTAATGTCGTTCAAGTAGAGCAGCTCCCTTATGATGAATTTATTCGCTCCATACCGAAAATGACGATATTGAACATTTTTGAAGCAGAACCTTTAGAGGGCCGCATGGTAATGGAAGTTCATCCTAACATTGCTTTTGCTATGCTGGACAGGTTGCTTGGAGGCTTTGGAACTGCACCTTCTAAGATTAATGCTCTTACTGAGATCGAAACAACAATTATGGAGCGCATCTTTAGTAGATGTTTTGAGAGTCTGCAGGAGGCTTGGAAAACGGTGCTGGATATTCATCCGCGGATGGAAGCTCTTGAGACGAACCCGCAGTTCATGCAGATTGTATCGCCCAATGAGACCATTGCATTAATCTCTCTAAGTACCAAAATTGGAGACACAACAGGCATGATCAATCTTTGTATACCGCATGTCGTTCTAGAGCCTATCATGTCCAGACTTTCTGTTCACCAATGGTTTGTGACAGAGAAGAAGACGCGGGATGAAGATGAGCTTCTGGCCATTAGAGCTAGAGTTCATAAAGCGAAGCTGCCGATTGTTGCTGAACTTGGAGAATCGAGCTTATCCATATCTGAATTCCTAGGGCTTAGCGTCGGTGACGTGATTTCTCTCAATAAAAACGTAGATTCTGGACTGTCGATTAAGGTAGGGGAGAAGCTTAAGTTCATCGGAAGTCCCGGAATGGTTAAAGATCGGGTAGCCGTGCAAATAGACGAAATTGTCAATGAAGGAGTTGAAGAATTTGACGAGTAAAGATTATTTATCCCAAGAAGAAATCGACGCCCTTCTGAGACAATCTGCGGAGGGCTCATTAGCTCCTACGGAGAAAACGGTAGATGACTATCTAACACCGTTTGAACAGGATGCTTTGGGCGAAATTGGTAATATAACGTTTGGCAGTGCAGCAACAGCACTTTCCACTTTACTAGGGAAAAAAGTAGATATTACAACCCCTCAAGTTTCGATCATTACACGCGGGGAGTTTGAAATTGCTTTTCCTAAACCGCATGTAGCTGTTCACGTTCAATATGTGGATGGGTTTCAAGGGATTAACTCACTTGTTATTAAGATTAGGGATGCGCAGGTTATTGCCGATCTGATGCTTGGCGGTGCTGGCGAACCTAAGGATGAAGAGTTGAATGAAATTCATATTAGCGCTGTGCAAGAAGCTATGAATCAAATGATGGGTTCTTCTGCTACATCAATGTCTACGATTTTTAATCGTTTTGTTAATATCTCGCCTCCGGGTATCGACATTTTGAATATGTCCAGCGGAGAAGGAGTAGGCAGTCTGCCAGACGATGAGACCCTAATTCGTATTTCGTTCCGGCTTAAAATTGGTGATTTGATAGATTCTACTATTATGCAGCTCTTGCCTGTTCAGTTCGCAAAAGATATGGTATCCATGCTTCTTGGTGATGTTAGTCCTGCAGAGGAGGAGGCAGCGGTCACAATGGCTGAAACACCTGCCGTGACTAATTCTGCTGAGACACCACCTCCAGCACCTCCGGTGCAACAGGCGCCCTCACAGCCCGCAGGAGGAACGCAACCACCATATCCACCGCAGGGTATGCCACCGTATCCAGGGATGCCAGAAGGCGGGTATTATTATCCTCCAGCGGGTATGCCAGCATACGGAATGCCTGGGATGCCACCATACGGTATGCCACCGCAAGGGATGCCATATGGACAGACACCACCGCTTAATTCTGAGGCAAATCGCAATGTAAATGTACAGCCTGTGCAATTTGCAAATCTGAATGGTGGGGCCTTTGGTCATATTGATGAAAATAATTTAAATTTATTGATGGACATACCGCTTAGAGTAACCGTAGAATTAGGAAGGACCCAGAAGCAGATCAAAGATATTTTAGAAATGTCACAAGGCTCAATTATTGAGCTGGACAAGCTCGCAGGTGAGCCTGTAGATATTTTGGTTAACAACAAGCTTATTGCCAAAGGTGAAGTCGTTGTTATCGACGAAAACTTTGGCGTACGCGTTACGGATATCGTCAGCCAGTGGGACCGAATTCAGAAATTACAATAAGCATACTTAGGGAGGATTTTGTAAAAATGGCTAACCGAATTCTAATCGTGGACGATGCAGCATTTATGAGAATGATGATCCGTGACATTTTGTCGAAAAACGGATTTGAAGTAGTGGGCGAAGCTCAGGACGGTTCTCAAGCGATAGAAAAATTCAAGGAACTGCGTCCGGACCTCATCACGATGGATATTACTATGCCTGAGATGGACGGAATCGCCGCCCTGAAAGAAATCAAAAAAGTAGATCCGGCTGCAAAGGTTATTATGTGTTCAGCCATGGGCCAGCAGGCTATGGTTATCGATGCAATCCAAGCAGGAGCTAAAGACTTTATCGTGAAGCCTTTCCAAGCTGACCGGGTTATCGAAGCTATTAACAAAACGTTGGGCGCGTAGGATAAAGTCATGTTATATTCCGAAACGCTCGGAAGCAGTAACACCCTGCTGAATTTGTTTAAAGTTATTATTGTCCTGGCGATAATCATTGTACTTATAGTGGTACTAATTCGTTTTCTTGGACGACGTAATCAGACCTTTATGAGCAACCGTTCCATAAGAACGCTTGGTGCAATAGGGCTTGGACCTAATAAGTCGATGCAGGTTATCGAACTGGGAAGCAGTCTTTACTTAATCGGGATTGGTGAGAATATATCCATTTTGGATAAAGTCACCGATCCGGATGAGGTAGCATTGATCATTGCGGCATTTGAGGATCAGTCCTCTAACCAGAATAATTTCCTCGCACCGCTTATTGCCAAGGTAAAGGTAAAGCTGCGTGGGGAGGTTCCATCTCAGGAAATTGAACTTAGTGAAACATCATCTTTTTACGAGACTTTGCAATCCAAGCTTCGTTCTGCACCAGAGCGTAAAGAGAAAATGGAAGAGCTGCTTCGGGATGATGTTACTAAGGATGAGTCGAGGAATATATGAAAAAGAAGCTAATTCTTGCTATTCTGCTGTTCGGTATTATCAGTGTGGTTATGATGACGCCGATACATGCTGATCCTATACCTAATGTTAATATTCAGGTCGGTAATGAAGGTTCAAGCAGTGGTACCAGTTCCATATCAATTCTTCTTCTTGTTACGGTTCTGAGTATTGCTCCGGCGTTTCTGGTTCTTATGACTAGCTTTACTAGAATTGTAATCGTATTAGGTTTTGTGAGAACCTCGCTGGGTACTCAGAATATGCCTCCGAACCAGGTGCTGGTAGGACTTGCTCTGTTTCTGACCCTGTTCATTATGTCACCAACGCTGGCCACAGTGAATGAAAACGCGTTGCAGCCGTATATGAAGGGGACAATTACCCAGACCGAGGCTTTCGATAAAGCTGCTGATCCGATGAAAGAATTTATGTTCAAACAGACGAACACCAAAGATCTTCTGTTATTTATGAAATACACCGGTTATACCGGATCTACTAAGCCAGCTACATACAGTGATATTCCACTGACGGTGATGGTGCCAGCTTTCGCAATTGGTGAATTGAAAAAAGCTTTTACAATGGGCTTCTTAATTTTCATACCATTCCTGATTATTGATATTGTTGTGGCGAGCACACTGATGGCCATGGGGATGATGATGCTTCCCCCGGTTATGATTTCATTACCTTTTAAAATAATGCTCTTTGTACTGGTAGACGGCTGGTACTTAGTCATTAAATCACTACTTCTTAGTTTTAACACCTGACCTAAAGAGGAGGCATGAGGGATGAGTACGGAGTTTATAATCGGGCTAGCAAGCCAAGCCGTATATTTAGTGCTGGAAGTCAGCGCACCCATGCTGATTCTTGGTCTGGTGGTAGGACTAATAATCAGTATTTTTCAGGCTACGACACAGATTCAGGAACAGACGCTAGCGTTTGTTCCCAAAATCGTCGCAGTGCTACTGGCTTTATTGCTATTTGGTCCGTGGATCGTCACGAAGCTGATTGACTTTACAAGCCAAATTTTAGGTAATCT
Source organism: Paenibacillus sp. FSL H3-0286 (assembly GCF_045040705.1). Lineage (NCBI taxonomy): Bacteria > Bacillati > Bacillota > Bacilli > Caryophanales > Paenibacillaceae > Paenibacillus > Paenibacillus sp. FSL H3-0286. Next base: position 4,363,575 of record NZ_CP150285.1, on the reverse strand, counting down.
CTACATGTATATTGGTTAAACAATGAACATGGAGACCATACTGCAAAGTTTACCCGTCTTTTTGCTTATTTTTTGTCGAATAACCGCTTTTTTTGTTGTCGTTCCTGTATTTTCTTCACAAGGGGTCCCGACAACCTTTAAGATTGGCATTTCTTTTTTTGTAGCATTGGTTGTCTTTAGTGCTAACGGAACAGGACTTACAATCCCGCAGGATTTCAGTTATATTTTGCTGATTGCCAGAGAGGTATTAATAGGTTTATTGCTAGGTTTCATTGGATATTTGATGTTTATGGCGATTCAGACAGCAGGTTCGTTTATAGATATTCAGATTGGCTTCGGTATTGCTAATGTCATTGATCCTATGACTGGAACGTCTGCACCTGTTATCGGTAATTTCAAATATATGATTGCCCTGCTAATGTTTCTGAGCATGAATGGTCATCACCATCTGCTAGATGCTATTGTGTACAGTTATAAATGGGTTCCTATGAATAATGATTTATTTCTAGGCATGATTGACGGTAGTTTATCAGAGTTTCTGGTTCGAACATTTGTGCAGTCCTTTGTACTCGCTTTTCAAATGTCGGCTCCTTTAGTAACTGCGCTGTTTCTGACTGATGTTGGCCTTGCTTTCTTGGCGAGAACGGCTCCACAATATAATGTATTTGTTATTGGGGTTCCGCTCAAAATCATTATAGGTCTTGCACTGCTTTTAGTGCTCATGCCTGGTCTGGCTGTGCTGTTTCAGAATCTCTTCGATATCATGTTCGAATCCATGGAGAATTTATTGAGTCTCATGGGGAAGAGTCCGTAGGTGACCGTAAGGGGAGCGTATTATGCCTAAGACGAAGCGGTATAGACTGGATCTTCAACAATTCGCCGGTGAAAAGACGGAAAAAGCAACCCCGAAGAAACGGCAAGATGCTCGTAAGAAGGGTCAAGTAGCCAAAAGTGCTGAGCTATCCGGTGCAGTTGTATTGTTATCCGCAATAGTTAGCTTGATGATGTTTGGTGGTTTTATGAAAGAGCGTTTCATGAAGCTATATATGGACGTATTTCAGAATCAAATGACACTGGAGGTTACTCCTGAGAATATAACGCTGCTATTTAATCAATATGGACTACAAATACTGATTTTGCTAGCTCCATTACTTGGAATAGTTTTTGTTATGGCGCTGGTAAGCAATTTGGCGCAGGTGGGATTTATGACCACAGGAGAGGGGATCACCCCTAAATTCAGCAAGATTAATCCGATAAAAGGGTTCAAAAATATTTTCTCCATGCGTTCGTTTGTCGAGTTCCTGAAATCCATATTTAAGCTTCTAATTATCGCTTATCTGGTATATAGCACTTTATGGGGAGAAAAGAAGAACTTTGCATCCCTGTCGCATATCAGTGCGGAGGGGATTTTTAAATTTGCGGCCAAGCTGACGATGAGTCTTGGTTTGAAAATCGGGGCTGCCCTATTGGTTATGGCTTTTCTGGACTACATGTATCAGAAATACGAGCATGAAAAAAGCCTAAAAATGTCCAAGCAGGATATCAAGGATGAATACAAAAAAATGGAGGGTGACCCTCTAATCAAAGGTAAGATCAGGGAACGCCAACGTAGAATGGCCATGCAGCGTATGATGCAGGAAGTTCCAAATGCGGATGTAATCATTACGAATCCTACGCACTTTGCTGTTGCGCTTAAATATGACGGTACCAAGATGGAAGCACCGCAGATTATAGCAAAAGGGCAGGATTATGTAGCACTTCGCATCCGGGAGCTGGCTAAAGAGCACGGCGTCGTGACTATGGAAAACAAACCGCTGGCACGGGCATTATTCCAAAGGGCAGAGATTGGAGATGTCGTTCCAAATGATCTGTTCCAGGCTGTGGCTGAAGTGCTGGCATATGTATATAAGCTTAAAGGTAAGAGGAGATAAGGCGGGGGGTTAGGACATTGAAAGCTAAAGATTTAACAGTTTTGCTAGGCATCATCGGGATCGTGCTTATGATGATTCTGCCTATCCCGTCCTGGCTATTGGACGTTTTGCTTGTTATTAACATCTCAATCGCATTAATTATCATTCTGGTTGCTATGAATACGAAAAATGCACTCGAATTTTCAATTTTCCCTTCATTGCTCCTAGTAACCACACTGTTTCGTCTGTCACTTAACATCTCGACTACAAAACTGATCCTGACTTACGGAGATGCCGGTTCAGTGGTATCTACTTTCGGTAGCTGGATCGCTGGCGGACAAATTGCTGTTGGGTTTATCGTGTTTCTGATCCTGGTAGTAGTTCAGTTTATTGTTATCACCAAAGGTTCAGAGCGCGTAGCTGAGGTAGGCGCTAGATTTACCTTGGATGCGATGCCCGGTAAGCAAATGAGTATTGATGCCGATCTTAACGCAGGCATGATTAACGAAACCCAGGCACGTGAGCGTCGTCGTAACGTAGAACGCGAAGCGGATTTTTTCGGAGCCATGGACGGTGCGAGTAAATTCGTTAAAGGAGACGCGATTGCGAGTATTATCATCTTGCTGATCAACCTCATCGGTGGATTTATCATCGGTATGATGGTTCACGGGATGGACTTTGCTACTGCGTTATCCACTTATTCTGTATTAACCATCGGGGACGGTCTCGTCAGTCAAATTCCAGCTTTGCTGATTTCGACAGCAGCCGGCTTGATTGTTACTAGAGCTTCTTCGGAAGGTAATCTTGCAGAAGAGCTGACAGGACAGTTGTTGTCCTATCCGAAATTGTTGTATATTGTCGCAGTTACGGTAGCTTTTCTTGGACTCTTTACACCCATACATATGATTACAACGCTCCCATTGGCCGGATTGCTGGCTTTTGCAGCCTACCGTATGGGACAAAATTTAAATAAGAAACAGATTGCCGAAGAGCAACTTGTTGAAGAGAAGCAGATTGAAGAGGTACGAAGTCCGGAAAGTGTCATTAATTTGCTGTCAGTTGATCCCATTGAATTCGAGTTTGGTTATGGTCTTATTCCTTTGGCGGATACAGGTCAGGGAGGCGATCTGTTAGATCGTATCATCATGATTCGACGGCAATGTGCCCTAGAAATGGGTCTTGTAGTACCTGTTATTCGCATTCGCGACAATATTCAACTAAAACCGAATGAATATGTCATAAAAATTAAAGGAAATACAGTCGGCGGTGGTGAATTATTACTTAATCATTACCTTGCAATGAGTCCAGGATATGATGATGAATCTATAAACGGTATTGAGACCATCGAACCATCCTTTGGGCTTCCAGCATTATGGATTGATGAATCGGTTAAAGAGCGGGCTGAATTGTCCGGCTATACTGTAGTAGACCCTCCATCTGTTGTCGCAACACATCTGACGGAGTTAATCAAACGTCATGGACATGAGCTGATAGGAAGACAAGAAACTAAGATGCTGGTGGACAACCTTAGGGATAATTATCCAGTGCTCGTCGACGATCTTATTCCTTCCGTATTGGCGATTGGGGATGTGCAGAAGGTTCTTGCTAAGCTGCTTCGTGAAAAGATATCGATCAGAGATTTGGTTACGATTTTTGAGACATTGGCGGATTATGGGACATACACCAAGGATCCGGATATTCTCACTGAATATGTTCGTCAGTCCTTGTCCAGACAGATTACTCAGCAATTCTCACAAGTAGGAGAGACACTGAAAGTCATCACAGTTGGACCTAATCTTGAAAAGAAAATTTCCGAGAGTGTGCAGCAATCTGAACAGGGAAGTTATTTGGCCCTTGATCCAACTTCGACACAAACGATCTATCAGCGGTTAAGTGAACAGATCAATCGATTGCTGCAGACAGGGCAACAGCCAATAGTGCTCACATCACCAACCATTCGTATGTATTTGCGGCAGGTGATTGAACGAACGATGCAGGACATTCCTGTACTGTCTTATAGCGAGCTAGAGCCTAACATTGAAATACAAAGCGTCGGAGTGGTGAATTTATGAGAGTGAAGCGTTACGTGGTCGATTCGATGCCTGACGCCATGCTTTCCATTCGCAACGAGCTTGGGAGCGAGGCCGTCATTTTAAGTACAAAGGAAATCAAAATCGGCGGATTTTTAGGGTTATTTAAGAAGAAAAAAATAGAAGTTGTAGCTGCAGTAGAAAAGGCAGAGAAGAATAATGTTCCAAAAAAGCCGGCTGCGCCAGCGATGAACATTCCACGGAGTGCAGTACCACAGGCTTATCAAAAAGCGTCATCTGCTTCAACTACATCTTCTATACCTTCCGTACCTTCTGTTTCATTAGAAAAGCCAGAAGAGTCACGGACGTTTGCTGAGATTGCCGCAGCCTTATCGGAAGCTATCAATGTACAAGAATCGATAGCCAAGCATCCGGAGCCAGTACCTGAGCAAAAACTTCCTGAATTAAATCTGGAAGATGCACCTTCTGTATCAGCGTTGTATGAATCATTAGGATTAGAACAATCGCCAGAGGTTGCCACTGCTCTCGAAAATGATGTTCTACGTGAGATTAGAGATATGAAGCTCTGGATGGAGCGAATTGCCAGACAATCCTCAGGTGGAAGAGAACTGCCAGACAGTCTGCAGGAGCTACGGGATTTTTTATTAGAGCAAGAAATGGATGCTGTGCTTGTTGAGGAATGGATCAGTAACATCTCGGAACGTTGGGTAGATGAAGGGCGTACTTGGGGACCAGAGAAATTTATGGGATCTCTTAAAGAACAGATTGATGGTTTCCTGACGGGACGAATTGCTGATGGAATTGCCCGGGATACTCAAATTGTATATATTGCCGGACCCACTGGAGTTGGAAAGACCACAACCATAGCTAAGCTTGCGGCAGAACAGCTATTTAAGCACGGACGCAAGGTAGGATTTATCACCTCCGATACGTATAGAATCTCAGCTGTTGAACAGTTGCGAACCTATGCTGCTATCCTCAATGTCCCACTGGAGGTTGTCCAATCGCCAGGAGATTTGCAAAGAGCACTCTTTCGCTTGGAGAGTTGTGATCTAGTATTAATGGATACAGCTGGCCGAAATTATCGCAATGATATGCTAGTAGCAGAACTGCAAAGCTTGCTTGCGAAGGAATTGAGAAGTGAAACCTATCTTGTGCTTAGCCTAACCTCCAAAAGCCGAGATATGAAACTTATTGCAGAGCATTTCGGCAGATATAGACTGGACAAGGTTATTTTCACAAAGCTGGATGAGACGGGGAGTTACGGCCCGCTCTTTAATGTCCTGAATGACTTCCCACTTACCTTGTCTTATATGACCGATGGTCAAAATGTACCTGATGATCTGCTTATGGCTACCAAAGGACAGCTTAGTGAGTTGCTTCTTGGAACAGGTGAAACATGATGGATCAGGCACAATCCTTAAGACAGCTTGTATCCAGTCAGGATTCTAAAGTAGCTGTAAGAGGGGGATCATCCGCCAGGATCATTACGGTGTGTAGTGGTAAAGGGGGCGTTGGTAAGTCGAATTTTACACTTAACTTCGCTCTAACTTTAAAAGCTATGGGCAAACGGGTTTTGCTGTTCGATGCAGATATCGGCATGGCTAATATAGATGTGTTGATGGGCGTATCGGCGAGATATAATCTTTATCATTTGTTAAAAAGAGAAGCGGATATCGAGCAGATTATTCAATACGGTCCGAATTCGCTCCCTTTTATAGCAGGTGGCTCTGGAATGGATGAGCTATTTACTCTTTCAGAGTCTGATCTTGATTATTTCACAAATCAGATAGCACTTATCGCGGACAGCATGGATTATATTTTGTTCGATACAGGTGCTGGATTATCTAAGGAAACGATGAAGTTTATAACTTCTGCCGACGATTGCTTAGTCGTTACTACACCAGAACCAACAGCTATCACAGATGCATACGCATTAATGAAGGTTGTGAATCGTTCCTATCCTGAGACTTCCTTTAAATTGATTGTGAACCAGGCAGGTGATGAAAGGGAAGCCATAGCGACAAGCGACAAGATCCGAATGGCCGCCAGTCGTTTTTTGCAATTAGATATTTCTTATCTTGGTCATATAAGCTCAGATGCCCATGTAGTGCAGGCTGTCAAAAGGCAAACGCCATTCACATTGGCTTTTCCAAACAGTATTGCTGCAAAGGATATACATCGGCTTGCCCTAAGTTATTTGACCATTGATTCTAAAAAGACCACAAAAGTCCAAGGGATTAAAGGCTTTATCCATAAATGGTTAAAGCGAAGTAAATAGTTGTTCTGAATTTGGGACAGAGGTGGAAATGATATGAAGCCATATAAAGTATTGGTTGTTGATGATTCGGCATTTATGCGCAAGATCATTTCCGATTTAATTGAAAATGACGCTGACTTTCAGGTGACGGCAACAGCAAAAAACGGTCGTGAGGCTATCGAAAAAATCAATGAGCTTCGTCCAGATCTGGTTACTATGGATGTAGAAATGCCAGAAATGAACGGCCTGGAAGCGCTGAAAATAATAATGGCCTCAGACCCTCTGCCAGTGATTATGCTGTCAGGGATCAATGAAGAGGGCATGAAGGAAACCATTCTTGCACTGGAATGGGGCGCTTTTGACTTTATTCGTAAACCTTCGATTACCAACTCTCAGGATATCATGGGAGTAGGAGAATCCTTAAGGGAACAAATGAAAGAGGCTATGATGGCCCGGGAGCAGCGCGAAGCACGTGCTTCTGCATTTAAGTTGCCAGACATACCGCCAGTAGAAGTCGCACCGCCAACTGTACCGAGAGTGATGCCCGGCAAACCCAAGGTAGAACCTAAAGCTTCACTCAAAAATGAAGTGACCAAAAAACCGCGGGTGAAGCAGCCGTTAGATCATACTGTTCCTAAAAGAGCAGCAAAACCATTAATCTCTACTCCACCACCTTTATCAGAAAAGAGTAATGCAAGGTCAAGAGTAGAGAATAACGCTACCCCACCAAAACCGTTGCTTAAACCTAAAGTGGAAGTGTCTTCTGACGCTCCTGCAAATCCTCAGGTCCGGAAGTATGGGAGTAATGATCTGCAAAAGTTGGTTGCCGTGGGGTGCTCTACAGGTGGACCACGTGCTCTAAAGGTATTTCTGGAGAAGATTCCTGCGGATTTTCCAGCGCCTATTGTTATTGTGCAGCATATGCCGCCTAACTTTACCAAATCACTAGCCCAGCGACTGAATACCTTCAGCCCGCTAGAAGTGATTGAAGCTGAGCAGGGGATGATATTGCAAAAAGGAACTGCTTATATAGCACCTGGAGGCTATCATTTACAAGTTGTCCCATCCTCTAGAGGGCAATATGCGGTTGTACTCACAAAGGAGGAGGCACGTAATGGCCATCGACCTTCTGTGGATGTTTTATTTGAATCATTGCTGCCGCTCACATCGTTAGAACGTCATTTGTTACTAATGACAGGGATGGGTAGTGATGGGGCAAGAATGATGAAATCCTTATACGACTCTGGGGTAACCTCAACCTTTGCTGAAAGCGAAGAAACTTGTGTCGTATATGGAATGCCGCGATCTGCGGTGGAATTACAGTGCGTCCAGCACGTACTGCCTTTGCAAGAAATTGCTCCAAGGCTGGTGCAAGCTGTTAAATAACAGAAAAGCGAACTCAAAGGGGAGGTGCTCACTGATGGACATGAACCAATATTTATCCATGTTTATTGATGAGTCGAACGATCATCTGCAGTCATTGAACGAGAGCATGATGGGGCTGGAAGCGAATCCTGAGGACATTAGTATTGTACAGGTAATATTCCGCTCTGCGCATACCTTAAAAGGTATGGCAGCAACTATGGGCTTTGAAGATTTGGCTTCACTCACACACCAAATGGAAAATGTTCTTGATTTGGTACGCAACAACAAACTGCGCATGCAGGATTTCATTTTTGATACGTTGTTCAAAAGTTTGGATGCCTTGGAGTCTATGGTTGAGGATATTACGGGAGGAGGCGAGGGTAAAGCGGATGTTTCGTCTATCGTCTCCTCCTTACAGGCTATAGTCCGGGGAGAGATTCCTGTTGCGGGTGGTGAGGCAGCTTCTGTCTCAGGACCTGCTGCACAAGCGGTTGAAACCCCGATTCATTTAGATGAGTTTCAATTTTCTGTTCTAGAACAGTCGATTCAAGAAGGACATCAAGTATTATATGTGGACGTAACCATTCGCAAGGATTGTCAGCTTAAGGCAGTACGTGCATATATGGTGTTTGATCTTTTGGAGCGTTCAGGTGAAGTGGTTAAATCCTTCCCATCCGTTCAGGATATTGAACAAGAGAAATTTGATCAAAGCTTCTCTCTCTATTACATAACTCAAAAAAGTGCTGATCAAATTCAGGCTATGATACTAAATCTGTCTGAGATTGATAAGGTATCGGCAGTAGCATTGGATCAAGACTCTCTGCAACAGCTGGGTCAAGAAACAGCAGCAGCCTCTGAAGTGGCTGCCACGACTACTGAGGCTCCAGCAGCAGCTACACCTGCCGCTTCTGCCGCTAAACCCCTGCCAACCAAAGAAGAAGGAAACAAACCGGCAGCTCACAAAACAGGTGGGGCACCATCACGTACCATTCGTGTAGATATTGAACGTTTGGACGTGTTGATGAATTTATTCAGTGAACTTCTTATCGACCGTGTCCGATTGGAACAGCTGGCTTCTGAGGTTCAAAATGGTGATCTTACAGAAACGGTTGAGCATATGGGCCGGGTAAGCGGAGATCTCCAGAATATTGTAATGAAGCTGCGGATGGTTCCAGTAGATACAGTATTTAACCGATTCCCACGTATGATTCGTGATCTAGCCAAGTCACTAGACAAAAAAGTAGATCTTATCATCACGGGAGCAGAAACTGAGCTGGACCGAACGGTCATTGACGAAATCGGGGATCCGCTGGTGCATTTATTGCGTAATGCAGTTGACCATGGTATCGAATCCATTGCGGATCGTGTTGCTGCTGGTAAACCTGAGACCGGAACGGTCTATTTGCGGGCTTTCCACAGTGGTAATCACGTCTTCATTGAGATCGAAGAAGATGGAACAGGGATTTATCCAGAGAAGGTTCTGAAATCTGCTGTGAAGAAGGGTGTTATAACACAAGAGCAGGCAGCCAGTATGTCGGACGATGAAGCTTTTCAGTTGTTATTTGCCCCAGGCTTCAGTACAGCAGAGGTCATTTCTGATGTTTCAGGCCGCGGGGTAGGGCTGGATGTAGTGAAATCTAAGATTTCTTCTTTAGGCGGCAATGTAACGATTTATTCTGCTCCAGGTAAAGGAACAAATTTCTCAGTGCAGCTGCCTTTAACTCTATCAATCATTGCTGCAATGCTTATCCGATTAGGTTCCGAGAAGTATGCCATTCCTTTGACCTCTATAGTGGAAACCGGAATCGTGAAGCAATCTCAGATCCGTACAATCCATGGCAATAAAATGGTAGAATTCCGTGATTCGCATATTCCTCTGGTTTCGCTAAGTCGTCTCTTTTCAGTACCAGATTATGATGAGAGTACCGAAGAAGAAACAGAAATCGTAGTGGTGCGCAAGGGAGAAAGATTAGTTGCCTTAGCAGTACAGGATTTTATTGGCCAGAACGAGGTTGTGATTAAGAATCTGGGTAAATATTTGCCTGATGTACAAGGAATATCTGGCGCAACCATTCTTGGTGATGGTCAAGTAGCACTTATTATTGATCCGAACGCTTTTATTAAATAACTAGGATAGAACAGGGAGGTTCATTCCATGGCTGAAGATATTAAAGTGATAGTGTTTAAATTAGGCGTAGAGGAATATGGAATTGAAGTTGAAAAGGTACAAACTATTGAGCGCATGATGCCCATTACTCGTGTACCTAAGACCTATTCATTTATCAAAGGTGTAATTAATTTACGTGGGGTTGTTATTCCTGTAATTGATCTACGGGGCCGTTTCGGCATCGAAGAGGCTGAACACACCGATCAGACAAGAATCATCATCGTGTCTGTTAATGAAATGGAAGTAGGCTTCATTGTAGACTCTGCAAATGATGTTATAGATTTGAACAGAGATTCTATTGATACACCTCCTGATGTTGTTGGCGGCATCAAGGCAAAGTATTTGGATGGGGTGGCCAAGATTGGAGACGAGCGCTTACTGATTATGCTTAACTTGTCAGAAGTGCTTAACAAAAGCGAAATCGTTCAATTAGAAAGCCTAGAGGGCTAACCTGTGGAACTATTTAAGCACTATAAGGATTTCAAAATGGATGTGCTTAAGGAAGTTGGGAACATTGGAGCTGGAAATGCAGCCACCGCATTATCACAGCTCTTGAATAAGCCGATAGATATGGCTGTTCCTAAGGTACAGCTCCTTAACTTTGAAGAAATAACAGATAAAGTTGGCGGAGCCGAAGAACTTGTATATGCGGTGTTTCTACGTGTGGAGGGTGAAGCTCCAGGTAACCTGTTTTTCATTCTGTCACCAGAAGCGGCTATGAACTTGCTTAGTCGTATTGCGGGCATTGAGCTATCGAGTGATGAAGAGCTTGGAGAAATGGAGCTCTCTGCACTAAGCGAAATTGGCAATATTTTGGCAGGATCGTATCTTTCTTCTCTAGCAGATTTCACCGCACTTTCTATGTATCCAACGGTGCCGGCCCTTGCTATGGACATGGCTGGCGCTATCCTTAGCTACGGTCTGCTGCAATTCGGGCAGATGGGGGACGATGCATTGTTGATCGACACTACCTTCTTCGAAGGGAAAAACGAAATTGAAGGGCAATTTTTCCTTATTCCCGATCCGGAATCATTCCCGAAAATCTTCAAATCGCTAGGAGTTCCTTTTGAAAATGATTGAAGAACAAAGCATTATTAAAGTAGGGATGGCGGATCTTAACGTGGGTAGCCAAGACAGTTTAATTCGTACCACAGGTCTTGGCTCCTGCGTGGGATTAACATTGTTTGACCCTGGAAAAAAGCTCGCAGGGATGGCGCATGTAATGCTCCCATCATCTGAGATTGCTAGGGAAGGGCAGTTAAACATCGCTAAGTTTGCAGATACTGCAGTGCCGGAGCTCTTATCCCGTCTGCTAGAGCTTGGGGCGGTTCGGAGCCGGATCGTAGCCAAGATGGCCGGAGGTTCACAAATGTTTGCCTTTGCCGGGGGGAGCGACACCATGAGGATCGGGCCTCGTAATGTTGAATCTTGTAAACTAGCACTTGAAAATTTAAAAATTCCGTTAATCGCAGAAGACACAGGCGGCAATTATGGCCGTACGATAGAAATAGCCTGCAACACTGGTATATTGTTTATTCGCAGTGTGCAAAAAGGCGCTAAGGAACTATAATTATGAATATGATTGGAAACATTTTGATAAACTTGGTGTCGGGTTTGGTAGGTTTCATATTTACCTTTTTTGTAACCTACAGTAACAATGTATTGGGTACTAGTTTATTAAGAAGCCTAATTGCATTTATCATCTGGTTTCTGCTTGCTTTCCTCGTAAGATGGGTATTGGGTTTTATTATGATTCAAACATCGCCTCCGGATGAAGTGGATACTGGTGGTGAAGAACTTGGGGCGAAGCTGGATATCAGCACGCCTAATGAGGATGAAGAATTAATCAATCTACTAAAACCGAAGCCAGGACAAGGAAACGAAAATAGCGAGGGATTTAAGCCTCTTACACCTCCTAAGCTAGTTTCGATGAAGGATCCTGAAGAATTGGCCAAGGCCGTTCGTCACCTGAAAGAAGAATAAGTGAGGGCTGAGGCGGAATCGGTGATCTTATTGGAAGGTACATTTCGCCGCGAATGCTCGCTGACTAAACTTTGGGAAGGGTGAAAGCTATTGAACGAGCGTAAAGCTTCTCAATTGGAAACTGACGAGCTATGGGAACAGTGGAAAGAACACAGAGACCCTGATGCCAAAAAGAAGCTGATAGAGAGTTATCTCCATATTGTTGATTATGTATCCAGTCGTTTGGCTGTGGGATTACCCAAAAATGTATCCAAAGATGATTTAGCCAGTAATGGGGTTATGGGACTAATTGATGCGATTGAGAAATTCGACTACAAACGAGGATTGCAATTTCAGACCTATGCGTCCTGGCGTGTGCGTGGTGCGATATTAGATTCATTACGCCAAAGTGATTGGGTACCTAGATCCGTTAGGGAAAAAGCTAAAAAAATTGAGGACGCTTATCAGCAGCTGGAGCAGAAGCACTTAAGGTCAGTTAGTGACGAGGAAATGAGCCAATACCTTAATATTAGTGAACTGGAATTTCAAAATATGTTGCAGGATGTGGCTGTGATGTCACTTTGTTCACTGGAAGACCCGATTCGTGAAGAGGAATCAGAGACCCGAATGTCCATACTGGTGGACGATAAAGCTAAGAATCCGGATAGCAAGGTAAATGAATTCTACTTGCGCGAAGCGCTCACCAAAGGTATTGAGAAATTAACGGTGAAAGAAAGGACCGTTGTGTCCCTTTTATATTATGAAGATTTATCTTTAAGTGAGATTGCTGAGGTCATGTCGTTATCTCCTTCAAGAATTTCGCAGTTGCATTCCAAAGCTATTTTGCGGCTGAGGGGAACGCTCGAGAAGAACCGTGATCTCCTTATGCAGAACGATTAACCGTTAGCGGTGACAAGGGGGAGCAAAATTTGATCGGTCAATATGCTTTGAATCAGTACTTGAGTATAACTTTTTCGGAGGACAAAGGAATCGCGTATTTGCAGTTCTCCAAAAAGGATGAGAATTTTTCCTGCTCATCTACAGAACTGGAAGCCTTCCTGCACAGTCACAATATTCGCTACGGTATCAAGAGTGATGTTGTCGAACGTATTAGTAGTCATCCTGAGGAGTTTTTTTGGAGTAAAGTTCCGATTGCTGCAGGTTATCCTGCTGTGCATGGCACGGATGGACGAGTTATGCTTACAGTTGATCTGGAAGAGGACCGCAAACCGCTTGAGAAAGCGGATGGTAAGGTCGACTACAAGGACTTGGTCCGGCTTCGTAATGTGCTTAAAGGAAAGTTAATAGCTAAAATTATCCCTGCCCAGCCTGGAAAGTTAGGGATGACTGTAACTGGTGATGAGCTTGCTTTCAAGGCTGGAAAGGAAGCTCATTTTAAAATCGGGAAAAATGTACTCATTGATAACGATGGCACTTCGATGTACGCAGCGATTGATGGACTGGTCACGTTAACTGATAACGGGAAAATCAATGTGTTTCCTGTATATGAAGTGAATGGTGATGTCGATTACGGCACTGGAAATATTGATTTTGTAGGTACAGTCGTCATACGTGGGAATGTCCTTTCAGGCTTCACTGTAAAGTCTGCCGGTGATATTCGGGTTGTAGGCGGCGTTGAAGGTGCAGAGTTAATCTCTGGGGGCTCCATTGAAATTACTGGTGGAATTATCGGATATAACAAAGGCCAAGTTACCGCTGGAAAAAGTGTGAAGGTTTCTTTCATTCAAGATGGAAACGTAACCGCTGGGGAAGATGTAATTGTTTCTCAGAGTATTATGCACTCCAATATACGTGCTGGTAGAGATGTTATCTGTAACGGCTCTAAAGGTTTGATTGTGGGTGGAATCGTTCAGTCTGGAGAAAGAGTTGTAGCAAGAACTATAGGTAACACCATGTCCACTGCGACTGTGATTGAGGTAGGCGTGGTTCCAGAGCTTAGAAATGAGATAAATGAACTTCGTCAAGAGCTGCGGCAGCTGCTGGAGAACGAGGATAAAACCTCTAAAGCTTTGTATCTATTAAATCAATTGGCTACTAACGGTCAGCTCCCTGCGGATAAAGTGGCGCTTCGCGTCAAATTAAATGCTACAAAACAATCCCATCAACGTGAAGAAAAAAGAATTAAAGAGCGGGTGCTAGAGATAGAAAGAATGTTAGAAGATACAGGTAGAGCGAGAGTTGAGGTTATCAAAACCATTTATGGCGGTTCAAAGATCATGATCGGCAGATATACCCGATTTGTTAAGGATGCTACGGAACGGGTTGTGTTTATTTACAGTGATGGGGATATATCTTTAACGCCGTACAATTAATCAGGCGGGCAGCATTTGCGGCCGGCCATTACTTGTGAGAGAAGGGTTAAGATGAGCCTTAAACCGGTGGAACTGCAAATTGCTTTGCCTCGCACCACGGAGGCGGGCAAGCTTCAGAATGAATCTCAGCAACGTCCTGCTATCGACCAACATCAATTGGCTGGGCAAAATGTAAAACAAAGTCAGGAATTGGCTATGCGGAGCACTGAAGTGGATGAGTCTTCTGAATCAGCTTTACGGGATGGCGGTGGAAAAGGCAATCAGCATTCAGGTGGCAATTCTTCGTCAGATAAACATTCGAACCCGCCTGCAACCCGTGATGCTGAGCATCCTTACAAAGGCCAACGCATTGATCTAAGTCTTTAATAAGAATCTACACGAATCTACATCTGATATGTAAAAGGAGATAAGGCACTTGCAACCATGGGTTTATATTGTGCTAGTAGGTGTCGCCGCTATTCTTTATGCCCTTTTACTTCCCGCACGTGTAAAGGAAGGAAAAGCTAATCAGCAAAGCCTCAAAGAAACAGAGGCTGCGCTTGAGCTATATATGGCAGACATAGAGCGCGAGAATGAGGAACTGGTACAATTAGTTAGTAGTATTAAACAACAATCGCAAACTAATCATAATGTACTGCAGGGACAGGTTAATGAATTACAGAGTCAAGTGGTAGAGTTGCAGAACAGCTCTTTAAAGCTAGAAGCACGAGTGGCCGAGGAAGAGAAGAGTTTGAAAGAACTTGCAGTGTCGGTTGAACAAGGTTCGAAGGTTAAAGTTGGTGTAAACGAAGATCCGTCTCTCCCAGCAGAGATGAGTTCAGTGTCGCCAGATGTGAAAGCGAAACCTATTAGTTCGATAAAATTACGTTACCCAAGATTGTTTGAACTGCATGAGCAGGGCAAATCGATAGACTCCATTGCCAAGACAGCTGGACTTCAGCGAGGGGAAGTGCAACTGATTCTGCAACTTGCCAAACAGGAGGAATCGGTATGATTAAGAACCGTTCATTCTTGTTCGGGCTAGGCACAGGACTAATTACTGGCGCTTTATTACTTCAACTAATGATCTCCGGTGGAGCGGCTCCACTTACCAAAGAACAAGTTCTACAGGGTGCGGAGAAATTGAATATGAAAGTCATCGATGAAGCTGCAGCACCTTCCTCGGGGGAAGCTGAGAATGATAATAAAGAGGAAGTCACAGAGACCGGGGGGGCGACAGCAGAAAGCAAGGAGAACGTCAGCCCCTCTGCGCCGGCTGCTGCAGCCTCCCCCACTCCGGCAGTGTCACCTACAACGCCTGAGAGCTCTGATAAAGCCATTGCGCCGAACAAGCCATCTACGCCTACTAACGGCAAGGTTGAGCAGCCAAAGGTCACTCCAAAGGCCAGTGCCGCTCCAACCGCTGTAGCTCCTGTAACGCCTAAAGTCACAGCAAATGCTAGTGTTTCTGTTCGAATTCCATCTGGCAGCACATTGACCGCAACAACAGATATTTTAGCGAAGGCTGGCGTCATTAAAGATAAGTCTACTTTTCTAGAGGCTGCAAACAAACGTAAGATTAATACCAAAATTCAATCCGGTTCTTATAGCTTTAATAAGGGAGAAAGTATTGACTCGATAATAGAGAAATTAATAACTTTAAAGTGATCGTTGCATACACTGAGATAATATGGTATAGTAATTGACGGTGTTAAAACACACGCCGGTTGATTTCGACAAGGGGTGCTTTCTTCTGAAGAAAGTCTTGCTGAAAGATGACGCATGGCGGAGGAGACACACAATAAACCAAACTTAGGAGGTGTGTGAAGATGGCAGTAATCTCCATGAAACAGCTTCTAGAAGCTGGGGTACACTTCGGTCACCAGACTCGTCGTTGGAACCCAAAGATGGATCGTTATATCTTCACTGAAAGAAACGGAATTTACATTATTGACTTGCAAAAAACAGTCAAAAAGGTAGAGGAAGCTTACAACTTTGTAAAAAGCGTCGCTGGTGACAACGGCACAATCCTATTCGTAGGAACAAAGAAACAAGCTCAAGATTCCGTAAAAGAAGAAGCAGAACGTTCCGGTATGTTCTTCATTAACCAACGTTGGTTGGGCGGAACTCTTACTAACTTCCAAACTATCCAAAAGCGTATTGATCGCTTGAAGAAATTGGAATCTTGGGAAGAAGACGGTACTTTTGAAGTACTACCTAAGAAAGAAGTTATCCTTCTTCGCAAAGAGAAAGATCGTCTTGAAAAATTCTTGGGCGGTATCAAGAACATGAAAGGTCTTCCAAGCGCGCTGTTCATCATTGACCCGCGTAAAGAGCGTATTGCAGTTGCAGAAGCTCGCAAATTGGGTATTCCAATCGTAGCTATCGTTGATACTAACTGTGATCCAGACGAAATCGACTACGTAATTCCAGGTAACGACGACGCTATCCGCGCTGTTAAATTGTTGACTGGTAAAATGGCAGACGCTGTTGTTGAAGCTCACCAAGGCGAAGACACAACTACTGCTTAAGTAGCGACTAACACATACAAGAACTTAAATGAAAAGGGTGGTTGGCAGGTGGATAACCTCTCACTGCCCTTTTTTTAGGATAAAGGCCTTGAATAATGTAAGAAAACGACAATTACCTGGAGGGAATAAACAATGGCAGTTGATGCAAAAGCAGTAAAAGAACTTCGTGAAAGAACAGGCGCTGGTATGCTTGATTGTAAAAAAGCGCTTGAAGAAGCTAATAACGATATCACTAAAGCAGCAGAATTGCTTCGTGAAAAAGGTCTGTCCGCAGCAGCGAACAAAGCAGGACGTATTGCTACTGAAGGCGTTGTAGAATCTTACATCCACGCTGGCGGCCGTATTGGTGTACTTGTAGAAATCAACTGCGAAACTGACTTTGTTGGTAAAACAGATTCCTTCAAGGAATTTGCTCGCGATATCGCTATGCAAATCGCTGCAGCAAACCCGCGTTATGTTCGTCGTGAAGAAGTTCCACAAGAAGATGTTGAGAAAGAAAAAGAAATCCTGAAAGCTCAAGCTTTGAACGAAGGTAAGCCTGAGAAAATCATTGAAAAAATGGTTGAAGGACGTATTGGTAAATATTACGAAGAATATTGCTTGCTTGAGCAAACTTTCGTTAAAGACCCTGACAAAACAATCTCCCAATTGTTGAATGAAAAAATCAGCACCATCGGAGAAAACATCTCGATCCGTCGTTTTGCTCGTTTTGAACTAGGCGAAGGTTTGGAAAAGAAAGTGGATAACTTTGTTGAAGAAGTTATGGCACAAGTTAATCAATAATAGTTTCATCATAAATGTGAAGAATTGAATAAAGGCAAGTATCAGAAGAGCGGAACACGTACACGTAGTGTTCCGTCTTTTGCAGAAAGTGAGGGTATACATTTGGAACAGCCGGTATTTAAGAGAGTAGTCCTTAAGGTAAGTGGAGAGTCTTTGGCAGGACAAAACGGATATGGTATTGATGCCGACATGATTATTTCCATCGCTGAACAGATCAAGGAAGTTGTAGAACTTGGCGTTCAGGTTGCGATTGTTTGTGGCGGGGGGAACATTTGGCGCGGGATCGCGGGCAGCGCAAGCGGCATAGATCGCGCTACTGCAGATTATATGGGCATGCTGGCAACAGTAATGAACTCACTTGCACTGCAGGATGCATTGGAGCAAATCGATGTGCCAACAAGAGTACAGACTTCAATCTCGATGCAGCAAATTGCTGAACCATACATTCGTCGTCGTGCGATTCGCCACTTGGAGAAGGGCCGTGTTGTTATTTTTGCAGCAGGCACAGGTAACCCATTCTTCTCAACAGATACTACTGCAGCACTTAGAGCGGCAGAGATCGAAGCAGAAGTTATTCTGATGGCGAAAAATAAGGTTGATGGAGTATATTCTGCTGATCCGTTCAAAGATAGTACCGCTGAGAAATTCGAACAGCTTACTTATATGGATGTTCTGAACAAAAACCTCGGTGTTATGGATTCAACAGCTTCATCTTTATGCATGGATAACAATATACCGCTCATTGTATTTGCCATTACAGAACAAGGCAATATCAAACGTGTCGTTCTCGGTGAGAAGATCGGAACGATTGTTAAAGGGAGTGTAGATTAATGCCACAATCGGTCAAAAAAAATGCTGAAGAGCGTATGGAAAAAGCGATTTCATCGCTGAAACGTGACTTGGCGACATTACGTGCAGGACGTGCAACAACATCGCTTCTCGATCGTATTCAAGTTGAATATTACGGGGCACCTACTCCAATTAATCAGCTGGCCAACATTAGTACTCCGGATTCCCGGACACTGTTGATTCAGCCGTGGGACAAAACATCGATGTCTGATATTGAACGGGCGATCATGAAATCCGATATCGGATTGACACCTGCCAATGACGGCACCATTATTCGTCTTTCTATCCCTCCGCTGACTGAAGAGCGTCGGACGGACTTGGTTAAGCTGACTAAAAAGTTTGGTGAAGAAGCGAAAGTTGCGATCCGCAACATTCGCCGTGATGCCAACGATGATATTAAAAAGATGGAGAAAAACGGTATCTCTGAAGATGAGTCCCGTGGCCATCAGGAAGACATTCAAAAAACAACGGATAAGTTCATAGCCGAAGTTGACAAAGTGCTTGTTTCCAAAGAAAAAGAGATTATGGAAGTTTAATGATATTCAAGAGACTTAAGGCCCCTCCGTTAATGGTGGGGTTTGTCTCTTTCTGATAAGAGCTTGGAGGAAACGGAAATGATCAAACGGATTCAAGCGTGGCTGAGCCGTAAAGACAGGCAACAGTCAGTCGAGATTTCACCGGATAACATTCCCCGGCATGTGGCTGTGATAATGGATGGTAATGGACGCTGGGCTAAACGGCGCGGCTTACCGCGCGTTATGGGTCATCAGAACGGCATGAAGGCTGTCAAACGTGCTACGATCGCTGCAGACGAATTAGGTATTAAATACTTAACGATGTATGCGTTCTCGACAGAAAACTGGATACGCCCGAAAGAAGAAGTCGATTACTTGATGCGTTTGCCTGGGGAGTTTCTGGCGATTGAGCTTGATGAGCTAATCGAGAAGAATGTTCAAGTACGCATGATGGGTGACGCTGACGCTTTACCTTCATATACCCGTAAGGCTATGGAAGAGGCGGTAGCTCGAACAAAAGAGAATACTGGATTGATCTTAAATTTTGCTCTTAACTATGGTGGACGCAATGAAATAGAAGGCTGTATGCGCAGTTTAGGGAAAGATATCCAAGCTGGTATATTGTCGCCAGAAGAAATTACATCAGAGTTGATTAACAACAGACTATTAACTGCTGGTTTACCCGATCCTGATTTGCTGATACGTACAAGCGGAGAAATTCGGCTTAGCAATTTTATGTTATGGCAGGTTGCCTATAGTGAACTGTGGTTTACTGATGTGTACTGGCCTGAGTTCGACAAAGAGCATTTGCATCAGGCCGTTGCTGAATATCAACGACGAACACGCCGTTATGGTGGACTGAAGTAGCTTGTTAGGAGATGGAACCTTTGAAGCAGCGATTGATTACCGGAATTGTTGCCGGAGTATTATTTTTAGGGTTATGTGTACTGGGAAACTGGCCGTATCAGGTTCTGCTTATTGCTATGGCTCTTATAGGTTTTTATGAATTTGTCAAAATGATAGGTATTCCTACGCTTTCCGGTACTACTGTTCTGGGTTACGCAGCTATTCTAAGCTTCATGATCCCATGGAATTTGCTTGGTGTTAATGAGCCGTTGTCCTGGGAGCAAGGGATTTGGATTCTGCTGTTATTGTTTCTTCTGGTCACCGTTTTTACTAAAAATAAATTAGATATTCGAGTAACAGCCTTGCTGTTTACTGGTATTGTATACATTGGAATGGGCTTCTCTTATATGGCCGTGGCTCGTGCATCGGATGACGGACATGGTTTGTACTGGACTTTTTTGCTCCTGTTCTGCATTTGGGGCAGTGATGCGGGGGCATATTTTGTAGGCAGAAGCTTTGGCAAGAACAAGCTCTGGCCGGCCATCAGTCCTAACAAAACGGTGGAAGGTGCTGTTGGCGGGGTACTGATCTCGATGCTTATTTCTATCGTGTTTGCGCTGCTTGCTCCTGAACACTTGACGATAGGACGAGCATTGCTTATTGGGCTTTCTTGTGCGATATTAGGGCAGCTTGGAGATCTTGTGCAGTCAGCTTATAAACGTGCGTATGGCATTAAAGACTCAGGTACACTTTTGCCAGGGCATGGCGGTATTCTTGATCGATGTGACAGCTGGATTATCGTATTTCCATTCGTACATATTGTAATGCTTATGCCTTACTATTAAACGAAGGGAGAGAGAGTATAACTATGAAAAAAATAAGTGTTCTAGGTTCGACGGGTTCGATCGGCACTCAGACTCTAGATGTCATCGCAATGCACCCAGACTCTTTTGAAGTAGATGGCTTGGCGGCCGGAACAAATACAGCATTATTACTGGAGCAAGTTCGTCGTTTTAACCCGCGTAGAGTCTCTGTGGCAACGAAAGAGCTGGCAGATGAGATTAGATCCAGCCTACCTTCTGGTATAGAGCTTTACAGCGGGAATGAAGGGCTTGTTGAAGTGGCGGCTGGCGGCGATGCCGAAATGGTTGTAACGGCTGTTATGGGAAGCGTAGGGCTTCAATCAACACTAGCGGCAATTGAAGCTGGCAAACATATTGGACTCGCCAATAAGGAGACATTAGTAACGGCCGGACATTTGGTCACTGATCTCGCTAATCGTAAGGGAGTTAAGCTGTTGCCGATTGATAGTGAGCATTCAGCTATTTATCAATGTCTCAATGGCGAGAACATCTCAGATATTGCCTACATTACTTTAACAGCATCCGGCGGCTCATTCCGTGACTTTACGCGTGATCAGCTTAAGGATGTGACGGTAGAAGATGCACTTCGTCATCCGAATTGGAGCATGGGCGCGAAAATAACGATAGATTCTGCTACAATGGTGAACAAGGGCCTAGAGGTTATTGAAGCGCATTGGTTATTCGGTCTTCCGTATGAACAAGTGAATGTGCTGCTGCACCCGGAGAGCATCATTCACTCTTATGTTGAATTCCGTGACAGCAGTATTATTGCCCAGCTTGGCAATCCCGATATGCGTGTCCCGATTCAATATGCACTTACTTATCCAGCTCGTTGGGAATCTCCAGCACAGCGGTTGTCGTTAGCTGAGATAGGACGTTTGACCTTCCGTGAAATGGACTTTGAACGTTACCCTGCACTGAAGCTAGCGATAGATTGTGGAAAAGTTGGTGGAACGGCGACTACAGCTTTTAATGCTGCGAACGAAATAGCTGTTGCTCGATTCTTGAGTCATGAGATCTCGTTCCTGCGTATTGAGGAGATTATCGGAGAAGTGCTAGATCGTCATAATAACGAGCATAATCCGAATCTGGAACAAATTGAATCCTGTGATAGACGTGTTCGAGAACTGGCAGCTACGCTGTAGAACGTAGAAAGATATCCTTTTCAAAATATAAGAAAGTATAAGTTTCACTTTATACATTATCCTTATATTTCTCGCGTAAACGCGTACCGTCTCCTTAAGGGACACCGATGGCGTTATTGCTTGAATGGAAATACTTACTTTGCCCTAAAAATAGGTTGGGACAGTTGATTCTCTTGTGCCTGATCGGAGAATAATGATAAATTAAGAGGACATACTTCGGTCTTACACCTAAAGGGGGATGATACGTTTGGAAATGGTTCAGGTCGTTTTTTTAACGGTGCTCATGTTTTTTGTACTTGTGACTGTACACGAATGGGGTCACTATTATTTTGCCAAACGCGCCGGTATTCTCGTGAGGGAATTTGCTATCGGTTTCGGTCCGAAACTGTTTTCTTATAAACGGAATGAGACTCAGTTCACTCTTCGCTTACTGCCTTTTGGCGGTTATGCCCGTATGGCTGGTGAAGATCCTGAGATTGTCGAGATTGGTTCTGGACAGACCATTGCGGTAAGGCTCGGACAAGACAATAAAGTTAAAAACATTTATCTGGATGCACTAGACACCCGTAGAAATGTTATCCGTGGTGAGGCGCTGAATACCGATCTCGAGGATAAATTGCAGATTACCTTAGATGTGGACGGAGAAGTTACTACTTATGATGTTCATCCGCAAGCAATGATGATTAAAGGGACGCAACAGACACAAATTGCACCTAAAGATCGTCAATTCGGCAGCAAGACCGTGGGTCAGCGTGCGTTGGCTATTGTTGCGGGTCCTGTGATGAACTTTCTGTTAGCTTTTGTACTCTTCGCCATCCATTTGCAAATGGTCGGTATTCAAGTTGAAAATCCTACTTTTGTTAAGATTGGCGACGTCTCCGAAGGAATGCCTGCGCAAGAAGCAGGACTCCAAAAGGGCGACATCATTGTCTCCATCAATGGTGAGAAAATCGGTGCTGATTACCAAAAAATGATTAGCTTGACCTCGGAGTCCAAAGGGAAAGAAATGAACTGGACGCTGCAGCGGGGAGAGGAAACCCTTAACGTTACGCTAGTTCCTCGTAGTATGGAAGGGCAAGAAGGCGGTAAAATAGGCATCACTCCTGAGCTGCCTACTCGTAAAGCTGGTTTTGGCGAGACGATAACGGGTTCAGGAAAAGCTATGGTCGATACGACAGAAGCTATCTTTTTGGGCTTTAAACAATTGATCAATAAATTCAATATGGATGATATTGGAGGTCCGGTTCGTACGTTTGAGGTAACCGGTCAAATTGCTCAACAAGGTATTCAGTATCTTACATACTGGGCCGCTATTTTGAGTCTATATCTGGGGATATTTAACCTCTTGCCGATTCCGGCACTCGATGGAAGCCGTCTGGCATTCCTAGGTGTAGAGGCACTGCGTGGCAAACCTGTGGATCCGGGTCATGAAGGCATGGTTCACTTTGTAGGTTTTGCACTGCTATTTTTATTAATGATTGCTGTTACGTATAATGATATTTTACGTTTGATCAGCGGCTAATTTTCTTCGGGAGGCATTCCATTACATGGCAAAAGATAAACAATTCGTTACGGAAATCACGCCGCAAAGCGAGGATTTCTCACGCTGGTATATTGATGTTATTAAAAAAGGAGACTTGATGGATTACTCTCCTGTTCGTGGCTGTATTGTATTTAAGCCAGAAGGCTATGAAATATGGGAGCATATTCAGGAGGAAATGAACCGTCGACTCAAGGAAACTGGGCATCGAAACGCTTATTTTCCAGTGTTCATTCCAGAGAGTTTCTTTCAGAAGGAAAAGGATCACATTGAAGGCTTTAATCCAGAGCTGCCATGGGTAACAGAAGCGGGTGGTGACGTACTTGAGGAACGTCTCGCAGTTCGTCCTACTTCAGAGACCATGTTCGGCCACATGTACTCCAAATGGATTCAATCTTATCGTGACCTTCCTGTACTTATCAATCAATGGGCGAACGTGGTTCGTTGGGAGAAACGTACATTGCCATTTATCCGCACTACTGAGTTTCTTTGGCAAGAAGGGCATACCGCGCATGAGAATGAAGCGGAAGCTCGTGAAGAAACTATGCGGATGCTGGATAACTACCGTGATTTTGTCGAGACCTATCTTGCCATTCCGGTTATTACCGGACAAAAGACACCTTCCGAGCGTTTTGCCGGTGCGGTAGATACGTATTCTATTGAAGCGATGATGAAGGATGGACGCGCTGTTCAGGCTGCTACTTCACATTACCTTGGCACCAAGTTTGCCACAGCTTTTGAGATTCAATATTTAAGCCGTGACAATAATTTGGAGTATGTACACACTACTTCATGGGGCTCAACCACTCGCTTGATTGGCTCCCTGATTATGGTGCATGGAGATGACCGCGGTCTTGTTCTGCCGCCTAAGGTAGCTCCAACGCAAGTTATTATGATTCCTATCGGACCTCCTAAGACCCGCGAAGCTGTGATTGGGCGGACGGACGAGCTGTTCAAGGAATTGAAGAATGCTGGCGTTCGTGTACGTGTGGATGATCGTTCAGATGTTACCCCAGGCTGGAAGTTTAATGAATATGAAATGCGTGGAGTGCCAGTACGTTTGGAGCTTGGACCACGTGACATGGAGAATGGCGTCTGCGTTCTCGTCTCACGTGTCACCGGTGAGAAGAAGGTTATTCAACAGGAGAACCTCGTAGAAGAGGTTCAAACAATGCTTGAACAGGTTCACAAGGAAATGTTCGAACGTGCGCTGAAATTCCGTGAGGACCACTTCTATTCTGTGGATTCCTTGGAGGAAATGAAAGCTTCGATGGACGAAAAACGTGGATTTGCTCTAGCGGGATGGTGTGGTTCCGAAGAATGCGAGTCCAAAGTTAAGGAAGAGACAGGTGCGGGTAGCCGCAATATTCCTTTTGATCCAGCGGAGACTAAGCAAGTCTGCATATGCTGTGGCCAACCAGCCAAGCATACTGTGGTTTTTGCAAAGGCGTATTAATCATTAGGCACCGATCAACAGTCTTGTAGTATTTTAATTTAGCTTCTGGCGAGAGGAGTCGGCGGGCCGTAAGAACCCAATGCTTTTTGAACCCAGAAGCTTTTTAAAATATAAGAATTTATAGGTTTTCGCTATAAATTCTTATATTTTTACGAGAAACAGTTGTCGTCTTTAAAAGTCGACTACATCGTTTCTTCTTATCATATTGTACTTTCACTGTATATCATGGATAGTTTTAACTGGGTTATTAAAGGTGGGAGGAAAGCATGGAACAAAACCAGGAGAGAAGAAAAAGGTTCGAGCTCTTGATGAAGCAGGGTGAAATTCCGCCTGCAATCATGGACCCCTACTTTTTGGATGGGTATATAGAACGTGTTGAGATCAGTCGCGGTAATCGGGACTGGCAAATCATTATTGCGAAAGAAAGTCTGGTTCCAGCACAGGTATATCGGACATTTTGCCTTAGAATGCGTGAGAAGCTACAGCATATAGCTAAAGTAAGCTTTTTGTTCCTATATGATGAGAAGGTTAGCAGAGCGGAGCTTGTCCAGGAATATTGGGGACTGTTTCTGGAGTGGGTACATCGGGAGATCCCATCGGTAAACGGCTGGCTGACCCGCTCCTCACAGGAGCTTAAAGAGGATACTTTAATGTTAACGATGAGTGATTCCACTTCGATGGAGTTGGCTCGCAAAAAAGGCATCGATGGAGCAATTATTAAATTTTATGATAAGTATTTCGGTCTCTCCTTAAAAGTTAAATTACTAATGGCGGAGAACGAAAATAATAATGTTGAAGCATTCGAAGAATTTCAGCAAAAGCTTCAGCAAGAACAACGCGAGATCGTTGAGCAGATGATGACTGCTGTGGAAACAGAAGCTCCTGCTGATGATAGCGATCCTAATGAAGTAATTAAGCTTCAAGTGGGGTATGAAATTAAGGAACAGGCCGTGCCGATTCTTGAAATTCAAGATGAAGAGAAGAAAATTACAATTCAGGGTACCATTTTTGGTCTGGATCGTAAGGAGCTTCGCAATGGCAGTACCTTGTTCACTTTCAGTCTGACCGATTTTACGGATTCTCTACAAATGAAGATGTTCGCGAAGACTAAAGATGATCTGAAGGTTATGAGTCAGCTAGCTAATGGCAAATGGGTAAGAGCACGCGGGAAAGTAGAATATGACCGTTTTATGCAGATTCCTGAGCTCGTGATGATCCCTTCAGATTTAACGGAAGTTAAGGCACCGCCTGCGCGTAAAGATACAGCTCCTAAGAAACGGGTGGAATTCCACCTTCACACTACGATGAGTACGATGGATGCGGTCACTCCGATCACTACCTATGTCAAAACAGCTGCCCAGTGGGGTCATCCTGCGATTGCTATTTCTGATCATGGTGGCGTTCAGGCTTTTCCTGATGCAAACCATGCAGCTCATAAGCATAAGATAAAAATGATTTATGGTGTGGAAGCTAATGTTGTGAATGACTCTGTGAATATTGTCGAGAACGCTCAGCCTTTGGACTTGAAGACAGCTACCTATGTAGTGTTTGATATAGAAACCACGGGTTTATCGATTACCCGCAATAATATTACGGAGCTGGCGGCCATTAAAATGTGCGAAGGCAAAGAAGTAGACCGTTATTCTACTTTTGTTAATCCGCATGAGAAAATCCCTTATCATATTCAGCAATTGACCAATATTACGGATGAAATGGTTAAGGATGCTCCTGATCTTGAACCAGTGCTGCGTAAGTTTGTTGAATTTGTGGGTGACAGTATCCTTGTAGCTCATAACGCCAGATTTGATATGGGTTTTATTCAGGCCTCGTTACGTAAAATAGGTGAACCTGTGCTTCCGAATCCATCTCTTGATACGCTTGAGCTCGCTCGGTTACTATATCCAAGCATGAAGAATCACAGGCTGAACACATTAGCCGATAAATATAAAGTTCTTCTGGAAAGCCATCACCGTGCGATTGATGATACCATAGCACTTGGCGGTATATTAACAGGATTGCTCGCAGATGCTGAAAAGATGAAGGGCATGACCCGCCTTGATCGACTAAACGATTATGTGGGTAATGATCTTTCGAACACAAGACCGTTCCACTGTAATATTTATGCACTTAATCAAATAGGCAAAAAAAATCTCTATAAGCTCATTTCCATGTCACATACGGAATATTTCAAACGTGTACCTTGTATTCCAAAATCCAAGCTGGAAGAGCATAGAGATGGACTGCTAGTGATTTCCGGTTGTGAACGTGGAGAGTTTTTTGAAGCAGTACTCAACAAAACGACTGAGGAAGCCATGGAGGTTGCTCATTTTTATGATGTGCTGGAGATTCAGCCATTGACCATGTACATGCACTTGGTGGACAAGGGCTTTGTAGCAGGCCCTGATGAGCTTCGCGATGTAGTCCGGAAGGTTTGCGAAATAGGGGAACAGTTGAATAAACCTGTTATCGCAACGGGGAATGTACATTATCTTGAACCCCGGGACAAGCTGTATCGTGATATTACGATTAATGGGATTACGGGCTTTAGTCCGCTTAAAGACCAACGCAAACCGGATGCACACTTCCGCACAACAGATGAAATGCTGTCTGAATTCGAATTTCTTGGTGCTGAAAAAGCGATGGAAGTCGTTGTCACAAATACAGTTGAGCTGGCGGAGCGTTTTGAAGAACTGGAGCTATTTCCAGATAAGCTATTTACACCAATTATTGACGGGGCGGACGAAGAAATTCGCGAGACCTGCTACAATACTGCCAAATCCATTTACGGTGAAGAGCTGCCTGAGGTAGTTATTGCCCGTTTGGAGAAAGAGCTTGCACCGATTATTAAATACGGGTTCTCTGCCAACTATTTGATTTCTGAACGTCTCGTTAAAAAGTCAAATCAGGATGGGTATCTCGTAGGCTCGCGGGGTTCCGTAGGTTCATCTGTAGTAGCTACATTTCTAGGAATTTCAGAAGTTAATCCTTTGCCTGCGCATTATATTTGCCTAAACCCCGAGTGTCGCCATAATGAATGGTTCCTGGACGGTAGTGTGCGGAGCGGATTCGATTTACCAGATAAAGTCTGCCCGGATTGCGGTCTGAAGCTCAAAGGTGAAGGCCAGGATATTCCGTTCGAGACCTTCCTTGGATTTAAGGGGGATAAAGTCCCCGATATCGACTTGAATTTCTCAGGGGAATATCAACCGAATGCACATAACTTTACCAAAGAAATGTTTGGTGAGAAAAATGTATTCCGTGCCGGAACGATTGGTACCGTAGCTGAGAAGACAGCCTTCGGATTTGCAAAAAAATACGAAGAACTTCACCAGAAACGTTGGCGTGGAGCTGAAGTTGGCCGTCTGGCGGCTGGCTGTACAGGCGTTAAACGTAGTACGGGACAGCATCCGGGTGGTATAGTCGTTGTTCCAGACTATATGGAGGTAGAAGATATTACGCCAGTACAATTCCCGGCGGATGATGTCAATGCTGAATGGAAGACCACACACTTTGATTATCACGCTTTTGACGCGAATTTGCTGAAGCTTGATATTCTGGGTCATGATGATCCGACGATGATGCGGATGCTTCAGGATTTGACAGGTGTTGATCCAACTTCTATCCCGATGAATGATCCGAAAGTAATGAGCATGTTTAACTCTACAGATGCACTTGGAGTAAGACCTGACGAAATCAGATCACCGGTTGCGACCTATGGTGTGCCCGAAATGGGTACCAAGTTCGTACGTCAAATGCTTATTGAGTCGAAGCCGTCCAGCTTTGCTGACTTACTGCAAATATCAGGTTTGTCTCATGGTACTGGTGTTTGGCTTGGTAACGCTCAAGAGCTTATAAAGAATAACACTTGTAACATTAAGACCGTTATCGGTTGTCGTGATGACATCATGCTCTTCTTAATTTATAAAGCGGGAATGGATGCGAGCTTGGCCTTTAAAATTACCGAGAGTGTTCGTAAAGGTAAAGGTTTGTCTGACGAATGGATCGAGGAAATGAAAAAGTGCAAGGTCCCACAATGGTATATTGATTCTTGTCTAAAGATTCAATACATGTTCCCGAAGGCGCATGCAGCTGCATACGTAATTTCTGCAGTACGTACCGCCTACTTCAAGCTGTATCATCCTATTGAATATTATGCGACTTATTTCTCTGTACGTGCAGCAGATTTTGATATTGAATTGTGCTGTAAGGGGTATGAAGCCATCAGCCGTCAGATCGTAGAAATTGAGCAAAAAGGATTTCAAGCTTTGCCTAAGGAAAAGGCTATGTTGCCTGTCCTTGAGATGGCTTTGGAGATGACGGCACGTGGGTTTACATTCAAAAACATTGATCTTTACCGCTCAGAAGCGAATAAGTTTATTGTTGATGACAAGAGTTTGATTCCTCCGTTTTCTGCTTTAGCGGGAATTGGTGAGAATGCTGCTATCAACATAGCTGCTGCGAAAGATGCTGGCGAGTTCCTGTCTATTGAAGATTTCCAGCAGAAATCAAAGGCAAGTAAGACGGTTATAGAGCTGCTGACCGGCATGGGCTGCTTCCGCGGCTTACCGGAAAGCAATCAACTTTCCCTATTTTAAAGGCTTTAACAACACTTATTTCATGGCTAGAAAAGAGTGCTCCAAAGGGGGAGTCAAGGGCTAGCACTTGTCAGTCCAGTTTCCCTATGGTATAATTTCTTTGGTAATAATGAGATAAGTCCGTTGTGTAAAGAGTGGGGAAACCCACTCTTTATCTTTGGTATATAGCAAAAGACAAGTTCGTGGAGGTAATTTTCTTTTGAGCACACCCAAATCTAAAATTAAACAAACGGTAGAGCAGATGCTCGGGCCCTATCTCGACGACAATGGTTTCGAACTGGTGGACGTTGAATACGTGAAGGAAGGCTCCAATTGGTTTCTGCGTATATTCGTAGATAAAGAAGGCGGCATTGATATTGATGACTGCGGGATCATTAGCGAATATTTCAGTCAGAAGTTAGATGAGAATGATCCTATTCCTGAGGCATATTTCCTTGAGGTTTCCTCGCCGGGAGCAGAGCGTCCTCTCAAAAAAGCTGCGGATGTAGCTAAAGCGGTAGGTAAGGACGTGTATGTGACTGTTTATGAGCCGATTCAAGGACTCAAAGAATTTGAAGGTCGTTTGCTCTCGTTCGAGAACGAGGAACTGCTCATCTCCGCGGGCAAAAAAGAACATGTAGTACCGTACGCCAAGGTCGCAAGTGCGAGATTGGCCATTATTTTTTAACGTCTTGAAAGGGGGGCCGGAAATTCATGAGTATGGAGTTTATTGAAGCAATGAATGAGCTGGAGAGGGAGAGAGGCATCAGTAAAGATGTGCTGTTTGAAGCGATTGAAGCGGCGCTGATCTCTAGTTATAAACGTAATTTCAATGCAGCACAGAACGTGCGTGTTGACATGAATCGCAATACAGGTGTCATTAAAGTGTTTGCCCGCAAGTTAATTGTTGAGGAGGTCCTGGATACAAGGACTGAAATCTCATTGCCGGCAGCCAGAGAAATTAACCCGCATTTCCAGCTGGAAGATATCGCTGAGCTTGAAGTGACACCGCGTGATTTTGGACGTATTGCCGCACAGACTGCTAAGCAGGTTGTAACTCAACGAATTCGCGAGGCAGAGCGTGGACTTATCTATAATGCTTTTATCGACAAAGAAGATGATATCGTTACTGGACTAGTTCAACGTCAAGATATGCGGAACATTTACATTGATCTTGGTAAAATCGAAGCGGTTCTTCCGCTTAGCGAATTGATGCCAGGTGAAAAGTTCAAACAAAGCGAACGCATCAAGGCTTATATCACAAAAGTTGAGAATACAACAAAAGGTCCGCAGATTATGCTCTCCCGCAGTCATCCTGGATTACTGAAGCGTCTGTTCGAGCTTGAAGTTCCTGAAATATTTGATGGTGTAGTTGAGATTCGTTCTGTAGCCCGTGAAGCTGGCTTCCGCTCGAAGATTGCTGTGTATTCCCGCAATCCAGAAGTAGATCCCGTTGGTTCTTGCGTAGGTCCAAGAGGCACACGCGTTCAGACCATCGTTACTGAGCTTCGCGGTGAGAAGATCGATATCGTCCGTTATTCTGATCTGGTGCAGGAATATGTTGCGAATGCACTTAGCCCTTCAAAGGTTCTTGAAGTTCAAGTCTTTGAAGCGGAGAAGATGGCGAGAGTTATCGTTCCTGATTATCAATTGTCACTGGCTATCGGTATTAAAGGGCAAAATGCACGTCTTGCCGCTAAACTTACCGGCTGGAAGATTGATATCAAGAGTGAAACTCAAGCGGAGCAGGAATACGGCAGACCGAAATCTTCTATTGATGAAATGCATCAGGATTCCGTCTCCATAGATTAATTAACCTGCTTGACGGGAGGCGTTTGTTATGAAACAAAAAAAGGTGCCGCTGCGTAAATGCGTTGCTACCCAAGAGATGATGCCTAAAAAAGAGCTGATTCGTGTGGTAAGAACGCCTGAAGGTGAAGTGCTGATTGATCTGACGGGCAAGAAGTCAGGCCGTGGTGCTTACATATGCGGCAAGCTTGAATGCTTTCAGCTGGCACAAAAGAACAAAGCACTTGACCGTGCATTGAAATGTCAAGTGAGTCCTGAAATCTACGCCCAGCTAGCCCGGGAGTTTACTTCCGTGGAAGAGCAGTTTCTAGCAGCAAAGGATAGTGAGGATAATGAGTAAGGCGCTTTCTTATTTAGGGCTTGCCATGAGAGCAGGCAAGATAGTCACCGGTGACGAGGCTGTACTCAAAGCTGTACGGTCTTCAGAGGCGAAGCTGGTCGTTCTGGCAGGTGACGCTTCAGATAATACCCAAAAAAAGTTCCGTGATAAATGCGGAACTTACGATATTCCACTAGTAATCGCATTTCACCGGGATGAACTCGGTGCAAGTATTGGTAAAGACCAGCGTGTAGTACTGGCCATTACGGATAAAGGATTCGCGGAAATGATCTCCAAGCAACTCGGAGATACTGTCGGAGGTGGATTTATTGACTAAAGAAGAGAACAAAGATAAATTGCGCGTGTACGAATACGCCAAGTCACTAAACATGAGCAGTAAAGAAATTATTACTATTCTGAAGCGTTTGAATGTCCCTGTGAATAATCATATGAGTGTCATGGAGAATGGATCCGTGAACAAAGTTGAACAGTTCTTTAAGGATATCAAATCAAACGCTGCAGCCAAGCGGGATACCGGCACCAGCAGCCGGCCGGTAACAACCGGTGCGGTAACAGCCGAACCTCAAAGTGCTCAGAATGCCAACAAAAATCAACAGGAAAAGCAGGTAGGTATGAACAGTAACCAAAACAACAACCAATCGACGACGTCCCCAAGGCCCCAAAGCGGACAAGATTCCCGCAGAACACAAACAGGTTCAACGCAGAATGCACGTCCGCAACAAAGCGGTGCTCCACGTACTAACAGTACTAGCAGTACTAGCAGCAGCCGCCCGCAAGGCAGCACTACTGGCGGCAATCGCCCACAAGGTAGCAATACCGGTGGCAGCCGTCCGCAAAGCAGTAATACTGGCGGCAACCGTCCACAAGGTAGCAATACCGGTGGCAGCCGTCCGCAAGGCAGCAATACTGGTGGTAGCCGCCCACAAGGCAGCAACACTGGTGGAAGCCGTCCACAAGGCAGCAACACAAGTGGCAGCCGTCCGCAAGGACAAAGCAGTGCACCACGCACTGACAGCCGTCCACAAGGTCAATCTGGCACAGGCGGAGGTTTCACACGCGGTGATGACAGAGGTCCTAAAAAGAACACAACTGGTGGCAGACCGAATAATAATCAAAGACGTTTCGATGATGGTAAAGGTGGTAACTACCGCGGTCGTGGTGGTAAGAATGGCCGTGGCAAGAACCAGCCAATGGTACACCGCGAGAAGATCGATAACACACCTAAGAAAATCATCGTTCGTGGCAGCATGACCGTTGGTGAAACAGCGAAATTGCTTCACAAGGATGCTTCTGAAGTAATCAAAAAGCTGATTTCGATGGGTGTTATGGCTACCATCAACCAAGAACTTGATATCGACACCATTTTGCTACTCGCTGCTGAATTTGGCGTAGAAGTAGAAGTGAAGATTCCTGTTGACGAGGACAGCTTCGAAACAGTGGAAGAGAATGACAATGAAGAGGATCTTCAGACTCGTCCTCCAGTAGTTACTATTATGGGTCACGTTGACCATGGTAAAACTACACTACTTGATGCTATTCGTTCGACCAATGTGACGCTAGGCGAAGCCGGCGGAATCACTCAGCACATCGGTGCTTATCAAGTCGAAATCAACCAAAAGAAAATCACGTTCCTTGATACACCTGGTCACGAAGCATTTACTGCTATGCGTGCTCGTGGTGCACAGGTTACGGATATGACAATTATCGTAGTAGCTGCTGATGACGGTGTTATGCCTCAGACCGTTGAAGCTATTGCACACGCTAAGGCTGCTGGACTTCCGATTATTGTCGCTGTTAATAAAATCGACAAACCGGGTGCAGATCCTGATAAGGTGAAGCAAGAGCTTACAAGTTATGAACTTGTTCCTGAAGAGTGGGGCGGAGATACCATCTTCGTTAACCTCTCTGCGAAACAACGTATTAACTTGGAAGAACTGCTGGAAATGATCCTGCTCGTAGCTGAAGTTAATGAGTACAAAGCGAACCCTGACAAACGGGCACGCGGTACTGTTATAGAAGCTGAGCTTGATAAATCCCGTGGACCAGTTGCTCGTATACTCGTTCAGAACGGTACGTTGAAAGTCGGCGATGCCTTTGTAGCAGGTAACTGCTTCGGACGTGTACGTGCGATGGTCAATGATAAAGGTCGTAAGATCAAAGAAGCTGGACCATCTACTCCAGTAGAAATTACTGGTTTGACTGAGGTGCCACAAGCTGGCGATCCGTTTATGGCTTTTGAAGACGAGCGTAAAGCGCGTGCGATTGCTGATAGACGTTCTACTTCCCAACGTCAATCTGAGCTGAATACGAACACCCGTGTAACTTTGGATGATCTGTTCCAGCACATTAAAGATGGCGAGATCAAAGACCTTAACGTGATTATCAAAGCTGACGTACAAGGTTCAGTCGAGGCGCTTAAAGGATCTTTGGCTAAGATCGAAGTGGAAGGCGTGCGCGTGAAGATCATTCACAGCGGTGCTGGTGCGATTACTGAATCCGATATTACGCTTGCAGCAGCATCGAATGCTATCGTTATCGGCTTTAACGTTCGTCCAGACGCACAGACCAAAGCAGCTGCTGAGCAAGAAAAAGTAGATGTTCGTCTGCACAACATTATCTACAATGTAATTGAAGAAATCGAAAGTGCCATGAAAGGTATGCTCGATCCTATCTATAAAGAGAATGTTATCGGTCACGCCGAAGTTCGCAGCGTGTTCAAAATCAGCAAAGTGGGTACCATTGCAGGATGTATGGTTACTTCCGGTAAAATTACCCGTAATGCTGAAATGCGCTTGATCCGTAGCGGAATCGTAGTGTTCACAGGTAAGGTTGATACTTTGAAACGTTTCAAAGATGATGCCAAAGAAGTGGCGCAAGGTTATGAATGTGGCATAACTTTGGAACGCTATAATGACGTCCAAGAGGGCGACATTATCGAAGCGTTTCTTATGGAAACTGTAGAGCGCTAAGCGAAGAGGTGAATATAGATGTCTAAAATTAGAGCAGGACGAGTGGGCGAGCAGATCAAGAAAGAGCTTAGTCAACTTATCCAAAGCGGTCTGAAAGACCCTCGAATCGGTTTTGTAACTGTAACTGGCGTAGACGTGACTAACGATCTATCGCAAGCCAAGGTATACCTAAGCGTGTTCGGGGATGAAGAGCAGAAGTCAGACTCGCTTAAAGCGATTGAGAAAGCCAATGGTTTTCTTCGCTCAGAGCTTGGCAAGGCCATTCGCCTTCGGCATACACCGGAGCTGATCTTCAAGTTCGACGAATCTGTCGCTTATGGCAGTCATATTGAGAAGCTTCTTGGAGAGCTTCATAAGAACGATTAGAAATAAGTGATTAAAGTGGGGTTCAAAATAGCGTTATGCTATTTTGAACAACCTTTAAAAAGGAGACGGCGAATGCAGAGCTATGAACAAAGTCTCCAGCAGACCCGTGAGTTTCTGCTGGAACACGACGATTACCTTGTAGTGTCGCATGTTCAGCCGGACGGAGATGCAGTCAGCTCCACCCTTGCGGTGGGCTGGCTTCTCTCATGTCTGGGCAAAAAATACACTATGCTGAATGAAGGACCAATCCCGAAGCGAATGGAATACCTATGGCATTCGGATGAAATCATCAATATGGCCTCTAGTGAACCGCCCCGTCAATACAGCAACGTCATCTGTGTGGATTGTGCGGATTTTCAGCGAGTAGGGCTGACAAATCGCTATTTTGCGAATGAGGCTCTTATCCTGAATATTGATCACCATCCAACAAATAACGGTTATGGATTCGTTAATTTAATCAAACCGGATTCAGCTGCGACAGCGGAAATTTTGTTCGACCTGCTGAAGACATTCGAGATCGAATGGGATATTGATATCGCCACAGCTATATATACGGGTCTGTTAACAGATACCGGTGGTTTTCGTTATACCAACACATCACCAAAAGTAATGGCAGCTGTATCTGAGCTATTATCCCTTGGGGTTAACGGTCCTGAACTCGCTGAGACATTGCTTGAAGAAATGACGCTGCCACAGGTTAAAATATTAAATAAAGCCTTAAATACGCTGGAATTATCTCCTGAAGGAGATATTGCCTGGCTATATGTTACACCCGAGCATATGATCGAATGTGCTGCTGCTAATGAAGATTTGGAAGGAATCGTAAACTACCCTCGTAATATTCGGGGCGTGGAAGTAGGCATTCTTTTTAAAGTTATTCACGAACATGCGGTCAAGGTTAGCCTGCGTTCTGCCGGTAAAGTTGACGTGGCTGCATTGGCGCAAACGTTTGGAGGCGGCGGTCATACCCGTGCTGCAGGTGCGCGTATAGAAGCTACGCTTGAAGAGGCAATAGCTCAGGTGCTTGAGGAGGTAAGACGTCATTTATGAGTGAATTAGAAGGTGTTCTGGCGGTTTATAAACCGGCAGGCTTCACTTCACATGATGTTGTAGCCAAGGCACGTCGGATTCTCGGCATGAAACGAATTGGTCATACGGGGACACTAGATCCCCAAGTGACTGGTGTATTGCCGCTTTGTCTGGGACGTGCGACTCGCGTTGTGGAGTATATTCAGGAGCTGCCCAAAGAATATGTGGCAACACTGAGACTGGGGATGTCCAGTGATACTGAAGACTTAACTGGAACCATTACGGAAACTGTTGATGAGGTTCATGTAACTGAGGAAGAGATTCTTGCAGTGCTTGCCTCTTTCAAAGGCGTAATTTCTCAGGTTCCTCCCATGTACTCTGCGGTGAAAGTCGACGGCAAACGTCTTTATGAATTGGCTAGAGAAGGCAAAACCGTTGAACGGAAAAGTCGCGAAGTAGAGATTTATGAAATCGAAATGACGGATATGACTTGGGAAGGTAATCATCCCGACATCACTTTCCGGGTATTATGCTCCAAAGGCACGTATATTCGTACACTTTGTGTAGATATCGGTCGTGCGCTTGGACTGCCGGGTGTAATGGTGAAGCTGGAGAGAACAATGTCGGCAGGAATTTCTGCCAGCCATTGTTTATCCCTTGAGGATATTGCCGCGCACAAGGAAGCCGGAACATTGGAAGATCATTTAATCGCTGCTGATGAGGCAATTTCGCATTTGCCTAAGCATACCGTTATGGATGAGAAGAAGAAGGCAGCACTGCAAGGGCAACGTTTGTCTTCGCGGTTCATTGCTCCAGAAGTGAAGACAACAGGTCAAATTCGGCTATACGATCTTCAGGGATTGTTTCTTGGCATTTATGAGTTGGAAGAGACAGGTGCTATTGCCCCAGTAAAGGTGTTTGCACAAGCTTAAATCAATTTTACCAAGTGAATTGTAGGTGAGAAACAGCGTGAGAACCGTAACGTTAACCTATCCGATGTCGCCGGAGACTGCTGCCGAATGGGCACAACCTCAAGTGGCTGCTCTAGGGCAGTTTGACGGCCTGCATCGTGGACATGCCAGCGTCATTACATCCGCTGTAGCCTTAGCCCGTAAACAAGGTGTGCCGGCTGCAGTCCTTACATTTCATCCTCATCCCAAAGATGTTATGGGTAAGGGAGATTATGAAGGGTACTTGACGCCACCCTTTGAAAAGCAAGAGATTCTTGCCAGCATGGGTGTCGATATCCTGTATGTTGTTGAATTTAATGAGCAGCTTTCCCGGGTTAGTCCACAGAATTTTGTCTCTGTTATGCTTTTGCCGCTACATATTGTTACTGCAGTTGTTGGCTTTGACTTTCGCTTTGGCTACCAAGGTGAAGGCGATGTTGAGATGCTTCGCAAACTGGGTGAAGGTGTTATGAATGTGGAAGTTGCTCCTCCTTTTCTGCTTGAAGGTGAAAAGGTTAGCAGCTCCGGCATTCGTAAAAGTCTCCAAAATGGAGATCTGGGGCTGGCAAACTCCTGGTTCGGACGTTGCTATCATCTGCGTGGTGAAGTGGGGCATGGTGAGAAGAGAGGCCGCACAATTGGTTTTCCAACTGCCAATTTGAAGCTCAGTGATCATTTTGTCATTCCGACCAAAGGTGTATATGCGGTCCGAGTCTTTTATAAGGATAAAGTTCTGTACGGGGTTATGAATGTGGGTGTTAAACCAACCTTTCATGAGGGTGTGTTAACTCCGAGCTTTGAGGTTCATCTTTTTGACTTCGAGGGTGACCTGTATGATCAAGAGCTTAAGGTAGAATTGGTAGCTTACATTCGTCCAGAACGGAAGTTTGACTCCATTGGAGCATTGATTACTCAGATTGGCGAGGATGCAGAAACCGCGAAGAAGATTCTGGAGTATAATTTATAGTCATCCCGGACAAGCCGTTTACTTTTGTTAATGGAGATGCTATACTAAGTAACGTTGCTGGCTTACAGCATCATAACCTTAGCTTGGTTGCACGTTCTCACCGACGGTGACGAGGCTAGTGGCGATTATATTGAAGGAGGTGAACAGGATGGCATTAACTCAAGAACGTAAACATCAATTGATCGACGAGCACAAAACTCACGAATCCGATACTGGATCCCCTGAGGTGCAAGTTGCTATCCTAACGGAGAACATCGTTAATTTGACTGACCACTTGCGTACGCACAAGAAAGATCATCACTCCCGTCGTGGATTGTTGAAAATGGTTGGACAACGTCGTAAACTTCTGGCGTATTTGAAAAACAAAGACATCAGACGTTACAGCGCCCTGATCGAAAGACTGGGATTGCGTCGTTAATTTTCCATAAGATTACTCTTAAAGCAGCCTGGTTGTATACCGTATGTCCTTCTCGGAGCGACAGCGGGACAGCTGGGTTGCTTTTTGAAAATTTAGGGAAAACTTAATATTAGGATCGATGAGATTATTCGCAAAAACGGCGACTTTACTTTTCAGTAAGGCCCAGCCGTTTCTTCTTATATGCATACAGAATAGGCAGCCTCCTTTGGGACAAGCCTTTCCAATTCATTTAGATCGATATGTGAACCTGCTATT
Source organism: Paenibacillus sp. FSL H3-0286 (assembly GCF_045040705.1). Lineage (NCBI taxonomy): Bacteria > Bacillati > Bacillota > Bacilli > Caryophanales > Paenibacillaceae > Paenibacillus > Paenibacillus sp. FSL H3-0286. The sequence goes on along the minus strand of NZ_CP150285.1, from coordinate 4,325,343 downwards.
TTAGACTGCGGGTCTACTACTATTCAAGGAGGTATTTATGGAAAAACGTGTAGAAATGCAGCTGGGTGGAAGACGCCTTGTGCTGGAAACGGGCCGCCTGGCTAAACAAGCAAACGCAGCCGTTATGGTGCGTTACGGGGATACTTCGGTATTATGTACCGTTACGGCTTCAAAAGAGCCTAAGGATCTGGATTTTTTCCCGCTTACAGTTAACTATGAGGAAAGATTATATGCGGTAGGTAAAATTCCTGGCGGATTTATTAAACGGGAAGGTAGACCGAGTGAGAAAGCGATTCTGTCAAGCCGTTTGACAGACCGTCCAATCAGACCACTATTCCCTGAAGGATTCCGTAACGATGTTCAGGTATTGAACATGGTAATGAGTGTGGATCAGGACTGCGCACCAGATATTGCTGCTATGATCGGTACTTCAGCTGCACTTAGTATTTCCGATGTGCCTTTTGATGGACCCATCGGCGGCGTTGCTGTAGGTCGGATTAATGGAGAGTTTGTGATCAATCCGGATATGTCTCAGCAAGCAATCAGTGATGTTTATGTGGTGGTTGCTGGAACGAAGGATGCAATCATGATGGTTGAAGCAGAAGCGAACGAAGTGACGGAAGATGTGATGCTCGAAGCGATTATGTTCGGTCATGATGAAATCCGCAAGATCGTTGCAACCATTGAAGAACTGGTTAAAGTGGCTGGTAAAGAAAAAATGGCTGTGAAGCTGCATACAGTGAATGCTGACGTGAATACTGAGGTCCGTGCATTTGCTGAGGCTCGTCTGGTGGAAGCCGTTAAAATAGCTGAAAAACATGCGCGTCAGGAAGCGATTGATGTCGTTAATGATGAAGCGGTTGCGTATTTCGTAGAGAAGTACATAGAAGCACCGGAGCTTCTGAAAGATGTTAAAGAAGTCCTACATGATATCGTGAAGGATGAAGTAAGACGTCTAATCACACATGATAAGGTTCGTCCAGATGGACGTAAACTTGATGAAATCCGTCCGATTGAATGTGATACAAGTCTGTTACCTCGTACACATGGTTCCGGTCTGTTTACACGTGGACAAACACAAATCCTTAGCGTTTGTACTCTTGGAGCACTAGGTGATGTGCAAATTCTTGACGGAATCGATCCTACTGAAACGAAACGTTTCATGCACCATTACAACTTCCCGCCGTTCAGCGTAGGGGAAGCTCGTCCGCTTAGAGCACCAGGACGCCGTGAAATCGGTCATGGAGCACTTGGAGAACGTGCATTATCCAAGGTTATTCCTAGTGAAACTGAATTCCCGTACACGATTCGTCTAGTATCAGAAGCGATTGAATCTAACGGTTCTACTTCCCAGGCAAGTATCTGTGCCAGCATTCTGGCTATGATGGACGCTGGTGTGCCAATCAAAGCACCTGTAGCCGGAGTAGCAATGGGTCTGATCAAAGACGGAGAGCATGTCTCCATCCTGACGGATATTCAAGGTATGGAAGATCATCTCGGAGATATGGACTTCAAGGTAGCTGGTACAGCAGAAGGTGTTACAGCTATTCAAATGGACATTAAGATTGCCGGTATCGATCGCAAAATTCTTCAGGATGCACTTCAGCAGGCTAAAGAAGGCCGTCTGTTCATCTTGGACAAAATGAATGAAGCGATCTCTGCGCCAAGACCTAATCTGTCCAAATATGCTCCAAAAATCATTATTATCAACATCAATCCGGACAAAATCCGTGATGTTATCGGTGCTGGCGGTAAGATTATCAATAAAATTATTGAAGAAACCGGCGTAAAAATCGACATCGAACAAGATGGCCGTGTCTTTATCGGTTCTTCAGATGAAGAAATGATCCAAAAGGCGCGTTCGATTATCGAAGGACTTGTGCGTGAAGTACAAGTTGGAGAAATCTATGTGGGTACAGTTAGACGTATTGAGAAATTTGGAGCATTTGTTGAACTAATTCCGGGTAAAGACGGATTGGTACACATTTCCCAATTGTCTACTGAGCGCGTAGCTAAGGTTGAAGATGTTGTAGCTGTCGGGGATACAATTACCGTTAAAGTTACCGAAATCGACCAACAAGGCCGGGTTAACCTGTCGCGTAAAGCGGTATTGACTTCGGAAACTGGAGCTAAAGCTTAAGTTTCGATTGTAGAGGTACCTTTTCTAAAGTACCTAATAGCATAATAAAAGGAGACAGAAGCGATTGCGTTCTGGCTCTTTTTTTATATGAAATAAAGTAATGTGCATCACTATCACGCCTCTGGCCTCTGTTCTTATGACATAAATTCCTCTCTTGTCTCATAGATTGGGACAAAGTGTCTTTGTATTCGTGTGGAACGGACTACAAGTCGTTTCTACCGGGGAGGAAGTCGTCATGAAGACGGAAAAAGTGGCTTTAGTGGTTGCTTGTATTGCGATCGTGATAGGAATTGGCAGCACTCAGGGACCGGTAAAGGACATGCTTGCGCAATTGAAGCCGCAGGATGACCTAGCTGTGTGGAAGGATATTTCTAAGGCGGAGAACAATGATCTTCGGGCACGGATTGAGACCGCCGCAGCCAAGCTTAATGCCCCTCCAGTGAATGCTGTGGTTGATCGGGTATGGAAGGCGATTCCGGGTTATAACGGGCTTGAAATTGATGTAGAGAGTACATATCGGAATGCTCTTTTGGCACCAAAAGAACCTATAAAATTTGTGTATCGGCAGATCGAACCACAGATATCCCTGAATCAACTGGGGGCTGAACCCATATATCGTGGGAATCCGGCTAAGCCGATGGTATCGCTGATGATTAATGTGGCGTGGGGAAATGAGTACATTGTGCCAATGTTGGATGTTTTGGATGAAGAAAACGTTAAAGTTACGTTTTTTCTGGATGGGAGCTGGCTGAGTAAAAACCCGGAACTGGCTAAAGAAATGCTAAAACGCGGTCATGAGATGGAGAATCACGCTTATACCCACCCTAATATGAGTACTTTAAGTCGTGCACGAGCTACTGTAGAAATTGAGAAGACACAAAAGCTGTTAAAGGAATCGCTTGGAGTCACTAATAAATGGTTCGCCCCCCCTTCTGGTGATTTCGATCAGGAGACGGTAGAAATTGCAGGCAGCTTAGGGCTCAAAACCGTACTATGGACCGTAGATACCGTAGATTGGCGAAATCCGTCTCCTGAATCTGTGGTTGCCAAAATCACAAGCAAAGCGGAACCCGGCACTCTAGTCCTAATGCATCCCACAGCCGCATCCTCCAAAGCTCTGAAGGCCATGATACGTGGAATCAAAGCAAAAGGGTTACAGCTAGGCACAGTTAGTCAAACACTCTCAGCAGAGCGGCTAATCCCCTCTAATGTTGAGTGAGAGATGTATTTCTGGTAGGATTATAGGCACGTGTAATTAAATTAGATAGAACATGGCTATTAGCCAGGAGGACTTGAAGTGGAAAAAATAGTGTTATCCAATGGTTTACGAGTGGTAATGGAGAAAATCCCGACCGGCCGGTCCGTTTCTTTCGGAATCTGGGTAAAGACAGGCTCTCGGAATGAACATCCTGGAAACAACGGGATATCCCATTTTGTAGAACATATGCTTTTTAAAGGTACGGATCGGTACAGCGCCAAGGATATTGCTGAGCAGTTTGACGCCATCGGCGGCAATGTAAATGCGTTTACCTCAAAGGAATATACATGTTATTATGCTAAAGTATTGGATGAGCATCTGCCTATCGCTATAGATGTGTTAGCGGATATGTTCTTCCGTTCACGGATGGACGCTGAAGAGCTGGAGAAAGAAAAGAATGTCATCCTTGAGGAAATTTCCATGTGCGAGGACACGCCGGATGATCTTGTGCATGATTTGATGTGTGCTGCTGCCTACAAGGACCATCCGCTTGCGTATTCCATCCTCGGCTTGAAGGAACGGCTAATGGAGATGAAGCCGGATGATCTTCGGGCGTATATGAAGGAACAATACACGATTGAGAATACGGTTATAAGCGTTGCCGGCAACATCAGTGATGGATTGATTGAACTGCTGGAACAGCATTTTGGTTCTTTTGATAATCATGGTACAAGTGCGCCGCTGACTCCACCAGATTACTATGGAGAGCTCTTATTTCACCGCAAGAAAACAGAGCAGAATCACATCTGTCTTTCCTTACCAGGTGTCCGTTCTGGCGATCCCCTGCAGTATGCTATGGTGCTGATTAATAATGCCGTAGGCGGAGGGATGAGCTCCCGCATGTTCCAGGAAATTCGTGAAAAGCGCGGATTAGCTTATTCGGTGTATTCCTATCACAGCTCCCAGGCAGATTCTGGTCTGTTTACGGTCTATGCTGGAACAGCGCCCAAGCAAACAAAGGATGTCATGGAGTTAATCAAGGAAATGATGTACGAACTTGCTACCAACGGCCTCAGTGAAGATGAGCTGAGAAAAGGTAAGGAGCAGCTTAAAGGCAGCCTCATCCTTAGTCTCGAAAGCACTAGCAGCCGAATGAACCGTATCGGAAAAAATGAACTTATGCTCGGAAGACATAATACATTGGACGATATGATCGCCAAAATTCAGCTAGTGACGATGGACAATATCAACAGTGTGCTGGACCATATGTTCGCGGAGCCGCTTTCTTTAGCGATGGTAGGCTCATCAGATAAAGCTATTGCAAATGTTAGGAGAGATGATCTTGTCTTATTACGTACAAATCAATAAACTTGCTGGAAACGAGGATGTAAATCTTCCTTGTAAAATGTCGGAGCAAGCTTCCGGTTATGATCTTTATGCTGCCGTTGCGGGTGAAATTGTACTTGCACCAGGAGAGCGGGCATTAATTCCAACAGGGATTTCACTGGCTATGCCAGAGGGGCTTGAAGCGCAGATCCGTCCGCGTAGTGGACTGGCCTTGAAGCACGGGATTACCTGCTTGAATACACCTGGAACTATAGACGCTGATTACCGCGGAGAGATCAAAGTGCTCTTGATCAATCTGGGGCAGGAGCCTTTTGCTATCGCTCGCAATGAGCGGATTGCCCAAATGGTATTTCAAGCCGTTCCAGTGGTTAATTTGGTGGAAGTGGAAGAGTTGTCCGAAACTCAACGCGGAGCCGGAGGCTTTGGCCATACTGGCAAGTAAGATTGTTGTTACAATTCATTTAAAAAGCTTACGAATTCATGCCCAAGGTATGATTCGTGAGCTTTTTTTGATATGCAGAGTTAATTATCCAAAGTTTTAATTCTTCGATTGTTATACAACTAACCCCGACTTCCCCATCGAATAAACTCAGCATTTTCATTGGCGCTCTGCCACTACTCTAACCCTACCGTCAAATTAAAGACGAAGCCCCTATCGGACCCCAGTGCTCTTATTTATAACAATTCTGCTTAATTCGGCTGTTTTCGGACCCCAGTGTCACTATTTGATCAAAAACACCTGATATCGAGCCTGTTTACATCGAATAAGAGCTCTCCAGTCCGAAACTCCTCCTAAAAGGCAAAAAATACACAAATAGTTGCATCTAGGTCCTTAACTCATCAGCCGTAACCCGTAACCCATTAGTTCATCATCAGCCATGCGTGCCGGGGATTTCATTTCCGCTCTTCACCCATTAACTATGCCCAGCATAAGATGCTTTATAGTCGATAGTGTATGTTGAAAGGAGCGTCATCCCTATGCTTACTGGCGTCAGGATCGTGTTCCTGGGCGGGGACGCGAGACAGCTTGAAGTGATTCGGAAATGTGTGGAATTGGATGCGACGGTAAGCGCTGCCGGGTTCGATAAGTGGGAGACCCCTAGCCCAGGGGTGAGCCTGGAACAATTGACGGTAGAGCTGCTGAGTAATGCAGATGTATTAGTGTTGCCTACGGTAGGCTGTGATGATGAAGGAAATATTAGTGCTCTATTTTCTTCTGAGCGTTTAACGATTCTGGAGGAGCATTTCACTGCGCTGCCATCCGATTGTTTAGTGTATACCGGTATGGCTAAAAGTTACTTGCGCGGGATGTGTACCAAGCACTCACTGAAGTTAATCGAACTGCTTAATCGTGATGATGTGGCTATTTACAACTCTATCCCGACAGCGGAGGGAGCGCTGGTAATGGCCATTCAGAACACGGATTTTACAATTCACAGCTCGAAGTCAATGGTGCTGGGTTTAGGTAGAACTGGATTTACAATGGCTCGAAGTCTACAGGGACTGGGGGCCAGTGTAAAGGTTGGTGTCAGAAAACAAGAACATTATGCACGTGCTGAGGAAATGGGCTGGAAGCCTTTTATGACCAATGAGCTGCTGCTTCACGTACCGGATGTGGATCTTATATTTAACACGATACCAAGTATGATCATCACCGCGCAGGTGCTCTCGCGGCTTGCGCCGCATTGCGTAATTATTGATCTGGCATCTGCACCAGGCGGCTGTGACTTTCGTTATGCTGAGAAACGTGGGATTAAGGCGATGCTGGCTCCAGGACTCCCTGGCATTGTAGCTCCAAAAAGCGCTGGGATTATTATGGCAAATGCGCTGGTACAGTCGATTTCGGACGAGGCTTTAATCAAGGGGGACGAATAAAATGGATTGGCACGGAAAAACAGTAGGGTATGCGATCACTGGATCTCATTGCACTTTTGCTGAGGTAATGCCACAAATTCAGCGCTTCGTAGACGGGGGAGCAAACGTAGTACCTATAGTTTCTGCCTCTGTACTAGGAACAGACACCCGCTTTGGGACATCGCAAAATTGGTTAAAACAGTTGAAAGATATAACAGGGAATGATATCATTTCTACAATTGTTGAAGCGGAGCCGCTGGGTCCTTCCAAGCTGCTGGATGTGCTGACAATAGCACCTTGCACAGGAAATACAACGAGTAAACTGGCTAATGCCATGACGGATAGTCCCGTGCTAATGGCAGCTAAATCACAGATGCGCAACGGACGTCCACTAGTTCTAGCGATATCTACAAATGATGGATTGGGCCTAAATGCCGCAAATATTGCTAAGCTTCTGGTGGCTAAACATATTTATTTTGTACCATTCGGTCAAGATAACCCTGAGGGTAAACCTAACTCGCTCGTGGCACGCATGGATCTTATCCCGGAAGCTTGCTATGCCGCTTTGCAAGGTAAACAACTACAGCCGATGATCATCGAACGGTTTCATTCAGCATAGAAAATTGACAGAGCTCGGCTGATTTTGTTGTGGACAATAAAAGGGGAGATGCACCAAATGAGCAATGAGAAGTGCCAAGATAACGTAGTGGAACCAGCTAAGTTCATTGCTATCAAAAAAATATAAGCAGTATTGCTACCGTCCTCAGGTTCGAGGGCGGTACAGCCATTTAACAACTTACTTAACGAATAAGCTCACGTACCGTAATCTTTTCACGAATGATTAGTGTGTTTGCTTTGATAATAATGGGGGAATTATACATGGGTATTCTGGTACAAAAATTCGGAGGAACATCGCTATCCACACCGCAAGCTAGAGAACACGTAATCCGCAATGTCAAAAGGGAGCTGGCAAGTGGCTATAGTCTTGTAATTGTTGTATCGGCTATGGGCCGTCGCGGAGAACCTTACGCAACTGACACTTTGCTGGATTGGGCCGTGCAGAACGGAGATGCACTTCCAGACCGGGAAAAAGATCTCTTGATGTGCTGTGGCGAAATTATTTCAGCTACTACTCTATGTGGGCTGCTGGAGAATGAAGGCATCGCTTCTACAGTATTAACGGGAGCTCAGGCAGGATTTCTGACAGACAGCAACTACGGTAATGCCAGAATTCTGGATGTACGTCCGGAACGCATTCTCCGTGAGCTGCGTGAGGATAAGGTAGTTATTGTTACCGGGTTCCAGGGCCAGACTGAAGCGGGTGATTTGACAACTTTAGGCCGTGGCGGCAGTGATACCTCTGCTACAGCACTGGGTGCTGCTCTTCATGCTGATATGGTGGATATTTATACGGATGTGAACGGAATTCTTACAGCAGATCCACGGATCGTTGAAGATGCTAAGCCATTAACTTACGTTAGTTATACTGAAATTTGCAATATGGCTCATCAGGGAGCAAAAGTCATTCATCCACGTGCGGTTGAGATTGCTATGCAGGCACAGATCCCAGTTCGTGTTCGTTCAACCTTTTCAGAAGCTGAAGGTACGTTGGTTACGAATCCAGAAGGATTTAACGATATCCAAGCAGGGGGAATTGTGGATCGATTCGTTACAGGGATTGCTTATGTCAGCAATGTTACACAGATTTCTGTGGAATGCCCGGACGGTAACGGAACCGGAGTGCAGCTGCAAATCTTTAAGAGTATGGCAGATAACGGGATAAGCGTTGATTTTATTAATGTAACACCTACGGAAGCTCTTTATACGGTTTTTGATGACAAATCAGAGAAGGCTATTTCTGCTCTACAGCAGCTGGGTTTGCGACCTAAGAGTTTGTCGGGTTGTGCCAAAGTTTCTGTTATCGGGGGCGGAATTAATGGTGTGCCTGGTATTATGGCGCGCATTGTTGAGGCACTTAGCTCGCAAAACATTCAAATACTACAATCCGCGGATTCGAATACAACGATATGGGTGCTTGTGAAAAAAGAAGATATGGTGCAGTCCCTGCGTTCGCTGCATGCTATGTTTGAATTGCACCGCTGACAAGGAGGAATTCAAAGTGGATTTCGGAAGATTAATAACAGCCATGGTAACCCCTTTTGATGGGGATGGAGAAATCAACTGGGATGTAACTTCACAGCTTGTCGATTATTTAATTGAGGTACAGAAATCAGAGGCTTTGGTTGTCTGCGGAACGACAGGGGAATCGCCTACGTTAAGCGATGAGGAAAAGCTGCAGCTGTTTTCTTTTGTGCTGGAAAAGGCGAATGGACGTTGTAAAGTTATTGCTGGAACTGGCAGCAATAACACGAAACATTCCATTCAGCTGACGAAGGAAGCGGAGAAAATAGGCGTAGATGGAGTGCTTTTGGTCGTTCCTTATTATAATAAACCGAATCAAGAAGGTCTGTATCAGCATTTTTCCACGATTGCTTCAGAGACTTCATTACCAGTGATTTTATATAATGTTCCAGGTCGAACAGGTGTAAGTATGAGCGTGGCCACTACCCTGCGGCTTGCTGAGATTCCGAACATCGTTGCTACGAAAGAATGCGCGTCTGTAAATCAGGTAACACTTATTGCCTCTGATTGTTCAGATGATTTCCGTGTATATACGGGTGATGATGCCTCAGGTCTTGCCAGTCTGGCTGTCGGTGGATACGGAATTATAAGTGTATCTAGCCATGTGGTTGGTGCGCAGATGTCAGAAATGATTTACGCTTATACCTCCGGCAATGTTCAGCTTGCTGGAGAGATTCATCGCCAGCTGTTCCCGATTTTTAAAGGAATGTTTGAATGCCCACAACCGCTGCCCAATCCTTCAGCTGTAAAATATGCTTTAGGACTCAAGGGGATCCCTGTGGGCGGAGTCAGATTGCCGCTTATTTCGCCAACGGAAGCGGAAGCGGCTTTTATTGAAGCACTTTTTCACTAAGAATTAATCATTGCTGATGTACGTTCTAAACCGGCTACTCTATTGAGGGAGCCGGTTTTTGCATTTATATTTTTTTTCTGAAATATTGAGGCGAATTTAAGGAAAGAATTTGGATACGAGGCGGATGACTTGTCTTTTGCCAAAAAAATCATGTATAATGATCTTAAGTGACTGGGTGCGGTTAAAATTAAATATGCGGTAATCTTCCGTCAATGTAATACATTGTGAGACAGGATAGGTCCCAAGATGAGTCTGTTTAAATAAATGACATGTCTTCGCGCGAGGGGCGCGACGGTGAATTTTGACGGCGTTTGTCCGCTTCAATATGAACTTTACTGCCCGGAATCGGGAGCTTTCGCATTGCGCATTTTACAGATTTCAGGAATTTCCTCGTCGATTGGAAGTTATTGGCTGTTTGAAAGAAATGTGTTCAGCGCCGCTGAAATAATCGAAGTTCGATATTTACCAATAAAAGTATGACGTCCAACATCATAGGAGGGTTAGATTCATTTGTCCAAAAAAAACAACAACGATAAATTGACGATTTTCGCATTGGGCGGAGTCGGAGAAATCGGGAAAAACATGTATGTTATTCAATACGGAGCTGACATTGTAGTCGTGGATTCGGGACTCAAGTTTCCGGAAGAGGATATGCTCGGTATTGACATCGTAATTCCTGATATCTCGTATTTGACAGAGAACCGTGACAAGGTAAGAGGTATTGTGCTTACTCACGGACACGAGGATCACATCGGTGGTCTGCCTTATGTCCTGAAGAATTTGAATGTTCCAGTCTATGGAACAAGATTGACTTTAGGTCTTGTAGAGAACAAATTGAAGGAAGCGAACCTGCTGGGTGACACCAAACGGATTCTGATCAACGAAGATTCAGAAATTCAATTGGGGAACTCACTTAAGGTAACTTTCTTTAGAACCAACCACAGTATTCCTGATTCCGTGGGTGTATGCATTGAGACTCCGGAAGGAAATGTTGTTCATACGGGCGATTTCAAATTTGACCACACCCCAGTCAACGGTCAATTTGCAAATCTGCATCGGATGGCAGAGATTGGCCAAAAGGGCGTACTTGCTCTTTTGTCGGATAGTACGAATGCTGAGAAACCAGGCTTTACCCCATCTGAGAAGAATGTCGGTATTGTGCTGGAAGATATTTTCCGCAAGGCTGAGCAACGTGTCGTTGTAGCAACTTTTGCTTCCAATGTGCACCGTATTCAACAAGTGGTTAATGCAGCAGAATCTACGGGTCGTAAGATTACGGTAATTGGCCGCAGTATGGTCAACGTTGTATCCATCGCTTCAGAGCTTGGATATTTGAACGTACCTGACGGAATGCTGATCGAACCGGAAGAAATGAATAGAATGGCAGCAAATCGTGTAGTTGTTCTTTGCACAGGCAGCCAAGGCGAGCCAATGTCTGCATTGACACGTATGGCACGTTCTAGTCATCGTAAAGTAGATATCCTGCCAGGCGATACCGTTATTATTGCGGCAACACCTGTGCCAGGTAATGAGAAGTATGTAGGCCGTACTATCGATGAATTGTTCCGTCTTGGTGCTAATGTGATTTACAGCGGTTCCAACTCCGGCGTTCACGTATCCGGTCACGGTAGTCAAGAAGAACTTAAGCTTATGCTTAACCTGATGAAACCGAAATTCTTCATTCCGATCCACGGTGAATACCGCATGCAGCGCAAACATGCTTTACTGGCAGAATCGGTTGGCGTAGAGCCACAGAACATTTTCATCACTGAAATCGGTGAAATTGTTGAAATCCAGGGCGGTGCCGCTCGTAAGGCTGGTAAAGTAACAGCTGGTAACGTATTGATTGACGGACTAGGTGTAGGCGATGTTGGTAACATTGTATTGCGTGACCGTAAGTTGCTGTCTCAAGATGGTATCTTGGTTGTCGTGGTTACACTTAGCAAGCAGAATGGTGCAATTGTTTCTGGACCTGACATCATTTCACGTGGTTTTGTTTATGTTCGGGAGTCCGAAGGGCTGCTCGACGAAGCTAACCGAATTGTATCCAGTACATTGCAACGCCTGATGAGTGAAAAAGTAAATGAGTGGGCTTCCCTTAAAACAAGCGTAAAAGATTCGCTGGGCCGTTTCTTATATGAACAAACGCGCCGCAGACCGATGATTTTGCCAATTATCATGGAAGTGTAAGGAGAGTTTCTCCTTCAATGAATATATAGCTAGGGCTGAGCCCCTTTTCCCCGGAAATATTGGACGGTTTCCACGGGAGAAGGGGTTTTTGTATGTTCATAAGCTGAAAATTGCATAATGCAGCACCCTGAAACGTCATACTAAGGATTGTTAGTAAGGCAACAGCAGACTAGAGCTGCATATAACAAGGGAGAGCTGCGAAGATGAACTACATCGAAGGATCAAATGGAGCAAAAAATGAGGAAGTTGTCCCAGGAGAAACTAATCCGAATCCTAATGAAAATATGCCGCCCACTACAATGGGAGCGATTAAGGAGCTTGGACAAACAGTAGTCCCAAGTGGAGAGCCTGATATTTTTTGCTTAACGATTATTGGTCAGATTGAAGGACATATTGTTATGCCTCCACAGAACAAAACAACAAAGTATGAGCATATCATTCCGCAGCTGGTGGCAGCTGAGCAGAATAAAAACATCAAAGGCCTGCTTATCATTTTAAACACGGTAGGTGGAGATGTAGAAGCGGGATTAGCAATTGCGGAAATGATTGCATCCCTCTCCAAGCCAACGGTAACCGTAGTCATTGGAGGCGGGCACAGCATCGGGGTGCCGATTGCAGTTTCCTCCACTTATTCGATTATTGCTGAAAGTGCAACGATGACGATTCATCCGATTCGAATGAATGGTTTAGTGATCGGAGTGCCGCAAACTTTCGAGTATATGGAGAAAATGCAGGAACGTGTCGTTAAATTTGTGACTTCCCATTCGCGCATTTCTGAAGAACAGTTCCGTGATCTCATGTTTAAGACAGGTGAGCTCAATCGTGATATCGGGACGGCTGTGGGGGGCTTGGATGCCGTTAAATATGGTCTGATGGATGAGGTCGGCGGGATCGGAGCGGCACTTGCGCATCTTAACCGAATGATCGGCGGGGATTTCTCAGCATCGACTCCAGGAGGGATTACGCAATGACACTGTACACAGTAGTTGCAATGGAACAGGTGTGGGAGGGGGCATTTAACAATTATGCCGCAACCCGAGAAGTTAGTGTGCAGGGCATGCTGATGCAGGTTGAACCGATGGAGGAAGGACGTGCGCGGATTGTGAGATTATTGGATTGTCCGCTGAACCGTTATCTAGATCCGGCGTTCTCTCCAGGTTCGATAATTACATTAACATAAAGATTCATTTTCTGACAAAAGAGAACATAGGTACGCCACGCCATTATATGGTATAATGTTGTTCCGGGGGTGGCTGGCGTGGCTAAACGAAAAAAGAAGAAGAAAAAAGCGCTGCTCGGCAGCGTTTTAAAATATGAAATATATGGAATTTTATTAATAACTATTTCCGTCATTGCACTGTCTGGTGAAGCAGCCGTAGGGCGCTCACTTTCAAGTATGGCGGGTTACTTATTAGGGAGATTTTATTTTGTGTTGCCGCTTATCGGCATTTTTTATGGACTTATGGTGATGATCCATCGAAGATGGCCTTCCTCGTGGAACAGCAGGCATACTGGCGTGCTTCTGCTTCTATTGTCTATGTGCCTTATGAGCACAATATCTGCAATGGAGCAGAAGCTTGGCCCGTTGTCTTTGTTACATCCTGGCAATGTAATGACACAAATACATAATGATCTTTCGGGATCACTTTCACCTGGCTCGAACGAAAGCAATGTCTATATGCTGGGTAAGGATATAAGCGGAGGGTACATTGGCGGGTTGGAGTATGCAGCGCTGTTATGGCTTTTTGGTAGTCTGGGCGCTAAGCTGCTTATGATCGTCATGCTGGCGATCAGCTTTATGCTAATTACCAACTTGTCCTATGTGGAGATTTTTACGCTTTTGCGAGTGCGCTTGGTTAAGTTTGTGGAGGGGATTCGTCTCCATGCTGCAAACCGTCCGAAGGCGGTTCCCGTAGCGGCCAGACCTTCTAGAGCCGCTGCTCCAGCTAAAGCTCGGCAGGTGAAGCAGCCTGTCTATGATGACGAGGAGGAAGAAGACGAAGACGATCGGTATTTGCCTAATCGCAAACAACCTGTCCTTTTGAAAAAAATATCTGGCTGGTTCTCAGGCTCCACGCGTTCACAGGTGGAAGCAGATTCTGAGGATGACGATCAGGGTCCAATTGTGACAAGTGCTTCAACCGGTCCGATTATTTCGGGATTAACTCCAGATAGTCATGTAATTCCATTAGACGATATCGATCATGATTTTGATGATGCGGATCTGGATATTGAACCTGTGACGCCTATTATTCGTGACTTCTTTGAACATATCCGTTCAGAAGGGTTAAACGAAGAAGACCGGGAAGAGTGGAGTGAATTCTCACCCGCAGCTCGTGGTGAAGCAGCTAAACCTGCTGTAGCCGGACCTAATGCCGTTAAGCAGCAGCCTACGGATGAGTCTGAGGAGAATGTAAGCATAGACTTGGAAGGCCTGCTAGGTGCTTCTCCAGATGGAGAGATTATTCCTGCTCCTCCAGCACCACCTCCACCGAAGCCATATAAGCTGCCATCGTTCCGTCTTCTAGCCAAACCTAACAATGGTGGCAAAGCTGGAGATCAGAATGATTATATGCAGACAGCCCGTAAGTTAGAAGCAACACTTGAAAGCTTTGGGGTACGGGCTAAGGTGCTGGAGGTAGTAAGAGGCCCAGCGGTTACGAGGTATGAGATACAACCGGATATTGGGGTTAAGGTTAGCCGTATTGTAAATCTGACGGATGACATTGCCCTTGCACTTGCAGCCAAAGACATTCGGATGGAAGCGCCGATTCCGGGTAAATCTGCAATTGGGATAGAAGTTCCGAACTCTGAGGTGTCTATTGTTACCATGCGCGAAGTTATGGAAACACAGATTTTTCAGGAGGCTGAATCCAGATTATCGATTGCTTTTGGCCGTGATATTTCCGGCCAGACCATTATTGGCAATCTGGCTAAGATGCCCCATTTATTGGTGGCCGGTGCAACAGGCTCCGGTAAATCAGTCTGCATCAACGGGATTATAACAAGCATCTTATACAAAGCTAAACCTGATGAAGTCAAATTCCTCATGGTCGATCCTAAGATGGTAGAGCTGAATGTGTATAACGGAATTCCCCATCTTCTGGCTCCGGTTGTCACAGATCCCAAGCGGGCAAGTCTTGCTTTGAAGAAGATTGTTGTGGAAATGGAGAAGCGTTACGAGCTATTCTCCAAATCGGGAACACGGAATATGGAAGGTTATAATAAGCTAATGGCTGAGAATCCAGCGGCAATTCTCCCGTATATCGTTGTTATTGTGGACGAGCTTGCGGATTTGATGATGGTTGCAGCCAATGATGTCGAGGATGCAATTTGCCGACTTGCACAAATGGCGCGGGCGGCTGGAATTCATTTAATTATCGCTACACAACGCCCTTCAGTAGATGTAATCACAGGTTTAATTAAAGCTAATATTCCATCCCGGATCGCTTTTGGCGTATCGTCCAATGTGGATTCACGTACCATTTTGGATATGCCCGGTGCAGAGAAGTTGTTAGGCCGAGGTGATATGTTGTTCTTGCCAATGGGCGCATCTAAACCTATTCGTGTACAGGGAGCTTTTATGAGCGACCAAGAAGTAGAGACTATTGTTCAATATGTCAGCAGTCAAGGTGAAGCCGAATACGATGAGTCCATCGTTCCTGAAGTGGATGATACAATCACTGAGGATCAGGAGCCGCAGGATGAATTATACGAGCAGGCCGTACAAATTGTGCTGGAGGCTAAGCAGGCTTCAGTGTCGCTGCTACAGCGTCGTATGCGTGTCGGTTATACCCGTGCAGCCCGGTTGATTGACTCTATGGAGGCTCGTGGAGTCATCGGTCCTTACGAGGGCAGCAAGCCGCGTGAGGTGCTGGTGTCACTTGAGCAATATCAGCATAACAAGATCAGCTCCTAAGCTGGACAAGCCCGTCGAAACCTTCAATAGACAGTAAAAGAGATGGCCACTTTATGAAGTGGACCATCTCTTTTTTGTATCCTGAGTACTTATTTGACTCTTGGTGCAGCAAGCAAAGCTTCAACAATATAATCCAGTTGCACATTTAGAGAATAGATATCACTGTAATAACCTAATCCAAAATCAATTTCCATCAAACGGCCTTCTTTCACGGCAGGGATATTGTTCCAAATTGGGTTTTGGGTCAGATCAGCCATACCATCATAAGAGGAGCGGAAGATATAGTCACCGCTGTATTTGCCAAGGACTTCAAAGGATACGGATTCGCCATCCGCACCAGTCGCCGTATCTATTTTCTGTTGAATGATTTCCGGCGCCTTCATGCCTAAATATTCATAAATGATTTGCGAACCACGTCCGAATTGTTTGCTTGCCACAACAGCCATACTGTTGTCTTTTCCACCTTCCATGATGGATATTGTGTGATCCAGAATACCAGCTTCTTGCAGCTTTTGTTTGCTGTCTTCAACTTTTTTATGGAAATCAGTAAATAATTCTTTTGCTTGATCTTCTTTGCCTACGACTTGTCCAATAAAGGACACCCGTTCTTCTGTTGACATTTTTTCATACGGAACTAACACTGTTGGTGCAATTTGGTGGAGGGCTTCATAAGTTTCCTCTGACGGCACGATGATTAGATCGGGATTTAGAGCAAGGATTGCTTCAGGGCTAGCCTCAAACCAGGTGCCAAGCTTTTGCACATCTTTTAGCTCATCTTCAAATGCAGCACCCTCGGATACATCGGATACACCTATAGGTTTAATGCCTAGAGCCAGTACATCACCGAGCAAATAAAGAACTACGACTCTTTGTGGACTAGTGGGAACGGCAATGTCTCCTTTAACTGTGGAAATTATCCGGGTTTGTGCTTCGACAGCAGCTTTGTCTGTATTTGCTCCTGTACTTGTTTCTGCTGAGGGGGGTGGTGTCCCATTGCTTGACGCATTTGAATTTGTGGTTCCCGTGGAACAAGCGCTTAACACTATGGTAAAGCATAATAACAGGGTGAGCAGTAATGATGGTTTGGCATTTCTAAACATTGGTAATTCCCCTTCTCCGTTATATTGATAATGATTATCATAATCAATATAACGGAGAGGTTGTGTTCGGGCAATGTCAATTTGTGCACCTTGGGATGGCATATCACGCCAACTGGGTTGGGTGATCAATTTATTTTTGTATCGGACAGGGGAGGTTCCGTAATATTTTTTGAACATTTTTCCTAGATAATAGCCATCAGGATAACCTACTGCAATTGCGATGTCATGCAAGCTCGCCTCAGTGTTCAGGAGCAGTATTTTCGATTTTTCCATGCGGATGCTGATTAAGTACTGAGCAGGGCTAGTCTGCAGCCGTGTTCTGAATAATCTGGATAATGTTCTAGGGCTGCTGTTTACCGCTTTAGCTAATTTTTCAAGAGAGAAGGTTTCCTTATAATAAGTCTGCATATAGCGAATTGCTTGATCTAGCGGATCAGGTTGTATTAACTGTGTTTCCAGCGTATGCAGCTGCCTAAGCAGCTCATAAATCCATTGATAAAACAGTGTTTTAACATGCAGCCGATCCAAAAGACCTGTTTTGCCCCAATCAGTAAACATGTTCTCCATCTTATCAAATAAGGGCAGTGGACTAGTAGGCGTAAATCCATATTGAAGATTAAAGGGATTATTGTGTTCCATAATTGCTTTTAGATTGTTGCGTGAGGCGAGTGAAAGGTTTGCTTTATATAAAATTAAGTAATACTCCAGTAGTTCCTCCGTGCGTAAAAATTGAATGTTCATTCCTTTTCCACCATGAAGGATATGAAAGTTGCCGATCTCATGCGGGATCTCGTTAATCAGTATTTCGGCTTTGCCGTTTATGATCAACAAGAATGCGCTTGAGGGCAGCTGATAATGTGAATTCAGATCACTTGATCGTTGAAAAGTATGGCGTATATCAATAATTTCTATTAATGCGTGGTTCCACAATAAAATGTGGTCCTTTAAATTCATGATTAATATCAACTCCAACGTTTTCTTATTTCGATTATAGTTGATAATTATTCTCAATTACAATGAAACGCTATTACTTCTTTTTTAGTAATGCATAGGATGTCCTGACAGTCGTCATAATAACTTTAGCCATCCATGCAGAACTCACAAAAGAAAGGTAGAGCGAACCCCTATGAAGAAACATAAGTTGTGGATCTTTGCTTCTTTAACCCTTGCACTTGCTGCCGCGCCGTTTGCAGGAATGCTGCTCCAGGGTAATGGCATACTACAGACCAAGCAAAGTGCTGCTGCGTCATTTGTCCATGAACTAAATCATCCTGAAGAAGAGGCCTTGCCTGCCTTCAGCACGACTCCGATTAAACTCGGTTCTTCTGGTCAGGATGTTTATGAGTTGCAAGGACGTTTAAAACATCTGGGCTTTTATGAAGGGAAAATAGACAGTCAGTTTGGTCCGAAAACGAAAAATTCAGTAACGTGGTTTCAATGGAAGTTTGGAATGAAGTCTGATGGCATCGTAGGCGCTAAGACTAAGCTGAAATTGTATAACGCAACTAAGAACTGGAAGCCGACAGAGTCGGCTTCAGCAACCGGAAATAATACAGCAAACAACAACACCGGTAACAAAACAAATACAACCAATAATTCGGATTCAGCGTCTCTGTCTTCAGGGAATACGATGGGATTATCAGAAAATGATCTCAAAATTATGGCTAATGCCGTCTATGGTGAGTCAAGAGGTGAACCTTTCGAAGGACAAGTTGCTGTTGCTGCAGTAATCTTGAACAGGGTAAAATCTCCGAGCTTTCCAAATACGCCGTCTGGCGTTATTTTTCAGCCGGGAGCTTTTACAGCTGTAGCTGACGGGCAGATTTATTTGGAGCCAAATGAGCAGGCACGAAAAGCAGTGCAGCAAGCGCTGAATGGCTGGGATCCTTCGGGTGGGTGTTTGTATTATTTCAACCCTAAAACGGCGACCTCCAAATGGATTTGGACTCGTCCACAGGTCAAGACTATCGGCCAGCATATTTTCTGTATGTAGATAAGTAAAGAAGTAAATCCAGAGAGCAACCGGGAAGAGGCATCCGGTTGCTTCCTTACTTTGGAATGGTTTAGAATGGTTATTAATTCATAAACATGTTAATGAGCAACTATCCACGCGGTAAAGGAGTTTTGGACTTGACTAATAATGTATTTCAGCATGGCAACGTTGCAGGTATGCGTATTCACGTGATGCCTACCAAGGCGTTCAAGACCTACGCCATCTCACTTTATGCCGGCGTCCCACTTAATGAGGATACGGTAACCCCTACAGCACTTGCCCCATTTGTGCTCCGCAGAGGTACCGCTTCTTATCCAGAGACTACTCAATTCCGCGAGCGTTTGGAGGAGCTGTATGGCGCTGGATTTGGTTTTGATATTTATAAAAGAGGCGATTATCAGATTGTTCAGTTTCGCATGGACACCATTAATGACTCCTTCGTGCAGAGTCAGGAGAGCTTGCTTGAACAATCCTTTGCTTTCCTAGGAGAAGTCCTGACCCGTCCGTTGGTGGAGGATGGAAGCTTCCGTTCTTCCTATGTTGCAACAGAGCGTGAAACAGTGCGCAAGAAGCTGGAATCTATCGTAAATGATAAGATTCGTTATGCTGCGGAACGCTGTATCGAAGAAATGTGCCGTAACGAGCCCTATCGCCTTCATCCACTTGGTCAAAGAGCGGATTTGGATCGGATTACTCCAAAAAGTTTGTACGAATCCTATAACTCATGGCTGGATGGAGCTATTTTGGATCTCTATGTAGTGGGAGATACGACTACTGAGGAAGTTGAAAAGCTTGTGCAGCATCACTTCGGACGCATTCAGTCGGAGGTGGGCTTATATAGCTCCAAGTTTGTCCCAGTATCCGTCAGCGAGGTACGGACGGTAGAGGAGAAGCTGGATGTCAGTCAGGGCAAGTTGAACATGGGTCTGCGCACATCAATTACGTATAAGGACGATACATATGCGTCCGCACTTATGTATAACGGAATATTAGGAGGGTATCCACACTCCAAACTCTTCGTCAATGTACGGGAAAAGGCCAGTCTTGCATACTATGCTTCTTCACGCTATGACGGTCACAAGGGGATTGGAACGATACAATCAGGTATTGAAACGCAAAATTACAACAAAGCTGTTGAAATTATAGAGAAACAACTGGAAGAGATGAAAGCTGGCAATATCAGTGATCTGGAGTTAAGCCAGACCAAAGCCATGATCCGCAATCAGCTTTCCGAGATTCCGGATTCTGCTTTTGAGATGATCTCTTACGACTTCAACCGCCAGTTGTCAGGAAAAGAACGGACAGCGGATCAGCTGCTAGAAGAGGTGGAACAAATCGGTGCAGGGGAAGTAAAAGCTGCAGCGGAGACCTTTCAGCTGGATACGATTTATTTCTTGACAGGGAAGGAGGAATAGAGATGGAACAGATTCAATACGACAGACTTCAAGAGACCCTTTATCATGAGGTGATGGATAATGGGCTTCAGGTTTATGTATTGCCAAAACCAACATTCAAAAAAACTTACGCCACATTTGCAACTAAATATGGTTCTGTAGATAACCATTTTCATGTCGCAGGTGGAGAAGAGACCACTGTTCCTGATGGTATAGCTCACTTTTTGGAGCACAAAATGTTTGAAGAGCCAGAAGGCGATATTTTTGCCACTTTTGCCTCAAATGGAGCTTCAGCTAACGCTTTTACAAGTTTTGATCAGACGGTTTATCTTTTCTCGGCAACAGAGAACATAGAGACCAACCTTAGTACACTCGTTGATTTTGTGCAACGACCTTATTTTACGGATGAGAATGTAGAAAAGGAAAAAGGGATCATTGGTCAAGAAATCAATATGTATGCAGATAATCCAGACTGGCGCGTGTACTTTGGCCTTATTGAGGCCATGTATTCGAAACATCCGGTTCGGATTGATATTGCCGGAACAATAGAGTCGATTAGTACGATTACGAAAGAAACACTGTACACTTGTTACAACTCTTTTTATCATCCCAGCAATATGCTGTTGTTCGTAGTGGGTGGTGTGGATCCGGAGAAGGTATTCTCCTTGATTCGCAGCAATCAGCAGGGGAAATCTTATGGTAAACAAGGTGAGATTAAGCGTATTTTTGAAGAGGAGCCGGAACAAGTCGCTACGAAGCGCTTAGAAAGCAAACTCGCTGTTTCGATGCCTAAGATTATGTTTGGATTTAAGGAAAAAGTTGATGGTCTTACAGGCGAAGCTGCGCTTAAGCGTGATCTCGCCACAAAGCTTATGCTTGATTTGCTGGTTGGCAGCAGCACAGCGTTGTACCAAAAGCTCTATGATGAAGAACTGATCTCAGACAGCTTTGGCCATGAATTTAATAGTTCAGAACAATATGCTTTTTCAGCTATGGGTGGAGATACCAAGGACCCGGATTTGCTGCTAAAACGAATTAAAGAAGAAGTGGATCAGATCTTAAAGTCTGGCTTTGCTGAGAAGGACTTCGAGCGGGCACGGAAAAAGAAAATAGGCGGATATTTGCGCATGCTGAACTCCCCTGAAAGTATCGCACATGAATTTACACGTTACCAATTCCGTGGTGGTGACCTGTTTGAAGTTCTGCCTATTTACGAATCGATTACTTTAGCTGAAGTGAATGAGCGTTTACATGCCCATGTAAATTGGGAGCAGCTCGCTGTTTCACTAGTGGTGAGTCCTTAAATGGCGCTTTTGGGAGAGAGCAACAAACCATTAGGAGAAATGACAGTTCTGGTGACAGGGGGCAGCGGGGGAATCGGTGGCGCCATTGCAGAACGGTTTGCCTCTGTAGGCATGAATATTGTTATTCACTACAAGCACTCACATGAAGCTGCTAATGATGTCGCTCGGCGTTGTATGGCCCTTGGAGCAAAGGTAATGACTGTAAATGCGGATATGAAGGATCGCAGTCAGATTGTACGAATGGCGGAGAAGCTTGAAAGTAATGGAATGCAGCCGGATATTCTTGTCAACAATGCCGGTAAATCTCATTATGGGATGCTGGCTGATGTGAGTGAAGAGGAATGGGACGATATTATGGCCATTAACTTGAAAGGTACCTTTATGTGCAGCCAGATTTTTATGCCGTACATGGTATCCCAGCGTTATGGTCGAATCATCAACGTTTCTTCCGTGTGGGGAATATCGGGAGCCTCTTGCGAGGTCGCTTATTCAGCCAGTAAAGGCGGAGTAAATGCTTTTACTAAGGCGTTAGCCAAGGAACTAGCACCTTCTGGCGTAACTGTGAACGCGGTAGCTCCAGGAGCGGTTAATACGAATATGTTGTCTAACCTACAGGAGGATGAGGTCCGGATGCTGGAGGATGAGATTCCGGCGGGACGTTTGGCTACACCGAACGAGATCTCCTCACTGATTTACTTTTTAGCATTGCCTGAATCCGGGTATATTACTGGGCAGATCATTAGCCCTAACGGTGGCTGGATTACTTAATGCTTAACTTGGAGAAAAGCTCCAGCATAAGAATCTATCGTCTGAGACATATTATAAGTGTTGTTTTTTAATCTCTCGTAAGGCGGCTTACAGCCTGTATGCAGGTGTTTGACCGTAAACATGAAGGAGGATTTAAGATGACACAAGACGATAGCGTAATCAAAAATTTTGACACCTGGAAGAAATTCCTAGGTAAACGGGTTGTACAGGCTGAGAAACTTGGGATGAGTCAAGATACAATCTCAAAGCTGGCTTTTGAAATCGGGGAATTCCTTGATGAAAAAGTGGATCCAGCAAACACTCAAAACCGTGCGATCAAAGAGCTATGGGATGTCGGCAACGATGAAGAAAAGCAAACGATTGCTAAACTCATGGTCAAGTTGGCGAAAGACAACGCCTAAGCTTGCGGAAAAGCTCCCCCTGTGGGAGCTTTTCTGCAATTATTACAGGACTGACCTTGCCTTTCATTTTTATTTTATATATCATTAACATGACCCGTGTAAAAGACCGCTTTGCCGGGGCAGCTTTTTTTGCTGTATTGGCAAAGGGTAGGGAAAAGGAATCTATGAGGTGTACAAGTGGAATATAAACAGTGGTATATGGAATACAAGATTCACAAGAACAGACCCGGTCTGCTTGGTGATATCGCTTCAATGTTAGGGATGCTGGAAGTTAACATTCTGACGATTAATGGAGTTGAAGGAAAAACTCGCGGAATGTTGCTGGAGACCAATGATGATGAGAAAATTATGCTGATGGGCGAAATGCTCAAAAAAGTTGATAATATTACAGTTTCAGCTCTGCGGTCTCCAAGGCTCGTGGACAAGCTGGCTGTGCGCCATGGGCGATATATTGAACGGGATTCAGATGATCGGAAGACGTTTCGTTTCACCCGCGATGAGCTAGGTCTATTGGTTGATTTTCTCGGTGAGCTGTTTAAAAAAGATGGGAATCAGGTTATAGGACTTCGTGGTATGCCCCGTGTAGGAAAGACGGAATCCATTATAGCTGGCAGTGTCTGTGCTATGAAACGCTGGACATTTGTCTCCTCCACATTATTGCGGCAGACGGTGCGCAGTCAATTGGCTGAAGATGAGATGAACCCACATAATGTATTTATAATTGATGGTATAGTTAGTACGATCCGCTCTAATGAGAAACATTATAATTTATTGCAAAATGTTATGAGCATGCCAAGCACAAAGGTTATTGAGCATCCAGATATTTTCGTACGCGAATCTGAGTATAGTTATGATGACTTTGATATTATTATTGAGCTGCGGAATAATCCAACGGAAGAAATCTTGTACGAGTCATTTACGACGAGCTACAGTGATGATTTATAGAACACAAACGATGAAGAATACACTTCCGAGCATGTTTTTTTATAAAGCTGGTTAAGGAAGTTTACATTCATAGAACTTACAGGAGGTGATGGTATGTCGGAACTGGGCCGGCAATTGAAAGAGGCACGTCTGCAAAAAGGGATGAGTCTTGACGATGTCCAGGAAGTAACAAAAATTCGCAAAAAGTATTTGGAAGCCATCGAGTCTGGAGACTACAAGGTGCTTCCAGGAAGTTTTTATGTGAGGGCGTTTATCAAAACGTATGCAGAAGCAGTAGGCATGAGTCCTGACGAACTGCTCGAGGAGCATGGGAACGTACCTGCACCACCCGCAGACACGACCATGGAGACGGTGATTCAAAAGCGCAGCCGTAGACCCGAAACCGAACGGAATGCAAAATGGCTGCCAACGGTGCTGATGTGGACATTCCCTATATTGATTATTGTAGTGATTTACATTTATGCTTCTAGTTTAAACAAAGCAGACCCTGATCAAGTTGATCAAACAAATATCACCAATAATGTGCAGGATCCTAATACAGCACAAACATCTCCACCCGCATCAGGAGGCGGTGTAGTAGCGCCTACTTCCTCGGCAGGTGCAGAAGCAACTACTGAGCCAACTACGGAGCCTACGCCAACACCGACACCAACGCCGTCTCCTCAATCTATCACGGTTACACCAGATGGGAAGTCAGGCAAAACAACGAAATTTAAGGTTTCAGCTCCTGCCGGAAGCGAAGTTAAGGTTGAGATTGTTGCATCCGGAGTAAGCTGGCTTGAAGTTTACAAAGGCGAGAACTCCAAAGGTGAAAAACTCTCCTTCGGAAATACAGCAGCAGGAGAAACTATGAGCTTCGTTCTGGGCAGTGAAGGCATGTATATTAAGTCTGGGTATTCCCCAGCAACTGAGATTACCGTAAATGGTCAAGTAATCACGGATGAGAAGACGTCCTCACGTCTCCTGCTTAATCTTGACGACGGTTCTGGAAGTGAAGGTACCCAAAGTGAAGGGACAGGCGAATAACAAATAGGATGTATAGACTTTGGCTTTAGGGAGAACATAAGAATGTTTTCAGTTTTAGCCAAAGTGAGGTGTACATCTTATGACAGTTAGCTGGATTGTAGCTGGCCTTGGGGTTGTTGTCAGTCTCATCGGATACTATTTGACACCAGGTGCTTGGGGATACGGAATTCTCGGATTCGGTATTGCACATATTGTGCTAGGAATTCTGGATATGTTTCGTAATCCGGTCCGAAGCAGATAGAAGCTGTAGAAATGAACGTCTCCAACGGCGTACTTCCGGTGGAGACGTGTTTCTACCCTTTGAACCAAACTCACTCGAAGGAAAAGCTCCACTTAGTGGGGCTGTTTTCTATGTCGGGTGAGCTACATAATGATTTATCCAAAATTAGACTTAATAGTACCATTCTCTTATAATAGTAGCAGACTAATTGTATAAAGGACGTGGAGTTTAATGAGTTCAGAATGTTCATTTGATATTGTATCCAAAATGGATATGCAGGAGTTAACGAATGCTATTCACCAAACAGAGAAAGAGATCGACAACCGCTTTGATTTTAAGAACAGCAAAAGCAGTCTGAAGCTGGAGAAAGACGCACTTATAATCGCCTCTGAAGACGAATATAAGCTCAACGCTGTTATTGATATTTTACAATCAAAGATGGTGAAAAGAGGCATTACCCTAAAAAATCTGGATTTCGGTAAAGTAGAACCGGCCTCCCTGGGATCTGTACGTCAACGTTTAGGGCTTAAGCAAGGCATTGATCAGGAGAATGCGAAAAAGATTAATATTCTGATCCGTGATTCAAAATTAAAGGTGAAGAGCCAGATCCAAGGGGATCAAATTCGTGTGACCGGTAAGAGCCGCGACGATTTGCAGCAGATTATTCAGATCTTGCGTAAAGCTGATTTGCCGCTGGATCTACAATTCATGAACATGAAATAGAATTTTGTGCCCCGCAGTGCTTATTAGCACTAACAACGCGGGGTGCTTTCTGTTTTTTTGACACCTATTTATTGCTATAATATACTTGCTTAAGTAGAAATGGATTAGCCTGATTTAGGCAATTTGTATGAACGATTTAGGGGAGGAAAACTTCAGTGAATTTGCCCAACCGCATCACGCTAGCTCGTATTTGCCTGATCCCGATTATGATGTTTTTTTTACTGGTGGATTTCAGTTTTTATCCAGAACCGATACATTGGGGCTCGTTTCAGCTATCTGTTAATCATTTGGTAGCAGCTGTAATCTTTTTGCTTGCGGCCAGCACGGATGGAATAGACGGCTACATTGCTAGGAAATATAATATGGTCACCAATCTCGGTAAACTCCTTGATCCACTTGCGGACAAACTGCTGGTATCTGCAGTTCTGATTTCACTTGTGGAGCTGGGCAGATGCGATTCATGGATTGCTATTGTAATCATCAGTCGTGAGTTTGCAGTCACCGGACTTCGCCAGATTGCATTGCTAGAGGGAAAAGTGGTTGCCGCCAGCAAATGGGGCAAGATAAAGACGGTTGTACAAATTGTTGCGATCTCACTGCTGTTGTTGAATAATTTCCCATTTCAATTTGTCAGTATTCCTGTAGACGATATTGCTATTTGGGCCGCAGCGCTGATCACTATTTATTCTGGAATTGATTATTTTGTGAAGAATAAGGATCTGCTACAGCTGCATAATGCGTAAGCATGTAAGCTGGATATACAAGGAAAGGTAATAGGTGAAGCACCTATTACCTTTTTTGAAATCCAAAAGCAGTGTACCTACATTATAACGAGGAGGCGAAAGCCAGGTATGAAAGCGGAGATTATTGCAGTAGGGACAGAGCTTTTGCTCGGTCAAATCGTGAATAGTAATGCCCAGTTTTTGTCTATCGAGCTAGCTGCCATCGGGATCGATGTATACTTTCAAACCGTTGTCGGTGATAACAGCAGCCGCCTACAGCAAGCCATCGAGATCGCTCAGAGTCGGGCTGACGTTATTATCTTTACGGGCGGAATTGGCCCCACTGAGGATGATCTGACTAAAGACGCACTGGCTGCATCGCTAGGTAGAACGCTCCATATTGATCGTTTGGCGATGGATCATGTACAACGTTTCTTTGATGATCGTAAGATCGTTATGACCGAAAATAACCGCAAACAGGCACTTATAATTGAAGGAACTACACCGTTGCCGAATGAAATCGGTCTTGCGGTTGGGATTGCTTTTGAGCATGAGAAGAAATATTATATTGTGCTTCCAGGTCCACCTCGTGAGATGAAACCGATGTTCGTTGATAAAGCAGTACCGTGGCTACAGCAGCACGCCTTGACGAACGAAACACCGCTTTATTCAAAAATGCTCAAATTTGCCGGCATCGGAGAATCACTGCTGGAGGACAAGCTCATCGAACTGATTCGCAGTCAGACTGATCCAACGATTGCTCCGTATGCCAAAGAGGGAGAGGTAACTGTTCGTATTTCGACAAAGGCCCCTTCTGAGCATGAAGCTACAAAAAAGCTGGAGATACTGGAACAACAAATCAAGGAGATTTTGCCGGAACATTTGTATGCGAACATTGATGTGCCGCTGGAGCAATTGATTGTGGATTGGATGGCGGATGCCGGCCTGACCTTAAGTGCGGCAGAGAGCTGCACCGGAGGTTTGCTGATGGAGAGCATAACAAATATTCCAGGCAGTGCATCGATGTTTGCCGGCGGAATCGTCTGCTATTCGAATGACCTAAAGAAAAAGCTACTGAATGTGCCAAGTGCTTATTTGGAGGGACCCAATGCTCCTGGAGCCGTAAGTCGAGAAGTTGCCGAGGTGTTGGCTGACCAAGTGAGAATGATTGCAGACAGCGATTTCGGCTTATCTGTTACGGGTGTGGCTGGACCGGGTTATTCTGAGCGCAAGCCTGTTGGACTTGTATTTATCGGCTTGGCTGAACGGGGACGTAAGACAGAGGTCTATGAGCTTAATCTTAAAGGTACACGGGAAAATATCCGGTTGCGTACTGTAAAGGCTCTGCTGTATCGTCTGTGGCGGAGACTTGAGGAACGCAAGGTGGAGACACCTCTTGAGGGTTCAGACTTGTAATGGGAGATTAGCCCAGTTATAATAAACACATACGGAAGAACCGTGGCACTGAGATTTCTTTGCTGCGGTTTTTTGTATATTTGCAGAGATTTTGATCACGATGACTACTCATGATCATAAGTCGTTGATGTCCGGTGAAGTGGGGAATTTAATTAACTTCTATCTCCGGAGGGAGGCTTACAATAAAAGGGATAAATAACGCCCAAGACAAAAAAAACGAATGTATGTTCGAAAAAAAGCTTGGCAAGACCTTAAAAACACGTTATTATATTACTATAAACAGTGAAGGAAGTGGTCTGATTGTCAGATCGTCGTGCAGCGCTTGATATGGCGCTTCGTCAAATAGAAAAACAATTTGGTAAAGGTTCGGTAATGAAACTGGGAGAATCCACGCATATGCAAGTGGAAGTTGTACCTAGCGGATCTTTGGCACTTGATATTGCGTTAGGTATAGGCGGACTTCCAAAGGGACGTATTATTGAAGTATATGGACCGGAATCTTCAGGTAAAACAACAGTTGCTCTTCATGCTATTGCAGAAGTGCAAAGACAAGGCGGACAAGCTGCATTTATCGATGCCGAGCATGCGCTTGATCCGAAATATGCACGTAACTTGGGCGTAAATATCGATGAGTTGCTGCTTTCTCAGCCAGACACGGGTGAACAAGCGCTGGAAATCGCCGAAGCACTCGTTCGTAGTGGAGCCGTTGATATTATTGTCGTTGACTCCGTTGCTGCTTTGGTACCTAAGGCTGAAATTGAAGGCGATATGGGTGATTCCCACGTCGGATTGCAGGCTCGCTTGATGTCTCAAGCACTTCGTAAGCTTTCTGGTGCCATTAGCAAATCCAATACGATCGCTATCTTTATCAACCAGCTTCGTGAGAAGATCGGTGTTATGTTCGGTAACCCTGAGACAACTCCGGGTGGTCGTGCATTGAAATTCTACTCTTCTGTACGTTTAGATGTACGTCGCGTAGAGAGCATCAAGATGGGGAACGATGTGGTTGGTAACCGTACTAAGATCAAGATTGTGAAGAATAAAGTAGCCCCTCCTTTTAAACAGGCTGATGTTGATATTATGTACGGTGAAGGGATTTCCAAAGAGGGAAGTCTTGTAGATATCGGTACTGAAATGGATATCGTGAATAAGAGTGGTGCATGGTATTCCTACGAAGGCGAGCGTCTCGGTCAAGGACGTGAGAATGCTAAACAGTTTTTGAAGGAACATCAGGATATTGCCCTTATTATTGAGAATAAGATCCGTGAAGCAAGTAATTTATCCACTATTGTTGCTGCGCCGAAGAATGAAGATATTATTGCAGAGCAAGAAGAAGAAGAGAAATTGCTTCTCGAAATCGAATAGTATATTAAGCAATAGGACGCCCTGTGATTGATTGTTGCAGGGTGTCTTTTCTTAACAAGTAACGAAAGTAAGACGATAACCGATCTATTGCTACGAGGTGACAAACAACTATGGTAATACAACTGGATTTTGAAGCAGAAGAACAAGATGAGCAGGTGTTATCTGATTTTCCTGAAGGAGAACTCTTAGAGATCACTAAAGTAGAACGTCAAAAGAAATCTGACCACCGTTATATCATACATTTCGGAGCATATAACATGACTGTGCACGAGGACGTCATGATTAAATATCGAATGATTACTGGTAATTCTTTTATGAAGGCTGATTTGGTGGAAATTGTTGTAGCTGATGAGCGTCAACGAGCTTATGTAGAAGGCCTCCGTTATCTAGAACGTAAACCACGCACCGCTATGGAAATGACTCGCCGTTTACGCCAGAAGGAAATAGGAGAGACTATTATTGCGGAAGTGGTGCAGCGGCTGCAGGAGGAAAGACTTCTTGATGACCCTTTATATGCTAAGCAATGGGCAGAGCAACGAATAGCGAACCAGCGGAAAGGGAAGATGTGGATTCGACAAGAGCTACGTGAGAAAGGGATAGACAAAACCCTTATATCGGAAGCTTTGGAGAATATTACTCCTGAACAAGAGCTGGAGAGCGCACTCGAAACTGGGCGCAAGAAATGGAATCTCATCCGTGGAGAAGCTTCAGATAAGCGAAGAAAGACTGGAGCCTTCCTTATGCGCCGTGGATTTTCGGGCGATATGGTTCGCCAAGTGATCAATACTTTACTTGCGGAAGACAATTATGAAGGTGAAGATGAGGATTTTTACTAGAATCACTGATTCTCTTGACATTAATGCGTATATCGACTCTCTTGACAATGTCTTTTTATAAATAATAAAATATAACATGAATCGGCATAAAATTAGAATCCTTTTTCCTTCCCAAAAAGGAGACTGTTTTAAACGGTTCACGTACAACTCATATGAAATGTAATCGCCGGATAAGGCGGGCAGTGTGCATGTGCAGCATGTGCAGTATGGCAATCGGTTGTTTACCGGTTTTTTGTATGGTGATGAACGGATAGTTAAACAACTGCACAATTCCCAGGGATATACCTTGGAGAGGAACCAACGAGGAGGTGAACAGATGCTGGAATCATGGATCTGGGTCATTATCGTTCTCGTTGTAGCTGCAATATTCTTTGGGTTCGGTTATTTTATTCGTAAATCCCTTGCAGAAGCTAAAATCCAAAGCGCAGAAAGAGAAGCCGTTGTCATCGTTGAGAATGCGAAGAAGGACGCTGAGGCGCTGAAGAAAGAAACAGTATTGGAAGCTAAGGACGAAGTCCATAGAATCCGTACTGAAGCTGAGAAAGAAACTCGTGAACGTCGGAATGAAATCCAACGGCAAGAGAGACGTTTGCTGCAAAAGGAAGAATCTCTGGATAAAAAAATGGAATCGCTTGAAAGAAAAGAAGAACAAGTAGCTAACAAAGAGAAACGAATTGATGAAACCCAACAGCAAATTGATGTTATTTACAAAAACCAAGTCACTGAATTGGAACGTATCTCCAATTTAAGCATCGAAGATGCAAGAAGTATCATTCTTAGCAATGTTGAGCAAGAAGTTCGCCATGAAACGGCACAAATGATCAAAGAAATTGAACAGCAGGCGAAAGAAGAAGCGGATAAGAAATCCCGTGAAATCATCACACTCGCTATCCAACGCTGTGCAGCTGATCACGTAGCGGAAACAACGGTTTCAGTTGTTACGTTGCCGAATGAAGAGATGAAAGGTCGGATTATCGGTCGTGAAGGCCGTAATATTCGTGCTTTGGAAACTCTTACAGGTATCGACCTCATTATTGATGATACGCCGGAAGCAGTTATTTTGTCAGGATTTGATCCAATCCGCCGTGAAGTGGCCCGTACGGCACTTGAGAAATTGGTGGCTGATGGACGTATTCACCCCGCTCGTATTGAAGAGATGGTGGAGAAATCCCGCAAAGAAGTGGACGAACGGATTCGGGAATATGGTGAACAAGCTACTTTCGAAGTGGGCGTTCACGGTTTGCATCCAGATTTGATCAAGATTCTGGGGCGTCTGAAATTCCGTACAAGCTATGGTCAAAATGTATTGAAGCACTCCATGGAGGTTGCTTATTTAACAGGACTGATGGCCGGTGAGCTTGGGGAAGACATCGTGCTTGCAAAACGTGCAGGATTACTCCATGATATCGGCAAAGCGCTGGATCATGAAGTGGAAGGTTCGCATGTTGAGATCGGCGTTGAACTAGCGAAGAAATATAAAGAACATCCGGTTGTTATCAACAGTATCGCATCTCATCATGGAGACTGCGAAGCTACCTCGGTTATTGCTATGTTGGTTGGTGCCGCTGACGCATTGTCGGCTGCTAGACCTGGTGCTCGCCGTGAAACACTGGAAACGTATATTAAACGTCTAGAGAAACTGGAAGAAATCTCAGAGTCATTCGAAGGCGTTGAGAAATCATTTGCTATTCAAGCGGGCCGTGAGGTGCGCGTGATGGTACAGCCAGAGAAGATTGACGATGCAGAGGCATTCCGTCTTGCTCGCGATATTACGAAGATGATTGAAAGTGAACTGGATTATCCAGGACATATCAAGGTTACCGTTATTCGTGAGACACGGGCTGTTGAATACGCTAAATAGGCAATAAGTAGATAACATACGCTTCGGAAATAACGATATTTATGATCGTTTCCTTGTACATGTTTCTGCTAGGAATATAAGGTTAAAGGATAAGATATAACTTATACTTTCTTATATTTGATGAAAATTGGCCCCTAAGCGGGGCCTTTTTTCTTTTAAATATGAAGACTTATCCGTTAGATGCAGAGGTTAAGATTAGGAGGAGAAAAACATTAAAGTACTATTCATTGGAGATATCGTAGGTAGTGTAGGTAGGAAGGCACTTCGGGAGATGTTGCCCTCATTAAAAAGCAAATATCAACCACATATAATCATAGTTAACGGTGAGAATTCTGCTGCCGGTAGAGGTATTACTAAAGCGATCGCAAATGAATTTTTTAACTGGGGCGTTCACGGAATCACCATGGGTAATCACACATGGGACAACAAGGACATCTTCGAGTTTATCGACGATGAGGCCCGGATTATCCGTCCTGCTAATTTTCCTCCAGGAACACCGGGAAGAGGATATACAGTTGTTAAAGGTAACGGCAAAGAGCTAGCTATAGTTAACCTGCAAGGCCGTACATTTTTGCCTGCGATTGATTGTCCTTTCCGTGTGGGTGAAGAAATTGTGGAAGAGCTACGTAGAGATCATAAATGCATTCTCGTTGATTTCCATGCAGAGGTTACCTCTGAGAAAATCGCCATGGGCTATTTCATGGATGGTCGCGCATCAATTGTAGTAGGGACCCATACTCACGTTCAGACGAATGATGATGTGATTTTGCCGGGTGGAACGGCTTACTTGACCGATGCGGGCATGGTTGGTTCAAGCGAAGGGATTCTGGGTATGGAAAGAGATGCAGTACTTTATAAGTTCACTACACAGCTTCCAGCACGATTTGTTGTTGATGAAGGCAAATGGCAGCTTCACGGTTTATTTGCAGAGTTAGACGAGAATACTGGCGCGGCTACCCGTCTGGAGAAAATACGGCTACGTGAAGATGAATGGGTAATGAGCTAGTAGTAGGATAAGATAAGTGATTTTCCGGGTAATTTCGCCGAATAAGGGTAAAGTGTGATATTTATTATATCGAAAAAGAGTATCTATTGTACCATTTTCTCCAGAGTAGTCCGCAAAAAGAAGGAATTATTTCTTCTCTCGCGAATAACATCTAAAGTAGTGGAAGAACACCATTATTTTCCCAGGGGAGGTACTTACTATGGATGTATTAAAAGTATCAGCTAAATCCAATCCAAATTCCGTCGCCGGCGCTTTAGCAGGTGTTCTTCGTGAACGTGGATCGGCCGAATTACAAGCTATTGGAGCTGGAGCACTGAATCAAGCAGTCAAAGCAGTTGCCATTGCCCGGGGATTTGTTGCACCAAGCGGAGTAGATTTGATCTGCATTCCGGCATTTACAGACATTGTGATTGATGGAGAGGATCGAACCGCGATTAAATTGATTGTAGAACCCAGATAATAGAAGCATAGAACGGATGAACCTGTTTACTTATGTAAACAGGTTTTTTGCTTTTCGTATATAGTCTGGCGTTTTTAAGCATAGAATCTGGAATAGGGCTGCATGAAAGCGAGGGCTTGGGATGAGAACCGATAAGCTACAGGTTGCGGATTTTCATTGTGATGTGCTGAGTAAAATGCAAGCATCACCAGATATGGATTTTAAGAATGATCCTCGGCTGGATGTTACCGGAGAGCGGCTGGTAGCGGGCGGTGTGGAATTGCAGATTTTTGCAATATACCTTTCGGCAAGTAGAGGAAGACCTAGCTTTGAGAATGTTTTAGGACAAATTGATTTGTTCCGGCAAAAAATAATAGGCGCAGAGAGCCTTCAGTGGCTGCGTTGGAAGGAGGAGGTAGGAAAACGAACAGCTGGAGCATCCCCATGGGGAATGCTCTCTCTGGAGGGTGTAGACGGTCTAGAAGGGAACTTGTTTTATGCACAGCTCTGCTTTGAGCTTGGCGTGCGGTTTTTGGGAATCACTTGGAATTATGCCAATTGGGCAGCGGACGGTGTTCTGGAGCAGCGCAACGGCGGATTTACGGAAAAAGGGCGAATGCTGATCGAATGGTGCAACGACAGTGGAATGCTGCTTGATGTGTCGCATTTGTCTCAGGCAGGTTTTTGGGAGCTAGCCGACTTAAGCACACGTCCGTTTATAGCTTCCCATTCGAACGCAGCAGCAATCTGTGGGCATGTTAGAAATTTAAATGATGAACAGATTAAAGCTTTGATTGCAATGGACGGAAGAATGGGCCTGACCTTTTATCCGTGGTTTGTATGTGATGATGGAAAAGCTCGTATGGATGATTTATTAAAGCATATTGATCATGTATGTAGTCTAGGTGGCGAGAAACATATGATGTTTGGTTCGGATTTTGACGGCATTGACACTTGGGTAGAGAACATGGAGCATCCGGGAAAATACCCTGAGCTCGCGGAGCACCTGCTTCGTTACTATCCAGAAGCTTCCGTAAAAGGTTGGTTATATGAGAATGCGGTCTCCTACCTGCGCACAAACTTACCTTCTCAGGTGTCTAAATCATGACAATCCTGCTCTAAAAGTATGAATTGTCGAAAAAAAGGCCCTCGTTATGATGTGGGGCTTTTTATTTTTGGTTAAGAAGATGTATAATGGTTAATGGCTTGTACAGATACTAGAGAAAATACAAGGAGTGACTTTACTATGAGTAAGACTGTACCCGTAGGTGTGTCGGCTAGACATATTCACCTTACGCAAGAGCATGTGGAGGCTTTGTTTGGCCCAGGATATCAACTAACGGAGTTCAAACCCCTCTCTCAACCAGGACAGTTTGCAGCAAATGAGCAAGTAGCAGTTATCGGCAGCAAAGGTAAATTTGACAAAGTAAGAATTTTGGGACCTGCTCGTCCGGCTTCCCAATTAGAAATTTCCCGTACTGACTCCTTCGCACTTGGCGTGAAAGCTCCAGTTCGCGAATCTGGAAATATTGATGGAACACCTGGCATTACGCTTAAAGGACCTGCTGGCGAAGTAGAATTGGAACAAGGCGTTATCATCGCCGCTCGTCACATTCATTTCCATACTTCTGAAGCTGAAGCTTGGGGCATTGCTGATAAGCAATTGCTTAAAGTTCGCCTCGGAGGCGAACGTGGTCTCGTATTGGAGAACGTAATTGCACGCGTATCAGACAGCTTTAAACTGGATATGCATATTGACACTGACGAAGCTAACGCTGCAGGTGCCAACAACGGCGATACTGCTGAAATCGTAGAATAGTCATCATAGTTATAGCAAAGATAAGAAGCGGGGGAGAAATCCTCCGCTTTTTTTGCGTGTCTGATCTGCGTGCTGTAAAGATTGCGTGTCTGATCTGCGTGCTGTAGGGATTGCGTGTCTGATCGGCGTGCTGTAAGGATTGTGTGTCTGATCTGTGTGCTATAAGGAATGTGTGTCTGATCGGCGTGCTGTAAGGATTGCGTGGTTTAACCGGCGGCTTGTACTTATCGGACTGTATTGCAGCTATTTCAGCATTTTGATCTATTTTGCCAAGGTTTCGGACTGCATAGCTCTTATTGCCTTATATTTGTACTGAATTGGGCTTCGAAGGTGTGAATAACTGCATCTGAGTCCGATAGCATGTCCAAAATCCACGAATTTTCAAAATAAGGGCGTCTGAGTCCGATGGCTCAGCAGTCTCCAGGCTCAACAGGCTCAGCAGACTCAGCAGACTCAGCAGACTCAGCAGGCTCAGCAGGTTCAGCAGTCTCAGCAGGATCAACAGGATCTTCAAAAGATACGCCGCAGGATAAATTGAGAAGGAGTATTTTACGGTTAGTAAAAATATTTTTGTAAGAGCAGAACGGATAGTATCCTGAAATGGATTATTAATGAAAATTGGTGTGATGATAAAGAAAATCTATTATTATGTAACTTATTGTGTTATGATTATGGTTTATGACGTGACAAAAGGATTTATTGTTAAGAATATATGTATTAGAAATTAAGGAGACCCAATGACATTTAATGAACTGAATATTGTGCCTGCAATTTTGAAGGCTTTAAGCAAAGAAAACTATACATCACCTACACCAATACAGGAGCAGTCGATTCCAGCTGTATTAGCGGGTAGAGATTTACTTGGATGCGCGCAAACGGGAACAGGAAAAACAGCTGCATTTTCCGTGCCTATTATTCAATTGCTAAGCGAACAATCGAGCCCAAACAAATCCAATAATGTGCGACGCATTCGCTCGTTGATTTTAACACCGACAAGAGAACTAGCGATTCAAATTGCTGATAACATAAAAGCGTATAGCCAATATACAGATATCCGCTCAGCTGCCATTGTTGGCGGTGTGTCACAGAAAGTGCAAGAGCGCGCACTGAATCAAGGTGCCGATATTCTTATTGCTACCCCTGGTAGACTTATCGACCTGATCAATCAGAAACGTGTAGATCTGCAATATGTACAAATTTTAGTTCTGGATGAAGCTGACCGGATGCTGGATATGGGCTTTATTCATGATGTGAAACGAATCATCGCCAAAATGCCTACGAAGAAGCAGACTCTGTTTTTCTCGGCAACGATGCCAACTGAGATTTCTAAATTGATCAAAACATTGCTTGTGAATCCAGTGAAGGTAGAAATCACACCCGTGTCATCTACTGCGGATAGAATCAATCAATCGATCTATTTATTAGAGAACGGAAATAAGCAAAACCAATTGAACCTGCTGTTACAGGATAAATCCATCGTCTCAGCTTTGGTGTTTACTCGTACCAAACGTGGTGCAGACCGTGTTACCCGCGATCTGGCTAAAGTGAACATTGCTGCTCAAGCCATACACGGCAATAAATCTCAAAATGATCGCCAAAACGCCTTGCGGAATTTTAAAAGCGGTGCGACTCGTGTTCTCGTAGCTACGGATATAGCTGCCCGGGGAATTGATATTGATGAGCTGTCTCACGTAATCAACTTCAACTTACCGAACATTCCGGAAACCTATGTGCACCGGATCGGTCGTACAGGCAGAGCGGGATTGAGCGGAACGGCAATTTCTTTTTGCGAAGCTGAAGAGCTTCCTTTCCTTAAAGATATTGAAAAATTGATTGGAAAATCGATTCCGGAAGTTAAGGACCATCCTTATCCGATGTCTCGTAAAACGCAAATGAAGACAGATCGTTCGGCGAAACCGTCAGGTTCGAAAGCAGCAGCTTCGAGACCATCGTCTTCCAGACCGTCGAATTCCAAACCAGCAACTGCTAAACCTGCGGCAACAAAACCGGCAGCAACAAAATCAGCGGCATCTAAACCAGCTAAAGCAAAACCTAAGTCTAACCCTCCATTGAAGCCAAAGTCCGAGTGGTTCACAAAAGGAAGACAAAAAACGAGCAGCAGATAAGTTAGTTTGAATGCGTATCGTTTCTATAGCAAAATAAAAAAACCGTCAGAGTAAATCTGATGGTTTTTTATGTTTTATGTCCTGATAATTTACAACAAAAAACAGCCGCTAAACAGTTCCTCACTGTACAACGGCTGTTGTTATTTCATTTATGCGGTTGCTTCAATTGTATTGTCCTGAACATAGGGGCTCAGTTCTTGCTGAAGTCCTGCGCTGATGGAAGTCATAGGGAGGCGAAGCGTATCCGAGGACAGTAGGCCGTTTTGGCTAAGCATCCATTTAATTGGAGCGGGATTCGATTCCTTGAACAATAGGCGGATGATCGGCAGTAGTTGTTCAAAGCTTTCTTTAGCAAAGTCCACTTGACCAGATGTAAAGGCTTCAAAGATACGAAGGCATTCTGCCGGGAAAACGTTGGCAGTAGCAAGCATCCCCCCAGCTGCTCCGCAGCTAAGCATTTCATAAAAGAGGGAATCATCGCCGCCAAGCACAGGTTTAGCACCTGTACGGACTAACTCTGTAACCATTTTTGTACTGCCTGAGCAGTCTTTTAAACCGACAACATTATTCATTTCTAGGATTGTACGTGCAGTATCTACCGTCATGGCCGTACCTGTACGACTTGGAATATCATAAGCCATGATTGGTATGCCTACTTCTGCTGCTTTGCGGAAATGGGCAATGATACCCTCTTGTGAAGGACGACTATAATAAGGTACGACTACTAGTGCACAATCAGCACCAAGGTTTGCAGCAATTTCCGTGCGTGCAACCGTAGAGGCTGTATCATTGGTACCTGTACCAACTACTAAGGGGATTGATGTGGATTGTAG
Source organism: Paenibacillus sp. FSL H3-0286 (assembly GCF_045040705.1). Classification (NCBI taxonomy): domain Bacteria; kingdom Bacillati; phylum Bacillota; class Bacilli; order Caryophanales; family Paenibacillaceae; genus Paenibacillus; species Paenibacillus sp. FSL H3-0286. The sequence continues at coordinate 4,287,403 of NZ_CP150285.1, read as the reverse complement.
AAGCTCACGGGAAGTGTTTACTAGAAGCTGCATTTCATTTACGGTTACAGTGGGCGATTCTCCGGTGGTTCCATTAACGACCAGACCTTGTATGCTGTTGTTAATAATGTTCTTTACATAACGCTGATACGAATCCAAATCAACTTCACCAGCAGCATTGAACGGGGTGACCACGGGGACATAAACTCCATAAATCTGTTGTTCTGTAAGCATAAATTATCGGCCTCCAAAATATTTTAATTCCTCTACATACACTTTACCATGGAAAGTAGCATCGTCGTTAGCTATAATAAATGATATGGATCATCAAAAATATTGATGTTAGGGTGAGGTAATGGATTTAACCTATTTACGAACCTTCCGCGAGGTGGCTAAACGTCAGAGCTTTACGCGAGCTGCTGAAGAATTGGGATATGCACAATCAAGTGTGACGATGCAGATACAGAAGATAGAGAAGGAATATGGAGTACCTTTAATAGAGAGGCATGGCCGTCAGCTGCGGCTTACCCCGCCAGGAGAAGAGTTATTGAAGCTGTTCGTGGAGATTTTGGATTTATATGATCGTTCAAAAGAAACCATCGCCCAGCAAATCGGAGGTACGTTAACTATTGGGACGATAGATTCTTTAGCGGCCTTTTATTTACCTCCTTACCTGCAGCAGCTAAGGACTAAATTTCCGAAGCTGGATATTCATCTGCAAACGATGCAGGAAGCTAATCTTCTTGCCAAAATAAAAGATGGCGAAGTAGATCTAGGCTTAATGTTGGATCGCACCACTGCGGATTCCATCCTTGAGCGTACGATCGTCAGAGATGAGCCGCTTGTTTTGATAGCTCCCATTCATCATCCGCTTGCCCAGATGGATACGGTAACCCTACAGGATCTGAATAACTGTGAGCTAATAGTCTCGGAGGAAAGCTGTATTTACCGGAGTTTGTTCGAGAATTTGTTAAAAGAGCACGGGATCATATTCCGCATAGGTTTTGAGCTTTCGAATCTGGAGGCCATTAAACGTTGTGTAATGAATGGTCTTGGAATTGCTTTGTTACCCAAAATCGTGGCAGAGGAAGAAATTGAACGGGGAAGCTTGGCTGAGCTGTCCTTTGTTCATCCCGAAATTCATTTTGATCTGCAGCTTCTCATGCACCCTAAGAAGTGGAAATCACAACCACTGCAATTTTTAATCCAAATGCTGTTTGCAAATCATTAGTTTATTCCCATCAGGGTCTTTTACTACAAACCATTTTTGATCTTGAATTTCGGTTACTATATTTACACCGAGCTCCTTTATATAGTTGAAAGAGGCTTGCAGATCATCGGTTATAAGCATAAGAGCAGGTGTTGTAATTGGAGGAGCCCCTTCAGGCTCTAAACCTCCCCACATGGGCATGGTGTCCAGAATGATCCCAGTGCTTCCTTGCATAGTTAACGGACATAAATGACCGTTTATAATCGAATGATCTGCTTCTTGGAGTCCTAGGACTTGGCAATACCAGTTACGGGCTTTTTCAATATCGTGTACGGGGATAAATACACTGCCAATCAAATTCTTAATGGGACTTGTTGCTGAAGAATTTACAATGGACTGTGCTTGTTCATGCATTTGAATCCCTCCAGAGAAGATGCTAGACCTTTATTTGTAATTTATGTATCTAATCTATTTAAAACATAGAATCATCCTATGTGCAAGTTGAATGTTATTTATCGATCAAATCCTAAATTTGTATGCAAAATACAGCTTTATTTAATGAAAGTCGCTGTAAATATTGACATTGAAAATGAGTTTATGTTATATAAAAAGAAGAATTAGCACTCATCTAAGAAGAGTGCTAATCACGATGTGCTGGATAAGAAGGTTATTTTGAAAGGAGATTTATTTATTCATGGCCAAAAAAGAGTTTAAAGCCGAATCGAAAAGATTGCTGGAAATGATGATTAACTCCATTTATACACAACGGGAAATATTCCTGCGTGAGCTGATTTCCAATGCAAGTGATGCGATTGATAAGATCTATTACAAAGCATTAGCTGATGAAGGCCTGGTCTTCAATAAAGAGGATTATTATATTAAAGTGACCGCCGATAAGGCGAACAGAACCTTGACGATTTCCGATACAGGTATCGGGATGACACAAGAGGAGCTGGAGAATAACTTAGGTACAATCGCGAAGAGTGGATCTCTTGCTTTTAAGAAAGAGAACGAAGCTAAAGATGGCCACAACATCATCGGGCAGTTCGGGGTGGGCTTCTACGCTGCGTTTATGGTGGCTGATGACGTTATAGTGATCAGTAAGGCATTAGGCAGTGACGAGGCCTTTAAATGGGAGTCTAAGGGCGCTGACGGCTATACCATCGAGACTGTCGAGAAGGATTCTGTCGGCACTGATGTGATTTTGAAGATTAAAGAGAATACGGAAGAAGATCAATATGATGAATATTTGGAAGAATACCGCCTGAAATCTATCATTAAAAAATACTCCGACTTCATCCGTTTCCCAATTAAAATGGACGTGAAGGAGCAAAAGCCAAAAGAAGACACGGAGAACGAGTTCGAAGAAGTTATTCAAGAACAAACCGTAAACAGCATGGTGCCTATCTGGCGCAAGAACAAAAGCGAGCTGACTACAGAAGATTATGATAACTTCTATGCAGAGAAACGTTACGGCTTCGATAAGCCGCTTAAACATATTCATATCAGTGCTGATGGTGCTGTAGTGTACAATGCAATCCTGTTCATCCCAGAAAATACGCCGTTTGACTATTACACAAAGGAATATGAAAAAGGTCTTGAGCTCTATTCCAACGGTGTGCTGATCATGAACAAATGTGCGGATCTGCTGCCTGATTACTTCAGCTTTGTAAAAGGTATGGTGGACTCAGAGGATCTGTCCTTGAACATTTCCAGAGAGATGCTCCAGCATGACCGTCAGCTGACTCTGATCGCTAAGAACATTAAGAACAAGGTGAAAAGCCAACTGCAAAGCCTGCTGAAGGATGAAAGAGAGAAATATGAGCAGTTCTATAATGCTTTTGGCAGACAGCTTAAGTTTGGTGTCTATAACGATTATGGGATGCACAAAGACACCCTTCAAGATTTGTTGATGTTCTATTCCTCTAAGGAGAAGAAGCTGGTTACGCTGGACGAATACGTCTCAAGAATGCCAGAAGATCAGAAGTATATCTACTATGCTTCCGGAGAGTCGATCGACAGAATCGAGAAGCTCCCGCAAACCGAGCTTGTATCGGATAAAGGGTATGAAATTCTCTACTTCACTGATGATATTGATGAATTTGCGATCAAGATGATTCAGTCTTATAAGGAAAAAGAATTTAAATCCGTATCCAGCGGAGATCTGGGGATCGAAGCCGACGAAGCGGACAAGCCAACGGAAGCGGAAGAGAACGAAAACAAGGAGCTTTTTGAAGCGATGAAGGACATCCTGTCCGGCAAAGTGAAAAATGTTAAAGCTTCCAAACGTTTAAAGACTCATCCGGTATGTCTCTCTGCCGAAGGTGAACTGACAATCGAGATGGAGAAAATCCTGAAATCGATGCCGAATGGCCAAGAGGTGCAAGCGGATAAGGTACTCGAAATCAACATCCATCACGAAGTGTTCCAGTCCTTGAAGGCGGCAGCAGAGAACGACAAAGAAAAGCTCGGTTTATATACGAACCTGCTGTACAACCAAGCCCTGTTGATCGAAGGTCTACAGGTTAGTGATCCTGTTCAATTCACCAATGATATTTGCAAAATCATGAAATAATATGAAGTACAGAGACCATCCAATTGTATTATGATTGGGTGGTCTTTTTATTTCAGCATTTCATTTTGTTGTGCGAAAAAGGTAGTAATCAATACCAGAGTCATTATTTGTGCAACCGCTGATCGAATAGATAATTTCATCTTGTGTGCTTTTTTTACTTGTGACTTCGGAGCAGGTATCGGTTCTGATTCCTGTGTTGCTTCCACCGAATGCATCATTAGAGGTATCGTAGCTATAATTAATCACGTTACCGTCAAACTTCAAATCCTTAAATATGGGATCGCCTTCATCTGTGTAACTTGTAACGCGTATATTGTCTGCTTTTTTGCTGGAGAGATTAGTTATAAATTTCTCGAATTTATCGAGGTTGTACACTTTTTCAAAAGAAACAATATCCCCTCTACTGATGGCTTCTTTGGAAGTATAGGGTTCACTTTTGGGAACAGAATTAACTTTATGATCGGAACAACCCCATACTCCTGCTAGTAAAAGAACAGAGAGTGTAAGCAAATTTACTTTTTTCACTGAGGGACCTCCTTGTAACGTATTTATATAAAAGACGGAGATTAACTGGAAAAGTTACAGAGAGCTTGATGTTTCACATTGACAATAAACAACAAATTGAGTATTATTTTCTCTAACTTGAATATGTAAAAGCAAAGAAGAGAAAGAGTACCACGGCAATTCTTTCAACAGAGAGCTCCGGTCGCTGAAAAGGAGTAAAGAAAACCCTTGGGAATATGGTCTCAGAGCTGCGCATCGAAACCTTATGGGTTGTAGGCTGCGCCGGAACCTGCATCCGTTACAGTGCTAGGGTATAAACGTTAATTAACGTCGTACCTGAAGAGGTAAATGTCATGAGGCATTTATAAAATTAGGTGGTAACACGTGAGTAGAACTCTCGTCCTTTGTGGATGGGAGTTTTTTTGTTGTCTAAAAAAAGGAGGAGAAGGTTAATGAGTAATGTGTTTATAGGTGGCGCTTGGCCGTATGCGAATGGATCTTTACATCTGGGGAGATTATCAAGTGTGTTGCCTGGGGATGTGCTGGCACGATATTTTCGCTCCAAAGGGGATAACGTATTATATGTATCAGGCAGTGATTGCCATGGCACACCCGTAGCAGTTCAGGCTGCGAATGAAGGGATTACGCCGGGAGCTTTTGCAAGCAGATATCATGAAGAGTTTCTGAAGTGTTTTGAACAGCTGGGATTTAGTTATGATCTATATACTCGAACGGATCAACAGCAGCATCATAAGGTTGTGCAAGCGTTGTTTACAAAGCTGCTAGAGAATGGTCATTTATATAAAAAAACCATTGCTCAATGCTACTGCGAGGTGGATCAGCGCTTTTTGCCAGACAGATATGTGGAAGGGACTTGTCCGGTATGTGATGAGCGGGCGCGAGGGGATCAATGTGATTATTGTTCTACGATTCTAGATCCTGCCGATTTGTTAGACAGAGTCTGCAAATTATGTGGGAATACACCAACAGAACGGCCGACAGAACATTATTATCTCAGCTTATCTAATTTTCAGTCTGAATTAACGGAATATGTAGAGGAAGCACAATTTTGGAGAGAAAACGCTATAAAACTGACCAAACGCTATTTACAAGAAGAGCTGCAGGACCGCGCGGTAACAAGAGACTTGTCTTGGGGTGTAGATGTTCCTGTGGCTGGATTTGAAGATAAAAAAATTTATGTTTGGATTGAGGCGGTAAGTGGTTATTTATCAGCCAGTAAGCAGTGGGCTGCACAGTCCGGAGGAAGCTGGGAGGATTTTTGGTTAGAGGAAAAAGGGGCGATTACCGCTTATTATGTGCATGGTAAAGACAATATTCCTTTTCACACTTTAATATGGCCGGCTGTGTTATTAGGAGCAGGAGGTCTGCATTTACCGGACAGGATTATATCTAGCGAATATTTAACCCTTGAAGGGCAGAAATTCTCCACTAGCCGAAATTGGGCGGTCTGGGTACCTGATATTTTAGAGCGGTATCAGCCAGATTCTATTCGTTATTTCTTAATTGCCAATGGACCTGAGAAGCGGGACACGGATTTTTCCTGGAGAGAGTTTATTTATAGCCATAATGGAGAGCTGCTTGGAGCATTTGGTAACTTAGTGAACCGTTCATTGGCTTTTGTAGAAAAGTTTTATGAAGGGAAAGTGCCAAATGGGCAATTAGATAAGGGGTGGAAAGACAATATCGACCTCTTGTATCTGGAATCAGGACGACTTATTGAGGCTGGGAATCTAAAAGATGCGCTGGAGTTTATTTTTTCTTATGTGCGCAAGGCAAACCAGTATTTCGATCTGCAAAAACCATGGATACAGATAAAAGAGGATCAGGTTTCTTGTGATTCTGCAATATACACATGTGTGCAAATTATTGCGAACTTAGCGAATTTGTTGCATCCGTTTCTGCCGTTCTCTTGTGACAAGATCAGGGGGTTCCTGTCGTTAGAACTACCGAATTGGCAGCCTTGTTTGGTGCCCCCTTACCAACAGGTTACTGATTTACAATTATTGTTTGAACGAATTGATATTAGCCGTATTAAAGAAGAAGAGGATAGGCTAGATCAGCAGCAAGTGAATAAATAGAGCTGGTATTTATCCATTCTTGAAGCTTTCAATAAACTTGGAAGCCAATGATGACAAGTATTTATCCTTAATCCAGACGGCGGCGACCCGCGTGCGTAGTGATTCACTACTGATTTCTTTATAGATCAAATTACGGTTACTCGTTAATTCGAAAGCGGATTTGGGGATGATTCCGATGCCAAGACCAGCGTTTGCCCAGAGCAGTGTTGTTCTAGCATCATCATTCATACAGAAAATCAGCGGATCAAAGCCGTTCTCAAGACATGTTTCCCGGATAAGCTGCTCAAAACGGCGGTAGATAATAAGCGGCCTATCCTTTAACTCACCGATCTCAATAAAGTTTTCATCCGTTTTCCAGTCATACTCAGGTGTCATTACGGCAATCATAGGTTCAGCTTGTGTGTAAAGACATTCTAAATTTGTACCATTAAAGGGTGTCCTAACAATCCCGACTTCGACAATACCTTTATTCAAGAGGTCAATGATTCTAAAGGTATTTCCTTCATGAATCTCAAACTTCACACCTTTATACGTTTTGTGAAACTCACATAGCCGATCTTGAAGCAACGTAGCTCCAGAGGAGGAAACTGTACCAATGGCTAGGGTTCCTTTTAAACCTTTGACAAAATCATTGAGCTCACGGGCAGTGGAATCTGCCAGCTCCAGAATTTGTTGGGCACGGTCCCGCAATATGGCTCCAGCTTCAGTGAGCTGCACGCTGCGTGGACCCCGTTCCACTAGCTTTACACCGAGTTCTTCCTCTAGGAGCTTTAGCTGCTGGCTCAGCGGAGGCTGGGCCATTTGCAGTTTTTTGGCTGCAGATGTAATCTGTCCTTCCTCAGCTATCGCCATAAAATATTTAAGTTGTCTAATATCCATATAAAAATCCTCCGAACTTGAGATATGCTAATCGTATGGGAACGATACGAATCCAATATTATTAATATGTGAGTAGATATGCCATAATCATAACTGTTCTTATACATATTTCAAGTGGTTAAATACTTCTTATGTTGGGTGTGGATGAATTTGTTCAAAATTGCAGTATATTTAAAGCCGTACAAAAAAGAAGCGATCATTGGACCGATCTTCAAACTGATGGAAGCGATTCTGGAGCTGATTTTGCCTACCATTGTCGCATTGATCATCAACAACGGGGTTGGCAATCATGACAGCGCCTATGTTTACCGCATGGGTGGCCTAATGGTGCTGATGTCACTGCTTGGCTTCGGCTGCTCCATGGTATGCCAATACTATGCAGCCCGGGCTTCACAGGGATTCGGTACGACACTACGCAATAAGATGTTTAGACATATCACATCTTTGTCGTATGCTGAGCTGGATACCTTAGGTACACCTACACTGATTAATCGGATTACCAATGACGTAAACCAGCTGCAAATTGCTGTGGCTATGCTAATTCGTCTAGTTATTCGTGCGCCGTTTATCTGCATCGGGGCTATCCTAATGTCCATGATTTTGGATTTTAGATTATCGCTGATTCTAATTGCGGCAACACCGGTTTTTGGCATTATTTTATATTTTATTATCACCCGTAGTGCTCCTTTGTACCGAAAATACCAGCAGAAGCTGGATGCCCTTGCGCTCGTACTGAGTGAGAATTTGTCGGGGATTCGAGTGATTCGTGCTTTTGCCAAAAGACGTACAGAAAAAGAACGTTTTGATGCTTCGTCCGATGATTTGACTACTACAGCGATCCGGGTTTCGCGGATTTCTGCTTTGCTTGGGCCGATGACTACACTTGTAGTAAATGCGGCGATCATTGCTATTTTGTGGGTAGGCGGAATTCATATCGATGGGGGCCGATTGTCTCAAGGGGAGATCATTGCCTTCATCAATTACATCACTCAAATCTTGCTGGCGCTGATAGTGGTCTCCAACTTGGTTATTATTTTTACAAAAGCCTCATCCTCAGCTAATCGTGTAAATGAAGTGCTGGGTGTTAAGGTCTCCGTGTCTGAGGAAGGAAATGCAGTGATTGCTGCCCCTGCCCCTGCTGCCCCTGCTATACAATTCGATCACGTATCCTTTGGGTATAATACGACAGGTGAATCGGCATTAGAGGATATATCTCTAGTAATTAATCGCGGAGAGACCGTGGGCCTGATTGGCAGTACGGGTTCAGGTAAGTCTACTTTTGTGAATTTGATCCCTCGTTTTTATGATGCGGTTCAAGGTGAAGTGAAAGTGGATGGTGTGAATGTCCGAGATTATAAGCTGCATCAGCTTCGTGAGAAGATCGGGATTGTACCGCAGAAAGCTGTGCTGTTTACAGGAACGATCGCTGAGAATATACGTTGGGGCAAGGAAGATGCAACTGAGGAAGAAATCATGCAGGCAGCCTCTATTGCTCAAGCGGAGGAGTTTATACGTAAATTACCCGAAGGGTTGAATACGCAAGTATCTCGTGGGGGATTAAATTTATCCGGTGGACAAAAGCAGCGCTTAACCATAGCTCGTGCAGTAGTAGGAAAGCCATCGATTCTTATTTTGGATGACTCCTCCAGTGCGCTGGATTTCTCCACAGATGCGGCACTTCGAAAGGCTCTCAAAGAGAGCAGCCAGGAAATGACCGTACTCCTTGTCTCGCAGAGGGTAAGCACTGTAAGGCAAGCGGATAAAATAATGGTATTTGAGGAAGGGCGGATCGCCGGTGTCGGAACCCATGAGGAGCTGATGCGTGGTTGTGAAGAGTATAAAGAAATCTGCCTGTCCCAGCTATCAAGTGAGGAGTCGGGCCAATGAACAAAAATAACATTTGGAAAAGACTTATTGTATACACAGGGCATTATAAAAAAATAGCTATAGGTGCAGTAATCTGCGCAATACTCAGTGTGATTGCCAGTCTAATTGGCCCGCTGCTCATCGGCAGCGCCATCGATTTTATGATCGGGCCGGGAGAGGTTGATTTTGACGCCGTACTTAGACTGCTTTTGATTCTGGCAGGGGTGTATATTGTCGGCAGCTTTTTCGGATGGCTTCTTACCTACCTGACTAATCGAATTGCCTATCGGACTGTATATGACTTACGGCGGGAGCTTTTTGATAAATTAAATGTTTTGCCGTTAAAATTTCACGATAACCACCCGCAAGGGGACAGCATCAGCCGGTTTGTTAATGACATGGATGCGGTCTCTGATGGACTGCTGCAAGGCTTCTCAACACTGCTCACGGGGATCACCACTATCGTGGGGGCAATTGTACTTATGTTGTACATTAGTCCTTTAATGACCCTAGTTGTTCTTCTGTCAGCACCCGTTACATTTTTTGTGGCAAGATTCATTACGATGCGCTCCCAGAAGATGTTTAAGGAGCAGGCTAAAATTCTGGGCGGTCTCAACGGATACGTGGAGGAAATGATTGGCGGACAAAAAGTGGTCACAGCTTATCATTATGAAGACCGTGCACTGACCCAGTTTGAAGAACGAAACGAGACTTTGTACCAGACTGGCGTGAAATCACAATTTTACGGTTCCTTGTCCAATCCGACAACACGGTTAGTAAATAATATTACCTTCTCTGTTATCGCGATGATCGGTAGTGTTATGGTGATTCGCGGGCTTGTGACGGTAGGGGATTTGTCCAGCTTTTTGATCTTCTCCAACTTGTTCGCTAAGCCGTTTAATGAAATTACAGGTGTGATTACGCAGCTTCAATCGGCAACGGCATCAGCGCAGCGGATCTTCGCCATTCTAGACCTCTCGCCTGAACCAGCGGATGCAACAGACGCCAAAATTATGAATACAAGCCAAGGGACGATTACCTTTGAAAAAGTATCCTTTGCTTATAATCCTGAACGTCCTCTGATTAATGATTTCAGTCTGGAAGTGAAACCAGGTACCCGGGTTGCAATTGTAGGGCAGACGGGAGCGGGGAAGACCACACTGGTTAATCTGCTTATGCGTTTTTATGATGTGGATAAGGGTTCCATCAAGATTGACGGTGTGGATATCAAGACGATTACCCGTGACAGTCTGCGGCGTAATTTCGGGATGGTGTTGCAGGACACCTGGCTGTTTGGCGGCACGATTAGAGAAAATATTGCCTACGGCAAACCTGAGGCTACCGAAGAAGAGGTCATCGCTGCTGCTAAGGCTGCAAATGCTCATAGCTTCATTAAACGCCTGCCTGAGGGATATGATACAAAGATCAGTGGCTCAGGAGATAATTTGTCGCAAGGACAAAAGCAGCTGCTTACCATAGCACGAGTGATGCTCGTAGATCCGCCTATGCTCATTTTGGATGAAGCCACCAGCAGTATTGATACGCTGACTGAGGTACGGATTCAGAAGGCTTTTCTAAAAATGATCGCTGGTCGGACCAGCTTTGTAATTGCTCACCGTTTGTCAACGATTCGAGAATCGGATCTCATTCTTTTTATGAAGGACGGAGACATTGTCGAAAGTGGCACGCATGACCAACTCCTAGCCAGCGGTGGATATTACGCCAGATTATATAACAGTCAGTTCGCATCAGCGTAGACTTTGCATTAAGAAAAAGAGCATTCAATCCCTAAATTGGGGGTGAATGCTTTTTTTGGTTGAGTTAGTTTTGTTTGGTTTGGGTGTAGCCCGCCGTCACCAAAGTAGTTTGCTTAACGTTCCAAAGTAGCTATCACATCGTCACCAAAGTAATTTGCTTACCGTTCCAAAATAGCTATCACATCGTCACCAAAGTAATTTGCTTATCATTCCAAAGTATTTGTTTACCGTTACGGACCGTATTGCAGCTAAATGGTGTTTTTGGTGCCTTTTTTCAAAGTAACGGACTGCATAGCACTTATTCGTCTGATTTTGCAGCAAAAAGGAGCGGATATGGCACAATAGCTGCATCTGAGTCCGAACGATGTGGAAAAGGGCATGAATTTTGAAATAAGGGCGCCTCGGTCCGATACATAGTAATGGCAGCCACCACCAAAGGTAGATTGCTTCTGATCCGGAGTAGATTGCTTAGAAAGTCGTTTGCTCAGTGTTCCAATTTAGTTGGCTCATCGTCAGTTTGCTCAGCGTTCCAATGTAGCTGGCTCATCGTCAGTTTGTTTAGCGTTCCAAAGTAGCTAACTCACCGTCAACAAAGTAGTTTGTTTAGCGTTCCAAAGTTAGCAATCTCATCGTCACCAAAGATTTGCTTAGCGTTCGAAAGTAGTTAGCTCCTCGTCACCAAAGTCAGTCTGCTTAATGTTCCAAAGTAGCTATCTCATCGTCACTAAAGTAATTTGTTTACCGTTCCAAAGTAATTGTTTACCCTTACGGACCGTATTGCAGCTAAATTGTGTTTTTGGCGCCTTTTTTCGAGGTAACGGACTGCATAGCACTTATCTAGCTGAAATTGCAGGAAAAAGGAGCGGATATGGCACAATAGCTGCATCTGAGTCCGAACGGAGTGGAAAAAGGCATGATTTTGCGAAATAAGGGCGCCTCGGTCCGATACGTAGCAATGGCAGCCACGACCAAAGGTAGATTGCTACTGTTCCGGAGTAGAATGCTTAGAAAGTAGTTTGTTTAGCGTTCCAAAGTAGTTAGCTCATCGTCACTAAAGTAATTTGTTTACCGTTCCAAAGTAGTTTGTTTGCCCTTACGGACCGTATTGCAGCTAAATGGTGTTTTTGGCGCCTTTTCCCAAAGTAACGGACTGCATAGCACTTATTCGCCTGATTTTGCAGCAGAAAGGAGCGGATGTGGCACAATAGCTGCATCTGAGTCCGAACGGGGTGGAAAAGAGCGTGAATTTGCGAAATAAGGGCGCCTCGGTCCGATACGTAGCAATGGCTGCCACGACCAAAGGTAGAATGCTTCTGATCCGGAGTAGAATGATTAGAAAGTAGTTAGTTCAGTGTTCCAAAGTCAGCTATCTCATCGTCACCCAAGTAGTTATCTCAACGTCCCCAAAGTAGTTTGTTTGTCCTTACGGACCGTGTTGCACTTAATCGTAATTTTATCCCACCCGTTAGAGGTGAAAATCTCAAAATAAAATATTTGCAAACGAATGAACTATCTGGACGGGCTAAACGTATTATAAGAAACGTATATTGAAGACGACGAAGCTACAGTAAATATGGCATATTGAGAGTGTTATGAGATTGGAAGGGGAGTGGCAAGATGTTGACAATCAAACATTTTACCAAAAGCTATAAGGGTGGCAAGAAGGCAGTAAATGATCTGAATTTGGTGGTCGAAAAAGGTGACATCTACGGCTTTATCGGTCATAACGGTGCAGGGAAAACAACGACTATCCGAGCAGTGGTCGGAGTTTTAGATTTTGAGGAGGGGGATATCGAGATTGGTGGGTACTCCATTAAAAAAGATCCCTTAGCCTGCAAAGCGATTACTGCGTATATTCCAGATAATCCGGATTTATACGATCATCTGACGGGCATTCAGTACTTGAATTTTATTGGTGATCTTTTTAGCGTATCGAAAGCGGATCGGGAGTTACTGATAAAGAAATATAGCGATGAATTTGAGATTACCTCTAATCTGGGGGATTTGATCTCCGCGTATTCTCATGGTATGAAACAGAAACTCGCGATTATCTCTGCGCTTATTCATAAACCGAAGCTGCTAGTTCTGGATGAACCCTTTGTGGGACTTGATCCAAAAGCGGCACACACGCTCAAGAGAATTATGGCGGAGATTTGCAGCCAGGGCAGTGCGATCTTTTTTTCGACGCATGTACTGGACGTGGCCGAGAAGCTCTGCAATAAGATCGCCATTATCAAAGCGGGTGAATTGATCACTCATGGGAAAACAGAAGAGGTGAAGGGTGACAGCAGCCTTGAAGATGTGTTTTTGGAGTTGATAAAACATGATTAATATCTGGAGATTGACGAAAATTCAGCTAATCTCATCCTTTGGGTTAAATAAAGCTTTGCATACACGAGATATGAAAGAAAGACGAAAAATGCTTTTGCTGAGCATCGGTATCTTAATAGGGATAGTCATGATGGCAGTGGTTTCGTTTGGATATAGCTTCATGATAGCAGAGACCCTTGAACAGATAGGCCGTCCAGAGCTGCTGCTTGCGATTATGATGGCTGTTACATGCTTGATTGGATTTTTTACAACGATCTATAAGGCGAGTGGGGTATTATTTGGCTCCAAAGATTACGATCTCGTAATGTCGCTGCCTATCAAAACGAGCCATATCGTAGCAAGCCGTGTAGTTCAGCTCTACGTGCTGAATATACTGTTCTCATTGATGGTGATGGTGCCAGCAGGTGTAGTTTATGCTATAAAGGTAAATCCGGCAGTAGTGTATTATTTATTTTTCATGATAACGCTGCTATTTATCCCATTAGTGCCGATCATTGCTGCAACGATTATTGGGGCATTGATTAGTTGGATCTCCTCACGGTTTAAAGGAAGTCGTTTAATAAGTCTCATTCTGACTTTTGCCGTAATCATTGTTATTATTTTGGGTTCAAGCCAAATGAATGGGAATGACCCGCAGTTAATTGCAGATATGAGCACACAAATTGCCGATCAAATCTTTAACTTATATCCTTTGACGGTCATGTATGTAGATGCTGTCTGCTCGTATCAGGTAGCTCCTTTACTATTATTTATAGGAATTTCATTACTTTCTTTTATGCTGTTTACCCTTATTCTTGGCAGCAAATATAAAGCAATACACACAGGCCTTACGACGTCTTACTCAAAGAATAAGTATCAAATGAGGTCACTTGCAGTCTCTTCACCGCTTTACACATTGTATAAAAAAGAGCTGCGCCGCTATTTCAGTTCTTCTATATATGTGCTAAATACAAGTATTGGTATGGTAATGCTACTTGTCATGGCGATCACCTTACTGTTTGTTAGCTCAGAGCAATTAGGAAAGATTATTGAGATACCAGAACTCTCTAATTATCTAAGCAGATTGGCGCCACTATTTGTTTCCTTCTTTGTAGCATTAAGCTGTACGACCTCGAGTTCGATTTCGCTTGAAGGTAACCATATTTGGATTTTAAAAAGCGCTCCCGTTCCGACAAAAACTATATTATTAAGTAAAATCGCAGTGAATCTCACCATTACTGTGCCGATTGTGATTGTTAGTAGTGTGCTTCTTATGATTTCTCTGGGCACTGGCTGGATGGAGAGCTTGTTATTGCTAATAATCCCCGTCCTATACGCTTGTCTTACCGCAATGGTAGGTGTGATCGTAAACTTGAAGCTTCCTAAACTGGAGTGGACCAATGAAGTCTCTGTAATTAAACAAAGTGCTTCGGTCCTTGTAGCGATGATTATAGGATTTATCAGCTTGCTGATTCCATTTGGTTTGAGTTTTCTTTTATCTGATCTAAATGGTGATCTCGTTATGTTAGGTATTGGTGTGGTGATATTAGTGGCGTGTGGAGTGATGTATAGATACATCCAGTCCACAGGAGAATTTTTATTTCGGGCTCTTTAAAAAAAGGGCATTCCAAAAGCCGAAATTGGCTGCTGGGATGCCCTTTTTTTGTGCAAGATTTATTTTCGTGAAAAATCCCTAAGTTCTACCGTCGCTCTTGTTGTTCTTGTTGTTCTTGTCGCTCATTAGCTAACTGTTCAATTCCGCCCACCATTATTTTTAGACCTGTATAGAACATCTTATCGGAGCCAATTTCATTAAAAATATTGTTTTCGTACATTCGTTTTATAACATTAGGTCCATCCCCGGATAAGTGCTCAAGCGATTGTTTAAAAACCACTCTAGCATCTCCATTAGGTTCATTTTTCATGGCTAAGTCTATTCGATCCTGCTCATATTTGTCCAATTCGAATGAGATTACATAGTTTAACACGCATGCAATCAAGGAGAATTTATCACTATCGCTTAAAGGAAGATGATCCACGATCTGAAGCAAAGTATTCAGTAAAGATAGATAATTAGGTTCAGAAGGCAAGGTTCTCATCATCAGCTGAGCCGAGCAAGGATACTTATGTAAAACCCCACGAATTCGGTCTACAAAATTAAATAACTGTTCTTGCCAAGCACCTTCGAGATTCGCAGTTTCGAGGGCTTCTTTGGCGACCTCATTAGCAAGAGTCTGGAAAATGCTCTGTTTACTCTTAAAATGCCAATACAGAGAGGCGGCTTGTATTTTTAGTAGTTCTGCTAATTTACGCATACTAAATGCCTCTATGCCGATATCATCCAACAGCACCCAAGAAGCTTTTATTATATCTTGTTCAGTGATTTGCAGATTTTTGATTCTCATCGAAACGACCTCCTGTTACTGTCTTTCTTTATCATAAGCGAAGATGAATGGCTGGTCTACCATCGTTAGATTACTGCTTTATCTTACAGTGTTAGATATTTTTATTTACAAGCAAATAAACGGGTGCTATATTAATCTTACACCGTTAGTTTAAAGGTGCGATTTTTTTAAAAAAGGAGGAAGCAGTTAGCAATTTTATTAGTAAAAATTAAAAAGGATGTGTATAGACCCATGAGTAATCTTCAAGTGGAACAATCCCAACCAGTCACCAAAGAATTTTCTATAAAAGCAATACTTCCCGTAATACTGGCACTTATAACAGGAATGCTGCTGGTTATGCTCGACAGTACAATTATGAATGTAGCGATCCCGCAGCTTGAAAAAACCTTTGATGCCAGCCTAAAAACAATACAGTGGGCCATTACGGGTTATACGCTGGCTTTATCCGTAATTATCCCATTGGCCGGTTGGTTCTCGGATAAGTTCACTGCCAAACGTGTTTTTTTAGCTTCGATCGTATTGTTTACCATAGGTTCTTTATTATGCTCTATGGCACAATCCACAACAGAGCTGATAATCTTTCGTATTTTGCAGGGATTAGGCGGAGGGATGATTGCTCCAATTGGTATGGCTATGTCATTCAAAATCGCACCTCCCGATAAAAGAGGTTCAATCATGGGATTGCTTGGACTACCGATGTTAATTGCGCCTGTTCTTGGTCCTGTACTGTCAGGATGGCTGTTGGAATATGCCAGCTGGCACTGGATTTTTCTGATTAATGTTCCCATTGGCATTATTGCAATGATTGTTGGAGTGAAATTTCTTCCGGTAATAGAGAAGGGGAATAAAGCTAAATTGGATATTTGGGGTGTGATTTTATCACCGCTCGCCTTCTCCAGCTTGGTATTTGGGGTGCATAGAGGGGGAGTAGATGGCTGGGGGGATCGTATAACGATTATATCTCTTGCGTTCAGCTTCATTGCTTTAGCCTTGTTTATTTTCGTGGAATTGCGCCAAAAAGAACCGTTATTGGAACTTCGCTCTTTTCGATCTCTAGAATTTAGTAAAGGTATGATTTTGACCTGGATTAATCAGTTCGCCTTATTTGGTTCGATTCTGTTAATTCCAATTTTTTTGCAGCAGGTCAGAGGTTTTTCTTCCTTTGAATCGGGGCTTTTAGTTATTCCCCAAGCATTAATATCCTTTGCTGGCATGATTATTGGAGGAAAGTTATTTGATAAGTATGGAGCTCGGCCCGTTGTGTTCTCTGGACTTGTGCTGCTGTCCACCGGACTCTTTCTCTTGTCACGTTTACAAAATGATACAAGTGTATACGTTATGATCAGTTATTTTGCCATTATGGGACTTGGCCAAGGATTAACTACTATGCAGCTCGGTACACATGTGCTTAAGGCCGCTCCGAAGGATCTGATCAGCCGTGTTACCCCACTTACTGCCTCTGCGCAACAAATTGTGGGTTCCTTTGCTGTCGCTATAATGTCGGGCTTATTGACTTCCAATATAGCTACACATATGAGTCAAGGGAATCAGAAACTACCCTCAGCGGCTATGGTTGCAGGATTCCACGACACGTTCCTAGTTTCATTGGGCTTGGCGCTGTGTGGTGTGGTTCTTAGTCTCTTTTTGCGTAATCCGAAGAGCTGATCCTATCGTACTCTACCAATATTTTAGCGATGTTTATTGATTGTATCCTTGGTATAATTCAAAGATTGATAACCAAGGGGGAATCTCTTAACCCGTGAAAAATATATTTGCTAGATTTACTATAATAACCCTCGCTGTCGTGCTAGCCGCCGGAGTATTTATTCAGCATATATCGGCCGATAACGGGGTTCCTTTTGAGGATATAAACACTAGTTATGCAAAAAAAGAAATCATAGATTTATATAACCGGAATATATTAACTGGCACCTCGAATACTAAATTTTCACCTACTCAATCGATTACTAGAGCTGAATTTATAACAGTTCTTGATCGACTGTTGAAGCTTGATCCAGCGTTGAGTCCGGTATCTCCTTATACCGACGTAGCCAAAAGCGCTTGGTATTACGGCTGGATTCAGGCTGCGGTTCAGCTTGAACTGGCGAACGGCACTTCGGCAACTACTTTTGCACCCGCAAAAGCAGTCACTCGGCAGGAAGCGGCTGTGTGGATAGCCAAAGCTCTAAAGCAAACAAACACTGCAACTGCCGCACAAACTAATTTTAAGGATCGGCAACAAATTGCTAGCTGGGCAAGTGCTGCTGTAGCTAAGGTTAATGATCGCGGATTAATGAAGGGCGATAATAGCGGAAATTTTCGGCCCACGGACCCGATAACAAGGCAAGAGACGGCAGTGCTGATGGATCGGGTGCTGCAACATACAAGCTGGGCGGCAGAGCTGGAAAGTAATCCGGACAAACGTATTGTTATAGGCTGGCAGTATGGTCTCACGACGGCACAATTTGAGAATCATGTTCTGCAATCGAACGTCAACACATTATCACCACGTTGGTATTATGTTGGGAAAACAGGGGCAGTAACGGATTCGACAGACGCCTCACTGGTAACTTGGGCAAAAAAGAATAAAAAGCAAGTTTGGGCGATGGTTGGCAATCGATCGGATCAAGAAGCGACGCATCAGATGCTGTTGAGTACAACCGCAAGGAATACGGCAGTCAATCAGTTAGCTGCTTTAGTGAGTAAATATGGATTAGATGGACTAAATATAGATTTTGAAAATGTAGCGGCCGAAGATCGTGTGTATTTGACTTCGTTTATTACTTTATTAGCCGAGAAAATGCGTTCGCTAGATGTTATCCTGTCGATGGATGTATCTCCTGATCTTGGAACGGATTGGACAGAAGCTTTTGACTATGCTGCCCTAGGCAAGCAAGTGAATTATATGGTGATGATGGGTTATGATGAGCATTATGACGGGAGTCAAGTTCCGGGGTCCAATGCCTCGCTTTCTTATGATCAAAAGGCTGTGAATACAATCCTAAAAGTTGTACCTAGTCAAAAAGTTATATTGGCATTGCCCTTATATAATCGGGATTGGACATTGAACCAGAAGGGGACGGTTTTATCCTCTCAATATATTACGCTTCCGGAGCAAAATCAGATTATCAGCAGCTATGCATCGAGACCCGTGTGGAATCCTTCGCTGGGACAATATGTCGCGGGCTACTCGAAACAAGCTATAAAACATACGATCTGGATTGAGGATGGGCGTTCATTAATAACAAAATATAACTTAGCGGTTACTAAAAAACTAGCTGGAGTAGCTTATTGGTATATAGGCGGAGAAAGCTCTGATGTATGGTCCAGCTTAAGGAATGCAGAGAAATTTTACGATTATACTTTTTAAAAATATGAAAGACTGGATGTGAATAGCCGCTTAGCTATATTGCTGTCCAGTCTTTTTATTGGGTTACTAAGGCATAGCTGGTAGGATTAGATTGATTAAATCAGCCTCGCGTTACGTATTTTTTGAAGTTTTTCACGTTTAGAACTTTAACATTTTGAGCTAGAAGTTTCTTGTCGCTAACGACCCAAGTGTGATCTTTGGAGTTTTTTCTACGAATCGCAGCGAAGTTATACTTATTTCCTGCATAGATCTTAAAGCCCTGTGCAGCACAATCAGCACAAAACTTAACGCATTCACCTTTATTCCAATCTGGAAAGGAAATCTGCTGGAAGACATTTCGTTTTACGAGTAGGGTCGCACCCTGAACATTGGTTACCTGTTTATTTTCCATATGAAGATAACGAAGCAAAAGTAGCTTCTTATCAGTTAAATACATATAGTGAGCTCGTTTTCCAACGATATCAGCTTTAGTTTTATGGAGGGTGTTCATACTATCCGTTAAATAGTTGGCAGAGTAATAATCGTCGTCATCAAATTTAGCGATACAGCTATAATTCGCTAAGTGCACACCAAAATTCAGACAAAACCCCAGTGAACGATATTCAGGTAGTTTATAGATCCGTACATTTTTATGTTTTTTTGCAGCATGTATATAGTCTTCTATTTTCAAGCTATCATTATTAATGATCACGATAAGCTCTTTAGATTTGAAATTCTGTCGTTGATAGTTATCAAATATTGTTTTAATACAATCCATTCGTTTTGTACAAGTTAGAATAGACACGGCAGATGAAGTAGATTCAGCAGTTAATTTCATAACGAAATCTTTGGACGGCGTCCAACAAAATTCCTATAGTTTTTAATATTCCGGATGATCTTATGGTTAGCTATTAGTGTACTATCACTGATGATCCATGTATGTTTTGAAGAGTTTTTTCTACGTATGGCAACGAAGTTATTTTTACTTGCAGAATAAACCTTATAACCTTTCTTTTTGCTTCTGCTGCAAAAGAGATCATCCTCACCTACGTTTTTATTAGGAAATTTCACATGATCGAATACTTTTCGTTTGAAGACGAGCGTAGCGCCAGGGAGATGGGTAACCATTCGGTGTTCATCATTTGCGAAACGAAGAATCAAAGTCTTTGAACCTAGTAAATACATATAGTGAGCCCGTTTTCCAAGGATATCAGCGTTAGTTCTTTTTAAGGTCAGAATACTTTCCGTCAAATAATGAGGGGCATAATAATCGTCGTCATCAAATTTGGCGATGGTATGATATTTGCATTTTGTTACGGCATAGTTTAAGCATGAACCGAGAGATTGCTGTTCAGGTTTACGATATATCTTAATATTTTTGTATTTTTTAGCTAAGGTTTGGTAGGGGGATAGTGGAATTTTATTATTATTGATAATAATGATAAGTTCTTTATTTGCATATCTTTGTCTGCTGAAATTTTGGAGTAGGTTGTTTAAATAATTATGGCGATTGGTACAGGTAATAATGGAAACACCTTGTTGCTTCGCTTTGTTGTGAGGTACAGCACTCATTTAACCAACCCCTCATATGCATTTTTGGGAAAAGTCTCATAATACGATATGTCCAAGTTAGGATAGAGTAACGGCATATCAACCTCTTAAAAGCAAAAATGGACTTGTTTAAAAAACACAAAACCCACAGTGATAGCTGTGGGTTTTGTAAGAGAGACACATCATATGAAACACTTTGGATGTTTGTTCAGAAATAAGATTCAATGATGGATACGCCATTCTCGATTCTCGCCTTACTCTGCGTTAAATAATCCTTGGTCCAATCATCTAGGTTAGACATATCAAAACTCCGGTACATCCCCGTATAAACAATAATCTCTCTTAATCGAAGAAAAAGAGGAATTAACTTCAGCTCATTTTCTGAAATCCTGTTCTCTTTAACGTAGCCTTTCAGAAAATGCTCCATAAAACGCTGACATTGAAGCTGCCTGTCCTCCATACTATCATCCCCGTAAACGTAGACTAGATAATACAGTTGAATGGCGATATCTTCTACAAACCAGCTGTACTGAGCTTCATCAAAATCAAACAAAGTCAGCTTACCATTGTCGACCAAAAAGTTGCCTACATTGATATCCCCATGGATGAGACCATAGGTATTTATTTCAGCGTCGAGATGCTTTAGCCGATTCATAAGCGCCTTACAGCTTTCCAAAACGCCACTTTGGGATGGAGGAATAAACCTGGTTACATTCTGCAGGTAGTAGTTCTGATGCCACGCATGTCTTTTGGACTGTGGTTTATAAGATTTTGCTAATCTGTGCATTTGTCCAGTGATCATGCCACACTGCTCATAGAGGTCTAGATCCTTCAGGCAGTCTGGGTAACCTATTCGTTTCCCTTGTGCTTTTTCAAAGGAAGATACCATAAAGCATGAATCACCAATCTCTATTTGCTCAACTAGATTACCCAGAAGAGAACCTACGGGTCTTGATACGGAAACGCCATGATCTGCCAGGTATAGAATCCATTCAAGTTCAGCCGTTAACAATTCCATACTGCGCAGCGAGCTATGAGTAAATCTTAGAATATATTGATGATTGCTAAGTTGATATTCATAAACAAAATTTTGAAATCCGCCAATGAAGCTTAGCTCATCTATGGGGATACCGTATTTCGTGCAGGCAGCACTTACAATCTGGTCATTAAATAAGGACTTAATCTTTTGTTCCAAGGGTTCTACTCCGTTCTACACTACAATGATTTTATCGAAATCGTTCTGGAGCTTTCCTGGACCTCAATAAGCAGCGGCCGTTCTTGTGGGTTGAGATTTGGGGCATGAATAGCCAGCATAAGTCTGCCCGTCAAATCACGAAACAACATTCCATGTCCGCCATCTTTGGCATAAAGAGGCTCAGGATCATGTTGCCAAGGTCCACTAATGTCACCGCTGACGGATCGGGTTATACCCATGGCATAACCACTAGCTCCACTGCTAGACCACAACATAAGCAGCTCACCACTGCTAGTCTGATGCATAAAAGGACCGTCAGTTACGTATTGCCCTTCTTTGCCGCCTACCGTCCAAGGAGCTTGTGAAGCCTGGAAAAGCAGCATAGGTTCGCCAATAGTAGCACTTAAATCCTCCTTCAGCCGAACGGCATACATTTCTCCATCCGTCACTTCAATCCATTCACGGCAAAAGATCATCCAAGGTTTGTCTTCTTTATCTACATATAACGTTCCGTCAAGGCACTCCCAAGAAGCAGGGGTAATCGGATGATTGCTGATAGGGAGATAAGGACCCTCAGGTGTTTCCGCGCTTAATATTTGTGTCCCCCGTGGAACGCCATGTCTTTTAAAAGAAGCGAACATATAATATTTTCCGTTGTAGCGGTGAACCTCTGGTGCCCAGAAATGATGATCAGCCCAAAAATCAGTATCTGGACGAAAAGCAGCAATGGGCCCGGACCATTCCTGAAGATCTGAGCTGATATATACATCGAAGCCGTGAGGTGCGCCACTCCAAGCTGTTAGGCCATCTGTGCCAAATAAATAGTATTGTTCAAGTTCAGGCACAGATAGGATATAGGGATCTCTA
This sequence comes from Paenibacillus sp. FSL H3-0286, assembly GCF_045040705.1. NCBI lineage: Bacteria > Bacillati > Bacillota > Bacilli > Caryophanales > Paenibacillaceae > Paenibacillus > Paenibacillus sp. FSL H3-0286. Next base: position 4,264,857 of record NZ_CP150285.1, on the reverse strand, counting down.
AAGTTAATATCAGATAATGTTTTCATTAAGGTGCCCCCAATTTACAAGCTATCATCTGCTTAATTTTACAATATCTTCTTTAGGCTTGGAAGCGTTACTTCATTTGCTCGTCTTGTAGCAAACGTATTTTCATTACTCCGGGTGTACAGCCGTAGTTTTTTCGGAAGACACGTATAAAATAATTAGTCTCCATGCCCAGCTGAAGCGCTATATCTTGAACGGGAATCTCCACATCCTCCGTCATTAATTGCAGCGCCCGCTCCAGCCGCAGATTCTGCAAATACTTATGCGGAGTGACCCCATATTCCTGCACAAATAAACGCTGGAAATGCTGCACAGAGTACCCGACTGCTGCTGCAAGATTGGAGATCAGAAGCGGTTCTGTGTAATGTTCGTTGATCAGCCCGACGGCTGTAGTTAGGGCTTCATTTCGGACCGACTCGAAGGCTAGACGATTACCGGAGACTTCTGAACTCTTGGCAGGGCGCAGCATCAAGAGCAGTCTATAGAGTGTGATAGACAACTCTTGCATCCACATCTCGTCCTGCCGATTGGGGGCAGGAGAATTCACCGTATGCCAGATTTGGCCGATTTCTTCCCAGCATTGTTCAAAACGATCCGTTCGATAAGGAACAGAAGGGAGCAGTTCAAGCGCTTCCAGCAATCCATGAGCTTGACTGCCTTGAAAGCCGATAAAGCCAACATGCCACGGTTCATGAGAGGTAGGATAATATTCATGACCACGATCGGGCGGGAAGGCAAAAGCCATCCCCGGTTCCAGTATGATTTCTGTGCCACTTTCCAGATCACGAAATAACCCGGTTCCGGTCCGGATTAAAAAGATTTGATACACAGGAAATCCTGCTGGGCGCACATGATGGAATTGGATATGGCGACCTACAGAGTAGGGGGATAGGGGCAACGTTCCAGAGTCGCGCGGTAATTCAATCAGAGAAAAAGGCAGCAGGTTCATCACCTCATCTTCATTTTGTGCTATCACTTCGAGACTATATTCCTACTGATTGAAATGACTTTTCTTATATTATAAATAGTATAAATGATGATTCCTGAATAAGATAGCTTACGCTTCTAGCCTATCATCAGAGAATAGTCCCATTCTATAAATGGGCAGAATTGAGAGGATGATCGTACACAATGAATAAAAAACATTCCCCGATAAGCAGTAAAGCTGGTGTCATGCTGCACGGTGCTGATTATAATCCTGAACAATGGCTGAAATATCCGGAAGTATTGCGTGAGGATATCCGATTAATGAAGCTGGCGGGCTGCAATGTCATGTCCGTAGGCATTTTTTCGTGGGTATCTCTTGAACCTGAAGAGGGTGTGTTCACTTTCGAATGGTTGGATGGTGTACTTGATTCTTTTGCAGAGAATGGGATTTACGCTATCTTGGCAACGCCAAGTGGTGCCCGCCCAGCATGGATGTCGCAAAAATATCCAGAAGTCTTAAGAGTGGAGCGTAACCGTGTTCACAATTTGCATGGCTTCCGTCACAACCATTGCTTTACCTCACCAGTGTACCGTGAGAAAACTGCAATTCTGAATGCAAAGTTAGCGGAACGGTACAGCCAGCATCCAGCCATTATCGGTTGGCATATTTCGAATGAGTTCGGTGGGGAGTGTCACTGCGAGCTCTGCCAGGATGCTTTTAGAGAATGGCTGAAAGTGAAATATAATAACAGTTTGGATGAGGTGAATCATGCTTGGTGGGCTACTTTTTGGAGCCATACCTACACTTCATGGTCACAGATTGAATCCCCAGCTCCACATGGTGAGACACAAGTACACGGCTTGAATCTTGACTGGCGGCGTTTTGTTAGTGAACGGACGATTGATTTCTGCCAGCACGAGATCAATACCGTTCGTCCTTATAATCCAGAGCTGCCAATCACGACGAATATGCATATGATCGATGGCATTGATTACCGCGAGCTGGCCAAAATCCTGGATGTGGTCTCATGGGACGCTTATCCAGACTGGCATTATACCGAAGACGGTGACGATACTAGATTGGCAGCATGGACGGCGATGCACTACGACTTAATGCGCTCTTTTAAAAAGAAACCGTTCCTGCTGATGGAAAGCACGCCATCCCTTACGAACTGGCAATCGGTCAGTAAGCTGAAACGTCCCGGAATGCACAAGCTGTCTTCCTTGCAAGCGGTAGCGCATGGTTCGGATTCTGTGCAGTATTTCCAATGGCGCAAAAGCCGCGGATCAAGTGAGAAGTTCCACGGTGCAGTTGTAGACCACAGTGGCCACTCCGAGACTCGAGTATTCCAAGATGTAGCGGAAGTAGGAAAGACGCTGGCGGGAATGACGGAAGTAGTGGGTACGTCCACTCCGGCGCAGACGGCGATTATTTTCGATTGGGACAACCGCTGGGCGATAAAGGATGCGCAAGGCATCCGTAATTCCGGATTACGTTATGAGGAGACGGTGCTACAGCATTATCGTGCACTTTGGGAGCTGGGCATTCCAGTTGATATTATAGGCTCTGGAGATGATCTGTCTGCCTACAAGCTGGTTGTTGCCCCTATGTTATATCTGATTAGTGAAGAGAATGGAAAGCGCATTGAGAAATATGTGGAGCAAGGCGGCACTTTCCTCGCAACCTATTGGTCAGGAGTAGTTAACGAAACGGATTTATGTCATCTGGGAGGATTCCCTGGTCCACTGCGCAGAACACTGGGGATTTGGGCAGAGGAGACAGAAGGGCTGCACAGCCGTGATCTGAACGGGTTAGTAATGGAGGTAGGTAATAAACTTAAGCTAAGCGGTGACTACGATGCGCATGAGATAGCCGAGCTGATTCATTTGGAAGGTGCAGAGGCTTTGGGGCATTATCGCAACGATTTCTATGCGGGCCGTCCAGCGCTTACAGTCAATCGTTTTGGTGAAGGAAATGCGTACCATCTTGCTACCCGTGTGAAAGACACTTCGTTCTATGTTGAGCTATACGCAGCGATCACATCTAAGGCAGGAATTACCCGTGCGATGGATAGTGAGCTTCCAGCAGGTGTGACTGCACAACTTCGCACAGATGGCGAAAGTGATTATGTTTTTGTGCAAAATTTCAGCGGCAGTCCGCAAACGGTAGAGCTGGATGGAGCGGAATACACAGACTTGGAAACAGGTCTTTCAGCTCCGGCCCTATTGAATCTAGCGGTGAATGGACTTGCGATGTTGAAGCGTAAAGCATTAGTATAATAAAAAGGCAGGACCTGAGTTTCAGGTTCTGCCTTTTTTTTGAATAGAATCAGTTCTTAACTCTTCCCATCATAATGGTGTTATACAATTTGCCGTCCGATAGAAGTTTATCTTTCTTTAAAATCCCTTCAATTTCAAAGCCAAGCTTTTGATATAGCTTAATAGCGTTGGTGTTCGTTTCCAGCACATTTAGGGTGATCTTTTGAATACCATTAGTGTCAGCCCAGGCAATCGATTCGGCGAGAAGATTTTTTCCAATACCATATCCCCAATAATCCTGCAGCACACATACTCCAAATTCTACTTTATGAGCAAATCTTTTTAAGGGATAACCTTCGCATCTGGAGAACGCAACGATTTGATTATCAACTACTGCGACTAGAAAAAGGTTATTATTTTTCTCAGAATCGGCTTGAATAAGCTGTTCAAACCCTTTTTCGTCAATAAAGGCTTCGCCTGGTTCCCGATCTAAATTCTCGGTTTCTCCATCGATCCGCACCCTTAATTCAGATAACACTTTAGCATCATGAGAGGCCGCAGATCTAATGCTGTATTGGATTCCATTCACTGTAAATGTTTGAGGATTAATGATCATATGTCCTCCGTGACGATGGGTGATGTTAGAATTATTGCTTCGATGCCCTCAATGATCCGAGTGAAATAAGCTGCTTCATGAGGCACAAAATGAGTCCGATCCACACTTTGTTGAATGTTGATTTTTTGTCCGTTTGAATCCACTTTGAAACCATTGATTTGTAGACTATGTATTTCTCCCAGCCAAAAGCTTCGGAAGTCGGCAAACTTTGTGATAACTATTCCTGCGACCTCTTCTTCTTGCAGCTTAAAATCGTCCAGAGGATAAGGATTGTTATAAACAAAAACATGCGCTCGTTCTTTATCGATAAGATTTTCTTTGATCATACTGTAAGGAATCGTACCTAAGGGAATCAGTTCATCAAAAGCTAGCTCCAAACCGAGTTCTTCTTGAACCTCGCGAATCCCGTCCTCTACCGTTTCGTGTGTCAGCAAATGTCCAGCGGCCGTGATGTCCAGCAATCCTGCATAATCTTGTTTCTGCTCACTACGAAGCTGTAAATAAATATAGGGGATTTCTTGGGTTTTGCTTATAAACCAGCAGTGGAAGGTCTCGTGCCAATGTCCTAACCGATGTACTTCTGCCCGTGGAGCTGTACCGATTCGGTGACCCGCTTCATCAAATATAGTAAGTATCTCATTATGCATAGAAAAGCTCCTTTGTGAAAATATCTACTGCTTAAAGCCTATCATAAAAACGATCGAATTGCTTAATGTCCCCAAGTGATTTTTATTGACATCGTTAAGAAATATATGTATATTTTTGGATGTTAATCAAAGGAGGAGTTAAATGAATTTAGTAGCCATGAAGCGGGAAGACTTGGACACTTTAAGTGATGAAAGGTTAGGATGGGCCTGTATGGAGCCTACCTTTCAGCTGATTCGCGGAAAATCGCCATCGACCAAATCAGAAGTGATCTCGAAGCTCACAGAGGGGCAACAAGCCTTATGCATGTTCAGAGTGCTATATGGTCACAGCTGTAATTCCGAAGGGGAATATTATGCTTGGATTTCCTACATGCAAGACCTGCCAGGGTATTGGACAGGGGTGATAGGAGGCATACGATTTTTTGACGATTCACCCATGATTCTTTTGCTTCAGGAAACAAAGACATTTCTCGAGGAAAGAAATCATCGACTGGGTAAAGAGTGGGCGGATGCGGCCATCACGGATTTGGATCGAGACCCTGAACTGTTAGAAGTAATTAGTGGGTTATTCGAACGATATAAGAACCTGACACCAAATACGCATAGAATTATCGGCGATTATATTCGCACTCATCCAGAGGAGTTTGTAGAAATAGGGTGTTCATAATTATGAATATGAAGAAACGTTATGTATTTCTCGTACTCATTTTTTTATTAATCGAAATCCCTGTAATCATTAATCTCTACCATAGTTATAATTCATTTGAGAATTTAGTGTTGGATCAAATCGATGAAACTGAAATCACCTCAATCGAGATTGAGAAATCTTTAGTGGATGAAAAGGTAGTGATTGAAGATCCGAAGGAAATTGAAAAGATCATTTATGCTTTTTCAGATGTAAAATTGAGAAGAAGTAGTGCTTTGGACAAATCTACGGAGACCTACTGGATAAGTATTATTGTAAATAACAGCTTGAGGTTTGGCATGAATCTTACGGATACTAACTTCCTGTATGTGACAGATCTTGATAAGAAGGACAAATACAGTTCGGGAAACTTTAGAATGACTAGTGATTTTGATGTGAATTCCATTGCAAGCTTATTTAAATGATGTAGAACGATCCACAACCACTGATACTGAGATTTTCGGACCCAGATGCCCCTATTTGCGAATTTATCGTCTTTTGAGCAGGTTTTCGGACTCCAGCGTCGCTATTGCTCATGAAAGAGCTTATAATTGGTGTTTTTTGCACCAATAGCGGCTATGAGGTCCGATAGCTATCCAAATAGCGGATAAAACGGTGTATAAGGTCAGCTGAGTCCTTTAGCTACTGCGTGTGCAGATTGTTCAGTTGAGTCCGATAGTGCTTCATATCCACACAAAAAATGGGTGCCCCTATGGGACACCCATTTTTTTGGATTATCTAGCCATCCATCCGCCATCCACATTAAGAACGTGACCGTTCAAGTAGTCAGATGCTGCGGAAGCCAAGAATACAGCAGGGCCTTTAACGTCATCAGGCGTTCCCCAACGTGCTGCAGGGATACGGTCTAAGATAGAGTCCGAACGACTTTGGTCGGCACGGATTGGAGCGGTATTTTCAGTAGCCATATAGCCTGGTGCAATTGCATTGATGTTCAGACCGGAGCCTGCCCATTCATTGGCAAAAGCTTTAGTAAGACCCGCAACCCCGTGTTTACTCGCAGTGTAACCAGGGACATTGATTCCGCCTTGATAGGAGAGCATGGAGGCGATGTTAATGATTTTGCCGGATCCTCTTTCCAGGAAGTGGCGGCCTGCGATTTGCGACAGAAGGAAAACTGTGTTCAGGTTCAAATTGATGACATCAAACCAGTCTTTTTCACTATGATCTTTTGCCGGTGCACGGCGGATCATTCCTGCGCAGTTTACGAGAATGTCAACATGTCCGGTCAGCTCTAGCGCTTGGTCAAAAGTGCTTTGCAGCTTGCTGTGATCACTTAAGTCAGATTCGATACTAACTGCTTTTACTCCAAAAGCTTTTGCTGCATTTACAGTTTCTTCACTCGAATTAAGGGAGACAGATGCAACGTCTGCACCGGCTTCTGCAAATGCAAGCGCGATTCCTTGTCCAAGACCTTGAGCTGCGCCTGTTACAATAGCTGTTTTACCTGCCAAGCTGAATAATGATGACATATAAATTACGCCCCTTTATTGTAAATGGATTGTTATTCCGGGTTTACCCGCATTCAATGGTAACGCCTGCACTGCGGAACTGATCTGCCGTTTCGGGGGAGAGCCCTTTGTCCGTCAGAATCACGTCAACTTCTTGTAGGGAAGCAAAGGTACGCAGTGCAGTATGGCCGAATTTATGATGATCTACAACCGCGAATACCTTACGGGCTGTAGATACAAGGGCTTGCTTGAACTCAATTAAATCTCCGGTATAAATGGAGAGCCCATGCTCTATATGAATAGCAGTCGATGAAAGGAATGCTTTTTGAATATTAAGCTTTTGTACATAGGAGACGGCTTCAGGACCAGCCAACATATTACGGACACGATAACCACCGGGAACGACCAGACGGATGTTATCTTTGGGAACCAGTTCGCTGATGATGTATACATCATTGGTGACTACCGTTAGTGGCATATTGTCCAGACGCCGAGCAATTTCAAGCGTAGTGCTACCGCCGTCAAGAGCGATAATATCGTCCGGTTCAATATGAGCAAGCGCACGCAAGGCAATCTCCGTCTTCTCGTCAGAGTATTTATCCAGCGGATCCTTGGAGGGCAAAATACCAAACTGGTCGCTTTGTGCCAGCACAGCTCCGCCATGTACACGTACGATCAGCCCTTGTTCCTCCAGCCTGCTTAAATCCTCGCGTATTGTTTTTCCAGTAACCTGAAGCTTATCGCTCAGTTCATTCACCGTTACATCTTTTTGGTTCAGCATAACTTCCATAATCATCTCGTGTCGTCGTATCGGGTTCATCCGCCTGCCTCATCTTTCCGTAGTTGATTTATCTCTATTGTAATTCTTTCATGGATACGGGGTCCATATCATCATATCTTTTATTATCGCCAGCCATACTCCAGATAAAAGTATAGTTATGAGTGCCGACACCACTGTGGATGGACCAGCTTGGAGAAATAACGGCTTGTTCGTTATGCATTACGATATGGCGGGTTTCGTCAGGTTCTCCCATCAGGTGGAACACAACGGAATCGTCCGGAAGATCAAAATAGAAATAGGCTTCCATCCGGCGTGGATGGGTATGTGCTGGCATGGTGTTCCACATGCTGCCTGGTTTCAGTTGGGTCATACCCATAACCAGTTGGGCACTTTGCACACCATTTGTGTGAATGAAGCGGTGGATTGTCCGCTCGTTAGAGTTCTCCAGACCACCCATCGCACCGGATTCAGAATCGGCCAGTGTGGTTTTGGTAGTAGGGTAGGACTGATGGGCAGGAGCAGAATTCAAATAGAATTTAGCAGGCTTGGAAGCGTCTGCACTTTTGAAGACTACATCTTTAGAGCCTTGACCTACATAAAGACATTCTTTGAAATCAACTTCATATTCTGTGCCATCTACAACCACGGAGCCTTTACCACCGACATTGATGATGCCCAGTTCACGGCGTTCCAAGAAATAAGTAACCCCAAGTTCTTTAAGGTCAGTAGTTAGCGCAACCTCTTCTTTTACAGGATTAGCTCCACCAACGATCATACGATCTTCATGGGTTAGGACAAGCTTTAGCTCATCAGGAGCAAAAATAACGGGAATGTGGAATTCCTTACGGAGGCGCTCAGTGTCAAATTGTTTTACTTCATTAGGATGGGATGCGAAACGTCTTTCCATTGAATGTTCAATCTCCTTTGTGTACATATTATCGTTCGTATAGGTACACTTTAGTCCATTTATGTTCATTTTACAAGTACTAATCTTTTTTATTTCGTTTATTTATGTTTATTTATTGGTTTTTCCAATTGCAAAATGAACGGAAAGTGTGCACAATAGAGCTATTATGCTCGATTTTCATGAATGCCGGAAGATGATATAAAACTGAAATGATGGAGGTTGAAAAGTAATGCCGGGGTTGAAAAATATCCAGAGTACTTATAAGGAACGTCAGCAAGAAATTATTTTTAATATAGCACTGGAAGCAGAGCAACGCCCTTTATTGGAAAGTGGACTCTGGTTCCATGATGATGTGCGAAATAACTTTTATTATGCTTCGTATCTTTTTGCAGCGGCTGTTGATGATTCTTTTGAGCTGCCTTTTGATCGTGAGCAAGCGAAACAGAAAGCACAGGATGTACTGCTGGAGATCTTAATGCTTCAGAACCGGCAGCCCGGCACGGAGTTATATGGTCATTGGCCGCTCGGTTTGAATCCGGTTCCGCGAGATGCGTCACCGCATGAGTTACCAGTGGAGCTTATGGGCAACCTGCTGGCGTATTTTTGCAAAAGATACGGAGGAGCATTAAATGCTCAACTTCGCATAGTTCTGAATACAGCGTTTGGACATATTTATCGCAGTGATTTCTACCGTAAGCCGGTGGTTACTTTTGGGCATCATGAAGCTAAATATACAGCTGCTAAGCTGATTTTTGGCACCATGTTTGCGGATGAAATATTGCTTGAGGATGGTCGGCAGAGTCTGAAGGATACGCTGGCTTATATTCGTACTAAAGGGATGCCGGAATACGGCAGTCTACCGTGGTTTTGGCATTGGGTGCAGGCATTCACCTGCGCGTTGGAACTTGTCCCGCCTGAGGATACGGAGCTTACTACGAGCCTTAAAGAAATGCTTGACCATTTATGGAATGTACGAGCTGAATTCTATCTGCGTGGCGCTTGGGTTGGTGCGCATTCTAGAGGCTGGCCGCATGATGTTCCCGGCGATGCTAATGTACTTCATGATTATGTTCAGTTTGGAGATTTCCAGCTGCCTGAGAGGATGCCGCGCACTGAGTATGCCGGTTTATTATTCTATCAAGCATCCGATGAAATATTAGCCGCAGCTATGAATCGCCAGATACCAATGGAAGTAGGGAAGATTACTCAGAAGGTTGTCCCAACGGATCCACAGCCGCAGCCTTTGCTTCATTCCTATGCTTATATTACAGAGGAGTTTGCAGCAGGCGGGATGTGGGAGCGGGTTGAGGAATTCGATAATGAGCAGCTTCGCTGGGCTTTTTCGTTACCTGTGAGTGGAGAGGGAAGCGCAAATCAGCTGTATTTCTTCCATCCGGGACAAGGCTACAATGAGGGAGATCCCCGTCATCAAAGCCGTTATATGGAGGTTCTCTATCACAAGAATGTCATCATTTCTTTATTCCCAATCCCTCAGGGTGAGAAGAATACGATCATCGGTGTACTTCCCCAAGGGGAATGGAAACAAGAGCCTAATACATTGTACGGGCAGGTTGGTGAGACGTATTTTATTATTTATTTATCTCACCCTTATCAGCTGCAGGAACGGTCCAGATTCATAGAGGTATCCGTCGCAGGGATGCCGGGCGGTGTAATCGTTGAAGCATTGGGCATTAAGAAAGCTGCCGAATGTGGTATTATTGGTTTAGAGGCTTTTGCCGCAGCTATGGCTCATAAAGAAAGGAATTTCGAAGTGGGAGAGGTATTAGCAGCGAATTATACCAACATAGATGGTGAAAGCTTAGTTCTGAGTATTAGTAGGGAGTCAGAATTACCGCAAGCTCAGCTTAATGGAATCCAGATCTCATTAGATCATTATTCAGTATAAAAAAACACAATTGCTGTGATAAATAGTAATCCGAGTCGGCCTTTTTTGGCCGGCTTCTTTAATAAGGAGGTACATGAAAGGATGTGATGCCCCATTGCACAGCCCGCAATAGATACCTAAGTATCCGTAAACGTGATTTTGTCCAAAATACTTATAATTGGGGTGAACGACGATTTATCTGGATAAACTAGACCTAACGATTTGGTAATTCAATCCTCCCTAAGCACATTTCCCTTTAGAATAGCGGTGTTAGGTTACTAAATAGTAATTAATTACATTAAACCCTATTTTTCTGAGAGACATTTGTCACAATAAAGGTTAATATCTAAGTGAGATAGAAATGATTGCGCTTACTTATTTTCTAATAAACCTAATCATAATGAATGCGAGGGATATAACAGTGATTGAAACTGAATTTCGTGTAGAAAATGACTTTCTAGGCAGTAAACAGGTAGATAAGAACGCTTATTATGGGATTCAGACACTACGCGCAGTCGAGAACTTTCCTATTACGGGCTATCGGGTTCACAAAGAGTTAATCAAAGCGATGGGAATTGTAAAAAAAGCCGCTGCGCTTGCAAATATGGAAGTTGGCCGTCTCTATCGAGGGCTTGGAGAAGTTGTAGTGAAAGCAGCAGAAGAAATCATCGAGGGTCAGTGGCATGAGCAATTTATTGTAGATCCTATTCAGGGTGGTGCGGGTACCTCGTTAAATATGAATGCGAATGAGGTTATTGCTAACCGTGCCTTAGAACTGCTTGGCCATGAAAAGGGAGACTATCGTCACTTAAGTCCCAATTCACATGTAAATATGGCGCAGTCTACAAATGATGCGTTTCCGACAGCAATTCATATTGCCACACTTTCACTGCTGGAGCAGCTACTTGTAACGATGCACAGAATGCATGATGTGTTTGCGGTAAAAGCGGATGAATTCGATCCTGTGATAAAAATGGGTCGGACACATCTTCAAGATGCAGTGCCGATTCGTCTGGGTCAAGAATTCGAGGCTTATCGCAGAGTGCTTGAAAGAGATATCAAACGTATTGAGCATACACGCCATCATTTGTATGAAGTCAATATGGGAGCAACAGCAGTGGGTACAGGATTAAATGCTGATCCTCGTTATATTGAATTGGTGGTAGAGCACTTAGCTGAGATCAGTGAATTGCCGCTCGTAACGGCAGATCATCTCGTCGATGCCACCCAAAATACGGATGCCTATACAGAAGTGTCTGCTGCTCTAAAAGTGTGCATGATGAACATGTCCAAGATCGCTAATGATCTGCGGTTGATGGCCTCCGGTCCGCGGACTGGGTTTAATGAGATTTCATTGCCTGCACGCCAGCCTGGATCTTCAATTATGCCGGGCAAAGTTAATCCGGTTATGGCAGAGGTCATTAATCAGGTGGCTTTTCAAGTCATAGGGAACGATCATACGATCTGTCTGGCTTCCCAAGCGGGTCAACTGGAGCTGAATGTTATGGAGCCAGTGCTTGTGTTCAATCTTATTCAGTCCATCAGCATCATGAACAATTCCTTCCAAGTCTTCACAGACTTCTGTCTGGCTGGGATTGAAGCCAATAAGGAAAAGCTTGAGCGGGATGTGGAGCGGAGTGTCGGAATCATTACGGCTGTGAACCCGCATCTGGGGTATGAAGTGGTATCGCGGATCGCTAGAGAGGCGATTTTGACTGGGGAATCTGTACGGGAATTGTGCATTAAATATAATGTGCTGACCGAAGAAGAGCTTAATCTGATTCTGGACCCATACGAAATGACACACCCGGGAATTGCAGGAGCAGCTTTATTGCATAAAGAGTAGAATGTTCCGGAGGATCGAGCTTTTTGTTTGGAAAAAGCAAACCCCCGCCACCGTTTAGGGTGACAGGGGGAGAGCTTAAATAAGTTTTTAATTTATATGAATCTACTTCGCGATTGTCTGAAGTAGGTTCTTTTTTTACATTTCAGGCTTAAAAGAAAAATAAAGAACGTAACAGGCCGCGTTTTCTTGGCGGAGCCGTTAGTCTGGTAGTGGCAGTGGACTGGGAATTTTCATAAGAGGTGAGCGGTTTGCCGTTAGACACTTGCAACGGTTCTATGGATGCCGCGATTTGCTTGATCATTATTCGTAGGTCCTCAAGCTCCTCACGCTGCTGGAGCAGTTGGATCAATACTACTTCATCGGCTTTTTGATCGAGTGCACGTTCAACATTGTTGATGCGAGACAAGATATCCTTCATAGGCTCAGCATCTGTGTGCTGTAGTGGATTTTCCTGTTGTGATGTGGAAATTTGCTGCTCATTCGTGAGTGTGAGTTGTATACATTCCAAGGCCTCTCCGTGATTAATACGGTCTTTAATATGATTGAGCAGGTCGATTTGCTGCTCCGAGAAAACATAATGGCCAAATCGGTCTTTTGGAAAAAAATCAGGGAACATGGCAGCCCAACGTTTAATTGTGGTTAGACTAACTGACAGCAGCTCTGCGGCATCTTTTGTTTTTAGAATATCCATTTCGATTCCTCCAGTTCACGTAGTCATGTTATGAGTAATATTCGTTGTCCAGCAGCGGCTCCCTGCACGGTTGACAAAGGTAGTGCGTATTCGCTAAACAAAGTGTAATTACGAGCAATCTCACCCTTTTGGATTTCACTATCTTGCTTTTCCATTCCAAATTGAGTACAGATGAGCCTGCCCAGGGGTATAATTGCATTAGAGGTGAAGGCGATGAACAGGATTGAAGATGAGGAACAAATGACTGAGGAGCAATGGCAGGCTATTTTGCAAAACAATGTTGCTTATAACGACATATTTTTTTATGCGGTGAAGACTACAGGAATTTTTTGTCGACCCTCCTGCAAATCCAAAGCACCCAATCGGGAGAATGCGTGTGTTTTTCAGAATGCTGAACAAGCGCTGGCAGCCGGATTTCGTCCTTGCAAAAGATGTAAACCGACAGGTGAGCGTCTTCCTGATAAGGAATGGGTAGCTGTGATGACGGAGTACATTGATCATAATTATATGGCCCCCCTCACCCTTGAAACGTTAGCTGAGGTATGTCATGGCAGTCCTTATCATTTACATCGAACCTTTAAGAAAGTAACAGGAATCACTCCCGTGGATTATATACAGCAAAAGAGAATCGCTAAGGCATCTGAGTATTTGCTTACTACAGAGCAGGCAGTTGCTGAGATTGCATTACGTGTGGGTCTGCCCAATACATCATATTTTATTACTTTATATAAGAAAAAAACGGGGTATACACCCACACAGTTTCGTCAGCTTAACAAACAGAAAGTAACGTTGGCTTCTGATTTTATTTTGGAGGGACCGAATCATGGAGAATAAAAAAAATGCTATTCTATACTGGACATTATTAACCGATAAGGATTGGAGTTTTTATATTGCAGCCACTGAGAAGGGGTTAAGTTATGTGGGTTCGCAGCAGCAACCCTTTGAGGAATTAAGCGAATGGGTTAGACGTCGTTTTCCGGGGAGTGAACTGGTGCAGAACGATGAGAAGATGGCGCCTTATGTGAGGGAGCTTAGTGAATATTTGCAAGGGAACCGGCAGAGCTTCGGCATTCCTTTTGATTATCAGGGAACTCCATTTCAGCTTGCAGTGTGGAAGGCGTTATGTGAAATTCCATATGGACAAACCTGGTCCTATTCGGATATTGCCACACATATTCAAAGACCAGCTGCGGTGCGCGCGGTAGGGACTGCCATTGGCGCGAATCCGATTCTGATTACGGTGCCCTGCCACCGGGTTATTGGTAAGAATGGGACATTAACAGGATACCGGGGTGGTTTGGATATGAAGACCAAGCTACTTCAGTTGGAGAGAGGAGAGTATACAGCAGATATATGAAAATAGAGTCCAATTACACCTCCCCAAAAACCTTGCTGAATAAAGGAACAGGTTATCTGTCAGGCTACAGTCATTCCTTAAATCCATATACGGGCTGCACTTATGGCTGTTCCTATTGTTATGTACGTCAGATGCCTGTCTCGCTGTTCCGCAAAGAGGAGTGGGGGACGTGGGTAGATGTTAAACAAGAAGCGGCTGCAATTTTACAAAAAGAACTGCACAAAGCGAAGGCGAAAGGTCCCGTCTCTATTTTTATGTCGTCAAGCACAGATCCCTATCAACCGGTAGAGCATAAGGAAGAGGTGACGAGATCTTTACTGGAGGTTATGGTTCAAGATCCGCCCGATTTCCTATTCGTGCAGACGCGTAGTCCGCTGGTTCGCAGAGATATAGATTTATTATTACGTTTAGAGGATAAGGTTCGTGTAAGTATAACTGTAGAAACAGACCGAGAAGATATTCGCCAAAAATTCACATCAAGCGCTCCTCCCATTGCTGCAAGACTGAAGACGTTACAGCTTTTACGTGAAGCTGGCATCCCCATTCAAGCTACTATAGCGCCAGTACTGCCAAGCAGTCCAACTTTTCCAGCAACCTTAAGGGCTTTGGTGGATAGAGTCTGTGTGGATGACTATTTTATGGGCGACGGCAGCGGCGGCAAACGCACACGGAGATTAGGGATTTATTCCCTATATGAAGAGCTGCAACTGGAAGATTGGTATGATCCTGCAGCATATCGCAGAGTGTATGAAGGACTTCAGCAAGTTTTTTCCGAAGAGGAGCTATTCTTGAGCCAGAAGGGGTTCGAGCCTTAATCTGAAACATGGTATAATAAATGAGAGCATTCATACTTAGTATTTAATATACTTAATATCCGTAATAGCTTATTGGAGGATTAGTGTGGCAAAAGCAAAGGTGGCCAAGCGGCCCACAAGAGATGAATTTGTGCTTGAGGAGTTAGGTAATCAGTTAGTTGAAGCTAAGCAAGAAGGTTCTGAGATTTTATTGACCGTATGGGGAAAAGAAGAAGAGGTACGCGGTATGATCGTGGAAATGGATTCGCGAACCGGGAAAGTACACCTCAGTAACCATGAAGAAATCATAAAAGTTCCTTTTATGGATATCATGCAGGTTAATTATCCCAGAGATTAATGGGCACGGCAGCAACAGGAGGTCCTGAAAGCTATCATAGCTTTGGGGCCTCTTTGATCATAAAGGTAAGGAATAGAGGATATAGAAAGGGAGGTCAACAATGCAAGTAACCAAAACCAACGCGATGCGAATGCTGGATGCCAAAAAAATCGGCTATGAAGTGTTCGCCTATGACAATGAAGATGGACTAATCCATGGCACGGCTGTGGCTGAGAAGATTGGAAAGGCGGCAGAGACGGTTTTTAAAACGTTGGTCGCTCATAGCGGTGCAAATCTTTATGTATTTGTTATCCCTGTTGCCGAAGAGCTGGATCTCAAAAAGGCGGCCAAAGCCGCCGGAGAGAAAAAAATTGAGATGCTGCCAGTGAAGGATCTGCAGAAATGGACAGGGTATATCCGCGGTGGTTGTTCACCTGTTGGAATGAAAAAGCTGTACCCCACGTTCATTGAGAGCAGCGCAGAAGGGCTGGAAACAATGGCTGTCAGCGCTGGGAAGATTGGCCAGCAAATGGATGTAGCCCCACAGTTACTCGCTGAGGTTGTACATGCGAAATTTACAGAACTAATCAAATAGCCGAGCAGCAAGCTGGCCTAAATATTCCTTCAATGCTAACCCTGTTGTGGAGATCGCTCCTGGGGAGGGACTGAACTTGGCGGGCTGCAGTGCAATATCAGCGCTGGCGATATAATCCGTAGGATAGGCTTTCGCTGTTAGCCCTGCATTCTTAAAGTGCAACATCGCTCGGGACATATGAAAACCTGAAGTAACTAGTATAGGTTTTATAAGTCCGGTTTGTTGCAGGATGGCTGCGGTATTTACAGCGTTTTGCTCCGTGTTGAGGGATTGATTTTCGATCAGGATGTCCTCTTCGGGTATGCCCAGACCCAGTAGTTGTCTTTGCGCGATATCCGCTTCATTACCACTGTCGGAGAATACTTGTCCGCCAGAAAATAAGATTGGCAGACCTGTCTGCCGATGGAGGCGAACAGCAGTAAGCAGGCGATTTGCCGCTGATCCGTATAAATTGCCCTCGCCGTCTATATCCGGTGTGCCAGAGCTGGCGCCCCCGCCGAGTACGACGATGACATCTCCTTGCAAAGTTTCCGGCTGCGGATATTTCCGTTCTAGACTGCCGATCAGCGCATCGCTGACTAAGGGTGTCATGGAGAAATACATTAATAGTGTAACCCCGAGTAGAACTAGTGCTGGCCGGCGGTTTTTTTTCCATAACCAAATGACTAAACCTAGCAGAAGCACGATAAACAGGCCGGGAGGAAGCACAAAGCTGTATACAAATTTGATGATGTAAATCAACAGTATCAACCGCCTTCTAAAAATATAAGTTCAGGTTGTATTGTAACATGAGATTGCAAGATTACATATTTACATGCGTTCCTTATACAAAACGGATATTGCCGCAGCTATCAGGATCATCCCCATAAAAGCGGGTGCAGCATGGCCAAGTGATACATATATTTGACCTCCAATGACAGGCCCGATCATTCTTGCTAAAGCCTGAATAGATTGGCTACCGCCTTGAATCCTCCCTTGTTCACTAGAATCGACAGACTTGGAAAGCATCCCATTGAATGAAGGCCCAAAGATCGAATCCCCAAAACCAAATATAAACATTCCAGCGATAAAAAGCGGATAGTATGAGAACAAAGCAGATAGTGCAATAAGACTGTAGCCTATAATCTCTGAAACCATTCCAAGAATTGCGATCTGTTTATCCCTAAATTTCAGCAAAAGCTTAGGCATGATGAAACCCTGTGAAATGATGTCTTGGAAGCCCATAATTGAAAACATCAGTCCGATTAGTGCAGGCTTCCAGCTGAAAGTATCCATTGTGAATTGTGAAAAAACAGCCTGTAAAGATCCGTTGGGTATCCAAAGTAAGAATGCTGAGACCAGTAGCCTTTTTAAGTTTTTTATGGACAATATGCTTGCAAGCTGTGTAAATGGATTCAGTCTTACCAAGGTAATTTCTTTTAGTCTATTGTTCTTGTCAAGGCTCTCAGGCATAAAAAAGAATCCGTAAACAACATTTAATAAGGTTATTATTGCTCCGAAATACATAGGTACAGAATAACCAAACTTGGCAAGTAAACCGCCTAGCGTTGGACCAATGACGGTGCCTACTCCTACAACCGCACTCACCCAGCCAAAGTATTTGGTTCTCTGTTCTGGAGGAATGATGTCAGCAAAATAGGCGAAGATAGTACCTATGCTTCCGCCAGTTATACCTTCTATTATACGTCCAACAAAAAGTACCCATAACGCTCCTCCTATCCCAAAAACTAAGTATCCAATCGCGGAACCCAAAAGGCATACCAAAAGTAATGGACGACGCCCGTATTTGTCACTCAAAGCTCCAAGTGCAGGGGCTGCAAAAAATACGCAGACTGCATAAACAGACGTCAGCAGCGTGACAACTATAGCCTGTTCTCCCGGATTGCTTATATAAGGCTGCACTAAAAATGGGACAACGGGCATGATGATACTGAAGCCTATTCCGCACAGAAACACAGAGATCAAACCGAAGATTAGAGCGTGTTTATCTACGGTTTGCTCTGTGTTCTGTTCATTATGTGATCTGAATTTGAGCATTAAATTCTCTCCTCAAAAGTTGATGTTTTGATTCCTTGGAAACAAATCTGGTACATCACCATTTTTACCACTATTTTGTTTCCGTGTCAACAAAATCATGACCATAAAAATGCAGCCTTTCTCATAAGAGCCCGGCTGCATGGAGTTTCATTTTCATTATTCGAATTTATTCGGATTAAAATCTATACCCTGTTTCTTTATTTCTGCATCCAAATGCCTACTATACTTTTCTACGAAGCTAAGCATACTGTCAAATTGCTCCTCAGTTACCTGCTCAAATACGGCTTTATCCCGCTCTTGGAACTCTTTGTGCAGGTCCTCATGGATTTTATAAATTACTTTCCCTTGCTCAGTAAGCCTAAAATAGATTTCTTTTTTGTTATCCGATTTTTGGTAGCTTTCGATGAGGCCCTTTTGGATGAGCTTCTTAGTTAATTTACTTATGGCACCGCGAGTCATATAAAAGGACTCTGCAAGTTTTGTGACGTTGGAATCTGCATTTTTTTCAATGTATTCGATGCAATGTACTTCAGAAGGTTTATAACCCTTAAGACTGTCTTCCATCTTATCCTTATTAAGCCAAACCATCTTGTTATATACGTCCCTGAAACCCATCATGACCTGATCTTCTTTGTTCATGGCCTGTCCTCCCAGCGCTCTTACATTAACAAATTATATTGATTTTTTGATTCTATTTCAACAATATTAAAGTTGAGGATAGTTTGTTTCATTGAACTTTAGATAAAAATAACAGGTGAGTAGTAACAAGCGTAGATATAATATTCTTAAGAAACTGCGGTTTCTTCTTAAGAAAGTTCATCCGCTTGAAGCTGCACCAAAGATTGTTTGTCTGTTATCATAAGATTAAGATGATTGGACAGCTGTGGGATGATTTCTCTAAGGTAGGAGGACTGCATAATGAAGAGTATTCGGGTACTGCTCGCAGATGATGAACCGGTGATTTTGCGAGGCCTAAAAAAACTGATTTCATGGGAGAAGCTTGGACTCACCATTGTTGGAGAGGCCAGTGATGGAATTGAGCTGAAACAACAGATCGAGGATTGTGATCCTGATCTGATTATTAGTGATATAAGCATGCCAGGATATACAGGGATTGATATCATCCGCGAAATTCATGAAGCTGGCAGAGCGGTGAAGGTTATTTTTATAAGCGCTTATCAGGAGTTTACGTATGCCCGTCAAGCACTGCAATATGGTGCGCTGGATTATTTGGTGAAGCCCGTGAACAAAAATCAGCTGGAACAGGTTGTGAGCAAAGCCGTTTCCCTTATTCGTCAAGAAACAGAAGGCGAGCGCAACAAAGAGAAGCTGAACCATTATGAACAGAGAAACCGCAGATTAACGATCGAAGAATTGCTCGACAAGCTGACGGACGGCAATAAGGGAACAGCAGACACCTTGCTTGATATGGGAATTATAGCGTTAAGTCGCTACGTCAGTATTTGTTTGGTAGAGACGGACGAGTCGTCGGGGCAGCCTTCCAGATGGGAAGAACGCGAACGTAAGCTAATTGATTTTGCACTGTCTAACATTATTAAAGAAACCGTGGAGCAAAGCGATAATAGCTATATGTTCCGTAAAGGGGAACGTTTTTGTATCCTGCTCCAGCATGAATATGCTGAGGAACCAGCGAGAATTGCCTTAGACCTCCATGACAAAATTACAAGTTTTCTGAAATTAAAGGTGACTCTTGGGGTAGGCAATCCTGTTGACGGTATGGATGATGCTGATGAATCTTATCGCCAAGCTTTGAAAGCGCTAAATTATAAATATTTTACAGGGCCTAATCGTGTGATTCCTGTTAAAGAGAGCAGGTATGAGAGTGAAACATTGATTCAAGCTCCGCTGCATGAAATCCAGTCCGCCCTTGGGATTGCCATGAAATTACAACACAAAGAACAAATTGAGCAAGAGTGCCTGCGATTATTTCAGACGATCCGGCAGACGGCAGGCGGGAATAGAAACCAAGCCGTTTCTACCGTATACAATACATTCTTGCAGCTTGAACAGGAGCTTATTCAATTCGGTGTGGAGGCAGGTCCATCACTTCAGGACACAAATCCGATTCTTGAACGATTGGCTAATTATTCTACCTTCCAAGAGGTGGAGGAAGATTTCCGTGTGCTTTTGAGCAAAATGTCCGGGCAAATTGGCAGTCGCATGGGCAGTAAGGAACTGAAACAGCTATCCCAGGTGAAGGCTTATATTGAGGAGCATTATCCAGAAAATATTACACTGGAATCTATGGCAGGGATGATGTTTATGAATTCCTATTATTTCAGCAGCTTTTTCAAAAAACATACCGGACAGAACTTTAAGAATTATGTCACTGAGGTGAGGATGAATCATGCCCTTCGTTTATTGCTGCAAAGCGATATGATGGTTTATGAGATTGCCGATAGTGTAGGCTACAACAATGCCCGGCATTTTAGCGATATGTTTAAGAAGAAATATGGCAAGCTGCCACAAGAATATAAGCAATCCTTCAAAAGCCAATAGTCAGATGGATAGCAAAGGGGATGCCTTCATTCATGTTTATCTGGGGCCGAAGATCCAAAAGTATATTTGTTAAATTCTCCGCTTCCTTTTTATTAGTCGGCCTAATTCCGCTTTTTGCACTTAGCTACATTTCTGTGCAGACGTTTTCCGGATATGTCGAGCGTTACACAACAAGCAATTTGCAGCAAATGGTGCTATATATGAGCTATAACCTGAATTCAGCCTTTAATCAGTACAATGAGGTCTCTAAGCTGATGTATACGGGACGATATGAAGGTTTTATCGAGAGTTATTCGCAGAATCAAACCTATAATGTAAATGAGCTGGAGCAGATCAATACGATTCCTATTGAAACCTTTCTAAAAACAGTTCTCTACAGTGATTCCTACATCACCAGTGTTTATTTTCATAGGGAGTCAGACGATAAGCTCTACTATCAGGAAAAAGAAAACAGAGGGGTCAATTTTGATTTGCTGCCTTATCAAGATTGGTTAACTAAAATGGCTCCAAATCCTTCACAAGTGGCAATTTTCCCTACCCATTCCGAAGAATATTATACAGGTTCAAAGCGCAGTGTGTTCACCATCGGCCGTACTTTAATTGATATTTCCGGGCGTGTCACCAAAGATCCCAAGATAGTAGGGACCTTGTTTATGGATGTGGATGTTTCGTTATTTAATCAGTTCTTCAGAGAATTAAATCTGGGGGGACAGGATGAATTATTTCTGCTGGATGGCGACGGAAATGTATATTTCACGAATGAGACAAGGTCGGCGAATGGAGAGGCTTTTCGGGCTAAAAAGGACGAGGAGATGATCGTTCTCAGTGAAGAGATTCCTTTTCTTAAAGGCACGGTGACTGCCAGAATTCATCGAGCGAATTTATTCGATCAGCTTTTTTCAGCCCGTACGACGGTGTTTATAGCGATGTTTATTTGTGCGATTGCAATGATCATCATGGGTGTCTGGTTCTCTAGGCGGCTGGCTGCTCCGATTCGGAACTTAATTAAGCAAATGGCTATCGTAGAATCCGGTAATTTGGATACCCAGATGGTCGTGAACAGCAATGATGAAATGGGTAGACTTAGCCATGGTTTTAACCGAATGGTCGAGCGTTTACAAGCCTATATCGATGAAGCTTACGTTGCCCAGATCAAGCAGAAGCAAACGGAGTTAAATGCTCTGAAGAGTCAGATTCGTCCGCATTATTTATACAACACCCTGGAAGTCATTCGAATGAATGCGGTGGATAAAGATAATGATGAGGTCGCAGATATGATTTTATCACTCTCTAACCAGTTGAAATATGTAATCGACTATGGAGAGGATAGGGTAAGCATACGACAGGAGCTGGAGCATCTACGGGATTATTTCTATATTATCTCTGTGCGGTATGAGAATAAGTTTGAGCTTGTAGTCGATCTCTCACCCGAAGTGGATCTGAACTGGTACATTCTGAAATTGTCACTTCAGCCGTTAGTTGAAAATGCTATCCAGCATGGCTTGCGCAGTCAAGGCAGAGGGACAGTTGGATTGACGATCGAAAAGAAAGATGAAATGCTGTTGGTTACGATCTATGATGATGGAATCGGTATGAGCAAGGAAAAGGTACAGCAGTTGGCTGAAACCTTGGAAGAGCCTAGTTCGCCTAGCAAAAATGTTGGACTAAAAAATGTACATGAACGAATTCGTACAGTGTACGGTGCAGAATACGGGGTATCTATCAGCAGCCGGGAGCATATTGGGACATCAATTCTATTGTTGCTTCCGATTGTAGAGGATCCGTATAAAATCTCGGATTCGGAGAATGCGTAAAGGATAGACGATGAACGGAAGACTGCGGTCTTTCGTTCTTTTTTTACTTATTCTTAAATTCACCGCATATCCCGCTTAAAAAAGTTCATTCTAACTATTTATAAGGAATGCTATTCTATTAGCAACGGAAACGCTTTCGAGAGATGATGCGCACATCTTGCTTCAGTTTCCACGGTTCACTAAAAGGGGAGGCTATTATGATATGTACAAAAAAACAATGATGAAACTATCCGTATTGTTACTTGCCACAACAACAGTTTTGACTGCTTGCGGTGGAAATAATAATAATGCAGGAAGTAAGGCAACTAATACGCCAGCATCCGAGACGCCTTCAAATACACCGCAAGAGAACAAAAAAGAGGTTAGCTTTACGATAGGTTACGCCTCCGGAGATCCGGCCACCAAAAAAGCTATCTCAGATACGGTCAAAAAGTTTACTGCAGCTAATCCAAATGTCACTATTAAAGATTTGAGCGAAACTTCATCCGCTGCCTATCTTGACTGGCTGAAAACCAAGGATGCTGTGGGTGAATTCCCGGACCTGGTGGAAATGCGGGATACAGAAGTTTTTGCCGATGCGGGTAAGATTGTAGAGCTGCCTTCCGATCTGCTAGATTTATTCGAAGCCCCTCCACAAGTGGATGGTAAGGTGTGGAACGCACCGCTGCAAGTGAACGCTCCCCAAGGGATTATCTACAGCAAAAAAGCCTATGCGGATGCAGGGATCACCGAGCTTCCAAAAACCTATGACGAATTCATCGCCATCCAAGAAAAATTGAAAACATCGGGCATTACTCCGATTGTAGTAGGCGGAAAAGATATTTTCCATATGGGTTTTTGGGTTAACAAATTCCTGATTGATGAGGTCTACTCGAAAGATGCAGATTGGAACTCCAAACGTACCGCTAAAACGGTCAGCTTCACTGATGCTAATGTAGTTCAAGGCATAACGGACTTCAAAGAATTGTTCAAGAATTATGTCGATAAAGGTTGGCTCAGCACGGGCGACAATCAGACCGCTTCGATTCTTGTTTCTGGCAAAGCAGCACAATTGTACTCCGGTACGTGGATGTTTACACAAATCGCTGAAGCAGACCCGAACTTTGAATTTGGCTTCTATGCTCTTCCTGACCGTGAAGGGAAAATCAATGTCATAGGTCTTCCGTCACCTGCAGGCTGGTCTTTATCGGCTGAAGCCGCTAAGGATGCAGACAAAACAGAAGCCATCAAAGACTTTATCCGTTTCTTCTTCGCCCCAGAACAGTATTCGAACTATTTAGCAACGATAAATGCGATTCCTTCAACAAAAGAGAAAGTAACCTATGACACAAGTGAACAAATGCAGGTGGCTTTGGATCTTATTGCTGACCCGAATGTAGTGAAATCGTTGGCGATCAATAACTGGTGGGGAGACAATCTAATCCCTCCACAATTCCGTAACTGGTACTACAAGCTGTTGCAGGATCTCGTGGTAAAAGATGGAGATGTAGCGAAGTACATGAAAGATGCGGATACAGAGTATGACAACCAAGTGAAAGCTAATCAGATGTAAGAGCAGCGCCTGATCGAGCAACCTCTGCTGTTGCAGAGGTTCTCTTTTTAACAAGCGCGGTCTTTAAGGGAGGGAGAGTAGCCATGGCTACATCCGCAGTAAATGCTGACAAGTCATTGATAGGCACTGTGCAGCACAAAAAGAAAAAGAAAAAATGGCAGTCCTACGCTCTGCTGTTCATATTACCATCATTTATTTTGTACACCTTGTTCGTTATCGTCCCTACGGTAGGCAGTGTCTATTTAAGCTTCACCTCATGGGATGGCATTAGCGACAACGTAAGGTATATCGGCTTCGCTAACTTTGTGGAAATTTGGAATAGTCCAAGGGTGCATAACGCACTGAAAAATACGATGATCATGACTATTTCACTTGTTGTTCTAGAGAATATTGCAGCAATTGCAATGGCTATGATGGTCGATAAGGTACGCTGGTTCCGGAATTTATTCAGAAGTGTATTTTATTTCCCTACGTTGCTTAGTGGGATCGTAATGGGTTTCGTCTGGGCGATGATCTTGAATTACAACTTTGGTGTATTTAATCAGATTCTGGAGTCTGTTGGGCTTGGAACCTGGATTGTGGATTGGTTGGGCAATCCAAAATATGCGATGTTGTCGATTATTTTGTCTACCGTTTGGAAAGGCGCGGGGTATTATATGATCATTTATCTCGCTGGATTGCAAGGTATTCCGCAGGAATTGAATGAGGCGGCCAGTATTGATGGAGCAGGGGGCTGGCAACAGTTCCGGCATATTACCTTTCCGCTGCTTGCGGGGTCAATGACTGTATGTATGGTATTATCGATGATCAGCGCCTTGAAGATTTTTGATCAGATTGCTGTCATGACTGATGGTGGTCCGGGCTTTGAGACGGAGACATTAACTTATATTATTTATAAGGTTGGGTTTGGTGAATTAAGACAAGGTTTTGGTACTGCGCTGGCGATGGTCTTGTTCTTAATCATACTTATCATTACAGTCTTCCAAGTGAAGGTTCTCCAGAAGCGGGAGGTGCAGCTCTAAGATGACGATGCAGACACGCAAAAGAGTTGGGCAAATCGCACTTTTCATTGTTACATTATTAGTGGCTATTATCTTTTTCTTTCCTATTTTCTTTAATTTGATGTCAGCCTTCAAGAGTAATGCAGAGATTATGAAGGATGCCATTGCTTTTCCGAAAACCCTTTATCTGGACAGCTTTAAATATCTGTTAACCGAAACAGAGTTTCCACGGGCTATTCTGAATAGTCTGATTTTGACAGCATTTTCTATTGCGGCACAGGTCTTGATTATTCCGATGGCGGGCTACGCAATTGAACGCAGAAATGCCAGATGGACCCGGTTCATGTTCGTTTACTTTTTAGCAGGAATGATGATCCCTTTTCAGGCGTATATGATTCCTCTGTTTAAAGAGCTTAGAATGCTGGGGTTATACGGCAGCCTTGCCGGTCCAATTCTAATTTATGTAGCCGGTGCGGTGGGCTTTGGGTGCCTGCTGTATACAAGCTTTGTCAAAGGCATTCCTAGAGAAATTGAAGAAGCGGCAGAGATCGACGGATGTTCTCGTTATGCGATATTTTGGAAAATTGTTTTCCCGCTGCTAGGACCCGTCACAGCCAGTATGGTGGTCTTAAACGGACTTGGAATCTGGAATGATTTCCTGATGCCGATGCTGGTATTGCCTTCAGGACAGGCTAAAACTATGGTCGTGGAAATTTACCGTTATATCGGAGAATTCTCCTCACGTTGGGATATGATTTTTGCAGGAACAGCAATGTCGGTTGTGCCTGTGCTGATTGTGTTTATCGCCTTGCAGAAGTATTTTGTTAAGGGGATTGCGTCTGGTGCAACGAAGGGTTAATTCATAAAAAGGGATATATCCTGTAACCACTTTGTGGGCTGCGGGGTACATCCCTTTTTTTTGTATGGAAAACAATCACTAAAGTGTATTTGGATTCGCGGTTAAACGGCGGTAGCCCATTGGCGGGAGACCTGTCCAGCGTTTGAATTGCTTGCTGAAATGGGACACATCCCGGTATCCTAGCCGGTGGGCAACCGATTCGACAGATAGACTATTATCCATTAGCAGCAGTTTGGCGTGACGAATGATCAAGCGGGATAAATATTGTCTTGGCGACATGCCATAAATTTGGTGGAAAACACGATTGCAGTGAGTTGTACTGTATCCGAGTTTTGCCGCAATGTACTCAATACCGCCGCCTCTTTCGCCTGTGCTTGCAGCAGAGGAGACAGATTCTTGCAGCAATCCTTCGATGGCGTTAGCTAAGGCGACGGTATTTTCCGTAGCTTCTGTATCTGCCAGGAGGGGCATCTCCGAAAGTACCCAGCCGCTGAGCGCGGTTAGAAGTTGCAGCGAAGCATGCAATGTAATCAGGCGATTTCTGTGTGTGTCCTTTGACTCTGACAGGATGGAAGAATTTATGATGACATCTAGAGCGGAACGAATGGCTCGCAGCTCCGGGGTATTCCCACTTAGACTAACAGCGTCTGCTGTTAATAAAGCTCGCCGTAAAATCAGATCATCAATATCAAAATGTAGGCAGTAATAAGTCATGTCACGACTAGCATTCGAACCGAGGCTGCTATGTTCTACACCGGGACGAATGAACAAAATATCACCGCTTTGCTGGATAAAAGATTTATTGCCGACCGTCATATGTTGCTCACCCTGCAGTACAACGTTAATCTCAAACATAGGATGAGTGTGTACGGGATATTGCCAATCCGGATTTACTTTTCTCCAATGCGCGGCGAAGATATGGAAAGCCGCTTGGATGTCTGGAGACATCTGGCCATCAATAGAATTATGAAAAGCGGGATCATTCGAGATCATTTCAATCCTCTTTTACTGTAAAGTTTGGCTTCATTATAACATAGGTTATTATCGATGTTTGATTTGCCCAAATAAAAGAAGGCTTTAACCCTGTTGTACTTCCGGAAAGATCGATAACATGGAGATATAGCCCGGAGGTATCCGGGACCATGCTGGAAGGAGTGTTATTATTTATGGCGCATAATCAATTTTTTAATGCCCATCATTCACCGATTGGTGCATTTGCGAGTTTCACTTTAGGATTCAAAGGAGCTAGTGGAGGTTTCGATCTGGAGATTGGAAAACCACCTAGACAAAATATATTCATAGGATTAGAACGTGCTGACGGGAAGGGATATGATACACTGCCATTTCATGAAATCGGGGGTGAGGACGAAAGCAAACGTTATGATATTGAGAATCCGGATCCTAATCCTGATAAGGAGAATATTCTGTTCCCTTTTCAAGAGAATGAGATTTCCAGAGATTTTCATGTAGCCACAGACAGCTGGAGTGCGGGTGATTTGACCTTCCGGATTCTGTCCCCCGTTCGTTCTGTACCGGATCCAGAAACTGCCTCTATAGAAGAAATGAAGGATGTGCTGCTGCCTGCAGTGCTGGTTGAACTCGAAGTGGACAACTCCTCATCCGCCACCTCGCGCCGTGCATTCTTTGGTTTTCAGGGAACAGATGTGTATAGCGGAATGAGAAGACTGGATGATGTATCATCGGAGATTACAGGCGTTGGCCAAGGAAGATTTATTGCGATTGCTGCGGAAAAAGGAACTGCAAAGTCCGCACTGCA
Organism: Paenibacillus sp. FSL H3-0286; assembly: GCF_045040705.1. Lineage (NCBI taxonomy): Bacteria > Bacillati > Bacillota > Bacilli > Caryophanales > Paenibacillaceae > Paenibacillus > Paenibacillus sp. FSL H3-0286. The sequence goes on along the minus strand of NZ_CP150285.1, from coordinate 4,237,477 downwards.
TTTCACGATGGAGGATATTCTAACGGAGGAGCTGCAGGAGAATTGGACCTTTGGACTGGGACGAGTCGGCGCTTTGATCATGGATGTTCCAGCCGGAGTAAAAGAAACTTACCGCTTTGCTATTTGTTTTCACCGTTCAGGTTATGTCACCTCAGGAATTGATGCTTCTTATTACTACAATCATTATTTCAACAATATAGAGGCAGTGGCTGAATATGCATTAGCTAGATTTGATATCCTTAAGCAAGAAGCGGAGCAAGCTAACGATAGATTTACTCATGATGACCTATCCGCAGATCAAACCTTTATGTTAGCGCATGCGATTCGTAGTTATTATGGCTCCACGCAATTGCTGGACTACAAGAATAAGCCATTTTGGATCGTCAACGAAGGCGAATACCGGATGATGAATACCTTTGATCTTACCGTCGATCAGTTATTTTATGAGCTGCGTTTGAATCCTTGGACTGTACGTAATGAACTAGATATGTTCGTGGAAAGATTCAGCTACGAAGATATGGTGCGTTTCCCGGGTGAGGATACAGAGTATCCAGGTGGAATTAGCTTCACACATGATATGGGTGTAGCCAACGTAGTTTCACGTCCGGGATATTCTGCTTATGAGGTCTATGGCATTGATGGTTGTTTCTCACATATGACACATGAACAATTGGTTAACTGGGTGCTGAGTGCAGCAACTTATGCAGAGCATACAGGTGACCGGGGCTGGATGGAACGTAATCTGAGTATTATGGAGAAATGCCTGGATAGCATGGTAAATCGCGATCATCCAGATCCTGAACAAAGAAATGGTGTCATGGGGCTTGATAGCTCACGTACGATGGGCGGAGCCGAAATTACTACGTATGACAGTCTGGATGTGTCTTTAGGTCAGGCTCGTAACAATATTTATCTGGCAGGAAAATGCTGGGCTGCTTACTTGGCTATGGAGAAAATATTTGCAGAGCATGGGCGTGCGGAACAGTCCAAAACAGCAGGGGATCAGGCTGAAAAATGCGCCGCAACAATGGTGGCAAGTGTTACAGCAGACGGGTATATTCCGGCTGTCATTGGAGAAGGCAATGACTCCAAGATCATTCCGGCTATCGAAGGCCTTGTCTTCCCTTACTTTACAGGCTGCAAAGAAGCTCTTGATCGTAATGGACGGTTCGCCGCCTATATTGGCGCACTCGACAAGCATCTGCATGCGGTGTTACAGCCGGGAGTATGCTTATTCGAAGACGGAGGCTGGAAAATCTCTTCAACCAGCAATAATAGCTGGCTCAGTAAAATCTATCTCTCCCAATTCATCGCCCGCAGCATTCTGGGACTGGAATGGGAGGAACGGGGAGCGGCAGCGGATCGTGCTCACGTAGCTTGGCTTACCCATCCGGAGCTTTCCATCTGGAGCTGGAGCGATCAGATTATTTCCGGTGAGATCACGGGCAGTAAATATTATCCGCGTGGCGTTACAGCGATTTTGTGGTTGGATGAGAAATAAGAATAGATAGTTTCAATAAGTAGAAACGGAATATGCATAAATACTAAGAGGGGGCTACCCCTCTTTTTTGCTGTGTCTACGCCCCCTCCTTGATTCAATCTACCCTCTACTGAAGGGTCTTCATTCAAGAATTAACTTGTCGATAGATCTAATTGCTGCTATAGTCATACTGACTTATTAAACGCGTTTAATAAGTCAGTATGACTATAGGTGAGAGAGTGGGAGAGCCATGGCGAGTGAGAAACGACTTCCTTCACAGCAAATGAAATCTGAAATTATCCGAAGTATTCGAACAGCATTATTAGAACTAGGAAAAGCAACGAAGGCAGAGTTAAGCCATAAATTGCAATACAGTTTCCCAACGATAAGTAAATTTCTAATGCAGATGGAAGAGGCAGGGGAAATAACGGTCAGCGGTCTGGATGAGTCAAGTGGGGGAAGAAGGGCAATAAGATACACCTATAATCCGAATTATCGGTTAGGGATGGCTGTTTTTTTGGAAAAAAATGAAACCAATTATACCATCTATAATTGCATTGGGGAGGTAATCAAAGAAGGGAGTTTGCCCAGTATTCTTGAGGAAGATGTTAGTAAACTGGTCATGCTTATTGAAGATGAAAAAAAGGCCAATCCTAAAATCCAATCTGTGGCTATTGGAGTTCCAGGTGCGGTGAATCATGGGCAGATTTTTCTGATTCCGGGTTATGAGAAATATCAGAATTTAGATTTGAAAAGACACATAGAAGATCAACTATCTATTCCGACAATCGTGGAAAATGATATGAATGCCGCTGTAATCGGCTATATGACGCAACGAAATTTGAAAGAGAATATATCTCTAATGTATCTGTATTTAGGGAAAAATGGTCCGGGGGCTGGGATCGCGGTTAATGGTGAAATCGTGCGAGGAAAGACGTTTTTTTCAGGAGAAGTTCAATTTTTGCCACAGTATGATCATAAAAATTTCATAGAGGCATTAACTGGAGATCCTGGTGGATCAAATATGCAATCGAATCATAGTGTGGATGCGATTAGTCGATTAGTGGCTACTATGACTTCTATTTTGAATCCGCATTATATTATTTTTTGTGAGGATGAATTAGCTCCAGCCATGCTTAATCAAATCTATGAACGGAGTGCAACATACGTTCCGAAGGAGCATCTTCCAGCGTTAGCGGTAAGTAACTTGAAACGTGATTATCTGAATGGATTACAAAGTCTTGGATTAGGCTTATTAGTTTCACAACAAATAGATGAGAACAATTAAGGAGATAACTATGGCAACTTTTTTTCTTATTATTATTTATTTAGCATTTATTAGTTTAGGCTTGCCGGATTCATTGCTTGGCTCCGCTTGGCCAGTGATGAGAATGGACTTAAATGCTTCATTAGGTACTGCTGGAATTCTTTCGATGGTTATTGCAGTAGGGACAATTGTGTCCAGTTTAATGAGTGGTGTTATCCTTAAACGTTTTGGTACAGGGAAAGTAACTCTTATTAGCTGTATCATGACTGCTGTAGCGTTGCTTGGTTTTGCAGGGTCACCTTCGTTAGTCTGGTTAATTATTGCTGCAATTCCACTTGGTTTAGGTGCGGGATCTGTAGATGCCGGATTAAATAGTTATGTGGCTACGCATTATAAAGCCCATCATATGAGTTGGTTACACTGTTTCTGGGGAGTGGGCGCCACGCTGGGTCCTATTATTATGGGCTCTTTTATCTCTGGAGAAGGTCTATGGCGGCAAGGCTATCTTACGGTTGCTTACATACAATTGAGCTTAGTCATTATTCTATTCGTTACACTGCCCTTATGGGATAGAGTGGCTGGGAGCAATAACCACCCGAATGCTGAAAGTGATCCTGAGTTCAACCATCCGGAGCTAGAGCATGCCGCAGAGAACACAAAACCATGGAAATTAAGAGGGGTAAAGCTAGCAATGTTAACCTTTTTATTTTATTCTGCCATCGAAACGAGTATGGGCTTATGGGGGAGCAGCTTTCTTGTAAACATTAAAGACATTCCTGCATCAACTGCAGCGACATGGGTATCATTTTTTTATCTAGGGATTACCTTTGGTAGAATGGTGACGGGTTTCATTACTTTTAAAATGAGTAATAAACAGCTAATTCGATATGGCCAGCTCATTGCTTTAATCGGTACGGTACTGTTAGTATTGCCGCTTCCAACTATAGTTTCACTTGTAGGATTTATGATTATAGGTTTAGGGTTAGCCCCCATTTTTCCGTGTATGCTACATGAAACCCCTGTACGATTCGGGAAGAAACATGCTCAGTCGATTATGGGCTTTCAGATGGCAACAGCTTATACCGGCACCACGCTGATGCCGCCTTTTATCGGCTTATTAGCTTCGAAATTCACGCTGGGTATTTTTCCTGCGATGATCGTTTTTTTCGCCATCGTTATGCTCTTGTGTACAGAAAAGCTAAATCAATACTCAGCAAAAGTAAATGTCGGTTAAGTTTGAATTGAATATATTACGGACTAACCCTTCATATATATAGCTATAGGAGGGGGGAGCTGTAAATGTGGTTGTTAATTATTATAGGTGTTGGATGTCTCTCCGGTTTTATATTGTTTAGAAAGAATATATTGGCCGCCGATCCCGAACATTTTCAAGGACCGGAGAAATTGTCCATCATCATCCCCGCAAGGAATGAAGAATACAATTTGCGTTTTCTGCTTGACTCACTCCAGCTCCAAACCATTGCCCCCTATGAAATTATTGTTGTGGATGATTTCTCGGAGGATCGGACCAAGGAAATTGCCGAAAGCTATGGAGTTAAGGTTATTGCCAACAGCAGTCTCCCTGAGGGATGGACGGGCAAGAGCTGGGCAGTCTGGAATGGGTATTTACAAGCCTCGGGCGATATTTTTGCTTTTCTGGATGCAGATATCCGGTTAAAGCCTAACGCTCTGGCCTCATTATTAAAAGCAAGGGAGCTATCGAAAGGTGTCATTTCGGTAGTTCCTTTTCATCATACAGAAAAGCTGTTTGAGAAACTTGCCTTAATCATGAATATGCTGGGGATCTTCACATTCACCTCTGTTTTTGAAAAGAATAACGCTAAAAAAGGATTATACGGTTCGTGTATTCTAGCTTTAAGGCAGGATTATGAAAAAGTTAATGGCCATCAAAGCATTAGATCTGAAGTGCTGGATGATTTGTCTTTAGGAGAGAAGTTTATCGCGGCAGGTGTTCCCATTAGAAATTTTATCGGTTATGGCTTAGTATCTTTTCGTATGTATCCGAAGGGGATAAAAAGTGAGATTGAAGGCTTCAGTAAAGGGGCTGTCTTAAGCACCTCAACGATAAGTCCGCGGACAATTATTCCAATCGCGCTTTGGGTGATCGGACTCATCATCTCAGAAACTGTGTTTATTTTTGCGAATACTACATGGTTTATGCCTTTATTGATCGGTTATCTCCTTTATATGTTCCAGCTCTTTTATTTTATAAAATATGTAGGTGTATTTGGCATCGTTATTCCTGTATTTCACGTGGTTGCAACTGTTTTCTTTATCTTGATCATGCTGTATTCGATTTATCAGGTTGTTTTTCTGAGGCATGTAAGCTGGAAAGGAAGGCAGATCCAGGTGGGAGGCCCTAGGGACTAATGATCATATTGTGGGTCGCGGGTTTATTTTTGTCGGGATCTTTTATGTTTTCCTATTGGCTTGCTCTTGCGCGTAAAAAGAACTTGAAAGACATTGGCGACGGTAATCCGGGGGCTTTGAATCTCTGGAAGTCATCTGGCTATAAATTCGGAATTTTTGGGGTGTTGTTGGATTTTTTAAAAGGATATTTGCCTCTTTTATGGGTAATGGAAAGTCATTATAGTCAGGGTTATTTCATTATTCCGCTAGCCTTAGCTCCTATTGCCGGTCATGCCTTCTCTCCATTTCTTAAAGGAAAAGGAGGGAAGGCGATCGCCGTAACCTTTGGGGTATGGAGCGCGTTGACAGGATTCAAGGCCTCTTTAGCATTAGCAGTTATCCTGGCAGTGTTGAAAGTGCTCGGCAGCGGGTACAAAAGCAGAGGGAATTCACCTGTCTCGGATGGTGTGCAAGTGGTTAGCGGAATGCTGCTCCTTTTTGTTTATTTGTGCATCAGTAAGTGGTCTGCTCCTATCCTGTGGGTATGGTTTGGGAGCTTTGTGATCCTTATGTATACGCACAGGTTAGAATGGATTGCATGGGTGAAGGAATATTCAAAAAGGGAGCGGGGGCATTGAAGTTACTTTCTTTGTCGCGATAGATGTTTTGTATAGGTTAATAAACAGGTTTCCAGCGATTAATTTCGGGGAAGCCTGTTTTTTTCGGTTTTATAAGATGCGTTATCTTTAAACAGAAGATTTTATAATGGCTAAAGTTGGTGCATTTTAGTATCTTTAATTATAAATGCTTTCAATTTAGAAAGTTACAGAGATAGGGTTATGAACTAAAGGGGGGCTTGTGATGAAGATCGGCGGCAGAGTAAGAAATGGAGGCACATGGTTTACCCATCTGATTTTTTCATTCACATTATTAGCCGTTGTTTTAATCGGACTTGTGGGCAGTTATCTGTATGTTCAGGCTAATCGCTTAATGGTGGATGAGATTGCCAGAGACAGTAAGCAACGACTGATGACTTCAAGTGATTTTGTGGAGAATACGCTGCTGCAAAAATACGAAAACAGTATCCGCAACCGAGCAGTGTCTACCTTGTCGTTAGAAAATCAATCTATGCTGAATTATTTACTGGATAGTGAATGGGAAGGCAATACGAGCAGAATATTAGCTTTTCGCAAGGATCTCGAAATTTTCAAGCTTACTAATGAAGGCGTTTACAAAATATCCACATACTTCGAGAAAGGAAATTATATCATCGATAACAGCCAATTTTATTCGAAGCTGGACAATTCTCCAGATGCTTCCTTCTTGAAAACTTCAGTGACACCAGCCTTAAACCGCTGGACATATAGAACGTTATCGGATGAAGAAGAGGTGTTGACTTACGCAATCGCCCTTCCCTATGGTGCTTTATTAAAAACATCAACCGGCACCATGTACATTGACGTTAGCTTAGAATACATCAATAAAATGATTTCCAGCACGATGAGCTCGCCGATGGAAAAGCTATATGCTTTTGATGAAAAGGGCAGCCCTATTATCCATACGGGCTCGAACGTCGAAGAGGGGTTTAAGACTGCTAAGCAATGGATGGAGTCAGCAGGGAATAATAAGGAAATTCATTATAATAAACGCGACAAATATGTGTTGTCTTTTAAAAATGACCAAACCTCGAATAATCAATGGAAATACGTATTAATACGGCCTATGAATTCATTTGTATCCTCATCAAAGCAGCTGAAGAGCCAAATATTTGTCAGCTGTATCCTGGTATTGTTAATTGGGCTTCTATTCGCTTATTTGATTTCCAAACGTGTCTATGTTCCGATGAAGAAGCTTGTTAACAATGTTCGCAGCTTTTATCATCCAGGCACCGTAAACTATTCGCAAAATGAATTCGCTATTATTGGTAGTACAATCTCAAAGCTAGGTCAAAAAATCGAAACCTTAGAATCTAAAGCTAAAGTGAATGAACTAAAAAATCTGGTATTAGGTGCAGGCGTTGGCTCGGATTACTACGATTATTTACCTTTGCAATGTCATTACATGACTAGCTATATTCGTATAACTAAGGGAGATTGCGAGGAATTCAGGGCTTTTTATGAACAGCATGCTGCCTATAGCTTTTATAAATTTATCAGCTTAAATACCCAGGAAGCGGCGCTTATCTATTTCAGTGAGTTGAATAAGGATCACGAAGAGCTGGAGCTTTTATTATTGAAGGAACTGGAGCTTATAAAAAATGTGTTGCCTGAGCAACTACACTTTGGAGCAGCGCTTGGATCGAAGGTTCAGGCACCTGAAGAAATCCCCTTTTCGTATCAAAATGCCTTACATGCCTATCGATATCGGTTTATCTATGGTTCGGAAGCTATTGCGCGGTATTCACATATCCCGCTTAACGATGGTACGCCACACTTATTCTCTTTTGATCTTTATAAAAACGCCTTAAAGGCGGGCAATGACGTTACGATGAACAGGTTTATGGACGATTTCCAAAGGGTCATGGAGAAAGGTGATGTCCAATTGGAGACGGTTGAGTTAGGCCTGCTTCAGTTGGTTACGGTCCTGTATCAGACCATTATTGAGCTTGATCTGCAACAAATCGTTTCGCCTTCCAGTCTGTTCGATGAGTTCAAAAAGGAGACGTTGGCCGAAACCCTTGATTCCATTCGTGATTTATCGGCACAAATTACAGCTTATATTCAAGAGTCAGGAAACCACGCACATACAGAGATCATTCATAAATTAAAAATCTTTATCGATGATAATATTCAAGAGGATTTATCGCTAAATAAATTATCTGAGGTTGCTTCGTTGGCGCCATCGTATATTTCTACCTTGTTCGGAACCGTTATGAATGAATCGTTCACTGAATATGTAACCCGAGTGCGGTTGGAGAAGGCGGCTGATTTATTAAGAGAAAAAAAGCAGCTGTCCGTGGCTGAGATTTCTGCTCAGGTGGGTTATCGTAACCCGCAATATTTTCACAACAAATTCAAAACACGTTACGGAGTTACACCGGTCCAGTATAGGAACGCAGGCAATGCAAACCATTCGAACCATTCAAGTGCATAATTCTCCAATCCATGTGGAAAAGGCAATCGTCTCGCGATTGTCTTTTCTTTTGTTCGAAAAATTATAGCCCCAATACGAAGATAATTTACTGATTTTAATGAATTTACAATATAAAAAGCGCTTACAATGCCCTAACGTAAGGGGTGTTCAGACACAGTCTTAACGCAAAATCGTATTCGGAAGGAGAAAACAACTATGAACCCGGCAAGCACTGCTGGCATTCAAAAACAGGGAGAGAATCTTAAGCCGAAAGTCTCGAGGTGGACACATACTTGGCGCCAATACAAAAAAAACAAATATTTATTCTTATTACTAGCTCCCGTGATCATCTGGTATACCGTATTTGCTTATGGCCCGATGTATGGCATTCAACTGGCTTTTAAAGATTATTTTATTCGTGATGGAATTTGGGGAAGTCCTTGGGTCGGCTTAAAGCATTTCGAATATTTGTTCACAGCTTCACCCGACTTTTTGAAAATCATTAATAACACGCTTATTATCAGTTTTTACCATATCATTTTTGGTTTTCCTGCACCTATCATATTGGCGCTGTTATTTAACGAACTTAGGTTTTCCTTCTTCAAGAAGGTTGCACAGACGATATCCTATTTACCCCATTTCTTATCCTGGATCGTTATTGGGGGGATATTGATCGCTTTGTTATCTCCGAATTCCGGTGTGGTCAATTATATTATTCAGTGGCTCGGCTTTGATCCCATTTACTTTTTAGGCAGCGAGAAATATTTCCGCTTTACGCTCGTTATGTCAGGAATATGGAAGGAAATCGGCTGGGGAACGATTATATACTTAGCAGCATTAGCAAGCATCGATTCCCAAATGTACGAAGCTGCAGTTCTGGACGGAGCCAATCGCTGGAAACAAACGTTATTTATCACCATTCCTTCGATCCTGCCGGTGATTGCTATTCTGCTTATTCTTCGGGTAGGGAGTGTGCTGGATGCTGGCTTCGATCAAGTCTTAACACTTTATTCACCAGCTGTATATGGGGTGGCGGATACGTTAGATACTTATGTGTACCGGATAGGTCTGCAAAACTTTCAGTTCAGTCTAACGACGGCTGTTGGATTATTTAAAAATGTGGTGGGTCTTATCCTGGTGTTATTTGCTAACTTCATAACGAAAAAAATGGGGCAGGAAGGTCTTTATTAATGAATGAATGTAAGGAAGGAGTAACTACAATTGAAGCTATCCACTGGTGAAAAAGTATTCCAAGTCTTTCTAATCCTATTTGTAATCATTCTTTGTATTACGATGATTTATCCCTTCTTGCATGTGCTCTCTATATCGTTTAGCACCCCTGCGGAAGCACTACGGCCGGGAATTCATTTCTATCCCAAAGAAGTTTCCTTCTTTGCTTGGAAGCGTGTACTGACAACAGATACGGTCTGGCAAACGATGGGGAATACGGTTTTCCGCACAGTTGTAGGAACAGTTCTGACACTCGTGTTTCTGTCACTGGGAGCATATCCGCTATCTCGTAAATATTTGCCGCACCGGGGATTTTATACAATGTTCATTGTCGTAACGATGTTTTTTGGCGGCGGGCTTATCCCTACCTATCTGCTAATCAAAAGTCTGGGACTTATAAATTCGTTATGGGTTTATATTATCCCCGGCCTGCTCAGCACGTTTAATCTTCTGCTCCTGCGAAATTTCTTTATGGGTATACCGGAGGAACTGGAGGATTCAGCTAAAATAGATGGGGCTAATGATATGCGGATCTTATTTACGATTGTTATTCCGCTGTCGAAGCCTGTTCTAGCAACATTAGCCCTATGGACTGCAGTAGGGCACTGGAACGCTTGGTTTGATGCAATGTTGTATATGCAGGATCAATCAAAGATTGTACTGCAGCTTTTCTTAAGACGGCTTGTTATTTCAGCCGAAGGAGATCCGATGTTACCACTTCCTACCAATGAGCAGGCTCCTGAAATGGTCAAAGCGGCTATTATTATGTTTACAGCGCTGCCTATATTAATGATCTATCCATTCCTGCAACGTTTCTTCGTCAAAGGAATTATGGTTGGATCACTTAAGGGTTAGAAGGCTTAGAACGGTTTAAACAGTCCGCTATATCCGCGGGCTGTCTAAATATATAGATGAACTAGAAAAGGGAGGAAATAAAAGAATATGAGGCATACATCAAAGAAATGGTTGGGAATTGCTGCGATAGCCCTATCGGCTTCACTTGTCATGAGCGGTTGCGGCGGGAATGTGGCGAATAATAACACTAACGAAACAAAGCCGACGAACCAAGGTCAAGGGGGAACATCAGCAGCTGAAGCTCCGATTGAAATTATTTGGGCGAACAACTTTAATACGCCAGAAGAAGACGGTAACTATGTGCAAACCGAGCTCGAGAAGAAATTTAATGTAAAAATCAAAAATATTAAATTGGAACGTGGAACTTGGAAAGAACAATTTTCGGTGCTTCTTGCTTCTGGAGATATTCCTGATATCTTCCCGGTCGATGCAAATGAAACGGATATGGTGCAATGGGCAGATCAAGGGATTATTGCGACGATTGATAAGGCTGAAATTGAATCCCTGATGCCGAAATATGCAGCAGCATTGGATTCGGTTGATTCCGGGGCATGGGGCGTAGGCTTATACAACGAAAAAAACTGGGGGATCCCGAAAATTTGGCCAGGTGGTCTTGATGGATTTATTCCGGGCTATAATGAAGCCTGGCTGAAAAATATTGGCTACTCAGAACCACCCAAGACATTGGAAGAGCTTGAGGATGTACTCACCAAATTTGTTAATGAAGATCCGGACAAAAATGGGAAGAAGGATACTTACGGTTTAATCGGCCGCGGCAAGCTTCCAGAGCAATTGTTCACAAGTGTCTTCTCAGCATTTGCTGTTTCCCCTTATCAGTTCAAAAAGGATGCTTCCGGGAACGTAGTTTATGGAGGCATTACAGAAGAGACGCGATCAGCATTGGCGTTATTGAGCAAATGGTACAAAGCAGGTCTGATTGATCCTGAATTCATAACTAGTGATAATAACGAAATCAATATTAAATTTGCTGACCAAAAAGTGGGTATGGTGGATAACGGGAAGTGGGGCAATTTTTATAATGAATCTGGGTTTGTCGCAAAACCTGGTCTAGAGAAAGGTCAAATATTCGTGCCTGGCAAGCCGTTTACAGCTCCAGATGGCGTTGCTTATTCTTTCGCGTATGGTGCAAGACAAGCACCGGTATTGTTCGGTGTTCAACTCGAAAAGGATGAGAAGAAACGTCATAAGATTATGGAAATTCTCGAATATGTGTCTACGGATTCCGAAGGTTTTCTGCTGACAGGTTTCGGTCAATTGGGTGTGAGCTATGATATGGAAGGGGACCTTGCCATTCCAAAAGCGGATGAAGAGGTTAGTGCTCCGAAGATGGGAGCAGGTAATTTCTATAATCCACTTAGCTCCACAGACACTTCAATGGAAAAACATACGGTAAAACAAGAATTGCTAGATTTGAGAGACAAGATCACTCCAGGTGTTACACCATTGCTAGATGTACTGGGACCAGCGGTATTAACAAGCAAACCCAAGTATTGGGGCAATCTGAAGACGTTGCAAGATACGTTTGTTATCAAAGCAGTTACAGGAGAAGCGAACACGGGTAAAGATTTTGATAATTTCAAGGATAGCTGGCTAAAGGCCGGAGGTCAGGAAGTAACGGATGAGGTAAATAAAGTGCTGGCAGATCGTAAATAGCAGGGTTCGCTGATTAGTACTGGATGATAGGCTGGAGCAAAAGCTTGCTCCAGCCTATTTATTAAACCCTTAAGTGAGTTGATTCTAAGATAACGGAGGTAGAAATGAGCGAATTAATTATTTATGAGCAGCCGAATGAAGCCCTGGGGAAAGACGATTTTACAGTGAGTGTACGACAGCCTGGTGGGGTATGGCAAGCACTGTTTGTTTTTGAAGCAAAGGTGGATATGCATCAGGTTCGATCGACATCGATGGTTTATTTTGATATGGAAGGCACGGTGGAGGTCTCTGTTCATTGTAATAACCGGCAGATTGAACAAGCGGTTATTCGCCCTTTGGCAACCCATATCCCCATTCAAATCGAAGAGAATACCCTTTTGTTCACATTGGAGCACCCGTGTAAGCTTTCCATTGAAATCAATGGAGAACGTTTTAGTAACTTGCATCTTTTTGCCAACCCCTTGGAGACAGCCCCACCTAAACTTGACGATGATAATGTAGTGCTTGTCCAACCAGGAATACATCAATTTGCGGCTATCGCAGAACAAGTTCAGCATTTGTCAGAAAGAGCTAATGGGGAGCGTCAGACGATATATTTTATGCCCGGGCTTCATCAATTCGAGAATCTAATGCTGCATATCCCTTCTGGGACCACAGTTTATATTGCCGGAGGCGCGATCCTTTGCGGATCCATAATGATTGACCATGCTGAGAATGTTGTTGTTCGCGGCAGAGGTGTTCTGTATTTAGCGGATATGGAGAAAACCACTTATTTAAGAGGCGTTCAAATCCAGCATTCTGAACAGATTGAGATCGAAGGGATCATCACGCTTGATCCTCCGCATTACAGTATATATATCGGAGCGTCTAAACATATCCGCATTCATAACTTCAAAGCTTTCAGTACACGCGGCTGGTGTGATGGAATTGATATGATGGCTAGCTCAAATGTGGATATTAAAGATGTGTTCTTGAGAACTTCTGATGATTGCATTGCCATTTACGGCAGCCGTGGAGAGTATTATGGAGACTCACGCCATATCACGGTTAAAGATTCCATACTCTGGGCGGACGTTGCTCATGCCATGCATGTCGGTATTCATGGTGATCACCAACATAATGGCGATTTTATAGAAAATATTTGGTTTGAAAATATCGATGTGCTTGAGCATCACGAGCCGCAGGAAAATTATTGGGGGGTTATGGCAATCTGTGCAGGGGACAACAATACCGTTCGTAAGGTTACTTTCAAAAATATCCGGGTGGAGGATTTTGAACTGGGGCAGCTGTTTGATGTCCGCGTGGTGTGGAATAAAACCTATAATCCGGTGCCAGGACGATGTATCGAAAATATAGAGTTTAGCGATATCACCTACAATGGGAAGAATATCAATCCTTCCCGTATATTCGGCTATGACGAGGAAAGAGGTGTGAAGGATATTTATTTTTATAATCTTCAGATTAATGGAGAGGTTATTGTCGACCTGAATAACAAACATTTTGTAGTGAATGAATTTGCCAGCGGTATTTATTTGCATTAAATCAGAGGATGTAAATGAATGGAGGAGAACAATGAATTCATTTAAAGAGCTACTCTTTGGAAAATCGCTTAAACGTATTTTTAGGATCACAGTTTCCTTAAGTTTGTTGGTAACGCTAGTGCCTTTATCTGCAGAAGGAGCCGCAGTAGAATCGACAGAGCTGTCGATAATTACGGATTACCAATCTACCATTAATGAGGTTATAGATGAAAGCGGATTCAAACATCCGGGTGTTGGCCTGACCAAGGATATTCTTGAGAATATTAGGACACAGGTACGGGCGCAAAAAGAACCCTGGATCACTTATTATAATCAGATGCTTCTCTCTCCGGCAGCTTCAAGGACGGTCACTTCCAACAATCAAAGTGGTGCGGATCCGTTGAAACCAGCGAGCGATGCTTTTAATAGCCAGGGCTTTAATTCAAGATTTATAGCGGATGGTTTGAAGGCTTATACACAAGCTCTATTGTATGTAATATCGGGTGATGAGGTTTACAGAGCCAATGCCATGCATATTATCCGGATTTGGTCACAGATGGACCCTGAGAAATACGTGTATTTTAATGATGCACATATTCATACAGGAATTCCACTTAATCGAATGGTTACTGCGGCGGAAATCTTAAGGTACACAAGTGCTCAAACTGAAGAGCTGAAATGGACGGAAAAAGATGTCGCTGATTTTACGAATAATCTTATTAATCCGGTTATTGAAACGTTCCAACACACAAATGATCGTTTTATGAACCAGCATCTTTATCCGCTGCTTGGAGCTATGTCAGGTTATATTTTTACAGGAAATACAGAGAGGTACAATGAGGGAGTTGAATGGTTTACCGTCAATAAAACCGCTGTCGATCAGGGGCAAAATGGCGCGATAAAAGCTTTATTCAGATGGGTTGATACAAATATTGTAACAGGGGAAAAAGTTAATCCACCCGTAGTTCAGCATGTTGAAATGGGCAGAGATCAGGCGCATGGCGCTGGGGATATAACGAATGTAGAGATTTTATCACGTTTATTATTGGCTCAGGAAACAAAGGTAGATCCGGTAGAGGGGACTGTTTCTAGTGCGCCAAATGCGGTGGGTCCGTATGAATTTCTAGATCAACGGATTTTAAAAGCTGCCGACTACTTTGCTCAGTATATGATTGGCCATGATACACCCTGGATTCCAGTGGCGGCACATACAGATGTAAATGGAAATCCAACGATTATCTATAAACACTTGGCTGGCGGTTACAGGGGGAGAATTGGCGGTAATGTCTATGACCTTTATTATTATTATAAATATACAGCTGGAATAAATATGGAGGTTGAAGCTCCTTATTTTAGCGAGATGTTTGCTAAGCGATTGCCTTTCTATTGGGAGTCTCCGGATGGAGGCGGGGATTATTGGCTGTACATTCCTAAAGAAGCAGAGGGCGAGGGTACGCTCAATTTGCCGAAGGTGATAACGAATCCAGATTTGAGAGAACTAGAAGACCGGTACACGAAGCTTGATGGTCACTCCACCACAAAACAAGAAGGAGACACTACTTACGTTGAAATTACCGCAACAGATGAGGGCAGTAAAATTGCTTTTGTGGGTGCAAGCAGTGGCGAACGAATCATTGCTTTTAAGATTCGGACTAATGGCATAGCAACCATGGAGGTGTTTGGCGATACCGTTACGCTGCCCGATACAAAGGGGCAATGGAGGTATATTCAGTATGAGTTCAATGAGTTCCAAGGCTTCAGCGATCTTGTCTATTTTAATGTAAAAGGAAATGGAACAACAGTCGATATTGACCATATTAATTTAAAAGCTGGGGCACAGCTTACCCCTCCAGTATTTACATCAGGAAAGGCACCAGTATCTTTATTTACCTATGAGGGATCTACAGCTGCAATTCAATTTGATTTCTCTGCGACAGACGCAGGTGCAACGGATGTTGTTACCTATCAAGCGGATCAGTTACCTGAGGGTGCAGTGTTCAATGAGACTTCAGGTGTTTTCTCTTGGTCTGGAGCACATGCGGGAACCTACTCCTTTGTAGTGAGTGCCGCAGATGGAACTTCGGTTACAGCCAAGGATGTTAGTGTTGTAGTAGCGAATGATCGGCAATCTGCCGTCAACGCCGTCATTTCTCCTTATCATGTTGATGTGCCTTACATTTCGGCAACGTTAGCTCACTATAAGCAAGTGCACGCTGAGGTAATGGATGTAATTACTACTGCCACTGACGAGGTCTTCTATCAGAAGTTATTTGACCTGAATCTCGCAGTGCAAAGTCTTAAAGAATTGACGCCATTAATGAAAGATGGAAGTGTTAATTTTACGAATATGTTTGTTAGCTCAACCTTTGGTAACGCTGTCCCGAACCTGCTGGACAACACAAATGATAGTTTTGTGGGGTATTATACAGCGCAGGATCGGGCGCATTACATGGATTTAGGACCGGATTTTCAAATATCAGCAGAAAGCTTTGAGCTTCAGGTAAGAGCTAGTTTTCCGGAGAGAATTGGCGGCGTTGCAATGTTCGGATCGAATGACAAAGAAAATTGGACCCGCTTAACCCCCGGCTTGACAACAGTTACTGAAGAGATGCAGAGACTTGAGGTTCAAGCAGGCCTGGAGCATGAAAAATTCCGATTTTTGAAAATGGAAATGATAAAGCCTTCGAGTACTATGCTGGAAATTGCTGAATTTAGAATCTTTGGCCAGCGGTATGAGACAGTAAATCAATTAGAGTCCGTGTCCATTCACTCGGATCAAAGCTTAAGAAATCGAATTATACCAGGGGATACGATTCAATTATCCTTTAAGTCTACAGAAATGATCCATAATGCCACGGCCCATATACAGGGTCAACCTGTTGCAGTCAGTTCTGTGGACAATATCAACTGGACAGCTAAGCTTGTGGTGAATGAAAATGTTCCATCAGGTATTGTGAAATTTAAGATCAATTATAAAACGGCAGCTGGAGAGAATGCAGTAGAGACTATTTTTACAACAGATGGTTCTACTTTATTCATTGCAGATCAGACGGGACTTGTCGCTAATGTGCTTGAGATAGCAAACCTAATCGATTCCAGTGGAAGAAATCCGGCTGATCTTTTGGCAACAGCAAAAGTTTTATTTGATAATCATTTAGGTTCCATCACTGATTTTCGTTTAAATGGCAGTGGTTATGGTGCATATCTAACCTTTGACTTTAAAGAAGGCGGCCAGGCATTGCTGTCTAGGGTAGAAGTAATCGGAAGGCAAGATAATTATGCGGGCAGAATTAATGGAACAGTGGTGCAAGGCTCCAATGACAATGTGACGTGGATCACGATCTCTAATGTAGCAGGAAATACGCCGGAATGGCAGAAGTTGACGATTAACAGCACAGAACCCTATCGTTATATCCGCATCACCAATGGAAACAACTGGTATGGAAACATGGCTGAACTACGTTTGTATGGTGATGTTACAATCAATTCAAAGCTTGATGCGGTGTCCATTAGCTCCGACCAAAGTATCCAGAAACGAATTGTGCCTGGGGACACGGTGAAATTGTCTTTTAAAGCAAGCGATGCAATTAACCAAGTGAATGTCAATATTCAGGATCAAGTCGCAACCGTTGCTACTGTCGATAAGATCAATTGGACGGCTGAAGCGGTCATGGGCAATAACGCACAACCTGGACCTGTGAACTTTAGTATTAAATACAAGTCAAAGGAGGGAATCGAGGGGCCGGAAAAAACATCAACTACAGATGGTTCCTCTCTGTACATTCCCGATGAGACCGAGTTGATTAGTAATGTGCTTGCGATTACTAATTTAAGTGATTCCAGTGGGAGAACACCAACCGATCTCAGGAATGTTGCGGGATCATTATTCGATGGAAATGCAGGCACAATTACGGATTTTCGGGTAAATGGTAGTGGATATGGAGGATTTATAACGTTTGATTTTAAAGAAGGGAATAGGGTCCAGCTGTCCAAGGCAGAGGTGCTTTCCAGGCAAGATAATTATTTTACACGAATCAATGGGACTGTGGTTCAGGGTTCGAATGATCATACAAGCTGGACGACAATCTCCTCTCCTGCAGGAAAAACGATGGATTGGCAGACCTTAAGTATTAGTAACGCAGAAGCCTATCGTTATATCCGGATCTATAATAGTAGTAATTGGTTTGGAAACATGGCGGAATTACGCTTTTATGGCGTAGTGAAAGGGGCGGACTCAACAGCTCCGGTGACAACGGATGATGCGCCACAAGGTTGGACCAACAAGGATACGTTGGTAACCTTCACAGCTACAGATGCGGGCTCTGGTGTTGCGGCAACCTATTTCACAGTAAACGATGGCGAGCAGAAAACCGGGAATTCAGTTATTTTGTCCAATGAAGGAACACATAAGTTAGTTTATTGGAGCGTTGATAGAGAGGGTAATGTGGAACAGCCGCAGAAGACTGCTGTGGTGAAGATTGATCGGACCGCACCACAGGTAGTAATTAAAGGAGAGAGTTCCTATACCATAGAGCAGACATTAAACATCACCTGTAGTGCAGCTGATACTGTATCAGGCATTACTTATTCGCCATGTGATTCAACGCTCGCAGATGTTAAAGCGTATACGCTGGAAGCGGGAACTCATAGTGTAACTGCGAAAGCCGAGGATGCGGCGGGCAATGTCGGGCTGGCAGAGCATTCGTATAGTGTATATGCGACATTTGACAGCTTGTCGGCATTAACCGAAAATTTTGCAGCTGAGACGGGTGCTCCAGATTTAGAAAACGTAACCAATTCACTTAAGCAGCAGCTGGCGATCGCCAAAGAAAAAGCTCAGCAGCATGCTGGCGCAGAAGTTCACAGCTTGCTGGAAGCTTTTAATAGTGAAGTGAATCTCCAGAGCAATCAGGTGTTCACTTCTGAGCAGGCAGAGGTTCTAGTCCGTTGGTCACAATGGCTCCAGAATACAACTCCGCTTGCTGGTGGAGCCCCTGGAAAGCCAGTGTTATCTGACAATAATGGGCACGACACCGGGCTTCGAGATGGCAGCTATGCCGTCACGATGAATCTTTGGTGGGGGAACAACGGTACCGAGTTTAAGCTCTATGAAAACGATGTACTGATCAGTACCCAGATGCTGACGGACAGCTCACCGAATGCACAAGCCATGAGTACGGATATTGTGGGCAAATCAAATGGAACCTACACGTACACGTGCGAGCTAGTCAACAGCTTCGGTTCGACTACCTGCGATCCGCTAATCCTTACTGTTACAGATGCAGCGCCGGGCAAGCCTATAGTATCCCACGACAACTGGAGTGGGGATGGAACTTACGACGTTGTGATGAATATGTGGTGGGGAACCAATGGTACTGAGTACCGTTTGTATGAGAATGGAGAAGTAATCGACACACAGACACTAAGCACGGCTACCCCTGCGGCTCAGATGACAGTTACGAAACTTAAAGATAAGACACCAGGTGTATATGAATACTACGCGGTATTAGTCAATGCATCAGGCGAGACATCTAGCGAGAAAATCACAGTAACTGTCAAGCCAAGAAACTGACCATAGAGCTGATGTAATAGGAAGGCCCTTTCTTCGGGATGACCGAGGGATGGGCTTTTTTATAGCAGTTAAAGGATATTATTGAGGGATTGAGACGTTGAATAACGAACGGAGAATTAGGGGAATCTGTAAATTAACATAACACCTAAAGGTGTTATAATGAAAAGCGAACCCAAAAGGTGTTATATTAAATGAATGCTGGAGGCTATTTATTATGCAAACTCAAGAACCCTTACAAGAAATTCGTCAAACGATTTTACTAAATGCGCCAATAGAAAAGGTTTGGAAAGCTGTTGCCACGGCAGAAGGAATGGCAGCCTGGTGGATGCCTAGTACATTTGAGCCTGTTGTTGGGCATGAATTCATCCTGCATGCTGGACAATTCGGAGATTCTCCTTGTAAAGTAACCGAAGTTGATCCTCCGAATCGTGTTGGTTTTAATTGGGGGAAGGATTGGCATCTTGCTTTTGAACTGAAAGAAATCGAAGGGAAAACTGAATTTACCTTGATTCATTCTGGATGGGACCCTGAAAAAGTTACTGAATTTGGCCAACCACATCCAATCGTACGCGGCTTTATGAACAGCGGCTGGGAAAAAATCGTCCAAGAAAAACTTCCTGCTTATATCGAGGCTTAATATGCCGGTTGCTGAAGCAGGACATGATGTATTTCAAGCGATAGCAGATCCTACCCGCCGCAGTCTGCTAAAGCTGCTCGCTAATAAGGAAATGTCTATAGCATCTATTACGGATTGCTACCCGATCAGCCGAACCGCTGTTAATAAGCATTTACAGGTATTGTCCGATGCGCAGCTTGTTAGCAGTCAGAAAGTCGGACGGGAGACCCGGTATAAGCTTCAGCCAGAACCTTTGCTGGAGCTGCAAGATTGGCTTGCCTTTTTTGAAGGTTACTGGGCTAATAAATTGTTTGCGCTTAAAGAATATGTTGAGGCTGACTCAGATGAGAAGTGATAAACCGGGTGGCGTGAGATCGCGCTCCCCGGTTTTTTGTGTTGTTTAAATTCAGTTTATAAAAGGGAGTTACCATCACAATACAAACTAAAACGTTGGAGGAATTGTAATGGTAAATGAACGCAAAAAAATAATTGAGCCCAACCCTGGAGATTGGGCCGTCGAAGCGCGTGGGCTCGTCAAAACGTTTGGTGACAATCGCGCAGTTGATGGAGTAAATCTGAACGTTAAGGCAGGCACGATTTACGGCGTTCTTGGTCCCAATGGGGCAGGAAAGACGACGGTAATTCGGATGCTGGCTACGTTACTTCGTCCGGATGCGGGGGCGGCGCGAATCTTCGGGCATGATGTGGTAAAGGAGTCGCAGATTGTCCGGCAATTGATAGGGGTTACAGGACAATATGCTTCTGTAGATGAGTCACTTAGTGCTACAGAGAATCTGATTATCTTTTCACGTCTTTTAGGGTTAGGGCGGGCAGAGGCGCGGCAAAAAGCAGCGGAGTTGTTAGAAGAGTTTGGTCTGACGGAGGCGGCGAAACGGCCGCTTCGAAATTTCTCTGGCGGTATGCGCCGACGTCTGGATCTTGCAGCAAGTCTGATTGCCCAGCCACCCCTTATCTTTTTAGATGAACCAACAACAGGTCTGGACCCACGGACACGTTCGCAAATGTGGGATACCATTCGTCGGTTGGTGAACACAGGATCAACAGTGCTGTTAACTACACAGTATCTTGAAGAGGCCGATCAGCTTGCAGACCGCATTGCAGTTATTGATCATGGCCATGTCGTTGCAGAAGGCACCGTGGATGAGCTAAAAGCTTCAGTGGGCACTACCTCGCTGCACTTAAAAGTCCAAAATCTTAAAGATATCGCTCAAGCGCGCCGGATTGTGGAACATGTGCTGCATATCCAGTCTATTGTGCCGAATGAGGCTGGAAAAATTACTGCACCGATGGCGAACGCTGATTTAGTCACTGATTTGCTTATTGCACTCCGCGAAGCGGGGATTCCACTCGCAGAGATGAGTGTGCAGAAACCGACGCTTGATGAAGTGTTTTTGACGATCACTGGCCATGGAGTTACGGATGAGGCATCCCAAGCATCACAAGAATCAATGAATAAGGAGGCAGCAAGAGCATGAGTATGAGAACTTCTATTATTAGTCCAGGTGCGACCCGACAATTGAAAAACCATACGAGCTTCAAACAATCTGTTCGTAACTCGTTAACGATGGCTTATCGCGGGATATTGAAAATCCGTCGCACACCCGAGCAATTGTTCGACGTAACGCTGCAGCCAATTATTTTCACACTAATGTTTACTTATATTTTTGGTGGAGCCATATCAGGAGATGTAGTGAGCTATTTGCCCGTTATTATTCCTGGTATTCTAGTGCAGACTGTAATCACGACCTCCATCGTCACTGGTGTCCAACTGCGGGAAGACATGGATAAAGGGGTGTTTGACCGCTTTAAGTCATTGCCGATTGCCCGAATAGCCCCATTAGCCGGAGCTTTGTTGGCAGATACGATTCGATATACGATCGCTACTGTGCTTACTTTTGTCATGGGCTATATTATGGGTTACCGACCTGATGGCGGTCTGGAGCATGTCGCAATTGCTGCGCTTTTGGTTATTGTCTGCTCCTGGTCGATTAGCTGGATTTTCGCTTTCTTTGGTGTGATTGCCCGAACCGCTTCCAGCGTACAAGGGATATCAATGATTGTGTTGTTCCCACTCACGTTTCTATCCAACGCCTTCGTGCCTGTAGATACGATGCCTAACTGGCTGCAATGGTTTGTCAAAGTCAATCCAATCTCGCATCTTGTGTCAGCTGTCCGTGAGCTTGCTAACTCTGGAACCGTAGGCTGGGATTTCGCTATCTCACTTATCGGAGCTGCTGTGATTGTTGCGGTTTTTGCACCTATCACTGTGCGTGCATATATGCGCCGGACATAATTAGAGAGATGAAGAAGCGGCAGAAATGCCGTTTTTTTTTTGTGTTTTTTTAGCATGTTAAAAAAGCCGTGATCTAAGGATATCCCAAGATTACGGCTTGAATTTATTGAGTAGGGACTTGCAAAGAGGCCTTTTTAGAATTAATTATCTTTTTTAAAGAAGGTATGAATTAAATTGGAGACCGATCTATCATATAATATTTTAGCTGTTTCCTCATTTTGAATATGTCCCCCTAAATGCAGATGAATGACGCCATGCAATGACGCCCACACCAGGTTCACAACAAGCAGAGGGTCTTTTTCGTTAATAAATCCTTGTTCGATGGCTTCTGTAATAAGGGCTATCACTTGTTGTAGTGCCGTAAAGATAGCATGTAAGCTTTCCTCCTCCGGTTTGAATTCGCTAAAGGCTCCTCCGAACATAACCATATAATAGCTAGTATGATTCCGTGAGAAATCCCAATAAGCTTGTCCAAGCTCGCGAAGATATAAATTTAGATTGTCTTGTTTTGGAACCGCTTGAAAGGCAGCAGCCAACAATTTACACCCTTGCAGAAAAAGCTCCTTCGCTAAACCTTCCTTGTTTCCAAACAAGTTATAAATGATTTTTGTGGGACATTCCATTTTTTCAGCAACCTTACGGATGGTTACACCTTCGGGTCCAGATTCATGCATAATGGCCGCAGCGGCTTCGATAATGTTGAGTCTTAATGTTTCCGCATGCTGTTGTTTTGCTTTTGGGTAGGTTGTAACAGATTGTGCATCTATAGAAGATATTTTGGACGATTTTTGCATGTAGTTTCACTTCCTTAGAACTTTACTTTAGCTTTTTTTAGATAGCCGTTATTTCTAAACCTTATTTTACTGATGTAGAAGAGAAATAGCCAATAATTAAATGTGTAGAACTTTATTTGACAACGCAACTTCACTTGGATACAATGATTCTTATTGAAACACTGTTTCTAAATGGTCGTTAAAGGGAGAGAGGATAACAATGATTACAATTCAAAATAAATGGACGTTGATTACCGGAGCTTCTTCGGGTATAGGTGAAGCGTTTGCTCGAGAACTTGCAGCCAAAGGAAGTCACTTAATTTTAGTCGCCCGTTCTGAAGATAAACTGATTGCTTTAGCGGAAAAATTAAAACGAGAATTTCAAATTCAAGCGGAGGTTCTGGTTGCTGATTTATCTCAAGAAGGTTCCCCTGAAAGGCTCTATCAACAATGTGTAGAACGTGGCTTGAACGTTGATATTCTTATTAATAATGCAGGTTTTGCTACGCATGGGCTTTTTGAACAACTATCTGGTTCGAGACAACATGAAGAAGTGATGCTAAATGTTTTGGCGGTTGTAGATCTGACCCATTTGTTTTTGCCAGAGATGTTAAATAGAAAAAGTGGAGTGATCATAAACGTTGCATCAACAGCTGCATTTCAACCTCTCCCTAATATGGCTGTATATGGAGCGACAAAAGCTTTTGTATTATCATTTACTCAAGCGCTATGGGAGGAAAATCGGAAACGGGGCGTACAATTTCTTGCGTTATGTCCGGGGTCTACGGAAACAGAATTTTTTAATGTCGTGGGAGCCGATGAGGCTTCGGTAGGCAAACGAGACACTCCAGAAAATGTCGTTCAAGTGGCTCTTCGGTCGCTTCAGGCTAAAAAAGTATTTGCTGTCCCAGGATTTACAAATTATATTTCTGCTCAAATGTCACGTTTTTTTACACGTAAACAAATGCTTTATTTTGTTGGACGTATGCTCCGTACACGACATTAATAGGTCAACGTATTCAAGTTGGTGTATTCGTTAGCAATGATTAACTATTTCATTGATTATAAAAAAACAACAAAACAGCGGTTCTCCCCAATACGGGAGAACCGCTGTTTTGTGTTTTGACTTGCTGACTTTGACTCCGTTCGCTTGAATTTACATCAACAAAATCAACATCAACATCAACAATCGACATCTAAATCTCAATCACACCGCCGACTCATAATCATCCACTGTGGTACGGACCCAGATGATGTTATTAGCATGTTTTTCGCAGTTCTAGCGTAGTTTCGGACTCCAGTGCAGCTATTCCCTAGAAGTGGGCTCGAATATGGTGATTTGTACGCCAATAGGTGCATTAGGATCCGATAGGATCAGAAAAGTGGGGAATTTCTGCGAATAAGGTCAACTGAGTCCGATAGTATCTCGTCCAGGGTAATTAACTAACTAATGTATTAAGATTCAATAAAAAGGAAAACAAAACAGCGTTGGTTTGTTGCTTCAATAGATATTGGGGCAAGCAAGGCTAAAGGACCGCAATGACGCTATTAGTATGTTTTTCGCAGTTCCAGCGTAGTTTCGGTCACCAGTGCAGCTATTCCCTAGAAGTAGGCTCGAATATGGTGATTTGTGCGCCAATAGGTGCATTGGAGTGCGATAGGATCAGAAAAGTGGGGAATTTCTGCGAATAAGGTCAACTGAGTCCGATAGTAGCTCGTCCGCCAAAGTAAGGGGAAGTAAACACCTATGTTCTTGCAGTCAACCTTATTGTATTAAGGTTCAATAAAAAGGAAAACAAACCAGCGTTGGTTTGTTGCTTCAATAGATAATGGGGCAAGGAAGGCTAACGGACCCCAATGGCGTTATTAGTATGTTTTTCGCAGTTCCAGCGCAGTTTCGGACTCCAGTGCAGCTATTCCCTAGAAAGGGCCCTAAATATGATGTTTTGTGCGCCAATAGGAGCGTTGGAGTCCGATAGAACCTGAAAAGTAGTAAAATGCCTCGAATAACGCCAACTGAGTCCGATAGTATCTCGTCCGCCAAAGTAAGAGTAGGTAAACGTCACCGTCTATGCACACAGCCTACTAGTAAACACCATCGTCCTGCAAACAGCCAACTGGTGAACACCATCGACTTCGCAAACAGCCTACTAGTAAACACCATCGTCCTGCAAACAACCAATTGGTGAACACCATCGACTTCGCACACAGCCTACTAGTAAACACCCCCGCCCTCGCAAACAGCCTACTAGTAAACACCATCGTCCCCGCAAGCACTACTGGCCTGCACCTTCGTATACCTAACCCCGTATTGGAAGCTACGTCATGCGCAGACAGCAATTGTGATTTAATCAAGGAAGGTTCGGTCCTCAAATTATGTTGGCCTATTTTTCCATTAACTACTTCATCTGTCGTAGTAATTATGTTATACTGCAACTACTACGACAGATGGAGTAATCATGGGGGGATATTTTTGATCAGCAGTGATGTTATACGCGGCTACAATGATACGATGATCCTATACATGCTGCTGGACGGGGAATCTTACGGGTACGAGATTTCCAAAAATATCAGGCAGTTAACGCAGGAGAAATATGTCATGAAGGAGACAACGTTATATTCTGCCTTCACCCGACTGGAGAAAAACGGATATATAGAATCCTTTTATCTGGATGAGAGTCTTGGTAAGCGGCGTACGTATTACCGGATCACCCCTTTGGGTCTCGCCTATTACCGAGAAAAATGTGAGGAATGGAAGGTTACACAGCAAGTTGTAAACCAATTTATCAAGGAGTGGTGATAGAGCATGGAGACGATCATAGTATATCTGGATAATATGTTTGCAGGTCTGCCAAAGACTCCGGAACTGGAACATCTGAAGCAAGAGCTGCTATCTGGGATGGAGGAGAAGTACCTGGAGCTGAAGCTTGCTGGCAAGTCGGAGAATGAGGCGATTGGTATCGTCATATCGGAATTCGGCAATATTGAAGAGCTGACAGCGGAGCTTGGCATCGATCCAGTTGTGCCGGAACAGGCTATTCCGGTGCTGACGGAAGAAGAGGTTTACGCTTATGCGGCGGCCAGACGAAGCGCTGGATTATGGACGGGTATCGGCGTTTTCCTCTGCGCATGCGGAGTGGCGTTTTTGATCACCCTGGATACAATATTTGAAAATAAGGCTGTTATGAGTGATAAAGGTTCGATGCTGGGGCTGGTCGGAATGTTCGTGCTGGTCGCTATCGCGGTCGGGATGTTTATACACAGCGGAATGAAGCTGGATCGCTTTAAGAGTCTGGAGCAAGGCTTTCAGCTGCCTTATGCTCTAAAGATGGCGCTTCAACGCAGCCAAAGTCTTTATGCTCCGACTTACCGTCTTTCTCTGATTACAGGAGTCTGCCTATGTGTGCTGTCGCCGGCTTTTATCTTCACCACTAGCTATGTCAACGATGACTATGCTCCCTATGGAGTAGCTGCTTTTCTGTTTATTGCGGCTGTGGCGGTGTTTCTGTTCATCTATTACGGGAATATCCAGGGTACTTATACGAAGTTGCTGGAGGAGCCGAATATCACTGCAGAGAAGCAGGAAGAGAACCGATTTGTTGGAATTGTTGGGGCTGTGTTATGGCCTTTGGCGACAGCGATTTTTCTGTTCACGGGTTTTGTCTATGGGCGCTGGGACGTCAATTGGGCAGTATTCCCAATTGCTGGAGTTCTATCCGGCATGTTAAGCAATGTTCATCATGTTCTGAAACGTAAAGATATCTCCTGATGGTGTTGACTGCACTTGTACATTCCTGAACTAGTTAGACTATATGTAAGGTATTCTACCAGTAGATTTAGCTGGAAGAATGCCTTTTTTTGTTGGATTTTAACAGGTGAGCTAAATGAGCCCTTTAATATTTTGACATTTAAATTTTAAGTACGGACTTGGACATATGTTGAGAGAAAGAGAATATGAATATACAACAATAATCTTGTTAAAGAGACGACAATACATTAACTAGTTAGGAGAAATGATCGATGGAATTCGAACTGGGCAGCATTTTGAAACTAGTAAAACGTAGGCTGCTGTTCATTATTGTATTATGTATCGCTGCAGTCGGGCTAGCTGGTAGTGTTAGCTATTACGTTTTACAGCCGAAATACGAGGCGACAGCTTCTATACTTATTCAAGGGGACAGGCAGCAGAAAGCAATTAATGACATTATGGCCGGACAAAAGCTGGTAACCACTTACGGGGAGATCATTCGAAGCAGCAGGATAGCGGAAGAGGTTGTCAGAAAGCTGCAGCTAAAAATGACAGCGGAAGAGTTGCTCAAAAATGTGAAGACAAGAACCAATAGTGAATCACTCGTAACAACGGTAATTGTGACCAATTCAAAAGCTCAACGGGCAACAGATATTGCGAATGGCTTTGGAGAGGCCTTTAATGCGAATATTCAATCGATTATGGGAGTGGAGAATGTTGTATTTCTCGACCGTGCCAAGGTTCCTTCTGATCCTGTCTCACCTAAGCCGGTCTTTAATATGGCTGTTGCCTTCGGATTGGCGCTGATTACCGGGATCGCAATCTCTATCCTCCGGGAATTGATGGAGAAACCCGTGAGAAGTGCCAAAGATATTCAGCTTGATTTGCAGCTTCCGCTTCTGGGAACCGTGGGCAAATTGAAGCCACGTAAACAGCGGAATAAAGCGAAAACCAAATCAGCAGAAGGAGCCACAAGTTATGAAGAAGAGAACGCCAAAATTATATTGCCTGGAACAACCGAAGTCATCTAGCGGAGATCAATTCCGAAGCATACGCTCCAATATTCGTTATACCCGCGTTGGTGGAGAGATCCGCTCTTTATTAGTCACAAGCTCGCTTCCGGATGAAGGAAAATCAACGGTAGCGATAAATCTGGCGATTGCCATGGCGGAAGCTGGTAAGACAGTTCTTCTCATTGATGGGGATCTACGTACGCCAACGGTGCATAAGGCATTTGATCTGCCTAATTGGATCGGACTTAGCAGTATCTTAGTGGATCATACCCGCTTAGAGGATTGCATTATTTCGATTGAGGATGCAGAAGGTTTGTCAGTATTGACCTCTGGTCCGATTTCACCAAATCCCGCTGAATTATTAGGCTCTGAAGGAATGAAGCGATTATTTACAGAGCTGAGCGTGCGTTTTGATACGATTGTCATCGACTCATCCTCTGTATTAATGCCATTTTCGGATGCCCTTATTTTGGCAACGATGACTGAGGGGGTATTGCTAGTTGTGAAATCCGGAAAAGTACTCTTAAAGCACACGAGTTCTGCCAAGCACTTGTTAGAGCAGCAGGGAGCACATTTGCTGGGAGCCGTATTGAATTATCGGAAAAAGAGCAGGCGTTCCAAGATTCGCGGTGAAGATTTTGCCGAGTGGGCCTCTTCTTCAGGAATGGTCTGACGTCTATGTCATTTGCTTCTCTTCGTTATTTGCTCGGGAATATCACTTACGCTGGTGCTCAGTTTGTGATTGTGATCCTGCTGAATAAATTCGGGTCATCGGCAATCGTGGGGCAATATTCGCTAGGGCTTGCAGTTACTGCTCCGATCTTTATGCTGTCGCATCTACATCTTCGTTCCGTATTAATCGTTGATTCATCGGGGAAATACAGTTTTGGAGACTTTCTGGGCTTACGGCTGATAACAACCGCCCTTGCGTTTACGATTACCGCAGGCTTTTGCATTATGAGTGGTTTGGATTGGAATACAGCATTGGTTATTTTCTTCATCGGTCTGTATAGAATCGTTGAATCAATCAGTGATATTTTATTGGGCATCGTTCAAAAGGAGGAGAGATTAGATCAAATCTCAATCTCCAGAATGGCAAAAGGGTTATTCTCCATTCTAATCTTCATCCTCGTATTTATCCCTACACAGAGCCTTGTTCTTGCCTTGTTAGTCATGATTATCGGATGGTTAGCGATAACGATTGGATATGATGCTCGTAAAGCAAGAATATACACTTCTCTCAGGCCACTCTTCAACAAAAGAAGCCTATGGAGTTTACTGATTGTCAGTTCACCGCTAGGCGTGGTGTTGGCGTTGATGTCGTTAAATACGAATATCCCATTATACGCGATTTCCTATTTTAAAGGGGAGCATGACTTAGGTATTTATGCTTCACTCTCATATATGATTGTTGCCTGTAATGTTGTCGTCACCGCACTTGGTGAAGCCATAACACCACGTCTTGCCAGGTGGCATTCAGCCGGGAGACACAAGGAGTTTGTCACTTTACTCAGCCGAATGATAGCGATGGGTTTGGGTTTTAGTGCGGTCGCTTGTTTGATTGGGTGGTTGTTTGGACACAAGCTGTTAACCTTATTATTCAGTTCAGACGTGGCAGGAGAGTTAGGGTTGTTTCATTGGCTGCTGGCGTCCACCATGCTGGTATTTATTTCATCCTACCTGTGGTACGCCATAACGGCTACCGGAAGGTACAAAGCCCAGATTCCATTGTTTCTGTGCACAGCATTCACTAATGGCTTATGTTGTCTGATCTTCGTACCTCATTACGGGGTAGTAGGTGCTGCGATGGGAGCTAGTTCGTCGTTATTTGTACAGATGATTGGCAGTGTAGTTGTGCTGTATCGTGTCATCGGGAAGGTAAGAAATCGGGAACAGTCGGAAGCGGCGGCATAAGTTCTTTGTTTTATAGGAAAGTAGGAAAGTAGGAAAGTAGGGACTTGTATGACATCTGTATCTGTTGTAGGGAAGCCCTACACCATGCACAATTTATTTCTGTTTGCGGTCATGGGGTATATCATATGCCTTCCGGCACAGTTTGATTTTGGTGGAGCCTTCCGTATCGCCCCGTCGGATCTCTTCTTAATGTTAGGTTTGTTTGCCGCTGGATTCCATCTCAAATTGGACCGGAGGATATTCAGTTCATGGCATTGGGGCATGCTGTTCATTTTTGTTCTAGCTTCCTTTGTATCCATTTGGCGCAACGGCTTCATAACCCAATACGCCTTACTGCAAAAAGATATTGGATTCATACTCCTATTGTTGACCTACATCATGCTTGTGCAAGCTGTAGATAGCTGGGAACGGTTATATAAGATGCTCCGATTTTTCCTGATCAGTGTGCTGCTCTTAAATGGTGTTGCCCTATTCGCTTTTTTCAGCGGAGTAAAGGTTCCGTTTATGGTGCAAGACGGGCGGTTGTCCGGCATGTTAATTGATCCCAATGCATACGGAGGATTGCTGGTGACGGCTTTTGCCATTCATATCATGACGAGTGGGGAGAAGATAAAGCTGCTGCGGGGATGGGTCAGCATACTAGCGACGATAAGCTTAGCCGGGGGCATTATGATGACTTTCTCGCGCTCGTCATGGATTGGTCTCTTCCTTGTATTACTTACACTTTTGATTACCAAACCTTCCAGACTGCTCAAGATCGGAATGGGGTTTGGTGTGGCTTTTATAGCTCTGCTGCTGTATAAAGGCACCGCTTATCTAAATGTGCTGGAGTCTATGTCCAGCAGACCTTCCCAGATCCAGTCGCGTCTTGACATCATTGACAAAGCAGTGGATTGGATCGCACAAAGTCCATTATTAGGCATTGGGCTTGGTTCCTATAATTACGAACTGCGCATTATTATCCACAACACGCCAATATGGTTTTTGACTGAATTCGGCTTATTGGGCTTGATTGTATATGGAGGATTTATGATTTGGTTCTTCATTGTGGGTATCCGTTCTTATCGTGCAGCAGATCCCATTCATAGGCCAATTATTATGGCATTGCTGTTGTCCCATGCGGCGATGATTGGTTTATCGATGGGTATTGAGGCGTTATTCCAGCGGTATTGGTGGTTCATGATGGCGATGAACGGAGCTTGCATCCGGTTAACAGACAAAAACCTGAAAGGAGAGATGCCCTATCGAACCCAACACGTTGAACGGTCAACTGGGCGCAAGCTTCGACAACGAGCAGAGCAACCTCAATAAAAGCTCAAGTAAGGACATCGGGAGTATTCCAGCTGAGGGTGGCTTACAAGCAAAGGTTGCTTTTGTAGCTTCCATATATGGGCATTTCGAGAGTTTTCATTTACCTTACATGGTGTTATTGCTGCAAAAAGGGTGTGAAGTCCATGCTTACGCTCAGCCGGGCGAAGCCAGACAGCGCTTGGAACAGCGGGGAATTGTATGTCACGACGTACCTATACAACGAAGTCCTTTACAGTTGAAGAATTGGACGGCTCTGCGGATCTTAACGAAAAGCTTCCAAGCGGAAAAATTTCAGTTCGTCCATGTACATACACCAGTGGCTTCGATTCTCGGACGGATTGCAGCCCATAGTGCAGGTGTCCCTAGCGTATTGTATACAGCTCATGGTTTTCATTTTTTTAAAGGTGCTCCTTTTCTGAACTGGATGCTTTATTATCCGTTGGAGTATTTGATGGCACGTTGGACGGATGTACTGATCACCATTAATAGTGAAGATTATGAGCGTGCTCAGAAATTCCCTGTCCGAAAAAAAGTAACTTATGTGAGCGGAGTCGGGCTTGATCTTCAAGTATACGGTAGCGGTGAGGGGGATAATGAAATTGCAAAAATGATGGGGGAAAGTCGTCACCAGCTATTTGATTTACCTAAGAGTGACAATGATAATCCTTCATTCGCTGTTCTCTGCGTCGCTGAGTTAAATGCTAACAAGAACCAAAAACAGTTGATCGAAGCACTACATCATTTGGGTGATCAAGCAAGCGATATTCATCTAGCATTCGCAGGTACAGGTCCTTTCGAGCAAACCCTTATAGAACTTGCTACTCGGTTAGAGGTTAGGGATCAGGTGCATTTTCTGGGGTTCCGAAGAGATATACCGGATTTGCTACAAGCGTGTGATGTTGCGGCACTTGTGTCCTATCGTGAGGGGTTACCCCGGGCGATTATGGAGGCGATGGCAGCAGGCAAACCCGTGATCGGCACACATATTCGGGGCATTCGCGATTTGATTGAGCATGAGTCAACGGGCATGTTGGTTCCAGTGGATGATATTGCCGCTACGGCAAAAGCACTGGTTCAACTGCGAGCGGACGCAGCTTTGACCGCAGCAATGGGTAAGGCGAACAAGGACAGGATTATTCGCTATGGATTGCCAGCGGTGCTTCGTGAAATGGACTCGATTTATATAGAAGCGCTGAAAGAACCAGGGATAAAGTCTTTTCCGTCTGAATTACAACCGGGTCTGACAGCAGATAGATAATTCTTTCTCGCATATACGACAACAAACGAATAAACGAATAATTAGTTAATTAGGGAGAAAGAAGTGATGAAAATGCGGATCGTACGTTTAGTCATGTTGGATGCGGGAATTATAGCGGCTTCAGTGTGGCTTGTGTTTTTACTTCGGTTTGATTTTCAAATCCCTGAGCAGTACATGTGGATGCTTCCGTGGGCGATACTCATTCACATTATGGTGTACGCAGCGTTCTCATTTGGATTCAAGGTGTATAACAATATTTGGCGATACACCGGTATAGGTGAGTTATTGCAGCTGCTAAAAGTGAGTGCTTTAACACTCTGCGGAGTGGTCGCTGTCAATGTATCTGCGCATGTATTCGTCCCTTCCTATCGATTGCCGATTTCGATTTATTTTGCAGCGGGTTACGTATTTCTCGGCATTGCCGGCTTACGTTTAGTTAACCGCCTCATCAACGATAGATTCGAAACACTGGGAACAAAGGGTTCATCCGAAGGCAATCTGCTAATCGTTGGGGCAGGGAAAGCAGGCATCCTCGTTACCAAAGATATCAAGCATTCAAGATTTAAATTCATGAACCCAGTTGCCTTCATAGATGATGATATCTCAAAGCGCAAGCTGGAGCTTATGGGGTTGCCGATTGTCGGTAACCGTAACTTCATTCCCCAGGCAGTCGAGCAGCTGGATATTTCGTTCATTATCATCGCTTTGCCTACGGCTCCTCAAAAGGAATTACTGGAGATCATCGAAATCTGCAAATCTACCAAAGCTCAGATCAAGTTAATGCCTAGTATGACCGATATTTTGGACGGGAAAATGGCCATTAACATGATCCGTGAAGTATCCGTAAATGATTTGCTGGGGAGAAGTCCCGTAGAAATTAATACGGAAGAGATTCGTGAGAATTTGGGAAGCGAGTGTATTCTCATCACGGGTGCAGGCGGTTCAATTGGTTCGGAATTATGCCGGCAATTGGCTGCGTATCGTCCGAAGGAAATGCTGCTTTTGGGGCATGGAGAAAATAGCATTTATCTTATTGAACAAGAGTTGCGGCAGTTATATCCCGATCAGATCATTCATCCCATTATAGCGGACATTCAGGATGTATCGCGGATCGATAACGTTTTTCAAAAGTTCCGCCCCTCCATTGTGTATCATGCCGCTGCTCACAAGCATGTTCCTCTTATGGAGATGAATCCAGTAGAGGCAGTTAAAAATAATGTGATCGGCACAAGGAATGTAGCGGAAGCGAGTGCTAAATATGGCGCTAAACGGTTCATCCTCATCTCATCGGATAAGGCGGTTAATCCTACCAGTGTTATGGGGGCCACGAAACGAGCCGCGGAAATGATCATTAATGATCAGAATTCCTTAAGTAAGACGGTTTTTGCCGCTGTACGTTTTGGTAATGTGCTGGGCAGTCGGGGCAGTGTCATTCCGTTATTCAAAAGACAAATCGAAAACGGCGGCCCGGTGACGGTTACACATATGGATATGGTGCGTTACTTCATGACGATACCCGAAGCGGTACAGTTGGTTATTCAAGCAAGTGTGCTGGCACAAGGGGGAGAAGTGTTTGTGCTGGATATGGGTAAGCCAGTTCGTATATACGATCTAGCGAGGGATTTAATCCGCTTGTCGGGTCTCGAGCCTGACAAAGATATTCCCATTGTGGTCACTGGCATTCGTCCTGGAGAAAAATTGTTTGAGGAGCTTTTGACTGAAGAAGAAGGGTTATTGGTCACTAACAACTACCGTATTATGATTAGCCGCCCGCAAAGTGTCTCCAGATCTGAACTGAATTTGGTGTTGGGGGTTCTGGAGAACTTGTGCAAACGGTATGAACTGATGCCAAGCAGTCATCAGATCAAAAAACTGCTAAAGCAGCTAATTCCAAGCTATTCGGGCTTTCAGGAAGAACCGCAGGTGGGCACACATGATCTTGAACGCATTAAATCCGAAGTTCATGCGGGAATCTGACCTATGAAGTCGACTAAGCATTCATGGATGACAAGATTATGGGGCAAGCGCGACAAGGCAATTACAGGTAAACATTCACGCATGCGGCGGGTGGGACGATACAGCCTGATTGTTATTCTTGTTGTGGTTGTAGTTGGGGGGATCTGGATTGGAGGGATATTGAATCCAGAGCATCGTTTTAATAAGGCGATTCTTAACCCCTTGACGATCCCTAGCTCTAATGTGGTTACGGACAATGAAGCGATGGTGCAATCGCTCAGCACACCAGCCCCCCAAGCTCAAACGGATGAGCTTACCCTTACAACGTCTACACAGACTCCAACTGCGGCGATATCCCCAGCAGATAAGAAAAGCTCATCCTTTAATGTAGTGCTAATTGGAACAGACACTTGGGGGGGAGAAAGCTCGCGGGCAGATACGATCATGGTTGCCCATGTGATGCCGGATCAACGGAAGGTGAATATCGTATCTGTGCCGCGGGACACGCGGGTTTATGTGCAGAATGTCGGTTATACCAAGATCAATCATGCACATATCGTTGGTGAGACAAAGGGTGGGAATCAGCAGGGTACGCTGACACTGATTCAAGCCGTTAGTGATTTTATGAATATTCCTATTCATTACTACATCAAGACGAACTTCTCCGGTGTTCGTGATTTCATCGATTCGATCGGCGGGATCGATATGCTAATTGATCAGGATGTGACCATCACTCCGGAGATCACCATCAAGAAAGGTGAGCAGCATCTGGATGGTGCCCACACGCTTTATTTAGCAAGGGAGCGCTACTCGACTCCGGAGGGTGACTTTAGCCGCCAACGGGAGCAATTCAATATCGTTCGGGCTGTAGCCAAAAAGCTATTAAGTCCGGAGCATATTCCTGATCTAGCTGGACTGCTACTGCGTGAAAAGAAAGACATTATTGATACGAGTTTTAGTGACAGTGATTTGATGAGCTTAGCTTGGCTATTCAAGGGAATGGATTCCGCGGATTTTGCTTACGAACAGATTCCTGGCCATAACAGCTCTGCTCTAGATCCGCTCGTCCGAACCAAAGTGTATTATTGGAGTGCAAATCCGGAAGAGGTAAAGTCACTTACAGAACGTCTTTTTACGGAATAAGAGAAAGGCGGGGGAAAGACTACCATGTATCGCCATATGAAGCGGGGCTTCGATTTGGTGGGAGCGATCATTATGTTAGGTGTGTTTAGTCCGGTCATGGCTGTGGTGGCGTTGCTGCTTCGGATAAAGCTGGGAAGTCCTATTTTGTTCAAGCAGCAGCGGCCGGGAATGGGAGAAAGACCCTTCTACATCTACAAGTTCCGAACCATGGCTGAAATGTATGATGCGCAAGGCCAGCCGTTATCGGATGCTCGGCGTTATATCAAATTCGGCGGATTGATTCGAAAGCTGAGTCTGGATGAGCTCCCGCAATTAGTAAATGTTGTGAAGGGAGAAATGAGTCTGATCGGACCAAGACCTTTGCTCATCCGTTACAGCCCGCATTACTCTGAACGGGAGCGGCTGCGATTTACTGTAAGACCCGGAATAACGGGATTGGCGCAGGTATCTGGACGTAATACTTCGGAGTGGAAACAGCGGCTCTCCTATGACGTTACCTATGTTGAGAAGCTGAGCTTTAGATTAGATGCGTTGATCTTATGCAAAACTGTGCTGAAGGTGATCCGCCAAGATGACGTTGTGGCCAATCCGGGTGAGCATAGTCTGCCGCTCGATGAGTACAGAATGAACCAAAAGGAGGGGTCGGCATGAATTTGCGGTTTAGTCCGCTTCAGGAAGATGATATTCACCTTGCATGCCGGCTCTTACAGAGCAACTTGCCAGAGTCGGTCTACAATCAAACCATATTCGCCTGTGGCGGTTATCCCGAATATTTGAAAGCAGCATGTAAATGCGGAAGCCATTCAGCAACACTGCTGATTGGTGCCTATTCTGAAGAGCTTCTTATTGGATTCGCTGAATGGCGAAGAATGGAGCAGATGCTGGTTCTGAATAACTTGAATGTGGACGCAGCTTATCGAAAAGATGGCATCGGCGGCAAGCTTATGGCGTACGGGGAGACGTTAGCCCAAAAGGATGGCATTTCGAAGCTGGCACTTGATGTATTTTCGTGGAATGAGCAAGCTCATGCTTGGTATTTGCGGCTTAGTTTTGCAGAGGAAGGCCGGACTTACTGGTATGTAAGAGATTTGGCTCCATCGATTGATAGGGATAGAGAAGCATTGGCGTACATCATAGATGATTATCCGATGGCAGAGGCACATCATCAAAAGTATGGATTCTCTTCTCTTAAGATTAGAACGAAGGAAGAGACTTCAGTTGTGGGCCGGTTAGGTGAACAGTATTATCGTATCCAACTGCAAAGTGGAGGGTGGAGTGGCTGCAATCTTTTGACAGACGTATTAATGGATTTAGACCGGGAGAAAAGGCTATTGTTGCTTTCTTCAGATGCTTATTTGCGTGAGCGAGACCCCGGGCTAATCTTAAGCACTGAAAGTATACGTATGATCAAAATATTGGAGAATCAAGAGGTGTTGTATGAGTAACTTCATCGTGTTAGGCAGCTCTAGTTCAGAGGAATGGGATGCCTATTTGAACCAGTTAGAGACGAAGGATATCTATTTCTCCTCAGCGTTTTTTCGGCTGTTTGAGGATGGAGAGCATCAGCAGGCAGAGCTGTTTGTTTTTAAGCAGGGAGACCAGCTCATAGTTTATCCTTACTTACTTCGCTCCATAAGCCATCTTCCTGCCGTAATCCAACTGGGGCTTGAAGGCGATTGGTACGACATTAGTACACCCTATGGATACGGGGGACCGATATCGAATCTCCCTCCGGGAGCCGAACGAAGTGAGCTGTACCGGCAATTCAGTGAAACGTTCACGGATTACTGTAGAGAGAAAAAGATCATGACCGAGTTTGTAAGATTTCATCCCTTGATTGGCAACGCTACGGAATATCAAAGTGGTCTGACCACCGAATGGAATAGGAATACAATTTATATTGATTTGACTGTGGGTTCGGAGTCAGAGCTCATCCGGCATTATGGCAGCAATCATAAACGGAATATTCATAAATTAAAGTCCGCACCCTTTACGATTCGAAACTCGAATCTGAAGGATCGTATTGAGTCCTTCAGTGAATTGTATTACGGAACACTAAACGATTTACAGGCGGATTCTTTTTATTATTTTCCCAAAAAATTTATAGAAGATACTAGTCATCTACTTGAGGGGAGAGTAGAGCTATTCGAAGCTATGGATGGGGAGAAAACGGTGGCGACCAGCATCGTGTTACATGAACGACCGTGGATGCATTATCACCTATGTGGTTGGGATCGCGCCTATCTGCAGTGGTCACCTACCAAATTGCTAATACACGCAGCAGCCAAGTGGGGGATGGAAAATGGCTTTGAATGTTTTCATCTTGGCGGGGGATATAAGGGGAATGACGACTTATTTCAATTCAAGCATAGATTCGCGACACAACTGGAACCCCTTGACTATTACTTAGGTAAACGAATTTTTTTCCCAGAGTTGTATGAGCGGATCATATCCTTTTGTGACACCAGAATATCAGGAAATTACTTTCCGCTCTATCGGCATCCAGATCTCGATATGATATGTATTCCATCTGAAGAAATCGGTCCAAATGGAGAAAGGAGCTTCGCATGAGCATTCGTCAAACGAGCATTCTGCCACGAATCTTGTTATCCCCGCCGCATATTAGTGGACGTGAGCAGGTCTACATGGAGGAGGCGATACACTCTGGTTGGATTGCTCCTATTGGTCCGCAAGTTGATGCGTTCGAGCGGGAGATGGCCGCCTACACAGGATCAAAGGGTGCACTAGCGTTAAGCTCTGGCACGGCGGCGATTCATCTCGCACTTCGTCTAGCCGGTGTCACACAAGGAGATTACGTGATCTGTTCAACGCTCACGTTCGTTGCTAGCGCCAATCCTATTTTATATTTGGGGGCCACCCCCGTATTTGTCGATTCAGAGCCTGAGACCTGGAACATGTGTCCGCTAGCTTTTCAGCGGGCCTGCCAAGCTTTGAATGACAAAGGGCTGCTGCCAAAAGCGGCTGTTGTCGTCAATTTATACGGACAAAGTGCAGACATGGCGCCCATTGTAGAAATAGCTGACCGATATGGAATTACCTTGATTGAAGATGCTGCCGAATCACTAGGTGCTTTCTATCAAGGCAAGGCCAGCGGAACCTGGGGCCGATTCGGAATCTATTCTTTCAACGGAAATAAGATTATTACGACGTCAGGTGGGGGCATGCTCGTATCCGACGATACCGAAGCCTTAGATCAAGCGCGCTTCTGGTCTACGCAAGCCCGAGACACTGCCCCTCATTATCAACATTCCGAAATGGGATACAACTATCGGTTAAGCAACCTGTTGGCAGCCATAGGACGCGGTCAATTAGAACTGCTTGAAGAGCGAGTAGAGCGTCGCAGATCTATTGGCCGGCGATATAGGGAACGGTTAGGTTCCATACCGGGTCTTCATTTTATGCCGGAAGCGCGCAATTGTCGCAGCACGCACTGGTTGAGTGCGCTGACCATCGATGAAGAAGTGGCGGGGTTCTCTTCACAACAACTCCTGTCATGTCTGGAACAGCACAATATCGAAGCTAGACCTGTATGGAAACCGCTGCATTTACAACCCTTGTTCGAGAGCAATTACTACTATCCTTACAGTGAGGAATACAGTGTATCGGATAAATTATTTTCAACAGGTGTCTGCCTGCCTTCTGGAAGCTCTTTATCGGATGAGGATTTGGAACGTGTCGTTTATGCGATAGAGACATGTAACCAATACCGTTGATTCATCTTATTTAGCCTTCCATCCGCTGGCAGCTGATCCGCTTTCCTTCACATACAAAGTGGCTTGTGCCGTGCCATCCGTTCGCATGGCCAGACTGCCAACTGGGGCGGTTACGACTCCCTCGGGCGAACCCTCTACTATGAACACCGCGGGCAACACTGCCCCGCCAGTGAGGCGAATGGCCCGTTTGAAGTTACCGTAGGTCGAGAACCATTCAGGGAGCGAATATGGATTATACAAGGTTCCTAGTGATGTGCCTTGCATGCCGATTAGTGTTTCGAATTCTAGAATTCGCTTTACCTTCACTGCTCGGGTATCAAACACCGCTACATTATTGAGGCGCAGAGACGGTTTAGCTGCACCGTAAGAAGAGACTAGCACTACCTGATTGGTTCCGCTATTGCGGACGATCATATTGTCGACAGTAGCCATCGCGTCAGACTCCGTTGTGAATAAATGCAAGGTATTGCCCGTTAAATCCTGTGCATCTATCGTCCCCACATAAAGATCTCCTCCGTCGATTCGGACACCACTTGCTAAGGTGGAACCCGAGCCGTACATTCCTAACGAACCGATATGCAATCTTGGTTTACCTCCGGCAGCATTAAACGCTGCATAGATCGCAGGGCCCCCGATGCCATCGAACTTGGCGCTAGCGATATCAATAAATTGTGAATAGATCGTCTGTAGACCGAAGCTAGCTTTATGATCGGTGGAGCGGATAGCCAAGTGATTGATTTTCAGCGTCAGTCCATAGGACAGTAAGGCTGGACTTACCGATCCGCTTACACGCATATCTAGTGAACCGATGTCGAGTGTCCAGAGTCTAGCGATAGCATCTGTAAGCCCTGCTGATAGATCGTTACCGAAACCAATGGTAGTCAAGGAGTCGAATCGCTGATAAAAGCTGCGCGTTCCTTTAAAGACGTCGGGTTCAAGATCGAGAGAGTTAGCGCCAGTAAAACCTGGTGCGCCACCGCGGCTATTATTCAGAACCGCTCTGTTGACATGAAGCTGGTCTACAAAATGGACCACAAAGTTCTTTCGTCCAGCAGTCTCACAGCGTGCATATCCGATGTGCACATTAACGGAGGGGATTTCTTCTGTCCCCCCAATGAAGATATTATCCCCATAGCAATCGTGAGAGTACACTGACTCTATCGTTATATTTTGCGAAGAAGAAATGAACAAGCCGTGAAGCTGATCGTTGACGGCTGTTTTAACAGTCGATGCACTTCCATCAATTTCAAGGGTGCCCGCGATTGTGATATTTGAGGCATTTAAGATTACTAGAACCCTAGTGTCTGAAGGTGGGTTCGGGGCAAGCACAAGTTTGGAGCCGGCTTCAAAGCTTAAATTCGTTTTGGCCGGAATTCGAAGACACCACCAGTCGAGGATGGAGGGGTTACGCATGCGTCCCGAAGATACCTTATATACACCTGGAGGAAAGATTACTACTTTGTTTTTGGCGTTTCCCGCATTGATAGCATTTTGAATCGCTACTGTATCGTCCTTGATACCGTTTCCTACAGCGCCGTACGATCGGACGTTCACATAACCGTTAGTCTCAGGGTCTATTTTAATAGATGTGACCGCACCATCAGAAAGGATGGACGTAGTCACCGAGCTGTCTGGAATAGGGGCAGTAGCCATATACTTCACTCCTTTATCCTTTGATTTTGTATTTTATGTGAATTTTTCGGGGAATGCACGGTACAAAGATCACTCTTAGCGGGCGAAAGGAGTTTTTTATTTTGAAGGTATTGGTAACTGGGGGGTTAGGCTTTATTGGATCCCATGTGGTTGATCGGCTAATAAAAAAGGGCATAAAAACTGTGATTGTAGATAATGTATCCGGAGCCTCCGGTCTGACTTATATGAATCCTGCTGCGGTTCTGTATAAGTACGATATTCGGGATGAGACTTTGCATGAGGTGTTTAACCTTGAAAAGCCAAATGCGGTCATTCATCTGGCTGCACAGATCGACGTCAGAGAATCACAGCGGAACCCGTTATTTGATGCGAATGTGAATATTGTTGGCACGCTGAATGTACTGCGCATGTGCGAGATCCATCAGGTTCAAAAGCTAGTCTATGCCTCATCGGCAGCGGTTTATGGGAACCCGGAATATTTGAGCATTGATGAGCAGCATCCCTTAAATCCCGAGTCCTGCTATGGTGTATCCAAAAGTGTACCAGAGTCATATATTCGGATGTTTTCCAGCTTACATGGGCTAAAATATACGATACTGCGTCTCGCTAATGTATATGGGCCTAGGCAAAGTTCACATGGGGAAGCTGGCGTTGTTTCCGTTTTTCTGGATCGCATAAAGCAAGGGAAGAATCTTGTTATCTATGGGGACGGTGAGCAGACTAGAGATTTCGTCTATGTGGAGGATGTGGCGCAAGCGTTTGTTGACGCGCTTCAGACCGAAGGCAGGGTGAATAATGAGACGATGAATATTAGCAGCGGAATACCAACCTCGATAAATACGATGGTTCGGATGATAAGCGACATCACGGGTGGTGATTTCCTGACAACCTATGCGGAGCCCCGTCCGGGGGATATTCTCCATAGCTATTTAAACAATCAAAAAGCTCAGGAATTATTGTCTTGGTTCCCTAACCATAACTTTCATACCGGGCTGGAAAAAACAATTACTGACCGCTTAAGTGTAGGAAGCGCAGTAGATCATTAAAAACACCCATTGAAAGGGGCACTCCGCATGGAACGCAAAATGAACTCGGAAATGTTCGTTCTTCGTAGTGTAGCCTGCTTAAGTATAGCCCTGCTGCATGCTCTTTATCGGGTTTATGATGATGGAAATACATCTTGGGTAGAGTCGGTGGGTTTACTGTTAACGTTTGGCACACCTGTATTCGTATTTATCTCCCAATTCGTGTTGTCATTTGCCTATCCCAATGAAATTCCAGCGAGATTTTGGGAGAAAAGAATCAAGTATATTTTATTGCCTTACTTTTTTTTTGGGACCTTGTATGCAGGACTAAAAGGATTGGAGCTGTCGAGTAGTGATGGCATTCCTTTGCTGCAGGCTTTTTGGTATTACCTCTGGCGTCATTTGCTGATTGGAGATTTCCATGGTTATTTTATACTGATTATCTTTCAGTTTTATGCTTTATTCCTCTGGTTTCAGACGTATGCGAAGCGGCTTAACCCCCGCAATATTCTAATCGTATCGTTCCTTATTAACGTTATCTATTTGGGTTTCTTCAACTTTACTACGCCCGCAGATACGGCTGCCGCCCATTATTTCTGGGATAAAATGTACTGGATTTTCGCACCTGGTTGGATTTTTTACTTTACAGTAGCCTATTACTTGGGACGAAATGAGCTGTGGTTCCGGGAAAAATTAAAAAAGTTCCGCATAGCCGTATACACGCTCCCGGTTCTGACAGGTGCGCTAGTGCTGTTCGTGAATAGTCAAGGCTGGATAACGGCGCATAGCTCCAAAAGAATTGATATGCTTCTATTCGCCTTAAGCATGATTTTGCTGCTCTTCTCCGTGGCATCGAAAATGAAGAAAGTGCCACGTGTACTGGAATGGAGCAGCAGATATTCTTTTGGCATATACTTGCTTCATCCTTTGCTATTGGCTATATTCGTTAAGCTTCCAGCTTCATTTGGGTTGCAAAACCTTGGACTATTTAGTGTTCTGCTGCAATTTGTCGGTTGTGTGGTAGGCTCGGCACTTATAATGAATTTAGCGAATCGAATTCCTGGCGGAGCGTTTGTATTCGGTCGGATCGGCGTTGGGATAAACCCAAGCAAACCACCGAAATCGCTGGATAAGCCGATAACTCCGAGTATTGGGAATGCAAACTAGCTTGGATTTGACCGGCCGCTAATCGTCTGTATTAAGGTGATTAGTGGTCTTTTTTGTTTTTGTATTAATTGCGATTACTTCGCTAATTACATTGCTATTACATCGCGATTACATCGCACTAGCAGTATCCTCTCAATTCTCATTAAAAAAGCAAAATAGTTGTAAAAAGTACAATTAAGCTCTTATGCTCGCAGCTTTAGGGCAGTTTAATTGCAAATTTTACAACTATTATTCTAGAATCCCGCCATATTGAGGCAATTGCTCGTATTTAAGTGTATAGAGTGCAACTAAATCCACAAAGGCTACCTTCAAAGCGTATATAGTTGCACAAAATGCAATTAAACAAACTTCGTCGTTACCACGCCCTAGCTGCACTGTGCGTTGGTGGTAAATAC
This sequence comes from Paenibacillus sp. FSL H3-0286, assembly GCF_045040705.1. Classification (NCBI taxonomy): domain Bacteria; kingdom Bacillati; phylum Bacillota; class Bacilli; order Caryophanales; family Paenibacillaceae; genus Paenibacillus; species Paenibacillus sp. FSL H3-0286. The sequence goes on along the minus strand of NZ_CP150285.1, from coordinate 4,194,417 downwards.
AATTAAACAAACTTCGTCGTTACCACGCATTAGCTGCACTCTTGCACATTGGCGGTAAAGTCCCAGTATAATTGTTGTATTATGGTCAGTTCACACGAGGTTTTGTTTGTTCGGACTGTATTGCAGCTATTTTCACTTTTTAGTTCATTTTGCGATAGTTTCGGACTGTATTGCGCTTATTTCCATAAAAACACACATTATGGAAGCTACTTTGCACGAATAGCTGCATCTAAGTCCGATAATTTAGCAAAATGAATGAAATTATTAAATTAACGGCTCCTCAGTCCGATCTATAGTGAGGGGGATCTAATTAGATGAACTTCGATTATAGTCGAAGGGACCTAAATTAGTTAGTCTATAATTAGGTAGTCCCTTTATGGTTTTTTACATCCAGAGAATAATGCATCGTGCAGAATATTAGGAGGAAATGAATAGTGGAACTTGGAGTAAGCACATTTGTCGAGACCACACCTGATGTCCAAACGGGTGAGACAATAAGTCATGCAGAACGACTACGTGAAGTAGTGGAGGAAATTGTACTTGCCGAAGAGGTGGGATTAGATGTATACGGAGTAGGTGAGCATCATCGGCATGATTATGCGGCGTCTTCACCTGCGGTTGTACTGGCTGCGGCTGCTTCGTTGACTACTAAGATCCGGTTGAGTAGTGCTGTAATGATCCTGTCTTCAGCCGATCCGGTGCGTGTCTTTCAGGACTTTGCAACGCTGGACGGAATTTCAAACGGACGTGCGGAGATTATGATCGGCCGGGGTTCGTTTACAGAGTCTTTTCCTCTATTCGGATATGATCTGAAGGATTATGAAGAACTGTTTAATGAGAAGCTGGAATTGTTATTAGCCATCCAAAAGTCAGAAAAAGTGACCTGGAAAGGCAAACACCGAGCAGCTATAGAAAATTTGGGGATTTACCCGCGTCCGGTTCAAGATCCTTTACCGATTTGGATCGGGAGTGCAGGAAGTCCAGAGTCTGCGATCCGCACAGGATCACTAGGTTTGCCTTTTGTTTTAGCGATTATAGGGAATGTTCTACCACTGGATTATGCTTCACATGTACAGCTTTACAAAAAAGCAGCAGCTGAAGCCGGGCATGATATTTCAAAATTTCCAATCGCTTCGCATTCACACGGGTTTATAGCGGAGACTAATCAGTTAGCGCTGGAGAAATTTTTTCCTTCAACGCATGCCCGGACCAATGTGCGGGCGAAGGAAAAAGGAACACCTCCGTACCATCGTGCAGATTATGATGTAGCGTGCAGCTTAGAGGGCGCCCTTTACGTAGGTGATCCAGAAACTGTCGCTAATAAAATCATTCATCTGCGCAAGCATGTGGGAATTACGCGATTCTTTTTACATGTGCCGCACGGTACTATGCCTCATGAGGATGTTATGCAGGCGATTAGACTGCTGGGCACCGAAGTGGCCCCACGTGTGCGGGAAGAAGTAGCGCGCTGGGAAGCAAGTAACCGGTAATTTAGTAAGCTGCGTCCTTAGGACGTGGCTTTTTTTGTAAGGTATACTGAAGAAATGAATAGCGTTTTATACAGGAGGGGCAATGGAAAAAAATCATTATTTATCTCAATTCAATTTGCTTCAATCGTTAGGACTGGAAGATCTAATTGAAATGGAAGAATTAACGCGAATAACAGTAGTCCCCAAAAATACATATATCCAAACACCGTCAACCTTTTCTGAAGGACTGTTTTTTGTGAAAAAAGGAAAGGTTCGCTTATACCAATTAAACGCAAACGGTAAGCAATTTACATCGGATATCCTCAGTGAGGGTAATGTTTTTGGTGAAATGGGTATGATTTCTTTTGGAACGAAGGAACATTATATTGAAACGATTGAGGAAAGCCATATCTGCACAATTGATCCTGCAAGGTTTGAAGAATTCATCTCTCACCGGCCTAGGTTTATGATGTCATTATTGCAAGTATTGAGCGACCGCATAAAAAGTATGAGTCAGTTAACTCAGAATCTAGCCATCGGAAATCTGCATGATAAAATATTGTGCGTTCTTTTAAAGCTAGCGGATCAGCATGGGGTTGAGCATAAGGATAATTGTTACAAAATTAATGTTCCTCTATCGCATCAAGAAATCGCTAATTTAATTGGAGCCAGCAGAGAAGCTGTAACAGTGGCATTACAAGAATTGGTGAAAGCGGAGGTTATTCAGACAGGGTTCAGAACTATCTATATCCAGCGAGACAAGATTTTGGAAAGAAATATAACATAGCTATCGAGTTGTAAACGAGATTACAGCTTCATTTTTAGAAACAACGGTATCCTAGCTATGACATGAAGGTGATTTAAGCTTTCAAATCATAGTGAAGGGACGATTTCCATGGAACACAGGAAGGGCGCTCGAAAGGTTACTGAAATTCCCGTTGAGATTGTAGAACTGCTGAATAAAGGATATTTACAGAGCGTGAATTTAACGGAATGGCTTGCTGTGGATCATCTTGTCTTGTTAGAAAATGTACTGAATGAGCTAGGTTTTGAACAGGAAGCTAAACCAATTTTACAAAGGCTGAATGCGTTATTGGAAAAGAAAATCATGAAGCTCATCCCGGTGATTTCACGTGAGTGGCAGCTTCTATTTGACTGTAAATCAGAGCTGGAACGTTCCCGGCTATTTGCAGTGTTAGCTCATCATAAATCCGATAGTGTTCGCTGCTGGGCTGCTTATATCGTGGGCCAGAATCATCAATGGAGTCTAGTTCAAAAACTAACAGCAATCCGTCCTTTTGCAGCGGATGGGCATTTTGGGGTGCGTGAGATTTCATGGATGGCTTTGAGGGAATCAGTCATTGCCGAGCTGGAAGCGTCCATTGAATTGTTAAAGGATTGGGTTCATGATCAGGATGCGAATATTAGGAGATTTGCGATCGAATTGACGCGCCCACATGGGGTATGGGCAAAGCATATTACAGCACTCAAAGAAAATCCAGCGATTGCCCTTCCGCTATTAGAACCGCTTAACTCTGATCCGGCAAAATACGTTCAGGATTCTGTAAGCAATTGGTTAAATGATGCTAGCAAAAGCCATCCGGCATGGGTACAGCAAATTTGTGATGAATGGTTGAACCTATCAGGTACCAAGGAAACAAAGCGGATTGTAATCCGGGCTACAAGAAGTATTACTGATCAAAAATAAAATAAGTGCATCACTTTAGACTGGATAATCAAACGTCAAACACTATGGGCTAATAAGTGTTGGCGTTTTTTTGTTGTGGAGTTAACTTGGATAATTCAAGAGAAAGACTCCTTCGTGTTTATTATTTAAACCAAAATTCATGAAAATATTTATATTGTTAATCCTCAGGTCATCTGTTATACTCAGAAACACCAAATGTTATAAAAACTAACACTCATTAAAGGAATGGAGGATTTTCGTATGAAAAAACAAATAATTCGTAATGTAGGTGTCACGTTATCCCTATTTTTAGGGGTGAATTCGTTATCTTGTGTTATGTATGCTAACACGACGAACGATGCGTATAAACCAAAAACCCATGTTCTGAAGGCGAATTCGGAGACTGTTCGATGGGGGAATATAGGTAAGGGAGATCCAGCTCTAACTGTGCATTCGGGAGATATCGTAACGGTTGAGGCCATTACACATCACTCAGGGGATGATTACGAGCGGATGATTAAAGGAGATGCGGGAGTAGAGGATATTTTCCACTGGATTGAAGGGGAGAAGAACGAAGCGCTCCGCGGGCCAGGCGTACACATTATGACAGGTCCTATCGCTGTTGAAGGTGCTGAACCAGGAGATGTGCTGGAAGTTAAGATTCTGGACATGAAGCTGAGACCAAATGGGAATGACCAATACGCTGGCAAAACATATGGCGTGAATGCCGCAGCGAACTGGGGCTATCTATACGGAGATATGGTAGAGGAGCCGAAAAAGCGTGAGGTAGTAACTATCTACGAGATGGATACGGAGGGTGGAACAGATTATGCAACAGCTGTATATAACTACAAATGGTCTGTGCAAACCGATCCAGATGGTCAAGTGCACCCGACAATTGACTACCCGGGTGTTATCGTTGACCATAATACGATTGATAAAAACTTCGATGTGCTAAAAGGTGTGAAAATTCCGGTTCGTCTCCACTTTGGTACAATGGGTGTGGCGCCGAAAGAAGCGGATGTTGTTGACTCCGTTCCACCTTCTTACAACGGCGGTAACGTAGATGATTGGCGGATTACCGAAGGTGCAACAATGTATTATCCTGTATCCGTAGCTGGTGCACTACTGTCGATCGGTGACCCGCATGCCGGTCAAGGCGATTCGGAGATTAACGGAACTGCGATCGAGACATCGGTCACTGGGGATATACAAGTCATTCTTCATAAAAAAGCATCGCTTAACAACAAGCTGAAAGGTTTAAACTTCCCATTACTTGAAAATGAGAACGAGTGGGTTGTGCATGGATTCAGCTACGCCAATTATTTGGAGGAGCTGGGGGCTAGTGCTCAGACGGATATCTTCAAAAACTCGTCCATCGACAAAGCGATGAAGGATGCCGCTCATAAAACAAAAGATTTTTTAATGGCTGGAATGGAATTGAGCGAAGATGAAGCGTACTCTCTGATGTCTGTGTCAGCTGATTTTGGAATTACACAAGTGGTGGATGGAAACTGGGGCGTACACGCCCTAATTGATAAAGGTCAATTCGGCGATTCCGAGCGCAAGCCCGTGGTTTTACGGAGCAGCTTTGAGAACTTTGGAGCAAAGGTTGGCTGGCAGCCAGCCACTAAGACAGTTACGCTAAGCTACAATGGCAATGTTCTGGAGATGAAGGTTGGAGCGACAACGGGGATTTACAACGGAGAGACAGTGAAGCTTGTAGCCCCAATAAGTGTTGTGAACGGGAAGATCGTGGTCAGCGAATATTTCGTGAACTTTTATAAAGCTAAGCTGGCTAAGACAGAATAAGACGAAATAGCAATTATTCGATAATCCTAAAAAAATCCATATGAGAAAAGAACCGTCTTTATAGGCGGTTCTTTTCTCATATATTCAATCCGTCCTGATTTTTGTGGCGTTTTAATAAGATTTGGTTTTCTACACGTACCAGTCCATCCAGACAGTAGATTGATTCATGCATAAACCGTTCCATCTCTTCAAGATTCTCTACCAAGATGTGAATATGCAGAATACATGGTCCCGTCATTTCGTATAATACAGCTACGCGTTCGTTTTCCTTTAATACATCGACGATATGATTTAAATGAGCAGGTTCTACTTCAAGTTCCAGGTAGGCGGAGATTTTCTTTCCTAGCTTTTCAGCACTGATGACAATCGAGAACTGTTCAATAATCCCTTGATTGACTAGCCGATCAATACGATCTTTCACCGCGACACTTGATAAACTGACTTCTTTAGCTAGATCAGTATAGGAAATTCTGCTGTTTTGGGCCAGCCGCATCAAAATATGGTTATCGATAGGATCTAACATGCGGATTCGTTCACCTCTTTTTTCGTAATTGTATCAGAAAAAAAGTGGAAATGCCTAGTAGCGCTTTACAGTAGAAGTGTGTGACGGCATTCTCTCCTGAGATAGTTGACATAAAAGAATTATTTCACTATACTGGCTGTAATCTTATATACGATATACGTTGAAGGAGCCCAGTAGTAACTTAGTCCCTGTTTCAGAAAGCCGGGGGTTGATGAAACCCGGTACACACTAAGCTTGCGAATTACACTTTGGAGTATCTCGGGTAATACCGAGCGGAATGGCGAACGATATCTCGTCAAGAGTGGTATCAATGGTATGCTTGAGCATAAGCGTTTCATGGGTGCAATCTGGGTGGTAACACGGTTATTCAATCGTCCCTATGTCTACAATAGACAAGGGGACGATTTTTTTTGTTTTTAAATATAAGGATTTATAGGGTTCACTTCATCAATACTCCTTATATTTCTCGCTGAAACGGTCCCGTCCTAATCAGGAGGGCGAACCGTTTCCGCTTGGCGGACTGATGTTTCATTTATAGGATAACTACTAATTTTGAGGGGTGTAAGGCAATGAATATTATCGACGAACTAGAATGGCGCGATGCCATCAATCAACAAACAGATGCCGAAGGGCTTAGAGAACTGACCAATCAAAAATCGGTATCCCTGTACTGCGGTGTAGATCCAACAGGTGACAGTATGCATATTGGCCACTTGATTCCATTCATGGTGCTCAAAAGATTTCAACTGGCAGGACATCGTCCGGTGATTCTTATTGGTGGGGCTACGGGAACGATTGGTGATCCAAGTGGACGTCAATCCGAACGCTCTTTGCAAACGCTGGAGCAAATCCAAGCCAACGTTGACGCACTTACAGCACAGATGAAAAAACTGTTCGTGACTGATGGCGACAATCAAATCCGCATGGTGAACAACTACGATTGGACGCATAAAATCAATGTTATCGAATTTTTGCGTGACTATGGTAAAAACTTCAGCATCAATTCGATGCTTGCCAAGGATGTTGTAGCGAGCAGATTGGACAGCGGAATTTCCTTTACGGAATTCTCCTACCAAATCCTGCAATCCCTGGACTACCTGCACCTGTTCCAGCATGAAGATGTGCAGCTGCAAATCGGTGGTTCTGACCAATGGGGGAACATCACAAGTGGCTTAGATCTGATTCGTAAAAAAGAAGGTTCTGAGGCGGTAGCATTCGGACTTACCATCCCGCTTATGCTGAAAGCCGATGGTACAAAATTCGGTAAAACAGCTGGCGGAGCCATTTGGCTGGATCCGAACAAAACGACAGCTTTTGAATTCTACCAGTTCTGGGCGAATACAGATGACCGTGATGTTGTGAAATACCTGAAGTACTTTACATTCCTCTCTAAAGAACAAATTGATGCACTTGCAGAAAAGGTGCAGACCGAACCGCATAAACGTGAAGCGCAAATAACACTGGCTGAAGAAATGACCAGATTCGTGCATGGTGAGGAATTGCTGGAGCAGGCTAAACGTATTACTGCCGCTCTGTTCAGTGGAGATATTAAATCTCTGACCGCTGACGAGATCGAGCAAGGCTTCAAGGAAATGCCGACCTACGAAACGACATTGGAGTCCAAAAATATTGTGGAGTGGCTGGTAGATCTAGGAATTGAGCCATCCAAACGTCAAGCGCGTGAAGACATCACCAAAGGCGCAATTTCCATGAACGGTGAAAAAGTTAGCGATGTAGCATTTGAAGTTACAGCCAGCGAAGCCATCGGCGGACGTTTTATCATTATCCGTAAGGGTAAGAAAAACTACAGCCTGGTGAAATTGTCCTAATAATAAGAAGCCTTCCTTATGAATAAGGAAGGTTTTTTGTTGTATTTTAAGTATAGAGGCCGACTATTTGCATATTAAGTGAAATTTGAAAGGTGAAATCGTCAAAATTATGGTAAGCTTAGGATTCGTGTGATTTATGGATTAACATGATATTCTACAACTATAACAGAAAATTAGGAGTGGTAATTTGAGAAGACAAAAACCAATGACCATGGAAGAATTAATGAATGAGTTACAAGGACAGAAAACGTATCAAGAAGATCCCAATCACATCTCTTTCGAGAAATTGTTTAATGAAGCGTTTATGAGTAAGTATTCCAATTACAAAAGTTTCGATGAGTTTGTAACCAAAGGGAACTTTCAAGTAAAGACAGAAGAAGATGTTGCTGACATACCTGATGAACTGTTTGATCGTCATGTTGTTAGGGAGACGAAGTTTGCGGATTGGAAATCCATGTTGGAAACAGCAAATAGAGAATACGTCCGTAATTAATAAGACTAGTCTCTAACTACCGTTAGACTCATCCACAAAGAAACTGTACACCCTTATTGCTTTGTCCCAACGGACAATGGGGAGTGCAGTTTTTTTGTGCCCAGTTATTTGACCAGCTATGATGTTTTACTCATTGTTGACTTGCAGATCTATGATTTAATTGAACAAATAGGAATTAGGTTCTACAAAGATAGTATTACATAGGAGGGGCAGAATCGTATGACTGCATGTATACAAACCTCTAAGCAGGAGACCCTTCATGTCATGTGGAAAACCGTCTCAGAGGATTGTAATCTAGCCTGTGATTATTGCTATTACAGTACTGCCGGGGGACATCCTCAGCAACCGATCCGGGTGATGGATACGGAGCTTCTGGAGCGGTTTATCGCTCAGTACATGAAAAGATCATCAGGGATAGCGACTTTCTCTTGGCAGGGTGGGGAGCCATTATTGGCCGGACTTCCGTATTTTGAACAAGTGATTTCATTTCAAGCTAAGTACGCTCCGCCTCATACGATGATCAGTAATGCACTGCAGACCAATGGAACGCTTATCCATGAGAAATGGGCGAAATTTTTTAAACGGTATAACTTTTTGGTCGGGATTAGTCTGGATGGCCCAGAGCCTATTCATGATGCTCATCGTGTAACGGGTTCGGGAAAAGGCAGTTATGATCTAGTTATGCGTGGGATTCGTCATTTACAGAATGAGGGTGTGGAGTATAGTATTCTGACGGTGATTCATGAAGATAACGTGACGAAACCAGATGAGTTGATGGCATTATATCTAGAACACGAATTTCCTAATATTCAGTTTATCCCCTGCATGGATTTTGTTTCTCAGAAAAGTGATGTAGCGGGACGTTTCCGAATTACACCTGAACAATACGGAGTCTTTTTATGCCGTACATTTGACCTTTGGTACAACGGTGGGTACCCAGAGCTTCCTATTCGTATTTTTGAGAATATGCTTCTTGTATTCATGCATCGTGAGGCAGAATTATGCGTTCACAACTCATGTTGCCCGAAGATGATGGTGCTTGAAACGAACGGGGATGCCTACCCTTGCGATTTCTTTATTGATGAAGAGAATAGGCTAGGAAATATCGGCCAAACTGACTTGGAAGCACTGCTAAGCAGCCCAGTATATGATGATTTTTTGTTAATGAAGCCCAATATGAATGAATCATGCTATAAGTGTGAGTACCTTAGCTTTTGCAATGGGGGATGTCCGCGCAACCGGAATTGGCTTGATGTTAATGATCGGACTGAGGTTGATTATTTCTGCCACAGCTACAAAATGTTCTACTCATACGCCTATGAACGCATGTTATTACTGGCGAACCGACTTAGATCGGAGCGGATGCTGGAGTACAGGAAAAGTGCAAAATCACTTCCAGGTCGAAATGATCCATGTTTCTGCGGAAGCGGGAAGAAATTCAAAAATTGCTGTCAGGCATTATAAGCTTTGACTACAGAAGGTTGTCCCAACAGTCATGCAAAGGATTGGGAACAACCTTTTTGTTATGTTATAGAACCATATGATTTCTCGCCATTATTGCCGCACCCGTCACCACAGCTTCTTCTTTTAATATACCTAGGGAGAAGTGAGGTTGGTATTCAGGATAACGGTAAGTGTTTCTCTGTGCCACCTCCACCGCTGTTTGGAAAAACAACTCGTGAGAGTGAATGAGCGCACCGCCTAGAATGATGGTCTCTGGATGAAACAGGTTGATAACGTTGGCGAGTCCGATCCCGAAGTGGCTGGCAGCTTGGGTAAATAATTCACGCGCGTGTGGATTACCGTCTCTAAAGGCTTGTACCAATACATCATAAGTCAGCTTCTCAGGCGCCACTTTATATCTTTGGAGGATCAGATCGTTGTCCATTTTCGCCTCTGAGCGCGCACTTTGTTCTAGTGCCTGCACAGATACGAATGCTTCCAGAGCCCCGTAGTTCCCGTCATGATTTAATCGGGGTCCATCTGTCTGGATGATCATTTGACCAATTGCATCTTCCATATCCATTGTGCCATGAACAATACTTCCATGCGACATCATCGCATAGCGGAGTCCTGCTCCAGCATGTACATAAAGCATATGCTGAATGTTTGCGTGACGGATAGACCATCGTTCCCCAAGCAGTGCAGAATTGGCACCGTTGTCCAACCATGCCTTGAACCCCGTCCGTTCCTCTACCAGTTTGCAAATCGGCAGATTGTTCCAGCCTGAAGAAGGGAAGTGCAGCGGTTTTAGGATCAAGCCTTGTTCCCGATCAAGTGGCCCCACAGCCCCTATTCCTATCCCGATGATTTGACTGTCCACTAACTGATGGTCCCTAAGGAAAGCGCGTATTTGAATACTGATATGATCTATAAATCTTTCAGGTGTGAATGCCTGATCCATTCGCCAGTGAACTATTGATTTTGGGTTCATTTGCATATCAAATAAACCAAGGGAAGAATACACCCTGGAAATCTCTAAACCGATTATATAACCGTAGGAAGGATTGATCTGGTATAAAATAGGTCTTCTGCCTCCGCTAGATTCTCCAAATCCGCTTTCTATCAGCAAGCCTTCTTCCGTCATCTCATCTAATATCCGGGTCATTGTGCTTTTGGTAAGCGAAAATGTCTGTAAAAGATCCAACTTGGAAACAGTGCCTTGTTCGGCGATTCGGTCGTATAGGAGTTTTTTTGGTGACGGAATATGTGTCGAGCGCTTTTCCACGATATACCTCCAAGCTATATATAGGATGAACTTGTAAGATCGTTTTTTATATAGTTTGTATTTATTAACATGAATATAGTATAACTCATAAACCCTTGGTTGTATTTTACCGTTCAAAAAACTTAATTCCATTTTGGGAAAAAGTGATATAATGAAATTACGACAGATTATATAAGGGTGGATTCCATGAGAACAACTATGAAAACAAATATGATACCGAATACAGACCTGAGGATAAGTCTATTGTTTCAGTTATTTTGGGTATTTGTTCGAATTGGTCCTGTAACCTTCGGGGGAGGTTATGCGATGATCCCTATGATCGAACGGGAAATTTCCGCTAAACGAAAATGGCTGGGTGAAGAGGAGATGGATGAAATTCTATCTTTAGCTGGTGCTGCACCTGGGGGTGTAGGTGTAAATGCAGCAGCATTCATTGGTTATCGTCTTGTTGGTGTGAAGGGTGCGATTGCTGCAATCGCAGGGATAACGATTCCGACCTTTATCATTGTTTGTTTGCTTAGCGCCGTATACTCCCAACTGGCAGACCAGCCAAAAGTCATTGCCGCTATGAAAGGGATAAATGGTGCTGTTATTGCCTTGATCCTAGTAGCTGCATATCGAATGGCCAAGAACGCTATAATTGACAAGACTACCGCTGTTACGGCGTTAGTTATACCGGTTGTTTTACTGGTTTTCGGAATTAATCCCATTTACGTGATTGCAATTGGTTTATGTATTGGGTTTGTATATCTGCAAATTAAACAGCTCTTAGGGCTCCAAGTTCGAACGGAGAAGGAGTCCTTGAAAGCTTCTGATGAAGAATCGAATTATCCGGAGTATTACATCTAGGGGGAAGCGATGTGATTTGGAGTTTGTTTTTCACTTTTATAAAAATTGGCCTTCTTTCTTTTGGAGGAGGGTACGCCATCATTCCGATGATTCAGCATGAAGCTATGGCTGGGGGGTGGTTATCCGAAGGGGAATTCCAAGAGGTAGTTTCCATCGCAGGGATGTCACCCGGGCCTGTTGCAACGAACAGTGCAACCTTGATCGGATATCGTATAGTCGGAATCGAAGGAGCGATTGTGTCAACATTAGGCATGGTTCTGCCCTCATTTTTAATCATCATCGTTATTTCCGTCTTCTTTTATCGGGTGAGGGACAGTCAATGGATTAAAACGTTATTTTATGGTTTGCGGCCAGTGATTACAGGCTTGATTGCCTATGCTGCGATTCGTTTTGGCTTAAATAGCGTGGAACATGCTTTTATTACTTGGCAGACCCTTGGCATGTTGATCATTGTATTCGCTGCACTTTATGGTTTAATGAAATATAAGCTGCATCCGCTCACCATTATCGTTGCTTCTGGCATTCTTGGGGTAGCTTTTTTTTAGACAGAGCCGGGACGATCCCAGATTGGAGGTAAATCATGTCAGAGAATATACGGGCTTGTTGTTCAGCTAGTCGAAATCAAGTCGCGAAACAAGAATCTATTGATGTTTGTAAGGAGAACACAACGGTTCAAGGAGTAACAGGGGTGAAAGATTTCTCGGACATGATCCTTATCCCTGGAGGCACTTTTCTTATGGGGACGGATGATAAGGAAGGGTTCCTCGCAGATGGAGAAGGGCCGACTAGGAAGGTTACCTTATCTTCCTTTTTGATGGATGCAACGGCGGTTACGAACAAGCAGTTTGCTGCTTTTATCAAGGAAACAAACTATGTTACAGATGCGGAACGATTTGGATGGTCTTACGTGTTTCATTCTTTTGTTTCCATGGAGACTGGGAAAAAGGTGACCCAAGTAGCCACTCAAACCCCCTGGTGGTGTGTGGTGGAGGGAGCGGATTGGTGTCATCCTGAAGGTCCGGATTCCCATGTAGATGAACGACTTGATCATCCGGCTATTCACCTATCATGGCATGATGCGGATGCATATTGTCGTTGGGCTGGTAAACGTCTGCCTACGGAAGCGGAGTGGGAGTATGCCGCACGAGGAGGACTGGTTCAGAAACGGTATCCTTGGGGGGACGAATTAAAACCAGGCGGAGAACATCGCTGTAATATATGGCAGGGAAAGTTTCCCGATAAAAATCATGCCAGCGATGGTTTTGCAGGTACCGCACCTGTAAGGTCCTATCTGCCTAACGGCTATGGTCTTTATAATATGTCAGGAAACGTGTGGGAATGGTGCGCGGATTGGTTTACTAAGGACTATCATTTATCTTCCGAAGCCGTGAATCCGAAAGGTCCAGTAAGTGGTGTCGCAAGATCGATGCGTGGAGGATCATATTTGTGCCATAAATCTTACTGCAACCGTTATCGGGTGGCGGCTAGAAGCAAAAATACTCCAGACAGCTCTGCCGGAAATATTGGCTTTCGATGTGCGGCTGATTATACAGGTTAGAGCACTTTTACGACTACTACATAAGAAGGAGGAACTTCCTTGTCCTCTATCATCCATAGTCAGTTTGACATCAGCGTGCTGGACGTCCTAAAGATTCAATATCAGAAGCGGATCCTGTTCGATTACGTCCAGTCTTGTTATACCGTCTCTTATATCCAAAAAGGTGAGGTATTGACGACATCCTCCGAAGGAGAATATGTTGCTTCTGCCGGAGACGTGATGATCCACCGTCCTAACGAGCCTTTTAATGTGATCTCCAAAACGGATGGGATACATTATCTGTTTAATATTAACGCTAAAGTTAAAGACGGAGATGACTTCTTTAAGTTATTCCCTTTAGGCAAGGTGATTCGGGTCCGGGATCGAAGCGAATATGAGCGGAGATTTGACGAATTGCGGAGCCTGTGGTTGCAGGAGGAAGATGATTTCAGGAATGTTCAGGTCGGTTCATTGGCATTTTTTCTTCTTTATGAAATTATGGAGAGTACCAAGCTTGGCGGGCGCCGCTCTTCACGAGATCCCTTTATCACGGACCGTTTTAACGAAGCGTTGCAATATATGGAGGAGAGGCTTGATCAGGAGATTAGTAGAGAGGAGCTTTCCAAGCTCTATCATATGAATCCTGTTTATTTTAGCCGGGCATTTCAGAAAATATATAAACTGACACCCATGCAAATGCTGCGAAAATTGCGGCTGCAGCAAGCAAAACAAATGCTGGAATATACGGATTATACAATCGAGCATATCTCCCAGAGATGTGGTTATTATGATGCTTCACACTTCAGCAAGGTATTTCGTGGTGAATACGGCAAGGGGCCGGCAGAGTACCGGAAAAGTATCGAATTTACAAAAACAAACATCGCTGCTCCATAGCGGAGTTTTCCATATTCATTTACTCTTATAAGCATGAGCAGATCATTCTAAGCTGCCCGAATCGAGCGTAACCATTTCGATGAAAAGGAAAGGCAGGGAATAACTCATGAGAATCTTGTATTTGGATTTGGATTCGCTTCGCCCGGACCATCTGGGATGTTATGGCTATCATCGGAATACCTCCCCGAATATCGATTCAATCGCTAAAGAAGGTGTCACCTTTACCAACTACTATTGTTCAGATGCTCCTTGTCTGCCGTCTCGTTCCGCTTTAATGTCGGGGCGATTTGGCATTCATAATGGGATTGTAGGGCATGGCGGAACCGCTGCTGATATGCGTAGAGAAGGAGCCAAACGTGAATTCAATGACCGTCTGGGGATGGAGAGCCTTCCGGCTATATTAAGGCAAGCGGCGATGAAAACCGCATCGATCAGCACCTTCTCCGAACGACACTCGGCGTGGACCTTTAACGCCGGGTTCCAAGAAGTGTTTAATGTTGGTGGCAGAGGGCATGAGACGGCAGAGCAGGTGCTTCCAGTGGCACTTAAATGGATTGAGGATAACGGGGAGTCCGAAAATTGGTTTCTGCACCTGAATTTCTGGGATCCGCATACACCTTATCGTACACCCGAGAGCTACGGTAATCCGTTCGAGAAGGAGCCTTTACCCGATTGGATCACGGAAGAAGTGTTTGAGCTTCACCGAAATAAGAAGGGGCAGCATAGTATTGAAGATATGAATGCGCTCGCGAAATCGCATTATCAGCAGCATTTCAGGCATCAGCAGGAGATAGAGAACCGTGATGACCTGCGTGTTATCTTTGACAACTATGATGCTGGAGTTAAGTATCTGGACGAGCATCTCGGGAAAGTTTTTTCTAAGCTGAGAGAACTTGGCGTGATGGAAGATACGGCTATCTTGATCTCTGCGGATCATGGAGAGAGTCTGGGTGAACTAGGAATTTACTCCGAACATGGCACAGCAGACGAGGCGACTTGCCGTATTCCGATGATTGTTCGCTGGCCAGGGGGCAAGAAGGGAATCGTGGAGGAGGGGCTACATTATCACCTTGATCTAGGACCTACATTAGCGAGCCTTTTGAATTTGAAAGCGGCTGCTTCTTGGGATGGTGAAAGTTATGCAGGTGCTATTTTGGAGGGGAATTTGGGAGGGCGTGAGTATCTCGTAATCTCACAATGCGCGCATGTGTGTCAACGCAGCGTCCGGTTTGCGGATTGGTTATATATACGTACCTATCATGACGGACACCATGGATTCCCGCAAGAAATGCTGTTTGATTTGAAGCATGATCCTTATGAACAACATAATCTCGCCGAAGTGCGTAAAGACGTTTGTATGGAGGCTGTCTATCTGTTGAATGAATGGCATGATCATATGATGGGCTCCATGGATTGTGATATCGATCCATTATGGACGGTACTTATGGAAGGTGGACCCTACCATGCCAAAGAGTATCTGAGCGCATCCTTATAGGATGCTTAATAATATCCTAATAAATGCGGCGAATGAAAGACATATGAAAGGGAGGTTGCCCTGAATGGGCAACCTCCCTATTTATGTTCTCGCTTTTTGTGGATCTATTAAAGATCCGGGAAGCCTCAAAACGGTCTTCGTCCCGCTACCCTCCTTACTGTACAGCAGAACGCCGCAAGGATCGCCATACTTAAGATTTAGACGATTATTGACATTTAGGAGACCGATATGATCTCCTGATTCTATATTCTTACCAGCCAGCAACTCCGTAAGTTGTTCCAGTCTTGTTGTATCGATACCTACACCATTATCTTCAACCACGATTTCAAGCAGCCCCGCTTCGTTTTTCTCTACGGAGATCAGCAGAATTCCTTGTCCTTGTGCCTCAAGCCCATGACCAAGCGCATTTTCAACAATAGGTTGAAGGATCATTTTAGGCACGGGAATGTGTAACCATTCCTGTGGACACAACAGCTTGTAAGTAAATTTGTCCGGGAAACGGCCTTGGTAAATCCTCACACAAGATTCCGCGATTTTCAGCTCTTCCCCAAGAGTTACCTCCTCTTTGCCTTTGATGCTGTACTTGAGCATTGTGCTTAAGGCGGTAGTCATCTCGAAGATATCCCGATTTCCTTTTACGATCGCAACGCCCTTGATTGTATCTAAAGTATTGCTTAAGAAATGCGGATTAATTTGACTTTGTAAATACGAATATTCCGCCCGCTGCTTTTCCAGATCGGTCAGATAAAGTTGAGTTGAAGCATCGATTAATTGGTCCGTCAAATCGTGGATCCGTGTGGTCATATCGTTGAACTGTCGAGAGATGATTTCAATCTCAGCATAGCCCTTTAAATCGACCTTGTTGTTCAATATCCCCAGACTTCCACCCTTTAATTGATTCATATAGCGCATAAGCCTAGACAACGGTCTTAAGAGATTCATCATAAGTACAGAATAGGGAATAGAGACGACCAGCAAGATTAAGGCTAGAAGAGCATAGCTGACCTTCTTCAATTTCTCCAGTTCTTTCATTAAATTATGGACAGGAACAGCAGTTATGATTTTTCCAGAGATCTCCGGTAAGCTAAAGGACTGAATTGCATATTTCTTTCCATGAACCGTCTCGACGATGGACTCTCCATCCCTTCCAGTTGCCCGAGTTTGAAACTGCTGGAGCATATCCTCCGGCTCATTGCTATTAGAGTAGATCATGCCTTTATCATCCATCATAAAAAAGCTGGTTCCGACCAATCGGGGATACTCAGAAATTTCAGTTTGAATGGCTTTCATATCTACAATAACTGCGAGATAGCCAATTTTTTCACCATATAGGGACGTGTCACCTGAAGCGAAGATGTTCATCCCGAAAAGCAGTTTTCTCTTGTCGATGACTTTGTCTGGAGGACTGTATCCGCGATAATGAACGATTCCATCCTCCTCAGCTGTTTTCATAAGATCGATAGCATATTTTGTTCTTCCTGCTAAGGAAATACGTGTGTTTGAGCTACCGATAACAATAATATCTAAGATATCCGTGTTCATATTTCGGGCGATGCTCAACAATCCTTCAACTTTTTGGGATAGATCGTAGACTCGAAGCTTATCATTCTCGACTAGGAACTTTTGGACGGTCGAATCGTAACCCACATTCATCATCATGGAAGAGACGTTGGCATAGTTGTCAGAAATCCGTTGCTTGAGGAGGGAGACCAGCTCCGTATTGTATTGCGTATTTTGATTAATGATAGTCTCGCTTGATAGTTGGTAGACTCGTGAAACGATGATTGGGATAATGGCAACAATAAATAACCCGAATAGCAAAACCTGAGTACGGATGGATAGTCTCTTAAATGTCTTCATTGTTTTGTTCCCTATATTGTGTAGGTGTCATTTTGAGATGCCGCTTAAAAATTCGTGTGAAATAGAAATAATCCTGAAAACCGCATTTCTCACCGATTTGGTAAATGGAAAGGTTGGTTTCGATTAGCATTTTACAGGCGTATTCAATTCGTAAACGACTGATATGTTCGATGATGGTCTCGCCGACCTCTTTTTTGAATAATTGGCATAAGTAATTTGGGCTTAAAAAAAACTGATTGGCTAATTGCTGGATCGAAATTTCTTGATTGAAATGGTTGCGGATGTATAACATGATTTCTTTGACTTTGTGGTTTGAGATTCGTGAAATATCAGATTCGTTTCTGTTCATAAAAATATCAAGTGTCATAAGAATCAGATCATCAATCATAGCTTCAGCCGTGCCGTACCGATAATAGAGCTGTTCATATCCTTCAAAAAAACGGCCGCTAACCCGAGTCCCTTCCCGAGGAAATAAGTAGAGGATCGATGTATAGAGCAAATAGGCTTCTTTAATGGTGAACGTTCCCTCTTTGAATAATTTCTTTATCGATTCCATGGCTGCTATGAAACCGAGCCGGTCTTTATTATGAAGAATCCGGGAAATCTCTTTGAGCTTCTCGTCGATCGGTATTTCCTGTTGTGGATTCACCCGGTAACATCCGGGCATCCCCGTTGTGAACATACTGAAAGCAGCATGAGAGGCGGACTCTAAAGACGCATCCAATTGGTGTATATCCGAAATAGGAGGACCGATCCCGACTCCGCACTCTTGTACAACTTCTGTTTGTTTAAACCCCTGGAGGAAGACTTCGTATTGGCACTCTTCCAATAAGTAACCATACCGACGGCGGCTCATTGGGAAGACCAGGGAAGAGAACTGCCTGACATCTACAGGTGAACTTAACCCTTGGATAACAATGGGGATATGAGGGGTATCTTTCGACAAGGGTATTTTCTTCTCATCCAACCATAAGTTAATTCGTTCAAGATCTCCGGAACAAACCGCTTCATAAAGTTCGAAGTCGTGGATAGGTTGTTCTTTAACTGTCTTGGAATCGTGTTGCTGGGCTATTCGGTTGAGCATTCCTTCAATTTCTTCGATTTCAAAGGGTTTGAGACAATATCCGAAAGTACCATAATTCATTGCTTTTTGTGCATAAGCGAACTCGGCATGTCCGCTGAGTACGATAAAGATCGTATCCGGCGCGATGGCCTTGCCACGTTGAATGAGCTCTAGTCCATTCATAACAGGCATCTTGATATCTGTTAGAACAAGGGTGGGGCGAAGCGATTGAATTAGTTGAAGGGCTTCTTGCCCGTTTTCGGCATCGTCGATCACTTCAAAGCCGTATTTCTTCCAATTCACTCCTGCTTTAATTCCTTCTACAATCCACTTCTCATCATCTGCAATAATTACTGAACGCATAAGTGAATCCCCCTCTCTTTATAGAGCTCTTAGATTTATCCTAGCGATTGTGGACCAAGGGGGGTATGGACGATCTTACGCTCACTATGTCCGATATTACGTGCCACAGGAAGGTCTCCCGCAAAGGTGTGAAAAATCCACATGATCGGAGTTGTATTCTCTATACAAGAGAATTTACACTCCCGATATAATTTACCATATAAATCGCTTACAAGCATAACAAACTCATACAGAAAGGTGGGGAGAAGATTGGCTGATTCTGTAACCGCTCGTACGCCTAAACGAAACTTAAAAACTCGTGCTCCAAAGCAAAGTTTAGGAAAAACGATTTTACAGTACAAGTATTTTTACCTCATGGTTCTACCGGTGTTAATCTGGTATGCCCTCTTCAGCTATGCTCCCATGTACGGTGTAACGCTAGCGTTCAAAACATTTAATTACAGTGAGGGGATTCTGGGAAGTCCTTGGGTTGGGTTGGAGAATTTTCAAACGCTGCTGACCGACCCCGATTTTCGCAAGGCGTTTTGGAATACGGTCATTATCAGCTTGATGAAGCTGGTCACTCATTTCCCGATGCCCATTATCCTGGCGATTGTTTTATATGAGTTTTCCAGGACAAAAATGAAGCGGTTTTTTCAGACGATCCTGACGTTCCCGCATTTTATATCGTGGGTTGTACTGTCGGGGATTATTATCAATATTTTAAGCAAGGACGGGATTTATAACCAGATCATCATGCTGTTTGGTGGAGATCCGAATTCTCCTCTTGTCGATGAAAGTGCATTCAGACCCGTTCTGTATATCACGCATGTGTGGCGAGAGATCGGTTGGGATTCAATCATTTACCTGGCGGCTCTGGCAGGGATCAATCCTGAGCTGTTTGAAGCGGCTGAAGTGGACGGAGCGAACCGGTTTCGCCGTTTGCTAAACATCGCATGGCCGGGTTTGAAGAGTACAGTCGCAGTTCTGTTAATCCTTCAAGTTGGACAACTACTAACCCAAGGTTCGAGCTTTGAGCAAATTTTCAACCTGTATAGTTCGCCGGTATATTCGGTTGCCGACACGATCGATACTTACATTTATCGGACTTCCTTCACGATTGGAGGAGACTTTGGATATATGACCGCCGTGGGTGTCGTCAAGTCCATTATCAGCCTAATCCTTTTATGGGCGGCCAATACGTTCGCTAAGAAGATGGGCGAGGAAGGGCTGTATTAATCTGCAGGAAAAGGGGAGAAGCAAGTGACCGACACAACGGTTAAAAAGAGAAAAAAGTGGAGTGTCTTCGATATCGTCGCATTCGTGGTTCTGGGGCTCCTAGCAATAGTAACATTTTTTCCTTTCTATAATGTTCTTATTATCTCTGTGGCAAAGTTCGAAGCGATTAGTAAAAGTGACTTTTATATTTTTCCGCTTTCGTTTGACCTGTCCGCTTACAAGCTTTTGCTTCAGGATATGAAGTTTTGGACTTCCATCTTTAATTCTGTCATCGTAACTGTGGTTGGCGTGTTGTTCAGTATGACAATCTCTGTGGCGGGAGCTTACGCATTATCCAAGCGGGGTATGCCCGGCAGAAACATAATGCTCAGCTTGATCTTGTTCACTATGTTTTTCAATGGCGGTTTAATTCCTTTTTACTTAGTCGTCAAGGATCTAGGATTCGTAAACAATATACTCGTCATGATCATCCCCGCGGGTCTCAATACGTTTTATCTAATCATTATGAAAAACTATTTCAATACCATTCCAGAAAGCTTGGAAGAATCGGCTAAGCTGGACGGGGCGAATGATCTGTACATTCTTTTCAAAATCATTATTCCGATCTCTGCTCCATTCATGGCGACTTTTGCTTTGTTCTATGCTGTGGAAAGATGGAATGAATGGTGGTATGCGCTGATTTTTATCAGTGACGCTGCAAAAGCACCACTTCAGATTTATCTGCGGGAGACACTCATTACTTCGAATTCCTTGCTAAGCCAAATGGCACAAACGATGGCCGAGCAGGAGCAGACGGGGAAGGTCTACACACCTGCACTTCAAATGGCAGCGATTGTAGTTTCGAGTATTCCGATTATTGTTGTTTATCCGTTCCTGCAGAAGCATTTTAATAAAGGGATTATGGTGGGTTCAATAAAAGGATAAGAAACATTTTAAATAGATTGATTCTATCCTAAAATAGTATAAAGGGAGGTTTCAAGCATGCATAGAAAGAAAATAATGACATTGGCATTATGTATAACTTTGTTGGCTTCAGTACTCACGGCTTGTGGTGGAGGCAATAACGGCAAAGGGCAGGCTGGTTCAAACGGTGAAACATCTCCGAATTCTTCTAACTCCACGGATAATCCTTACAAGGATCCAATGACCATTTCTCTTGGGTTTTGGGATGCGGATGCCGAGATTGCTAACATCGAAAAGGACCCGATCGCTAAACAAGTATTGGAGAAATTCAACATCACACTAAAACCTGTCAATTTGTCTTGGGATGACTATACCCAGAAGATTCAAATGTGGGCCGCTTCCGGCCAATTGCCAGATATTTTCGCGATCGACGCCGTCGGCACGCAATATCAGCGCAAATGGGTGAATCAAGGCGTTGTCAAAGCGCTCCCGGATCTTTCAAAGTATCCAAACCTTGCAAAATACTTCGAATCCCCAGATATTAAAGGATTAGGAGTAGATGGAAAGTATTATACTGTGCCTCGCCGGATGTTCCCGAGTGTTGATTGGAGCGCACTGGATCGTATGGTCTTCTATCGTTGGGATCTTGCTCAAAAGGCTGGGATCACCAAAGAGCCAGAGACATGGGAAGAGTTTGAAGCCATGCTTGATGCAATCGTAAAGTCGGATCCGGAAGGCAAGCATGTTACTGGTCTTACGACGACAACTACCAAGATGCTGGGCGGATTCTTCTGGTTGTATGGCAACCCGGTTGCTACTAGTGATGGAAGCGGCAGTGATTTTAAATGGATCAAAGAGGATGGAAAGTTTATCCCTGCTGTATTCTCTAAAAATGCGCTGCCAGCGCTGCAAAACATGAAGAATATGTACGAAAAAGGATTGATCGATCCAGACATCGCGCTCGTCAAACCAGCAGAGTCCTATGACAATTTCGTAGCAGGCAAAGCAGCTGCTCTTCTAAGCGGTGGAGGTTTCATAAATTTAAATAGCGATATGTATGAAAAACGCTGGAAAACAGCTTATCCGGATAAGGATATGACGGAGAGTGTGAAGGCGCTCAAGCCGCTTATCGGTCCTGATGGTGAACGCTCACACGCCATCTTTAAAACATACTGGTCAGAAAGCTATTTCAGCAATAAGATTGACGATAAAAAGATGGATCGCATCATGGCACTCTATGATTATGTGTTGTCTCCTGAAGGCAAGGATCTGTTGACTTATGGCATCGAAGGTGTAGATTATAAGCTCGAAAATGGGCAGAAGGTTGTCATTGAAAAGGGTTCATTAAATGAGAAGTATCCAGCTAGCAGATTTCTGAAGAATTTGGTGGCTTATGAAACTTCAGATAGCTATAACATGGATAACCCGACGATTGCTAATGAAGGAATCCGCAAAGAAGCTGTCGATTACATCGACTGGATTCAGAACAATACAAAGGTGCCAGAATACGACATTCGGTTAACTTATATGTCCACCCCAACAAAGGATAAATTTACTGTGCTTGACCATGATGATTTGCTTAAGATCATGCTTTCCAAAGAACCCGTTGAGAGTTACTGGAATAGCATTGTGAACGATTATAAGGCTAAAGGTCTTGATAAAATGATAGAGGAAGTAAATGAGAAGGCCAAGGAACAAGGTATTGAATAATGGATGAATAGAGAAGATCCGGGCGCTAGTAGCCCGGATCTTCCGTTTAATTATTTGAAGTATGGCTTAGACTGTGCGGCGCTACTGACCGCATATTTATAAGATTGGGAGGGTAAAGTCTATGAACCTTAGCATTCACTTGACAGGGTTAACCGAGAAACAGTTAGCAGCTGTTTCAGAAGTAGCGGGAATATTGAGTATTCGAATGGAACGCTCAGGGATACCAGTGATTTGTAAGAAGCAAGGGAAGGGCATTCAAATATCTTACGATGAGGCTCAGGTCACCATTGCGTATGAACAGGAGCATCAATTGTTCCGGGCACTCAGCCGATTCCTTGAGAACGTACGCCGTGGAGAACGAGTTGAAATTAATGAACGGCCGGTTTATGAACAGTTAGGCTTCATGGTAGACTGTTCGCGAAATGCGGTTCTTAACTATGAAGGATATAAGGAATTGATCCGGCGTTTAGCGCTTATGGGATATTCAACGGTTCAGTTGTATACGGAAGACACCTACGAACTGGAGGGATACCCTTATTTCGGCTATTTGCGAGGCCGATATACAGGAGATCAAATTCGGGAGCTGGATCAGTATGCCGCGTTATTTGGCATAGAACTGGTTCCTTGTATTCAGACCCTGGCCCATCTCGGCCAAGCGTTGAAATGGCAGGCACATGCACCGCTTGTGGATTTCCAGGATATTCTCCTTATTGATGATCCCAGAACTTATGAGTTAATTGATCGAATGTTTGCTTTTATGTCGGCTCATGTAAGCAGTCGCCGCATAAATATCGGGATGGACGAAGCTCATATGATGGGACTTGGTAAATACCTGGATAAGCATGGGTATCAGGATCGCTCCTCGTTAATGTTAAAACACTTTAGCACTGTTATGGAGATCGCCAGAAAATATGGTTTCCAGACGATGATGTGGAGCGACATGTTTTTCCGTCTGGCCAGTTCCGGAGAATATTACGATGCTGAAAGTCCAATTAACCCTGATATTGTAAAGCTGATTCCTGAAGATGTTACCTTGATCTACTGGGATTATTATTCGGAAACGCAGGAGAAATACGACGGGATGTTAAGCAAACATAAGCAGCTGAATGATCATATTGGATTTGCAGGTGGTGCTTGGAAATGGATGGGCTTCGCTCCAAACAATGAATTCAGTCGCCATGTCAGTCTGCTGGCTCATGATAGCTGTGTTAAGTATGGAATTCAAGAAGTGTTGATTACCGCATGGGGAGATAATGGCGCTGAAGCTTCCGTTTTCTCGGTTCTTCCTACCCTTCAACTTTGGGCGGAGCTCTGCTACATGAGATGTTTCGTGGAGAACCATGTCAAAGAAAGATTCAGTAGCTGCGTGCAAGGCAATTATGATGACTTTATGGCACTCGATGCGGCCAACTTGGTTCCGGGTAACTCGGCACCGGGGGGATGTTCTATCAATCCGGCTAAATACTTGCTTTATCAAGATATTTTATGTGGTTTGTTCGATCGACATGTTATTCCTAGCGCGTATTCGAAGCATTATCAGCAAAGTGCAGAAAAGCTCGAACAGGCGATCACTCGCAATTCGCCTTGGCAATCCTTATTCTCTGTACAAGCCAGCTTGTGTCGCTTGCTCGAAATAAAGAGCGAAATCGGGATTTCTATACGCGAAGCTTATCATCGTGGAGATTTAGAGGAATTGGCTCACTTTGCCAAGGTGACTTTGCCACAATTATCTGATTTGGCCAGACAATTCATGGACGACTATCGAGTGCAATGGGAGCAGGAAAATAAGGTGTTTGGTCTTGATGTCTTTGATCTTCGTATGGGAGGATTGCTTCAGAGAATCAGAACGGCGATTCATCGAATCAATCGTTATGTCGAAGGGAACGTGGAAAAGATTGCTGAATTAGAAGAGGAGCTTCTGACGTTCGACGGCCTTGTTGACGAGGGCAACCCCAGGGCGATAAGTGCGAATTTATGGCACACGATTGCAACACCATCTGTGATCGCTGGGGTTTAAGAAGGGGGTGAGGTTATGATTGATACTAATCTGGACAATCAAAAGGGCACAAAGCAGCCTAACCTTCTGCTTATCACCGTAGATCAGATGCGTTTTGATTGCCTGAGCATTATGGGACATCCCGTCGTTGAGACACCCAACCTGGACGCTCTGGCATCAAGGGGGATCTTATTTGAGCACGCGTATTCGGCTACCCCCAGTTGTATTCCCGCCAGGGCTGCTATCATGACAGGAATGGGGCAAAGATCACATGGCCGGGTTGGTTATCAGGATAAGGTTGAATGGAATTACGCCCATACGATTGCCGGAGAGCTTGCTCAAGCTGGTTATCATACGCAGTGTGTTGGTAAGATGCATGTGTATCCTGCACGTAATCTATGTGGATTCCATAATGTGGTGCTTCATGATGGATATCTTCACTACAATCGGGATAAGAACCAAACGTTCCATGATGAACACTATGATCAAGTGGACGATTATTTGCAGTGGCTGCGAAGACAAACTGATACCAATTCGGATATCACTGACTTAGGCCTCGATTGCAACGCCTCAACGGTTGCCCGACCCTGGCACTTGCCGGAAGCGATGCATCCAACGAATTGGTGCGTAACCGAGTCGCTAGACTTTTTGCGGAGAAGAGATCCTGGGAAACCATTTTTCCTATGGTCTTCCTTCGTTCGCCCCCATTCCCCCTTGGATCCGCCACAATGTTATCTAGATATGTACAAGGACTTGGAATTTCCTGATCCTCCAATCGGAGATTGGGTGGACGAGAGTGCTGCCTTAAACGCAGCTAAGGATCCAACTTCTTCGTTCACTAATTTGCCAAAGCGCAGATTGGATCGTGCCCGTGCCGCGTATTACGCGCTAATTACGCATCTTGACGACCAAATTGGGAGGTTGATCAATGGGCTGCAGGAGTATGGTGTTTTAAATGAAACTTTGATTCTATTTACTTCTGATCATGGTGAAATGATGGGGGATCACCATTACTTCCGGAAATCTCTTCCTTATGAAGGAAGTGCTAAGATTCCTTTCATAGTGTTTGATCCGGGAGAAACGCTTGCACTTCTTGCCGGCTCCCGGCTTGATTCCATTGTAGAGCTTCGCGATATTATGCCCACATTTCTTGAAGCTGCTGGCGTCCAAATACCATTTACAGTAGAAGGGCAAAGTGTGTTGCCGCTGTGCAGGGGAGATCAGACATTGTGGCGATCTTATATTCATGGGGAACAAGCCTATGGAGAAAAGTCCCACCACTTCTTAACGGATGGAAGAGAGAAATTTATTTGGTATTCTCAGACAGGGGAAGAGCAGTATTTTGATTTAGCGGCAGACCCCTCAGAGAAGATTAATGCGATAGGCTGTATTGATAAATTCGAGCGCATAAAAGAATGGAGAGAGCGTCTTATTCACGAGCTGGAGGGACGAGAGGAAGGGTTTGTAAACAACGGCGAATGGATTGCCGGACGCCCAATTTCTCATATTCTAAAGGCATCCCAATTGGGGGAATAATCATAACTTAGGGCAACCTGAACTTTCAGGTTGCCCTAAGTCTGTTAAGGATAGAAAGAAAGGTTATTGAATTTACCAGCTACTCCGGCGTTCAGGCAAAGGGTCCTGATCTTGAATCATTCGATGGACGAGCAATTCAACCATCGAATGGCGAATATCTCTATAATCGGGATCTTCAAAACGATTGGAGTTCTCATGAGGATCCTCTTTCAAATCATACAATTCACCGTAGGTCTCACCTGCGAAGATTACCAGCTTATAGCGTGTTGTACGCAAACACTTAGCGTTAATGCCGCGATCATGAGCAATATAAGCGGTTAGGGCAGAATTACGCACATGGGACTCTCTTCCAGCCAGCACCTCCATCTGTGACACACCTTGAATTCCGTAGGGAGTTTTGAGACCTGCGGCTGCAAGCAGTGTGGGGACAATATCAACATGTTCCATTAAAGCAGGGACCCGTTGCCCGGAAGCAATCCCAGGACCGCGTACGATCATCGGGATTCGTGTTAACCCTTCATAAAACCACGGCCCTTTGTAAATCAGCCCATGGTCACCGAGCAGTTCTCCGTGGTCGCTGGTGAAGAGGATGACTACATCATCGTACATTTCTTTTTGACGCCAAGCTTTTATAATACGTCCGATCTGCTCATCAATGAAGGTAATCATCGCATAATAATTTCGGGTGAGCCGTTTCATATGCGCTTCATTAAGAGAATGCTCCTCACCGCCACCAGGCCAATATCCTCCCTGACTCTGACGCAGCAGATGTGGAGGACGAAGATGCACGTCGTCTGCTTCGCTGGCTGGAGATGGAATGTCAGTGTCAGCGTACATATCCGCGTAAGCTTTTGGAGGGTCAAAAGGGTGATGTGGATCGACGAAACTGGTCCATAAAAATAGCGGTTGTTCGGTTTTGTGAGAGAGGATCACATCGATGCTCCGTTCAGCAATCCAGTATGACTGGTGTAGCTCTGGAGGGATTTCGCTCTCCCACACATCGTTTTGAGCATTAGAAGCTCTGTAACGGTCCTTGCTGAAACGTTCTGCCGCTTCAGGGTTGCGCTCTCTAAGCCACTCCATATATTCCCCGATACAATTGTCTTCCGTAATATGATGTTCATCAAATCCGTAGTACGTTCCATCGGAAGCTCTTCCGCGGTCACGATAAGCAGGCTCTTCATATTCTTGTGAAAAGTCCCCCTTCATCTGAGGGCGGAAATGCATCTTTCCTATACCGATGGTTTTATAATCCGCTTTCTTTAAATGATCGCATAAGGTAAGTTCGTCTTCTCTGAGTGTGGTACCGATGTTCCAGGCACCGTGAACATGCGGATACCTGCCTGTAAAAATGGAAGAACGTGAAGGCGTGCAAACAGGACTAGCGCAGTAAGCACCAGTGAAGAGTGTGCCTTCCGAAGCAAGCTTGTCAAGCTCAGGTGTCAGTACGGAAGCGTTTTCGATACCTAGTGCGTCCGCACGCATTTGATCTGTGGTAATTAACCAAATATGAGTTCTTTTTGACATCCGTAACAACCCCCTATGAATATAGTGTATAGCATCACAAAAGCCTCTAGCAACCAATGAATTCTCCATATATTTCATTAGAATCGTCCATATGGGTTGATATTTTTATTACCTATAATTAAATAGTCTATCTCAATGTTGGAGGAGAAATTATATGCGGAAGTTATCCATATCAGGGGATCATTTTACATTAGACGAACAACCCATCCGGTTGCTTTCTGGTGCGCTTCATTATTTCCGGATCGTTCCGGAATATTGGCAGGATCGTTTGCTGAAGCTGAAGGCTTGTGGATTGAATACTGTTGAAACCTATATTCCTTGGAATTTACACGAACCAGAAGAGGGGAGCTTCAATTTTGCTGGATTTGCTGACATCGAGGCTTTCGTTAGACTTGCTGGAGAGCTTGGTTTGCACGTGATTTTGCGGCCAAGTCCTTATATTTGTGCGGAATGGGAATTCGGTGGATTGCCAGCTTGGTTACTTGCGGACAATAACATACAGCTGCGTTGTAATGATAACGTCTATTTATCTAAGTTGGATGCCTATTTCGATGAGTTGCTTCCACGTCTGCGGCCTTTGTTAAGCACTAACGGTGGGCCTGTGCTTGCTCTTCAGGTAGAGAACGAATATGGAAGCTTTGGTAGTGATAAGACTTACCTGAATGATCTAAAAGCAGGAATGATCGCCCGCGGCATGGACGTTCTGCTGTTTACTTCAGATGGAGCTGAAGATCATATGCTCCAAGGGGGCATGATTGACGGAGTGTTCGCCACGGTGAATTTCGGTTCACGGGCAAAGGAAGCCTTTGCTAAACTACGTGAATATCAGCCTACGGGACCGTTGATGTGTATGGAATTCTGGAATGGATGGTTTGACCACTGGATGAAACCGCATAATACACGCCCCGAATCTGAAGTAGCGGAGACTTTGGATGAAATGCTGGCTTTAGGAGCCTCTGTTAACTTCTATATGTTCCATGGGGGGACGAATTTTGGATTTATGAATGGGGCAAATCTTTTTGACAAATATGAGCCCATCGTAACCAGCTACGATTATGATACGCTGCTGGACGAATCCGGTAAGCCAACTGCAAAATTCTATGCAGCTCGAACAATAATTGAGAAATACGTAACGTTGCCGCCCCTGGAATTACCGCCGTTAATAAAGTCACAAGCTTATGGTAAAGTGTTGATGACAGAAGCAGCACCACTGTTCACTCAGTTAGACGTTTTGTCTCACCCAGTACATAGAGCATGTCCCGAGCCAATGGAGAAACTGAATCAGAATTATGGGTTCATTTTGTATTCGACGAAGATCAGTGGACCCCGCAGCAGTACGGAGCTCGTCCTTCAAGAAGTACGTGATCGTGCGCTTGTATTCGCGAATGGGGCCTTTGTCGGTACAGTTGAACGCTGGGATCCGCGAGGAATTCCATTAGAGGTTCCAACGGAGGGACTGCAGATCGACATCCTTGTGGAGAATATGGGGCGTGTAAATTATGGCCCGCTGCTTCGTGATCCAAAAGGCATAACCTGTGGCGTTAGACTCGGCTATCAATTCCTGCATGATTGGACGATTCGTTCTTTGCCTTTAACCCATCTTAAGGGATTATCATTCACAACGATAGATTGCGAGCAATGTCAGCAGCCCACTTTTTACCGGGGGAGCTTTCAAGTCAGTAAGCCTGAGGATACTTTTTTGCAGCTGGATGGATGGAGTAAAGGTCAGGTTTTTATAAACGGCTTTAATTTAGGGCGCTACTGGGAGCAAGGTCCCACTAAAACACTGTACTTACCAGCGCCGCTTCTGCGTCAAGGTGATAACGAGCTAATCTTATTCGAACTACATGGCGTAATGGAGCCAGTGGTTACTTTTGTGGATACACCGGAGCTCACATGATATTTAACGGGTGAGGAAGTATCATGATTCTATAGTATGGGTCTGATGATTTTTAATATATAATCAAAACAGCCCAACAATTTATAGGAACTGAAAATGCACGATTAGGGTGGGTTAGAGGAGGATTTTAAATGAGCTATGATTTGATGGCATTCGAGACGTCTAAAGCGCCGCAAGAGAGAGCAGCGTTTATGGAGTGGTATGAGCAGCAAGTGCAGTGGTCGGAAGACCATGCCTATAATGATCCATCAGTTTTATCGGAGGCGTTGCAACACTTTTATAGTGAGTTGTCTGAGCAATTTCCTAATATGAATGTAGAGGACGAGATTTTTGAGGCGATGGAGGAAGCCGGAACGGATAACCGGTTGACTGACTACTCACTTGGCTCATCCGTCATCTATGCAGCTTTCGCTTATTCTGTAGCTGAGGAAGCTTATATGGCGATGCGGGAGTTGGCTATAAAACACAAAGTAGGATTTTTTGATGTAAGCAGCAACGAAGGCGATATTATTTTTCCTTGAAGCAAAATGATTTAGAGTGTAGACAGCTGGTTGCTCTCCTAGTTGTTAATGAAGTAGTGGCAACCAGCATGTTTTCTATCTTCTTTACTCTACAACAGACGGAATAATACAATCCTTAATCAGAGGCCACCGGTCACGAGGCTGAAGTGTGAATTCTGAGGCGATGGCTACGACAAGTTTTTTTTCTGGAATGCAGCAAATGACATTACCACCATCACCTAACGCTGAGTAGGTGTAAACCCCGTCTTCTTCGCGTAGCCACCACAAGTAACCGTAATGATTAGGGTTCATCGCTGTTGATTCCTCAATCCATGTCTCCGAAATGATCTGATTATGCCCCCATTGTCCACGGTTCAAATATAATAAACCAAAACGCGCCATATCGCGTGGAGACAACATAAGTCCCCATCCTCCTGTGGTGATACGATTGGGGTCTTCCACCCACCCCGTCACCTTAACCCCAAACAAATCATCGAACCCAAATGAGCTCATCTCATAATCCGGGATTTCATTCATTCCGATAGGTTTAAATAAACGTTCGTTGGCGAACTCACGGGCACTTTGTCCAGTGCTGCGCGTGATGATGGCAGAAAGCAGATGTGCTCCAGCGGTAGAATATTTGTAATCCCCAATTGTTCCTTGTTGGCCTAGCATATCCAGCGTATATTTTACCCAGTCAGGCTGCATACACATTTGCTCCAGCGGTTCGTGCCAATCTGCAAAAGCATAAGGTGCGGTCATCGTCAGGAGATGGCGTAAGGTGATTTCTTGTTTTTGCGGATCTTGAGCAGCGTTTGGAACATAGTCCGGGAAAAACTCCAGTACCTTTTGATCTGCATTGTTAATAAAGCCAGCCTCTATGGCAATGCCTATGAGCGCGGATATGATACTTTTTGTTACAGAGGCCACATGATGTGTGTCATTCGGGCTAGCGCCATTATAATATTTTTCATAAGCAATAGTTCCATTTCTTACCACAACAATCCCGTTGATATTGCTATACTCGGATTTGATCCTTGATTCTAGCTCTGAAAGCATATTAGCATCCATTCCTAAGTTTGCGGGGGCTGAGATTTGCCAATCTGAAGTTGGATAATTGTTTTTGAGCATGAAAGGTACTCCTTTATGAATTTTTTTTCTTTACTGGAAAATAGACCTCGGTAACCAGATCCTCAGGCACAGCAACCTGTGTCGGGTCCGTTAAGTAGATTTCATAAGGTGAGTTCACCCATTCATAACCTTCATTTTCTATCCATTCTCTCAGCTGAGCATAGACCGAGGTCAATTCTGAATAGGCGCCTTTAAGAACAGATCTCGCACAAAGGGCATCAGGCAAATCTCTTGTACCTTTTACACCCTCTTTTATGGGGAGAGCAAACTCTGTATCATTTCCGGCTGGATTATATTCATGGCTGTGATATATCGTTATTGGCGTACCGAGCAAAGTGAGTTTTTCCGTGGCGATTTTTTCATATAGCCTGCTAAAATAATGTCCATAACCTAACGCATAGTCATCACTGCTCAACATCTGACGCATAAAAAGAATATTCATAGGCTGAGTTTCAACAAGCTCTACTTTTATCTCATTCAGGTAAGACATCATGGGAATACCTTTCTCCAAATTTAAAACATCACTATTGATTTGTTGTAAGGTGTATTCATAAGCGCTTATTTTCTCCTGTATTTCTTTTTTCTTGAGATTAAGGGCTGAGTAGAGCTTCTCTTCTGAATGATTCTGTTCCCCTTGTAAAATGTCTTTGATTTCTTCCAGCGAGAAACAATAACCTTTCAGACGATTGATAAAAAGCATTTTTTTAAGTTGTTTAATGGAGTAATACCTATAACCGTTCTCAGGGTTAATCTCATCGGGATGAATTAATCCGATCTCATCATAATATCGAAGCGTCTTCGTAGAAACTTCGCATATCTTCGAGAATTCTCCAATCGACAGCAAAAAGTCATCTCCTTTTTTCGTTTTAATTAAGCTTCCAAGCCAAAACATCGATGTTTGGTTCTAGCTCTACTTAACACCTTACCCTAAGGTCAAAGTCAACAGCAAAATAGTGAACCGATTCCAAGGTTACGACAATATATAGGTGAATGGCCATTCAGAAAGGAGTAGCCTACTTGGAAATTGAAGAGTTGAGTGACCTAATAAAATTACATGGCAAAGCAATTTACGCATTTTGTTTTACGCTTGCGGGGAATAGGATGGAGAGGTTATGCCAGAGGATGCATTGCTGTCCCAGGAGCTTCGGCACATGATTCATGCTGCCGCAGACCGGCTGAATGAGAAACTGAAAATACCGCTCTATCTGTACTATACCGCAGAAATGACCGTTGATGAGATTGCTTCAGCGCTAAGGATTCCACCGGGCACAGTTAAAAGCAGACTTTTCCAAGCCCGCAAGGCGATGAAAAAGATTTTGGAGGTTGAATCCCAATGAATGACTCCGAAAAGTTGGATCAACTGCTAAAGCAAGCGCTAGCTTCTACAGCAGAGCCGACAGAGGAATTAAACGAAAGAATCATCCAACAGTTTAAGGAGACTAAACCAATGAAACCAGCCTATAAAAAAAGAGTTTCGATTGGACTAATGGTTGCTATATTCACGCTTGTAATGTCTTTAACGGCTTATGCAGCTACACAGCTATTTAGCCCCAAGCAGGTTGCTGAGCATCTGGGCCAGCAACTGCTGGCAAAAGCATTCGAAAGCAGGGATGCTGTTGAAATCAACCAATCGGTTATATCTGGTGATTATAACGTGACGTTGAATGGAATAGTCTCGGGGGAAGGTCTTTCAGAACTGAGTAAGTCTGATCAGAATATTAACCCAAACAGATCCTATGCCGTTGTATCCATCGCCAGAATAGACGGTGGCCCCATGCCTGCTACAAGTGAACCGGAGTATGGCCAGGATCCATTCTTTGTGTCACCGCTTATAAAGGGACTAAAACCATGGCAGGTTAATATCACAACAATGAATGGTGGCTATAGCGAGGCTGTTATAGATGGAATTATGTACCGGCTGATTGAATGTGATGGAGTGGAGATGTTCGCTGACCGAGGGGTATATCTAGCTGTCAGTAATGGTAGTTCTTTTTTCAGCAAAGATGCGTTTGCTTATAATGAAAGTACAGGGGAAATTAGCGCTAATAACGATTACAAGGGAACCGCTATTCTATTTGAACTTCCGCTGGACCCAACCAAAGCTGACCCTGTCAAAGCTGAGAGCTATTTACAGGAGCTGTTGAAAGAACCCTCTGCCGACAGCAAAGTTGATTCAGCGGTTTCAACAGATGCAGCTGCCTCTATTGATGATGATGAGAAGGAACTAATTAAAAAAATAGAGGATATGAAGAAAAAAATCTCCACCGGCACGATTATCCCTGAATCTGTAAAGGAAGTGCGTGTTGATGAACAAGGGGCTTTCAATTATGAATACGATAACTGGAGTGTTAAGCTTTTTGTCCAAAATATGTTTGAGGAAGGGCAAATCGGTTACTCGGATTCCGTAAGCTTCAGTGCGGACGATAAAGAAACTAGGGCACTTCAATTTTCCAGAGATGAAAAGGGTGTAATCACGGGCAGGATTATTATTTTGAATTAGAGTATCATTCAGATAACTTTTCACAAGACTTATCTATATTCGTTTTATTTATCGTCCATGACCTTCAGATCAATTCTTTGATCGGTCAGTAAAGAATTTAACGAAGAATTTAAAGCAGGAGAGATTGTTGAATATCAAATCATAATAGAACAAAACGAAGTATCTATTCAAAAGATTAAGGCCAATAAGTAGCAGACTCAATGATTGCAATGAAAAAAGCAGGTGGACTAGCCACCTGCTTTACCGATCACCACACTTTAATATAATTTTTGCCCTTATTCAAAAGTGTAAGAGGTCCTAAAGTGCTTTTATTCTCTTTCTTGTTATCCAGAAAATCTGTATCCAGGATTATATTGCTGCCATCCGGATTCTCAAACTCGGCATCCACGATGCGCACCCGCGGCAAAGTTTCAGTTGAATGTACTTCACCTAAGAAGTTAACGAAGCTATCAGGCAGGTCAATGGAAAGGAATCCCTCATCTCCTTGATCTACAATAAAGAATTCTGGATCAAAGCTTTCTTCAACCAGCTTTACATTCTCTTTTTCGAAAGGCTCTGCACTGTTTAAGTAAGCGTTGTTATTAATGAACATAGGCTGTTCAACGAGTTCAAACTCCTCAAGATCACCGTGTAACTTATGGACATTCTCGATATACTCCGCCAAAGAGGTGGTGTAGTGATTGAAATGTGATGTGCCCACGCCTGTCCATCCGTCTTTTCCAACAATGATATTGTTATAGAACCGATCGTCCCCACCATAAATAAGTGAGAAACCGGCAATTTTTGTACTATGCGGAAGATGATATTGCGTGGACCGGTTTAGTACCTTTCGATGAACCATCCTGCCGCCGATTAGATTGTTGATATAGGCTCCACCTTGGGCTACATTCTCTAAAGCATGTTTAGCTGTCAAGATATTATGGTCAACAATGTAAGGGCCATGGCTTACTTCTATAAACAAATCCCGATGATTTTGATAGAACAGATTTTTGCTGATTCTTGTCCCTTGGGTCTGCCAATCCAGCCATAAACCTAAAGTACAATCGTGAATCCGGTTATGGTGGATGTGAGTATCGATCGGTGCGTGAAGCTTGATCCCGGCAATTTCGTGGCCCCAGAATTCCCGTTTTGTCGCAATGTTGTATATATGGTTATGATGAATTTCGCTGAAAATACAACCTAAGTGGCCGACGATGGCATTTTGGCCGCAATCATAAATGGTATTATGGCGGATAAGATGTGAACCGATCGATTCTTTGCTCCAGCCCTGACGCTCAGCAGTAAAGACGGATTCAAGCTGATATTGATATCCGGGTTTGTCTTTTCGAAGGGTGCGGTAATTATGGCCTGTGGAAGCTTCTTTGCCGATACTGATAGCGCTGCATTTGGCATCGTGAATGATATTATTTTCAATAATCCAGCCTTTGCTCCAGTTAGTGCCTAGCAGTCCGGGCTGGTCTGCCGTTGGAGGTGCCCAAGGTGTTGCCGCATGCGCCATTTCAAAACCTTTTACAGTAATATAATCAATTCCGGTTTCTTCAGGGTAGAAACAAGATCTGCGTACATTGATTTCTACCAGTTCTTTGTTCGGGTTGGCACCTTGGAAATTAGCGTAAATCGTGGTGTGGTCAGGGCTTACTTCGGCAAACCAAACGTAGGTCGTCTGTTTTGGATTTTGGACCGGAACCATCTCTTGTGTCCAGAGATCCTTGAACTCCAGCTTTTCGACAGGAGCTGCCAGTTGATCATACTGACTGACCTCATAAAAAGACATGCCATTTAGATATACATCCCCTAAGTGTCTTGTCTCCTCTATAGTGACGAGCCAATCGCCAGACACTTCCTCAACATACGGATTAAAGCTGCCAAAAAACGTGTTCGGCAAGATCACTTTCCATATTTGGTTCTCAACCTGCTGCCAATCTTGTATATGCTCAGAGCCTTTTATGACAACCTGCTCGTCTTCAGCGGCTTGATAAATAATTCTTCTTTGTTCGCTTAATCCTTTGTATCTCGGTTTTACCCACTCGCGATATATCCCTTCATGAACGATAACCTTATCCCCAGCCACAGCTACTGAAGCCGCTTTATTGATGGTTAAAAAGGGATTATGTTGAGTGCCTTGACCTTGATCTGAACCAGTTTTTGATACGTGATATTCCATTGTCCTATAACCTCCGCTTGGTTGACTTTATCCAATATTATAGGAATTAACGTTGTTAGTTCTATACTTTATATAGTACACTTTAAGACAAAATTAGTGTTTTCGTGAAGGAGAATCTACTTGTGGCCCTTTTTTGAAAAACATGGTGTCGGCGAAAAAGATTACTTTAAACTCATTCCATTGAAAAACTATCATTTTCCACTTCATTTTCATCGGG
Source organism: Paenibacillus sp. FSL H3-0286 (assembly GCF_045040705.1). NCBI lineage: Bacteria > Bacillati > Bacillota > Bacilli > Caryophanales > Paenibacillaceae > Paenibacillus > Paenibacillus sp. FSL H3-0286. Next base: position 4,158,513 of record NZ_CP150285.1, on the reverse strand, counting down.
CATTTGAGATTATTTATGTCAAAGACGGGCAGTTATCTATCACCATTGATGGGAAAAGCTATCAGGTACAGAAAAATGATCTGGTTTTTATTTTTCCTAATCAGATGCATGAATTTGAGACGATTGATTTTTCGGAGATTATGGTAATCCTCTTCTCCACAGAATTGATAGGTGATTTTCACATGAATTATAAAAGCTTTATACCAAATGATAATGTTCTCCATGCTGTGAATGAACCTGATTGTACAAAGCTGGATTCAATTTATAGCCAGAAAAGTTTCCTGTATGGTGTATGCGCGCAGTTGATCTGTCAGACATCATTTGCTCCGGTCAAACAGTCCCCGCAAACAAAGGTGCTCTATAAAATCCTGCTTTTTGTAGAACAAAATTATTCTGCCGATTGCACATTAAAAGCTGTAGCAAAACATCTGCAATATGATTACCCGTATTTATCAAAGCTATTTGTCCAGCTGATGAAAATGCCCTTCACAGATTACTTGAATCACTATCGGATCTCACAAGCATGTTATATATTAAAAAACTCGAATCTGACTATTGGTGAAGTTGCCAACCTTTGCGGCTATAGTAACTTACGGTCATTTCATCGGAATTTCCAGAAAATCACCCATCAATCACCGAAAGGGTATCGGGTTTCCAATCCGCCTGATAAGGAAATGAACTAGAAGACTTAAGGGGGGAGGGAAGAGGATAAAAAGAACTCCAAAACCACGAGTATAGTGGTCTTGGAGTTCTTTTTTTATTTTTGCATCATAATTCTGTAAATCAGCATGGCGGCTTCGGCACGTGTGGAATGGGCAGTTGGTGTAAGCTGCTGCTGAGAGTCTCCTTTAATAAGACCTGCTGATACCAGCTTTGCAATATCATTTGCCGCATAATTAGAAATTTGATTATGGTCGGTGTAGCTGTCTAATGCAGAGGGGGAGGAAGAGGTCGTATTCGATTCCCATACCTCAGCAGCCTTCAATGCCCTAGCTGCCATAACAAACATTTCTTGTCTGGAGATGGAGTCATGAGGGTGGTAAAGGCCGTCGGGTTGGCCCGTAACGACCCCTAATTTCTGAGCTGTCATAAGTCCCTCATAAAAATAATCGTTAGGTGACACATCAGCAAAGCTATTTCCTTCTGCTGCGGATAGACCTAAAGCTCTAACCAATAAAAGTGCGAAATCTGCACGTGTAACAGTCTGGTCGGGCCTAAACTCTGTTTCTGTTACACCATTAATGACACCTTTTGATGTTAGTACTTCTACAATAAACTTCGCCCAATGAGAATCAGTTATGTCCCTGAACGTTTTGTGATTGTAAACGGCGGCGTATTGTCCAGATGAATTTGTTGTTGAGAAAATAGCTTGCTTCTTATCTGAATCATAATTCCCGCCTACTACCGGTTGGATGACTCCGTGCTCATTGACGTTCCAAACTACAATAAAGGCGTTGTTCAATGGAGGTACAGCTGCTGGATAAGGAAGCCCAATTTGTATGGCCGAATTTAAACTCTCTAATTGAACTGTTGTACCATCCAAAAGTAACTCGTAATCAATAAGCAAACTTTCACCCAATTGCTTCTTTAAACTTCCTGTTGTATCGACAGGCTTGAGGAGCAAGGTAACCGTCTTCACATTGTCCAGTGTCTTCGCCGGGAATAGATTATCCGGAAGTACAAAGGTAGCTAGTGATGTATTGATCTCCAGCTGCAATGTGGATGCTCCAACAAGAAATGCTGCGGCAGGGAGAGTGACTTCAAATGAGCCAACATTTGACGATTGTTCCTCTGCGAGCTGAATTCTTAGGATTTTGTGGCCTGCGGAATTAGGTTTGGCTAAAGCCATAATCTTTTGTAAGGAAGATTCAGTCAATATTGCGCTAGCTTTTTCTCCATTCATAGTAGTAGGTATCTCAATACTTACGCTACCGTCCAAATGGAGTATAGTAGGGGCCGAATCTCCAACCGATGATCCGGAACTGCCTGAGCTCGCGGCAGCCGTCGGACTTGGAGAAGCGGTCGGACTTGGAGAAGCGGTCGGACTCGGAGAAACAGTCGGACTCGGTGAGGCCGTCGGACTTGGAGAAGCCGTTGGGCTCGGAGAAACAGTCGGACTCGGAGAAGCCGTCGGACTTGGAGAAGCCGTCGGACTTGGAGAAGCCGTTGGACTCGGAGAAGCCGTCGGACTTGGTTCCGGCCCATCCAAAGGAATGAACTTCAAGAAATCGCCCCAGATTATATTCCCGTCAGTATCCCGAGAGTAATTGACTACAGGATTTAAGCTGACAAAGTTAGAATCACTCAGTTCTAAACCTGATTTATTCGCCGATCGCGTACCGTCAAACATGAAATTATTGTCCGCAGCTAAAGAAGCTGGATATTGGTCTTTTGCAATGTTGGCAGTTCGGTAAGATAAGAAACCGTCAATCGTAAAGTCTGCAGTAATGTGATCATAAGTGGTGAAGCTTATATTACCACGCGTATTGTTAAATCCGATGTTGTTGATGGCGATCACACCTGGATTACTATTGCTTGTAAAACCATAAGCGCCATTACCAAAGGCGATGGAATCGCGGATGGTATGTGTGACATGAATGCCTTCGCCACCAAGCTTGAAGCCATTTTTATCACCGGCACCTACGGTTCCGTCTGTTAAGAACCCATTGTTGAAGGCGGCGCTGTGCTCAATCAGCACTGAACCTATTGCACCTGAGCCTGCTTTCGTATATAAGTCCCAGCCATCGTCGATATTGTTATGCGCCAGACAACCTCTAAAAATATTACCAACACCCGCAGTCAATTTTGCCGCAAAGCCATCGGCATTATTGTCAGATGGATCACGGTTGTCGAAGGAGGTACTGTTGAGAATTAAGTTGTAGGAAGGCCATTCACTGAGTTCTATCGCGGTACCATCTGTTCGGCTGATTTGTAGACCAGTGTCACCATTCGCATAGAAACGGCTATTTTCAACGATGTTATAATTGCCTCCCACTGTAAAGCCCTTGGTATTCCCAGCTGAGCGAGTGAAATCAAGTCCCTTCACATGCCAATAGTTTCCGCTCAAGAGAACGCCTTCTGTTTTTTTGTCAAAATCAAAGATAGGTCTTGCTCCTGGTGCTGCTTCTATATACTTTTTGGCGGAGGCTTTGCCATCATTGTACTTTTTAATCTCAAGTGGTGATTTCCGCACATAACGACCCTCAAGCACAATAATATGCTGACCTGGTTTAACGAAATCAATCGCAGTATCGATATCAAGTGGGAGATTGATTGTTCCATCTCCGGAGCTTGATCCGGTGGGGGATACGTAGATATCATCATCTTCGTTATAACTTTTTAGGGTGACGGTAAAGTTGCTGATGATCTTCTCATAAGAGGTCAAATACTGAGTATCATCTGGTAAAAAAGTAATGCTGAAGTTCGTATCTCCTTGATCAAGAAGTCTCGTGGGAATAGAAAGACGTTTACCAGCTATTGCCTCGATATCCTGAGCGATGATCGTAGAACCTTGCTTCAACGTCACCGTTCCGTTGACATTAGAGCGCACAATCATTTGGTAAGCTGGATCTGAGGTTTTACTTAGTGAAAGTATATTTAAGCTAGGTGTGACGGGAGTCGCAGGTGGTTCTATTTTAGGAGAATCTGTAGCTGCTGAAGTGACTGTTAATTGAATATTGCTTACATTAATTGTGGCTAAACGAGCAGCATAGAATCCGACATACATTTTTGAATCCTGTACGCTTAGAATGTCTGGTGTGAAATGAATAGCTTGTTGGCCATTATTGAGCTGTCCTGTAAAACCACTATTCGTCTTTGCTAAGGTTAAATGGTAAGGTGCTGCTGGAACAGTATTGGCAGGTGCAGGACGTTCTTTTTGAAGCATGATGGTTTGAATCCCTTTACTGCCAGTCCCATCCGTTTTTTCAACTCCCGTACGGACAAAAAGCTGTGTGCCCAGATCGCTTTTCGTCCCGCCGCTATAACCACCGATGGCAGCTATATTGGATGCAAAGACGCTAGAATTTCCTTGTGTGCCGATGACGTCACGTGCCATAATGCCAAAAGATTCTTGCCCGTCATATGGATTTTTTGCAAAAGCCAACACTTGGATATCCGCAGACAGCACGAAATTATCTTCCGCAGCATCTAGCTCGGTGTAATAGAAGGTAATGCCGTCATGATCTTCGGTGACTTTACCGCCGCCTTCCAAAGCGATCAGTTGGGCGGATCCATCCTCGTTGACAATCGTCTGATTGTTAGCAGCTGAAGTGGACTGACCGAATTGAATGCTTTTCCAAACGGGTTCCATCTTTTCTTTTACTGTAACGGAATACGTAATGGGCATAATAGAAGAATCGGTAGGGAGTATGCCAATTTCATACACTCCAGCTGCCTGATTGTTGAACTTGGAAGTGTCGAGCGTATAGCTGTTTAGCTTCTCTCTATCTGAATTATCATACACTTTGGATACGAAGAGATCTTTGCTGTCAAAGTTTTCGTTAATAAAAAAGGTAGTTTTAGGATAGCTGGTGACTTCGATGCCAAGTAGTTTTTTAACGTTGACCTTAACTTGAAAAGAGGTTGTTAAGCCTTTATGCGTAATTGTGATTTTTTTATCCCCAGATGTCGTGGTGTCGAGAAGAGAGACCTTGTATTCATTGTTCAACAGCCGAATCTGTGTACCATCACTGTAATGAGCATAAACCACAAGTCCTTCTAGTTTGAGGGAGTCACCGATATAGTAGAGTGTTTGTTTAGGTTCATTTCGAATTTCTAAAGCGGATAACGTCGCTGCTTTTACTTCCACGTTAAAGGTCGTTGTGATTGCCGGCGCCTCTGTTGAAGTAACGGATACCGCTGTGGATCCTGATTGCGTAAATAGATACGGTAATAAATCGCTGACCGGTTGTCCGTTAATGGAGAGGGAATAAAGATCACTGGTCAGTTCTTTGGTCAGGAAGCCGTCGTTATAATTGGCAACAAGAACAAGACCTTCTGGATCGAAGGTATCCCCTGGGTAATATACGGTTTTAGCTGGATAATACTTCACTGATAATGAGGTCATAGATAATGGAACGATTTGCAAAGGAATGCTCACGAAAGCACCGTTGTAGTTAATGGTTATGATATTTTCTCCAACCTTGCTGCTATCAAAGCCTGTAACAATATAATCCGTAGAAGACAAAACTGCTTCACTCTCATCAGAAAAAATAGCCTTAACGACTAATCCAGTCAAATCAAGGGGTTCACCAACCAGATAAGTGGTTTTCGTCATTGCGCTCGTATCAGCGGTTAAGCTGGTTACGATTTTGGATTCAAGCTGGATGTCTATGTCACTGAAAGTAACAGTTGCATCTCTAGCTACATAAATTCCGGCAAAAAGAGTATCTGTGAACGTATCGTCCAGAGTTATGATTTCGGTCTGATCACCCACACTTAATCGATAAGTATCTCCTGATTTTTTAATACTTAGCGAATATACAGCTCCTGCGGACGGGGCCTGGATATCGCTAAAAGGATTTAACTTCACTTGGGTATCTTTTTTATAAAAACCTTTCATTACCTGATCCAAAGCACCGACCGCCGCGTAGTTAGAAGTGCTTGTGCTTGCATCTCCGTTTGTTCCAACACTGTCGCGGAGCATAAGACCGAAGGATTTCTGGTTAGGTGTGCTGACAGTACTATTGTTATTAAAAGCAATCACTGAAGCGGTCGCTTTCAGTTCAAAGTTCGCATCCACAGGAATCTCTTTCGAATAAAAAGATAATCCCTCATCGCTGCTGGAGATTTTGCCGCCGTAAGTCGTCATCGTTACAGAGGTTGGACTTTCAATTATAGGTTCGGGGTTCTTAGCTGGACTAGTATTGCCTCCGAAGGCGCTGAAGCCCCAAGGTCCTAGCTCGATTTGGCCTTCTTGACTGAATTGAATGTTTCGGAACGTAACCGTAGTATTTCTAGCAGTATAAAGGCCCGCATATTGAATGGAGCCGTCAAAGCTTTCGATCGTTTTGGTTTCATTGCCGATGCGGACAATATACAGATTTCCGGTCTTTTTGATGCTTAATTCGTAATTCTCTCCTTGGGCAGGGCGATTAGCGTTATCAAACACGTACCCAAGTTTCTGTAGGCTTGTATTTTGCAATTTATGAAACGCTTTCATTTCTTGATCCAAAGCACCCACGGCGACATAATCTCCAGAGTAGGCTCCGAATTGGTTATCCCACACATTGCCGCGCAGCATTATTCCGAAGGAAACTTGGTTATTGGCTGTCCAAGCATCCACGTGAGCCGTTGCCTTCAATTCAAAATTAACACTTGGATCAACTTCTTTAAAGTAATAAGCGATACCTTCCGTGCTGCCCGATACTTTACCTCTATCGTTCGAGCTTCGCAGTGTTGCTGATCCATCCGTGTTCTCCGTAATGCCAAAGTTGGCCGCAGTAATCTTGTCTTGCCCCCCAACATCACCAAATACGCTGCCTTGCCATTCACTTTGAATGTTAATCATTCCTTCATAAGGATCAGGTGCTTCCTCTGCAAACATCGATAACGGAAAAGAGGAACACAAAAGCAGGAAGGTTACGAGCATGGCTAACAAACGTTGTTGTTTTCTCAATGATTAAAACCTCTCCTTATATGATCGATTTTGACCAAAGCTAAGCTTGATCATCCGAAATTATACGTTATCACTAAAGCGTACAGCTATAATCAATACGCCATATAACGCTGTTTATGCAGCAGGAGAGGGATAATCTGAGTTAATGACACCCGGTTTATGCCTTTGCTTCTGCTACTTACGTGGAGTTTCCGGAGTCTGTTGCTGGTGGTTAGTACGCTGCGTGGTGGTTACGGGTGCCGAAGCTGCCGGTAAGTATGCTCGCAATGGAAGTCCGCGACCGTTTGAGCCAAAATTACGCCCGCGATTGGAGTTACGGACCGTAGTGCAGCTATTTCAGCTAATTCGCTCATTTTCCCTGAGTTTCGGACTGCATAGCTCTTAATGAGCAGAAAAAGTGGATCAGAGCAGTGTTTTTGAGTAAATAGCTACAACTGAGTCCGATAGCGTGGCGAAAACGAGGAAATTCAGCAAATAAGGGCTGTACGGTCCGAACGTATGGAGTGCATTGGTGATAGACCTAGGTATTCTATAAGATACGTAGATTCTGGGGAAATCATAGCCAATACACGGGCTTGGGCAGTCATTACTTCCGCGGTTGTTGTTGCGGACCGTAACGCAGCTATTTCAGCTAATTCGCTCATTTTCCCTGAGTTTCGGACTGCATAGCTCTTAATGAGCAGAAAAAGTGGATCAGAGCAGTGTTTTTGAGTAAATAGCTGCAACTGAGTCCGATAAGGTGGCGAAAACGAGGAAATTCAGCAAATAAGGGCTGTACGGTCCGAACGTATGGAGTGCATTGGTGATAGACCTAGGTATTCTATAAGATACGTAGATTCTGGGGAAATCATAGCCAATACACGGGCTTGGGCAGTCATTACTTCCGCGGTTGTCGTTACGGACCGTAACGCAGCTATTTCAGCTAATTCGCTCATTTTCCCTGAGTTTCGGACTGCATAGCTCTTAATGAGCTGAAAAAGTGGATCAGAGGGGTGCTTTTGAGTAAATAGCTGCGTCTGAGTCCGATAGCGTGGCGAAAACGAGGAAATTCAGCAAATAAGGGCTGTACGGTCCGAACGTAGGGAGTTCAGCTGGCGAGAGTGCATAATGAATGGCAAACAGATTAAAACTGGCTTACAAAGTGAACCAAATCATCTAAATATGGCTCAACAACAATATGTCGTGGAAAAAAGACAGCGGTCAAATATGTTCTTAATGGTGATAAGGCATTCTTTTTTGAGAGCATAGAGTGATCAGCATCAGGAATATAGAAGACGGAGAGTAGGTTTTCAGGAATTTTTTCACGGTAAACACGTTCGGTTTCCTCAACATCTACATTTATATCTTGCCCGCCAAGAACTAAGTGGACAGGTGTAGTGAAGTTTTTTAAATCCCCGCTCGCATCTGACTGATAATTTTTAGCGAAAAAACCCCATTTTTCTTTGGAAATTAAATCGTCCGATTGTGCAATTCGCAAGTACTTTTCATACGACGCCTGTTCTTTAAGTAGCAGTAGGATTTGCGCGTTATAATCTTCTCTCTTTTTTATCTCCTGTTCTGAAAAACCTTCTAAAATCATCTCTTGTCTGGTATTGTATTGTCCTTGAGAAATCCATTGAATGGCGGGGGATACAAGAATACTGAAGGCGAGATCAGGCACTTTTTTAACAATCTTAGGAATCACCCAGCCCGCCTGACTTGCTCCCCACAAACCAATAGCTTGAGCATCAATCATAGGTAAGGCTTTAGCCCAGTTAATCGCATAAATAGTTTCTTGCGCTCTATCCTCCATGCTTTGTTCTAGCCAGTTCCCTGAGGAACCCCCAATACCCGGTTTGTTAAGAGATAAGGAAGCATATCCGGTAGAGGCGAGCTTTTCCCACAAAGGTTTATATCCATCATCGTAAGTATCATTAACTGGGCCATCCCCATGAACAAAAACTACCAGTCCGACGGTTCCAGAGTAACTTTCGGGCAGAACTAAGGTTCCTGTTAGTTGACCTTGAGGTGTATCTATTTCAATTTTTTGCTCAGTCATTGAAAAAGAATGTTGCTGTAGTACGAACAGGACCGCTGCAATCAACAACGAAATGGTAATCATCCAGACAGTTAGCTTAATTTTCTTTTTCATTCATTGCTCCCCCAGATTGTAGCGATGTTTTTCTTATCATGTAATGCCAAACAGGCTCTTTAAAAAGTAAATGTCTTACCGCGCTATAGTCAGATTTATGGATCTCAAAGTTCAACTGCTGGTACATATTAATGGCTCGTTTATTATTGTTAGCAACATGTAGCGTTAATCTTTCAACCTCAGAATGACTGTTGACAAAATCTGCCGCCCAAACCAGCAACTCTTTGCCAATTCCCTTATTACGGTGACTGGACCGAACAGCCAAATGAGCCACATAACACTCTTTTGCTCTAGGTTGATAATCCAAAAAATATAACCCAAGGATTAACTTACAAACATTTAAGTATCCAAATTTCTTGAATAGCTGCAAAAAGGGAGCCCGATTCAGTGGTTTAATTGATCCTTTTTTAAGGGAGAGCGTATCCTGCCATTTTAAGTAGATAGTGCCAACCACTTCTCCGTTTTCATAAGCGATTATTTGTTTACATGATAAGGAAGAAGAATCTTGTTCCCAAAGTCTTATAAGTAGATCAGCAATTTCATTGTCCTCGAGAGAGAGGAGAGAGTGAAATTTCCCGTGAAATGCATCTACCAAAAGCCTGCTTACAGCCTCACGATCTTGTTCCTGGTAATGGGCGATGATAACCTCGTTTGTACTCATTTAGTGGTATCATCTAAGGCATGCTCGATTTGAATTTGAAGCTCATAATGAAGCTTGTCGTTGTTAAACATGGATAGGTACGATTTCTCCAAAATGATGATTGGTCCCAATACCATGTAGTGATGCCCATTTAAAAAGTGTTCCAGCTTGGCAATCTCATGATCTACATCCTGATCGTCTGTTACAAAAAATGCTTTATAGAGATAACACCCTTTTTCTAAAACAATGTCAGGGGCGGGAGTGGTTTCAATGGTTTCAAAGCATAAGGTTACTTGTTCAGAATCGTATACATAATGCAAATCTGTTTCAAATAAATGATGGTATTGCGGTCTTTTTTCATATAAACTTCGTGCAGTTATTGTTTCGTTATCCTCTAGCACCAACCACTTTTTCAGATAACGATTATCCACATGTTTAATTTGATACTCCCCCTCCATGTTGCCATAATCTGCATGCTCTTTTAGTACCTTTTGTATAAATTGTTGCAGCATTATTAATTGGTTTATTTCTGTGTTGATTTTGTTTAACGATTTCGCTAACAGCAGTCGGTAGTCATTCGTTGCGGATTTATTCATACTTTGGTTAATGGTGCTGACAGGGATGTTTAATTTGCGGAGTAACAGGATATGTGCCAATTGATAGATTTCATCGATGCCGTACATCCGGTACTGATTATTGTCTATATAGGATGGAAACAGGATTTCTTTTTCTTCAAAATATCGAATCTGGTGGATAGATACATTCATAAGTTTTGATAGTTCGCCAATTGTAAGGTACGGATTCAAGGGTGGTGCTCCTAACTGTAAGTTATTTGATAAAATAACTATAAACCTTAGGTCAGACCTAAGGTCAAGTGTTGATTAAAATACGGACTAAGCAGAGCACTTTTTTTCTGAATAATGATTAGTAATAGTAATAGTAATAGTAATAGTAATAGTAATAGTAATAGTAATAGTAATAGATGGTAATGAAAAAGACTTAGATTTTGGAAGGACAATGCGGGGGTGCAACGGATTAGATTCATGATCATTTTTTTGTATGAGCCTTGCTGGTATGACCCTAGAGTTGCCATTACGGACCGTAATGCAGCTATTTTAGCTAATTCGCTCATTTTCCGTGAGTTTCGGACTGCATAGCTCTTAATGAGCTGAAGAATTGGGTCAGAGCAGTGTTTTTGAGTAAATAGCTGCAACTGAGTCCGATAGCGTGGCGAAAACGAAGATAATTGGGAAATAAGAGCTATACGGTCCGAACGTAACTTTGTTAATCAAACCATACTAATCAAACCAAACTAATCAAAACAAACTAATCAAATCATCACATTCTAAGCTGATAGGTTCGATTGCGTACTTTTCCACCGACGATCTCTAGTAGCTGCTGTTCAACTAACTCATATAAAACACGTCGGGCATGGCGATTAGTGACTCTAAGATGGTGGGTGAGCTCTACAGGTGTGAACGGACGCAGAAGACGTCTTGCGAAACGAAGTGTTTCAGCTTCTAACCAAGTTAATGAAGAGGGCGCGTCTGAAGCCATGAATTTGCCGATGAATGCGAGTACTAGTTGTTGACATAGCTGAGGCTCGTCCGTGATTGAGGGATAGGCGATGGATAGGAAGGTCCAACCGTCTAGCGATAATAAGGAATGGCGTCTACATAAATCTTTGAATCGTCGTACATCAAGATCTCTAGCATGCGGACCGTAGCCTTGAATCTCAATTCCACCCTTTGCTCCACCTGGCATATAGGCCAGATCAAGATAACGATAACCATTGTTGAAATCGCGCACTTCCCATTCGGGGAACAAGTAGTTGAAGTTTCCTACAGCAGGAAACCATACCGCACGCAGAAATTCGACTGTTCCATAGCCCAACCCTTTTGCAAGAAGCTCCTGTCTGCGGGGATTGTTCTCCTTATCCAAGTTGATCTGTAACCATTCCTCTAGTTGCTGTTCGAATCTGGACATTTTGTATATCCTCCTTAAGTAATTTTTTGAAAAAAGAAAAAGCCGCTCCCATACAATTCCTCCTGAGCTTAACCCAGGATAGAGATTGTATAAAAGCGGCGTGTTCTTCACGACCTATAGTTGCTATTATAACGAGTGCTGGGGATTTCTTCAATGAGTTACTGTGTATAAAGATGACGAATTCTAATAGGTTTTAGATGAAGGAAGCTAGCATGGTGAACGAGCTGAATTTGCTGAAGTTAATAGTTACTCTAAAAGCGGATTCTTCCCCCCGCGCGGCCGCATGGCTTTTCTAGGACGATCATCATGTGCTTGCTGATCCGCAAAAATGGATTACGTGCTCTGCGCAATATCATTATTCATTTTCGAACGTTGCGGACCGTATTGCAGCTATTCGTACATTTTCGCTCGTATTCCAAAAGTTACGGACTGCATAGCTCTTATTAGCTGCATATCGACTCAAAATGGGGTAGTTATGAGCGAATAGTTGCAACTGAGTCCGATAGCGTGGCAAAAACCTCATTTTTCAACAAATAAGGTCTTTTGAGTCCGCAAACGCGCGGTGTAAGTATTCAGAGTTCCCAACGACGTCAGAATTGTCTATCTAGTCCAAGATATCAGATTATCCATGTTGTCTATGTCACCAAAGTCATGTAACTCCGGGATGAACGGACCGTATTGCAGCTATTCGTACATTTTCGCTCGTATTCCAAAAGTTACGGACTGCATAGCTCTTATTAGCTGCAAATCGACTCAAAATGGGGTAGTTATGAGCGAATAGTTGCAACTGAGTCCGATAGCGTGTCAAAACCCTCGTTTTTCAACTAATAAGGTCTCCTGAGTCCGCAAGTGCGCGGCAGATGCGTTCGAGTCGCCAAAGTAGCACAAGTCGCCCAACTGGTCCATTCATTTCATCATTAAACTCATCATGCTCATTTCGTCGTCCTACTCATCGTGCTCATACCGTCATCCTACTCATCATGGTCATATCAGACCCTCTTTTCATACAAGTCCCGCTTTTTCCGAAAAAAATCCTAATAAAGGCCTATTACTTTGTCGAATTGTGAAGGAAATTAGAAAATTTTATAGAATTATCTATGTTCATCTAAACTTTTTACTCTACATCACGTGTTGCAGGATGGCCCTGGTGATTGCTGCAGCTTTACTCTTCCATAAAAGGGGCCGATACGATGCTCAAAAGGACATTACTTATCTATCTGATTGGTTTAATTTTATTATCTGCGATTCCTCTATCCATTCTTATGGGTCACGATAAACAAGGAAGTCACCTGCAAGTGCAGCATGGAGTCATGGATCTCGCGGCTTGGGATTATGAACAGGATAAGATTATCAAGTTAGACGGTGAATGGGAGTTTTATTGGAACCAGCTATTAACTTCTGAGCATTTTAGGGCGGGTAGCGCAGATATACCTGATTCTACAGCTTGGATGGAGGTGCCCTCCCGGTGGAACGGCAACATCGTTAATGGAAGCCCTTTACCCGCCTTCGGTTCCGCCACCTATCGGATGGTTCTAAAAAACCTGCCTGTAAGCGGGGTATTCGCCTTGAAAAAAACTAATATCCGCTTTTCAAGCAGGATTTTTGTTAATGGACAGTCAGTTATTGAGGATGGTAATCCTGCTGCTAATGAAGCTGATTATCGGTCAGGGAATATCCCGCTGATAGGGCTTTTTTCGTCTGATAAGGGAGATGTAGAAATCATAATTCAAGTCTCCAACTTCGATTATGTGAATGGGGGCATTCCGGTTTCTTTATCCTTTGGTGAGGAAGCAGCAATGATGGAGGTTCAGCAGAAGAGTACGGCCCGTGAATTTAGCACCGTTGCTATTTTAGGCACACTTGCCCTTATCTTTTTTATCTGCTTTGGGGCAGCGTCCTTATACCGTAAGCAGGATTACTCTTTACTTGTGTTTTCAACTATTTGTTTGCTGTTTGCGATATATCATGGGTTGATCGGCGAGCGTTCACTCTTACTCTTTTTCCCTAAACTTTCGTTCATAGTGCTCTACAAAGTAAAGGATATAAGCTCCATCTCCTGCTTTATTGTGCTCGCAATATTTTTTTACCAAATGCACAAAAGCATAATATCTTTAAAATTTACTCAAGCCATAACGATTGTTTTAGGCAGCTTTATAATTCTGGTCGCCATCCTGCCGATTCGTTCTTACACGGTCATTTATCCGTATGTGATTATTTTATATGAGCTGATGTTAATTTGGATGTTATGCAGAGTGGCTACCCTATATATCAGAAGCGCAGAAGTAAATAGAATCAAATTGCTGCTGATGTTTATGGCGATTCTAGCTATTAATTTATATTCCATAGACATTATTTTGTTTGCTCTTTCTATAAAAGAGAACCTTTGGCTCGGGCAGTTTTACATTGTGGCTTTTAATATCATCATGATCGTGCTGATTGTTCTACGTTTTTTTGAAGCCTACCATACCATAGACGAGATGAAAAACCAGCTGATCGGGCTGGATAAAATTAAAGATGAATTCCTTTCCAACACCTCACATGAACTAAAAACACCTCTAAATGCCATAGTGAACATTACAGCTACGCTGCTGGATGGGGTTGAGGGTCCAGTTAATGAAAAACAAGCGCAGAATCTAGCGATCGTAATAGGGAGCGGCAGAAGATTAACACATATGGTAAATGAACTACTTGATTATTCCAAAATGAAGTATGGAGACATCACATTATACAAAAGCAACCTGGATTTGAAAGCCGTTGTTGATTCCGTCATGGGTATTCATTCTTTTTTGCTCGGAGAAAAGTCGATCCTGCTCGTTAACAGAGTCGCTTCGAATTTCCCTATGGTGAATGCAGATGGCAATCGTCTGATTCAAATTTTCCACAACTTGGTTGATAATGCGATTAAATTTACGGAACAGGGTGAAATAGAGATTAGTGCCAGAGTTATTCAGGAGTGGGTGGAAGTACGTGTGGCAGACACAGGTTTGGGAATCTCACCGGATATGCAGGAGCGTATTTTCAAAGCTTTTGAGCAGGTGGATGAGGCGGAGATTCATAGTCATGGTGGAACAGGGCTCGGATTAAGTATTACTAAGAAGCTAGTAGAACTGCATGGTGGGAACATAGCTGTGGAATCTACAGTGGAAAAAGGTTCGGTGTTTATTTTTACACTTCCACGGTGGGATAAAGCGGTTAAGCCAATCTCGAGGCCAACCCTTAAGGCGGCACATTCTTATAAAAAATTAAGTTTCTCTCATGGTGATTATCCCCTTTATATCAAAGGCGAGATCGATGAGCCCATTTTAGTAGTGGACGATGATTTTGCCAATCTGCAATCTATGATCAATCTGTTTAAGCTAGAGAAATATTCTATTGTGGTTGTCAATCGCGGGCAGATGGCACTTGAGGAGCTAGCGAAAAACACAGACTTTTTTCTGGTGGTACTGGATATTACCATGCCGGACATTTCGGGTTACGAGGTTCTGCAAAAGATTAGAGAGAGATTTACTCCTTTTGAACTGCCTGTGTTAATGCTGACGGCCAAGAACAGGGTGAGCGATATGAAGATGTCCATGGATAACGGTGCAAATGACTATGTGGGAAAACCTTTTGAAGCTGAAGAGCTAATGGCACGTGTTAAAAGTCTGACTCGATTGAGAGCTTCCGTGAAGACTGCTAAAGACGCCGAAATTGCTTTTTTACGATCCCAGATCAAACCTCATTTCTTATACAATGCTCTGAATTCAATTGCTGAACTATGTGTGGAAGAACCTGAGAAGGCCGAAGAGTTGACACTGCAGCTGTCCCAGTATTTGCGAAGCAGCTTTGATTTCAAACAACTGGATTCACTAACGAGTCTGGAGAATGAGCTTGAGCTGGTAGAGGCTTATATCAATATTGAAAAAGCACGCTTCGGTGCCAGATTAAATGTGGAATATGATGTGAGAGTGAATACGGATTACCGGATTCCTCCGCTGATTCTACAGCCTTTGGTCGAAAATGCAATAAGGCATGGCCTAATGTCCAATTTGCGGGGTGGCACGGTAATTATATCTGTAAAAGAATTAGAGAATTCTGTGATTAGCTTTATTGTGGAGGATGATGGATCTGGAATGAGTGAGCATAAATTGAAAGAAGTAATGCAGTCAGATGTAGATAAAAGAGGGGTGGGGCTGTGGAATATCAGTCAGCGCATCAAGCTATTATATGGAAAAAATATTCATATTCAAAGTGCTGAAGGATTAGGCACAACGGTATCTTTTGAAATTCCAATACAGCAGCTTAAGCGGATGGGAGGTTGAGGCATGCTGCGAGCGATTATTGTAGATGATGAGGAGTTATCGGTAAAACGCCTGAAGCGGATCTTATCGCAGAGCGGAGAGATTGATGTCTATGAGACGTTTTTGAATCCTGCGGAAGCCTATGCTTTTGCGAAGGCCAATCCGATAGATGTAGCTTTTTTGGATATTTCTATGCCTGAGACGAATGGGATGAAGCTTTCTAGCCTTTTGCAAGAATTGGATGAATCGATAGATGTGGTTTTTGTAACCGGATTTGATGAGTATGCGCTGCAGGCTTTTGACCTGAGTGCAGTGGATTATCTTTTGAAGCCTGTAACTGCGGAGCGGTTGTCTAAGACGTTAGAGAAACTCAAAAAAATAAATCGAAATACAACGGCTGAGCCTACGTTAGAAGTTTTTTTATTTAATGGTTTAAAAGTGTACCGCAGAACGCAGAACAGAGAGCTAATCAAGCTGAGAAGTCCAAAAACAGAAGAATTATTTGCTTTTCTGGTTAGTAAAGGGACGGTTAGCCGGGAGGAAATTATCGACACGTTGTGGAGCGGATTGGAGCCTGAAAAAGCATGGAAGAATCTGAACTCGACGCTGTATTATATTCGAAAAGCAATCGGCGCCAATTATATAAAAGCTAGCAGGAATGAAATTCATGTAGTAGAAAGCAGCATTTATTGTGATCTGTATGAATTTGAGCGATTGTTAAAGCAAATCAGGCAAACCTCTGAAAGACATGTTGAATGGATGATTCAAGCAGAAGGTTTATACACAGGAGCATTACTCAAAGGAAAAGCCTATGAATGGGCCAGTAGCAGGACGCGCAGACTCGAGCATGAATATATAGGATTGGTGGAGCTGGCTGCAAGATTTCATTTGGAGCAGAATCAGCAGCAGCAAGCACTGCATTATTTTGGAGAAATAATAAAATTAGATTCCTTGCGAGAGGACATCTATCATGAAATCATCAACTTATTAATTGAATTAGGGCGAATGAATGAAGCACAGCGGAAATTTGGTCAATTGGAAGAGATGCTGCAGCAAGAGCTCGGAACAACACCCGATCCTAAACTTAAAGCGTTAATGAAACAGAAGTTATTGTAATGGAAGGAACCTTCGAAAGGATGGCTATCGAGGGTTCTTTTTTTGTTTATTTTTTGTTTATCTTAATTTTGTATAATACTCTCGATTATTGTCGAATTAAGGACATGATTTATGCTAGAGGGGGAAATAGAGATTGAAGCCATCATTTATGAAAATAGGCATTAGTATTTCGTTATGTACTGGACTTGTGGTGCAGGGAGTGGGTCCTATGCAAACTCCAATCATAAGTGCAAAAGCTAGTTTCGGTTGGCTCGAGAATAGCCCAGCTATAATAACGTCCATCAATGAAGATGACTATTCCAACGCAGGAGTTGAGGTAGCCAGCTTTTTGACAGGAAAAGTATCGGATCCAGCGTCAACAGGGATTGCTGTAGTAGCTTTAGATAATACCAAAGGGGCCTGGCAGTATTACAACACGGTGGGACGAATTTGGTATAATATCGAGCCGGTGTCGAACAGTAATGCTTTTCTGCTGCTGAAATCGGAGAAAATCCGTTTTGTCCCGGCGAAAGACTGGAACGGAACGGCATCCATTAGCTTTAAGCTATGGGATACAACAGCATCCGGTTATCAAAATTATCAAAAAAATGCGAATACCACAGTATCTGCCGCGTTCAGCTCAGATCCGGGTATAGCCGTAATTACTGTAAATCCAGTGAACGATGCACCTTATCTGACAGAACTAAATGGTGGGGACTATCTTAGTTTTGACGGTAACGGGGATTATGTGACCTTCCCGGATCAACGGATTTATGGGAATTCTTTTACAGTTGAAGGATTTTTGAAAGTAGATGCTTTTCAGACATGGATGAGATTTTTTGAATCATCGATCGCAGAGCAGAACCACAATATTTTTGTGGGTTTTAACGGTAAACGGATGAATTTCACTGCCTACACTAATAAGGGAGATATTAATGTCACTGAGGATTTCCCGATTTCTAAATGGGTTCATGTCGCAATTGTTTATGATCACAGTCAGAAAAAGGGACGGATTTATTGGGATGGTGTACTTAAGGCAGAAGGGGCCATGGATTTAAGTACAGTAGGAAACGTTGCACGTCCGAATAACTGGCTTGGAAAAAGCACGTGGAGACAGGACGGAGATTATAACGGTGGAATGAGAGACGTGAGGTTCTGGAGTAAAGCCAAGACCCAAAGTGATATTGTTCGAGAAATGAATGTCGACTTGACAGGCTCGGAGCCTAATTTGGCTTTAAACTATAAATTAGCGAATAGCAATGATGGGAATGTCGCTATTAATACCTCTGGTCTTCCCCTTAAGAACGGCACAATTACTGGGGCAACCTGGAAGCAGGACACAGGTTTTATGGGGAATACTACAACCGATAAAAACAAGTCGGTCTCACGATCCTTTAAGGTCCTCGATGTGGATGGAGATGACCTACAAGTATCAGCTACTTCCTCGAATACGCTCTTAATTCCGAATAATGGACTGAAAATAAGTGGAAGTGGTGAGCAACGAACTTTAGAAATAACACCCGCAGCGAATGCTTTTGGCACCAGTGTGATTTCTGTTAAGGTAAGTGATGGAGCATTAAGCAACACCTACACTTTTAATGTGACCGTGAACAATACGGGGGATGTAATCGTAACCGGAGTGACCCTGGATAAACCAACACTCAGTTTAACGGAAGGAGAAGCAGGAGACACGCTTAGTGCCGTAATAGCACCTATTAATGCCACGAACAAAACAGTAATTTGGAGCTCGAGTGATGAGACAGTTGCGACCGTTGTGAACGGTGTGGTAACTCCGGTTGGTGAGGGGACAGCAGTTATTACGGTAACGACCAAAGATGGAAGTTTTACAGCTACAACCACAGTTAGTGTGAGTGCCCCAATCCCGCCTGTTGTGGATGTAACTGGAGTGAAGCTAGATCAGGAGACACTGAATTTAACAGCTGGTGAAGCTGATGGACTCCTAAAAGCAACAATAGAGCCTGCCAATGCAACGGATAAAGACGTGATCTGGAGCTCGAGCGATGAAACAGTCGCGACCGTTGTGAACGGAGTAGTAACTCCGGTTGGAGAGGGGACAGCAGTTATCACGGTAACGACTACTGATGGAAGTTTTACAGCTTCGTCTGTAGTAAATGTGAGTGCCCCAATCCCGCCCGTTGTGGACGTAACTGGAGTGAAGCTAGATCAGGAGACACTGAATTTAACAGCTGGTGAAGCTGATGGACTCCTCAAAACAACAATAGAGCCTGCCAATGCAACGGATAAAGACGTGATCTGGAGCTCTAGTGATGAGACAGTTGCGACCGTTGTGAACGGTGTGGTAACTCCGGTTGGAGAGGGGACAGCAGTTATTACGGTAACGACCAAAGATGGAAGTTTTACAGCTACAACCACAGTTAGTGTGAGTGCCCCAATCCCGCCCGTTGTGGACGTAACTGGAGTGAAGCTAGATCAGGAGACACTGAATTTAACAGCTGGTGAAGCTGATGGACTCCTCAAAGCAACAATAGAGCCTGCCAATGCAACGGATAAAGACGTGATCTGGAGCTCTAGTGATGAGACAGTCGCGACCGTTGTGAACGGAGTAGTAACTCCGGTTGGTGAGGGGACAGCAGTTATTTCGGTAACGACGAAAGATGGAAGTTTTACAGCTACAACCACAGTTAATGTAGCCGCTCCTAAGCCACCTGACGTTATCGTAACTGGGGTGACTTTAGACCAGACAGAACTTAACTTAACATTGGGTGAAGGCGAGGGAACTCTACAAGCGACAGTAGCACCTGCTAATGCAACAAATAAAGGTATGATCTGGAGCTCGAGCGATGAGACAGTAGCTAAGGTTGTTTATGGAGTAGTAACGCCGATTGGTGAAGGAACAGCCATCATAACGGTAACGACGAAAGATGGTAGTTATACGGCTTCTACAACCGTTACTGTGAAGGCACCTGTTAAACCAGTTACAGCACCTGGAATTCCAACATCCGTAACTGCAACTGCAGAGAATGGTCAAGCAATCATCACCTTTATCCCGCCGGTGAACGATGGAGGCAGCGAAATCACAGGATATATTGTAACTGCTAATCCGGGAGGTTTGACGGTTACAGGAACTGGAAGTCCTCTGACAATCAGTGGTTTGACGAATGGAACAAGCTATACCTTCACGGTACAGGCAATCAATAAAGCTGGCATCAGCGAATTCTCTGCTGAGTCCAATGCAGTTGTTCCTAGCACTCCATCTGGTGGTGATGTTGTTGTTCCGTCGCAACCAACCCCATCACCAACTCCGGCACCTGTGGTAAATGCTGCTTCCATTCTAATCAATGGTAAAGCTGAAACAGTTGGAACCGCAACGAATGGTAAACGGAATGAGCAAACGTTAACCACTATTGTGTTAGATCAGAAGAAGCTAGAGGACAAGCTCGCCACTGAAGGTAAAGGTACAGTAGTTTCTATCGGTGCAAATAGTAAATCTGATGTTATAGTTGGCGAATTAAATGGACAAATGGTTAAAAATATGCAGGGTAATCAAGCGATTCTTGAGATTAAAGCGGGAAATGCGACATTTACACTGCCTGCTCAACAAATTAATATTGACGCTTTGAACGAGCAAATCGGCAAGTCGGTAGCTTTGCAAGATATTAAGATACAGATTGAAATTAGTGCTCCTACAGCCGATAAAGTTAAAGCTTTAGAAGCAGCTGCGCAAAAAGGATCCTTCTCATTAGTTTCCGCGCCAGTTAATTTTACGGCTAGAGGTATCTACGGAGATAAGAGTATTGAACTTTCCCAATTCAATACGTATGTTAAACGTACCATAGCCATTCCTGAAGGGATGGACCCGAACAAGATTACAACGGGAGTGTACGTTGATTCCGAAGGTTCGGTACACCATGTTCCTACTAAAGTGGTTGTAATTGATGGCAAATATTTTGCTACTATCAACAGCTTAAGCGGAGGTACTTACTCCGTAATCTGGCATCCGCTTGAATTTAGTGATGTAGCTAATCACTGGGCAAAAGAGGCAGTGAACGATATGGGCTCCCGATTAGTCATTGAGGGAACAGGTAGTGGTCAATTTACTCCGGATCAAGCCATTACCCGTGCTGAGTTTGCGGCGATTGTTGTGCGCGGTCTGGGACTTGAGATGGAACAAGCTGCAACACCATTCTCAGATGTAAAGACCACGGATTGGTATAACAGTGCGATCAACACGGCATTTACTTATCAATTAATCAATGGTTTTGAAGATGGCATGTTCCGCCCTGATGAACATATTACCCGTGAACAAGCGATGTTAATTATTGCTAAAGCGATGAAAATTACAGCGCTACAGACTAAGCTTTCTGTTCAATCGGCTGACGTTTTGTTAGCTCCATTTACAGATAGTAGTAAGGTTTCTAACTGGGCAATCAGTGGAGTTACTGACACTTTGCAGGCAGGCATTATCAAGGGAAGAAGCAGTAAAGGGCTTGCTCCGAAAGATGATATGACCAGAGCTGAGGTTGCAGAGATCGTGAAGCGGCTACTTGAAAAGTCGGATTTAATCTAATCTACTGAGCTCCAGAATTGTGATCATTAGAGGATTCGTTCAAAGAACATTGAACGAATCCTCTTTTCTTTTTATGGCTTAGCTCGTTTATACGATAATTAATCATTAATGATGTATTTCAGACAGCACAATCAGGCCATGCAGAACGGCTGAAAGAAATCCTGAAAGCTCATCCGCACCTTGCGAGTATGGAGAATAATATATTCGATAGTGATGGTTATACTTCCTTACATTCTGCTGCTTTTCATACGGATAATGTAGAACTAATAGAGTTGTAAATCGAACATGGCGCCGACATTTCTGCTAAAATAAAAAGTGGTGAATCTGCATGGTCGGTTGCGATTAAGCAGAGTAATCAAAATGTTGCAGAAATTCTTTGCGGAAAAGGAGTAGTCTTGAATGAAAATCACAGTGGATGATAAGAATGATTCAACGGTAGCTATAATCTCTGGTGAGGAGATCATAATCAATAATGTAAGGGATGCCTTAGACTTAATGATGAATGTGAAATACCAAGGATGCGATAAAATGCTTCTGAGGAAGGAACAGATTACGGATGATTTTTTCGAGCTAAAGTCTGGAGTTGCTGGTGAGATTGCACAAAAATATACAAACTATCAGATGAGAGTTGCTATCGTAGGAGAATTTACAAGCTATAACAGCAAAAGTCTGAATGATTTTATTTACGAATGCAATCAAGGCGATAAAATGTTGTTCAAAAGTACTGAAGCTGAGGCTTTAGCGGCCCTACATTTATGCAAATCGTGGAGATGATCCAGAGAGGAGTTATATCATGGATGAAAGTAAAATCACATATGAATCGATCGATGCCTATATTTCCGGGTTTTCGCTTGAGGTTCAGGAAATCCTTAATACGTTAAGAAAGGTGATAAAAGAGGCGGCACCGGAAGCAGAGGAAAAAATAAGCTATCAGATGCCTACTTTTGCATTACACGGAAATTTGGTGCATTTCGCTGCTTATCCCAAGCATATTGGATTCTATCCAACTCCAAGTGGAATTAATGCTTTTAAAGATGAATTATCAGGCTATAAAGGTGCTAAAGGTTCCGTTCAATTCCCTATTGATAAGCCTATGCCTTATGAATTAATTAGCAAGATTGTAACCTTCAGAGTCGCTGAGAATCTAAAAAAAGTTGAAGCAAAATAATGTCTCTACTGGTATGAAATAGAGAGGTCCATCTGGTCAGGGCTGGAAGTGTGCATCCATTGTTGATGTTCTTCTTGATGCTGGTGAACATTGGATCCACTTCCGAGGCACTCCTGCCTCTTTTTCCTCATTTCGGACGTCGTACAAACGCCAGTATGATATCCTGGGCATAGTCCCCGAACCCACTTCCGAACAGATTTAGTCCTCGTTTATTGAGTGCATCCTCCCGAATTTCAAAACGTACACGAATAGGTTCATTAAACGCCAGCTTTAAAGAGCTGATTGTAGTGGAAGATGAGAGAGAACCATTACAGCTGCTGCCCGATTCCGAGACACTCCATGTAGTAAGAGCTCCATATTCAGTTCCACTTCTCCAACGTTCAGGGGTCAGTTTCCCTTTGCGGTTCCCGAAATCGGAGGGACAGGTCCAAGTCCCGACTAACTGGTCATTGATGGATAAGCTGATATCACTGGCCCAATCCTCTCGAAATGAAGGGGCTTCTGAGCATACTTCTGCCGAAATGCGGATTTCGTCCAACTCGACGCCTGGAGGCAGGGGGTTGGCAAAATAGTATTCGACATAACCGGCTTCTGCGAACCATAAGAGAGAGGCATCGACTCGTTCAGGCATGTAGAATGCTCTTGGATCATCTTGGGAGCCAATGACACCACCATCTTTTCCGGCCATCCCGCAGGACGGTTGTATGGAGCAGTGGGAGAACATTCCGATGGGCATATGTATTTCCTCAGTTTGATGCAGCCCATCCCCTAGCTTTGAAGGGAGATCGAGTTGAATAGAGCGACAGGTGACCGCACAGATTTTTTCGCGATTTGCTCCTTGTGTAGATGAGATAAGATTAACCTGTTCTAACGTCTGCACATTGATAGATATCGTTGGCTGAGCTACACCTAACGTCTCAGCTAATTGACTGACACTCATAGGCTTCTCTCCAAGGGCTTCAAGAATGCGGACGCGGACGTCACCAGACAGTGCTTTAGCTACATCTAAAATGCGTGACGCGGGATAACGTATCGTTTCTTGTGAAATATCATTCATCATATTTGTTCCTTTTCGTATAGGATGGGTTGAGGTTATTGTACAATGAAGATTGAGTATTGTAAAATCATAATAAACATTGCGAAAATCGTATACTGGTGCTAAAATGGGCTCAACTTCTTATTTTGAAAGGCTGTGCTCGCCATATGACAACTTCTATATTAGCTTCTGAGACACTTGCGATTCCTCGTTCTGAACACCCTCATCCACATTGGCAACGTCATGAATGGATGAATTTGAATGGGCAATGGTCATTTAAGTTTGATCCGAACAATGAAGGTATGAAGGCGTTATGGTACTCCAATCCTGAAATCGCTTACGACTCAATGATCACTGTACCTTTTTCTTGGGTAAGTCCCTTATCCGGAATTGGCTGCGATCAACAAGGAATAGGCTGGTATCGCCGCACCGTGAATGGGCAGGCTGTTGACCAACAAACACGATTGTTTTTACGTTTTGGGGCAGTAGATTATTCATGTGATGTGTGGATAAATGGAGAACATGTAGGTTCACATCAAGGTGGATATGGTTCATTTGAATTTGATAT
This sequence comes from Paenibacillus sp. FSL H3-0286, assembly GCF_045040705.1. Classification (NCBI taxonomy): domain Bacteria; kingdom Bacillati; phylum Bacillota; class Bacilli; order Caryophanales; family Paenibacillaceae; genus Paenibacillus; species Paenibacillus sp. FSL H3-0286. Next base: position 4,134,441 of record NZ_CP150285.1, on the reverse strand, counting down.
TACACCTTACTGGGCAGCTAATTGTGAGAATAATATTGTCGTAAGAGCTGAGGATTTCGATCATGCTTATCAAGCGCGGGGCAAACAAGGATATGGAGAAATCCGTGGAATTTGGCAGCCTGTATGGCTTGAAGCACGTCCCGAAACTTATATGAAAGATGCAAAGTTTGTGACCCGTATAGATGGACAGGTGAAGGTAACTACAAGAATAATCGCGCATGAAACGGGTTCGGCAGAGTTTACGCTGCAATTCGCTGATCATTCTGTTGTTCATACAGAGAAGCTGCAGCTTATAGCAGGGGTGAACGAATGTAAGCTGTCTATCGATATTCCCAATCCGCATTTGTGGAGTCCAGAAAATCCTTATTTATATGAAGGTGAATTGCAGCTTAGTGGATCGTTTGGTACAGATACAGTCAGCACTTATTTCGGAATTCGCGAAATTCAGACTGCCCGCTTTGAAGATCGTGATTATCGGTGGATCACCTTAAATGGTAAACCGATATATTTGAACGGTACTCTTGATCAGTCCTATCACAAGACAGGGTTTTTCACCTATCCAACGGATGAAGACATGCGGGATGAAATTTATCTAATGAAACGTTTAGGGCTAAACATGGTGCGAATTCATATTAAGCCCGAAGAACCCCGTAAGCTGTATTGGGCGGATAAGCTTGGCATTCTTGTTATGGAAGATATGCCTTGTTTCTGGGGTAATCCGGATGACAAGGCCAGAGCCTCCTATGAGAGAGAAGCCCTTGAGGTGATTGAACGAGATTATAATCATCCATCTATTTTTTCGTGGGTTATGTTCAACGAGACCTGGGGTTTGAAGACAGATGCTCAGGAGGCTAGCCTCACAAGTGATGTACAGCAGCAGAGTAGTTATCTTAAAGAGACACAGGAATGGGTGCGGGAGAAATATCGCTGGGCGAAGCAGCTTGATCCGACTAGAATTGTTGAGGATAACTCGCCGTGTAATTATGATCATGTGGAATCGGATATTAATACATGGCACTTTTACATTAATGGTTACGAGCAGCTGCAAGCCCACTTAAATGAGGTTGTAGATAAAACATTCCCGGGATCGGAGTTTAACTGTATTGGCGGCAACGTACAGTCTGATGCCCCTCTAATGAACAGCGAATGCGGTAACGTGTGGGGGATAGAAGGTGGTGCAGGGGACAGTGATTTGGCATGGCATTACCGCTATATGATGAATGAATTCCGGCGGCATGATAAGCTATGTGGATTCGTATTTACTGAATTCCGTGATGTTACGAATGAGTTCAATGGTTATTACCGGCTAGACGGGAGCGATAAGGATTTTGGATATGGGGATTTTGTTCCCGGGATGACGATTGCGGATCTGCATTCCCCAGATTTTATCGTGTTAGATGCTCCTCCATGCCAGACAGTAGAAGCAGGGCAGAGTGTTAAAGTACCTTTGCTAGGTTCCAGCTTCGCGGACAGCTATCACGGTCATAATTTGAAGCTGAAATGGGAACTGTGGTACGACAATTTGGGGACTCGGGTCACTGCGCAAAGTGGACATATGTCTGTGAAATGGGATAACTTTGGAAACACTATACTTCCTTCTTTGAACATTACAATGCCTGGTCAGGAGGCGGCTGCAATACTTGCTGTTTCTCTGATTAATGAGAAGGGTGAAGCGATCACGCGGAATTTCATTACTTTTGATGTAAGAGGCGGTAATAACACTGTATTGTTTAAAGGTGAAGGAGAATTTATTCAAATTCCAGTGGGAGCTTATACCGATCATAACTTTAAGCATCAATGGGATGCTATCCAAGGATTTAAGATCAATGGTGCTGGGCAAGGTCAGTATGTATACGAGGTTACACTGCCAGATGCAGCAGATAAATCAATGATTGGTGAGATCGAAATCATGTTCGAAGCAAGTGCTAAACGATTGCTGGCGCGGCATGTTGAAGGTACGAAGCTTAATGATATGGGCCTTGATCTTATGCATGGGGCAGATGCGAGGGTGGAATATAATCCGAATACGTATTATATGACGGATGAAGAGCGTCATCCTTCCCGAGTGAACGTTCTGGTGGATGGGCAGCGGATTGGTTCTTTCTATTTACCGGATGATCCGGCTGATAGCAGAGGGATTTTGTCTTGGCATTATCAGCCAATAGCGAATAAGCTGGATGAGGCTGGATCTTATGGCTACCTATGCAAGGCAAGTGTACCGGGGCAGTTAGCAGCGAAGCTGGATCGCAATCGTGTTTTCCGTTTGGAGCTGCAAGCAGAGGACGGCGGGCTAGCTTTGTATGGCCGTAATGCAGGTCGTTATCCACTGGACTTGTTGATTCGTTATCGCTAAATAACCTTAATATGAAAATAAAGCAATCCCAGCTAAGAAGCAGGGATTGCTTTTTTATCGGTACTGCAAGGTATTATTAAAGTTCTTTATCATTAATGCTGTTTAACCAGCTTTCAATCTCTCCAATGACCGAACTAATGCAGCCATCTTCAAAAGGTGAAGTCAGGCCCGCAAGTTCAACCAGCTTGATAAAGGATTTGCTTCCTCCAGCTTGACATAACTCTAAATAATCACTCCAAGCGGATTTAAAATCTTCATTTGAACGTTTCCAGAACTGGAAGGCACATAGCTGTGCTAGTGTATAGTCAATGTAATAGAACGGGGAGGCGAAGATATGGCCTTGCTTATGCCAAAATCCACCTTGTTCCAGATAAGCATTACCTTCATAATTGCGGTGCGGCAAATATTTTTTCTCGATTTCTCGCCATGCTTGCTTACGTTCAGCAGGGGTTGCTTCAGGATTGCTGTAAACAAAATGCTGGAATTCATCTACAGTAACTCCGTAAGGAATAAACTGAAGGCTATCTGCCAAATGATTGAAACGGTATTTGTCTGCATCCTCTTCAAAGAACAATTCCATCCATGGCCAAGCAAAAAACTCCATGCTCATGGAATGGATCTCACAGGCTTCATAAGTAGGAAAAGCATATTCAGGTACATTAATATTTCGGCTTTCATACACCTGGAAGGCATGCCCCACTTCATGGGTCAAGACATCAATATCCCCTGAGGTTCCATTGAAATTCGAGAAGATAAAAGGTGCTTGGTATTGGCTGAAATAAGTACAATAGCCACCGCCTTGCTTACCTTTTTTACTTACTAAATCCACTAGATTGTTATCCAACATAAAAGTAAAAAATTCATCAGTTTCCGGAGAGAGCTCTTTGTACATCTTGGATCCGTTAGCTACAATCCAGTCAGGATCTCCTTTAGGAGTGGCATTGCCAGTCTTGAAGCTGAAGTTCTCGTCATAAAACTTCAAGGCATCCAGACCTAGGCGTTCTGTCTGCCGTTTCTTAAGCTGTTGGGAGACGGGTACGATATGCTCCAGAACTTGTTTCCTGAAGTTGGCTACCATGTCGGCGTTATAATCGGTACGCATCATCCGGTCATAACCTAGCTCAACAAAGTTGCTGTAACCAAGCTTTTTAGCAATGCGGTCACGGACTTTAACTAGCTCGTCATAGATTCGATCAAATTCACTTTCATGTTCAGACATAAAATCATATCTGGCTTGTGAAGCACGTTTACGCATATCGCGGTCCGTGGACAATTCAAAAGGAGTAAGCTGAGTCAGCGTGCGTTCTTCGCCTTCGAATGGAATCTTGGCGGACGCGATAAGCTGAGCGTATTCTGTAGAGAGTTTGTTCTCCAATTGTAAATCTTCGATGATTTCTGGACTAAAAGTACGCAGAGCTACTTCTGCAAGCTGAAGCAGCTGCGTGCCCCATTCTTGTTCGAATTCGGCTCTGTATTTGGAATTGACGAGTGCTTTGTAGTAGTCCGTTATGTATTCCTGAACGATAGGGCCAATCTCGTCCATGAATTCCTGTTCAGCCTTGTAGAATTCATCTGTTGTATTGATCGAATGGCGAACGCTAACCAATGTCTGCAGGGTGTCAAACTCATTGCGAAGCTTGTTAATAGCGGTAACGGAAGCCTTTTGCACTTCTAATGGCTCGGTGTCATTGAGATCTTTAAGCAGGTTGTTAAAATCCTGTTTGAACTTCTCTACATCCGGGCGCTCATAGCGATAATCATTAAATTTCATTAACTATTCAACTTCCTTTCTATACCAGATAGTCTCTATTATATATTCTGAACAGCAATTTACGATAGACCTGTGTTAGCTGTTTTTGAATAAAAAAAGAACAAATGGACAAAAGTGTAAAAACTTGTTAGATGAAATACGGTTTGATATTATCTAAGAATATAGTAGAAATGATATTTATAGCGATTACTTAGCCTTTATTTAACCAGCATTCACTGAATACGGGTTATCTCTGTTTATATACGAAGTTTTGTATTTTTCCACTTTACATCCTTCCTCCCTCTTTTTTTGCTGTAGCCGCACAACTGTCGACAAACTTAATATATCATGATATATTATTATGTATAAGATGAAAAAATTAGAGTCAGGAGATAACGAAAGTCATGAGTGAGACAACATCATCCAAACCGATGTATGAAAAAATATTTGATGAAGTGAAGCAGCTTATCGTTAATAAATCCTATGGACAAGGGGAACGGGTTCCCTCTGAGAAAGAACTGGCTGAAGCCTATAATGTTAGTCGGATTACGAGTAAAAAAGCTCTGGAAATGCTCGCCGCGGAACAATTAATTGTGAGAAAACCGGGGAGAGGTTCATTTGTGGCAGATCCAGCAGTCGATTACATGGAATCAGCGATATCTCCGGGGACGGTCTCCGACGGAACTGTTTTCAATTCCTTTAACCATGAGGAAAAGACGATCGGTCTGGTTATTACCGACTTTGGCAACAGCTATGGCACAGGCTTAATTTATGGCATGGAGCAGGCTTCACGTGATAATGATTGTTTTCTGGTTTTAAGAAGAACGTTTGGGGTGCCGGAGAACGAAGAGAAATCTATTCAGAAGTTGCTCAGCTTAGGTGTAGATGGTCTGATCATTTTTCCGGCTCAAGGCGAATTTTTTAATGCGGAGATTCTAAAATTGGTGATAGGGCGGTTCCCGCTAGTTCTGGTAGATCGCCATTTAAAAGGAGTGGCAGCAGCATCGATCAGTACTGATAATATGCAGGCTGCACTCAAAGGTACGGAGTATTTATTTGATCTCGGGCATACTCATATCTCCTTTCTCTCTCCACCTCCAGCGGATACCACAGCTCTTGAAGAGCGGGTAGAGGGATTTATTCAAGCGCATGCGGAACGGGGAATAGCTGTAGACAAGGGATTGTGGGTCAGCGATTTGACCTCAACACTACCGGATTCCTTCAACGATGAGAATATTGAACATGACATTTCGCGGCTAATTTCTCATTTGCAAAAGAATCCAACAATAACGGCGCTTTTTGCTGTGGAATATAATATTGCGCTGCTGGCTAGAACTGCGGTCCAACGACTTGGGCTACGAATTCCAGAAGATATTTCGATCATTTGCTTTGATAGTCCGCCAACTCCACTTGGTTCGGGTTATGCATTTACCCATTTACGGCAAAATGAAGAAGAGATGGGGCGGCTTGCAGTAGAAAATGTATTGCGAATTATGAACGGGCAGAGTGTGTCCAATAAGATAATGCTGGAAGCTGAGTTAATTTCTGGTGAATCCACAAGCTCCGCTAAACAATCTATCTCTAAATAGAATTTTGGCTTATTCTCCAAATTAAACATATATTAGTTGTTATAAAAACCTATCTTTTTGGATGGGTTTTTTTATTTGTTTTAGATATGTATTTATCATTATAGATGTATTGATATATCATTATAATAAAATAAACATATTGACATACTAATCACATGACAATATACTAATCAATGAAAGCGCTTCAAATTTAAAAAGAAAAAGGGGGTATTATAACTGAAAGCAACTAGAGAAATACCCGAGTCAATGCATAAACTGGCATCTAGCGTAAAAGCACAGCTGAGTGATCGCCCGAAATTAGCCGAAATGTTCGAGAAATGTATGGCCAACACCTGGAACACAACCTTAAAACGAATGCCAAACGGAAGCACTTTTGTTATTACCGGAGATATTCCAGCGATGTGGCTACGGGATTCCGCCGCACAGGTCAGACCTTTCCTAATCCTTGCCTCCGAAGATGAAGAAATTGCAGACATGATTGAGGGACTTGTACGTAGACAATTTACTTACATCCAGCTTGATCCGTATGCTAACGCATTCAATGAAGAAGAAAGTGGGCATGGCCACCAAGAGGATCTGACGGAGATGAGCCCGGGAGTCTGGGAAAGAAAATATGAAATTGATTCGTTATGTTATCCAATCCAACTGAGTTATCTGCTCTGGAAGAATTCGGGCCGTACTAGTCAGTTTAATGAGTCGTTTGTAACAGGCGTAGAAAGAATCATAACATTATGGACTACCGAACAGAACCATGAGCGCGATTCAAAATATCTTTTTCAACGGATGAACTGTCCGCCCACGGATACGTTAGCTCGAGAAGGCAAAGGGACGTTGACGGCTTATACCGGAATGACTTGGTCTGGATTTCGTCCTAGTGACGATGCCTGTGAATATGGGTATTTGGTTCCGGCCAATATGTTCGCGGTGGTTGTTTTACGATATGTGTGTGAAATTGCCCGTGAGATTTTAGGTGATCAGGAGCTGGAAAAGAAAGCTAGAAAACTATCTGACCAGCTTAATAAGGGAATAAGTGAGTATGGAATTGTAGAACATCCAGAGTTTGGAGCGGTCTATGCTTATGAAGTAGATGGTCTGGGACAGGTGAATTTTATGGATGATGCAAATGTACCTAGTCTACTCTCTATCCCTTATTTGGGTTATGTGACTGCTGATGATCCTATTTATAAAAATACCCGTGAACTTATTTTAAGTAGCACTAATCCTTATTTTTTCGCAGGAAAAGCGGCTGCTGGCATTGGAAGTCCGCATACGCCAAATCGGTATATCTGGCCCATAGCTTTAGCGATGCAGGGAATGACATCTACCCGCTTTGAGGAACAGGAAGCCTTACTTCATCTGCTGGAGAAGACGGATGCAGGAACTGGATTTATGCATGAAGGGTTTTATGTGGATAATCCTGATGAATTTACACGTCCATGGTTCTCTTGGGCAAACATGATGTTCTGTGAGCTTGTACTCATGCGCTGCGGTAAGCAGATTAAGCGCGGATGAGACCAACAAGGTTTGAATAATCGACTCTAAAGGGGATAGAGAACATGAAAAAATGGCTGGTTACCTCAATTGTTTTGGTAATGACTACTGCACTTGCTGCGGGCTGCGGTGGTAATAACGGATCTGCGGACAAAGAGACCGGAAACACAAGCAAAGCTGGGAGCAGTACCGGGAAAAAGACAGAGCTTACCTTCTGGGGAGATTGGGGCGGTGAGGGGCAGAAGCAATTCGAGACCATGGTGGATGCTTTTAATAAATCGCAGGATAAAATTCACGTAAAATATGTGCTGCAACAGGATATGATCACGAAATTCCTAACTTCTGCGACCAATGGCGGCACTCCTGATGTACTGTTTTGGGACCGTTGGAGAACTTCGCTGTATGCCCCGAAAAATGTACTGCATCCGGTGGATGAATACTTAACGCGTGACGGTATTTCCGAAGATGATTTCTACAGTGAATCCCTACGGGAGCTTTCATACGATGACAAATTATATGGGCTGCCGCTTACAGTAGATGCCCGTGCTCTTTTCTATAACAAGAAGCTGCTCGCAGAGGCAGGACTTCAGCCTCCAACAACTTGGGATGAGCTAGAGGCAGCGGCTACGAAGCTAACGAAATGGAATGGCAATAAATTGGAGACTGCAGGTTTTTCTATGGGAGATTTGGGACTTTTTAATATGTATCTCCAACAGGCTGGCGGCACCATGCTTACAGAGGATGGAAAGACCAATTTTAATAATGAGCAGGGCAAGCAGGTGCTTGAGTTCTGGGATCGCCTAATGAACAAGGACAAAGTGTATAAAGTAGGGTTCGAACTTGGACTTGGTGAAGGGCAAGATGCTTTTGTCACAGGTAAAGTGGCTATGCTGTATTCCGGTCCGTGGATGCTCAGCACCTATAACAAATATGGTAAAGACCTGGATTATGGAATCGTTCCTCCTCCAGCCGGACCAAATGGTGATAAAGGTAGTGTCATGGGTGGATTTGGGCTAGTGATTCCAGAAGGCTCCAAACATAAGGAAGAAGCATGGGAGTTCATCAAATGGTGGACAGCGAACAAGGATAACGCGTTGCTCTGGGCAAAGACGAGTCTAAACCTGCCGGGTTATAAGCCATCGATGGAAGATCCATTTTTCAAGGATGATCCAAAGTGGCAGCCGTTTCTGGAAACGTTGGAGTTCGCCAAGGTTCGTCCGAACCATCCTGGATATTCCGTGATGGAGACTGATGCTTTGGCCCCTAATTTGCAGCTTAATCAGCAAAACAAGATGAGCATTGATGAGACCTTGAAGAAATCGCAAGAAGAGGGCGACAAAATGCTGAAGGATAATGAAGGAGTGAAATAATAAGTAAGACATTTGAAGTGAAGGGAGGTTTCGCCTCCCTTTTGCTTAGGAGGGGGTAGCTGAAATGGCTTCCATCAGAAAGCTAGAGAAACATCAGGCGCGGACGGCTTATCTGTTTATTACACCCACGGTATTGCTGTTTACAGTATTCACAGTCATCCCTGTGGTAATGGCGCTATATTTAAGCTTTACCAACTACGATGTACTTAGTAGAAACGATTGGATCGGTTTTGATAACTATCGCCGTTTGATAGAGGACAGTTTGTTATGGAAAACATTCCGAAATGTATTTCTGTATTCCATCATTTTCGTTCCATTTAATATTCTGATTTCGCTTCTCCTCGGGATTCTGCTTAGTCGATCCTGGCGTGGGGTAAAGTTGTTCCGCACATTGAATTATCTGCCTACCCTTACATCCGCCGTTGCTGCTGCTACCGTTTGGATCTGGCTTTTGCATCCTGAATTTGGTTTGGTTAACGGATTGTTGTCTTATGTTGGGATTACGGGTCCAGCTTGGTTATCCGAGACCCGAACGGCGATGTTGTCCATTATTATGCTTACCCTCTGGCAATCGGTAGGTTCTAATATGATTATCTACTTGGCAGGTCTGCAAGGCGTGCCTGACTATTTGTATGAATCTGCACGGTTGGACGGTGCTAATAAGCTGGCTTGTTTCCGGTTTATTACTTGGCCGCAGCTGCGACCAACAACCTTTCTTGTCAGTACGATGTCAATCATTGGTGCGTTGCAGTTGTTCGACCAAGCTTTTGTGCTGACGCAGGGTGGTCCGGCGAATATGACAAAGACCCCAGTTTATCTGATCTATCAGCAGGGCTTTAATCAATTGCAAATGGGGTATGCGTCTGCACAAGCATTTGTGCTTGCTGTGGCGATTCTCATTTTCTCACTAATAAACATGCGGATCACAAAGGCGGAGGAGTCCATTGTATAAGCCGGGCTTGCCATGCAGAAGGGGGATAGAGGTATGGATACTAGCGGAAGTTCGTTATTAAAAAGAAGCTTAAGCAAATCTATCTATTATATAGTGTGCATAGTTATTGCTATCGTAATGTTTCTACCTTTTTATTGGAGTGTTCTTACATCCTTGAAGCCTGACGAAGAGATCTTCGCCATGCCCATCCGGTGGTTTCCTTCACATTTGACCTTAGAACACTATCGTAAGGCATTTACTACGGTTCCGTTTGCGCTCTATTTCTGGAATTCGCTTGTACTTGCAGTAGCGGGTGTATTGGCGAATCTGTTCTTTGGTTCTATCAGTGGTTATGCGTTCGCAAAATTGAATTTTAAGCTCAATAAGCCGATATTCCGCGTGCTGCTTGCGGCGATGATGATACCAGGCATTGTGACGATGATCCCCACGGTTTATGTCATGCGCCATATTCCTCTTTTTGGAGGAAATGATATTTTTGGTAGCGGGGGTAACGGGCTGATGAACTCATTCTGGGGGATTATTCTTCCAGGCGCTTCTGGAACCTTTGCTGTGTTCTTCATGCGGCAATTCTTTCTCACCTTGCCTAGTGACATGATGGAAATGGCCCGGATCGAAGGCTGTGGAGAGTTTAAAATATTTTGGCGGATATATTTGCCGTTGACTAAACCAGCGCTGGCTACTTTAAGTATCTTTACCTTCCAAGCGGGCTGGAACAGTTTCTTATGGCCAATGATTGTGCTGAATGATCCCGACAAAGCAACGATTCAGATGGGACTTCAAGCTTTTTCTTATAATTTTCAAACAGACTACGGTCCAATGATGGCTGGAGCGCTAGTAGCAATCTTGCCGATATTGGTGTTGTTTTTAGCTCTTCAGCGTTATTTTGTACAGGGGATAGCCTTCAGTGGTATTAAGGGCTAATGCAATAAAAATCGAACCAGGGAGAGAGTCTATATGAACCAATTGGAGATAGGGATTTGGGAGGAACGGGCGAATCAAGCACAAGCTGCATTGGATTCATTCTTCTGGAATGAAGCGATCAAAATGTACAATATAGAAACACCTTGTCCAAATGGAGAATGCAACACGATTTTTCATTATTGGTGGATGGCCCATGCTGTGGATGTATTGGTAGATGGACTACAGCGGACTGGAGAGAACTGGTATGCCAAAAGGCTTTCCGCACTTCATGAAGGTCTGCTACAACGAAATGGTGGTGTGTGGCCAAATGAGTTGTATGATGATATGGAATGGATGGCTCTCGCGTGGCTTCGTGCTTATCAAGCAACAGGAGTGGAAGGTTATAAAGACACAGCCCTTCTTTTATGGAACGACATTCAGACAGGTTGGAATGAGCATATGGGCGGTGGAATTGCTTGGCAGAAATCACAGTTGGATTATAAAAATACACCAGCCAACGCACCGGCAGCTATACTTGCGGCACGCTTGTATCAATCTTTTGGTGAAGCTAGCAATCTTGAATGGGCGTTAAAAATATACAGATGGCAAAAAGAGCATCTAGTAGATCCGGCAACGGGTTTTGTATGGGATGGCATGAATCGCACTGGCGATGGAAAGATCGATAAAGATTGGAAATACTCCTACAACCAAGGTGTTTTCATTGGCGCAGCAGTTGAACTGTACCGTATCACTAAAGAGCAGGAATATTTAGAGGATGCTCGTCTAACCTTTGCCGCCGCAGCCCATGAACTTGCTGACTCTCAGGGAGGTGTGCTGCCAGATGAAGGAAATGGTGATGCGGGACTGTTTAAAGGAATCCTGATTCGCTATACAGCTGAATGGGTCAAAGCTGATTCCGCAGCAGTTAAAGTTGTAGATTTCCTGCGAGCGAATGTAGAATGTCTCTGGGAACAAGGAAAGTCAGAGGATAAAGTGTTGTTTGGCACAGATTGGACTTCGACTTCCGCTGGTGTGATTCAGCTCAGCTCCCAGCTTAGTGCGATCAAGCTGCTTGAGAAGATGGCTGAATTAACTAAAGAACAGGGTTGAGGTGAGTTCTTAATGACACAAGCAAAGGAAGCCATAGAAGCAGTCAGTTGGCAGGAAAAGTCCGAGTGGTTCCAACAATGTCTACTACGTAATTATTATAATGCTGAGACGGGGATCATGAACCAATGGTATCCCAGAGCGTACAACGTTGCGGGGGAAAACTTTTATTATTGGTGGCAGGCTCATGTCATTGATATTTTAGTAGATGGTTATGAGCGTAGTGGAGATCCTGTGTATTCCTTGAGAATTAAGGAGCTAAGTCAGAGTCTGCAAGCTTATAACGGGGGGACTTTCAAGCATAATTACTATGATGATATGGAATGGACAGCATTGGCGTTGCTGCGTGCTTATCGGGTAACAGGACATGAAGCCTATTTAAATGCTGTGCTTGATCTATGGGAGGATATTAAGACGGCTTGGAATGAACAGTTGGGTGGAGGTCTGGCGTGGAAGAAGGATCAGCTAGATTATAAAAACACACCTGCCAATGCACCTGCCGTCATTCTTGCAGCCCGGTTATATGAACTTTTTCATAAGCAAGAGGATCTGGAGTGGGCGCTCCGTATCTATGAATGGAACAAGATATATTTGATGGATTCTACGACTGGTTTTGTGTGGGATGGGATGAATAGACTCGGGGATGGCCAGATCGATTACGATTGGGAGTTTACTTACTGTCAGGGGGTGTTTCTAGGCGCTGGCCTAGAGCTTTACAAGAATACGGGTGATGTTCATTACTTAGAAGATGCGAATCGAACGGCTAATACATGTATTGATCGGTTATGCGATCCAATTAATCTGATGTTGCCTGATGAAGGCATTGATGATACTGGATTGTTCAAGGGCATTCTGATTCGTTATTTGGTTCAGCTCTGTAAAATATCTCCTGTAAATATCCGTATTCGTGAGGTTATATTGGCCAATGCAATGCAGTTGTGGGAAAAAGGTCTGGATAAACAACTGGGTCTGTGCAGTTCATCGTGGGAAGTGAAACCGGAGCTTCCGGTTCAGCTGAGTATTCAACTCAGCGGCTTGATGCTTCTGGAGGGTGCTGCGGCACTGGTGAACGAATAGCCTGAAATATATAAAGACACCTCAAGAGAGGTGTCTTTTTGTTGTTTAAATTAACTATCTGCAATTAGAAAATCCGATGTTTCCAGCCATTTAATTTAGCGATAGCCTCAATATAATAGTAGTCTCCATAGATCAGGGATACATCAATGAAGGAATTGCCACTGCCAGTTCCGTGCAATAAAATCGCTTCATGCTCCGGCAGCTCCCAGGTTGCGTAATTTTCCGTCAGTGAGCGCAGAATTCGCTCCGCTGCATTTGCATATAGACTTTTTTCGCCTAAGGGTAAGATATCTGCTAGCTCTAATAATCCTGAAGCGGCTATAGAGGCTGCGGAGCTATCTCGGAACATCCGGGTATCATCCTCTAGGCGGAAATCCCAATAAGGGACTTGATCCTCAGGCAAAGCAGAGATGAAATAATGTGCGATCCGCTTAGCAGTGTTCAGGAAACGTTCATCACCAGTGTGGCGATAAGTATTGATAAAGCCGTACAATCCCCAAGCTGTTCCTCGGCTCCAAGAGGATTCAGCCGAGTAGCCTTGACCGCCAAAATTCTCAAGATAAGCACCTGTCTCTGCGTCAAAAGAAATAATATGTTTGGTGGATCCATCCTCACGTATGCCATATTGCATTGTCGTTTCGGCGTGGCTAATTGCAATATGCTTATAGCGGGGATCACCTGTCACTTTGCTGGCCCAAAACAGCAGGGAGATATTTAACATACAGTCGATAATTACCCAGCCGTATTTATCTTCATTCCATGCGCGGATGAATTTGCCTACAGGATTATAGCGGGCAGCGAGGAAATTCGCAGCTTCAATTCCTCTGCGCAGGGCATCTTCGTCACCTGTAATTGTATGTTTGATTACAGCGGTCGGAAGGAATTGGAATCCCACATCGTGATGCATCTCAACCGTTGGTTTAACAAACCATTCCTCCAAGGTACCGTCCCAATGCCATGCAGCCTCCTTGTAAAGATCTTTTCCGGTCATATCATGCATGATCCAGAGTAGTCCAGGCCAGAACCCTGTAGTCCACCAGTCTGAACCGATATCATCAAATTTGCCATCTTTCCCGGCGAAATGCGGGCACTTGTCACCGATCTGCTCTACCATACGTTCCACTTTTGTATCAAGTCTACCCATGATTTCCTGCCAATAAGGGTGTGTCATTATTATTGCCTCCAGTGTAATTAGGATGTTATGAGTATAGCTTTCTAAAGCTCAGGAAAGTTGTGTTTTGATATAAGGAAATGTTTGATTATTGTCATGTTGAAGTTGGCTTATAATTTAAAACTGACAAAATACAAACATTTCTGCATAACACATTAAAACTTTATCGGTGTTGGAAGCGATACAATCGAAATGAACAGGAGGATGGTAAAGTGGATGATTTACAAGTATATAAAGCACCTAAAGATATCCCGGGACGTGAGGATTATAAGGTTAGAGTACGGCAGCCTGAAGGAGAATGGCATAGCTTGTTTATTTACGAGGTTAAGGTAGATATGCATGAGGTGCGTCTTGCATCCATGGCTTATTTTGATCTGGAAGGTACAGTAGAAGTTGAAGTCACCTGTCTTTATACGGAGATTGATTGTGTGAACATTGCTCCGGCTTCGCGAGGGATCTCTTACGAATATCATGGAAATACCATTTTGTTTAAGCTAACAGGTCCGCAAAAGTTATCGATTGAGATCAACGGTGATATTTTTCGAAATCTGCATTTATTTGCTAACCCTAAGGAGAAGGATGCCCCTCAACCAGAGGATGCTAATGTTCTAGTAGTCCAACCGGGTATACACCGGAAACCTGATCTTTTACGGCTGCTGGATAATGCCGCTGCTGATCCTCGTGAAAAAAGGAAGGTGCTTTATTTCGCTCCAGGCACACATTATATAGAAGAAACAGTATTGCCGGTCCCTTCGGAAACCACGGTGTATCTTGCCGGAGGTTCAGTGCTTGTAGGTTCCTTGGTATGCGAGGGAGTTCATGATGTATCCATTCGTGGTCGCGGTATAATTTATCTTGCGGATTTTCATCGATTCTCGGCCTTTCGAGGGATACGAATTGTTTTTTCACGATCTATAAATGTGGAAGGTATTACCGTGATTGATCCGCCACATTACAGCATTTTCATCGGGCAGTCTGAGCAGATTGTGATTGATAATTTCAAATCGTTTAGCACTCGGGGGTGGTCTGATGGCATTGATATTATGTCTAGTTCCGAGGTTAGGATCCAGGATGTTTTTATGCGTAATTCGGATGATTGTATTGCTATTTACGGCTCGAGATGGGATTTTTATGGGGATACCCGTAATATTAGCGTTCGTGATTCCATTCTGTGGGCGGATGTCGCTCATCCATTGATGATTGGTACACATGGGGATCATGAACGGAACGGAGACACCATCGAGTCTATTGTTTTTGCAAATCTTGATATCTTGAATCATCACGAACCGCAAGAGAACTATTGGGGGGCACTGGCGATTAATGCCGGGGATCGAAATAAGGTATGTAATGTTCTATATGAAAATATACGTGTGGAGCGTATTGAGCAGGGGCAGCTAATTGATGTGCGGGTGGTCTATAACAAGGACTACAATCCAGAGCCGGGGACAAGCATCCGGAACATTACATTTCGCGACATCAGCTATAGCGGGACGGCCAACCCTTCACGAATTTATGGATATGACGAAGAGAGAGCTGTTGAAAATGTGACCTTTGTCAATTTAAGGATCAATGGTGAACTGGTGGACGCCCCCCGCCCAGAGCTGATAGATATTAATCATTTTGCTAAAAATATACTCTTCGTTACTGAAAAAAATACGGTTGTGTAGATTGGATCTAATTACTTTTTCTATATTTTAATGGCGTCGTCCCTAGGACTCTTTTGAACAGTTGATTGAAATAAGAGGCATTTGGAAAACCAACAGTGATTCCGATTTGCTCCACAGGCAGGTCTGTCGTTCCTAACAAGCGGCAGGCCTGTTTGATCCGGCGGGCAGTCAGATAATCAACAAGCCTTCCTCCGGTTTCCTGATGAAAGATTCTGGAGATATAGGATTTGGACAAGTGAATCTCCTCAGCTAACTGATCCAGATTAACCTCCTCATGATAATGCTCTTCGATAAAACTCATGATTTTCTCAGAATAACGCAAGGTTCGCCGTTCTCCGGATTGGAATACATGCTGATCTTCAGTTCCTATATTGCTCAATAATTGAAGAATTAACAGTGAAATGTCTTCGGTATCCTCAGTCAGACTGACTTTTTTATTGTGATTATATTGCTCCAGAATCCACTCCACAGACTCAACGTGATCCTTAAGATCAAAGGCACAATGTGTATTTTTCCCTTGCCAAAGCGCTGTGAATAAAGCCTTTCTTTTCGCAAAACCCTCCAGCAGGTGTTCAGCAACATGTGGATCAATGTAGAAGATGGTTCGTTCAAAAGGACATTCGGGAGAAACCTCAGAATAGATCCGGTGCAGCTGATAGGGCTGGAAAAAGAATAACATTCCCCTGCGGATATCGTACATCTGCTGATTCACAACAACGTTTCCCTGTCCGCCATACACGAACATGACTTCACAGCATTGATGCCAGTGATAATAACCTTTGTAATAGTCGTCGGTATATATTTTATAATCCCAAATCAAGGTCTTATGTTCTTCAAAAACAACAGGTTCGAACAGCTGCTTCATAGGCCCTCCAAGATGACAAAATACAAACATTTTCTTATATCTCATTATAACTTTTATCGTTATGAAAGCGATACAATAAATACGTTAAACTATGAAAAATCCGGTAGTGGAGGGTAACATTATGACGCAAAAAATTGTTAATCCGGTGTTGGCAGGTTTTCATCCAGATCCGTCTTTTATTAGAGTAGGGGATGATTATTATATCGCAACCTCTACTTTTGAATGGTTTCCAGGTGTAGAAATCCATCATTCCAAGGATCTAGTTCATTGGCATTCCATTTCACGTGTGCTGACAGAAGCCTCACAAGTAGATCTGCGTGGTAATGTAAGCTCTGGTTCCATTTGGGCACCCGCGCTTTCTTATGATCAAGGCGTATTTTATCTGCTATTTACAGATGTGAAATCTCGCAAAAGTGTATATAAAGATCTGCATAATTATTTAATTACAGCGACGGATATCATGGGCCCGTGGAGTGAGCCGGTTAGACTAAATGGCAGCGGATTTGATCCATTTTTGTTCCATGATCTGGAAGGGACCAAATGGCTGCTTAATATGCGTTGGGATTTCCGTAAAAATCACAATAACTTCTCTGGCATCATTATGCAGCAATATGACCCGGAGACTGGCAAATTAACGGGACCTATCCATGAAATTTATAAAGGGACACCTATCGGAGTGACCGAAGGTCCGCAATTGTACCAGAAGGATGGGTACTATTATTTGCTGACAGCAGAAGGGGGCACCGGCATCAACCATATGGTCACCTTAGCTAGAAGCCGAAGCCTCACAGGTCCTTATGAGACTGATCCGGATTTCCCGATTATGACCACGGCGCATGATCTGACCTACCCGTTTCAGCAAGCAGGGCACGGATCGCTCGTAGAGACTCAGAATGGGGACTGGTACATGGCACATTTATGCACACGTCCGATTCCGGGAACGGCAACGATGAATCCGTTAGGCCGGGAAACTGCTATTCAACGCTGTGAATGGACAGAGGATGGCTGGTTGCGATTGGCCCACGGAGGGAAGTTGCCTGCATTGGAGACCATGGCTCCTGACCTGCCGATATTCACTTTTGAGGAGCTGCCAAACAGAGATGAATTTGATGGAGAGGTTCTTGGATTTCCATACCAAAGCTTGCGTGTGCCTTTTGATGAATCTTGGGTTAGCTTGAAGGAACGTCCGGGTTTTCTTCGTCTGCGCGGCAGAGAGTCGTTAGCTTCACTGCATGATCAGAGTTTAATTGCCCGGCCGATTCAACATTTTGAATGCTCAGCTACAACCTGTCTGGAATTCGAGCCGAATAGCTTCCTGCAAATGGCTGGGTTAGTCCTCTATTATGATGACAGTGATTACTATTATTTGCGTGTTACCGCAGATGAGATTCGTGGAACTAGTTTGGGCGTTGTGCTGTGTAGAGGTGGCAAATACGATGAGATTTCCTCTATGCAGCTATCTGTGAAAGATTGGGATCGTTATTATCTAAAGGCGGAAATTCATGGACGTGATCTGTTGTTTTATGCTTCATCAGACGGGGTGAATTGGACAGCTGTCTGTACTCCCTTAGATTTTGGTACGCTTTCGGATGAATATGGCGGCAAGCTTGGCTTTACCGGTTCCTATGTCGGGGTATGTGCTCAGGATTTGGATCAGCAAGCGAAGCCGGCTTATTTTGACTATTTTGAATATAAAGCTTTATAGGTGTTCGGAAAAACCATAACATTCTTCATATTCTATTTTAGGATAAAATGTTAATTTTTACTTATCTTACATAGAAAGGGATGTTTGTGATTTTGAAAAAGACTTATAAAGTCGCAATAACCTGCACGCTCTTACTGAATCTGGCCCTGTCCTCTGCTGCAATGGCCGCACCCATCGACGTCGACGTAAGTAATTTGAAAGAAGTACAAACTTCTGGACCGGAAAAGGTTTGGGTTGGAGAATGGAAGGGCGACGATACGATTATTGTGGACACACAAGGAAATGTTACTACAGTTGGAGAACTCAAAGAGTCTTCAAGCTTTGTACCCCCAGCAGATGACAATCTTATTAATAATGAATTGTTGGCACCGGAGCTAATAACACCTACTTTTGAACCTGATGCTCCGCAAGCAACTCTATCTTCCGCTTATGGTCATGCGTGGCCGTATACAGCCGAAAATAGTTATGGGATTAACTGTTATGGTTATGCCTTAAGATTTCCAGGGGCAATCAACCCTGGTGATGGAGACGGGGTCTCAAATGTCAGAGATCCTGCCTATTTTACTAACGTGTATTATACTGCTGGTCTTGTGGTTCAAGATGGCAATACGAATCCTTTATACTTTAAACCGGGTTGGCGGATACTTCCGGGCCGAACTGCAGCGATTAATTCCGATGAACATCGAATTGCACTAAGAGTGGGATGGATCGACTCAAATGGTAATGGTAAAGTCGATATTCCTGAGGATAACGTTGATTACCACTTCATGCTTCAAAATAGCTCAGGTCTATGGTCAGAGAAACATGGACATCAAGCGTCTCAAAATACGGGAATTTCAGATCCTAGCAATTTCGTCTGGAGCAATGGTTCTCTTTATGGTTTTTACAATAGCGTAACCGTTTATATTGCTGCAAAAGTATTTTAGAATTTCATAAAACATTACGTATGGAATAGCGATAGTCTTTTTTTGAAGATTATGGCTATTCTTTTTTAGCGTCGAATTGTTTATGAGATGTTGTATACACTTTTGAGTTTTAATGTGATACAATTAAATTGTACGCAAATTAAATTAAGGTGGTTATTTTGATGGTATGGGTAGCTAATATTATGGTCGGTGTTGTTGCGTTAATACATATCTATATTGTTTATTTAGAAATGTTCGCTTGGTCAAAGCCAAAAGGGCTTCGAGTCTTTGGAATGACACAGGAAGTTGCGGATGCTTCTAAAACACTGGCAGCGAACCAAGGGTTATACAATGGATTTTTGGCGGCAGGTTTAATTTGGGGATTGGTTCATCCGAATGTAAATTTCGGCCATCAAATTGAAATCTTTTTCCTATCAACTGTTATAGTGGCGGCGTTATATGGCGGACTGACGGTGAAAAAGTCTATTTTATTTATGCAAGGACTGCCAGCTTTAATTGCATTAATCCTCGTGGTTTCGATTTAAGATAACATAGAAGTAATCGATTAGGTTTCTACCTCGCGTACTTGCGTGGTGGAAGCCTTTTTTGCGTAAGATCAAGAAATTATTGGGTAATGAAATGCGCTGGATTAAAAACAGGAATTATGGATGGTGTACTAAGAAACAATAGAGAAGTGGTTGATTAATGTGTTTTAGGTACAGGTGTGGTCCTTAGATAAGATGTAAGGGACTTTAACAAACCTATTGCATGCTTGTGTGGGCTGAAAGAGTAGACGAAATGGCGTTTAATCTGAAAGTTCTAGACTTTAAAAGCAAATTCTCATCATAAAAAAAGAGCTGCTACCTAGCAGGGAACACCTGTCAGGGACACAGCTCTTTTTATGTGCTGGTTTAAATGAGGATCTTATTTAATAGAGGCTGCATAAATCGCTTCTACAGATTTGGAGAGGAGCGCGTTAAACTCTTCTTCTGACTGCCCAGCGCTTAGTCCCTGTGATAACGCACGTGAGAAGCTGGCGATCAGCCCTTGATTATGGGCGAGCTTATCGTTGGCCTCCGCTTGTGTGTAACCGCCGGACAAAGCGACAATTCGCAAAACATGAGGATTCTCCATTAATTCACGGTAGAAATTATTCTCCGTTGGGATGGAGAGCTTAAGCATGACCTTCACGTCTTTGCCCAGCGTAGACAATTGGGCTGATAGTTCTTCTTTTAGCAGCTTCTCTGAAGCCGTTTTATCAGCACTGTGGATATCAACTTCCGGTTCGATAATAGGTACGAGTCCCGCTGCTAAAATCTGCTTACCGATTTCAAACTGCTGTTCAACCACCTTTTTGATACCGGAAGGATTAGCCTCTTTAATCACCGAGCGCATTTTTGTACCAAAGATGTTACGTTCGTTGGCCCGCTTCAGAAGATCACTCAAGCCGGGAATAGGCTTCATTAGTTGTACTCCGTCTTCAGGGTCGGCAAGACCTTTATCGATTTTCAGGAAAGGCACAATCCCTTTTTTCTCCCATAGAAAATCGGCAGTATATTGCCCGTCTATGGAACGATCCATTGTGTTCTCAAATAAGATTGCACCCAGTATATGCTTTGAATCAAATGCAGGGCTCTTGATAATGCGCGTTCTCATCTCGTGAACCAACCCATACATTTGATCTTCATTAGAGTAACTGTCCTCTGCAACACCATATTGCAGCAGCGCTTTTGGTGTACTGCCACCACTTTGATCCAAGGCAGCTATAAATCCCTGTCCTGTCCGAATTTGTTCCCATTGCTCCATATTCATGAAAATTCTCCTTCCTTTCGTGAACTGAATGAAAAATCTTATGTTCATTAACTATAACACTTAATGTACCGGCTCTAAACAAATGGCATTGTAACTTGGTAGGTAACTAGTCCAATGTGAGGTGGTTTGAATCTGCGATATAAGGACTTCCGGATCTGTTTGATCCATGGGGATGACGAGGTATCTACGTGTAAGGTCTCCTGAGTCCGATCTCAAGATGGTGCAGACTTGCAATCTAAGCATACGAGAACGAATCGACGTATAATGTCAGCTGAGTCCGGACTAACCAAGATTGATGATACTACAGCATCGTTCGGACTGTATTGCAGCTATTTGGTGTTTTTGGAGCATTATTCAGAAGTATCGGACTGCATAGCTCTTATTGCCAAGTATTTGCTCCAAAGAGGGGTGGATTTGGTTCAATAGCTGCATCTGAGTCCGATAGCATGGCGAAATGGGCTAAATCTGCGAAATAACGTCTCCTGAGTCCGAACTCATAGTTAGTGTGGACATCCAGTCTAGGTTGACGAGTATGAATCGATGTTTATGGTCATCTGAGTCCGGACTAGCCAAGATTGAAGATACTACATCATCGTTCGGACTGTATTGCAGCTATTTGGTGTTTTTGGAGTATTTTTCAGAATTATCGGACTGCATAGCTCTTATAGCCAAGTTTTTGCTCCAAAGAGGAGTACATTGGGTCGAATAGTTGCATCTGAGTCCGATAGCATGGCGAAATGACCTGAATCTGCGAAATAGCATCTCCTGAGTCCGGACCATCCATGGCAAGAACATGTAGCCTCCGCAGACGAGTAAGAATCGACGTATAGCGTCACCTGAGTCCAAACCCATAGTTAGTGAAAACATGTAGCCTCAACTGACGAGTAAGTATCGACGTATAATGTCACCTGAGTCCGGACTAGCCAAGATTGACGATAATACATCATCGTTCGGACTGTATAGCAGCTATTTAGTGTTTTTGGAGCATTATTCAGAAGTATCGGACCGCACAGCTCTTATTGCCAAGTTTTTGCTCCAAAGAGGAGTATATTTGGTCGAATAGTTGCATCTGAGTCCGTTAGCAGGGCGAAATGACCAAAATCTGTGAAATAGCGTCTCCTGAGTCCGGACCGTCGATGGCGAGGACTCGTAGCCTCCGCAGACGAGTAAGTATCGAAGTAGAATGTCACCTGAGTCCGAACCCATAGTTAGTGTGGACATAAGGTCACGGCAGACGAGTACGAATCGACGTTTGAGGGCACCTGAGTCCGTTTCCTCCATGGTGTGGACATAAAACCACTGCAGATGAGTAAGAATCGACGTCTAAGGTCTCCAAGGTCTGATCTCGCCGCAGCCGGAGATGCGGGTAAACATAAATGTTACTCCAAACTGGATCTAAAGACGCTCTATGCGAACTTTTAAGTGATCCCCCAAAGCGCACACTTAGCAAACTACACTCACAGGGTACTCTTAGCAAACTTCAGGACATTCCCAATGGTTCACCTAGCAAACTCAAGACATTCACAGGGTTCACTTAGCAAACTTCAAGACATCCACACGGTTCACCTAGCAAACTTCAGGACAATCCTAATGGTTCACTTCATTTCACAAGGTTCTCTTCACAGACTCCAAATCACTCCAATGTGCTCAGCGAAAATTCCTTCGAAGCATTCTCAAGTAATATTCCTCGAAGCAGTCACTTTTTATGCTTAATTCCCAAACTTGGAATCAAATCGCATAGTCTTCATCAAGGCGCGCGAGACCAAACCACTCTATTACTTAAAGTTAGTTTGAAACACAGGGGAAGGATGAGCTTATTTAAGCGACTGGGAATTTTGTTTATGTTGTAAACAGCTTTGGATGAAGAATTTTAAATCAGAGTGTGTAAAGTCAGAACGCCAAAAGCCATGCTGGGAGCGGGTTGTTATCTTATTTTCGGATTATTTCCTAGTAAATTAATACGAATAATCCAATAAGATAATTGGTGTGACATTAATCATAATTACCAATTCGAAGCTTTGTGAAAATAATAACTTTTCGTAAATGTCGAAATGAGGTTGACGAATAAAAATATCAGTCGTATGATTGATTCTACTGAGTATGCTAGTAATTAAAAGTAAGTTAATAAATAATATATAATAGCGGGAGGAATGAAAGTGGAATCATCAACATTTGTGCTTTTTGGCGCTACAGGAGATTTAGCAAAACGTAAAATCTATCCTGCACTATATAACCTCTTTTTAGATGGTCAAATTTCAGGTCCTCTCTCAGTGATTGGATTAGGAAGAAGAGAAGTTTCAACTGAAGCTTTCCGTAAGCAAGTCCTGCAATCTTTGCAGACATTTTCTAGACAGCCGGCAGTTGAATCTCCACAGTTGCAGGTTTTCTTGGAAGCTTTTGAATATAGCGTTCTAGATGTAGGTAACACAGAAGATTATTTGAAGCTACTGGAGCATGTTAAACGTCGTGAGCAATTTTTTAACATTCCGGAGAATCGGATGTTCTATCTATCGGTGGGTCCTGAGTTTTTCAAGGAAATTGCCGCCAATATTCACTCCAGTGGTCTGGGATCTACGAAGGGCTGGAAGCGTCTGATTATTGAGAAGCCTTTTGGTACAGACTTGCAAACAGCAAGAGAGTTAAATGACAGCTTGAATGCCGTATTTACTGAAGAGGAGATTTTCCGAATTGACCACTTCTTGGGTAAACCGATGGTTCAGAATCTGGAAGTTCTAAAATATTCAAATCCTGTGCTTAGAGCACTGTGGAAAAATCGGTATATCGCAAATGTGCAAATTACGGCGAGTGAGATTGTTGGCGTTGAAGAACGGGCAGGCTATTATGATAAAGCTGGAGCACTTCGTGATATGTTCCAGAACCATATGCTTCAATTGCTCATGATGATGGCGATGCAGCTTCCAAAAGGCAGTACACCTGAAGAGATCCGTGGGAAGAAAAGATATGTCATGGAGCGCCTCATTCCGCTAAGTAAAGACGAAGTTAATCAATATGTTGTCCGCGGACAATATGCTGAAGGTGAAATTAAAGGTAAATCTGTTGCAGGCTACTTGGATGAACCCGGAATTAGCCAATCCTCACAAAATGAGACGTTTATTGCAGCGCGTTTGTTTATAGATGATCCATTGTGGAATGAAGTTCCGTTCTATATCCGTACCGGCAAGAGAATGAAAGAGAAATCAACAAGAATCGTTATAGAATTTAAAGAACCGTTTAATGATAACAATAACAAAAATAAAGGGAATGACGTTCCAAATCTGCTCATCATCGAGATCGGTCCAAATGAAGCCATTACGCTTCAGTTGAATACGAAGGATCAGCTGCAAAAAGGGAAACTTGAACCTGTCCTCGCTACTTATGAAGCCGGAACTTCAGACGTACCAGAAGCTTACGAAAATCTGATCTTTGATGCGCTTCGTGGTGACGCCACTTTCTTTGCTCACTGGAAAGAAGTCGAGCTGTCATGGCAATGGGTTACACCAATCCAGGAAGCTATGGAAGAGGGGCTAATGCCACTTCATACCTATGCTTCAGGTTCTTATGGTCCAGATGCGGCTATGGAGCTTTTGGGTGAAGACCGCTGGTGGTTTGATGATACAGATCAGGAGTCAGATCTTCTCGACGCTCAAGCAGAAGTTGCAGCAGCGCAGGAATCTATACGGCCAGGGGCTTAAGCCCCTGCCTGTTTTTTTTGCCAATTTAGCTAAAATACATCACAAGAATCTATAAATCGGAGGGAATTTACATGAAAGTAGGATTAGTTGGGTTAGGAAAAATGGGTTTTAATTTGGGTCAAAATTTGCTGGATCATGGACATGAGGTTGTTGCTTTTGATTTGAATGCACCTGCTGTAGAAGAAATGAAAGCTAAAGGCGCTAGTGGAGCAGTAACGCTTCCAGAATTGGTACAGCAATTGGAAACACCAAGAATCATTTGGATCATGGTTCCGCATCAGGTCGTTGATTCTGTAATCGCTGAACTTACTCCACAGTTGTCTAAAGGTGATATCGTTATTGAAGCAGGAAACTCGCATTATAAGGAATCGATTCGTCGGTATGAGGAATTGAAGGAGCACGGAATTCACTTTATGGATGCAGGTACCTCTGGCGGTATGGAAGGGGCGCGTAATGGCGCTTGTTACATGGTTGGCGGAGATCCCGAAGCTTGGGAAGTTGTGGAGCCTATTTTCCGTGATACAGCTGTAGAAAGCGGCTTTTTATATGCTGGTAAAGCAGGTAGCGGCCATTTTCTAAAAATGGTGCATAACGGTATCGAATACGGCATGATGGCTGCTATCGGTGAAGGTTTTGAGGTTCTGGAAAAGAGTGAATTTGACTACAACTTTGAGGAAGTAGCTCGGGTGTGGAATCACGGCTCTGTAATCCGTTCGTGGCTGATGGAACTTGTGGAACGCGCCTTCTCGAAGGACGCTAAACTAGATGAGATTAAGGGCATTATGCATTCGTCTGGTGAAGGCAGGTGGACGCTTGAAACCGCCTTTGATTTACAAGCGGCGACTCCGGTCATCGCAATGGCGTTATTGATGCGTTACCGTTCCCTTGAGACCGACACATTCACTGGAAAAGTAGTTGCTGCACTGCGGAACGAGTTCGGCGGACACGCTGTGGAAACTAAATAAGATTGGCCGACTCTGAATTGAGTGTTTACAAGCTCGAATTTCCCGCAATTTATGTTGCGGAGAAATTTGGGCTTTTTATTTTAAGGGGAATAGATAATGGGAAGTATAGATGGAGTACGAATTTAATGCAGTTTACATATTTTAGGGGTAGAAGGGTAAGTTAGGAAGCAAGGGGGAGATTTCATGCAAAGTGGAATTCGTGAGCGACTTCATTTTCTAAATAAATTTCTGCATGCGCCCCGACAATATGGTAGTGTAACTCCCAGTTCACATTGGCTGGCCCAGACGTTGCTTGATCCAGTGCCTTGGAACCAAGTGCATTCTATGGCTGAGTTGGGTGCGGGGACTGGTGCAATCACAAGGTTTATTCCGCGTGGAGAAAAGACCGGTATGAATGTTCTTCTATTTGAAATAGATCCTGATTTTCGCAGTCAGTTAAGAGAGGAATTCCCCGGATGTTTCTGCAACAACGATTGTCTCCGGCTGCGTCTTGCGCTTCATAACAGCAGTCTGGAGAAGCTGGATTGTATCGTGAGTAGTTTGTCTTTGATGAATTTCTCGAAGCCAGACCGCACTAGGTTTATGGAACAGATCATTTCTTCTTTAAAAGAAGGAGGGTGGTTTATAACCTATGAATATTTTCCGCGGATGAAAACAGAGTTGAGCCAGCATTTTGAGATCCTACACACGAAGTGGGTACTGCTGAATTTTCCACCAGCGCTTATATATATTTGCAGGAAAAAAACTACAACGCAAGTGCAACGCGAAAATCCCAAATCAACAGTCAACGTAGTCCCAATCTCTCAGGTTTATACAAAAAGATAATCATCTCCATACAACAAATGCCGTCACCCATTACTCATTGGGGAACGGCATTTTTAAATGGGCTGCGAAGGCGTTTGAGCCCGATTAATAGAGAAGCTCAATATTCTCTTTGTTCAGGCGCTTCAACCAAACCTCAGAAGGCTGGCGGTCTGTGATCAAAAAGTCGATTTGGCCAAGCTCGATCAGCTTCGTAAAGGCGGTCTTATCGAATTTGGTGTGATCGGCCAGGAGTATGACCTTGTTAGCTTGACGTAGCATATATTTCTTGAGCTCACACTCCGGTTCATTAGAATCTGTGATGCCTCGCTCCATATCTATTCCTTTACAACTGATAACCGCAGTGTCCACATTGTATCTTTGAATGGTGTCATGTGCTACAGGACCAACGAGTGACATGGATCGGTAACGTAAAGAACCTCCGGTAGAGACGATATCCATCCCAGAATTCGAGAACTCATGCAAAATATTAATCGAGTTCGTAATAATGGTCAGATTGTTTTTATTGCCAAGCAGTTTTAGAAACTCAAAGGCTGTGGAGCTAGGATCCACCATTAACGTATCTCCATCATTGATTAAATCTAGCGCCTTAAGGGCGATTCCCCGTTTGATATCTGTATTCAGCGCATTGCGTGTAACAAAAGGCAAATCCTCGTTCGTGTGACGATTCAGCATGGCCCCGCCATAGGTTCGGCTTAGAATGCCATCCTTCTCCAGCTTCTCCAAGTCTCTGCGTATCGTCTCTTCTGTAACTTCAAACATCCGGCTTAGATCAGAGACTAATACTCGTTTATCCTGATGAACAAGATCAATTATTTTTTTGCGTCTTTCAGC
Organism: Paenibacillus sp. FSL H3-0286; assembly: GCF_045040705.1. Taxonomy (NCBI): domain Bacteria; kingdom Bacillati; phylum Bacillota; class Bacilli; order Caryophanales; family Paenibacillaceae; genus Paenibacillus; species Paenibacillus sp. FSL H3-0286. The sequence continues at coordinate 4,107,414 of NZ_CP150285.1, read as the reverse complement.
TGCAAGCATAGGGATCACCTTTCCGAAATCTTTATATTCCTTAATCATAGCTCCAAATATCTGTGTTTTGCAATAAAATCAACGTAAAATCATGTTTGTTTTCCAATAATATTCACAAAACGGATATAAAACAAATAAAAACAACATAAATAATATTTAAAATGTTGACAACAAAGATTTGCGGGCATACGATGAAGGAGAAAAGAAGTCCTGTAGTGGTAATTAGATTTGAAAGATACCAGAGCCGGCCCAGTTGCGATTTAGAGGCCAGCCTGAGGCGCTGCAGCCGGAATACTACGCTCTAGCTTGCAGAGTTGTGTGTAAAACTTTGGTGTTGATAAATTAACTTTAGGAGGCTGGTCAAGCATGAGCACGCATGTGTATTATGTTCCATCGATCAATATTATGGGCAAGGGATGCTTGCAGGAGATTGGTCCATACATCCAAGAGCTTAAATTAAAAAAGGCGCTTGTTGTTACGGACAAATTCCTTATGAAAAGTGGCATTGCTGGTAAATTGCTGACGGTATTGGACGAAGCGGAGATTGAATATGCCATCTATGATGAAGTGAAACCCAATCCGACCTGTAAAAATGTCCACGATGGCGTTGATTATCTCAAAGCGCAGAATTGTGATTATCTGATTTCCATTGGCGGTGGATCACCACAGGATACTGCCAAAGCCATTGGTATCATTGCCACAAATGGCGGTCATATCAAAGAATATGAAGGTGTACACAAGTCTAAGCATAAATCACTGCCGATTGTCGCCGTGAATACCACTGCTGGTACTTCGGCTGAAGTGACCATTAACTATGTAATCACAGACGAAGAACGCAAAGTGAAGATGGTTATGGTAGATAAGAACAGCCTTGCGACGATTTCAGTCAACGATCCTGAGCTTATGGTTGATAAACCCGCTGCACTTACCGCGGCCACGGGTATGGATGCATTGACTCATGCGATTGAAGCGCTGGTGACGCCGGGAGCATATCCGGTAACTGATGCTACGGCACTAGCCGCAGTGGAGCTTATTTTTGCTAATCTGGCTCGTACTGTGAAGAATGGCCATGATATCGAAGCGCGTGAACAGATGGTATACGCGATATTCCTTGGCGGATTGGCTTTCAATAATGCGGGGCTTGGTTATGTGCATGCGATGGCGCATCAGCTGGGCGGCGTATACGATCTGCCGCACGGCGTATGTAACGCGATGCTGCTGCCTTTTGTGGAAGAAGAAAATGCCAAATATGTGCCTGAGAAATTCAGATCCATTGCTAAAGCGATTGGACTTAATGTAGAGAACCAAACGGATAAACAATGCGCAGATTTCGTAATTGAGTCGATCAAGGCGTTGTCTAAAGAAGTAGGGATTCCAGCCAAATTATCCGAGCTTGGTGTAGAAGAAGTAGATCTTGATCTTTTGGCTGAAAATTCGATGAAGGATGCTTGTGCACCAGGGAACCCTTTTATTCCTACTAAAGAAGAAGTTATTACACTGTTCAAAAAAATATTATAAATCACCCCTTATCATAGGAGATTGTTTATGAATAACCACATCGCCGTTGACATCGGCGCCTCAAGTGGGCGGCTGGTGCGCGGAATATTGCAAGAAGGTATTCTTTCCTTAGAAGAGCTTCATCGCTTTAGCAATAGCTTTACGGAACAAGAGGGTTCCTGTTTCTGGGACATTGATTATTTAGTAGAGCAGATTATGATCGGGCTTCGGAAGGCTAAAACCGATGGAATTACTACCTGTACGCTCGGTATTGATACATGGGGTGTAGATTATGTGCTGGTAGATGCGGACGGGAATCGTGTTCAGGAAGTATACGCCTACCGGGACCGCAGAACGGATCTGGCTGTGGATCAGGTGGCACAGCAGCTTTCACCACAAACCGTCTATGAAAAGACAGGAATCCAGCAGTTATCCATCAATACCTTGAATCAGTTATATGTTCATAAAGAAGAAGAGCTAGCGCAAGCGGATCAGATTTTACTTGTACCAGATTATCTATATTACCGACTGACTGGCCGTAAAATCAACGAGGTTACGATTGCATCTACAACACAGCTGTTGAATCTGGAAAGCCGGGATTTTGACGATGACCTATTAGAATTTTTGAATATCAGGAAAGATCAATTTGCAAAATTAACTGAGCCTGGTGTAGTGGTTGGTCCTCTTGACGAAGCTTTAATCCAACAATATGACCTGCCTGAATGCCAGCTGATCTGTGTGGCATCCCATGATACAGCCTCAGCAGTGCTAGGTGCTCCACTTCAAGAAGGCTCAGCTTATATCAGCAGTGGAACTTGGTCTTTACTCGGTGTAGAAAGAACGGAGCCTCTAAATTCTCTAAAAGCCATGCAGGCTAACTACACCAATGAGTGGGGAGCCTACGGAACTTATAGATTCCTCAAAAATGTAATGGGCTTATGGCTTATTCAAGAGGTTCGCAGATTACTGAACAATTGCTATAGTTTTGCGGAGCTTGCAGAGCTTGCACAGGGAGAAGAGGGGTTTCGCAGCCTGATCCCTTGTAATGCACCAAGGTTTCTTAATCCATCGAACATGATAGAAGAAATCCGCAGTGCCTGTATGGAGAGTGAGCAGCCCGTTCCGGAGACACCTGGACAGTTAGCACGTTGTGTTTTTGACAGCTTGGCGTTATCCTATCTAACTTATTTGGAAGAGTTGGAGGAGCTGACAGAACGTCGGATCGAGGGATTGCAAATTGTCGGCGGCGGGGCGAACAATCGGCTTTTATGCCAACTAACCGCTGACGTTATCGGCAGGGAAGTAAAGGCTGGACCAACGGAAGCGACTGCTCTAGGAAATATAGTAGTGCAGATGATTAGCACAGATTCCATTGCAGACATAACTGAGGCAAGAGCTATTATCGAACAATCTTTTGAAATAACATCATACATTCCGCAGCCGATCAAGCATTTTAATAACATTCTAAATCGCTGGAGAAGCCTTCATCTGTCCAAGGTGAATGAGCTTATCTAAGCGAAACAGACTTGCACTAATTTAGGAGGATAAACAGCATGGATCAGAGCATTATCACTAGTTATAACGAAGCCAAAAAACTATACGCAGCCCACGGTATTGATGTGGATAAAGTGCTGGAGCGACTCGCGCAAATTAAAATTTCCATTCATTGCTGGCAGGGTGATGATGTAAAAGGTTTTCTTTTTAAGGAAAAAGAACTAAGCGGGGGCATTGCGGTAACGGGAAGTTATCCGGGCCGGGCGGGTACACCAGATGAACTACGTCAAGATTTAGAAAAGGCGTTGTCTCTTATTCCTGGTAAACATAAGGTTAACCTGCATGCTATTTACGCAGATACAGATGAACCTGTAGATTTGGATGAACTAGAGCCACGACATTTTCAATCCTGGGTGGATTGGGCGAAGGAGCAGGGCTTAGGGCTTGATTTTAACCCTACTTGTTTCTCACATCCGAAAGCAGCCGATGGATTCACTCTCAGTCATTCGGACGCGGAGATTCGGAATTTCTGGATCAGACACTGTAAAGCTTCACGTACGATCGCTGAGCATTTTGGGCGGGAGCTGGGTCAGCCTTGTGTGACGAACTTTTGGATTCCAGACGGATATAAGGATACGCCAGTAGATCGGCTAGCTCCGAGAGTACGTTTAAAAGAGTCGCTGGATGAGATTTTTAGTCAGGAAATAGATCCGCTTTATAATATGGATGCCTTGGAAAGTAAACTGTTTGGAATTGGTTCTGAAAGCTATGTGGTTGGCTCTCATGAATTCTATATGGGTTATGGTTTAACAAATGGAAAAGCGATCTGTTTGGATGCGGGACATTTTCATCCTACAGAAGTGATTTCGAATAAATTATCTTCGATTCTGATGTTCAGTGAGCAGCTGCTGCTGCATGTCAGCAGACCTGTCCGCTGGGACAGTGACCATGTGGTAACAATGGATGATGAGCTGCTGGAAATCGCCCGTGAATTGGTTCGCGGGGATTTACTTCCTCGTACGAATATTGGATTGGATTTCTTTGATGGCAGTATCAATCATCTCGCGGCATGGGTCATTGGCACCCGCAACACTATTAAGGCGTTGCTGCGTGCGATGCTGGAACCAGTGGAAGAACTTAAGCAAATCGAGCGGTCCGGGGATTATACTTCACGTCTTGCTCTGGTAGAAGAGTTCAAATCGTATCCGTTTGGAGCGGTCTGGGATTACTACTGTGCATCACAAGGTACACCGGTGCGTGAGCAATGGCTTACTGAAGTGAAAAATTATGAACAAGACGTTTTGTCTTTAAGATAGAAGTGGATACGGAGAGCAGCAAATACAAAGGAGAGAATAGACTATGAGTACATCCTTGTTAGAATCAAAAGGTTATATTGCCAGCAGTGAAGCTCCATTTATTCAGGAAATGTCAGAGATTACCCGTCATATGTGGGAGCTTGGCTGGGATGAACTGAATGGTGGGAATGTCAGCTATTTGCTGGATGAGAACGAGGTGGCTAAGTATATTAATGTACTGGAGCCTTTGCGTACGATCAAACTCACCTTTCCGGTAAAAGAATTAGCAGGCAAGTATTTTATCGTAACAGGTTCGGGCAAATATTTCAGAAATGTGATTAAAGACCCTGAAGCGAATTTGGGAGTGTTAAGAGTTAGCGGCAATGGCGAAAGTGTGGAAGTATTGTGGGGATTGCGGAATGGTGCAGTTCCTACGAGTGAGCTCGCTTCGCATTTTATGAGTCATATTGAACGTTTGAAAGTAGATCCCACACACCGTATCGTGCTGCATACACATGCTACAAATGTTATCGCGATGACCTTCACGCATGATCTGGACGAACTGAAGTTTACCAAAACGTTATGGGAAATGTGCACAGAGTGCCTTGTTGTTTTCCCTGATGGGGTCAGTGTTATTCCGTGGATTGTTCCGGGCAGCAGTGAAATCGGCCGTGAGACTGCCAAAAAAATGAAGGATCACCGTTTAGTCATCTGGCCGCAGCATGGGATTTTTGGCACTGGCTCCACCATGGATGCTACCTTTGGTCTAGTAGAAACGGTTGAAAAGGCTGCGACGATCTACAACCTGATTGGCGGTAGAGAAATCAAACAAAAGATCACAGACCAACAGCTATGGGATTTAGCTAAAGCATTTGGAGTTACACCTAAAGCGGGGATTCTTGAAGTCTAGAGAGTCATTATAATTTGGTGAAACCGGGCAATCGTAGATTCTGCGAGGTCCGGTTTTTGTTGTCTTTTTCTTAAAATTTGCATTTCCCATCTTTTGGGTAGATAATAAGCTTACTTAAAGTAATCAATTAATAAATTGGAGGTAACATATGAATACAGAGCAACTATTTTTACCTTTTCAAGTGGGGAATCTTTCGCTGTCGAACCGATTTGTAATGGCGCCGATGACACGCGCGCAGTCTCCGAAGGGTGTGCCGGGAAGCAATGTTGCTGCTTATTATCGTAGACGTGCAGAGGGTGGAGTGGGATTAATTGTTACTGAGGGTACTGCGATAAATCATCCAGCGGCTGTCAGTCACCAAGATATTCCTAATATACATGAAGAAGCATCTTTAGAAGGCTGGAAGAAGGTTGTGGAAGAGGTTCACGCAGCTGGCGGCAAGATCATCCCGCAGCTTTGGCATGTGGGGATGGCGCGTACAATCGGCGAGTATCCTAACGTTGAAGCCCTTCCTGTAGGCCCTTCGGGTCTTAATTTAGCAGGTGAGCCGGTGACAGAGCCGCTGACCACAGAAGAGGTTGAAAGCTTAGTAACAGCCTTCGCTCAAGCGGCGGCAAATGCCAAAAGCGTTGGCTTTGATGGCATCGAGCTGCATGGCGCTCATGGGTATCTGATAGACCAGTTCTTCTGGAATAGAACGAATAAACGTACCGATCGTTACGGTGGCGATTTGGTAGGAAGAACAACATTCGCTGTCGAGATCATTAAAGCATGTCGTCAAGCGGTTGGACCAGACTTCCCAATCGTGCTGCGCTTTTCCCAGTGGAAGCTGGGGGCGTATGATGAGAAGCTGGCGAAGACTTCAGAAGAACTTGCGAGTTTCCTGGCACCGCTTAGCGAAGCGGGTGTAGATATCTTTCATTGCTCGACCCGACGCTTCAGTCAACCTGAATTTGCTGGCTCTGATCTTAATTTAGCTGGGTGGACTAAGAAGCTTACCGGGAAGCCGTGTATTACAGTAGGCTCTATTGGCCTGCAAAGCGATTTCTTCGAGGAAGATAAAGCTCAGAAGCCTGAGGATAATATTGATGAGTTAACTGAAAGGTTTGATCGGGAGGAGTTTGATTTGGTTGCAGTGGGCAGAGCGCTTATTAGCGATCCGGCTTGGCCTGCCAAAGTACAGAGTGGAGCGATAGACGAAATCATCCCATTTACTCCTGAAGCAACGAATACGCTTTACTAAAACTAGCAGAATATACAATGACTATTTTTTTAGGTAAGAGGTTGTGTAACTGTTTCAAGAGGAGTGTATCTGCTTATAATAGTAGCATACCCCCCTTAATATGATAGAACTTGACCCTGCCAAACGTTGGCGGGGTATTTTTTTGTCGATATGCAACGCTTCATTACATCATTAATAGACCGGGCACTTCTATGTTAGGCCAGCATTATGTTATAATTTTAAATTAGCAAAGTATAAAAATAATTGTTGAACAATAGAGGACGTGAAAACAGCATGACAAAGGGGAACCATAACTCACCGGACTTAAAATCCGGCAAGGGTTCTAAGGATTATTCGAAATATTTTGATTTTAGTGATGCAAAGGTAATTAGTGAAGAGGAAGGTAAGGTTACTTACCGGATTAAAGGAAGAAATGTGCAAATTAATAGCCAGCCTGACTATAAAGAAGGAAAACGGCGCGGCAAGGAAGAAATAGAAGTGCATTATGATTTCGAGATTCCTGAAGAGATGCAGAATTTCGGAGTGGGCAAATATTATCATATAACAACTTATGGCTGCCAAATGAATGAGCATGACACGGAAACGATGAAGGGCCTATTGGAACAGATGGGCTACCGCAGTGTCGCTGACCGGAATGACGCGGATCTCATTTTGCTGAATACTTGTGCGATTCGGGAGAACGCCGAGGATAAGGTATTTGGAGAGCTAGGACATCTTAAGAACCTGAAGATCGAGAAGCCGGGTCTGTTGTTAGGGGTATGCGGTTGCATGTCCCAAGAGGAAGGCGTAGTCAACCGGATTATGTCAAAGCATGGCTTCGTGGATATGATCTTCGGTACGCATAATATTCACAGGTTGCCACACCTCATTAAAGAAGCGGTATTTAGTAAAGAGCTTGTGGTTGAGGTATGGTCCAAAGAAGGCGACATTATTGAGAACTTGCCGAAGAAGCGGGAAGGCATGCGCGCTTGGGTGAACATTATGTATGGCTGTGATAAGTTCTGCACGTATTGCATCGTACCGTTTACACGCGGTAAAGAACGCAGTCGTCGTCCAGAGGACGTTATCGCTGAGGTGAGAGAGCTTGCGCGCCAAGGCTTCAAGGAAGTAACGCTATTGGGGCAGAACGTAAATGCTTACGGTAAAGATTTTACGGATATTGATTACACTTTCGGTAACCTGATGGATGATATGCGTCTGATTGATATTCCGCGCATTCGCTTCATGACATCGCATCCACGAGATTTTGACGATAAATTGATTGAGGTTTTGGGCAAAGGCGGCAACTTGGTGGAGCATATCCATCTGCCGGTTCAATCGGGGAGTACTGCCGTTCTTAAGAAAATGAGCCGTAAATATACCCGGGAAGCTTATCTGGAATTAGTACGCAAGATTAAGATAAGTGTGCCGAATGCTGTATTAAGTACCGATATTATCGTTGGTTTCCCTGGGGAGACTGATGAGCAATTTGAAGATACCCTATCGCTTGTGCGTGAGGTTGGGTATGATATGGCATATACGTTCATTTATTCTCCACGTGAGGGCACACCAGCAGCGGCGATGGAAGATAATGTACCGATGTCGGTGAAGAGTGAACGTCTGCAAAGATTAAATGATCTCATCAAAGAGAACAGCCGGATCATTAATGACCGGATGCTGGGTGAAGTTGTAGAGGTATTGGTTGAAGGGGAGAGTAAGAATAACTCCGAAGTCCTTTCCGGCCGTTCCCGCGCTAACAAGCTGGTCCATTTTGAAGGTCCTAAGGAGCTTATCGGCACATTTGTAAACGTGAGAATTACAGATACCAAAACATGGTACATTAAAGGGGATATTGTGGTCGAGGCCGCAGCTGTTCATTAATCACATACGAATGGGGAGATGACTAATGAGTACAGAAGAACAACAGTTGAATAAATATGGAATGAAAACTTATAATACCCGTGATCTGATCGTTCGCGAGGATATTATGGGCAAAGCTAAAGAACTAGCATCATTAATCTCAACCAGTGAAGAGGTACGCCATTTTCAGCAGGCTGAGCAAAAAATTCTTAATCACGAGCGTGTGCAAGGACTGATTGCGACCATTAAGAAAAAACAAAAAGAAATCGTGGCCTTCGAAAGCTTCAATAATAAAGATATGGTCGCCAAAATTGAACGTGAAATTGAAGTGCTGCAAGATGAGATCGACGGTATTCCAGTCGTGAACGAATTTCAGCAAAGCCAGAGCGACATTAATTATTTGCTTCAGCTGGTAATTTCCGTGATTAGAGATACCGTTTCGGAAAAAATAAATGTGGAAGCCGGCACTGAAGCGCCTCCGACCACATGCGGATAACCCACACTCAGTTCAGGGGGCGGATGCAGATCCGTCCCTTTATTTCAATATAAGAGGTAGAAGTAAAGTACATGAAAATACATAATCCTTATAATTCAACGACAACGTCGTTTCTCATATAGTCTTTTTTGTAGGATAATGTAAAATAATGGAATTCATCTGTTGATTTATGAAGAACATGTTTGGTACATTTAAAGATACGAATAAGTAAAACTACAGCTTCGGAAAAGGATGGGGCAATTATGAGCGACAATGGGGAATTAACCTATAACGCCAAAAAATATCGTACACCGGATGGTGTTCCGGCCGACATTGTAATGTTTACACTGACCAAACGCGAACGGAAGACGGTCACCAAGACGCTGCCTTTACGTGAGTTGAAGGTAATGTTAATTAGACGGAAAAAATGGCCATGTGCAGGCATGTGGGCTCTACCAGGCGGATTCTGTCAGGAAGATGAGTCTATATATGATGCTGCAACTCGTGAGCTGAAAGAAGAGACCGGTGTCGATGGAGGTCACTTAGAATATCTTGGGGTTTATAGTACACCTGGCCGCGACCCTCGGGGATGGATTATCAGCCATGCCTTTTTCGCTTTAGTAGAAGAGTGGATGCTGGAGCAAAGACAAGCTTCCGACGATGCGGGTGAAGTGGGTTTATTTACGTTACAGGAAGCGTTAGAAGAACTGGAGCTCGCTTTTGACCACCATGAAATCATCAAGGATGCATACGTACGTATCCAACAGCAAATGCTGCAGACAACGATAGCAAGACAGTTTTTGCCTAGGCATTTTACGCTAAGTGAGCTTTATCAGGTGATTCAGACAGTAGTGCCGGAATTTAAAGAACCAAATTTTATTCGTAAAATCACGTCAACACGCAGCCGTCAGGGTATATTAAAAGAAGTGAGAGATGAAGAGGGCAATGCACTCAGCTCCAATCAATACTCACAACGCCCGGCTCAGCTGTATATGTTTACAGATCACGAGCCATTGTTGTCTATTTATACGTAGTGTCTTAAATCAGGGGAGGGACGATTCTCATGAGAGCACTAATAGTAATTGACTTTACCAATGATTTTGTCGATGGGAATTTACCGGTTGGGCAGCCTGCAATCGATATTGAGCCAAGAATCAGCCAATTAACGTCTGAGTTTGTCCAAAATGGCGATTATGTTGTAATGGCTGTTGATTTACATGAAGACAATGATCCTTATCATCCCGAGAGTAAACTGTTTCCACCTCACAATGTACGAGGGACTAGAGGGCGGGAGCTTTATGGAAGTTTGAAAACTGTTTATGAAGCTGACCAGGATTCCATCTATTGGATGGACAAAACTCGATATAGCGCTTTTAGTGGAACTGATCTGGAGCTTAAGCTGCGGGAACGTGGCATTACTGACCTTCATTTGATTGGCGTATGTACAGATATATGTGTTTTGCACACTGCGGTGGATGCATATAACAAAGGTTTTACTATTACTGTGCACGAAGATGCGGTCGCCAGCTTCAACGCGGATGGACATAAATGGGCACTAAATCATTTCCGGGGAAGTTTAGGAGCAGACGTTGTTAAGGCATAATACTATAAAAAACATACACATACAGCAACGTGGATATTAGGAGATGAGGACTTGAAGAGAGAACTTGCGCTACATACAGATAAATATCAGATCAATATGATGTATGCCCACTGGGTGAATGGAAGCCATAAGCGAAAAGCTGTATTTGAAGCTTATTTCCGCAAATTGCCTTTCGGAAACGGCTATGCCGTGTTCGCAGGATTAGAGCGTATCGTTGGGTACATCGGCGGCTTGCGTTTCACCGAAGATGATATCCGTTACTTATCGGAGCAAGAAGAAAATTACGCTCCTGCTTTTTTGGAAGAATTGCTGCAATTTCATTTTCAGGGCAACGTTTATTCGATGAAAGAAGGGGCGTTGATTTTCCCGGATGAACCACTAATCCGTGTGGAAGGGACGATCATGGAAGCGCAGCTGGTGGAGACCGCTATTCTGAACTTCATGAACTACCAGACGCTGATCGCTACGAAAGCTTCCCGAATCAAGCAGGTAGCTCCGAATGATATACTCCTGGAGTTTGGTACCCGTCGGGCACAAGAAGCGGATGCGGCGGTCTGGGGCGCTAGAGCGGCCTATATCGGCGGCTTTGATGCAACCTCCAACATGCTGGCAGGTAAAATGTTTGGCATCCCTACCAAAGGTACACATGCTCATTCTTGGGTTCAGAGCTTCAGCAGCGAGCAGGAAGCTTTTGATGCTTATGCTAAGGTGATGCCGGATGAAGTTACACTATTAGTTGATACCTTCGATACGTTGCGCAGTGGTGTGCCGAATGCGATTAGAACCGCCAAAAAGCTTGAAGCTCAAGGTAAAAAGATGATCGGTATCCGTTTAGACAGCGGTGACTTGGCCTATCTATCCCGGCAGGCACGGAATATGCTGGATGAAGCGGGGCTAGATTATGTGAAGATTGTGGCGTCCAACGATCTGGATGAGAATACAATCATGGATCTGAAGCTGCAAGGTGCAGCCATCGACACATGGGGTGTAGGCACACAATTGATTACGGCTTCGGATCAACCCTCTTTGGGTGGAGTTTATAAGCTGGTAGAAATTGAGTCCGCAACTGGAGAAATGGTACCGACAATCAAGATTTCTTCTAACCCTGAAAAAGTATCCACACCAGGCAGCAAGGACGTATTCCGGATTATCGGGAAAAATGGCAAAGCGCTAGCAGATTATATCTGCTTCCCGGAAGAGGAAGCTCCACGAAACGGCGGTCGGGTGAAGCTGTTTAATCCGCTGCATCCATACATGCACAAGTATGTGGAGCGTTATGAAGCGCTGCCTATGCTTGAACCGATTTACGTGAACGGCTTCCAAGTTTATACTTTGCCGGATCTGAATGAAGTTCGCCGTTACCATCGGGAGCAGAAGGATCTGTTCTGGCCGGAATATCTGCGTAAGCTCAATCCAGAGGTGTACCGGGTGAATCTGAGTGAGAAGGTCTGGACCAGCAAGCAACAATTGATCGCGGAGCATATTCAGCCGGAGATCGAGTAGATTTTGTAGTTTCGATGGAAAGAAGCACGGGAAGATTAGATTCCTGTGCTTTTTTGCGTTTGGGTGAAGCCGACGTTTGGGTGAAGCTTGCGTTGGGTGAAGCTTGCGTTTGTTAACTTCGAACGCCGTGAGTTTATTTTCTCAAAGTATATAAGACAGCTTGTCTGCGTATATCTGTTTTGGATTTTGTTGTATTTTTTGCAACAGAACACTACTTAAAGTACATCGAGAAATTACCATACCCCCAAAAGAATTAGTAAATCCCTTAGAATGAGGCGAATCCGGTGCGAGTGAGCAAATCAACGGTATAAATCCCGCAGAAGGAGGGGAATCCGGTGCGAGTGAGCAAATTAACGGTATAAATCCCGTAGAATGAGGCGCATCCGGTACGAGTAGGAAAATCAGCGGTATAAATCGCGCAGAATGAGACGCATCCGGTACGAGTGGGCAAATCAACGGTATAAATCCCGCAGAATGAGGCGAATCCGGTGCGAGTAGGCAAATCAACGGTATAAATCCCGCAGAATGAGGCGCATCCGGTGTGAGTAGGTAAATCAACGGTATAAATCCCGCAGAATGGGGCGAATCCGGTGCGATTAGGTAAATCAACGGTATAAATCCCGTAGAATGAGGCGAATCCGGTGCGAGTGAGCAAATCAACGGTATATATACCGCAGAATGAGGCGAATCCGGTGCGAGTGAGCAAATCAACGGTATAAATCCCGTAGAATAGGGCGAATTCGATGCGAGTAGGCAAATCAACGGTATAAATCCCGCAGAATGGGGCGCATCCGGTGTGAGTGAGCAAATCAACGGTATAAATTCCGTAGAATAGGGCGAATTCGATGCGAGTAGGCAAATCAACGGTCCCATAAGAAAAGGTGTATCCCCGTTCTACGCGATCGCGAAGAATAATGGATACACCTTTTTTCATGTAAGTGCGAGATATATAGTTTAGTTCTTCTTCCGGAATTTCGCGAATGACCAGATGGTAAGCATCAGCAGGAAGCCCAGACATGTGCCTATGCTGATCCGGTTCTGAGTGTCGAAAAGGAAGGAAATCGTGATAACCGACAAACAGATAAGCGTCAAAATCGTAATATAAGGGAAACCCCACACTTTAAAGCTTGGCTCTTTAGGATAGGTTTTCCGCAGCTTCAGCTGTGATAGGCAGATGCTGATCCATACCAAGCTTACTACGAAGCCGGGAACAGCCATCAGCAGCCGGAAAAGTCCATCCTGTGCGAAGTACGCTAACATAGAACCAACAAAAAGAACTATAGCGCAAAGTTTAAGACTGTTGATCGGCACACCTTTTGCTGAGGTCTTTGCTAAGCTACGTGGAGCTTCACCCTGTGAAGCCAAAGAGTGCAACATCCGTGTGGCGCCGTAGATACCAGAGTTAGCAGCAGAGAGCACAGCCGTAATCAGTATGAAGTTCATAACATGGTCAGCACCCTTAAGTCCTGTAGCTGCTAATACCTGCACAAAGGGGCTGGTATGCTCGTTAAGCTGATTCCAAGGAATTAACCCACAGATGATCAGAATTGGAATGGTGTAGAACAGAATAACACGCAAAATGAAGCTTTTGACAACTCTAGGCAACACTTTTTCTGCATCTTGAGTTTCTGTTAAAGTTAGTCCAATCAGCTCAGATCCGCCGTAGGAGAACATGACGACCAGAAGGGCAGAGAAGATAGGTGTCCAGCCTTGTGGGAATAATCCGCCATAATCCGTAAAATTACTTAAATAGGGAGTCCCTTCAGACATAGGCAATAGCCCAAACAATAATGCAGCTCCCAGAATAATAAAGATGATAATCATAGCTATTTTGATTCCTGCTAACCAAAACTCCGTCTCTCCATAACCGCTTACACTCATCATATTGATGCCAATAATTAAAGCACCACTTGCTAGACTCAGTAGCCATAATGGAACATCCGGTAACCAGTACTGCAAGAAGCTTCCTGCCGCCAGCACTTCGATCACGCAGACAGTCAACCACATGAAGCAATATAGCCAACCCACGATAAAGGAGAGCCGTTCTCCAAAAGCCTCGCGGATGAATTCCTTCATATTTTTGTTCGGGTATACCGTGGCCATTTCGGCAATTGCACCCATAACGACTAGTAGCAGCAAGCCTGCCAATACATAGGAGAGAACAACCCCTGGTCCAGCAATGCTTATCGTCTCAGAGCTTCCTTTAAAAATCCCCGTACCGATTACGCCGCCCATCGCCATAAAGCTGATATGCCGTGGAAGCAATTTTTTCTGTAATGATGCTTCGTTTGACTTCACATTTAATGCCTCCTAAGTAGGTTCAAAAAATTACACCAAGAATCAGTTTATCCTGAAATGGACTAGTTGAAAAGTATAAATGATACACATTTGTAGAAATAGAGGTGATTTTCATCGGTGTGTGATATTTATCATGAAGAATGTGATGAATTTAACATCTTAATTTTTAATTTTATTGCTAAATGAAAGTAGATAAATAAGCTTAGGCAACACTTGGAAAATGCAAGATTTGTCACTTCGCGTCTTGCAAAATCAAGTTACAATCGTTGAAAAAGTCAAAAGGATATTATACTAGATGACATTCTGAAAGGGGCTATGTCGGTGGTACAGTTACCAAAAGTGAACGAGCTCGGATTTTTTGAGATTCGTCTGGAGTCAATTGGAGGGTTGGGTGCGAACCTGGCTGGTAAAATGCTTGCAGAAGCAGGTGTTGTCGGTGCTGGAATGAATGGGGTCAGCTTTTCGTCATATGGTTCGGAGAAGAAGGGATCAGCGGTAAAAGCGCATATCCGGTTTTGTGATTTGAATACGCCTATTCGTGACACGTCTCCGGTTGAGCGTCCGCATGTTGTTGGGGTATTTCACGAAGCATTAGCAAAGACAGTTAACGTAATTAGCGGAATTTATGAACATAGCACAGTATTGGTGAACTCAGCAAAATCGCCGGAGGAATTGAAATCCTCCCTGAATATGATGGCAGGAACTATTGCAGTCGTTGATGCTACAACGATCGCCTTAGATGAGAAAAACCGCGTTAATATGGCGATGCTAGGCGCGTTGTTCCGGATGTGTGATTTCTTGGACCCTGAAATTATGAAAGGCGTTATAGAGAAATCACTAGGCAAAAAATATCCACAGGCAGTACAGTCAGCACTGACTACTTTCGACCGTGGATTTAATGAAGTTAAGTTTATGCATTTTCCACTGCCTGCGGGCGTGACAATGCCTGAGTTCGTGCGGTCTGATATTTCCGCATTGGGTTATGAAACACAGCCTATCGGCGGTACCATTACGAATCCTGGCAGCAGCTTTTTAAAGAACTTGAGCATTTCTCGCTCCGGTTTGCTGCCTCATTTTAAGCAGGAGGATTGTATTCATTGTGCGCAGTGCGATACGGTGTGTCCTGATCTGTGTTTTGTTTGGGATGAGCAGCCTGATAAGAAGGGGCGTCCACAAATGTTCCTGCAAGGTATTGATTATCAATACTGCAAAGGCTGTTTAAAATGTGTAGAAGCTTGTCCTACAACTGCCTTGTCTGGCGAACGTGAGGAAGAGGGCTACGCAGAGAGTCATACGGTCCGGCATATTTTTGATCTCGTTACTGAGGCCTAATTAACGGAGGAAAGGTGGAATACACGTGGCTATAGATTATGAAAAAGAAGTAGGCTCTGCTAAAGTAGAGCAGAAATTCCTATATGAATCCGGCAATGAAATGGCAGCTTATGCTGCTCATCAGATTAATTATCATGTAATGGGGTATTTTCCGATTTCTCCATCGACAGAAGTAGCACAATTTCTTGATACGATGAAAGCGAATGGCCAGCATGATATTATGCTGATTCCGTCAGATGGCGAGCATAGCTCTGCTGGAATCTGTTATGGCGCTTCAACGGCTGGCGGACGTGTATTTAATGCTACCAGTGCCCAAGGTTATATGTTCATGCTTGAGCAATTGCCTGTACAAGCTGGTACGCGTATGCCTATGGTTATGAATCTAATCTGCCGTTCGATCTCTGGACCGCTGAATATTCACGGGGACCATTCAGATTTGTATTTTGCTTTGAATACAGGTTGGCCTATTTTAATGTGCCGGGATCCACAATCTGTTTATGATATGAACCTAATGGCATTGAAGCTTGCGGAACATGCTAAAGTTCGTCTTCCGGTAATGGTGGCTTCAGATGGATATTTCACCTCCCACCAGAAACGCCGCGTTCAAGCTTTTACTCATCGGGAGGATGTTCATAAATTTGTTGGACCGCAGCCTCCAACAGGCTTTACCGATACTTTAGACCGCAATAATCCGGTAACGGTTGGCCCTTATATGAACGAACCTGACTATATTAACAACCGCTATCAGCAGTCCGTAGCTATGTACAATGCGGGTGAAGTTTTTGAAGAAATTGCGAAGGAATTTGCTGAGTTAACCGGACGTCATTATCCAATGATCGAGGAATATCGGATGGAAGATGCTGAAGTAGCCGTATTCTTGATGAATTCTGCCTCTGAGATTATTAAGGATGTTGTGGATCAGCTTCGGTTGCAAGGGATCAAAGCCGGTGCAATCTCGCCGAATATGATCCGTCCTTTCCCGCAGAAGCAAATTGCTGAAGCGCTGAAAAATGTTAAAGCAATCACCGTTGGTGACCGTGCAGATTCTGTTGGCGGACATGGTGGTAACATGGTCAATGAAATCAAGGCAGCCCTGTTCACATATGGCAACACTACGACTAAAGTAATTAGCCGTATCTACGGTTTGGGTGGTAAGGACTTCTACGCAGAAGACGGTCATGCCTTTTTCCAATTAGCAATAGATGCTGTTGCTGCAGATCGAGTAGACATACCATTTGATTATTATGGCCACAATCCGGGTACACCAGATAAAGCTCCGCAACGTCTTCTGAAGCCAATGGACTTTGACTCACTGAAGACAGGCTTAATCACTGTGAAACAGGATGAAGCAACAGGCAAATTAAGCGTACGGATTCCTCCGCTGCGCAGCTTGACGAAGAAACCTAAACGGCTCTCCCCAGGGCATGGTGCGTGTCCAGGTTGTGGAATTTTCTCAGGACTGGAGACTTTCTTCAAAGGAATTGAAGGGGATATCGTCGCACTTTATCATACAGGCTGTGCCATGGTAACGACTACGGGGTATCCGTATTCCTCCCATAAATCAACGTTTATCCATAATCTTTTCCAAAATGGAGCAGCTACCTTGTCCGGTGTCGTAGAGATGTTCTGGGAACGCAAACGTCGCGGTGAGCTGGATGGACTAGGGCTTAAAGAGGACTTTACGTTTGTTATGGTAACCGGAGATGGCGGTATGGACATCGGGATGGGACCGGCAATTGGAGCTGCACTGCGTGGTCACAAAATGATTATTGTAGAGTACGATAACGAGGGTTACATGAATACTGGAGCACAGCAGTCCTATTCGACACCACTGGGTCACCGTACTTCAACCTCCAGTATCGGCAAGCAGCAGCAAGGTAAAGTTACTCAGCATAAAGATACAGCACAAATTATGGCGGCTACTAACATTCCTTATGTCTTCACGGGTTCGGAGGCTTATCCGCAGGATCTGGTGAAAAAAGCGGCAAAAGCACAGTGGTACGCACAAAACGAAGGTTTGGTGTATGGTAAGATCCTGATCGCATGTCCGCTAAACTGGATGTCTGATGATAAGGAAGGCACGAACATCGTATCATTAGCTGTTGAGTCTTGCTTCTTCCCGTTATATGAAGTAGAGCATGGTTCTACGAATATCACATATAATCCTGAAGATAAGGGCAAACGTGTTGAGCTCTCAGCATGGCTGAAGACAATGGGTAAAACTCGTCATTTGTTGAAACCTGAGAATGAGCCAGCTTTACACAGCTTCGAAGAAGAAGTTGAGCGCCGTTGGAATCGTCTCAAGGCAAAACACGAACATCCTGACTTATAAGCTGTGTTTATCTCCAGTATATAAAATATGAAATAACCCGGCAGATTTGTCTGCCGGGTTATTTTGTGGTTAGGGAGCATTTGCGCGTAAGAAGCAGTTTTCGGACCCCACTGACCTTAAACAAAGCTTTCTCTCCCGTTTGAAATTCTAACGGACTCCAAAGCAGTTATCGGCCCTAAAACTCCCCAAATGAACCCTTTTTGAAGGAATAGTGTCACTGGAGTCCGCAAAACTTCTGAAAAAGCTAAAAACCAGCAAATAACGTCTCTTAGGTCCTATGTGTTAAAGACTTGGTCATTTACAGTTAGAATAAAGTCCAGTTTCCTTTTACTCTTGCATGTTGTTCTGCTCTAACCAGAAGATAGCGGGTACAAATGACAAGACAAGCACTACCTACGATTAAAGCGCCGAGAGCCCACCACCAGCTAGTACCGATATTATCGTATAACGCCCCGCGCACAAGAACCAGACTATATGTGAGTGGAAACAGAAGGGATAAACCCGTTGCCCATGCTGGGAATACTGCTGGTGGAATACGAACCCCGCCAAACAGCTCCATTGGTGCTTGAAAGATGTAATAGAGTAGCCCTGAATCCCTTGAGAAGAGAGATATCGCACACAGCAAAGCTCCCCATATAACCGCTGATATCATGATAAGTATTAATACAGGTAATAAGGCGCCCCAGTTAACAGTCGTTACGTCCGCAAGAAAAATGAAAGTCAGAATGGAGAAGCAAGCGAACATCCATATTCCGTGAAATAGTGAATATACGGAACGTCCATACAGGAAGGCCATTTTTGACGCTGGCGTTAGGAACACTACCTCAAGTGTGCCCCCTTTGCGTTCTTGTTCGAATAACCATGCGGCTTGCACAACCGTCCAGTATAACTGAAATACGAGATATCCACTCAGCAGAAAAAGGGGAATCCGTCCATCTGGTATTACTTTTGAGAGTGCTGATCCTGCTCCGGTTCTAAAGGGCTGCATAGTAAAGTAGGTGGTTAAAAAGGTGAGCGCCGGCCAGAGTAGAAGTGAAAAAAACACTGCGCGTCCCTTAACTCTATTTCGATGCTGCTTAGTGATCTCCGCGCTAAGGGTAAACCATAAGCTATGTAAGTTCATAATACCCTTCCTTCCGAAAGGAGGATAATCGCATCCTCCAAAGTAGGTTTTTCGGATGCGAAGCTTTTAATGCTAAGCCCCTGCTCAGTAGTCCATGGCAGGAGCTCTGTAATGATTCTATCAGCCGAAGGTGTCTTTACAGAAATGCGCTGCAGTCCATCATTTTGAAGTTCTAGTTTTTCTGTTGCGCAGACACCCATTAATTCCGCAGGCTGAGTAAATGTTCGTAGATGCTCTAGTAGCTTGGGACGAAGTGATTCATGCCAGCCTGTAACCTCTAAATGAGCAGTTTGCGAGCCTGCAACCTGATGGACAATCCGCTCAGGTTTGTCACAGAGCAGAAGCTCGCCTCGATTCAGTACATAAACTCGGTCACAAAGTTCTTCGACCTCCTGTAAATAATGGCTGGTCAGAAGGATACCCTTTCCACTGTCCAGTGCAAGCTTTCTTATCGTACTGCGAAGCTGCCTGGCAATAGGGGCATCAAGGCCAAGTGTGGGCTCATCTAGAAATAAGTATTGTGGATCGTTGATAAGTCCGCGGGCGATTTGCAGCCGTTGCTTCATCCCTTTAGAATATTGTTCAACGGGTTGGTCAGCAGCTTGGGTCAAACCTACTTCCTCCAGAAGACGTCCTGCTTCTCTAGCGATGTGAGGGCTGTTCATTCCATAGAGTTTACCGAAGTATTGAAGATTCTCTCTACCAGTGAGCCGCCAGTACAACATTCGTTCTCCTCCGGCGATCATATTTACTTTTTGCTGAATGGCCTGTCGATTTTTGTGTAGTGACATTCCATCGACTTCAATCCTGCCGGAGGTTGGCTCTAGGAGAGTAGAAAGCATACGTATTGTAGTGGTTTTTCCAGCGCCATTTAGACCGAGAAGACCTACGATTTCCCCCGCAGCGATATCTAAAGATAGTGATTTCACTGCTGTCACTGATCTTTTTTCCGAACGGAACCAGCTCAGTTTATGTTTGCTCTCGTAAATCTTAGTAACTTCATGCATATTAATCAATGGTTTCACCCCTCCAAGGTTTTAGAATCGTTCGAACAACCCGCGCTCTATGCGCCGGTTTGTCCATTGACCAACCGTTATGTATACAACAATAAGCAGTATGATTGGCCATATGTCAGGTAATCGTATTGTTTCTCCAGTTAGCAGCGAGCCTCGAAGGAGTTGTAGCGCATAGGTCAATGGGAAAATCTCACCTATAGCCTGCAAGTAGTCAGGCAAGTATTGCCTTGGAAACTGAAATCCACACAGTAGAGCAGTTAGCGTAAATAGAGTATTTTGCACAATGAAGGTGTCCCTTGTATAAAGCATAATGCTTCCTAGCACCAGCGCCATCGCATAACACGATAGTAAAAATAGCAAAATTCCCATGAAGACAGATAGGAAGTCAACGGAGGGGAGTCGAAGTCCTGCTAAAAGGCCAAAGAAGAGAACTACCAGCAATTCCGCCCCACTTCGATACAACTGCTGGACTGCGTTTCCTAGAAAATAACCGCTCCGGCTTGAAGGGGAGAGCAGCAGTGCCTCAAGTGTACCTTCTCTCCATTCGGTAATAAGTGCCCTGGATACATTCATCATCATACTAACGGAAAATATACTGAGCATACCTCCAATAATTACATAGGTCAGATAGTCCTCACTGCCACTATAGATAGCAAATTTTGAATCTATATCCCCTTTGATTAGATACACATAAGAAAAATAAGAGATGATGACTAGATAAACTCCATCAATAATGTGCCCGAATGTAAAGGTCCAGGGAAAGGCTCTAAGATTAGATTTTTGGTTTCTTTTTAGGGTTGCGATAGCGATATGCCACATATATACTCACACCTTTCATTAACCTCATTGTTCAAGGTACTGCCTTTGCAGGATGAGCAGATTATCAAAGACTTCTTTGTTCACTGAATAAAATAAATAATTCCCTTTTCGCTGTGATTGGGTAAATCCTGCTTCACTTAGTTGTTTTAGTTGTTTAGAGACCGCAGCTTCAGAAATACCCAATATTGGCGCAAGCTGCTTGGTACAATGCGGCCCTTTCCACAGCAGTTTCAGAATTCGCATCCGCGTATCATCACTTAAAGCTTTGAGTTGGCGCAACAGGTCACTCGGCGGTCCCCCACTAAAGGCAAGACCGGGAACATCCACCGTGAGAGGCAAAAATAAAGTGTCTTCGAACCAGCCAACAAGCAGATGCGGAAATATGAATGTAGAAGGAAAAACGTACACTTGTCCAAGCTGGTCATAAGGAAAGTAATACGTTACAGCCTTTTGTACTGTCAGAGTCCCGTTCTCTGAGAGGAGGCGTGGGTGGAGCGTATTTAATGCCTTTTCCGGGGAACGACTGGCTAAGTCTTGAAACTGAGCGGCTGAGATGTTCATAAATGGTTCAATATAGTCCCATTCCTGCCCGAAATAATCATGTTCGTATGTAATTAATGTTGAGATTAACAGCTTGCGAACACTAGCCAGATTGTTTATCAGGTACTTCACGTTTCCACTCAACTTCATCAGCGAACGTTTGCTTTCCGATTCATTCAGCCATTCGACTATAGTACTTAGTGCAATTTCTTGATTCATAAATAGATACACTAGCTCTGCATCCGGAAGTTTTTTGAGTAGAGTGATTCCTTGATTGCAAGAAATAGGGACACCCATACGGTCCGGTAAATCTAGCAGAGTGATCCAACGTTCTGACAACTGCCCAAGTGTGTGGATGTTCTCCTGTAGAGCAAGAGGCATTCTTTTCTTGAGCTCCAAAGCCCATTGTAATCTTGTTGGATGGTGTTCTGGTTGATGGAAGACATGAAGACTGCATAATAACTCATGAAAAGGACTGACGACCGTTTTGATCTTTCGATTTAAAGTTTGGAGTGAGCTCATCTCTTTCCTTTCCGATTAACTGTTTGGTTAATCAAAAACCACTTTCGCGTAAAGTGTTCAAAATTATAGGGGGAATGGTCAGGATTGTCAAATCTTTTATGCAGAAAAAAGCGAGAGCACATCTCCATGTGTTGGACATGGATGTTTCTCTCACTTATAGGATTCTTTTAATAGAGTTATGAAGTAGAGTTTTATCTTCTGCCTCTAGGCATCATAGAGTTATCGCACATGATATCTTTAACAGAATAGGTGTAGCAATGGCGAGGAACTGGGACACAGTGATGGCGTCTAACGATTTCTACCGGGTGAATAACATTCACAACTTGAGGGTGGTAATAATCTTGATAAACCACCTTAGGTGGGTCGGTGACAGTTTGGGCCGGACATTTTGGACATTCTTCTGACATTTCCTTCAGCTCCTTTGTGTGTGAACTTACCGTATTATACGCACAGAACAAAGGTATGCTTGGTTATTTGTCTAGTTAATAAAAAAAATGGGTGGGATTATTGTTTGTATATCTCTCGCATTACATGACGAAGCTCCGGGATAATAAGCCGTTCCATAGCCAATTTAACGGCTCCAGTGGAGCCGGGCATAGAAAAAATAGCTGTGTTGCCAATCGTACCTGCAATTGCTCGACTAAGGATTGCCGCCGAACCTATATCTTCTGTGTAGCTTAACATTCGAAAAATCTCACCGAAGCCCGGCAGCGTTTTATCCAGCAAGGATGAAACTGCTTCGTAGGTGGTATCACGGGGAGAAATTCCTGTTCCACCCGTGAGCAGTACGGCTTCAACTCCAGTGTGATCAGCGTTTTTATAGAGTAGTTCACGAATGTCTTGATAGTTGTCTTTGATAATGGTACGGCCTATAACTTCATAACCGGCAGCCTCAAGCATGGATTGGATTAAAGCTCCACCGGTATCTGTTTCAGTAGTTCTGGTGTCTGAGACGGTAATGATATAGCAGGACACGGACTGTGGTGCTTCCTTCCGATGTTCTTCAACGGATGACAATGAGATCAGCTCCTAAATTAGAGATGTTCTCATGATAGGGTATGGGGGAAGCAAAGACAAGTTTCGTTATCCAGCGCTAATCTTTTGAGGATATAGGGGTGCCGCTTGCGTGCTTTGGCATCATGTAGTAAACTCGCTACCATACCCGTAATTTGCAAGGAGCGATGAATCATGGAACAGGTTGTACCTGTGTATATATTGTCAGGATTTCTGGGAAGCGGCAAAACTACCCTGCTGCAGCGCCTGCTGGAACATTGGAAAGATCAGGGCTTACGCCCGGCAGTAGTGATGAATGAGCTGGGTGAAGTGAATCTGGATGGGCTGCTGGTTGAGCAAACCGTTCCTATGGCAGAGCTGCTCGGCGGCTGTATCTGCTGTTCTATTCGAGGGGATCTCAGCACAGAGCTAACAACTCTTATCAAGAAGGAATCACCGGATGTTGTTGTTATTGAGGCCACAGGTGCGGCGAACCCGCTGGAAATTGTAGATGGCGTAACCGAAACTTCACTGTATCAAAAAGTAGAGCTGAAAAGCTTGATCACCGTCGTTGACGCCGCGCATCTGCTCGAATTGTACCGTGCGCAGCAGGGCGCAACCTATCGACTGATGCAGGAGCAAATTCGCTGCGCCTCTGTTTTGATTCTGAATAAAACTGACCGTGTCTCAGCAGATGAAGCGGAAGAGATCACAACCGTTCTGCGAAAATGGAATTCTTATGCACCGATTATGCCAGCGGAGCGTTGTGAGATCGACACAGAGGAGCTCCTGCGTAGCGCAGGTGGAGTTCTTACGGATACAGAGCTTGAAGAGAGCGACAGCGAAAGCCATGTGCATGAGGAAGCTCTGCAATCTTCAGGAGCCACCCACGCTTCCCACGATCACGTGATGGCATACACACATTACTTCAAACGACCTGTCAACAGCGAAACCTTTGAACAGTTCGTCAAGGAGCTTCCGCGTGATGTTTATAGGGCTAAAGGCATTGTGACCTTTAATGACACCTCCAGTCGTTTTCTTTTTCAATATGCTTACCGTGAAGCTGATTTTATGAAAATCACACCTCAAGGCAAAGTGCCAGACGTAGCTGTATTTATCGGGGAACATTTCTCATCCAGTGAGTTACGCACGAAGCTGCTGGAGATGGAAGGACGTATTTTAGTTCGGCCTGGAACGATCAAAAGAAGCCTGTAATCCGTTCTGCTTCAGAAGAAGCTGTGGTTCATTCCTAATCTTGTAGGTTAATAGTAAGGCATACCATTAAAAATGCAGGAGGTTGAAGGCTATGACCCGAATTCAATATCAGGAGTGCATTGACGCTTGTCTCGAAAGTATGAATGCCTGTAACTACAGCTATGTCTCAAGCCTAAAAGAATATGATCTTGCATCTCTTCGTGAGAGCATGCGGCTCGATCGTGAATGTGCGGATATTTGTTCTTATGCCATTCAAGCAATGACCCGTCAAAGTCCGTTTGTATCTGGAATTCTAAAACTATGTGCAGAAATATGTGAAGCATGCGCGGATGAAAGCAGCAAGCATATACATAATCACTGCCAAGAATGTATTAATGCCTGCCGTAAAGCTGCAGAGGCATGCCGTTTGATTAGCGATGCTGTTGAGGTATATGCGTAAATCGTATAACTTAACTCTCATATATGAACTAATAGCCAGACTGTTGCTGTAGAAATATAGCAATAGTCTGGTTTTTTATATCCAGGTCTGTTTGATTCATGCTATTGGTAGAAAAATAGGGGAGAAATACTGGATTGAAAGTAAATTTTAGAAAGGGCTGCTATGGCAGTTCTTTCTTTTTTTTGATTCCTAGAAGAGGAAATTCGTAGGGAACCGGAGAATTAACAGTAGATATGAAGGGAGAATGTTAAGTGGCGAACTTAGTAGATCGTAACTTTGCCGGCGGTAGTATAGGTGTTGCTACTTCCCTAATTGAATTAGAGCAGATCAGTAAACAGTATGGACGCCGACCCGTATTGGAGGATGTATCGTTCACTATTGAAAAGGGAACTGTAACAGCTCTGATCGGACGAAACGGATCCGGCAAAAGTACCCTGTTGTCAATCTTAGCTGGACTTGTCCACATTTCCTCAGGAAAGCTGAGTTGTAAGGATCCAAATCTGAGCATTGGTTATGCACCTGAGATGTTTCCAGGGTTGAAGCTGACCCCAGAACAGTACTTGCGAAGTATGGGTCAGATTAGCGGCCTTGCGCCAGTCCTGATCGAACAGGAGCTAACAACGTTATTTCAACTTTTTAAACTGGAGCACTTTCGCAAGCAGTCGATGCTAAATTTCTCCAAAGGAATGCTGCAAAAAATTAATTTGATTCAAAGCTTGTTGGGAAGTCCCTCGTTGCTGCTTCTTGATGAACCTATGTCGGGCCTTGATCTCCCCTCAATGAATAAGTTAGCTGATCTTCTCATCGTTTTGAGAAATAAGGGGACTGCTATAGTCTTCTCTGTACATGAACCCCAATGGATTGAATTGCTTGCGGATCAGGTTCATGTGATACATGAAGGGAAAATTGTAAAGTCAATTCAGGGGTCAGAGAAGCTAAACATAAAACCCTCTACATACATACTATTGTCTAATCTGTCGATTCAGAAACTGCAGCAATTGAAGGAAATGGCAGGTTTCATTTCAATAAATACGTTTAAGGATAGTTGTAACATAGAACGTACGGCGTTGACAGTAACAAGTTTAGAATCAGATACTTTTTTGCGGGTTATCTTGGAGTCGGGTGGTTCAATACAATCGGTAGAACCTCGCGGAGGATCGCATGACTTAGAAAAATGGATGAATCCTAGGAGTTGAACAGGGGGTCTTACGTGTATCCGTTTATCGTTTACATGCTGCGAAGTTATACTCGATCTCAGCGTTATTTCGGCCCGTTAGCAGGGATTGTGATTGCAGTCTTGATATTGTATTCTTATAAGCCCAATCCAGTTATGAATAGCTATGCCGCTACAGCAGTAATGCTCTTTATAAGCTGCGCTTGGATGAGTCTTAGTTTTTTGAATCATGAGCACGCTGTTCATCGGCAGATTGCAGTTGTTCACATGCGAAGTGCGGCTAAACATAGTGCAGGTGGTATCTTAACGCTTGCATTTCTAACGCTGCTGCTAGATCTATTGATTGTCCTTTATCCTTGGGTAACGGGTCATTTTGCAGAATCACCCGGGGGATATCGGTTAATTCTCGCGCTCATAGGACATGGATTATTGGGTATGCTTGGTGTGGCTATTGCCCTATTCTTTCAATCTTCTTGGGTTCAAAAAGGCAGTCATGCGACAGGTATGTTGTTAGCTATCGTTATACTATCACTGGGCGGAGCACAAATCAGCGAAAGTTTGCCTGGTATATTTCCTTTTTTGATCTGGTTGTTGCCGCCAGTAACTCCTGTAATGGAGGCCATGATGAAAGCTGATACATTGTCATTAGCGGAGTTGTTAGGTTCATTTGCACAAGCATTAGTATATATAACACTGCTTATCGGTTTTTATTTGTACAGATCAAGACAGAGGGATTACAACAAAACATAACTTGTATAGATAAAAGGAACAAGGATACAGAAGTGGGGGAAAAGATGAAGGATACATATGTACCTGAGAGTGAACAATCAAAAGAGTTATTCGCCTATTTTGGACTGGCAGTTTATTATGGACAGGCCCTCGAGCAGCAGCTTACCAACTTGCTATTGCTTACTAAGCTATCACAAGGAAAAACGCCAACAGAAGCAGATCTGACAGACCTTTATCAGCGAAAACTCAGCAATTCACTCGGCCAACTCATCAAAGAAATCCAACATCATTTTCCTTTCTCGGAGCAAGAAACCGCTCAGTTGGAGGAAGTGTGGAAACAACGTAATTACATCGTTCATGATTACTTTAAAGAGCGTATACAGGAAACCTTTACGCCTGCCGGAAGGGCTAAAATGATTCGGGAGCTGAAACGTTTTAAAAATAAAGCAAGTAGACTTGAAGTTAAACTGCAAGGCTACTGCACAGAAATGTTCACGAAACTTGGATTAGAGGAGGAAAACTTATTGTAATAATCCTTCTAATCCGCAAGCTGTTACAACCTCTGGTCTAAAATGAACCGAAGAAGCTCTAACACAGCGAGAGAGTGCAGTTAAAGCTTCGCCTAATGCCGGAATCATCTCCGGTGTTAGGCTTTCTCCAGGTTCCCACCACCAATTGTTAATATTCAATGTTTGGCTCTTCTTATCCATCACCGGTTCAAATCTGCCAACAAAACGATCATTATATAATATAGGCAGTACATAGTAACCATATTCTCGTTCTATTGCCGGCTTATAGACCTCCCAGCGGTAATGAAATCCGAATAATTGCCGAACCAGCTCACGTTCCCACAACAAATTATCCAGCGGAGCCAAAACAGCCGCAAATGAATCACGTGGTTGAAGCCCAGTCTCTTCGGATTCTTGCAGCATCACAGACTCCAAGGTTGGAGCATCTATACTGCGGATATAAAGCGGAACCTTAATCCCCTCGACCCAAACTTTTCTGAGACTATCCTTCTCCAGCAATCTCTGAATCGCCGCCGCACGCTCTTTGCTCTTCAGTCCGGATATGCCCAGCCATCCGTCTCCAGATTTATTCCATAATAAGCCGATACTTCCTATTCTACGTAACACATACCAATCATGAAATTGTTCTTCCGTGACATTTGGATCGGCTGAACTCAGCAGCTCTGAGGGTAACAAACGTTCAGCGAAATCATAATATCGCCGGGTATGTACACGATGGTGGACAACAATCTCTCCCCAAAAGTACATGCTTTCCATTGCAGCTCGTGATAATCTTGTCGGAGCCCAAGCCCAATCTACTTTTTCCTTTCCGTCTAAATCCAGAGAGGAGAGAGGACCACGCTTCTGAAGCTCTTCACGAACCTGTGCTACAGCGACCATTACAGGCTCATTAGCCTGATGGTGGGAGGCAGCAGCTGTTCTTCTCCGCTTAAAATAAGGCCAATCCTCTGTACAATAAATAGACATGTTCTTGTCCCAGCCATCAACGAGCAGTCTGTCTTCATACAGAAGCTCTTGGACCAGTTCTGGCGTAAATCCCGGAATCCGTGCCTGGAGGACCAGCTCATGATTATGGCCAGCGATATTAAGGGGGTCATATTGGATGCAGCCTACGTGACGAACATAGTCATAAATACTAAGTTTTCCAGAAGGGATAGCTCCAGCAGTTAACTTTTGATGAGATAGCAGAAAAAGCCTGGCTTGTTTCTTAGTCAAATTATAAGTAAGCATCGTTTGCTCCTCCAAGGTTATGTATTAATTTCCATAATACAGAACATCTGTTCTAAGATCAAGCAGGAAAAAACCCTGAATCACAATGAAGTGACTCAGGGTTGTAAATTACATTTTCTCAAGAGAGGGTTGCAAGTTTCCGAGTGCTGGACGGTTGCTTGCGCCAGCGTTATCGCCAGAGCTGTTAGCAGCAGCACCTACTTGCAGCTGGTACATACGGAAGTATCTTCCGCCAAGCGCCATCAGTTCATCGTGGCTGCCGCTTTCTACGATCTCTCCGTGATGCAGGACTAGAATCTGATCTGCACTGCGAATCGTGGATAAGCGGTGAGCGATGATGAAAGTGGTGCGTCCTTTTTTGAGAACTTCCAGCGCATCCTGAATGACGCTTTCCGTTTCTGTATCGATGTTGGAGGTAGCTTCATCTAGAATGAGAATAGCTGGGTCAAAGGAGAGAGCTCTCGCAAAAGAAATCAATTGCCGCTGACCCGCAGATAAAGTACTTCCTTTTTCGATGACAGGTTCATCAAATCCTTGTGGAAGATGAGCGAGTAACTTATCCGCACCAACCTCACGCAAAGCACGTTCTACCCGTTCACGGGAAATTCGTTCATCCCCTAGGCTGACGTTCGAAGCAATGGTGCCCGTGAAGAGGTACGGATCCTGCAGCACGATGCCCATGTGATTCCGCAGCCACTGCTTCGGAATATCCGTAACCTTTTGACCGTCAATCGTAATATCGCCTTTTTGTGGATCATAGAACCGGAACAGCAGATTGATGATCGAGCTTTTGCCGGAACCCGTATGACCTACAAGAGCGACAGTTTCACCCGGGCGTGCTTCAAAGGAGATATCGCGCAGGACGTAGTCTTTTTTATAAGCAAAAGATACATTCTTAAATTCCACTTTCCCTTTGTAGCGTGGCATGGAGCCGTCCGTAACATTCTCTCCAGGTTCATCCATAAGCGTAAACACACGTCCCGCGGATACCATAGAAGTATCCAGGTTCGCCAACTGGTTCACCATACCTGTGATAGGCTGGAACAAACGTCCGAGCACATCGACAAAGGCATACAGAACGCCTAAGGATACAAAGGTTGAACCAGTAATACTGCCATGTCCGAAATACCAAAGCACCATCACAAAAGAGAGACTGCGAAGTGAGTTCACCAGATTGTGGGACGTGAAAGCATTCAGATTTAACATTTTATTCTGATATTTCAAGTAATCATCGTTCAGGTTCTCAAATTCTGCACTAAGCTGCTTCTGACGGCGGAATATCCGGACGATTGACATCCCCTGAATCGATTCATTAATAATGGCGTTAATTTCACTTAGACGTGAGCGAATGATCGTATTGTATTTGGTCGCAATTTTGCGATAGAGCACGATCCACAGCACAAGAATAGGTACAATGAACAAGCTGATCAGACCCAGACGGACATCAAGTAAGAACAGAGCGATATACACGCCAGTTATATTGATAATACCGGTGCTGAAATTGGAGAGGACCGCAATGAATAGATCCTTAATCGCCTCGGTATCATTTGTAACCCGCGACACTACCTTACCAGCAGGCAAATTGTCAAAAAAATGAACGGGTAGTCGCTGGATATGCGCGTATACATCTGTCCGCAGCTTCCGGATTACCTGATTCGCCGAAGATTGCAGCCAATAGGTTTTTCCGAATTCAGCAAAGATGGAGATTACAAGAAAAATAGCATACATTCCGACCAACTGATAGATTCCAGGAAGCTCGGGTTTGTAAAAAGCGAACAGCTCATCGGCCGACAGCTTAACCGCGGGATAGATAACTTCGTTATCACCACGGGTGATATGCATCTCTCCATCGATGAACTTTCGTTCACCGTCAGGCTGTGTTACAGCTTCGTTAATAAAATAGAAACTTCTCCCTGCTTGAAGAACACGAATTTCTTGGCCTTTAGTTTCACCAGGCTCAAAGCGATCGCCGCGTTTGTATAAATTATTGTTATATTCAGCCGCCTTATCGGGAGACGTAGTGCTGAAATAGGGCTTCTCGATGGCCAGCATGTGATTGTCGATCATGCTTTTGGCTATAAATGGACCTGCCAGCTCTGCCGCTACCCCGATTGAAAGCAGCAGAAGGGCTGCGATAAAGGTTTTCTTTGCGGTCAATGCATATTCCAGCAGGCGTTTGCCTGTACTTTGTGTCAACCGTGACACCTCCTAAAATGTTTTGCGTAGTCGTAGCTCGTTTATTTATGGTTATAGTTTAATCATTTGATAAGTTATTTTCGACTTGCTGCCGATCATATTGTTCACGGTACCAGCCATTCAAATCCAATAGTTCCTGATGTGTACCTCGCTCAACGATTTGTCCGTTATCCAGTACAACAATCATGTCGGCATGTTGGACGGCAGAAAGACGGTGAGTAGAGATTAATGTGGTTTTTCCGGCACGTTCATTCCGGATATTGTCGATAATCTGAGCTTCCGTACGAGCGTCAACGGCTGATAAGGCATCGTCCAGAATAAGAATATCAGGATTAGCGATAAAAGCTCTGGACAGAGAGACACGTTGCTTTTGTCCACCGGAGAGAGATACACCACGTTCACCCACTAGAGTATCCAGACCATCGGACAATGTGCCCAGGTCATTCTGGAAAGCGGCAGCTGTAATGGCTTGCATAATCGTATCGTCATCGGCGTTGTCTAGACCAAACTGAATGTTTTGCCGAACGGATTTGGAGAAAAGGATTTGCTCTTGTGGAACATAACCCATCCAGCTATGCAGCTGATCCAGGGAAATCTGTTGAATAGGCACACCAGAGATAAGGATTTCTCCATTACCTGTCGGATATTCGCGGAGCAATTGTTTGAGCAGTGTAGATTTCCCGCTTCCTGTACGCCCGACTACACCTAATGTCTGCCCTTGGTTCAGGGTTAGGTTGACATGGGTTAGATTGTCTATCGTCGAAGAAGGATAACGGAAAGTCACATCGTTAAGCTCGATTCGAGTAGGGTGAGGAACTTGAACGGGATGGGCAGCATTTTGAACATCGGGTTTGGAGTTTAATGTCTCGTCGATACGTTCGAGGGAAGCTCCACCACGCTGCATAATGTTGATCAATTCTCCAATAGCGAACATCGGCCATACAATCATACCGAGATACATATTAAAGGAGACTAGATCACCCAGTGTGATCTGATTGCGGAATACAAGGTAAATCCCATAAGTAAGACCAATAATGTAGCTGAGTCCGACGCAGAAGCGGATAGTTGGTTCGAAGAAAGCATCGACACGAGCTACGGCCATATTTTTGTTGTAAACATCTTCAGTAATATCCGAGAAACGTTTTTCATCAAGACGCTCTTGGACATAAGCACGGATTACGCGCACACCAGAGACAGATTCGAGCACTTGGTCATTCATATCTCCGAACGCATCCTGCGCTAAGCTGTACCGATCATGAATAGCTTTACCATAAAAAATCATAGCTATTGCAATTAGAGGTAATGGTAATACTGCTGCAAGGGTCAGCTTCCAACTTACGAGAAAGCCCATCGCAAACAGCACAACCGTAAGGTAGATTGTAGAATCCACCAGTGTAAGCATCCCGAATCCTACGGTAGCTGAGACGGCTCTGATATCATTGGTTGCCCGGGCCATGAGGTCACCAGTTCTATTTTTTTCGAAGAACGAGGGTGTCATAGTCATAAGATGATTCATAAATCGGGAGCGCAGCAGGCGCTCAACAAGGTTGGAACCTCCGAAAAGTTTGTGCATCCATATGTAGGTAATCCAATAAATAACTAGCAGCAAAATGAAGATCATGCCGATATATTTGGCAAGCGAAGCTGTAGTAATCGAACCGCGTACTATGTCGTCAATGGCATTGCCTAGCAGACGTGGAGGGAGTAATTCAAGAACGCCCACACCTATGAGTAATATGAGTCCAATCAGGTAACGCCTTTTTTCTCGGCGAAAAAACCAGCCGAGATCGCGAAGAACAGAGAACAAGTAAATCCCTTCCTTTCAGGTTGTAATGATTGCTTGTGATGCTGATAAAAGCGCAAGTGATTATCTCTTCAGCAAACAAAAAAGGCATATCATCCGAAAACGGACGATATGCCTGTAATTTACAGCTATCATGCGCACGGTGCGTTACAGCACCAAGCATGTGAGAGACCTTCAAGAACTAAAGTTATACGGTCCATAAGACTCGCAAAAACTTCAGGATGGCTTAATCACTTGGGCTGCTTCGGTATTCGGTTGAGTAAAAATTCCAACAATAGTAAAATAATATGGCTGTAACTTCGTAAACACCGCGCTCACCCCTTTCATTAATTTGGTAATAACTAGAAGACGTTTAGTTATGTTCAGAGTTTATCATCCGGTTCGCGAATTTGTCAAACTTAATTTTAAATGGATTGGGAAATCATTAATTGCATAAAGTTGTTTGAATATCGACTTATTTTCGTTATGATTAGAATATACAAAGGAGCTGAGAGAAATGAACATGGAAATTAGTCAAGCAGCGGCAGCTTGGTTTAAGAGAGAATTGGACCTTAAGAATGGAGACTATATTCGTTTATTTCCCCGTTATAGCTCGGGAGGTGGACTTCACCCCGGTTTTTCGCTGGGCATTGCTACAGAAGCACCTGGGCATCCAGCTATTCAGGTCAAACAGGATGATATTGTGTTCTATATGGAGGAGCAGGACTTATGGTATATGGAAGGTTATGACCTATCTATCGTATACTCTGAGTCAGAGGATGACATTGAATATAAGTACGAACCAAAGCCGGTATCCGGCGAAGTTCAGGTATAGTTGTCTTAATGATTGTTTATTTTAATCAGGAAAAGCCCTTGCCAAAAGGCAGGGGCTTTTCAAATGCTGTCTTTAAAAATGAGGGTATTTCAGTTGGAAATTACATAGGTGTTATCAGTGCAAATTGCGAGAGGTTTCTTCCTCCAGAGCGAAGTCGAAGTCGTCAATATCGTACACCTGAACTGGAACTCCACCCTCGATGATCCGTTGAATCAATTCAAATTGATCCGTTAGGATAGGTACTTTCTCACGTTGTGAGGACAGCAGAAGCTCTGTTTCGATGGGATCGAACATCTCACCGTAGGCAGCGGTATCCATACTGTTAATGATGGTGATTTTGGATTGCCCGCCAAGGAGAATACCTGAGCTTTTCGCCCAAGGCACAGCTAAACAGCGGTTGATCTTCTTCGCGTTGAGCGGTTCTTCAAAATAAGCAATGAGCTCACTAATCTTCAACTTAACATGCTTGTCGTCGTCCGGACGGTTCATCAACGGATCATCGCTGTCTCGCAGTTCGTATAGTTCCATCACGGTAGTATAAGGCACTATATATTCTACAGGGCTGCTCGATACGAGAAGCTGGCCGTAAATCGCCATCATGACGGCTTCCGTCACAAATTGTCTAGACATCGTTATCCTCCTGAAGTTCGGTACTGCAATTGTACTTATGATCTAAAATTATAAAAACACTGTAGAGAGCAAAAGTCAACTGTACTTAGCAACTCACTAAAGAGAAGGGACAGAATATTCCTGTGAAGCAATGGAAATCATATTTTACTTTTGTACGACCTTATATGAAATTGATTGTGTTTACGCTGTTTATCGGCATGATCAAATTCAGTATTCCGCTAACACTGCCAATGATTCTGAAATACGTGGTCGATGACCTCCTAATGAACCCGAGCATGGGGATTGAGGAACGGGTATCACATTTGATGCTTATTCTGGGTGGTGCCTTAATTTTATTTGTTATCGTAAGAGGGCCCGTAGAGTATTATCGCCAATACTTTGCTCAGCTTATCACAAGTAAAGTGTTGTTCGATATGCGAAATAAGCTTTACAGTCATTTACAGCGGCTGTCTCTGCGGTATTATCAGAATACCAAGGTGGGAGAAGCCATCTCCAGATTTATTAACGATGTTGAGCAGACCAAAAATTTGGTCGAAGTCGGCATGATGAATGTATGGCTCGACACGTTTACACTAGTTTTTGCTTTGGGATTTATGTTTTATTTAAATCCGGTGCTGGCGCTCGTGTCTATCTCGGTATTACCTTTTTACGCAATTGCAGTTAACAAATTGTATAAGCGGCTTAAGCTGTTAACGAAAGATCGTTCTCAAGCTCTGGCTGGCATTCAAGGTTATCTCCATGAACGGATTCAAGGGATATCAATCATCCGCAGCTTTACGATGGAAAAAGTGGATCAGAAGCAGTTTGAGGACATCAACGGTAACTTTCTTAAAAAAGCGATGGCGCAAACCCGCTGGAATGCTATGACCTTCGCAATTATTAATACATTAACGGATATAGCACCTCTTTTGGTCATCGGATATGGTGGTTATCAGGTCATTCATGGCAATTTGACAGTAGGTACCTTTGTAGCTTTCTTTGGCTATCTGGACCGGATGTATTCCCCGCTGCGGAGATTGATTAATTCCTCGACGGTGCTTACGCAAGCCTCTGCTTCTCTTGAACGGGTGCTTGAGCTGCTGAATGAGCCTTATGATATTGTAGACAAGCCGGGAGCAAAAGTGCTAAAGGATTCACGTGGTGAGATTGCTTTTGAGAATGTATGGTTTAAATATAACGAAGAGAATGATTGGGTCTTAAAAGATATTAATCTGAGTATTCAGCCCGGACAGACCATTGCGTTCGTCGGAATGAGCGGTGGAGGAAAGTCCTCCCTTATAAGCTTGATCCCGAGATTCTATGACATCAGTAAAGGCAGCCTCCAAATGGATGGTTATGATATACAGGAATTAACACAGGAAAGCTTGCGTAGGTCTGTCGGCATGGTCCTGCAAGATAATTTCTTATTCAGCGGATCTGTGCGTGAGAATATTTTGTTCGGTAATCCTAATGCCACGGAAGAAGAGGTCATTTCAGCAGCAAAAGCTGCCAATGCGCATGATTTTATTGAGCAGCTGCCACTGGGTTATGAGACAGAAGTGGGAGAACGTGGTGTTAAGCTATCCGGAGGACAGAAGCAGCGGGTTGCTATCGCAAGGGTATTTCTCAAGGATCCGAAGGTTCTTATATTAGACGAAGCTACTTCGGCGCTGGATCTGGAATCGGAGCATTTAATTCAACAAGCGCTGCAGTCTCTTTCTTCGGAACGTACTACACTAATTGTAGCGCATAGACTGTCAACGATTACACATGCGGATCAGATTGTCGTACTTGAGAATGGTGAAATTACTGAACGGGGTACGCATGAACAGCTGATGGCGATAGAGGGTAGTTATGCGCGATTATTTAACGTACAGCATTTAGACGCTTAATATTTTTTTGGAAAAATACTTGAACATCTTAGTGGTCCTCTCGAAAGAGAAGGCCACTTTTTTTGAATTCCAATCAGGGTGGCGGCACACAGTAACTTATACTATGGCAAAAATTCTAAACGGAATCTGAGTCTTTTCGGAGATCATGTGCGTCTAAAGCTTATAAACATCATGAAAGGAAGTGAGGAACGTGAATAAAACCACGCTTGAGGAAAAGGCGATAGCAGGTGATGAAGACAGCTTTACTGCGCTTATTGACGGCATGCAGGAGCGTTTATACCGAATGGCCTACTCCTATGTGCGGAATCAAGAGGATGCACTGGAGATTGTGCAGGAGACCGTCTTCAAAGCCTATATCTCCATTCATAAATTGAAGCAACCGCAATATTTTAAAACTTGGCTCACCAAGATCGCTGTCAACTGTGCGCTGGACTTTATCCGTAAATCTAAAAAAATCGTGTATATAGATCAAGAGCTGGGAGGCAGCTATGCTCCGAAATCTAGGGAAGAAGTTATGGACTTGCATGAAGCGCTCAGCGGTCTTGATGAAAAATCAAGAATGGTGATTGTGATGAGATATTTGGAGGACTTGCCCATAAAGGAAATTGCAGAGGTTCTCGATATGCCCCTGAGCAGTGTCAAAACCGTTATTTATAGAGGTTTGGAAAAATTAAAAATAAGTATGGAGGAGAGTGAGTACTTTGGATAAGCAACTAGAACGTCTACAGCAAGCCTATAATGAGATTGAAATTCCTAAAGAACTATCATTCGCTTCTCGTAAAGGAATTGAAAGAGGAAAAATCTATAAACAGAAAAATAGTTATTCAAAACGGGCCTTGAAATGGACAGGATCAGTAGCTGCTGCTGTATTGATTTCTTTTACGGTGGGTGTAAATACGGTTCCTGCTTTTGCGAGTAGTATGGATCAAATACCGGTTCTAGGTAAGCTGGTCAGTGTTCTGCAATTTACGGAAGGAAGTGCAGGTGGTGGAACCATTCAGGATGGAGTAGATGTGAATTTTATTTCGGTCAAACAACTGAAGAATAGTGATCAATTGATTTTGAATTTTGCAAATCCAGATGAAACACAACAGTTAGCAAGCTCATATAACGTAAAGTTTACGGAAAATCCGGCAACAATGACGATTACAGTAAGTGGGGCGAGAAAATTCTCAGCAGTCAAAGATCTGGAGACATTAAAACAAAGCCGATATGTCCAGGATGCTTATCCACTAATTACGCTAGATGATTCGGCTATTCGGTTCAATGTCACGCTTACGGACTCGGTTGCTTATGAGGTAAAGGAATATAAAGAGCCAGCACAGGTAGTGATTACGTTAAAAGAGAAAGGAGACGAAGTAAAAGGGGGCTCTGTATATTCGTTAAGAACGGTCTCACAGCCTTCTGGTGAGGCGCTGGGTATGGCTGAAGAAATGTTATATGGGTTAGAGGATGTGCGGATGTTAAAGGATGAGAAGGGCTTATATCTCGTGGAAGCAGGATATTTTAATACAGAAGAAGAGGCTTTGAAGCAGTTGCAGAAAATTAAGACAGAGTATAGCGTTGAAGATTTATTAGTCGTTGAAAAAAGAGCGGTGCAGCAAATTCCGCAGTCCATTTCTCAGGTGGAGGAATAGTGATGTAGTGGCTTCTATAAAAGGCACAATAAAAAAGACCGCCAAAAGCGGTCTTTTTTGTGCTGTTCTATTACATTTTGCCGATCATAAGTGATAAAATGCCGGCTGCGATCAGCGGTCCGACCGGAACGCCTTTAAATAACGCAACCCCAATCACCGTGCCAATCAGCAGACCTGCAACAACTGTGGGTTGGTTGGTCATGAGCGTAGCACCGCGGCCTCCAAGAAAAGCGACGAGAATGCCAATAGCGATAGCAAGCAAGGACTTCCAGTGCAAGAAGGATTGACCGACTGTCTGCAGCGATATTTTGCCGCTGGCTAATGGGGTCATGACCCCGATGGTCAGGATGATAATCCCGATGGTTAAACCGTATTTTTCTAGCCAAGGAAAAGTTTGCTGTAAGCCAAGTACTCTTAGCAGTAATAGGACGACCATTGCTATTGTTACAGGGGAATTGCTGCTGATAATTCCAAGCGCTGCAAGTCCAAGCAAAAGCAAAGAGGTCATGTCCATCTTAATGTTTCAACTCCTTAGGATTAGAACTTTCTTTTGACACAATGTGATCTGCAATAAGCTTACCATGCCCTCTTCCGGTCTCAATAAACACTTCGTTAGCATTGCGGCCGGAGGCGATTACTCCAGCAACATACAACCCTGGAACATTACTTTCCATGGTAGAGGTGTTAAAAGCAGGCTTATCCATGTCGTCATCCATGATCACACCCGCTGAAGTGAGGAGGGTACGGCTCGGACGGAAGCCAGTCAAGGCAAGAACGAAATCATTATCCAATGCTTTCTTGTTCCCCTTATGATCCGTAACAATTACTGAGCTTGCAGTAATTTCAGTGACACGCGAGCCTAAGTGCAGAGTGATTTTCCCTTTTTGCACCATGCCTTCAAAGATTGGCCGAACCCAAGGTTTAATATTCTCTGAGATGCTTTCACCACGATATACCATATCTACCGTAGCTCCTACACGCATAAGCTCCAGTGCTGCATCTACTGCGGAATTACTGCCGCCAATTACAGTTACCTTCATTCCCGTGTAAGGATGGGCTTCACCGAAATAATGAGTAACTTTAGGTAGTTCTTCACCTGGAATGCCAATCATATTCGGCTGATCAAAATAACCTGTTGCTATAACTACATTTGCAGTGATACGTTTCTGATGCTCACCACGCATATTTGACGTATGTACGGCAAAGGTTCCATCTTCAAGCGGCTCAATGGATAAAGCTTCTTCATAAGCGGCGATCTCTAGACCATATTGCTCGGCGGCTCGGCGGTAATAGACAAGCGCTTCATGACGGTAAGGCTTGTCGTTCGTCGAAGTGAAAGGAACATCCCCGATTTCTAATAACTGAGCCGTACTGAAAAATTGCATATTTGTTGGATACAAATAAATGGAGTGCACAATAAAGCTTTTTTCAATGATAAGGCTGGACAGGCCTTGGCGTTGGCATTCAATAGCTGCCGAGAGGCCGCAAGGACCTGCACCGATAATAATGACATCTTTCATAAAGCGGGTTACCTCCTGATTGTTACTATCTTTTCTTTAAATCCTACCCTAAATTCATGAATTTTTCCATAAGAGCAGATTGAGTATAATAACCATTGCAAGAACAACGTTGATTATTATATAATTAGATATATATCTAATGTATCAATGTATTGTGAAATTCTAGGAGCGTGAACCCAGTGCAGTTGGAGAAAATCGTGAGTTATCATAAAGCTTTAGCTGATCCAACGCGTCTTCGCTTATTGTTGCTTCTGTCCCAAGGAGAAATGCATGGGCAAGCGCTGGCTGAGAAGTTGAATTTATCGCAGCCTACAGTCACTCATCATGCGGCTAAATTACGTGAAGCGGCTCTAATAAAGGAAAGACGCGACAAAAATACAGTTTACTTTAAGTTGAATCCGGAGTTTATCAATAATGGGGCTGAAGCTTCACTGCAATTTATTTTTTCGAAAGGAGCTGAGAATATGGAAGAGCAATTGCCTGAGAATAGTCTTCAGGATACTGTAATTCGTAATTTTTTCTCTAAAGATGGCCGGCTGCGGCAAATTCCCGCACAATACAAGAAGAAATTGATAGCGCTTCAATACATGGTTGAGAAGCTAGAGCCAGGTGTTGTTTATACGGAAAAGGAAATCAATGAGTTTATTAAGCAGTTTCATGAAGATTTTGCCACTATTCGTCGTGAATTCATCATGCATCAGTTTATGTATCGTGAGAAGGACAAGTATGAACTAAATCCTCGAGAAGTATGGACTCGGTGGGAATATGTCAAATAATGATCTTTTAAATATTAACATTCTGTGTCGATTTGAAATGTACTGATTAATTATTCGAATTTCGAATAAAATGGAATTGTAAGCGTTATCTGAGACATATTTAGAAAGGAGACTTTCGTTATGTTATTTAAACGCACAAAAAAGCAACCCAAATCAGATCATGTAACCGTCACATTACCTCAAGTGAAACAGGCGATTCGAAAGTTCGAAGAAGATATGCCTGGACCTATTAATAGAACAGCATTAATCTTAGAGGACAAAAGAATCGATATGAGTCGTCTGAAACGTTATTTGGGTGGAATACCCGAACGGAATTTCTATATGTCTCGAGAGACCTATGAAATTTTCGAGGAAGAAGACAAGTTAGTACCGTATTATCTTGATTTAGTTCAGGCTGCTGTAGACAGTTATATTAGTGATACAGGCAAGCTACCACTGCTTGAAGACACCTGGTTGCCAGAGGTTCATTATCGGTTGTTATCTACAGAAAGTTATCTAAAAGAAACACCTCCTTTTCCGTTGTATATTACG
Source organism: Paenibacillus sp. FSL H3-0286 (assembly GCF_045040705.1). Lineage (NCBI taxonomy): Bacteria > Bacillati > Bacillota > Bacilli > Caryophanales > Paenibacillaceae > Paenibacillus > Paenibacillus sp. FSL H3-0286. The sequence continues at coordinate 4,067,484 of NZ_CP150285.1, read as the reverse complement.
GATGAAGAAATGATGCTGACCCATCGGGCAGAGCATTTCGAGTAAAGGAATGACGCAGATATGAATCTTCACAAAGACTGTTCAGTAAAAGGGAAGCCACAAATCCTTTTTGTTGAATAGTCTTTTCTTTGTCTCTAAAGGCATAGTACAATTACATTCTGTAGGTTAGGTTTGAAAATTAACAGCATGTAAGGGGAATTGCTTGATGAAGGATGTACAAGCTATTTTATTTGATCTGGACAATACTTTAATGGATCGCGACTATACATTTCGCAGCTTTAGCACTCAGTTCGTGCAGGATTTTCTTGGGCATCTTGAACCTGCGGAAGCGCAGGCCGTGATCGAGGATATGATCCACAGAGACGCTGATGGCTACCGTGATAAAGACGGATTTTTTTTAGAACTTAGTGAGATCCTGCCTTGGGAAAAGCCTGTGTCGGCTGAACATATCCGAGCGTATTATGATGCGAGCTACATCAATCATGGTGCAGCCATGGAGCATGCTTTGGAGGTTCTGGAGTATTGCGTGGAGCGTGGATATACTTTGGGGCTGGTCACCAACGGTAAAAAAGAAATCCAGAACACCAAAATTGATATTCTCGGCCTGCGAGAGTACTTCAAGGCTATTGTTATATCTGGAGAAGTTGGCATTGCGAAGCCTGATCCTGCGATTTATCAATTAGCTTTAGACAGGCTGGGTGCCTCTGCGGATCAAACCTTGTTTATAGGGGATCATCCGATAAATGATATCTGGGGGGCAGGTAAGGCTGGCCTTGAAGGGATATGGCTGCAAAGGAAACATCCTTGGGACGATCAGTTGGACATCCAACCTTGGAAAATGATCCGTGAGCTGAAAGAATTAAAGGCTATTTTGTAATCTGGAAAATTTGGGGTTGACATTTTACTGCTGCACCAATTATGATAACAGCATCTTAAATTTCGGAAGGAGACGATGTTTTATGACAGTTTTAAATGTAATGAACTCAACTGTTGTGGATACGTGTCTTCCGGGAACAGCTGCTGCCGAATAATTGATTCGTGCAGTTTAGCAGGTAAGCTCAATTACGCTTATTAGAGCCACCGGGAACCGTATAGGGTCCGGTGGCTTTTTTGCGTGTATAGAAAGATTGGATTTGGTGTAATAAATCCACATGTCTATATACCGCCGCCGGAGTCTTTATTTCCGGCGGCTTTTTGTGTTCTCGGAAAACGCCAAGGGGCAAGAAAAAACATAAACATATCTTTTAGGAGGAAATGAATGAATAGCATAAAGCAATATGGTTGGAATGAAAACTGGAGTACAAAATGGAATGAAAAGTGGAGTCATGCAGAGGATAAACAATTTATTCCCGGGAGAATCGTTGGTGACTTTGGCAGTAAGTACAAGGTGTTAACTGATGTAGGAGAGACGTGGGGAGAGCTTGCCGGGAAGCTGAGACACACATTTGTAGCCTCGGGTGATTTTCCTGCCATTGGAGACTGGGTAGCATTGGCGATGCAAGATGGCGGCGAGCATGGAATCATACATGGCGTATTGCCTCGGCAGAGTGTGATCTCACGCAAGGTCGCAGGAAATACACAAGATGAGCAAATTGTTGCCTCCAATGTAGACACATTATTTCTGGTCAGCGCGTTGAATGATGACTTTAATGTTCGCCGGATGGAGAGATATCTGATCATGGCTTGGAATAGTGGGGCAAATCCAGTTATTCTACTCACTAAAGCGGATCTTTGTCCGGATGCAGACAGTAAAATCGCTGAAATGGAGAGCGCGGCTCCCGGAGTATCAGTACATGCTGTTAGTGCAATACAAGATGAAGGACGCGAGAAGCTGCTGCCTTACATTGGTGAGGGTCAAACAGTAGCTCTTACGGGCTCTTCCGGTTGTGGGAAGTCGACAATGGTCAACTGGCTATGCGGGAAGAACCTTCAGATTACGCAGGATGTTAGAGAAGGGGATAGCCGCGGACGTCATACTACTACCCACCGTGAACTGTTTGTTTTGCCGGATGGGGGGATTATCGTAGATACACCGGGGATGCGGGAGCTGCAGCTCTGGGAAGATGAAGGTGGTCTTGATCTAGCGTTTAGTGATATCAGCGGTCTAGCTTCTAACTGCCGGTTTAGTAACTGTAGACATGAACGCGAAGAGGGCTGTGCTGTACTGGAAGCAGTCCAAACAGGTGAACTGGAAGAGAAGAGACTATTCAACTACCGAAAAACACAACGAGAAGTATTGTACCAAAATAATAAAGAAGTCAAGCTTAAGAGAAAAAGCGCAGCTTCCACTAAAGTGAGTTCATCCAGAACCAGAGGATACGGATGGCGTAAAGAGCTGGATGAATATTAAAAAGAATTGATATAACGGCATAGACATTGAAAAAGGGCGCCCCTTAGCTTTTGACAGCTAAGGGGCGCCCTTCATTATTGAATTGAATCTAAACGGTTATGGTTTAGAAGGATGCAGCAGTTTCCTTAGCCAGTTGCAATCCGTTTTCAATGATTTCAGCGGATTGTGCTGGAAGTTGGTTGTGGCCTTCGATGATTACTTGTGTAATATCTTTAATTCCCCACAGGTTAAGGTTACCAACGATGAAGTTTACTGCCATTTCAGCACTTGCAGCAGGACCTTCAGAGTAGATACCGCCTCTTGCATTCAGAACGATTGCTTTTTTACCTGTCAAAAGACCAACTGGACCTTCAGCAGTGTAAGAGAATGTTTTACCAGCTTGGCAAAGGTAATCTACATATGTGTGCAATACAGCAGGTACAGTCATGTTCCACAGTGGGAAACCGAATACTACCTTATCTGCAGCGATGAACTGATTAAGATATTTATTAACGATAGCGGCACCAGCTGCTTCCTCAGGTGTTGCTTCGTATCCTTGAGCGGCTTTATACATACCAGTGATCAGGGTATTGTCGTAGTATGGAAGTTGCTCTGCGAACAGATCAAGCTCAGTGATTTCATCTTCTGGGTGGTTGAGTTTGTAGCTCTCCAAGAATTCATTGTACAGCTTAACACTTACGGATTGTTCTGCTGGACGGTTGTTTGCTTTAATAAATAGAACTTTAGACATTATGATTTCTCCCTTGCATGTGTGTATTTAATATTAACTATATTTAATATAGCATATAATCTTTTGTTTGTAAATTATTTTTTTGTTCTTGAAATTTGTTTGCGCTTAAGGAGTTTGAAAAAATGAAAACAAGGTTAATAGGTGATACAAGAGAACAGGAAATAATTTCCTGTCTCTATAAGTTCCAGAATGATCTAAAAGGAGCGATTGACATGTCCATCGATCGGTTTATTATTAAAAAATTGGACAGCTGTCACGAAGAGCATACGCGTCAGAATTTAGTGAAGCTATTTAGACTTCGAATCCAGAAAGCTGAAAAAGCAGAGCAGAAGAATTACAAGATCAGCTGATAATTGCTTAGCTCTTCCTAATAGTAGATTTTTCGCTGAATGAGACAGAGTCCTTGGGTTAAAAAAGTCCGTAAATATAGCAGAGCAGTGATCCTCCCGTTAAGGGGGGATCACTGCTCTGCGTTTTTTAGTCCTGGCAGATTGCTTCAGCATAAAGGGGCAGCAATGAAAGCCAACCTACGACAAACGTCACTTTTGGCAGGTGACATGGTAGGGTCAGGCCACCCGCTACATCTAATCTGATGACCCATGCAAAGTCATTTGTTGAGTTACATACCAAGTCAACTGCTAAGTTACACACTGAGTCAGTCACACGCCAAGTTAACGGCTAAGTTACTAACTGAGTCACATAACTAGTAACGTGTAGGTTACTAACTGAGTCACACATTAAGTCAACCGCTAAACGACTTACTAAGGCACACAACAAATCTCCCGCTGAGTTACCCACTGAGTCACACACCTAGTTAACGGCTAAGTCACCTCACTGACTAACACAACTAATCACCCGTTGATTAACTCACTGAGCTACACACCAAGTAACACCAAGTCACCCGCCGAGTAACTCACTGAGCTACACACCAAGTTAACGGCTAAGTCAGACAACAAATCACTCGCTAAGTGACCTTCCAAGTATCCTCAGCGGCCAACGGACTCAGATGACGCTATATACGAATTTTTAGTCATTAGAGCAAAGTTTCGGACTCCAGCGCAGCTATTCAGCTTTTTGAGGTCGATAATTAGTGTTTTTCGCGCCAATAGTGACTCTGGGGTCCGATAGGATTCCAAATGAGCCCAAAAGTTGCGATTAAGGTCATCTGAGTCCGAAAGCATCCAACTATGAGTTCGAAAGCAGTGGCTATGAGTTCAAAAGCAGCGACTAAAGCTACAACAGTAGTAACTATGTACGCGATAGTAACAACTATGTACACGATAGTAACAACTATGTACGCGACAGTAGCAACTATGTACACGACAATAGCAACTAAAGCAAACTGAGTTTCGAATTTAGATTACTGCGGACTCAGATGACGCTATATGCGAATTTATGAGCATCAGAGCAGAGTATCGGACTCCAATGCAGCTATTCAGCTTTTTGAGGTCGATAATTAGTGCTTTTCGCGCCAATAGCGACTCTGGGGTCCGATGGGATTCCAAATGAGCCCAAAAGTTACGATTAAGGTCATCTGAGTCCGAAAGCAGTGGCTATGAGTTCAAAAGCAGCGACTAAAGCTACAACAGTAGCAACTATGTACGCGACAGTAGCAACTATGTACACGACAATAGCAACTAAAGCAAACTGAGTTTCGAATTTAGATTACCGCGGACTCAGATGACGCTATGTGCGAATTTATGAACATTAGAGCAGAGTTTCGGACTCCAGCGCAGCTATTTAGCTTTTTGAGGTCGATAATTAGTGTTTTTCGAGCCAATAGTGACCCTGGGGTCCGTTAGAATTCCAAATGAGCCCAAAAGTTGCGATTAAGGTCATCTGAGTCCGAAAGCATCCAACTATGAGTTCGAAAGCAGTGGCTATGAGTTCAAAAGCAGCGACTAAAGCTACAACAGTAGTAACTATGTACGCGATAGTAACAACTATGTACACGATAGTAACAACTATGTACGCGACAGTAGCAACTATGTACACGACAATAGCAACTAAAGCAAACTGAGTTTCGAATTTAGATTACTGCGGACTCAGATGACGCTATATGCGAATTTATGAGCATCAGAGCAGAGTATCGGACTCCAATGCAGCTATTCAGCTTTTTGAGGTCGATAATTAGTGCTTTTCGCGCCAATAGCGACTCTGGGGTCCGATGGGATTCCAAATGAGCCCAAAAGTTACGATTAAGGTCATCTGAGTCCGAAAGCAGTGGCTATGAGTTCAAAAGCAGCGACTAAAGCTACAACAGTAGCAACTATGTACGCGACAGTAGCAACTATGTACACGACAATAGCAACTAAAGCAAACTGAGTTTCGAATTTAGATTACCGCGGACTCAGATGACGCTATGTGCGAATTTATGAACATTAGAGCAGAGTTTCGGACTCCAGCGCAGCTATTTAGCTTTTTGAGGTCGATAATTAGTGTTTTTCGAGCCAATAGTGACCCTGGGGTCCGTTAGAATTCCAAATGAGCCCAAAAGTTACGATTAAGGTCATCTGAGTCCGAAAGCAGCCGGCTATGGGGATGGCCGGCAAGCAGCAATCCAAACGTGCCATGAAATAGCACAAAATCAGTACAAAGTAGAACCAAGCAGAACCAGCGAACCAAGGTCCCTGACTTTGAGAGTTGAAGCTATGTATACCTATGTATGCGCAAATAGTATCTAAATCAAACGGAGTGTCATTTTGGATCAAGTTTAGCTTCAAAAAGACAACGAGTCCAAGCAGCACCTCTTGGCTACTTAGGACGTTCCTTATTAGAAAGCTGAGGACAGCAATGTTGTGACAAAAAAACTACCCCTCCATTAATAGAGGGATAGCGCCAATGAATCATTTTCACTGTAACTGTGCAATATAGCTTCAGAGCCTTTAATTTCGATACTAATCAGAGAATTGAGGCATTTCTGGAGGGCACTTTTGCCCTTTTGAATTTTGAGCTCCAGCGTACTGTTAAGTAATCTAAGTACTTTTTGAGTGGGCTGTTTATTTTCTGTTGTGAAATACACAGGTACAAGTTTGTTCTGAAATGTGATGAGCATTCTCATTTTGAAATCACCTCGCTACAAGTATTTCATGTTAATGATCATACCCCTTGTTTCTTAATTTTACCTTAAAATTAGCTTATGATAACATAAAGATTGCTAGTTTAATATACATTTATATGTAATACAGGAAGGATACAATAATGTGAATGAGAAAGAACGAACGGATTTAACGGATTTAACGGAATTTTTATTTCCAGATCGGGTAACCGACCAAGTAGTTTTAAATGAATTGTTAAATACTGCGTCTACAGCAGAAAGGATAGGTAGATTCAAATATAGAGAGAAGGAGAAAACTAAAGATCTGTGTTTACAAATACATAAGGATAAAATACTAGCCTACTGCAATAATACACCGGACTCTCCCCGTGTGTGCTGAAGAACAGAGAGGAAACAGAGAGCTTTTGTCTCGAGTTGTTCGAATGTGAGAGAGCGATGGAGCCCTTTGCTCACGGGATTCCGGCGTTACTAATGTCAAAAAAAAGGTTCGAGGAGCTGAAAAAAGGCTCTGATTCCTCTACGGTTCACAGACTCTCAGAGTGTTTAGCTGCAGAGACAGGAGATGATGTCCATTCCAACCATCTTGCACAAGTGATGAAATGCTTCGACGCAGAGGGAGAATTGCGACTCTGTATTTCTAGTGAAAATGGCTGGAAGTTTCAGTATGCTAGCTTCATAAGCGATCATTCAAGTGGCTGGTTGCTGCGAATGAGCAGCGATCCTTCCCAAGACTGGATTGTAGCTCTTCCTATATCGAAAGCACAATTATGTGGTTCTGTTGCAGAGTGGGTGTTTCATTCCTCTTCTTTTCCTAGTCCACAATAACCGTTGAATAGGGAGGAAGAGTAAGCTGATCTGAATTTAAGGTCACTTTGTCAGCAGTTGTCTTTTGGATCTTGGTGTAAGAGATACCCTCGGCATTTGGATGAAGCGTAATGATTTGTTCATCTCCAGTTAGGTTATGAACAACGAGGACTTGATCCTCTGTTGTTATACGTTCGTAGGCCATTACCCCTGCATTGCCAGAAGTGTAGTCTCGAATTCCGCCATCACGGAGCGCAGAGACTTCGTTTCTTAACGCAATGAGTTCGCGGTATCTTTTAAGCAGTGAGCTGCTGTCGTTAGTCTGGCTTTCGACATTAATGCTAACATCATCAGCGTTATTGCTGCCGACCTCCCAAGTAGTCTGCCCCTCACCCTGATCCGCTGTCATCCATCTCATGGGCTCACGAATTCCTTCATCTGGTTTTACACCAAGCATTCCTATTTCTTCACCATAATAAATAAAAGGATTTCCAGGTAAGGTTAACAGCAGGGCTGCTGCCATTTTTGCATGATCCAGATTGCCGTCTAATTGACTCATGACTCTGTTTTGATCATGATTTGTCAAAAAAATTGCATCGGTAAAATGGCTATCAGATATTTTGGAGTACAAATTATACGTACGTTCCAGCGTAAAGGCAGTCCCGCTGTCTTTTTCAGTTTTCACGGAATTAATAAGGGTCTCGGCTAACCCAAAGTTAAAGCTAGAGTCGAAGGCTTGATCTAAATAAGCCCCTACGGTGACTGCAGAATTCTCCCATACTTCGCCGACAATATAAGCTTGAGGATTCACTTCATTCATCGCTTTGCGGAAATCCTGCCACCAAGATACATTTTTATTGGTTGTGGCTTGGCTTTTGTCGCTTAGAAGGTCTTCGTATATATGTTTAGCAGCATCTAAACGAAATCCATCAACCCCTTGTTCCAGCCAAAACTTGCCGATATCTTTCATTTCATTACGAACTTCCGTATGATCAAAATTTAGATCAGGCATGCCTTCCCAAAAGCCACCTAGATAATGACTACCCAGTAAAGAGTGCCATGCACTGCCACTACCAGCGGCACTAGCTCCATTGGCAGGGCGTCCTTGATCTTCGGCCCATATGTACCAGTCGCGATATTTGCTGTCTTTATTTTTAGCGGAATCTACGAACCAAGGATGTTCTTTGGAGGTATGATTCACGACCAAATCCATAATTACTTTAATCCCACGTTTATGCGCCTCCGTAACGAGCTCTTGTAAATCCTCAATCGTCCCATAATCTGGATTGATTGCACGATAATCTGTCACATCGTAACCATGATAGCTTGGTGAAGGGTTAATAGGCATAAGCCAAATCCCACCGATCCCCAGATCGTCTGTGGTGTCAGGATTTCCGTCATTTAAGTAATCTAATTTTTTGGTAATCCCTTTGAGGTCACCGATGCCATCCCCGTCAGAGTCATAGAATGAACGAACAAAAATCTCATAATAAACCGTTGAAGGCTGTTCGTCAGTGGTAATCGTTTTTGCAGCGGGAGGTGTTGTAGTATTCTGAGCTGTATTTGCTTTTGGCGATGGAGAAGGGGAGGCAGAGGAGGGAATATTGTTATTATTTCCTGAACAACCGGATAGCAGAACGGCAGTTAAGCTAAGAGTCAAAAGTCCGTTTATTGTGTGTTTTTTGGCGATAGATGTTGCTAGTTTATCCATATAAAATAACCCCTTCTGCTGCAATTTTCCTATAAAGGAAATGGTAAGCGCTTTAATTCTTATAGTACTGTAATCAAATCCTCAGGTAAAACGTTTGCACAGATATAAAAACAGCAAATCCAGTGATATTTATCCATAAAATCAATAAAAACCGCTGATATCATGGATATTCTTTTAATTCCCCACGATATTCGGGATTTTAACCTTTCAGTAGGCATGTGCATATGCTTTAAGCAAGGGCGAAGGACCCGGTAAGAAAGGAGAATGAAGAATGAAGATTCGGAAAAAGCTGTCATTGTCGCTCATGATCATTACTTTATGCTTTTCAGTACTTGCCGGTTGCGGCGGAAAGTCAGAGACGGTAAAGGTGAAGATTGGGGAGGTTACCCGCTCTGTCTTTTATGCACCCGAGTATGTTGCCTTGACTCAAGGTTTCTTCAAAGATGAAGGGCTGGATGTAGAACTGCAGACGATTCCCGGTGGAGATAAAACCATGACTGCATTGCTCTCAGGAGCTATTGATGTGGCGTTGGTTGGTTCAGAAACCTCCATTTACGTGTATCAGCAGGGCTCGGATGATCCGGTCATTAATTTTGCACAGCTGACTCAAAGGGATGGAACATTTCTGTTCGCCCGGAAGGCTGATGGAGATTTTAATTGGGATAAAGTGAAGGGCTCTACCTTCCTTGGTCAAAGAAAAGGCGGAATGCCACAAATGGCAGGCGCGTTTACTTTATCTAAAAAGGGAATTGATCCTGCGAAGGATATTACCTTGATCCAAAATATCGATTTTGCTAATATTGCCGGTGCATTTGCTTCAGGTACTGGGGATTATGTGCAGCTGTTTGAGCCGCAGGCCTCTATCTTCGAACGAGAAGACCGGGGAGCTGTAGTGGCATCGTTTGGGGTGGAGAGCGGTTATTTACCTTATACGGTATTCATGTCAAAAAACAGCTACATTAGCAAAAATGGAGACACCGTGCAAAAGTTCACTAATGCCATCCAGCGTGCTCAGCTTTGGGTGAAGGAACATAGTCCTGAAGAAATTACGGATGCCATAATAACTTATTTTGATAAAACGGATCGTGACATTGTGATTTCTGCTGTAAAACGCTACAAGGAACAGGACACCTACGCCATTAATCCGGTTGTTGATAATGAAGAATGGAATAATCTGCTAGATGTTATGGACAACGCAGGTGAACTTAAAGAACGTGTTCCAGCAGAAAAGATCGTGAATAATACTTTTGCTGAAAAAGCTGAAAAGACCATAAAGAGCAGTAGCTCTAAATAAGAGAGATAAGATCCTAAATGGATTTTGTTAACTATAAGGAGGGGATGACCTTGCTTCCAGTAGTGCAATTAAAGGGAGTAACGCATGCCTATCTCGGCGATCGGGAAGCTTCACTGGCCGTTGAGGATCTAAATCTTAATGTCGAGCAAGGAGAATTCGTCAGCTTAGTAGGCCCAAGTGGCTGTGGTAAGACGACTCTCCTATCGATTATTGCCGGACTGCTGCAGCCCTCTGAGGGAGAAGTATTCGTAAATGGCCAACCCATTCTAGGCCCTTCACCTGAGGTTGGATATATGCTGCAGCAGGATTATCTTTTTCCTTGGCGGAGTATTCTTGACAATGCCGTGCTTGGACTGGAGCTGACCGGAAGCTTAAACGAGGAGAGCCATAACCGGACTTTGGAGCTGCTGCGCGAGATGGGATTAGAAGGGAAAGAACAGGCCTATCCTTCTCAGTTATCCGGAGGGATGCGGCAACGGGTGGCTCTTGTACGAACATTAGCTACCAATCCAGGACTGCTGCTGTTAGACGAGCCGTTCTCGGCACTTGATTATCAGATCAAACTTCAGCTGGAAGATTTAGTCTCAGAGACCTTACGCAGCCGGGGAACCACGGCTATTTTGGTCACGCATGATCTGTCAGAAGCGATTGCGGTCAGCAGTAGGGTTATTTTATTGCAGCGAAATCCAGGGAAGATTCGTAAAGTTTTTCCTGTTCCGGAGCTAATCCGCTCAGCCCCACCGCTGTATGCGCGTGATCAGCCAGGGTTTGCGGAGCTTTTTCATGAAGTATGGACAGAGATGGAGATCGCAGGGAGGGAAAGCTAATGAAACGAACAGAGCAAGCGGGTGTCTTAGCTTCCCGTGAACTGTGGCTGCAGCAAATGCATGTGGATTTCAAAAAAACTAAACAGCGCCGGCGTAATCAGGTTATTGCTGTAAGAAGCAGTCTGTTGCTGCTGTTCTTTGTGTTGTGGGAAGCGGGAGCAAGAATGGGCTGGATTGATGAGTTATTGTTCAGCTACCCGACAAAAATCTTCAAACAGATTTGGCAGGATATGATCAGTGGAAGCTTGTGGCCTCATTTGGGGATGACGGTAGGAGAGACTGCGGTAGGCTTTGTTCTGGGAACCTTGTTAGGAACGCTGCTGGCAGTGATTATTTGGTGGTCTCCGTTTTTATCAGCGGTGCTTGATCCGTTTATGGTTGTCTTTAACAGTATGCCGAAGGTGGCCTTGGGGCCGATTTTTATCGTAATGTTCGGGGCGGGTTTCACCGCTATCGTTGTGACAACCCTATCGATTACGGTGATTATTACTACACTTGTTGTTTACAATAGCTTTTGCAGTGTGGATCCTAATCTGGTGAAGGTGGTCCGCTCTTTTGGAGCTTCTAAAGTTCAGGTGTTTTTTAAAGTGATTCTTCCGGCATCTTTTCCAACGGTGGTCTCTACCCTAAAGGTGAATGTGGGAATGTCATGGGTCGGGGTTATCGTAGGAGAGTTTCTAGTAGCAAAATCCGGTCTTGGGTACCTGATCATATATGGATTCCAGGTGTTTAATTTCACGCTTGTAATGTCCAGTCTGCTGATTATTGCAGCCGTTGCAACGGCAATGTATCAACTGGTAGTGTATCTGGAGAAGCGCTTGTTATACCGTCGGTAAGTCTAATGTAACGTTGTGTCCATTCACAAAATCTTGTAACATGTCTATATCTTTACCTATTAACGGTTAGTGCTTTTAAGGAGAGATAGGGTTATGGGATTTCGTGTGATTAAAACAGCTGCTGCGACGTTAATGTCCGTTCTTCTCGCGTCTGCAGTAGGCATACCCAATGCACAAAGTGCAGGGCTTTTAGCCATTCTGGGTGTGGAGGTTACCTTGAAAAGGAGTTTCCGGACGATAACGGCGCGTTTTTTGGCCTCGCTCGTGGGACTCTTTTTTGGGTGTATTTTATTTTGGATATTAGGGTTTCATTACTGGGTACTTGGACTGTACGTTCTTGTTGGCTTTCCGATGATTGTGAAGTCTGGCTACAAGGAAGGGATTGTCACTAGCTCTGTTATTGTGTTTCGTGTGTTTGGACAAGCTGAGTTATCGCTACATGTGTTGTTGCAGCAAGTAGAGCTACTGGCCATAGGTCTCGGTTCAGCGGGGGTGGTCAACTTAATTTACATGCCACAGACTGGGGGAGTTATTTATGGAATCCGCAAGGAAGTGGATCGATACTTTTCAGTTATTTTTACTCAAATGGCCCGTACTTTGCGTGAGCCTGCGTATATGTGGGATGGCAAAGAATTAATTGATGCGGATAATGCAGTGCAGCGGGGACTGACAGCAGCTACTCGCGAGATGGAGAATCATGTAATTCATCCTGATGAAGCTTGGAATGTCTATTTCTATATGCGTAAGGAGCAGCTGGAATCGATACAAAGCATGATGCAGCTGATTTCTCAAGTATATCGCCATTTACCGCATGGAGAGATGGTAGCTGAATTGTTCGACCAGCTTAGCGGAGATGTTTTGGCTGAAGAATATACAGGCCGCACGGAACATTTGCTGGAAGAGCTTGAACATGAGTTTGAAAGCATGGATTTGCCAGAGACACGTGAGGAATTTGAAGTGCGATCAGCGATTCTGCAGCTTTGCAGAGAATTGGCACTGTATTTAAAAATTGCGAAACGCCATAAAATACCGGTCAGCTATAAGCCTGAGAAACGTTTGCTCACCCGGAAAAAAGCTTAAAATTAGGCTTTAATAAAGTGAAGTATTAACATTCGCCCCTGAAATCACGATAAAATATGTATGAACTAAAAGTTGATCTTCGAAAGGGATTAACAATTATAGGGTGAGTTCAAATTCAAGCAGGAAATTCATATACGAATTTTCCGCATTGGCAGGTGAGGCGTATGGACAAAGATATGGAATCATTTATCGGAAAACAACTTGTAGCTAACCTCTTTAATGACAAAGGAGTATTTGTTTTACCCGCATTGACTTTATTGAGTGCTGAACATATTAGATTAATTCGTCAACATAAGATCACTCTGGAATCTCATGACGTCGTCCAGCTGGATAGCGCGGAATTTTTCCAGCTTGCAATTGATGATTGTACAGCTGCGATTGAGAATATTTTTGAACAGATTCGTCATAACAAAAATAAAAGAATTCCTATGCTGGAAGTTAGAAATGAAGTGATTCCGTTTATCCAGCAGGTAAGCGAAAAGAATGACTTCTACGGAGTATTGGCTGCTTTGCAGACCAAAGATGATTATACATACAGACATAATGTAGCTGTGGGCATAATATCTACCCTGCTAGGCAAATGGCTGAAGCTAAAGTCTGAGGATTTGAGCATGTTGACCATTGCAGCGACTCTTCACGATATCGGCAAAATGAGAATCCCGGATGACATATTAACTAAGCCCGGTCCATTATCTGACGAAGAGTTTCAGCTGATGAAAAAGCATACGACCTTTGGGTATGAGATGATCAGGGATACGGTAGGCACAAACCATACCCAAGCGCTAGTAGCCTTACAGCATCATGAAAGAATGGACGGCAGTGGCTATCCATTTGGTGTGCTTGGGAACCGGATTACTGATTTCAGTAAAATCGTTGCTGTGGCTGATGTGTTTCACGCGATGACTTCCGACCGATTTTATCGTAAAGCGGCTCCTTTATACGAAGTATTACTGCAAATGGAGGAGAGCGTGTTCGGTAAGCTCGACCCTTATATTTGCAGAGTGTTTATTAATAAGTTAATGCAGTCAATGCTAGGGAACGAAGTGGAATTGACAGATGGGCGAAAAGGAAAAATTGTTATGATTCTTGCTACAGACCCTTTGCGGCCACTGGTGAATATTGATGAGGATTTTATTGACTTAAGCAAACACAGATCACTTGGAATTGTGCGGGTAATCCCGCAATAGCTGGTGTTTTAAGGTTTTTTGAGGGGGTAGGAATGGCTCCGGAACAGGTTGGACCATTTTTGGAATCTACTCATATATGTACAAAATTTGAAATAAAATGAACTATGAGTCTCCTGAAAAAGCCTTCTTGAGGGCTTACTCAAATTTATTTATAGTCTAACAATCAACAAATGCCTAGAACCTGCATACACTTGATAGTGAATGATTGTATGGAGGAGGTTCAAAGATGTCATTAAGCCATAAACGTCAAACAAGGGAGATCATTACGAAGGCAATTTGCGGCAAAGGTCGTAAGTTCTCTACAGCAACCCATACCGTGACTCCGCCACATCATCCGACTAGTATTTTGGGGGCTTGGATTATCAACCACCAATACGAAGCGGTTGCCGCCGGGAACGGAATCGAAGTAATTGGTACTTATGATGTAAACATCTGGTACTCGTACGACAAGAACAAGCAGACCGAGGTAGCAAAGGAAACAGTCTCTTATGTGGAGCTCATTCCGCTTTCCTACCTGGACACGAGACACCGCACTTCAACAGTTGAGGTCTCTGCGGAGGCAACGCAGGAACCCAACTGTGTAGAAGCGGGCGTATCGCCAGGCGGAGGCAGTGTGACACTTCGCGTAGAGCGCGAATTCGAAGTGGAGTTGGTGGCTGAGACCAAAGTCCGTGTGTATGTCACTGAGCAAAGTGATGATCCAGAAGACAAGGATTATGATTTTGAAGGTGATAGCTTCGATTACGATGATCTGGACCCTGACAATCTGGATGATGAGCTGTAAGGAAGGATACGCCGCCGTTAACTGAGTATCAATGGGTTATGGTCCATTATATGTAGGGAGTGCGGCGGCGTAGAGGGCGAATGCCCTCCTTTTTTTTATTTATTTTTAGGATGAAAAAAGGTTCACGCTCGGATGGAGGCGCTAAAGAGTATGAATGAAGGTCTTAAGGTGTATTCAGAATTGTCTGTGGCAGAGAGAGAGTCCAGATTGCTTAGAAGCGGGGTTGAAGCAACGCTGACGCCCTCTGGAAAACGGTTTGTCGATACATATGCTTCACATGCTACTGAGAAGGGCCACAGGCAGTGTTATAAGATATTGGTTTATCATTTGACTGTCCTCCACATCTCTTTGCTTGGAGCAGGTCTTGGAATGCGTGCGGCCGCCGATAATTACAGCGAAGCTGTGAGGATTGCTAATGCCGAGAGCAATACCACGGGAGGCCGACTGCGGGGAGAGCTTCGCGGGGTGATGAAATTGCTCCAGCGGATTGCTGTCCGCACGCTGTACAGCTTGGGGCTGGATAGCGGTGAGGTCCTGCTGAGGGCAATGGGGAACCGGAGGTATGTGGTGGAGGGAGTCACTCCACTAGTAAAGACCTCCGGGCAACGATTGCCCGAGCCTTATCGTTCCGCAGCGTTAGCGCTGGAACGAAAGCTGGCTCTGGAGCAGCCGGGCCGCAGCGGCCTGCTGATGGGCATGGACCCGGGTTTATCATCCTCCGGGAATCCACCGGCCGCGTCGTGCCTGCGTCGCGGTACCTGCCCACGGACGGCGTCGCTGGCTGCGACGCCGGACCTCCGGGAACGCGCGGCGCGTTCCCGGTCGCCGAGCTGCGCCCTCAGCCGCGCGGGGAACCGCGCGCACTGCTGGCGCAGCTGATGTCCGCCGCGGCGCTGGCGGACCGGCTCATCGCCGACCGCTCGCTGCGCTGGCGGGCGGGAGGCATGCCGCTGACGGGCTGGGCCCTCGGCGGCCATCTGCACTTCAGCGGCGTGACGCTGACGGCGCCGCTGCTGCGCGCACTCGATAACTATCTCGCGCTGCCCATGCTTCTGCTCGAAGACGTCCGCGCAGGGGCGCGTCGTCCCCGATACGGCGTGCTCGGCGATTTCCGGACTCAGCCGCATGGCGGCTTCGAGTACCGGACCTTGCCGAGCTTCCTGGTATCCCCGGTCATCGCTAAAGGCGCGGTCTATCTGGCTCACCTAATCGTGAGCCATTATGAGGACCTGACACAACGCCCGCTCGACCGGGAAGACCTGCATATCGCCTACTACAGCGGCGATAAATCTCCGCTGCGCGCCGCAATCCCCCCATTGCTGGCGCAGCTGCGTTCCCTAGGCGGCTACGAGATTGCCGCCCCCTATATCGAGCCTTTATTCGACTATATTGCCGCTGAACGGACGTGGGATGAATCACGGGATATACGTGAGTTATGGTGCAGCAAAGTAAAAGTGTGATTTTACTATTTGGTCTACATGTTAACAATGGTCCATGAACCGATATCTTGAAAACCAAGTCGTTTATAAATAACTCCGGCATGTGGGTTGTCATAAAAGAGGCATAATGACTTTCCTTCATGGAGCAGGTCTGCACATAGCTGTGCCATTACGCGCGAAGCAAGGCCTTGCTCTCTGAATGCTTGATGTGTGGCAACCCCTACAATCATCGCTGACATGGAATTTTCCGCTGAAGTTGAAGCGGTGACAATGACCTTATCTTCCCGTTCTATATAATAGGTGCGGCCGGTGTTGCTTTCCAGCGTTTTACGCAGGCTGGTTCTTGAACCATTCCGGCTGCTTTCAAATTCTTCAATGGTATCCGTGAGTGCGCAAATCGCTTCTACATCCTGAACCGTAGCTTTTTTAATAGGCTCAGCTGAAGAGAAGGACTCACTTATTTTATTGTTCATTTCTTTTAATTCAGCAAAATACAGCTGTTTTACTTGTTTGAAATTAATTTCCCCGTCAAAAGCCTTCACCACCTCTGAGGCTCCGGAGATCATATGTATGTCATTATCCTTTCGGATAATCTCAGCGAACCCCTCGACATCAAAAGGGCCATCTGCATAAGGAAGGTAACTTCTATAGAAGCGCAGCAGAACGGCTTTTATCCGCCCGTCGGCTGGATCAATCTCTCCCCATAAATCCATGAAATCCTGCTCAAACCCAAAATTCTCCACATCGCCAATGATAAATAAATTAAGCGCCGGCTCTTTCCGCAGCAATGCCATCAGCAGCTCTTGATCATCCTTCGTTAGCTTTCGTATCATATTGTATTCTCCTTTGATTTTTATATGGGCTGACGCTCTGTGTTAAGATTTTACAATATTTAAAAGCAGAAGAATATACCTCATGTAAGTGTTTGTCTGATAAGTATTCTAGTCTTTCGTTGTACTAATGTGAGGTTTCAGGGTAACTTTGTCCATCAATTTTCTGTTATAATGGGGGACAGCATTAAATAGGCATGGAGGTTGACCATGGCACAATATACGCCGATGATAGAGCAATATTTAAAGGTAAAGGAAGGGGCTAAGGATGCCTTCCTATTTTTTAGACTGGGCGATTTCTATGAAATGTTCTTTGAAGATGCCATTTTGGCTTCCAAGGAGCTTGAGATTACGTTGACAGGCCGCGAAGGCGGGGGCGAGGAGAAAATCCCTATGTGTGGAGTGCCTTACCACGCCGCCGAGGGATATATTCAACGCCTGATAGAAAAAGGATATAAAGTCGCCATTTGTGAGCAGTTAGAGGATGCTTCAGTCACTAAAGGCATGGTGAAGCGGGATATTGTACGCGTCGTGACACCAGGAACCGTGATGGATGGAAAAATCATTGCTGACAAGAGCAATAACTACCTCGTTTGCGTCACCGAAAGTGACGGAATGATGGCATTAGCTGCCTGCGATTTAACAACTGGTGAGCTGTATGTTACTTCGGTATTATCTGGAGCCGAATGGCTGCGTGATGAGATTGGCATTTATGAACCGGCTGAGATCATCGGAGACGCTGCACTTTTGGAGATCCTGCGAAGCGAAACGCCGCTGTTAGCCAAACCTGTAGTTTACACCCCTTGGGAGAAACGCGAGGAGGAGCTGGCACGTCGTCAGTTCGGTGAAGCGGCATGGGTACGTCTAGAGAAGGAACGTGGACAATGTCTGGCGCTTCTGATCTCTTATCTGAATGAGACCCAGCGGCGTTCGTTAGGGCAGCTTAGTCAGATTTCTCCTTATGAACCAGGCAATTATATGATTCTAGATCCATTTACACGCCGGAATCTTGAACTAACCGAGACGGTTCGCGAACGCTCCAAAAAAGGATCCCTGCTCTGGCTGCTGGATCGAACGGAAACGTCGATGGGCGCCCGTCTGTTGCGCCGCAGAATTGATAAGCCGCTATTGCAGCGAGCTCCGATCGAACGGCGCCTAGAGGCTGTCGATTATTTGTACAATCAGTTTATCGTTCGCGAGGACCTGCGTTTAGCGCTTAAAGAAATTTATGATTTGGAGCGTTTGGTGGGTCGTATTGCTTTTGGCAGCGCCAATGGCCGTGATATGAATGCTCTGAAATTATCGCTGGCGCAAATTCCTGCATTGAAGGATTTATGTATGACCTCCGGTTCAGCTACTTTACGAGAGATCGGTGCAAGTATGGATGAATGCGCTGAGCTGCGAGAGGATATTGACCGCGCAATCGTCGAGGATGCCCCGGTGTCTGTGCGCGACGGTGGCATTATCCGTTCCGGTTATCATGAACGTTTGGACGAGCTTAGGGAAGCTAGCAGTAACGGTAAACGTTGGATCGCTGAACTGGAAGCTAAGGAAAGACAGGCCACTGGCATTAAGTCACTGAAGATCGGCTATAACAAAATCTTCGGGTATTTCATAGAGATCACCAAATCCAATCTGGCTGCACTGCCGGAAGGAAGATATGAACGTAAGCAGACGCTTGCCAACGCAGAGCGTTTTGTCACTCCTGAGCTTAAAGAGAAGGAAGCACTCATCCTTGAAGCTCAGGATAAAATGACGGATTTGGAATACAGCCTGTTTACCGAGCTGCGTGATCGCATCAGCGGGCAAATTCCCCGCCTGCAAAATCTTGCGGAAAAGGTTGCCGAAATTGATGTATATCAATGCTTGGCGGCAGTTAGTGCCGAACATCGTTTTGTGAAGCCAGTCCTTTCGGATGGTTATGATCTTCGGCTTGAAGGGGGCCGTCATCCAGTTGTGGAGGCGGTGCTTAAAGATTCTGCTTTTATTGCAAATGGAAGCACGCTGAGTAAGGAAGAAGGTAATATTCTTCTAATTACAGGTCCTAATATGGCGGGAAAAAGTACTTACATGCGTCAGGTGGCGCTGATCTGCATCATGGCTCAGATTGGATGTTTTGTACCAGCAAACAGTGCTGAAGTTCCGCTTATAGACCGGATCTTTACTCGTATTGGAGCAGCTGATGATTTGATCGGTGGACAAAGTACATTTATGGTGGAAATGGCTGATATCCAGGTTATGACAGAGAAAGCAACAGCTCGTAGCTTGATTATTATTGATGAGCTGGGAAGAGGTACCTCGACCAGTGAAGGTATGGCCATCGCTCAGGCGGTTATTGAATATGTACATGATGTTATTTCTTGCAAAGCTCTAGTTTCGACGCATTTTCATGAATTGGCTCATTTGGAAGGAAGTCTTAAAGGACTGCGGAATTACTCTATGGCTGTTCAAGAGAGCGGTGATAAAGTTAACTTCCTGCGCAAGCTAGTTCCTGGAGCGGCTGACAGCAGCTATGGCATCTATTGTGCACGTCTTGCGGGTCTTCCTGAAGGGATTATTGACCGAGCTTATGGTCTCTTGCAGAGCATTGAGCAGGCAGCCCATCCTGGTGGTTCTGAACTTCATTACGGGGGAAGCCTCGAAAGACAGGCGGCTGTAAGAGAAGTTGCTAGCGCATCCTCGATAGCGCAAGCCGTAAGTGTCATCACTGAGGCACCTGTAGAAAATGAGGTTGTTCAGTTGTCTATCTTTGGTGAGGAAGAACCACGCAAGAATCGCAAAGGTAGTGCACATCAAGTTGCGGTAACCGAAATCCAAGAGAATCCTGCGCTAAAAGAGTTCATTTCTTCTGTGCGTGACGCTGATCTTATGAATATGACGCCGCTGCAGGCGATGAGTCTGTTGAACGAGCTGAAGATGAAGGTTAAGGATCTGCAATAAAGATTTTATAATAATTGATTGCCTAAATAAGAGGTGAATGAAATGGCCAAAATTCATATATTGGACGAGCATATTGCCAACCAGATAGCTGCGGGTGAAGTAGTAGAGCGGCCAGCTTCTGTTGTAAAGGAGCTTGTCGAGAATGCAATTGACGCTGGCAGTACAAGAATTGAGGTATCGGTAGAAGAGGGGGGCTTGCAGAGCATCCGCGTTAAAGATAATGGCTCCGGGATTGATCCTGAAGATTGCGAGACCGCCTTTTACCGGCATGCTACAAGTAAAATTCTGAATGGCCGCGATCTATTTCAAATCACAAGCTTAGGCTTCCGCGGAGAGGCACTTCCCAGTATTGCCGCGGTCTCCAAGGTATCGCTTCTAACTGCAACTGCCGATGACGGCAAAGGGCGCCTAGTAGACATTGAGGGTGGCAATCTCATACGAAATGAGGACGCTCCTTCCGGCCGGGGAAGTGATCTTGCCGTTCGTGAATTGTTTTTTAATACGCCGGCAAGGCTGAAATATATGAAGAGTATTCAGACGGAGCTGGGCCATATCTCAGATGCCATGTACCGCATGGCGCTGGCTCATCCGGGGATCTCTTTTACCTTGCATCATAATGGCAATCAGCTGCTGCATACGCTCGGAAATGGTGATCTGCTGCAGGTCATCGCAGCTGTTTACGGAACCAATGCCGCCAAAGCAATGCTGCCGATTACGGCAGAAGACTTGGATTACCGGATTTCCGGATATATTAGTCGTCCAGAATGGACACGTTCCAATCGAAATGCAATCACTACTATTGTCGGTGGACGTTATATTCGCAGTAATGGACTGAACGCAGCAATCATGCGTGCTTATCACACCTTGCTTCCGATTAACCGTTATCCGTTATTAGTTCTTGAACTGGATATGCACCCCTCTTTGGTAGATGTCAATGTACATCCAGCAAAACTCGAGGTTAGATTCAGTAAAGAGAATGAGCTTTACACCTTTGTTGAGCAGGAGATCCGCAAAATACTGCTGGGGCAAAGTCTGATTCCACGTCCAAGCAAGGAAACAATCGGACCCAAGGGCAGCAGCTCCTTTATCCAGGAGCAATTTGCTTTTTCCAAAGGAGCTGTTCCGCCGTCATCTTCGAATGGTGATGAGAAGGATACAGCCCCTAAGGGATCTGCCAGCTTCTTAAGTGGACTACAGTCATCGAACCTTGACCGTAATTCCCGTGATTTTAGCAAGGATGGTCAGGCGGATCATCAGGTAGCTCGCGAGGTAGCTCCAGCTTACGGATCAGGCTATCCGTCTTCATCTTCGCAGGGGCGCCAAACTAATGCGAATACTAGTTATTCCAATAGCTATCGCCCGCAAGAAACGTCAATGGCGCAGAAGCAGCTCCCTTCGGTTGAGAAGCTATGGGCTCCACCACAACAAGAAGAGCCTGGACTTCCGGCCTTTCCTGAGCTTAATTATATAGGCCAGCATCATGGGACCTATATTATTGCCCAGAATGATGGAGGACTCTATTTAATCGATCAGCATGCGGCACATGAACGTATTAATTACGAATACTTCTATGAGAAATTTGGTCGGCCGGAGGATGCCTCACAGGAGCTGCTACTGCCGATTACACTGGAGTTCACGCCTTCTGAAAGTCGTCAGCTTAGTGAACGTCTACATTGGTTTCAGCAGGCCGGGGTATACCTTGAGCACTTTGGCGGACAGACCTTTCTTGTTCGTTCTTTGCCCTATTGGTTTCCTGAAGGGGATGAGAAGGCGGTCGTTGAAGAAATGGCGGAGTGGGTCTTAAGCGAGCGTATGATTGATCTTGCGAAGCTACGAGAAAAGTCATCGATTCTGTGTTCATGTAAAGCCTCGATTAAGGCCAACCATAAACTAACAGAACAGGAAGTGGAGGCTCTGTTGTCCCGACTGGCAGAGTGCAAACAACCGTATACTTGCCCACATGGACGGCCGATTGTGATCTCTTTTTCATCCTATGATTTAGAGAAATTGTTCAAGCGGGTTATGTAATTATACATTTTTTGAAATTTGTTAAGAGCAAGACTGGAGGCACCATGATTATAACTACGGGGTATAGCCCGATAATGGAAATAGTAGAACGCGCGCAAAGCCTTGCGGAGAGAACGGGTTGTAGTTATGCTCCACGTGAGAAGCTCTCCATTACAAGGATGGTTGAACATTACGGAGATGAGGATATTCTGATTCTATCTCAGGACGCTGTTCGACTACACCGCTTAGGAATGGAGCCTATGGAGTTTCATCCGAGCATGGGCTTCGTTCGCGCTAAACGAATTCTAAAGGGTGAGATCGAGCCGATGCTTGTTGCGGCTCGAATGCTTCCCGGAGATAGCGTATTGGATTGTACAGCTGGATTAGGAGCTGACTCCTTACTGTTTGCTGTACATGGTGGTGAGTCCTCAGAGGTTATCGCTTTGGAGAGCTCATTACCGCTGTACGCACTGCTCAGTGAAGGGATGTCTCATTACACCTCTGGGCAAGTAAAGGTCAATGAGGCTTTACGCAGAGTTAATGTCGTGCATAGTGAACATTTGGATTATTTACGGTCTCAACCAGATCGAAGTGTGGATATTGTTTACTTTGATCCTATGTTTCGCGTGCCTCTGACGGGTTCTGCCTCGATTTCCCCGCTGCGGCAATTCGCTAACCGTGCAGCCTTATCGACAGAGAGTGTAGCCGAAGCGGTTAGGGTCGCCCGTAAGACTGTTCTTTTAAAAGAAAAGGCTTTGAGTGGCGAATTTGAACGTCTAGGGTTTACTGAGCTGCTCCGAAGCAACTCCAAAACATCGTACGGGGTGATACACATTGACAACTAAAGAAAGGCATAAGGTTCTAGTGCTGTTAGGACCAACTGCCGTAGGCAAAACCCGGTTAAGTCTGGAGCTGGCAGCGGCTTATAACGCTGAGATTATTTCCGGCGATTCGATGCAGGTTTATCGTGGTATGGATATTGGTACAGCTAAGATTACACCCGCCGAAATGAACGGCATTCCCCATTACCTGATCGATATTCATGATCCGCAGGATGCGTATTCTGCCGCTGAATTTCAAGAGCAGGGCACTAGACTCATCGAGGAGATAAGCGCTAGAGGGAAGCTTCCCTTTATCGTAGGGGGGACTGGACTGTATATTGAGTCTTTATGTTACGGCTTTCAGTTCTCGGAAGCAGTGGCTGATGAAGCTTTCCGTAAAGAGCAGGATCAATTTGCGGAAGAACATGGAGCGCTTGCACTGCATGCCAGACTCGAGGCGGTTGATCCAGTCAGCGCAGCCAAACTTCATCCTAACGACCGTCGCAGAATTATCCGTGCACTGGAAATTCAACACCAGACAAACACTACACTTTCCGCTTCTCATGCTGCTCAAAAGAAGGAATCTCCCTATGACTTATGTCTCATAGGTTTGACAATGGACCGGAAAATACTATATAAACGTATTGAGGACCGAATTGATAGCATGCTGGCGGATGGTCTCGTTGCTGAGGTGAAGGGACTGCTGGATAACGGTTACAGCAGAAGCCTTGTGTCCATGCAGGGATTGGGTTACAAGGAAATTGCCGCTTACCTGGCGGGAGAGCTGACGCTGGAAGAAGCTATGATACTGCTTAAACGCGATACTCGCCGATTCGCCAAAAGACAGTTGTCATGGTTTCGCCACATGAAGGAAATCGAGTGGATCGATGTCGAAGGTGAACAAAACTTTTCTGAGAATTTCTCAAAAATACGTGGTATAATAGCAGGAAAGTTTCTCTCAGGTCTTGAATATACTTCTGAACAATCTAATTGAACCATTGGGGGTACGTCATATGAACAAGTCCATTAACATCCAAGATACATTCTTGAACCAACTACGCAAAGAAAATATCCCTGCTACGGTATATCTGACCAACGGTTTTCAAATCCGGGGAATAATTAAAGCATTCGACAATTTTACAATCGTCATTGACAGTGATGGACGCCAGCAAATGGTGTATAAACACGCAATTTCCACGTTCACACCACAACGTAGTGTATCACTGATGCAAGACAGCAGTAGTGAAGAATAACATTTATCAAAAATGAATTGAAACCTTTCTTGTTTATAAATCGTTTGAATAGAGTGTGAGAGAGCAACCTGTGAAGGTTGTTCTTTTCATTCATGGCAGACCATTTATGTTTATTTCCGAAAGGGAGTCAGGAGGCATTATGTCTAGAGACGATACATCCAGGACGAATCACAATAGAGATAGAGGATCGTCCAGTTCCAAATCAAAACCAAAATCAAAACCAAAAAAGAAAAAGAAATTTTTGACGAAGAAGCGTGTGCTGTGGAGCTTGTTCTTCGCTACGGCATTGGCCATTTTCTGTGCATTAGGTGGATATCTGTTCATTATGCTAAATGGTCAAAAGCTTCTGCTTGAGAACCAGGATAAGCTAACAGTGAATGAAACGACTAAGGTATATGACCGCAATGCTAATTTAATCGGCGAATTATCACTGGAGAAAAGTGATCCAGTAGAGTATGAAGAAATTCCACCGTTATTGGTTAACGCTTTTGTAGCCACAGAGGATAAACGTTTCTTCGAACATTCTGGTGTGGATTTATGGTCGATTGGCCGGGCAGCAGTAAAGGATATAGCCGCACGAAGTATGGTAGAGGGCGGTAGTACCATTACTCAACAGCTCGCCAAAAACATCTTCCTGACACGGGACAAGACGTTTTTCCGTAAAGCAACTGAGGTGTCGATTGCCGTAGCCCTGGAGAATCAGAAATCTAAAGAAGAGATTATTACCATGTATCTGAACCGGATTAACTTCGGGGGTACAATTTACGGAATTAAAGCAGCATCAGTAAGATATTTTGGTAAAAGTGATTTGAGTCAGCTTAAGGTTTGGGAAATCGCGACATTGGCGGCCATGCCAAAAGGCCCGTCTCGTTACAACCCGCTGCGTAACCCTGATCTTTCGAAGGAACGCCGGGCAGTAGTGCTTCAGCTTATGTATGAGCAAGGGTACATTACGGAGCAGGAAAGAGACGAAGCAAAAGCCGTAGATTATAACTATAAGCCGCCAGAAAAGAAACAGCGTTATCAAGCATTTATTGATTTTGCAGTAGATGAGGCGGAAGAAAAATTTGGATTGTCAGAAGATGATCTGAATATCGGCGGATACAAAATTTACACTACCATGGATAAGCATGCTCAAGAAACGGTTGAAGATGCTTTTGCAGATAGTGATAATTTTGAAAAGAGTGTAGATGAAGAGCTGGTACAAGGCTCAATGACGATTGTGAATCAGGAGAATGGCAGCATTGTCGCACTCCTTGGCGGACGGAATTATGAGAAAAAAGGCTACAGTCGTGTAACTGGCAGCCGTCGTTCTCCAGGTTCTGCTTTCAAACCAATTGTCTCTTATGCTCCAGCGCTGGAAACTGGGAAATTCACCATGAATTCAACGCTAAGCAACGAGAAGCAATGTTTCGCGAACTATTGTCCAACCAACCTGCACGGATATTCTAAGAGCATCAACATGAGTGATGCCATTCAGAAATCAGAGAATATTCCGGCTGTTTGGCTGCTCAATGAAATTGGTGTGAATACCGGATTTAAATTTGCCAAGAAACTAGGCATTGGATTGGAAGATGAGGATAAGAACCTATCGCTGGCTCTTGGAGGCATGAGCAAAGGGACCAATACGCTGGAAATGGCGCAAGCCTACAGCGCTTTTGCAAATGGCGGCGAACTAAGAGAGGCTTATTCCATTAAATCCATCTCTGATAGCAGTGGTGAGACGGTCTACAAAGCGAATACAACGCCTGAGCGAGTGATGAGTAAGGAAACAGCTTATCAAATGACTGAGATGATGCAGAAGGTCGTGGAGAGCGGTACGGGTAGAAAAGCTAGGATTGACCGTCCTGTTGCCGGTAAGACCGGTACGACGCAAAGTGGATATTCTGGAATCAGCTCGAACCGTGATGTATGGTTTGTAGGCTATACGCCAGAATGGACTGCAGCAGTCTGGATGGGTTACGACAAGCCAAGTAAAAAGCATCTGCTTAAGAACAGCAGTCCGCTTGCCGCTGCTTTCTGGGGTAAGGTCATGGAGGAAGCGCTGAAGGATGTTCCTAAGAAATCCTTCCCGCAGCTCGATAACGAGATTGCTCCTGAGCCTACTGAAACACCAGAAACAGCTCAGACCGTTACTGGACTATCAGCAGCATATGATCCTTCTACGATGACTGTAAATCTCAATTGGGAGGCAGTTCCTGTTGCCGGCGTTGAGTATCGTATTTATCGTAGAGAGACATCGGAAGCTGAATTTGCCTCACTGTTAAATACAGTGACTACCAGCGCAGGCGATTTTAGTGCACTGCCTGGTTTGGTTTACGAGTATTATGTAACTACTTATGACCCTGCGCTAAAAGTGGAGAGCGAACCCTCCAATGTGGTTAGTGTATCCGTGCAGGATGAAATGCCGACCCCTGAACCCACCATAGATCCTAATCTTCCGACCCCGACCCCAGAGGACGGTGGCAACAACGGAGAGAATGGAAATGGTGGCAATAACGGAGGCGGCAATGAGGGTGGCGGAAATGACGGTGGTACTACAATCCCTGAAATCACCCCGCCACCGCCAACACCAATGCCGACCCCAACTCCAGAACCCACTATCGGTGGAGAGGGTTCCGGCGATGAGAGTGGGAATGTATCCACAAACCCTGATCCAGAGACAGGTTTTGTGAATGGGGATTCTTCCACTCAATAAAACGAATTTGAATTTCAAACAATAGCTTTATCCATGGCAGTCCAGCTTTGCTTTATTTATAGAGCGAAGCTGGACTGCCGTTTTTATTAGGTTTAGAAGAAAAATTTCTTGTATTTTGCGGGATATTTTGAGTGTATCCTCTAAATGTGTTAAGCTGAATAGACCATACTGGAGAGGGTAATTTCTATGAAACGTAAATTCGGAGACCGGGCCAACTGGCGCCGGATTACGCGTCGCCATTTTGCCTGCCGCTATGTGGAGAGCCGGGAATTCAGCGGATATATTACGCTTTATACCATCTACGGGCTGAAAGAACCACTGTGGAAGAGCTATGGACGACATACATATCGTATTGCAGATAAAGGTTATTCCTGGTTGCAATATTTTCCGAAAGATAGTCACTATATTGTGACGGCTATGTTCGACGAAAAACAAAATATTGTTCAATGGTACATAGACACCTGTAAAGTGCAAGGCGTTACTGACCAAGGTGTGCCTTGGTTTGACGATTTGTATCTGGACGTGGTAGTACTTTGGAACGGCGAGGTGTTTTTGCTCGATGAGGATGAACTGGAGGAAGCACTGGAGAGGCAAGACATCTCAGAAAGCGATTATAAGCTAGCCTGGGAGACTGCCCATACTATTTTACGTGGCATCGATGCTCATGCTTTCCCTTATTTCTCACTCTCTTTGAAACATCGTGCCGAATTATTTCATCATGGAGAATTCAGGAGGAAATAAAGATGGAATGGTACGTTTATGGAAGAGACTCTTCCCCGATTCGGATTGTTCGCAAAAAACGCCGAATTTGGTCTAAACGAACGTTGCTTATTGCTTTAATGGTTATTGTTGTAGTTGGTTTGTTGTGGTGTGCGTACGCATTGAGGAATATCAATAAAGCTGCAACGACAGATCCTATGCTCAAAGCCGATACAGGGATCATTCTTGGCATGTCGATGTGGGGAGATGAACCTAGCCCGGGATTGAAGGAACGATTGGATTACGGGCTTAAGCTTTACCAAGAGGGGATGTTCCCGCATTTCATAGTTTCTGGAGGTTTGGATAAACCTGATCTTAAATATACCGAAGGTCAAGGCATGCGCAATTATTTAGTAGCTCATGGAGTTCCGGATAGCGCCATTTCTGTTGAAAATAAAGCTACCAGCACTTACGAGAATCTTCTGTATAGCAAAGCAATTATGACAAGTGAGGGATTGTCCTCAGCAATTATTATTACGCATACATATCATGGATGGCGTTCACACGAAATCGCGGACGAGCTCGGTTATGTGAATTCTGAACTGGGGCTTACTGAATCCACTGTTCTGTCGATGACAAGGCATAAGTCGCGTGAAATTCTAGCCTATACGAAATGGAAAATCCAGCAGTTGTTCCTGTAATTGTTCCCAAATATCAGAATCTTCTAATAATGCTTCCTATTCCGGAAGAGACTTGATTAGAAAAGCCAGCCCCCAAATGGACTAAACTCTAAAGGGGGGCTATTTGTTATTTGTATATCAAAAATAATGGGGTTGTGAAATGATAAAAAAATAAATGTCTGCTTATGACTTTTATGCATTTCGGTCATTTTATCCTCGTGTACCATCGTAGAAGATGCGAGAGATAGCAGGGAATCCAATGTCGAAACCCCATTCTTTAAAACAAGTGCATGATGTCATTCAGTTATTGCATATAATGCTCTAACGAGGTGATTACAATGGGTGAAGAAAATTTAAGAAAGATAACCATTAATGATTCCAGAATGAATATAACTTTCAAAAATCAAGACCCAACAAATATTACGAATGAAACATTGGAGAGCGCGCTGGCTCAAAATAATCATTTAGAATCTACAAAAGAAATCCTGCAAGAGCTTCATGAGCTTATCGGTCTTGAAAAGGTGAAGGATCTTATATATGAAATTCATGCGCTTATCCAAGTGGAAAAAATGAGACAAGAACTGGGGTTAAATGTAGTTAATCAGGTTTATCATATGTTGTTTAAAGGCAACCCCGGGACTGGAAAGACAACTGTAGCAAGAATCGTTGCCAAGCTGTTAAAGAATATGGGCATATTAAGTAAAGGTCAATTAATCGAAGTAGAGAGAGCGGATTTAGTGGGGGAATACATAGGGCATACAGCTCAAAAGACCAGAGACCTTGTTAAGAAGGCTATGGGTGGCGTATTATTCATTGACGAGGCTTATAGCTTGGCTAGAGGCGGAGATAAGGATTTTGGAAAAGAGGCAATCGACTGTCTTGTAAAGGTTATGGAGGACAGGAATGATGATCTCATCATTATCTTAGCGGGTTATCCAAATGAAATGGAGATGTTCATGGAGGCTAATACCGGGCTTCCCTCACGTTTTCCAATTCAACTTGATTTTCAGGACTACACAACAGATGAACTGATACTGATTGCACATAAAATGGCAGCTGAAAGAGACTATATAATTACTCCAGAAACAAACGGGAAACTAAAAGAGTTAATCCTTAATGAGAAAATTATTGAAGAAAATTTTAGTAATGCGCGGTATGTACGCAATATCCTCGAGCAGGCAATCCGCCATCAAGCGGTTAGATTAATAAGCAGACATGTTAAAATATCCAAACAATCTTTGATGGAGATCTTACCGAGAGACCTTGTTCTTCCGGTCGATGATTATTCAAAAGGGGAGAGTATAATCTCTTAAATAAATTGACACCGGCTAAGTTTTTACGTGCTTAGTCGGTTTATCTTTTATAAAAGATTGAAGATTATCATAATGAAAATGCTGACAGAATGGTGAGCCGTTCCATTATCAGCCTATATTACCAATGAAACTTATGATAAAATGTTTTGAAGCGCTGTGAATGAACAGGTTCATCTGTATAACATCAGCAAGAAGTGAAAAACTGATTAAATGGTACACAAAGATTCTATTACCGTCATAAGGAGCATGAATAAATGGCAATAACTACGCATGATACAGAAACGGATATTCAAGATCGGGCGATATTGGTCACTCTCGTCACAGATAAAATTAAACGTACCGGTATTGACCCAGAGCTTTCTCTGCAGGAATTAGTACAATTAGCAGAAACAGCAGGTGTTGAAGTCCTGGATGTGTTGCGTCAGAATAAGGAAACACCGGATTCAAAATGGTTTATCGGGAAAGGTAAGGTAGAAGAGCTCCGCATGGCCGCTGATGGTCTTGGAGCTAATACGGCTATTTTTGACCAGGAATTATCTGGAGCGCAGGTACGGAACCTTGAAGAGTCTCTGGATCTGAAGATTATTGATCGGACGCAGCTCATTTTGGATATTTTTGCTGGGCGGGCCAAAACACGAGAAGGTATTATTCAAGTAGAGCTGGCACAGCTGTCCTATCTTTTGCCGCGGTTATCCGGTCAAGGCAAAAACTTATCCAGATTAGGCGGGGGTATAGGAACCAGAGGGCCAGGTGAAAGTAAGCTTGAGACCGATCGCCGTCATATTCGCGGTCGGATTACGGAGTTGAAACGCCAGTTGGATGAGGTAGTTAAAACCCGTGAATTGCACCGTGAACGCCGCCGTAAGGCAGGGGCAGTGCAGGTTGCTCTAGTCGGCTACACGAATGCTGGTAAATCGACGTTGCTTAAGCAGCTTACGGATGCGGATGTTTATATTGAGAATCAATTGTTTGCTACGCTTGACCCTACTTCACGTGTGCTTCAACTAACGGGTGGCAAAGAGGTAGTGCTTACGGATACTGTAGGCTTCATTCAGAATCTTCCGCATGATCTTGTGGCATCTTTCCGCGCAACGCTGGAGGAAGTCAATGAGGCCAATCTGGTGTTGCATGTAGTGGATGCCTCATCTCCAATGCGTGAGGAGCAGATGGAGATTGTGCAAACTATTTTGCAAGATTTAGGGGCAGCCAGCAAACCGCAAATAGTGCTTTTTAATAAAATCGATCTATGTGAGCCTGAGCAACTGGAAATGCTGCCAACAGGTACAGGTTTTTTGAAGATCAGTGCGTTTAACCCTGAGGATTTAACCCGGATTATTGAAATTATCTCTGATGAATTGGCTGGAGATACGCTGAATTTTCGCATTCCTGGAGACCGAGGCGATATTTCTTCTCTGCTTTACAGAGTGGGTGAGGTTCTGGAAACTACCTATGACGAGAACGATGTTATCTATAACGTCCGTCTTAATAAAGAGGATTATGATAAATGGGGTTACATGCTTGCTGATTTTGTGGACCAGCCGTAATCTTCTTTGTTCCCCTAAAGTGGAAATGCTTGTTGTATAGGTATAAAATAATAGCTAATGACAAAAAGCGTCAGGCAACTGTCGCTTTCTGTCATTATGATGGCAAGTAAATGTAAGGAGCGAATAAGAACTAATGGCAGTTTTTGCAGAAGATATTTTAGGAGCGGCAGAGTCCGCAGAAGTTGAAATCGAAGGTGCAGTCAAAGCTCTTGATCGAATTGTCGATAAGAATCAATGGAAGGTTATTGAAGCGTTTCAACGTCATCAGGTCAGTGATTATCATTTTGCGGGTTCAACGGGGTATGCTTACAACGACCGTGGACGCGAAGTGCTGGATCTTGTCTATGCTGACGTTTTTGGTGCGGAATCAGCTTTGGTGCGCCCTCATTTTGCTTCAGGAACACATACCATTTCAACAGCCCTCTTTGGTGTGCTGCGACCAGGAGACGAGCTTTTATACATCACAGGTCGTCCGTACGATACCTTACACAAGGTGATTGGCCAAGCAGGA
Organism: Paenibacillus sp. FSL H3-0286; assembly: GCF_045040705.1. NCBI lineage: Bacteria > Bacillati > Bacillota > Bacilli > Caryophanales > Paenibacillaceae > Paenibacillus > Paenibacillus sp. FSL H3-0286. The sequence goes on along the minus strand of NZ_CP150285.1, from coordinate 4,036,088 downwards.
GATGGGACAGGCTCACTCGCAGACTTCGGAATTACATATCGGGAAGTTGCCCTTACATCAGAGGGTAAGATTGATTGGGAAGAGGTAACTCTCTCTATCAATGAGAAAACTAAAGTAATTGGAATCCAAAGATCGCGTGGTTATGATTGGCGTGCTTCCTTCACAGTAGCCGAAATAGGTGACATGACAGCGAGAGTGAAGTCATTGAAACCGGATGTTATTGTGTTCGTTGATAATTGCTATGGTGAGTTTACTGAAGAGCTTGAGCCTCCGCAGGTTGGAGTGGATCTAGTAGCGGGTTCATTAATTAAAAATCCTGGTGGTGGAATTGCTGAGACGGGTGGATACATCTGTGGGCGCAGAGATCTAGTAGAGCTTACAGCGTACCGTCTTACAGCTCCTGGTATCGGTGGCGAGGTAGGCGCAATGTTAGGAACTACCCGCGGGTTATACCAAGGTCTGTTCATGGCTCCGCATACAGTTGGACAAGCCCTTAAAGGCAGTATTTTTGCGGCAGCTGTATTTCAGCGCTGCGGGTTTGAGACGAAACCAGCGTGGAATGAACCTCGTACAGATTTGATTCAGGCGGTTTCCTTTGATGGACCGGATCACTTGATTGCCTTCGTGCAGGGAATTCAACGTGCTGCGGCGGTAGACAGCCATGTAGTTCCAGAACCATGGGATATGCCGGGATATGAACATCCTGTCATCATGGCGGCAGGTACGTTTATACAAGGTGGTAGCTTAGAGTTATCGGCAGATGCGCCTATCCGTGCGCCTTATATTGGCTATATGCAAGGGGGATTAACCTACTCCCATGTCAAATATGGCGTTTTGATGGCACTCCAAAGTATGCGTGATCGAAAATTACTGTCAGAAAATCTTACACACCATTGACACGCTGTATTAGGAAATGTACAATGAGATCAGAAAAAGATCATTGGAAGGTTGGATGAGTCATGGGTGATGAAATCCGCAGAAATATGGCATTATTTCCTATTGGAATTGTAATGAAGTTAACTGATTTATCTGCAAGACAAATTCGTTATTATGAACAGCATAGTCTAATCGTACCTGCACGTACCTCTGGGAATCAACGTTTGTTCTCTTTTAATGATGTTGAGCGCCTATTAGAAATTAAGGCCTTGATTGAAAAGGGTGTTAACATTGCTGGCATCAAGCAAGTAATGAACCCAGTCTCGAAGGAATCCGAAGAAGCTACTGTGATTACCCCTGACACAGAGGTTAGACGTAGAGAGCTATCAGATTCGCAGCTTCACCGTTTGCTGAAGCAAGAACTAGTTTCCGGTAAAAGACCGGGACAGGTATCGCTTATTCAAGGTGAGTTATCCCGGTTTTTTAATAAATAATAATATACAGAGTTTTGAAAGGGAGAGGATCACGTGAGCTTTTCTAAAGAGGATATTTTACGCATTGCCAAGGAAGAGAATGTTCGTTTCATTCGTCTGCAATTTACAGATCTGTTAGGTACTATCAAGAATGTAGAGATTCCGGTTAGCCAATTGGAAAAAGCACTCGACAACAAAATGATGTTTGATGGTTCCTCCATCGAAGGTTATGTACGGATTGAAGAATCCGATATGTATCTCTTCCCAGACCTTGATACTTGGGTAATCTTCCCTTGGGTGACTGATAGCCGTGTTGCACGTCTGATTTGTGACGTGTATATGCCGGATGGTACTCCATTTGCTGGAGACCCACGTGGTATCCTGAAGCGTTGTCTGAAGGAAGCCGAAGAAATGGGCTTTACAGCGATGAATGTTGGACCTGAACCTGAATTCTTCTTGTTCAAAACAGACGAAAGAGGTAACCCAACTACAGAATTGAATGACCAAGGTGGTTATTTCGACTTAGCTCCTACAGACTTAGGGGAAAACTGCCGTCGTGAAATCGTATTGACCCTTGAAGAAATGGGCTTTGAAATCGAAGCTTCCCACCATGAAGTGGCTTCCGGCCAGCATGAAATTGATTTCAAATATGCTGACGCGATCACTTCTGCTGACCAAATTCAAACCTTTAAGCTCGTCGTGAAGACGGTTGCCCGTCAACATGGCTTGCATGCAACTTTTATGCCTAAACCATTGTTTGGTATTAACGGATCTGGTATGCACGCTCACCAATCCTTGTTTAATGGCAAAGAAAACATGTTCTACGATGAAAGTGACAAGCTAGGTCTGAGCAAAACTGCACGTTATTATATGGCTGGTATTTTGAAGCACGCTCGTGCTTTTGCAGCGATTACTAACCCGACAGTGAACTCTTACAAACGCCTTGTTCCTGGTTATGAAGCACCTTGTTACGTAGCTTGGTCTGCAAGTAACCGTAGCCCGATGATTCGTATCCCGGCTTCGAGAGGGCTTAGCACACGTGTTGAAGTTCGTAACCCGGACCCGGCAGCTAACCCATACCTCGCACTTGCTGTTATGTTGAAAGCAGGGCTAGACGGAATTAAGCGTAAGCTTGATCTTCCAGCTCCAATTGACCGTAACATCTATGTGATGTCTGAGGAAGAGCGTATTGAAGAAGGCATCCCAAGCTTGCCATCCGATTTGAAAGAAGCGCTAAGCGAAATGATTCGCAGCCATGTAATTACCGAAGCTCTCGGCGAACATGCCCTGGCTCACTTCTACGAGCTGAAAGAAATCGAATGGGATATCTACCGGACACAAGTTCATGAGTGGGAAAGAAACCAATACATGACTTTGTACTAGAACCTTTAAACCCTTGACACCTTTGGTGTTGAGGGTTTTTTTTGTGTGAGCGTGGGAGTAGTAAGGGACCTCTATAATGACGGTGCCCACAAAATGCCCACAAATAAATAGTGGGTGCTATTCGAGGATAGATCTCATGTGGGCTTCGTACTTTTCCATACTACTTTCTTCAACCTTCTTGGAAATGTGAGAATAGACATCAGATGTAATTGTAATACTTCCGTGTCCGAGTCGCTCCTGAACATACTTCATATCATTGCCTGCTTCTAGTAGTAGCACTGCATGAGTGTGACGAAAAGAATGAATCGGTATCGCCGGGAGACCAATACGTTTCATAATTCGCGAAAAAGAATTGAATAAAGAAGACTTTGGCATGAAGTTTCCATCATCTCTATAGGAACCCTTCCAAGCTAATTTATTTTGGTTCTGATATTTAATGTGTTGCTTTAGATCGCTAATGATAGATTGACTAATTTTTATCGTTTGTTGCGAATTAAACGTTTTTGTATCTCCGAATAGAGTTGCTTCATCCTCAGCTGAAAAATCTAACGTCTTACAAATGTGGCAGCCGGTTTAGAATCTGAACCTCCACCGTTGTGGTAATGGTATTCTCCGTTTTCCAGTCCCCACTTTGCGCAATTTGTGCGGCAATAATGACCCCCATTTGCATCTGTGCGTCCTGGATGTGCCTCAGCAAGTACAGGCATCAATAATAAGAAAAGTGACATGAAGCTTGAAACAAAAATTCTTTTCATAAAAAATAAATACCCCAATATTTGATTCTTGGAGTAGTCTATCAGAATACATTTTCACTTATCCCTTATTAAGCTAACGGGGCAGGATAGTTGAATGATTTCGCGAATAATTTAAGTCATGACGAATTTACGAAGTTCGCAAAAAGGCGTTAGCCGAAAGAAGTTCTTAGTTTAGGAGGAGTCTATATGATATTAGAAAAAGTTATAAATAGAATTGAAATACAAAGTGAATATAAGGATTTTGTTGATAAGTATATAGATAATATACTTACCGAATTCAAAGGTAAGATTCATAGCATTTATATGTGTGGCTCGATTCCAAAAGGAACTGCTAAACCTTTTAAGTCAGATGCAGACTTTACTATTGTATGTGTAAATCCCAAAGATATTGATTACGAAAGATTGTCAAATATTAAAGACAGGCTTTTGGAAGAATATCCAATAGTAACTAAGATTGATACGATAATTTGCTCGATTGACGATGTATTAAGTAAACCAAATGAGTGGGGTTTTTGGGTAAAGATAATTTGTGTTTGCATATATGGTCATGACGTTGGTGAAAAAGTACCACCGATAATTATTTCTCCAGAGTTCATTTTAGACTTAAATACAGAGACCAAGGAGGAAGTAGATCGTATACATAGTTTACTTTCTAATGCTAGTGATAACACAATGAAAATTAGATATATTAAAGGTTACTCTAAGAGATTAATTCGTGCATTATACTCTTTGGTTTTAGAAGATACAGGTGTATGGCAAGATGACATTATTAAGATGAAGAATGCCATATTAAACTATTGTGAGATTGACTCCGCTTTAGTTGATTATCTGTATGCTTGTTACTTGGATAGTAATGTACTTGTTGAAGAGTTTCTGGGAATTGCAGATGAAGTATATAGCTATTTTGAGAACGCCTTAAATACAATGGCTGCTTCCAGAACTTCCTTCGGCTAACACCATATTGACGCTCCGGGTCACTCTGAGAAGCGAGTGACCACATCCAGCCCCCTAAGCCCGTCGGGACGTCACTGCGTTAGGTGTTCGGCAAGCCTCACAACTATAAGCAGCGACTCTAATTAAAACATAAGACTATTGAGCTAACAGGAACTTTAGTTGAATAATACACATTAATGAGCAGGCGCTACGGTAGCCTGCTGTTTTCATTGAAGTAACGGGCAGATTTGCACAATAGTCACCGCAGTTTAATGCGACTTCAAAATAAAAAGGAGAAAAGACCCATGAATACTACACTTGGCAGATTAACAGGTCGAATCGCAATAGTAACAGGTGCAAGTCGCAGCACAGGAATCGGTGCTGCAGTGTGCAAAGAGTTGGCCTATCTAGGCGCTGATGTATTTTTTACACACTGGGTTAGTTACGATCAACAGATGCCCTGGGGTAGCAATAACGAGGAGCAAAAGCAACTTTGTGAGGAAATACGTTCCATGGGCGTTCGTTGCGAACACCTAATGATGGATCTTTCTGCACCTGAAAGCTTTGTGGATTTATTAAATAACGTTGAGCAGAAGCTAGGAGAACCTTCCATTCTTGTTAACAATGCTTGTTATTCGGTTAACGATGACTTAACCACGATTACCCCAGAGTCTTTGGATGCACACTACGCAATTAATGTTAGGGCGGTAACTATGCTTAGTGTGGAATTCGCTAGACGGTTTACGCAATCGGCAGGTGGTCGAGTTATTAATATGACATCGGGCCAATCACTAGGCCCCATGGCTGGTGAAATCTCGTATGCCGCAACGAAAGGGGCAATAGATGCTTTCACACGAACATTTGCAGCAGAGGTGGGTCCGAAAGGCATCACCGTAAATGCGATAAATCCTGGACCCACAGACACCGGCTGGATGACTCCTGACCTACGACAGCAGTTATCTAAGCAATTTGTAACAGGTAGAGTAGGATTGCCTAAGGATGCAGCTCGTCTGGTTGCATTCTTAGCCACCGATGATGGGGAGTGGATTACCGGCCAAGTTTTACATTCCACGGGTGGATTCAACTAACGGAGAACGATAGCTCAATGAGACACCTAGCTAATACGATGTGAAAATCGCCTCGTCAGTGATAATGCTGACGAGGCATTATAATTTGATGGGTCTTATATCAAATTCAGCCAGTCCTGGTGGCAGTGATTCGAAGTCGACTTCTTCGAGGGCTTCTGGTTAAATAATTATTAGTAACGGTTCATATATGTCAATCAACGCACCTATACGTTCGCTGATACCAATAAAAGTACCAATAGCTACAATACTTCCGCACCTTCCACCAAATCCGCTATCGTGATTGTCACAGATATGCACGGACTGGCACAATCTGAGTTACAGATCATTAAGAATGGCGATTTACAGAACCCCCCCGCGGTTGGCTGTGAGTCGCTATTTAATTTTTTTCTGAAAATGTGTTAATTAAAGTGTTTTGTGGAATTTGTTTTACTTAATTGTTTTATCGTCTACCTTGCTCTTGCTCAGTCCAATTAACCTTATGAAACCGAGAAGAACTAAGATCTCATGGGTCACTTTATGGAATCTGGTGGCATTAATTAAGATAGTAGGTGCCCGAATCGTCTGGGAACAATTTGAATTTCGAGCACAATTCCATAGCTGTAAATAAGAACGAGTCGATTGTTTGAAATTTTTCAATCCGTAGCAATAAAATTGAGAAAAGGTTTGAAGAATAAGAGGACACGTCACTCATGTGGGTAATAACTATTATAGTAATAAGGAGGTGCGTAATGAAAAAAATATTATTAACTACAGTTATTAGTATTCTTCTGTCTTCCTCAATACTCGGTGCATGTAGTAACAATAAAACAACAGACGAGGCAAAACCTACAGCGTCAAGTGCAGCGACAATGCCAGTTGTTGAAGCTACAAGCACTCCTGAACCTTCTGCTACTCCTTCTATGGAGGCGCAGGAGTCCGCCAGTCCGGAGGCCACTGATCCTCTAACATCCGATCGGCCAAAGACCAAAGCATTTGGTGAACAGGAGGGAGGGGTCTCAGGGCAAGAAGGTACACTTGGGAAAGGTGATGGATATTCCCTGTATGTTTTTCAGGGTTTCACACTAGACTCACAGTCTGGTCGTTTATCATTAACTGAGGATCCAACCTATTATGCCGAAATTAAACACTTACCTGCCGATTACGATCTCACAGCTTTGAAGCAGCAGGGACAAACCGAGCTTTCTGCAATTGGCAAAGCCAACGACCATAGCGGGGAACTAATTGAACATCCTCTAGGTTTTGCTGAACTATATCTGCAGGCAACCGGTGATAAAGGGATAGAAGATTATATGGTCTGGAAGAATCAGGCGGGGGAAGCTTTTCTTTTTCGGATACACAATCCTAAGGGGGATTCGTCGAATAAGTTTGCACCTTGGGTGATGGTTTCACTGGCAACACTTGAACTTGAAAGGAATTAAGTGTGATCAGAGCCGAAGGAGTTGTGCGGAGTAGAAGGGGTGTGCCATAACCATAATCAAAAAAATGGTTGTTGGCACACTTCTTCTTCTTTTTGGTACCTTACTTCATTCGAACGCCAATTTTCGTTTGCTGAGGTTGCAAATTTCGCGTATGAGCCTGCTATAGGATCCAGCAGACCTTATACGAAGCTTTACCCCACATTTGGGATACTAAAGGACTCCATAGTCGCTATTAGCATTAAAAACACTCAATATGAGCCTCATCCTTAGGAATAACGTCACTGGAGTCCGAAACCATGCTTCAAAGGCTCAAAATTAGCAAATAGCGTCATCTGGGTCCGAAAGTCATGGCACGTAGTAGAGGGATTTAATGTTAAAATATCTTATATATAGATTACTAATTCTTTCCTGGGAAGGAGTAAGTTCATGCAAATTTTTATTTACATAGGATTGGGCTTCTTTATAATTTCAGGTATATGTGTTGGAGCCTTCACGACAGGTACACAACAAAGAGGTAACTTTTATTCGGAATCTAAGCAAGACCGTAAAGCTAAAAACAAAGTAGCGAATTGGTCCGCTTTAGGTGGTCTTATTTCATTAGCTGTAGCTGGGATTCTTTATTTGTTGTAAATGAACGCACAACATAAGGAGGAGTGTTGCAGATGGTGAAGATTTTTAATGAAAATACGGTCTCTTTTACACAAAAACAGTCCCCGATCCCAGAGTTTGCTTGGCATACGAGTGAAAGGTTAGCTGAAATGGTGGGCTCCAAGCATTTAGTTTTTGATATCAGATCTTTAGATCCTGATAAATATTCTTTTCCTTATCATTTTCATAGAAATGCTGAAGAAATATTTGTGATTTTAGCGGGAAAAGCGATGTTAAGAACACCCGAGGGTTTTACGGAGGTTACTGAAGGGGATGTAATATTTTTTGAAATGGGACCGGAAGGGGCGCACCAGCTTTATAATCATTCCGATGCACCATGCAGGTATCTGGATCTCCGAACGAATCAGGGAATAGATATTTGCGAATATCCAGACTCAGGCAAAATCAACATTTTGCCCTATCAAGAAATCTATCAAGCGGATGAACAGGCGGATTATTGTAAGGGAGAAGAGCATGTAAGGGAAAAATGGAATGGGGGAGCGTAATTGATTAAAGATCGTTGGTTTACAGTAACGGAAATTGATCCGACCACCTATGCAATCAGTGAATATGGACATTGGGAAAAGGTGCATTGTTTTTTACTCTTGGGGCAAAAACAAGCCGCGTTAATTGATACGGGATTAGGTATTGATAATATAAAAAGAATAACGGATCAGTTAACGGATTTACCTATCGCTGTCATAACTACGCATGTGCATGCAGATCATATTGGCAGTCATGGGCAATTCGAGACAATCTATGTACATAAAGAGGATGCGGATTGGCTGATTAACGGAATAAAAGGCTTGTCCCTTGCCCAGATTCGTAAAGATATGAGCCGGGACATCAGCCTTCCTGTTCCTGAAACCTTTGATCCTAACACCTACATACCTTTTCAAGGGAAACCAACAGCTCTTTTACAAGAAGGGGATGTGCTCGACATAGGCGGGCGCAAAATAGAAATTTACCACACACCAGGTCATTCGCCAGGTCATATCAGCCTTTTTGATCATGCCAACGGATATCTGTTTACAGGTGATTTATTGTATGACGTTACGCCAATCTATGCCTTTTACCCTTCGACTAGTCCGGTTGATTTAGTGGCATCCTTAGAAAAGATTACGGAAATTCCAGGAGTTACCCAAGTATTCGGTTCTCATAATACACTGGGTTTAGATCCATCTATTTTACAAGAGGTCGAAAAGGCAGTTCGTGAGTTACGTGAGCAAAAGGTAGTGGAACATGGTACGGGCATTCACCAGTTTGATGGGTTTAGTGTGCAATTTTAGATTTTTCTATGTCGAAAACAAATGGGGGTATGGCGATATGGTGTCTACATCAAAGGCTTTTGCGAAAAATAATTCACACATCTTATTGCGCAAAAAACAACTTAATTATTCAGATACGATTGACCTGAACAGTGCATGCAATTGTTGTACTTGGGAGTAAGCTTCCTTGTACTGGTTGTCGGATTGTTGAATAGGCAATAAACCCGGCAAGAAGGAGATACAATACACAGGCGTTTCTTTGCTGTTCATATATATTTTAAGCGTAAGCTCTTCTATCACATTAGCTTCTTCATCGGTGTCCTTAAGGACATTAATATCTGCACTTGTTGCAGTAGTTTTGCTGTTTTGATGTCTTTTGGATACTTTTGAAAGGGTAAGTGCGTTAACCACAATCTCGGATCCCATTACATTATCAAATGAGTATAGCTTTGCTACTGCTTTTTTGTTACTCTTCGGATTTTTGGTGCCAATTGCTAATTTTTTATTAGGCTCGTTAAGTGCGATCAAGTGAGATTGATTGGGGGGAATGAATGTTTTGGTGAAGCTGATGTTAAAAGATGAGGTCGCATTAACTAGCTTAGAAATTTCAGATGAAGCAGATAGCGTTTTCAATTTTATAATGGCGGCACTTAGAATTAAAACAACTCCTAAAATAGCAAATAAGTACATCAGGATAATCAGCATATAATCACACCTCCTAGTTATCTCATTAGACTCAAATTGTTGCTTATTGAAAGATATGCCTGAATGATCTCCACTAGTATCTTTTAAAAGGGAAATTCGTGGAATTATAGGATCGGCTTCACGATTAACCCAAAAAAAGCACCCAGAGAAACCTTCCGATTCTGCAAATGATGCAAAATTGGGGGTTGCTGCAAGAGTGCTTTTTAAGGTGATTATGTAAACCTATAGAAAATTGAAGGCAGTGATATGATCGGTATAAACAATCAGCTGTTTGTATTCGATCGGAGTCCCATAACTAGCATAAGGTCTTACAGTAACGTCATTGAGGACAACAAAGTTATAGCTGAAATTTTTATCAGGGTGTTCTGCTCCCAAATAAGATATGTATTCGTCTACAATTACATCATCCATCAAAGATTTTAAATCAAATACATCCTCTTTGTTGGAGACGGTTGGAGAGACGATTCCCTGAATGCTGCCAAAAGAGGTGAGCAAATTCACTTTTTTTCCACTAGCTTGTTCATCATTTAAAAGTAAACCGGACAGCTTACCCAGTGCATCGACTTTAAAATCGACGAGGGTTCTAATTTTTGAATTATTCAAACTAAACACATCCTTTTCAATTTGCAATCCTGTTAACAATATTCGACATATAATCACCAAACTCCTAGTATGCTAATGAAAAAATACTTACTTATGTAATGCCCCCCATTTTTTAATGTGATTTGGGGGTTGCCGAGCCTCCATTCGAATTTAATTTCTTATCGTTACTCGTGTGCCTATAGGGACAATAGCAGCGAGTGCTAACACATCCTCGTTGTACATCCGGATGCAGCCGTGGGACACCTCTTTCCCAATGGAGGAAGGGTCATTGTTTCCATGAATTCCGTAGTGTGGTTTAGACAGTCCCATCCAAAAAACACCGAAGGGACCCCCTGGGTCGGGTTGTTTGTTAATAATAGTGAATTCACCCACTGGGGATTGGGTTAACATCTTACCGATGCCGACAGGGAAACCTCTAATCACAATATCATTGTCCAGAAGATATAACATTCGTTGGGTCAGATCTACAATAATTCGGTAGTTGGGCATTATACGCAACACTCCTTTCTAATTAGGATATGAGCAGAACGCCTAAAGGGTTATTCATAGAAAATGGCCATTTTAGCCATTGGGAACAAATGTTCGTAAGTGGTTGGAAAAGCAAAAAAACGTAGAAAAAAGGCTGTTCCGCATATGCGGAACAGCCTTTTATGTTAGAAGTGCATACTTAGTGGATATCTCGAAACAATCCGATGACTCTTCCGAGAATAGTTACGCGATTAAGGCGAAGCGGCTCATAAGCTGGATTCTCCGGCTGAAGCCGTATATGATCACGTTCCTTGTAAAAGGTCTTAACGGTTGCTTCATCTTCTTCGGTCATGGCTACAACGATATCTCCGTTGTCCGCTGTTTGTTGTTGGCGAACAATCACATAGTCACCATTCATAATGCCTGCGTCCACCATACTATCACCCATGACAGACAGCATAAATACTTTGTTGTCACCTACATAGTGAGTAGGAAGTGGGAAGTAGTCTTCGATATTCTCTGTAGCAGTGATAGGTACCCCGGCGGTAACTTTACCTACAACAGGAATCCGTGAGATGGTCTGCGCGAATTGGTGAACATTCTCTGAATCCTCTTGGCCTAGTAATTCTATTGCACGTGGCTTCGTTGGATCTCGACGAATAAGTCCCTTCTTCTCAAGCCGGTCCAAATGACCGTGAACTGTGGAGCTGGAAGCAAGGCCAACAGCTTCTCCAATTTCCCGGACGGAAGGTGGATAACCCTTGCTGCGGACTTCGCTTCGTATAAATTCCAGGATCGCCAGCTGGCGACTTGAAATCTTTGACATTGGAATCAACCCCATATAGTAATGTTTGGGAAAATTATAACATAGAACTACCGTTCGCACAAACATAAGTTCTAACTATTATAAATATTAATCTGCTAGAGTTAAAAAATGGTAGACAAATGATAATAAAATGAACCGCTTGAGTCTCTCGAAAAAAAGAGAACAATTGTTCTGAAATAGTATTGAACAAAACACATGTTCGTGTTATTATAAATTCGAAAGTAAGAACAAGTGTTTGGAGGATGATGATTATGCTAAAATACAGTACATACCGCAGCATCTACGACAAGGCCCCTGTGGTTGAATCTATAGGACATAATGACGTTGCCCGTAATTCCGCTAAGGTGAAAGAGATAACGGAACGTTTGCTTGGAGGGATGATTTCGTTGTTCCGTCAAGATTTCTTTATTAAGTTAATATTGATTTTCGTGCTAGTATTATCTGGCCTAACAGTAGTGGGAAATGTGTTTGCAGGATCGACGACTATAATGAAGGAAGAGAAGCGGATTGTGGTTGAACGTGGAGATACACTATGGAGTATTGCTCTTAAGAATAAACCAGCTGATATGAAGACAGTTGTTTATATAGAAGGAATTAAACGTTCAAGTGGGATTAAGAGTAGTCAAATTAACGCTGGAGACATACTTACTTTACCTATTTATTAATTTTCTGAGAACATAATAGAATGACCAGTAGAGCTTGCAGGGAGTAGACCTTGACAAGCTCTTTTTCTCATGGCAGAGTTAGAATTAATTTATAGGGGGAGGGAAAGTATTGAATATTGATGAGTTGGTCGCGCGAATTAACGAATTGGCACGCAAACAGAAGAGCGTAGGCCTTAATCAAGAGGAAGTGGCGGAACGCGCCAAGCTTCGTGAAATTTACCTGGGGAATATCCGCAATAACTTCCGAGCACAATTAAATACTATTGAAGTAGTAGATAACGATGAGCATGAACAAGGTAACAAGGGGCTTAAACATTAGCTCGCTGTTCCTTTTCATAGATATTTCAGGATGACTAGGGGGAACGCACATGGCCCGTTCTTGGGAAAGAATGGTTCAACGCAACACACAGCAAATCAACAAGCAAAGAAAGAAACAAGGCAAGGATACGATTTATGCCTCTAAATCTCCTACCCAGAATGCCGAAGTCTTTAAAGGTCGCAACATTGCATTTCCGTTAGTGTTAGTGATACTTGGCACTATGTTTTGGGTAGTTGGTTCTATTGATCAGGCCAAAGGTAATGGCATGCTGGCTAATTGGCTGGGAGTAGTACTGTACTATTTGCTGGCAGCGCTATTGTTCTTCCGTCGTCCGTACTTGAAGGTGGAAAAAGCAAGACTGTCCACTATTAAATTCAATCGCGAACGCGGACTTCCAGCTGCAGATATTGAGAAAATCACCCTTTCGCGTGGAGCTGTAGTCATTAAGCACAAAGGGAAACGTACGAAATGGATTTTCACAAAACTTATGAATCGCTATGATACTAATGCGATGAGTACACGATTAGAAGCATTTGCTAAAGCTCACAACATTGAAGTAGTTCACGAATAGAACTAGACCAGTTAAAGGGAGAGGGAGACCTGTAATGCCAATTTCTGCTGTACTATTTGACCTTGATGATACATTGCTGTGGGATGATCGGAGCGTCGAAGAAGCATTTCGTTTTGCTTGTGAAGCCGCCGGGGATACGATCGATCCACAAGAACTAGAAGTTGCAGTTCGTAAGGAAGCAAGTAGCTTGTATGAATCTTATGAGACGTTCCCATTTACAAAGATGATCGGAATTAATCCATATGAAGCACTCTGGGCTAACTTTACGGCAGGTGAACAGCCAGAATTCCGTCAATTGGAGCAGCTTGCACCGGTATATCGTAAAGAGTCTTGGCGTCGCGGACTTGCAGCGTTAGGGGTGGAAGACGAAGCACTAGCTGAGACCTTGGCAACTAAATTCGCAGCAGAGCGCAGAAAACGTCCATACATCTATGAAGAAACAATGCATGTACTGGAGCAGTTACGGGGTCAAGTGAAGCTTCTGCTACTTACGAACGGCTGTCCTGCACTGCAACAAGAGAAACTAGATGGTGTGCCCGAGTTAATTCCTTTCTTTGATCATATTGTGATTTCCGGAAGCTTTGGTAAAGGCAAACCGGATAAGGAAATTTTCCTGCATGCTTTAGAGCTTCTTGATGTAACGCCTGAGCAAGCGGTTATGGTCGGCGATAAGCTGACAACGGATATCCGTGGGGGGCTGGCAGCAGGGTTGACCACGGTCTGGATTAATAGAAAAGGTAGAGCACCTAGTCTTGATATTCATCCGGATCATGAAATCAATCACCTTGAGGAACTTCTTCCACTAGTTCAATCCTTGTAAGATATACAGAGCTATTAGCTCCAACATAAAGACTTTATAAAAGCAGCGAGTTTCTGAGATCCTAAGAAACTCGCTGCTTTTCTGTACATACATACTAACATAAGGAATTCATTAGATTTTTAAGTAAATGATTTAAGTCACAAGACTAATGCGGAATTGACGCAAAATACTGAAAAACCAATAATAATGTGTATAATAGATGGAGATGTATAACATGAATTGGTAGATTTTTATTATTCGATAATGATTGGGAGGGCTCCAAATGATGAGATCGAAGAAATTAGTCGCTGTATTATTAGGTGCAACACTTCTAGTACTAGGTGGATGTTCTTCAAATGGAACCAAGCATTCAGAAATACATAACATGAATATGAACATGTCTATGGAACCTATCAAAGTCGAACTACAATGGAGTCCTGAAGAAGTTGTTGTAAATCAAAAGGTAACCTTTGAAGCTGTGGTGACCCAAGATAACGAGGCAGTAGATGATGCAAAAGAGGTTCTGTTCGAAATTGTGAATAAAAATGATGAGGGACAGAAAATAGAGCTTAAGGGAAAGCTAATTGGTAAAGGAGTCTATCAAGCAGAAGGGACCCTTGAAAAGGAAGGACAATATAATGTCACTTCACATGTGACAGCCCGGACACAGCACTCTATGCCTAGCAAAGAGCTGTCTGTGAAACCATGATTCAAAGGTTCGCAACGCTTACTGAGCAATAACAGATAAAGCAGAGTGGAAAGGAAGGCTTTTCGAAATTCCTTTATTCTGCTAAACTTACTCTAATGTTTTACTGGGGGGACTATTAGTTGGCTAAATATACACTTGAGGAAAGCTTACAACAAAGGATTTTGATCCTTGATGGCGCAATGGGCACGATGATCCAACAGGTGCCTCTTACTGGAGAAGATTTTGGAGGCGATGAGCTGGACGGCTGTAATGAAATGCTGGTATTAACACGTCCAGAAGTCATTCAGACGATTCATGAGCAGTACCTCGAAGCAGGGGCTGATCTCATTGAGACTAACACATTTGGTGCAACCTCTGTTGTGCTAGCTGAATATGATATTCCTCAGCGGGCACGTGAGATCAATCTAGCGGCAGCAGAGTTGGCTCGCAGAGCAGTAGACAAATATGACACACCTGACCGTCCGCGATACGTCGTGGGGGCTATGGGTCCAACAACAAAAACGCTCTCAGTAACTGGAGGCGTTACTTTCCAAGAGTTAGTTGATAGCTATGAGGAACAAGCAGTGGCATTGATCGACGGTAAAGTAGATGTTTTGCTGCTGGAGACCTCTCAAGATACACTTAACGTTAAAGCTGGAAGTATTGGTATTCGTAATGCTTTTGAAAAGACTGGCATCACATTGCCGGTTATGATTTCAGGAACAATTGAACCAATGGGTACTACATTGGCGGGTCAGAATATTGAAGCATTTTATATCTCATTAGAACATCTGAAGCCTATCTCTATGGGCCTCAACTGTGCGACTGGTCCTGAGTTCATGCGGGATCACATTCGTTCGCTTTCGGAGATCTCCTCCGCAGCCGTGAGCTGTTATCCAAACGCAGGATTGCCGGATGAGAACGGACATTATCATGAATCTCCAGATTCTTTAGCTCGCAAGATTGCAGCCTTTGCCGAAAAAGGCTGGCTGAACATTGCGGGGGGGTGCTGTGGAACGACACCAGAGCATATCCGTGCGATGAAGGAAGCACTTTCTGAATATCCTCCACGCCCGCTGACAGGTAATCATCCGCCTGCACTTTCAGGCATCGAGCCTATCTATATTGAGAACGACAACCGTCCATACATGGTTGGTGAACGTACGAATGTACTTGGCTCTCGTAAATTTAAACGTCTTATCGTCGAAGGTAAATATGAGGAAGCCTCAGAAATTGCCCGTGCTCAGGTGAAGAGTGGGGCACAGGTTATTGACGTGTGTGTACAAGACCCTGACCGTGATGAGATTGAAGATATTAAGCTTTTCTTAGAACTGGTTGTGAAAAAGGTTAAAGTACCCCTGATGATCGATACTACCGATCCTAAGGTTATCGATTTGGCTTTGCAGTACTGTCAAGGTAAGGCGATAATTAACTCCATTAACCTTGAAGATGGTGAAGAAAAATTCGAGCTGGTGACGCCGATCATTCATAAATATGGTGCAGCTATTGTTGTGGGTACCATCGATGAGACGGGACAAGCCATTAAGGCGACAGATAAACTGGAAGTGGCTAAACGCTCCTATGACTTGCTAGTGAATAAGTACGGTTTAGCAGGAGAAGATCTTATTTTTGACACGTTGGTGTTCCCTGTAGGAACCGGAGATGAACAATATATCGGTTCAGCAAAAGAAACGATTGACGGCATTCGTTTGATCAAGGAAGCACTTCCAGGCGTTCATACGATCTTGGGCATTAGCAACGTCTCCTTTGGATTGCCGGAAGCGGGTCGTGAAGTGTTGAACTCCGTATTCCTTTATGAATGTACAAAAGCTGGATTAGATTATGCGATCGTAAATACAGAAAAAGTGGAGCGGTATGCTTCCATTCCTGCTGAAGAACGTCATCTTGCTGAGGAACTGATTTATAATACGAATGATGAGACGCTTTCTGCTTTTGTAGCTGCTTTCCGTGGTAAAAAAGTAGAGAAAAAAGAGAAGATTTCCAACCTGTCACTTGAAGAACGTTTAGCTTCCTATGTGGTTGAAGGTACGAAGGAAGGACTCATTCCTGACCTTAATGAAGCATTGACTAAATCTGGTCCGCTGGAGATCATCAATGGACCGCTGATGGCAGGGATGTCGGAAGTCGGCCGGTTATTTAATAATAATGAATTGATTGTTGCTGAGGTGCTGCAAAGCGCTGAAGTGATGAAGGCTTCTGTCAATCATCTAGAGCAGTTTATGCAGAAGGATGAGACAGCGGTTAAAGGAAAAATTATGCTGGCAACCGTAAAAGGGGACGTGCATGATATTGGTAAGAATCTAGTGGAGATCATCCTCTCCAATAATGGTTATCAGATCATTAATTTGGGTATAAAAGTACCACCAGAGACCATTATCGAAGCCTTCCGTCGAGAAAAAGCTGATGCGATAGGATTGTCCGGGTTGCTTGTGAAATCTGCTCAGCAGATGGTCCTCACCGCTCAGGATTTACGTACAGCAGGTATCGATGTTCCGATTATGGTTGGCGGCGCAGCTTTGACCCGTAAATTTACGAAGACCCGTATTCGTCCAGAATATGACGGTCTAGTATTGTATGCTAAGGACGCTATGGACGGGCTGGATATTGCCAATCGGCTTATGAACCCTGAAGAACGGGAGAAGATTGCCGAGGAAATTCGTGTGGAGGCAGAAGCAGCGGTTGCGGTGGCGCCTAAGCAAGAACTGCCGAAACTAACCAGAGCAGTGCGTTCCAAAATATCTCCAGATGCACCTGTATTTGTTCCACCGGATTTAGAACGCCACGTACTGCGTAACTATCCATTGGGGCATATTATCCCCTATGTGAATATGCAAATGCTGCTGGGTCATCATTTGGGGTTACGGGGTTCTGTAGAAGCCCAATTAGCTGCTGGAGATCAGCGGACTGTTGAACTGAAAGGTACCGTAGACGATATTCTCCATCAAGCAATGCTAGAGGGTACCATTACTCCACATGCTATGTATCAATTCTTCCCTGCACAATCGCAAGGGAATGATATTATAGTGTATAATCCACAGAATACGTCCGAGATCCTGCATACCTTTACTTTCCCGAGACAAGGGGTAGAGCCTCATCTGTGCTTGGCGGACTTCTTGAAACCTGTTGACAGTGGTATTATGGACTATGTTGGATTCCTAGTTGTAACAGCAGGTCACGGTGTACGTGAATTGTCTACTCAGCTGAAAGAAAGCGGAGATTATCTGCGTTCACACGCCTTGCAGTCGGTTGCACTTGAAGTGGCAGAAGGACTGGCGGAACGCGTCCATCATATGATGCGCGATACTTGGGGTTTCCCGGATCCGGCGGATATGACGATGAAGCAAAGACATGGGGCAAGATACCAAGGAATCCGTGTTTCATTTGGTTATCCTGCATGCCCGGATTTAGAAGATCAAGGTCCACTGTTTAAGTTGTTATCTCCGGAGGATATCGGTGTTCACCTTACAGAAGGCTTTATGATGGAGCCCGAAGCTTCCGTTTCGGCTATGGTATTTGCCCATCCAGAAGCGCAGTATTTTAATGTAGAGAAGCTGTAATTCTTTCATTTATATACCTGGTCTGTAGGGGATTGTATCCCTTTCAGCGGAACCTCCCGTAACTGGGGGGTTTTTTGCTGGAAGAAGGTCGTTTAGAATTGAAAAGAGATGGTTGAGCCAATAAGCAGAAGGGAGGAAAAAGAATGGATTTATATTTTTTAGGTACTAATGCAGGTGTGCCAACGCTACAACGCAATGTAACGTCCGTTACATTAAGACTGCTGGAAGAACGTCGCAGTATTTGGATGTTCGATTGTGGGGAAGGTACACAACATCAGGTTCTTCGTTCACCGATTCGGCTAGGAAAGCTGGAAAAGCTATTCATTACCCACTTGCATGGTGATCACCTATTTGGTCTTCCAGGTCTATTATCAAGTCGTGGTTATCAGGGAGGGACAGCGCCGTTAACGGTGTACGGACCCCCTGGATTAAAAGCTTACTTAGAGATCTCCTTAGCTGTGAGCCAATCCCGAATTCCTTATAAGATTGAGATTGTAGAGCATTCAGGAGGAATTATATTCGAGGATGATAGCTTTAAAGTTGAGGCTGCATTACTTGAGCACCGGATTGACAGCTATGGCTACCGGGTAACGGAAAAGGATAGTCCCGGAAGCCTCAATACGGAATTGCTTAAGAGTTATGGTTTAAAACCGGGACCGATTTATGGGAAATTAAAAAAAGGTGAAGATGTTGTTACGGATGAAGGTGTGCGAATCTGTGCTGCTGATGTTGTCAGGGAACCCAAACGAGGACGTATTGTTACTATCCTTGGAGATACAAGACCTTGTTCGGGAGCCTTAGAACTCTCTCTTAATGCAGACCTTATCGTTCATGAAGCAACCTTCGCCCATGATCTGGCTGACATGGCGTATCAATATCATCATAGTACAGCCCGTCAGGCTGCAGAGTTAGCAAAAGAAGCCAAAGCAGGACAGCTGTTGCTGACTCATTTCAGTTCTCGTTACAGCTCGCATGAAGAGTTAATTCCTTTGCTTGAGGAAGCTGAACTCCTATTCCCAGAGACATTATTAGCTGAGGAATTTAATGCATATCCGGTACCTCGCAGACTAAATGGGCAATAGGGGGAATGATTATTTTCCGGGAAAGCGCAGGAAATGACAGTGCTATGCTAAAAAATGCTGGATGGGACGGTTGTTCGATTTCATTCGACGAAGTGTGTTAGATTTAAAGTAATCACGGAGTAAAAGACGAACGAATGGCTGGACATATTGCCGAAAATCAGTAGGTGATATCTTCCACCTAAAGGGATTGAGTTTTTCTGTAAATCCAAGCAGGGCAAAGGCTACAAGTTTGTTAATACTATTATTTATTTATTATATTAATTAAATTTATTGTGGAAACTGAGGGGTTAGTGATGGAACAAATTGAAGGATTATTGATTGATCTAGATGGTACATTGTACCATGGGCATAAAATGATTCCCGGTGCTGATCTGCTGATAAAAGCTCTTCGTGAAGCGGATATCCCTTTTTTATTTGTTACTAATAACTCATCGCGTACGGCAGCTAACGTTGCTGCCCACTTAAGTGGAATGGGAATTGAGGCGAAAGCTGAGGAGGTATGTACCTCTTCTATGGCAGCCGCACGTTACATAGCTGAGGAATCACCTGGGGCTACAGTGGCGATACTTGGAGAAGAGGGACTGCGTATGGCTTGCATTGAGGCAGGGCTCCAAATCGTCACAGAATCCCCTGATTATGTGGTGCAAGGTATCGATCGTTCTTTTAATTATGCTTCGTTAGCTCAAGCTTCGCGTTGGATTTTGAGCGGGGCAAAGTTTGTGCTCACCAATCCAGATTTAATGTTACCATCAGATGATGGGGTTATGCCGGGTGCGGGTACGATTGGTGCAGCAATTGAGGCTGCCAGTGGAGTGAAGCCAGTAGTGATCGGTAAACCTGAATCCCACCTGATCAAATATGCGACAGATCTTCTGAACATTCAACCTGAACATGCTGCTGTTGTTGGGGATAATATGCGTACGGATATCGCTGCCGGTGTTAATGCGGGCTGTCGTACAATCCTTGTTCTTACCGGTTTAACCACTACAGAGAACCTGGAGCACTATAAAAGCATCACAGGGATCACTCCCGATGAAATATGTGCCGATTTAGCTGAACTTAAAATGTTTCTCGGTGTATAATAGCTAGGGTCTTATTACTTCACCAACTTAGAGGGGACGATGAGTATGCCAGAATTGCCGGAAATGGAGAATTATAGACAGCTGCTTAGCCAGCGTATTATAAATGTTCCGATAACTAATGTAATTGTGAACAGAGAAAAAACAATTAACATGGAAACAGAAGCTTTCATTAATGCCTTGATCGGTGCGCGTGTTGTTTTTGTAGAGCGGCGCGCCAAGTATATTTTGTTTCATCTCCATGATGGACGAAGATTACTATTGCATTTAATGCTGGGTGGATTGCTTTTTTATGGTTCAGAAGAAGAACGGCCGGATCGTAATACGCAAGTAGAAATCGCATTTGGTGATCAGATCCTTTATTTTATGGGCCTGCGGTTAGGGTTCTTACATTTAGTATCCGTGAAGGAAAGCGAAGCAACGATGGGTAAGCTTGGACCTGAGCTGCTGGATCGACGGATGACGCCGGAACGTTTTGCAGGAATATTAAAAGGGCGGCGTGGTGCGTTAAAAAGTCTGTTAGTGAATCAGCATGTAATGGCGGGTATTGGAAATTGTTATGCGGATGAGATTGCTTTTGACGCAGGGCTTCTGCCTTCAGTTTTAGTGCAGAATTTATCACCGGAAGCCATTTCCCGCCTGTATCAAAGCATTCAAAAAGTATTGACTGATGCGACAGAGATTGGCGGATACATGGAAATGCCTTTTATGACCGGTGATACGGTTACGGGTTCTTATAATGACCAATGTAAAGTCTATGACCGTGAGGGTGAACCCTGCCTACGCGATGGGGGAACGATTATCAAAACAGAGCTGTCTGGACGCAAAGTATTTTATTGCCCAGACTGTCAGCATGAAGCCTAAACCCAAAATAGGGGCTCATGTCAGCATTCGTGGTGGATATGGGAGAGCTGCCCGATTTGCTTGGGAGAGCGGTGCAACAAGTTTTCAATATTTTCCGAAAAATCCGCGCAGTCTGAAGTTAAAGACGGTTGATATTCGAGATACAAGGGATTGTGCACTCTTTTGCCAAGAAAAAGGGATCACCTCTATCGCCCACACCCCTTATGCAATCAATATGGCTGCGAATAGGGATGACGCTACCCCTCGAAAGGTGTATGTAGACTCCCTACTTAATGATCTGGAAATTGCTGAAGCCTGCGGTTCCTTAGGTATTGTTGTTCATTTTGGACATTTTGCTGGAATGGAGCCGTTACAAGGCTATCAAAATATTATACAATGTATGAATGAGACACTGGAGTCCTGGGAAGGTAACGCCAAGCTGCTAATCGAGAATCAAGCGGGCAACCATGGTACTGAAGGGATTACACTTGAAGAATTGGTGAAGGTTCGTGAGCTTAGCCAGTTTCCCGAGAAGATTGGATTTTGTCTGGATACCTGTCATGCTTTTGCAGCGGGAATTTGGAATCCTGAGCATACGGAAGACTTGCTTGAACGAGGAAACCAGCTTGGATTTTGGCCGCATCTTGTAGCTGTTCATCTAAATGATTCTAAGTTTCCCTTTGATTCGAGACGGGACCGGCATGCTGGAATAGGAAAAGGTTATATCGGCGAAGAGGGTCTTAAGCGCTTAATAACTTCTGATCCATTACGTAAAAAATCTGTTGTTTTGGAAACTGAAAAGGGTCCAGATGGCAGTCATCGGAATGAAATAGCTACTGTTCGCAGTTGGTTTGAAGCGGGGGCTAGAAAGTGATTCATATCTATATGGACGATCTCCGTAAAGGTCCGCTTGGATTTGCTTTAGCCAGGACAACAGAAGAATGTCTTCTGATGCTGCGTGAGTGTGAGGTTGGTATTTTATCGTTAGATTATGATATGGGACCGGATGATTATTCTGGTGGGGAAGTGGCCAGACGGATTGTTCTGGAAGGACTGTACCCCCGTGAAATCTATCTACACACCTCCAGTGTTTTAGGGAGAAAAGAAATGTATGAAATCTTATACGCGGCTAAACCTGAGGGGATGATCTTGTTTAATGGTCCCCTAAGTTCTGATAAGCTTTATGATATCGCTGGGGAGACGGATCTGAAATGAAGGAAATGAATGAAGCGGATTTACTGGAGATACTCACGAGACCGGGAGAACCGCTGGTAGTATTTTTGCATACTCCGCTGTGTGGTACCTGTAAGGCTACAGAACGCATGTTGGAAGTAGCGGCACATCTATTGCCTGCTGAACTCCAAATGGTTGCCGGAAATGTGAACATGTTGCCTAATCTGGTCCAACAATACCGTATTACCAGTGTCCCTGCTCTACTTGTGGCTTCTGCTGGTCGGATAGAGGATCCGCATATTTATTATTCAATGGTTTCAGTTGAGCGGATTCTGGAATACATAAGGAGTGTTATATCATGATCATTTCATTACAACATTTATCTCTGCGCAGAGAAGAAAGCCTAATCTTGGACGATGTGTCGTTAGAAGTGAAGGAAGGCGAAAACTGGGTCATTTTGGGACGAAATGGTTCTGGCAAAACAACCATTTTGGAGATTATGACAGGTTATTTATTTCCTAGCAAAGGAACTGTTGAGGTATTGGGGAATAAATATGGTCAATGTGATTTACGCGAGGTTCGTAAAGAAATTGGTTATATTGGTCCTTCCTTAATGGAGAAGATGTCTTTAAATGATCCGGTGTGGGAGGTTGTCGCTACAGGAGCTTACGCTTATTTGCGTTTCTACGAGAGCATTCCACACGATGTGAAGGAGAAGGCAATCCGTTTGCTAGAGGATATGAATCTGGGCAATATGGCACTTCATCCTTTTGGAACCTTGTCACAGGGAGAGCGAAAAAAAGCAATGCTGGCAAGATGTCTTATGGCTGACCCCAAACTTCTGATTATGGACGAGCCTTGTGCAGGTCTTGATCTGTACGAAAGAGAAAAAATGCTGGCTGAAGTAGACAAGCTGAGACAACGTAATGTCTCCGTTGTATATGTAACTCATCATGTGGAGGAAATCGTCCCGCTTTTTACACATGTTGCTTTAATTCGCGACGGTAAGCTAGCTGGTTCCGGACCGAAAGAAGAAGTATTAACCAAAGAAATGATCTTGGCCACCTATGATATTCCTGTTGATGTAGAATGGGATAGCGGTCGTCCCTGGATTAAAATTAGACCTGGAGGCAAAACGATTTGAACGAATTAAGACATGATAACGAAGAGCAGACCACTGCTCCGGAAGAAATAGTGTACTCCCGATATATTTGTACAGCTAATCACGGCTTTGCGCCATATGCTCAGGAAGAGCTTCGGCGCTTATTCGGAGCAGTAAAGAGTACGCTGCTGTTGCCGGGAGAAATCTTTCTAGCCACCTTGCAGTCTGAACCCGAGGAAGTATCACGATTGCTCACACAGAATCTGCCCATTTTCCTTCGTCATATACAGCCTGTGCAGTTTCAGGATGAAGGAACCATGGATGCGTTACAGCGTTTGGCTGTGTATTTAAGCCGCCGCAGTGAGCTAGAGGGGGAGAAAGTATCCCTAAATGTTCGTAAAGGGGATCCTTCCTTCTGGCAGGAAAGTCCGGGCGAACTTCGTGAATGGCTGCAGGAGCAATTGCAGAGCTTGGGTGCAGAATTTACAGTACAAGATCCGGCATGGGTCATTTCTGTCTACGCAGACGGGAATGCCTTATATGTAGGAGTGTCCAGACCAGAAGAGAATCTATCCGGCTGGAATGGCGGTGCAATCCGTTTCCGCAAGGAAGACGGACAAATCTCACGTGCTAAGTTCAAGCTGATGGAAGCGGAGAAGGAGTTCGGTATTCCTTTTTACAGCTTCCGTAATGCGCTTGATATCGGTGCCTCTCCAGGGGGCTGGACTTCTTTCTTGCTGGAGCGTGGAATGAAGGTAACAGCGGTTGACCCTGCTTTGATGCATGAATCGCTGCGTAATTACCCGAGTCTGAAAATCCTGCGCAAAAATGCCGGAGAAGTGAAATTCCGCGATAATGAATTTGATCTGCTTGTATGTGATATGAGCTGGAGCCCTAAACTGATGGCGAAGCTTGTAACAGGGCTGTTGCACAGCCTGTCCCCAGGCGGAACAGCGATTGTGACCGTAAAGCTGATGCATAAGAAACCACTAGCGATGATCAAAGAGATCATCGCAATGTTTGAGAGCGAACGTATGCAGATTCAACGGGCCAAGCAGCTGTTTCATAATCGTGATGAGATCACACTTTATATGATTAAATACTAAGTTATTTAAAAATCTTAAGGGAAAGCATCCCGTTATTAACGTTATCGTAATCTGCGGTAACAACGTTAATGGCGGAAGCTTTCTCTTTTTTTATGTGAAAAAGGGGGAAGTTCAGGTGAATTTTGCATCGAAGCTTGGGGTAGGGCAGATAATGGACGCCAGATACAGAATTATTGATCAGATTGGAACAGGTGGAATGAGTATTGTCTATCTTGCGGAGGATCTGCGTTTAAAGGGGAAACGCTGGGCTGTAAAAGAAAGTGTAAGCTCAGAAGAACTACCTTCAGACATTGAGGCGGAAGCGGAGATGCTAATGGGTCTGGATCACCCGCGGCTTCCCCGTATTGTTGATTACTATCTTTCGGATAAAGAAGGGTATTCTTATTTAGTTATGGATTATATTGAAGGGATAACTTTAAGTCAGCTGATGAAGGATAATCCCGGACCTTTACCTTGTGAGTTCATCCTACAAATAGCTAAACAGCTTTTAGAAGTTCTGCAATATTTACATGGTCATCATCCGCCCATTGTTTATCGTGATTTAAAGCCCTCCAATCTTATGTTAACAAAGCAAAAAGAATTGATGTTAATCGACTTCGGAATCGCTCGAAATTATAGAAAAGGAATCGTTGAAGATACGGTGAAGCTTGGTACAGTAGGATTTGCGGCTCCTGAGCAGTATGGGAATGGGCAGAGTCAGCCGGTTTCTGATTTATATGGTCTTGGTGCATTACTTTTGTATATGGCTACCGGAGGCTTATGCAGCCACTGGGAGTCTGGAATGGAAAATAAGTTGCGTGACCATGTTCCCGCAGCTTTTATTCCTATAATTAGACGTTTATTACGGCCTCATCCGGAGGAAAGATATCAGGAGGCAACAGCTGTTATTCAAGCGCTGGTTCGTGTGGAGAATGATATGGATGAAGGTAATCCTTTAGCAGTGTCTGTGCCCCTAGCGGTTGATAAACGGAAGGCTAAAGTGATCGCCTTACTTGGAGTAGGGCCGGGACTTGGAACAACACATACTTCATTTGCGATTAGCAGTTATTTGGGACAGATCGGTTCAACAGCTTGGGTTAATCTATCTCCAGATTCATCTGTTTATGATCGCATGCACAGTATGCTTGACGCGCAGAGCGCTTCAGTTCCTGCTAAGAGCCCTGAGCTTGCATTTTCCTGGAGGAAGGTTCATTACTGGAAGCGACCTCTCCATGGGAATGTAGCAGAGCTTATGAGAGGGGTTTATCAATTTGTTGTCTTAGATCTGGGAACGGGTGGATTTGATGGAGCGCTGGAAGAAATCAAGCATAGCGATATTCCCATTCTGATTGCTTCTGGCGCCGATTGGCGATTGGAGGAAACTTTATTATGGATTAAACGGAGTGGGCTGCAGCCTGAACGGGAATGGAGAGTGGGGTTACCACTTGCTGAATACCAATCTGTTGAACTATTGCGAAATTCTTTAGGTATAGATAGAGTTTATAATCTACCGTGTCAGCAAGATCCATTTTTACAAAAAGGGAAGTTGGCAGATGTAATTGCTGAGCTGTTAGGGGACATTAAGGGCGAGCGAAACGTTGGAAAACGCCGTGGTTTTTTCTTAAGATAGGCTATTGGGACTAACATTTAATTCAGTGTTCCGCTAAAGTATGATAAAATATATATTTATATGTGATTTGATTTACGCATTATTTAAGTATAGACAGGAGCTTGCGGAGAATTTATGAGTTTACTTACTGTAGAAGACGTTTCCCACAATTTTGGGGATCGGACATTGTTCAAGAACGTGTCTTTCCGGTTGTTACCAGGAGAACATGTTGGAATTGTTGGAGCAAATGGCGTTGGTAAATCGACGCTAATGAATATTTTGACAGGAAAGCTTTTGAAGGATAATGGTAAAGTAGAGTGGACCCCTCGGGTGCGTTACGGTTATTTGGACCAACATACGATTCTTACACCGGGCAAAACGATTCGCGATGTTCTAAAGGACGCTTTTTTGCCACTGCTTGAGTTGGAGCAGGAAATGCTGAAGATCACAGAGCAGATGGGTAATGCTTCGCCTGAGGAACTAGAAGTACTACTGGAGCAGATGGGAGACATTCAGGAACAACTGGATATCGGAGATTTCTATCTGATTGATGTAAAAGTAGAGGAAATGGCCAATGGTTTAGGCCTGTCCGTGATTGGGCTAGATCGTGATGTTGCTTCTCTCAGCGGTGGTCAAAGAACCAAAGTGCTGCTGGCGAAGCTGCTACTGGAGAAACCCAATGTACTATTGCTTGATGAGCCTACCAACTATTTGGATGTTGAGCATATCGATTGGCTGACCAACTATTTGAAACAGTACCCATATGCATTTATATTGATTTCCCATGACACTGAGTTTATGAATAAAGTCGTTAATGTCGTTTATCACTTAGAGTTCGGTAAATTGACCCGTTACACAGCGAACTATGAGAAATTCCTCGATATGGCGGAGATGAACAAAAACCAGCATATCGATGCCTATGAGAAGCAACAAGATTTTATCAAAAAACAAGAGGACTTCATCCAGCGGAATAAAGCGCGTGCTTCAACTTCAGGCCGGGCAAAAAGCCGTGAGAAGCAGCTTGATCGTATGGACCGAATTGATCGTCCTGAAGAAGCTGCTAAGCCGACCTTTAAGTTTAAAGAGAGCCGGGCAAGCGGGAAAACTGTCTTCGAGGGAATTGATTTCGAGATCGGTTATGATCGTCCGCTGCTGCCACAGCTAAATATGGTCATTGAACGTGGAGAGAAGATTGCTATTGTTGGCTGCAATGGTGTGGGTAAATCGACACTGCTGAAGACAATTCTGGGAGTGATCCCAACATACAGCGGCAAAACCTATCTTGGGGATTATCTGAACCCTGCATATTTCCAACAAGAAGTAAAAGCAGCTAGTCTTACACCCATTGAGGATGTCTGGAATGAATTCTCCAGTTTAACTCAGAACGAAGTTCGTGGACATCTGGCACGCTGTGGCCTAAAAAATGAACATATTACACGTCCGCTTAGTATGCTGAGTGGTGGGGAGCAAGCGAAAGTGCGACTTTGTAAGCTTTTGATGCGCGAAAGCAACTGGGTACTGTTCGATGAACCTACCAATCACCTTGACGTTATTGCTAAAGCAGAGTTGAAGCGCGCTTTGCAAGAATATAAAGGCACAGTCCTGCTTGTATCTCATGAACCTGATTTTTATGAAGATTGGGTTACGAAAATTTGGGATGTTGAGCAGTGGTCAGCTGTACAGGTATAGAATAATCATAAATCCGGAGAATAGCAGACATCCTGCTGTTCTCCGCTTTTTGGATATGGGGAGGAGATAATGTATGTTTCATAACGCTGGGCGAGAAGATCGATACTCACGACAGATACGTTTCGCGCCGTTTGGAACTGAAGGACAGCAGGGTCTTGCAAAATCAAAAGTGCTTGTAGTTGGTGCGGGTGCGTTAGGTACAGGGATTGCAGAGACATTAGTCCGCTGTGGGGTTGGGCATGTTCTTATCGTTGACCGCGATTATGTAGAGTGGAGTAACCTGCAGCGCCAACAGCTGTATACCGAGATGGATGCGCAGGAGAGAGCTCCAAAAGCCATTGCAGCCCAGAACAGACTGCAGCAGATTAATTCTGAGGTTGTCATAGAAGCGCATGTTATGGATGTGCGGAAGGAAGAGCTGGAAGGACTCATCTCAGGGGTGGACCTGATTATGGATGGGACTGATAATTTCGATACACGTCTCATCATTAATGATATTGCCCAAAAGAATAATATCCCTTGGATTTATGGAGCATGTGTAGGAAGCTATGGTATTACATATACGATTTTGCCTGGAGAAACGCCATGTCTTCATTGTCTTTTAGGTACAGTCCCACTAGGGGGAGATACCTGTGATACAGCGGGTATTCTCCCACAGGCCGTGCAATTGGTTACTGCAAATGCTACAGCTGAGGCGTTAAAGCTTCTCGGTAACCGTAAGGACCAATTAAGGAATAAACTGCTGACTTTCGATGTATGGCGTAATGAACATCAAGAAATTGGCGTGAAAAGTGCTAAAAAGGAGAATTGTCCTTCTTGTGGGACTCATCCGATCTACCCTTATCTAACAGCCTTAAATACGGAACGAAGTGATGTGCTTTGTGGCAGGGATACCGTACAGATCCGCCCTGCCCGGCCGCAGAAACTTAACTTGCAGGAAACAGCCAGTCGTCTGTCTCGTTTAGGAGACGGTGAGGTAGAGAGCAATCCTTATCTAATTTCCTTTAAGGAAGGTCCTTACCGGATGGTGATCTTCGCAGATGGCCGGGCATTGATCCATGGAACGAAGGATATTGCCGCTGCCCGTAGCTTTTATCATCGATATTTTGGATAAAAAGCATAATAAACAGATCTTCAGGCCATTTCATAGGAATGGTCTCTTTGTTTTCCGGGGATTCTATATCTATTAATGGGATGCTGATGCATGTCTGATGGATACGGGGGATCTTCGTGAGTGAGCAAATGATATGGTACATGTCTGCGGGAAACGGAAGAGGAGAGGAAGAACTAGACGCTATTGCGAAAGTGTTTAATGATATCGGTCTGCAAATAACAAAAAGCGAAGATCCCGAAGATCTTCGCTTATCCATTTCTGAAGTAGAACCGGTATTACTGCTTGCTGATTTAGGCGAGGTGGGAACATGGGAAGGATGGAAAATCATTTCCGCAGTAAGAGATGAGGGAATGATTCTTCCGGTCATGGTGATTTCCGAAGAATTATCTGGTAACGGAGCAGTTGCGGCCTTTTTAGCCGGAGGGAATGATTTCATGACAAAACCACTACATACCGGTGAATTTAAATGTAGAATTCTAAATTTATTAACCCTCACGGGTCGGCGTCGAAATTTAAAACATCTGTTAAAGGTAGATGGTTTAATGCTCGATCCCAGCCGCAGGCTGGTCACCCGTGAAGGGATCGAGCTTAAAATGACGCATAAAGAATTCGATCTTCTATATTATCTCGCTGCGAATCGAGGGATTATATGTTCCCGCGAGGAAATACTCAAACAAGTATGGGGATATCAATTCCATGCAGATACCAATGTTGTAGATGTATACATCAGGCATATCCGCTTAAAAATTGATAAAGGGTACCGGAACAAGTTGATTCATACTGTTCGCGGAACAGGATATGTAATGAGGGTGCCCGAAGGCAGCACCACATCCTGAGACTAATTCTCTTTTATAGAAAAGACTCTACTATAGAGCTGTTGTTTACAGTACGCGGCGAGCCTTTAGATAAGTCTTTTTCCATGTACCAGAATTAAGATCAGAAACCGTAACACCTGGTTTACCATAAGTGTGCAGAATTTTACCGTTCCCAGCGTAAACAGCTACGTGAGTTACATTTTTACCAGTTGCTCTGCTGCCGCTGGAGAAGAATACAAGATCGCCGACACGAAGGTTAGCTTTGGATACAGCAGTTCCTACTTTTGATTGAGCCGCAGCTGTGCGGGGTAATGATACATTATATTTATTAAAGATATGTTTCATAAAGGAAGAGCAGTCAAAAACCTTAGTAGTAGAAGTAGAGGCTCCGAATTTGTATGGAGTTCCCATAAAGTTTTTTCCGAAATTGACGACGCTTTGTCCTTTGGACACCGTAGCGGCTTCAACTTTAGTTGCACCTACACCAGTTGCCATCATTGTTCCTAAGCCCATTGTAGTAACCATTCCTATAACAATCGCTTTTTTTATCCATTGTTGTTTATTCATGTTGTAAGTACCTCCAAAGTTAGTATATCAATCTGTCTTGCTTGGCTTGTCTTGCTTGCCTGATTCGTAGTATAGCAGGTTATCTATGTCATAAAATTTGGTAGAGCAGCAATAAAGTGAGGCTGGGCCTGGGTTGTAAACGTTTTATTAAAAATTCATTAAAAGTTACAAAAAATTAATAACTTGATATTTTGAGCAATAAAATAAGCCGCAAACCCCTTGATATATAAAGGATTTAACGGCTTTTTAATTTTGAAACAAAAGTTACAAGGATGTTTCTATATCACTATGTATTTAGTCTTTGCTCTGGATAATCAGCAATAATCCACTACGTATTCTAACTGTTCCAGTGGAGGAAATCAGTTTGTTGCTTACACCTAGAGATTGCCCTAGCTTTAAAGTAGCATCATTCAAAGGATATTGAAATCCTTCTAATGTAATCCCTGTTACTTCAGGAGTTAATGGAAGCAAAGATACATAGGTGTAGCCCAAATCTTCAATGACTGTTTGGGATCCGGTAAGTGTCACATAGTTATTAGAATCCATCACGTAGCAATTGATTTGCCGTTGCAGAGCCCTTGTCATCATTTGAATGCTCGCTAAGGAGTGATCAATTCGAGTGCCTGTAACTCCTAATAGTAAAATAGAATCAGGTTGCTGATTCATTGCAATATCGAGTGCCATCTCACTGTCGGTTAAATCCTTGTTCACGGCGTCACAAGTGATTGTTTTTTTACTTTTGGATTGAATATCCTGAAAAGCCTCAGGCGATACAGAATCAAAATCACCTACCGCAATATCGGGTATATATCCATGTGAGATGAGGAATAATGCACCCCGGTCCGCACCGATAATAAAATCTTCTTCATCTAATAGAGCGAAATAATCCGGAGATAGTTCTCCACCGGCAAAAATAACAACTCGTTTGGATGGCATAACATCCATTCCTCCTCTAAAACTCTAGTTGGTTATCCTGTCCCAGTATAATGCAGATCGAAAAGTTGCACAATTGACCAAGACAACGCTAAAATGATAGTGTGCGATTTTTTATGTGCATAAATTCATATTTACTAATGTTTTAACAATTGGGAGGTGAATGAAATCGTAAACGTGCTATTTGTCTGTCTGGGTAATATTTGTCGCTCACCAATGGCGGAGGCCGTTCTGCGCCATAAGATTGATGAACGAGAGCTTTCACATAAGATTCTGGTTGACTCTGCAGGAACTGGAGATTGGCATATAGGTAAGGAACCGCATGAAGGGACTAGACGTATACTTGATCAAAACAAGATTAGCTATGCAAATATGGCAGCGCGTTTGGTCAGTAGCGAGGATTTTCAGAAGTTTGATTATATCGTCTGCATGGACAAGTCTAATGGAGAGAATGTTAGAAAGGTTCCTGGTGGAGAAGAGGCTAAGCTTTTGTTCTTCATGGATTTATTGCCTGAGGAAGAATTGAGAGAAGTACCAGACCCTTATTTTACAGGTAATTTTGAACAGGTATATGATTTGATCAATGCAGGCTGTGACGTGTTGCTAGAAATGGTGATAAGAGAAAAGCTGTAACCCGGTTGGGTTCCAGCCTCTCTGATTAGTATTAAAGTAAATTAAGGAAATTTGCTGGATTAAACTGTAAGCGTAAACACGGCTGAAATCTACATACGTTCTTTAGATGTTCATTTTTTGCTTCTATCAATAAGGCATTATGTGTTTAAAAAATAGAGTAGAGATTCAGGGAGTTCCTTTTGCCAAAAGCCCCAGAGATGACGACCGTCTTTCTCCCGGTAGGATACGGTAGCTCCACGTGCTTCAAGCAATGCTTTTGTTTCTCTGTTCATCTGAACAAAATCATAGGTCCCTGTATCAGTCTGGTAATCTGTTTCCTGCAGTCCAACGACCATATTAATGTTGAGCCAGGAGAGATCTTCTTCTTTAGCCAGCATGGCTTGTGATTCGGGATAGAATGCACCGGATAGGCTGATGATACGTGTGAAGATAGCTGGATAAGCAAGAGCGAGATGGAGGGAGACGCTGCCTCCAAGGGAATCACCGGCTAAGATTCGTTCGTCGGGTGTACGGCGTACGGGATAATTTTTTTCAATGAAGGGAATAATCTCTTCGGAAAAGCAAGATAGGTACTGCTTGAATCGGCTGCCGAACGGAGCGTATTCTTGAGTCCGAACAGCGACGTTAACTTCTACACCAACGATAATGAAGGGCTCGACATCTTCTTCTATAATAAGTTGTCCAGCAAGTGTAGCAATGCGTCCAAAGTTGAAAAATTCTTCTCCGTCTTGGCAGTACACCACGGGGTAACTCAGAACTTCATTGTAGCCTGGGGGCAGATAGATACGTAATTTACGTTCCTCCTGCAGATGTTCACTCCAAAGCGTTTCTTTTACAATTGTGCGTTTCAGAAAAACAGAATCGCTCATCGTTGTCACGTCACCTTTCTTGTCGAATTTTGCAATACACACAGGGTTACGCTAAAATTATTAAATGTGTAACTGTGTTATTAATCATTTACTTGTTAGAAAAGTGTTAAACTGTTATATAAAATTTTCTCACCTGTTATACATACAAAATTTGAAGGAATATAAATTTTATAAGTATTTCTTTGACGAAAGTAACTAAACAGGTGTATAATAATATTATAACAGAGGCAGCTGATATTCAAATTTTTTTATTGAGGTGAAGATAATGAGTAAAGTTCCTTATGAAGTGTATACAGAGGACGTCGAGGCTCTATCGGTACTTTCCCCGGATGGAGAAATTATCAATAAGGATAAGATGCCCGATTTAACCGACGATCAACTGAAAGAAATTATGTATCGTATGGTATTTACCCGTACTTGGGATGATCGTGCAGTAAACCTTGGCCGTCAAGGTCGCCTTGGTTTCTACGCACCGGTATCCGGTCAAGAAGCTACCATGATTGGTAGTGAGTTCGCTTTGGAGAAAGAAGACTTCTTATGCCCAGGCTACCGTGATATTCCGCAGCTAGTATGGCACGGACTTCCATTGTACCAAGCTTTCTTATATTCCCGCGGTCACCAACATGGTGGAGCTATTCCTGACGGGGTTAATGTATTGATGCCACAAATTATCATCGGTGCGCAAATCCTGCACGCTACTGGTATTGCTATGGGCTTCAAATTGAAAAAACAAAAGAATGTTGCAATTACTTACACTGGTGATGGCGGTTCTTCAGAAGGTGACTTCTACGAAGGCTTGAACTTTGCTGGTCGTTTTAAACTGCCTGTAATCTTCTTTGTTCAAAACAACGGTTATGCGATTACGACTCCGTTCGCTAAACAAACGGCTTCCAAATCGATCGCTCACAAAGCGGTTGCAGCTGGTATTCCAGGGATTAAGGTTGACGGTATGGACATCTTTGCAGTAATCAGTGCTGTACGTGATGCTGCAGAACGTGCACGTAACGGCGAAGGTGCTACATTGATCGAAGCTGTAACTTACCGTTTCCGTCCACACTCCCTTTCTGACGATGCAAGTAAATATCGTTCGAAAGAAGAAGAAGGACAATGGAGTGAAAAGGATCCAATCGCCCGTCTTGCCAAGTATTTGGAGAAGAAAGGTCTTTGGACTGAAGAAGATACACTGCGCGTGAAGGATGGAGCGAAAGCTACTGTTAACGAGCAGATCAAAAAAGCTGAACAAACCGAAAAAATGACAATACCTGGCTTGATCGACAGCATGTTCGAAGTAACACCTAAACATCTGGAAGAGCAAAAAGCCGATTTTGAATAAGGGGGATATCAGGCAATGGCACAAATGAATATGAAAGAAGCGATTCGCGACGCGATGCGCGTTGAACTGAATCGTGACCCTAACGTTCTTATCTTCGGAGAGGATGTTGGTAATGTAGGTGGCGTTTTCCGTGTAACTGAAGGTCTGCAAAAGGAATTTGGCGAAGATCGTATTTTTGATACACCACTAGCTGAGTCCGCTATCGGCGGTCTGGCATTTGGTCTTGGTGTACAAGGCTTCCGTCCGATTGCTGAAATTCAATTCGTAGGTTTTATCTTTGAAGCACTGGATCAAATCGTTGTTCAAGCAGCACGTTTGCGCTGGCGTTCTGGCGGTAAATATAACGCTCCAGTAGTATTCCGTACTCCTTTTGGTGGCGGAGTTAAGGCTGCTGAGCTTCACACTGACTCACTCGAAGGTTTGATCGCACAAAGCCCAGGGATTAAAGTTGTAATTCCTTCAAACCCATATGATGCGAAGGGACTTCTAATCGCGTCTATTCGCGACAATGACCCTGTCTTCTTCATGGAGCACTTGAACCTTTATCATGCATTCCGTGCTGAAGTGCCAGAAGGTGAATATACAGTTGAACTTGGTAAAGCGAACGTAGTACGTGAAGGTTCTGACGTTTCGATCATTACTTACGGGCTGATGGTACATACAGCTACCAAAGCAGCCGAGCAACTCGAAAAAGAAGGCGTTAATGTTGAAATTATCGACCTTCGTACTGTAAGTCCAATCGACATCGATACTATTGTAGCGTCTGTGAAGAAGACTAACCGTGCTATCGTGGTGCAAGAAGCACAAAAGAGTGCGGGTGTAGCTGCTGAAGTTATCGCACAAATCAATGAAAAAGCACTACTGCACTTGGAAGCACCTGTGCTTCGTATCGCAGGTCCTGATACTGTGTATCCATTCGCACAAATAGAAGATACATGGCTTCCAAACCCTGCACGTATTATTGCAGGCGTGAAGAAAGTTTTGGAATTCTAAATATTTTTACGAGAAACAGTTGTCATCCATATGGATGACAACGTTGTTTCATCTTATAAAGTTTAAATCATAAGGTTAGTCCCAATTTCACGAGGAGGTTTTCAAAGTGGCAAAGTTTGAATACCGATTTCCTGAACTAGGTGAAGGTCTGCATGAAGGTGAAATCATCAAAATGCATATCAAAGCCGGTGACAAGGTAACGGATGATGATATCGTAATGGAAGTTCAAAATGACAAGGCGGTAGTTGAGGTGCCTTGCCCAGTAAACGGTACTGTATTGGAAGTTCTGACTAAAGACGGTCAAGTATGCCGTGTCGGTGAAGTAGTGGCTATTATCGAAGCAGAAGGTGACGTGCCTGATCAAGAGGGTGCTGCTACTGAAGCTCCTGCTGCTCAAGCGCCAGCTGCACCAGCTGCTCCAGCATCTAACAAAGCATCGAATTTTGAATATCGCTTCCCTGAGCTGGGTGAAGGTCTGCATGAAGGTGAAATCATCAAAATGCATATCAAAGCCGGTGACAAGGTAACGGATGATGACATCATCATGGAAGTTCAAAATGATAAGGCTGTAGTTGAGGTTCCATGTCCAGTGAATGGTACTGTATTGGAAGTTCTGACTAAAGATGGCCAAGTTTGCCGCGTAGGCGAAGTTGTAGCTATTATCGCTGCTGAAGGCGACGTTCCTGAACAAGAAGGTCATGCATCTGCTGAAGCCGACGCAGCAAAAGGAAGTGCAAACACTACTTCTTCCCCTGCAGCAACAAGCCCTGCTGATGCTAAAGAAGGCGGATCTGCAAGTGTAACTCCAGCTCCTGACCGCGATGTATTGGCTACACCAAGCGTTCGCAAATTTGCTCGTGAGCAAAAAGTGGATATTTCCAAAGTGAACGGAACTGGTAAAGGTGGTAAAATCACTCGTGAAGACGTAGAAGCCTTCTTGAAAGGTGGTTCTACACCAGCAGCTCCTGCAGCAGCAGCGTCGTCTGAAGCTCCTAAGGCTGCTAAAACCGAAGCTAAAGCAGCACCTGCAGCAGCTAGCGGTAACGTTAGTCTTGAAGAAGAACGTGTACCATTCAAGGGTATTCGTAAGGCGATCTCCAACGCAATGGTTAAATCGGCTTACACGGCTCCACACGTAACCATCATGGATGAAGTAGATGTTACTGAACTGGTAGCATTCCGTACACGTATGAAACCTATTGCTGAGAAAAAAGGCGTTAAGGTTACTTACCTTCCATTCATCGTTAAGGCACTTGTTGCAGCTTCCCGTCAATTCCCAGCACTCAATGCTATGATTGATGAAGAAGCAGGCGAAATTGTCTACAAGAAATACTACAATATCGGTATCGCTACTGATACACCAAACGGTTTGATCGTTCCAGTTATCAAAGACGCTGACCGTAAGAGCATTTGGATGATTGCTAGCAGCATCACTGACTTGGCCGTTCGTGGCCGTGACGGTAAATTGTCTGCTAACGAAATGAAGGGCAGCACGATCTCCATCAGTAACATCGGTTCTGCTGGCGGCATGTTCTTTACTCCAATCATCAACTTCCCTGAAGTGGCTATCCTCGGAACTGGCCGTATCAGTGAAAAAGCAGTTGTGAAAAATGGTGAAATCGTAGTTGCTCCAGTGATGGCGTTGTCACTCAGCTTTGACCACCGTATTATCGATGGTGCGACTGCTCAAAACTTTATGAACTACATTAAATCGCTGCTCAATAATCCTGAGCTGCTGGTTATGGAGGTATAATTATGGTAGTAGGAGACGCTTCACTAGATATTGATACATTGGTCATTGGTGCAGGTCCTGGTGGGTATGTGGCGGCAATTCGTGCCGCCCAGCTCGGCCAAAAAGTCCTCATCGTGGATAAATCGGAACTCGGCGGTGTATGTTTGAACCGTGGATGTATTCCTTCTAAAGCCTTGATCGCTGCTGCGCATCAATTTGAATCCGCACAGCATGGTGAAGTTTTCGGCGTTACAGCTGAGAATGTTAAAGTGGATTTTGCCAAAACTCAAGAATTCAAGAACAGCGTAGTTAAAAAAATGACTAGCGGTGTGACTAGCTTGATGAAGGGCAACAAAATTGAAGTATTTAACGGCGAGTGCATGTTTATCAGCGACACAGAAGCACGTGTGTTCAATGATCATGAATCTCCACGTTACCGCTTCAAACACTGCATCATTGCTACAGGTTCCCGTCCAATTGAACTTAAACCTTTCCCATTCGGCGGACGTATTCTGTCTTCGACTGAAGCTCTGGAACTTCCAGAAATTCCGAAGAGCATGATCGTAATCGGTGGTGGATACATCGGTGCCGAGCTTGGTCAAATGTACTCTAAATTTGGCACTAAAGTAACAATCATCGAAGGTTTGGATACTGTACTTCCAGGCTTCGATAAAGATATGACTCGTCTTGTTGCGAAAAACATGGCTAAAACTGGCATCGAAATCGTAACTAACGCTAAAGCTGAAAGTGCTGTTCAGAACGACAAAGAAGTAACCGTGAAATACTCTGTTGGTGGCGAGTCCAAAGAAGTTACAGCAGATTACTTGCTTGTAACTGTAGGTCGTCGTCCTAACACTGACGGTGAACTTGGTCTAGATCTGATCGGTCTTGAGCTCGACGAGCGCGGATTGATCAAAGTTGATCACCAAGGACGCACAAGCATTCCTACCATCTTCGCTATCGGCGACGTTGTTCCAGGTCTTGCTTTGGCTCACAAGGCTTCTTACGAAGGTAAAATCGCTGCTGAAGCAATTGCAGGACTTACATCTGTTGTTGACTACAAAGTCATCCCAGCTGTTGTATTTACAGATCCTGAGTGTTCAAGCGTTGGTTTGACTGAAAAAGAAGCAAAAGACAAAGGCTACAAAGTGAAAAGCGGCAAATTCCCATTCGCAGGAAATGGTCGCGCAGTATCTTTGAACAGCCCAGAAGGCTTCATCAAAATTGTTGCTAACTCCGAGAACAATTTGGTACTGGGAGCTCAAATCGTTGGTATCGAAGCTTCTAACTTGATCGCTGAACTTGGTTTGGCAATCGAAATGGGCGCAACGCTTGAAGATATCGCTTTGACTATTCATGCGCATCCAACCCTTGGCGAAATCGTCATGGAAGCTGCTGAATTGGTTGAAGGTCACCCAATTCATGTAATGAAATAATTTTTCTCCAAAAATTGCTCTAGCAGGCAACAGAAAGGCGGACGCAAATGCGTTCCGCCTTTTTTTGTGTTTTCCACTTTTTTGAAAAGAGATATACTGGGAGGAAGAGCAATTACTTAATCTGTATTTTATAAATATAGGGAGGTTCAATGATGAGAGCTGATAAATTAAAGCCTGGAGATGAGCTGCGTATTATCTCTCCTTCCAGAAGTTTGTCATTAATCGATGCTCAGCAAAGAAAAATCGCTAAAGAGCAGCTTGAACGGTTAGGTTTTCGGATATCCATTTCAACAAATTCTTTTGAGACGGATGATTTTGTTTCCTCTTCTATTGATTCGAGAATTGAGGATTTGCACGAAGCCTTTTTAGACCCCAAAGTGAAAGGAATATTAACGACCATTGGGGGCTTCAATAGTAACCAGCTCCTGCGTTATATCGATTATTCAATCATTGCAGAGAATCCAAAGCGTTTATGTGGTTATTCGGATATTACTGCACTAAGTAATGCGATTTATGCTCAAACAGGATTAGTTACATACTCCGGACCGCATTTTTCCACATTTGCGATGCTCCACGATAATGAATATACCATCGAATATTTCCGCAAGCTGATGATGGACAATAAAGAAATTCTAGTGCAGCCTTCCAGGCATTGGAGTGATGATGAGTGGTATCTGGATCAGGAAAACCGGATATTTATTAAAAATGAAGGTCCGTTCATTATCAATGATGGGGAAGCGAAAGGAACGATTATTGGTGGCAATTTATGCACTTTAAATCTTTTGCAGGGAACAGAGTATATGCCAAGTTTAAAAAATTCTATCTTGTTCATTGAGGATGATTATGAGTCAGCACCTGCAACCTTTGATCGAGATCTGCAATCCCTAATTCATCAGCCTGAGTTTGAAGAGGTCAAAGGGTTGGTGATCGGCAGGTTCCAAAAAGAATCGCGTATGTCAAAGAAGCTACTGACCACAATTATCCGCTCAAAAGAAGAATTATCCGATATTCCTGTGATTGCAGACGTGGACTTTGGACATACATCGCCGATGATTACCTTTCCTGTGGGTGGACAAGCAAGCCTTCGGGCTTATGGGGCAAGAGTGGAGCTTAGGATAGCGGAGTAGAGATACAATTGCTGAATCAATCCTTTATAATTGAATAGGTAACCCGATTATTAAATATATTTAAAAATTATCTTACCTTCTACAAAAATCGGATTTTTCAGATATAATATATGAGGTGAAATATTACGGAGGTGCAATACTTTGACGAATGAGTTAGAACAAACCTATTTGAATTTTTTACAATATATTTTGGATCATGGTGTGAAAAAAGAAGATCGTACAGGAACTGGTACAATTAGTGTATTTGGTTATCAGATGCGATTTGATTTATCAAAAGGATTCCCGCTGTTTACAACAAAACGTACACCGTTTCGCTTAATTGCAAGTGAGTTATTGTGGTTTATTAAAGGTGATACCAACATTCGTTATTTATTGAAAAATAATAATCATATTTGGGATGAATGGGCTTTTAAAAGATGGATTGAATCGGACGAATATGCTGGCCCGGATATGACAGACTTCGGGAATCGTTGTTTAGTTGATGAAGATTTTAATCAATTATATCAAGCAGAGATGAAATCATTCTGTGATCGTGTCTTAGAAGATGATGAGTTTGCTGCGAAATATGGCGAGCTAGGAAACGTTTACGGTAAGCAATGGCGGAATTGGACATCTTCAACTGGCGAATCAATTGACCAATTACAAGACGTTATTCATCAGATCAAAACAAATCCTGATTCTCGGCGTTTAATTGTCAGCGCATGGAACCCGGAAGATGTTATAAATGCTGGGACGAAAGGAAGCAAAGCAGCGTTACCGCCCTGCCACGTTATGTTCCAGTTCTACGTTGCAAATGGTAAACTAAGCTGTCACTTGCTGCAACGCAGTGCGGACTCTTTTCTCGGGGCAAACTTCAATATTCCATCTTACTCTTTGCTTACGCATTTAATCGCATACGAATGTGGGCTAGAAGTAGGCGAGTTTGTATACAGCATTAGTGATGCGCATATCTATTCAAACCATGTTGAGCAAGTGAAAGAGCAATTATCA
Organism: Paenibacillus sp. FSL H3-0286; assembly: GCF_045040705.1. Taxonomy (NCBI): domain Bacteria; kingdom Bacillati; phylum Bacillota; class Bacilli; order Caryophanales; family Paenibacillaceae; genus Paenibacillus; species Paenibacillus sp. FSL H3-0286. The sequence goes on along the minus strand of NZ_CP150285.1, from coordinate 3,995,820 downwards.
AGAGAATTAAGAGCATTGCCTACACTGGTTATTAATTCACAGAAGAAATCAATTTTTGATATTGAACTGGAAGATCTGGTCATTGAGGGGTACAATCCGCATCCTTCGATAAAAGCGCCGATCGCAGTATAACGTAATTGTAAATGAAGATTCGCAAATATAATTTTTGGCAATATAGTTTTTTACTTTAGTATGGAGGAAGGAGAGAACTTCATGAGTATTAGCTTAATATGGGCAATGGGTGCCAATCATGTCATAGGAAAAGATAACGATATGCCTTGGCATTTGCCGCTGGATTTTGCTTATTTCAAAGCAGAAACATTGGGCAAAAGAATGCTAATGGGCCGCAAAACATGGGATTCGCTCGGAGGCAAGCCCTTGAAGGGCAGAACGAGCCTAATTCTAACTAGAGATACTGATTATTCAGCTGAAGGTGCAGAGGTTCTACACACGCTTGAAGAGGCTCTCAGCGAGGGTAGAAAAGAAGATGAGCTGATGGTAATCGGTGGTGCGGAAATTTACCGGTTGATGTTGCCGTATGCTGACAAGTTGATGTTGACGCAGATCGAACAGGATTTTGAAGGAGATACCCGGTTTCCTGAGATTGACTGGAGGATGTGGAAAGAGGTCTCCAATATCAAGGGAATTCGTGATGAGAAGAATCCGTATGATTACCGTTTCCTTGTTTATGAACGTACGGAATAGCAATAAAACGTTTTCTCTGACATAACATGTGAAATAGTACAAATAATCAGTAGATTTATCCATTACTGTGCAAAAGTGATGAATGTTACTATAATTAAAATTAGAAATGATTATGTATAGGTATAGAATAGAATGTGCAGGTACTTCATTGCGTTGCTGACAACCATACGAAGCCGCAATATGCTACAATGTACTATACTTCAACACGAAGAGAACGGATGGGGGAAACGTAAACATGTCTACACCTACAGGTTTTATGGAGTATAAACGGCAGCTCCCAGGTGATCGGGATCCTGAGCAGCGGGTAAAGGACTGGGAAGAATTCCACCATCATTTATCCGAGGACGAGCTTCGGACACAGGGCGCACGTTGTATGGATTGCGGAACCCCCTATTGCCATACAGGTATTGATATGGCTGGCGGGACCTCAGGTTGTCCAGTACACAATTTAATTCCGGAATGGAATAACTTGGTGTATCGTGGACTCTGGAAAGAAGCACTGGAACGTCTGCATAAGACAAACAACTTTCCTGAATTCACAGGCAGTATTTGTCCCGCTCCCTGTGAAGGCTCTTGCACAGTGGGCCTGATCGGACAGCCGGTAACCATCAAAACAATTGAACTTGCGATCGTTGATAAGGGTTTTGAAGAGGGCTGGGTTGTACCTAATCCACCGGAGAAACGGACTGGCAAAAAAATTGCAATCGTAGGCTCTGGACCTGCTGGACTTGCCGCAGCAGCACAGCTTAACAAGGCTGGACATTCTGTAACTGTATTTGAGCGCAGTGACCGCATTGGCGGACTGCTGACATATGGAATACCTACTATGAAGCTTGATAAAAAAGTTGTACAACGTCGTGTAGATTTGCTGGCTGCTGAAGGGATTAACTTCGTAGTGAACACTGAGATTGGTAAAGACATTCCGGCTCAGCAGCTTGTTGATGAGTATGATGCGGTCGTTCTGTGTGGTGGAGCTACTAAAGCACGCCGTTTCAACATTGAAGGCAGTGAGCTTAAGGGCGTTATGTATGCCATGGATTATTTAAATGGCACGATCAAGAGTTACTTGAATTCCAATCTGGAGGATGGTAACTATGTATCCGCTGAAGGTAAAGATGTAATCGTCTTGGGTGGCGGGGATACAGGATCTGACTGTGTTGCCACAGCGCTTCGTCATGGCTGCGGCAGTATCACTCAATTTGGTACACATGAAAAAGCGCCTCTGCAACGGGATCCGATTGCTAATCCTTGGCCACAATTTCCGAATGTGTACAGCTTGGATTATGCGCAAGAAGAAGCGAAAGCTATTTTTGGCGATGATCCGCGTGAATTCTCTATCATGACCACTAAATTTGTTGGGGATGAAGAGGGGAACTTGAAGGAGCTTCATACGGTGCAGATCCGCCGGATCGTGGATGAGACAGGTCGTAAAATCTACCAGCCCGTTCCTGGAACGGAAGCTGTATATCCTGCTCAACTCGCTCTCATCGCTATTGGTTTCGATGGACCGGAGCAAGATATTGTTGAGGAGCTTAACCTGGAGACTGATCGTCGTACCAATGTGAAAGCACGTTACGGCAAATTCAATACGAACGTGGATAAAGTGTTTGCTGCTGGCGATATGCGTCGTGGTCAAAGCTTGGTGGTCTGGGCCATCAATGAAGGTCGCGAAGCTGCACGTGAAGTGGATAAATACCTGATGGGCTCAAGCGTTCTTGTCTAGGCATTAATTCAAGAAGCCGTTTCAAAAGCAGTTTACCTGCTGGAGAAGCGGCTTTTTTTGGAGCTGACGCTTGACGGAAATATTATTTTCATATAGATTTAATACAATATTTAAATGACAAAAGCATTGACCAAGGACTTACGATCCTAGTAGCGTTAGAACAGAGAGGGAACTCACCGGCTGAAAGGTTCCTCAAATACGTGTGGATGGTATCCTGCCTGGGTAGCTGCAGCGTATAACCGCTGCCGGAATCGGCCGTTATTCGATCGAGGATCGCCAAATCAAGTGTAGACTATGTACGGGCTGGCGGTTAAATAAGGGTGGTATCACGACACATTCGTCCCTGACGAATGTGTCTTTTTGCGTTTAGAGCGTTCATTTTTTAGGGAGGGTATAAATATGCGTCAAAGTAATCTTTTATTAACAACTCTGCGTGAGGCACCTTCAGAGGCGGAGACAAGCAGTCATCAGCTACTGCTGCGTGCGGGATATATCCGCCAATTAGCAGCGGGTGTGTATACTTATTTACCGCTTGGCAGACGAGTTTTACGGAAAATAGAAGCGATTGTGCGGCATGAGATGGATGTCTCTGGGGCTCAGGAGGTATTGATGCCATCTATGCAGCCTGCGGAGCTCTGGAAAGAATCAGGCCGGTATGAGGTATACGGTAAGGAGCTGATGACGCTGCGGGATCGTCATGAGCGGGAATTCATACTAGGTCCTACACATGAGGAAGTAGTAACCACACTCGTACGGAATGAGATCAGCTCCTATCGAAAGCTTCCTATTACCGTATATCAGATTCAGACCAAGTTCCGAGATGAACGCCGACCACGTTTTGGACTGCTGAGAGGCAGAGAGTTTTTGATGAAGGATGCTTACTCTTTTGACACAAACCTGGAAGGTCTAGATAAATCATATATCCAAATGTTCGAGGCTTATCACCGGATATTTGAGCGATGTGGATTGAAATTCCGTGCTGTCCATGCGGATTCCGGTGCGATTGGAGGCGAGGGCGGCAGTCATGAATTTATGGCGCTGGCTGATATTGGGGAGGATACGATTGCTGCATGCACCGTTTGTGATTATGCGGCCAATCTGGAACAGGCAGAGTCCGTGCGGCCTGTAAAAAATGAAGTTGTCATACAAGTACCGGAGATAGAGAAATTCCTCACTCCTGATTTGCGCACAATTGAGCAACTAGAGCAGGAGCTAGATATCCGGCCAGACCAGATTATCAAAACATTAATCTATGAAGGTGACGGACAGATTTTTGCTGTACTGGTCCGGGGTGATCATGAAGTCAATGAAATAAAGGTAAGTAAATATTTAGGAACGAATGAGATTAAGCTTGCTGACTACGAGTCTGTGAAATCCTTAGCGGGCGTTGAAAGTGGATTTGTAGGACCTGTAGGCTTAACGCTTACTGTCCTAGCAGATGCGGCAGTAGCTGATATGACTCAAGGGATTACAGGGGCGGGAGAAAAAGATTATCACTTCCGTAATGTCGTACCCGGCAGAGATTTTTCGCTTGAGCATGTGGGGGATTTTCGGAATGTAGCAGAAGGTGAAGTTTGTCCGCATTGTTTGGAGGGTATTTTGCATTTTCATCAAGGGATTGAAGTGGGTCATGTCTTCAAATTAGGTACTAAATACAGTGAAAAGCTAGGCGCTTCTTACTTAGATTCTTCAGGCAAAAGTCAACCTATGATTATGGGCTGTTACGGAATTGGTATCTCACGGCTTTTATCCGCTATTGCTGAACAGCATCATGATGAGGATGGATTAATGTGGCCAGCAGCATTGGCACCTTATCAGGTTCATATCTTGATAATGTCCGTCAAGGATAGTGAGCAGCGGACGGTTGCCGAAGGTCTCTATGATCAACTAACCAAGCTTGGCATAGAGACGCTGATTGATGATAGGGATGAACGCGCTGGCGTGAAATTTAAAGATTCAAGCTTGATCGGGATACCTCTATCAATAGTTGTGGGCAAGGAAGCATCACAGGGAAGAGTAGAGTATCTGAACCGAAACACAGCGGGGAAAGAAGTCTTAGAAATTATGGAAGCTGTGTCTCGGATCAAACAATTCTATTCACCGCTGATATAAATGATCTTTTTTCATTTAATGGGAATGCCAATGATCAGGGCAGGAGAGTGTTGCTGGTAATTTTGTGAGAGTATTGCCTTTTGCCGCATTGATCTGTGCCTGAGTGAGAAAGAGAGCTTCTGCTAAATTAGCACCTCTGAGGTCAGTATCGCGAAAGTCTGCCCCAATAAGGTCTGCACCTCTGAGATCAGCGTCCCTAAGGTCTGCGGCTATTAAATAGGCTCCTCTCAAATTGGCGCCTCTGAGATCGGCTCCTTTGAGCTTAGCTCCCATAAGGTCGGCACCTCGACTGAAATTCTTCGCTGATTTTTTTAGTTTACGGCGAGCCTCAGTTCGTACAAGCTCACTGACCTGCAACAGTAACATATTGATTTTTGCTCGATGAGCGGCAACATCCACTTTTGCAAGTGCTTCAGGATTAAGTAAAGTGAGCTGTTCCGTTTCATCGAGAGCTGTTTGCAGCTCCGTATGGATTGTACGGGTTATTTCTAAGTTTAAAGATTCATGTAAATACCAGAGCAGCTCGTGCAAATGCCACATGATCGGAAATACCTCGAACATTTGCTTCGCAGTTTTCGGCTTTTTCCTCCAGTCTTCTCCAGCATAAGTGACTTGAGAAATCTTTTGCCCAGCTCCAAAACAGTCATAGACCGTGCAACCACGGTAGCCTAATTCTCTTAGCTCTGTATGTACACCACAGCGAAAGTCCGACTGTAGATTGTGACATGGCTGTCCAGCGTCTTTGTCTCTAGCGAAATCTATGGAAGCAGCAAAAGGCAATGCGGCACAACACAAGCCAAAGCACTGCTCACAATCCGCCTTCAGGGCAGAGAGCCTTCGATCAGAAAAAGGTTCAGTAAATCTGTGATTCTCATACAAGGTTTGTTTCCCTCCGATATATGAATACGCTTATACCAACTTATTTTAAATCAAACGAAAGATTATGAAAAGTCCGGTCGATTAAAAAAAACTGAGGTTAATGTTATAATAGAGTACTGGACCTATTTTGGACTTAAGAACGAGAAGGTAAGGAGCGAATGTTTTTGAAGACACTTATTATTGCGGAGAAACCGGACATGGGGCGGAATATCGCCGCCGCAATAGAACCAAAGGCTAAAAATTACCGTTCCTATCTTGAAGGGGAGCAGTACATTATTACATGGGCAATAGGGCATCTAATCGGATTGGCTGAGCCGGATGCATATGATGTGAAATACAAAAAATGGAATATTAATGATCTTCCCATTATTCCGGACCCATTCAAGCTAGTTCCTAATGCGCGCACCATTGATCAGCTGAAGGTAATCGGAGAGCTGGCTAAACGAAGCGATCTGCTAGTAAATTCTTGTGATGCCGGGCGAGAAGGCCAGCATATATTTTCGCTCATTCAGCGGCATTTGAAGCTTGAACATCCTGTGAAGCGGCTGTGGATTTCCGATTTGACACCAGAGACAATCCGCAAAGGCTTTCAAGAGCTAAAGGATGGGGCGGAGTACGAGAATCTAACCAAAGCAGCAAAAGCGCGCAGTGAAGCCGATTGGTTAATCGGTATGAACGGATCACGTGCATTTACTACGAAACATAATGTGCTGCTGTCGGTGGGGAGAGTTCAGACCCCAGTACTTGCACTTATTTATGATCGCCAGAAGACGATTGAGGCGTTCTCATCCCTTAAGTTTTTTGAGGTGGAGGGCCATTTTACACAAAATGAAATGACCTATAAAGGCATGTGGCAGGGTGACCGGCTGACTGATGGTGAGAAGGCGGAGGCGCTGGCTGCCAAGGTCAAAGGAAAACCGGGACGTATTGAATCTTATGAGGTTAAGGAAACGAAAGAGTACCCGAATAAACTGTATGATTTAACGCTGTTGCAGCGGGAGGCGAATGGGAAGTACGCTTTTTCCGCTAAAAAAACACTCGATATCGCACAAGCCTTATATGAAAAGCATAAGGTGATATCCTATCCGCGGACGAATTCTAACTATGTTACAGAACAAAATATTCCGGAGATGCATAAGACTTTATCTGCGCTCCAAGGGACGGCTTATGATGAATGGGTGAAGGGCGCGAATCGTAATCTCGTTCATAAAGGAAACAAATTTATCTGCAATCCCTCCAAGGTAGAGGATCACCATGCGATTTTGCCTACATATCGGAAAGCAACAGGGCTTAGTGCGGATGAGGGAAAGCTGTATGATTTGATTGTGCGGCGCTTTTTGTCACAGTTCTATCCGGCTGCGGAATATAAAGTGCATACGGTTATGACTGATGTAGAGGACGAAAAGTTCAAAACTACTGCTAAGGAATTATTAAACCTCGGTTGGAAGGTTATTTACGCGGACCAGAAAAAAGATAAAGCGAAGTCGTCCAAGGGAAAAAACAAGGATGATGAGGAAGACGAAGAGATTGAAGTGAATGAACCGTTCGCAATCGCTCCGGCAGATGAGGTGATCTGTAGTGACGCTATCGTTAAAGAGAAAGATACACAGCCGCCAAAACACTATACGGAAGGCACGCTGCTTAGAGCGATGGAAAGTGCCGGAAAGCAGATTGAGGACGAAGAGCTTCGGGATGCTATGAAGGATTCAGGGCTGGGTACTCCCGCCACCCGTGCTGCAACCATTGAACGGCTTAAGAATGTCGGATACATTGAAATGCAAGGCAAAAAAATCGCCATCACGCAAAAAGGACGAACGGCTATTGAACTGATACGTGGAGCGGGCATCGAGCTGTTGACTTCACCTGAAATGACCGGCCAGTGGGAACGTCGCTTGAACGAGATATCCAGAGGTACGGCGTCGGATGGACAATTTATGGAGAATGTAAAAAGATTTGCCTGCATGATCGTGGACAAGGTTCGTGTGCAGTCTCGGGCGTCCAAAACTTCTTTTGAAGGGGAAACTCCTTCTGTGAATACAGGGGCTAAAGGTCGGAGTGGTGGAGGTACATCTCGTAAAACCAGCGATAAACCTGCCGCGCCAAGAAAACGTAAACCAGCTAACGAAGAAGAATCAGCAAATTCAGGTCCGAAAATTATCGGAAACTGCCCGCGTCCTGGCTGTGGCGGGATGATTTTTATGGGTAAAAAAGGCTACGGCTGCTCTCATTACAAAGAAGGCTGCAAGTTCGTGATCTGGAAAGAGAACCACGGGCGTACCCTTACAGATACACAAGTAAAGGCATTGATTGAAAAGGGCCGTACGGGTAAGCTGAAGCTTGCGAGCGAAGACGGCACCCCGCTGGAAGGCAAACTTGTGCTTAATAATATGGATACGGGTCAATTAACAGTGGAGTCATAGTCTGACTGGAAGTTTATATGGAACACGGGTGATTACATCACATTTGCATGTACGAAGCCGCTAGCGGACACAGATGACCCAAAACGCGGGAATACGTCCTTTTTGGACTGCTATCGGACCGCATAGTCGTTATTGGCATGAAAAGGGCTATATATGCACCGCTTGCGGGAGAATAGCAGCACTGGAGTCCGCAAACTTGCTCCACCGGCAATAAATTCGCCAATAGCTTCAGCTGGGTCCGTAGTCAAGACTATTAGTCGGACTCGCCGTATATGGGATATGGTTTCGGTGACAGCTGTGCTTGACCATATCTTTTCCACATAAAATTCATTAGTTAAAGAGTGTAGGACATACCTATCTTAAACGGGATGTAGTAACTTGTGCAGACAAGATATTATGATTACGTAGGGGGCTGATCTTCACTCTTTTTCTATCCTGCGGGATAAATCCAGAGGTTACATTATGATAGGGCAGTATAGTCACTACTAGAATGGAAGGAAGGATGACAACATGGGAATGCGTGGATATTACTTTGCTATGGATGACAACCTAGTGCAACAAATTGTTACAGGCGACATTGCATTGAATAGCTTGAAAATAGACGATTATCCCGGACTGGACATTGATAGATCCTGGGAGGCGATTCACTACTTGCTTTGTGGAGTTATTTCCGATGGAGATGCCCCTCTTAGTTATGTTGTTCCGCTGACATCAGACAAAGGCATCGATTTTGGCTCATTCGGGGCGTTTTCCTTACGTGCCAAGCAAGTTGCAGAAGCGCATCAGGTTATTTCTGAGCTGGATGAAGCGCAGCTCCGCTTGCGGTATGATTTCCCGGCCATGGTTAAGGAAGAAGTATATCCTCTTGAACCTGATATTGTTTCAGACGAGGATAAGGATGCGTTCTTTGCCTACCTGCTACAGCATTTTAACGAAATCCGGCGCTTCTACAGCCAAACTGTAGCCGAGGGCAAAGGTCTCATCTTTTATATTTTCTGATTCTAACCAAAAGACGACACACGTCTCCTGATTCCATTGAGCGAGATAAAAAATAGAACCTTGGACTGATGAAGATTATGACGATTTGAGAAATAATGACCAATTACGGGAAACGGTAGGTTCAATTAATCAATGAGACGAAGAGGGGGAAACAAAAATGAAGACGATCAAGTGTATGATGGACCACCTTTACTGGGCGGACGCACGAATCTTAGAAGCGCTCGAGGAGAGTGAGATGAAGAACAAGGACCTTCTGAAGCTGGTTCGGCATGTCGCGGTTGCGGAACGAGTCTGGCTGTCCCGATTGCAGGGCAAGGGTAGTGCGCAATATTCGTTGTGGGAGGAAGCAGAGGACCTGACGGCGATCCGAACGATGTTCGAAGAAAACGCCGAGCAATATCGTGTGTATATCGAAGGGCTCGAGGAATCTGATTTGGACGTGAGGGTCGATTATGCGAACCAGAACGGAGTCCCGTTCCAAACGTCCGTCCGGGATATCTTGTCGCAGGTCATTTTACATGGGCAATATCACCGGGGACAGATCAACCGGGCACTTCGGATGGAATTGGCAGAACCTGTCCAAGTCGATTACATCACGTTCGCCAGACTCTAACAGGGCCTAATCATCACCATTACCTGGAATGAGATGGGCATTGAACTCCTCCGAAATGATTTAGTTTACTCATGCAGGCTCATGAATTCGTAGGATTTTACCTTTAGCTAAATGTGAGATAAGAAGGAAATTGAAGAGGCGGTGGCTTGGAACAACTGTAAGGGCATGTGATTTTCACTCCCATGTCTCAACGGGTCCGAGCCCTTTTGTTTAATGCCTCCCGATACTCCATGCTTCTTGTCCATCCTGCGAATGCATGACACGCTTAAGCTGCTTGCGGAAATAACTTTGACAGAACGATAGGGTTATACACCGACCACTAAATGCAAAGAGGAAATCTGAGATTCAATATGTATTCCTTAACGATCCAAACGAAATAGTGGTACCGTTTCATGATGAGATTCCGAAATAGTAGGACCAAAACGTTTGAATTGTCATCTCTTTTCCGCAAGTAGAATCAAGCAATGCAAATTCCATTACTCTACAATGACTATAGAGTGGTTGAAACGAGGTGAACAGACCAATTGTACGAGTGGCACAAGCAAATCCAAATAATCGTTAATGAAATTGACGAGTGTATTAAGAATCGTAACAGTGAAGCAATAACGCTACGATTTCTTTCTCACAAGTTAGGTTATTCCGAATTTCATACTACGAGAAAATTTAAGGAAATATCGGGAATGCAATTTAGGGATTATCTACGGCATAGAAAATTAGCCTTTGCACTAAAAGAGGTTCGGGATAGTGAAAAGAGCATTTTGGATATTGCTTTTGATTATGGTTTTTCATCACATGAAGCTTTTACCAGGGCTTTCAAGGGAACATATGGTGTAACTCCAAGTGAATACCGGAAAAAGCCTATGCCTGTCGCCCTTCGTACAAAAATAAACTCTTTCGACCGCTACTTTTTCGGATTTGGAGAGATTGGTATGATGAAATCTACAGATGATCTTAACATTTATTTTGTAACCATTCCCACTCACAAATTTTTGCACATTAAAAACTATGAGAGTAATGGGTATTGGGATTTTTGGCAAAAGCAAAATCTTATTACAGGACAGGACTGCGAAACAATTTGCGGCTTACTCGATAGTATCAAGGGCAAATTGGATGACGATGGCGGGAGTGAATCTAACGGTGGCAGCGGTCAGATTATGGCTTACATTAATGACCCGGATGGCAGACTCTGCGATTGGGGTATTCCACGTACAGAGTGTTTTGGTGTACGTCTTCCTTTTGATTATAAAGGTGAAGTACCTCCACAAATGCTTATGATTGATGTTCTCGAAGCCGAGTATATTGTTTTTGAACATGGACCATTCAATTATGAGCAGGAAAATCGTAGTGTAGAGGAAAAGATGGAAAGGGCAATGGCAACTTTTAATTTTGCAGACACTGGTTACTGCTTTGATACTTCCCCTGGGAGAATCATTTACGTTTATCACGATCCGGAGCGGTTTTTGAAGTATATCAGGCCAGTAGTGAAGTTGACCTCTAAGCTAATCGAAACAGATTAAGCAGGTAAGTAAAAGGTTGGTGCTATGTGCTGATGAAGAAAATAAGCAGACCGGAGTGTAGTCTCCGCATTCATATCGTCGCATGATTAGTTAGATTATCTGCTTTAGAAGCAATATAAGTTTAAAGGTCCTTATTGTTGTTTGAATTATTGACAGATAGATCTGGAAAAGCCGTTCAGAGAACTGCCGGTTAGTGCGAGGCAGCGGATATCCGAATCCAAAAATCACCTCAGAGCTGTCCCCCGAATTATAGTAGATGGGACCGGGATTCTACCGTTACAAAGAAGCATCGTTGTTGGACGATGGCTTAGAGGACGTTTATTATAAACGTCAATCAGGGTGGTAACGCGGAGCAACTCCGTCCCTAATGGGATGGGTTTTTTTGCGTCTTCATTAATTAATTATTAAATTGGCAGGCGAAAAATCAACAAACCGTAAGAAGAACAATTGGTTCGAAAAATCCGGTAAAACGTTGAGCAGATGAAAGGGGGATATTGCAATGCAATTCAAGTTGTATACGGATGTGTATGAGTTTTATAATGATACCTATGGTATGTTGATGCGTCATGAAGCACAAAATTTGATTCCTCTTGGCAATATCATAATTGGACATGAAGGAAAAGACAAAACAGACTGGCGTGACCCTGTAAATTGGCTTATGGTAACGATTTCAGATGCTAGGGGCATACAACTTACCGCCATAATGACACCGCCACACAATATTACGCTTTATGCAACAGACAACATAATTAACCCAGAAGCTATAAACTGTCTGGTAGATGGGCTGAAAGACCGTGAAATTCCAGGTGTGATGACCGAAAAAACCTTGGCAGAGTATTTTGCCAAAGAATATACTTTGCGCAAGGGAACAACCTTTAAAACAATCATGACCCAACGTATATATGAACTTACGGCAGTAAACCCAGACATTCAAAAGGTTGGTATCGTTCGATTACTAGATAAAAAGGATATTCACTTTTTCCCTTACTGGGCTGAAGCATTTTATGCAGCGGGGAGTTATGGTAAAACAGAAATGTCCATCCCGCAAGATGCAGACCCTTACCTCTACCGAATAGCATCGAAAAAACTATATATTTTAGAGGACAACGGGATACCCGTTTCTATGGCAGGATATACAAGGGAGATGCAGACGGCTATTGGCGTGGCATTTGTATATACCCCTCCATATGAGCGCGGAAAGGGTTACGCAACTTCAATTGTGGCGCAAATAAGCCAACTTGCATTGGATAAAGGGTTTACTAGATGCGTCTTATATACCGACTTAGCAAATCCCACATCTAATAGCATTTATCAAAAGATAGGCTATATGCCAATCTGTGATTCGCTTCAGTTAAAATTTGAATAGTAGAATGATGCGGACAGAACTTCTACTACTTTTGAAAATAAGAGCAGAATATTCACTACGGATTGAAGATCTTGAAGGTCGATTGATCAAGCTTTGGGAGAAATATAGAGTTACAACCAAATGCAACTGTTTAACTCCGGGGTTGACGAGGTATAAAAAAATGAGTTGACATAAAAGTAGTTAGGGGCCATACTACATATATGAACAACAATAATAAAAAAATAAACGACATTGAGGCTATTCCCTCGCTTGTACAATCCAAGCGTCAGATTGATCGCTATAACCTAGACATAGACGCACAGGCTATACTCGTCGCGTCTAGGCTAATGGCAGCGGGAGCCATGCTTGGACACGCCTCGGAGATTCATTTCTCTAGATTCGGTTTATCAACAGGGCGTTATCGTTTATTGGCAGATCTTGAAGATAACGAAGGAGAAGAGTTGCCTTCGCAATTAGCGGAGCATCTAGGAGTTACACGTGCTACAGTGACTGGTCTTATCGACATTCTTGAACGAGATGGGCTAGTATCTCGGCGATTAAGCTCAGACGATGGCCGTCAGAAATCAGTCGTTTTAACGGAAGAAGGAGCGAAGAAGCTCCGTGAAATGGCTCCTGAGCATTTCGCTCGGCTGGAAGCTATGGTGGGGTTGCTCAACATCGAAGAACGCAGCGTATTTCTCGACTTGCTAGGTCGAGTTACACAAGGCATTTCAGCACTTACGGGCGAATTAGGCTCGAAACCAAAGGGGAAACATCAGTAATGAGTAGAATTGGGCTAGTGAAGCTAGCCTATTTTTACTCTTATATAGTTAGGCGCCTAATTATAGTTCGCTGAAATCAATCGTTGAACTATTTCAAAGAAGAAGGGAGCAAGTAAATGAAACAGATGAAATACCCGAATCAGACAGATGATGTTTACAGCATCAAGGCTGTTGGTTCCAAGAAAAAGACTTTTGTACTATGGCGTGAAGTTGTAATGGCCTATGCTGCTCCTGCCATTATGGCAGGTATCGGGGGATTGGTTACTGCAGATAGGGGGCTTCAAATAGCGGCATTGACCACTATTGGCGGTGCATCCGCCTTGATGGCCTTGATGATTGGACTTTTGTTGCATAGTCGAGTGGGCCATTTGCGATGGGTCATCGGTGCACCTCACTTGGTTGTGGTAGGGGTATTCGCAATGGCCGGGTCCTCATTTGGGCTATACGCTGCATGGGTGACATCTGTTGTAGTAGAAATTATGATACCGAGTAATCACTTGGTCTGGGTAAATCGTGTCTGGATCGATTTCCCGTTGTCTGGATTCATAGCGAGCACGATAGTGACATGGCGGTGGCGACTTGCCGTCACAACTAATTTTTCATCCAAAAGGAGAAGATAAAAATGATAGTTATTATGGGAGCAACAGGTACGATTGGAAGTGCGCTTTTGGAACGTTTGGTTGATCTTGGTGTACCTGTCAGGGCGCTGAGTAGAGAGCCAGAGAAGTTGCGTGATCAAATCGGAGAAAAAAGCCGATCAATTATCGAGGTCGCTTTTGTGGATGCTTCTGACCCTACATCGGTGCGCCGCGCGTTTACAGGTGCTAGCCAGCTCTTCCTTGCCATGTCCAACAGTCCAAGACAAATCGAATTGGAAACCTCAATCATTCAGATTGCCACCGAATCTGGAATCAAACATATCGTAAAAATATCCAGTCCAGCCTTTGAGCAGAGCGCTCCAGTGGCAGTGGCGGGCTGGCATCAAGAAATTGAGAACACGTTGAGAGTATCGGGTATCACCCATACCGTATTGCGCCCTTATGCGTTCATGCAAAATTTAATGCGCTTTGCACCAACGATCACAACCCAAAATGTTTTCTTCGGCTCTATGGGCGTTTCACCGTGTAACTTTATTGACTGTCGCGATATTGCAGACGTTGCCGCAGAAGTTCTGACCAACGACAAGGTATCAGGCCATATATATACGCTTACTGGTTCGGAGATTTTCAGTTATCCCCAGATCGCGAGTCGACTATCTGCCCTGCTTAATCGGCCGATAAGTTACATCAACATGGAACCTCAAGTACTACTCCGTAATCTTATTGAGCATGGGAATCTGCCTCCTTGGCTCGCGAACCACGTTGTGGAAATTCAAACCATGTCTAGGATGGTGCCAGAAAGTCCAAATGACACTGTGAAGCGTTTACTCGGCAGAGATCCACGCACACTAGACGCCTTTCTACATGAGTGTGTAGATAATTTCCGGTAGAGGCGGAGTCCACCTATTCTGATATTTGTATCGATAACAGTATTTTATTCCGATTCCCATATCTAAATGGTTCAGAGTGTATCCCAAAGGTCATAAAATGACTGCCGGGATGCACTCTTTTTATTATGTCCTAAGGAACTCAACTCATAGAACTAGTTCTTCTATAGCATTTATATCAGCATTACAAGAAATAAGCTAAAATTCGTCAATAAGTTAGTATTATTTACGAAATAACACTAAAAAAGCTAATAAAAAATTAACGAAAAATTCATATTATAAGATTAAGTTATATTAATAATAACTAGTTATGCTAACTAACGTAACTTTTTTTCTTGACAATCTTTGTGGAAAATTTTAGAATGTAAGCGATTACTCTTAGTTTCCTAAGTGATATTCAAAAGAAGACATTCGTAAGTTCACAAACAAACATCGGAGTTTAAATTTAGGGGGGCAAAGCATGAAAAGGTGAAGGATAACATCATAGATAACAAGATAATAAAATGTTAGTTTTTTTGTTTCATGACTATGTATGAGGGGGTTCACTTGAGGATGAAAAAAAAGAACGCGTTCTTAGCTCTACTTCTGTCATTTTCTTTGTTATCTGTGACTGCTTGCAGTAATTCCTCTAATAGTGCCAATGAGAACGGTAAAAATGCTGCAGGTAATAGCAATACTTCGGTAAAAGCAACCAGTGATGTGGGTCAAACGGCAGTTAAGAATGAGGGCGCTTCTGATCTTGAAATTAAAGCGGGAAGTTCGGTAACCGTTTTCAATCCAAAGATCCCGACGCTCGATCCTACACAATGGCAAGGACAAATTCTGGTAGGGCAAGGAACTTTGCTCGAAGGGCTTTATGGCTACAATCAGGATAATGAAATCGTTCCGAAAATTGCGACAGGTTATACCGTTTCAGATGACAAAAAAACTTGGACGTTTACCCTCCGTAAAGATGCCAAATGGTCAAATGGCGATCCTGTAACCGCCCATGATTTTTATTTTTCTTATATGTATCAATTGGATCCAGCTAACACAACCGCACAACTTTGGCTAAGCGTACTTAATTTTGTGAAGAACGGATATGCATACCATGCCGGATCTGTAAGTAAAGAAGAAGTTGGTCTAAAAGTAGTTGATGATTACACGCTGGAAATTACGACCACGCTGCCTCACGCTATTCTGGGGGATATGGTTCTTTCCGGGTCGATGCCTATGAATCCTAAAGCGGTCGAAGCGAACCCTGGTAAGTGGTTTGAACCGGGGAATTTTGTGAGCAACGGCCCTTACATGGTTAAATCTTTTACACCTAACGGTGAACTCGTCATGGTGAGCAATCCGAATTATGTAGGTGCAGCCGGCCAGCTTAATCACGGCAATGTAGAGACCATCCATGTTCTTCCGGCGACAACCGTGCCGGTGGAGGATTATATGTCCGGCCATGCAGATGTCGTTCTAATCCAAAGCGCGTCTGATTTACAATACGTGAAGAAAACGGAGGAGCTAAAGTCCCAGCTGTATACTGCAGCGACTTATGCGATCAAATATTTGCTCTGGAGCAACCCGACAACGGAATCTCCATATGACAAAAAAGAGGTGCGCCAGGCTATTGCCAAAGCGATCCAGCGTAAACCGATCGTAGAATCGGTGCTGAACGGCATGGGCGGGGCGACCAATATCTTTGCTTCACCAGGTTGGCCAACGGAAAAACTGGAGCAAGGACTTCCGGAAGATCTCGAGGCAGCCAAACAATTATTGAAGGATGCTGGTTATGAAGGCGGTAAAGGTCTGCCAACCCTATCGTTGTATGTTGGGGTCAAGCAAGTAGATGCTCAGGGTGAACAAATCGCTTTGGCGTTAGGTCAATTACTGCAACAAAATCTTGGTATCAAAACAGAGCTAGTTCAGCTCAATGAGGCGCAGTTTAACGCTTATCAGTACAGCGGACCTCAGGGCGATGCAAAACCAGGCTTTATTCTGGCGTCGGGCGCAACCAACTGGAGTGAACCAGGAAGTTTGGACATGGGTGCAACGCAGCAACTATATTCCATAGGAACACTGGATGCCCCGCTAGAAGCTACGAAACAATTCGTGGATTGGACCAAGGAAACTTATTATAAACCGGCCATTGAAAAATATGGGGATCCGGATAATAAGAACGCCGGTGTGGAATGGAGCGACTGGGCAGCATTAGAAAAAGCTGCTAAAGAGGATATCGCCTTTTTGGATAAATGGACAGCAGAGCAGCCTGCAGATTGGCAGCCTTATTTGAAACAACCGGGGCTTCCAACGGCCGCTGAACAATGGCAACAGATTGTAGACCTTTGGAAAAATGCTAAAAATAACGATGAAAAACATGCCGCCTTTGTAACCGCTTGGACCTTCGTAGCACCAAACGCGCCAGGTGGCAAGTTGAATCAAAATGCACTTGATGTACAGGTATATTACAACAGTTATCAATCTGATACCTTAAGAGATTTGAGAATGTGGCAAGCGCAATTCGTAAATGCGCTGACCGTCGAAGACGCTGCTCCTATCGCGGCTAAGGTAGTTAATAACCTGCTCGAAGAAGCTTATGCTGTTCCGTTGTATTATCAACAGCAATACTTCTTGGTAAAACCCGGCATTACAGGAGTGCAATCAAATCCTTGGGCATGGGGCAACTTCTATGGGCTACATCTTTTATCTGTAGAATAATCCTAAATGGGTTGAATAATTACCAATCACGGGCGCCAATTATGGTGCCCGTGAATCGGTAAAGGAGGGTCGGATTTGACCATATTGAAATTTATTTCAAAGCGCATTTTACAAATTATTATCACTTTAATCTTGGTCATTTCAGTTAGCTATACCATGATGTATTATTCACCTGGCGGTTTCATGAATACGAATACCATGGCTACGGCGCTGGCTCCGCTGCAAGGGCAAAACCCTGTTCTCTATCAACAAGTCATGGACCAGTTTCAAAGCCGGTATGGCTTGAATTTACCGCTGTGGCAACAAATCATGAAGTATATTTGGCATCAATTAACCTTCGATTTCGGTAATTCGATGCAGAATCCGTCTTTGCAAATTGCGACTCAACTGAAGCAGGCTTTGCCGATCAGTACACTTTTGGCCTTTGGATCTGTTGTTCTTTCGGTAATTATCGGGGTTCCGCTTGGCATTATTGCAGCACTCAAACGTAACACTTGGATTGATTATGTGGTAAGCACCATCTCATTGACGGGTCAGGCTATTCCGGCATTTGTTCTCGCGGTGATTATGGTTTTGTTATTTGGTGTTGTGTTTCAAGGGATTCTGCCCGTAACGGGATGGGGTCACTGGAGGCAAGCAATTTTGCCGATTATTTGTTTATCTGCGGCGAATGTCGGTGTTGTTGCCAGATATATGCGGGGCAGTCTGATCGAAACCATGAGGTCGGATTTTATGCGAACCGCAAAAGCTAAGGGTGTCAAATATTGGCCGATGATTTTTAAGCATGGTGTCAAAAACTCGCTGACTGCGATGATAACCGTCATCGGACCTCAATTTGCTTTTACCGTGATGGGCACGATCTGGGTGGAGCAAATTTTCGCCATTCCAGCGCTTGGTCAGGTGATGCAGACGGCATTTACCAGTTTCGACTATCCGCTCGCCATCACATCTGTATTTCTGCTGGGATCCATGATTATGATTATGAATTTACTCGTTGACATTATTTATGCCTTTATTGATCCGCGTGTCAGATTATAAGCGGCACAGACTATACGAACCTAGGAGGGGGAGCAATTGGCTGGCACAGTTGCAGCAACTCAATCGGATGTAGCTTTGAAGAGAAAAAAGAATCTTCAGAGATCCCAGTTTTATCAAGGTTGGAAGCGATTTAAAAGACATCGTCTTGCCGTTATTGGTTTGGTCTGGGTTATCCTTTTTTTGATCGCGGGGATCATTGGACCTTGGGTGGCCCCATATGACTATCGCACGGGAGATTTTTTGGCCATCAATCAAGGGCCGACCTGGCAGCATATTTTTGGTACGGATAATGTAGGGCATGACATGTTCAGCCAGATTCTGTTCAGTGTTCGAAGCGCTCTGATTATTGCTTTTGGCGCGACTTTGGTCAGCTTCATCATCGGGATCATATTGGGCTTGTGGGCCGGATTGCGCGGCGGAATCGCCGATATGATTATTATGCGTGCTGTGGATTTTATGATGACCTTGCCGGGATTTTTGTTCGCCTTGATATTAGTCATTATGCTGGGACGTGGGTATTTATCTTTGATTCTAGCAATTGGAATTCCGGGTTGGGCGGGGTATGCACGCTTGATCCGAAGTCTGGTCCTAAGTATGCGGGACGGGGAGATGGTGGAAGCGGCAAGAGCGTTAGGCGCATCTCAGGCGCATATTGCCAGACGGTATATGTTGCCGAATGTTATCGGCAGTATGGGTGTCTCTCTCGCCTTCGGGATTCCCGGTGATCTCATCCAGATTGCAGGCTTAAGTATTTTTGGCATGGGGCTTCGGCCGCCAATCCCTTCATTTGGGAGTATGATTGCTCAAGCCAGTGAGAATATTCTCGGCTTTCCATGGCTGCTGTATTTTCCGGCAGGTATCTTTGCAATAACCTTGCTTTCGTTTCTGTTTGTAGCAGACGGTCTCCAGGAAGCATTCAGTCCGAAAGGAGGCAATTAATATGGGTGAACCGCTACTTTCTATTGATGACCTTCATGTGAAGTTCTCCCGGAGTGAAGATGAAGTTTATGCCGTAAACGGCGTCAGTTTTTCGATCAATGAAAATGAATCCTTGGGGATTGTTGGTGAAAGTGGCTCTGGTAAGTCCGTTACATTGATGTCATCAATTGGGCTCATCCGTGAAAATGGAAAAATAACATCGGGGACAGCTCAGTTTAATGGTAAGGACTTACTTAAAATGCGTCCCAAACAATTAGAAGATATTCGTGGACGTGACATCGGCGTTGTTTTTCAAGATCCGATGACCAGCTTGAACCCGATCATGCGTATTGGGGATCAAATTATGGAAGCCATGCTGACACATCAATATGCAAACCGGAAGGAAGCTTTTGACCGAACCATTCAGCTCTTGCATGAAATGGGGATTCCGGATCCTAAATCACGGTTTAAAAGTTATCCTCACGAATTTTCCGGGGGGATGCGCCAACGTATCATGATTGCTATTGCTTTGGCATGTGAACCGCAATTATTGATTGCCGATGAGCCAACAACCGCGCTTGATGTCACTGTGCAGATGCAGATTCTTGCACTATTGCAGGAATTGCGCAGAAAACATGGGATGAGCGTAGTGATGGTAACGCATGATTTTGGCCTTGCGACCAACTTTTGTGACAAAATCATTGTGATGTACGGGGGCCAAATCATGGAGAAAGCCACTACGGACAAGTTCATAAGTGAGGCGGCGCATCCCTATTCACTTGGATTGAAACGCTCCATTATCGAAGTGGGCCACAAGGGAAAAGAAATAATGCCTATTCCAAAGACGGCAAAGACACTTACACAGACATTGACCGGCTGCCCATTTGCCGATCGTTGCTTCTATACAACTGAACGGTGTCAGAATGAAGTTCCCAAGCTTCGTGATTTTAGCACCGATCATCAGATCGCCTGCCATCATGCTGAGGAGGTCGCTTCCTATGCCCAATAATCCGCTCTTGCGCGTAGAAAATGTCTCGAAAACTTTTCGGGTACAAGGAAAAAAGCTGCATGCCATCGAGAATGTTTCTTTTACCCTGGAAGCGGGGAAAACACTGGGGCTTGTTGGGGAAAGTGGCTCAGGAAAATCAACCTTAGGGCGAATGGTTCTGCGTCTACTCGAATCTGACAAAGGAAAAATATTTTTTGAGGACGTGGAGCTCTCAAAGGCAAATAAAGAGAAGCTGCGGGCGATGCGCCGGGATATGCAAATTATTTTCCAGGATCCCAAGGCGAGCCTCAGTCCGAGAATGACGGTAGGAGACGCTATTGAAGATGCAATGGCTATCCACAAAATCGGAACTAAAGTAAGCCGGCATGAGCGTGTGATCGAACTACTTGAGCGGGTCGGTTTGCCTTCTGAAGTCCAATACGCTTATCCGCATGAACTGTCAGGGGGACAATTGCAGCGGGTTGGGATTGCCAGAGCGTTGTCACTGAATCCCAAATTGCTCATTTGTGATGAACCGGTGTCCGCATTGGATGTATCTATTCAGGTTCAAGTCATTCAACTACTAAAGGATTTGCAGAAGGAGTTTAACCTGACTTATATCTTTATTTCGCATAATTTGGCAGTAGTGGAGTATTTGAGTGATGATATCGCGGTTCTTTATTTAGGAGAGGTGGTTGAGCAAGCTCCGGCGGATGAATTGTTCAAGAAACCTACGCATCCTTACACGCAGGTCCTGCTAAATTCGATTTTGAAGATTCCGGATAGTGTGGAGCAGAAGCAGCAGATGGTATCGATTCAAGGCGAGGTGCCATCACCGCTTAATCCACCAAGTGGTTGCACTTTTCATCCGCGGTGTTCTTATGCCTCGGATGTATGTATGGCTGTCAAGCCTGAACGGAAAATCGTGTCAGAAGGCCATAGTGCCGTGTGTCATTTGGTAGAATAAGCAGTGGCTTAATTAAGTAATCAGCAGATGACTTCTGTTTATCACAGAAGTCATCTTTTTTAATTCATACACACAAAAAAGCCCTGTAAGAAGGTCACTTTTTTCAAAGTGAACAGCTTATAGGGCGCAGTTTAAAGACTGATTACTGCTTGGCAATCGCTGCTGCTAACCCTTCATAGGAAGAATCCTGAAGCAGCACTCCGTTCACCATAAATTTAGGAGTACCGTTGACTCCGTAGGAACCAGCGATCTTAAAGTCTTCTTTTACATCGAACATGTAGGTATGATTCTTGAGATCTGTTTCAAATTGGGCGTAATCAATGCCCTCGATGTTATTCTTAACGAATTTTAAAATGAATTTCTGAGTGGCCCAAATTTCGCTCTCATCGCCTTGATTAGCGTACAGCTTATGAAGGTATTCCCAGAACTTCTCGTTGCTTTGCTTGTAGATGGCTTCGCCGGCGCTAGCGGCAAGATAAGAGTCCCGGTCCAAAAATGCAAAGTTCATGAAGAAAAGTTCCACTTTTCCGGTATCTACGTAGTCTTTAATAAAAGTATCCAGATACTTTTCAGTCCACATTTTGCAGGCGGGACATTTGAAATCTGCGAATTCGATAACTTTAACTTTGGCATCAGGACTTCCAAGATGAGGTTGCTTCTCATATTTCAGCCCATCAACAACAATGCTTCCCTTTACGTCGGTGTAGTTGGGTAGATCTGCTGTATCATCAGTCTTATTGCTTAAGATGAAAACAATTACAGCGAGAAGGATTACAACAACGACACCTAATATCATGGGAAGCAAAGGTCTTTTGGTCTGAGATTGTTTAGCTGACACTTTCTTATTCATATCTCACCTCCTAGACAATATAGGAATACTATAAAAATAGTATAATCATCCAGTAGGTAGTGAAGATATGTCATTTGTAACAATGCTACGTAACGTTGTAGCTAGTTATTAGTTTTTGAATTTAGCGGCTGAGCGAATGACAGGGGGCACCTCGTGGATGGACGAAATAGTCATCACGGCTTGCTGCATCTCTTGCTCCAGCTCGATAAGGTTATAGCTCCATTCATTTTGCTGCTTCAGGTAAATACTGTTGATGCCTGCGGTAACTGCGGGAAGTACATCTGTACGTAACGAGTTGCCAATCATCCAGGTACGTTTGCGGTCAAAGCTTTGGGTAGCCAAAATATTTTCAAGCGCCTCAACATTTTTATGCTTCCGAATATAGATACGATCGTCAAAATAAGCATCCAGCTTCATTTGTTCAATTTTACGTTGCTGAATGGTGTCGTCCCCGCCAGTATACAAGAATAAATGGTGACCCTCTTGCTTCAGCGTATCGAGTGTTTCAACCATGCCAGGGTAAGCTTCAATTTCTTGGTCATAGACGCTTAGGCCGAGCTTGTGTAATTGCTGCTCTTGAAAGCGATCTGTCGGACGGTTATATTTGGCGCAGAAATAACGGTAGGTGGCGATTAAGGATTTGGGAAAGTTGTCGCTGGCCAGGCCACTTGTGTTGACGGTATCAACATCAATTTCTATTTGCTTGCTGCGTAATTCACTGGTGCTTGGACCAAATTCATTAAACCAATCAGTCATGAGCTCGAAATATTGCCCTAAAATTAAATCGAAATATTTGTTGCAATGAACCAGCGTATCATCTAGATCGAAAATTACTTGTTGAGTTGTGTATTTCATATCTCTCACTCCTTGGATCTGTATCTGTATAGTGTTCTATAGGTGAATATAAGATTCTAGAAACATTTGAAGCTCAGAAGCGCCGTCTGGACGGATACTGAAGCGCTCGTCTTGTTCCCCGCGAAGATGGATACGGAGTAAACCGGCTACGCGTAGGATCATTAGGTGATGCATAAGCATTTCTCTGGATTGATTTAGATCGGACTGCATCTCCCATAGAGATTTGGGTTCATGGGCGACATACCGAAGCAATCGGAGTCTGGTTGGATCTGACAGTGCCTTGGTCATGCGCAATAGCACCATCGGTGGTTCATTTTCATCTTCCAATGGCACATCTACAGGATACTGTACAATCACCATAGTTTTGTAGAAGCAGTAGGTGTTAATTGGTCGATTATGAACGGTAGGCAATAATACTATAGTCTTAAGATCCCGTATATCCTCGAAAACTACACCACCGGATGCATATTCAATTAAAGAAATAGGGTCCATTTTGCTTTCCAGCATTTTTTTCTCAGAGGCATCTTCAATTAATAACGGTAAAATCTTGTGTTCTACATGACGAAAATATTGCTCATACCAGAGTCTAAGAAGCGGACTATAGCTGCTCTTGATCCGGGAAGCTTCATCTATGGTGAAATCATGAATTAACGGTGCGATCTGCTGATAACACTCTTCTATAGAAGCTGAATCCAGATCATCCAGGAAATGCAGCACTGATGTTGCGGGCCCTCGGCTGTAAACCCAAGCATATAACACATCATAATCTGTAAATGGCCACTCGGCAGCTTGCATGAGAGCTGTTACTTTATGAGGAGTAATGCGATCTTCCACATCACTAACCCAGTGGGGACCGAGGTCTAAATTGGAGATCCATTTTCTGGTTACATATATCATAAAACTGTCCAACAGTTCATAAACCGGCGATACGTCGATTTTTAATTCGTAATCCATGTAACATGCACCCCCAGAAATCCGTAACTTCTCATATTATCTCTTGTTTTGAAGAGGGTTGTCCACTATAATGTTCGGTGTTTGCCAATTGGCGTTAGATCACATCATTGTTTTTATTATAGGGGGATATCATCCGTGTCAGACCGGCTTAAAGTATCTATACGAAGTAATAGCAAAATGACTTTCATGATTCTTATTACCGCTACTATAGCCGCAGGGCTTAGCCAAGGGCTGTTGCTGCCCATTCTATCCATTCTTTTGGAGCAAAAAGGAGTCTCCTCGTCACTGAACGGATTGAATGCTGCTGCACTATACATAGGATCATTTGGGATGACCTTGATTGCTGAACGTGTTCTTGGAGCGGTTGGATTTAAAAAATTGATAGCTGGTGGGATTAGTTTAGTCTTAGTAAGCTTGCTCATGTTTCCCTTTTTTACAGGGATCAAGGTATGGTTTGTATTGCGTCTGCTTGTGGGTGTGGGCGATGCTGCGATTAATTACGGGGCCCAGCTTTGGGTTCTGCTTATGACACCTGCCGAGCATCGCGGGCGTAATCTTTCACTATATGGTATGTCCTATGGTCTGGGTTTTAGCTTGGGACCACTTGGGATTAGTCTGCTGCGTTATGGACAGGCCGTGCCTTTTATTGTTCTCGCATTTCTATTTTTGTTAGTCTTAATCCTTGTGACTACAATTCTGCCGGATTCCCGGCCAGATAAAGCGGAGAGTGGTGAAAGCCAGGTTCGCCGTTTCGGTCGTTGTTACAGCTTAGCCTGGTTCGCTTTAATTCCAGCCCTTTTATATGGCTTTATGGAAGCCAGCTTAAATAGCAGCTTTCCGGTATATGGTCTGCGTATCGGTTACAGCACAGATCAAATTGCAGCGTTATTGCCTTTTGCGGGGATTGGAGGACTGCTTCTGCAGTTTCCATTAGGTCTGTGGAGCGACCGGTTTGGCCGCAAGCGGGTACTGATTATTGCCGGGATCGGAGGCGGGATCGCCTTTGCGATGTTGCCGCTGGCAGGTGATCATTTTACGCTGACAATGGTACTTCTGATGATCGCAGGAGGATTAGTGGGCTCCTTTTTCTCATTAGGGCTAAGTCTGGCCGCGGATATTTTGCCACGACATCTACTGCCTGCTGCTAATGTGGTTGCTTCTTTCCATTTTAGTATTGGCAGTATTATCGGCCCCGGCATTGGTGGTTTGTTGCTGCAAGTGGGCTTAAGCGGCGGTATTTTTGCCCTGATGGGTGGTTTATATATCGTGTTCGGCTTGCTTGGGTTATTATTCTCGCCACAACCTAGAAATTGAGGTAAGATAAGAACGAGTGCTCGCATGGAAATTGAACTCACATTCAGAGTACACTATAGATTATAGATGAAGACAGGGAGAGGCTGAACTATGATCACAGTTGAACACTTAGCCAAGGCAGTTGGGGAAGACAAAAATCCGGTCCTGCAGGATATAGGATTTCAATTAGAGCCGGGTGAACTCGTAGCCATACTTGGAGCGAGTGGGAGCGGTAAGACCACTTTATTACGCTGTTTAGCGCTGCGAGAGAAGTGGGACAGAGGGAATTTTAGAGTGGACGGTACGGATATTATGGCGAGTGCCTTTTCCGGAAAAAGAAAAATTCGACGGGAGTGGGCTTACCTGGAGCAGAATGCAGAGCTCAATCCTAACCGCACAGCGCTGAAAAACGTGCTGATCGGCCAGTCCGCACAGACGCCAATGTGGCGTATGGTTACAGGGATGGTTCGTTCAGATGATTATATGGGTGCGATGGATGAATTAGATGCCCTTGGACTTCTAGACAAAGCGAAGATGAAGACTAGCCAGCTAAGCGGTGGAGAACGTCAGCGTGTAGCGATTGCTAGAGCATTAACTCATGGTGCCAAAGTAATTCTAGCGGATGAACCGGTTACGGGTCTGGACCCCAAATCGGCAGAAAGTGTATTGGAAACTTTGCGCAGACTGTGTAAAGAGACGGGTCTTACCGTAGTGACGGTGCTGCCTATTGAACTGGCTGAACGTTTCGCTTCACGCATATGGGTACTAGAAGATGGACGAATTAAGCATGATATAAAGGGACGTAGATTAACGTCTCAGGAACGCGCAAATTTGTAAAGTTCGGACACGGATAAGGAAAAGAGTGATGAGGTTGAGTATAAAAAGTCTTAGGTGCCTGGCAGCTGCAACACTGTCGTTATCCGTACTTTCGGGTTGTACTTTCATCAGTGATCCCGTTTCGAAGATGAAAGCTCCGCAGCTGTCTGCTGACAAAGCAACACTTATGGCTGCTATAAATTCACATATTCCAGCGGGTACGGAGTTGATCCGCCCGGTTAATGATGAGAGCTCAATTTTCACAGAGGATCTCAATAACGATGGAATTATGGAGTCGTTGGTGTTCTATAGAACGCCAAGCGAAGCTGTAGAGATTCACGGGATGATCTTAGAGAAGCAAGGAGATGCCTGGGTCAAAAAGCTTGTTTTTGATGGGGATGGAACTATGCTGGAGTCCGTCGATCTGAAAGATATGACAGGTGACGGGAAGCTGAATATCATTACAGGTTATTCACGCGGGGAAGAAAAAGGCCTCGTCGTGTATAGCTATTCCAGCGGATCATTGGAAGAAGTGCTTTCACTTCCTTACACCAAATATATGCTTGATGATCTTAACAAGGATGGAATTGAAGACATCACCGTTGTTTATTTTAAAAGAAATGAATTTGCAACCATTTCGATCTATCAGTACAATGATGGCTTTAAGGTGCTCGATAAGATCGAGGATATCGATCCGTATTTTTCTAATTATTACAATATTGTCGCAGGAAAGATTGCTAAGGATAAAGAAGGAATCGTATTAGACGCTTCGGTGGATTTCCAATCCGCCTACAGCTTAATGGTTCTTATGGAGCATAACAAGCTGCGTGTGGTTTTGCCAGGTGATACGAGGACTTACAAAGATCGTCTGATTGCAAGCGAAGATATCGATCATGATGGCATTATTGAAGTTGGATTGCTTGAAGCGCCAAAAGGATGGGAGTATTTCGACCCCGCAGATATTCCTTATTTCACCTCCTATTATAAATGGGATGGAAAAGATGGTCTAACCTTTGCAGTCCAGCTATATCGTGATCCATCGGATCGCTTTACTATTAATTTTGATCCAGAGCTGCATGGAAAGGTAAGTATTGATACGAAATCTGTTCTGGATAAAAACCTTAAGTTCATCATGACTGATACCGGAGAGACTTTTGCTGAGGTTTCCTTCTTTTCTCCTTCGGAATGGGATAAGGCTAAGAATGAAGGCTGGGAGCTGCTTGGACGGGATTTAGATAAAGTCATCGGCTACCGTGGTGAGCTAGAACAAAGTACAACTAAAGAAGGAAGCAATAAGATTGCCTCCCCTATTGAAAGGAAGGGAATAGATGAGTAAAGTTCTGATATTGGAAGATGAAGAGTCCATTCGCAGTTTCATAGTCATTAATTTGAAGCGTAATGGTTTCGAAGTGCTGGAGGCTGCTGACGGGAATGAAGCATTGCATAAATTAACCACTATACCTGATATTGATATTGCGTTATTGGATGTTATGGTTCCCGGCATTGATGGATTTGAAGTTTGTAGACGGATTAGGGAGACTAATGAACGCTTGGGAATTATTTTTCTTACCGCCAAGGTTCAGGAGCAGGATAAAGTTTACGCTTTGTCCGTAGGTGCAGATGATCATGTTAGTAAGCCATTTAGCCCAACGGAGCTAATTGCGCGTATTCAATCTTTGCTGCGCCGTGTAAATGTGCATCGTGAACAGTCGGCCAAGGTTTCTTTTCATTCGGGGCCTTTCAGCTTGGATCTTATTACCAAACAATTCAAACGTGATAATGTAGCCATTGAACTGACGCCCACGGAGTTCTCTCTGATTCAATTCTTTCTTGAAAAAGAAAACACTCCACTTAGCCGCGATCTTCTGTTGGATCATGTGTGGGGCAAGGAGTATATGGGTGATCCCAAAATTGTAGATGTAAATATCCGGCGCTTACGCCAGAAGATTGAGAACAATCCTTCGGAGCCGGAATTTTTGCAGACTGTATGGGGGCACGGATATAGATGGAAAGGCCAAGGACAATGATTAAGAAGGGGATGCGCAGACAGATTGTTCTGCACTACATTCTTGTAGTTTTTTTGGCGCTTCTCCTCGTAGAAGTTATCTTCCTGCTGGCCATCAGAACATATTATTATGACAGTGTATACAGCAAGATTAAAAATCACATTTCTGTTTCAGAGTCGTTTTTTCAAAAGAACATGATACCCAGCGATAATAGCATCTATCTGCTACAAGAAGTACTGGAGAGGTTCTCATTGAGCAAGACGGAGCTGGAAATCTTATCGCTAAATGGGGATATCATCACTAGTTCCACTGGCTTTCAGCCGGATCGGACCATTACGACCAGTGATGTACCAGAAGCCGTTGGCGGCAGCGTTGGGCGCTGGGTAGGGCGTCAGGCAGGCACGAATGAGAGCGTGATGGCGGTTTCCAAAATGCTGCAGATTCATGGACAGGATAAGTATGTCCTAAGGTATATTACTTCACTAGAAGAAATCAATAATGATTTGCTTAATCTAACTTTATTGTCCACTGCTATTGCTGCAGCTGTTATGGCTGTAGTTGTTGGGTTTAGCTTCGGACTGGCCAACTCGATTGTGAAGCCGCTGAATAATATTACGGCAGTTTCAGCTCAGATGGCGAAGGGGAGATTCAACGTACGGATTAAGGGAGACTATAAATTTGAGATTGGTGATTTGGCTTCAACGCTGAATTATATGGCTCAGGAAATTGTACGCAGTAATCAGATTAAGGATGATTTTATCTCGTCCATTTCTCACGAGCTGCGGACACCTCTTACAAGTATCAAGGGCTGGAGTGAAACCTTGGTATCCGGCGGGTATGATCCGGAGGAGACAAAACTTGGAGTCAGCATCATTTCCAAAGAAAGTGAACGCCTGATTGGGCTGGTGGAAGAAATTCTCGACTTTTCTAAGCTGCAGCAGAACCAGATGAAGCTGTCGATTGGGGTTGTAGATGTAAAGGTACTGCTGCAAGAGACGATACTGAATGTTTGGGCTAAAGCGGAAAAGAAACGAATACATCTGTTGCTGGAATGTGAAGATGCGATCTTTGTTAAAGGGGATGCCAATCGGCTAAAACAGGTATTCTTAAACTTGGTAGACAATGCAGTGAAGTTCTCACATGAAGATTCCAGTATTGAACTGTCAGCAAAGAGACTGTCTGCTACAGAAACAGCGATTATGGTACGAGACAGCGGGATAGGGATTAGTGAAGCACATATATCCAGAGTGAAGGACCGTTTCTTTCAAGTGGATGCACTTAATGGAGGAACAGGCTTGGGGTTAGCGATTTCACAGCAACTTGTAGAACTTCATAATGGGACACTTGATATGGTAAGTGAGCTTGGAAAAGGAACGGAAGTTACCGTCATCTTGCCTCTTACAGAACCACAGCCGGAAGTTATCACAGAAGAGGTAACTCAAGTGACAGCTACCTTTCCTGAATTAGATGATTGGGAGGCCTAACGTGAGATGGGGGTAACGAAGAATTCGATCCGTATAGTTCGTGGAGAGCCAGATCGGGTTAGCGACATCTTGAGGCTACTGCAAGAAGCGGCGGGGTGGATGGAGCTTAATGGAATTAAGCAATGGACACCCGGACAATTTACCGAGACCGATATAGCAGGATATTTTGCTGACAGACATGTTTATTTAGCCCTTGACGATGGGGCTGTAGTTGGCATGTTCACGTTGCAATTCAGTGATCCACAGTACTGGGGCAGTAAAAATGATGAGTCCTACGCTTATTTGCACCGATTGGCTGTGAAAGACTCCCACCGCGGCCGAGGACTTGGACAGCAAATGCTTAAATATGCAGTAGTTCTAGCCAAAGATCTAGGCTGTAAGAGCCTTAGGTTTGACACTGTGGCACATAACATTAAGCTCAATCGTTATTATCAGAGCATGGGTTTTCACTACATGGGCACTAACGATATGGGAAATGGTCGTTTAGTGAACTTATATGAACATTTTGAGGAAGGTGCTGAGTCAGACCGTCTGATTCTCAGATTTATATCAGAATCTGATTTTGAACACTTAAAGCGCTGGAGTGTTTCTCCAGAGTATCTGAAGCAGTGGGCAGGACCTTCGCTAACTTATCCTTTAGAGGATGAGCAGCTTGTTAAATACTTAAAGGATGCTAATCATCCAGGCTTATCCGATCGTCTTATCTTCTGTGCAATTCAAGAAGCTACGCAGCAGGTAGTGGGCCATATTAGCTTTTCAGCCATTGACCGGGTTAATCGTTCTGCACGTATCGGCAGGGTAGTAGTAGATCCTGAGTTTCAAGGTAAAGGCATTGGTAAACGGATGATGCAAGAGATGCTTCGAATCGGATTTGAAGGTCTGGACCTGCATCGTCTGTCTCTGGGTGCTTTCGATTTCAATACGGCTGCCCTGAAAGCTTATGAAGCTGTTGGCTTTAAGCGGGAGGGTGTTCAACGTGAGTCTGCTTTATTCGGTGAGCAATATGTAGATTGTGTGGAAATGAGCATATTAGACAGAGAATGGACGGCTAGCCGTAATTCATAAAATCACTAATTCTTTACAACCGAAGGGGCTGTTGCTCTGGTCATGATCGACCAGGACAACAGCCCCTTTTTATATAAAGTATTTTTCTATATAATGGTTGTTATGAAGGAAGAACTTCACGCAAACGTCCTGTCTTCTCATACACATCCTGAAACAGACGGGAAGGTTGGTTTCGGACCGCCGGCTTGGCAGCCACAGTCTCATGTGGTCCAACGACAACGATATTATTTATGCTTCCCTTGATGACTGCTCCATCCTTAATGATTGCCCCTTCACCAATAATGGCATTCTCAATCAGCACTCCACGGCCAATGCGAACTCCAGGCATAATAACACTTTGTTTGATCTGGCTCATCTTACCGATTTCTACCCCATTAAAGACTACAGAACGTTGTAGACTACCTTCTTGGGAGCAGGATTCATTCACGAGAGAGTCCGTTGCTGGGTTCTGTACACGTGGTTTATGAACTGCAAGCTTAGTCCGGCGAACCCGACTATACATAGGCCAATGAGTCTTGTCTAACTTCATGCCATTGTCTTTTTGCAGAAGGTCCATATGTGCTTCCCAGAGACTGCCGACTGTACCTACATCTCTCCAGTAACCCTTGAAACGGTAAGCGAATAAATCATCGTTCTGATCCAGCATGGTAGGAATTACGTCTTTACCAAAGTCATGACTGGAATTAGGATTAGCTGCATCCCGCAACAAGTGCTCCTTCAGATAAGCCCACTCGAACAGGTAGATACCCATTGAAGCAAGATTACTTTTTGGTACTTTAGGTTTTTCCGCGAATTCGGAAATTTTCAGATCATCGTTTACGTTCATTACTCCAAAACGACTAGCCTCATCCCAAGGAACCTCCATTACGGAGATGGTTGCTTTTGCTCCTTTTTCAATATGATAATTCAGCATCTTACGGTAATTCATATGGTAAATATGGTCACCGGATAGAATGAGCACATGTTCTGGGTTGCGGCTATCAATAAAGTCAATGTTTTTATAAATCGCATCAGCAGTCCCTGTATAACTGTCTCTGCCTTCAACACCTGAAGGAAGCAGTGTGACACCTTTATCCTTTTGACTAACTAAGCCCCAAGGCTCACCTTCACCGATATGATTATGCAAAGAGTCAGCTTCGTATTGTGTCAGAACACCTACTGTATCAATGTTCGAATTTACACAGTTACTTAGCGGGAAATCAATAATTTTATACTGTCCACCGAAAGGGACTGCAGGCTTAGCCATACTGGAAGTCAAGGGAGCCAATCTGCGGCCTTCCCCTCCTGCCAATAACATGGCGATACAATCTTTTTTGTTGTTCATTTGTTATCCCTCCCATTATTTTGTCAATGCTTGTAATATAAACTTACGACAAGCGCTTGAAACGACATAGGTGAAATATATTGCTTTGTAAACAGAAAAATTACAATTAATATTTCTTTATCAGAAAATCTTTTCTTTTAACATCAAAACATTTTCAAAATGGTAATATTCGGGTAAGGTAATAGGTACAAGCACATTGAAAAAGGTGGTGTAGAATTGGCTGAAAAAGCAAAAATCGAGACCCTTCCGTCAGCTGCTGATATCTATCTGTTCCATGAGGGCACCAATTATCGCAGCTATTCTATGCTGGGTGCACACACTGCCGCTGAAGAAGGCGTTACCGGTGTGCGCTTTACCGTGTGGGCTCCTCATGCGACATATGTAGGACTAGCTGGTGATCATAATGATTGGGACGGAACACAGGGCGTGGACTCGTTATATAAGATACCCGATTCAGGATTTTGGAGTCGTTTTTTTCCGGGAATACAGCCGGGAACTTTTTACAAATACAGGATTCTTGCCTCAGATGGATCAAGTTTCCTTAAAGCGGATCCTTTTGCTTTTAAAGCTGAGGTTCGACCGGCAACGGCTTCGGTAGTAGCAGAACTGGATGGCTACCGCTGGGGAGATGCAGCATGGCGTCGGAAAAGCAAAGCTCCATATCAACAACCAATGAACATTTATGAAATGCACTTCGGTACCTGGCGTCAAAAAGAGGATGGAGAGTTCTACACCTACCGGGAAATGAGCGAGCTGTTGATTCCTTATTTGGTGGAGATGAATTATACACACGTGGAATTTATGCCGCTGGCAGAACATCCATATGATCTATCCTGGGGTTATCAAGGGACGGGGTATTTTGCGGCAACCAGCCGTTATGGCGAACCCCATGAGTTGATGTATTTGATCGATCAGCTGCATCAGGCAGGTATCGGTGTGATTTTAGATTGGGTTCCCGCTCACTTTGCCAAAGACGCACACGGATTACGTATGTTTGATGGAGCGCCACTTTATGAATATGCCGATCCAATGTTAGCTGAAAAACCAGGCTGGGGGACACTTTCGTTTGATTTCAGTAAGCCGGAGATTTCTTCATTTCTTATTTCTAATGCGCTGTTTTGGTTCGAGTATTATCATATCGACGGAATGCGTGTAGATGCGGTTACGAGTATGCTTCGACTAGATTTCGAAAAGCGGGATCATCAATATCGGCGGAATGTTAATGGTGGATTGGAGAATCTGGAGGCCATCAAATTTATCCAGAATCTGAACAAGGCTATCTTTCATTATTTCCCAAAAGCATTGATGATGGCGGAGGAGTCCAGTGCTTGGCCAGGGGTTACTGCACCAGTGCATGAAGGGGGCCTTGGCTTCAATTACAAATGGAATATGGGTTGGATGAATGATACGCTAGGCTACATAGAACATGATTTTGGTGGGCGCCCTTATCATCATAATTTACTTACGTTCCCAATATGTTATGCTTATGCCGAAAATTACGCATTGCCGCTATCGCATGATGAGGTTGTTCACGGCAAGAAGTCTTTGTTAGACAAAATGCCGGGTACTTATGAACAAAAGTTCGCAGGCCTCAGGCAGCTGCTGGGATATCAGATCTCTCATCCCGGTAAAAAGCTTCTGTTTATGGGTGGGGAATTCGGTCAGTTTATCGAGTGGAAGGATCAGGAGCAGCTGGACTGGCTGCTGTTGGATTATGAGAGCCATCGTCGTATGCTTGCCTACACGGCTGCACTTAATAAACTGTATCGCTCCGAAAAAGCGTTGTGGGAGCTGGATCATTCTCAAGAGGGTTATCAGTGGATTGATGCGGATGACAATGATCAAAGTGTGATTTCGTATATACGCCGAGGGAAGAAACCAGGAGATACGCTGCTTATAGTCATCAATTTTCAACCGGTAGAACGGCACAATTATCGTATAGGCGTGCCACGGGCCGGGACTTATGAAGAGCTCTTTAGCTCAGAAAATGTAGAGTATGGTGGCTCCGGATTGCACAATGTCCCTCAAAAGAGCGTTAAGCTGGAATGGCACAATCAGGTGAACAGCATAGAGCTGACTCTTCCGCCCCTTAGCTTTCTGGTGTTTAAAAAAACGTCACGAATGGGTAAGAATAAAGAGGCAAAAGAGTTATAGATCTAAGTACGAATAGAGAATCCGTACAGTTTAAGGGGGAAATAATCATGAAGGTTTTATTTGCCGCAGCTGAAGCCCATCCTTTTGTCAAAACGGGTGGTTTGGCCGATGTCATTGGAGCATTACCTAAAGCGCTGAAGGCTGCCGGGGTAGATGTACGAGTGATTTTGCCTAAATATCGTGGGATTCCTGACAAGTTCACCGCTCAAATGGAGCATTTAACGGAAGTGTATGTTCCAATTGGCTGGCGAAAACAATACTGTGGAATTGAACGCATTATCTATGAGGGTATCCCCGTTTATTTTATCGACAACGAGTATTATTTTGGCCGTGATGGAATTTATGGTTATATGGACGATGGTGAACGGTTTGCGTTCTATAATCGTGCAGTGCTGGAGTGTCTGCCAGCCATTGATTTCCAGCCTGATGTACTGCATTGCCATGATTGGCACGCGGCCGTAATTCCAATGCTGCTACAGGGGCATTATCGCCACAATCCATTTTACAGTGAAATGCGGAGTGTATTTACAATACATAACCTGTTGTATCAGGGAGTGTTTCCTTATGAGGTACTTGGAGAGCTGTTAGGTCTGGATAGCAGCTATTTTGGTAGTGTGGAGTACTATGGTAATGTGAATTTCTTAAAAGGCGGGATTGTATTCAGTGATCGGGTCACGACCGTCAGTCCGACTTATTCAGAAGAAATTCGCACACCTTATTATGGTTACGGTTTGGATGGTTTGTTGAACGCACGGTCAGATGTTTTAAGTGGGATTGTGAATGGCATTGATACTAAAAGTTATAATCCAGCGACAGATTCGAGCCTTGTTACCCGTTATCGTTCTAATTTGACCAAGAAGACGGAGAACAAAGTAGCCTTGCAGGAAGAGCTGGGATTACCTGTGGATGCTAATATCCCAATGGTAGCCATGGTCACGCGTCTCGTGGACTCCAAAGGTTTAGATCTGCTTACCCGAGTGCTGGATGAGTTGCTATATCACGATGATATTCAATTTGTGCTGCTTGGAACAGGTGATGAATCCTACGAGCGTTGGTTCAAGGAAGCGGCATGGCGGTATCCGACCAAGCTGTCTTCACAGATCTTATTTAATGATGCACTCTCACGAAAAATATATGCTGCCAGCGATATCTTCCTTATGCCGTCTAAGTTTGAGCCCTGTGGCATCAGTCAGCTGCTCGCTTTACGGTATGGTAGCATACCCGTTGTCCGTGAGACAGGTGGCCTAAATGATACTGTGCACGCTTATAATGAAGAAACCGGTGAAGGCAATGGCTTTACGTTCAGCAATTATAATGCACACGATATGATGTTTACGCTGCGCCGGGCGCTTTCTTTTTACAAGCAGCCTGAACATTGGAAAAAGATCACAAAAAATGCTTTCGCGGGAGATTATAGCTGGAATGTATCCGCTCAGCAGTACATGGATATCTACGATGATATAACCAGATAAAGTTTAACGAATTCTGTAATGGGTTAATAAGGGATTGCACCTGGGAGTATGGTAAATACTCTGGGAGCAGTCCTTTTTTTATGAAATTAGGAATAAACAGTCGAATGATTTAGCCAGTATAGGGGATAGTAAAAATGTATAAATTTAGCTTCAACGTGAATAAAAGTGATTTTTTAGCTGCGTATTATAGAATTCCCCTCATAGAAATCCATTAAAAGGAAGTTATTGTCACAATTATGCCTTTGCATATTCATGCGTTCTGATTTATAATAAGTCAGTCATTGGGTCAACTTAGATTTTTTCATATGAATAGGGGAGATATAGAAATGAACAAATGGGGTAAACTTAGTTTAGGAATGGTATTAGCGGTAGGTCTGCTTTCAGGCTGCGGTCAAAATAAAAATGATAATGATACCGCTGCTAGTGGTAATGCAAATTCCGGTGCAGTTACTAAAAAGCTGATTATGGGAACAAGTGCAGATTTTCCTCCGTACGAATTCCATAAAGTAGTGGACGGAAAAGATACCATCGTAGGTTTTGATATCGACATCGCTAAGGAAATTGCTGCCGACATGGGCGCTGAGCTTGAAGTTAAGGATCTGCCTTTTGATTCACTGCTTAACGAATTGTCCAGTGGACGCGTAGATATGGTGATTTCCGGTCTTAGCCCGACTGAAGAACGCAAAAAAGCGGTTGAACTTTCAGATATTTATTACAAAGCAGAACAAGCTATTGTAGTACGCGAAGCAGATAAAGATAAATACGCTACTATGGACGCGGTGAAGGGTACCAAAATTGGTGTACAGACAGGCTCTATTCAAGAAGAAATCGCCAAAGAGATTGAAGGCGCAAAGATCACTTCTCTTGGTAAAATCTCCGAGATCGTTCTGCAATTGCAATCTAACCGTATCGATACAGCAATTATTGAAGGACCTGTAGCCAAATCTTTTGTTAAGAATTTAGCGGGTCTTGTAATTACCGATGCTAAGCCTGAAGTAGAAGATGATGGATACGCAATTGGGATTAAAAAAGGCAATACAGAGCTTCTGGATAAAGTAAATGCTACACTTAAACGTCTAGAATCAGAAGGTAAGATTGATGAATATGTAGCGGCTGCCAGCGAGCTTGCTGAAAGCACGAAGTAAGGAATGGAATGTATATTGCTCTTTAGGTCTGCTGAAGTAAAATGTATGTGTATTACAGAAAATAGCGGAACTTTGCTATTTTCTATTTTTTTGGAGATAGGAGGATAAGATATTGGATATTACTTTATTTAGAATGGCTTATGATTATCGTGATCTTTTCTTGACTGGACTACAATATACCTTGCTACTTGCTGTTCTTGGTGTATTATTTGGCTTCATTCTTGGGATTATCGTCTCTCTACTACGGATGTCAAAATGGAGAGTGTTACGTTTCTTAGCCACAGCTTGGGTTGAATTTTTGCGGGGCACTCCAATGCTTGTGCAATTGTTTCTCATCCATTACGGGCTGGCGACATTTGGGATTGAGTTTACTCCGATTCAGTCCGGGGCGATTACACTCTCCATTAACAGTTCTGCTTATCTGGCAGAAATTTTTCGTGCCGGGATTCAGGGTGTCGATCGTGGACAAACGGAGGCCGCACGTTCACTTGGAATGAAACAAGGGATGACCATGCGTCATATTGTACTTCCTCAGGCACTTAAAAGTGTTCTTCCGGCAATCGGTAATGAGTTCATTACCATTATCAAGGAATCATCGATTATTTCATTTATCGGAGTAACGGATTTGATGTTTCAAGCTCGTACAGTTACAACGATTTCGTATGATGGCATGACACCACTCGTGATTGCTGCATTTATGTATTTTGTTCTAACATTTACGCTTTCCAAGATCCTAGGTAGACTCGAAAGGAGGCTGAATACCGATGATCGCCGTTAAGAACCTGCAGAAGCATTACGGAAAGCTGGAGATTCTCAAAGGAATCGATTTGGAGATTAAAAAGGGTGAGGTTGTCGTTGTAATCGGGCCCAGTGGTTCGGGAAAAAGTACCTTTCTGCGCTGCTTGAATTTATTGGAGCAGCCTACAGGTGGCGAGATCACTTTTGAAGGGGAATCGATCACCTCAAAGAAGCATGATATCAATGCAACGCGTGAGAAGATGGGGATGGTTTTTCAGCAGTTCAACCTTTTTCCGCACAAAACCGTTCTGCAAAACATTACGCTCGCACCGATTAAAGTAAGAAAACAGCAGCAGGCTGTGGCCGATAAATTCGCAATGGAGCTCCTCAAGACTGTAGGCCTTGAAGATAAAAAGGATGTTTATCCAGCTCAATTGTCCGGTGGACAAAAGCAGCGGATCGCGATTGCTCGTGCATTAGCCATGCAGCCGCATGTGATGCTTTTTGATGAGCCTACCTCAGCGCTTGATCCGGAAATGGTAGGAGAGGTACTTGAGGTTATGAAAAAGCTTGCCGAAGACGGAATGACAATGGTTATTGTTACACATGAGATGGGCTTTGCCCGTGAAGTGGGTGACCGCATACTGTTTATGGATGGCGGGTTCATCGTTGAACAGGGTACTCCTGAACAAGTATTTGGTAATCCTACACATGCTCGGACTAAGGATTTTTTAAGTAAAGTATTATAAAGAATTCGTCAAAACGGCCCTGGACAAGTATCCGGTGGCCGTTTTGTTATAGGGTCCTGAGGGTAATGTGGGAATATATCGCTGGGGGCTGAGTTCATTTATTTATGTAAACCATGTATAATAGATGGTCAGTCAATCAACAGGAAAAGGAGTACATACATAATGAGAGATGATCTACGCCGGATAGGCATTATTGATATTGGTTCGAACTCCATTCGTCTTGTAATTTATGATACAACGCGCGAAGGAGGCTATAAGATCATCAAGGAGTGTAAGTACTCCGCTCGCCTTAGTGAGAAGATTACGAAGGAGAATAGACTGGAACAAAAGGACATGGAAACGATTGTTCCGGTCTTGCGGCAGTTTAAGGAAATCTGCAATGCTTTTGCAGTGGAAACCATTCGTGCGGGTGCAACGGCAGCCATTCGTAATGCGGCTAACTCAAGTGAAATAATAAGCTTTTTGTCACAATCCTCTTCCATTCCGATTGAGGTGATCAGTGGCCACCAGGAGGCATATTATGGCTTCTTGGGTGTTATTAATGCCTTTAATGTAGAGGATGGTTATGTCATTGATATTGGTGGCGGGAGTACTGAAATCACTCTTTTTTGTGAGCGGCGTTATCAACACAGCATTTCTTTCCCGTTCGGGGCAGTAAATACCAACCTAATGTTCGGTCAAGGTGGGAATTGGAGCGATGAGCAGATTCACAAGCTGCAGACCTTTGTCCTGGGCAGACTGGTTGAGCATGATTGGCTAAATGCCAAAGCTGGACTTCCTTTATTCGGTTTAGGAGGGACGGTTCGTTCCTTAGGGAAGCTGGATCAGAAGTCACGAGCATACTCATTGCCTAACTCCCATGGCTATACGATGACCAGTGAGACGATCGAGCACTTTATGAACACCCTACCTTCAATGCCTTACGAAAAACGTAAGGATTTAGATGGATTATCTAAGAGTCGGGCGGATATCATTGTATCCGGGTTGATTATTTTCCATACGGTGTATCAGTATATTGGGGCGAGTGAGGCGGTAATCAGCGGGGAAGGGCTCAGAGAAGGCTTGCTGCATGATCTGCTGGAGCCGGAGCAGCCAGTGCGTGATAGTGCATTGGAATATAGCTTAAACACGATCATTCGCTTTGATATTCATACTTCTAAACGGTATTTAGATCATATCAACAAGCTAGCACTCAGCCTGTTTGACGCATTTAAAGATGAATCGAATAGAGCAGAGCACGAGATGTTAATTTACGTGTCCATCATGCTGCATCGTACGGGAACGAATATTAACTATTACCAATCTAAAAGACATACTTTGTATTGGTTGATGAATTCACCGATTCGTGGACTTACCCACCGTCAGCTTATTCTTTGCGCTATGATTGCCTCATACAGCACAAAAAGCCGGAAGCAGAAATTGTCCCAACAACATAAGGACATTTTGCTGCCATCCGACGAAGAGTGGATTCATAAGCTCGGATCGCTTGTCCAGCTTAGCATTGCGCTGGACAGCACGGAGATTGGAATTGTAAGCGGCCTGAAGGCCAATCTGCACGGCAATACGCTTCATCTGGACTTAGAGGGCGCATCGTCACTGCTAATTGGCCTAGAGGACATTGAGAACGCGATAAAAGCATTTAAGAATGCTTGGGCGGTGAAGGTAAAACTCGGCTTCCCTTCCAACGTGTAACATCCATCGCAGCAAACTGGCTCCGGAAAGGGGCCTTTTTGTCGTCTGGTTGTTCGTAATATCCATTAGCCTGCAAGAAGCTGGCTTTAACATTATCTTTTAGAGACAACTCTAGAATTTTGACGATCTGTTTACGGATGCCGCTGTCTCTGACAGGACACATCAGCTCAATCCGGCGGGTTAGGTTTCTAGTCATCCAGTCGGCACTGGATAAATACACCTCAGGTTTGCCGCCATTTTCGAAATAATAGATCCGGGAGTGCTCCAGAAAACGGTCTACAATACTGCGTACGGTAATGTTTTCGCTTAAGCCCTCTATTCCCGGACGTAGGCAGCAAACCCCTCGCACGATTAAGTCAATGGAGACACCGGCTTGGGCTGCGCTATATAAATCGTCTATTACTTGCTGATTAGAGAGCGAGTTCATCTTGGCGATTATGCGAGCGGGTCTGTCTGCCCGTGCATGTTCAGCTTCACGCATCATTAGCTTTTGCAGGGATAAGCTCATATTCGTCGGCGCAACAATGAAGGAATGCCAGTCAAAATTAGCCGAATATCCAGTCATTTGATTAAACAGCTCAGAAGCGTCCAGTCCGATATCGCTTTGGGCGGTGAATAGACTGAGATCTGTGTAGGCCTTGGCTGTACTGTCATTATAGTTTCCTGTGCCTACATGCACGTAACGGCGCAGTTCAGGGCCTTCCTGGCGGACAATCAAGGTCACTTTGGCATGCGTTTTGAGTCCGATCAGACCATAAACGACATGACAGCCTGATTTTTCAAGCTGGCGTGCCCAAGCGATGTTCCGTTCCTCATCAAATCGAGCTTTTAACTCTACAACCACTGTAACTTGCTTACCAGACTCCGCAGCATTGGCTAGTGCAGTAATAAGTGGAGAATTTCCACTGACACGGTATAAGGTCATTTTAATCGCCATCACTTGCTCATCCTCTGAAGCTTGAATGATAAAGTCTGTCATTGCATCAAAAGACTCGTAAGGGTGGTAGACTAATACATCCCGTTCACGCAGCACCTCGAAGAAATCCTCATTTTCTTGAAATTCAGCAGGATAAACCGGCTCAATAGGTGGATAGTTCATGTAACCAAAACCTTTTAAGCTTCCGGCAAAATTACGAAGAAAGCCTAGATCAAGCGGACCTTCAATTTCAAATACGAAGTCCTCCAGCTCAAATTCCGCTTGCAGCTGCTCAAGAGCATAGGGATGGATACCTTTTTGTACTTCCAAACGGGCTGGCACCCCGCGACGACGCTTGCGCAGCTCTTTTTCGATCTCTTCCAGCAGATCCTCTGCACCTTCCTCATCGATCGTAAGATCTGAGTTACGAGTCAAACGAAACTCACTAACCGCAACAGGTTCGTAACCGCTGAATAAGGTTTGAATGTGATGGCGAATCACATCTTCAATAAATACAAATTGTCTTTTCTTACTATTAGAGCGGTGGGGAAGAGGGATACATCTTGGCAGATTCGAAGGAATTTGCAGGATAGCAAAATAAGGCTCCTCTTCAAGACCATTCTTACGAGTAAGAACAACAGCTAGGTAGATAAACTGGCTGTGCACGAGTGGAAACGGCCGGCTCTGATCAACAGCCATTGGCGTAAGTACAGGATAGATGATATCCCGGTAATACTGTTCTATGGACTGCTCTTGGGCATGGGTAAGATCCTCATAATCCACGAATACGATGCCTTCTTTATGCAAACTCCGCGAAATATCACGGAACGTCCGGTATTGATCGGCAATGATTTTGGTTACGCGTTTGATGAGGCGTTTATACAGCCCGGAAGGGGTGTAGCCTGTGAAATCTTTTTTAGTATAGCCCGCCCGGATCTGATCCTGAATTCCCGCCACACGAACGCTTATGAATTCATCCAGATTGCTCGAGACGATCGCCAGAAATCTGGCACGTTCCATTAAAGGGTTATCAGGGTCCTGCGCCTCCTTGAGTACGCGGCGGTTAAATTCGATCCAGCTCAAATCCCTATTGAGGTAAGCAGTGGCTGGACTGCTCTGATTGTTTTTAATCTCTTCTGTATTCATGGGACCTCCAAATATGCTTCGATGTCTATATCTCAAATCTATTTATCATATTCTATCATTTTACTATTGGATGAGGCACGAAATGTTAAATCTATGTAAAATCTCAAAGAATATTATTTAATTATCTTATATAATAGGATGTGATTGTCGCTTTTTAGTTAACATAATCAAAATTACGTTAACTTCTTAATGGACAAAAGACAATAATTAAACATGTTATTTCAGAATGGTAACAATTACATACGCATAGGTTACAAAATTGTGATATATTAAGTCCTGTCAGTTTTACAAATGACAACAATACATCAGGACATCACACAAGATGTACATAAGTACAGGAAATGTACACGAGCGTATACGGAAGTCATACCGCTTACGCCCATCTAAAGAGGAGGCATTTATGAAGAACAAGTTCAGAACCATTAAAACCCTTGCTGCAGTTATGGGAATTAGTGCATTGCTGCACACCGCTCCTGCTTTTGCAGACAGCGTTCATATTGCAAAGGAAGGCAATACTTTCTATACTCTATCTCAGCAATACAATGTCGGTGTTAATGATTTAATGAAAGCTAATCCAAACGTTGCTGCTCTTAATATTTACGATGGACTTAAAATAACGATCCCAAGTAAAATGCAAGCAGAGTCTGTGGCTACGACAGAAACTCCAGTGCTTACACCAAGCCTGAATGTTACTCCAGAATCAAAAACAGTTGAAGCATGGGGCAAGTCCTTTAACTACGAGAAATCGATACAAGTTAAGGCTTCTGCTTATTCCTCAGCGGCTAGTGAGAATGGAGGCTGGGGTGCCGTTGATTATTTCGGGAACCCACTCAAGCTAGGAACCATCGCAGTTGATCCAAGTGTAATTCCTCTCGGAACAAAAGTATTGGTTACCGGACATTCACACGCAGGATTGCCTAAAGAAGCTTTTCTGGCTACTGCAACCGATATGGGAAGTGCCATTAAAGGTAACCGGATCGATATCTTTATCCCAGGCAGCCAAAGCTTTGTAGCCGATTTTGGTTATCAATATGTACAATTATACATTGTTAAATAGCTAGATAAAAATATAGAGATATGAAATGGTTTTAAATAGGTTAAACAAGAAACGGAGGGAGTCCTTAGCGGCTGCCTCCGTTTCTTGTTTATTTATTTTTAGAGACCTGCAGCAATTGAGGAACGGTAACGAAGGAATAGCCACGTTTACGCATAATCGTGATAACCTCAGGTAAAGCCTGAATCGTTCCGCGAAGATCACTACCCGGCCCACCTCCACCATGCTGAAGGATAATTGCTCCTTTTCCAGCATTAGCTAAGATGTTATTTCTAACTTGAGTTTTGGAAAGTCCCTTCCAGTCCAACGAATCCACATTCCAATTTACAAGCTTATAACCATGATTTTTTGCCCATCTCAACTGTTGCTCAGAGATATCTCCATAGGGTGGACGAATCAAGCGTGGTTTATATCCGGCTAAGGTTTGAATAATGTTCTCGGTCTCAATGATCTGTGATCTGAAATCATGCATCTTTAGCTTCACAAACTGAGGATGATCATAAGAGTGATTTCCAATAGCATGTCCTTCTCTAATCATCCTCTTCACTAGAGCGGGATGTTTCTCAGCTCGGCTTCCCACCACGAAGAAGGTAGCTTTGACATGATATTTCTTAAGAACATCTAGCAATTGGGGTGTAAACCTTGGGTCAGGCACATCATCAAAAGTTAAGGCGATGACTTTATTCCGAGGACCGCTGGTCTTAAAGGTCTCGGGATATTTGTGTAATAGCTGACTCAGAGACAAGCCCTTAGTGTTCTTATTGTTGCTGCTCGTTGAATTATTTGTAGTAGAAGTTCCCGCAGATATCGCCTTGTCTTCGTCAGTGGTTTGCGTGCTTTTAATTTGATCCTGTGAGGATTTCTGACTCTGAGCTGGGGCTGAAGCAACCTCTGCTGAAGAG
Organism: Paenibacillus sp. FSL H3-0286; assembly: GCF_045040705.1. Taxonomy (NCBI): domain Bacteria; kingdom Bacillati; phylum Bacillota; class Bacilli; order Caryophanales; family Paenibacillaceae; genus Paenibacillus; species Paenibacillus sp. FSL H3-0286. The sequence continues at coordinate 3,952,019 of NZ_CP150285.1, read as the reverse complement.
GTTGGAAATAGCAGGACAATGATTGATCCTAATACTACTAGCAGTTTCTGGACTCTCCGTTGATCATACATCCCCATATGCCTCCTTTACTACCTGATCATCACCATATTCTTCATTGTTATCTCCATTGAAGGATGAATTTATGCCGTTTCTTCAAGGGCTCTGGTAAAGATTTCTTGCACACCCTAATGCGTGTATACTAAATAGAACGGGATATTCCCGGGCCAATTATAGACAGGTGGAAGGATGGGGACAAGGATGTCAGAATTGTTTGCACCTTATGAATTGAAGGGTTTAACGCTGAAAAATCGTATTGTTATGCCGCCTATGTGCCAGTATTCGGTGGATAAAGAGGATGGCATTCCCAATGATTGGCATTTTGTTCATTATGTAAGCCGTGCTATTGGAGGTACTGGTCTAATTATTGTTGAGATGACTGGAGTCCATCCGGACGGTAGAATAACGAACCGGGATACAGGGATTTGGAGTGATACACATATAGAGGCTTATCGTAAGCTCACAGATAGTGTACATGCCTATGGGGCAAAAATAGCCATTCAACTAGGTCATGCTGGACGTAAAGCAGTCGATGCTGAACCGCCGGTTGCCCCTTCTGCAATTCCATTTGATGCTCGTTCTAAGCAGCCACAGGCGCTTTCTAAGGAAGGCATCCTTGAGATGATAGAAGCCTTTCGTGCTGCCGCTCGTAGAGCTGTGGAGGCAGGATTTGATACTGTGGAGATTCATGGTGCGCATGGCTACTTAATTCACCAGTTTCATTCACCTCTGACCAACATCAGATTGGATGAATATGGACAAGATCCAGCACTTTTTGGAGTACAAGTAGTTACAGCAATCCGAGAAGTAGTGCCAGTAGATATGCCCTTGATCATGAGGGTTTCCGCGAAAGAATATGTTGATGGTGGATATGATGCTGACTATGCCCTGGCGTTTTGCCGCCGATATAAGGATGCTGGAGTGGATATGTTCCATGTGTCTTCAGGTGGTGAAGGTCCCATTGGCTCTAATGGTGGACCTAATGCGGGCCCAGCCTACCAAGCAGATCTGGCAGAATATATTCGCAGTGGATTACAAGTGCCAGTAATTGCGGTAGGACGGCTTGAAGCCTATTCTGAGGCACAGTCCATCATTGCAGAAAAAAGGGCGGAGCTTGTAGCTATTGGCCGTGGGATGTTAAGTAATCCTTATTGGGCTTTACATGCTGAAGAAGCGCTTGGTGGCGTACATGATGTACCTAAACCTTATGAACGTGGGATTTGGAAAAGAGGCTAGACCATTTTCGGTGTGAAGTTTGTCACAGATTTTATGCTCCTTCTAAGGCAATCTTAATAAAGATAAAATTTGAAGGAGCTTGATAACGTGGGGACGGTTCTAAGTAACGAACGGCTGACAGATGGTGTGTATCACCTTAAGGTAGAGACGAATAGTGGCGGAGCAATGGGTCAATTCTACATGTTACGGGCATGGGGAGCTTACCCCATCCTATCCAGACCCTTAAGTATACATGAAGTACACGAGGATAGTGTTGAATTTCTGTATCACGTAGTTGGGGAAGGTACGGAGATATTCTCACGACTGGGTTCAGGTGATTCGGTAGAGCTTGAGGGCCCTTTTGGAAATGGATTTCCACAGGTCGAAGGGAAGGTTGCACTCATCGGCGGTGGGATCGGAATTGCACCGCTTTATTATTGTGCGAAGCAGCATCCGGGGAGTGATATTTTTTTGGGCTTTAGCCGTGAAGCTTACCGGACAGAAGCGTTTCGCCCACTTGCAAGTGAGCTTGTAGTCGATGTTGGCGGTTTAATTTTGGATAGTGTGGATTTCAGCCAATATGATCATGTCTTTGTCTGCGGCCCACACCCTATGCTTAAAGCTGCTCAACGTAAAGGCATTGCTGCTGAAGAAGCAGGCAGTAGAACGAAAGTATACCTTTCTCTAGAGAACCGAATGGCTTGTGGGATTGGAGCCTGTCTGGTCTGCAGTGTATCCTGCCGTGATGGTCAAAAGAAGGCCTGTGCAGACGGACCTGTGTTTCTTTCTGAGGAGGTGCTTTTCCATGACTAAGTTGAACACAACAATTGCTGGCGTTCATTTTAAAAATCCAATTATAATGGCCTCTGGAACGTTTGGTTTTGGCCGTGAATATGGCAAGCTGTATGATGTGTCTCTGCTGGGCGGAATCTCTGGCAAGGGGTTAACCCTCAATCCGAAAGCGGGGAATCCCGGCACTCGTGTATACGAGACAGCTTCTGGTATGCTGAATAGTGTGGGACTCGAGAATCCGGGTGTAGCTGCATTTTTAGATAAAGAATGCCCTTATTGGGAAACACTCGACACCGCTCGTTTGGTCAACCTGGGTGGAGGCACACTTGAAGATTATGTTCTTGGAGCTGAGATGATTCAGCGGGATGCAGATGCTCGTGCGAGTGCAGGTAAGACAGCAGTAGACATGATTGAATTGAATATTTCTTGTCCAAATGTTAAAGAGGGCGGCATTGCGTTTGGGATCCAAACTTCAGAAGCTCAAAAAGTAGTACAGGCTGTTAGACGCGCAACTAAACTGCCCCTCGCTGTAAAGCTGTCGCCGGGAGCCGAAAATATCGTTGAAATGGCACAAATGTGTCAGGAGGAGGGTGCAGACGCTGTCTCGCTCATCAACACTATCTCAGGAATGAAGATTGATGTCCGCCGTAGAAGCAGTGTATTCAATAACTTATATGCTGGATTGTCTGGACCTGCGATTAAGCCTGTCGCTCTGCGTATGGTGCATCAAGTTGCACAAAACGTAACGATTCCCGTGATCGGAATGGGTGGCATCACTTCAGCAACGGATATCATCGAGTTTATTATGGCAGGTGCTGCAGTTATCCAAGTGGGAACTTATAATTTCATGAACTTGCGTGCAGGTAGTCAGCTAGTTGCAGAGCTTGAGCAATTTATGGTTGAAGAAAATATTCAATCACTAGAGGAAATACGGGGCATTATATAAAGTGAAGTAGTGAGGGGAATACTATTGACTACTAACCAGATTGATCCTGAGAATATTGAGCTGAAGGCGACGGCTGTCGGACGTGATCTCTTGCTCTTAATTAGTGGAGGGGTTCGGCATATTGGTGCCACGAGTACTGCTTATCTGGAGGGGGAGCAGATTAAAGTACTGACTTCAGCGGTTCCTCATCATAAAGAGCACACGATAAGCGAGCCCATTGCGATCAGAGTAGCTGAAGCGCTGAACAAGACGGTCACAGTAGTGATGGGGATTCATTACGACAATCTCACGAAAGAAGGTATTATGGAAGTCGTGGAAATTGTGAATTTAAAAGTAAATCAATATTTAGCGCAACAAATATGAAACGGTAGTGGCAATTCTACGTAAAAGATAGCATGTGAGGAATTAAATTATCTTTTGGAGGAATGAAACCATGTCTATATTTAAAAGATTGCGCGATTTAACCATGTCTAATGTGAACGCGATTATTGACAAAGCAGAAGACCCGATTAAAATGACAGATCAATACATTCGTGATATGACCGAAGATTTAGAAGATGCAGAAAAAGCTGTAGCGGCGCAAATCGCCATTGAGAAGAAATTCAAACAGCTGTATGAAGAACAAGAAGCGCTTGTTAACAAACGTACCCAACAGGCTCATGCAGCAGCTCAAGCGGGTAATGTTGACCTTGCTCGCCGCGCTCTGGAAGAGAAAAATGCTGCTGAAGCTAAACTGGTAGAATACAAAGCCAGCTTTGATCAGAACAAAGCCTCTGCGGATAACCTTCGTGGCAAGCTTGAAGAGATGCGCAAACAGCTTACCCAAATGAAGAACAAACGTGAGACATTGGTTGCACGTTATAATGCTGCCAAAGCTCAAACCGAGATCAACAAAGCAATGAGCGGATTTAGTTCCGATTCAGCGTCTGCAGGACTCAAACGTATGGAAGATAAAATGCTGCAAGCAGAAGCTCAGGCTGAAGCCAGCAATGAGATGAGTTCAGGCAATAAATCTCTGGATGATGAATTCGAGAAGCTGAACAAAGATCAAGCGGTTGAAGATGAACTGGCGGCTCTGATGAAACAATACGAGAAGCAATAACATTTGATCTTTAGCCGGTTCACGGCTGGTGTTCACAGGCGAAGGGGAGACAGAAATTCGTTTCTTCTTCGCTTTATCTATGCTTATGAAAGGCATGCAAAATGATTAAGCGGGGGCTATAGAATGGATCTCCATATTCTGGTGTCCATGGTCGTGTGGACGGTGAGCGGCGCTGTGTTGCTGTTTGTACTGATGTATATAGATTCACTTTTTACTCGTTATAACGATATAGAAGAGTTAAAGGCTGGAAATATGGCGGTGACTACACGGTTTGTAATGAAGCTTTTAGCTCAGGCCTTCATTTTATCTTCATCGATAGCGGCTTCCAATAGTTTGCCAGATGCGTTTCTGATTTCGTTGGTATCATTTTTGCTTTTGTTAATTTTAGAAAGAACGGTTCGACTTCTACTAGCAAATTGGGGGAAGCTGGATCTGGATCATGGTACACAGCTTGGTAAAATCGGATATGGCCTGCTATCAGGTTCACTGCAAATTACGGGTGCTTTAATTATTACTGCCTTTATGTAGGAGGAACGATCAAGTTGAGTATGTGGAAACGTATAGGTAACCTTTTCTCTAAGCCAGCGCCTCAGGAAGTTCAAAAAAGTATGCTTAATTTGTCTCCCGGAGACATTTGTGAAGTATCGCTTGTCACCTATGAAGTTACTGGCCGGACACATAATCGGGGCCGTAATGCTGTAGTTCTGACCCTTAGAGATGGAAGCCAGATAGCTTATCTTCATATAGAAGAGCGGGAACAGCTGCAATATGGATTGTACAGACCTATCGATGGGCGGTTAGATAATCCTGCTGAGGTTCCAGCAACGCTTGAGCTCGATGGCTATACATTTTTCCTGGAGGAAGAATATGAAGGTTTTGTCGCTGTTGCAGGTCAGACGCCATTTATGAATGGTGGAGAGCAGCATGTGTGGCAATATCAATCAGATGATTCACGTCTACTGCGTGTAGAGTGGCAACATGGACGGTTTATGCTTTATGAAGGGGAGAAAATAATCCCTGGGGATGTAAAGGTAATTAGAGCATCCTAGCCTAGTAGAGAAGTAATGGATCACTATACCGGAATAAAATATTGTAGAAAAGGCTGCTGCCCATAAACATGGATGGTGGCCTTTTGTGTTTATAATTTTACTTCAAGAGGTCTCATGTTAAAATAATACCTATTACTGCAAACATCGACGATTCAGAGCGGAGGTCTTTATGAAGGATAATAAATTTCAGCGTGAAGCACTGCAAGTAAAAGAAGCTCAGGCCAAAATAATCAAATATGCCAATCCGCTAGAATCAGAAGACGTATCGCTGGATGAGTGTTGTGGACGTTATTTGGCTGAAAAGGTGATTGCTCCACACCCATTTCCTGCGTTTAATCGATCTAGTATGGATGGATATGCGATTATCGCGGGGGATACCCGTAACTGTGTTAATGGACAAGTGGTATGGTTAGAAATTGTGGATAATATTCCGTGTGGCGCAGTGCCTGCGGTAGATATAACTCCGGGAACAGCCGCAAGAATTATGACGGGTGCACAAGTACCGGTTGGTGCAGATGCTGTGGTGATGCTGGAGGTCACGGAGAGACGTGAAGAGGAAGGAAAGACTTACGTTGGTATTCGAAAAAAACTAGAAGCAAACAGCAATATCACACCTCAAGGTTTCGAATTAAGCCAAGGTGATCTTGTATTGCCTACAGGAAGGTTAATCTCTGCGGGGGATATAGCTGTTCTTGCAGCGTTTGGATTACATACCGTGAAAGTCTATCGTCGTCCCAAGGTAGCCATCTTTGCCACAGGAACAGAGCTGCTGGAAGTGCATGAGCCGCTGGAGCCTGGCAAAATCCGCAATAGTAACTCCCCTATGCTAGAAGCTCTAGTCAAAGAAACAGGGGGGGTTCCAGTAATGTTAGGCTCTATTGTGGATGATCTGGAGCTGGCTAGAAGTAAAGTACAGATGGCGCTGGAAACTTATGATTTTGTGATTACAACGGGTGGCGTTTCTGTGGGGGATTATGATATCATGGGCGACTTGGTTCGCGAACAAAGTGGTAATATGTTGTTCAACAAAGTGACGATGCGTCCGGGAAGCGTAACTACTGCTGCGGTTAGAGGGGGTAAGCTGCTGTTAGCTTTATCAGGAAATCCGGGGGCTTGTTTCGTTGGGTTTCAACTGTTTGCACGACCTGTGATTTCACTGATGCAAAGTTCTTCTAAGCCTTTTTTACCGGAATGGAGCGCTACACTCGGCACAGATTATAAAAGAGTGAATAATTTTACTAGATTTGTGCGAGCTCGGTTAGAAATTAAAGACGGCAGCCTGTTTGCTTATCCGGCACTCATTGATGAATCTTCCGTAACGGTCACGATCAAGGATAGCGACTGTCTGATAGTTGTACCCCCAGAAGAAAAGGGGCTATCTGCCGGAGATAAGGTAACAGTGATCAAGCTGCCAGGAGAGATTCGGGGCTAGATGTGGAGGGTACTCTGGCCATCGATGATTAAAAGGTATTTGATATCCACGCACGCACAGAAATCGCCATATAATTGCTAAGCCAACGTTATTATTGCCAACATTTCAACATATGAAAAATTCACAATAGATAAACAAAAAACAGTTTTCGCGCTAACCCAATAGTCGCTTACAACCGGTTTAAAGGGAGATTTTACCCCAGAAACTAGAATAAGAAAACCCACTTGCGTACCGTAAGTGGGTTTTTAGTGCAACAATAAAAGGGTTAGGGGTGCCCGCCGGTTGTACTCAAATTTGAAAAAAAGCGAGAATGAAATGCCCGGGTAGGCAACACTATCATAGCAATTCTCCTATCGGAAGAGTCGCTGCTCTGCTGGTTGGAGTTATTAGCCTACACCACTGCCGAGATTAATCCCCCGCGGATGCTTAAGGACTCAGATGATCTTATTTGTTTATTTATCACCTTTTAAGCGGGGTTTCGGACCTCAGCGTCGCTATTTCATAGAATGGAGCTCATATTTACGTATTTCAGGCCAATAGCGACCTTGGGGGTCCGTTAGCCACCCAAATGTGAGATAATCCTGCATTTAAGGTCCGCTGAGACCGATAACAACTCTGCACTAGCGAAGAGCGGCTACTCATCCGAAGTATAAGCTCCCCTTGGTGATGATTAATTATCGGTACGCCGCTCGATCGCCTCGGACATCGTTTTATCCGTTAGATGAGCGTAGATCTCAGTTGTTTCGGTGGATGCGTGCCCGAGCTGTTCCTTCGTTTTATAAATATCATTTTGCAGATAATAATCTGTTGCAAAAGAATGACGCAGCTTATGAACCGTAAGATACGGTTTACCAAAGCGTTTAGCGTACTTAATAATCATTTCTTGAATCGCACGTTTGGTCATACGTTTGCCTTCTTGACGCCCGTTAGGGAGAGAGATAAACAAGGCTTTTTCTCTCTTGGGTGTTTTGTAGCGAGATTGGCGCAGACTAAGATAAAGAGCTAGATCATCTTTAGCTTGCTCTCGAAAATAGACAGGTGTCTTGAACGTTTCGTCATTATTCCCTTTGCGGGTGACATATAGCAGCTTGTTGTTAACATCCAAATCGTCTACGTTTAGATTGACTACCTCAGACACACGCAGGCCAGAGTTCAGAATTAAGCTGGCAATACAGGCGTCGCGCTCATGATTTAATTGAAACGAATAATAAGCCTGTTTGTTACCTTCCACATCCCGTCCATAACCTTCATAAATGTACCCCACAAACTCCAGTAATTCCTCATCTTCCAAAATCTTACCCTTTAACTTAGCGGCAGTATCCTTTGGCTTATGTGTTCGTTTGACCTCAACCTTAGCCATAATGTTGCGTTTAAGCAATGGATAAAAGTTCTCATCCTCGGCGATTTGACTTAAATAATGAAATAAGGAGCGTAATGCAGATAACTTACGGGATACAGTAACTCGAGTGTTCGTTCCCTCGGCGCGAGTAGTTAGATGCAACCGATATCCGACAATACTGTCCATATGTAGGGTTTCCAATTCTAGAAGTGTGATCTCGGTATTTGAGCCGGCTTGAGATAAGCCCTCTGCACGCAACCAGCCGAAAAAAGATTCATAATCCCGGATATACTCCAGCAGTGTGGAAGGGGAGAGATCAGGGCGTTTATAATCAATAAACTGCTGAACGAACCAGGGCATGAGGGGTAGCTTTTGATCAAGTTTTTTACGGTCATCGTTCTTTTGAACGCTCATGTGATTCACCTTTTTCCATAGATTGCATAAAATCTCTTCCTTCTATCTTAACATGTTTTGTCCCAGATTGGACTTCGAATGAAGGGGAAACTAGGTCCGAGCCTTGCTCCTGATGCCGCTAAGCTTTATGATGTGAAGTAAACATCATATGGGCTATTTTTAGCCTTCTGAAAAAGCCTTGAAAACACTGAGAAAGCTTACTGTTAAAGGGTTTGTGGAGAAATTGTATTTACTGACTTGTACTGATAAATGACTGAAAATGAGTCGTTTTGACTGCTTTTTGTGACCTATTTGTGATTTCTAAACTGAGTCAAAGCATGTGACAATGCTGAGTTTTTTGCTAGTTTTATCAGTTTTCTAATTCATTTTTTGTGATTTTTCGAACTTAAAAAAATACTCAGAAAGATGATAAATCATGTTAGTAATAAGGTGGAGATACAATACCATTCTTTCAGCCGCTCTATTAACTCAACTTGCTTTGAATATAATGATTTGATATACAAGCACGCTAACACAGAAAACCTCTCACAGCCAATCCTAGAACGTCTCAGCATCATATAATCAAATGGTACATGCTCATCTGCCCATAACAGATATACATGTACCTTTTTTTGTCTCATTAGCTACAATTACTAAAAGTAGTTCCGCTTACTCCACTTATACCCTAACAACTACCCTCTAAGATCGAGACAATTTAAAATACATAAGAATACTATAAGTAAATCAGCCTTAGAATTGATGTCTATGAAAATTTCTGTAGACAAATTAATAGTTCAGCAGCAGTTGTCCCTAGAGTGCCAGATGACACAAGTTTCTGTAACTCAGGAATTAGATCGTTTAGTTTGAGTAGTGTTTTTGTTTTCTCTAACGACTCACCAATATAGTCAGCAACATCCTGTCTTGTTTTCAGTGGGGTATTTTGACCCACTGACCTATTTCCTCCATTTTTCACTCCCCAATACTCCTTGAGGAATCCAGCAAATCTTCCTTTTCGAATTGGATCTTGCTCTGCTTCTCCTCTACGTTCAATATTCTCAGCAATTAGCATACATAGTTTTAACAAAATATTGGTGATCTTGTACTATTTTCCGTGTTAAAATATTACTGGATGGTAGGATTCGACAAAATCAATTCTGGTATCACTATAACTCTAATTAGATAGGAGTAGAAAATGAATCTTGAGCAAGCTGAAAAAATTGTTAATGCATATGGGGCAGCTTTAGCATCAGGAAAAGAGGGCGAAATGGCTAGAAAAATTTCTCTTCTTCCTTGTGACAAAGAAACAATTGTTAAAGCATATAAGTTGTTTATTGCACACCTAATTGAGTACAAAAGCTTAGAAGAGAAAACAAAAGATGCATTGATAGTTTCCCTCAGTGGAATCGGATCATTTATCTCAGATGAAAATGCAATGGATTTTAATCGATCCATTCAACTATACAAGTCTGGAATGTATGATGAATATGTATCATCAGAAAAGTATAGTAACTTCATGAAAAACATGGTGAATATAGAGTTAATGGAAGAGATAGAACAGTTTATTTCAGATGTAAGTGAACTAGATGAAGAGGATTCTTTATACCATCAAAGGGTTTATACACTTGCAGGAATTGAATATGTACCTGAGAAACAAAGGCAAGATTTACAAATCGCAAATCTGGCATATGAAAAAAACAAGAATGGTCTAATCCCAAATTTCCTACTTATGCTATTTTTGTTCCTATTATCTAAATACACCTTTGTTGGAGTATATGGTTTATGGCTAATCATGGTGTTAGTTGGTATACAAACCATCAGATATGTAATAACACTGATATCTGGTATTGTTTTACTTTTTCTTGGTGGAGAAAATAGAGTGTCAAGATCCCTAAATTGGAAAACCACTTTCATTATGACGCTGGAATTAGGTATTGATTTTGTTTTTGTAATACCTCTGTATCTTCACTTTTATTGAAATACTAAAAAATAAAAGAGGTGTAGATAAGATAAATGAGTAGTTTAATTGCCATAGCCAGAAACCTGAATGATTCTCTTACCGATTACACGACCATCCATGATGAGATATTTAAGAAATCTCTTAGAAAGACTATTCCGTTACCATTCATATTTAAAGCAATTAACTTTCAGGACTTAGAGTACAGGCTTCAGAACATTCATAATGATCTGTCAAGATATAAGACGCAAGTTAATGGCATAAGGCAATCAGGAAGCGAAGATACCAACAAGTGCAATGTATTTATCGATTACGTTGATAAGCTTATGTATGCTGCGCAACTACTACAGGGCATAACACACAATCTACATATGAAAAGTCAAGGATTCAATAGCTATAAACTTAGTGAACAGAATGACTTGGTTAAGAGGTATGAGAAAGCTGTGGATGATTATTACGCACTTGGCGATTCAATGAATAGTGTGTTTGCTTAATGATTACATATAAAAGTCAGGAGTAGGAAGAATGGCTTATAGTGTAAAAGAGTTTGTAGCTCAATTGACTGGTATATCCGCAAAAATGATATTAGATGATTGGACTTGGAAAGCGTTTGGATACAAAAAGCGTCCTAAACGTGGAGCAAAGTTTAATCGTTTTGTGAACCAGAAGAAGCTTATTAGTGAGACATTTCTGGTTCGTGAAATTTTTATATCATGTTTTGCATCTGGAATTATAGCAATAGAGTTTGACAAAAATATGTCAGAGAGAATTGTAGGTTTTATGCTTGAACGATTTCTAAATACAGAAGGAATAATTAAAGCTCTAAGATTTGACTGTAAAAGAGAAGCTAAGAATTATCTACTTGAGGGTATACAAGAATATGTCGTGGTTGATCTCGAGAGTTTTGTCACAGTGTTCTTTAAACGTGCAACTGACTTTACTGAGAGCACTTTTAACAAAGGTTGGCTTATCTCTGCTTCGAGGTTAACTGTTGATAAAGATAGTCCTTGGGTGATTATTAACAAAACAACAAAAGAAAACTTCAGTATAGAATTAGTAGATGATTTATAGAATGGAAGGGAGTTGCTGATTTTGAATAAATACCCCAAAATTTATGATACTTTTGAATATCCAGGAGTATGGTGGATTGCCGGAGAGGAAGGGAACAAAGTTGGAGGGGTTTTAAAGTTTACGGTTAATGACATATTATTAGAATTAAATGGTGAAGAAGTGAATATCTTAAGTTTTCAGAATGATCCTCAGAGATTATCTGTAATTCATGGTAACTGCCTTGAGGGAGCAATTACTCTATTTAATGGTTTTCCTCTCAGTCAAAATACTAATTATGGTATAGGGAAGAATAATCCGCATAGTATTTTAAAACTTAGTTTCACAAAGTTATTAATTGGAGAACACTATCAGAGCCTTGCAGATGTTGTATTTCCAGAATTATCATTTGAATTTTCTAATTTTAATGAATGGATGAACTTTTCACCGATAGAGATTGAATGTCTTGAGAATGGAATACAAATAAGTGCAAAAACTTTTGAGACATTTGAAACATATGTTGAAGAAATAAAGGCGAAAATTTCTTTCGCTTATACTTTTGGAAATTCAGGTGAGGAGTTCTCATACCAGCAACTTTCCTACAAAAACTTTGTTACTATAAAACCAGATCAACCTCAATCATTGGAATGGTATGAAAGGGTTGCGAAAAAATTTAAAGATTTACTATCTATACTTACGGACTCCAATATAATTATGGAGTATGTTGAGTGTTCTACGTTAGAGAAGCGCGTTAGATATTATCCCATCTCTTATAATGATTACAAAAAATCTAAGATTAGTCCATATAAAGGGTTTATGATACCTTTTACAGTGATTAAGGAAGAAATTGATAACATATTAAACAAGTGGTACACACTAAAAATTACTTCAAGCGCCTTAATTTATGTGAATATTCTAGCTAATGAAAAGTATATGTTTTTTGAGGATATATTTTTAGGATACAGTAAAGCACTTGAAAGCGCACATCGGGATTGTTACTTGGATAATAATAAATTTGTAGATGAGGAGAAGTACGAGCAGATCACAAGTACAATGTTGGAATCTGTTAGACAGGAGGGTTTGGGAGATTTATACAGCAAATTGGCATCTACATTAAGATATGCTAATGAATTTGGTTTTCAAAGAAGAATTCAAGAAATCATCAAATCATTAGACCCGAAAATTCAAGAAAAAGTAATTATGGGATTAAAAGTAAGAGATTTTGCTGATATTGTTCGGATAAATAGAGATTATAATACTCACTTCGGAGAAATAAGCGATAAATTATTCTCGCCTCATCAATTTATAAGCATTAATGAGAGTTTGAAATTAATAATGCTAAATACAATTTTAAGACAAATTGGAATTTCAGATGAACTTCTCTGGACGGTACTGAATTTTAATAAAAATTGGATAGGCTATTTGAATAACAGTAAGGAATTATTTGAGAATAATAAGTGAAATAGAAGCCCTGAGACACGTTCTCTAGGGCTTTTTTTATGTCTGCATGTTGAACTTCCGCCCTTTAGGCGGATTTTACAACGAGTTATGTAAGTGTGCTTATTAAACTATATACTGCGTTACTCGTTGTTAGATTCTTCAAAACATATGAGTTGGCTCAAATCTTTAATATCTAAAGCTTCACCTATCTTTTCCAAAACAGGAAAGCTTATTTCTTGTCTTGCATTTCGACAAATATCTGAAATTGTTGCCTGTCTTATTCCTGTTAGCTCAGAAAGCTTCGTTTGTGTAATTCCTCTTTCTTTCATAACCACATCTAATGTAAGCCTAATTTTAAGCATAAGAAATCCCCCTGAATTGTTGACATTATACTAAGGAGCGTATATACTAAGGAGCGTATAGGACGCTTTAATCATATTACCATTTCTCAAAAGGAATGTCACTACATTCTTCTATTTAACCATGCCCATTTCCCCATTACCAGCGATACAACTAAAGGAGACGATAACATGACAACAATCACTAAGCATCAAGTATTAAAGCTTCAAAAGCTGAACACGGTAAGCATTTCAATTAAGAATCCTAATGGAACTAATAAACATGTAACAATTGAAGATATCCTTACTCACTGTGAAATCTCACCAAAAGCAACTATTGTAATCGAACACTTAGAATTCTTTCTCAAAACTAATGAAGACCGTAACACATTCATCAATGAATATGAATCCAGACAATTATGGAGAGATAGAAAAAAAGGTTTGAAAGTATTAGCGCTTTCTAAGGAGGTTGGATCGTACCACTATACATATTCGTCTTTGGAACAATTAGAAAAAATGAGTCTACTAGATGCTTTAGAACACTTATTCCAGCAACCTATTAACTGTGTTATGGAGCAAGATTTTATTGAAGCTAAAGCAACACTTAAGAAAATGTATGACCTTAAGCAAGCCAATCCTAAATTGTTGTTGATGAACGCATTGTTACACGTATGAAGAGAAAAAGGATTTTCTTAGTAAAAATCAAATTGATTTTAACAAAAGCATATAAAACTCTGAATATCACTGAATTGGAGGATAAACAATGAAATGTGTAAAAGTGACTGGTTTCTGCTTTTATTTTAATTGCGGCTTTACAATCGGTAGAGTGTATGAAATCTTCACTAACTTTAATGGTGAAGAATATGCCATTGATGATGAGGGGAGGACAAACTTTAGTATTCATAACTGTGTAAGGACGATTAATTATAAATTAGAAGGCTGTCACTGAATTAAAGTGAAGGTCTTTTTTTCTATAATTCATGTGTTGAAACTTGTAACTTATTGTATAATTGACAGAGAATATTATACAAAAGGGGAAGACTTATGAAAAAGAAACTTCAAGTTTTTATTTCGTCTACATACAAGGATATGATCGAAGAAAGAGAAGCAGCTGTGTCTGCTGTTCTAAATGCTGGACATATACCCGCAGGGATGGAATTGTTTAAATCTGCTGATAAGTCACAAAAAACAACTATTCAAAAATGGATACAGGAATCAGATGTTTATATGCTTATTCTAGGTGGTAGATATGGAAGTATAGATGAAGAAACAGGTAAGAGTTATACCCATTGGGAATATGACTATGCTGGTGAATTGGGGAAGCGGAGATTTGCTGTAGTAATTGATGATAAGAGATTAGACGAGAAAGCTAGAGAAAATAAAGACTATTTGGAACGTGAAAACTATGCAAAATATAATGATTTTAAGGCCCAAGTGTTAGGTAATATTTCTAAGTTTTATGAAGACTTGAAGGACATTAGACTAGCAACAATGGAATCCTTAAAGGATTATGAAGAGGATGATAACTTAGTTGGTTGGGTTAAGGCTGATCAAGTAGGTAATGTAGAAGAGACGTTGAGAGAGAATACAACGTTGTTGAAGGAAAATGCGAAATTAAAGGCTGATTTTGATAAGTTGAAAGAGCACCAAAAACAGAAAGTAATGATTAACGGGTGGAATTATGAGGAATTAAAGGAAACTCTTGATAAGACCATTTTGAAGTTACCAAAAGAAGTTTCCATAGGTCAGGAAGAGGTTACCTTGTTGGAAGTATTTGTAACCTTGTCCGATGATTTTATAACTGGTATAACTAATAGCACTATAACTTCAGAAGATAAAATCTCGGTTTATTATGAAATTGCCCCAAAACTAATATTGTATGGAATGCTAGAAAAAATTAAAATAGCAGGTGTCAAGTATGAGAGAATTCAAACTACTAAAGATGGACTTAAATTTTTAGCAAAATATAATTCAGAGAACCTGAAGAATCCTGAACCTAAAGCTGAACCTAAGAAGCCAACTAATCCTGTGAAAAGAACAAGAACAAAAGCCAAACCAAAAACAGATGTAAGCGAAGAAGTATAATTGCATAAATATGTGTTCTACTCCGCGATCTACGTTATCTTCACGATACGTGTACTGTAAATGTAAAAGCCTTGATGGATAAGGCTTTTTCTTTTTGATTAATATAACATTTTCGCTGTATGATTATGCATGAATACCGCATAAACACTGTATATTATGTATATAAATACACTAATATTCACGATTCAGTTTTCGATAACGCTATTTTAGCCATTTATTCACATTAAAACCCTTATAAACACTGACTTTTCTATGCATTTACGATTGCGTTCATTCGATTAACATCCATTTCCTTATGCATATTATACACGTATGCCCACACGCTAATCCCTTTATATATCAAGCTTTTTCCTCTTCTGATCCACCTTCAGACAACGCCTAATAGCCCTGTATCGCCTCCTAACAGGTAATAACCCTTACTATATATACGTTTTACCGTGTCGATTACAGTTAATCACACGTGATTACATGACAAACCCTTATTGTATATGGCAAATTTGGTGCCAGCGCCAAATATACGTGTATTCACCGTGTAACAGTTATTCATTGTTTAAAGGCTTGAACAAAGTGGAAGATTATCCACCTTGTAAGTACATTTTCAAATGCGACGACATCGACGCTTTTACCGTTTAATCACCAAAGTGACGACCTAACAGAGGTAGTAACCGTAGAAGTGATGACCTTATACGAACAATATAGACTATTCAAATGTTGCGCTGGCGCATCATTTCCGTGTAATCACCGTGTTGAGAATGTAACGGCTGAAAGTGCGGCTATGAGTATGACCACAAGTAGGTTTGATCCGTATATGAGCCGTGAATATTGAACCAGTAGAAAATTAAGACAGGTTTAAAGTGTGATTATAACTCAATCGGTTGAACCGATATGTTATAGCTTCTGGCAGACGTCTACCGATTTGAATTGCATTCTTGATTCCTATAAATAGTTAATATGCCGATACGTACGGTCGATACCATTTACATCCCCTGCTTGAAATTTCAAGCACCTATAATTCTGATTTAGCTATCGACAAGTTAGATAGTCCAACTTTGGACACCCCAAATGTAGGGACAGCCCTACATATACACTTACTTCCAATTTTAATATATTTCGAGGATTCATCAATTGTACAGTTTCAAAATGGGCAATTGGTTGCCTATTCGGAGAATCGCCGACGTCGGCGAATTTAAATTTGATAGTATTCAAATTCATCAAGGCATATGAACAAAATCGGAACTTGAATTCCGTTTTCGAAAACTTAGAGTGGACAAAAATCAGAGAAGTAATGTCCCTCCCCGAATCAGTTGACCGCTCAGAATTCTAAAGTAACTCCACGTTATAATAGAAGTGGTTGATTGAATATGATTCTTCATGTCATAAAGTATACCTTTTGAAATACTAGAATACACTGTTTCAAATATGGTTATGAAATGTGTCAAAACATATCAAAACAGTTATGGAGTATTTCATAAATACATATACACATTATGAAATACTTATGGTATAATTATCCTATAAGAAATGGGAAAAGGATGATACCATATGAGCGAAATTAGACATTACGGTTACATAAGAGTATCCACCAAAGATCAGAATGAAGCGAGACAGCTAGAAGCTATGAAGGATTTAGAAATACATGAACGTGATTACTATATAGACAAACAGAGTGGAAAAAACTTTGATCGTCCTAAGTATCAACTAATGAAGGCTAATCTAAGAAAAGATGATATCCTGTTTGTGAAGGAGTTAGATAGGCTTGGACGCAATGCACAGGAAATTAAAAGGGAATGGCAAGAGATCACACAGGATATAGGTGCACATATAGTAATCCTTGATATGCCTATCCTTGACACTAGACAATACCAGAACGGGTTAGAGAAGCTAATATCAAGTATAGTGTTAGAGCTATTGTCTTATATGGCTGAGAGGGAGAGAGAGAAGATAAACGGTAGACAGAGTGAAGGAATAGCAGCAGCTAAAGATAGTGGTGTTGTTTTCGGTAGACCGAAGCAAGCAATAAGCGCAGAGTTTGAAGGCATATACAAAGAGTGGAAGCAAGGGCTAATAACAGCCGTGGAAGCTATGAGAAGACTTGATATGAAGGCTAACACGTTCTATAGAAGGGTAAAGGAGTATGAGCAACAGCAAGCATAGACTATAACATATAGCACCACACACAGCCTATACACTACTTGTATGGGCTTTATCTATGCCTATCCATACATAACCATACATAACCATACACAAAGAAAGAAGCCCTCTATAGGACTCCTTGTGTTCTGTCTCTCTGTTTAGGGTTATCCTGCTCTCTAAACAATAGCCATGTCTTTCCACGTTTAACAGCTACAACCTGACCAGATGAACATAGCCGTTTGATACGGTCTTGTGACAATCCCCATGTTTCCCCTGCTTCCTCTGTGGTCATGATACGTCTCATGATATCATCCATTTCAGCTTCAATCTGCTCTTTGTTCATGCATTACACTCCTTATCGTTTGCGTAACCGTCCAGTTACATTAAATACACCTAATACAATAGCTAAGCCTCCAACAATAATATTAAAGGTATTCTTTTCCATAAAAATGAAAACTACTACAGCAAAAATGAAAAGTAGTACAGTGATACTTAGGGATACATATTTTTTATTCATATTCACACCTCCTTCAATTGAAAATTATGTTTAATAATAGTTTTAATGTAATTTAATCCTAACTTAATTATACTAAAACCCATATGGGTTGTAAAGCTTTTGTTTGTGTTTATTGACTATAATCAATGTGTATATGGTATAATGTATGGGGAAAGAGGAATCTTTCGATTCCCCTTGCTTGGCTTATTTGTGAGTGGACTTTCTTGGTGGGAAGCACTCACCTTTTTCGATTTGCGTCTGAGTTTCTTTCAGGCGCTTTTCTTTTTTCTCAGCCTTCTTGTCTAACCTGCCTATGATGAAGATTGTTAGGTTTAGAAGAAATCCGAGTGCTGGAATGTATTTGATGATTTCGTTCATATGTATCACCTCGTTTCTTATACTCTCATTATAACCTGTATAGGTTATAAAAACAAGTGTTTTTCAATATGTTTATTAATAAAACTTCATTATATTCCAATTATGTAAAGGGAATAGAGCATGTGGGGGGCTATTTTACATCCAATTGTTGGATATATTTTCAGAATATACCCGTAGCACATCCACTTCCACACTCAACTTATTTTATATTCGATAGGTTGGGGGGGTGTTTTAAATCACAAAACATATCACAAATGGAAAATAATCCGCTATCTGTTCCACTCCGCGACAACATAGCTTATAAAAATCTTTGAACATAATTGACTGTCGATGGCATTAAACATGCTTATTGAAAATAAATGCAAACACTCATTTTGAGAATAAATAGGAGTAATTATGCCAAATCACTTTGCTGTAAAGGTGCTTGAAGGAAAACGAGGATTAAAGTTAACCCGAGAGAATTATGCAGTGGTTAGCAACAAAAATTCTTTGGGTCATTTTTCAGCAGATATTTATGCTGATGAAGAAGGAAGATGTTATTCAGATGAATGGTGCAAGAAACATCTTGAGGACTGTTTGAAAAATTATGACTTAAATATGGAATGTTTCTCTTTGTTAAATCACGACGAATTCAATAACGAAATAGAAAATTTCCTTAATAAAAATAAGCTGTTTATGGAAGTGTTAGATCTAAATTTGCATGACGGAAAATCGGGTTATTATATGATGGTTCTCGATGAATACTGCCAATTGTATATTGGTACGACTAATGATATTAAAAGACGTATTAAGCAACATTGGAGTAAAATCAAACCTTTTGATAGACTTCTTTTTCCAATGGGGAGTGTTGATGCCTCAATCCTTTCTATTGACAGTTTTCGAGCTTTTGATACGACAAGGATTTTTGCATACACATCAAATGAGACATACAGTAGTGAAGATAGCTTCATAAATCAATTTTCAGCTGAATTTGTGTGTAATAGACTCGATGGAGGGAAAGTAACTGGTGGTTTATTACAAGCAATAACTATGATGAAGAAGCGTGATTTAAGGAAAGCTGTGCACAAAAACTATTGAGTTTATTAGAATTGACCATTAGAAGGGGATTCACCTATTTTATTATGGTTCCACAAACGATAAAAAGAGGACACAACTATTCACCTGATAGAGTAAGAGAGAATAATAATACAACTGGCATGTGGAGAGGGTAGTTGCATTAATCAGTTTTGCATTATATCTAATTCAACAACACTCATTTACGCCTTTGTTTTGTCGAAATATAAGGATATATTTGGAGGTTACTGAAGGATTTACTTGATTTGTGTAGAATGTATATTTATGGAGGTGATAAAATGATAGAAAGAGATATTAAACAAGAAGTTAGTAAGCTAGAAGGTATTCTTAAAGCATGTATAGGTAATAAGGTTAAATATAGAGTTGAAGGTATATCCAATTTTACCGATGATATTCTAAAGGATTACATAATCGGAGATTCAGAAATAACAATTGTAATGGATCAAGAGTCCATCACGACCCCTAATTATAGGGAAGTCTCATTTTCACATTATGAGGATAGGGTGGATTTTTGGATTTACGGGAACAAAACAAATAGATTTAATTTGTTCTTAGCTTAGTTTAAGTAAAATTCATGGCACTCTTATGGAGTGCTTTTTTTATATGTAACTTGATTAATAGGATGCACTATTAGTCCAACGGTCAAGTGTATTTGACTCAGTAGTTAACTGAACAAAGGGCGGGTTGTTTAAAACTGTCTCATTTCCTCATAATTAATCAATGAAATTCCATATTTCAAAAAAGGTAATAGAGTGTCTGGAGAGTTTAGAAAAATAGGTTTTATTATATGGTTATATTTATACATGATATGGAGGCTTCCTTTATGATACCCTACAACGTTAACGTTAAGATGGATTTTCTTAGTGATTGGCGCGAGTTCTTGATATCTCAATTTAAGCAATTCCCTTTCCTCAAGCAACAAGACTATATCAATCTCCCATTAAAAAAGTTAAGCATCCTATATTTCAATTGGTTAAGTAGAATGATTCAGCCAGCCATACGTAAAGTTCATTACTCCAAAGAGTTTAGTTGTCCAGCTAATTTGGAGAAGGGATTAGAGTTCCTTACTAATAAAATAAGAACAGGTCAAGACTTAACACCTCACTTATCACGTAAAATTAATGATATTACCTATAACGATGGACTTCTTAACGTTTGGGAAATTCATCATCTTCATCTTGGAGTGCAAGAAGAGAGAGATGGTTTTGTTAAACGTGATGGAGATATCTTATATGCACTTTTTAATGAGAATGATGCTTATTTGATTCAAATTATGGATCATAAGTCATTTTGTAAACAAGAGTTAGTAAGGATCATACACAGAAACTGGACTGAAGTAATTGAGCCATATAAATTTAGCGATAATGTATCTTTAACTCATAGTTCTTCAGATAAAGATGTTGGATTACTAAGAAAGGCTGGAATAAATACCGTTACTGTAGTAGACGGAAATGTTGTGTATGGCTCGATAGGTGGGGGGATAACTTGTGCTGGAACTAGTGGAATGGCAACTATGCTCAGTAACAGATACCAAAAATGGATAACTCAGATTGAAATACATGTTCATGAAAATATTGAATGTTATGCTAAAAGCATAGAGGAAACACTAGGATATTCTCCAAAAGAGTTAAGTTTCACTTTGGAAATAGATAATGAGCACAACTTTTATGTTTATGAGAAAAACTCATTAATAGCATTTGATATAGGCAAGCCATAACAGAACAACAGGACGGGTTGTTTTTTACCTGTCTATTTTCATTATATTTAATCAATGAAATCCATACTCAGACCTTTAGGAGTCATAAGTGTAGGGGGAAGCGGGTAGAGGTTTCAATTATACATAATACTCTAAGCAAACGGGGCTTAGAATTGATGTGAGAGGAATAGTTAAACTCAGCATAAGCATAATTATCTAACGAACAGCCAATATTGGCAAGAAATCGGGTGTTTATTCTATATATAAAGACAACACCCAATTTCAGACCAATAGCGACTATATCAAATTGGGAAATCAATGACTTCATTAATGTAACTTGATTCATATTCATTTTCAAAAGGATCACTCTGTATTGACTTCTCCTTTTTCTTATCCCATTTCTTAATATTTTTATCAATATCTGATTTGAATGCTTTAAGAAATCCCTCTTCTTTTGTACTACTCATTAAATGATGCTCAAAATACTTTCCACCCTTACCATTATCCCGATAATCAGAATATAATACATAGCTTCTGTTCATGTTGTGTACCAATTTATTTGTATAGTCTTTATTATATCCTATCCACAAAGCCATTTTTTCAATAGACATGAACGCCTTTTTTTCAACGCTGCCATTTTGTAGTTTCTTTATTAGGCAGTAAATCGGATAATACTTGTGACTTAATCCCCTTGCATTGTATAGATTTAAAAGTGCTGTTTCAACGCTTATGTAGTAGTCATCTTCTGTTTTAGGTTTATCTGTAGTGTTTCCAGATTCATCTGTAATCTTATCGATTAGAGGAGCATCAATTGCAACAATTTCTAAAATATTCTTCTCTGGAATACTGTTATTTGAAGAGAGAAATCGATCCCATCTCTTAACATTATTAATTTCAATTATTTTTAGTTTAATGAGTGATTTTAGATGTAGGAATATTGCTGATTTGCTATACCCTGTTTCTTTTCTCAGATGATAAATTGAAGTCAGAAACGTATATTCATTACTCTGACCATGAAGCCGAAATTTAAATAAGCTAAAATATAAATTCAACGTATCAGAACCCATCTTACTAAACTTCCCATTTTCATCAAACCAGTTAGATTTGATTTTAAAACTCTTAACCGTGTAATCCATTTCTCTGATTCTCCTTTGAATGTTAAAAAGCTAATTTTACAATTTACCACTATGAATAATTCTACGTACTACGTTCTGACAGTTAGCATATTCTTTAAAAGTAGAAAATTTATATTCATTGATCAATTCATCTAATAAAACACTTCTTCTAAACATAAATTGAAGTTTGTTAGTTGTGGTGTTCATTTTTATTTCTTCGATTTCCAACCCCTTCATTAACAAGTATGAAATGAGATTGATATCGTATATGTATTTCATTATTTCTAACCTCCAACATTGATTACCGTTTAAGCATGGTTTTGATTTTGTTCTTTGGTTTTAATCTCTTGACCTTAATCTTTCAAAAGAGTGATAACAGTAAGAACTATTCTAGCGTCAGCAGAATAGGAGGTATTATCTTATATTTATTAAAGATATTATATATATTAATAATGTCCCTTAAATCGACCTGTTTGACAGAAAAATAGGACAAAAGGGTATACCCATCAGGGTACTTTTGACAAAGTGTAAATTCAGATTAAACGTTAAAATCCTTGATATGACTGAGTTTTTTGGTTGTTTTTCAATTGCGCCTATATATCCCTTAAATCGATCTGTTTGGCAAAAAAATAGGGGTGAAAAGGATACCCTCCAAGGTGTTTTGGCAAGTTTTTTGAGGAAAAGGTTTACCCATAAGAGGGTTTTGGCAAGTAAATATGAAATAGCTTTAATTTTCCCTTTGTTTATGTGGTTTTTTTGATGTTCCCATTAGGGTGTTTTGACAATAATATCTTAAGATTGAATACTCCTTTCCCATTTATTCCACCTTTAGAGTTAGTGGTGGTTTAAAATATACACCAATAGAACAGGAAAGTAAATATTATTTATGTTTACTAATAAAATAAATGGATGCAGTCTGCTAGAAGACTCATCCCTCAATAATTACAGTCGATACTACTAGAAGTCAAAAGAAGAAGTGATTGCGCCTGTAAACTTGTCAACAGTATACCAGTCAAAAGTAGCAGTATGTCCATCACCTGTAGCCTTGTTATCTATAACGATCTCATAAACATGAATTATGTAATTTCCCTTCTCATCAATACTGTCTATTTCAACAAGATAACCTTTAGGTATTTTACTTCCATATTTACTTTTTACCTTTTGGATAGCTTGAGCAGCAGTAATTCCCTTGTTGGTAGGGATTTTTCCAAAATAGATATTATTACGATCAAAATCAGCAGTCAAAGGTGTATTTGTGACCTTGGATACTGTCTTTAATGGGATATATGAAGTTCCATTGACAACCAACACTTCATCAGTAAGCTTACGTTCACCATTGACAAAGAAATTAATGTATTTGTTCCATACCATTTCCTTTGATCCAAAATCAGCATAAATAACTGAGCCAGTAAACAGACTCCCAATAGTTAGCCCTAATAATAATCCTTTAACTTTGTCGTTCATTATCAAATCCCCTTATATTGTAGTATATATTGGTATATTCTACATGAAACACTAGTACCCTTCAATGTTAAATGAGGGTTAGGGGGAGGGGATTTCGTCCTACCCTCCGGAAAATTTTCCGTACCCTTGCTAATGCTCAGGTTCAATGTGAACTTAACCTAGAAGATAGTCAATGTATATGGAAACGAAAGTAGCACTGACCGCGCGCGCGGTTACATTGACAATTAAAGGGAATATAAGAGTACGTACTCTCAACTAGTGCTTAATCAACCAACGCAAAATTACGTTCGTTAACATTGTTGAATTTGCGCACGTGTGCTACTCTTCAGCGTGTTCTTATTTCGGACATCTCATTTTAAAAGATCCAAGGTTAATTTAACCTCTCCCTAAATTCGTTTACTCAATCTAATTTACCAAAATGGGAAAATAGAAACTCGTAGGTGATTTACCGCTGAGATCACGCATATTCCGTAAATAGAATTCGATAGATTGCCAGAGACCATTGTTCTGACGGTCTAATTTGACGGAATGATATGGTGATACGCAATATCCGGTTACGGCGATTCACCGAATCCAAAAGGAGCGTCAAATTTAACGCACGATTGAACACAACATTGAAAATTTAATATTGCTTTTACTAGGAAGGCTTCCGTGAATTAGGGTGGAATCTAATTGATGTGACCCTAAACCAGTCAAAAATTGCAACTGGTTAATGGTTTTCTGCTGGTCATTTTGTCCGGCAGAATTAGGGAGGTATTAGAAATTACACATATCCGTTCCGCAAAATTTTGCGTATCGGCAATTTAGCCGAGTCATATAAAAAGTGGCGACGTCGCCACATTTGGATAATAAAGGTTACATCAATTTGATGCCAACCTAGGTACTATAGGATAGTGGAAAAGTGCGTTATCAGAAGAAGAGTACGAAACTGTGCTGTTAACCGACTCAAAACCAATGATCCCTTCCCACGATTTTTTTAATCTGCACTTTTTTGTGCATACAGGGACTGTCTTAAAAACAGGCTCCTAAAACCCTGAATTTATTTTCCATGTCCTTAAAGGACATCACAAATTGATAACTCTCCGTCAGCTTGAAGGAAACCACTGAGGCTCACAGTCGCAGTTTCACCATGAACCATCGTGATATTCAAGGTGGTTCATAACCTTTGGCAAAGGTCACTGATACGCAATTTGCGTATGGTTCACCAAATATGAGGGGGAGGGTCAAATTTAACCCCCCTTTGCTCCTGTTTAGAGAGAAGTACAGGAGAAAGTGTCATGTGACACACATTTAATAGAAAGCCATTTGTCTGCCATTTAATGAAGAGAAATATAAATAGAAATATTTTAATGATAAACATATACAAATAAAATACTATGTGCTAAGATAGGGATATCAACAAGGAACAACAACTTAGAAATTGAACAAATTGATAGAAATAAATGAAAGGAGCGGGGGAACAATGAAGAATCTAACTAAGATCTGTAGCGACTTGAGTATGTTCGAGTTTCAATTACATGATTATGATGTTGATCAATACTCAGATTTCTTGGAAGAGTTAGAATTGATGGGTTTTTGATTAATAAACATACAAAAAAGAAGAGGTGCTAATGATGAGTGTAAAGGAAAAAATCGAATATGTAATTAAGGAATATGGAGTAAAGAAGAATTTCATTGCAAGAGGAATAGATATCTCACCATCAGAATTCTCAATGTTTTTGACTGGTAACAGAGATTTAAAACCTGATCAAGAAAGCAAGGTAAGGGATTTATTCAAGAAATATAATGGATTGCCGTTTGAATTGTAATGCTTATTATGGTGAAGGGTGGTGAGAGGATTGATTGAGATTAATGAACGATAGCGGGAATGGATTAATGAAGCGTTTATGAATGACTTTTTGTATGAACAGCTCAGTACATATGTATGATTGTAAGAAATGTAGTTAGGGAGTTAGGATAACACATAAAAAACTAAGAATGGTGGTTGTATTGTATGAGTTTAGCAATATCGGCTAGTAAGCCACATGAACATTGGTTAGCAGTGGATACTGCAATTAGTTTCAGATTTAATGGTGAGAGATACCGACACGAAACTGAAACTACTGATGGGAAGATTGAAATTATTGACGGTGAAGCGTATTTCTTTAGTGGTGATATGGAGTTGGTCAAACATCTAAAGAAATGTTTTGTAGAGCAAAAGGACAGAAGTTTCAACAAGCTCTGCCAACTTGCCAGTAATATACATACTAATCTTGCTGAAGAAGGTGACGAATTAGCCTTTGCAAAATATGGATTTGATAATAAAGGTATAGCATATGCCCAATTTAGCAATAATTATGTTCAATTTAAGCCGGGTAATAAGTTTTTAGGACATAGGAATAATCGTTTTCTGTGTTACGGTGCGAGTATGAATGAAGCAAATAAAGAAATTAGCAACCCTAAGTATCTTTCAAAAGTTAAAATTAACCCAGAGTTTTTTATACCAATATATGAAGCAATTTCAAATGAAGGTGTTGGCAAAGAAATTATTGTATATCGTATTACAAAACATAACATTAAACAATTCAAAAGAATTCCTTTGAATGAGCCTGAAACTATCAAAAAGGCAAGCGTAGAGAATGGAATGTTGGTTAGAAATCATTATACATTTGAGAACAGCGGGAATGCTGCAACGCCAAGAGAAACAATTGGTACAGGTGATAATCTCGGGTATAGTAAAGTAGTTAATCTCAAATACGCTGGCGGTTATAAGTCTACTTATTATCAAAGCAACTATGGTAAAGAACGTTCAATTGATTTGAAAGATGAAGGAATTACGATGTTGTCTGACGATGGATTTATTAATCTTTTGTCTAAAAATATGAATGCTGTTGCTATAGGTGGAACAAGTAAATATGGCACAGATAAGGCATACGTTGAAATGACTCCTGATGGAAAAATTAATTTTTATGGAAAAGAGTTCAATTACTTTAACAATTAAAATGAAAGGGGATAAGAATAAAGATGATGATTAACGTGAACGGAAAGACAATTAAATTTGATCTAGAGAACAATGCTATTTTTATGAATAGTAAAAACTCTACTAATAGAAAAGGAGACTATAATAAAAATACAGTTATTAAAGAGAGCGTCAGACCTTATACAAGTGAATATAAATATAAAATTAATGGTGTGAAATTAAAGTATGGGGAAGATAGTTGTATCAAAGCAAACTTGTCGTATGGTGATGAATCATATATTGAAATGGAAGAAGGAAATATAACATTTCATGGTTTTAATCTTGAACTTACAAACATTTAACAAAGACCAATAATTTACCGATATATATGGTATATACTGTAATCAGACATATTCCATATAACTTCGGGAGGGTACATAAAATGAAGAAAATTCCAACATTTGCATTAGGTTTAATAGTAGGCGTAACTTTAACAGCAGGAACAGCCGTAGGTGCAGCAACTCACCTAAAAGCAACTCCTAAAACGATTAAAATTGTCGTGGGTAGCAATCAAAAATCAGTCGAAGCAATGAACGTTCAAAATAAGCTTTATGTTCCGGTGCGCGATGCTGGTGACTCTTTTGGCTATTCAGTTAGTGGAGTTACTTCAACTACTGTAACGTTTGCTGAAGGGGTAACCAATACTACTAATTCAGCATCTACAGGAACTAAAACAGGGAATACAAACGCTTCGTCGACCAAAGCAGGAGGGGAATATGTGCAAGGATTGCATGACAAATATAGTACGGATGGTAAATTAGATGCTGAGAAGGTTAAGGCAGGAATAGCAGCTAAAGAGATAACAATTAATGCGCAGGATAAAGAGACAGGAAACAGTTTGCTTCATTACGTAGTTTTGGAAAATAACTTTGCTGTTTATAGTGTAATTAAATTAAACGCTCTGAATGTTAATTTACAGAATAATGAGGGTAAGACCCCGCTGATGTTGAGCGTGATTAATGAAAATCATTTTTACATTGGTGAACTGACAAATTACTATAAAGCAGATGCAAAAATTAAGGATAATGAAGGTAAACAAGCGATTGATCATACAGAGAACTCTTCAACTCGTGCGGATTTGAAATTGTATATGTTATAGTTTTCAATCAAGACCTATACAGGAGCGGCTTAAACGACACATCAATATGGTGAGTCGTCCCGCTCCTAATGATGATTTTATTAATAAAAATAAATAAAATATTGGAGTGAAATAAGAATGTCAGATAAAACATTTTTAGAACAATGCCTAGAACCAGTATCCATTGAGAAGGTTAGGAAAGCGGCTCACAGAATCATGGAAGGTAAGGCACGAATCAGTCAGGGATTCAATGCTGAGGATGATGATACTTTGTTACTGAGAGCTATTGATGAGTTAGAACGTTATAGAAATGAAGAGGTATAAAGAATAAAAATACATAATAGTCAGGAATAATGTATGAATAGAGATTCCGAAGAAGCACTAAACGTTGTGGGAAGGGAAAGTTTTCCACAAGGTACAGTAGGACATAATGACGTAATAAACAACATCTTATGTCACCATGACAATAATTTGTGTCCTCTGCTAACCACTCTTTATGAAAACACAGAAAGCCGCTTATATAGTAAGGAGCAAATATCAGAGGTTGCTAGGGGATTTACTCCGTGCGAATACTGTCCAAGGCTAATTAATCAACAATGTGAGAAACTATCAGGTGTAAGGCTTGGAAAACTTGAACGTAGAGCATTGTTATTAGCTCCACACGAAGACGATAGTAACTTGATACTGACTCCTATAGATGATAGTCGAGCGGCTGACGAAGCAAATAGAAGAGCTATAAATAAGCTTGCTAAGTTAGGATTGCTGTTTGCTGGTTGGAATTGGGAGACTCATGAAGTTAGAAATAAGGGTAGTTATCACATAATCAAACGCGATTATAGGAAACGAGCTATATGGGTTACTCCATTAGGTAGAGTTGTCCGAGAGACATTTTACAAACAGTTGAGCGAAGGAAAGCCTATTCGGTGGAATGAGTTTATACATAGTAAGCATGGATTTACTGAAACAGAAGATGAGTTGTTGATTAGATTGGGGAAGACGTGTAAGGATAAGGCGAGATACTATACATGTGGTAATAAGATGTTATATATAAATCAGTTGGTTAATGAGTTATCTAATAATAAAAATACATAAAATAAAAGGATGATGCAATTAATGAAAAACCTTGGTTGGGATTTAGTCGGAGAGATGATGAAAAATGAACGCCTTGAAACTTCATTTACGCAAAAAGCTATTGCTGAACTTATTGGATGCTCAGACAAAAAGGTTAGACGGTTTGAACAAGGTAAAGAGATTACTGATAGACATGAATTTTATAAGAAATATAGTGAAATATTGAAGGAACATAGTTTGGCTGACAATGAACCAGACAATAAGCCACTTACTAAGATTACTGAAAAGAATCTATATGATATAGCTAAAGCTGAATTAAAAAGTCTGTTACCTAAAAATCTTCAAGAAAGTTTTGAAGTGTATTCATTCATTGCAGGTGGTTGTATACATAGTATTTATAATGAGCAGGAACCAAATGATTATGATTTCTTCCTGACGAATAAACGATTTGCTATTGCGCTTAGAGATTACTTTGATAACTTGGGTGGTATGGAAGAGAAGAAAGGGGTAAAAAAGGGAGAATATAAAGGACTCCCATTTATTCTAACAGAGAATGCAATCAGTATTGGTAAATATCAGATTATTACTCAATGGGTGGGAAGTATTGATGAAGTTGTATCGGAGTTTGATTTTAAACACAACCAGTTCTATTACTACAACGGAGAGATTGGAACATTAAGCAGCTTTAATTACCTTGATGAAAATAAACTTGTTTACAACGAGCAGAGAGCAAGAAATATTGCCCATACTTTTATTCGAACAATTAAATTTGTTGAACGTGGATGGACTATCTCGCACAAGGAATTGTCAAAGATGATCCTGAGACTAAATTATGTTGGCTTGAGCGAAAATGAAATTAAAAGTTTAACAGCAATTGCAACGGCTAATCGGGATCAAGAAGCAGATACATATGGTGGGAGTAATAATGTGGGCGATAGTGTAGAGTATGATGAGTATGAAATGTAATAAATTGGAGGATGGAAAGTATTGGGTAATAAGAATTTACTTGAGGATTATGGGATTGTAGCAGGGCAGTACAGTACTGATGGAGAACACCTTGAGCCAATTGTCTATATTAGAAGTTTACTAATGGATGAAGATGTTTCAGAAGAAGAGGCTAGGGTATTTCTGGATCACTTCTATTTACAGGATGTTAGAGAATCATATCTTAGAGAGTTGTATTAATCGAGTATTTAGATTAAGTAAGAGCAAAGTTAAATGAATAAACATACATATAAAACAACTATTTTATCTGGAATGGAAACGATCATATTATGAGTCAATGTCCTCCTAGTCTGTTAAGTCATATGAGACAGATTTTAATCCAGTTACAGATGACTACATATGAGAATGTATATATTGTTTGAAAGTCAATTAGAATGGCTGAGACTGGCTTGTGGAACGCATGAGGAGCTGCTTGGCGAATAGTGTCGCGTAACATATTGAATGATGAGCCACGGACTATTGATCCGAAACTGATAGATGAAGGGTTAATGAGGTTTATGAGATTAATGAAAGGGGACAGTCAAATTCATACTCAGGAAAAAACAAAGGTAATGATTGGCATTAAAGATATTATGAACAAGATGGGAATTGGACGAGATAGTGCTTATATGATCATTAAACGCAAAGAATTTCATGCTATCAAAATTGGTCGAAGATACTTAGTGCATGAAGAAGTTTTTGATAAGTGGCTAAGAGAAGGAAAGTGATTAATATGATTAATAATACATATAGTTAACATTATATAGGAGTCAAAATCATGTGATATAATATAAGATAGTCACATGCTTTGACTCCTATTCTATTAGAGTGGGAGAGTGTTGAAATGGCAGTTCCTAAATACGATGAAAAAACCAAGACTTGGAGATTTATATTTGATTATCAGGATGAAACTGGTGAAAGAAAACAAATAAGAAGAAAGGGGTTTAAGTCTAAGCGTGAAGCTGATGAAAAAATGCTTGAACTCAAAAACGAGGTCAACGCTGGACAATACTCTTCTCCAAACACATTAACTGTTGCTAATTTCTTTGAGGATTGGTTCAAGACTGATAGAATACTACAGGTTAATGAGACAACTTATTATCATAATTATTTGGCTTTTAAAAATCATATTAAACCTAAACTCGGTAACATAAGACTTCAGAAACTTACCCCAATGCAATGTCAAAAATTCGTTACAGGTATGCATGAAGAGGGTTATGCAAGAAATTCAATTGATAGAGTCGTAACAGTTGTAAAGAAGGCACTAGACAAAGCCATAATGTATAAAATTATCAAAGACAATCCAATGCGAAAAGTAACACTTCCCAAGTATGTGAAACTCGAAATGAAAATATGGACTCTTGAACAAACTATGGAATTTTTAAAAGTAGCAAAAGATTATAGATTTTATTGTGCTTATGCACTAGCTCTATATTGCGGACTTAGAAAAGGTGAAATATGTGCACTAAGATGGCAGGATATCGACTTTGAGAAAAAAGAGCTTGCAGTCAATCAGACATTGGTTAACTTCGGAAAGACCATTAAACAAGGCGCAAAAACATCGTCTGGTGTCCGTAGAGTATCTATACCAAACGCACTTATTGAGATCCTAAAGGAACAGCGAAAAAAGTATTTAGAATTTAAGTTGCGGCTAGGATCAAGATTCATTGATATGGATTTGATTATTTTTAATTATAAAAATGGGAAGAATATCTTTCCAGACGCTCTTACTACAGCATATAAAAAAGATTTGATAAAAGCCAATATGCCACACATCCCGTTCCATAGCTTACGTCATACCCATGCTACGATTCTGATAAAGGAAAACATTAATGTGAAGATCCTTTCAGAACGAATGGGACATTCTAAAGTCGGCATAACGTTGGATACTTACAGTCATGTGATCCCATCTATGCAGCAAGAAGTTGCAGACACGTTAGACAGGGTAATGAGTCTTTAGTAAAAAAAATGTGACCTATTTGTGATTTTGACCTGATGGAGAAGAGAAAACCCTTGGTACTAAAGGGATTTTTGGTTGAAACATGATGTGAAGTAAACATAAATGTCAGAGGTGCACATAATGAAACTTGAAATTGAGCTGGTTCCCAAAGAACGTAAGCATACTATAAGCAGATTAATGCAGTTCTACCTATATGATTTCACCAGTTATTTAGAATTTGATGTCAATCAAGACGGGGTATTTCCGGCCTATCCGGGACTAGAAGCTTATTGGAGTAGCGGAAATAATAAATTCGCATATTTGTTTAAGGTGGACGGGCATATTGCTGGTTTTGCTTTGGTGGACAGGTTATTGCGTAATCCTGAAGGCCAGTTTTATATGACTGAGTTTTTTGTGATGCAAAAATACCGCCGAAGTGGTGTAGGTACATGGGCTGCGCATAAGCTCTTTGATATGTACTCTGGGGAATGGAAGGTTTCACAAGTCCGTGCGAATACACCTGCTCGTGATTTCTGGCATAAAGTGATCGGGGACTATACCCATGGAGAGTTTCAAGAGCGCTTTAATCCACAGCAAGGCAACCCCAGCCAATACTTCAACACATTAACTATTAATAGGATTAAGAAATAAAAACCGTTATATTGCTGGTTTCTTTTAGCTATGGAGCTTGTTACTAACGGCAAATGGATTGAAAAAGGGGCTAAGCGAGTGAGCGCTAGACAGTAGAGAATGACAAAGAGAGCGTCAAGACGGAAGGTCAGGAAATTGTGATTTTTTATAAAACTGGCTAGCTATTAAGAACATATACGAATTGTGATGTAGGGAGCATCTTATGCTCTCTATTGAAGTTAACATAACATTAATTATGTTAACCTATTAAACCATTCACCATAAAAAAGGTCGTTGGTTTATTTTTTGTGTTCAAAATACCCAGTCAGTGAGGGCAATATTGCATATCTTATGATGTACTCAATTACAAAGGAGGAGTCAACAATGGGCGAATTTGCAGGAGGATACGGTGGTTTCACTTCCACAGGAGCTATTCTGGTTCTGTTTATCCTGTTGGTTATCATTACTAAAACCCTCTGTCTGTAATCCTTTAACTTCACAAATTAAAGGTTCCGTCAGTCTAAATGACTGGCGGATTTTTTATGTCCGATATGTACATTGGGGGAGGAGAATACATGTGACTAAGGAGATTGACATAAAATAATTCAAAATATATATTAAACAATGTTCAAATATTAAACGGTGTTCAATCCACAAGGAGACGAATTTATGACTAAAGAACAACGAAAAGTACGTGAGCGTGAAGAAATGAGAAATCTGATCCTGCAAAATGCAGCTTTATTGATTGCCGAAGAGGGAATAGAGAAGCTGTCTATCCGAAAAATCGCTGAGAAAATCGAATATTCACCGGGAATTATTTATCATTATTTTAAAGGCAAAGAAGAGATTATCGAGAACTATTTGCAACAAAAATATACGGATATGCTTTCTGAGCTTCAGTCTGTGCAACAAGAGGTACAGCAGGAATTACCTCCAGATACACTTTTAAAACGAACATTGGAGAAGTTCATCAGGATGTCTCTTTCTACGGGTGTAGAATACCGGAATGTCATGCTAAACGATACACCGGCTGTTCTTAGTTACACAGCTGTTCTATTTAGAGGAGCTGCACAGGAGCGTAAAGCGATTGGGATGCTCTGCCAGGGCCTGCTCAGATCTGAAGCACAAAAAAACCGTGAAGAAGCTTTCGTAGAACTCACTGCTCAGGTGATATGGAGTGCAGCATTCGGTTTAATTATGCGGTTGCTTGTCGAAAAGGATCTGCCTGATGATCAGGTCGAAGCTCTGATTTCATGTCATTTGGATTCAATGGTTGCTATTGCTTCCAGGTGAAATCTAAATATTTTCATGAAGGGAGGGGGAGGGTGTTATAAAACATATAAGGAAAGTCGTAGTGCTGTCGGTGTTGATTTCGGTTATTGCAGTGTTTGCAACAGCGGTTGGGTTGTTTTCAGATGGGATAAGTGATGGAACAAAATATACTTTCACGTCAATATGGGGCGAGGATGTAAAGCTTCAGGGGTCAGGAGTGTACAGCCATGATTCTGTCTCTGCGGCGGCACAAGCTAAAGCACAGGATGGAGTTACATTATTTCTTGCCATACCTTTACTGCTCAGTTCACTCATCATGACAATTAAAGGCTCGATAAAGGGGAGGATGCTCCTTACGGGCACTTTGGGGTACTTTTTATATACTTACGCATCCTACAGCTTTCTGACGATGTACAATTCATTGTTTTTAGTTTATGTGCTGTTGTTTTCTTTAAGTTTTTTCGCATTCATCCTAGCCTTATTTTCCTTCGACAAAGAATCCATTCATACATACTTTAAAAACAGTTTACCTTCTAAAGGAATCGGCTTTTCCCTAATGGTTATTGCTTTTATGATTTTATTGCTCTGGCTAGGGAAAATACTGAATTCACTACTGGGGGGAACACCGCCACAAGGGCTAGAGCACTATAGTACGTTGGTAATTCAAGTTTTGGATCTTGCGATCTTAGTCCCATTAGCAATTGTAACGGGGATTATGGTCATTCGTAGACAACCTTTTGGGTACCTACTGGCAACTGTCGTTGTTTTTAAAGGAGTTACATTACTGCTAGCAATTACGGCAATGCTGGTGGCAATGATCTATAGCGGTGTGGCTGTGTCTATAGCCGAGTGTGTAATTTTTCCGACGATGACTGTAGCTATTGCTGCTTGTATGGTTATTTTGTTAAAGCATGTACGTGAACCCTTAAGATAATAAGTGACCAGCAAGCGGCAGGGAGTGATTAGAATGAAGACAATAATTATGTATACCTCGAAATATGGGTGTGCGGAAAAAGCGGCTTATTTATTAAAATCTCAACTGGGCGAAGAAACCGAAGTAGTTAATTTGATGCATGTTAAAGAGCCGACACTAGAACGATATGATACGGTCATCTTAGGAGGATCTGTTTATTATGGAAAAATCCAAAAACAAATGACTGATTTTACAACAAAATATCAAAATGAACTAGGGAAAAAACGAGTAGGATTGTTTGTTTGTGCAGGAGCAACAGGTGAACAGGCCTCACAAGAATTGAAATCTGCGTTTCCAGAAGTGTTATATGACCAATCGGTGACGAAAGAAGTTTTTGGAGATGAGATCTATGAAGAGAAGCTAACTTTGCTAGACCGGTTTGTACTGCGGATGGTAAAAGGAAAAAATAAGAACGTAAATGGGTTGTCAAAAGAGACGATAGAGCGTTTTGCTCTTGCTATGAAAAGGTTGTGAAAGTGAGTGGACGAGCGAGCTTATGAACGCACTTCAGATTATAGTTAACATAATTATGATTATGTTAACTATAATTTTGACAATCAAAAAAAGTAGTCCTTCTTGTGAGAAGAGAGTAACTTCCTCGTATTGAGTCTCTGTTCATCGAAACATGAAAAAACCCTACAGAATCGTGCAGATAAAGTCGGGAAGATAAAAACCATCTCTGATAACCTTATAATTAACGAGGGGAGGCAACGTCATGGATACGCTGGTACAACTGAACAAAGCAATAAACTATATTGAGGAGAACCTAACAAATCCCATTGATTATCAGGAGGTTGTGAAAATAGCCTGCTGTTCGGAATATCATTTTACTCGTATGTTCTCCTTCCTAGCAGGCATTACTCTGTCGGAATACATCCGGCGTCGACGTCTAACTTTGGCAGCACTCGAGCTTTCACAAAGTAATATCAAAATTATCGATGCTGCTCTGAAGTATGGTTATAATTCGCCGGATTCCTTTTCTAGGGCTTTCCATAGCATACATGGGGTTAGTCCTTCGGAAGCTCGGGTCCATGGACATTCCCTTAAGGCGTTCCCTCGGATGTCGTTTCAGCTGACTATCAAAGGAGGAAATGAAATGAATTATCGTATTGAAAAAAAAGAATCTTTTCGCATCGTGGGTATAAAAAAACGGGTTCCAATCATTTTCCAAGGGGTTAATCCGGAGATTGCATCGATGTATGAAGGGTTGACGCCGGAAATGATTGATGAGATGAAGAGATTTTCTGATGTTGAGCCCTCAGGATTTATAAGCGCCTCTACAAATTTCTCTGAAGGACGTATGGAGGAAAAAGGAGAGTTCGATCATTATATTGGCGTTGCCACTACGAAAGACGCATGGAATGGCTTGGATCAGCTGGAAGTGGAGGCCTCTATGTGGGCTGTATTCACAGTCGTCGGCTCTTTTCCGAGTGCGCTACAAGAGATCTGGGGCCGAATATATTCGGAATGGGCTCTGTCATCGGGATATGAGCTAATTAAAGGGCCTGAAATTCTATGGAATGAGCACAAAGATATCACATCGCCAAATTTTAAAAGTGAAATATGGGTGCCTATCACTAAGAAATAAAAGAGTTTGGTTGGACTATTGAAACTGAGCGCTGAATATCCTTTCACAACGAGGCTGCCGCGAAAAACATTCCGGCAGCTTCGTCAAGCTATAGGCAGGATATTTCGAAAATGTTGTAGAAGTACAACCTATCGTGTTAATGACAGAACGGGAAAATCATATTTACTCCGCATTCATGAACCTTTTATGGAGGACATGAAAGGTCTGCAACATACATACAGCGGCATTCTTGGAGAATTGCAAATGCTTGAGAAGCTGGGAAGCTGGAGCACCAACGAAATACAGACTCCCGTAAGAAACAATGAGGGTGAACTTATTACGATCATTGAATACGAAGGTGAACTGCTAAACTGCTCCGTCCTCACCTGGTTGGATGGAAGAGACATGAATATGAATGATGTTAACAATCTTGAACTGGTAAAAGAACTGGGATCTCAAATAGCAGAACTGCATACTTTTTTTCGGCAGTACGAACATTCAGGTATGGAGATTCGCCCGAGTCAAGGCAAAGCTTATAATGAACGGATGATCCGTGTGATTCATTCGGGTGTGAAAAAGAATTTATTTACGCCTCCTGATGCTAATGTCATTGAACAAACGCTGCAATTGATCAACTCCCGGTTAGATGACCATGGCGGGGAGGCTGGCCCGGACCTTATTCATGGGGATTTGTGTATGGGTAATATCATCATCACAACCGAAGGAAAGGTGCGTTTTATCGATTTTGGCTTTTTCGGAAAAGGTTATGCTTTACTTGATGTAGCCATGGGAGCTATGATGCTGCCTTCCGATCGAAGAGATACTTTCCTAAAGGGTTATTACAGAGAGTGTGAAAATACAGCGAGTGATCTACTACAGTTAGAAGGTTTAATGTTGGTCGCTATTATTGGGTATTACGTCTTCCAGATAGAGAATGTACATGTTCATGATTGGATGCGTGAAAGAATGCCCAAATTATGCGCTGAGTATTGTCGCCCCTTCCTCAATGGTGAAAGTATATTTTATAAAATATGAAATGGAACGTTCAGGTTGAACTAACGAGGACTGGTATGTTTGATAAAAATTGATTATAACCGTTTATCACCAAACGTGTTATCAAAAAAATAGTAAAATAATACTGTTAAGCGCGATGGCTGTCGATTAGCATTTATTTCGATTATATTCTAACAAGGAATGAAAGGGGGAATGGTGTTGATTGAACATAGCAATCTTGAAGAATTTCAAGATCCGGTAAATTACGATCTTGAATTTGACGGTGAAATGGACAAATATCAGTTCTATCTTGAGCTTGCCAGATCGAGTCCTGGGGAAGTGTTAGAACTTGCTTGTGGTACAGGCTTAACAACGATCCCCCTCTCGAAAGCCGGTATAACAATGACCGGTGTAGATATCTCTTCAGCGATGATTGCGTATGCGCGGTTGAAGGCGAAAGGGCTGACTGTTACTTTTATGGAAGGTGATGCCCGTACCTTCGAATCGGACAAGCGATTTTCGATGATTTATTTGACTGGTAATGCTTTTCAGGCATTTTTAAGTGATCAAGATCAAAGCGATTTGCTCACGACCGTTCACAAACATTTACAACCTCATGGAATCTTTGCATTTGAGACCCGAAATCCGGAGGGAACGGATTTATCCGATCAAGAGGAGACAGAATGGGGATCATTTATTGATAAGGATGGAAATAACGTCAAGGTATCAGGCACCCAATGTTACGATGCTGGCCAGCATATCATGCATTGGGTCACGATGCGTGATTGGGGGTATAAGCGAACGACCTCACGAATTGCTTGTCGGTTCACGGATCCGAATACGCTACATTCTTTATTAACTCGTCACGGCTTTTGCGTCGAACATCAATATGCTGACTGGGATAAAATGCCGTTTTCTCTGTCATCTTCATCTATCATTAGTGTTTGTAGGAAATGTTAGGAGAAACGTAATGCATTGCGATAGACCCCCCCCCTCAGATTGAGGGGGATTTTGTTGTTTCTAAGTTTAGCATCCTTTTCGCATTAAGAATTTAATCGGTCCGCGGGCCATTCGTTTTCTGCTCAATAAATAAAAAAGAAGTCGACCCTCTCGTTGGTCGGCTTCTAATTGTTCTATTGCGCGGTCAGGATTTGTGGTCCTTCAGCGGTGATGGCGATCGTATGCTCGTATTGGGCGGCGAGCTTGCGGTCCAGCGTCCGGGCGGTCCAGCCGTCCTGATCAATTGTCATGTTGTAGGTGCCTTCAGTGATCATGGGCTCGATCGTGAATACCATGCCTTCCTTGATGCGGGGGCCTTTGCCGGGCTTGCCGACATGCATATAGGTCGGCTCCTCGTGAAGGTCACGACCGATGCCATGAGCGAGAAGGTCGCGCACGACACCGAAGTTGTTCGATTCGGCATGCCGCTGGATTGCGCTCGTCACGTCTCCGAGCCGATTGCCGGGCTGTGCCTGCGCGATGCCGAGGTCAAGGCACTCCTTCGTGACGCGCATCAGCTTCTCAGCCGTCGGTGAGATCTTCCCGACCGCATAGCTCCAGGCTGAATCGCCGAGCCAGCCGTCGAGCTCCGCTACCGTGTCGATCGTCACGATATCGCCTTCCTCAAGTGGCTTATTTGTAGGGAAGCCATGTGCAATTACGTCGTTGACGGAGGCACAGGTTGCATATTGATAGCCATTGTAGCCCTTCGTATAGGGTTTGGCGCCGTGCTTCAAAATAATATCTTCGAATATGCGCTCAATCTCGTTCGTTGTGATGCCCGGTTTGATGAGCGGAGCAATTGTGCGATGGCATTCGGCCACAACCTGGCATGCCTTGCGGATGGCTTCGATTTCATACTTGCTTTTTAAGATAACCATGTTTGTTTCAGGACTCCTTTGTAATGGCTTGCATCGCGAGTTGGGCGATTCGATCGACGTCCAGCTCGGAATTGTTCGCATAGTAGTGCAGCCCGCAGCAGCCGACCAACACGGCAAGCATAAGGTTGATGCTGTCGTCTTCGCGTTGGATAGTCGATTGGAGTGGAACATACAGTCTTTCCATGAATCGTCTCTTGGCAGGGTGCCGATCTTTCTCTGGCAAGCCTGTAAAATGCTCCGCTGCCATTTTGTAGACGAGATATGCGCGGGCATCTGACTGCCACAACTGGAGTAGCATCTTGCAATACGTTAACAACTGCCTGTTGTCAGGGGTGTCCCGGCTGATGTTCGCCCATTGAGTCAGGGTTTGCTCACATCGCTCGAAGCCGCTGCTCAGCACATCTTCTATTAGTAAATACCGGTTGGGGTAATAATGGTATACCGTGCCATAACCGAGACCAGCCTCGCGGGCGACGTCGCGAATATCAAAGCTTCCGCCTGTACGGAAGTAGGTGCGCGCGGCGAAGTCCAGGATTTGTTCCCTGCGCTGCATGCGTATGAGCTCATTTTGTTCTTTGGTACGGGGGCACATGGGCGCGTTAACCTCCTTTTTTATAGACCTGCAAATTTGTCAATATAAAGAGTGTAACGCATGAGGCGGAGAAATGCAATTGTTTGTTGGCGTTCGATGAAAACAACAAGGACACCATCATTGCGTCGTTAAAACGAAAGATGAAGAAGCTCGAAAAAGAAAATAAAAAGTTGCGAGAACAACTTAAGTTTTCCTATGCGGAGGTCTATCAAAGGATTTGAGGGAATGACTGTTAGCTTATTCAGCTAACGGGCAGCTTAGTTTAAGATCATTCTCGGTGAACTGTATCATAAATAGGGGCAAGTTTAACCCTTGAAACCAGTGAGCTAGGATCAATTTCGTTTCGAGTTAATGTAAATAATAGCCGTTATTTTAAAATATGCGACAAGAATTGCATTTAAGGAAACATTATTGTATGATTTTGGTGTGTTAAAAATTGGAAAATTCAATCGTCATTGTGTGGACAGTACGGAAACTACTTCAGCAGTTAATTATGGCGTAACCAAAGTTTCTTATACTCATTAACTAAGGAGAAGCAGCCTTGCGTAAGAAGAAATATGTTAGCATTGCCTCAATTACATTGATTGTGATTATGGTCGTTCTATTCTTCAGTATGAAAAATGTTCTTTTCGACGGCTCTTCTAACAAATCAGAGGAACAGGCCGCCACAACAACCAGTGAGATGATTAACGAGACAGAGAAACCAGCTGCCACAATAACGAATAAGGGAACCAATGAAAAGAAGAGCGTAACCGCGATGGAGGCACTGCGCCTTGGGTACTTAGAGGCGAAGAAGCTGACGGAAGAAGAGCCGTTACTTATTAACATAACAAGCACGGATGACACTTCTGTTTCCCAGGAACGAACCGATGGTTCGGATGGAACAAGAGATGCTTGGAATCTCGAATTTGGCAGCAAGAAAGGGAATGTTTTTATTTATATCAAGATCGATAATGGAATGGCCATTAAGACTGATGTGAAAAAGCACGATAAGAATTTACTTGTAAAAGGACAGTATGCGATATCTGATATTCAAATCGATTCTTCCGATGCAGTTAAACAAGCTGTTGAGAGACTGGGGATGAAACCAGGAAATCCTGCTATAGCAGATGACTGGATCAAGGGGTATCATTTTACTATCAGCGGGTATAATACTGATCCTAACTCCTCCAAAACACGTCTGCTGCTAAGAGTTATGGGTATCTCGCCGAATTCTCCTAATCGTGAGAATGACAGTTTGAGAATGAGCGCTTTCTTTGATGTCAAAACAGGCGAATTGATGAGCGCTACCGAGATGACAGGCTTCGACAAGGAAGGGAATACCATGTGGAAGAATAGTGAGCTTAAATACTGATGACGGCATAAATAAATGAAGAAGGAAGATATTTTCATAAAAATACAACATATTACCAAATAAAGAGTTATTATTGATGGAACTTACCGTGCGTTACTGCTCATGAGCAGACGCATGGTAAGTTTGTTTTTGTGTAAAGGCGTTATTAACTGTCTACTTGGTAAAGGCTATACGCATCACTCAAGTTTATTGAAACTGGAAATATCCATTCTTCCAGGTGATGTATATGCTGTGTATATTCTTTAGTCCCCTGAACGGCGGTTAGGGCAATTGGAACCTAGCGGATCAAAGAAAGAGCATTCTGCA
Organism: Paenibacillus sp. FSL H3-0286; assembly: GCF_045040705.1. NCBI lineage: Bacteria > Bacillati > Bacillota > Bacilli > Caryophanales > Paenibacillaceae > Paenibacillus > Paenibacillus sp. FSL H3-0286. The sequence continues at coordinate 3,910,837 of NZ_CP150285.1, read as the reverse complement.
AAGGATGGCCCAAAAACTTACCGTTACAAACAGCGCGGTGAACTGTATCACAAGTTGTGGTAAAGTAGATTGTTGGGTTGAGCTAAGAGCAGCAATGTTAAAAATTGCAGATTGTTGTTTATAGATTGCTAAGTGAGGATTGAAAGGCTGAAAGATTGATGAATAAAGGGATGCAGGCGATTCGCAAAGCAAATAATTTAGTGCGATCCTAATAAAAGATGAGGTATATGTAATGCCAAAAAACGATAATATGCTGGCAATCCTATGGATGCTGAATTCGGGTGTTAAAATGACCGCAAAACAAATATCCGAAAAGTTAGAAATAAATATAAGGACAGTCTATCGGTATATTGATGCGCTAAGTGCCAGTGGAGTGCCTATAATATCGGACACTGGTCATAATGGCGGGTATAGCTTACTGAATAATTTTATCAGAGCACCTCTGCTATTTGATATTGAAGAAAAAAAAGCACTTCTTCATGCTGCTGTTTTTGCAAAAGAAGCGGGATACCCTTTGAGTGAGGCTTTAGGTAATGCGACATCCAAATTGAAAATGTATTCGAATCAGGAACAGGAAAGTGTTCTCAGCCATCATTTAGCCGGATTTGAAGTTATAAACCGTAGGGGAGACCCTTCTATTCAGCCAGTATTGGCGGAATTGGAGCAAGCTGTAGCAAACGAATTCTCTGTAGAAATTGATTATCACACACGCCGTGATGATCAACCCAAGACTAGGGTGATAGATCCCTATGGAATGGTGTACTGGAACAATAAATGGTATATTGTTGCATTTTGCCACCTGAGAAATGAGATCCGCAGCTTTCGGGTAGAACGGATTTTACAAATCAAGCGGACTCAAAACATATTTAAACGTTCCGAAGCTTTTTTGGCTCGGGAATTTTTTTTGCGAAATCTATTACCTGATTTAGTCGGCAAGGACGGGTTAATTGCTTTAATTATCGAAGGTAGGTCAGAGGCGTTGGATGACTTATGCCTGCATTGGTTTTTGGGGCATCATCTGAAAGAGCGTACATCAAATCAAGCAATCTTTTTACTTGAGGAAAAATCAATTCATACCTATGTTCCTAATTTTCTCTTATCCTACGGGAAATCCATTCAAGTAATCGAACCACAGAGTTTGAAGGAAAAACTTGTTGGTGTTGTGTCGGAGTTAATGGAATATTATCAACTTTAAAAACTTCACTGACAGCGGATGTCAGTGAAGTCATTTTATAATGATGATAATCATTGATTACCGATGGTTGGTATCACTTGATGAATTGTAAAATAGGGAGAACTTGCAAATGAATAATACGGTATATCTTTATGTGTTTGACACAATGGCAGACTGGGAAATAGGTTACTTAACTGCCGAACTGAACTCGGGAAGATATTATAAAAAGGGGCTGGCCCCATCAAAAATAGTTACCGTGGGAATTGATAAGACTTCAGTAACTACAATGGGCGGATTAAAAATATTGCCTGACATCAAATTGGATGATTGCAGTATTGAAAGATCCGATCTATTGATTTTACCCGGTGGAGATACATGGACAGAAACCATTCACCACCCCCTCTTAAAAATCGCTGAAAGGTGTTTAAGGGAAGGTATATGGGTTGCAGCGATTTGTGGCGCTACAATGGGACTTGCCCAGACAGGATTGCTGAATTCACGTGGGCATACAAGCAATGATCTGGAATACCTTAAAATGATCTGTCCCACTTATACAGGAGAAAAGTATTACAAAATGGAGTCTGCTGTAACTGATGGAAAACTGATCACCGCATCTGGAATAGCTCCGTTGGAATTTTCTGCACACATCTTGAAAGCTTTGGATGTGTTTTCTCCAAAAACATTAGACGCTTGGTATAGCCTTTATAAGACTAGTGATTCTAAATATTACTATGAGTTGATGAATTCAATACAATAAAAGATATGAACACCCAACGACTTTACATCTATTACCCCATATATAACAGTGTGTTATATATGGGTAAGGACAAGATGCCGTATGAGTAACAATGCGATTTAAAATATTCGTTCCACAGGAATTCTAAGGGAGTACGATAGTTAAGCATAAAGGGCTCCACATATTAGTGATGTATAATATGTGGAACCCTTTATTATATCTGACTTTCCTAAATCTAGATCTTGATAAATTGAAAAAATAAAGTTGTAGACTGCTCGCTGGCGTTAAGTTGTCTAAGAATACATTTGGATAAAGTGGGAGATATTACTGGAAACTTCTCCAGATGGGCGGTTATTATGAAAAAAATACTGATATCATTTTTGGCGATACTTATTTTTTCCACTGTTACAGTAGAGGCTGCGCCTGAATACGCAAAATGGGGCAAAATTGCAGTAGAGGAAACACAAAAACGATACAATGCAGTCATAATTGATTATAAGCACATTGGTCGTACTGAACTAACACCTAAAAAGTCTGAAGAGAAATTCAAACTATGGATTAGAAGCAAAGCAGGTAACGAGTTTGGAGTTTTTGTATCGATCCAATTTGACCCGCTAACTGATACAATCCAATCGATTCAGTTTTCTGAAACTAATCGTTAGATTTAATAAATCTCGCGATTACGCTAATGGGGCACGATAGCACAATGACAACAGGCTGCCGAGATTATAGGCAGCCTGTTCAGCTAACGGGCAGAATACCGTGATGTAGGTTTGTACTTTAAATGAGAAGAGTAATAGAGGTGGATTAAAGATAGGACTTTATTTCCCAGTCCAAGACTGCCGCTGGTTTTATAAGGAGCCATTCTAATTTTGAGGATTTCCATCGTATGACTAGTTTATCCTCTAATTGAACGCCCTTAATCCCAAGGATGAAATCCCTCCAAAATGCTGTGAAATAACAGCTTTTTATGAACAAGAACTAACCATAGCGTACCAAAAAGGACTAAATTTACTACTTTATTCTACAATTTCAACATATGAAAAATTCACAATAGAAAACTCAAAACCTATTCCTCTCCCTAGCTACTATCCACTAATTCTACAAATTCTACGCCCATACAAACAAAAACCATGAAAAAGGATATCTACACCAACCCTTATGTTTAAACAAGCTTTTTTTCTATTTTTATTGCTAATTCCATAGCTTGTAAGGCATAGTCTAACTCGATTATTGATGTAGAACCCTCCTCTAAGCATTGGAGAGCATGCGTAATACTCTTTTCAAAAGGATTAGCTTGTTCTAACAAAAGTTGCTGTTTACCTGCAGAGGTATATTCAATTAATGATCCTTCAACCGTGCCGTTCATGTCGTCACTTTCTTGATAGACTAGCTTTCCTTGTTCAAAATAAGCCTCATACCCTACGGAAAAAGGATAACCAGTTGGCATTTGTGAGGATACAACGATCTCTGCGGAGACATTCGTTTTCTGAAAATGGGTACGCACTAAAGCTTGTTCACTTCGTCCACCATCGGTTCCCCACACAAAGTATTCTTCTAACGATCCAAGCAGCCACGTTACAAAATCAAGTTCGTGAATCATCAGATTTGTGGAGATAGAATGAAGTCCGAGATCCCCCCAGAGAGGAGACGTTTCTCTTTTTAAGGTGAAGGCTAAAAGCTTTCCATATTTCTCATTAGAAGTGGTTTCGTATAAATATTTGTACGCAGGATCAAATTTAATAAATTGGTTCACGAGAATTCGTCTGCCATAAAATTGTTCTGCTTCCTTCATCGCAAGGGCATCTTCAATGGTAAAGCATACGGGGGTTTCACAGAATACATGTTTTCCATGCTTAAGCGCCTCAACGGCATATTGTCTATGTAAAGTCACGGGCAGACAGATATCGATCACATCAATCGTGGTATCAAGCATGATATCCTCTATATTTGTGGTAATCTCAACGCCTAACGTTTGTTTTAAATTTTGCAGCTTAGCTTCATTTCTACCATAAACAATAACTTTGTCTACACGCTCATTTTTCGTCAATAATTCTGCATGATAAGCTCCGAACCCTGTTCCTAATACGGCAATTTTCATATGTTTCAGCTCCCTTTATGTAATGAACTAATCATAACCTGTTATTGTTGACAACATCATGGCAAGAATTTTGAAGTATACTAGATAAAAAAGAAAAGCTCGGAGGTTCTCATGCGCTTGCATCGTTTGATTGCTATTTTATTATTAGTGGAATCGAGAGGGAAAATGAAGGCCAATGAACTAGCTCAAGCCTTGGAGACCTCTGTACGTTCAATCTATAGAGATATTGATGTGCTAGCTGAAGCTGGAATTCCTTTGTTGTCTATGTCGGGGCCCAATGGTGGCATCTCCTTAATGGAGGGATACACAGTTAACCTGAAGCAGTTACATGGTGAAGATGTAATCAATCTATATTTAACAGGTATGGGCATCTATTCTGGGGGCCATTCTGAATCGGGTCTTAAGCTGAAAACGACGCTGTTGAAATTAGAAAAAACATTGCCCGCATCCTACCAACCTGACATTCAGAAAGCGCAAAAACGCTTTTATTTCGATGACACACCTTGGTGGACAGAACGAATAGAAATTCCCTGTCTGGAATCTATTCGGACAGCTGTTTGGCGATCTCAGAAACTACAGATTGCGTACCAAAAGGTTAGCGGAGAAATATCATGCAGGAAATTACAGCCCTATGGTCTTGTGGTGAAAAAAGAGGAATGGTATCTTATAGCCTACTGTGAAGAAGCTAAGCACATCCGCACATTTAAATGTGAGCGAATTGCCTCTACGCAGCTTGTGGAAGAAGAGTACTCTATACCTATGGATTTTTCATTAGAAGAGCACTGGAAGCGGCAGGGACAGGTTTTTAAGCAAGCTTGTAAAGAGGAAGAGGTCTATCCTGTTGTGATTAGAGCCGATAAGAGAACAAGGTCTTCTTTATCTCAGCTAGAGGTCATGGAAATGAGGGAAGAAGGGGATGCATTCATTTTAAAGGTGAATATGTTTGGTTATGAAAGTGCATGTGCTAATATCTGGAGCATAATAGGACATTCCGAAATCATTGAGCCCTTAGAGCTAAGGCAATATGTGAAAGGTCAGTTGAGTTTTCTGCAGGGAATATATGATTAACCGTTTTTTCTATGTAAAAGAGACCGTAGCTATTGCATATTCTGCAAAGATACGGTCCCGATTTTCTGATAAATGAATTAATTCATATATTCGGTTAACATAATGATTATTATGTTAACCATGATGAGAATGATCCAATAAACATAATATTGGATTGGATAAGTTATCCTTTTATTGCTCTAGTTTCAACACCAAGTGTTAATTTCTCTCTGGCAACAAGTCTTTTGTGCGCTACGAGAAGAAAAGGAAGACCAAAAGCTGTTGTTAAAGCCAACGGTACGAAGATCGCAAGGCCATTCTGAGCGCCATAATGGTCTAACAACACACCCCCGAAGATAGGTGCCATAACACTCCCTAAATTATTAAAGCCAATCGTACCAAAGTACGTCCCTTTCATTTCAGGTTTGGCAATCCGATCGATCAACATATCCATCATCGTAAAGAGTAAGACTTCCCCTATAGTGAACAGAACTACACTGATCATTAATAGAGCCACACCACCTGCAAGCCCCACTAAGAGAAGACTAAGTGCAACGCAGATATTCCCAAGGATTAAAGGGACAATCGGCGGGAATTTACTTGCCGTTCGTACAATGGGATACTGCACTACTAACACGGTTATAGCATTCAGTGACAACATATAGGAGAACAATTGCCCACCATTGGTGAAATGCGTATTCATCGCTAAATATTGAGCCATTGTTGAGCCGAAGTGACCGTATCCTAACACACAAAAGATGGTACCCAGAAGTACAGGTAGGAACACACGGTCTTTACCGGTGATTGTCAAAGCTTCGAGTAAACGTGGTGCTTGAGCTTGTGTACGGGCGGGCATGCTTGAACGATGTGCCTTAAATTGCATGAATAATACAATTCCATATGCAACATAAACGATTCCTGCGATTAGAAAAGGAAAAGTTGATTCCGCAGAGCCGAGCTGTAGCCCAATGATCGGACCAAATACTACACCAAGATTAATTGCTGCATATCTAAGATTAAAGACAAGCAGTTTGCTCTCGGGAGGTGTAATATCAGATAAAAGTGCCCGTGAAGTAGGCTCGAATACAGATCGACATAAGCCGTTCAAGGTGTTCACCAGGAAAAATACCCATAGATGTTGAGCCACTGAGAATCCGAAGAAGACGGCTGCCCAGCCAAATACCGAGATTAACATGACGATTTTGCGGCCAACAATATCAGAAATATAACCGCCATAAAAACTGGCCAATACGCCTGCCAGCGAGCTAACCGCGACCGTAATCCCTGTTTGTGTCGGGGAAGCTCCGAGAACTTGGGTTAGATAGATGGATAAGAACGGGATGCTCATCGAGGTTACCAGACGTCCGAACATGGTGCCGATGATAATTGTCCAGGCTAGTGGGTGAATGTGCCTTAGATGCTGATTCATAATGATTACGATCTCCTAGTCTTATTGCTCTAATATTGTTGCTGCATATTCCTTGTTGATTTATGTATAATTATAATGATAAAAGGGGGAAGGAAAAGTGTAAGGATTACATTGACCATTTCACCTTTAAAGGAGTGAACCATTTGGACCAGATAAGTAATCATTTTTTATGTTTAGCAGCAGGCGTTACTAGTTCGTTCAAACTGAATGAACCTGTTCCTGTGACGATAGATTTATTGGCTTCGATCCTGATTTGCACTCCACGTAATGTTAAATTCGTGCTGCGGAAACTGGAAGAGCAGGAATATATTCAATGGCAGCCGGGGAGAGGCAGGGGGCATATCTCTCAACTTACTTTTTTAAAAAGTATTGATGAGGTATTCGAGGATAGCTTTCAGGAGTTAGTCAGTAAAGGAAAGATAAAAGAAGCTATCGAATTGATGAGCAGCGATCAGGTGACCGGACCCTTAAAGGAACGATTGTTAACGATGTTAAATAAACAGATGGGTTTCCGTAGTGAAGCAGAGTCAACCTCAGGGCTGGACGTCCTGCGGATTACCCGTAACCGGCATATGGAAGTACTGGACCCTGCTTATGTATACACCGCTTTTGAATCCTATTTGCTGGGTCAGATCTATAGCACACTAGTTACTTATGATGCAACGACCGATACCTTTCTTCCTGGTTTGGCCCATATGTGGGAAGCTAATGAGGGCCATACAAGTTACATTTTTTACCTCCGTAAGGGGGTGCGCTTTCATCACGGAAGAATCATGACCTCGAGAGATGTAAAAGAGACGCTACAACGGCTTATCGACTTGAACAGCCCTGCGGTTAGCCTTTATAAGGATATCGAACGAGTAGAGGTTGAAGGAGATCATCGAATCCGGTTTGTGTTGTCACGTCCAAATCTCTTTTTTCTGCATCTGTTCAGTTGTATTCACATGTCCATTCTTCCTTACGATATAGACATCACTAGTGAAGTAAGCGGTACAGGTCCCTACCGTTTATTGGATCTGAATGAGGATGTTTTGGTGCTCGCAGCTTTTGATTTTTATTTCGGAATTCGGCCGCTTCTGGATCGTGTTGAGATTTGGTATTTGCCAAAAGAGGCTTCTAATGAACGCCAATACCAGCTGCCAGATCCTGAACATGGGGAACTTTTACCTGATATCATCAGCAATCACAGTATAGATTACCCAGCCTTAGGCTGCAGATATATTCTGTTTAATTTTCATAGAGAGGGAATTCATCAGCAGCTGTGGTTTCGCCAAGTGATCCGTATCCTTTACAGTCGAACGGCTTTAATAAAAGAATTGGGTGGCAATCGTATCACTCCAGCAGATAGCTTTTTGCCATGGGAGAGCAGTAAGAGAGAGCTTCTAGATCCAACTTTGGAACATGCCCGAGCGCTTTTAGCGGAAAATGGGTATCAGGGAGAAGTCATTACTTTAGCAACTAAGGATAAAAAAGAAGAACGAGAAGAAGCGTTATGGCTCCAAACACGCGCTGCCTCCGTAGGTTTGCAAATTGAGTTATATTTTTTCAATGAATTTAAGGCAGATCATATACAGACAACAGCCGAGATCCAGCTTGCTGAAGAGGTTTTAGAAGATGATTGGCAATGGGGAATGATTAACTACTTTAATAATAAATCTAATTATTTATTTTCTTTGCTTAGAGAGGACCAGATTTCATTGTTTTCGAAGGTATTAGGTCCTTTCACAGAATCTCCAAAGGATGAACGGGTGAAACTGCTGAATCAAGCAGAGGGGATTCTTCGAGACAATTACTGGGTGCTACATGGCTGTCATATGAATAAAAAAGCTCAGCTAAATCAAAGCCTGTTTGGTCTGCACACCGGTTCCTTCGGGTTTCTGGACATCTCTAAGTTATGGATTAAAACTAGGCTTTAAGGTTTTCTTTTGTTATACTTTCCAAGGAGGCTGTATCGATAGAATCGAATGGCGCTCTAGATGGATCAGATTTATGAATAGTAATTTATTTGTAGCCATGGAGGTGAACTCGTTGGATTTTGCTCAGATCCGTATGGACCGAGACAAAAGAACGGTCGATACTTGACTCTTTTTTTGCCATTCGGACCTGTTTAGCGGATAAGCTAAGCGGTCTTTTTATTTGTTAAAAAAAGGTGGAAAAAGGGGAGACTTACATGCGTTTTCTATTCGTGGGTGCAGGAGCTATTGGTGGTTATTTTGGAGGGCGTCTGGTTCAAAAAGGGGAAGATGTAACTTTTCTAGTCCGTTCTACTAAACAAAAGCAGTTAGAAGATGAAGGTCTGGCAATAAAAAGTGTGCATGGTGACTTTCAGACTCCCGTTCGGACGATTACATATGGGGAGAAGGCAGCGCCTTTTGACTGTATTATTATTGCAGTGAAGGCCTATCATTTGCCTCAGGTGATGATGGATCTTACCCCTTTCGTCGGTGAACATACTATGATTCTCCCGCTCCTTAATGGGTATAAGCATTTTGGTATTTTGCAGCAGCATTTTGGAGCAGAAAAGGTACTGGGTGGTCTTTGTTATATCGAAACAACGTTAGGTTCTAATGGAGCTATCATACAAAGTAGTTCTTTTCATAGTATTGTGTTTGGTGAATGGGCGGGTGGGGAGTCAGAACGAACGCAGAAACTTCTCAGTCATTTGGATAAAGCAGGATTCACTGTGATACTAAGCTCTGATATTCAGCGCGAAGTGTGGCAGAAATATATATTCGTAGCTAGTTTAAGCGGGATTACAACTTTAATGGATAGCTCGGTTGGACCCATTTTAGCCTCATCTACAGCGCGTACTATTTATGAGCAGCTTCTGAATGAGATCGTGAGTATAGCGCAAAGTGCAGGTATGCCTGTTGGAGCAGATATGGTATCGGTCACGATGCAAAAGATGGATTCGGTGCTACCCGAATTTACTTCCTCTATGCATAGGGATATGCTAAAACATCTGCCAGTGGAAGCTGAACATCTGCATGGTGCACTTTTGGCGATGGCTGTACCTGGTCAAGTTATGTATCCCATTCTCGAAACCGTATATGCCCGTTTGAAAATATATGAAAGCGTTAATGATATGAGATGATCTGTATAAAATTACTTTAAGGAGCTGGACGATTATGAAGGAACTGAATCAAAAGATAATGACATTTCTAATGTTCGAAGGAAAGGCTGAAGAAGCTATGAATTTCTATACTTCTTTATTTGATCACTCCGAAATCATCAGTATTAAACGTTATGGGACAAATGAAGCAGGCCCTGAAGGGAGTGTCATGCAGGCTACTTTTTCATTACATGGACAAGTCTTTATGTGTATAGATAGCTACGTGAAGCATGGATTCACCTTTACTCCAGCGGTATCCTTATATGTGAATTGTGAAAGTGAAGCCGAAATTGACCGCGTCTATGCAGCATTATCCCAGGGTGGACAGGTGCTCATGCCACTAGGCGAATATCCATTCAGTTCGAAATTTGGCTGGGTAGCGGATCAATTTGGTGTGTCATGGCAATTAAATCTTTCGGGGAATGTGTAATCGATTGATGTGTTGCACGGTCAGATAATATTCTGTATCACAAGGGGCCGAGTTCGTCTGTAAAATGACGTAGTCGGCCCCTTAGTGTTCAGGCAGCGGAAAGGTCTGAGGAATCTTCTGATTTTAAATTACGATTGCAGCCCACGTAAGACTAATGATGAAATTCTCTCGGCGACTTCTTGTTGATTTATAGTATTATTCCCTGTTACCCATTGATAGACACCTTCATGGATCATTTGTGCGATGATCGGTACATAAAAGCTTTTCCCGTGATCTGGGTAGATATCTCCTAAAGCGTTAGATAAGTGAACCTTCAGCTCATTTATAATCTTCTCTTTCAATTGAGGGACAACCATCCCTATATAACTGCTGCGGCATTGTATGTTTGGTTGCTGATAGAAATCGAATACCGATAATACGAGTTGAGTGATGCCTTCTTGATCGAATTTAATTTCACCTTCAGTATGTTTTACAATAGCAGCGGATGCCGAATCACCCATAATATAATCCAATAATTCATATTTATCATTAAAGTGCGCATAGAACGTGGCTCGATTAACTTTAGCTCCCTTTGTTATATCGACGATTGTTATTTTCTCAAAATCCTTCAGGGAAACTAACCGTAAAAAGGAGTCAATTAAAGACTGTTTAGTCTGTGTCAGCCGAATATTGTGTACTTTAGTAGCCATTACTTCACTCCTACCCAACAATTTAGCAATTTTGTTGCTATAGCAACATTTGCAGGTTGATTGTTGATTGATACATTAAATTAGTAGCTGTATATTAGCAATTAAAGCAACAGCTGTTACTTTAATATATCATAGAAAAGGAGTTTATCAAAAATGAGAAATATTGTTATCGTGGGTGCAGGGCCTGGGTTAGGATTGTCTCTAGCTAAAAAATTCGGAGTTAATGGATTTAGGGTGGCTGTCATTTCACGCAATCCCGAGAAATTATCAATGATCATTAGTGAACTTAAGAAACTTAATATTGAAGCACAATCTTTTGTAGCGGATGTGACAGATTTAGCAGCTCTAAAACAAGTCTTTCAAGCGATAATAAAAGAGTTTGGTTCAATCGATGTACTAGAGTTCAGTCCGTATGCAGGGTGGGATAAATTCACTCATGTGCTGGAAACTACACCTCAAAGTGTGTTGGAACAAATAAACAGTTACTTGCTGCCCGCCGTTCTTTCGGTTAATGAAGTATTACCCAATATGATCCATAGAGGATCAGGAGCCATTCTTTTTACCACTGGTATTTCTGCTATGTTCCCTTTGCCTTTTGTAGGAAATGGCGGCATTGTTATGTCTGGTATACGAAATTATGCTACTGCTTTACACAATGAGTTAATAGATAAAGGAGTATTTGTCGGCCATCTTTCCATAGGGACAATGATACAAGCAGGAACAGCTGGTGATCCTGATGTTATTGCAGAGACTTGGTATAGCTTATATGAAAAGCAAGATAACTTTGAGGAAGTATTCCCTCTAGGATTGGATCCGACCCATCTTCCAAATTAAAAAACTAAATCTTATTTGATTAGCAAGTCGCCTTAATGGCGGCTTTTATCCTATTAGAAGACATATCTCTCATCAGAGTGAAGCAGGATTGAAGGTCAGATGTGAATGGATTTAATTACATTGCTGAACAACGGTTGTGCGTTCATTAGTAATCGTGACTTTGGAATGACCTGATAAATATTCGGTATAACCGCACACGGTTTGTTCTTTAGACTGTCCGTTAGAGTTGGTATATCGAAGATATATAGCACCTTCACCATTTAAACTCAATTTTGGTTTGAATTTTTTCTTTTGTCCTGCTTTTATTGGACTTGTATACAATTTCTTTGAATCCGCACGAATTAATCCTACTTCGATAGAGTTAATATCAACATCAGATTGATTATCTACGATGACTGAGAAGCTTTTAAACGGACTCAGAAGATTTGATATCGTCCCTACACCAAGAGCAACTCCACAAGTAATCAGAAATATCGTAATCCCTATAAAAAATCGTTTTCTCATCCTTCAGTCCCCCTATATAAGTAAGACAGGGGTTACTTAAAAAATGTTACAACAAGGAGAAGTTAGTTATAAAAATTCATTACCAAATCAAGCGTGGACTTGCATGTTATTATAAATATATTCCATATTAATGATTTGAAAAGGGGTTTTGTATTGACTATTATCCGTCATTTTGAACAAGGTGACATGCCATTACTTGGTGAACTTTATAACTCAGTATCTTCAAAGGGGAATGTTGTTTTTTGGTGGGTTGGCACTGAGGAAAATTGGGAAAATGTATATTGCGCTTTCGAGGACGGTAAAATGGTGGCCAAAGGTCAAGTGAGCATCATCAATATTGTGCCACCCGGCCGTACCAAGGATAGCAGACATTCGATCTACCTGAACTTAAAAACAATACCAGAACGTGAAGGCGATTATGATTTATTAGAAAAAGTTTATCAGTCACTCTTATTAAGAGCACTCGAATTAAAAGAAACGTTATCAAAGGATTACAAAACTACTCTATGTGTAGGGAACGATTCGGCAGAAGTCTTGAATACTCAATTTTTCGAAAAAGTGAAGGGCTTCTCTCATTATAATAGCTTATTTAAGATGAAACACAATCTAAGTGATGGCTTGTCTGAACCCACTCTGGCTAAGGAACTTGAATTCGCAACCTGGAATATGGAGACGCCTGAAGAAGACGAGCATTATTTGGAATTAGAAGCTGAGATTTGGCCGGAAACTCCGCTAGGGAAAGAACGGTTAGCTGAATTTAAACAAAATCCGCTCTGGACATCACTTGTTGTTCGAGAAGGGGAGAAGGTTGCGGGTAGCTTAATGGTCTGGCAGGAAGAGAAGGGTGGCTACATCGAAAATGTATTTGTACTTGAGCCATGGAGAAGATCCGGAATTGCTAAGTACATGCTTTTTCAAGCATTGAGCTATTTTAGAACCCACGGACTGGAAGAGGCATGTCTGATGGTGCTTACGGAAAATGATTCTGCATTACAGCTATATGAATCTGTCGGTTTCATTCTAACGAATGAGGAAAGACGCTATCGGATTGAACTATAAAAGTTTTTGAAAGTGAAGGATTACCAAGCAAAGTGCGATAGCTTTTTTGTCGAGCTTAGGTTCGAGGTTAAGGTCGCACTTTATTTGGTAACCCGTTCTGTGAATTATCTGCTAAATGCTTTCATACCTTTTGCTTCCCATCACATTTCTTACATACGTTAAGCTTTTCACCTGAAATGCCTTTCCCGAAGTACAACAGCTTAATACGTGTGCTGCCACAGATCGGACATGTTCCTCTGGCCCGGGATGGAATGCGCCAAAGTGCTTTGCCACGTTTGTTTTTAGACATGATTTGCCCCCACCTTTACTCTGGATACTCCATCTTATGACCAAGAGGAACTTAAAGTTCGAAGAGCGAAAAGAATAGAAAATCGGATGAAAAAGGGGCAAAAAATACCCTCAAAAAACAGCGTATAACTTAAATTATACGCTGTTTTGATTTTAAGGCGTTTTTTTAGGGGGAATGGGGCACTTGGACGAGTAAAACAGGTGGATTTTAAAGGAATATTTTATAAATAACGGATGTCGATGTCTTTGAATCTTCCCGCTGACATTTTAGGCATTCTGAATTGCAGGGAACCTTGTTTATAAGTGCCTCTGCTCTGATCTGGAATGACGGGAACTGGCAACTGAATAATCTCGCTATGATCTTTTCCTAAACCTGTTAATTTAATTTGTGTGCGATTGATTTGTGCCCATATACTTTCGGGGTGAATTCCGTTTGGAATACGAATTTTGGTAATCAGGTGATTATGAGTGTCGATATGCTCAAAACTTAAACTTGTGGTTTCGTTCATAAATGAAGAGGAGGTCGCTGCAGTTGCTTCACGGATTACTTTTTCGACATACCCGTCAATTTGGTTAGGATCCAACTTCCACTGCTCTTCAAGAGCTTTCAAGGATAACTTTTTCTTAAAAAAGGGATCTTCATTCATCCAATCTAAAGGGTTCGTCTTATTGGGACTCATAGCTCTGCGCCTCCTACGGTTTTTATCCATTGTATGGGCGTTTGACTTATTCAGTGACATCTGGGCGAATATCTACATAGAATAGCTTATCATTCCGAAAGGAGGAGTGGTTTGGTGGTTTCAATCATCGGCAATATTAAAATCAATAGCGTAGGCCCCAGCTCCACAGTCTTAGTAGGAAATACGGCATCCGTTATCCTGAGCAGCAACTCTAAAATTTATGCTGGTGCCAACTCCTTCTCCATAGGTGACTCTATAGGTACGAATATAACGAATAATGCGGCCAGCAGTACAAATACGATGGATTCAGATGTGGTGGATCAAGTATCACCTCCTTAAGGGTGGGGTTTAAATGAACATTACGGTATATCAATGCATATCGATCTATAATCTAAAAATCGGCACTATCTCTAATTCCTCGGTACTTCAGATTGGTACATCGGGACGAATTAATACTTTGTCTCATAATTATGAGACCTCTGGAGCTCCATCATCGGCTCCAACGACTCCAGCGGAAAAAATGGCTTCACCCCTTGTATCCTTACCGCCAGCGGCGGAACTATATGCACATCTGAATTAGGCTCTTTTTCCCCGCATACAATAAACCATAGGAGGGGGTTGTATGCATCCGTATTACGCTCAGCAGGTTTTTAATACACTAAGATTGCAAGCGGAGAAGATTCAACAGTTAGAGAAGCAGCTTCGCGATTTGCAAGGCGATGTAGACAGCATAAAGAACAATAAATCTGCAAGTATAGGACCTATCAATTATCATTTTGAACAATTAAAAATCGAAAAGCTGGAAGGCACTTTAAATATAGGCATTACACCGAATGAGGGAAACAATCTGGATGAAGCGATGATCAACGGTAAACCTATAGGGGAGCGGGAGGATGGTACAACTGCCTTATCGGATCAGATTCGCCCACAGATTTTGAAGTATGTGCAAGAAGAGGTTCCCTCGCAATTTTCACGTTTAGAAAAAGAGAAGAATTTAAGCATTGATGAGCAATATATCCAAATGGTGACTCAGGATCTGCTGAATCAAATGGATGGACGGATTAACGAGTATGTAAACCAACTCCCTGCCACAGAAGAAGGGCGTGGATACACTGATGAGGAATGCGCTTCTATTGTAGAGCAAATCAAACGAGATATCGTTATGGCAGTAGAGCGGCATTTGGAAATAAATATAACCGGAAGGCGGGAGACGAATGAAGATAACGGTGATCAATAGAGATATTAGTGTCAATGCAGTGAAAGTCGTTTCGATCTCGGGTTCATCAGTATTTTTAGTAGGGGATACTCAATCCATTCATTGCTCCTCGGCGTTTGACAGCGTAATAGAATATACTCAGAGCGCGCCAGATCAAGTCAAAAAAGGCAGTTAACCTATGCACACCTCACGCATACAAGATGTTTATATCAACAATCTGTCCGACAGTTCTATTTTTATATGTGGATCTGTAAACCGGGTTCAATCTAAATTCCTGGGAAGAAAGGAGAATTATCTTTTTAACATAAGGGAGATTAATAATCACCCGAAAGATACTACACTCATAGACATCCCTATCCCTGTATGGACTAAGCAAGGGAATGAAGCGGATGAATTTGTGATATTAAAGGATTCCGCAGAATCAATGATTAATATACAATATATAAAAATTCTGTCGATTGGGTCTGGCACGACCTTCCAGATTGGAAACAGCGGGTCAGTTCATCTGGAGAGTCGAACCAGTGAGTTTAAACGAGAAGTGGCTGCAAAAGATGAGGAGTAACAACAACTATTTTAATTCTTTTGGCAGGGAAATCGCGAATATATCATGCTCCGTCTGGATGTAGAGAATACCATTCGCACTAAATAGTGTGCCGTATTGTTGTGCTCCGGTTTTTACTTTGCCAAGCGCTTTGCCTGTTTCTGCATTTATGATATAGAAGTAGCCATTCTCATAGCCAGTGTAAATCCCCTTACCGATCAATTGAACACTAAGCGCTGGACTGTCCGGTCCGTTGAAGCTTATAATGCGATTATCGTTCATTTGAACGCCAGTGATCTGTGCACCCTTTTGGAAAAAAGCCATGTTATTTACTGGTCCAGCCACCCAATTTCCGTACTCCTGATAACTTTTGGGTTCACTCGTTGTTTCTTGACCTAAGGTAAAGCGGTATAGTGGATGACCACCCCATTGGTCTAAACCTCCATCGACTGTATATAGATACGAGCCTTGAAGTGATGTGAAATAATTACCGAGTCTACTGACATCTTCGAGCGGTTTATAGTTCTTATTGGTCTTCGCTTTTCCAGTTTTAACATCAACATGTACCAGGGTCAACTGATAGCCTTTAAGAGGCACATTAGAGGCATCATTTGCAGCATTGGCTTGTTCGCGGAGTAATAATTCACCATCCCGGTAAGCAACAAAGCTATAAAATCCCTGAATTCTCCATAACTTCTTGCCTGTAGCCGGATCGAGTCCGAAAAACTGTGTGCGTCTATTATCAACGGTACTGGATACTACCAATACCCCGTTATAAAGACCGTCGATACTTCCTACATACATAGGGATGTCTTTATTCTCCCAGATCTTTTTACCAGTGACCGGATGATAAGCTGCAATTCCACCATGCTCGTTCCGGAAGTACAACACTCCGTTAACTAACTCCGCGAAAGCACCGATCTCAATCGGATCTTTGGCAGCCTTAACCTTCCAAAGCAATTTCCCCGTTTGAGCATTAACTTTTACAAGATAACCCTCATAAGTGATAAAGAAAACCGAGTTATTCGTTATAATCTCAGGATTTGTTCCGTTTTTGTAGGACCATTTAACTTTGCCTGTAGTGAGATCGGCGGCCTTTAGTGTCCCGCCTGATGAATAATAGAATAATCCATTTGCAATAGGAGCCAGTTGGCTATAAATTCCTTGACCATCTGCCTTGTCGTGCCATAAGGGTTTAATTGTGGTGATAGAGTCGACGGTTGTTGAAGAGGAGGCAGAGGTTGTTACTGCTGCTTGAGCACTAGACAAATATATACCAGCTCCAGATACGAGCAAGGAGGAAGATATAACGGTCTTTAGGATAAACGGTACATATTTCACGATTTTAGCTCCTTATACATCATTTATAATATATTGACGCAGAGAATGGATATTTGTTTCTCAATTGTAAAAATACACTTGTTAACATAATAAATATTATGTTAACAATAAAAAGCGAATCAGTTTCGCACAAGAATTCTGTGTGAACCAATTCGCCTAGTAAAAGAATATGTCAACAGTTGATTTGTTTAGAAACCTTCACGAAGCCATGTTGTCGCTAACTTGATAGCTCCTTTTTTAGCATGAGTCTCGGCTAAAGGATTCAGCATGACAAAATCATGAATGATGCCTTGGAAGCGGACAGCCGTAACATTCACGCCAGCTTCCCGCAATTTGGCGGCATAAGCTTCACCCTCATCCCGTAGCACATCTGCTTCACCAGTAATGACCAGTGCATCTGGTAAATCCCGCAGCTGTTCTAGGCTAGCACGAAGAGGGGAGGCCGTGATTTGATTACGTTCCTCAGGGTCAGTAGTATATTGATCCCAGAACCATTTCATGCCGTCCCGCTGCAAGAAATAGCCTTCGGCGAATTCATGATAGGATTCAGTATCAAACGAGGCATCCGTTACCGGATAGAATAATAGTTGTTTCGCTATCTTCGGCCCACTCCGTTCTTTAGCCATTAGAGTAATAGCAGCGGCCATATTCCCACCAACACTGTCTCCGGCTATAGAAAGCTTGCTAGTATCTAATCCGTGCTCGCTTCCTTTTTCAGCTGTCCACTGGAGTACTGCATAGATTTCTTCAATAGCTGTAGGATATTTAGCTTCTGGGGAGAGGCTGTAATTTGGGAAAACAATTGCGGCCTCCGCTCCGACAGCTAGTTCACGGATCAGGCGATCATGGGTATGAGCATTCCCAAACACCCAGCCTGCGCCATGAATGTACAGGATAACAGGCAGCGACGCTGATGAGGAGCTTGGGGGACGAACGATTCTTATGGAAACATCACCGTTAGGTCCACCTGGCACCATTAGATCTTCAATATCAACTTCAGGTTTATATATCTCACTGGATTGTACGCTATCTACCGTTTCACGGCCTTTTTCTGGCCCAAGGTCAGGTAGAAAGGGAGGTTTCGCATTATCATCAGCAAATTTTTGAGCAGCTGGCTCAAGAATGATCTTAGTTTTGTTTGGCATGATTTATCGTCTCCTTTGACTGGTCATAGTCTAGTATACCCTCTTCATTCCATAACCATCTAAGCAGCTGCTGAAACGAATGCCAGTTTAGAAGTAGTTAGAGATTTGACGCTATTTGCACATTTATCGCCTATTGAGCACGGTTTCGGACACCAGTACAACTATTCCTTAGGGAGAGGTTCAAACGCAGTTAGAGCCTTACAACACCTTTTGTTGTTCCTCATGCATTTCAGGACCAATCTCTTCAGTGACACGCATCCTCTGTTTACGCTTATTACGGATAATCCAAACGAATACCAAAGTAATGAGTAGCGGATAGCCTATTGCCCAGCCCGTAAAAGGAAACACAGCAGCTGTTGCTAAAAAGGAAATCCAACTTATCGTCACACCTAAGCGACTTCCTTTGAGCAGACGTATTCCTGCAGCACAACCTCCGATATAAGTCAGGATAAAAGTAGCATTCGGAAACTGGATCAGAGTGGTGATGGAGAGGGACCCGCTGCCATACAGCGTCATCACCGATACAAAACAGAGCAGAAGAAAAGCTATGCCACCGATAGGAGTATGATACTGTTTGGATATTTTACCCATCCATTTCGGTGCAGAGCCTTGGCGGGATAAAGCATAAGCCACACGTGAGGCAGCTCCTGCATAGGCAATAATTGTGGCTGTACAGATGAACAGACCGGTAAGTCCGGCAATAAATCCTCCCCAGCGCCCAAGAGGCTGACTAATAATCCAGACGAGTGAAGTGCTTGATCCACCTTTGAGGTAGCTTTGTGTACCAACAGTTGCTAGTGCGGAGAGAAAATATAGAATCCCTACTATAATAGCGGCGATAGTTACTCCTTTAACGGCGGCACGCTGTGGGTCCTTGAACTCCTCAGATAGGTGTGAGACAGCCTCCCAGCCAATAAAACACCAGAATAAGATTGCAGCAGCCTGGCCAATGCTCATCCATCCATGTGGGATAAAGGGAGTGAAGTGTTCGACTTCCATACGGGGCAGTGCAGTAGCAAAGGAGAAGACCAGCACAGCAACAATCGCTATAACTACCGCTATTTGTACCTTTCCAGCTACCTGCATACCAATCCAGTTCGTAATCAGGCCAATGACCAACATAATAGCGGCAATAGTAATTCTTGCAGATTCGTCCCAGCCCATAGCGGCGGTCATATAACCAGCTCCAGTCAGTGCAGCAACAGGTGCGCCAATCGGAACGGACATCAGAAAGAACCAACCTACCAGTGAGCCAGCTTTTGGACCAAAAGCAAGCGTTACAAAATGGGACACGCCTCCAGCGTTAGGGAATTTAGCAGAGAGCAGACCCATTGATAAGGCCATCGGCAAAATCAGCAACGACATAAATCCCCACGCCAGTAATGAAGCGGGACCCGCCATTTCTGCAGCTAAACCAGGAACAATTAAGACCCCAGAACCCAACACAGCCCCGATGTAAAGGGCAATAGCCTGAGGCATGCCAATGTTTTTTTGTAAAGTGTTTGAACCGGATTCCTTCATGTTTTTTTATCCTGCTTTCCTTGTCTTTTGTTCTAGAGTAGCAGATAATAGATCCATTGGAAAAACAGAATTTTTGAATAGTATCCATTCGATATTCCGATGGTTCATTTTCATTTAGGGGGAAATTCATGGAGTCACGTCATCTTTTTACCTTTTTAGTGGTAGTGGAGACGGGCAGTTTTACTAGAGCAGCACAGAAGCTTGATTATGCACAGTCCAGTATTACTGCACAAATCCAAGCACTAGAGTCTGAAATTGGCCAGCCATTATTTGATCGGATCAGTAAAAAGATTATCCTAACCGACGCAGGGCGTCGGTTGCTCCCGTTCGCTCAGGAAATATCCAGAATGCACACTTTAGCAGAGGACGCGTTACGCTCGGATAGTGAGCTTACGGGTTCTTTACGGATTGGGGCTCCTGAATCTCTAGCTGCTTTTCGCTTACCAGGTATTATTAAGGAGTTTCGCGCTAAATATCCGAAGGTGCAAATTCTTCTGAAGCCTGGAGCTTGCTGGGAACTATCAGATTTTGTCCGTTCGGGTGAACTGGATTTAGCGTTCTTGTTGCAACCTGAGACGGAAGATAAAGATTTAAATATAGAAACATTAGTACATGAGCCGATGACGCTGATCGCAGCGCCAGATCATCCCTTATTAAACCTTGCTGAGGTAGAACCCCTTCATTTAAAAGGAGTGACCATACTTCATACTGAAACGGGCTGTTCCTACCGGACTTTATTTGAACGGCATTTGAACAGTTACGGTGTATTTCCTGACCCCACGTTAGAGTTTTGGAGCATCGAGGCGATAAAGCAATGTGTGATGGCTGATCTTGGCATTGCCTTTCTTCCATTAATTACTGTAAAAAATGAACTCTCCGAAGGCAAACTTGCCAGGTTGAATTGGAATGATGAATCACAGCGTGTGGCGACGCAGATCGCCTATCATCATAAGAAATGGAAATCGCCCGTACTGACGGAGTTCTTACTTGCGATACAAAAACATGCTGAGCAATGGAGAAGTCTAATATAGATCAACGTTAACAAGGAGGCTCTAAGGCATGAATGAGTGGTGTGAAGACTACGAAGAAGGGCTGGAGGCCTTTCTCATCTGGATGAAGGATGCCGGGTACACTCCCTATACGCAAAAATCCTATTTAGTAGATGTGAAACAATTTTTAGACAGCCTGAATGGTAAAAAGCTTGAGACGGTGAAGAAGCTGCATGTCATTTCTTTTTTGACCTCTGTCCGCGAACGTGGAGTGAGTGATGCGACCCGTAACCGGAAGCATGCTGCGATTAACTGTTTTTTCAAGGCATTGATCGAGCTGGAATTACTTCAGAACAACCCGGCAGCCGGGATTAAGAAATCCAAAACGGAGATCAATCGTGAGCCGGTCTACTTAGATGAAAGTGATCTGGGTCGGTTTTTATCTTCTATAGATGGTAAATACAAAAAGCGCAATTTAGCAGTTTTTTTGTTGATGTCCTATATGGGGCTTCGGGTGGGGGAAGTCCACACACTGAATTTGAGTGATTATAATGTAGAAAGACATTCCCTCCGTGTGTTTGGGAAGGGGCGTAAATGGCGTAATGTGCCGGTTCCCGAGGATGTAGTACCTTTTCTCGACTCTGCGTTAGCAGAAAGGTTAGATCCTTGGCGCAGTAAAGAGGAAGCGATGTTCATTTCACAAAAAGGACGCAGGTTGTCGATCCGCGGCATTCAGCAAATTGCAGCAGATACCTTTGATCGTTTCCAAAGGGATGTGCCAGCAGCACAGCGTCGTCCGTATTCAAGTCATAAGCTCCGACATTCCTTTGCAACCATGCTGCTGAGAAAAGGGGCAGATCTGCGCACTGTACAGGAACTGCTTGGTCACTCCTCGATCCAGACTACAACCGTATACACACATATTACCAGTCGTGAGAAGGAAGAGGCTATGTCTAAATTACAAATCCAGCTGTGATTGAAAAGAAAGAAACCTCCTTAGGAAATTGATAACAAAAAACAACTTGTTATTATAACGGTATTGATTTATTCTAACAGTTATTAAGAGTTTTTTATAGGAGGTCCTAATCGTGAAGGATGTATTTCTAAAAGGGATGACTTATGGCTGGGGATCAAAACGAGGTGAATACCGTACAGAATATGCAGAAGATTCGATGAGAAAGCTGGCGGAGACAGGAAGTGAATGGATCGCCTTATCTTTTTGGACATGGCAAGACACAGTGCATTCAACAGAAATTCATTATGATTACGGTTACACGGTGACAGATCGTGATCTCGCACATGCGGTACAACAGGCAAAACAGCTTGGTCTTAAAGTTTGTCTTAAACCTGTTGTGAATTCGAGGGATGGCATTTGGAGAGCTAGGATTGGATTTCCGGAAGAGGGAGAGATTTATTGGGCAGCATGGTTCCGTTCTTATACAAATTTCATTAAACACTATGCAGAGTTGGCGGAAGAGCTTGAATGTGAGATGTTCTGTATCGGCTGCGAAATGGTAGGCACAGAGTCTAGAACTGCGGAATGGAGACAATTGATTCAAGAGGTCACCAATCTTTATACAGGGCCGATCATTTATAATGCTAATCATGGCAAAGAAGAAGGAATCGAGTGGCTGGATGAGGTGGATTTTATCGGAACCAGCGCTTATTATCCGGTAGCTTCCGTGCCGGGAGATTCTTATGAGAATATGCTGGCAGGTTGGGAGCGGCAGAAACCGCGGCTTAAGTCACTTTCTGAGCGATTTGGCAAGCCTCTCGTATTCATCGAGATTGGATGCCGAAGTGCGCATGGATGTGCCACCATGCCATGGGACTTTACATACACAGACTTACCGTATTCAGAAGATGAACAAGCCAACTTCTATCGGTCAGCGCTGGAAGCATTCTGGAATGAACCTTGGTTTGCCGGTTACTTCTGGTGGGACTGGAGCACGAAATTATATGCCTTGGAAGAGGCTTCCATTGACCGTGGTTTTGATATTTATGGCAAAAAAGCCGAACAAGTTCTCAAAGAATATTACAAGCAACCTATCACTAAATAAATTGATAAAAAAGATCCGGAATTTCAGGTGAGCCTGATCTGCTATAGGATCTTTTTGTCATTGGCAGGCTAAGTTAATTCGTGTTATATTAAAAACCGTCCTTTTCATAGTGGAGGCAACGCTCCACGCATAAAAAGGACGGTTTCTTGTGTCTTTTGTATTCAAAAAAGGCTGTTTCCAGCCATATACGCTTACAATTCTAGCTTAGCTATTTCTGCTTTTAGCTTCTCAGCGGATTTCTGGAATAAAGCCTGTTCGGTTTCATTGAGTGGGAGGTCCAGTACCTGCCGAACACCCGAGCGGTCTACTACGCAAGGTGCACCGAGATAGACATCCGAAACCCCGTTATAGTTGTTTAATAAAGTAGAAACATTCAACACGGCGCCTTCATTATGAAGAATGGAGACTACAATTCGGTCCAGTGCAAGAGCTATTGCATAAGAGGTTGAGCCTTTGGCATCAATAATTTCATAGGCTGCATTCTTGGTATCTTGGAAGATTTCTTCGCGTTCTGCTTCGTCAAAACCAAGATCAATCCCAGCTACATTCGCAAGACTCCAAACCGGAAGCTCTGAATCTCCATGTTCACCGATGATCTGTCCGTGAATACTGCGAGGATCGATTTCTTTGTGAAGACCGATCAAATAACGAAAACGAGCACTATCAAGTACCGTACCAGAACCAATTACACGTCTGCGGTCAAACCCACTTATTTTCAAAGTCGCGTAAGACAGAATATCTACAGGGTTAGTTGCAATAAGTAGAATGGCATGTTGGTTATACTTTGTAATTTTTTCAATGATATCTTTAAAAATCGAAATATTTTTACGAAGCAGATCTATCCGGGTTTCTCCCGGTTTTTGTGATGCACCGGCAGTGACTATAATGATATCTGCTTCACGGCAGTCTTCATAAGTACCAGCCCATAACTTCACACCACCGACAAAAGGCATGCCGTGATTCATATCCAGTGCTTCGCCAAGTGCTTTCTGATGATTAACGTCAATAAGTACGAGTTCGGGCATACGTCTACGTAACAATAATGTATAGGCTGTAGTTGTACCAACTGCTCCAGTACCGATAACTACGACCCGATTGGGTTTTGGGGGGGCCATGTCTCCATCTCCTTAATATTTCAAATTTTTGGTTTCAATCTTGTCCATCATAATCGTTAACGGTAGTGTTTTCAAGCTGATCTTATTTAATGCATTACCCTAATTAAGGCCATACTAAAATGTGATTTTTATTTCATTATCTTAGCAAGACTAGACAGGAGAGAATGTAAGGATGGATTTATTTCGTAAAAAGGCTCTACACATACCCACAAGTTCTGAGGGGACGCAGTTAAACAAGACGTTGGGTGCCCTGGATCTAACAATGCTTGGGGTAGGAGCCATTATCGGCACAGGTATTTTTGTAATGACAGGAGTTGCCGCAGCAGAACATGCAGGTCCTGGTCTTATAATTTCTTTTTTACTAGCGGCGTTTGCCTGTGTGCTCTCGGCATTATGTTATTCGGAATTTGCTTCGACCATTCCTGTTTCCGGGAGTGCTTATGCTTATAGTTATGTAGCCTTTGGAGAACTATTAGCTTGGATCTTAGGCTGGGATCTTGTCTTGGAATACGGAGTTGCCGCAGCGGCTGTAAGCAGCGGTTGGTCAGGGTATTTTCAGGGGTTATTAGAGGGCTTTGGGATACATCTTCCAACCGCACTATCGGGGGCTTATAATGCACAAGCGGGTACAATAATAAATCTGCCTGCAGTAATCATCATTTTGTTAATTTCCTATTTACTGACTCGGGGAACCAAAGAAACGGCACGCTTTAACGCAATCATGGTTTTTATCAAAATAGCAGTGGTGCTTCTATTTATCGTAACAGGATTTTTCTATGTGAAGCCAGAGAACTGGACTCCGTTTCTCCCTTTTGGGTACCATGGCGTGATCAATGGCGCGGCCACAGTGTTTTTTGCCTACATAGGTTTTGATGCGCTAGCAACCGCTGCTGAAGAGGTGAAAAGACCCCAACGCGATTTGCCGATTGGAATTATTTCATCCCTTGCTATCTGTACTGTCTTGTACGTTCTTGTCTCACTCGTATTAACGGGTATTGTTCCATATACTGATCTCAATGTTAGTGATCCTGTATCTTATGCGCTTCGCTTTGTAAATCAGGATATGATTGCCGGTCTGATCTCTGTTGGAGCCATTGCGGGAATGACTACGGTACTGCTCGTGATGTTATTCGGTCAAACTCGGCTGTTATTTGCCATCTCACGTGATGGCCTGCTGCCCATAAGTTTATCTAAGATTAATGCTAAAACACAGGTACCTGTACGAAGCACATGGATGGTAGGTATCTTAATAGCTGTGTTAACGGGTTTCATCCCACTGGACCGGTTGGCAAATCTGACAAGCATAGGAACATTGTTTGCCTTTTTTGTAGTGTCTTTAGGGGTAATCGCGCTTAGATATATTCATCCGGATTTAAAAAGAGGGTTCAGAGTTCCTTGGGTACCTTTCATTCCGCTGTTAAGTGCGGCAACTTGTGGTATTTTGATGTATAATCTAGGAAGTGAGACTTGGATTGGTTTTCTAATTTGGACAGTTGTTGGACTTCTAATCTATGCACTATATGGCTATCGTAATAGTAATTTGAATCATAAATAAGATTCAATCCATCCGAGAGGAGAGAGGTTATTGGCATCTAAGATTGCTGGATTGAAGGGAATAAGATTAATATTGATGCTGATTTTGTTAGCGTGGGTGGTCACGGCTTGTTCATCTCCTCCCCCGGAACCTACTCAGCAGCCCCAGCCGACAGAGGCACCTGAAGAAGGTCAGACGATAACCCTGATTACTCCAGACGCCAATCATATTGACAATGATAGCGCTCCGAAATATCAAATTCAGACTCGTCTTACAGATTTTCAGCTGCTTAGTGAAAGTGAGGGTCTGGCCTGGGGGGTTACCAAAAACGAACTCCGGTTGTACTTGACCCGGGATAACGGAGCAACTTGGGCTAATATTTCACCAGCACCAAATGTGCAGTTCCTCTCCAATCCTGTGTATGGGAAGGGGATTTTCTTCACGGATCCATCTCATGGTTGGATTATAAGAAGTGCTTTTGGCTCGACAGAAACGATTGTGCTGCGAACCACAGATGGTGGCCAAAGCTGGAAAATCTCATCTTTAGGAGATGTGAATACAGTATCCTCTGTATATTTCAACTCACCCAGAAAGGGTTGGCTGATGACCTCATGGAACGCTTCTTCCAATAAAGAGAACAAGGCACTTTTTTCAACGACAGACGGTGGGGCCACTTGGGAAGAAGTGATGCAGAATGAGCAATACAATCCGAATTTCCCAAATGATTCGATACCGTTTGCCGGGGTCACCACTGGAATGATTTTTCGCAATAGTACACATGGATTTGTGACACTACAGACAGGTGCTCTTCCCAAAATCTTTATGACAAAAGATGGCGGTAAGAGCTGGAGTCTCGGGCCAGCTTTTCTAGTTAACGAACGTTTAGAAGATTGTGACCGAGTAATTACTGGCAAACCGGAGTTCTTCGATGCTACTAAGTCTACTGGTTGGATGTCTGTTGGCTGTCAAAAGGATAAAGAAAAAACGATCACTTACCATGGATATTTTACAGCTAACGGCGGCGCTAATTGGAAATTCGCTTCCTTTGGATTGAACGCACAAGCTGGTGTTAATCGTCTAATTGCTCCGACTTTTTTGAATTCACAGATCGGTTGGACCATACTCGGCGACACCCTTTACCATACGATTGATCAAGGAGCGACCTGGTTACCGCTTAAAGAGAGCAGTGTACTGCGATCTAAGCTTTTGGAATATCCGGAGATTGTAAAGCTGCAGTTTTTTTCCACTGAGGTGGGGTGGCTTTTGATTGAGAAAAAAGAGGACAAGCGCTCGATACTGTTACAGACTACGAATGGTGGTATCAGCTGGCGTGTAATGTAATAAGGAATAAGAACCTGCCTGATGGTAGGTTCTTTTGTTGTTAGCAGAGTGGGGGTTTATTGTTGTTTGTGAATGATTGAATATAAGGAAAAAACTTATTTAAAATTTTCTTTATAAATGTGAAAAAAATCACATGACATTTAAAGAATCCTGTGATATATTTAACACATAGAAAACAAGTTCAAATTTTCACAAACTCAGACATCGAATAGGAGAGATTACAATGAAAACATTCGAAACAGATTATATGACAAGAAACCTTTTGCAACTTTGCTACAACTGTGATGACGCTCATCTTTGTGAAACTGAAGAACAATGCAGAGCTTGCTGGGCTGAGAATGGAATGTTAGACGATCAGACGGACGAAACTAAGAAATTGCTAGACCTAGTTCATGCTTAATTTAATAACTGAAAACTCTGTATAGAGACCACTCGAATTCTTGATTTCTAAGAAAACGAAGTGGTCTTTTTTGCATCTAGTCTCACTTATTTAATGCTTTCTGGACTAGATGAGGCATATACATGTACAGAAGTACCCAGAACGCAGCAATTAGGCTGAATAACAAGAGGAAGAAGGGGGAAACTGTCATGGGAATGGGCCCGGATCTTTCATGGATGTTTGATTTTGCCGGAACGGTGATGCCGATCTTTATCGTTGTTATGATTGGTATTCTTGCTATATCAGCAGGCAGGGGCTTGCTTCAATGGGGCAGGAACAATGGCTCCCCCATACTAACAATCCCTGCGCATATCGTTAGCAAACGGACTGAAGTACGACAGCAGCAGCTTCAGGAAGAGAATGGCTCAACTCGTACTAGTACAACTTACTATTTAACGTACGAGCTGGAGGGCGGTAGTCGCATGGAATTTAAAGTAGATGGCCATGAATATGGCTTGAGTGCTGAAGGCGATAGAGGAATGCTTACTTATCAAGGAACCAGATATCATGGATTCCAACGACAGGCACAATACTCAACTGCGGAGTAGTCATATGTATTAAATCAAAACAGCGATCCTCATGCTCATGGTGGATCGCTGTTTTGCGTTTTGGTTATGTACCATTCAAGCTCATTGATCCTGTAGCTCTCAAAGCTAACTGATCCCGTAGCTCTCAAAGCTAACTGTAGGTGCGATCATCTATTAAGTGTCAGATCTTCATTACCCTCTCACCTTGCGGACCCAGATGACGTTATTT
Source organism: Paenibacillus sp. FSL H3-0286 (assembly GCF_045040705.1). NCBI lineage: Bacteria > Bacillati > Bacillota > Bacilli > Caryophanales > Paenibacillaceae > Paenibacillus > Paenibacillus sp. FSL H3-0286. The sequence goes on along the minus strand of NZ_CP150285.1, from coordinate 3,882,756 downwards.
GCAAATTCACAGTCTTTTGAGCCTAGTTTCGGACTCCAATGCAGCTATTCATTAGAAAGAGGCTTATAATCGGTGCTTTGCGGGCCAATAGGGGCTTTGGGGTCCGTTAGAATCCGAAAAGTGGATTAATATCGCGAATAAGGTCAGCTGTGTCCGATAGCGCCTTCTGAGCGGGTGCTGACGTTGACGCAGTTGCTAACAAGGAAATTGATCTAACGTGGACATTGTTGCTAACACCGAGCCCGATTCCAGCACCGTTCGACGCTACCACCGACGTCGACTCTGATGCTAAAGCTGTCGTTAACAAGAACATCGAAGCTGACGTTGATAATTGTTGCTAACACAGACACCAATTCCAGCACCGATTCGACTCTAACACTGATGTCGACTCTGATGCTGGCACTGAGCTAACCCCGACGTCAACTCTGATGCTGCCACCGACCCCGACACCGACGCTGTGCGCAAATGTAATTGGACATACACAGCATATGGACATACGCAGCTTAGAGTGTAGATAATGGGGATTTGCTGAGTGGTTAAAAGGAAAGATCCCTACTCTAAAAAATAGGCGGGAACTGTCACCTCTTAGGCGAATGCACATACTATACAGCATGCAGTTAAGAACGAGGTTGCTACAAGAAGTGACCCCAAGGAGGAGACAGCGTGGCCGTCATCAAAACGAACTCGGAAGATGTGAAGGTGCTGGCGCGGTTGATGAGAGCGGAAGCTGAGGAAGATGGAGATCTCGGCATGCTCATGGTCGGCAATGTTGGCGTCAACCGGATTCTTGGCAATTGCTTGGACTTTAATAACATTCGGAATGTGAATGATATGGTCTATCAAAGTCCTGGAGGTTTCGAAGCGCCGCAGAAGGGATACTTCTACCAGCGAGCCAGAGAAGCAGATATCCGTCTAGCTAAACGTGTAATTGCTGGTGAAAGAACCTGGCCAGCTACCAATGCTTTGTGGTTCTTCAGACCCGCAGGTGATTGTCCTGCAACCTGGTATAACCAACAAAACACAGGCCGCTTTAAAGCCCATTGCTTCTTTACTCCGACCGGAGAAGATTGCCCGACTGTATTTATCGGCAATTAGCATGGTAACTGTGCAAAGAGAATTACTCAATAAAATGAGTAATTCTCACAGAAAGTTAGTTTGATTTCAATTGTGTCCAAATGTAAGTTTCAGTAGTGTCCAAAGGAGCTTATGCTCTGATAAACATTTAGGAGGTTTCAGTAAATGATCGTTCAACCTTACCGCCCCGTAACTTATACCATCGGTAGTGTCTCTTCTTCAGGTATGCCAATGTCTTCCGGAATGCCGATGTCATCTGGAATGCAAGGCATGGGCAGCATGCCACCCCAAGTAAGCAGTGGCAGTCCAATGACTCCAGGGGGAGTAGTAGTTCAGAATCCACCACAAACGTTCGAACAATCCTACATTGAGAATATTTTCCGCCTGAATTTAGGAAAAGTAGGTACGTTTTATTTTACTTATGAGAACAATAAAGACTGGAATGCCAAAGTTTACAAGGGTGTGCTGGAAGCGGCAGGCCGTGACCACATTATTATCAGTGACCCTGCGACCGGCCAACGCACCGTCTTACTTATGATTTATTTTGATTATGCTACCTTCGATGAGCCCCTTACTTACCAATACCCAGGTGTAATTGGCAATCCTCCAACGATGAGAAATTGTCGCTAAATTTAACCCATCTTCGATGAGAAGAACTCCAACGCCAAACGGTTAGGAGTTCTTTTTATTTGTGATGAATTTATGGAACAATCTTGATAATCATCGCCCATTTTTTTTCAAAAGGACACGCATGCTTGCGGTTTGCCCCAATATATTAATATAATAAAGTATATATTCAAAAACGTGATTCTAGACTGGAGATGAAACCATTGGGAAATTGATACTGAAAGGGACAAACGGCAAGCATTTTGCCAATACTCTGAAAAAACGAAGGAGGTGGGCCTATCCATCCATGTACGGAAAATGGTGGATAGGAGTATAAATTGAGCGACCCTTTACCCGGTATATTACATGTTGGTCTTATTATTTTGTTGGTATTGTTAAACGGATTTTTTGTTTCAGTCGAATATGCAATGGTGAAAGTACGAAGTGGTAGAATTGATACCCTGATTGAAGAAGGTAGTAAAAAAGCTTTTAATGCAAAAAGCATTGTCAGCAACCTGGATGGCTATCTCTCAGCCTGTCAGCTCGGCATTACATTGGCTTCGCTTGCATTAGGGTGGCTGGGTCAACCAGCTATAGCTAATCTTATCGGGCCTTTATTAGGAAGCATAGGTTTAGGAGAAACTGCTGTTAATGTTGTATCTTTGGTTATTGCTCTTATGTTCATTACTATCTTGCATATCGTATTAGGTGAGCTTGCACCTAAGACCATTGCTGTTAACAAGGCTGAATCTGTCCTTTTACTAACAGCAGGACCGATGAATGTATTTTACAAAATCATGTATCCAGTGATATGGATCGTTAATGGGCTGGCGCGTGGTTTACTGCAAATTTTCCGATTAGCCCCGGCTTCAGAGCTGGGAACGGCGCATACGGAAGAAGAAATTCGTATTATCATGCAGGAAAGTAACAAAAGCGGCTTTATAGATAATACTGAAATGGCGTTAGTTGACAATATTTTTGAATTTGTGGATACCATGGCTCGGGAGATCATGATTCCGCGGACAGAGATGATCTGTCTGAATAATCATGTTTCTGCTGAGGAGAACCTTGAGATTGCCTATGATGGCATGAGGACACGTTATCCCGTCTGTGACGGTGATAAGGATCATATTTTAGGCTTCATCCATATAAAGGACTTAATTAAGGATCGTCCACAAAGTTATCAGAAATTAATTCGTCCAATATTGACCGTGCCGGAATCCATTCAGATTAGTGCTTTGCTGAAAGTTATGCAGCGTGCGAAGACACAAATCGCCATATTGATCGATGAGTATGGGGGTACTTCAGGAATGGTGACACTGGAAGATATCATGGAGGAAATTGTTGGAGAAATTCAGGATGAATTTGATGAGGAACGTCCCGGTGTTGAGAAGCTTGGCGAGGATGAACACTCCATTGACGGTTTGATGCTTATTGAAGAGATTAATGATCTTTTAGGTCTTCATATGGAGACTGAGGATTACGATACGATAGGCGGCTGGCTGTATTCTAAATTGGAGGTTAATCCACCTCAAAAAGGGCAATCCGTAGAATTTGATGATCATCTATTTATTGTAGAAGAGACTGAGAATAAGCGAATTTCTCGAATTAAGCTATTGCGGTTACAGTTATTGAATGAAGAAGCTGGAGCTTAATGGAATTATATATTTTTAAAATAAGAGCAGCGTTTCTCCTTTTGGAGTTACGCTGTTTTTTTTGACCATACTGTTTGCCAAAAAGAGATTAATAATTATATAATTTTAAATGTATATGATAAAAACTACATTAGTCCCTAGAGGACAGAAAGGAATTCTCCTTGAGTAAACCTAAAAAAAGTCCAAATGTTCCCCAGTTGAGCAAACAAGAGAAACGACGGGTAGAACAGGAGCAACAGAAGCAGAAAACGAGAATTTTAGTTATTAGTTCAATAGCTGTAGTAGTTATCATTTTTGTTGGATTGTTTATGTTAGCTTCGAAAGATGCAGCAAAGAATGTCTCTACAGGAGAACCGGTAGAATTCAATTATAGTGAGCTACCTAGGATTGGTAATGAGGATGCACCTGTTAAGCTTGTTGAATTTGGTGATTTCAAATGTCCAGCTTGTTCCCAATTTGCTGGCTCCATGAAACCGAAAATTGTTCAAGATTTTGTCAACGAGGGAAAAGCAGCTCTTTACTTTGTAAATATGGCTTTCGTTGGTCCTGACTCTGAGACAGCTTCACTAGCTGCATTGTCTGTATACCATCAGAATAAGGATGAATTCTGGAAGTTCTATGATGCTGTGTATGCGCAGCAAGGGGATGAGAGTGTGGAATGGGCCACTGAGGATTTCTTGGTAAGCCTTGCTGAAAAAGAGAAATTAGCGATCGATTACGATCTGTTGCGTAAAGACATCCAAGAGAAAACTTATGCAGATGAGCTGAAGAAAGACATTCAGTTGGCAACTGACGCAGGCGTGACAACTACGCCTTCGCTCTACATTAATGGAGTGAAAACGGCTGAACCTTTCGATATTGAAGCGATTACATCTGAAATTAACACCGCCGCAAAAGCAGTGGAGGCAAAGTGACAAAATTCCTATCTTTTTGCAAGCGTAACTGCCTCTATCTGGCCTGGTTCGTCTCTTTGGTTGCTGTAGCTGGTAGCTTGTATTTAAGTGAAGTCTTGAAGTATGAACCTTGTAAGCTTTGCTGGTTTCAGCGGATTTTTATGTATCCGCAGTTATTTTTGTTGGGAATTGCCACTTTCCGTGGAGATAAGCGCATCATTCCTTATGTGCTTCCATTAAGTTTGATTGGTGGCAGTATCTCAATCTATCATTATGCGGAACAGAAGATTCCAGCGTTAAGTAAAGTTCTACCTTGTACAGTTGGTGTTCCTTGTAATAAAGATTACTTGAACTACTTCGGATTTATAACGATTCCTTTGTTAGCTTTAATAGCGTTTGCTCTAATAAGTCTCCTTCTTTGGTATGGACGTAGGGAAGAAGAAGTGATTGAAGTAGATGCTGAGGAGAGCTTAGGATTTTAGTTTTTACTTTGGAAGGTACAAAAAAGCTGAAAAGGTATTAAAATCACGGGCTAGAGGGATAATTGAAGATAATGAAAGAGAGCATCCAATAAGACGCTATATTTGAGCTTATTGGATGTTTTTTCATTCTTTTTTCATTTTTTTCAACGCTTTACTGTAGGCACTTTGTAGACTAATATTAGACCTTGTGAGAAGTTGAATATGCGCTGAATTTTCTTAGGAAAAACGGGGGAACCAAACTTGGCATTCATGCCAATGGGGTGAATCGGAACCGGGTCGAACAGACCTCTACCGTAGGGCTATAACCACAGCCCGAATCCGCCAGCTAACCTCGTAAGCAAGGTGGGAAAATGACCATGCATAAGCATGCGGATCATTTCCGTATGCTTATTTTTGTGTCTGCATTTATGAAATCCACCGATGAAAACAGCGCACGGAAATTCCGTTTCAGCTCCCAAAGAAAGGAACTGTATCCACCATGGTAAGCAAGGTAAAACGACTATTGATCGGACGTCCGATGAAGTCGAATGAACTCGATCATGAAAAGTTATCCAAGGTTAAAGCACTGGCTGTTCTGTCTTCTGATGCGCTCTCGTCTGTAGCCTACGGAACGGAACAAATTCTGATTGTACTAGTGGCTGCCGGGTTTACTGCCATCTGGTATTCCCTGCCAATTGCATTAGCCGTATTGGGCCTGCTGGCCATCCTGATTTTATCCTATCGGCAGACGATTTTTGCTTATCCGCAAGGAGGCGGAGCTTATATCGTAGCCAAGAGTAATCTTGGTATTCCGACAGGGCTGCTCGCTGGGGGTTCATTATTGGTGGATTACATTCTTACCGTAGCGGTTAGTGCCTCGGCAGGGACGGATGCGATCACATCGGCTTTTCCAAGTCTTCATAATCATACTGTTCTCATCGCTGTATCTGTTATCGTTTTATTAACAATCATTAATCTTCGCGGAGTGACTGAATCGGCTTCATTTATCGCAATTCCAGTGTATTTGTTTGTGGTTTCGATTGTTGTTCTGATTATCTCCGGTATCGTTAAATATGCAATGGGTGGCGCGCATGCGAATGTTCCTGAAATAGGCAGCGCCGTATCTAATGTAAGTTTGTTTCTACTATTAAAAGCGTTTAGCTCTGGTTGTTCAGCCCTAACGGGGGTTGAGGCCGTATCTAATGCGATCCCAAACTTTAAAGCACCCGCTGAGAAGAATGCAGCCAAGACGCTAATGATCATGGGACTTATCCTTGGCTTTATGTTTACCGGAATCACTGTGCTGGCGTATTGGTATGGGATTGTGCCAGATGAAAAGGCTACGGTTGTCTCTCAGATCGCTGAATCGACCTTTGGCCGTGGCGGATTGTACTTTTTCATTCAAGGGATTACAGCAGTGATTTTGTTCTTGGCAGCTAATACAGCATATTCAGCGTTTCCGCTGCTTGCCTTTATGTTTGCAAAAGATAAATATCTGCCACATGCATTTATGGTCCGTGGTGACCGCCTTGGCTTCTCAAACGGCATTATTTTTCTAGGAGTTATGTCTATCATACTTGTGACTGCATTCCATGGGAATACGGAAGGTTTGATTCCACTATATGCGGTAGGCGTGTTCATTCCTTTTACCTTATCCCAACTGGGGATGATGGTGCATTGGATCAAAACAAGACCCGCTGGATGGGTGAAAAGATTTGTAGTAAATACCATCGGTATGCTGACTACATTGACGATTACGCTTATATTTATCATTACTAAATTCTCGAGCGTATGGATGGCATTCATTTTCTTACCTGCTGTAATGTTCGTGTTCCACCGTATTCATAAGCACTATTTGAACACTGCGGATCAACTGCGTATATGTCCGGCTACGGATAAACCTGTAATTAAAGGAAGTACTGTAGTTGTTCCTGTTGCAGGGGTTACACGTGCTGTATTACATTCCATCAGCTATGCGAAGTCTCTAACAGATAATGTTGTTGCTGTGTATGTAGGCTTTGATGAAGAAGACATTCATAAGATGGAGCAACGGTGGGAGGAATGGAATCCAGGTGTACGCCTGATTGTACTTCGTTCCAGATATCGTAGTATCATTCGTCCGTTAGTGAAGTTTATCGATACGGTAGAGTGGAAGACCGCTGCGACGGATCACATCACGATTCTGATTCCACAGTTTATTACCAAACATTGGTGGCAAGCCGTGCTTCATAATCAGACCAGCTTTTTAATCCGCTCGTATCTAATGAATCAAAAGGACGTTGTAGTAGCGACTGTCCCGTATCATTTAAATAAATAAGTAGAAGATTAAAGATGAGGTTATATCCGGAACGTTCGGAATATAACCTCTTTTGTATTTTATATGAAGAAAATTGTTGCAAATCCACAGAATTTGAAATTTATATGTTGACACAGAGAATGAGAATCAATATCATTTAAAAGTGAAGCAGAGGTAAAGGTCACCTTTGAATATCAAAGCAGTTACATATAGGAGGGTTTTTAATGTTTTGGCTTAACAGAAAAAGATCAGGAAGCATGAAAGTGACGATGAGCGGACTAATAGTGATGACGCTAATACTTTCCGCTTGTGGTAATAATAATGCTGAAAGCTCATCAAATGCAGGAACAGCGCCTACAACAGCGCCTACAGCAGAATCTACAGAGGCACCTGCTGCACCTAAGACGTTAACAGATGCAATGGGTCATAAAGTAACGATTCCGGCTAATCCACAGCGCGTTCTGGGTTCATATTTGGAAGACTCTTTGGTAACTCTGGGTGTAACTCCAGTAGCTCAATGGTCAGTTACAAATGGCGTTCAGGATTATCTGGCCACTGAATTGAAGGATGTTCCTACAATTAGTTACGACCTTCCGTTAGAGGCTGTAACCAGCTTTGCTCCGGATCTTATTATCATCCCATCGGAGTCTTCTGTTCAGAACGGGATTTACGATCAGTTGAATAAGATTGCACCCACTTATGTAATTGGGGATGAACTAAATCAAGATTGGCGCAAATCGTTGCTCAAGATGGGTGAGATTTTGAACAAAACCCCTGAAGCAGAAAAAGCCATTAAAGATTATGATGTTAAAGCAGCGGCTGCGAAAGAACAGCTTGCAGGAGCTATTGGACAAGAGTCCGCGGCTATTTTATGGTTGGTGCAAAAAAACTTCTATATTGTAGACGAAACCCGCAGCAGTGGAGCTGTATTATATACAGACCTTGCCGTAACGCTGCCTAACTTAGTAACAGAGATCCCAGTAGGAACAAGAGCAACTTGGAATCCGATCTCACTAGAGAAGCTTTCTGAGCTGACCGCAGATCATATTTTCCTTGTAAATAGTGATAAGACTGAGGGTTCGGAGATCCTAGATAGTGCAATCTGGAAGGGCATCCCAGCTGTAAAAGCTGGAAATGTGCATGAAATGAGCTCAACAAGCAGCTGGCTTTACAGTGGGGCGAACGCTGGCAGCAAAATCATTGACGATGTGCTAAAAAGTCTTGTGAAATAAAAGTCGTAATTCACCATGAATGAGACTGATCATTTCGGTGGGGAAGGGCGTGCAGATCAAGTATCTCGGGATACAAAGATCTGCACCATTTTTTTATAAACCAATCCCATAGTACGGAAAAATCGTTCCTGCAATTGTACAACATAAATATTTTTGCGATAATGAGAATGATTGTTGTTATCATATAAACCATTGTAACTATTGAATAAGGAGACGACTCATGGTTTCACCCTCAGATTTCGCAAATCGTATTAAAAATGAACCCAAAAAAGCTCTACATACCCGACCGGCAGCTGCCATTGGTATTCTTATTTTTGGACTTGCTGCCATTGCCTTCGGATTGGCACTTTCGGTCTCAGTAGGTGCAGCAGATATCAAGTTAGCTACGGTATGGGAAGCTATATTTCATTTCAATCCAGATTTACAAAAACATCAGGTAATTAGAGAACTGCGATTTCCACGTGCTATTGCTGGCGCCTTAGTCGGTGCTTGCTTCGCAGTAGCAGGGGCTATCATGCAGGGGATGACAAGAAACCCGCTTGCGGATTCAGGGCTGTTAGGCTTGAATGCAGGAGCAGGGGTAGCGCTGGCCATAGTATTTGCTTTTGCACCCTCACTCTCATTCACTTCACTAATGTTGTATTGCTTTATCGGTGCCGCTGTGGCCTCTTTTATCGTATTCGGAATCGGTTCGCTTTCTTTTAATGGCCTGACCCCCTTGCGATTGACATTAGCAGGTTCGGCTGTTAGTGCTTTATTGGTTGCTATTAGTCAGGGAGTAGCTATTCTTTTCAACTTATCTCAGGACATAGCCTTCTGGTTAGCTGGTGGGATGGGTGGAGCTAGCTGGACTCAGATCAAGATTATATTCCCTTGGGTGGCCGTAGCCTTAATTGCAGCAATGATGTTATCACGATCCGTCACATTGCTCAGCTTAGGAAGAGAAGTAGCGGTTGGTCTGGGGCAGCGGACAAGGATAGTTCAATTGGCATGTATGATTGTTGTGGTTATCTTAGCTGGAAGCGCGGTTTCAACGGTTGGCCCGATTGCTTTTATAGGACTAATTATTCCACATGTTACACGTTATTTCGTTGGAGTGGACTACCGCTGGATTATCCCTTGCTCGGCAGTTCTAGGGAGCTTATTGATTATCTTTGCAGATATTGCCGCAAGAATGATAAATGCACCTTATGAGACACCGCTAGGAGCTTTAATTGCCATCATCGGCGTACCGTTCTTTATTTATTTAGCGAGTAAGCGGAAGGGGGAGCTGTAATGCCCAAATTAACCCTTACTCCAGATGAAAAAGAACGCCGCACACGCGCCTTAACGGTGTTAGCGCTCCTTGCTATACTGATCGTCGTTGTGTTTATAGTCAGTATGAATACAGGGTTTATGCGTCTATCCCCACTAGAGGTATTACATACACTCATGGGTGATGGAACACATCAGCAAAAGCTTATTTTATTTGATTTCAGATTACCCCGCATCGTAATTTCATTGTTAGTTGGAGCGGGCTTTGCAGTATCGGGCTGTATTCTACAAAGTCTCGCACGTAATGCACTCGCTGAACCGGCTACGCTGGGCATAAGTGCTGGTGCAGGTTTTGCGGTAATCATTTTTATCTCGTTTTTTCCGGCTACAACAGCAGCTCCGGTATTTGTCTTGCCTCTCTTAGCGCTTGGTGGGGCTGGCCTGACCGCAGCTTTAATCTATATTCTTGCCTACCGGAAGGCAGATGGTCTGTCTCCTACAAGGCTGATCCTTATCGGGATTGCGGTCGCTGCAGGAATCAATGCTTGCCAGCTTGTATTGGCACTTAGGCTTGATCCTAATAATTATCAATTTGTAGCTACTTGGATCGCCGGGAAAATATGGGGTGGGGATTGGAGATTCGTCCTTGCTTTGCTGCCTTGGATCGCGATTCTGTTACCGTTCGCCTTCTATAAAGCCCGGGTTCTAAATGTATTGAATCTAGGGGACCACACTTCATTAGGTCTAGGAATGCGTGTGGAGAAGGAACGTATTCTCCTTCTGGTAACAGCCGTAGCGCTTGCCGGCTCCTGCGTCGCGGTAAGCGGAGGTATTGGCTTCGTCGGCCTGATAGCACCACACCTGGCTCGCAGGCTCGTGGGACCCCGCCATCAAGTGTTATTACCTGCTAGTGCTTTGACAGGGGCGCTTCTTATGATTACCGCTGATACCATCGGCAGATGGGTGCTGCAACCTGCGGAAGTTCCGACTGGCATTGTGGTTGCGATTATTGGCGCACCTTACTTTTTATATTTACTCGCCAAGTCTAAAGCGTAAATTAGTTCATACTTAGGAGCATAGCTCCATAAAACTTTTAAGGGAGTTGTAGATCATGTCAGAACGTTTGAATACAGAAGAATTAAGTATTGGGTATGCAGAGGCTACTATAGTTAAAGGCTTGAACTTGTCTATCCCTACGGGAAAAATCACCGCACTAGTGGGCGCTAACGGCTCCGGTAAATCTACAATCCTCAAAACGATGGCCCGGATTATGAAGCCGAAGAGTGGCACCGTAATGCTGGACGGCAAATCGATCCATAACTTTTCAACTAAAGAGGTTGCTCGTCAGCTAGCGATTCTACCGCAGAACCCAACGGCTCCTGACGGTCTGACGGTATCTGAGCTGGTCAGTTACGGTCGTTTCCCTCATCAAAAGGGATTTGGCACGATGACCGCAGAGGATCGCAACATCATCTCCAACGCCATCTCTGTTACGGGCATGGAATCTTTTCATGATCGCCCTATTGACCGTCTCTCTGGTGGACAACGTCAACGCGCTTGGATCGCTATGGCGTTGGCTCAAGAAACAGATATTTTATTCCTTGACGAGCCTACAACGTTCCTAGATATGGCGCATCAGCTCGAAGTTCTTCAGCTTTTGCAAAAGCTGAATGAGGAAGAAGGCCGTACCATTATCATGGTCGTGCATGATTTGAATCATGCTACTCGTTATGCGCAGCATATGGTAGCGATTAAGTCCGGTACTGTGGTTAGCGAAGGCTCACCTACTGAGGTTATGACACCAGATGTATTGCGGGAAGTGTTTGGAATTGAAGCGGATATCGTTCCGGATCCACGTACGGGTGTGCCACTGTGTCTTCCTTACGAGCTTGCTGCCTATAAAGCTGTGTAATTATCATCTAAAATCATATAACGAACAGGCTCCCGTCATTGACAAGGGAGCCTGTTCGTTGTTACAGTTGTGGTTGCCTACAATTTCATAATAACTCTTTAAAATAGATCAAGGACCATCATTTATACATGGTTAAAGGAGCATGAAAACATGAATATTGACAAAATTCAAGATGGCCTAGAGCAGCTAATGACTGCAGGAAAAGTGAAAAGTCATGAGAATTTAAAAGATCACGTGTACACTAAAATGGGCGGAAAAGCTGATATTTTGGCTGCACCAGCTACTTATGATGAAATTCAAAAGATTGTTACATATGCAGAACAAAATGGGATAACCCTTACGGTACTTGGGAATGGCTCCAATGTGATTATCCGTGATGGAGGGGTACGTGGAATCGTTCTGCAAACGGCAGGACTGACCGAAATGGGAATTCGCGACAATCTCTTATATGCGCAATGTGGTGCCAAAATAATTGATGTTTCCAGATATGCGCTTGATAAGGAGCTTACGGGTCTTGAGTTCGCCTGTGGCATTCCAGGAACAGTTGGTGGAGCGCTCTATATGAACGCAGGTGCTTATGGCGGTGAGATCAAAGATGTCCTGCATAGTGCACTAGCTATAAATAAGAACGGGCAATTGGTAACTCTGCAAGGAGATGAGCTGCAATGGGGATACAGAAAAAGTGTATTCGCAAGCGGTGAGTATATTGTACTTGAGGCCAAATTTGCTATGACTTCCGGTGATGTTTTAACGATCAAGGCAAAAATGGATGAACTAACATATTTACGTGAATCGAAGCAACCGCTTGAGTATCCATCCTGTGGGAGTGTATTTAAGCGGCCTCCAGGCCGTTTTGCAGGACAGTTAATTCAAGAGAGCGGCTTACAGGGTACAAGAATCGGCGGTGCTGAGGTATCCAAGAAGCATGCGGGATTTATTGTGAATGCAGATAATGCAACAGCCAGTGATTACATCGGGCTAATCCACCATGTAAGAGCGACTGTGAAGGATAAATTCGGTGTAGAGCTTGAAACTGAAGTGGAGATCATTGGAGAAGAATAAATGATAAGCAAAAAGAGCCCGCAGATCGCTGTGGGCTCTTTTTGCTTATCATAATCATGTTCGTTTAATCTACTGAAAGGGTGTAATTAGCTCTGTCCGTAGTTATTTCTGCCTTGCGGTCGGCTAAGTCTACGATTTGAAGACCTTCAACAGCTAAATCATAAGTGGATTGTGGCAGGGATACCAGTTCACCATCGGCGTTAAGTGTGCTGCCGAAACCTCTTAATATCAGTGCACTTCCAAGATATTCATCAATTACGTCATCTGCACTCCGGAAATCTACGGACTCTAAATTGAAATGAACTTTATCCAAATCACGAAGTTCTTTCTTTTCAATAGCGATTGTTTCATTTAAATGATTGTTAAGCCAATCCATAAGCTGCTGTATACTTTGTTCCATAAAATGCTCCCACCCTTAGCTCGAAGATTATTATGAATAAGTTACCCTTTTCTTAGGATTTGAATCCTTTTTTTTGCCACATCTTAATTAACTGTATGAATAATTCATGTGATTAAAAAAGAAATTCACGACCAAATTGGCATTGTTTTTGAACTTCATAAACTCTACATACGCAGATCTATCCGCGGTAACCTGGAGTTATTTGCTGATCTATATAAGGTAACAGTAAAGAGTAGAACTTGTCAGGAGCGGGCTACCCATGGTATAGTTCAAGACGCAATATGCTTTAAGAAGAAGTCTGCGCTAAAGTTGTGCAGGAGAGGTTCGCGAACTCCCTCTATAAAAAACTAAGAATATATTAAACAGTACAAGCGGTTGCTGTCCTTTATACGGACGTTGCTTCCGTTTCTTCTTAGTGGAGCCAAGTTTTCGAAATCTCGTTCTTCTTTCCATTACCGGCCAAGGCCGAAGGAAAAGAGAGGGGTTTTTTGTCGTGTCAGAAGGAAGATTGAAAGAGGAAATGCAAGAAGTTACTTTGCTTGGTAATCAGGGAACACAGTACAAGTTTGGTTATGATCCAGACATTCTGGAGGTGTTTGATAACAAACATCCCGGGCGTGATTATTTTGTTAAATTCAACTGCCCTGAGTTCACTAGCTTGTGTCCTGTAACGGGTCAGCCGGATTTTGCCACGCTGTATATTTCGTATATTCCTGAACAAAAAATGGTGGAATCCAAATCATTAAAGCTGTATCTGTTTAGCTTCCGCAACCATGGTGATTTTCATGAGGACTGTGTCAACATTATTATGAATGATCTGATCTCTCTGATGGATCCGCGTTACATTGAGGTATGGGGCAAGTTCACTCCGCGCGGAGGCATTTCAATTGATCCTTATTGCAACTATGGAAGACCGGGTACGAAGTATGAGGCGATGGCGGAACACCGCTTAATCAATCACGACCTCTATCCAGAAAAAGTGGACAACCGCTAAATTCCAACTTGTGATAAGGAGAGATTCATATGAACAAAAAAGCACTCGTCGTATTCAGCGGCGGACAAGATAGCACCACTTGCCTGGTTTGGGCATTGCAGCAGTATGAGGAAGTGCAGGTAGTTACCTTCAACTATAATCAACGTCATGCGGCTGAAATCGAAGTTGCAACAGAGATAGCAGCTAAGTTTAATGTAAAACAGCATATTCTTGATCTGGGGCTGCTCAATCAGCTGGCACCCAATGCACTTACCCGTCAGGATATAGATATCGTGGCTGGTGAAGGAGATGAGCTTCCAAGTACTTTCGTCGATGGACGGAATTTGTTGTTTTTATCTTTTGCCGCAATATTAGCTAAACAACTGGGGTACTCCCATATCGTCACTGGGGTTTGCCAAACGGACTTTAGCGGTTATCCGGACTGCCGTGATGTTTTTGTGAAATCATTGAATGTTACGCTGAACTTATCTATGGACTATGAGTTTGCGATCCACACTCCCCTAATGTGGCTGGATAAAAAAGAAACGTGGAAAATGGCCGATGCACTGGGGTATTTTGATTATGTTCGCGAACACACACTGACCTGTTACAACGGTATTATTGGCAGTGGCTGCGGTACTTGTCCAGCCTGTCTATTGCGTCAGCGTGGTCTTGAGCAATATGAGGCGGAGAGAATGGAGGCCGGTTCTTAATGCTTAACGAGGTTTCAGTCTGCAAAATATTTACGTTCGATGCGGCACACCAGTTAGTGGGACACAAAGGGAAATGCAGCAATCTGCACGGACATACTTATAAGCTCGAAGTAGTGCTTAAGGGCAAACCTATGGCCGCGGAAGGCCACTCGGATGAAGGTTTCGTCATTGATTTCAGCGATATCAAAATGACAGTACAACAAAGCCTTGTAGATCGTTTAGATCACGCTTTTCTTGCTATGGGAAATGAACCTGTGTTAGAAACGTTAACGAATACGGGATCCAAAGTAGCCTTGTTGTCTTTCCGCACCACAGTGGAGAATATGTCTTCATATATTGCCTATAAGCTTAAGCAAGCAGGGTTGCCTTTGTACTCGGTAAAGCTATGGGAGACTCCAACCTCTTGGGCAGAGGTGCTGGCTGAAGATGTTCCGGATGAAGGGCCATCCTACCGTTTGTATGGAGGCTGTGATTGTGAGTAAGATTCCTGTAATTGAAATGTTCGGTCCAACTATTCAAGGCGAAGGTGCGGTAATTGGAGTGAAGACGATGTTTGTCCGTACCTATGGCTGCGATTATCGCTGCGGCTGGTGTGACTCCGCTTTTACTTGGGATGGTACGGCTAAGAATAAGGTTCGCATGATGGAAGCAGAAGAAATCATAAATGAATTATTGGCGTTAGCTGGAGATAATTTCGACTGTGTTACGATTTCAGGCGGTAATCCTGCCTTGATTGGTGAAGGAATGGGTACCTTCATCAACCTGCTTCATGAGCGTGGAATAAAAGCAGCGATAGAAACTCAGGGGAGTAAATGGCAGGATTGGTTCAATGACGTGGATGTGCTGACAATCAGTCCTAAACCTCCAAGCTCAGGAATGACAACGAATTGGGAAATGCTAGATAACATCATGAGTAAGATGGAGAAACTGGGTCGTTCTACACATAGCTTGAAGGTCGTAGTGTTTGATGATAATGATTTTGATTATGCGAAAAACGTTCACCAGCGATATCCGAATGTGCAGCTCTTTCTGCAGCCTGGTAATGATGATGTCACGGAAGAGGGCAACATTTCTGCTCGACTTCTGGGAAGGCTGGAGTGGTTGTTTAATAAAGTAATCGCGGATTCGGGTATGAACAAGGTTCGTGTACTTCCACAGCTGCATGCATTGATCTGGCATAATAAGCGTGGCAAATAAATGTTTGATGAAATCGTCCGGGTATCTGCTTACAGATACTCGGTTTTTATTTTTAACAGTTGTAACTTCTAGTAGGTAGATAGTCTGTCCCAGTTTCTGGTATGATTTTAAAAAAAGCTCTTGGAGGTTATTCATTTGGAACAATCAACAGCATTATTAATTATCGATGTTCAAGAAGCCATGTTCTCCTATGATCTAAAGCTGTACGATGAAGAGGGTGTGATGGACAGGATTGTCTCCCTTCAGCAAAAAGCTCGATTAGCAGGTACTCCTATTGTGTATATTCAACATACCGAAGATGAGGAGTACACAAAAGGTACACCCACTTGGCAGATCAGTCACCGCATCACACCGCAGGAAGGCGAAGTTATCGTTGAGAAGCCTACTTGGGATGCTTTTCACCGAACGGAACTGCAAGATGAACTCCAGAAGCTCGGGATTACGAATCTGGTGATCTGTGGGATGCAAAGTGAATTCTGTCTGGATACGACGATAAGACGCGCATACAGCATGGGATATAAAAGTGTACTGGTCTCAGACGCTCATAGCACCTTTGATAATGGGGTTCTGAGTAGTAGGGAGATCGTTAAGCATCATAATGCGATAATTGGAGGTAGATTCGCCCAGTTACGAGCTGAAAGCGAGGTTCAGTTCTAGATGAATACACCCCAGGCTGCCATGAAGCCTATTCAGCGTTCTCGCCTTAGATTGTTTGCTGGCAAACGATATTTTATTTGGAAAAGATATTTGAAATGGTGCACTGGACGAAGCAAAATAGCGAAGCAGCGTACGGATGAAACTTTAACTTATGCAGCTATGACTCATGCTACCCCGTTATTAAGAAGTCTTCGGAATGTAGATATGGTGCTTCAATACAATAAAATAACTAACTTACGGCTGGCAATTGCGAAGCTGGATGGACTTGTTGTGCAGCCGGGGGAGACTTTTTCCTACTGGAGAAGTATTGGTAAGCCCACTAAGCGAAAAGGGTATCTGGAGGGTATGGTGCTGCATTATGGTGGTTTTCATTCCGGGGTTGGAGGAGGCTTATGCCAGTTGTCTAATCTGATCTATTGGATGGCACTGCATACGCCACTTACCGTTATGGAACGGCATCGTCACAGTTATGATGTATTTCCAGATGAACAACGTACACAACCTTTTGGAAGCGGGGCGACCTGTTCTTATAACTATTTGGATCTTCAATTAAAAAATAACACCGCTCAAACGTATCAACTAAAGCTCTGGCTGGACGATAGCCATTTACACGGGGAGTGGAGATGCAATGAGCAGGCGTTTTATGATTATGAAGTATACGAAAGTGATCATAGGATTAGTCTAGAGCCTTGGGGCGGATATATACGCAGTAACAAGATCAGTCGAAAAGTATATACACGCTCTGGAGATCTAATTGGAGATGAAGCTGTAACTGATAATTACGCACTAATGATGTATTCTCCGCTTCTTCATGGATAAGAGGGTAGGGCTTAGGGATATAACATAGAAAGGCATGAAAATTATATCTCTAGACCATCTCCAAAGGAGCGGATTAACAGCATGAAAGCACTAACCTACCAAGGGAAGAAAAAAGTGAAAGTTAAAGAAGTAGCTGATCCGACGCTTGAGAAAAAAGATGACATCCTTGTTCGGATTACCACTACGGCGATTTGTGGCTCGGATCTGCACATTTATAACGGGGAAATACCAGGTATGCATGATGATTATGTTATTGGTCATGAGCCGATGGGGATAGTTGAGGAAGTGGGACCTGATGTAACTAAAGTCAAAAAAGGTGACCGAGTCATCATCCCCTTTAATGTCGCCTGTGGGCAGTGTTTTTTCTGCAAGCATGAGATGGAGAGCCAATGCGACAATGCTAATGACGCCAAGGACACAGGCGGTTATCTTGGTTATTCCGATACTTATGGGGGCTTTGCAGGCGGACAAGCTGAATTGCTGCGGGTTCCTTATGGTAATTTCGGCCCTTTTGTCGTTCCTGAGGATGCAGAAATGGAAGATGAGAAAATTCTTTTCATATCTGATATTGTGCCTACTGCTTGGTGGGGAGTAGAAAGCGGCGGAGTGAAGCCAGGGGATACAGTCATTGTTCTCGGCTGCGGTCCTGTTGGACTGCTTACTCAGAAGTTTGCCTGGATCAAAGGTGCCTCAAGAGTCATTGCGGTTGATCATATTGGCTATCGTCTGCAGCATGCGAAGCTGACCAATAATGTTGAAGTTTATAATTTCGAAGAGATCAAGGATATTGAAGCTCATTTGAAGGAGATAACACATGGGGGCGCAGATGTAGTTATTGACTGTGTAGGTTTAGATGCCAAAATATCTGCTTTGGAGAAAGTGGAAACCACTCTGAAGCTACAGGGAGGCTCACTCAGTGCATTTAGAATGGCCTCGGATATCGTACGTAAATTCGGAACTATTCAGCTTGTGGGAGTTTATGGGCTTAATTACAATATGTTCCCTTTGGGTCATCTATTTGAACGCAACATTACTTTAAAAATGGGACAAGCGCCGGTGATTCACTATATGCCGTTGCTGTATAAGATGATTAAAGAAAATAAATTTGATCCTACAGATATCATTACGCATCGCCTGCCAATTAGTAAAGCGGAGCATGGCTATGACGTTTTTAGTGAGAAAAAAGAGGATTGCATCAAGGTTGTTCTGAAGCCGTAGCCTTTTAAGAAGCATGAGCTTTCGTCAGAAATGACATTGCTTGTGCTTTTTTTAGTGAAATCTTATGAAAATAGATGCATTTTTTCACGGTCTGCGTTAAATTAACATAAGTGACTTAAGATATTGAAAGGACGCGTAACATGTGAAACTTAAAAAACCGCCACTTCCGATTCCACTATTAATGTTGATAGGGATTGTGGCCATCTCCTTTTCCGCCATTTTTATTAAATGGTCTGATGCACCTGCATCTATACAAGGCATGTACAGATTATTATTTACCTCACTGCTGATGCTACCTTTTGCAAGACCCTATAGTGGAGCTGCTTTTGCTCTTCGTAAAAAAGACTGGCTAATGCTCATCCTCTCAGGCGCAATGCTTGCGCTGCACTTTTTGCTATGGATGGGATCATTGAAGTATACTTCGGTAGCTAGTTCAACAATGATCATGGCGCTGGAGCCTGTATTTATTATGCTGGGTGTTTATTTTTTGTATAAGGAAAAGACAGCTCTGTCCGCTATTCTAGGGCTTGGCATTGCGATTGGCGGTGTCGTGTTTATCGGCTGGGGTGATATCGGCATCTCTGCGGATAATCTAAAAGGTGATCTATTATCGGTCGGAGGCACTGTCGCGGTAGCTGTACATATGCTGATCGGTCAAAAGCTAGTGGTGCGCATGCCCTCTTACTTATATAGCTTGATTGTCTTCTTATCAGCCGCTGGCGTGTTTGCCGTATACAATCTGTTCATGGGGATTTCCTTTTTTAATTATCCGGCCAAGGAATGGGGAATCTTTGTATTGTTAGCAGTGGTGCCAACGGTGTTTGGCCATATTTTGTTTAATTGGTTACTACAATATGTATCCGCGACTACGGTTTCAATGAACATTTTAGGAGAACCAGTGGGTGCCAGTATCTTAGCGTATTTACTCTTGGGTGAGCAGCTAACAACCTTACAATGGGCAGGTGGGCTGCTCGTTATGATTGGCCTCGCAGTATATTTGTACGCGGGAAGAAGGAAAACTATCCGGATGGCTGATGCCATTCAGAATGCTTCATAACAGATATTTTACACATAAAGGGGTAGCAATGGATGGAAGAGCAGAATCAATATTCAAATAATCAGGCAGAAAAAAACGCTGTGCCAACAAGCGAAGAGCTTTGGAACGAAGATACTTATACCGCTTGGGTAACTCGGTTTGGTACACCGTCAGAAGCAGCTGCAAAATTAATAAAGGAACCAAGTGCAAAGCTTCACCCGCTCCTTTCTTTTTTTGGAGAGGTGAAGAGTAAGAAAATGATGAATTTAATGGGCTCAAACGGGATGAAGGCCGTGGCACTCTCATTACTAGGTGCGGAAGTAACGGTTGCTGACTTCTCGGAAGCCAATGCGCGATATGCGGCTGATCTTGCCCAAGAAGCAGGGGTACCACTAACCTATATCGTCTCAGATATTCTTAAGCTGCCAGAAGACGTCCTTGATGGTTCATATGACATCGTCTTTGCAGAGTTAGGAATTGTTCATTACTTTACCAACCTTACACTATTCATGGAAACGGCTCGCCGATTGCTATCTCCTGGAGGCGTATTTGTACTCCGCGATTTTCATCCGGTAACGACCAAGCTTATTTCCTCGAAGGGATCTACTGCGAAGGTACGCAAACACAAAGTAAACGGAGATTATTTTGACTCTTCATTGGAAGAGAAGAAGGTATCCTATTCCAAGTATTTGCCTTCCACAGGTAAACCAGCAGGTGAACAAGAGCATAGTGTTGTGTATTGGCGCCGCTGGACACTCGGAGAAATTGTAACCGCAGCAGCTAATAGCGGACTAGTGATCCGCCAATTAGTAGAAGAACCTAATCTATCTTCCGACGTGTATGATAAGGGAATTCCTAAGACCTTCACATTGGTGGCTGGAAATGGCGCAAGCCTTTAGGAGGGTTCGCTGACATGTGATTTTTAGGGTATAACATTTGTGCTGAACTGAGGTGCTCTCGGTTCAGCTTTTTTTGTATGTAAAACATAAAATTTTAAACTTTTTTACGGAGATTATTCCATTACAATGGCAACTTATAGGGAATACAATGATTTTACATTCCGGATTGAAAGCGATTACTTTAAGGGTTAAGGCATTCTCAAAGAATTTGAGGTGGATATCAAAATGAACGAAGTGTTGCTTCGTATGGAGGGAATCAACAAGTTTTTCCCAGGTGTTCATGCTTTGAATGAATGTCAATTTGAGCTGAAGCGTGGGGAAGTTCATGCGTTAGTAGGAGAAAATGGCGCTGGCAAGTCTACCCTTATGAAGATTGCGACAGGTGTCTATTCCAAGGATGCTGGTCAAATGTGGTACAAGGGAAATGAAGTGGAGATTGTTAATACCCGTGAAGCACAGGAGCTTGGAATTAGTATCATCCATCAGGAATTGAATTTAATGCCTCATCTTACAGTCGCCCAGAACATTTACATTGGACGAGAGCCGCGAAAAGGTCTGAAATGGTTCGTTGATGATGTGGAGATGAACCGAAAAGTTCAGGTACTGTTTGATCAAATGAATCTGAAGCTGGATCCCAGAGTTTTGGTATCAGACCTGACCGTTGCTAATCAGCAAATGGTTGAAATCGCTAAAGCCTTGTCTTTCCAAGCCGAGGTATTGATCATGGATGAACCAACCGCCGCGTTAACAGATACAGAAATTAACGAGTTATTTCGAATGATTGAGCAGCTACGAGATAAAGGTGTGGGAATTATTTATATCTCTCACCGCATGGATGAATTGAAGCGAATTACAGACCGCATTACAGTTATGCGTGATGGTTGTTATGTAGATACCGTTCGTACCGATTCAATAACGATTGATCAGATCATCAGCATGATGGTTGGACGTGAATTATATCAAACGTCGAAACCAACGATTGCGAAACAGACTCAGCAAGTTGTCTTAGAAGTTCGGAAGCTTTCTAGAGGGCATGCGTTCAAGGATATTAGCTTTCATCTGTATAAAGGTGAGATTTTGGGCTTCGCTGGTTTAATGGGAGCTGGACGTACCGAGGTTGTACGTGCCGTATTTGGTGCCGATCCCATCGATGAGGGTGAAATTATGCTCCATGGAAAATCGGTTCGGATACGTCAGCCACATCAAGCGGTACAGCATGGTATTGGGTATTTGTCCGAAGACCGCAAACGTTTCGGATTGCTTGTGGATATGGATATCAGCATGAATAATGCGATTGCCTCCTTTTATAAATTCCGTAATTCATTTGGCTGGATGAAGGAGCGGGAGATGCGAAGCTCAGCGGAGCAGCATGTTGAAGCGCTAGCCACCAAAACTCCAAGTGTAGGTCAAAAGGTTAAGTTTCTGTCCGGAGGTAATCAACAGAAAGTGGTCATCGGCAAGTGGTTGACTAGAGACTGTGATGTACTCATCTTCGATGAGCCCACACGAGGTATTGATGTAGGCGCGAAAAGTGAAATTTATAAGCTGCTGGATCAGCTTGCGAGCGAAGGGAAGGCGATCATTATCATTTCTTCAGATCTTCCTGAGATTCTAAGAATGAGCCACCGGATTATCATTATGTGTGAAGGGCGTATAACAGGAGAACTCCCCGCAGAAGAAGCATCGCAGGAGGCGATTATGAAATATGCGACGAAACGTTCATAACTGTTCAAGAGTTAACCGGAGGTGTCAGGACTATGAAGATCGCGGATAAAGAGATTAGTCAGCCAGCGGGTATGAAGCAATCGGGAGGGCAATCCGGATTCAAACAAAAAATATTGGCATTTGCCAGTCTGATCATATTGGTCATCGTATTTTCTTTATCCTCCAGCAACTTTTTTCAATTCTCAAATCTTGTCGGAATTCTAGTTTCTACAGCTGTAATCGGAGTATTAGCGCTTGGAGCTACCTTTGTTATTATTACGGGCGGCATCGACCTTGCTCTCGGTACTGTAATGACATTCTCATCTGTTATGGTTGGAGTCATTATTACATTCTGGGGTCTGCCCGTCCCGGTAGGCATTGTAGGTGGGATTCTGGCTGGAGCACTGTGTGGCTTTGTCAGCGGTTTGATGGTGGCGAAGATGAACATTCCACCCTTCATCGCCACTCTGGCGATTATGATGGTCACCAAAGGCTTGTCGCTTGTCATCACCGGTGCCAAACCTATATATTTCAACGATGATCCGATCTTCGCCAAGATCGCCATGGGTAAAATGATCCCCGGTATACCCAACACCATCGTTATCTTCTTATTACTCGGTATGATCGCAAGCATAATCTTGTCTAAGACGATTATTGGGCGTTACAACTTCGCGCTTGGCAGTAATGAAGAAGCTACTCGCTTATCAGGTGTGAACACAGTCAAATGGAAGATTATTATCTATTCCATTACAGGGATTTTTAGTGGAATCGCAGGTATCCTGATGGCATCACGTCTGAATTCAGCACAGCCATCACTGGGCACCGGTTATGAACTAGAGGCTATTGCGGCAGTGGTCATTGGCGGAACTTCCTTAAGTGGAGGTGTAGGTTCTATTCTAGGCACGATTATTGGCGCACTGATTATGAGTGTGCTGACGAATGGCTTACAGATTATGTCCGTGGCTCAGGAATGGCGGACGGTCATTGTCGGTGTTGTAATCATCATTGCGGTTTACGCTGATATTCTACGCCGCCGTAAGCAATAAACTTGGTATGATCTCCATCCGGAGTGATATACAAAGCAAATGACGAGGGGGAAGATTCAAATGAAACTGCGTCGTAGAGGGTTTATTATGCTTGCCAGTCTATTGTTAGTCACTACTTTGCTGAGTGCATGTAACAACAATGATAGTAACAAAAGTGCATCCGGTTCAGACAAACCATACATTCCAGTCATATCAAAAGGGTTCCAGCATCAATTCTGGCAAGCGGTAAAGCAAGGAGCGGAGAAAGCTGCTAAGGAGTTTGATGTTGAGATTACCTTCGAAGGTCCAGAAAATGAGAGTCAGGTGGATAAACAAATTGAGATGCTGCAAACCGCTCTCGATAAGAAGCCAGCTGCAATTGCGCTTGCTGCACTGGACAGCAAAGCTGCGATTCCTTATCTAGAAAAGGCAAAGGAAAATAAGATTCCGGTCATCGGCTTTGACTCTGGTGTAGACAGTGATATCCCTGTAGCAACAGCAGCGACTAACAATAAAGCAGCAGCTGCTTTGGCCGCAGATAAAATGGCTGAACTGATTGGCAAGAAAGGTAAAGTGGGCCTTGTCATACATGACCAAACGAGCAGCACAGGGCAACAGCGTCGCGATGGCTTCTTGGAACAAATGAAAGCAAAATATCCGGATATTCAAGTGTTAGAGCCGCAATATGGAGGTGGAGATCAGTTAAAGTCCACAGACCTTGCGAAAGCGATGATGCAGGCAAATCCGGATCTGAAAGGAATCTATGGCTCTAATGAAGGCTCTGCTGTAGGTGTGGCTAATGCAGTTAATGAATTGCAAATGAATGGTAAGATCGTAGTCGTCGGCTTTGATTCTGGCAAGCAGTTGATGGATGCTATCCGCAGTGGTGTTGTGGCTGGTGCTGTTACACAAGACCCCATTGGTATTGGCTATCAAGCTGTGAAGGCAGCTGTGCAAGCGATTAAAGGGGAAGCGGTTGAAAAGAACATCGACACGGGGTTCCACTGGTATGATAAAAACAATATGGATTCCGATGAGATCAAACCTCTACTATACGAATAGAGTTTAATAATTGAGGTTGCCTCACGTAGGCGGCCTCTATTATGCTTATGCTGATAAGTTCAAAGTTGTGGAGGTGTTGGATGTATAAAATAATTCTGGTTGATGATGAAGATGAGGTTCGTGAAGGGATCAAACAGAAGATTACATGGAGTAAATATGGGTTTGAGCTGGTTGGTGATTTCGATAATGGCAGAGATGCACTGGAAGCAATCGAGCAGCATCGGCCTGACGTAATTATTACTGATATTTGTATGCCTTTTATGGATGGACTGGGATTGGCCAGAGCTGTGATGGATAGGTACCGGGATATGAAGGTCATTATCGTCACTGGATATGAAGACTTCGAATATGCGAAGCAGGCCATAACACTGAAGGTGACTGAGTACTTATTAAAACCGATTAATGCACGTGAGTTTGCTGAATTTCTAAGTAAGATGAAGCAGGAATTAGATGAAGAGCATCTACAAAAAGCGAATTTAGTTAAGCTTCGTATGCAACTTAGTCAGAGTCTTCCATTGCTGCGGGAACGATTTTTGGAGCAGCTGGTAACTACTCGAATGAAAAGCGAAGAAATCGAGAAAAAATTGAGTTATTTTCATATTCCGTTGCAGGGTCAAGTGTACCTTGCGCTCGTTATAGATATAGAACTGGAGAAACGAAGCCAGGACCTAGCTTTTGATGCAGAGCTACTGCGTTTCGGCGCCTTTAACATTGTTCAAGAGCAGCTGGAGAAAGAGCAAGAGGGAGTGGTATTCCAGACGAGAGATGGAAAAATCGCTGCGATAAGATCCGGCAATTCGGAGACGTTAGAAGTAGCAACGCAGCTTCTTGCAGAGCAAGTCCAGAGTAGCTTAAATAAATATTTGAAGCTGTCATCCACCATAGGCATCGGTAGAAAATATAATACTTTGCAACAAATTCCACTATCCTTCCAAGAAGCGGTCTCCTCCATAGAATATCGTTACCTTTTAGGCATAGATAAAGTTATCTCCATACAGGATCTTGAGTTTGGCAAGGGATTGGATCAGGCGCATTTCACCTCATGGGAAAAGCAATTTATATCCGCTTTAAAGACAGGTAAAGCTTCTGCTGTATCGGAAATTCTGTTGAAGTGGTTTCAGGAGCTTAAAAGTAATACCTCCTCTATAGAAGGCTGCCGTAGCAGCATCTATCAGCTGCTGGTTTCTTTGATGAACTATGTGGTCGACATCGGCTTCCCAAATACAGTAGTTGTTTCGCATAATATGTTTGCAGAGGTTGCTGCGCTTAAGACTTTAGATGAAGCAAGGAATTATCTGGAGAGGACTTGCCATGCGCTGATACTTAAACTATCGGAACAGAGAACAACGGTTCGGACTTCTCAGATGCAAGCCGCAGAAGCTTATATTCGCGAGAATTATTGTAATGACAGCTTTTCACTCAATGAGCTGTGTAGCCATATTTTTATGAGCATCAGTTATTTCAGTGCAACTTTTAAACAGCACACCGGTGAAACATTTATAGAGTATCTGACTCGACTCCGTTTGGAAAAAGCAAAAGAACTCCTTACGGTCACACAGTTGAAGACATATGATATCGCTGCCAGAGTTGGTTATGCTGATCCACAGTATTTTAGTGTTATTTTTAAACGTAATGTAGGAAGCACACCGAAGGAATATCGACACCGGCAGAAGGAGAATCTCTCTCTATGAGATCACAGCGCTTTTTCCGCAGCCGAAGTATTCATACTAATATTGCTGTCTCCTTTTCACTTCTTATCCTCTGCACAACTATTGTCCTGAGTTATACTTCCTATCGCCTGTCCTCAGCCGCGGTCAAGGGCAATTCTGTAGCCTATACTTCACAGTTAATAGAACAAGTAAAACTGAATATCGAGAATTACATTGGCAATATGGAGAGCATAGCCGCTCTGGTGTTAACTAGCAGTGATCTAGAGAAGTATATAAAAGGCTCGAATTTAGATAAAGAAGAGGCACTTAAGAATAAACTGCTTGCCAGTCATTATCTCCGGTCAGTGGTTCAATCCCGCTCGGATATTTCCTCTATATTATATGCAGGCTCAGATGGCATGACCGTTTCGGATCGACAGCATGCTGTTTTGAAACCGCTTCCTGAACTAATAGCTCAAGATTGGTATCAAAAAGCTATGAATCAATTAGACGTTGCAGTTTCTTCCTCTCATGTGCAGCACATCTTTCAAGATGAATACCGGTGGGTAGTCTCGATCAGCCGAAAACTCTCGAATGCGAATGCTATGACGGAAGCGGATCAACAAGGTGTACTGCTCGTAGATCTCAATTACAGTGTAATTAATAATCTATGTAAACAAATCGAACTGGGAAAACGAGGTTATGTTTTTATCGTCGATCCCGCAGGTAGCCTTGTCTATCATCCACAACAGCAGTTGATCTACTCCCAGCTCAAGTTCGAACAATTAGAGACGGTCCTTGGGATCAAGAGTGGATCTGTTACGGTTAACACGGGGAATGATCAGAAACTGTACACTGTGGACACTACCAGCTTTGGCTGGAAAATAGTTGGAGTCACTTATCCGGATGATTTGGTCGCGAACAAGCAACGTATGCAAGGAACCGCCGCCTTATGGGGAGCAATTAGTTTGATTTTTGCTATGGCTATATCGATATTTCTCTCTTACGCACTGACCAAACCCCTGAAGAATTTGGAGCTGAATATGAAAAAAGCGGAACGTGGAGAGTTCGACATACGCGTGGAGATTGAGAGCACGAATGAAATCGGCAAGCTTGCTCGTACGTTTAATCTCATGATGATGAAGATTAAAGAGTTAATGGGACAGATCGTTCTGGAGCAAGAGATGAAACGTGTGAGTGAACTGAAGGCACTGCAAGCGCAGATTAAACCTCACTTTTTGTACAATACACTTGATTCGATTATTTGGATGGCAGAGACAGGAAAGATGGAGGAAGTGGTTGAGATGACTTCATCTCTATCCAAGCTGCTTCGTTCAACAATTGGTGAGGGTGAGGAATTGATTCCGCTGGCCAAAGAATTAGAGCATATTCGGCACTATTTAACGATTCAGAACATGCGTTATCGTAATAAATTCACTTATTCCATAGAGGTACAAGAAGATATCCTAACCTGCAGCATTTTAAAAATGGTACTTCAGCCTTTGGTTGAAAATGCGATCTATCACGGCATAAAACATAATCCTGAGCAAGGGCACATTCTGATCCGAGCAAGACAAGAACAGAACGATATTATCGTACAGGTCATTGATGACGGTATTGGGATGGATGAAGAGCAGATGGGTAAGGTACTGCTGCAAAAATCAGATTTCAAGACTGGCAGCGGTGTAGGTGTCGCGAATGTGAACCATCGTGTCCAGCTGTATTTCGGTGTGAAATACGGTTTGTCTTTTGCAAGCGAGATGGAGGAAGGAACGACGGCCACTTTACGAATACCTGTGATTTATGAGGAGGAGAGTCAATGAGCGCTTTACGGTCAAAAATTGGCCTGTATACTCTGCTACTGCTCTTCATTGTTACTTTGGGTTCATTAGCCTATCGTATGTTTACAAATGAGCTTGACGCAAAGGTTAGGACCATTATTTATGTGCCCAAGACTATCGATAGCAGTATTGAATTCTGGGAAGTGATGAAACAAGGTGTGGCAACTGCGGCTAAGGAGTTCGGCGCAGAGGTTCGCACGATTGGAACGGATACAGAGCTTGATGTAGATCAACAGATAGAACTGCTGGAGCAAGCAATTAAGGAAAAGCCTGACGCCATTATTTTATCTGCTACGGATTATTATCGCCTCATTCCAATCGCGGAAAAGATCAAATCAGCTGGCATTACGCTTATTACTGTAGATTCGGGCTTAAGCGGTGGTGTATCAGAGAGCTTTATTGCTACAGACAATTATGAAGCAGGACGTAAGGCAGGACAGGAGTTAAGAAAATATATCGATCCAGAGGATAAAGTCGCTATCGTTAACTTTGTACAAGGCTCTGCCACCGCAATTGAGAGGGAAAGAGGGGCTCGTGATGCCCTTTTAGAGAATGGAGTTCATGATGTGCAGCCTACATTATACAGTGATGGTTCCGTGCGAAAAGCGTACCAGTTAACTGTTGGTTTACTAAAGGACGAGCCAAATCTAAAGGGGATAATAGGTCTTAATGAACCTTCTACACTAGGTGCTGGGCAGGCGATTATGGATATGGGATTTCAGGACAAAGTGAAATTATTTGGGTTCGACAATTCTAGCAATGAGGTGAAGCTCCTCGAAAAAGGGATCTTGCTTGGCACGGTAATGCAGAAGCCTTTTAATATGGGGTACTTAGCTGTGAAGACGGCGATTGAAGCTGTTGAGGGTGAGAAAGTGGAACGGATAATAGATACAGGCTCCGTGATCATCACGAAGGAGAATATGTATTTAAGTGAAAATGAGAAATTAATGTTTCCTTTTATAGAATAAATGAACAAGGAAGCTTCTAAAACCGTTTGCGGCTTTAGAAGCTTCCTTGTTTTTTTAAAGATCAAGAGTCGTTACTATATCAACAAAGGATTGCTGCAACGGTGTTAAAATATGATCTTTACGCCAGCCGAGCACAAACCCGCCGCTTTCAGGCAGAATCCCTGGCAGGTTAGCATAGCTAAGCTTGCCTAGCTCAATCTCAGCTTTAACCGCCGCTTTAGAACAAATACCAACACAATCACTCCCGCTAACTAACTGCTTAATCACTTCTGGAGAATTCAACTCGGATCGGTTCCATAAACGGATTTGATTGAATTGTGCCCATTGATCGGCATACCCTCGTAAACAAGATCCTTGCTCATGCTGAATCCACGGCTCATTGGCAATTAGTTCAGGTGTTAATTTCTCTAGGCCTTCAAATGGATGACCAGTTGCAAAAATTAGGACAGGTTCATCACGGACAATAAGCTGAAAATCAAAAGATTCGTCCTGCCAATCCGCAGTATGTAAAATGGCCATCTGAATATCCCGACTACGGAGACGCTCACGTAACAAAGCATCGCTTTGAACAGTCAAAGAGTTGTTAATCCCCGGATAGAGTTTCATGAATTGGATTAACACATTAGGTAAAATATAAGTTGCAGGAATAAAACTGGCTTCCAGCTCTAATATTCCTTTTGAGGGGGAAGAAAATTGTTTAACTGTGCGTTCAGCTTCTGCTGTGAGAGAGACGATTTTGAGGGCGTATTGATAAAGGGCTCGTCCAGCATCCGTAAGCAGTACTCTTCCGCTTCGGTAAAGAAATAGAGGGGTTCCGAGCTCAGCCTCCAGATTCTTCATATGAAAAGATACAGTAGGTTGTTTAAGGCCTAATTCTGCGGCTACATCGGTTACTTTTTTATATTTTTCAATTAGAACTACGATGTTCAATTTCATAATATTCATGACTTTCCTCCACATAATGCTAAGTTGGATTATAAATTATATCTCCATTATAGATTATATCTATACAGATATACACTTTATATTGGTATTTTTTTCGTTCGCTTTACAAAGATAAGAAGTTTCTCTAACGAACGAGCTCTAGAATAAGAAGAGTCAGAGGGGCCAAGAAGTCCCGGACAACATATAACATATGCGTTTGATGAACTTTTACAGTAACCATGCATATGGGGGCCAAGCTCCACAACACCATGTTAAAGCTTTCGAAGCCAGTTTGGTATGAACTGATCAGGGAGCCATGCTAACAAACCATTTAGGAGGAGACAAAACAATGCAATTCAAAAAATCATGGATCATGACTTTGGCTTTAACAAGCGTACTGGCACTATCGGCTTGCGGTAACGGCGGGGCAAACAACACAGGAGGAAACGCTGCAGCAACTAACGAAGGAAGCGGCGGCGCTGAAATAAGTGGTTCGATTCTGGCTTCAGGTTCAACAGCATTACAACCCTTGGTTGAGCTGGTAGCAGAGAATTTCATGGATAAAAACACTGGCGTGGACATTCAAGTTCAAGGCGGTGGCAGTGGTACTGGTCTTACTCAAGTAGCTGAGAAACAAGTAGATATCGGAAACTCTGACGTATTCGCAGAAGAAAAATTAAAAGATGCAGATGCGGAAAAAGCAGCAGCACTCGTAGATCATCAAGTAGCAGTAGTAGCGATCGCAGCAGTATCTCATCCTGATGCTGGTGTGGATAGCTTGACTAAACAACAACTGGTGGACATTTTCACTGGTAAAATCACTAACTGGTCTGAAGTCGGCGGAGCGGATCAAAAAATCCAAATCATCAACCGTCCAGGCAGCTCCGGTACTCGTGCTACCTTTGAAAGCTTTGCACTTGGAACCAAAACAGAAGATATCCCAGGTTCGATTCAAGAAGATTCCTCCGGTACGGTTAAGAAAATGATCGGTGAAACTCCAGGGGCAATCGGATACCTTGCTCTTTCTTACCTGGATGATTCCATTAAAACACTTAGTCTTGACGGTGTAGAAGCATCTGTTGACAATGTTGTTTCTGGTAAATACCCAGTATGGGCTTACGAGCATATGTACACAAATGGTGAACCTAATGCAACAGTAAAAGCATTCCTCGACTTTTTCTTAACTGACGAAGTGCAAACAGGTGAAGTTGTTGAACTTGGATACATCCCAGCTGTTAAAATGCAAGTTGTTCGCGACGTTGCAGGAACTGTTACCGCTAAGTAATTTAATTCTAGGCAATGTTATTGATTAGAATCTCAAGTGATTAGAGGCGGATACATCTGCCTCTCTTTTCACTTTAGAAAGAGGGAGCAATTGAGGGTGAAACTAAAGAACTCACGATTCGAAAAACATCATATTGAAGATTTTGTTGGACGTACTTATATGTCCTTCTGTGTATTACTGTTGATAACAATCATTGTATCGATGGTATATTTTGTAGCGTCTAAAGGAATTTCAACCTTCACAAGTGGCAATGCTACAGTTTCTGAATTTCTCTTCGGTACAAAGTGGTCGCCTGAAGCGGATACGCCTTCCTTCGGAGCTTTTCCATTTATCTCGGGTTCCTTCCTGGTTACTTTGCTTGCCGCATTGATTGCTAGTCCACTTAGCTTATGCGCTGCGTTATTTATGACTGAGATTGTTCCAGGGTGGGGCAAAAAATTACTTCAACCTGTTATTGAGCTTTTGGCAGGGATTCCTTCGGTAGTATATGGTTTCATCGGATTAAGTGTAATTGTACCGTTTTTACGCAACAACCTGCCGGGCCAAGGCATCGGGGTAGCTGCAGGCGCGCTTGTGCTCTCGGTAATGATTCTTCCGACGATTACAAGCGTGGCTGCAGACGCGCTGGCTTCATTGCCGCAAAACTTAAAAGAATCTTCCTATGCGCTTGGTGCCACCCGGTGGCAGACGATTTCGCGGGTGATTATTCCAACAACCTTTCCTGCCATAATGACAGGGATTGTATTGGGAATGGCTCGTGCTTTCGGTGAAGCACTCGCTGTACAAATGGTTATCGGGAACGCGCCATTCGTACCAAAATCACTCTTTGAGTCAGCTTCTACCTTGACCAGTGTGATCACACTCGGTATGGGGAACACGACCATGGGCTCACCTCACAATAATGCACTGTGGAGTATGGCACTGGTTCTCATGTTGATGACTTTCGTATTTGTCTTCTTTGTGAGAATGCTTGAAAGGAGAAATAAAATTTGAAGCCGAGAACCGTAAATAAAATTGCCACCAGTCTTATTGTATTTTTCGCGATGCTCATCGTTGCCATTCTACTTGGACTTTTGGGATATATCCTCTTTAGAGGCTTAAGCCATATCAGTTGGGATTTTCTTTTCTCCGCACCGCAAAAGATTCGTGCAGGTGGAGGGATCGGACCGCAGCTATTTAACTCCTTATTCCTGTTGGTACTGACACTTATTATTACAGTTCCGCTTGGACTGGGTGCCGGTATTTATATGGCGGAATATGCTCGTCCCGGTAAGATTACCGGCTTTATTCGCTTGATTGTTGAAGTATTGTCATCTTTTCCTTCCATCGTAGTCGGCTTGTTTGGTCTATTGCTGATTGTTAACTATTTCAATCTAGGCTTCTCCTTAATCTCCGGTGCGCTGGCATTGACGGTCTTTAATCTACCGCTGATGGTGCGGATTACAGAGCAAGCTTTCCGTAGTGTTCCAAAACAACAAAAAGAGGCCGGTTTTGCACTAGGATTGTCAAAGTGGAAAATTGTTACCTCGGTGTTGTTTCCGGTAGCATTACCTACAATTATTACAGGTACTATCTTGTCCGCTGGCCGTGTCTTTGGGGAAGCAGCTGCGTTGATGTTCACAGCAGGGATGAGTAGTCCAAGATTAGATTTCACTAACTGGAATCCACTTAGTGCGAATTCACCACTGAATCCCTTCCGTCCAGCGGAAACGCTGGCTGTCCACATTTGGAAGGTCAACAGTGAAGGTCTAGCTCCAGATGCTGCACAAATTGCTGCGGGAGCTTCGGCGGTGCTTGTAATTATGGTGTTAATCTTCAATCTGGCAGCACGTTATTTCGGAAGATTTATTTATCGTAAGCTTACAGCTTCAAAAAGAATGAACTAATCATACAAATTAAAGTAGAGATGTAGGAGGAGTAATCGATGGGAACGTCGGCAACAGCAGTGCGTGAATCTTTTCAAACCGAAGACCTGAGTATTTTTTACGGAACATATGAGGCAGTAAAGGGGATAAGCCTTCCATTTGCTGAAAATACGGTTACTGCACTGATCGGCCCCTCCGGCTGCGGTAAATCAACCTTTCTTCGTTCTTTGAACCGGATGAATGACGAAATTTCTGGCTCAAAAACAAAAGGAAGCATCTGGATTGATGGAGTGGATATTAATGCTCCGGGTACGGATGTGATTAAGCTGCGTCAGAAGATCGGGATGGTATGGCAAAAGCCAAATCCGTTCTATAAATCGATTTACGATAACATCGCTTTTGGACCTAAGTATCATGGCATTAAAGGTAAAAAGGCTCTTGATGAGATTGTTGAGAGCAGTCTTCGCAAAGCAGCATTGTGGGATGAGGTAAAGGATCGTTTAAAAGATTCAGCGCTTGCACTTTCCGGTGGACAACAGCAGCGTCTTTGTATTGCTAGAGCGTTGTCGGTTAACCCGCAAATCCTACTCTTGGACGAACCAGCATCAGCTCTAGACCCGGTCTCCACAGGTAAAGTAGAGGAGCTAATCAAGGAGTTAAAAGAAGAGCTTCGCATCGTTATTGTGACACATAATATGCAACAGGCAGCTCGGATCTCTGATTATACCGCATACTTTTATCTAGGCTCCCTTGTCGAATATGATAAGACGGATAAAGTCTTTACCAATCCAGAGAATCAAATGACGCAAGAATATATCATGGGCCGATTCGGCTGAAGCTGTGAACATCGTTCCTTCGGGAACGGTGTTTTTTTGTGAATTCAAGAGTTAATATGCAGAGAAACAATAACATCCGAAAGTTTCTGCGAAGTATATCGGTTGTTTTTAAATGAAATTACCTGTGATTCGAATGGTTACCTGTTATTTGCAAAAGGTAGAAAGATGCTGTATCATTTGTGATAATGATTATCATTATTACTATAATAGGGAGTGGATCTTATGACGCAATCTCAACAGACTCAACAGAATAGTGTGGCCGAAATAATAAAAGAACGACGCTCGATTAAGCTTTTTAAAAAAGATCCACTTCCACAAGGCCTTTTAGAGGAATTATTAAATGTAGCGGTATGGGCACCGAATCATGGTGTGCGTGAGCCGTGGAGATTTATTGCTTTTCAAGGGGAAGGTTCGAAATTCCTAGCTGAATCTGCATTTGCTTTTGTAAAACGTGCTATAGCTGATCCAGAAGTGGCTGCTAAACGTAAAGAATATATCTCGAATATTCCATTAACAGTAATCGTAGTGATGCCTGAAGATCCTCGGCAGAGAGAGTGGGACGAGGATTTTGCAGCAGCGTCCGCACTTGTACAGAACTTCCAGCTCGCAGCTTGGGAGCAAGGTGTAGGAACGATTTGGAAGACTGATCCATACATCAACAACCCTGAATTCCGCACTAAAATTGGTGTGAAGCCCGGCGAAAAAATTGTAGCCATGATCCATGCCGGATATCCGGAGACTGTACCTGACAGCCGTCCACGCACAGACGCTTCGGAGCTGCTGAAGATCGTAGACTTCTATCCAGAGAATGGCGTAGTGGAATAAGGAAAGTCGAAGGCATTCGTATATTAAAAGCGGCGAAAGATCAAAAAGATCGAAAGATCATAATTATCGAAAGATCAAAAGTATCGAAAAAGCGTCGAAAGATCAAAAGTATCGAAAGATCATAAGCGTCGAATTATCAAAAGTATCCTTAGGGATGCTTTTTTTTGTTGCTTAGACTAGCCGTAGTCGGGTGAGGGGGGAAGGGCTGCTGGGTGCTGATCACGTTTCGCTGCTGGTCCTCTGCTTATGTGGCTCAACCTTCTACTTACTTCCTAGTGATCTCCTATTGACCTTCTGCGGGCTTCCTACTGACCTCTTACTGACCTCCTACTGACCTCTTGTGGGCTTCCTACAAATCTCCGTATCGGACTGTATTGCAGCTATTTGAGCTTTTTGAGTCATTTTGCCGATCTATCGGACCGCATAGCTCTTATGACCATGCAACTGTGCAGAATTGGTGTGGTTATGAGTAAATAGCTGTAACTGGGTCCGATAGCACGTCAATTAGCTGCAAATCTACGAAATAAGGACTCCTCAGTCCGATGCAACGGCGAATATGTGAACTAACTCCAAACTAACCTAAACTACCCAAACTAACTAAAGACCCTCAGTATGTTACGGACCGTATAACAGCTATTTGAGCTTTTTGAGTCATTTTGCAGATGTATCGGACCGCATAGCTCTTATTACCATGTAACGTCGTAGAATCAGTGTGGTTTTGAGTAAATAGCTGCATCTGAGTCCGATAGCTCGCCTAAAACGTTTGAAATGGTGAAATAAGATCAACTGAGTCCGAACCATCGGCAAAAGTGTGTTCACAAGCATGGGGGATAGTTCAAATCGCGCAAGAACCCAAAGTAACCTAAGAACCAAACCAATGATGTCCAAGTTACCGAATTAACCCAAGTAAGCAAAGAAACTCAAGTCACAAAAGTAGTCAAAAAAGTAAAAAGAGCCAAGATAACCTCAAGAATTTGATGAAGCTATTGAAGCTAATGAAGCTATTGAAGATCAAGTAGGCTCAAGTAGGCGAATAACCCAAACTAACTAAAGACCCTCAGTATGTTACGGACCGTATTGCAGCTATTTGAGTTTTTTGAGTCATTTTGCAGATGTATCGGACCGCATAGCTCTTATTACCTTGTAGAGGCGCAGAATCTGTTTGGTTATGAGTAAATAGCTGCAATTGGGTCCGATAGCTCGCCTAAAAAGTGCGAATTGGAGAAATAAGGTCATCTGAGTCCGAACCATTGGCAAAAGTGTGCTTACATACTAGCAAAGGCGGCGAGTTAGGCATCGCAACTGACTGGCTATGGACTCAGTTACAATCACTCTTCACCATTTGATCCAACGGTGGGGAGAAAGTATTTCCTGACGGAGAGGGAATGGAAAATGAAGTCTGGATCCTAATATGAAACGTTGATCTTAATAAGAAACGTCGATCCTAATATGACACGTCGATCCTAAAGTCAAACGTTGATCCCACCAATTAAATGCAATATATAATGTACATAATGACCGATATAGATTACAATGGTGGAAAATGGAATGCATGACAAACATTAAAAGGGGTTATGGAGTGGGAGAGAACAAAAACATCAAGTTGAAGCTGGCTAGGATCCAAAAGAATCTTTCCCAAGAACAGTTAGCGGAAGTTGTAGGGGTTACACGGCAGACGATCGGCCTGATTGAAGCTGGTAACTATAATCCAACGATTAAGCTGTGCATAGCCATCTGCAAGGCGTTAGATACGTCATTAAACGATATTTTTTGGGAGGATTAGTTGTGAAAGGGCCAAAGATTAAAGACGAACGAATTATCACAGAAATTCAGAAGTTTAGTACGCACGGATTGTTGATTGTGTTAGTGGGATTTATGATTAGCCTTTTGGTAAAAGTATTTATCCTGGAGTGGGACATCAAATATTGGGTTGATACTTTTGGGATTATGCTGTTAGGTTGCTTGTATGTTACCGTTCGTTGTGTCAAAGATGGGATATACCTGCTGCCAAGTAAGGAAGGAGAACTCAAACGGTTTAAGAAGATTCATCTAATATCGGGAGTTATCAGCACGATTATTTGGGCCACGCTAACATTTTTGCTTGATTTTAGAGAAGCGGGAGAAGTGGATATTAGAAAAAATATATCGAGTACTCTCGTGGGGGCGGTTGTTTTTTTCATAGGGATCACTTGGGCGATGTGGTACATAATTAATAAATCCAACAAAAATGCTGACAAGAACATTGAGAATTAAAGATTAAAGATTAAAGATTAAAGATTAAAGATTAAAGATTAAAGATAACCACCTCTTGCAAAACTAATGTTATTAGTTTATATTTAAGCTAATACCATTAGTTTATCGGAGGGGTAAGTATGAGAGTAACACGTGAAGGTCATTTATTGCAGTTGACTTGGATGCCTAATTTTTTTCCAGTGAATTGTTACATTATTGAGGAAAACGATGGATTGACTTTAATAGATGCCGCTATGCCATTTAGTCTAAAAGGAATTATGGAGACCGAAGCGAAGCTAAATAAGAAGCTTACACGCATAATCTTAACGCATGCGCATGATGATCATATTGGGGCACTGGATGGACTGAAAAAGCAACGTCCAGAGGCTCAGGTGTACATCTCTGAGCGAGATTCGGCATTACTACGTGGAGATCGTTCACTTCGGGAAGGAGAACCTCAGACCCCTATTAAGGGAGGTGTGCCGAAGAAGATAGCTACCAAGCCAGACGTCCTTCTCCACGAAGGGGATACCATTGGCTCATTATCAGCGATTCACACTCCAGGACATACCCCCGGCTCTATGTCTTTCCTTGATTCACGCAGCGGTGCTGTAATCGTGGGGGATGCTCTTCAGACCTTCGGGGGAACTGCGGTGGCTGGAACCATCATCCCCCTGTTTCCTTTTCCAGCAATGGCTACATGGAATAAAGCTCAAGCTCTGAATAGTGCGATTAAGCTTCTAGAGTTCTCTCCAGCTTTACTTGCTGTGGGTCACGGCAACTTACTTAAAGCGCCAAAGCAGGAGATGGAGAAAGCCATACGTAAGGCACAAATGATTCAGGATAGGAGTAATTAAATGTCACCTAGAGCAGGATTAGATCGTCACACGCTAGTGATTAGAGCAGCAGAAATTGCCGATGCTGAAGGTATAGAAGCTGTTACCTTGGCTGCACTAGCAGCTAAACTAGGTGTTCGTTCCCCGTCACTATATAACCATATAAATGGCCTGCAGGATTTGCGGACTGGGCTCGCAATTTACGGTTTAGAGTTATTATTTACATGCATGTCGAACGCAGCTGAGGGATTAAATGGAGATGCTGCTGTACACGCGATGGGCCGAGCATATGTGGATTTTGCTAGAAGTAGACCAGGTTTGTATGAGACTACACTACGAGCGCCTGAACAGGAGAACACGGAGCTTGAAGCGGCTGGTGAGCATATTTTGCAGTTTATAATTCAGGTGATGAAGAGTTATCAATTAGGTGAAGAAGGAGAACTTCATGCCGTAAGGGGATTACGGAGTATCCTACATGGATTCGCCTCTTTGGAGCAAAAGGGTGGATTTGGTATGGCGCTCGATACTAACGAGAGTCTAACCCGCTTGATTAGCACTTTTATAACCGGAATTGGAAATATGAAATCAGATTAAATTAGATCTAGGAGATGATGAACGAATGGGTCAGGAATATGAACAAGGTAGTGTCACCACTTATGGGGAAACAGCAGAGATTATTGCGAAATTGGGGATTTTACCGCTTGCTGCGCTGATTCCCGGGCACCCGTCTTTAAACGGCTTAACTAAGCCCGAGAATTGGCATACTGGAACAGATTTAGATCCGTGGTCATGGCGTGCGCAGTTTCCAGGTGAGGGTCTTGCAGGATACGGAAAGTTTATTAAGAAAAAGGCTATTTTGGTCTCAAGGGAGTGGTTTCCGGCATTTGTAGCAGCAGTAGGCAGTACCAAATCTATTGAAGAGCGGTATAAGGATGGGTTGGCTAGTAAAGAAGCTGTGACCTTACTGCAGATTGTTCGTGAACATGAAGGCATTGATACACGTAAACTTCGGGCAGAGGCTGATATGAAGGCAAAAGAAAAGAAAACAGCCTTCGATAACGCGGTTACTGAGCTACAAAGATCGTTAGATATGGTGATCTCAGGCATCAAGCAACGCCTGAATGATGAAGGTGAAGTAAATGGTTGGAGCAGTACCTCGTTCGAGACGGTCAGTCACTGGATGTCAGATAACGGTTTATCCGCTTTTGAAGGGGATAGAGAAGAGGCCATAGCTTGGATACAAACGAAGATGAACGGGGTATGGTCGCCAACAGCAATAGCTTGGACAAACAAAGCATTCTCATGGAATTAATAAAAACGGTTAATCACTGCTCCATAGAGAGTGATTAACCGTAAGCGTTTTCCAATAAAATTATATCCATCACATTAAGGTTCCAACATAGGCGCCAAGTAAGCAATCAGGAAATACAAGAATCCAAAAAGCAGCATAACATAGGCAGTGTATTTAATAGCATTAGATGCAACAATTCTTGAATCTACCGGTGGTTGAATTTCTAGCTGTTCTTCTTCGAGGCTGTCAACTTCTTTGGATACTGGGTCTCTCAACATGATAATCCCCTCCTTGGAAATTCAATCCTTAACTGTATTGTGACATATTTGTGAACGGAAATCAACAATAGTGTGAACAAATATTGAACTTTTATTCAAATTTGGGCATTTTACCACCTGAAATGTTGCTGTTAAAACAAAAACAACCCGCTTACTCTCTAATTAGAGAGCTAAGCGGGTTGTTTGAAGTTGGTTCTATCTAGGATCTAACGGGTGTTGTTTATACCTTAAGCCCAATCCCCATTACGGAAGATAGGTACTGTTGTTCCATCATCGTTAATTCCGTCAATATTCATTTCAGGTGAGCCCATCATAAAGTCAACATGGGTATGGCTTTGATTCATTCCTTTTTCCAACAGCTGTTCTTTAGTCATCGTAATTCCTTCTTGAATTGTGAAGGCATAAGCTGCACCTAAAGCCAAATGACAGGAGGCATTCTCATCATACAATGTAGTGTAATAAAGAATACCGCTCTCAGAAATCGGAGAGTGGAAAGGCACCAAAGCAACTTCACCAAGATAGGAAGAGCCTTCATCCAGTGCGATTAGTGATGCCAAAGTTTCTGCGCCTTCTTCAGCAGTAAAATCAATCACTTTACCGTTCTCAAAGGTCAGCGTGAAGTTATTGATTAGATTGCCGCCGTAGCTAAGTGGCTTAGTGCTGCTCACTTTACCATTAATACCAGACTTCAGAGGGGCAGTAAACACTTCTTCCGTAGGAATATTGGCTAAGAAAGGGACGCCCTTACCGTTCACAGCTCCAGCCTGACACCAGATGTGTCCTTCCGGCAACTCAATAGTTAAATCTGTACCAGGTGCTGTATAGTGCAGCTTGCGAAACTTACTTTCATTCAAGGAAGCGCAACGAGTTTTGAGTCCATCTAAATGGCGGCTCCATGCTTCAATAGGATCTTCCTGATCCGCACGTGTGGCTTTAAAGATGGCGTCCCATAATAGTTCAACCTGCTGCTCTGATGGAGCGTCAGGGAACACTTTTGCTGCCCAAGAGGCTGATGGGAAGGCAAGGCCGCTCCAGCTCGCATGATTCCCCATTAAGTACTCACGATAAGGTGCTAGGGTCTGCCCAGAGATACGTTGATTATCGGCAATTCTTCCAGGTTCAACGCCTTTTAAAAGATCTGGGTCAGCGGAGATAATGGTTAGAAATGCGGCTCCCTTTTTAGCAAGATCCTCTAATTCATCGGCTTGCCACTGCGGCGGCTCCAGGAAGGAATCGGATGGAGCAAGATCATAACGTGTACGTAATACAACTTCATCACTATAATTTACCTTTACAAGTCTCGCGCCGGCTTCATAGGCTTTACGAACCACAAGTCGCACAAGCTCTGCGGATACAATATCTGCATTCACAACGAGTGTCTGACCCGGTTGAATATTAACGCCAATCTTCACGGCCAGCAATGCGTAATTCTCCAGCTTTTGCTTGAAATCCAACATAGTTTCTATTCCTCCCAATATCCTGTATCTCTTGTGTGCTTAAATTAGAACGCCCAGTTTCCATTCAGGAAGACAGGTTCTTCAGTTCCATCAGCAGTTATCCCGTAAATGTTCATCTCAGCTGACCCGATCATGAAATCCACATGGGTTACACTATTGTTGAGACCATGCTCAATTAACTGCTCTGGATTCATGTCTTTACCGCCTTCTAAACAGAAGGCATAAGCCATACCTATAGCAAGGTGATTAGAAGCATTTTCGTCAAACAATGTGTTGTAATAAAGAATGTTGGATTCAGAAATAGGGGATTTATGAGGAACCAAGGCAACCTCCCCTAAGTATTTCGCTCCTTCATCCATGCTAATGAGGTGCTCTAGCGCTTCTTGACCTTGCTCAGCAGTAACACTTATAATACGGCCGTTCTCAAAGCTAATAGAGAAGTCATCGATGATGTTGCCGCCATGACTAAGTGGCTTTGTGCTTCTTACAGTGCCATTAACACCAGTCTTTAGTGGTGCAGTGAAGACTTCTTCGGTAGGCATATTGGCTACAAAAGAATGACCTTTTGCATTAATGCTGTCTCCTTGTGCCCAGATATGGCCTTCAGGAAGCTCGATGCTAAGGTCAGTGCCAGGTGCTATGTAATGCAGCTTTTTATATTTTTTTGCGTTGAGTACATTCGCTTTTTGCTCCAAGGTGTCAAGATGCTCCTGCCATGCAGCTACTGGATCTTCACGGTCAAGACGCACGGTGTGGAAAATGGCTTCCCAGAGTTTATCTACACGTTCTTCGGCTGGAACCTCAGGGAATACTTTATCCGCCCAAGCTTGACAAGGAACAGCTACAATACTCCAGCTCACTTTGTCGGACATTTGCATTTCACGATATTTGGTGAGGGCAGCTCCGCGAACTTTTTGGAAATTGGAGATACGTACTGGATCAATACCTTTAAGTGCATCAGGATCTTCAGCGATCACGTTAAGGATAGCCGCACCTTTTTCGGCGAATTCAGTCATTTCACCTGCGTACCAAGTAGGAGGCTGAGTGAATACCTCTGGTGCAGCGTGTTCAAACTGTTGGCGTGTAATGCTTGCATCACTCCAGTTCACCTTAACTAAACTTGCTCCGATAGCATATGCCTTAGCGGTAATTAGACGTACGAAATCAGCGGCAAGAATCGGTGCATTCACCACTAGAATTTGCCCGGGTTGAACATTAACACCTATTTGTACAGCTAAATCTGCATATTTACTAAGCTTAGCCTGAAAATCAGTCATTGTAATTTCCTCCATTTACTAATAGTTTAGTACTTTACAAGCATTGTACTAAATTATTAACCGCCGGATGAAAAAAGTCAATTACGTGGAATTTACAGTGCAAAGAGAAGGAATTACATTCATTTCAATGATATACTGAAAGGGTAGCTGATTTGATGATAGGAAGGAAGATAAGTGGATGAATTTAGAGATCGTAAGTGCTGAAATGAGCCGTAAAGAAGATAAAAGTTATGTAGGGAGGACTGTATTCACTCTCGAAAATCATAAGGCTCCATATGAAATCACTTTCTTCAGTACAAGAGGAACGGAATGGGATTACAGTCTAAGCTTTGCGGGTGAGCCTGGGAGCGAGGAACAGTTCTTAGAAACGGATGCATTGCTGGAGAATAACGATGATGTGTACAATCAGTTGCTGGATGCTGCACTTGATCAACAAGAAATCGTGGAAGAATAATAATATTATTGATATGACGCCAGCGGCATTATCTGGTAGCCGCTGGCCATATCATGATTATCCAATCGTTATCTTACCTTCTGGGTAACGGTACAGTTCTTTACTACCTTTTGGTTTCAAAGCATAAGCAAGTGTAAGTGGTCCGGTCCGGCCCATAAACATCAGGATAATCACTAGAACCTTTCCTGCCGTAGTCAGTTCCGGAGTAAGGCCCATAGATAAGCCTGAGGTTCCAAAAGCAGATACTGCTTCAAAAAGTACAGTTAGAAATTCAGCGCTCTCGGTTAAGGATAATAACATCGTAGCGATGACAAGCAGCATAAGAGACATTAATGTGATAGTAAGGGCTCTATATACATTTTCTTTAGCGATCCGGTGGCGGAACATTACAATATCTTCTTTCCCCCGTAATCGCGCAGCTACTGCAGTAACCAGTACGGCGAATGTAGTGATCTT
The DNA here is from genome assembly GCF_045040705.1 of Paenibacillus sp. FSL H3-0286. NCBI lineage: Bacteria > Bacillati > Bacillota > Bacilli > Caryophanales > Paenibacillaceae > Paenibacillus > Paenibacillus sp. FSL H3-0286. Next base: position 3,840,134 of record NZ_CP150285.1, on the reverse strand, counting down.
GATTCCTCCACCCGTCGACCCAGGTGCAGCTCCGATAAACATCAATAGAATCATCAGAAATTGTGTAGATTGCCGTAAAAGTGGAACTTCAATGGTGGTGACACCACCAGATCGCGGAGTTACCGCTTGTAAAAAGGTCGCCCAAAACTTTCCGCTTGCACTCAAGGGCTTCAGCGTAGAATTAAACTCCAGTAAAAAAAACAGCCCCGCACCAATAACAATCAATATAAGAGAAGTCCAAAGAACAACCTTTGAATGAAGAGTGAGTCTTCTGCGTTTAGGAAAGTCCATAAGATCAGACAGAACGATAAAACCAATCCCTCCAAGAAATATGAGACTCATTGAGGTAAAGTTAACAATGGGATCATTTACAAAACGAGTAAGTCCGCTAAACGGCCCATGAATATCACCGAAGAGATCAAAGCCTGCATTATTAAAGATAGATATACTGTGGAAAATCCCATAATATGCTGCTTTCCCAAAGGGCATATCCATCATAAACCTTCCAGCAAACAACACGGCCCCCGACAGCTGAATAACAAGAGAATAGATCAGGACTCTACGGATTAAGAGTACAATTCCCTGCATCGAATTTTGGTTCATGGATTCTTGCAAAAGGATTCGCTCTTTCAAGGATATCCGTTTATTAAGGACCAAGGTAATCAAAGTAGCCATCGTTACAAAGCCTAATCCTCCGATTTGAAATAAAATGAGTAGAACAACTTGTCCGAAGGTAGTTAGCTGAGTTCCCGTATCAATGACCGCAAGGCCTGTTACACAAGTGGCTGAAGTCGCCATAAACAAGGCATCGATAAAGGATATTTGTCCGGATGTTGAGGAGACCGGGAGACTAAGCAGAAAAGTCCCGGCAGTGATAAGGATTAAGAATCCTAGTGATAAAACTTTGGGTGGGGTCATTTTAAAACCACCGAAGTTCAGGTTAGCCAATGTAATTCTCCTGACGTACGTGATATTGGAGTAATGCTCACAGAATTATAACACAACTTACCAGCCCTTCCCTAAATGGAGGGAGGTAATTGACATATTTTATCGAATTATTCTAGAATAACACCCTATCCGTCAACTTAAAAGAGGAGGCTTTCTTAATGATTATAAGTCCGATTCTGAATCAGATTGGTGCTGTTTTTATTCCGGTAAAGGATATTGAGAAATCAAAACAATGGTATTGCCAATTGCTTGGACTCCCATTAGATGGAGAGGTATTATTCGGTCATTTATATGTAGTCCCTATGCAGGGACCGGGCATCGTTTTGGACAGTAAGATTTACACCGCTGAATCTGTTCTAAACATCCCTTCGTTTCATCTTAACACCGAGGATATTGATGCTGCTTATGATTATGTAAAGGCCAACGGAGGAGAGATTCTCACGGATATTGAGCATGATCATTGGTTTAATTTTAAAGATCCCGATGGAAATGTGATCATGGTCTGTCGTTGTTAATCGTTGTATAGAAGGGAGTAGACGAATGATAAGAGAAGCAGTGCCCGAAGACGCTACCTTCATTGAAGAACTTTATCGGATTTTGCTGCCTGAGCATCCAGCTATTCATGTATCTCCTGAGCGGCTGAAGCAGATCGCAGATCATCCGGAGAGTTTTCTATATGTGTGCGAAGAACAAGAAACAATTGTCGGGTCGTTACATCTTCATTTTTGTATGGATGCTTTGTGTGACGATAGGCCCTTTGCTGTCATAGAAAGAGTCATTGTGGCTGAAAAAGTACGAGGAAAAGGGTATGGCGCAATGCTAATGAGACATGCCGAGAATGTAGCAATCTCCAAGGGAGCCCTTAAGATTATGTTATCAAGTGCTGCAAAGAGAGAAGAAGCGCATCGTTTCTACGAAATTCTTGGTTATGATAGCAGCTCCAGTAAGGTATTCAAGAAGTATTTATAGTTATTTACGATTGGAAGTGATGATATGATGGTTACACTTAGAGAACTGGTGCCGGAGGATGCAGGTGAACTGCTTCGACTTCAGCATCAGTTAGACCAAGAGTCCAAATTTATGTTATTGGAACCGGATGAAAGACAAGCTAGTCTTTGTCAGGTCAAAGAAATGCTCGAAAGCTTTCTGGCAGCAGAAACTTCAATTCTTATAGGGGCAGAGGTTGACGATCATTTGGCAGGTTACTTGTCTGTTAGAGGTGGAAGTGTTAGACGCAATACACATAGCGCGTACATAGTGATTGGGATTCAGAAACAATATCAGGGGAATGGGATTGGGGCTGGCCTGTTCCGGGAGATGGACATCTGGGCTATGAACAATGGGATTGTTCGTCTTGAGTTATCCGTCATGACCCATAATCAAGCTGCTTTGGGGCTGTATACCAAGAGCGGGTTTGAAATCGAAGGGACGAAGCGGAAATCTCTTATTGTCGATGGTGAGTGGGTGGATGAGTATTATATGAGCAAAATTCTCCAAAAAGAAAAAAGGATAGAGTGTCAGATTTAATCTGATGACCCTATCCTTTTTTTATGAATAAAGGTTATGATTTCGTGATTTATGATGATTCAGTGTTGCTTGATTGTTCGATAACAACTTCAACCTTGCGGACACGGTATCTGTTCATCTCGCGGATGGTCAATGTTACATGGTCACGAACAATACTTTTGCCAATGGCTGGATCTGCGATATGACTGTATACCCAGCCTCCAACTGTGGTCACTTCTTCATCTTCGAAATCAAGCCCTGTAAGATCCTTGACCTCTAACAGAGATACCTTACCGTCGAACAGATAGTTAGTATCGCTTATTTTTTCGACTTCTCTGCGTTCATCACCGTCAAACTCGTCACGGATTTCACCAACGATTTCTTCCAAAATATCTTCAATCGTGATGAGACCGGATGTTCCACCATATTCATCAAGCAGCAAGGCAATATGCACACGCTCCAACTGCATACGAGTTAGAAGATTCTTGACCGGTGTCACCTCAGATACTGTCAGTACGGGTTGAATTAAGCTATGAAAATCAAAATCAGGATTGTTATCATACTGCAAATAGAGCTGTTTCGTGTTGATCATTCCGATAATATTATCCTTGCTGCCTTGTGCCACAGGGAAACGAGTATATTGCTCCTTGCGGATAATTTCGAAATTTTCTTTCAACGAATGATTGGTGAAAAGACATACCATATCGGTTCGCGGAACCATGATTTCTTTGGCGAGCATCTCATCAAAAGTAAAGATTCGGTTAACATAGCCATATTCGGCTTTATTGATTTTCCCGCTTTCGTAACTCTCGGACAGGATCAAACGAATCTCATCTTCACTATGCGCGTCTCCATGCTCACTAGCTGGTTTCATCCCAAAAAGACGAACAAGCATATTAGCGGAACCGTTCATGAACCAAATGAGAGGGTACAAAATTCTGTAGAACCAAATAATCAGCGGTGAAGTAATTTGACCGATTTTTTCCGGAATGTTTATAGCTGCCGTCTTCGGAGCAAGTTCTCCGACAACGACGTGCAAGAATGTTGCAATGATGAATGCGAGTAAAAACGCAAGAGGGTGACTCACACTAGAACTGATATTGGCCCAGTCGAAAATAGGAAGCAATAACTGTTCGAATGCAGGCTCTGCCAGTGCACCAATACCCAGCGCAGTGATGGTAATCCCGAGCTGACAAGCGGATAAATAGCCATCGAGATTAGCGGATACCTTCTGTACTGCCAAGGCATTCTTCTTTCCGTCAAGCACCATTTGACTGATCTGGCTACCTCTAAGTCTCACCAATGCAAATTCTGTTGCTACAAAAAAAGCGGTTAAAATAATCAAAATAACCACCAACGTCAAACTAAGTCCTATACCCATATAATCTTTACCATCCCTTTCGTTCCTAAAATAGGTTATACTCATTATTATGAGTTCTTATGAACTATTCTACGAACTTTTCAGTAAAATATCAAATGGTGGAGGGAAACAGATATGGAATCATTTGCATTGACTCGTGTGGAGATGTCCAGTCTACTGCTCTCATTGACCGGATTGTCAGACCGGAAACCGCTGAATATCCTCCAAGAGGCATGGGCAAAGTTTCACCGTGAAGAATTACAAAAGGGGACTTCGTTGCCCGCTTTTTTATCAACCAATGTTCCACCCATATTACAAAAGATCATTAAAGGCGGCCATGTAAAAGGCTTTTCACTTGGTGAAATTGCTTCATTGGGCCATCTTATAGAGTATTCCACATTGACCGTCACAGCTATGCAAAATTGGGTCAAGCGCGACTTCAAGGAATATCTCGGTTCGCCTAAAGAAGGAAAGAAATATTCGGTTAATCAGGCGGCGCTTTTGTTTATTATCGATGATCTCAAATCTGCTCTTAACTTTGAAAGTATCCGCCAACTGTTCCAGCTAATGTTCCTAAAGCCGGATCGCGATGATGATGATCTAATTGAACCGGCCAAGCTGTATTACGCCTATGCAGGGCTTTTTGAGGAGATCAAAAGCAATCCATCGATTCAGACGCAATGTAAAGTAGATCAAGTGTTGCACAAGGAGTTCTCTTGGAAAGAAGATACCTCGTTAAAAAGCTCTATAGATCGTGTAATTAACCGGCTGACACATTTATCGAGAGCGCAGAGAGAATCCGTTCGTAATATGCTGCTTATCGCCACAATTTCTGTGCAGACCTGTTATTTTCAATCGCTGGCTAGGCAATACTTTAATGCTGCTTTATTTCTTGATTTTTGAGCACTTCAATTTTAAAATGTATAAGTGAAACAATCAAAAGTAAGTTTATTGGTTAACAGGTTGAAATAAGGGGGCTTCGATGTGAATCAAATGACACTGCTGCGGAATCCGAAACAAAGGAAATTACTCTTCAGCGCTGGCTTGAGCTGGATGTTCGATGCGATGGACGTCGGAATGATTTCTTTTGTTGTAGCAGCTTTAGCTAAGGATTGGAATCTGGGACCGGAGCAGATCGGTATATTGACTAGTATTAATTCTGTCGGTATGGCAGTAGGTGCTGCAGCGGCAGGGATATTAGCAGACCGCTTTGGCCGTAAACCGGTATTGCTGTGGACACTCCTTATTTTCTCGGCGGCAAGCGGATTATCTGCATTTGCAACAGGCTTTGCGATCCTCTGTGTGCTTCGTTTTATCGCGGGGTTTGGACTTGGCGGTGAGCTGCCTGTCGCTTCTACCTTGGTCTCAGAGAGCATGCCTGCTCAGGAGAGAGGCCGTGCGGTTGTGCTTTTGGAGAGCTTTTGGGCAGTCGGTTGGATTGCTTCGGCATTAATCGCGTTCTTCATTATCCCTGATTATGGCTGGCGTATAGCTTTCGGAATTGGGGCTGTACCTGCACTCTACGCTTTATATCTAAGACGGGCGATTGATGATTCACCGAAATTTGCTGAGATTAAAAAGGCACCCGTTTCCTTAAAGAAACGAATCGCTACCGTATGGTCGCCAGAATATCGCCGTTCTACAATTATGTTGTGGATTTTATGGTTTACGGTGGTGTTCTCGTATTATGGCATGTTTCTATGGCTGCCTACAGTTATGGTACTTAAAGGCTTCAGCTTGGTCAAAAGCTTCGAGTATGTGCTTATTATGACGCTCGCTCAGCTGCCTGGATATTTTACTGCCGCTTACTTTATTGAAAAGTTCGGACGTAAATTTGTCCTAGTCATCTATATGCTGTTCACTGCAGTTAGCGCCGCATGGTTCGGAAATGCGACTACTGAAGGCATGCTGATGGCTGCAGGAATTTGTTTATCCTTCTTCAATCTTGGCGCTTGGGGTGGCATGTATGCTTATACGCCAGAGCTGTACCCAACGGCTATTCGTTCCACAGGCGCTGGTTTAGCAACTTCCTTTGGCCGGATTGGGGGCATTATCGCACCTTTGCTGGTAGGGGTTCTAGTAGGTAAATCTATGGAGATTGGCTCGATCTTTATGCTATTTTTTGTAACGATTATTATCGGTGCATTAGCGGTATTGTTCCTTGGCAAAGAAACAAAGGGAACCGAGCTTCTATAAAGTGTGATTCTGCATTACATACTTGATGTTAATCTATCAACAATGCTAAAATATCAAGAAGAAACGATGTTATCGTCCTGTATGGATGACCACTATTCACGTAAGAACAAAACGGTTCCTTCACAGTTGTGAACAGGACCGTTTTTTTACATTAATCCTTATTTATAAGGACGGAGCGATCGCACATGAGTAATGATAGGAAGCAACCGCATTTCACAGAATTAGTCTGGGAAAGTACGGAACAAAATGTACCGATTCCGCCGCGAAATTCCCCTGAACCTGCGCTGCCTAAGTCATCTTCTAAGAATAATGGCAAAACAAATTCAACCCCTGAACCTTCATTACAGCTGCAGCTTTGGGATACAGAGATGGAAACGCCGGAGCCTGTGACTACCACCGAAGGGCAGTTCGTAACAAGAGCGAAGGAATTAGTTGAAAGAACTGAGGACTCAGCGCTTTTTGTTCCTTTTAAGAGTTACTGGCCTACATATGGCCATATGACAGGCACGCAAAGCAGATGGTATTTTTATTGGCGGAATGAAGTTAGACAAGGCAGATATCTGAAAACAGATCTTTCTTATATTTTTCTGCATGTATATGAGCTTATTAATGGCGTGGGGTGGACTGACCCTAATGATGGCTATAGGCAGCTAAATCTGATCTGGGAAGCTTACCGGGAAAGTTATAAACGTTTGGATCAATATCTTGGCGGCTGGATCGCGGACTTCTCTTTTGTACATCATTTGGATGTCCCGCTTTCTATCATTGTGGCTCGTTCACGTGGTCTTGCTGGGGATCTGGCGGAGCTTGAATTAATGAGAGGACTGACGACTGCTCCTGAGCAGCTAACCTTCGCAGTATTAACGGCAATGTCGGACTATGATATTAGTAAATCCAAGTTCTACATCGGAGAAGGCAATGAGGCTCTTGAACAATACATTCCGCAGGTCGTGGCGTTAATTAATGCTTATGTCACCCGGAAACACGGCTCCAATCTAGTTGAAATGTTTCCGCCTGGACCAGCGGTGATGCGGGAGCGTTATTTATTCCGAAGTGCCGTATATGATATTTCATTATATGGCTATTCTGTTCTTATACCGGTTGTACGTATTAGTAAATCTCCACCACTTCGCAGTCTGATTACAAGGTTATTTCGTCTGACTGAGAATAAACTCCGGGAACTGATGGGCTACCGCGGACGACTTAAAGGTATTAATGTAGAGGCCGATATGGATGATTTGATCACTCGTTTTCTAAAGCGTGAGTATCTTAAAGAGACGCAGGAAGACAAAGGGCCGACAGTCGTCATAGATCCGGAGAAGCTAGAACGCCTGCAAAGTGATTCTGAAATTGTACGGACGATGCTTACGGTTGAGAATATGGACGAGCAAGATTACGAGGCTAGCGAGCTCGAAGCAACTATCGGTGAAATCGATCCAATACAAGATAGTAAGGAAGAATTGTTGCCTGTAGAGGTGATTGAAGAAGCTCAAGCGGTTAGCATAGGATCGGAGGCAGAACAGTTTGCCAATGCTTTAAGTCCACTACAACGGGAAGCACTGCTTGCTCTTTTGGATGAGGATGGAAGTCAAGCTTTACTGAAGCTGGCTGCTGCTAATGGCACGATGTCAGAGCTTCTAATTGATGAGATTAATGAAATCGCAATGGACATTCTTGGTGATCTGATCATTGAGGGGGAAGACATTGTTGAGGAATATATCTCTATGCTGCGCAATATTTAATGAGGTGAACTTTGGATGAGTGAATTAAAAATACCTAAACGAATGACAACTGCGCTAGTCAATTCGTTGACGGCTGGTGTTGTTCCGCGTATCGGACTAGAGCACATAGCCGTTGGCCGTCGGCCGGAGATTGAAGCCATATTAAGAGATATGGAGAACATTGCAGAGGGTGGAGCAGCTTTTAAGCTGATTACAGGCAAATTCGGCAGCGGTAAAAGCTTTCTGCTTCAGATGATCCGTAATTACGCGATGGATCGGGATTTTGTAGTAGCAGATGCTGACCTGTCCCCTGAGCGTAGGTTAGTAGGAACTAAAGGACAAGGCCTAGCGACTTACCGGGAGCTAATGAGCCATTTATCGACCCGCACACGTCCAGATGGTGGAGCGTTGGAGATCATCCTGCAGAAATGGATTATTACGCTACAGCAGTCCGTGATGCAGGAGAAGGAATATGGGCCTGATCACCCTCAGCTTGGTGAAGAAGTAGAGAAGCGAATTTACGCTGTAGCCTCTGAAATGCGCGGTCTGGTACATGGTTTTGATTTTGCCAAAGTACTCGCCTCTTATTGGAATGCACACAAGCTGGCCGATGATGACCAGAAACAGGATTCGCTTCGCTGGTTGCGTGGAGAATTTGCAACTCGGACAGAAGCCCGCAAAGCGCTTGGAGTTGGCGTGATTATTGATGATGATAATTGGTATGACTATATGAAGCTTTGGGCGGAATTTACTGCGGCTATTGGCTATAAAGGTCTGCTGCTGTTTATTGATGAAGGTGTCAATCTTTATAAAATTACGAACAGTATTTCCCGTCAGAGCAACTATGAAAAGCTGCTTACCATGTTCAATGATACGATGCAGGGGAAGGCAGAGAACTTAGGGATTTTTATAGGGGGAACTCCGCAATTTGTGGAAGATGGACGGCGTGGTTTATTTAGTTATGAGGCACTGCGATCGAGATTGGTTGCTGGCCGGTACGGGGCGGCGGGTCTGAACAATTATACTGGACCTATCATTGCTCTGGACATGTTATCACACGAGGAAATTCTGGTACTGCTGCAAAAGCTTAAAGAGATTCACGCCCTACATTATGGTTATGAAGCGCGTTTATCACAGGAACAATTGGTTCATTTTATGGAGGAAGCGGTTGGAAGATTAGGGGCTGAGGAACTCTTAACTCCACGGGAGGTAGTTCGTGATTTCATGGATCTGCTGCATACGCTCCACCAGCATCCGGAGATTACTTTTGAACAGCTAGTGGGCGAAAAAACTGCTAAGCCAGCTGAGACTGAGCAAAATGAACTGGATGGATTCCTGGCGGAGTTTGAATTATGAGTGATAATCCGTTCTATAGGCTGGCTCCCTTCATTAAAGAGTTTATTTATAAGAACCGCTGGGAGACTTTGCGTGAGGCACAGGTGGATGCCTGCCGGGTGCTTTTTGATACCCCGCATCATCTGCTGATTGCCTCAGGTACCGCTTCAGGTAAGACAGAGGCAGCATTTTTCCCAGCGCTTACTGAGCTGTATGAACGTCCTTCCGGTTCGGTTGGCATTTTGTATATCGCCCCTCTGAAAGCTTTGATCAACGATCAATTTACACGTTTGAATGATTTGCTTCGTGAAGGCAATATTCCGGTGTGGTACTGGCATGGAGATGTACCTCAAGCCGATAAAACAAAACTGGTGCAGAATCCTTCAGGCGTGCTGCAAATCACCCCGGAATCGCTTGAGGGGTTATTAATGAACCGCCCGAATGCTATTCCAGCGTTGTTCCATGATCTACGTTTTATTGTCATTGACGAGGTGCATGCCTTTATGGGAGCTGACCGGGGGATCCAGGTGTTAAGCCAGCTGGCGAGAATCTCACGAATGGCGGGATGTCATCCTCGCAGAATCGGTCTATCAGCTACGCTGAGTGACTACGCTTCTGTCACAGAGTGGCTGGCGGCGGGCACACGGGAGAGCGTTGAAGTGTCCGCTCCACAAGGCGGGCGTAAGCTCCGTTTAAGTGTGGAGCATTTCTCTTTCCCGGATGCACGGGATGAGGTGCAGGCGGAGCATTTAGAACGTGCGAAGCAGTCTTATTACGATTTTATTTATGATCATACGCATCTGAAGAAGGCGTTGATCTTCACCAACAGCCGCTCAGATGCGGAGACGGCGACCCTAGAGATGCGGAGGACGGCCGCGAAGCGTGGTGAACGGGATGTATTTCACGTTCACCATGGCAGCATCTCCGCGATGCTGCGTGAAGAAACGGAAGCCGCGCTGCGGCAAGGCACCGGACCGGCTGTTGCCGCAGCGACGTTGACGCTGGAGCTGGGTATTGATCTGGGCGAGCTGGAGCGAGTGCTACAGGTCGGCGCTCCCTATAGCTGCGCAAGCTTTGTGCAGCGGTTAGGCCGCTCGGGCAGGCGTGGAGACGCTGCATCCGAGATGATCTTTGTCACGCCCGAGGAAGAGGACGAGGAAGCTCAGCTTCCGGCGCGGATGCCGTGGACACTGCTTCGAGCGATAGCGGTAATTGAGCTATATGTGCGCGAGAAATGGGTGGAACCCCTGGTCGTGCGTCAGCTGCCAGTTGGACTGCTGTACCATCAGACGATGAGCATTTTGAAAAGTATGGGTGAGGCCGAACCGGATGATTTAAAAGAAGCGGTTCTGAGTTTGCCTTCGTTTAAAACCATAGATCCTACTGATTATGATATTTTCATGACCTATATGTTAGGCATGGGACAAATTGAGAAGATGGACGAAGGCAGCTTGATCATCGGGATGGCGGGAGAGAAGATCGTGAATAACTTCCGCTTCTACGCGGTCTTCAAAGATGATGAAGAGCATGTGGTCTATAACGGGACTGAGGAAATCGGATCGATCACAACGGTTCCACCACCAGGCTACTGTTTTACTCTGGCAGGTAAGCTTTGGAAGGTAGAAGAGGTGGATAATCGCCATAAAGCCGTTTATGTGAAAACCTCACGCGGCAAAGTAGATACGTTGTGGCTTGGTGCGGGTGGGGATGTACATACACGCATCATGAACAAGATCCGTGAAATCTTAGGAGCCACTTCATTGTATCCGTATTTAGCTCCGAGTGCGGCTGCGCGGCTCGAACGAGCCCGTCGTTTAGCGAAGGAAAGCGGAATGCTTGTGCGGTCCGTTATGCCGGCGGGTGGAGATTCCATGTTCATTCTGCCCTGGGCCGGTAGTCGGCAATTCCGTACGCTGGAGCGCCTTCTGAAGAACAACCTGAAGAGCCCTCTGGGACTGCGTTCTATCGTTCCCATGGAACCTTATTATATGGTCGTTGCGGGTAAAACAGATGCAGAAACGCTGGAAGCAGAGATCATTGCCGAAAGTATGGCTGCCACAGATCCATTATCATTGTTATCCCCAGATGAAGCACCCTACCTCGGAAAATACGATGAGTTCATCCCGCATGAGCTGCTGCGCAAAGCTTTTTCCTTGGATGGATTAGATGTCCCGGGTCTGATTGAGGTTTTAAAGCAGTGGCAGCAACCTAATTAACCTTAAGCAGTACCTGTTGAAAATACTCTAAATTGCAGACGTCCGCTTATGCGGGCGTTTTGTTATGTCCGGACCAATGCTGATATATGAACTTTCCTTAAGTTTCAAATGTTGCATAAGAATAGGGTGGAAGGAGAATAGTACTAACAGATTCCTATAGAGGATGATTGCGATGTGGCCTAAAATAGTCTCTTATATTCCGGACTGGACAATTTTTATGCAGGCGGCGATTACGCTGCTCTTTCCCGTAGGGATTTTTTATCTTTACAGGCATTTGTATTTTTATGTTGGAAGCGGACGCTCCAAGGAAACAGAGGCCAAATCACAGGATGCGGAACTGAAGAAGAATGACAATCGGGAAGTAAATCCGCAGCCTCCTGTGTCTACTGCTTTTACCCAGGACTATGATGCCGATCTGACAGCGATAAAAACGGCATTGGGGGAGAACAGTGATGTACATTTTCGTGAATTCTCAGTTAAAGGTATACAGGCACGTGCCGCATTGGTCTATGTAGAGGGGATGCAGCACGAGGAGCTAATCAATCAGCAGGTGCTGCAGAATCTGATGTATGCCGGCGAAACGCAGGCTTCAGAAGGAATATACAACTACTTGAAACAGAATATGCTCCCCTTAGCTCAGCTTAGTGAAGCCAAGGATTTAGACCAACTGCAGGAGTTTGTCCTATTCGGATACACTGCGCTGATTGTCGAAGGCATGCGTGAGATGTTGCTGGTGGGTTCTCCGCATGGATCCGTGCGCGCGATTACTGAGCCGACCTCGGAGGCTTTACTGCGTGGGCCTCGGATTGGCTTTACTGAGGTGCTTAGTGAGAATACCTCTATGCTGCGGCGCCAAGGGCTTAATAAGAATCTGGAAATGAAAATGGTTGAAGTAGGCAGCGAAATCAAGAAGAACCTGGTTATCGCTTATATGAAAAACATTGTAAATCCTGATCTGCTCCAGGAAGTGAAGGAACGTATCTCCAAAATTGATATGGACTTTATTCTGGAATCCGGCTATGTGGAACAGTTGATCGAGGATGATTATTTAAGCCCGTTTCAGCAGACACAGAATACGGAAAGACCCGATCGGGTAATTGCATCCTTGTTAGAGGGAAGAGTCGCGATTTTGCTGGATGGCACACCGTTTGCACTCGTTGTTCCAGTGACGTTCAGTATGCTTTTGCAGTCTCCTGAGGATTATTATGAGCGCTGGATTCCGGGTACACTTTTGCGGATACTCCGGTTTTGCGCATCATTTCTGGCTCTGTTGGCTCCGGCGCTGTATATTTCCTTTATCTCTTTTCATCCGGGACTGATTCCTACACAACTGGCGATCTCCATTATCGAAACACGCCAAGGTGTACCCTTTCCTGCATTAATTGAAGTGTTGATTCTGGAAATTTCCATTGAAATTTTGCGTGAAGCTGGAATTCGGCTGCCGAAGCCCATAGGTCCGGCAATGGGGATTGTCGGAGGTCTAATCATTGGAGATGCCGCGGTACAGGCTGGTATTGTAAGTCCTTTTTTGGTAATTGTTGTAGCTGTGACAGCGATCTCTTCGTTTTCCATACCGATGTACAGTGCGGGGATTACTCTTCGGATCTTACGATTCGCAGGCATGTTATTTGCGGCGGTCCTGGGCATGTTCGGAACCATCCTTTTCTTCCTGCTTATTTGCAGCCATCTGACTCGGCTTTCAAGCTTTGGAGTTCCTTACGTCACCCCTATTTCCCCTTTCCGCTTAAGTGACTGGAAGGATTTGTTCGTTCGTGCACCGTTATCGATCATGAAGCGAAGACCGGAGATGCTGAAGACCCAGAAGAAAAAGCGCAGGTCCTAGAGAATGTATTCTTAGCAGGAGCAGAGGGGAGACCACAGTGTTTAAACGAACTGATGATAAGATCACAACCTCGCAGGCTTCCATAATCTTGACCAATTCAATGCTAGGTGCGGGAATTTTGACTTTGCCCAGAAATGTTGTTAAGGCTGTGCAGACTCCCGATGCCTGGATTTCAGTAGTGCTGGGAGGTATCGTCGTATCTTTGGTCATATTGGTTATGGTGAAGCTTAGCCAGCAATTTCCAGGGAAGACTGTCTTTCAGTATTCTAAAAGAATTGTTGGGAATTTTCCAGGCAGTGTAATGAGTACAATATTGATTCTTTACTTTATTGTGATTGCGGGTTTCGAAATCCGCGTTCTGGCGGAAGTAACATTGTTCTTTCTTCTGGAAGGGACACCGATCTGGGCGATTGTGATGCCGTTCATCTGGGTGGGCACTTATTTGGTGTATGGCGGGATTAATTCCATGGCCCGCGTGTTTCAGATTGTATTTCCGATCAGTATTTTTATTCTGATTATTTGTTATATCTTAAGTACCAGAATATTTGATATCCAGCATTTGCGTCCTTTTCTGAGTGAAGGCATGATGCCGGTGATCCGAGGCATGAAGTCTAGCATCCTGATTTTTACCGGTTGTGAGGTTGTGATGACAATGACGGCCTTTATGGAGCATCCGCAGCAAGCGGTCAAAGGAATGATGGTCGGTTTAAGTATCCCGCTGGTATTGTATTTGGTTACTGTTGTGATGGTTATCGGCGGCCTATCCATCAATTCTGTAATCACCAGCACCTGGCCTACGATAGATTTGGTACGGAGCTTTGAAATATCAGGGTTCTTTTTTGAACGATTTGAATTTCCGTTGCTCGTCATTTGGCTGATGCAGATGTTCTGTAATTTTTGCAGCTTTTTCTTTAATGCATCACTTGGCATCTCCCAGGTATTCCACCTAAAGATCCATCCGGTTATGTTCGCTTTAATGCCCATCATCTTCATCTGTACGATGATCCCTCAGCGCATCAATGATGTCTTTAGTCTTGGTGATGCGATTGGCTATATGGGTGTGCTGATCTTTATAATGCTGCCACTGTTATTGTCGATTGTATTAATCATTAGGAAGAAAGGACTCAAGCAGAATGTTTAGACAGCGGGTTATTCGCCTACTATTGGTATTCGTGATTCTGCTTACGCAGTCTGGCTGCTGGAGCAGTAAGGAGATTGAAGACTTGAGTGTTTATACGGGATTGGCGCTTGACAAGGGGGAGCCGAAAGGAGTCGAACGGGAGTTTGAGGAACTCGGAGGAAGCTATTTTAAGAAAAATAAATTGACGGCTACGGTACAAATTGTGCCTGAAAAAATACTCGGAAACTCTGGCAAAGATGGCGCAACACCACAAACTCATTATCACAACATTTCTGAGACAGGGGATTCTCTGCTTGAGATATTCCGCCAAATCTCAATACGTAAGAACCGTCCGATTATAGGTCATCACCTCAAGGTTGTTGTCATATCTGAGAAACTGGTGCAACAGGAGAAGATCAGACGGCTAATGGACTTTTTACTGCGAGATAATGATATCCGCCCTAGCTGTCTTATATTTCTTAGCCAAGGGCCTGCATCCGACACACTTAAAACAACTTCGGAGGAGATTCCTTCTTTTCGTCTTGCAGACATGATTCATAACCACTTCAGAACCAGTAAAGTTATGAAGGGCATAACGTTGTCTAATCTAGATGCACTTATGTACTCCAGGCAAAGCTTTGTTTTACAGAACGTTGTGGAGGCACAAGGTGAGGTGGAATTTTCCGGAGCAGGTATTATCAAGGGAGACACAGGACAGTGGATTGGCAATATTGATCAACAGGATGTGGAGAGTATTGCCTGGATCAAAGGGGACATAAAAGGTGGGAGCATTAAAGCCTATAATCAGTTGAATGAAGCGATTACTTATGAAATTAAATCAGTTAAGAGCAAGATTACGCTGAAGGAGACTGCGGATGAGAAGTTCTCTATTCATGTAGCCATTGAGTCTGATGGACGTCTTATTGAGAATTGGGATGATAATGAGCATTCCGCGGAAGTTGCCTATTTCAAAGAATTGGAGAAGATATTCGAGGAAAAATTAACCGAAAAAATCAATGCTCTTATTCACAAAATGCATTCTACCTACAAAGTGGATATAGCAGGGTTCGGAAATTGGTTTAGCATAGAAAAACCGCAGGTTTGGAAAAAGATCAAGGATCATTGGGACGAGGAATTTATTCGGATGCCATTGACCTTTGATGTTAAGCTTAAAATCACCGATTTTGGTTCCACGACTGAATGAAGGGTTCACTTGATAGCGTGTTAACTCGAAAAGGATCTCAGCAGCCGATGATGGCTATTGAGATCCTTTTCGTGGTTAGTAAGTAGAAGCTGCAAAAACAAACACAACGACGAATAATATAATAATTGCGTACATCAGCGTGCCCACAATTCCACATACCAGGCCTGCAATCGCTAGGCCTTTGCCTTGTTCATAACGATTACGGATTTCCTTCAGCGATAAGGCGGATAGAATAATCGCAATAATTCCTAACAGAAAACCAATATAAGGCACAACAATAGAGAGGATTCCCAAGACAAAACCAGCGATTGATTTACCATTCGTCGGTGCCGGAGGGGGTGGAGGCTGATAATAGTTCAAATTGTCGTTTGGTGGATAGCTCATTAAAATCACCTCCAATAGAAATTGTTATTGAATGTAGTTAATCCAGTGCTCTAGCTGCACACAAGGGACAAGCCCAATAGATTCAGCTAGACGAATGGACGCTTGATTTCTTTCAAGGACGTGATAGCGTGGAATAAAGCCTCGTTCTAACGTTTCTTGTATGGCTGTGCGAACTACCATTTTCGCGTATCCGTATCTTTGAAATGCTTCTAAAGTATGAACAGCGCCGATTTCCCAAATCTGCTCTTCATTTCGGAACGCTAGGCAGGTACTAACCGGATTGTCGCCCTGAAAGATTGAAACGGAAAACGCTCCTTTTTGGAAATATTCCTCAATTTCTTCCTTATTGTAATGGTTAGCAGCCCAAAGTGGAAGTAGTCTGTCGTCAAATGAATGATTGATTGACACCTCTTTGTCCTTACTATACCTTAACCCCTCAGTTGTGCTGTAAGAGAAAAACCCCCGAGTTTTTTCTAAAGAAAAATGCGCAGACAGTGCCTCTTGGTACTTCACATCCTGTAGTTTAAAAACAAGCTTCGCCTGTGCTGGGAGCAGTGGTAGTAAAGCTGGAAATATATCGGGGCAGCTGTAATCCAAAAATACGATGTAATCCGCTTGAGGATATACCCTATGATCATATGCGTATGCTGTGGCTGGAAGAAGTAATACAATACCCCACTGATCACCATGCTCAACTAGATGTGTTTCCATGACTTCGTGGAAGGAGTTTAACATTTTTAACAAGCTTACATTCTTTAAGGGATTCGTTTGTAATTTGTTTATGATTCGTTCGTTCTGGTGCACGTTCATCCACTCCTAGCTCAGATTTATATATTTTACTATAAATAGTACTTATGCAGATATTTATATTTTTCCCTTTACTAATCATTAATCTATTGAAGAAGGAAGGTTGACATTGACTGTTATAATATATTAGGGAAAATAAAGCTCGCTGTTTGAAGCAGCATACGTGAACGGAGGCACATAATTTCATGACACAATCTATCACAGGCGCTGCTGTTCGTGTAGGAGAAGGTCTATCTAAGCAATTCATCCTAATTCTAGCCATTGCATCAGGACTAAGCGTGGCAAATATGTATTATAATCAGCCGCTCCTAGCTGAGATAGGACGCACATTTAATGCTTCCTCTAACGCAGTGGGATATGTATCGATGCTTACTCAAATCGGCTACGCGCTGGGAATGTTATTTTTTGTTCCACTAGGTGACATTCGTGAACGCAGAACACTGATATCAGGACTTCTTATTGCTGTATCACTGTCACTAATTGGTTTCGCTACCGCACAAAACCTCACTTGGATGTATATCGCCAGCTTTGCTATCGGCATAACTACGGTGGTGCCGCAGGTCATCATTCCTCTCTCGGCTGAGTTAGCTTTACCGGAGGAGCGGGGGAAGGTTATAGGCACAGTAATGAGCGGATTGTTTTTTGGTATTTTGCTAGCAAGAACAATATCCGGAATTATAGGGGATATGTTCGGCTGGAGAGCGATGTACTGGATTGCCGCAGTAGTCATGTTATTGTTATCCCTTATTCTTTATCGGCTAATCCCGGCAACGAAACCAGACAATAATTCCTCGTACTCAGATCTGCTGAAATCAATGGGACAACTGATTCGCAGATATTCGACGCTTCGTGAGTCATCTTTAATTGGGGCTTGCATGTTTGGCGGCTTTAGTGTGTTCTGGACTTCTCTAGCTTTCTTTCTGGAAGGAGAACCTTATCACTACAGTAGCTCTATTACAGGATTGTTTGGTCTTATTGGTGTAGCAGGTGCTGCTGGTGCTCCATTTATCGGGAGGTTAGCAGACAGAATTGCTCCCAAAAAGATTGTAGGAATCCTACTGTTAATTACATTAATTGCTTACGGATTTTTTGGTTTAGCCGGATTTACGATCTGGAGTTTGATTGCTGGAGTTATTATTCTGGATCTTGGGGTACAGGGGTCACAGGTCAGTAACCAAACACGGATATATGCACTTGAACCAGCGGCTCGCAGTCGTATTAATACTGTTTTTATGGTCAGCACTTTTACAGGTGGAGCGATTGGATCCACGCTGGGAAGTTTTGCATGGCAGCATTGGGGCTGGAGTGGTGTCTGCTTAATGGGGGGAACGCTAGTTGTAGCCGCTTTATGCATATGGATCGTCTATAGAGTGATCGAGAAAGAGGATTTACCAGAGACTAGCTAGAAACGTATTACAGTACCTTTTATTATACCCGGGAGGTGTTTGATCATCGCTGAGAAGACGAAAGTTATAGAGGTTGTCCCGTATAACCCAGAGTGGAAGGCAGAATTCAATAGATTAAAAGAACAGCTCTTATCTTATGTCGGAGATCTTATTATTTCTATCGAGCATGTGGGCAGTACTTCGATTGAAGGGCTAGCTGCTAAACCTATCATCGACCTTGATCTTGTGATGGACAGCTACGATGTACTCCCACAAATCATAGAACGTTTACAACAGCATGGATATGAACACCAAGGGAACTTGGGAATAGAGGGAAGAGAAGCGTTTCAAAGACTTCAGGATGATGGATTTATGAAATATCATCTGTATGTATGTCCTAAGGATGGAAAAGGCTACTTGGAGCATATCGCTTTCAGAGACTATCTGCGATCGAATACAGCAGCGCGTCAAGCGTATGCAGAGGTCAAACAACGCTTGGCAGAACAACATCGTTATGACATTGATGCTTATTGTGAAGGAAAGACAACGTTTGTTAGCTCAATTTTATCTAAAGCCATGAAAGAAACGTAAGATACATCAATCACTTGCCCGTTCGAAGATGATTTCGAAATTCACTGGGAGACATGCCGCTCCACTTACGGACTGCTTGGAGAAGTATAACGCGTCATTGAAACCGACCGAGGAAGAGATCTGGTCGATGGTCAGCGTGCCTCCTAGCAGTTTTTTTGCTTTATCCATACGAACCTTTAATAAATATTGTTTGGGAGACATGCCGATCTTTTGTTTAAAGACTTTAGAGAGGTGCGCCCTATGATAGCCTAGAGACGATGCCATATGGTCGATACTGATCTGTTGATGAAACTGTAGAGAAATCCAACGGATCGCTTGATCGATCTGACGGTCGATAACATCCGGTAATTCTATCGATTGAGAGGGAAGCGAACTTATGTTCGCAACACCGAATTTGTGCACTAGCAGCCGCAGCCAACCCGAAGCTTCTAAGCTCTCCAGTCGAGGATAAGCAGATTGCTGAAAGGATAAACGAATATGTTCATATACTTTATGTATCTCTATTAGGTTATCTAAGTGGATTATTGGCTTGTCCCTTGTAATTCCCACTTCGTGTAGTAGCTGTTCAACCGCTTCCCCTTGTAAGGCCACCCATACATATGTCCACGGACGATCCATGTCTGCCTGATAGCTAAATAACGCCCCCGGAAAAATAACAAAGGTATCCCCCTTACTACATCCCTGCGAATTACTGCCACTTTGAAAAACACCTTCCCCATCAATTACTGTGTGAATGAGATAGTAATCATGAACAGATGGGCCCATTTTATGGCCAGGAACGGGTTTGCCTTCTCCGCTGAATAATACAGATAGGTCATGATCATCGGGAGCCAGATTAAACCCTGCTGTAAAATGATAATGCTCTGAAGCCATTTACTTAGAACCTCCCCAAGATTGCTTTTATAATACATTTAGATTATAGGATTGAATATACAAATGCAACAAACGTCCATATATCTCTTGTATTTCTCCATACTCATTGGGACCGCTCTCATTTATAGTGATTAGTGAAGAGAGCAGACGGTTATGACCTGACATCCTAGTGTTTATAAGGGAATTATAGTTTACTCTATTCCATAAAACTGCGATGTTAATACCGTTCACCTCACCTATAAGGAGGAATATTTCACATGTCTAAAATTACATTTATCGGAGCGGGTAGCACCGTATTTGCCAAAAACGTGTTGGGAGATTGTATGAGAACGCCAGCCCTGCAAGGGTTTGAACTTGCCCTGTATGATATTGATCTACAACGCCTGAAAGATTCCGAGAATATGCTAAATAATATAAAAGAGAGCAGCGGCAGCACTTGTGTTGTGAAATCCTATACGGATCGTAAAGAAGCTTTGCGTGGAGCTAAATATGTCATTAATGCAATCCAAGTGGGAGGTTACGATCCTTGCACCATCACAGATTTTGAAATTCCGAAGAAATATGGCTTGCGGCAAACGATTGCGGACACAGTTGGCATAGGTGGGATTTTCCGTAACCTGCGTACTATTCCAGTGATGCTGGACTTTGCTGCGGATGTACGGGAGGTTTGTCCGGACGCACTCTTTATGAACTATACGAATCCTATGGCAGTTCTGACCAATGTGATGAATACCTATGGCGGTGTAAAGACGGTGGGATTATGTCATAGTGTGCAGCATTGTATTCCGGGCTTGTTCGAGCATCTGGGTATGGATCAGACAGGTGTTCAGGCTAAGATCGCTGGGATTAACCATATGGCTTGGTTATTGGAGGTTACTAAAGACGGCGAGGATTTGTATCCGGAAATTAAACGCCGTGCCGCTGAGAAGCAACAAGAACATCACGGAGACATGGTCCGTTATGAAATGATGCTTAAATTCGGTTACTACATTACGGAATCTTCGGAACATAACGCAGAGTATCATCCTTATTTTATCAAACGTAATTACCCAGAGCTTATCGAACGGTTTCAAATTCCACTCGACGAGTATCCACGCCGCTGTGTAGATCAAATTGAACGTTGGCAACAAATGCGTGAAGAATTGGTTAATAACAAAGAACTTAAACATGAACGTTCGCATGAATATGCGTCTTATATTATGGAAGCTATCGAAACTAATGTGCCTTTCAAAATAGGTGGCAATGTTATGAATACAGGTCTTATCACTAATCTGCCAAAAGAAGCATGTGTAGAGGTCCCTTGTTTAGTAGATAGAAGCGGAGTAACTCCGACCTACGTGGGAGATCTGCCTCCACAGTGCGCCGCACTGAATCGTACAAACATTAATACACAGTTGTTAACGATCGAAGCAGCGATTACCCATAAGAAAGAGCATATCTATCACGCCGCAATGCTCGATCCACATACAGCAGCTGAATTGTCGATGGATGACATTACAAATATGTGCGACGAGCTGATCACAGCCCATGGAAACTGGCTCCCGGCGTATAAATAAATTAACTAGTTAGGACTAAGGAAGCCTGAGAAATCAGGCTTTTTTTGATTGTATTTCTACGAAAACCGAATGCTATCTTTAAAAAAGACCACGTCGTTTCTTCTTGCTTATCTGTCTAGGACAACTGGGAGACATCGGAATACACATATATGGATTATCTAAATGTGGAGGTGATCCTTTATGATCGTTGAAAGCTATACCTTAGCATCGTCCACAGCTTATGCTACTCCTTATTATGTGATTAGAGGTGAGCTTCCTGGTCCTGTCTTTATGGTGGTGTCGGGGATACATGGGAATGAGACAGGAAGTATTCGTGCCGCACAGATCATTGTAGAACATTTTAACCAGAGAAGGTTGTATATACACCGGGGCACGATCATTGTAGTACCTCTAATGAATCAAAAAGCTTACCGCAAACGGATCAGAGGTGTACCCGATTTAAACCGCACCTTTCCACGTTCTAGCAAAACGGCGGCAAAACATCCATTAGCTTCAGCTTTGCTACAGCTAGTACTAAGATATCGTCCCACCTGGTTTCTGGATCTTCATGAAGCAAATGGGTTGTCACAAAAAAATCCGAAGCGACTTGGCCAGTCGATCATCGTCACTCCGGGAAGCCGAGGAACAGGTACAGCAAAACGTGTCATCAAAGGCATTAATCGAACGATTCCCAAAACCGCTTATCATTTTAATATCCGTTTACGGGAGCGCCCCGGCTCCTCAAGGGCAGCCGTTACCCGTATATTAGGGGCTAAAGCATTTACTGTGGAAACCTGCTGGAGCCTTGATCGTGAGCTGCGGATTCGCTATCAGATAGATATTGTTAGCCGTTTTTTAAAAAGTGCGGGATTATTGTGATAGAGAAAATATCTGATAACTGTGTTAGCTGGTTCTTAGATCCTAGGAATCAGCTTTTTTGCCGATACAAGAAAGGTAATTGACAACAATGGGTATAGTGTATATATTACATATATACATTGATAACACATAAACTAGGAGTGAGGGCACGATTACATGAACATATTGATATCCAACACTTCCGGTGAACCCATCTATGCACAGATTGTCAGCCAGATCCGCCAGATGATTCTGCAAGGAGAGTTAGTGTCTGGCACCCCATTACCTTCTATCCGGCTATTAGCCAAAGAGCTGCAGATTAGCGTAATTACAACGAAACGAGCCTATGAAGAACTGGAGAGAGAAGGGCTTATCAATTCAATTGTGGGGAAAGGTTCCTTTGTTTCTGGTGCAGATCAGGAGTTTATTCGGGAACAACGGCTACGGATTATGGAGAACAAAATGAAGGAGATTATCGACGAGAGTAAAATGCTGGGGATTAATTTTGCTGAGTTTAGTGAGATGTTGAAATTGCTTTATGAGGAGGAGACAGAATGAAAGAAGTCATTCAATTGGACCAAATATCTAAAAAATATGGCCATTTTAGCCTATGCGAACTTACGTTCGGTATCAAAGAAGGGTATATCACGGGGCTAATTGGACCGAATGGGGCAGGGAAAACAACATTAATAAAAATGATGATGGGGATGGTGTTTCCTGATCATGGCAGCGTCAAGATTTTTGACCAGGAGATGTCTATCCATGAAGCAGAGAATAAGGATCGGATTGGCTATGTCTCCGATGAAAATTACTTTTACGATCAATTAACCATCGATCAGATGAGTAAGATTATTGCTCCTTTTTATAGTCGTTGGGATCAAGAAACGTATAGGAAATACATAGAGATGTTCAAGCTTTCCCCGCGGAAAAAGATTAAGGAGCTCTCCAAAGGAATGAAAATGAAGTATTCGCTCGCCATTGCCTTATCACATGGTGCAGATCTGCTTATTATGGATGAACCTACTGCAGGACTTGATCCTATATTCCGAAGAGAGTTGCTTGATTTGCTTAGTGAGCATATCCAGGATGAGAAGAAGTCTATTCTTTTTTCAACGCATAATACGACTGATTTGGACCGGATCGCGGACTATATTGTTTTTGTGAACGAAGGGCACCTAGTATTTAATGAAATGAAAGAATCTCTAGCCAACAAATACATGCTGGTAAAAGGCAATAAAGAGTTGCTTGATCGGGATGTACGAAAATGGTTCATCGGGCTTAGAGAGACGGAAGTTGGTTTCGAGGGTCTTCTGAACAATCGCTCTGAGGGGGAACACTTCTTTAGAGGTCATGCCATATGCGAAACACCTACTCTGGAAGAAATCATGTATTTTACGGTAAAGGGAAACGCTTTGTATGTTTAATCTCTTGTTGCTGATTCGAAAAGACTTTATTCTCCTGCGGAATTTTATCCCTATATTTCTCTTGAGTATCTTGTTCATCGCATATGTTCAACTGGATAACTCCAGCATGTTTGCTACTTTTCAATCTTTACTGTTGCTCGTATACTCCTGTTCTATGGATGCACAGAATAACAACACAAAGTTTGTGATAGGGTTACCAGTAAGACGGCAAGAGATTATCTTGGCTAAATACTTATCACTTATTCCTTATTGTTTCATCGGTTTGGTTTGCTCTTTAGCTTTGTTACTAATTTCCTTTTCATTTGGATATTCCATTAGCCCGTTTTATTGGATAGGGGTATCTTTAACGTTACTTATGATTCCTTTGGCTGCGTCTATTTATCTGCCGATTCATTATTGGCTTGGTTCCAAAAACTATTACTTCAATATCCTTTTTAATGTAGTAATAACGATTACCACCCTGAACACTGGATCTTCACTCTCAAATTCATCCTTTTTCTTAACAATTACCGACATAAAGCTGCAGGATCATCTGTTGCCGATTGGTTTGATAGGGATTGTTTATCTCTCCATATTGTACTGCTCTTATAGGATTTCACTACGATTGTTTAGCAAGGAAGAGTTATAAGCTAAGGAGGACGTAAAGTGTATAAATCATTTTTTTTAATTCAAAAAGACTTCATTCTTCTGCGTAAATTTCTGATGCTGCTAATCCCCTTTTTTATTTTTATAGCTTATTCGAACTATCATAGCTTCAGTTTATTTACGGTAATGCCACCCATGCTGTTATTGATAAGCTCCTGCTCAATGGATACTCAGCAGATGACGCAACGGTTTCTCGTTAATCTCCCTGTAAGGAGACAAGAGCTTGTCCGTGCCAAATATTTTTCGATCCTTCCGTATGCGCTTGTTGGGCTGGCAGCCACGTCCTTTACCTATCTCCTGATTATTGTAACAGGTAAAGCCGTAACCCCTCATTTTTGGCAAGAGGTTGGTATTACGTTATCCATTTTCCCTCTCCTTGCGATGCTTTATTTACCGATTCATTACTGGTTAGGGGCAAAGGGAGCGCAAGTGGTTAATCTTGTTTTTATGATGATTGTTATGTTTGGACCGAACGTGTTTAGCTTTTTGATCCAGTGGATACCTGATGTGAACAGATGGCTGAGTTTTGGAGTGAAAGGTACGGTCATTCCCTTTATAATCCTAGGTCTGGCTTATGTATTCTTGCTTAGCTGTTCATATATCATTTCTCTGCGGATTTTTGTGCGGAAAGATCTTTGATTCGAAGGATTTGAGATTTTGAATGAATTCATATACCATTGTCACTACAAAGATAAATAGTAGGGGAAGGGTATACAACCAATGCCTAAAATGATCTATAGCTTTCGCACAAAAATGATTATGCTGCTGATGGCCAGTATGCTTGTATCCGGTGGAATTACCTTTTCAATCTATAAAATTCTGCAGAGATATTATCGATCAGAGGTCTTATTAGAAAATCCATTGACTAAAGTTCGCTACTTGATGCGGGATATCGGTGATGTTAATGCGTTTTTGATTATCTTCATTCCTTTGGCCATCTTATTCTTTTTTATATTTACTAAACCATATGCAAATTATTTCAAGGAAATCTCGAAAGGGATCCATCAGCTGGCGTCGGGTGATTTCTCGGAGCGGGTAGATATCCCATCTAAAGATGAATTCGGCCTTATTGGCCATGATATCAATCTGGCTATTGACCATCTTCAGGAAGCTATTGAGCGGGGCGACTTTGCGGAGAGCAGTAAAGATCAACTTGTATTAAATCTGGCACATGATCTGCGTACACCACTTACCTCCGTTATAGGTTATTTGGATTTTATCCTTAAGGACAATGAATTAACGCCAGAACAGACCAGACATTATACAACGATCGCTTATACTAAATCTCAACGTTTGGAAAAATTAATTGATGAGCTATTTGAAATCACAAGAATGAACTATGGTAAACTTACGCTTGAAAAAACCTCGATCGACCTGAGTGAGCTTCTTTTGCAGTTAAATGAAGAGTTATATCCCGTTTTTGAGAAAAATGGTCTTACTTCCCGCTTAGATGTAACCCAACCTCTGAAGATAGAGGGTGACGGTGAGCTGCTGGCACGTGTATTTGAGAATCTCCTCACCAACGCAGCGCGATATGGAAGCGACGGTCAATTTATTGATATTCATGGGTATTTAGAGGAAAACGAAGTCGTTATTGAGATCATTAACTATGGAGATTGTATTGATCCGGAAGAGCTGCCGCGTATTTTTGATATGTTCTACACCGGGGATCGAGCGCGAACGCATCCCACAGGGAGTACGGGACTGGGCTTATTTATCACTAAAAACATTGTGGAACAACATGCTGGAACAGTTTCTGCACAAAGCAGTGTAGTGCGGACGATGTTTGAAGTACGGCTTCCACAAAATAATTGAGAACGAAGTCAAGTGTCGACTAAGCAGGAGTAAAACCGAGATCTATGTGATCTTGTGGTTTTACTCCTTTTTTAATGGTTTGGTCAGCAGAAAGGATGAACGTTACCGGACATTTATTTGAAATTTTTAATAAATCGTGATATTATTAGCTTGCTAAGTAATTTGTAAGGCAGTACGGAGGAAATATCTGTGATAGAAGATGAGATAAGGGAACTACTGGATAGAATATCAGCGGAAATGCGTAGAGATTATGCAGAACTGCTTAGAGAACTTAATCTTCATGTGGGTCAAGAACAGTTATTATGCCGGTTATGGAGAACAGATGGAATGACACAAATACAGCTAAGTGAACGCTTGAATTGTGAGCCTCCAACCATAACAAATATGGTGAAATCTCTTGAAAATCATGGGTTTGTTGTTCGAAAAAGAGATTCTGAAGATGGCAGAGTTAGCCGAGTGTATCTAACCCCAGCCGGACGTAATCTCTGCGAACCTGTGGAACAGATCTGGAACAAACAGCTGGATAAATTACTAGCCGGAATTATACCTGAAGAACGTTTATTATTAAGAAGACTTATGAAACAAATGGCCGATAATTTAGCTTGAATCTGGAACTAATCGCCATAACCGTTAGTAAGCTAATTAAAACTAAGAAAAGAGGAACATAGATGATTACAAGTTTGACTCGCATCAATGAATTAGCTAAGAAAGAACGTGAAGTAGGCTTGACACAAGGCGAATGGGTTGAACAGATCGCATTGCGTGAAGACTATCTGCGTGAAATTCGTGGACAAGTTCGTAACAGTCTTTCTGGAGTGACAATTTTAGATCCGGATGGAAATGACGTAACCCCTGAGAAGCTTCGTGCAGCGCGTAAATAATCAATGAACTAATAAGTGGAAACTACACCTTTAGATAACGTTAGATTAGCCTATGGCTGATCGACGGATATCTAGAGGTGTTTTTTGTTATATAAATCTTAACAGAAGCTTAATTCGTTATCATTAGGAGCTGTTGAAAGTTAAGAATCAATTAAACTTGCGTTACACAGGATCTAAGACTGGATTGTTAGAATGAAATAGACAAAAGATAAGGGATAACATGAAGGGGTGCAGAAGTTGGAGAAACTAAAAGAAACATCAAGGAAGGAAATGAAAGTATGAAAAAAACATTATTAATTTTACTTAAAGTAATAGTCGCTATAGTCATACTCCTAGCACTTTTTCTGGTCATCGTTTTTACAGTCAATGTGATCAGCAATAAAGTGGAGAAAGGAAAAATAGAACCCTATGGTCAGCTTGTACCTGTCGACGGGAAAAAGATGAATGTTACCATACAAGGGCAAGGCAAGGAAACAGTCGTGTTACTCCCAGGGTTTGGAACCGCATCACCCGTAATTGATTTCAAACCACTTGTAGATGAACTGACTCCTTTCTATAAAGTTGTAGTAGTTGAACCGTTTGGTTATGGACTAAGCGATGTCACCACAAAAGAACGAACGGTCGACAATATCGTGAGTGAGCTTCATGAAGCTTTACAAGAATTAAAGATAGATCGTTATATTCTGATGGGACATTCTATAGCGGGAATTTACGGACTGGACTATGTGAACAAATACGAAAACGAAGTTAGTGCATTCGTAGGCATAGACAGCAGCGTACCCACACAAGGGGGCAACGATGAAGAATTTCCATCAGGAACCTATAAGCTGCTTAAAAACTCAGGATTTATGAGATTGCTGGTAAAGCTCAATCCAGCCCAAATCGTTACACCAAGTGATGATGAGGAAACTAAAGAACAAAATAGAATGATTTCACTTAAAAACATGATGAATCCTAATATCATCAGCGAAGCAGAGCATTTTAAAAGTAATTTCAAAGTCACGGAAACATTAAATTTCCCTAAAGATCTTCCTGTTATTTTCTTCCTAGTGAAAGAAAATACGGATGTTCCAGGCTGGGAATCCCTGCATAAAGAACAGATTAAAGACTCCTTACACGGGAAATTGATGTTGCTTGATGGGGAGCATTATTTGCACCATACCCGATCTAAAGACATTGTCGAGAACTTTAGAAGCTTTATGGGAGAGATAAAGTAAGAATGAATGAGAAAAGCCTGCTAATACAGGCTTTTCTTTTTTTGTATTTTCAAATAAGTGAATCCTTTAGAAAAAAATGATAAATTTATCAAAGCAATTATGGGCACTCTATATCCTAATCTTTATTATAGGAAGGACTACCATAGTATGTGCGGAATAGCAGGAATATTAAAATATAATGGACAGCCACCACAGGAAGAAACCTTAAAACAAATGACAGGGGTTATGAATCACCGAGGTCCCAATCATGAGGGAGTATGGCTCAATTCTCACATTGGACTTGGTTTTCGCAGATTGTCTGTAATTGATTTACGTGATGGTAATCAACCGATGACGAATGAAGATCGTACCCTTTGGATTGTTTTTAATGGTGAAATCTATAATTATA
Source organism: Paenibacillus sp. FSL H3-0286 (assembly GCF_045040705.1). Lineage (NCBI taxonomy): Bacteria > Bacillati > Bacillota > Bacilli > Caryophanales > Paenibacillaceae > Paenibacillus > Paenibacillus sp. FSL H3-0286. The sequence continues at coordinate 3,811,882 of NZ_CP150285.1, read as the reverse complement.
AAACACTACGAGATCAGTTAAAGCTAAAAGGACATCACTTTCAGACGCAATCAGATACAGAAGTCATTGTGCATTTATTTGAGGAATACGGCAAGGACTGTGTCCATCATTTACGTGGAATGTTTAGTTTTGCGATTTGGGATCTTAGGGAACAATCTCTTTTTGCTGCTAGAGATCATTTCGGAATCAAACCTTTTTATTATTACAAAGACGAAAATAATCTTTTATTTGCTTCGGAAATTAAAAGCATACTTGCAGTGCAAGGGGTACCCAGAAAGCTTCAATATCAAAGTTTATTCAGCTACTTAACTTTTCAGTATGTCCCGCATCCTGATACGATGTTTGAACACATTCATAAATTAGGACCTGCGGAGCGATTATTTGTTAACTCGGATGGTGAAATGAAGATCGAGAAATATTGGGAACCCCATTTTCAACCGGTAGAACGATCTTTAGCAGACTATGCTGAAGAAATTCAGTGGAAATTGAAAGAGTCTGTAAACCTTCATTTACAAAGTGATGTGGATAGAGGATGTTTTTTGTCCAGTGGAATTGACTCCACCGCAATAGCTGCAATGATGAGAGCAGAAGAATCAACAAAAACCTTTTCGATTGGATTTGAAGGGCTGAACAATGAAACAATCATTGCAAATCAAACAGCAGACAAACTGGGGACAGATCATTATTTTCACATCTTATCGCAAAAAGACTTTTTTGAAAGTATCCCGAAAACGGTCTGGCATCTAGATGAACCTGTAGCGGATCCTTCTGCCATTGCACTCTATCATCTAAACCAGCTTGCCAAAGAACATGTTACGGTTGTCCTATCAGGGGAAGGCGCTGACGAGTTATTCGGAGGATACAGAATCTATAGAGAGCCAAATGCTTTAAGACCGATAACCTGGATGCCTAACTTTATAAAGGATTCGTTACGAAAATCATTATCCGTATATCCCTATCATTTTTATGGGAAAAATTATTTACTTCGAGGTCTGACACCTTTAGAAGAGCGTTTTTTCGGAAATGCTAATATTTTTAACAAAAGCGGTAAAATGAACTTGCTCCACGAATCGGTACACGCTCAGAATAGCTTTTTACATCCCACGGATATCGTTAAGCCTTTTTATGATAAGACAGCTCACCTAGACCCTACGACAAGAATGCAGTTTATTGATATGAATTTTTGGTTACCTGGAGACATTTTATCAAAAGCAGATAAGCTGTCCATGGCACATTCATTAGAATTAAGAGTCCCGTTTTTAGATAAAGAGGTTTTCGAGACGGCTAGTAAAATACCTGTGTCCAATCGGATTGGGCAAAAAACAACAAAACTTGCTTTGCGTAAAGCTATGGAAGGAATCGTTCCGGAAGCTATAGTGAATCGCCCAAAACTAGGATTTCCCGTGCCCATTCGTGATTGGCTCAAAACTCCAATTTCAGATATAATGTTTGAACAAATACGCTATAGTGGCATTGAAGAAATATTCAATATGAATATCATCGAAGAGATGTTTGCCCAGCATCGGAGTAATAAAGGCGACTATTCGCGTAGAATATGGATAATTTACATTTTTTCAGTATGGTACACTCTTTTTATAAAAGAAGATCTGAAGCAATTAAATAGTGCCGTGTTGTAATGGGGGAGTGATTCGTTGAATATTGAGGAATATGCATGGAATAAACATGAACAGCAATTAAGAGAAACTAACATGTTTACTTATACTAGTCCAAAGATAAAGATTGTAGATAACCATGAATTAAGAAATCGGCTTGAAGAAACGCTTGAAGAGCTGCCGCAGAAGTTTCTGGCCAAATGGGCTTTGAAAGTAGCAGTTGAGCACCTGGATCATCTGGTCCAGCAGCTTGTAAATGACCCGCGGATTGATTTAGGTATAGAAACGCTAGAAAAGCGTATAACTGGTGAGATTAGAGCCTTTGACTTAAGAAAAGTTGGATTTATTGTCAATGAATTAGCCAAAGAGTCCACAACCGAGGCTAGTAAGTATGCTGCCCGTTCTTTTGCACAAGCCATTGCAACTGGACATATGCGAGGACACGCTATGGTTTGCAGTGACTATGCAGTAAAACTGGTGAATTACATATCAGATCATTCTTCAGTTGCAGAGGCAGCTACTAAAGAACGGGAAAGACAATTAAGGATAGCTGAAGAGTTGCTTTGAAATTAAAGCTTTAAAGATGAACATGTATGAGGATGATTATAAAAGTTAAATACTGGGAATAGTTAACTTTTTATATGATCGAGAGTTATGTAATCTAATGCAAACAATAAAAACATTATTAGTACTTAAAGTTTTATGCGTGACTTGATGAGCTTAAAAGCTTAATACTCGTTTTAGATAATACGATTACTAAATAAGAATCAATTGCTTAGGAAAGGGCGGCGATTTTGAACAGTTTTGAACATTGCTTAGATATCAGTAATGGATAGCTAATTAGTAATATTATGGAACTAATTGGTTGCTTCCATTAATTTATACACTACTTCCTCACAAAACCCGTATTTTGTACATATGTCACTAAGATGCGTTCTACTTAGATTATACATAGTTCTTATGGATTTGTCTGAGGACAAGAACTTGTACCCATTGACGATTTACGGTGTTCTTCCCTTCATACTAAAAACGCTTCTTTATTATAAATAAAAACCCGTTAATTTTCAAAAGATGAAAAATAAACGGGTTTTAAAAACTTAATCTTTTTACATATTTATCAACTGACTTTTGTAGCTTTAAGTTCTCTGATTTTAAATGGATGACCAATATAATCCTGCGATGCTAAGGGTTCCTTAGATATAGCTCGATTTTCGTTCTGTTATTTTTATAAGATCCCTCCCCTTTCTCGCAGTAAAAAAGCAATTCGGATTAAATACAAATTGCTTTTTCATTGAATACTGTGCTCCGGTACCTGAAGTATGTTGGGGATGACTCGATAATCACCTGTAGAACCTTAATTTGGATGTCATAATCTAGTTGAATCACGAAGCGGGAGCATTCGATATTCAGGTAATGATGAAGAAGCTCCACTTCCTTATCCAATGCAATATAGTCTCACCTTTGTCCAGAGCAAGCCGATAATACCGTGCGGACAATTTGGAGATTCGTTCAGTCTCCTGGACCTTCTCCTTTCGTGCATTCCATGAGATCAGTACCAGCGTTAATATAGAAAATGCTGACGCAAAGGCCCCCATTTCCACTTTACGCTTGAGTTGTTCGGTCTCTCAAGTCGTTTGAATCGGAAGCTATGGCGGGAAAACCAGCATGTACTGAACCAGTTCCGATGAATACCGCAGATCTTCCTATCGTAGAGTAATTGAAAACACTCATTTTCATGGAGCTGCACTCTAACTAGTAAAACGTTGGAGTGCAGCTCCAGTTATATGTAATGCGTCAGAACATCCAGTGCTTTTAGCTGACGAGCTGCGTAATACGAAAATTACATGTCGTAGATTGAGTGAGCACGCTTCTGTTTTATTAGTTACCTATATAATTTGACTCGCTAACTTCATTTTTGACCTGTATATAAAACAAAAAGGCATCAAGATTTGCTGTCCTGATACCTTTGAATTCTCCTGTATGAAATTCCCGTTTCTCCTTCAGATCAAGGCTATCCTTGGTTTCTTTTTATAACCAGAATAGATCTCTAAGAAAATTAAGCAACCGTTCCCCCGCTTTAATACCGAGAAACGGTTGCTGTTTAAAAGGGACTTTTTAAGTTTGTCTTCTTGATTGGGTGTGTATGACCAACTATGCGACTTCTGTTGTTATTGTCGTCCGACATCATTTCTCGTACTACATTTTATATTCAACCTTTTGGCGGTTTATTATAGTCTTTCCTCATGTCACTCATAAGATGTTCCGTATAATAGACAGATTACTTCCTGTCTATTATGGGATGATTTCATTACTTATACGTCAGCTTGTTTTTTAATCTTCGAGCTCTTTGATGATTTTCGGATATTTCTTATCCAAATCATTAAAATACAACAGGTGAAGATCGGGGATCTGATGGTAGTTGGGCGGTATATGGATCGGATTCGAGCGATTGAGCCTCTCCGGACAACGCCTGCTGGCACCGTTTTTTGGGATATTCAGATGCTAGGTTTGAGGGGGACCTCGGCGGCAAGAAAAATTCGGACGATCATGCCTCAAGCGCGAATTGTATTTACTACGGCGTATTCGGAGTATACGTTAGAAGCGTTTGAAATTCAATCTATCGACTATAAGCTATATCTGAACGTCAAGTCCGTACGGATGCGAATTTCGGCAAGCACCCTATATTCAGTGCCTCGGGGGAATTTCATATTCATTTGCCGTATACCGAAAGCAGGCAACTATCATGGAAAACGAGCAAGGAGAAGGAGATTAACGCTTTTTTGATCCACTAAATAGGGAAAGCTGTGAATGGCACGCTTTTGATAAAGTCGCTTTGGCCGGGGTTACAAAATTCAAAGTATCGCTTTTAAAGACCTTAGCAATTATTTATTTTTTGATAAATTGCATGATTCCTTTAGGAAAAGTATCCTCTACCTCTGTTCTTTTATCATACAGATTGTACCAAGCCTCAGCCACTTGATCAGGATCAAAACTTGTACCCTGTTTGATTAAAGGACTAATGGATAAATGGCCCACAAATACTCCAAGAGGAAGCAAACGCTCGTGTAAACTAAGAATATAGTTTCGGAGTCCAGACATGGCGATACCCGAATTTCCAAACATCGAGCTTGGACTCATTGCGGAAAGATCGCTTGTGAAAAGAAGTGCTCCTTCACCCCGTTCAATCATTTCTGGAAAGACTTGTCTAGCTGTATTAATAGCTCCGATGACAACATTGTTAAAAAATTGAAGTGCGCTCTCATCAGTCGTTTCCAGAACAGATGTTGTAGTAACATTTCCACTATGCGGGCTAAACTCCAAGACATCGATTGTACCGAACGTATTCTTAATTTCTTGAAAAGCTCTCATAAGTTGCATTTTGTTAGTGATATCGGCAGCAAAACCCTGAGCTTCAATTCCCATCTCACCAAGCTGCTCTGCATATTTGTCCAATTTCTCCTGTGTTCTTGAAACTAGGGCGATACGGAAACCGTTTTTTCCAAAAGTCTTGGCCAGCGAGAATCCCAGACCTGGTCCTGCACCGATAATAACCATTGTTTTCAATGTATACTCACCTTCCATAGAGACATTAATAGTCATGATATAGCCCAACATTGCCAAAAAGAGTTGCATAAGAGTTCAAAACCATATCAACCTTCTTCTATTCTCTGAAACAAAACGATTGGTTTTCGTGACTTCAATCGCAAATGGGAGTCAATTTCCTATAGATACAAATACTCTTCTGTACGATTATTTGTATCTAATTTAGACAGTGGAAGCCCTCCCGGCTTCTCCTACTTGATAACGATCTTCAGACATTGAACCTATTTAGCTGATGTCCCATCAGGACTACTCCTCCCTCATTTGTCAGTGTCCATCTTTCACTTTCTCTAAACGAATAAAAAACTTCTTTAATTCTGTATTCACAGTCTCTTGTGCTCAAAATGATCTTATCACATAAGAAAAAATATATAAAGTTGAGTTACTTGACTTTACATTATTGTTCGCTTATATTTGTCCTTGTAAGTATCTTGCGATGGAGGTTTTAACATGACTAGACTTAATGGTAAACGAGCACTTATTACGGGTGGCACCAGCGGAATTGGCTTGGAGACAGCCAAACAATTTCTGGCTGAAGGTGCTGAATTGATTGTCACCGGAGTAACTCCGGCAAATGTAGAAAAAACGCAAAAGGAACTTGGAAATCAAGTCCTTGTGCTTCAGGCAGATTCCCGAGACCTCAATGCTCAACGTCAACTGGCTGATCGAGTTGAACAACATTTTGGTAAACTGGATATTGCCTTTTTAAACGCAGGCGTATCTGACTGGCGTCCATTCGAGCAAATCGATGAAGAAGCCTTTGACCGCTTGTTTGCCATCAACGTAAAAGCTCCATTTTTCTTAATGCAGGCATTAACTCCAGTGATGGCGAACCCATCCTCTATCGTTTTAATGGGATCGAGCAGTTCTCATGCCGGATATGCACATTCCAATGCTTATGCGGCTACTAAAGGCGCCATTTCCACTCTGACCAAAGCCTGGAATTCCGACTTATTATCGTCTCACGGAATTCGCTTCAATACTGTGAGTCCTGGACCGATTGATACCCCGCTTTACGATAAGAACAAGCTAGGCGTGTCTGACGAAATTCGTGAGATGGTTATTAACCGCATTCGTGACGGGATTCCGGCTGGACGCATGGGTACTGCCGAAGAGATTGCCAAAGCTGTTGTTTATCTGGCTTCGGATGAGTCACGCTTCACCATTGGCGTTGACTTGGTTCTGGATGGCGCTCAAACGATTCTCTAATAGGTTAGCCCTATTGCTGCTTAAGCCCTCCGAGGGTGCTTAGGTAGCTTTTTCTTTTAGAACACGATCAACTGTTGTATAGTAGTGAAGAGGGTGCTATCCCTCTGATAAGACTTAAATCCAACTTTGGAGTGGAATTATGGGAACTAAATCAACTTACCATGAACGTATAAAGGAAGAAAAAAGGGCGTGCGCGATTGCCGCTGCACAAGAACTGTTTTTTGAAAAAGGGTATGCGCGGACTACTTTAGCTCAGATTGCAAAACTTGCTGGTCTCTCTACAGGTACACTTTTCAATCATTTCCCGACGAAGGAATTGATTTTTGAAACCATCGTCAAGCATTTTTGGGAGCTTGATCCCGAATGGGACTTTCCACCGGAGCTCGGCTCTCCCCTGCAAGGATTAATAAAGTTCGGACGAGACTACGCATGCGTGCTGACTCGTGATGGAATGGCTCCTTTATTCCGGGTCGTCATTGCAGAAGCCAAGCAGTTCCCCGAGCTCAGTCTTTTTCATTATGAACTGGGCGAAGGCGCCGTGCATCAGAAATTGACGCAATATTTAGTAGATGAAGTTCAATTGGGTAATATAAATCTGCCGCATGCATCAAAAACGGCCAACGAATTTATGAGTCTCATTTCCGGGCAGGTGCTATGGCCAAAAATGTTGCTGCTTGATTTCAGTATTTCACGAGAGCAGGCTTTTCAAATAGCGGATGAGGCTGCTCATACGATTATAAACAAGTATGCCGATTAAAAAGACGAATACGAGAGATCTCCCAATATGAGACTCCCTCTTATTCGTTTATTTACGTTCTTTGTAGAAATGAAGAACCATCAGGGTTTATTGATTATCACCGTATTTTTAGAGCGACTTTTGCTTCAGAGAACTCACCTCTATCTGTGATGCGGTTCTCCGCACTTTCTGTCATAATCCAACCTTTAGTGTGGTAGCCACTCAATAGAGACTCATAATCTACTTAGATATACATCTAATCTGTAATCGGGCTATATTCTTGTCCATTCCGGTAATCGGTACAAGTTCTTGTCCCTCGACAGGATGATTGTCTCACAATCTAGAAGTTTATATTATTTGATCTATTTATCACTTCCTCTTCCGAGTTCCGAGCAATAACCACATCATTAATTAGAGCCTTGCGATCTTTGCTGCGTTCTATAGATATCCCCAAAAGTCCCGACAACAATTGTAAGTCTCTTTTGAAGAGTACTATTATTTTTTAACTAATCAGCGGAAAACGAATCATAACTGTCGTACCACACCCTACCCCGCTGCTAATGTGGACAGTACCTTGATGTTGATTGACGATCCAACGTGCGATCGATAGCCCTAAACCTGCTCAGTGATCCCCTCTACTTCTAGAGGAATCTCCCTTATAAAAGCGATTAATACGAGTGGTAATTCATGTTCCGAAATACCCACTCCGTTATCCTTGACGGTTACAAGAACTGATTTCCCCTGCCTAAGACACTCAAGATCGATTTGCCCATCCGCCTGCGTATATTTAATGGCATTGTCCAACAAAATCATGAACAACTGTATGAGACGATTCTCATCTCCATTCATGAGCAATTCCGAGCCTTCGACATGAAGCTGTACCCGCAACTGCTTGTAATCCATTATTGGCTCCATTTTTTTGGCGATCTCTTTAATGATCTCGTCAATTCGCACAGGTTTGCATGAGATAACTTCCTCATGTGAATCGCCTCTTGCCAGAAGAAGTAGGCCGTCTACCATGTTGCTCATTCTTTTGGTTTCTTTCAGAATGGCTGAAATTGGAGCACTTTCTTCCTCGATCGTATGATCGGGATGGCGTAACAATATTTGTGTTTGCCCTCGGACGACCGAGGGCGGACTTCTCAACTCGTGAGAGGCATCTGCAACGAATTGCTGCTGCTTATCCCAAGCCTTCTGAATTGGTATGAGCGCCCGTCTAGCCAAAGAGTAACCTGCGATGATAGATAATAACGCGCCGACACCGATTCTGTATGGACCTCAGCCGCTCCATGTCGATTTGAAGTTCATCTCCTCATCGGAGCTGGCAGTACGAGTCGAGAATCCGCTCGTACTTTGGGAGCACGACAATTCGCTCCATTCAATAATCACCGAGACATCACCTTCGTACCCTACCCCTACTCCTCAATGGATTGAGGATCGGTTCTGGGTATGGGTGCATTATGGAGCAACGAAGTTAGGCAGAGGAGAACTATTCGAGTTCATTGATTTGCTCTCTTACATACGAAGTGCCGTGCTCGGGTCCCTGATTCTTATGGATATCCGGCATCTTCCGTCAGGAGTACGTAGGCTGGAGCAATATGCCGCTCACGAAATAGAAGAGCTTAAAGAGACACTTCCGCTCCACGACGCCTCAAGCAGTTACCACGCGCTGAAATTCTCCATAAAAATTTATAGAAGATTGCGTCAAGATACTGAAGGACTGATACGCAGGAAAACTGCTGAGCAAGCTGCTATCGCATATCTCGATTCTGTATACGATAGCGTACGCAAATGATGTCTTGTCGCAGAGACATATTGGAATGTTACCGGATCGGAAACAGCATTAGTGACATACAACATTAATCTAACGGAGAAGTACGACAAGTTCTGCTATAAGCACCAAACAGTGTGAAAAGCAGAAGATTACTTCAGTAATCTTAACTTTACAACCGAGGTTGGGAATGACGGAACCATGTATCCCGAAACCATCCCGCCAATAATCCTGCGTACGTCATGTTTTACAGAACATGAGGTTTGAAGTACAGGTAGATTCGGTGGTAAGAACGTTCAAACAGACTGAACTGACGAACTTCCGAATGTACAGGTCTAAAGTTAGAGCATATGGAAACATATGCACCATCAAACGATGGGGTGGCGTTTGAAATCCGGCTTGATGTCCGTGGCGGCGATTCCTTCAGCCGGCTCGGCTTCATGGTACATGAAGAAGGCGTCCGCAAAGATTACGCCCCAATCCGAAGTTGCATTGTCAACGATCTCCACATACAGCTTTTTGCCCAAATATTCGGAAAGATCCGCCTTATATTGCTCCATATTGGCAAGCCGCAAACCCTGTGCGGGATTCGGGAAGCCAACGTCAGCGAAGGCGCTGTTGCCATACCTCGCAATCACTTGGCCCGATTCAGCCTCCACGACATTTATATAGGCCTTGTTTGGATTTTTCGCACCGCCAAGCTTGAAGCTGATCCAGCCGCTGCCGCCCAGCTCGAAGGTGCTGGACCGAAGCACGCCAGTCGCAGCCTCGTCATGCTTCCAGCCATTTAAATGAAAGGAACCTTCCTGGTTGTACGGAATTTGTTCCCCCCACCAAGTGGTTTCGTCCGATACACTGTCCTGATCGAACGCTTAGCCTTTGACAACCGTCCAGCCTGACATATCTCCAGTTTCAAAGCCTGGATTCTCAATTTGATAGACCGTATCCGTTACGGATGATCCCAAACCATTACTTGTATTTTGGTAGACCGTATCTGTAACTGACGATCCTATGTCCGCCTTTAGATCAGAAGCTTCCCCACCTTCCCATACAACTCCTGCTGCGGCTGTACCCTGGATTGCCGGAGTCATAAGCTGAAGAGCCATAACCCCAACAACCATTTTGAAGATCCAAGATTTACTACTGTTGGCATCCCTCATTAACAAGCCTCCTTAGTCACTTTTTATTCACGCCAAAATAAAGCGCTTCCATTTAGTGATTTACTTATTTGAGGCGTTTTTTTTCTTCATGGGGTAAGGAGCGCCTGGGCGCCCCGCGTTACCAAATAGACTTCATATCCCATATTTCCATGGACTTCACCAATGACTTACCATCTCCCCAGAGCTCAAGCCCTAATGCATCCTTACGGCTGGGATAAACCCGGGTCGTCAGGCTTTTCAAACCGTTGGCATAGGCTTCGACCATGGAGCGGTCCAAATAGATATGCAGCTTCAGATTCTCACCTAACAATTCCAGCTTCCCTCCTTGAACCCCACTACACTTTTCACCTAGATGCAGTGTCGTTTTCGTACGGTCGACAAGGAACTTAGCTTCATTAAAATCATAATACAGCAACGTTTCCTCTTCTCCATCCGGTGTACACCGGACCTTGATTCCGAGTTGTGTGGCACTGCCTCGATCCAGTTCCAATTGAATCTCAAGCATGTCGCCTTGAACATCCCTCAACTGTACATTTACCTCAGCCAATGACGTGTCCCGGAGCGATAATCGTTTCCCACCGCGCAGCGACTCTAGCTCCTGAACCGGCTCGACTCCGAGCCGCCCATCCTCCCGCAAATAGACGTTTAGCGGCAAGCCGCCGTTATGAGCCCAGCCTGACTGGTATTCCAATTTAGAAGTACGATCACCCTGTGCAATCGTAAAGACGATATTTCGACCAGTCTTCGGATCAACCATGCCGCTCGGACCGGTAAAATGGAAATCACCGACATCTATCAATTGCGGTTCTTCTAGATCCGGGATAAATGAAAGATTGTCTTGATCCAGCTGCCCGATCCAATAGAATACCTCAACATCGGCACCCTTTCCTACAGGACTAACCAGCAGAAGATGCTTGTTTTCCCCCTTGTTGTCAGTGCCTAAGGGAAGAAGTACAGGCAACTCCCAAATGGGTCCAAGATAAGGGAACTTCTGAATATCCGCCTGATGGAAAGGCCCTTTGTATGTCCAATTCAGCATATCCTGCGAGGTAAATGCCAGCGCTGCCCCGCCTTCGCCTTCAATCCCTGACCCGACCAGGGCATACCAGCCGTTCTCATCCTTCCACACAAACGGGTCCCGAAAATCTCCGAATGCACCCATTCCCTTCTGCTGCACGATGAGCGGCACCGGGTGTTTAATCCACGTAATGAGATCCGGGTCTCCATCCTGCGGATAAGTGCTACGGGCAAGCGCGACGCTCTGATTCGGTGAAACACTATCATTGCCTGCCGTAAAGAACAGCACTGGCAGTCCCTCTGCATCATAGGTTGCACTTCCAGACCATATCCCGTCCGGTGCGAGCTGATCCTTCTCAGGTGCCAGCGCTACAGGAAGATCACGCCAATGCACCAGATCTTCACTCACCCAATGTCCCCAATGGATATGATGAAAGTACGGTCCTTGCGGATTGTGCTGATAGAACAAATGATACTGCCCTTCAAAATAAATTGGCGCATGAGGCTCGTTCATCCAATGTGCCGGCGGGCTGACATGATACTGCGGTCTGTGCCGATCCGTAAGCAGAGGTGTACGATCCAGCTTGATGTCGTCATATCTCAATTGCGGCCGGACGCCTCCATGTGCGGAATCCAACACTTCCTGATAAAAAGCTGCTACGTCCTCATTACTTAGGGCACGGTTATAAATCTTCAACTCATCCATGATCCCGCTGAACATATGAAGGCTGAACACTTCGGCAAGCCTGCTGCTGTGATTATTCCTGCCGATGAACAGATCCGTGTCCAACGCCTCAGCCAGGCGGGAACCGCGGGGCACCGCTGCCGATATGATTTCGGTGCCGTTCAGGAACAGCTTGATTTCACCCTCTTCTCCATCGAATACAGCGTTCACATAAGACCACTCATTCTTAGGAAGTTCATAGCCGTCCGGCGACCAGATTTCCTTCCATTCTCCTCCCTCAAGCCCGATTTGGAAGGACCAGGAGCCGTGACGGAACATGCCAAGCAGATATCCCTGCTTAGCCTTGTTATTGTAGCGGTTCACTATGGCAGCCAGTTTGCCTTCATGTCCCCACTCATAGGTGCGCGGGGCAACCCAAACCCCAATGCTGAGAGCCGATAGAAATTCCGGCTCTCCGTTACACTCTTCTCCGTGGACAGAATGAGCAATATATGTTGAGTAACCATCGAAGAGGAGACCACTTCCTGTTACCCCCTGTCTCCACAGCGGAGTACAAGGGTCGGTAAACTCTGCGTTGTTGAATACATAATGAATCTCATCTACCGTCTTAGTGACGCTCTCCATAGCGCTCGCTCCGGTCCCTTCATCAAAAGCCCAATGCATCATTAGTCCCCGGTTACCGACTTGGCTACTCATGCCTCATTCCTCCCTGAAGACTGCCCTGTGCTAACACTCGGAATCTGTATGGACTTCAGCGTATGGATTTGAAGCGAGTTCAGGACAACCTGTCCTGATTGTGTACTTATCTGAATATTCTCAATCGGAGCATCCGGGAAAATCTGATCGGTTAACACAACCAGACCATTAGCCGCATAAACTTCAACTGCATTGCGATCCAGCCAGATGTGCAGCTTAAGCTTACCGTTCGTAGCGGCCAGGCTGGCACCGTGACGGCTTGCGAACGCCGGGTGGAAATCAGTCAGACCACTTTCTGAACGGTCGGTAAACAGCCATTCCTTAGCAGGGTCATATCCGATAATAATTTCGCTCTGCTGTCCGCCAGATTGCAGATGGATACATATCTCGTCCCCGGATTTGATATCAATCTCTCCTTTAATTTCTAACAGATCACTATTCGTCTGCTGTATAAAAGGAGTCTTCGGCGTAACTGTGACATCGTTCCAGCTCATAGATTCATTACGCAGCTGCTCTATTTCCCGAACAGGCATTTGGCTCAGCACGACACTTCCGTTCTTACTAGTCAGGGACAAGGCGCGGGGCAAAGTCATTGCACCTCTCCAGGAGCCGGTAGGCGTCTCGTTGGCATATTTCCAGTTGCTCATCCATCCGATGATTACGCGGCGTCCATCCTGCTCCGGAATATCGGACCAGGTAACTCCCGCATAATTATCTCTTCCATAGTCTAGCCACAGTATATGATCCGCAGGATTGTCATTGATGAACGTCTTTCCATCGAACTCTCCAATAAAATATTGCGTACGCGATCCCTCTGGACAATTGGGATTATCTCCGATGCTGATGATCAGCACCCATTTTGAACGCCCGGTGTCATCCACCGGCAGTTGAAACAGATCAGGGCATTCCCAGACGCCATCATGTGACCCTTCATTTATACCAAATTCACCGGTCAGCGACCATTCACGCAAATTCTCGGATGCGTAGAACAGGGCATGATCTCCAGCGACAATCACCATAATCCACCGTTCACTTTGCGGATGCCAGAACACCTTAGGGTCCCGGAAGTCTATCAGTTCTTCCTCGATCAGCACCGGATTTCCGTCATACTTATGCCAGGTCTTGCCCTTATCGCTGCTGTAAGCCAGGCTCTGCCGCTGGCGCGGCTGCCCCGTGTCCGAATGGTTATCGGCATGCGTAAAGATCGCGACCAGTCCATCTGAATCTTCGAATAAGCCGCTGCTGTTATTCCAATCCACTACACAGCATCCCGAAAAGATCGCTCCATGCTCATCCGGGAATAGAGCAATAGGCGCGTGCTCCCATTGAATCAGGTCTTCACTGACAGCATGGCCCCAGTGCATTGGTCCCCATTTATTACCGTAAGGATGATGTTGATAGAATAGATGATAGCTTCCCTCATAATAGACTAATCCGTTGGGATCGTTTGCCCAGTTTGAGGGAGGTGTGAAATGAAACCCCGGTCTGAACCGCTCATCATTGAATTGTTTTCTGGACTCTATCATATCGTTAATCTCATCTGTCGTTGGCATGGACCCAAGAGCCCCCTTTCGTGTGGTTACCAGCGCTCCGGCGGCATTGGCAAAGGTCAGCATGTTGGTGATTTGCAGCTTGGTCAAATCCTGTAAAGAGCTTCCGCTTTCCAGAATCTTAAATAACATACTGCCCAGAAAAGCATCACCGGCTCCTGTTGTGTCAATGGTCTTGACCTTAAAGCCCGGTACATATCCCTCTTGACCAGCCAAACGGTAATAGCAGCCTTTTTCCGCTAGAGTGACGATAATGAGCATGATATCGAAGTTCTGCTGGAGCTCTTGTGAACCCTGTTCAACATCACTAGTTCCGGTTATAAAAGAAAGCTCTTCTTCTGAGATTTTCAGAATATTAGCATAATTCAGGCCCCAAAAAATATTCTGTCTGGCTTCTTCCTTGCTCTCCCATAAAGAAAACCGGATGTTAGGATCGAACGACAGTAGAACTCCTGCTTCCTTCGCCTTAAGAACTGCCGTCCTGGTAGCCGTGCGAGCAGGTTCATGGGTCATCGACAACGAACCAAAATACAGCGCCTGACATGCTTCAATCCGCGCCAGCGGAACATCCTGCGAGTGTAAGAAGGTATCCGCCCCCGGTTTCCGGAAGAAGCTGAAGGACCGGTCCCCCTGATCGTCCAGATGGACAAAGGCCAGCGTTGTACTCGCTTCATTGGTAACCGAAACTCCTGTTACATCTACCCCGCTGTTACGCAGAGCATTTTGCAGCAATAAACCGAATTGGTCTTCCCCAACTTTGCTGATCAGTGCTGATCTGGCCCCCAGGCGGGATAGCGCTGCGGCTACGTTAGCCGGAGCTCCCCCCGGATTGCATTCAAACTGATCATTCCCCCCAGTCGTCCTGCCTGCCGGTGTAAAGTCTATCAATACTTCCCCTATAGCGATGACATCAAGCACAGTTTCTCCCCACCTAACTTCTATTTATTTTTTCAGATTTTCATTATAGCGATCCAGCCCTTTTTGATAGATCTCCATCAGTTCATTCAGGCCCATCTTTTCCAGTGTTTTAATGTAGTTGTCCCACGCCTCATCTGCGCCGCCATCCACAATGAATTTTCCTCTTTGGGTATTTACATATTTAATCAGTTCCGGCTCAATCTTATTGATGGTGTCCAGTTCCTTCGGCTCAAAGAAGATGTTCGGATAGTTTTCTTTTTCCATATACGGATTGTAGTATTTCTCCAGGTCCTCAGCTCGCTGCTGAGCCCGGGGTTCCATATCTACCACTTTTCCGAAGTCATCGAAAGTAATGATACCGGGTGCACCTGATCCCGGAGCAACCTTCTGTCGGAATTCACCTGCTGAGGCTCCTTCAGGAAGCGGTAAATTCACCAGTTTTCCGTTTTCGTCCTTCTTGTACACGACATCCAGTGGTCCCCAGTGGATTTGAGCAGCCATGTAAGGTTCATACTGCTGGTCAATCCAACGCATGGTGATTTCTGGATTGCTGTTCTCTTTGGTAATGACAAAAGACCCGCGCCCCGGACCGCCGCCATTAGCGCGTCCAATCGTCTGCTCGCTATCCGCGCCTTTAAGCGGAGACAATAGCACATAATCCTTGGCACGTTCGGTTCCGACAACTTCTTCGGCTTCCCACCAGACATAAGATCCCAGCGTCTCATCTGTCGTTTTACCTTTGGCCAGATACTGTGCTGCATCCTGAGTGAAGGATTCCGGATCAATCAGGCCCTGCTTATACCATTTTTCATGGAAATAATTCAAAGCATCCTTATATTCAGGCTGAGTTGCGGTGAAAATGACTTTTCCATCGCGGACGACACGGTGTTCCAGATTATCCGGAAGACCAAAGGCCCCGAATAGTCCGGCAATATCCATGCACCACTGCATGTGCATAAAGCTTAACGGGATTTCATCCTGCTTGCCGTTGCCGTTCGGATCTTTTGTTTTGAAGGCAAGCAGCGCTTCCGTGTATTCATCCAGCGTTTCCGGTACTTTTAGGCCAAGCTTATCCAGCCAGCTTTTATTAATGACGTGAAAGAAAGGGTTGGTTCCAAGGTTGTTTTCTTCCCAGGACGGCAGACCGTAGATATGCCCATCCGGCGCTGTGATCGATGATTTGATATCAGGACGGCGCTCCAGAAGCGCTTTCAGGTTAGGCGCATATTGATCAATTAAATCCTCCAGCGGAATTAGCGTTCCATCTTCACCATAATTGATAAGCTCGTAATCAGTGAATCCGGCTGCATAGAAGGCATCCGGCAAATCGCCACTTGCGAGAAGCAGGTTTTTCTTTTCTGTATAATCGGTATCCGGAATGTTCTCCCAATTAATCTTCACGTTGGTTTCTTGCTCCAGCCGCTTGAAGATTTCCATCTCTGAGAACTCTGGTGCCAGGGCCGCCTTCGGGGCTACCATTCTTAACGACACTGGTTTGTTTACAACGGGAAGACCGGTTGCATTGAAATTGTCTTTCTGATTGGAATTTTCCGCCTGATTGTTTGTCCCGTTACCGTTACCCGAACATCCGCTCAGCGCAAACGCTCCTGCTAATACCAGAATCCCCGCATTTTTAAATAAAGAACTCATTTTCGATAACCTCCCTTTTGTTCATCCCGCCAGCTAATTACTCCTGTTTTGTTTTCATATATTGCTCTGTATACGCTGTGCATCCCCCCTTTCAAGTACCGCGTCAAAGTATTATCCTTTGATGGAGCCAATCATTACGCCTTTAACAAAGTACTTCTGAAGGAAAGGATACAAAATCAACAGCGGAAGACTGGATACCATAATGACCCCGTATTTGATCAGTTCCGTCACACGCATCTTGGCTGCATAGGATTCCACATCGATCATCATGCCGGAGTTGACCTGATTCTGGACAAGGATGTTGCGTAGCACTAATTGCAGCGGATACTTGCTCTCATCATTTAGGTAAATCAATGCATCGAAGAATCCGTTCCAGAAGCCGACCACATGGTATAACACCATTACCGCCAGGATGGACTTGGACAACGGCAGAACGATGCTCCAGAAGAATCTGGTGTTAGAACATCCGTCGATTGAAGCCGCTTCCCACATTTCGTCTGGTATGGATGACTGAAAAAAGGTTCTTACAATAATGACGTTAAAGACACCGCCTGCCCCGGGAATGACCAGCGCCCACATCGTATTCAGCAGGTGCAGATCTTTAATCAGCAGATAGGTGGGAATCAGCCCGCCGCTGAAAAACATGGTAACCAGCAAAAACCACATAATCAAAGACTTCCCGGCCAGATCCTTCCGGGCTAACGGATAGGCTGCAAATACTGTCACGGCTACTCCAATTAATGTTCCCAGCGTTGCATAAAGAATGGAGTTGCCATATCCGATCCAAATGGAGGAGTCACTGAATATCCGTTCATAACCGTCCAGCGTGAAGCCTTTCGGGAATAGCCAGACCTCACCGGAGTAAATGTAATTGGGGTCACTGAATGAGGCAACCAGTACAAAATACAACGGGTACAATACTAGCAGCATAATAATGGTCAACAGAATGTAATTGATGATGTCAAACCATACATCCCCTCTGCTCTTTCGCTTCAATAATTGATTCATAATCGTCTCCTCCTTACCACAGACTGGTCTCTGTCATCTTTTTAGCGATCCGGTTAACGGTGAAGATCAAGATAATATTAATAAGGGAGTTGAACAGGCCGACTGCCGTAGAAAAGCTGTATTGGGCTTTCTGAATCCCCATCTCATATACATAGGTAGGGATAATATTGGAGGTGGCGTAGTTTAGATCACTCTGCATCAAAAAAGCCTTTTCAAAACCGATACTCATAATGTTGCCGAGTGCGAGAATCAGCAAGATAACGATCGTCGGCAGTATGCTGGGAATATCTACATACCAGACACGCTTCCATTTGCTCGCCCCATCCATAATGGCCGCTTCATGCAGCTCGGGATTGACTCCCGCAAGTGCAGCAAGATAGATAATCGTGGCGAAGCCTGTTTCCTGCCAGATTCCTGATAAGATATACAAGGGACGGAACCAACCCTCATCAGCCATGAAGAGAATAGGCTGTCCGCCAAACGAGGTAATAATATGATTCACGATTCCGCTGTTTGGAGATAAAAAAACATTAAGCATGCCAACG
Source organism: Paenibacillus sp. FSL H3-0286 (assembly GCF_045040705.1). NCBI lineage: Bacteria > Bacillati > Bacillota > Bacilli > Caryophanales > Paenibacillaceae > Paenibacillus > Paenibacillus sp. FSL H3-0286. Next base: position 3,793,724 of record NZ_CP150285.1, on the reverse strand, counting down.
AGTACTACGGTAGAGATAAAGTGCGGCGCATAAATCACAGTCTGTACAAATTTCTTATAGGACTTGCCCAGCATCTGATTCAGCATAATTGCGATGATGATTGGAGCCGGGAATCCAAATAACAGCGAAAGAAAACTGAGTGAGAGCGTGTTTGTGATGATTGTCCAGAAGTTATAGGAATTAAAGAAATCTACAAAGTGCTGAAATCCTACCCATTCACTTCCCCAGATCCCCTGGCTGGGTGAGAAATCCTTAAATGCAATTTGCACCCCATACATCGGATAGTACTTAAATACGAGGTAAAGAATAATGATTGGCAGTAAAAACAGGTACAGTTCGTAGTCGCGTTTGAACCTGCTCCATGGTTTACGTTTTGGTTTGATCATGGAATGATTCGCCCTGTTAGTTGTTGAATTCACGCGTATTCTCCCTTTCGTGTACAATTAATTACTTTTGAAACGTTTCCAATTTGAATTTAGAAAAAAACATTGGATAGATCTTTATCAAGAATCACCCGGATGTGCACATGTTTTCCAAAACTTTTTATAAGAACTGATCTATCTTAATTATTTTTGAAACGTTTCCAATTTAGAGTGAAAAACATCAGTTAGTAACGTGCTTCCACAGAATGAGCTGAAGTTTTTCGATTAAAGGGGATCATGTAGTTTCACCTTGTTTGAATTTAACGGGGATACGATAAACTTGTTTATCTAAAGGAATGCCATCAATCTTGTTATAGAGCAGTCTAATTGTCATGCGTGCCATCTCTTCCACCGGTTGCCTGATTGTTGATAGAATAGGATGAAAATAAGGATTATCCTGAATACCATCATAACCGACGACCTTCACATCTTCTGGTATACGAATGCCCTTCCTGCGTGCTTTGTCAATATAGCTGGCAGCGAGCATATCGGTAATGGCAAAGATACCATCTACATCGCCATGTTCGTTGAGGAACTCGTTAATATAGGCATTGTCATCTACTATTGGATCCGGCTTCTCGTAGATCACATAATCGATGCCTAAAGCCTCCGCTTCATGAATAAATCCTTGCCTGCGGTTCATGGTTTCGCTGAAAACGGAAGTGACACTCCCCATAAAAGCCGGTTTCCTGGCTCCTGCTTTCACCAGCTCTCTTAAAGCAAGACGTCCTCCCTCAAAATTATCTGAGGTCACACAGGTAATCTTCTTGTTAAAGTGCCTGTCGATGCTTACAATCGGAATGTCGTTGCTTACATTATTCTCGATATCGTTGTAAGTTATGCCAACAATACCAGCCACTTTGTTCTGCCGGAGCATTTCCAGATAATATAGCTCCTTTTCAGGCTTGCCTCCACTATTACATAACATAAGCTTAAAGCCTTCCCGGTCCAACTCATCCTCAATGTAATAAGCCAATTCAGAAAAGAATGGATTCCAGATACTTGGAAGTAGTAGAGCCACCATCTTAGATTTCTGCATCTTGAAATTCCTGGCCACTTCATTAGGGAAGTAATTCAGTTCTTGTATAGCTTCCTCCACTTTTTTGCGTGTCTTGGGTTTTACAGCGCCAGAGTTGTTAATGACTCTGGACACGGTTCCTACAGCAACGCCTGCTAAGTTTGCAACATCTTTAATACTTGTCATTTAACACCCCCGACCTCTCTATGGAAATTATAATATCACCAAAATGGAAACGTTTCAATATTTATTTTGGAAACGTTTCAACTTTTCTTCTGCTTGTAACAAAGATCTGTTTTTACTGCTATGGATGTTCTAAGGTATAGCCTGCAAAAATCAGATCAGAAAATTAGATGAACATAAAATCGGCAATAGTACCATATTCTTGTCCATTATCGGCAATGGGAGCAAGTTCTTGTCCTGAGCAAAGGACAAGAACTTGCTCCCTTAAAACAGAAAACCCGCGCTTGGCGCAGGCTCTAATGGGACTATGTTGTTGTCCACCGACATACAATGACAAAAAGTTACCTACATAAATATAGATGTCATCCTCCCTATAATGATAACAAAAAATCTATCTTCAAAAAAATTCTTCAATTAAAAATACTATATCTATTAGGTAATAGCCTATGGATTTTTTATGTTGTTCTAATTCAGTCAATTTATATTCGAGATACAAGTTCGAGTTAATCCGATATTTAGGCATTTTAAATATAGCTTCATCTTTGACCGCCACATATTCAGCGAAAACTCCTATTTTATTCACCGGCAACCTCGTATAAACTCGGTTACCAACCTGAAAATTAACAACATCTTTACCACATGCTTCTATAACACCAGATAGTTCATTACCTAATGTTAATGGGAAATCATAATCAGTAATCATTCGGATACTGCCATTTAAAATTAATGAGTACCTCACGATTATCGATTTCCGGTATCTTAACATTGTTTATTTCCAAATGAATTTCTTTTGAGTATTGTATTTGAGCAGCTCTCATGTTCTGCCAGCTTCCTCTCCATTTGAAAATTTTATGGCGTACAATTTTCAGTTGTACGCCAGTTGTGATTCCACATATTCTTATTGATGTTGAGTTTTTAATTCTTCCATTCTAGGGTAGTCTGTATAACCTGAGCTTCCGTTACCAGAGTATAATGTTTTAGGATCAACTTCATTTAAAGGTGTTCCTTTTTTTAGTCGTTCCACAAAATCCGGATTAGCTAAAGACCAGATACCGACTGGTACGACATCAGCAGTACCACTATCAATATCTACACTAATATCTTCAAGTGCCCGCCCTACTCGATTGACCAATAATGGATTTGTCCAAATTGAACGAATTTCATGGAGCAGTATTTCATTCCCTAAATGCATCACATGGAGGTATGCTAAATTATAATTAGCTAATTCTTTTACAAGATGGCGATAAACCTCTGGTCCTTGTGCGCCTTCAACAATCCCACCAAGAGGTGTTCCTGGTGAAATACGGAAACCGGTTCTTTCTGCTCCAATTTCTTCAACGACTGCTCTTGTTACTTCAATTGCAAACCGAGCACGGTTCTCCACAGATCCACCGTATTTATCGATTCGTTTATTAGAATTTTCACTAATAAATTGATTAATTAGATAACCGTTGGCTCCATGAATTTCAACCCCATCAGCACCTGCTTTAATAGCTGCTGCAGCTGCTCTTCGGAAGTCTGCAATAGTATTTTGAATATCTTCTTCACTTAGCTCTCGTGGGACGGGTATTTCCTGCATTCCTTTAGCAGTAAACATTTCTACACCAGGTGCGATCGCAGAAGGTGCAACTGCTTGTCGATGATGCGGAGTATTGTCGGGGTGCGATATACGGCCCACATGCATTAATTGTATATACATAAAGCCACCTGCTTCATGCAACGCATCCGTAACCTTTTTCCAACCTTCTATTTGCTTTTCAGTATAGATGCCAGGTGAATTTAAATAACCTTGACCATCATCAGATGGTTGTGTACCTTCACTAATAATTAATCCCATTGATGCTCTCTGAGCATAGTAAAGAGAGCTTAGTTCTCCAGGTGTGCCGTCCTTCTGTGCTCTACTACGTGTCTTAGGTGCCATTGCTAAACGATGAGGTAATTCCATATTTCCAATTTTCGTATTACTCCACAATTTGTTCATTTATTATTCCCCTTTATGAATTAAATTAGAAATGAAATTGTTATTAAGAAAGATGAGGGTACAGTGCAGGAACGCCACCTGCAAGTCCACCTTGTATCATTCGGCTGTTATCATCAGCAATAATTTCAAAGCTGCCAGATTCTATGCCATTAATAGCTATTTTTGCGATATCTGCAGGGCTTGCTTTGGGGACTTCTAAGCTGGTTGTCATGTCTGTATCCATAAAGCCCACATGTAATCCTGATACTCTTATATTATGAGGATATAGATTTAAACGTAAATCGTTCGTCAATGCCCACTCTGCAGCCTTTGCAGCTGAATAAGCACCTACAGTTCCTGAACTAAACCAAGATAATGCGGAAAGAACATTTAAAATAGATCCTCCCCCATTTTTTTCAATTATTGGTGCAAAAGCACGAACCATGGACAGCGTACCGAAGAAATGCGTATCAAACTCCAAATGTATTTTTTCTACCTCATCGTCCAGCAAAGTGGCGCCAGTAGCTGAGCCTGCATTGTTGATTAAAAGCGTCACGTCCTTAGCGAGGATAACAGCTGCTTCAACTTCTTGAGTGTTGGTAATATCAAGCTTTACTGGTATAACGCCTGGAATGTTAATGGTTTCCGGATTTCTTGCACCACCATAAACCTTAGCCCCTCTGGATAAAAGCTCCAGCGTGAGATGGCGGCCAAAACCTCGATTTGCTCCAGTGACAAATGCTACTTGTTCAGAAATTATCATTTTTGTTACTCCTTTTATTCATCGTTTATTCACTATATGGGAATGATCATTCTAAAAAACATATAAGAAGGATCGTTTAAAGAGATCTTTAAACGAGACAAGACTCAGTTATGAGAACAATCATTCTAGAATATGCATAAGCAATTATATTTAAATAATAATTACTTATATAAAAGTTTAATTGATAAATCGGCTATTCGATGTAATTTTTCTTTAGGCACTGAGGTCCTAGTCATTACCCTTAATCCCACAAAAACAGAATGCAGATGTTCCGCTAGATCGTCGGCATTGAAATCCAAGCTAAATTCTTCATCCTGCTGGCCCCACAGAATAATATCTTTGAGCAGCTTCTCTGATAATGTGAACGATTCAATGGACTTCAAATCCACATTGGCATCGCGCATTGCTAATTCCACCGCTGAATTCACCATCAAACAGCCTGAGGGCGAATCTTCTTCACCATTTATTATGAAACTAAAGATAAGCTGAAGTGCCTCAGTTGCAGTCTTGGAACGTTTAACTTCTCTTGAAAGCTCAGCATTCACTTTATCGCGAAAACGGTCCATGGCTTTCAAAAACAGCGTATGCTTGTCGCCAAATGTGTCATATAAACTTCTTCGATGAACTCCCATATGCTCTACAAGATCTGTCAAAGATGTCTTCTCGTAACCCTGTTCCCAAAAAAGCTTCATCGCCTTATCTAATACTTCGTTCTCTTCGAATTCTTTGCTTCTTGCCATTCGATTCCCTCCCTAATAGTAAATGTAACATATTGAGAACGATCGGTAAAGAATAGATTTTCTAATCACTGTTGACGATGTGCTCTCTTAGCTTTCTTCTTCACTCCTTCCGACTGGTCTGTGGTGACTTACCTCCGAACGGATCCCTTCCCCATCATAGCGCGACTATGTAGGTAACTTTAAGTCAATAAACCACAATGTAGATACATTTGTGCATTTTTTTTGACACAAATGTACCTACATAAAAAAAAGAAAAGCCTGATTTAACAAGCTTTTGTCGAGTAGCTTATGTTGGCACTTTTGTGTCTTTGGACAGTTCGTTATATACATGTCGGTGGACAAGAAGATTGTCTACTTCGGCTACGGTACTTAAAAGGGTAAAGTTAACGGGTGGCCGTTAGCTTAATAAAAAGACAGCCGATCATCTAGACGGCTGCGATCGTGTATGGATTGATCGTTCCCCATAAGCGTAATGATGTTGCTTCAGTCAAAAATAACTGCAATCTTATTAACCTGCTCCGTAATTTATAGCGAGGTTACGAACTTCACCTCCGGAAAGCGGCTATCTGGTCCTTTCATTAAGATTCCGTCTTGATTTTTCAGATACATATCGAAGAAATTCAGCATATAGGTATTGGTAACAGAGTCCGCTCTATCGGGCTCAATCTTTCCTGTAATGCCCAGCATTTTGAAAATCGGAGAAATGAACTGTACGTCGGTAAAATTCAAATGCTCCGTATTTTCGATATAGAGGACTTGTCCCCCTTCGTCGACCGCTTTGCGCATCCGTTCAAGCTCCAACTTTTTATCTTCCGTTACTTGATCCTCCCACTCTCTGGTTGAGCCCATACGGTTAATTTCTGCATCCGTGTAGACCCGGTTATCCATCACCATTTTTAATTTTTCGAAATAGCTTTCCGAGTTGAGGAACAAAAACGGCTTTCGCAGTCCCTCTCTTTCACGCAGACGATAAAGCCCTCCATCCAGATCTATGCCAACCGCGATTCGCGGATCGTAAGAAGCGTCATAAGCCGTTGCTCCGCCGATAGAATGACCGAACACCCCGACATGGTCGAGATCAATCCAGCCTTTTAGATGACTTGGAATCTGCCCCGATTGGATAAGCTCGAATTGGTCCAGCACAAACACCACATCTTCGGTTAAAACTTTCCCTAACTTGTCGCGATTTCTGCTTTCCGTCCGATAATTATGGTCAGGCGAGAATAAGTCGTTGGTTGTGCTGGTCGTGATTCGACCGTCCGGAAACTCGGTTGCAAATGTGTTGTAGGTGTGGTCGATCATTGCCACGATATATCCGTGACTCGCGAGATATTCGGCTTGCGAAGTGTGGAGGAATCTAGAAGAGCCGTTGCCGGGATTCCCAAGGATCAGTGGGTATGAAGTCTGTGCCGTAGAGATTTCCGCCTCCAAATATGCATAACTGGATACGTACTTCAGGTGTTGAAAAGTAAACCCGGGAAGACCATAGTTTGCGGCCATATAACTTAAAATCCGCGTATCGGGAATAAAAGCAGTTCGCTTGCCACTACCAGCTTGAGTCGGATACCATACCTGAACCATCAATTCTCTTTTACCCTCTCTTGCTTTATCAAAAATCTCTTCTCTATTGGTATCCACAAAATGAAACGTTTGCGTTCCTACCTTAAATTCCCCTGTCAGTTCAGGGAGTTTAAATACAGGAAAAGCATACATGAGAACAGCTGTTCCGACCAGCATGATCGCTATAGCGGTATAAGCTGAACCCAACAGGAATCGAGGAATTTTTTGGAAACTGCTTTTTTTAAAATAACTATAACCTGAAATGGCTAAAAAAATGACCGTTATGCAATATGGGAAAAACAGCTGAACTCTGTATCCTTCTACCGTCCAATGAATGACCAGCAAAACTGCGGCGATCCCGCTTGCAACGAATACTGGAATAATACGCTGACCTTTTTTTAATACAACTGTTAATACAAATAAACTGATGTTTGACAAATATAGCAATAATTCAAACAATCTCATCTCAAGTCTCCTTTAAAAAAAATTCATTTTCATTTGTTCCAATCATTCCTGCCTAGCTAGCCTAACCCCCCTCCTTTTGCTGCTTCAGTATAAAGACGGTTTCTGAATCCAAAATGTATCAGTTTCGTTTCTGTAAACTGCTTATTAGCTTAATAAAAAGGCAACCGATCATTTGACCGGCTGCCTTCTTATTTTGATTGAGCTATCGTTTCCCATTATCTTAGCTTAATGGGTCACATTCGTAGTCTTAATGCAACCTACCACTTATTCCATTAATCTTCCTTTACTTCATTATCATTCGGAATTAATTCATACAAGGCACGAACATCACAACCGATGGAATCGGCGATCGATATGGCAATTTTGAGTGGCATCACTCTTTTGTTTTCAATAAAGTCGTAAACTCGTTCCGGTTTAAAAAGCAAGTCTTTTGCCAGCCATTCCGCTGACTTCCCGGATTCCATCAATCGTTCATTCAGTAAGCAACGTCCTAGTTCAAATTTCAAGAAGTGATGACCTCCCGCATAAGATAATACTTAACCTTAAGCGTTGTCCATTGCCAGCATGAATATACTTCATAAAGGGTCCTATAACGATGAAGTTCCCCATGTTTCCTGTTAGTTCAATCTGAGGTTTTCCTATTTTCAGCCCAATTTTCCTGTTCACAATTGAGATTAATGATGCATAATAGCACTGTGTAGAAAATCTGCTAAATCCTCCTTGCTATATTGATTAATGATGTTCATATCTCTCACTCCGTGCATATATAAGCAATAACGCCCCATCTCGTGGTCTATAACATCGTCCACCTTAAGAGTAAGTTAGGTCAGTTTTTATGGAGTATATTGTGTAAACAAGCTTATGCGCGCTTTTTTATTGTTATAGAACATATGGATTTGGTTTGAATGACAGACTCATTCTTTAATATAGGGCGTAAACCCTCTTGAATATAGGTTCTCCACTAACTTGAAAAATTCTTCTGACGATAAATCCTTTTGACGGTGGAGCCAAAGACGAAACAAAGAAAGAGCAGTTGTCAGGTAAAACTCAATGAAGTATGGCGTTAGTGATTGGTTTTGCGGAACGTTTAATTCTAATTGATTCAAAGCGATTTCTTTTTTTAAGCGTTTTAAAAAACGGACACTTCCATAATCACCCAAAAGGGCATTAAGAACCAGGAGATGTTCTTTTTTATCCAGACAATAGAGCGTGTCTTGAACCGTATCCAACGATAGCTCTTTATTTGCCAATTCTTTTTTCATTTCATTCAATAGGTCATTTTCAACAGAGTCTAACAATTCGTAAATGTCAGTAAAGTATTGATAAAAGGTGCTGCGGTTATATCCTGACTTATTCGAAATTTCCTGAATCGAAATTTTCTCAATCGGCTTTTGGCTATATAACTCACAAAAAACTTCTACAAACTTTTGTTTTGTTTTCTCCGTTATTTGGGGTTGCTTTTTCATGTTTCCCTCCTACTGGTGAATAAGAATACCATCCGACAAATCATAAAAAACTGATGGTTGATCAAGGAATAATGAAGATTTATAATCACATCATACAACACGTTGTCGGATAATCCAAAGGGAATATTAATAAGTAGGGGTGGTTTATATGTCAGCAAAACAAGATAGAATTTTAATTTTTGGTGCAGGTGTCATCGGGAGCATGTACGCAATTAAGCTTATTGAAGCAGGGTTTGACGTTAGCCTGTTTGCACATTCGAATAGATATAAATCATTAAGAGAAAATGGCCTGCAGTATATAGAAAAAGGTACAGTTAGATCGATACAAGTGAATGTCATGGATACGCTCGAAAATGACGATGTATACGATTTTATTTTCGTTACCGTTCGTTATGATCGGTCCGAAGCAGCGTTGTTAGCGCTAAAAGATAATCAAAGCAAAAATATAGTTACGATGACTAGTAATTCAAATGGATTTTCTTCGTGGCTGGATATCGTAGGGGATAGACTTTTACCAGCTTTTCCCGGCTTCGGCGGACAGATTAAAGATGGAGTATTGCATGCTCGATTTCTACCAAAGTTTATAGCGGCAACTGCATTTGGAGAAATTAATGGTGTAGCGACAGAACGCATAGAAAACCTCGCAAAACTATTTAAAACAGCAAAGCTTCCCTACGTTATTAAAAAGGATATGCAAGCGTATCTAATCACACATTCCGTATCAGATATTGCCATGTTGAGTTTTTTGCATTCTGAGAATAAGATTATTGACAAAAAAACAGCCAGAACCAGAAAGACGGCACGCAAAATAACAGTCACTTTAAAAGCGTATCTTAGGGAAATACAAAAAGCGGGCGTTTTAATTGATCCTCCAATACTTAAAATGGTGCTTAAATTTCCAAACTTACTTTTGGATCTCTTCTTTATGACATGGCTACGAACTAAGATGGTTAGGGATATGATGTTGCCGGATTATGCGAATAATGCTAACAATGAGATTGTACAGCTGAGTAATGATTTAATGAAATTTTTAAGTCAACATGATATCAAATCGGAAATACATGTTCCGTAATTTTTTGTTAAAATAGTATGTTTTTTTTAATTTATTTTCATTAAATCCTTCAATCAGGCATTAATCTGAGTATGAAAATCTAAATATATAGTTTTTTCGTAGCATCCTTGAATAAACTACCGGGAAATGATAATTGAACAGCGGCAGTCCAAGACTTTATTTATCAAGTCTTGGACTGTCGCTGCTTTATTATCCGGGACAGTCGGCTGATAAACGCATTTCAGTATTCAAAGTTTTACTCACACCTGGGGTGATTCCTATCTTGGTTGTGGTTCTTGCCTGGATGCTGGCTCATAATATTTTGTATACCTATATCTCTCCTTTCCTGGATGATATGGGGCTTGAACCCTATCTCGGACAGGTTCTGCTTGTTTTTGGAATTATGGCACTGGTGGGAATCTGGGTGATTGGGATTTGCTCTGATATCTCTTGTACTAGGACTTTGGAGTGAGCATGGTACTATTATCTTCATTTCTGTTGCGCTGTGGGGGCTGACATTCGGTGGTGCGGCAACATTGTTGCAGACAGCACTTGCTCAGGCTGATGGGAAGCAAGGTGTGGATATCGTGATGCCTATCAATACAACGGTTTGGAATCTGGCTATCGCCGGCGCCGGGATGTTGGGAGGAGTCCTTCTGAATCAATGGGGCACCACCTCCTTTCCTTGGGCACTTCTGCTTCTCTTGCTTCTTGCTCTGTCTCCTTTCTTTTATAAAAATTTCACCCTATTTTGATAAAGCTCAGTGTAGGCAAGCTTCATTAATCTTTCCATGTTACCTGCCATCCATATGACTGAAGTTTAAAGTATTTATTAAACTCCGCAACTACGGACTTCGCGTTCTCTTTCGATGTGGCATGAAATATAGTTATATCGACTATATTACAGTCTGAAATTTCCTCCAAACCTTTAAGTCTTGATGCATCTACTCCAATCTGCTTTAGACTCATACAATTTTTGAGTATTGTTAAATCTCCAACCGGATAAGTGAACTGCTTTAATTTCTTCAATTCTCCTATAACCTCTATATGTGATTCATCTATTGCACAGCTATCTGTCTCAAAAACCGTTAGATTCTTTAAAGCTTTTAAGAATGATAAATGTGGTATTGTCACTTGTTTGAGCTCTAGTTTTATTAACTTACTAAGGTTTGAAATATAAAGCAGGTCGCCAACCTCCATTTCTTCTAAACTTAGTTCCTTCAAATTTTTTATAGTTCCAATTAATCCCCTATCAATTGAGTTCATTCTACATAATCTCAAACTCTTTAATTTCTTTATATCTTTCAGTGTATGTATATCTTTTAATGGAAGTCCTATTAATGTTAGCTTCCTTAACCCATCTAAAGAAACCAAGTACTTCAAATCAGACTCTTTAAAAGCTTCTGATCCTATCACAAGTTCTGCTAAAGAAGTCAACCGTTGAAGTACATCAAAATTAGTAATTTCATCCGCATGTATAATAAGTTCTTTAAGATTAACCATATGGGTTAAAATATCCAAAGATATTGCTCCGTATTTTTGAGCTTGATCAGCTCTAATAAATACCATTCTCTTTTTTTTCAATGTTTTTGAAGATACAAAACCACTTTCAACATCGTCTTTAAAATACTCTTCCCAAAATCCGCTTACAGGGATAAGGCTGTTCTCTTCGATATTCAAATTAGTCAGAGCCAAAATATCATCTAACAAACTTCCACTTTCACGGGATAATATGATTACATCTTCTTCTTCACGAATACCAATACTACTATTTCTGAGACTCGAATCGATAAATTCAAAGAAATGTCCCAAACTTTCTGCAATAACATAGGAAAAATGAGAATTATGATCTATCGTAATAATTTGCCCATAAACGCCCTTTTCTCCGGGGTCTAAATCTATTGCCAAAAATGAGCCACCACCATCTTCAGCAAAAGGAATCCAGCCTTCTCTGTAGTTCCCATCTTTTATTACATCTGATTTGCTGGATATAATATCGTACGCTGATTCCAAAAGGGACTTCCAGTTGCTTACTATCGATTCAATGTTCATCCAACCAAGACCAGCCATTATGCCAAAAATCTGCTCTCCTTCTCCATTAAAATTCATGTATAGCTTTCTGAAATCTTCTGGAAATTTGCAGTTCATCATGCTCTCGAAAAGATTTATTTCTGATTCCTCAACTGCTGGATTCAGTAATTCCTCTACATTTGGTATATGCGATTTTAATGTCTCTATAAGTAAACACTCTTCTTTTTTATTAGCTAATGACATATAGTGGCCCCCATTCTACAGAGTCATAATAGTTTCAGTAAACATTCTTGGTTGATCATCAATCATTTTGTTATGATTCATCTTCAACAGTTCTATCAATAATTAATTCTATCTTAAATATGGAGCATCTATCTCCCGATTTAGCAATATCGTATCATGAATTTGTAAATATTGTTGTATTAAGTCATATGAAAAAAACTAAGAGTCATCTTAGGGGTTAATTTTATCTCTATATAAACTTCATTCACAACTAATTTTCACCCTATTTAATGGTACGGTTCAGCGTAACATCTATAGAACGCAGACACCTACACAAACACCTGCACCATTGTCTCCACAAGCCGCGTTGGATACGATTAATGCTTACTACGTTCAGCAAGCTGGCGATGCGCCTGACCACTCAATATTTGACACTACTGGAGTAACAGATGTTACTCCGTCGAACTTAACCTATGTTGATTATGCATTGAGCGTGGACGAGACATCTCCATGGACAGTACTTGAAATTCAAGAGATTGTTAATGAAGTTCATTCAGGACTCGTATTGACAGCGATCGGCACGGGGCTTTCCCATGCCGTTTTGAATTCCATTTTTATTCCCGTTCTTACCTTTGAGCTTAACTTAATGACCTTGCCTGTTTGGGTGTCCTTATTGTTTTTCTAAGTTTTGCTTGCTAAGCGACTCTATTCAGCATCATTCTGCTCTTCCAGCCATCTCAAAATCGCTTGGTTTGTTTCTTCCGGCTTTTCTTGCTGGATCCAATGACCGCAATCCAGATTGACCACTTCTGCATTAGGCACGAACTTTGTCAGGTTTTCAGACCTCTGGACCGTATCCCGGTCACCATAGATCATGAGGGTCGGCTGTACCATGAAAATGAAGGGGGTTGCGATTTTGGATGAGCTGTTTCATCCCTTCTTCATTTAGCGATTTGATTTATGCCTCGCATTTAAAACGTTCTGACTTTGATGAGAATTAAACCCTAATTGATTGAGAAATACAGTAGCTCCTCTCTCCTATAGATCAGGGAAACAATAGACCCAGATTTATGCAGTACCAAAAATCCTTTTAACCATTCTTTTGTTATTTATATTTCCTTATTCTGTAATATATTTTTTGCAATGTTGAAATTTTAGCCCTTCTTCAGATGAAGCGATCAATATTCCAAGCCTTCTTAATCGTGTTTCTTCTTTCTTGGCGCTCATTACCCACCAGATTGAATCTCTTTTATAGGATGGTGATAAATTAGTGAAGAATAGCCAGGCTGTTTGATTTGCCTTGATTTGTTCTTCATATTCTTTGGCAAGTTCCACGTTTCTTTGTTCAGAGGAATAGCCTTGTGCATCGGTTCTGTTGTTAAAGACGTGCATTCCTTCTGGTCTCATCTTTCCAAACTGTATTAGTGCTTTTACCTTCTTTACGTTCACAGCACTCCATACACTATTTACTTTGCGCGGAGTAAAGCGAATCTTATAGCTTTGTTTATCAATGGTTTTTCGTATACCGTCAATCCACCCAAAACAAAGAGCGGCATCTACTGATGCAGACCAAGTAAGGCTTGCACGACCTGTACTTATCCCAAAATAGCCCACCCAAATTTCACTAGCTTCAGCATGATGTTCTTCTAACCAATCGTTAAACTCTTCTTGGTTGTTGAAAAAAACTACATCTCCCATTGTTCCAGCCATTTTAAAATCGCTTGGTTTGTTTCTTCCGGCTTTTCTTCCTGGATCCAATGACCGCAATCCAGATTGACCACTTCCACATTGGGCACGAACTTTGTCAGGTTTTCAGACTTCGCAACCACATCCCGGTCGCCGTAGATCATGAGGGTCGGCTGCTGGATGATTGGGTTCACTTTCGCCAATAAGCGCCAGTTGCGGTCAAGGTTCCTGTACCAATTTATGCTGCCCGTGAACCCTGATGTTTCAAAAGCGGAGACGTAAACGGCCAGCTCGCTTTCGCTCAATACGGGCTCACCGAGCGGTGTTTCTGCTCTGGCGAGATTGATCAACGCCATACCTGGCTCAGGTGCTCTGAGAGGCTCGCTCTTCCGGTACAGGTTGCGAAGGAACCTGTATGTATTGTCTTCGAATACGGCGTCCGCGACGCCTGGCTGTCGATTGAAGTGGACGAAATAGAAATCGCCGCCAAGTATTTCTTCCATGAACTCGATCCAGGGTTTTTCTCCGCGCTCTTGGTAAGGCAAGCTCAGATTTATCACTTTATTGACGCGGTTTGGATGCAACAAGGTCAGTCCCCAAACGACGAATGCACCCCAGTCATGACCGACAAAGGTAGCGTCCTCGTATCCATAGTGATCGAGAAGCGCGATGAGATCACCCGACAAGTGTTCAATGTCATAGTCTGTTACTTCGGTCGGACGGGATGAGTTGCCGTAACCCCGCTGGTTGGGGACGATGGCATGGTAGCCCGCTGCGGCAAGTGCGTCCATCTGATGGCGCCAAGAAAAGGCATGCTCTGGCCAGCCGTGGCAGAGTACAATAGGTTTTCCTGCGTTTTCTCGGCCTGCTTCAAACACTTCGAGTTCCACACCGTTGGCTGAAATAAGGGTGGGCTTGGGAAAATCGGTTGGATTAAACATTGAATTAAAACCTCCTTCTTGTGATACTTGTAGTATAATGAATAAAAGGTGACATCTAGATGTCACCTTTCTGAAATCATGTAAAAAAAGAGGGCAATTATGGACAAAGTGGAGAGACTCATTTCGATTATCATGATATTGCTGAAAAAAGAGGTTGTTTCTACAACGGAATTCTCACAACTATTCAATGTCTCCAAAAGAACGATCCTTCGCGATATGGAAACATTGAGCTTATCGAACATCCCGATCTACTCTGTCAATGGGGTCAAAGGGGGCTACGGCATAATGGATGAATACAAGGTTGATAAACGCCTTTTAAGCAGCTCCGATTTACAGAATATATTAACTGCGCTCGGCGGATTGGAACAAATCCTCCGTACTGAAGAAGTTGAAAGAACGATAAAAAAAATAGAGGCAATGGTTAGTCCATTGTCTCTAAATCGTTCCATTCAACTGTCGTTTTATGATTGGGAAGGTCGGTCCGAGATTCTTGAAACCTTAAAGACATATCAAGAATCCATTTCAAAAAAGAGGCTGGTTTCGTTTGATTATACAGATAAGGACGGGGCTGTAACGAATAGAATGGTCGAGCCCTATGAGCTGCATTTTAGCGAATCGAGTTGGTACTTGAAAGGATTCTGTTTACATCGACAGGGATATCGAACTTTCAAGTTATCTCGGATCGATCATATTACTATGGATGAACGCGCGTTTCATCCTAGAGACGATTGGTCAGAGCAAGTACACGAAGCAAATTATCTACCTGAATTCGTCACGATTAAGGCCTGGATATCGCCTAGCATAAAAGATCAAATCATCGAAAGGTATGGTCGAAGAAGTATTGAAGACCATAATTCTGGATTTTTATTAGCAACCATTTATGTCCCACAAAATCGTATGGGATTTCAACTTTTAGCAAGCTTCGGCACTCATCTAAAAGTTGTAGAGCCCAAAACCTATGTTGAAGACTTTCGAAATTATTTATATCAAATGATGGAGAACTATTCCTGATATATTTAGCATTAAAGCTTCAACCTTCAACTCAACTTTTCACCCTATTTATGGTACGGTTCAGCCCGATTTGTCTTCACCGTGTGATACATCTGTTCCAAGATTTCAGCCACGTTTAGATTCTATTGTGATTGTGCGCCTGAGTCTGAACCAGCTGATCTTCTCAACTGCTGTGTTGCGGTCCCCATCTGCAGTTTCCGGGCAATCTGCTTGTTGCGCATTCCTCTGATACCTTCAATAGTCCTCCTTGCTTCATTTAGAGTTATATATACTGGTTCTCTCAAATTAATCACGTAATCTAGTGCTCCGAATAATAAAAAAAGCCCGCAAGCTAGTTACCTGCGGCTGTGAATTTAGGATATGTTGTTATTTATTATTATCTCTCCCCTCTGCAACAAGCCTTAGCCCACTTTCATGGAGTTAGTTGCTTGTGGAAGCTACACCAAAGGCTATACGCGTTGAATCGTGGCTATCATGACACCGGCAAATCCAATGCCTAACTGCACCAGTATTTCCGTGCGCCTAGGAGGACACGCTATGCGATTTTCAAGTGGCAATCGCCTCCTTCTGTTCCTTAGCTTTTGGGAATCCTTGATCCACACCTTGTTCTCTACGATTATCACGCAAGAGCTCGTACGTCACATACACCGGTCGCCCTGTTCGTGGTTCCAGCATAATCTCGGCATCAATGGCAAATACCTCACGCAGCGTCCGTACCGTCATTACACGCTCTGGCGAACCATGCTCCACCACCTGACCCTCACGAATCGCCACCATATAGTCGGAGAAGCGTGCTGCCAGATTCAGGTCATGCAGCACCATCACAATCGTCACCTGTTGACTGCGATTTAGTTCATAGAGCAGTTCCAGCACTTCAAGCTGATGCGCCAGGTCCAGATAGGTTGTGGGTTCATCCAGCAGGATCAGATCGGTTTGCTGGGCGAGCGCCATCGCAATCCATACGCGCTGACGCTGACCGCCAGATAGCGTATCGACCTCACGATGCTCAAACGCTGTAAGCTGTGTAACCGATAGAGCCCAGGCTACTACTTGCTTATCCTCTTTGGAGAGCTTGCCGAAGCCCCGTTGATGTGGAAAACGCCCATAGGCGATTAATTGACCGACCGTCAAACCGCTCGGTGCGGTCGGCGTCTGCGGCAGAATCGCCATCTGCTTGGCCACTTCCTTGGTGGACAGCGTACGGATATCGGCGCCATTCAGATAAACCGTACCATTATTCGTCTTGAGCAACCGACCGACTGCCTTTAGTACGGTTGATTTGCCGCATCCATTGGGACCAATAATCGAGGTAATCTGTCCACGCGGAATCTGCAAGTTCAGTTCTTTTACGATAAGCGTGTCATTATAGGCAATATCGATTTGTTGCGCTGTAATACTTTCCATGACGTCCTCCTAATTGGCCTTCGATAGTAAATAAAGAAAGTACGGAACACTGATGACCGTAATGACGATTCCCGTCGGCACATCTCCCCCCAAGCTAACCGTGCGCGTAATCGTGTCAGCCAGCACCACGACTAATCCTCCGGTCAGGCTGGCAGCCGGAACGAGCAATTTATGATCGGGCCCGACCAGTTTTCTTGCCACATGCGGAGCGATCAAGCCAACGAAAAAGAAGCTTCCGCCCACGGCCACACTGCCAGAGGATAAAGCAACCGCAGCGACCGACAACCCCAAAAACTGCCGCTTCACGGCAAGACCCAGCCCTTCTGCCGTCTGATTGCCCAGATGGAGGGTGTTGAGTATGCGAGACTTGTAGAAAATATAGCCGAGTAAAATCAAGACCCATGGTGCCAGTACGGAAATATAACGCCAATCAGCGCCCCATAAGCTTCCCGCCAGCCAATGCAGCATGAAATCCATCTGCGAATCATTCAGCTTGAGAGTCAGGAAGGTGGTCAGCGCTTCATACCCGCTTCCGAGTGCGACCCCGGTTAAGATCAAACCGATTGGCGAAATATCTCGCCCACGGCGATACGATAATAAGAAGATCAATCCCGCCGCCAATAATCCGCCAACAAAGGCCAGTAGTGGTAGGGCAATAAAGGAGCCCTTTCCTGTCGATGCGATGAATACGACGAAGAACAGGACAAACAAACCCGATCCCGAACTAATCCCCAGCGTCCCTGGACTAGCCATGTCATTACGCAGCAAACTCTGCATCACGACCCCAGCCGCTCCCATTCCCAGACCTACCAAGATCGACAGTGTGATTCGTGGCAGGCGAAAATCGAACACGATCAGATTTTGCTTATCTGTACCGTTTCCGAGGAGAACATTCAGCACTTCTAGCGGTGAAAGATTCATTTTGCCAGAATTCATGCTAATGACAGCAAAAATAAGGATGAGCACCATAAGCACTATATTGACGATAATGCCCCTTTGCACCGTATAACGCTGCTTGATCATTCAGATTCCCTCCTTTGCTTGCGAGCCAGGAAGAGAAAGTACGGCACACCAATGATAGAAAATATAATACCAATCGGTGTTTCGAACGGCTTATTGATCAAGCGGCCAGCCAGATCGGCCGACACGGTCAGCAACGCACCATATAGTGCAACTGCCGGAATAATGTAACGATAGTCGACACCGACCATGTATCGCACAATATGTGGGGTAATCAGACCAACAAACCCGATCGGACCAACTAAGACAACAGCTAATCCAGTCAGCACGAGCACGATAATCGTCGATAAACCTTTGACCAGTCCGCTACGAATACCGAGTCCACTTGCCACATCATCCCCCAAACTGAGCAGTGTAACAGAAGGAGATAGCGCCAGCGCCAGCAGTACACCACCAACAAATAGCGGTGAGATGATCAGCAATTCCCCCCACTTGACCCCCGCTGTACTGCCTGCCGTCCAGAATGCTAATGCTCGACCCAGATTATAATTGATCGCTAAATACTGACTGAGTGCGCCAAATAGCATAGAGATGGACAGTCCTGCCAGTACCAGCCGCTGAGGCGTCATCCCGCGCTTGCCCAGTGACGCGATGAAGTAAGTGATCCCGGTCGCGAGTGCTGCTCCCAGACAAGCAAACAGCATCATATGCCCATACGAATAACCCGGCAGAAAGGCCAGGCAAAGAGCAATCGCGAATGCTGCACCAGAGCTGATGCCCATCAGCCCGGAGTCAGCCAGCGGATTTCGCGTCGTTCCCTGCATAATAGCCCCACATACCGCAAGGCTGCATCCGACGATCAGATCGGCTACGGTACGCGGAAGACGTAGGGTTTGTATAATTTGATGCTCAGTGAGCGTTGGATCAAATCGGAAAATAGCCTCCCATGCAGTCGCTAACCTCATGTCGGCGGCGCCGAAGCTAATCGACGCCGCCGACATGAGAACCGTTAATCCAAGCCCTACCACCATGTACATGGTGAAATTCACCGCCCCACGGCGTTTTTGTTCAGGCTTGTTTTTCATTACGCTTTCCTTTCCTTACCTACTGATAGTCATATTTACAAATTGGAGTACTTCTTTTTACCTCGTCAAAATCCTTATCTAGCCATAGCCAGCAATTGATTTACAATATGATCAATCAATGCACTGGAAGTCATTATATCCGTGGACCAAGATAGCGATGTACCCACCGATATGATCCGATTATGTTGCACAGCAGGTAGCGATTTCCAGACCGCATTATCAGTAGGGACTTCCGTATCTCCTATAGCGATTAGATAATCCCCTATGTAAGCAGCCAAGACCTCCATAGAGATATCTCCCCAATATTTATCTGTGTCAATAATATCAGTTTGAACTTTTGAAGGTGCCTTCATTTTAAGTCCATTATAAACAAGCTCGCCAACCGCATGCTTGGCTCCAGCGATGTAGTTACTTTTATCACTGAATTCCCCCATAGTAATCGTCACGTCTGAAAGACCTGCATTCTGAAGGGCTAGCTTCGCTTCTTCTATTTTTCCGGCATAAGCACTCAGAACAGCCTTAGCCTCTTCCTGCTTGTTCAAAACATCACCAATAAAATGTATCCGCTCTTCTGTAGTCATATCACCATAAGGGACATAAATTGTCGGGGCAATTTTGGATAAATCTTCATAATTTTCATCGCCCCATGCTAAAATGATCAGATCAGGCTCAAGAGTCATGACATCTTCCGGCTCCATAGCTATTTTAATAGAGTCTGTAATCTGGTTAGCAAAAACAGCCTCTTTCCCGTCCCTTGCCGCTCTCGCCACCCCTAAAGGAGTTACACCTAGGGCCACCACATCACCAACCAAATAATCGACTACAACACGCTGAGGGTTGTTCGGTACCTTAACGTCACCCTTTACTGTGGAAATCGTTCTCGTCTGCGAGACTGCTTCTGAAGCTTCCGGTTGTGTCGTCTGTTGTGTCTGCGCAGGGTTTGAATTCACCGTTCCCCCGTTATTCGATGGCGTTCCCGACGCACATGCCGACAATAACAGCATCAAGCTCATCGTCGCCGCCAAGATCATTTCTTTACTTCTTACTTTTCCAAACATGGTTGATTCCCCTTCTCTATAAGACTGGACTAGACCCGCTAGTTCCCTCTCATAGTAAAGAAAATGAGAATCATTATCAATACCATCAACCTGCATAGATAGTGCGTTTATTTTCCGATAATCACTTGGCGTCATCTTGTAATACTTCTTAAACATCCGAAACAAATTTTTCTCATCTGCAAAACCAGATCCTGTTGCGATCTCTTTAATGGTTGCTTCTGTATGTTTCAAGTCATGGCAGGCAGCTTCAATCCTTCTCTGAATGAGGTACTCCTGTAAGCTCATGCCTTCCTTTTTTTTGAACAGCCGCGTCAATTGCCCGCCACTGATCCCAAACATATCAGCAATTTCTTGGAACATAATCGGCTGCATGTAATGTTTATCGAGATATATCTTGGCAGAACAGGCTGGATCTGGCTGGAGATACCGAATTTCACCACTCTCAAAATCTCTGTACACCCCATGTATCAATTGATATAGAAAACTTTTGGCCTGCAGCTGATCCATCGCTTTGCCGCGGTTCCAGCCATTCATCATCTGTTGAAACCAATCGAGTAGCAAGATAGGATTACTTGGTGTATAACCATACTGTTGAACAAATGGATTTACTTCCTCCAGTAATTGCTGCAGGTGCCTCTTGAAAAAAAGAGGTAATTCTGCTTTATAAAATACCATAAAGGTCTTCACATTCTCCCCTTTAGGCGAAATACTGAGCAGGCTCCCCTTCCCTCCGTGAACTAAACCAAAGCGTTCCATTCCAAATGTGGTTTCATTCAGTTGAATTTGTGCTTCTCCTCCACATGCATAGATAAACATGCTACTAGGCATTTTATACTGCTCCAACGGGTATTGGGACGCTACATTCTGAAAACGTACATCTATTAATGTAATGATCGAACGTGTCCAAATGTGGGCCATCGTATCGATCATCTCTGGTGTAAATACCTGGCTTGCTGCTGCTTCGTCTTGCATCTATCTGCGCTCCCTCATCTCACCTTTTGCAATTTATATATCACCTATCAATTGATATTGATTATCAATATCATAATTCATGAGGTAAGTATATCATCATTAAGTGACATTGGGGACAAGTTCTTGCCCTGAGCAAAAGACAAGCACTTGTACCGATAAAAAAAACCGCGCACAGCGCGGCTTCCAGTGAGACTTTGTTCTTGTCCTCTGAGCGAAGAATCGTTTCTATACTCTCAGTAGAAGATATTATTTACAGCTAAATATTCCGAAGCAGTGAAGGATCAAGTTCCGCTCTCCCTAAGTAGCCGCTGCAGATAACGGGACGGTTAATGATTTCATACATTTTTTTAAGATCCGAAATGTACTCTTGGCTCCAAGTTTCAAAAGAATCGAATTCCGCCTTAGAAATTTGATGGTACTCCGGGGAGTCGGTTACCCCCGTAAGGACCTCATATGCATAAATATTATCGCCAAACTTTCCTACTGATTGGTATCTTCCTGTTTTCAGGCAGATATAATCGGTATATTTCACGGTCATCCCTCATCCTGTCATTGATTTCCTCAAGTCCATTAATTTAAATCTTGTATAAATCTAACTCCGCAGCAACTCGTCCCGCGCTTCCGTCAGTGCGAACCCCAGCAGATTTCTGCCCCGCCATTTCATGGGATTCTCCGCATCCGGATTGGACTGGCCCATGCCGATCCCCCAAATACGGTCTCGCGGGCTAGCCTCGACGAGGATGCGGTTCTTCGTCGAGTTAAGATAATCGTTAAGCTGAGGATTCTGCGAAAATTTGGCCAAGCTGGCTCTTTTGACGATGCTGTAACATTCCTTATCCCAAATATCTTTGTCAAAGTTTTGGACCGCACGTCCAAAAGCCTTCATCTCCTTTGGATGCTTAGCTTTAAGGATGGACTCCAGCATTTCGTCATCGCCGAACAACCTTGCCTTCTCGGCCATCATAAACTGCTCGGCGCATGAGTACTGCGTTCCCTCTACCGTGAACGGGCACAGCCACCATTGGCTGAAGCAGCTTTTATCAACGCTCCCGTCCTTAGGCGGTGTATGTCCCCAAAAAAACACGAATTTGAACTTTTTTCCCTCGTTATATGCTTTTCTTAACTCATCGATATTGTAAATCATCGTTAACCCTCCAAATTTCTTCGATATAAGCGGGATGGTCTATGCCCCGCATTTTCGGTATAATGATCGGTCTCCACTACAAGATCGGCTACTTTACGCCGGAAGGCCGCCTTCAACAGCTCTTTATCCATAATTACCTCATAAACCTGCTGCAGTTCCGTCAAGGTAAAAAGCTTCGGCATCAAGTGCAGTGCAATATCGGTGTAATTCACTTTTCCCCGTAACCGATCAATAGCGCATGCTATGATCTTCGCATGGTCGAAGGCCAATCCGTCATTCGATACGATCTCATAATCCGTGCCAGTCGATGTAGTCTTCGCTGTCATAGTCCTCGCCACGACCGCCGAAAGTTCTTCTTCTTCACTGCTTAGTTTGAGTTCGTACTCCAGCGTCTTGATGTATCCGTCCACAATCAGTTCTTTTTGCTCCCGCAGCGGCCGATAGGATACCTTGAACCAGGCGGCGTCTGCTGCATCATCACCTGCCTTAAGCTCCAACTTGTCGCTATTGATCAGAGCCATATAGCTGCAGCTTATTACCCAGGTTCGTGGGTCGCGCCCGATATCACTGAACGTATACAACTGCTCCAGATAAACGTCTTCTACGCCAGTTTCCTCGCATAGTTCCCTTACTGCTGCCTGCTCAGTCGTCTCATTCGGCCGGACAAAACCGCCAGGCAGCGCCCATTTGCCCAGGAAGGGGTGAGCCCCCCGGCGAATTAGTAGGACGCGTAGCTCTTTTTCCGGTAGTTTGCGATAACTGTCAGCCTCGTCTTCGGTCACAGTGAAGATAACCATATCCGTTGTCACTGAAGGACGCTCGTAATCGCCTGCCTTGTATTGCTTCAAAAATTCAGATTCCGTAAGTCCATCCTTATCCAACAAATCCAAGTGGGTATGCCTCCTTTATATTTGATTTAACCGTTCAGCTCTCCGAAATAGTTCCCGTAGGGCTCGAACTTTGCCAACACTTCATCTACCTTGCGTATACGTTCCTCCAGGCTCCCCCGCAGCGTAATATAGGGGATCCGCCGCTCCTTCAAATCCGCGATAATCTGTTTATGAAAGACATGCCGCTTCTGATCCCCGCTGCGGTCCCACGTATCGTCGTAAGGAATATCGTCAGCGCATAAGAAGAACAGATCATAACGTTGCGCGTTCTCCAGAGCGATCCGGGTTAACAGCTCGGGGGCTCGGCCGTGGTAATCCAGGGCGAACATATACGTCGTGATCGCATTGGTATCGACGAACAGAACCCGGTTCGCCGCAAGCATTGCCTGTTCTTCGCGCTCGATATGACCCACCGCGATTTCATCGAACGCTTCCAAGCCGATTCGGCGGTCCACCTGATGTTCGGTCCAATAATCGCGTCCGTATTCGCTTGCGAACGTTGTGCAATATCGCTGTGCCAGTGCTTCGGTGATCGTCGACTTACCCGTTGACATCGCTCCAACGAATACCAATTTCGTGATCAAATCCCGGTACACGATATCACTTACGAACTCCCTGTACTGATATGGATTGGAACGGACCATCGTCGCTGAGATCGGGACCCGCTCTCGAGCTTCATCCACCCGCCGGTCTATTGCACCCAAAGCGAGACTCATATGTTTGCCGTAGAATTCGCTCGAGTAAAAATGCGATACTTGCTCTCCGTTCAGCAAACCGAGTATATACTGTTCTTCCCGAACCTCATGCTCCCTGTCATCCGAATATCCATCCGGACCATCCCAAGCTTCGATTACCCGGACTTCCGGATAGAGCCTGCGAATCCAATTTGCCCGGACATGAAGCGGGATCGGAGTGACTGTCGTTTCGTAAATGACTAGGATCAATTCATCGACCTCTTGTAGCGCCGTTTCAATCATGAACTGATGGCCTTTATGCAGCGGGGCAAACTTCCCCAGTGTTAGTCCAAGCGTGTTCATGCCGCCACCTCCTTCGCCCCTTTATTCCAAATATAGTACCCGTAAACTGCGTTGACCAGATACGCGCTCCACATCACGATCATCAGTAGGCCTTCCCCGCTGCCCTCCAGCATGCGAATCGCCCACAGCAGCACCGTAAAGAGATTTAGCATGATATAGACCAGCCATTGTTCCTTGAATCTTCTAACCATTAAGAAGGTCGCCACAACAGACAGCACCGTTGTAGTGGCATCAATGTAAGGCGAATTCTGTCCCGGAATGAACGAAAGCCCAAATCCGAGCACTAAACAGCCGATTACACAGACCATCCCAACGAGGAGCAGTCTTCTAAGATCCATCTGCCGCATGGTCAGTCTACCGTCTTTTTGGCGATTATTTTTCCACATGTAGAAGCCAATGACATTCATTGGAACAAAGAATAGCAGATTCAGCATAACCTCTCCAAACAAACCGTTAATATAGGCCAAATAAGCATAACCGATGGTATTGTACATGCCGAAAACATAGCTCATCAGGTTGCCCTTCGCTGCAAGCACCACGCATAACACCCCAGTAATAAATACCGTGAATCCGAATAAAGAGTCCTTTGTAATCACTGTAAACCCGACAGCGATTGAGGTAAATAGTATCAACCACGTAATTTCGAACAGATTCCAGTTAGCCGCCACCTTTTTCATCTTGCATCCCTCCGCTTTTTCCACTCATTCATAGAGCGAAAAAAATTAGTTGTACTTAGTATCGTTTTGTTAATAACATATTGTTACTATCAAAAATAACAGAAAATTCTGCGAAGGGCAAGCAAATTCTTCCTATTTCCACAGGCAGTTACTTATTTAAGGCTTCTCAACAGAACTAACTTTAAATTTGTAAAAATAAAAAGAAACCCCTATTAAAAGGGATTTCCTCTAATCTTGTTCAACTAACGTACCAATAGGTGGACTGTTTTTTAAGGTTTACTATTCCGTCTTTATACTCGAATAAATAATCACCCTCTTTTTCTAAGAGAACAGGTAAATATTGAGCTACCATTTCAGTAAACACGAAATCATCCCCACAATTAAATTGTGCACTTCATTACATAAACCCGTCTTCGGGTTCACCAACATCAAATCCTAATACTTTTGTCGCTTCCAATTTAAATCTCTCTATCCAAGAACTCCAATCACTATTACTCATCTGTGCATAAAATGATAAACCACTTGGCTCCACTGAAGCCACAATAAAAACATCATCATCTTCCTGCCCGAACCAATAGGGAATTCCATTTTTATATATCGTCATCAACTTATAAGAGTCAGTAGCTCCGATAGAATAACTCTAAGCTCAAGTTCCGTCTGCTCTGACTTCACGGATTTTTCCAGCTTTGCACGGCTTCCGAATATCCGGTATAGAACCTGCTCCCGTTCATATATTTCTTTAGGCGACAGCTCTTGAAGCAGCGCTTCTGCAAGCTCGACCCGATCGATCACGAAGTTTTTGACAGATCTTGCTTCCTCATTTCCTGCTAGCAGAATGTCGACTAGAACTGGCATAAGCTCAGCCTCCACACCGTGCGTATCAATAAAGGTCTCCGCATAACCATCCTGTATCATTTGGTGCTCCGAATCTACCATCTCCATATAACGAGAGACGAGTGAGAAATATTCCTTGCTATATAATCCTAATCCGAGTACAGCATAGGTACCAGGCATGACCGACTTTTCACCCGGTTCCGTGTCCTTGTACCACGCATAGGGCTCCATAGCGATATCCGCATACGCAGCCAGCTTAGGAAAAAGAGACGGATAGGCTAGTGCACCCGCAAAAAACTGATGAAGACCTGATTTAGCCATTTTTTTTAGAGGAAGATAGTTCTTTTGTTTGCTTTTCAGCTTCAGGTTATATTCCTTCGGGAATCCCTGCTGCAGCAATTCGGTAATGTGATCCAATGCTTCTCCATAAGCTGGTTCCTCCTCGTTCAAAATCCGGACTTCAATGCTCTGTGTTACATCATTATTATCAACTTCAACACGGGTCCCTTTATATACTGGAGTGAATTTCCCGCTTCCCCCCAGGATATACTCCGCTGCGTGTTTTGAACCAAGCTGGACAGCTAGTTTCAAATATTGTTCCCGGATGTCCGGTTTCGTTTTTCCAATTTGCAGAGCGGCATATACAAAAAAGGAAAGTTGATCTGCATTCGGATCCATAAGCGCCATATCCTCTTTAGGTATCCAATCCATTCTAAAGCTGCCTGTACGCACAAAATAGCGTGGAAGAAAAATATTTTGAATCCAATTATCCATAGCCAAAGTATACTGGCCAGTCCATTCGTCTAAGCGTCGCCTATTACTTCTGAGCTTGTCGGATAAATGCTCAATTAATGGGCCAACCGCATTTTCTTCTTGCTTCATAAGATCAGGGTTCATCAAGTGATGAGAAAAGAAAAACTGGTCATCAACACTCGGCAATACGGGAAGATCAGACATGATTTTGGATGTTATAAACTTCTGTAATGATTTGCGGAGTTCGTTCAGCTTCTCTTCGTTAACCAGATGCACGCAAAGTGTTAAGTCTTCGTCCTCCATTTCAAAGGAAAGTACGATCTGGAATCGGTAATCAAAAAAACGAGGACCTAACTTCTCTGATAAAAAAAGCTCCTCCACTCTCTTGCATAATGCCGGGTAAAGTTCAGATCTAATTAATTCATCCGTGAGTTCGGCGATATAAGGACCTGCTTCGATTTCATAAGAGCTGTCCGTCCAATCGAACGGTTCTTCAACATCAATATGTATTTTTCCGTCACGCCAAGCTACCTGAAGATAATCCTTTATCCCTGCCTGGAGCGGACGATTTTCTATGAATTCATTTATTCTTATAGTCTCTTTGTTGTATATGGTTATCATCTCGCTCCACACATCGTCTAAAAACCTCTGTACTGCTGCGTTCATTCCCATTCCTCCTCATAGTTAGTGCTAATAGAACCTAGTACTCCTCATGCAGATTGAAGACGGAGCAGCAGTTGATCAACCAGATCTGTCTCTCGCAGCTGGTTGATCCAGCGCTGAGGGATATGCTCATACCCATATCGGATTCCGGCAAGTCCACCTGTGATACAGGCTGTTGTATCCGTGTCGTTGCCTAAGGCAACTGCTCGTTTGACGGCATCTTCGTAGGAAGTGCAGGTTTGGAGGATCATACACGCACTGAACAAGGAATCTACGACATAACCAGATCCTTCGCCATAGAATACTTTATCTGGCTGAATGTTCTCTTCGAGCTCCCGTTCATGCTCAGGCATCTGCTGGTAGATCGTTCGAAGCTTGCTAAGAGCAGTTCGGTAGCACAGATTGAAGTCTTGCTCTTGCAACAGTTCACGTGCAATTAACACATAGAAGGCACAACATACCTGATTACAGATATGTGCATGAGTTACAAGGCATTGAGTATGTGCATCCTGTACGAGCTGTTTATCTGTTCCTTTGTGCCACA
This sequence comes from Paenibacillus sp. FSL H3-0286, assembly GCF_045040705.1. Lineage (NCBI taxonomy): Bacteria > Bacillati > Bacillota > Bacilli > Caryophanales > Paenibacillaceae > Paenibacillus > Paenibacillus sp. FSL H3-0286. The sequence goes on along the minus strand of NZ_CP150285.1, from coordinate 3,766,184 downwards.
AGGCAAGTGGTAGCACGCGCATTAGCGCCCCATTCCCTTTCCCATCAGGAACCGTATTGCCACTCTCGTAAGGAGACATTCCATGGTAATAAGTGGTCAGCGTACGACTGGTTTGTATCCCAACATCAAAAACTTGTTGGGCTACTGCCCATCTACCTTCATGATACCAGTCGACCAATTTGTCAGCAAAATCAGTTAGCTCCAGTGTACCTTTATCGATCAGACTCTCCAGCAGACATAGTGCCTGCGCACCATCATCCGACCAGGTGCCGGCTGGAACATCTCGGTAGGTGGGCTGAAAGCCCACAGGAGGAGTAAACTCAATCTGCTCCAGAGGTGGGAGCTGCTCCGCTGATCTGAATTCATAGGGGACACCAAGAGCATCTCCAATCAATAAGCCGTAAAGCCCACCCTTAATCTTATCCCACATGTTGTATTCTCCTTATCACTAGATATAATTTGGATCAAGCTGTCTACAAATATATAAGCCTACCCTATCAATATTTAAACTGTTTTGCATCATGTAAATAAAAATTGAAGAAATAAGCTTCCAATGAACAAAACGATAGTAATCTAAGCCCTTTTTGAAATCAATAATATATAACAAAAGATGAGGCTGTTTTTAAAATCAACAACCTCATCTTTTTTATGAATACTTCCCGAATAATTACGTGTCTCTACTTAAATAACCAATCAACTTTTTCTGCGTATTCGCAGTTTATTTTAGTCCCTATAATTAGCTAGGATGAAGTGCCCGGGCCATCGCATCCATATAGCCCTGAACAGCGCGCTGACTCACTTCTGTTTCTGGAGCGAAAATTTCGAAAAGGTGAAAACAACCGGGATACAGGTGGAATTCAACATCTACACCTGCTTGTGCAAGTCGTGCCACATACTCCATTGTCTCGTCTCGGAATAGATCGAGCTGACCTATACAAGTATAAGCTGGCGGCAAACCTGCCAAGTTCTCCGCTCTCGAGGGTACTGCATAAGTAGATTTTCCTCTGACGTCGCTCTCCTCGCCCAGGTACATGTTCCAAGCTGCTATGTTGTCTGTTCGGTTCCAGATTGCGCCTGCTTCCGTAATCTCATGACTGGACGGTGTGATGTTACGGTTGTCAAGCATCGGGTATAATGGCATTTGGAAAATAAGAGACGGTCCTCCTTTATCACGCGCCATCAGCGCGAGTGCTGCTGTCAGTCCGCCGCCACCGCTAGCACCGGCAATTGCAACCCGATCCACATCAATGCCAAGCAAGGCTGCCTCCTCCGTCATCCATACCAATCCAGCATAACAATCTTCGATCGCCGCCGGATAAGGGTGCTCGGGAGCAAGCCTATAATCAACCGATACGACTATACATTCAGCTGTCTGAACAAAACGTTCGCATAATTCGTCGTCCATATCCGGATGTCCTAACACGTATCCTCCCCCGTGAATCCATAGCATGGCAGGTAACAAGTCATTCGTTCGCCCGGCAGGCTCATAAATTTTCACCAGCATCTCGCCTCCATCCCTCGGGATTTTGCGCCTGGTTGTGTTTACATGCTCTGATCCTTCCACGGATGCAGCTGACACTAAGCTCCTGCTCCACTCTAAATTCTTCTCCAATTCAAACCCAGGAAATTGTGAATAAACCTCTCTTAATTCTGGTAGTATACGTGGTTCAACACTCATAATAATCCCTCCAAATAAAATAATGAATTCGTTCGTTTACGTCTTATTCATAGATAATCCTTATCCCATTTGAGCTTCCCACTTGGCAATTTCCTCTCGTACTTGCGGCGCAACTTCTGTACCGAGCAGTTCTATAGCCCGCATAACCAACTCATGCGGCATCGTACTTAAGGGAACATACATCATGAATCGTGTAATCCCTACATGCTTACGCAGATGGATTATTTTTTGGGCGACTGTTTCCGGATCCCCTACATACAACGCACCATCAAAGCGTCGGGCAGCATCATAGCTGGAACGATCGTAGTACGCCCACCCCCGTTCTTTGCCGAGCTTATTCATACCGTACTGGGTTGACGGAAAAAAGAGTTCTGCTGCCTGTTCCGTATCTTCTGCAACAAATCCGATGGAATGTGAACCTACCTGAAGCCGTGATGCATCATGTCCGGCATGAGCTGCCGCCTTTTTATACAGTTGTACAAGCGGTGCAAAATTGGTTGGGTTTCCACCGATAATCGCCAGGACTAATGGCAGGCCCAGAAGTCCTGCACGCACGGCAGACTCCTGGGTACCGCCGCTACCAATCCATACGGGTAAAGAGTGCTGAACAGGGCGCGGGTATACACCCAGATTATTTATCGCTGATCGATGTCCTCCACTCCATGTAACTTTCTCAGATTCCCGTATTTTCAGAAGCAGCTCGATGTTTTCATTAAATAAATCCTCATAGTCATGCAAGTCATACCCAAAAAGCGGAAAGGATTCAACAAAGGAACCCCGGCCCGCTATAATCTCGGCACGTCCATTGGATAAGCCGTCAAGCGTGGCAAAATCCTGAAACACACGGACAGGATCAGCTGATGAAAGGACCGTCACAGCACTCGTCAATCGAATCCGCTTTGTTAGGGGGGCTGCAGCAGACAACACCACTGCTGGTGATGAAGCTGCATAATCTTCACGATGATGCTCACCTATGCCAAACACATCAAGTCCTACCTGATCCGCAAGGACGATTTCTTCGACGACTTCTCGTAATCGCTGTGCGTGACTCATCACAACTCCGGTCTCAGTATCAGGCTTTGTTTCTATGAACGAAGTAACACCTATTTCCATAGTTAATCTCTCCTTATATTTTCTCTAGCAATTCGCCCGACATCATCGGTGCAACCCAATTTCTTAAGAAGAATGCTCAAGACAACGGATTAAAGCCGTCCAATCCAACTCACCATAACCATTGGCAATTCCTTCAGACAAGTGATGGTGGATAAGCTGACCTAAAGGTAGAGGAGTTTGAACGGACTTCGCTGCCTCAATAGCCAATGCAACATCTTTTAACCCAAGCTTCATTTTAAAACCGGCCGGTTCAAAGCGCTGTTCGCTCATGATCGCTCCATAGTTCTGATATATTGGAGATTGAAAAAGAGCATTCACGACATTCATAAATCGGGACGAATCAATACCGTGCTTTTCTACCATTAGCTGCACTTCCGACAAAGCTTCCAGCATTGAAGCAATTAGAAAGTTAACGCCAATTTTCACAACGTTCCCTTCTTCGCCGTGATCCCCAATCTCTACTATCTCTTGACCCAATACTGTTAAAACGGGAAGTACCCGTTGTCTTGCTTGTTCCGGACCAGCTAAAATAATACGCAATTTAGCTTCTTTAGCGGCATCTGGGCGCCCCATCACCGTGGCAGACACAAAGTGTTGCTTTCGCTCCGCATGCGAGACGGATAATTTTCGAGCCAGATCTACGCTGATTGTACTGGCAGAGATGTGAATTCCATTTTCCGACAATCCATTCAGAACACCATCTGGTCCCTCGACGACCTCCTTCAAAGCAGCATCATCAGAAAGCATGGTAATTACAAGATTGCTTTCTTTCACTGCCTCTAGCGGTGTTTTGGCATATCGTGCTCCCTGTTTCATTAAGGGTTCAACTTTTTCAAGGGTCCGATTAAAGATGACTAATTCATAACCTGCTTTCAACAGATTTTGGGCCATTGGGAGCCCCATATTTCCAAGCCCAATAAACGATACTTTCATTAGACACCTCTCCTTATTTTGAGGGATTTCTCAATAACGGAATGATCGTTCCGTAATAATTAAAAAAATATAGTCTAACACATACTCCTTAATTAGCACCTTCAAAATATGGGGAATATGATAACGGAACGATCGTTCCGAAATAATTAAAAAAAATTAGATTCCTGCTATTACAAAGCTAATCATCTCTTTTGCACGTTCCGGATTCTGATCTGCTTTGGCCATAATATTAATGCTTTGATGTAAATTCAACAATAAATAAGACAACGCTTTGATATCAGTCGTTTTATCAATTTCTCCCCGTTGCTGGCCCTTTTCTAAAAGGTCACAAAAAGCTTGCTCTAATTCCAAAAAACTAGTCTTTATCAACTCATTAATTTTTTCATCTGGCGACTCCAATGTTGTAGCTACATTCGTAACAAAACACCCGCCCGGCAGGCTGGTATCGTATGCTGAAGCAATATGATACTCAAAAAATTGAAGAATTCCATCTCTAACACTAGATGCATGTTCAAGAATAGCCTGCTTATTGAAATTCCCCTTTTTATAATGCTCAAGGGCATCTGTATACAAGGTTTGCTTGTCGGAAAACGTATCGTAAAGGCTGGATCGGCTAATGCCCATCACCTCTAGTAAATCCGGTATGCTAGCCGCTTCGTATCCTTTTTTCCAAAACAACAGCATAGCTTGATGCAGCGCTTGATCTTTGTTAAATTCTTTTGTCCTAGCGATAAGTAACACCTCCCGTCATTGAAATATAACATATCTGAACTGATCAGTCCAGATTTATAAAATAAACGGACACTCATATTGGTGTCCGTTCTTAAGAGCAAATACATAGTCATTGAATTGCTCATAAACATCTTTTATCCAAACATCAATGTTTGTTGCATATTATTCTAGTTTAATGATCAAATCAGCTAGTTCAGAGTTAGGCATCTCGTTTACGGTAAAATATAATAGCTGCTGTAATAAAGATCAGTGTCCATAACAGGGAAATACCTGTCCCTTCCATTGGTGTAAGGACATTTATTTCATCGGAGGAAGGCGGCATATACATATAATATCCTGCTGTATCCGGAAAAAAATATTTAGTATTGTGTAGAAAATCTTTCGACAATGGACTGACAATGAAGTAATAGCCAAGCAGTACCACTAAAGCAGGAGTAGTTCGTCTTAATAAAGCACCTATAGCTGCACTGAGAAGTGTGGTTAAAGTTAGATAGCCTGTTGCACCTGCTAATGATTTTATCATTTCGTCTATTTCAATCACTACTGCTGTGTCTTTCATCATGATAAAGGTATATAGTACACCTGATGCAGTAGTAAAAGACGCCGCAGGAATGGTTATAATGGCCAAGGCCAAATACTTCGTGGATAATTGAAACCCTCGCCAAGGTATCGTAGTTAAAGTAGTTCGAATCTGTCCCCCTGTATATTCTGAACAAGTAGCTAAGATACCAAGAATAATGAATCCTGCTTGAAGATATCCCATAGAAGAAAGTCCTGTATTCAGTATATTTTGCGTTCCTGCTGCCCCTTGTAGATCAACAGAAGTAAAAGCAGCGGCTAAACCTAAATTAAGAATGAATGTAACCAAAAGAGTGAGCCCTATCAATGGTAATGTAACTAATTTATCCAGTTCAGCACCCAGGATTTGTGTTATCTTTCTACTAGATGAGACACTCATGCTGCAACGTCCCTCCTATGGAATACAATAGCTGCAACAATGAAAACAACGACTACCCAGGCAAACATGACTAAACCGCCTGTGAAGGGGGTGTGAAACCTCTCGAATAAACTGCCTGTGGACGTGTTGTCCGTAAACATAAACATTTCAGCGCCAGCCCTATCTGGTAAGTAAAACGCCAACTTTGTAACCCTATACAACAGGACACTAAATGATACAACGGATGAATTTATTATGAGCACAGCAAGCGGGAGGATGCCATTCTTAGTTAGAAAAGTAATTCCAAGTGCTAAAAGAGCAGTGAATGTCCAGTAACAAATGGCACCGATAAGTCTGGACCATTCAAATGCAGGGGCATATTCACCAAGAATAAGATGCGTTGCAGACACAGTTGTCATAATAGCTACAATACAAAGCAGTATGCTGATCACAGTCACAGCACCTGCTTTTGCCAATAAAAAATGAATTCGGGATGAAACAACAGTTAAACTCGTTGTAATCTGTTGTCCTCCACCAGATTCACTGCTCTCTGTCAAATACTCACTGCTGACAGCAAGCACACCAAGAATAATAACGCCTTGCACACCAAGAGCTAACCCGATATAGCCAACTTCCGATAGCCGCGTGCTAACTCCAGCTATAATCTCCTCTTTTTGTGCTATGCTGTCCAAGGCAGAAATAAGCGCTGGGGCAAACGCTCCAATGAGAAAAGCAAGCCAAATACCCGGTAAGGAGAACAATTTAGATAGTTCCGCGTTGAATGCTCTCATACAACTTCACCCGCATTTTCAGATGTCAGGGCAAAAAAGGCTTCCTCCAGCGTGGAATAGTTACCTATTACTTCTTCCAATGTTCCATCTGCAACGATGGTTCCATGCTTAATAATCACCACATCATCAACCGTCTCTGCAAGCTCTCCCATTAGATGACTGGATAACAACACCGTATTTCCAGACTCAGCACGTTCACGTAAAAATGTCCGAATCCACCGAATTCCTTCTGGGTCGAGCCCATTTACGGGTTCATCTAAAATCAATATTTTTGGATCACCGAGTAGCGCAGCTGCTATTCCAAGTCTCCTCCCCATACCAAGAGAATACTTCCCAACTCTTTTTCCGGCTGCATTAGTAAGACCTACTATTTCCAGAACTTCCTCGACACGTGAGTTAGACAATCCTGCGGCACGGGCAATCCAACGCAAGTGTGCCCGTCCTGTTCGCATACGATGAGCTCCAAATCCATCAAGTGCGGCACCTACTGTGGATACAGGATTCTGTAATTCTGCGAATGGCTTTCCATTGATTAGTGCACTCCCTGAGGTAGCACGATCTAATCCAAGCAGGATGCGAAGTGTAGAGCTTTTACCTGCTCCATTTGGACCTAGAAAACCAGTTACTCTGCCAGGTCTAGCTTTAAAACTGATACCTGATAAGATTTTCCCAGTTCCGCGATGTTTGACTAAGTTATTAATTGTAAGCAACCATAACACTTCCTTTCTGTTATGGTTCTAATTATAAAGAAGCAAAGTTACATCTCGGTTATCCTGCTGTTTACTTCTGGTTTAACTTTAGGTTAAGCTCTACCAATAGCCACTGTTGTGCCGTTTTCATTTGATGTAAAGTCAGCTTTAAGCTTCATTTTATTCAACATATAATTTGAAGTCGATAAACCTATCCCCGCCCCACGCTCATAGGAAGAGTTATCCATCCCCGGACCTCTGTCTGCAACAATGATCTGTTCTTTTTCTACATCAACCACAATGTTTACATATTTGCCCTCTGCTGCATGGCGGAGAATATTCTGAAATAAATTATCCAGAACACGTGTCATCCATTTAGGATCTGCTTCCCAATAAAAAGTCTTCTCTGTCGGTAAATCAACCTCGATCCGGATTTCTTTTTCTTCAAATACAGGATACCACGCAGCAACAGATGCTCTTACTAAACGTCCAATATCTGTTGAAGTGGGCTCAAAAGGATGTTTTCCTGATGTAAGCAATGTATAGGAAAGTAAATCATCCATTAGATCTCCGACTCTAGTAATCGTATGGTTCATCTCTGATAATGAGTTTTGTCCTTCTAGACTCATTGATTCTTTATTTAATCGGGTGACATGTCCTCTCAAAATGGTAAGCGGCGTTCGTAAGTCGTGAGATAAATTCGCGATGAGTCGATGTCGTAACAATTCCTCTTCATGTTCTCGCTTGCGACTGTCTTCAAGCTGTTGAATCATCCAATTAAAGGAACTTCCTAACTGGTCTATTTCATCCATACGATCACTTTGAACAGCTATTGGTTTAGGAAATGAGTTATGATTAGCTGAAAATGACATGACTTCCTGTAAGCAGGTGAGACGTTTACAAAGTCTCAAGAAGAAAATCCAAGAGATTACCACAAATGCGACAATAATAAAACCAAACACAAGAAGTACAATGTAAAAATAATTTAACTTATTCAGCTCTTCTTCATTAAAAGGAGACGCAATGAACGCAGATAAGAAAATAAGTACGATCGGAGGTAAAAAGATAAATAGAAAATGTCCTTTTAGAAAACGACGAAATAGTGATTTAGTCTGTCTCATAGTTTCACCCGATAGCCTATTCCCTTCAATGTTTCAATAATCTCTGGGGAGTCTGGATGGCGTTCCAGCTTTTGACGCAGTCGATGAATATGTACCATTAATGTTTTATCACCTGTGATATAAGCCTCTTCCCAGATGGCTTCATAGATTTGTTCTTTTGGTAAAACTTGATTAGGGTGGCGTAAGAAGTACATCAAAATATGATGTTGTTTCCCTGTCAATATAATTTCTTCTCCTGTGTGTTTGTCAAATACCGTTTGGATTTCCGGATCTACTTCAATATAATTCCCTAATGAAATGCGTTCGGAATGTGTTCCGCCCTTTCGACGGATTAATACTTCTAATCTAGCAATTAGTTCATCCGTATGGAATGGTTTCGTTAAATAGTCATCAGCAAATTGTAACCCTTCTACCTTATCATCTATCGATGTTCGAGCAGTTAACAGCAAAATAGGAACAGCAGGAGCTGCCTTTTTTAATCGTTTCCCCACAGTAAATCCGTCTAAACCGGGTAACATGATATCCAAAATAACGATTTCATGCTGATTTACTTCTTTTTCAGCTCCTTCACCAGAAAGCAGCCACTGTACTGAAAATCCTCGTTGTTCCAATTCTTCCTTTACCCAACTGCCTATCTTCTCATTATCTTCAATATATAACACGTTTCTTTTCAAGTAACTTCCCTCTTTCTAAACCGAGTTCACTATTAGACAGATTAACACAATCTAAAGAATTGTTTCCAGTTAAGACAATTTTATTGTTCGTTAATAGAGGACTTTCACCGCCAAGTTATCGTCTATGCCGGGCGCACACTAGAAAACCCTCTAACATGGCAGTGCATGTTAGAGGGTTTCGAGCGTAGCTGCTAATTTTAGGAAATACTACTTCGTGATACTAATGGATTTCGAAGTATTATCGAAGAATATATTTGCACCAAAATACTCAGCAATGAAACGTAATGGGAGCATAGTACGACCGTTTACAAGTTCAGCTGCTACATCCATTCCTGGTGCAAGTTCACCGATCTTAATCGACAAAGTCTGACCTTTCAAAGTAATCATTACGGTTTTCGTAACGTTATCCCAGCTTACGTTTGCTCCTAAGCTCTCGGCAACGAAGCGCAGTGGGACTAACGTTCTGCCTTTAACTACCGTTGAAGCAACGTCCATACTCATTTCGATTCCGTTTAATTTATATCCTGTCTTTCCTAAAGTGAATTCCAATTTCACAGGTTCAGGCTTGGCTGTAATGAAGATATAACCTAGTCCTTTTGCCGTGAAAGTAAATTTACCTGTCTCACGCTCATAGTTGCCGCCTAAACGCTCCATGTTACCGTTCAATTGAAGCATAACACCGCATAACATGTTAAGCTCGTTTGTCGACAACTTCTCTTTTGACAGATCGAAGGTTACGGGTATAAGCCCTGTATAATCCGTTACTTCCCGGCCATCCACGAAGATCTTTAATTCATATCCCCGCCCTATAGCTCCGCCTCTTTCATCTACAGGTTTAATGACAACCTTCATCCACTTTCCTGTATTCAATTGCTTCAACAATTCAGCGGACAATTTAACAGATACGGTGTTATTCGTAACGATTAGCGGTTTGTCGGCATTAATAATCGCACCGATCGTATCGCTTTGAATCTCAAGCTCATCTTTTCCGGCTGACATCGTCAATGCAATGGAATTGCCCTTCTTCAGCTGCTCTTTGATTGTAGCATCAATACGCTCCGCTACTGATAACTCTGGCGAAGGAGTCGGCGTACTGCTGTGGCCATTTGAATTGCCGCCATTGTTATTGCCATTATTGCCACCACTGTTATTTGCAGTAATTACAATAGTTAACTCTATCGTATCCATGCCAGCATGATTGGAAGCCGTAATATTGAATTTGTAAGTTCCCGCTTCAGTAGGCACGCCTGAAATAATACCCGTAGCTCCTTCTAAATTCAGCCCAGCAGGTAAATAATTATCACTCACTTTCCAGGTAATCGGTTTGTCGCCGTAAACCGCTAATGTTACCGTATACGGTTGTCCAACGTTGCCGCTTGGCAGATTCTTAGTGATAATCTCCGGAGCTGTATCCACTGGCTTATCTTCTTTAATCTCGATGCTCAATTCTCGCTCATCTTTACCAAAATCATTCGTTGCTGCAACCGTGAATTCGTAATATCCTGCCTCTGGAGGCGTACCCGAGATAACGCCTGTTGCTTCATCTAGTTTCAAATCTACTGGCAAATCTCCTCCCTGGACCTTCCAAGAAATCGGTTCACTGCCATATACCGCTAGTGTTACTGTATACGGTTGTCCAACTTTGCCATTTGGTAAATTCTTAGTGATAATCTCCGGAGCTGTATCAACTGAGACATCTTCAGTGATCACTATATTGAACTGTTTTGTGTCACTGCCAACGTCATTGTTTGCTTGAACTTTGAACTTAAATTGACCCCATTGATCCGGTGTACCAGAGATAACACCAACATCTTCATCCAAGCTCAATCCTGATGGTAATTGCCCCTCTACAACGGCCCATTTGATCGGCTTATCGCCATCAGTGGTAAGAACTGCCGAATAAGGTTGTCCTACCTTGCCATCCGCAAGCGAATTCGTCATTATCGTTGGTGCCGTACCTGCGTCTTCAGCCCATTTCGCATATAATTCAATATCCCTTGTAACAGGATCAGCATCGAAATTCCAAGCATCGTTTAATCCTTTATCTTGATACCAACCGCCGAAAACAGTTTTATCTTTTGTCGGCGCTGTTGGCTCGGTAATTGTACCGCCCATGTCAGCGAACTTCACCGCAACTTCACTGCCCCCATTGGAATCAAAAGTTACCGCATAAGGGTTGTGCGCGCCGATGGAATGCGTTCTAGCGCTAAGTGAATTGCCGAAGAAGTCTGTTCTCTCCGTCATATGAGGCAGAGCATTCGCCCGATCCACATATGGGCTTACAATCTCGGCACCTGCACCATAGGCCAGGTTATTACCATCCGCAAGACGGAACCCGTTCATCGCATCGTAATCAAGCTTGGCATCCACTGTCCCACTGTTGGTAATCCAATGTTCAGGTGCAGATTTATAATCTTTTAATATAGAATTCAGTTCCTCTTCCGTTACATAGCGGTTGTCTGTTGCTGTTACGCCTGCACCTAGATATCCGCCTCCACCTGCGTTCATGCTGCCAAAAAGATTAGCCGGATACACAATGTTGTTCGTAAACCGTCCGGCTGCAAATGGAGCTGATGTTCCCCCGCCTTTCAGACCAACCTGGTTGTTTGCCCCAGTGTAGGCAAATATATTATTTTGGAAATAAATGTGCAAGTTGGAGGCTGTCGGGTCAAATACTAACGAACTGCTATTCTTCAATGGTGTGACGATGACATTGTTATAGTATAAGCCACTTAATTCCTCGCTCGTTGAAGAACCTCCTGCAAGCAATATTAGACTGTTAAAGCTCTTGTTAAAATCGGGGCTGCGGCCGTCGTTCACGCTAATATTATAGCGAACGATATTGCCCTTGGCAGCATTCATCTGTAAGTACCAACCACCATAGTTATTTCGGCTGTAATTGTATTCATACACATTATCCTGACAATAGTTGTCAATGTCCCAAGCCATACCGTCATTACTTGCATGATAAGGGTTATCCACAGCTTCATTATAGCGGAAGATGGTGCCTTTACTTGCCATAATCCACGCAGCCGCATAGTTTTGCGAACCTAGATATGTTGGTGTTGTATTATTTGGCCCCCAGTTCGTAACCAGATTGCCACTCTTATCGCTTAAATAGCTATAACCGTTGTCTGTGACCACATTTCGTTCCACAAGGGAGTTGTTCCCGCCGGACATGACAATGCCATCTCCAACCGAACTAGAAACCCAGTTGTTTCTAAACACAGCGTTGGATGCCCAAGGATAGCTAGAATTACTCCAAGTAATGCCTGTGTTATTAGTCCCAGGATTGCTTGGCCCGTAGGCATTATTGCGAATACCTTCGTTATCACAACGAAGGGTTTTGTTGCCTTCAACCAATATATCCACATAACCATTAATAATGATGCCGCCGGATACCTTACTTGCCCCATTTGCTTGGTGCAGCCCATTAACATCATGAACATAGTTATCTCGAATGACGATTCCTTGCATACGAGCATCAGCATAATCTTGAATATTAAACTGACCTTGTCCCAGCTTCGAAATCCTTGACATTACAGCGATACCGGAGCGGCCGTCACCTGCCGCATTGCCGATGTTCGTTACTTCAATTCCACTGACTACCCAATAGTTTACGTCATATAACTCAATGGTACCGTTTAAGGATATGCCTGATGGGCTCGACGCTGTTCCTCCACCATTAATTACCGGGCGTTGGTTAGGGTCGGTCGTATTATATTTTGTAAGCGTAATCGGATTTCCTTCCTCACCATTGCCGCGCAGTCTGATTTGTTCGTTCCATACGCTATTCGCATCCAGATAAATAGTTGAACCTGGCATAAATACATATTCATTAATCTTGGAGATTGATTTCCATGCCGTAGCTGGTGTGCGTCCATCTGCATGATCGTCACCGTTATTGGAGAGATAATAATCACGGACTTCAAGGGGTACAATGTTCAACTCGAAGGTGATTTCGGCAGGATACAGATCAAGTCTAACGGTATATTTTCCCGGCACGATATTATTTCTTGTGAATGATTCTTTGTTAATCTTCAATACATTACCGCTAACCGTATAATCCACATCCCGCAGCAGAGTTACAGCGCCGATCTTCACTCCAGCCAGATCCGTTAAATCAGGATTTACGGTGATATTATAGTCATCCAGACCAATAACATATGTGCTGTCTTCCAAGTGACTATACTCTTTAGGCAAGAGCTTTAGCGTAATAGAAGCTGTTCCGGTTTGGGCTGCTATTCCACTATCGATAACATATACGTCATCGATAAAATGCCTGTTCTGTATATCCTTAACCGTTCCAGGCTTGTTGCCCCAGTTCGTAGCAAGCTGCAATGCATCGATCTTGGAAATATTGTTCTTAACTGGAGTATCAAAATTTCCGCCAGCTGTTGTTTGCCTTTGAATGTCTTGTCCATCGATTTTATAGGTTGTTCCTGTTGATGTAACGAACCATTGAAATTTATGCCAACCTTCGCTTCGCTGGACATCTACAGGATAGAATCTCCCGGATGAACCAGGCCTGACTGCGTAATTGGTCAGATTTTCCGCCCAGTCACCATCTCCATTGCCATAATTTATTGCGATATGTTCATTGGACGATGGGGTTAAGCCAAAGACAGCGTGGTCATTGGAAGCCGCTCTGCCATCATCATAGTACCAAGCAGTAACGATTGTTGTCTTACCGGTTGCAGGGGCATAATTATAGGTACCTGGAACAGTCGCCACCTGACCGGCGCCGCTTGATGTCGCGGCCTTTCCTCCGGTACGGGACATCACATCGCTGTGAACATATCCGTTCGCACCATTTGAAAATTTCTTCTCCCCTTCAAATCCATCGTAAAACTTAGTGTCAGCCTTATTGAAGTAATCAACGCTCACATGTACAGTAACTTCTTCGTTCCCTGTCGGAATATAACCTTTCTTAACCGTCACGAATCCGGCATCATCAACTTCAATCTTATCCTTGTCTTGATCCGCCGGACTGAAGCTGATGTTATCAGCAACGAACACATCAGCTGTGTCAACCATTAACCGCGTTCTATCTCCTGCCCGTAATGTATCGTTCTGGCGAATTAGCGCAATGTTCGCTGAATATTGTGCACTCTCCCCTGACTCATCAGAGTCTAAGAATCGTGACGTTGCGTTGCCGTTTGCTTTTATTTTAAATGTATCATTTAAAGTCGGGGACAAAGCCGCATCATTGCTTGTTGCTGCAATCGGGCTTCCATTAACCACTCCATTACTGAAGAGTTGAACCGAATAGGCAGATGCGTTAGCGACGCGATCCCATGTAGCGTATGTGCCGTTCCATCTGGCATTTGCCGGTACAGGCAATTTCTCAATCTTTAATATTCCGGATGCTGCAACTTCTTCACTGATATCTCCCGCATTATTTATGACAATAGCTGTAATAGTGTAGTTGCCCACTCCGAGTGCCCTTGCATAGGGCAGAACATGATGCCTTTCATGATTGTTAGGCTGGTCGGGTCCCCCATTTTTCGATAAATAATAACCAACCGGTCCACCGTCTTTGAACAGTGTTACAAGGGTATCCCCGTAATTGGAAGCGCCATTATAAATACCCGTATCCGAGTCAAGCGTTGGATTAATTGGTGCATTCACCTGCGTATTGGTGGTTATCAACAACGGTACAGCATGGGATTTCACTACAACTCCCTCTGCCGAGGAAACTTCGCAATAATAAAAATTGCCTTGTTGTGAAGCTGCGTCCACATTGGAAAGTGTTAATACTGCCTTATCAGCTCCGCTGACTTTTGTCCCGCTCAAGCCAGTCTCATCATCAGATACATACCATTGATAAGCAGTAGCAGCGGCTGATGCCGTAATGCTAAATGTTGCTGTCTCACCTTGTTTCACTTCTGCAGCTGTTGGCTGAGTGCTTATTTCTAAATTTGGCAATCCGCCGGGAGGCACCAAATTCACTGTTAATGTTCTGGTTCCTGTTGTTGTAGCCACATCTTTTACAACATAAAAATCGTCAATTAGATGTTTATTTTTAATATAAGCTTTGTTCCCTGTCTGGCTATTCCATCCTCCCGCTATTTTAGGCTGAATGGTTGTACCGCTCTTCATAGCTCTGTAAATATCACTTTGCGCTGAATCGGATATTAATGTTCCGTCTATTTGTAACGTCGCACCATTTGGTGTAATAAGCCACTCGAATTTATGCCAGCCTGTGGAACGTAAAGCCCCGCTATCTTTCCAACGGTTGCCTGCTGTACCCGCTGATGATGGTGCATAAGCCCAAGTATATTTCGTCGGGTTATGAATAACATCTGCCTCTGAACTTTGATAGAATGTCCCGGCAAAGGTGGCATTTTTACCATCTACAATAGCAAATTGCGTTCTATCCGTCGCAGTCTTCTCCTCATTAGGATACGGGTCAAAATACCATGCCGTCATCTTATAATTGCTGCCAGCCGGCAATGCCACATCTTGAGCTACCTTTTCATTATTCGTATCATCCGAAGGTGTAATCGCTTTCAATCCAGAACGGGACTGTGCATCGGACAGCGTGAATGACGAGCTTAATTTGCTCATAGATGTCATCGGACCATTGTTGTTCTCGAAGTCCTCCATGAATAACACTTCTGAGTCAGGGTAATAACCCGCCCTGGCCGTGATTGTCACCGGGACGCCCGGAGCATCTGGCGACGCAAATGTATAACCGTTAGATAAAGTAATGTTCCCCTGATTATTAACAGTTAAAAGTTGCGAATTGCTGGAATCATAACTTACCTCGTCAATAACCGGTCCTTTAACCAGACTGCTTAAAGGTGAACCTTTATACGTAAGATTTACCCTACCTGTTTGACCTGCCGCTTGTGTCAATTCTAGTACAACGGAGTCAAAAGATTCACTCCCTCCCGCAGCTGACACTTCGGATGAAGGTGCTAAGCCGAACAGACCAGGGAATGCCAACGTTGTAGCCGTAACTATCGACAAAGCTTTTTGCATCCATTTCCATCGTATCATTCCAAAATTTCCTCCCTTTGAAATTAATAAATTTATACTTTATAAAAAATCTGTATCTATGGAAGTCTCAATAGACATAGATTTTTATAAACTTAAAAACTAACTATTCTAGTTCACTACTAACTCACTGAATCGATTACCGTTATACACGATCTTCAATTCATTCGTATTTGCAATTAACGCGCGCAAGTCAGACTCCGCCGATCCGTATAGAATGGAATCTTTCACTTCTTCCAGTTTAAGCTTGGTGATTTCCGGTTTTGTGGTTAATGTAGCAACGACATCCTCACCCATATATTTACCGATTACTGTCTCACCTACAGAAGCAGCAGCTAAAGACTCCCAGAACTTAAGAGACTCGGTATCTTCTTTGGATATATCTAAACGATTTAGCACTTTCTCTTCTTTGACTTGTCCCGCTGTCGCTAACGCAGCCGTTAATTTATCAGCTACACGAATATAATCCGCACTTTTTGATGCATACTCAACTTGTAACTGGGCGTCGCTCATTTTCGTTTTCTTTACCTGGGTTTCTATCAAATCCGGCCAACGGGCGCCACTTAAATATTGCATGTATTGATATAAATCAAACTGAGGCAACCCATAGTAAGTCTCTCCTGAATCATCCATCTTAGCTCGCTTAACATTTTCTTCTTGCATGTCGGATTTAAGCTCATCAAAGCTTTGGTAAGGGGCGATTCCTCGCTTGTGTGCAATAAATTGCTCCTGCTTGGACATTAGCAATGCTGTCATCGCAGAATTTTTGGCGTATTCAGAGGGGGTTTCATGATTTTTGCCGTATTGATGTGTCCAGAAGCCCTCATCTGCTTGGGCCCCATAAGTTCTGAAGAAATAGTCTACCGTTATAGCTCTCTGCTCTTTGACAAAAGATTGAAATTCTTCCTCTGTTACGGCGTATCCATCTACTGTAAATATCCAATTTTCAGGCAGTTCCGCCTTTTTGTTAGTTAAGCCCAACATGAGTAAAGCAAGAACAATCAGAGCGGTAAACAAGATAATCACTGTTGGTTTTCGTCTTGTAATCCCCATGACAGCCTCCTCTCCAATATTCAACCTAGCTTTGCATGAAAGCCATGACAGTGAAATTCTTCTCCGTTGCAGGAGAAGTTCCCAAATTTAAATGGTTAGACATTATTGTAAGTTTAGCCACCCCCTAATGTAAGCGCTTATTTAGACTGAATTAGAACAAATTTGACATGTTCAAATTACCACGTTTGGTTGAAAACGCCCTGCTAATCTAGCATGAGCAGTATTATGTAGATATCACCCAGTTGAGAGCCTTGAAAGATTAGCTTTTTGTATAGCTCTATACTAAATTCCAGGAAATAAAAAAGCCGAATGGATTGTTCTCATCCACTCAGCTCATAAGTTTATTTTACAATAATCTGTATCGTATCACTTTCCGTTGTTCCACTTCCATTCATAAACTCACCGCGATAGTGATAGATGCCAGGAGATTTCCCTGAAATTTGTGTAGTGGCCGATTGAGCACTTGGTGTTTGTGAAGATAAAGATTGCGTTTCAATAAGTTCGCCATTTTCATATAATCGATACTGTGTTGCGTTCGTGCCCCACCACATATTAGCAGTAATGTTATAGTCCCCATCTTGATCCCAGTTGTCACTAGACAAAACAGGTTTGCCGGGCTTCGCCTCAGCCACGGTGACGGTGTGTGGATCACATGAAGTCGTTCCATACAAATTCGATAACTCACATGTATACACATAGGTTCCATTCGGCTTTCCTTGAATAGGAATAATGGAAGTCTGGGCGGCTGGCGAAACATCGGCCAGTGACTTCGTTTGGATCAATTGACCATTCTCGTATAACTTATACAGTGAGCCATTGTTTCCCCACCACATATTCATTGTAACCTCATAATTGCCATCATTTATACCTGTCGCAACACCGCTATTATTCGAAAGTATCGGTTTACCTGGCACCCCATTTGCAAGCAATTCCGGGCTAACGGAATGCCGTTCGAACTTGACTGCATCAGCCCTCGTATAAATCATATCGGCAGGTAGAGTTGGCGGATCTACCGTTGTCGGAGTAACCCTGGTTAGACGAACGTACTCGCTGCCGTCTCCAGTAAAGTCGAACGTTCCTAGATTAACCCAACCTGATGAGCCGACGGTTGCATCAATATACGTAACTTCGGTAACCGACTGATGCTTCACTTCCACTTTGACATAGTTATCGTTTGCCGTCGTATGGACGAGCTTGTAAATGGAGACCGTATATTTCCCCTCTGGGAACTGGCCTTTCCACGTCGCTGATGAACCTTGAACGGTAGAATAACGGGACTTAACCCCAATTTTGTATCCAGCTAAATTGCTTTGGCTCCAAGATCCTTCTGTCGTGTATAACCCAGTCGTATTCGTGCTGTCGACAATAACCGTTAAGTCCCTGATCGCAATTGTCATAGAAGGTGTTGTTAAGGTCACCCCGTCAATCGTTACAGTGGCCCATACCTCAATATGATCCGTTTCTCCGTCGAGACTTAGAAGGGTCAACATACCGCTACTGTCCACTTCAGCCAGATCGGTTCGATCAACGAAATACTGCACATTTGCCTGTGATAGATCACCAATCAGACCGTTATCCAAATAGCCGGTTACGCTTAGTTGTGCGGTTTGAGTCATTTGCAGTTCACCCCGATCCGACAGGATCACCACAGACTCCAATTGCGGCATACTGTTTGGATCCACCCACATCATCGCATCGGCAACTACCCGTGACTTGTTGGCCTTATTGGTTAATTCGACATATCCGCTATCGCCTGCTGCAAAAGGATAATCTCCCAGGTGCACCCAAGTCCCATTGGCCGTTGTCTCATCAACGGTAACCGTCTCGGAGCCTCCACTATAATAAACGGTAAATGAGGCATTCGTTGCCCAATTTTCACTTGTAGCGGTTATTTGCGGAAGCTTGTAATACACACTGTAAGTAACACTTTCCGGCAGCTCAGGCCGCCATTTAATTCTGCTTGTCGCTGTGCCGGCAGTCGATTTGGCGTACACATAGTTATCATAGTAATAGTCGTTAGCCGTTGTATCCCGTATCCAGACGCCTTCTGTCTCTGCCTCCGTATTATCCACAATGATCGATGAACTCTCCTGCCAATCCGGTTGAACTGGAGTTTCTTGTACTTGATCAGGCAAATAGAGTGTCCGCTTGCGGGTCTGTTTCCCATCCGATTCCACATAATAAGTGAAGGTTTGGGATAAATCGTTTACCCGTATCGACCATTCCATCGGATAGATCGTATCTGGAATGGTTGTATACGTTACTCCGCCATCCAAGGAATAATGGATCGTCGCTGGTTTTGTCGTTTTTGCCTGCACATAAGCATCATAGGCCGTTTCGTCGGGCTTGACGATCAGCATACCTTTAACCGCATCTATTGGACTGTGGATATCGAAGAAATAGCTTGCATCCGATGTATCAGCAGTTCTGACCTGGTGCAGCGGCACATCAATGTTGAGTCCTTCTACAATGATAGCGGTTATTCCTTTGCTTGAAACCGTGGCTTGAATGATTCCACCACTCATAACCGCTTGCTCTGGTGTGCCATTGTCGCGGATGATGGTTACGGTATAATCTTGTGCCGGGTTGAACCCAATGATTTGCGCATTCAATTCGATCGGAGTCTGGACTTCAGCTGATGATTCGTTGCTTAACCCGATGTAGAATTTATTCCCGCTCTCTCCCGTTATCCAGTTCAATTGAGGATGGTTGGTCTTGATAATCCCCTTGGGCATCCAGAGCCAAACGTCGGAATTACCGTAAAAATTCCCTGGTTTATTTCCATAGAGGTGATATTTGAACCATAAAAAATTAGTTTCAAAAACAGAAGGAAATGTAATACTACCATTTGATTTCAACGTTTGTTCGCTGATCAAATAATCCATCGTTTGCCCGAGCTGTCCCGGGATATGGTGATAATAGATGGATGTAGCCCCGCTTGGGCCTTCCAGAGGAAACTCTGGCTCAAGTTGGCTAACGGCGAAGCCCTTATAGTAATAACCTGGATAACTAGAATATCGTCCAATAACTGCATTATGAGCAATATCCTGCAGCAGTTTATCACCTGTATAGAGCGACAATCTCAGCATGAATGGAGCTTCCTGAGCATTCATCCGATAATAGCCAGTTGTACTTCCCGCTTCAAACGTCAATCCATTGGGAGAAACAAGCCAACTATCCGCTTGTACGCCTCCGGCTACATCTTCTGGGAGCTTGATCCGAGGATATTGATATTTACCACTTTCCGGCCAATGGAACGACTCCGCGTAATTATACGTCTCAGGCTGCGGAATCGTAACGCTACCTTCAGGAACCGGACGAGCAACAAACATCGTTGCATACCGTTTGGCTTCCTTATAAGCTGCATTCAAGTATTTGGGATCCTGAGTTTCCTCGTAAAGCTCCAAGATCTCCATACACAGCTTGCTATAATAATAAATGAACTCATTTTTACTCACATTGACGGATGCAGGCGTATCAATATGCTGCATGATATAGCTGTCGGCTGCATCCTTGGCAGCCTGTAAATACTGCGTATCTCCCGTCATACGATACATCATCAGGGGTTGAATGACAGGACCACGGTCTTTCTGGTCAGGATCACGCACGAGGTATTCTTCCTGTGCCAGTGCTCCAATTCCTGCCGAAGTACCCATCATCTGATTGAGAGCGGTTACGCTTGAAAAATCAAACGGCAAGGTTGCCATTTTCCATAACGACGGCACACCGTATACTGGCTTTTGCGTAGGCGACCAGCCTATACCATTTCGCGATAAGCCATACTGGACGGACGGCAATGCTCTCGTATCGTAGAGCTGGTCATCCCCAGTCAAATAGTAAGCCCCCAAAAGAACTGCATTCGAGCTTGTTCGAACGCTATCCTCGTTTTCGATGTCAATAAAGCCCTTGGCACGGCTCCACCACCCGCTGGGTGACGGGACATAATCAACAGAGTCATCCCCTTGCGGCTCTATCTTAAGTAAATCGATCATATTGAACATCGCGTCAGTAAGCGACTGATCTGATACATTTTCCCGGTATGCAGAATAACCGTACTCTTTGCGAAGAATATCCGCGTAGGACTCATACAATTTGCTTTTTTGAGCGATTAGTCCCATATGAAATTGATAAGTGCTTTCTGCGTTCATTTGAGAATAGGTCCCTAATTGAGGAGCGTACAAGATTGGCTGCACGCTGCCTTCGTTGTTGACAAGGCTCATGCCAAGCCTTTGCTTCGTAACGCCTCCCGTCGGTTCAAATTCAACCGGAAGCTCATCCGACGGTACAAATACCCCATATGTCAATGGATTCCCCGAACCGTCATTCTTCTCAATTAGACTCATCGGAGCGCTTAGTTCCCTTAAGCTTGTTGATTCCACTGAACCTACCATTTTGGCGTGTGATCTGAAACCATTTAACACTTCATTGACGTCTGAGATTTGCTCTGTTGTGAAGGACTGATAACCGATTACATAATTGCCATCCTTGCGAGGTGTAAAGGCGAAGGAAACATCAGGTTTGTCCCCTGACATAGACCAGTTCACTTGTAAATCGTAATCGCTTTCATGTGAAGAATCGGTTAATATCGCCGTGTGGCTGTCTGGGAAATTGATCTCGTCGAATGTAATCCAGCGTTTGTTCATCGTATCGTAATAATTGGTTCGACTCCCCGCATTCCCATCCAATAAGACCCATTGTTCTTCAAGTCTTTCCGCCACATTATTAACAGGCATCCAGTTCCCCGTATCCGTATCCTTGTAGAACATATCACGAACGATGGTTTTGCCTTCATCCCAAGCAGCTTCATAAAAGGTAGCCTTATAGCTGGCATTCTCGATGCTGCCTTTTTCCGTGTAACTGAGATTCGCCAATGTACGACTGCGCAGCGGAGGCAACGGCGGAGCTTGCTGCCGTATATTCCCTTCAAATTTGACCGCATCGGCCCGCGTAATGATTTTTCCGGTCGTAGGTTGTGTTCGAGTCAGTCTGACAAATTCGCTATCATCACCACTGAAATAATAGGACCCCAAATCAACCCATCCGGCCGATGGCCCCGACGAGGGTCTCAGATCCATAAACATAACATCCGTAATCCCATTGTGAACAATTTCGATTTTAACATTACTGTCTGCTTTATCCGCCCAATCAAGTTTGTTGAATGAAATTTTCGCCGTCCCTGCTTCTAATCGCGGATTCCATGTGATGCTTCTTCCTACTGCATCGGTAAATTTGGAACTAGAATTATTATATCCCTTCACTCCCGTACTTGTAGTCCAATCAGGAGCGGAGAACCCGTTATTTGCGTTATTTACATCAGTAGTGACGACATCATCAATCGTGATGCTTCCATCATCAATGATGATCGTCTTATGAGGCTCTTTTTGCTGAATATTCCCTTCGAACTTGACCGCATCTGCACGAGTAAGTATCGTGCTGGTTGTGCTGGTAGACCGAGTTAATCTAACGAATTCGTTACCAACTCCGGAAAAATAGTACTCTCCCAAATCAACCCATCCCACAGAAGCGCCAAACGAAGGCCTCAAATCCATAAAAAGAACATCCGTCGTTCCATTGTGGACGATTTCAATTTTTACATTGCTATCCGCTTTATCTTCCCAGTTAAGCTTGTATAACGAAATTCTCGCCGTTCCTGCTTCCAATCGTGGATTCCATGATATCGTTCTGCCTGCTGTACTCGTATATTTGGAGCTGGAGTTATCATACCCCTTCACCCCTGTACTTGTGGTCCAATTTGGAGCCGAATATCCGTTGTTCTCGTTACCCACATCAGGTGTCAAAACATCATTGATCGTGATGCTCCCGTCATCGATGATAATCGTCTTATACGGTAAGGTCTCTGCATAAGCGGTCCTTATTCCGTCTAGGCTGAAAGGAACTAATATCGTCACGATGAAAACGATTAAGAAAAACAGCTTCCTTTTTATCATACAACTCACAGCCTCCCTTAAGTTGATAACGCTTACAAATTAATAAAACCCTCCTTTGTTCGAAGATCATAAAGAAGCAATCAGCCGTATTCTTCTGGCTAATCCCGCTCCGTCATTTTTATCATAGCATGTCACGTAACTGTGAAATTTCTTTGATTTCAAGAATTTCTTATAAGATTTTAAGCAAGAAGAAACGACATTGTCTTCCTTTAAAAAGAGACCTACATCATAACTGGCCGCTCAACTGCAGTCAGTATGATATAGGTCTTTCAATTGGAGAAAACCTTATGATTAATTATAATGGCGGCTGCACCAATAACAACTTCCCAAGCTGGATCACCGTTTGATCATACCAATCTGGATGCTGCCGAATATGCTCAATACTTCGTTCATTGCCGCATGCCTCAAATACAGCCGCTTTGTCTGTCTTTTCGGTATCGACTTCGAAGCGCACCGTATGTTTCCCATTCGGGAGCTCCGGCAAGAATACATACTGATTACGATTATGATCGTTGTGTAGTGTGAATCGATCGACAATAAAGGGTTCCCCACCATCCACCGACACCTTCAATCTGCCAGAATCAGGCCCCCCGATATCGAATAACCCGATATGAGTTCCCTCGAACTGCACCGTAATAGCCTCTCCAGGATCGACTGCTCGCCACAGGCCGGGGAACAACCAATTGTACTCGCGTACTAAAGCACAATCATCGGGAGTCATGTAAGACCATCCTGCGGAAAAATCGGTAAGACTATCCAATGACAGCATGCTCGCATATTCCCAAGGATTAGCCGGGACCAACGGATTCTGAGGTAAGTGATGTACTGACCTTCCTGGATGATCCTGAAGTTCTCTAATTTTTTCAAATGACCGGGTGATCGTATCCGTGTAAATCTGATGTCCTTCGGGAATAGTCGGATGGATCGAATCATGTGTAAAAACAACGGCTCCGGAAATGGACACGTCTTCCCTTGAGGTGAAAACGAGTTTTCCCTCCGACACCAAGTGACTGACCGCTACGCCCAGATGAATCGAAGGAATACCGTAATAGTCGGCCACTTCCTCTTGCATTAGAGCCCCCTTCTGGTATTCTCCAGACTGAAATAAGGCCACATCCCGCTCCTTCAGCGTATAAACGAACAGGATATCAGTAAACCGGCTCCGCTTGCGGATCTGACGGACAATCCCTTCGATCCGCGCCTTGGATTCGGGATCTCCGCCATCATTACCGACAAATTCAACAAATACTAGATCAGGTCGATGACGCAGTACATCTGTCTCCAAACGGGCACAGCCCAAATCCGATCCTGTCCCATCAATGCCTGCATTCACAGAGCGGATATCCGCCTTAGGATATTGCTTACGAAGCCAATCCGCCGTCATAACCCTGTAGCCTTCAGAACGTGTATTACTGCCGCCGAAATAGACGATTGTTACGGTATCCCCATTTTCCAATTTTTGAATTATATTGGGGAGCCCTTTACGAGGGAATAATTCCTTCATCGTGACTTCACCTGTCCTCATTTATCGATTTTAGGAGCAAACAATTTCACAGCAAACACTTCAAAATAAGGCGAACCATAAGTTGCGCCGAAATTAATCCGGATTCGGGTTACACCATTCGCATCTATCTTATGTTTATTCAACGTGAGATAATTTCCACGAGTTATGATTGTCCTCTCGGTTCCGTCTTCTAAGGTCAAGGTCATATCATAATCTTGGATAAGGGACTCAATCGGGTCGTTGAAATGCTCCAAATCCAGCTGCGAATTAAAAACAAGATGGATTTCGTCCAGATTTTTGGGGCTTGCAAAACAGAATTCCAACCATTCCTGTCCTTCCGAATGTTCAGAAATCCAGCCATTCGGTTGGCCATAAGGTCTGGAGTAGCCATTGACAACATTCTCAGGACTATACATATTCTGAGCTGGCACCAGGTCCTTAAAGCAAATGCTCTTATTGAATTTCTTCAGCCTGGACGGCTCTTCCGGCCTATAGTGGAAGCTGACCGCTCCTGTCAATTTCTCTTCATTACCGTATATGGCAAGGCTCGCCGTGCCCTCCAATATGATGTAGATTTTGTCGTCAGCCGGTTTCTTGCAGTCCAAGTCTAGCGTAATCCAGTCGTCATGACCGGCTGTAATAACCAAGTGGTAGTCTCTCAACTCGCTGGTTGGAATGTAGTTTTCCTTTCGTTCCCCGCCAAAAAGCTTCACATGTAGAGTTTCCGAATGCTTGGAGCTATTTTTAATTTTGAACCGTACGCTTTCAGCCACGGATGTCTGAATCGGCAAGACCAAACATAACCCTTTCTCCAAGGAAATCTCTTCGGTTGGATGAAGATTGTCATAGCTGCGCTGAGACGAGGCACGAATAGTTAATCCGTCAGCGAAGTAAGGATCCAATTCCTCTTGAAGGCCTACAATGGTTTGTCCGTCTCGAAGCAATAGCGCCTGCAGCTCCCCCATATGAGCTTCGACTATAGCAGCAGGGTCTACCTCATATTTCGAGCACAACGAAGCAGCTGTTCCAACCGCCTGCCCCATACAACCGCAGGTTGCCATAACCCTTGTAGATCCGAAAGCCACATGGGTAGCACTTATATTGCGACCAGCGAACATGAGATTAGGAATATTTCGTGAATATAAACTGCGGAAAGGGATATTGTACAATCCAGGCACGAAATTCCAAGCTGTAGCCGGCCCCTCATCGTAGATGCCCTTATTAGCATGTAAATCCATATACCATCCACCGACCGATACAGCATCTTCGAAATGCGGCTTTGCTGTGAGATCGTTCTGAGACAACATGTGATCCCCAATAAACCGCCTCGACTCCCGCTTTCCCGGGATCGGGCATACATAATCCAAAATGAGATTGTCTACATCATCAAATTCACCGCTATTTTTGAGATAATCCCAAATCCCGTATACCAATTTCCGCAGCTCTAACGCGATGTCTTCATTATTTTTAATAATATCCATATGTCCGCCGTATTCCAACCACCACAATCCGCCAAGCCCGTTGATTTTTCTTGGAAAAGCCCGATGATTTAAGCCTTTTCTGATACTATCGAAAAAGGTTAACTTCGTAATATCATACGCAAAGCCAGGTCTTTTGTATGGAACGGAATATCCTACGTCACGGGCTTGAAACAGGATCGTATCGCCCATGGTGTAATGGTCCGCCACTTCAGGAGCCAATTCTTCCTTGTATTCATGTTTCGCTTCTCTCCCCCATCGGAAGAGAGCACCTGCCTGATATCCGACAACTCCATCTCCGGAGCAATCGATATAGGTTCGGCTTTCAAAACGAAATTTCCTTTCGGAAGCCAATTGAAGACCATCCACCCATTTAATTCTGCCGTTCTCCATGCCCGTCTCATGCACGCATGTATTCAGAAATAGAGAAATGTTAGGCTCAGCATAGACCATATCCAACAAGACCGTATCCGAAAGCGAAAGCATCAGCTTCTTGTTGTATAACGGATTATAGTGGAAAATCTTCAACTTGAGTTCTTCCACCAACCCTCCTTCGCGTGCATAATAGGATGGACTGTTTCCGAGATAAGCCGACCCGTTGATATGAACCCTGACCTCGCTGCTCGCATTTCCCCCAAGAACCGGTCGATCATTAATAAGTGACACTTGCAGCCCTTGGCGTGCGGCGGCAATAGCAGCGCATATCCCAGCAATACCTCCGCCGACGACGGTTACATCTGCTTTAATAAGCTCCATTTTGATAACCTCCATGATTAGATCCTTCTATCATGGTAATCCTTTTGCTCCCTTTTTTTTTACATGATTTCGCGAAAAAATCACACATTTTTTGCAACCTTAATTGGATTCATACCGTGTCATTTTTATCCGATATTGCTTAGGAGTATCACCCGTATATTCTTTAAATAATTTGCAAAAATAACCTTCATTCACAATTCCTACTTCTTCGCACAATTCCAATATAGAATAATCCTGAATATTTAACAGCTCGAGAGCTAATTGGATTTTTTTACGATTGATGTAGCTGATAACGCCTTCGTTCATTGTTTTTTTGAATAAGCTGCTAAAATACGATGGAGCTAAATTCACTTCCTCGGCAATCGCCTCGAGCGTTAATCGCTGTTTCAGGTTTTTCTCTATAAACCGCATAGCACTCATGATTTCTATACGATGTAAAAGTTGGCCGGCGTGTACATATTCGAAGGTAAAGTCGCCGATATAGGCAAGCTGCTCCCGAAAAGCTAAAAATTCTATGGGAAACTCTGCTACTTCCGTAGCCAACTTGTTTCCCGATTTAAACTTCACAATAATGTCTCTGTACAAGTCTCTTAACATAGGCGCCATGATGGACTTATGGATTTTATGGTCCGTAACAAATTGGTTCAGATCAGCAAATGCTTTCTCCAGCTCTTCCTTGGAAACCTTTCTTTTCACCCCAGCAAGAAAATCAGCCAATTTCTCCTGAAATTCTTCTTTTCTGTCATTATGGTAATGGAACCGATGCATGGGTGTTTTTACTACTTTCTCTGTATGATAATAGAAATCATCACTCACATTTTGTGCTTCCGTGTAAGCTTGTTTGATGGATTCCCAGCCTCGGTGTGGACCTCCAAAAGCGACGGATACCCTTTGATTCAAATATTGATGCAAATGGGAGACGATCTGCCCCCCCAATGTCTGGCAATCATATTCCGTTTCCAGATCACTACGATTATTTTCCCAGGATAGAAAGCCAATAAACCGATTATCGGATAGATCCGCAGCTACACCACTGCCACCATTCATCACCGTTTCTTCGATTATATTTGTAATCGCATACCTCAATATGTTCTGATCAGACGCTGAATAATCATTTCGGAAACTTTCATACATATTCATTTCGACAATAAAGCAGCGATAGTTGGCTTGAAAGAAATGGAACTGCATACGATTGGCAAAATCTGATGCCCGATGAGAAGGGATTTCGCCTCTGATAAGCTCGTTAAAAAATTGCTTGCGGACTCGATATTTATTTTCAAGCACGGATACGTTTAAAGATTGAAATTCCGCTTCTTTTTTCTTAACTTCATTTAAAATCCCGGCTGCCTTATCTAAAGCTCGACCCAAATCCGCATCTCTGAGCGGAACCTTAACAATGTATTCCAATACGTTGGCTTGAATAGCTCTCTGGGCGTATTCAAAGGATGAATAAGCGGTCAAAAGAATGAATTGGGTATGGGGAAGCTTTGGCTTTAGCTGCTCAATCATGGAAATCCCATCCATTCGCGGCATGACGATATCAGATATTACGATATCCGGCTTAAGCTTTACGATCTCCTCTATCCCCTTCAGCCCATTATTCGCTTTTCCCACTAAATGAAATCGCTTATCCCTAAGGGAGCGCTCGTGAAAAAACAATTCCAATCTCTGAATGATTAGATCTTCATCGTCAACAATGAAGCAGGTGTAGTCTCTCATCATCATGCATCTCCTTTAAACAAGCCTGCTGGGAATAAGGCGCGAACCCGGGTTATTTCCTTAGGTATGCTTATGATTTGGAGCCCGAACTGTTCTCCGTAGTGAAGTCTGATTCGGTCATGAATATTGTTTAACCCGATTCTTTTCCTTTTCAATTCCACATCCCCCGGTTCTGAAATTAAAATATGCTTTATTTTATCAGTTGGAATTCCCTCGCCCTGATCAACTACTTCTATGATGACGTTGCCACCCTCCCTGTACGCATGAATAGTAATAGGGCCTTCGATCCCCCCTCCGTTATAACCATGGAAGATACTATTCTCCACAAGGGGCTGCAACAGCATTCGAAAAACCGGAAAATCTATTAGCCCTGCTTCGATATTTTCGATTAATTGGAAGTTTCGGTTATAGCGGATGTTCTGGATCGCGATATAGTCTGATACATTCTGCAATTCCTGACGCAGTGATACCTTCTCCGAAGCGTCAGCTATCCCATATTCCAATATTGAAATGAGAGACTCGATCACCACATCTACTTTCTCTATTTGTCCGAGTCGTATGACATTGCTGATAGAACCAAGCGTGTTATACAGAAAATGAGGGTTTATTTGAGACTGCAGCACTTGAATTTCCAGCTTTCGTTCAAGTTCGTTATGAAGCTCTGCTCCCCGAATCAGTTCCACAATTTGCTGCAGCATACGATCGAATGCTCGGGAGAGATCTCCAAACTCATCATTTCGGTTAATCGATATTGTAGTTGTGAGGGAGCCTTGCTCCACCCGCTTCATTTTTGTTTTGAGTGCATAGAGCGGGTTCCTTATATATTTGGCAATAAAGAAGGAAACGAACAGACTTAAGAGAAAACCAGCAGCTAGAAGCTCGATATAATAGGTTTCCAATCTGGATAAAGCAGCTTTCAAGCGTGATTCATCGTTGATTGAGATGATGGTCCAGTTGAATTTTTCAGTCGGTTTTTTTAGAAGGGAGACTTGAATCCCCTCCTTGGTGTGCAGTTGAAGGTTTGTTTCTGTAGTATCCAGAATTTCTTCTGCTGACGTTTCACCGATTGAAAAAGTATGATCTTGAACATTCAGGGGGCCTTTATTTTCCGAAAATCCGGCAATGATTTTTCCCGATGCGGTGATTAGAGCCAAATTCATTTGTTCTTTTTTATTAATCTTGAACAAGGTATCTTCAATGGCATTTAGATCTAAATCTACTGCAATGGCCATAGGAAACGGAGCACTGTTCAGATATCGGACCATCGTAACTGTCCAGCCGGAATATTTAGATTTGTAAGGATCACTGACAAATGTAATCCTTCTATTCTTGTCAGCTGCATCAAACAATGGTTCTCTTTCAGCTAAAGGTTCATCAAATATTCGGGTAGGTGTACTTCCGCCTAGAATAGATAAATCGTTTTTGATCAAATAAATATTACTGACGTAATTACTGTTGAGTTCATAGAGCTCTCTTAATTGCTTTTTAATCACGTCCGGATTGTCAATGTTGGCTTTCACCGATGACTCGACCGAGAACAGCATCGTCTGGAAGGAGGAAAAATTAACTGTGAAATACTGATCAATCTTATCAAGTATTTGGTTGGTGTAATAAATGTCAGAGGTTCTTATTTCCTTTTGGACATAACGATAAGACAATTGGCTTATCAAGATTATGCAGCTTAATACAAATGCAAACACGATAAAAAATAGTTTTAAAGGCAAGCTGATTCTTCTTCGCATCGATCATCTTCCTTTTAAATCTGTAATAAACAAATAATAGCATATGATAAGAAGAAACGCCTTCGGCGTCCTTTTTAAGGACGATAAGCGTTTCTTCGAAAAATAGAAGGATAAAGTATAAAGTAAAACTTATACTTTCTTATATTTCAATAAAGAGAGGGGCTAATTATAGCCGCTCTCTTCGTTTGATTTACTTGATTAAGCCTGCTTCTTTAAATTGCTTGATTACTGAATCTTTATACTTCTGCATGTCAAACTTAGTTTCCAATGTATTGAGGAAATTATCCCAGTTCGAAAGAGGCTCTTTGCCAGTCATAAATTTGACCAAGCTTTCATTAATGTAGCGTTGGCGGTCAGCAGCCAATGAATCGTTCGGGTCTTCAGTCAATAAATTCCCGGGCAACGTAGCCGCCACGTATTTCTGATTGTTCTCAAAAGCTTCTGCCGTCTTCGGATTCTGGAAGCTGAAGTACTCAGCATCATCACCACGACGCGGCATTCTATAATGATCGACCCATAAGTACTTTTCTTTCATTTCCTTTGATAATTCGGAGGTTTTATTTTTGATCTTGCCGTCTACCAAATCCCAATGAATCCCTTTAATTCCGTATGCAAAATTCGGATAGGCTTCTTTGTCCGTAAAGAGATAATTCAGCATGGACAAGATCCGAATGATTTTGTCCTTATCCGCTTTCTTGGATATGGCCCATGAATTGCCTTGGAACGATTTTCTCTCTACAATTTGATCACCATAAGGACCTGTCATTGGAGGAATGACGATCCATTCCGGCACCTCTCCACTGATTTCTTTCATTTTTTGCTGATAATCTGGTTCCAGCCTGCGGGCATCTCTTATCATAAAGCCAACTTTACCCTTAAATAACTTTTGGTCCAATAAATCGGGAGTATTCATCGTCACCCAGTCTGGATCTACAACTTTAGCTTCCATCATTTTATTGATATAAGCGAGTGCTTCTTTCATTTTTGGGTCGGTAAACAGGAACACTGGTTCATTGTCTTTCACATCAATGGCTGAGGGAGGATTGACACCAAACATCCACATCAAACTATCGAAGCCATAGGTTTGCAGATTGCCTTCTTTATTCATACCGCCTATGAATCCGTACGTATCATTTTTACCATTGCCGTCCGGGTCTTTCTCTGTAAAGGCTTTCATAACTTCAAATAGCTCGTCAGGTGTTGTTGGCACTTCCATATTCAGCTTTTTCAGCCAATCATTACGGATAAAGAAGCTTCGACTAATACCGTTTACATTATCATAACCTGGAACTCCAATGGTTTTTCCCTGATAGGACATCGCCTCCCAGGAGTCGTTGCTAAAACGTTTCTGCAATTCAGGAAATTGATCCAGATACGGTGTCAAATCCGCAAGAACGCCTTGGTCATAATATTGCGCGAGATCAGCCCGGCTCTTCAAAAAGATCAAATCTGGAATATCTCCGCCAGCAATGAGCGTATTTAATTTAGTCGTTGCTTGCCCTGATTGAGGAATCATCATTTCCAAGTCGATATTTACTGCTTTCTCCAACATTTGGCGTTGGATATCTTCTTCACGGGGAGGAATCGGAGCAGCAGCATTGAAAGTTCCTTGGTTAAACATCGAAATTTTCAATTTGGTTTCAAAGGGACTAGACTGGCCTTGTGAATTACCCGAAGCTGTCGATGTAACCTCTTTTTGTTCCCCACAGCCTGACAATACTGTTCCCACACCGACCATTGCTGTCAGAATAGCAAATGTAATCGCTTTACGTTGCATAATGACCTCTCCTTTGCTTCTATATTATCACGGTTTCCCCGTAACAACTCAGGTTGGAATATCTTTTTAACCTTTAACCGATCCCAAGAGCACACCTTTGGTAAAATGCTTTTGCATAAATGGGTAAACGATCAAAATCGGAACTGTAGTTACGACAACTGCTGCCATTTGTATAGCGAACGTACTAACAGCTCCGGTATTGGCAAGCGAATCAGCACTTTGTGTTGCGACGTTAAGCAGGATGTTGCGCAAGATCACTTGAAGCGGCATTAAGTTGGAATCATTGATATAAACAATAGCATCGAAGTAACTGTTCCAATGCCCGACTGCGTAAAATAATGAAATTGTGGAAAGGACGGGCAAGGACAGAGGTAAAATGATCCGCCATAACGACTGAAGTTCACTTGCACCGTCTACCCTCGCTGATTCCTCGATTTCAGCAGGCAATTGCTCGAAAAAGCCTTTAATGATCACCAGATTAAATGCACTAATGAGATTTGGAATGATCAATACCCACGGACTGTTTAGCAATCCCAGAGAGCGGACTAGTAAATAAGTCGGAATTAATCCTCCTCCAAACATCATAGTAAAGACAATGAATAGTAAAAATGGGCTGCGACCCGGCAAATATTTTTTGGATAACGGATATGCCGCGATTACCGTAAAGAACACATTGAGAGCAGTGCCTACAATCGTTCGAAACAATGTGATTTTATACGCCTGCCCAATACCATGAGAAATGAATACTTCTTTATAGGCTAGAAAGGTAAAGGTTTCTGGTATAATAACAATTCCTCTTCTTAGCACTTCCGATTCTGGCGTTACTGAAACAGCAACCACATATAGAAAGGGTAGTAAGCAAAGTAGAGCTAGCAAAATAAGAATAAAATAAACGAATGCTTGCCAGACCTTTTCTCCGATTGTCAAATTGATCATTTTGATAACCACCTCACCAAATTTGCCCATCGAATTTTTTGGCGAGCTTATTCGCTGCCAACACTAAAACAAATCCGATGACCGCTTTAAATAATCCCACAGCAGTAGCCAAGCCAATCTTAAGTCGCTCGAGCCCTTCACGGTATACCCATGTGTCGATAATGTCGATCTTCTCCTGATTAAAGCTGTTGGCAAACATGAATATTTGGTCAAAACCAGCATCCAGAATATGGCTTAATTTAAGGATCAGCATCAGAATCATCACGCCTCGAATGCCGGGAAGTGTTACATGCCATAGCTGTCTCCACTTGGAAGCGCCATCAATTCTAGCCGCTTCATATAAGCTTGGATCGATTCCTGCTAATGCTGCAAGGTACAATATCGCTCCCCATCCAATATCCTTCCATATTTCAGATAAGATGATCAGCAGTCTGCCCCAGGCAGGTTCCGTTAGGAATGAGATGGGTTCAACTCCAGTTTCCTTCAATATCATGTTAAAAAGACCATCCCCTGGGGCTAATAATGCCACCATCATTCCATAAACAATGACCCATGATAGAAAGTGGGGTAAATAAGTGATCGTTTGAACGATTTTCTTAAACCATTGGGTATAAACTTCATTGAGCAGCAAAGCAAGTATGATAGGAGCTGAGAAACCGAACAACAGCTTATACAGGGATATGATAATCGTATTTCTCATGATGTCCCAGAAATAAACGCCGTTCATAAAATCTGTAAAATTTCTAAATCCCACCCATGGGCTATCCCATAGTCCCAAAGCCAGATTATAGTTTTTAAAGGCAATAATGATTCCCGCCATAGGAATGTATTTGAATACGGCAAAGTAAACTAATGCCGGGAACAAGAGAGCGTACATCACTTTATACTTTTTTATCGTCCTTATCCATGAGTTCCGCTTTTTGGGGAGGGGAATGGCGTCCGCTGCCAATTTTGCTTGCATATCATCACCTCGTCTTTATTTGTATTTGTATAATAGCATCCCCCTACTGGATAAATTTCTGTAATTTCAAGAATTTCTTATAAGATATTAAGTAAGTACAGCCTTGGATAATTCCAATACAATAGGCATGATTGTCTTGCATTAAAGCTCGTACAATAACTCTGGCTCGAAAGTTTGAGTATAGACCAAATACAATCCTGAGGACCCAAACAAAAAAAGCCCTAGAAAAAATTGGGCTTAATTTAATGAGTCATGTTTTTTATATAATGCATCCACGTATTTTATTTTCCATTACTAAAAATAATCACCACATCATCAACCGTCGCTGCATGCTCTTCCATTAGATGAATGGGATAAATCAATAATGCTTATGACTGAGCCAAAATTCCTTTAACAAACAATGAGACACTATGCTTGTAGAACTCTTCCTCGGTGACGAATTGGGATTGATATTGCCGGTGAATCAGCTCGCTCATCTGAAATCCGTAGCACATCGAGAGAAAAGACATTGCGACAAGACGCTCATCCTGTCTGGCGATAACTTTTTTCTTCTGCAAGCGTTCAAAATATTCAACCAGCAAGGAGTGAAGCTTCGCCGGCGGATCGGCGAGCATTCTGTCTAATTCGGGAAGCATTCCTTTGTCGCGGATGCCAATCAAAATGATGTCCGCATTTTTATGGAAAAACAAACGGTACTGCTGACTTACATTCAGCAGATCGACTTCCGGATTATCGGTCGCTTCCTCTTTTAACAGCTTCTCAAATTGCGGAATATCCGAATGTCTTTCAATGATGGCTTCCAATATGCCTTGCTTGCTTCCAAATTGCCGAAAAATCGTAGATTCATTGACTTTAGCTTCCGTTGCAATGGCTTTGGTGCTTACTCCCCGATAGCCATTCTTTTTGATGAGCTGTGTCGCGGCTTCAATGATTCTGTCTGAAGTTTGCATTGTAGTTCTCCTTTTGCATATGTTAATCCTATTCTACTACAAGTTCTGCATATGCAGCAGGGTCGGGGTTCATCATTTTGATAAATGTTTTTTAAGGCAAATCGCTTCTTTTTTCCCAGCGGCTTGGTTCCGTAATCTTGACATGATCAGGCACCAATTGCGTGAGCGTGCCTAATTTATCAAATGTAATCTGGATTCGGTCAGAGGGCAACAGCCATTCTTCGGTCTCGATTGCGCAGCAATCCGGTATCGTCCCCATTCCTATAATCGTGCCCGGGAGCGGTGTGAAAACTTTGAGAACCTCCTCCATCACTTTTGCAGGGTGTGCAGCATACTCGGATGTGCTCCCCTTCCAGTGCAGTCTCTCCCCGATGCATACATTCACATCCAGTCCCAGCGGATTGTCGATTTCATCCGGCGTAACCAGAAATGGCCCTATGCCTTTGCTGCGATCAAAATCTTTGCAGCGCGTCGGTCCGGTCAGCCCCTGGAAATCCGGCCATTGCACATCGCGGACAGTACTGTCATTAAAAATAACATAACCTGCAATGCAGTTCTCCATCCCTGTAACAAAGGCCAGCTCCGGCTCAATATCCAGGTAGGAAGAATACGAAGGCCAATGAATCGTATCTCCATCGCCAATTAATGCATTATGGTTACATTTGTAATAACTGAAAGTTACTTTATTCGGATCTTGCTGGAATTTTTCAGTGATTTTTTGTTTAAGCTCTTCTCTTTCCGGCCCTGTATATTCTCTTTGCAGCAGATTTACGCCAGCATTTCTCAGATGTCTTGGCGTCAGCCCGAAATCGATAAGCGCAGCCGGATTTGGAACTGGCGGCAGCAGTTTTACCGCTACAATCGGGCAGATTTCATTTTCATTAAATTGATGCGACTGTTCGACCGCATATTGCATTAATTCCTTAGCGGCATCATAACTTGCCGGTAAATAATGAAGATAGCTGTCCATACTTTCAAGACTGTCAACGAATGTTCCCTGCTTTTTCATGATTGCGGCAAAAGACACGACAAATTTCTCGTTAATTACAAGCCCAAACAAAGGTTCCTGGGATATTTTGGTTTGAAAGGTTACTAGCTTCATGTTGCAGCGCCTCCATACATGTAGTGTGATGTTGTTCTGTTACTATCATATCGTACAGCATAAATGCATGCAAGTACATGCTTGCATTTTTGTTTTCCGTTCTCTATAATAAAGCCATAGTCATTATGCCTTATCCTAAAAACATATACGTAAAGGAGAATTTTTATGAAGTATGGACGTATTATCCAAAAACCTCGCGTTAAATTTTTTGAAGTCGCAGATGGCGTCTTTGCTGGTATTTCGCCGTATCGCGGGATCAGTTGGGCCAATGCCGGATTCATCAACAAGGGTGATGGGTTGGTGTATGACACGTTCTTCGATTTGTTCCATGCGCGGGAAATGCGGGAGGCTTTTATGGAAGTAAGCAACGGCGGCTCTCCCGCATATGTGGTGAACTCGCACTATAACAGCGACCATGCCTGGGGAAACAAAGTGTTTGAAGATGCTTGTATTATTATGCACAAGGAAGCCTCTAGAGAGCGTCTCACCGAAAATATCGCTTGGATGGACAGCGTCATCAGAAGAGGAAAGAATTCTCCGGAATCGACTCCGGGCGAGCGGTTTTTTGCAGCGGAATTTGAAGGATTTGACCTGGAAGGCGTAGAATGGGTGCTCCCGAATATTGAGATAAAGGACGATATCAACATCCGTCTTGGCGATACAGAAGTTATGATTCAGAACGTAGCTCCAGCCCACTCTGATAGTGACTTACTGTTGTGGATGCCAAAAGAAAAAGTACTGTTCGCTGGCGATGTCGTGTTTAATGGTTGTACGGCATACAGCGAAGAGGGAACCCTCAATTGGGTTAAAGTGCTTGATCGCATTATTGATGAAATTAAACCCGAAATCGTTGTTCCAGGGCATGGCGCCATTTGCGGCTTGGATTTCGTAAAGGAGCAGAGAGACTACCTCTTGAACCTGATCAGCGAGTTCAACAAGCATTACAATGACGAAATCGATTCCTTGTCCCTGACCAAGCAAATGGATATTTCCCGCTTTCTTCATTGGATTCAGCCAGAACGCTTGTATGTTACAGTGGATATCCTATTGAAAAGCAAACGAGGGTTACCACCCCATCCAGTTTGGAATGAGGTGCCTGCTAAGCTGGAAGACATGAAAGCTTTTTTGGCTGGAAAATATGACAATCAGATCAAGCCATGGGACCCTATGAGTGTTTGGCAAGAATAGCAATTTACAGCTAACCTATGAAAAACAAAAAAACGGCCCTGTCGCAAATGATGCGAACAGCGGCCGTTCTTTTGTATTGTTCCACGGAATTAAAATCGGTGCTTAGAAACGATTATGATAAAAAATGAAGAAGGACTATGGTTTACTAGAGGGGAATCCCCCCAATTGGATGGGAGGAGATTCCCGTTGTTGTTGTATTTATTATTCCAAATAGCCTTCGGCAAGTTTCATTAGGGTTTCTTTGCTTACTTTATTTAGGTCACCCCGTAAAGTATAGGCGTATTTCACCTTTTTGTCTGGGCTCTCGTATACCCATTTCAGCTCGTGCGTCTGCGAAGGAGCAAATTCTGTATGCAGCATCTCTACTCCCTTCACTTGAACCTTCTCCTGCTTAAATTCAACCTTCTCGTCAATATACATTGTAGGATCGCTCTTTCCACTCAGATTAGTGATATCAACCCCGATTTTATCTTCGCCATTTTGATACGTAGCAAAGAGAAGGAAAAACTGATCTGTCATTTCAACCGGCATCATGGCATATCCCTGATTGGATTCTTCCGCCTGCCTTCTCAGCTTTTCTGCCATTTTCTTTTTTTCTTCCGAAGAAGGAGGATTCACTTCCTGAGCATTTTTAAAGATTACGTCCGCCTTTTGGAATGTATAATTTCCATTGATGTTGTCTGCGATCTTAATGGATTTATCCGTAATCTTATCGCGCAATTGAGATGGATCATGGAAGATCGTCAACTTTGTTCCAAGATCTGTTTGATGATTCGGGTTATTGGCAACCATATAGAACAGCCCAGCTTCCCCGTTCTTAAGCACCTTTTCCTTCACTTCAAAAAATGCCTTGAACCGCGCTGCCTCATCTTTCGTTTCTGTTTTTACGTAATCTTTTGTAGATTTAGTTTCATATACGACTTTGCCATCTTTATTGGTCAAAGAATGATATTGAACTGCCGCATAACCCGTGGAGGCCATTAACATCATCCCTACACACGCAGTCAGAACAACTTTATATTTCATAAAAAACCTCTCCTTTTCTTTTGGCTTAGCATGTATTATTCTCATTACTTTTCCTGTCAAGTCGGCGTCGGGAATGCGCGCGTCATCAAACAGTTTTTTCAAATCCCGATCCCTGTCCATATTCATACACTCCCACTCCCTTCACTTGCGCATAATACTTTCGAAATTTTGCAGATGTACGTTCGTATCTTTTACGAAGGCTGGCGCTGTTTTTACCGAGAATCAATCCGATCTCCTGATAGCTTTTATCCTCGACACAACGTAAGATTAACAAATTACGCTCTTCCGCCGATAATTTTGCCATGGCCTGATGTACGGATTCATCAAAATAGTTGGCTTCAATATGCAAATCGACTTCATTATTTTCTTTCTCATCTTGGTAAAAGAAAGGCAAATATTTCACCAACTTTCGCTTACGGATGATGTCGATACATTGATGGTAGGCAATCTTGTATACCCAGGCACCAAAATCCATCTGATATTGGGTATATTTTTTCAAGGTGCGGAAGGTCTTCAAAAATACCTCCTGTGCGTTTTCCTCGGCTTCGGCATAATTGCCCAGCATGTGATAACAGTAGAGAAAAATCGGTTTTTGATAAATCTCCATGATTTTCTCAAATTGTTCTGTGTTCCCATCCAACACATCTGCAATGATCTGATTTAACTCCGCATCATTCAAGCTGTCTCCCCCCCCCTTTCACTCTATACAACGAAGAGCTCGACCTAAAATGTGACTGCAATAAAAATCTCAAGAATAAATCTTCTTTATTAACCCCTCGTTTTTTAGCATCTCCCCTGGCACATATTGCTTTTCAAACTTTAATATTAATAAACATAACAAAGAAGCCCTTCTTGTGAGGGCTTTCTTTGTTTTTCTTACTCAAATATCAGGAGCCTATGAATAATTATTGAGGTTGAAAATCTGAGAACCCTGAGATTAGTACCCTCAACCCCTTGCTGACGCTATCGACCTTCCATACACCATTCGTAAATACGAGAGTGATCGTACGATCCTCGGCATATTGATCTTCTCCTGTTAGACCATTTGCCAATATAACCGATTGCGCAAGCGTGGCTAAAGTCTTGTTAATGTATACTGGCGACGAGGCAGGCGATTCATAGGTACTAGCTGTATTCAAGCCTTTATTTTGAACGATAGACTTAATTAATTTATCGGTAAAGTACGGTTTGAAGTAGGAACTAATATTTTTAATTGAAGAGATATCAGCTGCTTGATTTAATTTATCGGAGAGTTGTTTTAACCGTGGATCCATAATTTTCTGCTTATCAGAGATTTGAATAGATTGTTGCTCCATGTTGACTACGAGTTCCTTACCCCCCAATGTTATGGTCGCCTGCTTAGACTGTTGGTTCCATAAGACATTTGCACCTAGCGATTGACCGACAAAGCGTAGCGGAACATAGGTTGTTCCTTTAATGACCTGCGTGGCAGTATCTATATCAATATATTCCCGGTGCGGAATATCCGGGTTATCTGTAGTCGGTGGTGATTCAATAATTGCGCGTTTGAAATTTGCAGCAAGCCAGAGGGTCGTGTCTCCATTTTTAATCTTTACTTCTTTCTCCGTTTGAAACCATTCCACACTTGCGCCTAAATTTTCTGAAACAGCTCGTAACGGAATGAGAACTCGACCGTTGTTAATTTGGCCGTTATTTATGATCGTAGGTTTGGATGTATCCGCTGCAAAGCTATGCACCGGTATTACTGGAAGCACAAGTAAAGCTGAGGCAAATAAGGAAATCATCAATTTTTTCTTCATAATAAAACCTCCCATAATAGATTTATCTTAATAATAGAAGTTTTCCTTTCTTATTTTGTTTGAGTTGTTTGAATACCCAAATTGTTATAAGTTTATCCAATATTTATACACTATTACATGCAACGAATCTAGAGAAACTTCCATACTATTAATGAGCTGTAGCGTAAGCGATGCTGTATCTCAGAATCGCGTCCGTAGAAACATCAACAAATTGCCGAAAGCTTTAAGCGCTTTATTTGACTTGAAAGATTTAAGTACATCCAATGCGCTAGTTGAGAAGCACTGTCCGGGCCGGCGTTCGAGAATAAACCTGTTCATCAAGTCCTGCCGATCAATCTTTAAGTTCATATGACCACTCCGTTATATGACGAGTGTTTTCAAAATTTCAATACCAAATTCATCGCTGCATATTCTGCTTTCTCCAGGCCTTCGGTGTCACCCCTATCATTTTTTTAAATACTGTAGCAAAATGCTGACTTGTCTTAAATCCAAGTTCCATGGCAATATCCGTGATGGACATCTTCGATTCCTTCAGCATCTGGCTTGCACAATCTATACGAACTCGTTCCATATACACTATAGGCGATTGTCCATTCGTCTCTCGGAACACACGATAGAAATGCGACTCACTCAACCCGAACTCCTTTGCAAGCTGTTCAATTGAATAACGAGCAGATGGATTCTGCTGAAGTCTGTCCTTCAGCTGCTGCGTGTAGGTATGCATGTTTGGGGAATGCACAACAAGCTGCGAATGATGAAATAGATGCAGCAAAATTTCCATGACATAATGCCGAAGTTGAAATTCCAGCAGTACCGTACTCTGGTTCTGTAGAAGCTGCTTCAATTGTTTGAAATAGACGACAACGTCCTTGCTGACCAATTGAATGCGTGGACAGTTCTGCATCCAATTAACGAAGATCTGACGCTCCTCCTCTTGAAGCCCGAACCATTCCTTGTTTCGGGCTGGGTCGCGAATAATCATCCACCAAATGGTGGATGGACCAATATAATCAAATTTGGCACGGTGCCGCTCCCCCGGACTTGTATGTATAACTTGCTGGGCATTCGTATGGTATGTTTCGTCTCCGATCTCCCAGTCGACAGCCCCCTGATCAACATAGACGAATTCGTATGCATCCTCATGCACATGATTCGTTAAAGGCATCGCTTTGCTAAAATGGTCATACCCCATTAACAATAAATCCTTTACTCGAGCCGAGTTGCCATTCTCTCCCTCTATGACATATACCCACCGTTCATTTTTGATATGATTCGCCACAATCTATACTCCACCTCTGCTTGATTTGTTTCTGATCCTATTCAATATAAATCGAAAAGTCAAATGAGATAAATTGCTATACACTGAAATCGTGATTATGAGGAAGGAGCGATGAACTTGAATCAGAGCGCAACACACATTCACGTTATATTCAAAACACACTTGGATATTGGCTACACGGATTTCGCGAAAAATGTGACGGACCGATATATGGGGCAATTTTTTCCAAGTGCGATTCAAACAGCGAAATATTTTGCCGAGAACCCGGAGAAAGGTTCCTTTATCTGGACAACGGGCTCATGGTTAATCCATCATCTATTAAAGCACGGTTCCAACGAAGTAAGACAACAAGTCGAAGAAGCGATTGCAAAGGATTATTTAAGATGGCATGGTCTTCCTTTCACCACATATACCGAGTTATATGATCGCGAATTGCTTGACTATGGCATTCAAATGGCGACGCGACTTGATGAGCGATTTGGCAAGCGTACGATCGCAGCCAAAATGACGGACGTTCCCGGTCATACACGCTCGTTAATCACGCATATGGCAAAGGCTGGTCTAAAGTATTTGCACTTAGGCGTTAACCCTTCCAGCTATGTTCCTCACGTTCCTGAAATGTTCTTATGGCGAAATACGGACGGATCTGAAATTGTTGTCCACTACAGCAAAGATTACGGCACAACCTTTGACATCGAAAGTTTGAACGATATCCTTTACTTCGCGCATACCCATGATAATCATGGCCCTTCTACGGTGCAGCAGATTGAAGCTGAGTTCGCCAAGCTGCGAGAAGCTTATCCGCAGGTAGTGATACAAGCTTCCACATTAGACCAGTATGCCGAAAAGGTATGGGCTATTCGTAATACCTTAACTGTCGTAGAAGAAGAAATCGGCGATAGCTGGATTCACGGTTCTTCCACCGACCCTTACAAATTAGCATGTTACCGAGAATTGCTACGCTTGAAGAGTAAGTGGCTGCAAGAAGGGGCGTTAACAGACAGCGATGAAGAATATCGCAATTTCTGTGATGAGTTAATTATGATTCCTGAGCATACGTGGGGTGTAGATATCAAAAGATATCTTGCAGATTATATCCACTATGGTAAAGATGACTTCCAAGAAGCACGCAAACGCGATAAGGTCGATATCAACTTAAACCCGCTGGAATATCGGTTCTACGAAATGAACTCCCGCGCTGAAATGATTGAAATGTTTGGTGAGGAAGCCGATGCCAAGCTGAATGCACGTTCCTTTAGTCTTATAGAGAAGTCTTGGCAGGAACAGCGTGAATACTTGAAACAAGCAATCCAAGCACTTCAACCTGAACGACAAGAGAAAGCCGAAGTTGCCCTGCTCGCGTTGAAACCATCTCGTAGCACTCTAACGGATGCAACTATCTTATCAAGTGACCAGCCTTATGTATTAGGAGATTTTGAGGTTGTGTTTGAGGATAGTGGCGCAATTGTCGGACTGAAAGATGCTCGCGGTCGGGCATGGGCCGGTCCAAAAAATCAAATTGGTTTATTCTCCTACGAAACTTATTCGCAGGCCGATTATGACCGATGGTATCGTGAATATCATCTCAGTTGGAGACATACGCATGTGTGGGCAACCGGAGATTTTGGGAAACCAGGGATGGACTTAACCCACGAGTGGATAGCACATGAAGTTATGACACCAAGGCTTCAGTCCTTGCAGGCTGTCTTTTGTGAAGAGCAGGATGTCGTGCTTGCAAACCTACGTATGCCGAGAGCGGCATGTGAGTGTATGGGCGCTCCACGGGAATTAACGCTTGAGTATGTCTTTAAAAAACATACGCATACAGTGGAATGCAAGCTGCAGTGGTTTGACAAAGATGCCTATCGCCTTCCCGAAGCCTCTTGGATGAGCTTTAATCCGATCGTGAACAATCCAAATCAATGGAAGCTGGACAAAATCGGTCAACTCATCTCACCTTTGGATGTCGTTCAAGGTGGAAATCGCAATATGCATGCGGTTCAGCAAGGGATGTACTATGCAGCAGCAGATGGAAAAGTGCAAATCGATACGTTGGATGCTGCACTTATCTGTCCTGGGAAGCCACGCTTGCTTCAGTTTGATCATACTTTTGCTCCGCTTACCGGAGGTATGCATGTGAATTTGCATAACAATGTATGGGGAACGAACTTCCAAGCATGGTATGAAGAAGATGCTTTGTTCCGCTTCAAGCTGTATTTTCAAACTCATATATAATTTCCCTTCGTTTATATCTCGATTGGATAATCCTGTAATTCCGAAAGGAGCTCTACGATGAATCAGCACAAACCTTGGACAATTTACGTCATTCAACATTCCCATACCGATGTCGGCTATACCGAGCGTCAAGAAAAAATTCGTCAATATCATGTCAATTATATTCGGCAGGCTCTGCAAATTGTACGTGATATTGAGAGCGGCGCCAGACCTGACTTAAAAGGCTATAAGTGGGTATGTGAAACCTATTGGCCTGTTGAATCCTTCCTATTGAAAGCCACAGACATAGAAAAAGAAGAACTCGCTCATGCGGTGAAGAAAGGTTATATCGGTCTCTCCGGCACCTATCTCAATTTCGGTGAGCAATTAAATCAAGAGATACTCTCTATCATGATTAAGCGGATAACAGATTATGGACAATCGATTCAATTCCCGGTACGTTCTGCGATGACGGCAGACATTACAGGCTTTGGTTGGGGATACAGTCAAGTGCTGGCGGATGCAGGTATCGAGAATTTGATTACATGTATTCATACGCATCATTCCATGTTTCCACTGTGGAAGAAGCAGATTCCGTTCTGGTGGGAAACGCCGAAAGGAGATCGTATTCTCACCTGGAGCGGTGAGCATTACATGTTCGGCAATGATCTTGGATTGACCCCAGGCATTGGCGGATCTTATACGATTCGCGATGATCATGATGTCCGAAACGGTGTATCCTTTGTAGTGGCCGAAGCACGTTTTGATCGTTATTTACAGCAATTGGTTGCTGATGGTTACACGTTCCCGTTCGTACCGGTGATGGTGTCCGGACTTCCTACCGACAACGGCTCGCCGAACGCAGCGTTGATGGATTTTGTGAATCCATGGAATGAGAAGCATGGCGAACGCATCCGGATTCAACCGGCGACCTTGGACGATTTCTTTGCAGATTTGAGATCTTATGCAGAGGAGCATCCCGAGGAAATCGAGACCTTCCGTGGGGACTGGCCAGATTGGTGGACAGATGGCTCGGCGACGACGCCGATGCATGTACAGATTTTCCG
Source organism: Paenibacillus sp. FSL H3-0286 (assembly GCF_045040705.1). Taxonomy (NCBI): domain Bacteria; kingdom Bacillati; phylum Bacillota; class Bacilli; order Caryophanales; family Paenibacillaceae; genus Paenibacillus; species Paenibacillus sp. FSL H3-0286. Next base: position 3,722,033 of record NZ_CP150285.1, on the reverse strand, counting down.
TGAAGCACAGCGTGTCTATACAAAGGTGAAGCTATTAGATCCCGCATGCGAGATCGTCTCCAAAGAACGTCTTGAAGCAATGGAATATGAGCTAGCGCTATTCGCTGAGCATACATGGGGTTATCATTCCTCGGTCACCGAACCTTGGAATCCGTTCGTTCAAGAGCTTGGCTGCAGGAAAGAAGCCTATGCGGCCAATGCCAGCTCACTCGCTCATACCGCTTTATACGACATCCTTGAGGCTCGCGGTGACGCTTTGCTTCGTCCTAATTGTCCAATGAAATTTGAGTTATATAATCCTAATGATTTTGCGCAAACTGATTATGCTGAACTCATTATGGAAGGCTGGAATATATCGGAATTGAAGAACGGTTTTGAAGTCATGGATGAATCGACGGGCACTGAATATGAGGTGCAAATGGTTACAGGGCACCGCGGTGTCATCCTTACCATTCCGGTAACGCTTCAGCCAAAGCAGCAGGTACAATTGACGATCAAGTCTCTTATCAATCACAAACCTGTAACTGCGTATCGAACAGATTACGTAGGCTCGGATCGTATGTTGGATATCATCCCGCCAGTCGCACCGAAGCTTCAGGTTACGCCGAAATATATGGAATCGCAATACGTAAGACTTGAATGGGAGATCGGTGCTGGCATCACGAAATGGATCGACAAGACCGTGAATCAGAACCTGCTTCGTGCAGATCGGAATCACCATGCATTTTCTCCTGTTTATAATGTGACTCGGGCAGCTAACGAATTTGGTATGTATGATGTTCGGCGCAAGATGGGACGCAATCGTAGAGGCCCTGATGCAATTACTTCTGTGGGAACACTGGTTAATGTTGATATTGTTGAAAAAGGCGCACTATACGCTAAAGTTCGTCTGACATACAGCGTCAATGGCTGCAGTCATTATTCCTTACTTGTCACCTTATACAGTGATCGTGCGCGAATTGATGTTGCCGTACGCATGCATAAGGAAAGTGTATGGGACCCAGAAAATCTATACATTTCTCTTCCGTTCGGAAGTGCTCCCTCTTCACCGCAGCAAGAACTATGGATTGAAAAAACCGGTGCGTCAGTACGACCGCGTATCGACCAACTCCCGGGTTCCCTTGCCGATTTCTACTGTGTTGATGAGGGTGTGGCGTATATCAGTGAAGGACGAGGGATTGCGATTGCCATGCCGGACACGCCGCTGATTCAAATCGGTTCATTAGACTATGAGGATCGTCTTCTGAGCGGCCATCCGGAGCTTGCCCATGATCCAGCCCACCTGTACTCATGGCCCATGAATAATTATTGGGAGACAAACTTTAAGGCGACACTGGGAGGATTCTATGAATTCCGATATTATGTTACTTGGGGTGAGGAACTTCATACCCCAGAATCTGCAATGAAGGCGTGCAGGAGCATGAACGCGGGTATCCTGTCTTGGAGAACAAATTTATAAGCAATAATCATTGAAAATAATCTCCCTACAAGATGTCTCTTCTCCCTTAATATAGTAAACTAAAAAGTTGATCTGCAAAATAGATCAACTTTTTAGTGTCACGTAAATTGAGGGCTTCTCCGAGATTAAACCCATTGCTTCTTCCAGACGCTCCAATTTACGTGTGCTAATACAATTTGAGCCGGTTTAGCGTTTTTCTCTGAAGCGATTTTTACTACCAGTTTTTGAAGAACTGCTCATCGTTTAAGACAAACGTGGATTATAGTCTAGGCGAGAATCGCAAAACAGGCTAAAGAACTGCTCCCGATATTACACCGGAAGTTATTCTTTAGCCTGTTGCTTGGTAAGATTGATCGAATGCTCAGAGGAGCTCTTGCTTTTTTTACACTCCAACTTCTCCGATCATTTGCTGTTCGATTTGTTTCATCTCATAAAAATAGCCTTTTTGCCCCATCAACTCCGAATAGGACCCCGTTTCGACTAGCCTGCCTTGGTCCATGACCACAATCTGGTCCATCTCTTCCAATCCGGTTAGCCGATGACAAATCAGGAGAAGCGTATCATTAGCCGCCTGTGCGTAGAGATGCTTCAAAACATGATGCTCTGTCACATAATCCAGCGATGAAGTGGGTTCGTCCAGAAGCCATACCCGTCCTTTGCGGAGCATCGCTCGCGCCAGAGCCAACCTCTGCTTCTCGCCGTCTGACAGATTCTCCCCTTTTTCATACACCATATCGGTCAACGATGTATCGGGCAGCTGCATTTTTGCTAGCACATCCAACAATTGTTCGTCTGCATGTTCTTCTCCATTCAGCAGCAGGTTGTCCCGGATCGTTCCCCGGAAGAAATGACTTTGCTGAAACACTACAGTAGCCGTTTGCCAAATGCTCGTTTCATCCAGTTCCTTCACCGAAATGCCGTTTAACCGTATATCACCGGCCGTTGGTGTTCGCAGCTTGAGCAGCAATTCGATAATCGTTGATTTTCCTGATCCACTCGGCCCGACAATCGCCGTTTTGGAACCAGGTAAAATGTGCAGGGATACATCCCTGAGCGCCGGTCTCCACTCCCCTTCATATTGAAACGTAACATCGGATAGCTCCATCGTAACGGCATGATCAACAGACAATGTGCCACTTGGCTGCGAAGACTGCTCATCAAAGGTCTGAACTGTTTCCGTCAGTCGTTTGGCTGCGTGTTCGCTATCCTCTTTATACGCGGGTAATGTGGCCATAGCCGCCGCTTCTTCAAATACGGTTTGTGATGCCATAACCAGCATGGCAAGAAATACGCCTGCAAGCGCTCCTTCCATAATTAAATAGGCGCCAAGCGTAAGCACTCCCCAGGAAACGAAAAACGTAACAAAAGTGTGCATCGATTGCCCGCGCAGCAGTTGCCCGGCTGCTCGTTGCTGCTCAGCTGCCAATACAGTGGAAGCATGCTGGAGATGTTCCTCCCGCTGTGCCAATTGACCATATACTTTTAAATCCCGGAAACCGTACAACACTTCGGTAACTTCCGTGGACAGCTGCGCCCTCTGCTCACGAACGCGTCCATGTATTCTCCGCTGCCCGAGTAACACAATTCCCGGTACAACGAATGCCGTTACCAGCATACCTATTACAAACAAAACGGCAATCCAGATCGAAAAGGTAGAAGTAAACAGCACCGTAGCCAAAAACACCATGACGACCATGATCGGAGGATAAGCGACTCGCAAAAAATAATTTTGCAAACTTTCCACATCCCCAACGATCCGCGCAAGCAGATCCCCGCTTCGATTTTTGTTCAATATACCAGGCGTTAAAGGAATAAGCTTGGCAAAAAAGGATGTACGTAAACGGCTAAGTATGGAGAATGTCGCCCGGTGAGAATACAAGCGTTCTCCATAACGACTCGCCGCCCGAAGCAGACCCAGCAGTTTGACCATGGAGGTGAGTACAATTAAAGTATAAAGCGGTGGCGCAAATACCGTTTGCGAAATCAGATATCCGCTCGCAGAAAAGAGTGCCACACCGGCTATGCCGGCGATAAATCCACCCAAAATCGAAAGAATGATATCCTTGCGCTCCTGAATCATCGCCTTTGACAGAACAGCCAGTTCATTCATGAGGATATCCCCCCTTTCCGCTCTACATCAATCATCTCGGCATACTGAGGCAGGCGCTCCAGAAGCTCGTCATGTCGTCCCGAGTCCACCAACACTCCATTGTCCATAAACAAAATCTTGTCGGCTTGTTGAATCGTATATAATCGGTGAGCTACCGTAATCATTGTAGCCGTTTTTGCCAGTTTGGCTATGGAGCGTTGCAGTACCCGCTCGGTGTGCAAATCAAGTCCAACTGTGGGTTCATCAAACAAAATGATAGCAGGACGCTTCAAAAAAGCGCGTGCTAAGGCAAGCCGTTGCTTTTCCCCACCAGACAGTCCCCGGCCTCCTTCACCAACAAAGGTATCAAATCCATGCTCTAATTGGGCTGTAAGCGCAGCGAGTCCTGCTTCTTCCCCCGACCGCTCAATTTCTGCTCTGGAGATGCTCCTACGAGCACCAATCGCAATATTTTCAGAAAATGTGCCTGCAAAAATATACGGATGCTGTGTAATGTAGCTAACATGTTCGAACCATTCGGTTTCATCGTATTGCGAGAGTGGACTTCCATTCACCAGAAGCGTTCCCGATTCTGGTTTCAGCAGACCGGCAATGAGATGTAGCAAAGTCGTTTTGCCGGAACCGCTTTTGCCAACAATGGCAATGTGTTCTCCTGGACTAAGCTGGATCCGCCCCGTCTTAAGCTCGAAAGAATCTGGAGCATACTGAAACCGGAGTTGGTCAATTACGATGGACGGCGGTATTAAAAGGTCTCCAGAATGGGTGAGTTCCAATTTGCTTATTCTGTCGGTCCTATCACCGACCTTATCCATGCTGTCGATCTCGTCGATTCCATCGGTTGTTAATGCTCCTTCAATGCCATTAGCGTCCCTGCTCCCCCCTGCCGTTTCCTCAAGCATCTGTTCTACCTTACGAACCGCACCCATACTTGTCCGGCCGCTGTGAAAGGCCGTTCCCGTATTCTTTAACAGGTTGTAAAACTCGGGAACGAGCAGCAAAACGAGAAAGGCGGTGTGGAACGTCATAGATTTGAAAACGAGCAACTGGATGGCCAGTTCAAGAGCGACAATGCCAATGCTTAGCATCACGATCGATTCCAGCATGAAGGTATTCGTAAACGCAATCTTCAAAATGCCCATTGTGGCATCACGATAACCCAAGCTACTGCGCTCAATCTCCTGTTGCTGACGGTGAGCCCGTCCAAATATTTTCAATGTCACCAGTCCTTGAAGAGAGTCTAGAAACGTCCCTGAAAACTCAGCCAGTTGCGCGTATTTTTCTTCGGACTTGTTCTTCGTTTTCAGCCCTACCAAAATCATGAACAGCGGGATGAACGGAGCAGTAAACAATAGAATGAAACCTGTGTTGGCATGTTGGATAAATGTAACGACCAAAATCAGAACCGGGATGATAGCAGCTTCCATCATACGCGGCATGTATTGACTGAAATAACTATCGGCCTCATCCACAGCATCCAGAGCAATACTGACCTTTCCTCCCGTCTGTCCACGAAGGGTTGAAGGCATGGAGGCATGAGTCAAGTTTTGCAGCACGGCAGCGCGCATATTTGTCTTAGCAGTGGCAGCCATATGTAAGCCAACTATACCGTTTCCATAAGACAACAGTGTGCGTACAGCCATAACAGTTAGAAGTATGCCGAGCAACAGGATAACCGATGAAAATGAAGCTTTCTCGACAAAAATCCGTTGGACTGCTTCAGCAAGCAGTCCAGCCTGACTCACAATAGCTATACCGAGCGCGAGCGAAATGATTGCGAGGAGAGCCCTGTTTTTCCTTTGTGAAGACATTTGTTGAGAAATCAGACTGGATTTCCTCTTCACAGATCACACCTCCTTTATCTATAGGCTTGTAGGGAAACCTCAAACATGCCGTAATGGATTAAACAGCTTTATTTTTTCCCTTTTACATAATCCGCATCAAACAGGAAGAGTTTGAAGACCAGAATAAGGGATGGGATCAACAGGCATAGACCGCCGATAAACACAATTACTAACGCTAAACCCATTGCCGGTGAAGTTGCACTGCTCTGAATCGTGATATACGGATCAAGAATATAAGGGTATTGCCCAATCCCATAAGCGAAAAAGGCACAGAAAAACTGCAACATGACGCATATAAAAGCTAATCCGTAACGGCGTCCGTTATATAACAGCCACATCGCGATCATAAAGAAAGCAACGGAAAGTGCCAGCAACCACCATAAATCCATCATATTTTGAAAATGGCGCTCATTGTGTTGACCCAAATAGATAAATGCTGTCAGTGCGAGGATTATCGTCGGTGTGCTCCAAAACAGGGCGTAGTTGCGCATCAGCTTCAACGCGGAATGATCCTCCGCCCGAGAAGCGTAAAATGTCAGAAATGAGCCGCTAATGAACAAAACGGACACGATTGCCAGTCCAACGATACTCCACGATAACGGATTGGTAAACAGCGCCCAGTAATCCAGAGAAACCGTCTCCCCCTGCTTCACGATAAAGCCGCCTTCAGACAAAGTTAGCGCCACTGACAACGATGCTGGAATAAGCAAACCTGTAGCTCCGTACAAAAAAAGATATACTATGTTTTTCTTGGAACCGTAATTTTCAAAAGCATAGAATGAACCGCGAATCGCAAGAAGAATCACTGCAATGCTTCCCGGAACAAGTAACGCGGAGCCATAATAATAGGCTGTGTCCGGAAAAAATCCGACGATGCCAATATAGAAAAAGATAAAAAATACATTTGTAATCTCCCATACGGGTGATAAATATCGGGAAATCAGACGATTAATGAGATGATCCTGCTTCGTTAAACGTGCATAAAAGGCGAAGAAGCCCGCTCCGAAATCAATGGAAGCTATAATTAAATAGCCGTACAAAAACAGCCAGAGCACCGAGATGCCAATCAATTCGTAACTCATCATTCAGTGCCCCCCTTTTCCGCAGATTGATTAGGATGATCCTTCATCCATTTCTCCATCTCAGCTTCTGCCGGATTATTGTTGAACAAGCGTCTTAGCACGATTACACACATACTGCCGAGTACGATGTACAAGAGCAATAAGGCGAAGAATATAATTCTTACATTCGGTGAAGACGTGGCCGCCTCCTCAACACGCATATATCCACGGATAATCCACGGCTGTCGGCCAACCTCCGCATAAAACCATCCCAGCTCAACAGCCAGAAAAGCGAGAGGGGCGCTCAGTGCGATGATGCGAAGCATCCATTTGTTAAGCTCATTACGCTTTTTCCAGAACACAAACAGAAAATATAGAAACGAAATCGCGAGCAGAGTAAATCCAATTCCGACCATTAAATCAAACAGATAATGAACGAGAAGCGGTGGCCATTCTTCCTTGGGGAATTCCTCGAGCCCCGTCACCTCTGCATTAAAGTCACCAAAGGCCAGGAAGCTGAGCAGCTTCGGCAGATGAAGAGCCCCTAGAACTTCATGCTCTGCATTCAGCCATCCCAATAGTACCAAATCCACACTGCTGCTCGTCTCAAAATGCCACTCTGCCGCTGCAAGCTTCTCTGGCTGATGCTCGGCCAAAAACTTGGCGGACACATCACCGGCTAACGTGTTCAGCAAACCGAATAGTAAAACAACCGCCATCATGAGATTTAAAGATTTTTTGTGGTATGCGGACACACCTTTTCTCAGCATCGCGAAGGCTGCAATCCCGGCTAACAAGGCAGCTCCTGTCAAATAGGCCGAGCTTAATACATGGAACACTTTGGAGAACGTCGCCGTATTCAGCATCGCTTGCACCGGGTTAATCGCTGTGAATTGGCCTGCTTCCATGACAAAGCCCTCAGGCTGGTTCATGAATCCGTTCACCGTCGTAATAAAAACGGCAGACATGCCTGCCCCGGCGACAATCGGAATCGTCAGCAGCCAATGGATATACGGATTTTTGAAGCGATCCCACGTATACAAATAAATGCCCAAGAAGATAGCTTCAAAAAAGAACGCGAACACCTCCATGAATAACGGAAGTGCAATGACATTCCCAGCCAGTTTCATAAAATTCGGCCATACCAGGGCCAGCTGTAGTGAAATCGCTGTACCGGTCACGACACCAACCGCCACAGAAATGACAAATCCTCGAGACCACCGCTTTGCCATAAGTGTATAATGGGGGTCCTTCTTCCGAATCCCGATAAACTCTGCTATAGCGATCATTAGCGGTATACCGACGCCAATCGTCGCAAAAATAACGTGGAACCCGAGAGTCAAGCCTGTCACCAGCCTGCTCCATAGCACCGTATCAATTGCCATTCTTTAATGCTCCCTTCAAAACACTGTTCATTTTTCTATGATTAGGCCTGCTAACTGTTGGCTGCATTCAATATCAGGTTTAGCAAGGTTCAGCGACATCGTTGCCTGTTCGTTTTAGTATGACGTTCATCGTTCTTTGCTATGTAAAAAGAGAAAAAATTCACAAAGCAAGAGTTGGCGAGCCCGATTTACCTGATACTGAGCAGTCAAAATTATAATGTGACCTAATGATTAAAATCATCTTATCTTAAATTGCAAGTAATTCAATCACAGATATCTCTTAATCCCTAAACGTTCAAGAAAGGGTCAAATCTTTCTGACAACTCAGTGAATAACACAAAAAGTACCCGAAGGAGCTATTGATTGATTAGTGCATATGTGATGTCACAAGTTCCCTCCTACTTCGATGCTGGCAAAAAAACGATATTTTCTCATTTTGAGCCGTAATATATCCCCTTTTTTGCAACAAAAAAACACTGACTCAAATCATCAGTGTTTTTTGAATTAAAGCTAATTTCATCTTTGTCATGACAAATCTTGAACTGCTACTATCATTTAGTACGACCGTAGAAAAAAGAATACCCATCTGATTTCCCAAGCTTAGTCGTCTCCGTTCCGTCCACTAGCTTGACCGCTTTCAGCAACGATACAATTTGCGTATGCATTAGCTTTGCATCAAATTTGTCCATCTCTCTGTTGTCACTATCCACGAGCAGATAGTCGGGCATTGGAATGAAACCAATCACCGGTATCCCTGCTTCAAATAAGGGCTGACTCTCTCCAAACTCAAACTTGTTATGTCCACGCAATAATACAGTACGTGTGCTATCTGTCTTTTCAATAGCCTTCAGCCAAATGCCTGCCATCATTTCATTGCCTGCATAGGTATATTCTGTACTTATTTGTCCAGTTGGACCATAATGACCCGTATCATCGTCCTTCCACTCCATGCTGCCTAAATGCTCAACCGTAATTCCAGCTACAGCTTTTAAATGGCCATTCTTGCCATCCCACAGCTCTCGATGCCCCTCCATCCAGGTGGAAGTTGCCTGAGAGGACCCTTTGAACTCCGGTAATCTAAAATGCCCTGTCACAAAAGCAAATATCATCGTACGTTCCGGCTGCTCCTGCTGTAAGTAACGAATCATAGACAGCATGCCCACAGCGCCATTCTCCTCCACCACATTTATCCCATCCGTATGAGTATTTACGATAATTGCTTCGTCTTTATTCTTACCGTCAATTTTCACATAAAAGGATTCTGTTGGGGCATCTTTTTGTATTTCCGCTTCTAAAATAACCGTACCTTCTTTATGCTCCTGAGCTGCGCTGATCACCTTTTTCCCTTCCGTTTCATTAACCCAAATCGCAGGGATTCCAGCATAATCGGTGGTAAAAGGCACATATTGCTCTTCAACCTTATCGTCAGATACCCCTTTCCAGACTAAAACAACAGCTTTTACGCCCATTTCCTTCGCTTGCTCCAATTTAGCTTCTTTTAATGCTGTAGTGAGGACCAGATCGCCTTCATTTGGGGCAATTTGGTTGTCCATTGGTGATGAATCCCGCATATTCATAACGATCCCACTTGGAAAATTTCTGAAATTCTCAATTTCAATGACAGCAATTTTTCCGCTGGCCTGGCCATATTCACCACGCTTCGTATACACCAGCTCCCCAGTTACACCTTTTTCGTCAGTTTCCCCGGAATAGGGAAAAGCTGAAGAGACATGAATTTCCTGCTGATCAATCATTAAAGCACTGTTCTTTTCTTCCCATCGGTCAAAAGTATAGCGATCACGATAAACTTGCAGCCCCATATCCGATACCTGCTGCTCCAGCCAAGCAATAAACTGATTGTGACCCTCAGAGCCGGTTGTACGGCTTCCAAAAGAATTCATTACTTCAATATCTTTGAGCATCACTGCTGCAGAATCCAAATTGCGTTCATCGATCGTCACTGTCGTATCAGCAGCTAATGCTACAGGTGTTGTAATAGGTTTTGCATAGACTCCAATACCCCAAAGTGCAGTAACGATAAGTGCAGCAATGCTGAATAACACTTTACGAACCACTAGAAACGGAGTAACTCTTCTGCTTACCTTTTGCCCCAAGAGTCCTCTCCATATGCCCGCTATGATCAGCAAGAGGATAGAAAGCGCAAGCAGCCAAAAATTTCTTGTTAGTAAGAATAACCCTTCTGCCACCATCGCACTAATAAATACTACATGTAACTTCTCACGCTTCTTTAATAGTAAAAAAGAGATGCCTAATTCTGCTAATAAAAAGATGATGGTCACGATTGAGATTACCGTTTCTTCGCCAATGAATACCGTAGCACTTAGTGCTAGGATCAAAAGCAGCACTGCTGACAATCGTCTATATAAGATTTCTAACATGACGCCCTCCCATTTTAACTAACGATTATTTTGACATTACATTTGTAATGCCTTATGGTTTTAGCATATTGAAAAGACTCATGAAAAACAATGAAACGAACATCAGAATGTACAAACGGAGGGGAAATGTCATCTCAAATCATGAATTATACAGTCCAAATACCTCTCAGCATCGTTCCAATAAAGAAACCAACCGTTTGACAAGAGAAGCCATCTGTACGGCATTAGTCTTCTTGATCCAGGAACAGCCTTTTGACAAAATCACCATCACCGATATTGTGAAGCGCGCAGGGGTTTCTCGAACAGCCTATTACAACAACTATTCCTCCAAGCAAGAGATCCTGGTGGATTTGGTCGATTCGCTTATTTTTGAAATTAATCAAAAACTCTTACCTTACACCAATGAATTAACAGGCAAAGCTAAAGAACCTCAAAAATTTATCAAAGTGCTTTTTGAAGTTATTTTTCAGCAGCGGAACATCTACAAAGCACTTCAGAGTGCAAAGTTTGATCATGTAATTCTGGATTGCTTGAATGAAATGATGCTTTCTACTGCTCATGACAAAAGCGACGAGAATGTGTACCGAATATACTTTAAAGCGGGGGCCCTCTATAATGTTCTCCTTAAATGGATACAATCAGACTTTGCAAAATCCATAGACGAAATGACCAAAATTTGTCTTGAGGTATACCATACTCCAATGTCCCAGGAATAAGGTTTAAAAATCGTGTTTATAAATGAAAAAACAAAGAAACCACGGAACCAAGTTCGGCTCCGCAGTTTAATTATCAACCCTACTATTGAATTTGAATTTGTTTCATGTACTCTTTGAATGCCTCGGCGATTTCTTTGTATTTTGTATGATGCAGATAATGTGAACCTTCCATTGGGATCATTTTGCCCTGTGCGGATTGTTTGACTTGCTCCTCATGCAGCGGAATCCACTGTTTATTGTGCTCGTTATTTGATTGAACGAAGAGAAGCAGCGGCAAGTCATTTGGCATTGTGATTTTTTCTCCATTTTTGAAATTGGAACCGAGGTGGCCCAGTTCATTCATCAACGTTGGATTGGTCGCGACTTGATTCGAAATCAAACGCATCTGTTCTTTGGTATGCTCATCGAACGCAAGCGATTCATAGGGATCTCCGCTCACTTTTTGGACCAATCTCATTAGACCTGATTTTTGAAGAAATTTCATGGCGTTCAAAGGTAATTTGACATCCATTCCGGGTTGATTGGGAACGCTGCTATCGATGCCGACAAAAGCAAGAACTTCATCCGGATATGTGTTCACATAGGTCGCTCCGTAAAGTCCCGCGATGGAATGTCCCATTAGAATGTAACGGTCTAAACCCAGTTGCTGCAATGCTTCGTGAACCTCACTTACTATATTCTCAGTCGTTCTCTCCTTCTCGGTTTCATCGCTCAAACCATAACCGAAAGGCTCGACCACCACGACTTTATAATTAGGGGTAATTTCATCGATCAGCAATTTGAAATCAAGTGCAGGCGTCGGGGTTCCTTGTCCCGGTAGGAGTACAACAGTTTGTTCTCCACTGCCTTGAATAAGCACATTCATCTTTTTCCCATCCACATTGACATACTGGCCATACGATTCGATTTTCTTTTTCTCTACCCCGTCGCTGATTGCATCAACGATAAAAACGATGCCCATGAACAGCACGAGCGCCCCTACAATACCTCCGATTATTTTTAACCATAGGTTCCGTTTCTTGTGGCTCTTAGTCCCTGTTGTTTTTATTTCTACCTTATTTGCCACGTTCATCTCTTCCCTTCCTTGTCCCTGTATCTGAAGTGCCGCCTTGACGACATATTCAAAGTGTAATCAATCAAGATGTACTCTTCGTGACGACAATATGAACGGAATATGAACAAGACAAAAAAAGAAGTTTTAGATTAACATCAAATCGGAAATGAAATAATGTTCTTGTCCTTTACTCAAAAAGCAGCGTTTCTCATTAGAGATCGCTACTTTTTATTGTATACTTCATTTAATATGTGTAGGTTCTCACTATTCTATTATTTCTCAGCACAAATCATGAATATCGGTGTTGACCGGTTTAAGACTTGCTGTTTCTCATCCAGAATTTTTGCGTTCAAATTCTCTTCAGCAAAAATATTAGCGAAGCCTTCTTTTTTGAGAGTCCGTATATCCCACTCGGGACGCCATTCTCTGGTCAGCGGCAATACAAGACTCAGACGGTCTGTCTCCTCTATGTCCTTATGATGCGGGAGTTCACCAAAGCCCTTATCTACATAGGTTTGCTGATCCTCTACTCGCTTTTGCTGCATCTCTTCGTCCCAGAGATGGCGATTCCAGTTGGCATCAAAAACCAGCAGCCGTCCCCCAGGCTTAAGTACACTTCTCCACTCTTTGTAGGCTGACTGCGGGGATCGGTAAGGCTCCAGGTGACATTGCGGCACACGATTAGATCGAAGCTCTCCGCAGCAAAGTCAAGCTTGTGCGAATCCATCTTGCGGAAAGTAACGGTTACACCTTCCCGAATGGAGTGGGCACGTGCTTCTTCCAGCATATTGTCGGTACAATCGATCGCAGTAACCAGATGCCCGGCACTCGAAAGAATCACAGAGAAGAAGCCAGGAAACCCATTTATCATTCACTCCTTCTTGGCAAGTATCATGAACCGGTTTACATTCTGGTAACCGTATTTCAAATAATCTAGCGGCATCGCACGGGCAGGGATAAAGTTCCGGTGAACATCTATGGTTCGGAACCCGGCCTGTTTCAGCGCTGTCTCGTCAGCTTCAGGCCGTAATACATTAACATATGGCAACTCGCTTAGCAGGCTTTTATCTTGACTGCTTCGCTGGCGGATTCTTTGTTCTGTGAGTAGAATCAGTGTCCAGGACAAGGCATACCAAAATCTATGGAATACAGTCTTGCTCTCTTTATACAAATAGTTGCCGTCAAAAATAATCAGGGTCCCGCCCGGTTTTAGAATCCGATACCATTCAGCATAAGCCCTCTGTGGATCAGGAAGCGTCCATACTACATCCCTGCAGACCACTGCCTCAAAGCTATTCTCTAGCTCCATATGCAAATCGGCAGCATCAGCGACATAAGCTGGAACTTTATATCCATAACTCTCAAAATTTCGTGAAGCTCTATCGATCATTCCCTGAGAGGTATCCACCGCTGTAGGCAGATGACCCATCTGTGATAAGAGTATGGAGAAAAAGCCAGGCCCTGTTCCCACATCCAGCACCTTTTGCTGGGTAGTTGTTCCCAACCCTTTAATAAGCAGTTGTTTCCAGAGGTTTATGGTTTTTTTGCTGCGGAATTGAGTCTGTATGACTTTGTCATAACTCTCCGAGCTTGATGTCCAGTATTTCGAAATCTCTTTTAACATCATTTTTCTCCTATGTCGAGTAGATTCCAGAAGACCGGCATAAAGGTGGAGTACCCCGGTTTAAATCCAGTCACTCTATTATTTACTGCTAAGATATCGTCAGGGAAATAAATAGCTGCAAACATAGCCTCCTGATACAATTTGGAGAAAATGGAGTCATATGCGGTCTGACGTTCCTGAATATCGGTTGTTCCTACTGCTGTGTCAATCAGTGATTCTAGTCCAGGATCAGACCATACGACAGCAGATGCGTCAGCTGTTTTATGAAATAGGGACAGCAAGAATGCATGCGGATTATAAGCATCATCATAAGTCCGGTACATGATTAGATCATAAGCTTTGCTTGTCCATAAGGCATCATAATAAGCATTCGGCTCAAGAACCTGAAGATTCACTCTAATGCCAATCTCCTTTAACTCAGACTGAACCAGTTCACTGATGGACTTCCATTCGGGATATTCAGCCTGCTGCAGCACGAAATTAAGCTCAAGCTGGGCTCCGTCCTTCTGTACAATTCCATCTCCGTCCGAATCCGTGTAACCGGCAGCTGCTAGCAGTTGCTTCGCTTCCAGCGGATTGAAGCCGTACCAAGTATTATTGGACTCCGTCACATAAGGAACTGTCAGCGGGAACAGGCCTTGAGCTTCACTGCCGATACCGTCCATAAGATCTTCGACAATGCTTTTTTTATTAATTGCCAAATTGATAGCTTTGCGCACATTCAGATCTTGAAGTGCGGGCGTTTTGTAGTTAAAGATCATGAAATGAGAGTTTGTTCCTTGTGCTTTTTGCAAAGTTAGTGAAGAATCCGCTTCAATCACTGGCACGCTTTCGACTGGAATCTTTCCCATTTGTCCCCCGGCAATGTCAATGTCTCCAGCTTGCAGCGCTAGTACTCTGGACTGTGGATCTGGGATTACCTTCAAAATAATTTTCGACAGCTTCGGCATTTCTCCCCAATAATTCGGATTTCTGACGAGTATGGCTTCCTGATCTGTTTTGTAGCTCTCTGCCATCCATGCGCCAGTTCCAATCGCTTTGATGAATTTACCCGTAATATCTCCTGCGGGTTCCACAGCGGAAGGGCTGATAATTCGGACCGGTCTTGCAAAGGATAACTCGGTTAAGAAGGGATAATACGCTTTGTTGAATGTCATTGTGATCGTATGTTCGTCCACAACAACAAGGGATTGCATCGCAGTTGCTACATTTAACGAATTGGCTGGATCCTTAATCCAGCGTTCGAAGGAGAATTTAACTGCGTCGGCATTAAACTCCGTACCGTCAGAGAATTTGACGTCATGGCGAAGATGGAACGTATATACTTTCCCATCTTCTGAAATATCCCAAGACTCCGCAAGCGACGGCAGTATTTCGCCTTTTTCACCATACTCCACTAACCCCTCATATATCATCGCGTGCACATTCATCGAACCATCATAGGCACCGGCATCCAATCGGTCTATACCGGCATCAGACGATATAGCAACAGTGACTGTCTTGTCCTGAGCTTCAGATCCTTGTGCAGCTTCATTATTGGCGGTATTATTGGCTCTAGCCGTAGAATTGCTGTTATTACTGTTGCTGCAACCTGATATCAACACAACTATTACAAGAAGCATAAAGAATAACGATTTTGATAATAGGTTTTTTGTCTTAGGGTTCGTTCTCATTCTTGGTACATCCTTTCTCTACTTAACATCATAGGAATGGCTGGGTTGCCACTCTTCTCCCAGTCTCTTCTTTCTTAAGCGGGGGTCCTGCACAGGTACCGAGGAGAGCAATGTTTTTGTATAAGGGTGGTTTGCTTGCTGCAACATGGTTGCACCCGATTGCTTCTCTACAATTTCCCCTTGACACATCACAGCCACACTGTCGCAAAAACGATTTACAACTGACAAGTCATGTGTAATGAATACATAGGATAATCCCAGCTCATGCTTCAACTCCTGCAGCAGATCCATCATTTGCTTTCGCAGGGTGACATCGAGACTTGAGAAAGGTTCATCGCAGATAATCAGCTCCGGCCGCAAGGCGATTGCGCGCGCAATTCCGACCCTTTGCTGCTGTCCGCCGCTGAGTTCATGCGGATAGCGGTGAATATGCTGCCGTTCAAGTCCCACAAGCTCAAGTGTGTCTGCTACCGTGGCCCTGCGGGCTCCAGCCTTCCTCTCTCCGTAGTTCTGAAGAGGCTCCCCGATAATCTGCTCTACCGTAAACAACGGATTAAATGAAGCCAGACTGTTCTGAAACACCATCTGCATCTTCCTGCGGATCATGCGCATTTCGCTAAAGGTCCAATCCGTATAATCCTCGTTCCGGTACATAACTCTTCCGGAGGATGGTTTCTCCAGTCCCAGCAGAAGTCTGGCCAAAGTGCTCTTACCACAGCCACTTTCCCCCACTAAACCAAGGGTCTCACCGCTCTCCAGACTGAGAGACAGGTTGTTGACGGCATGAACACTTCTGACATTACGTGTGAACCACCCCCTTTCCATCCCATATTTCTTGTTCAGGCTTACCGCTTCCAATATCTTCAAGATCACCACGTCCCTAAAAAATGTAATATTACCGTTGTTATCTGCACTCAATTAAATATTTAGTATAGGGATGCACGGGATTAGAAAAGAGTTCAAACACATTGCCTGATTCCACAATCTTCCCGGACTTCATCACATATACATAATCTGCAAGCTCCGCAACAACGCCAAGATCATGGGTAATTAATAGAATGCCGACATTGTTCGTCCATCTGATTCGGTCCAGCTCTTTAAGAATCTGGGCTTGAATGGTTACATCCAATGCCGTTGTAGGCTCATCTGCAATTAGCAATTGTGCTCCGGATACCAGGGCGATGGCGATCATTACTCTTTGACACATACCACCGCTAATTTGAAAAGGATATTTATTGAAAAGCAATTTAGGCTCGCTGAGCCCTGCTTGCTCCATCTGCCTCATGGCAAGCAGCTTTGCTTCTTTTCCCGATATACGCTTGTGCAGTTTAATCGTCTCCATGATCTGCCTGCCAATAGTAAGTACCGGATTCAGCGCGTTCATAGGATCTTGAAAGATAACAGCCATTTCTGTTCCCCGAAGTTTCTGTAACTGACGGCTGGAGCACTCACGAAGATTGTTACCCTTAAGCCAGATTTCTCCACTCTCAACTATGCCTGGAGAATCTACTAATCCTAATATGGACATTGCCGTAACACTTTTACCGCTGCCGCTCTCACCTACAAGTGCGACAATCTGCCGGGATTTCACCTCGATACTGACATCATCAACCGCTGTAACTTTATAACTGCCTGTGTGAAAGCAGGTGCGTAAATGACTGACCTTCAGCAGTGGAGACTCTGCCATCATATTCTGGCCCCCCACTTTACTACAGAATTGAAAGCACGCTCTGGTTGTCGCAAGCCTTCTCCCAACAGATTAAAGCCCAGAACCGCCAGCATGATCATCATTCCCGGAAATAGCATCAACCGCGGCTCCGTTTGAATATAGGCACGGCTGTCGTTCAGCATTACTCCCCATTCCGGTGTAGGCGGCTGAGCTCCCAAACCCAGAAAGGACAAACCCGCAATGGAGAGCATAATCGTACCCACTTCCATAGAAGCAAGAACCAGAATAGGCCGGGCTGCGTTCAGCAGAATATGCCTGAAAATAATTTGTAAATGAGAAGTGCCTGACGCTTTGGCCGCTGTAATATATTCACTTTCCTTGATTTGAAGGACCATACTGCGTATCACTCTGGCATACCCCGTCCACCAGACAGCAGCAAATGCGATTAGCAGATTCTTCATACTGGGACCTAGCATGGCTGTAATAGCAAGGGATAGGATTAAGCTGGGAAAGGCAAGCAATATATCTATGATCCGCATAATCAAATGATCGATCTTGCCGCCAGCGTAACCAGCCAGTAAACCAACAGGGATGCTAATCGCAAAAACAACGATCAACACCATAAACGAATCATTCAGGGAGGTTCGGGTCCCATAGATTAATCGGGATAAGACACAACGTCCCAGATGATCCGTACCGAGCGGGTATTGCCAGGAAGGTGTAGCCAGTTTGAGTTCCATGTGAATCTGCAGCGGATCGGAAGGTGAAAGCCATGGGGCAAAGAGTCCAACGGATATGAACAAAAGTACTATGCCCGCTCCTAACCTTGCTCCCTTATTCTTAAATAAGCTAATACGAAATATGACAATCCGCTCCTTCTAAATCGTCACCGCAGCCTGATTCGCGGATCCAGCAGCAGATGTAATAAATCCACTGTCAAGTTAATCAGGACAACGACAACAGCCATCCATAATACGTAACCCTGAATGACAATATAGTCTTTCGCAAAAATCGCCTCAATGGCATACTTACCAATTCCCGGCCAAGAAAATATAGTTTCAACAATAACGGAACCGCCTAATAGCCCCGCTATGTTAACCCCAAGGAGGGTAAGACTCGGAAGAAGCGCATTACGAAGTGCATGCCGAATGATTATTCTCCATTCCTGCAGCCCCTTAGCTCTAGCTGCTGTGATGTAACGCTTGCCCAAAACGTCTAGGAGACTGGAACGAATCAAGCGGATGTAGACTCCTGCCATACCAAATCCTAGTGTGAGGGCAGGTAGAATGACACTGGATACCTCATCCATTCCCATCACAGGAAATAGCTTAAACTTCACCGCACCATAATAAATCAGAAGCAGACTTAGCCAGTATCCTGGCATTGAAACACTGAGCATTGCACATACTCTTCCCAGTCGATCAAGCATTCTACCTGGATATAATGCAGACCCCACTCCTATCGGCAGGGCAATAAGAATAGCGGACAATACGGAACAGGCACTGAGCAGTAAAGTTGCCGGAAAACGACTCATCAGCTCTGTGAACACTGGACGACCGCTGCTGTAAGATAAGCCAAAATCGAGATGGGATACCCGGTTCAACCAGTGAAAATATTGCTTATGTACAGGACCATCCAGACCAAGTGTATGTCTGGTCGCCTCAATAGCTTCCTGCGTAGGTTTGATGCCGTCAGCACGCAGCATGATCTCCGCTGGATCACCTGGTGTTAAATGCATCAGCGCAAAGGTAATGCAAGAGATGCCGAGCAGCACGGGGATGAGCTGCAATAAGCGTTGCAACAAGTATCGATTGATGGCATTCAACTCCAAAATCTTAATCGTAATAATTACGATTATAGCATAATCTATTTAAATTAATAGTCTTAAATTGATTTATTTTATGTAGGACATAAAAAAATCAACCCCTATTAAATGAGTTGATCTTTAAACATTTGGTCTCTGCACAGTCGCAACTATTTTTCACAATAATATTGTCAAATCCTTAGGAATCATGTCATTATAAGTAGGTTCATATTAAAAATAACAATAAAGGAAGTGTGTATTTGAGTCGGTTCAATCTAGTCCTCATCTATGTTTTATCCATCATGATAGCTTTTCTTTTAGGGATTTACGTGGCCCCTAGCGTTGAAACACGCTTGAATGGGCAGACTGTGGCAAGTAATCCCGTTATCGAAGAAATACCGCCTAGTACCGCAGATAAAGCTGCTATTGCTGCTGAATCCAACACTACTGGATCCAATCCTATTGAATCAAATCCTACTGAATCTTCACCTTCACCTTCCCCGGAAGCCGTTGTCTTGGAAGATATGCCTTCGGACGATGATACTGGACCCGTTGGTGATGACTCTGAAGATCTGTCAGTAGCAGATACCCCATCCGGGCAAGGGATTGGTGCGCCATTAGAATTCAAGTATAGTACGAACTCTGCCGATGCTGTTAAGCTTACTTGGGAAGCTGACAACTTAACTGGAAAAAGGATCAATTATTACACAGCCCACATCAGCACGTTTAATCCAGTAGGCGATCCTTCCAATGATCAGCTGAACGGCAAGAGCAGCTTTTCACTTAAATATGTGGGGCCGGTTGAGCCCAATGATACTTTATTTATTTTCAGTGATTTTACATATCAGAATACAATACATACGATTATTATTGACCAGCTCACACTTCAATATGATGATGGTACTATCGAGACCTTCGACTATGGTTACGAAACTACCGATGATAGCGGCCTATAATCCACATGATTTGCAGCCCTGGTGCGAACCAGGGCTTTTTGCGAGGCACAATTGAACTAATGGTAAAGTAAAAAACGAAGAGCGGCCTGGAATCCGGCGCTCTTCGTTTTTTACTTTTATTGTTACTGTCAGTCTGTTTAGCGGATGACCGTTACCTTGATCGTATCACTGGCAGTCACTCCCGCCGCGTTGACCAGCTCCGCCCGATATTCGTACACACCGGCAGTGCGTCCGCTGATAGTGGTTGCTGCACTTTGTGCCGAAGGCGTATGGGCATTCAGCGGCTGCGAGTCGATGAGCTCCCCGTTCTCATACAGGCGGTATTCTGTAGCGTTAGTCCCCCACCACAGATTCATCGACACCTTATAGGTGCCATCTCCGTCCCAGTTATCTTCGGATAGTATCGGCTTGCCCGGCGCGGAGTCACTTATGGTGACCGTAAGCGGATCGCTCTTGGTCGTGCCATATTTGTTGATTAACTCCGCAGTGTAAACATAAGTGCCGTTCACCTTACCATGAAGCTCTGTACTTGCCGTCTGGGCAGCCGGCGATACATCTTTCAGTGTCTTGGAATCAATCAGTGTGCCGTTCTCATAGAGTTTGTAACTCGTGCCGTTATTACCCCACCATAGGTTCATGGTGACTGTATAGTTACCATCACTAAGTCCATTAGCATAGCTGCTGTTGGAGGATAGCACAGCTTGTCCTGGCTTACCAGTCGCAATCACCTGGCCGCCAATAACCTGGAACGTATTGCTCTTTTCAGTCGTATTGCCGGCTGCGTCATGCACGATGTATTTCACGGTGTGGGGGCCGGCGCCTAAATCGGCGGCGCTCAGGGTCTGGCCTTCGGCAATCGGTCTTCCATCTAATAGAAGCTGTTTCGAGGTGACACCTGACAATACATCGTCAGCAGTCAATTCAAAGTAAAGCTGTGCTCCTTCTTCTACATCTCTCACCTCATGACCGGATTCTTTCAGTTCGGCAACCGGTGGAGCCGTATCAATATTAAGGTTCAGCGTCTTTAGATCTTCCACTTTGCCTTTTGCCGGCACAGCATGGTATGTCAATGTATGCCGCCCATCTTCCTTCAGGTCCACAGGTGTACTGTACTCAGCTTCCTTGTTGCCGTTCAGCGAGTAATAAACATTAGCTGTATCTGTATTCGCCTTCAGGGTAACGGTGACCGGCTGGTTAAACCAGCCGGAATCATTAGGCTCGGCAGAAAGCGTCGCCGTTGTTACCGGAGTCCCCTCTTCTGCTGCTGCGGCGAAGTCATCGAGGCTTCTCGGCTTGAGCTGGTAGATGCCTTTAAAAATTGCGGCAACACCTGTAATATTAAGTTTCTGTCCCTCTGTATAAGGGAAGATATCCTTAGTAATGCCTGTCCGGGCATCCACGCGCACATGATTGCTTGTCCCGTCGGTATTGACGGCGTCGAATTCAAAGGAGCCGCTTGGCGTAGCGTTGATAATGTTCGCCACGGTCACACCGTTCAGTTGAACCAATTGGCCTTGGTTGGCATCATTCACCATGCTCGCCGCAATCGGCTGCGGCAGTGTCGCCGTGCCCGTCTTCGCAATTTGCACTGCTTCTGTCAGCTCCAGCTCTGTGTTGTACAATGCGGTGGACGCTGTTACCTTGACCTTATCGCCCACGTGGAAGCCGCTCTGACTCTGAAAGACATAAACCCCACCGGTTCCATCTTGGAGATAGAAGGACTGTCCGCCGAAGATACCCGGCTCAGTCGTCACGGTCCCCTCCACCGTTACCAGTGATCCGGCTGCTTTAGCCCGGGAGTCGCTGATAGAGATTGTAGCCGGAATGGGATCTTCCTCAGCCGGAAGCGGTTCAGCAGGAACATTGCCCAGCGTCACCGATTCAGTCTTGAGGTTTGTACTGTTCTGGCGAAGGCGCAGATTGGATGCAGCTGTGGTGCCCGGCTTGATCTGGATCGTCAGATCCTTATAGGCATGACCGTTCAGATCACCTGTCAGATTGAATGAGGAGCTATAGCCGTAGCTGCTTGGCCAGGTACCGTCGCTGTTCTGAATCTTGGCGATTTGGGCGCCGCTGCTTACTTGGTAGACACCTACCTGGAAGCCGGATACGCTTGTGCCTGCAGGAAGATTATCTGCACTCACCCGAATCTGAAAATTCTGTGCATTTGGCAGCACAGCCTGGTGCGTGAAGTTATAAACCGCACTTGCAGTGGCTGCCGGTCCGCCGTAGGAGCCTGCTTTGAAGGTGCTGCGATCATACCATTTGTAGCCAGCATTAGGTTGAGCCCAAGGCTCCGGCTGCGGCTCAGTGGACAGCGCCGGCTCCTCGAATGGCAGCAGTGTTGTCGGCTGATCTAGCGTCAGGCCATTCACCTGGGTGAAATCCGTATAGCTCTCCTGCTCGGCGAGCCAGTTCACGGTGTTAACCAGCAGTGTGGCATCGTCCACTTCCTTGAAGCCATCGTAAGTTGTTTTCTTGGCGCCGGTATCTTCGCGCAGGTATTTAGGTGTTGCATCCTCTACAGGAGATGAGTCACCGATGAAGGCTGCCTTGCCGGCGCCTTTTTTAGCAACTGCCACATAGGGACCTTCTGCCACACCGCCGCCGTTATAGACCCCCTGGTCTACGGCATTGGCCCAGGCAGCATTGGTTTGCGGCAGGTAGACGATACCTTTCGCACGGGCTGGGTCTAGAATGGCCAGCGTTGAACCGGCATGCATAGCTACCGCTGATACGCCCGTTGTAATGCCGAAGGCTTGATCGGGAGCCACGACGTTGGTTGCGTTAATGTCGCCAAGCGCATTGTAGCGGAAACGGACACCGAACTCGTCCGCCAGCCAGTCAGAGCTAACCACACCCTGCATGGCTGAAGAAGCGACCTCATCGGCATTCATGCCTTTGGCTGGATTGTCCCACGCTCCACGGCGGTAGCCGTTGAAAGCTTCTGAACCATCCCAGCGGTTTTTGTTGCGGTCGGCGTTATAATGGTCGCCGATGAAGAAAATACTGCCGCCATCCTCCACATATTCCGCCATCGCAAGCTGCTCGCTTGCTTTGTAGGGCACGTTGGATTCGGCGACGATGTAGACATCATAATCGGAAAGATCACTCAAAGTAATTGGAGTCGTCTTGCGGAGTTCTTTGACATAATAGCCTTCCTGGGCAAGGGCATTCCCAAAGTCTGAAAAAGCGCCGTCAATCACCCAATCGGCTGCTCCCGCAGTCTGCTCATGGGTGTTGTCGAACAGGATCTTCTGGCCTGCATGCTCATTGACGACTTTGGCCTCAATGTACGGCGCAGGATCGTTTGGTCCTTCTGCGAATACCGCCGAACCGGCTCCGAACGTGAACAGCTGAAGTGGTACGGCCACCGCCACAGCTAGAGTGCTGTTCATCAGCCTCTTTTTCCAAACTGAATTCTTCTCCTTCATACCCTTCCTCCTCAAGATATAGTCCGGTGAGTAATTACCATAAATACCCACCTGCTAGACATCTACTATCCTATCTCAAAACAATTAAAAAAAAGATAGATTTATGTAAACTGCTGTAAAAATTATACTTTTGGCCTATAAAACGGGTCGAATATAGAAAGGGTATTATGAAAAAAGTCACAGTTGCTGAGGCTTATGATGAAGGATTGGACTATCGGGATATTAGCAAAAAAAAACGAAACGGATAAATGCTTCGTTTCGCTCTCTTCCTATGTCGCCGCTGGCAGTTTCTGCTTGTTGTCCTGGTATCAATATTCCAGAAACATCAGTGGCTTAAGTATATCTATTAAACTATTTACTAGTGCCAAGTAACAAATTCACAATCGTATCAAGCTGAAGCTCTAATGAAAAAGGATCTTCCATTACGAATTCATCATGATAATTATCACCATACAAATAAACTTTGCCATTTTTCACTGCAGGGATGCCTTTCCATATGTTACTTTCCATTGCTTTATTGGTAGCATCCGCATCGCCATTATAAACAAAAACATAATCACCTAAATATTCTGGAAGCACTTCTAATGAAATCGATTCAAATCCCTCCGCCATATTTTTTGCACTTTCTGTTGGAGGCAGCTGAAGCATATTGTATATAGTGGAAGAACCATAGTTTCCTCCCTTTGCCGCTAAGACGTATACCGCCTTTTGTGAAAACTGAACAATCGAAACGGTTTCCCCTTCCTTGATAACCCCGGCAAGTTTAGACTTTGCTTCAGCTACTTTCTGTTCATATTCCGTAATCCATTCTTCTGCTTCTTTTTCTTTTCCGAATATTTTGCTTACACTCCTAAATTTATCAAGCGGCCCTGCTGTTTTTAACCCCTCCCAATAAGGCAGAAAAACAGTGGTCCCAATTTTCTCATATTGTTCTATGTTCTCATCGATCGAACCGATAATTAAGTCCGGATCTAGCATCGTTAATTTTTCCAGATTTAAAGGGAAATCCCCTAAATCCTCAATTTTCTCGATCGTTTCTTTGGGTATGTCCGCTTTTTCCATCCAGCCTTCATCCAGCATAAACGTTCTTGCTCCGATGGGTACAATTCCTAATTTCAATAAATGCCCCATATATTGGTCAGCCGCCACTCTTTTCGGCTCTGCTGGTACTTCCACATCTCCCTTAGGCGTTGATACTATTCGAGTGTTCGTACTTTCTTCTGATGTTGCTTGATTTACGGTTCCATTCCCATTACTTTGTTCCTTCGTAGCAGTACCCGTCCCACTTGAGCAAGCACCTAATAATAGAGAACCGCAAAGCAGTAAAGCGGCCGTCGTCTGAGATTTTGTCATTTTAAACATATGTAATTCCCCTTTTTCCGTATTATGATAATGATTATCATTATTAATATACTGTTGAACGATGGGTTCAAAAATAGAGGATGTGGGGAAGTTTAATGGACTTTCAGCAACTTTTGGCCGCTGTGACTCTTTTGTTCTAAAATGTGCAGGGGATACACCTTTTCTTTTCTTGAAAATTCGGCTGAAATAATATACGTCTTTATAACCAACGCTTGCTGATATTTCCCCGACCGAAGCATCTGTTGTCATTAAAAGCTCTGTTGCAAGTTCAAGCCGAAACCGAATTAAGTAATCAATCGGACTCATACCTGTGTACTCTTTAAACAAAGATGACAAATGATAAGCACTGAAATTAAATACTTCCGCAAGAGAATCTAATGTAATTGGCTCCGCATAGTACTCCTGAATGTAGGTGATTACTTGGACTGCAACACTGGTCTGTTTCACCTCAGTCTCTTTTCTATGTAATTCTTTTAAAACCTGATGAATGAATTGATAAAAAAGTGATTTTACGTTGAGTCTCTCTTCTTGCTCGTTCCATTTTTGATACATCAATTGCATTTTGTTATAAAGTAAAATGGGTGCATCAGGGGAAAAACAATATTGTGATTGGAACAGATCCTCCTCTTGAATCCATGCACGATAATAAATGATATAGTAAACAAAATTCTTACTTGTCGGAACAATATTAAGTGTCGCCCCTTTCCCGCTATGCAGGACTTGAAATCCTGTAAAAGAAAATTCAGAGTGATCTAACTGAACTTGAGCGCTCCCTTGTACCGAAAGTAAAAATATACTGGCAGGAATCTTGTACTTATGAAGAATTTCGCCTTGAACCCTTTCAATATGGCGCACATCCAATAACTTGACCGTCGCTTGGTCCCAAAGCAATATTTCATTGCTTTTGTACATAATGACTACCCCTCCGTTATCTGTCTAATACTCATCATAAATGATAACCATTATCAATAACAGTCAAGATATTTATCTTAATAACAAAAATCCGATTGCCCTAAAAGGTGCAATCGGATTTTTTAATATAAATTTATTGTTCAGACGCCAATTGCAGAAAATGATCTGCAGCCAAACGGACAGCCAGGATACTTGCGCTATTGAGTGAGTTATCAAAGATAAGAACATGATTGTTTTTCACTGCTTCCAGTGAGTTCCACACGTTCGAAGTTTCCTTGTCCTTGATGGCTGCCTTTGCGATATCCATATCATGCTGGATAATAATATAATCAGGATTCATGCTGTATATCCCTTCCAGAGAAAGGGCCCCTCCCTCTTCAGGATATCCCTTCGGTGGCAACAACCCGAAGCCTACAGTTTGATTGTAGTACATCGTGTTTTTAGAGCCTTGAGCATTAAAATTAGCTTTTCCGTCGACCCGTAGTAAAGCAAAGGTTTTATTCTCAAGACTACTTAGCTGTTCTTTTGTTTTTGCAATCATTTCTTGGGTTTCCTTAATGGCTTGTTCCGCTAATGTCTCTTTACCAACAATCTGAGCACACAGCATCGTCGTTTTTTCCCAGGTATCGGTGTAGTCAATTAAGATGACTGGTGCAATCTTATTCAACTCTTCATAATTGCTATCAACAGAACCCTTGAAGGTTACAATCACATCAGGCTTTGCTTCCATGATCATTTCCAGATTCGCATTGCTGCTGCCCAAATCAATGATTTCAGCAGTTCCAGCGTAAGGCTGTAAAGTAGCAAAATCCTTCATCGCTTCCGCTGCGTTAGTTGATGCGATTGGAGGCGTATCAAGAGCAAAAAAGTAATCTAAATACAAGGGATGCAGAACCGCTATACGCTCAGGTCGTGTCTTGAGCACCACTCCATTGTCGCTGGCATCCGCAATTGTTCTTGGCCATCCTGCTTCTTCGATCTTGCCAACTTCTGGTGTAGGCGTGACTGAAGTTTCGGAACACCCAGCCAGTAATCCTACTAGTATAATTAAGGATGTAATCCATCCATATAGTCTTTTCATTTGGCTCCCCCTTGAGTTGTTATCATTACTGTCTGTATAAATGCTTCATTAAATCACGGTTTTTCTGCGTGAACAGGTCATTATGTGAAGACACCATCCCGGACGAATTTGCCTCCGGTGTGATGTATTGTTTGGATTGGTTTACCGCATTGGCAGCATCCTGGAATGCCCCCGCGATCAGGTGCAGTTTCCCCTCATGATGTAGAACATCCCCTGCCGCATAAATACCCGGCACGGATGTCCCGCTCATTACTGATCCTGAAATCCGGTGTTCCCACAGATCCATTTTAATTTCACTGTTCACCAGCAGTTCTTTGTCGCGCTCATAACCGTGATTAATGATGACCTCATCGACAGACAGCTCAAATCCCTCTCCGTTGTCATTACTTTTTAGCAGTACAGTCCCTATTCTTTCGTGATCCGGTGTGGCAATCAACTTTTCGATTGAAGTATTTAACAAGCACTCTACGCCATTGTTTGCCAAGCGTGAAATATCGGCTTCATGCCCCTTTAAGTTCTCTTTCCGGTACGTCAGAAACACCTTTTTGGCAATCGGAGCCAGTTCATTCGCCCAGTCTACAGCAGAATGGCCGCCTCCCGATATTAGGACAGTCTTCTCTTTAAAGCGGGCAAGTGACTTCACCGTATAATGCAAATTTGTGATTTCGAATCTTTCGGCACCCTTGATTTCGAGCTTGACCGGCTTCAAAATGCCTCCTCCAATGGCCAATATGACAGTTTTAGTGAAATGCTTCCGGTTTGCGGCTGTGTGTAAAATAAAGTAACCTGCTTCATCTTGCGAGATGGATGTGACCTTTTCATTAAAGGCAACCTCCGGTTGGAAAGTCATCCCTTGACCAACCATTTGTTCAATAAGCTGCGAGCCAAGAATAGGCTGTAAGCCTCCCACGTCCCAGATCATCTTTTCCGGATAGACATGCACCTTGCCGCCAAGCACAGGTTGGAATTCTATAATTTTGGTTTCCATTTCACGGAGTCCGCTATAAAATGCAGCAAATAATCCAGCCGGACCGCCGCCAATAATCGTAACATCAAACAATTCCTCTTCATGCATCGTTCAATCGCCTCATTTCTCTTTTTTAAATCCCTAAATGCTCACGGAAAGTGCTACCCGTATATTCGCTCCGGAATAAGTCTCTTTCAACCAGCTGCGGTACCAACTTCTCAAAAAACAGCTCCATAGATTGTTCCGAACCGCCTGGCAGGGCGATGAAGCCATCTATAGCCCCCGCTTCAAACCGTTCAATAATATCGTTCAGCACATCCTCGACTGTCCCGACAGATACCCAATGTGCAGATCCGACAACCTCCGGCCTGTCCAAGATTTCTTTCACTGTAGGCTGATTTTTAATAATATAACGCCGTAACAACTCAGCATGAGTCCGGCTGCGGACGGCCTGACTGGAATCGGGTAACATATCGGCAGTTACTCGCTTATCTAAGGGATAACCGCTTAAATCAAGACCCAGCACCGATTTAAGCGAAGCATGTCTGCGTTCAAGGCTTAAATTCGCATGTGCAGCCTTATGTAATTCAAGTGCTTCTTCGCGCGTATCGGCCAGGAAAAAATATAAGCCCGGCAAAACTTTGATAGCATCCGGATCACGGCCCTGCTCAGCCGCTCTTCTTCTCAGATCATTCCTTAGTTCCACTCCCGATTCGATATCCGGCATTGCGGCAAAAATAGCATCAGCTACAGATGAGGCGAAATTCCGTCCAATATCCGAAGCCCCAGCTTGGAATAGCGGCGGCGTTCCTGACTTGTGAGCAGGCAAAGTAAGCGGCCCTTTTACACTGAAAAATTCCCCGGAATGATTAATGGCAGTCACTTTATCCTTATCCGAAAACATACCTGACTGACGGTCGATAACAATCGCTTCATTCGGAAAACTCTCCCAAAGCTTGCATACAACATCCGTGAACTCCATAGCCATGGCATATCTCTCTTCCGGTGACGGCATGGGTGAGGCGCTGAAATTATCGGCGCCTTCAATAGAAGTGACAATATTCCAGCCGGCGCGTCCATTGCTCAGCCAGTGTAAGGACTGCAGCTGCCTTGCAACAACATACGGCGGATTAAAAGTAGTGGAAATCGTCGTTACCAGTCCGATCCGCTCGGTTTCACGAGCTATCGCTGCAAAAAACAATGCAGGGTCTGGGCTACCGAAATTTGAGGAATCTCCTAACATCTGCGGACTAACATACAGATAATCAGCTCTGAAAAGAAAATCGAGCTTTGAATTCTCCGCCATTTTTGCCAAATCAATATAGTAATCAATAGAATCCATCTTTTCTACTCCGCTATCCGGGTGCCGCCAGCCGTCTCCTTTCATCCAGGTTGCATTTAAGGACAGGCCAATACATAATTGTTTGGGTCTTTTTTCTGTCATATCTACCAGCCTTTCATTTATAAATCAATTTACTGATAATGATTCTCAGTTACAAAAGTGAGTTTATCAAAAATTTAAATAAATTCAAATGTACAAATCTCAAATCCAGCATGCATCATTATTTAATCTAAATAAAAAAAGTCTGCACTTCTGGCTTATCACCAGTAGCTGCAGACGTAGTTCAAGTACAAGAAGCTCATTATGTACATTATTTATAGGCAGAGGGAGAAACACCGAATTTCTTTTTGAATAATCGGCTGAAATATAGTGGATTGTCATAACCGACACGGTCAGCAATCTCGCGGATAGGAAAATTACCTGCTTTGAGTAATTCACAGGCCCGTTCCAAACGATAATTAACGACATAGTCGATGGGTCGTAGTCCCGTATATTTATGAAAGAGGTAAGAGAAGCGGTTGGCACTCATTGCATGCAGTTCCGCTAACTCACCGAGTGTAAGTGAATTCATATAATGAAGTTTAATATACGCAAGGGCTTCGTCTACCATTCTTTGATTCGGAGAACGATCGTTCTCTCTGTAACTGCACGCAATCAGAACCTGGTGCATCAGGCTTAAGAACAACTCCTTGATACGCAGCTTCCCAATTTCTCCGGATGGATGGGCATTCTGATGGAGCATAATTAGTAATTCAATAATTTTTAGATTCGCTCCCGGCTCCAGCTTGAAATGAGAGTCAAATTCGTGAGTACTATTCAATTCTTCCGGCATATCCAATTTATAAAAAAGGGAGTAATACTCGAGCTCAGATTGTCCTATAACCTGCGAATCCATCTGCATGCCCGGAGCAGCATGAAAAACTGATCCTGGCCGTAATTCATATACCGTTCCATTCACACATATTCTGGCTCCCCCGCGAATGATAAATAGAAATCCATGCTTAACGGTGGTGAATTCACTTAATAAGCTTTTGGGCTGGATGACTAAGCGGCTTCTATCTTCTATTTCATAGACACCTTTAGTAAATGCCTTTGCTAATTTGTCCAAATTTATCATTGCTCTGCACCTGCTTCCTAGCACCATGCTTCTTATAAAAATCAGATCCAATTCTGATATTTATTTAAAACAGTATAGACAATAGTATGCGAAATTGCTAGAAGTGTAGTAGATATTCTACTGTAAATTGCAACCCAAGAAGATGCTCAGGAGATTTTGCTTGAAAATATGCCGTTTTCATTACAATCAATTTGAAGAAGCTCATCCTGTAAAATCCAAACATCAGTTTTTTCAACAAAGAAATGAAATCCGCCAATGGATTGAACCCATGCGGGATCGATCGGTGTAGCACTTGCATTAATTCCAACAGTGAAAGCATCAGAGCCTCCACCGGCATATTTTGCATAAATTCTTACATATTGCCCCTCTTCCAAACCCCATTCATTCTTAAATGAATCCAATGCTTTTTCGGATACTGCAAATGATATCATTCCTCTTCTCTCCTTTCTGCTGTTTAATCACATTTTTTTATTTCGCCACGATAATTGGCCATTCTGAAACTGGCTCCGCATCCACATGAAGCTTTTGCATTAGGGTTATTCATAGTGAATCCGCCTACCATTCCACTCTCTTCATAGTCAATTTCAAGCCCGTCAATATATGGAATACTATTCGGGTGAACCAATATACTAAAATCTTGTTTATTTAATATAATATCCTCTTCTGCTTGCTGCTCATCCACGACTAGGGTATAGGATAGTCCACTGCATCCCCCTTCATCAACACCCACTCTTAGAAATGGATTTCGGATATTCGCACTTGATAAGATTTCGGTGATTTTTTCTGATGCTTTGTCACTGACCTCGATGATCATTGTGAACTCCTCCTTCGTTTATTTGTTTTTCAAACCTAAAGATTGGATACCCGTTCCTATTTGTTCAGCTACTGGTGAGATCCGAGTGCTCGCAAATAAACTCATTACAATCAACAAGAGATGGAAACCCATTGCTACAATTAATCCGGATTGGAGTGACATTCCGCCAGCCTGACAAACCACAAGGATGGAACCGCCGATCCCGATAACTACACCGGGTGTAAAAGAATCCGCAAATTGCAGATTAGCCGAGGTGTTGCCGACACCTCCTTCTCCTGTCTGAGAAAACGCCACAACACCGCTAATCGGATGCGCCAATCCAATGCCGATTCCAGCGATGATCTGTCCAATAACTGCTACGGTAACGGTCACAACGGGTATCCAAAATACGATAGTAATCCCTATGGCAAGCAGCAATACACCCAGAATAATTCGCGTATGCCGTCCACGGCCCTGATCTGCCGAATCCCATCGTCCTTGCAGATACGCTATGACGCACCAACTCAACGCAGCACTCGCTACAATCAATCCGGCCTGAGAAGGCGTTATTCCTTTCACATCGATTAGAGCCAATACCAAGAAATTCTGTGTGCTGGTATAGGCAGCGAAGAACAGCCCACGTGTTGCCAGAATAGCTGGCATGCCTCTTCGAAGCGTAAGAGTTCCCTTCGGTAGCAGTTTGCGGAGCGGAAATATCATAAGTACTAAGCCGATAATGACTAAAACAAATCCCATAATGCTCGGAAGCATGCTTAGACCAACTAAGAAAATCCCTGTACCCATCGTTAACAGTAACGCATTCCAAGTTGATGAAGCTCCGATATCCCCTTGCGTCTTCGGTGTTTTTAATTTCGTGAACGCAGGTAAACTAAGCAGTGCTGAAATCATCAGGATCGGTAATATTCCCCAGAAAACAAACCGCCAGGACCACTGATCTGCGATAAGACCTGCAACGTATGGACCGAGCATGGACGGAAGAACATAGGCCGTACCAAATGCTCCGAGTATTTTGGCGCGTAATTTATCCGGGTAGCTTAAGGATATTGCTGTGTACACACAAGTCATCATAGCTCCGGCACCCAGACCCTGCATGGCCCGTGATCCTATCATGGTATACATATCGCCTGATGTTGCGGCAGCAATCAACCCAACGATAAACAAAAGAAGTGCGATAGTGAACGGTACTGCAGGTCCTCTTCTATCTATGATTCGACCGACGACCAGAGTTCCGATAATCTGCGCAAGCAGATACGTGCTGAATATCCAGCCAAACAGGCTAAGGCCGTTCAAATCTCCAGCAATTGAAGGGGCAATGGTAGTTACGGACAGGCCTTCGAATCCAACGGCCATCACTGACAGAATAATACCTATGGATAGTGCAAAATAACGTGGGCTGAAAATACTTTGATGATTAGACGACATGAAATGTGACCTCCAAGAAAATTGGTATGTATACATCGTATCCGGACACTTAGTAAACATTTTTGTTTATAATGTCTAAGCTACAGTTCAGCTTTGACTTTGTCAACATTTTTGTTTAAAATGTAGTCTGTGATGTAGATTTAGTTGTTTCAGTAGGAGGTGCAACATGAGCCGAAATCAAACCAAAAAGGATGTCTCAACCAAGACCCGAAGAGCGATCATTGATCTGTTAAAGCAACAAGGGGGAATGGATGTTATGGCACTCTCCTCCCAGTTTTCGCTATCTGGAATGGCTATTCGTCAACATTTGAATGCGCTGAAAGAAGAAGGGCTAGTTACTAATATAGAAGAGTCCCGTCCCATGGGGCGGCCAACCAAGCTATGGATCTTAACCCCCGCGGCCGATCGGTTTTTCCCAAGCGGATATTCGGATTTATCCGTCAGTCTGATCCATTCCATGAAAGAAGCTTTCGGAAATGAGGGGCTGGACAAGCTGCTGGCTGTTCGAAATAAGAATATGCAAGAACAATATCTTCAGCATCTTGGTGATACAGCAGACGTTAGAGAGAAGCTGGAGAAACTGGCTGAGATTCGAACAAGTGAAGGGTATATGGCCGAGGTTAAGGAGCAGGATGATGGCAGTCTTTTATTCATTGAGAAACATTGCCCGATCTGTGAAGCTGCTGCTGTATGTACCGGGTTATGCAAAAATGAGTTACATCTATTTAAAACTGTTCTAGGTAATAATGTTCATATTGAACGGGGGGAGTACATATTAGCGGGAGGAAGAAACTGTGTTTATACGGTTAGACAAAATAAGCTCTTGTTTCCAAGCTGCCATGCCGAATGACCGCGCCACTAAGGGAAGGTGTTCCCGTTGAAATATTCATAATTTGAAGCGGTACCCTGCAGCGGTTTTACATATTGTAACAAATTCGCGGGGCATAACTTTCCTTTTCTGATACGGTCATATCATGCTTTATTTCACAATTGGAAATTTTGGTGGGAAATTTTGGATGGATATGTTCATGGGAAAATGGTAGATTATTCTATGGTTAATCCCTCAGCTTGTTCGTGTTCGATATATGTTATTGGGATTACGCGCAAGTCGGGAGATATGTTTAGGCTTATATAATCTATATTTGGGGCGGGTGTCTGCATGGACAAAAATTCTGGTTATAGAACAAACGTTATAGGCGCTGGTGAGGTTGGCGTCGCCATCTCGGTCGATATGGATACGAATACTATTCATGAAACAAACAGCTTATTTTGGGATACAAAAGGAAATGAAGTTTTAGGAGCTACTGCACTTCCTCTTTATGGAGCATTTGTATCGGAAGAACAATGCCAACTTTTTGGCGATGTCTCAGGGAAAAAGTTGCTGGAGATAGGCTGTGGAAGCGGTCAATCTTTGCAATATCTGGGTGAACGCAATGCATCTGAACTATGGGGTACGGATATAGCAGAGAACCAAATCGAAAAGACTAGGCAACTTTTGACGGAGCACGGTCTTTCAGCAAAATTGATCTGCTCACCCATGGAAGAAGAATGTGGCCTGCCAGAGGATTATTTTGACTTTGTATATTCGGTCTATGCCATAGGCTGGACAACTGACCTTGAGGGTACTTTTAGCCGGATTGCCTCTTACCTTAAAAAAGATGGATCATTTATTTTCAGCTGGTCTCACCCTATACACAAATGTGTTGTTGCAGAAAATGATATGCTTGTTTTTAAAAAATGTTATTTCGATGAATCTTGGTATTCAGTATCTCTTGATGAAAGTACGCTAACTTTATCGGATCGTAAATTATCAACTTATGTGAATGCGCTATCTAAAGCTGGATTTGTTATTGAGCAAATGATTGAGCAATCTGATGATGAACTTATGCAGTCGCGGGACGATAAAAGCGATTTTGCAAAAAAAGCAAAGATGCTTCCTGTAACTTTTGTAATTAAAGCAAGAAAACTCTAGCATCTGATACCTATTGAACAACCTTACAACGTAAAAATTATTTTTCTAAGCCGATCCAGAAAAGGATCGGCTTATTTGATAGCTTTTTAAGATCAATCTTGTCTGTTCTCAACAGATTTCATGCGGTTTTGATCATCTGGCACTCGGTCATTACTGAATTCCTGGCCTGCTTCTGCTTCACCATGACCGGAAGCACTTCGGGCAAAATTTGTGAACTGCCTCTTCTGCTCATCCAGCTTGTGTTTACTTTTAAGAAGCTCCTGCGGATCTTGATTTGTCATCATTATCACCTCGCAAAATAGATTCATGCTGTTTATTCGCACTACATAAGTTTTCCATAATAGGGCGGTGCTTATGCAAGATAAAAAAACTCCTGCTCACCATAAGCAGAAGTTTCTAAATGAAGTTCTAGTTAACGAAAAATATCAATTATTTTATGCAAAACAAGGTATTCCAAAACAACAATTCCACCGCAAATGAGTATAAAAAACTGAAGTCTTGCCGTATTCATTCTATCCTTCCAATACTCTCCCCGGAATAATGAAATGATGTTAGGTGTAAAAGTATGCCTAATCGATTCGTTATAATCATCATTATCCACGAAGAACACGCGAAACAAAAATTTATATACTGGAATATTTAAGAACAGTAATAAAATGATCATCACAAGACTCATTGTCCTCGCCTCCCAAGATCCAATTATCCTAATTTTACCACATGGGTAGAAATCGGAAACTGATGACAACTTTATACCGCTCATAAAAAAAGACCTTCCTTTTAGGAAGGCCCTATTGAGTAATGTTCACTTTCAGCTGCGTAAACGACTATTTATGCTCCAACCACTTACACTCTGTAATTTCCATTTCGGTGAAAACACCTTTAAATGAAGAATTCTCTGGGCTACAAGCATATAAGCCAAAATTTATTTCCTCATTCCCTTCAAACAAATGAAAAATACGCATCTGTTCAAATGTAGTCCCGTCCAAAGAGCTTTCAATACAGAAATCACTTTCGCGTCGACTTAGTCTATAATACATAGTTTTAATGTTTGCATCGATATCAGTTGTTGCCCAATCTGAATATCCGTGATTTGTAACCACACTTCCAAGTCTTTGGAATTCCTCATTTTCATATTCTACCGATGCCTTGAACCAATTATCACTGTCCTGATAGATGACTATCCCACACTGCTCGTATCTATGTGTACTATCATAATCTGTTCTTACTATAAATGAAAAATACTTCTCAGCAGTTTTCATTAACAGTGCAGGTGAATTATCATTTCTGAAACCATAATAGGTTCGTTGCCAAAAATCTGTATTCGGCATCGTTACAAATTCAATCCTGTTTTCTGTAATAGAATAATCATTGATTGGATTTATCCAAAAAAGCTGTTCTTTATCAAAGTTCATTGCTCTACTCCTCACTTTTTATAAAGTTTTGTCAACCATTTTCATTGCTAAGATTTCAAATACAATTTAAATAGTTTTCAGCAGTTCATCCTAATAATACCATTTGAAAAATATAACGCACTACATTTTCTAATCTTTTATTTTGAAGTATCCAGAGAATTAAATAAAAAGGTTGTCCCGTTTACATATGCTCTCAAAATCGCTTGAGCATATGGCTGCTCTTCAATCAACCCCTCGGTCTCTAGCGGATTCTCTGCATGAAAGCTATAGGCTTCGATTATTGCCATGACTAAGAAGCACTCTAGCTTCATTATATATTCATTTTCCAGCTTCCTGATTCTCTGATATCCTTCGACGAAATAAGCTCTCTGTGTTGGGTATAATCCCATAATAGCCTGAGCTATATCGTAAAGATGATAGCCGAAGCCACATCTGCCAAAATCGATAGGATACGGTTCATTATCCCGAAAAATGACATTTCCATTATGTAAGTCCGCGTGGATCATCCCATAATTTTGTTCATGTCTTGTGAACGTTTCGAGACATGTTGCCACTTTAGTGGCGGCTGCGGAATATAACTTAAAACCCTCATCCGATATGAAATGTTTGCGATGTAGACTTAGGTGATCCCAGTCCCGTTTAAAGCTCAGTACACCCCAAGAAGGACGAGTAAAACCGCTGGAAGGACTAAAATCAGAGCTGGCCTCATGAAGCTTTGCCATCAATGATCCTGTTTTACGGATGCCCTCCTCCGTTAGTTCGCTTTTGTCTACATGCTTTCCCTCGACCCATCGCATTAAGCTCGAATAAAACCGTTGTCCGTCACACACCGATGTTTCCGTAATAAAGGCCCCTTCACGATTGATTACAGCTTCGGGCAAGAGGAGGCCCTTGCCTTCAAAGCGAACAACCACTCAATTTCTGAAATGGTTCCTTCGCGTTGTTTGTTATCCGGGTGAATGCGGAGCAAGAACTGTTCCCCCACATCGTTTACAATGCGGAAGGTGACATGTTCGGATACTTGAATGAAGAGAATGGAGTTCCAGTCTATTTCATATTCCTGTAAAGCATGAAACGCCGCTTGTTTTACTTGCCTCAGAGTTCGGTGTCGGTTCTCCTCAGTATTGATCCGAAAGCCATTATTCATTGCTTATCTCCTTTGTCTACCATACTTCCATCATTTTAACAGTCTAGACGGATAGCTGTAATGATAAAGAATGAATATGAAAAGAGTTTTCTCTTTTTGACTCACCTATAAAAATAGGGAATTCATTGCCACTTAAGCATGAAATTCCCTACTCTTCAAATCTAATAAGATTCTTCTACAAGCGAAATTGCAACAGGTTCTGCTGGCCCTCATTGTTCGCTCCCCATATCCATACGTTTCCATCGCTTTTCAGAGCCATGCTATGCAAGGCACCAGCGGATACACTGATAACTGGGACACCCTCGGATCAGCTTATCGCCTCACCCTTCGAGCAAAATCCACGAACTGGAATTTATCCAGCCGGTGTCTAGACTCGGTATATTGGTAAAGCACCGTGTTCTCCAAATACACATAGTTTCGTACTACTACAATATGCGTAAAATTCTTCAAATCGAGCAGTCTATGATCCTCCTCGGTAGAAGGCTCAACGGATATCAGCTTCTTCGCATAACTGATCTTAAGTCCCAATTCCAGCTCCAGATATTCATAGATTGAGCCTTCCGCGATTTCTTCACTTAGAAAGGAAACAATATCCGCACGAAAATAATCCTTATCCAAAATGATCCGTTCACCTTCAATTTCTCTGGCGCGAACAACCTTCCAAATCAGAGTTTCAGGTGGAATCTGCAGATGTCTTGCGATTGCGGAGCCTGCCGGCTCTTGTATCGTCCGCTCTACCAGTGTCCGTGAGGCAGTACCCAGGGTATCGGCCATCTCTTTAAATGAAATCAAACCGGTAACAGGGAAATCCATTCGGGTCATGTCAAGCACAAAGGAGCCTCTGCCCTTAATTTTGTGAATATATCCTTCACGGAAAAGTAGATTCAGCGCTTTGCGCACGGTCTCTCGTGAAGTGGCGTAAGCTTCGGCGAGTTCACTTTCGGAAGGCAGCTTGGTTCCCGGCAGCAGTTGTCCAGAATGGATTTGATTGCTGTATTCATTATAAATTTGCAAATATTTATTTTCTCTCAATTTTGATCACCGCCCTTTATTGTATCACGTCATGCCTTTGGAAGCATCGATTCAATTGGAGGGGAATTTATAGCGTTAAACATATAAATTCTTATATTTATAGAAAAACAGCCCCCAAGGGGCTGTCTTTCTAAAGTATAAAGTCTTTGCCAATATAGCCTTTATCAACCCTTGAGATGAATAGTCAAGATGCTTGTTTGTTTGGCCGTAGCTGGTCCGGTCTTCTCCTCGATCTTCTCGACCATCTCCTGACCTGCAGGAATGATGATTGGAGTAATCACCGGGTAACCTGCTGCGCGGATAGCTTCCATATCAAATTCTAGTAGAAGCTCTCCTGCTTGCACCTTATCACCAATATTCTTCAGGCTGGTAAAACCGCTACCTTTAAGCGCCACCGTGTTAATTCCAACGTGGATTAATACCTGAACACCGCTGGCATGCTCCAGTATAAGCGCATGTTTGCTCTTAATCACATGGGCTACTGTAGCATCAAAGGGAGCATATACTTTCCCCTCAGAAGGTTCGATTGCAATTCCCTCACCCATTTGCTTTTCAGCAAAGGCAGGATCGGGTACCTGTTCCAGCGATACTGCAGTTCCACTAAGCGGGGAGACAAGCTCCAGAGTATTAACTGATTCCTGTGACCCTTGAACGGAATGACGGCTGCTCAATTCCTCTGCTTCGTTCGTAGTACTAGAAGTCTCTGTAGCTGTGTTCTTTTCGGAACGACCCACTACAGAACGTCCGTACAATACTGTGGCGGCAAATGGCACAACGAGAACAATAACCATGCCAATAAAGAAAACGCCCCACTGATTCGGGAAAATCGAAAGGAAACCGGGAATTCCCCCTACGCCAATGGATGAAGCTCGAACCTGGTTAACGGTAAGGAGCATACCGGCAATTGCTGAGCCGATCATCCCGAAGATGAAAGGATAGCGATAGCGGATATTCACCCCAAAGATTGCCGGTTCAGTCACGCCGAGGAATGCAGAGACGGAAGACGTAGCCGCCAAACCTTTTGCCTTTTGTTCTCTAACAACGAACATCATCGCCAGTGCCGCAGCGCCTTGCGCAATATTGGAGAGCGCCAGCATCGGCCAGAGGAAGGTGCCTCCCTCACTGCCGATGAGCTGAACATCGACTGCCAAGAAAGTATGATGCATCCCAGTGATGACCAGAAGTGCATAGAATCCACCATAGATTAAACCACCAAGGAGCGCAAAATGATCAAATACATAGATCAAACCCGAGGTGATAGCATTGGCAATGGCGAACGTAACGGGTCCGATAATGGTGAAGGCCAGAAAACCTGTAACCAGCAGGGTCACTGGAGCAACGACCAGTAGTTTAATGGAATCAAGCACCCGGCGGTTGAGGAACTTCTCCAGTCTAGCCAGAATATAGGCCGAAACCAGTACAGGCAATACTTGCCCCTGATAACCGATCTTCTCCAAATGCCAGCCGAACAAATTCCAGGTCGGAACGGTTCCCTCAGTTGAAGCACTTGCATAACTGTAGGCACTTAATAGATCCGGATGTACGAGAATGAGACCCAGCACGATTCCGAGCAGAGGACTGCCCCCGAAACGTGTAACAGCTGCCCAACCGATAAGGGCTGGTAAAAAGGTGAAGGCTGTGCTGGCAATCGTGTTAATAATCGCAGCAATGTCTTTCCATGCAGGATAGACATCTACCAATGACTTACTATCAAAAAAGATACCAGGTCCGGTCAAAATATTATTAATCCCAAGCAGCAAACCTGCGGTTACGATGGCCGGAAGAATCGGAATAAAAATATCAGCCAGTGTTTTGATCGCCCGCTGCAGTGGATTCTGTTTCCGTGCTGCCGCTGATTTCACGTCATCCTTGGAAGAGCGGGCACCACCAGTGATCTGAATCATTTCATCGTATACTTTATCTACAGTTCCTGGTCCGATAACGATCTGGAACTGCCCTTGCGTAGAGAATTGTCCTTTTACGAGTTCGTTACGGTCCAGGGCTTCCGAATCCACCTTGCTCTCGTCATACAGCGAGAATCTCAGCCGGGTTACACAATGCGTCGCAACCTCAATATTCTCCTTGCCCCCAACCGCCCGTACAATATCTTCAACATTTTTGCGGTCTATAGCCATATCTTCACTCCTTACAAAATTGATGTGTGCTCCTTCTCAAGTACACCTCGTTAGCGGACTAACCACATGTAGGAAGCATAAGGACTAAGCTGAAGCTCTTGTGTTAATGATGGTGCATCTGCTGTATTCCCAATCAGAAGCTCGTCCTTACCACTTGGCGACAATTCAGTCCAGTGATTATCTTTAAAGCGGAAAGAGATCTCTTTACTGCTGAAGTTCGAGACCACAACAAGTGTCTCCCCAACTCCTGTTCTGGCGTAAGCGAAGACTTCAGGATGTCTTTCATCGAGTCTCTTGAAAATACCTTCTATGAATACTCCATACTCCTTGCGTAGTGCAATCAGTTTGCGGTAATGGTGGAAGATGGAATCAGGGTTTTCCAGTTCCTTCTGCACATTGATGTCTGGATACCGCTCATCTACCTTCAACCATGGAGTACCAGTGGTAAATCCGGCATTCCGGCTGTCATCCCACTGCATCGGCGTACGTGAATTGTCCCGCGAACGTTCCTGTAGAATGTTGAGGGCAACCTCCGGGCTTTTCCCCTGTTCACACAGAATGCGGTACATATTTAGTGACTCAATGTCGCGGAACTCATCGATACTTTTCCATACCGGATTCGGCATACCGATTTCTTCCCCTTGATATACATAAGGTGTTCCCTGAAGGCCATGCAGAGTTGTCGCGAGCAGCTTGGCGCTTTCCACACGGTAGACCTTATCATCAGTGAATCTGGAAAGGGCACGTGGTTGATCATGATTGTTAAAAAATAGTGCGTTCCAGCCTCCGCCTTTCTGCATTCCGGTCTGCCACTGCGCAAACAACCGTTTCATTGCCTCGAAATCATAAGGCATCAGTTCCCACTTCTGTCCATTCGGATAGTCGACTTTTAAATGATGAAAATTGAAGGTCATGGAAAATTCCCGCTCTTCGGGACTTGAGTACCGGATACAATGCTCCAGTGTAGTTGAGGACATCTCTCCTACAGTCACCATCTCAAACGGACCAAACACCTCTTCATACATTGCTTTGATGTATGCATGGACCTGTGGACCGTCAGTATAGAATTTACGTCCATCCCCCGGTGGAACACTCCCGTCATCGTTAGGGAAGCGCTGATCTTTGGAGATTAAATTAATTACATCCATGCGGAAGCCGTCGACACCCTTTTTAGCCCAGAATAACATCATATCATTCACTGCTCTACGTACCTTCTCATTCTCCCAGTTCAGATCCGCTTGGGTTTTATCGAAGAGAGTAAGATAATATTGTCCCGACGCTTCGTCGAACTGCCAGGCAGGCCCCCCGAACTTCGACTGCCAGTTGTTGGGTAAGCCGCCGTCCGGAGCCGGGTCCTTCCAGATATAGTAATCACGGAAAGGATTGTTCCTGCTTGAAATGGACTGTTTGAACCACTCATGTTCAGTCGAGGTATGGTTAACCACGATATCGATCATTAGCTTCATTTCGCGTCTATGCAGTTCCTGTATTAGCTCGTCAAAATCCTCCATCGTACCGAAATCCGGGTTAATATTTTCATAATCTGCTACATCGTAACCGTTATCATGTTGCGGCGAAACATAAACCGGCTGTAACCAGACAATATCGATTCCAAGCTTCTGCAAATAATCTAATTTCTCAATAAGTCCTTTAATATCTCCTGTTCCGTTGCCTGTAGTGTCCTTAAAGCTTTTCGGGTACACCTGATACACCGTGGAGCGGCGCCACCATTCCGAATACTGGGACTGACTCAAGTTGAACACCTCCAAAAAGAATTCCTTTATTTCAACCATTAAACCTGTATATACAAGTTCAAACACTTCACACAGTTTAAACCTGTATATACAGGTTGTCAATACTATTACTATCGAAGGAGTGGCATGAGTAGAAACTAGATTATTTATAACGTTGTATTAGAATGCGATTCATCGAAAAAAGGGTTAACGACAGGTGGCTCTAAAATTAACCCCTTTAATAATTGATTATTACCCTAATATTTGATCCGTAATAACAAAAAAAGCCGCTTTCTCGGCAGCTTTTTAGATACAAAGATATGTAGACAAAAAAACAAACAGGATACCTTTTACTAATACAAGTTAGGTATCCTGTTTCTATTCAAAGTGTCTATTCAAATTATAGTTTATTTAAGCTCCTGTAGGAGGCTCTTACCAAATTGGGGCATGGTCACAACAAAGTTATCAGCAACTGTTGCTCCAATATCCGAAAAAGTCCTCGATATAGGCAGCTCCCCTTGTCGATTGAAACTCTTACTGTAGAGGAGTAAAGGAACATATTCACGGGTGTGATCCGTGCCCGCATGAATGGGATCATTCCCATGGTCTGCCGTAATTATAAGAAGATCATCTTCACATAGCTCCGCTAGAACTTCATGTAATCGATCATCAAATTCTTCTAGCGCTTTCCCATACCCGATCGGATCTCTACGATGGCCATAAAGTGCATCAAAATCGACAAGATTCAAGAAACTAAGTCCTGTAAAATCAGTATGAAGGGTCTCCATGAGTTTATCCATGCCATCCATGTTAGACACTGTTCTGAAAGACTTGGTGACACCTTCCCCATCGTATATATCTGAAATCTTGCCAATCGCTAGTACATCGAACCCGGCATCCTTGAGCTCATTCATCACGGTTCTTCCATAAGGCTTCAAGGCATAATCATGACGGTTCGATGTTCTTTTGAAATTTCCGGGCTGCCCGAGGAAGGGTCTAGCAATCACTCTGCCTAGCATGTACTCCTCACGTAAAGTAATCTCTCTGGCAATCTCGCAGATTTGATACAGTTCTTCCAAAGGAATAACCTCTTCATGAGCCGCAATCTGAATCACGGAATCTGCTGAAGTATAGACAATGAGTGCGCCTGTGTTCATATGCTCTTGTCCAAGCTCATCGAGAATAGCTGTACCACTAGCGGGTTTATTCCCAAT
Organism: Paenibacillus sp. FSL H3-0286; assembly: GCF_045040705.1. Lineage (NCBI taxonomy): Bacteria > Bacillati > Bacillota > Bacilli > Caryophanales > Paenibacillaceae > Paenibacillus > Paenibacillus sp. FSL H3-0286. Next base: position 3,679,186 of record NZ_CP150285.1, on the reverse strand, counting down.
CACCTTTCGTCCTGTTCTTTCTTCTAATTCATTAATTAATTCATAAGGAAACCCTTCAGAAAACACTTTGAAAGGAACATCAATTCGTAGGCCCATGATTTCCCAGTGACCTGTCATCGTATCCTTTCCATTAGAAGCTTCCTGCATTTTGGTCCAATAAGCTAAAGGGCGCTCCACTTTGGGAACTCCGGGTATTGAGTCAATATGACTTAACCCTAGCTTGGATAACGCAGGAACATGTAGCCCATTCATTTTTTCTGCAATATGCCGTAATGTATGTGATCCTGCATCCCCAAACTTTTCAGCATCTGGAGCTTCACCAATGCCTACAGAATCCATAACGATGACGAAAATCCGCTTAAACCGGGGTGTTTGTTTCATGTTAATACTCCTTGCTACAACTAGAATATGATACCGATAATCAAAGCTGATAAAACGCTTACAAGTGTGGCGCCAAATAACAGCTTTAATCCAAATCGTGCGACGATATTCCCTTGCTTTTCATTCAATCCCTTCACTGCACCCACAATGGTACCAATCGACCCAAAGTTAGCAAATGAGATTAGAAAAACGGAGACAATGGCTGTAGTACGGCCACTTAAACCTTCTTGAATCTTAACAAAGTCAAGCATAGCAACGAATTCATTCGCAACAAGCTTTGTCGCCATAATACTACCGGCCTCAACAGCTTCATGCCATGGCACACCGATAAGAAAGGCGATGGGTGCAAAGACGTAGCCTAACACTCCTTGGAACGAGATTCCGAATATGCCACTGAAGACTCCGTTAATTAAAGCAATGATTCCTACAAAACCAACTAACATTACCCCAACTACTATGGCTACTTTAAAGCCATCCATAATATATTCGCCCAGCATTTCAAAAAACGTTTGTTTTTCTTCTACCTGAACTTCAACAATATCTTCTTCAGGTGTAACTTCATACGGATTAATGATGGATGAAATGATAAATCCGCCAAATAGGTTTAATATCAATGCAGCTACTACATACCGAGGTTCTAGCATCGTCATATAGGAACCAACGATTGACATGGATACCGTAGACATTGCAGACGCACATAATGTATACAAGCGATGTTTTGGCAATAGTCCAAGCTGGTTTTTCACCGAAATAAATACTTCATTTTGTCCGACAATTGCGGCTGCAACTGCATTATAAGATTCCAATTTACCCATGCCATTTATTTTACTTAGCACCAAACCAATATACTTTATAATGAATGGCAGTATTTTGTAATGTTGCAAAATCCCTATCAATGCTGACATAAAAACAATGGGCATCAAAACATAAAGGAAAAATGTATGCGCCCCTTCATTTGCAATGCCGCCAAACACAAAGTCAGTACCTTCATTGGCGTATCCAAGTAATTTTGCAAAACTATCAGCAAACCCTTTAATCAAAAATTCTCCAATGCTCGTTTTTAGGATAATTAATCCCAAACCTATCTGAATAGCAATCATTACAATGATTGGACGATATTTAATCTTTTTCTTATTGTTACTTCCTAGCCATGCCAGTAATAGAACAATAACCAGACCAGCAATAGAAATTAGATAATGCATTTTTAGCCCTCCAAATTATCGGTTAATTTTCTTGGAATCCTCATATCGAAATGCATCTTTCCACATTAACCCTTGTTCCAAAATAATCGCTAACAGGCTTCCGCATATTAATCCATTATTTAAAATGGCTATCACGATCGGAGATAAATGGGCCGTAGCTGATGCAGGAATAAACATTAAACCTACACCCACTAAAAGGGAAAGCCCACTGACAATAAATGTTCGCTCTTCATGAATAACCTTTTTCAATTCCTTTAGCGCTAGTCCGACCATCTTCACAAAAATGACGAAGGTAACAGAATAGCCTATGGGAGCTGGAATGGCAGATATGAAATTCATCATAGGCGGAAACAAGGATATTGAGATCACTAAGCTGCAGCCTATTAAAAATGATTTGCGCTCCCTCATCCCTGTTTGCTCAACATATCCCGCCGCTCCCGAAATAGGGACTGAGCCGACCGCTCCTAAACCACCACTAATAAGATGCGTAATTCCAGAAGTAAACCCGGCGCGCAAATAACGACGATGATCCCCTTGCTTTGGTTTCATAACGGTCTCCATCAAACGGATGGATGCCACTGCATTGGTTATTAATAATAGGGTTAGTAAAAATGCAGTAGTAATTGTCCCGGCATCGAATCGGGGTGTTCCAAATGGGAATATTTCCGGCAGCTTAAATAGAGTATCCGCACGAGAAACCGCCGGCATACTACCGCAGATTATAAATAATAGGCAGCCTATCACTATACTGAGAATTATTGAAAACTGGCTTAGTAATACAAAGCGGCTGTTGCCTAACCAAAAGGTAATGCAGACCACGATCACACTAAGGATGAATACTTTAACATCTAACATGGTGTGGGCTATGGTAATCCCCATCATCCCTTTCATAAAAGATCCGCTTAATTGAAAGATCAATAAAAGTAAATAAATAAAGGTGATGGTTGGAGTAAAAAGACGAGCGATTTTATCCATTAGCTTAAATGCTGAAATTAGGATAAACAACACTCCGCTAATGATCATCGCTCCACTTAAAGCCTGTAAAGCGCCGTTGTTAGAGGAATAGAGTCCCCCCACTAAACTCGCGTAAATGGTAAAAATGCTCCACCATAACCCTGCCGGACCTTCATGAATAGGGAATTTATGACCCATCAGGCCTTGTAAAAATCCAGCTATTGCTAAAGTAATCATGGTGCTCTGAATGAGTCCAGAAGTCTCTATGGGTGTTAAGTTATATAAATCTGCGATAGCAATGGGTGCAGCAATTGCACCAGCGATCATAAAAATCATCCACTGCAATCCTGACAGTATTACCTTCATTTCTTTCTCACTCTCTTTTCTAACAACACTGCACTCTTATCAATAAATCAGCCTTCAACGACTGTGTTAAGAGCTACTTCGACCATTTCATAAAAGGATTGTTCACTTTCTTTATGAGTTAGGTGCTCCTGTCTTAACAATTGACTGCCGACGGTCAAAATCGATAACGCTTTTACACCATATTTAGCGGCTAAAGTGTATAGGGCGGTACTTTCCATTTCTACAGCTAATACACCGAAATCCATGAACTTATGAAGCCGATCTAAATTTTCACGATAGAATTCATCAGAATTATAGATGTTACCAACAAACACCTTTGCATTTTTAGCTTGTGCTTGTTGATATGCTTTCATTAGCAATGAGAAATCTGCCGTTGGTGCAAAATTACAGCCATGAAAGATCTTTTCCGTCATATTACTGTCTGAAGATACTGCTTGGGCTAATATAATATCGCGGATATTGATATCTTCCTGCATCGCGCCACATGTACCAATGCGAATCAATTTCTTAACTTCATAATCGACGATCAATTCTGTTGCATAGATACTCATCGATGGATTTCCCATCCCTGTCCCCTGAACCGACACAGGCACACCCTTGTATAATCCAGTGTATCCATACATCCCTCTTACTTCGTTATAACAATAAGCCTCCTCTAAAAAGTGTTCTGCCACAAACTTTGCACGTAAGGGATCTCCTGGGAGCAAAACGAGCTCTGCTATTTCTCCCTTATTTGCACCTAAATGCCTACTCATAGTTCTTCCTCCAACTTTTAATAGTAAACTGAGGTTTACCGAAATCGCTTTCCACTTGCCTTCAAGTAAAATCAGTTTCGAAACTAGATTGAGCATAAGGTTTTTTAACATTACAAACTAGACCAAAAACTTACGGAGCTTACGGAAAATAATTGGTCAAATTATAAAAGCAGTTCTTTACGAATGTTGTCTAAATCTCTTTTAGAGGGGATCGTGGAAATAATAACAACAGGCACTGTCGTTAATCCAACCGGGATATTACTAATGACAAGATCGATATTATTTTGCTGCATGATCTCGTCGGTCAAGCCTTTCATTATGGAAGTATTAAGGATCAACTGATCCCCAATCTCCTTCTTTATCAAATCTGCTATGTAATGACGAATTGAAAATTCTTCCCCGATCACTAAAAAGGCCCTCTTACTTTTATAACGTAAACTCGAGCGGACAATTAAGGTTAGCTTTGTTAAATGAAAATGATTAAACAAAACGGAAGGGTAAGTTTTATTCCACGTTTGCATACAGGTTTGCAATTCTTGATAAATCTGCTGGCATTCCTTTTGAACATATGTTGTTAAATGACTTGTTGAAATCATCATCCATTCAGGAATGGCATTTTCGATTAATAGCTTGTCAAAGAACCCGTAAATCTCCAAAATAAACCGTTCTTGCATATCTAAGTTCGGGTATACCTTTGCTAATAACATTAGAAGCAGATTCCCCATTTGATATTCTTCTTTATCCTTGTGTAATTCGACTTCTTTCATCGGAGTGATCTCTGACCCTTCATAATAATGATATTGGCTGAGACTAACCATGGATTGCATAAAGAATATTTCACTGTTTGGAAATTCAAGGGACAGCTTGTCCTCAAGACGTTTTGCAATAGTTTTCACTGGGAAATAAAACATCCCCTTTTCCCAAGGGTAAGCATTTCCGTCGATTTTCACACATTTTCCTTTAGCCACTCTTTCTATAACAATGGCCAACAAAAACGATAATCTCCTTTTGGAATTGATAAAATATACAATGTTATTCTCATTTTCTATATTTGTGATTAACTGATTAATATAAGCAAAATCAACATTCGCAAAGGGCCAGCCTGTAAACTCATACGCATCACAATATAACTTCCAATAAAAATATCGAATATTCATTTCATTCCCTTTGATCATGGGGGTAGAAAAACTAATGCGTAGCTTATAAGCTTTTAGATCATCATTATTTAATTGCACAATCAATTTCTTTAAAGATGAGGTACTCATAAACATGGCTTCGGAGAGCTCCTCCACAGACAGTCGACCCACATTCGTAAACAAAAAATCCATTAGCCGATAAAAGATGGTTTGTCTGAACATAGAAGAAATCACTTCACTAATCGTACTTCGCCCATCACGTTGAAGAACTATTCCCTTTCCTCTAGAAACCTCAATGGTTACAGTAGATGGTAATTGCTTGCTGATTTCCTCCACCATCTTCCGGATGGTCTTATCAGAGATCCCTAAACTTTTTTCTATTTCCGCTAAGGTAAACCATCTATGTTCTGTATCAAGCAGCGTTAATAGTTGACTAGCTAAATTAAATCCCTTATCCATTTTTCTACACCCACTTCAATTTCGTTTTAATTTTTATAGTATAAACAAATTCGCAACCATAACCCTATTATTTTTTAATAAAAAAACCCGGGTTTTATTTACCCGAGTTTCACATCACATTATATTTGTGTTTTTTCTTCTATAGGGCTTATTGCTTTCAACTGCATCGTAATGACGGCTGCAATAACGGCTTTGATGATGTCTCCCGGAAGAAAGGCCAACGCTCCGACAAGACCAGCCCAGATCGAAGTATTGGTTATCAATGCCATGACAGGGGCACCAATCAGACTCACTAGTAATACACCGAAGATTATGTTGATAGCTACCAGCTTCCAAGTTCGAACCTTCGGCCAGATTTTTTCGGAATACCAGCCAATAAGGCCGGCCGCGATTGGAAAACTAAATATGTATCCTGCAGAAGGTCCAACTAACACCGCGATTCCACCGCGACCGCCAGTCAGTACAGGCAGCCCAATCGCTACTAGTATGATGAAAATAATGAGACTGAGGGCGCCCATCCGTTTCCCCAGAAAACATCCAGCCAACATGACGCCAAGCGTCTGGGCAGTGATCGGAACGGGGATGAAGCCGAGGGGGATGGGCGGTATCATCCCCAACACCGCGATAAGTGCTGCGAATAATGCAGCATAAATAAGTTCTTTTGTCTTCAAAAAAATGACCTCCATTGGATATCAATGATTGTATTCTGGTTAGTAAATACGTCCAGTAAGCTGAATTATAATGGAGATATTCTTTATTGTAAACCATAAATTAATATATGGTTTACAATAGAATGAAATACCATGCTTGAGTTTTTCCTATTGTTATATAGAATTAGAGTATCAGTCGCAATCGTTGGATGTTAATCTATTCAATGGGTTTTGGTCGGAGAGTTATACTTTTGGAGGTTTAAGTTCATGACAGTAAAAGAACATATTCTTGCCTTGCTCGACAGTAATAAGGGTGAATATTTTTCCGGCGAGGAAATAGCCGTTCAGTTATCCGTGACGCGCAGCGCGGTCTGGAAAGCCATAAAATCTTTACAGACAGACGGTTATTCCATACAAGCTGTAACCAATAAAGGATATTCCATGTCACCACAAACGGATATCTTATCAACCAGTGCAATTTCAAAGTACCTGGATACTCAGGGGCAAAAGTTACGTGTTGAAGTCTTTAAGACCATATCTTCCACGAATGAAGCCGTAAAAAACCTTGCCTCAAATGGAGAAGCTGAAGGTAAAGTGATTCTTTCGGAAGAACAAACAGCTGGTCGCGGGCGAATGGGCCGGAAATTTTTTTCTCCACCTGGAACGGGTATCTATATGAGCATCCTGCTGCGTCCCAAGCTGTCCGCAACAGACTCAGCTTTATTGACCACTTGCGCCGCTGTAGCTGTAGCCCTTTCTATCGAGAGCGTATCCGGTAAAGAAACGCAGATTAAATGGGTAAATGACGTTTTTATGGAAGGTAAAAAAGTATGCGGGATCCTTACCGAAGCATCCGTGTCACTGGAAAACGGCTGGCTTGATTATGCTGTTCTCGGCATCGGTATCAATGTAGCCCTCCCTTCCGAAGGCTTTCCCAATGATCTTACCGAGATTGCGACAACTGTAATTTCCGAAAACAATCCTTATGGTGATCTCCGCAACCGTCTCGTTGCAGAAGTACTAAACCATTTCATGAGATATTATGAGCATTTAACGGACAGATTGTTTCTTTCCGAATACAAAAAAAGGTTAATTTCACTTGGCGAACCTGTGACCGTGATAAAGGATAATGAACAACGTAAAGCAACAGCCATTGATATCGATGACGATTGCCATCTGAAAGTCAGATATGAGAATGGTGACGAGGAATATCTTTCAAGTGGAGAAGTCAGCATTAAAATTTAACTGGAGCTTCTCCTCCAAAGCAGCTAGTGCTGCCTCATGGCAGGCTGCTTCATCATACGAGCCAAAAAAACCTTGCTGATCCAAGGTTTTTTTAGATGAACTTAAAATATCAACTTAAAGCTTAGGATTCTACTGTACTAAAGTATCTAAATCAGGCTGCAATTTGTTCCGCAGAACATACAGCATGATGGCACCCACAAGGAACGCAACAGCATCTGAAATGACGAGCGACCAGACTACTCCGTGGAAACCGTTCATTCGATTAGCGATATGCAATACTGGAATCAGAGTAACACCTTGAATAATTGACATAATAAAGGCGGCGGTTCCTTGTGCTGTCGCTTGGAAGATCCCCGTAAACAACGCGGTCGTTCCTGAAATGAACAGGGATAAGAACGTTACATGAAGAATATAGCTGCCCAGTTCAATTAATTGCGGGTCATTCGTAAATAAACCGATTAAGTGGTCGGAAATCAGATATACAATAATGCCGAACACGGCTGCTAATGCCACAGTCACTTTGATTGTGAATGTAATGGTATGCTTCATGCGTAATTTATTGGCTGTAAAAGAGAAGGCAATCAGCGGCACGACTCCCTCACATAAGCCCATCAGAATAACCTCTGGAAATTGTAATAATCGTGATGAAATTCCGAAGGCCGCAATGGCCTGCTCCCCATATTCGACCAGAAAACGGTTAAAGATAAGTGACATTGCACCCATGAAGAGACTCATAACAAAAACGGGTACTCCAATTTTAAATACATTGCTGAGAATGTCTTTGGAAGCTTTGAACCATTTTACAGAGATGGTTAGGAATTGGCTCTTATATCCCATGTGGAAGGCGTAGAATGCACTTGCAACCAAGTTAGAAATGACTGTAGCAGATGCAACCCCGATCACGTCCCAATGGAAGACGAAAATGACTAGCGCATCGAGAATAATATTCACAACAACACTGAGAAGCATGCCGATCATCGAAGTGATCGCTGCCCCCTCCGAGCGCACGATATTCTCCAGCGTGAAGAATAGAACGACGAAAGGTGAACCAATAAGCATAATCGTGACATAGTCCTTCGTGAACCCGAAGGAGTCAGGCGTCGCTCCCAAGCCATGAACGATTGAATCGATCAACGGGATGCCGGCAGCCATCAAAATAAGACCGAGAGCTAAACTGCTGTAAAAGGCGAATGAAGACACATGCTTTACATCATCATATTTTTTCTCTCCCAGCAAACGGGAGATGAATGCACTGCTACCGATACCAATCAAGTTACCTAGCGCCATAATGGCGGCGAATAACGGTAAAGTTAGTGCGAGTGCGGTTAACATCGCAGTATTGCCCAGTGTACCAAGGAAATAGGCATTCAAAATGGAGTATATGACACTCATCGACATGCCTAGCATCATCGGTACTGCGAAGTGAGCTACGGCTTTTGCGACAGGTGCTTTTTCAAAGTAATGGAGGTTTTCTGCATCCATAAGGTTCACCACTATCTTTCTTTATTTTGTTTTTTGAAATTACTTAGAATTCTAACTATCGGTCCAATATGATCCGTGACGCAGCAACAAGCAAACCTGTACCCTAACGACGAGTTTTCAGATTTGGCGTACGAAATTTGACTATTCTTCAGTTTCACATTACGCTGCCTTTGCCGTTCATCTTTCTCTGGTGGAAAGGCAGCGCCTCAGCTACTGTTTGCTAAAAGACTTTAATTACTTATCGTCTGGGCCATGTGACTTGTCAGGTGACGAATTACTGTCATCGCTGGAAGGCCAGCCGAATCCGCGCATGTCACCACGCCCTTCTCCGCCAAATCCAGGGAACCTTCCGCTAAAGCGTTCGTCCCTAGAATTTCCCCACATTCTGTGCATTTGTCCGCGCATAGCCATCATTTTTTCAAATTCCTCTGTTCCCATACGCGCCTTGGCAGCTTCCATCCACATAGCCATCAAATCACGTTCTCCGTCCGATCCAAGTTCTTCCTCCAAAGCTGTAATGACGCGAGTTAGGTAATCCCCGAAAGCTATCTGCTCTTCTGGCGATAAGCGAGAAAATATGTTGCCGCTGTCTATCTCTTGTTTCTCTTCCTCTTGTCCTTTTTGCGTTAGGTAAATCAACATGATACGTTTGTCTGTTTCTGAGGGTTTACGGGTGATGTATTCTGCTTTCTCCAGTTTACCAAGCAATTCATTGAGGGATGATACACGGATGTCCAACATATAGGATAAGTCTTTGGTGCTGATACCGTCTTTCATCCGAAGAAACGCTAATATCCTCCCTTGCCCACGTGATGCGTCGGCCATAGGACCAACCGCGGCATGAGACTTCAAGTGTTGCCTTTGCAACAGCCATTGCAGTTTCGCGAGTTTTTCGTACAATTCAGTATTCATGTCCATAATGAATCCTCCATTAAGTTTTTACGGTACCTGTTTAACTTTATAACGGTACCTGTTGATTTGTATTATAACGGTACCTGTTAGATATGTCAAAATGTTTTTTTACAGGTACCGTTAATATGTTGTTTGACTGTTTATGGACGTGGCTTATAAGCTTGCAAACAAATACAAAACCCGCGCATTGCGCGGGTTATTTTAAAATTATATTGTGATTAGTTTTCATTTTTTATATCTGCAAGCAATCCTTCAAACCACTTCAGAGCGGTTTGCTCGCCTATTCGATGTGCCTTGATATTCTACTTATCACCGGCAAGTGTAAGCCACTTGCGGTTATGATGTTCCTGTACTTCAACGGGGGTATCGAAGAAATCACTCAAAACATCTGACTGCAAGCAGTTTACTGTCTCGTCACCTTTGTAGATTTCACCGTTCTTTACCAGCAGCGTGTGCGTGAAGCATGGTGTTATCTCCTCGATATGATGGGTTACATACAGCAAGGTTGGTCCACCAGGTTGCTTTGTTATCTTCTCGATCATCTGCAGCAGCTGTTCACGTGCAAAAATATCTAGTCCCGTGCACGGCTCATCAAGGATTAGTAGATCTGGATTGGCCATTAGTGCGCGTGCAATGAGGACTTTCTGACGCTGTCCTTGCGACAAGGTATCATATGTACGACCAGCCAAAGAAGAGCAGTCTAGAAACTCCATTAACTCCTCGGCTTGCTTTTGATCCTCTTCATTCGTCTTATCATACAGACCAATCGTCGCGAATTTTCCGCTTAGGACGATGTTCAGGGCAGTCTGATGGCCGTACAGCTTCTGCTGCAAGGAGGTGCTTACCCAACCGATTCGTTTGCGTAGCTCTCTCAAATCCACATCGCCAAAGCGATGGTCCAGCACTTCGACTTGTCCTGTTGTCGGCCAGATATAGCCGTTCACGACGTTTAGCATCGTCGTTTTTCCTGATCCATTCAGACCGACGATACACCAGTGTTGTCCCTGCTTCACTTCCCAATTCATATCGCGTAAGATCATTGTCGTATCACGTTGCCATGATACATTTTTGAGTGATATAATCATGCCCAATTTTCCCTCCTTAAACATGCTTCAATGAGTTCAATATTATCATGGTAAAGTCCTTCCCGTAAAAAAACATAAACGCAAGATTTTCTCGCCAGCGGTTCTACGGACAATTAATCTTTGATTCTCTGTTTGTTTCGGTATACTGTCGGAGGGATCCCGTTAAGCTGTTTAAAAATCTTACTGAAATGATATTCTTCGTAGTACCCGCATAATTTGGCGATTTCCTTAACTGGATAATCGGTAAAAACCAGATAACGACAAGCTTGCTGGTTCTGTAAGTGCATATGGTATTCCTTTGGCCCCATCCCCGTAAATTTCAGGAACATCTTCCGCAAGTAAGATGGCGAAATGCCGTATTTCTCCGCCAATTTCTCAATCCGGTGATGATCCTTATAGTCGTTCTCGAGAGTTTTCTTGATCTGTTCGAAGGCGGCGAAAGCTCCAGACTCCATCAGATTCCAGTCCGGTTGTACGGTCTGGTGCAGCATATGCAGTAGGATCTGCATTTTAGCCCGGGATACAGCTATGCCATCGGTTAGTCCGGGCAGCCAGTCCTGGTGAATCCCCCAGACCAGCTGGCTAATTTCCTCAGCTTGCTGTTGGTTATATTGGCTTAAGAAGGGAAGTCTCAGTTTTACGATTGGCTTGACTTCCTTCCATACCGCATCATAACCAAGCTCTGCACAATCGAAGAGCAACATCGTTATGCGAAGTGGAGCATCCATCTGCGAGCGCATGGACAGTTTAAGGCCTGGTTTTAAATAGATTAGCATTCCAGCCTCTACTTTGTGCTCAACATTGGTCAGGAAAACCCCTTTACCTTCATGAATCCAGTACAAGCTGTGCACATTTACCATGTTACGGATGTCCTCCCAGCCGGGATAAGTAGCTTTGTCGAGTACAAAATGGATATGCACTGTGAGGTCATTCAGCTTGTAATCATTTTCTTCCAATTAATAATCCCCTCCTGCTGCTAAAAGAGCGATTTAAACAAGACGGTAACGTTTTTTTCTATTCAATGCTTAAACTCCAAATGTTACTATCCATATTATCAAGATGTCTGAAATTCACAATACATTACAGGAAATAAAGGAGGAACACACTTGTTAAGGACTTTTAGCGAGTATCAAATTCGGAGAACTGCGCTGTTGGATGGGCCTTGGGATTTCATGAAGGATCCGTTAAATACGGGTGTTCAAGAAAAATGGTTTGAGCGATTTCCACATTCTTGGCAGTCTCTTTATGTGCCCTCGTGCTGGAATAATGAACTGGGAATGTACGATTATGAAGGTGTCGGTTGGTATCGTAAAAAAATACAGACTGTGAATTCGCAGCATGTCAGACTCATCTTTCATGCCGTGCTGGGCCACGCCGACGTCTATTTGGACGGGCAGCACCTTGGGTATCACTATGGAGGATTTACACCTTTTGAATTTATTGTTCCTTCCTTAGGGGCAGGAGAACATGAGATTATCGTCCGGACGGACAGCACCTTGGACCGACTTACGATTCCTACGGAGCAGGTGGATTGGTTTCATTATGGGGGAATCATACGGTCGGTGGAGCTGCAATATTTGCCTGAACTTTACATCGAACAACTGAAGATTGATTATGAACTGCATGGACCAGATGCCGATGTCACTGTTCAGGTGAGGCTCCATTCCTTCTTTAAGGAGCAGCACACTACAAAGATCACATTCTCCGAAAGCGGACATGAATTGCACTCGGAAGAAGTACAGATTGAAACTGGCCAGACCCTCAGTCATACGTTCAAGTTGCTTATGCCTGAAGTACGTTTGTGGAACGTAGGTCTTCCAGAACTGTATACCTTTCAACTGCGGACAGAGGAAGACGACAAGATTGAACGGATCGGTTTTCGCTATATTGAAACAAAGGATCATCGGATTCTAATTAACGGTTCACCCGTTTATCTTAAGGGTGTGAATAGACATGAAGAGCATCCTGAGTGGGGTTTCGCCTTCCCTCCGAAGCTGATGCACAAGGAGCTCAGTATCATTTTGGAGTTAGGTTGCAATTCCGTCCGGGGTTCTCATTATCCCCAAAGCCCATATTGGCTTGATCTACTCGATGAGCAAGGGATTGTATACTGGAGCGAAATTCCGATATGGGGAGCCTTTCTGCCGAACGAAACAGTAAGTGAGCCTCTCTTCCAGGAGCGTGCACTGACTATGATTGAAGAAATGATCAGCTTGCATATGCATCACCCAAGTGTGATCTTTTGGTCCGTTCATAATGAGATTGATACCCGGACGCAAGAAGCATATGCTTTCACACAAGCTCTAGTCGGATTGGTGAAGAAACTCGACAGTACTAGGCTTGTCACCTACGCTACGATGCATCCACTCGAAGATATTCTACTTCCTTTATTCGATGTTATCGGTATTAATAAATATTTTGGTTGGTACGAAGGCGATACAGCCAGCTTTAAAGACATGCTGGAACAGTTCCATGTGCGTGCGGAGCAGATGGGAGCCGGTGACAAGGTAGTGCTCATGACCGAATTCGGTGGTGCTGGACTATTTGGGGATGTGGGCTGGGAGCAGAGATTGTTCAGCGAGGATTATCAGGCAGATATTGTAACTGAAGCACTGGCGATCTTCAAAAATGATTCGAAAATTGGCGGGACTTACATCTGGCAGTTTGCAGACATCCGCGGCGATCTGAAGAGCAGCAGCAAGAACTTTCGCGACCGTGCCCGCGGCTTCAACAACAAGGGTCTGGTTAATGAATACCGCAAACCTAAACAATCCTTCCGTGAAGTGCGCCGTATCTATCAATCTTGGACAGATTAATATCCACATTGACTAAGAAGCCCATCGTCAACATGGTTTTTTTTAGTGTCTGCATTCTTAGTTCCTTACAGCTGGTGTCGGACGCGATATTTATATAGTTAAGCTGGGCGTATTAAGTCGGTTCTATTCTTCGCGTACTCGGGTAGCAGTAAGTTGATTGTCTATTTTCGGCATTCGATACAAGTGCTTGTCCTCTTACACTGCAGATAGATAAAGGAGTTTTAATCTAGAGTGATCAGTATGGTATGAATAATACTTGTTAATTTCCCATGGTCCGTTGCCGTTTTTACCATTGTACGTAGTCCTAACCAGGCATTCATTAAATAATGGGAAATAGCCTCGGGCTCCAGTGAAATTCTAAGTTCACCTCTTTGCTGGCCAGTCTGAACGAGGTCATATAACAACTTCTCCGTTTTTGAATAGCTATTCTCAACAAAGGATGCAACCTCCGGATCCAGTACTCCCAACTCCACACCCGAATTAACTATGAAACATCCTTGAGGTTCTCCTTCGCTCCTCATCGAAGATTCTAGAAATTGTCGAATGATCTCCTTTACGGGTTCTTGTTTCTCAACCAAGAATCTCATTTTTTTGTTTTGAGTAGATTCGTACCTTTGGAGTGCCGACAAATATAAGGCGTGCTTATCACCAAATGTATCATAGATACTTCTTCTGTGAATTCCCATACAGTCTACCAAATCTTGCATTGAAGTTTTCTCGTAACCTTGCATCCAAAATAGTTTTATCGCTTTATCTAGTACTTCATTAATTTCAAATTCTTTGCTTCTTGCCATTGTAATCACCTCAAGCAATCATTATACATTTAAGTAAACGATCCGCAAACTAATATATAAAACGTAAATAAAATCAAGCAAGATGCTTGATTTTATTCATAACATGATAACTTAACTGATGCTTACCGAAGAATTCTTACTTTGTCTGCTTATAAACAATCCAGAGTCCAATCTTTTTCCAGCGTATGCAAAAAAGTTGTACCCCACGTTTAAGAATAGGGAAGCCAGTTCTTTTTGCTCCAGTTTCTTCAACGATCGTTTTAGTGACTAATATCTAATTCGATTTAAAACTCAGATATAATTGGATAGATTTGATCTCTCAGATTGAAGTCATAGTTCTGGTCAACAATTCCTATCATATCATTGCTATCATAAAGCTCTACCATGAAACTCGCCATTTGTTTGGCAGTGTGGTATTTAGGCATGTTTGCTTTGTAATCAAATTCTTCAGCATCTATAGATTTCTTCACAAATTCCGTTTCAGTTATTGCTGGTGCTAAAACCTTTGCTTTTAATTTCGCGCCTTTAAGCTCTAGTTCCTTTGCAAGCCCTTCGGTGAAGGCACTAACATAATATTTAGATGCAGAATAAGCAACGCTCCCAACAGCAATGGCATATCCGAGTGCGGAGGATACGTTAATTAACTGAGTTCCTTCTACATCAGCATAATCTCGCACAAATAGTGTAGAAAGGATCGTCAAGGATTCGATGTTAACACGTAACATAATTTCAACTTTATCTAAATTCTGTTCTACCACAAAAGAAGCTTCACCAAGTCCTGCATTATTAATCCAGGTTTCTATTTGGTATTCCTTCAAAGTGTTATACAGTGTGTGAGCCTGCTCTGTAACAGACAGATCACTTGAACGAACAATAACATCTACATTAGGATCAATATTCTGAATTGTTGATTTAAGTTCTTCTAATTTATCTAATCTTCTAGCTACCAAAATTAAATTTTTACCGCGTGCAGCAAACGCTAATGCTGTTTCATACCCAATTCCTGAGCTTGCTCCTGTAATCACTGTATATTTCATATTATTCTCTCCCTTTTAAGTTTTTTGATCATTTAACAACATTTCAATAGAGTTTTGTTCACGATTAAACTTGTATCTCATTCATCCCTCCCTTAATAAATTTCTTCAAAATATTCAAGAACGATCATTCTAGTTAAGGTAAAAAAACTACACTATTAACTCTAATTTGCATCAGTATATCAATTCTAGAATGATCAGTAAAGAATTTTTTGACAACAATTGAGCCCCCTCCTTAAAATCTGATAATAACTTTCCCTTTAGGATGACCTTCAGCAACAAAATTCAGTGCTTCGTTAATATCTTCTATATGGAATTCTGTAGGGTCCACTGCTGGTACAATCCCATTATCTTCAATAATCTTCGTAATTTTCTTTAATTGTTCGCCATCACTGCGAACAAAAATGAAATGATATTGAATCTTCTTTTTCTTCGCTTTATGATCATACTTAGCCCCGGCGATGGTGAAGAGCTTTTGTTTCCAGCCAGAGAAGCCCAAATCTTCTGCAAAACGTTTGTTAGGACCGGTCCGCAGAGAAAGAAGGCGGCCTCCTGCTTTAATAATTGAAAGCTCATGATCAAATTCGCTGGATCCTAAGGTATCCATCACATAATCAACATCACTAAGCTGTTCCCAATAGTTCGTAGTCGTATAATCAATATATTGGTCTGCACCAGCGGCCATTGTCCGTTCACGTGCTCCTGGATTTCCACTGATGATGACCTTGAGCCCCATGCTTTTGGCGATAGGAATGGCCATTTGGCCAAATGAACCAGACCCTCCAGGGATAAACACGCTTTCGCCTGCTTTAGCATCTAATTCTTCATTTAATCCTTGATAAGCTGTTAATCCTGTTAATGGCGCAGCAGCACCAGTCACAAAATTCAGATTGGCAGGTAGGTACCCGATGGCATCTGCATTAATTGCCGCGTATTCCGCAAAGGCACCGATTTTTTGTAGTGGCAGACGTGAATAAATTGCATCGCCAACTTTGAAACCTTGCACCTTCTTACCCACTTTTTCAATAACACCCGTCAGCTCGTTACCAAGTACTAATGGGAATTCATAATCCTGAATCAGCTTTACACTTCCGGTACCAATGAGCAATTCCAAATGATTAACTGCTGCTGCTTTCACCTGGACCAAGACTTCGTTATCACTTATTTCTGGGATTGGAATATCGTTCACTTTTACTATGAACTTTTTTGAATATTTGGTGATCTGTGCTGCTTTCATGATAAATGACCTCCTATGCGTTAAAAAAGTAACATTTATTTATTTTTGTAACTTACACAACAAGCATAAAACTATAAGTTACAAAAGTCAACAATTGTTACTGGATATTTCATATGTTAAAATACTCGCAAGTGTATAAACGACAAAAAGGAATTTATTGAAGAAAGAAGGGTTGACAGTCGGTGGCTAAAATCACTCAAGAGCTTGTTATTGAAACAGCTGAGGCATTAATTAAACGCACGGAAAAATCCGAAGTGACACTCTCACAAATTGCGGATGAATTAAGTATCACCCATGCAGCGCTCTATAAGCACTTTAAAAATAAGCAAGAGCTCTGGGCAGCTGTATCTAAGAGCTGGTTCAACCGGATGATTTCAGAACAAATTAAATTAGATATGACTAATTTAACTAAACCGCAAGAATTGCTTCACGATTGGCTATGGGCATTTGTTAACGCAAAAAAACGCGCTTATAACGAGAATCCCAAGATGTTTGCCTTGAATACTCAATACGTGGATAGCAATCCACTGGTATTACGCGATGTTCTCTGGGATTCCTACCAAATCATTGACGGCTTCATGGACTATCACGATCCCCACTTGGAACGGGCTGAGGCGATTCTCTCTGCGTTTGCAGTATTTAGCCTCCCATCCTTCAAAGAATCCTGGAATTTACCTGACTACCAAGACAGGTTTGAACGCATCTGGAGTTTAATCAAACAGGGTCTATGAATTCAAATCCCTTAGTTTTAAAAAAATTATTCTTCAATCATAAACATGGTCCAGAAGCTTCTGTCTTCTGAAGTACTGCAGTTACTCTCCCACTTTTGTCCGGTTCCGCCAATTTTCGTAAACTCGGAATAAAATTATCATTACGAAGTCCTGCTCCGATGGAATACGCGGAACTCCTCACTGAGTATGCCAACATGTGCAGGTTACGGACGACTTCTGGAACCTGTGGCTGGTGCTAGATATGCGCCGCACGGCGTAAACCTTTATTGGTTCTTCTAAGATTACAACTTATAAAAAGAGGTCTGTTGTAATAAGACAGATCTCTTTTTTATTCCTTATTTTCATTCAGCGGATTATCGAATTAATAAATATCGTTAAAGTGCAAGCGGATTACAATATCCAGATCGTAATTGCCGAATCTCGAACCATAGAGTGTCCATTCCCCCTACAGTTCCCTTTAGCTCTAAAAAGTTTAGCTTTTTTCTCGGCTTCTATTCCCAAGCCTGTAAGTCCAAGCAACCCTAAGAGACCCAACCACCTCATATTAGTGCCTCGATTCTCATCCCCGAGTGCCTGCGCTCGGTAATTTCCATTCTCGACCGCTGTTGAATTATGATTACCCGTTGCATTAACATTCCTTTCATTCAGGTTATCATTTGTTTGATTAGCCGAGCACTTACCAAAGGTGTTGGAAGTCTTAATGACTCCCAATCCATCCCTGCCTTGATTGGAGATACACTCCACCATCTCCAGTGATAAGCAACTTCATTGAATGCAAAGGCAATTATACTTGCAATCATCACGTTGAAAAACATTTGATTCCTCCACAACTCGTGTTCAATTTTATCGTTCCTTATTTTCACATTTATCCTTAAACTTGCACGGATGACGACGCCTCAAATTGACATACCAATTTTATGTGAAAAGCTGCAATTTCCGTGTTTTTGTGGGCATGCTAATGTTTGTTCAAATTCAACAATAAAGGAGACTGTTTATGACAGGGATTCTAGGCGGTAACCCCAAAGAAGAACCGATGCATTATGGAGAGATTTTTACGGTTTGGCAAGCCTCTATGGTAGCAAAGGGAGCACTCTCTTGTTACAGAGCTTATATGTATCACGCTGGTGACAATGACCTGAAAAAAATATTAGGAGCTTTAATTGATCAAGCGGAGCTTGAAATCAGTGAGTGTGATACACTGCTCTCAGAGCAAGGTATTGCATCTGCACCAGTAATGCCAAATCGGCCCGATGCCAAGCTTGAAGATATTCCTGTAGGGGCACGTTTCACAGATCCTGAAATTGCTGCCAAACTTGCAGCTGATAATGCTGTTGGACTTGTGGCATGTAGTCAGGCAATGGGACAATCGATCAGAGAAGATATAGGGGCTTTGTTTGCTAAATATCACCTTACCAAAGCAGCCATCGGCCTTAAAATTCTACATTTGACTAAGAAAAAGGGCTGGTTGATTCCTCCACCTCTTCTTGTCAAACGACCTGAATCCGTTAAGGCGTAATTCTACTCACTCTTCAGCTTCTTATAAAAGAAGGCCTGCAATCATCCGCGGGCCTTCTTTTGCTTGTCCTACTACTACCTTTATTAGAATATGTTATCTATATTAAGGAGGAGGACAACATTAACGTATTTATAGGTTATATGATTCTAGGATTATCCCTCTCGGCACCTCTCGGACCCATTAATGCAGCACAGCTGGACAAGGGACTCCGCGGAGGATTTATGCCTGCCTGGATAGTTGGTTTAGGGGCGGTTAGTGCCGATATCATCTATATGCTGCTTGTTTATTTTGGCCTCATTCATCTGCTGGATGCTCCGTTTGTTAAAGTGTTTTTATGGTTGTTCGGATTCTTTGTCCTCGTCTATTCAGGTGTAGACAGCATTAAAAATACAAGAGAAATTTCAGGGATTGAGATGAGGGGAAACGATGTCTCACTGTCCAAATCTTATCTTTCGGGATTTCTGATGTCCTTGTTTAATCCCCTCTCCATCCTTTTTTGGCTGGGTATATACGGCTCAATATTAGCTAATGTGGTTAGCGAGTATCCAATTCAGCAGTTATTGATCTACAGTGGAGCGATCGTCCTCGGGATTTTACTCTGGGATGTAGCCATGGCTGCCGCCTCCAGCCTCTTTCGGGGCGCTGTTCTTTTAAGAATAGCTAGGATACCCAAACGTGCTTCTACAATCATTTATCTCACTCCTAAATACTCCAAACCGTATCCAGCAGCTCGTCCACTGCTTGAATTCTGTTCACAGAGGGTGTTTGTATTAAATTCCCTCTGACCATAACCATAGCTACATTCGACAAAGCTTTTATGTTCTCCAATGGGTTTTACTCCATCATGATTAAATCCGCATATTTGCCAACTTCTATTGTCCCTGTCTGGTGATCGATTCCCAAAATCTCTGCATTTGATTTGGTTACTAGTTCAATAACCTGACTTACGTTCAGCTTTGTTTGTCGCATGAAATGATCAAGCTCACGCCAAAGATCATAGTGGGTTACATAGGACATAGCGGCATCCGTGCCCACACCAATTTTGATATCATGTTCTATAGCCTGCTGTAGCCCTTTTAACATAGAGCCATACACAAGCCGGGCATTTTCCTTAACGGTTGTATTCAACTTTGTCAGGCTCGGATCTAATTTCGCACTGGGATAAGCTGCTTGTAAAGTAGGGATCACAGCGGTGTAGCCCTTTAAGGCTCTGGGATTATTTTTGTACAGCCTGATCATTTCCTCATCCATCTCCGCGCCGTGTTCAATAGTATCCACCCCACCCTTTAACGCAACTCTTACACCTTCGGTACTTTCTGCATGTGCCGCCACACGCATCCCAATTTTATGAGCTTCCTCGCAAATCGCAGCCACCTCTTCTTCCGTCATTTGCAAGCGGCCTGCTTCTCCGACCCTTTTGGCATCGGTAACCCCGCCAGTTACACATATTTTGATTAGGTCCACTCCGTTTTTTACATTGATTCTTACATTTCTTCTCCCTTCCCATGGTGAATCACCGACCAAAGCCAAATAAGGTGCACCGTGGCCATTCGTTACGCTCAGGAAATACCCGGATACCAAAAGATTAGGTCCAATAAATTGATTTGCCTTAATCTCATCCCTCAAAAGAACATCAGTATAAAAAAATTCACCTATGCTACGCATCGTTGTTACTCCGGAATGCAGTGCGGTTAGGGCATTGTTTTTCATCCGTTTCTTCAATACGTTTCTGCCCAGTCTCGTATCCAAAATATGATGAAACGCAAAATTCAGCAGCCCTTCACTGGCAGACAGCGTAAACAACTTCCCATCGGCAAAAAGATGGGCATGCGCATTGATGAGACCGGGCATCACATATTTCCCCGAACAATCGATCGTTTGGTAATGGGTCGGGACAGTTACAGCGCTTGCTTTCCCGATCTCTTGAATCAATCCGTTTTCCTGAATCAAAATAGTCATATGGGTTTCTGTGCCTTTTATTGCATCTCCATATATAACATTGCAGTCCTTAAACGCAAAACCTATCTTCATCGTAGCTTCCCCCGTTTCATGATTACACCTTTCAATAGTGAATTAACTATTCATTATTGGATTAAAAAAATAGGG
The DNA here is from genome assembly GCF_045040705.1 of Paenibacillus sp. FSL H3-0286. Classification (NCBI taxonomy): domain Bacteria; kingdom Bacillati; phylum Bacillota; class Bacilli; order Caryophanales; family Paenibacillaceae; genus Paenibacillus; species Paenibacillus sp. FSL H3-0286. Next base: position 3,658,325 of record NZ_CP150285.1, on the reverse strand, counting down.
ACCCTCGTAGATGCTAAATGTGCATATCCACTTGGTTGTCCCTCATTGCAGTGTTGTGCGCCAGTTCCACCCCACACCTAAATTCGGCGCATTGACGTTATTCGTTTAAGCTTTTTAGTCCATGCAGCCAGTATAAGCTTAATGCCTCAAAAATCCGTTTCCGGCTATCGGCGCTCATCTCGTGCTTTAATAAATCCAGAATCATATTGATGACATTGTTCGCGATGATCTTCAGCAGAATCATATTTTCTTCGGTTCCGATTTCGTATCTTTTATAATGATCCTTAATATAGGGCCTTTTAGTTTCGATCATCAGATCGATCAGCTCGTTTTTGGCATTGCTATATACGGTCCCTTTATTCTTTTCAAAAATAATAACAATCTGCCTGCTGTACTGGGTTAATATAGTTATTTGCTCTTGAACGATAGCTGATTTTTTCTCATTATTAACATCATCAAAAAAAGTCTGGTTATCGATGCGAATATTTTCCACTAACACATTCTTCAAATAGTCCACTAAAGACGGCGGAACAACCGAATAGAACAACTCTTTTTTATTTTTAAAATAAGTATAAATATTTCCAACAGAAATTTGAATTTCATCGGCAATATCGTTCATTTTGGCATCAGAGAAGCCTTTTTGGAAAAATACCTTTAAAGCGGCGGATTCAATTTCCTGTTTCACTTCATCTTTTTTAGACTGCATATTGCCCCTCACCTTTAATAATGAATTTATAATTCACTATTAAAAATAATTCAAAAGATTGAATTTGTCAAACCACATTCGTGATTCAGCCATTACAATATCTCGATATAGCCTTCTGTTCCATGCACACGAATTCGTTGCCCGTCTTTTATCAATTTGGTAGCATTCTCCACTCCGACAACTGCTGGCAAGCCATATTCACGCGCAATAACTGCCCCATGGGTCATTAGTCCACCAACTTCAGTAACTAGGCCTTTTACAGATACAAACAATGGAGTCCAGCTAGGGTCAGTAAATAAGGTAACTAATATATCTCCGTTTTCTAGATCAGCATCCTCCATGTTTAAGATGACACGCGCACGTCCCTCTATAACACCGGAAGAAACCGCTAAACCTACAATAGCTTCAGTTGGGAGGTTTTCTCGTTTATACTTACCCGCAATGATTTCACCTTCAGACGTAATAACACGTGGTGGAGTTAGTTTTTCAAATAATTTGTACTCTTCTTTGCGTTTGCTGATGATCTGGTAATCCAATTTATTTGTGCTTACAACTTCGCATAGTTCTCCAAAAGTGAGATAGTATATATCTTCTTTTTCAGGAATAACTCCCGATTGTATTAGTTGTTCAGCTTCTTTCAGTAAAGCTTGTTTATAAACGAAATAGCGATTAACCATGCCGTATTTTGGGTATTCTCTAAACCCGCTGAAATTCCGGATGAGATCAATCATTCGTTTTGTTTCATTCGCTTTTTGTTCACCATCGGGTAATTGCTTCAATCGATCTAATAGCTCTTGTTCTTTTTTCAAAGCTTCCTGTCGACCTTGCTCAAATTTCCGATGGCCAGCATTAGGTTTAAAGTTTTTGATATTACTGAGAATCATGGGGACAAGTGTAGTTGGTTTTTCGCTCCAACGAGTTCTTGTAAGATCGATTTCTCCGGTACATCGCATTCCGTATTTACTGAGATAGTCATAGAAAGCGTCTTGGGTTTCCTGCCCACCCTCAAAGCTAACCAGTTCATTTAAGAAATTATCATCTTTAACCTGCTGTAAATAATCAATGACTTCCGGATAAGGCCGAATCACATCTGCGAGATTGAGTAGCGCCAGACCCATTTCTGAAGTTATATTGCCTTGTACAGATTGAGAAAGCGTATCCGCTACGTTTTTTTCACCCAACCACTCGTTTATTTTTTCATTGATCCATGCTGAAGCATCCATAGCCGCCATAATCACACGCATACTTTGTGGGTTGAATAGAATCTTCTTTAACTGCTGCATATCTTCCAGAATAAAATCAAACAACTCCGCCCCTGATTTGGTTTGAATGTTTTGTTGCAACTCTTCTATCGAGGCTTGGTTGCTCTTAATGAGGTCAGAAACGATTGTCGGATCATTTTCGAGTTGTACTTGAGAATCACTAGGTGGCAGGCTTGCATTGCTCTTACTCGGAGTAGAAGCCTTTTCATTATCTGCCGAAAATTTCATAAAATCTTCTCGCTCTACGATGGTTATGAGTGCGTCTTTTATGAGGGGATCAGATTTACCTAAGGCTTCTATGATCATTTCTCTGCTGCCAGATGAAGCAAGACTTGGTGTGACATCAACAAACAATCTTCCGCCAGCTGTACGCATAGGTGCAGGAGTCGTTAACAGGTAAAAAGCCAATCCCAGCGGTTTCATGGGATCTGTCATCATTTGTTGATGACCAACAGATACATAAACGTGGTTTTCTTGATCATTCGCTTCTGGGATGGGGAATAAAGTCGTGATTGGCCGACTCTGGACGATATAAAATGTATCCTCAGCCAGACACCATTCGATATCTTGTGGGCAACCAAAATAAGCTTCAATCTGTCTGCCTATCCTTGCTAATTGTAAAATTTGTTGTTCAGTAAGTGTTTGAGTCTCTTGCTGATCGATTTCGATCTGCCGGGTCTCTGTTCCGCCTTCTTTTAATCCGTAAATAGCCAATTTTTTGGTCGCTATTCTCTTATCGACAATTTTCTCTTGCTGTACTTTATAACCATCGGCAGATACCAAGCCAGAGACCAGAGCTTCGCCAAGTCCAAAACTGGCATCGATGGATAGTAGTTTCCGGTTAGAAGTAATCGGATCAGCGGTAAATAAAATGCCTGAAGCCTGTGGAAAAACCATCCTTTGAACGATAACGGATAAATAAACTTGACTGTGGTCAAATCCATTTTGCATACGGTAGATTACGGCACGATCCGTAAATAGAGAAGCCCAACATTTGCTGATATGCTGAAGGATTGCTTCTATGCCGATGATATTTAAATAGGTATCTTGTTGACCTGCAAAAGAGGCATGTGGTAAATCTTCAGCGGTCGCACTAGAACGCACTGCATAAGCATGTTCATCACCCAGCTGGGTGAGATAGTGAGAAACTGCCTTCACAACATCGGAAGGAATTTCTGCTTCCATAATGATTTGCCGAATCTTCCTACTGATTTCACCGATTTGATCCCGATCTTCTACTTTTAGCATAGTTAGTTGATCCAACAAAGCATGATACGTTTGGTTCTGTTCGAGGGCTTGGTGATATCCTACTGTTGTAATACAGAATCCTTCTGGTACTTGTATTTCTTCTATTTGTGATAGTTTCCCTAAATTTAACCCTTTTCCGCCAACGAGCAAAAGCTGTGTATTGTCCACTTCCTGAAAACCGAGAACTAAAGAACGCATTTATTATCGCTCCTAACTATTAAATTGAGAAAAAAATTGACAAGAATTTAACGGCATGATAAAATAAATATATAAGATGAGATTTCCATGCCTAACTATAGAATTTCAGTCGTGAGTTGATTATATCATCGTGTCTTTTCATATGCAATATATAAGAATCTGATTAGATAAATCAGGTTCTTTTTTTGATTTCAGCTATCATTAGTGTTAAAGCAAATAAACCGTAGCCCCTCAAGTGGCCTACGGTTTATTTGCTTTAATATTAGAATGACGTAATAGGGTATATTATAATCCCTTCACTTCAAACTCATAGATTCGCGCTGCCGTATCGGCTCCCTGCGTAGGTTTGAGAATCAATAATTTTACATAGCGGGCTTTTACTAACGCAATTGAATCAGTCGACTCGGCAGCCGAGTTTCCTTGGACGTTGACGACATCCGTCCAGTTCGTTCCGTCGCTGCTGACCTGAATCGTATAATCACTGGTATTAAAACCGGTCCACTCTCCTCCGCTCTCAGCATGCTTGATGACAAAAGCGCTGAGTTGATGTTCGGCGCCGAGGTCGACCTGAAGCCAATGGGGCAGATTGCCAATTGCGCACCATTTACTGTTATCCGTCACTTTACCATCTACGGCGTTAGGTGCCCCTTCCTTTTCCCCACAGGCATGATCGGCTGTTGCAGTTTTACCAAGTGCCAGATTTTTCACTGCTCCAGCTTCCTTACTCACTGTGATAAGCGCTTTTTTCGTAATTGTGTCTTGGCCCGAGCTGTTAGTTGCAGTCAGCGTCACACTATAAACGCCTTCCTGAGCGAACGTCACAACTGGGTTCTTTGATGTGCTGACCGCGGGGCTTCCGCTTTCGAAGGTCCATGACCATCCTTCTGTCACTTCAGTCGACAGGTCGGTGAAGTTTACGCTCTCGCCTGGAGCGACTAGGGTTCGATCAGTTTTGAACTCCGCAGTCGGCTTTGGATAATCCGGCCAGCTGATCTTCACACTAGAGGATTGACCTTGCTCGTATCTTTCATTGACGGCAACAACCTTCAATACTGTGATAGTTTCTTTGTCTATTCTTCGCATCTCAGGAACGTAAAACACATGATTTGGTGTTGCACCTATGAACATCTCACTGCCATCTGGAAGCACTCGATAGATTTCGTATTGCTTGACCTGTTGGTCAAGCTGTTTCCACTGTAATCTGGCATCTCCATAAATACCATTGCGAAAATCAGTTTGAGTGACCTTAAGATCGCGAACCGCGGGTAGTGGTTTGATTGGGTCATTAGCATTTTGAATGGAGAGCTGGCCAATTTGAATGTTGTAATTATTAACCTCATTCTTAGAATCAAAATACAATGACAACGCTACGATCCGTTTCCCTTTGTATGGGGTCAAATTCAATGTGTCAGTTGTCCAGTCTGGCGATGTCTTATCCTTCACATTAAGGAAGATATATTGATCGGGCTGATCAGCGAATGCAAGACCAACCTTCAGGCTTGGCTTATTTTGTGTTTTGTACGTAATAGACAGCTTTGTGCTTGCTTCGATCTTAAGGTCGGTCTTGTAGAGCTTCAGATGTGTCGCATTGTTAGGGTTCAGTACGCCTGATACCTTCAACGAACTGCCGCCGTAATAGGCATCGGACCAATCGAGCACTGGTGAAAGCGGGGTACCTTTGCTGTCTGCAATCCAACGCCAGGAGGGAAGAATATCCTGCAGACTCCGGTTGTTCCAGCTTTTATCCCGCACCTGCTTCCCTCTTACAAAATATTTCTGTCCGCTTCCCGTGTTGAAGTTGGTGGTGAAAGGCAGCTCATTGATTGGTGATGATTCGATCACATCGTTAGCGATACCTTTCCAGGCTTGATCGCTCGAGGTGTTACTCGGATTCCCGTTTGGACCCACCCAGAATTTGTTCTCGCGTACGAAGAAATCTTCCATACTCTCTGCGCTGTTAAAAGCCCAATCGGGGCGGTAAATACCAAGGGAAGTAACGGCAGGATCTTTATCCGGAAACAACAGATTCCAGTTCACCTTTGTATCGTAACCCTTGGCTTCGACATCGATGCCTGCATACAAGTCATAAGGACTTCTGCCCAAGCTTCTAGCCTTCTCTGCCGAGCTTTTAAGATCCTTCCACCAAAAGTTCAGGAACATATTGTCTGTTATTTGCTTTTTATTGTCTTGCAGGAACATCGCATTCTTGTCGTTAAGTGCATTTTGCCAACTAATACTGCCCTCATTGGTCATGGAATCATACCATACGATGTGCATAGAATTTGACTTGTGCGATTCCAGATAACTTAGGAAAGCTTTCATTTGCTGTGCGTCAGCCGGAGTTCCGCCCTCAGTCTCCTGGTTAATAAACCAGCCGTCAAATCCGTAATGGCTCGCAACCTGGATCAACTTGTCAGCAGCAGGAAAGGATCCGTCACTATTCTGCTGAAGCATCTGCTTGACCCATTCATACTTCCCGCCATATACGGTTGGTGGGAAGAATACCGTTCCGATGATCGGCACGCCATTTTTATGAGCCGCGTCGATCGTATCAGCGCTTGGAGGTACGATGATCCCTTCGCCCGCGGAACCACCCCAATAGACCAGCTTGTCAACATATTGCCAATAGGTAAATGTGTTAGCTTCGAATTTGCTTGAACCCTGCGATGGAACTCCGCTTGTTCCCGGGTTCAGTGCAGATAAAGCCATGACTTTTGGCGCTTTGGTTGCATGAGCGTTGACCCCATCTGCTACAAAACGGTCCTGCAGCGGGACTGTGCTCCGGTTAAATGCCGCATCCGGGTCGGATGCCGGACTCCACTGAAGCAATTGCTCCGGAAACCAATAGGATGAATAAGGCTGTTTCGCGAACGCAGTTGTGGATAAGGCTGCGCACATCACAAGTAAGAATATAAAACCTGCCCCAATCTTTTTCATGCCATACTCCTCCAATCGATTGATTAAATGATTGCGCTTACATTTTATCAAGTTGGACAAAGCTATAGATAGTGGATTAATGGCAAGTTCAGGTGCATTTATTACAGGTCGTCAGCCTAGGCTATAATCCCAGTGGGGAATTTGCTCCTTGAAATTTGATATTTATATACAAAAAGCCGCAATTATGCGGCTATTAAATGTTTATGATAAGGTATAGCGTCAGTTATTACGCTTTTAGGTTTAAAAGAAAATGCCGTGTGTCCTGATAAGCCTCTGTCCAGCCCATCTTAGCATAGAATCGAAGTCCATCGAGTCCCTTAAAATAATAGGCACCGATTAGCCGCTCCTCAAAATTCGGGGTCACTATTCTAGCTTTCTTTTGATAATTTTGATATGTGTTAATGACATCACACCAAGGCATATGCTTGTCGAGAACCGCAAGGTCTATGAGAGAATCGCCATACATGCAATTTCCATCAATAATGCCGGTTATCCGTGTTCCGTTGGACAACATATTCCACTGTTGAAAATCTCCGTGTATAAAGCTTCTATTAGATTCATTATAGGGTACATAGGTCATCAAACGACTATAGATTTCTTCGTATACGTCTCTTTCCAAGCAAGACGTGCGGAAGAGTTCATGCCAATTCTCCCAGAATGTCCCCGTCTGATCTTCCGCATTTACGGCAATGACGAAGTCTTTCCAAGATGAATAGGAACCATTGCCGTCAGGTCCGATCCAACCATAACCGTTAGTTCCCCCAATATCCGCTTCGGCCATTCTTGTTAAAATGCCGATAATTTCTGGCATCAGACGGGTTTGTTCCTCTGCTGTACAATCGGATAGATTGCGACCTTCCATTCGCTCCATGATCAAATAGGTTAACTGATTAGTCCTCCCTAACCCCAAACATTTTGGGAAAGGGATACCTTGGTCGAGTAGCAAATTAGATACAAATTGTTCGGTCTCATATGCTCGTTCCAAATCGCTGAATTTCACAACATAGTCTTTTCCTTCTAAAATAAAAGAAAACACGTTGCTTATATTGCCGCCAGACAACGGTGTAATCTCAGCCGCTCCCTGTCCAAGATGATTCCACAGTACTTTTTCAATTTCACTCATGGTCAATTCCGGTTTTTCGTAAGCCATATTTACTCCAACTCCTGCTTATTTGAGTCTACATATGAATTTATCCGCAGCATATCAAAAACACCCTCATCCTAAATATCTCGTTTCTCATACTCAAAGGGTTCATCACATGAGTAAATTTCATGGAAAAATCCTACATATGGGATATCGTCTTCTAGACATTTTATACGATATGACAGCTCTTCATCGCATTCCGGATCTTCACCATTGTTCCGCATTACCTCGAATGCATCAACGATGTTTTCCATGAGGGTTACTTGGATAAACAATGGCAATGTTTCTAACATCGAATCTTCGATCCTGGTCTCGGATCTGTAGCCATCAAGGACTGTTTTAAAATAATCATCCATAAACTTTTTGCGTTTATCAGTGTCTTGTTCAAATTGTATCCAGCCCACTCCAAGTGTCCAAAGATTTGCCAGGTCATACATATACCAACAAAAGCAGGAGTTATCGAAATCAAAAACAGTTATTTGCCCTGTATCAAAATCGATCATATAATTCCCATCGCAGTAATCAAAATGAACCATCCCAAAAGACTCGTGATTCCTGTCCATCCCTTCTAAGGTTGTTAAGAGATCTACCAGTTTCTCCTTCAAAAGAGATAACGAGTTAGGTATTAGCTTATCTATATAATCGGCATTGTATTTATCAAAAAAATCATACCGAGAATGGACAGGTGTATAACCCTTCGACAATTGATGCATTTTCCCAAGAACTTTGCCACAGTTATAATAGTATTCCGTAATAGGAACGCCTTCCCGATACTGATAATTATTTTCCGCGAGCATCCCCCCCTTGGCCTTTTCAAACAAGCAGACAAAAAAGGTATGATTATTAAGAGTTATCGTTTCCAGCAGATTCCCCTTCTGGGAGTTGACCACATTCGAAACACTGCCGCCATGCTCGTACAAATACCTGATATATTCCACTTCACCCAAAATATCTTCTCGGCTTCTGTCACTTAAAAAGGCAATTCTGATTATTTTTGCTTCAGAATCAGCTTTATCACAGTTATATGCGACATTCCGTCCTCCTTCATGTGCATTGATAAGCCTGATTTCATAACCTTCCAATCCGTACAATTCCATCACTAATGGAAGTAAGTGTGTATCAGCGATTTTAATAACCTCGTTATAATTCAGAATATCTCTCCTCTCAACTTCTTCAATATATGGATAGTTTACCAGTTCCAGCAGATAAACAGGATGGAGAAAACAACTATAACTGAACTATCCTGCTTCATTAGGTCATCGTTCCTAGGTACACACGAATTAAAATATCTTGGTCATGGTTACCGAATCCAGCCCCATAAAGTGTCAAACCACCAACATTAACAGCCTTCTCGTCAACTGCGAACCGAAGCGTCCAGAATTGTTCCCGTAGCAAAATATCTGCGACAGTAATGTCCGACATCCTTTCTTCATCAATAAATGTGCCCGAAGTGTCAATGCGGATCGTCTTCAATAACCCGTATTGATTTACATTCCGATGCCACCAATCCGGAGTATATATGCCTCGTGCCGCTCTTCCAAAGTCTGCCGGACTGGTCCAAGTTCCAAGCTTCACACCGTTAAAAAAGAACTCAATATCCGAAGGCCAATGATCTTTCAAGCCTGGCGCTTCAGAAGCAATTTCCATTGAAATCTCGATGGCCTCGGGCATTTGACCGGGAAGTAAGTAGTTAGGCGTTTTGTACTCTACGTAACCTCTCCCAAACCACAAAATGCCGGCGTTGACCCGCTCGGGATCGAGAAAATAGCGGGGATCGTCCCAAACCCCAATCTCTTTCTCTTGTGTCCCAAGACCACATGTAGGATGGACATCAAACGAGGTATAATGACCGACTGAAATGGTCTGCTCTCTGATCCTCGGGGTTTGTGTGGCAGTGGGGAGTTCGATTTCAACTCTTTTTTGTTTAAGGAAACACATTTTGTGCGTTCCTCCGTTTAGGCGTATCCTGTGACTTCCTGTAAGTCCAGCTTGTTCGAGCTTTCGGATATGCATAGTAACTATGGAAGGACTAAGCTCTAACTTAGCCGCGATCTCCTTCACATTCATTTCATTATCTGCAATGAGGCTCATAATCCTCCATCTGACTTCGCTTGCCAGCGCTTCATATAACGCCATGAATTTTGCTTCGCCGTTTGCTTTGATCATCATCATAATCACCTGACCTGTGCTTATTGAAATTACATATATATTAATTTAATAAATATAACGTATATCTTCAACCCCGATTCATTGAAAAATTATAAGCAATAGTGTTTAATTTTCTTAGTAGTTGAATATATTGAATTCTTATTTATATGAATTTATTAATGAGGTGGAGAAATGAAATACAATAATCCGGTCATCAAAGGGTTTTATCCTGATCCCAGCGCATGTAAAGTTGAAGACACTTATTATTTGGTCTGCAGTTCCTTTCAGTATTTTCCCGGTGTTCCGATTTTTGAAAGCAAAGATTTAATTAATTGGACCCAAATCGGTCATTGCTTAACCCGAAAGAACCAGATTCAACTGGATACTGTGGACAGCTCCGGTGGTGTATTCGCCCCCACCCTGCGGTACAATAATGGACGATTCTACATGACGACCACTAATGACACTCTGCGCCAGAACTTCTATGTCTGGACTGACAATATTTACGGCGAATGGTCTGATCCGATTAATGTAGATCAAGGCGGTATTGATCCGGATTTGTATTTTGAAGACGGCAAAACGTATTTCATGAGTAATGGGACAGACGATTACGGAGTTAATGGTATAGTCCAATGTGAAATTGAAATTGAAACTGGGCAGAAGCTGTCGTCAAGCCGTTCAATCTGGCAAGGATCCGGTGGGCGTTATTTGGAGAGTCCTCATTTATACAAAATTAATGGACAATACTATCTACTAGCTGCTGAGGGTGGAACCGAATATGGGCATATGGTTACTTATGCAAGGGGCAATTCTCCTACTGGTCCATTCGAAGCCTACCCGCATAACCCCGTATTGACTAATCGAAATTTAGGCGGTTACGAGCTTCAGGGAGTTGGACATGGAGATTTGGTACAAGACCATGAGGGGGATTGGTGGCTGTTACATCTTGGATTCCGGCAGACTGGCCAGTATCTTACCTATCACCATTTGGGGCGCGAGGTTTTTCTAACTCCGATTACCTTTGGCGAGGATGGATGGTTTACAGCAGGTCATGAAGGTACCACACTTATAAGTTTCGAGACTGATCGTATTGCGGACACAGTCATTCAGCAGGAGAAAAGAGTCTTTACGTTCGAGAACACAGATTGGAATTTGGACTGGTGTTACCTGCGTCACCCGGTTACAGAAAATTATCGGTTAGAAGCTGATAAAATAAAGCTTAAAGGAACTGCAGTTACGTTAGATATCCCGGCTACTCCGACATTTATTGGTATTCGTCAAAAAGATTTTAACGCAATTATTTCGTGCCAAGTCAGCCTTACGAATGGTGAAGCCGGAATTACACTTTACATGGACGAAAATCACCATTATGATTTGGCCTTGCGTAAACATCCAGAGGGTTATGAGATTATCGAACGGCTGAATATCGGAGATATCAAATCCATTGAAAAAACAAAAAATATAGGTCAGTGCAACCATGCTTCATTAGTTGTCAAAAGCAGTCCAACGCATTATCAATTTTATATCCAGGTAGACGGTATTGAGATCTTACTCGGAGCTGCGCAAACCAAATATCTATCCTCTGAAATAGCCGGAGGATTCACAGGTGTGCTTATTGGTTTGTACGCCACTGGAGAAGATCAAGATTATAATGCGATATTCACAAGCTTTAGCTGCCTTTATTCTTAAACCTTCAAATTAAAATGAACTGTTCAAGGCTAAGGGTCTTATAAATAAAAGAGGGGTTAACCCCTTAATTATGGTTAACCCCTCTTTTATCAAAACCAACAAGATCCTAAGAAAAATTAGATATCCAGCTTCCTTGTACTTAACGCTTTTACCATTACAGGATCTCTATGTGAAAAGAACAAGCTCTCTTTTGTGTTTAACAGCGCAATTTGTTCTATATCCTCTGAGTTTAATTCAAAGTCAAAGATATTAAAGTTTTCAATTATTCTTTCTTTCCGGACAGACTTTGGAATCACAACAACTCCTCTTTGCGTCAACCAGCGTAAAACCACTTGGGCAACAGATTTATTATATTTTTGGGCTATTGATACTAAAACTTCGTTCTGAAACATGTTGTTTTTACCTTCAGCAAATGGACCCCATGATTCAATCTGAACATTGTTTTCTTTCATGAATGCAGCACTTTCAATTTGTTGGCAGAAGGGATGTGTCTCAACTTGATTAACTGCAGGAGTTACTTCATTATGAATAATCAAATCAATCAGACGATCGTTCTGGAAGTTACTTACGCCAATCGCTCTTATTTTTCCTTCACGGTACAATTCCTCCAGCGCCCGCCAAGAACCATGCACATCACCAAATGGCTGATGAATTAAATACAAATCCAAATAATCAAGTTGCAATCTTGAAAGGGATTTTTCAAATGCTTCCTTTGTACGTTCGTATCCTGTATCTTGAACCCATAATTTCGTAGTAATAAATAGATCCTCTCTTGGTACTCCACTCCGTTTGAGGGCTCTTCCCACCGCTTCTTCGTTTAGGTATGAGGCTGCGGTATCTATCAGTCGATAACCTGACATGATCGCATCGTAAACAGCTTGTTCACATTCAGCTGCATCTTGAATTTGAAAAACCCCAAAACCAAGTATCGGCATTTCAACACCATTGTTCAAAATAACTTTTTGCATAAAAAATCCTCCTATTAGTTGATGATATAGCTCTATTTAAAAGTGTGAACTATCAATATCCATTTTAGACAAAGCTTCATTTAGACTATCTACATCTTCCTTTGTTAATTTGAGATCAGCTCCATATAGGTTTTCTTCTAATCTGTTTAATTTTGTAGTGCCTGGAATTGGAATGATATATGGTTTTTGAGCTAATTCCCACGCGAGTACGACTTGAGCTGGTGCTGCATTTTTACTTTTTGCAACTTGAGTAATTAAATCTAATAACACTTGATTATGATCAATCACATCAGGTTTGAATCTTCCCATGAAACTTCGATAGTCACCTTCATCATATTTGGTTTCCTTGGTATATTTACCACTTAAGAAACCATTTCCTAATGGACTGTAAGCGATAAAAGCAATTCCTAATTCTTCACAAAGTTCAAACAACTCTTTTTCCGGTTCACGCCACATCATGGAGTACTGATTTTGGGTTGCAGTAATCGAACATACAGCATGTGCTCGTTTCATATAATCAATCGGTGCATTTGAGACACCCCATGTTTTAATCTTCCCTTCAGCTATTAAATCTTTCATTGTTTCAGCGACAGCTTCAGGTTCGACATTTGGATCCACTCGGTGCTGATAATATAAATCAATGCAATTGACCTTCAACCTTTTTAATGAACCTTCTATTTGTTCACGAATAGAATCTGGTGTGCTATTCAAAATAAGTTGAGGTTGACCGTCTACAGCTTCTTGTCCTAAAATTCCGAATTTAGTTGCAATCACAACTTGATCTCTTTGTGGTGCAAGGGCTTCGCCTACTAATTCCTCATTGGAATCTCCATAAAAAGCAGCAGTATCAAAGAAATTACATCCTAGTTCAACTGCTCTGCGAATTAATTTAACCATTTCATTACGATCTGCTGGCTTTCCATAGGCATGATCCATTCCCATACAGCCAAACCCTATTGCCGAAACTTCCAAGCCACTATTTCCTAATTTACGCATTTGCATCTGTGATCTTCCTTTCGCATGAAGTTCAGTCAAAGTTCAAGGCTCGACGTAGTCTGCATTATTTTCAGCACGTTAATCCAGCTAAATTAGTTTGGGTACTATTTTAGTATGCAACAATTTTTCACAAAACAGATATCATAATAGTATTAAATCATTGCCTATTCCTCTCATTTCATTGAATCCTCCCTATGTATGAGTCACTTTATATCGACTACAAGGATTTCAAACCAAATCTTAAGATTAGATAAATATTGATTCTGCTCCCTTTAAAACAAATTCCCCACAGGTAATAATGGATACAAACCTACTATTGGAGTGAACAGTAATGATTAACATACTCGTTGTTGAAGATGATAAGCATGTAAGAAGACTTCTTGAAGCTGTTCTGAAACGCGAAGGATATGATGTTGTAACTGCTGAAGACGGAGTTAAAGCTTTGGAGGTCCTTGATTCACAGCATATTGATCTAATCATTCTGGATATCATGATGCCTAATATGGATGGTTATGAATTCGCCAAGGAAGTAAGAGATGCCGATAGCTTGGTCCCCATTCTTATGGCTACAGCAAAACAGCTGCCTGAAGATAAGAAAAAGGGGTTCCGGATTGGAACTGATGATTATATGACCAAACCCATTGATACCGAAGAAATGCTGCTCAGAATCCAAGCGCTGCTTCGCCGTTCACAAATCGCAAGTGCCCGCAAATTAGTAGTGGGTAAAGTGATCCTTGATTATGACGCATTGACAGTAACCCGGGAGGACGAGAGACAAACGCTACCGCAAAAAGAATTCTATTTGTTGTATAAGTTATTGTCTTATCCTGAACGGATTTTCACGCGCATCCAGCTTATGGACGAGATATGGGGCATGGAAAGTGAAAGTACGGATACAACCGTTAATGTGCATATCAATCGCCTGCGGAAACGGGTTGACGCTTATCCAGAGTTTGAACTGGTTTCCGTCAGAGGTCTTGGATACAAGGCGGTGCGAAGCCAGTGAGCAAAATAAGTAACAAGCTCAGCAACAGAATCAGCCTTCCCATCTATTTTTCTCTTATCATATTTTTCATCTTTCTTATTACCGTTGTGATTACAGGACTACTCTTCTTTCTCGCACAGGTTTTTGGTTTGTTGAACGAAGAGCTTGCCCAGGATGGATTCGTACTACCCATAATGGTATTAATCGCTTGTACAATTATCGGTACCACGATATCAGCCATCACAAGCCGGAAAATGGTAAAATCCATCCGGTTATTTATTGAGGCCACAGAGCGTCTTGCCAGCGGTGACTTCTCCATGCGGCTCCAGCTCAAAAGCCCGCCAGAGTTTGAAATTTTATCAGAGAATTTTAACCGGATGGCTGAAGAGCTTGGGGGTATCGAAATTCTGCGAACCGATTTTGTGAATAATTTTTCCCATGAATTCAAAACACCGATTGTATCTATTAAAGGGTTTGCCGAAGTCTTAAAGAACGATGATCTTACCAAAGAAGAACGGAATGAATATCTAGATATTGTCATTGAGGAATCGACCAGACTTGCCTCCCTTGCTTCGAATGTACTGGAGCTGACGCAGGTTGAGACGCAAAAGATTCTGACAAACAAAATGCGGTTTAATGTTGGGGAACAAATTCGCCAGTCTGTGCTTTTACTGGCTGCCAAATTTGAGAAGAAGCACCTGAAGCTGAATGTTAATATTCAGGATTATGAACTCTCCGGCAATAAAGAGCTTTTAAATCAGGTTTGGTTAAATTTATTGGATAACGCGATCAAATTCACTCCTGAACATGGCGAAATTGAAGTTAACATGAAGAAAAACGAAGATAACCTGTTGATTCTAGTTCGTGACTGCGGAAGCGGTATTCATCCTGAGGCTCTTCCCAAGATATTCGATAAATTTTATCAGCAGGATACTTCCCACTCTACTGCAGGCAATGGACTTGGATTAGCAATTGTTAAAAAAATCATTCATCTACACCATGGAACCATTTCTTGCGAAAGCATTCCATTACAAGGAACCACATTTACAGTTACGATTCCGATTGGAATGTAGTACGAGCCCTGGAGAACCTCATCGTTCTTTCAGGGTTTTTTTATTTTTCAGAAAAGTTAACTTTCAGTTTATCTTCTTTCGTTATCATTTAAGCAACGCCACATAAAGGAGTCAGATGTATGGTAACTATACTTAAGTACTTAAAACCGAAGGAATGGGCCCTAATCGGTATCAGCATCCTATTCATTGTCACACAGGTATGGCTGGATCTGGAATTGCCCGGTTATATGAGCGAGATTACTCGTCTTGTACAGATACCAGGGAGTGGAATGAGCGAAATCATTGCAGCCGGAGGCTGGATGTTGCTCTGTGCCCTTGGCAGCTTAGCCACATCAATTATAGTGGCAGGGATCGCCGCTAAAATTGCCGCCAACTTCTCTTCAAGATTACGCTCCAAATTGTTTGATAAGGTACAGTCTTTCTCTATGGAAGAAATCAACAACTTCTCTACAGCTAGTTTAATTACCCGTTCAACAAATGACATTACACAAGTGCAAATGCTGATTGTCATCGGTCTGCAACTGCTGGTGAAGGCTCCCATCCTTGCCGTTTGGGCAATGCTCAAAATTACAGGCAAGAGTTGGCAGTGGTCGCTTGCTACCGGTGTCGCCATTGGGGTATTGATTCTTATTGTCGGCATAGTGATCGTGCTAGTGCTTCCGAAATTCCAAAAATTGCAGCAACTGACTGATAATCTTAATCGTGTTGCAAGAGAGAATCTTACCGGCCTTCGTGTCATTCGTGCGTATAATGCGGAAAGCTACCAGGAAGATAAATTTAGTGTAGCCAACAGCGAGCTTACCCGAACGAATTTATTCGCCAATAATGTACTGTCCATGATGATGCCAAGTATTTCTCTGATTATGAGCGGTTTAAGTCTCGCAATATATTGGATTGGTGCTATTTTGATTCAAAATGCCAATGGTACGGCGAAGATGGGCTTATTTTCAGATATGATTGTCTTCTCATCCTATGCGATGCAGGTGGTTATGGCATTCATGATGCTGATCATGATTTTTATCCTGATGCCTCGTGCCCATGTATCCGCTAAAAGAATCAATGAAGTGCTGGATACTAAGCCAAGCTTAGAGAACGGATCACTTACTTCCTCCAGGGCAAATCGGTTGGGTGAGGTCGAATTCAAAAATGTCAGCTTTAAATATCCGGATGCAGAAGAATACGTTATTGAAGATATCAGCTTTACGGTGAAAAAAGGAGAAACTGTAGCCTTCATCGGTTCAACCGGATGCGGAAAAAGTACCGTCGTGAACCTGATTCCTCGCTTTTATGATGCTACAGCAGGTGAAGTGTTGGTGGATGGAATTAATGTTAACCAATATGAGCAAACTGCACTGCGCAATAAAATGGGATATGTATCTCAGAAAGCGATTTTGTTTGGCGGCACGGTGAGCTCTAATGTTGCTTTTGGCGATAATGGCAGTGATCTGTCCTCTGATGTTGTTGATGCCATTTACACCTCTCAAGCTTCAGATTTTGTTGAAAAGATGGAAGGAAGCTACGAGGCTCATGTCTCTCAAGGCGGTACGAACTTGTCTGGCGGTCAAAAACAACGTCTTTCCATTGCCCGAGCCATTGCCCGTCGTCCTGAAATATTAATCTTCGACGATTCCTTCTCAGCGCTTGATTATAAGACGGATCGCAAATTGCGAAGTGAATTGAAGAAAAAATCCAGCGGTACAACGATACTAATCGTTGCCCAACGGATCGGTACAATCAAAGATGCAGACAAAATCATTGTACTGGAAGCCGGACGAATGGCAGGCATGGGAACACATGATGAATTGATGCAGACCTGTGATGTCTACCAAGAGATTGCTTACTCACAACTTTCAAAGGAGGAGCTAGCTTAATGAACAAAAGCAAAGAGCAACTCAACACGTGGAGCAAACTTCTCCACTATTGCAGAAAATATATCCCTGTAGTTCTTATAGCTATTATTAGTGCAGCAATCGGTACGGTTCTGACTCTGCTTGGACCGGATAAGCTTTCGGAGATGACAGACTTGATCACGGCCGGCCTCGTCACCGGAATTGATATGGAAGCAGTAACTTCTATCGGCCTTTTCCTTGTATTTATCTATATCCTTAGCGCTGTGTTATCTTTGGTACAAGGATTAATTATGTCCGCAGTTACGCAAAAGGTCTCCAAAAACTTAAGAGCCGATCTCTCACGCAAAATGAACAAACTTCCGATCTCTTATTATAATAATTCTACAACCGGTGACATCCTGTCCCGGGTTACCAACGATGTGGATACGATCGGGCAAGCTTTAAACCAAAGCGTAGGCACATTGGTAACTGCCCTTGCCCTCTTTACGGGATCCATCATCATGATGTTCAAAACAAATGTAATCATGACTATTACGGCGGTAGTTGCAACTATCATTGGCTTTGGCCTCATAGCGGCAATTATGAAAAAATCCCAAAAGTATTTTCAAAGTCAGCAAGAATACTTAGGGAAAATCAATGGCCATGTGGAGGAAGTATATACAGGACATACTGTAGTGAAAGCCTACAATGGTGAATCACAAATGCGCAATACATTTGAATCCCTGAATATGAATCTCAAAGATAGTGCATTTAAAGCGCAGTTCCTCTCCGGTCTTATGATGCCGATTATGATGTTTATAGGCAATCTAGGTTTTGTGGCCGTTTGTGTAGTTGGTGCTGTACTTGCTATGAACGGAACGATATCCTTTGGGGTCATTGTAGCCTTTATACTGTATGTCCGTTACTTTACACAACCGCTCTCTCAGATTGCTCAAGCCGCACAAAGTCTGCAATCGGCTTCCGCGGCAAGCAAACGTGTCTTTGAGTTCCTCGATGCTGACGAAATGGACAATGAAAGTCATAAAGAAAGACATCTTAAAACTGCTGTGGGCAAAGTTGATTTTGAACATGTGCAATTTGCTTATGAAAATTCAGATAAACTTGTGATTAAAGATTTTTCTGCAGAGATTAAGCCTGGGCAAAAAATTGCTATAGTCGGCCCTACCGGCGCAGGTAAAACTACACTGATAAATCTTCTAATACGGTTTAATGAATTAAAGGGCGGAGAGATTTATATTGATGATACCCCCATCAGCAGCTTAACAAGAGAAAACATCCATGATCTATTCTGTATGGTCTTGCAGGACACCTGGCTTTTTGAGGGCACTATCAGGGAAAATCTGGTGTACAACAAAACAGGTGTAACCGATAAAGAAGTTGAAGATGCTTGTAAGTCGGTAGGCTTGCATCATTTCATTCAGACCTTAAGTGCCGGTTACAATACCATACTAAATGACAAGGTTAATTTATCCACCGGCCAAAAGCAACAGCTTACCATCGCCCGCGCGATGCTCAAGAATGCTCCAATGCTCATCCTCGATGAAGCTACAAGCTCAGTCGATACAAGAACAGAGCTCTTGATTCAGCAGGCAATGGATAAGCTTATGGAAGGAAGAACCTCCTTTGTTATTGCGCATAGACTCTCAACCATTAAGAACGCCGATGTGATTCTGGTTCTGAAGGAAGGCGATATCCTGGAAAGCGGCAGCCACGAAGAACTACTTGCCAAAAATGGTTTCTATGCGGAGCTTTATAATAGCCAATTCGACCAAGCCTCTTAAGGCCTAGTTGACACTGTGAATTATATAGCGAAAGTCAAAAAGACCTACTCATTGTTCTTATCCAGAACAATGAGTAGGTCCTTTATTTGCTATGAACACATATCATCTACTGGCAAGGAATTCATCAAGCTGTTTTTGCTTTTCAGCAATGACTTTATCTAGGCCGGCCGATTTTTGGGCGGCGATAAATTTCGGCAATTCTTTGTCCAGATCAACCGAGCCGGTCTCAAGCATCTTTTGATATTCTCTTAGAACGTTTGCTAGTGCTCCGACTTCGGATTTGACTGGCTCGCTGTCAAAGGTGAAGCCCAGTGCCGGCGATGATTTAGCGCCTTCGTTAAACTTTTTGAACTGCTCCCACTTGTCTGGAGCTTCCGAACTCCAGACATAGTTCAGGAATTGATTTCCCAGCTCCCAAGCGACGCCCGGTGCGTACTGTCCTGACTTCTCCGTCTGCGTCATAACATTACCATTAAGTGTAAAGTGTGTACCTTCAATACCGAAGTTAAGCAGATTAATAATTTCTTGATCTGTATGAAGCAGGTTTATCAGCATCATGGCGCGTTCCGGGTTCTTAGACGTTGATGAGATGGCTAACATGGCGCCGGTAGTCTCCGATGTGGCGACCGTTTTACCTGTTAAAGTAATTTGTGCAAGCTTGCCATCAAGTCCTGTCGCGGATGCGATTTCTTCTGCTTTGCCTGGCTTAAGAGGCTCTACAGTGGAAAATACATTGCCCGTCTTATAAGCATCAAGGGATGACGTTTGGGAAGTGGCCGCATCTTTGTTAAGATACCCCTTCTGGAAGAAATCACGGGTTACTTTTAATGCATTTAAGTATTGTGGATACTCTTCGGCCGGTTTGACTGTCGCTTCCGTGCCATTCTTATCGATAGCGCCAGGTATCGTCGTATCACCTAAAAAATCCAATTCCACAAAGGAGTGAGAGGCGAACGTGCCACCCGTTGTATACAGCGGATACATGGTTGGCTTCTTCTCTTTAACGATCTTATAAACGGCATCTAAATCTTCGATCTTTTGCACTTTACTCATGTCAATGCCGAGTTCATCGGCAATGTCCTTCCGGTAAACAATGCCCCCTGACGATGCCAATTCTTTATTCGTAGGGACTGCATAATTTTTGCCGCCGATTTTGGAGCCATCGAGAAAAGCTGGATCCAAGCTATCCTTAATGCCCTGGCCATACTGATCGAGCAAGGGACCGAGATCTAAGTAAGCACCTTTGGCAACGTTCTTTGCATACCCGTTCCATGAGGCTGTAAATAGAATGTCTACGGGCTCTCGAGAAGCGATGATGAGGTTAGTCTTATCATCCCATGCTCCCCAATCGATTGGTGCGATATCTACCGTCGCGTTGATTTTTTCGGTCAAGATCTTGTTCAGCGCTTCCTCGACGATAGCCTCGTCCGCCTGTGGAGCTCCTTCGTAGACCAGCTTTATTTTATAAGGCTCCAGCTTCGAGGGCTCATTGGATGTGTTATCGGTGGTTGAGTTCGCTGATGAGCTCGGTGCGGCGCTTTCTTTTCCGGCATTATCTGGTGTAGCGTTGTTCGAGTTGTTTGAATTGCCGCAAGCCGTAGTGGCTAATGCTGAAATAAGCATCAGTGTGAGAAGCAGTGAAGCCTTGCTTTTCGTATCCTTCATTTTCAAGTAATCCCCCCATAAAATAAAATGATATGCTAAACCATATACTGGTTTTAGCCGTTTCCGTGCCCACGTAAGTGATCGGCAATCTTAGCCTTTAACGGAGCCTACTGTCAGGCCTCTGATAAAGTATTTCTGGAAGAACGGGTAAGCAAATACGATAGGTCCAACACCTACAACCACCATCGCCATACGCACGGTTTCACTTGGGAAGTTGATCATTCCGCCAGCTCGGGTAATTTCAGCCATCGCGTTCGGGTTACTGGATAAGTACTGGATGTTGACCATCATCTTGTAAAGAAAGTACTGCACGGATATATTGTGGTTGTCTGTAATAAACATTAGGCTTAGGAACCAGTCGTTCCAGTATGTCAGTGTTTGGAACAGTGCAACGGTTGCCAGAACCGGCAGAGATAATGGCAATACAATTCGGATAAATATCCGTAGCTCCCCTGCCCCATCTATTTTTGCTGACTCCAGCACAGCTTCAGGTACGGTCTCCTTAAAGAAAGTGCGCATGATCAGTACCCAGAATGCGGACATGATCAGCGGCATGATCAGTGCCCAAAGTGTATCTTTTAATTCCAGCATCTGTACGTATACCAAGTACCAAGGGACTAAGCCGCCGGAAATCAGCATCGTTAGAAAAACAAAAAATGTAAAATACTTTGCCTGCGGAAAATTATTCCGTGAAATGGGGTACGCATACAGAGCTATTATGATGACACTTAGTATCGTACCTATCACCGTGACGGTTAGTGAGATTCCATAGGAATGAACGATTTGACTGATATCTTTCATTAGGAATCGATAGGCCGCCAGATTGAAATTTTCGGGCATAAATCGATATCCGTGTGTCATAACGGACTGCTCATCGGAGAACGATACCGAAAGAATCAGCAAAAGCGGTAGGATACAGAGCGC
The DNA here is from genome assembly GCF_045040705.1 of Paenibacillus sp. FSL H3-0286. NCBI lineage: Bacteria > Bacillati > Bacillota > Bacilli > Caryophanales > Paenibacillaceae > Paenibacillus > Paenibacillus sp. FSL H3-0286. The sequence goes on along the minus strand of NZ_CP150285.1, from coordinate 3,636,751 downwards.
CGAATAGATGACAAAGAAGATGTTGATGAGGGTTGACGCCCATCCCGACAGCTGATTCTTTGGATTGGACCCAGATAAGGATTTACTCATTGTATTGGTCATAAGGGCTCCTCTCTTAGAACAGCGCGTTCTCGCGGTTAAAGCGGCGAACGACCCAATTAGATACAAAAACCAAGATGAAACCAACGACTGATTGGAACAGGCCTGCTGCTGAGGAAAGTCCGATATCCCCAACGGTCAGGAAGGTGCGGTAGACATAGGTATCGATAACGTTTGTCACAGGGAACAATGCCCCCGATTCACGTGGCACTTGGAAGAATAGACCAAAGTCGGCATTGAAGATCCGGCCAACCTGCAGCAAAGTCATAATCGTGAGGACAGGCATGATCAAGGGAATCGTGATTTTCTTGATCTGCTGCCACTTGTTTGCCCCATCAATTGTCGCGGCTTCGTAGTACTCCTCGTCGATACCAATGATTGCTGCCATGTACACAACCGTGTAGTACCCCATGTTTTTCCACGTGTTAATGATCGGCAAAACGATCGGCCACACTTCTTTCGTGAAGTACCAGCGTACGGAATCAAGACCAAGCGCCGGCAGCAACGTGCCGTTGAAGTATCCTCGCTCGTCGCTCATGAACCCATACACTAAGTACGAGATGACGATCATCGACAGGAAGTATGGCAGGAACATGATCGTTTGGTGTAGCTTCGAGAGGAAGCGGTTCTTCATCTCGTTAAGCATCAAGGCGAACCCTAGAGGAAGCGCCATGTTCAATACAATAAACAGCGAATTATAAAGCAATGTGTTGCGAATGATGATGTACGAATCCTTCGAGGCAAACAGATATTCGAAATTCTTCATCCCTGTCCATGGGCTTCCCAGGATTCCGTCCTGGTAATTGATTGTTTTAAAAGCAATAACGATCCCGAACAAAGGGATGTAGTTATTTATTACAAGCAGAACGATTCCCGGCAGCATCATTGCGTAGAACATCCAGTAAGTACGAAGATTCTTCACGATGGAAAAATTACGTACAGTACGTATTGGTTTCCTATTTGTAGGAAGCGGCATAGCTTTCAATAGAGTTGTTGCACTCCTTTCACTGTCTTACACACTCCCCACACCGTTGTTTAGGCGGTAATGGGGAGTTCAGGTTTTCACTATTGAGCCGTAACGTCAATTGTGACGTTACTTATTGAGGTTCTGTTCCCCACTGAAGAGCGCCTGCGATATAGCCAGTTGTATGGCTCCAATCGGTGTAAGTCGAATCGGTCGGATCGAAGGAGTAATCTCCCGTCTGCGTATAGTTCGTCCAATCGGTCTTGTTCATGCGGATCTGAAGCTCAATGCTGGCTCCAGCTGCTAAACTTCCGGCTCCGCTCGTAAAGCCGATTTCCAGATAATGATCAGCTCCTGTCAAAGGAGCCGGCAACTTGACGAAGGCGCCAGTTACGTTGCTACTGCCGACAGTGGACCAATCGCACCAGAAATTCTGGTCCTTCTCCCCATCGATCGTGTAATAATAATGAAGCTTCACGTCGGACAGATTGATGGCCGTGGTACCGGTGTTCTTCAGCTTTATCCGAGGGCTCAACGAATTGCTCGTTGCCGTAACAGGAGAATTGTACTGCTGCACTTTGATAGAACCACTTTCGGCAGTGGGGGTATCGACCACGGAGACCTCAAGATTCGCACTTGCTCCTGCGCTAAAGTTGAACGTCAGCGTCGTTGTTCCCACCGGTTGGGCAGCCAGATATGCCTTCTGAATCGTCACTGTCGTGCCTGATACGGTGTAGTCCGTACCAGCAACTAGGGCAGTCGTGCCATTATTAATGCCGATGAGTGTGTTATCGTTCAGCGTCAAGGTCACCGGAATGTCGGTCTGATTCGCGGTTTGCTTGTCAAAGGCAGCGGTCATCGGACTGATCGCCGAGTTAATAACCGACGAATCGTTCACAGCAACGGATAGCGTAGCAGATGAACCGGCGTTAAACAGGAAAGTGAGGTTCGCCTTGCCGATTGGCTGCTGCGCGAGATAGCTCTTGTGTAGAGTGACCGTGTTGCCCGAAACGGTATAGTCCGTGTCCACAACGAGAGATGTCGTACCGTTCTTAATGTCGGTGAGCGTGTTGCCGTTCAACGTTAGAGTCACCGGAATATCAGCTTGATTTGCTGTTTTCTTATCAAAGGCAGCAGTCGTTGGACTAATGGTCGAGTTACTGCTATTTCCGGTTGCGAATGCGGCAATGAATACCAACCCTGAATTCCAATAAACGGTATGTTCATTTGTAGTCCATTCTTGGAAGTTATCGGTATAGTTTTTGGCTGCAAATCTTGATATCTGGTTTCCTACGGTTATGTCGTTGGAGTATTTATTCGGTCCTCCGACAAGATATCCCTTAGGTACACCAGGTAATCCATCTGTTCTATACATGATGCTGAACGGATATTTCACGCTGTTATCGCCGTAACCTGATACAAAAGATACGCCTACCGGGTTCTGGCCAAGAATCCAGTCTAACTGACTATTGTTAATCTCATTAATGATAGCGCGGTTGCTCTCAAAAGTTCCCAGTAACTTCGTACCGATGATCATTTCCATCGGTGTGTCCGCAACCTGCATGGTGATTCCCCAATAGTAGTTACCATCTTTTATGATGCTTTTCCAAGGGCTATCGTTATATCTGCTCACTTTGTCATTGAACCATTGCTGGAATTTATCCGAATACCAGCTTAAGACTCCGGAGTCCGGATTAGCGGCTTTCAGATAACTGAAGAAGCCTGTATTCCAGGTGTTTGCCCAACCACTGGCGAAATCAAGGGTATCCTCAAAAAATATTCCCATATCGGTGTAATTCGCCAGGAAATAATCATTGTATTCGGCATCGCCGGTCGATCGGTACAGGGAGCCTGCAGCCCACAGACGATTCGAAGCGTCATCCGTCACATCGTAAGGCCATCTGCCCGTGTTAGGCGTCCGAATATTTTCCGGAGCTGCTTCCAGGTACCCCCATGCGTCTATTGCCGCATCCAAGCAACTTTGGGCAAAAGCCGGATCAATATTCTGATAAATTAAGTAGGCATGTGCCAATACACCGGCTGCGGTAGCTGTATCGGCGGTCGTTTTGATATCAGTCCGCGAGCTTACCGTATCCTTATCGATAATTTCTCTGTCTACCATATTGTCGTCATCCTGAAAGGTCACTCGCGCATAGAAACCGCCAGTTGCAGCATCCTGCATTTTGAGCATCCATTCCAGTTCCCACCTTGCCTCATCCAGGATGTCGGGAATGCCGTTTCCGCTCTCAGGAATATTAAATTGATTGTCTGTAAATTTCTCCGGCATCATTTCATAGGCCCAGAAGAGATCCGACAAGGCTTTGGCTCCTGCGTTAACGTACTTGCCTTTATCGCCCGCATCGTACCATCCCTTGGAAACATCTTTTTTGATGGAAGGGTTAGACATTAAAGGCACTGCGGTGTCAGGGGTAAAATCTGTTCTTTGATAATTTTGAGTGTATGGGCTGGTAATATTAATCCCGGTTCTCTGGTAATAGAAGTATCTTGTTACGTCATTTAAAAAGGGTTCATAGATTTCGTTAGCTTCGCCGATAGTGAACTTGGGCGAATTCTGAAGACCCTGCACTGAAACATAATATTTTCCCGGAATCGTTAAATTTGTGAAATCGGCGGTAAAAATACGCTCCCCGCTATCGATAGCATCATAATTTTTGGTGAGTACAAGCGTTCCGGAGTAAGCTGTCGAATTATTTGTGGCGTTAATAATGTTAAACGTAGTACCTGCATCGACCGTGAGCACATCCTCAAAACCGGTTACAAGCGCTTGCTTTACTCCATCTACGGGATACCCTAATTGATTGACCTTGATGGGGGCGTACTCTTTCTCCTTATCGGGAGACGTAACCCTAATGTCATTAAGCCACACTTTTAAAGGTTGAAAACCATTATTCTTGATGGATAATGCATCTATGGAAGATACATCAATTCCTTGGGAGACCTGAATTAGATCCTTTAACGGGATCTTCACATGGGTCCAACTTGTAGTAATGTTGACGTAGTTGTTAATGTTTACTGTAGTGGTAATTTCATTGCCGGCAGCTCTTTCGAATACCCGGTCTTTGAAGCCCAGTAAAAAGGACTCTCCGCCCGCATTTCCTTTGATATTAAACTCAAGGAATCCATTTGGATGATAAGAGGTAAAGTCATATGCTTTCCAGCCGGCAACCGTAATTAAAGCGTTGTACCAGGAAGGACTGGTAGGCGTCTTCGCATTCAACAATAATGAAGGCAATCCATTGTACATTGCTGTAGAATCAATGGGAAGCTTGCTGTTCTCCGTCTCCAATCCAAACCCGCTATCTCCTGCCCAGCCGTCGGATATATTACTGAATATTTGGTAATCTAGTAAGTCTCTCCACCCTGCAGGCGCTTCGGGGGTTGCCGCATTAGTCTTGATCGGATTTGAAAAAAAGATAGTCACAAACATAGTTAATGCCAGAAACACGCTTACTTTTTTCCTCATTACCTCTCCTCCTAAAAAGTTTTGTGAGCATAAACTGCTTCGCTCCGCTTCATACAAAAATCAGTTCGAAAGTTTACACTTAGTTAGTGAGAGTTACTCTATGATTAACTTCGTATACCATCACCTCTTTATTTGAAAACGCTTTCTAATAAAATCATTTTAATTCACGAAGTTAATCCTGTTATATAGAAGAAATAAAGGAACATAGAAGAAAACAAGCCACAATATTATGGCTTGTTTTCCATGTACCAATTATTTACTTCTCTCGTGATTACGTCGCCGCCATTCTTGTAAAATTGGGCTACGAACTCATCAAAGTAGGAGATCGGCTTCTCGCCATAAATGATGCTCAGATAACTCTCCGTTGCGAGTTTCTGCAGGAACACTCCGTGTTTCTCCATCCCGTCCGTTAAAGGTCCGTGGTATCGGTTTGGGATTTCGAGTCCCTGCTCGGCAATCGCCACCCCAGCCGCCGTAAGTTGAGCTGAATTTAAACCTTTAATAGCTTGTTCGATCGGCGTCGTCACTATGGCTTCCGAATTTTCAGATAATTTTCTGATTGCATCCGCATTCATATAAGGCAAGGCTGGAGCGCCACCTGTCAGCGGATAGAGCATCCAGCGCATATCCATTGAAGACCCGTCCGCAAGCGGCCACTTATCATTTGGCACGCCTTCAGTGGCGAAATTGACAGTAATGACTTTGTCGTTCATGATCACATAATCGTAACCTTCGTGAAACCCTTGTGCGAATCGGGGATCGAAGTACGGGTCATCCGGGCCGAAATTTTTGGCAAGCAACTTGTTATAATAAGCGAACCAGGCTTCCATATTCGCGAAATCCTTGCTGAACACCGTGTAGATACCGTACAACGGCTTTTGTGCCTTGCCCTTTAACCCATCCGGTCCGGCAGGAAGGGGGTAAGCCTGCCAAGCCGCTTCGGGATCGACCTTCACTGTATCGCCGAGCGGCCAGGCTCCCATCCAAAACGGGCCGAACATGACACCGGCAATTCCGTTAACCGCCAGTTCGGACGCTTGGCTCGGGTCCTGCATGCCTGCATCCCTGTCCATATAGCCCTTCGCCATCCAGGACGCCATCGTTTCCAGGTATTTCTTAGCATCCGGGTGTACGGCGCCAAAGATCAAGCTGCCCTTCTCGTCTTCATTCCAGAACAGTTTGATGTCAGACGTGCTAATCATCTGCCTAGAAAAAGCTCCGGCAATCGCATCTGTCTGCCCCATCCAGCTCCAGGGACCTTCCTTCAGCGGAACCGCTAGACCAACTTCGTCATCTTCGCCATTCCCATTAGGATCTTGTTCAGAAAATGCCTTCAGCACGTTCTCCAACTCACTTATCGTCGTAGGCGGGTTCAGCGACAGTTTCTCAAGCCAATCCTTACGGATCCACATGACCGTTCCCTCATCTCCTGCACTAAAACGGGGAAGTCCATATATCTTGCCGTCTTTGGTCACTTCTGCCATGGTATAAGCGTACTTCTCCAGCGCTTCTTTTAGCTTAGGATGAGCATACTTCTCGATGGCATCATCCAGCGGAAGCAACTTGTCGGCTTTGAGCAGATACTTCAGGATGTCTCCTTCAGCGCTAAGGGTGTCCGGCAGCTTGCCATTCACAGCCAGCGCGAGCCGAATTTTGGTATCTGCATCTTCGAACTTGCTGACAATCCAATCAAACTTCGTGACGATTCCCAGATTATCTTCCATCCAGCGGGTATGCACGTTGTCAGTAAGGCTCTCATCTGGCTTGAATGCGTTAGGCCGATTCTCGTCTACGATTCCTGTTGTGATCGTTATAGGCGGATCGTATTTAAAGTCCCATACCGGAGTCTTTTCCCCATTGGATGTACTGTTTTGTGCCGTTTTCCCTGTGCTACTTAAACAGCCGGAAACTAGCAGCACTCCGCTCAGAACTGCCCATAGAAAGATGGCCTTTCTTTTTTGTTTTTTCACCGGCCCAATCCCTCCATTCCCGATCGGTATCTATCCCTGAATTCCTGCGGCGTCACCTGATAATAGTCACGGAATTTCCGAATAAACCAGTTAGTATTGGGATAGCCAATGCTTTCACCAATATGGTAGATTTTATTATTTGTATGTTTGAGCATCTCGCAGGCTTTGAGCATACGCTGCTCGTAAATATATTGGGATACGGTAGTGCCTGTACACTGCTTAAAGATTTTTGACAGATGGTTAGGATGTACGAAGACGCGTTTGGCCAGCAAAGTAAGTGACAAGTCCTTGTCCAGCTCCTTCTGGATGTAGAGTTGCGTCTTCCGGACGATCACCTGGCTGTGGTCCTCGGTCTCCTCCCCTAGCTTATCGCGAAGTGTGCGTAGTAAGTCGAGCGCCCAGCTTTCCAGCTGCGACGCGTGCAGCATTGCTTTTCCTTTTACGAAAGCCGATTGCTCAGGAGTGAGCATTTGGGCCAGCGTCCTGCCACTGCGATTCGCGATATACTGGAAGGCATTGGAGAGAAAGAAAAAGACGTCGCGCATGAGGTAAGGTGAACCCGTATGCATAAGCGGTGACACGAACGCTCGGATCTTAACTTCCGCCGCTTCCCATTGCTCCGTTTCCAAAAGATGTGTCAGCAGAGGCGTTTCATAGAGCTTGCGCATAAGACGCGCTTCCTCTTCATTCCGCTCTGGCACCTGCCCATCCGAAAAACTGTCACTATCCAATCGTGATTTAGCTGTCATATAACTAGCTTGCAGTTCTTCCGGGAATAGACAGTCGGTTTCTCCTACAGAAATTTCACCTTTAAGCAAACGCTGTACTTCTTTCTTTAATCGCTCTATCCGCTCAAGCACCCATTCCGGTTCGGGTGGTGCTCCTGATAGGTCGTATACCAGAGCGAGCAGGTTTCCTTCATCATCCGCAGCCGACCAGCAGTCATAGCGGTCCATCAGCAATTCTTCCAGCATGTTTGTTACCGCGAACCGGATCAGTGACTGCGAATAGAGATCTTGTCCGTCGAAAGGGGAACCCAACCGAACAAGGCACATCGAGACATGACCTGGTATTGGAAGAGGGAGGTCAAACAGCTTTAACTTCTCCGCAAGCGCCTTGCCATTCAGATTTCCGCTGAGCACTTTGAGCAACAACCCTGCTTTCAGTTCTGCACTATTGTCTCGGTAGATACGGAAGCCCTGTTCGATTGATCGCTCCTGCTCAAGCTGCTTAATGATCCGGCCCATTGCCGTAAGTAGCTGCTCGTCCTTCGCGGGCTTCATCAGGTAATCGAGCGCTTGCAGCTCAATCGCTTTTCGGGCGTAATCGAAGTCCGCATAACCTGTGAGCAGCAGGCACTTCAGCCCTGGAATACGAAGCCTGGCCTGTTCGATCAGTTCCAAGCCGTTCATGCGTGGCATACGGATATCCGTCATAAGGATGTCAATGGGGAAGGAGTCTATCAGAGCAAGTGCCTCGCTCGCGCTGTAAGCCTTCCAAACGCGGGAGATACCAAGTGTCTCCCATGGAATCGTATCTGCCAGACTGTCCGCATAATGTTTCTCGTCATCAACTACAAGCAGGCTATTCAATGCTCTTCCTCCTTCGTTTCTTCTTTCATCCCCTGTCTCCAAATCAGCCTCACGTTTAGACCACCCAGTCTGGACGGGCAAAACTCAATTTGAGCGTCTGAACCGAAGTTGCCTTGCAGTCTTTGATATACGTTCCAAAGACCGCAGCCTGCATATTCGCTGGCCGGAATATGAAGCTCCATTTGCAGTTGGTCCATCCGTTCTTTATTTAATCCTTTTCCGTTATCCTCCACTTCCAAGTGCAATTGGTCTTCATTGACGTAAACTCTAATTTCAACCCGGCCTGGATATTCGACGTTCTCAAGTCCATGCACGATCGCATTCTCCACGATTGGTTGGATAAGAAGTCGGGGAATTCGCAGCTCCGCCAACTCTTCAGGCAGTTCGATGCTGTAGGACAGTGTCTCATTGCGAAGCCGTAGAATCTCGAGGTGAATGCGCACGAACGCCAGTTCTTCACCCAGGCTGACTCCTTGATTATCCATTCGCGTCGTATACCGGTAATAGTCGGCCAGATGATACGCCATGTCTATAACTGCCCGATTCTTTCCCATTTTGGTCATATTAATGATGAAACCCAAACAATTGTACAGAAAATGAGGATGGATCTGTGCTTGTAACTGTTTTAGCGTGGCATCGCGCGCAAGGATACGCGATTGTAGGACATTCTCGATGAGATCTTGGATCTGCGTCGCCATCTCGTTAAAGTTCTGCATCAGGAACGTGAATTCATTGTTTGATTTCTTCGGTAGCCGGTACGCGTAATCGCCTTCCTTAATCCGCTGCACCGCACGCACAAGTTGGAAGATAGGTCGATGTACGTTCCAGTACAAAGCAGACGCGGCGGTAATACAGGATAGGAGCAAAATAATCGAAGAAGCTCCAAATAATAACCTCTGTTGCTTGATAGGTCCGATAATCTGGTTAAGTGGAACAGAATCGACGAGATGCCACTCAAGAATATTGGAATAATAATAGGTAATCAGATAAGGCCTGCCGTCGAAGGAATGAATTAAAAAACTTGAATCCCGGCTATTGATCCTGTCGCCTAATTCCGCGATAATTTGGTCCATCTTGGGCCCATCTGCGGATCGGCTGGCGATGATGGCATGTCCTTCTTTGTAAAAAAACGGGTTGTCAGAGTGACCAGATTTGTAGGTATCAAGCAAATTTTCAAAGCTCCACTTGTAGAGGTTAATGCGAACGGCAACATCCAGATCGTCCGGACGGGCTGGTTTGTAACCCGTAGTGACATAAGTTCGAGTAAAACCGGAGCCAATTTCCAAATCTTCGCTGTAGCTCCACCCTAGCGAAAATCGGCTATCAAACTCTTTAAGGTCATATTCATAGGAGGGGGAAGAAGAAATACTATCGTCTCGTTGCGGGAAATAGACGGTCACGTCATTGCGCCAGTTGCCCGATGCGCTGGCCAGCGACAGCTTCTCTTGGATCAGCAGCCTTGTCTTCATTAGGGAATAATCGCTCATGTTGAGGTTGTAAAGGTATTCCAGCACGTTCGTGTCAACGAGCATAGGTGCGGAGACTAAGTCGAACTTCTCAATGCTGGCATCCAGTTGTGCCACGAAAAGCTCCATCCGGTTCAGGCTGGCTTTGATAAGCTCCTCCTGTATGACGTTGATGCTCTTAGAGGTAGAATAATAGTACAACGCCACGACCGGAGTTAGCAGAATCAGCAACAACACTAACATTTTCTGAAAAATATTAAATTTGATCCGCATGGGATTTCCATCCTTTTTTGTAATTACACCTCAACCTGTATTTTACAATGGATAGAAAGCGTTTTCTATACAAATTCTTTGCGTTTCAGCAAATTAAAATAACCTCATTCCCAATGAACTCTACTTAGGAATGAGGCTGTGTTAAAATTTGAAGGCATTATCAACCGTTATTTTAGGACTCCCCAAAAAGAATCTCCGCATTAAATATCTTGCGATCCTGCTATTTCCCATCAGTTTCATGCAGGCTAGCGAGAATTTTTTAACCCCTTTAGGAGATTTAACGGTCATGCTGATTATCAACTGTTGAGCAAAATGCACAAAACGAATTTCCCGATTACGAATGGGCTGCAAACGATCTAAACACTTGTATTCATGATTTGGCTCTAATTTTGATGCAACAATAAGTTCAGCAGCGACCAGCGCTGTTTCAAAAGCCAAGGACAATCCGATAGCTCCGAGTGGTGAGGAACAATGTGCAGAATCACCGATTAGAATACAACCCTTATTATGCCAATTGTCCACCATAAAAGTCTCTGATTGGATAGAAACAAACGATTTGAAATCAATGATCTTTTCAATGTCTTCTTTAAGCTCAGGAAAGGCCTTTATGAATTCAAGCTTTAATGGTTCGATGCCTTTGCTTTTTATGGAATTCCATTGGTCTTTCCTCATTGTGAAACCTATCTGCACACAATCAGAGGAATAAGGAAGCCCGATGAAGTTACTAAAATCAGACAATCTGAAAAGGAGTTTTTGATTTAGCTTGAACTCATTAGTCGATATTTTGCACCAGATTAAATCAAAATCTTCTTTTTTATACTTAAAAGAAAAATCGCTTGTCTTCCTAACCGTCGACATCCGTCCATCCGCTCCGACTACTAAAGAAGCATGGATCGCAGTCATTTGTCCATCTACTAAGGCGTTTACTCCGACTGTTCGATTTGCACTTTTAATAGTTGAAGTGACCTTTGCGTTAAAAATGAGCTCAAAATTACTAAAATCCTTTGCTAGATCATAAAGAAAAGTTAACAAGACGGATTGTTTTATTTTAATTGCGTAAGGTGCCTCCGGCATTTCTTTTTCATAATCAATTTGAGTGATATATTTCTTATTATTCCATATTTCAGCATTAAATAATTTTATATGCTCATACTTTTCAAGACGCTGTTCCAGATTCAACTCTTTCATGAGCCTTACAAATCGAGGCTGAAGAACTTCTCCTCTGAACTTGCGATTAAAGCTTGTTTGACTTTCCAGTACGGTAACTCTAATTCCGTTTTTGGCTAACAGCAGCCCTAGAAAGAGACCAGAAGGTCCACCACCAACAATGCAAATCTCCGTTTCTTTATTCATTCCTATCACTCTGTGGGTAAAGTAGCAGCCCGTTCAATTTTCACTACTGGAACCACCCTAGCCGATAATCTAAGAAAAAGAGAAATTAAAAAACCTAATAAAAGAATAGAACCTAATATAGTAAAGGATAACGAATAATTTTCTGTTTTTAGTAATTTCAAAGCTAATATCGGGCCTGTGCTAGCGCCTAGGAATAGAATAAATGCATTGAATGAAATCGCAGACCCTCTTGCATTTCCCCCTAATTGACTGACGATTGAGATGATAACGGGAGTTACCAGCGCGATACCAGCCACAAATACAACGCTCATTAGGACAAGAAGTGGCAGGTTCGTACTAAAACCTAGAGCAAGCAACCCAATTGCAGCTAAAGCTAAGCCTCCCCTTAGAACAGCGGCCATTCCAAGTTTTTGAGCAATTCTTCCGGAAAAGGGTGATAAAAGCATCCCCGCGATTCCAAATGCACGAATATAAAGGATATCCTGTGAGGAAAGACCAAACTTAGCTGAGCTTAAATAACTTCCCAAAACGGTGTACATGCCAACTAAAGTTAATAGAAGCATAAAGGTTATCGCAAAAGCCAAAAGCAATTGTGATTGTTTTAGCAGAATTGTCATTTGTTTAAACTTCCGCAGAACATTTTCTTTCGGTCTTTGCATTTCATCTTTAGGAAGGAACCTCATTACTATCACTGAAGTAATACCATACACAATTCCCAAAATAAAGAAAATAGCACGCCAGCCAAGAGCTTCGTTAACAATCCCACTAAAAACCTGGCCTACTATACCTGCCATTAACAGTCCTGAGCTTATAAATCCGACGGCTGTTAGTCTTTTATGAGGCGGGAACATCTCCCCTGCATACACTAGCGCAATAGGTGCAAAAGCAGCAGCCACTAGGCCTTGCACTCCTCTGAGCATAATAAGCCCGTAAAAACTATCCACAAATCCTAATGCAAGCGTAACTACGGTTAACCCAATAATGCTGGCTACTAAAAATACTTTACGTCCATATCTGTCTGAAAAAGGTCCATACAAAAGACAGCCCAGAGCATAACAAAGAGAAAATGAACTCCCAATCCAAGCCGCCTCACTCGAGCTAATCTGAAAGGCATGTGAAAATACTTCGGATAATGGAATTGTAATATACATGCTAGTTAAAATAACTAATCCACACCAAAATAAAATAATCGTCATTAATGAATAGTTCTTATTGTAATTCTGAACGTCTATCGTCTGATTCATAAAGTAAATATCCCCCGGTTTACTATTAATTTGCAACAGTGATGCCTTCCAAGACATGGATCAACAAATCGTTTATGTAATCCGCATCCGGAATTTGTTTATAGATGAGAATTTGAAAGTATATGGGACCATAAAGCAGATCTAAAGTTATATCCAGGTTGATTGCTGGTTTCAATTCTCCCATATCTATGGCTGCTTGGAGTAATTGTTTGGCTTCATTTCTTTTTGTCATTAAAAACAATACGTAAAAATCTTTCGCGATTTCTTCGCTCTCTGTAACTATAGTCAAAGTGGATTTCCCGATTTTGCTATTGAGGATACGAGCTAAAGCTTCAAGCTGTTGTTTGAAGTTATCCTGAATGGATTTATTACTATCAAATTCAAACTCTGATTCTACGGTCATTAGAAAAGCGTCCAGTACAAGACGCGCTTTATTTTCCCACCATCTATAGATTGTTGTTTTGCCTACTCCAGCTTGTGCTGCAATCGCCTCAATCGTTAAAGATGAATAACTGTTGGATTCTAACATTTCAAGTGTTGCAGTAAGAATCTCTTTTTTACTTCGAGGTTCTTTGTTTTTCACGTTCATATTCATTTCACCTCCTAGATGTTATTTAAGTTATTAAAAGGATGTAATTATAGAACGATACGTATCGTTTCATTTGTTACACTATCTTATATCATTTTCATAAAATTTAAAATAGTTAATTTGAAAATTATTATTTTCTGGATTTAGGCATGCGGTAGATGACGAAACATAACTTGCGCATACAAAAATTAACGCTTCGGAATGGTCCGAAGCGTTAGTTTTCGTGGATATTTGCAATTAAGGATTCGATGACTAGTCCAGATACATCATTCCACTGATGATGGCTAAAACTTGAGCTACATCTGTTATCGGTGCAATATCCTTTAAAATTCTTTCCTTTGTTGGATAGATTCTTTTATCCAATCATTTAAAACGGATGTACTAACAAAAATTTCATCTCCGATTTTAATAATGGGAAACAACACACCGGTATATGCACCTTGTGTTTTCAACATTGTTTCTTCTGTAGTAATAATCTTGCGCACTTGAGATTCAGTGATGTTTAAATATTTAGCAGTTTCTTTAAGTGTCATTAATGGTTTATTTGAATATTCATTGTTAATTGTTGGACTTATAGATGACTGACTGCCTTTGATGATAAAACAACCAGTAATGATTGCAATTCCTAAAATTATTGAACTAATAACGTTACTAAGATTTTTCATAGATATTCCCCCGCTTATTTAGTTCTTGTAATTTTTGCAGCTAATAAACTTCTTAATTTTATTTAGTTTGCTACCTTTAATAGAAACTTGTTCGTTTTTTCAATAAAGCACCATTTCTAATTCTTATTGTAATACATCAGGAAAAGATGAGTGTTGTACTTAGTTACATATTACTCCTCAATTTTATTCGACACACCACATATTTTCAGCTGCTCTCATTTTAAAGTGAAATAACTAAAACGTTCAGCAAATCATTAGACCCATGAAGATTGTGATAAAAGACAAGCAAAGGGAACGCGATCGTTACAAAGTTGCATCTGGAGAGAAGTGCCGCTTATCATACTTCCATCGTAAAACACTCTGGATTAAACGAAAAATGTGCATATTACTATTCATTGTTTCTTTTCTTTTAGATTCTATATTAGCATTTAATACTTTTAGTATAAGCAACTATTACAAGTCATCTTCATGAAATAATTACTTATCTCCTATTTTTATATTAATAATATATTTTTCTAAAAATTAAAAAAACTTATTGGTGTAAATGGTGCTAAACTTTGTTCTTTATTATTATAAAGAAGTTTTATTTCTGGTTGAAAAACTATATTCTCCTTTTTCTTAATAATATAATTACATTTAATTTCATAAACTTTCAGTTCTTTTAAAATTTTTTTATCAACTTTATTTCTGAATTCTTCCTTAATTTCTTCCTCTGCATATATATCTGGATTAACTTCTACAGTAACAATTTCAATAAAACTCTTTACTTCTTTCGGATAAATTAATTCTGCTTTTATATCACTAGTAATAATATGATTTGAATCTAATATCTTATACGAGTATGAATACTCTTTATTTAGTGCTGTTACATTTTTAGGGGATATCGGAGATTCCATTACGGAAATTCCATTTTCCTCACCAGAATAAAATTGTAAATATACTGGACTAATATTTTTTTTAAAGGTTTTACTTCTTAGTTTTATTTTGATTTTATCAAAACCCAATTTTTCTAAACCTAATATCCTATCAGAATTTAACCTTATAGAAAATCCTTCTACTAAAAAATTCTGGTCAGTCAATTCCCATTCTATATCGTCTGGGCTAAATTCAATTTCATCCTTTTTTTCATTGGATAAAGTTATTGTTATATCCGATTTATTTAATTTTTCAAAAGTATCTTTTTTTAAATTTGATGTTGATCCAAATAACAGCAATGACGAACCATTATTTTCTGAATGTTTTATATTGATCGTATATATCCCAACTGCTTGGTTGAATTCTAGCTTATTTAGTATATTACTAATGCTATTAGATTCACACCCAAATACTATTAATAGAAGAGCTACTTCAATCAAAAACATTATTTTTTTCAAATAGTGTCAATTCCCTTCCAGTTATACAGATATAAAAAAGGAGTGAATAGTATGTATCCACTCCTTTTTTACATTAACTAAACTCTTAAACTCTCAAACCTATTTCTGCTGTTATAACTCATCTTTAATATCAAATCTATAGAGCAACCTGCTGTAATGCGTAATATTGGTCATGTGCTTCAGTAAAAGCGCTGCCTGCATATTTAACACCTAACTTAGTAACATCATAAGTATACTGTTCTTGGTAATATCTTAAAATAATCCTACCTTTGTATCCTTTAGTAGTTGGGTACGAAATAGTCTGTGTCGTTGTGAATGCAGCACTTGAACCGATCGTTCCTGAAATATTGGTTTTTAAAAACGCTACGTCCACTCCACCACCACCCGTAACTGAAGCAGTGACAGTTGTGGTTACTCCTTTCGAAACTGAAACAGTACCAGGATAAGCAACGTAATCTGAGACTGGCTTAAATAAATTATAACTTATAGGCTTACTTACATTAGAAAGTGTGTATGTCGCTCTTGCCAAATAATTTGTTGCATCGGGTTCATTCGGCGTAATTGTTTCCAGTTCTGGTGTAAAGCTGCGCTTGGTTGAATAGTCACCGATATATGTTTCAATTGCACCTGGTTCATTTACAGTAATTGTATCCTGTTCGGATTTAAAGATACTCTCGGATGCATAGTCACCGATATAAGTTTCAGTTGCGCCGGCTTCATTTACAGTAATTGTATCCTGATATTCTGATGCTGCAAAAGCGGTTGTGCTTAGACCAAAACAAAAAAAGCATGCAAGCAGCATTGTAAAAACTTTTCTAGTTTTTTGTGTTCTTACAGCTCCACCCCTTTTTTTTAAACCACCTATCTTAGTACAGTTTTTTTCATATCGCATCAAAGTCACCCTTTCGAATTTATGGAATTTTTCGTTAAAATGTGTTATCCAAATAATAGTTATTTACATCATCAACAATTTAGTTTCAAAAAATATCACAAGAAAAAAGTAACAACAATTGTACTTATTAATAAATCAATATGACCACCCACCTTCATATGAATAAAATAAAGACATGTATATACTTTTAACATTAACGCTTAACATTTAAAGTGTATGGATAAATTACCATTTAAATCATTATTTTGTCAACAATAATTTAATAGATACCATTATTCTCTTAATTATTAATATAAAGTAAAAATCAACGGTTGATATAACGTGAAAATCGATCTATAATTTTAAGATACTATATTATACTGGGGGAACCTTTATGTCCTATACAAAATTGACTAATCGGGAATTAGAAATCATGCATATTTTATGGAAGGAACCCCACCCTCTTACCGCGACAAATATTTTTGAGAAAATCGAGGAGAAATTTAGTATATACAGCATACAAAACGCCTTACAATCGTTACTTACTAAAAATGCAATTGAAGTTGCAGCTTATACAAAGGTTTTTAAAACAACTGCAAGAAAGTACAGACCTATTATCACTACAAATGATTATGCAGTTATGCAATTTGCTCAATATTACTCAACGGATGATGCTCAAACTGGTATTACAGAATTAATCTCAACATTATTTAAGTTCGAGGATGAAAATATTGATATACACACGATTGATAGATTAGAAAAGTTAATAAAAGCGAAAAAAACAGAGCTTGAACAAACGAAACTGACGCAAAAAAATGGGGAGGTCGATAGATGATAACCATTTGGAGTATACAAACTACTCTATTAGTAAGTAGTTTGTTTATTTGCTTATATTGCCTTATAACTAAAAAATCATCTACTATTAGTAAAGTTGGTGTTCCGGTTTTATCCCTATTGCTGTTACTTATTACAATCAGATTACTTGTTCCAATAGAAGTACCTTTTGCTCATACTATCGAATTACCAAAATTCCTACCCATAATAAATGATTTTTTTAATTTTTCTATTTATTCATTCAGCGATCAAATAAAGATTAACTTATATCTTTTTTTGGGTGTTATTTGGTTATCGGGAACACTCATAAGTATTAGTCGGATTTTTCAAAGATACTCTAATTTGTGTAAATTAATAATGACGTGTTCTATCAAGAAAAATATAAACTCTGAACTTTTAAGTGTCCTCCAGAAGGAAATTAAAATACCTAAAAATTTAAAGTTAATTGAAACCTCATTGACTTCAGTTCCCATGATGTATGGTTTTTTTAGACCCACAATTGTTTTTCCAGTACATAATTTTACTGATCAAGAGGAATATTTTATTATTCGGCATGAATTGCATCACTATTTTAATAAAGATAATTGGATTAAAACTATCATTGAACTGTTATGTGCTTTTTATTGGTGGAATCCTTTTGTATATCAATTGCGTAACCAAGTGGATAGAATTTTGGAAATAAAAAATGATCTTACCATAACAAAAAATTGGGAGGAATATAAACGGCTTAATTACCTCGAATTTCTTGTGAATACCTATAAAAACTCTATAAAATCTAAATATATGCCCTTTACTATGGACCTTATTGATAAAAACAGATCTACTTTCATGAACCGCTTTGAGCTACTGTTATCAAACAATAAACCTAAAGAATCATGGTTAAGGTTTTCAACCACGAGTATATTAGCCTTATCATGCTTTGTGTCTACATTATTTCTTGTTGTACAACCACGATATTCTTTTCCAGATAATTACGCTAGCACAGCTATTGATATAACGCCTGATACAGCTTACATAATAAAAAACAAGGATGGTACTTTTGATATTTATCTCAATAAATTAGGTTATTTCACTACCATACAAGAGATTAATCCGTTTTACGATAAGTTACCTATCATAAAAATGAAAGAGGACGATATTAAATGAAGAACCAGAAGATTTTCAAGAGGATCATTAGAAGTATTATAATCATTGCTTTTTTTAGTAATTTTTTGAGTGTACATATAGAAGCTAGTTCATATACAACACCACTCGAACAAAGTGACTTTAAAATATTTGCAGACGTACTGGAAAATAAGATAGTACTTATTGACGGTAAATGGTATGAAATCGTATTTAATAGAACTACGGGGAAGATCATTAGTAAAAAAGAAATTAAGCGGAATTAGATTATCTGCACGAATATAATTTTCTGAAAAATGATAAATGAGCTAAAAAAACCTTAAGATGCACGAGCTACCAAAGTCAAAAATTAAAGCGAGACCGTACTTCAATATAGAGAGTACAGTCTCGCTTTTTCAATATAAATTAAGATCATGGATAAACAATACCTAGCAATTTCACAGAAAAGTGTGGCTACACTAGCTGCGCGGCTCGGGTAATTTATCCACTAGAATTGTAAGGTCAACAGCATCGGATAGTTCAGAGTATATTTTTGCTCCGTTGTATAGGAGTCACATTCATCATTAGTGATATTCGCTTCGAAGAAGTTATCGTACTCTATGACTGTAGCATCCAAGTAAGAAGTAACCTCAGCATCACAATAAATTCACTAGTAACACTGCCTCCATCCAAAGACTCGACCAAAGGGCTGGTTCGTCCAACCCAACGATCCTTAATAACAGAAATAAGTGGCTGAATAGCGTCCTGTGATTAGTGTGATAAATGCTATTCTTCCATGTTTACCACTCCTTACTTCAAAAGATATTTATTAATAATTGTAGCTGTTAATGGATACATGTGAAAGGAAACAACATTTTTAATTATTAGATCTTTCGCCACCTATTAATAAACACTTTGTAAGCAAAAAAGGCTAGAGCCAAGTGAACTTGGCTCCAGCTCTTTTGTGGTGCTTACAATTCCATTACTCTGTAAATTAAAGCAGCGGCTTCCGCACGTGTGGTCAGGCTCAGTGGTCTGAAGGTACCGTCGGTATAACCGTTGACAATTCCTGTCTCCCGCAGGTACTCAACCGCATCCATCGCGTAAGAACCGATTTGATTCTCATCGGCAAAAGTTGCTGCCTTGCCGGAGATATCCGACTGGAGAGCAGTTAAGCTCAGAGCGCGAAACAGAATAACAACCATTTCTTGGCGGGAAATAGGTTCTTTTGCGGCAAATACGCCTTCGCTACGTCCGTTAACAAGCTTTAGCGCCTGAGCTGTTGAGACAGCTTGGTAATACCAAGCATTTGAACTCACATCTTTGAAAGTACTGCTACTCTCGGCTTGAAGTTCTAGCGCTGATACTATCAGCTGAACAAATTCCGCTCTTGTAATTTGCCGGGCAGGCTCGAATTTGCCCCCACCTGTGCCATGAATAAGATCACGGGAAGCCAAAGCTTCCAAGATGACTGTGGAGCCTGAATCAACATCAGAGAAGTGGATATTTGCATTAGCTGCAGCATAGAGTCCAAAATCACTTGATGTAAACGTAATTTTTCCAGTACCTGATACGTATTTGGAGTTTTTGACCACTTTGGCCACTCCCTCTCCGGTAACAGAGTAGACGATGGCTTGATGTGGGACTTCATCAGGGTTTAATTCATATCCAAATGATACCTTCATTGCCGCAGAAGGGCTTAATGTTTCTTTGGACTTACCGTCTACCGTCATTGAGATCCGGAACAAAGCATGTGTTTTCCATTTCTCTTGTAAGGCAACTGGAAGGGTTGACGCATCAACAAAATGGATAGATAGCTCCAACTGCCGGGCACCCTCTGGAATATTCTCACCTAAAGTGTCAATTGGAAGTGTTATTGTGGCTGCACCTGCTTTTACAGTTAGGGAAGTAACATTATCTTTTAGTTCGGGAACTGGCACTTGAAAAGCCACACCACTGGCAGTCGCATCCTCTTCAGCAAGCTCAAGTACTAAAGCTCCATCTTGCACTCCCTTCATCACTTTTTGGAGTTCTCCAGTGAAAAGCTGTGCAATTTTCATTCCTTCAGCACCGGGTGAACCCTGAATGCGAATACGGCCCGCTGAAATTATATTCACTGGACTAACTATTTTTCCTCCACTACTCTCATTTGTGTTGCTATTATTGCTGCCGGACGAATTGCCGGGCGTATCTGTTCCCCCACCTTCTTCACTCCGCACTACATTCAAAGTGTAGGTCTTAGTTGTTATGCCGTTCGCAGCGGTAACTTTAACATCGATTCTGTTATCTCCTACCTTAAGCTCACTTCCGCCTGTTACCGTCAATTTGGCTTCTGCATCAGAAGGTGTCCCAGTTACAGCCACCGCTGTCTTGGAAAAGGGCACATTTATTGTATAGGTCAGTTTCTTACGGTCAAACCCAGGGATGTCTGTACCGTCCATACTCAAAACGCTCAAATCGGCATTATCACTCAGTGGGGTCTCTTCTTCACCTTCTACGTTCATAAACTGGAAGGTGCGGAAAAGTGAGGCGTCCTTCGCAGCGCCAATGCCTGATCCCCATTCAATATATCCTTTTCGACCCGCGCCATCATTATCGTTAACCAGCATGGAGAAGCTTAAGATATCGCTCGCCGCTGGACGGATCGGGCTTATTTCGCTCCAAGGTAGTGCCAGTGCATATGATGTAACCTTGGTCGCCTCATCTCTGGTCACACTTAAAGTTCCCTTAGTCAACACTCCGGTAGCTGCACCTTTCATAGACAGCCAACGATATATTTGCGGCCCCTCTGGGGTTTGCGAGATTCCGTATTCATACCAGGATTGACTATCGCCCGGTACACCGGGAGCAAGACTGAACTGAATACTGTCATTTTGCCAAATATTAATCCCGGCGGCATTATGGCTGAATACATCATCGCGGATATCGGCGGTCAAATAAATGTGTTCTTCATCCCAGCGTAGTTGCGCTGTTCCACTAAGATCATCCGCACCCTTATATCCGTTGAGCAAAGGGGTTCCGTCCGCAAGATCAATCAGAGCTGGACTTCGTGTATCGGACTGATGCTGCATCCGGTTAATATCTATGTTTTGCTTGAGGTGAACTGTCTCATAACCTTCAAGGTCAACTGTCAACTCAAGAGGATATTTAACCCCTTCAGAGAATCCCGGCAGTGGAATTGAATAAGTAAATCCACTATTTGGGGCAATTTCAGACAATTGCGATTCACTACCGCTGATCTGACCAGTCTCTTCCCCTAGGGTCCAGGAAATCTTTTTAATTCTCAGAGGATCCACACTGGAACTGTTCGTAAATTGAAGTTGTAGCGACATGCCGCCGTTATTACCATCTGTAATATGAGGAGCAATTTTTAAACCTTGAAAATATAGTCGCAGATCATCTACAGGGGCTTCTGGAAGCGTAGCAGGATCAAGTCCGGGTCCATTATAAGCTCCAATATTCGGTGGAGTTGCTGCTGAAACGGGATTGCCCCAGTAGTCCCGCCCACCGTTGTCTGCAATGACAGCACCGGCCCCAAGTGCAGGAGACCCCTCTCTCAGCTTGTAACCGTCCACTGTATTCCAGCCCATTCCGGCGGTGCCCTGAGCAACTAAGAGTGGATTTGCTGTGATAGGATTGGTATTTTCCGGCTCGCTTACTGGATGGTTGCCATATAATAGATTATGGTCGAAGCTACCGTTCACCCCTGGCAGATTATAACCTCCTTGACCAAGGTTGTAGACCAGATTGTTCCTAAAAGAATATGGAGCGTTAATATTTCCTGCGTCATCCCATTCATGATCGATAATTTTGGTGTTTTGCCCAGCTCCGATATAGATAGTATTGTTATAGATTTGTGTATCTGGCGTAACCCCGCCTGCAAAATTAAACGTATGCGTTAGATCATTCTGGCTGATGTTGTATCTGACTACATTGTTAGAGGAGCCTGTCAGCACGCCTGGAGTCAAACGGGCATCGACAAAAAGCATGAATCCGCCTTTGTTGCCATGGCTGTAATTATATTGAACCACACTGTCCATCGTATCGATATCCAGATTGAAGCCTTGACCATCTCCCTCTGGTTTGTTCGTGTTAAAAGACTC
Organism: Paenibacillus sp. FSL H3-0286; assembly: GCF_045040705.1. Classification (NCBI taxonomy): domain Bacteria; kingdom Bacillati; phylum Bacillota; class Bacilli; order Caryophanales; family Paenibacillaceae; genus Paenibacillus; species Paenibacillus sp. FSL H3-0286. Next base: position 3,614,770 of record NZ_CP150285.1, on the reverse strand, counting down.
ATTGAACTGGACGATATTATTCTTGCCGCGAGTCGGCCAAATTGCGGCAGATCCGTTAAACTCGCCTTCTTCGGAATAATTTCCGCCTTCCTCCGCTATGTTATGCTCAATCACCGCTCCATCCGCACCGAAGGTGAGAATACCGTCGCTGTCGGCTTGTTTGACATAATTTCCACGGATCGTAACATTGACCGTAGCATAGTCTGCTCCGTTAAAACGCTGATCCCATACCACAATACCGGTCCGGCCTATCCGTTCCACTGTATTGCCCTCGATCCATACCCCATCGAACTTGTCCGTGCCCGTCGTTCCGCCCACATATACGGAGATACCTCCAAACGCATGTGGGCCACCTTCGGCTCCGGAAACCGTTGGATAACGGAAACTGCTTGATACATCATGGACATAGTTATCCTGAATGCGGATATTACTTAATGTTCCTCCATTTGCGTTCTCCACCATAATACCTTCCCGGTAAACACTTCCCCTCTCGGAAGCATAATTAGTGACCTCAAGATCCCGAATCACCCAGTTCGAAGCGTTACGTAGGTATACAGCTGCTCCGGCCATGCCTCCACCGTTGATAATCGGTTTGCTTCCACTCCCATAGGCAGATATTGTAATCGGTTCTTCATCTGTGCCGCTGCCCTTAGGATATAATTGTTCGTTCCAGATTCCACCCTTCTTTAACAAAATACGATCCCCAGCTTCAAAGGTAGTCTGATTCACTACAGAGAAGGTCTTCCAGGCAGTCTCCGGTGTTTTTCCATCGTTGTTGTCGCTGCCTGCAAATGAATCCACATAATATTCTCCGTCTCCACCGCTGCTCCCTCCATCTCCAGGCAAGCGGTTGGATAAAGTGACCGATCCTAGTTGCATCAGCCAGGGTGCGGAATCACCGCTAAGCTCGATTTTTAAATAATGAATGCCGGAAGGTATCCCTTGTGCCGGAGTATAATTCGTCCCAGTCCAAGCCGCATCACCAGTGGCCTGTGGAGGTTCATGAACAGCAGAAAGTTCTGTCCAAGTGGATGCATCCGCCGAACCATAGAACTTGATAGTCCCGCTAGACCCGGCAAAGGAATGCATGCGGGCTGTGAAATGTTGCAGATTATGCAAATGGTACACGAGTGATTCTGCTGAGTCTGCTGTTCTCACCGCACGAGAATGATCTCCACCAAAAAAAGCGGGATTGCTTGTATCTAAAGACCAATTTGTACTGTGTGCATAAAGCTGTGCGATGTCGTCAAGCTCATCAACAATCGTTTTTGGTGCAAGCGACACATTGGAGAGCGTAAGGTGCCCAAGCTGCATCAGCCAGGTATCGAGGTCACCACTGACTTCAATTTTGAGATAATTGACACCATCCGGCAGCGCCCCCGAGGGTGTATATACTGTTCCGTACCAGCCAGAACCGGTTGCGGTGGGACTGTCGTTGATGGCTGGAAGCTCCGTCCAGATATCTGCATCTGGCGATCCGTAGAACTTGATAACAGCCGTGGAACCAGAGAAATAATATGCATGAAGCGTAAACGACTGAACTCCAGTCAAAGTGTAAATGGCATAGCCAGTCTCCGTGGAGGTTCTGACCAGCCGGGCTGCATCTCCTTCGAAAAACTGAGGATTACTACTGTCAATTAGCCAGTTCTCGGACCTGTGTTCCGCTGCCGGTAGGGTTGAGAAATCATCGGCATTCGTCTCTTCAGCATGGGCAGAAACGCCCATTACAGGAAGCACCGCTGTGAAGATCAGCACCATTATAAGCAGTGATTTTGCGAGTTTTTTGAACATTATTGTATTATTCCCCCTTGAACATTTATTGGATGGTATGGTTTGCGAGATCTTCAGCCATCGGGTAATTCCATTCCACGACAGCTTCGGACAGCTTTTCGTCCACAATGGATCTATACTTCTGCTGCGCCAAATTCAGTGCGATGGCATCCTTCACATGATCGAACGGCTGAACAGCTGCATCATCTGCCGACAGGCAGTAAAGTAGGTGGATAGCCCCATTTTCAGTAAACAAACCGCTAAACTCTCCCGGCGCCAGTTGCTCTGCGGTAAGCAATACCTTTGGATTTTCCAGAGCTGCTGTTCGCCGTGAAGCACTTGTTATTTTCACCTCGCCAACGTTTACGCCAAACTCTTTTGCCTGGTCTTGGAAGCCTGTGCCTGAAGAATCTGTTGCTGCTGTCGCTGTTGCTATTGCATGGAGCTTTACCATTCTTTCTAAGGCTTTTTGCTGATCTTTGTACTCTGTTTCTGGGCCAAAGGGAAGCGTTGCCCATTCCAGACGAATCGTTCCCGGCAGAGAATATTTCGCAATTAGATTTGCTGCATATTCCAATTTCACCTGTTCGTCTGAAATCACGATACTTCCGTTACTGCGCATGGCCTCAATCGTGGCATCCTCAAGGTTGCTCATGTAATAACTGAAATAGGCCTGCGCCTCCAGATGAAGAGGACCATACACCACCTCCTTATTCGCTACTGCCTGACTCCGCCGATTATTCTCGCGCTCCATCTCCTTGAGAAAACCTTCAAAACTGATATCCGTTACGACTCCTGCTTCTTGAGCAAGCTGTAGCTCCATCCGCTTCGTCAAAAGCTGAGTTTGAGCTGTATTGATCCATTTCTGCATTGGATTTTCGCCGGAATAGTAGGCAGACCAGAAGTCTTTTGAATAGTCGGCGTTGTAAGTTTGTTTAAAATAATCAACAATCAGTGCCCGATTCATTTGAAGATGCCAGTTGAACTCCGCTGCTGTGGCCTCCTGCCCGTTAAGGGTCAGAAGCATTTCTTCTGCTTGTGGAGCTTGCAACTTCTTCGCACCAATCAGCAGCAGGCTTCCTGCTAACAGAGCGGTCAGAATAACGATTAGCTGATTTCTTTTGGAATGAAGTTTTAGAGTCATATATTGATTCCTCCTCTCTTCCTTGGTGTTAAGCGCTTTCATTCTCTTCGATATTAGACATGTTTACCTTGAAATAACAGGCGAGAAAGCTGCGAAATGGTTTGCCATTTCACGATTTGACCGTAAAGGCCAGTTTTCGCCCCATAAAAAATGCTGCGGAGAATAGAAAAGTTACGTATTCGAACGTGGAATGTTGTACAATGTGCAGGAATTCAGCGCGTTTGTCGGGATTGAGCAGCAAATTGTTGTATATCAAGCATGATATCCATGCAATTACGGGATCGGAGTGATTTATAGAAAAGTCGATTTGCAATCATCACTGATTTAGTGTGTTCCTCAATTTTTTTTGATTGTAAAATCATCTAATAAAAACAAAGGCAGTCCGGAATTTTCCAGACTGCCTTGCATTGTTCTTAAGACTGATCTGTGCCCGAAAACATACAGAAATTCAAGACTCCACCTTTGACAATCTCATCATGTGACAGAGAGTGGTGCTGCCATAGCGATCCGTTCCAGTGGACGGATTTACTGTACACATTGGCGGGGCTGTTGTTCTCTGCTTCAATGATCCATTGCTGCCCATTTTCAAGCTGAATAGTTACCTTATCAAAAAGCGGGCTGCCGAGCACATATTCAGGAATTCCAGGACTTAAAGGGTACAGGCCGATGGCGCTCCAAATAAACCAAGCACCCATGCTGCCGTTATCTTCGTCGCCGGGTAAACCATCCATCTGGCTGCTGAACAGTTCGGTCATGGTTTTGCGGACCCAATATTGCGTTTTGGACAGCACTCCCAGTCTGGCAAATATATAAGGAATGTGGAAGCTCGGCTGATTGCTGATGGCAAACTGCCCCAGATCGGCGGAGGCCATTTCCGACATTTCGTGTATTTCCAAACCATAGGATCCCACTTTAAATACCGGTTCCTCGGTCATCAACTGATCCAGACGCTGGACAAAAGCCTCTTCACCACCCATCAGCCCGGCTAGTCCCGGGAAGTCGTGGGGCACTGCCCAGCTCCCCTGCCAAGCCCCGCCTTCACAAAACGGATTACCCCACTCCAGAGGATCAAATGCTTCCTGCCAAGTACCGTCCTCATTGCGACCTCTCATAAACCCAACTGTTGGATCAAACAGCAGCTTATAATTCTGTGCCCGAGCCATAAAACGCTCATAATCATCCATTTTGCCAAGTGTTTTGGCAATCTGCGCAATACAGAAATCTCCGTATACATAATCCAACGTGTTGCTTACACTTTCATGGAAACGGTCATGCGGCAGATAACCATGCTGCAAGTACAATTCAAGGCCCCTTCTGCCCAGCTTCTCGTCCACTGATGGACGATCTGCATGCTTCAGAAGACCTTCATACAGTACCTCTGTATCAAATCCGCCGATGCCCTTAACCACGGCATCCGCAGCTGCGGCATCAATCAGTGTGCCTGGCATGGCACTGCGCTCCCCTGGTGACAGCCACTTTGGCAGCCAGCCGCTCTCCTTGTATGCCAATGTCCACGCCTGCATAATCTCACCCAATAAAGATGGGAATAAGATACTGTATAAAGGAAGGCTGGTTCGGTATACATCCCACAGCCCGATATCCGAATACATTGGACCCTGGCAGATGCTGCCATTAAAAGGGCTGTAATGGATTTTCTCGTTCTGCTCGTTATATTCATGCCACGTTCTCGGGAACAGGCAGATTCGGTACATGCAGCTGTAAAAGGTGCGGAGGTTCTCTTCATCTGCGCTTTCAGCAACAATGCGCCCCAACCGTTCTTCCCAGCTTGCCTCTGCTTTATTCAAGATCTCTCCGAAGCCGTCTTCCCCAATCTCTCGGTTCAGATTAAGCAGCGCCTGCTCTCCGCTAATAAAGGAAGTCCCGCACTTCACTCCCACTATGCCAGATTCCGGTGCAGCTATTCCTACGTAAGCGCCCAGTCGTTCGCCAGTCCCTTCATGGGTCCCCAGTGGCTGATAATCTCCGTTAAAGATTCCCGACTCCTCCATGTGAAAATCCCTATCGAACTGGAACACGAAATACATCGCGAAATTATCGGGCACCCCGGCGGTATGGCCTCTTGTGTAGCCGGTGATTCTACGTTTATCCGGCTGGAAGGTGAGATGTGACTCACCTTTCAGAGGTGCTATAATAAGCCTGTTCTGCTGCCTCTCAGCGAAAGTTATTCTTATCGCTGCACAATGTTCGGTTGGAGTCAGCTCAAGCCGGGTGCGGTAACGTTGAAGAAACACATCGAAATAGTGAGGGGACACTTGCATCTCTTCCGTTTTGAAGGAAGAAGAACGTGAACCGGGACTGAGGAGCAGTGGACCTGTCTGCGGCAACAGGGTCAGATGCCCATAATCTCCGATCCACGGGCTGGGCTGATGGGTCAGCCGGATGCCCTCTAGGTGGCGATGGCGCGGGTGGAAGAACCAGGTTCCACCTGCTTCATAGGTTTGCGGGCACCAAGCCGCCATACCAAATGGCAGCGCTGTAAGTGGCAGTGTATTGCCATGTGAATACCGGAAATCTGACTCCGTCCCCTGTAATGGATTTACATAATCTAACCAACCCAAATAGATACACTCCTTTAGCCAGTTTTCACCGGCTCTATATTCTCCGCTCTTTACTGATACCGGTTAAGATAATCGGAATACTTGAACATCTCCAGCTTCCACCCGCACAGTCAGTTTTGTAGTTGTGGGTTTCAATAGATTCATTGGTTGAATTTCAGCGCTGCCATCATCAAACCACGGTTCGACAGAAGTATAAACAATACCCAGCGTAACGTCAGCCTTAACCGCCATATCCCCTTCATTATGAACATAAAGAAATGCCCCTCGGTCCTGCTCACCTTCCCACTCGGAGAGATCCGCGCGGACACCGCCGCTTGCTTGTACATACGGCTGCAGCTTTAGTTCCTTCTGTAATAGATCCCGCACCAGCTGAAGCGTTCCGGGATGTCCATCCTGCCAGTAGGCAGCCGCAAGCAAGGTACCGAACCATACGGCACGCCCGTTGCCATAAGCGGCGGTAGTCAACACAGGCATGCGGTCCTCGGCAAATTCAGCCAGTACCTTCACATGGCTTTCCAGCTCGATATCCGATTTGTAATAGGATCCGTGCGCCGTATCGTCTGCTGCCGATTCCTCCGCCTTGCTGTGCTCCATAACATTCCGCAACGGAATCGCTGTCCGTGATTCGAACGCAACCTGATGATAGCTGTGATCCAGGTTCTCAGCGGAATGAATCCAAGTCTCACGGACCCCGAACACCTGGTCAAATCCATAACCGGGCACCGTATAGCTGTGGCAGCCATTCTCTGCCTGAAGTGCACCGAACGAGCATTCCGAAATCAAGATCCCGCCCTTTTCCACCCACTGGCGTAGGATGTCACACAGTTTGCGGTTCAAATATAGAGGATAAGGCATCCACAAGCAGTGGTATTGCTCCAGTGTCTTCTCGTTAACATCCGTCTCATGCAGAAATTCAACTTTATAATTGAGCTCATGCAGTAGTTTATGGGCGCCTTGTAAGGAATCGTTGTAGGTGTCCAGATGATCATGTGCCGCAAAGTTAGCAACCTGGTTCTGCGGACTGAACAGAATGGCAATCCCGTCTCCGCGCCGTTTTGCATGCATCAGCTCTTGCTTATTGTTTTGCACCAGCTTATTTAGATGAGCCATATCCTTGTACCATGGGGTTGGACTTCCGTCCAAATATACACTGCCCCATGCAGGGGCCTCCTGTCCCAATATCTCTGGTCTGTACTGCCAGAACAAATATCCCGTGATGCCACGAGCGAGCGGGGTCAGAATATGCCGTTTCATTTCCCGCAGGTCCGGCTGACGCGGCTTCATTGCAGTATTGCCTGGCAAAGCATGAATCTCCGAATTGATAATGGGTTTACCTTTGGCGGCAGAGATCAGTAGATCAGCAGACCAGGCCGAGGACCCAAGGCTATTGCCTGTCAAGTCACAGGGCTCAGCCAGCTTGAAGTCGTCCGAACCCGCTGTAATCATATTAAAGATAGGGGCGGGCACAGTGTGGGCCATAACAGGATGCAAAAGATCCAGTGACTTCACTATATCTACCCGGCTCCGCAGCTCATCCGTTAAAGTACCGGACATGAACAGGCGCCAGTCCACCAGATCATTAAATACGCCTTGTCCACGCGGTGCCTCTACTTCCTCCCAGCTCCCGTAAGTCCGCTGCCATGATTCATTGAGGGCTTCCAAAGTAACATATTTATTTTTCAGCCATTCTTGGAACACCCACAGCGATTGCTCGCAATAACACACCTGGTTGTCAAAAGACAACTTGCGCTTGATTCCTGTGGTTAGTTCAGGCTCATTCCATAAATCCCAGACCCAGAGCGCCGGATGATCCTTAAAAGTCTTCACCGTCTCCGCCAGAAACTTTGCCTTTTCTTCGGCGGCAGCTGGATGATGATAACAGGGCCCCGGCGCTCCGCCGATCTGGCGGCAGTTAATCGCCCTTGGTTCCAGAATGGAACCGTCCGCTGTAACCATTTTGGAATCAGGATATTTTTTATAGAACCAGGCCGGCGCCACGTCGAAAATTACATTCAAAATGACCTTCAAACCATTCCTCTGCGCAATATCCATTAGCTCCTGAATATCATCGAAATGATAGGTCCCTTCTTTGGACACACTCGCGCGCCATTGTACCCAATATTTCACACAATTGAAGCCCTGTCCGGCAATATTGCTTAGGTCTTGTTCCCATTGATCACGGAAGGGGGTCGGGGAACGGTAATATTGAAACCCAAATGGAATAAATGAATCTTGCATCTAGTGTACTCCTCCTACAACGTTCAATTTCGATCTCTCTATGTTTATAAAAGCGCTTACTGCTCTTTTACGCTTAAAGTCTATCACAGTGGATTTTGCAAAAGTTAGGATGGAATCCTATGAAACGGTTTGCGAAGCTGTTGAAATGTTTGATCCTTACGCTACGTGGCAGTCACTGCGCAGAGTCACCGGGGAATATACTGCGAAATCGTTTGCGATCCTGACAACCTCAGAAATTATACCTCCTCTTTAAGAGGTTTCATGTTTATAATGGCTGTAAGACATATTAGAAACTACTTCGAGGTGAAGCCAATGTTGAAAGCGCTTGTAGTGGATGACGAATATCTGGTCCGCATGGGCATCACCCAGACCATAGACTGGGCAGAATACAACGTCGAGATCATAGGAGAAGCCAGCAATGGCGAGGAAGGATTGGAGCTTGCCCTAGTGCACCGTCCAGATGTGATCATTACCGATATTCGTATGCCGTATATGAACGGTCTTGAGCTCATCGAAAAAATACGGGAACAGGACATGCTCGTAGGGATTGTCGTGCTCAGCGGTTATGACGAATTTCAATATGCGCAGGCTGCTTTGCGTTATGGCGCCTCCACCTATTTGCTAAAGCCCATTAATATAGAAGAACTTGCAAATACAGTTCGAAGCGTCGGGGATGAAATCCTTGGCAAAAAGCAACTCTCCAAGCGGTATTCACAGCTTAATGAGGAATTGGCCTCGATCTCCAAGCAGTTCTGGCAGGATTTGCTGCATGACCAACTGCATGACGAAGAGTTTATTTCAAATAAGATAAAATTACTGGAACTGCAATTGGAACCTGGAAAAGCTATCCTACCGCTGTCCATTACCTTTCCTCCTGATAACGGCCTTCAAGGAAATACTGTAGGCAAAGCGCTGGAGGATGCAGCGGCGACTATTCTGGAAGCGCATTCTTTTGAGCAACTGTGTCTATTCCGGGACAGCCATCTGGAGTGGGTTATGATCCTTCGGACCGGGGAACCAGAGCTGGCCGGAGATTCTGCACGAAAATTGGGCAAACAACTATCTGAATGGAGCCAACAGCACTTCGGCCAGGCCTTAAGCGTCGGCATAGGTAAACCTGCGGGAGAATGGAACGGGATCGTAGATTCATACCGGCAGGCTGTACTTGCTGCGCAGCGTGCCCTTTCTGGCATTGAACGTGTGCTGTATGCTGAAGAAGAGGCTGGGGCTCGGTGCCGGCGTGAAATCAGGGACGCACTCGCTTTTATCCGGGAGCACTATGCCGGAAACATTACCGTTGAGATGGTTGCTGCGGCGGTCTTCGTCAGTCCAACCCATTTGATGCATCTATTCCGTAAAGATCTGAACAAAACCTTTTACGAATGTCTGACGGAATACCGTATCGAGGAAGCCAAACGTATGCTGCGCAATCCGAAGTATCGGGTGTACGAGGTTGGCAATCAGGTCGGCTTCACCGACTCCAAATATTTTAGCCAGATCTTCAAAAAAATGACGGGCATCCCGCCGAGTGAATATGCAAAAACCTATGGGTAAGCGGAGACTAGCCAACCGGATGGATTCCTGGATGAGGCGGTTCAAGATCAAAAGCCGGATTGTTGTTGTTCTGTTAGCAGGACTGTCTCTGCATCTGGTGCTGATGCTCGTTATTTTCAATTTTTATTCCTATACCTACCTACAAAAGGATCTGTACCGCCATGTCGTTCAGACTCAGCGCCAAATTGGGCTTAGCGTGGAGCTCATGGTCGATGACATTCAAATGTTGTTTCTGCGGTTTCTGGTGAACAGTGATATCTACCAAATCATCAATAATGATTCCCTGCCGTCAGCTGATAAGGAATCGCGAATCGGAGCTATCATCGACGGTATGCTGGCCCAGAACGACCTGGTGGGTAACGTGATTATCAGCACCAACGATAATATGCTTTATTCTTACCAGTCTAAGGAGCAGATGCTGGAGGTGCCTGAAGCCCTGTTCATCAAACGCATTCAGGAGAGCAGCATGCCTGTTGTCGGTGAGATCAAACGGGATGGAGAAGGCAATGCGTATATTCCATTCGGCCAGCAGTTCCGCAATTTCAATACAGGGCAAAATATCGGGGTCGTGATCATTTATGTCAGGGAGGCTGCTTTGGCGGACCTGTATTCCTCCAGCTTCACTGGCATCGGCTACTCCTTCCTGACTTCCGACAATCGGATTATTTCTCACCCCGACAAACGGCTCTTGGGCAATTTTTTGGAGGAACACGCCCCTCTTCGCCCAGGTAAAAAAGAAGGCTATCGTACCTGGTCAGATAACGGAAATTCCTACATCATTGCTACTTATCCTTTGAATCCCCGGTTGGAGACACTTGGGGTCAGCTGGGAATTCACCAGCGTGATTTCCAATCACAAACTGCTCTCGGGAATCGCCAAAGGCAATCAAAATGCGCTTCTGTTCGCCAGCGTTACCTTTATTGTGCTGCTGATTTTTTCCTTCTATCTGGCAGCCAAAATCACCCGTCCACTGCTGAACTTGAAGAAGAAGCTGAGCCTGTTTGGCAAAAAAGATCTGGCCGCTGTTTATGAACAGCGCGGTCAGGTTGATGAGATTTTTCAGCTTGAGAACAGCTACTATCAGATGGTGGAGCGGATCAGCCAATTAATGCTGGAGAAAGATGAGGAGAAAGAAAAGCAACGGAAAGCTGAGCTGACCGCACTTCAATCACAGATCAATCCCCATTTTCTCTACAACACACTGGATGCAATTGCCTGGATTGCCCGACTGAAGAAGCAGCCCGATATCGAACGACTGATTTCTTCATTAGCTACCTTTTTTCGAATCAGCCTGCATAAAGGCGACAAGTTCGTGACCGTGGACGAAGAAATCCGCTTGGTGCAGAGTTTTGTGACAGTTGAGCAAATGAGGTTTCCGGATAAGTTCGAGATTGAATACGAGATTGAGGAATCGCTGCGCAAGGTTCGCATTCTGAAGCTGATTCTTCAGCCTATTGCAGAGAATGCGATCAAACACGGCATCAGCGAGAAACGCGGGATGGGCCGAATCTGGATTAAAGGCGAATTAGTGGCAGATGAGATTCGCTTCACAGTGACTGATGACGGGGTGGGATTTTCCAACGGTGCGACGCTTAGCCAAGCCAAGGAAGATGTGTTGTTTCAGAGCGGGTATGGACTAAGAAATGTGGACGAACGAATTAAACTGGAATATGGTCCTCAATATGGTTTAAGTATCTCCAGCACACCGGGGCAAGGCACCACAGTTACGATCAACTTGAAGAAGGAACTGCCCAATTAGCGAATTTAGTTTATAAATGCGGACATAACAAAGAAATCGATCCTTTTTGAGTGGGTAGGCGGGACTTCTACTTTGCTTAAAAAGACGATTTCTTGTTTTATTCTGAGTAGTGGCAAATTAAAGATACTTTCGAGAATTATAGGTGCTTTAGTTGTATTTAATACAGCTAAAGCACCCTTTTTTTGCAGCGAGCAGAAGTTTAAGTGTATTTGGTACATCTATACGTTCCAATTCTGTTGGCAGCAACTAACTTTCCGAATAATAAGTGTACTGAATACAACTATATCTTACTTCATCCGTTTATTGCCCACGCTAGATGTATGAAATACACTTCGGTTAGCGATTTTCATGATTCAGACTCCATCTTATCTTAGTCTTTCATTGTTGAATTAATCTTCAGGTACAACTGCTTCAGTGGATTAACTATACTGCCGCTAAGCACTGAGATCAGCAGCCAGAACACTATGAACACTACGAGGTTCAGGGCGAGCATTAAATACTTAAACGTTCGCAGCTCTGCATTCATGCCATCTGCTGAGATATAGGTGACAATCCGCTCTGCCGATTCCGGTAGTGGATAGAGCAAAATCAGGCCGTCAGCCGTTTCCCGCTCCAGCAGATCTGCATCACCTCTGCCTGTACTATTTTGATCGATACCCTGTGTCACTGGCTCAGCCAAGGTAGCTTTTTCCGAAGTAACTAGTGCTGCTTTGATCTCCTGCAGTCGCTCCTTCGGGACATCGGCAGCACTCAATAGCTTCCCGTTTCCGGTCAGTAGGTAAACTTCATTTTCCCCGTAGATTGTATTCTCGCCAGATAGGTAGAAGCTGTAAAGCTTGTCAATCTCCACTTCGAGCGAGAGCAGACCGAGGACGTCTCCCATCGAACCCTTAATTTTTACTTCAAGCAACAGACGGTCGCGCAGATCCGAAGGTGCATTCATTAGATGCTCCCGGTTCAGCACCGTCCAGCGCAAAGCCTGCTCTCGGTTATTTAGAAATTGTTCCATCCCTGGATCTTTTTTGATCTCTGCAAAGGGCAGCAACCCGGAAACATTGCTCGAGGAGTAAGTTCCCCCTGCTTCTCCCCAAATGTAAATGCCGAGAATGTCACTACTGGAAGAACGTATGCCCTCAAGTATCGGAGAGATTGCCCCGTCATATGTTGGTTTTTTCAGCGCATTCTGCACCACCTGGTTGTTGGATATAAGCTTCGAGGTCTCCTCCAGCCAGTTCATGAACAGAAGTGTGTTCTTATGCTGCTGGCCAGTGTACTGAACGGATAGCTGCCGCAGCATGTCAAGGCTTCTATGCTCCATAGTACGGTACAGAATGAAGCTCGAAGCGACAATATAGACAGTAATGAACAACACCAGGACTAGGCGGATATTGCGGCCGAACGATCTGAACATATGACTTCCCCATCCCCCTCCGGTGTATGAATCATGAAAACAAAATCAACTGAAATCAGACTAACAGCTAAGGTGACTAATGTCGATCTCCTTGTAAAAGTAACCCTCATCTGTCTCATGCACTTCATGATTAGGCAGAATTATTGTAATTGCCGATCCGGTTTGCCAGGAAGCTTTCATGTGGAAGATCTCCTGTCCTGTTACTGAACGGATCTCCCATTTGATGTTTATTGGGCCGATACTTGTATTTACGGTTCCGCTGGCCTGCCGCAGTTCTCCATAGTGGGGCTTTATAGTTATTCCCTCTATTCCTTGTTGGACACCCAATATCCCTCTGGTGAACTCAGTGATCGGCAGTGCGCTCCATGCGTGGCAGTCACTTCTGGTGCCGGTTGAATCTATTTCTGGAAGTGTAGTGAGATTAAGCTCCAACTGCTTCAACCACCGTGTCCATAGTCCGAACGAGCGGTCATACATTCCGCATTTCTCTAGCGCGCGGAATAGATAGTAGCTCATCGGCAACGAAAGCTTAGCCAGTGATGTGTCTGTTAACGTTGACTCCAGCAGTGCCGCCCCTTCTACAACATCCACTGTGCCCGCCAAAACCGCCCAGACCTGCGTGTGCTGGCTATGCTGCGTTCCCGCAGTTGCCTCCGGACTGTCGCGGAACAGCAGACTGTTCGTTAGCCGGCAGCAATCCATTACCGCAGCGTTGACCGCCGCTTTGCGTTGACGCAGTTCACCAGCAATCTGTGTCCAACCGCTGGCTGCAAGCAATTCAGCCGCTTGCTCCAGCGCGGCCGCATACATCAGGCTCAGTACGGTTGCGGGTGCATCATCCGTACAATCCGGTGCGCCGAGCGGCCATTCCTCCACCCAATCGAAGTAATTCCAATATTGGCGGGGCGTTCTGTCCACCAGACCCTCCGGAGTCAGATGTTGATCGAACCAGTCCAGCACAGATAACAGCGCTAACCGGTACTGATTCACCAAGGCCATATCCCCGAAGGATCTGTAGTGGTCATGAATCATTCCGATCCAATATAGGGAGAAGGAAGGAATGACCTGCGGCAGCACAGAGGGATAGCGACTTTGCAGCATCCCGTTTGGTAGCTGAGAGGCCTTATAATCTTCCATAGCTCTCCGCGCTAACCGGTCGTCCCCTGATAATAGGTACGTAAACTCCATCATCAGTTTGGTATCCATGGTATACTGCAGCTGTTCATAATACGGAGTATCCTCGTAGGTCTCATGCATGCAGCGCTGAAGTGTTCGTACACTGAGCTCCCATAGTTGGTTATATTGTTCATCGGAGCAGTGAAAGTTTCCTTCCGGCTGCAGTGGATATCCGGTCTCCCTATAGCTAAAGCTAGAAATCGTTAGAGGCTCGACACCAGCCTGCACTTCCAGCCGTACATAGCGGAAAGTACGGAACCAGAACGGTTCGTAGATTTCCATCCGCGCAGAGATGCCGTAACCTGCCGGGTGATAGCTATCGTAGCCCCCTCTTAATACATGTTCCTTCGTATTATCGCGGACAGCTTTGCGGCGAATCTCATCATCCCCCGTTTCTTCTTCATAACACTCAGCGCATAGTAGGGTAATCCGGCTACCTTTGCCTCCAAGAAGTCTAAGCTGCAAATACCCTGTGGTTAGCTCGCCAGCATCCAACTCCAACCAAAAATGTTGCCCTGCTTCTATTGTTATTCCAGCGGAAGGCAGTACTGCGTTGGGTGAAGCGCCGCCATCTCCATTTCGCAGCTCCAGACTATGCCCTTCCTCAAAAAAGGCTTGCCCTACCCCGCTACTGCTGCGCATTAGCTTCAGAAAAAATTGCTCCCGCTCATACAACAGCGGAATCGGACGCCGGGCCAGCTGCCAAGGGGTTAATTGGCCATATTCATCCCGCACCGGTTGCACAATTCCGGTAGCAAGCCAGGCACTGTCATCATATTCGGGCAGTGTCCAATCCAGCAGCGCTGCGTCACCCCCCACTTCTTCCAGTCCACCCATCCAGCGTATGATCGGAAACTGCTGGAGCTTATAGCTGCGATCCTTAATACTTTTCCATGAGCTATCCGTATTTAGCTCCTGTACTAGCTGCCCGCCTTGTGTAACTGCCGCTTCCACAAGCAGACCGCCTTTTTGCGAGCGCCAGACGGACAAAGGTCCGTCTTCACCCAGTTCAAAGGGCGTAGTCCCTGCATAATGAACGACCATAACAGCAAGCACATTTAAACCTGGTTGTAGAACATTGTCCAGACTGAATTCTTCATAATACTGTATATGACCATGTCCTTTACAAGGACCGGCCCATAAACGCTGCCCATTGACGAACAGCCTGTAGCGGCTGTCTGCGGTAATGGCCAAATCCAGGGTGCAGGTCTTTCCGATACCAGCTGGCAGTTCGAACACTCTGCGAAAGTACGCACGCTCGTGCTGCTGTTCCCTATCCGCTGATCCTTGCTCCTCCTGCGGCCAGATCCAGCGTGCTCCCCAGTCTCCCCATTCTTTTGCTGCCATGTTATGCATATCTCCTTTATCTCATTTAAGTAGTTAAGGCAATCTACGCAGAAACGGCATCGCCGCCCTTCAGAAGGACGACGTCGCCGTTGGTCTGCGTTTTATTTAACCTTATCGAGATAATCACGTTGGAATTCTTCGGCAGCCCTATCCAAGATCTGTTGCGGTTCTGCGTTCTTGTCCGTCAGTACGGTTTGCAGTACGATATCCAGCTTTTGGTACAATTCCTGCGCGTTGACTGGTTCTTCCGCCCGCATCCCCTTGCTGCCATTGTCCATATAATCACGGAACAAATCCAGATTGACGTTGTTGTATTTGTCTAGAATCTTTTGTTCTTCTCCAATCCGTTTCTCATCAGTCCAAATCCGCAGCCCGTAAGGCCCTACGATCAGCCCTTGATCGCTCAGTGTCTTCTTCTCAATATCCCAACCGGTCAGTGCCTCTTCAGAGGACTCTGGTGTAAATCCGTAGGTTTTTAGCCATTTGAATCCGGCATCAATCTGCTCAGGTGTTACATTAGGCGAGAACATATATAGGCCGCCACCGAGCAGGGTTACAGGTTTCCCGATTGGTCCTACTGGAAGCGCGGACATTGCCACATTGTCCTTGGACATCTTAGTCTGTTGCTGGATGACCGGTGACCAGTCATTCGTGCCGAAGCTCATAGCGACCTGATCGGTTCCGAACAAGCGGAACATATCGTTCGTAACATCGACCAGATTGTTGTCGGGCAGTACATCATATTTCCATTTTAAGTCCTTCACATATTGCAGGGCCGCTGCTGCTTCCGGCGAATTGAACACCGCCTGCCATTTCCCGTCTACCTGTTTTTCAAATTCTGCTCCGTATGCCCAGGCAATGTTCATGAACATCCAACCGCCTTGACCACTTTTTGTAGGCAAGAACATTCCGGCTTTACCGGTCTTTTGTTTAATAATCTGCGCAGTTTCTGCTAGCTCTTCATATGTTTTAGGAAATTTAGGAATCCCCTTGTCGTCCAGCAGTCCAGCCTCCTTGAAAAGATTCATATTGTAGAGCATACCGATGACGTATCCGTCCTTCGGAATCCCATAATACTTGTCGTCCTTGGTAACCATTTTCAGCAGATCTGGATTGATCGCCTTGTCGTAGCCATATTTTTTCATCGTATCCGTTATGTCAGCCGCGTAATTTGCCTTGATGATTTTGCTTGTTTCTGTAAAAAAGGTTTCGTATACCGTCGGAAGCTGGCCGCTGGCCGCTTTTGGCAGGAATGAGCTGACATCATACCCCCATTCATCTTTGTCCACAATAATTTCCGGATAATTGGCTTTCATCTTCGCCATGACCTGCTCATACTGGGCGATTTTGGCTTCCTCATTCGGCTTTGGCCAGTTACTGACCTTGATCGTCACCTGTTGATTGCCCGCTGTCTCCGTCTTTCCTCCGGCATTCTTCTCATTGGAGCCGCCTCCGCAGCCAGCCAGTCCGGCAGAAAAAAGCAGCGTAAGTGCCAGTGTAGCTGTCAGGTTCTTGGTGTGTCCTTTTTTCAATGTAATTCCCCCTAATCTTATTGTTAAAGCATTCTTCGCAACATGTAAAGCGCTTTCTTTTAAATCTGAAATCATCTTAACATGCACCTTCTGCAGCACCCTACGGGGCAAAACTGTGAAATGGTTTGTGATCGGGTGATGTTACCCTTTAATACTGCCGCCGAAGGATTGCCCGTTCATAATGTACTTTTGGAAAAAAATAAACAGGATAATCGGCGGCAGAATCGCAAACGTCAACGCAATAAACTGTATGTCCTGCGGCAATGTCGCCTTCAGATTGTAAATAGCCACAATGACCGACCAGGTCGATTTATCCTTCAGCACCATAAAGGGCCAGAAGAAGTCCTGCCAGACACTGTTCATCGTAAGGATTGTAATTGTAGCCATAACTGGTCCGCTGAGCGGGAGAATGACTCGAATAAAAATACCGATGGTGCTCGCTCCGTCAATTTTGGCTGCTTCCAGCAGCGCTTGTGGGATGGTATCGAAAAAGTTTTTGAAGATCAGAATTACCACCGGATTCACAGCAGCCATAAACCACATCGGCCAGTATGTATTGGTCAGGTTCAAGTGCAACAGCGGAAAATCAATCAGATTCTTAAACAGCGGCACCATGCCCACTGTATTCGGCACCATCATGGTCCACACGATCAGTGCAAACAGCAGGGCACTGCCCCGCGGCTTTAGCTTGGAGAAGAAATATCCGGCCAGTCCGTTAAAAGTAAGGCAGAACAGTACAGAACCTGCGGCCAGATAAGCCGTATTCAGATAATAACTGAGGAAGTTAAACTCCTGCCAGGTCTCCCATAGCTTGCCAACATTGAACGAGCGGGGGATCAGGGTGGGCGGGATTGCATAAAACTCTTTGATGTCCTTCAGACTTGAGACCATAATCCAGACCGGAGGCAAAATACAGACAGCGGCCAGCACAATCATCAGAATGAACATGCACCAATACAGCAGGCGCACCCAAGGTGATCTGTATTCTATATTGCTGATAATGCCATATGCTTCTTTAGTTTTCATAGCTTCTACTCCCTGTTCAATTTCTTATCCAGCCGGAAATAAATAATGGTAAGCACCATCAGGACTAGAAAAGTAATAACCCCGAGCGCCATTGAATGGCCTGCTTCAAAACTCCGGAACGCATAATAATAGCTTTGCAGCATCAAGGTCATTGAGGCATTGTTCGGTCCACCCTCAGTCATTACTAGGGGTTCATTGAAGATCTGGAATACACCGCTGATCTGCAAAATCATCATCAGTCCGATCATGCTAGAGATTTGCGGAATGGTGATACTTTTGAATCTCCGCCATACATTCGCACCGTCAATCGAGGCTGCTTCGTACAGATCATGATTAATACTCTGTAGACTTGCCAGATAAAGCAGCACTGTTCCCCCGAAATTTCGCCAGGTAATCGTGAAGATAATCAGCATTATCGTCATTTGCGGATCCTGAAGCCATTGCTGCACCGGAAATCCCATGGCACTCAGCATAATATTCAGCACGCCACCCTTTCCGGGCTCAAACAAAAACATCCATAACATCGAAGCGGCAATGCCGGGAACCATACTCGGAAAAAAGACCGAAAAGCGAAAAAATGACTTCCCATGTCTCAATTCATTAATCACGACAGCGACAATAATGGGTACGGCAAAACCGATCAGTAGTGACCAGAACACATACACAAAAGAGTTGGTCAATGTCTGTTGAAACGCCGAGTTCTGTATAACATCCTTGTAATTCTGCAGTCCGGCGAAACTTACGGCATTATAACCCTCAGTATTGAAAAAAGAGAGCACAATGCCCTTCACGAGCGGCTGCCAGGAAAAAAAGAAAAAGGCAAACAGTGTGGGTACAATTAATATCCAGGATGACCAATCTTTGAATAAACGCCGTACAGGATAACCTTTCTTTTTCTCTGTCATTAAAGGATTTAGTTCACTGGTTTTTCCAATCATGCTCCTGTCCTTCCTTCCTCCCGGAATCAAGCTTTAATCCGGTCAGGCGTTGTATAGTTGTTATACCTAAATGATAGCGCTTCCTACTGAGCGCCGAAATCCGGTAACCCTGCGAAAGCGTTTGTAAAGCTACTTATTTGTTGGCAAAAAAAAGCAGTGCACGCACCGGAATGGCCGCACACCGCTTATGTTCATGTTATAGTGAATCGTTTAGGCCTCACTTAACCCTGCGCTGATGCAGAGGACGGCCGCTTCCGCCCGAAACGCTTCGCTCGCCGGATTGGGCTGCTCCTCCAAAATACGAAGCACCGACTGAGGCTCTACGCCGGGCTGTGGCACACGGGAGGGAGAAACTACGCTCCACTTCTGCTCACCCTTGAGCCTGTATGACAGCTCATAAAGATAAAAGCCCGCATGTTGTCCGTCAGTGAGCTGGCTTACGCCATCCTGCCACGAGCAGAGTTCAAGCGGATGCTGTTTGTCCGGCAATACACCGGACGCCAGTGTGATGCGCTCATTTCGAACTACCTGCTGCTTCTGTTCCCAAGCCTGCTGATCTAGGATTCCTAGATCCAGGCGGTATTCCATTCCCGGCTCTCCATAAAGAGTCCAAGCCACAGGGCTACCCACCGCTACGAACTTAGGTGCTTCCAGAAAAACGGGTTGATGAGTTGGGACAAAACGTTCGGTCTGCTCCCACTCTCCCGCAGCCGGACTGCGTCTGCGATAATGCACCGTGCCCGTGAATTCGAGCTCCTGTTCCTGTAGCAGAGCTATTAGACATAGAGTAGCTTGCTCGTAAAGATCCGTGCAGTTGTTATGGCCGAAGCGGTATCCGATCTCATGGCGAAGCGGTATCCCGCGACTCCGGACCAAAGCCGCGAAGGAAAAGCTGAAGCGGCTAAGGGTAAAGGCATCATGCGTGCCATGGTTAATCAGCAGCTTTGTGCCACTCGCTTTAAGACCCTCCAGAAAAAATTCAGATTCCAGTCCGGTCGTTTCCTTTAGACTTGCAGAGTCAATAGTTCCCGTCAGAGTCTGTAGCAGAGTCTCGATTCCCGTGCTGCCGTTCTGTGGATGCTGCCAATCTTTCTTCCAGATTTCCCGGTAACCGGTGTCTACTTCCGCCACATGCCAGATCAGTGGGCAAGCTCCTTCGGCAAACTCACGGGTAAGCCCGTTCAGAATCAACGGCGGTGCATAACACAGTGTGTAGCGCACCCGGTAGGGTAAGCAAAGCGGATTGCCTCCAGCCAGCAGCGCAGTTAAGCCGCCGCGCGAACCACCTACAGCCACTACCTGCTCTGCATCACCGCCATAACTTTCTTGACCTCTGGTAATTGCCGCCCCAATGCCAGCATAGATGGAGCCTTGCAAGGAACGGCTGCCGATATATCCTCCTCCGTTCCACAGAATGCCGACAACGCCTTTGCCGGTGCTGGCCAGAGTCTTGCCGATGATTTCCAGAAATGAGGGACCTACCGTACTGAAGGTATTCTCATTGGCATCATAATAACCATTGAACAACAGTGGATATCCCTTAACATTTGCCGCGCTCCAAAAGGGCGGCAGAATATAGGAAGCAAGGCTATGCTGGTCATTCTCTGTAACTAGCAGACTGCCGCTGATGAGCTGAAATACAGGCGCATTACTTAAAAGTGAAGCATTGTCTGTGGATGCATTGCGGAAAACCACCGGAAATCCGAAGGTCTTAAGGATGCGGTCGCTCAAGGAAACTGCAACTAGATCATCTACAGCATAGAGACTGTAGCGGTCACCGATATAATGCTCGAATTGCGGAGTTTTAAAATTCTTATTTCCCTCGTTGCCTCCGAACAGCTGATGATCTTCCGTATTGTATACATAAGGGCTATCTGGGTCGCTATTGTAGAGCCGTGCATGCTCGGAAACAACCTTTTCCCCGGCTTCGTCCATCCGCAATGTCCCTATGCCATCTGTTCCGCCATAACGGAAGCCTCCTTTTCCCTCAGCAACGCTATTATCCCAGTGAGACACTACAGGAAGCATATTGGTCAGCATAGGACTGACTAATACAAATACCCCCTCCTCTTTCTCGGAGATCCCTTCTGCTGCTTCAACTTCAACAGTGTCTTCATGGAGGGTTGACCAATTCGCTTTCTGATAAGCTACTTCGCCGCCTCGCAAGCAAGCAAGCAGCAGTGGAGCGTTGTGCAGCCTTAAGTAATCAGCCACTGCTCTGCTAACAGGTATAGCGACAGGTGTAGATCCCTTGGCTTGAATAAACCGACTTAGCGGAACATGTACCTCCGGTACAAAACACAATGTTTTACTCACGATTTTTTTCTCCTCCAACCTGTATCATTCTGCTCTGTGCTGTTAGGAACGACATGAATCTAATTTCTGGCAAGCCATCTGTGATCCTATAATTTTCCCCAGACAGGAATCCTCCTGAAAGTTTAGGAGTGCAAGTAACCGTTACTGTTTTGGTCTCACCCGGAAAGAGGGTATGGAACTGCTCATCCGCTTCCATCCAGTAGCGGTCTCCCCTTTCCTCTGCATGGATATGCAGTAAAACTTCACTACCGGTATTTTGGACTGTAAAAAGGGCCTGCTGGCTCTTCTCCTGAGCACCCGTCGGCTGCCATAAACTCTCCTGACGCACCTCAAGATTGCCTCCTATAAGTGCAAGCGCGGGAGCATATGGATGCTTTTTATTGGTAGAGAATACATATAAATTCTGCTGTGGTGCTTCATCGCCGTCCTGGTAGGACAATCTGACGAAATATAAAGCATCCTCATGCTCTGGCACGTTGAAATTCAGCACCCCAGCGCCGACAGCCTGATCTTTGTTTCCCTCTGCCTCAAATGATTGCTGATAGATGCACCGTCCGACTGCATCGAAGACTTCCGCGTCGACTTCTACCCTGTGTCCATTTCCTCCATGCACGTATACATCTCCCTGAAATCCGGTGCTTGGTGTAAGCAGTAGACTGCGGTAGTCCAGCGAAACATGTAGCGGACGGAAGGCAGATTTCACCCAATGGTAGGCCATCTTCGTTTCACCGTAATAATCGACAAGGTTAGTGCAGGACACATTCGGCCACGGCTCGTTGAATTGCCAGACAATGCTGCCGCTGTTTCGGAACTTACGGCGGCGGTTAGCCTCCAGCACGAACCGGATTCCTTCCGCCTGTATCCACTGGCTGCAGGCAGAGAACTGCTCCAAATCTGTCATGCTGCCGAACATTTCTTCTTCACGGCTCAGCGTATCCCACCACTCCCCGTGATGTCTCCATATCGCGTTGTTCTCCATAGAAACCGGTCGCCGGTTGGTCTCACTCAGAAATTTCTCCAGACTTTTGAGAGAACTCAGACCGTCCACCCCAAATTCGCTGTGCAGCAGATTATCGTTGCTGCCATATAACTCGTAGTGATAAGGGTTTCCCATATACTTCCAGTAACCGTGCACATCATGCCCCTGACCTTTGGCATCCGTAATATATTCTACCGGGCCGGAAGCTGAGGTCGGTAGGAAGAGTCGCTGCGGATCATACTGTTCTACCAGTTCTTTCAACATCGCCAGATTGGAATCGCTGCTGTCGGAAGGCTTATTTGGCTCACTCATTAATTCATTGCCGCCGCTCCATACCGTTAGCGATACATGATTGCGTTTGTCACAGAGCGCTGTGCAGGCAGTCTTGTGAAGCAGCTCCAAAAACTCCGGCTGCTTCGAAGGGATATTGTCAATACCTGAACTCGACTGAATGAACTCCTGCCAGACCATAATGCCGTTCACATCACATAAGTCGTAAAAAGCCTTTTTCTCAATGATTCCACCGCCCCATACCCGAACGAGATTAATATGAGCTGCTTTCATCAGACGAATCATCAGTTGATATTGTTCAACCGTTACATTCCCGTAGAGATGGTCCAGAGGGGTCATATTTACCCCTTTCATATAGATCTTGCTTCCGTTAATCACCACTGTATATGGTAGGGCGTTGTCTGGACTGTCTACATTGTGGATATAATCGAGCTTGCGAATGCCCGTTTGAAAGCTCTGGGTATCCAACTCCGTTCCAGCTTCATCCAGTAGCTTTAGTTCAAGATTGTACAGTGGCTGCTTTCCATAACCGTTTGGGTACCATAGCTCAGGTTCGGGTATGTCCAGCTCCGCGTTCAGAAGCTCTCCAGCTCGAACTAGTCGCGATTGAACCAGCAGCGGATTCCCCTCCGGATCAGCACAGGTGATGCACGCTGTCAGTGTCCCATCATCTTCAGAGCCAGCCATTCGCTTGATTCCTGCTTGAATGGTAATTCGACCAGACGAGATCTGATTTCTATCGTTCTCGCCAAACTCCGCATCTGTAGTGATCGACACATCATCCCAAGAGCACTGTTGATGTACCCTCAATACCACATCATCCCAAATTCCGACATTGACCAACCGGGTAGAGAAATCCCATTTATAATTAAAACGGCTCTTCTGCGTGAAGGTAGCCGAGGTTTTGCCGATTTGCCCCATTTCATCTGGCGCCTGCTTCAACAGCACTGAAATTTCAAGGCTTTCCCGCCCGGAGAGCAGGTCTGTAACATCAAATACAGCCGGCTCGAACATACCTTTATGTTCACCCAGCAGTAAATGATCAGCGTATACCGAGGCTTCATAGTCCAGTCCCTGAAAGACCAGTTCAACTCTGGCTGCTCTCAGCTCAGGCTGCTTCAAGGTCGTACGGTAAACCCACCAGCGGTTCTCCACCCATTCACAACTCAGGCTATTTAACTCTTGATTAGGGTTGGTAATCCAGCCCTGTCTGAAGAGATCATAGTGAACTCCACCCGGCACAGTGGCAGGCATCCAGTCCGTAACCCCCATCAATTCCTGTCCCAGCTCCATACTGGTGCCCTTTAGCGGAACCCAGGGCCAATACCCTTTGACTTCCCACTTCAAATCGTTCAATCGAATTTCATTCATGTCTTCCCGTTCCCCCAAACCCTGCTAAATTTGGCGCTGTTCCTGACGATGAGCGGCTCTGGCGCCATTCGTTAATGCGCTTACAACTTTAGGTGTGCAGCTTCATTACCAATGATAGCACCGGGTTAATGTTTTCAAAGGTCTCCAACCCTGTGAAATCGTTTGTAAAACTGCTCAGTTGCTGATAAACACAAACAACCCCTCTAGGCTGGAGTGAGGCTTATCAGCAATCATCTATAGAGGTGGCTTTTTAAGGCTTGTTTTGTTTCGGAGCCTCTGACTCCCGTGCTTTACCAATACGTGTAATACGTCGAACGCGAAAAAAGGAGTTCCCTTCAGCCGCGAAAGGCTGCTTGGTGAACTCCTTTACTTTTTGTTCGATAGAAGTTTTAAGAACTATTGCAACAATGTAGCACCATCTATCGGACATAGATGACGCTAAAAGCAGTATTATTGTACTTTTGGTGGGCTAACGGTCCCCATAGCCACTATCTGTATGAAATACAACACATATGGACCTCTTTTTAAGCAATAGCGTCACTGGAGTCCGAAATGTTGTTCAAAAGGCTGAAAATTAGAAAATAGTGTCATCTGGGTCCGAAACCCTGAGAGACTCAGACAACGATGACACAGTTGAAGCTGGCGGCTACCAATAAACTAAAAGCAGCAAAAAACTAAGAGCAGCGAATCTCTCTTTATTATGAGAAACGCTGCTCTAGAGTTTTTTACGATGAAACCTTCTGTCTTACTCAATAAAAAAGTAGTTTTTAGTATAGCGCCCTTGGACTGTTCATCCATATGAAATGCGATAAGTAGCTCAGTAATCGCCTGCCTCTACCTATTGGATCAGCTCAAGAAGCTCCGCAACATTCGCCTTGTACTGTGGTTTGAAATCATCTGATTTCATATAACCCGCAAGGCTGGATAAGAACTGTCTGCCTTCCGGCGTATCGCTAACCTTATCAGCATCCAATGCGCATATCAGCAGGTTGCCTGCTCCTACACTGCATTCCACTAGGAAACTCAGCTTATGATTGCGTTCAAAATTATCGATAGTCTGCACTACGGGATTCCAGTTGCGGTCTGCCGCATCCATGATGAGCGATTTCGAATTCTCAACAATACTCCACCAAGGATAAGTAGAATATTCCTCGCTCGGGAACTCACGCAGCGCCGGGTGGTTGTTATCAATCAACAGCCCCATAGTACCAATGGGTACTGGCCGGTTCATGCTCTCTGAGATCGAGCGGAACATTGGATAACACCAGAAATCTGTGCAGTAATAACCTTCAACAGCATTTTTGAGAGATTCCGGTTTCGGCATAAGCAGTACATTCTCACCTTGCTCCAGCAATGCAAGCGCATCATCAGATAGCTTGTCGAAGACATGGACACCCTCCAGCATGTTGCCACTCTTCACTGGATAAATCCACAGGTCATAGCTCTTACGGATATCTGTTCCCTGTATGGAGAGGGACAATACGATAGTACTCATCCGGTCAACTACAGGTAGTTTTATTGCCAGATCGCAGATATCGATATAATTCGTTCCTGCAGGTACGTCCACCTCGGTTGAACCTGCGGCGAGTATACCGTTATCTGAGGTAAGCTCCCAATGCAGTTCAAATGTACTCGGCATCCCGCTGCGGAAACAGCTCAGTTCGACATGGGCATCGAACGTTTCACCAGAGACATAGTTATACTTGGGGAATCTTGCCAGCAGAACGGCATCATTACAAAAAGTTCGCCAGTCCTCAGCACTTATCATTCCTTTGGAATCCATAAAGGCGTCGAGGACACCCACCAGCGCCGTTCCCTGGCCACTGAAATCCTGCAAATCAAGCAGTTGGAAACCCGCAAGCCGCCGGGAGCGGAATGCCGCCTCGAGTTCCTCTTTGTAGCAAGCTACTGCCAGTTGCCCCGAGTATTCGAAATATTTGGCAGCCAAATGACCCAGCCCTTTACTTTCCAGTCGTTCACGGAAAATTATGAAATTCTCAGCTTTGAGCGGACCGTTGTATTTATCGATTTCCTCATAATTAGGATAGGTAGCATACTGTCCGATCTCATGCGAGATTACCGGAATGTGCGGTATCCATTCTGCGGAAGCGTCTCCAGCCTTCACCGTCTTGGCCTCCGTACCATACTGGATCTGGATCTCTCCGCCAGCGGCAGCTTCCATCCCCTCTCCGTTGAAGAAATCCTGAGGGACGATCTGATCGTCATAGTCTTTCATCGTGCCTGGCAGATCAATCTGGACATGACCTAATGGAGCATCACACATCGCATAGGAGCCTCTGAACAGCCGATCTCTGGAGAAGCGCACGCCGCTGAAGAAATCGTCATGTTCCAGAATTTCTGGCACCCATTGGTGGTTATTGGACCCCTGTGTATAGAGAATCCGGTTATCAAATGCTTTATAGTCCTTTAGGAAGGAATCAATCTTAGCTTTGCTGCCCCATAGCTCGTTGCCAAGCGACATCATCACGAAGGAGGGGTGATTGCCAAAAGCCTGGAGAATGGCATAGCCTTCGCTGATCAGATAGTCCTGCTCCGCCTGATTATGGCCCTCGTCGGTTTCTTCCGTGATTGTTCCCCAAAATGGAAGCTCTGGTTGCATGTAGATACCGAGCATATCCGCTGCGGTGAAAGCAGCTTCCGGCGGACAGCAGGTATGAAAGCGATAATGATTGATGCCGTAAGACTTGGAGATGCCAAGGATTCTTACCCATTCCTCGACGTCAGTCGGGGCATAACCGGTAAGCGGGAAGATCAGGCCGTCATGTTTGCCGCGGAGGAAGGTTTTTTGTCCGTTGATTGTAAACTTATCGCCCTCTGCCCGGAATTCCTTCAATCCAAAAACGAGCTCCTGTCGGTCCATTATATATCCATCGCTGTCTTTCAAAACAAGGTTTATGTTATAAAGATTGGGAGCGCCTTCACTCCAGAGCAGCGCGTCTTGACCAAGCTCATAGTTGAAGGAAAAACTACCCGGTGAGACTGGGTACTCCCGCTGGTCCACAGCATGTGTATTGTCGCTGTTGAAGCTCTGCGCAGACACTGTAAGTATAGATTCGTTCCTGCTGTCCAAGGTTGCCGTGATTCGGACTGAGCGGGCTGAGAGATCCGGATCGAGCCGGATGCCGCTGAGCCGTGACTCACCATAGAACTGAAGCTCCATACGTCCGGTAATCCCATTCCAGTTGGTCTGGGTATCCTGCGACGTTAAATGTCCACCTTTGGTTGGGTAACCAGTATTGTCCACACGGATGGTGAGCGTATGATTCCCAGGTTGAAGCTGCGGCAACTCGTATATATGTGGGGTGTTCAGACTGTTACGGCTGCCTATTTCCTGATTGTCCAGCCATAGAGTCGTCAGCCTCGTGCGTTCCAAATATAGGAAGCAGACTTTGCCGGCTAGTTCTTCCGGAATGACGACCTCTTTTGAATACCAGACTTGCCCTTCAAACAAATACTCATCCGTTAATGCGCTTACTAAAACATCCTCGTTCTTCGAACCTTTGCGTGCGTAGGACGTTGTTCCCGGCAGTGTGATAACATCTGTAAAAGGCAATGCCAGTCCTTGTTTTCCCTCATCCAATTGCAACTTCCATTCGCCTTCCAGGCTGATCTTTGTCTGCAAAATATCACTCCTAATAATGATAATCTCTGAACTCCTGAGGTGTAGTGCCGGTTGTTTTCTTAAAAAGGAAGGCAAAATAAGCCGCGGTCTGAAAGCCCACCTGCTCGGCAACCTCGTAAACCTTAATATTGGGGTCACGAAGCAGTTCCTTGGCTTTGTTCATACGCGCTTCCTGCACGAAGTCGGAAATCGTCCGGCCCATTTCTTTCTTGAAGAGAACACTTAAATAGCTGTGATTCAAGTGGAACTGCTCAGCAAGCTGCTTAACAGTCATGTTCTCATGCAGATGCTCCTCCAGTTGGCGGGCGACCCGCTGGATAAGGTTATGCTGCTGAGCGACCTGCTCTCTTTGATTAAGCTTAGCATATTGCGCCAAATATTCCAGTACGACCTTCCTGACTTCATCTACGCCTGTACAGTCGATCAGCCGCTGCCACATGAGGATGTTCATCTCTGTTTCCTTCTCATGTACACGCTTCAGTTTTCTGGCTAGCTCGCTAAGCAACCCCATTCCGAAAGCCTGCACATAGGAAAAGGATACAGGCTCTCGTGCAAGTAACACTTCGAAAGCATGATTGAAATAAGCGGAAGCTTTATCGCTCTCTCCTCTGTCCAGTAGCTTAACGATTTCCGGAATGTATTCTTCACGCAACCTGAAATCATGATATTCATTCATCAAGTTCCGGTCGAAATAGAGGATTTGTCCGTAGCCGGCCAGCCTGGCACCGCTCATCATATGCCTTACTTCCTTATACAGCAACGGTATTTCCGTCCAGAACAAACACTCTCTGCTGATTCCGACCGAGACGGAGGCTTTATACTGCTCTCTTAGGATATCTTGGATAAACGCAAGCTGCTTCTCAAGTCTTGCCCGCACCAATGGCGTTGCGTTCAGCACAATGACGGCCAGTTCATCCGCTCCTGTCTTCCCTATATAGGTACCGGAGAAACCAGATAGACCAGTCTTAACGCAGTTCAATAGCCCTTCGCTAAGCAGGATCCGATCCTTGGCATCATGCGGATTATCTAGGAACCTGCGGTCATATCCGAACAGGAATAATGTTGCCTGCCATTCCCCATTAGGCAGATCCAGCAGGCGCCGCCAGGATTCGAGCAGCTCTTCACTGTGGATCCAGCCTTCAACCATATCTTTGACGAAACGTTCCTGCAGCACCTCATAGCTCTCTGTAACTTTCTCCCTAAGTACAGTGGTTTCCTGTTCAATCTGTTTTTTCTTCTCAACTACTTCTCTGAACGCAGCCAGTTTCATTTCGAGTTCTTCCGTCTTGATGGGCTTCAGAACGTAAGCCTTAGCTCCCAGATGTATAGCCTCCTGCACAAATTCAAACTCGTCATATCCACTGATCATCACAGTCTGTAAAGACTGGAGTGTCGGATAATCCGCTCTGCATCTGGCGAGCAGTTCGATCCCTGTCATACCGGGCATCGAGACGTCAGCGATCAGCACATCCACAGGAGTTTCTCCTAGAATCGTTAGTGCTTCTTCACCAGATAATGCAGTTAACGGTTCCTCATACCCCAGAGCTTTCCAGCCAATATGACGAAGAAGCCCTTGAATCTGCATAGGCTCGTCGTCGACAATTAATGCCCGCATTAAGCTCCATCCCCCTTTTTTATCTCAGGACTTTCCTTGCAAACAGGGATATCAATGGTTACACAAGTCCATTCGTCTTCTACACTTTTAATCTCAAAGCGGCCCTCTGTGCCAAAATACAATGCAAGACGTTCACGGATATTGTTCATCCCGAATCCGTTTTGCGTACCCGTGTAGCTGCCGGCACGGATCTGTTCCAGCTTCTCACTGCCAATCCCTTTTCCATTATCAAAAATCTGAAACTGCACCGTATTCTCCACTCGTTTGATCGTAATTTGTATAAAAGCATGAGTTCTAGTTGTGATGCCCCCGTGCAGATAACAGTTCTCGACCGTTGGCTGTAGGATCAGCTTAATGCTGTACAGGTCAAGAACGTCCGGCTCTACCAGCCACTCTACGGATACCTGACCGGGATAACGCAGCTGCTGAATTTCGATATACGCTTTCAGATGCTCAATTTCGTCACGGATCAGCGTCACATTAACCCGGTTATTGAGTGCCAGCCGATAGAATGTCGTCAGCGCATCTATGGTTCGGATTTGCAATTCGTCCTGCTGATCTAATGCCCGCCAACGGATCAGGCTTAACGAATTATAAATAAAATGAGGGTTAATCTGTGCCTGCAACGCCCTGAATGATTGCTCCCGCTCTTTGAGCATGGCCTCTGTATGTTCTTCGACCAGTTTTCTCAAACGGCCAGACATGGAATTGAACAATACCTCAAGCTCCCCCAGCTCATCGTTGTCACGGTTTCTCACTGTAACTTCGAAATAGCCCTGTGAGATATCTGTCATCCTGGTGCCCAGCTTGCGGATCCGCCAAATCACATTTTTAAGTACAATCATGATTAGAAAGATGGACAGCAGCAGGAAAAATGCAATACCTGCTCCGATATAGTACATAATCCGCGTAGACTGCTCCTCCAGTCGGTCAAGATGCACAAGTGCGGCAACCGTCCAGCCAGACTTAATCTCCTGAGTGATCAGCATCATCCCGCTTTTTGTTGCTGAGGTTTCCAACGAGTTGTTCCAGTACTGACCTAAGGAGGATGAGGATAACCGGCTGCCAATTTCAGAGGGCTCCGAGGATGCAATAATGCGTTCGTTGTCGTCAACGATATACAATTCTCCGGCCCCTTCAAAAGGATGTTCGAACGATTCCATGAAGACACCGTTATAGTTCAGTAACAGGTACACAATCCCGTAAACATCTCCATACGCGTTCAGAATTTTATGGGATACCACTAGCTTAGTCCTGTCGTCAGCTGCATTAGTCCATACCAGATTGTCTGTTGTGCGAAGCATTTTCGTATACCAATCCCGCTCTCGAATTCCCGAAAGGCTCCGTTCTTCCGGCTTCCACAGAAGCCCTCCATCTTGCACTAGTGTATCGTTGGTATGATAGATTCGGAAATTCTCAATACCTGGCAAGTATTTGCTGGTGAGCAGAAAGGATCGGTCCACATAATTGACCGTACCCAATTGTTCATCGATATCCGCATAGTCCCTGGCTAATCTAGAGATCAGCTCACCATCCGTAGCCGTTCGGGTAGCCAGCAGATCATAGCTTTGCTTCCTGAATTCAATACTCTGCGCACTTTGCCGAACGGCTTCCCTGATCGTAAGCATATAATTGGCCCGCACCGTATGAAGCATCATGTACCCTGCACCTGCAGCCAGCAGTACGGTGGGGAGAAATACAATGAGTCCGTAGAATAATACAATTTTACTCCTCAGGTTCATGGAACGGGTCATACGGATGATCCATTTCTCTATTTGTTGTTTAATCATAGATTCCCCCCATGAAGTGCAAAGGGAGCCCCCTCCAAGTGAGAGGTGCTCCATTAATTTTTTATCGTTTACGATCCGCGACTGAAAGAGCGGCACGGTTGTCTATTGCAAGGCTGTTACTTCCTCCTTGTACGTATCCAGCCACTCCTGCTTGACTTCACTCCAGTGCCCACGCTTCTCTAGTGCTGCTTGGAAATCGCTCCAATTCTTTTCGAATTGTCCCTCGTCTTTGGCCATTAAAAGCTTGGCTCGATATTCCTTGCGGATATTTTCGATCTCCGGTGAATATTTCTCCCATGCGCCGCCCTGTTTCATCTGAAATAGATCATAAGGCTCTGCCACGCGGATCGTTCCCATTTTGCCGATAGCCTCAGTGAACTTAATGGTCTTAGCAGCTCCGGCTTTTCCTGCATCCTCTGTGTTCCACCATGGGTACCATTCATTGCTGTAAGAGGCAGTCATGTAAAGCTCAGGGGTGACTTTAGCTTTTTGTGCGGTGTCTCCGGAATTGCGGCTCGTCTTGTAGGTTTCGTCTGTGAATTTCCATTTGCCCAACGGTTGATCAATCCAATCCCAGTATAATCCCGCCGGTCCTTCATTAATGACCTGCTGCTGCTCGGGTTTTGGCTGCAAGGTATAATCGAAGAATTTCAGAATAGCTTCCAGATTTTTAGTTTTTTCACTAACATAGACATCATAGCCTGGATTCGGATTGGTAACCTGATTAATTCCGACTTTCTCTACACCATCCACTTTAGGAAAAGGGATCGCTTCGTAAAACCACCCTGGCTCTGTTGGACCGTCCAATGTCTCCCAGGCTGAGGCAGGAATGTTCCAGAAGCTGCCGACATTGAAGGCAATACGACCTGATTTGTTCTTTTCTGTATACTGTTCTTTTTTGCTGGTGACGACCTCTGGATCGATCAACTTCTCCTGGTACATCTTGTTCATCCATTGATACGCTGCTTTATAATTGGGATCGTCGTAAGCGAATACAAAATCATCGCCGCGTTTGTCAACGCCATTACCTGCTGTAGTCACCCCGAATGCTGTCAAAATCGCGTTTTCATCGCTCCAGCCCAGATTATCACTAGTGTCCATCAGGAATGATAGAGGAATAAGCGATTTGCCGGAAGCATCCTTCTCTTCTGCAGCTTTCCGAAGGAAGGTCTCAACTCCTTCTAACGTTGCTAAGTCCTCTTTGGTCATACCTGTTTTCTCCAGCACATCACTTCTGACAATCCAGGCTTGAGATGCCCAGCCTGGCCACGGATCTTCCGGGTTTTGGTCAAACCAGGTAGGAATGGACCAGATATGACCCTCATTATCCTTCATAAGTTCCAGATACTGCTTTGGAATAGACGCCAGTCCTGGATATTTGTCAGGCATGTCGAAATACTGCTCTAGCGGCATAAGCTGTTTCGACCGGTTCATCGCGCTTTTGACCGTTTCGTTTCGGCTGAAGATAGCTGCATCTTCAAAGCCGCCTGTGTTTATCTTCAAATTAAGTGCAGTCATTGCGTCGCCTTGAGTGGTTTCCAGCTTCACATTTACTCCAGGCTCCTGTTCACGCCAATATTTCTGGACCAAACTATCATTATTGATGGTTGCCGTCCATCCAAGCCAGAGATTAAAGGAAGTCGAGCCACTGGCGGGCAGGTTACTTGACGTTTCATTGTCGCTTCCAGGCTTGTTCGCAGTATTCTCACCTGATCCGGAGCATCCGGCAATAGACATCAGTAAGGTTGCTGCAGCCAAAGCGGCTAGACCCGTTTTTTTGAATATCATTGATTTTTCCCCCTGTTCTATTATTGAAAATCAGCCTTTTACTGACCCTACAAGAACTCCTTTCACAAAATATTTCTGCAGGAACGGATACACGCACAGGATGGGGATTGCACTCACCATAACGACTGCCATCTTAATCGACATCAGTGTAATATTCTGCATTTGTGAGCTTCTCGCCAAAGCTTCCTGGTTGGTATTCGAGCCAAGGACAGCGGATAAATCCTGAGCAGCGAGCAATTGCTGCAGGAAGGTCTGCACCGGAATCAGGTTCTGCTTCGTGACGAAGAAAGCACCGGCGAACCAGTCATTCCAGTGTCCCACTGCGGTAAACAATCCAAGTGCGGCAAGCATAGGTTGAGAGAGTGGAATAATAATCTGAATCAGGGTACGAACAGGACCGGCTCCATCTAGTTCAGCGGATTCTACCAGAGCTTCAGGGATTCCCTGTATAAACTTCAGCATGACAAACATGTTCCAGACCGAGAACAGCCCGGGAAAAATATACACCCAGAACGTGTTGATAAGCCCGAGATTATTAAGCTGAATATAGAAAGGAACCAGTCCTCCACTGAATAACATGGTTAAAAGAACATAGCCTAGTATCGTGCTTCTTAATGGAAGACCGCGGTAGGACAAGCCAAAGGCCACCAGAAGTGTGACGATAAGTCCTGCGAATGTGCCAATGACTGTCCTAGCGATTGTAATTAGATAAGACTGGCGGATAATCTCATTTCCTAATACAATCTCATAATTAATTAATGTGAAATTCTTGGGCCATAGATACACGCCACCTTTGGCCGCACTTGCACCGTCATTCAGTGAGATAGCCAGCATGTACAGGAATGGATATAGTACAGACAAGCACAGACCGGCCAGTACTATGACGATGACGTATTGAGCTATTTTTTCACCTCTGCTGAGCTTCATATGCCATCACCATAATCCTTCACCATTTATTTTTCTAGATAACTGATTAGTCGAAACAACCAATATCAAGCTGATCACTGAGGATAACAACCCCACTGCGGTCGCCATTCCAAAATATCCCTGCTGCAATCCGTTGCGGATGATATACGTATCCAGTACATCCGCGACCCCTTGATTAGCAGAATTCATCAGCGGATAAATCTGATCCATCCCTACTGAAATCAGGCTTGGGATACTCAGAATTAGCACAATCGATATTGTCGGTAGAATACCCGGGAAGGTGATATGCCGAATCTGGGCTAGCTTTCCTGCACCCTCTACTTTGGCGGATTCATACAATTGCGGATCAATCGTTGTGATCGCAGCCAAATAGAGAATCGTGTTCCATCCGGTCTCTTTCCACAAGCCGCTTAATATAACCATGGGCCGGAACCACTCCGTGGAACCTAGAAAAAATACAGGATCACCGCCTGCTTTCTCGATGAACTGATTGACCAGCCCACCATCCAAAGTCAGAAAAGACTGCAGGATGTAAGCGACTACAATCCATGAGAAAAAATGAGGCAAATAGCTGACCGATTGCACGAATCGCTTAAATACAGGCCGGGTTACCTCGTTAATCACCAGTGCCAGTAGAATCGGTGCCGGGAATCCGAAGATGAACTTAAGCACAGATATATATAACGTATTTTTGACGACAGTTAAAAACTGGGGATCTTGCAGGAAAGAAAAGTTGTCTAATCCCACCCATGTGCTGTTCCAGATCGAGGTGCCAATCTGAAAGTCGCGGAAGGCGACCTGAATCCCTGCCATCGGAATATAGCTGAACAAAAATAGCAACAGCACTCCCGGAAGAATCATTAAATATTGCCATCGGTACTTGTAGAACTTAGCGTACAATTTACATCCCTCCTTGATATTTCTATCATAAGGTGCAGCGGGAACCCTGCCTATATAACAGTGATTGGTTATCTATTGCTCTGATTGGTTCTTTAAAGCGCTTACGTTGTTAGACAAGCTCCGCTCGCACGCAAATAAACGCAGCCTTAAACGGCTGCGTTACATTTTTTATGACGAAAGCTAATTATTCGATTCAAATTATTATTGTTAATGTACGGCTTTTTGCCCTACCGGTTGTGAAGCCTTGGAATAGCGGTTCTCTGGCAATGGAATACCGAGATTTCCACGCAGGGTGCTACTTTCGTATTCAGTGCGGAACAGGCCCCGCTCTTGCAGAATCGGCACTACCCGATCGACGAATTCCTCCAGTCCATTAGGAACAGCAGCTGCGATCATAAATCCGTCTGCTCCTCCACCCTCAAACCAGGTTTGAATCTGATCAGCCACTTGCTCAGGTGTGCCAATAAAGCTGCTGCGCGGGGTAGCGGATTGTAAGGCGACCTGTCTTAGTGTTAAGCCTCTCTCCTTCGCGTCCTTTTTGATTTTATCCGTGCCGCTCTGAAAACTATTACGCCCCAACTCGCCAAGCTCAGGGAACGGTTCATCCAGCGGATATTGCGAGAAATCATGATGCTCGAAGAATCTGCCCAAATAGTTCAGTGCATTCTCAATCGTCACGAGACCAGCAACCTCCTGATATTTACGCTCTGCTTCCTCTGATGTGTCGCCAATGATTGGTGCAATACCAGGAAAGATCAGCACCTCATTCGGATCCCGGCCAAATGAAGCTACCCGTGTCTTAACATCGCTATAGAATGCCTGGGCATCTTCTAGCGTTTCGTGGCCAGTGAAGATAGCATCCGCTTCCTTTGAGGCGTAATTTTTACCAACTTCTGAGGAACCTGCCTGAAACACGACTGGCTGCCCCTGCTTCGAACGAGCAATATTGAGCGGTCCTTTCACGGAGAAGAACTCTCCTTGATGGTCCAGGGTATGCATTTTTTGCGGATCAAAGAATACACCTGTTTCTTTATCTCGAACAAACGCATCATCCTCCCAGGAATCCCATAATCCGCGTGTCACCTGCAAATATTCGGTAGCAATACGGTAACGCTTGCCATGGTCAGGATGCTCTGTTTTGCTGTAATTCGAGGCAGAGCCTTCCAGCGGTGAAGTCACCACATTCCAGCCGGCCCGGCCACCGCTGATTACATCCAGTGAGCCGAATTGACGCGCGACGGTAAACGGTTCACTGTAGGAGGTGGAAAGGGTACCAACCAGACCGATGTTGGTGCTGACGGCGGCGAGTGCGCTAAGAATGGTCAGCGGTTCAAACCGGTTAAGGAAATGCGGAATGGACTTTTCATTAATGTACAAACCGTCTGCGATGAAGATCAGATCCAGCTTGCCTTCTTCTGCCTTCTGTACCCACGCTTTGTATAATTCAAAGTTTACACTTGCATCCGGCTTAGCATCAGGATGGCGCCACATCGACGTACTGCCTCCTACTC
Organism: Paenibacillus sp. FSL H3-0286; assembly: GCF_045040705.1. Taxonomy (NCBI): domain Bacteria; kingdom Bacillati; phylum Bacillota; class Bacilli; order Caryophanales; family Paenibacillaceae; genus Paenibacillus; species Paenibacillus sp. FSL H3-0286. The sequence continues at coordinate 3,579,165 of NZ_CP150285.1, read as the reverse complement.
CATGCAGCAGTGCGCCTAGCTTCAGTTGTTTTGGTTTGGTCATGTTCATTCCTCCTAAAAGTTTTGTGAGCATACGATTCCCAGGTTTTACTTCATGCAAAACTAACTATGAAAGTATTCATTGCACGAACGATGCATTGGCTGCGCCCTGCTTGATTCGCTCAATCTGGCCAAGATGTCTCTCTACATGTGCGGTGAAGCTATGGACGATATCGGAAATTTTAACGTTTTCCCCCTTGAAGTTAACCCCGCTTTTCTCCCAATCCTCTGCGCTGAGCCGTTCAAACAATAGACTGTTATAATAAAGCAGGCTGCGGAACAACTCCAGACTATCGGAAGCACTACCACTATTGGCGTACTGGCCGCTGACCCAAGTGTCCTGATTGAAGACTGGCAGCTGCGCAGTTGTAGCAGCGAGAATATCACGTATACGGAACGAAACCACAATGCTGTGATCAGCTAGATGGGCTAACACCTCAGTAATACTCCAACTCGTTGGTGCTGCCTTCCATTTCAGCTGTTCCTCTGATAACCCTGCGGTTGCATGCACCAGTTGGTTGTGCGTACTTAAAAAATTGCTAATTTGAACTTTGCTCATTAAATCCCCTCCAAAATTAGGCCTGCTTGCGAATGATCAGGTGTAAAACGTGATAACGCAAAAGGTTGAATGTTGTGGTTGGTAGCTCCACTTGTCGCCAAATCAGCAAGTATTTCACCTACAACACTAGAAAATTTAAAACCATGCCCTGAGAACCCTCCGGCTACCAGCACATTGGAGTGGAGCGGATGGCGGCCAATAATGAAATCTTCATCAGGTGTATGCTCATATTTGCATACAGATCCTTTAAGTAATCGGCCAGCTGCACCCGGCATGTAAGTCTCCAGTACTCTTCGGAGGTCTTGCTCATCGCTGGTTTCACTGCCAAAGGGAGCAAGTAGTGTGCCTGGTTTCCATTCCAGCCCCGTATCGTGCCGGCCGATCTTCAGACCGGCTCCAGCAATGCTGGGAAAGCCATAATAGCCACCTTCCTCAGCTCCTAGCGTGAAGCCAGGGAAGTTACCGGCTGCAAAAGCAGGTGAGCTCTCAAACCAGCCCACAACTTTGCGGATCGCCTTGATTGGCAAATGCACAAAAGGCGCTAACGCACCAAACCAGGCTCCGGCACTAAGGATAGCTGACGCTCCGTGATAATCGCCGTTTGTTGTATGAACTGTTACACTGCTTTCGCGGGCGGTGATGTTTACTACCGAAGTGTTCGTCAACAGTTCCGCACCCTGTCCAAGGGCAAGCTGGCTGTAGGCGGAGATACAGCGCTCGCTGTACAAATACCCGGCATCCGGTTCATACATTGCTGCGAATGTTTCCGGAATGTTCAATCCCGGCCAGCGCCGCCGGATCTCTCCGGCATCCAGATGCTGGACCTGCACCTTCCGTTTCTTTGCTTCCGCGAGACGACCGCTGAAGGAATACACTGCACTATCTGCGAGATTCAAAACGCCCGAGCGGACAAGCAGTTCTATTCCGCTCAACTGCTCGGCTTCTTGCCATAAATGATCTGCCCGCAGAGCCAAATTAATGTAGGCGGGATCACCACTGTAAGCATGCCGGATCAGCCGCGTTTCCCCGTGATGGCTTCCCTGTGTATGTGGAGGATCAAAGGCATCAATTAGCAGCGTCTTCACTCCGCGCTTCGCAAGATAGTAACCGGCACTCATGCCCATCGAGCCTGCGCCGACGATAATTACATCGTAACTGTTATGTTCAGCTATAATTCTGCACCTCCTTCGGGACTGTACTGCACTAGGGATCGTACAGCTACATCCGCAAGGAAACGTGCTGCCACAGGGAGTGCACGTTCATCCAGATTGAAGGCCGGATGATGCCATTCCTGGCTTCCTTCAGTACCTACAAAAACGAACAGTCCGGGTACCACGCGCTGATAGAAGGCGAAATCCTCTCCAGCCAGAGAAAGCTCTGGCTGAATCGCTCGGTAGCCAAGAGCTTCGACCGATTCAACTCCAAGCGCTGCTAGGGAGGGATCGTTGATAACCGGAGGCGGCCCTTCTATCCAGCGAACGGTAGCTTCTGCTCCAAGAGCCGCTGCTACACCGACCGCCACTTCTTGAAACCGCTCCAGCACTTTGCTGCGCACCGTTTCATCAAAGGTGCGGATCGTCCCTTCAAGCACCGCTTTTTCGGGGATAATGTTCCATGAATTGCCGCTGTGAATCTGCGTCACACTGACCACCGCACTCTGCAGCGGACTGACATTGCGACTTACAATGGACTGGAATGCCGTCACAATATGCGAAGCCGCTACAATCGGGTCTATGCCAGCTTCCGGAACGGCAGCATGAGAACTACCACCCTGCACTTCAATCACAAACCCGTCAGCTGCTGCCATTAAAGGACCACCCTTAATACCGATGGTTCCGACTGGCAGGTCTGGCTTGTTATGCAGCCCGATCACTGCCCGGACGTCTTCTAGTGCCCCGCTAGCAATGATTCGCTGTGCACCCTGCGCCTTCTCCTCCGCTGGTTGGAATAACAGGCGCACCGTTCCCTGTAATTGCTGCTCTCGCTGTTTCAATTGATAGGCGGCACCAATCAAGGCAGCCGTATGGAAATCATGCCCGCAGGCATGCATTTTGCCGGGATATAATGAAGCGAAGGATACTCCGCTTTCCTCCTGGATTGGCAAGGCATCAATATCTGCGCGCAGTCCGATGACCGAACCGGGCTTTTTGCCGCCAATCTCTGCGATCACGCCGGTAGACAGACCGTATTCTACGATCCTGACTCCTGCCCGCTCCAGCAAGGAAATAATATATTCTGTTGTGCCATATTCTTCATTGGACAGTTCCGGGTGCCGGTGCAGATGACGGCGTATCCCGATTAATTCTTCTTCAAGCGCTTCCGCACTCAACTCTTTAGCTTTACTTGTCATATACAGTCACCCTCCTTTACACGATTTCCTGTGTGATACCGAGCCCGCCCGCTTTATGCCTCTGCAGCCACTTCAGCGATTGCTTCGCTCAGTAGCTCAAAGGATCGGAGCCGTTTGTCAAAGGGCTGTACATTCGTCGTTATGATGAACTCCTCGACACCGGACGCCTCTGAAAGTTCCAACAACTGTTCACGGACAGATGATTTTGTTCCCTTGGTAATCTCCGGTTCCAGCTCTTCAATCGTGTAGGCTTCATTGCTCTGGCGGGCAAATTCTTCCCCCTGTTCCAAGGTCCCTACTGTCAGCTTCTTCCCGCTCGCCAGTTGAATCCGGATCAGCTTATGCGCACCTGCCAGTTCTTTCGCTCCCTCTTCAGTCTCAGCCACCACTAACGCTAAAGCGATAATGGCTTGCGGTTGTCTGCCCTGTGAAGAAGCGAAACCGCTGCGGTAAGCACGAATGGCATCCAGCGCTACCGCCTTATCGCTGTTAATAAACAGGGAGAATACGTAGGGTAACCCCAGTTCAGCGGCAATTTCCGCGCTGCTTACACTCGCGCCAAGGACATACAACTCAGGAGGAATACCAGGAAGGGGACCTGCCTTCAACCCTGCCAGCGGATGGTTTTCTTCGAGGCGGTTATGTACATACTTTTCCAGCTCGATGATTTTGTCCGTCAGGTCTGGGGTTTCAGCTTTTCCCTGCTGTAGTGCCTGTGTGCTACGTGGGAGTCCACCGGGAGCACGTCCCACACCGAGATCCACTCGTCCAGGAGCCAGTGTAGACAGCACATTGAAGTTCTCCGCTACCTTATACGGGCTGTAATGCTGGAGCATGATGCCACCGGAGCCAATGCGGATTCGCTCTGTTTTAGCCAGAAGATGTGAGATAAGTACTTCCGGGGAAGAGCCGGCTACCTGCTCGGAGTCATGATGCTCCGAAACCCAGAACCGGTGGAATCCAAGCTCTTCGGACAATTGTGCCAGCTTGATCGTATGCTGGAATGCTTCCTCCGGCGTTTCTCCCGGATAGATCGGACTTTGATCAAGTACGCTGATTGTAATAGCCATTGTTTTTCCTCCTATATGGAATAGTTAAATTCAGGTGTGATCCGCTTCAGGAACTGCTTCGTTCTTTCTTCGCGCGGATGGTTAAACAGCTCTGCCGGAGTCCCTTCTTCAACAATGACGCCTCCGTCCATAAAAACCACATGATTCGCCACATCGCGAGCAAAGCCCATTTCATGAGTCACCACAATCATTGTGATGCCTTCCTTGGCAATTTTACGGATGACGGCCAGCACCTCACCCACTAACTCTGGGTCCAACGCCGATGTGGGTTCGTCGAACAATATAACCTCCGGCTCGAGCGCCAAGGCACGGGCAATGCCAACCCGCTGCTGCTGGCCTCCGGACAGCTGACTTGGATAGGCGTCCAGCTTGCTGCCAAGACCAACCTTTTCAAGCAGGGCAATACTCCGATTTTTCGCTTCGTCCTTCGGAAGCTTTTTGACAATCAGCAGTCCCTCCATCACGTTCTCCAGCGCGGTTTTATGGCGGAATAAATTGTACTGCTGGAACACCATTGCCGTTTTTTGCCGGAGCAGATGAATCTCCTTTTTGCGGGGATGTTTGCAGTTCACTTTGAAATCGCCGATGGCGATCTCTCCGCTGCTTGGCTTCTCCAGATAATTCACACAGCGTAAAAGTGTCGTTTTGCCTGAGCCGCTGGGACCGAGAATGACGACAACTTCACCCTTCGTCACCGTTAAATCTATATTATTGAGCACCTGATTCCGACCAAATGACTTCGAAATTTGCGCAAGCTTGATCATGCTACTCCACCTCGATTGTACAGATTAATTCTTTTTTCAATCAGCGACGTCACGCGTTCGATTAGGAACGTAAGTCCCCAGAAAATCAGTGCTGCCGCCAGATAAGCCTCAAAAAACTTCCAGTTCGTTGAAGCTACAATTTGCGCCTTAGCATTGATATCCACCACCGAAACGGTAAAAGCAAGGGTAGATCCATGCAGCATACCAATTACCGAATTTGACAGATTAGGCAGACTCGCCGCCAGCGCCTGAGGAAAAACAATCCGCCGCAGTGCCTGGGGTGTGGTCATTCCGATAGAATGGGCAGCTTCCAGCTGACCGCGATCCACAGCAAGCAGACCGGAACGGACGACTTCGGACATATAGGCTCCCGCTGTAATCGAGAACGAAATATAGGCAAAACCGATCATCGGAATGGCTACCGACCTGAAGCTCCAGCCGAACTGCACTGCCAGACCATCGATTAACACGGGAAGCCCAAAATAGATAAGCAAAAGATGCGTCAGCATCGGTGTCCCGCGGATGAACGTAACATAACCGACAGCCAGCGGATACAGCAGCGGAATTCTGTATATCCGGATCAACGCTACAGCCACACCAATCACAAATCCAATGAGTACTGAGACAGCAGTAATAGATAAGGTCACAGGAATTGCACTTAAAATTTGCACCAGAGCAGTCCAGATAAAAGATGGGTCCAGCTTCATAATCCGCTACCTCCTTTACCCGGTCCAAGTTCAGCAATGATGCGGCGGTAGGACCAGCTTTTGTTGATTTTGAACGATTTTTTCTCCGGTGTATTCCGTTTCTCATGCCGCAGCAGCCGGCGTTCTGCTATAAGCAGCAGTTTCTCGATTGTAAAGCTGATGACCAGATAGATTAGCGCAAGCGCGATATACGTTTCAATAAAATGCTGAGTTAAGCTGCCTAGCGTCTGTGCTTTCCCTGACATTTCCATCACCCCAAGAGTAAAGGCCAATGACGTATCTTTCAGTAGAGCAATCACCAGATTGGAGAATACCGGAACTGCGATTCCGAGCGCCTGCGGCAGCACGATTCGCGTAAAGGCTTGAAACCCCGTCATCCCTGTAGCATAAGCAGCCTCTACCTGCCCCTTATCCACCGCCATTACAGAAGCCCGGATCATTTCGGACATGTATGCCCCCGTATGCAGCCCGTAAGTAAGAATCACAAAAACAAGCACCGGAGTCCGGGTCATATCGACATGAACCAGCTTCATAATTTCGGGCAGACCATAATAAAACAAGAAGAGCTGGATAAGAATCGGAGTTCCCCGAAAAAAAGAAATATAGATTTCGGAGATGGTTTTTAACACAGGCACTTTATAAAGTCTTGGCAGAGCTACGAGAAAGCCGACAAGAATTCCTGTCAGTAGAGAACAGGCGACAATCAGAAGCGTGGTGCTTAAAGTCCCTAGTAACTTAGGCAAAAACGAAAATACAAAGCTGATATCAAACTGTGCGCCCATATATTCCCCCCCTTCCCGTGCTCACCGGCTCAATCATTTAACCGAATCCGCTGTAACATCCGCACCCAACCATTCCGTACTAAGCTTGCCTAGTGTGCCGTCTGTCTTCAGCTCTTTAATCGCACTGTCAATCGCATCTGACAGCTTTTGTGAATTGGCATCATCCTTACGGAAAACATAGAGAATATCCGCGGATGACAGCTCGTCGCCCGTAGCTTTTAGCTGACTCTGCGGATCAATGATCGGCAGGACAAAATCTGCAGCCAGCGTAGCGTCCACACGCCCAGTACTAATCTGTGCGACGGTATCATTCGCTGCACCATTCTGATACACGATATCAATCGCATTGTCATTCTCTTTATTGTAGTTCTCGAGTATTTGTGCTTGTGCACTCGTTGCACCTACAAGTACCTTTTTCCCTTTGAGATCATCAAGCGATTGGATTGAATTATTATCCTTTGCCACTACAATGCGGTTTCTCCAGTGGGCATAGGCTTCTTTGTTAAAAGAGTACTTCAGCTCCCGTTCCGGATTTTTCTCCATGACATGGGCGACCAAATCGATTTTTTTGGTTTCCAGGCTCAGCAGCAGATTGCTGAAATCCATGGTTTGAAATTCGAATTCATATTCTGGCAGCTGCTTATCGATTTCTTTGAGCAGTTCCACATCAAATCCGGTGAGTTTGCCGTTCTCATCTATGAAGCAGACTTTCGGAAAAGCAGTACCCGTGCCCACAATGATCTTAGTTACCTTTGCCGAATCCTTTGCCGGTGCCGCAGCTTCTGCTGCATTTCCATTCTGATTGCTGCTAGCGCTGTTACTGTTGTTTCCGCAGCCAGCAATCGCCAGTGTCAATACCGATGCAAATACTAGTGAAATGGACTTTTTCATTGTTTTATCCCCTTTAAATGAACTGTGGTTTGTCTGTAAGTGTTTTTTTCATCAGATACATAATGCCGTCACCGTTCTGCTGATCCAGTTCTAAAAAACGTTCGTACCCCCGGCGTTCATACATTTGAACCAACCACGGATGTTTCTTCGCCGTTGCCAGCGTGACTGCAGCCGAACCTAACTGACCAGCAATAATGTTCTCTTCCACCCAATCCAAAAGTTTTCCACCATAACCTCTGTTACTATAATCTGGATGGGCAGCAAACCATTTGATAAAAGGCAATGGGCTAATCTTCTTAATCTCTTCTTCCTTTGAAAGGGTTATGGTCGCAACTATCGTTCCGTCAACTTCAAGCACATAACACTCATTCGTAGCTATATTGTCTTCAATAAGCGCCAAGTCGGCTGTGGCCGCCGGCCAATGCAGCCCGAGTTCACGAATCAGCTGATAGGCACGATATGTAACATCTAGCAATTGCTCCGCATCCTTCAGTTCTGCCAGCCTGTATACCTCACTCATCACATGCCCTCCAGCCTTTCGAAAATTAACTTTATAATCCCTATCGAAATAGTCGTGATTATATGCAATTAACTTTATCACTGCATGTGTCCATGCGCTAATAGAGTTTTTTAATACATCTATACAATTAGTCGATCTCCCACTTTTCCAATCCCGAGTTCAAGCAGGGTTTCGATGAATTCTGCGTTCTCTCCATTTAGCGAAATCAGGCTGGTTCGCAAGGAGATGCCTTCCGTCTCCGCAATATCCACCCGGATCAGCGACCCCGTCGCCACTTCCTCTTGCACACTGAGGGCGGGAAGGAAACAGATGCCTGCTTTTTTCAATACCAGCTTTTTGGCTGTCTCCAGGTTATCTACCTGATATTCAATCTTCGGTGGCTGTTCCATACTCTCAAATACACGATGCAGCCGCATCCAATCCAAAGATCCGCATTCAAAAAAAACCAACGTCTCCTGGCGGATATCCTCCAGTGAAGCCCGCTGTGCTTTAGCAAAGCGGTGTCCCTCATGTACATACAGTGAGATGGGGTCCTCGAAGAATGGAAAGGTTTGAATTGCCGGATTTACGACCTTACGGATAAAAGCCAAATCAAGCTCTTTCGATTTTAACTTTTCAGTCAATACTTCCGTAGAAGCTGTCATCAGCTTGATTGTGATATGAGGATATCTGCGCTTTAAATGAAGCATCAAATGGGGCATTAAATAATTGGAAACCGAGACCGTACTGCCGATTCTCAGTTCATTTGGAATGTGCCCCTTAGCCTGAACCTGATATTTACCGTTCTGATAAATCTGAAGAATCTGCTGCGCATAGGGTAGAAACTGTTTACCTTTATCCGTCAGGTTAATCTGCTTCCCCAACCGATCAAACACTTTGCAATCCAGTTCCCTTTCTAGCGATTGGATCCGGGCCGTTACTGTCGGCTGTGAGATATATAGGACTTCGGCCGCTTTATTGAAGCTTCCATAATGATTGATGTAGACAAAGGCCTCAATATTTTCAATGTTCATCCCTAATCCCCCTATGCTTTTATTAATTTTACTATTCCGATGAAAAAACAATGAATTATAGCGATGCTTTCCTATAGATTTTGTTTATATCTTAGTCATCGCCCTATTTTTTGTCAACAATTAATTCCGTGTAAATCAATCGGATTTTGAATCAAACGTTATGTTTATTTCATATAGAACTTTTCTATTCCTATATCAGAATTATAAAATTCCTCTTATTCCACTGGGAATTATCATATATAATAATTTCATTCGAATGAACATTACATTTGTCTGAAAGGGGATAGCGAAAACATGTCACAAAAGATCATTATCCGTGAAGCTGAGAATAAAGATTGTAATGCTATCGCCGAAGTGCTGTTAGATGCATACCATCAATATTCGGAGATCATGCCTGAGCCGTTGTGGCTGGAGTATCGAAAATCGCTTCTTGATTCCGTTCATGGTGATACTCCGCTCGTACGGATCATCGCTGAAATCGACAAGAAAATCGTTGGTAGCGCACTCTTGTTCAGCTCCTCGGAAACGGCTTACGGGAAACCGGAGCTAGGGATTCACTCCCCTATCCTACGTCTGCTAGCCGTATCTCCATCCGCTCGTGGTCTTGGCGTTGCAACCCTTCTGATTCGCGATGCTGCACGGAGATCACTACAGTTGGGTGCCACCACCTTGAACCTGCACACCTCGGAAATGATGTCTTCAGCCATCAAACTGTACCAGCGCTTAGGCTTTAATCGTGCGTATGAGACCGATCTTATGAACGGTGACACTCTAGTACAAGGCTTCCGGCTAGACCTGCTTTCCTCCGTCCGTTCTACAGCGGGACAAATATAGAATTCGAGAATTCTTAAATATTTGTCTTTTAAATATAAAAAGAAGCCTCGGAAAGCTTACCCAATGATCTTGTGTGATCGTTACGGTGAACTCCCGAGGCTTCTTTATTTTTCTTTTTTATAAGTAATTTCTTTAAAACTCACAGTGATTTTTCCCGTATTATCGGCATCGCCCATTCGAAGATCTGTAGTAACGGTAGCACTGGAAGGGATGGACGAAAAGCTTGCCCCCTTCTGCTTCTTTTTTACATCATAGAGATAATAAGAAACATCCTTAACATTAAGCCCTACATTATCCTTGTGTATAAGTTCTACAGTATAGGATTTTATCACGGCTACATTAGCGTCCATCCACCCCACAACTTCAATAGCTGTATCTTCATGGTTGCCTTCAGTCTTAATGGAGCCGATGGAATGACCATCCTGATTATAAAAATTAATTTTTTGTGCAGCTATTTTCAGATAATCGATATCGATGTCAAGAATTCGGTTTTCGTTGATCTCTGCTGAATCCATCCAGGCAATCGTACCCGCGGGGTTCCACTTTATTTTCTCAGAAGGCACATATTGCTCTAGTGGTAACGGAACAGTACGAAGAGAAACTCCTTTATTATCGTAAAAGGTTAATTCGCCGCTCTCATCATCATGTACAAATCTTTTAAAAGTTGGTGAGAGGAACAGGGATGGCGCCCCGGTCGTCGAATGTGGGATTACGCGATATTTCAGAAGATGGACATCGTCCTTTCCCGTTTTCAGATCAAAGATCCATACATTGCCGAGATAACTCTGCATAAACAATTTTTGCTCATCAGCTTTCCATTGAAATTTATAAATGTAATCATAATCATCAGAAAGCGGCCAGAAGTTTTCCCGAAGTCGTTCAATCTTTCCTGTAAGAACATTATATGAGGACAAATGATATTGCCCTGCTTTTTTCGTCACATCCGATTCCAGAAATAATAGATGATCCTCATCCAGCGGGATTAGCATATTATAGTTGCTCATAAAAGCATTATTCCAGCGATTATTGGAATCGTTGAGCTCGTCGCTCCATTTCACCTTTACCTCATCCGTAGCAGGATCATGAGCTAATACAGCGTTGACAGCATTATGGTCGCCATAGAAAAGATGAATGGTATGATAAGAGATCCCTTGCAGTTCAACTACTTCTCCACCGTTTAACAGATAGTTATTTTCGGATAGGCCAACCGGTTTGGCCACCAGATCTCCAATAGAGTTCCGTTCTGTATTAAACTCCAAACCATTAAATTTTGCTTCCGACAACAGAATCTTTTTTAACTCGGCAGTTGATTCCTTAGTAAGTGTGTAGCCTGTATCCGTTTCGTTCACATTCATTAACATGCCCTGCTCGCTTGTCTCGTTAATCCATAAATGAAAGGCATATTTATTATTATCTGAAATTAGAACGATATCGTAGTTAGGCGTTGCGGTATTTAAATTCCCTGGTATTTGTTCAGCGGTACGGATGGCTCGGACGAAAGTATCTATGGTTTCATGATCTGTGTATTCATCCTTTATGTTAGCATTCACTGAACCATGTGCTAGAGAGTTTGCTAATGTGATTCGCTTGATGGTCTCATCTATCTTTAGATTATCTGATTCTACTTGTTGTTCATTTGATTGAAATAAGGTAAGCAAAGCAGTCTTATCCGTTTCTGATAACTTGTAATGCCCATTTACTCCTGATTTGGTGAAAAGACCATTATTATTGCCCATAATCCAGAATGAGAATTTTTCGTTTTCTTTATTCTTCAATTCAACAATAACCTCATAATCAGGTGCTGCAATATCAAGCTTCGCGTTGTCATACTCAGCAGTATGTATAGCTTTATTGAAACGTTCTATTAGCTTTTGGTCCGTTATGGTTATTAATCCGCCGCTATCATTATGGATTGTAATGGAGTCCACAGAACTCAGATCGATTAGCGTTTGATTCCCTTTATCTTTATTCCCTGTATTGACACATCCAACAAAGATTATTGAAATAACTGCTAAAAGGGCTAGTAAATTTAACTTTTTCATATAGGCTCCCCCTTCTTATTCTCTCTTCTTTGACGCCGGATAGAGGATAAAGTTGCAAAAAATGAGATTTTACACCTATTTAAAAAGATCTAATTAAGCCAAATCTAGCCTGTAGCCATTGGATCAGATTCTTGGCCTGAGCAAAGTTACAGTGTTTGTAGCGATAAAAAAAGCCACCGCACAGGCCTGTTCTCCTGTAAGGCAGCTTCTTCTTTATCTCAATATATCTCTTACAGCACCCGTCAGTACACCAATAACTTCTTGCTCGGAGGCCAGCGGAGAATCTCCTTCTACTGTGTGGGCTAGCATTCCGGCCGCGGCCGCAAAGGCTACAGTATGCTGAGGATCAAAACCTTCCAGCTCACCATGAATTATACCACTGGCATAAGCATCTCCAGCCCCGACTCTATCAAGCACCGGAAAGCTTAAGGTCTCGGAATATGCGAAGCGACCGGATTTGAAGATATAACCGCGCAATGAATGGCGGTTATCATCATGAATGGACCGATGCGTTCCTGCTACCGTACTTAGACTGTAGCGTGAAGCTACTGTGGGAATCAGCTCCTGAAGTTGTTCTTCTCTTGAAGTTCCTTCGGGCTTCATACCAAGGATTAGCATTGCGTCTTTTTCATTCATCAGCACGATGTCGGCCAAATGCAGCATGTCTTCGTAATGGGAGCGCGCCAGCTCATAGCCTCTCTCCCCCCAGAGCGATGGGCGGTAATTGCAGTCAAAAACGACAAGGCCACCGTGTTGCTTAACCGTTTTTGCATAAGTTTTCATCGCTTTTCGCACATCATCGTTCATTGCCAGTGTTATCCCGCAGAAATGAACAGCATCCGCGAGGTCTACCAGCTCTGCGAATGGATAAGTACCCGGAGGAGCAGTATTGAAGCTGCTCTCCGGGCGACCGGAATAAGTCACTCGGGAGGGGCGAGCCCCGAATCCGTTTTCAAGAAAGTACATCCCTATACTTGAGCCCCCGCGTTGGATATGCTCCGGCTGGATGCCCAGTCGCCGAAGATAGGCTGTTGCTGCGTCACCAATAGGATTCGCAGGCAGTCTGGACACCAAAGTCCCCCGATGTCCGTATCGGGACAATGCGGACAGTACATTGACTCCGGTGCCGGAGAACGAATACTTCAGCAGGTTACCCTGAGATAACAGTTCAAAGCCCGGTACCTGTAGCCGCATCATTATTTCACCAAAAGCGGCGATATGTTTAGGCATATTGATCTGCCAGCTTTTTCATCGTCCGATACAGCTGTTGTATGTCCGCCAATCTCGTTCTTCCGCTCTGCGGATCGATGATCGATGTATAGACATGGGGAATCACCTGCGGCACTCCCGCTTCCAATATAATAGACAAGATCTCTTCAAAGTTGTCCAGATCGATACCGCCGGTCGGCTCCAGCGCAAAACCCTCTTCCGCACAGGCTTTGGCCACAGCGATTAGCTCCGCTTTACGGCTCAGCCCCTGCATCGGAAAATACTTTAAAGCATTTCCGCCCATATCCCGAACCAATGCAATCGCCGCATTTACGGGAATTACAGCGGGTACAGATTGTGCCGCACTGGCCGGGCCGGTGGAGATATTCACAAAACCAGGTTGTCCCGTTGGTGCGATCATGCTGTTAATCCAACTATCTTTCGCTCCAAGGTTAGCACGGGTCGCACCAACTGCTGGGAATACCTGATTAATGTGGCTGCCAGCATAGGATTTGACAATCTCTGCAACAACAGCAGCTTGCCGATTATCACCCGCACCTAGTCCTATTGATACCGCACCGTCAATTTCCCGCCCATATGCCTCCATCGCCTGCACGGCTTCTTCTACCGTTGCATAGTCTTTGGACAATACACCGACCAGTACATAACCTTCGGCAGCAGCAAACACCTCTTTGGCATTTTCTATATCCTTAGCCAATACGTTTAAGGCCACCCGACCTTTATAGAACCGCTTGTTAATTTCAGACATTGCTTGCCCCTCCTGTCAATTCCCTTATCCTCGCTGTAATCATTTCTATGTCATCACCCATTAGCGGACGCGGGTCAATATCAAAATAACCTTGCCTTACCCCATAGTCTCTAGTGTAAATAGCCACTTCACCTTGTTGAAGCTGCTGGGACAGCTCAAGTGCTGTTATTGCGCACTGATTCGGGTCCACATGGATGCGTCCACGGTAAATCGCCCGGCCTGCTTCATCCTGCACGATAGTTACCCGAATTCCGGGAAGCCCATCGAGCGGCATCAGCAATTGGAGCGTAGCTTTTTCCTTTTCGCTTGTATCCTGTTTGTGAGCATATTCATCCAACGCTTGCATCAGGCCGAAGGATGTTTCCTTACCAACCTTCATGCTGCGTCCAATGCCGTGAAGCTGCACTTTTAACCATTCAATATAAAGACGTTTTCCCGCCACAAGTCCGGATGTTGGACCTTCTATGGCTTTGGAGCCACTATAAATGACCAGATCGGATATTTGCACGTATTTCTGCAGATCCTCTTCCGCTGCAGCATCTACAATAAGCGGGACGTTATGAGTTTGAGCCACAGCCCAAGCTTCCTCTACAGAGATCATATTCTTCTGAACGGCATGATGAGATTTGACATACAAGATAGCCGCAGTCTGATCCGAGATCGCAGCAGCCAAATGCTCCGCCCGTCCTTCATTGGCATAACCTGCTTCCACCACTTTACCGCCGCCGAGATAAACCATGGTTTCCACTGGTGCACCGTATTGTACGTTATGACCTTTTAACATCACAATTTCATTTCTAAAAATGCTATCCTGATGGAGCCGTAGACTTGTACGAATATTACCGCGGGTTACCAGCGCCGCCACGGATAAAGCAATTCCACTGGAAGCCGAGTTCACGATCACCGCTGCTTCAGAACCTGTATGACGTGCAACATAATCCCCCGCTTTATCCACCAAATCGGCGATTTCCACATAACTCTGTCCGCCTTGACGCATAGCTTCCATCACCGTATCGGTCGGTGCCGATACCCCGAGGATGCTCATCCGGCCGCTTGCATTAATAACTCTTTTCAGGCCGTATTTCGCATTCCATGTATTTGTCACCTATGATCACTCCTATTGCTTGAATGGTTTGCTGTGCTACCCGGCGTTCCCCCTCAGAATCTACCAGTTCAATCTTCTCATCCGTCACACGAAAAAGGGTCAGATTCGCCTTGTTGTTGATCCGAATCTCCCCAAGTTCCGGGCGTCCCAGCCACTGGGCTGCTCTACTCGTCACCCGTGCAATTGTATCTTCAAGGGAATATCCCAGTGCAATGAATTTGTTCAACAGATTCGCCATGGAGTAGACGGGACCATTCATACGGTTGCCTCTGTATATGTCTGTGCTGATCGTATCCGGATCAATACCGTTTTGTTTGGCCGCCTCGGCCACAGCGAACGAGAAGCTAGCCGTACCATGTCCCACATCCAAGTGAACTCCACGCTCAATAGCATCTCTCAGCACCTGGAGCGGTAGATTCTCCTTATCGAACAAATTGTTGCTTTTGCCATTTAGATAATGGGTTATCACGTCGTTGCGTTGAAGTAGCGGTAAAACCTCACGGATATCCGGCGGTGCGGAGCCTATATGTACCATCAGCGGCAGCCCGGTCTTTTCCGAAAGCTCCAGTGCATGTTGAAGCGGTTGAATGCCATTGTCACCCACTACGCTTTTGCTGATTCTGGCCTTCAAGCCTACGATAAATTCAGGATAAGCAACTACCGCCTGAAGCACCTTTTCATGATCAATCCACTCTAATTGGGACAACTCGTCAATTCGCATCAGGCCAATCTTTGAAATGTTAAGAAAAGCAAGCAGTTGCGTTGCTGACTTTTTCCCCGCCTCTGCCAGCTCACCAATACGCTCCGCTCCGCAGCTACCTGCGTCCACGAGGGTAGTCACGCCACATTTGATTCCGATTTCATCGATCTCGTCTCCATACGGATTCAATTCTGCAAACGCATGTACATGCAAGTCGATCCAGCCGCTAGAGACATACGCCCCATTGGCTTCCACGACCTTGAAACCATGGTCTTCGGCGGTGCCTCCGGGAACAATCTGGACTACGTTGCCATCAGCTATGACAATGTCCACTTCCGCTCCATTCAGGACTTTCGCCCGGCGGAGGAGCAAACGTTCTGCTGTCATCGTCACACCTTCTTTCCAAATTCAGAACATTACCGTCCTAGGTCTTTCCCGCACAATCTATAACACAAACAGTCCCAATGGATGTAGGATCTTTTTTCACAGGGACTGTTTGGATGAACTATTTATTCTTTATCACTACCGTGTTCAGACCCGAAAACCCTTTAAAAAATTCACAGCCTGGCGGATATCTTCCTCCGGATTAGTGCCAACTTCCCGTTCTATGGTCAGGAATCCTGTATAACCGATGTCGTTCAGTGCTTGCAGATAGTTGTTCCAATCAACAGAACCCGCTCCGAGCGGAACTTCACGGAATGCCGAGCCGGTCTCGGCCATTTCAGCGATTTTCTCATGGTCTAATGCTGGTGCTTCATAACCATATTGACCGTAAACATCGCGTGGATCGATATCGGCAAGCTTGAGACCATCTTTAGCATGGGTGTGTACAATGTAGTCTTTTAGAGTATGAACACCTTGCACCGGATCATCACCAGTCACCATGACCATATTGGCCGGATCAAAATTAACGGAAACCCCTCTGGAACCCAGACCGTCGAGGAACGTCTTCAGACGTGCAGCGGGTTCTGGCCCAGTCTCAATCGCAAAATAAGAATTCATCTCATGTGCATATCTGCTAAGTTCCTCACAGGCAATGTGCATGGTTTCATAGATTTTACTGGCAGGGTTAGAAGGAACAATACCGATATGTGTAGTTACGATATCTGTACCTAGCTCCTTGGCCAGCTCCATAATGCGCTTGGACTTTTCAATTTTGGCACGGTTCTGGGCAGGGTCCTGAAAGCCATGTCCGCCTAAATCTCCAACGAGGGCAGAGATTTCTAAACCTAGCGAAGCAATGTAATCCTTCCATTCACGGCGTGCTGACTGAGAGAGAGTAGCGGGATCAAATTCGCCTTGTACCGCATAAATCTGAACTCCATCTGCCCCAGCTTCTTTTGCCTTGCGCAATCCCTCTTTCACTCCAACCTGAAAGCTGTCTACGATAACACCGATTTTATTAGTGATAATTGGTTTAACCATGGCATAATCCTCCAGTATAATGAATTAGATTTGGTTCCAAACCCGCTTGATGTATTCCAGCCCCAGTCTTGTTCCCTTACGGCACTCTTCCATTCCCTCAAATTCTACAGAGATATATCCATCGTAACCGCTTTCCTTAACGATTCGAATTACACTCGGCATATCGATGTCTCCTTGACCAACGATGGCACCTCTCAACCAGTTCCCACCGGAGGATTGGAACCAACCTTCGCCAGGCTGGCGGTCTTGCGGACGAATATAGAAATCTTTGAAATGCACCATTGAAGCAAGCTTGATGTTGTTAGGTACAGCTATTAGCGGGTTCTCATCTGCGCACAGGAAGTTCCCAATGTCGAGTGTTGTACGGAAGTTATCTCTACCCACCGCATGAACCAGCGCCTGTACACGATCGCTGTGCTGAATAAAGTATCCATGATTCTCCACACTGGTCGTAATGCCTAAACCTGCGGCATAATCAGCAATTTCTCGGCAGGCTTCAGCCAAACGTGGAAGCTCTTCCAAAAAATGCGTGATGGATAGATCGTTTGAGGAGGCTACATCATGCCGCATCCGCTGAATGCCTAATGCCGCGCACACGTCTACTTCCCGCTTTACCCGCTCGACTTCCCGCTGCATTTCCGCTGTCTCCAGCCCGGCAAAGTTCGCCCCGATAGCATAATTGGATAACTCTAGTCCACGACCCGCTGCTGTTCGTACAATCTGATCAATTAGCTCAGGATTTTCAACCAAATTGATACCCAAAGGTACAATCTCCGCATGTTCTGCGCCCAGATCGGCGATCGTCTCAATGACTCCTTCAAGCGTGAGCTCACCCGTTGAAAAAGCCGAATGCAAACTGTAAGTGCTGATTCCTAACTTCATAGTTTCACCTCTTCACCTTTGGCTGCGGATTCATAGATCGCGCCGAGTATCTTCATGATTGTAACGCCGTCTTGCACAGGACTAATTGGTGTAGAGCCGGTACTGATGTTGCTAGCAAAATGATTAATTTCATTCTGGAATGCACTGTTGAACTCAAACCCCTTATTATCGGTCTGCGGATAGGTATTGACGATCGTATCCGCCTGTTCTTTAACAATGACTATCTCAGGATCAATTTCAACCCCCCCCTTGTCACCATACAGGCGTACCGAACGCTCGTCTTCTTTGGCATGCAGTGTAAAGCTGACATCGACCATTAGCGAAGCTCCATTCTCAAAGCGAATCAGTGCATTCGCTAAATCTTCCACCGTATTGTTCGCTGCGTCGTAATCGGCGGCTTTATAGAATGAGAGATTCTTAATATTAAAACGATTGCCGAGCTTCCGGTAGGTATTAGCACTTACCGATACTGGATTCGGACGGCCCATCAAATACCAGCATAGATCAATCACATGGACACCAATATCGATCAGCGGTCCGCCGCCGGAGCGTTCAATATCACTGAACCAGCCGCCGGGATTGCCTAGTCTCCGGAACGTCGTTGCTTTTGCATAATAGATTTCGCCGAATTCTCCTTGTTCCACCAACGTCTGAAGGAGCTGGGCATTGGAGTCATAACGTCGTACAAAGCCTACTTGCAAAATCTTGCCGCTCTTTTCCACTGCTTGCTGTACCTGAAGCGCTTCTTCAACCGTACGGCAAAGCGGCTTTTCCACAAGCACATGCTTGCCTGCCTCAAGCGCCGCGATGCTGATCTCGGCATGAGAGTTGTTCCATGTGCAGATGCTGACTGCATCTATTTCGGAATTGGCCAGTAATTCACGATAATCCGTGTATACCTTCTCGACGTTATATTCTTTAGCAACTTCGCGTGCACGTTCTTCATTCAGATCACATACCGCATATATGGTTGTCTGCGGATTATTCCGATAAGCACTTAAGTGCATGCCGGAGATAGAGCCCGTACCTATTACGCCAATTTTGATCTTATCCATTAACACTCGCTCCTTTATTTTGCATAGGTTATGATTCGTATTATAATGATTTCAACCCTAAACACCATGCAGAGCCTTGCGGTTTCATTTGTACAATTGTGCTATAGGAGGTGCAGTCTATAAATGTTGGACTATGATAAACATCTACAGGAACCCATGGACATGCCGGATCCCGAGTTTCCGATTAAAGTACATACCCAGCGTTTCCACCAAGAAGGAGTTATGTTGTTCCCACATCATTGGCATGAGCATCTTGAGTTTATATTTATTGAGAGTGGTGAGGCTGTTTTTGAGTGCGGACGAACACCGATCAACGTTCGGGCTGGCGATTTAGTTGCTGTGAACAGCAACGAGCTGCATTATGGGGTAAGCGCTTCTTCTGATTTATTGTATTATGCGATTATTGCAGATACTTCTTTGCTGCATAGTGCGGTAAGCGACGCTGCCGAAACCAAGTTCATCGCCCCGATTCAGCGGAACCAGCTGCTGTTACGTAACCATATCCGGGGGGATCAGCATATTACTGACTGTGCTTTGGCGATTATTCGGGAACTGGAACGTCGCGAATTTGGTTACGAGCTGGCCGTCAAGTCCGAGCTATACCGCCTGTTAACGCTGTTGTTGCGCAGACATATCGTCACCGTACTCTCACAAGCTGAGCAAGAGAGGCGTATTCAGACCGTTGAACGCTTCGCACCTGTTTTGCGATATATCGATACCCATTACCAGGAACCGATTCAAGTTGACGAACTTGCGGCGCTAACGGGGCTAAGCCGCTTCCATTTCAGCCGTCTCTTTAAGGAACTAACTGGGCATACGATATCGGAATATGTAAATGCTGTCCGTTTAGACCGTGCAGATTATTTGCTCCGCCATACCCAGCTAACGATTTCTGAAATCGCTACCACTACTGGCTTCAGCGATATCTACTATTTCAGCCGCACCTTCAAAAAGCATAAAAAAGTAACCCCTAGCAGTGTGAGGGGATTCTAGTTAGAGTGAACAAAGGACTGCCTCTTGGCAGTCCTTTGTTAGTGTATGCAACGTTCCTCTAGTTAAACTATTATTGCCATACAAGCTGTCCCTTTCTTATTTTTGCTGCATAGATGATTTGGCCTGTATGATAATGGACTTCTCTCACCATCGCTATCATGAGATTAAGAGCAGTGGTCTCGTTATTTACTTGGCTATATGTAAGGGGTGGCAAATTAAGAAAGGGTTGTGACATCAATAACTCCGGGTTAGATTGGAGCCGTTCAAGGTATTGGATAATAATATCAAAAGCATCCCTGGTCATGGTTATAGCTTGTTCTTTTGTCATTTCTAGACCTCTTTCAAACTCCCTCTCTCTATCTCTTGTATCAGGAATATCTAAAAGAATGGTTTCAATTCGTGAGTGTACTGCTCCGCTAATATGAGCAACCAAATTTGCAATACTGTTACTTTCCACGGTTGGGGACCATGTAATATCCTCTTGGGTACATTGCTCGATTGCTTGGAGCGTCCATTTCTTTTCCGATCTAAATTTAACCAACATACTTTCAATTAACTCAATGGCGATATCCATTGCTAACCTCCTATTGATATAAACTATGTAAATTTTACCAAACTCATCTCTACTGTCAAATGAAATCCAGTACCAATGCTATTTTTATGCCACAATGTTTTGTTACATTCTTATCCGAGCTCCTGAGTAGAGTTAATTGATAACGTTTGTTGGCCTTAAAAGAAGGAGTTGGTATATGACACTGGATCATTCAGATTAGTACAAAAGAGACTGATGAGATTATCTACTATTTTTAGAAAAAGGAGATACGAAATGAAACTTAAAAAATGGATTGCCCCTATCCTCACATGTTCTCTGATGAGCCTCTCTTTCGCTACAGGATCTGCAAGTGCAGCAACTAACAGCGAGTATAGCTTGAAATTCAATGCGACTAACTATACTACAAAGACCATAACGGTGGATGGTCAATCCGTCACTTATCGGGCATATGAGAATATCGTTTATGTAAAGAACCCTGTAGATATTAATTATGAAACTATGAACGTCTATGTCCCTGAGGAATACTTCCAGGGTAAGTCGATCGGTAGTTACACCGCCGATACCGCACCTATCTTCTTCCCAAACCAGGTTGGCGGGTATATGCCTGCTCAGCCAGGTAGTACTGAAACAGGTAAAGGAATGGGTATGGGGGCAGGTCCACAGAACGGCGCTCCGAAAACAGACAAGGAATCCGCAGCAGCCCCAGGCGCCGATACAGGAACGGAATTGAATAAACCCGCTGCGGGTAAAGACGAAAACGCAGGAACACCTTCATCTGAATCTCCCAGTGCTATCGCAGTTGCCCTGTCCAAAGGTTATGTGGTCGCATCTCCAGGCGCTCGCGGTAGAACTACAAAGGACGAAAAAGGTGTTTACACTGGTAAGGCACCCGCAGCTATCGTAGATCTGAAGGCGGCTGTCCGCTACCTTCGCTTTAACGACGACATTATGCCTGGTGACGCCGAGAAGATCATCTCTAACGGCACAAGTGCTGGCGGCGCGCTCTCCGCATTACTGGGTGCTACCGGCAACAATGCGGAATATGAGCCTTATTTGGAAGCGATCGGAGCAGCTGATGAGCGTGACGACGTTTTTGCCGTTTCGGCCTACACGCCGATTACGAATCTAGATAACGCAGATGCAGCTTATGAGTGGCAATTCAACGGAATTAACACTTATGAAAAACTTGATTTCTCCGGAAATACGGATTTTAACATGGAAAGAACGTTGGTAGAAGGAACATTGACGGAGGATCAGATTCAGGTATCTAACGAACTGGAAGCTATGTTCCCTGAATACGTCAATAGTCTAGGACTTACGAATACTGACGGAACAGCTTTGAAGATGGATGCGGACGGCAATGGCACCTTTAAAGATTACATCAAAGCTTTTGTGATCGCTTCAGCGCAAAAAGCGTTAAAATCGGGTACAGATCTGTCCGACAAAACCTGGATCACCATTGAAAATGGCACTGTTACGGATATCGACTATGATCAATATCTTGCATACTTGAGCAGAATGAAACTGCCTGGAGCCTTTGACGGTTTAGACCTGAGCAATGGTGAAAACGATCTATTCGGCACAGCGAATGTCGCTGCCCAGCATTTTACTCAGTTCGGTTTGGAGCATGATACAGCGGGGGGAACACTTGCTGACCAGAATCTAGTGAAAATGATGAATCCAATGAACTATATCAGCACTGAGGGAACAACCACTACAAATAATTGGCGGATTCGGATGGGAACCAAGGATAGTGATACTTCCCTCGCTGTTTCTACTATATTGGCAACAGAGCTTGAGAACAAAGGTTCAAACGTTGACTTTGCAATGGCTTGGGATATTCCACACAGCGGAGATTACGATCTGGATGAGCTTTTTGCTTGGGCGGACAAGGTTAGTGCTACTTCGCCAAAAGCATCCGCAGCTGCCATTCCTTCCAAATCATCATTGTTGGTGAATGGTAACAAGATATCTGTTAACGCGTACAATATCGACGGCAGCAACTATTTTAAATTACGGGACATTGCTATGATTGTAAACAACACTACACAACAGTTTGAAGTGACATCGGATGAAAATACGAATACTTTAAACATTACATCTGACAAAACGTACACTCCGACGGGCATTGAACTTTCAGCATCTGTAAATACTAGTTCAAAGACCGGTGTTATGACAGCCACTAAGATAACTTTGAACGGACAAGAGATTTCAGTAACGGGCTATAATATCGGCGGTAGTGAGTATTTTAAGCTGAGGGATATTGCAAAATCACTTGATTTTAATTTGGAATGGGATGCTGGAACGCACACCATAAGTATAGATACTTCTAACATCTATAAGGACAGTAATAAATAATAGGACAGTAACTTATTCTGGTTACAAGAGGCCGATCCTTCAATCGGTCTCTTTCCATTCCATTTAGAATGCGATTATTTCCCTCACGAACATGCAGTCTTCCTTGCTCCTTTTAGACAATTTACATACAATAAGTTCCAAGATATCGGAATAAAGGTGGTAGCTATGCAGGGTAAAGTGAACATACTAATTTGTGATGACAATATAGCTGTACATGAGAGCATATCTGCTTATTTACAGGCGGAAAATATGGAATATGAATCCGTATACAATGGTGAGGAAGTTCTTTACAAATTGGAAGATCAGCATTTTGATCTCTTAATTCTAGATATTATGCTGCCTGGACTTTTTGGGACAGAGGTCTGCCGTAAGATTCGCTTGACTAGTAACGTCCCGATTATAATGCTGAGCGCAAAAGGTGAGGAAACTGACCGCATATTAGGTTTGGAAATTGGTGCAGATGACTATATTACAAAACCGTTCTCCCCCCGGGAGGTCGTCACAAGAGTAAAAACCATTTTAAAACGCACTCATTACACCTTTCCAAGTGAAGACGCCATCCTGACGCTGGGAGAAATGAAGATTGACCGAAATGCTTTTAATATCAAAATTAATGGATCACGAATGGAATTTACACCTAAAGAGATCGAATTGCTTATCTATTTTACAATTAATAAAAACAAGGTGCTTTCAAGAGAACAAATCTTAAATAAGGTCTGGGGTTATGATTATTTCGGTGATACTAGAGCCGTTGATAATCTCATAAAAAGAATGAGAAAAAAACTGCCTGAAAAGAATTTGGGATTTGAAATCAAATCTGTTTATGGGATGGGCTACAAAATGGAGACTTCCACATGAAAAAAGTAACTTCCAACAAAAAAGTGATATATCTGGCCATCCTCTTTTGTTTCATTTTAGGACAACTTGGAGGAACCTTGATTATTAAACAGCTTTTTTTGAATTATAAATTAAAAGATATGCTGCCTCAGGCCTCTGCTATAGCTGCTGAAATGGTACAAAATGAGATGAGCATTCGAGGTTTTAAACCGTATCTTATGAAGGTGTATGATTTAGAGGGAAATGACCTTTCACCTGGTGACGAAAATAAGCATCTTTTTTTCAATGTTACATCGGAAGAATTCAAGGATGCCCTTATAGATTATATTCCCGAAGTAATTAAGTACAATAAATTCGCTGCGATTAAAAATATTAATGGGTTTCCGAGTAAATCCATTGTCGTAGGCGCACCTATTATTCAGGATAAACAAGCGGTCGGAGTCGTCTTTTTATTAGAACCTGGCAGTGAATTTCAGGCGGTATTGAATGGCTTCTATTACGTTTTTACAGGTACCCTTTTGTTAGGCACACTAATAATCAGCTTCTTTATATCCTCCTATCTAAAGGAGATGAAGCAGCTTGAAAAGACTCGTCGGGATTATATAGCGAATATTAGCCATGAGCTGAAATCTCCCATTGCCTCTATCAGAGCTTTAACGGAGACGCTGGCAGATGGAATGATTCAAGATGAAGAAAAAACAAATAAATACTATGGAATTATTTTATCCGAATGTGCGCGCTTGCAACGATTGATTTATGATGTACTGGAATTATCAAGAATGCAAAATAAAAAAGAAACTTGGAATAAAGAAAAAATAGATACTCAGGAATTAGTCATGCTTATTGAGTCTAAATACTCTTTCTTGTCCGATGAAATGGGCATTGTATTTGAGATTACAGATAACGCCAGAAACCTTCCAGATGTTTTTTCTAATAAAGATAAAGTGTTGCAATTAGTCAATATTTTGATGGATAACGCCATGAAATACGTTCAGGAGGATGGGAAAATAACTTTTGATGCTATTGTGCATTCGAGGGTTGTAACTGTGCAGATATCAGACAATGGACCCGGCATTGCAAAAGAGCACCTCCCTTATATCTTTGAAAGATTTTACAAAAGCGAACAGTCCCATAATGAAAAAGGAAGTGGTCTTGGGCTTGCTATCGCCGAGGAAATTGTAAATGGTCTGGGAGAAAAAATATCGGTTACAAGCAAACCGGGAAAAGGAACAGCTTTTCAATTTACCATTAGACGGTTCAAATAATAACTCTCTCATTTAACACCAAGAAGGTCAGGTAAGGGTATTTCCCTCTACTGACCTTCTTATATTTTATTAATTGTGTAAAAGAAACTATCTTCCATCTTATGGGTATAATTAACATAAAGCTCTATAGGAGGGAAAATCATTGAGAAAAATAAGGAAGCTGATTCTTTTAGGATTTTGCATCATGATTTTACCGGGAACCGTAATTTATGCTGCAGCTGGCTCATCTGAAGTTTCATTATATTTGAATAATGTGCTTCAAAAACAGCCCGCAATATTGTCCGAAGGTTCGATTTCCTTGACGACTGAACAGTTGTCTAAAGATTTATTTGCACTATTCACCTTGGATGAATCAGGTAAAACCGTTCGAATCTACAAGCCTAACATAAACATGGTAATGCTCGATAATAACGGAGAGATTTTTGGTAAAGTAAAAAGCCCGTCACGTTTTGCATTTTCTACTCTATTACAGGTGGATCATTTAAAAACTGAAATTTCAGATATTAAGGTTGTGATCACCGATCCTGCGGATAAAACAGAAACCATTGATGCTCAACAAATTAAGAACAGCGAAGAAAACTTTTGGTTCAAAACCAATGAGTATACATATTCCTTTACTACAAAGGGCACCTA
This sequence comes from Paenibacillus sp. FSL H3-0286, assembly GCF_045040705.1. Lineage (NCBI taxonomy): Bacteria > Bacillati > Bacillota > Bacilli > Caryophanales > Paenibacillaceae > Paenibacillus > Paenibacillus sp. FSL H3-0286. Next base: position 3,553,810 of record NZ_CP150285.1, on the reverse strand, counting down.
CACTATTCAAGTATTTTTTAAAGATGTGGCTTCGAAAAAGTGGTTTCCTGTCTCCGAAATCGATATATTTGGCATTTGAATTCCAGTTATAATGGACTCCGCTCATTCTATTCTTATCGCGATATTACCAAATTGTTCTCCCTGCTGCATTCGGTGAAAGGCTTGAACTGTGTCTTGTAAAGGATACACTCGATCAATGATAGGTCGAATCGAATGGTGTTCCATAAACTGAAGCATATCCGCAAACTCTTCACTACTTCCCATTGAACTACCTATGATACTAATTTGCGGGAAAAATATGGCTCGCGTCGGGATTTCGATTCGATCTCCTGAGCTTGCACCAAACGTAACAATACGTCCATTGGGTTTAATAATATCAAAGTAATGTGGGAACGTCGCAGGCCCAATGCTGTCGAGGATGAGATGAACGGTGTCTCCTTTCATGCTTTCCTTCCAGTTGCTATGACTGTCGAACGCATGATCAGCTCCATGAGCGAGAGCAGCTTGTCTTTTCGTTTCACTGCGTGAAGTGACACTGATACGTGCACCCACCGCTGAAGCCATCATCATGGCATAAGTCGCAACCCCACCACCAATGCCAGGTATAAGAACATGTTCACCTTTCTTTAAGCGGCCTCTAGTGAATAGCGCCCGATAGGCTGTTAAGGCAGATAAGGGCAGCACGCCGGCTTCTTCCCATGACAGGTAAGCTGGCTTGCTGATGGCATTTTGCGCAGGAATGATGATTGACTCAGCGAATGTGCCTTCTGAAGGTCCCCCAACAATGGCTGGAACGTTTGGAACATTATCGGTATGTTCCCATCCGATGCACGGATTAATGATGACATCTTCACCTACATTATGATCAAGCACACCTTCACCTATTGCTTCAATTCTCCCCGCACCATCAGAACCGATAATCAAAGGAACATCCTGTTTTGTTCTGGCATCCATGATAAACAAGTCCCTGTGGTTTAGCCCTGCAGCCTTTAACCTAACCTTCACTTCTCCAATCCCCGGTCTTTTATCCATAATCTCTTTATAGTTCAAGCCCTTCAGGCCACCTTCTCCAGCATGTATAATGGCTTTCATCATCTAAGCCCCTTCCTCAAGTTGTTATTAATGAATCTATAATAAATTTTACATAGTGGGTGTAATCCAGTAAAATGATCAAAACTGAAGGTGACTATCATAAATCATCATACCAAGAAGGTGCAAAGGAAATGGAAAGTGGAGATTTGAGAATATTTCAAGCGGTTGCTCGCGAGGGTAGCATAACGAAGGCTGCTCAAGTCTTGAATTATGTCCAATCAAATGTGACGAACCGGATTCAGTATCTAGAAGCTCAGCTGAAAATCCCCCTATTTCGTCGATCCAATCGAGGGATGACGTTAACGCCGGCAGGTGAGAACTTACTGGTATATACAGACAAAATATTATTACTAATGGACGAGGCTGTGATAACCACACAATACTCTGAGCACCCTGCTGGTCCGCTCCGTCTAGGTTCCATCGAAACAACAGCGGCTACTCATCTAACGCCTCTGCTAACCGAATATCACTTACGATATCCCGAGGTTAATCTATCGCTTATAACGGGAGAAACGCATAACCTCTTACAAAAGGTGCTTGATTACCAACTAGATGGAGCCTTTGTTTATGGGCCCATTGACCAGCCTGATATAGAACATGTTGTTGCTTTCGAAGAGGAGCTGGTGCTTATCTCACAACCAGGTAAGAGCGATATGCGCGAATTGCTTACAAAGCCAATGTTGTTTTTCGACGTCGGATGTACACATCGCGCCAAAGCTGAGAGTTTCCTAAATGAAAGCGGGATGAGCTCTCATAAGATTATGGAATACGGAACGTTAGATGTAATTCTAAGTGGGGTTACCGCAGGACTCGGCGTGTCTATGCTGCCCCAATCTTCGATTTCCAAGGCTGAAGAGGCGGGAGTAATTACTTCCCACCGTCTGCCTGAAGGATATCGAGATTTGCAGGTATGGTTTGTGTATCGCCGGAACGCGGTTTTTTCTAGTGCGTTGTCAAAATTAATCCAAATGATCGAAGAAATATAGCAAACATACATATTGGGGTTTGATTATATTCGAGCGCAAAGCTTGTTTATTAATCAAACCCTTTTCAGCTTTTTCCGATTATACTTGGTATGTCTTGTTCCCCTCTACTCACCACGAATTACTCGAAAACCTTGATCAGGACCCATACCATTCGCTTCGAACTTTCCCCGAAAAGAAATCTCGTTGTTGCTGATACCGCCGATCCACCCGCCACCCTTTACAACCCGGAAAGAACCGCTGTTACTATCTATATCTCCGTACCAGTTCCAACACCATTCCCTTACATTCCCTGACATATCGTAAAGACCTAGCTCATTAGGTTTTTTGCCACCGATAGATTTTGTTTTGTTGTGGTTGTTTTCTATGATCGGCCAGTTCCAATCTCCTGATAAGTATTTGTCTCCAGCATTTTGCCAATACCATGCTACTTCATCTGCTTTATTGCTTCCACTGTAGGTGTAACTTTTGCTCAACTGTCCTCCACTTGCAGCATATTCCCACTCTGCTTCAGTAGGCAATCGGTAACCATTAGCTCCTGCATTGAGCGTTGCTGTCCATTTTAAATTATCGTTATCACTCTTATTATTCGGATCTTTTTTATTTTTATCTATATTGTAATAGGGTTTGAACCCCTCTTTTATACTTCTTTTATTACAGTAATCTATTACGTCATACCAATTAACCATTTCTACTGGCAAGTTGTCGCCTTTGAATGCTGAAGGGTTGCTTCCCATTATTTCAACCCACTCTTTCTGAGTCACTTCATATTGGCCGATATAGAAATTTGATATAGTTGTACTTTTGTAGTTGGAATTTGTGTTAATGAAAGTCCCGCCTTTGACTAATACATAAGTATCCTTCTGTTCAGGCTTTTCTTGCGAACAAGCGCTGATAACAACTACTATTAAAAGAGAAATTAATAGTTTTCTCATGGATATATCTCCTTTCCAACCACTGGTATGTAGTTAAGTATCATTTGTTGAATGATCTAGAATGATCTAAGGCTGCCGGCTGTGGACCGACAACCTTAGCAATGATAGTGATTAATAGTTATTTTAATAAGCTGGAGATGCCTGAGCTGGTCCGAAGCTCAAGTTACCATACTGTTACGTTTGAGCTCCCGCTACTTTGATATCCTTCTGTCGCTAACACCTGATAAGACCAACTGCTGCCCAGATTCATTCCGTAACTTTTCCAAGCATTAACGTGGTTGGCAAAAGTGATCGCAACATTGCTTCCAGTTGCTCGCATGGATTGTCTTACACTCCAAAACTGTGTGAAGGTTGCCGTACCATCAATAGAAGGGGCGTTCGTTCTCGTAGTCGTATATATATCATATGTGCCTCCATCACTGGTCACGGTACCTTTATAAGTTCCAGTAGGTCTATAAGTGCCCCAGCTATCAACGACGTAATATTCTATGAGGGAGTTTCTCGTCCACCCATAAAGAGTTAAATACCCATTGCCGGATGGTGCCCAGACGCCTGCATTGTAGTTTATTGTTCTAGATGGAGATCCAGTATTCCAACCTTTACCAACAACAAAGTTACCAGTATTTGACCATGTAACACTGTAATTCCCACCAGATCCATTGGTAGCATTTACTGTTCCGCCACCATCGGTCCAATTTTGCCAATAGTCTGTCGCTGCACTTGAGGTTGCTGCAAACAAGCTGAAACTCATTGTAGCTGCCATAATTACAGTCACGATTTTCTTGTTAAATTTAAACATAATCTACCTCCTGAAATTTTTTGTCACTACATACCTACATACTGCTTGTCTGTATTTCTAGTAGTCGAAGCAATTCCTTGTTGGGGCAGATTCGCAACACCACTTCCTTCCATATATATTAATGTAAGCGATTACATATGGAATCTTATCATAGATCGTTTACTATTTAATCTCTTCAAATTAAAGATTTTACCCTAAAAAGTATTGTTCTTTTGGGATACCTTATTCACTGGATTTTTGTATCTGCCACAATTACAATCCAGTATTTTTTAGTAACACGTTCATAAACCAAGGCTTAATCAGTGGTAAGACTACTGCTGGTTGCATAGCTTTTGTATGGTCCATCTGGGCTCCCGAAAGGATTTCAACATCCCAGCCTAAATCCGCCAACTGCTCCTTATTCTTTTTTAACAACCCGACGATGTCAACGGTAACGCTCCCGAAATTTTCACCGTAAACGATCGTATCATTTCCACCTGCAAAAGCTAGTTTAGGGAGACTAAGCAAATGTTGAATACTGCGATCATCAAAGGCTGTGAGGCTCTGGTATAGAGAGACAAATTGTGCTGTAACACGGGTATCTATGGTAACCTTTATATTGTCCCAATCCATTTCGTTTGGATTCTCCGATCCTGTTGGGCTTTCTACAGATTCATTTTGGTTACTCAAAGCTTGTGTATGTGTTTTATGGGTCACAACCCTCATTTCTTGATAGGGACCATTATAGGGTGGAAAACCTCCCATTACCAAACTCTCCAAGCGATCTGTTCTTATAGCCATTTGCAATCCAATCAACGCAAGCCAGGAATAACCGTAGTAACTAAAGCTTGTAACATTCATTTCATCCGCAATGTGGAGAAGATCCTTCACAATATGATCTGCTGTTAGATTTTCCTCTGGATATTGAAATAGATGACCTTCATAATCGAAATAAAGCACTTGAAACGTATCCGCAAGTCCTTCAACAAAATGTTTGCCTAATTCGGGATCTACTCCCCACAGCTTTAAGTTTTCTGCTTCCTGATTGTACACAGATTTTTTAGCGATGGGTAACATGAGGGTTGGACTATCTGGAAGTCCTGCCATACCTACTTCTATTTCTGATTGATTTGCTAATTGTATTATCTTTTTCAATGAACTCACTCCTTTGTGTTCTATAAAAATATCATATAACATTCATGCAATCTTTCGGTTTATCCCTCTACCTCCCTTGATATATCTACCTAAATTCGATTTAATATTGTTGTAGCACTTGAATGTTCAACTTTAATGTTTTGGGGTGATGATGTTTATGGAAGAGATATATACACCTACACTGATAGCTAAGCAATTAAATGTGAGTACCACTACTTTAAGGAGATACGAAGATCAAGGTTTAATTCCAGATGTACCAAGGACCGCCAGCAACCGCAGATGTTACACTTCCATCCATGTGCAAGCTTTTATTACCATTCGGGCATTATTGCAGGGATATGAAATTCCGGTTGTGTACGATGTGATGAGGAAGATAAAAGGCCAGCAGATGGAGTCTGCTCTTTGGGCAATCAATCAAGAGCAACATAAGACCCAAGTGGAAAAAGAAAGGTTAGAGGAAGTCTTACGCATGTTTCGGGATGTTGATTTATCTAAATACAAAGATTTAACTGTATCAGATTCAATGACGATTGGTGAAGTTGCACAAATGGCAGGAGTTAATCCATCAGCTATTCGGCATTGGGAACAAGAAGGGCTAATCTCTTCGAATAGGAACAAAGATAATGGCTACAGAGTCTTCACTTTAACGGAATTAAGAAAAATTATTCTTATCAGCAGTTTAAGGAAAACTGTTTATTATATCGAGAATATGAAACAGCTTTTGAATGAAATAGAAACACATAACTACAAAAAAGTGGAGATATCCTTTCAGCTTGCCTTACAAAAATTGAATTCTCAATTAATGAAGCAATTTTTCGCGATAGCTGAACTTACAAACTATGTGAAATTGTATAAAAGTAATGCCGAGTAACATATTGATCATAGAAAATGGACTACCTTGCGGTAGCCCTTTTGTGCCTATTTGAACTTGATGTCAACAATCTTCCCGCTTTCCACAAAACCAATATTTCGATAAACCTTATTCGAGTCAGGATTCTTTAAATCAGCATAAAGCATGGGCACTAAATTCTCCGATAAAAGAACGGAACATAACTCTGCTACTAGTGCACTTGCATAACCCTTTTTCCGGCAAGACGGTGGTGTGTATACCGCATTTAATCTGGAATATCTTGCCGACCTATGTGCAATGTACGCCATCGATACAGGTTTATCGTCTACAAACCATATATACAAGTCCCCTGTCTCAATCATCCTCTTGGCATCTAGAATTTTAGCTTCTGGGTTCACCCTAACCCCATAAGCCCCCTCTGAGAAACCCGCCAAAAACTCTGCTACAATGGCCAGGTTTTTTCTCGTTGCTTGTTGCATTGTACCCTTTACGTTCAACGGTTTCTTTGGATCTGTACAGAAATAAGATTGTATAGTCATCGTGGACTCATATTGAAGATGATTTGCCTGAGAATACAGCTGTGCAAAACGTTCTGTTGTTTTTGGTTCTCCAGATACTCCCGGTAATGTAGTCTCTTTAAGAAATTTTATAAGTTCTTCGTAGAGAACGGCCTTCTTATCCTCGGCAATATCCTTAGAACTCCAAAGCCATGCGTTATGTCCCGTTGACTGGGCATAAATCATTGTTTCATCAGAATCTTTTAAGCAAGTAGAACTCTTCGACTCGCAAATAAGGTGAATCAGGTTGTATTGAACCTCATCAGCAATAAATATATCCTGGCTAAGTATTCGATCGGAGACATTGATTTTTTGAAACATTGTTACTCCTCCTTATTTATTTATAAGAACGCAAAAAACTCCGTCCCATTAGGGACGGAGTAGATTCCGCGTTACCACCCTGATTGGTGTATTTATGAATACACCCTCTCTGCTGCCATCGTCCAACAACGATGCTTCTTTGTAACGGCAGAATCCCGGGCCCGCCTACTATGATTTCGGGAGCCAGCTCTGAGGCGATTGTTCGATTCGGGTGTCCTCTGCCTCGCACCAACCGGCAGTTCTCTGATCGACATATCCGGATTTACTTGTCCTCATCGTCGCATTTGATTGCAATATAATTAGATACAATATAAAGTAATAGGGATTTTATGTCAATAAAAAATATGTGAGTTGGCGATTATGAGTGCTCGTCTCCGTTAAACAATTATTATTCACTGCGAAAAAAGACTAAACACCAAATTGTCTTAAATGATGGTCTAGATGTTTATAAATCCCTTTACCCCATTGCTCCGGAGTGAATTTCCCGAAAAAAGGATGTGGATGGGATGAACAATTCTCCGGACCGTTACTTTGAAAAGTTATAATCTTTTGTTTCAGTATTTCTTTTTCTTTTCCAAAATCTCTATCATCTAAAATAAGTATGGTCGGAATTGTTGACATATTATGTGGTACTGGCTTGTCATTGTAAAAAATAGATTTCACAAACCCTCCTATTAATATTCCTAGCCAACTTCTAGGAGGAAAGGAGTTTCCATTTGCGATGTCTTGAAATGCTGAACAGTGAGCCAACATTTGAGAAACATTCATTTTTCCCCACTGTGGGCTTGAATTTGGACTTAAATTCTCGATACGGCTCAGTATTTCCGCTGTATGTAATTTGTTATATATATTTTCCATAAACACACTTCCATTACGTTTTTTGGGTTTTCGATTTTTTCATTATTAGTTCTGATGATCCATATATCACGATAAGCTATTGTATTCATGATTGCATCATAATAATTTTACAGTATACTGCCGATCTAATATTCGCCATTTCCATTATTCTATCCTTTATTCACTATCATGTCCTTTAACGTAATAAAGCTATCCATCATGGAGGTAGCTCCTCGTCTTAAACTGTCTTTAAATATCGTTTCCCGTTAGTTCAACAACCTACGGATTTCTGCAATACAGAAATACTTTCCTTTAGGAACGCCCTATTCTTTTCAATCCCTCTATTTTTACACCAGACAACAGCACCAAAAGCATCGTAAAAATCATAAAAGGGTAGTATTGTTTCCAAATCCATTAGAGGACGAATTGTTGAATATCCCTCTTTATACGAAATTCTACTTTGAGGATTCACTTCCCAAACATATCGGTTAATTTTTGTGAAATCAATTTCCGAGGATCCACTCCGTGCACTCTCAAAATCAATAATTCCAACAACCATATTATTATTTGTTAGTATATTACCTTGTCGAAAATCCATATGAACAACACACGGGCCATCAGGAGGAGGTAAAACTGAGAAAGCACCCTCAAAGTAATTAATACATTTTTCGAAAAGTCCTCTCTCAAGGACTTGCTTGCAAGGTTCTATAAATTTTTCAAAGCTATTTCTTATATAAAGTCTCCAATTGTTCTGATTAAAAAATTGAAAACCGTCTAATCCTTCCACACCATATCCCGGCATTTTAACTTCATGCAGCTTTGCGTGAAGTACTCCAATTTGAAATGCTAATTCATCATCAATAGCACCTGTACATGGTATACCTTTAATCTCAGATAAAAGTAATGCACCAGAAATTAAGTCATCCCCACTCCAGAAGTCTAACACCTTTGGAACCGGTAATACCTCCCTCAACAGTTCAAGCATACGATATTCGCGATATAGTTTATCCCTGTTATAAGGGATCTTCGCATACACCGTTTCTCCATTAGTAAGATTCAGCTTGTATACTTGTGAACTAAAGGACTCAGGAACATTATCTATACTTAATACATTAAGGTTAAATCTTTTTATGATTGTTTCTACTAAGTTCAACTCGCACCTCACATGTTATGAATGAATAGTAATTAGTTCAGCTATCTTATTCTTATTTTTATTGAACTATCCTAACCATTAGTGTAATAAAATTACACTAAGCCCTTTTTCCTTCTTGCTCTCAGGTAAATGACTGAAATCACTACTAGTCCTATTGCAATTACAATATACAAATCAATATCCTGCTCAAACATTAACCACATCTTGTATTCTAGGTGTACTTGCTGTTTGGGTCGAAGTCCTTCACCGAATAGTTCTGTTGCTTGGTTAAGGTTATTCATTTCAATTGTTGAACTGCATGGACTACTGCTTGATTCGCCATCCACTTCGCTAATGTATATTAAGTATTTATTACCTTCCTTGAAATCAAAACCCCAAGTGTAGTCTGTTCTCACAATAATTTGAGAGTCAACTTCAGTTTTCCAACTTCGTTCAACATCCACTAATATATATCTGATTTTCTCTTTTGGCCCCGTAAATCCTTCTTGTTTCAAATCGACCTTTATTTGTTTTACTTCACCGTAAATAGCTCCGCCGTAGACCTCTAGGGCTTCTTGGGGACTTCCTAACTCGACACAGGATAAAGCTTTAGCATCTTGTCCATTTGCAATAAAGAATGCGAAAGTGAATAAACATATTAACGTGATTAAACGAAGTTTCAATTTACCACCTACTCTTATGATTTTATTACATAACTTCTTTATTGACATAAGTTATAGGTGAAATGTTGCACTAATTTTCCAATTCCTTCAATGAAATAGGGAGTACACCTCGACGGTATGCTCCCTATTTGGGTTGACAATAGTATTTCGTTGGCCGTGGATGCAGCGCAAGCGCCGCACCTCAGAATATAGAAGTTAAAGTTCTTTCTGGGAGCTGAAAGCTTTGAAGAAATATTCCCCACGGATTTGACAACTTTATTCCCTAATACATTTACAATTAGATGTTGAACTGAGCTTTTATAAAAAAACGCACCTGTTAGCTCAATAGCAATAATCTGCAACTCCTTACTTCTCCCAAAGCTCGATCAGTCGACCTTCTGGGTCTTCAATCCAAATAAACTTTCCAAATTCATTAATCTCTATTTTCTTTGCAAGAGGTACACCAATCTGTTCAAAATGCTTAATCGTCTCGTTTAGATCATGCACTTGGAAATTCAACATCACTTGTTGTTCTATTGGAAAATAACTGTCATCCTCGGTAAAGAAAGAAAAGATGGTCTCATTTCCCACTTGAGGTTTTATCACAGTCCCATTCCAATTCTCTATGTCAAGCTTCAACACCTCACTGTACCACTTTTTTGTAGCTTCAAGATTCTTAGTTCTCCAGAATATTCCTCCGAAACCTTTAATCATCGTATCTACACTCCTGTCTGCATTGAAGTTTCTAATAATATACCCTTTAGGATTAAGGAGAATCCACCGTTAACCTCCACTCATTACACCGAAGGTTAGTTCTAACGGGGTATTCAAAATCACATTCACCAATAAACGAGGAGCCAAGCTTATGAAAAATGATATTGGAAGCAGGAGTGAAGTGTATCGGACCCTATAGTCGCTATTAACCATAATTCGGCTCATTTGAGAACCTATCGGACTCTATAGTCGCTATTGGCTCGAAAAGCCCTCATATCGCGCATGTTTGGAACAAATAACGCCTCTGGGGTCCGAAACACTTCTTAAAAGTCAAAATTCAGCCGAATAGCTGCATCTGAGTCCGATCGCTCATGGTGAAGAGAGCGTGTGGGAATACAATACGCACAACAAGCAGCATAGTCGCACATCCGGTATCACAGACGCCAAACCAGCAGCATAGTCACAAATTAGGTAACACAGACGCCAAACCAGCAGCATAGTCACAAATTAGGTAACACAAACGCCAAACCAGCAGCCAAATAGCACATTCGGTAATCCAGACGCCCAACAGAGAAGCACCAATCAAGTATTGGAGTGTTCGTGTATTCATGTGTTCATGTATTCGAGTACGCAAATGTTCAAGGAGATACATCATGCTTCTTCCATGTGGAGAACATTCCTCTTAGCCCCACGCAGTGTCCGTTGCTCATTACTTCTCCTTCTTATGTAAATAATCTTCATTTTAGATTCTAGATTAGAATTATTTGCTATAATGTTCTCATGAAAAATAAAACTATCCTAAACAAATTAGCTATCATTCTACTTTTTATAAGCATTCTCTTTGGCCTACGCTGCATTTGGTTGAGTCTATTTAAGGTTTCCGACACTGTACCTGTGATTAACAATGGGGTACTGGATTTACGCGGCCAGGATCTGGAGCAGGCTAACTTATTCAGGCTGGATGGTGAATGGAGCTTCTATCCTTCGCAATTCGTTTCATCGAAGACTTCTACTCTACCAAAGCTATCCCACTCGCTTCAAGTTCCTGGAAATTGGAGCCATGTTATGGGAAGCGATCAGAATTCTTCTTATGGTTATGGTACGTATCGTCTGCGAATTTTGGTAGACCCGCTTCAGCAACCTGTCTCTTTCTGGATCAAACAAATTTATTCCGCTTCCAGTGTGGAGATTAACGGCACTCCTATTCTCAATAATGGGGTAATAGCTCTTGATGCCGATACATATGTACCCAAAACCACCTCATATACAGCAGCTTATTTTTCAAAAAACACCACAGTGATAGATGTATTTATTCACGTAGCTAACTTTGATCACCCCTATAAGGGCGGTATAAAAGGCCCTATTTTCTTTGGCTCTCAGGAACTCATTGACCGGACATACTTTTACACTGTCGGATTTCAAATGCTTACAGCAATTATCTTACTACTGCATGGGCTTTATGCCTGTATTCTGTACTTATTTAATCCTAAAGAACGTGCTCTGTTTCTTGTAGGGTTAATGACCTTATCTGTAGCTGTAATCCTTTTAGCTCGAAATGACAACTTAGTGCTTTCATTACTGCCGATTAATTATACTTGGTCCTTAAAAATCCGTTTGATCGCCTTCTTATGGCAAAACCTTTTTATTCTGCTTGTTTTCAGGAAATTCACCTCAGGTGCCAAAGTCAACAAGTGGTTACGTGCTTACACATGGTGTCTTTTCCTTTATACCTTGTTTATATTTATTGTCCCTGCTTATTTAGTCAGCACATCCATTCATTTGGGAATCATTCAAGTGTTCCAGTATATTCCCTTCATTTGGTTGCTCTATAGCTTAGGGCGCTTATTGTTCAAAAAGCAAGATGATAAAGATGTTGTTTTTCTGCTGTTATCAGGTGCGGCGATCGTTTCTAATTTGTTATGGAATTTGTGGGATAGTAACGGACACTATTCAATTGTCTATTATCCTTTGGATATTATCGCAGCCATCGTGGGCTTCTCAGCTTATTGGTTTAAAAAGTATTTTCAAAATGCTAAAGAGAACATGGAACTAAATGAGCAGCTGAAAAAAGCAGACAAACTTAAGGACCAGTTTCTCGCTAATACCTCACATGAGCTGCGTACACCGCTTCACGGAATCATGAATATCGCGCAAAATATTGTCACAAAAGAAAAGGACAGACTTTTCGAAAGTAGCCGTCAAGATATGGAACTGCTGATTACAATCAGCCGCCGTATGTCTCATATGCTTGGTGATCTACTGGATGTGGTCCGTCTTCAGGAGCATCGTGTTATTTTACAACAGGAACCTATTTCGGTTCAATCGGTAGTTCCCGGTGTGATTAGTATGCTTCAATATATGATTGAAGGTAAGCCAGTACAGCTATCTATGGATATCCCGGAAGCTATGCCGCCAGTTCGTGCGGACGAGAAAAGACTGGTGCAGGTTTTATTAAATCTGGTGCACAACGCGCTCAAATACACCGAAGCAGGACTTGTAACTGTTAAGGCTGAGGAACAGGACGGACAGGTTCTTATCTATGTGACAGATACCGGAGTAGGCATGACTGAAGAGACTATGGCACGGATATTTCTACCCTATGAGCAAGGCCCTCACGGAATAAATGACGGGCGTGGAATTGGGCTGGGATTAAGCATATGCCGGCAGCTGGTAGAACTGCATGGAAGCAGCCTAAGCATTCAATCAGAGCTTGGTAAAGGTTCAACTTTTAGTTTCACACTCTCTCTTGCCGATTCTTACAGCGAACAGATAATAAAACAGACGGAACCTACAGTTTCGTATATGGCAGATGAGATTCATAGACAGATGACTGAGTGGGGAATTTCCGAACATCAGCCAAGTAATCACTCTGAAAAAATTCCGCCGCTTTTTACAGAGATTAAGGTAAATATTCTGGTGGTAGATGATGATCCTGTCAATCTGAATGTACTAAAGGGTATTCTTGAAACCGAACCTTATATCATAACTACCGTGAACTCAGCCCATGAAGCATTGGAATTGTTGGATAAAAGGAACTGGGACTTACTTATTGGCGATGTTATGATGCCACAGATGTCGGGATACGAATTAACACAGAAGGTTCGTACTCGTTACTCCTTATATGAACTTCCGATTCTACTGCTTACTGCCCGTAGTCAGCCTGAGGATATTTATACTGGATTTTTGTCCGGTGCCAATGATTATGTCACAAAACCTGTAGATGCAGTGGAGCTTAAATACCGTATTCGGGCTTTAACTGCGATGAAGCTATCCTTCAATGAACGGGTGCGGATAGAAGCAGCCTATCTACAAGCACAGATACAACCGCATTTTTTATTCAATACGTTGAACTCTATTGCCGCACTCAGTGATTTGGATACTAAAAAAATGCAGGAGCTCATTGGCGCGTTTACTTCTTTCTTAAGAATCAGTTTTGACTTTTTAAATGTCGGAGAGCTCGTGAACCTCTCCCATGAACTGGAATTGGTAGAATCTTATCTGTATATTGAACAGACTCGATTTGCAGAAAGGATATCTGTTGTCTGGAAGGTAGATCCGAATATTGACATCCTAATTCCTCCTCTATCCATCCAACCGTTGGTAGAAAATGCTGTTAAGCACGGTATACTTAAGCGCCAACAGGGTGGAACTGTTCAAATACGTATTATCCGTCTGCACAAGGCTGTAAAGATTGAAGTGGAGGATGATGGGCAAGGCATGGATTCCGGGACCCTCTCTTTACTGCTGAAGCCAATGATGGAAGGCAAAGGTGGCATCGGGCTGGCCAACACCCATAGGAGGTTAAGTCAATTATATGGTCAAGGTCTCTCGATCCAGAGTAAGCCTGGAGAAGGCACCTTGGTATCCTTTGTTGTACCAGAGGACAGTGATAACTTTTCAAGCAAAAAAGCCGCTCCATAAGGAGTGGCTTTTTTGTATCGTTATCTATATCCTTTTAGAGTAAGCTTAAAAAATAGTCGGCACCATTCCCCCATCCATGCGAATTGGAGAACCTTTAAATGCAGAGGCATAAGGACTGCATACAAATGCTGCTAGTCTGCCTATTTCAAAAGGTTTAATAAATCGTTGTATTTCAGATTGAGGAAGATTTGTAGTCATGAATTTTCTTTCTTTTTCTGAAAAAGTCATATCTTCATTGGAGTATATCCCATCGATAATTTGATGCACATTTTCAGAAAGTGTTGGTCCTGGCATGATTGTATTGACTGTAACTTCAGTTCCTATCGTTAACTTAGATAAGCTTTTTGACAATGATAATAACATTGATTTGGTCATTGCATATTGAGGCATTTGGCCTGAAGGCATAATGGCTTCTTCACTAGCAATAAAGAGAATGCGGCCATAATCTTTTTGTAACATTTTAGGTAAATAGAATTTTGTTAATCCATTCGCAGCAAGGACATTAGTACGGAAGTATTTTTCGAATATTTCGTCGTCAACGTCCTCATATTTCATAATTTCATAGATACCCATATTATTAACTAAAATATCTATATTAGGGTATTTTTCGAATAAGGCTTCTCTTTGTTCAATATTCACAATATCCGCTGTAGCATTTTGTGGAGAGGTAGCCGAGAAATTTGACTTTATTTCATTTACAGTTTGTTCTACCTGATCATAATTCCGTCCATTAATTAGTACATTAACTCCTTCTTTAGCAAGTTCAAAGGCGATTGCTTTGCCAATACCTTTTGTTGATCCTGTAATTAAAGCTGTTTTATTATTTAATCCCATATCCATATTACATTTCTCCTTTTATCACGGCGTGCTGAGTAGTTGTCATTTCAAGAACAGTCCTGTGAGCCGGCTAGGATTATATTATCGTACCGGGGTTGTTCAGTAACTAGCGGATTGCGCCAAAGTTCTTGTTTAACACGCCAATGATAAATCTCTGAAAATACTGTCTTTATGAAGAGGGTATCGAGTTTAAACCTAAATGTTCAGTACGCCAATTTGAAGGAGTATCACCTTCCCAAAGACGGAAGGCACGGTAGAACGAGTTCTGGTCTTCATATCCAATCAAGAAAGCCACTTCTTTAATATCAAGCGATGGATCTGCCAGATACTCTCGTGCTTGCTCACGTCTAGCTTGTGTCAGCAATTGCTTGAAGCTTGTGTTTTCTTCAGTAAGCCTGCGTTGCAACGTACGGTCACTCATACTTAATGCCTTCGCAACAGCATGAATGTCAGGGCGTCCTCCGTTGAAGCTGCGTTTCATGATCCATTTGACCCTCTCGGTTATAGAGCGAGTGCCCTTCTGTTCAGCAAGCGTCCGGTCCAAAACGGGAGTCAGAATCTCCAGCAGCTCTTCGTTGTACGAGATAAAAGGCCGATCCAAATCATTTCGACGCAACGTCAAACGATTATATTGAGCACCTATCTGAATTCGGCAGCCGAAATAAGCTTCAAGAATCTTTACATTTCCTATAGGCTGTGAAAACTCGACAAGCTGTGCTGTCAAAGGTAGACCTGTGCCTCGCCGCCCAAGCTCTAGAAGAAATGCCAAAGTGAGGCCTAGTAGCAGCGGTGGACCAAAATGCCCGGGATGCTGCCATTCCAATTCGATTGTACATAGCTCGCCTTCTTCGGTAAAACGCAAGCTTTCAGGAGGGCACATTTGTTTGTATCGTACCATTCGGTTAAGAGCATCGCGATAGTCCTTAGCATGGTATGTTGCTAAGACCGTAGGCGGATATTGTGTAGTTTCAAAGACGGTTGCAAGCTTAATGATTCCTTCGGCTGTATCCCCAATGAGATCGGAATATGCCTGCCAGACTGCGAAATATTGGGCGGTGGTGACTTCTGACTCTGTGATCTGGCTAAGTGGAAGATTTGCTTTGCTGGCTACATCTTGTGCAGTTATTCCTAATTGACTTAATCCAGCCCAAAATCCTGGTGGGATTTTAATTTGATCAGAGGTATGAAACTTCATACATATGGACCTCCTTTATTAAGAACTCCAGCACACTTGGGCAAGCAGTTCGAACGAATGCAATCGTTTCTCATAATCTGGAATCATGGTAACGATAATGAATTCATTAACTCCATACAAAAGAGATAACCGTTCCAACTTACCTTTAACACTTTCCGGAGTACCTACCAGCAGCTTACGTTCCAAGGGCTCAGACTTCGCTTCGGCAGAACCTTCTTGTTGGAATAATGTCGTACCAGATGAGGCCAATCGCTCTGCCTCTTCCTCAGTCTCGGCGCAAATGACGCCAACAGCAACCATGGCCTGCGGTTCAGGAGAAAGTGAAGAAGGAGTAAAGGTTTCACGGTAAGCCTGCAAAACCTCCTCCCCTGCTACATCGCTCATGAACTGGCCAAACACATAACCTGCTCCAAACTCGGCAGCATATGCCGCGCTTTTCTTGTTTGTACCCAGCAGCCATAGCTCTGGAGATACGGGAGGGACCGGACGGGCGGTTATTGAACGTCCTTCATAGGAATAGTTACCCTGCAATAATTCAGTGACGCCTTTAAGGAGTTCTGGCATTTTCCAAACATTTTCGAGAAAATTGCCACTTAGTGCTAAACTTACTTCAGCATTACCGCCGGGAGCTCTGCCTAATCCAAGGTCGATGCGTCCCGGGTACAAACTGGCCAACAAATGAAATGCTTCCACCACCTTTAGCGGCTTATAATGTGGCAGCAATAAAGCGCCTGAGCCAAGGCGAATGTGTGCTGTTTTCGCTCCAATATGCGATAAAAGCACCTCCGTAGAGGTACATGCTAATCCTGGCATATCATGATGTTCAGCAACCCAATAACGAGTATATCCCAGTCTTTCTGCTGTCTGAGCCAGCTTCACTGCTTGTCCCAATGCGATACTAGCATCCACCGTATTAAAAACAGGTACAAGATCTAATACACTAAGCTTAATGGATGTTCTTGTCATGATTAAGTCCTACTCGAGGGTTTCGGTAAAATTCGATCATATCGATAAAAATAAGCTTGTAATCAACTGTCACCGCAGCCAGATCATACATTCGGCCATGGCCGTCTTCTTTGGAGGCAAAAACAACATCGTGCCGCAGCTTGTCCATAATCATTTTGCCGATGAACTGATGCTCGTATTCCGCGTACTTCTTTTTGAAAGCTTCATTAAATTCCCACACCTCTTGGTAAGACCGCTCTAGCATTGCGTTTACCAAAGTCAGCTCGTTGCCCTCTTTTTGTACAGCCACGTAATAATTTCCGCGCTCATCCTTGATCAAATCCTTATATAACTCAACGTTCAAAGTTAACATCTCCTCTCTGATTACCTAGGACTCAATTTTATAGGCTTGCAGTCAGCACCGTTGGCTCTGTCGTGATTTCTACATTTCCTGCAACGGCTCTGGAGATCATGCAGGAGCCTTCTGCTTTATGGGCAATTCGGATGGTTTTATCGATATCGTCCTGTGACGCAACTTTGGTAAGGGTGATTAGGGGTGAATGTTTGATGGCTTCATATGTAAAAATGTTATTCGTTACATCGACCGTCGCCTCTGAGGTTAACGTCAGCTCTGAAGTCGTAAGCCCTGCCCGCTCCAGCAATGCTGCAAGTGTAATGAGATAACAGGTTGCTGCTGCTCCCAAAAGCATCTCATCCGGATTCGTTCCTACTCCGGGTCCTCCCATTTCCTTCGGAATGGAAATTTGAGTCTTAAGCTGTCCAGCTTCAATAGTTCCGTCACTGTTACGGCCACCGTTCCATACGGCGTTCAATATAAATGGGTGCTTCATTTTTATATATCCTCCCTAGCTTGATATGCATGCTATATTTTTCATCGAATACTTTACATGCTAACATAGAAGAATGTGGTGAACAAACAGGCTCAGGCCTACTATTCATGAAACTTATCTATAAATTAAAATTCAGGAGGTTCTACCATCATGATAAACGACACGGATATCAAACATCTTAAGCGTTGTATTGAACTTGCCCAAATTGCACTCGAAGCTGGGGACGAACCCTTTGGTTCCGTCCTTGTATCAGCAAGTGGCGAAGTGCTGGCGGAAGACCGCAACCATGTAGGTAGCGGTGACCATACTCAGCATCCCGAATTCGCTTTAGCCCGCTGGGCAGCTCAGAATATGACACTGGAAGAACGTAAGCAGGCAACAGTGTATACCTCCGGAGAACATTGCCCTATGTGTGCAGCGGCACACGGGTGGGTTCATTTAGGACGAATTGTATATGCCAGTTCCTCGAAGCAATTATCGGCGTGGTTAAATGATATGGGAATTGCAGCATCACCCGTCCGTAATTTAAGTATTCAGGAGGTTATTTACGAAACGTTCGTAGATGGCCCTGTACCCGATCTTGCAGAACAAGTACGGGAGCTTCATCTACAATTTCACGAGAAAAGACTTCATTAGAAAGAAGAAACAAAAATAATTGATTTTCCGTAAAAAAAGAACCTTTGGATAAAGGTTCTTAGGCTGTCGAGAAAGTCTCGACAGCTTTATTTATGTCCAGAAAAGGGTGATTTCACATCCCTTACTTTTTATTATTCTTAATTACTTCGCTAAAGCGGTCAGGGAAATTTGTATGTACACCATCTACACCCCAAATTACGGCTTTATCCATATTCACTTGATAATTCACAGTATATGGAAACACCTTTAGCCCTGAATTTTTTGCCTGCGCGACATATGCCGCATTTATTTTTTGAAAGTTAGGACTTATGCCTACCGCATAAGTTTTTAATCTATTCACATAGGATTCTGATATTTTATAAACAGGGAAATCATACCATACAATTTGATAAAGAGGGACTGCTGGATTTATGGAATGGAATCTACGCAAACTCGCTTCACTAAATGAATGAATAGCAACATGAGCCGACAGATCATAATTTAAGATTTCTTCGTTTAACAATGCCTCGATGTTCGAATTCGACGTGGGATCTTTAATCTCAATCATATAGTCCACTTCTTTTCCGAACCTTTCAAATACCTCTTTTAGTGTCGGAATACGTAAATCTACATATTTATCTCTAGCGAACATGGGATATTGTTCATTAAACCATGAACCCGCGTCTAATTTTGAGATCTGCTCTAAAGTAAAATCCTTTACATACCCTTTAGCATTCGTGGTACGATTTACGGTCCCATCGTGAATAACAACAGGAACATGATCTTTTGTTAACTGAATGTCTAACTCGATATAATCGGTCTTCATATCAATGGCTAGCTCGAATGCAGGTATTGTATTCTCAGGAGCATATCCTGAAGCACCACGGTGAGCGATGGTATATACTTTATCCGCAGGCATGATAATTTCCTTTACTTTAATGCGAATCCAGGGGGAATAAGCATACAAAGAGGTGAACAATAAGATTAATAAAAGCACATGTATACCTATAAAGTAGATTCTGGAATTTTGAATTTTTTGCATTAAGCTGACCTCATCTTTTTAAAAATATAATGTAGAATACTTGGTGTCTTTCGCTCTAACATTCATTCTTGTGTAAAATTATGATTTATATTCCCTTATGTTAATCTCACCTCATCGTATTTGTAAGGTCAAAGTTTGGAGATTTCTATTGTACCAGATTATCTAGAGAAAATATTGTGAGGCAGCATAAATGGAAAAGGATCTGCAAGGTCAAGAAAGCAACATCTAAACTTTGTGGGGTATAAACTATAGTTGCTATATATACAGAGTCCTAAAGTTCTTATACCATTAACTTTGTAAGCGATTAACTTTATAGGAGGAAATGACTTGACAAAGCCAGTGCAACCCAATGAACCTCTCGTAACTCATATTTATACTGCGGACCCTTCTGCTCATGTATTTGAAGGCAAGATTTATATTTATCCCTCTCATGACCTGGATCACGATATGATCTCTAATGACAACGGTGACCAATATAATATGGAGGATTACCATGTTCTGTCTATTGATGGAGATGGCTCCCCTTGTATCGACCACGGTGAAGTGCTTCATGTGAAGGATGTCCCATGGGCTAAACAGCAAATGTGGGCTCCGGATGCAGCATACAAAAACAATACCTACTATTTGTTTTTCCCAGCCCGAGACCATGACGATATTTTCCGAATTGGGGTTGCAACCTCAGCGTCACCTTCCGGACCCTTTACACCTGAACCGAACTACATTCGTGGCAGTTATAGCATTGATCCCGCTGTTTTCGTTGATGATAGTGGCAAATCATATATATACTTTGGGGGTCTTTGGGGCGGTCAACTTGAAAAATGGCAAACCGGCTCATTTGTTACGGATGCAGAGGGACCGGCTGAAACGGCACCTGCTCTAGGACCTATCGTAGCGGAGCTGAGCGAGGACATGCTGAGCTTTGAAGGTGCGCCTAGGGAAATATCCATCGTCGATACGAACGGAAATCCGATTCTTGCTGGAGATGAAGAGAGAAGATATTTTGAAGGTCCATGGGTTCATAAATATAACGGTTATTATTATCTTTCTTATTCCACGGGTACTACCCATAATATTGTATACGCTATCAGTAAAGATCCGCTTGGGCCTTTTGTATATCAAGGAAAAATACTTACACCCGTCCTGGGCTGGACAACACACCATTCTATTGTTCAGTTTAAAGAGAAATGGTATTTATTTTATCATGATAGTTCTTTATCTGGTGGTGCTGACAACAAGCGTTCTGTAAAATATACGGAGCTGAAATACAACGATGATGGCACCATTCAAACCATCCATCCTTAGTTTTTATTGAAATGGAGTGCATGCTGTAGTGCATAGGAGGGGAAATATCATGCCAATAACACAACAAGGTGCTTTTTATACGGGGAAATATCGCAATTTATTTAAGGAGCTCGGCTTTTCTGAAGATGAAATCAACGCTAAACTCGAAGAAACTTGGAGTGATTTGTTTTACGGAGATCCGAACGTACGAATCTACTATCCGCTGGACGAGGATAAAAGCTATATTCTGGATACAGGTAATCTGGATGTTAGGTCAGAAGGAATGTCCTACGGGATGATGATGGCTGTTCAAATGAATAAAAAAGATGAGTTTGATCGTTTATGGAACTTCTCTAAGACGTTTATGCAGCACAAAGAAGGCCGTTATGCCGATTACTTTGCTTGGCACTGCAAGCCTGACGGTACAAGAATTTCTCAAGGACCCGCACCGGACGGGGAAGAGTTTTTCGCCATGGCTTTGTTTTTTGCCTCAAAACGTTGGGGGAACGGTCCGGCACCTTATAATTATTCCGAGCAGGCTCGAATAATATTGCGTGCTTGTGTACATAAAACTGAAACAGGCGCTGGTGACTCAATGTGGGACGCGGAAACGAAACTGATTAAATTCGTACCGGAATCCACCTTCAGTGATCCATCTTACCATCTCCCCCATTTCTATGATTTGTTCGCTTTGTGGGCTGATGCAGGTGACCACATGTTTTGGAGAGAAGCGGCGGAAGCCAGCCGCTCATATCTACACACTACATGTAATCCTATAACTGGCCTCGCTCCCGAATATGCTAATTTTAACGGCACCCCGGCAGAACCCCAGCCTCATGGTGATTTCAGTCATTTTTTCAGTGATGCTTACCGGGTTGCGGCTAATATCGGTTTGGACTGGGCATGGTTCCAAAAGGACAGCTGGCAGGTCGATCAATGTAACCGGATTCAAGCTTTTTTTAGGAATATCGAAGTTTCCAATTACCGGAGGTATACCATTGAGGGACAGGCATTCGACGAACCGGCGCTGCATCCGGTAGGCCTTTTGGCGACTAATGCCATGGCTTCGCTTGCTTCGGATGGCCCGGAGGCAGAGCATTTTGTCCGTTTGTTTTGGGATACACCTTTGCGAACTGGACAACGTCGTTATTATGATAACTGTCTGTACTTCTTTAGTTTACTGGCCCTAAGTGGAAACTATCGCATTTATTGAAGTATATCGAACAAAACAATAGGACTCCATTCCTCAAAAAGCCGAGGAATGGAGTCCTATTGATCGTAATAAAGCTTTGCTATTATTTAATAACTACATATTCCAAGTTCACAAGTTTTGCGTAAGCAATAATTTGGTCTGTTGTAAGAGTTAATGAAACAACGGTGTGGTGACCGCCACCATTTTCGATCCAAGCTTTAACTCCGTCTTGGAAGTTTGGTTTAACATTCCAAAGCACACGAGCTACTGGAAGGTTTGGAGCTGGAACAGTTGGTTCAAAAGCAGTCACTTCATTGATCAAAAGTTTGTAATGCGTACCGAAGTCAGCCATGGAAACCACTACACCGTCTCCTGCTTTGCCGTCAAATACTAAACGGGCTGGATCGTCTTTACCACCAATACCTAGTGGAGACACGATGATTTTTGGTTTGTTGCTTGCCAAAGTTGGATCTACTTCAAGCATATGGGATTGAAGAATAGATTCTTGTCCAACTGTCAATTCATAAGTGTAATCTTCCATAAAGCCAGTCGATTGGTTATGGCTCATCACTTTAAGCAAGCGGTCGAGAGCTGCAGTCTTCCAGTCTCCTTCTCCAGCAAAACCATATCCTTGTGCCATCAAACGTTGAACAGCAAGTCCTGGAAGTTGTTTCATTCCATGTAAATCTTCGAAGTTTGAGGTGAAGGCATTGTAGCCACCTTGATCAAGGAAACGTTTGATAGCAATTTCATAGCTTGCTTGAACTCTTACGCTAGCTTCCCAAGCTTCTTTGCTGTTAGTGCCATAGTCGAATTCATACAGCTCTGCATATTCAGCAAACAAACCATCGATTTCTTCTTCTTTAACTTCATTAATGACTTGAACCAGGTCACCAATACCAAAGTAGTCTACCGTCCAGCCAAATTGAATTTGGGCTTCAACTTTATCTCCTTCAGTTACACCAACGTTACGCATGTTGTCACCAAAACGAGCAACTTTGATATTGAAGCTTTCGTTATAAGCAACGGCTACGTCCATCCATTCTGCAATTTGCTTTTGAACTTCAGGGCGTTCCCAATAGCCTACAACCACTTTGTTTTGTTTGTTCAAACGGGCATTAATAAAACCATATTCACGGTCACCATGAGCTGCTTGGTTCAAGTTCATGAAGTCCATATCAATTGTTGCCCATGGAATACTTTCATTATATTGCGTAGCTAGATGAAGCAAAGGTTTTTGCAGCATTTTTGTTCCGCGGATCCACATTTTTGCAGGTGAGAAAGTATGCATCCAAGTGATGACACCGGCAACTTCGTCACGGTAGTTAACTTCTTTCATAATGTTGGTGATTTTATCTGCGCTGACAGCCAAATCCTGCAATACTAGTGGGTAAGGCAAAACTCCGCTTTTATTCAAAGCATCTGTCATCGTTTGTGCGTGCGCTTTAACTTCAGCCAATGCTTCTTCCCCATAAAGATGTTGCGAACCTACGACAAACCAAAATTCTTTTGCTACTGCTGTTGACATATTCATCCTCTTTTCATCATTTTGTGGTTTGATTATTTTTGACCGTAATAAGCGTCTTTCCCATGTTTGCGCAAGTAATGTTTATCTAGAATACGTTGTGGCAATTCTTCCGCAAAATGGTTCAACTCTCTAGCAAATAAATTCATTTTCGATACTTCATCCAACACTACGCTGTTCATTACAGCGGATTTTGCATTTTTCCCCCAAGTAAAGGGTCCGTGGCCTTTAAGCAAAACACCGGGAACCGCCATAATATCTATCCCGCGTTGTTCAAAGGTTTCGATGATTACATTACCTGTTTCCGCTTCGTAACCCCGATCGATTTCCTCTTGCGTCAAGAAACGTGCACAAGGAATGGAGCCATAGAATGTATCAGCGTGCGTAGTTCCCATTACAGGAACGTCAAGTCCTGCTTGTGCCCAGATAGTCGCCCAAGTGGAATGTGTATGCACGATTCCGCCAATTTCGGAGTAATGTTTATAAAGTACTGCGTGAGTAGGTGTATCGGAGGAAGGTCTCATCTCCCCTTCAACCACATTGCCATCCAGATCAACAACTACCATATCGCTGGCTTTCATTGTTTCATAATCTACACCACTAGGTTTGATTACGAATAATCCACTTTCGCGATCAATTGCACTCACATTTCCCCATGTATACTTGATTAGTCCATGTTTCGGCAATTCCAGATTGGCTTGAAAAACCTCTTCTTTAAGTTGTTCTAACATCTTGGTCCCTCCATTTTCAGACTAAATTATCAACAGCGGATTGCTCAATCGCCAGACCTTTTTTATAACGTTCGATAAAGGTTTCAAAACCTTTAATGTCGGTTGCATCGGGATGAATTTCTTCTCCCTTTACATCTTTGAACACTTTTTGATCGAGGAAGTCTTCCAAGCTTTCTTCCTGATTTTTGTTCATCATGTAGGAGGCAAGAATAGCCATTCCCCATGCGCCGCCTTCTCCAGCTGTCGACATTACGGAAACAGGAACATTCAGTGAAGCTGCCATCATTCTTTGGCCAACAACCGGAGTCTTAAATATACCGCCGTGTCCTAAAATACTATCAATAGCTACATTCTCTTCTTTCGTCAAAATGTCCATTCCAATTTTCAAAGCACCAAAGGCGCTGAACAAATGTGTACGCATAAAGTTAGCCAGATTAAATTTGCTCTCAGGCGAACGTACAAATAACGGACGACCTTCTTCTAACCCCGTAATGTTCTCACCCGAGAAATAACCGTAACTGAGCAATCCACCGGCATCTGGGTCTGCTTCCAAAGCTTTATTCAGCAGTACGCTGTACAATTTGTCAGCTTCGGCTTTTTGCCCCATCGCTTCATAGAACTCACGGAATAATCCGAGCCAGGCGTTAAGGTCACTTGAACAGTTATTAGCATGAACCATACCTACTGGACTTCCGTCTGGCGTAGTCACCATATCGATTTCCGGATAAACCTTGGAAAGCTCTTTTTCCAATACGATCATGGCAAAAACAGAGGTTCCTACGGAGACATTCCCGGTACGTTTTCTTACACTATTGGTAGCAACCATACCGGTTCCCGCATCCCCTTCTGGAGGACTAAGCGGAATCCCAGCTTGTAATTGCAATGATGGATCCAGAATTTTGGCTCCTGCTTCGGTTAATAGACCCGCTTGCTCACCGGCAACACACACCTTAGGAAGAAGGTTGCTGGTCTTCAGCGAATAACCTTTGCCAGCAATAAGCTCATCAAACTGTTGTATCATAGATTCATTATAATTTCCTATGGATTCATCAATCGGGAACATACCTGAAGCATCTCCAACACCAAGTGCTTTGTTGCCGGTCAATAACCAATGAATGTATCCTGCTAACGTTGTAACAAACCGAATCTGCGGCACATGTTCTTCTTTGTTTAAGATCGCCTGATAAAGATGAGCAATACTCCAACGTTCAGGAATATTGAATTTAAATACATCTGTCAGTTCTTTGGCTGCCTTACCCGTTGTTGCATTACGCCAAGTCCGGAACGGAACGAGCAATTGATCCTGGTCGTCAAAAGCCATATATCCATGCATCATTGCAGAAAACCCGATTGAACCAACGGTTTGGAGGGTGATTCCGTAATTTTGTTGAACTTCTTGCTTCATCTCACGATAAGCATCTTGTAGACCTTTGATAATATCTTCTAGGCTGTACGTCCAAAAGCCGTCTTTCAACTGATTTTCCCATTCATAACTTCCAGAAGCGATCGTTTGAAAACTATGATCAATAAGTACTGCTTTAATACGCGTGGATCCAAATTCAATCCCTAGCGAAGTTTCTCCCTTATTGATTGCTTCTTCGATGCTTAATCGATTCGATATCACGTTGGTCACCTCTCTGACAGCGCTTTTTTAATATAAAAGAATTCGCTTTCTTAATTGACAGCTTTAGTATAATTTTTTGTACGTACATTTGTCAATAAAATAGTTATATATACATACAAATATGGAGAAGATAATAATTTAACTCCGGACTTAGTTTGTTTATGATGATCTAAAGGTACGAAATATTTACATTTTTTCATAAAAAAAGAGCCCCTTTATATTTAATTCGTAGTCATGCTATAATTTGTACATACAACTTATCGAAATGTACGAATTATAAAGCGAACAAGTATGGAAAGAGGAATTACATGAAACCAAAGTATCAAGTGATTATAGAGGATATAAAAAGCAAGATCCTTTCAGGAGATTACAATGTAGGCGAACAAATTCCTACGGAGTCTGCCTTGCAGTCCTTGTACGAGGTTAGCAGACAGACTGTTAGAAAAGCCATTTTAGAGCTATCCAACGAAGGATTCCTCCGCAGCGAAAAAGGTTCTGGCACGTATGTCAGCAACCAATATCGCACAAAGACCGGCGGGAGTTCCCATAAGAAGACGATCGGTGTAATTACGACCTATATCTCTGACTACATCTTCCCTTCTATTATCCGGGGGATTGAAAGCCGAATGAATGAGGATAACTATTCACTACTATTGGCTAGTACCAATAACGATGTTGCGCAAGAAAAAAAAGCTCTCGAAATGATGTTGTCCTACGGCGTAGATGGTTTAATTATTGAACCTACGAAAAGTAATCTGTATAATCCCAATATTGCGTATTATCTGTCGTTTAAGGAGCAAGATATTCCACTCATTATGATTAATGCTTTTTATGAGGAAATAGAGCTCCCCTTCCTTTGTCTTGACGATGTGCAGTCCAGTTATCTGGCAACAAAAGAATTGATCTCCAAAGGCCACTCTCAAATTGGACTTATCGCAAAAATGGATGATTTACAAGGCAAATATCGAATGAAGGGTTATATCAAAGCCCTCGAAGAAGCTAAATTGCGGTTTTATCCAGAGCAAATATTTTCGTTCAACACCGAGACCAAACAAACCTTAGCTACGAACTTGAAGGATTTCCTAAATAAAAATAGAGATACCCTCTCTGCGATTGTCTGCTACAACGACGAGGTTGGTCTGGAAGTGGTCAATGCTTGCAGACAGCTAGACATTTCTATACCAGAGGAATTATCAATTATTGGCCAGGACAACTCCTATATTGCCCAAAATGCAAACATCAAACTGACCACTTTAACACATCCCCAAGAAACTATGGGCCGTGATGCAGCGGATTGGGTCATTAAAAAATTACAAGGAAAAAAGGATCTTCCCAACAATACTTATTATCAACCTGTGTTAATTGAAGGAGAAACAGTAGTCGAGAGATAGAATAAATTCTGAGGGATTTTGCGTTTCTCTTCATATGTAAATGTAATAACCCACCAGTCGTGACTGGTGGGTTATTTGCAACTGTCATCTCCGTATTCTTTAAAGGTTCGATTCGTGTTTTGAAGTCAACAGTACAGAAGAAGCAAACTGTTTCACAAGCTTGCCGGGATTGATCCCGTATTTCTCCCGAAACACCTCTGAGAAGTGACTTGAGTTGGAATAACCTACAGCACAGGATGTCTCATTAACGTTCAAATTACCTTGCTGCAATAGGTGTAGAGCCTTCTCCAACCTTATATCCCGCAAATAGCCGAATACAGTTGTTCCGAACATTTCTTTAAAGCCTGATTTTAATTTGTTATCATTCATTCCAATCAATCGGGAGAGCTCCAACAGGCTTGGCGGATCTATCATCCGTTGCAACATGATGTCCCGGGCTTCACTAATTTTTGTCATGTCGCTTTTCGATAGCTTTGTTGTCCCAGAAGTACCCTCTGTTAGAATCGATTGAAAGCCCAACGACAAAAGCTCTAATGTACTACATTCGATCTCCAGATTTTTGGTGCTGCGGTTTTGAAGAGCTGCCAGCATTCGCTCAAGCACGATAGCAGTAGACGGCTGCATCGTTTCCTGGAATACACGAAAAGATGCTTGGCCAAGAATGCGGTCAAAATCAGCGGATCTCCCACCCCCGCCTTCTTCCATGAAGTGATGAAAAGTCGAAACAGGAATACCTATGCCTAACATAAGATAAGATTCATTCCCCTGAAACTCAAATTGAGAGCCAACTTCATTCATGAGTTGTAGCGTACAGCTTCCCGGAACAAACTCATACTGGACACCATCTACAGAGACTTCTCTTTTCCCTTGTAAACAATAATTAAGTTCAACCATTGCTGTTTTGGTTACCAAAGGCATGCTGTAATCCTGGCGAAAGGTAAAATCGGATACCACCACATTGATATCAAAGCGTGGGACGAATCGACGAACGAACCCTTCTCCCCTTTGCGAATGTAGTGCCATGTGCTCTGTACGATCTCTATTCTGCCGCGGCAGCTCAAGCCCATCGAAAAAAAGATTGAAATTGTGATGATAATCTATTCCAGTCATTGCTACCGCTCTCCGTTCAAGTTTTATAATATTGAGAATAATTCTCATTATTATAAAGGATCCTCTCTTTTTTGACCCGCTTGAATATGGTGTTATCTGGATACGCCATCTAGGAAACACTAACATTTCTTTTACTTAATTTCTTAAATACCGAGTATTCCTTATTGGACTTAATAAAACTTAATATCTTTTCGGCACATTCTATTGAATTCATCTCTTCCGTATTTACTTCGAGGTCATATTCATCAAAGCAATATACTTTGCTAAACTGTGAAGCTGCTAGTCCAATCTTTCTATCTCCTCTTGTTTGCTCTCTTCTTATGAGTTCTTCTTTCGAGCATATTACACCTATAAATAACGTAGGCTGATCGAAAAATTGATCAAGAAACACATTAAACCTCTTATCATTGTCGATTACGGTATCTACTATTACATTAAAACCCATTTCTATTAACAATTTAATTGTCGAGCGGTACACTGAGAATATGGAATCATCTAATATTTGGGAAACGACTTGATGATCTATTTCTCTTGGAGGTTCATCTGGA
Organism: Paenibacillus sp. FSL H3-0286; assembly: GCF_045040705.1. NCBI lineage: Bacteria > Bacillati > Bacillota > Bacilli > Caryophanales > Paenibacillaceae > Paenibacillus > Paenibacillus sp. FSL H3-0286. Next base: position 3,524,986 of record NZ_CP150285.1, on the reverse strand, counting down.
AATTTATTATTAATAAAATCATTGTAATTATTAAAAAAATCATCAATTGATAAATGATAAAAAGGAATCTCTTTCTGTTTTATCAGTTCAGTCGATATGGAGGTCTTTCCGGAACTTGAAGTTCCATTTAGAAAAACTAATATCCCTTGCTTCAATTTAATCATCCCTTCAAATAATAATCATTGCAACTCAGAGAATATTCGAGAAAAGATTAAATTATCCTTTACTGTTTGATATGTTCCTTGATTTGTTCGGCTATTTGCTCCAACAATGCTTCTTTTCCTAAAGCAAAGAAAGCCTCATTATAATTTTGTCTGCTTGTCATGCGATATATATTATTCGATTTTGCAGCTTTCAGATTACTCCAGACCTTGCTTTGGTCAAGAACATTCTGGTCATTATCGGATAATAAAATGATATGGTCTGGATTAAAGGTAGACAGTGCTTCTAGACTTGTCACTTTCCCTCCCCATGGATCTGGCTCCGGTGTACCTGGCGCGAGGGGTAATCCTAGATCATTAAAAATCATATCCGCAATACCTGTGCGGGAATAGATGCGTATTTCTTTCTCTGTAGCTTCGATTACCGCAAACGTCTCTTCCTTGGTTATCTCAGTGATTTGATCATGTAGTAGTAGAGCACGTTGATCATAGACCTTCAACCACGTTTCCATTTCCGCTTTCTTATCAAGTACCTCCGCAACAAATGCAAATCGCTCTCTAAAAGCGTTAAAGCCATAAGGCACCCTCACTGTTGGAGCAATCATATTTAGTTGATCATAGATTTTTTCTTGGGTAGGTCCTGCCAGTATCAAATCAGGGCTTGCTGCAATGATCGCTTCTAAGTTGACTTCCGTCTGAAACCATCCAGCGGGAGTTACATCAGGCAGTTCTTTTTTGAGAATAGGAGTGATTTCTAATGAATTAGCCATATCCGTATTCCCAGTAATAACAGGTTTATATCCAAGCACCAGAAGTTCTTCCGTTGAGCCGGATACATCGGCAATTCTAACCGGATTCACCGGTATTACAACATCTCCTTTAGCATCCTTGAGGGTACGTGTTTCGGTCGAATTAGTAGCGACGGGTTCTGAATTTACCGCAGGTTGAGAATTTTCTACCTTAGCCTCCTGACCTGAATTCCCACACCCGTACAGCATCACCATCATGATTAAGGCGATTCCGACAAAAGAGATTCGTTTTAAACTGAACATTTTTTCCAACCCTCTCCAATCTATTGATAATCATTCTCACTTCTAGCAAGTCCGATCATACACTCTGCTGATAGGACAGAACTACCGGCAGAGGGATTGAATAACGGTTTGGCGGATATTTATTTAATTTTTATCGTTTTTTAATTACTTCTGAAGGATTAATTCCATACTGCTTCCGAAAAGCTTCGGCAAAATGACTAAAGTTGTTGTAACCTACCATCGTCGCCGTTTGGCTGACACTAATTTCCCCGGTACTTATGATTTCCCATGCTTTTTCTAAACGTTTGTTCCGTAAATATGCAAATACAGTTGTTCCGTACTCTTCCTTAAATCCAACTTTCAATTTGTATTCGTTAATGCCTGCCAGCTTGGACAATTCGATTAGCGAAGGTGGGTTTGCCATGTGGTCAAGGATGATATCCCTGGCTTTCCGAATGTTTTCTCGGTCACTACGTGATAAATGCAAACTCCGTTTAGTATGTTTCTGCTCAAAAAGAAATGCGTCAAAATATACAGATAGGAGTTCTAATGCCTTCCCCTCTACGTACAACCGGCGCATGGAGGTATGATATGGACAGTCTCTCAATTGCACCAATAATCGGGTGGTTTCTGGAAGAATAGGCATACGGAACATTCGAAAAGCACGTGAATCTAACAGCCCGGATAAGCTGCGAGCATGTGAAGAGCTTTGATCCGCCATCCATGAATCGAATAGTGTAACCGGTACACCTATGGACAATAAACGGATAGGTTCAGCACTCCGATAGTGAAATTCCGCTTGGAAATCCTGCATGAACTGCAATGAACAACTATCGGGCATTAACTCATGGCTGGTATCTGTTACATGAACTTCCCCGCTTCCCTGCAGACAAAAGCTTAACTCAATCATCGCCGCTTCGGATTGAACCCGAACTAGGCGATCATCAGCAAAACGGTAATCACTATCAACAATTTCGATCCCGGAGGGTGTGATCACTCTATCGACGTATCCTTGGGTACTGGATTGTGCAAAATGTTTCCTCTCTGTAGTGCCCCTCATAGACGGAGCCTCAAACAAAGCATCGAAATACCCGTTATAGATGTTATGAATAGATGAACTTGTCATTCTGTTATACACTCAGCAGGTAAGCTGCACTCCGTAATCCCAATATTATGTTTTATCATGAGCAGATCACCTTTTCTCTTCTATTAAATGATAACGATTATCATTTAGATCATTATATGCGAGATATTAGATAACCTGCAATGTACAGTTTTTAAGGATCTCTTATCTCCGCCTTCTCAGTAAAGCGGTAGCACTTCTTGTGTCAGCCCTGAAAAGAGGTCGCTGGTTTGATCAAAAAAGGTATCAGGCAAATAATAATAAGCATCACCCATAGACACCACCTTTAATTCGGGAATGATATACATGGCGATATAAGTCCCGTCTTTGAGGTTGAACTGTAATTGATATGATTTTCCTTGGGATTGCGCCGCTGCAAGAGCTTCATATTCCTTAATGCTTAGCTCTGTTTTTTTTGCGCTGTACAAACCTTCGATAATGGACTCAACAATAGGATGATCAGTGATAGTCTTTTGCACGTCATTCCCCACATGATTCAGAATATAGATATCTTTTGCATGCTCCTTCAGATTAGCCAGATCTAGATACTCCTTCGCGCTCATTGCAGAATCGTCTACCTTCGCCACAATTTCAGCTAGATAATAATATTGCTCATCCTTAACTGCAATACGAAAATGGGATGGGTATGTTGGGATTTCATACAGCTTTCCACCCATAGCGAACGTAGCGGCATAATCTTTTTCCGCATTCTTATCCCCGTCATTCTTTCCGGGCTCTTGGTTGAGATCAAACTCTAATGCACCAAGCGATTTGTCAGGCTCCATACCTGTGAACTTAAACTGAGCGCCATCTGCTACGAATGCATAACGGTATCCATTGTAATTCAGAATTTTGCGAACCCCTGTGGGAGACGAGACTGGTGTCTGCTGTGATATTTGTGGTGAATTAGGCAACGGAGTCTGCGGAAATTTATAAACGGCCACACCTAACACCAATGCAGCACAAGCTGCGAGTGAGCCCCACTTTACATAAGCTTTTTTATTAGTGCGTCTCACGGAGTTGGCTTTTTCTATCAAATTTTCGTCTATGTAACCGATTGTTTTGAAGAGCTCTTTATTATTCAAAGGAAATAACCCTCTTTCTGAAGATATATTTGGAGTTTTTTGCGTGTTCTGAAAAGAATTGATTTGGTTTTACTTTCACTGATTGAGAAGCGTGCGGCAATATCGGCCAAAGAATCAGAATACCAGTAACGCCTCAAAAAAACATTCCGCTGATCTTCCTTAATGTTGTGTAGAAATTTGCTTATAGATTCGGCTATTTGTGCTTCCTCGTATTGGGTTTCAACGTTGTCTGAAGAGGATAAACAATCGTTTAATTCATTAAGAATCGTATCGAATTTTTTATTCCGTTTTTTAGCCATGTAATAATCGTATTTGTTCAAAGCAATATTTCGTGTGATTCTCCCCAGAAAAGAGGACAGCTTTGCAGGAGACTTCGGCGGTATTGCTTCCCATGCACCAAGAAAGGTATCGTTAACACATTCTTCCGAATCTTCAGCATTAGACAAAATGTTATGAGCGATCCGAGTACAATAATTTCTATATTTTTTCGATGTTTCTTCTACTGCCCTTTCATTACGTGCAAAATACAATTGTATGATTTCACTATCTTCCACTCCATCACTTCCGTTCGATTTGATTAAGCATTCACTTATAAAGTAGGAAAAGAAGTGTTTAGGTTGCATAAAAATATAATTTTCTATAAGCTTCGGCATTCAACGCTGATAATATGACATAAAAATACAAATAACCCCTCATCCTAAGGGATAAGGGGAAGTTATGATATCATCTAATTTTTAATTAATTCTACTTCCTTCATTGGAACCTTTGTCTTACGGAGCATCATCCAGATCCCCCCCAGACAAAATAAAACACTACATCCCATGCCAAACAACGCGCTGGCGTTTAATGCCTGAGGTGAGCCTTTCATTGTAAGCACAGCCATTTGAGTGACAACAATGGAGACTAAGGCATCAGTAAAGCTAATCATTTTTAATGTTGATATAATGGGATTTTTGAGATGACGGTTAACAATATTTCCATGAATGGCAAAACCAAGTTTTGTAAAAGCGATCAGTGCTACCAGATATACAATGTAACCTTCATAAACCAAAGCATCTCCGACTAGATAAATCCGCAGGCAGACCAACAGATAAGAAACCCCTAGAAGACAAAGAAAAACACCGCCACGCTTATAAACGTAAAGCTCCAGTGAATACCTTTGCTGTGCTGAACTGACTTTTTTAGCTAATGTATATTTATGAAGCACCTGTCCTTTGGCTATACAAAGGATCAGATAATAAAGTGCATTTGTGATGAACCATCCGGACAATAGATATAACCCAAGAATTAACTTGCCTATACCAATAAAAGCATCGATGACTAAGGAAGCAGCGTTGAACATGGCGGTTCGATCTTGCGGATTTCCGAAGTACCGAACTAAGATTGCCTTAATATATATCATCCTTTCAAGAAAACCTTCATATCTCATTTTATGTTTCTAAGGGGACAATAGTATCATACTTGGCTCAACCCAGCAATAAAGCAAACAAAGTTCTGATTTATGATATATTAGAAAAGGTTGTGCTAATTCAGCAAGAGGAAATAGCAACAGCAATTGTTAATGGAGGCAGGTCGTATATGTATAGAAAATTAACAGCAGCAGAGTTGGATGTTATTTTAAGCTCGATTAATAAGGAACAGCATTTTTTATATTATTCATACCTTACTTTTCGCAGACAAAACACAGTGCATTACGGTCAGTATTCTGACCAGGGCGAGTTGCTTGGAGTATTAGCCTTTTTAAGTGGCCTTCCGTTTAATGCTTTTTCTGTATATCCAGTTCAGCAATCCTTTTGTCTCAGCTCAATGTTGGCGTTCATGAAAGATGAATTACATCTACATAACCATGCGGTAGGTAGCTTTATTATTAACGAACAAGAGCTGCAGGTCTTTGCTTCTCAGCTTGAGTTCTACAGCCCTCCCAAAAAATTGCTTCTTATGAAACATATTCATGAAGATGTTCTACCAACAGCGGACAAGCATGTTATGCACTTAGGACCTGCTCATTTCCAGCGAATTGAAGCAAAGATGAACGAGCTGCAAACCATGGCTTTTTCAAAAGAAGAATTACAGAATCCGTTCTATGGTGTGATGGCACAAGACGAGCTGATTGCTGTAGGAGGATACCATATATATAGTGAGGATTACGTTGAACTAGGAAATATCGGAACAGATGTAGCCTGGAGAAGAAATGGTTATGGAAAAAAAGTCTGTGCAGAGCTAACACGCCAAGGACATGCCATTTCAGCTAACGTATATTTGAATGTTTTTGAGGAGAATGTAGGAGCCATTTCTCTATATCAATCGCTGGGATATGAACTCATTTGCCAACAATACATCGTTGAATTTGTTATTTAAATTAAAAACGTACTGCAGCTAATGCAGTACGTTTTTTTTAAATTTTAGGTGATACGCCAGTTAACCTTGTTTATTTCATTGCTTTTGCCAGCTCTGTGAAAATAACCCCAAGCGCATGAGCACCCGCATCTGGATAACCGATGCTGCGTTCCCCTACTGTACCGGCTCTTCCCATACGGGCAACGATTTCTATAGTATTTTTAGAACCTTGGACAGCTGCTTCCGCTGCTTTATTTGCCGCCACTTTAATATCGTCGCCTTGTTCTGCACTTTGGGTCCAGGCATCTGCAAACGGTACAAGCGCATCAATCAATGTCTTGTCTCCGACGACAGCCCCTCTGCCAAAAGATCTTTCACCCGTATCTTGAATCCCTTTGACAACAGACTGCATCATATCAGCAAACTCCTGAATGGTCAGCTCTTCCTTCTGCTGAACATTTTTGCTCGCTGCGCGGAAGCCTGATCCCCAGATCGGTCCGGATGCTCCGCCGCAATATTCCATAATGACCATGGAGCAGGCGTCAAGGAACTCACCGATATTAGTGAGATGATGAGCTAAAATATCTTCCCACTCGACTTTCAGCTGTTTAAAGCCCTTAGCTACACTCATCCCGAAATCGCCGTCTCCAGCGTGGGAGTCAAGCTCACAGAACGGAACTTCATTCTCGATAATAACCTGGCTCATTTGATCGAGCAGATAGACGATATTTTGCAAAGTAAACCGATTGTTCTTAATCACCGCTGCAGCAGCATCCGTATTATTCTTAAAGGATACATTGCTGTCTGCTTTCTCTTCTTGGATTACTTCAGTATATTTCACAGGCTCAAAAGGGCCTTTAATCGACAAGGCTGGTGTATCACAAGGCGCAGATAACCATTTCTTCAGTGTCTCATCCAGCTTCATTATCGTCACCGATGCACCTGCCATGTCAATGCTGGTCATGTAGTTACCAACAAACACTTTAAACACTTGCTTATTCTTAGCGGTTAATTCGCGGATGACAGAATTGTTCAGCAAATATAACTCTTGCAGCGGGGTGCCTCCAAAACCATTAATTAATACGGCTACTTCCTCCTGCTTCTGATCATTCATTTGGAAGTTGTCTAGCAAAGAGGTAACCATTCGCTGTGCTAATTCATCTGCGGGTACAATTTTCTCCCTGCGTATTCCAGGTTCTCCATGGATGCCAACCCCGTATTCCATCTCGTTCTCTTCAATATGAAATGTCGGAGTACCTTTGGCAGGCACGGTACAAGAGGTATAGGCGAAGCCTATGCTGCGCACATGATCAATTGCATGTTGCGCCGCTTCTTTCACTTCCGCTAAGGACAATCCAGCTTCTGCTGCTGCTCCGGCTACCTTATGAACAAGCACTGTTCCGGCTACGCCTCTTCTCCCTACTGTATAAAGGCTGTCTTCAACGGCAATATCGTCGTCTACTTTGACATAATCCACTTCGATACCGTCTTCAGTTGCTAGATGGGCCGCATTTTTAAAGTTCATGATGTCACCGCTATAATTCTTGATAATAAGCAGCGAACCTTTGGTGCTTGCTGTGCGGCGAATCGCTTGATAAACCTGAATTTGGGATGGAGAAGCAAACACATCACCGCATACAGCTGCATCCAGCATCCCGGTTCCTACAAACCCGGCATGAGCCGGCTCATGCCCGCTTCCGCCACCACTGATCAGGGTAACTTTATCTTGATTGATCTCTTTCTTAGAAATCACTTTGAATTTAGGATCGAAATCCAGCTCGGGATGCGCCAAGACAAGCCCGTTACACATTTCCCTAACCAGAGTCTCCGGCTTGTTTATTATTTTTTTCATCTTAAAGCTCCTTACTTGATTTATATTGACGGCCTAATTGATCGGCTGCCATAATTGCTGATGCAACCGCATCCTCCGTAATTGGGAACGGCATCGAATGGATAGATTCCTCAGCAATGCAAGCTTTTTTAGCAACCTCAAGCAGTTCCTCATAGGTTACATGCTCAACACCAATATCCGCTAAGCATACTGGGAGGCCAATCGATAGACAGAAGTCCAACACTTCTTTTAATTCAGTCCGGTCTGCATTTTCAAGAACCAATTGAGCAATCGTGCTGAAGGCAACCTTTTCACCATGATAATAATGATGAGTTCCTTCCAAAGCAGTTAACCCATTATGAATCGCATGAATCGCTGCCAAACCACCACTTTCAAACCCAAGACCCGATAAAAGAATATTCGTCTCAATTATATTCTCCAAAGCTGGGGTTACGATATTCATGTCGCAAGCTTGCTTCGCCTTGAATCCATTCTCAAGCAATGTCTCATAGCAGAGCTTCGCAAGTCCCAACGCTGTTACTGTTCCTTTAGCTTCACCGCAAACCCCTTCACGAACTCCGCAAGGTAAACCTGCATTCACATTGGAGTAAGAATTTGCAGTAGCTCTTGCTTCAAAATAGGTTGAAAGTGCATCTCCCATACCTGCCACAAGAAATCTTGTAGGTGCATTGGCAATAACTGTTGTATCAATCATGACTACACTCGGGCTTTGCTTGAAATAAGCATAATCATCGAATTCACCTTCCGGAGTATAGAGCACCGCTGAGTGGCTTGTCGGAGCATCAGTTGCTGCTATCGTTGGAACGATAATCAGCGCTTCTCCTTCAGCTACACATTTTGCCGTATCAATCGCCTTACCTCCACCCAAGCCAATCGTACATGCACATTGATGTTCTTTGGCTAGCGCTTGTAATCTGGCGACTTCTTGTCTTGAGCATTCCCCGTGGAAGCCGCTTTCAACAAGAGTTATATTAAATTTCTGTTTAGTTGACTCCAGTTTGTCTTTCACACGTGTTACATCATCTGGATGGGCAATTAACAAAGCAGAATCACCAAATGTTTTTACGAAGTAACCTAAGTTCAATAATTCATTCTCACCTTGTACATATTTCGTCGGACTGATAAATGCTCTTCTCATTTTTCGTTCCTCCTCAGTTGTTTATAGTTATCATTATAGATTGCTCTAATTTAAGAAACATGAAACAATAAAAGCTTATTAAAGCGTTTTCTTATCGTATTTTTTTGTCATAATCGTGAAAAATCGAACTTTCATGTCATTGTGTTGAATTATTCTGTATAATGTTCATTAAGATTCTATAACTTACATAGGAGAATTTTGTGATGTCAAAATCCCGGTTCAATCTAGAAGAAATTATTGATTTGAAGAAATGGGAAAAGCTCCAGGATTCCTTATCTCTTGTAACCAAAATGGCTATTCTTACTGTTGATTACAAGGGTGTTCCCGTGACCAAGCACAGCTATTGCCAGCCATTCTGTCAAGGTGTGCGCCAGGACTCCCATCTCTCTCAATATTGTCAAAAATGTGATGCCCGCGCTGGGATTGAAGCGGTTCGCCAGAACAAACCGTTTATTTATTTATGTCATTTCAATATTATAGATATCGCGATTCCGATCATTATAGATAATCAATATCTAGGTGCAATTATGGCCGGACAGCTCAAGCTTCGTGAACCTGACGTGCCACAACTGGAGCAAATTGTCTCTCGCCCGCCGAATGTGGAGACGAACATGAAATTTAAAGCACTCAAAGAGGATTACCAGGCACTGCCTGTTTTATCCTACGATGAAGTAACAAAGTGTGTTGAGCTGCTGCTGCAGTTAAGTACCTATATCGTGGAGGAAGCCATTCAAAAGCATACTACTGTGGATTTGTACAAAAAGGTTCTGACCACCAATATAGAAGAACCCGCTTCTGCTGAAGCAATGGACGAGTCAGACCGTACGTATCGAAAAATCCAATCCATACAGCAGGAGTTATCCGGGGCCTTGATCGAGACCAAATTAAAGAATGGTGTACAAAAGTTCGTCTCAGTAAATTCTGTGCTTCAGCCTGCTTTTAATTACATTTATGCACACAAAAATGAGAATTTCAGCCTCAAAGAGATGGCTAAGCTTTGTCATATCAGCCCCAGTTATTTCAGCCGTATTTTCACTAAAGAAACTGGAGAGAATTTCTCCATCTTCATTGCCAGACTCAAGATTGAATGGGCTAAGCAACTGCTGGAATCCACGGATTCCCCGATCAATCAAGTCAGTGATGATTTGGGCTTTTGCGACACGGGCTATTTCATTAAAACCTTCAAAAAATACGAGAACCTCACCCCGGCTGTATATCGGAATATGTATATGAGGCGATCAGCAAAAGAAACCCTCCGTTAATAAAATTAACGAAGGGTTAGTTCCTCATTCCCACCAATGCTTCATTTCACTGAATCCTACATCCCATAACTTCACATTCCCTTTAAGGATAAAGGTTATTTCTTTTACGGTAACTAATGCCGTATTGTTGAGTTCAGCTTGGGAACTATATTGTTCACTGGATTGAAGGATCATGTTACCATCAGCTATAATCATTAGTTCACTGCTAGAATTTTCATTTTGCGGGAATCCAAAGCTGAAATATAACCATACCTCTTTTTTATCACCCAAAGTATAGGTGTATTTTTTAATTTCTTCACCTTCACTGCTGTACAAATTCATTTTTGGTATTATATTTTCACCTGCGATAGTGAAACTGGGAAGATTATGCGTGATAGGCATGCTTCCCGTAAGCTTTTCCAACGTTTGTAATCCCTGCACAGGTCTTTCACTTTTCTTCAGAGTTAAATCAATGATCTCAGAGATTCCCATGATTCCAACCAATAGCACAACAACAGATAATGCCGAAGTAAAAAGTGATCTCCTGGTGATTTCCGGGGAAAATCCAATCTTATATGCACAAAATCCGATCATTGCCCCTAACGTATTGGAGATGACATCGGCTACATCAAAGGAACCCAAAAAAGTTAAAGCTTGAAGACTTTCCAGCATAAAAATTGTTAAGATAAACAAACAAATAAACTTCTTAAAATGTGTACGATACAGCAAAGGGAATAATACGCCAAAAGGAATAAAAGCAGCGATGTTCCCAAAGTCATAAACCCAAGAAAAGGATAGGTCAAAGAGATCAGGAAAAAGAAGCGGAACACTTTCTGGAATCAACATAAACGTATATTCATACTGGCTTGTTGCATGCTCTACTCTATTGAAAGCAAAAAACAAAAAATATAAGATCAACAGTGTATATAAAATAGTTCCTATAATAAGAATCTTTCGTAATTTCACTCCCATAATAACTTCACAATTCCCTCCATATGTCGATGGAAATAGTATATCTCTCCAAAGTGACATTCCCGTGACACTGAAGGTGACGATTTAGTCATTCAAAGATTATATCGACAAAAAGTCATCACCCTTAATTTAAGGTCGATGACTTTTGGTTACATAAATTATCTATTCGAGACTAGTTTCCAGTGCTGGCCAGCAGAACCTGTATTATTTGCTTGAATAATATTTGCCCCCTCTGTCGTCGAACCCTGATCTACTGCCAGAGCTTTTCCACTATTACGATTAATAATATTGTAAAAATCACCTGAGGACTCCAAAGTCCACTGCTGGTCATTCGATCCGTTATCATTCCATTGTACACTTTGAGCACCGTTAGCTAATGAACCTCCTAAAATGCCCAGGTTTTTACGACTATTAGTATTGACCAGCTTCGTATAACCATCAGCTGTGCTGACTACAAACCAATTTTGGTCATGGGATGAAATTCCGCTGGTCCACTGAACCGCCTTCCCTCCATCCGCCATCGAACCTTGATAGATACCCAACACTTTACCACTGTTCTCATTAACCATTCGATAACTGTCCACCATAATATGTCCTTCATCTGGAACCAACTCCCACAGCTGATCAGTGCTGCCTGCATCAGTCTGCTGTATAACTTGGGTACCCTCTTCAGTAGAACCCTGCGCTATACCTAACGTCTGACCACTGTTACGGTTAACAATCTTGTAGTAGTTACCAGAGGCTTGTAAAGTCCACTGCTGGTCATCGGAATGGTTTTCAGTCCATAAAACGGCTTTAGCTCCTTCTGTTGTTGATCCTTCTAATATACCGGCGACCTTTCCACTCTTTGCATTCACAATGGATTTGTAACCGTTAGGAGCATACCCACTTTCCGCTGTGGAAATAAGCCAATATTGATCCAAAGAATTAGTCCCGCTGCTCCATTGGACGAGCGGATTGCCATTCGCAGTTCCACCTTCCAATACACCTAAAGCCTTCCCACTCTTCACATTAATTAATTTGTAGTAACCTACGGACATATCACCATATTTCACCGTGTTTTTCCCACTAAAAAATCCGGCTTGAGGGATAAATAAGCGGCCATTGCTAAGCGGCAGTAGTTGGCGGTTATACCCTGCATCTACGGGCGGATTATATGGAACCCAGCTTCCGGATGCATCCACTCTAGAAGAGTTGATCAGCACTTCTTTTTTTCCTGCAACGTTTAATACGAGTCTCCCATCTCCCAAAGCAGAAATATAGGGACTTCCTCCGTACCCTACAAGAGATCCTACTTCAGTTAGATTCCAGCTCTCAGGATCTGCTGAAATTTTCAAATAATTGGGCACGCCCGGGTATCCGACCATCTCATAGGTCATTGCGTAATTACCATTGCCCAGCTTAGCGATTGTAGGCATTCCTGGACGTAATTTACTGTCTGCAAATGCCACATCAACTACCACAGGTCCCCAGTTCGTACCCTCCAACGTAGTCTGATGAACTAACTTCTGGGCATGGGCAGGATCACGTTCATCTGAATAATAAACAATGAGTTTGTTGTTGTGAACCAAAAAGAAAGGCTCCCAAATGGGATCGTAACCAATATCGTTTCGTCCACCTTCAGCAATGGTGCTTACATATGTCCATGTTCTACCTAAATCATTGCTTTTATATAATTCCAACTTGGTAGCTGCTTTGTTGCTTGGCACAGAATTTCCTGCAAGAAGCATAGTACCTGCAGGCATGTTACCTATAGATTGGGGGAGTTCAAACAATTCAGGGCAATTTAACATTCCCCAACCGTTTTGAGTATCCTCCACTTCTCCAACCTGATTCCAAGTGACACCATTGTCAACGCTTTCATAAATAGGGAAAACAGGGGTGGTATTAGAGGTTTGTTCAAATGTAGCATACATTTTATTATTGTTGATGCCACTATATTTAAGCTGGATTGCCCTAGGTGATAAAGCCCCATAGGATGGTGAATCTGCTGGTGGTACATATAAGACATTAGGACCGAAAGCGTTTACAATATTGCCGTCAAAGCTAATCCCTGTGCCAACCACTGTCACTAAAACCAACAAAAAAGACAAAACCTTCCTCAGTTCTCTTCTCAAAAGTAATTTCTCCTTTACTCTGGTTTTTTTAAACGAATACAGCTTCAATATAATTAATAAACGGATAAATGAGAATGTAATATCTCGACCGGATCATGCAATATGATTACACAAATAGACTCTCATCTTCGATTTCAAGTTTTGAAATTAGAAGAGGCAGATGAACAACCTTTGATAATCAAAAGTTGTTCATCTGCCTCTTAACTTATTAGGAATCTACTTTTTCTTCTTGATGTGGTATCTTTTCATTGTGATAAAGGACGAATTCGTATTTATTCCCCGTTAGTTGATCATTATAAAATACAATTTTACGGTTCAGTATATCCAAGTTTTGTTGCAATGCCTTAATTTCTTGTTCCACTTGTTGCTTACGCTGTTCAAGTAAATTTTTCCGTTCAGGAATTGTCTCGTCCCCCATAGCCCGCCACTCGGTATATTGCTTCAATTCTGCCATCGTCATTCCTGAATCTTTTAAATGAAGCAAAAATTGAACCCAACCTATATCCTGATCTGTATATTCACGTAAATTATTGTCACTTCGATGTGGAGTAAGTAAGCCTTCCAATTCATAATATCTGAGCGTGCTCTTGTTAACACCGACGATTTCTGCAAATTCTCCAATGGAATAAGGCATGATCCCCACCTCCATTTCTAATTTTGTTTCTATTCAAAGGATATACTTAAATTAATAAAAAACCAAATGTCGAAGTATCAATCCATTTTTATGGCTTGCCTTAAAGTGTACTTTAAGGTCTATACTTCATTTTGAAGCAGTTAATCATCGATGAAAGGGATGTTCTTATATGGCTGAAAAACAAACAGCAGGACGAGACTTGTTAGGAGAATTCGCTCCGAAATTTGCTGAACTGAACGATGATATCTTATTCGGTGAAGTGTGGTCAAGAGAGAAAGAATTATCTGCACGTGACCGCAGCATGATTACAGTTTCAGCATTAATATCAGGAGGAAACTTTGAACAATTAACTCCACATCTGCATAAAGCAAAGGCAAACGGAGTCACAAAAGATGAAGTAGCGGAAATCATCACGCACCTTTCGTTTTATGTAGGGTGGCCTAAAGCATGGTCGGCATTTAATATTGCTAAAGAAATTTATAAAAATTAAACGAAAGAGGTTTTTATTATGGCTAATGAGCAACTAAGCAACAGTACTATCTTTCCACTCGGACAAAAGGTTGAAGCTAATTTTATAGGTGATGCATACTTGCAGATGATTTATACTGATGCGACACCTTTGAATGCGCCTATTGGGAACGTAACCTTTGCCCCGGGAGCTCGCAATAACTGGCACTTCCATAAAATCGGACAAGTATTATTAGTTACCGGTGGTGAGGGTTGGTATCAAGAAGAAGGCAAACCAGCTCAATTCCTCCAAAGCGGGGATGTTGTGAATATTCCAGCGAACGTAAAACATTGGCATGGTGCTACAAAAGACAGTTGGTTTGTCCACTTAGCCATTTCACCCGGAGAAACAGAATGGTTAGAACCTGTTGATGGTGAGCTTTATAATCAATTATAAAAAAAACGCATCGAGTCTATAGACTCGATGCGTTTCTTTTCTATATCGTCTTTTTGAGAAAACTAAACTTTATTGCTCAAGAAATTGGTAAACCGCCATCATCTCTTGTTTATTCAACTCACGAATACGATTGAAAATTGGAATATCAGCAACAGCTTCAATATTTAAGCTTTCAGAAATAACGTCACTTACTTTACCCGTTAGCCAAGTTTGAACATCTATACCTTCAACGACTTCCTTACGCCCTTCATCATTGATTCCACTCGCATAACAACTAACACAGGGAATCGTTAATTTATATACGCCATCATGAAGTCCATCTTCCGAAATAACTTTTTTCCCTTTACAGAATGGACAGGGATGGCTTGCTTTAACCTTATTAATTAAGGTGACGATTTTTTTGTAACCAAACGCTTCATAGACATAAGTCAGCTTTTTATATTTTCCATTAGTGAAATACTTATCTATGATATTTTCTCTTGTTTCGTGGATATTGGCAAAATCACAGATCGTAATCCGGTTTTTCATGCTGATGGTTTCGATACTGCCGCTAATGCTGTCCCAGAATGGCAGGGCATTTTGTAACACCATTTCATATTGCGCAAAACTTCCTAACTCTAGTTCAAGTATTTTTAGAGCGACTTGTGTTTCCCTAGGTAATAGAGAGACCTCTTCTGTCAAAACCATATCGCCGCCCACGATGGCTTTCATTTTTTCTAGTACCTGTAATTCGCCAACAGTGCTAATAACTTGATCAAGGGGCATCCCGATAATCTCACGAATATCAGTGTCGCCGTATTTAAGCTTTTTATGATGATTTAATACCGTTCCTTGACAAATTGGACAGGTAATCATTTTTTTGGATGCTTTAATATGCTCTTTAATAATCGATTTCGAGATAACCATATAGTTCCCGATAATGGTATTAAAGCCATCCCAAGTTCTCGAGGCTTTAGCTGCTTTATCATAGAAGGACTTTTCCCAATACCCGTATAAAAAGGTGTGTTTTTCAGCTTCTGTCATCTCATTATAACTTTTGCTAATATCCTGTCCGAGCTCATTCTTTAACTCATCAAAGATGAATTTTATTTTTGGTAATTGATAGAATTTCAGAATCTCCATCGCATCTGGATGTAATGAACCGTCCCAAAAGGGTACGTTCTTGTCCTGAAGAACAATATCAAAGTCAAATTCTTCAATCACACGGCGGCCCTTACAGCTTGGACAATGATTGTCTGATTGATAGAAATCAAAGCTTTTTGTATCTTTATTAGTGGGATGCGCTGCCACAATATGGTTGATCAAGCCACCCATTTCATAAAGGAAAGTAAACTGACTATACAAGTGTCGTTCCAGATCAATGGCGATGACAGGCGCAATCGTATCCGATTCATATTCACCATAAATCAGGCGGGCCATGGAGGATAAGCTTTTTAAGATGCCACCTTTATAGATGTTCTCTGCATTTTTAAAATAGGGGATCTGACTTTCTTTTAAATAGTCAATTCCATTTTGTAGCTGGAGTGTTGAAGAAATGTGCGCAGGTGCCACACTATCAGCAGGATTTTGTTGACGATAATAATCATCATGACTGAGAACATCAAGATGCTCCACAGGTGCAAGCTGTCTTTTGCCAAAATCAACGATAAAATCAGAGTTCTCTAACATATAAGAATTATGTTCAATCATGATTATGGAGACAGATTCATCCTGCAGAATGTCCCTAATGCTGTCAATGAATTGATTTAAAATATTTTGTGATAAACCTTTGGAAGGCTCGTCAAAAATAAAAAGTGTATGTGGATTTCTTGAGCCCGCAAACAGCTCAGAAACTAAATGGACACATTGAAATTCACCCGTGGATAAGGACTGTGTTTTTCGCTCCAACGTCAAATAACCAAGTCCAAGCTTGATCAATAAGCTTAGTCTTTTATGAGCAATGTCCTCATTTGGCAGTTCAACAATAATATCTTCAATCGAGCGCTCAAAAATATCATCAATATCCTCACTGTACTTTGTGAGTTTCCTTTTAATATCAAGAAAAGTGGCAACGGTCGAGCGACTGGTAATCGACTGATTTCGATCTTGCCCTACGATCACCAGCTTATCTTTGGAATAACGCTTTAGAAAATCTTTGACCATACATTCATTAACCAGTGTAGATTTACCACATCCGGACTCACCTGTAAAAGTTACCAGTCTATTTTGAGGAATCTGAATTTGGGCCATTTGAATATTACGACAATAAAGATCATGAAATTGATAATATTCTGCAGGTGCTGCCTGATTTAGTTCTCTATTGATGGGCTCAGGACGTGGTGATTCTTCAACAATTTTCCCGCCATATTTGCCACTGCCAGGTCCAAAGAACAAGTGTTTATCCGCTGTGTCCAGCACGGTGTCAGAATGGTCAATGAGCCAAATTTGATTTTTATATCCCAACTGTTTAATCTCCGCTAAAATCTTCAATAGGGTTTGGTGATCGAGACCCACGGAGATTTCATCAATGATAATCACGGTATTTTCACTTGTTGCCATGAATTCTGCCAAGTAAAGTCGTGTTAATTCTCCGCCTGATAATGTACCCATAATACGATTTAATGTTAAATAACCAATATTCATATTGATTATATTTTTCAGAATTTGTTGTTTACCTTCACTTATTTTTAGAATATCTGCCTGTGATAAAATGGTCTCTATACTTAAGTCGTTTAGATCAGAAATACTCTTTGCTTGATCCAATAATTCAATTTTATATTGTTCAGCTGCTTGATTATAGCGTTTCCCCTGACACTTTTTACACTCGACATTTTTTGTAGTTCCACGACCCTTACAATCAGGACACCAACCCAATTCATTATTAAATGAAAAAACCTCTGGAGAGAGATTATATTGCTCAGCAAGAGTGACACGGATTTCAGTAAACACACCTGTATGTGTGCCAATGGTTGACCGAGGATTTGAAGATATGGATGATCTACCAAGAAAAAGAACAAGTGGCATTGCTTCCATTTTGATCGCACTGAAATTAGTCTCCATAATATTGGGGAATAAATACTGGTATTCAGCTTTTGGCAGTAAGGAAACGAGACGTTTTTTTGATTCTTCCCCAATCGTTTGACAAAAAGTTGTTTTACCAGATCCAGACAAACCAGCAATTCCTAACGACTCATCAACTGGCAGTACCGTTTCTAATCTGTTAATATTGTTCGCAATTAATTGATTTATTTTCATAGTAAGCTCATCTCATCTCCATTCTCTTCATCTAGTATTGCCATGATTTATTCCATTAAAAAGGGCACTTTCCTTGTTCCAGAAAAGCGCCCTATTCTTGAAATTATAATTCTGCTAATACCTTTTCGAGCTGACCACCCATATTTGTCCAAGCATATTTAGCACCTTCGATGGCTCCTTGGCGGGCTTTCGTCTCTTCACTAAATCCTGATTGATCTAAATGGAGATTAACCTTCCCCTCTGAATCTTGACTCAAAGTCCAAGTAACAGTTGTACTTTCTCCCGCACTATTCCAAGTATAAGATAACGTATGCGGCTCATCCACGACGAGTACTTCGCTATCTACAATTCCATCCCACCATTCATTTGGCTCAGCACGGAATTGAAATTTATGACCAACGACGGGTTTAAAATCATTACTCCAGATCCATTTCGCAAGCGTATCCGAATCCGTTAAAGCATTCCATACCTTCTCGATCGAACTTGTAAATTGAAAATCTAATGATACATCTGGTTTCATAGTTATTCCTCCAATATAAGTTTTAATTTATCAATTCTTTGTTTCCAGAATCCTTCATAAAAAGATACCCAATCTTGAATTTCTTTCAAAGGATTGGCATTCAACCGATACCTCGTCTCTCTGCCAACCTTCCGAGCAATTACGAGACCAGCATCTTTAAGTATATTTAAATGCTTCGAAACGGCTGTACGACCCATTTCAAAATGAATCGTTATCTCATACAGAGGTAATTCATCAACATCAGCCAGAATTTGAAGAAGTTTTCGTCTTGTTGGATCCGCAACAGCGTCATAAACATCCCTCACTTGACTATTGTCGCTCACAACCACCCCCACCTTTTCCGTAATATTTCCTGTAATGTCACCTAGTATCCATCATTATTACCTAATAGGACACCATTTGGTGTCTAATTGATTATAAGACACCAAATGGTCACATGTCAACAATTCAGTAAAAAAAGCATTACCAAAAGCAAGTCCAGCTTAGGACTGCTTTTGATAATGCCTCCAGATAAATCATTTCGTTTTACGATTTAATAATTAATCTAATTGTTCTCCATTAGTAGCGATAACATTTTTGTACCAATAAAATGATTTTTTCTTTATACGACGTTTTGTACCTCTGCCCATATCATCTTGGTCCACATAAATGTAACCATAACGTTTGGACATTTGATTTGTTCCTGCACTCACCATATCTATGCAACCCCAGCTTGTGTAGCCCATTACATCTACACCATCTGCAATGGCTTCTTTTATTTGCTTAATATGTTCTTTTAAATAATCAATTCGGCAATCATCCTCTATAACATCGCCTTCTTGTAATACGTCTAAGGCACCTAGGCCATTCTCTGCAACAAGTACCGGCTTTTGATAGAGGTCATACAATTGGTTTATTGCAGTTCGTAAACCCTTAGGATCAATCTGCCAACCCCAATCACTCGATGGTAAATAAGGATTTTTCACTCCGCCTGTAAGCAAATTCCCTTCTGCGCCTTCTATCTTTTCTGGATGTGCACTGACTGCACCAGACATATAGTAGCTAAAGGATACATAATCCACTGGATAGTCTTTCATGATTTGTTCATCCTCGGGCTCTGTTTTCAGAACTATATTTTTTTCTGCAAACATTCGAGCGGTATAAGCCGGATAGTAACCTCTCGCTTGTACATCAGTAAAGAATAAAGAGGTACGTTGTTTATCAACTGTGGCTTGAACGTCGTCAGGATCACAACTATAAGGAACAAGAAGTTGATAACTAACCATACATCCAACCATTGCTTGAGGATTACTTTCTTTACACGCTTTGGTTGCAAGTGCACTTGCGACAAATTGATGATGAGCTCCTTGAAACATTGCTTGTTCAATATTCGGGTGATTTTCTTCGATAACCCCTAAACTTACATATTGGTGGTGTACTACACAGTTAATTTCATTAAAAGTCATCCAATATTTCACTTTATGCTTGTATCTTTCAGCTACAGTGGTTGCATAGCGAACAAAGAAATCTATAACTTTCCGGTTCACCCAACCTCCATACTTAGTTGTTAGATGAAGTGGCATTTCATAATGGGATAAAGTAACAATAGGCTCAATTCCATATTTGTTCAATTCATCAAACACACGATCATAAAATGCAAGACCTTCTTCATTAGGGATTAATTCATCCCCATTTGGAAAAATACGAGTCCAAGCAATGGACATACGGAAGGCTTTAAAACCCATTTCGGCCAATAAAGCAATATCTTCTTTATAGTGGTGATAAAAATCCACCCCATGTCTTTTGGGATAATACTTTTCACTTGCGGGATCTTGTGCTTCTTCTATTTGTTTATGAGTCATGAGGTGCCACTGGTCAGACCAGTTTTTTTTAGGGGTGTTTTCGTCAAAAATATATACATCTGCTAGAGAAAGCCCTTTACCGCCAACATTACTTGCTCCTTCTAGTTGATTGGCAGCTGCTGCTCCTCCCCATAAAAAGTTTTCTGGAAATGTCGTTTTCAATTCAAACATGTGTAAACCCTCCTTGTTGTTAAATAAAACATATGCTACGGATTAAACCTGTTGGATAAGGGCATCTTGTTCTTCTTTATATTTTTGATTATCCATTATTCTAAAGAACGGATAGTAAATAATAAACGCTACTGCAAACAGTACAATTTGTAAGATCATTCCCGAGATACTACCTGTCATCAAATATCCGCCGATAATTAATGGCATTGTTCCCGGAGGCAGTACACCTATTGGCAACGCTACTAATCCAAAATCCATGGAGAGATAGGTTATCAAAACAGTAACAATCGGTGTTATAAGAAATGGGATTAACATCATTGGGTTTAATACGATAGGCATCCCAAAGATTAACGGCTCATTGATATTAAATAGTCCTGGTCCAATCGTCAGTCGACCCATTTGTTTCAGCTGTTTGCTCTTCGCAAAGAATAACATAGCAATCGTTAGTCCTAGAGTTGCACCAGATCCACCGATAAAGATAAGATATCTGAACTCTGCTGTAACAATATTATGGACGGGTGAACCCGCTGCGTAGGCTGCAGCATTTTCTGAGGTCAATTGCAACCAGATAGGCAACATGACAGAACCTACAATGGTGGAACCATGTAATCCGATTGCCCATAATAAGTTGATTAACAAGAACACAACAATTGTTCCCGCTAAGCTTGTTCCAACAGTGGTTAATGGTTGTTGAAGAAGCTTGGCAACAATGGTATGCACGTTATCAAAACCAGTAAAGTTCTCAACAAGTAGGCGAACTCCCCAGACACTCACGATAACAAAGAAACCAGGAATAATCGCTGTAAAGGATTTAGCAACTGTTGGCGGCACACCATCCGGCATTTTAATAACTATATTTTTTTGTACGATTCTGCGATATATTTCTGTTGCGAAGATTGCGGTTAACAATCCTACAAATAAACCTTGACTCGAAAAATAATTCACGTTCATTGCTTTTGTAACAACATCATCTACTGTGAAAGAAGTTGATGGAGTGACCACAAAATATGAACATAATGCCACAGCCCCTGAAGAAAGCGGATCCACTTTATAGCTCTCTGCTAGTCTATATCCCACGGCAAATGTTGCAACTAATGCGACAAGGTTAAATGTACCATTGTACGGATATAGTAAAGCTGTTTTGATATTTGGATGGGCGACCAAGAATTCTAAATAGGCTGGAATTGGCAGGTTTGCTAAGATTAAAAAAATGGAACCGATAATAATAAACGGGATAGTTAAAACCATTGCATCGCGAAGCGCTTGTAAATGCCGCTGACCAGAGATTTTACCTGCAACTGGCATTACCTTATCTTCTAAAAATTTCGTTATTTTATCCATAGTTTCTTGCACGCTCCCGAAGAAGTATTTTCTTATTGCGATGCCACTTCTTTTTGATCCTATTTTGAAAGCTTATAAAGTTCAATGATTTCCGTAACAAGTAAAGAAATGGTCTCTACACTCATTAGTTGGTCTTCAGCATGCATAAGGATCAGTGAGAATTGAAGCTGTTCGCCATTTGCTTCTCTTTTGATTAATGATTTATGCATTTTATGACCTTCTCTAAAAAATTGCTTTGATTCTTCTAATTTTTCTTGTGCCTCTTTAAATTCTCCCTCTTTGGCTGCGTAAAGCGCCTCCATTACTAAGCTTTTAGCTGCGCCTACATTACTGATAATGTTAAAAGCCACAGTATAGTATTCCTCTTTCACTTCATCTACCATTTCTCTCTACTCCTCTCTTATCTCTATTTACTTTCAATTAATTGCAAGGCTTGTTCAAGTACTTTTTCACCGTTCATCATTCCGTAATTCAACATATCAATAGCTTCTATAGGAATGTTTTTATCTGCTAATCTTGTTTCTAATTGCTTTTTCATATATTTCACCTGAGGTCCTAACAATAAGACATCAACCTTTTTCTCTTGCAAAGTAATATCAATTTCAGATGCTGATTTAGCAAAAACATCGACATCCAACCCTTTTTCTTCAACAACCTTCTGCATTTTTGTTACTAAAAGGCTTGTACTCATTCCTGCTGAACACACTAACATAATTGTATTCATATTGACTTCCCCCTAAAATTATCATTTATTGAACACCTTTAGTGTAAACTTAAATCGCTTTCTTTTTAAGCTAACCTTTTTCCAAATCAACAGGAAACGGTTACATTGCAAATAGTAAGGCAGTACCTAATTTCTCACTCACTCTAGTTTAGTAATTGTATAATTTCTTCCACAGACTCCTTAGCAAGGATCTGCACAACAATCTCTTTATCCTCTATCAATGATCCTAGCTTTTTATACATTTTATCTAGGTCGACATTGTTTCCTTCTTTAATGTTTAATAAACAAATTAATTGCACCATTTGCTTATCATTCCAACGAATAGGACGTTTTAACGTACAGATTGTCCAAAAGGTTTCCGAGGTAACAGGAAGTGAAGGATGTGGAACAGCGACAAGATTTCCAAAACTAGTGGGTGCATAGGACTCTCTTTCAACTACTAAGGATTCATAATGCTCTGGTACAAGTCCTTGTTTTGTTAGCTCATTGCTTAAAAAATGAATCACACTTTCCTTTGTGGTAAATTCTTTTTTCACGAATACTCTAGATGCGTCAAGGTAAGAATGAGTTTCTGCCACCTGTTCTGAAGACAGTAAGACGTCCTTGATTCTTTTGAGGTCTTTAGCTTCTAGAAAGGTATTTACAACATAGACGGGAATACCTATATCTTCATTGATCGGAACTGTACTGATAATAAAATCAATCGAGGATAGGTCCGTTTCTGCTAATTTGTAAAAACTAATTGTGTCTACAATCTGCAATAGATTCTCAAATGAATTGATCAATCGGTAATAAAGTAATTTGGCACTTCCAACACCAGACGCACATACAAGAATAACTCGTTTTATTTTTTTGTTTTTATTTTTCATTCTTTCTAAAGCAACCCCAATGTGCAAGGCAATGTAAGCAACCTCATGTTCTCCAACTTCTGAATCCAAATAGTAGTTAATACATTTACTCGCAATAAGTGCTCCTTCGAATGCGGCTGGAAAACTCGTCTTAATATCATTTAACAGAGGATTTCTAAAATTCATGTTGTATCTTAATCTATTCATCGCAGGCCTAATGTGAAGGGTCAGGGCTTGAATAAATTCATGGTCATGGCCAAAATCCCAATTCAACTCAGTTTGTAAACTTTTCAAAATACAGCTGACAATGGAGTCCACTTCATCGAACTTACTGTACTCCGTTAGATTTTCTTTCGGCAGCAATTTTGTTCCAACCAAATGGATGATAATATAATTAATCTCTGAATCGGAAAAGAGCAGATCCGTGAAATCTTCTATGTCTTTAACAATTTCATGGGCAACAATTTTTTCAAAAGGATACTCTTCCATAAGATTTACCGACGGTTGTTCGATTAAAAATCCCTCTTCGATACGTTTACAAGCTATTATTAAGTGAATAGCGAGGTTTTCCAAGGAAATATCTGAAATCTCAATTTTGTATTTATTTACTTTGCCGATGATTATTTCTTTGATTTTCGTGTATACCTCTTTGTCAAACAAAGTAAAGTTATCGAAAGTTGGATCGGAGTTTTCTTCTCTTTTGTATAAAAAATTAGACAAACATATTCGTTTCTTAAATTCATCGCCCTCTATAAACAGGCCATAATGAGGCCGATTAACTAAATTCAGGTTGTATTTTTCCAGTATCTTACGCACTTCTTTTAGATCGTTTTGGATTGTCGATTTAGATACAAACATCTCATCTTCAATAGTGGCCAACTTGATATACTTATTTTCTAATAAAAACCGACTCAACAAATAAAGAACCCTATTATCTTGTTCAGAAAAGTCTACTGTAGAAGGATTGATTTTATCATTAGTTAACTCATTTAATTTTTGGGAAAATATATCTTTATCGAAGACTCTTACAACGAAGCCCTTCCCACGAATTAACTCTATTTTTAGTCCTACTATGGCGGATATATTTTGTAACTCTTTCAAATCATTACGGATCGTTCGATCGCTAACATTCAGTTCTTTAGCAATCCATGCAGCTGTGACAGGTTGATTAGAATTAATTAAGTATAAAAGTATTTCTTTTTGCCGTTTTGAAAACAATTGTATCCCTCTTTCTTATCCAGAGTATGAATATGAGCTAATATTAACTGAAGCATACATTTACATACATTTGCTCATTTTTTTATATCGGTTACAATATCACTTCCTAAGAAAATTTGATAGTGTTCTTACAGTAACATAAGAAACAGGCGTCCTCATTTAAGAAGACACCTGTTTAAATTTCAGCTTCGTTTGACGAGTCATGGCAAGAAATTTGCGGGTTAACTCAACTTCTGCTGCAGTATAATTGCTAGCTCTTCTGCTGAATCCCACACAATAGGACGAATATCCTTAAGCTGTACAAAAAGTTTATCCGCCTCAATACTGTTTACGGTCCATAATACGGGTATGTTTAAACCAAGTGCATATCCCGCTGAAAAATACACCTCTGGGGATTGCCCCGTTAAATCTGCGATAATCAGTTTGCTTTCTGCGATTTGATCCAACTCGTATTTTTCGCCGTTTTGAGTTTTCGTATGTGTTAATAAGCGCGGCAGGAAACCACACTGTTCTATTTTGGGCAATAACTTCTCCAGCCATGTTGTAGACAAATTTTCTTCATCCGACACGAGCACGAGACAAGGTTTTAGTTTTTTACCTCCAGCGCTTTCCGCAGCTTCATTCCAGCCGGTTTCAGTAAGCTTAAAGGTCATGCCTTCCCTGATCAGAAGCTGATCACTTATCAACTTGTCTATGATGTATACCAGCTCTTGCAGATTGGGAGAATACGTCAAGTTATAGCTGCTAGAGAGGGGTTGAATGACAACCGCTTCCCCCGGGCCTTCAGAATGTCTATATAAATATTGCAGTAGACGGTTTCCTTTATCTTCAATGCTCACAGGTATTTTGGGTGAATTTACAATGGACTCTAAATCATCAGCAGATATAGTGATCTTTTCATCACAATCAGTCAGCTCACGTATGTAAGCAGATACTACATGAAGCATGTCGCGTTTCTTTTGATGCGGGAGCGAATTAATGGGTTCGTAGCTGTCTCTACGTAGACTATAAAACCCGCCTGGTGAACAAGAACAGCCTATATATCTATCGTTATCGCCTTCTGGTTCAATGGAAACAATCTCATCACAGAACAAACAGTGTTTCTTAATCATGACAACTCTTCACCTCTTATTAAGTGTTAGCCTCTACCTTACCAAGATTTTTTTGAAAAGTAGACAAGAAGATATTTCCTGTAGCAAGTTATCCCAAGGCGTAAACGTATTATTTCGAGGCTCGAATGTAGATTTTATTCAATAAAAAACCGACATAAGAATCAGCTAAAAAACTGAATCTTAGGTCGGTTAATATAGGCTTGGAGCCGGCATTTAGGATTGTGATAAACCTTCTATAACTTTATCAATATTCCATTTGATCATCTTAATGTATGTGTCGCCCTCTTCGCCTTTCTTAGCTAAAGAATCGGTGAAAATCTTAGAGTGTATCGGTACTCCCGTTTCATTTGCGATAGTTTCCATTGTTTTTGGATTTACGCTAGTTTCCAGAAATAATGCAGGCACTTGATTTTCATCAATGATCTTAATTATGTTTTTCATTTGTTCAGGCGTTCCTTGACTATCCGTATTGATCTCCCAGATAAAAGCTGATTCAAATCCGTAAGCTTTGGAAAAATATTTGAATGCTCCTTCGCTGGTAACAAGGATACGTTTCTCTTGTGGAATTTTTTCGACCGCTTCTTTTGCATATTGATCCAATTCATTCAGTTTCTTAACATATTCCGATTGATTATTAAGATAAAATTCTTTGTTGTCGGGATCTTTTTCGATTACACGTTTTGTGATGATATCTACATATTTTATTGAATTCTGAATATCCAGCCAGGCATGAGGATCTACCTGTGTTTCTTTTCCTTTTTCTGTTAGGTACATTGGAGATACTTCATCTGAGACTGCAAAAGCAACATCCTTTTTATTAGTCACATCTAGAAGATCTTGAAACCACCCCTTACCTGTTTCTAGGTTCAAACCGTTATAAAACACTAAATCTGCGCTAGAAACCTTACTTGTATCCTTGGGTAATGGATCGTACATATGCGGATCTGTTCCGATGGGTACCATACTGTAAACTTCAGCTTTCTCCCCTACAATGTTTTCGGTCATATCAGCGATAATGGAGTACGTTGCAACAATCTGCAGCTTATCATGGTCTGCATCTCCTTCACTAATCTTTGAGCATGCGGTAAGAAGTACGATAAACATTGTCAAAGAGAGTATTTTTATGGTCTTCATCCTTGTTTCAACCCTTTCCTGAAAAAATTATTTTTGGGTGAGATTATAAATGAAATTCCGAACATGCTTACGCCGACCAGAACAATCGTGGCACTTGTAGGTAAATTGAATTTAAAGCTTACAATTACACCTATAATCCCTGATACAGCGCCAATTGTAGAAGCCAGGATAATCATGTGGAACAGCTTATTCGTCCAGAGATAGGATGTAGCAGCCGGAATAACCAGCATTGCAATCACAAGCACAATTCCTACTTGAGATAACGAAGATACGGTAACCACAGATAGGAGCATCATCAATAAATAATGATAGAACCCTGTTTTTAACCCATAGGCTTTGGAAACAACCGGATCAAACGAACTCATTAAAAGCTCTTTATACAGCAATGAAATGATGGCAATAACAACAATCATAATAATAAAGGACTGCATTAACTCCGACTGTGGGACGGCCAGAATATTACCAAACAGAATGTGAGTTAGATCAAGCCCGCTTTTGGCAAAAGTAATTAGGACGATACCTAGCGCAAAAAATGAGCTGAGAATAATGCCGATAGAGGTGTCACTTTTAATATTGCTGCGACTTGTAATAAATTGAATGAGAACCGCTGCTAATAGTCCAAATAGTGAAGCTCCAAGAAGAATGTTGATTCCTAAGATATAAGATAACGCCACCCCGGGTAACACCGCATGTGATAACGCATCTCCCATTAATGACATCTTTCTAAGTACAATAAAGCTTCCTAAAACCCCTGATACAATTCCAAGAATGATAGCAGATAATCCCGCGTTAAGTGCATATATCGGAATGTTTAATACTCCTGAGAAATAATCAATCATGATCTGTCGCCCCCATCCCTTTGATCACCAGATTACCTAAGGAGGCACCATAGGCGCTGAGGATATTCTCTGGCGTAAAGGTGTCTTTAACGTCACCAAAAGCAATTAATTTCTTATTGAGAATGATGACTTTGTCAAAATATTCTTCGACCTCATGCAAATCGTGATGAACAATGAGTATGGTTTTCCCTTCTTCGCGAAGTTGTTTTAGCAGCTTTACAATGATTTTCTCACTGACTAAATCTATGCCTACAAAAGGTTCATCTAAAAAAAATACATTTGCTTGTTGTGCAAGTGCCCTGGCGATAAAAACTCTTTGGAGTTGTCCCCCGGACAGATTGCTGATTTGTTTATTCGCAAGATCACTTATATCCACCATCGCCATACATTCCTTGACTCTTTGCCGCTCTGTTTTTCCGGGACGCTGGAAGATTCGCAAATTAGGGTAAGTTCCAGTCAGCACTGTATCCCTTACCGTGATTGGAAAAGAAAGATCAATGTCATTCTTTTGCGGCACATATGCGATCTTCCGTTTGTACTCAGAAATATCTTTTCCCTCCACCATAACTGATCCTGTTCTCTTCTTTATCACCTCTAGCAATGACTTGATGAATGTAGATTTTCCCGCACCATTTGGTCCGATAATTCCGATTGTATACCCAAAGGGGATATCAATATTTACATTTTCTAGTGCAGAATTACCGAAATAATCTACGTTTAGGTTTCTGATTTCAATCATAAAAAAACTCCTTATCTCTGTTAAGTTCATATGTAGCACTGTTCTGTTCATCCTGTTAATTTATTTCCCAATAGAAACAATGATTCCTTTGATCCAATTTGTTTCCCTAGGTAAACTTTTATTCTTATATACAATATATTTACCCGAGGGCAATATGTCAACAACATTCCTTAAATCAACAAAAAAAAGAACCCAAGTGATTTGAGTTCTTTTGCATTATTTCAATATAAAAATCTCATAGTTGCAGTAGTTTTAAACATCTAGGCTGCATCAAATAACCTCCTGTAATACCCTCTGCCTGCAATTGAATCGTATATTCTCCTGCCGTGGGGAAATACAGCTCACCTACTTGAAAGCTTTGAAAATTACTAACTCCATCAGTAGAATGAACTTTAGCTTGTAAAATTTGATCCGCTGCCTTGATGAGGTAGACTCCGCCACCACCATTCTCTCCTTCTTCGCTGCGATATTCGATACTAACCTGAAATCTTACCGGACCTAATGTCCGGACATGCCAAATTGCGGTATCCTCTCTATCCTTCCAGTCCAACAGATTATCATGGTCTTTTTTTCCTGTATCGTAACGGAGGGTTGGACCAACGATCTCACTTTCAAATACCCCTAATTCTTGTAAGGTATCTTCTCCAAATTCCAATAATCGGACTGGATTACCTTCTACAGGTTCTGCACAGACAATTGCGATGACCAGCGGCATGTTGTTAGAATTTTCGGCAAAGTTCGGTAAGCTGGGGAGTTCGACTTCCAGATCCTGCTCAGATAGCTTTGTGAAAATCAGCTCCTCCCCTCCATCTAAAGCAAATACCTTTTGAACAGCGGTCTTCAGACCGGGGACGATTAGCTTATTTCTCTTCTTAAGATCGAAAACATGCAGATATAATGTGTTTCCTTTCAGAGTGCATCTGCCCCATGACGGTTTGGCTGTGGGCGATTCTCCAGCACCGTAAATGCTATCCCCATTGGTATTTAACCAATCTCCTACATCAAGCAAAATGGATTCGGATACCGGATCCCATTCCCCTGTTGCTGTTGGGCCGATATTGATTACCAGATTTCCATTTTTACTTACAACATCGATGATCTGGCGGATGATAGTTACAGGGGATTTCCAATGGTGATCGGATCTCTTATACCCCCATGAGTCGTTTAACGTAATAATATTCTCCCAGTACTTACCAAGGTTACGAGTCGTAAGTTGATTATCAGATGTATTTGAATAATCTCCAAGTGGTGCTTTCCATACTCTGCTATTGACCAAACATTCTGGCTGAATTGCATGAACCGCCGCCAAAAACGCTTCTCCTTGCTCACGGGTCAGTTTGCCTCCGCAATCAAACCACATTAAACCAACTTTGCCGTAGTCCGTCAGCAGCTCACGGACTTGAGGGATTGATTTGCTGTGCAAATATCGTTCAAAGCGGGTGCGTTTATCGGTATCATTTATCCACGTTTGAACGTCATCGTAAGCGCCGATATTCAGTGGATAATCCCAGGTATTCCCTTGAGAGTCTGGATCATGCCAATCCATCGCATGAGAGTAGTAAATTCCGAGTACCATTTTTTCCGCACGACATGCCTCCATTAGTTCGCGAAGGGGATCACGGCCCAATGAGGTGTGCTTGACGATCGAATATTCGGATACACTTGAGTCATACATCGCGAAGCCGTCGTGATGTTTAGCTGTAAAGATGATATATTTTAGGCCAGCACGCTTGGCAGTCCGTACCCACTTCATTGCATCAAAAGCTGATGGATTGAACGCTGCGGCCATTTCCTCATATTCAGCCACTGGGATCTTCGCGCGTAGCATAATATGCTCACTGTAAGAAGCTTGTATTTCTTTTCCCTTCCATTCACCCGCAGGCAGGGCATAAGGGCCCCAGTGAATAAACAAGCCGAGCCTGGCTTCCTGCCACCATTCCATACGCCGAGCCTGCTCGTTATCTATCGGAGTTTCGACCGACTGTATACTATACGGATCATCGAGAAGGTTTTCTGTTGTTTTTCCGTTCCTTACCATAACTGAAGAACGGCTCCGCGGAGTTTAGATACAGCCTCGACGAAGAAATAATCGCCATAGATCAGTGGCGTATCAATGTGCACACCCCCTGGAAGATTGGATGTTCCAGAAAGAATCAAGCCCTCCTCTTCCGGAATGTCCCAAGTCCCATAATTCTCATAAAGTGAGCGAACGATTTGTTCTGCGGCTCGCAGGTAAAAAGAGGCTTCCGCCTGTGGTACGATCTTTGCCAGCTCAATCAAGCCACATGCCGCACATGCACCAGCAGAGGTATCACGCGGCTTTTCGCCTGCATCAGGTGCCCTGAAATCCCAGTGAGGTACATGATCCTCCGGAAGATTAGCTAAGAAGAAGTGCGCAGCTCTTTTAGCTCCCGTTAGAAACTTATTCTCTCCGGTATAGTGAAAAGACAAAGTAAGACCGTAAATCATCCATGCGCTGCCCCGTGCCCAAGCGGATTCTTCCGCATAACCTTGGCCGGCCATAGCGCCGATTTTTTCGCCTGATTCCGGGTTGAACTCCAGAATATGATAACTTGATCCATCCGGACGTAAAAAATGCTCAACTACCGTTTCCGCATGCGCAGCGGCGATATGCCGGAAACGCGGATCCTCTGTAACTTCCGATGCCCAGTATAGTAAGGGCAGATTCATTACAGTATCAATGATGGACCATCCCGCCCGGTTTATCTTCTCCGTGTCATGCCAGGCTCTGATAAATGACCCTTTCAGGTTAAAGCGGCTGGCCAGTTGAGCAGCAGCCATCAACCCGCGCTGCTTGGAGCGTTCATTACCAGTCACTCGGTAATTGGCCAAAGCTGAGAGTGTCCATATAAAACCAGCATCATGATGTACGGTAAGGGCATAAAGAGGTTCATCCAATTTCTCTTCAATTTGCTCGGCGATTTCTTGCAGCGCCGGATGATTACCTTCTGCGGCAATCTGCCACAAAATACCCGGCCAGAACCCTGCTGTCCACCACGATGGACGCATGTTGTCGTATACTCCGCTTACGGAAGCATGCGGAAAACTAACACCAATTCGCTTACTAGTCTTTTCCACTTTATTTACAATTTGTTGCCAAGCGCCATCCGCCCATTCCAGAGTAGACTCCGAAATTACCAGTCCGCGAGTTTGTTGAGTTGGTATAACTTCACTCATTTTAGTTCCTCCTGTAAACACTGATAATATTTATGAAATTTAATTTCTTAAAGCGTTGTCCGTAGTGGAATTACCATATTCCAAGTGTGCTTCGCATTTCGAAACCCTCCCGGTCCATCTGCTACTGCAGCGAATAAATGGGTAGGGACCCCTTCTTGAAATAATAGGAACGGACGTTCAAAGCTGCCCATCCACTGCTCTGTGCCGTCCTCCCAGAGTACCCGCCGGGAATACGATTGCGTTGAATCAGCCAGCTGCCAGTCGGTTCCATCCGTAGATGATGCAAATATCCCACCGTGCTTTTCTCCACATATCCGGCCATCCATATCCTTGGCGATCATTTGGTACCCGTCCGTGGTCCGCCAGATAAATGGATCTTCAATATGAGACCGCTCTGGTGGAAACAGCGGTGCGTTGTTAATTACTTTATATGGCCCTTCGTCCTTAGATGAACCGGCAATGCCAAGCGTCATCTGTCCATAGGAATTGCCCTCATATTTGCGGGCTTTATATACCAATAGCAAGGAGCCATCTTCGCGGATACAAGGAGCCGGATTGGATGTGAGAAAGCTGTCGAACCTGCCCGGACGTGTAGGCAGAATAGGTGCGTCCATCCTTATCCATGGTCCGAATACACTGTCGGCTATAGCTAAGCCAACACGTTTGTTGGCACGAGCGGCAATCACCCGATAGTCGTCAAATTCCACTGTTTCATTAGGCTGCGGCTCAGCGAATGGATGAGTGGAACCCATATAATACAACAGATACTTATCACCATAACGAAGGATATGCGGATTATGGGTGCTTCGTCCGTCCCAGTATTCCGCTCCCCTTGCGGGTAGTACGGTTTCTTCGTACGTATAAGGTCCTTCCGCGTTATCGGCAGATGCGCGGACAATTTCTGAGCGGAGTAACCATCCCGGATGCATCGGCAGCCACTTCGGCCAACGGGATGCAAATAAATGAAAACGCCCATCCTCGCCACGCACAGCTGATCCGCACCACACCCACCAATCCTCCATGCGGAACCCTCCGTTCAAAGGAGCAGGCAACATTCGGTCCATCAATGAAAAAGTCATTTTCTCCCTCCACGGCTTATTGCTTTACATCTGTTAGTCCATAACGTTTAGCAGCACTGCCATGTAGCCATTCCGCCGCAATATTCAGCGCCTCCTCCCGGCTGATCCAGCCTTCCGCTATTTGACTTTCCAAAAAGCGCGCAAGTATTTTTTTAACGATCAGCAGCTTGCCATATGTCCATTCGATACAGCGCGCATCCGAGACAATGAGCGAACACTTGAGCGGGGCGAGTGCCTCTAACCGATACTGCATGCTCTGCAAATAGGTACTGGGTCTGAAGTTATACCACCACATCCCACCTACATGAACGTTAGGGAAATTCCATCCAGCCTGCACAATATCCAGGTTATTTAATTCTGAAGCCACCACCAGCTCAAACGGAATGGAATACCGTTCAAACAAACCATACAGTTTAACAATCCGTAGCGGATCGTTAACTGGCGCAGCCGATGTATTACACCATCTGCGTTCGACGCCGAGAAACAGCTGCAAGAACATTCCTCTTACTTGCAGTTCTGAACAGATATGATGAAGGAGCAGCATCATGATTTCATCCGGACCAGTTACGCTGCTAAGATTGTAAACATCATGAGCATTGGCTTCAAAGGCTGGCAACGTAGTCATGATTCCCGGACAGCCCATCGTCTGATATGAGTGCAACTGCTCGCTAATAAACTTTTTCGCTTGAGTATAAGCCGCTTCCCGGCTGGGATCAGAGGCATCTGCAATATTCTTTGCCAGCTCAGGCAGCCAGGAGTCAATTCGAGGAATCAGTAGAGCATTTTCTCTCATGTGTGCAAAGTTGGCATGCTCCGGACGGTTTACAATAAACCGCTGCACATGCAGACGGTCAGCTACGTTTTGCGCCCAGCCGGGATCGTTACTTTGCTGTTTAACCGTTATATCCGCTTTGAACACCGACTCTGAATCAGTGATGGAGATACCGTACAAATCTTTCATGATTGCTGTAAAAGCACGATTCATCATCGTATTACGGGAAGCGTGGTAAGCTCTAACAAAAGAGTCAGTCCGTTTCTCTTTCGAAAGTTGGTCCGCATCCGCCGGATATCCTGCTGACTGAAGCTCTTGGTTCAACCAGAAATAATCGGCTATTTCCCAGAAGTCAGCCGCGTTTAGCTTATCGCCGACGAGATGGGTATGTGTATCGATTACAGGCATACGCATGATTTCATCACACAAAGCAGTTTGACTCATCATACTCCCTCCTAACTGGCAGGAAGCCCTTCGAATGAAGAGGCTTCCTGAGAATCTTTCTATTTCCGGCTTTGCTGATTAAGGATTCCCTCATTATTTTTGTAGCGTTCTGTTGCTTCTTTTAAGATTTCTTCGCCGCCCTTTTGCTTATATTCCTCGATGACTTTTGGGAAATCACTAATCGGTTCTTTGCCATAAATCATTTTGACCATATGGTCTATGATCAGTTTTGGTGCCTGATCGGGACGTTTGGAGGCTAGATCAGGGAATTTGCTGAAAGACTCCAGATCAGGTACAAATCCGATGCCCCCTAAGCCTTCTTTACTCAGAGTTTCATCCAATGCTTTCAAAACATCTTTACCACCCGTAAGCAGCTCAGTTCGTTCGCGGTTGATTGTTCCGTCCCCTACCCAGCGCAGCTGTGTGCGGAATTTCTCTTCATCTTGGGCAGCCTTGTTCTCTGGCAGCTTATAATCAACTTTTCCGTCTTTTACCGTGTAATTCTCGCCTTCAATCCCAAAGCTATAGAAATTACTGGCTTCCGGGGTCTGCATCCATTCAAACATTTGGACAATCCGGGCAGCCTTTTCTTTACTGACCTTATTGTTGATATACAGTGAGGTATTGACCGAACTATACAAACCGTATCCTTTTTGTCCATGGTCACCGGTTGGCGACGAGATAATATCCACTTTCGCTCCCGGATTGGACGCGGCGATCTGGGTCCGGAAATCCAGGAGATTCTGCGCATTAGCTGTCCAAATCCCTGCATTGCCTGCAGCAATATTTTCACCATACTGTGCCGTTTGAATTGTCGCAAAATCCTTCTGAATGAGGCCTTCGTCATACATCGTCTTGTATACGTTCAGTGCTTTTTCCATATTCTCGGAATTATAAAATTTGGGTACGATCTCTCCATTATCCTCTGTAAACTGATAGCCAAGCGCGTCATATGCACCAAATGCGATATCAGCATACTTGAAGTTCTCACGCATCTGATAAGGAGCGCTCACACCGAGTTTCTTAAAAGCGCGCAGCACATTCAAGAAATCCTCAATCGTCACAGGTACCGGAAGGCCTGTTTTCTCCAATAAATCAGTTCGGATAAAAGTGGCACGTCGAGACGGATTGCTGAGCCAAGTCGGAATGCCATATATTTTTCCATCGTAGCTGACTTCATCCCATGCTTCCTGCGGGACAACCTTCATCAGGTTGGGCGCATTCTCCTTCAGCAGATCATCCAGCGGCATAAAAACACCAGCCTGAACCGACCCAGCCATCGATTTATCCGTAGCCCCTCCGACATTTTGTACGACATCCGGAATATCACCGCCGGCGAACATAACAGCCATTTTGGAATCAAAGTCCTTCAAAGGAATTAACTTAATGTCTAAATCGACATTCGCCCGTTTCTCTAACTCCTTGACCCACTTATCGGTGTTAATGTCTTTAGAACTTTCCGTGTAAGCGTTTCCGCTTGTGTTTAACGAAATACTAAATTTAAGCGGTTTTGATTCGCCTGCTGCATCGACATTACCGTCCGATGTTTCATTGCTTCCGCATCCTGCGACGAGACTTGAGACAAGCGCCGTGGATAGGATCAGACTAACCCATTTTTTCATCTGGATAATCCCCCTTATTAGTATAAAAAGGTATTTGGTTTACCTGTACCCATCATAAAGCTGTATCAACAGCACTCCCATGGGGTGGATTATTGTGGGATGTGTTTTTTTGTGATCGGTTATCGTTTTAAAAAAAGGCCATCCCCAAAAGTCCGCGGCTCGGACCTCAGGACAGCCTTTTGATCCTCGTTCTCTTCGGCGAGTAACGCCTATGCGTTAAGCACTTGATGTTCCTTCCTTCCGGAAATCGGCATTCTCATGATCATGCGTGTTCCGCATTCTGGACTGCTTTCTACGTCAACGCCGAATTCTTCTCCGAAGACAAGCTGAATCCGGCGATGAACATTTTGCACACCGATGCCGCCTGGGCTTCCTTTCCCTTCCTCCACATCGGCGAGTCGATTTTCGCTCAGTTTGAGGCGAAGTTCTTCAAGCCGCTCCGGGGTCATCCCGCTGCCATTATCCGTAATGCTGACCCAGAAGATATCGCCATCCTCTCCAGCATCAATCGTAATTGTGTGATAATCTTCAACACCATAACGAAAGGCGTGCTGGAACACATTTTCCACAAGTGGCTGTAAGGTCAAGCGAACCATTTTGCGCAGAAGCATTTCAGGCTTTATCCGCACATCGATTTCAAACGGCCTTCCGATCCGGTGATTGATAATGACCATATAATGGATGACATGCTTCAGCTCATTTGCTACGGTTATCTCTTCAAGATTGGTGCGCACCGAATAATGCAGCATGTAGGACAGGGCTCCGACGATTTCTGATATTTCATCTGAATCCTGAATTACTGCATAGCAGACCACCGTTTCGAGCGTATTGTATAAAAAATGAGGGTTGATTTGCAGCTGTAAGGATTGGAATTCGGCCTTCTGCCGCTCAGCTTCCATTTCCTTGTTCTTCAGTTCTGACTGATACACGGTGTCCACAAGCTCTGACAGGCGGGTTACCATCAGATTGTAACGAACGATAAGCCCAGTGACCTCATCCTGGCTTTTCGGAAGGGAGATTAATTCCCAATTTCCTTTTTCGGTCTGGCTCATTCCTTTCATCAGTATACGGATGGGTGTAGTAACGGACTTACCAAATCGGCTTGCCAGAAACAGCGCTATCATAAATGTCAAAATCGCGACAACAATAATATAATTCCGGATGGTAATTAGCGGCTTTTGCAGCTGAGTGTCTGGGATGGATACAACCAGATGCCAACCGGAATATTCCGCATTACGGCTGATATAAGATTTTTCCACGCCCTCTGCCGAACTGCGGAACATCGCCTCTCCTGCTTGCTCAATTTGCTTGCCAAGACTATCGGGAATCAACGTCCCTACTTTGTTTTGATCGTTATGATATTGAATCCTGCCTTCGCCATCTACAATAAAAAAATAGCTTTCGGGACCAAGATCGATTCCTTTCCATAACGTAGAGAGTTCCTCCGCTTTGACTTCGATGCCTACGAATCCTTTCATCTCTGGTGACTGAAGACCGCGAATGCTGCGGATTAAGGTCAACATCGGCGTTTGATCCCCACGGATACTGTAATTGATTACATTCAACTGTCCACTGACATCTGTATGTTCTTTGAAATACCGGATCTGTCTAGCGGTG
The DNA here is from genome assembly GCF_045040705.1 of Paenibacillus sp. FSL H3-0286. Classification (NCBI taxonomy): domain Bacteria; kingdom Bacillati; phylum Bacillota; class Bacilli; order Caryophanales; family Paenibacillaceae; genus Paenibacillus; species Paenibacillus sp. FSL H3-0286. The sequence goes on along the minus strand of NZ_CP150285.1, from coordinate 3,487,938 downwards.
TCTTCCTGTGTAAAAGATGGCGCTGAACCGCCATTATAATAATAAAGCGCATTCCCGGAATACCCGATAATATATAGGGCTTCAATCTCGGGATTGCGAATCCATACAGGTTCAACAATAGCATCGCGAATATCGGTCGTGTAGCGGTAATTTTCATATTCCTCACGATCTGCTGATAGATCAATATATCTTTTAACTCTCAAATCCGTTAGTAGCGCCACGGTCGACCGTTGATAGGATGAAATATAGAGATTGGTATGATGAACTGCATTATTTACGATCTGAATCATTTGGTTTTCAGTGCTTGACTGCAATTGCTTGGCAGAAATGCTGTAAAAGGAAATCCCCAGCGCTGACAGGGAAAGTAAGATGACAATGGTAAAATAAAATAGCAGCTTCCGGCTGAGGGTTGCTCTCATTATTCAATGCCAAACGAAGCACGGTATTCCGAAGGTGACACACCCACGAGATTTTTAAATGTCTTCGTAAAATGAGGATAATCCTCGTAACCTACATGAATCGAGATGTCACTGATTGTCATGGTGGGTACGGCAAGAAGTCTGCGCGCTTCCTCCATTCGTCTCCGGATCCGATAGTGTACGAAGGTTTCCCCCGTCATTTTTTTGAATAATGCGCTGAAGTAGGTGCGGGCAAGTCCCACCCGTTTGGCTACTTCTTCTAACGACACATCCTCAGCCAGATGTTTATCAATGAAAGCTTTTGCTTCTTCAACCGGGTCCTTATAGTTGCCTTTTCGAGTAAGCTGCAGCTCCGCAAGTATACCGTTTATTATCGCGACAAATGCTAACATCGTTTCTTTTTTCGTATTGGCGGCTTTCACATCTCCACAGCACCGGGACGGAGGCTTCCAGCCTCGGCGTTCCAAGCGATCTACGATCATTTGCAGACAATCATTCAGCACTGCATCCATGCTAAAGACGTTCAATCCTTCAAATAAACCCGACGTTTCTCTTTCATCAAGCAGACGGTTTGTCTCATCACGTTGCAGCAGCCAGATGTGTTGTTCCAGCTGTTCGGCCCAATCCACGTATTTATGAACAGGAATAATGCTGCCTGTCATGCCGGATATCAGTTCTCTCAGCATATCATGCACATCCTGCTGGAGAACCGGCTTCAGTAAATACCGTTTAACGCCATAGGCCATTGCTCGTTGTGCATATTGAAAGTCATTGTACCCGGAAATGACTGCCACCTGGACATGACTGTAATCACGGTGAATTCGTTCACATAAATCAAGGCCATCCATCCGCTTCATGCGCAAATCTGTCAGCACTAAATGCGGTTCTAGCTTTTGGATCGTTTCTAAGGCTGCTTCGCCGTCGTCGGCTGTATAAATCGCGGTGAATGAGACCGGATAACGCTGGACCATCTTCACCAATCCTTTTTGAATGACAGGCTCATCTTCTACAATCAATACTCGCACTTGTATCAAATCCCTTCCGGAATGGAATCAGAATCAGTTGTCTTGTGGTATGAAATTGATTTGAAGTTGCGATTATTGGCAACGCTTCCATTTTTGAGTTTGGATTATATCTTACCATATTTTGATAAGCAGATGTCTGTTTCTTTTAAAGGATGATGCAAGCTGATTGATTTAAGACTTAATAGATCCGATTAACATCCCTTTGATAAAATACTTTTGCAGAAACGGATACACGATAATAATCGGTATGACGGAGACGACAATAACTGCCATTTGCACACCTGCCGGAGATACTTCATTTACGTTTTCTAATAAGCTGCCCGCTTGCCCAAGGTCGTTACTCAGTACGATTTCCCGAAGCCGCAGCTGAAGTGGATAAAGCGCTCGTGTATTGATAAAATACAACGCCGATGAATAAGAATTCCAATGGGATACCGCGTAAAACAAGCCCATAGTTGCCATAACTGGTTTGGACAAAGGAAGGATGACGCTCCACATCGTGCGCAGCTCTCCCGCTCCATCCATTCGCGCGCTATCTATCAGCTCAGTAGGCAGGGCTGAGAAAAAAGAACGCATGATGAACAGGTTATATGCACTGATGGCCGATGGGATGATTAATACCCATAAAGAGTCGATCAAGTGCAAGTTTTTGATGACCATATAGTTCGGTATGAGCGGAGCGTGAAATATCATCGTAATTAGGATTAAAATCAGAACTCCTTTGCGCATCGAATATTCGGATCTGGATAAAGGATAGGCCAGTGATGCAGTTAAAATCAGATTAATAAGCGTTCCGACAACGGTAATAAATATACTTACCATGAAAGCTCTCCAGATGGAGGTATCCCCAAGAATAACTTGATAATTCATGAGCGTCCAATCTACAGGGAATAGCTTAACCTCGCCTGCATTAATGGCATGAGTGCTGCTAAATGATTTGGCGAGCACATGCAGCAGAGGGAAGACCATCAAGCACCCGACCAGCATCAGAAACATATAGTTGAAAACGTCAAATAGGCGACCTTTATTTTTCATTTACTCTTCGACTCCTTTCTAGTAAAGTCCATCCCCTGATGCTTTTTTACTAAGCGTATTCCCGATCATGACTAGCAACAGTCCGACGACCGATTTAAAGAGGCCTATAGCTGTTGTATAGCTGTATTGCTGATCAATAAGACCCACTCGGTATATATAAGTATCGAGAATATCTCCATTGGTCTCATTAAGCGAATTGATAAATACAAACACTCGCTCAAAGCCAAAATCAAGGAAGTTACCGATATGAAGCAGGAACATAATCATGATAGTAGGCAAGATCGTCGGGATCGTTATAGATAAGGTTTGTTTCCAACGATTTGCTCCGTCAATCCGAGCCGCTTCGTACAGCTCAGGATTCACAGCAGCGAGTGCGGCTAAATAAACAATAGTTCCCCATCCACTGTCTTTCCATATGCCTGTTCCAACCAGGATGGTACGAATATACGAGTCCTCGCCCAGAAAATAAACGGAGTCGAGCCCAAAAGTATTTAAGATCTGGTTCACGATACCTGTCGTTGGGGACAAAATGCCAATCATAATCCCCCCAATAATGACCCATGAGAGAAAATGGGGCAAATAAACGACGGTCTGCAAAATCCGTTTATAGAAAGCTTTTCTCACTTCATTAAGAAGGAGGGCGAATATTATGGGAACCGGAAACGCAAAGACCATATCATATAGGCCGATCAGGATAGTATTTTCAAGAATTCTCAAAAACTCTGGATAGGTGAACATCCGCCGGAACTGATCAAGGCCAACCCACGGACTGCCTGTAAAACCTTTGAATATGTTGTAGTTTTGAAAGGCCATGATGGAACCCGCCAAGGGTAAGTATTTAAATACGATAAAAAAAATAATGCCTGGAAGTGAAATGAGATATAGCGCCTTATATTTGCGCAAATTGTTCATTCGTCTTTGGAATGGGGAAAGATCTGGCCTGCTCGCTGGCAATGCGGCTGGCACTTGTTGTGGCATAATTATCGCTCCTTTGGTTGCAGTTTGGATTTTGTTGTATGGCTAATGTTAATCCAATATCCAGGTCTTCAAAATGGAGATTTTTCGGCTTGCCTGTGTTTTATTACGATTGACTATTGTGCACGAATCTTGCGGGACTTCCCTGCAACTGAAGAAAAAGTATATTCAAATCCCTGACCATCGCTAATAAGAGATTGTTCTGGCAGATCGAGCGGAACGGCAGACCAAATTCGATATTCAGCGGTAACCGTAGAGTGAATCGTCGCTTCATCCAGCTTTCCTTGGCTCCAAGAAAGATCAACGGTAAAACCACCTCTTGCTCTCATCCCCCTTATGCTGCCTGAAGACCACTCCTTAGGAAGGGCAGGTAATAGTCGAAGTTCTCCTCGGTGGGATTGCAGCAGCATTTCTGCTACCCCTGCTGCTCCACCAAAATTGCCGTCTATTTGAAAGGGTGGATGGCAGTCTAAAAGATTCGAATACGTGGAGGAGGCTAACAGTTTAATTAAATGCTCATAGGCTTCCGCACCCATACCGAGACGGGCATAAAAGTTGACGATCCATGCCCTGCTCCAGCCGGTATGACCTCCACCTCCGTCAAGGCGGCGTTCAAGAGTTCGCCGGGCTGCTGCGGCAAGATCAGGGGTGTGCCTCATGTCAATCTGTTCCCCCGGATGTAATGCGAACAACTGAGAAATATGCCGGTGACCTGCGTCTTGCTCTTCGTAGTCAAACAGCCATTCCTTAATCTGTCCATGACTGCCCACACTCGGCTGTGGAATGTGTTCAAGCGTCTCATGTAGTTCAGAGAGAAACATTGTATCTTCTTCTCCGATAATTAATGCCGCTTCTGAACAGGCGGATAGCAATGTATATGCGATTTGCAAATCCATGGATGGTCCCATACAGAGGCTGCCGTTGCTTCCGTCCGAAAGTAGGAAGCGGTTTTCCGGGGAGACAGAAGGCCCAGTAATTCGTAAGCCACCTTCCTCTACCATGTAATCAAGCAGAAAAATCGCTGCTTCCTTCATCACTGGATAGGCCCTTTCCTTGAGAAAAGAAAGGTTCAGTCCAAACCGGTAGTGTTCCCACAAATGAAGGCATAACCAAGCAGCACCCATTGGCCAGACCGTGCAGGTAATTAGGATGCCTTCTGGTCGGGTTTCCGCCCATAAGTTAGTGTTATGATGAGCAACAAAACCGCGACAGCCATACATTTCTTTTGCCGTTTCTTGACCGTTCAACTGCATCCGTTCGATCAGATCAAACAGCGGTTCATGGCATTCAGCCATATTTAGGACTTCGGCAGGCCAGTAATTCATCTGGAGGTTAATATTAATTGTATATTTTGATTCCCATGGCGGGGTAAAGCTATCATTCCATATGCCTTGCAGATTAGCAGGCAACGTACCTGGTCGAGAACTGGAAAGCAGTAAGTAGCGCCCATACTGTACATATAGTGCAACTAGTCCTGGATCACCAGACTCATTGGGATTGCTTCTTTCATCTTTTGCTTGCTGTAACCGCTGTAATCGCTTATCGGTAGGAAGCTCAGCGTACAGGTCTCCACCCCTAGTTAAATCGATTGAAAATCGAGCAAACCGGGACTTGTATTCCTCCTTATGCTGCTTTATTAGAGTTGCAAAAGACTGAGCCGTAGCTTGATCCAATTGCTCTAGACAGGCTTTTTCAGGTTGATCTACGCGAAAGGTACTCTGCGCTGCCAGCATAAGGGTGACGGAGTCTGCCCCCTCAATAGAGATGTAATCCCCGATGAGCCTCTGGCGGCCCCCTTGTTGAACTGCCCTTAGTGCTGTGCAAAAGCGAACGCCATCCGCTCCGCATTCCCCATTCATTAGAACTGTGTTTGCAGGACCAGTGCTACAGCCGGTATCGAACGGACGACGCATAAGATTCGCAGCCAACGTGATCTTGCCAAGTCTGTCAGCTGTCAATCGGACTAGCAATACACCGTCCGGTTCACTTATAAAATATTGCCTGTAATAGCGAACCCCGCCACAACGGTACGATACCGTAACGACCGCTTGCTCCAAGTCGAGCTCCCGCTCGTATTTTTCTATAACCTCACTGGAATCCAGAAACTTTAAAATCAAATCTCCAAGTGGCTGGTACGGCTGCTCATATTTTGGTGAAGCAGTCATAGCCATTCGTGCCAAATGTTCTGCCTCCGCCTGCCTGCCGTCTTTCAGCATTTGCCGAATCTCTGTTAAATATGGCTGAGCTGCAGGATTAGCTGCACGTCCAGGGCCGCCGTACCAAATTGAATCTTCGTTAAGCTGGATTTTATCTTGGCCGATCATACCGGACACCATTGCCCCGAGGCGCCCATTTCCTATGGGAAGAGCCTCATTCCAATTTGACGCCGGGCTTGTATACCATAATCGAAGACGTTCTGATTCCTGCTTGGTTGCCGGTAATGCTACCTCTTGTTTCGCTCGTCTTCTTTCACTCAACTCTTGTTCACCTGGCCTTTCCTATTTTCAGTTCATATCATTCGTCAGTAACTCCACTTCCTATGCTACTCTTGATCCTGATGTCTCTCCATGGCATAGATTGTTAGGGGTTGTGTTTTTTTATGATCCAAACTAAAAAGGATGCGGAAAATTCCGCACCCTACTGTAAATTATTTTTTAATATTATTGAGCGCATTTCGACCTAAACGTTCCATCAGCTGCTGCTTGTAGAGACTATTAATGACGACATGTTGACCGCAACTGCACCAATATCCATCTTCACGGGGCCGGGAATCATAATCGTTAGGAAGCAGTCCGGGTATCTTGCTACCAACATGGCCAATGGCGTAGTTTTGAGCGGTTGGTGGCCGCTGTAAAGTGAGCTCTCCTTGTGTATTCCAAGTCACATAATTCGCACCTGCCCAGCCATGTCCGCTGCCTAACCACGCCCTATCCCGAATAGAGATGGGAGCTTTGATATTATCGAACAGGCCTCCGACTGACCAGCGATGATGAGGTTCACTGGTGTTATAATTTTTAACAGCTTCTCCATCCAGAAATACATTCGGCCCCGGTACCCAGCTATCGACGGTGAACGCATGCCGCGCCGTCTCTGTATAAATACGTTGAGCGAGATTTAGCTGGCCCATCTGATGTATGACATAACGGCGACCCCCAGTAACCACACTGATCATATCGTACATTTGACAGTCCTGAACCGTAATCCATTTGGAACAACGCTTCATTTGAACGAGAGAATAGGACAGATGGTAACCTCTCACCTCTCTAACCCAGCCATTCTTCACACTGTTGAACACGACGAAACGTTCAGCATGTTTTTCGTCCGCATAATAAGAATCTGTTGTATCGTTATCCATCTTAATATCTATAATACTTGGGTCAAAATCGGACTCTACCCTCATTTTCTCTACCCCCACCTGCTGAATGCGGGCATGGTCTGTATATTTATAGATCTCTCCGCCGCCCCACTGACTTTCGATAGCATTCGCCAATGGGGCATCGACCATAATCGTATTACCTACAATAGCAGTGATGACTCGGTCAAAATCCAGATTGAACGGTGACCATTGGGTTACGGTTCCACCCGGGCGCTTATAGATGTTATCCATACCAATTTCGTGAATCCAGTTTTTATTACCTATTCTGCGGACTATGATCTGATCGCCTACATTGTAAGCACCCCCGTCTTCTACATGGAAAGAACGCGAGCCTGAGGGCACATACAAATCTGAAATCATCTGCTTCGAGTTGCTGTCCAGCATAAGATCTGCATTTTCACCAATTTCAATTAGATTTCGCAGTTTCGCTCCGGTACCATAGAGAATAGTGCCCTCTTTGTCCTGACCTTCACCGCGAAGGACGATCCCGCTTGCTTTAATGAACAACGTGCCTCCGACTTCATATCTGCCTTTTTTCAAAAGGACTGCCCCGCGGAATCCGTTCTTATCGAGCGGGAGCATAGCCAACTGGTCAATTGCCACCTGAATACGGTCCGTCGCGTCTCCGTCCAAGGGTAGAACGGTCGACTTAACGGGAATATTCGGGATCTCAACACCACCACCCCTATAACCCGCATTAGAAAAGTCCAAGATCCGATTACCTCGATAATCACCGATATACATCATCATTCCATCGTTACCAAGGAAAGCGATTGTGCTCTGTCCCGCGGGGATGCTCTTTGGATCCAGCACGGTAAAATAATATGAGTCATACTGAGGAGCTTTTCCGTCCTGCTTGAGGGTCATTCGCAGTTCATAAGTACCCAGTAGATCAGCCGTGCCTAACGGTGTCCATTCCATTAACGAGTCTTTAACCATAGGAGTCTCAGGCAACTCAGTCACCAGTTTCGTTCTATCAAAAATCAATTCACCGGCAACCCTTCCGTTAACACACGGTGTGAAGGAAACCGTCGGGTACACCTGACTTGGATTGAGGATGGCTGGTTGGCCAATTTCAGTATTCATGTGCGTATGCTTCAATGTGGAATTAATAATAAAGAGTTCATCTCCTTTTCTATATTCACTCTCACATATCGGATACATATTACCTTGGCTTAAGAAGAATTAACATGTCATTTTTATCGATTGGAATGTGTTTTCTTATTCACCTATTTATGCAAACCCTTGCACCCGCATGGTGCTGAGCAACGATTAAGCCAAACTAAAGACAAGTTTCTAAAGGCACTAAATGGTAGATGAAAGTTTAGCTTAGGTAAAAAAAGGCGCGATCCCCAAGGGTATCACGCTTTTTATCTAGCTTAGATTTCCTATAACTGGGTGTGGCACATAAGGCTCTTCCAGACTCGCTATTTCACTTGGCTCCAGCTTCACTGATACCGCTGCAACGGCGTCCTCCAGATGATTTGCTTTGGTTGCACCAATGATAGGCGATGTTACTTGCTCTTTTTGCAGAACCCAAGCAAGCGCTACTTGGGCACGTGGAATCCCGCGCTTTGCCGCAATTTCGGCAACTACCTCAACAACCTTGCGGTCAGCCTCAGCCATTTTTGCATAAAATGCCTTTCCGACTTCGTCTACCTCTGAACGAGCTGTTTGTTCATTCCAATCACGGGTTAGTCGACCTTTAGCAAGCGGACTCCATGGGATCACACCGATTCCTTCTTCCCGGCAAAGAGGCAACATTTCCCGTTCTTCTTCCCTGTAGAGTAGATTCAAGTAATTTTGCATAGAGACAAATTTAGTCCAACCGTTACGCTCAGCAACATGCTGTGCCTGCAAGAACTGCCAAGCATACATAGAGGACGCTCCAATATATCTAACTTTACCTGCCTTTACTATGTCATGAAGGGCCTCCATGGTCTCTTCGATAGGAGTGTCATTATCCCAACGATGGATCTGGTATAGGTCCACATAATCTGTGCCCAGCCGTTTTAGACTGTTGTCTATTTCGGTCATGATCGCTTTGCGTGAAAGTCCTGCTCCATTTGGTCCCTGATGCATCCGGAAAAACACCTTTGTAGCAATAACTACCTCATCGCGGCGAGCGAATTCTTTTAAGGCACGTCCGACAATTTCTTCGCTTGTTCCGTCAGAGTATACATTAGCCGTATCAAAGAAGTTGATGCCAAGCTCCAGTGCTCTTTTAATAAAGGGTCTGCTCTGCTCCTCATTTAGCGACCACGGAGCCATTCCACGTTCAGGTACTCCGTAACTCATACAACCAAGACAAATTCTAGATACGTCCAAACCAGTACGACCAAGTTTTGTATATTCCATTAGTTTGTGTCTCCTTTAGATTTTGGGTTTGTTTACTCCTAAACTGCGGCGAATTTCCATATCTGGTGACTCGGCCAATTTAACAACTAATGCAGCCACACTTTTTCGCGACACTTCTCTCCCTTTAAAAGGTTCACCTTTCTGAGTTGTTTCGTAGTCTATCTCGTCTTTATAGGTAAACCATCCAGGTCTCAGAATTGTATAGTTAAGATTTGAAGCTTCAATAATTTCTGCAGATTTACGATATGGATCCAATATACTGCTGTACTTCTCTCCTGGAACTTCATCGTAAATGCCCATTGAGCTGATAAAAATCAAACGTTTAAGACCAGTGGTGTTCATTGCTTCAACGATAGTCTTAGACATTTTCTCCAAATTACCTGCCAGATTAGCATAAACAACATCTTGCCCGATCATCGCTTCTTTTAATTGCTCACTATCCAACACATCTCCTTCAACTACTCGAGCACGGCTGGATGTTATATGGCTTAATCTGTCCGAGTTACGGAGATAAAGTGTTAAGCGGGCATCGGTTTCGTTCAAAAACAAATCAATCGCATGTCGTGCAATTCCGCCATTAGCTCCTATGATCAAAACATTGCTCAATTTCAAAACCCCTTTCTTAGTTCTAATTATGCGATAAATGAAGGGAACGCCGTTATCTCAATTATCTTAAATGATTGCCTATTCCTCTCACTATCACTAACACAAAAGATGTTTTTACTTTATAATTGAATAAGAACAAAACATTAGGAGGAGCACATGTCTAAAGAATTACTAGAGCGGAAAGAAGAACTCGCCAGATTGATTGAACATCATTCGAGCCAGGATGGAGTATATGAGACCGCTATCCCCTCATTGTTTGTGATTCGTAACTCCAATGTGACCGAGCCAGTATACAGAGTATACAAACCTTCTTTATGTTTCATTGCGCAGGGAACAAAGGAGATCTTATTGGCCAAGGAGCGTTTTGAGTATGGTCCCGCAAATTATCTAATATCATCAATGAATTTACCCGTAATCGGTCAGATTATAAAAGCTTCTCCCAACGCACCCTATTTAAGCTTTAAGCTAGAATTCACGCAGAGTCAGATTTTGAAAGTACTAAATGATTCCGAATTTAAACTCGCTCCGAAAGAAAATGCTAAGCGCGCTATGTATGTCGGGCAGATAGAGTTACCACTATTGGATGCGATCCTGAGATTGGTACGTTTGCTGGATGATCCCAAGGACATTCCGTTTTTGGCTCCGATTTATACTGATGAAATTCTATACCGGCTTCTGCAGGGACCCTATGGAGTTACACTCGCTCAAATTGCGATGGAAGGTAGCAGCACCTACCGCATTCGGGAGGCCATCGAACAGATTATCGAGAACTGTGATAAACCTTTGCGGATTGAAGAGCTTGCTGAAACAGCCAGTATGAGTATTTCTTCGTTCCATAGACACTTCAAAGAGGTAACTGCCATGAGTCCTATTCAGTTTCAAAAGCATCTGCGCTTACAGGAAGCTCGCCGCCTTTTATTATCTGAATCAGCGGATGCAGCGGATGTCGCGTTCCGAGTTGGCTATGAAAGTGCATCACAATTCAGCCGCGAATATTCTCGGATGTTTGGTTCACCACCTAGAGCAGACATCAAGCGTTTGAAGGAAGATATGCTCATTGGATAAAAGCGAACGTGTTCGTCATTCACAATATGGAACTATCAGCTTAACACCAACTTGTATGGGTAACCTTTGCGCACAGGCTGATTCTATCGGGCTGGTCCTATCAGGTTTATCCTATCTGCTGATCACTATCGGACCCACGGGACCTTAAACGTAGTATTATCTCACATTTGGGATGCTAAAGGACCGCATAGCCGCTATTGGCTCAAAAAACACTCAATATGAATCTATTTCGAAGTAATAGCTGCATTGGGGTCCGAAACTATGCTTAAAAAGTGATAAATACGCAAATAACGTCCTCTGAGTCCTTAAGCCCAAGAGGTTGATAAATACAAGCTGAGGGAGACAACCAACGACGACAAAAAAACAACGATATCCAAACAACAACAACAACAACCAAAAAACACAAAGCAGCGATTCATCCATACTTGGAGAATCGCTGCTTTGTATTTTTCACAAGCTAACACTGCTTTTTCTGACGATCACGTAGCCGACCGCCTTTTATTTCTTTTGATAGCTAAACCAATCATAATAAGCAGTTGTTCCATAAGGAGAGTAGTTATACATGCCGAAGAATACTCCAGTAAATCCGCCTGCGACTTCAGTAGATATCAAGTGTGTCTCGGCTTCGCCAAGCAGATGCCATATTTGATCCACACCTCGATAGTAAAATATATATTTTTCAGGTAATGCCTGGATTCTCAATTCTACCCCTGTACCTTCGAAAGCCGAAGAATATGCCACATCACTAATGCTCCCTACCTGTCTGCGCAGCGTAATAACATTTTCACCTTCCATCTGCGTTAGTCCAATTGCGTAGTGATACTTCTGATCCATAAAAACTACAAGACCAGCTTCGTCACCCTCAAGAGGGCTAAATTCCATTTTGGTGGTAATTTCACAATTCAAATGCCGCTGTCTACAGCCAATAAAAGCAGGCGTACCCTTCTCATTTAATCTCACATCTGATCCACGTAAAGCTAGCCACCCTCCCCGTTCCTGCAATGACCAATCCACCTTATTAGCATTACGTATGAAATTCCAGCTCATTCTTAGGTCAGATTGATCAAAATCGTCGGTTTCAGGCTCTTCTTCCCACGGCATTGGTGAAGGCAGGTCAGCTTCCATTTCTAAACCAACCACTCCGTTATCACCAATCATTGGCCACCCCTCCTCCGTCCACTGAACCGGAGCCAAATATGTCTCTCTGCCAAGATGATGACGGTAAGGATAACCTACTGGTCGAATCCCCAGAAATACCGCCCACCAGCTACCATCCTGAGCTTCAATTAAATCGGCATGCCCTGTAGCTTGAATGGGGTAATCTGAACTTCGATGTGTCAAAATGGGATTGTGAGGAGACGATTCATAAGGCCCATATGGCGATCTACTTCTTGCAATAGTCTCCATATGTCCATATTCTGTCCCACCTTCCGCACACATCAAATAGTAGTAATCGTTTATTTTGTAAAGATGTGGACCCTCAGGGAATTTCCCTCCGCTACCAGTCCAGATCAAGCGTGTATCGCTAAGCTTTTGACCCGTTTCAATATCAATCTCACATTGGTAGATCCCCATCCCTTGCTCGGAGCCTGTGCTTGTGAAATAAACCTTTCCATCGTCAAAAAACAAGGAGGGATCAATGCCTTCCTGCTCCACATAAAGTGGATTCGACCATTCGCCTGCCGGGTCATCCGCCCAAACGTAAAAATGACCTCCGCTATCCTGATTTGTCGTAACCATATAAAAACGACCGTTATAATAACGAAGAGTCGGCGCCCAAACACCTCCGGACACCACGGATTCATCAAATTGAAGCTGATTCTCACGAGTCAAACAGTACCCAAGCTGCTTCCAATGCACCAAATCCTTGCTGTGCCAAATGGGTATTCCCGGAGAATAGGCAAATGAACTGTTTACCAGATAATAATCCTCGTCTACTCTGCAAATGCTTGGATCTGGATAAAACCCCGGGATAATCGGATTGTTATATTTCATGTAGTATTCTCCTTCTCTATCTTAATCACTGAAACCTATGTCAAGGATTATACTGCTTCAACTGGATAGAAAGCCTTGATTATTCGGTCCTAAAATAGCATGATATAGACATTCATCTAGACAAGCTTTTGGAGGGTAACGAGTTGAGTGAATTTTATTTAAAATGGTTTACATCTGATCGTCAATTTCCATTTTTTATTCAATACGGCTATCATGACGAAGACACCGATCTACATAGACATGCGGACTTTTCAGAGCTCGTAATTGTATTGAGTGGCACAGCTACACATATTGTTAATACTGAGGAGTCTTTTATCAAAAAGGGAAATGTGTTTGTAATTAATGGTTCGACCCCGCATGCTTTTAAAGATCCTCAGGATTTCAAGATCTGCAATGTTATGTTTCAGCCTGAATTGCTATCGACAGCTGGGGCAGATTTGCGGACATCCAACGGCTTTCAAGCCTTATTTGTGTTGGAACCCCTGTATCGCCATAAACATTCCTACACAAGCAAACTCAGCTTGCCGATTCCTAACCTGGAGTATGTCTCTTTTCTCATTGCGGGCATGATTGAAGAATATCACAACAAGCTACAGGGTTATCAGACCATGCTGGGCTCCAAGTTTATGGAACTGGTCGTCTATTTGTCCAGACAATATGACCCACAGGAAAAAGGGATTCAGGGGAACCATCTGATGCATTTGGCGAATGCACTCTCATATATGGAAGATCGTTATCTTGAGCCGTTAACACTGGATCAGATCGCCAAACATTCGGACATATCAGTCAGACACTTAAACCGGATCTTTCGCTCCTACTATCAGACAACCCCGATCGCTTATCTTCATCGTTTACGTCTGGAACGGGCTTGCGGGTTATTAAAGCATTCTAATCTCAGTATCACCCAAATCTCACATGAATGCGGGTTTAGTGATAGTAATTATTTTACTCGCCAATTCACTAAAATCTATGGGATGTCACCCAAGGTCTATAGGAACAAGCTTTGAGGGTAAAAAAAGAACACCAGGCAGCGATTCTCCTATTATTGGAAAATCACTCCCTGGTGTTTTTGAATCAATGCGCATTACCTGATCAGATTATGGGCAAGTGAATATAAACAGACTAATGGTCGCTAATCGCTTTTAACAAACCTTGAACTTGAGGCGATCGGAAGTTCCTCTCCGCATTCATGTAGCTCTACGTTTTAATGGAATCTGGGAGATAACTGCATTCTATACACTTATTCCGTACGCAGAAAGAACCTTCATACTTTAACTGCACTTTATACAACTAAAAACATCCAAACCTACCTAATGGGTAGAAAATCAAGGAAATAGATGTACGAAGTACACTTATATCCACGAGCTGAGTGATTTGAAGGAATATAGCTGTACAAAATACAGTTAAACGTTGGTAAACATCGCTGACTTCGGCTCTACGGGATTATCCTCCCCCATTGATTTTTTATTAATTAAAACCAACGATGGAATGAGGTACATAAGGCTCCTCTAAAAACGCAATTTCTTCAGAGGTTAAAGTAATGGATAACGCACCTACGGCATCTTCGAGATGCGATGTTTTTGTAGCCCCGATGATAGGTGCTGTAACAGGTTCTTTTTGAAGCAACCAAGCAAGAGCGATATGAATCCGTTGAACACCGTGTTTTTCGGCGATTGTCGCAACTCGCTCCACGACTAATTGATCGGTATCGGCAGTTCCATCATATTTAGATTTTTGAATCTGATCAGTTTCTGAACGATGAGTTGATACCGCCCAGTCTCGCGTAAGTCTTCCTGATGCAAGGGGACTATAGGGAATAACACCAATATTCTCTTCCTTACAAAGCGGCAACATCTCTCGTTCTTCTTCACGATAGATAAGATTGAGATGATTTTGCATAGATACAAATCGGGTCCAACCGTTTTTCTCCGCTACATATAACGCTTTTTGAAACTGCCAAGCATACATTGCTGAGGCACCTATGTATCTTGCCTTACCAGCCTTCACTACATCATGAAGAGCTTCCATCGTTTCTTCGATAGGTGTGTGATAATCCCAGCGATGAATCTGATATAGATCTACATAATCTGTTCCCAATCTCTTGAGACTCTTATCAATCTCACTCATAATTGCTTTCCGGGATAATCCTGCTCCGTTCGGACCTTCATGCATACGGTTAAAGACCTTAGTTGCTAAAACAATCTCGTCTCGATTGGCATAATCCTTAAGCGCTCGTCCAACGATTTCTTCACTTGTTCCATCGGAGTATACATTCGCTGTATCAAAAAAATTAATACCCAGGTCAAGCGCTTTTTTTATGATAACACGGCTCTGCTTCTCATCAAGCACCCATTGATGGATCCAACGTTCGGCAACGCCAAAGCTCATACAACCTAAACACAGTTGGGATACGTCCAGCCCCGTTTTTCCAAGTTTTGTATATTTCATTTATCTCGAATCCACACTTTCCAATTAAATTGTAATATCTTAATGCCCTATCTTAAAGGGGTACATATTAATTCATAAAACAGCTCCAACGCATACCGATGAAAAGGAACTGGGGAATAGTTAACACTTCCGGCAGTACATTGCACCTAATCGATGATTTAAACGGCGTTTGAATAAACTGAATTTATATTCAATCCTAGTCCATGTCAAGCCTATTAATCAAGTAATAACAGCATTTGAATCAAATCTTGTTCATCCGCCTCTTTCCGTGTAAGTCTGTGTCCGAAGATTCTTCATTTCATAAAATAGCTTAATAAGTTTTCTGCGCTTCTACTTGGGAATATGAGGTGACATGATGTTATTTTCTGCACAAGGGGTACCACCCCAAGGATATTACCAAAGCATCTGGGACTTTACTTCCCACAACGAAAACAGTACAAAGGAAGCTGGGAATGTCGTTCCTTTTGACTTCGGACGGGCGGCTGAGTTCAGAGCGCCTAAAAGCATTGAAACGAGTATTGCTCCAGCACTAACACCTTATTGTTTAGAGCCCTTTGGCGGATACGTTGCCACCATTTCCAGAGGGAAGGTATGGGGAGAATCTGGTGCTGTTCTAACACCAGAAGGGAAATTGATCTTTGATCTTTCCCAAGAATATGACGCCAAGCAATATAGGATGCTTGAAGCAGATGAGCACCCAGTGTTTCACCGGTGGAATGATCCGCAGCTTCAACATTTTGCCGGGACCGCGGCGGTGTTAACCTTTTGCGGAGCCCATAACTATTTTCATTGGATGTATGATGTGCTTCCTAGATTAGCGATGCTTCAATCGAGCGGAATCACTTACTCCACTATTATCATGAATCCAAATCCGTATGGACCCTTTGTGGAACAAACGTGGGCCATGCTTGGGATATCCGAGTCATGGGTGATCCGGACGAATTCAGAAGCATATGTTCAGGCTGACCAGCTACTTGTCCCTTCCTTAATGATGAATTCACATTATCCTCCTTGGACCACGGATACACTGCGGAGATTTTTGTTACCGCATAGAGAAACAACACTAGTCACTCCAGAACGTTTTTATATCTCACGAAAAAAAGCAAGCTCAAGACGGTTGGTTAATGAAGATGATGTCATCCGCTGCCTTGAGAATTTTAATATCGTACCGATTTGTCTAGAGGACTGGACGGTTGCCCAGCAAATCCAATTATTCGCCTCAGCGAAAGTAATCGTAGGTCCACATGGTGCTGGACTCGCTAATCTGGCTTTTTGCCAGCCTGGAACACAGGTCATTGAAATTTTCCATGCCCAGCATGTTGTTCCAACCTATTGGATGATCAGCAACCATAATAATCTCGAATATTATATGGTGTACGGGCAAGGTGTACCCGATCCTGCGATTCGTTTTCCAGGATTGGAGGACATCTATGTGAACGTAGATCGTCTGAAACAAACGATGCATCTGGCAGGCTTGGAATGAGAAGAATGCTTACTACTTTCTCGAATTCAAAAAGCGCAAAGCATATTTTGCTTTGCGAAGAACATATAGAGGTCCTAAGAACACTTTGTGAATCGGCGTCTGAATTGGATTTTATCGAGGCAACGTTGACCTGGACGGAATACTTCGATAAAAATTATTCTTTCTTCTCTATGATGCTAGCGAGTAAAGGTGCTCCTTATTTCCGAAATCGTTTCTTAAGCTTTCTTCTCGATGAGTTTAGACATGAAGTAACTACCACCGAAGGCATAAACGAAGGGTTACATGAAGAGGTTATTATTAGTTTTGTTGCATCGGCTTATGCAGGGGTAGTGGAATGGTGGTTCAAGAATGAAAGACCTGTGACCTATCAAGTCTTGGCTGAACAACTCGGAACGTTATTAGAGAGGAATTTATAAAAAAAAAGCGGCGATTCTCCTATAATAGGTGAATCGCCGCTCTTTTTTATCGGGCATTAATTACGCCGATAGATTACACATCTTTTTAAGGACTTCGGTCCCAGATGACGTTATTTGGTAGTTTTCAGCTCTTGAAGCAGGGCTTCGGACCTCAAGGATGTTATTCCTTAGAAAGTGACTTATATTTGGTGTTTTTCACGCCAATAGCTGCAGTGGGGTCCTTTAACATTCTGAAAATCAGAAAATCTCGCCTTTAAGGTCAGAGGAGTCCGATAAAAGCATCTACTTACAAATGTTATCGGTTCAAGTAAAGATTCTTTTAAATCGCTCGTTTGAACTGGGTATTGTACAGCTCGTAATAAACACCTTGCAGCGCAAGAAGCTCTTTATGACTGCCTTGCTCGGCAATTCCGCCACCCTGAATAACGAGTATACGATCAGCATCCTGGATGGTACTAAGCCTATGGGCGATCACAAAGCTTGTTCGTCCCTTCATTAGCTTTTCCATCGCCTGTTGAATATGCATTTCCGTACGCGTATCCACACTGCTGGTTGCCTCATCTAGGATCAAAATAGCTGGATCAGCTAGAATGGCGCGGGCAATCGTTAAAAGCTGACGCTGGCCGTGGCTCAAATTACTGCCTTCCGCATGGAGAATAGTCTCATATCCATGCGGCAGTCTATTGATAAAGGCATCTGCATTGGCCAATCTTGCCGCTTCCTCTACCTCTTGGTCTGTCGCATCAAGACGTCCAAAGCGAATATTTTCCCGAATCGTTCCCGAGAATACATGCGCGTCTTGCAATACCATTCCCAATTGACTACGAAGTGCATTTTTATCCAGCTCTCCAATATCGCGGCCATCAATGAATATGAAGCCGCCGCTCAAATCATAGAATCTGATCAGCAAGTTGACAATGGTCGTTTTTCCAGCACCCGTTGAGCCGACAAGCGCAATTTTCTCTCCGGGTTTTGCTTCAAACGTAACCCCACTCAGAATTGGTGAATCCGGCTTGTAAGCAAATGAAACGTCTTTGAAAACAACGTTCCCTTTTAACCTTGGCAGATCGTCACTTTGTTCATCACCGTCACCATATTCGGATGGCATATCCATAACTTCAAACACACGCTCCGCACCAGCAATTGCCGACTGAATTAGATTGTACTGGTTAGCAAGATCGGAGATCGGTCGTCCGAACTGTTTGGAATACGTAAGGAAGCTAACGATTACGCCAACCGTAGCCATGTTATGAAAAGCCATCCAGCCACCCACCCCGGCAATGATCGCAAATCCAAGGTTATTAATCATGTTCATGACCGGTCCCACTAATCCGGAAACAATTTGTGCCTTAATGCCGACTTTATTCAACTCTCCGCTGATTTTGCGGAACCGTTTCACTTCTGTCTCTTCCCTGCTGTATTGTTTGACTACTTTTTGTCCGCTGATGGTTTCTTCGATAAATCCACCCAACTCACCTAGATGGCGTTGCTGATTTTTAAAATAAGTTCGACTTAAACCTATGATTTTACGGCTGGACAATAACACAAGAGGGATCGTTATCAGTGAAACTACGGTCAACGGAACGTTCATCATTAACATGATCACTAGTGAACCGCTTAGGGTGATCAAACTGTTTAATAACTGGGTCACACTCTGATTAAGTGTACTGGATACGCTCTCTATGTCGTTGGTTGCCCGGCTCATTAGTTCTCCGTTAGCTTGCGTGTCAAAAAACTTAATCGGTAGCTGTTGATATTTGCTGAACAGATCACGACGCAGCTCAAACACGGTATTCTGTGAGACGGATGTCATAACATAGGCTTGCACCCAAGCAACCACACTGCTTAGACCATAAATACCTATTAGGAGTAGACAAAAGCGAATAAGACCCTGATAATCGTGAGGAATTACGGCAGTATCAATCGCTTTACCGATTAGATAAGGCCCGATCAACGAAAGGATTGCATTCAACACTGTAAATACATACACAATGATTAACCCGAACCGCTGGCGGTTCAAATACATCCAGATGCGTTTGAGTGTTCCCGCTTGATTCTTAGCGCGTACGATCGGCACAGCTCCGCCCCGTCCGGGGCCAGATCCAGGCCCAGATCCAGGTCCGAATCCGCCTGATCGATTAAAAGGAGTGGTGTTCATGCCGTTATTAAGCTTTGACATAAGGCACCTCCTCTCCCTTCATCTGTGATCTCCAGATATCTCTGTATATTTCACTGCTGTTCATAAGCCCATCATGTGTACCTTGTACAGCAATTCGGCCATTTTCTAATACCAGAATACGATCAGCATCAATTACAGAGGTGACACGCTGAGCTATCAAAATATTCGTGCTGCTGCGCAGCCGTGTTTTTAACATCTGCCGGATTCGTGACTCTGTCGCTGCATCGAGCGCACTAGTGCTGTCATCCATAATGAGGATTGTTGGCTGAATTAAAAGTGCCCGTGCAATCGAAAGCCGCTGCTTTTGCCCACCGGACAGGTTAATGCCACGCTGGCCGAGCTCTGTATCGTAACCCTGTGGAAGTTCTAAAATGAAATTGTGAGCTTCAGCGGCTATTGCTGCTTCTTCCACTTCCTCATCTGTGGCATCCGGTCTGCCGTATCGGATATTATCGCGGATAGTACCGCTGAACAGAATAGCCTGCTGCATAACATATCCGATTCTGCTACGCAAATCTTCCAGAGCAATCATACGAGTGTCGGAGCCATCAATTGTAATGGATCCAGAGGACACTTCGTAAAACCGGGGAATGAGGCTGACCAATGATGATTTACCAGTACCGGTGGCACCAAGAATGGCCACTGTTTCTCCTGGCTCCGCAGTGAAATTAATATCGTCTAACACTAGATTTTCATCCGAAGGATTATAAGCAAAAGATACATTGTCAAATACGATCCGACCGTTGTGTATGGCATCTTTTTTAGCGTTGGCAACTTCTGTAATCTCACTAATGGTGGAAAATACTTCATTCTCCCGATCGGCAGAAACCTTGGCTCGTGAGAAGAAGGTCAACATATTGCTTAACATCAGCATTGACATCAACAATTGGGTTATATAGTTAATAAAAGCGATCAGCTGACCAACTGGCAGCCCACCGTTCCAGCTTTGCACTCCCCCAAACCATAGTACAGCAACAATACTGGCATTTAGTACAAGCATCATTAGCGGCATATTTAATGACATTAACCGTACCGCTTTTATCGCAATTTCTGTATAATCCTTGTTAGCTGTATTAAAGCGTTTCTGTTCATGGTTAGCGCGGACGAATGCTTTGACTACACGAATGCCTGATAAATTTTCCTGCAACACTGTGTTCACACCGTCTAATTTGACCTGCATTTTCTGAAACAAAGGAAAAGAAAGTCGGATTAACCCATACAAAATTAAACTCAAGAGTGGCACGGCAACGGCTAGGATGAGGGTCAGCATAGGACTTATCCGAATCGCCATCACCAAGCTTCCGACTAATAGCAAGGGAGATCGAATACTCCGCAAAATCATTTGCACAAAGGTTTGCAGCTGTACCACATCATTTGTTAATCGTGTAATCAGTGAGCCCGTCTTCAATTGATCCAGGTTCTTATTAGAAAATTTCTGAATATGTTCAAACAAGCTAATCCGCAAATCATTTCCGAAGTTTTGAGAAGCAATACTCGAAAAAATAGTGCAGCCCACCCCACCAATTAGACCGATAAATGCTACACCAAGCATGATCAGTCCGGTCGAGAAAATATGAGACAAGTCTTTTGTCATGACACCCTTATCCACAATGCTCGCCATGAGCGTGGGCTGCAGTAAATCCATAGTTACTTCGACCAGCATCAGCAATGGTGCCAACACACACCACACCCAATATGGCCTCAAATAATGCTTAAGCTTCCACATTCCGCCACCTTCAATTGTTTAAGATAAATACGTGATTTTAGAACTAATCGGTGTTCTGGGTTTCGCATTCGACACTTCCTCCGGATACCCCATTCCAAATATCCCAATAACATCGTAATTTTCTTGAACACTAAGAATCTCACGATTATGAGGCAAAGCCCCCAGCGAAGCCCAATACGTACCTACACCTGCTTCATGTGCAGCTAATAAGAAATTTTGTACGAAACAAGCAGCAGCCATAACATTCTCATCGCGTTCAAACGCAGTTGCGGCAGGCTTAGACAGAACTGCAAAAACAACAGGTGCGTTGCCAAAATCCGTCTTATGCTTTAATTTCGCTCTAGTATTGGGTCCGATGAAAAGAAGCTCCCAAGGTTCGGTCATACGATGATTAGGAGCGTAACTTGCAGCCTCCAGCCATGAATGTAACTCCTCTTCACGAATTGGAGTCTGTTTGAATTGTTTTGTACTTCTACGGGTTTTAATGAGCTCAGTTATTTTCATCTTTTTCTTTACTCTCCTCTTTATTAACTTTTGATGTTGTATCTTCTGGAGCGATCTCATGAATCTGAAAGATTTGTTTAAACTCTTCAATGATCGCTTCCGTTGCTTTTAATTCACCGCTAACCACAAGTTTAATCGATTCAAGCTCAGGCTGATTTAACTGCCGCTGTAATGTAGCCCGGTTAACCATAAGCTTATCTAAAAAAGCGATGGCTCTGCCACGGCGAAAAGTTTGAGCACTTTTAGGATGTGGATCCATTGATTCTGTCATCCCATGTTTCATAAAGCCACGATCTCTGTGTTCGCCACGTCCCTCACGATCTCTGTGCTCTCCATGTTCCCTATGACCGCCACGTTTGCCGACATGTCCTTCACGCATTTTATTTCCTCCTTTTGCGGTGTATACATTTGTATACGCGCTCTTCATGTATACAAATGTATACGATAGAAACCATTTCTGTCAAGATCATTTTTCCATTTTGTAACATCATTATTGCTTACTTTATATCTAAAAAAACAATAAAAAACCCGCATAAAGTGCGGGCTTAAAGAGGAAAATTATCAAATTCAACGGAGAGATTTATAGGAAAAAGCTATTTTTCTTATACTCCTGAACGGATACTCCCATTACTTTTTTAAAACAGTTACTGAAGTAAAATGGATCTTTAATGCCGACCTTTTCAGCAATTTGATAAGCTTTCCAATCCGTTTCATTCAGAAGCTTCACCGCTTTTTCCATTCTGCACTTGAGAAGATAATCCGTAAAGCTAATCCCTGTGTCCTGCTTAAAGATCCGGCTAAAGTAACTGGAATTCATGTGGAATTTATTCGATACATAGGATAAAGACATCTCCGGAATGTGCATCTCCTGTTGAATAAAATCTTTAACTTCATGGATAATATTATTAGTTTTTTTGCTTCGTGCCCGGGTTACTTGAGAGGTTACCTTCTCTGTGAGTTCAAGTAATGTCTGTTGCATGTCTGGCAGGCTATCGAGCTCAAAAATCCTTTTATATGGCGAAATATCGAAAGAAAGATTATTATCTAGTATAACTCCCATTTCAGCGAGTGAATTGATTAATGTGGAGACAAATTGGGCGGAAACCAGCCTAGCTCGTTCCACAGAAAAAGCCTCGGACTTCTCCAAATCCTGAAACATTTTCTCAATGGATTGCACAGCCTTGTCTAAGACACCAGCTTTTACAAAAAACAAAATTTCCTCAATTTCAATCGTCTTAACTTCCCAGGATCGGCCCCCGAAATGAATTTCATCATTAAAAAAATAGATAGCGTTACTGCCCTTTAACTTACCATATCTAACTGCCTCCAGCGCCTCTTTATAGGATTCTTTGATCCTATTGAAATCCGTACAGGTACTACCTACGCCAATGTAAGCTTTACATCCTAGCTTTTCATGGAGCGATTGGGCCAGCCACTCTCCAATCTTCGTAAGATTCTGATTATCTTTTCTATTAAGAAGGACAATCCGTTGACTGTTATCAAAAAAAACTTCGATTCCCTCATACTCTTCAAGCGCGTAATCAATAAACCTCTTACAACGCAAAGACTGTAGGATTCGTTGTTCCTCCCCTTCTTCTAAGGGAATTTGAAGTTCAATAAGCATGATTGAAAACAAGCTGTTCGCTGATTCAGGAAAAAAGTAATGGAATCGGCTATCCAACTGATCGGGGTCCCAGAGGCCTGATAGCAAATCATTTAGAAATTTTTCTTTTAGTTGAACGGCGTTTTCATTTAACTGTCGGTTCAGCTCCTGATATTCGTTCCACCGCTCTGTCTCTTCCCGGATTTTTCCATGAAGATCTACCGCAACTCTTCGTACCTCCTCGGCTTGGAGCGGCTTCAAGATAAAATTTTGCACTCCAATGTCCAGGCTTCTTTTTGCATATTCGAATTCGGGATGTGCAGTGATGATCACAATTTTGACTAGCGGATACCTTTCTTTTATCAACCGGCTTAATTCCAGTCCATCCATAAAAGGCATACTGATATCTGTAAATACTACATCCGGTTTCATGGTTTCGATCAGATCTAACGCTTCGCTTCCATTCGAGGCCTCACCTACGAATCTGTAACCAACTGCTTGCCAATCTATAATGATGGGAACAATTTTTCTCGCATTAATTTCATCATCCACAATAATGGCTCTGAGCAGTTCAAGCTCCATGACTATTCCCCTCCTCAAGCGGTAGTTCCAATTCAATCCGAGTTCCTTCTCCCGGTGCACTGACCAAACTACAATTCATGTCCGCCCCATAGTACAGCTTCAAACGCATCAAAGTACCGCGCAACCCAAAACTGGACTCATTTTGCCCATAGGGCTCAGCTTGCATTTCCCGACGTTTGTCTTCATTCATCCCCACACCATCATCTTCCACGACTAGCTTCAGTCGATTCCCCTGAATACGGGCAAGGATGCGAATCTTACCACACTCCCCTAAAGGGCGAATACCATGATAAAGCGCATTTTCTACAAGCGGCTGAAGCGTCAATTTGGGTATCCGAACATACTCAGCTTCTTCCGACACCTCAATTTCACTGATGAAAATTTCTGGATAGCGAATATTTTGTATACTCAGATAACTTTTAGTGATCTCTACTTCTTCTCTTAACGTTACTACATCACTGCCCTTACTAAGACTCTGACGATAGAAGGCTGCAAGCTCAGAAATAATCTGGTACGCCTCATTATTATTTCCTGACAAAGTTAAATAGCCAGCTGATTCTAACGTGTTATATAAAAAATGTGGTTTAATTTGCTGCTGCAAAATATCCAATTCGAGTTTCCGAATCAATTTCTGTTCTTCTTTCTCCCGCTTAAGCGCTTGCTCAATGGTCATAATCATATTGTTATACCTATCTTTCAACTGGTTCAGCTCATCCGTTCTCGCCTCGTACCGAACCAAACTGAACTCTCCAATCTCCACTTTTTTCATGGATCGCAGCATATGTAAAATAGGTGTAGTAATGAATCTAGAAATCCAGACGGAACCTAAAAATATAGAAATGAAATTAAACAACATAATCATTAACAGCATCAGATTAAATTGACGATAGGGGCTTTCCCATTCCCCCAAAGGCTGAGCGCTAGTAAACCTCCAACCACGATCCATTGAAACCAGAGAAGAGATCAGATAATTATGATCTTTGATCTTTACGATTTTGCTACTGCCGAGCGGCACATCAAGCATAGAAGAGTTTGTATAAGTCGATAATTCAGGCCGTGTAAAATCAAGGAGTGTCTCATATCCAGTTTCGATCATTAAATCAGGTTTATTATCGTTGATCGAACGTTCATAGCTTTTTTTTAGCTCCTGAACTGTAATGTTCACGACTAATACTCCTATTTTCTTAGAAGTGTTCATGTCGTTTACGATGCGAATCAGAGAAATATATTGTGGATCCTGCTGGGGTTCCTTCGTCTCAAAATTGAAGATACCTCCGGCATTTTTCCTCCAAATTGCTTTTCCGTCTAAGGCGACCGCCTCGGAGTACCATTCCGCTGACTCGATCCCATCCGTTCTGATCGGTTTTGCTGACTGCAAATCAATCGCAAACTTACGTCCTGCATTATCGAATAGATAGACAGAAGAGATAGAGGGCTCTGCGAGCATAAAATCTGACAGAGCAACCTCTAGCTTGTAAGTTAAAATTCCGATGTCGTTACCCGCCAGATCACTGCCCAAAATTTCCTGAACCGTATTGTTCGACACGATCATCTTGGAATAATTATTCGTGCTGTCAAGAAGTGATTCGATTCCGGAATTCATGGCGTTCAAGGTTTGAAGCGATACCTCACCTACCTTTTCCTCGGTGAATTTCTCATTGATTCGTTGGTACATAATACCGCTTGCAATCATGGAAACCACTAATAAGGCCAAGTAGTAAAAAACGATTTGTGATCGGATACGTGCAAACCTCATCGGTAACCTCCTGGCCGACATTAAGCGAATACGGACTTTTATTTATAGCTTCTTCAATACGACACTAGTATAGCATTTTTCGAAAGATTCCTATCCCATTGCTTTAACCCTTAACTGCCCCGGCAATAATGCTTTTTTGGACTTGATTACTTAGGAACAAGTAGATAATGATCATGGGTAGTGTAGCCACAACCATTCCTGCGAACATAGGTCCAAATTCTGTGGCATAGGCACTTTTAAACGAATTGATGGCGACGGTAATTGTTGCTAAGTCAGGATCATTAATGAATGTATTGGCAAACATCAGTTCGTTCCAAGCGGATAAAAAAGTAAAGATGGAAGTGGTTACGATAGCCGGCTTTACAAGCGGAAGCATAATACGGAAAAAAACCTGATAAATATTACAGCCGTCTACAACGCTGGCTTCTTCCAACTCCCCTGGCAGCGCTCTAAAGAAACCAATCATGATAAAGATTGTAGTAGGAAGTGCACTAACGGTATAAGGAATGATTAAGGCCCAAGGCGTATTCAGCAAGCTTGTCATTTTTAACATCTGAAAGACAGGTAGCAGCGTAGCATGAACGGGGATCATCAATCCCAGCATGAAGAAAGTAAGCACCACATTATTAAGCTTCCACTTCATTCTTGCGACAGCAAAAGAAACCATTGCCGATAACAGAGCAGAAATAATGACAGTTACCGTTGTATACATAAGGCTGTTCAAAAAGTTACGTGCGATATTCGCCTTAAAAAGTGCGTAGTCGTAGTTCGCCCACCGCCACTCATTAGGCAAGCCCATCACATTTGAGCCTGTAATTTCTATGTTTGTTTTAAAGGAGGAAAATACAAGCCACACGAGCGGATACAGTTGAATAACTGCGAAGATTAGAAACGCAATCTGCAAAACAACCTTTGGCCAGCGGCGGTTATGTGTTGTTGTCATTAGCTCTCCTCCTTATCATCGTAGGTTCTGATCAGTTTTTGTAGAACTAAGTAGAAAAAGAGACATTCCACAACCATAAACACGGCCATCGCGCTGCCGTACCCATACATATTGCGATTAAAAATCGACGAATACATCAATGTACTTGGAACACTAGTTTCCGGTGTAGGGTAGCCATTGGTCATAATGAAGACTAAATCGAAAAACTTCAATGATCCCAAAACAGCAAATATGACGCATACCTTCAGGATCGGTGAAATAAGTGGAATAGTGATAGAGAAGGCGGTTCTTATACTTGATGCTCCGTCAATTTTCGCAGCCTCGTACAAATCTTCAGGAATCCCTTTGATGGCAGCGTACATTAGAAGCATATGGTAGCCGATATATTGCCAAACGATTGGAATCATAACACTTATTAGTGCAGTTCCGCTTTCCGTTAACCAATCATGTGTCCAGGAGGACAAGCCTAGTTGATTGAGTATCGTATTCAGCAAGCCATATTCAGGCTGATAGATTTTCAGAAACATAACCCCGATGACAGAGGAGGATACCAAGACTGGAATGAAATACAAAGTACGATACAGCTTTTCACCCCACACCCCTCTGGCAAGAACCAGAGCGAGCACCAGAGCTATCGGAAGTTGCATGAAAACAGAAAGAACTGCCAGATACAACGTATTAAGTATCGAATGATTAAAATCCATGCCGTACGTATCTGCAAAAAATAAATCCTTATAAGAAGCTAAACCAATAAATTTAGCCGGTTGTATCCCATCCCAGTCCAGCAGACTGTAATACATAGACTGAAGGATCGGGAAAAAGCCAACAAGAATGTATAAAATCAAAGCAGGAACAACAAATACGGCGATAGCCTTTTTGTTTCCGAATACTTGATGCATACTTCACTCCACCTTAAATCGATCAGGCGGCGAACAATTCTCGCCGCCTGACGCAGATTATTGTCCTTGATTGACCTTGCTCTGTAGTTCTTTCGTGTAGTCTTCAGGTGTTGTTTTTCCGGCGACGAATTTCATCAGCGAACCGAACATAGATTCAGTGTCATTACCATTCAGCATTTGATCCCACCAGTAGGAGAAACCAGTTGCTGATGAGGACAATTCACCAATTTGCAGAGCCAGTGGATTCATTTGAGAAGTGTCACCTACATCAACTTTCCATGCTGAGGAGCCTGAACCAGCCAGAAATACTTCTTTAGACATGGTCTCAATAAAGAACTTGTATACTTCCCATATTCTTTCCTTGTTTTTCAGATCGGCATTGAGCACGAATGTTTCACCCGAACCTCCGAACCACTCGTCAGCATTTCCTTTCCCCCCTGGAATGGTTGGAAATTTAATCGGTACCACTTTACCTTTGACCAGAGAGTTATCATCTTCAATCTGTCCGTTGACCCAAGCGCCCATGAACATCATAGCTGCTTTACCTGATAGGAACATATTTGTCGCGTCATCATAAGAAGTTCCAACAAAATGTTTGCCGAAGGAGTCCGCATCAATCAATTGTTTGTATTTCGCAGCAGCTTCTGTGAATTCAGCTGTGTCGAATGATCCTGTTTTCGTTAAAGCGGCATTTACAGCATCCACGCCTGCCATCCGGATGGCTAGAATCGCGTTCCATTGCATTGCTGGCCATCTGTCTTTAGCCCCAAGTGCAATCGGCTGAATGCCTTTTGCTTTTAGTGCTTCAATCGCAGCAACAAGCTCATCCCATGTTTCCGGAATTTTCGCTCCTGCTTGCTCAAATAGTTCTTTATTGACGTACATTTGAGCAGTAGCTATATTGATCGGCAGACCGTAAAGCTTGCTGTCGAAGATGAAATTGTCTGTCGTACCTGGTACAATTTGGTCCAGCGTTCCATCTTTTGCGAGATCATCAATGGACAAAATCCGGTTCCCCGCTATAAATGGCTCAGAGAATCCGCCACCCCAGGTGTAAAAAATGTCGGGCAGCTCATTGGCGGCTGAAGCCGCTTTCACTTTTGTTTTATAAGATTCGCCCCCAACACCCACATGCTCGATTTCAACATTAGGAAATTTAGCCTGGGTTGCTTCAAGTGCTTTATAAAAACCAACAAACCCGCCGTCTTTAGAATTTGGATCCGCGAATTGGGACCACATGGTAATCTTGAGCTTCTCTTCCGCCGCAGGTGTTTTTCCCGTATTGCCTGCGTTTGCATTAGCCTCAGAATTCACTTTATTCCCGTTGTTCCCACCACAAGCAGTGATAAGCATGGACATAGCCATCAACACTGTTAGAGTTAGGTTAATCCTTTTTTTGTTGACCTTTTTCATTCTTTTTCGCCCCCCCATTTTTATATTGCTTACAGGACTAATTATATAAATCAATTTATCGAGTGAACATGAAAGCGTTTTACTTAATGATGTATTCTCTTTACATTAGACATTTTTCTTTATTAGCTACACATAAAGAAGACCTCTGATTTCTTCAGAAGTCTTTTTTTCATTCATATCAAAACTTAGGGAATGAACACCTCTATATAGCTGAGTGGCTTAGGTTCTATCTTCTCTCTTCTCTATTATCAGAAGTTATCTCATGAATCTGAAACATATGTATGAACTCATCGATGATCGCTTCCGTAGCTTTTAGTTCACCACTAATGACTTGTTTTGCCGATTCAATCTCTGACTCTTTTAGCTGCTGCTGCAACGCCGAACGATTAATCATTAGCTTGTCCAAAAATGCGATAGCCCTAGCACGACGAAAGGTCTGAGCGCTTTTGTGAGGATGCTCCGAACCCTCCTTGACTCCATTTATATTCATTTCTTCATGCTCTCCGTATTCTCGATGCTCGTTATAACCGTGCTTATCTATGTGTCCTTCGCACATAATTATTCCCTCCTCTAATTCCACTTACAAATCCATAACCCATTAATAAGACCGGGCGGATGGAAGCCGTCTGACTCCTTATCCCAAGTAATGTGTATACCATCTTCACCTATATATTCACAACCGGCTTTAGATCTCCCTGAGATGAGTTATTAATTATAGCATTGGATAGATCCATAGTTACAGGATAGGGTGCAAGAAGAAACGGTTTGAATTGTACTTTCCATCTACGCTTTATCCGATCGTCTCTTAATTCTATTTTTCCCCCTGGAATTGCAACCATAGGATAGTCCAAATAGCCCTCAATTTCGGTCGACACTCTAGCTGCCTCCTAACTATAATTTTAATCATGTATTGACGGGTATACAGAATAGAACTATAATCTATACAATTCCTAGAAACATACTATGAATTTCAAAAAATAAGAAACATTAAATCATCCTTAGTTTGTCCACAAGAAGGAGTGTAAACACATGCCAAATGTTCAAACTTTCAAAGCAACTGCTCATTTGCAAGACGGCGTAAAGGTCGTTACTAATGCAAGACAATTCGAGCTGGTCATCGATGAACCGACAAGTCTAGGGGGTACGGATACAGGAATGAATCCTGTTGAAGCTTTGCTCGCTTCTTTGGGTGCCTGCCAATCCATTGTAGCTCGGGTCTACGCCTCTAAATTTGAGGTGGAGCTTGAAGATTTCAGAGTAGATGTGGAAGGTGACTTGGATCTCGACGGATTCTTCAACCGCTCTGAAGTACGTCCTGGCTATTCCGATATTCGGTATACATTCTACATAAAGACTCCATCCCCTGCTGAGAAGGTCGAACAGTTCGTACAATTTCTGGAGAGCAAATGCCCTGTAGGTGACACCATTGCAGCTCCGGTTAATCTCAAGCTAAATCGTATTGTGATTGAAAATTAACCGTTTAATAATTCTAAGAGGGAATGTAAAAAGGGCTGCAAAGTTGCGAAAAAGCGACTAAGCAGCTCTTTTTCATGTCCTGTTCTCCGACTTCATATAATGTTAAAAATGATGCCCTTCGGAGGAACCCAAAACATGACGGATATACTAAGTAAAGTAGATGAAGAAATCGAACGTTTGTCAACGTTCTTGCTACAACAGCAGAAGGATGACGGCTCATGGCATTTTTGTTTTGAGAACGGGATTGTGATCGATGCTTATATGATCATTCTCTTTAGGGTGTTGAACCTACAGAATGAAACGCTCATTCGGCAGCTACATGATCGCATTCTTGATGCACAACAGCGAGAGGGTTGCTGGCAGTTATATAAGGACGAAGAAGCTGGGAACTTATCCACATCAGTCGAAGCTTATTATGCCCTGCTCTATTCTGGATACAGTAAGATAACAGACGAGCCAATACTTCGGGCTAAGCGTTATATACTGTCTAAAGGTGGTTTAGGCAAGGTCACAAGTATCTTAACTAGAGTCATTCTCGCCGCAACGGGTCAAAGCAAGTGGCCTTTAGCAATTTCTTCGATTCCACTGGAGGTGCTTTTGTTTCCGTCTTACTTCCCAATTAACTATTTCGAATTCTCTGGCTACTCTAGGGTACACCTCACTCCTATGCTCATTATGGCCGATCGGCGATTTTCGATCACTACAACCCATGCTCCTGATCTGTCAGATCTTATGGAGACACGATTGGATAGAGATGAATCGCCTACCCGTGGATATCAGGAGATGCAGGATGTTATTCAAATGGGTTTGAGCAGATTACTCGGGAGTCCACACTACATACATGAAGCTGCCAAAAACAAAGCGGAGCAATATATGCTCCAGCGAATCGAATCCGACGGTACCTTTTACAGCTATGCCAGCAGTACAATTCTTATGGTTTTTGCCCTGCTTGCTCTCGATTATGATCGGCAGCATCCGATAATTACACAGGCCATTCGAGGTCTCACCGCGCTGCAATGCCAATCAAATCATAATACTACAATTCAAAACTCTCCATCTACAATATGGGATACAGCGTTAATCTCCTATGCTTTACAAGAGGCACAAATTCCAGTTGATCACAAAGGAATAAAACACGCTGCTTCTTATCTTCTGGAAAAACAGCATCATAAAACTGCTGATTGGAGCATCCATAATCCGGATATAGTTCCCGGTGGATGGGGATTCTCTGAGTCTAATACAATCAATCCGGACGTAGATGATACAACGGCAGCCTTGCGAGCCATCCGAAGCTTATCAACCATTCACCCTTCATATCTGGAATCATGGAATCGCGGACTGAATTGGGTCCTATCGATGCAAAATAACGACGGCGGCTGGCCGGCATTCGAAAAAAACACCAATAAAGAAATGCTCACATGGCTCGCTATCGATGGTGCTAAATCTGCAGCCATTGATCCTTCGGAAGCAGATCTTACCGGACGAACTTTGGAGTTTCTCGGAAACTTCGCTGGTTTAAATACACAACACGAGTTCATTAAAAGGGGTACAAAATGGCTGATTCAACATCAGGAGAAGGATGGTTCGTGGTACGGAAGATGGGGTGTTTGTTATATTTATGGCACTTGGGCATCATTAACAGGCCTGCAGGCTGTTGGGCTCCCTATAAATCATGATACATTGCAAAAAGGAGTGAAGTGGCTTCTAAGCATTCAGAACTCGGACGGCGGTTGGGGGGAGTCTTGTCACAGCGACCGGCTACTACAATATGTTCCTTTAGGAGAAAGCACACCTTCACAAACCGCCTGGGCACTTGATGCGATTATCGCCGTTCAGCCAGAGCCAACAGCTGCGGTGGAAAAAGGAATTCAAAGACTAATCACGTCTATTCATGAAGAGGATTGGAAAACTTCTTATCCCACTGGCGCTGGTCTCCCCGGTAATTTCTATTCCAATTATCATAGTTATCAGTATATCTGGCCACTACTCACACTGACTCATTACAGAAAAAAATACGGTCAAGGATAATACTCGGTAATACTCGGTAATAACTAGCGTTGTCCTGCTCCACTTTTTAACTGTCTCGTAAAAGCTTGAATCGCACCATTTGCCGTCCTTTACGACAAACTCTCCTTATCTGTACTTACTTAATAGTATACATCTCCATTACAGTCAGTCCGTAAACGGGTACGAACCAGTAACGCAACCAAATCATTCATTAAATGCCATAGGGATTGGTATATCAGCTCCCCTACCCTCTCCAATAACTTGCTCCAGTACGTATTCATCTGTTCAAACTATACTACATGTTTTCTTTCCATAAAGACCGCCTACTATTTCTTTTAGTAAAAAACAGCAGAGCAGCGATCATCCGTTATAGGAGAATTGTTGCTTTGCTGTTATGAACCGGGGGTCGAATGCTTTTATCCGTTGCACCTACCTAAATCACCCAGTCTTAATCAAGATTAGAGCTTTAGGACTCAGAAGACGCTATTTGCTTGTTTTTAGGCTTTTGAGTTAGGTTACGGACTCCAGTGCAACTATTCCTCAAAAAGAGAGCCATTTTTGGTTTTTTTCATGGTAATAACTGCGATGGGGTCCGATAAAATTCCAAATGTAAGCTAAATCTGCTCTTAAGGTCAGCTGTGTCCGATAGCAAATACGTGTGCGCAAAATGTTACCTAATCAATCCAACTTGCCATATGAATCATCCCTATAGGAATTACTTAAATTACTTATGAGA
Source organism: Paenibacillus sp. FSL H3-0286 (assembly GCF_045040705.1). Taxonomy (NCBI): domain Bacteria; kingdom Bacillati; phylum Bacillota; class Bacilli; order Caryophanales; family Paenibacillaceae; genus Paenibacillus; species Paenibacillus sp. FSL H3-0286. Next base: position 3,454,913 of record NZ_CP150285.1, on the reverse strand, counting down.
TAGACTCCATTTTTGCTTTGAGTCAATTGAGCGTAGTTAACACATGGTCAATCAGGCAGCAATCTCCAATAATCAAGGATCGCTGCCTGATATTTTAGATTACTGGCGTTTTGCCTGAGCAAATTATGATTGTAACTTCTGATATCCACACTCCGTATATTTGTAGCTCAGGATTTTAACGCAATCTAATGAAATAACTGCATTTTATACACTTACTCGATATTGCTAGGGAATAACTCCGACTTTAACTGCATTCTATACAATTAAAATCAAGAGACATCACCTAATAGGCTTTAACTCGTGAGAATAGATGTAAGAAATACAGCTATTTTCAATACACAACTGTTTTGAACGATTATAGCTGCACAAAATACAGTTAAACATCTCGCTGCTCCCCATCCGTTACCTTCATCCGCCCCCATACTGGTACACAGAGGGTTGCATTATTACTCAATTTACTTTTTGGAGCACGGTACCGGAATATCAGAAATATTCCTTTTCAAGAAACAGGTGTAATCGTTGGTGGTTTCGGTGCCCTTTCCCACGCATGGGTTACCTGCAATGTTGCTGCATAGGTGATTAACGAAACAAGCAACGCTCCGAACAGTTCAATGACCTGCCCCAGGTGCAATCTTTCCAGAATTCCGTGAGCCGCCAACCCGCTAAGCGCCATGACAATTCCTCCTGCTCCCACCTTGAATACAATACGAAAGTCAAAATAAAACCCGATCGTTCCTGCCACAGATAAAAAATTCAACAATGTCAGCAGCAAGAGCCCCAGTCCGAATCCCATGGCCACCCCTTCGATTCCAATATTAGAACCTAGAACAAAGATCGCAATCACTTCAAAAATATTCGTAAGAATATGATTCCACATAACGGTTGATGCTTTCCCCAAACCAAGCAAAATCGCTTGCAGTGGCGCTCCGAAATAATAAAGAAAAAATAAGGGTGCAATTAACCTTAGCAGCTCGCCCGCTTCTGGCGAATGATAGATCATAGTTGTTAAGGGTACAGCCCATAAGTACAGGATGATTGTACATGGGAAACCTACTATAAGCGCGGATCGCATAGCCATATCCATCCGATTATGCATAAGCTTGCTATTGTTGCTCACACTTGCTTCGCTGATCGCCGGAATTAATGCAGTCGACAACGATTGTGTGAAGAAGCTGGGGAGAAACAACATGGGAAGAGCATAACCCGCCAGAAGTCCGAATTGCTTGGTCGCCATCTCAACACCTACACCAAACAGTACTAGACTTTTCGTAATCAGCAGTGGTAGAAAGGCATGATAGAGCGAATGAATAAAACCGCTGCCTGTCATCGGTAAGCCGATACGCAGCAAATCTCTCAACGTACTGTCTCCTTTAAGTGAAATTCTTGACGTAGGTGGTGGAGAGGTTTTGACCTTACCTCGATTTGCCCATTTGAAAACAGCAAACAAATAGAGCAAACCAAAACCTTCCCCAACAACGGAGGCAGCCATTGCGCCAGCAGCCGCATAGGCAATACCGTAGGGCAACAATACGTTGACAACACCGATAATGACAATGATTTGCGCCAGATTCTCAATAATATCGGAAAAGGCAAGTGGGTTCATGTTCTGTTTTCCACGAAAATAACCTTTCAGTACAGCAGACATCGCAATAATTGGAATGATCGGCGTAATAGCAACCATAGCATAATACGCCCGCTGATCGGCCAAAAAAATCGATGCGATCCATTTGGAGCCAAATAGAGCCACTAAAGTTAATATAATACTCAACGTACCCGTAATGCTTAAGGATACTGTGAGAATACGCTTTACTCGGGCTTCATCCTGCTTAACCTCAGCTTCCGATACAAGCTTTGAAATCGCAACAGGAAGCCCCAGCTCTGTTAGCGTAATAAATAAGGGAAGCAGTGGATGAGCAATCATAAGCAGCCCTACTCCCTCTGCTCCCAAAAAACGTGCCAGCAAGACTCCGTTCAAAAAACCAAGCCCTTTTGTGAAAAATGACGACACGGTTAATATGAACGTGCCACGAATAAAACTTTGTTTACGCATCCCCATTTATACGCATCTCCACCTATGGTTTGTCCTGTCCTTCTTTCTAACTTATTCGAACAAACGCAAGTACATGCAGACAAGTATTTGTAAAGTATTTAATCAGCAATAAGCCCGACACATCTAAGCCGGTATACCAGGCATTTTCCTCACTTTCATTAGCTTCTGTAGCAATAACATTTTTCATAGACCAGAGATACTTCTCTGTATTGTTCATTAGTACTGTTTTTGTATAAATTTCATCCTCCGCAATAAAAGATATATTAAGAAATAAATAGATGATTTACCAATGGCATGTTATCATTTTGAATGCGATTTCAATAGCTTTGTTATTACAGTTTTTTTACTCTTCTTCGTGAATGTCTTTTTGCAAAATCTTTGATATGATAAAAAAGAATACAAAAGGCTTTACGGAAATCATTCACATCGTTAATAACCACTTCTAAATTTTCCAAAGATAAAGGAGAACTTCATTCATGAGTCAGAAAACAAGATTAAATAATGACTGGTTATTCAGCAAACAGCCGCTTAAGTCCACTTTAGAATCGGTGATAGCAGCTGATTCGGAGTGGATCGACGTAACCTTACCCCATGACTGGCTAATTTTTGATACACATAATCTATATGAAAGCGGAGAAGGCTGGTACCGTAAAAGCATAATTATAGATGAGAAAGTGCCAAATAGTCGTGTCTCGCTTCGTTTTGAAGGCGTATACATGGACTCCACTCTCTATGTGAACGGCCATATCGCAGGCGTCTGGAAAAATGGATACTCCACCTTTGAATTAGATATCACGCCATACATTATTGAAGGTATCAACGAAATCTATGTTCAAGTGGTTCATGAGTCTCCTAACTCACGCTGGTATTCCGGTGCGGGCATCTATCGGAGTGTATGGCTGAAGACGTATCCAGGGACACATATTGTGCCTGATGGTATTTATATCTCTACTCATAAAAAAGAGGATTCCTGGAATGTTGAGATAGATACCGAAGTATTGTGCAATGATCTATTACAAACCGCAAATCACTACATAATTCGTCACAGTATACTGGACGCTTCAGGTATCTGTATCTCTCATGCAGAGAATGAAAGTCCAGTACAAGTCGGGTCTGCTGTATCCAGCTCTGCCCTCTTATCCGTCAATGATCCAATGCTCTGGGATATTAACCAGCCTTACTGCTATTCCCTAAAAACTGAACTGCTGGAGAATGATCAGGTAATTGAAGAAGAAATCCAAACCTTCGGATTCCGTACGATGGAGTTTGACAGCCAACAAGGTTTCTTTTTGAATGGCCGAAAGGTGAAGATTCATGGCGTATGCCAACATCATGATTTGGGATGTTTGGGGGCTGCGGTGAATAAGGCAGCTCTAAAAAGACAGATTATCCTCCTGCAGGAGATGGGCGTAAACGCTATTCGTACGGCCCACAATATGCCAGCCGTTGAACTGATGGAACTAGCGGATGAGATGGGCGTGCTCATAGTTTCCGAAGCATTCGATATGTGGGAACGCAGTAAAACTCCTTTTGACTACGCTAGATTTTATCCGGATTGGTGGAAACAAGATATTGCCAGCTGGGTACGCCGGGATAGAAATCGCCCCTCCATGCTCATGTGGAGTATCGGAAATGAAATATACGACACCCATGCCGATGAACGCGGCCAAGAGTTAACCATAGAATTACGTGATCTGGTGCAGGTTCATGACCCTAAAGGAAATGCAGTGGTTACTATCGGTTCAAACTATATGCCATGGGAGAATGCACAGAAATGCGCAGATCTAGTGAAGTTCGCAGGGTATAACTATGCCGAAAAATACTATGACCAGCATCATGAGGAACATCCCGACTGGATTATTTATGGTAGTGAAACTTCGTCTACTGTACAGAGCAGAGGCATCTACCACTTCCCTTATGCTCAGTCTGTATTGTCTGACGATGATGAACAATGCTCAGCCTTAGGGAACAGTTCTACTAGCTGGGGTGCCAAAAACACAGAAGCTTGCATCATCGCAGATCGTGATGCGACCTACTCGCCGGGACAATTTATTTGGACTGGATTTGACTATATCGGGGAGCCAACCCCGTACTTCACTAAAAACTCGTATTTCGGTCAACTGGATACCGCAGGATTCAAAAAGGATTCCTATTATATTTATCAAGCAGAATGGACGGATTACAAGGTCGCCCCGATGATTCATATTTTTCCGTACTGGGATTTCTCTAAAGGGCAGCTTATTGATGTGCGAGTATGCTCCAACGCACCACAAATCGAATTGTTCTTTAATGATCAATCCATGGGCACGGTTAACATTGACCATAAACATGGTAAAAAGCTGCTTGGGGAATGGCAGCTCCCCTATAGCGATGGTGCTCTGCGAGCAGTCGCTTATGATGAACACGGAGTGCAGATCGCTGAAGATACGGTAACTTCTTTCGGAGATTCGGCCACTGTGGTCATGAATCCTGATAAAACTCAGTTGACTGCTGACGGATCGGACTTGGTATTTGTTGAGATCTCGACCCTCGATCAAGAAGGACGTCCCGTGGAGAATGCCAATAATCGTATTCAAATCTCTGTAGAAGGACCGGGGCGTCTTGTTGGTTTGGATAATGGTGACAGCACTGACTACGATTCATATAAAGGAACAAGTCGCCGGATGTTCAGCGGCAAATTGCTTGCGGTCATTGCCTCTTCATTGGAGTCAGGTACAATCGTTGTACGTGCATCTTCCCATGGCTTACAGTCTGCTGAGCTTACACTGACTTCCGAAGCACGAGAGCTAGATCATTCTAAGGACGAAGAGCTTATACTTTATCAGCATTCGTCACAATCACTATCGGATGTGAGTGAGTTATCCCAAGACTATTTATCAGATGAAATTCCCGTTCGCAAGCTGGAAATCATATGCCCACAAGGAAATCAACTAACGAAGGACACCCGAGCACTTCCGGTTCGTGTGCAAATTCATCCAGAGAACGCAACCTATCAGGAAATTGAATGGCGAGTTACGAATGCTGCCGGTATTGACGCCAATATAGCCGTTCTTGAGGCAAATGGACATGAAGCAGTAATTTCGGCTTTGGGAGACGGAGACGTCTATGTACGATGTGCAACGAAAAACGGTGCAGATCAAGTGCGCCTGTATTCGCTTATGGAATTCCATATTCGAGATATGGGAGCTGCCTTTTTGAATCCTTATGAGTTTGTTTCCGCTGGTTATCATAGCAATACGAGCCGGAACTTAACAAATGGGAATGAACGCGGAGTGGCTACTGCAAGAGAAGGAGACAGCTGGATCTGTTTCGACAACATCGATTTCGGTGATTATGGAGCTACTGAACTTACCCTTCCTATCTTCGCGCTAGATAACGATAAATATACGATTGATATATGGAAAGGTACTCCGGATGCTCCAAACGCAGCTCTGCTGACACAGGTAACCTATCAAAAACCTTCCATATGGAATGTATATCAAGAGGAAACCTACTCATTACCTGAGCGAATAAAAGGTGTCACCACCCTTTGTTTTGTTCTTCATAAAAAGATTCATCTCAAGGGCTTTCAGTTTAACAAACCTTTAAAAGCGTACGAACAACTTAACGTTCTGGAATACAATCAGATTTATGGGGATTCCTTTACGCTGGCAGATGGACAAATCAAAAATATTGGTAACAACGTCTCTCTCATCTTTAAAGATATGGACTTCGGTGATACTGGAAGCACTAAACTAACCTTATGCGGGCATTCGCCTATCGATAAAAATACTCTGCATATTCTATTTAGCGGACCAGAGGGTGAAAAGAGACAGCTTGTGGAGTTTACACAGTCAAGTGATTATTGCGAAAGAGAATTTGTATTGGAGCGCATAACCGGTCCGCAAACCGTCACCTTTATATTTCTACCGGGGAGCCAGTTTGATTTTAAGTGGTTCCAGTTCCAAGCAGAGTAAGGTATTTTCAACTTTAAACTAATCGATTAGCAAAAGGAAAAACCCTACGCATTAGCGCAGGGTTTTTCCTTTAACTTATATTTAGAGCTACTTAGTCAACTTTATTAAATTCGATCCAGTCGATCTGTAAACCTGGTTTAATGAATTCCAGTTTCATTTCATAAAGACCTGCTTCGAGTTCTACTTTCACAAGCTTTTGTCTAATCCATTGACCTTCTGTCCCGTTGGTTTGAATGGTTGTCATCAATTGATCATTCAAATTAACATTGCATGCACTTTGAGCCAGCTCAGGCTCTGTTGACATGATATGCACGAGGATCCGATATTGTCCAGCTTGGCCAACTTCAAAGAAAGTCGATCCTTCAACGGCTGGCTTAACCTGTGGATTTTGAGATAAGGATTGTACTTGTTCTGCAGTAAGTGAAGGATTAGCCTTAAAGGACTCAACCGTTTCAACAATTTGCTGTTTTCTCGAGAATACTGGAGCATGTATGATGAACTCACAAATATTCATTGCAGAACGTTGCAGCTCTCCTCTAGTCAAAGATCCATTTTCCAAGGATTCAATGGTGTTGTCATTCCATCCATTAATTTCGGCGCCATAGTTAGCTACAACCATGTACAGGTCATTTTGTGCACGGACCATCCAATTTGTAAATTTCCGGTCTGCAGCTCCACCATTAACGACATCATTCATGATGGCCCACCAGTCTGTCATGACAATACCTTTGAAGCCCCATTCTCCGCGGAGAATTGTAGTGTTCAAATCGTAATTTGAAGCGGCCCAATGTCCATTAACAGGGTTATAGGAGGTCATAATTGAATTCGCTCCACCCTGCTTCACTGCAATTTCAAAACCTTTCAAATAAATCTCGCGAAGCGCACGTTCCGACACAACAGCGTCCACTTTACTGCGATGTTTCTCCTGATTATTGCAGGCAAAATGCTTCAGCGTGGCATTAGAGCCACCTTTCATAATCCCACGTGTACATGCAGCGGCAAACACCCCAGAGATCAAAGGATCTTCAGAAAAATACTCAAAGTTGCGGCCATTAAGCGGGCTGCGACGAATATTTAGACCTGGTCCAAGCAAGGTGTCTATGTTGTTTCTTACCAACTCTTGTCCTTCTAACACATACAGCTCTTCGACTAATGCGGCATTCCAAGTAGCTGCAAGAAGCGTTCCGATCGCAACCTGAGTCGCTTTCGCTCCACTATCCATACGAATTCCTGAAGGACCATCTGCCGTACATGCAACAGGGATTCCTAAGTTATATAGACTATCACTTACTCCTCCAAATGCAGAAGCTGTACCCGGTGTAACCAATGGGCTGCTCATACCTTCACCCCGTACAATGGCAGCCAAATCATCGTCACTAAGCTGGGCAATAAAAGCTTCCATACTAACTTTTTGTTCAAATACATCTCTTAATTTATGCCCTTGATTGCCTGTCTGGGAGATCGTTGTTGGTAGATTGCTCTCGATCCGTTCTGCTAACGAAATCTTGCGTGTTGGAACCTCTGCATAAACAAGTTCATATGAACCGTCTGCTTTTTGAACACCTGGTTGCATTCTTGTAAAGCTTTGCGTGGGTGCAAGAGCTTCTTGTAACTGTTCCACAACTTGAAGAGTTTCCACGACATAGCCGCTATTCCCTTCAACCTTGACTTCCTCCACTTTTTTAACACTCGTTCCCACAAATATGCGGTACGTGCCTTCTTCTAGCACATAAGCGGAAGCATGCCCTGACACACCAGCATCATCATAGGAAGCCATTGAATGAACAGGGAAACTCACGGTAAGACGTTGAGCTTCGCCTGGCTGAAGGACTTCTGTTTTTGCGAAGGCTGCCAAAGCTTTAGCAGGCTGTCCCAATTTTCCTTGTGGAGCTTCATAATAGACCTGAACAACCTCTTTTCCAGCAAAGGTAGTTCCTGTATTAGTTACGGTTACGCCGACTTCAACATTAAGTTCGCCAGCTTTGTAAATAAGTTTAGCTTCTTCTGGCTCGAGCTTAAACGTGGTATACGATATTCCATAACCAAATTCATATTGAACCTTTTCTGGGCAAAATGTCTCGAAATAACGATAACCAACATAGATATCTTCCTGATAAAGGTTTGTAAATTCATTACCGTAGTTGTGTGTTGACGGGTAATCGTTGATGGAATATGCGATCGTGTCTGTTAATTTTCCGCTAGGAGTTACTTCTCCAGCCAGCACGTCCGCAATTGCATTACCACCTTCCATTCCCCCCTGCCAAGAGTAGATGACAGACGAAATCGGATTTTTATAGCTTTCATCGTTCAGCCAGCTCATATCAATAATATTAGAGACGTTCAGTACAACAATCGTTTGCTCAAAATATGTAGTTACCTGCTTCAGCATCGCTTTTTCATCAGCTGTTAGTTGGTAGCTTCCTGAACCATCGACATTATCCTGATCTTCTCCTGCTGTACGTCCGATTACAATGATTGCTTTGTTCGATTTACTTCTAGCCTCAGCTACCAATTCGTCGGATAAAAGCATTTCCTTCTGGTTCCATGGCTCTGCAGCCCAAACGCCGCCACCATTATCAAATGGATTTTGCTCAATCCACTTCTCATATACTGCTGCCAAATCTTCGTTGACCGTAAGGTTCTTTTTACTGCGAAGACCGCCCAGCAGGTTGGTCGTATAAGTAACATGAACACTACCGCCCGAACCAGTACCACTGCGATAATAATTCACTTGAGTTCTGCCAAAAACAGCAATATTATCACTTTCAGCAAGCGGAAGCACCTGATAATCATTCTTCAACAGTACCGCACCTTCTGCTGCTACCGTCCGGCTAAATTCTGCAAAACCTTCTAATGGAATTCCCACACTCTGTGTACTCAACTTGTTTCCTCCTGTTGTTCAATTCTATAGGTTGTTTCTTTAGGCATCAATTACATATCATAAAGTTTAACTATACCATTATAGTACATTGGATAACTGTAATATATATAATAATTATCTTTATTAATATAATAATATTGGTCTGTTAGAGTTGGAAATTTTCAATCGATGTTAAAAATATCAGCTAAGTTCAATGATCTTCGTGGCAACATTATGGCAAAATTCGCGATCATGCTCCACAAAAACGAGTGTTGGGGTATATTCAAGCAATAGCTCTTCAATTTGCATACGTGAAATAACATCAATAAAATTAAGCGGTTCATCCCAAATATACAAATGAGCTTTTTCACTAAGACTTTTGGCGATCAGGACTTTTTTCTTTTGGCCGCCACTGTAAGTGGATATATCCTTATCAAATTGAATTCTAGAGAAATCAAGCTTTCGCAGAATAGATTTAAAAAGACTTTCATCTATCCCATTCTCTCTAGCATAATCTGTTAAATCGCCCCGTAGATCTGAAGTGTCTTGTGATACGTAGGAAATGATAAGCTGGCTATCCTTTGTGAAGGTGCCGGTATAATCTATCTCCTCACCGCAGATCAATTTGATGATACTTGATTTGCCGGAACCATTTTTACCCGAGAGTGCAATTCTCTCCCCCTGCTCAATGGTAAAGCTTACTTCTGAACATACCCTTTTCTCTCCGTAAAAAACCGAAACATTGTCCAGCTCCGCAAGATGACGTTTATGAAAAGCAAGCTGCGTAATCTCTAAGTTCTCAGAATTTTCGATGTTTTTAAGAAGCTTAGACTTTTCGTTGATGGCAGATTGCTGTCTCTGCTCGATGGCTTTAGAGCGTTTCATCATTTTAGCGGCCTTGTGTCCAACATAACCTTTATCTAACTTAGATCCAGAATTTCTAGTTCCATTTTTAGTTTTTTCCACCTCATGTGACCAGTTACCTGTTCGTTTAGATGAGGCTGACAAGCGTTTGATATCTCTTCTAAGTTTTTCGTCTTCCGCTATCTCAAAGTTATCTTGTCTGACTTTATTCTCCCACCAGCTAGAAAAATTGCCCTTTTGAATCTCTATATTGGTTTTGTTGATTGATAAAATGTGGTCCACACAATTATCAAGAAAGGATCTGTCGTGAGAAACCAGAATATATCCACTTTTCGTATTGAGGTAATCACTGACAAGCTTTCTTGCTGTCATATCTAGATGATTTGTAGGTTCATCAATCAACAGGAAACTATTCTCCTTAATAAACAATGTAGCTAACAGCACTTTCGTCTGCTCTCCGTTAGACAATGAATCAAAGGGACGATATAACACATCCTCAGAAACCTTTAGCAAAGAAAGCTCACGCATTAACTTCCAATGAATATAATCCGGAAAAATCTCGCTGATCACATCTATGGTGTTAAGCTCCTTGTTATTCACCTGAAAAGGGAAATATTCAAAGCTGACATGAGCAGAAATATTTCCGCTGTATTCATGCTTTCCAAGCAATAAGCTAAGAAATGTAGTCTTTCCTCGACCATTTCTTCCTGTGAAACCTAATTTCCAATCGGTATCGATTTGAAAGTTTACGTTCTCAAATATGTTATCGTAGCTGCCTTCATAGGCAAAGGTTAGATTTGTGACATTTATTAATGACATAAAATAATCCTCCTGTATTTTAAAAAAATAAAAGCCACAAGAAAGTTACTTTCTTGTGACTCAAATAAATACAGCAAATCCAGCCCCAAATGGAGTTAGATATGGATATATTTTCGAGTGAAAAGAAGTAGTAACTTTCTTGCATACAAAGAATAAAACAAACGAAATAAACCATTGTTGTTGTTTTATTCATCATGGGACGCAAGAATAATTACTACACTATAATTTTCAACTCCGATCATTAATTTGTAATTATGTTATCATGCATATTTATTATTTTCAACTTCCTACCCATAATTCGTTAAAAAAGTTCAAATTCTTCTTCTATAAGATCCATATTTACACTCATAGCTGTCCGACTCCCGTCAGCCGCGGCAAACACTAACTGAGAAGGCATAAAATAAGAAACATCTCCAGCCGAATATAATCCTGGAATCGAGGTTCTCCCCGCACCATCCGTGCTAAACCCACCAGAATCATTCCGCTTTACAGTCAAATGGTCTACGATTGATGCCGTTTGGATCAAATTCGGAGAAATAAACCCTCCCGTTCTTAAGATCTCAGTACCATCTGCAAAGCGAACCGCCTGAAGTTGCCCGTCATGCCCTATAAAAGAGGAAATTGTTTGTTCATTGACTACAACTCCCTTAGCCTCAAGACTTTTTTTCTGTTCATCAGAAAGGAATGTCTTGCCGTTCGTGCAGATAACCAAATCTTTACTCCAATTGAGCAGCATTTTAGCCATATGAAAAACATGTGGATTTTCGGAAACAACGACAAGGGGTTGATCTCGTAATTCCCAGCCGTCACAATACGGGCAATTAAACAGACTTTTTCCGTATAATGGTCGTAAGCCCTCTATCTCAGGAAGGACCTCTTTTAACCCAGTCGCCAAAATCAATCTGCGAGCTTCAATGTGACGACCAAACGAATCATGTACCGCAAATCCAGAATCAATTTTGTTAATCGAAATAATCTCAGTCTGGATATGCTCAACAGACGGATAACGTAGTACCTCCTCATACGCAATGCGACGAAACTCGGCTGGTGTAACCCCGTCTCTTGTAATAAAACCATGTGATGCATGGGTAACAGCATTCCTTGGCTGATTATTATCAATTAAAGCTATTTTTCTTCTTGCCCTACCAAGAACAAGGGCTGCGTTCAAGCCTGCGGGTCCACCACCAACAATAATGCAATCGTAAATCATATGAATCATCTCCTATATGCAGATATTAAAGACTCTTTTTGTCTATTATTAAACCAAAAAAATACTCGTTCCATCATAGACTTAATGAATCTATAATATCTCCAAATTAATTAAAGTGTCAACCCAAACTTTCCGATCCTCCGTGAGTTTTATTTAGTGTAATACTAGAAAAAAGTAAATAAGCCCATTACCGTATGTTTGGAGGTAACTTAATACTCCAATATATCAGGTAAGAGCTATATGTTGAACTTACTTGGCAGTGCAGGGCTTCCTCACTTATCAACCTTCACCGTTTGCTAATTCTAAATCATCAGCCGAGGGTCCGTAAAGACCAGGTACCGGCACGTCAAGCAGCCGCAGATAAATTCCAAGCTGCGCCCGGTGGTGAACCATATGATTCAATCCGATGGTACGAAGCGCAGCTGCCCGTGTCTGACGACGGATGATCTGCTCCCCGTTCCGCAAGGTCCACTCCGCGCCGAGCATCTCCACATTGCTTGCAGTAATTAATTCCTCAATCTCACAAGCTTTCAGGTCGAACTCTTGTAGAACCGCGTCGGGACTCTCCAGTGCTTCTCGTCGATATGCCACAGATGCCAAATCAAACTCCGAGTAAAGTAGAATTGCAGATTGCCAGCTCAGAAGGTTAACGAGGTGTGTGGCCAGCCCACCCAGGCTCATTGACTTAGAGTGTGGTTTCCATGTCATATTCTCTTGAGGCAGCTTCTCCAGTATCCGACGTGTACCAGCCAGCTCTTGCAAAACATCCCCAATGATCAGCTCTTTAACCATTCATCTCTCTCCTCTCTTCTGTAAAGCAATTTCTTTTGATCATTCGTGTGATACTTTTGATTTCTTTTCCCAAACACTTTCTAACTCTCCGCTAGATCGGACCGAGGTGCACTTATTTCGTAGATTTATAGCATTTCACCAGGTTATCGGACCCAGATGCAGTTATTTCCCTAAATACACTCCAATTCTGTGCCATTACAAGCCAATAAGAGCTATGCAGTCCGATAAGCTTGAAAAATGCAGCGAAAATCTAAAATAGCTGCAATGGAGTCCGATACGATGGACATTTGGCGAAAGTCCAATACAGAATACATCAGAAGGAAGATCTAATTGGATTATGAATAACGACTTCGACATCGCTTAAGAAACATCCTGCTGAGCATTCGTTTTTCAAGTCTTCTCTCTGCAACTTTTTAGATACTTTCTGCCAATTGCATAGTGGTAACACATGTATTATCACTCTTAAAAGTGGAAAGCTCAGATTTTGCTGCTTTTCCATCCTGCTCAATGGTTACGTTATATTTTTTGTCCCGGGGTAACCAAAGATCAATAAATCCGTTAGATAGCGATTTCATTTCTTGATCCACAATCACATTGCCTTCGCTGTCTTCGATATATACTTTAAACTCATCATCCGTTAATTCCCCTTGGCAGCCAGTCAAGCTATGTGTTGCGCAAGGATGCGTATTCTCCACATATGGAGCTATAGAAACAAAAAACTCATCTTTAGGCAAGTCGTAAGTTTTCTCTTTATTGTTACTATCGGTTACAATAAGTTGCTCAGAAGTGATAGACGCGGACAGGTTTTCCAGACTGCTTGAACTATATTCTTGCACTAATTGCTTAATGTCGGTTGTATCTTGTGCTGAAGGCGTATCCTTATCGATACCTCCCAATAACAAATACGCACCTAATGCAACAACCGCCGCTCCCGATACCACCAAGATATTTCTTTTCATTTGTAATCATCTCCTTCGCTTATTCGCCAGATTATGTACTCACTCAAAGTATCTTCCATTTCTTTTAGTATAACTAGTTAAACTAAACTAACACAATTATGAACAAGGCAAAATAGTGAAAAGTTATGTATTTGATTCATCCTCTATCAACACAAAAAAAGGCCTCCTCACTGGTTTTTCAACCTCGAGGAAGCCTTTTATCTTTTATATTATTATGCTTGTAAATTACCGACCATAACACGAATGACATCCGCAAGAGGAGTAGCTGAACGTTTCAGCAGTTTCTCTAAATCGCTACTTTCAATATTAAGCCAACCTTCACGAATCCCACGTTGTATAGCTACAACTATTGGAAGCGCAGCTTCTGGGACACCCACCTCCGACATGGTCTTGGCATAAGCCTCGTCGTCAACCTGGATTACTTTGATTTCTTTACCGATTACACTGCCTATGATCTCAGTCAATTCCTCTTGTGTTAAAGGGTTGCCAGACAATTCATACACTGTGTTCTCATGTCCGTCACCTGTCAGAACATTTGCTGCAGCTTCTGCATAATCTCCGCGTGTAGCCCAGCCAACTTTACCATTCCCTGCTGAAGTCACCCATGGGGCACCTGCTAGAGCACCTTGAATGGAGCCGATCTCATTCTCCAAATACCAGTTATTACGGAGGAAGCTGTAAGGAATGCCAGTTGCGCGAATAGCTTCTTCGGTGATGCGGTGAACTTCAGCAAGAAATAGCTCACTCTTGTCTGCTTGTCCTACACTTGTGTAGGCAATGAAGCCGACGCCTGCTTTTTCCGCAGCAGCAACAGCTGCTTTATGTTGACGAATCCGGGTTTCATTATCACCATCTGCAGATACAATTAATAATCGATCCACACCGGCAAATGCTGATTCCAGCGTCTCAGGTTGATCAAAATCACCATGACGGACTTCCACTCCACGTGCCTGAAGATCACTTGCTTTTTCTGGGTTCCGCACACTAACTACAAGATCACCTGCAGGTACAGTTTTAAGTAAAGCTTCTATCACCAATGATCCGAATTGACCTGTTGCTCCTGTTATTGCTATTTTCATTTTTACTTCCTCCTCAAATTAGGATGATAAATTTATTTTAACCACTACCTGTAACTATTGTAGTTACAATCAGTTTGGATGTCAACTTATTTATGATCCCAACTCTGGCTGGATAATAAACAGGAGAATTAAAAAATTATATTCAGAACAAAAAAACCACCGTCATTTCCGTTAGGAAAAACGCTGGTTCTATGATTAGCTCCAACTCAACTTAATAATGGTCCCTTGTCCAGGGCTACTCTCAACAGCAATTCTGCCCTCCATACATTCGATTAATCCCTTGGAGATCGCCATGCCAAGGCCGGATCCGTTGGAGCTAGATACCGTGTCCGTTCCTCGATAATAACGTTCAAATAGACGGTTAAGTGTGACTTCATCCATTCCATCGCCATCATCGGAAAATTGAATAGTAAATCCACTGTCCAAATCATTCATAGTAAGCGAAACCGTTAAAATCGTATCCGAGGGGTTATGAAGTAAAGCATTCGCAGTCAAATTGTTGACCACCCGCTCTAGCCATGGAGTATACAATCGGGCTCTCACTTCGTTTGGTGCCGGCACAAATATAATTCGTTGCTTCCCATATTCGGGATTTGCAGCAGCTTGATCAAGGGCTTGATGTAGCCAAGAGTTCAATTCCACCTCCATCAGCTCTGGTGGCTTGATCCCTGTTTTTAGCCGATAGGTCATGGCAAGATCACTGATCAGCATGTCCATATGGGCTGATTTATCCAGCATCGTCCTTGTAAACTTGCGAACTTCCTCTTTCGACCAATCATACGAAGGCTCCGCCAGTAAATGGGCATAACCAGTTATAGAAGATAAAGGAGTTTTTAAATCATGTGTAACACCTGCGATCCATTCTTCCCTCAAATTCTCTGTTTGTTGCCGCAACGCCTGATCTCTCTGCAAATTAGCAGATAATTTCTCTATGGATACCATAACATCAGAAAAAACCCGGTATCTCCGCCTCCATTTACCTACGTGGGTTCGACTACGACGATTTCCTTTACGGTCCATAGGCTCTGTATATATGGCATTTCCAATGGAATCGAGCCATACAAGCATATGCAGCATTGGCGCTCCAAACCTATGAGCTTGCCATAAAGAAAGCAATATAAATGCAAGCAATAAAGCCGCGAGCATTGCTAATGAGCCTTTAATAACAATTTTAACCTCTTCAGGTACCCATACCTTTTGTCCTGTATCTGCACCCTTTACGTTCGGTTGTCCAACGATCCATGTTTGGCCCGTTTGTTTATCAAAAGAAGATCGGACATGATAGCCGTAACGTTCACTGTAGAGAGTGCGTAGTGCTAGCTCTGGCACTGAGTACTTGGTGGGAATCATCTTTGGCCTATTATAGGAGAGCAGCTCCGTACCCGATGAATCGATGAGTTGAACAAAAGCCTGTGATGATTTAATTTCTCTTTCAATCGAATCAGGCAGAACCAGATCTCCATCTACTGCATCAAATGTACCTTCGCTCATTTTTTTTAACAGAGGATCTAGTATATTTGGCGCGCCATAAAGAAGCGTGAATTGTCTCCCATTTTTCTCTTGAATCCATACAGCCAGAGTATACCGAAAAGGCTGAGTCCCTGTCCAATAGGCGACTACTTCACCCGGTCCATATTGAATTGGGACATCTTTTGGAGTGTTGTAGGCACTTTCAACTTTTCCATTTTCATCGATGTTTTGCAGCCAGCCCTTATTCTTCTTCACTTGCTCCAGCAAGCTCGGGGAAAATTGAATGCCCTTCTCATCAATTTTGGAGGATTCAACCAGTTGCTCTAAGCCAACATTCGCAAAATCACGCGTAATACTGATATCGAGAAAACGCAACAGCATCCAAGTAAACGTTACTGCTGCAATAGCGAGAACAACCATTCCCGTAATTGCTAGCTGTAGAACGAACCTTAACGTTAACCGACGTTTGATATTCATGGCATAGACAACTCCTGGCGGTCTACCTTCACCAGCTTATAACCAAGACCCCTAACGTTAACAATAAATTTTGGATCGGACGGGTCTGCTTCGATACGTTCTCTAATTCGATGAATATGAACCATGACCGTATTATCATCGCTCAGTGCTTCATCGCCCCATACTTTCTCATATAACTCACTTTTGCTGAAAATCTGATTGGGATGTTTGCATAAGAAGACCAGCAGTTGAAATACAAGTGCCGGACAAGCAACAGACTGACCCTCTACCAGGAGTTCTCCCGCTGTCTCATCTAGCTTAAACCTTCCGTAATCATATACATTTGCAGATTTATGGGGGACTATTTCTACACTCTTGCCAGTAGCCTGTTGGTTAGCAGAAGCAAAATATCTCCGCAGTTGTGCTCTTATACGAGCCACAACTTCAAGCGGGTTAAAGGGCTTGGTAATATAATCATCTCCGCCTATAGCAAATCCCGTTAATTTATCGAAATCAGACGTTCGAGCAGTCAGAAAAAGAATAGGGGCATCCGTCGTCTGACGGATAAAAGGGCAGATTTCGATACCACTTCGTCCGGGCAGCATTACATCCAGCACAATTAAATCATATTTTTTGGATTCACAGGCACTTACTGCTTCTTCACCTGTTTGCACTGTATCTATATTGGCGTAGCCTTCCTTACGCAGCACTGTCTCCATAATGTCTAAAAGCGATACCTCATCATCAACCAATAAAATTGAAGCCTCATTCATATAAATTTTCCCTTTCACAATAGACGTTTTTATCATCATAGCATGATTTTTTTGGCTAGCAATCTTACTAATCTTAACGGAAGCTTAATTCGTATTCATTATATAGCTAGTAAATTATGTAAGTGTTAATATAGAATTTCAGAAGCGCTAAGGATAGACTGCTACAATCGTAATACTGGGAGGCGATATATATGAACAAAAAACCTAAAAAAATCATTCATAAAGTTATTTTGAATACAAGAACTGCCTTGGCTGTAGGGTCATTGTCTTTATTAATGGCTGCCTGTGGAGGAGAGAATGCAGATGTGCCGACTACTGAAAAGGCGGAGCAGACAACAAGCCCGGCCACAGCTGCCATTCTGAGCGGATTTGCTCCAGATGAACTATCAAAGATTCTACTGGACGGGAAGTACAAGGAGTTGTATGCCCGCTTTAATCAGCCTTTAAAAGATGAAATAAGTGAAGCAGAATTAACAGAGACAGGAAAAGAATTCACTAAGGGTATCCATACATTGGAAAAGGCATCGACCATGCAGCTTAATGGATTTGATCGACGCACATGGGTTAGTGATGCTGGCAATAAGGGGCTTGTCGGGATGTTTGATCCGGATGGGACGATTACATTAATTCAAGTTCAAGAGCTTACCCCTTCTCCTGAAACCGACAATGTACTAAGCAAACATGAATACGCACTGCCGTTTGAGGGAGATTGGTATGTATTTTGGGGTGGTGAAAATGTGCTTGTGAATTATCATTATGAGTTAGAAATCCAGCGGTACGCTTACGATTTTATCCAAACCAAAGATAACTATTCCTATACAGGAGATCCACTAAAAAATGAAAGCTATTATGCCTTTGGCAAAAACATTCTCGCTCCAGCGGACGGCACCGTTGTATCGGTTGTGAATGACATTAAAGACAATGAGCCAGTTGGGGTCATGAATCCGAATCAAGCTACCGGAAATATCGTTGTCATTGATCATGGCGGGGAATATAGTCATTTGGCGCATCTCAAACAAGGGTCAGTTACTGTAAAACCGGGGGATAAAGTCGAAAAAGGTGAAGTTATTGGCTTAACAGGTAATTCTGGTAATACGAGCGAGGCCCATCTACACTTCCAAATCTCAGATGGAGCTGATCTATTCACTTCCCGGGCAATCAGAGTTAAATGGGAGAAAAATTTAAAACCAATTCAAGGTGAGACTATTTCCGCCGCTAATTAGCGCTAAATTCCGGATCGCTAAGGTTGTCTCTCATAAATAATAAATCAGATGAGACAACCTTGATCTTCCCTAAAAAACATCCTACTTTCTTGTAATACCAATACATATAATCCGGGTAATTCACAAATAATAATAGACATATAGGATATATAGTGACTAAATATGGCTCTCTTTTCAGAGGAAAGGAAGTGTCAACCCCGATGTCTTTACTCCTAGGCTCTCATGTGTCTATGACCGGAACAAAAATGCTCCTTCGAGCTAGTGAAGAGGCAGCCTCTTATGGAGCGACCACCTTCCTTTTTTATACCGGAGCCCCACAAAATACACGCCGCAAACCCATTGAAGCTTTGAATATTGAAGCGGGACATGCTCATATGAGAGATAACGGTATTTCTAATATTATTGTTCACGCTCCATTTATTGTTAACTTAGGAAATACACTTTCGGCACAGGTCTTTAAGCATAGTATAGGATTTCTTCAATCAGAAATCATAAGAACAGAAGCTTTGGGTTCAACCCAAATCGTCCTACATCCTGGCTCCCATGTTGGTGCTGGCTCTCAAGCTGGAATCTCTCGGATCGTGGAAGGCTTAAACGAAGTGCTAACAGATAAACGAAATGTTCAGGTTTCATTAGAAACTATGGCTGGAAAAGGTAGTGAATGTGGAGTCTCTTTTGAAGAACTTGCAGCTATTATTGATGGAGTGACCCATAATGAGCGCCTATCAATTTGTTTGGATACTTGCCATATCCATGATGCCGGTTATAACTTAAAAGAAGATTTTGATGGCATATTGGATAAATTTGATCGATTGATCGGAATAGAGCGACTAAAGGTAATTCACGTCAATGATTCAAAGAATATCATGGGCTCACATAAAGACAGGCACGAAAATATAGGACACGGATATATCGGCCTTCAGGCGCTTCGATATGTGGTCCACCATCCTCAACTATCAACCATTCCCAAACTCCTAGAGACTCCCTCCATCGGTGAAAAGAAATATGTAAACGCACCCTATAAGCATGAGATTTCCTTGTTAAGGGGAGAAACAGATGAGCTGGTAAAAAAATAAAAACCGCCAATTACGCGGTTTTTCATCTGTGCAGCCATGATCGACTATCCTTTTGTGGAATCAATTGTAGTAGGTGCGGTTCCATTTACCTGGAGTTTTTTTAACGAGTTTTTCTTTGCTGTTAATTCTTTGGAAAGATCAGCTTGCAGGCGATTCATGTTTTTAATTTCATCGTTAAGCTTTTTGATTCGCGTCATTTTACTGCTCAAATCTGTGTGAGACTTGCTAAATTTCATATCCTGTTCTAATTGATTAATTTTGAATTTGGATTTTTCCTTTTTGTTCTTCACGTTTTTGAGCTTGCTCTCTACCTCTATGATTTCTTGTTCTAACCTTTGGATCATTGGTTTGGTGAAATTAATCGCCATTCTTACACCCCATATCATTTAGTGTTGCCGAGAATCAATTCTACTATAAAAGAAGAAAAAAGCACACTCATTAGAGTATGCTTTTTAAAAATAATCAGAGAAATAAGGATGTTCTGGCCTGATTAGCCCTTCCAGGAATTGAACTGTAGCTTCATCTGCCTGGATCCGACCGATCCTAGCCAAATAGGTAGGTCGCTTATAGCCCATTAACATCGTGGTTAAAGTAGGAATCTCAATCAACAAGGAAGGGTTAGTCCCTCCTGCGTGCAAAACACCTGTTCCATCTTTATCCACATTAAGCGTAAATGTACCCCGGTTCCATTCCAGCATCGGATCACTCAAGGTGAAGATAAGGCAACCATCTTTATCCTGTTTTTTAAACGGATACTGTTCGATAAATAATTGCACATCCACTATCCGGGCCATAAAATAAGGAGCAATGGTTTCCTTGATGTCACCATCATCTAAAACGAAGGAAAGCGGCTCCCCTTTATAAATATCCCCTTTGACAAGAGTAATCATCGAAAAATGTGCACTTATAAAGTTCCATAATCCCACGCGAGCTCCTTCGTTAATATATACCATTTCTTTGATGTAAAAGATCTCCTCAGCAACCCAATACAACAAATACCCTGTGGGCAAATCATCATTGTTATAGTAGATGCCCACTGTCATTTCATCCAGATCCCAGCGTAAATATTCTTCCCAAGCCAACTTATTTCGAAGCATAGCTCCATGATGCTGCATGGAGAACTGATCATATATCTCCTTGATATCTGGATGTTCAATAGTTACCCGCTCCACGTTCCCAGGAACTTTTTTAGTTTTCGGCAGCTGGGTATCCGGAACTTCAAATGAGATTTTATCGGTAATGATCTCCCAGCCTTTCCGCCTATAATACGGAATAGAATACGGAAATAGATAAGAAATTGATTGCTTGCGGCCCCGCATTTTAGTTAATGCATGCAACATCAGCTTATTCATTAAACCTAAATTAGCATATTCGGGATAGGTTCCAACACCCGTCAGGCCACCCATCTCATAAATTCGCCCAAAAATATTTACTTGAAATGGGTATACTGCTAACTGTGAAATCAATTTATCACCATCAAACCAACCGACTACATCAGCATACTTTAGAACTGGCAGCTTCGCTTGGGTGATTTCACGATTTTCCCAACCAAAGATTTGTAAATCACGATTCGTCACTTGAAATACATAACGCAATAAATTATTAAATTGCTCTGCATGTTTAGTCTCGACATTTGCTAACCTGATTCTGTCCTGTAACTTATTGCGACTCACTAGCAATACCCCCGCTGAATTCCCCAGATATAAATCAGAAATCACTCTTATTATTCTTTATATCCGTTCAATAAATACATTCTTTCAGAGAAGGTTAGCCTAGCGAATTCTTTTGCAGCTGCGGGATCAAAGCATACGCAAACGTGATGAATGGGCTTAACCACAGAAGGGTGGCATAAGGTATATATTCAATTACCGGCACACCTAGTGTAGCAGCGAAAAAAGCACCGCTAACTCCCCAAGGAATTAAAGGATTAACAAGGGTTCCACAATCCTCTAACGTACGGGATAGTGTCTTTGCTGGAATGCCTCGGCGATTATATTCATCTTTGAACATTTGACCAGGCAACAAAATAGAAAGATACTGTTCACCAGTCATCCCATTAACCGCAATGGATGATGCGCCGCTCATAAGCACGATACTGCTTTTACGTTTGAGGGGTTGAATGATTTTGCGAAAAAAAGCCTCTATGACACCACAATGTTGTATTAGTCCGCCTAATGATAAAGCAATCAAGATAAGTGAAACGGAACTCATCATTGATTGCATTCCACCTCGGTTAACGATAGAAGCAACGGTTTCATTGGCAATAGTACTTTCGTATCCATTCTGCATCACACTGAACCAGACACCGATTTCTGCCTGCTGCTGAATAATAGCGGTCACTAGAAGACCAGTAACAATACCAACTATCAGTGTAGGAAGGATTGGGATTCGTTTGATTGAGCAAATAATAACGGCAAGTGGTGAGATCAAAGTCAACCAGTGGATATGAAATCCATCTTGTAGAGCAAACTTAATCCCCTGAATCGACGATAAATCAATCGCATCGGCTTTTGGTGCGAACAAGAAAAAGACAGTAGTTATTATAAGCGCCGGAATCGTTGTGTACATCATATTACGAATATGTGTGAACAAGGATATACCTACCACTGCAGGTGCAAAATTCGTCGTATCGGATAAGGGTGACATTTTATCACCAAAACAAGCTCCGCAAATGATCGCTCCAGCAGCAAGTGTGGGAGAAATCCCTGTCGTCAAAGCAATACCCATCAAAGCTACGCCGATCGTGCTAACGGTGGTGAATGAGCTTCCAGTAAACATAGAGACGACAATTGTGACATATAACGCGCTTACTGCAAAGTAGTTCGGATTAATATAATCCATACCATAAAATAAAAGTGTAGGCACCGTACCACTCATCATCCATACAGCGATCAATATTCCGATTAGCATGAGGATAAGAATGGGCATTATAGCTGTTTGGATGCCTTTAATGATAGCTGCCTCAATATCTTTCCATGACACGCCAAATAAACCCAATAAGACTGCTGTGCCAACTGTGGTTGCGAGAAGGGGGATATGAGGTTCTGCTTTTAATAGGAAAATAGATACAAAAAGAAGTGCAAAAATAAAAGCGATGATAATCATACTTTTTGAAAAACTAAGCTGACGGTCCATAACGATAGTGCTCCTTAACATTGTGATTGGGATAAAATTCGGAGATTGCGGCGCTTCCTTACTTTTAAGCTTTTAGGCTTTTAGGCAATGAAGCACAGAGGTAATATTAACGATAAGATAGAGAAGAGTCAATGTTAAGAACATACAATGAAGGTTTTTCCATTAAAAAAACAGAGGGCAAAATGCCGCTCTGCTTTATATTCATCCTATTCACTTTACAATTGCAGCTTTAAAATATCCTGCGGAGTTTCAAATTTATATTTCGCGGGAATATGCTCATGCTGCTTGCATCCCCATAAAGCTAATCCAAAATCGACACCAGCATCTCGTGCACATTCATAATCATAAATCGTGTCCCCTATGTAAATAGATGATTCAGGGTTTGCTTTTGATACTCTAATAAATTCTAGCAAGGGATCTGGATGTGGCTTATGCTTTGCTGTATCTTCTGCGATAACGGTATATGATAAATATTTAGTTAAGCCAAATGGAACGAAATCATCATTTAGCTCAGCTCTTGTCTTGGAAGTCACAATTCCTTGAACGATCTCTTTTGACTGTAATGAACTCATTACATCTACAATTCCGTCAAAGATGTTAATAGTATCATAGAAATCTTTCATGAAAACATTCCATCTCTCATTGCCCTCATGAATATCTTCGATCCCAAGTTGTGGTAATGAAGCTGAACCGGGAATACCTAACACAAAATAGAGCTCTGACAATTCATACTCTCTGTTATGATCCACCTTTAACATCTTTTGCAGAGAACTCAGAACAGCGATTTCTGTATCAATTAAGGTTCCATCCACATCAAAGATTACAGTGTTATATTTACGCATAACTACCTCCTATAGGATTACAACAAATACAAGATTATTAATCGTTAAGCTTAATCTATTACTTAGAAAATAACTCTACGGCTTGTGTATCCATAATCGGATTGATATATTTCTCTAGCGTAATCGTTAGGGGTTGAGGATAATCTTTCGCTCCCTTTCCAAAAGTATAACGCATTTCATCCACGGCTGTACCCTCCTTTGAAGTCATGTAGCCACCGAAGTTTCCTGCCGAAGTTGTTTTGATTGCTCTTTTATGCACATTTCCTTCCGCATCAGTAAAAGTCTCAGCAAGTCTAGTATAGTATTTTAAATATTCGGCATCAGTAATTGTATGCCGTAACAAGATCTCTCCTTCATCTGCATAATTCTCTTGCGTTGGAGAAACAAGCTCAAGGCCGCTTCCCGGTGCTTCAATGATTTGCTGCTTATTGAGATCGACAACAATTTTCATTTTATTCTTTTCCACTGCCGAGATACCAAAGGTTTTTAATGAAACGGTGTCTGGCTGACGGTTTAGGCTGCTCTGGCTGTTCCTGAACACCAGCGTAAACTTGGTGTTGTCCGAATAGACTTCAGAATTGTCAGAGTTGACGATGTCGGGGTAAAATAATTTTTCGGTAGCTCCCCCATTTGTATTAATCAGAACTGGATTAATCAATTGAAAAATTTGTTTATCATTGTTCAGATCATACTCCAAATCTACATAGGTACTAAGCGGTGTATATTGCACTAGATTCACTTTAATCTTTTGCCCGTCAACTGTCAGCGTTTTATCCGTTTTTAGAATTCTTTCCTGTGCTTTGAGCATATCAGGATTAAGTTCGAAAGCAACATCCAGATTAGTCCGGTACTTATTACTACTGGATTGTAGCGCCTTATCTGAAGTTTCAGTGAGAATGACATTATAGTTTACTTCCTTTGGATATTTAACCGTTGGTGAAAGACTAGTAGTGTATATAAAATCCTTAGACTGGCCTGGTTGAATTCGGTTATCGCTGGCAAGCATACTTAGTGCAGCACCTTTATGTAGATTCGACTCCTGTATGCCTTCATATTGAAGCGCAAAATTCGCATGTATAACTTCTTTGTCTGTATTGTTCTGAACACTGTATAGAATATACACCTTCCTTCCATCTGTTACTGCACCAGTTACATCTACTCGGTACCCCTTGTTTTCCGCGCTCTGACCCACCGGCATCACGAGATTCTGTTCCAGAGCACTAGCAAGCGCTGGTTCTAACCTTGAAAATGAACGATACGCTGCAAAATCATCTGTATTTTTAGGGCTGGCGGTTTGAACTGAAGGTTGAGCCACTTCCTTGGCCGGTAACCCGATTGAAGAGTATGTAAATAATAGGGCTGCGGCTGCAGCTGCGATCACTCCCAAACCTGCGGTATAAACGCGGCGTTTCTCACGTTTTTTTCCTTCCATAATTCCCTTTCGCATCGCGTTATAAATTTTCATTTCCTGTAAAGTTTCAGTATTCTGATTCATTTCATCAACATTTTTCTGCAAAATACGATCTTCTTTATCTGTCACTCTGTTCACCTCCCATATCACTTCAACACATTACGAAGCTGTTTAAGTCCCTCGCGTAACCAGGTTTTGATTGTACCTTCAGGTTTTTTTAGCACTTTTGCGATTTCGATTGTAGTCATGTCATTGTAATATTTAAGAAGTACCACATGCCGATATTTGGGCTTTAACCTGTTCAGAGCACGTTCCAGATCAATCCGGTCGTTACTTTTCATTTCCTGAGTTGCAACCTCTGCCAGCTTCTCCGTAGGAATCACTCGTTTTTTTCGTCGTAGTTCATCCATACAGCAATTGATCGTAATTCGAATCAACCAAGGTGTAAATGACTGTTCATCTTTAAGCTTCTTACGTTTCATCCAGGCTCGACATGAAGCCTCTTGTACAACTTCTAACGCGTCCGCTTCTGTCCGTAGATAACTATAAGCGACGGTGTACATTTTCCGATGCTCCACATACAGGCGTTTAAAGAAAACTTCCTCATCCATTCGGGCAAAATCAACCATTCTGACCTCGTCCATCGTCCTATCCACCACTCACCACACCCCCTCTTTTTTTGTCAGTGTCGGTATTAGGATAAAGTCATCGTTCTGATGTTCTTATAAGTAAGACGGAGTTGAACGTAAAAACGATTGATTTTTTTCATAAAAAAGTGCTGGCAAAGATGCCAACACTCCATTTTCATATTTATCGATCACGATTAACCATATAATTCAATAGATGTTTTAAAAAATTGATATTGCGGGGGATCTCTTTTAGCGCCTCCATGGCAAGACAATAGTGCTCCCACATCTCTTTTCTAGCGCCTTCTGAACCCAGAATGGAGACAAACGTTGCATTGTTATTCTCAACATCCTGCCCTGTGGGCTTACCCAGTAATTGTAAATCCCCTTCCAAGTCGAGTAAATCATCTTTAATCTGAAAAGCAATCCCCGCATGATAAGCGAATTTCTTCAAAGCTTCAATTTCTGTCTCCTTAACCTGTGCGAGAATCGCTGGCATAACTAGTGAAGCTTCGAACGCAATGCCCGTCTTATAGAAGCAAATCATATTTAATTGCTCTAGCGTCAATGCTTTCCCTTTAGAATTCAAATCCATCGCTTGCCCCATGCAGGTATCTTCCGCCTTTTGAGCTGAATATTGCATTAAAGCAATTACGGATATAGAATCGAATGTATGAAGGGATGCCTGTTCCTCAATCGACTTCTGAATTAGAAAGAGTCCTGTCAATTCCGCCGTTGCGCTATTATACACCTCATGTAGAGTTGAACGGCCTCTTCGAGTGGGGGCATTATCCTGAGAGGGCAGATCATCGAAAATTAAGGATGCAGTATGCATATATTCCAAAGACCTCAAAAGCGGCACAATTGCCGCACTGTCTAATCCGTATTCGTTCACCCCCATAACCCAAGTGAGGATAGGTCGTATTCGCTTGCCATCACCCTCTAAACTATAATTGGCTGCATCAATTAACATTTCTTTCATAGCTGGTGTCCCAACAGGTTTATTAATCGGCAATTGATTGTTGATTTCACCACGAACCTTTTGAATCGTATTGTGAAAATCCACCTTTTCCTGCTTGTTGTTTTTTAAATTCATAAGCATTTGATCTCTTAGTAGTTTGTCAAAAAAATCCACATCATCAGCTTTCAACACCATTTGCTGCACGAGACGATTAAATTCGGGTTGACCCGAAGCAAAGATCTCCATAATCTCTTTATACTTTTCAGTACCCACACGTACTTTACAACGCTTCAAACCGTTAATTGCTCGATCTAGAATCACTTCACGGGTTTTGGCATCGGAGTGATATACGGAATGGATTAGATGAGAGATGACGGTCCAGTATAATTCAAAAGGGTTTATCAAATCTGAACGTTGATCACGGTATTTCAGAAAATAGGTATACGGCGTTACCGCTCCCTCTTTCATATCGTCAAACATATCTGCAAAATCATCAGCCAGTTGATTGTAAAGACCATAATAAAAAGTGCGTTGATCAAATCCATCATCTGTAGGTGCACTAATAACGGATCGGACAATTAAACGGGAAGAAGAGGATTTTAAGATAATGGGGATATAAAGCTCTTCATTGGTGTATTTAGCATTGGAAAGTTCCTTAACACGGTCCAGCTCCTGAGATTGAAAAAACACAAAGGATTGCTCGAAGAATATGTTCTGCATTTCTGGACGTTGATAGCTTTTAATATATTCGAAAGCTTCACTAAGCTCCGAATGTACGTATCGAATGAATTCCATGTTCTCTCCGGACCATTCTCCAAGCTCAGGCACAGATCTAGTAAGGATAGCGTCGCGTATCATGAGGGAAAATTGCTCTTTTTCTTGAACCGTTAAGACACTGGAATCGAGAAGATCATCAATAAAAGGGTAAGTCAGCCCATAAGAATAACCAAGTCTAATGGCTTCACTAAACTTCTTAGAACGTTCCAAAGGTGGGGTACTCTCCCCCATTTCCTCCATTACATGCAGAATGACCCCGATAATGATCTTAATTAACTTACGCTGCGCTTGTTCGGCATTCATTTCCTGCGGAATATGGGTTGATACGTTCTTTAGCTTGTCGATCACCCAGATGGTGGCGGTCTCGACGCCTTCTTTCTGCGCCCAGCGATATACTCCTGCCAAACTCATAAATTCCGATTGATCTCTTATCGTTGTTGAATCGTCTGGGATCAATTGAGATCTAATGTCAGCAACCATTCGCTGAATCCTGTTTTGTGTATCAGTAGATTCCAAGGCTTTGCCCAGATCCCTCATATATAAATAGGACACGCTGCGATCTAAATAATCATCCAATTTACCGTTAAGATTCAGCCAGCCTATATACCTATGATAATCCTGCGAATCAGGTTTCCTTTTCCCTCTAGAGAAAAATGACAACCATGAGCGGCGATGAATATGATGTTTTTTCCATAATTGAATATCTTCAGTGAGAGTAGATACATAAGTTTTTTCTTTGAACTGCATGTGCAGTGAAACAAAATACTGAGCCGCCCTCTGCTCAGCTAGCGAATAGGCTGAATCGGCATGATCGGTTACATTCACATTCATAGGTGGATTACCTCAACTTCTCTTTTGGTTAATTGTCGGTCATGTTCATATCTTATACGGAGAATTGTCTTTATGGTTACGAATTCTTCGCCATACGTTTCCCAATAAAGTCAAAGATCAGACCCGCTGTCCTTTTTATAGGACCCAATGAAACAGGATAATAATAACCCGACTCAAACCAGCCTTGTTCTTTGTAATAACGATAATCCTTGGAATGATCATCAAGCATTGTTTTTATACTTGTACGTGACATTCGAAACAGCATTAATCTGAGAAAAGAAGGAACTGGAGTCTCGGGCGACATAAGGTCCTTATAGAATCTTTCGGAGGCTTTCTTTATTTGTCTCGTCATTTTTTTCTGCGCAACTTCTGTTCTTGGCTCCAAAGTAGTCAAGACACAGCCTTTTGTAACTTGAAATCCGAAATTCTCGCCCATATTACTAAGGTATTTCACAATTTTGCTGCCTCCAAAGATACCCTGATTGACAATAGCCGTGAAGGTTTTCCCGAAGAATCGAGGTCTATGAAATACAAAAGCAAGCCGGTCCAAGAGGTTCTTCATCGGTGCCGATACATGAAATGCATAATTAGGCGTGGCGAAAATAATTCCGTCAGAATGGATCATTTTCTCCATCAATACATCGCGATCATCCTTTAGTGGACAATATTCCTCACCTTTATTGAAACATATCTTGCAGCCCCGGCAATATTCAAGCCGATAATCTTTTAAAAAGACATACTCAAATTCAATATCACCATATGCTTTTAAATTATTGCCAAATTCACAAACCGCTTCAAAGGTCGCATGCTTTTGTTGATTCCCAATAAATGCAGTAACTTTTTTCATTTGAACCCCTCCATATATGCATATTTTGAATAACACCCATCAATATGAATGAATATTATTTTATTCATTCATATTGTAGCACCTTGATCCCTTTTATGCGATATAATTCCATTTGAGAATGCAAAAAAAGAAGCCCGACTTGACCAGGCTTCTGTTAACTTCCCTCTATATCTTTTTAGCGTAATTATGTGTAACAAAATCAACTAGCAGATTCACACTGCTCTCCATATCGTAAATCTCTGTGTTAACTGTCAATTCGGCATGTTCAGGGGCTTCATAAATAGCATCAATACCTGTAAATTCACGAATTTCACCTTTTCTAGCTTTCTTATACAGCCCTTTAGGATCACGTTGTTCGCAGGTTTCTAATGAACATTGCACATAAATCTCTGCAAACTCGCCAGACTGAAAACGATATCTAATCGCTTCTCTAGCAGCTGAAGAAGGTGAAATCATCGGGACAAGCACTATAAAGCCTAGATCCAAAAACATAGATGCTACTTCGGCTGCGCGACGCATATTTTCTTTACGATCCTCTTCTGAAAAGCCTAAATCAATATTCAAACCTTTCCTTAGCTGGTCGCCGTCGATCACAGCACATCGGATGCCTTGCTTAAACAATTCTTTTTCAGCTTGTTGTGCTAGTGTACTTTTTCCTGAACCTGAAAATCCTGTGAACCAAAACACGCCCGCTTTATGACCGTTCAACAGCTCCCTATCTTTTCTATTCATTCTAAGACGCCCCTTTCTATATGATTAATATTATACTAGTTTACCGCAGTCTTGAGAGAAATGGCTGATCCTAATTCCTTCTGTATATACGCTATATCAGTCATCTGCTCAATATGGTAAACTCCACCTGGGGGTGGTGAATCATATAGATGTTTTGCTACTGCCGCTGTTACTTTTGCCGTAATGATAGATTGATTCTTTCCTTGTAATAAAAAATCCGCATGAAGTAATTTACCTTCTGAATTTCTTCCATGTGCCTCAACCTTAATAGCGAACCCATCATCCCCCAAATGCAGCCGCCCCATAACACGAACAATTGAATTCTTCAGCCAGCCTATTTGCAG
The DNA here is from genome assembly GCF_045040705.1 of Paenibacillus sp. FSL H3-0286. Taxonomy (NCBI): domain Bacteria; kingdom Bacillati; phylum Bacillota; class Bacilli; order Caryophanales; family Paenibacillaceae; genus Paenibacillus; species Paenibacillus sp. FSL H3-0286. The sequence goes on along the minus strand of NZ_CP150285.1, from coordinate 3,424,820 downwards.
TAAGCGAACGGCTCCAGTTCTTTTCGTTATTGCCAGTATTTTAGTAACTACAGCTGAATCAAGACAAAATCGTGTAGAGATAGACGATGATTTTAGTGTTCTGCTAAGTGTCTGTTGATCTGAGAATGGAAAACGGTAAGCATATCGCTTACCCATCTCATCACCAAAATGATACAACCTTCTGTCTGTAAAGCTCTCCACCTCAACCTGGCGATTATCCTGCTTCACTTCGAACTTAGCTGCTAAACTGTCAACTGTCCATTCTAGCGCCGCTTTGCCATGAGAATCACCTAATCCGAGCATAATCGCAATTTCTATCTCCTCAATCTGATCCATCTGCCGCTCTGCTTCAAGGGCCAGGAGATTAGTGATGCCGGGAGCAAGTCCTACACTTAAGACAGCACTTGACCCATTGTCTTCAGCTTCTCTCTTGTATTTCTCAATTTCATTCAAAAACAAACCGTTCGCAGATACATCCACATAATGAATACCGCTTCGAAACACCGCTCTTATAAAATCCGTATCCGTTTGATCTAAGCACATAATGATTAATTTCACTCGTTCTAACTTATCAGTAGGTAAAGGTTTATTAATATCCAACTGCATCGGCTTAATTTTCCCATCAGTTGCTTGACTGAATTGCTTTGCTTTTACAAGGCTTCGCCCTGCAGCATATACTTTTCCAGGATATTTTTTCTCTAAGATTTCACAAATGGTACGCCCTACATGGCCATATCCACCGACGACTACAATATCTTCTTTTCTCTGCATTTTATCACCGCATCCTATATAATAGAAATAATTAAGAACCATTCTCAATTATACGGATATGGTTTACATTCACTATCCCATAAATGTGGGATACTTGTTTTTATACTCCATGACTAGAGGGCTGACCTATGAAAACCATAAGACAACTTAATCATATTAAACAACAAATCATAAGGTTAGGTGCTGTTTCTGAATCTTCACATAGCTACCGTACTTCATTACTGTCGATTTTACGCGAGGCTGTACCCTTTGATGCTGCCTGTTGTACCCATGTTGATCCACAGACACTACTCTCGACAGGTGCGGTTACAGAAGATAACGTGGAATCCATTCATCATCACTTGTTCCAGATCGAATACGGTGAAGACGATATTAATCCCTATGAGCAAATGGTTCATAGTAAAGTGCACGTAGCTACTTTATATGAAGCAACCGAAGGGCAGCCAGATTTGAGTGCCCGCTATCAAAAAGTACTGTCTCCGGCAGGATTTGAGGATGAATTACGCGCTGTACTTGTTCATGGAGATGCGTGTTGGGGGTATCTGACACTTTACAGAAAGTCCGGTCAGCCTGTATTTTCACTGGAAGATTGTGAGTGGATAAGCTTAATGCTTCCTGAGATTGCCGCTAGAATGCGGGCTTTCAGTCTTGAGTTGCCTGAGAGAAATCAGACTTGGCTGGAAGAAGATTACGGTTCCGGAATTGCCGTCCTTTCTGATCAACTAATGCTCCTCTCCTCTAATCCTACAGCGGACCGTTGGTTAGAGAAACTTCGTTCATTAGAAAAAATTGATCACCATATCCTGCCACGACCAATTCGGGCGGTGAGCACACAAGCAATCAATAGTCCCTCTGAATCTTCGGGGATGGCAAAGTCCTGTATCCGGATGTCAGACGGACCTTATCTAGTGATCCGGGCTAGCCGGCTTCATGCATACGACGGTCAGACGCAAATTGCTATTTCATTCGAGCCTGCACGTCCAGCAGATATGCTTCCTATCATTGCAGAAGCGTATGATCTGACGAAACGGGAACAGCATTTACTTGAAGGAGTAATTCGCGGATTATCTACTAAAGAATTGGCTGCTGAGTTACATATTTCTGCTTACACGGTTCAGGATCATTTAAAATCCATTTTCGCTAAAGCAGGTGTCAGTAGCCGTAGAGAGCTTATCTGGCATTTACATTCTCGATATAGCATTTCAGAGAAATAGGATCGCCGAGCTTCTTATCAAAAAAGCCCAAGCCTTTATTAACAAAGGACTTGGGCTTTTATTTTATCTTTTATTTCCTTAATGCGATGCCGTAAATTCTTCCAGCTCAGAAGCAGGATCAAACTTCTCCCTGCTCATCACAAATGCTGCCATTAGAGCTATAACTGATGGAATAATCGCCCAAGCAAAGGTATGAACAAGAGAAGAAGATAATCCTTCGGTGATTTTATCAAGAACCTCAGAGGGGATTTTGGCCCGTGTGTCGGGAGTCAAAATTGTACTTGGATCACTTAGATTAACACCTTCTGGTGCCGCGCCTCCCTTACTGAACATGGAAGCTAGTTTATTCGAAAAAATGTGACTTTGAATAATACCAAATACCGTAATGCCAAGTGTCATTCCCAGCTCCCGTGTGAAGCTAAGTGTCGAACTTGCAGAACCCCGTTGTCTTGCTGTAAATCCATGAATCGCTGCATTGCTTAGAACAGAAAATGATGAACCTATGCCAAGACCCACCAGAAACATAAAAATAGTGACTATAAACCGGGAGGAGTCTGGTGTTAGTGTGGTAAGTAGAGCCATACCTGCAACAAGGAGTACTAACGTAGAAATCATGATCGTGCGATAATTAAATTTAGAGAGCAAGAATCCTCCGCCAGCAGCAGTGATAACAGAACCAATCATCATCGGAAGTAGAACAAGCCCCGAATTTGTGGCAGACCCGCCAAGAACCCCTTGAATATAAATTGGAATGTACACCGAGGCTGTAATAAATGCTGCTCCGCTAAATATCGCCATAACATTACTCGTAGAATAGAGACGATTCTTGAACATACCAAAGGTAATGATTGGCTCTTCTGCACGACGTTCGATAACAATAAAACCAATTAAAAACACAACAAAAGCCATAAACAATCCCAGAATCATTGTCGAGTCCCAAGCATATTTCTTACCCCCGAGCTCAATCGCAAACATGAGACAAAGGATTGAAGCTACAAGTGTAAAAGCCCCAAGATAATCAATTTTCTCTTTGGAATGCTCAACAGATTCTTTGTAGAAGAAAGCGATCATAAAGAATGCAATAACACCAATGGGTAAATTGATATAAAAGACCCAAGACCAATGAATATAATCCGCTATATAAGCGCCAATAAGGGGACCAAATATACTGGAAATACCATAGGCAGCACCGAATAACCCACCGATTTTCCCCCGTTTTTCTGGGGCCACTACATCGAACATAATCGTGAATGCAATAGGAACGAGTGCCCCTCCACCAATACCCTGAATTGCCCGATAAATACTAAGCTGGACAATAGAATTTGCCGTACCACATAAAGCTGAACCAATCATAAAAACAATAATACCGAAAATAAAAAATCGCTTACGTCCATACATATCCGATAATTTACCGAAAATCGGCATACCCGCCATCTCAGCTATCATATAAGCGGACGTAACCCACATCAATTTGTCAAAGCCGCCAAGGTCACCTACAATGGTTCCCATTGCGGTTGCAAGTATAGTATTATCCATTGATGCCATAAGTGTAGCCAACAATAGAGCTACTATAATAACCCCAACTTTATTTTTCTTTTCCATGCTCCTTTTTCTCCTCCACTTTTCCCAAATGTTTAGTTCTACTCTAATTGTTAAAGGATTGTGCACAGGCTTCATTCCAAACCATGTGATGTTATACCCTTTGCAAATTAGTGAATAATTCGATAAAATCAAGACAATTAATTAGATGTTCATCAAGCATCTCGTTCATTGATTATCTTGACTATCAAGATATAAACATTTTAAAAGGAGGGTCCTCTTTTGTCAAGAGATCGACACAATCAAGTTACAATTCAGCAGGAAGACTTAACTTTACGCATGCGGGGCCTAGGCAGCCGAACGGTTTTGTATCAGCAAAAAGTAGCAACTTCTCTAGGGTTATACAATAACGATTTTCTATCTATAGATATCCTTCATGAAAAAGGTCCTATCACCGCAGGCGAGCTATCCAAATTAACTGGACTTACTACAGGCAGCATTACCACATTAGTTGATCGACTTGAAAAAAACGGCTTTGTTCGCAGAGAACATGATCCCAATGACCGTCGTAAGGTGATTATTGTTCCTTTATATGAGAATAACGAGGTTGGAAATGCCTACCTTCCTTTGCACACTAAGATGGTTAAACTGGCGTCTTCCTTTACTGAGCAGGAGCTTGAGCTTATAACAACATTTTTAGGCAAAGCAAGTACCATCCTGGAAGAGCAGATTCACTATCTCAGCACTACAACGAGTAACTAAAACTGTATAATCGTCAAAAAGGACGATCTCCCATGAAGTCAAATGACTTTGAGATATCGTCCTTTTAATATAAGTATGGATCAAAGTGAAGCTGAAGCTTGAGCAACTAAAGAGACCAATTGTGCAGAATCAAATGTGTCTCCTTTTCGAAGCTTCAGGGTTTTCCTTTCAGGTGGTCCCTCAAATGCTCCCTCTGGAAGCGTTAGCTCGGTTGTATTAAAGATTACAAAGCTGACTGCGTCTTTTGATGTCGAGATGGCCGCAGCGTATTTTCCATTTTTCAAAAAATGAGGTTTCTTATACTGAATACGTTCCTGCACATCCGGTATAGCCTGATGAACAACCTCACGTAGTGAGGTGGACAACTCCACCTGCCATGATTCTTTTAGCGCTTCAATAAAATCGATTACTTCCTGATTCATTTTTCATCTCTCCCTTTAAGTAATTAAATGGTTTGCCTGAATAAGCGCAGTAAGTTGTTTAACAAAATCAGGAGGTCCTTTGAGATCCGACGCATCTGCTATGACGAACATAAGATGATGAAATCAACACATCCGCAAAAGAATTTCAAAAATTTAATAGTTTAAATTCCCCTTATATTAATTTCTTGTTCATGTAGTCATTATCCTTCTGGCAATTTAGAGATATCCAGCTCGTTACAAGCTAAAAGGGAAAAGCTCCTAAGAGCTTCTCCCTTTTAGCTTGTACATAAAATTAATGAATCGTTAGATTAAAACCGCTCTGAATATAATTCAGATTCGGATAAGCAATGTTGGAAGTTGTCAGGTTATTAAAGGTTGCAGCACCATTGCCTGTATAGGTGTAAATAGCTGCACCTTTATGTGGACCTGAGAACCGTGAAGTTGTTATTCCATCAAGTCCTGTACCGTTAATATTGATGTTGTTGAACACGATGTTCTCGAATCCACCACCATATCCAAATTGAATCGCATCACGCTGGGTATTAATGATGTCTATGTTATTAAATGTAACGTTCTTGATAGCATCATTTGATGCTTCAAGATCAATTGCGCCACGTTCACCCCCATAAAGATCTTTACTCGTACCACTGTTAATAATGGTTGTGTCTGAGAAAACTACACCCGTATTATTCTGGAAATGATAACCTGGAAAAACGGTATTCATACGTATGCCGGAACCACCAACTGTATCAATGATATAGTTATGATCAGCCTTATGACCACTTCCTCCAAAGAAAGCAATCGCTGCCGCACGCCAGTTATTCTCAATGGTGTTATACGAGAAGGTATTATTCACACCAGCAGGTGCACCATTTGTGTTACTGGTCCATACTGCAAGACCATCGTCACCATTATTTCGCACACTGCTATTGCGTACAATTGAATTGCTAGTTCCTTGCGAGAAGTTGATGCCGTCTGCAAGATTGTTCCGAATCCGACTGTTTTCAACTACCAGCCCGGTAGCATAAATCGCAGGTGTATGAGCGTAGTCGCCTACCCACATTCCGCATTCAAAATGCTCTACCCAGACATCATGGATAATAGAGTTGGTTCCAAAGTTATCCATAAAACCTTTGTAAATTGCATTTTGTCCATAACGTGAGCGCAAATTAGAATTCATATATACATTACTGAAATCTAGCTTACCTGAAATACGGAGTGAAATACCACCGCCCGCAGCATTAGGATTGGTGAACTGAATATTGGTGTGCCAGAGACCAGCACCAGTAATAGTGAGGTTATTGATCATATTACTAGCAGTACCAATCTCCCACATACTGCTAAGATTAAAGGTTCCTGCTGGAATATAAATAGACTTTCCGCTTGCCACGGCTGCATTTACAGTAGCTTTAAAAGCTGCCAGATCATCTTGTCCGTCGTTTGCCACAGCACCGTAATCTGTTACAGATACGGAGTTAGCTGGGCGGGCAATTGCTGTTGGAACAGATTCAATTTCAATGAAATCCACACCATATTCCAAGCTATCTCCATTGTTCTTCTGGATTCGAATCTTATCCCCAGGTTGGAGGGGTGTATCCATCTTCCAGTGAACTTCATCAAAACGGAATAGTGGACGTCCAGCACTAGGTGTATCGCCAGGCATATCACCTGAGAAATACTGCCAGCTGTAGTATGAGGTTAAGGAAACTGTTTTTACTTTCGCTCCATTCACATACACATCCAGTGAACCATTCAATCCCATCCCATCTGCAGAGTCAGGCATTGTAAATCTCATAGTTACACCTGCGCCGCCTTGACCCTGTCTGACCGTCCACTCTAAGTTCGAACCATTCGAAGGAAGAGCTATATAACGCTGGCCAGAAGCCTCAGAGGCGATTAATCCTTGATCAAAGGTTGGCGCCGATTTCAATGTCGCGCCACCCCCGAGTGTAGCATCCTCGGTATCATATCGACTATACGGCATGCTTGCACCACGCGCAGCATAGACAACGAGATTAGAAACACTTACATTATTCGCTTGCTTGGCAACTATCTCATTAGCATCCACTTCAACAGTAGTGGTGACTGTGTAGTTACCATTAATCGCTGTCCAAGTCCCTGGAATCGCTACATTAACTATTGCCCCCGCTGCTAAGGCACCGTTATAAGATCCATTATAGGTTTGAATAGTGGAACCCGCAGAGTTTTTAAGAACAACGCTTATACCATGTGAACCACTTGCAGAGGCAATGGTTCCTTGATTCTTAAGATTTACATTAAACGCTACATTGTTATTAGCAACAGGATTACTTGGTGTCCATGTAACAGTTCCCACTAAGTCAGAGCTGGACACTGGAGCGATAATAAGTGACGCTGGGTTCGTGTAGCTGTTATTCGCTTCATTTTGTTCGATAACTAGGTTGTCTTCATCAACTTTGGCACTAACTGAATACGTTGCGGCAGGCTTAACTCCTGCGGTAAGTGTCATCGATGCTGTTGTCGATGCTCCAGTTGCTAGTACACCTACCGGAGCTGAGCCTACAAGCTCATTATTTAAATAGAAATTAACAGTAGTAGCTGGAGAGCTGGCATTGCCGATATTCTTTACGATTGCGTTCAGCGTAATCGCATTAGACTCAACCGGATTCGTTGGTGACCAGGACATGCCAGTAATCACCAAATCCGGATTCGGAGCTGGAGTACCGTATACTTCAAATTCGGCGATCTGTCCAGCTGGAGCACCCGAGTTGGCAGTAATATTAAGCTGTAGACGTTTGACAGTTGCGGTAACAGGAATGGTTACTGTATTTCCTGAAGCTGGATTAAACGAATACGATTGTGCTGACACCAGATTCCCAAATGTCGTTGTGTTCTGATTGTGACCGAGCACTTGAATCGTTTGGGTACGTGCTCCCCATGCAGCGGCTGGATTTAACTTTAGAACGATGGAGGAAACGTTGTAGTTTGACCCCAGGTCAAGTATCAATGAACTAGGATTACTGCCACCTTCCCAGTATGTGTTGGTGTTGTTGTCATTAGCATTTGCTGCCACAAATGATTGCGTATTAGAAGATGCGGTAATCGATTTGCCAACCGCGATATTACTGCCCGCAACAGGTGTGGCCGTTGGCGTTGCTGTCGGTATGGCTGTTGGCGTTGGTGTGACTGTTGGTGTGGCTGTTGGCGTTGGTGTCGGTGTGACTGTTGGCGTTGGTGTGACTGTTGGCGTTGGTGTGGCTGTTGGCGTTGGTGTGACTGTAGGCGTCGGTGTGGCTGTTGGCGTTGGTGTAACTGTTGGCGTTGGTGTGGCTGTTGGCGTCGGTGTTGGTGTACTAGCTCCATAAATTTCGAACTCAGATACTTGCGCTGCCGGCCAACCCGTATTACCTGTTACATTCAGGCGTACATAACGAGTGCTGGTTGCTGAAAAATCAATCTTAACGGTGTTCCCTCCTGCTGAAGGATTGAACACATAATCAGCTGAACCAACAATGTCAGTGAATGTAGATCCATTTGTGCTGCCTTGAACGGCGAGTGTTTGCGTACGCGTCTCCCAGCCCGTTGGAAGCTTCAATACGATTTGGTCAATACTTGTCTCTGTACCGAGATCTACTTGGATCCATTGCGGAAATGCATTATTGCTGCTTTCCCAATACGTCTCTTGATTGCTGTCTTTCACATTGTTTGGACTATACGTTTGTGATTGACCACTAGCCGTCACAGTTTTGCCCAGCGTCAAATTCGCGCCACCAGAGGCACTAACAAATGTGAACGGACCCGCTGCCAGGTATAAACTTGAAATCAACAGGGTTACTACAAGCGACCATACGACATACTTGTTGCGCATTATAATCCTCCTCTTAATGTAGATACTCACTAACGTGTCGCCTTATCGGAGTGCTCAAATGATAGCGTTTACAATCAAATTCATCTCAGAGCACATTAAATAACAACCGATCCTCCTTTCAATGTGAGACACTCTCATTATAGAGAAAGAGCGGATCAAGCTATAAGATGTAATTCTACGGAAAAGATATGTGATACCAATATCGCGAAACTACCCTAAATATGGAATCTATTAACATCACGTCCATCAAATAAAGGCCTGATTTCTCAGGCCCTAGTTTTTTATGAAGATTAACTTGTCGTTTTAAGTTCTTTTTCATTAGCTGAATCTGGAGAGTTTAATAAAACCACACCTCCAACTATTAATACTATGCCTGCAAGTGTAAGCATACTAAATGGATCCCCCCATATTACGATACCAACGATTGCGGTTAGAACTGTACCTACACCTGCCCAAATCGCATAAGCTAGGCTTAAAGGTAAAACTCTGAGACTTATGGACAAACTATAAAATGCGATAATAAAACCAATAATAACACCTATAGTAGGCAATATTTGTGTGAACCCTTCTGACATTTTCAGCATAGTTGTACCTATTACTTCGCTTATAATAGCTACCCCAAGTACCCAAAAACCCTTATTCTTGTTCATAACATTTCCTCCAAGCTCTAATGAGATCCACCAGAAAGTTTCATAATGACTACTCCACCAATGATAAGAATCAGGCCGAGTAGTTTTTTCAGATTGAAGTTTTCTTTATAAATGATGACTCCAATTAACGCAGTTAAAGCCGTACCTACCCCCGACCAAATAGCATAAGCCGTCCCTAGTGGAATCGTTGAAAGCGCTAAAGAAAGACAATAAAAGGCTGAACCCATGCCGAGTACGACTCCTATTGAAGGTAAAATCTTTTTAAACCCGTTAGAAACCTTAAGCATGGAGCTACCAAATACCTCGCAGATAATCGCTGTTGCCAGTAACACATATGAATTCAACAATAGCCCCTCCTTACTCCGTCATGTTTATTAATTCTTGAATTACTTTATCTCGTAAATCCTTATCTAAAGCTCCTAATCCGAACATTTCTGAATACCATAAACCGTCCGCTGCCAGCCTGACAATTGTGGAACGTACAGGATCTATTCCATCGTTCTCTATATTGTTTTGCCATACTGAGTATTGATCTTGAAATTTCTTAAGGATATCCGGATTCGTAAAAAGAGCAGCCGAAAGCGCGGTGCTAATCTCTTGCTCTTCCTTAAGATCGTCGTCAATCGCCTGAACAAACGCTCGTCCCCACTTCCCCGTTTCTCTAGATGCATTCGCTACTCTTTCTTGAACATTACTGAAAAAATCACTTGTTAACTCTTCCACCATACTTTTTATTAAAGCTTCCTTATTCGGAAAATGGTGCAGCAGTCCACCTTTACTGACCCCCGCTTCTTTGGCAACGGCTTCAAGCGTAAGCTTCTCCACCCCATTATTTTTAACTACTATAGAAGCTGCTAATAAAATACTACTTCGTTTTGAATTACTGTTCACGATAATCACCTCTGTTATTTACTATACCGTCTGGACGGTTTTATTGTCAAATAAAAAATCATTACCTTAGATCAAAAAAAGCCTGGTAATCCAGGCCTCCAACATTTTTAAAGCAATTCACATTAAATTTTTAATATACCAAGCATCACAAGCGAAATGCTCCGACCCCGCAAGCGGTTCATCCAAAAGCTCAAATCCATTTTTCATATAGAAACGGTTAGCTGCGTGCATGTTTTGAAGTGTCTCCAAATAACATTGGTTGTAATGAAGCTTAGCAAAGTCCAACGCTGTATTTAAAAGTTCTTTGGCTATCCCGTTACCTCTAATCGACTGAGATAAATACATTTTTTGCAACTCACATATCTTGTCATCATTCCCGAAAGGAGCAATGCCACAACCCCCTAATACTTCCCCTCCCTCTTCGACAACCCAATAAGCCCGATTCTCACTATGATTATAATCATCTGATAAATGATGCAGGCTGTCATCCTCCCAGGCTAGACCCGAGCGATTCCCGCCAAACTCAATTAGGCAGTCCCTAATGACCTTTTCAATGGAGCTATTATCTTTCATTTGTAATAGTCGGATATTCATGAGTAACGTTCTCCTATCTTTCGATTAGCTTTCTTCAGTTATTATATTGTATCAAGCTTCAGAATGGATAATTATAATGGGATTCAAACATAATATAGAGAAATTTATTTAGGAGGGGCTTCAATGAAAATGGCAGCTAAGCAACTCTCGATTGCAGCATTAGGCGGGGTTCATGAAATTGGTAAAAATATGTATATCCTGCAATACGCAGATGATATTGTTGTCATTGATTGCGGCTCTAAATTCCCAGATGAAAGTCTCTTAGGGATTGACCTAATTATTCCTGATGTTTCGTATTTATTAAATAATATTGATAAGGTACAAGCGTTGGTGGTGACTCACGGACATGAGGATCATATCGGCGGGATTCCTTACCTGCTTAAACAGTTGAATATCCCAATATATGCTTCCCGTTTAACCTTAGGATTAATCGAAAATAAACTTAGGGAACATGGAATTTTACGACAAACGAAACTCCATTGTATTAATTCAGAATCTACGTTAACCCTGGGAGCCATTACTACAACATTTTTTAATACAAATCATAGTATTCCAGATTGCCTTGGCGTAGTATTCGATACACCTGAAGGTATCGTAGTTCATACGGGAGACTTCAAATTTGACATGACGCCTGTCAACAAGCAGTATCCAGATATACATAAAATGGCCGATATTGGGAAAAACGGTGTAAAGATCTTGCTGTCAGAAAGCACTAATGCTGAGCGTCCTGGCTTCACCCCTTCTGAAAAGCTTGTTGGCGCTCACATAGAAGAAGCCTTTTTAAAAGCAGACCGTAGAATTTTTATTTCTACCTTCGCCTCAAATGTACATCGTCTACAGCAGATCATTGATGCTTCTCATTTAACTGAACGTAAATTGACCTTACTCGGCAGAAGTATGGTAAATGTAGTCAGAGTGGCCCAAGAACTCGGTTATTTGAACATTCCGGACGATATGCTGATCGAACCTGCAGAAGCTGCTAAGCTCCCTCCGGCACAGGTAACTGTTTTATGTACAGGCAGTCAAGGAGAGCCCATGGCCGCACTATCCCGCTTAGCGAACTCAAGCCATCGATTGATGGAGATCCAGGCTGGGGACACGGTGCTGCTCGCAGCCAATCCCATCCCGGGAAATGAACGGAATGTTTCAAGGATTGTCGATAATTTATATATGCTGGGTGCTAAAGTCATCTATGGTTCACGCAGTGAGCTTCACGTCTCCGGGCATGGCAGCCAAGAGGAGCTTAAGCTAATGCTGACTCTAATGAAACCTGAATACTTTATTCCGATTCATGGTGAATACCGTATGCTGCATCATCACAGCTTGTTAGCGGAGGCGGTAGGCGTCAAACCGGAAAATATCTTTATTCTAAAAAATGGAGACATCGTTGAGTCATCGTCTGGTGTTGTCCGCCAATCCGGTCGAGTGACTGCTGGGCAAATTCTAGTAGATGGCCTTGGGATCGGAGATATTGGAAATGTTGTGCTTCGCGATCGTCGCCAGCTGTCAGCAGACGGCATTCTGATTACAGTGATTACACTGAGCCAAACCGATGGACGTCTATTAAACGAGCCAGACACTATTTCCAGGGGATTCGTTTATGTCCGTAACTCCGATAATTTAATGGACGAGATCAACCAGCATGTAACATCGACCCTTAAAAAAATGAACGAAACGGATCTCGGCCAATGGAATATCATCAAGCAGACCATCAAAGAATCATTAAGTAAGTTCCTATACGAAAAAACGAAACGGCGGCCAATGATTCTTCCAATCATCATTGAGGTTTAATAAAAAGGAGTTCCCGTGGGGAGCTCCTTTTCTCTTTGTATCCAGTTGTAGAGGATAGATTTTAACTACATTTTAACTAAATTGCGCACAAGTATTCATCTTGATACATTCTGTCGCCATATTCCGTTGAATATTAATAATTTGCTCCAATTGGGAAACTCGATCTTGAAGCTTTAGGTTAGTTGGATCCGTTTTTAACTGTGCGGCCAATGAAAAGTATTGAGGCACTTCCCAGATACAACGTAAAGCAGTGCCTAAACAATAACCATATCTTGCAAGGGACTCGTCCCCCTGCCATCCTGAATCTTTTAATCCCTCGATATAGTTTTGGAATAAAGACTCTTTATATTCCTCGTAGCGATGATTAGGAAAAACTCCTAAGCTCATATTTACGCCAAACATTTTGCCAAGGTCTTCACCTATCCCCGATATACTCATAAATTGCCAGTCAATTAATATTAGCCGTTCGCCGTCCGTATCACTTTGAGTTAGCAGCATATTCATTTGACTGAGGTCTTGGTGTGCAAGCACTCGCGGCAAGCTATTCAAAGAACGCAAGCTTCTGTCAATCTGGTCTGTGAAGTCTTGGAACCATGTCCAGATACTACGTTCATTATCATTGTGTAATTGATTTATATATTTTGCTGGATTAGGGGCGTAGATTTTACTCGAGGTAGTCCATGATTTAAGCCAGTTTCTGCAAATCCACTTCTCATCAGGAATTTTCTTTCCTGTCAGATAAGTTCCATTGAAACGACCTAACTGTTCAGCGATGTAATCAAACTGTTCCTTTGTGTAAGCATATTCCCCATCTATTCGTTCCATCCATAACCATACGGTACCATCTGCTTGTTCCTCAACAAGATAACACTTAGGTGCCTTGATTGAGCTAGGAAGCTCGTCGAGAATCTTGGATTCAAAGACTAGAGCTTCTCGTCGCCAGTAATTGTGATGCTGAAGATTATCTTTCTCCGCACTATCTGGCTTGATTATCTTTAATATGATTGACCATGGAAGCTGCTTATGATTAATAGATGCAAAACCGCTTAGACGAAAGATACCCGCTGTTGTAAAGTTAGGTGTTTTATAATCTAAATCTTCACATGTAAAATTGACTATCTTTGCTTCGGATTCTTCAAAAATCCGCTGAACACAGCTGTTAAGCTGATCCATTTTATTCTCTAGCACATAGACCCTCCCTGTCTCTGTTAAGATCCCATTCTATTCCGCTAAAAAAAGCCTATGAAGCGTAACAGATTCGTTAACACTCATAGGCTTGTTCATCAAAGACTTACTTATTAGAATACTTTCGTTGTCCAATCTTCGCAATTCCAGATATCGGTTACGATGTCCTGATAAAAATCGGGTTCGTGAGAAATCATAAGAATACTTCCTTTGTATGCTTTTAGAGCGCGTTTCAGTTCATCTTTGGCATCGATATCCAAGTGGTTCGTCGGCTCATCTAATACGAGAATATTAGTTTCGCTATTAATCAGCTTACATAGACGCACTTTAGCTTTTTCCCCACCACTTAGTACAGCAATCTTACTCTCAATATGCTTCGTGGTTAATCCGCATTTAGCTAGAGCAGCACGTACTTCGAATTGTGACAGAGACGGGAATGTATCCCAGATTTCCTCAATACAAGTCTTGTAATTGCCTTCCTTCATCTCTTGCTCAAAATAGCCAATCTCCTGATGATATCCACGTTCTACTGAACCAGACAATGCAGAGATTTCACCTAAAATACTGCGCAGCAATGTTGTTTTACCAATTCCGTTTGCCCCAACCAACGCGATCTTCTGTCCACGCTCCATCAACAAATTAAGCGGTCTGGACAATGGAGAGTCGTAGCCGATAACCAATTCTTTTGCTTCGAAAATCATCTTGCCGGCAGTTTTACCTTCTTTAAAGTTAAACTGTGGTTTCGGTTTCTCCTTGGCAATCTCGATGATCTCCATCTTGTCGAGCTTCTTCTGTCTGGACATCGCCATGTTACGGGTAGCCACGCTGGCTTTGTTACGAGCTACGAAATCCTTCAGCTCTGCTATTTCTTGCTTTTGGCGATTATAAGCAGATTCAAGCTGTTGTTTTCTCATTTCGTAGACTTGTTGGAATTGCTCATAATCACCCACATAACGGGTCAGCTTTTGATTTTCCATATGGTAGATCAGGTTGATAACACTATTCAAGAATGGCATATCATGTGAGATCAGAATAAAAGCATTATCGTACTCTTGAAGGTAACGTCTCAGCCATTCAATATGCTGCTCATCCAGATAGTTCGTAGGCTCATCGAGGAGCAAAATATCTGGTTTTTCAAGCAATAGCTTAGCAAGCAAGATTTTGGTACGTTGACCACCACTAAGATCGGCTACATCGCGATCCAATCCAATGTCAGTGATCCCTAGTCCACGCGCGGTTTCTTGTACTTTCGCATCGATCATGTAAAAGTCTTGATTTGTAAGTGTATCTTGGATGGTACCTACTTCTTCAAGCAGCTTTTCCAGCTCTTCAGGTGAAACGTCACCCATTCTGCCATACATATCGTTCATCTCTTGCTCAAGATCGAACAGGTACTGGAAAGCACTTCTGAGTACATCTTGAATCGTCATTCCTTTGGTTAACACTGCATGCTGATCGAGGTAGCCAACACGCACCCGCTTGGACCATTCGACTTTACCTTCATCAGGTTGCAGTTTGCCTGTAACAATATTCATAAAAGTGGATTTTCCTTCGCCGTTAGCGCCGAATAATCCGATATGCTCGCCTTTTAGGAGACGGAATGAAACATCCTTAAAGATCGCACGATCTCCAAAGCCATGACTTAATCCTTCAACATTTAATATGCTCATTTATGGACACCTTTTTCTTATTTTTCTCGCTATATTATAAGCAGGATTAGCTAAAAACTCAATGGAGAAGCAAAAAATTATCATTTTATGGGCTAATCCGCGAGCAATTTTAGTTTTGTGGACCGTCATTTGCCGAGAATGGGATTACGCTGGCGATTGCTCGTCATCTTTTATATGATAGTATGCATAGATACACATTGGAGTTGACTTGAGAACTAAGGAGAATTAGAAATGAATAAACTTGTATTTTTTCTTGGTCCAGCTGGAGCAGGCAAAACAACGTTAGCTAAAGCGATTGCTTCGCGGCGCAAAATACCTTTTTTCGATATGGATATTCTACTACGGCCTGCTGCTGACGCGATAATGACTTTACACGGACTGGATCCGGCAGATAGAGACTCAGCTGAGTACAAAAGGTTATGCCGCGATTTAGGTTATCGAATCACTATGGATGCTGCGCTGGATAATATAGGCTTGGACGTCGATGCTTTTGTAGTTGGTCCCTTTACCAAAGAGGCGGCCAATCCTGACTGGATCAGCCATGAGTTAGCTCGGATCGGGCGTTCCCTTCATGATGTTGAGGTCAAGGTTGTCTTGGTAGGGTTAGCCAACGAGGAATTGTACCGGGAACGAATTCAAGACAGACAATCACCACTAGATGAATGGAAGTTCCAGCATTGGAATGAATTCCGCACTTCTCTTGGCAACCGTACGGTAGAATGGCCGCTCCCGGCTGAAAATATTGCGTTGATCGACAATTCTAACCCGGATATTACTGCTACTGCTGCGGCAGTAGAACGATTTATTTACGGCTAAACTTTCGGACCCAGATGGCCTTAGTTCCACTTTTATCACCTTTTGTGCAAAGTTTCGGACCCCAGTGCAGCTATTCGTTAGAAAAGTGGCTTGGGACGTGTTTTTCGTGCCAATAGCGACGATGCGGTCCGTTAGAATTGCAAAAGTGCGATAATGCTGCGTTTAGGGTCAGCTGAGTCCGATAGCAACAGCGTTCGCGTCAAATAATGAGAGCAAACGATGTTTGAGGCTTTGACGAAGCGTTTTGGCTAAACTTTCGGACCCAGATGGCCTTATTTACACATTTAGCACCTTTTGTACAGAGGTTCGGACCCCAGTGCAGCTATTCGTTAGAAAAGTGCGCTTGGGGGATGGTTTTCGTGCCAATAGCGACGATGCGGTCCGTTAGGATTGCAAAAGTGCGATAATGCTGCGTTTAGGGTCAGCTGAGTCCGTTAGCTACTGCGTCACCCGTAAAATAATGAGAGCAAACGATGTTTGAGGCTTTGACGAAGAGTTTTGGCTAAACTTTCGGACCCAGATGATCTTATTTCCACTTTTTCACCTTTTGTGCAGAGTTTCGGACTCAGATCACGTTATTCCCAGAATTCTTTTATTGAATATACTTCTGACTGACCAAATCATCAGCAAGCACCGCGGTTGGTATCACAAATTCAACGGAGCCCATATAACCCGGTGCGACATCGTATTTATTAAACACAATTACAAGCTTACCTTCGGTGTTGATATAAAAGCTCTGATCCTTCGTAATGGAGGTAAACTGATCCGTTGGCACATCATCGCCATACTCAGGGATCCAGTAAACTTTCTCAGAGTCTGCTTTCATTTGAGCAATCATCTGTTCTTTAATATTTTCACTGATGCGTTCAATGTATTGATCATCTTTAAATAGCATTGGCAATGTAATAAGGATCTGGTTCACTTTGTCTATCGTATCAAAAGTAACTTCCATTGAAGATGAACCAGCGGTTTCCTCAACATATCTGCCAATGGAGAAAATGCGCTCATTATCCGTTTTCACTTCATAACCTACATCCAGCCCCAAATGGCCCCCACCTTGTTCCTTCAACGCTTCGATCTCCGCTTGGAACTTTTCGTATAGTGCTTTATTCTCACTTAAATATTTGCTGTTCAATCCAAGCTCCAGTTCTTTGTTTTCCATATCGGTAACGGCTGGAACTTTGATATTAGCATCGTAGTTCTCTTCTTCTACAACGTATTCTTTAATAGTTAGTACTTTTATTATCCGATCAACGCCTGGAATGGAAGATAATGCACTAGCTACGGTTGTACTAGTGTTTATGGCTACTAGAAAAATAACTGCGGCCGCACCAACACTAGCCACCCACTTAGTTGTCGTGTGTTTTTTTCTATTGGCTTTAAGTGACTGCTTTATAGAACGGTTTACAATCAAATCAAGTTCATCCGGAATGGGAATATCGGTATACTCTTTATGTAATTCTTGTATTCTTTCGTCCATCTTACTTTATCTCCTTTAAGGCTTCATCATTCAGCTTCACCCGCAATAACTGAAGGGCCTGATACAGCCTTGTCTTTATTGTATTGGTGTTCTCGTTAAGAACTTCAGCCACTTCATTAATCTTCATATCCTCAAAATATCTAAGCACAATCACACTTCGGTATTTCGCCGGCAGCTCTTCCAGTGTTCTTTTCAAATCCATATCTGTATAGCTATCCTCAACAGCCGGACTATAGGTTTCTATTATCTCTGGCTCCATCGTCTGAACCTTCTTGTTTCTGCGCAAAAAGTCTAAGGAAGTATTCACGACAATCCTGTAAAACCAGCTTTTCACGGCATCGTGATCCTTTAGCAAATCCATTCGTGTCATCGCTTTATAAATAGAATCCTGCACAATGTCGAGGGCATCCTCTTTGTTTTTCACATAACTGTAAGCAAGCCGGTATACATTTTCTTTGTTTTCTTTGATACATCGCGTCAATATTTTCTCGGTTTTCCTATTCAACATGGTCGATTATCCTTCTCTGTTTGTGATCTGGTGTTGTAACAGGAGTAAGACGTTTGGCGAGTATAAAAAAGTTTGGAGATTCCAAATAAATTATTTATTTTCTTTTTCCAAAGCTTTAATTAGAATTGATGCATAATACTTGGCACCCTCACGTTTCAAATGAACACCATCTTTGTAGAAGTAGTCGTCTTTTCCTTCACTAGCTGAGTACCAGTCTACTATGGTCGTATTCCTGAATTCACTGGAAACTTTTGAAAGGGTGGAATTCACAGTCTGCTCCCACTTTCTCGGCACACGTG
Organism: Paenibacillus sp. FSL H3-0286; assembly: GCF_045040705.1. Lineage (NCBI taxonomy): Bacteria > Bacillati > Bacillota > Bacilli > Caryophanales > Paenibacillaceae > Paenibacillus > Paenibacillus sp. FSL H3-0286. Next base: position 3,406,381 of record NZ_CP150285.1, on the reverse strand, counting down.
TATTGACCAAAATAATCTGCTCCGCATCGCTTAACGAGTTTAGTAGTTTACGTAATTGCTTGGAGTTAAAAGCTCCATTCGTTCCCAGCTCTATGATCATCCGCTCCCCTAACCGTCCTTGTGCTCTAAGCTGATCAATTACCTCCTGTGCCTGCATCATCTGTCTGCCGACCTTTCCATCGATGACAATACCAGGGAGACTTTCTACCAAAAATGGTGCTGCATCCAAAATGACAGAATCGCCAATGGCCGTAATATTCTTTCCAGTTTGATTTTTCCCGGTTACCGCTATGTTTCCTTCTGGTTCAACTTGTTGCTCTTCAGTGTCAGGTTTTTGCTTTTCAACATCAGTCGTATCTTTTTCTACGGGTGGTGCCAATGAGTTGTGATCTATTGGATCTTGCGCTATTCCCTCTTGCTGTACATTCTGCTTCTCTTGCTGTACATTCTGCTTATCTGCAACTTCGATTGGAAGTGTGTCAGATTCAGCGTTGGATAAATATCCATTGCAGGCAATCGGAATAAGAATCAAAAAGATCATGGTCATAAGAAAGACTGGGCGGTAGCTGCGGCGTTGTTTTGCACTCCAATTGTTCCAAATGTTTCTTAATGATCCCCGCCGGAGCGGCTCCTCGACATATTTGTATGATAAGGCTGCCAGTAGAAAACTTCCTGCTAACTGAAGGATAATTCGAAGCACGCCGCTCTCATCTGGATTCCCATTAGGGCTGGTAAGAATTATTACGGGATAATGCCAAAGGTATAAGCTATATGAACGTACACCTATCCATCGCAAGGGTTTACAGCCCATTTTCCGTCCAAGAGAGCTGGCAGGATGAGCAAGCACGGCAATCACTACTGCAGTAATGATAGAGATGATCAAAAATCCACCCCGATATAGTGATTCATCAAACTCGTTAACCCGGTAAACTAGCACCATTAATACCAGCAGTCCCAGAGCACCAATGATATCAAACATATAACGAGATCTTTCTGTGACTGTATTTTTAAGTTTCTGACTAGGCCATGCAACAGCAAGCGCCGCTCCAATTAGAAGTGCAAATATGCGAGTATCTGTTCCATAATAGACCCTGCTTGGATCTGTGCCCGGTACATAGAACATAGCCATGGCTAAAGCTGAGACAGCAGCACAAGCCAGAATCCAGGCAATAAGTTTACCTCGACGAGGTATGATCTTTAGTCCTAATACGAGCAGCAGCGGCCATAGAATATAAAACTGTTCTTCAATAGAAAGTGACCATAAATGTCCGATCGGAGAAGGAGGTCCAAAACTTTCGAAGTACGAAACATCATGAAATATTAACCACCAGTTATTAACGTAAAATAGTGATGACATGAAATCTCCTGTCAGCCCATTTAATCTCGTGGGATCTATGATTAAGAGCCATATGGTGACAACGATCAGCATGACTATCGTCGCCGGCAGCAACCTCCGTGCTCTACGTATCCAAAAGTCCAGAAGGTCCAATCTTCGATGACGCTCCCATTGGTTAATGATTTGGTCTGTGATGAGATAACCCGAGATCACAAAAAAGATTCCCACTCCCAGCAGTCCACCCCCAGCCCATTTCAAATTCAAATGATAGGCTATGACAGCGAGTACGGAAAAAGCTCTTAGTCCATCAATACCAGGCATATAACGCTTGTTGTCATTCATTCTGTTTCAGTCCTTACCCTTAATTTGTTGTTCATAGGCAGGACGCAGGAGCAGCTCAAAAAGTTCTTTAAACTGGCTAATCTGTTATCAAAAGTAAAAAAAACACCCGCGCAAGAATTACCCTGCGGGATGTTTTTAATAAATCAAACTACTTTCACAAACTTCTAAATGGTTATTTCTGAACTTCAACCTGAAGAATTTCTGATACGAATTGAACAGGTACATAGGTTTTGTTATCTTGCAGAACAGGTGCGGCACCTAAAGCTTTAGGAGTCATTTTTGCGAAGAAGTATGAATCTTTGTTAAGCGTAACACTTGTCCACTGTGCTCCTTTCATCAACTCAGCGGTTTTGGTAGACTGATTCCATTTCAATTCATAGTTTAGTTGACTGGCCACATCACGAAGCGATACCATGAGCACGCCTTTCTTATTCGTGAAAGTAGCTACTTTTTTCAAATCAAGCTTAGTTGTATCCGTTGAACTATGATTTAAGCTGAACCGAAACTCTGGTGAACCTACATAACCTGGCGCAATGCTGTATTTAGGGAATACGATTACTAAGTTACCTTTATCGATATAGAACGACTGCTCAGTTGAAGTTCCTGTGTACTCTTCTAAGAAATATTTATCTGAATCCTTTTTAATCGCTGCCAGAATGTCTGCATCGAGCTTCTCTTTGTAGTTAGCGCCCAGTAGATCCGTTAGCGCAACAGGTTCTGCCTCAGCTATATTTTTCACATTATAAGTATCGATCCGCGGCATGCTTGTTCCACCTTCAGAACCTTCAGTAGTAACAGTCAAGGAGATAACGCCTGCTGGAGAACCTGTTCCATCTGATTTCAGATCATAAGTAATATAAAGAGTATAAGGATGAAATTCCATTTGATCAGCTTGTGCTTTTTTGCCCATTTCTGCGGCGTCTTTCTCCCACTGTGCCAGATCCTTTTCAGCATGAGAGAGGATAATATCGTTCAGTTCATCTTGATAATGAGTATCCAGCATTCCTGTTAGCTGTGGTACTTTTAAATCTGCAATCAGGTATTTACTTGTTGTGTTAAGTACTTTTTCTTGCACTTTTATGCCAGCAAGGACTGGTGCTTTCGACGGTAAAGCCGCAGAAACATTAGCTGTTACTTGTGTGGAAACCATAGCATGAACCGGTAAAGAAGCTGCACTCACTCCCATAATGGCTACACATCCAACTGCACTCATTTTAAATAGATTTTTTGTTCTTTTGTTCATATCTCGTCATCCTCCATCTCTATTTATAAGTGCCTTCCGATGACACTCATTAGCTAGGACGCAGGAGGACCTCTAAAAAGTTTGCTGGTTTTCTAATTTAAATATAATTTCCTCAACTTCTGTACCCCGTAACTCTACGTAAAAAGGCTGCACCTCATCATTTAGACAATACTCCAGCCGCAGTCTGAGGTTTTTCCATGTGACCATTTCCAATGCTTGTTCTATCGAGAAAAACCCAACTTCTAAGCTCTCGGAACTAGTAGCAGGTTCGCCGCCGATGGCTTTCCCTAGAAATAGGTTAGTACAAATAGATCGATCAACATTTTGAAAAACTCCGCAGAACTTATTAATCTCTATATCAATGCCCGATTCTTCTTTGGCTTCCCTGATTGCTGCTTCTATAAGGGACTCCTCCTCTTCAACCTGTCCGCCTGGCATCTCCCATCCTCTACGTGGACCTTTTATTAATAAGATTTCTTCTTGATCATTGAATACAACTGTAGCTGCTGAAAGAATATGTTTGGGGGGATTCATATCCATTGTTACCTCGCTCTAAATTTATTCTAAGCCCTAATTAATTCTGAATACAGGTCCTTTGGGTGAGAAAGGTAAGTCATTTCCCTTGGGCAAAATATAAGCATGGTCTCTTTTAAGGGTCAGCTTGTCACAATAACCATCTGTAATAATTAGAAGTGGTCCTTTTTTCGGAAAATCCTCAGCTTGTTGAATCAAATCAATAGCTGGTTGTAAGATCGTTCCCCCTCTTCCCTTCACTTGTACCCGATCCGCGATAGCCTCCGGGGGCATGTAACCTGCATCATAAGGACAAGCATCACAAAAGATAATCCGTGCAAAAGGAACATCACGAGCCTGCGCATAACTTGAAATGGCTCCTAATGCTTTGGCCAGAAGCTTTTTATCCATTGAGCCTGAGGTATCTAAAATAACTCCAAAAGTGCGGCCATCATCTGCAGCACCGCTATGAACCCACTGTGGTCGAGGGATATCAGGTGTAGAAGATTGACGTCTGCTAATTCGTGAATAAGATCTGGTCTTCTCAAGCGGTGAAAAATAATGATCAAACCACCGAGCAAGCTCTACATCCCATTTAATAGGTGGCTGGCCTAGCGCTCTAATCTCTTCAACTAGGCCTGATGGCAAAAGACCGCGGCTTTGCTCTTCATGATACATCAGTCCTTGTTGCATAGCATTTTTACAGAAATCATCTAACGTCTGTCCTTCTCTCGCATCCCAAAAACTTGATGAACCGTTATCTAAAATGTCACCAAGTCCATTCCCTCTCAAGGTCGCCAGTTTCTTATAAGTGCGGATATCTCCGACCATACGATCATAAATCGTTTCAGCAGATAAACCTTTAAGCTCAGGATCTAATAAGAGTCCAATTCGCGGATACTCCCCTACACTCATTTCTACTAGCCATAGATTTATTACGTAGTCACAAGCCACATTCCAAAGATAATGATCCCGGCCAAGACATCGCTCGTGATGCTGAAGCCCCGCGTGCAGAAGCTCATGCGCCATCACGAAAATACACTCCTCATCGTTTAGTCCGGCTGCAGGGTTCATAAATATTTTGCGCTCAATAACGTCAATGGCAGCTATGGAAATATCAAATCGCCGACATATCGCTGGATCTTCTATAATCTCAAAGCCGGCGGCAAGCGCACCTAATAAAGGATATCTGTCCATAAACCATCGTTTTGCACGTTGTGGAGCGGTTAATGAAAGTGTAGGGTCACTAATAGTATTAGCATGGCCTCCAGCAACACTTACTGCATTCGTCACAGCATTAGATAACCCATAAGCAAAATAGGCTTCCCAATCCGGTGCTTTTCCCCAGTATCTTTTGGTGGTTTCTCTAACATTCATATCCAGTTTTGAAACACCCGCAGTCCCAAAATATCTGGAGGTGTCCGGAATTCCTTTTATCATAAACTGCTCGTAAAGCTGTTGTTCATCTTTAATTGTAAGATCAATTCGCGACTCCATATCTGCGGGTACTTTCCCAAGCTTCAAGTCATTTAAAAACTTTGCTATGTACACATCACATGCAACGTTCCACGCCACTTGATTCTCTTTAATCTTTAAATGTCCAAGACCTAAATGAAGAAAACAATGTGCCAAAACGTACATCCATTCAGCAACCTCGCCACGCCGTTTAGGATGAGTGTAAATATAACCGTTATTAGTGACAATTGCCCAGCCGTCTTCAGGATAGGAACTATTTTCATTATGAATAATCGAAGCTCGAACAGATAACGGCGCAAAAATAGGATGATCCGCGATTAACGAACATGCTTCATTAAAATTTTTCAAAGCGGGATTATCTGGAGTTGTTTTTTTAGCCATATTTACCCCCGCTCTTTTATTGCAAGACGTGGTAAATCACGTACAATTTCAACCATTAACCAATCTGGAATATTATCATTTTGCTCCTGCTTAGCAACTACTAGCTGTGCAATTTCAAAGCTAATGACGGACAAGTCTTTAATCAGCTTTTTAACAGTGTGTGCAAATTGGCGATGTCCATCTCGTACGTTATCTTTAATCGGAGGGAGTTCTTTGATAATCTGGGCACGCAAGGATTGCGCCAGGAAATACAGGAGATCCCGATCTTCTGGAGCCGTTGGAAATGAGGATTTACCATCTATAATTTGATTAAGTTCATATTTTCCAGTTAGATTTTTATAAAAAGCCCTGAATTGTGTGGCGTGAGCAGGTGTCAGTGAACCATTCGCTAAAATCCCCACGGTATCCGCATTTATATCATCGCCAAACTCATGTAGTGCATCACTAAGCATATGCCAAGAGCGTGGCGTGGAGAAAGGCTCTTCAGTCTTTGGAGGTGCACTCCACAAATGATCGGGACGCAATTCCAGATATTCAATAACCATAGGATGAATGTTATGCTCATATGCCCAAGAGATCCAATTTTGAAACGATACATTTAACTGTATATGGAACATCCGATTGATAAGCGCGGAGGACATAGGTTTAACAATTGCACTATCTTGTGCACGGTTACCAGCTCCTATTACTATAGAGCCCTCAGGTAGGTGATAATCGCCTATGCGGCGTTCGTGGATGAGACTATAAAAAGCTTTTTGCACTTCTTGAGAACAGGCATTAAGCTCGTCCAGGAACAAACAATAAGGTTCATCCCGAGCAATCATTTTTGGAGGACAGAATTGGCTCTTACCGTTAACGATTTGCGGGACTCCAATGATGTCTTCAGGTGCTAATTGAGAACCTAATAGAGACACACAAGGAAGACCCACCTGATCAGCAAAAGCTTCTACTAGCGAAGATTTCCCAATACCAGGCGCCCCCCAGATAAAAACAGGGCGAATCACAGAAACGTTTAGAAGTACTTGCATAAGTTGAATAGGTGTTACTGGCGTTGCTAGATTCAAATAAATGCTCCTTTTTAATGTATTGATAATAACGATAACTATACACAGTATAACAAATAATTCATTAGCTCAGGAACGAACTTCAACAACAGATGAATAACCCCACATCCTAGTCGAGGGTTACTATTTATTTCAGGGGAGGTTGTTGCGCAGATTTTAATAATTTCCCACCGTCATAATGTTTCCCATATTTTTTCACTATTTCTTTAATTTCATTATCTTCAGGAATTGAGTTTGAGATTTTCCATGTTAAAAAGTAAGCCTGTACTTTCCCGCCATAAAAAACCCATGAAAAAAATCTCATAGCAAATTTATGTGCACCTTTTTTCCTGAAATTATTCATGGAGCTTCCTTTTTTCCACACCGTTATAGTCTGCCCGACACCTCCCTGAAGTTGTCCAGAGAGCTCAGCATATAGGAGATTTTCATTTTTCTGAAGTTGCTTCTTAACGAAATTATTAATAGTTCCATTAATCATAATTCTGAATATATTGAAATTTTCTCCTCGTGTTACTGAGATAATCGCCGTTTGGGGTAACTCTACATCTCTATCGCCTAAAGTGAACTTTGCACCGTACTTATTGTTTGGATCTTGATGCTTAACCCATTCTCTCAATATAAACTCCCCCGATCCTTTCCCTATATATATTATCAACCCACTCTATTTCATTCGAAAAAACAAACCTTTTCTTGACGAGATATAAAAAAGGATGATATATTGTTTCACGCTTTAATAATTAAGTAGTTAATCATTTAGTTGTTATCTAAAATTTAATGGAATTACTTATTCCGCCCTATTTCATAACTTTAGGAGGCGTGATTTGGCTAATAATGAAGATTTTCTTCAGATATCTACTATGTTCAAATCCTTTTTAAAAGGAATCTCTCAAGATTGGAACAAACAAGACTACCCCCTAAATATTACACAGTTCAAAACCCTCAGGACTTTATCTAAGAACGGTCCACAAAACGTATCACAGATTGCTGCAGCTCTTGGTATTACCTCAGCAGCAATTACAGGCGTAACAGACCAATTAATCGCTGAAGATTACGTAAATAAGGAACGCGCCAAGGATGATCGAAGAGTGGTACACATCACCATTACGCAGAAAGGAGAAGCAACGATTAAAGAGGTGCAGGAACGCCATCAAGAACTTATGGAATCTTACTTTAAGATACTGCCCGATGAAGATATTGAGCATTTAAGAAGAATTTTCGCAGTTATAATTTCTGATTTAGACAAGAGATAAAATTTAAAAAGTGGCGGGGAAACAATCGAATGGAACATTTATCCAGCAAACGAAAACTTAGTATTATGATAGCTATTATGGCTGCAATGCTGTTCGCAGCGATTAATCAGACAATTACAAGTACTGCTATGCCGCGTATAATCGCAATTCTTGATGGCATGGATTACTATACTTGGACTATTAACATTTATTTATTAACATCAACAATAGCGACCGTTCTTGTCGGTAAGTTATCTGATATGTTCGGACGTAAACCCTTTCTATTAGCAGGTATTCTATTATTTATGGTTGGGGCTTTTCTGACAGGAACATCTTCCGATGTTTATCAATTTATCATTTATCGTGGGATACAAGGGGTAGGTGCAGGTATTATTCAATCCACCGCATTTACTGCCGTAGGTGACTTATTCCCTCCGCGTGAACGTGGTAAATGGATGGGGTTGATGATGGCCGTATTCGGTTTCTCCAGTGTGCTTGGACCAACGCTTGGAGGCTTTTTGATCGACAATATGGATTGGCATTGGCTGTTCTGGATCTTCCTACCGCTTGGTGTAGTGGCCTTCGTGATGATTCTTACCTTATTTCCTAAAGGCAAACGCGGAGAGTCAACCAGCATCGACTATTTAGGTTCCTTGTTAATGACAACTACCATCGTTCCTCTACTGCTTGCCTTCACCTGGGCAGGTACAGAATATGATTGGGGTTCTTCGCAAATTCTCGGCCTGTTGGCGGGAACAGTCGTTTCGGCACTTCTCTTTATTTTTGTCGAATCCAAAGCTAAAAATCCAATACTCCCGCTTCATCTATTTAAGAATAGTGTAGTTACCATATCTAATATTATTGGTTTTATTATGAACTTCGGTATGATGGGAGCTATGATCTATCTTTCCTTCTTCGTACAAGGTGTTCTGGGGATCTCCGCGACATATGCAGGGTATGTTACTATGCCAATGTCGATCGTTATGGTTGTAGCCAGTGCCCTTACCGGTCAAAAGATGGCGAAAAAAGGGAAGTATAAACGTTACGCATTAATTGGAATACCCATTATGATTGCCGGTATGACAATTATGGTATTTATGAATAATGTACCGATGGCTGTCCTAAGTATGATTGTGTTTGGTCTTGGGTTAGGATTGGGGATGCCAGTATTCTCACTAGCTACTCAAAATGCGGTTTCACACACCGAACTGGGTGTAGTAACGGCCTCCTCACAATTATTCCGTAATTTAGGCGGTACGATCGGTATCGCAGTCATGGGTACCGTTATGTCCAATAGTCTTACTAAAAACTTGAAGGAAGCTCTGCAATCGTCATCAGCACCGGATTTCACACAGATAGATCCAAAACTTGCTGAGCAAATGCTCTCCTTCGCTAATCCACAGGCATTAATGAACAAACCATTGCTTGAACAGACTCAAGCTAGTCTGCCAGCCGATGTACAGCCTGTCTTCTTACAAATGATTGAGGGTATCCGTGATGCTTTAGGACAGACATTGTCATCCGTGTTCTTAACCGGAACCATTGTGCTTGTTGTAGCTTTCGTGCTTGTCTTCTTCCTGAAGGAGCTTCCACTTCGTACTTCTAACCAAATGCCAGTTCCTGAAGAAGCTGAACAGGACCTGTCAAACATGAAATCTTCAAAACTTGCAGTGGATAAAACCTAACCGCAAATTATTTTGAAGCTGACTATAAAACAACAAAAACTGCAACGTACTCATGCGTAACTGAGTAAGTTGCAGTTTTTGTGTTGATCTATTATTTTACAGGTGAAAGCTCATCTTCTGTTACCCACTTATGATTTTTCACTTCATCTCCACCCGTAGTAGGTTTGTAATTAATCATATAGACAGTGGTTTTTTCTGCTGAGTTAATCTGAGCCGTTGCACCCTTCATATCCTTCATATGATCAGCTTCCATAATAACCTCTGAGCCTGGTTGATAGGATATATCCTTTGCTTCTTTTATTTCTTCATGAATAATCCACTTATGATTTGTAACCGGTTGACCTCCTGTAGTAGGTCTATAGGAAACATTATATGCTGTCGTCTCATAAGCTCCCACAATTGTCGCAATGGCTCCCTTCATCCCTTCCATATGGTCAGTTTGGATCACAGCTTCACTTCCTACTTTGTAAGTAGGATTCTCCGCTACCTTCAGATCTTTTGGAACTTCACCTGAACTTGAATGTGAGTTATGTTCCATTTGTGTATCGTTAGAAGACATCTGATTGCCATAGCTATTGTCATTACTACAAGCACTTAAGCTGAAAGCAGCTGCGACGACTAGTAGAAATAATTGCTTTTTCATATAAAAGACCTCCGAAATTTTATCTGCCTATAAGTATTATTTTACCCATTTCAGAAAATCACAAACGGAACTAAGGATTTACAGTTTGTAAAACAGTAATTTATTTTCCATTAAATGAGTGTTGTCTCAATGATTAAACTATATTTATAATGTTTTCTGAAAGGAGGCTACTATAATGAAGACTAAAATATTCACTTTGTTGCTTCTTTTGGGTCTGGTGAGCATGGCTACTATGATCGGTTCTGCTAATGCAGCTCCGCTATTAACCATAGGAAGTTCTTCAGGAGATGTATGGGATCTACAATATAGATTAAAAACCCTTGATTTCTATACTGAGCCCTTAGATGGGGTATACGGATCACAAACGAAAGCAGCGGTTGCTAAATTTCAAAAGGCCTATGGCATAAGCGCTGATGGAATTTCGGGGACAAAAACTTGGAATATTTTAAAAAAACACACACTTAATATTAATGAAATGGATATTTTGGCTAAAGTTATCTACAGTGAGTCTCGCGGTGAGCCTTATGTTGGACAAGTTGCAGTGGGTGCAGTAGTCATGAATCGTATACAATCTAGTCAATTTCCTGACAATATTAAAGAAGTTGTATTCCAAAAAGGAGCTTTCACAGCCGTATCTGACGGCCAGTATTGGCTTACACCAAATCAGACAGCTTATTTAGCTGCTCTTGATGCTGTTCGAGGTTGGGACCCCACAAACCATTCAATCTATTATTTCAATCCCGATACAGCAACTAGTGCATGGATTTGGTCACGTCCGCAAAACTTAAAAATTGGTAAACATATATTTGCAAGTTAAACGCATCAAATAGCTAAGATCAACAAAAGCCGATCTAACTACGATAGTTAGATCGGCTTTTATTATTAAACCTATTCGGTTGTGTTAGAATCCATTCCAAGCACTAAAGCCACCAAATATTGCAGTGAATTGTACTTATAAGCTTTTGCTTTTAGGAATGAATTCTTAAACATAACTTCGAAATCCCCTTTTATGGATTCGATAATTCTGATTGGTTATTGAATGTAAAAATCATCTTTAATTCATCATCATATGACTTCCCGCATTCCTCTAAATAACTATCACTAGTGTATTCTTTTAAAGTTTTCCTCCAAAAATGCTGTGCTCTCCTATTTGTATCCGTGGGATTCGTTTGCAGCTCCCAGTTACCCAAATGAAGCTTAAAGACTTCTTTAGCCGCATATTCAGCGATCCCCTTACCACGGTAGGGCCGTAGAATAAAAAATTCATTCAAATAGAATTCACAAACAGACGGTGTGTATGGTGGTGTAGCAACTAATGCAAACCCTACTGGAATATCATTTTCTTTTATTAAATAAGGATACAAAATGCCAGCTTTCTCCCACCAAATGTCGAAGACTTTATTCTGTTCCTGTAGTGTCTGTGTCTCGTCCTCCTCGAATACCCCGTATCGATTAGGAATCGTCCCCCATATTTCTGATAGATCGTGTAAGTATAGTGGGTAAAGGTTGTTAATAATAAACTTCGAGGCACTGTCAGTTAAGGTGATTGTGATATTCATGTCGTTCCCTCCCTACCTTCTGTCGAATTCCTGAATATATTTATGGAGATCACTAAAATATTATGGTTACTGGAACAAGCTTAATCTCCATCATACCTCCACAAGTTCTTGTCTAATGTCACTTCTTTTTTAGTATAATTACGACCTCGCTCTAGTTATATGCCATATTCGATTAGAATTAATTTTTATATAATGTCACCATTTATATTTGATAATTAAGTTAACCGTACCTACTGTACTTCTATATACTCGTCTTAACTTTTGCGGATACAGTACAAACCTCACGCATATTACAATTGTATAAAAATGGGAGGTGCGCTCAGATATGCCGGATCCTTTTGTTTCGAGATCTCTAGATGAAATAAGATTCTGGTCACGAATCATGAAAGAACACTCTTTTTTTCTTAAATTAGGGTTTCGTTGTGAAGACACGCAACTAATTAATGAAGCAAACCAATTCTATGCCACATTCGAAGCCATAGAGAATAGATCACTCGGATTTACTGTGGATTCTGATCCAGCTGTAATACGGAAGTTTAATGAGGAAGTTCATAGTGCAGCTTCACATATCTGGGCGTTTAAAAGAAAAATACTAGGTCTAATTCTACAATGTAAGCTTCCAGGCGGAACGAACTTCCCCTTATTAGTGGATCATGTCAGTAGGGAAGCCAACTATTTTCGAAATCGACTGGAAGAACTGAATCAAGGTAGGTTAGATCTTTTATCAGACGCAATTATTAATGAAAACCAAACCCCTGCTCAGTCAGCAACTTAACGAGAATAAAGTCTCAGTTAAATCTCTCCGTGACTTTAAGAAAACGGCACGTGATCTTATTGAGGAATGCCGAATAAAGAGCATCATCCATCCATTGCTTGCGGATCATGTATTCCGGGAAGCAGAACGATTCCTGTATATAATTGATGCATTTGAAGCCTCTTTGAATATGAATAAACAAATCGTATAGCATTACATATTTAATGGATAGGGCTACTACTTGTATCAAAAAATACAGGTTGTCGCCCTATCTATCTTTATATTTGACTTCATTTAATTCAGTAATCCATTCCCAATCGATGTATAGAGATTTAAAGCACAAAAAGTAGTTGGTATTTGAGAAGAAACACTTTATAGTAAAACTCAGGGAGGAATAGTAAGTTTATGGAAGACGAGATTGCTACCAGTAAATACAAAATCAATAGATAAGGATGATTGAAAATGAAAAGGTTTGGTCGATATTTGATACTATGCACTATGGTTATTGCTCTATTAATGCCATCCACTGTGTTTGCTGCTGATAAGAAATTGCTCAACGAAGCGAGTATTACTTTATCTAGTGATGTTATTCCCGTGGGTGGGACCACAAAAATAAAAGTTCGTTTACTAGCTGAAATGACCAGTCTTACATATGCAAAATTGACACCTGAAGTTTCTGATGAATCTATACTTACCATTGAATTGGATGGTTACTCAGATTATATTATTACAGGAGTTCAAGAAGGTTCTGCAGAAGTAGTCTTCAACATTCCTGGTTGGTCTGAAGAAAGATTTCCTATTACCGTTCTATCTGAGGCAGATTATGAAGAAAAGATGAAAACGCCACAAGAAGTAATAGATTTCACAACCTATTCTGATCAAATAGCAGCGATTTTTAAATTTGATGAAATTGCCTCTGAGGCATATGTAAAGAACAGAATAGATACAGGTAACAATAGAAAACAACGCTATACAGCGTTCAATAATGTAATCATTCCTAATTACACTAAGTTGGTAATAGAGGCGAAAAAAATTAAAGCACCCAATACAGAATTGCAGGCGTTACATGAAATCTATTTAAAAGCGATTAAGTTGCAATTAGAAGCAATGACAATGATGAAAGAAGCACTATACAAAACAAAAGTTTCGAGTACAGCTATTAATGCGGCAAATAAAAAGATGGATGAAGGCGTGAAGTATGAAGGACAGTTCGTAGATGGGATCAATAAATATCGGAAAAAGTATGGTATTTAAGATTAAATTATAATTAAATTCCAAAAACCACGTCAGAGTTTCCTCTAACGTGGTTTTTTTGGATGATAAGCTATTTTTTTGAATAAACAATTTTCTTAATACTATCCCTAGATAGGCAATATTCATCTGAAAGCTGGTCAACCGTTGCACCCACAGCAAACCTTAGACAGATTTCGATGTTTCTAGATCTTAAGTATTTTCTGCTCCCTGACTTTTCGCCCCATTTTACATGTGATTCTTCAGGCTTAGGGATATAAACCATACCCCCGTTGATATATTTCTGAATTTCCTCTAATAATTCTTTTGGGAAAATCGTATCTGCATTTACATATTTCATAATCGCTCTGCTCCTTAAACTTTTTATGAGTTTGAAGGTAGCAAAGTCTATTCTTTAAACAACCCATGCACACTGCACTAGCGGTAAAATCAATTTTTCGCTCTATACAAACAACCGCCGTTGTTTATAAGTCTAGACTTTGCATAGAGCTGATCGCTAATCTTCTCACGATTGTACACCCTCCTTTTTAATGTGAAATTACTTGTTCCAAAATACGCTCTGCTGTTTTTTCTCCATTCGCAATACAATCTGGAATGCCTACACCATAATAGGAGCATCCAGCAAGGATAACATTAGGATACCTGTCTGTCATCTTCTTCTCTAAGGATACTACAATTTGATGATGAAGTTTATGGTAGTTTGGCATTACATCATGCCATTTGGTCACATCGTAGGTAGCTGGCTGTCCTGTTATCCCGAGACTGGTCTGTATATCTTTCAAAGCCACCTTCAATAGTTCCTCTTCAGATAGCTTGATCAACGAATCATAATGAGGGTTTGAGCTTTTATAAAAGAGTCTGACAAGCAGACGCTGTTGTCCTGACGTATGCTCCCACTTGCGACTTGTCCACGTACACGCATTACATAGAACATCATCGCTGTTGGCAGTGATGAACCCTGTGCCATTCGCAGGCAGCTGACTGTCGGGGATATCAAATCCTAAATATACACTAATCATAGAACTATTATATAACTGATTGAAATCTTCATTTAGTTCTTCGTCTTGAAGTAGCGCTTGTGCAGTAGAATGCATCGTTCCAAGTACGACAACATCGGAGTCTATGATTCGTCCATCTGCCAAAGTTACCTGGTACTGCTCTCCACGCTTCTCAATTCTTTCGGCACGAATCCCTTTGATGATCTCCGAATTAGAAAGATGTTCTTCCATAGAGTCGATCAAGGCAGATACACCTCCCTTGAATGACATGAACTTCTTATCACCATTCCCTTGAAATTTGGCTTTATTTGCGGATAAGCCTTGAATAATACTGCCGTATTCATTCTTATAATCAATCAAATAAGGCAGCGTTGAGGCAATTGTAAGTTCGCTTAGCTTCCCGGAATATACACCTGAAAGAACCGGTGAAATTTGCTTCTCGACAAGTTCTTTTCCAAAGAATGCTTCTAGAAAATCACCCACGGAATCGTTTTTCGTAAACTTATTATTGGGAGTGTAGAAATCTTTGAGTGCTTCAACCTTTCCTTCAGCTGAGATCAGTTCTGTTGTAGCAAGCGACTCCATACTGAGCGGAATGCCAAAGACTGCATCTTTAGGAATTTGCTTCAGTTTACCTTCTGTATAAATAAAGGATATTCCTGTCGCGTTATATACAACCTCATTTTGAATACCCAACTCTTCAATCAGAGGTGCAACATTCGTTTTACGGGTGACAATAGAATCTGCCCCAGACTCCATAATGAAGTCTTCTTGTTTTAGTGTTCTGATTTTGCCGCCCAGTCTATCGCTGGCTTCAACCAAAATGATTTTTACATCTAGCTTGTTATGCTCTATAGATTTCTGTAAATAGTAAGCGGTAGACAATCCAGTAATTCCCCCGCCAATCACGACAACTGTTCTCAATTCGTTGACACCTACCTCGTGGTTATAATCTGTTCAATTCAATTGTGTACATTATATCATAGGAATTTATAAGAATTTACATACCAACGTGTCAGATATGACACAAAAAAGCCGCGTTAAACGCGGCAATGATGGGCTAATAGTTATATATTTTCCTGTTTCAATGCATCGATAATGTTCTCTTTTTTCACTTTTGAGCTTGAATATAACATAGCTGCGCTAACGATGATAAACACTGCCAATATGACACACAAGATACTCATCCACGGAAGTGTGAATCCATAAGAGAAGCTGCTCATCATTGATCTATAGATCAAGTACATAATAACTATACTAATCGGAAGCCCATATAGTAGTGACTTTATTCCATAAAAAACACTTTCGTAATTAATCATTTTATTAAAACCATTTGGCGTCATGCCCACAGACTTCAGCATCGCAAACTCTCTTTTACGAAGAGATATGCTGGTTGATATCGTATTAAAAATATTCGCAATTGATATTAAAGTAATCAAAGCAATAAAACCATAGGTGAAAATAGACATTAACATGATCATCTGCTCACTATTTTGTCTATTTTGATACACATTTTGAACATAGATATTCCCCTCTTTCATTTCCTCTATGGCTTGTTGTGTCGCTAATGGGTTTGTGCTGTTCAAGTTAAGCCGGCTTTGAATATCTTTGCTCATCGCATCATTTGTTAGTTTATCGAAGACTTGTTTAGAGACGATGATGTTTATTCCACCAACCATTGCTGAATGTACTCCCATTGGACGTTTATCAGTTAGAGCGACAATTTTTACTGGTGATAAATTCGTCTCTTTTTTGGTATCCCAATCCGTATAAATAAGCTCAAGCTTTTGGCCGACTTCAGAGTGAAAAGCTTTGGTCTCAACAATTTTTTTAGCTTTCTCATCCTCAAAGGTAACCGTATCATTCACAATAGCAGTCATCTGATCAAGCTTCGTTAGTTGTTCATAATTTATACCGACCGTTTCTGCATAGGTTTTCAAACTCTGTTCATTTAGTGCATAGATCTGAATATAGTAAGGATATTTCCCGTTCTTTAGAACACTCTTATCCGCCTGCACAATCTCTTGCAATTCTTTTGCCATATTTTTCTCATCAATCCATGAACTCACACTGAGTTCCTTAGTCACATTATATTCCGTTATATTAGGTAATTTGGATATCGAGTTCGTCAACCGGTCCACTTTTTGAGCGTCCTCAGTCCCCATATATACTTGGATATCATAGTTCAAACCATCCTGTGAGAGTTCTACCGATCTTCTCATATTAGAAGTGAACGCTGATACAGATAAAAATAAAACAATACTAATGACAAGTGAGAACACGGTTGCTTGGTACCTGCGTTTATTTCTCTTTAAATTCTTCAAACCAATTTCTGCTTCAATACCAAACAATCTGCGCACGAACTTGGATGTTTTCACCGCTTTACCTGAGAGCTTAACATCGGTTGTTTGTCTGATCGCATCAATTGCCGAGATCTTTGAAGCCTTTCTGGCTGGAAGATAGGTGGATATAAAAATTGTCAGTATTGAAACTAAACCAGCGGTTAGTAGAGACAGAGGTGTAACAATCAACATTAATCTCTCAGTTATCCCTAATACATCTTTAATCATCGAATTGATAAACATAAAAGTGATCCCGATGCCTGCTATACCGCAAATGATCCCAATTGGAATACTAATTAAACCGATAATCATTCCTTCAAAAAACACTGAATTCTGCTTTTGCCACTTTGTAGCCCCTACACTGGAGAGCATCCCTAAATGACGTGCACGCTCCGAGACAGAGATTGCAAAAGCATTATAGATTAAAGAAACGGAACCAATGATAATCACAACCATAATAATTACTGACAATAAAAGAAGTGTGTTACGTAAGCCATCGTTATTCGTCACACCATAATAGCGGAGCAGACTATTATTATAAGAGATCGACTCGATCTTATTTTCTTTTGCCAATTCCTCTGCATGCTTATATATGGAGCTGTCCACCTTTTTTAATACAACCGTCGCTGTGGTTTTTTCAGCTGCTCCAATCATGCTTTCATCCACATAACTTATGGCAGTATAACCCGGAGACCATGTTGGTTCCCAAGTAGGACGTTTTATCACTCCCACAATCGTATAGTTCATTGATTTTTTATGAATAATCTTTTCAAGCAGGGTATCCTCTTCAGTCCGTAATCGTTCATTCTGAGATAGGGGTTGGCCACTATTTTCATCATCGCTAGTGACACGTTCACCCACATCAAGCGTTAAAGTTTCACCAATCTTGTAAGAGACTTTTGCATTCTTTGCAATCTCCTCAGAAATGACTACTTCGTGGTTTGTCTTCGGGAGTCTACCTTCCAGCAGTTCAATCGGGAATTGTTTAAAACCAGCTGCATTATATTCCTTGATATACCAATAGGGTTTATTCTCATTCTTCCCACCCTCTAAAGGGGCGTAGCCACGATCGTTGGAGATCACTAGGGCTTTTGTCGCATCATCTGTTTCTATCGCTTTGAGCTGAGCTTTAGTAACATTTCTATATTGGACATGCCATTCTCCATTTGTAGAGATACTTTGCTTCTTCATTAATTCCATAAAAGAAAAACCTAACGTCGCCACAGCCGTTACCATAGCTACTGAAATGATAACTCCAATGATAGTTACCAATGTTCTTCGCTTATTCTGTTTCAAATGTCTTATAGTTAATTTGTTTACGATATTCACGGACGAATCACCTCATCTTTAGCGATCCTTCCATCTTCAATAGTAATAACCCGATCTGCTTGCAAGGCAATACGTTCATCGTGAGTAATCACAATCAGTGTTTGATTATACGTTTTATTAAACATTTTTAATAATTCAATAATTTCACTGCTATTCTTGCTGTCAAGATTACCAGTTGGCTCATCTGCCAGCATAATTGCAGGGTTACTAATTAATGCTCTGCCTATGGATACCCGCTGCTGCTGTCCGCCTGATAGCTGATTCGGCAGATGGTTTAAACGATTTTCCAAATTTAACGCCTTCACGGTATCTGCAAATTGCTTCTTATCCACTTTATGCTGATCGAGCAGCAACGGAAGTGTGATATTCTCTTCAACCGTCAGCACCGGTATGAGATTATAGAACTGATAAATAAGACCAATTTGTCTGCGTCTAAAGATCGCCAGCTGTGTTTCATTCAAATCATAAATATCCGTGTTATCTACAAATACTTTACCACTTGTCGGTCTATCCACCCCACCTAATAAATGCAGAATCGTTGATTTTCCTGAGCCGGATGGTCCAATAATCGCTACGAATTCACCTTTTTTAATTGAAAAAGATACATCATCCAGAGCCTTTACTGCGGTCTCGCCTTTACCATATGTTTTAGACAGATGTTCAATCTTTAAAATATCCATTGTTAGACCCCCATTTGTTGATGAGATCAGTATATCTGTCTACAATGACTCTTCAGTGACTCTTAAGTGACATTCTAGTCACTAAGCCATAAGTGTTAAATCACTTGCTTGTAAAATTTGATCCGAAATTGTGTCCCCTTTCCTACTTCACTCACCACATCAATCGTGCCGTTTTGTTCAGTGATAATACTTTGCGCCAAGGCAAGTCCGATTCCAACGCTGTCTTCGTTTGCATTTGTACCCTTGTAGAATCGTTTGAAAATATAGGGGATCTCTGCCTTAGGAATTCCTTTGCCATTATCAGTAATGACAATTTCCGTGAACAGCGTGTTTTCTGCAAAAGAAATCGTAATCTCTCCCCCAGCAGGTGTATGCTCTACACAGTTTTTCAGAATATTAATCATCGCCTCAGTTGTCCAATTGTAATCGCCTATGAATGAGGTAGCGTCTTCACCTTCGATTAGGATCCGTTGCTCCTTTATATCCATTGGAATCAGTATGGGCTCCATAGATTTCTGAACAAGCTTCTTTACTTTTATTGAATCTTTTTTAAATTGAATGGTTCCGGCATCGATCTTTGAGAACTTTAATAATGAAGAAACCAGCCAGCCAATCCGATCGAGCTGAAGGCTGATTTTCCGCGTAAATTCTATTCTTTTCTCAACGTCCAGATCAGGATCGCTTAATAAATCTGCCATCACGGTCATGGAGGTAAGTGGTGTTTTGAGCTGATGGGAGATGTCGGAGATCGCATTGGTAAGCTTTATTTTATCCTCTTGCAAAAGCAAACGCTGCTCCGATAACATCAACGTCACCTTATAAATATCATTTTTCAGGATACTAAGCTCGCCTTCCTGATTATCACGAACATCGAGCGAATAATTACCGCTGCTAATTTGACGTAGATACCCTGAAAGCTTCTCAATTTCGCGGTATCTCCAGCGGGTAAATAATAAACAACAACCTATAAGCAGAACTGAAGTTACCGCCGTGATCCCCATCGCTGCTGATGAAATAAATGCCGTTCCTATAATCGCCAGAAGGCTGATCGTAGTCATCGTTAGTAATAACCATCTAAATTCTCTGTTTCGTAACATCTAATCACCAACCTTATACCCTAAACCGCGTACTGTTTTGATCAGTGTGGGTTCTTGCGGGTTATCCTCTAACTTTTCCCTTAAGCGTTTAATATACACAGACAATGTATTATCATTTACAAATTCTCCGGCGACATCCCAAATCCGCTCTAACAGCTGATTTCTGGAAAGGACTTGTCCCACATGATTAGCAAATATCAGAAGCAGACGATATTCTAATGCTGTTAGCAGAACTTCATCGCCGTTCTTATAAACTTTTCCTTCAAGCGTATTAATCCGTATATTCTCTAGTTCAAAATTAGATGGAGTTTGAGCCTGCTTGTTATATCTCCTTAACACCGATTTAATGCGTGATAACAGCTCGCGAATCCGAAATGGCTTAGTTATGTAATCGTCTGCTCCCATATCAAGTCCCATCACTACATTAACTTCGTCATCAATCGCAGTTAAAAAGATGACCGGAATATCGCTCCGCTCCTTCACGATCTTACACAGATCATATCCGCTGCCATCCGGTAGAGAGAGATCAAAAATGCAAAGTGTTACTTCAGATAACCGCTCCGCCAACACCCTCCTAGCAGAGGTTGCATCATAACATAAAATAGTTTCAAAATGATCCTGCTGCAAGGAATATTCAAGTCCTGAAGCAATCGTTCTATCGTCCTCTACGAGCAATATTCTCATCAATGTTCATCCTAACCTAATAATTTGCGAAACCGTCATATTGAAAAAGCACTACACTTATATTGATGAATTTGCTGAAATCCTAAACGGAGCGCTAGCTTTCGGGAAGCTTCATTATCTAATGAACAGTCCCAGTAAGGTGTAAAACCATTTGTAAGTATATCCTCCGCTACTAAGGCCGCTAAATGAGTCCCCACTCCTCTATTCCGATACTTGGAGAGAGTTTCAATTCCGATAGCATGTGTATCCTCCGTAACGAAACTAGAATAACATACACCCATAATCTCAGTTCCCTCAACAGCAGCATATCCATAGCCTTTTGCCCTAAAGTCTTCTTTCGATGACCAGAATAAATCAATATTATCATGTACAAATTCTATATTCTTTAGATCTAAGTCCTCCCAGTCCAGCATTTTAAGATTTATAATTCTAATCGCATTATTAAGGGACTCAACGGGCTTGTGGAATAACTTGAACACCATTTGTTCAAAAGGATATAGCTTCCTAGAAGGAAACATCAATGCCAGATTCCATTCATTGTGTTGACCTGAGACTTCAAAATACTCCAGCCCAAGCTTTTTCATCCTCGGTGCAATATGACTGGATATATAACTATCTAAGCTCTTAATAAATAACTCATTGGTGTGATCGCCTATAATATAAAATCCTTGCATCCCCTTACTCCATACCAACGCGCTTTTTGGTGTTACAAGTTGATCTACAAAAATCCAGCCCGGATTATTTCCCTCGATAATGGAGAGAATTTCAGGATGAATAGGAGCACCTGTAAGTAACGGTTTCACTTCATTAAAATCCTGTTGAGATAATTCATGCATATGAACACTCCTCGCCAACAATTTATCTAAATCACTGATCAATACTTAAAAAGATTAAATCCCCTTTGTATATTCTATAAGATAATTCAGCAAATTGCTTATTATAAAATCCGATCCGGGTATCCTAAATAAAAAAGAATTGGACCCAATGCTTGACGCACAGGCCCAATCCTTTATTTGAAGTATCCTTAATGATCGAAATCAGCTTGCATTATTGACCTATCATACCACCATCGACTGTATATAGAGAACCCGTTACGAATGAAGCCTCATCCGACAGAAGGAAGTTCATCACAGCGGCAACCTCTTGCGGTTCTCCGTAGCGTCCCATAGGTGTTGCAGCTTCGTTAGCTGCCTTGTATTCTTCTGCGCTTCCAAAATTATTTTCAATTTTACGCATCATTTGTGTATTGATCGTTCCTGGGAGTACCGCATTTACACGAATACCAAGTGGTGCAAGCTCATTTGCAGCTACGCGAGTCAGACCAATTACAGCATGCTTAGACATAATATAAGGGGCCATACCTGGTGCACCCATGAGTCCTGCCAGAGAAGAAGTGTTCAGAATAGCACCTGAGTTTTGTTTTTTCATCACAGGAATTACATAATGTAGTCCAAGAAATACACCACGTACATTGACGTTATATACAAGATCAAGTGCTTTAACGTTAAGCTCTTCGATTTGACCTGCTGGACCTTCAATTCCGGCATTGTTTGCAAAATAATCAATGGTTCCAAATTTTTCTACCGCTTTATTAACATAATTCTGAACGTCTTCTTCATTAGAGACATCCGCAGCTACAGCTAAAGAGTTAGATTCATTTAAGCCTAAATCTTGGATGACATTTTTTATCGCTTCTTCATTCAGATCGACAAGTACAAGATTCAGTTTACGATCAGACAATCGACGGGCAAGCTCTTTACCTATTCCACCTGCAGCTCCAGTAATTACAGCAGTTTTTACATTTGATTCACTCATTGTATGTTCGCATCCTTTGTTATGAATTGGCTATATATTATAGTCTTAGGAGATGGGATAACTTATCTCTATTACTAGAGTACACCCCATTAGTTAACCTATTCAATAATCAGATTTTTAGTAATGTCGCCTAACCAACATACTTGCTCTCCGTGTTTACTTATGTCTAAATCTTGAACATTAGCTGATCTTTTGTTACTTTTAAAGTAAGAACTATAAATGAACGATAAAAAGATCATAGCTGGAGGTAGTTTTTTTGATACAGGAAGAACATGAAGACAGAAGAACCAGAAGAACACGCCAAGCTCTGAAATCTGCATTCGTTGAGCTAATATTGGAAAATAGCTATGATTCAGTTACGATATTGGACGTGACTAATCGAGCGGATTACAATCGAGGGACTTTTTATAAACATTTTGAGAGTAAAGAGGCTTTGCTTAAGGAAATACATGATGAATTTCTACAGGGTATAGGAGAGGCGCTATTAGACCCTTATGAGGGATTGGAACGTATTGAGGCAACGGAGGTCTTCCCTTCCATTCTGCAGCTGTTCGAATATATTGAGGGGCATAAAGCGGAGTTTTTAGCCTTATCCGCAGTGGAACGAGGGAAAATGACTATTGAACTGTTCGACCGTTTACGGGAATCCATGCGTGAGGATATGCGAATTGAGATAGAAGCTGATGCTGCTCCTGTGGATTATGAAATTATGTTGAGTTACCAAATGTCTGCTACAGTAGGTGTCATTATGCACTGGGCTGAAGTCAATTTCAAATATTCGGCGAGCTATATGGCAGAACAGTTAATTACACTGGTTAACAGCAAAATAGACCATATAGCTTTTATGAAAAAACCCAATGGGTAAGAAACGAATTGCAAGTGCCATATATAGGAACGAAATTTAAAAAACCAGCGCATTGAGAGATGATCTCAAATGCTCTGGTTTTTAGTAGCAGTGCTCTACTCAGCGAATATCTTTTACTCGAATATTGCTTCCTAACAGGCCCGAATCACTACTTAATCTGAATGACGGGTAATTCTCATCTGCTTCAAGTCGCATCTGTTCATCAAATAAAGATTCCTGTTGACGGTCCACAAAAAAAGTAAAGGGCTCTTTCTGAACTTCAATATCTGTAGCATGGGGTTCACTAATAATCTGAATTACGATCACGCCATTACAACCACAGCCCTCTGTATCGAAGAACAATTTAAAATAACCTGGTCGTTCACCAAGGTTTTCATTTAACTTTTCTGTAGTTAGAGAGTTCAATTGTATGAACATTGGATGATCTGCTCCTTATTTATAATTGAGTTACTACTTTCCCAAAGTATAGATTGATTTGCTTTCACTCTCGTGTGACTGCCATCACTTCTATTTTGACAAACATGAGTCTGAGGATAAATTAAGCCGACTTTTGAGTCTCCCGGGCACCCCCTAGCTTAAACACTAGAATACCGCCAACAATCACGAGTACTCCGACCAACTGCTTCCAGGTGAATGGAACCTTTTCAAGCCCTAACCAGCCGAGGGAATCCCACAATAAAGCAAACCCAAGCTGAGAGATTAATACGATCGAGATCGCATAGGTTGGCCCAAGACGTTTGGTGCCTTGCACGAGACAGATTACTACACCCACCCCGATCAATCCGCTGATCCAGTACCAAGGCTCCATATTTCGCAAAGTAAATATTCGGCCGCCTTCAAAGATAAGACTCATGATAAAGGAAGCCAGAAAACCCAACCCTAATACTAACGTCGTTGTGGCCCAAGATCCAACCTTTTGATTAACCTTCGTATTAAAAATATTTTGTAAACTAACGAATGAACCCGCGACAAGCGCTAATATTAACCCTAAAATCATAACGTAACTCCTCCAGTTGTTGATTGTATTCTCAGAATTTCAAAATCACTACTCCCGCAATCATCAACCCTATTCCAATAAACTGTGGGAGTCTCATTTGTCGTTTTTCCATCCCAAACCAGCCTTTAATATCAATTAAGAAGGTCAAGCATAGCTGTGCAATGAGCAATGTCGATATAGTAAAAGTAACGCCAATCTGTTGAATGGCAGTGACTTCACTGAAAATAACGACTGCGGCAAAAGATCCGCCAATTAGATATAATGGTTTTACTTCTTTTAATCCTTGCCATTTCCCATCTCTAACAAATAAAAGGATTAGTAACGACATGATAAATCCTGTTAACTGTGTAATTGTCGCAGCTTGCCAAGTCCCAATATCTTGACTAATTCGAGCATTAGATACTCCTTGCAGAGTGATACAAGCCCCCGCTAAAAACGCAAATATAATTCCTCTCATTTCTCTCTCTCCTCAACTTCGATCTCTTACATATTAAAAAGCAATTCAGGCCTTTAAAAAAGGACATCTGTCCCAAAGCAAAATAAACGATGTTGTTGCCCCTATAAGCCTTTCGTATATTTTCAAAAAAAAGACCGCCTCAAGCCATCTCTTAGGCTTAAAACGGGCTTTCAGAACTTTAAATTGTGGATTAGGAAAGTAATTTATGCTCATGCAATTGATCGAAAATGATCTGTGTAACGACTGAAACACGATTTCGATCCTTATAAGATAACCAGGATAACTCTTCAATTTCCGACGCAGGACTAAGTGTACCTTCAAAATCCGCGATATAACATGTCATTTTAACTATGACGCCTTCAGCTTTACCGTGAGCTTCCGCTTCAAAGGTTCCAAAATAGGAGATGGTTTCTGGTTTAATACGAACAGAGATCTCTTCCTCGATTTCGCGCACGAGCGTCTCCTCGTCTGTTTCTCCAGCTTCTCTTTTTCCTCCAGGCAAATAATAGGTATCTTTCCCTTTGGAACGCACACACAAAACTTGTCCATTCTGAATATGAATCCATGCAATTTTATCAATGATTGTAGTCATACAGTTCTCCCCATATTTTTTTCTAATAATTATATCATACAGCCAAGACCATCTATTTATACAACGTCTATATTTGATTTTTGTATGTGCAGCTTAGGTCAACCACATATTTCGTTATGAACAGCTCTGCAAATAGAATTGGTGGGCTCAGCAGGTTAGTGATAAAATATAAAAGTGAGTTTCTTTTGTCTTTTACATAGAGTAGCTTTACAACGTAGAGAAAGTCAGGCAGATAGCATCTCTCCTTAAGTGTATATTTTTCACTGAAAACTCTTTCCTTTTCAAACGTGGAATCTGATTATAACGTTAATTGTTTATAATTGGAAGAAGTACTTTCAAGCTCACCAAATTATAGGAGTGTGAATTCATGAAACTTCAATTCAACTTATTCCCAGGCGGATTATCAAAGGCGCTCACTATGAGCTATGATGACGGCCAGAAACACGATATCCGCTTGGCTGGTATTTTTGATCAATATGGAATCAAAGGAACCTTCCATTTAAATAGTGCAATGATCAATGCACCTGGGTTCTTATCGCCCGCTGATGTTAAGCATTCGCTCAGGAATCATGAAGTGTCCGCCCATTCCGTTACTCACCCACATCTAGAGCGTCTTCCTTTACCGATGGTAATTGAAGAGCTGTTCGAAGACCGTAAACGATTGGAAAAGCTGGTGGATTATCCAGTGCGAGGCATGTCCTACCCCTACGGTACATACTCTCAGGAGATAATTGCACCACTTCAGTCCGTTGGAATTGAATACAGCCGCACTGTTCACTCTACCAAACAGTTTGATATGCCTCTTAATTTCATGGAATGGCATCCAACCTGCCACCATATTGAAGATCTGCATCAGGTTTGGGAGCGATTCACAATGGAAGGACCCTCCCAGAAACTAAGACTCTGTTATGTTTGGGGCCATAGCTATGAGTTCGCACAGCAGAACAATTGGGAGTTAATCGAAACTTTTTGCCAACAAGCAGGTGGACATTCAGATATTTGGTACGCTACTAATATTGAGATTTATGATTATGTCACTGCCCTGTATTCACTGAAATTAAGTGCCGACAAAACGATTATCCGCAACAATTCTGCCATAGATGTTTGGGTATCTATAAATGATCAACCCGTTCAGATTAAGGGTGGAAGTATGATGACAACGAAATAATCATAAATACATAAAAAAGAGCGATGTTCAACATCGCTCCTTTTTTCTACTAATTATATTGATGTGATTCCGAATTATTTCGCTTGAAGTGTATATGTCACTGTTTTTGCTTTTTCTTCAAGGATTGGCGTATAGGTGAATGTCAGTACATTCCCCTTACGGCTTTTCATCCCTAACATTCTGCTCAGAATGTATTGATCTCTGCCATCATTTACTTTATCCCATTCTTTACGATCCTCACTAGTAATCAGTTGTTCACTGAGATTGACGATTTCTCCTGTACTGCTGTAGACAATATATAATTGAGTTGTATCTAATAAGCGAACGAGTGCCACATCCTCCGCGGCGTACTCCACTATGAAATCACCGGTTGCCCCGGTTAATTTCTCCATCTCAAACAACTTGCCCAAACCGCCATCCTTAGTAATATACTGAACGTTCTTCCCATCGGTCATATACACCTGAGTGGAAGGCACTTGAGGCGCGTGTGGATAAGCCGGAATCATATATTGATAATCCATTTGCTTAATTATTGTACCTGCTTGAACTAGTACCTGATAGCTGCTGTTGAAATCATAAAACATTGCATAATGATTGTCCGTTAATTGAAGTAAGTCCGTGCCATTTCCAAGTTTTTTAATCTCAAATCCATGATTGTAAGCTGACTCCTTAAGGGGTAGTTGGCCAATAATTACTGGTTTCCCAGCTGCCGTAGCCCGGTAATATAAATTTGCGTTTTTTTGAGATATCCAATAGGATCTACCTTCTACAGAAGCAGCAACAAATCTAGGTTCATCTACGATTTGGATAACCCCATCCGTTTTATTAAACGCGGTTTTACCCCCAAGTACACTGACTGCAGAGACCAAGGGCATGTACAACGAACCTTTTATGATACGCGGAGATTTTGTTAATGCCATCGCTGCCCCGTTCACTTTTGACGTTGCAGCACCCGCGGTGAAGATGACTTCACGCTCTGGACGTACCAGCTTGGCCATTTTGGACTTTTGATCCCACGATAACGTATAACCCATAGCATCTGCAAGTGATTTCAAGGGTACAAAAGTTGTATTCTCCGCGATCACTTGTTTACTGCTGATTCCAATTTCTTTATAGTTGAATTGAATTTGCTTGTCTGCTTGCGCAGATACCGCTCCATACCCAGTACTTAAAATCAAAACTGCAAAGATCCCTAGTGTTACCTTCCATTTATTCATTTCTATCCGTCTCCTTCGACCTTATAATCATATGTAATTAGACGGAAGATAATGGAAAAAGTTTCTTCTCACCCTCTAGCAAACTCATAAAATGCCAAAGCATCCTCCCAAGTTGGGAATCCTGCTTGCGCCAGTTTATCGCTGCCCCCGCCTTTACCATTATAGCTGCCTAGATGAGCTTTGAAAAAAGCTCCACAGGAAATCTCCGTGCTCCCGTTCTGCGCAAACACAACCTTATTCTCCGCAGAAGTAGCTAATAATACAGGAAGATCACATTTCGAAGTCAGCTTATTAGCTAAGCTCTGTAGATCTTTTAGCGATTTATCTTCAAATACTTGTGCGATCATCTTTCCCGCTTGCTCATTTAAAAGCTCTTGCACAACATAGTCGTCATTTTTTTCTTTAAGCAGGTAAATTTCAGCTTGCAGCAGCTTTTGTTCATTTTCCCATTTTTCAATTCGATCAATAATCTCATCTTTGCCTGTGTTGAATTTGGAAGACAGTGTTCCAAGGATTTGCTGACTAGTATTAAATTCCTCTAAAGCACGATATCCACATTTAAAATAAATCCGCGTGTTCGCTTTTATTTTCTCAGCTTTTAAAAGCTTAATCATTCCAATTTCACCCGTTGAGGACACATGTGTCCCCCCACAAGCGTTGTATTCAACATCTTTGATCTCAACAATCCGGATGTTCTCTGTCACTTTTGGCTGTTTAACCAATTTAAGCTGTGCAGCCTCTTCCCCTGTTACGAAATAACTGAGAATATTGTGATTTAAGTAAATCTGCCGATTAACTTCTCTCTCTATGGAGTACAGTTGATCAGCAGACAGTTCTGAAACTTCTATATCAATAGTGCAATAGTCCTCACCTAAATGAAAGCTTAAGGTCATAAAGTTATGTTTTTCTAGACAAACCGCTGAGAGCAAATGCTGGCCACTATGCTGCTGCATATGGTCAAATCTTCTATTCCAATCAATCTGACAAGTTACCGATTCCTCATTAGGTAAACGTTCCAGCTTATGCAGTACAAGCTCTTCCTCACTGATTACATCAAGCACAGGAATTCCCTGAATAGATCCAAGATCACAGGGTTGTCCACCACCATGCGGATAAAAAGCCGTCTCCTCCAAAAGAACATAAAGCCCATCTTCTCGTTCTATGGTTTCAGTCACACGGGTTGGCCAATCAGTCTGGTATGTAGAATTGTAGTATAGTTTGTTGGTCATAAATGGTTTCCTCT
The DNA here is from genome assembly GCF_045040705.1 of Paenibacillus sp. FSL H3-0286. NCBI lineage: Bacteria > Bacillati > Bacillota > Bacilli > Caryophanales > Paenibacillaceae > Paenibacillus > Paenibacillus sp. FSL H3-0286. The sequence continues at coordinate 3,377,421 of NZ_CP150285.1, read as the reverse complement.
CTTTTTTACGTTATCGACATATTAAGTTTATAGTATCATAACGGATAGTTTGAATCTTATTATTTCAAAATAACCAGCTCCACGCAAAAACTGCGTAGAACTGGTATTAGGGTAATTAACAAGAACAAGTAGCATCTTTTAAATTTCTAATGGCAATTGCATTTAGTCGAAGCGCTTCTACTATTGAGTCTCTTACTGCTAACAATTCAAATCTTTCACGACTGCCAATAGGCAACCTGCAAAGAATGGCTTCAATTCTTTTAAGACTTTCTTTCAGAACCACTCTTTGCTTACGCAATGCGTTCAAAGCTCTTTGAATTTTTCTCTTCTCTGCAGCAGTCATAAACTACCACCTCTTTTCGATTGTGATAGTATATGAGATGCTTATTCCCCCTTATTTGCTTGTACAATCCGGAAACCAAATAACTATATTTACTCTTTTTTGCTAGCTTCCATGATAGGAACGGACCAGTCTACATTAGCATACATTCGATTGTTTATCGTGCGCACTAATTGAAGCTGCTCGGGAATTTGTGTAAGGCCATCGGCACGGAATTGGAAATATTTCTTTTGATTATTTGACTGAGACTCGATAAATTCAATATAACCATCTTTCCATCCTACCCCTTTAGTAGTAAAAGCTCCTTGTTCAGTGAGTTTGTACTCCTTGCCATCTAGTGTCTTAAATATCCATTCACTATTTAAAAACTCATTTCTCAATCTTCCTCTAAAATGTAATACACCTTCCTTCGCTGATACATTGTTATCGGGAGATGACTCCACTGTAAAATCATTTAACATCAGTTCATCCCCGTCAAATGCAAAGGGAATCGGCTGTTCTTTCAACTTGGCAGGCTCAAATTGCACACTAGAACCATCCTTCTCTGGGATGAAATATCCATCCAATACGAAAGTATAAGGCGTATCCTGAGGTAAATATTTAAACGTATAGCTCCAGTGCATAAGTCCCTTTGTTGCCCCGGGAAGGTTAGAGTAGGACATCACGCTATTCTTATTAGGAAACTTTCTAGCATTAACACTGTGAATCTCTTCGCCTGCTGTATCCTCAAAATGGAATTTCAAGCCCTGTTGCTTCCATAGTTCGCCAGGAGAACGGGTCAATGCCTCTTCACTCAATTGCGTATCAAACTCAAAACGAACACCTTGCACCATATGAGTTAATTTTTTCAAGGTCACAGTTAAACCGTCCGGGGAGGTGTAGCTACCCGTTAGTGGCATGGAGGTTGTTTGTTTATTCGCTTCTGTCATATCCATAGAAAAATTGAAATTCCAATCGCCTTTAAGAGTAGGGATGTTCTTGCGTTCACTTCCCAATTCAGTAATATGACCTTCGACCGTAATTCGATCAGTTTGCAGAGGTTCAGTGAAATTAGCGATCAAATAGTAAAAGTCACTGGTAAATCCTATATCGTATAACTCCCCAACAACCTTCCCTTGATCATCCTTAATCGCAATACTGTTCCCATCATTAAGGGCCAACCGCTTTTTATCATGCTTTCCATCTGGTCCAAACAACTGTAACGCAACAATTACCCGTGTAGGATCTGCCACTGCTTCATCTATTTTGATTGTGTAGCCCTTATCCTTCACCTTAATATTAGGATGCTCTACCAACCCAAATTCTTGTGCTCGTAGAAGGCCAATGTCCATTTTGTTTTTTACAAAAAGAGAACGTAAAGTCTCTGCCAGTGTAGGAACGGAATATAAGATCACGGCACTTAGCACAACCAGTAACAACGCCGCACCCATAAATAATCTCAGCAACTTATTGCGCTTCGGATGCTTGCGATTCCTTTGTGTTGGAGTAAATTCCTCAAGCTCTACTTGTTCCAAAGAAGCCATTACTTGAGCAGTAAATGAATCTGGTAAGCGCTCTTCATACATAGCCTGCGACCATTCAGCTTGTTCCTCAAGCTCTGCTTCGTAGATCATATTACAATGCGTACAAGTTGCCATATGTTCAGCTACGGCTTGATCTCGTAAGATAGATTTGCTTAAAATATATTCTTCGATCTCATAGGAATTTAAGCACCTCATCGGTCTTCACCTCCTGGAGTGTAATTAGCTGCTTCAAACGCTGTTTAGCCCGGTATAAATCATTTTGAATCTTGCTTAATGGAACATCTAGAACCATACACATTTCTTCATAGCTTAAATCATTGGTATAACGAAGCAGTAAAGCCGTACGATAATTAGACGGGAGCTTCTGCATCAGGTGAAGCAGCTCTGTGCGATGCTCCGATCGCATTAATTCTTCTTCTGGATTATCCGAAAGAGAATGTTCGGCATTGTCGTCCGGCAAACTCGCTGTCGGTCGGTCTTTTTTCCACAAATCCTTCAGTAAATTAGTCGCGATAGCATATAGCCACGCCGCAAAATTCTTATCCAAATCATGTGAGGCCAGCTTACGGTAAGCTTTAATAAACGTCTCCTGCGTTATGTCTTGTGCATCTTGATGATTGGCTCCCATTCCTCGCAAAAGCCCATAAATTTTATTCTTATATCGATTTACAAGATACGAATAGTCTTCTTTATGTCCATCGAGAACATTTTGGATCCATAGCCTCTCATCCTCTTTTTCAACTTTCGGTACATGTCCCTTCACCTTGAAGCCTCCTTGAAGCACGATACTATATAGACGATCCCTATTAAAAAAACTCTCACTTTATACAAAAAAAAGTAGATCTTCAAATAAAACGAAGACCTACTGTGTAATCTACCGATTACGTTTTAGAACAAAATACAACAATTGATCCATTTCTAAAGCCATAGAATCACTGAAGCGCTAAAGAAACCACTTTACTCCAATAAATTAACTCTTCATCCCTGCCATATGCCCCGATACATTGAAATCCTAATGGCATGTTATTTATAGAGGCAGCTGGAATACTCACCGCAGGCGCTCCAGCATATGACCAAATGGCCGTCATTCCGGTCCATCCGGTTCGTGAACCCCACAGCGGAGCTGTTCCTGCCTGAGCCGGCGAAACCCACAAATCAATCCCCTGTGACTTCTGCACATCTAATAGATCATTTCTGAGCTTGATTTGTCCGCTACGATATCCTTCCAGTTCTTCCTCAGTGATGGTTCGTCCAGATAAAATAGCCTGCCGTACGGTATCCTCATAAAGATCTTTATAAATATCAAATAGTGAATGATGGACTTGCGCCATTTCTCCGTGAACAAACCGCACCATGGCATCTCCGTAGATAAAGCTATCTTCCCACGGCATCGCAACTGTTTTTATGCTGAACCCTGCTTCCTCAAGCTTCTTAAGCTGCTTCTGAAAGGTTATCTTGGTGTCATCCTCCAATAATGTCATGTATACACCTTCGGGTATCCCTAGCACAGGTTTACGAGCTTCATTAAATGGTTTCCATTCTGTTACTAGCTCCGCGGCGAGAAAGTCCATACCCTCCATATCCTGAGTGAAAAATCCAAACGTATCAAAAGATGGCGACATCAATTGGACACCATCTATAGGGATACGCGCATAACTAGGTTTAAAGCCGACCACTCCGCAAAATGAAGCAGGTGCCATAACAGAACGCAAGGTTTGTGTACCTATCGCAAATGGACAGATACCCGCGGCAACCGCAGCAGCAGAGCCTGCACTAGAGCCGCCAGGCGTATGATCCAGCTGATGAGGATTGCGGGTTGTGATAGGTCCGGCATAAGCAAATTCCTCCGTCACTGTTTTGCCGGTGAACCAAACCCCTTTTTGCCGAAGCTTTTGAATAAAACTGCCCTCAGACTTCGTCAAAGCTTGTGGGGGAAGGTTCGACCCTGCACGGGTAGGCAACCCGTCTAAGTGAATTAAGTCTTTGATTCCAACAGGTATTCCATATAGCGATGGGTTAGGAAATTCCGAATACTTCTCTCTTACCCTAGCCACTTCATTTTTTATTCTATCTGCTCGGTTCTCCTCTGGCACAAAAGCACGCACGTGTGGTTCTACTTTATTGTAAAGATTTAAATACTGCGTAAGATATCTATCCATGGTCACATCTGAGGTCTTATTGCCCTGAGCAAACTGAGCTAACGAAGATTTATTAATGTACATGTCTGATTGGAGCCCTCCTTAATATTCACTTAAACCAGGAAGCCATTTGAAGACGATTGTATTAATTTGGAACAGCTTCATGTTACTAGGTAACCTTATCTATGGCTATACTTTAGTTCTCTATTTCTATTTTCATCCACAATATTGATTACACGATCCACCCACCCTTGATAAAATTGCTCCTCATGAGAAACTAGAATCACTGTACCTTTAAATTGGATTAAAGCATTCTGTAAAGCATCTTTTGTTTCGGCATCTAAGTGATTAGTGGGCTCATCTAAGATTAAGAAATTACATGCTGTAAGTAATAAAAGACATAGCTTAACTTTGGATTGTTCGCCACCGCTGAGTGTACGGATAGGCTGTGTAACGTGACTATCTTTTACAACACATAATGATAAATGACGACGTATTTCCTTAATAGTCAATTTTGGATAAAACGATGCGACGATTTCAATGGGTGTCATGCTATCGTTTTCCCAAATTAAATCTTGCTCGTAGTAACCAATAGAGACTTGTTCGGCAAAGCGGAATGCTCCGGCAACACAGGGGATCTGACCAACTAATGTTTTCAGCAATGTTGATTTTCCGATGCCGTTAAAGCCTGCTATGACTATCTTTTGTCCTCCTCGAATGGAAAATGTAAATTTTGGCAGCAGCGGCTTATCGTAACCAACCACAAGATGGTCTACTCTAAGCGCAACTTGTGCAGTAACAGGAAGCTCTTGAAAACGGATAGATGCTTTAGTGACAAACGTCGGTGCAGCGATTCTCTCCATACGATCCAGCTGCTTCTGACGGCCACGGGCAATTCTAGAATTAACACCAGCACCATTTTTCCGGATATATTGCTCAGTGGCTTCAATTTTTTTCTGCTGTGCATGGTACTGCCGGATATGGCTTTCGCGAATATGCTCCTTCTGTCTCAAAAAATCAGCATATTTGCCATGATATTTTTTAATCTTTTCCCCTTCAATATCGCAAATGCTTGTTGATATTTTATCGAGAAAAGTGTACTTATGAGAGACCACAATGAAGGCTTGATCGAACGCTATCAGATATTCAGCAAGCCAGTTGATATGCTTGGTGTCGAGATAATTGGTGGGCTCGTCGAGCAATAACACATCAGGTTGTTCAAGCAACAGCTTTGCCAATATAACTTTGGTTCGCTGCCCCCCACTAAGCTGATCAATAGGACGGTCCATCCCCATTGCATTTAATCCTAGCCCCGTAACCACTTTACTAATATTGCTCTCGATAGAATAATAGTCGAGCGCCTCAAGTCGTTCCTGAAGGTCTGCTGCCTTCTGCAAAAGCACTTCATTGCCAGAAACAGCACATTCCGCATAAAGTGCATTCATCTTTTCTTCCATTTCGTATAATTCAGTGAACGCTCTCCTTAAATAACTTTGAACGGTACTTGACCCATCAATAACCGCGTATTGATCAAGATGACCTATTTTGATATTGGGCTGCCATTTAATCGTTCCACCATCAGGAATCACCTCGCCCGTCAGTATACCAATCAATGTGCTTTTCCCTGTTCCATTCTGACCCACTACACCTACATGCTCCCCTTTGTAGACTTCCAAAAAAACCTGTTTATACAGCACTTTATCTCCAAAAGCATGTGATACATTAGAAATCTCAAGTAAACTCATTTACTTTCCTCTTTTCTATAATTGTTTTTAAGCACAAAAAAAGCAGAAGACACCGCGCCCTTGGGCGCAAGCCTTCTGCTTATTAGTGCACGAATAGACGGCACAAATAGATAATTGTCAGTTTGGAAACTGAACATTATAAACACAAAAGGCTGTAGACGAAAATTGTCTACAGCCCCTTAATCATTAACATCGGAAGATGGCGTAATCAAATAAGCATGAATAATCACACTAAAATGACCTAGCTATCTTTCGATGATATAAAAAGCGATTCGCTTTTTGATTAAGCTCCGGACAACGTTTCATCGTTTGTATCCGATTGTTCGGAGCAGCTTCTGGTATATAATTTTTCAGTTTCCACATGAATCATGTTGAACCATCCCTTCGTTTGGCTACATTTTAAATCGTGTATCCGCACTTGTCAACCACCATCCGAGAGGTGCTGTTATTTTTTGCGGGCGCGTTTGACCGTACCGATCCTAGTCCCTTGAGGAATAGTAATGAACTGGCTCTTCGATACACCAATAAGCTGTGAAGTATAAATACTACTATGTCCGGAGAATAAATAACTCACCACACAAGCGATAAACATGTATATGGCTCCTTCCGAACCAAACAGCTCGATCCCCATTAAGAAGCAAGCGATAGGCGTGCTAGTAGCTCCACAGAAGACAGCAATAAAACCGAGGGCAGCTAAAAAGGGTCCATACACATGTAATATTCCAGCCAAGACATTTCCTAGTGTGGCACCAATCGTAAATAACGGAGTAACCTCACCACCCTGAAATCCTGTTCCTAAGGTAAAGGCGGTAAAGATCAGCTTCCATAAAAAAGCGAACGGCGAGACATCTCCCTCAAAAGAATCCTTGATTAATGGAATTCCGAGGCCTAAGTAATCACGAGACCCTACAAGGAATACTAAGGCAATGATAATTAATCCACCTACCGCACCTTTTATCATTGGATTGCTTATCCTGGCGGTGAAGATTCTTTTTAGAAAATGAGTCAGTTCACTGAAAAGCATACTCACGAGACCAAAAATTACAGAGGCCAATACCACTTTTAGAATAATCATTAAACTTAAAGCTGGAAATTCATTCACTACATAGTGTGTATGATGAACACCCCACAATCGAGTGGTGACCAGATCACCAACAAAGCTAGCCACAAAACATGGAAGTAATGCCTGTTGGCTAATAAGTCCAATGGTTACTACCTCTAGACCAAATAAGGTTCCAGCCAGCGGTGTTCCGAAAATAGAACCAAAGCCTGCACTGATCCCGCACATTAACAGTATCTTACGATCCAGAGGACTGATTTTAATCAGCTTTCCGAACCATTCCGCAAGGCCTCCGCCCATTTGAACAGCTGTCCCTTCACGCCCAGCGGATCCACCGAATAAGTGGGTTACTAATGTTCCGAACAACACCAATGGAGCCATTCGCAAAGGTATGGTTTCTTGTCCGTCCTGAATTTGTTCTAGAATGAGGTTATTGCCTTTAGAACTGTTCTTGCCATATCGCATATATAAGAAACTAACAAGTACTCCCCCAAGAGGCAACAAATAAAGTAGCCACGGATGCTCTAAACGTACATCTGTAACGTAATCCAAGCTTTTCAGAAAAAAAGCAGAGGCGGTGCCGGATAAAATGCCAACCACACTACCAAGCACAATCCATTTGATAAATGTACTCCAAAGTGCAAAATAACTTCGCTTCTTAGTGATTTCAAACCATCGGGTAGACCATGGATTCATCTCGACAGCTCCTAAGGACAAAATAAATTAGTCTCAACAATAAAACAGACTCCTACCAGGGAAGCTCACACTGGTAGGAGTCATTAGTCTCAGAGAGACAGTTACGGCGAACTCCATCGCCCTTTATAAAACTTAAATTATTCTTCTTCTGAATCTACGTTATGATACACTTGTTGAACATCTTCCAGGTCTTCCAAAGCATCAATCAATTTCTCGAATTGAGCTTGAGCATCTTCTGGGAGTGCCACATAGTTTTGTGGAAGCATGTTTAACTCAGCAACAGTAAATTCAGTGATGCCTGCATTCTTGAATACTTCTTGTACTGCATTGAACTGATCAGGTTCTGCATAAACAATAACTGCATCATCCTCTTCCAGCACATCGCGTACATCAAGTTCTGCATCAAACATCATTTCAATTACTTCATCAGCAGTTTTACCTTCCACACCTATAACGGCCGTAGAGTCAAACATGTAAGCTACTGATCCGCTGACACCCATATTTCCGCCATTCTTACTGAAGGTTGAACGGATCAATGGAGCTGTCCGATTAACGTTATTTGTGAGCGCATCAACGATGATCATTGAACCGCTAGGTCCAAATCCTTCATAACGAAGCTCTTCATAATTTTCTTCAGCGCTACCTTTAGCCTTATCAAGCGCACGGTCAATGATCGCTTTTGGTACATTGTAAGTTTTTGCACGTTCTAATACAACTTTCAGGGCCCGGTTCGCTTCTGGATCGGGTTCACCCTTCTTTGCTGCTACATAAATTTCAACACCAAACTTTGCATAAACACGACTTGTGTTTGCGTCTTTGGAAGCTTTCTTTTCTTTAATATTATTCCACTTACGACCCATATTGTTCCCGCTCTCTTTCAACATGAATTAAAAACAATTGTTACTTATTATACCCTTCTTCGATAGCTCTAGTAAAGTGCAGTAGTAGGTTAATCCTCTAAGCTGTCACAATACAGATAGAAAAAGCCCCTGATTCAATCAGGAGCCTGCTAATTTTTTATAGATTACTGCCAAATTTCATCTGCAATCTCTTTAATAAACTGCAGTTTATCCCATTGCTGTTGATCTGTCAGATGGTTTCCTTCTTCCGTAGAGGCAAAACCACATTGTGGGCTCAGGCACAACTGATTGATATCCACATATTGCGAAGCTTCTTTAATCCGTCCAATAATTTCTTCTTTATTCTCAAGCTCACCTGACTTCGAACTGAACAAACCTAAAACTACTTGTTGATCTTTAATAAATCTAAGGGGTGCAAAGTCTCCGGCCCGATCCGTATCGAACTCCAGATAGAAACCATCTACATCCACCGTTCCAAATAACACTTCTGCGATAGGCTCGTATCCGCCGGATGCTGCCCAAGTGGACGCGTAGTTCCCACGGCATACATGCATCGTGATAACCATATCTGCTGGGTGATCTTTAATCGCTTCGTTATTTACAAATGCGTATAACTTAGCGATTTCGTTAACATCTACACCCTCTTTTTGACGTGCTTCCCAATATCCTTTATCACAGAGCATACCCCATGTGCAGTCGTCCAATTGCAGATTACGGCAACCTGCCTCATAGAAATCACGAATAACTTCACGATAAGCTGCAGCAATATCAGCCACAAGTTCATCCTGCTTGTCGTAAACAGCTACAGTAGTCTTTTGATTGCGCTGAAGTTCAGCAAGGAACTGAGCTGGCGAAGGAATCGTTTGGCGCGCTACTACATCATTTCCCGCTACGCTAACCAATTGTCTGTAGTCAGCGATCATTGGATGGTTAGTCCCACGGATTTTACCGGATAATTCTGCAGTTTCCGCTCTGGTCTCTACACCATTAAACAGGTAGCCCACTGGGCTGACTTTCTTTGTTACCCCTTCAAGGCCCCACATAAAATCTAAATGCCACCAGGAGCGGCGGAACTCTCCATCCGTTACACCTTTTAATCCAACCGCTTTTTGTTTTTTCACAACTCTGGCAATCTCTGTATCTTCTACCTTGCGCAATTCATCAGCGGAGATTTCATTATTTTGATATTGGACACGAGCTCTCTTAATCGTTTCCGGACGTAAGAAGCTGCCAACGATATCTACTCTGAATGGCACTTCAGTTCTTTGTTTTCCTTTTTGGATGGTACTCATAGGGGTTCGGCCTCCTTCATTGTCTGTGCTTTTCTGTTGAATTCACTATAGCACTGTACAATCAGGACAGGGTAACTCCTAAAAACTATGGCCTACCATAAGCTTACGCTATAGCAGGCCACCAAATTAGCTTATTTAATTATAACCAGACCTCTCGGGCGGTTTCGATCACAAGGCGTATTTTATCCCACTGCTCTTCTTCAGTTAGAATATTTCCTTCCTCCGTAGAAGCAAATCCACACTGAGGGCTGAGGCACAGCTTTTCAATATCTACATATTGTGCGGCTTCTTCGATTCTTGCCTTAAGCTGCTCTTTACTCTCCAGACCCCCATGTTTGGTCGTTACTAATCCCAACACTACAAATTGGTCTTTAATAAATCGTAAGGGCTCGAAATCGCCAGCTCGTTCATTATCATATTCCAAGAAAAAGGCATCAACTTTGGTATTGGAAAAAAGCACCTCGGCAACAGGCTCATAACCGCCAGCAGCGAACCAAGTGGAGCGAAAATTACCTCGGCAAACGTGCAGCGCGATGGTCATATCATGCGGACGATTCGCAATACTCTCATTGATCAGCCTAACGTAATCCTTTGCTAACTGATCGGGATCTGTACCTCTACTGCGTAAATGGGCGCGATGTCGGCCACTGCTCAGCGTTCCCCAAGTTGTGTCGTCTAACTGAAGATAACGGCAGCCTGCATCGTAAAAGGCTTGAATCGCAGTTTGGTAAACCGCGATGATATCTTGAAATAGAGTTTCCTTATCAGGGTAAACTTCATTTCCATTAAACTCCTCCACAAAGTGAAATAGGGCAGGTGATGGAATCGTCATTTTGGGTATCCGGTCTCCCGCCATTTCCTTCAGCTTTATAAATTGCTGTAGCATGGGATGATCTTCAAAGGAAATCCGGTCAACAATTCGGAATGATTCTGCACGCTGAACCGTTTCCGCTCTTCCATTCCCTTGATTTAAGTTAATCTTTTCAGTTCCTTTAATTCCGACAAAGAAATCAAGATGCCACCAGGAACGGCGAAACTCACCATCTGTTACTGCTAATAATCCTACTTCCTTTTCTAATTCCAGTAGTTTAGCAATCTCAATATTCTCTATTTCATAAAGCTCACTACCTGTAATTTCACCATTCTCATATTGGAGGCGGGCTGCTTTAATCTCTTCCGTACGCAAGAAGCTGCCGACGATATCATAGCGAAAGGGTGGAGCATTTCTCTGGGTGCCAGTTACGGGTCTAATCATACCGATCCTCCTACAGCTATAGTAAAAAATGATTTAGATCAAAATAACTTCCGGAAACCAAGTCATTTAAGATTTCTATATACTTGGATGCCATCACACTAGGTCTACGATCTTTATGCGCAATCCAACCAACCGTGAATACTTCATTACTCTCAAATGGAATCGTCTTCAGTCCATTACCGTTCAGATCGGATGCCATGATTCCTGTACCCACTGTATAACCGTCCGTGCCCATTAATAAATTGGTCAAGGTTGCCCGGTCATTCACTTTAATATTCTTCTCAATCTGAGAAAAACTTAACATTTCCTCCGAGAAGTGAAGTGAATTGTTCTCACCCTGTTCAAAAGTAATATACGGAAAAGGTAAAATATCGTCCTGCGAGATCCTTTCCTTCTGGGCAAGCGGATGTCCAGTTCTAACATAAAGATGTGGGTCAGTATTAAAGAGTGGCGTGAATTTCAGATTACCGTCACTGAACAGCTTATTCATATGCTTATAGTTGCTCTCGTTAATATAAAGAATCCCCAAATCGCTACGGAGAGTACGCACATCTTCGATGATGTCGTAGGTTTGCGTCTCTCTCAAGCTGAAGTTGTACTCTGAGACATCACTTTGCTTCATGAGACTCACAAAAGCATCTACCACAAAAGCATAATGCTGAGTCGAAATGGAAAAATAGATTGGGCTACGCTTTTTCCCAGTATAACGATTCTCCATAAGCTCTGTTTGTTCAATGATTTGACGGGCATATCCGAGAAATTCCATTCCTTCTACAGAAATGCTGATTCCACGGTTCGTCCTTTCAAAGATGGTAATCCCAAGTTCATTTTCAAGCTCTTTAATAGCGTTGGACAGGCTCGGTTGAGAAACAAAGAGTTTCTTTGCCGCCTCATTCATGGAGCCACTATTTGCAATTTCGATAGCGTAGCGGAGCTGCTGCAACGTCACTCCTATTCCCCCTGTTCCAGACCTATTCGTACTACATTCTGTTTCATACTAGCTGATATCGTAGCATAAATACACATCTCATTCCAAGATAATCCTTATTATGTGCCCAATAACGCGTACTTATTGTGTTCTCTTTTTCCCAGCATCAATCTTGGCAGGATCTAGTCCTTTCCAGATATTTGGCATATCAACCTGTTCTGGATGCTCAAAAACTAAAAAAGCTGTAGGCAAATACCGCTCACCATATTGGGATGAGGGTTTATTCATAATCTCATTATCTTTTACTAGTACCGTAGAAGATCCACCATCCAGATTAGCCGCTATCACAGCTCCATGCTTAAGCAAAATTTGCTGCACATCATAGAGATTCGCTCCAATACTATAAGTAGGCTGTCGTCCGTCAATTACCACAAAAATAATAGCGCCATCTGCCCGCTGACCCATTGCTGTTCTAGGTGCAATCCCCCAACCTTCTGCTGCATTCTTAATCAATCCTTTGCCATTGACGATTAGCCGCGGGCTAAAAGTAACTGCCTCCTGAACCCCCATTTTACTAATCTCATCTAGCGTATAATTCCCTGCAACCATTTTCCCTTGTTTATCAAGACCAACAATCTGTGTAGATTTTTTACCGCCAAGACCGTTGTAATATAACTTACCTTGTGAGACTACAATTCCTATGGGTTTAAACCCGTTACCTTTCCAGTTCGGATCAGCGAACCCACCACCGTTAACTCCAGCGATAGCGCCTGTACGCTTCACCATACTGGTTACTTTTTCACCTGAACCAATCTTATTAGGTATTCCTAGTCGGACTTTGGTTGGATCATTAACAATCATTACATATCCGGTATAGCCACTGCCTGAGACATTCTCAATCTCGACAAGCGGCTTCTCTACCACCTCAGGTTCGGGAGCGATCGTATGTGTATCTATTTCGTCCCCCATCTCTTCAAAACGGGCGGTATATTCGGTTACCCGTTCCTTTAGTTGATCTTCACCTATAATATATTTAGCCATATAGCGATGTTGTGTTGTAATTAGCGTATCTGCGATTGTATAACGTAAGTTCTGAGCCGAGGGTGCAAAATAAAGCCATCCACCAGCAGCGATCATTAAGAATAAGCAGAATAAAAAAACTTTGGATAAGGTGCGAAAAAAACTTCGTTTCTTCCGCTTTTTTATTGGTTTCTTTACAGGTTTCTTATTGCGTGCATTGGAACGTTGAGGTAATGATGAAGTGCTCACTTCTGAGTATTCCTCCCTAAATATTACTAATTTGATAATATGTACAACTCGTCCTTATCATAGACGATGATTTTCGTTAAAAGTTTCTATTTGAGTAATAGTCATCATTTCAAAAACAAAAAAGAGCAGGTTTCCAATATCTTGGCTACCTGCTCATCTAAAGCTAAACAAAATCTAATGTCTTCCTACTCCACCGCCGCTGCTAGCGCTACCGCCGCCGCCTGATGAGCCACCACCGCCGGAATAACCGCCACCACCTGATGAGCCTCTATCATCATCATCTGAGTAGCTGCGGCTGGATGAGCTTGAAGAATGTCTTCCTGCTCCTCCACCACTGCTGGAACCTCCACCACCATGGTTCTCGTTGCTTGAGGAATACCTTCCTGCACCGCCACCGTTAGTAGAGCCTCCGCCACCACTGTTTCCCCAGAAACTTGATTGCGAATTGTTTGTATTCCTATGGTGGTGATGATAATAACGTCTGTGCCAGCGTCTGCCATAACCGTAATCCGCTTGACCATGCCAAGGACCATAACGGCGTATATTCCTTTGGCTATATGGATTAAATGGCAAACCATACATTTCTATATATCTATTGCGTCGTGAAGCAGTAAATCCAAATAAGATAAGCGAACCAAAAATCGCTGAGAAAATTAGAAAAGCCTTGCTTTTACTAACCGCCTCACCTCCACTTGTAGCTGTAGTAGAGGAAGAACCAGAGTTCGTTGTAGTTCCAGGATTAACATTGTTTCCGTTGTTTCCAGTGACTCCTTGCGGATGATCCGCTCTAGCTAACAAGAAACTGTAGAACGAATTAACTGTCGTTGTAGCTCCCGTACCGTAATCTTTTTTCACAAATTGGGGTTCAAGCACGGTATTTAAAATATTACTAATAGCCTCATTGGTTAAAACCTTGTCGATATCCTTGCCTTGTAGAACATGATAGTTGTCTCCGCCTATGTCCAATACCAGCATAACATCCTTAGGACCCGCACCTACCGAAGCAAACTTCATATAGGTATAGTCCTGCAATGTTTTATCTCCAGCATTTTTTACGGTGACCACATAAATTCCACTTCCGGTTGTTGTTTTATATCTGTTGCTGGAATCGTTCAGATAGTCTTTAGTTACTTTTTTGAGCACACCCGCATTATCGGATACGTAATTTTTGGTGCCAACATTTTCTGCCCAAGTGCCGCCCATAGCTTGAATAAAAGCTCCATACGTCTTCCTAGCACCATTACTGTATGTTTTAGCTGCGAAATCCGGCTCAAGATATTGTGAAAGAATCTCTTTAATCTTACTGTTAGGCAATGATTCCTCTATACCTTTACCTTGTACCGCCCAATAATCATCATCTTTTATAGAAAGGAGCAGCAGCAGACCGTTATTTTTATCCGCAGCCCCCACACCCCAGCTATTGAAAAGCGATTTTGCATACTCTTCCATCGAAACCCCTTCAGTAGAATCGACAGTTACAAGCACAACTTGAGCTCCAGTAGCCTGATGTAATCGAATACCGTAGTTCACCATGTAATTCTCTGCTTTCTCGTCAATCACATTCGCAAAATCATTCACATAAAATGACCCTGTATGCTTAGGTACAGCAGTTTTGGCTAAACTTACGGCCGGCAAAAGCAATACACTTAACAATAAGGCAGCAAGTGTGGTATGTAGCAGTATTTTTAGAGTTCTCGTGTTCATATGTACCTCCTGATCTATCATTATCTCTCTTATTTATCGGTTACGCGCGGTTAGCGGAATAGTTCCATTTTATTCTAAACTGGAAATTACACAACAGGAAAAAACGGTTAGAGTTTGTGAGGCGGGTGACTTGAGGCGTGCAAGTCGCTTTAGGGGCAATCATCGTGTTGTGTTGATGGATCAAACTCAAGAGCATTGGAGATTTGGAATCCCCTACTGGATAACATACTTTTCGCCGATGGATCGGACTCAGGAGACGTTATTTTGTTCATTCTAGCGTTTGTGGCAGGCTATCGGACTCAGTTGCAGCTATTTACTCAAAACCACACTGTTTATCCACAAATGTTGGCCAATAAGTGCTATACAGTCCGATAACGCAGCAAAATGAGATTAAATGGCGAAATAGCTGCAATACGGTCCGTAACACACTGAACTCTCTTAGCTACTTGAGATAATGGGGGGATTGGAATCCCCCTTAAACTTCCTAAGCTACTTGAGGAACATTGGAGTTTTGGAATCCTGCTACTGGATAACATACTTTTCGCCGATGGATCGGACTCAGGAGACGTTATTTTGTTCATTCGAGCGTTTGCGGCAGGCTATCGGACTCAGTTGCAGCTATTTACTTAAAACCACACCACTTTTCCGCAAATGTTGGCCAATAAGTGCTATTCAGTCCGATAACGCAGCAAAATGAGCTGAAATGCTGAAATAGCTGCAATACGGTCCGTAACACCCTGAACTCTCTTAGTTACTTGAAATAATGGGAGTTTTGGATCCCTCTTAAACTTCTTAGTTACTTGAGGTACATTGAAGTTTTGGAATCCCCTGCTGGATAACATACTTTTCGCCGGACTCAGGAGACGTTATTCTGTTTATTTGAGCGTTTGCGGCAGGCTATCGGACTCAGTTGCAGCTATTTACTCAAAACCACACTGTTTATCCACAAATGTTGGCCAATAAGTGCTATACAGTCCGATAACGCAGCAAAATGAGATTAAATGGCGAAATAGCTGCAATACGGTCCGTAACACACTGAACTTCCTTGGCTACTATACAAAATGGGAGATTTGGAATCCCCCTTGAACTTCTTAGCTACTTGTAATAATGGGAGTTTTTGAATCCCTCTTAAACTTCTTAGTTACTTGAGATACCCGTTATCTGGAGATATACAGCCAATACTCCAACAACAAAAAGGCTCAGCCTATAGCTGAACCTTTTGTTTGCTTTTTAAAGCCAATTCCTTGGATCTAGCGCTCATGTTCCGTTAAAAATCAAACAGCGTAGTGGTTAAGTAACGTTCACCGGTATCCGGCAGAATCACCACGATGGTCTTGTCCTTATTCTCAGGACGCTTAGCGATTTGTGTAGCTGCGTAAACAGCTGCTCCGGAGGAGATACCCACCAGCAATCCTTCTGTTCTCGCAAGTGCACGTGATACGCTATAGGCATCATCATTTTTCACCTGAAAAATCTCATCCACCACTTCATTATCGTAATTCTCAGGAATAAAGTTTGCTCCAATGCCCTGAATCCCATGTCCCTTAGGACGGCCTCCTGATAAAACAGGAGAGTCAAACGGCTCGATGGCGACAATTTGGACTGCGGGGTTCTTTTCTTTCAACGCTTTCCCAACACCCGAGATAGTGCCTCCAGAACCAACACCCGCTATGAAAATATCAACATCTCCATCGGTATCCCGCCAAATCTCCTCTGCTGTAGTCGTTCTGTGTATTTCCGGGTTCGCAGGATTGCTGAATTGTTGGGGAATAAATGAATTTGGAATTTCCGCAGCTAATTGTTCTGCCTTTCTTACAGCTCCGCTCATTCCTTCAGTTCCCGGTGTTAACACAAGCTCAGCACCTAATGCCAGCATTAATTTACGGCGTTCAATACTAAATGTATCTGGTAGGACGATGATCAGTGAATACCCTAAGCTAGCAGCTGCAAAAGCAAGTCCTATCCCAGTGTTTCCACTAGTAGGCTCAATAATGACAGAATCTTTATTAATGAGACCTCTCTCTTCCGCATCTTTGATCATTGCATATCCAATACGATCTTTAACACTACCTGCAGGATTAAAAGATTCCAGCTTGGCAAGAACTCTTGCTTCTACGTTTTGGGTTTTACTATACTTTGAAATCTCTAATAACGGTGTATTTCCGATCAGATCGGTTAAGCTCTTATAAATATTAGCCATAATGATCCGCACCTCATTTCTTAATTTCCAATCAAATTACTCTGTATTAAGTCTAGCAGGATTTAAAGGATTTACAACCTATTCATTCTTAGTAGTCGCAAACTTAAGGTCTTTAATTCGTACTACGTCTAACCGAAACACTTGACTCTCGCACGATTAATCGCGGATCAAGCTGCACCCTTTGATACTCCCCGGTAATATTATCCTGAATACGTTGCAAAAGAAGCTGTGTGGCTAATCGTGCCACTTCATTCCCCATGATGGAAACTGAACTAATCTGAGGCGTTGTGATAGTTGTCCATGCGTTATTATCTACCCCAACCACCGCCACATCTTCTGGAACACGAACGCCTAATTCTTTAAACCGATTCACAATACCTATGGCCACCATGTCATTCACTGCATAAATAGCGTCTGGCATATGCGTCAGGCTGTAGAAATAGTCAGCGGCTTGTAGTCCAGTTTGCAAGGAAAAGTCTTCTCCAAAATAAACAAGCGAAATATCCACTTGATTTAAAGCTTGCTGATAAGCAAGATAACGATCTTCAATAAGATCTTTTTGTGCCCCTGCATATGCAATTCTAGAACGACCGATATTGATTAAATGCTCCATCACTAATTGTCCTTCAAAACGTGACAAACTAACGACGTCAGCTTTCACATTTTCTGTGATTCTTTTCCCGTAGTTAATGATGGAGACCGGAACACTCGATTTATTAATTAACTCTACCATGGTCTTTGGATAAGCAAGAGGCATGATAATGAGTCCATCTACATGTAATTTTTTGACCTCACGAATCGTTTCGAGCTCAGTGCGCGGGTTGCCAGAAGTATTAATTTGAATTACCCGATAGCTATGTTGTTTGGCGGCTTGCTCTACGGACCAGGCGATATCCGGAATAATTGCGTTGCGAATGTCAGGAACGGCCAGAGCAATCTGCTTCGTTTGGCGGATTTTGAGGCTTTGCGCAGAGGTATTTGGAGTGAAACCCATCTCCTCAATCACTTGCAGTACTAGCGCCTTAGTCTTGGAACTAATTCCCTCTGAATTATTAATGGCTCTTGAGACAGTAGCAATACCTACCCCCGCCCGTTTCGCTACATCCTCTATGGTTACTTTGTTTTTATTAGCCACTCTGATAGTCCCCTTATTTCCGGAATCGTTTTCGTATTCATCTCTATTCCACTCATCTAAAATCAAAATTCCAATGTATAGATTATAACATAATAGTACATAGAAGAATACTTATCTCAGCTGCCACTGTGAGCCTAAAGGCTTGATATAACTCTATTTTAGTGAAAAATTTCACTAATTTTCAATATTAATATTTTCAATATTTAAATTTGACAATATGAAAATTATGTGACATATTTGTTCTCGGAAACGTTTCCTCTTTTCCAGGAATAAAATACTATTTATTATTAATTATTAATCTAGGAGATGAATGATATGCAAGCATTAAGATGGCATAACGTCAAAGATCTACGGTTAGAAAAGATTGAAGAACCAGCAGCCCTTGAAGGAAAAGTGAAAATCAAAATCGAATGGTGCGGAATTTGTGGCAGCGATCTTCACGAATATGTAGCCGGTCCTATTTTCATTCCCCAAGGAACAGATCATCCCCTTACTGGTGAAAAAGCTCCAGTCGTAATGGGACATGAATTCTCTGGACAAATCGTAGAAGTAGGTCAAGGCGTTAGCAAGTTTAATGTTGGTGATCGCGTCGTCGTAGAGCCTGTTTTTGCATGTGGTGAATGTGTGGCTTGTCGACAAGGTAAATATAATCTTTGTGAAAAAATGGGCTTCCTAGGTTTGGCTGGTGGTGGCGGTGGATTCTCAGAATACGTCGCAGCAGACCAACATATGGTGCACAAAATTCCAGACAGCTTATCCTATGAACAAGGTGCTCTGGTGGAACCTTCTGCCGTTGCTCTACACGCTGTTCGTTCCAGTCAACTGAAGGTTGGAGATAAAGCTGTAGTATTCGGTGCTGGCCCAATCGGTTTGCTGGTCATTGAAGCTTTGAAAGCATCCGGCGCAGCTGAAATCTATGTAGTAGAACTTTCCGAGGAACGTAAGAGTAAAGCTGAAGAACTTGGTGGTATTGTAATCGATCCTAAACAATATGATGTGGTCGAAGAAATTCAAAAACGTACCGATGGTGGCGTAGATGTTGCGTTTGAAGTGACAGGTGTACCTCCCGTTCTAACCCAAGCCATTAATTCCACTAAATTGAGTGGACAAATTATGATCGTTAGTATTTTCGAAAAAGATGCTACGATTACACCAAACAATATCGTACTTAAAGAACGCAACTTAACTGGTATCATTGGTTACCGTGATGTTTTCCCAGCTGTAATTAGCTTGATGGAACAAGGGTACTTCCCTGCTGAAAAACTTGTTACTAAGAGAATTAAACTGAATGAAGTGATTGATCACGGGTTTGAGGCTCTTTTGAAAGAAAAAAATCAAGTGAAAATCCTTGTAAGTCCTAAACAATAACCATAAGCAGCCTATTGGCTGAATCATAAAAGAAGGCGCTGCTCCAAGCAGCTCTTTCTAGAATTTGTAGCGGTCTCTGTTATTAAAAAAAACCAGGCAGCGATTCTCCGGGATTGGAGTATCACTGCCTGGTGTTTTTGATCTGTGGGGGGTGTTTAAGCAAATTTATGGGCAAATCCTTATACGCTCTGGCTTAACTCGCTTAATCATCCGCTGATCCACCAAGTATATTCATCCTCACTAAGCAGGAGTTGCAAGTCTGATGCCTTGAAGAAATCCTTTCAGACAGAACGTAGCTTCCGGTGCATCCCCTCTTGTTATACTTCTAGCACCTAATTTAAAGGATTCGAATGAGATAATGGAGAGTGATATAGGGTAAATGTGAAATAACTGTATTCTGTACACTTATTCCGTATGCAAAAGTAACTATTCTTGTTTTAATTGTATTCTGTACAATTAAAACCCTGAAAATCCACCTATAAGAAATTAAATGAGGAATATAGATGTACTAAATACAGTTATATCTATACCCCGACCAATTAAGGAATTATAGTTGTACAAAATACAATTAAACACTCACTCTGCTTTAACAAATTGCTTCCGTCGCCACTCTGATTCCTCAATTATAGATGAAGTGTAGCTCCCTATGGAACGGCCCCTAGCCCGTTTGTTTGCTTCATCTATACTTATGCGTATTTATCATTTATCAAATAATGCAGATTCTCTTTTACAGCAGGCCATTCGGTATCCAATATGCTAAAGACCACATTATCATGAATCGATCCGTCAGACTTGATTCTATGCTTGCGCAGAACCCCTTCTTTAACCGCCCCTATTCGTTCTACTGCTCTTTGTGACCTCAAGTTGTTCGCGACCACTGCAAATTCTACGCGGATCAGCTTTAGTTCTTCAAAACAATAGTGTAGCAGCAGCGACTTGCCTTCTGTGTTCACACTAGTTCTCCAATAGTCTGGTGAGATCCAGGTACATCCAATTTCAGCGTTACGATGAACCAAATCCGGATGCATAATACGAGTGGTTCCGATAATTCGCTCCGTTGCTTTATCAATGATAGTAAAGGTAATTTGTGAACCGTTCTTTTGATTCGCTAAAGCTGTTGAGATTAATCCTTGCACCTGCTCGTCCGACGTTATTTTTCGCCAGGTAAATTCCCAGATGTCTGGATTTCTTAACACTTTCGCCAATCCTTCTGCATGACTTTCATCTGTTGGAACCAGCTTAATCGATTTCCCGTCAAGTATTACAGTATTCATAACACTCATTTGGTGCACCGTTCTCTCAATGAAATATGCTGAATGATATCTGCAATTTCTTCCACACGAAAGGCGATATGGTCTGCTCCGGCTTGTTCAAGCTCCTCCTTGGGACCATAACCAAAAGTCACTCCAATAGATTCGACACCACAGCCAATAGCACCGATGATATCATGCTTACGATCTCCTATCATTACCGCTTCCTCTGGATGTATGTCATTCTCATCAAGCACGTACTGAATAACCTCTTGCTTCTTAGAACGGGTACCGTCCAGATTACTTCCTCCGATATGTTTGAAATAATGATCGAGCTTATAATGCTCAAGAATCTGTGCTGCAAAAACAGTCGGTTTGGAGGTTGCTACATACAATGAGTATCCATTCGTCTTAAGTCCCTCCAGCAATTGGGGTATACCTTCAATCACCATATTCTCAAATAATCCCGTGGCACTGTAACGCTCCCGGTAAAAAGCAACCGCTTGAAGCGCTTGTTCCTCAGTGAAATGGTGCAGCTCGATAAATGAATCATATAACGGAGGACCTATGTAAGGAAGAAGCTCATCCAAATGTTCGATCTGTATATCAAATTTGTTCAAAGCATATTCTACGCTTTTGGTGATGCCTTCTTTGGGGTCTGTTAAAGTACCATCTAAATCAAATAAAATGTTTTGTAATCCTCTTCCCACGGTTGTCTTGCTCCCCTCGACTGTTATTATTGCATATATTTATCATACCTTCGTTTCCACATACTTTCCACATACTTCTCGAATACGATAAGTAACTGAAGCTATTACATATTATCGGAGGAGTATCTTATGAACATGACGCATTACATGTCTTTGCTAGCGGACAACCAGCCTTGGAACTTGATTATATTCATGGCAATCCCCGTGATTTTTGCTGAGACGATTACCATTACAGAGTTTATTATTTTGTTCACCAAGAATCTAACAGGCCCACTACGATCCTTCAACAAAGTCTGCAGCATACTCGCAGGGATATATTTCACAGGTGTATTCCTCTACTTGTTTCCAACTTCGTTTATTCCTTTGTCTGTGAATGGGGAATGGCACACATGGGTTGATATCGTAGCCGTGGGCTTCTATTTAAGCGGAGTACTCTTCTTATTGCCACTGGCTTTGTTAGATCTTGGTCTGATTGCCCGTAAACGATCGGAAGAGTATAAGATGAAGCTGCATTTTCTGCTTATTAGTGGATTCTTGGTCGTGGCGCATATCGCGATGATCTTCGGGATGATTAATCCGGAAATTGTAGGGAGTATGGGTGGAATGGGCGATATGATGCATTAAAGTTTATTAACAAAACGTAATCTAAGACAAAAAGCAGATCAAGGATAAAACCTTGATCTGCTTTTTGTATCGTACCGGTTATCCTGCGTTTTGTACAGTTACCACAGTACGCTTCTTGCGTAATAAAAACATCAGTGGAAATCCAAACAACACAATAATGGAACCTACCACAAAAACATCATTCACACCCATCGTGAACGATAGCAAACGTATCGAATCTGTATTACTTGCACCGGAGCTGATCAACTCTTTAGAGTGGAGTAAGGATCTACTCGACAGCAGTGAGGTGAATACTGCAATCCCAAGTGAGCTTAACACATTGCGAACCCAGTTGTTGATCGACGTAGCATGCCCAGACCATTCGACAGGAATTTCCTCCATTGAGGCTGTACTGCTTGGAACATTGGCTAGTCCAATGCCGAGATTACGAACGACCATCGCCCACATAATAAAGCTATAAGATATGTTCGTTTGCAGCCGACTAAGCATGAATAAACCGATGAATATAAATAAAATACCCGCAGAAATCAACTTCACAGGTCCGAACTTTGGATACAGCTTACCTACGATTGGACTCAGCAAGGCAAGGAGGATCGAGGACGGCAATAAAATCAGCCCTGTTTTAAGCGTTGTAGCCCCTTCTACCGTTTGTAAGAACAAAGGGGTTAAATAGGTTCCGGCATACATCGCAATCGTAACCAAACTATAGATACTTAGCATGGCGGTAAAACGGCGATTACGGAATACACGCAAATTCAGCAGAGGTACCTCCGCCTTCAGCTCGCGCAAAACAAACAAAACTAACAACACAACTCCCAAAAGGATTAACGATAAGGTTTTCCACGAAGTCCATCCCCAGCTATTGCCTTGGCTAAATGCAGTTAATAATGATAAACTACCGAGGACAACGGTAAGGAAACCAGGAATATCAAATGACTTCGGAATATTCATTCGATAATATGGAATTAACGTTAGGGTTAGAATAACAGCTATGATTCCAATAGGGATGTTAATTAAGAATAACCAATGCCAGCTGGCATATTGGAGCAGCCACCCGCTAAACGTTGGTCCTATGGCTGGCGCGACCATCGCGGATAACGACCAGAGGCTTACTGCAAAAGGTCTGCGTTCTCCCGGTATTACTTGAAATATGATGGTCATTGTACAAGCCATGATGAGACCGCTACACGAACCCTGTAGCATCCGAAATACAATTAATGATGTTGGATCCCATGCTAAAGCACAAAGCAAAGAGAACATGGTGAATCCCATCAAGGCGAAAAGATAAAGCTTTTTGTAGCTGAATCTTCCTCCGAGATAGCCGGCGAGTGGTGCGGTTACTCCTGTCGCCAGCATAAAACCGGTGACCATCCATTGCATGGTGTTCAGACTCGTATTGAAATGATCCATTAAAAGAGGAACAGCAATGTTGATCGTCGTTGTACTTAAGACAGAGACGAAATTTCCGAAGAATATGGCAATCATGATCGGCCAAAAATGTATTTTGCTTGCTTGATTTTCTTCCATGCTTCCCCTCCTCATTATTTTTTTATATGTCTACTTTTACATATATAAGGTGACTTGAATAATGTTATAATCGTATGATCAATATGTCAATGATGACATATCCCCGAAAAATTCAATGAAAACGGATTTATAATAACTGGAGGGCTTTATAGTAATGAATACACTGTCTTATGGACTTCTAGCTTTACTTAGCGCTAACTCATTGTCTGGATATGAATTAACTCAGAATATCAAGCCGCTCTGGCGTGCTGGACATAGTCAAATCTACCCTCTATTAATGAGCATGGAGCAGCAAGGTTATATCACCTTTAAGCTCATTGAACAGACCGATAAACCGGATAAAAAAGAATACTCCATTACGAAAGCAGGACTGGAGCAATTGCGGCAATGGGTGGAAACTACTGCAGAGCCTCCGGTGCTGCGGGATGAGCTGCATTTTAAGCTGTATAGCTTATGGCTATCCAACCCGGAAGAAGCCAAGGACCTATTGCTAAAACGTGCAGAGTTTTGTAAAAGTGAGCTGGAGCGATACAAGGTTTTGCTCAAAGCAAACGAAGTCTTACGTGATGAACGCGGTGAGACGCGTGAGTTAAAAGCCACCACTTTTGGACGTTATTTACTGATCCACAAACGTGTGCTTGATATGGAGAGCTCTATACAATTTTGCGAATGGGCACTTGAAGAGCTTGAGTCGAATAAATAACATTATAAACATGCAAAAAAGAGACCTCATTTTGTATCTGAAGTCTCTTTTTACTTACATTTATTCGGATTTAGATAGATTAAATAGTTGCACCTCGCAACGAGTACCCGCTCCAGGCTGACTCATCATTCGAATCTTGCCTCCATGCAATTCCACCAGCTTTTTAACAATGGAAAGCCCCAGACCTGAACCACCGTATTGTCTTGAACGTGATTTCTCTACCCGGTAGAAACGTTCGAAGATATAGGGAAGCTCTTTCTCAGGAATACCTATTCCTGTATCTTCAACTATTAGAGTTGCAGCATCCGCTGCAAATTCCACATGAACAATAATCTCGCCTTCATCCGTATAACGAATTGCATTTTCCAGAAGGTTCATTATAATCTGTTCCATACGTTTTTGATCTCCACGGATCATATACGCATCTCCGCTAAGCTGAATCTTCAGGTGTAATCCCTTCTCTTTTGCTTTCAGTTCAACTCTGCGCACGGCTTGTTCCGCTAGCTGACTGAGATCGATCCACTCTTGGGTAAGTGTAACCTTTCCTTCCTCCATCTTTGCCAGTTCAAATAAATCATCCACCAGATGCTGGAGCCGATGTGCTTCCTGATGAATGATGTCCAGGTATAGATCTCTTTCCCCTTCGGTCTCGTAAAGTCCATCTTTTATAACCTTGGTGTACCCCTCCAAATATGTAATGGGCGTTCTCAGCTCATGTGAGATATTTGCCAGAAATTCCTGCCTTGTATCCCTGTATCGTTGCAGATCGACAGCCAGATCATTTATGGCCTCTGCCAAAAAACCAATCTCATCGTTACTACGTATAGACAGTCTCGTTTCCAGCTCGCCAGCCGCGATTTTCCGGGTTGCCTTTTGCATCTTGATCAGAGGTCTGGACAAAATCATGGCGATCACACCAGTGATCCCTAAAGCCAATATAAAAGCCCCTATTCCTGCAATCAGCAGCAGGTTCCGGATGGAAGCCAAAGATTGCTTCATACTCTCTGTAGAGGACATTACATAAAGTGCAGACTGAGTTGTATCCCCCTCCATTATTGGTTTTCCAATGATAAAATAAGAATATCCAGCAGGATCTTTATACTCAAAATCAATACTTTTCCCAGCAAAAATCCGGCTAACATCCGAAGCTTGGATGAATGAACGATCCATACGATCATGTGCACCCGAGTGGAGTATCACATGGCCATCCTTCGAGATATTAAAGATACTGACATCCGAAAATTCTGCAAAGGTACTCATCATCTGCTCGTTTGAACTATCCTGCGATTCCGCCATTCCAATAAAATGTGAGGTGAGTTCCTCCGTCTCTTTTTGCATCTCGTTGTAATAAAAGTTTGTAAACATCCGGTCTATAGTAATTCCAAGAACAAGCAAAACAACCACAAAAACAGACATAATAACAAAACCGAGCTTAAGTCCGATGATGTTATTTTTCATACCTGATTACCGGGAGCATGAAATTTATAACCTAATCCCCACACCGTCTGAACCGGATTATAGGCTAGGCCTGCTTTATGTAGTTTCTCGCGGATATTCTTAATATGAGTGTCAATAACACGATTCTCCCCCTCATAATTATTCCCCCATAATCGCTCCACCAGTTCTTCTCTCGTAAAAACCCGGGTAGTGTTTTGCGCCAAAGTGGCCAGTAGATCAAACTCCTTGAGCGTGAATTCAATGGATGTATCCTGAATATGTACCTCCCTAGCTTCTGGGTATATTTTAAAATCAGGGTATGTGAGCACCTTTTCCTGAGGTTGTTGAACAAAAGTAAGTGTTGAACGCCGCAGCAGAGAATAAATCCTAGCCACTAATTCTTCCGGCTCAAACGGTTTAGTAAGATAATCATCTGCACCTATACCGAGACCACGTACCTTATCCTTGGTTTCAGAACGTGCGGTTAGCATTAGAATTGGGATAGAGCTTGACTCCCTCACCAGCTTGCAGACCTGCCAGCCATCCATATCCGGCATCATCACATCCAGCAAGATTAGGTCAAAGCTGTGTTGTTTCAACAGTTGGAGTGCCTCATGACCCGTTGACGCCTCTTTTGTAGACATCCCTTCTTTACTTAAATAAATCCGCAATAAATTCCGCATGTTCCACTCATCATCTACGATCAGTATCTGTAGCTTATTCAAGCCGTTCACCCTCTTTATGACCTAGTTCTTCTCATTATACAAAAAAAACACAGAACAAGCCGACATCATCCCTAAATGATGCCAGCCTGTGATGATGGTTAGTGGCCGGAATGCGGATTGCCTCCTGCAGCAGGTGAGATTTCTAGCATGTCATCGATTTCACTTTGTGCTCGCTCATTTATTGTAAGGTTATCCCCAGTTATCCAAGCATGATTGTAAGGACCTTCTGCTGGTGAATCTTGAAATTTAGGCTGAAGCTCCATCATATACTCCATTACTGAATCTGGCAGCCCGTCTTTTTCCGTAAAAATAAGCGGCGCATGTTTCCCCAAATGAGAAAAAGGCGCAGCGGCGATAGCGAGCATCGTTGAATCCGTGGTTAACAAAGACAGGTTATGACCGGGTGTATTGATTCCCCAGCCGAATCCGTTATTGGCATCCTTAAAACTTGCAAAAGCTATAGCGTTCTTAAAAACATCTTCTCCAGCTATACGGAGAACTGTTCCGTATTCTTTTAATTGCTTTTCTACATCTGCTGAGACAATGTCTTCTGGTCCTAGGATGTAAATGGTTGCGCTACCTCCACGTTCTTTTAAAGCCTCGACCGTTGAGTTAGGAATTTCGTCTTTGGTTACAAAGAGAAGAGGTTCAGGCATATGTGCGATCCAATTCACTGCTGGCAACGTGTACTCAGGGCTATCCATAGAACCAATAATGACCGACTTTGGAAGTTCACCCGCTGCTTTGGCGTAATAAGTATCTATAGCCTGAGCTACTGCCGCTGGCTCATCCCCTTCTATCCGGTCTACTTTTAAATCAATGGCCTTTAATTGTTGTTCGACATTGGATGCCATAGGCCCAACAAGCACTACCTGAACCCCTTTATTGCCTTCAGCACCTATTGGATTCAGTCGCTTAAGTTCAGCGAGAGTAACCTCAGGAACCCCTTCTTTTGTAGTATACAGTACAGGCCCATTACTGGGATGATGAATCAAATCTGCACTAACTGCGGCGATCTGCCAATTACTCACATCCGTCAAAACTACACTTGAAGGTCTATTATTCTTTGTTTGCGCAGTCCATAAAGTCTGAGAAACTAACACTGCGGCTTGAATCGGATCTGAAGTGTTAATACGAGTAGTATTCTTCGTAGCTATCCATGGTTGCTCCACCGTTGCAGAACTAGCTTGCGAATTAACCTTAGATGGAACATTATTGCCTGATTGGCAGCTTGTTAACACTGTACTCAAAAGCAAACTAACGGCAACAAATGGTATGATTTTTTTCATCCTAAACCCTCCTGTGTGATGTTCTCGCTTGATTTAGAGTAGTTTAGTCTACAAATGTGTGGAAAGTATGTAGAATTTAAAATAAATAAAATTTGTATATAATGCAAAAAGAGCATCCCGTAAGCCATGAATGACTCAGGATGCTCTTGGTTTAAAGTTTTTTCAACACTTACCAGTGTTTAGCGATAAAAGTATCCCGACCGGATTGCTCCCGATCTTCTTTGTAGTGCTTGGGATTCTTATGATGATAATCCTGATGGTACTCTTCTGCACGATAAAAAGTTGGCGCCGGAAGAATTTCCGTAACGACTGGACCGGAGAATCTGCCACTGACCGCAACCTGTTCCTTCGAGGCAAGAGCTGCTAAACGCTGTTCTTCATTATAATAGAAGATCGCTGTCCGGTACTGAGTTCCTCGATCCTGGAATTGCCCACCATCATCGGTAGGGTCAATCTGAGGCCAATATAATTCAAGCAGCTTCTCGTATGAAAAAAGCGCTGGATCAAACGTAATCTGCACAACCTCGTAATGCCCCGTTGTTCCGGTTTTGACTTCTTCGTAGGTTGGATTCTCAGTTAACCCTCCCGCATATCCCGATACAATTCCTTGAATGCCTGGTAATTCCTCAAACGGTGTCACCATGCACCAAAAACATCCGCCTGCAAACATCGCTTGTTCCATATGATCCAATCTCTCCCTATCTATCTTCATCTAATAAATAATATATGCTATGACGATAAAGCCAAAAGATCATAAAGTCAATGGAAGTCCGAAGCACCATTAGAATTCAATTCTCCAAAACGTTATAATATAACAACAACAGAAGTAGAAAGGAATGCGCTATGAGAAAAAATCGTTTAGGACAATCCGATTTGTATGTAAGTGAAATAGGACTTGGCTGTATGTCTTTGGGTACGGATGAGGCGAAAGCCATTTCCATTGTTCATGAAGCACTCGATCAAGGAATCAATTTTGTTGATACAGCAGATCTTTATGATGAGGGCCGTAATGAAGAGATTATTGGCCAAGCCATTCGTCAACGTCGACAGGATGTAATCCTGACCACAAAAGTTGGCAACCGCAGAATTCCCGGCCAAGATGGCTGGAGCTGGGATCCTTCAAAAGCCTATATTAAAAATGCAGTCAAAGATAGTCTCAAACGGCTGCAAACCGATTACATCGATCTATACCAGCTGCATGGCGGCACTATTGAAGATCCAATTGACGAAACGATTGAAGCTTTTGAAGAACTTAAGCAAGAGGGTCTTATCCGCTATTATGGGATCTCTTCTATTCGTCCTAATGTAATTAGAGAATATGTGAAAAAATCAAATATCGTAAGTGTTATGAGCCAATATAGCATTTTAGATCGACGTCCTGAGGAAGAAATCCTTCCTCTGCTAGCTAAGCATGGAATTAGCATGATCGCACGCGGGCCTTTAGCAGGGGGCATTCTATCAGAGCGTGGTCGCAGCAAAGCCGAGAAGAATTACTTAGATTACAGTAGTGAGGAACTTCTGAATTTGCATGATCAGCTTTCGCAGGAAACTAGTGACTCTCGCAATCTTGCACAAACAGCGCTTCATTATCCACTAGCTAATCCATCTGTAGCCGTTATTATTCCTGGGGCAAGCAGTCTGGAGCAATTAAAAAGCAATGTAATGGCTGCTGATGTAGCTCCACTCACTTCGGAGGAACTTGCAGACATTCAGCGGATAAGCAAAGCAAATCGTTACAAGCTTCATGTATAGATTAGTCACTTTCGTTAAAAACAATGAGGTGTCCATAGCCATACAATGGCTGTTGGGCACCCCCTACTTTTTGGAGCTACCTGATCGCTGAACTAATCCTTAAACTTGGTTTAATTAAGTACTAATCACACTTATGAATCGCACTATAGGACATAGTTGACCTTATACGCTACTTTTTCCTATATTAAGGGTGCTCGCGGACTCCATAGCCGCTATGAGCATGATAATCACCATATATCACCCTCTATTTAAGGAATAGCAGCACTGGAGTCCGAAATCATGCTCCAACGCCTAAATATATACAAATAACGTCATCTGGGTCCGAAAGTATTCAAGTCACTCCGCGTGACACATCCAGCCTGCCATAATTCCAGTAGAATAAAATCGAGTGATTCTTGTGAAGCCTGATTCTTTCAATAACTCTTCAATTTGTTTTTCGGGAAGGAAAGAAATTTTTGTAATATTGCTACTTACATTATCAAACGCATCGGGAGATTCATACCCTGCAACCCAAAAGCTTTTCCATACGTTTATTCTGTCGTGGAGTTCAGGATCATCCAAATCTCCATATGCACTTACGAGAACAAATGGAGCACCCGGTTTCAGATTATCCTTTATGGAGCGTAGCAATTTCAATTTTTCTTGAACATCATGGATGAAATGAAGGACCAAAATACAACTTGCCACATCGAACTTTGAGTCCTGCTGAGGAAGATCATCGATTGTCCCAGAAATCAGACTGACACGGCTCTCTAAGCCCAGTTCATCTATCTTTAATTTCGCGATCTTAAGCATATCTTCCGAAGGATCCACTCCAGTAAATGTCCAGTTTGGGTTAGATGGCCCCCATGCCGAAAATTCATTTCCTCCGCCCGCACCGACCACGAGCATAGATACAGGGATGTCACCTAACTCGAAGCGAAAATAAGATTGGATCATCGAAAATAATGAATCATAAGAGGGAATCGAAATATGAGTGGTTTTTTCATAGGTCGCCCTCTTGGCATTTAATTTTTGCTCTTCAGTCATTGTAATCATCCTCCATTGTTTTAAACTTCATATTTTAGTATCAAAACCCACATTAAAGTCATTACGGATTTATATTGTCTCTAATAACCCCGAAAAAAGAACGGATCTTTACTCCGCCTTCATCGTTTTTGCCAAATCTGCAATTTTCGTGTTCTCTAAGTACTGCTCCATCTGTCGCTCAGCGTCAATCACAACCTGTTGAATCAGACATTCACTTCCGTGATCTAGACTGCATTCAAAAAAGGAAGCCGTTCCTTCGATTGCATGGATAATATCCAAAAAAGAGATTTCTTCCGACTTGCGTCTGAGACGATAACCACCATTAGCACCAGGTGCAGATTGAATCAATCCAGCCTTCACTAGCTTAGTCATCATTTTGGACAGATAGGTTTGGGAAACACCTAACTTCTCAGCAAGCAATTGAACACCCACCGGCTTATCAGACGCCACCGTCACCATATAGAGCATTGCATGAAGTGCATAATCTGTCGCTTGGGAATATTTCATTCAGCACCTCCATTAACGACTTTAGAAATCTATGATAACTCTAACATTGCTAAAAGGCAAGTTTGTTCGCTTTTTAAAAGAGAAGAAGCTCAAGAATCTTTGTCCCAAGCTGGCTCATTTTTTGCTTCAAAAGTAACGATAAAAACCGGAGTTTTATATAGATGTTTTTGCTGTTGCAGCGTATTTTTTTCCAGAGCTTGTTCTGAAAATAATTCAAAATTAGGGTTAGACATTAATAAATACTCAGCCATAATATTCTTAACTGTGATCATCCGAATGAACTCCCCTCAACTAAATTGGAGTATACTCACCACTAAACTCAAATTCATAGTCATTAGCGATACGGATATAGCCATATACGCAATGCCAGCGATCTCTGTAGAAAACACTGGAATAATTCTGATTATCCCTATTTCCTTCAGCAACTAAGATCTCCTTGTCATCGCATGCTAAAACAATACCTGTATGATCGTGAGGGTCATTAGTTAGCAATTTTTCATAAATCACAATATCACCACGCTGAGGAGTAAACCCCTCTTGCCCGTCAAAATAAAAAAATGCGGTCTCAGGTAGTTGCGCCCACTCTAACCATGCCCCTACGCCAGCTAATCGAAAATCAGCATTCGGATATCGAATCGGCAGCAGAAATCCAGCTTGCATACAGCAGTAATATACAAATGCTGCGCACCAATTGTTTTGTAATACTTTATAAATCGCTTGGTCAGGCCAATATTTACAGATTTCTCGATATCGTTCGTTTCCTGGTATTCCAACAATGTTTTCTTTTCCAAATGCTTCAGCAATAGTAGCTAACTTACCTCGTTTATCCGTAGGCTGGAGAACTTCAGCCCCGCTGCTGTAATCTATCTCTTCCAAAAAATCCTCTGGAATCGTCATTTCACGAAGTACATTCCGAAGCCTATTCGTGTCCTGTTGTGTTACATTACATCCCCTATTCTGCAAGTGTAATTGTAGAACTTGAGCATCCTTTAGAATCTCTTCATAGGGACCCTGAACTTTATTCCTGTCCCCTTGATGGAAGATTGCCTTTAGAATTTGAGTCAGCTCTTCTTTGGTAAACATATTCAAGTCTCTTAATAAAGGCCTTATGGTATCTGCACTGTTGGGACCTGGAAATTCCTTGACTCCGGTTTTGAAGAAATAATAATTATGAAGCAGTCCTATAATGGCTGCCAATTCCTGATTTTGTTCTCTTTTCACGGCAAGCAATGAAGCGAAACTAGACACTCCGTACAGGTGAACACACGCTTCCTGTTTCCGTTGTTCGCTACCTATAGACATGATCATTTCTTGAACAAGCACACGCACACTATCGAGGCGCTGGTTTACTTTTGTTATCAGGCGTTGAGTCACTGGAAACCTTCCCTTCCGTTACTACTCAGCTGTAATAATATTAAAACTAATACTGACATGAATCTTTTTATTAATTCAGTCCCTAATGACTTCCTTTTTATGTCCATCCTTGACGAACTCCACACCAAAATAATCGGTATTACCGTTCGCCCCGAATTCAGCAATCCGAGCGTCAGGCTTACTCTCAAAGTGAATGTTATGTTTAATATTAGATCTTGGAAACAAGGTAATCTCTTGCGGCTGAACCTCTGCGAATGACCAGATCCCTTGAGGATTACCGTACTCTCGAAAGATTGGACGGATCATAACGGTTTCATTTTGCCCGCCATAGTTGATTAGCCTGATTGTACATTGAACCTGCACAATATCCTCTTGAGTACCGTACATACAGTGCGAATCTTTTTCCAGAAAATCCACAACTTCAATTCCTTCATTGTTCATATTCACAAGATAATACAATCGTTCTGTTAGAAATGGATATAATATAATGAAAATGATGATAGCAAGCAAAACGGTTCTGCCTACATATTTTTTATAACACTGTCTAAAGTGCTTTATAGTTAAATTCCCACTGAAAATTAACAAAATGATCCCGAATATTGCTGAATAATGTAAACCATGGTTTGTCGCAGGTTCGCTCCAAGGTGGAATTCCAATAGTTCTGAAGAGGTAATCCCCAAACATAGTCCCCTGATGTGTGATTCCCACAAAAACTAAAGAAAACAGCAAAAATAAAACAGCTATCCAACCTTTACCCTTGGTCATTTCATCCCTCCCAACCAATAACAGTTATGTCTTCTCTATCCTCTAAGGAAAGATTCCTATGCATATGCAGTTCAATTTTTTTACCGCTAAAACTCAAAGTGTAATCAACTACGTAAGGGGTTTCAATGTAATATACCGTGAGGATTAATTTGGAATCATCATATTGCCAGCTTGCAGATGTACAAACTTCCTGCTCACTAAGGGATAAGTCTTTAATAAATAAACTTTTTGCATGGGTAGGCCTTGAAAAATCGAACGGAAATTCATCTAAATGATCGTCGTAAAGTAAAGAAAAACTAAGGTGCTCTTCTTCAATCTTCAGTGTTAATTCTTTGATTTTATGCTTATTATCTTCAAAGATATAAATTCCACTGTACGATCTATAATCTACTTTAACAATCCTGTTTACTAAGGAGGTAAATGTAGGAGGTTTAATAATGTTAGATGCAACCGTTGGCCAATCAAAGTTCAGTAATTTTGCATATATGATATCTAAAAAATCCTGTAACTTCTTCATCTCGGTAAAACTTGAAGTTGCAGCAATCACAATCTCTTGACTCGGATCAATGAAACACAATTGACCAAAAGCTCCATTCCCCATCTTACATCCATTCCTGCACATAAAGAACTGATAACCATATCCGTTTGACCAGTCAGCCTTATTTTGTCCCCAACGATTATCGCTTTGTTCATTTAGCGCCAGCTTTAAATAATCTTTCGAAACAATTCTACGACTATTGTAAACCCCTTGATTGAGGAGCATCTGGCCAAATTTCGCAATTGCATCTGTTGGTATGCTTAGTCCCATTCCACCAGCAACAATTCCTAACGGGCAAGTCTCCCAATCCGGTCTTTCTATGTCCAATGGCGTAAATAATCTTGGCATTAGAAAATCAACAAGATTTTCTCCAGTCGTCTTTTCGATAATAGCCGAAACCATATAAGTGGCGTGTGTATTGTAATTGTAATAACTTCCCGGTTCATCTTCTACGTCCAAAGCTAAAAAGGCACGAACCCAATCATTTTGCTTGGCTATCGCACCATATATATTATTGTTATGTCCTGTATTCATGGAAAGAAGATGATGTATCGTCATCTTCTCTAAATTAGGTGAAATTGAGCTAGGAAGCTGATCCGGGAAAAAAGAAACCACTTTATCCGTTAATTCAAAATAACCCTTATCCCATGCTATGCCTGCTGCAATAGATGTAAAGCTCTTACTTAGAGAAAATAAAACCTGGGGAACGTTTTTGCGGTACGGTTGACGATAAAACTCGGTAATAACTTCTCCCTTACGTAATAGCATAAAAGTATTAACCGGTAAATCAGATCGTTCAAGTTCTTCATAAAACTTAGACAGCGCTTGGGTCAAATTCTCTGGATTATCCATTTAAACCTCGCTTGTCGTTATATTTTGAGTTTTTAATAATTCTCAGGTAGAGCACTAAGTCTCGTGTCAGGTCTCCTCCATTTGTTCATTTAGACGGCAACCTTGTCATACTTAACCTAAAGACTTGTTATACCAAAAATAATCTTCAACGTTTTACGACTCTTCTTACATATTTTCAAGCCTTGTTTTAAGTCTAGAATGATTACAGTTTTGCCAATCCAAATCCTGAAATATAACGAGCGGAACTTTACCGGTGTCACTATGCCTTTTTCTTCATATTCCGTTCCATCCTCTAACTCCGTTTCAGTTCTAATAAGCCATGTATTGCCGATACCAAATTCGATATACTTCAGAATCTATCTCCCCCCGTACAAGAGCTGCTTTTATTGCTCAATAGTTTTTATAAGATAAAGGCAGAGATCATCGTCCACACAAACATGTGCCCCAGGCTCAATAGGCTTATTATCGTACATGATTCCCCGCCCATCAGGGATAAAACCACGCTTTATATACATCCGTTGTGCGGTTCCATAGTCAGCGTATAATCCAAATCCAATACCAATAGTATTAGATATAGTAAAAGCATCTTTTTCAAGAGCTTCAATTAATACACTTCCTACCCCACGTTTCCTAAATGGCGGGATGACGTCAAAGTTTTGAATTTCAGGTATATTATTCTCTGCAAAATAAGGATATTCCGACCTGTATACCACATGTCCCCATCCAACAAACTCATTTTCACAAAAAGCTAAAAGTGTAACTCGCTTTTCATTTTGATTTTCTTGCCAACAACGTTGGACATAATCAAGAGGTTGGCTTACGTCATGCTCAGATAACCCCATATGTATAATATCAATATCGTTTTGTGTCATTCGACGGATTTGTAAAGGTAAGGCCATAATATAATTTCCTCCTAACTTATTAAATGAGTCCATTCCTATATTAACATACTAATTAGGATTAATCTGGTAAAAAACAATTATTGTTAAACGAACCTGTCAGATAAAAGAACAGGCTGCCGAATATACCGGCAGCCTGTGCTGATTTTGTTATTTTTTTATTTCTTTAAGGTAAAAGTCATATAATTGATCAATAGATGAACTGGAAAAGATAGACGTGGCTTGTTCAATTTTCTCACGTTTCCAATCGAACCAGCGCATTTCCTTTAACTTTTCGATTTCTTGATCTGTAAACCGTTGCTTGATCACTTTAGCAGGATTGCCGCCTACTATCGTATACGGTGGGACATCCTTTACAACAACTGATCCTGCCGCAACAATAGCACCTTCGCCTATTTTCACACCGGGCATAATCATTGCATTCATCCCAATCCAGGCATCACTAGCAATGATTGTATCCCCTTTGGATTCGTAAGAGTTTGCAATCTGGTCTACAAAAGGATACACGGTAATCCATTCAGGATGATGATTGTGATTCCCACCCATGAGAATAATTACACCACTAGCAATACAAACATAATTTCCTATAATCAATTTATCTAAATGCCAACCATAATCTTCACTGGGATTAAACAACTTTCTTGATTGTTCATCACCCCAAAGGTATCTGACACACCCATCTTCAAAATCAAGATTATCGTAATAACCAGAGTAGTAAGAGTACTCTCCTACCTCAATCATTGGGTTGGTGACAATATCCTTTAAATACTTAATTTCAGACCAGTGGCTGAACTGATGTTGTTTCATTTTCTTTCCCTCGCTTCTAAGTAATGTAATTCATTTATACTTAGAAGCTTGATGCAGTAGCGACATTCTTAAACCTTTTCAAACGACGAACCATCGTCCTCATCCTTTTCCTAATTGATGCCGTCATTGTAACAAACGAATGATTTATTCGTCAAATCAACCGTATTGTCCCAACTCAGCTCAATTATGAATTTATCGGATTACGGCTAGCCTTAACATGTTTAAGCTGGGCAACTATAATGACGCTAATGATCACTAGAAGGAACCACGAACTGATCTTACTGAAACTAACCAGTTGCCACGTTTGATATTGATCAGGATATTTCCATGCATTAAAAAATGTAGCGATATTTTCAGCTAACCAGATAAAAAATCCTACAATAAAAAAGGCCAGTGTCAAGGGCATTCGATAGGTAACCGTCCGTACCCTATAAATGATCCATGTTTTCCAGAAGACAACAACCACAAGCGCTGTCAGCCACCAACGAAAATCAGGAATGAAATGATGTGTGAAAAAATTTAAATAGATGGCTCCTCCCAACAATCCCGCTGAAGCAAGCCCCGGCCAACCGGTCATATCCATTTTCAATCTTCGCCATATCTGGCACATAAAGCTTGCGACACTTGCATACATAAATCCACTATAGAGGGGTACACCAAACACCTTCGTAAACCCTGGCTCAGGGTATGCCCATGAACCCATCTTTACCTTATAGATTTCCAGCAATAAACCAATAACGTGGAACACACAGATTACTTTTATTTCATCCAGCGTCTCTAATCCAGTACGGTACATGAGGTACTGCACTGTAAGCAGTATTAGAAGAATGGCATCATAACGGTAAAGAAAAGGCATTTCTATTATGTTAGAAAGAGCTAAAGTCCCAAAAATCGCAACTGGAAATATGCAACTCATCGCCTGATGATATCCGAAATGCAGCAATTGTGTTATTGACTTCATTCTTATGTTTCCTCATCATTTTTGTATTCTAATAGATCTCCAGGCTGACATTCCAAAGCCTTACAAATTGCCTCTAACGTTGATAATCGCACCGCTTTTGCTTTTCCATTTTTCAATATAGAAAGATTAGCCATTGTTATTCCAACTCTCTCCGAAAGCTCAGTAACACTCATTTTTCTTTTGGCCAGCATCACGTCGATATTAATTATAATCGCCATTGTTTCACCTCAGACAGTTAAGTCATTTTCTGATTTTATATCAATAGCTTCTTTTAAAAGCTTTTGTAGAACTGCAGCAAAAACGGCAATCACCATGGAGGCAAAAATGATAATCAAGCCGATGACTATAATCCCTGGGGCATCATCTTTCTCCGCCATGAGGTAAAAGAGTGGCATACCAACTACATACAAGCAACTGATGATGATTGCACAATATTTTATTTTCTTTAAAACCTGTACAGACATTTCCGAGAAAGCATTGTTCTTGTCAATATAGCCTAACAGTTTAAAAGCTTGATACAGTGCAAAGTAAAAAGGTATCGCCGAGGCATACAAATCAATGGCAATGAGATATTTCAATAAACTATAATCCGGATACAGTTCTGCTGCGAAACTCGCTATTTCCGGCACCACAAATATGCACAAGGCAAGCACCGGGATACCAATAAGAATAACCGCTGCCCTTAAAAAAAGTGTTGATCCTCTTTCCATAATAAACACACCTCACAGATTTATTGTGAATTGAATTTATCATATTATTTATCGTTTTACAATATATTTTAATCGATATACAGTTATTATTGGTTGTTTTATAACTTTCGACTAAAAAGCCGAGCTAATTGACTTTTGAAGTCACTAGCTCGGCTTATTTCACCTTTTCATATCTCTTTATCTCTATTTTTCTATTCTACAAGTAATTCTAATACTGACCAAGATCGATAAAATTCAAATCCATGTTAGCTTCATCTTCAGCCTGATTTGCAGCCTCTGTAGATACTGCTTTTCCTTCGTATTCAAGGTTACCGCTTGTCAAATTGAATACATATAGACGATTACCTTTGAAGTACTTATTATCCATATTCTTATAACCCACAATATAGAGATAGTCTTGTTTAAAATCATAGGTAATGTTTTCACTTAAATCTATATTTGTATTCTTCAGAGTAGTCTCATATTCTTTACTCACGAGATCGTAAGAAATAACAGTAAATCCTATATTCTCCTTACCCGATACAGCTTTTTGCAGGAAATAAATTTTCTGTCCATACGCATTCATAATATTATTCAATAACATTTCATGCCCTTGGAACGCGAGCGGCGAGATTTGTCCTGTTGCAACATCTACTTGATATGCCTTTTTATGATTATCTTTACTAACCGTTAAAATCCATTGATCCGAGTGATCCAGATTTTGATTGGCTAACCTAACGAATTGATTATCCCCATTTGCTGCTTCAGATTTAGCTCCTGGTAATACGAGCGGCTCATTCGTAATCTCCTTTGTTGTTAGATTAACACGGATAATCTGCGGTTCAGTTACATAACCTTTGGCGCCGTGATTCAAAAACACCATTGCAACAAGCTCTTGATCAACAAGCTGTACATTTTGTACATAGATATCTGAAATATCATGATCCACATTGATATCGGATCTGATTTCCTGCGTATTATCCTTTTGCTTATTAAGCACAGAAATACTGAGTCTAGCATTTTTCTTCGCTGATGGATCATTTGATTGCTGCTTATCTACGGTCCAATTCACGTAAGCAAGCATATCCTGATTTTCATAGAACCCAGCTAAGTTCTTCTTCCCACGCATGAACTGACGATGCTGATCCCTCCATTTATCCAATTGTGTGTTCACTGGTCTTCGGTTTAAGCTTTGGCTGATCGTTAACTTTTCATCTGGATAATCTGTACCATTTGTAGTGATATTAGCTCGTTTGATGCCAAAAACACTATCCTTAGTCAGATAATTTCCGTATAAGGCTATACCTTCAACGAGGGAAGCATCCCCTTGAACCATCGTCAGCTTATAATTAGGTAGTGTCTCTTGTGAGGCCTGTACATAATACGTCCCGATTGTAACAACCGAGAACACTACAAGAACGGCGGTAACCATATATTTTCTCATTCCTTAACCTCCATACCCCTTCAATTATACCGATATTTTCTTACGCAATAGATATAAGCTGTACCAAAGCGAACCTCCAGCAATAATCACTATTAATCCGAGACAAGCACCTATGATCTCTCCGGGATAGAAGTAGCTATCATATCTGCTATAACCCATAAGATAGGGTATTGAGGCTAATCCAGCCAGAACCGCTAAGTATAATATGATAAAGCCGATCCCTTTCAGTCTGTAGCTCCGCTCCATTAGAATCGCTGTGAACAAGACGATCAAGCCCGTAATGCCCAGTCCATAATATAGAACAAACTCAGAAAAGTAGGGCGGAACCAGAACTTTAAGCACAGTAGGATACTTCAAATAATCAAATACCGAGATGTTCCGATATAGTTCAGCAGGAAGAATCGACTGTGCTATCAAACGCTCCAGTGGCACAAGGACAATTTGCAGGGCAACAAGTCCAAATGCGAATAGCAAGATCGTAACCAGCTTGGCAAAATACAAATTCGCCCGATTGGATGGCAAGGTGAGCAGGCGATATACTATCGTATTTTTACCTCTCCAGTCACGGTACCAGATGAAGCAGCTATATATTAGCAACACTGTTATGCTCAAAAATATGGGTCCGAAATATAGAAGTCCATTATAGCGAGCATACATCATACTGTTTAGCTGAATATATCCAGTCACATTGTGATATTGCTCAAGCGTCCATTGATTCACTCTCATTGCCTCATTCGCAGAATCCAGCCAATGATTAGCACCGATGGTGACTGCTGCAAGCTGCAAGGCAACTGTCAGCACCATGAGTCCAATATATATTTTGGCAAATCGGTTCATTTCAAAATTCAATAGCTTCACAAAAGCTCTCATTTCATGTACACCTCTCTCATTACGTCCGTAATGGACTTACCTTCCTGCTCGCGAACTTCTTCACAGTAGAATTCACGTTCTACCTTCCCATGCTGTAGCAAGACCGCTTTATCAATTAAATGCTCAATATCGTTAATTTCATGAGTTGTAATAATCACACCACGATCCTCGATCAATTCACTCGTGAACACATCAGTAATTTGCTCGCGGCTGAACATATCAATTCCCGAGAACGGCTCGTCCATTAGGATGTAATCACAATCCAAGGCAAGTCCCAGCAACAAATTCACCTTCGCAGCCATCCCTTTCGACAATGAGGATACGCGATCTGAAGAGCTCAGTCGGAAGAACTTAAGCATTTCCTTTGCACGTTCAGCGTTCCAATTCCGATAAAAGTCAGCCATAAAGCTCAAGCAATCAGCAATTCGCATATTAGAGGGCATCGTTAACGAATCTGGAATGAAAGTGATTTTCTCATACATCGCAGGTGTTAGTGATACATTATCGATTAAAACTTCCCCTTTGAATGGTGTCAGTCCCATGATGGACTTCAGCACTGTTGACTTCCCGGCACCATTGATTCCGATCAGGCAGGTAATCTCTCCCTTGGCAGCAGTGAAGCTAACGCCATTTAGTACCTTCTTGAATCCATAATTCTTTACCATCTGATTCACTTGGATCATCTTGTGTCACCACCCTCTGGAGATAACTTGCGCTCGGATGTATATTTTGTCTTTATGATCTCTACCAGTTCTTCAACTGGAATTTGAATATTCTGAATGGAGCTGATGAATATATCCACTGCACTTTCGATTAATTCAGCTCGAATCGAGTTTAGTATTTGCTGATCCTGTGTAATTCGGCTCGGGGAATTCCCTTCTGTTACGATCAAACCCTGTTCCTCCATTTCCTTATATGCCTTCTGCGCCGTGTTCGCATTAATCTTCATTACTGATGCCAGTTCACGCCGTGAAGGAATTTTGTCTCCCGCTCCGATTTGCCCTGTGGCGATCTGTTCCTTGAAATGACGCACAACTTGAATATATACCGGCTCACGAATATTAAAGCTGACGCCTGATTTCTGTTCTTCTGTCATACAACCAACTCCATATACTAAGTGTGTGTACTAAGTGGTTCATACATCTCATTTATGTACTATACGTGTAATACACTTTTGTGTCAATAGTTCAGATTTGAGCAAAAAAAAAACTGCCTCTCGGCAGCTCCTTTATTACTAAAACACCTTTTGATTAAAAACATGTTCTTTTCCACCTAAACCCAGTGTATCTGCTGTTGTAGTGTGAATTTTCTGCAGAAGCACGGGATTATCCATTAGTGACAAGCCATAAGAAGGAATCATTTCTTTTATTTTGGGTTCCCATTCTTTTATATATTGAGGGAAACATTTGTTAAGCACTTCAAGCATCACGTGAACAGCCGTAGAAGCTCCAGGGGAAGCCCCTAACAATGCTGCGACCGAACCATCAGCGGCACTAATAACCTCCGTACCAAATTGAAGTGTGCCTTTGCCAGCTTCTGTATCTTTGATAACTTGCACACGCTGACCAGCTACAACAAGATCCCAATCTTCAATTTTGGCATTGGGGATAAACTCTTTCAGTTCTTCCAGACGTTTTTCTTTCGATAACAGCACTTGTTCGATCAGGTATTTTGTTAATGACATATTTTTAGCACCTGCCGACAGCATTGTTATGAGGTTATCCGGTTTCACAGAAGTTATTAAATCAAACATTGAGCCCGTTTTTAAGAATTTAGGTGAGAATCCGGCAAATGGTCCAAATAGCAGTGATTTTTTATTGTCGATAAATCTTGTGTCTAAGTGCGGTACGGACATTGGAGGGGCTCCAACTTTAGCTTTGCCGTATACTTTGGCATGATGCTGCGCAATAACTTCCGGATTATTACACACCATAAAAATACCGCTTACTGGGAATCCACCGATATGTTTTCCTTCAGGAATACCGGATTTCTGCAGTAAGTGCAGACTTCCTCCCCCGCCACCAATGAACACAAATTTCGCTGTATGTTGTTCAATGTTACCGCTGGCATTTCTGATTTTTAGATCCCATAAGCCAGCACTGTTGCGCTTCATACTATTGACACTATGTTTGTAGTGAAGATCGACGTTTTTACTCTTTAAATGCTCAAATAAGATACGCGTTAAAGCACCAAAGTTAACATCCGTTCCAGAGTCAATTTTTGTAGCCGCAATGGATTCATTCGCAGGACGATTTTGTATAATAAGCGGAATCCATTCCATCAGTTTTTTAGAGTCAGCGGAAAATTCCATCCCTTGGAATAATGGATTTTTTGAGAGCGCTTCAAATCTTTTCTTTAAAAAAGCTATATCCTTCTCCCCTTGCACCAAACTCATATGAGGTAACGGCATAATAAAGTCCTGGGGAGTATGTATCAGCTTGCGATTTACAAGATAAGACCAAAACTGCATCGAAAGCTGAAACTGTTCATTAATCTGAATAGCTTTGCTAATATCTATAGATCCGTCTGGCTTTTCAACAGTATAATTAAGCTCACAGAGCGCCGCATGCCCGGTTCCTGCATTATTCCATTCATTAGAGCTTTCTTCCCCTGCTTTTTCAAGCTTTTCAAATACTTTAATTTTCCATTCCGGTACTAATTCCTTCAAAAGTGTTCCTAAAGTCGCACTCATGATTCCGGCACCAATTAAAATGACGTCTGTATCAGTTGCACTTTTGCCCATTATTACC
Source organism: Paenibacillus sp. FSL H3-0286 (assembly GCF_045040705.1). Classification (NCBI taxonomy): domain Bacteria; kingdom Bacillati; phylum Bacillota; class Bacilli; order Caryophanales; family Paenibacillaceae; genus Paenibacillus; species Paenibacillus sp. FSL H3-0286. Next base: position 3,334,406 of record NZ_CP150285.1, on the reverse strand, counting down.
ATCCTTATCCCCTGAATTTTGCAGAAAGGATGTGGGCGCTCCTTCTTAGGCGTCACACCTTTTCTGTATCAATTATAACCTTATCATGGTGTATTACAATTATTTATAAATTTAATATCTACTATTATATGAAAAAAATAAAATATTTAAAAGCTTGTAAAAAAGATAGAAATAAGTCCTCAAGATTTATGGAACAAAAAAAGGCTTTATCATGCCCTGTTCTCATTGTAGACAATTCCGTTTTGATAGCCCAACCCCACTATTGTTTTTTGAATTTCCTGATCTACTTTTCTTTTAAAAGTTGCAAACTCTATTGTGGTTAAGCCGATTGGAAGCTCTTGTTCTATAAATGAATCAAAATCGATCGCCGTTTTGAAAATACGAAGCTTGTGCAGAAAAGGTAATTGCTCCATTCCCGTCAAATGAGCCAATGTTTTGCAATTCATAATCGTTAGCTCTTCCAGTGCCTTCATCTGCTGATCAAAGTTAATCTCACGTAACTGGATTTGATCTTCAATCACAAGCTTTTTTAACGCACGAAAAACCGAAATATTACTCAGGTCATGAAAGCCACGGACTCTACAAATTTCCAGGCTCTCGATTTCATTTTCTTCGATGTCCTGAATATGTTCTCTGCCTCCAAGTAAAATACGTAGGTCTTTCAATTTCTTTAGCCGATTAATAAAATGTAAGGGTTTATTGCTGATGGAGTGCAGCGCGAGATAGGTAAGATCCTCCAGATCTCCAATAGCATCAAGGTTTTTAACCTTACCTATAACATGCAACTGTTCTAAACGGGAGAATTCTTTTAGGTATTCCAGATTAAGCATCTTTTTCTCCGAGCTAATATTTAAAATACTTAGAGACCGTAACGTATCTATACTCAGAATTTCCGGATTTTCAAGCTCATATATCCCCAAGCTCAGACTATACAGGTTATTCAGCTTAGCCAATACGTTCGTGTTATGTGCCTGGTGAAGACAATTCAGCAGCAGCATTTTAACATTTGGAATCTGCAGGAGTGTCTCACAATCAAAGGATACAGAATAGTGGCCATAAAAACGCACTCCAAAATTTTCATCAAAACGCGCGCAAAGCTCATTTACTTCATCCAGAATCGAACCATAGGTCGATGGATCAGAGAACTGGACAATAACTTGGTTGCCGCTGTACAAGTCTTGCTGAATCTGAACTGGATCTAGTGAAATAGGATCATTGATCAGAATCCTTCTTTTCCATGTAACACTCATTCCTAATCCCTCCTACTTGCCGTTAATCATCAGTGTATATTTATTGTAAATCTACGAATTACTTACCCAAGAACATAATTACATAAATCAACCCCATGGACAAGCTACCAAGGAAGGTTACAGGTTATTTAGAGTTTCGTTGATTTAGGAGGATTGAGTACAAGTGTTTTACATTAAAATACAATAAGCTGTATCATTCGTAGATTACTCTACTTTTGATACAGCTTATTTATTATTTATTCAGCCTTCTGCGATGAACTATAAATCCCCGCCACCAACTCCAGCGCTTTTATCCCTTCAGCACCATCCAACCAAAACTTTTGACCCCTGGCGACATGTTCATAGAAGTCCTCAATCAGTCTCTTATGCCCGGTGCCCCAATAGGATTTACCTTCCGTGGCACTGAAACTAGGCTCGCACAGCAAGGTTTCCTTTCCATCCTTCCAAAGATACAAATGATCTCTGCGGAGGTTGATAGTACCCTTTTCAAAAACTAGCTCCAGCTCCACTGGAGAATTCTCCAGATAGGTATTTGTACCATAAAAAAGCCCTCTGACATTACTAGTGAAATCGATGCAGGCATGGGCGGTATCTTCTACCTCTATGACCCCATTTAGCACATCCGTGGTAATACTCCCTTTCACCGATGCCACCTCTCCACCAAACCACTGAAGTAAATCCAGTGTGTGAATGGTTTGGTTAATTAGCAGACCTCCACCTTCCGTAGACCAGCGTCCTCTCCAGTTACTATCGCTATAATAACTTTCGCTACGGTGCCAGGTTACGATTCCTTTCATACAGAGCAGCTTCCCATATATTCCTGAGTCAATCACCTGCTTAATATACATGGAGGCATCATTATAACGGTTCTGAAACACCACACCAAGCTGACCTGTGCTTTGCTGTGCGGCTTCAAGTATTCGTCTGGCTGAAGGAAGATCTGCCGCCATAGGCTTTTCGGTAAGGACATGTTTTCCTGCTTGTAACAACTCCGTAGCCATCTCTGCATGTAAATAATGAGGCGTACAGAGATGTACAACATGAATACGGTCATCCTTTAAAATTTCTCTATAATCATTAGTGGCTTGGCAGTCATATTCATTAGACGTCTGCAATGCTTTATCAGCATCAATATCTGCAACCGCAAGTAGTCTCACACCATCGATGCCTGTTAATGTTTTTGCATGAAGAGGGAAAATGGCTCCGCATCCAATAATGGCTGCTCCAAGTTCTTTCATCTATATTACCCTCCGTTCATCATTCCATCGTTATCTGAGTATTGCTGGGGTTAGATTGATCGCTTGCTCTTGAGCCTTCAGACATAGCTCGGCAGCTTTGAACACATGGGTCTGTGTCATCGCCAGCTCTGTCCGATTCAGACAGTCAAGGATTAGCTCACCAAAGAAAGGAAAACCAACCTTCCCTGCTACATGCTCATAATGTTCCCCTTCCCCATTGACCCAGTACACATGATCCGGTGTATTTGAACGACTTATATCAGTATATTTACGCAGTTCAATGTATCCTTCAGTCCCCATAATCATCGTGCGCCCGTCTCCCCAAGTGCCCAGCCCATCAGGGGTAAACCAATCCACGCGAAAATATTGTGTTGCCCCATTGTCCCCTACAAGAGTAGCATCACCAAAATCCTCTAATTCGGGATAAGTCGGATGATTGTAATTGGCCACTTTACTATGAATAACCGAAGCATCCTGACAATCAGCATAATACAAAAATTGTTCTATTTGATGACTGCCTATGTCACATAGAATCCCACCATATTTCTCCCTTTGGAAAAACCATTCCGGCCGGTTAGGAGCATTTAGACGATGTGGCCCTAATCCAATGACTTGCAGAACACGGCCAATAGCACCTTGTTGAATCAGCTGCCCTGCATAGATAGCGCTTTCAACGTGAAGACGTTCACTATAGTAGACCATATATTTCTTATTGGTTGCAGCTGCCATTGCTCTAGCGGATTCAAGCTGTTCCAGGGTCGTAAAGGGGGCTTTATCCGTAAAATAGTCCTTACCGTGAGCCATTACTCTATTGCCTAAAGGTCCTCGTTCAGATGGAATTGCGGCCGCTGCAATTAATTGTACTTCGGGATCTTCCAGAACTTCTTCCATTGATCCGGCAGCTTTGACACCGGGATATTTACTAATAAAATTTCTGACCTTTTCCTCGTCCGGATCATATACCCATTTCAGCTCTGCCCCTGCCTCAACCAGTCCGTTACACATCCCGTAAATATGACCGTGATCTAGGGCAATAGCGGCAATGATGAATTCCCCCGCCTTCACTACGGGTTTGGATTCATACGTTGGTGCATAGGTCATCCCATTTTTTCGATTCATAGAAACCCTCCTTCTATTAGTATTACTCCATTCTATAAGGTATTAAGAAGATACCGCAGACTGATCTCCAAGCTTTCAAAAGGATCACGGCGGCAAACATCCTGCTCCACTACGAACCATTCAACACCCGTTTCGCGACAGACATTGATAATTTCTTTATAGTTCATATTCCCTTCACCGATTTCAGCAAAGATCTGTTTTCTATTAACAATCGCCATATCTTTTAAATGCACTACCTGCATTCGACCTGCAACTTTGCGTATCCATTCGGCTGGACTCCCTCCGCCCGCTTGAACCCAATATAAATCCAGCTCAAAACCAACGGCAGGATCAGACTCAGTGAGCAGAATTTCCATGCCAGTCAATCCATCAAACCGTTCAAATTCAAAATCGTGATTATGATAAACAAATTGCAGATCATGTTGTTCTTTTATTGTAACTGCAATGCCCGACATCAGCTTGGCGAATTCACGGTAACCTTCTTGCCCCGTACGGAATTTTTCCGGTAAACTTCCTAGTCCAATATTTTTGCAGTTCCACAGCTTATGTTCAGCGGCTAAAGCATCCAAATCGCTTACTAGCCGATCCCAAGACACATGGGTTGCACATATTGCCAGACCTGCTTCATCCGCATACTCTTTTACGAGCTTCGGATCGATTGGCCCGATGCCTGAAATCTGAATAGCTTCATAACCCATAGCAGAGACCTTTTGAAAAGTGGATCTTAAATCCTCCGCAGTTTTAGTAAAATCACGTAATGTGTACATTTGAGCAGCAATGGTTGAACGATTCATAGGATCTTTCCTCTCTGATTAAAATTTAATGAGTTCCCTTAACATCAAAGGTTTGGGCGGCTGTGGTTTCTTTGTTGAAGTTAGAATTCTCCACCTTTTCCATGAGCTTCTCATAAAATAAATCTTCATCAATCGGTAACTCCACCCAATCGTCGGTCCAAGCCGATAAATACATCCCATTAGATAACGTTAGACCGTGAATGCCTTCCTCACCCGGAGCTAACAATTTCTCATCGTGTAGAATGGCATTCGTAAAGTTCCGCAAAATTCCTTTATGCTGTTCCCCGCCACCCTCTTCTACAGGAATCTCACATTTCCAACATTCTGGACTGCCGAATCCTCCCGTAAACTCTGCATTGAATTGCGGCTCCGGCGTGCGTAGACGCCAAAAGGTTAATTTCCCGTCTTCCACTATGATTTTTCCATGATCACCAGTAATTTCGAAACGGTTAGTTCCCGGTGCTTCACCTGTTGTGGTGATAAAAAGCCCTGTCGCACCATTTTCATATTCCACATAAGCGGTTACATCGTCTTCAACCTCAATATTGCGGTATTTACCAAAATGACAAAATGCTCTGATCCGCTTAGGCATCATACCTGTCGTCCACTGCCATAAATCTAGTTGATGAGGATCTTGATTCAGCAGCACCCCGCCACCTTCGCCTGCCCATGTAGCCCGCCAACCACCGGAGTTATAGTAACTTTGTGATCTGTACCAGTTGGTGATAATCCAATTTGTGCGGCGGATTTCGCCTAGTTCACCAGACTGAATGAGATCCCTAAGCTTTTGATACAAAGGATTCGTCCGCTGGTTATACATGATTCCGAATTTGCGATCAGACTTTGCTGCAGCTTCGTTCATCTGCTTAACAGCTTTGGTATAGACCCCAGCCGGTTTCTCAACCAATACATGATAGCCATATTGAAAAGCCTCGATAGCTAAAGTTGGATGATCATAATGTGGAGTACAGATTAATACTGCATCTATGAGATGAGACTCATATAACTCTTGGGGTGTTGCAAATTTCTGTACACTTTCCGGTAAATGCTCTTCTGCCCATTTCAAACGTTCTTCCCTTACATCACATACAGCTGCAAGCTCAGCATCTTTAATATGATTCAACAGACTTTGTGCATGTGCACTCCCCATATTCCCAATTCCAATAATGCCATACCGTACTTTATTCAATCAGATCACTTCCCTATTTGAGGTTATGTTATGAGAATATACTTAATTAATAGACATGAACATGAGCGAAACTAAGCATTATTTGCACAATAATAAGATGATTTAGTTAAATTAATTCGTTATAATAAGGATAATCAAGTCATAGAGGAGCTAGATGATGAATAATCCAGGTAACCTTACCGGCAGATTCCTCCAGAATCTTACCGTAAAAGTGACCCATGCCCAACTTAGAAGCGGATATAGCGGGTGGAATCGTACGTTGGAAACTCCAACATTTAATCGGCTGTATTTTATTGACCGCGGTGAGGGAAAAGTTATCATTAACGGTGTTACTTATTATCCGAGAGCAGGTCAGCTAATGATCATGCCCGCAGGAAGCACTCAAACTACAGAGACGTCAATGAATGATCCCTATACACGCTATTTCTGCCATTTTGATGCTGATATTGGGGAGTGGCCCTTATTCCATTCGGCAAACAAACTGTTTATCTGTGATGCGCCCAACCCAGATTCCGTACGGGTTATTTTCACAGAAATGATCGAACAGTTTCAAAAAGATGATGTATTGTCCATTCTGCGTACTCAGGCGAACGTCCTCAATCTAATTGCTACTTGTCTTGAATCGAACGAGAATATCAAAACAGACTTTATGCAAGAATTTATACATACGGGGGATCAAGGAAAGCTCGCCTATGTGCTTCAATATATTGATGAGCGGCTGGATAAACCCATAGAAATAGAAGAGTTAGCAGAAATTGTCCACTTACATCCGAACTATTTCATCCCCTACTTCAAGAAATTTATAGGGGTTCCCCCCATGCATTATGTACAATTGAAAAGAATGGAGCATGCTAAAAGACAGCTTTCTTATAGCAATTTCAGCATTTCAGATATCGCGGAGCAAGTCAGTATGGAATTAGCCCATTTCTCTAAATATTTCAAAAAGACAATAGGAATCTCCCCTTCTGCCTATCGTAACAGCACTAAGTAAATTTATTAGGGAATGTCTTAATCTATGTGATGAACTATAATAAAAAGGCTCTAACCTTCAATTTTGAGGTGGTGAACGATATTCTTATCAGAACAGCATCTATAAGCGACATTCAAGAGATAGCAAGACTCTCAAGCCAGCTTGGATATCCTTTGAATATCGATCAATTAGGAGAAAGACTACAAGAAATCGGAACACACAAAGATCATACTGTATATGTAGCTGAATCAGATCACCAATTGGTAGGATGGATACATGCGACCGTTCGAATCTTACTTGAATCTCCTTCATTTATTGAAATAGGAGGTCTTGTTGTTGATCAGACTTGCCGCGGAGAAGGAATTGGCAGACAGCTTGTAGAAACCTGTGAACGATGGGCAATCCAAACAGGGTTTAGCAAAATTAGAGTACGTACCAATCAAACCAGAGAAGATGCTGTACGGTTCTATAATCATATAGGATTTTCGCCAAAAAAATCACAGCATGTACTTGATAAGGAACTTTAATCACACTCAGGACTTTTAGGGAGGTTCAATGGTTATGATAGAATTAACTTTGCATCCAGCATTAGAAGGGAAAATCGCTGTGATTACCGGAGGAGCCGGTGTATTATGCCGGGTTATGGCGCTAGAGTTAGGTCGGCAAGGAGCTAAAGTCGCGATTCTAAATCGCACCGCAGCTAAGGGAGATTTGGTTGCCGCTGAAATTACAGCCGCAGGCGGTCAAGCGATTTCACTTTCCTGTGATGTTACAGATCAACAGAGTGTTATGAAAGCCGCAGAAGCTGTTAAGAATCACTGGGGTCCTTGCGATCTATTAATTAACGGTGCTGGCGGAAATGATTCCTCAGCAAATACGACCCAAGAGATTTTCAAAAATGATGATCTGGAGAACCCGGACATATTTACTTTTTTTGACCTTAGTGTAGATGGATTTCGCAATGTGATGGACCTTAATCTGATTGGAACATTGATCCCAACCCAAGTTTTTGCCAAGCAGATGCTCGGCAGAACGGGCACATCTGTTATTAATATTTCATCCATGAGCGCACCTTCTCCAATGACCAAAGTACCTGCCTACAGCGCTGCCAAAGCAGGAATTAATAATCTCACCCAGTGGCTCTCCGTTCATTTCGCTGAGTCTGGTATACGTGTGAATGCCATTGCCCCTGGCTTTTTCCTTACTAAACAAAATGAGAAGCTGTTGGTTCGTGAAGATGGCGAGCTTACAGACCGTTCCCAAAAAATCATCTCTCATACTCCAATGCGCCGCTTTGGACAGCCGGAGGATCTGCTTGGCACACTACTCTGGTTAGCAGATGAAGCAATGTCCAGCTTTGTGACCGGAGTTACCGTCCCCGTTGACGGTGGATTCTTGGCTTATTCGGGAGTATAGACTAATCTAATGAGGGATTACAATGATTGTAGATCCATTACGCGTATTCGTTACTGTAGCTGAACTGAGTCATTTTTCCAAAGCAGGAGAAGCGCTGAATTTATCTCAACCCGGTGTCAGTCTGCATATCCGGAATCTTGAGAATGAGCTCGGTGCTAAACTCCTGCATCGTTCTTCTAAACAGGTTAGATTAACAGAAGCCGGCAGTATTCTTTATAAACACGCCAAACAAATATTGGCTCATTTCGATGAAGCAAGTCAGGAAATCCATATGCTTCAGGACGAAGTCACTGGGAGTATACATATCGGCGCTAGTTTTACTATAGGTGAATATATTTTGCCGGCAAGACTTGCTGATTTTGCCAATCAATATCCGCAGGTCAAGCTGCAAGTGACGATAGGCAATACTGAGGAGATTATTGGAGGCGTTAAATCCAACGAACTGGACATAGGGTTTATTGAAGGTGAGGTCCATGAGAATGATCTGAATGTCACTCCTTATATGAAAGACGAGATGATTATGATCGCTCCTGCTACCCACCCTCTGTCAAAAGCGATTTCTGTGGAGCAGAGCATGTTGCAGGATCAGGTTTGGGTGCTTCGGGAGCACGGCTCGGGTACACGAGCTTTCAGTGATCATTTCCTACAGGAGGAAGATATATCTGTTAAAAGATCCTATGTCTTCAACAGCTCTCAAGGTGTTAAAGAAGCTGTAGCCTCTGGCCTCGGAATCGCCATGCTCTCCAGATGGATTGTACGGAAGGAACTAGAAAGCGGTGAGATCAAAGAGCTGCCAATCAGGCAACATCATCTGGAAAGGCAATTCTCAATCATCCGACATCAAGAATGTTCTTCTTCCTTAGCTACCGATGTCTTTATAAAAAAGCTACTTGTCTTTAGAAAAGACAAGTAGCTTTTTTTCTTCCACACTATGAAATTATACTTGATGTTCAACCAAATGCCCGTCTTCCAGATGCAGAACCCGGTCACACCATTCGAGCATCCGTTCATCATGAGTGACCATTACCGCTGCTTTACCTTCACTCTTCACCTCATCAGCGATCATGCGTACAACTTCTCTTCCGCGTTTGAAGTCCAGACTGGCTGTCGGCTCGTCTGCAAAGAGAATCGCTGGTTTATTCATCCACGCTCTAGCGATAGCTACACGCTGCTTCTCCCCACCGGAGAGCTGTTCCGGATAATGATTACGCCGTTTCCAGATATCCAGCCGCTTCATCAAATCAGCAGCCCGTTCCTTCGCTTCCTTAGCACTCATTTTCGCCTGCTTGGCTACAAAAAGGAGTTGCTCCTCCACCTTCAAATAAGGCAACAACTGAGCGCTTTGGAACATAAAACCTATCTTCTCTAAACGGAGCTCCGTCAGCTCACTTTTACTTTTATCTGTAAGTGATTCCCCATCTATAAAAATTTCACCACTAGTAGGTGTTAGAAGTGCACCAGCCGCTGAAAGGAATGTACTTTTCCCTGTTCCCGAAGGTCCAAGGACAGCAACGAATTCCCCTTCATTAACGATCAGATTCAAATTGTTCAGCACAGACACCGTTGTGTCGCCATCACCGTAGTTTTTGGTTACTTGCTTCATGATTAGTTTTGCACTCATGCTCCAGCCCTCCCAATAGCTTCTAATGCATCTACTTTTGCCACTTTAGCGACAGAAATTAGTGATCCTAAAAGAGACATCCCAACGAATAAACAGCTGGTTAAAAGAATGGTGGAAGGCTCCAGTTGGAATGGCATCGAATCAGGCAGAACCTTATTCATCCCAAAGGTAAGCAGTAAGCTAATGCAAAGACTTGAAATAGCTAAAATCATAACCTGCCCTACCACACTCCAAGCCAAGTAAGACATTTTGGTACCCATCGCCTTCAGAATACCAAACTGACTAGTTTTCTGAATCGTAATGACATAGAAGAATACTGCCAGAACAAACGCTGCGATCACAAACAGGAAAACAATCATCATTAGCAGTGAACCCTGCTCTGCCGAGTAGCCCGGAATATTGGAAATAGCTACTTTTTGCGTAATGACCTCTACATCTTTTACATTCGTTGAAATCTTATTTACTTGATCAGCATTCGCATTAAGGGCAATCACATTAAACGGTACCGACGAAGAGGTTTCTTCTCCTTGGTTAACCCCCTGCTTCATAGCTTGCCAATCCTGATTGTTGATATAAACTACTGGGGTATGGCTGTAAGAGCTATCCTCAACAAAACCTGCGACAGTAAATTCCATCCCGGTTGCCTGATCACGAATGATACTGCCAAGTTTGATTCCTGACTGTTCCAGGTCACGATCAACAAGGACTTTACCGTTTGTCTCGTTTGTAATCTTGTCACCTTCAACTACTTTAGGAGCTAATAACCCATTCATATCTACTGCAAAAAAAGTAATATCTGCTTTTACGTCTGCCTCGTTAGCAGTGACAGTGCTCATCTGCATTGCAAGTGAAGATGCATTATTGTCTCCAACTACTGCACGTACATTCTGGAGCTCCGTATCTGTTAACTGAGAACGTCTAAAGGTCTGATCCGCATCACCTTGCACTACAAAATAATTCGCCGGCATGTTCTCTACTGCAGAGATATTTGCATAAGCTAATCCTCTGGCTAGTCCCGTGACGAAAAGTACAAGAAAGGAAACCAATAACATGATAACCATAATTAATAGGTATCTGGCTTTAGAATGTCGCATTTCCCTTAAGGCTAAAAACATATTACCACTCCTTCTAATCTGTATAGTCACAGTTTAGAAGATGAAAATGAACGGAGTATGAATAATGAATTACAAAAGCGGAAGTGTAACTGTAAAGGTAGTCCCTTCACCCAAAGTACTGGTTACTTCAATGGTTCCGTTATGCGCTTCTACGATTTTTTGAGAAATCGCAAGTCCAAGTCCGCTGCTATGTGTTTCCTGCGTACGTGCTCGATCTACTTTATAGAAACGATCAAAGATTAACGGCAACTCCTCAGCTGAAATGCCTTCACCCGTATCAGACACAGAAACAATACAGTTCTGTTCCACAAGCTTCGCGGAAATCATAATGGAACCTTCAGCAGGTGTGTATTTTATGGCGTTGGAGAGCAGGTTCATCCATACCTGGAACAATAGATTTGGATCACCTAGAACGCTGATATCTGCAAGATTCAAACGCACGGCCAGTTGTTTCTCTGTTAATCTCCATTCCATGATTTGTACGACCTGTCTTAGTTGTGCACGCAAGTCTGTCGACTTTTTCTGTATGGAATTAGGATCATAATCAAGCGAAGACAAGGTAAGCAGCTGTTTGCTTAGCAATGAAAGACGATGGCTTTCTTGGTCAATGATATTGAGATACTGTAACCGTTCATCCTCAGGTAAGGTTGAATCTTGTAACGCTTGGGCAAATCCCTGAATAGATGTTAATGGCGACTCAATTTCATGTGATACATTAGCGACAAATTCCTGACGTGCCCGATTTGTTCGTTCCAGCTCCCGGCTCATAATCATAAAATGGGAAGCTAACTGACCAATCTCATCACGCCGCCACGTATTCAATTTGATATCGTATCTGCCTTTTGAGATCCGTTTAGTGGCCGTCGTCAAACGTGTAATAGGTCTAACTACATGCAGTACGCTAATCATTACAAAGCCTAAGCTAAACAACACGGTGAACCCAATGATCACAGCAAAAAAGACGCGCAGCTCACCGAATTGTACTTCAGCATCCGGACGCATAAACAAAGCATACGTCTCATTGTTTACTTTTACAGGAACACCAATTGAATTACGCAGTTGATTATCAAAAAATCCGGTAATAAATGCACTGTCCGGGAAATCCGCAACCCCATGATAAATTTGCCCATTCAGAACCTTCTCTAGTTGCTGCTCATCCAAATCTTCTTTTCTAAAGGGCTTACCGTAGAATCTTGATTCCCCTTCAGCATCTGTTAAATAGATTTTATAACCCAGCTTGGCTATACTCCGCAAATAATCCTCCATTGTCTCCGGATGTGATTCTGCGAATTGTTGAACCTCGATAGCCATTCCGGTAAGTTTGGCATCGTTCTGAGATTTAATCTGGGCTTGATAGTAAATATTAGACACCAAAAATCCAAGAAGGCTACTCACCACAATTACTGAACAGAAGACAATACACATCCGGACATACAAGGATCTCATACGTTAACCATCTCCAATTTATAGCCAATGCCTCGAACAGTTCGGATCACAAAATCTTCCTGATAATCTACGAAGCGCTGACGCAAACGTTTGATATGTACATCGACTGTTCGCTCATCCCCTTCATAATCCATGCCCCATACCAGTTCAATTAACTCACTACGTGTATATAACCTGCCTGGATATTGTGCGAGTTGAGCCAGAAGCTCAAACTCTTTTACCGGTAGCAGCAGAACCTCATCACCATCGGTTATTTCATAATTTTTGCGGTCAATAACTAGAGAATTTAATCGAATCCGATCATCTGAAGCAATGGAATAGCGGCGAAATAACGCTTTGATCCGAAATAGCAACTCTTCAGGCTCAAAAGGTTTCGTTAGATAATCATCCGTCCCCCGCAAATAACCTTGCTCTTTATCACTCAGCTGCTGACGTGCTGTCAATAAAATGATCGGAATATCATACGTTTCTCTAATATGCTGACATAGCTCTAACCCATCTACATGTGGCATCATTACATCTACGACCGCTAAATCCGCAATACTGTCCTGCAATTTATGTATCGCATCTCGGCCATGACTGGCCTCCATCACCTGATATCCTTCCCTTGTTAGTACATGTTTTAATAATGTTCGAATATTCACATCGTCATCTGCTACTAAAATCTTCTTCATCATTTACACTCCCTGAATAATGGATGAACTCATAGTAACAACTTTATAACGATAGAACAACTAAAGTCAGATCAAACAAAAGGCTTAATACTCTCTCTAAGTGTGGTAACCGGCCGCTCCATCAGTCTCTCCAGATCTTTTGATGTAGAAGCAGTATCTATCTTCGCTAGAAACGTATAAATCCAATGCTGAATACTTGAATCCTGGCGAAACGTAAATTTTTTCCCTGATAACTCTGATAATACATCAACTAATTCGTTGAAGTCCCAAACGTTTGGTGCAGCTAGTTCGTAGACTTGGTTCATATGTCCATTCGTTGTAAGAACCTTTGCCGTAGCTAAAGCGAGGTCCTCACGAGTGACTGAATTAAACTGCCAGTTCCCTGGATAAGTGGGTAGCTCGCCGCTTTCCATGGCTTCCTTCAACCCAAGCACACCCACAAAATCTATATACAAAGCGTTACGCAGAAACGTATAATCTATCCCTGATTCAAGAATCATCTGCTCAGTTAGTAAATGAACATGATAAGAAGGAATCGGACCTTTGGGTGGAAAGGCAAATCCAGTATAAAGCAGATGCTTCACATTGGCCTTTTTTGCTGCATGAATGACCTGAGCATGCTGATATAATCTGATCTTATCATCGGTATGAGAGCTGGAGATTAAAAGTAACGTTGTGACCCCAGTAAAAGCTTCAATCAGCGTATCTAACTGGTCATAATCGCCAAAACGGACTTCGAACCCTTTTTCTAAATAATTAACAGCTTTCTCTGGCTGACGAACACAAGCAATAACTTGACTAGCCGGAACGTACTTCTCAAGCTTCTCCATAATTAAGCTGCCTAATTGACCTGTGGCTCCTGTAACCATAATCGACATACATAACACCCTTTCTGTTATTCGAATGTACTCAGTTTTTGTAATAAAAAGATAAGTTGATGAAGCTCCTGATCATTCAGATTCTTCATTCTCTCTGCGACAGCCTGACGATTCTCTGGAAGATGCTCCAGAAGTAATTGCTGGCCTTCAGTCGTAATCGAAATGACGCTTTTTCTGCCATCCTTGGTATCATTCGAACGGGTTATTAATCCGTCTCGCTCCAATGGTGTTAACAGCATGCTTATATTAGCTTTGGTAACTCCAATAATGTGAGCCAATGTAGAAGGTAGAATCGCACCTCCCTGTTTAGAGATCTCCACCAAGATACGAATTCTTGCTCCGTTCAATCCTTTCGACTGCCAATATTTCTCAGAAACAGAAACTAAATTTGCAGTAGCTTCAACTAATGTAAAAAATGCTTTGGTATGCAATGGCTGATTCAGCACAAACTGTTGTAAATGATCCATTTTCTATAATTCAGCTCCAATATAGTTAAGTCCTTAACTAATTTTAAACATACTACACTCCCCATGAGTTGTCAAAAAAAGAAGCTGCCTCACCTGGCAGAATAAATCTGCTGATGAAACAGCCTCTACATATAAACTCACCCTAGATTAACACTGTTTTTGTGGAAACAGGCTCTTCACTGTATTTTTTAGAACCCTCCAGCATAACCTCCAGCTTAATGATCTCCGACCGGCTTGCTAAACGAATTGGGGGTCCCCATGTTCCATAACCTGACGACACGACTACATGCAAATTGTCCTTACGAAGATATCCCCAGTCCAGTTCGAACAGACGTTTAGTGATCCAGTGATTAGGAGCAATCTGTCCTCGGTGTGTATGACCCGAGAGTAGAACGTCTACCCCAGCTTGAGCGGCTACGTCGAAGCCGGTAGGCTGATGATCCATCATAATCACAGGACGTGTAAGATCAAGTCCTTCGAGCAAGGAGCTTACACTTTGTCTGCCACCGGCTTCCATCGCCTCGGCTGTCTTATCTTTTCGGCCTACAATATACGTTCCTGCGACTTCTTCAACCTCATCTTGCAGGACCTTGATCCCAATACTACTCATCAAATCGGTATATTCCTTAATTGATCCACCATAATATTCGTGATTGCCCAGTACTGCGTAGACACCATAACGAGCTTTTAACTGTTTAATCTGTTCACTCATACTATTGCGGATAAAAGGTTCAATGCTGTCATCCAAGACATCTCCAGCCAGCAAAATCACATCGGGTTGCATCGCGTTCATTTGTGCCACCATTTTTTTGAGATGACGATTGCCCACGATATTCCCTAAGTGCAGGTCTGAAGCAACCGCGATCGTTAATGGCGTGCTGGTGCCAATAGATTTATCAATAGGAATGGAATGTGTGCGGATCACGGTACTCCAGGCGTTGATTGAACCCCAGACCAGAAAGACTGCCAGTAATATCAGAATTGTCCCGCCCGCTTCTGCGATGTAATAGGTACGATCGATTCCCGACCATCCCAGTATCACATATAATAGGTCTGCCAAAGGTAACGTAATGATAGCAAATTCCATACACGCTAAATAATACGATCCAATCACTTTAAAGAATCTGGCGATCGGTTTAACCGATTTTGGCCATGGAATCATTCCAATGACATACGCAAAAGCGATGAGCATAAATAATGTCCAGAATACTGCTGACGAAACACCAGAAAACCATTCATGAATAAGTAACCAGCCGTGATAGCCAATGTAGAAATTAACAAGACCCAGAATGAGCAGCATAGCAAATCCTGAAGCTAACATTCGTAATGTTTTCATCGTTTCTCTCCCCTTTACCTAACTACTTCTCTACTTCTTATCTCAAATCATAACACAAACCGTTAACCCAGTATAAACTGCAATGCGGTGTTCGGAAAACATCGGAACTAAAAAAAGAAAATGCCCATAGGCATCTTCTTTGGAGGTTTATCTTATATCGCTTTATCACGTGTGGCCATACATTGACCAATCAGCTTATCGCATTTATTGATGTGATTTATCAGCCAGTCTGTTAACGTTCGATTAAGCTTGATGGTTGAGAGTACGGATACTCCCTTTGTTTTGACCGTTTCTTCCAATTCGAGAACTGCCTTCACGAAATCAGCATGCGTCTGACGATGTTCAGCTAGTTCAGGGAAGTTGATCTCCTCCATCAGCTGCTCTTCATTACTGAAATGTTCAATCGTGTATTCTTTTAAGAATTTCAGTGTTTCCTCAATCTTTTCTTTCCCTTGCTGATTACTGCATGCTTCAAAGAATTCGTTCAATTTCGCTAACAACTGTCTGTGCTGGCAGTCAATTTTTTCTACACCGATATCATATGAATCTTTCCAAGCGATCATGAAATCACCATTCCGTTTCTTGAAAATTACATTTTAATTTTATTTTCCACCTTTCTCCACAAAAGAACTATTAACAACATCACAGGTGCTTATATTCAACCATTAGCTGTACATATGGCACCTATTGATAAATCTCTACTTCATCACGGGTTCGATATGTACAAGTACATTGGAAACTTGGTGCCGGTCTTTTAACTGTTCTTCAATTTCTTCCGTAATATCATGACTCTGCACTACACTTAGCTGAGAATCCACTAGCACAGTTGTGTCTACTAATACGTTATTCCCATGGATACGGGCTTTGATATCTTTTATGGATTGTACACCATCAATTTCTGCTACAGTTTCTTTCATATGTTCAAGCTCTTCCGCATCAAATCCGTCCGTCAGATCATGCGTAGCTTTGCTAAAGATATCCCATGCCGTCTTACAAATGATTAGTCCGACAATGATGGCTGTAAGCGGGTCAAGCCAAGGAACGCCCAAGGAGGAAGCCACAATTCCGATAAAAGCGCCCACGCTAACTATAGCATCTGATCGATTATCCAGTGCTACTGCCCGCATTGCGTTACTGTTAATGGCACGGGCCAGCCTAATATTATACATATAGACAGCCATCATAACTACAGCACAGCCCACTGCCGTCCACGCTGCTATGAGATCAGGACTTTCCAGTGCTGGTTGAATAAATTTGTTCACAGCTTGGTACAAAACTTGAAGCCCTACGGCAATCATAATGAATGAAGCAATTAATGAAGCCACGGTCTCCGCTCTAAAATGCCCGTAGCTGTGGTTCGAATCCGGCGGTCTTCTGGAAATCTTCAGGCCAATTAGTACCGCGATAGAAGCAATAATATCTGTACTGTTATTCAATCCATCTGCAAGCAACGCTTGAGATCCTGAGACCGTACCTATGAACAGCTTGATAGCTGATAAAAAGATATAAGCAACGATGCTTAGCCAAGCTCCTTTTTCGCCTTGTTTAATGTCGTTATAAGTTTCCAAAAAAAGAACCCCCAAAGAATAGTATTGTTCTATACTACACTTTGAGAATCGGGTGGGTCTAGAGAAACAGTGTTGCTACGGGGCGCAATAGTTCCCTCTGTCAAATAGAGTTGCAAGGTCGTAACTGTTTTGCAGGACGCAACATAGTTTGCCCCCGTTCAACTTTGCTTCCATTCTTCTGGAATAGTAACTTTTTGCTATTTTTATTGTCTAATTATAGTAATGACTAATTCAAAGGAGCGTGGAGTGATGATTCAGTCTTTGCCGAAGAAAATTGTTACATGTTTAGCTATAGGGAGTATTTTAATTCCAATAACAAACAGTGGATCAATGTCAGTCATTTCTGCAGAAAAAGCAATTGTAAGCCTAAGTAACACTTATTACAGTGAAGTCACAGCCCCGATCCTAAAACCTGTTTGGTCAGCACAACTCGCCATTTTAAAAAAAGACAGAATCACCGGACAGGACATTACAGCACTCGCGGAAAACGGAAAGATCTTTGCGTTGCAGCGCAATGAAAAATTAACCGCAATGAATGCGGCAACAGGCAAAAAAATATGGGAGTTCGGAAGTGGATTAGCGCCGCTATTCACGTACAGCAATGGATTTATCTACGGTCTGACCCAAAGCGGCTCCCTATATGCCGTTAATGAGGCAGGTCAAAAAGCATGGTCGGCTTCCATAACACTCCCCAAAGCTACAAATATACAGCGTTTAGGATCTACTATTTATGTTACTCAAGAGGAACAATTAGCAGCAGTTGACGCCGTAACCGGAAAGATCAAATGGAAGGCTGTAGAGAAAAGCAATAACTTTACAGGCTTATCAGAGGTCATGGAATCAGATGGGGTCGTTATTCGCAGCTATCTGTCTCAAGGGGCCTTAACAACTGCTGGACTCGCCGCTTATGACAGTCTGACAGGAAAAAAACTATGGGACCAGACCCGGCAGTGGATGCCGTTAGCAGTGAAGGATGGGCTCCTCTACTCTATCACGAATACATTTATGATGGATGATGACCCGGTAAATCGAAAAGTCAAAGTATCCGTGTTCAACATAAAGACAGGTGAATTAAAAGGAGAACGTTTATATAAATGGACAGATACCGAGAATAAAGATGGTGTGTACAGTTATAATGAGATGAATGGAAACGCGTTTTTGGATGGAAAGGACTTTTACATCTTTCAGGGCAGTAAGTTTGTGAAATATGATTTCTGGAATTATTCTGCAGAGGGTAAACCGGTGCAAACCTGGGCCTCGATGGTTAAAGAAAAAGACTCTCCATTGAACCAAGTTTATCAACAAAGAATGTTATTTCAAAATCAAGATAAAGGTACTTTATCCGCACTTAAGCTAGGAACCGGCCAGCTTGTCGACCTCAATATTGGAGAGAATCCAGTGGTACAGACGGATCTGTTCGGAAACGTGGTTTATAGTGGACAATCTGATGGCCTATTTCACGCTTATGACATGTTAACTCTAAAGCCTATTTTCACTGTGAACACAGGCTCTCGTAACTTTGCCCCTTCCCTTAAAACTGGAGGGATGCTGATGATTCGGACGGATAATAAGCTGCTCGCGATTAAACTTCCTACATCTATAAAATAAAAAAGCCTGATTTCTCAGGCTTTTGGGCTTCAATAACTTATTCAGCCGGAGCTGTAAAAGTACGTGCAGCAAACTCGGCATCCAGCATGTAGAAGGCGTTGCTATCTTTTTCAATTCGTTTCAGTTTACTGATGATGTTGCTAAAGAGTGCTTCTTCTTCTACTTGCTCGTCTATAAACCATTTCAAGAAATAAATCGTCGCATGTTCACGCTCATCCAGAGCAAGGTCAGCCAAATGATAGAACCGTTTAGTGTTCTGCTGTTCATGCGCGAAGGCATGTTCAAAAGCATCTAACATCGAGTTATATTCGTTCTTCGGCTCTGGCAGTGCTTCTAGCGTAGCACGGTTATCCCGGTCGTTAAGGAATTTATAAATCTTCATGGCATGGAACCGTTCTTCTTCGGCTTGAATTAGAAAAAAGTTTGCAAATCCATCCAGACTTTCGCCGGAACAATAAGCAGCCATCGCTAGATAAACATGAGCGGAATAAAACTCGAAATTCATCTGTTCATTAAGTGCTTGTACTAATCCATCTTTCATTGGACCGTCACCTCATTATTCAAATTTAATATGTAAATATTTAAGTTTATCTTATCACCGTGCTTCTAAGTCAGCAAGGATTCCTCTTCCAATATCTAATTTAGCTAACGAAAGGACGACTATTCAGATGATTAGATTCACCCGTCACAGCCTAAAGCCTAAGATTTCCGGTACACTCTTCATTATTGCAGCTATGGTGTCACTGTTCCTCATTGCTGGCTGTTCTAATAGCAGCAGTAATTCACAGTCCGAAGCTACCGATTCACCGACCTCCCAATCCACACCTGCACCAACCACCAGCTTGGCTCCCACCCCCTCAGCAGTCAGCGATCCAATTGCTCTTCAGGTTGCTGAGATGACTTTGGAAGAAAAAATCGGACAAATGCTCCTAGTTGGAATTGATGGAACTGTCCTTGATGAGCAAGCTAAAAAGATGATTACCGAAGACAAAATAGGTGGAATCATCCTCTATAAGGACAATATTAAAAGCCTGAAAGGGATGATCAGTCTTATCAATTCTATGAAAAAGAGTAACACTGGCAACCCTGCCCCACTATTCATGAGTGTTGATCAGGAGGGTGGAAAAGTCAGCCGGATGCCTAAAGAATATGCTACATTCCCTTCTAACGGAACAGTGGGTGCAAGTAATGACGCTGCTGCTGCCGAGAAAATGGGAAAGCTGCTCGCAAGAGAAGTACGTTCAGCCGGATTTAATATGAACTTTGCTCCCGTTCTCGATATCAATAGCAATCCAGACAATCCAGTCATCGGAGACCGGTCGTTCGGCAATGCTGCTGACCAAGTCATTCAACTAGGAATTGCCGAAATGAAGGGAATTGAGAGCGAAGGCGTCGTTCCTGTTGTCAAGCATTTCCCAGGACACGGAGATACTTCTGTCGACTCCCATCTGGATCTGCCGATTGTGAACAAAACAGCCGGTCAGCTAGCTGACTTAGAATGGCTCCCCTTCCAAGCAGCCATTAAAGAGGGGACGGACGCCGTAATGGTCGCTCATATTTTGTTTCCAAAATTAGATCCAGACAAACCTGCATCCTTATCGCGTACCATTATTGGTGAACAGCTTCGAGATGAAATGGGCTACCAAGGAATCGTAATTACAGACGATCTAACCATGGGAGCCATTATGAAGAACTACGATCTGACTACAGCAGCAGTAGATACTGTGAATGCAGGTAGTGATATTCTCCTTGTTGCTCACGGCTATGATAATGAAAAACGGGTCATGGACTCCCTCCTGCAAAACGTAAAAAACGGTAAGATTCAAGAAACACGGATTGATGAAAGCGTCTATCGGATCTTAGCCTTAAAAGCCAAATATAACCTTTCCGATGAGCAAATCCCGGTTCCTGATCTTACCGATCTTAATAAAGATATTAACGTTTGGCGTCAAACGATTGAGAAGTAAATCTAAGCGTTAGTCATTTTTACTGAAGAACAACAACATCTCCAACCTTCAACCCAGAGAGAATCTCTGTTTTGTCCGTAGTTTCCAGACCCACTTCGATATCTTTTCGTTCATATTGCCCGTCCCCTTTATCCAGCATAACGTAGGAGAGGTCTCCTTCATGCATTACAGCTATGCTGGATACAACGGTGGCATTTTCTTTGCGAACTGTTTCAATTTCTCCGTTTAAGCTTAAGCCACCGATCAAATGCTCGTCAGGCTGCAGCGTGATAACCACTTCGAATTGAGGAACCGAACTGGCAGTAGCATTCTGCCCTGAAGCTGTCTTTGCAAATTTCGCTACCTTCGTAACTTCTCCAGATAACTTCAAATCTTTTATAGCTGTCATTTTTACGTCGACCTTCATGCCTGTCTTTATACGGAAGACGTCTTGTTCACCTACAAGAGCAATGAATTCTAGCTTGTTCATATCTACTATTTTTCCGATATATTGATTATCTGTCACTGTTTGCGGAATTTCGCTTGCACTGTCAAATAAGAAAATGCCGGTTGCCGGAGCATAATAAAGTGCTGTTTTGAGTTTGGCTTTTTTCTCTGTTAATTCGCGTGCTTGTATTTCGGCATTGACCTGATTAAGCTCGTCCCCTAGCCGTGTTGCTTCTTGGGCTGTGAGTGCTTTAATGCGTTCTGCTTCAGTCGCACCAAGGGCTGCATTCTCCTCGTCTTGCTGGCTCACAAATGCATTCAGCTCTGCTTCCAGCTTTGCTTTACGGATGGTCGCCTCTTGTGTAGCAATCTCATTCTTCAAGGCTTCCTGATCGAGAGTAAACAGTAAATCACCTTTTTTGACCTGTCCACCGTTCTCAACCTTCCACTTTGTCACCTTTGAAGCATATGGAGCATAAACAAGCGTTTCTTTCTCATAATTAGAATTACCTTTAACTTGTATGGAATTGGTAATGGTCTCCTGTGTGACCTCAAAAGTTATGGCTTGTGGGGGTTCAACAGGCTCTAACTGCGCTTCAGGCTTATACATCTTACTATATAGAAAATAACCTGCTGCAATTATAATCAGTACCAGTACAATCCACTTGATTCTCCTCTTCATCACTTTGGCTTCCTTTCAACTTAAAAATAGCTAATCCCGTTTAATCGCCGTGAGTGCATTCGTTCTGGATGCACTGATCGCCGGATAAATACCCGATAATACCCCTGTCATTACCGCAAATGCGATCCCTACCGGAAGAGTCATCAGAGGAATATAAATCACCAAAGGCTCGCCTCCACCCATTCCTGAAGAGTTACCGATGAGCTTATTAATTCCTAATACAATCAAGTATGAAAAGGCTATGCCGAGCAATCCGCCCAACATCCCGAGCAATGCCGCTTCTGTAATGAACATATTGCGGATCTGACCCATATTGGCGCCTAACACTTTCATAATACCGATCTGCCGTCGTCGTTGATGAGTGGACATAGTCATCGCAACGATAATGGAGATCGAAGCAATAATCAGAATAAATACACCTATACCGAGAGCTGCTTTCTTGACCATGCTGAAGGTATCAGCGAGTGCCTCTTTTTGATACAAATTCGTGCTTGTTGTTAAGGTGAGTTTCTGAATAAGCTTCTCTAGTTCCACGATATTCTCAGTGCTGTCTACCTTTACAATCGCTGAGTTATAGACACCCTTTTGCCCAGCGGTTCCACTCGATAGCTTCATTTGTTCTACAAGCCGCTCGCCAGTCTCTAGTGACACATAGATCTTCTTGTCGTACATAGCCATATTCTCGTTCGTTCCACTCGGGTTGTCGAGGATTCCCACCACTTGAATCGGTGAGCTAACCAACATCCCTCCAGTTTGAGAGGCGGGATCAAAAGACTGTAATTGAACCTGCTGCTTGTACATATCTGTTGGAAGCATGCTTAAGCTGTTGTACTGTTCCATCAACTTATTGTTATATGGATCTGTACTCAGTTGTTCAAAAAGACGCTGCCGAGTTTCGTTATCAATCAGTCCAACGGTTGCACCATAGTTCAGTACAGCCATTCCTACCAAATCAGAAGCTCCGCCTTGTTTGAATTTCTTATCATATTTCGTTAACAAGCGTAGGTCCGTTCCAATAAGCTGTACATCTGTTATTTTATTATCGATAGTCAACATCTGTATGTACCCTAGCTCTTGAAAGGGAGCTGCTGCAGTTACATGCCGCAAGCCTTTAATAATCTCCAGCTTTTGCGCCGTCAGCCTGCCGGGATCAAGCTTTTCATTGGCCGCAGACGATCCGCTGCCACCGCTGCCTCCTCCTTGGGAGGGTATTCCTCCGTTGGGAGACACCGTAATTTCATCCATTTTGAAATTGCGGTTGATTTCCCGCTCCGTGTAGCTCTGTGCGGAGTCTCCTATACTTAATGCAACTATGATTGCAGCACATCCAATGGATATGCCAGCCATACAAAGACCTGTGACAACTTTCCGCCGTTTGACCTGTTCCCAAGCCAAGCGGGAAATATCACTAATCCTCAATGAGTATACCCCCTTCGAGTTCAGTATTCGAAGAAGTTTGGTTTTCAGTAATCATATATCCGTCCCGAAGCGTGAATATCCGCTGCATTTGCTCCGCGACTTTTAGCTCGTGAGTTACAACTATGAAGGTAGTCTTCATCTTCTTGTTCAGGTTAAGCAGGATATTGATAATTTCTTCTTCTGTCTTCGAATCTAGGTTTCCGGTTGGTTCATCTGCAAAGATAACAGATGGTTCCGTAATCAAGGAGCGTGCAATACTAACACGCTGCTGCTGTCCGCCAGACAGCTGGGAAGGGAACAAGTCGGCTTTATCAGGAATGCCGACTCCTTCCAACAATTCTAAAGCTTTTTGTTTACGTATAGAGGGTGCAACGGATTGAAAAACCAGCGGCAGCTCTACATTTTCACGGACTGTCATGCTAGTAATCAGCTCATAAGCTTGAAAGATAAACCCGATATTTTTTCTGCGAAATTCCGATAGCTTATTCTCACTCATCTTCACGATATCTTGATCGGCAATATAAATATGGCCTTCCGTAGGTTTCATTAGTCCTGCCATCAGATTGAGCATCGTTGACTTACCGGAACCCGAGCTCCCCAGCAGTGCTACCATCTCCCCCTCTTTCACAGAAAAGTCAATTTGATGAAGCACTGCTGTAGTTTCATTACCGTTTTTATAAGAATGCGTTACATTTTCCACTCGCAACATTGGAGCTGCTCCTCTTCGTACAATAATAGATATGAAATGCTATTTCTCAGTTACAACTGCTCTATCAATCTTGATGTTATAAGCTTGACTAGCCAGCTCGATCCGTTCGCCTTGGAATTCATCGTACAGCGTGATCCGGTAGGTTCCTCCTGACAAATTCTTATACATATTATTGCTAAAGCTTGCTGTATACGAGTTGTTGGTCCCTTCAAGAATATCGGTGCCAATGTTCAAGCTTCGTTCCTGAGATAGACCATATGGATCCGTCATTTTGAGAACCAGCTTATGCGTGAAGGTTCCCATATCATAGCTGCTGTCACGAAGAAGATTGTAATTCATAACTATATTTATAGAGTCACTGCCTTGTAGTGAGCGCCCTTCCGAACTTAGAACGGACATGGTATACGGATAAATAGCCACCTTCGTCAAGTTCTTCTCTGGTGGTGTGATGACCGGATTTAATGACAGTGATGCCATATTAATAAATCCAGTGGATTCCTGACCGGGTTCCGTCAGCTTATTCCCAGTAATCCCTGGCCCAAGGAACAGGCTTACATCAGAAGCATTAACAGCCTTCGGAACCTTAGCCCAAAAGGTGATTAATTGCTTACCGCCTGGAGTAGCAGACGTATCCGGCTGATTGGCTGTAGCTTCGAATAGCTGACCATCTCCCGTTTTGTAATAAGCTTGGAGGCGAGCCATTTTGCTTTGTCTTTTCTCTTCACTGCTCAGAAGCAGCTCTGTGTATACGAGATTGGAGTTAAGTCCTTCATAAATAATGGTTTTGTTCTCTTGCACTTTTGCGTTCTTGCCTTTACCAGAGATAACATAACTTCCTCCAGTTTCAATAGAAGCTACAGCGTTCATCATGCTGTTCGTAGTAACTGACAGGAACGAGCTTTTCTCTTCTTTTACCATAGAATAAAGATTTAATTTTAATTTATCGAACTCTTGTGTATAAGGAATTTTGGCAAACACATAGATTTCAGCGTTTTTACCGGGCCCAATCGTTGAAGTTTCCTTATCCATAAACAATTCCGTTGAAGATGACATGTCCTCATTGTCTACCTGAACAGCTCCCTTTAATTCCGGCAGGGACAAGGCAACCGATTGGGTATTCGTAATATTTAATCTGGCAACAACGATATCATCGTCTTTCCATGGAAAACGCTGCAAGGAAACTAAACTATAAGTAAACGTCCCATATTCATTTGTTGCTCTATATTCCATACCTTTCTGTATCTCAGGACGCAAGGTATAGGAGATCGTAAAGTAAGCAACCGGAACCGTTAGTTTAGCTGTGTTGCTCGTAGCGACATTGGTTCCACCAGTGCTTCCAGTTGCTGCACCTTCTCCAGTAGTTCCCGTTTCACTATTATCTGGAGCAGAAACAGCCTCAATCATCTGCAATTGCAGTGAATTCTGTTCTACCTCAAGGGGTACCTGTGCGGTAAGCGGGATGATTTTTTCCTCCAGCGGTTTTATGGTTAATCCGCTCAAGCCCTTAGAATTGATCGGAAAGGTTGTCCCCGTTGAGGATTTGACAGCAAGCTCATAAGAAGGTAACGTAACGGCTGTCTTTCCTGTATTCTTCACTCGCAGCTGAAAAGTCCAGAATCCCTTATTGTTCTCTGCGTATACGGTTGCGTTATTTAATTGGGTTTCAACCGTATTGTTATTGATGGTAATTTTCTTGATTACACCTTTGCCAACTACCAGATTTGGTGTAGTAGCCGCAGGCAGCTTGTACGAGGATTTGGCAATCTCCAGCTTCAGCGCCTCATCCTTTTGGGTGAATTGCAGTTTCATATTCTCCGTCTTCATATACGAAGGAATTTCTGTAAGATAATAAATGGTTTTTTTCTCTTGGGGCTGAATTTTATAACTAAGCTGAGAACGGTCAAGGGCTAATTCATACGAACTTCCCCCTGCCGAGACCAAATATGCTGCGTAACCAGGATCACTTAATACTTTGCTGCCTTTATTGGTCAAGCTTATGCCCACCTTGGCATAAACCTTTCCGCTGTATTTGTAGAGCTCCAAGGATTCACTTTTAGCAATAACCGGAATGTCATTCATTGTAGTGCTTACATTTTTTCCGTTTACAGCGGTTGGCGAATAGTTGGCGGGTATATTAAAAGTTCCTACTTGCTTGAGATACCCCTTGGTTTTGGAATCCCAAACGTACATTGGAATCTTGATACCTTTTAACGAATTTACCTGGCCGACATTAACATAATATGTAACGCGTAAGCTTTCGTTAGAACCCACTTTTTTCTTAGTAGCGTCCGCACTTAGTGGATTCCCTGGAATAACAGAGCCGCCAGAGGTCATAACTCTCGAAAAATAATACAGTAGGCTAGCACTTTTGCTGCTGCCATTCGAATAGTTAATTGTATAAGTTAAAATATTGCCTCCAGGCTGTGACCAAATATTTACATCTTCCAGTGTAGCTTTGATATTAGCTCCTAAAGAAACGGAACCCAGATTACTAGGAGCTGTTACAGTTGCAGCAGCTACCGCCGATTTTGGCTGAACAGAACTAACTGCAGCAGCCGAAGCGGTATGCCCTGTCAACTGGCTTATGACAAAGGTGCTTAAGAGTAAAACAACATATGTACTGCTATGCTTTCTCATTGACTTCCCTCCACGAGTATTTTACTAGAATTATTATAGTGGTTAGCACAGATCCAATTGTATCCATGTTGTAACTCTTACAGGTCTTTTGTAACCTATTTGTTCCAATTTGCATATATTCTGAAAATGATTCTATAATTTCAGTTGATTTTTCAAAGCTGCAATATCAGAAGCGGCAGGCTCGTCTTCTCCGTATCTAACTTTTTCATATATTTCAATCAATTGATCTGCTGCTAAAGAATCATCATCACCCTTACGTTTATGCTTGCTACGATCTCCCCATAGCAAAACATCCCTTTTTGTTTCCTGCGGCGTAAGATAACTTTTCATTTCATAACCGTTATCGCGCTTTATATTAAGCCACCGCCGATAAAGCCAACGGACACGTTCCTGCTCGCCATTCATCTGATCCCAGCGATCCTTACGATGTTTTGAAGGAAGACGAGAGCTCCAGAAATCCTTTAACCCTCGAACGGTTTGTTCCCAAGTAAAGACGCTTTTCTCCTCGTCAAGATATGCTGTATTATTCTTAGGGGTATGTTCCCTACGTAACATCGATAACAATGCATCTATGACTTTCCGCCACTTTTCTCCAGCATTTCTGTACAACCAGCGAAGTGCATAATAGGCTGCAAATCCCAATAATACCGCCGCCAAAATATAAAACCCGTATTCTAGTATAATAGCTAGCCAGCCACGCTTTTGCTCGCCAATTGGTGGTAACATCGGAGTTGCTGGCGGCAATTCTGCTGGCGGAGGCTCTGGTTCTTTTGTGCCAGAAAATAACTGATTAATAAAATTGAAAAATGAGCGTAAGAGTCTCCATACCAATGATCCTATAGCTTTACCGACACCTGCCGCTAGTACAGCTGCAATAACTCCAATCACAATGACATATATACGATTATTCCGTTGTATCCCTTTGGGCAGCGTTTCATTCTCTTCAGTAAGTGCGCTGTATCGTATATAGCTGCTATTAGAAATAAGTAAAGTCAGTATTAAATACAGACTGCCACACCAGGTCAATAACGGCACACTTGGCTCCAATTCAGGAACTCTATGAAACGCTATAGTTGCCACAAAATAGATTATTATACCTATCCAAAACATTCTGAATCTATTATTTCTAGAGTCTACCGTCATCCCTAAGAATGTACATATAATTCCAGCCACACCTAAGGGAAGGCTTTCGATGGATAAACTCCCTGAAGCCACACCTAATAATGCCCCGAGGATTAAGGCGGCAAGTAATTGCTTCCATCTTACATTGCAAAAATTGCGCAAAAGAATGCCTGCTAAAGCTAGTATAGGCAGCGCAATCAACCATATTTGTTCATCTTGTTGGGGCAACAAATAAATCTGAAATAGAACCCAAACCGGTAGAAATAGCAACAATTCAATAATAGACCACAACCAGAGTTTCACTGTTTCCCTTACATAGCCAGACAACGTAAGCTTCATGCGCTCTCTCTCCCTTGTTCCGGAATATCCAGCCATTCCACACCATTGCCTTGCTGCATTAGGAGATCCGTCGCCTTTTGCAATTCTGCTCCCCTATGGCAGCTTATGATTAGAAAGTCTGTGTCACTAATTCCACTCTCAACCTGCAATTCCAATAGTCGACTCATAGGAAGTGTTCTATCCAGCTTCAGCCTTGCCAGGAGCTCTAACATATCTTCGAGCTGAGCCATCGGCTCTGCTTCAATTGGATCTCTTTCGCCAGCATCGTCCAATCTGCCATTACAGATTAATCCGGTCTCAATTCCATGCTGCATTGCGTATTCAGCTATAGTCGCTGCATATCTTATTCCTTGCTCGATTCGTTCCACATCAGTCACCGTTCTCCACATGGAATCACTGTCCTCTATATTCAGACAGATGACGAGCCGGGAATCAGCCGTGTAATCTTTTTTATGAACCTGCATAACACCAGTACGTGCTGTAGCCTTCCAGTTTACCAATCCCATAGAATCTCCTGAGCTATATTCACGAATGCCAGCAGTCAGAAAAGGGTCTTCAACGATCCATCTTTTCACAGGAAGCTCACCCAGCCAGCTATGAATGGGCAATGGAAGCTCGTCTAGATTCAGCAGAACGGGATAGATCAACAACTCTAACTCGAGTGGATATGTTTTGTTTTTTCGAGTCAAACCAAATGGATCTCCCGTTGTCATAGTCACGGATTCTAAACGATATAAACCACGACGCTCACATGTCACTTGATGCCGTCTTTTAATATGACGATAAGATTTTAAATAGAATAAACTAATATGATTCTGAGAGATTTCTCCTGTACTAATCCCAAGATTATCCTGACTTCCAAATTCCAGACCTCTCGCAATACTAGACTCCAATCGGAGCCACGGCAAAGGAAGAAGCTTCGCATTAATGATCTCCTCGATCATCTCAATACGTTCTCCTTCATAAGCAGTCTTACTTGAAAAATAACGAGAATAACTAAGCGCTTTCAGACCATTCCGTTTATAAATGTCAGCAAGAAGTAACACCAACGCCACTGTAATGAAAATGAACCAAGGCAAAGCCATAGGTCATTCCACCTTTCCGCCTCTTAAGGACGTCACGGGTTCAGCAGGCACCTCAACTTCACGAAGCACTTGCAATACAATATCCGCGGCTTGTCCCTCTCTTGAGCCTAATCCCCGATGAAGCAGCAGACGATGTGCAAGCACGGAAACAGCCACGGCTTTGATATCATCCGGTGTTACATAGGATCTGCCTTGAATAAGTGCATATCCCTGAGCTGATCTAAGCAACGCGCCACTGGCACGTGGACTCGCACCCAGTTTTACTGCCGTAGATTTGCGTGTAGCTTCCGTTATCCGTACGATATAACCTAATAAATCATCACTGATACTTACCGATGCGGCTAAACGCTGTGCGGCTTGAATATCTTGTGCCGTTGCTACAGGAAAAGACTCTTCGAGCGGATTATTCTCACGAAAACGCTGCAAAATATGTATCCCTTCATCAAAGGTAGGATAACCCGTAGTAATCCGCATCAAAAATCGATCTAATTGAGCCTCAGGCAGTGGGAAGGTCCCTTGGTTGTCTATCGGATTCTGAGTAGCAATGACAAGAAACGGTGCTTCTAATCCGTGCGTTACCCCATCGATAGTAATTTGCCGTTCCTCCATACACTCCAGTAGGCTGGATTGGGTTCTAGGTGTTGCACGATTAATTTCGTCAGCCAGCAGTATATTAGCAAATACCGGACCTGGTCTGAACTGAAACTCTCCCGTCTTCTGATTGTAATAGTTGATCCCGCTTAAATCGGAAGGCAATAAATCCGGCGTAAATTGTATGCGCTT
Organism: Paenibacillus sp. FSL H3-0286; assembly: GCF_045040705.1. Lineage (NCBI taxonomy): Bacteria > Bacillati > Bacillota > Bacilli > Caryophanales > Paenibacillaceae > Paenibacillus > Paenibacillus sp. FSL H3-0286. The sequence continues at coordinate 3,304,548 of NZ_CP150285.1, read as the reverse complement.
AAATGAACAATCCAATGATTTGGCAAGAACCTTTGCCAGCAAGGTTTTACCCGTACCAGGTACATCTTCCAGCAAGACATGTCCATTCGCAAGTAATGCGGTCAGCAGCAGGTCTACTCCCTCCTCTTTTCCTACAATGACTTTGGCAAGATTGGCCCTAATAGATTTGATAAGTTCAGTTACTTCTTGAAGATTCATGTGAATACACCATCCAATCTGAGGATAATTATGTAATAAGTGCTTTAATCATAACAGAAAGCGTACCCGATTTATAATTCACAAAAAAAGCACTGTCCGTAATTAGACAGCACCCGTCTTCCATTCGATTTTCATTTCGCAGTCTTATGCCGATATCGAAAAAAGGCTACAATCCCATAATAGATGGGTATGCTTTCAACGATTAGCCAAATGATCACAATGGCAAAGCTTTTGTAGTGTTCGTAATATCTGCCGACGTCGCGTGAATATAAGTATGCTATTGTCACTGAAGCCAGTGTTAAAAGGGGAACGTAAAATTTTTTACTATTAGTATTAAACAAACTTGCTACACATTTTGAAGCTACATAGATAAGGAAAGCGCTGTGAATAAACATCGAAGACGACCATATTCCAATCAAAAGCGGGTCAGTATTACCTAATAAATTATCTTCTTTTGAACTACGCACCATCTCAAGAAAAGGATATTGGAGTTGCTGGCCTAAATGTGGACCAAAACTCATCATTGTCAATAACCATCCTATTAAGACCGTAATTGAAACATAGAACTGCGCAAATACTAATCTTTTCATCATTTTCGCTTCAATTTTTAAATCAGGTGCAATGAACAAAAGCACAATCCATTCTCCAAACCATGACATGACCACAATAGAATCTTTCAGGGCGATTCCAGGATCATGATAATGAAAGAAAGCAGGTACCATATTAAAGTCCGCGTTTGGAAGGAATAAATTAAATAATATGATCACGGTAATAAAGAAAATAATAAATAATCCATCGGCCATATATGTAATTGTTGCAAATCCTAGACTTGCCGTGTACATGATTACGAGACCAACGACACACTGGATAAATAGAGGTGGAGTTCCTCTTAAATAATTCGAGCCGAAAAATAGTACGAAATTCTCTATATCGAAAGAAACATAATAAACACACCAGCATAGTAGGAGCAGAATCATAAATTTATGTGGCCATTTGCCAATGATCTCTTTTCCAAAGTGAACCCAAGCTTGATTAGGTCGCAGCTTACCAACATAGATTGTAAACCACAATAATATCAATCCTAATAAGGAGCCAACGATTAATGCAATCCAGCCTTGATAAGAGGAAGTAGCAATAATAGCTGGTATCAAAAAAATGGTGGTTTGTGAGCTAAAAAAAATGGTGATAAACCGGAACAGCTGCCACTTTGTTGTACGCATAACTTCTCCTTCCTCAGTTCTTTATTTTGCTGTCCCAAAATCCACAATCCGAAAGTCCGTCTTCACCTTAATATCTGCCTCATGAGCGTAGTAATTATCCCAACGTTCTCTTAATTGCTTCCAAAGTTTCGGATCATTCCATTCCAGCAACATGCCGAGCTGTAGAACATCCGCACCTGCTTGCTGGGATAAACGTATAGCTTCGGTCAGATTAGCAGTTACTTTATCGCTTAGTTTCTCTGTAATGATATTACTGATCTCCTCTAGATTTCTTTTCTTAGGATCCCTTAAATAAATCACACTAGCTTTTCCCTTTAATTTCACTGTAAAAACTGGACCCTTATCCGTTATTTTTACTTTTTTCGAAGATTTGGTGCTAACAAATACAACACTTGCTGCACTTTCTCCACCATCCCAGGTAACAGAATAAACCGACAGCTTAAGCTTGCCTGCGGCCCATGCCAATGCCCTCCCCTCTTTAAGCTTTAGTATTCCCTTCATTTTCTCATTCTGAAACAACATAGCTCCTTGAATGCCTGCCCAATATTGTGGTTTGCCTTCTTTTGTAGTTTCTTCTTTTTTGCCAAATGAAAGATTATTTATAGCAAATCCAACGCCCGAAGCCTCAGCGAATATGCAGTCCTTAATTGTAGTCGAAAACATGTATTTTTCTGTTCCAAAGCTCCTCAGTACATCAGAAGGCAATTGTTCATAGATAGGTGTTAATGTATTCATCTCTTTTGCACTGCCGGGACTAGCCATGACATAGGTTCCAAGGGGGAGACTTGGCTCTCTTCTAATCCATAATAGGAGTTCACCAATCCCTTGTTCTGCATAAGCTTTCCCTAAGACAATTATTTTCAATTGGGAAAGACTAAGTTGACGTGTCAGATCTTTCTGAACTAGTAACATGGCGTCTGCGATCGTATCTGCGGTCTTAGAAACTGTAGAATAACTATTCCCATCACCGCCACCACTTGAGGGCTGGCTTCCCGAGTTGAGACGATTGGGCAAAGGAGAGTTAATCGTAATTTCAACGGTGCCTGCTTCTTTGCCTACATCTATAAATAAGCCGTACACAAAGGTTAATTCGTCCAGTTCCACCTTTGAAGACCAACAGCCTGTTAAATTTAGGAGTAGAAGTATAACAACTCCTATCTTTAGAGTTCTCATTTTTGATTCTGTCTCCTTAGATTCCTGTTGCTATAAAGTTTGCTGCGTTTCTTCATATAGTTAGAGGGAAAGCGAGATAATGTGTCCTTCCAATCTTCTAACACCAAAGGGGCAACGGGTTGTAAATACGGTGAGCCTAACGGTCTAAGATTAGCTAAATGTCCGTAAATCAAAAAAGCTGTAATATATACCCCGAGCAATCCCATTGTTCCCCCCATAATCAATAAAGGGAAACGAAGTAAGCGAAAAGTCAGACCGAGCTCATAATGGGGAATAATGTAGGTGGCAATTCCGGTAATGGAAACAACAATAACCATTGGAGCGGATACAATTCCCGCTTGTACCGCAGCCTGACCGATGACTATACCCCCAATAATAGAAACGGTCTGGCCCACAGGCTTTGGTATTCGGGTTCCAGCTTCTCTAAGGGCTTCGAAGGTAAGCTCCATAATCAAAGCCTCAGTCAATGCTGAGAAAGGAATGTTCTCTCTGGCAGATGCTATCGTAATTAACAGGTTTGAGGGAATGATCTGAGGATGAAAGGTTGTAATCGCAACATAAAGCGATGGAAGAATCATCGATAGGATGGAGAACACAAATCGAACCATTCGAATCCAGCTTGCGGCATAGAAGCTTTGATAATAATCCTCAGAGGATTGTAGCATTGTAAAAAAAGAGGTAGGTGCAATCATTGCAGTGGGTGTGCCATCCTGTAATATTCCGATCCGGCCTTCCATTAAAGAAGCTGCCACCGAGTCGGGACGTTCTGTATATTGAAATACCGGAAATGGTGTCAAGTTCCCCTTCCGTAATTGTTCCGATATATAACTAATGCCCAATATGCCATCAATATCTATTTCATTTAGTTGCTTTTCAATTTCAGTAAGAACTTCTTTTTTATAAAGTCCTTCAATATATACAACATACACATCAGTTTTTGTATATTTACCAATCGTATAATGAATAGTCTTTAGATCCGGATGTTTAATTTTGTGTCGGAGCAGGGACAGATTTGTTTCAATATCTTCAATAAATGCTTCTTGTGGTCCAATCACCACAAGTTCATTTTGTGATTCCGTAACCGATCTTTTCTGATATTGCGTGATCTCAAAATAATAAACATAAGGAAGCTCTTCAAAATAAAGCACTACTTTTCCAGCGACAATCAAATCCACAGCCTTGTTTATGTCAAACTCCTTAAGATACGGGATGGGAAAAACAGCTCCTCGATCCAGTCGTTCTAAAAAATCCGGCCATTTGTGCTCTGAATTTGCTTCATTTTTTAGCGGCAATGCAATATCTTTATGAAGACTCAGGGAATTTACGATGAATGGGATATAGATCAAGTCACAGGAATGCCCATGAAGGCGAATGTTTTGAAAAACTGCATCACTAGATCCTTCCAGTTGTTCTTTTATTGTTTCAATAATTCCAGACATCTGCAGACTACCTCCAAAATTGTGACTTGTTAATCTGGCTTAGTTTGCCAACGTGATGGAAGGTTTATACTTAAAACAAACCAAATAGGCACAAATCCGGTATAGTACCGGACTCATGCCCATCAAAATATCGAATAAAATGACCTATCTAATCCTACAGAGTCAATTAAATAAGGAGCTCATACCCCTAGCTTTCAAATCACGGAAAAGTTGCACCAATATTAGTTCCGCTAGGTGTTCCAGATCCGGTTAGATCGCTACCCCCAGTTAATTTGAGGAAACTGCCCAGACTAAAAGAACCATCTGCATTTCGCACCACTGAAGGTGTAAGACTTACAAAATCAGCGGCACTGGCCACCAAACCCTTGGCATTGGTACTTGCATTACTTTTCCACCACACATTAGTACTTAGAATATCGGTTCCACTTGTTTTGTCACTCGATCCTCCAGCAAAAGACAAGTTGTTCGTAAATTGGTGAGTACCGGCATCAAAAGCAAAGTTACTCTGTCCGTTACTCCAAGAAGTATTATTTGTTAACTGAATGGAACCTGGATTACTATTGTAAGTGAATCCGTGTTTTTTATTTTGAAACGCTATGCTATTCAGCACAATGTGGTTTACTGCAATTTTTTCACCACCTAGTTTGAATCCATTCCCATCACTGTTTGCCGTTGAATTTCCATCTGAGGTCTGTCCGTTCTTATAGGAGATACTATTCTTGATCGTCACCACTCCGATGGAGCCTGTTTCTGATTTACTGTAAAGATCCCAGCCGTCATCTGTATTCCATGCAGCTATACATTTATCGAATACGTTACCAGGACCTATGGTCAGCTTAGCAGCAAAACCATCAGCGTCTTCCCCGTTATCCGGATCATAATTATCATGAGAATACACTCCAATGATCTGATTATAGCTCGGCCATTGACTCATGCTGGTCAGTGATGAAGCATAACGGCTGATTTGCAGTCCCGAATCCCGATTATGGTGGGTTTCAACATTCTCAATAATGTTATAGTTCCCGCCAATAAAGATCCCATTGTCTCCTGAGCCTCTTATCTCTAATCCTTTTACCTTCCAGTAGTTACCGTATATCTGCAAACCACGTTGAGCTGGGTCAAATGGCTGGGCGTAAAAATCCAATATAGGCTTCTCAGTCCCATATGCAGTGATGTTCTTTCGTAAGTTAGAGCTTCCGCTATTATCTTGTCCAACAATTATTGTTGAAGAATACGTGTAAACCCCTCCACGCATATAGATGGTTTCCCCGGGGGCTACCTTCGTAATCGCTGAGGCCAGTGTGGTTGGACTACCAATTGTTCCTGCGTTGCTGTCCAGACCATTTGGAGCTACATAAATAGAGCCTGCAACTGGTGTTGCTGTTGGTGTGACGGTTGGAGCTACTGTCGCAGTGGGGGTTGCGCTTGCTGTTGGAGTAGCCGTAGGAGCTACCGTTGGTGCAATTGTTGGAGCTATAGTAGGCGTTGGTGTCGGAGTGCCCGTGGTGATATCGGAGACATTGATATTGTCGAACTTCGCTGCTGTCTTATAAGCTACAAGTCCTATACCTCCTGCTGTCAAAATGTTATCGTGTGCATTTAGCTGTAAAACATCATTAACATACATTTTAAGCGAATCTCCACTAAGCTCTAGCCTAACTGTATAGGCAGTCCCTGTAGTTATAGGAAAATCAGTTTTACTAGCCAGTGTTGAACTTGAACCATTCACTTTTTTTCGTATTTCAAGCGTCCCACCATTACTGTTAGACAGAGATGCAGCATAATAGTTATTTCCGTCAACATAGCGCCCGCACACATAAGTTCGATTAGTCCCATTGAAATCATCAATCTTCACATCAGCTTGAACGCTGTAATCTGTCCACGTGTTGCTACCGGAGAACGAACGTCCTTCGTTTTGACTGGATTGGTAATACACATGATTGCCACCTTCTTCAACTACAGACCAAGTTCCTGTTGTACTCATCCAATTGTCGGCACTTCCATTCTCAAAATCATTACTGAAGATATTTGCTGCCTGAGCGGTAGGGTTACTCCATGCCAAATTACCTAGAACCAGCGAAGTTGTAAGCGCAACCATAATTCCGAATGAAAATCTTCCTTTTAGTTTCACGTGAACATCTTCCTCCTTGTTTTCTGATGTAAATAAAAAGCGAAGGCATTCCTCCAATCTTGTGTCATCTATAACTCCAGCCTAATCTCAACTATAATTAATATTTCGAAGTTGTACAGCTACTTTATGCCCATATTATTACATTTATTTAAATTAATATAAAAAACACCCTCGATCTTACTCGAGAGTGCCTTTATCTTTACCCTTAGCTTTGAATTAACGGTTTCAAAACCTTCAGTGAAGCCTGCAATTGCTCCGAACATTGTTCATACATTTTTTTAGCTTTTTCGTTATCTGTTGATAAACTGAACATCTCTAAATCAGCTTCACACTTTTTCAGCAAAGCATATAATTGAGGCTTATCCTGCGGCTGTGGGACTTTAAAGTTATCTGCATACAAATCGACAGTCAGCTCACCATAAGAATCAACTTGTCCAAGAAAAACATTCTCAACCGTAAAACCCATTTTCTCAAGGGCTCCATCCAGCCAGCTTCGCGTCAGGTTTAGGGTGTCTAATGGTTTGTCGAGCACTTTACCATCCATAATGACAACTTGCGACTCTTTCTCCGGGGCAACCTTTATACCCAATTGCTTAGGGGTTACCGGCTGATATTCACTCTTGAGTAAAACATTTATGGCTCCATCAGATTCCATAATCGCAAATTCCACTTCCGATATATTGAAAACGTCTTTTTTGCGTAATTCCTCCAGCAGTTCATCTGTGGTTAAACGTTCTTTTTTCATATGATCTTCGAGTATTTTTCCGTCCTTAATTAGTACGGTGGACTTGAAATCAATAAAGTCTCTTGCTTTTTTACTCTTCATCTGAAGGTATTCGATCCCTAAAGAACAAGCCACCCATACAATCAGTGCAATGAGCCCTAAATGCCATAACTTATCCGTATCCAAAGAAATGTAAGCGGCTAAGCTGCCGACGGTTATCCCCGTTATATACTCGAAGAACGAGAGCTGCGATACTTGTCTCTTTCCCAGTAATTTTGTTAAAAAGAAAAGTACAACCACAGCAAAGAGCGTTCGAACTACAACCTCTAACCACTCCGGCATTACAATTACCCTCCTTTTGAATCAAAACTTGTTTACTAACACTCATTATTTGTCAATAAAGGCGCATTCAATCCGGAATTTCACTACTTATTTATGGAAAATCATCTATTACTAGAAGTATGAATTTTTTTCCTGCATAACGCTAGAAGCATTTGAGGACAATAGCATTCGTCATGCTAATAATCCAACACAGAGGAGAGAAACTCAATGACAGTAGCCTCACAAGTTAAAACATGTTTATCTTCTTTAAAAGGTGCTCAAGCCAGTCTTGAACAATTTGCACTAGAAACACAAAACGAGAGTGCAAAAACCTTGTTCACGAACGCAGCCGAGCAAACACAACAAATCGTAACTCAAGTAGAGAACCGGGTAACCGAATTGGAGTCCGAAGAGCCTCAATATAAAGGATTTTAATTAAAATTAAAGGGGTCTTAGGCTAGAAAAACTAGCTTTAAGACCCCTTTTCATCATGTACAACATTCGAACGAATGCCACGCTTGCCCTTATTAGCAGGAATTAGTATCTGAACAGAAGTGCCAATTCCAACACGGCTAAAAATGGTTACGCCGTACTCAGATCCATATTGCAGTTTAATCCGCTGATCTACATTACGGACCCCATAACCTGTATTCGTGTGGCCCTTTGGATCAAAAATTTGATCAATACGTTCCTGTCTCATGCCGATTCCATCATCAATGATGCGGAATAGAATATCATTGCCCTCTTTACGCCCAACAATGCGTAAATGAATGTGATCACCACACCAGGCGTGCTTCAGCACGTTCTCGATAAAGGGTTGTAGAATCAGTTTTATAGTCTCATAAGGCCAGATTTCTGTATCAAAATCAAACATAACTTCCAGACGATCACCGTATTTAATTTTCTGAATTTCTAAATAAGCGTTTGCCTGCTCAATTTCAGTCGGGACCGGAATCATGGTTCGTCCTTCATTAAGCGTCAGGCGATAAAACTTCGCTAATTCCAGCACCATCTGCTGCAGCTTCTCATTTTGACCAAACTTGGCTAATTGAATAATAGATGACAACGTATTATATAGAAAATGAGGATTGATTTGTGATTGCAGAATTTCAAGCTCTGCTTCCTTCTTCTGGAGCTGCGTCAAATATACCTCTTTAATCAACATATCGATATTTTCGCCCATATCATTTAATGCGGTTGCAATCTGAGAGAATTCATCCTTGCCTCGATAGGAAATACGCTTGTGAAGATCACCTTCCCGATAGGCATTCAGCACGTACACGAACTTATTAATCCGAATTGAAAAATATCGGGATATAAATATGCCGACAAAACTAAAAACTACACAACAGATGAGACACATCAAAATAATAAACAGTCGTACCTTCACTGCATCCTGTTCAAGAATCGTAATTGGAACTAGCGCGTTTAATTGCCAAGCTTGGTTAGAAACTGTAACTGTTTCACTAATCGTCAGGTAATCCTTATTAAGTTCGGCTTCGTTGGAATAGTGCTCTGGTAGTTCTCCCGATTGGTACATCGTTCTTCCGAACTCGTTTTTTAAAATTAGAATACTTCCTTTTCCTATCTTCGTATAATTCACACTATTGAACAGATCTGGAATGCCTACATTAATCCGCAGGAAGCCAATCTCCTTAGGTACAAGAGGATCATATGTATCTATTAATCTACGTAGCAACGAGATACGATTATTTTCTACATCGCGCTCAATCTGCCACCATTTCATAGTCTCCGCATATTTCTCGGTTGGAAAATCATAATACCAGGATTTCCCTTCAATCCGGTTCATATGGTAAAGATGATAGAAGCTACTATTATCCAGATAGCCCTCTAGTGAATTCGAATAGATCTCAGGAATGGATTCATTCTTTAAAAATAGCGACATCCCAATCCTCATACCCGTTGATTGAATAGCTACGTCCAGCTTTGGAAGTACCTTCATAGACATCCGGTCATAATTCTCCCAGCCTTCTTCATAGCTTCGCAGATTCCGATAGAAATCATAATCACTATATAATTGCGTGGATATCCGGGTAACTTCCCCCATTTTATAATCAATATTATCGCGAATTTGCAACAACGTACCTTTAATATTCGAACTTGTATGCTCGCGTAATGAATCATTGTACATAGAGTGAGAGACAAAACCTATCACAGATACTGGGATAATAATGAAAAAAATATACGTCAGCATTAATTTATACCCTATCGGCACATACTTATGTTTACTTCTTGGTTGTTTCATGCAACATCATCCCCCATCACTTCTCCCGCTTACGATACTCCATAGGTGTCATACCATAGGCTTCTTTGAATTGTCTGCTGAAGTAAGGAAGATAACGGTAACCTACCTGGCTCGCGATTTCATAGATTTTACACTTCGGATCTTTCAAAAGCTTGCCGGCTTGTTCCATTCGCAGCTGAATGAGTACTTCGCTGAACGTTTTCCCAGTTTCCTCTTTAAATAGATATCCCAAATAGTTGGGTGAGAAAGAGAACTGCTGTGCAATATCCTTTAACGTAAAATTCTCGCTCATCTTATCCTTCATCATTTGCATAATTTCTCTAATCAGTTTATTGTTCACTGACTCTGTTTTGCTGCGTAGGTACTCGGATATCTCAAACGTTTTGAGTACAAGCCAAGAGCGTATATCACTGATCGTATCGAATTGAAGCAAAATATCTAAACTATGTAACTCCATACCTAAGATTTCAAATAAATCCTCACTAACCTCTTTCAACTGCTGATCCAGCTTCCATATAATATACATGGCTAGATTATGAATCGTGAATTTAGATCTTAAACTACTCACGGATTTAAACAGCTTATCGATCTCGTCATAAATAAGGACTAACTCATATTCTTTCATCGCTTTAAAAAGCGTATCCATACGGGCATCCAACGTACGGGCATCAATCATTCCAGGTTCGCTGCTAACCGTTTCATACATAATTAGTTTGCCCTTGCCGAGAAACATCTTTCCGTCAACGGCTTCCATAGCTTGCCGATAGGAGGTGTGGACCTGGTCCATAGCAAATGTAGGCTTCCCTACCCCTACGGTCATAGTGACAGGAAATTTTGTGCGAATTGACTCATAAATTTCTTCAATAAACTTCTCCATCTCCTGTTCGTTAATCAACAACGCGATTCGATAAGAAGATACCTTATAGCAATGTGGCATACCGTGCTTCTGAGCAATAGTATTCACTTCATACAGAAAGTCCTTGGACATTAGATGTTTAGTTAGATTATCCTGTTCTTGCAACCAGTTGAAATAATCCAGCTCCAAAACCGCCACACGTATAGGCCATTCCAGCTTATCCAGACCGTAGGACTTCATAAGCTTTAACATTCCAGCTTGAGTGTCCCCCTCCCATTCCCCTTCAAATAAGCGGATCAACAAATCATTTTTGGCCATAGGAATCATATGCTGATAAGCTTCTTCAACGTCACGCCGTTTACTTTCATCATCTAAATCCTGCTTTACTTTCTGTAGTGCAGCAATAAGTTCCTTGTCATCCATTGGCTTAAGGACATAGCTATATGCTTTTAGTGAAAGCGCCTGTTTCACATAGCTGAAATCCTGGTAACCGCTTACAAAAATCACACGTATATCGTTTTTTTTCTCTATGGCAATCCGAGCCAGCTCTAGACCCGACATATTCGGCATATTCACATCACTAACAATAATATCAATAACATGCTGTTCTAAAATATCGCATGCCGTAAACGCGTTATTCGCTGCCTCCACGACCTGCATACCCAGTTCATTCCAAGGAATGAATTGTCTCATGCCTTCAAGATCAAGCATCTCATCGTCTACTAATAATACGTTGTACATCAACACAATCCCCCTTTGAAATGTTTTAATCAAACAGCTGAATTCTACTAACCAATCTTTTTCAGTATACCATTCATTCTCTTCCCTAACAGCTGATAAAACATTGAGTACAAGAAATGGGACGTAAAAACGAAGGCTTGCTAAATAGCAAACCTTCGTATTACAAATTATTATTTACCTAAAGCTTTCTTATTTTCTGTCCATACTTTTGTTACATAATCAAGGAATTTCTCATAGCCAACCTTGATAGAATCTTCATGTGCTTTATCAAGAATTGCTAATGCTTCTGCATCAGTCTTCGCATACATCGATTTTGCTCTTGCTGTTAACCAGATATCTCTGACACTTTGTCTGATAATCCCTTCTTCACTGTCTGGAGCCGGATCCCAATTCAGGAACTCCGTAAAGTCACCTTGCGAAGCCCAAGTTACTTCCATCTGCCAACGGTTACTAAAGTCAATCTTGTCAGCTGGAAGGGTTTGCAACATCATTTTCTTTGTATTATCCAAGAAAACAGTATTACCTACCCATACCAAGTCACCGGCTTTTCCGTTAATTTCGGACAGAGCTTCTGGCTCATTCAGATATTTATCTTTATTAAATTTAGGAGTAAGTCCATCTGCTTCAAATCCATCCCAATACCCTTCTGGTCCTGGAGGACCCCAGTTAAGAACCATAGAACCTTCTGGTCCTGTCATCCAGTCAAGCATAGCGAATACAGCCTCTGGATTTTTAGCGTTTTTAGTGATTGTAGCAACGTTCCAACCTAACTGATTATACGTTCCTGGAGTAATCTTACTTTGATCCAAACCAGCTTTGTAAATCGGTTTAATAAACATATATCCAGCTTCCGGATCCGTCTTCTTCATCTCTTCATCAGCAGTGGCGAGCAATTTCATTGGATCAAAAGTCGCAATAACAGCAAACTTGCCATTCATCGCTTTCTCTCTAATTTGATCTTCTGTTTGAGTATTCGCATCCTGCGTCATTAGCTTCTCACGCATTAATTTAGCAGCAAATACAACTGACTCACGGAATCCTTCATCCTTGTATATCGAACCCATTTTATCGCCATCAGGTACGGCGTATATTCTAGTATACGACAGATTACTCTCTTTAAAAGAGGAGAATAACTGGTCAATTCCGTTACCATCTCTCGCTAAACCCGTCTCGAACGGAATAACGTCAGGGAACTTTGCCTTAACAGCATTTAAATAAGCATACAAATCATCTGTCGTTTCTAGCTTAGGAGAACCAAGCTCTTTGTAAATCTTTTTATTAATAGCATAACCGGCGTTTCCGTTTGGTTGAGTTGTATAATAATTCGGCAGCTGATAGATCTTCCCATCAGGGGAACGAAGCAATTCCAAATGTCCAGCTGTTAAGTATTTCTTAAAGTTTGGATATTTATCAATATATTCATCCAAAGGAACTAGCATATCCGCTTGGCGAAGACGTTCTACGTCAGCACCTTTCTCGGTCCACACAATATCCGGCAGCTCGTTACCAACGATCATCGTTTGCAGCTTTTGAGCGTTATTACCACCAGAGCTAATTCCTGTGACATTGATCTTCAGATTATCTAAAATCCATTTAGAAGCAGCATCTTTGCCCCATTTCGGCATTTGATACCAACCGTAATTTCCGTAGAATGAGACTTCAAGCGGTTCTTTCCCTAATTCATACAAATCAGCCGCAGGAGCTTCAGTTGCTGTGTTGACCGCTGTTCCCCCTTCTTTCTCTGGTTCAGCAGTTGCCGCCGGAGCGCTTGAATTGTTGCCACTACAACCCGCCACCAAAGTCGTCAATAGCAAGGTAGACATCATACCGAGAAGCATCTTTCTCTTAGTCTTCAATGTATTTTCCCCTTTCAATTTGTAATCTATGTTCAAAGCAATACGCTCTAAACCCAATCTCATTCTATCATCCTACTCTTTCAATGATCCGACCAAGACCCCTTTAACGAAGAATCTTTGTAGGAATGGATACACACATACAATCGGAATGGTTGCGACCATGATCGTAGCCATCGTTAATGACTTCGAGGTTATTTTCTTAGCCGAGTTAATATGAGCAATGGAGCTTGCATCTACATTTGACAGCTGTTCTGAAGCAATATTAGAGAACAATATCTGTCTTAAAATGGTCTGAATCGGCATTAACTCCTCTTTCGTAATGTAAATACTCGCTACGAACCACTCATTCCAGTGATTTACTGCTGTGAACAAAGATAATGTTGCTATAACTGGTCCCGACAAAGGAAGTACGATGCGGACAAAAGTCCCCCAATATCCACAACCGTCAATCTTTGCTGACTCCTCTAAACCTTGTGGAAGACCTTGAAAGAAGGTCCGGAATATGATCATATTCCATACGCTGACCAGTGCAGGAATTATAAACACCCAAAATGAGTTGAAGAGACCTAAACTTCTGATAAGCATGTAAGACGGAATGAGTCCCCCACCGAAATACATAGTAATGATACACATAATCATGTAGTATTTGCGACCCATCAGTTCACGCTTCGACATTCCATAAGCGAATATCGAAGTGGCCAGTATCGCTGTTACTGTACCGATTACTGTCCGCAATGTAGCAATGACGAATCCACCCATTAGACGAGAATCTTCAAAAACGATCTTATAATTCTCAAGCGTGAACTCACGGACCCAGAAAGTAACTCCACCTTTCGAAGTATCCATCCCCTCATTAAAGGAAATAACAAGTGAGTTCCAAAATGGATAAAAAGCGGAAAATGCCAGTAAGGTCAAAAATACATATATGAATCCTATAAATATTCGATCTCCTATATTAATACGTTTCATAGTTTGGTCCCCCTATATTGAGTAATTCATTACCACAAGCTGTTCCCTGCTCTTCTGGCAATGAAGTTGGCAAAGGTAAGTAATGTCACGCTGATCACGGCCTTGAACAATCCGATAGCAGTCGCATAGGAGTACCTGAAATTGTCTATACCGACACGTACAACATATACATCAACTGAATCTGACACTTCTCGTAGAGCTGGATTGGAAGCTAGGATCAAAATATCTTCGAATCCTGCATTCACCAGATTACCGATTGCCAAAATCATAAAGATGATTACAACTGGCATAATTGAAGGCAACGTTATCAAATATATCTGTTTAAACCGACTTGCACCATCCATCGAAGCCGCTTCGTATAAATGCGGGTCAATACCAGCAATGGCAGCTAAGTACACGATTGAAGCAAATCCAATTTCTTTCCATACATTGGTTGTAACTAAAATGCCCCAGAAATATTCTGTCATGGAAAGGAAGTTGATCGGTTCATCAATGAATTTCAATTTCTCAAGCAGCATATTTATACTGCCGTTATCTACGGATAACATCGAGGTAACCATTGAGCCGATAACTACCCAAGATAAGAAGTGTGGCAAGTAAGTAACGGTCTGAATCACCCGTTTAAAGAACATCTTACGGACTTCGTTCAGCATTAACGCCAAAATAATCGGTGCAGGAAATCCAAAACAAAACTTCAGTAAGCTGATAATGATTGTATTTTTCATAACCACTTCAAATTCAGGAGCATTAAAGAAGTAAATAAAGTGCTTTAAGCCAACCCAGTCACTGCTAATAAAGCTATTTCCTAACTTGTAATCCTGGAATGCAATTAGAATCCCGTACATGGGGATATAGGCAAAAATAAAAACTAGAACAAGTGCTGGCAATACCATAAGCTGTAGATCTATTTGCTTAAAAAAGCGTCTGATCCCGCTAGTTCGTTGCTTGTTGAGATTCGGTCCGGATCTCTTGTCTGGTGCGACGCTTGCGTTCGCCATAGGTGAATCCTCCTTGTGATGATTTTGAAGATATGTACAGATAATTGATGTCCTTTCTCCCTCCGCTATAGTTGCAACATTTATAAAATAATCATAAGGTTTAAGCGCTTTCAAAAATATATGACAAAACAACTATTATTGATACTTTGACACTCTCTTGCATTAGCTCGTCTCATATTCCTTAAGCTTGAATAAAAAAAGACACATACAGAGATAACATCTGTATGTGTCTTTGACTTTCTCCTTAATTAGCAAGAGTCCTCAGTATTTCTTCATTTATCTTTTCAGTAATTACTTTTTGGACCTTCCCATTATCCAGATAAACAATAGAAGGAACTGAATCTATCCCTAGCTTGGCAGCAAGTCCGGGTGACTTATATACATCTACCTTTGTGACCCTGACATCCGAATGGGATTGCTCAAATCCCTCAATTAGAGGCAATAACTCCCGACAGGAAGGATCTGTGGCATTCCATAAATAAACAACAGATGCTTTGCCTTGATTCAGAATTTGATGCTCATACACCTCACATTCAGATATATACTTCTCTGCACCATACCCTGCAATGGCACCATCGCCAACAGCGGTAGCAACTTGTTTAAGAAACTTATCGCACACATCTCCTGCTGCAAAGACCCCAGGTATATTCGTTTCCATTTTCTCATTAATAAGTACATATCCATTACGATTTAGATCTACTACCCCTGATAAAATTTCTGTGTTAGGGGTGTATCCAATAAATAAGAAACATGAATCGACCTTTACGTTTTGCAGTTCATTAGATTTTAAATTTTTCAGGACGACGGAATTCAAACGTTCCTCACCTTCGAAAGAACTTACCACCGTATTCCACATGAATTCCATTTTAGGGTTTTCTAGTGCCTGCGTTTTGGCAATTTCATTACAATCCATTTTCCCATGATCATGCATGACAGATACGATCACTTTATCTGCAAACTTAGTCAGAAACATCCCTTCCTCAATAGCTGCATCACCACTGCCAACGACCATAACTGTTTTTCCCGTATTTGCCGCAGCGTCACAGGTTGCACAAAAGGAAATTCCTTTATCATATAAGAACATATCTTCATTAGCTGCACCTGTAATTCTTGGTTTTCCTCCACTGGCTATGATAATGACTTTACATTCATATCGAACCCGAAAGGTTTCCACTACTTTAATCTCTTCCGCTGCCGAGACAGATTTGACATCTGTCATTTTGAAATCAACACCAAATTTTTTGGCTTGTTTATGAAATAATCCCATAAGATCTGTTCCGGTCGTTCCTTCAGGAAAACCAGGATAATTTTCTATTTCATTAGTATAAGTCGCAAGACCGCCTACCAGCGATTTTTCCAAAAGAAGTGTCTTCAATTTTGCTCGTCCACAATAGATCCCTGCTGTTAATCCAGCAGCCCCGCCACCGATAATGACGACATCATACTGTTCTGTCTTCTTTTCCATTTCAATTGACCCTCCTGTGTAGACTATGATTTCAATAAAATAGGCTGACTCTCGTCAGCACTATAAGCTCAGCCTATTTCACTTTTACATAAAGAATTTGGCTAATAATTTACTGCCTATAAATGCACCAACCAGCAGGAACAATCCAAAAATCCAGCCTGAAAGCGATAAAGAAGCTATAGCCGTAAATAATGCACCTATATTACATCCATTAGCCAGTCTAGCTCCGTACCCCATGAGCAACCCACCAAGTACAGCCGCCACTACCTGCTTTTTGGACTTAATTTTCTTAAGCTTGAACTCGGAAGCAAACAATGTCGCTGCTAATGCACCTAAGATAATCCCTACATTTCGAATAGACCCACCATCATTCAAAAATCCGGAAGATAATGTTTTTTGAGCTTTCTCCGTACTAAAGTAAGCCCAGTTATCTACATTTCCTCCTACCAGTCGATACGCCCAAGCTCCCCAGTCCGCGAAGGCGCTGGTTACTCCCCATCCTTTTGAGAAAACAGCCAGATGTGCTGTAGCGAACACAGCGAGAAGTACAGCTCCAGTTACATAAGTAAACGGTTCTTTGAGCAATTGCTTGTAAAAGCGGTTAGACGATATCTTCAACCAGAATTCGTTCACCGTTTCATTCACCGTCCTTTCCTACTTAGCGATCCTATTTTACCTTCTCAATAACAACTTCCCACTCGCCATCATCGACCTCTTCGATTTCCACATTATGTCCCTGTTTTCTCGCCCATTCTGGTACGTTTTTCATTGCGCAGCTATGATCAATAGCAACAACTAGAACGTCTCCAACATTTAGTTCAGTCATTTTCTTTTCTGTTCTCATTAACGGTACCGGACAAGCTTCTCCCAGGCAATCAAGTGTAAATTCAGCCATCTTAAAAACCACCTTTTATATTTTTTAAAATTCCTAATAGTGAAAATATTCACGTAATAACTTAAACTAATCTGCGCTTCCCATCTTTTTCTCTTGCCATTTAACTGCAGCGATGTACAACAGAAGAATGATCAGGAACTGAACAACTAGCGCTCCAAGCCAACCAAAGACGTCTGGTAAAAATACAGTGGGTGCATCCTTTATAACGTTAGCTCTCCACCAACCCATATCATGTGATCCCCAAAGTGAACCAATGACAAAAAACACAAGTGACAACATCTGCATCGTGAATCCTTCACCTACACGCATCAATGTACCCGAAGCGCAACCCCCTGCAATAACCATGCCAATTCCGAATAATACTGCGCCAATTATCAAAGCAAAACTGATTTGACCCACATTATCCATCCCAGGAATCGGTTTACCTTCCAGGAACGCTGGATACTTTATGGCTGTAAATCCGATCGTAGCGAGAGAAAATGCTATCAGTACAGCTCTTGTTACCGATGTGCTGCCTGTAATACATGGATCTCTAAGTGATGCAGTAAAGCAGAAACGTGATCTTTGCAAAATAACGCCAAACGAAATACCGAAAAGCAGGTAGACAACCATTTTATCGTGGGAATGGTCTAGGAAAAAACCAAACCCAATAATGAGAACTGTGACCAGCAACGCGATGGGCAACTGACTCTTTTTAGGTTTTCTAGGAGCTCTGGTTCGGGTTGATTTCGTTTCGGGACTTACGGTTTGCCCCATAGTCTAACACCTCCATCGTTTTATGTAATTGACTATGTGAAAATAGTAACATACTTATTTGCGCTGTGGTTATCTGCTTTCTTTATGCTGTATAAGTGTTACTAATGGCACAGATGGAGCGTAATCAAGTATGCTATAGTTTGCACTAACAGCGGGCAACAGGAGGAATAAGTATGAATATGGAAACGCTTAAATTATTTTTAGATATTGCTTCGTTAAAAAGTATATCTAAAGCCGCTCAGAAATCTCATATCACCCAATCCGCACTGAGTCAGCAGTTGAAATCCTGGGAGAATACCTTGGGTTCTGAGCTTTTTGTGAGAAGTAATAAAGGGGCCAGCCTAACAGAAGCAGGGATTATAGCAGAGAAGTATGCGGAGCAAATCTGTAAATTGTATGATGATATGGTCACAGAGATCAATCATTTACAGCCAACACAACATGAGCTGTCTATTTATGCGATTCCAGAAGTCTGTAATTATGCCCTGCCATGTACCTTATATGAGGTAAAAAAGCATTTTCCCAATTGCCATATCACTCTAAACGAAGGGGCATCGTCACTGGTAGAAGAACGTTTGCTTCTTGAAGAAGGTGATGTTGGCTTTATTTCCGGGCCTTCCCCGAAATCTGAATTAAGCTCCAATATGGTGTTTTCTGATCAAGTTATGCTAGTGGCAAGCAGTACGACCGTTTGTCCTGATAAAATCACACTGAATGAGCTCCCTAAATATCCGTTAATCTGGTCCTCACAGCTTCATTGTGTGCAAAGGGCTTTAAATAACATATCTGCGGGTGAGCTTAAATTAAACATACTGTTTAATCTGGACTCCCTTGAGGCGGTAAAGCTTGCTGCAATTAGAGGACATGGTGTTGCCTTTCTGCCTTATATGTCCATAAAAAAAGAGTTGTATAGTAAACAACTCAAGATTATTCATATTGATCAGTTCCAAGTAAATAACGATGTCTACATGGTAAAAAAACATAATCAGCGTTGTGACAATGATACGAAACAATTAATTCGTTATATAGAAAAGACATTGATTGATACATTGTGTTGAACTTATATCTCAATCGTAATCTCCCATACCCCATTAATAACTTCTTGGATGGTACATTTCAAATTTGAACCACGACAGTAATCCGTGATGGAAACTTTTGCGCAGCTATGATCAGTAACCAGCATCACCTGTTCGCCATTTTGAATGGCTTTTTGATGTTTTTTTAACATCATTACTGGTACTGGACAGATTTCTCCCAGACAATCAATTTCAATCATGAAGTTACCATACTGAATTGAATGGGTAGCACCCCCACGTTTGTTTCGATCTTTATCGAGCCAGCCTCACCAAGGATCCACTTTGTTTTTAAAGCAAATAAAGATGCCATTGTAGCATGTCCACAAAGATTGATCTCATGGGCTGGCGTAAAATACTTAAGCCTTAAATCAGCTACATCTGATGAGACTACAAAAACTGTTTCGTTAAAACCGACCTTATGAGCTATCGCTTGCATGTCACTTTCCCTCAAATGAGCCGCATCTAATACTACACCAGCTGGATTTCCTTTGTTGGAATAAGGAGAAAAAGCATCATAATGAAGTACTTTTATGTTGTTCATTGGTTAGTCTCCTTTCAATTTATTTCAATAAAGCTTGATAACTTCACGAAGTGAGAAACTCAGCAGTAAAAATTTCTATTTCTCTTAAAACTTCTTGGCGGTTAGATATCGCATTACATATATAAAAACGGTCTTTATTGTGCTCATGAAACTGTTTAATTACATTAGGCTGCTGATTTAAGAATTCTTTATGAAGAGCTTCACAATCAATTTCAAGATGAGTATCATGAAGTTCCTTGAGTTCAAATACAAGGACATCTTTTTTGTGCTGGATTATTTCACAGACCACATCTTTTGCGTATATACCGTGAGTTAATAAGATTCTTAATGCCGATAGGTCATTGGCTTTTTCCTGTGAAATCTTAATTAATTCTGCTTGTATCTGTTGGACTTGGTTCGTGTTCCAATGATCAATTAATTTTTCGAAAATCCAATACACCCATTCTTGATCATCGCTGTGTTGATTTAGTACATCTTTAACATATGGAATCATCGGATCCCCTATTTCAAGTAAAAAACCAGCTATTTCCCCCGCACCTGGCCAATTTAAATCTTGTATCCATTCAAGCAAACCCGGCAATATGCTTTTCACACGTGGATATCCTAAACGTATGACTGTTTCAGCCGCTCCATCCCAATAGTCTTTTGATATAGGTTGTACTAATAAATGCAAAGCTTCATCCTTTATATATTGTAGCTTATTAATTGCATCTTCCTTTTCCTCTTCGCGTGTGTGCCATGATAATTTTTTGATTAGACTAGATGCTTCTTCCACTAGATTCACCCTTTGAACTTGAATTTTCCACCACGCCGTTCTAGCTACAACACTGCTTTCTTCCGCTTCATTATCCAAATTATTAATAAGACGATAACCGATGTCCCCAATAAGAAATACATCCAAATCGTTTTTTTAACCAATTCATCATTGGGATAATGGCCTTTATTATAAGCTTTTACAAAGATATCCTCTTGGGTCTTAATAGCAATGTAATCTTTTGGATCCGTATTGATAATTGAGTAGTAGGGCGTACCTTTAGGATAAATATTCGAGAAATTTCCCCTGTACGTGCCTTCCTCATCGGAATATTTAGTTACATGCCCTATCTTCTTATCGATTTCTTCGGAGGGGATGAGTTCATCGTCTGATATTTCGTAGATGTCACCTGAATAAACAACAAACGAACCGGCCCAATCCGCGGAGACCGCATGTAATGGCAATAAAGCAATTATGGCTAGAATTACAATAATGAATTTCTTCATCTCAACCTCCTAGCTTTGGGATTCGATTGATTTATAGATTGTTTTGAAATATTTTCCATTATTTAATCCATCAATAAGCTCCACTAAACCTGACAAAGATTCCAAACCATCTATTAATTTCTGAATGGGCGATCACATCCGCGTTAAATCCGTCTGGATCAATATCGTTCAAAAGTATCGTTGTTGTGACCTCTGTAAAATCTGGTTCTACATAACAGGTTGAGGATTTATTATATAGACTACAATCAGCATCAGAAGCAAAAATGAAAGAAATGCGGTGATGATTATGAGTTTCTTTCTTTTTTTGATCATAGGGATTAACTCCTTACGGTTTAGATACAAAGTGATTTCCGATAAATGTATTTATGATCCTCATCCATATCCGATGATTTCATATACCCCACACTGCGCCAAAACCTTTCATTTGCATCATTAGTCGGGGTTAACTCGATATACTTTGCACCGTCTGCATAAACATGTTTTTCGACCATTGAATAGGCAAATTCACCATACCCTAAATTCCGATACGTAGGTTCAATATAATACTCCATTAAAAAACACTTTCCACCCTCATCAAAATAAGTAACATACATTAAAAATCCAAGCACAGTACTGTCCTTATGTATAAGAAACAAATTTAAAGGATTTATATCTCTTGTTCTTAGCTCTTCAATGATCTCTCTATACTCGTCTGAATAAAAGTAATCCAGGTCAAAATCATCGCCCATAGATACGTGGAGAGATAATTCATTAATGTAACTATTAAAAAGTCCCCAAAATATATCTACATCCGATTGATCTTTTGCTGCAAAAACCTCTAAATGGATCGTATTCATTTCAACCTCCTTAATCATAGTTTTTAATGAAAATCTTAAACGAGCTCTCAATTGCGTCAAAATCAGTCGAGCCAATAATTTGATCCATAACCTTGCCATCAGAGTTTATAAAAAACAACGCAGGAAAAGCTTGTTCACCAAATTGTTTATGGAGATCACCTGTTTCATCTAGGAGAACAGGATACTTTATGTTGTAATCCGCCACGTATTGTTTTACTTCAGAAAGATCATCTTGATAAAGCAAATTGATTCCGTATATGTTCACTCTATTTTTATATTTCTCATACAATGAGACAATCTTAGGAGCGTCGTCATTACAATATGGACACCATGAGGTGAAAAATACGAATACAGTGGGTTTCTCCGTGAAGTCCACTTGTATTTTGTTTCCATTCGCCAACTCTTTTAGTTCAATGTTCTCAGGACTCTTAATGGGTTTAGAAGTGTTGTTTACTACGACAAGTATAATCGAGCTTAATGCAATCAAAAATATAAATGTACTTACAATAATAGATATCTTCTTCAAAAATAATCCGTCCTTTTATACTTCCTTAGTTACATTAAGCTTTTTCCATTTGCGAATCTTAGAACGAAAAGTCTTAAACGGTGCTACTGAATTAATATGAATCCATTTGACCATTGGCCATCTTGGATTGTTTCCTGTCCATTTCCGCACGCCTTGCGTAAAAAGTTCTTCATCACTTAAAGAATCAATCCAGTTCTGCCACTGATGCTCTGTCTCTTGAAATAAAGATCTTAACTCGTCTAATGAGTAGGCAGCATATGTATGATAAAACGATTGATATAATCCGCCAAGCTGATTCCATTTATAATCCGGTGAAGGTGTAATAACGGTTAACCCTGCTTTTTCATCCTTATCCCATTTCATAATAAGATTCAACCAGCCCAATTGATAAGCAATGATTTCTGCTGGGGTACGATCAACCCCTTCCATACGATTGTCTCTTTGGGAGTGCTCAATGCCATCAAATTCATGATCAAGAGACTGATAGGCAATATGAATCGCATCTTTCAATTCTTCTTTTGATAGATAATCTTGTGTAGACATCATACCCCTCCTTTAAAACACTTTTTTAAATTACTTTACAAACGTATTATGTACTCGCTCTGATTTCAATAAATATGCAGTCCAAATTGCACACGTAAACACTGACCTAATGATCCCTTTGAGTGAATCTCCATTTCCAAGTTCTCTGGCAAGCGGAATTTGATAAAGAATTTTACAAAGTGATTTTATTGCCCACAACAATACACTTACTGTTACTGCCATGCCCAAGCTCAGCTGTCTTTATGATAGGAATGGAGGCGGAATGGCTAATTTCCTTCACATACTCTTCTACTATCGGGAATTCATTAAAGTTCTCAAGTTCTGAAAACGACCCTAGAATCAATCCAGCACAAGCATCAAAATATTTCAATTGCTGGAGCTGAGCAAAAAAGGAGACTATTTTGTTAGCTCTGCCACTTAAACTCTCCAACAATAATATTTTGTCACAAGGATCCGGAAAATAGCTTGTCCCTGCCAGCTTCAAAAAACAGCGAATATTCCCCCCGATTACTATCCCGCTCATCTGGTTACCACGAACCCAATGATACCGGAAATCGTAAAGATCGTTTTGACCCTCGAAGAATGTTCGATAAAAAGCCCTTTGCTGCTCCGCCCCATCAGAAGACACTAGATTCATCAACTGATAATGATAGGATTTCGAATTATTTTGCGTATATAAAGCGTTCAAAATAACTGACAAATCACTTATTCCGAAAAAGGGTTTGGGGTTCATTCGGATACTTTCATAGTCTATGTACTCTAAGATCTGATTGGCAGAATCCCCACCTGAAATATCGAATATCGCGCTAATTTCAGTATTTTTAAATAGTTGATTCAGCTCCGCTGCTCTTTCCATGGGATTGCCGCTGAAATAACCCTCTTTTCTAAACAAAGTATTAGCCACCACTACATGGAGTCCAAATGAATGCAAAACTCTTTTTAATTCCTCTACTTTAGCTAGGTTTTCTACTCTCACACCATCTGAACAAGCAATCAGTCCTACTTTATTCCCGCGAGTAAATTTTAAGGTTGTGTTCATTTTAATAATCCTTTCGATGCTACTTTTTAGTTTAATCTCCTCAAATTTACGATCATATTTACACCATACCATATTTAGGGATTTGAATCATTTTCTTCTTGAAATTTTGAAACCACAACATGGTAATATAAGTATAATAATGCAAGATCAAATACATTGGGGGTGTACTAATGCGTAAATCACCGTTGATATTAAGCATGATATTATTTTCCCTGGCGTTAATTATGGGATGTAGTTCAGAAGTAGATGATGCTACTAAAGCCGCAGAGAAATATAAAAATGTAGAATATACCGTCAAGGCTTCTGAGGATTTAATGTCTGATGAATCCATTCTTGCGCGAAATGAAGAGATGAAACCGTATTTTACAGAATACTTTTCCGAAAAGGCTATAGCGAACCGAATTACAACTATCCCATTTAAAATCGCTGATACACAAAAGCTTTCTTTAAAACCGGAAAACCTAAAATTCAACCTTTCCGAACAAAAAAAGGATATTGTCGAGTTAAAATATACGGTGGATCTTGTTTTATTGGATAAGGATGACAAAGAAAGTAAACGTGTACCTTTGGAAGGTATATTGACTCTCTTTGATGTGGACGGTAAATGGTTAGTTCAAGGGGATCGATTTGATACTGTAGCATTAATGAACTTGATTGATGGGTGAATTTGAATATCCTTCTTATCATAAAAAGCAGACTGCTCTAATGAGCAACCTGCTTTTTTGAATTACATTATTTTTTTGCTCATCCTATAATTGACCAACAGAACACCTTTTCGTTCTATACTTTGTTTCGCAATAAGCTGGTATCCCAGTCGTTCAAAAAAAGGTTTAGCAGTGATGCTTGCTTCGGCATCCATTTCATAAAGACCCTGTTCTTTTGCTTTCAATTCAAGCTTATTCGCCAATGCAGAGGCTACACCTTGCCCTTGGTAATCTTTGTGAACATATAATCGATCCAAATGTCCTTCTGCTGTCATATCAGAAAAGCCCACAATAATATTATTAATTTCGGCTACATAAGTGATATTTTGACGTAAAGAAGCTCTCCAAGTATTAAGCTTAAGTGCCTCTTCCTCTTTAGGTGCCCAAGCATCCAGCTGTTCCTGTGAGTAGTCTTGTTTGTTTACGGAATGAACTGTTTCGTAGAACAATGAGATAATTTGAATAAGATCCGATTCTCGGTAAGCTCTAATATTCATTTTGATCTCCTTGCTGGCGATTGTAGTAACAGAAGTCAATCTCAAAACTCCACTAGATCGATTTTCCGGCCAGATTCAGCACTTTCCAGCGCTCCGAACACCATTGCCATACTATACCGATTATCTCTACAATTCGTCTCTGCAGGACGTTGCTCTGCCAATGACAAGAACATCTCATCCAAACACCCTTGATGGAATGTTTTACTCATCTCAACGTTTTCACCCTTTACACGCTTTACGTCACGAATGAACATATCGCTCTGATCTCCTGCAGTAACTACCTCAGCATATGGCAGCTCATGACCATCCCAGATTGCGGTTCCTTTCTCCCCGTTAACCCGCCAAGAAGCTTCCCATGACGTGGATGCACCTTCTGCACACCAAGATCCCTGATAGGTAAATATTGAACCGTCGGACATCTCGAAAATGCACACTGCCGACGCATTCCCCTCATACCATGAACCGGGAGGATTAAACTCCTGACAGTATACGGACACAGGGTTCGCGCCACTAATAAACCGGGCCTGGTCGAAGGTATGAATCGCCATATCCAGCAGCAACGGACTTTTCATAACATCACGGAACCCCCCGAAATGAGCCCCAAGGAAAAATCTTGCACCGATAAATCCTGTTCTACCAATCGTTCCTGATTCTATGATTTTTCTTAAAGAACGAATACGAGGATCATAACGGCGGTTCTGCATCACCGCATGAGCGTTTCCAGTCCGTTCCGAGATCTCAACAATCTTATTACATTCCTCCATAGTCTCAGCTAAAGGTTTCTCACTAAACACATTACACCCAAGTTCCAATGCAGTGCTAGAAATATTGAAATGACTTCCGGGAACAGTAACGTCAAAGACGAGATTTGCTGCGGTCTCCTGTATCGCCTGCTTAATATCCGTAAACGTCAGACATGAAATCCCATGCTTCACGGCCATCGCCTCAGCCGACTCCAACCTTATATCTACTAGAGCAACGATCTTAGTATCTGTACGCAATAAAGCGTATTCAATCCATGCATTAGCCATTCCTCCGCAACCTGCAACTACTACCCGATACTGTGCTGTCATATTTCTCCCCCTGACTTATTAAAGCGGATTAGGCACAAAGCTGCCCCCGCGGCATTGTTTTAAATGATTCAAGGCATGTACTTGACCCATCATTTCCAGTTCATCCCGATAGACAGGATCATGCCAACCTTCAATATCAATGGTTCCTTTATAACCAGCCTGACGCAAAATGGAGATAACATCCGTCCAGTTCGTATCACCAAAACCCGGAGTACGGTGCCATACATAAGGTTTCGGGCCGTGGATTCCATATTCTTTTACAATATCCCAAGCGATGGTGGCATCCTTGCCGTGTACATGGAAAATCTTATCTGTCCATTTGCGCAGCTGTGGAATCGGGTCAATCAACTGCACCATCTGATGGCAGGGCTCCCATTCGAGTCCCATATTGTCAGCAGGGACAGCGTTAAACATCTTTTCCCAGGCTATTGGATGATGAGCGATATTCCAGTCCCCTGAAGTCCAATTGCCATCCATGGAACAGTTCTCAAAAGCAATTCTTACTCCGCGATCTGCTGCTCTTTTTGTCAGCTCACCAAATACCTCGGCAAACTTCGGAATCGATTCATCAATGGACACTCCTGGTAGTCGTCCCGTGAATCCTGATACCATATCAGTACCAAATACATGAGCATGATCAATAAGCCGTTCCCAGCTCGCTAATGCATCGGAATTGTCACCCGTATTCGTCAAAGGATTGCCAAAGATGCCAACCGATGAAATCACAAAATCATGTTTTGCCGCAAGTTCTTGCACACGCTTACCAGTTTCCACAAGATCTGTTTCACCTGTAGTCTGCCAGAAGGTTAAGCTAAAAGATTCGAAGCCATGACCTACGATTTGCGGAATCACTCTAACAGCATCTCCGCCTCCAACTAATGTGCCTATACGCATTGTATCCTTCATCTTGTGTACCACTCCAATATTGGTTTATAGTAAGTTCTATAACCCGAGTATATACTGCATTTGAGCTTAAAACTCTTATTATATTGTGTTTATATAGTCGTATATTGTGGGAGTTGAATAAATATTGAGCTATCCTAATGATCTTAAAGAATACCCTCAATTAGAAGGAAACACCTATCCGTTTCGATTGTTTTTTAATGAATGCAGACATGCGAAAATCGGCCAGAACATCCTTTTTCTACACTGGCATGAGCATTTCGAAATCATTATCATGCAAGCAGGCAGCGCCATTTTCCACATCGACAGCAAGCCCTACGAACTGCATCCCGGAGAGGTTTTGTTTGTTCCTTCTGGAGGTTTGCATGTTGGATATAGTCTGCGGGATGATCATGTCCGATTTATATCCGTCGTATTTCATAGTTCTTTATTTAAAGATTGGAAGCAAGATCCTCAACATGAACAATTCGTAGCTCCCTATTTGGAGAATCGATATCAGCTACCAGTTAAACCAGCGGCACTAGTTCCAACCTGTTCTACTTATTACTCTCTTCTGAACACTATCGTGGATGAAGTGCATCAGAAAGGTCCTGCATTTCAGTTGATCATCAAAAATCAACTTCATCTGCTTTTTGTATTGCTCTCCCGTACCTTTTTGCCTGAGCAGGTTTCTGGCAGAACAAATGAACGTCAATCCTTCAATCGTGAGCGTTTTAAGCCATTGCTGGAGTACATGGAGAACCATTTTGATGAGAAAATGACTATTGAAAGCGCCGCGAGATCCGTTAATCTAAATCCATACCATTTCTGCAAAACCTTTAAGAAGCTCACCGGCCGAACCTTCATCGATTATGTTAATCTTTGCCGCGTAAATGAAGCAGAACGACTGTTGCTGGAGACAGATTTTACTGTAACGGAGATTGCTGGACGAGTGGGCTGCGACAATCCTAATTATTTTACCAAGCTGTTTAAGCAATATAAAGGAACTACACCATCCGGTATTAGAAAATAATTCACACTGGAAAATAGGAGATTATAAAATGAATTTAAAAGAAACGTTGATATGCATAAAAGAAAATGATTACCAAGCACCTTCCGATACCTTCCAGTTGGTACAAGAAATGATAAATAACATTGGTTCTTTAGATGCCCAACTACGGGATGAGCTAATTTATACAACTTTTTCTCATTGGATCCCAGGTAATTCTCTAACTACAAACGGACTGGAACAACTTATACCCGTTATCTTGGATAAAAACCATTTGCATTTTAAGCTTGGCGAAACCAATACAGACTCTGTCTTTACCAGATCTTTCTCTATGCTAGTTATCCCACTCCTCTTCATGAGGCATAAAGAATCACCATTTCTCTCAAGAGAGCAAATTCATCAGATAAAAGAGAAGGTATTTTGCAGTGTGCAAAATGAGCGGGATTACCGGGGGTATGACGAAGAAAAAGGCTGGGCTCATGCTATAGCCCATGCAGCAGATACTTTAGATGAATTGGCTCAATGCTCCGAACTGGATGAAAATGACCTCATAACTATCCTCGATTTGGTTTACGAAAAGATGACCATAACAGATCGAATATACTCCGATGGGGAAGATGAGCGAATGGTAAGATCCATAATGAGTGTTTTAGATAGAAAAATGCTTAGTCAGACTTATGTAGAGCAATGGATTCAAAGTTTTGGTGATGTGGAGAAAAATCCAGAATTTCTTCCTGCCTTTAAACAAAAAAATAATATAAAGAACTTTTTGAAAAGTTTATATTTTCGAGTTAAATATTACAAAGTACATGCCAATCTCTGTCCAACAATCGAGCATACATTATATAAAGTAGAAAAAGTATACTATTCCTAATTAAAAAAAGTGAGGGTTAGAGCACCCTCACTTTCCATCTACAGTTCAAATACGTGGAGCACTTGCTACCTGTTGACGGGTCTATTAGATTATTCAGTAATTGCTAGCTCCATCCTCCGCACACTCGCAAGCGCGGGAAAAGATTCCAGCACCATCCCTGTATTCCATAACTTAACCTGCTGTCCAACCTGTAAATCCTTAAAGCTGATGGTCTCTCCAGCTTCATTAAACATTTCAGATTTCGCATTGAATGTGAACCAGTAAGATGGATCTTCGTTACCAGGTTCAAGGATTAGAATCCGCTTCGCCTGTTTAGTATCGATATCAACGATTGTACCTACTACATGCGGATCACCTATTTCTGAAATATCATAGGTCAACATCTTTGGATCGATCCACTTTTCAATTTCAAGCTTAGCTGCTTCCGCATCATCTGACGGAATGGTAATAGTTACTTTATTACCAATCGTATCTACACCAGAGCCGTAGAGATTCAGCTTCTGGTATAGTTCTTGTTCATGCAACAATTCTTGAGCAGCTAATAACTCTTGCATCGTATATTTCACATCATGAAGTTCATAAGTACCTGCAGTGAAAGTCTGAGCAAGGCTTTGCTCAATCTCCGAGTTCAAACCTACAATATTAATATGAACCTTGTTATCTTGCAGATAAATATCTCCGTTAGGAATCTTCTGAGCTGATAAGAAAGTCTTAACCGCGCCTGGATCATCCATTGCGGGGTTCGTAGAAGCTAAAATTTGTGGTTCTGAACTAATTACAGGAGTTGGAACCGGCTCCTTATTCGCTTGTTGAGCCTCTGAACAGCCACTGATTAACAAAATAACAACGGGAATCCATATCCAACCAATAATTATCTTACGCATCCTATTAACACCTCCACTCTTCATCTTCTCAAACGAAGACCGGAAGTGATAGGTTGCAGATTCAGGAAGAATTCTCTAATCCAAAGTATAAGGAGCAAGACCGATTGGAAGTGCCGCAGGACGAGTGCAGGTGCTTTCCATTTCGTAGAATGAATGAGCATCAGAAGAATCATGGAAAGCCCACATTGCTTCTAATACGTGATAAGCCAGTTCTCCACTGGCACGATGCTCTCTACCCGTCCGAATGGCGTAAGCCATATCTGCTGGTCCAATCCCGCGGGTATTCTGATCATACCCTGACAACAACGGCTGTTCCGTCCACTCATTCTCACCCATAAGCCGGAGTTTCACGGGACCCCCAAAGTTATTCGGGTCTGGAACTTGAATCGTTCCTAGCGTTCCGTAGATTTCTATATGCGGCAGGTTGCTCCCGCCAAAGATATCAAAGCTTGTAATCAACGTTGCAATGGCACCATTTTCAAATCGTAAGGTTCCGGCTACGTGAGTTGGAATTTGAACAGGAATTTTATTCCCAAATTTCTTCTCGCTTGTAATCGTACGTTCTTCCAGCGCTTTCCCAGTCATTCCGCTAACCGTATGAATAGGACCCAACAGCTGCACCAAAGCCGTCAAATAGTAAGGACCCATATCGAACATTGGACCTCCACCAGCGGCATAATAAAATTCCGGATCTGGATGCCAATGCTCATGTCCACGGCCCAGCATAAACGAAGTAGCTGCAACAGGTTCGCCAATTACTCCTTCATCTATCAGCTTCAAAACCGTTTGAATTCCCGCTCCGAAGAATGTCTCCGGTGCACTGCCCACAAGTACTCCCTTTTCCCGCGCAGCTGACAGAACTTTGCGGCCTTCTTCTCTCGTCACAGCTAGAGGTTTCTCAACGTATACATGTTTACCTGCTTCAATAGCTTTTAGGCATACTTCCGCATGAACAGCTGGAATCGTTAAGTTGATTACGATTTCTATCTCTGGATCATTCAGTAATTGTTCTGTGGTATAGACGTTTGGAATATTGTATTTATCCGCTTGTTCTTGTGCTCTCACCAAATCTAAATCCGCACATGCAACTAGATCAAGGATCTCGAACTTTTGACAGTTCTCCATATAGATACTACTGATTTTACCGCATCCAATAATACCAACTTTGACTTTATCCATTCGCTGATCGCTCCCAGAATTTATTGACTGTCTGCCATTCCACTATAGCTATTCATAACCTCCGAAACATTGGATAATGCTTGCGCTTTACCTTCAGCTGCCCATATTAATCCTCTGCGCATCATTTCACGCACTTGCGGCTGATCTACAATGTCCGCATGATGCCCCAGTGAATTATAATAAACTCTGCCCAAGCCCCAACGTTTTGTCCAAGCTACTGGCATATCAACAGCCTTATTATACGAATGAGGCCCTTCAACTACTGGAAAACGAGTCGTAGCAAGAACTTCAACAGCTGGATCTACATGCAGATAATATTGCTCTGAGCAAACACTGAAATCTTCTAATCCTTCTACCAGAGGACTTGAGCTTTGACAAATCTCTACGGTATAGTTAACGCCGTCATTCCCAGGATGAGCTACCCATTGTCCACCCGTCATAAACTGCCAATCTACATTATTACGAAAAGAATCACACATCCCGCCATGGCAACCGGCAAGACCTGTTCCATGCTGTACAGCTGCGGAGACATGATTCACAAAATCCTGCTCGATTGTGCCCATTGTCCATACCGGCACGATCAAATCTAGTCCAAGAAGCTTATCTGCATCAGCAAAAGCCTCCAGTGTATTCGATACTTCAACTTCAAACTGTTCCTCTTGCAACATTTTAGCGAATATATCAGCGACCTGCTCAGGCTCATGACCCTCCCAACCGCCCCATACAATCAATGCTTTTCTCATCTTCAGCACTCCTTCTAAGGTTAGATTACATCTCGGATAAATCGACCCACCGGCGTTCATCAATAGAGCATTCTACAGCCTCTAACACCGCTTGGCATTTCACTCCATCATTGAAATTCGGTTCTGGCTGACGACCTTCTTCAATTGCGTTAGAAAGCTCCAGCATTTCGTGAATAAACGTATGTTCAAAACCAATCGTATGACCTGGTGGCCACCAAGCCTCTGCATACTCATGAGCAGGATCGGTCGCCAGCACACGGCGAAAACCTTGTACATCCTCTGCATCCGAGGTCAAATAAACTTCTAATTCATTCATACGTTCGAAGTCGAATTTCACACTGCCAAGACTCCCATTGATCTCAAAAGAATTGGTAGAGCGATGACCCGCTGCGAATCTTGTAGCTTCAAAGCTGCCCAGAGCACCATTATCAAAACGGGCTAAAAACAAGGTGGCATCGTCAACGGTAACCTTACCCTTGGGTGCATCCTTATCTCCTTTAGCGCTTAAACCAGTCATTTCAGCGGCGAGCGGACGCTCTTTTATGAAGGTCTCGCTCATGCCGATTACTTCCTTCATATCACCTACTAAGAAATGAGCCAAATCTATGAGATGCGCCCCCAGATCTCCATGCGAACCTGAACCGGCGATATCCTTCTGCAGTCTCCACACTAAAGGGAAATCCGGATCTATTATCCAATCCTGTAGAAACCAAGCCCGAAAATGATAAATCTTTCCCAGCCGCCCACTCTCTATGAGCTTCTTAGCCAGTCGAACTGCCGGAGAAAAGCGATAATTAAAACCAACCATATGTGTAACTCCCGCGTCTTCAGCAGCTTGCAGCATTTCACGGGAATCCGCCAAGGTCAGCGCAAGTGGTTTTTCACAAAAAATATGTTTACCTGCTTTGGCTGCTGCCAAAGCTATCTCCTTATGCGCGTTGCTGGGAGCATTAATATCTATAAGATCAATATCCTCTCGAGCGATCAGATCCTTCCAGTCCGTAACACAATCCGCCCAGCCTAACTGCGATGCAGCTTCTCCAAGCGCTTCACTATTACGTCCACAGATTACAGACATTTCCGGTTTAAGCGCTTTCGGGAAAAACATAGGCAAACTGCGATAAGCATTACTGTGGGCTTTACCCATAAATTTATAACCGATCATTCCAATGCGAAGCTGTTTCATCTTATTCCTCCTAAGTGTTGATAGATTTAGATGAAGCTCGTATAACTAGTTCTGTCGGTAATTTGATCTGTACGGCTGGTGCGGGTACTTCTGCCAGATTGTTTCCCAGCAATTCAATGATTTGGGCTGCGGCAAGTTCACCTAGTTCGTAAAAGGGAACCCTCACACTGCTTAATGCAGGTGTGGTAAGCTCCGCAGCTTCCGAATCATCATAACCCACAATAGCTGGCAGGCGATCCCTTGGTATTCCTAACTCCTGTAGTCCTTGCTGCAAACCTATGGCCATCCGATCATTGGCGGCCATAATCGCATCAATCTCATTCAGCAAAGGCAACATTTCTTTGGCAGCTATAATTCCGCTTTTCCGGCTGAAGTTACCTTCGAACAAAAGTGAAGAGTCTACAGAAAGATTCACCTCTGCCAAAGCGCGGGTATACCCCGTTAAACGATCTCGGCTGTTGGAATAAGATTCTGGCCCATTTAGAAAAGCAATCCTCTTAAACCCTTGTTCCAGTAAGTGTTTAGCCGCTTGCCAGCTTCCTTCGACATGATCGGCATCCACCTCGTGAAAAGCTTCCCCAGCAAAATGCTGATTAATCAGACAAAAAGGATGGTCTTCTTCCTTCAAACGGCGGAGTGAGGCTAGCTCACCTGGCTCTTCTTTAGCGCCAAGCACAATGCAAGCATCGATCTTCCGCATCTTAAACAACTCGTTATAATCCATTGGCGCTTCGGCATTCCGAAACAGCATTAACAGATCATAACCCTCTTCTCGCGCCTTGCTCCCTATTCCACTTAATATTTCCGAAAAATAATAAGTGGAGAACAAGCGGGCTTTCGGCAAATAAGGCATCACTACACCCAAGTTCCCGCTCCGTCTACGAGCAAAGCTCTGAGCAAGTGAACTAGGGGTATAGCCTAGCTTCAGTGCAGCTGCCAACACACGTTCCTTCGTTTCTTCCTTAATCGGACCAACATTGTTTAACACGCGAGATACTGTGGCTTCTGAGACACCTGCAAGCTCGGCAACCTCTTTACGGCTGGCGATATAAATTCCTCCTTCTCATAGGTTATGAACAGTGACATTTAGCCTCGTTCAATTCGCTATTCGAAAACGCATTCATTTAATGTACGCGCGTACATTTTCTCATGAACAAGGCTCTTCGTCAACCCTAAGATTGGATAAATTTAAAAGACGTTCATATACAGTAAGGGGGAAGAACGTCTTTCTTTTTCTTTTCAACTATCCGCGAGGCACTAGCATTAGGACACCAAGTAAAATGATAATCAGAAATAAGTAACTCTCAAATTTTTTAGCAGGAATACGTTTATTCACATATACCCCAAGGACCGTAGCTAAGAGAATTGCTGGAATAGAATATCCATAAAGAACAAGAGCATCCACCGTCCACAATCCCCCGATAGCATGACCCGTTACAACGAGTACACCCGAAATAAGAAAATGAGCTTGCAACGTACCCCGAAAACGATCCGGATTCCATTGTCGTAAAGTACCATAGATCACGACAGGGACACCATTAAAGTTATAAGCACCGCCAAGTACACCCGAAGCGAATCCGAAAGGATACACCCAGCCTTTTGCCTTAAGCAATGGATGATCGATCGTCTTAAATATTCTCTTCTTTATCACCGAATAAACTCCATAAACAATCAAAAATATACCAAGGCCAGTCATAATTACACTTGCCGGTGCTAAATAAAGTATGACTAGTCCTACAGGAATTCCTATCACTGTTGAGAGTGCTAATCGAATCAAAATAGGTCGTTCTATATGCCGCCACCCACTCACAACTGTAAGTGAGGCAACCGTGAGGCCTGCCAATCCAATCAAAGAAACTGAGGTATGTATAGGAATCGGGAGCAGTGCAAGCAGTGGCATGCTCACAATCGCTTCACCAAAACCAAACACGGTTCTCATTAAGGCACCTATAAATACTGCTACTACGACTAGTGTAATTATTGTAACGCTCAATCGCTTAATCCTCCTCCTAATCTTATCCATCCGTAATTGTGCATAAAGTCCTCACATTTCCAGAACATCTGAATACATTCCTTATTTCCACTCTTCTAATTATAACATATTAATTATTCTAAAACAGATATTAATAGAGGATTAACATGCAATTTAACGTCTCTTAAACCCTATATAACGCCGCCAAAACTATAAGATAATGGAGATATACATATATTTAACTAAAATCCTTTAAAATCGATTATAGCAGCTTGTGTGTAGTTCCTGTTTCCTGAAAAACTAGCTGAAGTACTAAACAAAAAAACTGATCCCTCTTAACTTTGATGAGGTATCAGTTTCTTATTTTTTGACGTATTTATTTAGGTGTTATCTTTCAGCCACACTTGCACATGCTTTAGAAATTTTTTGGTGACGGGAGAAGCGTATTTCATAGAGTGGACAGCAATTCCTAACGATCTGAAACTACGTTCCTCCAATTCTAGCATGGCCACATTATAATTTTGCCGGGTCAAGACAAGCTCTGGCAAAATACTAATGCCAAGGCCTTTCTCCACCATCGACATAATGGCATAGTCATCACCTGCTGAGAATTTAACATTAGGTTTAATACCCGCCTTATCCAGCACACGTCTAACATCATAATCCGAGCCTGCTTTCGGGATAATGAAATCCTCTTTAGCAATTTGCGATAAGGAAAGAAAGGGTTCTGCACTAAGCGGATTCTCTTTAGATACAATCCCTAACATCCGGTCTTTTTTTAAAGGAATTACGTCAAACTTCTCACGTGTAGGCAGTGAAATAAAACCGCAGTCGATCACTCCAGCCTCTATCCATTGCTCAACCTCCAAATAACCGCCTTCCATCAGCTTGATTTCTATATATGGGTATTCACTGCGAAATTGCTTAATCATCCCTGGCAGCCAATGCACTGACACACTGGTGAACGTACCGATGGTGATCGTGCCAATCTCTAGCCCGTGGATGTCCGCTACCTCCTGCTTCAATTTCTCGTTCCACTTCAAGATTTCACGGATAGGCTGCAGAACTTGTTCCCCGTTTACCGTCAATTTCACACCGGATCTATTTCTAATTAATAACGCGAACCCAAACTCCATTTCCAAGCTGCTAATGGTGTGACTAATTCCGGATTGCGTAAAACCCAGCATTTCTGCTGCTTTTGTTAAGCTGCCTAGCTCTACAACTTTCAGAAAAATCTCATATTTATTAATGCTCAACCTCTGTTCCCACCCTTATAATTACATAAGTTTTACTCATGTATCCTATGATAAACATTCAGTTACCTTATGTATAGAGCCGTATTATACTATATTGAGTTGAAAATGAAGAAGGATGGATGAAGAGATGAAACCGCTCAAAGCTGAGCTGCTGCTGTTAGTTGTAACATTATTTTGGGGCTCCTCCTACATATTTATGAAAATGGGGTTAGGTACGTTAGGCGAATTCAATCTGATTGCACTCCGCTTCGGACTTGCTTTTATATTAGCCGCTATGATATTCCACAAACGATTAAGACGAGTAGACATGAGAACATTAAAATATGGTGCTCTCCTCGGATTCCTCCTGCTAGGTGTATTCACATGTATAACCTTCGGACTTCAAACAACCACCACCTCAAATGCAGGATTTTTAGTTGCATTGACGGTTATTTTTGTACCGATCTTGGATCGAGTTATTTTCAAAAAAAGAGTTGCACCTCCGCAAGTGTTCGGCTCCATCCTCGCCATAGCCGGGATTGGACTTCTTACCTTAAATGCAACCTTAACTATTCAACCGGGTGACTTTCTGTGTATTCTTTCGGCAGTGTTCTATGCGGTACAGATCTTATTTACAGGCAAGGCGGTAAAAGAATGTGATTCCCTGAATATTGGAATCTTGCAGTTAGGATTTGCCGGAGGGTTGGCCTTAGTGTTGTCCGCAATCTTCGAGACACCTTCGCTCCCCTCTACTTTGCCAGGTTGGGCAGCAATTCTAGCGCTTGGTATCCTATGCAGTGCCTGTGGCTTCATCCTGCAACCTATTGCTCAAAAATATACTTCACCAACCCGCACCGGACTAATCTTCTCCCTTGAGCCGGTCTTCGCTGCGATGTTTGGTTATTGGTTCGCTGCTGAGAAGTTATCGATGCAAGGCTATGCTGGCGCAGCGCTTGTTCTGCTGGGAATCGTGGCTTCTGAGCTGCTTGGTAAAGCAAGTCTCCCCGCATCGTGGGCTCAGAAGAAACCAGAGCATTTATAACAATAAAGGCGTCGTTCAACTATACAAGCTGAACGACGCCTTTTCTATATTATCTATGTTTTTGGGTTCAATTAATGCCCCATCATCATCGCCGCATCTGCCTTCTGTCCCTCTCCAGAGGTAGGATCGCCAGCAGAAAGCTTAGGCTTGCGCAAAATAATACTCATCAATACACCTACCACTCCTATGCAGCCAGACAGGAAGAACACATCATCAAAACCACTAACTGCGGCTGTCAAAGGATTACTTCCCGCTTTCAGTGCTCCCATATGAACAGCGATCTGACTAGTCAGGTAACCTGTCATTCCAGCTATAGCAAATGAAACAACGACTTGTTGAGCAGCAGCAGTAAGTGAAGTTACACTTCCCACCCATTCACGTGGAGCAGCATTCAAGACATGAGTATTCAAAGGCATCATCGTTAGACCCATCCCAAAGCCTAAGAAACCCAGGTATGTCATAATTAACGATAAATTTGTTGTAACACTAATTCCGGATAACAGGAACAAGGTGACCGTAATGATACTAAGTCCAACAAACGCCAGCGGACGAGCCCCGATCTTATCAAACAACCTGCCGCCAATCGGCATTCCGATTGCTGAAGCTAAAGCCTGCGGAAGTAGAATCAAACCGGTCTCCAGCGGGGTATAGCTTCGAATCTGCTGCAGGTAAAGGGGCACAAATAACATGGACCCAAACAAAGCAGCTTGCATAACCCAAGTTAAAATAATACCCCGAGTGAAATCCGACGAACGGAAAACTCGCAGTTGTAAAAGCGGATTTTTGTGAAGCAGCTCCACAATGACAAGAAGGATCAATGCAACCCCTCCAACAGATAAGCCAACAATAGCGGGAGTAGACGACCAGCTTGTTCCACCGCCTTCATTCACCCCATAAGCCAACATAGAGAAGGCAATTGGGGCAAGGATAATGCCTAGGATATCGAGTTTGCCTTTGCTCTTTTGTTCAGACTTCGGCAAATATTTAACACCAAGAATAATGCCAACAATTCCAATAGGTACATTAATCAGAAAGATCCAGTGCCAGCTTACGTACTCCACCAGCCAACCGGATAAGACTGGACCGAGTGCCGGTGCTAAGAGCATTGGAATACCAAGCATCCCCATAATAGAACCTCGACGTTCTACTGGAGCTAATTTAAAAACCATCGCCATCCCAATGGGAGCAACCATCCCCCCGCCAAGACCTTGAATGACTCGAAAAATAATGAGCTGAGATGAGCTTTGTGCAACCGAACATAACATAGAGCCAAGAATAAACATCGTAAGAGTTGCCAGAAAAACTTGTTTCGATCCAAAACGATCGGTCATCCAGCCCGCGAGTGGGATTACTGCCGCTAAAGCTAAAGTATAACCCGTAATCGCCCACTGAATCGTTTTGAGATCGGAAGCAAAATAATCAACCAGCTTGGGAACGGCCACATTCACAACAGTACCATCCAGAATAACCATAATCATACCGACAATAATAGCAAGAAGCGGGGGGATGATTGCTTTTAACGAAAAGGGTTGCTCTTCTGCAGAACTCATTCCGGTCAATGTTTTTGTCATCCAGTACTCCACTCATTTCTCTAATTTAATTAAATGCTTTATTTATTATTTCAAATTTTAATTTACATTCGATGAATCTGGAAGTCAACAAATAAAACCATTTTTTACATTAAAAACACATCGGGTTTACGATACCCTTCAGAAATTATCTGGGAAAGTATATTAGAACAGCAAAAAGACTATGCATAATCCCCTAAAATCTTCTCGCTTGGGAAATGTGCATAGTCATCATGGAATCATTTTCCGATTAGAGTGTCTCTCTAAATTCTATAATTTTGCCCGATGTGTTCAAAATAATTTCAAGTGGAATCTCTGTCTCTGCAAAATCCAATACACAGCGGATAGAAAATTGATCCTCGTTATAGCTACTTTTTGTAGATTTAATCCCATGATAATTCCCGGCTTTTATCGTAATTTGCTTCCAGTCTTTTAGTAATCCATTTGAGCTTGGCTTATTTACGACCACATCATAATGATATCGCTCCGATAATTCATTATATTTACCGCCGACCAGTAACCCCGCTATAACACTCGCTGTCACTTCAGGGGTATACACTTCAACTTGATTGGACTCCCCATCATATGAGGTTAATAAACCAATTGTCTTAAAAAAGGAGATTGGAACATAGATATGATCCTGTCTGAATTCGAAATCATCTTTAAAAACCAACTCTTGTGCATTATTGATGCTAACTAAATGTTCGTTAAGCTTCCATTTAATTATTTCATTTATCTTTGTTAGTGTTATAGTTTCTGAACTTTTTTGATATGTTGTTGTATATTTCAGTGCATTGGAAGCCTCTCTGAGCGGAATCATGACCGTGGAACCCTTGTTGTAGGCTGAATGGGGATCAGTTTCCAGTAGTTTACCATTCAAAATCACGCTAACCTGGCCGGAGTCTGCCCATACTGTTGGAGCGGCAAATCCACCAAATCCATTAGTTAAAAACAGAACACCTAACACAACTACCGCTGCCATTTTGATCATCGCTCGAAACCTCCCTTTAGTTATTACAAGTATTATGTGCGTTTCCAGCATGTGCTAATCCTAAGGATAATAAAGCCAAGAAAAAAAAGAAGCCGTTCAACATTATGTTGAGCCACTTCTTTAGAAATGATTATTCCACCTTGAAGTCAAAATACTGCTTAGGAAAAGGTTCTTTTATCAGCGTAAAATGCCACCATTCCTTACTATAAGGTTTAAAGCCTTGCTTCACCATAACCTCTTTGAGAATTGCGCGATTTGCTTTCTGAGTCTTTGTGATCAACGATGTATCATAAAAAGAGATCTCTCCGAAAAAATCAAACGGGCTGCCCATATCTACATCTACACCGGTCTCTTTATTGACGATCGTTAAATCGATGGTACTGCCTCGAGAATGTCCTGATTTTTTCGCTATAAATCCGAGTTTGAATAAATTACGTTTATCCAGTAGCGGGTAATATTGCTGCTTCATCTTAGTATCCGCGGAATTCTGTGACCATCTTACAAAATGATTCACCGCGGTCTGCGGACGATAAGCATCATAGATTTTTAGGATATATCCTTTTTTGGCTAAATCCTCACTTACTGCCTTCAAGGCTGTAGCTGCAGTCTGTGAAAAGATCGCTAAAGGCGCTTTATAACCATCAATCCGCTTCCCTACAAAATTATTGTCTCCGTAATAGCGAATTTCAAATTGGGCAGTAGGAATCACTTCATCCAAATAGACAAATCCTTGCGGCAGGCGGTTTTTCTTCTCCAGCTGCATTTGCTGCAGTACATTGTCTGTAGATGATCCAACGTAAGCTGCATCTGCGCTGCCCATAAAAATCGTGTTTGTCCATAACAACAGCACAAATGCGAAAACTATAATTTTTGTTCCTCTAAATCCGCTTCTCAATAGATCCCGCCTCTTCATTTCGAATTAACCGTTTGATTCAGAAATTTCTCCACTTCAGGTGTGAGTTTATTATTCGTGGAATCAAGTAACTGCAGTAGTTTTTCTAAAATCATTAGGATTCTGGTGTCGCCTTTGTTTCCTTTTAATGCATTCTCATACGCCTTCTTTACTTCAGGTTTGATTACTTGCTCATCATAGTCATAAGCTGGTGTGTTGCTTGATCCATATAATAAGCGTGAAGTTGCATTGAGCAGCTCTTTTTGAAGAACGGTTGACCGATTGGAAGCTGGGTATTTCGTCACAAAATCCTCCAGTGCAAGCGCCCTGTTCGTTAACTCTGTCCAACTAATCACAATAGCTGCATCAAAAACACTTGGTTGATTCGATTCAGTGGCCATGATATCTATATAAGCAGCGATGTCCTTCGTGACATACGGCTTAAAGCTTTTGAACCCCTCATAATGCATCACTGGATAGTACATGCCCTCACTAGTCTCCAGCTTATACCCCTTATCCCGTCCTTCAATTAACATATTGCGTACATTGGGATCTTTGATCGCATTAAGGAGTGTGCTGTATGTTAGATTTTTGCTTTTGGAAAAAGCATTATTTATCTCTTTCTGAACATTCTCCGGAAAAACCTTCTCAGAGTACACAGGTAAATATGCCTTCTGTGCATTTTCGAGCTGGAGTGTCATCTGAGTTGCTGTCCAGGTATCCACTTCTTTGATATGGTTAATCAAATAATTCCGTGCGTTAGCAAGAGATGCCGGTTTCTGTACATATTGTTGGAATTGGTTATAGACTTTTGCAGATTCTTTCACAGTTGCGGCAGCTACAGTATCAGTTGTATGTATACTCCCAAACCCTCCCATAGAGCCTAGGGCAAAGGCAATACTTAACAAGCCTGTTTTTTTCCATCCCATTAAAAGACCTCCCTTAAGTATTCATACTTAATAATTAGACATACGAGAGGATCCTGAATCTAACTCAGTACAGTATTATCCTGGACGGCTCCAATGTCCTTCCTACGATAAATGCCCATCAAAAGTCCAATAGCCGCATATTCAAACCACACATGACTCCCATAGCTCAGGAAAGGGAACGGGATAGAAGTCAACATCATTCCGCCGCTCAAAACAGCAAGACCATAGGTTAGTCTTATGGCTAGTAAAAATGCCAAACCCAACACTAAAGCTTGTCCATAGGGCTCACGAATCGCTCGTATCGTAGATAGAAGCTTGATAAAGAACCAGGAGATAACTGCAAGCAAAAGCAGCGCCCCCGCCCAACCAAAACAATGAATAAGATAGACAGGCAACATATCTGAGTAAACATACGGCAGCTTTTGTTCTACTGCTCCGAATCCGTGCCCCCACCAACCCGCTGAGCTAATAACTTCACGCATTACTTGATATATATAGCCATAACCTTCTGGATCTAAAGATGGATTTATTGCACTAATAATTCTGACCATCAGGTAGTCGCTATTGAAGATGAACATTAGTCCAACTATTACAAAGAACCCTAATAAT
Organism: Paenibacillus sp. FSL H3-0286; assembly: GCF_045040705.1. Lineage (NCBI taxonomy): Bacteria > Bacillati > Bacillota > Bacilli > Caryophanales > Paenibacillaceae > Paenibacillus > Paenibacillus sp. FSL H3-0286. Next base: position 3,262,450 of record NZ_CP150285.1, on the reverse strand, counting down.
ACTACACTCTTTATCCAATCGCGAGTAATCCATACATATAATAGTAGTGAAGAGATTAGATACACTACAAGCTCTGGAAGAGAGTTTAAAGAGATAAGAAGCCATGCAGGTGCTAACAGAAGGCTTATGTCGAACAACCCACTTCGCCAAGTTTTCTTTTTAGCCGATTCCTTACGATTCACTAAAATCCCTGCTAACGCGACTATCAAAACATAAGGACGATAGGATGTCATATCAGGTAAGATCAAAAAAATCCTAGGACCATAATTTACTCCATTTATTGTTATCCCCCAGAATATACTCGACAGAATTCCTGCTATTGATGTTCCGTATAATACCCACGAGAAACTTCTCAGCTTTCTGAAATCAATGAAATACAATCCAAACATCAATACAATTCCAATAAGTATATTTATCGCTTGGCGTCTAAACGCATTATCCAAAAAAGCACCTTTAACAATATCACTGTAGCCTACATCCACAGAACTCATTCCGATCAGACTGATCGCGGATAATATAGCTACAACGCCAAACAATCCCCAAGGTACATGTGGTTTATGTATTAGATGAAGTTCTTTTCCTAACGTTTGCGGATTCCCCATTTGTGCGATCGCCCAAGCTATGGCTTCTTCCCGTGATACACCGTCTGATTCTTTTTCACAAATTAAATCTTCTAGATGACTAGCTAATTCTTGACGTATCTCTGGGTGAGTTTTTTTCGCTTTAATCTCTGCACACACTTCATCCAAAAATTGCTGTTGCCTCTCTTTCATCATACACCACCCTCTCCCAGAACGGAGTCAACTGCACCTTTAAACATAACCCATTCTGCTTTTTTCTCCTTGAGTTTCTCTTTACCTTCATCCAGAATTCTATAGTACTTACGCTTCCTTCCCTCTACCTTCATCCAGTAAGCCTCTACCCAGCGCTCACTTTCCATCGCATGCAGAATTGGATACAAGGTTCCTTCTTTTAATGAAAAAACACCCTGTGATCTCAGCTCCAGCTCTTTGATTAACTCATAACCATATAATGGCTTCTCCTGTAAAAGAGTCAGAATTAATGTACCCGTACTGCCCTTCAGCATCTCTTTACTTACTTTCAACGGCTAACACCTCCTAAATTCTAACTTTACAATTGGCGTGGGACCGGATTCCGCTCATTCTACGGGATATATACCGTTGATTTGCTTCGTGGGACCGGATTCGGCTCATTCTACGGGATTTATACCGTTGATCTGCTTCGTCGAGCCGGATTCGGTTCATTCTACGGGATATATACCGTTGATTTGCTTCCTCGGTCCGGATTCAGCTCATTCTACGGGATTTATACCGTTGATCTGCTTCATCGGTCCGGATACGGCTTATTCTACGGGATTTATACCGTTGATTTACTTCGTCGAGCCGGATTCGGCTCATTCTACGGGATTTATACCGTTGATCTGCTTCCTCGGTCCGGATACGGCTTATTCTACGGGATTTATACCGTTGATTTGCTTTCTCGAGCCGGATTCGGCTCATTCTACGGGATTTATACCGTTGATTTGCTACCTCGGACCGGAATCGGCTCATTCTACGGGATTTATACCGTTGATTTGCTACCTCGGACCGGAAACGGCTCATTCTACGGGATATATACCGTTGATTTGCTTCGTCGGACCGGATTCGGCTCATTCTACGGGATTTATACCGTTGATTTGCTTCGTCGAGCCGGATTCGGCTCATTCTACGGGATTTATACCGTTGATTTGCTTTTTTTCCCATGACTAATATCTGTATATCATGAATATTAGTTATCCTTTTATACCTAGGACAACTATACATCGTAAATCTATGTATGTAAAGTTTCTATTAAGAAAGCCCTTATTCCCTCCTCATTCATGTATAATAATGGTAATACAAGCAGCATGTTGAGGAGATCAACGATGAGAAAAACAACAATAACAATCTTGAGTTTTACCGTTCTTTTCATATTTATTTTCGTTGGATATATGCTCCGTAACAATTCAATGAACTATTATGAGACGTGGAAGATAAATTGGGGCATATCGATCTCTAAACCTACAGAGTCAAAGGTGATATTTGAAAGTCCACCCAGTTTCCATGGGGATGGCGAAAGCTATTACGTATTAGATTATGACGAAAAGCAATTCAAAGAAATCAAAGATGCAGCATTTTGGCATCCCCTCAATGTTGAATCCATTGACCCCTTAAAAGAGAGAATATCAAGTTTCAAAGACTCTGTGATTGCCATTTATCCAAATGAAAAAGAAAAATACGAAAAATTATTTTGGGCTAACCCTATAGAACTCGAAGAAGGAGGATTCTATTACTATAAGAAAAAAGATGATGGTAGCTACTGTATCGTGATCCTTAACGTGGAGTTACAACGAGTATATATGATGGAATGGACACAATGAAAATTTAATAAGTGAGAATTAAATGACGATCGCTCCCCGGTATTCTGCCAGGGAGCGATCGTCGTTTTTTCGGGATGTCTCTTAATTATTATGAATACATAAAAAAACAACTCCAAGTATCCTTCCAATATATATTTACTCAATATATAAAGGTCTGATATATTGTGATAACGATATACAAATATTTAGAAACTTAAAGGAGGCCCTATTTTGAACAGTCAGGATGTTATTTTAGGCATGCTTATGAAAAAATCGTTGACTGGATACGAAATAAAGCAGTTATTGGAGGAAATATTCTCTAATTTCTATAGTTCTAGTTATGGAACGATTTACCCTACACTTGCTCGCATGGAAAAGGAGGGTCTGATTACTAAGGAAAACATACCTCAGGAAGGTAAGCCTAATAAAAATCTTTTAAACATCACGGATAAAGGAAGAGATAGTTTTAATGCCTATTTACTAGCCCCACTAGAGGCTGACAGTATTAAGAAATCTGATTTTATGATGAGGCTTTATTTTGGTGAATTTGTCGGGTATGAGAAGGTGATTATTTGGTTGAAGCAAGCTCAAGAGGAATCACAACATAAGTTAGATCAATTACTCGCTCAGTATTCGCTTTATAAAGATGAAATGCATCCAGCACAGATCATCTGCATTCAAATTGGCATAGAAGAATATAAGGCTAAACTAACAACCATTGCTGAGGGATTGTTAAACATGGAGAAGTTAGTACTTACGAAGTGAGTTTTAATACGAACCAGGTTAAGATGTACCGCTCATAAAACTTTTAGGAGGAATTGTAGATGAAAACAATTTTTATAACGGGTGCTTCGTCTGGTATCGGTAGAACTACAGCAAAACATTTTGCTGAAAGAGGATGGAATGTGGTAGCCACGATGCGTTCACCTGAACAAGAAAGTGAATTCACTACACTTGATAATGTGTTGGTGTTACGGCTCGATGTTGAGAAAGCAGACACGATTCAACCTGCGTTAGAGGAGGCGATCAAACGGTTCGGTAAAATTGACGTTCTTCTCAATAATGCTGGTTATGGAACAATGGGACTTATAGAAGTAGCTACAGATGAGCAGATCAGAAGACAGTTTGAAGTCAACGTTTTTGGTCTTATCAGTATGACTAAAGCCATGCTGCCACATTTTAGAGCTAACCAAGATGGTTTGCTGATCAATATCTCTTCTATGGGTGGGAAAGTAACCTTTCCTACAATGTCTCTGTATCATTCAACGAAATTTGCCGTAGAAGGTTTTTCTGAATCCGTATCTTATGAATTAGCATCACAAAACATCAAAGTAAAGTTAATTGAACCTGGTGCCATTCAGACGGACTTTGGTGGTAGATCGATGGAGTTCTTTTTTAATGATGCATTAACGGAATATAAACCTTTTACTAATGCATTTTTGGGTAAATTGGGTGAGATGGAAAAACAACCTGCCTATGCTTCGCCTCCAGAAATTGTTGCGGAAACAATATATCAAGCTGCTACAGATGGGACAAGTCAATTCCGATATGTTGTTGGTGAAGATGCAAAAATGCTCATTCAAATGAAAGAAAATACGGCCGAAGAAGAATATCTGACTAATATATCCCAGCATTTTTCTTAAAAAAGAAAGCTTTAAGTGGAGTCGCTTTTCGGTATTCTACCGAGGAGTGGTCCTCTTTCTTATTGCGAACAAAAAAATCCCCTTCGATCAACAGTGTTAGGTCCATGAGATCATGAACTTTTTTTCACTGTCTATCCTAAGGGGATTTTACAAACTAACCTATTCGAACACCTTTTCTTGCGTCAAATTTATTTATTAATGCATCGGGGTATTCATTTTATGATTAACAACTACTCTTTTTATGAAGAAAGCAAGAATTAGTCCTACAATCGCCATACTCATTCCGAAAATAAAAGCATTTTGTACACCGTTCGTGAACGCAGGTAACATATTAGCTGGATCTGCTGGGTTCTCCACAGTTTTCATGTAGCTTTTTGAACCCGCGGTCATAATGCTGACTGCTAATGCAGTACCAATGGCACCAGCAACCTGCTGCAGTGTATTCATAATAGCTGTACCATCTGGATAAAGTTCTAGTGGCAACTGGTTAATACCATTCGTCTGTGCCGGCATAAATACCATCGAAATACCAATCATAAGCGTACTGTGAAGTACGATTACGAACACAACCGTAGAAGCTACAGTAATACTGGAGAAGAACCACAAGGCTACTGCTGCAATAATCAGACCTGGAATCACGAGCCATTTCGGACCGTATTTATCAAACATACGACCCATAATTGGGGACATCAATCCGTTTATAATTCCGCCTGGAAGCAGCAACAGACCCGCTTTGAAAGCTGTATAACCTTGTCCTTGTTGAAGGTACATCGGAAGAATCAACATGGAGGACAGAATAACCATCATACAAATAAATACCATAGCTACACCAATAGCGAACATTGGATATTTAAAAGCACGCAGATTAATCATTGGCTCCTTCATCTTCATTTGACGAAGCCCAAACAATAACAGTGCTACTACACCTACGATGATTGCAGTGATCACTTTCGGACTTCCCCAGCCCGCTTCTTCACCGGCGCTGCTGAAACCAAACACAATACCGCCAAACCCGAGTGAAGATAACACAATGGAGAGGATATCAATCTTCGGTTTCGTCACCTTTGTTACATTCTGCATGAACAGAATCCCGAATATCAATGCAATCACTAAGAATGGCAATGACAACCAGAAGATCCAGTGCCAGCTGAGGCTTTCAATTAGCAGTCCAGCAATGGTAGGCCCAATCGCCGGAGCAACCATGATAACCAGACCGATCATCCCCATTGCTGCCCCCCGTTTTTCAGGAGCAATGATGATAAGGATTGTATTAAACATCAGTGGCAACAGAAGCGCTGTTCCCATAGCTTGAACCACTCTTGCTGTAAGTAAGAACTCAAAGTTAGGTGATACTGCCGCTAGGAATGTTCCTAGGATTGAAAAACATAAAGCCGCTATAAACAGCTGTCTCGTCGAAAACCATTGAAGCAGCATCCCCGAAATTGGTACTAGTATACCCAGTGTAAGCAGATAAGCTGTTGTCAACCATTGTGCTGTTGCTGGGGTAATTTGTAGGACATTCATAAGATCACTTAAGGCAACATTTAATGCCGTTTCACTGAACATTCCGATAAAACCTGCTAGTAATAAAGAGACAAGAATTGGAATAGTCTTAAACTTCTTGACCTCTTTTTGTTGGTTCCCTTGCATAGTTGCTTCCACCCTTAATCCTCCTGATAATCTTAACTATTTGTCTGTATCTAACCAAGTATTACTGGGATAAACTTTGCCGCCGCGAGAAGCGGTTGTTCCTCCCGAAAAGTCAGCGTCTGGAGAAGCGCCCCTTCAAATAAAGAGATTACCACTGAAGCCTTATCGGCCGCGGGCTTGTTCTCTACGCCCTCATCCAAAAGACGTTTCTTGATCACATCCTGCAAGTCCATAAACACAGATTTACATGCAGTCCGCAGCTCCTCACTAATACAGGATGTCTCCGCCGCCAACCAAAAACTAAACGGAACAATCCCTTCGTATGAGGATTCCACAGCATCTTTAGCCATTCCTAGAATGAAATCCTCCATTGCCTCAGACGCACTCTTGCTGTTCTCCATATGATGTCTAAGCTTCTGCGCGACAACTTCACTAGTCCGGTTAATACATGTTAAAGCCAGTTCTTCTTTACCGTGAGGAAAGTAGTAATAAAGAGACCCCTTCGGTGAATCGCTGTCTTTAATAATCTGATTCAGTCCTGTTGCATGATATCCCTGAGAAAAAAACAATTTCGAAGCTGTGTCCAAAATCGCCTCACGCGTATTCGGCTTGTTCGACAAGCTGACACTTCCTTTGCATTATAACAATTGGTCTACATAATAAAACCATATTTCAAAGAGATATGTCAACACATAAATTACTTAAATTCAAAGTAATTTTGGTGGAATATCGTGGGGGTTGGGTTGGGTTGGGTTGGGTTGGGTTGGGTTGGGTTGGGTTGGGTTGGGTTGGGTTGGGTTGGGTTGGGTTAGCTCCATCCTCCCTATCGGACTCAGATGCAGCTATTTGCGCTAAAACATGCTTTTGGGCTCATTTTCGGACCTGAGCGCCGCTATTCCCCTGAAACCGGACTTTTTTTATCCCTTTTTGTGCTCATAGCTGCATTGGGGGCCGATAATTACTCAAAAGGTTACTTTTCCAGCATATAAGGACTCTGGGGTCCGATAGCTCCTAACTTCGAACATCCTTCTACTTCACATTTACTTCTCATCGAGCTATTAGCTTCATTAGGTCGCACACATGCCTCACCCTATTTCCGCGCATGCATTTGTCCGTGTACTCCCTTGCTTCACACTTACTCCCATACTTTTGTTTTCCATGTACTACACTTGCTCTCAAGCTAACATTTCTATCGGACTCAGATGCAGCTATTTGCGCTAAATCATGTCCTTTCACAATTTTTCGGACCTCACCGTCGCTATTCCCCTCAAACCGGACTGTTTTCATCCCATTTTGTGCACATAGCTGCAATGGAGTCCGATAATTACTCAAAAGGTTACTTTTCCAGCATATAAGGACTCTGGGGTCCGATAGCTCCTAACTTCGTACATCCTTCTACTTCACATTTACTTCTCATCGAGCTATTAAGCTTCATTAGATCGCACACTTGCCTCACACTATTTCCGCGCTTGCATTTGTCCGTCTACTCCCTTGCTTCACACTTACTCCCACACTTTTGTTTTCCATGTACTACACTTGCTCTCAAGCTAACATTCCTATCGGACTCAGATGCAGCTATTTGCGCTAAATCATGTCCTTTCACAATTTTCCGGACCTCACCGTCGCTATTCCCCTCAAACCGGACTGTTTTCATCCCTTTTTGTGCTCATAGCTGCATTGGGGTCCGTTAATCTTTCAAAAGGTTACTTTTCCAGCAAATAAGGACTCTGGGGTCCGATGGAGTGAATGAGATGGGGTGAAGCAGATGAAGTGAAGCAGATGAAGTGAAGGAGATGGTGTGAACGAGAGAAGGCCCAATGTGCTGTGGAGAGGAGGTGAGGACGTAATGTGCTGGGTGGGTGGGATGCTATTAATGTCCATCTGTATTTTCTCAATAAATTACTACCTGCCTCCATCCAGCCCATCTGCTCCTTCTGTCCCCACTCGCCCCATTTGCTCCATCTGCCCCCTTCTAGCCCGTCTGCTTCATCCGCCCATCTGCTTCATCTGCCTCCATCCGCCCCATCTTCCCCATCCGCTTCCAGCCATCTCCATACATTCTCTCTCCCTCACTAAATTAAATCCCGACACCCCACGTCCGCTTGAAATTATCTACTTCCCATTCCCACAATCCCAGCGTATACTATAATTATTCCAATGAGAAAGGTGTGAATAAAATGCAAAACGTGCCCAAAGGAATTCCCCGGCCATTAGTAAAAACTAATCAGGCGTTTATCGTCATTTCTGTAATATTAACATGGCTAACAGGACAACACTGGATACTAGCGCTGCCCTTGTTTGCCGGATTGCTCGGTCTTTTGTTCGGTTATAATCCCATCATTAAGCTAGCTGCCAGGTTTCTGACAAAAGAGCGTTCCCACTATGTACTCGAAGACTGGTCACAACAACAGTTTAATCAAAGCATAGCTGTCTTCTGCCTCGCAGGGGGTCTCATCAGCTTCATCGTTGGCTGGACGATCGCAGCTTACATTTTCACAGCGCTCGTTGCGGTGGCCGCCACTGTGGCAATCCTAGGTTTTTGTATCGGATGTTTTATCCATTATCAATGGAGAATGTACAATTATAGACGTAAACAAAGCAGCACAAATTAAATTTGTTAATTTTAATCTCTCTCTTCTCCAACAACATCCCAGCGATGGCGAAATTTTAGTAACCGTGGATGCAGTGATGAAGGTGCAACTGGCAACAATAACCGAATCTTTACAATCCACTCTTCAAAAGAAGAATAAGACGCAAACTGATTCGCCACCTCAGGCGTTAAATACAGAAAAATCGGCGAAGGATAGATCTCCAAAAGATGCCGCAACGCTGAATCAAGCGGAGTATACTTCTTTCGCTTCCCTTCCAAACTCTCTACCGTGATAAAGCTACGCCCTTGCTCCCTTTTCCATTCATGCAGCCGGTCCTCTCGCTTATAATAAGCGCTCACCGGCTCTTTGGTCATCCGTCGCACCGTTTCCTCATGAAGTGGATATAACACCAGTTTGGTGAAACGCCGGTCAGTTGCAGTTTTCGCCGCCACTTCAAGCTCTTGGTCTGTTATATGTTCAAAAGAGTCGTAAAACACTAAAGTCCCTTTACGTTGCTCAACTGGCGGCTCATAGCCATAGGGTACATGCTGAATGTCTCTTTTCAATGAAATCCCTCCTGCTTGTTCTATTTATTAATCATATCATGTGACAACAGCAGGGCTATCATTCTTATCCTACAGCTGAAGATGAATGGTTAATGAAATCCTGAACTTTTGATATCAAGGCTGGGTAAATCAAGGGATACGTCAGCTCTTTTGGTATCTCAGTAAATCCTCTGATTTCTGCCATCTCATAAGGAGGAAGTTCTGCGAACTGTTCCACATTTGCAAAATATAACTTACCATAATTTTCTGGAGCGTCGATACTAGTGACCCTATAAATAGCTATTGGAAAAAGTGAGAATTGTTCCGCACCCGTTTCTTCATATAATTCTCTGGCAGCAGCCTGCTCCGGGATTTCACCAACCTCTATATGCCCTCCGGCAAACTCCCACGTCGAACGGTTCTGATGTCTCGCTAAGATCCATTCTTCACCATGTTTAACCATAATAACAACGTACTTCAGCTCAACTTCTTTTTCCTTATCCAAATCATAAAAGTTTACCAGCAATTATATCCCTCGCCTTCCCTCCAGCCTCAAACATTTTTTGCCGCATCCCAAGCCAATTTAAATTCCGCTATATTCCGATACCGCTGCTCCCTCACCGCACTGACAGCCCGCAAAGCAACCTCGTAGAGGGCTTGGCTGGTTTCCCATTTTGCAAACGATCGATCGGATGCTCCTCCTAACAAAACAAATGCTGTGGCGCCCATATTAAATACATTCGTAACTTCATCAATCGGCGCATCCAAGCTAAACTCTTCCGGTGACTTAAATCTGGATGAACCCCAGAAGTTCTCTCCCAGATCATTTACAGTAGGCTTACGTCTATAATAATCAATATCACAAATTTTAGTTTCATCGTTTACAAAATCATATAGAATACTTCCATCATAAAAATCGACAGCCACATAACCCTGTAACTCCACATATTCATGAAACGAAAAGATTACATCTAATGAAGACAGACGTTTTTCAACGGATAATTGCTTATAACGAAAAAAAGGCGACTCCGGATGACTCAGCTTCGCTTCTCCCGCAAACAGCCAATGCGAATGTAAACATTCACCTGCAAACCAATCAAAGACTGCTACATACCCCGACTCAACTTCAAAATGTGACAGTAGCGTGATCAGCGCATCATATCTAAGTTCGTTATATAACGGAATAGCTTCAATTAAACGGTTAACAGCATCCTGAGGATTCCCGGCATAAGTCAAAGGTTTCTCCCCAGCAAATTTCACAAAATACTTCTTCCCCTCCTGCTCCACACCAAAAGAAAGATTTCCGGAGTCTTGCTGATCGAACACTTTAAACACTTTTCCCAGCTTAGTTAACCAAGCAAAATCACAGGCTTCCTGCAATTGAAAAATTACCGCATCGATTTCATATGTATAATATTTTTCGCGCAAATTAACCTCCTACATTCATTATCTAGATTATATCTATTAGCTTCATTCATGGTCTTGTTCGATATTTAATCACTAGAATAATAACCAGCAATACAACACATAAAGACATCGTATTCGTAATCAAAAAAGCTAATCCAACCCCCGTAACCGCCAAACTGATCGCATAAGCTTCCATTAAACTAATCCCGAGCAGCATAAGTAAATACGATTTGAGATTTAAATCGGCTACGGATTTTGATTTGAGGATTTGAACAATCTGCGGGATCCATCCCAAAGAAAGAATCACTCCACCTATTAATTGCATGATTGCAAACATAAGAGCACCTCCACGGTTTTATACAGTTGTATTCCGGGCGGCTCGATCTGGTTCCATTTCATGTAAAAAACAAATAACACTAAGCAAAGTTTAATTTCCCTGCATCTTGCAGCTTACTATACGCATAAGAGGCCGCACCTATAGTTCCTGCTCGACTCCCAAGCTCTGCTTGAACAATTTTACACTTACTGCTTGATAGCTTCAACGCATGCTGATGCACAGTCTCTCTTACAGGTTGGAGCAATTTATCTCCCGCCGCTGCCATTCCCCCACCTACAATAATAAGATCCGGGTTGAGGATATTCACAACATTCGCTAATCCAAACCCAAGTATAGTTCCAGTCTCCTGCATTACTTCCATAGAGAGAGCGTCTCCAAGTTCGTAAGCCTCAGATATCATTAACGCGGTAATTTGCTCATCTTGATCCTTAGTCCAAGTCTGAATTATACTTGTTCGACCTTCTTTCAGCTTTTCTTTAAAAGTATTCACCATGCCAATCGCGGACACATATCGCCCCAAACAACCGGAGCTTCCACATTTGCAGGGACGCCCGTTCCTGTACATATTCATATGCCCAATTTCACCAGCGCTATAAGACGTACCGTAGATCACTTTTCCGTCGTTCACAATACCCGACCCTAATCCCGTTCCCAAGGTAATCAGAACCAGATTGTTATACCCTCTTCCTGCACCTTGTTGCCATTCACCATAAAGATTAACCCTAACATCATTATCAATAAAAGTAGGAAAGTCATAGAATTTTTTCATCTCATCTACAACATGTACATGCTCCCAATCCGGAAAATTCGGTGAGAAAAAAGAAATTCCCGTTACTGGATCAAGTAATCCTGGCACTCCGATTCCCATTCCTTCTACCAAATCTAATGGAATATTCGCTTCATCCGTGATTAAACGTACTGCTTCTCTAATCCGTCCCAACACATGGGCCGGGCCCTTAGCAGCCTCTGTTGGTATAGATCTTTCTTTTACAGCTATAAAATCAGTATCGTAAATCCCTGCTTTAATATTGGTTCCGCCAAGATCAATCCCTAACATATACCGTTTCATAAAAACCTCCAGAATTAAGTATTCTATCGTTTTCGATTAAGTTCTAGTACTAACTGCCGCTTCCGTTTCAGCTAACATCAAGCGGTTCACACCCATCTTAATCTGATTCTCGGTGAGATTGGAATAACCAAGTAGAAAGACAGGACCTTGAGGTTTAATGCCCACAAAATAAGAAGACGCAGGATAAACCCGAACTCCATAGCGTAACGCCAATTCAGCTATACGATGCTCTTCGGCATTGGATTCCAGCTCAATTAATAAATGAAGACCCGCCTCTTCCCCATAATAGCGGACACGACTGCCAAATTCAGCATCCAAACTTTTTACTAGACAAGCCCTGCGGGCAGCATAAAGTTTCCCCATCTGCGTAACATGCCTTGCATAATGTCCATTCTGAATAAATTCCGCCAACGCTTCCTGATCCAAAGCAGAAGACATACGATCTGTTATCCATTTGACCGCCAAAAAAGGTTGAATCAAAGTCGGAGGCAATACAACATAACCTATGCGCAGAGAAGGAAATAACACTTTACTAAAGCTGCCTACATAAATTACTCTACCCTCAACATCTAGTCCAGCAAGTGATGATAGCTTCGGCCCCTCGTACCTGTATTCACTATCATAATCATCTTCAATAATAAAAGCTTGATGGGCTTTGGCCCATTCCAGTAACTGCACTCTTCGTTTCATCGACAGGGTCACCCCGAAAGGAAACTGATGCGAGGGAGTGACATAAGCTAGTTTTGGTTTTTTATGAGGACCTTCTTTGATGGTATCACAGCTTACTTGGAGCTCATCTACAGAGATACCCTCTAGGTCAACTCTGATGGGTGTAACCACCGCTCCAGCGAACGAAAAAATCTCCCGCACAACGTTATGTGATGGATCTTCAACAATAACATGATCACCTTTTGAAACAAAAATTCTCGATAATATATCCAATGCCTGCGTTGCCCCGGATGTAATCACAATTTGCTCCGGAACCACGGGCATCGAACGTGTGGACCGTAATAAACGTGCAATCTCTTGGCGTAGTCCCAAAGAGCCCTCGACCGGGCCGTAACCCAAAGTATCAGGAGATGCACGACGACAGGCATTCATTAATGCTTTTTGCCACTGATCCATTGGAAAAGCGTCCCATGCAGGTACACCGTGCCGAAAATTACATAATACTGTGTTCAAGTCGTTTTCTATAATAGAAGTAGGATTGAGTGTTAGGAAATCAGGACCCTTCGTTATAAAATTGTAAGGGTTCTCAGAATCCTGGGGGTCTTTCTCCTCCACCGGCAGCCCCGTTATATAGGTTCCTGCCCCTTTTCTCATCTCCAGATAACCCTCTGCTTGAAGTAGCTCGTAGGATTGAAGAATTACACTTCTGGATACTTCCAGTTGATTGGCCAAAGTCCTTGATGGAGGCAGTGAATCCCCCCCACTTAAAGCTCCTGAATGGATAGCATTACGAACCTGCTCATAAATTTGACGGCTTAATGGAATAGGTCTTTGTTTATCGAGAGTAATCAGCAATTCATGCTTCATAAGATTTCCTACCCTTCTAATCCGGGTTTTCTTAATGGTTCATAGTAAGGATTTTTACAATTAGTGCTGCAGAAACAGCGCCTAAGATCACGAGTAACAGCGGGATTTTCCTAATTAATACCAGTATAACAGCGACTATACCCGAAGCGATACCTACAAGATTGTCATCTGCGTCCACCTGAAATATCCCAGGAACCGTTAAAGCACTAAGAACCGCGATAGGCAAATATTCCAACAAAGCTTGGACTTTGGAAGAGCCATTCGTATGCTTTGTCAGCAGCAAAGGTACAAAACGAAATGAAAATGTAAGGATTGCCATCCCGATAATGATCAGAATAGTCATACGGATACCTCCTTTTCTACTTCAGCTTGCTTTCGAAATAAGGAGCCTACTGCCATACCCATTAACATAGCTGCAAGTATCGAGGAGTTTCCAAGTACGGGATGTAGAAGCCATGAAGAACCCGCCGCTGCTAAACATATGGCCAAATTCCGAATGCTTCCCTTTAGTTGTGGCACTATTAGTGCTATCAGTAAGGCATATAATGAGGTGTTCAAAGCAGGTAAGTATATAGCCGGAATGTAGGATGCCAGCGATATTCCCGCAGCTGTTGCCAGCAAATTTGCTATATACGGAGGAATTTGTAGACCCAGCAAATATGGAAGTTTTATATTTTCTTTTGAATGATTGCGGGGGATCATACTAACAGCGTACACTTCTTCTGTTAAACTGAACCCAATCCAGACTTTGGACAGTGAATTGATTGTACGGTCAAGCTGACCCCCAAAAGATAGGCTTATAAACAAATATCTTAAATTAATGATCAACGTAAGCAGCAGGATCATTGGAGCGGCGGCACCAGCGGCAAGCATTTTCACGCCAATAAATTGGCTGGCTCCCGCAAATACGAGCGCTGACAATAAGAACACTTCCAGACTCCCCAGGCCTAATCCCTTACCGACCAATCCAAACGTAAAACAAGCAGGAATAAATCCTGCAACAATAGCTACAGAATCCTTAAGACCCGTTCTAAACATCACTTTCTGATCACTCATAAGTTTCTCTCTCCCTTATCGTTGTCCCTAGAGAGAGCATACTTGGATACAATTCTGGTGGAAATAACCGCATGGGTGCGTATGTACCATACCAATTTCTTGACATAGAAAAAAGACCGCCCGCTAAGAGAGCGATCTTTAATGAAGGTTAAACCTCCTGAGGACTTTCTACAATCCCGCTGATTTCTTGTTGAATTTGGGATTTAATCTGATCTACATGGTCAAAATCTGTAGCGTCGGCATAGATTGTCTTTAACTCATCCAAAAATACTTTGGCATCAGTCAGATGTTGAATGGATTGTTTCATGGTGCTGGAATATCGCTCTTTAATACTTGCGATGGCTTCGGCAAAAGCTTCATCCGTACCTGGCTGAATGCACCGTGAATACATATCAACAATCTCGTCGGTAGCACGATCAGGGAAATACTCATGCGGAGCTGTGCTGTCAAAAATAGCAAACCCAAGCTCGCGTACGATAATCATATCAAGGCTGTTCGGATCGAAACCACAGTGGTAAATCTCAACATTGACACCACGTTTTATTCCTTCAGCCGCCAATTTTTTTAAAAGTGTAGATTTACCGGAACCCGCGCGACCTTTTACAAGATATCTTTTTAGCCCTGCGGTTAAATTAGGTACAAAATCCACTGCACCCTTAGGCGTAGCTGCACCTAAAAAACGGTGATCCACCCGGCTTACTTTTTCGAAGTTCTGATCACCATACAGAAGTTGAATATACTCCTGAGTCAGCTCATCAGCGGCTTGGAAATTCATTGTCGCAATATAAATCGCTTCCCATTCGTCATGAATGCGGAGTGCTTCAGCAAAGCCTGAATAAGCGAGTTCATGCTCTTCCGTGTACTGATCAACTAAGCTGTCGATCTCAATACAACGCTGGCTTAACTGGAGCGTATCGACGGCCTGCTCCAAATTCACATGTATGATGGCCTCTTCAGGCAATTCTGGCTTAATGACCCGTGGAGCCGTACCATCTATAATTCCTACTTTTAATTCAGGAATAACCACTCCGTCGAGTGAATCATTATCTGACGCTGTGTGAATTAACCAGATCTCATAACCTTGTTGAGCCAGAAGATCTCCGATTTCTCGAATGATTCTAGTTTTCCCCGTACCGGGGCCTCCTTTTAAAACAAACAAACGTGTTAAACCTTGCAATGACGACTCATAGAGGTTAGAGAAGCCGTGAGCTGTGTTGCCGCCAGCAAAGAAATTCAGGATTGTTCCGTCCATAATCGCACACCTTTCCGGGCTGATGTCATGTTTCATTGTTCATCTTATTAACGTTCTGCGGGAAGGGTGACGCTTTAGAAATCGAAGTTAAGCAGGAATCTAACATTTATGTGACAACACACTCTTAGATTATTCTTAATTGTATTTGCTCAGTATCTCTTTCGCTTCCCTCTGCGTCATATTTCCTTGCTTGACTTGTTGCTCACAGTAAGGTTTAACCTTAGCAAGAAGCTCTTCCTTCGTGTCAAACGGGCCAAATGAGATAACCTCACCGTTGTCCGACGAAATGGTTTCACTGTAGACAGAAGTACTTATTTCAGTCGCATTAGAGGACAACATCATGTCGTCCTGACCATTCACGGTCTTTGAAATTTTTGTCCCGTTCTTAATATCAGCAAGATTTTTTTCATACCTAGCGATAACATCATCCACACGCTTCTGTGTCCATGTGAACCACCCATCTCCTGAGGTCCATGCTTTTCCTCCAATTATTTTTGGGAGTTCTATTTTTTCATCTTCGAGCCAAGCTTTGTATTCATCATAAGTCCACCATTCTACATCTGAAACGGGATATTTTGCTTCATACTCCACTTGGCTCATCCATGTCTTTCCTCCATTCGTTGAGTACTGAATATTATCATTGTCCCCACGAGTCAACACAGATGAATCTTGATTCGTCTTCAAGCCAACAGACTTCGCTGAACTGGTTGCAAAAACAGCCGTAGCCCCAACAACTAAGACAATGGCTAGAACAGTCGCAGCGGTGGTCGTTTTTTTCATCTTCATAATCATCATAATCCTTTCTTCAATCGCATTTTTTGAAAAATGATTGCTTAAAGGGTTTAGCTTATTCTTTCGTTCTTCCATTGTTATAAGAGACATCGCATAAGCTCTTTTCGTTGTTTCGCCAAATGATCGCACAACCGTTTCATCACAGGAATGTTCAATATCACGATTAGCCAGCATATACATGACCCACACTAACGGGTTAAACCAATGAACACAGAGAACAGCTGTTAATATCAGCTTCGTTATCTGATCGAATCGTCGAATATGTACTAGTTCATGCATAAGAATGTATTGTATCTGCTCAATATTACTCCAGTCTGTATTTTTCGGCAGTAGGATTACTGGATGCTTAATTCCATAGGTTAGGGGTGAACGGATTAAATCCAATTGCCGGATCTGTATCGTGCGAGTCAACTTATGTTCATCTAGCCACTTCAAAGCAACTGGATGATCAACAGGCAAAGAAGCATGAAATTCTCTTCGACATTTCACATAAGTGATGATGAAGTACAATGCGGAAATAACCATACCCATTATCCAAATGACTAAGATAGACGAGATAGCAAAAGACAAATGGTTATTAATCGACTGAACCTCAGACGTCGAAGTCGAACCTACTAGATTCATGGTTAAGGTTAGTGGGGAGGACGGATTAACGAAAGTCACATTGTTCGAATTATTCAAAGGTAAACTATCAACCCATGTGTAAATACTAAATGGTGACGGCAAAGAAAAGGGAATCAGTAGTCTGTATACAACCACCCCCCATAACACCATAAAGGTTTTCTTAGGCAGCTTATTGATGACCAGCGCTCGAATGACAATAATAGCCACGATCATCACCGCAGCAGTAAAACTCATATTCATAAAGGTGCTCATAGGCCATCACCTCATTCAACGTTATCGACGATTTGTTTGAGCTTCTCAATCTGTTGAGCAGATAATTTCTTACGCCCAAGTAAGGATGCAAATAACTTGTCGACAGAACCATTGAACACCTTGTCAATCAGCTCATCTGTCTCCATTTCTTGTACCTGCACCTTAGCAATTAACGCATGACACATAAAATTAGGTTCATAGCGCTCAATTGCACCTTTACCAATACACTTTTTGATAACAGTATAAGTTGTATTCATATTCCAACCAATCTCAGCCTTCAAAATATCAGAAATTTGTTTGGCAGACCTATCTCCTTCTTTCCATAACACTTCCATTACTTTAAGTTCCGAATCAAAAAGTTTAATAGTCATTTAAATCATCTCCTTACACTATTGCAATAGTTTGGGTCTTGGATACAGACTACTCCAATAGTTTGACGAAGTCAACACTGCTGCTATAGTTATTTTCAACAGGAAAATTCGTGGTTGTACTGAAACTTCCGAGGAAATGGCAAACTAAAGAAAGGGCTACCACTAGGCAGCCCTCTTTAATCTTTTGAATACCATCCGACATCACTTCACAAAACGATCCAAAAACCTCTTAATGACGGGAACATCTGGAGGAGACAGCTCGCTTGGCAATTCTTCATAACAAAAAAAACGCAATTCTTGCACTTCAATTCCATCTACTTTTAGCGCCCCATCAAAGTCTGTGCATAGATACGCAGCCACAACATTATATACTTCATCCCCGTGCGGGTATTTATAATAAAGATCTTTTCCAGAGAACATGTCGAACAATTCAAGACCTTTGGCTGTTAAGCCCGTTTCCTCAAAAAGCTCCCTCTTAGCGACCTCTTCTAAAGTCTCCCCAAGCTCCATCGAGCCACCTGGCAAACCCCAGCATCCGTTGTCCGTTCTACGTTGTAATAATAATTGATGATTGCTGCACAATAAAACACAGGCTCCTGCCATTATAAGCGGTCTGGTACCTACCAGCTTTCTTAACTCCATAATATAATCGCTCAAAAAACTACATCCTTTCTTCTAATAGGCTCAAATATCCTAAGCTAATTAAAGTTTATTTCTTTTTCTGCACATGAAAACCATTGTCTTGTGCGTAATTTTCAATGCTCCAAATACCTATTCCCCGCTCTCGCGCCTTATCCTGAATCGCTCGAAATTGATCTACGTATTTTGTATTAGGTGCAAATACATAGGCTACACGTGCATAACCCTGCTCTAGCAGAATCTCATTGAACATTTTCCCATCTATATAGAGGTAACAAAGTAGGCGGCCATATTTGTCCCGCTCCGATACATCAAGTTCAATTTGTACATCTTTATCCGTAAGCATCTTTTTGGCGAAATCAGAAGCTTCTAGCGAAAAGGGCTGTGGTTCGGGGATGTTCGGATTCACTGACTCTGGAGTATCAACCAGCAATAAACGAATGGTTTCCTTTTTGCCGCCTATAGTCAGCTTCATGGTGTCACCATCGACTACTCTTGTTACCTTTGCATCTATTAAACGTTTGTTGTCCTCTGTTGTATTGTCTGGCGTAGAACCCAATCCAGAACTGGAATCAGCCGTAATCGTTGGAACTGGCTCTAAAGTAATCTGCTCGGCTAAGTTGCAGGCAGTTGTTGTTCCAAGTAAGAGTGTGATAGCTAGAAAGCTTTTTACTAGATAAATCTTATTCATTGATAACCTCTTTCTTATACACGTATGTAATTTCATGGGGTCTATTAAAAATAAATTAAAAAACTTAAAAACACAAGACTGTACTACTAATCATAGAAAACAGCGACAGCCGTGTACCAGAAAAAAGATACTTGGCTATCGCTGTTTCGCCTTTACTCTACCCCGTTTAATTTGGAAATCTTTATTTTGATTATGATCGATAAGAAAGCAAGCAGGGAAAACATAATTCCGATCCAGATGAGTTGCTGTATTCCTGCATGAGAAATAAACCAGCCACCGATAGCAGTCCCTATAGTAATTCCAAGGTTGGAAAATGAGATAAACAAGCTGTTACCGAATTCGGGAGCTTCTTTCGCTTCGGTCGTTAACCATGCTTGACTGACAATCAGTCCGCCGGAATGCACTGCCCCCCAAATGATTATGATAACAACCATCGGAAGGAAATAAGAACCTAGATAATATACGAATAAGTAAGTTACCGCATATAACAATGGAAACATGATAACGGTCTTTGTAATGCCTTTATGCAAAAGGCTTCCAAATAAAAAATTCCCAAAAATCATGATTATCCCAAAGGCCATCAACATGATACTAATCCATGACCCGTTCATATGTGTTACCTGCCCAAGATATTCAGCAAAGTAACTGTACACAGAAAACATAGCTGCAAAGATAAAAATAACTGCCACAATATTTAACCACAATAGGGGTTTGCGTAAAATACCAAGTTGTTTACCATATGACATTTTTTCTTTAACTGGCATGGAAGGAAGCCAAGCTAGTATTCCTAAAAAGGCAATTATACTTACGACAGCTCCAAACAGAAAAGCGACTTCTAACGAAATTTTGTCCGCGAGATAAGAAGTCAAAGGCACACCAAAAGCAAACCCGACCGTTATTCCGGCGAAAACCTTTGTAACTGCTTTGGTGCTCTTTTCCGGAGGGACAAGTTGGGCAGCGGTAACAAGTGCAACTGAAAAAAACACGGGATGAAAAATAGCAGGGATAATACGGAAAATCAGCATTACTTCAAACATGGTCGTATACGCATAAACAATATTTGAAATTGCAAAAATAAGCACAGCAGTTAATAGAATTATTTTACGATTAATTCCAGAAGCCAATAAGGTCAGAAATGGACCTGAAATAGCAACAACTAAAGCAAATATACTTACAAGCCATCCAGACTGAGAAGTTGATATATTAAATTTTTGAGTTACCTGTGGCAGAACACCTATAATCCCCATTTCCGTTGTAATAATGCCAAATACGCCTAAAGCCAAAATAATAATAAGCAAAGGGTTAACCTTTTTCATTTTAAAATAATCCTCCATTTATATTTACATATTTAGATTTGTAGATATGTATTACCAAAAAAAAAGCCCTTCCTCCTTTCTCCTATAGTTTCTCTTTAATATACTCGGAAAACTCTTGAATTGTCTTTTCGTTTCGACGATAATACGTCCACTTCCCAATTCGCTCAGATTCCAGCAAACCAGCTTTTTGCATAGTCAATAGATAGCTCGAAATAACCGACTGTGCAAGCCCCGCTTTAGCTTGAATATCTCCCACGCAAATCCCAATTTGAAACTTTAGGCCTTGTTGTAAATAAGGCTTTTCATCAAAAAATTCCTCGGGAGTTTTTAGCCATATCATAATTTGACTGCGAGTCTCGTTAGACAACGCTTTGAATATCAATAAAGGTTCCATGTGTTCCATTATATCTACTTTTATAGATTTGTAAATACAAAAGATGCCGATGTCTCGTTGTTGCAATAACATTATGTAGAGTCATGTTTCGTATCGAATTGTTCGTTTAGTGAATTAAATATTTCCAAATCAACCAGCACAGCAGTACGGATACCCACGAAATGAAACCGAAAATCATCACGATTTTGTTCTCACTCCATCCGTATTTTAAGCTGAAGTGGTAATGGATCGGAGCCATCCGAAATAGCCGCAGCTTCGTCCGTTTGTAGTACCAAACTTGTAAAATGACCGACAACTGCTCCGCAAAATAAATGAAAAATAAAATTGGAAGCAAGAGCTCAACCTTTTCAATGACAGCCAGAACGGAAAGGGAGCCACCGATCGCCAGTGATCCAGTATCGCCCATAAACGCTCTTGCAGGATAAATATTGTAAAGCAAAAGCCCTAGCAGACAACCGATCATAACAAGTGAAAATGTCTGCACTTCAGGTTTGTCCGAAATCATAAAAAAGAAAAAATACGACGGTATGGCAACATTGATCAATAGCCCATCGAGACCATCTGTAAAATTGATGGCATTCGCGGAGCCGACCACAAACAGCAAAATGATGGCCACATAAAGGTACACAGGCAACTGCAGATTTTGGCCTTTAAATAACTCGATATTACTCGTCAGGCCGAACGAATGGAACAACACATATAATATAATTCCAGTAAAAAGAAATTGAAGCACTAGTTTTGAGCGGCCGCTGATGCCGGATGGATTTTGCCAAAAAGCCTTTTTGAAATCATCCAAAAATCCGACTGAACTAAACAACAAAAACGTAACGCATAAGAGTAACATTAGAGGCCCGGGTTGAAACTGCAGCGAAATCGCTATCCCGATAAGCAGGATCAACCCTGCCATTAGTGGTGTACCCCGTTTGGCCTGATGCTCTGCTGGAAGCTCGGCACGAATCGGCTGCGTTAACCTCAGTCTATGCAGCGTCCAGATTAATAGAGGCGTAAACACCGCCACCAGAAGAAAAGACAGGCCGGAAACAGCCAGAATTCCATACATACAACGAACTCCCCTCTTTGAAAAAGATCATTTATAATACTCACAAAATATTTCTAGAGTTAATGAGGTCGTCTGTAATTATGTACTCTTTTCATCTGTTGATAAAGAGAAATTATTCTATTTTTATTTCCTGTTTTCTGCTGTGAAACTGCCGGGAATTTTCTATAAGCAGATCCCAAAGCGTAAACTTGCCCAATGAGAAAGTTTGCACTTTGGGCAAGTTTACATTAGTATATAGTCATTAATCCTAATCTTCACCACAATAACAGCCATATGGGAGGTGTATACATAAAATTATGATTAAACAAACGTTGAGAGATTTCAAAAAAGAAGCCACTGAAAAAGCGCTAGCTGAAGCGGCATTCGAACTTGCACTTGAACATGGGTTAGACGGTTTTGTTGTTGAAGATATCGTGCAAAAAGCTGGCTACTCCAGAAGAACTTTCGCAAACTATTTCACATGCAAGGAAGAGGCAGTTGCGATGGGAGCAGTTACCGTACGGAACACGAATGAGTATGAAGAATTGCTCACCAAAATTCCTGATAATGCCTCCCTGCTGGATACCTTATATCAACTAATTAAGATGCAACTTACATCTGAGCTTATAGGGAGGTTGCGTGAGCTTTCTTTACTTTCCCGAAAATTCCCAGCTCTCGAGCCCCATTATCTAAGAGCAATACATCTTACGCAAACTGGAGCACAAAAAACATTGTTGCACTTGTCAAATGGTAAGTATGACGAGGTCTATACTTATCTGCTTATAAATTCGGTTTACGGAACTGTACTTCCCTTAATTGACGGAAAACTTAATGTGCTGCTTCCGGGACAAACGACGAGCGACGATCCAAGTCCTGAAACGCTTACGTTCGATCAATTTTTGGAAACTATTTACGGATATTTACGCAACGGATTCTAATAGGCTAACAATCAGTTTTCATCAACGAGGGAGTGTAAAATAGATACATGTCAACATTATTATACAGAGTGGGAAAAACCGCTTATCGCAAACCTGGGTACTTCATTTTAGGTTGGATTTTAATTTTAGGAATTGTCATCTCTATGATCAGCATGAATGGTATTCATATCAGTTCAGAAATGAAGATTGAAGGCACAGAATCGCAAAAGATTTTGGATCAATTAGCAAAAGAACTTCCGGCTGCATCTGGTGGACAAGGAAGTGTCGTGTTCAAAGCACCTGAAAATGAGCGATTGGATACGCCAGAACGTTTGGCAGCGATCACTAAAGGTGTTAATGAGGTTTACGGTATAAACGAAGTGATTAATCCTGCGGATTACGCAGCGGAAGCAAGTAGTTCAACTACTGAAGCAACTCAGGCTGCCAGTATGGATCAGTCTGTAGCAGCCACAGCACCCCTTTCCTATGGTCCTCTGATGGCAGATGGCGTTCCAGTACCTGGAGTTATTCTTTCCGCAGACGGTAGCATTGCATTGTTCCAATTCCAGTTTACTATTGAGCAATCTGCTATCTCTCAAGATATTTTTGATTCTGTAATTGATACCGTCAAGAATGTCGAGAAAGATACTAACATTACTGTACTGCCGGGCGAGACACTTAAATCAGTATCTATCGGTGTAGGATCAGCTGAGATTGTCGGACTTGTCATTGCTGCAATTGTTTTGCTGGTGACGCTTGGCTCTGTCGTTGCAGCAGGTCTGCCCCTTATAACTGCACTGCTTGGAGTCGGCATCGGTGTAGGTGGAGCATTTTCTATTTCCAAATTCATTGAAATGCCTAGTGTCACTTCCGTCTTGGCGCTTATGATTGGATTAGCCGTCGGAATCGATTATGCTCTTTTCATTGTAAATCGCCAACGCCGGATGATTATTGATCAAGGATTAAGCGCACAAGAAGCTGCGGCTAGAGCTATTGGCACATCCGGCAGCGCCGTATTTTTCGCCGGTTTGACGGTTATTATTGCTCTCTGCGGTATGCTTGTAATCGGGCTTACTTTCTTATCAACGATGGCGTTAGTAGCAGCAGCTACCGTCCTCATCAACGTATTTGTTGCCTTAACCCTATTGCCGGCATTGCTCGGATTGGTGGGTGAACGCATCTGTTCGCCTAAAGCTCGCAAGAAAAACAAGGATCATCATAAAACGGGTAACCGCGGTATAGCTGATAGATGGGTTAAATTCGTCATCAAGTATCGTTGGGTCACTATTGTTGCCATCGTCGTGGTACTTGGCGTAGCAGCAACCCCTATAGCCAAAATGGAAATGGGCATTCCCGGAGCTGCCTCAGCGAATTTGGATACGGTAGCAAGACAAAGTTATGATGCTATATCCGAGGGTTTTGGAGAGGGCTTTAACGGACCGCTTATTTTGGTTGCAGAACCAAAGAATTCTTCCAATCCAGTCACTCCGGAGCTCCTAGGAAATCTTGTAAAAGAGCTCCAAGCTCAAAAGAATGTCGCGTTGGTCACTCCTCTGGGCATGACTAAGGATTTGGCTATCTTCAGTCTGATTCCAGAAACGGGTCCTAGCGATATAACAACCAAAAATCTGGTGAATGATTTACGGGCTACGGAATCTAGTATCGCTCAAAGTAATGATGTTAAACTCGGGGTTACCGGATTTACCGCTGTTAACATCGATATGTCGGCCAAACTGGCAGATGTATTTCCCATTTATGTAGGAATCATCATTCTCCTATCGCTCATTATTCTTCTGTTGGTATTTCGTTCGATTATCGTTCCTATCAAAGCTACGATCGGCTTTCTGCTTAGCATACTCGCTACCTTCGGGATCACCACAGCCGTGTTCCAATGGGGCTGGCTCCATTCTCTCTTTGGTTTCGACACCGGTGGCCCATTGCTAAGCTTTATGCCAATCATCGTTACGGGTATCCTATATGGGCTTGCGATGGACTATCAGGTTTTCCTTGTCAGTTCCATGCGTGAATCGTACGTTCATGGTCATGAGGGATCAGAGTCCGTTGTTCATGGATACAACCAGGTGAGTCGTGTCGTAGTAGGTGCTGCTATAATTATGATCTCCGTTTTTGCAGGGTTTATTTTTACGGATGATGTCATGATTAAACAAATCGGCTTTACACTGGCCGTAGGGATCTTAATCGATGCTTTCATTATTCGAATGGGATTAGTTCCTGCTGTAATGTCTATTTTCGGCAACAAAGCTTGGGCACTTCCAAAATGGCTCGACCGTATTCTGCCAAACCTGGATGTCGAAGGCGAGAAACTGATTGCTACACTCAATGCTAAAGACAAGTCTAATTCCATGAAATAGATACAATAATAAACAGCCTGAGTCCTGTATTCCTAGGGGTTCAGGCTGTTTTGTTTCTGTGGTAGGGTTCACTTCCCGCGAAGAGCAGATGGGCAAGGCTCTGGAAATTATCTCATTGAAGATTAAGGATTAAAGCGGGGCGCACACCGTAACAAGCTAAGTTGACATGTCCGTAACTGCGAATACTGCTACGAGTACCTACAAAATACGCACGTGAGGAAATCGCAGGTTGAGTTCTCAGCCACCACCATGAGCAGCCAAACTCTTCATCCTTCTCAAGGATATAATCAGCTTTGACTTTTTTATCATACACATACAATTTACATCCATCGTTCTTTTTCACTTTGGAGAATCCCGTTCCTATCGCCCTACGCTTCGCACGTAAAGTATCTTCTCCAAGTTTAAAGGTGAATTCATTCGCCTCCGAAACACTAAGCAGAAAAATCTTATCTTCCGTGTTTATACTTCCCTCTCCGTTATCTGTGCATTGTGTAGTCTTGATGAGCCTGTGCTCGGAGTCATTAAAAGCGGCATTATAAAACTCATCGTTCAACCACTTTCGCAAATCGGAGTCATGCCATGTAACGTCAACATATTCACCGTGATACCGCCTGCAGTCCAAAATATACTCGCTCAAAATGAACAGTTCTCTACCTGAATTTTGCAGCACCCGCCACTTTATCGGCATTTGGTCTGCTCCGTCCGCCATTTGCGGATAAGCGCCAAAAGTAATTAGTTCGCCGGGTTTCGCCCGCTCATACATGGAAGCAAGATTATCATTTTCATTACAAATCATAATTATAAATTCTGTAGTTCCTTTAACGATTTCAGCTTCCCTGCTAAATCCTAGTTTTTCATACAAGCGTATCGCTCTATCGTTGAACTTCGCCACTGTCAGCCGCTTTGGTTTTTCCTCGCATCTCTCATTAATATAGTTAAGGACTGTTGTGAAAAATAGAGTCCCATTCCCCTGTCCGGTTAACTCAGGCTTCATTCCTAAACCCACATCTATAAAATCCTGAGAATATGTATATTTATCATTTGGAACCTGTGCTGGACTTCCTACACAGAAGAATCCGATCAATTGTTTATCTGCATCAAGTACAGAAAAAAATGCTTCCTCTAGCATTTCACTTATAGCTTCAGGAGTTAGTTCATTATTGTAAAAATCATAGGGTGGATCATATTGCCAGCTTAAAATATCCCAAGCAGCATCAGCATTCAGCTTTTCCACGTAAAGTTCCAATTTCGCATCCCCCTTTGTTTTCAAAATCGATAAGTCCCTAAGAGTCTAGCTCTGCTAACTCCTGAAGGATTGTCTCTACATCACCATCAGGATTTAACGCTTTGATCATCTCTTTTGTAATGGCTGCCCCCTCATAAACTTGTGCAACAACCTCTAAAGGGAGTGTGAGTTCAAAATAACCTTCGGCAAATTCCACAAAATCCTCAGCTGTGCGGAAAATAGTCCCTAGCAAAAAGTCCGAACCATCTTCTACCTCCGCTGGAATCTCTACCTTCCCCTTCTGCCACGTCAAATCATTATTTTCACGCCAAAAACAAAAAGTAACATCATCCTTAGCTATCGCCTCATCTTCCAGTAAAGACAATAGCGAGGTTGGGACCTCTTCATAGATTCCTGGCCAAACTTCATGTTCGTCACGCGCATATGGACTTACTTCGGACTCATGATCAAAACCTTTAATTACCGTTCCTTGAGGTGTAAAAATAATAAACAAATTATCGCCTGAGCCATTATCGATCGATGCTAGAGAAACATTCTTATCAAATTTAGAATCAAAACTATGATAGCGAAGCCATTCCTCTGGACATAAGACAATATTTAGAGAAGCAAGTATTTTCATAAGTTTTTTTAAGTTTTCGGGTGCTGGTAAAATATCTAACACATTCATCTATGATTCCTCCCCATTGTAGATATAAATGATTTTAGCATATTCATGAATTCCGGGTGAAAAAAAAGACTACCCGAAGGTAGCCTTTCCAACTTAACAAAACACTAGCTTAACTTAAGACCCCGCACCTTTATATCTTCGTACGCCATAACTCCAGGCTAACAAACCAATCCCCAGGAATATAGCGCCTACTACAGGTGTCATCAGAGCAAGGCTGGTCATCTCCTCCCGCTGTAGAAAAAGCGCGGCTGGATACACTCCGACGAATGCAAATGGAATGATCCAAGTAAGCAATACCTGTATAGCACGATTGTAAATCGTTACCGGGTACCGGCCATAAGTCTGAATGTTGTACATTAACGGAAGAATGCCGGTAGGAGCATCCGAATAGAAAGACAATGAAGTCAACGTTGTGTAAATCCCCGTATAGATGGCGACCGCACTTAACGTTAGAACGATCAGAGCCGGTATCGTCCACCATTCAAAAGGAAGACCCAGATTGCTGCCACTGATGGCCATAATAATAATACCTATGAATGAGCCCATAAGTGCTGGTGGATCAACATTTTCCAAAAAGATCTGGAACAAATTATGAGCTGGGCGTGTCAAAATACGGTCCATCTCACCTTTAACGATGTAACGTTCACTAAATCCCCATAGATTCACAAAACAACTAAACACCCCAAATGGCACCATAAAGAATCCATAAACGAACACTACTTCATTCTGATTCCAGCCGCCCAGGCTATCTGTGTGCATAAAAATTACGAGAATAAAGATAAAGTTGGTAGCTTGAAAAAGTAAGTCTGAAATGACCTCTACCCAAAAGTCAGCGCGATAGGTGAGCCGGCTCTTCATATAGTTTTTGATATATTCAATTAATAATCCCAGGTAATACATGTTTCCTCAACCTCCCTGCACGAAGAGACGCTGCCGCGCCGCATGATATAACCAGACAATTGGAATCAGCAATACTAGGAACCAAATAATTTGTATCCCTAATACATTCCATATTCCAACCCCTTGCACCCGTCCCGTAAACACTGAACCTGGCAAGTAGGTAATCGCCTGAAACGGCAGCACCTCAAGTACGGAAGATAACCAGTTAGGAAACAGACTGATCGGTACGATTAAGCCGGAGAATAAGTCTACAATCACCCGCTTCATTCGCATCATGCCTTCATTATTTTCTACAAAAAATGCCGAGAGCCCTGTGATGATATTGATCTGTGAATTAATTAAAAAGCTGAAAAAGAGCATCACCAGGAACCCTGCCCAAGCAGATGGCGCTGTTGGCAATTGAACCGGGAACAGCAGCATCGCTATCGCCATGCCGGGAATCATAAATAAAAGGAAGCGGAACATTCCCTCTCCAAGACCTTGCATCATTTTGACTAAGACATAGTTATAGGGCCTTATAAACTGGATAGCGATACTTCCATCACGGATATCCGTAGAGATCTCGCGGTCTAGGTTATTAAAATAAAAGGCTCTAGCCATCCACGACACAGCAACATATGATGTCATTTGCGTTGCAGTAAAGCCACCCAATGAATCCCCATTGCCATAAATGGCCATCCAAGTGAAATAGTTAACCCCAATATTCAGTGAATAGATAAGAATACCTGAGTAGTAGTTAATCCGATAAGCAAGCATGGTAAGAAAACGGATGCGTATAAAATCTAAGTAAGCCCCGAATAGTAATTTACGGCTATTCTCCTGAGGACCGCCAGAAGATGAACTTCCTGAGGAGGAAGACATAGCTGTTGCAGGATTAAGCTTATCAGACATGTAAAGCCTCTCTTTCATCCTTCAGAGCGGCAGCCATTTCATCAGGCTTGTCTGCAGACCCGGATTGATAAATACTGCGAACAATATCGTCCGTATTGGTCTCTATGATTTTGATATCAGTAATGTCTGCTTTTCCCACTACTCTGCCTAATACATCCGATACATTTAGCTCTAGCGGTATCCAGACAGACGCCCCTAAATCGTTCTCCGCAGACCAAGTAACAGGCAATCCCTCAGTCCATAACTCAAGTTGCTGACGTTTCGTTGCATTTCCAAATTGAAATTGAACCTCACGTCCGGTTCCCCAACGCTGCTTCAGGTCTTCCAGTCCTCCGTCATAAATGATACGGCCATCATCAAGCATTATCACTCGGGAGCAAAGCGCCTCAATATCTTGCAGGTCATGTGTAGTCAGCAGTATGGTTGTCCCATGCTCGCGGTTCATATCTTTCAGGAATTCACGGATCTCTGACTTCACCACAATATCTAAGCCAATGGTCGGTTCATCCAGAAATACAATCGATGGATTATGAAGCAATGCTGCCACTAATTCACAACGCATCCGCTGACCTAGACTAAGCTTACGAACCGGACGATTCAGCAGTTCTTGCAGTTGCAGTCGTTCGACCAATTCATCCAGCCGTTTCTTGAAATCTTGTTCAGACACCCGGTAAACCTTGCGCAGGAGCTGGAACGACTCAATCACGCCAATGTCCCACCATAGCTGACTTCGTTGCCCGAATACCACACCGATATTTTTCACGAATTTCTCGCGCTCCAAATACGGAACATACCCACCTACTGTCAGGTTTCCGGAAGTCGGCACGAGAATACCTGTGAGCATTTTGATCGTGGTCGATTTCCCAGCACCGTTCTCGCCGATATATCCACAGATCTCACCTTCAGGAATGGAAAAGGAAATGTCCTTCACCGCAGTCACTTCCGTATATTCCCTTTTAAACAAATCAGCGAAGGCCCCTTTGAGACCCTCGCGGTTTTTTTGTACTTTGAATGTTTTGCGTAAGTCTTGTACTTGAATAGCAGTCATATTGTACCTCACTAAGCTTAGAGTTGGTTCCCAGTACCCCATTATAATAGAAGAAGCGCAAAAGCACTACTTCAATCTTTACTTAGCCAGTCTTTCATTTAGCGAATGGGTGTCCTTCACAGCTTCTAAATGCCCTGAGCGAGCGACTTTAGTCCGCAAATATTTCTCGTTAAAAGAAGATACATCTCCCCATAACGCTACTCTTTTCACGGCATTCATCCCTGCAGCCTTGAGCGCATCCAATTTCTTCGGATTATTCGTAATCAGCGTCACTGGTTTGTGACGTAAAGTTTGCAGAACACTGATTGCCTCTTCGTAGTTTCTTGAATCATCAGCAAATCCCAACTCTAAATTAGCCTCAACTGTATCGTATCCTTCTTCCTGTAAAAGATACGCTAAAGATTTGCTGAACAGGCCAATGCCTCTTCCTTCATGATTCGCGAGATAAAATAATGCCCCAGAGCCATGCTCAACAATCATTTTCATGGATTGATGCAGCTGGAAGCCGCAATCGCAACGTTTACTGCCAAAAATATCGCCAGTATGGCAGATGCTATGCATCCGGATCAATGCATCCTCAGATTCTTCGAAATCGCCATATACCAACACACTGGATTGTTGTCCTTCTGCTAAGTTCATGGATGGCAAACGTGAAATTAAAGCTGCCGTTGCTTTACTGCTATCCTCTTGAAGAAGCTCTGCATCCGTTGTATTCAGCCAGTTGTACCATTTAAAAACAACGGTCTCGCCGTCTAAATTCACCGGTAATGTAATGGGTCCAACCAATATATTTGTGGAATTTGCTAAAGGAATTCGCGTGATTTTATTCTGTAAAATAGAAGTGATTTCTGGTTTAATCATAATTACACCTTCCTCATTGTTCATCAATGCTTAGATAGAGCTAAGCATAAGGATAAAATATTAGTTAAATTATAAGTAACTATTTGTAAGTAAGTTTATCATTGTAATATAACTTCGTCAAGTTATAATATATCTTTAAATATTTATAATTACTTTATGTAAGTTTATGATATAATGAATGTCGAGGTGATATTATGAATGATTTCAACATGTGTCCTCGCTTTGAAAAAGCGGTAGACTTGCTAAGTAAACGTTGGGTCGCGCTTATTGTTTTCGTGCTTATGCCAGGGCCACGCCGTTTTGGTGAAATTGAGAGCTGTCTGTCCAATCTCAGTGGCAAGGTGTTATCTGACCGATTGAAGGAAATGGAAACCGAAGGCATTATAGAGCGAACTGTATATCCTGAAATGCCAGTACGTATTGAGTACTCTCTGACTCCAAAAGGCACAGCGCTTGCTCCTATACTTGGTGAAATTGGAAACTGGTCTACCGAATGGATTGAGCTTGGTATTAAGAAATGATTCCCGCTACACAACACAAAGAGCCCTAATTGTCCCGATCATGAGACAAGAGGGCTCTTTTTGGATTAACATCCCCTTTATAAGTCTTTTCGCTCGAAGCGAAGTAGACCTATAACAAAAGCTAACAGGGTATATCCAATCGCATAAAAAATAAACATATTTGACGGAACCGTATTAAAATCCAGCAATCCATTCATGCTGCCGAACAACCCCATCATTCCACTCATTTCATTAGCGCTGAACAGGACGGCGGTCATTTTCCGCTGTAAACCATCCACTGGCATAAGCAGTGCCATCATTCCTGACAGATTATTTAATGTGTCAAGGACATCGGGTTCTAATCTCAGCGATCCTCCGATCTTATCAATCATCCCGCCTAACCAGCCAGCTCCATATAACATTGTCATAAAGACACCATTCCCCACTGCTGAGAAGAATCCAGAACCCAGCATAGAAATCGTAATTAGCAAAGGTACTACAGAGGAGAATAACAAAAATGATTTCAATAGGACTACGGCATCTCTAGGAACGGTGGCATGGATCTCAGTAATCCATAAAATAGAAATAAATAAAATCAGGGCATAACCGATCCCAAGCGTCACATATCCAAGCCAGCGACCTGTATACCATTTCCACCGCGGCAGCGGTCTTGGCAGTAAAGCCTGCATAACCCCTTGTTCCGCTTCACCTGCAATAGCTGAGAAGGAACTGAAGATCGCCAAAAAGGCGAGTACAAAAGCGCCAAAAAAGAAGCCAAGTGATAATATAAAAGCACCATTTGTAAAATTAGCTAAGAGATGCTCGCCACTGCTAATATCTGTTCTGTTCGGTATTCCGCTTTGTCCGATCGTATTTGCCACAAACCAAAACCCTATAAGAAAGACAATGGTCATAAGCAATGTTAATACCATTACTCGTTTACGCAGCAATTCCTTCCAGGTCATTCCTATGATTATTCTCATTCGTGTTCACCTCTGTGACTTAGGCCGGATACAGCACTCATAAACCAGTCTTCCAGACGTTCTCGCTTCCGTGAGACTTCATATAAGGTCATGCCCTGTTCAATAATTAACGTGTTCAGCCAGCCTACTTGCTCCTCATTCTCCAATTCCGCTTCCAGCCAAACTGTGCTACTCTCCAATGTAGCTGGGAATGAAGCTCCTTTTTCAGATTGAGCTCCGATATCCGCTGAAACTTTGATCTGAAGTTCAGTACTATCCTGTAACCAAGACAACAAAATAGGCGTAAAACCGCCCACTTTAAAATGCCAGCTTGTTCGCTTATTTAAGATCTCAGATACTTTCCCATGCCGCAGTATAACTCCGTTATTCAGCAGTGCCATACGGTCGCAGATGAGTTCAACATCCTCCAGTAGATGAGAGTTAAGAAATATTGTAACTCCCTTCTCTTTTAGCCTCTGCAAAATATTCCGAACTTCCTGACGTCCAATCGGGTCTAGCGCCGATGAGGGCTCATCCAGAAAAACGATGGCCGGATTGTTTACAAGAGCGCAAGCAAGCCCTAATCTCTGCTGCATCCCTTTGGAATAATGTTTCACACGATCCCGTCCACGGTTTCCAATTCCAACTTCCGCTAGAAGCTCTGGAATTCTTTTGTCGGCTACAGATCGATCTACACGGCACAGCTTGGCATGCAGTCTTACTACTTCTTCCCCCGTAAGCCATTCTTGATAGCGATATAATTCCGGTAAATATCCGATTTGGGACTTGGCTTCAAGTGAACCGATCTTATGACCAAATAGAGTAGCACTACCATTCGATGGACGAATGAGACCTACCAACATTTTGACAAAGGTACTTTTCCCCGCACCATTAGGGCCGAGGAAGCCAAAGGCTTCCCCTTTCCCAACAGTAATCGTTACATCACGGCAACCACGTCCGTTATCATATTCTTTGGTCAAAGACTTCGCTTCTATTGCAGCAGCCGTCATTATTCAATCAACTCCCCTAGCTTCTCTAAGAATACAGCTTTATCTGTATACACGCTTCCTCCGTTGAAATCAAACAGTTGTCCGTTCTGTACCCAAACGGCCGAGTACACAATCCCTTGACTATATTCATTCTGATTCAGTAGAACCGTTGTATCTTTAATCTTTATTTGATCGGTATTCAGGCCTTTTACCAGTGGCAGAGGAATTTCACCCGATAAAATGCGGCTCTGCTTTAAGCTGGATTTCAGATAATCTGGCAGCAATGGAAAATCGATTATAGCTTCCAAAGCTTCATCAACCTTTATAGTTGGATCTACCGTAATTAAAGGAGTCTTCGTCTGTGTAAGATTAGCCCATTTATCATTATCTATCGAAAGATCATAATTCACGATCTCCGAAAGATCTAATTTAATTTCTTTCCCATCTATGGCTTCTGGAAGAAGCTGTTTTGCACCCAATCTTTTCATTGCTTTATTAACTGCTTCAATATTAAGCTTCAAGGTTATTTCTTGTGAATTGGTTATATATGCGCTCTTCACATTCTCGAGCAAAGTTCCGCTTGGAAGTGTAAAACCTAGAGTCTCTTCCACCTGATCTAGCGGAATAATCCCTTTATTTGAACCAAAGGAACTTGTAAACACACCAAATTTGTTCATAGCTTCATTCATGGATTGACTTTCATTTACCTGATAAAAAATATCCCGGATATCATTTTCATTCACAACTGTAACTTCTTCCATCCGAAATTGATTCAGCAGCGATGCCATAGCCGTATTTCCTACTGGAGTTCCAAGTATAACCGCAAAGATCGCGGCACCTGCCACTGCTACTCCCCATTTGCGCCGACGATTCATGCGAGGACGCTTGGATCGGATATTAGCTTTTGGATTGTCATCCGTAGATTGAGGCTGGTCTATATGTGGATCTGTTTTGTCATCATCTTTCATACCATCCACAGACAACTGCTGACTCCACACAGACCATTTGGGACTTGCAGGCTCAGACGCTAACTTGTTTTGCAATTTGGCCCAGGCTTCATCTGTATGTTGTTTATTATGATCTTGATTTAGCGGTTGTTTAGTCATTAGTAATCCCTCCTAAATAATTTGGAGCTTCGCTTATCTCGTTTTATTATTCCGTCTGAGACAGTGATTTTGCTGCATTTTGTCTTAACCTCTGGGTCGCACGGTGCAGTAATGTCCCTACTACGGGAGGTCTTAGACCAAGCTCGCCTGCTATTTCCGCATAACTGTAACCAGAGTATCTAAGCAGAAGCGCTTGTCTATCCCTGTCAGGCAGCTCGTTCAACCATTCATGAACATCCTCCTGATCCAGCTTACTGATTAAGACTTCCTCTCCTGAAGGAGGTGATTCCCTCACTTCGTATAACTGTTCTTGTTTATTTTGCAGCCGCCGTTCCCTTGCTTTTTTGTCCAGATAATCATATCCAATACGAGTAAGGACTCTATGAAGCCAGGCACCCAGCGCTGCTGGATCATCTGGGGGGTTACGATACAATCTCAGAAAAACTTCTTGTGCCAAATCATCTGCTGCCGACTCATCACGAACCAAAGCGGTCAGCTTACGTCTGACAATAGGATAATGTTCATAGAATATTGCTTTAAAAATTTCAGATTCCGGAATTTCCATCTTGTAAATCCTCCTTATCAGCTGCAGCTATAAGTAAGACGACTATCAATGTATTTTTGTATCAAGATTACGTAAAAAAAGACAGCCCCTAAATTAATAAGGAAACTGTCTTCT
The DNA here is from genome assembly GCF_045040705.1 of Paenibacillus sp. FSL H3-0286. Taxonomy (NCBI): domain Bacteria; kingdom Bacillati; phylum Bacillota; class Bacilli; order Caryophanales; family Paenibacillaceae; genus Paenibacillus; species Paenibacillus sp. FSL H3-0286. Next base: position 3,227,710 of record NZ_CP150285.1, on the reverse strand, counting down.
AGTGTTTACCTAATTCGAATGTAACGATTAAGAATCTTTTTAGATAAAATACTCCGTTCCAGCCTAAGCTCCCAGAGCTGCTCTTTCCACTGAAACTGTTGCTCTGAATGTTCATTCTCCCGTAACTTCTCAAACAGCTTCATGATCATTATGTTAATGGCATCAAACCTTGACCAAAGTTCTATTACACTTTCTTCTTGTATCTGAGGACTTTCCGCTGCTGCACTAAGATTCTTTAAGCGCTCAATGATGTCAGCCTGCCACTGCCCATCTTTAATCGCCTTGGCGTAATTTAAAAGATCCAAATAATCATCGACTGACATGTGTACCGACTCCTTTGCTTACTTATACCAAGTATTATACTAGGCATTATCTATAAAGCAACCCTTTATCTCTGGACACAGCAAAAAAACAGGACTGGTATGAGAACCAGCCCTGTTTAATGATTTCAACATGATCAATTTAGTTATAAAAGCTTTTGAATATCATCTTTAATTTGCTCTGATTTTGGACCAAATACGATCTGCACAGCCCCTTGACCCAGTCTCATAACACCGGAAGCTCCGAGCTGTTTCAATGCGGAATCTTTAACGGCTTTTTCGTCATTAACAATCAGACGAAGGCGTGTGATACATGCATCGATATTGCGGATGTTCGATGGACCGCCGATGTTCTCAAGAATTTGAGCAGCTTTAGAAGACGATGAAGGCGTTCCATTACCTCCAGGTGGTGCTAACAGACTTTCTTCATCATCATCTTCACGTCCAGGTGTTTTTAGCTTGAACAATGAGATAATAAAGCGGAATAGTACATAATACAAGACGAAGAATCCAAGACCCACAGGAATAAGTATCCATGCATTAGTAGACAGTTTCAGGTTTACAAGATAATCGATCAAACCTGCGGAGAAACCAAAACCAAGCTTAACATCTAAAATGTACATCAAGGCCATGGAGAATCCTGTTAATAAAGCATGAACTCCGTACAAGAGTGGTGCTACGAACATAAAGGAGAACTCAAGTGGTTCAGTGATCCCTGTTAAGAAAGAAGCAATGGCAGAACCGATGAAGATGGAAGCAACCATTTTACGTTTTTCCGGTTTAGCTGTATGAATAAATGCAAGTGCTGCCCCTGGAAGCGCAAACATCATAATTGGGAAGAATCCAGTCATAAACATCCCAGCAGTTTTATCTCCAGCGAAGAAGCGGTACAAGTCACCATGCACCAGTTCACCAGCTGCATTCGTAAAATCACCAATTTGGAACCAAGCAATCGTATTAAGCACGTGGTGAAGACCGAACGGAATCAGCAAGCGGTTAGCTGTACCGAAGATGAATGCTCCAACAGCCCCCAGTGACACAACCCAGTTCCCGAAGTCACTAATAACATCTTGTATCGGACTCCAGATCATACCCACAAATACAGCAAGAACCATCATAGAAGCTGCCGTAATGATTGGGACAAAACGTTTACCTGCAAAAAATCCGAGCCAATCAGGCATTTTTATATTGTGATATCTCTTGTATAAGAACGCTGCCCAAGCACCGGCAAAAATACCACCAAGCACACCCATGTTCAATACAACATCATCATTGATGAAAGAGAATTGAAGCGGTACGATAAGCAGAATCTTAGTCAGTACCATGTAAGAAATTACTGCTGACAAAGCTGCTACGGCGTCACCGGCAAATCCAATGGCAACCCCTACCGCGAAGATTAAGGCTAGGTTACCGAAGATCGCATTCGCTCCGGCGTTTAGAAATGGAGCAAAGTATTGATTCAGAAATCCACCAATGGTCGCTCCTAGCGGAATATCTTTTTCGTAGTTAAGCAAACCAAACCCTTGAAGAATAGCTGCCGCCGGCATGGTTGCAACAGGAAGCATTAACGACTTACCTAGTTTTTGTAGAAAAGCCAACATTTAAAATCATCCTTTCGGTTCAATAGTAGTAGTGCTCTATAAACCATTTACTTTGAAGCCACGGTAAGAATCAGATCCTGTCCTGCTGTAACCTGACCATAATGTCCGCTTACTTGAGGTGGATTCTCCTCTGTACTGGTCACGATTACAGGCGAAATTGTGTCACAACCTGCCGCGCGAATTACGTCCAGATCAAATTCGATTAGGGTTTGACCTGCTTTTACTTGATCTCCAGAGGTTATATGACTGACAAAACCGTTGCCCTTGAGGCTGACAGTATCGATTCCGATATGTAATAGCAATTGCATACCGGAGGAATGTTCCAGAATGACTGCATGACTCGATTTCACGATATGAGCAACCCTACCGTCAAAAGGCGCTTTCAAAATTCCTTCAGATGGTTTTATTGCAATTCCGTTACCCATATGACCGCCAGCAAAGGTTTCATCCGGAACCTGTGCTAGTGGAACTGACTCCCCGCTGATTGGTGCCATGATTTCGATGGTATGTTCAGTATGTTTCTCTTCTTTTTTTGATTTCCATTTGGAAAACATATGCTCCACTCCTCTTAAGATGTTAATTTGATTTCACTAAGGTCTGAAATAACCGGTGCAAATGCATGGCTAGAAAACATAGTTCTTCTTCCGGAATTTCGACCTCAAGCGATCTTTGCATTACTTTACCGAGCTTTTTAGCCAGCTTGTATTCCTCTTTGTATTCTTTCTTAATATGTTTCACAAAGGGATTATCTATTAGTGATCCTTTTAAAATACGTTCCAGCGAAAAACGCAAGTGGATCATTAATCGGATATGATTCATACTGCCGTGCTCAAAAGTTATCTTTCGTTCTTGCTGAATCATGTCTAGAAGCTCATTGACAATATTAGAGGCCTTGACTAACTGACCAACCGATACATTATTGACGGCTGAATACACATGATAAGTAAGAAATCCAATCTCATCTTCGGGGATTTGCACTTGAAATTCAGCATTGATTTTCTCCGATGCCTTGTAAGCGATCTCAAATTCCTTCGGAAATGACATTTTGGTTTCTTGCAAAAACGGATTAATAATATCCATCCCGTTGCGCAGACGGTAGATGGTGAACTGTATGTGGCTCGGGAGTGCCAGATAAATCTTGTCGTTTAACTTGTCAGGAAATTGACTTTGGATATCTGCAATTATCTCATCAGTTATTTTCATTACCTTAGGATCTATATCTTCCAGCAAAACTTGATATTGGCTCCAGGCTTCGCGATCTTCTAGACGAAACAATTTTTCAATCCGAGCATCATTTCCTTCGATCACACCAGAACCCTTCACTGCAAATCCAATACCTTTGCCAATGATGACATATTCCTTCCCGTTTTTGCTTCCCTGAACCATTACAACGTTATTCCCAATTACACGCTGTACTTGAAATTGCTCGATCTCTCGCGACAAGCTCATCACTCCTCTCCCTAATTATCGTCAAATTGGAACAAAAAAAGCCAAGAATTGTCTAATGGAAATAAAGACAATTCTTGGCTCATGCCCTTAACGGTAACACGCCACTAAAATATAAATGATCATTTATGAACATATCATAATTCATGAACTGCTAACTCGTCAATGGTAAATTTAGAAATGTCAAGCGGAGCTCCCATTATCCCAAACAGCGCCTTATAAAAACTCTTCCACGCGAGGAAGCTTATCTTTAAGCTGGCGGACGTTAGTTTCAAGCCTCAGAATAACCTCTTCCAATTCTTTTGGATCAATGCCTCGGGAAACAGGAACCTGGATAACCTCTGTTTTTGTTTCTGCCTTTAATTCCCGCATTTCCAGCTGCTGCTCTTGCCATTTATCCATCAGATCAGCTATCGTCGCATAGAAACGTTCGTAATCTTTGATTACGCTGTCCAGAAATGTATCTACTTCCTCCGCATCGTAGCCACGCAGCTTCATGCTGAATTCTTTTTCATGTATGGTTAGAGCGTCTAATGTGATGCCAAGTTGACTGAACAGCTTCCGCTGTTTGTCTAACCGGCGTTTCATATGTTCATCCATCTTTTGCTACCTCCAAGTATATACTGCAATCATCCGGCAGTAACCATTATAACAGGGTGAGAGCATCCTGAAAATATTACTATAGTTGCAGTTCTAATAGTTGTCCACAACAGCTTTATTCAAAATGCCTAAGCAGCGGTCAAGATCCGTCTTTACCTGCTTTTTATATAATTTTGCTTTTTCTTCACCATCTGAGGTGAAATGGTAAAGTACGATTTCTTGAAAATCCACTTTAGGGTCATTGCCTTTCAGCTGCTTGGTACGATATAAAATCCCTTGCTGCACCAGCTCATGCAGGGCGCGATAGATTTCACTCTGTGGAGGGGAATAACCATGGGCTTTGAAATCCCGACGTAAATCCTCCAGCATTTGATATCCGTAACCGCGGTGTTGTTCTACCATTGTTATAAGATACACTTTGATAAACGCTCGTTGAGCAATCATAAACGCCATATAAACCCTCCTCATGTTGTAAATGTTGTTGGCTAATCTTTCCTTCTATTACTCTAGTATAAGCACTATTTTCCAACTTTCACAACCTGAAATTTGGTAGAGGGTTCACTTATTACGTTGTTTATAGAGATTTGGTGGGATATAGGATGATTTATGTGGATGTGGGTAGGGAGAGCTTAGTTTTTTTGTGGTTTACTATTGTGAATTTTTCATATGGTGAAATTATGGAATAAATAATTGTGCATCGTTGATTTCGTAGAATGATCCTCGTAGAATTAGGTCCACATGCTTCTGCACGATACAAACTCTATCTGGATCAATATACTTCAGTACGATACAAACTCCATCTGGACCCATATGCTTCTGCATGATCCTCGTCCCATTCTTTGTTTGGTTTGATCAATTTTGCTCGTTCGAGCTACTATCGGACCCCATTGACTCTATTCGCTGCTTTTCCCCACTTTTGCTGTGCTATCGGACCCTATGGGCGCTATTAGCATAAAAAGTAACATTTATACAGCTATTCTTGGGGAATAGCTGCACTGGTGTCCGAAACTACTCTGAAAAAGCTTAATATTTGCAAATAGCGTCTTCTCGGTCCGAAAGTTTCTGCGCGAAATAAACTCCATCTGAGCCCACATACTTCTGCGCAAACAAAACTCTATCTGAATCCACATGCTTCAGCACGCTCCCCTCCCATTCTTTGTTTAGTTTGTTCAAGTTTGCTCGTTCGAGTTGCTATCGGACCCCGTTGACTCTATTCGCTGCTTTTCCCCACTTTTGCTGTGCTATCGGACCCCATGGGCGCTATTGGCATAAAAAGTAACATTTATACAGCTATCCTTGGGGAATAGCTGCACTGGTGTCCGAAACTACTCTGAAAAAGCTAAATATTTGCAAATAGCGTCTTCTGGGTCCGAAAGTTTCTGCGCGAAATAAACTCCATCTGAATCCACAGGTTTCTGCACGAAATCAACTCTATCTGAGCCCACATACTTCTGCGCAAACCAAACTCCATCTGGATCAATATACTTCAGCACGATACAAACTACATCTGAACCCGCATGCTTCTGCACGATACAAACTCCATCTGGACCCACATGCTTCAGCACGCTCCCCTCCCATTCTTTGTTTAGTTTGTTCAAGTTTGCTCGTTCGAGCTACTATCGGACCCCATTGACTCTATTCGCTGCTTTTCCCCACTTTTGGTGTGTTATCGGACCCCATGGACGCTATTGGCATAAAAAGTAACATATATACAGCTATTCTTGGGGAATAGCTGCACTAGAGTCCGATACTACTCTGAAAAAGCGAAAAATATGCAAATAACGTCTTCTGGGTCCGCACGCTTCAATAGAACATCAATTCGAAAAGCAAAACGCAAAAAAGCGATCCTCCAGTTATTGAAGAATCGCTTTTTAGGTAACTAATAAGTTCCACTTTGCCAAGTTCATTTTCTAAACGTCCTTCTCAGCTATAATCCCTGCGCCACTCCGCTTTCCAAGTAACCTCTCCTAAGCACTATTTCATAGCGTTTTTCTCCACAAATTCATTCTTCGTCAATCCAAACAACAGTAAGTCTAAATACTGTCCATTTGTATAAATAACTTTACGGCGCACGCCTTCTTGAACACAACCCACTTTTCTAAGCATAGCTGCTGAGGGTTCGTTACCTTCGAGCGTACATTCGTTAAACTTGTTGAGTCTAAGCTCCAAAAAAGCACACTTCAACAGGATGTTGATAGCTCTTGTCCCATACCCCTTACCTCGATGGTCTCTATCCACTTGCACGCCTATACTGAACGTACCATTTTTCTCGTCTATGCTATTAAGATTTACTCCACCCACATATTCACCATTCAGATTTTCGATCGTAAACATCAGTCGCTGTGATGAGAATTCTGCAAATGTGAACAGATCTTAGTCTTATTTTCTCATCCTGCCAAAAATAATGACTGTAATCTATCTCTCTCATCTTATACCTCCGAGTTAATAATTTAGAGATTATGATAACACATCTACAGGATTATATTGGTATAGTATTTTTAAAATCAACTTTACGGTTAAAAAGCATAGTATTATATATTCATAAAATGCGAATCCCAAAATCATCTGAAATAGAGGTATATTCTATGAATGAATATCAATTGATTAGCGATTATAAACACATCGATAAATATAAGCTTAGCTTCAATTCTTTAGCCCAATCAATCTTTGGTATTGATTTTAAACCTTGGTATGAACAAGGGGGCTGGAATGACAAATATATTTGTTATTCCTTTATCGATGAAGATCATGTCATTGCGAATGCATCTATTAATAAAATGACTATTCTCATCAACAAAAAAGAATACAACGCCATCCAAATTGGGACGGTGATGACACATCCTGATTATCGCATGCAAGGTTTATCCCGAAAATTAATAGACCACATTATCGCTAAGTACGAACATGAATACGACTTCCTCTACTTATTTGCTAATGAGCGCGCTTTGGATTTTTATCCTAAATTCGGGTTTGAACGCATGCAAGAAAGCAGCTTTTCACTTAATGTTGCTCATCTTAGCAATCAGCCAACTACAACCTACTCTGTGCGGCCTTTATCTATAGGTAACCCCGTTGATTTTAGCATGATCAAAAATTTTGCAGTCAAAAGAACACCGGTATCCTCCGCGCTAAGTGTGATAAATAATGAACATCAGCTGCTGTTTTATTTTATTCTTCCTTTTCACGATTCCTTTTATTATATTGAAGAGGCTGACGTTATTGTGATCTTTAAACATGAGGATCATCAGCTTCATATTTTTGATATTATTAGTACAACAAGTTTTGATATCAACACAGTATTGAAAAGCATTATTTCTCCGGATACTGAAGTTATACATTTTTATTTCACACCAGATTATCCAATCGATCAAGTTAAGGCAGAATTAATTTCCAAGAGTGAAGATACCTTATTTATACGTCCGTTATTAAAAGAACTCCCTCAACATTTCATGTTTCCTATTACCTCTCATGCCTAGTTAACAAAAAAAAGGCTGCCATCTGGCAGCCTTTCTTAATCGTGCATAGGGATATACATACTCTGTATCTCTTGTACTCCAGGAACAAATCCTAAATTTAAATAAACAGACTCCGCATCATTACCTTCCATGACATATAATCTTAGGATCGGATACTTATCTTTCAGGAGATTAAGTCCTCTTTTCAACATCCTTGTAGCAATCCCTTTTCCTCTGTAAGCAGGTATTACACCAATACTGTAAACTGCTGCGTAATCATCTTGTAAACCCAAAAGACAATTCGCAATTAGCTGTCCTGATTTCTTATCATACACAAGCGTTGACGCTGTCAGTAATTCTTCATTTGTATAATTAGGTTCTTCACTTGGGATAAAATCTTCATAAGCGAATTTTTTTCTCCTTGTTGCCTCAAGACTTCCATCGAAGCTCGCAAAGTTACATTCGGCGATCTGCTCTTCAAGAATAAATCGTTTAGCGCCCATTCCATTATCTTCGATCTGAGGACTTTCAATCCTTAACTCTTCGTTCCATTCGACCTCAAAATAATCTGTAGGACGGTGCATCCAACGGCATCTGAACTCATCAGGCCAAAACCCCGCCCGCGCAAATAATTGAACCTGGTCTGGCAGAACCTCGAAGGTTTTTATCGGTTTTGTTCTATCCGACCAATAAATCAAAAGCTTTTTTAATAGCTTCAGCACCACAAATGTATCATTAAAAGGTGGAATAACAAAGAAATGATATATCCGGTTAGGCGACATCCTTACTCCACCTATTTTAGACTCGCCTTTATAAATCCAAAAAGCGTTTCTTTGGGCAGAATTGAACCTTTCTTCTTTAAAAAAACCGTTATATTGCATATTATAATAAATGGAACAATACAGTCCCCACTCTTCTGAGTCTGCCTTACGAATAGAATAATCATTATTTAAGTCATATGAAATCTCGTATTCAGACCATGCCATTAATTGCATTTACATTTCCTCCTCGCTAGTCCTATCACCTTCTGTATTCCATAGTATCACTTCTTAAAGTAAATGTTTGGTAATAAACTGTTATATTAATCTTTTGCCGATTTAAAGCAAATGCTTTTCTTTTATCTTAGAAACGGCTTGTACCCGGTTTTTAACCTCTAACTTTTGATAAGCTTGACGTGCCATCAGCATACGCGCGAGTGTGATTTGTTCGTATTCCCGGGCAACATTAGGTTTATCATTTGCACTAATATGCCTTTTCGTTAGCCATTCATCACCGCTACTTAACAGTCCTTGCGAGAACTGAATTCGAATATATGCGGCTTCCAGCAATCTTTCCCTGCCAGGAGAATGATATTGCTTAAGTTCCGCAATAGCTGTCTGCAAAACCTCCGCTGCATCTTCCACATGACCTATTGCTTTTAACATTTTAGCTTGCAAAATAACCCCTGGTACCCACATGCTCACATGCTTCGAGGAATTACACATAACAAGCACTTTGTCCAGTTGGACATTTGCATCTTTAAGATGATTCCTTTCATAGAAAAGATCCGCCAAAAATACAAAACCATGACCTTGTAACGTTTACTATAGATGCAAATTTCTCTATGCCTTCCTTGTTTTGGTCCAATAGCTCAACGAACGTATCCACGCCTCCCTGATAAAATGCAACCGAAGCACGATACAGATCCAACCGCATTTGAATTACGGCTTGCTCTTTTTCCGGAATAATAAATTCCTCTTCCATGAAAAGTTCAACCTTTGTAAGAAGCGTTTGGCATCATCTGATCGTCCAGCGACAGCCATCGAACCCGCTTGAAAATAAAACAAATCAGGGTGCACAATCTATTTTTGATCGGCAACTTATCTAATAAATCTAGCAATGAAGATTCATCGCCATCTTTGATAATTGAATTGAAAGGCCTATCCATACATGATGCAGAAAACGTATAATCCTCTGCCTCAAAAGCATGCTGGATAGCTTCCAAGACCAGCCCTTCCTGAAAAAGAGCGGAAGGCAAGAATCAAACCCGCTACCCATCCATCTGTTTTTTGCTCGAACAAAAATAACTCTTCTTGTGTAAGATGCTCGCTCAAGGATTGAGATTGCAGCTCATCTTTTTCGTCAAATGTAAACCTCAGATCATCGTTACTTAATTCTAGAAGTTCCTGTTGTGCTCTTAGGCGGGATAAGGCGAGTGGCGGGAGGGTTCTACTCAATATTACAAGCTTCACATTAGCCGGAAGATGTCCGATGAAAAAGCCCATACTTTCATGAATCGATTGATTCGTAATCGCATGATAATCATCCATTATAAGTGTAATAGAGCCTGGAAGAGAATGCAGATCGTTTAATAAAAGAGGAATCGCAGTTTCTACTGAACCGTCACGAACAGACTGGATAAACAAATCCAAGCGATTTAAAAAGGGGCGAAAGATTCTCTCAATTGCAGCATGCAAATTTAACCAGAATCGTACAAGATGGTTATCTGCAAGCTATGCAACCTCATCGGAATGAGTACGAGCCCATTCGGCCGCAAGTGTCGTTTTTCCAAACCCAGCTGAGGCGGCAATAAGCGTCACTTTGGCACGATTTTCATCCATGAGTTTAGACATTAATCTTATGCGCTGAACATAATAAGGAGCCTGTTTTAACCATCTATTAAGTAATAACATAACATTCTAGCTTTCTGACATCCAATATCAAAAAAAAGACCGCCAATTGGCAGCCTTTTTTCTAATATATTCTTGAGCATAACCAAAAAGCTGAACCCACTGCGATAATGCCTGCCATAGATACAAACAGGACATACCCTTTCTTTGTTCTAGTAACGGTGTGTTTATCATAAAACTCTGGTTTTCGAACGATTCCAAACCATAGATCAGCAATTAAATTCACGACTACTAAAGAAAAATTCTTTAATTTACTCATGTTATCTCTCCTTGTACATGTTTGGATTCATCTCTAACCTTTCAAGCTCTGAGCAAAACCTGACCTCCATGAAGGGTAAGATGGACTCCATCCGTAATCCATTCGAGCTTTTGTATTGGACGCCCCCCGTTCCCAGCCTTCTCTGCCCATTTGCAAAGGAGGTCTAGGAGCTCCCAAGATTTCAGAAAAAACAGGCACCCAATCTATTCCTCGCGCAGGTTCATTGTCCACAATATTAACTGGTCCAGAAGGCCAGTTCAGAGCAAGCGCCGCCGCGTTAGCTGCATCCTCCACATGAAGGAATGACGTAACCGCTTCTGTTGCAGTCAGTCTCCCTTGTCGAATTTCTTCTGTCATTAATCCCGCAGCATCATACCAAGTCCCTTGGCCGTACAACATTCCGTACCGCAAAATCACATGATTAGGAATTTCTGCAACTGCCTTTTCAAGTGAGCGGATACCCTCGATGGTTCTCATCCGGGATTCAGAAGCATTAGTATCTAATGGAGTATTCTCCGTGGCAGGTCCCTCACCAGCTTCATAAGCCCAAGAGATACTTTGGGCAATAATCTGTTTAACCCCGGTTGCCAATGAAGCATCGACAATATTTCGTGTTCCTTCTATTCTTATCCTTGAATTATCTGCAAAATTCCGCTGACTTAATGAAGTCAGCTGATGAATTACCACTTCAGGTTGGGCTGCTTGAATAGCCGCAAATATAGACTCACGCTCATACACATCCGCGATTACCGCTTGTGCCCCTAAGCTCTCAAGGATTGTTTTGTTTTCTTCTTTATGGGTCAGACCGATAACCTCATGCTTCGCTTGTAGTAACTTAGGAAGCAATGACCGTCCAATCACACCTGCAGCACCTGCAACAAAGATTCTCATCTATTCCCTCCTTTTCGCTGTACTGTATCTTATGACATAGCTAGAGACAAAGCATAATTTGAATGATTATCCATATGATACCACATATGCAAAAAAGACTGCACCTCACAGCTTATTGCTAAGAGGTGCAGTCTTTGATTTGTTTCATTTTATAAAGTGTTTCATCCAAAAATAGCAGCTTGTCTTTTATAAAGATCTTCCAATACTAAGCAAGCCATTGCTTCAACAACCGGGACGATTCTCGGACAGATACATGGATCATGTCTGCCCTCCGTTTTAATCTCAACTTCTTCACCATTCGTGTTTATGGTCTGTTGAGTAACAGAAATCGAGGATGTAGGCTTTACACTTATTCGAAAAATAATCTCTTCTCCTGTGCTGATTCCGCCTATAATTCCACCGGAATGGTTACTAAGAAATCCATCCTTATTCATCGCGTCATTATGTTCACTTCCAAGCATAGAGGCCGCTTCGAATCCAGCTCCAAACTCTATTCCTTTTACAGCACCAATAGATAACATCGCTTTAGCTAACTCTGCATCCAATTTATCAAATACGGGTTCTCCAAGACCCGGAATAACCCCTCTAATCCGACACTCCACGATACCTCCGCAGCTGTCTCCAATCGAAGCTAAGTGTTCAATTTTTTTAATCATTTCAGCTCCAGCCTTAGCATCACAGGCGCGGACTGCATTTTGTTCAATAACATCTTCATCAAAGGTTTGACACTTAATCCCTCCGACCTCTTGCGTGTAGGCTAGTACCTCAACCCCTCTTCTTTCGAGCAGTTTCCGAGCGATCGCTCCGCCAGCTACTCTTGCCGCTGTTTCCCTGCCAGATGCCCGCCCACTGCCTCTATGATCGCGAATTCCGTATTTCTGCAAAAAAGTATAATCCGCATGGCCGGGTCTAAATGAATGCTGAATATCGTTATAGGCCTCCGGTTTCATATCTTTGTTGTACAGAACTACAAAGAGTGGAGTTCCGGTTGTTTTCCCTTCGAATATTCCTGATTGTATTTGCACCACATCATATTCCTTACGCGGTGAAGTTACAGAGGACTGGCCTGGTTTCCTTCTATCCATCTGTTTCTGAATATATGCTTCATCAATTTCAACATTAGGTGTAACTCCATCCACTATGACCCCAACCGCTGCACCATGTGACTCTCCAAAGGTAGTAATCTTAAATACTTCTCCAAATGTGTTACCTGCCATAATATTTAAACCTCCATTGCCGACTCTTTTATTATTAATATATCCAAATTATAATAAGATTGTTGCAATTAATGAAATCACATTTTCATCAGACTGTCATAGAGGTGATCTATATCAAATTCTTTAACCTTGAATGGTATCGTATTTTTTTATATACGGCTCGTTACAAAAATCTAACAAAGGCTGCAAATGAATTGCATATTACACAGCCATCCGTAAGTTATGCCATTAAACAAATGGAGGATTCTTTAGGTCTCAAATTATTTCATCGTTTATCTAAAGGTGTAGAGCTAACTGAGGAAGGACGGGCGTTATTGGAATATGTTGAGCCCTCTTTAGTCATGCTGGATTCTGCACAAAAGCATCTTCACAATCTAAAGCAGCTAAACGAGGGAGAAGTTCGGATTGGAGCGAGTGATTCCCTTATAAAAAATCTTTTGCTGCCGCAATTGAACGCATTCCACAAACAATATCCCGGCATACGAATTCGGCTATCACACGGAAAAACGCATGAGATCACCAAACGTTTGAAAGAAGGCGAAATAGACTGTGCGCTCGTCCATATGCCTATTGACGATCCACAATTAAGTATTCAGACGCTTGCCACCCTTGAGGATTGTTTTGTAGTGGGACGAGCCTTTCAGGAACTGGCAAACCGTTCGCTTACGGCAAAAGAACTTGCAGAGTTACCTTTTATTTTATTATCCCCAGAAAGCAGCACCAGACTGTTTGTTGATCATTGGTTTGCTGGTAAGGGATTGTCCGTTAAACCAGATATAGAGCTGGGCAGCATCGATTTACTCTCTGAATTCGCAAGACTTGGTTACGGGGTAGCCTTTATTAGCCGTTCTTTTGTAATTGAGGAGATTCAAAAAGGAGAACTTTTCGAGTTGCAATTAGATGATCCCCCTCCACCCCGGAATATAGGCTTCGCAATCCATCGCGATATGAGGTTATCCGTGGCAGCTGATTCTTTCATCCGCATGCTTCGTATCCTTGATTAAGATCGTGCAAGGTAGCAGCATATAAGGACACTGCGAAACGAGGCATGTGCTTAGAAACCATAAGGGCGCTGCGATACGGGGGGATTTCTTAGCAGCAAACCGGGGGCGTATGCTCAGTAGGATAAGGACACAGAGTCCGGATGCGCTTACGTAGCAATACAAGGACACAGTGGAACGATGCATGTACGTAATAGTAAAAGGACTCTAGGGAACGGTGCATGTACGTCAGCGGAACGATGACCCTCCAACAAAGGTCACAGTGATCGGGTACGCATAGATAGCAGTACAAAGACAGCACGTGCGTTGCAGCATAAGGACACTCCGAAACGATGCAGGAACGTAGTAGCAAAGGACACAGCGGACCTTAAACGCAATATTATCCGATATTTGGAGCCCTATCGGACCCCATTGCAGCTATTGGCATAAAAAACAGCAAATAAGAGCCTCATTCTATAGAATAGCGTCCATGGAGTCCGAAATTCTGCTGCAAAGACCAAAAATTAGCCAATAGCGTCATCTGGGTCCGTACCCCTCAGAAGAGGATGAGCAAAGGGGGATTACGGGAGGCGCGATGGACTAAAAATACAAAAGGAGCGATTCTCCATTAAATCGGAGAATCGCTCCTTGTAACCTTTTACCGCTTTTAAAGCAGGTTATTATAATGTTATATTTTATCGCGGTTGTAGACTTCAGCCGTCCGATCCGCTCTGTTAGCCATCGAATTTCCTAGTCTAGTGTCTTCGTTATAGACGCCTTCGTAACGCTGAGTATTCAGCGAACGGTTACCGCGGAACACATCATGTGCTTGATAGCCGCGTCCATTATCATCGACTAGTACAAGGATTTTGCCGCTTTCCACATAACCTTCGTACTCTTTAGCCTCATCCTCAGGAATACCGAGTCCGATCAAGCCGCCGACTAATCCACCTGCGCCTGCACCAACTGCTGCACCTGTAAGTGTTGCAACTATAGGCCCTGCCGCCAGGATCGGTCCAATCCCCGGAATCGCCAATGCTCCTATCCCTGCCAATAGTCCGGCAACGCCGCCAACTACACCACCTGTAGCAGCGCCTGTTGCTACTCCTTCTGGAGCTTTTGTGCCTGTATCCTCTGAGATGTTTCTAAGCTCATCACGATCACGTGTGATTACTGATATTTCATCATTATTAAATCCTTGATTGTGAAGTCCTTCAATTGCTCTGGTTGCTTCTTGTTCTGTGTCGAAAATACCTACGATTTTTTTAGTCACTTGAAGCCCTCCTTAGTAATTGTCTTCGCTAGTAATTACCCTTTAAACGGGAGACCAAACATCTAAGGAAAAATTTCAAGAGCATATGTAACCATAAATTATTTTACAGGACGTGTACGATTAGTCGGAATAGCCTGTAATGGGTCATCTGGCCAATAGTGCTTCGGGTACCGTCCCTTCAGATCTTTTTTGACCTCAAAATAGGTCCCCCGCCAAAAACTTGCTAGATCAGAGGTTACCTGCACAGGTCGTCTAGCTGGTGACAAAAGATGCAGCAATACTGGCAATTTTCCCCCTCCAATTCGAGGTGTGTCCAGCTGTCCAAACATCTCTTGCAATCTTACTGCCAATACCGGGGCAGCAGGATTAGTATAATCTACAGGCACACGCGAGCCACTAGGAACAGATATATGTGTAGGTGCCTCCTTTTCCAGCATCTGCCGCTGATTCCAGTCTAACATCCCCTCAAGCGCTCGCGCTAACGGTACACGCTGAAGGTCGCGGAGGTTCCTCATACCTTGCAGATATGGCAAAAGCCATTCATCCAACGTAGCAATTAAAGAAACATCTGATACATCCGGCCAATCTGAACGTAAGGTATGCATAAACATCAAACGTTCGCGAAGCTGTATGGTTCCCTTCTCCCACGGTAGGATTTCAATGCCATCTGTAGCGATGACACTTAATAGTACATTTGCCATTTCTTCCGCGGAGGGTCTTTCATGTGAAGTTTCTTTTAAGACCAACGCGCCGAGCATTGTGCGACGACGTTTCTTCACACTTCCACTTTCTTTATCCCAATACACATCCGCTTCCTCGGTGATGCGGTCTGCATGATAGGAAAGCAGTTGTCCTTCTTCTATCTCAGCTGCCAGCATAATTGCGCCCTGTGTAGCGCGATCATCGATCGAAGCAGCTACGATATAAGATGACCGGGCCAGCGGTTGCCCTTCCCGCATGGCCGCCCCCCGAACGGAGGAGAGCAGAAACGCGCCATCGCCGCGTTTCTGCCCGATCCGGTCGGGATAGGCGAACGACAGAAGCAGCCCGCAGTGGCTGATGTCGTTCACGTTCTCGCCCGGCGCGGCTTGCAGTTGCGCCTGGAAATGGCGGCTCTCGCGCTGCACAGCGCGCAGAGCCGCCGGGTCCGCTCCGCCGCTATCAGCGGAGCGCTCGAACCGGAGCAGCGCCTCAACGCGGAGCGTGAGGTCGCAATCTAGGGCCGCGGGACCCTTGAAAAGGTCCCGCTCTTGCAGCAGCGCCGCCAGCCGGCAGGCGAGCGGTGCTGTGCCAAGCTCTGCCGCGAGCAGCAGCATATGCGCGGCTCGCGGGTGCGCGCCAAGCGCGGCCATGCTGTGGCCGTGCGGCGTAATAGCGCCGCCGGCGTCCAGCGCGCCGAGCTGGCGCAGCAGCGCGGTGCCCTGCGCAAAAGGCGCAGCGGGCGGCGCGTCAAGCCAAGATAGCGCGGCAGGATCGCGCACGCCCCACAGCGCCAGCTCCAAAGCGAGCTGCGCAAGGTCCGTCTGCATAATCTCCGGCACATTGTCATCCGGAAGTCGATTATGCTCCTCCTGACTCCACAGCCTGTAGCACACGCCTGGGGCTGTCCGTCCGGCACGTCCCCGCCGTTGATCCGCTGAGGCTTTCGATACCGGGACTGTCGTCAGACTTGGCATTCCTGTGCGTGGTGAGAATATCTGTGTACGGCGCTGCCCTGTATCAATCACCGTTCGCACGCCTTCAATCGTTAGACTTGTCTCAGCGATAGAAGTCGCGAGCACTACTTTTCGTTCACCTTGAACCGATGCAGCCACGGCTGCATCTTGGATATTTTGTGGCAGCTGGCCATATAAAGGGCGAATTACCGTCTGCTCTGCCAAGCTTCCATTTTCCAACTCACTTTGAGTTCTGCGTATTTCTCTTTCCCCCGCTAAAAAGACGAGAATATCTCCGGGTTGTTCAACAAGCGCACGTCTCACAGCAGCTGCAGCAGTTTTTTCCAGTGGAAGATTCCCAGTAGTTGGCACATAGATTGTTTCTACAGGATAGGTTCTGCCCGGACAATTTACTACGGGCGCATCGCCTAGTAAAGCAGACACCCGCTCTCTGTCCAAGGTAGCTGACATGATAAGAATCCTTAGATCCTCCCGCAGCACAGCCTGTGCTTCCAGTGTAAGGGCAAGTCCCAAATCCGCATGAAGACTGCGCTCATGGAACTCATCAAAAATAACTAAACCCACATCACCCAAAGAAGGATCGCTTTGCAGCATTCTCGTTAATACTCCTTCAGTGACTACAACAATCCGCGTATTTTTGCCTACTTTAGTGTCATTCCGCATCCGATAACCTACCGTCTGTCCAACACTTTCTCCAAGGCAGGATGCCATGTAAGTGGCGGCAGATCTAGCAGCAAGCCTTCTAGGCTCTAACATTAAAATGCTTTTACCCGCCATCCAAGGCTCGTCCAAAAACGCCGGAGGCGTTCCTGTTGTTTTGCCTGCACCCGGTTCAGCGATAAGTACTGCTGCCTGCGCAGTGTTAAGTATGTTTTTCAGGTCAGGAAGCACCTGTATAATCGGAAGTTGTTTCATTCTATCTCTCCATCGTCTATAATCATATGTTATAATTTTCCTTGAAGTTATCTTAGATCATCTTCATCATGTGTGAAAAAACCTTAAAGATCAAGACTTACCATCCATACCCTCTATAATATTAATAAGGAGACTTACTATGATATTCGTAACAAAAGCTACAATTTCAGATCTACCCATGCTCACCAAAATAGACAGCAAGATCATTGGCAATGAAAGCCGCAAATCGAAGATTGAAAAATATATCAAGCATGAGCAGTGTTACGTAGCATCGCATAATGGAACGTTTGTAGGATTTGCTTGCTGCGATACCACCTTTTTCGAATGTTGTTTTATTCAGCTGGTCATTGTGGATCCTGAGTACAGACGCCTAGGCATAGCCAAAACACTCCTTAGCTACATCGAGGAACAATGCCCCACCCCCAAGCTTTTCACCTCCACCAATGAATCCAATACGATCATGCAGCAACTATGTCTTTCTCAAGGGTTTGTTAAAAGCGGAGTCATTGAGAATTTAGATGAAGGCGATCCGGAATGGGTATATTTTAAACAAATTAGATGAGTATACATGTTTAGTTACACATAACAAGCAAAAAGGCAGCTCTTCTGTCTAAAACGACCAAGAGATGCCTTTTTATTTTACACTATTTATTCTCATGTCCAAATGACTGTAGGCATTTAGGCAGTAACGTAACCAGCGTTATTCCTCTTCCTTTATCATCTGTTCGTGTATTTGAGCACTGTATTGCATAAAAGCAGGGTTACTATCCAAGCCGCGTTCACGCAATAACTCCTGTAGATGCAGTCTTTTCATAGACAGTTTTGACCGCAAAGCCTTGCCCTCACTGGTTTCTGCACTTCCGCTATTATGACACGCCGCAAGCAATCCTTCCAACGTAACACATTCAGCTCGCAGAGAGATTTCCTCAGGCACCAGTCCGGAGTTCTTCATGATTTTAAAAGACATCCGCAATTCTTCCGGCACACCCGATAAATCCTCGAGCTCCAGCGGCTTGCCATGCCCAGGTAAATCTCGAAATTCCCCGTTACGCATAGACTCCTGAATTCGCTGCTCAGCTAACCAAGACATCATCCCCATATACGCAGCCTCCTTCACTAATACCACACTATTAACTACCCTGCCTAAGCAAAAGTAGATTTTACGGAATTGCGTTAATTTTAGCATAAAAGACTTAGGATTTGCATCAAGGTGCCGGAATGATTTCTCAGATCTTTCCTATGCTGTTAACTATAGGGATGGCGAGCTATTTACTCAAATCCCCCTTGCCCTCGTCGCACAGTTGAATAGCTCAGACTCTGTAACTATCGTACACAATGTATATTCTAAGCCCATAACCGCAACGTCAGCATACACTGGCCACCGTGAAATGTTTGGACCCAGGAGCCCTTGCTTGTATACTACATCCTTTATTACACATTCATTACCTCTTCGTCGCCATAGATAGTTCGGACTCAGCAGCCCTTATTTCACAAATTCAGTCCTTTTCGCTGTACTATCGGACTCAGTTGCAGCTATTCGCTCAAATACGCCCTACTTTTGTTCAAAATCACAGCAATAGCGCTATGCGGTCCGATATGTTCAAAATACAAACCAAAAACACCAAATAGCTGCAATACAGTCCGATCCATTAGCGAATCCAGGTCTCCGCAAACCGATCGAACCCAGTAGCTCTTGCTCATATACTACATCCTTTGTACCTTCATTACCTCTTCGTCGCCATAGATCGTTCGGACCCAGCAGCCCTTATTTCACTAATTTAGTCCTTTTTACCCTGCTATCGGACTCAGTTGCAGCTATTCACTCAAACACACCCTACTTTTGTTCAAAATCGCAGCGATAAGAGCTATGCAGTCCGATAGTTCTAATAAACACACGAAAAACTCCAAATAGCTGCAATACAGTCCGCAACGCCGATGCATCCTCGCTACCATGTAACGTTCGGACTCAGATGACCTTATTTCACAAATTCAGGCTTATTCCCTCTGCTATCGGACTCAGTTGCACCTATTCGCTCAAATACGCCCTACTTTTGTTCAAAATCGCGGCAATAAGCGCTATGCGGTCCGATACTTCTAATAAACACACCAAAAACGCCAAATAGCTGCAATACAGTCCGCAACGCCGATGCATTCTCGCTACCATGTAACGTTCGGACTCAGATGACCTTATTTCACAAATTCAGGCTTATTCCCTCTGCTATCGGACACAGTTGCAGCTATTCGCTCAAACACACCCTACTTTTGTTCAAAATCGCAGCGATAAGAGCTATGCGGTCCGATACTTCTAATAATCAAATCAAAAACTCCAAATAGCTGCAATACAGTCCGCAACGCCGATGCATCCTCGCTACCATGTAACGTTCGGACTCAGATGATCTTATTTCACAAATTCAGGCTTATTCCCTCTGCTATCGGACTCAGTTGCAGCTATTCGCTCAAATACGCCCTACTTTTGTTCAAAATCGCGGCAATAAGCGCTATGCGGTCCGATACTTCTAATAAACACACCAAAAACGCCAAATAGCTGCAATACAGTCCGCAACGCCGATGCATCCTCGCCACCATATAACGTTCGGACTCAGATGACCTTATTTCATTAATTCAGGCTTATTCTCTCTGCTATCGGACACAGTTGCAGCTATTCACTCAAACACACCTTACTTTTCTTCAAAATCTCAACAATAAGCGCTATGCGGTCCGATACTTCTAATAAACACATCAAAAACGCCAAATAGCTGCAATACAGTCCGCAACGCCGATGCATCCTCGCCACCGTAGATGCTACTTTTTACTTCCACCATTCATCATTCACTTATCCCTCTCTTCACTCCCTTCTCACCGTCATGCACACTTATCTCCTACATCACTCACTTTTCCCCGTCTTGCACACTTATCTCCTTCATCACTCCCTTTTCCCCGCCAACACTAAATCCGCGCCGTACGCAAATCGAGCTCGTGGACTTGCTTATGACCTTATTTCTCCCGCTATTTTATTACCCTCTATACCCTATAAGTTACGCTTCAGCCACACAGCCGGATCGTGCAATTAACACAGGCGATTGCTATACTCTTTCTAATGAGCCTCAACTCAATAAAAAAAGGACTACCGCAGTAGTCCAAAGGAGAAATATAAATGTTAGCTAACATCCAAAAAAAAGATCAACATTATGTCGCTCGTTTCGAACGCCAGTTAAAGCATTCCGCAACTGAGATTTGGTCCTATTTGACCGAAAATGAGAAGCTTGCCTTATGGTTCTCTGAATTAAAAATTGAGGACCTGCGTGAAGGCGGACTTATAAAGTTTGATATGCAAAACGGAACGTTTGTGGATATGGAAATTACCGCGCTGCTGCATCAATCTATTTTTGAGTTTACTTGGGCTGAGGATCTTGTTCGTTTTGAGTTATACCCTAATTCAGAAGGCTGTTTACTCGTCTTGAACGAAACACTACAAACGCTTACCCCGCATACACCACGAGATCTCGCTGGCTGGCATGTTTGTCTAGAAGTGATCCAGCATCTTTTGGAAGGCACGACGCTGGAGTCACGGAAAGACGAATGGAATAAATGGTACGAGCAATACCGGGAAGCGATCTCGAAATTAGGATAACAAGGACTCCGCGCCGTCAATTACGATTTGAGCACCTGTAATATGGATAGATTCATCCGAAGCCAGAAAAGCAACGAGATCAGCGACATTATCCGGCTTGCCCGGTCCATCCGCCAAAGGTTGCGCTCCATCAGGGAATTCAATCGGAATGACGATTGCCTCAACATCCTCGCTCATTTCAGTGGTTTCATCTATATTCGTAGCAATAGCCCCAGGGCAGATCACATTTACACGAATCTTAAACTTAGCAAGCTCGAGAGCTGCCATTTTGGCAAAAGCCACCTGTCCAGCTTTGGTAGTGCTATAAGTAGACCACCCAAAGCTGGCAAATCTAGTGTTCCCATTAATGGAACTAGTAATAATAATACTGCCCTTCCCTTTATCTTTCAGATGAGGAATAGTATATTTCAGAGTCAAAAAAGTCCCCGTCAAGTTCACCGACATCGTACGCTCCCAGTCGCTCAAGCTTAGTTCTTCTATCGGGCCCACAGCGCCATTAATTCCCGCGTTAGCGAATACTACATCCACACCTCCGAATTGTTCCACCGTACAACGTACGGCTTCCTCCATCTTTTTCTCATCCGAAGTATCTACCTCTATGGCCAGCGCACAATCTTTTCGAAGCTTATTAAGCTTTTCTGCCAAGGAAGAGGTTCTTTCAAGATTTAAATCGAACAATGCTACATTTGCACCTTCCCGCGCCAGCTTAATAGCGGTAGCACGGCCAATTCCCGAGCCCGCTCCGGTTATAATCGCTGTTTTTCCAATAAATCTTTGTTTCTTAGATATGTTTGGGCTCATATGTAATCTCTCCTCTAATGTCTGTAAGATAAGTACTATGGATCAAGATTACCCAAATAAACCTGTAATGGAATCATCTCGTTCATAAATCTTCAGAATTTAGGCACGCCGCACAAAAAAATCTCCCCATTCAATAAGATGAGCGGAGAGTTTGTTTCGAATATTTAGAGTATTTAAAATATTTTGATTGTTTCGATGTTCGATGTTCGATGTTCGATGTTTCAATTATTTCAGATCAGTTGTCCAGCTTGCGTACGTCCACTTTTACAGTCAGTGTTCCTGCTCCACCGCGATATACCCCTTTTACAGGTACTATATCTTTATAATCCCGTCCATGACCCAGCTTGATATAACGCCAGTTCACTTCAACATTATTCGTCGGATCAAAACCAAGCCAGCCCGTACCCGGAATATGGGTCTCCACCCAAGCATGTGAAGCCTGCTCGAAATTAGCATTGCTGCTCTGTAGATCACCGACAAAATGATATCCACTAACATATCTTGAAGGCAGACCCACACTGCGGCAGACAGCGATCATAAGATGAGCATAATCCTGACAGACCCCCCGCTTGAGCTTGAGGGCTTTTTTTACCGTTGTATTTACGCTTGTTGCCTCAGGATCATAGGTGAACTGTTCATAAATCGTCGAAGATAACTTCAGAATCCATTCATACATATCCTCAGCTTCACTAAAAGGGTACTGGGAAGCGAACTCCACTAATTCAGGAGTCACCTCGGTATAACGGGTCGGCAAAATAAACTCAATATAACGGTTCTGAAACTTTTCATCATTTAATAGTTTAACTTGCTCTTCAAGGCTGGTTCGCGGAAGATCGGTACCCTGGGCTTTATCCAGCGTTACTACAGTAGCTTTCGTATGGATTACCATTTCCGTATGTGGCTTATTAACCGAATAGGCATGCACCCGATTACCGAAGAAATCCTCATACGTTAATAGATTAGCTGCCGGAGATACTTCAACCTCATGGTGATAACAGGATTGCCGATAGTTGGTGCGTGGGGTAAGCCTGATTTCATTGACACTGTCCGTAACCGGCTCTGGATAACTGTATGTGGTGGTGTGATTGATTTGAATCTTCATACAGATACTCCTTCTCGCCGAAAAAAGGCGCCCTCCATCGTTTTGCCCAGTCTCTGGCAAGATATTACGAGTGATTGCAGCACATCTTCCACCAGTTCACCGGACATTTCCTCTTTCTCCATATAATCCAGCTCTGCCTTCAGCTTTCCTGCTTGACGGATGACCTTCTCATGACCTGAGCCTTTTTCTGAGGAATCTAATTCAAGTCTAGCTAAATGCTCTTCCAGCTGGTGAAAAGAAAAGCGGATCGAACGTGGAAATTTGGGATTTGCGATCAAAAAATCTAAAATGCTCTCCGGTGACATAGCATCTGCATAATAACGGCGAAACGCCTGATAACCACTTACCGATTTCAGCACAGCCTGTAACTGAATATAAATTGCATGAAGCTCTTTAAAACGGCAAGAGGCAATAACTGCCTGCAAAATACGCGTCGTATTCTCTGCCCGTTCCAGAAAACGGCCGCTCTCTATAAAATGCCATTCATTTCCCCTAAGCATTACGGATTGTTCTGCTCCTAGAAACATAGCTGCACGTTCCTTCACTTGCTGGTAGAAATGATGTGGGCCACTCATAATATCAGCGACTGACCGCTCCCCAAGCCATAGATTAAAGCT
This sequence comes from Paenibacillus sp. FSL H3-0286, assembly GCF_045040705.1. Taxonomy (NCBI): domain Bacteria; kingdom Bacillati; phylum Bacillota; class Bacilli; order Caryophanales; family Paenibacillaceae; genus Paenibacillus; species Paenibacillus sp. FSL H3-0286. The sequence continues at coordinate 3,204,257 of NZ_CP150285.1, read as the reverse complement.
GTTGACGATATCCCATAGCTCACTTGGAAGATGCTGACGCAGTGTGCGAAGATTATTTCTAGCATGATGTACGCAAGAGAATAATGAATTCGAATTGCCTAAATCGAGTGTAATAAAGGATAACACGTCCTGTTCAGAAAAGGTTTCGAACTGCTGCAAATACTCACTTCGAACTCCTAATGCATCGATAAGCCTCGACCATTTATGTCCTTCTTCCTGAAAATCCTCTTCCTGCTGGATATGATAATGTACATTGATTAGCCGCGCATGATTCTCTGCCCTTTCAATATATCGGCCGATCCAGAATAAAGCCTCCGCATTTCGATTCAGCATCTTTAGCCACTCCTTTATCCTCCAAATTGATGCTGCATATTTTTGATTCACAATCAAGGCTTACAAGATAATAGATCAAGCCATAACCCAAGTATCCTTTACGCCACCGCCTTGCGAGGAATTCACAACCAGTGAACCTTCTTTCATAGCCACTCGTGTTAATCCACCAGGTATGACATGTGGCTTCCGGTCTGCGCCCATTAATACAAAAGCCCGAAGATCGATATGCCGGGGTGCCATAGTGCCTCCCGACAATACGGGTGCTCTGGACAAGGACATAATTGGCTGTGCCACATAACGGTCCGGATCGGCAATAATTTTCATTCGGAACTCGGCTAATTCTTCTTTGGTCGCCTCACTTCCGATCAACATCCCATATCCTCCGGATAATGAGGTTTCTTTAACAACCATTTCGGATAGGTTCTCAAGAACATACAGGCGTTCATCGGGTCGGGACAACAAATACGTCGGCACATTACCAAGGATCGGCTCTTCATTCAGATAATAACGAATCATATCCGGTACATAGACATACATCGCTTTATCATCTGCAACACCGGTTCCCGGCGCATTAGCAATCGCTATGTTGCCTGCCCTATACGCATTCATAAGTCCTGCCACACCCAATAAAGAATCAGGTTGAAAGGCTAGCGGATCAATGTAATCATCATCCAACCGACGATACAGCACATCCACGCGACGCAGTCCGTTCATTTCTTTCAAATATATTTTGTGATCCTTTGTTACCAAATCTCGTCCTTCGACCAAATGTATACCCATCTGCTGTGCCAAAAAAGCATGTTCATAATATGCAGAATTGTATTCTCCAGGCGTTAGGAGTGCTATAACCGGATCTGACCTTCTTGAAGGAGATAGACTACGAAGCACGGATAAGAAGCGATTTAAGCTATGATCTACATCTCGGATGGAGCTGGCAAAGGACAATTCAGGAAACAATTGATTCATAAGCGTTCTGCCTTTAAAAAGATAGGAAAAGCCGGAGGGTGTTCGCAGGTTGTCTTCAAGTACATAATAATGCCCATCGTGGTGGCGGATCAGATCGATTCCTGAGGTGGTGATATAAGCTCCACCGGGCACTCGCAGACCTGACATTTCTGGCCGGAAATAACAGTTGGAAATAATCATACGCCTAGGGACGATGCCATCTTTAACAATGTATTGCTCATGGTAAATGTCATGAATGAATAAATTCAAAGCTGTGATACGCTGAATAATTCCAGCTTCTAGCCTCTCCCACTCATTCTTAGGGATAATACGTGGAATCATATCGAAGGGGATCGTTCGCTCCATAGGATGATCCTGAGCCGGGTTGTAAAGCGTAAAGGTAATTCCTTCTTCCATCATCCTACGCTGCATTAAATTTTGCTTCCCTTGCAGCTCTTCGGAGCTCATTCCGGAAAACATGCGATTCACATGTCTGTAGTGCGGCCGGACATTCCTCTTATCAGCATACATTTCATCGAAAAAATGCTGTAATGGATACGGAGACAGACCTGGCAGAGGATCTAATTTGGACATGAGCCCGACTCCTTTCGATAGATGTAATCTTTGTTAACAACTTATACTTTCATTTCAGAAAACATCCATGGAAATATTGGTTTATATTCTCATAATACGTAAATCCACTCGTTCATGTCAACATATATAACAGAGAAATGTGATTCCGGAGATATTTGTATTTTTTGGAATCGCTTCCTTTCTCTCTTATATAGGTTGCCGGAGATGAAATGTAGATTCATCATTGAATTGTATGCAGGAAGTGTGACAAGCATTACTGTTATGAATTTTTCATATAATGTATTTTTTATATAGTTGCCTGAGGATGTGGATTCATTGAGTATGGTATAATTTGTTGCGATGGGAGAGTGACTTATGGAGCACAAATATACTATGTCAATTGAGCAGGAAGAGACTAGGCGGAATCACATTTATCTGTTATTTGGCCTGTCTGAAGCGGGATCAATGAAGGTAGCCCTTAGTCATCTGGGTTGTCGTCATTTAATACGAGTACTTTCATTTAATGAGACGTTCTCTGCTGGACCGTTGCGTGGATTACATAATAATGAAGGCTATCATACCCGTGAGTTATGGTTTCAGGAACGATTTCCGGATCAGGGTTATCATTTAAACCCCCAACATAAACTGGCAGCCATGATTCAGACCTTAAAAGAAATTCCCGAGGACAAAAAAATCACTATTTGGTGCGGAGATAACTCCCATGATCAGACAGGTTTACGATTTGCACTTTCTATTCTTAGTGAGAGGACGCAACCTATTCATGTTATTGATTCAGTCAAGGCTTATAGGGAGATTGCCGCTTCATTTGAAATCGGCTTATATCCCAGAGCACTTAGTCAGCTCCCAAATGAAGCTCTGCAAAAAATTATAAAAATTACCGAAAATACATCCCCTATCACCTCCGCTCAAAGAAAACAGTATGAACTAGAATGGCAAAAAATCAGCAACACCGAGGATATGCTTAGAGTTTGGGCTGATGGCCAGCTTATGAATGTTCCCGAGAGTTACTATGACGAAGAAATTCTTTCTTTAATTCTGCAATTTCAACAGTATGAGGATCGAGATGGCTACGTAAATGCAGGTCTAGTTGTAGGCACAATTATAGGGCAATGGAATTTGTATCTCAGTACCTCATTCATAGAATATCGCTTCTGGAGGCTAATTAGTGAGGGAAAGCTGTTATTTAAAGGGATCCCTTACGCGATGCATTTATACTTTCTAAAAGTCGCTTAGCAGTTGCTACAAAATGACGGACAAACCCTTTATAAAAAAGAAAAGGAATGCCCTCCTAACTAAATATAGCTTCGAGGGCATTCCTTGTAAATATGACTTCTTTATGATTATATTGTGCTGTTGATTACACTTGCTCTTCCGATTCTTCTAACTCTTCTTCCTCGGCAATTAATCCGGCAAAAAGAGCATGTACGAACTGCTGCGAATCAAATGGCTGCAAGTCTTCCATTTTTTCTCCAAGACCTACAAACTTCACCGGCAAATTCATTTCCTGACGAATCGCTACAACGATTCCGCCTTTAGCCGTACCGTCCAGCTTCGTCAAAACCAAGCCAGTGACGCCACTCTTTTCACCAAATAACTTGGCTTGCGTAAGTGCATTTTGACCCGTCGTAGCATCTAGCACCATCAGTACCTCATGTGGAGCACTTGGGATTTCTCTTTGAATGACGCGGAAGATTTTGTTGAGCTCTTCCATCAGATTGCTTTTATTCTGCAGTCTGCCAGCAGTATCGCAGATTAAGATATCCACATTGCGCTGTTTAGCCGCTTGCACCGCATCGTACATTACAGCCGCCGGGTCAGAGCCTGCTTGTTGTTTAATAACATCTACGCCTGCGCGTTGGCCCCAAACCTCAAGCTGCTCAATCGCTCCGGCACGGAACGTATCCCCTGCAGCCAAAAGAACTTTTTTACCTTCTTGTTTGTAACGATGAGCCAGCTTGCCGATGGTAGTCGTCTTGCCCACGCCATTAACCCCAACGAACAAAATAACTGTAATTCCATTCGGATTTTCCTTCAGGCTGTTATCATCATCTCCGCGCAGCAGCTCCATAAGCTTACGGGACAAAATCGGCTTCAGCTCGGCAGCATCTTCAATCCGATTTTGCTTCACTTCGGCACGCAAATCCTCGACAAGGGTCATAACAGTGTTTACACCCACGTCTGCACCAATCAAAATCTCTTCCAGCTCTTCGTAGAACTCTTCATCTATCTTTTTGCGGCGGATGATAAGGTCGGAGACCTTCTCTACAAAACCTTTACGGGTTTTCTCTAATCCGTCGCGGAATTGTTTCGTTACACTTTCCGTTTTGCCGGAAATGCTTTCTTTTAATTTTCTAAAAAAGCTCATTTGGTTCCTCCTAAAAGTTTCTCTTCTTTGATGAATTTAAGCAATCTCAGCTTCTTCATCCTCTAAACGTACTGAAACGAGCTTGGAGACACCGCCCTCTTCCATCGTTACTCCGTATAACACGTCCGCCTCTTCCATCGTTCCTTTGCGGTGCGTAACGACGATGAACTGAGTTTGTTCAGAGAACTCGCGTAAATACTGTGCAAAACGAACAACGTTCGCTTCATCGAGCGCAGCCTCGACCTCATCCAATACGCAGAACGGAACTGGCTTCACTTGCAAAATAGCAAACAATAACGCCATCGCAGTTAGAGCGCGTTCACCGCCAGATAAAAGCTGCAGATTTTGCAATTTTTTACCCGGTGGTTGGGCTACGATATCTATACCTGTTTCCAGCATATGTTCCGGATCCAGAAGCATGAGATCCGCTCGCCCGCCGCCGAACAGCTTTGAGAACACGGTCCCGAACTGTTTGCGGATCGCATCAAAGGTCTGTTTGAAACGTTTGGACATTTCATCTTCCATCTCGCGGATTACTTGATACAAGGTAGTCTTAGCTTCGACTAGATCATCTTTTTGTCCACTGAGGAACGTATACCGTTCATGGACCCGCTGATATTCTTCGATCGCCCCTAAGTTAACCTCTCCTAGCGCAGAAATACTGCGCTTCAAACGCTGTACATCGGCTTGTGCGGCAGGTACATCTTCAGGCACTGGATATCTCTGTTTTGCTAATTCATAACTTAGCTCGTAGTCATCACTCAGCTTGCGGAGAATATTATCCAGCTCCACATCGAGTCGACCGACAGAAACTTCAGTGGCACGCAGCTTGTCCTCGACTACTTTAAGGGCCTGACGTTGATCTTTAGTCTTGCCTTCCTCAAGTTCCAGCTTACGGGTTAACGCTGTACGCTCAGCACGCGCAAAATCCAAAGTTCCAGTCGTCTCTTCCTTCTTCAAGCGGTAACTGTTCAAATCTTCCTTCTGCTTCACAGCTTCCAAAGCATTGTTAGCCAGATCCTGTTCAATCGTATGTAACAGATTTCGATTCTGGCGCAGCTCCTTGTCCTGTGAACCCACATCTTGTCTTAGGCGACGTAACTGCTCCTCCAGGGAGAATATCTCCTGATCGAGCTTGCCTTCCGAGACTTTCATACTGGTCAACTTGCCTTGCAGCTCTTCCTTAGCTGATTCATTCGCTTTACGCGCTGATTCAGCGTTACGGATACCCTCATGGGCTTCCTTTTCTTCCTTTTCAAGGCGTTCAAGCTCAGCAGTGGCTTGCTTCCGCGTCTCTTCAAGCGCACGTACTTCATTCTCAAAGCCGCTGCGTTCCGCACCTGTGCTCTCCACTTGCTCCTGCACATGCCGAAGCTCATGCTCGAGCTGCTTCAAATCACCGGAGACTCTTTGCTCTTCCAGTCTTTTCTCATCGCCATCACGGCGCAGGTCCTCCAGCTTCACGCTAGCGTTCTCCTGCTCCTCACGAAGTCTGGCAATGCCTTGCTTCAGCTTCACTATTTGACGTTCGCTTTCTTCAATCTCACTGCTTAATTGATCCAGCTGACGTTTACGGCTAAGCAAGCTATTATTCTTCTTATGCTGGCTACCCCCGGTCATCGAACCGCCGGCATTAACTACATCGCCTTCCAGGGTAACTACCCGATAACGATATTGGCATCTAGCGGCGATACGGTTCGCTTGCTCCAAGCTCTCCGCAATAACCACATTGCCGAGCAAACTGCCAATAATGCTAGTATATTTATCATCGTAACCAACAAGTTCGGAACCAATTCCAACAAATCCGTCAGCATCACCCACCATACCACGGTCACTGCCAGAAATCTGGCGCGGCCGGATAACATCTAGCGGAAGAAAGGTAGCTCGTCCCAGCTGACGTTGCTTTAGAAATGATATCGCTTGGCGGGACACAGTCTCATTATCCATGACCACATGCTGAAGTGATGCGCCTAGAGCAGTCTCAATCGCCATTTCCAGCTTCTCCGGAACAGAGATCAGCTCCGCAACCGCACCATGCACACCGTTGAGCTGTCCTTTGCGCGCACCCTTGAGCACTTCTTTAACCCCAAGCATGAAGCCATCGAAATCATCCTGCATCTCTTTCATGGTCTCATGACGAGAGACTTGCGCTTCCCGCTTCTGTTCCCATTTCCGAAGACCGGACTGTGTTTCTTCGATCAGCTTCTGACGTTTACTGAGCTGCTCACTTTCAGTGATATAAGCCCCGCGAAGATTGCTAAGCTCCTTCCCCAGCTGGGCAATCTTGTCCTTCAGCCCTTTCTGGTTGGCAGACAACTCTTCATGCCGGGCTGTCCATTTGCCGCTTTCTTCTTCACTGCGGCTCATACGACGTTCCAGATTCTCCTTTTGCTGATCCGCGTAACGAATTTCGTTACGTGCATTCGCCATAAGGTTCATTAGCTCCAAAAGAGCACTTTTGAGCTTTTCTTCCTGGCTCTGGCTAATCCCGTCTGCCACACCTTCAAGCCTTGTCTCTTCATCTTCGATCTGTTTCCGAAGATCCACAAGCTTAAGCCGCGATTGCTCAAGCTTAAGCTCCAGATCCACGACTTCACGCTGACGATCTGCAGAACGCTCGCCAACCGAACCTAACGTGAGCATTAACTGCTCACGATTACTTTCCAGATTACGTTTGCGTTCCCTCAGCACTTCACCGTAACCTTCGCTCTTCTCAAATGCTTCGCTATAACGCAGCAATTGCTCTTGCTGCTTCTCGATCTGTGCTTCGATTGTGCGCAGTTCAGAGCGCCCGCTCTCCAGCTTGGCATCATGAGCCGAAACCACAGTAGACAGCTCCAGCTGCTCGTCCTTCAACGTTTCAAGCTTAGCGTTACCTTCCTGCCAAGCGGTATGAATGCCTTCAATCTGGTGTACGTATACTGAAATTTCCTGATGTTTTAATTGTTCGCGAAGTTCCTTAAAGCGGATAGCTTTCTCGGACTGATCCTTAAGTGGCCCAATCTGATCCTCAAGCTCACTGATCAAATCATGAATACGAAGCAGGTTCTGCTCGGTATCATCCAGCTTTCGACTTGCGTCTTTCTTGCGCGATTTATATTTTACAATACCTGATGCTTCTTCAAAGATGCCTCGCCGATCTTCGGAACGAGTACTTAGAATCTCTTCAATCCTACCCTGCCCGATAATCGAATAGGCTTCACGTCCGATACCAGTATCCATAAACAGCTCTGTGATATCCTTCAGACGGCAGGATTGCTTATTAATTAAATATTCACTATCTCCACTGCGGTGGACTCTCCGAGTCACTGTAACTTCGCTGAAATCCAGCGGAAGTGTGTGATCTTCATTATCAAGCGTAAGTGATACTTCGCCATAATTCACGGCTTTACGCGCATCACTTCCAGCAAAAATGATATCCTCCATCTTGCCGCCACGCAGTGATTTAGCACTCTGTTCGCCGAGTACCCAGCGTATGCCGTCAGAAATATTGCTTTTGCCGCTTCCGTTCGGGCCAACTACAGCCGTTATACCGCGCACAAACTCCATTTCTGTTTTGTCGGCAAATGATTTAAAACCAGCTAATTCTATCCGTTTCAAAAACATACTTGCCAATCACCTCTGACCCATTATACCATAGCGTTTGTACCCTAAAAAACCATTAAGATGTACCTTATCCTTTGTAACGCGGAACATATAAGTTCTTATATTGTCGAAAAAGAGCAGCAACGGTCTGAGCTCCGCCTAAACGCCGGTATTCAGACCTTTGCTGCTCTCCTCCGCTTGTCCCCTTGATGCAAAACTCAGGCACCGTCCTCTTTCAGATGCAAAAGTGCTGCTGCTGCAGCCTGCTGCTCTGCTTCCTTCTTGGACCGGCCGCTTCCTTTACCAAGTGAACGGTTAGCCATATACACCTCTGAGACGAATTCACGCTCATGTGCAGGTCCCCGTTCTTCTATAATTCGATATTCCAATGTACCCATATTGTGCTGCTGAATTAGCTCTTGCAGTTCCGTCTTATAATCGGTCATCTGCATTTGCAATTTCCCATCCGTCTCCACGAGAGGAAATACGTGATTATCAAGAAAACTCCGCACTGTTTCCAGTCCTTGGTCGAGATAAAGCGCTCCCACGAAGGATTCGAATACATCAGCCAGCAGGGCCGGGCGAGTACGTCCGCCCGTAAGTTCTTCCCCTTTGCCCAATAGTACATAACGGCCAAAACCTAAACTCTCCGCAAACTTGACCAGTGAAGGCTCGCATACAATAGCGGCCCGCAGCTTGGTCAACTCTCCCTCAGGTCGGTCTGGCAATAGATTGTACAAATATTCAGAAACCGTTAACTCCAGAACTGCATCCCCAAGAAATTCGAGACGCTCATTGTCCTGATGCTGATTGAAACGGTGTTCATTCACATAGGATGCATGGGTAAAGGCCTGCTTCAGAAGCACAGAATCGTGAAATTGGATTTGAAGTTGCTGTTGTAACTGCTTCAGTTCTCCTTTCACCGCACTGTCCCCTTACTAATTATATTTTTTTAGAATAACTGTTGCGTTATGTCCCCCGAAGCCGAACGAATTCGACATTACAATATCAAGATCAGCTTTACGTGGCACATTTGGTACATAATCCAGATCACATTCCGGGTCTTGGTTGTCCAAATTAATCGTTGGCGCAATCATCCCTTTTTGCAAAGAAAGGCCACAGATAATAGCTTCTACTCCACCAGCAGCACCCAGAAGGTGACCTGTCATGGATTTCGTCGAACTAATTGCCACTTTATAGGCATGGTCACCCAATGCTTTTTTAACAGCAGCAGTTTCTGATCTATCTCCTACAGGCGTTGAAGTACCATGAGCATTGATGTAATCAATATCTTCAGGAGAGATACCAGCATCCCGGATTGCCATCTTCATGCAGCGAGCTGCACCATCTGGATCAGGCTCAGTCATATGATGAGCATCTGCGCTTAGACCATAACCGATAACCTCAGCATAGATCTTCGCTCCACGTTTCTCAGCATGTTCGAGTGATTCCAGAATAAGAATCCCGGCACCTTCACCCATAACAAAACCATCGCGATCCACATCAAACGGACGACTTGCCTTCTCAGGCTCATCATTGCGAGTGGACATTGCTCTCATTGCACAAAAACCAGCCATACCTGTTGGACGAATGGTCGCTTCGGAACCCCCACAGATCATTGCATCTGCGTCTCCACGTTGAATCAAGCGGAAGGATTCCCCAATGGAGTGACTTCCTGTAGCACAAGCAGTTACTGTCGTCGTATTAGGACCCTTTGCACCAAGGTTAATGGACAACTGCCCAGAACCCATGTTAGCGATCATCATCGGAATGAAGAACGGACTAACCCGCTTCGGTCCTTTTTCAAGCAACAAGTTATGATTGTCTTCCCAAGTTCCAAGACCACCAATACCTGATCCTACAGATACACCTATTCTTTCGGCATCAATATCTTCACCGATCTTAAGTCCGCTATCTCGCAATGCGTCCTCACCGGCAGCCACTGCAAATTGTACAAAACGGTCCATTTTGCGGGCTTCCTTACGACCAAAAAGTGCCTCTGGATCGAAATCTTTAACAGAGGATGCTATTTGCGTAGTATACTCACTGACATCAAAGGTCTCAACCTGTGATACACCGGATTTGCCGCTCATAAGATTATCCCAGAACGTCTCCAAATCTTTGCCCAATGATGTAACTACGCCCATCCCGGTAACAACCACTCTATGACTCAAACACAATCACCCCATCTATAGGTTGTATACATTATATTCAGAACTTATATACTTTCTGTTGCTACTATATGAACAGCGGTAACCGCATCATTAACCATCCTGCGGTTCTGTTATATCCCTTATATAGTTGCTCAAGGCAACCTTTGATTCATCTTTAGTGCTCTATAAATGAGGAGAAGTCCCGCCCTAGCAGGAACGGGACTCTCAATCATATGACTCTAGGTATGAGATTGTATGTACTTCACAACTTCACCCACGGTCGTAATCGTCTCTGCATCTTCATCAGAGATTTCCATATCGAATTCATCTTCCAATTCCATAACCAATTCTACTACATCAAGAGAATCAGCACCTAAATCATCTTTGAAAGACGCTTCTAATGTTACCTCAGCTTCATCGGCACCTAAGCGGTCGATGACAATGCGTTTTACACGCTCTAATACATCGGACATCCGGTTCACCTCCTCTTTTGGTATTATACGAGATATGAGTTCAAAATACCATAGAGCGTCAAAAACGCTTTCTTTATCCCTCACATTTCAGCATTAAAACAGTGTAATTTCTCCTTGACGGAGAGTTACATATACATCCCGCCATCCACGTGTAGTGTCTGGCCGGTCATATACGCAGCGCCTTCAGAGGCCAGGAAGACTACAGCCATAGCAATCTCTTCAGGGCGGCCCAGCCGAGCAAGTGGAATGCCCTTCTCAAGCTCACTGCGCACTTCCTCAGAGAGCTCACGCGTCATATCTGTATCAATGAAGCCAGGAGCGATACAGTTCACCGTGATCCCCCGTGAGGAAAGCTCACGAGCCGATGCCTTCGTTAAACCGATGACACCTGCCTTAGCTGCGGAGTAATTAGCTTGTCCAGGATTTCCTGTTACACCTACTACAGAAGAAATATTGATAATGCGCCCGTAGCGTTGCTTCATCATAGGGCGTGTAGCTGCCTTTAGGCAGTTAAACACCCCTTTTAGATTCGTTTCGATCACTTGATCGAACTCTTCTTCTTTCATGCGCATAATCAGGTTGTCTCTGGTAATGCCGGCATTATTGACAACAATGTCAATACGTCCCCAGGTATTCAGAACCTCTTTGACAAGGTTCTCGGCCTGTTCACTATTGCCGACATCGCCACGAAGGGCAATACCCTCCGAGCCAAGCTCGACAATCCGAGCTACGGTCTCTTGTGCGGCTGCTTCACTGCCCGCATAGTTCACGGCCACCTTCACGCCATGTTCCGCGAGAGCAAGTGCAATACTGCGGCCGATGCCGCGAGAGCCACCAGTTACAAGGGCCGTTTGACCCCGCAATGCTGAGAACATCATTTATTCCCCTTTCGATCATATTGCTATTGATAAACAATGTTTGAACGTATCTTACAAGACAGCTTGCACACTTTCAAGTGTGTTAATGTTGATTACTTTGACCGTTTTGTCTATTTTGCGGATCAGACCTGCCAGAACACTGCCAGAACCAATTTCCACAAAAGTATCCACACCATCAGCAATCAGCCATTCAATACTGTCTTGCCAGAGCACAGGGGAGTACACCTGGCGAACAAGCAGTTCACGGATTTCTTCAGGATCCATTACAGGTGCTGCGGTAACATTGACAATAACAGGTACAGCCGGAGCATTAAAAGTAACACTCTTCAGCTCGTCTGCCAAGCGGTCTGCCGCAGCCTTCATCATCGAAGAGTGAAAAGGTCCACTTACTTCCAGCGGAATAGCCCGCTTTCCGCCTGCTTCCTTAACACGCTGCACAACACCGTTAACCCCGGCCTGTGAACCAGAAACAACAATCTGTCCCGGGCAGTTCACATTCGCCAGTTCTACCACGCCGCTCTCCTCGGATACGCTCCGGCATAATTCTGCCAGAGCATCCCGCTCCGCACCAAGCACTGCAGCCATAGCTCCCTGTCCACCTGGAACAGCTTCCTCCATAAAACGACCGCGTAAACGCACGAGTCTTACAGCATCTTCATAGGACAATACGCCTGCCGCAACCAGTGCGCTGTATTCTCCTAGGCTATGACCAGCTACATAATCCGGCTTCATCCCTTGATCACGTAATGCTTCCAGATAAGCCACGCTTGCTGTTAGCAGAGCCGGTTGCGTATTTACGGTCTGTTTCAAATCACTGTCAGGTCCTTCAAAAATCAGCTGGCTCAGTGGAAATCCGAGCACCTCATCACCTTTTTCGAATACCGCGCGGCTGTGCGGAAGAGCTTCATATACATCTCTACCCATTCCAACTGCCTGTGCACCCTGACCGGGAAAGACAAATGCGATTTTACTCATAAGTAAGAACTCCTTCCTCTATTACCAGATCAATACGGACGCGCCCCAAGTCAAGCCACCGCCGAATCCAACCATCAGAACCGTGTCGCCTTCCTTCATGCGTCCTTCTTCCGCCGCTTCAACTAGAGCTAGAGGAATAGAAGCTGCTGATGTATTAGCATATTTATCAACATTGATTACACATTTCTCCGGTGGCAGGTCAAGCCGCTGCATAGCGGATTGAATGATACGAATATTAGCTTGATGCGGTACGAACAAATCAATATCTTCTTTACCTAATCCGGCTTTAGTAAGCACACGTTCTGTAGCTGAGCCCATAACACGAACGGCAAACTTAAACACTTCACGGCCATTCATATAGATGAAATGTTTCTTGTCTTCAACCGTCTGCTGAGATGCAGGCAAGCGCGAACCCCCAGCTTCCAGCTTAAGCAAGTTTCCTCCAGAACCTTCAGCACCCAGATCGAAGGATTGGAAACCGCGTCCCTCTGGAACTTCACCGATGATTACTGCTCCTGCACCATCGCCAAACAGTACACAGGTGTTACGATCCGTATAATCAGTGATGCGGGATAAAGTGTCCGCACCAATTATGAGTGCATTATTGTACATTCCGTTCTGAATAAAGCCAACCGCAGTAGCTAGGCTGTATACAAAACCAGAGCAGGCTGCTGACAAGTCAAATGCCGCAGCACCTTTTGCTCCAAGTTTATCCTGCAAAATGCAGGCTGTGGAAGGAAAGGAGCTATCAGGGGTTACCGTTGCAATAATAATAAGATCCAGATCTTCGGCTTTCATGCCTGCAGAATCCAAAGCTTTAAGTGCAGCTTCATAGGCTAAATCAGAAGTTGCCTCATGTGGTGCAGCGATATGTCTTTCACGGATCCCTGTCCGACTGACGATCCATTCATCGTTAGTCTCCACTATTTTTTCTAGATCACTGTTTGTTAAAATTTTCTCAGGTACATATTTACCCGTACCGATAATCCCAACCGGCCGCAACTGTTTCATTTCGTCACTCACTTCCCGCTAATTTCCTTGGATATACTTGGCACAAGATCGGCTTGCAGAGCAATCCGCGCTTGTCTTACTGCATTTTTAACCGCATTTCCGTCTGAAGATCCGTGCCCCTTAACTACCAATCCGCTAAGACCAAGCAGCGGTGCACCGCCATGCTCTTTATAATCCATCTTGCCCTTCAGCGCTCTAAGCTCCGGCATCAGCATAGCCGCTCCAAGTTTAGTCTTCAGAGAACGGCTGAATTGCTCCTTCAGTAAAGAGAACAATGCACCCGCTGTACCCTCAAGCGACTTCAACAGGATATTACCAGCAAATCCATCGCAGACAAGCACATCGCAGTTTCCTGTCAGTACGTCGCGTGCCTCAACATTACCGATAAAATGAATGCCCGGCAATTTCTCCAGCAGTGGATAGGCTTCTTTGGTCAGTTCGTTGCCTTTCCCAGGCTCCGTCCCTACATTTAGAAGTCCAACCCGCGGCTTAGCAATGCCATGCACTTTATTCCGATAAATGCTGCCCATCAGCGCATATTGCACCAGATGTTCAGGCTTCGCATCCATGTTAGCGCCAAGATCAAGCGCAAGCACGCCAACATCATCCAGCGTCGGAATCATAGGTGCCAGCGCCGGACGTTCAATCCCCTGCATACGGCCTACTACAAGTAACCCTGTAGTCATAAGCGCCCCCGTGTTACCTGACGAAATCATAGCATCTGCTTCGCCCTCACGCACCATACGTCCAGCTACAACCATGGATGAATCTTTTTTGCGGCGAACCGCCTTAACCGGCTCTTCATCAGAACCAATAACATCTCCTGCATGCCGCACACTCAGGTTGGACGGCTTGTCCTTCAGCAGTGGCTCTAGTCTGGCTTCGTCACCTACGAGCACAATCTGCGTATCTTTCCATTCCGCGGCCGCGGACAACGCCCCCTCGACATTACATTCAGGAGCGTTGTCCCCGCCCATGGCATCAATGGCGATCAGCACTACGGTTACCCCCTTCACTATACTCTTCATTAGCGGAACGATACACTATAAAGTGGCCTTGAAATACCAATTCTTCTCCGACATAGGTGAATACGTCCACCTCTGCTTTGCCGCCTCTGCCTGCAAGTGACCGCACTTGAGCTTTAGCAATGCACTTCTCACCAAGCAGAACCATACGAACAAATCGTATGTCGGCTGAAGCAGTCAAGGCAATTTCATCGTTAATCACAGCAACCGCAAGCGAATTGGCTTGAGCAAACACGTAGTGGCCACGGGCGATCCCATTTCTGGAAAAGACATGATCCTCACGAATTTCAAAGATCGAAATCCCGCTCTTATCGAGCTGTAAATCCACAATATCTCCGATCACTTCATCCGCAGGCAAAGAGCGCACCTGATCATAGGAATGCTCTGCCATTTGTTTCATTCTTTCACGCAGTTCTGGTATTCCCAGCTCCATCCGGTCTAACCGAATCGTCTGAATGCTCACCTTCAGCTGACGAGTCAACTCCCGATCAGTTACAAAAGGATTGCCTGCAATTATATGTAGCAGCTGTTGCTGACGTTCTTTCTTGGACATCCGCTCGATAGCGGCTCACCTCCTGGCACATGCCAAGCGTAAACGCCTTCGGCGCCCTAATAAGGACGGTAAGCGTTTAAGCGAGAAATATAAGACATAAAGTATAGGTGCATAACTTATACTTCCTTATATTTTAAAGAAAGCATCCGGCCGCTTGAATGGCCGCTGTTATATTAGGTCAAACAATCATAAATATTTTTTAGAACCAGGTACTAATATGTAGTATAAAGCATGCCGCACCAAAAATAAAGCATTGACTTCTGAGCGGAACATAAAGTATAGGTGCATACCCTATCTTTATTAGATTTGGACAAAAAAATAGTACCTCACCGAAGTGAAGTACTACTTATTTTTGAAACTATTGTTTGATGATTTCTCTTGCTTTGTAAGTTCCGCAAACTTTGCATACGTGGTGAGCTAGTTTCAACTCTCCGCATTGTTCACATTTCACCATGCCCGGCACAACCAACTTAAAGTGGGTGCGACGTTTGTCACGGCGTGTTTTAGACGTTCTGCGTTGTGGTACTGCCATGTGTTCCACCTCCTCGTGATATTTCTGTCAGCCTGCTCCTCAGAGCAGGATGTGTTTTGTTGTAATGTTTCATTTGAAAAAGTCTTTCAACCCAGCGAGTCGAGGATCGATCACTGTGTTGTCGCAACTGCAGGTGCCTTCGTTCAAGTTCTGTCCGCATTTCTGACAAAGACCAAGACAGTCTGCCTTGCACAATACCGAATCCGGTAAGTGCAGTACGAAATTTTCTTCCACATACGGGATAAGATCCACAACCTCATCCTTGACGTAAATGAGATCCTCATCTTCGTCATCATCTGGAAGAACTGGCTGCTTAAGCCACTTGAAAGTCTCAGCAAAAGGAATGTTCAAATCACTTTTGACCTCCGTGAGACAACGTGAACATAACATGTCCACATCTCCACTCAGTTTTCCCACCACGTTCACACAATCGGTTCCCGCGGGCAGCGCTTTAAGGTCTACTGAGAGCGGAGCAACAGTTAGAATATCCTTGCGCCCTTTGACTACCTCGCTGACATCCACAACATCGTGAATATGTAACGGCTCGTCGGCATTCGCTAATTTGCGAAAGTGAATCTGCATACTTATCACTCCCAAACAAACAAAATTTATTATACCTAGTATTCTATACCTTTGTCAACCATTTTCCCTTTATATTGTTTCAGAAAATGCGGTGAATTATGATATAACTATTAGTGTAAATCAAAAGATCAGCTTGTGCTAACAGTATCTCTAGAAATCTACCCTACTAAACTCAATAAATATACCTTACTTATCGGAGGGAAGCCACAGTGACAACGGTTGGAATCATCGCAGAATACAATCCCTTACATAACGGACACGTGCATCACTTCACGGAAGCCAAAAGACTTTCCGGCGCAGAGCGCACCATCGTCGTCATGAGTGGTCCCTTTACCCAGCGCGGCGAGCCGGCGGCGGTAAGCAAGCAAGCCCGGACAGAGATGGCGCTGCATATGGGCGCCGACCTCGTCATTGAGCTGCCGGTGGCTTATGCCGTCCAGCCAGCCGAGTGGTTCGCATTCGGAGCAGTTGCACTGCTGGAAGCGACCGGGGTCGTGGACAGCTTGTGCTTCGGCTCCGAAGCCGGCACTTTGGGCTCGCTGCTCCCGCTGGCCAGATATCTGGCTGAGGAAAGCAGCGAGCTTCAGAGCGAGATCCGCCGCCGCATGGCACTCGGTGCGAGCTTCCCCGCCGCGTACAGCGCAGCGGCGGCGGTGGCCTTTGAAGGGACTCTCCCGGAAACGGAGAGTCCCGGAGATGCAGGCGAGCTGCTGCGCCAGCCGAATAACAGCCTTGGACTGCATTATCTTATCGCCTTGCAGCGGCTGCACAGCAAGATAATGCCACTAACCGTTCCGCGCACAGCAGCAGGCTTCCATGACCCATTACAAGCCGACTCTTCTATTGCAAGTGCGACGGCCATCCGCAAGCTGCTGCAAGAAGGCGGATCTCCCGCTGCTTATATGCCGGATTATAGCGTGTCCATTTTGGAAAGAGAGCATGCAGCCGGAAGGGGCCCTCTGAGCTTGGAGAGCTTCAGTATCCCGCTCCGCCATCTGCTGACCACCCATACTGCTGCCGAGTTACACGCGATCCATGATATGAATGAAGGCTTGGAGAACCGAATACTGCGGCTTTTGCCTGAGTTGGAGCAATTCTCTGTTTCAGGCCTGCTTCACGCCCTTAAGAGCAAGCGCTACACGCATACACGGTTACAGCGTCTGCTGCTACATGTTCTGTTAAATCATTCTAAAAAAGAAATGACCCCTTCCATACTAGCAGAGGGGCCCGGATATATTCGTATTCTTGGTTTTAGAGAAAGCGGACGAGCACTGCTTAAAGAAATGAAACAAAAAACTACGTTGCCCATCGTCATGCGCCCGTCCCTTTGTTCCCATCCGCAGCTTGAGCGAGATCTTCAAGCCGCTTCCGCTTTCGCGGGAGCTTTTAAGGAACCCCGCAGAAATGATATGTACCGCGATTATTTGGAACCTCCGGTCATGGTTTGACCGGCAGTTCCACCATATACTTCAGCGCCTCATCCAGCGTAGATACAGGCACCAGCTTCATAGATGTGCCGATTTTATCAGCTTTTGCTTTGGCTTCGTCATAATTCTTAACAGGCACGAAAAAAATCTCCGCCCCTTCTCGGTCCGCAGCCACGATCTTGTGTTTCACTCCACCGATAGCACCAACTACACCCTCAGCGTTAATCGTACCCGTCCCTGCAACCCTATGGCCCTTAGTTAAATCTCCAGAAGTAAGGCGATTGTAAATTTCCATAGTGAACATTAGCCCTGCCGAAGGTCCGCCAACATTTGTATCTACAAAGCTGACAGCTTTCCCTGCTTCTTTTGGTTTTACTTTTTGAACGGCGGCAATAGTGACTCCAAAACCAGGTCGAACGGCAGCTCCCTCTTTATCCTTTATTTCAACCAACGTCACTTGTTCTTGTACTTCCTTGCCATTTCTTTGCAAAACAACAGCGACTTGATCTCCGATTTTTTTAGAGGAGAGCAGTTTAGACAGTGCTTCAGGATCGGGCACTTTTTGTCCCTCTACACTAATGATTTTGTCACCCGGCAGAAATTGTCCTTTATTACTTTCTACAGGAACCGAAAAGACGTAGAGATAATCCACTACATCCTCATATGGAATTCCCGCTGCATGATAAGCGGCCTGAACAGAATAAGACTGTGAGCTATTCATATAATAAACCTGCTCTGCAGCATATTCGTCTTCTGATTTATCCCCTAGCCGGGTTTCTTTTCGCACAACCTCTGAATTGGAATTAAAAGCAGAGGCGACCAATAAGGCCACATTAGCATAACTAGCAGACACCGTAGTCATCATAAACGTTCCTTCTTCAGCCGGATCGGCATTCTCTACCTTAATCATAGGGGCAACCTCAGATGCACTGCCTGGCTGATATACGATGTACGGGGTGTTCATAAAGACAAATACATACACGATTACTACAAACGTAAACAGATAAGCTGTGGCGCGGAAACCCGGCCGATGCTTCAGTTGCTTCACTGCTCTTCCCTTCTTTCCCGCGGCACTTTTAGGATATGAATGATTGAACTTCATTACCGCTTCGACTAGTGGTTTGGCATGATGGTTGTCTACTCTGCATAAATTGATAACACATCGTCCATGCCTTAAGTTATGAAGAGGTGATCTGAGAAATGAAAAATATTCAAATACGCCGACTAGCTACACGCTCCACACCATTTATACCCGGGATTATGGCAATCCTGACAGCCATTGCAATTATTATCTCACCGGAGAGCTCCTTTGAGGCTTCACTCCAAGGATTGAAGCTTTGGTGGACACTCGTATTCCCTGCCCTGCTCCCCTTCCTGATGCTGTCAGAGATGCTTACCGCCTCGGGTTTCGTGCATGGTTTTGGAGTGCTTCTGGAGCCATTGATGAAAAAGGTCTTTCGTCTGCCCGGTGCCAGCGGCTGGACCTTGGCACTCGGAATCACAGCCGGATTTCCCGGTGGAGCTGGAGGGGTCATGCAGCTACACAAGCAGAACAGCATTTCTGACAAGGAAGCCGCCCGACTTGCCGCACTTACACACTTCGCCAGCCCGGTAACCATGCTTATAGTAATTGGCATAGCTTTTCTACACAGTACTTCAGCAGGTTATTTCCTGCTGGCCATCCACTGGATCTCTGGACTTCTAGCCAGCTACACCGATGCTCTATTAAAGGGGCGGTCAGCGAACACGAAACCAGTTGATAAGATCCCCACAGACACCAAACAGCCTTCTTTATATAGTCGCGTTCAGCTTGCAGCAACAGATGCCAGAGCAAAAGACGGACGCAGCTTCGGCAAGCTTCTCGGCGAGTCCGTCGCTAATGCCGTGCAAAGTCTGATGGTCGTGGGCGGTTACATGATTATGTTCGCTGTAGTCATCAATATCATCACTACTGTACTTCCCGCATTGCCAGCTGCTCTGCCAGCAAGCTTGCTGGAAATTCATTTAGGCGCCGACGCGATCAGCAAAGGGCTAGCAAGCATAGGAACAGGTCCTTCTAGTATGCTTGGGATAGCTTTACTGTCTGCTGCACTGGGCTGGAGCGGACTCTGTGCGCAACTACAGGTGCTGACCATGCTCAAACAAGCCAGAGTCAGATTTCTACCCTACGCTACGGTTCGTCTGATGCATGGATTTTATGCTTTTCTGTTAACTTTATTGCTCTGGAAACCATTGTTGGCTATCCGTAAAGCTGCTTTACCAGCACTTGCAGACTCACGCCCGACTCCAACCGGCACCATTAATGTAACGGACATATGGAGCTCTTTTCCACAGTTGCTAAGTCTGCAAGCCCTTCTGCTCATCATCCTGTTGGGATTATCTGCTGGAACTTATCTGATAAGTACTATTCGCCATCGGCTCGGTTAAATTTACGCTTCATCGCTTGTTCAACCTCAGGCGTCACAAAATCAGTCACATTCCCGCCGAAGTGGGCGATTTCTTTAACAACACTGGAACTTAAGTAGGAATATTTCGGATTAGTCATCATAAAAATCGTTTCTGCATCGGGATCCAGGCTATGGTTGATCGATGCGTTTTGCAGTTCATATTCAAAGTCAGTAACGGTACGGATACCCCGAACAATGACTTGAGCATCTTTTTGACGAACATAATTCACTAACAGGTCACGGAAGCTGTCAATTTCCACATTGGGAATATCAGCGGTCGCCTGTCTTAATAGCTCTGTCCGTTCATCAACAGTAAACAGCGGGTTTTTACTCAAATTATTAAGCACCGTTACAATCAAACGGTCGAATTGCTTGGATGCGCGCCGAATAATATCCATATGTCCCATAGTCACGGGATCAAAGGTACCTGGATAAATGGCAACACGTTCTTTTCTAATTTGCTGACTCATTCTCTACCTCCTCACCAGCTTCACTTTCCTCTGCAGGATTAGCTTCATACTGGTAAATAGAAATTGTCGTTTCTCCGTATACGGCCTGACGCAGCCTATAAAATCCTGGAATGTCTTCAGGATAGGCATAACTTGATTCATGCTCCAGAACAATAATTGCGTCCTCTTGCAGCATTCCTTTTTCGACCATCATAAACATAAGCTCATCCCCGTGCTTCAAGCGATAGGGAGGATCCAAAAAGACCAAATCAAAAATTTTCCCCCGCTTCTCCAACGCACTTAGCGCTCTCCCAGCTTCATTACGGTACACCTGCGCTTGTTCTTCCAGCTTAGTAGCCTTCAGATTGGCGCGGATCGTGTCGATACTTTTAGGATCCATATCAACAAATACGCCGCTTTCCATGCCTCTGCTTAAAGCTTCGATCCCCAAACCGCCAGTACCGGCGAATAAATCCAGCACCGCTCCACCTTCGAAATATGGGCCTACCATGCTAAATACAGCTTCCTTCACCTTATCGGTCGTAGGCCTTGTCCCACTTCCCGGAACACTCTTCAGTGGCCTTCCTTTTGCACTTCCCGATACCACTCTCACTGTTATTCACCCGCTCTATATCTCTGTTTGTTATGCCCAAAAAGGCATAAGTCCACGCCTATCGTAACACATTTGCGCGATGAAATAAAAAATTTGTCTAGATATGAAATAAGAAGGCGAAACAGCTTATTCAGAGAAATAAGTCATCTTAATGTATAAGATTGGACTTCCAGGGACATCATGTAATTATCGACACCACAAATGTCGTAGACAACCGCGGAGCAGGCTTACGTTTCCCCATAAGCTCTTCGTCCGGTTTCTCCTCTCCCATGAAAGGGGCCCTAGAGATAGGGCCCCGAATTTATGTTTAACGGTATTATAAGCACGAAAAGACTACCTTTCGGCAGCCTTTTCAGCAACAACTATTTCACAAATCTTCCGATAAACTCAGAAACTACGCTCTCATACTTAACCGGATCCATGCGGAAAGCTTCTCCGTGACCCGCATTAGGAACGATGTAAAGCTCCTTCTCGACCGGACTATTATCATATACCGTATGAACCATTTCCGTAGGAACAAAAGTATCATTATCGCCATGAATAAACAGGGTTGGCGTTTTAGATTTCTTCACCTGTTCTAAGGCTGAGGCTTCACCAAAGGAGTAACCTGCCCGAATCTTTGTTAGCATACTGGTCGTATCTACAATTGGAAAGGCGGGGAGATGGTACATTCTTTTTAATTGAAAGGTAAGCTCGTCCTTCACTGAGGTATAACCGCAATCTTCCACAATTGCTTTAACATTAGCTGGTAAATCCTCACCGCTTGTCATCATTACGGTAGCTCCCCCCATGGAAACACCGTGCAGTATAATCTGTGTATCCTCACCGTTTGCTTTCAGAACGTTCTGTATCCACTTCAAGTAATCCTTACGTTCTGGCCATCCAAATCCGATATAGTCACCCTCACTTTCTCCATGTCCTCTGGCATCCGGCAGCAAAATATTATATCCAAGTCTCTCATAATACATTCTGGCATACCCGCTCATTTGAGTTGCATTTCCAGCATACCCATGAGCAATAATCACTGTCTTATCGGAATGTTCAGGAGCAGCTAAATAGTATGCTTTAAGCTCTATTCCGTCATCAGAATTCATCTCCCATCTATCAAAGCTCTGGGTATCCCACCACTCTTGGTCTGCCTTCGAGGTATCTTTAGATTGTTCTACCTCTGGACTGGACTGCAGGTCAGGGCTTTCATTCAAGAAGTCCTTTGAAGCACGTGCAATAGCAACATGATAGAAATAAAAGCTTCCCACAGTTACAACAATGATTAAAAGTACAATAACAGAAGAAATTCCGATCATCATTTTTTTCTTCAAACTAGCTCTCTCCTAAATAAAATTTAACAGTATTAATCTATGTTATCAGATTAAGATAACATGTATATTTGAATATTCAAAATCATAGTATTGTAAACTCATGTTATTCACTACGTGATTAGTATTCTTTTAACTTAATATTTTATATAGCCTTAATGGACAAAATACCTACAAAAAAAAGCCCCAAGTCGGCAAAATGCCAACATGGAGCTCTGCTATTTTGGTGAATTAGAATATGCATGCGCTTGTAATAATTACTAATAAGATGAACAAAACTAAGATTGCGCCTGTAGAAGTAAAAGCACCACCAACATGACCAAATTCAGCACCCATGAGAAGACCTCCTCCGTATTTAGAATACATCATAAGATATGTAGATAACCCCTTAGAAGATTGGGCGTACGGTTAAAAAAAAAGACCCCACTGGGTTACCAGCGAGGTTTAGGGCTATACAATTAATCAGAAACTAAAATACCATCAAAGCTTTCTGGGCCCACACGTACTGTACCGAGAAGATTAGAAGAAACAAATGCTGTATAAGTGAGCTGAGGAGTAATCGCGGGTAAGAAGTCATCTGCCGAAAAAGTTATTACTTGTGGAGCCAATATACTAAGACCAAAAGTTGAAGTAGCAGAATACACTTTTGGATCAGTAGCCAAGGTTCCTCTTACAATCGTAATTGTGATACCCACTAACGCTAGCGGAAGTGTCACTGATATCGTTCCTTTAAGGAGAACACGTGGATTGGTAGTCACTCCAGCCGTTAACAACCCAATCTGTCCAAAAAGCTGCGGCGTGTTAAGTACCGTAATAGGAATCGCTATAGAGTTGGCTAGGCTGGCATTTTGAGATGTTCTTGCATCAAGGTAAGTTCCCATCGTTGCACCCCCTTTATAAATTGGCATACCATAATATATTAGTGTTCTCGACTGAATGCATAGCCACATTACCAGTGTAAAACGATTGTTTTATAAAACTCATAGGCAAGATCTATTTATCATCTTTTTTCGTCCCATCCCTTTTATTAAAAGCCAGTTCAAACAAACCGGTCGCTGATAGCCCCGCAAGCCCCCCCGCCCAGAGTCGCAGAATCAGATTCATATCAGTGAACGGATAGGCAACTGCTCCAACCAGCAAGCCAATAGCCAACCCCACTACTGGCACAATGTTCCGCGGAAGTTCAATGCTATTCTTCACAAGTTGTACAAGTGCCATTACAAAAACAGCTAGGACTGAAGCAAAGGCAAGCACACTGTTGAGAGCATCGTTATACATGTTTTTTAATCCTCCTTATTTCATTTTTTACTTCCTGTTACAAGTAAACCTGCACGGTTCAGCACCGTTAATATGCGATAGAAATCGTAACTGCCACCCGATGGAGTATCGAGAAGTCCTGCCGCAGTCGCTGCTTTCACAGCCGCCTCAGCCCATGCAGGGACATTCATGACTGCCCGATTTTCAATGAATGTCACCCGATCCGTAAGCTTATTAATCGACTGCCCCTGTTCTTGCACACCTGTTTTCAGCGTATCCCTGCTATCTGTAAGAGCTGCTATAAGAGCACGCAGTTCCTTTACTTCCGATTCTAGACTAACAAGCTTTTGCTTATCCTCTGCTGACATCTCATCATCTCCTCCCATGGATTTGTCGTCATATTGATACAGATTATAGGTATTCATAATTTGAATCAGCTTAGCTGCATAGTTCGGATCAGTAGCGTAACCAGCTGCGGCAATCTCTTGTGCGGCCACCTTGCCACTCGCACCGAGAACCTTGCTGTAAAGGTTGCGATTCCATGAGACTCCATTCACAATCAAGTCGGAATGATCCGCGATAGATTCTCCCCAGTTGTTATAGGCTCGAAAAGGGGCATTCACTTTAACAGCTTTACCGTTAATATATTCGGTAGTTTGTACAGTAATGCTGCCAGCAGGTCCACTTCCTTTGATCCCAAACAAATTATTCGCTTTCACAGTCAATCCACTGCTGCCCCAGCCTGACTCCAGAGCCGCTTGAGCAATGGTTAACGAAGCAGGAACCTTAGTGAGCTGCATGTCCTTTACAGCAAAATTCGCAATCTTCGCTATAAACTCGCCTTCTGTCATCTCATCACATCCTCTCCGTTTATTAAATGCGAGGCATCATAAAATGACTGTGCTTATCCCCTTCTAACATTGTGTTTTTACTAGATTCGAATCCAACTCGGCAACAAAAAAAAGCCATCCCATTACCCATGAAATGACTGCTGGAGTAGCCTCAATGATCTGAACATCTAACTTCCTAATTACATCTCATTCGCTTACGAATCATCTATCGGACTCAGCTGACCTTATACGCAGCGTTAGCTCACTTTTTGGATATTAACGGACACCACAGCCGCAATTGGCACCAAAAACACTCAATAACAGGCTCTTCATATAGAATAATGTCTCTGAGGTCCGAAAGCACGCTCAAAAGGTTAAAAATATGCTAATAACGTCATCCGGGTCCTTAAGCTTCAGTGGACTGAATATGACTCGGCGGTGTAAAAGCAGCCAAACAACGATCCAAAAAAAAGGAGTAGTAGTTCTCCTATTATTAGAGAACTACTACTCCTTTGTCTTTCATGACATCGACCACTGCTATCCACTATGACGTGGAGCGTCTATGTAAAATGGAGGGGTGCACTTCTCGGTAGCTCAAGCGGTGCCTTAGGTCCTGCATAATGCATCCTCAACCCCTTTCACCCGGACAATATGTAATTATTAGTAAATCTAGCTTGTGAATCCCGTAGAATTAGCGTAATATATAGTAATAATTTACTATATAGGAGGGTCTAACAGACTATGCCTTCATATTATTTTAAAGAAGTATGGACACCCTTACGCTGGGTAGGTATAAAGTTTTTTCGTGATGATGATGGATTCTTATGGATTAAATGGTGGGCAAAACCCAGAAAAAGGTTACGTTAACGCATACTATTACATATGCCATAATACATAGGTTCAGCAGTTAGAATACTCATAATAATCTGCGCTGCCACCCCCTCCGCTTCAAGCATTGATTTGCTAGCGGAGGTCTTTATGATCCACGCTAGCAACTGATGCGTCCGTTTACTAATTCCCTACTTTTGCCCCAAATGAACGTGCCAAGAGTACCGCCTGTTCAATATCCATCCGCACTCCCTGCAGATCCAGACTCTTTAAATCAATTCCTTCAACAATCGCTTCCCGCATATCCGCTCCCTTAAGTTTGCATTGAGACAATTGTACACGGCTCAAATCCGCTCCTCGTAAGTCACTTTTTTGCAAATTACAGCCCATTAAGTCCGCTTCTGTAAATCGAATCCCTCGCAGATCCTGTCTGCTTAGATTAGTATGTCTTAGGTTCGTGTACGACCAGTCCCCTCCGAGTAGGGAGATTCCGTCCAAATATGCATTTGAGAAATCCGATCCAACCATCTTGCAATCTTCGAATTTAGATACAAACAGGTTCGCTCCCGTAAATTTACAATTGGTAAAAGCTGAACCTTTATGGTGAGACGCATTAAGCATGGCTCCAGTAAAATCACAATCAATAAATCGGCAGCCAATAGAGTTCATCTCTTCCATAGAAGTGCCTTTGAAGGAGCATTGCTCGAATGTACAGTTATTTAACTCACCATCCTGCAAGCTTCCTTGATCAAAATTGTGATTACGGAACGTTTCATTAAGGTATTGGTACATATAAATCTCATCACCTTCGTTAGTATTAAAAAAATTAATTCTTAATTAAAAATAGCACTTTAGTAGATTGTTCTCAACATTCCCTTTCGATATAATAGCAAATAAACAATGGGGAGGAAAATTATGGATGTGTCCAGCAGGAAAGAACCATTCCGTTATGTTATGAACCATCCGCTTGAATGCTGGATTGAAGTTCCGCTTAACAATTCCGGTCCAGGTGCTGGAAAGTTAACAGAGGCTGTATTACTCGATCTTAGCCGTTCGGGTTGTAAGGTACGTACTCCTTTGAATCTTCGATTCACTGCAAGAGATACTAGGCTTATTATTCATCTTCAATTAAATGAAGAGAAGCTTCAGCTCTTATGCAGCGTCCGGTGGGGTTGGATGTTTGGGCTTGGCCAATATCAATATGGAGTTAAATTCCGCTTGGACGAAAATGAGGAAGAACGCCTAATAAGAGAGCTTGAAACATGGACCGCCACCCTTCGGGTTGAAGGTCTGTAGAACTTACCCTAACAGATGCCCTTCACTTAGAAGGACGTCTTTTTTTTGCACAAAAACGAAGCCAAAGCTAAATCACTCTGCCTCCGTTCAAAAAACTATTCCGCCAAGTTGTGGCTAAACGTCCACTCTTTTATTAACGAGCTTGATGATGACCGCTATAAGAAGAACTGCTATCACCGCTTCAAACAGAAGAGGAGCTAGATTCAAATGACCCTGTATAAGCTGTATCCCATTTGCGGTATCCGTCTCATCTATGACCTCGAACTGGAATACACTTTCCCAAGCAGTGAAGTTACTTTTGAAAATAAAATACTCCAAATAGAATATTCCATTCTGTAACAAATACGCAGTGGCCAGCCCAATCCATACTCGCCCCTTAAATTTCACACTTCGTGCAACCGTAATGGAGACCATCAAGGTAAGCATGATATAACCGGTAAACCAATACGCCTGCAAGAGAACTAACAATCCCACTTTCCAGAAATTCTCCGGAAGAAATGAGGAGGGATACATTGAAAGATACACACCAAAATGGATCAAAGCTATTAAAATAATACCCAGCATTAGAGCTAAATAGAGCACTAACGGAGAAAGGACTGTGTTCAAAGTTCTTACGGGCACTAGGCGACGATTATAGGAATTTATATTGTTAAAAAAGGTTTTTGCTGCCATGACAAGAAAGATCAGTCCTGCAATAACATAAGCTATTCCGTTCAAAGTAAACCGTTCATAGTCATGCAGTTTGGTAAATCCTAACCCAATCTGTGCCAGAATTATGATTACAAAAACTGCAAGAAACTTATCCCTATCCCGTCTAAAATCATACTTCACTAGCTTTAGCATTCTGCGTACACCTCTCTGAACAGTTCGTCAATACTTTTGCCATGGCGTAGCCGAATATCCTCCACCGCAGTATGCATCAGAATTTCTCCTTCTTTTATAAAAATCACATCATCAAAGATCCGCTCAATATCCGATACTAAATGGGTTGATAAGAGAATGGTACTGTCCTCTTCATAAAACTCTACTAACGCGTTAAGAATTTTTGTTCTAGCTACCGGATCTACACCACCAATGGGTTCATCCAGCAAATAAAGGCTAGCTCGGCGTGATAGGGCAAGTGTAAGCTGTAAACGTTCGTTCATCCCTTTGGACAGGTCCTTTACCTTATCTTGCGCTCTTAGTTTCATAAACTCCAACATTCGCGAGGCTTTAGTCTGATCAAAATCCGGATAGAAGTCAGTTTGGAATTTCAGAGCATCAGAAACACTCATCCAGGATTCTGTAAGCGGCTTATCAGGCATAAACGACACCACCGCTTTACTTTCTGTTCCTACAGAACCCCCAATGACGGATACACGACCAGAGGTAGGTTGTGTCAGTCCAGCGATGATTTTCATAAGTGTACTTTTGCCGCTGCCGTTACTGCCCAGCAGTCCTGTGATCTTACCCGCACTCAGATTAAAAGATACCTTGTGGAGGGCATGCTTGGATCTATATTTTTTTGTAACTTCATGAACCTCAAGTATATTTCCCAACTTGTTTATCCCCCTATTCTTTATCCTTGTTACGGATATTCTCCGCAACCGCCGCTAAAATATCTTCGCCTTGAAAGCCAAGATCCTGCATACCACGAATGAAACGATCTAGCACATCTTTGGCCATTTCTTTTTTGATGGTCAGGATAGTACCTTCATTACTTGTGACGTATCTTCCCATTCCACGCCGGGTTTCCACGATTTCTTCACGCTCCAGTTCCTGAAAAGTTCTTTGCACCGTATTCGGATTAATCTGCAGTTCACTGGCAAGTTCTCGTACTGAGAGTATTTTATCTCCCGGTTTCAGCTTGCCTGTGACGATTTCACCTTTGATGTAATTCATGATCTGTATATAAATCGGCAGGTTGTTATCGAATTCGATTGTCATGATTAAGCAACATCCCTTCGTCTAAAGACGGAGAAACCTACGAGAAGAAAGACAGCTGTGTATAAGACAAGCATCACGATAGAAAAGGTCAGTGTCATTCCAGGCATAGGTGCTCCTCCACCTTCATAAGCAGATAAATTTAAGTTTGGAAACAGAACATATTTGTAAAAATCACGAGAAATAATCAATTTGTCTATCATTAGCGCAAACATAGTAGCCCCAATCGTTACTCCCGTTGAAGTGGTCAATATCCCCAGCATAAAAGCAAGTGTTCCATACACAACCGTACTAACGAGATTATACAATAGGTTTGTAAGCATCTCACTCATACCCGCTTCTCCACCACTTAGTCCAAACCACAAAGCCCCTGTTCCAAAAACGGCTATACCTCCGATGACAGTCAAAGTCAAAGCATACAACAGTACAACCACATATTTGGATGCGAGGATTGCTGTACGGCTTCTGGCGCGGATAAGCAGGAACTTAATGGTTCCTTGAC
Source organism: Paenibacillus sp. FSL H3-0286 (assembly GCF_045040705.1). NCBI lineage: Bacteria > Bacillati > Bacillota > Bacilli > Caryophanales > Paenibacillaceae > Paenibacillus > Paenibacillus sp. FSL H3-0286. The sequence goes on along the minus strand of NZ_CP150285.1, from coordinate 3,175,365 downwards.
TATACTCTTTTGAGACAATACCTGCTGTTCCGATGATCGCAAGAATTGTAATCACTTGCCCAATCCCTTGAGAAAGCAGCATCATAGCTGAAAAATCATAAGCTGATTCAAACAGGTCAGGTGAGACAGAATGAACTATATAACCTAACAGCAGGGATAATAGAATTAATATCAGATATGGCATAAAAAATGTGCGTTTTTTTGAGAGCTTGAGCCATTCATTCACAATCAGATTATTAAAGTTACGCAATGCGGTTTCCTCCTGTCCATTTCAAGAAATCTTCCTCAAGACTTTGTTTATTCTCCGTAATCCGAAAAATCCCCACACCTTCATCACTAAAAGTAGATACAAGCTCCGGTACTCTGCTATCAAGCAGACTTACTGTCACTTCAGATCGCGCGCTATCCATAGAGATCAATTCCGCATAATCCAAGCGCTCCAAGATATTTATAGCGGATTCGATTGATCCTACACGGATGGTGAGCTTCACTTGTGCGGTTGCTTCCTGCTCCTCACCAATCGTAGTTACGGTCACCAGCTTACCATTCTGGATCACAATAGCCCGATGGCATATTTGTTCAATTTCAGTAAGTAAATGGCTGGAAATCAGAATAGAAATGCCTTCCACTTCGGCGATGGTACGCATATAATCACGCATTTCCCGTATTCCGGCCGGATCAAGTCCGTTCGTAGGCTCATCTAAAATCAATAACTTCGGCCGATTGAGAAGCGCCTGAGCAATCCCAAGACGTTGGCGCATCCCCAGCGAATAAGCCTTTACTTTTTTATTCATCGCTTCTTGAAGTCCTACCAGTTCTACAACCTCATCTATTCTGCCAGCCTCAATGTTATCCGTCATTCTTTGATACTGCTTCAGATTATCAAGTCCAGTCATATAGGGATAAAACTCTGGATTTTCAATTATCGCACCGATATGGCCAATCGCCTGCTTAAAATCCTTTTTTACACTGTGGCCTTGGATAATCACATCGCCTTCGCTCATCCTTATTAAACCCGTCATCATTCGAATCGTTGTGGTCTTTCCTGCACCGTTTGGACCTAGCAATCCAACAATTTCACCCTTACGGATATCAAATGTCAGCTTATCCACAATTGGTCTTCCTTTGATGATCTTACTTACCTCATTCATTTGCAGAACGATTGAATCTTGCATTTCTACACCACTCCCCTGTTTCATGCGAATCCTCCCTGCCAACTAATGTATTGTTCATTTTTTATATTGTGTCAGTGTCTTACTTAAATAGTACACTAATATATTGTTGGAGTAAAGCCCAAAATAATAAATTCATGCAAATAAGGGCTTTCTATTAGACTATCAGCCAAGCCAAAAAGTTATATGAACATAGATTAGATAACAAAGGAGGAATTACAAATGAAAAAAGAAGTTCACATTTCTCAGACTTTCCCTCGCTTGACCGTGTACGATGAAGAAAACTTCAATGGACGCCGTAGAGTATATACTGGCAACCTGGGTATTCGTAATACGGACAACATCCTCGATGGTATTGAGAGCCTTCGGTTCTTCTCTACTAGCAGCAATGCTACACTGGTACTCTTCACAAGAACCCGGTTTAGAGGAAATTTCCGTGTTCTTCGCGGGAACCGCAACATTAGGGATCTGGATGATTTCATTTCAGGTAATGACGTGGAATCCATTATTTCTACTAACCAACGCTTAACCCTCGAACAAATCCGTAATATCCGCAGCAGCGGTAACTTGCCTTCGGGATATCGTTTGATCTAGGAACTGCTTACAACAACAAAAAGGAGTAATCCGGAGCCTAGCGCCCAGGTCACTCCTTTTTCCAGTCGAAACTACCGCATTCATTTATGGTAAATCTGGCGGCGAGTTGTCGAAAACGACAGTTCGTCAATCGAACTTGGAGGGATTAACCATGATTACAAAAAAAGTAACATCTGTAATATATCCTAGGCTAAGAGTGTTTAGTGAGGAGAACTTTCGGGGGCTTCGCAGAACTCTTCGCGGCAACCTGGGCATTGCAGATATAGATTCAGTCCTTACAGGAATAGAAAGCTTGCGCTTCTTCTCCACAAATCCGAACGCTACGCTTGTGTTATTCGATCGTTCTGCCTTCCGCGATAATTTCGTCATTTTGCGTGGTAACCGCAGCATCCGCGAACTGGACGACTTTCTGCGAAGAGGAGATGTCGAATCGCTCATTTCAAGCAATCAACGGCTGACCCCGGCGCAGGTTCGCACCATTCAACGTACCGGCAGCTTGCCATCAGGATATCGTTTGATCTAATTCAATGAGGACGCAGTTTAAGCCATAAGCTTAAGGTGCGCCCTCTTTTATTTTCCGCTATAATGACTCCATACATATTAAACAGGAAAGAAGGCTACTTTATGGAACCGATCGTTTCTACTCGATGGCTGCTTGCTCGGTTATACGAGCCTGAACTTGTTATAGTCGATTGCCGTTTTTTACTCACGGATCCGGAAGCTGGGCGTAAAGCCTATACGGAAGATCATATTCCCGGAGCACTTTATCTACATCTGGAAGAACAGCTTTCCGCTCCAGTAAGCGCACACGGTGGACGCCACCCACTGCCTGAGATCTCGAAGCTAACCACCGTTCTTAGCAAGGTTGGCATTAACAGAGATAGCATTGTCGTTGCTTATGATGATCAAGGTGGAGCTTACGCTTCCCGTTTATGGTGGATGCTCAGTTATTTAGGGCATGAACGTGTGTATGTAATGGATGAAGGCTACTCTGCTTGGAAAAATGGTAAATTTCCCGTCAGTGATCATCAAGCGGTTAGGATTCCTAGCCAGTATGAAGCAGATGTTCAGAAGAAGATGCTTGTTAGCATGGAAGATGTGCAAAATGTAGTTAACGACGGTGGCGCACTATTGATGGATTCCCGCGAGTCCCGCCGCTATGAAGGACTTGAAGAACCCATTGATCCGAAGGCAGGTCATATTCCCGGAGCGATCAATAAGTTCTGGAAGGATGTACTGGATGAGCAAGGGCGCTGGAAATCAACTGAGGTGCTGAAAGAGCATTATGAAGGAATTAATCCTGAGCAAGAAATTATCGTGTACTGCGGTTCAGGCGTAAGTGCCTGCCCAAATGTGCTCGCACTAGGCAAAGCCGGGTACAAGAATGTGAAGCTGTATGCAGGAAGCTGGAGTGATTGGATTTCATATGAGGAGAATCCGGTGGCTACTGGAGGAGAGTAAAATACAAGAGCCCGCGTCCGACGCGGGCTCTTGTATTTATGAGTAACTCCGATAGATAGCTAAAATCAACAAATCAAAACTCAAGTCAACAGTTAGCTAACTTTAACTACGTCTTTTATGCTGTTTAGATCGGTCAAATCCTTTCCCAATGCGCTTTCTAGCTGATTATTCCCTCTGTTTACTCCTTTTCAATGTTTGGAGAAATTATTCTAAAAATCGCTGATCCGCAGCTGATTCTCCGCGTCCAACAGCTCGAATTGATTTCGATTAAACCGGATCAGCCCGTCCTGTGCCATTCGCTGCAGTTCTCTGGACAAGGCGCTGCGGTCAACAGTCAAATAATCAGCCAGGTCGCTGCGGGTAAACGGAATTTCAAAACAGGCGGAATTGTTTTTTTTGGTCTGGAGGGCCAAATAATGCAGGATACGGTCCCGCAGCGATTTGTGGGAGACCAGATCCAGCTTTTGATAGATAGACCGGTTGTTCTCAAGCAGCAGGGCCAACATATTCTCAATGATCCGTCCCCTTAAATGGCAAGTGTCCTGGCCGGGCCGGACGATTTTATTTATTTTGATAAACAGAATCCGGCATTCCGATCCCGCCACCGCTTCATAGCCGCTGTGCTCTTGGACAAGGCGAAGCGCCGTTTCGCCAAAGATTTCTCCATCCCCGAGTTCCGAGAAAATAAATCTCATGCCTGAGATATTATCTTTGCACAGCAAAACATTGCCATGGATAATAATGCCCACCGAATCCAGAATATCGTCTTTTCTAAAAACAACCTCCTTCCGCGCAAAATCCTTGATTGTGCCCTGCAGGCAGCTCAGTGCTTGCTGCACCTCCCGGTCCGCGAATCCCTTAAACAAAGTGGTGCTCTGTATCCTGCTCAGATATTTCTGCAATTTTCTCAGCCTCCTGTTGCCATGGCAACAGAGTCATGATGAATACTCTGCTACAATAAAATAAATGAGAATAATTCTCATTAGTCATTCTCATTATATCAAATTGCAGGAATCATTCAATCAAGCAATTTGGAAATAATCAAAACACTGTACTTTGAACAGGGGGATCGTATGAGTGGAATTACAGCAGGCAAGGTATTTTTCTTAACAGATATGATCAGCGTCAAGCCGCACCGGATTGCGAGCCGAACGCTGTCATTACCCGTAGCTGCAGCCGAAACAGCAGCACAACCGGAATGGGTATTGTATGCCATGGATCAGGAGGAGACTATCAGTTCGGAGACCTCCCCCAAATCTAAAATCATCCATGTGCTGGAAGGCGAGCTTCATCTGCTGGTGGCGGCAGAGCCCTATCAATTGACAGCCGGCGCATCTGTTATCGTCCCAGCGGGCACATGGCATGATTATTCCGCCCACAGCAGCTGCAAATTTTTGCAAATCAGTATATAAAACGGAGGTATTCAAAATGGAAACAGGTTTATTTATTAAAAAACTGCCGCAATCCGCAGTCATAGATTTGAAAGAAATCATCACAATAGAGGAACAGCAGGTTTCCAGTCTGACCCTTGTACAGCGGCCAAATCTGGCAATGACCTTACTTTCGCTGGATAAAGGCTCGTCGATTGGGGGCCATTCTTCCCCGGGCGATGCCATGGTCAACATTTTGTCCGGGCAAGCGGAAATTACAATTGGAGAAGATAACTACACAGTTCATGCGGGGGAGACCCTAGTTATGCCGGCCAATATTCCGCATGCCCTATACGCAACAGAAGCGTTTCAGATGCTTCTGGTTGTAGTCAAGCCGGATAAGTAATGGGGTGAATGCGATGAAAAAGGAAGTAGGCCATAATTTTTTGGCGCGGCTGGGAAAAAAACGTTTGCGGCCCGGCGGCGTTGCAGCAACCAACTGGCTGATCCAGCAAGCCAATCTGAGTACGGACAGCCAGGTTTTGGAGGTAGCCTGCAATATGTGCACCACCTCCATTCAACTGGCCGGGAAATACCACTGTCAAATTACCGGCATTGATATGGACCCGCGGGCGCTGGAAAAAGCAAACCGAAATATTAAAAATGCCAATCTGGAAAACTATATCCATGTCCGGCAAGGCAATGCGATGAAGCTCCCTTTTGAGAATGAGAGCTTTGACGTTGTCATTAATGAAGCCATGCTCACGATGCTTAACCAGCCTGCGAAGGAAAAGGCAGTCGCCGAATACTATCGGGTACTAAAGCCTGGCGGCATTCTGCTAACACATGATATTACCTTTGCCAAGGAAAATATGGAAGAACATCTAGCCGAGCTTCGCCGCACCATTCACATCAATGTCGAGCCGCTGTCTGTTGGGCATTGGGCGGGATTGTTCCACTCCGCAGGCTTTAAGCAAGTAGACAATGCTACCGGTCCCATGTCCTTAATGAGTATCAATGGACTCATTCGCGATGAAGGGGTTATCGGGGCGCTGCGTATTGTGAAAAACGGGCTCAAGAAAGAGAACCGGGAACAGTTCAAAAAGATGTTTACCTTTTTTAATACGACGGGTAAAGATCTGAATTATATTGCCGTTTGCAGCAGCAAAAAATAGTTGGGCGCAGGCCTATCATGTCTTATGATAGGTTTTTATTTTCACTGTAATTGAGAATAATTATCAATAAAATTCATCAATATTACCATCTAGCTGTCAAAATAACCGCTTGAAAGGAACTCACGATGAAAGCTAAATCTGTTTATGCCTTGTGCCTCAGTTTACTGTTAAGTTTATTTTTTATGTTAAGTGCCTGTTCGCAACAAAAAAATGAAAATTCGCCCAAATCCGCCGCTCCCTCCGCTGGCCCGGCAGAAACACTGAATATCACGGTCGGCGGCCCTCCTTCTCCGCCTTCTCTGCCTATTCTGAGGCTAATTGAATCCAAGGCGTTGGGAGAATCGGTCAACATCGAGTTCAAAACCTGGGAGTCCATCGACACGCTGACCGCGCTGGCTAAGGACAATCAAGTAAGCTTCTTAGCTCTGCCGCTGAACAATGCCGTCGTGATGTATAACAAGGGAATGGATCTTTCCTTGATGAATGTGAATACCTGGTCAGTGATGAGCATGATTACAACAGATCCGTCCATCCAGAGCTGGGAGGATCTTAAAGGAAAAACGCTGTATGTGCCTATGAAATCCTCGCCTGTCGATTATATTACGCAGACCTTTTTGAAGCATAACGGACTGGAGCCAGGGAAAGACATCACATTGCATTACACCCAGCTGGCTGAGGGAGCTCAGCTGTTGTTATCCGGCAAGGCCTCCACAATTGTGAGCATTCAGCCGCAAATTACCGCGATACAAATGAAAAATGATCAGGTGCGCACGATCGTGGATTACAAAAAGGAATGGCAGCAGGTTACCAAATTAAACACCGATCTGCCCAACGCCGGACTCGCAACCAAGCAGTCAGTAATTGCCAGCCAGCCGGAACTGGTCGCCCGCTTCCAGGAAGCATATCAAAAAGCGCTGCAATGGACGCTGGACAACCCCAAAGAGGCGGCTCAGTTGGCCAACAAGTATTTCAAGCTGGATGCCGGTGTGGTTGAGAAAGCGATTCCGCATATGGCGCTGGATTTCGCCTCCGCTTCCGAGAGCAAAGAGGTTCTGTCAACGTATTACCAGACGCTGATGAATTACAGCAAGGACAGCATTGGAGGCAAGCTTCCCGATGAACAGTTCTATTATCAGCCTAAGTAAAAAAGCCATATCCCTGTTGGGCATTGCCTTGCTGTGGCAGCTTGTAGCTATGCAGATGGACCCTTTTGTCCTGCCTGGCCCGCTGGAGACGATGCGCACGGTCCTGAGCTATTTCGGTGATCCGGAGTTTTATTATGCAGTTTATCGCACGCTGCTCAAGCTGCTGATCGGCATGGTCTGCGTTCTGCTGCTGGGCGGCTGTCTGGGGCTGCTGCTTGGACTTTATCCGCGTTGGAAGCCTTATCTGGAACCAGTCATCGATATAATGCAATCCGTGCCGCCGATCGCCTGGCTGGGCATCGCGATCATTTGGTTTGGGCTTACGGATCTGCCTGCAATTTTTATTATCGTGTTGTCCACTACACCGGTTTTGGTGGTCAATCTGTACGAGGGATTTGCGGCGATCGATGGCAAATTGATGCGGATGGCCAAGGTCTATCATGTGCCCGGCAATAAGATTCTCCGGCATATCATATTGCCTTCGCTCAAAAGTTATCTGAAATCAGGCATGATCACCTCAGCGGGACTGGGCTGGAAGCTGGCCGTAATGGCGGAGCTGTTGACCTCCGTCGACGGGATCGGCAGCCTGCTGTCCGATGCCAGAACAAATCTGGAGACCGATCGCGTGTTTGCCCTGGCATTGTTTATGGCTATTTTCTGGAATGTGATCAAATCTTGCATTACATTTCTGTTCCGCAGCAGGGTAAGCCTGCCGACGCATTTGAATAAATAAGGGTGGGGCTTATGCTTATTACACTACAAGAAGTTTCCAAACGCTATTCGGGAGTTCCAATCCTGGAAAAAATCAGTCTTGAAATCCAGATGCCGAAAATCATTTGTATTCTAGGCCCTTCAGGTGCGGGAAAGACAACGTTGCTGAATATCCTGTCACAGTCCGAAAGCGCCGATTCCGGCAGGGTCACTGTGCATCCAGAGCTAAAGCTGTCCTATGTCTTTCAAGAGGATTGTTTGCTGCCGTGGTCTACAGTTGGTGAGAATATCAGCTTTGTTAAGGAGGCTTCTCCGACCTCTGCGTCGGAAATCGAAGCATTTTTGGAAGAGGTCGGGCTTGCTGCCTACAAGAATCATTATCCTCATCAGCTGTCAGGAGGCATGCGGCAGCGCTGCTCCATTGCCCGCGCTTTTTATCACGGCGGAAATATGCTGCTGATGGACGAGCCTTTTCACTCCCTGGACTATCATCTGCGGTTTGATTTAGTTCAGAAATTAATCGCATTGTGGGAGCGCAAGAAATGCGCCATCGTTTTTGTTACGCATGATATTGATGAAGCCCTGCTGTTGGGGGATGAAATTATGATCTTGTCCCGACATCCGGGCAGGATTGTAAAAATTATTGAAATTGATACTCCACAGCGCAGCCGTTCGCTGAAAGAGCTGAGCCTGCTGAAGATTCGCGCCGAAATTCTGGAGCAGCTGCTGACGGCACAGTAATTGCCTGAATGATGCAGAGCATTTCAAAAACAGGTATATAGAAAACGCGAGTCTGGGCGGCATTGCCCTGAACTCGCATTTTTGTGCTAAGTGATTCGGTTATGTATTTCTAGCGCCTATTTTGCCGGGTATCGTTTCAACTGCTGCTCAAACACGGTATTATAGTAAAATTTTCGCGGATAGGTATCCTCCTTCAACACCTTGTAAAGCACGGATTGACCTTCTTCATAACGGACCGCAAATTCACATTCATCATAAAAACGCCGGGACAGCTCACGGATATTGTCTTTCTCGGACGAACAGCGCCATCCGAAATAAATCATGTCTAGCTGGTCCAGCGGATCACGGTAAGTGTCGAGGACAATACAAGCGTTTGGTTGCTCTGGATTGCTGTAAACGAGCACATGTCCGGTGTGAACAGGGTTGGCAAAAAAATGTTCATAAATCTCCGCAACGGGTACTGTAATACCCAATTGATCCATGATGATCTGAAAATTCGGGTGCGGAATATAGGTATCACTCTGCTCATCCGGGTACTCCACCAATTCTGTAATGGATGCCATGACCCCAAATTCATACTTCATATAAACATCCTTCCTGTTGATTGCTTGAAAAATATCCCTATGCTTGCTATGATAACAAAATTATTAGGATGAGAGGCGATTTTCATGAAAAAAAAGCTGCGTTCTATCACGCTCAGGGAACTGGAATACAGCTATATATTGGGCATGAGAATCCATGACGAACGGAGTCTGCTTGAATTAAAGATTTATCATAAAAATGTAAAGCTCCACCCCCTCCGCATCCAACTCCTAACATGGGATGATCCTATTGCCGGTTGTCCGCTAAATACAGGCTATCTGCTGCAAAACCATAAAAAGGGTTTTGAAGATGTCTATAATCTAAATCATCCACAGCGTATCCGCGAATGGATCGAATATGGAACGGCTAAAGGCTGGGACGGCACCCGGACAATAGAGATCATAAATGGATTGGATGCTATGCAGGAAATGGGCTATGATATTACTTCATTGCGCACCTCTATATAATCAGTCAAAAACCTGTTCCAGTGCTTGCGGATAATAAGGGCTGATAATTTTATAGGCATTCAAGTGAGGATTGCTTAAATCATTATCATAAATGATCATATGCTGTCTGCTTTTTAAAATAATATCAAATCGTTGCTTGCAGTCAGCCTGAACTATCGTAATATAATAGCTAAAGTTTTTGTCAGAACTGACATTTCGGGCCGATTTCATTAATTGAACATGAGAGAAATCAGCAAAAATCCGCTCAATAACAGCAGGATCAGTTATAATGATGTCTTTCTTTTCACCGGGAACTGAAGACAATCGCGAGATTTCTAGAGAGGCGATTTCTTCCAAACGGATGGTATTGGCTACGATTCGTTTAAACGAAGTATAGCGGCTTGCTGTATAGGCCATCAAAGAGACACCTACCCCTGTCAGAAGCGCACCGACAAGCATATATTTTCTATTTTTATCCATTTCCCCATTCCTCCCAGTAATACGATTAAGTAAACTACAATTATAAAACTATATAGACACCGGTGCAAATTCAGAAACATAAAGTTCAAACGGTACAAAAGGGCGGCGAGCTCCTAATCCTCAAGCTCGTCCAGCTTCGCTTCCAATTCAGCCAGCTTACAATTCGCTTGATCCAATATTTCTTGAAGCTTTGCAGCTTCTGCTCGTTTTATTTCTTTTTTAACGGCCTTAATCTGCTGCTCCAAATAAAGAATATCGGCTTCATTTCCTGAGTTGTTCCAGATCTGTGAGTAAGTCATAGTCAGCCTCCGTTTATCTATGTCGACGATTCAATCATAACCCGCATTCCACTTCTTCAGATTAATCGATGCTACTCTTGGAGTCTAGCTAATCAACAAAAAACAATGACCGATTACTATTCTATATTCAACCCTCTTTACTTTATAAACAAAATAAAGAAGCAGCGAGTTCCTCCTCTGCTTCTTTGTTGCGGATTAACCTGAGATCTCATTTATTTAGCCAGCAGTTTAGGGAACTCATCCAGCAGCATGCTGCTGGTCAACATATCGTCATAATTCCATTTAGTCTCCACAAAAGTAACTTTTCCGCTCTTTACAGCAGGGAGCGAGCTCCACAACGCAGTTTTCATTAACTCATTAAAGGAATTTTCCGCATCAGCATTGGCCGGATAGATGACAAACAAATGGTCACCAATAAGCATCTTATGCATTAGCTCAGGGGAGACCTCAATATAGGGTGCACCTTCTGCCGGCTCGATTTCCTTCACTGCCTCGGACATTTTGTAGCCCTGCGGCTGATACAGCAGTGCAGGAATACCACCAGTTTTCATCAAATACATTGTCTTGTTCCAATAATAAATCAGCACTACCGCTGTTTCTCCTTCGGCAAGTTTGCCTTCCTGACGCAATCCGCTCCACATATTCTCGGCCTTGCGATTATATTCGGACAACAGTTGCTCTGCTTCAGCCTTTTTACCCACTATCTCACCAATGACAGGCAGACGCTCAGACAAGGGTTTACTCTGGTCAAATACAACAGTAGGTGATATTTTGGACACTTCTTCATATTGTTTGTCCATCACATAACCCAGCATTGTCAAATCCGGTTCCAGATCCAAAACAAGTTCCAGATTTGTAGGAAATCCAATATCCTGTGCCGGGGTTGTCTCCTTATCCAAATAGACTGATTCTTCAATAAACCGGCGGTCGACACCGACCGGCTGAATCCCGAGTGCCAGCAGGTCTCCGATCGAATTACCTTGCAGCACAATCCGCTGTGGACGCTCTGGAATATCAACCTCATGCCCCTGACTGTCTTTATATACTCTTGTAGATTTTAAATTGGTGGCTGAGTCCGGTGGACTTGTCTCTGTTTGCACAGAGGATACCGGACTAGGGCCAGCATTCACAGAATTAACAGGACTGTTCCCTGAAGAACAAGCACTAAGCATTAAAACCAGACATAACAGCATCGCTGCTCCCATTGACATTTTTGTATTTCTAACCATCGGTAAATCCCCTTTTCTTCTATATTGATAATGATTATCATGATCATTAACAATATAACTTGGCTCAGCCCATCCTGCATTAGACAATCTTAGCCTGATTTTAGGACGATCTGATCCTTTGGCAGAGCCTAGGGCCAATGACTTAAAATTACCCGGAGTCACACCGGTTGTTTTCTTGAAAATACGGATGAAATAGGACAGGTCCGTGTACCCCACTCCGGCGGCAACCTCCTGTAATGATGCATCGGTATTTAGCATCAGTTCCTGCGCCTTATCTATTCGCGTCCGAATAAGAAAATCAATCAGACTGGTACCCGTCTTGCTTTTAAACTGCTTCGCCACATAGGCCACACTATAATTAAGCTGCTCTGCAATAGAGGATAAGGTAATAGGCTGACTGTAATATTCTCGTATGTATCGAACTGCTTGCTCCACCAGATCCGGCTTGACGGAATAGACTCCATATGCCTGTCTCTGCCGCTCAACTTCGTAGACAAATTGATAAAGCATTGCTTTGATCTGAATCCGTTCAAGTGAACTTGAGTCCAGCCATTTCCGGTGCATCTCCTTTACTTGTGACAGCAAAGCCACTGGAGCATTCGGAGCAAATTCATATTGTTTTTGAAAAGGACTGTTTCTTTCAAAAAGTCTACGTACACCTGATCCGGACGTTAGCGAAAGTGAGGCTTTATAGAAAATAAAATAAAACTCCATTTCCTCCCTGACCCAATCAATATCCAGTTGCCCTCCTTTTCCGCTGTGTAGGATATGAAAACGTTCTGCAGCATGTTTATTTCCATTGAGCCGAAAAACCACGTTGCCGCGAACCATATATAAAAAACCTGCAGCCGGGAACCTATAGGAGTTCAGCTTGTCTCCTGCCTTAAACAACATATGGCGAATATCAATCAGCCGGATATGTGCATAATCCCAGAGCATCAAATTATCATCAGCATTTAAAATCTTTACTCGCCTCCTTCCTATCGGAAGTATAATTGATAATCATTATCAACCGCAAGAGCTGGAAGCAATCTACAAACAAGAAGTCTGATAAAGGCAGTTAAGCATCACCTAAAAAAACAACAGTTCGCCTTTAATCAGTAGATGCAATGTGCCAAGCTACAGGCTAATTGTTAAGATCTCCCTCTCCCCCCACCATCTTGAAATCCCGCACCAGTCAAGGATTTATTCTGTGCATCATCCATTTTAATTTAATTTTTTCATTCTCAAAATTACTATTTCGAAAATCTCACTATCTTCCGATATGTTCTTATGAGCTATTTGCTCAGAGACAACTTGGGGGAGATGGTAGCATGTTACAACAACTAAAAAAAAGGCGGTTTGGTTCATCAAGCATAGCAAATACTTTGTCCATTGTACTTTTAGTTATTATTGTTGTCGTCTTCTCAATCTTGGGAACCTTTATGTTTTCCAGCACTCGCAGCATACTTGTGAAACAACAAGAATCTATGCTTCAGACCAAAACACAGGCACTTGTCAGTCAATTTGATGCACTATTTAAGGAAAAGGGTTCACTGGTCAAGCAAATGTCAACGAATAACTTATTCAAACAATACATCGAAACCACCGAAGCTCCTGAAATGGCCAAGACTTCTCCGCATGCCGCTGAAGTAGCAAAGACACTAGCTGACATAGTAAAGGTGGAACCCACTTTTGCAGATGCATGGATTGCGAGTACTGCCGGCAAAGGTTTTTATATCCTCAACAATGGTACGACATCAGATGCTGCTTTTAACATTAAAGAACGGCCGTATTATAAGCCAGCAGTCGAAGCAGACGGCCTGTACTACTCCGATCCTTATATTGACATCACTACAGGTGATATGCTGATGGGTATTTTCTATCCGATAAAAAATGACAACAATACATTAATCGGTTTTGTCGCGGTTGATATAGCGTCTAAAAATATCCCTGAGATAATGGAAAGCTATAAGCTAGGCAGCACAGGTTATTCCATTCTCGCCTCCAAAACAGGTGATATTCTGTATCACCCAGACCAGTCTAAGGTCACAAAGGAAAAGATTAATGAGCTGCCAGGTGATCTTGGGGGAATCGGCAAGAAAATGATCGCTGGTGAATCCGGCGTACATCTGATTAATGACAACGGAGAACGCCGTTACATCGGCTATGCTACAAGTAAAGATACCGGCTGGTCCGTAGGTTTAACTATTTCAGAGCGGGAAGTGCTTTCCGAATTAAAAAAGTTCACCTGGATTACGATTGGCGGGTTTGTTGCAGCGGCGATTCTGCTCGTTCTATTTTCGTATATCACACTCCGTTATCTGCTCAGATCCATACCGAAGCTGCTTACCAAAATCAAACGGGTGGAAAATGGGGATTTGACGGTTCAATTTGATGCCTATTCCAACAACGAAATTGGACAAATCTCCAACGGAATATTCAACATGGTCCAGAAAATTCAAGGGATGCTCCAAATAGTGGGTACCTCCGCTCAGGTATTAAACCAGTCCTCAAAGGATCTGCAATCTATTTCTTCCCGCACAGCTATAACGATGAACGATACAGCCACAGCCATTAATGAGATTGCGAATGCAACCAACTATCAGTCGATCGAAACGGATACGATTTTGCAAAAAACCGGATCATTATCTGGTCAAATTGACGAAATCGCTAATGATGCCATAGCCATAGAGACGATGGTGCAGGCTTCTGCCGACCAGAGCGAACTGGGGTTGGGTGTATTAGATCAGTTATCAAAATGGGCAGAAGAAAATCATAACTCCACTCATTCGATATCGTCTGCCATCCATGATATTGATCAAAGCCGTCATGAAATTTCGAGCATCGTGGACACGGTACATCAAATCGCTACGCAAACCAATCTGCTGGCACTAAATGCTTCCATAGAAGCAGCACGTGCGGGAGAACAGGGACGCGGATTTGCCGTTGTTGCCGGAGAGGTTCGCAAGTTGGCGGAGCAGACTGCACAGGCTACACAGGAGATTGGCAGAAAGGTTCATGAAATCGAAGAGAAAACTAGAGCATCTGTGGAATACACAGCCCAAGGACTTGAAATTGCCGAAGAAAATGCAAAATCCGTGCAGGCTACGAAACAGGTATTCTTTAGCATCAACAGCGATTTGGAGGCTTTAAGATTACGTATGATTCAAATCAGCAGCAACACCTCCAAAGTCCATAAACACAAAGATGAAATCCTACAGGCACTCGAAATCATTTCTTCAACTACAGAAGAGAATTCCGCTTCAACGGAAGAAGTTAGCGCAAGTACGCAAGAACAATTGGACAGCATTGAACAGGTTGCCGAACTGTCCATGCAGCTCAATCAGTTGTCCAAAAAGCTTCAGGACGAATTAAACCAGTTCCAGGTCGAATAGTCCTTTAGTCATCCGTAATTTACACAGTCGTAAGACTGTCCTCCCTTCTAGAAAAATTAAGCAGCCAGTGCATGCCGATAATCTATCGGCACGTACTGGCTGCTTTTAGTTTCAATTCGCTAGTAATGGTCTCTTCAATAATACGGTACAGACCTTGAAACTTAACTATTGATACGGGTCAGGAATTTCCTCCCACTGACCAGTAAAGACGTCTACTTTAATCGTGAATTCCCTGCTTCCTTGCCTAACATCACTGAACAAATAACCATCCCCGATAAAGCCTGAAATCCAGTCCGTATCTGTTGGCTTGAAACCCTCTGTATCAAAGATAGGTTGGAGTAACTTATACAGTTCCTTCTGGTATTCTGTACCGTTAGAGATGTTCCACAGATCTATCGCTTCTCGGTTTACAAGACTTCTCAGTGGACTGCCAGAAGTTACGTCATGAACCGTTCCGGTAAGCGGATTTATTTTATAGCTATTGCCTTCCCCTACGCCATTCAGTGGATCTATATCCACCCTATACTGATCTCCGTCTTTGCTAAAGGTCCAACCACTTGCCGGAAGCTGTTTTTCCATCATGGACTTGATATCCTGTTCACTGAGTGGTGGAGATATAAACGATCCATAGTACATCTGTGCGCTCTCAATGGTCAGATTCTTCCCGTAAACGGCAATAACTTCGAGCGGAAACTCAGACATAGACGCCGCACCGGACATATGGGCTACAATTTGGTCATCTATCAGTTCGTATGAAACTATAGAGCCAAATCCGACCTTCTCTCCCCAAGCTCCCTCCGTGTAATCATACACTTTGGTCAAATGCTTTCCGTCCAGTTCAGCAGATACATAAGTGTGGTTATTTCGATGTGTAATGGATGATTTCAGCTTCTGATTCAACGTTTCGATCGGATCTTCGACCACAAGCTCTTCCAAGCTAGCAGGCTGGAGCACATGAATCTCACTCATAGAAAGTCCAGTACCCGTGCCGGTCGTAATGCGTATGAAAATTTCTTTAGTTCCATCTCCGTTCACATCTGCTTCTTCAATCAATGGAGGCCGAGTTTTATCTTCTCCTGCATTCCACAAGAACGTACGGCTTACTTCACCACGCACATCTACCGTGACTTTATGCAAAAGTGTATTCTCCCCAGTGGGATTAGCAGATACCGTGATTCCGTTTTTTTCCGCCAATAAAGTGCCTTTAACACTGGAAGCCGTTGTATTTTTATCCTGCACTTCTGCCTGAAAAGTAGCAGGAGCGCTCATTGCCGGAGCTGATGCAGAATTTAGCTTTGCTCCTGTAAGGGTACAGCCACTTAAGATCATAATTACAGCTAGGCCCAGCAGTGAGCTTTTTGCCGTAAATTTTTTGTGCCTGGTGATCATAATAATCCTTCTTTCCATTTCCTTTTTGCTGCTCGAAATGCCAGCTGTACCTGCCAACCGGATCGGATCGGGTAAGGTTTCTAACAATTCGAGAAGTGTCAAGGCATAACTTCTGTGGCAAGCTGGTTCAAGATGCTTCAAGGCCAGAGCATCACAGGCAACCTCTTGATCCTCTTTCATTTGGCGTACGGCATACCACAACAGAGGATTAAACCAATGCATGGCCAGCAGCAGACCTGTCAGCAGATTTAGCAAAATGTCATGGCGCTTCACATGTGCCAGCTCATGAAGGAATATATGACGGAGTCCGTTCGTCTCCAGAGTGTGTAAAGTAGAGGTGGGCAGCAGCAACTTGGGCCGCATAACGCCAAGTAGTGTCGGTACGGCAATCTGCTTCGTCCCGATCAGCTTGACTGGGCGACGCACCTGCATCTCCTGCTTACAGGATTCGAACAACCGTTGGATTTGTGAGGAATGGATCTCCGTTTCCTGTCGAACCCGTGCGGTAAATCGCAGTTGCGCTCGAACCGACAAGCCCAGCACCACCGCCGCTCCACCAAACCACACCAAAACCAGTACATGTATCAGCTCCCATCCTGAATCGGTCGCCCCGGAAGAACTGTCTATTTGCGGATTGACTTGTGCCACATCATCCGATGTCGATTCTCCCGGCAAAGGTCCAGTTTCTTCAATTCCAGTAACTGACGCCGGTTCCTCTTCCCCTCCGGTCAACTCTGGTACATAAGTAAAGCCAACTTCCGATTGCGCTGACGGAATAAAGGAACTCTGCGCCGCTTCTTTCTCCAGCGGCAACAGATTAAAAATACTAAATGTGCTTTCAGGTGCCCAAGGTATAGCCAGCCTCACGATCAATGGTATCCACAGAAGATACGTCCAAGTAGGTTTCAGACGATCCTTGAACAGGAAGCGGGTCAATAAGATCAGCAGAGCCAGCACGCTCGCCATGGCAGACAGCGACAATACCTTGACGAACAGATTGTATGCAGCTTCCAGCAAGAGGCTCAGTCCTTTCGTTCATCCAAAATTCTCTTCAGTTCTTCAATATCTTCCCGGGACAACTTTTCATCCTGCAAAAAATTGACCAACATCGGGCGCAGAGTTCCACCGTAGATCCGCTTCAGAAAGGATCTTGTCTCCGATTGGACACATTCCTCTTCCCGCACCAGCGGATAATAGGAATACACCCTACCTGTCTGGTTATAACCAATAGCCCGTTTCTCTGTCAGACGCTTAATCAACGTCCGTACCGTCTTTGGGTTCCAGTCCCTGTTGCCTTCTAGTGCTTCAACAATCTCACCTGCAGTGCGTGGGGCACTTGCCCACAGCACCTTCATCACTTCCCACTCGGCATCCGAGATCTTTGGAGTTTCCGTAGACATCATTCTATCCGCCTTTCTTTTCTCCGTATGACTACACTTGTAATCCAATATCCAAAATATACAAGTCAGCATCGTTTATGTCAACCCTAAACTCCCAGCTCACCACGGTTTATGGACAATGTACACGGAGATTCATGATTACGTACATTAATAGCAATAATACGGCTTTATTAGTCAAAGATGACTTCAAAGAGGTGGAACCTATGCCTATAAAAACAGGTAATCAATACATCGAACGAATCGACCGGCAAAAGATCAATATCTGGTACAAAGGAACACGTGTTGAAGGTCCTTTATCCAAACACCCTGCCTTTCAAGGTCTCATACAAACACAAGCCGAAATGTATAACATGCAGTGTGATGAACGTTATTTGGCGCAGATGACCTATCCTTCACCTGATACTGGAGATCCGGTTGGTTTATCTTTTCTTCCACCCAAAAATGCTGAAGATTTAGAACGCCGGAGAAAAATGATTGAACTCTGGTCCAACAGACACCACGGATTTTTAGGACGTTCCCCCGATTATATGAATACGGCCATCATGTCTCTGTTCACAGCTGCTGATATCCTTGAGGATCATAATCCGAAATATGCTGAGAACCTCAGAAAATACTATGCCTACTGTCGAGATCATGATATTACCTTATCCCATGCTTTCATCCAGCCTCAAGCCAGCAAAATATCCGGCCAGATTGATGCTACAGAGGATTCTATCGCTGCTAAAGTCGTAGAAATCAATGATGAGGGGATGATTGTTACCGGTGCTTTTATGATGGCAACACAGGGAGCTACCTGCGATGAAATGCTTGTATTCCCGACTCCCTCACCCTCACTTGTGGATGATGATAATCCCTTTGCGTTTGCCTTTGCGGTGCCTAATGATCTGCCGGGAATGACTTTTTTTTGCCGTGAAAGCTACGCTGCCTCATCTACTTACGACCATCCGTTAAGTTCAAGATATGAAGAAATGGATACCCTTGTTATCTTTGACCGTGTACTTATCCCTCATGTTCGTATATTTTATTATGGCGATGAGAGGTACTGTTCCCGATTATTCGGCGAGAGTAACTTTCATACGCATATGGCCCACCAAATTGTCACCCGCTATATTGCAAAAACCGAGTTTTTTCTTGGTATGCTAGAGTCTTTGGCTGAAGAACAAAACGCTGTCCTTGAGTCCTACACGATTTTGCCTATTTCCAGAATATTAGCATATTTAGAAACTTTCAAAGCCTTAAGACTTGCAGCGGAAATAGGGGCTTCGCTCGACAAATTTGGATATCTCGTTCCAGATAAAGGGCCACTGTTGGCTTCAACCATTCACTTTTCAGAGTTTTATCCAGAGATGGTTGAAATGGTTCAAAACCTCAGTTCAAGCGGTCTCATCATGATCCCCTCTGAAGCCGACTTTACATCAAGCGCTGGTTCGTATCTTTATGAGTATTTGAAGGGAAATGTCTCGGATGCGTGGTATCGAAATGCCTTATTCCGGCTGGCTTGGGAACTAGGAGCGGGTGCATTCGGAGGTCGTCAAACCCAGTTCGAGCGGTTATTTTTCGGCAACTCCCAAACAGTGGCCTGGCGTATGTACAACAGCTATGATAATCACGAGTATTTTCGTCAAATCGTTCACGAATTTATTGCCCCTGATGCCCACTTGTCTAAGTCAACAACAGATGGAATTTCCAATTAATCAAGAGTTGCGAAGGTTTATAATGATGTTTTTCAGGATTGATTAAGAGACTGCTTCAGCTCTCTTTTTCAGTCCTTTTTGAGCTGTATCAACAAACCAAATTAGGAAGAACTAGATGCTTTTTCATACCTGCACTGGACAATTCTGTAATAAGTTGTTTATAGTTTATTAGCATTAGGAAGTGATTTGCTAGCTTAGGAGGGAACAATGAACTATGGGCCATATCATAGTCGTAGAAGATGAACGTGCAATCAGTGACTTAATTACTATGAATCTAAAATTAGTCGGACATACCTATAGCAAGGCTTATCGCGGGCTGGAGGTTATTGAACTGCTGGAACGTGAAAAGGCCGATTTAATTCTGCTCGATATAATGCTGCCCGAACTGGATGGTTTTGAGATCATGCAGCGGATTGCTCACTTACAAATTCCGGTGATTCTGATCACCGCAAAAGATTCACTGGCTGATCGCATCAAAGGCTTTGAGCTGGGCGCCGATGATTATATCATTAAACCTTTTGAAATCCTTGAATTGTTGGCAAGAATCAATGTGGTGTTACGCAGGAGCGAAAAAGGCATTTCCAATTTTCTCTGTGAAAACGTTGAGGTACGTTATCTTGAGAGGCTTGTGATGGTGGATCAGATACCCGTAGATTTAACCGCTAGGGAATTTGAGCTGCTTGAGGTCCTTATCCGTAACAGAAATATTGCTTTATCCAGGGAAAAGTTGCTGGAATTAGCCTGGGGCTATGATTTTGAAGGAGATACCCGTACTGTAGATGTTCACATCAGGCAGCTGCGCAAAAAACTAGGCTGGGAAGAACGAATTAAAACCGTATTTAAGCTTGGTTACCGCTTGGAAGTTCAGGTCTAGTATGAGATTCTGGCATAAAATTCTGCTGTCAGTCCTCGCCTTCTTCATCGTCGCCCTAGATGTAAGTGTAATCATGATTATGAAAAAAAGCTGGCAGCTGAACATGGACAGCGAAATGCAGCGTGCTTCAAGCGAACAGCTATTAATTGCAAACAACATTTATGAAAATCTTGAATCGATTCAGACCCGTGGGGCCACACTTACCTCTACTTTAATCTCAAGTGTGGCTCAATCCTATGGTGAATTTTATCATAAGCAGGGAATCGGACTACAGCTCTGGGAGAATGACCAGCTGGTTTATCCGAATGCCGGAGTCCCATCAGTCACAACACCGGAGTCACATTCTATTCAACTCTCTACTGAGCTCCCTGCTCCCTATCAAGCTTTGACGATCGTTTACCAACGTGATATCAGTGACCTGTATGCTAAGCAGCATGAGCTGAACCGTTTTTTTGTAATGATTAACTGGATTATCGGTCCAATTCTGCTCCTATTACTCTACTTGCTGATCCGGCAGTTGACCAAACCACTTAAACAGCTTTCAAAGACTACAAAAACGATCGCTGAAGGCAAATATACCGAGCGCGTGCAGTTGCGCAGTAAAGATGAATTTGGTGAGTTAGCCCTGAACTTTAACCGAATGGCAAACGCAGTGGAACAGCACGTGATCGAACTGTCTAATATGGCCGATGAAAAGCAGAGAATGGTCGATAACCTCGCCCACGAACTACGCACACCTTTAACCAGTATGCAGGGATTTGCTGAATTTCTGACTTCCGCGAATATAGGCCAGGAAGAACAGCAGATGGCTGGTCAATATATCCTTAGTGAAACCTTACGCCTGAAGAATTTAGCCTTCAAACTGCTGGATTTGTCCGTCCTACGGCATCATCCTCTGACTCTGAAACAAGTAGACATATCAGATTTGTTCAAATCGGTTAAACAGATTGAGCAGCTTAAATTGGACGAAGCAGGCATCAAACTAGAAATGGATTATTCCATCCCTGCGGTTTGGGGTGATCATGATCTGCTAACTTCCTTCTTGGTTAACCTTGTCGAAAACTCCATTCATGCATCTCCGCAAGGGAGCACCATCCGCTTGCTTGCCTATGCATTGCAAAATGAAGCCATATTGGAAGTATGCGATTCGGGATTTGGGATGACACCGGAACAGAGCGCGCGTGTTTTTGAACCCTTTTATCGAGGTGAAAAATCGCGCACACGCGAATACGGGGGTGCGGGTCTTGGTTTATCTTTATGCAAGCAAATCGCAGATGCGCATCAAACTAGAATTTCACTCAATTCTACTTTAGGTCAAGGAACAAGTATCCGCATCTTTTTACAACTCCATAACATCTGTTCACCTACTCTATAACATCTATAGTTTAAGGTTAGGAAGATTCAGCATCATCCGAAGCAAATGGAGGTTATTCAAGTGAATAACAAAAAATTCCCCACTACTTTAGCTGTACTCCTGTTCTCGGGGAGTCTGCTAATCGTCAGTGCAGTCATTCAAAACACCACCCATTTAGCTTTAACCAGCACCAAAACCCCAGGGATGAAGTTGGAAGCACCAACGCCGGTGTCCTCCACAGTGAATGACGATCTACAACCGCAGATAAGTCCTAAAGAAATACAACCCATTAACAATTTCATAGACATGGCGGGTCATGAGACTTCTGAATCCAAACGGACCACTGTCACACCGCCTGCTGCAGGGGATCTGAGTCAAACTGATGCCGTTATTCTGGCTGCTTCAAGCGTTCGCAAATTATTCGATGTGGACATTGCCAAGCTGCAGATGCGGGTTATTCTGAGTGATACCCGAACCTCGCTGCCGTGGACATGGGCTGTACATTTCAGTCCATATAACGCCAAGACGCTAGAAGGGCAAGGTAAGGAATTCTGGGAATATGATGTACTAATTGATCCCATAAACGGTATGGTAGTGAATACGACCGCGATTAATATTGCTCTGAAAAGAACACCAATTAGCGCTTCTGCTGGCAGCACTATCTATAAAGATGCCCGTTGGATCAATGCGGCCATAACTATCCTAACAGATAAACAAAAAGAAAGCCGGAAAATTGCTACAGCAACACTGATCAACACTGACACCAATGATAAACGCGGCATGGTCGCTGTTCAGATGATGCTGGAAGATGGCAGCAGCTACACGGCAGAAATGCGTTATCCTGATCAAAGTCTGCGCTGCCTTACCTACGAGACTGCTCAAGTAGTGAAATAAATCAAAAATTGAATCAGCTCTTCACTAATCCTACTTTTATGTCGATAATTTATATTACATGGAAAAGTATGGAGGAGCATATGAACACTAATCGCAGAACCGAACCTTTTCGATATACCCTTAAAGAACCTGTAACATTTGATCTTCATATTCTTACTATTAACGGAATCCAGGTTCCTTCCAAGCCTGTAAGGGCTGTATTGTTCGACATCAGTCGATCGGGTTGCCACTTATCGTTACCCCTCAATATCAACCCAGAAAATAACCTAGTACGCATTGGCATGGAAATGAATCTTACGGATGAATCTATGTACATAGAAGGAATATTGAAATGGAACAAAGAACAACAAGGCAGTTTCCACTACGGCATTCAATTGGACATCCCTGAGAATGATGGTGATCGACTCCCAAGAGTACTTCGCATCCTTGCTGGAGAAGGCAAAATATTAGTTCGTTAAGATAACAAAAAAGAGTAGTTTTAATCTAAAAAAGCAACAACCCCGCGTTTTCATGCAGGGTTGTTGCTTTTTAGCTATTGCGATCCAAACTTATTGTTGTAATCCGAAATCGCAGATCACCATTTCATGGATTTTATTCTTGAGGCACATCCCGTTCAGGGGATGCTGCTACAGCTTTTTCTTTCTCCAGTACCTCTCTTAAATCATCTTGAATTCTGCGATTCCATAAGGGAACCCCTGAGCGATAAGCAGCTCTGCCCGTCAAATGCGCAGATAAAGGTGAGGTCATAAATACAAAGACAATCCCCAGTAGCAGCTTAGCACTTATATGATCTAGAAAAAATGCAAAATATAGAAAGGCCCCGCTCAGAACACATAAAACACCAAGGGTGGCACTTTTGGCAGCAGCATGTGATCTCAGATAAACATCAGGCAGCCGAATCAGACCATAAGCACTTACAGCACTAAGCAATGCCCCCATCAGTATTAATAAGGCAAACAGCAATTCACCGACTGTCTTGATCATTTCCATGTTCAAGCACCACTCCCCTTTCGATGTATCTGGCAAATGCCGTCGTGCCGATAAAGGAAAGAATGCCTATTAACAAAATAATTTCGATAAAAGCCTGCGTTCGGAGTAAAACAGAAAGAACGGCTACCATGGCTAACAGATTAATTCCAATCGTATCCAGTGCCGCTACCCGGTCGGGCAAAGAAGGTCCCTTCAACAACCGCCAGGCACATACACCAATCGCCAGCGCCATAATCGTAAGCGAGAGCATAAGAATAAAATGGATCATTAACGGGTCACCTCCAATATCGCACGCTCAAAGGTGTCACGGATATTCGCTCTGAACTGTGCGGGATCCTCAACATCCATGGCATGAATATACAAAGTCCGGTTATCATCCGATACTTCAAGTACGACAGATCCGGGAGTAAGGCAGAGCAATGTGATCAACGTAGCCACTTCCCAATCCGATTTCAGCTCTGTAGTATATTTCAAGATTGCTGGACGTATATTAAGCTCCGGTCTCAGAACAGCTTTTACCACTACATAACTTGAAACGACCAGCTCCCGCAGCAGCAACAGGATTAGCTTAATAATTGCCCACACTTTTCCTAGATATAATCTGGGCCAAAAACGTCGCATTCCGAGCAGAATGAGGATACCGATCAAGAAACCAATGACGAAACGTGGCCCAGTCCAGTCATTGTGCAGGAACATCCACAGGAATGCTATCATGAAATTCAATAATAGTTGAAAAGCCATAGTATCACTCCTTCATGACAGCGTTAATGTATAGTGCTGGATCAGCCAGTACAGCTCCGGCTTGGCTGACAAGTCCGTTTACCGTCTCCGCACCCACACCCATCAGAATTACAATCGCGAACAGAACAGCTGCCGGTGCCATCATAGCTTTATAATGAAGCGGTTTGACTTGTTCTTCCCTTTTCTCGCCACCCCAGAACACTTGCTGGAATACCTTGATCAAGGAATATAACACTACGAAGCTGGATGCAAGTGCAATCAGCGCCAGAGCCACGTGATTCTCGCCAAATCCACTCCGCACCATCATCACTTTTCCAGCGAAACCACTAAGGGGTGGAACACCAACCAATGCCAAAGTCAGTACAAAAAACATCCAGCCGGTCCACGGATAACGTCGGATTAAACCACCCATTTCTTTTAAGCGGTCAGTGCCTGAAGCTGAGATAATCATCCCACCCAGAAAGAATAATAATGCTTTGGCAACCATGTCATGCATTAAATAAAACACTACACCATTTAACGAATCCTGAGTCGCGACAGAGATCCCAAAAGCAATAAATCCTACACTGATGATGATATTATAATTAAATATTCGGCCCAAATCGTTGTATGCCAATGCCCCGATTGCCCCAAGTATCATCGTCGCCCCCGCCATCCAGGCAATCAATGTATGGGTGAGTCCCGGTTCTTGAATAAAAATCAAAGTAAAGGTACGAGTAATTGCATACAATCCGACCTTGGTTAGCAAAGCCCCAAACAGGGCTCTAACAGCCAATGGTGGTGCACTATAAGAATCGGGAAGCCAGAAAAAGAGCAGTAAACCTGCCTTAATCGAAAATACAATTAGCAGCAGGACCGCAATGACGTTCATTACACCGCCTTGTCCCGCCTCTGCTACACGCAAAGATAGATGCGCCATATTCAGTGTTCCTGTCGCGGCATATAAATAAGCAATCGTCGCCACAAACAAGGATGAGGAAATCACATTAATTAATACATACTTTAATGTCTCTCGCAGTTGACCCTTGGACCCACCAAGTACGATCAAAGCGTAAGAGGCAACTAACAGCACCTCAAAGCAGACAAACAAGTTAAACAAGTCCCCGGTGAGGAAAGAGCCAAATACCCCGGTTAATAAAAAATGGAGAAACGGATAGTAATAAAACCTTTCCCTGTCTTCCCCAATGCTAGCGAAGGAAAAAAACAGACAAGCCGCGCCAACAATGGCCGCAGTCAACACGAGCAATGCCGAAAACATATCGGCAACAAACACAATGCCATAAGGTGGACGCCATCCCCCCATATATAAGGTCTGGATACCGTTTGTATTTACCTGATACACAATGAATCCTGCAACAAAGATATTTACAAACACACTGACGGCACTTATGATTCGTTGCAGACGTACTCGTTCTTTCAAAAAAATGAGTATAACTGCCGTAATGGCCGGAATCAGCAGAGGCAGCACTAACAAGTTGTTCATCGTCTCTCCTCCTTGGTTCCTTCCACATCATCGGTACCCGTCGAGCGGTAAGTCCGGTATGCCAAAACAATAAAAAATGCTGTTACTCCAAAGCTAATTACAATAGAGGTCAAAATGAGCGCCTGCGGCAAAGGATCGACATAAGCTTCCGCTTCCTCACCCAGCAATGGTGCAGCACCTGTCTTGAGGCCAGACATTGTCAGTAACAACAAATGAACGCCGTGCGTTATTAAAGTGGTTCCCAGAAGGATGCGCAGCAAGCTTTTGGAAAGAACTAGATAAACACCTACGGAAAACAGTACACCGATCGCCAGGGCAATAATAAGCTCCATTAGCTATCCCTCCCGATCGTAAATATGATATTCATAGTGACACCAATAACAGCTAAGAAAACACCGAGATCAAAGAACATTGCTGTGGTCAGTTCTGTTTTGCCCATAAGTGGCAGTTGGAAATAGCCAAACGCTTGGCTCAGAAAAGGTACATCGAATAAAAACGAACCTATTCCTGTAAGAAAAGCTACAGATACCCCAACCGCGATTAACTTACGATAGTCGATAGGCAATACCTTCTCAACCATATCAATCCCAAAAGTAATGGCGAGCAGTACCAATGCGGCTGATGCCATCAATGCTCCAATAAATCCGCCTCCCGGATTATTATGTCCGGCGAAAAACAGATAAAGCGAAAATATTAGTATCATAACGAAGGCTACTTTAGCTACCGCTTGTAGTAACACATCATCACTTACAGAAGAACGTGGTTTATTATCCTTCACAGCCCGCTTCAGTGGGGCAATAGTTCCATCCGTATTCAGCTGCAGTTTGATCATGGAATAAATAGCAAGTGAGGCAAGGCCAAGCACTGTAATTTCAAACATGGTATCAAAGCCGCGGAAATCAACGAGCAGAACATTAACAATATTTTTACCGCCACCCAAGGTATAGCTATTCTCCACATAATATTTCGAGATGGATTCGAACGGACTACTGCCTAAAGCAGCAAGTGCAACCAATGTCATAGTTATTCCCATCCCGATGGAAATAATTAGCTTAGGCAAGCGGGACCGAAGTTTGAGCGGCTCTTTCTCCAGCTTAGGCAAATGCCGAAAACATAGCAGGAACAATGTAACGGATACTACTTCGACAATCATCTGGGTAAGCGCCAGATCAGGTGCCCGGAACAGAACAAAGAGTAAAGTAACCATATAACCAACCATTCCTGTTAACAAAATGGCTGTGATTCTGGAACGAACAAAGGGGATAGCCAAAGCGCCCACAAGCATAACCATAACAACAATAACTTCAAACAAAGAAAACGGAGCATATTCAGTTGTCCCAAGCGTTATTCCATCGGTATACCACACGGCTCCACCAATGGCTACGATCAGGAAAGCGAAGATATACATCAAGTAATGGCGCATGGAACCTGTCATATAGGTGCCAGTCAACGCCCTAGACGATTTCTCGACCAGCCGGATTACTCCGTCATAGACTTGATTTAAAGTGTAGCCACTGCCCCATTCTTTATCGACCAGACTCCAGCGGCCATAGATTCGGTATACAATAATACCAAGAATCACAACACCAAGTGTCATCCATATTTCTGGTGTAAAGCCGTGCCAGAAATGAATATTGACAACAAAGGGTTCTCCGGTCTGCAAGATTGGGTGAATAGCATTCATTGCAGGGATAATAAGTGTTTTGGATAATATATTCGGGAAAAAACCGATAAATATAGACAGCACTGCTAGCAGGCACGGGGCAAGCAGAAGTCCAAATGGGGCTTCATGCGGTTTTTTGTCCAGCTTCTCAGGCTGATATTTTCCGAAAAAGGTGTGGAAAACCAAAATCATACTGTATGCAAAAGTAAACACGCTGGCAATCCAGGCCAAAACCGGGAAGAGCGTAAACAACGAGGGAATAGACAATATATCCAGGTTTCGGATATTCAGAACAGCCGTAAAAAACATCTCTTTACTTAAAAACCCGGAAAATGGCGGCAAACCAGCCATCGAGAAACTGCCGATCATCGCTACCGTAAAGGTAACCGGCATAATGGAAATCAATCCGCCCAGCTTTCGAAGGTCGCGGGTACCCGTCTCATGGTCAACTATACCGACCATCATAAACAAAGAGCCTTTAAAGATGGCATGGTTAATAAGGTGAAAGATAGCCGCTGTTGTTGCAGCAGTGTAAAAGACTGAATCTTCCCCTACATAAAATGCCGCTGCCGATCCCATTCCCAGCAATCCCATAATCAGTCCAAGTTGACTAATCGTTGAATAGGCTAATAGAGCCTTCAGGTCCGTCTGCTTCATCGCCTGGATGGAGCCATAAATCAAGGTGATCAAACCGACGCCTGACACAACCCAGAACCACTCATATTGCCCCGCAAAAACAGGGCTGAAACGGGCGACAAGATACAATCCAGCTTTAACCATCGTTGCCGAGTGCAGATAGGCGCTGACGGGTGTCGGTGCCTCCATGGCATCCGGCAGCCAGATATGAAACGGGAACTGAGCTGATTTGGTGAAGGCGCCTAAGAGAATTAGTAGCATCGCCGGAATAAATAAAGCATGCCCGCTAATATCGCCAACCTCACTCCAAATTTCCCGGATACTAAAGGTGCCTGTCATTACATAAAGCATTAAAAAGCCGGCAAACATCGCTAAACCACCAAATACGGTAATCAACATAGATTTGAGAGCACCATACCGCGATTTTTGCCGCCGATGCCAAAAGGCAATTAACAGAAATGACGAAACACTTGTTAATTCCCAAAAGCCGTATAACACCATCAAGTTATCCGAGAGCACAACGCCAAGCATTGCCCCCATAAACAACATTAGATAAATATAAAAAGGGGTTAACGCTTCTTTTCGCCGGTCCAGATAATAAATTGAATAGATAATTACAAGACTACCCATCCCAGTGATTAACAAAGCAAACAACAAACTTAATCCATCCAGATGGAAAACCAAATCAATTCCTAGTGAAGGAATCCATGAAATGGTTTCATATCCCAAATCCCCACCTTTAATAACGGGAATCCGGGTTAAGAAATAAACAAACAAAACGAGTGAACCAGGGAAAACAAGCCATCCTCTATGAAGGTTGGGTGCTCTCTTGGACAAAAGTGCGATTACTAAGGCCATTAGAAACGGAACAAGTATGATTACATGCAGCAAAGGCAGTCCTCCTTTTCCACTTGAGCTTATCAAGTTGTGAACTTTAGTACTTACTTTTTTACCAAAAGCCAAAGATCATATGATTGGTAGGGCCTTTTATACAAGGCCCCAATGTTGATAAGGGCAAGCCCGATTATAAAGAATCGGTCAATGTGCCATCACAAATATGCAGATATCTAGCCTTTCCATCTTCTTGCTCAATTCTGAATAAACCGTTCTCAAATTCTGTGTGTAGTTCGTGAAAGAACTTTCCCTTAAGCGAATACTCTCCCTGAGGTTCATCACTGAGCTGGTACTCAGCCCCGTTTTTGACCAGGTAAGCGATAACACCTTCCTCATGGGTTTCTTCCAGCCCTGCACGCATCCGCTGCACAGCCACGACATGCAGATCCATCATTTTCATTTTACCAATGAGTTCATTGATGAAATTA
This sequence comes from Paenibacillus sp. FSL H3-0286, assembly GCF_045040705.1. Lineage (NCBI taxonomy): Bacteria > Bacillati > Bacillota > Bacilli > Caryophanales > Paenibacillaceae > Paenibacillus > Paenibacillus sp. FSL H3-0286. The sequence continues at coordinate 3,146,143 of NZ_CP150285.1, read as the reverse complement.
CGTTTGGTAAGCTCCTGCCACCGAGTTTGAGCAGATTGTCCAATGACGATCTGTGTGACCTCATTCTCTTCAGCAACTTCTACAATAATATCTGTTGTTTTTCGGCCTTCACGTTTCCGAATGATAAACTCTGCGCCAGCTTCATCGGCAAGACGTTTCCAGACCGTCATATACATTTCTTTGCTCTGATTATATTCATCAATATCCGAACTATCGACATTTAATACAAACAATGGCGCCCCTATAATTTCAGATAGTTGAACACCACGCCGGATTAAACGCTCCCCATGCGGACCATAATGAACACAAACCATAATCTTTTCATTGTGTATGACCTTCACCCTCCTGTAACATGGCCAAGAAATACAAAAGGAGCCCACTGGCGTTAGGCCCCTTGCGTAATTCTAAAACCCGATAAGTTATACTTAATTATATCTATTCCTATGTTTTTTGTAAAGTTTGTTGGTTATCATGGAACATATTTCTTTTTAATGCTTGTATCATGCCCTTCTCTTGCAGTTGTCATACAATGGTTATTATATATTCCTTTACAGGAATATTCCCTCCATGGTATATTATCATCACAAACAGGAAATACCAAAAAGGAGGCGCTATAGAGCCGCTCAACCACAGTATGTCATAATAGAGATACGAATGAATTTAATGAATCGAAGTGATCCTTGTTTATGAATACTAACGTTATGAGTGCCTTAGCTGAGCCCCACCGCATGCAGATCGTTGAACTATTACGCGAGAATCCTCTAACCGTTGGGGAGATTGCAGAAAGTCTTCAGCTACGGCAGCCTCAAGCGTCCAAGCATTTGCGCGTCCTTAGTGAAGCGGGCTTAATTGAAGTTCAAGCTGTAGCTAACAAGCGCATTTGCAAGCTCCGTCCTGATCCATTTAAGGAAATAGACGATTGGTTAGACTCCTACCGCCATATATGGGAAGAACGATACGATCGACTGGATGATTATTTACAAAAGCTACAGAGCAATGAAAACAATAAAAAATCATAGCCTCAGGCCGAAATTGGCAGGAAGCAAACAAATTTTGAGGAGGATCTATCCCATGACAAATTCTAACCCGTCCAACCAGATGGTATCCAAAGTTGTTGATGGCAACACATTAGTATTAGAGCGCGAATTCCAAGCTCCACGTGAGCTAGTATTCAAGGCTTTTTCTGAGGCAGAGCATTTGAAGCACTGGTGGGGTCCAAAAGGTTGGACGCTTCCCGTATGTAATGTCGATTTCCGTCCAGGGGGTACTTGGCATTATTGCATGAAGTGCGTGGATAAGAATCAAGGGGATTTCTACGGAATGGAGTCTTGGGGCAAGGCGTTGTATAAGGAAATTACAGTCCCAGAACAAGTCATTTATACAGATGGATTCTCAGATGCAGAGGGTAATATTTCAAAAGATTTGCCTGAAACGCTTGTCCAGCTAGATTTTATCGACCTGGAGGGTCAAACGAAGCTGGTGAATACCGGTAAATACACTTCTCCGGAAGCCTTGCAACAAGTGATTGATATGGGGATGTTAGAGGGGATTTCCCAAACCTTCGATAATTTGGACGCCCATCTTGAGAATTTACAGAAGAATAACTAGAGCAGCTATCACACGATAAATAGGACGACGCAAGGATACTCTCTCCTGCTCGTCCTATTATGTTTATTTTGCTGGAAATAAGAACCTGATACTATTCGGAAAATATTGCAGGAAAAACGTGTCATTATGCGTGCCCAGCGGATCCGTCTCAAACTTCACTCGCTGATCCGCTCCATCAATCTTCTCTTTTAAAATATCATAAGCACGTTTGCTGTTAGGCACCATGTCCTTCTGGGCATTTGTCTTGTGGATCCCTTCCTGCTCACCAACATACATATAAATTCTGCATTCCCTATCTAGTCTTGATGTCTCCATGAAATGAATGAAATCTTTAAACCATACAGACGCAGATATCAATATAAAATTCCCAACAGTAGCTTCAGTCTTGTACATCGCGTACAGACTTATTAATCCACCTAGTGAAACACCACCCAAAGCCAATTTCTCCGGCTCGTTGGAGATGCGATAGGAGCTTTTGATATAGGGTACAAGATCCTGATAGACATAATTCAAATAATCATCGCCCTTGCCCCCAAAGGACCAATCCTTAAAAAGAGCAGGCATTTCCCAAGGTGTATATTCATCATTCCGCAACTGAGAATCAATCCCTATAAAAATAACCGGTTCTGTTACTCCCTCTTCCATATCTTTCTCTATAGCTGTAATCGCCTCTTTGAACAAAAAATCTCCATCCTGTAAGAAAACCGCTGGGAATAACCGCTCCGGGAATAAATGGTATTCTTTCGGTAAATACACGGTAATCTGACGATCCATATGTTCAAAAAGCACAAGCTCGCCTGCCCTCATTTGCGTCATATCCCCACTCCTTAACAGTTCAGCACTCGAAACGCTCTACTCATAATCGTTGGTACTACAGAAGCGTGATTTTCATTGGGTGCAACATAGTGCTCAACCTCTAAATTAGACAAAGAATACTCGTTCAATTTTGAAAATAAATCTGCTGCGTCATCGACCATAAAGGATTCTTCACTTCCTACGGTAATCAATAATTTTTGTTTATCGGCCGTCAGCTCTTGACCCTTGTGATAGAACTGCTCCGCATACGTCAGGATTTCATGATCATTCCACCAAATGGATGGACTAGAGGCCAAATAATACTGGAATAGCTTCGCACGAGTGAATAACGTCCAGAGGACAAATAAACCGCTGAGAGAGTGACCAAACAAGGCTTGTTTATGCTGATCCACATTATATTTCTTATTGATTGCTGGCATTAACTCTAATTCTAAAAAAGCCAAAAACTTCTCAGCCCCACCATGTGGACCTATGTCAGCATTTTTCAATCGATCCGGATATACATACTGCTTCGCCGGAGGTGTGAAATCATAAAATCTTCTTTTGGAGACCTCTTCATCTGAACCATAATGTCCAATGCCAATCACAATTGCTGGTGCAATAAAAGTTTTCGGGGCATTTCTTGACTGCAATTTCACAACATCCCGACCCAATTGAAAATATGAATTACCATCGAGCATGTAATACACGGGGAAGCCCTTTTCTGGTGCTGCTTCTCTGGGAAGAGAAACCTTTATATCGTACGTGTAACCCATATACTGAGATTCAAGTTTCCATGATTCTGTGTGTTCGAGCTCTACTTGTGTTGTCATTTTTTCTGTACACTCTCCCCTACACTCTTGACTTTGCTAATAAATATAAGAAATAAGGAATTCCAATAATCGAAACGACTATACCTACGGGTAACTCTGCCGGCTGAAATATTGTTTTGGCAAAATAATCAGAGATCACCAGCAAAAACATCCCGACCACTGCACTGGACAACATAATATAGCGGTGATTAATCCCTACTAATCTTCTGGCGATATGAGGAGCCATCAAGCCTATAAAACTTATAGAACCGGATACAGATACACAAACACTTACGATCCCCACACTGCATAACAGAAAGATCAGCTTTTCTTTTTCTACAGAGATCCCTAAGCTCTTTGTACTGGAATCCTCCAATTGAAAATAATTGAGTAAATAGCTTTTTCGATACATTATAAATCCTAAAATAAGCACCCAAGGTGCGATCATAATGATATAAGTCCAGTTCGCGCTGTAAATACTTCCGACACTCCAAACCGCAGCCATCTCATAATCACTTGCATTCATTTTCAGAGAGATATACAACGACAACGCACCAAAACCACTGCTAATCGCGATCCCTGTCAAAATCAAGCGTTGCATATCGAGTGCACCATTCCGCCATGAAAAAATAAAGATAATGACAACTGCGGCAAGCCCACCTACAAAACCAAACAGCGGCATGGCTAGTATCGAGAACCAGCTTTCTTTGAAAAAAGTAACTCCCGACATCTGAAAGAAAAACATAAACGCAACGATGGCAGCTCCTGCGCCTGCATTAATCCCAAGGATACCTGGATCAGCCAGCCCGTTACGGGTAATCCCTTGAATGACAGTTCCCGCCATCCCCAGACCTATTCCTACTAATGAGGCAATAATGATCCGTGGTAACCGAAACTGAAAAATAACCAGGTCAAATTTAGCATTAGGATCTATTCGCAGCAGTGTTTTTATCACATCCATTACAGACATATCAAACACGCCATTCGTAAGATGAAAATATCCGGCCACAAGGGTTAACAGGATAAAAACTAATAGTGTAAGCATATAGCGGCTAAACTGTACTTTACTTCTATCCACGCTGCTCTCCCCCTTTAACCCGAATTAAATAAAGGAAGAAAGGGATGCCAATAAAGGCTGTTACAACACCAATTGGCGTCTCAAACGGAAAGTTAATATAACGGCTTAAGACATCGCAAAACGCTAAAAAAACAGCTCCAATCACCGCTGAGCAAGGAATGATAAAGCGATAGTCTATACCTACGATAAAACGTGTAATATGAGGAATGATTAGACCCACAAAGGCTATCTTGCCGACTAAAGCTACTGCTGTCCCGGTCAGACATATAACAGATATAATACTGACAATTTTCACCCATTTTGTTCGTTGACCCAAGCTAATCGCGGTTTCATCCCCCAGGGAAGCAACCATTACTGACTTAGAAATACTAACCGCCAAGAGCAGTCCAACGATTATAAAAGGAACTGATAATATTAGCATATCTGGATTAACGGTATGTATTTTCGAGCTATACCAGACGCTAACATTTTGTGAAACTTGAAAAAACATCGCTACTGCTGAGGCGATACTACTTAAAAAAGTACCAATTACAGTTCCAATAATGGCTAACCTGACTGGAGATAAGCCGTTTTTGACCAATGAACCAAATCCGAAAACCAAACCCGCTCCGATGGCTGAACCCACCATGGATAAAATAATCATCTGAACATTCGATAATCCCGGATAAAACACCATAGCCAACGTAATAACAAATGCCGATCCGTCATTTACTCCCATAATCGATGGTGATGCAAGATAGTTACGTGTAACCCCCTGCATTAACGCCCCTGAAACAGCCAGAGCCGCTCCAACTAATAAAGCGGCGATTACACGCGGAAATCTAGATGTCATAATAATGTTGTGGTCCACATTATTAGCATCGAAGTGTGTAATCGCCTGCCATATTGTCAATATTCCAATATCTTTAACACCATATAAGACGGATACAACCATTGCTAATACGATGAATAATGGAGAAGTTGATAGGATCAATATAACTTTCCAATTTTTTGTATTCATCTTATTCATCGCACCTTCGGTTTTACTTCAACAGGTTTTCAATTGCCGCATCCAGGAATCTTACTTTAGACCAAGCCGTTCCACCTTGTGCCAACGGATCAATTGCATTTACAAACACATGATTATTTTTGACAGCAGTTACGCTTTTGAAGATCGGATTCTTGAGCAAATCATCAAGTGCTGTTGCATTATCAGTATTCTCACTAGTCTCAAACTGCAAGAAAATATAGTCCGGATTAATATCCGCCAAAGCTTCTAATGAAAGCTCTGCTTGTGCTTCTGTAGAGGAGATCACCTCAGGAATGGCAGCACCCAGATCTTCATAAATAACCGGATTCAAATAAACGCCAGCAGGATACACACACATACTGCCCTGACGAATACGAATGACTAGAATGGATTGATCTTTCAGCTTTTCTCCAATTTCAGCCTTTGCACCCGCAGCTTTAGATTCATAATCACTAATAATTTTTTCTGCATCTGTGGTCTTACCGGATAATTGGCCTAATAAGAGCAAGTTATCTTTCCAGTTTGTTGAAATATGTGAATAAGGAATCATCGTTTGAATTTTATTAAGTGCGCCGGCCACATCTTCCCCAAACTTGGAAGACCCTAAGATAACATCTGGATCCAGTTGCAGAATCGCTTCATTACTTGGAGCAAATTTATCCCCCACTAAGGATGCGCCTGCTAGGTCAGTTGACAGATAACCTGGAATAGCATCAGCTATTGCAAGTACACCTACAGGTTTCACTCCCAGTATGGCAGCATCTTCCATAGATTCGAGACTTGCCGCTACAATATTATTAATCTTTGCAGGCACGACATAATCCTTGCCCAAGTATGTAACGGTTTGTTCAGTGGCAACAGCCTCCTGAGCCGCATTTCCTTTGTTATTTGCAGTTCCTTCTGCTGCTACTGCAGCATTATTTGTGCTTTTTTCTGAAGCTGTCTTATCCTTTTCATTGTTACCGCAAGCTGCCAAACTCAAAGCTAAAACTGCTGATACCCCAGCTAATAAATATTTTTTCTGATTCATAATCAATCTCCCCATCTATATTTTATTTATCATTCTTCAAACTAAAGTAATGATAATGAGAATCGTTATCATATTAAATCATATGAGAATAATTATCAATACTTTTCTTTGATTATATGAAATCTTGTAATTTAACAGTTGCGTTGAATGATTAGTGAACATGCAGAAGAACCCGCACCAACTGCGGGTTCTTCTGCACTATAAATATGAGTCCATTTTTTTAATCAGCGTTATAAAACTCAGATAAGTCACGGAACAACAATCCGCACGCCTCTAGTCTATTAAGTTCCTCATCCACATCAGTGATCAAATTGCTTTCTCTCTCATGGGCTGTATTGATTAGCCACGGTTGTCCCTGTTTTAGAAAACAAAGATCATCAGGCAGCCTGGTCTGTACCCACGAGTACAAGCTGGTGGAATAGGATAAAAGAATATTGACCGCTTCAGGTGAACAATCAAAAAAATAAACATCTGCATAATGCCCCATAAGCCGAGTCCCCGGCCAATAGTCATCTTTTATGACCTTTTTGAGAAAAGGTTGCAGCTGTTCAAGCAGTTCATATCCTTCTGGCTCCAACTCCATCTGATCACGCTTTACTAGAATAAATTCATCACATACTTCCATAGCTACCTGTACCAACGTCTTGTAGGTCTGACCCGTTGGTTCCTGCAAAATAGTATGAATAATAATGTACCCCCTCTACTTACTTGTATTATTCAAATATTCTTTATGCATCCTACCCCAGCCACACATGCTATCCAAAACTGTAATTAGCGATTTGCCATGTTCTGAAATACTATATTCCACCCTGAGTGGAAGCTCATGATAACTCACCCGGTCGATAAGCTGATCCTCTTCAAGCTCCCGTAATTGTTTAGCTAACGTACCTTGGGAGACATCTGGGATAATCCGTCTAAGTTCACCAAATCGTTTTGTGCCATCTATCAATAAAATAAATAAAATGAGCGGCTTCCACTTTCCACCGATCTTTTCAAGTGTTGTAAGAACCCCGGTTATTCTCGGCTCCAGCAAATCCATGCGATCCCCTCTTTCGATAGTTATATAACTGTATGTTCGAACCAGCTAGTACGAAAAATCGTACCTAGTACGAAAAAAGTGCGTACTGTGCAGGTTATATTTTATAGCTAATAATAAAAAACAGAACTTAATAAGTCCAATTAACTATGAACGGAGAAGATAAATATGTCCACTATTTCATTAAAAAACCAGCGCATCGTCATTATTGGAGGAAGCTCCGGAATAGGGCTTGCAACTGCCAAACAAGCGGTAGAACAAGGTGCAGCTGTCATAATCGCTGGGCGATCACAAGATAAATTAGAGAAAGCTCAACAGCTTCTGGGATTCGATTCTGTTGAAATTCATTCACTAGATAATCAAAATGAACAGGACTTGAAGGATTTCTTTGAAAAAATCGGCGTTTTTGACCATTTGTTCACTCCGGGAGCCTCCTATGTTAGAGGACCGATTACTTCTAGCTTGGAGATTGCACACAGTTGCTTTAATGCAAAGTTCTGGCCGCAATATAATGCTGTAAAGCATGCCATCCCTTTTATCAACCCAACAGGCTCCATTGTTCTTATGTCCGGCGCATTCAGCCAGCGTCCACTTGCAGACGGTGCCTCCTATGCAGCTTGTAACGGCGCGATTGAAAGTCTGGGAAAAGCATTAGCAGTAGAATTGGCTCCGATTCGGGTAAATGTCATCTCCCCTGGAACCATTCATACCAACTTTAATTGGGAAGGCGCAGAACAGGAAACTAGAGACAAGGCTTACGACGAATATACGAATATCAATATCCTTGGCAGGGTGGGTCATGCCGACGAAGCAGCACATACAACGATTTATTTGATGACCAATAGCTATACAACAGGAAGTACTTTATTTCCGGATGGGGGATATATTTTGCGATAAAAAACAGCTGAGTCAATAAGTTGGAAACGCTACTTATTGACTCAGCTGCTTTTAGTTGAAAGAATCAGGGAGGAATTCCCTGATTATCAGCCAGGGAATCATTTCCCCTTAGTTACGATCATAGTAAATTCAAAAAAGGAGCATAATCTCAGTTGAATTTTAATTTCTATGACTACTTCGTATTAAAGATTATACTTATGGAATCCTCCTGAATCTCCTTAATTGTATATATACCGATTTTTTCAGCAGCGCTCACTAACGCTGAGATATACTCAGGAGTTGAATTTAATTTCCGAGCAGAAAGCTTCAGGTTAATGGAGAACTCATCCCCATGCTCGTCAACATCAAGAGATTTCACATAAACTTTAAATACCTTTACATAATGCTCATAGTTAACCAAATGCTCTTCAGTAACACCTTGAAATGAAACATTTACTTTCAAGGATTCCGGCTTCAGGAAGCTCACCTTACCTGCCTTGTCTACCTGCCCTACTTCAGGATTCAACACTTGATATTCAACTCCGTCAAGGATTGTAAAATCCATCCCATTATCCATAGTGACTAGTAAATTAAGACGTATATCGATAGCTTCTGGTCCGATTAATGTCAGATAGTCACTTACTTCATGCTTGATCGTTTGTCCAGCCTCTTTCCCGGCGAACATAATCAATGGACTATGTACACGTCTATTCCATGACTTCTCTTCATGTGTACCCAAAGGGTCCATCTGAAAGAATAGATCCTTCCCTAATACAAATCCCTTTGACTTTAGTACAGTTACAAGCGGATCAATTGGCATTCCTTCGGTTACGCCCATGTCGATCCAAATCTTCAATGCAGGCTTCCCGGACTCTTTCGCCAACTCATCCAATAGACGCCCATAGCTTACCCAAGTGGCAGGGGATAAAGCCCCTATCGCTGAGAAGGTCTCCGGGTGCTGATACCCCATCCATAAAGCCTGAATAGCACCGAATGACGATCCCATTATCATCCGGTGATCCCGATCGGGAATGGTCCGGTAAGCACCATCAACATAGGGAATAACTGTATTGATAAAATATTGGGTAAATTCGGCTGCACTCGCTCCATCCGAAGGAATAGACTCATCCGGAAATGGAACATACTCCATTCCCCGTTCTGATCCATCACTTGAAGCGACTCCTATCACGATAACCTTCTCCATGGTTCCATCAGCAACGAGCTGATCAATAATCTCCTCAACTCTCCATTCTTTGCCTAAAGAGCTGGTATTTGTATTGTAAATATTCTGCCCATCGTGCATATACACAACAGGATAACGCTCACTGTCAGCTTCATACCCTGCAGGTAAATAAACAAATATTCTCCGCTCACCTATATTTTCTATGTGCACAGTACCTTTTGCCGCCCCCACATTGGTTGGGTTCTCCGATGCATTAGTAGTATTGCTTATCGTTGGATTGGGGGTTGGTGATGTAGCAACTTTTTCATTTACATTTTCGTAACTGGAACATCCCGAAAGCGCTAACAAAACTAATACTGCAAACCCCAAAAAGCTCCATCTAAATAATCCATTTGAATGCATAGAACCCCTCCTGATTTTTGTTCAAACGTTTTCACAACTCTTATTATACAGGATTTATATGGGATTATGAACATTTTTTCACAAGTTGGGGCAATGTGTAAAAGCACTCAAGTTTAATTGTATTTCATACAACTATAATCAAACAGAACGCTCGATCACTGATATAAGTGTATTTCATGCAGCTATTTTCTGAAATTACTCCCTTATAAGTAGATTCTCTAGTTTTTAGTTGTATAAAGTGCAGTTAAAGTCAGGATTATTCTTTTGGCACTCGAAATAACTGCACAAAGTACAGCTATTTCGCAGATTCCTTCAACATCCCACACCAACATCCGACACCAAAAAAATCAAAGAAGCAATCAGTCAGCTTCCACTAGCTCATCATTTGCAAAAGCAAACCTCCCCGCAGACCAAAAACACCAGACAATGATTCTTCACGAACTGAAGGATCATTGTCTGGTGTTTTATTCAGATTCAGTAAGGGTTGTTTGGAGACAACCTCTTCTTTCCAATTAGTACTGTTGTCTTTCCTCGTAGGATACGAACAGCATTCTACGTTGCACATCCATAAGCATACGAATCACCCAACTTGCTAACAAGGCAACAACAAATCCAGCTACTACATAGGAGATATATTGTTGGGATAATGTCCAGTCGATCTGGAACAAAGCAAACACACTATTCTCTAAAATGTTCAAATCCATGGTTTGCAAGAAAATCTGGTGCAGCACAGGTAGTGTAATCAGGCCCAGTGCAGCCGCTACTACAGTTACTGTTATTGAAAAGAAAATAATGCTGGATACGAATCGACCCATAATCAGCATGACGTTACGGGCAAACTTCGCTCCATGAAAACCTAACTTCATTCGTTGCAGGAAGCCCGCTCCCTCTAGCTGCATATCCGATCTGGCCTCTTCACTAGGTCTAGGAATATCTAACAATGATCTGACCAGCTCTTGCTCAAATTGTACGATGTAATCCAATCCCTTAGCTACTGCAAAAAACAAAGGAATTCCGATGAATATTGGGGTTAACGCAATGGATAACGTCAGCCCTGTCACCATAAACACGAAATATACAATCGTAAGCGGCAAAGAGATTAAGAAGTATAAAATACTCCGATATGTCTTTGGACTTGCTCCACGTTTGCGCGTTTTGGATTGGGGTTGTGATTCTGCTGGAATATGCATGGAATCAAGAGCTCCCATCGGCATAGTGTATAACTTATCATTCATTTCTATTGTCCTTCCTCTCACGTTTTTCAATTAATCTCATTATACGTGGGAAAAAGAAGGCTCAAAACAGTCTTGGGGCTGGAGTCATACCAGACTAAAGGCTAGGATTTGTTGCTCAAGGCGCATAATTAACCGGATTTATGATTTTGCTAGGCTACAGCCCCAACTTATTTCCCTTTTCCAGCCGCACAATCTGCTGTTCGCCATTATCTGCCAGCTCTCTGAACTGATTAATGGTTTCACGCATTTTGGGGAGAGCTTCCTGCTTATAAGTACTGATGGAATCGAGAGCGGATAGCACATCTGTAAATGCTTGCTTTAATGTATCTACTGAAATACTTGATTCTAACGACTGTTTATGGATTTCCGCCCCTTGGTTTTTCAACATTTTTGAGGTACCGCTGATCAGGCTATCGGTGGTTTGATTTAAAAGTTCGATCTTTTTCAAAACAATTCGTTGATTATACAGCGCACTAGCTACCGTAACCGATATTTTCAAGGCAGACACGGTAACATTTCTAGCTCTGTCCACCCCTCTGATCAGCTCTTTATTATTTCGAATAACCACTTCTATGGCCATAATTCCTTGTTGATTCACTACAAGCATCTGTTGCAAATCCATGACACGCTGCCGCAACGGAAAAAGCACTTCTTCTGTAATGAACCGAACTTTCTCCTCATCCTCATCACGCAGCTTAGCCGCTTCCAGTTGCGTCTCTATTTCCTGATCCATCAGCATGCCGAGCTGAATTTCTTTTTGTAGCTTTTTTGTAAGTTCCCGAAGTGACTGTTGCTCGAATTCCAGCGTAGTATTGTCGTTCTTCAGAACGGTCTTACCCTTGTCTAAAGAAATTATAATATCTGAAATGACAGCATCCGCCTTTTGATATTTAGCAAAATAACTACGTAATGGATTAAAGAACTTACCTAAAAAACCTGTCTTAGCAAAATCTACTGCACTGGGATCCAAATCCTTCAGTTGGAGATTAAGCTCCGTCAAACCTTTCGCTACTTGGCCGCCTTCATCCCCTGTCTTTGATAAATTTCCCACTGAAACCTGCAACAGGGAGTTTTTGTCCGAAGAGGATCTCATCGTTTCCATACCGAAGCTATCAATGGATTGCAACACCGCTTTCCGCTTATCCAGTGACTCTAAATTCAGATCCAGAATGGCGGAGACATTGTTTACTGCCAGTGCTTTCAGTTGTGATACTTCCTCAGGCTCAGGTTTGACCTGCTCTTCAATTACTGATTTCAGCTTTTCCTGACTTACGACTTCCATAGTAAACGACATAGAACCCCTCCTATAAAAAATAGCTTACATTTGAACATTGAGCAGGTTGCCAATTTTATAGACTACATCATCTGTATCTGCATTGATGTTGGCCGCTTCATTTATACTCGAAATACTCTCAAGCGCCTTGATATTCGCATTGTAGCCAATCGTGTAAATCGGGATTTTGTAGGTCTCAATAAGACCTCTGATATCATTCAAGGAATGCCCTTCATTGGTCTCTCCATCACTTAATACAAAGATCAACGGCTTCAAATCCGGATTTAGCTGTAATTCCGTTTGAAGCATATGGATGGCTACCGCGATCCCGTCAAAAGTAGCCGTCCCCCCATTTGCTTGAAGACTATCAATCGCACCAACAAACATGGACTGCTGGTTCGTGTCATATTTTCCAATCGGAAGATTGATTGTAACGTTATCAGAGTAAGAGACAAAACCAATGCTGTTATCCTTGCCCAAGTACTTCTGGCCTGTTAATAAAGATTGCTTTAAGCGGTTCAAAGGTTCCCCGTTCATACTTCCTGAGACATCTGCCACAAATACTGCGGCGATAGGTTTATTGCCATTTTTCTTCTCTTTCCACAGCTTCTGAGCTGAGGATATGAGACTGCCATCCACTGTACTAAGCTCTGATTGGTAATCATTAAGACCATTGAAACCTTTTTTCTCACCCAGCTCCTGGTATTTATCCTGTTCAACAAACTCAGCAAACTTCTTAATAATATCGAGTTTTTCCTGAGGAAGATCACCTAAAGCATAAAGCGGGCTGTCATGTCTTACACCAAAAGGAGTGAATACATACCCCCCTTTCAAATCTGTTGCATTCAAAAAGATCTGGTATTCTAAGACAAAAGCATCAAGCTTACCGGTTTTTGCAGCCTCTCGCATCTGTAAAGTGGTTGAGGCAATAAAGGGAACATTTGCTTGGAATTTCTCAAAGCCCTGCACCGCTTGCTCACCAAGTAAGTCTGAACCGCCAAACGTCCCAAGCGCTGTTACCAGAAAGTTTAAACCCGTAGAACTGGCAAAAGGGTCGGTATAGCCCATTGATAATTCATTATTTGCTATGGCATCTGTAACCGTCTTGACGTTTAAAGAACCGTATTTCTCTATTAGTTCATCATATTTCGCCTTACTGGTAACAATACCAGCTACATTACCTACAAGACGTTTAGTGATTAGCTGAGTGTTCATCCCGTTTGCTTTTACCATTTCGCCCCACAGCTCATTTGAAGGGGTAAAGGCATCTGGCACATACTTCCCAGATCTTATGTAATCTGTCGCTGTACCTGAAGCAATATTACGGATTTTCACAGAAACATGACTCCCGTTCACCTCAATATTAGAGTTGTTAAAATCTGTAGCAACTTCATTTAGCCAACCATCATTACCCGTTCCTGATTTCTCTGTAGAAGAAAATATCTCTACAAAGCTATCTGTTGTATTGTCTACGGATACAGGAAACTTTGAGATATCTGGTAGTGAATCCCCAATCGCGACAGGATCCAGATCAATCTGGCCTTTGATTTGCTCAGCAGTGGTCACGTTTATGTTCTTATATAGCTTCTCAAGCTGCTTCCCCGCATCTTCGGAAGAAATCTGGGTTTTGGTTTTTCCTATATTAGAAGTCAAGGTGATTCCAAAATACACGAGAGCAAAAACTACCACCGTAATGGTCCCTAAAACTGCTACTGTTTTTCCTTTATTAGCCATACACATCTCCCCTTCATTACTTATAGAATTTCGTCTGCTTGATCAGCTCATCGATTTCCTTCATACAAGGCATCTCTTCAACATCTGTATAATCTGTACTGTCAAGTAGCGATATTTCCAGCAGCAGCTTATCCAGCTTCAGCAGAATCTCTTCATTTGCCCCAAGATACCCTGTTACGTAGGCTAAATATTCATTGTACAAAGCTGTCTTTTTTTGCACCAGTTTATCTGAGAACTGCGAGGGTCTATGCTGGCTGAGAAAAGGGTGAACTCTGAGGCATCAAATACAGTGAGTTTATTCAGAATCCCTCGAATGTTCAGGTAAAAAAGCTTTGCTACTTCATAACTGACTGCATTAAATTTTTTGAAGCTAAGTTCAGTGGATTCGAATCTCTGACCTAAAACATCTAACAAGGTACTTCTCTTCTTTTCCATCCGGGATATCTGATCTAGAGCAAGCGCAATGTCTTTTTTCAGCACTTTGACATTTTTGTATTGAGTAAGCGCGGCTATATAATCCTCATAAGATTTCAGTGTTTTCACAGCAGGGATAGATGAAGGTTTAAACAATAAAATATAACTTCCGTAAAGAACAACAAGTAGACTAACAAACAACAATGTCACACCTAAAGCTATTTCAAATACACTGGTTCCTCCGATTTCCACCCCTAATAAACCTGGTGACAACACGATAATGTTCAGTAGTACCACACCGAGAATAAGTCCCAACAGCTTTATGGCTCTAACCCCGTTCATCACAACCACCTCCTGCATCCCAGTCACTTCTATTGTATGGAGCAATTTCTGTTATTACGTCTCTTCATTTGCTATATACTAAAAAAATAAGGAATTAATCAACAAAAAAACCTTAACAGGCAATAAGCCCATTAAGGTTAACGATCCCTATTTTATACCCACGCATCATTTGAATACCCGCGTTGCTCCCAATATCCCGTATGATCGCCTTCGATCAGCTCAATCCGGTTCAGCCACTTCACAGACTTGTATGCGAACATCTTCGGAACGATTAACCGTACAGGACCGCCGAGATCGCTAGGAATCGGCTTTCCATCATGCATTACCGCGACCAGCACATCATCCATGTCGGCTTGTTCCAATGTGAGCGTATCCGTGTATACACCATCACCCGAATAGAATTTCACAGTCTTAGCTGTGGGCTTCACACCGGCCTGACTCAAAAGATCTTTTAGCTTGATTCCTTCCCAGGTATTCTTATAGACTGACCAGCCCGTCACACAGTGAAAATCACTCACCTGAACGGTCCGGTTCAGCTTTACGAACTGTTCCCAGTTCCACTTGAAATTCTGCTCCACAAGCCCATCTATCGTAAAAGACCAATTGTTGTTCGTAAACTCTGGAATCGGAGTGACTGTGTAAACACGGAATTGTCCTTGCGCCCCTCCTCCGAGAGGGGGTGAGGATGCCGCCAGTGGCTGGGGTGCAGGCAACAACTGATTACGATCACTTTCGATCAGCTTATCAATTGTTTCGCTGCCTCCGATATTTCCAATTGAACTGCCGAGCCATTTTATAAACGATGGACCTATAGTGACCGCAAGCCCAACACCAATCGATCCGCGTATGAAAGCTCTACGTGTATAAACCGGCTGCGGGGTTTCCCGATGATTCGAAGGGCTGCCTGTCTCAATGCCACTTTTCACTATCCGCCGGCTCGGTTCTTTAAGCCATTTTACCCGAGTCAAAGAATGATAAATAATATAAGGAAGGCCTATCCAGGTCAATAAGTCATGGACGATCAGAGCAACGTTCGATACATGTGGACCCACCACGCGGAATTGCCAGAGTAGTACTCCTGAAACGAACCAGCCGAGCAGCAATGAAAGTACAACGATTACATTAAAACGTTGCCAAGGCCGCTCCTTCAGTTGTTTCCAATGTTTCCCTGCCAGCAGCAAATAATAAATAACCGGAATGATCGAAGCGACACCGACCACGATATGAAGCCCTTTGATCCATACTCTGCCTTCCCCTAAGAAGCCACGCCAGAAGCCACCTACAAGTACAAGGCCTGTGAGTGTGAGCAACACAACCAGCCAGCCATTCCAGGTATGAAGCGCCCGAAGCTTTTTCCCGTATCCCTTGCGCAGCCGAGCCAGTAAAAGATTCATTACCTTTCCTCCTCTTCACTAGGTATGCTCTAATAGCTCTTTCCTGATTCTACTCTAATAATGTTAGAAAAGACTTTGAAGCAGCTGTAAGAGGAACTCCACGCAGGGTAGCAATTCCTATGTTACGTTCTGGCAAAGGTGGGTCCAGAGGAATCTCGACAAGCTCACCTTTTTTTAATTCTTCGGTTACGTAATCACGAATAACAAAAGCAAGGCCAAAACCACGTTTCGCAAACTGAACAAGCAAATCCACACTTCCCAGTTCAAATTCAGGTGTAATTGTCAGATGATTAGAAGCTAAAAACTGATCCATATACTTTCTGGTGCTGCCACCCGCTTCTAAGCATAACAACGGATACTGCTGAATGTCAGCAAGCGGCATGGTCTTGTCCGCTAAATGACGAAAACCTTTGCCCCCTACCAGGCAATCTTGAAGCTGAGTACTTTTGCGAAAATCAATCTGTTTATCAGATGTCGGCAAGCTGACGATACCAAAATCAATTTTCCCTTCTTTTAAAAGCGTAAGTGTTTCTGGTGTCGTTCGATTCGTAATATGAATGCGGATATTGGGAAATTGTTCATGAAATTGCTCCAAAAAAGGTAACAGATAATATTTGCATAAGGTGTCACTTGCTCCGATATGAATCTCGCCGCTGTTCAGATTGTTCATATCTGCGATCGCTCTTTCGCCCATGTCTACATGATGAAAGGCTTGCTCAATAAAGCTTAGCAGTACTTTTCCTTCTGTTGTTAGATCGACCCCGCGAGAAGTGCGAAAAAATAACGGGCCGCCCATTTTTTCTTCCAATTGTTTAATCGTGTGACTTACTGCCGGTTGTGTAATATTGAGTCGTTCTGCCGCAGCAGTTAAACTCCCAGTATTCGCTACCCAATAAAAAGAGCGATACCACTCCAAATTAATGTCCATCCCCACGTCATTACTCCACCTTATAATAGATATAACTTATATCAATTTTTCTAATGATTTAACTAGCATTATACTTAGTCCTGTAGCCAAAAACAAGCTTGGGAGGCGAAAACGCGTGACCGTAATTGCAATTGTAGGAGCAAACTGGGGCGACGAAGGAAAAGGAAAAATGACGGATGTGCTAGCTGCACAATCTTCCTTTGTCGTTCGTTTTCAAGGTGGTAGTAATGCTGGGCATACCATCATAAACCAATATGGAAAATTTTCATTGCATATGCTGCCATCTGGGGTATTTTATCCTTCCGTTACAAACATTATTGGACCCGGAACAGCACTTGATACAGAAGTATTAATAAAAGAATTGAAAGCTTTAACGGATAGAGGTGTGCCAAAGCCTAGATTATTCGTATCCGAACGGGCGCAAATCGTGCTTCCAATCCATCGTTTGTTTGATGAACTAGAAGAGGAACGTCTGGGATCTCAAGGATTCGGTTCAACTAAACGGGGAATCGCACCATTTTACGCAGATAAATATGCAAAGCTAGGCATACAGGTAGCGGATTTATTTGATACCGCCCGACTTGAGAAACGTCTTGAACAATTACTCGCTTCCAAAAATATCTTACTTGAGCATTTATATAAGAAAGCGCCGATCCAAATCTCGGAATTAATGATTCAGCTGCAAGAAGAAGCTGCACAGCTAGCGCCTTATGTAGCCAATACAACAGACTTGCTGCAAGAGGCTTATGCCAAGGGAGAGACTATCTTACTTGAAGGTCAGCTTGGGGCTCTGCGTGATCCTGATCACGGTATTTATCCTTACTCCACCTCCTCTTCAACACTTGCCGGGTTTGCACCTGTCGGTGCCGGTCTTCCTGCAGCAGCTATCACGAATGTCATCGCTGTAACCAAGGCCTATTCCAGTTGTGTCGGCGCTGGACCTTTTGTTACGGAATTAGAAGGGCCCGTTGCGGATGAACTTCGTACAAGAGGTGGCGATGCCGGGGAATTCGGGGCTACGACTGGCCGTCCTAGACGTATGGGCTGGTTTGATGCTGTAGCTACTCGTTACGGTTGCCAAATGCAGGGTGCCACTGAAGTCGTGTTGACTAATCTTGACGTGCTTGGTTATTTGGATGAGATTCCAGTTTGTGTGGCTTATGAGCTTGAAAATGGAGAGATCACCGACAAGTTCCCGGCTACGAATAAACTGAACTCTGCAAAACCGATATTCACGCATTTATCTGGCTGGAACTGCGATATCTCTCAGATCACCGACTTCGAAGATCTGCCAGAACAAGCTAAGCTTTACATTGATTTTATTGAAACCTCTATTGGCACGCGTATTACTACGATTTCCGTGGGTCCTAGACGCGAACAGGTCATTAATCGGATAACGAAATAATCATATACGTACTAAATCTCTGTAGAATTTAAAAGAAGCGCCTCTCTTATTAGAGAAGCGCTTCTTTGTTTTATTCATGAGAAGGGCTGCCTCATACGTAGAAAAATCCACTTTTGAGACAGCCTCTTTTTGTGTACTCTTTTTAAATCAACACGGCATCCACTTTCGTCTGCGGAGCCTTGTCACAGCGTTTACAGACCTTAACGACTGCTCCATCCGTTTTTTTCTTGGGATAAAGCAGCTTAATACGGGTGTTCTGACAGATTGGGCAAGTGCCCCTGCCCCTTGATGGTAAATTCCAAAGTGCATGTCCACGTTTTGACTTTGCCATGAATAAACCCCTCATTTCGGCCAACAATAGTCAACACTTTAATTCTGAAAGTGCTTCTCCAAAATGATATGTCGCAAAGACAGGCTCTATGACTAAAGTAACGCAGAAGTTAGGAAGAATTAATTCGTATAAATCATGGAGACAACACCGTTCGTAAAGGTAACATAGTTATAATTACCATACTGCCAGGTCTCCACTTGAATGCCACTACCTGATAGTGTGGATTTACTTATTGGCTTACCCCAACTAAACTCCACTTGCTGCTTGGTCATCCCAGTAGCAACTATGCTCTTTTTAATCTTACTCCAAATCGCATCCGACCACTTATAGGTCTTAAATGGATCCGTTGTTAAGAAATATTCTTTATTTCCTAATGTACGGATCAACTCATCCCCCGACATTGTATAAGAGTTAAGAATTTGCCCCGTCGATAAAACCTTAAATGAAATGGCGAATTCACCTTCATAATCAGGTAGAATATCTACAATAGTGACTTTTTGGAACTTATAATCGGAGTCGAATTGATTGAGCCAATATGTTTTTCCAATGAACTTAACGAGGTTTCCTTGTTCTTCCTTCTTAAAAATCTGCGCAGTTTGTTTCGTATAGGCGAACAACTCTGCTTTGCCGAAGTAGATCTCCATCGTCTGATAATTTCCATCCCAAATTAACTCTGCTGACAGTGCAGTCTTTAAAAGCGTGGCAGGAAAAACTGTAGATCCGTCGATCTTTTGCACCTTACCACTCATTTTGACCTTCGCACCATTCACCATTGCAATATCGCTTCCGAGTTGAAGCTGTATTGGCAAATCACCTAGACGAATGCTAAAGGTTTTAGTTGCTGTATTAACTTGGACTGTTGCTCCCAACGTTTGAAAAACCGATTGAACCGGCAAATACATTGTTCCATTAACAAATGCACCTTGATCAATATCATGGTCCGCACTGATCGAAACTTTTATTGTTTTGGAATCTGATCCTGAAATGACCGTTACGTTCGTTTCTCCTACCGCTAAGGCTTTCATTGTGCCATCGGCTTGCTTTTGCAGCAAATAAGGCTTTTCAATTACGACATTTGCTTGAGCTAACGGAACGCGTTCGGAAATGCCATCGGCATCTTTAGCATAGATTTGTACCGGAACATTGTCCCCAACAGTGATTTCGGTAGCATCCATCTGAAAAATCAAATCTTCAACCTGCGGATTGCCTTCATTGTATGATGACGAAACTGAACTGGCACTCCGTAAAATACTACCTTGATCGTAATCGACGTTACGCGTATCTGCCGCCTTCACTGTATGTATTGGACCCAACATAGATACTGCTAACGCTGCAGTGATGCTCCATTTAATAGCTTTCATTTTCCTTACATCCCCCTCTAAATATATAAACCTTAATTACTGTATCACAATTCCACAATTTTACTAGAGAAAAATTTACAGAAATATTTTTTTGTATTTCTAGTGAATTTACTCCGTGATAATTACAGAGTCTTCCATTATAATCATGGATTAGGAGGTATTAACTCATGGAAATAATAGCCGACAGATTGATATTAAGAGATTATACAAGCAATGGGAGATTGGCTGGGTCTTACTGCCGGAATACTGGAAAATGGGCTATGCGACAGAAGCCGTCAAAACACTGATAGGCTACGCCTTTAGCTCTCTTAATGCCCATAGAGTCGTTGCCTATGCCAATGCAGAGAATCTTCAATCTGAAAAAGTTATGATTAGAGCAGGAATGATTAGGGATGGAATCCTCAGAGAGACTAGATTTTGCAATCAACAATGGTGTGACGAACTCATTTACTCTGCTTTGGAAAAGGAGGCTACATTAAATTGACAACAATCAAAGTTTTAAATGAAGGTTATGTAAGATTAGTAGATCATATGGGCTCAGATTTAACGGTTGCTAACGCTGCGCGTGTTTCTTATGCTAAACAATCTTTTGAGCTTAGTGATCGGGATGTCAAACTAATAAAATTCCTTGCCCGTGAAGGACATACCTCTCCTTTCCGCCATGCCATCACTCAATTTGAGGTTTATGCCCCATTAATGGTTGCGAGACAGTGGTGGAAATACGTAGTCGGTTCTGCTCATTACGAAGGTACTGGAGATAGCTTGGAAGCCTGGAACGAATCCAGCCGCAGATACATAACCGAAGAACCCGTTTTTTATCAACCTGCTGCGGGAGAATGGAGATCCAAACCAGAGAATTCCAAACAAGGCAGTGGTGACATCATTGCATGGGAGCTTGGTGAAAAATACACCCGCGAGCTTCAAGAATACACCGAGTTAGGATTATCTAAGTATGAAGCAGCTTTAGCAGATGGCATATGTGCTGAACAAGCAAGACTGTTTCTACCTGCTTATGGATTATTCGTTCGTTGGTACTGGACAGCTTCAGTTCAATCTGTAGCCCATTTTTTAAATCAAAGACTGGAGCATGACGCTCAGAAAGAAATTCAGGAGTATGCAAAAGCAATTTTATCGCTAATTGAGCCACTATTCCCTGTCTCTTTTGATCAGCTGCTGACAACCGGCTCTGTAGATTAATTTATTTCCTTATATAAAAAAGAGCCGCCAAACCCTTGGCGGCTTTTCCCTTTTTACACTACCAACCCTCGTATAACTTCAAACTCGTCCCTACTGACTTCAACGAACCCGAGTGATGTATATAAATTCGTAGCACGTTCGTTCTCGATCCGATGGCCAATAACGATTTTGTCGCAATGGTGTTCTGCTTTAATATAACGAATTAAGGTATCCATACCCGTTCTGCCTAAACCCCTGTTCTGGTATTTCTGGTCAATCATAAAAGCCATAATCCAATAACTTCCGTCCTCAGGATCTACGCTATACACAGAGAAACCTACCAATTCTTCATCTGCGTATAAAGCGAGCGGGGTCATACCACAATAAGCTGCTTCTGCTAACCAATAGACCACTGGTACAGGAAAAATAGCCTTTTGCTCATCCGATACTTCTAATTGAGTACAAGCGTACCAGTTTTTTTCAGTGATATCCTTCAGCACTATATGTGCTTGAAAGCCGGTTCGTAATCGGTCACAAACTCTTTCTAATTTCAGTTTAAGCTGTTTCGCCCAATCCGGGAAAATAGAATCATCCGTATTCTCCATACACCGAAGTAATCTAGCAAAACTGTATAAGTCTGCAAATCTTTGAAATTCAGGTATCAACTTCATATACTCATCATCCAGCTGCTTAACCGATCTATATCCATTAATAAAATGGTCAATGTTTCTTCTACTCTCATTATCATCCGATTCCGTCAGGTCTCTTAACGCCGATGTAATATCCATCGCAAACCAGTGATACATAGAGTCATCAAAATCGATGGCACTGTAGCGGGATTCTTCTTGCATATAAAAGATATTATCCATCTCAAAATCATAATGTACGAGCCCAGTATGCCCTACTCCAAAAGGAAGCTCTGATAGCCAAGCTTCAATCCGCTCATATTCCTTAAGCGCCTTATGCTCCTCAGGATGCCTGCTCAATACGGAATAAATAAAATTCAATGAATCGACCCAGCTTTTGCGATAAGGTGTGCTCGGTGCATAGGTTTCCGAAAAATTATGCAGACGTGCAAGCGATTGGCCCCATTGATAAAAATGAGGTTCCTTCATCTCATCAAGTGAAACATATTCACCCTGGGCCTGTTCAAAAACTACCCCGTGGTATCGCCCGTGATCCGTTAACAACGTTTCAATCCAATTGCCAGACTTAGAACGCACTGGAGAGACAGTCTCATAACCTTGTTCTAATAAATACATCATAAAATCCAGCTCTGCCTGGATATTGTCTGCAGAATTATCCTCTTCATGAGTAAACCTTAAATAAAAGCGTTTACCATTCCACTGAAAGCTATAAATAAAATTGCTGCTGGCCCTTACCATCTTTAAGGTTCCAGGCTCATGATTCCAATACTTAATCATCTCTTTAGCAGGAAGATCGTTCTCCGTTCCCCGCACCATGTTCATTAAAGTCATCATTGTCCGATAGTGCCTCCTGCTTCATGACGGATTTGATTTTGGGTCCCCCCATTAACATTATCGGTAAATTATTCTATTAAATCAAGGGAATTTAATAGGCAGAGCTTTTGCTCTTCCACCATATCTATAGCATTTTATAAAAAAACACTTTTCTAATTAGGACTATATAATTCACTGTGCCGGAGCAAATCTCCGACCAAGCGACTCATCGTCCTCTACCCAGTCATATTTCAGAATAAGCGGAGCAGGTACAATAGTCTCCAGTTGCTCTACACTCTCCCGCACATCATCATCAAAGTATCCTATAGCAAGTACAAGGGAAGAGATCAAGTTAGACAAAGATCTGGCGCTTTCACCAATCGTTTCCCAGTTGAATTTCTCCCCCAGTACTGTTGTCCAACCTTGGGACTGCCCGATGGAGATTTGCAAATGAAGTTCCCATTTAGGCTCCATCTTAGCCGTCCAATAGGAGGACAGGACGTAAATCACGTCATCATTTGCCAAAATCACCGAATGAATGGAACCTTTGATTGCGGTCTCTGCTAAATGCATTCCTTTTTGGAAAAAAATATCAACAACGGAGTAGCTTTCAATCGAGTTATCCATTAAGCGACTTTGAATAACGTTGCCGCATCGGCCGAGAATTGGCTGAGTTATTGCAAAACCTTTAGTTTCCGCTCTCCATAGCTGTTCACCGTCTCGCGTTAAACAAATGAATTCCCCGCCGGTCAAATTTACGTATAAATTACCGTCTGCGCCCAGGGAAGGGCTGGTGTCAACGTAGCTTTCCTCCGGTTGGTATATCCATTTCACTTCGCCATCCGGAGCAATGGCCTGCCATACGGCACACCATCCACTGCGGTCTTCCAATTTATCCGGCCGTTTTCGTCAACCGAAATGAGCTGATTATCTCGAATGCTATTGGTCGCAACCAAAATGGAGGCTGGGGTGATCAGCGGGGGGAGACATAAGGGATGCCTTAGTCTCCAATAGCAGCTCCACGGTGTCAGATTCAAAGCAAACCCGAAACAGTTTGCCGTATTGATGATTAAGCTCAAAATCACCCTGCCCCACAGCTAAAATGGCTCTCCCTTGTTCATCCACTGTAAACGAGCTTAATCCATATGAAAAATCCGGCCGCCCCGAGTCAACAACTCGCTTCAAAACTGAAAGCGATGTTGGAGCTCTGAATCGGGATTGTCTGGTCCAATTCGCCTCAATGGGATGAATGGCTAATGGACGATAGCTGCCTTGTTAAAAACCGCCTATTCCTTCGTTGTTATTATAATCGACCATATTTTTCCCATCCTTTGTTATATAAGTTAAGGGATACAAACTGGAAAATTTGTATCCCTTAAGCCTAATTAAAATCTTAGCTAGGCTGGTTTGGTCAAACAAGTTATCCGAGCCGGACCAGTTAAGGTCGAATTTCCCCGAGTCTTTGGACACATTGAATTCGTCGTAGCGATATCGTGTGATATGCTCACATTAATGAATCATCATCATAAATTCAACGTAAAAAGCGAAAAACTGCTTCCCATAACATGGGTTTGATGTGTTGATGGTTGAACGAAGGGTTCATTCGGCAGTGGGTACTGGGGCGGGCTATAACTAATAAAAGAAACCACATGGAGTATTATTCACATGTGGTTCTAACTTAATTATTTAAAAAATTAATCAATCCCAAAACACTAATCAATCTTCAATGGCTCAATTACACCGGATCTCAGGGGAATCTGAGAAATAGAATAAATGTATTCTATACAGTTATTTCGTAGGCGAATGCAATCATTTTGACTTTAGTTGCATTTTCTACAACTAAAAACACGAGAAGCCACCACTAAGGCTGTAAATCAAGAATATAGCTGTACAAAATACACTTATACCCATCGGCTGGAGGGATTCGAGAAATATAGTTGTACAATGTACAATTAAACTCGCTTCTACGTATTGCTCCCCGTGATTTTCTATACAGATAGATGGTGAATAGCCCCTTATAGCTCTGCTCTCTTTACTTTATCGGGACTATACTCCCACATCTGCAGCCCCGCACCGATCATTCCACATAAATTACCATAATAGGCTGCTTCAATACGAACATTTCCCAGCATCGATGGCATTACTCTGCCCTTTACTTCCCTTCTAATGCCTTCAAACAAAAGTTCGCCTGCTTCAGCAACTCCACCGCCAATGACGATGACTTTAGGGTTAAAAATATGGATTAATGAAGCAATCGCGGATCCGAGCGCAGCAATCGTGTCTTCCATTAACGCTGTAGCCAGAGAGTCACCTGCCCGCCATCTCGCTATCACTTCCCGTGAGTCTACGTTCTCTGGGGACTGGTTATGTAATAAAAGCTTGTCGCGCATGCGACGTGCGATACTTGTGCCTGAAGCATACTGCTCCAAGCAGCCTGTTCCACCACAAATGCATGCAGGCCCTTTGAAATCTACAGACATATGGCCTAACTCTCCAGCCCCACCCCAAGAACCGTGGACAAGATGGCCGTCTACGACTATCGCTCCACCCACGCCCGTACCAAGGGCAAGACAGATAAAGTCTTTTACCTCTTTGCCTGAGCCTAAATATTTCTCTGTTAATGCTAATACATTCACGTCATTATCAACGATTACCGGAAGATGAAACTGTGTCTGAAGCAAATCCTTCAAAGCTGTGCCAGCATAGCCAGGGATAAGCTCCGAAGCGGAACGGACACGTCCCGCCTCCCAATCCATTTGCCCTGCTGATCCTACGCCAATTCCTTGGAGTTGAATTCCCGCTTGTTGTGCTGTTATTTCATCCATTAATGTCCGAATAGCTAGTATAATGCGATCCATTGTTTTCGTCTGTCCAGCCAATGTGCTTAGGCTTACAGTATGTAAAACGTCCCCTTGTGAAGAGACGAGTCCGGCATTAATTTTCGTGCCGCCAATATCTACTCCGATCGCATATTCTATATGAGGATCATACCCTTCCATCGCGGACTCACCTCCGTCAGTCATTGAAATCGCTCACGGCCTTAACATATCTCGAAGTGATCAATTGTGGCCTAGTAATTGCACTTCCTACAACAACATAGGATGCCCCCGCATTCTTAGCTTTTGCTGCGTCTTCCGGTGTCCATATCCGTCCTTCCGCAACAACAGGAATGTTCACTAATTTGCTTAATTGTTGAATTAAGACAAGGTCCGGTCCTTCCTGCTGTGTACTGTATGGGGTGTAGCCTGAAAGCGTGGTACCGATGAAATCCACACCTAATTTCTCAGCGGCAAGTCCTTCCTCAAATGTCGAAATATCCGCCATAACCAGCACACCTCTCAGATGTGCATATTCTATTAATGGCTTTACTGACTCTAAGCGTTCTTCCCGATTCGTTACATCAAGCGCAACAATCTCTGCTTTTGCAGAAACAATCGCCTTCACTTCATCTAAGGTTGGTGTTATAAATATGGCTGATCCGGGAATATCCCGTTTAATAAGTCCAATGACCGGTACATTTACTTCTTTTTTGATAGCTACAATATCTGGAACACCATTTGTCCGGATTCCTATAGCTCCTGATTGAACCGCTGCTCTTGCCATTTTAGCCATTGTATCCCCACCATGAAGCGGCTCATGCTCAAGTGCCTGACAGGAAACAATCAGACCTTTCACCGGAAAGATATCACTTATTCGAGTCATTATTAACCCTCTCCCTTCGCTTCAAGAATATAATCTAATATTCTATTGTTCAGAGCTTCCACCCGCTCCTGATCGGAATCCTTAATCGGTAAAAGCGGCATTCTTGGCTGACCTGTTTCAAATCCGCGCACACTAAGGATAGCTTTACACGCACCATATAATGAAGGAAAGGAAAGCAATTCAACAATGAGATCATTGATGATAAACTGCCATTTCTGCGCCTCAGCCATCTCTCCTTGCACATAACATTGTTCCACTTTTAGGAATAACTCGGGCATCACCCCATAAGTTCCACCAATCCCGCCATCTGCCCCAATACTGCGGCCCGCCAAATACTGCTCATCTGGTCCATTTAAGACTAGAAAATCCTTCCCGCCTGCGGCTTTAAATTGCTGAAGCTCAAACGTGCTCTCCGCCGAAATTTTCACCCCGATTACTTTATCCTGAGCTGCCATCTTAATCAGCAAGCTTTTCGATAATTGAAAGCCTGTAGTTTGCGGGATGTGATAGATAATAAATGGAAGCGCCGTACTATCAATAATCGCCTGCCAATGACTTTCAACACTTTCCGGTGACAGACGATAATAGATCGCTGGAACAGCCGATACGGCATGTGCGCCAACTTTCTCAGCATGGATAGCTAGTTCAACACTGTCTCTTGTAGATGGGGCACCCACGTGAGCAATGATTGTAAGCTCTTTTCCAACCTCTGCTATAACTGCCTCGAGCATTTGTTTGCGTTCTTCTACAGATTGCAGCATACCTTCGCCAGAGCTTCCGCCAACATAAAGACCTTTTACTCCCGTAGAAGCATACTGACGAGCTAATTTCCGGGCTGCTTCTTTATCGATTTCCCCCTCAGCATCATAACTGGAGTACATAGCAATAATAATGCCTTTAAAGGATTCAAGATCATATGATTTCATAAATTACAGCCTCCATCGTTTAATTCATTACTATTAATTTTCGTTGTTATAGGAATAATTAGCCTTTTACAGCCCCCATAGTAATCCCTTGGGTAAAGGCTTTTTGGAACATTAGAAAAATTGCAATCATAGGAATAGAGGCTAACGCAGCACCCGCCATAAGCAGTCCATAGTTTGTTGTGAATTCACCCCGAAGAGTCGCTACCCCAAGTGGTAATGTCATCATTGAAGTCGATCTGGTCATGATCAGCTGACTGAAATAATCATTCCAAGAAGTGATGAAGGTAAAGATTGCCAGTGCCCCTATTGCAGGCTTTAACAAAGGTAAAATGATGGTTCCGAACAAACGAATCTCAGAGCTGCCATCTATTTTGGCTGCTTCAATTAATTCTCCTGGAATGGTCTGCGCGAACTGCTTCATTAGAAAGACTCCAAATGGCCAGCCAATCGCCGGTAAAATAAGCCCTTTATACGTGTTGACCCACCCAAAATCTGCAAGCATCGTAAACAGCGGGACAAGAATAACTTGCTTAGGCAATGCCATAGCGGCAACAAACATCGTAAAGATAATCCCTCGGCCAGGAAAAGACTTTTTGGCAAGCACATAACCAGCACAGGAAGAAACGATACAAATCGCTGCCATTTCGCAAAAAGCAATGATGAAACTGTTAAACATCCAGCGCTCAACGGGATTCTTAAATAACTCGGTCCAGTTTTGCAGAGTCGGCTTAGCCGGAAACCATTCCGGGGGGATCGTTGTTGCTACAGTCTGAAGCTTAAATGCCCCTGAAACCACCCAATAAAAAGGGAAGATAAAAAACAACGTTGCTAGAATCAACAGGATGGTCGCTAATATTTTTGGAATCGTCAATTCTTTTTTCCATTTGCTTACTTTCTTAGATTGGCCAATAGGTGCTCTCAGTTCTAACGGATTCGTAGAATTCATGATGTCCCCTCCTTAATACTCAACATCACTGCCAAAGTATTTGAATTGAATGATAGAAATGATCCCGATCACAATCGCAAGGATGACACCCATCGCCGAGGCATATCCAAAATGACCGAGCATAAAGGCTTGTTCATAAACGCCATACATAACAGTCGATGTGCTATACACAGGTCCACCCGAGGTGAGCAACTGAATTAGCGCAAAACATTGAAAGGTGTTGATCGTGGTAATCACGATAATATATAAGTTCGTTGGCATTAGCATTGGCCATAATATTTTCCGGAAAATCTGCCAAGGCGTCGCTCGATCAATCTCAGCTGCTTCTATGTAAGAAGTAGGAATGTTCCCAATAGATGCCACATATAAAATGATCGGCTGCCCAACAGAGGTCGTTATCAGAACCACGATAATTGCAAGCAGTGCAGTCCTCGTATCTCCTAACCAGGATATAGGCTCCATTCCCAAAAAGCTGGTTAAATAATTTAGAATCCCATAGTTCGGATGATAAATCCAGCCCCAAACGACTGTGATGCTTACAACCGAGGATACAGCCGGCAAATAGAACACTCCACGGAAAAACGATCTGGCAAACTCTTTTTTCTTATAAATATTCATAGAGATAAATAACGAGAAAATAATAACGATGGGTACGGTGATGAGTACAAGCAATAATGTATTTCCCATCGACTTCCTGAAGTTATCATCTTTTATTAAGGAGATATAATTATCGAGGCCAATAAAGCTAAAATCTCTCAACGAATAATCGAAGAAACTAATATAGACCCCTTTCACCATCGGATAAGCTACAAAAAGCAGGAAAAACCCAAATGCCGGCACTAAAAAGAGATAACTCATCATCCAGTCGCGAATCACATAACCTTTTATTTTGCGAACCGTTGTCCCCACAGTCCTTCCCCATTTCTTCGATGATTTAAAAAGAAAAGAGTGCTTCCCGCACTCTATTCTTTTGGACACCATTCACTTTTTTTATTTCATTGCAGCCTTTGCTTTCGTAATCGCTTCGTTTGCTTTTGCAGCAAAGCTGTCCAAAGCTTCTTTTCCGGTTGCTCCTCCAGTTAAAGCACGTTGTAATTCAGGGAACCAGAAAGTACGAATATCAGCATATCCATCGGCAATGGTAGGTGCATCTGTTGTGAATTTACGAGCATACTCAGCGTATTTGTACTCTGCATCATCATAGAGGCCTGTAATCGAATTACGAACAGACAGACCACCTGTTTGAATCAAGTTTTTCTTCCCCCATACAGGATCATTAGCAATAAAATCAATCAGCTTCTTAGAAGCTGCAATCTTAGCTTCATCACCATTATTGAATACCGCCATACCGCCGAGGTAAGGTTCAAGCTTAGGTTCCGATCCATCTAAAGTTGGGAATGGAAGCAGAACATCTTCGAATTCAACCATTTTTTTAGATACGTTCTGAGCTTTAAGTACTGCAGAATAGTTGAGTGTAAAGGCTAATTTCCCTTGTAAAAATAAGTCGTTCACGTCAGCAGCCGCAAGGGAAGCCGCACCAGAAACGCTAAGTTTATCTTTTGTAGCTTGAACGATCCAGTCCAACGCTTTCGCAGCATTATCAGTATTGATAGCGACTGCGGAATTATCTTCATTTAGAAATCTGGATACACCTAAGTTAGCAAGATATGCACGAGTTCCTTGATCTCCAGCCTGGCTCTTCGCGAAGAATCCGGTAGGAATAACATCAGGTGCTTTTTCTTTAACAGCTTCCAGCGCTTTCTTATATTCTTCAAACGTCCAAGTTCGGTCTTCCTTATCCAGAGGAAGCAAATCTAGCGCGCCAATCTTCTCAAAAACGGTCTTGTTTACCGCCATCATAAAAGGAGCTGTATTGATCGGGTACATAAAGATCTCTTCGCCAACACTAGACTGTTTCCAAAAGGCTTCCGAAATATCATTTTTCACTTCATCGGTCACCATATCATTAAGAGGTGCTAATAAGTCCTTTTTACCCCAGTCAATAATCCGTCCAGGAGCATCATAAATTACATCAGGTGCGGTATTCGAAGCAATTGCCACATTCAGTTTTTCAGGGCCGCCTTCAAAGGTGATCATCTCAAGGTTGACTTTAATTTCCGGATTCTTCTCATTAAAAGCTGCAATGATTTCCTTCTCATATTTGCCAACTTCACCATCTAAAGCTTGAAAGCTCGGAAAATTCCACCATGTTATTTCTACTGGTTTAGCAGCAGTCTCAGTAGCCGCGGGCTCACTCTTATCAGTATTATTACTTGGTTCATTGGCGGAATTCGCTGTATTCGTATTTCCGCATGCAACTAACTGTGTACCTAAAAGTGCGACACCAACAATGCTCATTAGCCCTTTTTTCATTGCTCTCATGTGCTACCCCCTATTATTTTTGTGGAATAGAATGCTTTCTCATTCCTTGCGCTAATCATAAATCAATTATAAATTCAGGAGAATCCCACTCCTTTTACATTTAGGGTCGTATTCTGACCTATACCTTCTTTCAGCCCCTCTTCAATGTTATAATACATTACATATTTCACCTATAATTATTTTAATTTTTAGCTTATAACTTACATTTGATGATATCGTTGTTGAAAAATCCACTATAAATCTAGTCTTCCGGAGGGATTTCATGTACAAGCTTATGATTGTAGAGGATGAACCGTTAATACGGACGGGATTAAAACATTACTTTTCGTGGCAGGAGCTTGGTGTTCAGAGTATTGTTGAAGCGGAGAATGGAAAAGAAGGCGTCGCTACCGCACTACGTGAGCAGCCAGATTTAGTGATCACTGATATTCGCATGCCCGAAATGGATGGTCTTCAGATGATAGAAGAGCTTCGCCAATTCCTTCCTGATACTTTGTTTATTATTTTGACAGGATTTAATGATTTCGAATACGCTCAACGAGCCATCAAACTTGGGAGTGTGCATGCTTTTTTACTCAAACCTCTGGAATATGAAGAAAGCCTAACCGTGATTCAAGAATGCATGAACAAGCTGCAACTTAAACAACAAGAACAAAGGAAACGTTCTACTCTGGAAGGCTCACAACTTATAAAGCTACTACTCGAAGAAGAACAACCTGCAATTAACACTAATTTAATCGCTGAATTATGTAGTTTCAAAAGTAAACATTATCTGTATCTCCCTTTTGTTTTGGCAGGTTTCCCTATCAGAGAAACACCTTCACCATCCACAAGGTGGATGCGAGAACAGGCGACTAAGTTCATACATCTTGCAACGGAGGCCTATCTCCCGGCAAGTCTGCCACGATCTATTTTTACATATGCTGCTAAATCCAAACTATACGGGCTAATAGTCATGGGATCACAGACTGCAACGAGCATTGTCCCTTTTGAGACCCAAGTACTTACTGAACTCGATCAGTATTTGAACAAGCTTACGTTAGAACATCATCTTGCCCTTTATCTTGCCATAGGTACAGTGACGAACGAACTGTCTCAAATCACTTCATTACTTCACGAGTCTGAAAAGCTGTTATATCAACGCTTCTATCAGAATGAACGGAATATATTCCATATCTCTTCTATAAAGGCAGGCGCCACAACTACTAAACCAACACTTATTCAACTAGATGACAACGATAAGAAACGAATAATCTCCTGCATCGAAAATGCCAATAAACAAGAAATTCTACAATTAATGCAACGATTAGCACAAGATATTTTGCATAAAGCAGATGGCCCTTCACCTGATCTATGGCTTGCGTATGTACAAGAAATCATAAGTGTCATTATCCGCTTCGCTAATAAAAACCACATTCATAGGGATGGTGTGTACAGTGATAAACTATTAAACCTTACTTTTGTTGAGGATTTTCACTCCCTTGAGGTCATGTTCGAGTGGCTAGGGAATTGGATGGTTCATCTGGGGAACATATATACCGAAGGTCTGACGGATAACCATCAGCAGGATGTGATTATCTTTGAACATATTAAATCCTTCATTAGAGCTAATATTGATCAAGATATTACTCTACAAATGGTAGCGGATCGCTTTTTCTATAACCCTTCTTATTTAAGCCGTCTGTTCAAAAGAAAACTCGATAAGAACTATATGCGATTTGTAACCGAAATCCGTATGGAATACGCGCAGGAATGCTTAAAAAAACCGGAAATTCTAGTGACCGATGTCTGCACAATGTGTGGTTACAAGAGCTATAAGCATTTCGTTAAAACGTTCCGGCTCTTCACCAACATGACCCCATCAGACTATAGAAAACAATCGGGGTGGTAAGCAAAATGATGCAAATAAACCAGCCAAAAAAACGCTATCGGATGCGGCATGTCAATCGGCAGATTTTTGTGCTGATGATCCTGACCATTACTATTCCTTTGCTGATTATATCCGCGATTATCTATATTTTTTCAAATCAAGCCGTCAAAAATGAATATCAAAGCAGCTCTAATCTCATCCTTAATAATCTTTCTTTCAACATCGACCAGTATCTGCAAAGTATTGAAAAAGGGACCCTTAACGCCCAGGTAGATAGTCAATTACAAACCGCTCTCGAGCATTGGACTATCAACAAAGATAATATCGGGAATGATCTAAGTATTCAGTATGGAAACACGATTGAACAGTTCATCAGCGGGATTGAAATGACGATTAAAAATGTCGACAGTGTGCAGATTTTCGCGGGGTCACGTGTATTCTACTCCGCCAATTTCAATCGTGCGGATTATGATGTGAAGGACTACACCCAAGAGGATTGGTATTTACAGACGCAGCAAAAAAAGGGGGGCGTAATCCTGTTTGGAAGTCATCTCCCCTTCTATCGCACCAATTCCAAACAATCCGTCATCTCCATTGCCAGAGTCATTAATAAAAAAGGAAGCAAGCAGCCCTTAGGTGTCATGTTAATCGATATCCGGCTGGATTCATTACGGGAAATCTTAAAGCTGTCCGAGAATAGCAAGCGGAAATTTATTATTTTAGACGATAAGGGGGGCAACGTTTACAGCTCAGATTCATTGGAGACGAGTCCTTTAGAGCCAGTCCCTATCGACAAACAGGCGCTTAACACTTTTATGAACAATGACGCCGGGAGCTTATATGGTACTTTTGATGACAAGGATTCGTACATAAATTTTGTTACTTCTCCTTACTCCAACTGGAAGGTCATTCAATATATTGATGAAAAAGAGATGACTAAGCAGGCTTCTTTTCTTGGCAAAATCATTTTAACCTTGGCGCTCTTATCGCTTGTCACTGCACTCTTATTTATGTATATCCTCTCTGAACGCGTAACCAAACCTATTATTCTGTTAAGCCGGAAGGTGAAGCTGGTGGGGATGGGGAATTTCGATGTGGATTTGTACAGTAATCGTCAAGATGAATTTGGGGTTCTATATAATGGAATTCGTAAGATGGTTAAGGATTTGCAAAACTATATTGAGCGATCTTCGATGGCCAAGGCTCAACAAAAAGTAGCCCAGTATGGTGCGCTCAAAAGCCAAATCAATCCGCATTTTCTGGCAAATGTCCTTGAATCTATTCAAATGAAAGCCATCATCAATGGACAAAGAGAGATTGGCGAGATGGTGGGGATCGTGGGCAGATTGTTTCGGATTCATATCCAGACTGGGAAAATCACCGTTACCCTGCGCGAAGAACTTGAGCATGTCCGGCTATATGTGAAGATTCAGCAGTTGCGTTTTGGGGATAAATTACAGTACATGGAGCAGCTAGATCCGCAATGCGAGATCGTTAAGGTCATGCACTTCTCCTTGCAGCCCATCGTAGAGAATGCTATTGTACATGGCCTAGAAAGCCGCAGTGAACCAGGTCTGCTTGAGGTATCCTCGGTGATATCGGGGGAGGATATGCTGATTATCGTTAAAGATAACGGCATTGGCATCGAGGAAGAGAAACTTAAACAGCTGCGTTTCCGTCTCTCTCAACCCTCAGATACCTTAGATGAAGAACATATTGGCATTAAAAATGTTCATGATCGTATTCAATTTCATTTTGGTGAAAAATATGGAATTGAAATTTCCAGTCACGTAGGTGAAGGAACGACAGTGATCATCCGACTTCCCGCGTAATCCTAAACATTTTGCTCAGTAATGCCTAATTCAGGATCAAAGGTGAGCATTTTCGTCGCTATTTTATCAATAAAAAACCGATCATGACTAACTGTTACTACAGCGCCAGGAAAATGAATCAACGCCTGCTCCATCACCTGAATACTGGTTAAATCCAAATGGTTAGTGGGCTCATCTAAAATAATGACAGCAGCTCCGGAGAGAAGGCATTTCGCTAAAGCCACTCTGGCCTGCTGTCCACCTGAAAGGCTGCCAATCGTTTTACTCAGATCCATTTCCGAGAATTGCAGCATCGCTAGAAATTTATTCACCTTTTTCCGCGGTGCGTCCAGTCCCAGTCCATAAACATTTACGGCATGGCTGACGGTATCTTTATGATCCAGCTCATCCCACATCTGATTAAAGTACGCATAACCGACCCCGCGTTCCCAAGTCACTTCCCCCGATTCCGGTGCTTCTTGTCCAGTCAGTACCTTGATGAGTGTCGACTTTCCGCTGCCGTTCGGACCCACGATAGCTATCCGGTCTTCCTTTTGAATATCGAAGCTAATGTTCTGGAAAATGGAGCGGCCATCATAACTTTGTCCAATCCGCTTCACTTCCCCCAGCTTGTCAGGAAAACGTAAATTACTATAAATATCAGTGATTAATACGTTAACTGGATGAGGTTCCACTCGTTTTTTCATATCCGTTAGCTTACGGGATAGACGGTCCTTAGAAGACTTCTTACTACCACGGTTTTCAATGGCCTCGGACTCCATAAGGAGAAGTTCTTCTTCCCACTCAAATTGCCGATCGAGCACTTTTTTACGCATCTTCTTTTTACGAACGTAATCGGTATAATTGCCTTCATATTCCTGAAAATGATAGTTCTCGATTTCTATCGTCCGCGTGACCACTCTGTCAATAAATTGCCGATCATGAGAAACCAGAAGCATCGCCCCATTGAAACGGTGCAGCCACTGCTCCAACCATACGATCCCTTCCATATCCAAAAAATTAGTAGGCTCATCGAGCAATACAACATCGGGCGCTTCAATTAAGACTTTAGCCAGTGCCGCGCGGTTCCTCCAGCCTCCGGATAACTCCTCTACAGGTTGATGCCGCGATCTCTCATCGAATCCTAATTTAGTCAGCACCGTATTGATTTCCACAGATACATTCCAGCCATCCAAATGCTCCATTTGTTCAAAAAGCTCAGCTTGGCGCTCTAAAAGTGCATTCATCTGGACATCATCCGACACCTGCCCAAGCTGTTCTCCTATTTGGTTAAGCTCCTGTACAATGCGTGCTACCTCTTCGAAGCAAAGTTCTAACTCTTGTTGTACAGACAAAGACCCGGAAAGCTCCGAAAATTGAGAGAAGTAGCTGATCTTCACATTGGGATCTAACTCTACTTTTCCTGCCGTTGGCTCCTCTTTTCCCATGATTAGCTTAAAAACAGTAGATTTACCTGCTCCATTTCGTCCGATTAAGCCAATACGTTCGCCCTTGCTCACACGAAAATAAATATCTCGAAAGATCAATGTATTCTCATATTTCTTAGTTACGTTCTCCATTCGGATTACGCTCAAGTCTATCACTCCTAGTTCGTATAGATCAGAATTCATCGTTGAATACCCAAAAAGCTATTATAGCACTAATTATAAAAAGGACTTTATAATCATATTATTACTTATATTTATTTCCGATATATGTATTTATATTAATATAAATTTATAAATACATAAGGAGGATTACAATGAGTTTGCTAAAATCATTCAAGAAAAATGCGAGTGTTATTATGTGCATTACCCTGCTCTTTTCTCTTTTTATTGTGTATCCGGCAAGTGCTTCTACCTTCTTCCAAGACCGCTTTGAAGAGGGCGATAATCTATGGACATCCACTAGTGGGAATTGGACTATTGTTGAGGACGAAGGCAACAGCGTATATTACCAGTCTGCCACAAAAGAAGGACGTACTTCTGCAGGTGATCCAGCCTGGAGCGATTACACTGTGGAAGCGGATGTAAAAGTTGTTGATTTTAATGGCTCAAACAGAACTTATGTTGCGGGCAGATACATAGATGGAAATAATTTTTATGCAGCTTCTTTGTATAATAATAATGATGGCATGCTGGAAATCAGAAAGAAGGTTTCTGGATCTACTACAACTTTGACCAGCAAACCTTACGCTCTGCAAACAGGAGTTTGGTATAACGTAAAACTCGAAATGAGCGGAAATACCATCAACATGTATGTAAATGATACGCTGGAGCTCTCAGCTTCCGATTCCAAATTAAAAAAAGGTGCAGCAGGGCTCGTTACCTTTAAGACAATTACGATGTTCGACAATGTGACCGTTTCTGACACCATTGGCACTACACCGACACCAACACCTACTGCTACGCCATTACCGACTGTTACACCGATACCGACTTCTTCACCGATACCGACGGCTTCACCGACTCCGACTGTTACACCGATACCGACTTCTTCACCAACGCCTACTGCTTCACCAACACCAACTGCTACGCCGATACCGACTGCTTCACCAACACCAACTGCTACGCCGATACCGACTGCTTCACCAACACCAACTGCTATGCCGACACCGACTTCTTCACCAACGCCTACTGCTACGCCATTACCGACTGCTTCACCAACGTCTACTGCTATACCGACACCGACTGCTTCACCAACGTCGACACCGGTTCAGGTTAGTGAATATGATTTGGCTGGGTTTGCCACAGGAACAACAGGTGGTGGAAATATCCAAGAAACCAGTCCACTCTATAAAAAGGTATATACCGCAGAAGATCTTGCCACTGCACTGAGAAAAGGATCCAAAATAAAGGTTATTGAAATTATGAACGACTTGGATCTGGGATGGAATGAAATTTCTGATGCAGCAAAGATCTCCCCATTTAGCGCTCATAACAATGCTTTAACACATCCCGTATTAATAGAGACTGGTGTCAGCAAAGTGTCTATAGACAACTTCGACGGTTTGACCATTTTCTCTGCTAAGGGTGCAACCATTAAACATGCCGCTTTTACCTTTAAAAGAAGCTCTAACGTCATCATCCGCAACCTTGAATTTGATGAGCTGTGGGAATGGGATGAAGCAACCAAAGGAAATTACGATAAAAACGACTGGGACTACATCACCATTGAGAACAGCAACAACATATGGATCGACCACTGCACCTTCAATAAATCTTATGACGGAGTTGTCGATGTTAAAAAAGGCAGCAACGGCGTCACCATTTCATGGTCATCCTTCTTAGGGGATGATAGAAACGCAAACAGCTGGGTTACTCAGCAAATTAATGCTATGGAAGCCAACAAGGCCGCCTATCCCATGTACGCTTATTTAAGAAGCAGCTCAGTTGGCCTAAGTAAAGACGACATTATTGCGATTGCCGCTAGTCAAAAAAAGGGCCACTTAATAGGCGCAACAGAGTTTGCAGCTGATAATGCGCTTCTTTCTGTAACGCTCCATCACAACTACTATAAAGATATACAAGACCGCATGCCCCGCCTTCGTAGTGGTAATGCGCATGCCTATAACATTGTAATGGACAACGAAGATACTAGATTGGCTAAAAAACGTCTAACTTCCGCTATGGAAAAAGCGATCTCAAGCAAGGGGTATCATTTCGGGGTTACAAGTAACGGAGCCATCTCTACAGAAGGAGGAGCTGTATTACTTGAAAGGTCTGTAATCATTGATGTAGTGTATCCTCTTCGCAACAATCAAGCGGATGCAAGTAATAGCAAATATACGGGTGCAATCGCAGCTTTAGATACGATCTATTCACTAGATGGAGCAACGTTCAGAGGAGACAGTACATCTAAGAACAGCCCTCTCTCCCCTGTACCCGCTGCCGTTAAAGCATTTGCATGGAACGGATTCACAACACTACCTTATAGCTACACTTCAGATGACCCAGCTAGTCTAAAATCTAGACTTACCGCTGTTGACGGCTCAGGGGCAGGCAAATTGTCCTGGTCAAACGAGGAATGGTTGAAAACAAATTACAGCAACTAACTCGACTAACTAATTACTGAACACATACTCCCATAACTACAACGAGAAAAGTTACTGACTTAGTAGTTGCCACACTAGCGTCACCTTTGCACCAAATTAGTGCCATATTAGTGCTACTAGCGCCATATTAACGCCATATTAGCACCACTTTTGTACCGCCGAAATTGCTCAGACGCTCAGACAGTAATTTTACAGTTTAGAGTGTACTATTTACGAGGTCAGACGACGATTTTAGTTTACAGTGCAGTATTTACGAGGTCAGACGACGATTTTACAGTTTATAGTGCAGTATTTACGAGGTCAGATGGTTCGGACTCAGCAGCCCTTATTTCGAAGAATCCGGGCATTTCGCAGTGCTATCGGACTCAGATGCAGCTATTCATCCAATATGCTCAATTTTGGTGTGGATTTAGACCAATAAGAGCTATGCAGTCCGAAAACTCAGCAAAATGGTCAAAAAAGCCAAAATAGTTGCAATACAGTCCGTTAGGAGTGTTACGCGCGTGAGGAACATGAGGAGCATGAGAAACCTGAGGAGCGTTATTAACTTAGTTGCCACATTAGCAACTCTTTTGTACCGCACTAATGCCACTTTTGTTCTGCCGAAATAGCTAAGACGCTCAGACGGTGATTTACAGTTTAAAGTGCAGTATTTACGAGGTCAGATGGCGAGTTTACAGTGCAGTATTTACGAGGCAGATGGTTCGGACACAGGAGCCCTTATTTCGAAGAATCCGGGCATTTCGCAGTGCTATCGGACTCAGATGCAGCTATTCAACCCAATATGCTCAATTTTGGTGTGGATTTAGACCAATAAGAGCTATGCAGTCCGAAAACTAAGCAAATTGGTCCAAAAAGCGAAAATAGCTGCAATATGGTCCGTTAGGAGTGTTACGCGCGTGAGGAACATGAGAAACCTGAGAAACGTGAGGAGCCTGTGAAACGTGAGAAGCGTGAGAAACATGAGGTGCCTGAGGAACATGAGAAACGTGAGGAACATGAGAAGCCTGAGGAACATTAAGCGCCTATGGACCCCGTGAGGAGCATTATGCACATACAGTCCCGATAGGAGCATCAGGAGTTTGTTCTCATTTAACAAGTGGCGTGTTTGGTGTTAAAAGGTAACTCGCAAAGTTAGTATAATGTCCCAACAATAACAAAAAGGCCGCAACCAGCGGCCTTTTTCTATATTACAACTCCCAACGCATATTCACTAATATCGCTTACCGCTCATTTTTCCAGAATATCAATATACTCTTCTTTCTCTCGATCTGCCCCCGCATTAAGTTTCAGTCGCAGTGACTTCGGGTGATCCAACACATTACTGCTGAAGTAACTTATAAATCCATCATCAGATCCACTACCAGAATTCGGATTAATTTTAATGTCGCGCTTCCCAACCTGCGCTGTTAACTCATAGGGGAGCTTTTGAAACAGTTCATTTCGGACGATCCAATCCGTTTGCAATTCCTCATTTATCGTAAATTTGAGCGCTATGCTTAACGGAGAAAGCTCGACTTCGGCTAGTTTTACTTCCTGTCCGTCAATTATGAAGGGGTGGTCTACAACTAATGTCTCCGTCTTCTGCTCCCAAAACTTAGGATCAATAGAGAAGTTCACTTTTAAACGATCCGAATACCGCATGTCGGATAAAACCGTTCCTGTTTTCGGTTTACTTAACATTCCCGGGTCTACAGAGGCAATCTGAAAATCCGCCACTACGTCTGTTGGCCTTGGTCTATTTCGGTCCAGTGAAAATACAGTTTTGCCGAGCCAAGTATATATGGTTCCCTCTGCGTGTGCTCCCATTCCGCCTCTATTCCCATTCTCCTCCATTACATCTCGTCCAGTTTCAGCATCTGTCAGCTTCACACTATTTACACTGTACACTTCCTGACCATCACTTGTTGTCCCTGTATACAGCAGCATGATTTTATTTTCATCAGCAAGCACAGCATTTAGAGTAATTTTATATCCATTTGATTCAGCACTCTTATTAACGATTTGTACATAATCATTCCGGATTGCAGACTCTAGTGTAAGAGCATCAATATCAGCTGCAGCCAATGTTTTAAAAGGCTCCAATACGCCCCAATCGAACGTATCAACACTCGAAGTCCCTTGCTGTGGCAACAGCTGGGTTGGATTGAAGAACAGCAAGCCCGCTATCATCACTGCAGCCGCCAGCACAGACATCGCGCTTTTTGTGAATATTAACCTTCTGCCACGTTTCTTGCCTAATTCCAAACCTGCTTGGATCG
The DNA here is from genome assembly GCF_045040705.1 of Paenibacillus sp. FSL H3-0286. Lineage (NCBI taxonomy): Bacteria > Bacillati > Bacillota > Bacilli > Caryophanales > Paenibacillaceae > Paenibacillus > Paenibacillus sp. FSL H3-0286. The sequence goes on along the minus strand of NZ_CP150285.1, from coordinate 3,105,309 downwards.
CATAGATCTGAGCGGCTGCATTCTCTATTTTTTGTTCTTGTGGGATACGTTCGGCATCGCTTAACATGGCAAGCTCCTCTTGACTACTCATTGTTCCATTCACCCCGATTCTTTATGATGGTTCGCAACTGCTTCAGCCCCTTATGCTGCCAAGTCTTAACCGTCCCCTCGGGTTTATTCATAATGTTAGCGATCTCAGTCAAGGTCATATCGTTGTAGTATTTTAGCAGCAGCACATGGCGATACTTGGGCTTAACCTGCTCGAGTGCCCACAGCATTTCCATCCGATGATGGCCAATGTGTGTGACCTGTTCTCCTATTCTTTCATCTACCAGCGGCATGGAACGTTTTCTCCGTCTTTGTTCATCTATACAGACATAAATTAGAATTCGAATAATCCATGATTTGAATGCTTTGGGGTCCTTTAAAGTTTTTCTTTTAATCCAAGCCCGGCAAGTCATTTCCTGCATCGCTTCTAGCGCATCGTTTCGGTTACGCAAGTAACTATAAGCAATACTGTACAATTGTTCTCTATGTACCAATATCGAATCGTAAAAATCCGTCTCGCTCCGAGTATCAAGAATCGTTACTTTTTTCATTTCTGCATTAGTCATCGTCATGTCCTTCCTTAGCCTCCTCTCTTCAACCTTTCATAGATTAAGACGGGGGAGGTATAGAAACGGTTTTTATTTCGTTTTGCTTTTTTTGCCCAAAGCTCTCTAAATTATAGCATTCTATAAAAATTGAACGAAAAATGTTATGATAGGTTAAATTGGACATAATCAATAGTACGCACTCAAAAGTGCCATAGGTGCTAAAAAGTACCCATACCTTGGAGGTTATCATGACAACAACATCTACAACAACTGTCAAGAAAAAATACAATATTTCTGTTGAAGCCACACTAGAGGTCATCGGAGGGAAATGGAAATGCGTAATTCTATGTCATTTAACTCATGGCAAAAAACGCACCTCCGAGTTAAAACAGTTGATGCCCGGCATTACTCAAAAAATGTTAACCCAGCAGCTACGCGAGCTTGAGGCAGATGGAATCATCAACCGAATTGTTTATAATCAGGTTCCACCAAAAGTAGAATACGAGCTTAGTGAATATGGGGATAGTTTAAGCGATATTTTGACTGCATTATGTAATTGGGGAGAACAACATATCATCAAACAATACGGTGATAAATACGCTGTTTTAGAGGATAACATCTTAAATAAATAAACCGCTATATCAAGGTAATGGTTGGAGATTTATGCTGTGAGAGTTGTACTTCAATTATATGCCCACGAAAAAAGGACAGCTGAATCAGATCGATTCAACTGTCCAAAGCTTTGATTCACCCGTCCCTTAAATGGCGCACAGGAACATAACTTAAATTACGCCCTCTCCTCCAATAGCAGTTGCTGTGAATGATATGGGTCCAAATAGATTAATAGGCAAGTTGCTATCATTCTGAATTACCAATTCATAGTTGTGGACTCCAATATAAGCACCATCGACCCACTGAGCACTTAATTGAATATCAGTAATTGTAGTAAAACGATAAAAGGATCTATAAATATCGACTCCAGCTCGTCGGATGATAACAAGAAATTGGCTATTAGCAAGTGCAGTAAGACTAAAACTTCCATTTAACTCGACTCTACTGGAGAAAGAAGCCGGATTAGCCGGACTAATATTTACTTGCGCTGTAGCTAAACCCGCTCCAGCTCCAGGAATCCCTGCAACCGTTATAGCAGTAGTAAACGGATCTAACGGGATTTTTGCCTGTGACCCATAACTTATTATTGTCGCCATTTATCATCACTCCATTTCAAGGTTATAGAGTAGTATATTGTGAATCCGCAATGATAGATTGGACTAAATTCCTGATGATTATATACATTTAAGGTATACTTTGCTAGATCATATAAACCTAGATACCTCGTCAATCACCATACGATTTCCACTCATTGACAACACCCCTGTTCAGAATTACAATAATTCACATATCATGAACAACGATGACAAAGGGTAAGTAGACAGACGAACATGGTCTTCAGAGAGCCGGTGGTAGGTGCGAACCGGTGACCAGCGTATGCTCGAATGGCCTTTATAGTTGTTTTTCCGAACTATCTTAATGGATGCAGTAGGGAAAACCGGGGTTCCCGCCGTTATCAAGGGACCTGTATCGAGAATAAATTCAACCTCTCCATACAGGTAAGAGAAGATCGAAAGCCAAGAATCGTAAGGTGACACGATCATTTAAGGTGGTACCACGACAACTTCGTCCTTATTGGATGAGGTTTTTTTGTCATTTAAAGGAGGTGATGGCCATGGATGATGGCTGGTGGTGGCGACTCGAGTGTAACCAAATGCTAAATAACAGGAGGAATTTATATGATGAACGAACGTGTCTTAACTGGAGATCGAGTGACTGGAAAGCTTCACCTTGGCCATTACGCCGGCAGCTTGCAGACCCGAGTAGCCCTTCAGGAGCAATATGAAACTTTTGTGTTTTTAGCGGATATTCAAGCCCTAACGACCCATTTTGATCGTCCACAGCTGCTGGGTCAACATCTGCATGAGATCACACTGGACTATTTATCTGCGGGTATAAATCCGGAGAAAACAACTATATTTATTCAATCGATGATCCCTGAAATCGCAGAGCTGACCATCTTGTTCTCTATGTTTGTTACTGTGAATTCTTTACGGCATAATCCCACGATTAAAGCCGAATCGAAAAATTCGAGCTTAGATGAATTGTATTACGGTTTTCTTGGTTATCCAGTTAGTCAGACTGCTGACATAACATTTTGTAAAGCAACGATAATTCCTGTAGGGGAAGACCAACTCCCTCATCTGGAATTAACCCGTAAAATCGTCCGCAGATTCAACGAGCTGTACAGCCCGATACTGGTGGAACCCAAAGCGCTGATCAGTGAGACTCCGAGGCTTGTGGGTACGGATGGCAACGCTAAAATGAGTAAAAGCCTTGGCAATGCCATCGAGCTGGACTCCACTAAGGAAGAGATTATCTTTAAGATACGAAAAGCCACAACCGATCCAGCGCGTGTGCATAAAAATGATCCTGGACATCCAGATATCTGTCCTATTTTTGCTTATCATGGTGCTTTTCGCTCAGCGGGGGTAACTGAAATTCGTGAAGGCTGTGAGCGGGGTACCATGGGTTGTTCTGCTTGCAAACAGTTGATTTCGACAGCTCTAGATCAGCTTATAGAACCGATGCGAGAGCTTCGTTCCTATTATGCTACTAAGCCCAAGCTTGTGCAGGAAATCTTAATCTCTGGAACACAGCATGCCCGCAGCATTGCTCAAGAAACAATGGCCGAAGTACGTGAGGCTATGAGTCTTAACTATTTTTCAATCTAAAAATGACCAGTATAGGCACTCAAAAAAAGCCGGAATCTCATTGGAAGAGATCCGGCTTTTTTCTTCTCCTTACAACACCCAATTTCCCTTACGGAATACGGGTTCAATCGTGCCGTCCGCCAGCTCTCCGTCAATATCCAGCTCTGCTGAACCGATCATAAAATCGACATGAGTTAAGCTGACATTAGCTCCTCTAGCGACAAGCTCTTCGTTCGTAAGCTTTGTGCCGCCTTCAATATTTACAGGATAAGCACTTCCTAGCGCGAAATGGCAGGAGGCATTCTCATCAATCCCTGTATTGTAAAAAATGCGGTTCAAGCGAGAGATTGGAGAATCATGCTGCACTAAGGCTACTTCTCCTAGATAAGATGCACCTTCATCCGTTGCCAGCAGTGAGGTTAAATGTTCGCGTCCGGATTCAGCTTCATAAGCTACGACTTTCCCTTTTTCAAAAGTGAATGAAAGTCCTTCAACTAACCGTCCATTCAAATTAAGAGGGAGCGTGCTTCTAACTGTGCCATTAACGCCAGTACGATGGGGCATAGAATAAATCTCTTCCGTTGGCATATTAGCTACAAAATATACGCCTTTATCATTCTCACCGCCACCCCCGCGCCATAAATGGCCTTCCGGAAGCTCTACATGCAGATCCGTTCCCGGAGCACGGTAATGCAAGCTTTTATAACGTTTAGCGTTCATTCTGTCCTGACTTTCTTTCAACTGACCAATATGCTCTCTCCAAGCAGCTACCGGATCATTGCTGCCCACACGATTCATCTGGAATACAGCTTCCCACATCGCCTCTACCCGCTCTTCTTCAGGAAGATCGGCAAAAACCTTGTTCGCCCAAGCACGTGTTGGCGCTTTGACCAGAGACCAGCTGATTTTGCTGTTCCGAGTATATTTGGAGTAGTTCTTGCGAGCAACAGCCGCTGCTTTGACTGCTCTAGATACCTTAGAAGAATCAATGCCATTAAACAGTTCAGGATCAGGTACTTTAATATGTAAGATGGCACCATTCTCTTCCGCGAATTTCTCCATCATCTCAGCCTGCCACTGTGGATAGTAATCGAAAGAATCCTCTGGGGCTTTTTCATAACGGATCCGTGTAGTTGCTTCATCGTCCCAGTCAACAACTACATATTTAGCTCCCGCTTCATAGGCTTTCGCTACAATCAAGCGAGTAAGTTCTGCGGTTTCTATCGGTGCATGTACCATAAGGACTTGTCCAGGCTGTACATTTACTCCTACTTTTACAACTAGGTTCGCATATTTCTCCAGCATTACTTCAAAATCTTTCATGAATTCTCTTCCTCCATCTCTAGGGTTGCTATAAGCACTCGGTCAGCTTCACTTCTTATTTTAACGCAAAACGAGGATAGTTGCGATTCGATTTAGATTCTCAGCTACTTCACTTCAGGTATTTCGCCTGTATAGACACCTAGATCATTCTTATGAATCTCTACAATGGACGTTCCGATCTGCTTGTTATTGTGGTAAGCCATCACTGTGATCTTGGTATCCTGAGGTTCATCTATTTGCTTATTCTCCCCATCCATTGGACTCCAATAAATTTGATCTCCAGATTTGATTTTCAGCTCAAGACCTTTGTTATGCACCTTGTAGTCAGGGGGAGTCCATAACAATAAATTGCCGGATGTAGCCTGTATCTTAATAACATCCGCCCCTTCAGCAGTTATAAGCATAGGTAATCCTGGAGCACTACTATCAGTCACCCTGTATTCCGCTGTTGGGAACATAACATCCGGTTTCACCTCAAGTGATTGATTATTATGCCGCAAAATAAAGAAGAAAAAAAGTAAAATCGTTAAGCCCATGACGCCTCCGATGATTATTTTTTTCACTATTCAACCTCCCTTCCACCCTAATACTGTAACATATTTCCTTAATTTGGACAGTTATGAGCCAAATTAAGCGGCTCCCACGAGGAACCGCTCACTTCAATCCCTATTTTTTATCCACCTGTAACAGTGTCACTGTCTTCAAAGCATAAGTATGCATGATTTTATCCTCTGAAATTACATTCAACTTGGTCAAGCTTGCCACCTTTGCCGGATCTGATTTGGAGAGCAAACGCCACACTTCGGGGTCTGATAAGGTCTCATATAACTTTGCATCATCATATTCTTTGCGGTTTTGCACGACCAGCTTCACTTTATAGCTGCCAATTTCAGTCTCGTTAGTTTCCTGCTGACTACAATAATTTAAAATATCCTGACGAAGCTCGGCCAATTCTTTTTCAATATCCTTTTGCTTTTGCTTGAGCCGATAATACTGCTGAACCTTTTTCTCCATCCACTTCACGCTCCTTCATAGACATATGTATGCCGGAAACGTTCGATAAATTAGTTGAGTTCCCTATCATAAAAACTTATAATGAGCCGGGGATAGCTTATTTCCAAGTAGAGTCAAATTTCTTATAAAAACAATTCCACGGCAGGTGACTTATGTTTCATTCGTACTTTTTTCCAATTTCGTATGCGTTCATGATGTTTCCAATAGCAGCGCTGGTCTTCACACTACCTTTTCTTATCGTGCAATACCGCAGACATGGCTATATACATAAGCTTAGAGCTTTAATCCTATATCTGCTGCTGCTCTATCTGATGAACGCTTATTTTCTTGTCTTGCTTCCTTTTCCATCCTCCCGGCACAATGCAGCACCTTCTGGGAGTATCGTCCAATTCATTCCCCTTCAGTTTATTCAGGATATTGTGGATGGATCGTCAATCATCCCTGATCAAATCTCGACCTACTGGTCATTACTGCGTGAGCCTGCATTTTTACAGGTCATTTTTAACGTTGCATTGACCGTACCGTTTGGAATGTTTTTGGGCTATTATTTTCGTACACGCTGGGTCGTGTGCATTCTACTATCCTTTGCCTTTTCCTTGTCCTTTGAGATCACGCAGATTACAGGAATTTATGGTTTCTTCGATCATCCTTACCGTCTTTTTGATGTCGATGATCTCATTACCAACACAATCGGAGGGATTTTTGGATTTCGAATTTCCATTTGGATCTCCGGGCTATTGCCACGTATAGAACAACTGGATACAAACATTGACCGCTCTGCCAAAAGAGTCTCCTATACCCGCAGAGGAATAGCTTTTCTAATCGATAGTATGGTGTGGAGCATCGGGTTTGGGGTACTCTTCGGATTCGATATAAAAGCTGCCTTCTGGATTGTAACTGGTATTTACTTCATGCTTGTTCCGGCTCTCACGGGCGGACGGACCTTAGGGAAATGGATGGTGCGTATTCGGGTGAAGAGCAGCGGGAATCATGCTTTTTTCTGGGCTCTGATGATCAGATATGGCCTGCTATATTGGGTGCTGCTTGGGATTCACGCTCTTTTGCTTGATTCCGCCCTTCTAGGGCATCTTTCCTCCGTATGGAATATGCTTATTCATCTGTTTGTTCTATTGATAGACTTGGCTTTCTTTATTCATTTAGTCATTAGTATATTCAAAAAAGAAACTCAGCTAATATATGAGAAACTAAGTCGAACTTCTCATGTTATTTCTTGGCCAGAGAAACGGCTCCAATCTGATGTATCCAGCAACAGCCCTGTAGAAAGCTAAACTAGTTATTATTTAAATGGTATTTTTACATTGGAAATTATTATAGAATTAGGAGGTGAGCATTCTCAAAATTTAGGAGATGAGCGTATGGAAACTACAAGCAGCTTGCAGTTATCTAGAAGTCTTCCAGAAAAACAGGGGATTTCATCAACCGCAATATCCCGCTTTATTAGTGCAGTAGAGGAACAAAATTTAGGCCTGCACAGCTTTATGCTACTACGACATGGTTATGTGGTCTCTGAAGGCTGGTGGGCTCCTTACAGGTCCGTTCTTCCGCATATGTTATTTTCCCTTAGCAAAAGCTTCACCTCAACCGCAATCGGGTTAGCTGTTACTGAGAAACTTGTCACCCTCGATGATTCTGTCCTCTCCTTTTTCCCTGAAGAGGCTCCTTCGATTATCACGGAGAATCTATCTAATATGACAATCAGACATCTATTGATGATGGGTACCGGGCATGTCGTGGATACTATGGACACCCTTCGCAAAAGTGCCGACGGGAATTGGGTGAAAGCTTTCTTCTCCGTCCCCGTCGAGAAACAACCGGGTACACATTTCCTATATAATACCGGTGCTACTTACATGCTGGCCGCGATCCTTCAACGGGTTACTGGCCAAACACTGCTAGAATATTTAGAACCGCGCCTCTTCGTTCCTCTGGGCATTCACGGTGCAACGTGGGAGTCTTGTCCACGTGGAATTAACACAGGGGGATTTGGCTTAAACATTACAACCGAGGATATCGCTAAATTCGGCCAGCTATACTTACAAAAAGGAATCTGGAATAATCAACGGGTTCTGCCTGAAAAGTGGATTAATGAGGCTACTTCCAAACATATTTCCAATGGCGAAGGTGATCATGACTGGGCAATGGGATATGGGTATCAGTTCTGGCAATGCCAGCACGGTGGCTACCGGGCAGATGGCGCCTTCGGTCAACTCTGTGTTGTGCTTCCGGAGCAAGATGCCGTAATTATTACTACTGCTGCATCAGACAGTATACAAGGAATGTTGAATGCTGTGTGGGAACATCTGCTTCCCGCGATGAAGCCAGCTCCCTTGCCATTAGAGCCGGCTGCTTCTGCCCACTTGGTTGAAAAATTAAAGAATTTATCTATCCAACCGCCACAACTGCAGCCCTCTTCATCACAAGAAGAACGAATAAACGGCTTAACCTATAAGCTCGATGACAACCAATTTGCCTTGGACACCTTCTCTATCTCTTTCAATAACAACGAAGCTGCAGTTACTTTACAATTTAAGACTGGAGAGGATTCTGTGATCTGTCTTGGTCGAGGGAAATGGCTCGAAAGCTTCGCACAGGTCATTGATGCTTCCTTGAACCGAATCATGTCCAGCTTTACTTGGGTTGCTGATGATCAGCTACAGCTTACTTTATTGTTTATTGAAATGCCTTTCTGCATAACTCTTGAAATAATCTTACTAGAGAATCAGCTAATTCTTAAACAAAAGTTTAATGTGAATATGGGACCGACTGAATTCCCTGAGATCATTGGCAGACTATAATTCTTAATGAATACAAAAGACCGCTTCGTCCTTTAAAGAGACTTAGCGGCCTTTTAAATATTCGATTCTAATCTGTGAAATCAGCAAGCTTGAGGATGACCGGACAATGATCGCTCCCCATAATGTGGCAATCGATTTGGGCATCCAGCAGATTAGGTGCAAGTCTAGAAGAAGCTAGGAAATAATCAATCCGCCAGCCTACATTCCGTTCTCTCACCTTGGGCATATAAGACCACCATGAATAAACACCTTCAAGCTCTGGATGAAAATATCTAAAGGTATCTATGAAGCCGGACTCCAGCAGCGTACTCATTTTCCCTCTTTCTTCATCGGTAAAGCCAGAGTTTCCGCGGTTAGCTTTAGCATTTTTGATATCAATATCCTGATGGGCTACGTTCATATCGCCGCATACAACGACTGGTTTTAGCTTGTCCAGTTCCAGAAGGTAATTGCGGAAACGGTCCTCCCATTCCATTCTGTAATCCAATCTAGCCAGATCTCGTTTGGCATTTGGTGTATACACATTCACTAGATAAAAATGTTCGAACTCCAGCGTAATAATCCGGCCTTCCGCTTCTTCATCCTCTTCCATTCCGTATCTCACAGAGATCGGCTTGATTTTGGTGAATATAGCTGTGCCTGAATACCCTTTTTTCACTGCATAATTCCAATATTGATAGTATTCTTCACCCTGTTCCAGAACAATCTGCCCTTCTTGCAGCTTCGTCTCCTGAACACAGAAAATATCTGCTTCTACTTCCTTAAAATAATCATCAAACCCTTTTTTAACACAGGCCCGAAGACCATTCACATTCCATGATACCAACTTTATCATTAACGTTTCTCCTTGCATTTTGCTTTAATAGTAACCAGTTTATCATATTACGGCCAGAAATTTATAGAGGGTTAGGGTCATCTTGAGCAGTTCCGCGAATAGATTTATATCCTAATCATTTATTATCCATGATACAATAGCAAAATTGACTCTATACAAATTTTCTAACACGTGAGGTAAAAAAACTTATGAATGCACCAAATCTTTTACGAGGGTTTAACTTTTTGTATTTTGCTCTGCTAGCCATGTTTATTCCCTTTCTGCCAGTCTATCTAAGTGAACAAGGTCTAAGCCCATCGCAAATCGGCTTCATTATTGGAACTGGTGGTTTTGTTACCATCGTTGCCCAGCCTTTATGGGGGATGATCAGTGATAAAACAAAAACCATCCGCAAAGTGCTGTTAGCTCTGCTGTTATGCTCAGCGGTAACCGGATACTTTTTGTTCGATTCCAGCAGTTACGTTGTTCTCATTCTTTTTGCTATGCTGCTGTATTTCTTCTTGATGCCCATTGATCCGCTGACAGAAAGCTTGAATTTCCGAGTCTCTGAGGCGGCTGGAATTAGCTATGGTTCTATCCGTACATATGGTGCGCTAGGTTATGGTGTAATGGCTCTGATTACTGGCTATGTGCTTGGTTTTTTCGGCTCTCATGGAATAGCTCTTCTGTTTGTTGCCATTTGCCTTATAAGCTTTATAGTAAGCTGGAACATGCCAGATGCCCCCGTCACAGGTAAGCCGGTCACGCTGGATAGCCTCAAGCACTTTTTTGGCAACAAAAAGACATTGATGTTTCTGGTGCTCATATTTATTAGCTCTGTACCCGCACGAATGAACGATACATTTATTGGAGTTTATATTCGTGAGCTTGGTGGCAGTCCTCAATTGGTAGGCCAATCATTTTTCCTCGCGGCAATAAGTGAAATCATTGTCTTTGCATTAAGCTTCTGGTGGTTGCGAAAAGGAAAAGAACTGATCATCATATCGATTTCCGGAGCCTTCTATTTCCTTCGTTTCTTGATTTCAGCTTGGATCATTGATCCACACTTGTTAGCGTATTTGCAGATTCTGCAAATTCTTACCTTCCCTGTGTTCTACTCGGCTGCTATTCAATACCTGTACAGCATTGTACCCGAGGAATGGCGTGCTACAGGGCAAACCGTCCTTGCACTATTGTTCTTCGGTGTATCAGGTATCCTGGCTTCTTATGCTGGTGGGGCATTATATGATGCCTTTGGGGGTAAAGCTCTTTACTTAACGATCTCCGCAATGTCGTTTGTCGGCATGCTATTCGGATTGATACTGTATCTGATTTATCGTAAAAAAACGGAATAAGCGTACGAAAATAAACCGGGGATGTCCCAGCCGCTTTCTAAGTGGCTATTGGACATCCCCGGTTTTTTCTATTAAAAAGTGCTAATTCACCATGGCATTCGCTCTAGCATTAATAGATTTTCAACATAGAATATCCTATCAAACGAAAAGGAGGTCGTTACTATGGCCATCGTATTACCGCTTCAATATTTCAATTTAGCCCCTGTCATTGGTAAATCTTATTATGAAAACCTTGCAGGTGGAATTAACGCTGCTGTTACTGTGAACAACAACTCCAACTTCCCAGTAGATTTAGTAATCACTCGTGTGAATGCTCCAGTTATCACATACACGATTCCAGCATTCAATAGCCTTACGCTTGCAGTTCATGCCCTTTTGGTAGCTGCACTCTTAAGTACTCCTGCTGGCACCACATTCGGAACTATTGAAATTTCAACATCAGATTTCTAATAGTGTAGCATTAAGCATCTCTAGCTGGAAGTTCAGCTAGGGATGCTTCTCTATGTGAATCTAGCTTAATCCTTCTATTGTATGCTGCTCCATAAGCTGCTTCAGCTTGGTTTCAGTATTCGAATCTCCCGCAGGAGTATAGATGCTGCAGCGTAAATCTGCACTGCCATGAACCTGCAAAGAGGTTAGATGAAATAACATTTTTCCCGCCTTGGCATGTCTGAATTCTAGTAACACATCCGGGGCCGAGCTAACCCGACTTTGCTCCCACATCTCATTAAAAGCCGGATGCAATTCTTTCAATTCCTCTATAAATTCATCATACCAATGATCCTCTACATACTGTCCGTAATACGCTCTGAAGATAGAAAGATAACCGCTGACGAATTGTTCCCAATTCACTGCTAAGCGCCTAAACTCCTTACGAACAAATAACAATCGGATCATATTCCGCTCTTCGATAGGCAGCTTTGAGAAATCAAGAAAAACATGGGCGGCAGCTTCATTCCAACCGACGATTCCGCAACGTCTATCAGAAATAATCGTAGGACAATATTTAAGTTCCTGTAAAATTTTCTGCAGCGAAGGACTAATTACGGAAGATTCATCTTGCGGATAGGGTGTGGTTCTGGTTCCAGTTTCTAAAGCCAGTGCAAAAAGATACTTCCGCTCATCTTTAGTCAGCCTAAGTGCAGTGGCAATACAGTCCAAAACAGAGGACGAGACTTTTATATCTCTGCCTTGTTCAAGCCACGTATACCAGGTACTGCTTACCCCTGCAAGCTGTGCAACCTCTTCCCTGCGGAGTCCTGGCGTTCTTCTGCGTGTGCCTTCTGGCAAGCCTACAGAGCTTGGTGAAATTGCCGCACGACGTGCTTTCAAAAAATCGGATAATGCTTGTAATCTTGTTTGATTAGCCATAAGCTACCTCCACTTTGGGATTTCTGTTCCTTTAGTATAGTACAAATTATACTAGGATAAACGATAACTTGTAATAGGATAAATAAAGTGGAAAAATACTAGTATACACTAGCTGAGGAGGTTCATTATGGAACGCGTAGTGATTACAGGCATGGGCTTAATCTCACCACTTGGAAATACAATCGAACAATTTTGGGATCGGCTAATTTCTGGTGAATCGGGTATATCCCCGATCACTTCATTTGATACAACAGGTTTTAAGACGAGAATTGCCGGCGAAGTACGTGATTTCGATGCAGAGGGCAGATTTGGGCGTAAAGAGGCACGGCGAATGGACAGATTCAGTCAGTTTGCCCTCGCAGCTACTGAAGAGGCTTGGAAACATTCTGGCCTCCAGCTTGATAAGATTGACAAGGAGAGACTTGGCGTTTATGTAGGATCTGGTGTTGGAGGAATTCAGACCTTGATGGATCAAGGTACGGTCCTGAAAGAGCGTGGACCTGATCGAGTCAGCCCTACCTTAATTCCCATGATGATCTCCAATATGGCTGCGGCGATGATCAGCATTAAATTTGGAGCTCTCGGCCCGACCATGTCTCCAGTAACAGCTTGTTCTATTGGAAATACTGCAATTGGCGAGGCCTTCCGTTTAATTCGTTATGGCGGTGCGGACATCGTTATAGCCGGGGGTTCTGAGGCTGCTATTACTGGAATCTCGCTGGCCAGCTTCGGGAATGCCACCTCTTTATCTACACGAAATGAAGAGCCTACTAAAGCGAGCCGCCCTTTCGATGGAGGACGGGATGGCTTTGTAATCGGTGAAGGTGGCGGCATAGTCATTCTTGAGTCACTCTCCCATGCTCAGCGTAGAAACGCCAAGATTCACGGTGAAGTGATCGGGTATGGTGCTAGCTCTGATGCTTATCATATGGTTGCCACTCATCCAGAGGGGATTGGTGCCTATCAAGCTATGAAGTTAGCGCTAAATGAAGCTAATCTCCAGCCCCACAACGTAGATGTAATCAGTGCGCATGCGACAAGTACAGTAGTAGGAGACCATTCTGAAACCCTAGCGATTAAAAAATTATTTGGCGAGCATGCCTACCACATCCCCGTAACCGCTAATAAGTCCATGACTGGACATGCTTTAGGGGCCGCTGGCGGCTTAGAAGCCATCGCTTTAGTTAAGAGTATCCAAGAAGGGATCATTCCTCCTACCATCAATCAGGACACGCCTGATTCCATCTGTGATTTAGATTACGTACCTAACAATGCACGAAAAGCTAATCTCGAAATAGGCATCTCTAATTCATTTGGCTTCGGCGGCCATAATGCTGTTATTGTGATCCGAAAGTTCGTAGACTAATCCTACATTATAAAAGGGGTTTCAACTTAGCCATTACACATGACTAGTTGAAACCCCTTCTGCTGTTAATCCTTTTAAACTATCTTATTCCGAAGGTGATACATGACTTCCCCAGATAGAGATCCCTTCATTAGAAACCGCGGTGAACGTCATAACATTACTGGCTGTAGCTTCATTCCACTCTTTCAGGAACACACCCTTATAAGTAGAACCACCTATCGTTAACTCTGCAGTATGATCGTCGATAAGCTTCCACTTGCCCTTTACTGCGCCTTTGATTTTACCACTCTTCGTCAATTGAATTAGCTCCGATTGCACGATATCTGCCGTAATTTCTTTATTATGATTCACATATTTGTATTCGCCTGCGATTTGCTCTTTCGTATATTTATCAATGGTCTCGCCACCATAACGGTGTGGTGCGACCACCGGCCAGCCATCAGCGTTCATGAACATCTGGTGTACTCTAACCTCATGCTTTTCACCACGATTCGGGAACCGTGTATGGAAGATCAAATAATACTTGCCAGTCTCTTCATCGTAAAATGCGGAGTTATGTCCTGGTGATACATATCCTTCCCCACTTACTGGGAGCTCATCGTCATTATTCAGGAATTCGAAATTCCCCATGAGTTTAACTCCGTAAGGAGCATAAGCAGGATCATCAAACAATACGCCAGCTGTGCCCTGTGAATCGATCATATCCTGGCCCTCAGAATCTTCAAAAGGTCCATCAGGTGTCTTCGAGCGAGCTACACGGATGTTATATCCGCCATCAGCAGCCAGCCCCCCGTAGGATAGGAACAGGTAGTAGTAATCCGTCTCAGGACTGTACAGCATATAGGGAGCTTCTATCCGCGCATGATTTGCGCCTAGAAGCTTTTTGCCATAACCTTGATCTGGCAGTGGGAATCCTGTGCTTGTATCCAGTTCCATAATAAAAATACCACCGGAATAAGAACCATACACCATCCACAATCTGCCTTCTTTATCAAAGAACACATCCGGATCTACAACATTCGGCTTTTGTGTGGCATCATAAGTTTCTCCGTCATCGCCTACGCCCACCATACCGGACTTTAAGAAGATCCCTTTGTTCTTATAAGGACCTTCAATCTGGTCTGACACGGCTATACCAAGTGCTGATAATGGGGAATCACCTTTACACGCGTTGTAATACATATAATATTTGCCATCCGCCAATTGAATGACATCCGGTGCCCATAAAGTGTCCGTCTTTCCCCAGGTTAAGGCCTCTTTTAATTCCTCTTTGACATTCGGGATGAGTACGTTTCCATCAACAACTCCTGAGGACAATTGAGTCCAGGACATCAGGTCGTCGGATTTAGCAGAAGCCAAATGCGAGCCAAACACATAGTACTTATTATCAGCCAAAATAATGGAAGGATCATGTACAGAAACATTCTTGAAGACAGGCTGAACAGGCTCAGGTCCGCTGTTTATGTTGCCAGAATTAGCCGTGTCGTTGTTGCACGCGGTTACAGCTAATAATGAAACACTAAGTAAAGTAGTAATAATTATCTTCTTCATCGTTATACCCCCTATGTATGCCTTTTCATTTTGAGATGAAAACGATAAATAGTCAACCCTTTTATTTAATTAAGTTCGTATTAATTCATATTTATTTAAATAATAGTGAACATTGTAGAAAATAAAAAAAACGCTAAGCCAACTAAATGGCCTAGCGTTTCCTCTTATTATTTAGTTAAAACAAGTTGCTTACTTAGCGCCTTCTTGCACTAAAACTGGCTCTGGATAAGCGTTCTTAAGTATACGTTGTCTATTCTTAACGACTGTCGGCGGTTCCACCTTAGGTGCCATCGGATGCATTAACCAAGACTTCACCATATGGGTATCCGAAACCTTATACATTGGAGGCTCTTTCTCCATATCGATTTGCATCGCATAAGTGCTGCGAAGTGCGAAGGCATCACCCTTAGGCGGTTTGATCAAATCTGGAGGGGTACCAGGAATCGCGGTAAGCAAAGAACCTTTGCTCTCTAAACTTGGCATGGATGCAAGCAATCCCCAAGTGTAAGGATGTCTTGGATCGTAAAAGATCTCTTCTGCAGTTCCCATTTCAACAATTTGTCCGGCATACATTACCGCTACACGATCCGCCATTCTTGCTACAACACCAAGATCATGGGTGATAAAAATAATCGCCGTATCAATCTTCTTCTGCAATTCCTTCATCAGGTCAAGAATCTGTGCCTGAATGGTAACGTCGAGCGCTGTAGTTGGCTCATCCGCAATCAGAAGCTTAGGGTTTGCTGCAAGTGCCATTGCGATAACGACACGTTGACGCATACCGCCACTGAACTCATGCGGATATTGATTGAAGCGGCGCTCTGGTGAAGGAATACCTACTAGCGTAAGCAGTTCAACCCCACGTTTATTGGCAGCTTCTTTGGAGATTTTCTCATGTTTGTGCAGTACTTCAGTAATTTGTCTGCCGACCTTCATCATCGGGTTCAAGGAAGTCATCGGATCCTGAAAAATCATGCCGATCTCTTTACCACGAATCTTCTGCATTTGCTTCTCAGTCTTACCGATCAAATCTTGTCCATCAAATAAAATTTGTCCACGTTTATATTCTCCTGGCGGCGTTGGAACTAGCTTCATTACCGCTTGTGAAGTTACACTTTTACCGGAACCGGATTCCCCAACTATCGCTAGAGTTTCACCTTTATCTACATGGAAGCTAACACCACGGATCGCTTGTACTTCTCCACCGTGTGTTTTGAATGATATCGCTAGATCTTTTACCTCTAAAAGGCGCTCCATCTTGTCACCCTCTCATTTCCTCGTCAATTATGATAATGATTCTCACCAAGTTGTAAGCAATAAGTATTATTTTATCTAGTTCTAAGGGTTCTAGTCAAGATTTTTCTGAAAAAGATATGGCCAGCAGCAGCCTTATGTACTAGTTCTGTTTAATGCGAGTTCTATTCTTCACTAACAACCACAATATTGGCGGAAGCAGCAAAAGAACTAACAGCAGAGACCATCCGATATCTCCAAGAGATACCAAGTTGTCATTCAATAGTCGATAATACGCATAAAGAGAATAGGGAAGAACTACTAGTACTGCTGTAACTACCCCTGGTGTATATATCTTTAAATATATCGTCTGTCCTAGATGAGTAAATACATGTAAGAAAAATACCGCAAGCACTGCCAAGTACAATAAGTAATTAGAAAAGAATACTGCAATACAAGTTACCGTCACTATAAAAATATACACGAATAATACGTCCATTGCAAAATTACGTGTAGTCATTTGTAACATCGAATGATACGTCTTGCGCATAAACGAAGGAATTGCAGCCTCTAACCTGGTTCTATACTTTGCCCCCCATGCTTCAATCGTTAATATTTCTTCAAAATCATGAAACATAAATAGGATCGGCAACAGCCACAGCAAACTTACGATATCTATATGTACACTTAGCCACTCAAACATGAGAATCCTCTCCCTTCTCCTGCTCAGCCTCCTTACCTTCTTATGTTGTAATCTTGCTGAAAATGTCCTAACCCATGAAACGTTCCCAACCTTCCAGCAGATTATCCTGTGCCCACTGGAAATGGCCTTGGCTATCGTATTTACGCGAATAACACTCAATGAAATAAATTAAATCGATATATAAGTCGTAGAGCTTTTTGCGTGCACATTCATTAGGGCTATCAAAGCTGTCCCCATAACCTCTACAGAAATGCTCAGAATTCTCAATATAGCGAAAATAATATTCCATAAGGTGATCGCCCCATAACGCCCGTTCCCAATCGATTAAGGCAACAATGCTCCCCTCTCGCACAAACACATTCCCATCCCATAGATCCCAGTGAACTAAACGTGGCTCAGTGACCACATCCATCACATGTATACGGCTGTTGATCTCCGCCTCAATCTTTTCTAAAGGAATGGGCATCTTTGCCTCTAAGCGCCGAGCATCATCAAGGAGGTTGCCAATCAAATTTTGAAAGGTTTCCCGCCAAGAAGTCCCCTTTATCTTCGAGGATACATTAAATAATCCGAAATGATCCCCTTGAATCTCATTGATAATCCGGCTATAACGACCTAATTCTTCCTCAATACAACTTCTTTGCTGCGGACTAAGCTCTTCCTTAATTTCATTATAGGGCTGGCCGATTATTTTCTCCATGAAAAAAAAGTCACTCGATATTAAATTTCTGCTGTTATCATAAGCGTATACCTCAGGTACAGGTACCGTTCCTTTAGACTTCATTAGCTGCATTGCCGCAACCTCTGTAGCCATGATATCGTGCTCGTAACTTAGCGTGTCTGTCTCATCGGATGGCGATATTTTAAGGATCGTAGCTCTGCCATCTGACAATAGGAGGTCATAAGCTGCGTTGAAATAACCTCCCGTCAATTCCGTACTTTGAATGATTTTCACATGGCTTCCAAAAGCAGCACCCACCAGGATGTCCTGCTGCTCAACCGTTAATTTTGTTTTAGTCTGACTTTCCAAGACTTCACCACCATACAGAGTTAAGTAAAAATGCAAAAATCCAACCTCATAAAAGCCCGGGATTCATTGTATTTGATATAAGAAAGATAAACAATCCTTCTCCATTGGAATGAAAATTGTTAAAATTAGAAATAACACGTATCATTAGCTGCTTTTCATGAAAGAGAGGAAACTATTATTATGATCATAAAACCTAGAACACGTGGCTTTATATGTACAACCGCACATCCGCAAGGCTGCGCTCGTCAAGTCGAGCGGCAAATTGAGTATATTAAGGCACAACCCGCGATCCAAGGACCCCGGAAGGTGCTTGTCATTGGCGCATCCACAGGCTACGGCCTCGCCTCACGGGTTACAGCCGCCTTTGGGGCTGGAGCCAGCACAGTAGGCGTATATCGGCCGAGCAGCAGCAATGGAGCCCGTACAGCCTCTGCTGGGTGGTACAATTCCGCCGCCTTCGAACAACTTGCGGAGTCTGCAGGCCTGCAATCCTACAGCGTTACCGGAGATGCTTACTCCAAAGAGACCAAAGAAAGAACGATTCAGCTGATCCGCAGCGAATTAGGACAAGTCGATTTGGTCATCTACAGTGTTGCTTCTGGGCGCCGTACAGACCCGGAGACAGGTGAAGTATATAACTCTGTTCTCAAACCTATTGGCGACACCTTTACCAACAAAACTGTAAATTTTCATACGGGTGAAGTCACTCAAATCTCCATCGAACCCGCGACCGATAAGGAAGTTCATGATACCATACGGGTGATGGGCGGTGATGATTGGCAGTTATGGATAGAAGCACTCCAGCAAGCCGGAGTATTAGCTGATCACGCAACCACTATTGCTTATTCGTATATCGGATCAGAGCTTACTCAAGCCGTATATCGCCAGGGAACGATTGGACTTGCTAAAGACCATCTCGAAGCTACGGCAAGAACACTTAACGAAGCGTTAGCTGTTACTCACGGTAGAGCTTATGTAGCGGTCACAAAAGGTCTTGTCACACAATCCAGCTCGGCGATTCCTGTCGTGCCCCTCTATATTTCCGCCCTTTACAAAGTCATGAAAGAGCACGGTCTTCATGAAGGTTGTATTGAGCAAACCTATCGGTTGTTTGCTGAACATCTCTACGCAGCGAAAGGAACTCCTGTGGATGAAGAAGGGCGTATCCGTATAGATGATTGGGAATTGTCTCCGGCAGTCCAGCAAGAAGTTATAGAAATCTGGGACCAGCTTACTTCAGACAATATCTACGACCTAACGGATCTGCATAGCTATAAACAGGAATTCTTCCAGCTATTTGGATTCGAGACTGAAGGTGTAGATTACGAAGCTGATACTGATCCAGACGTAACTGTTATAAATCTGCACTAAAATTTATCGTGTTTTAGATTATCTTCTGCCTGAGGATAAGGGTTGTTCGAGAGCATACATTTCCTCTTCCAGAGAAATCATCTTTTGCTCAATCATTTTTCGTGCATCTGTCAACGCTTGATTGTAAATATAAGGCGAAAGTTCTTTGAGCATAAAATCGAGAAGGTTCTCGCTGGCTAATTGCCCAATTTCACTGGACAGCTCTGTGTCAAAATATTCTTGAATACTAGCTGTAATCTGAAGCTTATGTTCTCTCGGTATTTTTAACGGCTGCATGGTAATCCTCCAATCTAATTAGATACAGGAAAATGACGTGCTTTCGCACGTCATTTTTCACACCTATAACCTTCATTCACTGCTGCCTTTAAAACGGTTCCAACCCTCAGTCAAGTTATCATGCGTCCAACGGACATAACCTTCGTCTGCATATTTGCGTGAATAACATTCGATAGCAAGAATAAGATCAAGATAAAGATCATAAAGCTTCTTCCGCTGAATCTCGTTCGGACTGTCGTAGGTTGTTCCGTACCCCTTATAGAAACCGGCAGAATTCTCAAAATGCCTAAAATAATACTCCATCAGCACATCGCCCCACAGGGCTCTCTCCCAGTCAATCAGCGATACGATGACTCCATCCTTCACAAATACATTCCCATTCCATAAATCCCAATGCACCAGTCGTGGCTCGGTTACGGCATCTAATGCAGGGAGATACTTGGAAACCTCCTGCATAATCTCTTCACAAGACGCAGGTAGCTGTGCATTCAGCCTCTTGGCATCAGCAAGTACACTTTCCATCAGGCATGAAAAGGTCTCTCTCCACGAGGCTCTTGGCTCCTCTGAATCCGTTCCAAAAATGCCAAAACGTTCTCCGCGTATCTCATTGATTATGCGATTGTAACGCCCCAGCTCAGTTTCGATAGCGTCTCTCTCCGGAAGTGAAAGACTCTCCTTCACATCACTGTAGGGCTGGCCTTCCACCTTCTCCATAAAGAAATACGGAATAGGAATGAGCAGCAGACTTTCATCATAATGGTAGACGGCAGGCACGGGCACAACACCCTTATCTGCAACCATACGGAGAGCTTCCACTTCAGTTCGCATAATGTTCTTCTCGTAACTTAACGTATCTGTCTCCACAGCAGGGGCAACCTTTAGAATGACAGATTTCCCAGTGCTGAGTTCCAAATCATAGGCTGTATTAAAAAAGCCTCCCGTAAGTTCTGAACTAAGGTTAACCGCAGTTTCTGAACCGAAAACCGCTTTCACCAAAATATCCAGCTGTTCATCATTTAATTTAACTTTCGTGAAGCTCTCCATTTCGTTTAAACCCACCACATTTCTGTCAGTGGCTCCTCAATCAATACTTGTTGAAGGTTACTTACAGCTTTGGAGAAACCTTCTTCAATAGACATCAGCCCATCTTCATGCTCAATACTAACCACATAGTCATACCCAACCAAACGAAGTGCACTAATAATGTCAGCCCAAGTCTTAAGATCATGTCCAAAACCGACAGAACGGAACTGCCAAGCACGGTCAAGCATCTTGGTATACGACTGCATATCAGTTAATCCGTGCATATTGACATTCACAGGATCAATAACAGTATCCTTCGCATGGAAGTGATGGATTGCACCTTGGCGTCCCAAAATATGAATCGCTTGCACAGGATCAATTCCTTGCCACCACATGTGACTCGGATCAAGGTTCGCACCGATCACTTCACCTGCTGCTTCTCTCAGCCGCAGCAGAGTACCTGGTGTGTGTACTGAGAATCCTCCATGCAGCTCAAGACCTACCTTTACATCATGCTGAGCGGCAAAGGCACCCCATTCTTTCCAATAAGGAATAACCTTGTTCTCCCATTGCCAGTCCAGAATTTCTTGATAATCATTGGGCCATGGAGCTACAGGCCAGTTCGGATATTTAGCACCCTCATGATCTCCAGGACATCCAGAGAAGGTATTCACAACCGGAACCCCTAGCTTCTGCGCCAATTTGACCGAGTTTACGAAATCCTCATGATCCTTTTGAGCAAGTTCTTTTTGCGGGTGCAATGGGTTACCGTGGCAGCTCAAAGCACTGATTGTAAGTCCGCGAGATTCCACAGCATGTTTGAATTCTTGTAAGGCTGTTTCATTCTCCAGCAGCATTTTAGGGTCGCAGTGGCTGTTGCCAGGATTGCCTCCCGTACCGATTTCTACCGCCTTTAGCCCTTTGGATACTACATAATCAAGAGCATCCTCCAGCTTACGACCTCCAAACAAGACCATAAATACTCCAAGTTTCATTGTAGGCCACCTCCTCTTGGAAATAGTTTACTTATTATTTATCGTAGATATCAAAATTCTTCACCACTTGATTACTCTCAGCAGCTTCAAAAATAACTTCAATCAAATTCTGTACCCGCATAACCTCAGCGTTCTTAACGATAGGTTCTGCAGTACCCTCAATAACAGCAGCGAAATTATCATAAAAGCTAGAGCTTAACTCCGACGGCTGAGGTAATTCCTCAGTGATCGTTGCCCCCTCCGATGGAGGTGCCATAGTTTTAGTTAGTCCTACACCTGCACGAATCGGCTTCGGTTCGATTTTTTCACCTGCGTTATTTCTGGTCACCAATCTTCCAGTTAAAGACCAGTCTTCAATAATTCCAGTGCCTTCGATACCCTTCACATACCATCTTGGCAAAGTAATAAAGTTAGTCGTCCCAACCTCTACGATCGCTTTAATTCCATTCTCAAATTGCAGAATAGCTTCAAAACCATCATCGACATCGTTTCCTAAAATAAAGCTTAGACTACTGCTCACACTGGTAATTTTGCTATCAATCATGAATAATAGCTGGTCCAATAAGTGAACGCCCCAATCCAGCAGCATCCCTCCGCCTTGTGCCTTAACATGACGCCAGTCTCCAGGAATTCCGTTCGCTCCGTGCACGCGGGATTCGATCTGGAATAGGGATCCAATCGTCTCCTCGTCGTACATTTTTTTGATGGTTAAAAAATCTTCATCCCAACGTCTGTTCTGATGCACCATAAACACACGTCCAGCTTGATCAGCCGCCGCCAGTATTTCTTGAAATTCAACCTTAGATAGAGCAACTGGCTTCTCACAAATGACATGTTTGCCAGCTTGTAATGCACGAATCGCAATTTCTTTGTGCACATCGTTCGGTGTGGCAATTAGAATAATTTCGACCGAAGAATCTGCCAATACTTCCTCATAACTTTGGTACGCCTTGTAGCCAGCGTCGTTGGAATTGGTACGACGTGCTTCAAGCACATCGTACGTTCCAACTACGATTAAGGTAGAGGTCTCTTTTATCAATCCTGCGTGATAACTTCCCATTCCTCCAAAACCAACAATGACTACAGAATGTCTGTTTGAACTCATGAACTTCACACCTGCTTCTCGTTTAGTTATCTGATGTTCCGTCAAAATACACAGCACGACCTGTACGGGAAGATTCGTAAATAGCCTCCAAAATTTGGGTAACGACAAGGGCTTGTTCAGGTTTAACTACTGGTTCTTTATCTTCCCGAACTGCTTCAAGCCACAAGCGAGCTTCACGATCGGATTCACTCTCTTGTCCTCCGTTAAAGAAAGCTACTCCCCCTGCGGACAAGTCAATTTTAGTCTCGTATAGACGGCCACCACGGTCACCATTTAAGCGTAACCCGTCCTTCATATCTGCGCCACCCTCTGTACCTGCTAGGAGCGTCTTCGCTTCTCCAAATTCAGATACATTAAGAGCCCAGCTTGATTCCAGTACAATTGTAGCACCATTTTCCATGGTAATAAATCCAAATGCTGAATCTTCTACTTTAAATTGTTCAGGGTCCCATGGACCAAAGGCATTTCCGCCGTTTTTACGGTTACCGAGCTTATGGAAAGTCGAGCCCATAACACTACGCGGTTTATAATTGTCCATCATCCATAATGTTAGATCAAGCGCATGCGTACCGATATCGATCAGCGGACCGCCGCCTTGCTTTTCTTCATCCAGGAATACGCCCCATGTAGGAACCGCACGACGACGAACGGCAATTGCTTTTGCATAATAGATCTCACCAAGCTCACCGTTTTCACAAACGTCTTTAAGATATTCACTATCCGCACGATAACGGTTCTGATAAGCTACAGACAATTTCATGCCAGTGCGTTTGGCAGCCTCTAACATTTCCTGTGCTTGAGCTGTAGTCTTCGCCATTGGCTTCTCACACATTACATGATTGCCAGCTTCCAATGCTGCGATTGTGATCACGGAGTGACTGTCATTCGGTGTACATACATGCACGATATCGAATCCTCCGGCTTTCAAAAGCTCTTGATAATCTGTATATACAGCCGCGCCTTCAGCACCATAGGTTTTTGCTGCTTCCTGTGCACGTTCTTCGACGATATCACAGAAGGCTACCATTTCAGCATCTGCTTGACGTGACAAACTTGGCATATGTTTTCCATTAGCAATTCCACCGCAACCGACAATAGCAATTCTCAACTTTTTAGACATGAACATTTCCCCCTTGATTAGCGTATGCTTTTACCCATTTCAAACTATCTTCTACACTTCCTAATGGTGAACGGCTGCAATAATCCTGCTCCACTACCGCCCACTCTACCTTTGCCTGTACAGCCGCATCAAGAATTGCTGTAAGGTTTACTTCTCCTTCGCCTAGAACAACCGTTTCCGGTGAACCATCCTCATGTTTCTTCAAATCTTTAAGATGGATGATTGGCAACCGGCTAGCGTATTTGTTGATATATTCTACGGCATCATAACCTGCGTGATGTACCCAGCATGTATCCATTTCAACTTGCAGCAAATCAGCTGGCACCTCTTCAAACAAACCGTCAAACGCTGTACGGTCACCATATCGATCAGTTAACTCAAAGTCATGATTATGGTACAAAAGAACCGCTCCACGCGCCTTACACTTTTCTCCAATAATCTTCAGATTCGCAGCAACTTCTTCATAGTTACGTTGTTCTTCTGACAGATACGGCACAATTAGATGATGATTTCCAATCTCCAGGTTGTACGCGATCTCTGCCTCTGTATCATTCAACAACGCGTCATAGGGACGGTGTGCGCCCAGCGCTACTAGTCCAAGTTCATCAAGCAATTGTTTGACTTCTGCTGCGCTACGGCCGAAGTAATGGAAAAACTCCACACCTTTATAACCAAGGGCTGCTACTTTACGCAGTGTCCCTTCAAAATCCTGTTCCAGTTCTTCTCTGAGCGTATACAATTGCAGGCCTATCTTCAGCATTTTCGAATCACTCCAATTGGATTTAAAGTTAGCTTTCTGTAGTGACAATCACTTGAACAATAATGCTGTAACAGAATTGACTAATCTGATTCACATCAGTTTCCTTAAACTGTCATTCTTGTAAGCACAGCTAATACCGACTGTTTCTAGCGTTGATGGTCGATTTCTTTCTTTATTGCTTAGCTACATAGTAATATGAAAGCGTATATATTAAAATGAATAATATGATTAAAACATGAACAATCTGCTTATCATTTCAATACACCCAGGAGGACCTATGACACATTCTGCTACCTGTCACGTATTATCAGCCGGATTTTCTTTTCATCGCAAGCCTTTTCATATGTCTCAAAGTCAAGGGAACCAGAACTTTCTTATACGTCTGCAAACAGAAGGAAGGAGCCGTGCATTGATCGATGGTGTAATGTCACCTGTGGAAAGCGGGGATATTATGTTATTCGCTCCAAATGATCCTTACTATTTGATCATAGATAAAGAAGAGTACCCTGTGGGCAAGCCACGAATTGAAAGCGGAGATTATCATATCTTTTGCGGAGGAACATGGATTGATGAATGGTGGCAACGTTCACAAAGACCCACTCGCCTAAGTGTGCCGCTTAGTGAGAGTTTTCTTGGCTTGTTTCGCCAATTGATTCTGGAGCACCGTCGACTTTCCGACTTCTCTCCAGAAATATCTGCCTGCTATCTGCAAATTCTATGTATGGAAATCGACCGGCTAATTACAGATCAGCCAGCAATTACTCCAAAAGGTTATCTGGCATACCGAATGAAGCAATATGTTGAGGAGCACGCAACCCTACCCTTTCTATTGGAGGATGTAGCAGGTTTTGTGGGTATATCCGTCTCGCGGGCCGTTCATTTATTTAAGGAAGCCTTTGGGACCAGTATTATTAAATATGTAAACGATGTCCGACTGGAAATGGCCAGAGAACGGATAACCTTCAGTCCCATGCCGCTGGAGCAAGTAGCAGAAACTTGTGGTTTTGCGAACTATACCTATTTTCACCGGGTCTTCCGAAGTCGTTTCGGGATGTCACCAAGAGAATATCGTGTGCACAGCAGAGAACAGGTGTAAATAAAGAAACCCCGTTTCATTGCAAAAGGGTTGTCCCTTAGTAGAAAAAGCTACTTCTAGGACAACCCCCGCTTCTATATTCGAACATAACTCGTGAGCATGAGATTATTCTTTCACAGCCGAAATGATCAAGAACATCGGTCTACGCTCCTCATCCTTCATCCATGGATCATTACTCATTTCTTCTGAAGGCTTTGGTTCTTTAACCGCTTTAATAGTAAAGCCAGCTTCAATCAGGTCATTAAAGTAGGTGGAAATCGTGCGATGGTATTTAATCACATTTTCTGTTAAGAATTTAGTTTCACGAAGTCCTTCTGATTGATAATGATCTACGGGCCAATGCAGGCGGTTTCCTTGCTCATCGGCATACCAGTCTTGCTCTTCACGTGAAGTAAAGATTGGATGCTCCACTGAAAAAATAAAACTCCCGCCAGGCTTAAGAAACGAATGCACCTTTCGGCAGATGGCTGCAAAAGATTCAATATAGTGGAAAGCCAATGAACTGAGAACCACATCAAATTGCTCGCTCGCAAAATCAATGTCCTCAATCGGCAGCTGGATATAAGTTATAGCAGGATCGTTCGTTTTTTCACGCGCCTGTTGCAGCATCTTTTCAGAGATATCCACACCTATAACTGAACTCGCCTGCTGCTCACGGGCATATAGGCAATGCCAGCCGAAGCCGCAGCCCAAATCAAGCACACTTTTATTATGTAAGTCTGGAAGAAGCGCCTTTAATACATGCCATTCTCCTGCTGCTGCAAGCCCTCCAATAGAACGGGGCATTTGCTGGTAGGCTGAGAAGAAATTCGAATCGTCATATTTATTTTGTTTCATCAGGGATACATCTCCTATATATTATTTCTTCAATTACTATACGCTGAGCGATGTTCTCTTATCAAATAGCCAATAAAAAAGGAGCCTCATCTTGGAAGATCTGCCCCTTATATCTATTCTTATTCAATTGTTCCTGCTTGCTTGGTGTTAACCGTACATGCTGTGAAATGGCTCCATAATCACTATTCGATCTACGACTCTGTGCTGCGCACCAGGCTCCGGAGCGCTCTGCCTTACGCAAGGCTTTTTGTGTCTTGGTTCGTGCCATGTGACACCACTCTCCTATTCATGGGTGAATGATTATTGATCTTACATCTATAAGACAACTTCATTTTAACATATTCCAGACTATGAGCGAAGCAAGAATTCCGTTACACTTAGAGCAAAGCTAGTATTCTATCTTATCTAAATAGATGCGGAGGTTTAAAGGATGAATTACCAGGTTTTGTATGAAGGTGCTTTTGCTATGTTAAAGGTCCAACTAAATCCCGGTGAAAGCGTAAAGGCTGAAATGGGCGCAATGGTCGCGATGTCGCCTAACGTAGAATTAAAAGGAACCGTGGATGGTGGTTTAATGCGCGGTCTCGGGAGAATGCTGAGCGGTGAGAAATTCTTCTTTCAAGAACTTAGAGCGACCCGTGGTCAAAGTGAGGTATTGCTGTCACCTGGCTCACTCGGCGATATTCAGGCGATAGAATTAGACGGATCGTATAAACTGTTAGTTCAAAAAGACGGATTTCTCGCCGGAACTGAAGGCATTCAAGTAAATACCAAAATGCAGAATTTAACCAGAGGGCTCTTCTCCGGTGAAGGCTTCTTCATTGTAGAAATCAGTGGCAGAGGAACGGTGTTCCTGTCTTCCTTCGGTGCTATCCATGCGATTAATCTAGGACCTGGTGAAGAAATGATTATCGATAACGGACACCTCGTAGCATGGCCAGACTATATGGACTACAAGGTGGAAAAGGCAGCCTCTGGCTGGCTTAACAGCATAACCAGTGGTGAAGCACTTGTCTGCCGCTTCCGTGGAGAAGGTGTAATTCTCGTTCAGAGCCGTAACCCTGGCAGTTTCGGAACGTGGATCAAATCCTTTGTGCCTACTCGAAGCTAGACTTCTTAAAACTCACGAGTCAAAAAAGACACAGGCTTGGAGAAAGCCTGTGTCTTTAGGTTAGAAAGCAATCTTACGAGACTGCTTTATCTGCTTCTGCTTTTGCTTTTTTGCAGCCAGTACGTTTACATGTTCCATAAGTACCCTTGAAATCAAGGCGGTGATCCGTGACGTTAAAGCCATATTCACGTTCCACTCTTCTCTCCAGCTCCACAAGCCAGTCGTCCTTAATTTCCTCCAACCGACCGCATACGCTGCATATCAAATGATGATGCATATGCGAATGATCGTTCCCGCGCAAATCGTAACGGGCAACTCCGTCTCCGAAGTTCATCTTCTCTACAATGTGTAGCTCACATAAAAGCTCAAGTGTACGGTATACCGTTGCCAGGCCCAGATGTGGATAGCTGTTCTTAACAAGCATATATACTTCTTCTACGCTTAAATGATCCTTCTCATTGTCGAGCAGAACGTTCACTATAGCTTCACGCTGAGGCGTTAGTTTATATTTTTGCGCCGCAAACAATTGACTGATATTTGATATTTGATCCATTTGGTCTCCTACCTTCCCGGAACGATTTAACATCCGTACCCTCTGAGACGCTCCTATTTATGCAGTTAAGACAAACCATAAATAGTAATCGTTACGATATAATCATAACAAAATTAACCACGAATGAAAAGAGCCTGACATCATTATATCATTTCATGCCACTTATCCAAAGTACTACACCCCAATCTGGCCTATATTTCTATTAAAATCTACTTTTTCGTGAAATAATACAGATTAGACCGCAACCTTTCCATAATTTACAACGTTAAAGGAGTGACAAAGGCTAAGGAGCCTATCCATACAACGAGGTGAAAAGACATGAACATGAAAAAAAGCACACTAGCAGCGATCACAACCGTAGCCATTTTCTCCTTTTCTTTGGGTGGTCAGATGTTTGCAGCTGGGAACACCTTTAAGGATATTGATAACATAAACGGCAAAGAAAAAATCATTTCTTTAAAAAATCAAGGGTTAATTAAAGGTGTCAGCGAATCTCAATTTCTCCCTGGCTCTAAGGTAACTACAGCCCAAGGGATTCAGTTTATCTCCGGCGGTCTCCAGCTCAGCCTCGCAGCCATTGACTTTAACAAAGCTCCTGTTGCCAGCGGCTTGTTCACAAAAGTAAAAGACAAAGCCTGGTACGCTGAAGCCTTTATCAATGCTTATTACAATCAAGTTAAGCTTCCAAAAGACATTGATCCTAGCCTAATTATGACCAAAGAGCAATTCACTAACTATCTAGTGCAAGCGATCGAAGGCGTTGGTAATCTGCCGATGATCAATATCGTTCCAGTAGATATCGCCGATGAAGCGTCACTGACCCCTGCATATCAAGGCAGTATTCAGCGCTCCCTGAAATACAAGATCAATACTCTAGACGCTAACGGAAAGTTTAATCCAAAAAGCGAACTCACCCGTGCCGAAGCAGCGATTATGCTCTACAACGCTTTGGAGTTCCTGAAAACTGGAGGATAAGCCAAATTTCAGTTACTCTTCTCATTTGAATAATCTATACAAGAAAAAGCAGCTCCGGATGATTCCCGAGCTGCTTTTTCTTGTATATTGTCTTTCTACTCTTCTTCACCATTCAGTCTATTCAGAAATTGCAGAGCCCGGGGATTCTTCGGATGCTCCAGCACTTCTTGCGGAGTTCCTTGCTCTAAGATATGACCGCCATCCATCAAAATGATCCGGTCCGCTACATCGGCGGCAAATTTCATCTCGTGGGTCACAATCACCATAGTCATACCTTCTGCTGCTAATTGTTTGATGACCTTAAGCACTTCCCCTACCAGCTCGGGGTCGAGCGCCGAAGTGGGCTCATCAAACAACAGCACTTCTGGATCTACTGCCATAGCCCGGGCGATGGCCACTCTCTGCTGCTGTCCTCCTGACAGCTGATGTGGATAGTTATCAGCTTTATCAGCCAAACCCACCTTAGCCAGCAGTTGAAGGCCCCGCTTACGCGCTTCTTCCTTGGTTCGTTTCAAGACAGTTACCTGTCCCTCCATCACATTGCCTAGCGCAGTCATATGCGGAAATAAATTATACGATTGAAAGACCATCCCTGTTTTCTGCCGAAGAGCTAATACGGAATTCTGAGGAATTTTCTTATGATCTGTAAAATTGATGGTGATATCCCCGAGTGACAGGCTGCCTTGATCCGGGATTTCCAACAGATTAAAACAGCGCAGCAGTGTAGTTTTTCCGGAGCCGGATGGCCCAATAATGACAAGTACCTTTCCATGCTCCATTTTCAGATCAATACCCTTTAACACTTGGAGTGCGCCGAAGGATTTATGCAAATTAATGATTTCAATCACAAGTATCTCTCCTTTAGGTCGCAGAGTAACGATCGAGTCGTTTCTCCAAGTAATTTTGCAGCGCCGACAGCACAGAACAGAACACTAAATAAAACAATCCTGCTTCGGAGTATACCAGCAGAGGCTCATAAGTGGTAGAGGCTACCTGCTGAGCAGTTCTAAACATCTCCGTATAGGTGATGATCGCTGCAAGCGATGTATCTTTGACCAAGCTAATAAAAGAATTGGATAACGGCGGTACAGAAACGCGTGCAGCTTGTGGCAGAATTACGCGGCGCAGAGCCTGCCCACGAGTCATCCCGACTGAGAAGGCAGCTTCCCACTGGCCTTTATGTATCGACAGGATAGCAGCGCGTACGATTTCCGATGAGTAAGCCCCTACGCTAAGGGTAAATCCAATGGTGGCGGCAATGAAAGGGTCGAGTACAATACCAACAGCCGGCAAACCATAAAATATAATAAATAGCTGCACTAACAACGGGGTTCCCCGAATGACCCATACATAAAAACGGGCGATTAGCTTCGGAATTACCCACGGTGAAAGACGTGCCAACGCGGTTAGGATCGCCAAAATCAATCCAAGCACAAAGGAAAGTAGCGCCAACGGAATGGTAAAAGCCACCCCGGCTTTAAGCAGGGGTAGCAGTGTATCTAAGAAAATTTGTATTTTGCGGTCATCCATTATTCAGACATCCTTTTTAGCTTCTAGGCTTAATTAGCCTTGCTAGCCTTGTATTATTTTGAAACGTCAGCTCCAAAGTATTTCTCGGAAATTTTCAAGTACGTTCCATCACTTTTCATCTCTTTAATCGCATCACTGACCGCATTCACCAGCTCATCATTGCCTTTCAGGAATACCGCGGCACTTTGTGAGCCTTCAGGAATCTCATCAACCACTTTAATTTTTGCATCTGGTTTTTGTTTTTTCAGATCCAGATAAGACAAGCCATCATTCACAGTTGCATCAATACGTCCCGAAGTCAGCAGGTCCATCGCTTGATTGAAACCGTCCGTAGCTACGATTTCAGCACCGTTCTCACGAGCGATGTCGGATAAGTTACTGGTCAGGGATTGTCCGGCTTTTTTACCCTTTAGATCAGCAAAGGTCTTAATATCCTCATTGTTTTCGCTCACGATCAATACTGCCTTGGATACAATATAGGGTTCAGAGAAATCATATTTCACTTTGCGATCTTCGTTAATGGAAACTTCATTAAAAATGACATCAAACCGTTTCGCATCCATCCCAGCAAAAATACCATCCCACTGAGTTTCAAAAAATTCAGCTTCAACACCTAAACGTTTGGCTACTTCTTCGGCAATTTCCACGTCAAAACCCGTCAATTTCCCCGCAGTGTCATGATAAGTAAAAGGTGCATAAGTCCCTTCTGTACCTATCCGCAATTTGCCGCTGGCCTTCACAGCCTCCAAACTGTTTTGCGCTGAAGATGCTGCTCCACCATTCGTTCCAGCTGTTGGTTCAGCAGCCGTATTGGTATTCGAATTATTGCCGCAAGCCGCTACAAGGACCACGGTTAACGCCAATATAATAGTTAAACTCCATTTTTTCATTATTAAATCCCCTCTCTCTATCCGGTTTTTTTCCGGTAAATTGAATAGTACACTGCCATCACATGATCGTCAATACTTTTTTCCGATTATGTACATCGGAATTGTAATATTAACTAGATTTCTACTTATATCTTACCCAATCTTGGATTAATCCTTCACTTCTTTCTCTCTTTACTTCTCAGAAAGATATGGTATATTTATAAACAAATTAATATGGACCTGTTATTTCACTAGGGGAGTCGGCCGACTGAGACGGAGCTTCAAGCTCCGGACCCTTGGAACCTGATCTGGATCATACCAGCGGAGGGAAGTGGAGCAGAATTTTCATCAAGCATGTTAAGTGTTATTATGCAGAATGAACTTTTTGACCCATTCATTTCCTCTGGAAATGGATGGGTCTTTATTTGTTTAGGCGCTCCACAAAAATATTAGGAGGTTAGATCATCACGACCATTTTATCTATTCAAGGCCTAACCTACTCTTTTCCGGAAACTGAACAACCCCCTGTATTCGCAAAACTATCCATGGATATCAGGCAAGGGGAATTCGTCTCCGTAGTAGGTGCTAGCGGATGCGGGAAAAGCACATTTTTCAAAACGGTTGCCGGTTTACTCGAACCTACTCATGGAAAAATAAAACTCCCTACGCTCCCCTCAACCGCTAGTCGTTTAGGTCAGATCGCTTATATGCCTCAGCAGGATTTATTGCTGCCTTGGAGAACAGTGCTCGACAACTGCCTTTTGCCCTGGGAGATCATGCCCAGATTTAGTAAACAGGAAACAATCATTCAGATTCGGGAAATGTTGGCCCGCTTCGGCTTAACAGATGTAGAGAAGGCTTATCCCCATGAACTTTCGGGAGGAATGAAACAGCGAGTCGCATTTCTGCGCACCTTAGTGGCTGGAGGCGGAAGTGGCCTTATGCTGCTGGATGAGCCCTTTGGCGCTCTCGATGCCATGACCAAACGTGAGATACACCGTTGGCTGTTGGAGTTATGGGGTGAACTGAATCAGACGATTATGCTCATCACTCATGATCTGGAAGAAGCACTATTGCTCAGTGATCGAATTTATTTATTATCTGGCGGTGCGCACAGCGAATTACAGGAGATCATTGTCGATCTACCAAAACCAAGACATTATAAGATGAACTATGAACCCCGGTTTATAGCACTACGGGCAGAGTTGGAGCGAAGATTGCATGCAACCTATACCTTTTAAAAAACATCTAGACAACTATGGTCCCTTCCTTCTTCTGGTACTGCTCATTCTTGTAATCTGGGAGTCAGCTGTTCGCCTTCACTTGATTCCAGCCTTTATTCTCCCTGCACCTTCATCTATTGGCATCGCATTGATCGAGCACAGGCAATTATTATTTGGACAGCATTTATTAGCGACGTTGCAGGAGATACTGGTAGGTTTTGTCCTTTCTGTGATTTTTGGTGTATTGCTGGGTATTGGAATGTTCCTGTTTCGCCCCGTAGAAAAGGCCATCTATCCCTTCCTTATCATTAGCCAGACGGTCCCATTAATTGCGCTATCGCCCATTTTTATTATGTGGTTCGGATATTCGCTGTGGAGCAAAGTGGCTGTGGTGTTTTTGACGGCTTTTTTTCCAGTTGTAGTGAGTACATATGATGGACTTCGTACAAGTGGCCAGACTTACAAGGACTTATTATTAACATTTGGTGCAAACCGCTGGCAGCTGCTTGTCAAAACCCAAATTCCACTGGCGTTGCCTGCTTTTTTCTCTGGCTTAAAGCTGTCCATTGTATACTGCGTCATCGGAGCTACTATCGGGGAATGGCTCGGCGGCAGTAAAGGACTCGGTTACTTCAGCCGCAGAATGGCCGGAAATATGCAGAGCGATGAAATGTTCGCGGCTGTATTTCTGCTGTCCGCGCTTGGTGTTGTGCTTTTTCTGGCGATAGCTTTACTCGAACAATTATTTTTAAAGAAAAGAGGATCTAACCAATGAATCATTTAAAATCCCCACAACGAGGACTTATTTCTGTATTTCTAGTATGCACACTTTTGCTCTTAAGCAGCTGCGGGAAGGCAGACAAGCTAAATAACAACTCCCAAACCGGTTCCTCCAATACCGATAATAAGCAGTCACACAAGCTGACGATTATGCTTGATTGGTATCCCAATGCCGTTCATTCCTTTCTATACGCTGCGCAACAGCAAGGATTTTTCCAAGAGGAAGGTTTGGATGTCGAGATCAAAATGCCTGCGGACAGCAATGACGCCCTAAAGCTTGTAGCAGCAAATCAAATTGATCTAGCGCTCAGTTATCAGCCTCAGGTGCTTATGGCACGCGGAGAGAAAATCCCTGTACGTTCGATTGCAGCAATCGTGCGGCATCCACTGAATCATCTGATGGTTCCTCAGGCAGGCAGTATTCATAGTCCCAAAGAGCTCGTGGGAAAACAAATCGGCTACTCCTCCATTCCGCTCTATGAAGCGATGATTCGGACAATGATCCAGAGTGATGGAGGCGATCCTTCATCCGCCAAGCTGATTGATGTAGGTTTTGACCTTATCCCTGCGATCTCTACAGGACAAGTGGACGCAATAATGGGCGGATTCATCAACCATGAACAACTGATCCTTGAAAAAGAGGGACATCCGGTCACCTCGCTTAATCCAACGGATTACGGAGTACCTGACTATTATGAGCTTGTGCTGGTGGCCAGCGAACAAGGATTGCAAAATTCTGAAGCCTACTTTAAAAAATTTCTAAATGCCATAACAAAAGGACAGGAATTTGTGGAGCAGAATCCTGAACAAGCCCTGGATTTACTGATTGCACATGAAGATGCAACTTCACCGCTCGACAAGGAGATTGAGAAAAAAAGTCTTGAAATTCTACTGCCGCTGATGAATGCAGGCGATCAAACTTTTGGTTATCAAGACCCGACATCTTGGGAAAAGGTTCAGCAGTGGTTATCCACCAACGATCTTCTACCAGAAGATATTAAAGCACAAGAAGCTTTTATCAATCTGTAACGTTTAGTTGGTTATTCATACAAGCTTGAGGAGGAATTATGATGAGTTACTTAGCCAAAGTACGGGAATCCAACCCCTTGATCCACAACATCACTAATATTGTAGTAGCCAATTTCTCAGCCAACGGTCTGTTGGCGCTGGGTGCCTCTCCCTTTATGGCGGATGCCCACGAAGAAGTGATCGACATCGCCGCTATGTCGTCTGCTGTAGTTCTAAATATAGGCACACTCAATGACTACGCCATTCAATCTATGTTGCTCGCTGGTAAATCCGCTAATAAACACGGGGTTCCCCTAGTGCTTGACCCGGTAGGTGCAGGCGCAACTTCTTATCGGACCGCTGTCACTCAAAAACTAGTGAATGAGATGCAAATCACCGCACTGCGGGGGAATGTGGCTGAAGTCGCTAATGTGATTGGGGAGAGTTGGTCCATTAAAGGAGTGGATGCTGGCGAAGGTGAAGGCGATGTAGTCCTTTTGGCTGAAGCTGCTGCGAGGAAGTTAAGCTGTGTGGTCATCATAACTGGAAAAGACGATGTGATCACGAATGGAAAAAACACTTATATTGCCAGCAACGGTCACCCTATTCTCACGAAGGTTACAGGAACTGGCTGCTTGCTCAGTGCTGTTGTGGGTGCATTTCTCGCGGTAAGTGGTGGTGCCTCGTTGGAGGCCGCAGTGGAAGCCCTCTCCTTCTATGGAGTAGCCGCTGAAATCGCCGCTGAACTAACAACTGGTCGAGGACCGGGAAGCTTTCAGGTTGAGTTTCTAAATCAACTGACATGGGTCACGCCAGAAGTCTTCTTAGAAAGATCTAGCATCAAACAGCTCAGTTAATGACCCTCAAAGGAGTGAATTCGATGATTATATCCAAAGCTCTAACCATTGCCGGCTCCGATAGCGGCGGTGGTGCTGGCATTCAGGCCGATCTAAAAACCTTTCAAGAGCTTTCTGTCTATGGGATGTCCGTCCTCACAGCTGTGACAGCGCAGAATACGCTGGGTGTCCAAGGGGTTTATCCAGTGACTCTGGAAGCTATAAATCAGCAGCTTGATTCTATAGGACTTGACCTGCAACCAGATGCCGTAAAGACCGGGATGTTATTTAACAGCGACATCATCCGCATTGTGGCAGATAAAATTAAGTATTACGGCTGGTCTAATCTTGTAATTGATCCTGTGATGGTCGCTAAAGGAGGGTCCACACTGCTGCTGCAGGAGGCGGTTCAATCCTTAATCAGCCATCTGCTGCCCTTAGCATTGGTGACGACACCCAATATTCCCGAAGCCGAAATGATCACAAAGATGACGATCTCCACCATAGAAGAACGCAAAAAAGCAGCCAAAATCATTCATGGCATGGGCTCCAAATATGTAGTGCTAAAAGGGGGACATGATACCTCAACCACAGCCGTAACCGATCTTCTATATGATGGTCACGAATATACCTTATTGGAGAGTAGCCGGATTCAGACCAGACATACGCATGGTACAGGCTGCACCTATTCAGCAGCAGTTACCGCCGAGCTAGCCAAAGGCAAATCCGTAGCTGAGTCCATTCAAACTGCCAAAGCATTTATACAAGCGGCGATTGAGGACGAGCTGGGCATAGGGGCTGGGCATGGACCAACCAATCATTTTGCTTATCAAAACAGACTGCGGGGGATAAACAGTGCAACGAATGAACAGTGAACATCTGCGAGATCTATTAAAAGTCTATTTCATAATGGGCAGCGTAAATTGCCGTAAAGCTCCCGTTAAGGTGCTGCAGGAAGCGGTAGCTGGGGGCATAACCATGTTTCAATTCCGTGAAAAGGGTACCGGATCCTTAAGCGATAAGGCACGACTTAATCTTGGCAGACGACTTCAAAAGATCTGTCATGCCAATGGCGTGCCCTTTATCGTGAATGACGACATTGATTTAGCGATCGCGCTTGATGCGGACGGAATTCATGTAGGACAGGAGGATACACCTGCATTGGCGATCCGCCAGCTACTTGGAGAGAATAAAATCATTGGTGTATCCGCTCACTCCTTCGCTGAAGCTCAGCAGGCGATTGCCGATGGAGCCGACTATCTGGGCGTGGGTCCCATCTATCCTACGTCATCCAAGGAGGATGCCAAAGCTGTTCAAGGCACTGCGATGATTGAAGAACTAAGAAATAAAGGCATTACCATCCCATTGGTTGGCATTGGGGGAATCACGCTGCAAAATTTTGCACCAGTATTAACAGCTGGTGCGGATGGGATTTCTGTTATCTCAGCGATTGCCGGAGCTGAAGATATTACCACAACTGCCAGAGGCTTTGTTGACAAAGTCAGTTTAAGCGGGACATAAGCTCATACAGCTCTTCACTGCTTAAATGCCGCCATTGTCCCAGCTCCAAGCCGTCTAATGTAATATTCATAATTCTTATGCGCTCCAGCTTTAGTACTCTATATCCTAACTCCTTGCACATTCTGCGTATTTGCAGATTGAGACCTTGAGTTAGGATAATTCTAAACTGACATTCTGTAATCCGATAGACCTCACAAGGTTTCGTTGTGACTCCAAGAATGTTCACGCCGCTAGACATCGCTTGTAAGAATTCTGACGTAACCGGTTTGTCTACATGAACTACATATTCTTTTTCATGCCCATTCTCGGAACGCATCATTTTATTTACGATCTCTCCATCGTTGGTTAACAAAATGAGGCCTTCCGAGTTTTTATCTAATCTGCCGATCGCAAAGATCCGTGAAGGATACCCTACAAAATCAATAATGTTCCCAGCCACATGTGGGGCTGCTGTACAGGTAATGCCTATCGGCTTATTCAAAGCGAGATACACTGGCTCCCCTTTACTGCTTGTTATCGGCTCCCCATCGATCCATACGATATCCTCTGGCTCTATAAGAATGTTCGCCTCACAGACAATGCCGTTCACAGCGATTCGACCTGCTGCAATTAATCGCTTGGTTTCCCTTCTGGAACAAAAGCCTGTTTCGCTTATATATTTATCGATTCTCACTGCTGATCCTACTTTCTCTCTATATACTTACATCTGGTCATAAAAAAACACCTGATTTTAACGATCAAAATCAGATGTTAACCTTCAGGAATAACCCAGTTTAAGGGAGCTATTTGGTGCTTCCGCTTTTTTTCACGTTACTGCCCTTGCTTCCACTTGCACCTTTAGCACCTGGACCCATCGTTGGATCACTTTTAGCAGGTTTAACTGGTTTTGCTGTTTTGTTCCAGCGTGTCCAGCCTTTACTCCCCGTACCTCTGCCTGTGCCGCCACCTTTACTTTTTGCACCCATTATATCACTCCGTCAGTCATTCAGAATTCGTATAGTTTATACACTTTACCTATCTTACCACACTCTCAACCTTTCTGTTTAAGTAATAACAAATGCTTCATCTTATTAGCCACTGTTTAGAATTTAGCATCTTTATTCATTTCATGAATATCAAAGGTATCCTGATGTATTTCGATGGCGATGACGGTGTCCTTTTTTTCAAAAAATTGCACATGTCCTAACCGCTTGTCCTCCAGCTCTATCCATCCAGCATCGTTTAATTTATTAAAATAGCCGTCAGGCCGATAAAGACCTTGTACTCCCCCTATATTATCCAACTCGTACTTTGCTCCAATTTTTATATTAGGGTTATTTGAATTTGTTATCACTACGATTTCTTTGGCATTCTTCGGAATAGGAATTTCGGCATTTATAGAGGACACTCCATACTCTTGTTCCTCTTGAGCTGACGATGTACAACCGCTTGTAAACAGGATTAATGGTAACCATATAAAAGCTAATAAATATTTATTCAATGGCATCCTCTCCTTCCATAACTTATTTTACCAAATTCAAAATTAAAATAAAAACACCCCACCAAAGACTAAGCTTTGTTGAGGTGTCTATTCACATCAGCTTTGCAGCTCATGCATGGACTTATTTCGGTTGAATATAACCTTCTGCTTTCAGAAGCTCAGCGATCAGCACAGCACCGCCAGCTGCTCCGCGCAAGGTGTTATGGGAGAGACCTACGAATTTGTAATCATAGAGGGCATCTTCCCGGAGTCTGCCCGTCGATACGCCCATTCCGTTCTCGATATCACGATCCAGCTTGGTCTGTGGACGATTGTCCTCTTCAAAATAGGTAATGAACTGTTTAGGTGCGCTAGGCAGTTCAAGCTCCTGAGGACGTCCTTTAAAACTCTTCCAGAGATTCAGAATCTCTTCTTTGGACGGTTTTTTCTCAAAAGAAACAAATACAGCAGCCATATGTCCATCCGCTACAGGCACACGGATACACTGCGAAGTAATCGTTGGCGCTTCACTCTTTACGATACCCTCTTCTTCAACGCTTCCCCAGATCCGCAATGGCTCTTGCTCGCTTTTCTCTTCTTCGCCACCGATATAAGGAATCACGTTGTCCAGCATTTCTGGCCAATCTGCAAAAGTCTTTCCTGCACCAGAAATCGCTTGATAGGTGGTGACCACCACTTTAGAAGGATTAAAGTCTTTGAGCGCATGAAGTGCAGGCACATAACTTTGAATGGAGCAGTTAGGTTTAACCGCAATGAAACCTGTCTCTGTTCCCAGACGTTTTCTTTGCTGTGCAATAACCTCAAGATGCTCCGGATTAATCTCAGGAATGACCATAGGCACGTCAGGCGTCCAGCGATGCGCTGAGTTATTGGAGATTACTGGCGTTCCGGTGCGCGCATAAGCTTCTTCGAGCGCTTTAATCTCATCTTTTTTCATGTCTACAGCACAAAAGATCAAATCTACATCCGCAGCTACTTCTTCTACCTTAGAAGCATCTTGGACCATAATATTCTTTACGTTCTCAGGCATTGGAGTAGATAACTTCCATCTGCCCTTGGCCGATTCTTCATACGTTTTTCCAGCAGATCTAGCACTGGCAGCAATCGCAGTTACTTCAAACCAAGGATGATTCTCTAGAAGGGCAATAAAACGTTGTCCTACCATACCTGTGCCGCCAACTATGCCGGCTCTTAGCTTTCTTGACATCAGAAAATACACTTCCTTTTGATTAACTGTCCTATTGTGGATAATAGGCCGATAATTAATGATATACGGCGCGGGAACATTTGGCGAGTGTTAACATCAAAATAACATTAAAAATTTTATTTTTAGCGGATTATATTGAATTTCACTAATGCTAATAAAAGAAATAGCTGCACTCAGTACAATTATAAGTCTATTTTCTGCTTAGACAACTCTTTAACTGCATTCTCTACAACTATTTCCCCGAAAAATAATGGAAATGCCCTCTAAGTGAACTTTTAGATGTAAGAAATGCAACTAAATCGCATCTGCAGAGCATTTTATAGCATATAGTTGTAGGAAATACATCTATTTGCGATTGGTGAGTATAAATTAGGAATCAGCGCTCTGCGATCAGCAATCGGCAATCGGCAATTAGCGATTTACGTTTACAAGCTGCTTCAACCAACTAATCGTTTCTTACCCCCGCTTACTTAAACCAACCTTTTTCCTTAAATCGAGTGATTGCCTCGATGCGGTTACCTACATCCAGCTTATCTAGTATAACTGAGATGTAATTCCGGACTGTTCCCGTGGTAATGTACAACTGGCTGGCGATCTCTTTTGTATTTTTACCGTCGGCAATGAGTCCAAGTACTTCCTTCTCCCGCTGAGTCAGAGGATTTACTTCACCGCTGTAGGCTTCATCCATTAGCTCCGGTGCATACATGCGTCGGCCTGCCATCACATTACGTATCGAAAGTGCCAGTTCTTCGCTAGGACTGTCTTTCAGCAAATAAGCATGAACTCCCGCCTTGAGCGCACGTTCGAAATATCCCGCACGGGCAAAGGTGGTTAATATCATCGTTTTGCAGCCGCTATTCTTCAGCGCTTCCGCAGCGTCGAGACCACTCATCGCTGGCATCTCAATATCCATAATACAGATATCCGGCTTATGCTGCTGAACCATCGCTACAGCTTCTTCCCCGTTGCTTGCCCGGCCCACGACCTTCATATCCTCTTCTAAATCCAACAAAGATGCCAGCGCTCCAAGGAGCATTCGCTGATCCTCAGCGATTACAATCTTAATCATTATACGGTTACCTCCTGTTCCGGATGCTTAAATGCATTTGGGACCTTAATCACTATCGTAGTACCCTCATCTCGCACGATATCCATACAGCCATTTACAAATTCAAGACGTTCCCGCATACCTTGCAGCCCATGTCCTTTAAAATAAAGATCATTGCCCGGGATGCCGGTTCCATCATCTTTCACTTTAATGATGAGATCTGTGCGTGTGGGTTCAATGATAATTGCGCAAGATTGTGCATTACTATGCTTCACAACATTTGTGACAGCTTCCTTAATACACATGCTGAGCACATTCTCCGTAATCAATGAAGTGTTAGACAGTTTAGGATTGCCTTGCAAAACATAGTCGATCTCCGCAGCCGCAAGAAGCTGCTGAATATGAACGAGTTCGTCCTCAAGCCGAATGCCGCGCATTCGCGTAATCATCTCCCGGACCTCTTTCAGCGCACTTCTTGCCGTCTGGCGTACATCATTGATCTCGGCTTTTGCTTGCGTCGGATTACTGTCGATAAGCTTTCCTGCCAAATCACTTTTCAGACCAATTAACGAAAGCTTCTGACCTAATGTATCGTGAAGATCACGTGAAATCCGCTGGCGTTCCTCGAGCTTAACCAATTCTGAAATACGCTTATTAGCATCCTCCAATTGGTCTTGCAGCTTCCCTTGATTATTCCGGTTATAGGTACTGATTGGCAGCAGGATCACTGCAATCATACTGACAAGCACAAAGGGAAGCTGGCTGATAAATACGGGATTACGCGACAGCAGCTCATAATTGATCGTAATAATCGTAGTCAGCAAATGAATGGAGTACAGGGTGAAGAACCCTACTCGGTTCTGGATATTCCCAATAAAAAAGGCTAAAAAAAGCGCAAAATACATATATCCGAACAACAACGTCATCGTTATAGAGACCAGTATCTGCACGCTCGTCCAAAAATAAACTAACCAACCCTTGGAGACAAAAGAAAGCACATAACAAACAAAAAACACAGCGATCATCAAGATTCCCGAAACTACCTGGTAGGGAGAAGAGGACCGAAAGATGAAATAAAACGGTAGAATATAAAATACGACCCATACATAAGGGCTAAGACCTGTACTTTTATGAAAAATATGATGCCACTTCTGCATGTTCGCTCTCCTTTTTGCCATATGCCACTCACCTTATTCTAGCATAAATCCGGTAAAATCCGGTGAACCACAACGATAAAGAGAAAAAAGATTAGAGCGCGAATGAGTTCTCCGGCTCTAACCTTCCATTTTGCTGCTATTTGATTACAATGTAGCTATTATTCTCCCTGGAGTCTGGGCTTATGAACTTGCAGGACCTCGCCTGCAGTTTTCGGTTTATTTAATATGGACTTCATCTCTTTGAAGCTAATGAATCGTTTATTTTCCTCATCCCAAAGACGGAAATTAAGGGCCTTCAAGCTGGTACCAATCGTAATCGTTGTTGCTTTTTGTAGCGGTGGCGTCGCGTTATGCGCTTTTTCCAAATTATAGTTTGGCACCTTTGGACTTAAATGATGCACATGGTGGAAGCCGATATTGCCCGTAATCCATTGCAGCACCTTCGGCAGCTTATAATATGAGCTACCTTCAACCGCGGCCATCACATAACTCCATTCAGATTCATTCTCGAAATAAGAGTCTTCAAACTGATGTTGGACGTAGAACAACCATATGCCGAGAAACCCTGATACAAATGCTACAGGCAGCTGCACCATAAGAAATGCCTGCCAGCCAATAGCCCATATTAGCAAGGCATAAAGCGCTGCGATTGAAATATTCGTCAAATAGGTATTCATCCGCTCTTTGCGTCTAGCACCTTTAACATTGAAACGATACTGAATCATAAAAACAGCAATCGGTCCAAGACCAAACATCACGATGGGATTGCGGTAAATCCGGTAATATAGACGTTTCCAGAAGGAAGCCGCTGCGTATTCCTCGACCGTCATAATCCAAATATCGCCGATCCCTCTTTTATCGAGATTACTGGAGCTGGCGTGGTGAATGGAATGACTATGTTTCCACTGCCGATAAGGAACCAGTGTCAGTACACCTGTGATCGTTCCGATAATATCATTCGCTTTACGATTCTTAAAAAACGATCCATGTGTGCAATCATGAAAAATAATAAAGGTTCGAATTACAAATCCTGCTGCAGGAATAGCTAACAGAAGGGTGAGCCAATAGGAAACGGATAAAGAGAAATAAGCTCCGCCCCATAACAGCACAAGTGGTCCTAAAGTATTGATGAGCTGTCTTATACTTGCGTTGCGGTCATTTTTCTCGTAAGGGGCTACACTCTTTTTAAGGCTGGAGAGCTGTGATGTCTGTTTTGTAGTCATCTATATCGTTTCCTCCTTGATGTGTCCGGCTAAGGATCTTTTCATCTACTCTAAGTATAGAAGATAAAGTGTCATCCTATAAGTCATAAACATCAAGTAGAGAGTATGACAAATGTCATACTCTCCTTCTCATTTAAATTACGTTAGCATTGCAGCCAACATCCATCTTCCTTCACTTCGTATTGACCTTTGATCTCACCAATTCCATTAAGGATTAACGAATCTTTATTAAAAGTTGGAGGTTCATCTAGTACGAGGTGCAGTTTATTAATATTTCGAAGGTCAGCTGTATAGTAGCTAATCACTGGCTTTTCCAGAAAATACTCCGCATCATTGATTTGGATTCGTAAATTATTCTTATGAATGCATTTCTCATCTCCACCAATAATACCCATAGGATTAAAACCCGTAGATTTTATATCTCCTTCAATATACAGGTGGTACCCTTCAAGGCTGATAAAATCAATGAATTCCTTCTCCCTGATTGTTTTGACCGATTGCATAATATCTTCCGTTTCTTTGCTGATGGATATCTCCTCGAAGGGAATGATGACTTGATCCACAAATTGCTTAAAAAACGCATATAAACTTAACTCCGACTTCATAAACTCTTCTTTCCAATCGGTCCGAAGCTCATCCAGCAGCAAACATATAAACAGACCAGAACCGTAGCAGCTTCTTCTGATATTAGCCGAAGATTCAAGTTCATCTATTAAATACGAACTGAATTTGTGCAATACTTCCTCATTAGGT
Organism: Paenibacillus sp. FSL H3-0286; assembly: GCF_045040705.1. Lineage (NCBI taxonomy): Bacteria > Bacillati > Bacillota > Bacilli > Caryophanales > Paenibacillaceae > Paenibacillus > Paenibacillus sp. FSL H3-0286. The sequence goes on along the minus strand of NZ_CP150285.1, from coordinate 3,061,515 downwards.
AGGGTGGATTTTTCGGCATAGGCATTTAATTCAACATACCATGCGGGTCCTTCCAGCGTTTCAATAAGATATTCATTTAGCACGTACTCCCCGAGCAGTTGTTCTCTTTGTTGACGGATGGCAATAAATCTGTACATTGCGTGATTACGCTCTTCAATAGTAGCTGCCATTACACTAAGATATAAATGATGTCTTTCTTGAATCCGCAATTCCATATTTTCGAGGGATAAAGGGTAGGTAATCATCAATAATTCATCTGCATAACGTTCATCTCCCATCAGGAATTGATAACCGTGAAATAATTCGTGTACACAAATGGCGTACAAGTCTTCGAATTCTTCATGTAATTCCAGATTAACGATGGCTGTAGGGTGATCCTCATATAAAATGATGGTATCTCCTGAGAATTCATTACTCCAAGGAAGCAAATGTGGATGATATCCTACCGTTTTGAATTTGGGATGATTGTACAGATACACGTTATCCTTATTATAAAATGCAAAAGAAACAGCCTCGAACCCCTTCCAATATTTCTGCAGCTTGAGGTTCGTTAAACACTTAACAATCATCTCCAAATGAAATTCCATCCCTTACCTCCTCTTTAATGGATCTGCTTAGTATTCTCTTCTCGGTATTCTGTTGGTGTTTGACCACTAGCCTTTTTAAAAACCTGTGTAAAATAACGCGGGTCCTGATAACCGACAAGAGGAGCTATCTGATACACTTTTACGTTGCTGCTCTGCAAAATATACTTCGCCCGCTCCATCCGGCAGTGTGTAACATACTCCAAAAAGGTATAGCCTGTTATTTGCTTATATAAAGTGCAGAAATGACTGATGCTGAGATCAGCCAGCTCCGCTACTTCCTCAATACTTAAATCTTTATGGTAATTACTCTCAATATAACGTTTCGCTTTCTCGATGGCGCTACGCGTATCCTCGCGGTTCACAGGCTTGTTCCCTTGCTCCAATCGCACACCAAACTCTTCTTTCAGAGCAGAGATCACTTCATTTAAAGTGCCGAGATTGTGCATCTTGCTAAGTAATCCATGCAAGGACCAATCTGAATTTATATTCAAATACTCATAATTTCTGTATAACACAACGATCAATTCAACAAGAAGACGTTCAGCCATATCCTTAGGAACAGCTTGTGACTCAATAAATAAAGCAAGCTCATCAAATAAAGACCACATCCGGTCTCTATTTAAGGTACGTATACTTTCAATCAGCGCGGTTTCCAGCTCTTTTGGGTATTTCACCTCTTTACTGCTTGGGAACGATATCTCTTCATCAATAAAGACCCCGGCAAGCCCCGAATAGAACCGTTGATATAAGGCCTTCGCGGCCAGAGGGTAAACCGTACTTAATTGATCAATGCCTTGTGTGGTGCGGCTGATGCCTACGGAACAAGACTGCTTGGAGTATCTCTTGATTCCCGCTATCAAATGTTCACCAAGTTCTCTCCTGCTGGCGCTTAAAGATCCAGGGAACAGTAGTATCCACTCTCCATTATGAAACGGGAAAACCGTCAGCACGCCATGCTCCAGTGACCATTCTTCCACAATATTGCGGATTGCAAACAGCCATAGCCGTTTTTCTTCTACACTCCATTGACTGCTCAGTGTGGTGTAGTCATCTAACTGGACAACAGCCATGAAATATCCGCTCTCCAGTTCACTGTTCTCCAGCCATTTCAGATGCTCAAGCGGCCTTGCATTTCCCAAAGTGATTTCTGCAAACAGACGTTCACGTGCAAGCAATGACAGCATCTGTACAGAATGAATCAGCTGATCATTTTGCTTCTGTTCATCCAGCTTGGTTCTGGCGCGGTTTAGCATTTCAACCAGTTCATCATGATCGATCGGCTTCAATAAATAATCAAAAGCGCCTTGACGTAATGCTTCTCTTGCATATTCGAACTCTCCGTAACCGCTTATAAAAATAAACACCAGCTTCGGGTTTTTAGACAATACTTCCTTCATCAACGTAATCCCGTCAATTACGGGCATGCGAATATCACTAATTACGATATGTGGTGAAGTGTCTTCTATCAAGCGGAGAGCTAATTCTCCATTTCGGGCCTCTCCCACAATCTCCATCTGAAGATCATTCCATGGAATGGCTGCTTTTAAGCTACGAAGAATAATCGGCTCATCATCCACGATTATTACTTTATATTTCTCTTGTAACTCATCCATTCCCTGCACCTCCAGGATCATTGTACACTTGAGCTTTGGATCAAATTCCAATATTGAATGGAGGATGCCTGCACTTGCTTTAACGCTTGCTCAGCAGACATTTCTCCGTTAATCATCTGTTCTATAACACTCAGGAACGTTTTTTTCACTTCTGGTGACAATACATTATCATAAGGGACAAAGCTCTTGCGGTTAACTTCCATCATATTCATAACTTGCGCGAATACGGGTCCTGTCTTCTCAGGATCAAAGGCGATGCGCATGGACGGAATTCTCAACCCTTCATATACAATCCGAGTCTGAACCTCCTGGGTGTAAAAAGCTTTCATGAGATCGAGTGCAGCCTCCCGCTTCGCTCCGCTTAGTTCGGAGGAAAGACCGATGCCAAATGTATAACCGCCGGCAATCGAAGGTTGTTCCCCCTTCTTCAATGTGGGAAACGGAATAACACCTACCTCATTTTGAAAATCCGTAGGAGCTGCTGTTCCAGCAAATAAATTGATATCCCAGTTTCCGTTCAGATACATCGCAGCCTTGCCGCTCGTAAATAGTCCCACCGCATTTTCTGTGGATAACGCATTCGATTTCGTACTGAAGGCACCTTCTTTGATCCATTGCTCCAAGTGCTGAAAAGCCTTTAAATACGCCTCATTCTGAAAGCTGGCTTGATCTTCACCAGTGATCAGCTTCTCGATCAAGTCGGCGCCGGCATAACGATCCATTAAATAATGTGCAAAAATTCCTGCGGGCCAACGATCCTCGTTGCCAAGTGCAAATGGAATATATCCTGCCGACTTCAGCTTTAGTATGGCAGCATCAAGCTCTTGCAGCGTTTCTGGCGGCTTCAAACCGAGCTTTTCGAATATGGTTTTATTAAAATATAAAGGTTCAGCATTCCCTTCAATGGGCAAGCCATAAATATGGTTGTCAAAGGTCCAGAGATCCAGATCCTTGAATTGATTGGTTAGCGCATTCTCCCGGACGAAATCCGTCAGATCAATCAGACGCTTAGAGCGCACATAGGGCTCAATTTCCGCTCCACCGAACAAAACAAACATATCTGGCGGGGTGCCAGTAACCATCTCGTTCTTCAGCTTTTGATCACGGTGCAACGTCTGATCCACACCTTCAAAGTTAACTTTCACATTTGGATGCTCTAACTGGTATTTGTCCACGATATCTTCATAAATAGTCAACAGTGGCCGATCATGCTCTTTAATCCAGAAATGACGGAAAGTTAATGTGATTTTCTCTGGTGAATCATCTTCAATGGGTTCTTGCTTTCCTAAAGTTATAAATAAAACCGCACCCGAAATCAGCACTAGATATAACCACATCCAGCCCCATTTCAATAACCATTTTTTGATAACATTCTCCCCCTTTCTTTCCGTACGGTCGATTACGGCAGTATTTTTGGTATTCGGATTCGGATGGTTGAACCAAAGCCGGGGGATGAACACACTAGTATGCCGTATGGACTGCCGAACCGAATATTCAAGCGTTCATGCACATTTTTAAGCCCCACGCCGCTATCACTGTATTTCTTCTGAGCACTTCCCTCGTTATCCCAAAGACTCATCATCTTGGCAAGGTCAAAGCCGGGGCCGTTATCTTTTACGATAATGATCATATCCATGCCCATTTCATAGGCCGTAATCTCAATGACCCCTGGGTCCTCCATCTGCTCAATCGCATGATACAGCGCATTCTCAACAATCGGCTGAACGATCAGCTTTTGTGTCATGAACGTCCTAAGACCATCCGAAAGATCTATGATATACGAGAATTTATCTTCAAAACGAAACTTCTGGATATCCAAATAATGACGGACATGCTCGAACTCCATATGCAGCGGAATCAGCTCCTGATTCTGACTGATACTGATTCGCAGCAGCTTGCCGAGTGAGATGACCATTTTGCTAATATCTTTATTGCCTTGCAGCACTGCCATCGAATTAATCGATTCGAGTGAATTATAAATAAAATGAGGGTTAATCTGCGCCATTAGCGCTTGCATTTCTGCTTCCTTCTTACGTCCCTGCTCAGTCTCCACCTGCACAAGCAGTTCATTGATCTGCGTGCTCATCCGATTAAAGCCATCAATCAGCAAATCACTTTCATCATCAGCACGATAGGGTGTAGTGATCGGCGTAAATATCCCTTGCTTCACCCGCTTCATCCCGTTAACCGCACTATTAATACTATGAACGAGCCTCCGTACGAAATAGCGGTCGAACAAAATGGCGGATAACAGCGAAACTGTACTTAAAATAATCGCAATATTCCGGATGGATACAGATTCTGACGAGATGAGATTCATAGGTGTAATGGCTACTAAATACCAGGCTGCATTATGAGAAGGTAGGAAGGTTATGAGTGATTTTTCCCCCTGATAGTTGTCGATGTAATAGTCATGTTCCTTAGCATAATCATTTTGTAAAAAGGGGAAATCTGTGCGTTGTCCAATATGTTCACCGGATTTATTAAAAACGATATTTCCTAGCTTGTTGACCAGCAAAATATCCCCCTTCTTAAGGGTTGCTGCTTCCCAGAAAATCTGATCCAATAAATCAGGTTTTACATTAACAACCAGATATCCGATATCTTCGAGAGAATATGAATCTTTGATTACTCTTGCTTGTACAAGTACCGGATTGCCGGAGATCTCCGAGCCATTTTCTCCCGGTCCTGACCACACGGGCCGCCCTTCGGCGCCTTCCATCGCGTCAAACCAGCTTTGTCTCTTCAAGTCCTCAAAAGACATCGATGCATTGTATTGATAAATTAAACGATCTTTACTATAAAAACTAAATGAAGTAATCATTGGATGATCAATGAGATAACTGCTAAGCTCCTGCTTTCGATCATAAGTGATTACAAAGTTCTTCTGCTTCAGTGATTGCTGAACAACCGGCTGCGTAATTTTTGAATTCGTGATCGAGGTGATTTCACTAAGCGCGAATTTAAGCTTTCGATCCGTTTCAAGCAGTGAAATCCAGTAGAAGTTGCTTGATTTTTTCTCCATTGCATTAGAAAAATTAACGTAAGTGACGATCCCCATCAGAATAACCGGAATAAAGACGAGAAGAATAATAGCGAACAAGATTTTACGGCGGAGTTTCATGATATTCCCCTTCCCCCTGCTGTCTCTGTCCTCTAGTATTCTTCACAAAACCGCCTATTCCCTGTAAAGATCAAAAAGTAAGATCAGCTCTTAATAGCTCCTGAAGTAAGTCCAGCAATCACCCAGCGGCTAAATAACAGGAATACAATCAGCAGTGGCAAGGTTGCCGTAAATGTTGCTGACATGATCATTCCGTAGTCTAGACCATCGCGATTGGAGAACAGCTGCTGGAGCGCAATCTGAATTGTGAAATGCTCTTGATTCTTCAGTACCACTAAAGGCCAGAAGAAGTCATTCCAAACGGTCATAAAATTCAGTATACCTAGTGTAGCCATAGCTGGAGTAATGACCGGGATAGCGATGTTCCAGAAGATCCGGAAATGTCCGCCGCCATCGATCCGACCTGCTTCAATCAATTCCGTATGTACAGCTGTAGTGATATACTGCCGCATCCAGAAGATCCCGAAGGCATTAACCATCGCCGGAACAATAAGTGCCTTGAAAGAGTCTATCCAGTGGAGCTTGGCCATAATTACGTAAGTAGGTAATACACCAAGCTGCTGTGGCACAAATAATGTAGCAATTACAAAGTAGAACAGAAAATTTTTAAACGGAAATTCATATTTGGCAAAGGCATAACCTGCCAGTGTACAGAAAAACACGACTGATATTGTAACCATAGATGAGACAAATAATGAGTTGCCCAAGGCTTGAAAGAAGTCTGTTTTGTCCAGTACCCGCTGGAAATTCTCAAAAAACTGGTCTCCAACCGTAAGCAAAGGTGGCACATGGAATACTGCGCCTCTGTCATTAGTGCCAACTACAAACATCCAGTAAAAAGGAAAGATGGACACGAGCGCACCAACAATCAGCAGCAGATAAAATCCTAACTTGCCTATGATCCCTAGATCATCCGGATCTTTTTTAAATACACGCAGCGTACTCACGCTTTACCCCCTCCCGTTTCTCCACCCATGCGATTTGAGACCAGCATATTGAGGACAGAGAAAATAATCGTGACCAGGAACAGCAAGACTGCCGTAGCTGCTGCCGTACCAAAAAATCCGTTGCGGAATGCTTCGCTATACAAATAAGTAACCATAGTGATTCCTTCCTGACGTGTAGATCCAGTTCCCGCTTGGCCCAAAAATACATAAGGCTCAGTGAACAGCTGCAAGGCACCTATAGTTGAAAGCAAGGTAACAAATACAATGAATGGCTTCAATAGCGGTAACGTTATAAAGGTTAGCTGTTGTCTTCTGTTCGCACCGTCAATACGTGCCGCTTCATATAGATCCGTAGGGATACTTTGCAAGCCTGATAGAAAAATAATGGCATTATATCCCGTCCAGCGCCACATTACCATTGTAGAAATGGCGATTTTAACGCCCCACCAGCCAGAGTTGAAGGCCATACTATCCAGTCCCAAGCCGTTTAGTATCCAGTTGATCATTCCGTTGTTGCCAAACAGTGTACTGAACACGAGCGTAACCGCAACGATAGACGTAATATTAGGCATAAAAAATAAAACCCGGAACGTCTTCTTAAAGCGAGTCATCGCCGAATTCAACAAAACAGCAATCAATAGAGCTAGTAATATCTGTGGAACAGTACCCATAAGCCCCATAATTAACGTGTTGCTAAAAGAAATCCAAAAGGTCGGATCACTTGTGACCAGATCATAGTTTTTCCACCCTACAAATTTCATAGGATTCAGGGCATCCCATTTAAAGAACGAGAGATAGATCGTGAAAAAGATCGGATATAGTCCAAATATCGAGAACAGAATAAAAAAGGGCGAAATAAACGTGTAAGCAGTGATGCGGCTCCTTCTTTGTTCAGTTAAAAAGCGGCGCTTGCTCTCGGCATGCGGACTTGAAATAACAGGTTGTGCCATGTCACACCTCCAGGTAATCTAACGTGTAAATCCGAATTCACAGAGAATGTTTCACTCTATGAATCCGGACCTTCTAGAAATTGAATTTCATAAGCTTGAAATCTTAGCTGCGTTCAGCCAATGTTTTCGCTTGTTTTACTGCTTCGTTCCATTCTTTGGTCGGATCTGCTTTTTTCTCCAACACATTTTTCAATGCGTTTTTGAAGAAAGTATCGGTTTGGTCATGAAGCGGTCCGTAGTATACAGGTTTTACCCGGTTTGCTGCTTTACCGAATTCTACAGCGGTTTGTTGTCCACCGAAGAAATCATCTTTGAAGTCTACGAATGCAGGATCTTCATACAGGGCAGGAATAGAAGGCATAAGGCCTTTGGTTTTGAAAGATTCCAGTTGGTTTTCCTTGTTATCCATCCATGCGATAAAGTCATAAGCTTCTTTCGAGTGTTTGCCTTCTTTTGGCAGCGTCAGGAACGAGCCACCCCAGTTACCAGCACCTTCAGGGAGCTGAGCAATTTTCCATTTGCCAGAGGAGTCTGGAGCATTACTCTTAACATTTCCCGCCATCCAAGCCGGTCCCATAACTACTGCAAATGAACCGTCGTTCATGCCTTGACCCCATTCAGGAGACCAGAGCATAACATTGCTGATCCAGCCTTCTTGAATACCTTTAACCGTGAAATCATAAGCTTTTTTGACTTGCGGATTGGTATCTCCGATAAAGCTGCCATCAGCTTTGCTGAAATAGATTTCATCAGCAGATTGATCACGCAAAGCATTAAAGGTAAGATCCGTAAGGTCTACAAATGGTTTGCCTGTTTTCTCTTTGAAAGCTTTGGCAACAGCTGCGAACTTATCCCAAGTATCAATAGCAGCGCCGAATCCTTCTGAATCACTTGGCAGTCCAGCTTCTTCAGCCAAATCTGTGCGGTAATATACAACCGTTGGACCGATATCTGTTGGAAGACCTAGCTGGAAGCTGCCATCTACGGAAGAAGCTTGTTTCCATTTCCAATCCAGATAGTTGGCTTGAATATCTTTGGCACCCAGATCATTCAGGTTATAGAACTTGTCCTGAGCGTTGATGAAACGTTCCATGAAACCGATTTCAAGTTGGAAAATATCAGGCGCACCCGATCCAGCCGACAAAGCAGTGGTCAAATTATTATGGTGAGCGGTTTGGTCACCGGTATTTTGCACTTTGATCGTAATGTTTGGATGTTCCTTAGTGTACTCCTTCGCTAAATCCTCGTAGTTCACGTTGCCCAGTGTCCAGAAAGAAAGTTCGATTTTCTCAGCCGGTTCTGTTCCCTCATCCTTAGTAGGTTCACTTGTGCTTGCTGCGTTGTTACCTGCATTTTTGTTTGATGTGTTGTTGTTCTCGGCGTTGTTGCCTCCGCATGCTGCCAGTGAACCTACGAGCATGATAGCGACTAACGATAGCGCCAAGTGTTTTACTTTATTCATTCCCCTGTACCCCTTTCAAAGGTTTCTCTTACAAGAATTAGTGTACAGGGTTTAAATTCTTTTTTTGAGGAGGTAAACTTCCGATTTATGGTGGAAATAATTACGAAACCATTCATATCTATGTTATGTCTAAGGAGGGAGTATAAAATTTCGTCCAAATATGTTCCTCACAGAATACGTGTACTTCATCTTAAATTGGATTTCTTGTGCTTCCGCAGGTATACTATTTTTATTTCTTACTTCATTACATGATCAAAGGAGTTATTACCCATGCCCATTAACCGCCCGCTGCTAAGCGACAGCGATTTCCAAGAAGCCGTTGACCGCAAATTACCTGTTCGTGTATTTCAGGACGATCATTTAGTAAATTCAGGAGCAACCGTTGTCCGCTTCACTGATTTCGATGTTGTTATTCAATCTAGAGTTAGTGATCTGACTTACTACTCACGCAAGAGCTGCGAATTTTTTGAGGTCAGACCCTAAAGAAAGCCGGAATGCAATGATCTCTAGGATCATCGCGTTCCGGCTTTCTTTAACAGACATAGGGTATAGCTTTCATCTTTAATTTTTGTTGTAGGTGCTGTACGCTTTCATTTTCTCATTCAGAACTTCCTGGAAACTCATTCTCTTCTTGTCTGCTTTTCCTTGCTTGGGATTGACCACGGGCTGAGGTCTAAAAAACTGATGATTGTAAGCCATAAGATTATGTACGATCACATTCATTGGATTTCAACCTCCTTCCGTGATGTTCCTGAAATTTGCATTTCTGCTTGGTTACTTACGGCTTATTTACCCAGCTTCTCCAAAGTTTAAACAGTTTTATCAGATTCATATTAAAAAATGAAAAAGTGCAGCTTTTAGAATATGCTAAATACATCTTTGTAAATCACGTATGTCTTTCCACGAAATAAGTTTAATCTCCTTATTGATAATCAATTCCTTAATTTCAATATCATTTAGAAGACGATATTCCAATTCTCTTTCTGTATAACATTTCGTTATTGCTATTAATTGATCTGTTATTTTAGATGGATGTATAGTTAACTGTGTTATTCCAGGTTTTAAATTCTTTAACAATTCAGTTAATCTCATTTTCATTTTGCTATATTCCGCAGCAGGGTAAAAACAGTAAGGAAGAGAAATTATATCATCGATTAATAAAATCCCCCTTTCTTTTGCTGAAGAAATTCTTTTTTGAAACAATCTCAACTGATCATTATTAAAAAAGGGTTGTTCTAATATCCTAATAGGTAAATTAAAGGGCAGGCGGTACTTTTCACACAAATCAAATATTATTTCTATAAAATCTCGTCCAGTGTATAACCCCATGATACTCCCCCCATGACTATCCAGATGAGTTGGATCAATGTCTTGTATGATTGCACTTTGGATTTGCGATTCTAACTCTAATCTAATCTCGTCATCAGCAGCGTTTCTTTCCAGAAGAGTGGCATCTTGATGAAAATACCCTTCCCCCGTAATTAAGCTACTCAAGATTTTTTCTTTGAATACTGGTTGATACGGATATTTCTCGCCACTCGTTAGCGTTAGATGAATTCCAATATTCTTTATTCCTTTCCAATTAATTATCTTTATAGCGTCATTTGAGTCTGGGCAAGGCATCATAATAGATGTGGATGTTATAGCTTTTCCTTCAAATAAGTTAACAATAGCTTCATTAGTTCCTTTAGTTATTCCGAAATCGTCGGCATTAATTATTAACAGACGGTCGTCAGCCGCAAAGCCTAATTTTCGAATCATAAGCCTTCCCCCTATTACTAAATGATTTTACAAAAAGAAAAAAAATAAGAACGTAGACACCGTGAAGTGTTTGCGTCCTTATTTTGAATAGCGTGCTAAACCAATTATTCGCACCTTAGAGCAGTGGAAACCTTGAATCTAGCGCTGAGACGGGAACCTTGCTTTCCCCTTCTCATCATTATTATGATCCACTCGCCCTCTCATCAGTTCAAGCAGATATTCGGGTTCTGAGTTCATATGCAGCATTTGAAGTGCAGTTTTTGGTGCAAAACCTTCAGCCACACTATGGGAGATCAAGGCTTGCAGTGGATTAAAATAACCTCGAACATTCAGCAGCCCTATAGGCTTCTGATGAATACCAATCTGCATCCAGCACAGAATTTCAAATAGCTCATCGAAGGTTCCAAGACCTCCCGGCAAAGCAATAAAAGCATCCGCCATACCGCTCATTACCGCCTTACGTTCATGCATACTAGAGACCTCAATCAGATTCGTCAATCCGGAGTGTCTGATTTCATCTTGAAAAAGATCCACTGGCATAATTCCTACAGCTTCGCCACCATTAGCGAGTACCCCGTCCGCAACCTGTCCCATAAGGCCATTCCGCGAACCTCCATAGACCAACCTACAGCCTTGTGCCGCTATATGATAACCTAATTCCCTAGCCATTTCCGTATATTCAGAGTTAAGACCTGGATTCGATCCGGCAAACACACATATTGTAAAAGCCATTCCTATCACTCCAGACTGGTTATTATGGTGAAATTGAGATTAGTTCACTTATTGTACCTCAGAATATTAATATATGTGTTAAATGTAAGTCATCTTTTTGTTTGTAATGTTAATTGGTACAGCGTACTATTCCACTCCGCAGATAGACCTGTAGCTTTGGCCAAAGCCGCTGCTGGCACTAGAGAAGTATAGCTTACTTTAATGGATTCTGCTGATGGTAATGAAATTTTCTTCCCAGCTTTCGTCAACGTCAGTTCCCCCTCCAAAGACAGGGTATATCCCAGACTTTCTGCTACATCCCTAATCGGTACTTTTACACTTCCATCCATAAAAATAGCAGACTGTGCGGAATCCATTTTTTGACCATCTACAATTACAGTAACAGGCTTTAAAATAGGAGATATAGTAAAAGGACGTGAATCAACCGCGCTAATTCCGAGTTGACCAAACCTATTTGTTCCCCAAGCCACAGCTGTTCCATCCTTCAGGACTGCATACTTACTATTCTCACCCATGGCAAAAGAAACAGGATCACTCAATCCTTTTATTAACTTAGGCTGCGTAAAAACTAAACGGTTGTCGGTTGATGGTTGGGTACTCCAAGTCCACACGGTGCCATCTTTTTTAACAGCTGCAAAGTTGTCTAAATCCAGCGTAAGTTTTGAGATCGTTTTTACGGCTGTAATCTTTTGCAGACCTTGTAGTGAGGTACCAGCTTTCCATACCCAGTATTCTCCTTTTTTATTGCCAACAAGATTGAACCCGTTTTTCGTCTGGACAGATACAATATCCGTAAGACCTGGCATCTTGCTCATCGTGACTTCGTTATAATTATTGCTGTCAATTGTTCCCCAGACGCTCCCGCTCTCGGTTAAAGCCAGTATACTGCGATCGCTCATAGAGACGGACTTTACATGGTATAAATCCTTAACTGGGGTCGGTTTCTTCATCACATTCGTGTTCTCTGTTTGCGGGATAGCACTCCAAATCCACAGGGTACCGTTAGTTCGAATGGCGGCATGATAAATACTGCTTCCGATCCACTTCACTTCGCTCAAACCCTGTACCTTAGTGGCAGCGGGCAGCTCTGTATAGCCCACATCTGAAGCTTCTGGAGGATTCCACTGGAGTAGACTTCCATCGTTTCTCAAAGCTAATGCACTATGCAATCCTGACGATATACTAACCACATCACTCATTCCTGAGATCCTTTGAGGAAGCAGAACCTTGTGTTGTTTAGCACTTGCCCCATTGCCAGCTTCTGCTACACTCTTATCCCGATAATCTCCCCAAGCCTTAACCGTGCCGTCTTCGTTCAGCGCTACATAGTACGCTTCGCCGATCGCCAGCTGTTTCGTATGTTCAAGCCCAGCTATTTTATGGGGAGTAATCGTCCACCCCTCAGGCCCGGCGGTACCATTAGCAAATTGACCAAAAACATTACTCCCCCAGGACCAAACATTTCCGTCAGTTCCCACCGCAAAAGAGCTTCCACCCCAAAAACCAGGCGAAGCAACAATCTCCTTAATCCCACCCAACTTCCCAGGTGATGGAGCTGCACTTATAACTTGAGGGACAGACAATGCAGTCAGCAGACTTGAACAAACCAACAAACTAAACAGCCTTAGCTTCCTTGAAAATAAGTGCATCTTGATTTTCCCTTCTTATGATATTATTGTAATTATTATTTCTATTACACTAAGACGCTATAAAGCTGACAAAAGTTGTAGTTTATCTTAAATCCCGGGATTCAGATTGGTTTGAATTATGATATAATTACGCTGCCTTAGATCTGCTCTTATTCAACCGCAATACCGGAACCAAATGATCATGGAGGGAAATCATGCTTAAATTTATAGGTATTATGATGCTTTTCAGATTAGTGGGCAACCCTTTTCTGGCTTTATTCATCCTGCTTGTTATCTTATATTTCTTAGATCGGCGATACGTGGGAATTTTCCCTAGTATTACAAAGCCCTTCAAACGGGTGCGGCAAATCTCCAAGCTGCGCACAACAGTATCTTTGAATCCAAATGATGTTTCTGCTAAATTTGATTTAGCCCGGAATCTGTCAGAACGTAAAAAATACAAGGAAGCCAAGGATATCCTGCTACAGATCGAAGACCGTTACGAACAATCTGCCGAATATTGGGTGGAGCTGGGTCATGTGAATCTTAAGCTGGGCGCTTTGGAAGAAGGCGAAGATCAGATGCTTCGAGGTCTAGAAATCAACCGAAAAGCCCAATATGGTCAGCCATATCTTCGGTTAGCGGAAACCTTCCGCCATACAGATCACGATAAAGCGTTGCATTACGTTACTCAATTTCAAGAGATTCAGTCTTCCTCTAGTGAAGCCTATTATTTAGCCGGCTCCATGTACAAAGCATTGGGCAGAACTGAGGATGCTAAACGTGCTTTCGACGAATCCACCGCCATCTACCGTTCGCTACCCAAATATAAAAAACGGCAAGAACGCGGCTGGGCGTTACGTAGCTTTTTTGCCAAAATGAAATAAACTTTGTACTTATATTTTCACAAAAAAACCTCTAGCCGCCTATTTATTTAGGCAAACACTAGAGGTTTTTTGCTGTGTAGAGTGATTACATGTTTACATCTTGTTTAGTGGGTTCTCCACTTTGTTTGACCGCAAATGGCCACCAGTTCCCACGGCCGAAGATCCGTACCATAACAGGAACAAAAAACGGCAAGAAGATTAGTGCATACAAGGCCAATCCTACAAGCACCACTGTTGCAATCTGCATCATCGACAATACGCCTGAAGGGTACATCGAAGCGAAGGTACCGCCCAAAATAACTACCGCCGAAAGAATGACTGTTCCCATATTGCGCATAGCATGCAGGATCGCTTCCCGCACATCCCAAGTTTTATATTCGTTAAAGCGGGCCATTAAGAAAATACTATAATCTACTCCAAGTGCAATCAGCATAACAAAGCTGAAGAATGGCGTTGTCCAGGTAATCCCTTCAAAGTGCAGAAGGTGAACAAATATAGCCTCTGTAACACCCAATGCTGAAAAATAAGTAATCAAAAGAGAAATAATAAGGTAAATCGGCATTACGATTGAACGAAGCAGCAACACCAAGATAATGAAGATCCCACCCAGCATCAAGATTACTGTACGTGTGTAGTCTTCGTTGGAAATATTACGCAAATCGTTCTGGCTGCTTGTAACCCCGCTGATTGCAGACTCTGCATTTTCCAGCTTCGTACCTTTCACTGCACGATCTACTGCTGCTTGAATATCATCAACACTGTCAATAGCTTCTGAACTATATGGATTCTCAGTGAATACTACATCCAGCGTCATTACCTTACGGTCGTCAGACAAGTAGGTATTAAATACCTGCTCTATGCCTTCAGCTTCAAGAGCCTCAGCCGGTACAAAGAATCCACTCAGCTCATCATCCTTAGCCGCTTGAATCTGATTCAAATAATCTTGTGCAGAGCCCAGCCCACTGGTAATTTGTTCCAATCCGTTTGCACTGTCGCTTAATCCAGTAGTTAAGGCTCCTATCTGCCCTGTTAATTGACCAAACCCATCCGCAAGCTGCTGCTGTCCACCTTGCAATTGATCTAGGCCACTAGTAATGGATGGAATTTTATCTACGATCTGTCCTTGACCTGCTGCGGCCTGCTCCAGCCCAGATTGCAGCTGACCGATGCCCGCAACAAGCTTAGCTAAACCTTGTGCGAGTGCAGTTTGCCCAGCCGAAGCTTTGGCATAGCCAGCATTCGCCTCATTTAAGCCTGCTGCTGCTCCTTTAAGCTGCTCTGAGATCTGCCCAAGACCCGCTGCCAGCTGAGCAGCCCCAGTACCACTCTGCGTTACGGTGCCTTTAATGGTCAGATAATTAACATCCTGCAGAATTTCCGGATAACTGCTCTCAAGACCATTAAAAGAACCATCAAGTCCCTTCAACGCTTCTGCCACACCTTGCAGCTGCTGCGGAAGCTGCCCAAGCCCTTGATCCAGCGCAGTTAAACCGCTGCCGATTTTTTTATATCCCTCCAGCAGCTTCGTATTGGCATCCGCAAGCTGCTTGGCACTAGCAGCTGCCTGTTGAAGTCCTGCTTTGATCTCTCCTGCACCAGCTGAGCCGCTTTTTATTCCGCTCTCAATACGTGCCAGCCCATCGCCTAACGCGACGATTCCATCTTTCAGTTCTGCTGTGCCTTCCGTCAGCTTAGCGCTGCCTTGAGCAGCCTCTGTAAGCTTAGGTGCATTTTCACTCAGCTGTTTACTAGCTTCAGACAATCCCGTTTGAATCTTGGTCAGTCCCTCACTGGTCTGATCCAGACCGTCAGATAAAGTCCCCACCTGATTCGGGATTAAGAAATCACTGATCAGCTCTCCGGTTGGACGAGACATGCTGCGCACTGATTTTACGCTGTCCACTTTTTCCAGCTCGCGGCTGATTTTTTCTGCAAGTCCAAGATATTCTGAAGTATCCATCCGGTCATCATTTTTGATTACGATCTTGCCAGGCATGGATTCACCCGGCCCGAAGCTATCCGAAATGATGTTAAATCCTTTTACCGAGGCATATTCCGAGCCAATTTCCTCCAAGCTGTTGAAGGACAGCTTTCCGCTATAGGTAACAAGGAACGGAGCTACGATTACTGCAACAATTAGCAGCGCGGCCCATGGTCTTTTTAAGGAAAAAGAACCTGCTGCTCCCCAAATACGGCTCTCACTGTGCTCCAGCTTCCCGCGTGAAGGCCAGAAGAGCTTTTTGCCAAGTACCGCCATGAAGAATGGAACAATGGTTACAAGCGCCAGCAGCATAACCGCAATCCCCACGGCAACGGCTACCGCCGAGCGATACAGAATGAATTTGGATAATCCAATCGCTACAAAACCTACGAATACCGCAAGTCCGGAATAGAACACCGTTCCCCCAGCCTTACGGTAGGTTGCAATAATAGCACTTTTGGTATCTTCTGCTGTCATCATTTCTTCTTTAAAACGACTAATTAACAGGATACAATAATCCGTACCAATCCCGAACATGACCGCAACCATAAAGATTTGAGTAAATGTAGATAATGGAAAATCATAACGGTCCACTAAAAAAGCCACAACGGACTGAGAAACAATATAGCTGAGTCCTACCGTCAGTAGCGGAACAAACGGTGCCACGAACGAACGGAATACCACGAACAGGATAAGTAAAATAAAGACTACCGTAATATATTCCGATTTCTTAAGCCCGGCTTCCGAGCTAGCAATCATATCCTCAGTAATCAAACCCTCACTGGTTAAATAATGATCCGCCTTAACATCTGTGAGTAATTCATCCACTTTATCAGGAAGTGCGGTGACAGACTCTCCTCCGCCCTTGATAGACAACGCCACCATTATCGTCTTGCCATCCTTGGCAATCAACGTTTCCTTAAGCTCACTTTGTGAAAAAGAATCGGTGATGGAATCGATCTGCAGCGTCTCCTTATTCGCAGCCAACTTCTCAACGCCCTGCTGGATACTAGCTGTTTCATCGGCTCCGATTCCCTCTGGATTATTGAATACAAGAGCTACCTGATGCAGTGTCTCTCCGCCCTTATCATTCGCCGCTTCCTTTAAGATTTCTGCCGCTCTAGATGAGGAATAGCCATCAGGTACAGTAACCTGCCCCTTCTCACGTACAAGATCAGAGAACGAAGGGGCCGTCATGACCAAAACTACGGCCACAGCGAGCCAGATTGCGATAACCGCCCATCTTGCTTTTAGAATCGTCTTCATGGATTCTTCCCTCCATCATCATTCTGAATTAAATTCGCCAGCTTCTCGAACATCATGACGAACATTTCAATATCCTTCTCTTCAAAATGAAACAAATACGGGGAAATCACTTCATGTACCTGCGTCTCCGCTGCTTCAAAAACTTTTTTTCCGTGCTCAGACATCGACAAATACACCTGGCGGCGATCATTCTCGTCACGAGTTCGCTCGATTATACCCGCTTGCACCAATCTGTTAATGATTGCAGTAATGGAGCTTTTACCCACGCAAAAAGATTCAGCAAGATATGTAGACGTACATTGTTCCTGAGCATTAATCAACCGAAGAATTTGATACTGATCATTCGTTGTCTCCGCAGCAATACTATCTTTAATTCTTGCTGCTACTTGTCTTGTCACAATCAAATAAGCATCCATGTAGCGATTGATCCAATGTTGCACTTCGTTATCCAAAGCTTCCTACCTCCAAAATATAGTTCAACTATCGAACAGTTTCATTGTCAAACTATAATACCTGCTTTTATAAAAGTCAATTGGCTTTTTTTCGGGCATTTAAAGGCAAAACGCAAAAAAAACAGGCCGAGATTCCTCTCGACCTGCCATTTTATGACCTTCAAAGACTTTTTAGTCCTCATCCTCGGTCTCTTCAACTTCGTATACACATCTTAACATTTCAATTCCGGCTTCATTCTCTCCTAAGCTGTACACCATGAACCCTAGACTGCGATAAAAATCTGCGGCGATTTCATCCTCAGTCTCAGCTACCAGATAACGCGGCTGACGAGTAGCGAGCAGCTCCAGAATCATTCCCCGTGCATAACCTTTCCCTCTATTCTCTGGCAAGACGGCAATATGCCGAATGTCCAAAGAACCGTCTTCGGTTTCTTCGAAACCTACAAGACCAAGCAGGAGTTCTTCTTCTTCCCAGCCATATAACTGCAGCCCGGCTTGTTCGCTGTACTCAGACGATGTCTGCTCCAACGCGTTGGGGTCATCAATGACCGCATACGTCAACAGCTCGTTCACCTCAGGCGAACCAATAAGGGATTTAAGATCTACCAACATTGTTCACATTCCTCCTTCTCTGTTGCTTCTGTACCCGATTCGAAACATACAGTAACCTGTCCATATCCCTAACATGTTTAACAATAGATCATCAATATCAAAGCTTCCGACATGCAGCAGCATTTGCAGAGACTCCAAAAGCAGGATGCAAGGAACAGCATATAAAGAGATTCTTTTCCAAGAAATTGGCCGTGTCTTTGCAAGAGGAATTAGTATACCAAATGGAATAAACACAACAACATTTCCAAGCAGATTCACAAACCGGCTGATCAGCGATAACCCGTTATTCATGTCGAAATAAAGTGACACCGTACGTAATGGAATCAAATTGTACTGAAGCGGGCCAC
The DNA here is from genome assembly GCF_045040705.1 of Paenibacillus sp. FSL H3-0286. Lineage (NCBI taxonomy): Bacteria > Bacillati > Bacillota > Bacilli > Caryophanales > Paenibacillaceae > Paenibacillus > Paenibacillus sp. FSL H3-0286. The sequence continues at coordinate 3,043,166 of NZ_CP150285.1, read as the reverse complement.
CTGTATGGATCTCACGCCCAAAACCGATGAACATCCAATAGATAACAGTAGCACTATACAGAGTCAGCCCTATCCGTGTCAATGCTCTCAGCTTCCGTAAACTGCTAGATTCTCCAGATCTACGAATGATCAATTGCCCGGCTTAGCTTCTATAATTTCAATACTTCCATCTTTTTTACCCACAATAGCCATTGCTGCAATTCCAATAAATAAGCCGTGTTCCACAACTCCCGGAATACTTTGGATGGTCAGTGCCAGCTTCGGTGCGGACTCAATGACTTCGAACCGGCAGTCTGCGATGTAATTGCCGTTATCTGTCTTGTACAGCTCTTCTCCGCTACGACGCAATTCAGGATTGCAACCCAGCTTGGCAAGTTCAGCCACAGTCCATTCCCATGCAAAAGGAACAATTTCCACAGGCAGCGGGAATTTGCCAAGTGTGTTTACCACTTTACTCTCATCAGCAATAACGATCATACGAGTACTGTTACTCGCAACAATCTTCTCCCGAAGCAGCGCGCCACCGCCGCCTTTAATAAGCTGTAGACTACTATCCAGCTCGTCCGCTCCGTCAATGGTCAGGTCCAGACTATCAATATCTCCAAAAGCTACGATTGGAATCCCAAGTTCACGCGCCTGTTCTTCGGAAGCACGGGAGGTTGCTACAGCGGTAATCTTTAGACCTTCACTGACGCGCTCACCAAGCTTGTTGATCGCCCAATAGGCAGTAGATCCAGTACCAAGGCCGATCTTCATGCCATCTTTTACAAATTCCACTGCTTTTTCCGCGGCTAATTGTTTAACATTGATACTCATTTTATTACCCCCATGTTATCCGTTATAATGATCTATGATGATGTTGAAATCACCTATTGTTCAGGAGGATTCCGGATGAGAACCGAAAACCAAATTCAATCTAAAATCAACGAATTGACACTGCAGCGCAGATCTCTGGAATCAAGATTAGCTTCATTAACAGAGAAAAGCCCACAGCAAGATAACCTGCAAACTCAGCTCACTAGAGTTGAAGATATGATCATGATGCTGGAATGGGTGCTTAATGCACCCGTAGGGAGATATCATGCCTAAGTGCTGACTGGCATCCATTATTTTACCAATCAATGTGCCGGTAGCTGTGTTTAACATAAAACGCGATTGCTTCCGGCTGTTTGATTTTTTTTTATATCCAAATTTGTATTATGCTTTGCGCAGAGCAAAAAATCAATATCTTTCACCCTACTCTATGTATATTGTAAATTCACTGCATCCTCTAGATTGAGAATCATCTCTTTTTCTGTGTGATTAGCCGTCCTGTGTAAGTAGGCTTTATGCTCAGAATACGCATTCAAAGGCATTGGCCTACTAATCTTCTCAAGCATATTACGCTCGACATCAGCCAGTAAGTAATCCCCTTTTCCCGCTGCAACTCTGCACAAAATAATCAAAGCTACAGGCTTGTTCACAACAACCGCTCCATTCGACCGCGCAAATACAGTGTATTGAAATAACGGAATGGCCTCAGGTTCTTCAACACCAGCTGCACTAGATTGGTCAAAGATAGAATACATAAGGGAAGGATCACCTGATGAAGTACCGAGTTTCTTCTGATTAGACACCAACTTGCTGTTTTGGTATGTAAGGAATCCCGCTGCTGCCAGCACAAGCACAAGTAAAATAACCAATATCGCATACATCATCCCATCCCCACCTCCCACTCCAAAATAACAATTCCGGTTATATATTATCATGGAGGGAGGCCTAAGCCAATCTTATATTATCTGAAATTCAGCGCATACAGGTAATACTGATTCTATAAAGTTATTTTGAAATATTCAAAATAACAGTTGAAACTTTGATTTGCATGTCTCATAATGTAAATATGAATGTTGCTTGTCAATCCATATGGAAATCAAGGGAGGAAATTTAAAATGAAGTTTTTCTTGGATACCGGAAACATTGAAGAAATCAAACGTATTACTCGCCTAGGACTAGTGGATGGCGTAACGACTAACCCTTCGCTGATCGCTAAAGAAGGAAGATTGTTCAAGGATGTTATCAAAGAAATCGTTGCAATCGTTCCAGGACCTGTAAGCGCAGAAGTAATCGGACTTACAGCAGAAGAAATGCTTAAAGAAGCATACGAAATTGCTGAATGGGCTCCAAACGTTGTAATTAAACTCCCTATGACTGAAGATGGCTTGGAAGCTTGTTATGAGCTTACTAAAAAAGGCATCAAAACTAACGTTACACTAGTATTTTCCGCGGCTCAAGGTTTGATGGCTGCTAAAGCAGGCGCAACTTATATCTCTCCTTTCGTAGGTCGTCTGGATGATATCGGTGTTGACGGAATGAAGCTGATCAAGGATCTGAAGACTATCCTGACTAACTACAACTTGAAATCCGAGATCATTGCAGCAAGTATCCGCAACATTGCTCATGTTGAACAAGCAGCTATTGCTGGTGCACACATCGCTACAATCCCAGGTTCACTTCTGCCAACCCTCTGGAAGCACCCGCTGACAGATAACGGTATTGAACGTTTCTTGAAGGATTGGGAATCTGTTCCACAAGCCTAAGAATATCTTTTATTCTTTTATCTAGAGGGCTATCCCACAAGCTGCGGCTACGCAGCTTAGGGATAGCCCTTTTTTCCATCCAGAGACATTGAGGAGGTTTGGCGAACACGTTTCGGCCAGATCGGAGGAATTATCTTCTCTTTGTCTTTAACGCCTGGCTCCCCCTTTTCCCCCTTACTCGGAGTTACTGCAAACAAGGTCAGTAATCCACCAATTGCCCCTACTGTAGCCATCAACGCGAACAAGACCCAATGCCCGCTGCTTAGCAGCAACGATACCACCGGCGGCCCCAACGCTACCCCTATAAATCTCATACTACTATAAAGAGCGGTTATTGTGCCGCTGTTCTCCTTCTCAATCCCCTCCGTGATTAAAGCATCCATACAGGGAAGTACAATTCCGATTCCAACACAACCTAACCCCATAAACCCTACTAAAAAATAAATACCTTTGTTGAACCCCGCACAAATCATCGCCGCAGTCAGTAACACCATGCCCCCAAAACCCAGCCATTTCATTAGCGTTTTATTCTGACCAATGATCTTTCCTGTTCCATAGGAGGACAGACATAAGAGGGCAAGCGGTATCGCCAGCACAAACCCCTTCGTCGCCCCGTGCATTTTATATTTAGTTTCCAGCATTTCTGATAAATAGAATTGGACACCAAAGGTCACAAACATACAGATGCCGCCTATGGCAAAAATAGCGTACAACCAACGTCCCTTTTTACGTAAAACGCTCACAATTCCAGATAAAAACGCCCGAAGTTCCTGTTTCTCAGGTTCATCCTTTGCTTCGGGTTTTCGGACCAGAAATAAGACTAACAAAAATGAAATTAGACATAGAATGGGAATTGCAATAAAAGGAGCAAACCAGAGCCATATCCCAAGATAGGCACCAAGAATTGGACTGAGTACTTTACCAAACGTATTGGAGGTCTCAATGATTCCCAGACTTTTGCTCACATCTTCTTCTTCCTTGAACAAATCGCCTACAAAGGGGATTACAATTGGAAAAGCACCCGCTGCACCAATTCCTTGCAACAGACGCCCCGCTAAGATCACCCAATAAGCGCTAACCCCCTTCATAAACCAAGCAGCCACCACGCAGACAGCACCGCCAATTGCGGCAATGATTAAACTCGGAAGAATAACCTTCTTTCGCCCAAAACGGTCTGACAGATAACCTGCAATAGGGATCATTACAATTGCCATCAATCCATACACGGTAATCAGCATACTGACTTGAAAAGCGCTAATGCCGAGTTCTTTGGAGATCTGCGGCAGAATAGGCAGCAGCATGGAGTTACCGAGGGTCATTATTAGTGGGATTGATGCTAAGGCAAGCAGATCCCATTTTCTTTCCTTCATGAACTGACCACCTTTGTCATTGTGTACAACATTCTTTATTGTGGTTTGTTCGCCCTTCTTTATTCATGAAAACAAAAAGACCGTCCCTCCGCTGCTGCGGAAAGGACGATCTTAAAATGAAGAAATCTATGCTTACAGCGACCCGGCGCTTAAAGATGCCACATTAGCGGACGGTATAAAATGGCTAGGTTCACCCAGACTAAAAATGTGCAGCAAGTGCATAGCCCGAGTGCACGCCGTATAAAACAATTTGCGTTCACTTTCTCTGCCATATTGTTCAGCCGAGCCATCATAGATGACGACCGCATCAAACTCCACGCCTTTGGCTAAATAAGCAGGCAGAACCAGTGTCCCCTTCTGAAAATTCGGTGTTTCCTTTGTAACAAGTCTCACCGGCAGGCTACGATTCAGTTCAGCATGAACCCTTGCGCTTTCCTCCGCTGTTTTGCAGATGACCGCCACATAATGATATCCCTCAGAATGCAGCTTGCGGATATCCTGTTCCACAGCATTCAGAAGCTCCTTCTCGCTGGATACCACACTTATCTGGGGTTCTTCTCCCCGCCGATTAAAAGGTACGATTCGTTCTCCTCCAGGGATCATTGACCGCGTAAACTCCACGATCTCATACGTTGAACGGTAGCTTTGGGTTAACGAGATCACTTCTGTGTTCTCTTCACCATATATACTTACGAGACTAGACAAATCCCCCAGTACCTCACCTTGCGCATAAATGGCCTGGTTCAGGTCCCCTAATACGGTCATTTTTGCTCTTGGAAATAAACGCCGCATGAACTCTAATTGGAATGGAGAATAGTCTTGTACCTCATCTACAATCACATGACGGATCAGTGTGTTGGTCCGGAAGCCTTGGCTTAACTCCTTCAGATAAAGGAATGGCGTAGCATCCTCATAAGCAAGCTCGTTCACTCCAATGGATTCCAATGTCTGCTCACAGATATCATCCCACACCTCTGGTAAAGGATAATCTCCATTGAGGCGCACCATAAGCTCGCGATCTGTAAATAACGTGCTGTACAAGCCCTTAACGTCCACAAAACGACCCCGTTTAGTCCAACCCCGCAGGGGTTTGAGCCGCTGGCTGACTACATAACGAGATAACACTTCTTTTTCCGTATCAAAATCGTCAAAGCTATCCTGCGAAGCTTTCTTCTTCCGACGCAACATCTGATATGCACGGTGATAATCGCTGGAATCCAGCAGCTCGATCTGATCTTCGACCCACTTCGCATTTCTTTCCTCATGAGTAAAATCTGCGATTTTCTTAAGCAGCCAGCGGATCATCAAATCCACACGATTTGCAAGCTTTATGGCAGGATCGTACGCATAGAACTGGCGTTCCATTTCTTCTTTACTGACCACTGCTTTCCCTTGAAACATTAAAGGCTTAAAAAGCATGCCCTCCTGTTCCAACAACGTAGCATACCGCCGAATCACATCAAGGAAAGGGACAGACGATTTATAGGCAATGCCTTCTCTGCGTATAGCAACCTCAGGACCCTCAGGAGCATTAAGTAAACTTTCGGTCTGACTAAAGACATCTTCCAGCAGGAATTCATGTCCAAGACGATGTTCTAAATACATTTGAAACGTTGTTTGCTGCATATTTTCTTCGCCTAGCTCCGGGAGCACTGTAGATACATAGCTGTTAAACAGCGGATTCGGTGAGAACAGCAGCATTTGATCTGCTGATAATACTTCACGGTATTTATATAGAAGATAAGCTACCCGCTGCAATGCAGCAGAGGTTTTTCCGCTTCCCGCTGCTCCTTGCACAACTAGCATCCGGCTTTTGTCGTTGCGGATTATCGCATTTTGCTCTTTTTGAATTGTAGCAACAATACTTTTCATTCGATCGTCAGCGCTATGACTTAGCACCTGCTGCAGCAGCTCATCCCCGATCGTAACCCCAGTGTCAAACATAACTTCAATTACACCGTCAGCAATAACAAACTGGCGTTTAAGATTCATTGTTCCGGAGACTAATCCTCCAGGTGTTTCATAAGCTGCAGGACCTGGTGCCCCGTCATAATACAGACTGGAGATCGGCGCACGCCAGTCATAGATCAAAAAGGTGCCATCATCCTCCATCAAAGATCCAATCCCTAGATAAATCTTTTCCAGCCCGCCCGTTGGTTCCTCTGTGAAATCAATGCGGCCAAAGTAAGGAGAGACAACCAGCTTTTTATATTTTTTCAGCGCCTTGCTTGATTGCAAATGATGACGTTCCCGTTCATTTAGGATTTGGGACTGTTGGCGAAGACTTGTTGAGGTTTCTCCCAAATCATCCGGGCTACTGAAGTTTACGGTTACCTCTTCCCAGAAGTCTTTCCGCATATCCACTACATCACTGCGATGAAGTCCAAGCTCCTCTGATAAATTGCGAATATGGGCGGACAAAAGCTTGGTTACTCCGTCAACCCGTTCCTGTTCCTCTTTCCACTGACTTTCATTGTTATCCACTACATTTCATCCCCTTTTGGAAGGTTGACTTTCCATTTGAATCATGATATGATAAATTTGCATATTTATGTTTTTAAATGCATACTTATTCGATATCTTACCATTTTAGCAATTTCAGTTTGAGAATTCAAGTATTCTCTTAAATAGATGATCCGGTCCCTGTGGAACCGGATTTTTTGCTGTTACAAAGCTTATATGTTGCTCTTCACAAGGTTATGTTTAGGCTTCATGCACAGATTCTTTATCCTCCGCTATACGATTCATCTGATCGGCCACTTTATCTAAGCGCTCCAATTGATATCCGTAATCATAAATCGCAGCAGCCACAACATATAAACGCAGCTGACCTATTTTCTCTGCATTATACCCCAAAATCGCGGTATTCAGGAATTCATCATTGTCTTCTCCCAAGGGTTCGGATTCATTGGCATTGGGCTTTAATTTGTCTTCAAACTTAAGTAAGATATGCTGATGATATTTGATTAAATGTTCCAAATGATTATCAAATAGAGCATCTGTATGTTCGGTCCGATCCGCCTGGAAATAATGCCGATCTACGGCCTCGAGAACATCGTAACCTTTTTGCAAAGAAGCTAACAGGTTCTTATACACAACCATTTGTCTTGTCTGGCTATACTTGGCCCGTTTTAACTGCTTCTGCTCCTCCTCAAACAATGCATACTTATCAGCCAACGATTTTATGGATGAATGCAAAGCATTTTTTTCATCACGAAATACACTTTCCTTCATCTCATGAGAAACCGCTGTTCTCAGCAATAAAGAGAGGCTTGAAAAAACATTCTCAATTTGCTTAATGTATTGCTTACGAGGTTTTGGAGGAACGACAATAATATTGATTAGAAATGCAGAAACAATACCTGTCAAAGTTAATAAAAAACGATTAAGTGCGAATTGCCATTCACCCGAAGCCTCCATCACTGTTATTACAGTAACTAACGTAAGACTTATCGTATCCGCCCGGTTGATTTTCATACTGATCATAATGACTAGAATACAGACCAAACCGACTGCTATTGGGCTGTTGGATAACAGCATCCCTCCAAGTAAAGCCAGGACGGCCCCCATTGTACTAGTCGTGAGCTGGTCAAGAAAATAACGCCAAGAGCGATAAATAGAGGGCTGCATAGCGAAAATCGCCGCAATCCCTGCACCCACGGCAGAAGGAAATTGAAGCATTACAGCTAAATACAGGGCTAGCGTAACGGCCAAACCTGTTTTAAATATGCGAGCTCCTAAAGCCAAAGCTATCCCTCCTAAAAATTAGCCCACGCTACAATATGAACATCAGCGAACCCTCGTACTTCTAATTACCCCAGCCTGGAGTTGATGAATTTTAAGAACATTTAAGCTCTCACTCATGTTTCTTTCAGCTTTCAGGGAATACTAATTCGAGTAGTGCCTATCACATAACATACGAGGTGAGTGAATGAATAACAATATCAAAAGATTAATGACTTTCACGACCGTTATTTTTCTCAGCCTGTCTCCAGCTCTTGCGCCAATCGGAAGTGCTTCTGCTGAGAAAGTAACCCCTACAGCCACCGCACCTGGTGCCCATCCTTCAGAGAAAGGTCACGGTCACCATCCAGGAAAAGACGGAAAGGTTAGGGCTGGTGGACATTTCATTATTTTTGAAACGGCTAAACTGCTGGAAATGGATCGTACAGAGCTAATCAATAGCCTGAAAGCAGGCAAAACGCTCCCGCAGCTTGCTCTTGAGAAAAAAGGCTGGACGGAAGATCAATATATTCAGAAGCTCTGCGAATCGGCAAACCAACGGCTGGATCAAGCCATCACCGAAGGACGTCTGACAAAAGACGAAGCCCAAAAGCTTAAAGCAGGACTTCCTGCGATGCTGAAGCAAAGAATAAGCAAAATGGGGCAATTCCAGGATCGCAAAACATCTGAACAACATGTGACGACTCCTTAAACAATCCTCTTACACATAAAGACGGATATCTTCATGCGCTATGAAAGATATCCGTTTTTGTATCTATCCTACTTCTTACGCGAGCTCTTGTAGATTTGAAATAAACAAATGGACAACATCAGCCAAGCGCCACTAGCCATATATCCCCCAATTACGTCACTCGGGTAATGAACACCCAGATAGATACGGCTCCAGCCAATCCCCACGGTCATGAATACGGCGAACATTATTAATAAGACCCGTTCATGCCTCCGCCGCAGATGACGCCACAATAAAAAGGCAATAACGCCGTACAAAGAGAATGCTGCCATTGAGTGCCCGCTCGGAAAACTATAACCAATCTCTTCAACAATGCGATGTAAATTCGGACGTTCTCTGTGAAAACATAACTTCATTATTGTATTCAAGAGCTGTGAGCCTAATCCAACCCACAGGAACAAGATTAATTCAAATCGGTGTTTCAGCAAAAAATAGAGCAGTGCCATGGTAACGATAGATAGGCCAATAGCGATCTTAGAGGAACCAATCAGAGATAAACCTTTGGCGAATGAGGTCAACCCCGGTGATTCCGCTGACTGTACCCCATCAATAATATAGTTATCAAAGGTTGATACCTTATTCATACTTACAAGGACAGCTATAACGGCGAAACAAGCAGCAAACCCTAAAAAAAAGCGAAAAGCTCTAGACCAGTTCTGATAATAAAGCATAAATACCTCCATGTCTATTCAGGTGACTGTTGATCTCATTTCCAGTGAGGGACTAACCCATGTTATAATTATTGAGAGAAAAAAATTCACAGAAGATGGAGTGCTGCCAAAGTGGAGAGTTTAAAATTGCAAGAACGATTGTTGAACCAGTTCATTTCCACAAAGGTGCCTGTGACGATTTTTACGACGAATGGTGTGAAAATGCAAGGGCTCGTAACCTCGTACGATGCTTTCACAATCACTTTACAAGGTCAAGGTGATGGCAGGCAAAATGTACTATTCAAATCTGCAGTATCCACTATTGTACCTCTTAAGCCCGTTTCGCTCAAATAGTCTACTCCCTCATTCACCTCATCAACCAGATAATCACAGGCTTTTATTTTCAAAAAAAGGGAACACCGGACTTTATATCCGGTGTTCCCTTTAGCATTTCCCAAGATCACTGATTCACTCTTCAAATGGAGTAACTTTATACAGGAACAATTACGGGCTTCACACATACCGGTTTGGATACTTCAGCTGTATTTCCAGTAAATTCGAGTCGGCCACTAGCCGCTTCAATTGAAAATACAACCAGATTATTCGCATCACGATTTGCCACGATAAGATAAGCTCCATCTGGTGTCAATGCGAAGTGACGTGGATGTCCCCCACGAGTAGATACATATTCCAGATGTGTAAGCTTAGCAGATGCATTATCCACAGCATACACAGCGATATTATCAGCCCCACGGTTTGAAGCGTACAGATATTTTCCGTCCTTGGAAATGGCGATTTCAGCGCAAGTATTCTCTTCGTTAAAATCATCAGGCAGCGTCGGCACTGTATCTACAGTGTGCAGAGTGCCTGCGGCACTGTCATATGTAAACGATGTAATGGTGGAATCCACCTCGTTAATTACATAAGCAGACTTTCCGTCTGGATGAAAAGTGAAGTGGCGTGGTCCCGCTCCTGGATGCAGCGCCGTATCACCATGCACTTCTAGCTTGTTGGTTTCTCTATTGATTCTATAGGCACGAATTAAATCAAGCCCAAGATCAGATACAAACACATACTGCCCGTCCGGACTGAAAATAGCGGAATGGGGATGAGGGCGGTCCTGCCGTTCAGGATGCTGGCCATGACCTGAATGTACGGCCACATCAACTAATTGATCCGCAGCTTTCTCTTCATTTAATTTGATCAAACCAACACTTCCACCATGATAACTACATACAACAACGTATTCATCATTCAAATCTCTATTGATATGGCAGGTGGTTGTTTGACGGTTGCCAGAAGCAGGCATGGAGGGAATGCGTTTCAGTTCACTCAATTTCCCGTCCTTTGGATCAATGGCAAAGGTAACAACCTCGCCTTCTTTTCCACCCTCACCATTCGGTTTTTCTCCTATAGCATATAGACGTTTTTCAGCGGCATCTACATTAACAAAGGTAGGATTAGTTAAGCCCTGCACCGAATCCAGCAGCTTTAGCGTACCACCTGCAGCTCCATCGAATTCAAACACCTGCACTCCGCTTTCCGCGGCACTTGCATAAGAACCTGTAAACAGCAATAACTTATTCTGCTCATTCATCTCTATATTCCTCCTCAAAAGTATTGCTACTTCACACTCATTAGATGTGATCATCTATATAATCTACAATTTTTAAACGTTAATTACAAACGATAAAGTTAGAAATGTACGAAACAATTCAAAAATGGGTCTTTCCAACGATTAACTGTTGTGATATAATGAAAGCGCTAACATTAGTCTTTTATTCCGTATAAAGGGGGAACATGAATGAGTAGCATCCTGCTGGAAGCCAGAAATGTGTACGAGGACTTCGAGGTGGAGACAGACATTCTGTTCTTTAAGGTCGGGGACCATGATTTGGTCATTTTTCACGGCAGAAACTATAACATAAAAAAGAGAATGACTGCCGAGCAATTAAATCGATTGTTGTCCAATTCAAGTTATTATCATGTGTACGGTGGCTGTTATGTCAACCTGAACAAGATCAGCTCTATCGCAGATGACTGCATTTATTTCGGTGAAATGGGCCTGTATGCTAAAAACGTACGTGTCCCAAGACGAAAACAAGAAAGCATTCGTCATCTTCTGAAAGGACTGAAGTAGACATCTTATTCCCATTAGCCGGAAGGGCATGTTACTGATGCCATTTCCGGCTTTTTGCTTTTTATTAATAGAAACTTAAAAAGATCCTGCCTTTTTTTATACTTTCTTAAGGTTTAGGATTAGGATTTCTGTTAAAGTTGTAAATAGACAAGCAACACCTATATTGAAGGGAGTCATTACTAATAATGGACAAAAAAGATCTGAATGGAAATGAGAACTTAGAAAACAATGGTACCACGGAAGAAGAATTGAACACTTCCGAGATTATCAATGAAGAGGTTGAAGTAGCGCAAGTTGCTGCTGAGGAACCTGTGAATACAACAAAAGCAGACAGTATTCCAGTAATGAACAAAGTCGGTGCGAACAACGCTACGCCACCTACACCTCCGACTGCTCCTAGAAGCAATAAAGCTTGGATGATTGCCTCTATCGTATTAGCTGCAGCACTAATCATTGTTCTGGTCGTCCAAAAAGACGACAGCAAAAAAGCTGTTGCAACAGTAAACGGAACAAAAATCACAAAAGAACAACTTTATGATAAATTGATCGAAGCAGGCGGAGAAAGCACGCTGCAATCTATGATTACAACTGAGCTTGTTGATCAAGAGGCTAAAAAAGCTAACGTAACTGTTACAGATGAAGACATCAACACTGAACTTGAAGATCTTAAAGCTCAATTCGGCGGAGAAGCTGCCTTTAATGCTGCTTTGTCCCAAAGCTCAATGACTGTAGACGACTTGAAAAAGCAAATGCCGCTGCAAGTAAAGCTGCGTAAAATCCTTGAGCCACAAGTCACTGTAACGGATGATGAAATCAAAGAATACTATGACACAAATAAAGCTACTTTCAGTGAAGAAGAACAAGTTCGCGCTTCCCACATTCTCGTTGAGACTAAAGAAGAAGCAGATGCAATTCTGAAACAACTGAAAGAAGGCGCAGATTTCGCTACTCTTGCCAAGGAAAAATCCTCTGATACGGGTTCCAAGGATAATGGCGGAGATCTAGACTTCTTCAAACGTGGCGATATGGTAGCTGAATTCTCTGATGTAGCCTTTAAGCTAAAAGTTGGTGAAACCAGTGATGCTGTGAAATCCGATTATGGTTATCACATCATTAAAGTAACCGACCATAAAGATGCTAAAGACTATACACTGGAAGAAAAGAAAGATGAAATTCGTAAAACTCTAGTTTCGCAAAAGGTTTCCACTCTGTCCTCCACTTGGTTGTCAGAAACAACTGAAAAAGCAAAAATTACGAACACACTTACTGACGCTAAAGAAGATGCAGCTGCAACAGCTGAGCCAACTGCAAGCGCAGCAGCGGGAAATGAATCCACTAAATAATTGTGCCCGTCAAAAAGCAGGACAAGCGTTAATAAACGCTGTCCTGCTTTTTTATTTCTATGCTCAGGCCTTTGATTAAGCCTTAATGGCCTTTTTTACGGATTTGTTTATCGTGGTTCTCCCCCCACTCTTTCGCCTGCGCTGTGGCAATTGAAATCGCCCGCCCCTCCTCATAACCATCTTCGAGGAGCGCATTCGCAATATCGATTGCCTTATGGCGAACAGGTGCTGTGAAGTTCTTTAATGATTCTGGATAATCCTCTTTGTTCCATGGCATACAAAAAACCTCCTTAACCAGTCTATATACATACTTAGCCTGGTTAAGGAGGTTTCAAACGCTTATCTCACTTATTTAAAGACTTTAACACGATCTTCAATCGGTTGGAATTGTTTCTCACCAGCAGGAGTAACGGTTTTACCAAATGGCAATTGAGCAATCAATTTCCATTCTTGCGGGATGCCCCATGCTTCTTTTACTTCATCATCAATCAGTGGATTATAGTGCTGCAAGGATGCACCTACACCTGCTTCAGAAAGTGCTGTCCATACTACAAATTGCAGAATACCAGAAGATTGGTTAGCCCAAATTGGGAAGTTCTCAGCATATAGAGCGAAGTTCTCTTGCAGGCTCTTCACTACCGTTTGATCTTCGAAGAATAGTACGGAACCGTAACCTGCTTTGAAAGACGCTAATTTTTGCGCTGTTCCTTCAAATTGTTCGGCAGGAACGATTTTACGCAATGTTTCTGTAGTGATATCCCATAGCTTATCGTGTTGTTCACCAAGAAGAACAACGGCTCTTGAGCTTTGAGAGTTGAATGAAGTTGGGCTATGTAGCACCGCTTGTTCAACGATTTCTACAATTTGTGCATCCGAAATCGGAGATTCTTTACTGAGGGCATATATGGAACGTCTTCCTTTTACTGCTTCAAAGAAATTGTTAGACATAAAATAACTACCTCCATTAATTTTAGTAACTTACTTTTGTATATCTTAGCACCTTTTTTCTGAAAACACAACAGTTATTCACAACTTATTTTGTCGGATATATTCGTTGCCAACTCTTATTGTCGCATTTATGGGCTTAATTATGCACCTGATCTATTAATCATTAATCACTTCATGCGGGCTAGAAACTGCCCTCTTCCTTTTCCGATATACACCACGAGCTAAAATGCGCTACAATAGTGCAGCAAATGTATAGAAGGAAGGTTATAATCATGAAATTCCCAAGCGAGAAAGCCCTTGTTCGGCATAGAAAATCAGCCTTAATCTCATTGTTGCTGCTCCTTTCCCTGAGCTTGGCTCTAACTAGCTGTAAAGACACAAATTCGTCTAATTTAACCTCGACAGCACTAGATCCGAACGATCTTCACCCCCTCACTTTCTGGGTGGCAACGGATACTCACTTCTTAGACAAAAAGCTACAGGATGGCGGTACAGCTTTTCAAAAATATGTAACTGGCGGTGATGGAAAAATGCTGCCTTACAGTGATGAAATCCTTGAAACCTTGGTTTATGACGCTGAGCAGCAGAAGCCTGATTTTCTCATCCTCAGTGGAGATTTAACAAATAACGGAGAACGCAGCAGCCATCAGGAGCTAACCCAAAAATTAAAGCGAATCGAAGCGCAGGGAACCTCTGTTTATGTCATTCCAGGCAACCACGATTTATTTAATCCTTGGGCCAGATCCTTCAGCGGGGATAAGCAGCTTGTTACGGATTCCATTACAGACAAAGACTTTACCAAGATGTATGAGGATTTCGGTTACAAAGAAGCTGCATCACGTGATAAAGAATCACTAAGTTACATCGTTAAGGCAGCGCCAAATTTATGGCTCCTTATGATTGACAGTTGCCAATATCATAACAATCAGAAATACGGTTTTCCCCAAACGGACGGACGCCTGACCGCCTCTACCCTATCATGGATAGATAATTCTGTTAAACTGGCTGCCAAGGAGCATGCTTCTGTTCTCACGGTTATGCACCACAACCTACTAAGCCACACCTCTATGTCTGTTTCAGGCTTAAAGCTTAACAACAGTCAGGAAACAATAAAGCTACTTCGTGAAAATGAACTTAATTTAGTCTTGTCAGGCCATATCCATATGCAGGACATCCGGGTAGAACCGGCAACTTCTTCGGAAGAAACACCAATTTATGATATCGCAACAAGTGCAATGGCTGTCTATCCACATCAATACGGAGCGATGACCTTCGATCCCCTGAGCAGAACCGTCAATTATGAAGCAATGCCCTTAAATGTAGAGGGATGGGCTAAAGCTAATGGCATTACAGATCAGAATCTTTTAAACTTCAAGACCTATGCTGAGGATACTTTTGCTACAAACTCTTATAACAAAGCTATCGATGGTTTAAAGGAGAGTTCCTTTACGCAGTCTGAAAAGGCATCGATGGCAGAGGTAATGGCCAAGCTAAATCTAAGATATTTCGCGGGGACAGCCGGCAGCTCCTCAGAAGATATTAAAGCGATGCCAGGCTACAAGCTTTGGGAAGGCCTACAAGAAGGCTTCTTAGGTGGATACATCCAAAGTATGACAGAGGATAAAGAACTTAGTAATATAGCTTTAGAGGTGGTATTAACGAAGCAATAACTGGATTATGCATTTCATATAAAAAACCCAGCCTCCACCCGCATTTATGCGTCAGATGGAAGCTGGGTTTATTGTGTTAATTGATCGTTAAGATACAACTATTTCCGTACAATAGTAATCCAACCATCTTCATCTACCGACACAGTAGCATGAAGCGCTTCAGCAAGCAGACGCAAGGATACATATGCATCGCCATACTCGTCAACAAATACAGGTTGGGCAAGCTTTACAGCCGTGCCGTTAATCAAGGCTTCGGAAGAACCGATTTTGAATACCAGTTTATCTCCGTACACCCCATCAGTAACGTTAATTGCACGATTGGCCGTATCCCATTCTACAGTAGCATCTAAATCTTCTGCCAAATAACGCAGTGGGATATAAGTAGTGTTCTTGTCTACAATCGGGTAATAATATTCGTCATCAGGTTCGATAACAATGGTTCTCTTCGTGATGCCCAGATCATCCTTCAATATACGATATACATCAGAATCTGGGGCAAAGTTTCTCAAAGTCTCTCCAGGCGTAAGCCCGGAAGAAATATCAAGTGCACCTTCAGTGCTGATTGGATCAGCAGTTACAGCACCGCCAATGTTCCAAATCTGACTGGAAGCTTTAAGCGAGAGGCTCTTCAGTGGGAAATCCTCGGTACCCGGAAGCGCCACTTTCAGATCAACATTCTGTTTACGCACATGCAAAGCACTATCAACGAAAATATCAACAGATAACTTCGTATCCTTACTCAACACGGTCTTCATCTCAGGAGTTGATTTGTAAAGACTGTCCACTTGATTGTCATATACTAGCAGCAATGCATCAACAGCCAATTTGGCAGCATCATGCAATACAGTTACGACAGCTTCTTTATCATCCAGTGGAATATCTCCGAATCCCAGATTGAAAATATCGCCAGAACCGTCTTCATCCATAGCTTTGATCACAGGGTACAGATAGTCGTAAAGACCACCCACCAATTCAGTAAAACCTTCTGTGTCTTTGGAAACAGACTTCAGGAAGCCTTTTAACAATGCAGGAAGCTCATCACCAGTCACTTCTGCATGCAGCTTCGTCATGTTCAACTGCTCACCATACACAGCATCACTAACCGGTGTAATGTTGATTACGCCAGGATTCGGAAGATTCTTAACAACGAATTTCGTCAACAGCTTACTGACATCTTCAGCTTTTGCCGTATCCAAGCCTACTTCACCTAAGATTTCATCGTATCCTTGTACAGGGAAGTAGAACGGTTGTTTTGCTCCTTCAACTGTAAAAGCAAGTGTTTGTTTGTCCATAAACAAGGTGAATGGAATATTCAATTGTTTATAACCAACAGTTCCTTGGGCCGATAAACTCCCATTATCTTGTAACTTAGCTTTACTAATATTCAAGGAAAAAGAATTAATAAGATCAACCATTTCCTTATCTTCCGCGCTAATTCCCTCTATGGGCTCAGCATTCATGGAAAAAGTCATACTGGATTCTGATGATTTAACATCAACATCCCCAATCAACGCCTTATTAACATCGAACCCCCCTACCGACTGACAGCCGGCAAGAACTAGCATCAGTGCGACAAAAGGCAAAAACCACTTCAATTTCGCTTTAACTCTACTCATAGCATGTCTCCTTCATCTTATTTTGTGAAATCAATCCATTATCTCAGCTAAGGTAAGTTTTGTAAATCAAAGTTCCTTTTATTGTAAAATGTTTAGATATTCAACAAACTTCGCCATTCGATCTGAGCCCAATCCTTGTAAATTACAGCCTTAATTATCGCCAACATCAGTAAATGTGCAGGATAAAATGACCACCACATCCAGCGCGGAACACGTTGCCGCTCCAAGCGATTCCAAATTAAAGGCGTAAAAGCAATCAGCAAGGTAGGTAAAATACTGAGCATCTGTACAATCCAATAATTATAAAACATATAGAATAGATTCAGTGCCAGGTGGGCTCCAACAAGCCAGTACGATTTCGTATAACGAAAAATCAATACTAAGAGCAAACCGTACGCATTATAATCTATAGGGTAATAATCCATTAACACTATAGCTGCAATTACCACAGGTATACCAAGCCATAGTGAAGGCAGCTTGTCCAAAATAACCAATACGATTGCCGACAGCAATAACGTAAACACCACGTTCCAGCCACCAGAATTTAGCGCTAGATTATAGGGAATCTGGGCAATAATCGCAATCAAGAGCAACCGAAATAAATATTTAGGTCTGGATGAAGTATGGATATGTCCCTGCACAAGCCCATAACAATAAATCGGAAAAGCTATTCTCCCTACATATCTCCAAGCAAGATTCTCCGGGAAAAAGATATAGCCAATATGGTCGATTAGCATCGTCAGCATGGCAATAATCTGCATTAAAATCCCCCTTAAGCATGTTGAAATATAAATTCGCCAAGTCCTTCCTCATTTCCTTTACCAATAAGCAAATGAAGTCCGCGGAGAAACGATCATCCGATTTCTGTGCACCTCCCCCCCTTGACTTTATTGAATACTATTGAGTAATATTAACTAGCAACAGAATATGGCAATGATCAAAGACATGATTTCCTACACGAACTGTCCAGAGAGAGAAGTCCAGGCTGCAAGCTTCTCCAGTTACCGGTTGTGAAGTTACCCCTTTGTAGCCGTGGCGCTGAATCCGTAGAACTTTGTTTTTTCGGTAGTATGTGGCACCGATTTATCCCCGATATCGGATACCAATGAGGTCCTGTCTATATGACAGGTCGAATTAGGGTGGAACCACGAGCTGAACGCACTCGTCCCTTTCTGGGAGAGATGCGTTTTTTTGCGTTCACAACTAACAATATTTGAGAAATGGAGGCTAAAATCATGAAGATCAAGGTAACACTGCAAGATGGAACAATTAGAGAGGTACTGCAAGGAACAACGATTAAAGAAGCAGCAGGTGCCATAAGTACCAGTCTGAAAAAAAATGCTGTAGCTGGAAAAATTGATGGAAAATCTGTTGATCTAAACCAAGCGATCGAACATGATTGCCGGCTCGATATTGTTACGTTGGATAGCAAAGACGGTCTTGAGGTTTATAGACACAGTACTGCACATATCATGGCGCAGGCCATAAAACGTATATATGGAGATAAAGCTGTCCAGCTAGGCATAGGTCCTGTTATCGAAGACGGCTTCTACTATGACATTGATATTGAGAAACCTCTATCCACTGATGATCTTGCTGCAATCGAACAAGAAATGGCGAAAATCATCCAAGAGAATCACCAGATTGTCCGCCGTGTGGTGAGCCGCGCAGAGGCCATTAAACTTTTTGAAGAGCTGAATGAGCCTTTAAAGCTGGAGCTTATTCATGATCTGCCGGCAGACACAGTATTAACTATTTATGATCAAGGTGAATTCTCCGATCTTTGCCGTGGGCCACATCTTCCCTCAACTGGCTTGGTCAAAGCCTTTAAGCTGTTGAATGTAGCGGGTGCCTACTGGCGTGGAGATTCCAATAACAAAATGCTGCAACGTATTTATGGAACTGCCTTTCCAAAAAAAGCGCAGTTAGAGGAACATTTACTGTTTCTTGAAGAAGCTAAAAAACGTGACCACCGTAAGCTCGGCAAAGAACTTGAGTTGTTCATGTTCTCAGAAGAAGCGCCAGGCATGCCCTTCTATCTTCCCAAGGGAATGACAATCCGTACAGAGCTTGAGAACTTTGCCCGGGAATTACAAAGACAGAGAGATTACGATGAAGTTCGTACACCGCTGATGATGAACAATCGGCTTTGGGAGCAGTCAGGGCACTGGGATCACTACAAGGACAATATGTATTTCACAGATGTAGATGAAACAAAATTTGCCCTTAAGCCGATGAACTGCCCTGGGCATATGCTAATTTTCAAAAATAATCTGCATTCCTACCGGGAACTGCCTATCCGTATCTCGGAATTTGGTCAAGTGCATCGCCATGAATATTCCGGAGCATTGAACGGGATGATGAGAGTCCGCACTTTCTGTCAGGATGATGCTCACCTCTTCGTTTTACCAGAGCAAATTGAGGATGAAATAAGACGGGTAATCTCACTGATTGACCATATTTATCAAGTGTTCGGCTTTGAGTATAAGATTGAATTATCAACTCGGCCGGCAGATTATATGGGATCTGAAGAATTATGGGATCAGGCTGAACAATCTTTACAAAATGTATTAGACAATCTCGCTATCGAATATCGTGTGAATGAAGGGGATGGCGCGTTCTATGGACCTAAGATTGATTTCCATATCTTAGATGCGCTAAAACGAAGCTGGCAATGTGGAACAATCCAACTAGATTGGCAAATGCCAGAGAAATTCGATCTTACTTACATCGGGGAAGATAATCTTAAACATCGCCCGGTCGTAATCCATCGCGCTGTTTATGGGTCGATCGATCGTTTTATGGGGATTATTACTGAACATTTCGCTGGAGCTTTCCCACTGTGGCTCGCACCTGTTCATGCGAAGTTATTGCCAGTCTCTGAGAACTATGTTGACTATGCACTGCAAGTGAAGCATCACATGGAGAAGGCTGGCATTCGTGTCGAAGTAGATATCCGAAATGAGAAGTTAGGCTACAAAATTCGTGAAGCTCAGCTTGAAAAAGCACCTTACATGCTCGTACTTGGAGAGAACGAAAAAAATTCCGACACTGTCTCTGTAAGAAAACGTGGTGAAGGTGATCTTGGTTCGAAGAATATCCAAGACATCATTGAACAGATTAATGAAGAGATTATTAGTAAGAGATAAATTTAAGGGGCTGTCAAATCGTAGAAAAACTACGTTTGAGACAGCCCCTTCTTTATAACCTATTCATGTTCACAGGAACTCTATTTTACGTACAGGCGGCTGCTTTCTTCCCAATATTCGCCTGGTTTCAGGCTGAATAAGCCGATTTCATCAGCAGGAAGATCTACCATTGGTGCATTCACCAAGTTAATTTGTGGCTCAGGGCAGAAGAACTGTTCTGTAGCACCGTTATTCCAGATCATCCATTGTTTGTACGAAGTCCCTACATCATACACCAAGGTTACTCCAGCTTTGCTATCGGTAAGCTCCATCCGGTTGCGTCCGTTCTGAGGTACAGCCGTGTAGTGATTGTCCATCGATGCAAAATATGGATTCACACCTTCTTCACGAAGCTGAACTTCCCCTGGCTCCAACGCCTGGAATTTGCCTGTTGGCAGCATGCGGTCGTTGAGCTCCCAGCGCTCGCCAATAGTAGCTTTTACGCGGTAATCTTGTGCACTGCTTCCTGGTGCGAAAGGTGCGTTAATGGCAGTGTGGAATGCCAGCAAGCAAGGCATCACATCTTCTCCATCATTGTGTACCAGCACCTGTTGAGATAATCCTCCTTCGCCGAGGGTATAACGCAATTTGATCGTATACTTATGTGGCAGGTACTGATAAGAAGGATGATTCTCATCCACCTTGATGAATACGGTTACGAAGCTTTCATTCTTACCGCTGCCAAATTCTTCGACTTCCCAAGCTGCAGTATGTAAAAATCCGTGTAAATGGTTGCCCGTTGCAACTTCATTTACTGGGAATTGATAAGTTTGACCATTCCATGGAAATTTACCATCCTCATAACGATTTGGAGGAAATAATACAGGAATTCCGTGAATCCCCGGACTTGCCTTGAAGGCTTCCATTTCTTCAGCTCCAGGCTCATGCAGGAAGCGATATCCGTTTTCGGTATCTCGGAAACAGATCAGGTTGCCGCCAATGCCTGGCAGAATAGCTGCCTCATAACGACCGGCTTTCAACCAGATAGCTGCTTCTCCTTCATATAGTTCTTCATACGCTGTGATTGTCATAATATATTGTTCTCCCTTCCAGTGTCTGATAATTGTCTCCACTTGATAGATTACCACATCTAGTCATGAGGTGACATGACCTTTTTACAATTGCTCCACTTCTACGCTCATTACATGTTCAATTTTCTTCACATCGTAATAGATTTCTGTTGCGTAATCCCGATCCGGTGCTGAGATCACCATATCGATCATTTGTCTGCCATCTTCCAAATCTTTAATTTTCATTCTTCGAATCGCTCGGGATGGACCTCTAGTACTACGCTGCGAACTGACCTGAGGCCGCTCGATTTTTTGGATCACTTCCGTAAGCACAAAATTAGCTTCCATAATGATCCTCACTGAAACTTCATGTTTATTCAGTACTTCTGGTCCTAGCGAGCGGATTAAATGAGGAACTAAATTCACAGCAAACATCAGCAGAATAACCGCATATGCTGCCTCAATATAGAATCCCGCACCCACAGCTATACCAATTCCAGAAGCTGTCCAGATGAGTGCTGCCGAAGTAAGACCCGAAATGGCATCTCCGCCTCTACGCAGAATAACACCCGCACCCAAAAAACCAATCCCGCTGACAATCTGAGCCGCAAGCCGCATTGGGTCCATGTTTGGATGCTCTGGTCCCGCGAACTTATCAAAGGCATGGATAGACACCACTGTGACAAGACAGCTCGCAATGCTTATGACCATACTGGTCCGTATCCCCAGCGGTTTCTGCTTGATCTGTCGGTCAATCCCGATGAACAGCCCGAACAGCATGGCCACTAGTAACTTCATTAATGATTCCAATTGAAAATCCATATCGCAATCTCCTTTCTCCAGAGATACTCCATTATAACGGAAATTGGAGATAATGATTAGCTTTATTTTACAACAAAAAACGGC
This sequence comes from Paenibacillus sp. FSL H3-0286, assembly GCF_045040705.1. Taxonomy (NCBI): domain Bacteria; kingdom Bacillati; phylum Bacillota; class Bacilli; order Caryophanales; family Paenibacillaceae; genus Paenibacillus; species Paenibacillus sp. FSL H3-0286. The sequence continues at coordinate 3,021,275 of NZ_CP150285.1, read as the reverse complement.
ATAACCATCCTCAGCGCATATGCTCTTTCGACCCGTGTGGTCCGGCATAGCGACGAGGATGGAATCCGTTATGAGAGGCCAAGATTATGTTGAAAAATTAACCATGCAGAAGCGACTCTGCACCGTCACAATAAATTTCCGTCCCCGTAATATGATCTGAATCTTCAGACGCCAGAAACAGCGCCAGCTTCGCTACTTGATCAGGTCGCCCCGGACCTTCTTCCAGCGGTTGATCTCCCTCAGGAAATTCTACTGGGATTTTCACTTCTTTCAGATCCTCTGATGGAAAAGTGTTGTCATCTATATTGGTTTTTATAGCCCCAGGACAGATCGCATTTACGCGGATTTGAAATTGAGCCAGTTCCAGTGCCGCCATTTTCATAAAAGCAACCTGTCCTGCCTTTGTCGTACTGTAAGCAGAAAAACCAACATTAGAAAATACACGATTTCCGTTAATGGAGCTGTTGATCAGGATGCTGCCTCCGCTTTCTTTTAGATGCGGTATCGCATATTTAACAGTCGCGAAGGTTCCACGCAGGTTAATATGAATGGTCTGATCCCAAGCTTCAATATCCATCGTTTCAATAGGCGTCATCGCCCCATTAATCCCTGCGTTGGCAAAAACAACATCAAGACGACCCCATTTCGCGGCCGCCTTATTTATCGCCGCTTCCACTTGTGGTGGTTCAGCAACATCACATTCGATAACTAGGGCTTCTCCACCCTCTTTCTCCACTTGCTGTCTAACCTTTTCAGCGTTCTCTACAGTTCTGTCCAATAATACAACTTTGGCTCCGTTACGTGCGAACTCAAGCACGGTTGCCCGGCCAATTCCTGAGCCGCCTCCGGTTACAACTGCAACCTTACCTACAAGCTTTTTATCTGCCATATCGTGATATCCTCCTTCTTATCATGCAAGTCTTCCAGTTAAGTTCTTTCCTTAACCTTAACCTTGCATACAGAAGTTGAACCGACAGATATTTACTTTTCCTTTAGGATTATTATTCTCCCTGACGAAGATGAATGATGAGATCGTTTAATCCGGCTTCCCGGATCCCTTCCACTATAAGCTCAGCTAGAAGACGAGCCCCTAAAATCTGAAAATGTGTATTATCCTGCACGCCACCTGGATGCGCAATAAATTCTCCTGGATAGCTCCACATGAATAAATCTTTTGAGCCCTCTGAGCCATAAGCTTCAAAGAGCTTGCGGCTCTTCTCGGCTAAATCAATCAGTGGAACCTGCTCGGTATCTGCGAGTTCCCGCATGGCGATTAAATAATCTCCATGCGTGTCTACAATTGCTTCTTCACTATCAAATCTTCGCCGATGTACAGAGCTCACAAGAACCGGATAGGCCCCCGTTTCTCGTGCGACTGTAATCAACCGGAGCAAATGTTCTTTATATGTAGTAAAGGGCTCGGTATGTCTTAAATCATCAGTTTTGGAATCATTATGTCCAAACTGGATGAACAGATAATCTCTGGGTCTGATATCTGCGGCAATGTCCTCCAAATGCCCTTCCTCAATAAAACTCTTCGAACTGCGTCCAGAAAGTGCTCGGTTATCTACAGCTATTCCGGCTTTGAAGCAGCGTGGAAGCAGTTGGCCCCACCCCGCATAGGGGTAACCTTCTTCCCCTTGATCGGTCACCGTGGAATCTCCCGCCAGGAACAAGACTAGCGCTTCATTGTCCACCTGAATGTCCAAGGCATTGATACGCGGTGCCGCACCCGAGAACGATAGCTTTAGCTGCCCATCCTTAATCCTAATTGCAAAGGATTCGCGTAAGTATTGGCCTGCAGGCACATTTAGCGTGTCCAATACGAACTTGCCTTTTCCAGCTTTGATAAATGTGCTGGTATCTGCCAGAGCATCACCCAACAGCAGCGTAACACGGTAGATCCCATTCGGGAGATCCAGAAGAAAAACTGCTTTCTGTGGGATGCAGCAATCGCTTCGCAGTATATCTGTTCCCCCTCTGAAACGACCAAAGACGGTGGAATCAGAAGTGAAACCATACCCTGTTTCCTTAGAATAAGATGTGTCCGGCCGAATTTTGGTGTAGCCAGGCTCAGCTTCCTTAATCCCAAAATCAAAACGATAGCTATCCAAATTCAGCCGCACCTTTCTTAATTAGAGATTTAAAACATTAATATTCGTTTGCTGAAATCAACCTTTCAAACCACTGGTGCTGATTCCTTCTACAATCTGCTTTTGGAAGATAAAGAAGATAATCATGACTGGTGCCAAACTTAGAACAGACATGGCGAACATTGGACCCCAGTTGGATACAGACTCACTGTCCAGGAACATTTTCAACCCCATCGAAACTGTGTATTTAGAAGGTGAGTTCAAGTACAATACCGGTCCAAGCAAGTCTTCCCAACGCCAATAGAAGGAAAAGATTGCCGCAGTAGCCATAGAAGGACGGATAAGCGGAAGTATGATTCTGAAATAAAGTCCAAATTTCCCACAACCATCGATGGTAGCCGCTTCATCAAGTTCAACAGGAATGGTCCGAATAAACTGCAGCATTAGGAAAATGAAAAACGGGACACCGAAGAACTGTGGAACAACGATCGGTTTGATACTGTCGAGCCATTCCAATTTGGCATAGATAATGTATTGAGGGACGAGCACCACATCGGAAGGAAGCATCAGGGTCATCATCATGATTCCGAACCATAAGCCATGGCCTACAAATTTATTGCGGGCAAAACCAAAGGCAACCAGTGAAGATGAAATGACTGCGCCCAGTGTTGCGACAATGACAATTACAAAAGAGTTCTTGATGAAGACACCAAAGGAGTAACCTGCAATACCTTCCCAGCCTTTAGCATAGTTCCCCCATTCCCATGGATCAGGTATAAGGTGCTGCGCTGTAACAAACACAAGCCGGCTCTCTTTAAAAGAACTCATGATCATCCACAGAATCGGATACAGCATAACGATAGCGAGGCCACCTATAAGGATGTGATAAAGCGGCCATTTCAGTTTAATTTTCGCCATGGATTATTTTCCTCCTTCCGACTCGTAGAAGACCCACGATTTGGATGTCTTGAACAAGATTCCGGTCATGATGCCGACAAGCAACAACATCACCCAAGCCATAGCCGAAGCATAACCCATATTATTAAACATAAAAGCCTGACGGAATAAATAGAGAGAATACAACATAGTGCCGTCCATAGGTCCGCCTTCACCTTTAGAGATAATATAAGCTGGAACAAAGGTCATAAATGCGCTGATCGTCTGCATAACTAGATTAAACAGAATCACTGAACTTAAGAGTGGCATAGTAATCTTGAAGAACTTTCTGAAGAATCCGGCTCCATCCACACTAGCTGCCTCATACATTTCACCAGGAATATTTTTGAGACCTGCCAGAAAGATCAACATGGATGAGCCAAACTGCCACACAGATAGAGTTATCAACATGATAAGCGCAGCGTTCGGATTGCCAAACCAACTTACCGGTCCAATTCCGAAAAAGCCAAGCATGCCGTTAATAATTCCAGTATCACTAAAAATATTACGCCACATGATGGAGACCGCCACACTACCACCTATAATAGAAGGTAAATAATAAGTTGTCCGATAGGCTCCTACCATACGTGATTTCGTATTTAGAATCATGGCCACAAATAATGCGAAGGTTAGACGTAAAGGCACACCGATAAATACGTAAAGCAGCGTTACCTTTAGTGAATGCAAATATTTCGGGTCATTTGAGAACATTTTGATGTAATTATCAAATCCAATCCACTTAGGTGGAGCGAATAAATTGTATTTGGTAAAAGAAAGATACAGCGAAATGATCATCGGGATCAGTGTGAAGCAAAGGAAGCCAATGACGAACGGACTGATGAAGGCATATCCTGTAAGGTTGCTTCGTAACCGCCGGCCGGTGAGGTTCTTTTTCTTAACAGCCAATGGATTCGAAGGTAGGGGATTCGTTAATGCCAAGGGTCTCCAACTCCTTTTTATGTGAATAATATGGGAAACGGGATGCCGCCTAGCGAAATGGCACGCCGTTTCCCATGTGAGACGCAGTATAGTTATCTGTTACCCTACGATTAACGGCTGGAGAGAATAGAGTTCGCTTCTTTTCGGAACTGTGCTGCTGCTGCTGCTGGATCGATTTTTCCGAAGTTCATTTGTTCAGCAAGGTCTGTAAGCAGGGCTACAACCTCTGGTGATCCTACCGGTGGACTCATAGGTGAAGTAGTAGGCTCCATGTCAGCAACAAACTTAAATACTTGCTTACCGGAATCAGTTAATTGTGTAGCTACAGATTCTTTGATTTTGCTTGAAATCGGTACTCCGCGTTCGCCTTTGATCAGGTTGTTAGCTTCCACATCATTAATCCAGAAATCAACGAACTTCGCTGCTTCTTCCTTCACTTTAGAGTTAGAAGTAATTGACCAGTACATACTTGGCTGCATGTAAAGCCCTTTATCCATATCTGGACCAGGCATTTGTGCCAGCTCCATAGGACGATTTACAGCGATTTGCAAAGCAACGTATTGGTTCGACCATTGCCATACACCGATACCTGTCCCTTTAACAATATCCGACTCTTCAATAACCCCTTTATTTTGGCTCAGTTTGTCTTGTGATGGGACCGCTCCATCTTTAATCAAACCAGACAACATTCCGAAAAAGTCAGTGAACAACGCATCGTCCTCATAGCCAAGTGCGGAACCATCATTGTTATAGAGTGCCAGCCCTTTTGTACGCAGATAATAGTTGAAGAACACGTCTGCTGCCATGGAACCGTCCATATACAGTCCAGCCGACTTAGCTTTTGCGGCGATTTCCTTGTATTGATCCCAAGTCCAATTCTCTGGGATAGAATCAACACCTGCCTTTTTCAGCAATTCTGGATCATATTGAAAACCAAGTACGTTAACCCCTAACGGAATTCCGTATTGCTTCTCACCGATCACTCCAGTACTCAGCACGTTCTCATTCACATCGCCGACTTGAATCTGAGAGTTCAAATAAGGTTTCAAATCTTCGAGCTGTCCATTAGATCCATATTGATTAATATAGGAAATATCCATTTGAACGATATCAGGAAGTCTATTTGCAGCAGCTTGCGGAGCAAGCTTTTTCCAGTAATCATCAAAGGATGCATATTCAGGCTCAATGGTTACATTCGGATATTTGGCTTCATACATATCAATAACTTGTTGTGTATAAGAATGTCTTGTATCTCCACCCCACCATGCGATTCGCAGGGTTACTGGTTCTGCTGAGGTTGTGGCCGCAGGTTTCGTTTCTGAAGGAGTATTTGTAGCGGAATCCGTAGCGGCAGCATTATTATTGTTGTTACCTCCACCGCAACCAGCTAACATCGACGACAGCAATAATGGTACGGCTAGTAAAGCGAATCTCTTTTTCAATTTCATGTCCCCTTTTCCTATGATAGTGTAAAGGCTCTGATCCCTTTAGGTAGCGCTTTCATTGGTTAAATTTTCTCAAATATTCCGTGATTATTGAATACAAAAAACCGTCTTGTTTGTTCAATAATCAGTTCGCTTGAGGGGGTTTCATGAAATCTGTAGGGGTCTGGCCGGTTACTTTTTTAAATACCTGACTGAAATATTGTGCATTTCCACCGAAGCCGAACATTTCAGCCAGCTCAAATACTCTTACATCCCCACTTCTCAAAATATGCTCCGATGCTTTAGCAATCCGGTAATTGGTTACGTAATTCGAGAATTTCTCTCCGGTAATTTTCTTGAATATTTTGCCTAGATAGTCGGGATTCATATATAACATTTCAGCAGCGACCGAGCTAAGCGACAGCTCTGCATTCTTGTAATCCTCTGCGATAATTTTGAACATTTTGTCTACAATAAGTGATTGCCGGGAACTAAAATGTCGGTCATACATCGCTGTTAAGCGAACCGCTGCCTCTTTGACGTATGCTTTTAAACCTCCCAAGGTTCTAATTTCGGCAAGCTCCGCCAAGCCTGATGTGAAGCTATTTCTTTCATCAGGGACTGCTAAACGAATCATAGCGGAATATAACTGTAAAACATAAGAACGCGTCACGTTAATATCTAACCGCTCATCTGCGAGCAAGTTGAATAATCGTTCCAATTCCAGCTCAACCGTATTTTGATCGCCTGCTTTTATAAGTAGACAAATATGCTCTTCATCTAGCTCGATATCATTTCTTCCACTTAGCTCATCACTTGGGATATCACTCCCGGTAATCAAACCGCCCGCCTCCAAATAAAAACGATGGTTCAGGCACTGCAAGGTCTGACGATACAATCTCCGGGAATGAATCATAAGGTCAGCATCACTAATCGCGATTGTCACATCCATTTTATAAAACTTGCAGAATACCTCTCTTACTTCAGCGATACGTTTAAGCAAGGGGCTATTCCGCATCGTATTTCCTTCGTCTTCCAGTAATATTAATAAATGACCGCCTATCGTCGCACTCAGGAGTGTTTCCTGAAGTACGTCCTGGGCAATATTTTGCAGAGCGAACAATTGCTCATATTCGTAAGAACCTTCTAGTCGGAACAGGAGCAAGCGTACCGTTTTGTCATTGAGTTCAATGCCGAATAATTCCTGATAGTACTCTAGATCCTGACTTCCATAAGTTTTGTTAGAGATCCATTCCTTCAAAAATTGTTCTTTCACATGGGGCAATACCTTCTGAAGACGTTGTTTCATGCTATTTACGAATTCGCCCCGGCTCTTCTGTTCATCGAGCTCTGCTACCAGCTCAACCAGTGCATCATGGATCTGATTCTCATTGCACGGCTTTAAAAGATAATGTTTAACCCCGTTCTGCATAGCAATACAAGCATAATCAAAATCCTTATAACCAGTCAGCATAACGAATTTCACGTCTGGAAATCGTTCACTGCATTTTTGCACCAGTCCCAAACCATCTAAACCAGGCATAGAAATATCCGTAATCACTATTTCAGGGTTAAGCTCCTCTATTTTCACCAAAGCCTCAATCCCGTTCCACGCCGTGCCTACAAGCTCTGTTCCCGCTCGTCCCCAGTCCACAACCTGCGATATCCCTTCCAGAATCAAGCGTTCATCATCCACCAGCAGCAGTTTATACATTCTCTAGCACTCCTTTTAAGTAAGGTATACGCACATGTATAGTTGTTCCTTGACCCGGTTTACTTTCTATGGAAGTGCCCCATTCAGGGCCAAAGACGATTTGAATCCTTTCCGCGATGTTAGCTAAGCCGATGCCTTCTCCACGGGTCTTAACTCTTCCCATCTGCAAATCTTTGATAAATTCAGCGCTCATTCCCGGTCCATTATCACTGACTCTGATATCGAGGCCCTGCTCTTCTTCACTAACTGTTATAGAAATGGTACACGGTTCAATATTAGGCTCTAGTGCATAGCGGATAGCATTTTCGATTAAAGGCTGCAAGGTCAGCTTCGGAATCAAAGCGTCATGCAGATGTTCAGGTACATCCATCCGGAAATCAAGCCTCTCATCAAACCGTGTTTTCTGGATAATGACATAATTGCGCACGATAGTGATCTCTTTTTCTAGTGTAATCAGCGGATCCTTTAGACCAATAGAGCTGCGGAACAAGTAACCGAGCGCTTCTACCATTTCTGAGATTTTGGCTTGTTTGTTCATTTTGGCTAACCAGTTGATTGATTCCAGTGTATTGTACAAAAAATGCGGATTAATCTGGGCCTGCAAAGCTTTTAGCTCTGTCTCTCTAATAATCAGCTGCTTCGCATAGTTCTCATCAATAAGCTCTCTGATCCTGCGGATCATCATTTTAAAAGTCCGGTTTAGCTGACTAACCTCGTCCTGCGCAGTCTGTGAAACCACACCTAATGACTGTTCCTCCAGATTGTCCAGATCGCCCTTCTCGATTTGCTTCATTTTTTTGGTCAGCTTAGAGATCGGACGTACAATACTGCGAGCAAGCCTGTAGCCTAAAAGGAGACCAATTAATAAGATTAGTGCGAATATGATGACGACCAGCTTTTTGACAAAAGTAATATGTTTGAACATCTCATTAAATGGAGTGGCATTGATGTAGATCCAATCTATATAAGATGATTTCGTCTTGGTTATAAAATAAGTACCTTCTTGATATTTGGCCGTGCGATATAGCTCCGGACGTTCTGTCTCTTCTTTAAGCTCTTCTGGCAAAAGAATCGGCGCTTCAGGATAGATTGCCTGTCCCGTCGTGGCATCAACTGCGATTAATTGGTCAGTTTCGCTCGTACTATCCGCAATGATTAGATCGATCCGAATACGGATCACGAGTGTACCCAGATCATCCAGCGTAAACGTTGACCCTGTATAAGATTTAATCTGCCGAACCGCCAAAAGTGAATTTCTGTTTCCTTGCGGATACCACACTATACTCCCGCTAGCTTCCGCAGCTAACGGCTTTAACTGATCCTGCAGATCCTGTGATACTCCTTCACGATTGCCCGCAGTCATTACTCCGCCACTCGTATCCATCAGCATCATGGAATAAACGTATTTCTCTGCCCCTGCAAAAGCAACCAGCCTGTTTATGATCTTGTTATGTAGAACTTGTCTTTCATAAGGCTGTGGATCATTCTGCAATTGGCGCAGGCATTCCTGAATTTGCTCATCAGACACCACTGTAAAAGAAAGCTGATCCAATTCTCTTAGGGCATTTTCGATGCTAATGGAGGACATCCCCAGTACCTCAGAGGCCTTTTCATAAATTTGCTTGTCATAGATACGATACACATATTGTAAAACGGTCAAAGAGAATAAAAAGGAAAGTAGAAGCAAAAAGGAAATAATCAGTATCATTTTGTTGAAAATGCCCGAACTTCTGTAAGCGCTAACATTTTTCCAAATCATCTGCATTCTCCGCTCCCTAAATATGATAATTTTCATTTATTATCACTATAATTCCATTATAAACCATAATGTTCCATTTGGGTAAATTTCCGTGAACTGAAAGATAAGGATAGTATAATGGCTCGGCGAAAAAATTCCTATGTAAAAAAGGGCTCGAAATGAAATCCAGAATCAGACTTCACTTCAAGCCCTTATATTGAGCTACCTTCACAGCTACAACTGACTAGCCCAGCATCATTCGGTCATCTGCCAATTTATGTCCGCTGATTGTCTCGAATTCTCCGAGCAGCCGTTCTACAGTAAGATCTTTTTTACGTTCCTCATCGATATCCAAAATAATACGGCCCTTATCCATCATGATCAGACGATTGCCAAGACGAATGGCCTGTTCCATGTTATGAGTAACCATTAGGGTGGTTAACTTCATCTCTCGGACAATGGACTCTGTCAGTTTAGTAATCAGCTCCGCACGAGAAGGGTCAAGGGCTGCTGTATGTTCATCTAAAAGTAAAATTTGCGGTTGAGTAAAGGTCGCCATTAGCAGACTTAGCGCTTGTCTCTCTCCCCCTGACAACAACCCTACTTTTGCCCGCAGGCGATCTTCCAGCCCAATCCCCAGACGGCTTAGCTCATCGCGAAACAAAGCTCTTTTAGCTTTATTTACGCCAAAGGTTAACCCTCTGCTTTTGCCTCTTTTATAAGCCATAGCTAAATTTTCTTCAATCGTCATATGTGGAGCCGTACCCGCCATTGGGTCCTGAAAGACACGGCCGATCCAACGACTCCGTTGAAATTCCGCCAAATGGCTGATTGAATTTCCCTCAATGCTGGCTGTACCCAGATCCGGCTTCATGACACCGGAAATAATGTTCATCAACGTAGATTTACCAGCTCCATTACTTCCAATGATGGTGACAAAATCACCGGGAAGAAGCTCCAAGTCAATGCCGAGCAGCGCTATTTTCTCATCGGGTGTTCCGGGATTGAACAGCTTAGATACGTTCTCCAGTTTAAGCATCGATGGTGCCTCCTCTCTTGCTGCTTAGCGCCTGCTCAGCTAATTCAACGGAACGCCTCCGCGCCATATTCTTCTGCTTCAGGAAACGCTGAATCGACGGGAATACAAGAGCGAAAATAACGATAATTGCTGTGATCAGCTTAAGATCCGAAGCTTTCAGCCACGGTACCCGCAAGGCAAGTGCAACTACGATCCGGTAAACTATGGATCCGAGCACAACAGCCAATGTGGCCCGAAATACATTTTTAGCACCGAATATGGCTTCACCGATGATCACCGAAGCTAACCCGATTACAATCATCCCAATACCCATAGAGGAATCCGCAAAAGTAGAATACTGAGTGATTAACGCCCCCGAGAGCGCCACCATTCCATTGGATAAACTGACACCAAGAATAGTGGTATTATCCGTGTTCACACCCAGACTACGGATCATTCTTGCATTATCTCCGGTAGCCCGCAGCGCAAGTCCAAGATCTGTACGCAGGAATAAATCCATTACTATTTTCACAAAAATAACTACAAACGGCAGAACGAGCAGAGGATCAATGGAAGTGAACAAGGTAGTGTCGCCCATTAAAGACCAGTTCGGTTTGCCACCAAATATCCGCAGATTAATGGAATAGAGTGCAATCATCATCAAAATCCCGGATAACAGTCCATTAATCTTGCCTTTCGTATGTAATAGGCCCGTACACATTCCTGCCAGCATTCCACCAGCAATAGCGGCCAGGGTAGCAAGCCATGGTGCATAACCGTTAGTAATCATAACAGCGGCAATGGCACCACCAGTGGTAAAGCTCCCATCTACAGTCAAATCAGGGAAATCAAGAATACGAAAGGTAATGTATACACCTAAAGCCATAAATGCGTAAAGCAGTCCCATTTCAACGGCCCCGAGCATCGAATTTAACATAGATGACTTCCTCCTTCGAGCGGAAAGGGGCGTTCTCACGAAATCGCCCCTATATAATGGCTTATTGAATAATATTGTTAGCTTGATCGGCAACTTCTGCCTTCATTGCATCAGTCACTTCTATGCCTTGCGCTGCTGCAGATTTCAGGTTAAGAATGAGATCGAGTTTTTCTTGCATGGTTACTTTCATATCAGCTGGCTTTTTACCATTTTTCAAAATATCCACGGCCATTTGACCCACTTGATAGCCATGATCGAAATATTTAAAACCAACGGTGGCGAAAGCTCCCTTTTCAACCGTATCACGGTCACTGGAGAAGAAGGGAATTTTCTTGTCATTAGCTGTTTGAATAATGGTATCCACTGCACTTACGACTGTGTTATCCAAAGTAATGTAGAATGCATCTACACGACCCACAAGTGATTCTGCAGCTTGTTTGACTTCAGAGGTATTCGTGATGGCAGCCTTCACTAGCTCGATTCCATGTTTATCCAACTCTTTTTTAGCAATCTCAGCCATAATTACTGCATTTGGTTCACCTTCATTAATAACGATGCCCAGCTTTTTCACGTTAGGAAATTGGGTAGCTATAAATTGCATTAATCTGTTAATCGCTTCGGGATTGGTGTCCGATACCCCTGATACATTGCCACCTGGATGCTCCAGATCCGTGACAATCTTCGCGTCGAGTGGGTCAGTTACGGCTGCGAATAAAATCGGTGTATCCTTACTTGCTTTGCTGAGTGCTTGAACAATTGATTGAGCGGAAGGCGTTGCAATTGCCAATACCAAATCATTAGAGTCAGCGGCAATCTTTTGAGCAATGGACAAGTTATTCGCTTGATCAGCCTGAGCATTCTCAAGGTCAACCTTCAGGTTCTCACCTTCAACGATTCCTGCATCCTTCAAAGCAGCGAGAATTCCTTCACGTGTAGCATCAAGTGAGGGGTGCTCCACATATTGCGAGATCGCAATTTTGTACGTTTTTGAATCTGCTGCTCCTGCATTCGTAGGGGAATTACCGGAATTCGCTGCATTTCCTGCGTTTCCCGCAGTGTTATTGTTACCACAACCAGCTGCTACGAGCATGAAGCATAAGCTTAATCCCGCCAAAATGTTTCTCTTTTTCATCAAAGTACCCCATTTCATTAGTTTATTAACGCATACATCAAGGTGAGCGACTCAGCATTATCACTTTTATCGATAAAAGCATTAAAGCATAAGCTTACACGTACCTCACATTAATGATAGAAATCTATTAAACCTATATTATATGGAGGTTGTTTATCCGTCAATCACTTATCATATTTCCATAGATTTCAAATTCTGAAGAATATATGACATCAAAACAGGTAATGCTTGGTTGTCTCTTACAACGATTGCCTTCGTTTCTTTTACATAAAAAAAATCGCCCTGCACAAACTTAATTTACAGTTTGAAGATGGAGCGTGTTAAATGGCTAATAATCACAAAAGACTACTAACCACCGCTACTGTATTGCTTGCTGTCGCTTTAACGAGTTCATCCTGCGGTTATTCATCTCAATCGCAAAAACCTAAGGTTAACGCGCTAACTCCTGATGGAACAAATGCCTCCAGTTATTATGAACAATCTGCAATTACTGACGCTCAGGGAAAGTACTGGATTCCACTTAAGCCTGCGGTTACTTCGCTCGGATATCGGATGAAAGATGATGGTTCAAGTGATGGATACACTAAAATCGGTTATAGCGATGTTATGTATATGCTGCGCCCTGGCTCACCACAGGTATTCTCACTTGGGGAAAAAATCACACTGCCACAAGCCCCTAGACGACAAGAAGGGCAAATCTATATCACCCCTTTAGCCTTGTCCAAATTTCTGCAAACAGAAGTAGGCTGGAATCCCCAGTCGGGTGAGATAAACATTGCTACACCGTCCGAACGTAAGACTATCGAAAAATTATCGACGGTCGAATCCACGAGTGAATCTAAATCTTTACGCATTCAAAGTATTTCTGAAGCGGATAAAAAGGAGTTAGTCGCTTTTGCCAAAAATTTCTTAGGTGTACCCTACGACTTTGGCGCTGGATCTTATGAAGAAACCAAAAAATTTGATTGCTCTTCTTTTACAAAGCATGTTTTCAAAAAATTCGGTGTCAGCTTACCTCGTTTAGCTAAAGATCAAGATAATTTAGGTACTCGTGTAAGTCGAAGCGAACTGGATGTAGGAGATCTTATCTTTTTTACCGTTCCCGGCCGATTTGAAAGTGATGCTATACCTGGTCATGTCGGTATTTACATTGGAGACGGAAAGTTTATCCACACTTGGGGCGAACCCGGAGTTCAGATCAGTGACCTCGACTCAGGTTATTGGAGTAATGTAATCCTCCACATGCAACGTGTTTTATAAGCTTCCCATACTTTAAAAGAAATCATTCAAAAAGCCTGAATCCCTATTGAAGGGATTCAGGCTTTTTGACTACAACTCTTAACCAAATTCTTAATCCCAGCTCTTGCCCCTTCCGCTTATCCGGACAAACAGCTTTACAAGTTCTACTATGACAATAATCGCTACAGCTGCTGCACATACTATTCCCCACTGTAATCCACTTAAATGTGAGACACCAAACCAGTCGTTTAAGCCCGGGATGATGATCACAAGCACAAGCATTAGTATAGAGATCAGCGACGCCCATAACATATACCGATTGCTGAACCAACCGATCTGGAATAGCGATTTTTTATTGGATCTGACGTTAAAAGCATGGGCAATTTGCAGTAATCCTAATGTGGCAAAGGCCATTGTAACCGCAATACCTTCATTGTAATGCGTATGCGCCCATTGGTACACGAATAACGTAAGCGCCGCTTCTATAATCCCTTGATATATAATCCCAATCCCCACGCCGCCAGCAAAGATGCTACTGCTTGCTTTACGCGGCTTCTTCGCCATTACATCCTCACCGGCTTTCTCAAGCCCGAGGGCAAGTGCAGGTAAAGTATCCGTAACGAGATTAATCCACAGGATATGGATCGGCTCTAGAATACGCCAACCAATCATAGTGGCAATAAATAATGTCAGCACTTCCCCAAGGTTAGCGGAGAGAAGGAACTGGATTGCTTTGCGGATATTGCTGTAAACTTTCCGTCCTTCTTCAACGGCAACAACTATAGTCGTAAAGTTATCGTCGGCAAGCACCATATCTGATACACCCTTGGCAACATCCGTTCCGGTTATCCCCATACCCACACCGATGTCGGATGATTTAAGTGCAGGAGCATCATTTACACCATCTCCGGTCATCGCCACAATTTTTCCTTTTTGCCGCCAAGCCTTAACGATACGCACCTTGTGTTCAGGAGAGACGCGTGCATAAACCGAATAATCGGTAACCTTCTCCGCAAATTCCTCTTCGCTGAATTTATCCAGCTCACTGCCCGTTAATACACCTGATTCATCTTCAATAATCCCTAATCTTTTGGCAATAGCCGCTGCTGTATCACGATGATCCCCTGTAATCATTACAGGTCTTATTCCCGCTTTACGGCAGATGGCTACCGCATCCCGTACTTCCTCACGCGGCGGGTCTATCATACCAACCAAACCAATAAATACTAACTCTTTCTCCGTGGTATCTGGTGAGAGATCGGTCGGCAGCTGCTCCTCATCTCGGAAAGCAAACGCCAACACTCGAAGTGCGTCATTTGCGAGCATTTTATTACTCTCCATGATATTCCGCTTATGTTCGTCTTGTAGAGGTACAATTTCTCCAACCACATAAATATGGCTGCATTTGGACAAAAGTACATCTGGTGCACCCTTTGTCAGCACACGATATCGACCATCTTCTACCTCATGAATCGTTGTCATCAGCTTGCGATCAGAGTCAAAAGGCAGCTCATTTTTACGTGGATATTTCTTTTCAAGCTCCCTTTTGTCAGTACCTATACTAAGCGCATAATCGACTAACGCGGTCTCTGTCGGGTCGCCGATGATTGCTTTTCCGCTCTTGGTTTGGGGATCCTTGTTTCCAGCTTTTGCTTCAGTTTCACTAGGAGTCTTTCCTTCGTCAATGCTGGAGTCATTACAAAGCGTCATAGCTTGAAGCAATAACTCACCACCAGGAATCCCTTCAAGTCCTGCACTGGAATCAGTGGTCTTTCCGTTGACATGTACTTTTTCGACAGTCATTTTATTTAATGTTAAAGTACCTGTCTTATCGGAGCATATAATCTCTGTACTTCCGAGTGTCTCCACGGCAGGAAGCTTGCGAATGATCGCTTTTCGTCCCGCCATTCGCTGCACACCAAGCGCGAGAATGATCGTAACAATTGCTGGCAGCCCTTCCGGGATAGCCGCTACCGCAAGTGAGATCGAGGTGAGTAGCATATCCATTAGCTCTCTTCCCTCGAAGATCCCAACGGCAAAGATAATCACGCAAACGCCAAGAATAATAAAGGTGAAATATTTCCCTAGTTCATCCAGCTTTTTTTGCAGCGGTGTTACATCATTATCTTCCTCCGAGATATAACCGGCAATTCTACCGACCTCCGTCTGCATTCCTGTTGTTGTAACGACACCAACCGCCCGGCCATAAGTAACACTGCTGCTCATATAAGCCATATTGGTGCGGTCACCGATTACAATGTCGCTGCCTTCAAGCACACCGGCCCGCTTTTCTGATGGCAATGATTCTCCTGTAAGCGCGGCTTCCTCCGTCTTTAACGATGCGGCTTCCAAAAGTCTTATATCCGCCGGAACTACATTTCCGGCTTCCAGTAATACGATATCCCCGGGTACGAGGTCTTCACTTTTTATCTCAGTAACCTGACCGGAACGTCTTACTCTGGCATGCGGAGAGGACATGCTTTTAAGCGCATCGAGTGCCTGCTCCGCCTTATTTTCCTGAATAACTCCAAGCACCGCGTTCAGAATGACTACAAGCAAAATAATAATCGTATCCGTCCATTCCCCCAAAACTCCTGACAATACAGCTGCTACTAGCAAAATAAAGATCATTACATTTTTAAATTGTTCGATAAACTTTTCTAATAGCGATTTAGCCTTCGCTTCTTGCAGTACATTCTTCCCATATCGCTCCAGAAGTTTAGCCGCTTCATCGGAAGATAAACCCTCTTTCCGAGTTTCCAGCCTATTCAGCACTTCTTCCTCGCCCAGTGTATGGAAGGGTACCAGCCCTTGCGATTGTGAATTATTTGAATTCAAGACCATAGCCTCCTTCCAGAATTGAGATCTGGTAAAACCTCTCATATGAGTTTTACCCAAAACAGGCATGGTGATTCTTAAATGGTATGTACTTTTTTAGAAATTTAGATGTTCTTTCTTCAAATCGCGATTGAAGCTTTTAAACCTAGTCCCTTGATATAGGAGTTCACCTCGGTCCCCTTCTACAATCAGGCCAAAATCCTGATCTCTTACCTGCAACTCTAAACGAGAGCCATCGGCAAACTCAAACGTAACGTAATAACTAGTATTTGCTCTCGATTCACCGGATCCACCCCATACCTCGGTTCGTTTGGTGACCGCTGTGCAGTTTGCTTTTATCAAAGGACTTGCGTTATTGGACATCCAGATTCTCACTGATTTAACAATTATAAAAACGAAAAGGCCAAGAAAAAGCAAAGCAAATAATTTAAAAAACAGTGGCATCTCATGAATGAAACTTCCGAAAAAGCTGCGCTCATCAAAACCGTTAAAATCCTGCCATTCGCTCAAATTTATCCCTCCTGACTGAAACTAGATAATAAAAGTTATCTATGCTGCGAAATACGTCATTTTTCCCGTTCGGTTTCATGTTTTCATCATCTATATATGAATTTTTTTCACAAAACAATTTGGATTCAAAGGAAAAGGTATGGTATGCTTTTTATACTACATACAGTTGGGAGGTGTTATTTCGGTGCAATATATAGCGCGTTTATCACTACATTGGTTTCTTCGTATCGTCCTAATTCTGGGAATGATGTTTTCTTTTCCACCTGCCTGGTCTGGAGGAATATTCACTACGGAGCAAGAATCAACGACATCCGAAATTGAACGCTACGAGCGAAAGTTTACACCTCCCGTAAGGATTGCACCTCAAATAACCCCTCAGGTAGGAGCCATCAAAATAACTGAACAGTGGGGAGCGAAGTCCCTTGCGGTAATTGCAATACTCCCTGTACTTTCTTTACTGTTCCGTCCAGTGATTTATAAATTCCTGCTTCGACTGCGGCTGTACCTGTTAAAATTCACGTCTCATTTTCTAATTTCACTCCACTAACGAAGTTCACCTCTGCCCTAAATGAATGTCGGCTGAAGGGAATTTAGAACTTCAATTGATAAAAATCTTAGGTTCATGAATTATAGAGATGCGGATTTCCCGGTGGCTATACATGCTCGCATTGCTCATCATCCACTGGAAGAAAGCAAGTATCTTGGCTGAACCATGTTCTGGATATCCGTTCCGGAGCGCTTTTACATTAGTAATATTCGCAGCACTATTCTTGATTGCTGGATTCTCCGAGAGTACTCGTCTAGCAGACAGAAGTTATTGGCGCACTACTAGTGGACTTGTCCTCGCTGAAACCGAACATGTTAGACGAATTGAAAAGCTCGTGATCCTATTTCGTTATTTCTTAGGTGCCATCTTCTTCTTCAGCTTGAGACTAAGTTACATCCACCCACCTTAGGCGGTGAGGCGCTCTGGTACTCCCTTGCAGCAGTTATCGTTATACTGATTGGCGCAACTTCGTTGCAGGCTTACTGGCCGGACGTAGCGTTGGTCACAGCCTTCATGCTTCATCTATCATTGGATGCCTATAGTCTCACGGGATAAACTTTAAATTGTTTTAGCCAATTTGGGTAAAGCAGGCGGAGTGCTGGCTAGTCTTCACTATTTGCAGCCATTTGCAGCCGTTCGCAACCATTTGCAACTATTTGCAGACATTCCCAGCCATTTACGTGCTGATCCATGTTATCCTTGGACATCGTCTGACGAAGGAATCTAAATAGATTTGTAAAATAACGGATAAAGTATTCAACTTTGAGAAACGACATGATGCACGAATATTCAAAAAATCTGCCATAGCCACTGAAAATAAGTAAGGTCGTTTCCCCTGTTGAAGGAGGAAAAACTATGCAGAACAAAATAAATCAACGTCAACAGCTACAAAGAAGCTCTACCTTCCGAGTTCTCACAGTCATTGCCGGCGCATTGCTTGCTGCTGTAGGATTGGAATTATTTTTAATGCCACATGGCCTTGTTGTCGGCGGGATTACAGGTTTATCCGCATTATTCGCTCATACTACTGAAATGCAGCTTGGATTGTTTCTATTTCTATTCAACCTGCCCTTTATATTTATGTCGCGAAAACAAGTAAATCTCCGCTTTGCTCTTTACACTGTTTTGGGATTAACCTGCCTAACCATCGCGTCTCTTGCGCTGCATCGTTTTCCTGCTGTGATTAGCGATCCTTTACCTGCCGCAATGGCAGGAGGCATCTGTCTTGGAGTAGGTATTGGAATATCTGTGAGATTCGGCGGTGTAAATAAACAAGCCAGTGACCAGGGGTATTCTCTGCTGAGCGGCGGACCTCCAAAATCAACGGAAGTCGTTATTATGATCCTGAACTGTGCAATTCTGCTTTTTGCAGGAACATTGTTCGGTTGGGAGCAAGCAATGTATTCTATTATTGCCTACCTGCTGGCTTTCGAAGGTGTTCGTATCTCACTACGGGGATTATCCCACTCCCGCACTGCTTGGATTACCAGCAGCCGATGTTTGGACATTCAGCAAGCAATCGCAAGCTCCCTAAACCGAGAAGCTGCGATTGCTGAAGGTTCAGGGCAAGATGGAGAGGTTAGCACGTTGTTTTGTCTGACGAACAGAATGGAAGAAGAGCATCTTCGGGCACTCGTTCTACAGTGTGATTCAGAGAGCCAAATTGTGTTCAGATCAGCCACTAAAGATCATAGACAAACACGCTTACACGAATAAAAAAAGGGAGCGCCCTTAAGCCATGAAAATGGCTGGAACGCTCCCTTCTTTTTGAATTTAGCCTTTGATCGCAACCAATTTTTCTGAGCGAGACCTAATTTCTTGAGCGAAGACTCCTTTTTTTTGTTTGAGACCCAAAACTTCTTGATCGAGGCCTCAAACTTCGCTTAATCTAACATGTTTGCGCGATTGAGGCAGCTATCGGACTTAGGAGACCTTATACGCGAAATAATCCTGAATTTTGGATGCTATCGGACCCATAGCTCCTATTGGCACAAAAAACGCCAACTATGAGCTTATTTCTTATGAATAACTGCACTGGGGTCCGAAACCTTGCTCCAAAGGCGATATATTTGTGAATAACGTCATTGGAGTCCGAATGCCACAGCGGATGATCATGATTCGGCGGTAGCGACTTGCGGATGATCATGATTCGGCGGTAGCGACTTGCGGATGAACAAGATTCGGTAGTACCCTACAGCAGATGAACTTGATTCGGTAGCATCAGACGATGGATAAATATAATTCAGCGGTACCCCACGGCAGATGAATGGAATTCGGTGGCATCGGGCACAGGAGACCTTATACGCGAAATTACCCTGAATTTTGGATGCTATCGGACCCCATAGCTCCTATTGGCACAAAAAACGCCAACTATGAGCTTATTTCTTATGAATAACTGCACTGGGGTCCGAAACCTTGCTCCAAAGGCGATATATTTGTGAATAACGTCATTGGAGTCCGAAAGCCACAGCGGATGATCATGATTCGACGGGATCGACTTGCGGATGAACAAGATTCGGTGGTACCCGACAGCAGATGAAGTTGATACGGTAGCATCAGACTATATATGAACATGAATCGGTAGCATCAGACGATGGATAAACATAATTCAGCGGTACCCCACGGCAGATGAATGGAATTCGGTGGCATCGGACACAGCGGACCTTATACGCGGAATTATCCTGAATTTTGAATGCTATCGGACCGCATAGCTCCAATTGGCACAAAAAACACCAACTACGAGTCTATTTCTTATGAATAACTGCACTGGAGTCCGAAACCTTGCTCCAAAGGCGATATATTTGTAAATAACGTCATTGGAGTCCGAATACCTCAGCGGATGAACATAATTCGGCGGGATCGACTTGCGGATGAACATGATTCGGGGTCAGCGGACGGTGGATGAACTTGATTCGGCGGGATCGGACAGTGGATGAACATGATTCGGCGACATCTTACGGCGGGTGAATGTGATTCGGGGTATCGGACGGCGGATGACTATGATTCGGTGGTATTAGACGTAGGATGGATATAATTCGGCGGGATCGGATAGCGGATGATCATGATTCGGCGGGATCGGACGATAGATGAACATGATTCGGTGGCATCAAACGATGGATGAACATCATTCAGCGGTACCGGACGACGAATGACTATGATTCGGAGGCAACGGTTGTCCGGAATAGAGACATATTGCAGCTTGCCGTAACTACGGCCAAAAAAGCAAAGCAGCGATCCTCCAGTAATAGGAGGATCGCTGCTTGCAGACTGTCACATACGATGAAAAAAACATCTATGGACAACCCCTACTTTTCATTTAATACGCTACTTAACGGAACATTCCCCACAAGCGGATCAAATGAAAGGTGTTGTTCGGATCGATTTTCTGCGCGATGATAAACTTCACAATTTGTTCTTCCTGTGTCGAGGTCAATTTCTCGTTCAATACACCTGACGCTTTTCGTACCAATCTGCGAACAACCGCAGGATCCTGCAGCTCCTGTTTCGAGATGCCCTCAATCATACTTTTGATACGATCCTTCACAGTCGAGTTTTTCATCTTCAGCTTGATGCGATCCACCAACTGAGGGCTAATTCCGAATTGTTGATAACCCAAGTGTAGCACCTCCCGTCATATCCAATCTTTCACAGTATATGAGCCTTCGGTGCTACATGTGCCTAGTTAGTCAATTAATTCTCCTTGGAAGATCTGTTCACTCTGTAAATAATGCCGAAGAGATGCATATTCAGGTGATGTCCAAAAGGCTTCATCCTTAAGCAGCTCTGCAACATCATCCCGCGCCTGCTCGAGAATTTCAAAGTCAGCCGTCATATCTGCCAGCCGAAACTCCGGTAATCCACTCTGCTTTGTCCCAAAAAAGTCTCCCGGACCACGCAGCTCCAAATCCCTTCTGGAAATCTCAAATCCGTCATCCGTATCGGTCATGGCAGTCATTCGCTCACGTCCGATTTCAGATTTTGGATCAGCTACCAACACACAAAAAGAGGCATGCTGCCCTCTTCCTACCCGTCCACGCAGCTGGTGCAGCTGTGACAGGCCAAAACGATCCGCATCCATAATGATCATCAATGTAGCATTAGGAACGTCTACACCCACCTCCACCACCGTAGTGGACACAAGCAGCTGCAGCTCATTGTTATAAAACGCCCGCATCACTTCATCTTTTTCAGCGGGAGTCATTTTACCATGTAAAAGCCCAACTTTATAGCTAGGGAAAGCTTGGCTCATCTGAATATGCAAATCAATAGCATTCTGCACATCCAGCTTCTCGGACTCTTCAATAAGCGGACAGATCAGATAAGCTTGACGACCGAGATCAATTTCACGCTTAATCAGATTCAGCACACGATCCATGAGATCATGCTTTACCCAGTAGCTAGTTATTGGCACCCGGCCTTTCGGCCTCTCAGATAAAGTGGATACATCCATATCTCCAAAAACAGAGATAGCAAGCGTACGAGGAATAGGCGTCGCCGTCATCGTCAGTACATCTGGATTATATCCTTTACGCCGCAATACACCACGCTGATTCACACCAAAACGATGCTGCTCGTCAGTTACTACAAGACCCAGATCACGGAAAAATACATCCTCCTGAATCAAAGCATGTGTTCCTACCACGATATCAAGCATCCCCATTTGCAACGAGGCCAATAATTCTTTACGTTTTCGGCCAGTCACACTGCCCGTAAGGAGTCCTACAGTAATCCCAAACGGCTCAAACATTCTGGTAAGTGAACGCATATGCTGCTCTGCCAAAATCTCTGTAGGCACCATAAGTGCACCCTGAAAACCAGATCTTACCGTAGCAAAAAGCGCCACTGCCGCAAGCACTGTTTTACCTGAGCCAACATCTCCTTGCAGCAGACGATTCATGCAATATGGTGAACGCAGATCATGTAAAATCTCCAGCTCTACACGTTTCTGCGCATCTGTAAGCTCAAAGGGCAGACTGCGTACGAACTGGCGTACCGTCGCGTTATCCACTGTGTGGACTACCCCATCCATCCGCCCGCGGTTCAGAACCCTGAACGCTTGCATCTTCAACTGGAACAGGAATAGTTCCTCATACACCATCCTACGGCGCCCCTGCTGCCCTTCACGAGTGTCCTCAGGCCTATGAATAGTGGCAATGGCCCGTTTACGCGGCATGAAGTCATATTCCCTCATAATAGAATGCGGTAAAATTTCTGGAATCAGATCCCCATACTGCTGAAGTCCCTGATTAATAACCTTCCTGATCCATGACTGCGTGATCTTACCACCTACTGAATAGACCGGCTGCAGTGTTCCCGTCTTCCCTTCACCACGATCCGGAAATTCATAATCAGTCACTGTAATCTGATTGCGCTTCTGATCCCATTTTCCGGTCAGCACAATTTCCCGTCCCACAGTGAGTTGCTCTCTTACGTAATGGCGGTTAAACCAGGTTGCTGTGAACATCCAGGGCTCTGCAACCAGCTTACAGCTGAGACGTGACTTGCCGCCAAAGCGCTGCAGCACAGGGATACCGATCACTTTTGCCTCAACGGTCACTTTATCCCCGTGTTTAGTCTCGCTAAGCGAGCGGGGCCGATAATCCTCGTAGCGGAACGGATAATACTCTAATAAATCCTTTACTGTAAAGACGCCAAAGGCGTGAAGCTCGCTTTGCTTTTGAGCACTCACGCCAGTTATGTTTTTTACTTCAATTTGATTTAATGCCAGTGTCATATTTATCCCTCATTTTGCAGGCCAAATGAACACAGCTAATGTACCGTTACCGACATGGCTGCCCACGACAGGGCCGACGTTCGTCAGCACTTTTTCTTCCAAGGTGAAGTGTCCTGCAAGCTCATTCAGGAACTCCTCGCCGGAAGCCGGTTCAGCCGTATGACCCACGGCCACATTGATTTTGTTTACACCCTGCAGATCCCGCTTGAACAGTTCAATCATACGGGCGACAGCCTTCTTACGGCCTCTAACTTTCTCCACCGCATAAATAATTCCTTCTGCATCAATGGACAGGATCGGCTTAATATTCAGAAGTGTCCCCAGAATAGCGGAGGCTTTCCCAATTCTCCCGCCTTTTTGTAAATATTCAAGTGTATCTACTAAGAAGTAAAGCTTACGCGATTGACGTAGGCTTTCTACAGCCTCAAGTATCTCTTGAGGTCCTTTGCCCTCAGCAGACATTCTGGCAGCTTCCACTACCATAAATCCAAAACCATAAGAAGCGGAGAGAGAATCCACAACAGTGATTCCTTCTCCCTCTTCCTCCAGCATCGATTTAGCCAGCAATGCAGATTGATAAGTCCCGCTCAGTCCAGAAGAAATATGAAAGGAAAGGATAGAACAGCCCGGGTTACGCTCCAGAATACTGCGGTACACATTCATATATTCAACCGGTGAGGGTTGAGAAGTAGTCGGCAGCTGTGAGGTACGGGGAAGACGCTCATAGAACTGCTCCGGAGTCATATCCAGATTGTCCCTAAAAGCCTCTTCGCCGAACATTAAGGTCAACGGTACTACCTCAATTCCGTACGTTTCCGCCATTGTTGGCGGGATATCTGAAGTGCTGTCGGTGACGATAATGGTACGATTCATGGATTTTCTCCCCCAAGCTATAATTTTGCCAACTACGCAATAGCAAATTTCTACTCCATTGTTAAAGAACCATTAATTCCTACCTATGGCTCTACAGAGAACAGATAATAATACAGGGGTTGGCCACCCTCATGAATCTCAACTTCCACATTCGGATAAGTCTCTTCCAGCCACTCACTCAAAGAATCAGTAGCCTCGGATTCTGTTTCTGCACCAATAAGGATCGTGACGATTTCGTCGCCATTCTCCAGCATGTTGGATAACAGCGCCTGACTTGCAGCTAAAAGATCATCTGCCGCAGCAACAATTTTGGAATTAGAAATCCCAATAAATTGGCCCGACTTAATCTCCAGCCCATCAAAGCTTGTATCACGCACAGCGTTCGTTACTTGTCCGGATTTCACATGAGAGATTGCTTCCAGCATATTCTCAGAATTAGTCTCCACAGCATCTTCCTCTTGGAACGCAAAAGCTGCTGCTATTCCCTGTGGAATACTTTTACTTGGAATCACCGTAATCTCACGTTCGCCTTCTAGAAGATCTTTAGCTTGTTGAGCGGCAAGAACAATGTTCGAGTTATTCGGCAAAATATAAACATGCTTCGCAGATATAGAAGAAATCGCGTTCACGAAATCCTCCGTGCTAGGATTCATTGTTTGACCACCAGCAAGGACTACGTCCACTCCAAGGCTTTTGAAAATATCAGCAATACCTGCGCCAGAAGATACCGCAATGAAGCCGTAAGGTGCCAAATCATCAGCTGGTGGCTCAGCAGGAGACATTTGCACTGCACTCTTCTCATTCGGCATATCAGCGAACACATCAGGCATCGGTGCAATATCCATACCCGCAGTCAGCAGGTCACGATGCTGCTCTCGCATATTAAGAATGTGAATCTGCGTGATCTCCCCATAAAGAAGAGCCAAGTTCATCACTTCACCTGGAGCCTTAGAGTGCACATGCACTTTAATCGTCTCATCATCCGAAATTACAATAATGGAATCGCCATTAACTGACAACGCTTTCCTAAAAGCTTCCTCATCAAAATTAGTTCTCACGTTAACGCCTAACTGGCGATTAATGAAAAACTCCATATCATATAGAAATTCTATATCTTCAGTAGATAGCTGTGACTGTGCAGAAGACTGTACAGAAAACAGTTCATTTTCAGGTTTCGTTAACACGGGTTTAGGCGCTGGTGCAACTGGTGTGTGGGTTTGTCCTTGCACAGATTCAGACAGACCGGTACTTCCGTTCGTCAGATGCTGGTGAAACCCTTCATAAATGTAGACCAAACCTTGACCGCCAGAATCTACAACACCGACTTGCTTCAATACAGGTAATTGCTCAGGCGTATAAGCTAAGGCTTCTTTTGCTTTGGCTAATACCTCTGTCATCAGCTCCACAACGTCAGTAGTACGGCGGGCATAATAAACAGCATGTCTTGCAGCCTCTTTAGCTACAGTAAGAATAGTTCCCTCTACAGGCTTTACAACTGCTTTATACGCAGCGTCCACTCCGGTTTGCAGCGCAGCAGCGAACTGCTGTGTGTTAAGCTCATCATGTTGAGCCGCATACCTGCTAAACCCTCTGAATAACTGGGACAAAATAACGCCGGAATTCCCGCGAGCTCCCATTAATAAGCCCTTGGAGAGTACACCTGCACATTGGCCCACAGAAGTGGTGTTATTTTTCTTTAATTCATTCGCACCTGCGGTCATCGTCAAATTCATGTTTGTACCGGTATCTCCGTCTGGGACCGGAAAAACATTTAGGGAATTGACGTGTTCTGCATGCTGTTGCAGCTTATCCGCTCCAGCCAATACCATAGCGGTAAAATCTGTTCCGTTTATAGAACGCTTACTCAATTGAGAATTCCCCTTCCTAACTTCATGCCTAATCATTCTATGATTAACAGGACATAATGCACTAATTTACATTGTACTATAAGTATTAAAAGAAATAAATGTTTTTGAATCGGTTGACGTAGCAAAATTTGCTGTGATATTATAGATAAGTATTGTTTATGCAGGTGTTAGAAATAAGGAGGTGTAATCTATGTCCCGCAAATGTGCAGTAACAGGCAAGAAACCGAGCAGCGGCAACCACGTGTCTCACGCTAATAACCGCAACCGTCGTTCTTGGGGAGTTAACGTTCAGAAGGTCCGTATCCTCGTGAACGGTAAACCAAAACGCGTGTACGTCAGCACCCGTGCTTTGAAAGCCGGTAAAGTTGAACGCGTTTAGTCTTTAGCAATTTTTAAGACCGAACGATAACTTATATGAAGCAAAAAGCACCCTTTACATTTGTAAGGTGCTTTTTTTCATGTTTTCTTTTCTGTTAGAGGCTTAACTCTTCTGAAATGTGTTCAATATTGCTTTAACAAAACCTCCCAAAAACCTTGGCAGCTTAAACGTGTAAAATTTCATGATTTACCCTCCCATCAATTCATGCCGTACGCAGGAGACTTTCCTCTTGTCAATAACGGAAACGAACTGCAGTCCTCCCTGCCAAAACAAAAAAAGGCTACATGAGATTTCTGCTCATGTAACCATATTTATGCACCGAGGACTTGGCCTATACCTCTAGTCTCAATCGCCTATTTTTTAACACAGTGCTGATTCGGCTGCTTCTCGAATTCCTTGGATCGCCGCAGCACGATCACTCCGGCCAAAAACTGCATTCCCCGCTACCAAAACATCGGCTCCAGCTGCCACAACCAATGGTGCTGTATCTTCCGATACTCCACCATCTACTTCGATCAATAAATCTGGATTCACTTCATTCGCCCATTCTCGAATTTGAGTGATTTTGCGCAAAGTGTTAGGAATGAATGCTTGACCACCAAAGCCTGGATTAACGGTCATCACCAGAATCATATCCACATCCTCCAGCACCTCACGCACCGCTGAAGCCGGAGTACCCGGATTAATTGCTACACTTGCCTTCAGCCCCAGTTCCTTGATCTGATGAACCACACGATGCAAATGAACGCATGCCTCAGCGTGAACGGTGATCACACTTGCACCAGCTGCAGCAAAATCAGGGATATAACGTTCTGGTGACTCAATCATCAAGTGAACATCAAGTGGCAGCTTGGTATGTAACGATACAGCTTTTACAATAGGTGGACCCAACGTGATATTCGGCACAAAATGACCGTCCATTACATCCACATGTATCCAATCTCCACCACTGGCTTCCGCCTCTGCAACTTCTGGACCTAAACGCGCGAAATCCGCCGACAATAAAGATGGTGCTATTCGTATCATGATGTTAGTACCTCCGCTTTTTATCTTTCATTTCATTAAAAAACAGTTTGTAATGATCATAGCGACTATCCGCAATTTCCCCTGCTTTCCAAGCCTCTATTACACGGCAGCCGGGTTCATGCTGATGACTGCAGCCCCGGAACTTACAATCGGATGCGTATTGAGCAAATTCACGAAAACAAGTGGACAGCTCTTCTACACCAAGCTCCAAGAAATCAAGCTGACTAAAACCTGGGGTATCTGCAACAAAACCTCCACCACCAATATCCATCAGCTCCACATGACGGGTCGTATGACGACCACGTCCCAATCGTAAACTGATCTCTCCAGTCTCCAGTTTAAGCCCTGGAACAATACGATTCAATAAGGTGGACTTACCAACCCCGGATTGACCCGCAAATACGCTGATGCCTCCAGTAAGCCTTTGTCTTAGCTCATCGCTTCCGGCACCAGTAAGTGAACTTGTGACCATCACTTCATATCCGATATCCTCATAAAGTTCTTTAACATAACGGGTAGCTTCACCATCATCATCCGCCAAATCCTGTTTAGTCAGAACAATTAGGGGTTCCAGACCCGAATGCTCAATATGAACTAGAAACTTGTCCAACAGATTCAGGTTCATATCGGGCTCCCGAACGGAGAATAAAAGCACTGCGAGCTTAACATTCGCTACAGGTGGACGAATCAGTTCAGATTCTCTAGGTAGAAGTTCATCCACCATTCCTTCTCCATGCTCAGTAAGGATATAAATAACCCGATCTCCAACTAGCGGAGCGATCCCTTTTTTCTTGAGAATTCCTCGGCCTCTGCATTGAACAGAATGCTCTTCAGTCGCAATTAATCCTTCGCGGAGCGGTTTCACATAATAATAACCGCTTAACGCCTTAACAATTATTCCTTCAGGCATACATAGTGAGCCTTCCTCTCCTGATTTTGCGAAAATGACCCAAGTCTGATATCCCCGGGTCATTTCGCTACGCCAACCGTTCAGGTTAAACCCTGTTTAGTTGTTGTTTTTATCTTTAGATTTATCCTTGCCTTTATTGTTGTGCTTATTATTGCCATTATTAGTCGATTCACTATTTATAGAACTATTGTTTACGAACCCTGTCTGATTCACCGCCCCGTTATTCCCTCCGTCATTCTCTGAACCTGAACCCGGCAAGATCTCCGGTTCAATCGTAGGTTCAATTGTAGGCGTAGGTTCAGCAGAAGGTGTTGGAGTTGGCTGTGGTGTTGCTATAACTGGTGGTTCAGGCTCCTGAACGGTTCCGTTCTTCGCATCGATATAAGGAATGACATAAGTGTCCAAAAGCACACCGTCACGGGTAACAATAACCGAACCATCTTTATTAGGAGCCAATACTAGATTAACGGATAACACTTGGCTCTTTCCAATGGTACGTGTTCCCCAATCCTGTTTCTCTCCATTATTGCGCGCATCCACGAATTCGATACGAATCTTGCTCTTTTTCCCATCCTGAGCAGGAGCGACTGGCACATTAAAGGTATAATTCAGGGCTTCAGGTGGATAACCTGTACTTAAGTAAATCGTAATCGCTGTTCCAGGTGGAACAGAAGTACCTGTCCCTTTATCAAATGCCCAAGTCTTTGTTACTTTACCTTCTTCAATGCTGAAGCTGGATTCTTTCTTCACTTCTCCAAGAACAAGCTTGGCGCCTTCAAGCAGCGCCTTTGCCTCACTCTCCGTCTTACCGATGAGATCTGGCAACAGTACACTTTCTTCTCCTTTACTAACGTAAAGGGTGATTTGAACCGTCTCAGGATCGAATTCAGTATTTAATGCAGGGTCAGATTTTACAATGAGACCTTCATCTGTATTTTCGTCATAGAGAGGTTTATTATCAATCCTGTCCTGGGCTACACCCAGCGCCATCAATGCCTTAACCGCATCATCAAAGCTCTTGTTAACTACATCTGGCATCTTGGGTAATGGCTTAGCCGTATTCACAGTGAGTATAAGGGACGCTCCTTTTTTCACTTTGGCATCCTTTTCCCTACTCTGCTTAATGACCACATTCTCTTCAAAATTCGGACTGTAGTCATACAGAATAGGATCAGCAACCTCAAGCCCCAAATCCTCAAGCTCAGTTTGTGCTTGTTCTATCTGTTTACCTACTACATAAGGAACGGAAACCTCAGGAACAACTAGCTGTGATTTAACGTACCATACGAGACTGGCCATAGCCAACAGCAACAGTAAGGTAAGCCCAATCCATAATGTGGGTTTTGCCCATTGTTTTTTACCTTTGCTTGAAGGCACCGGTTCATCATCTTCATCACGAACCATCCGTTCCTCACGATGATTACGATTACCATTGCTTCTTTGAATCGGTTTTATCGCCGGGATAACCCGCGTACGATCCTCGTCTTCTTCATCGTTGAACAGAATCTTCGCCTCACTGCGACGCTCCGGCAATAAACATGTTTCCAAATCCTGTAACATTTCTTTGGCAGAGTCGTACCGCTCCTCCGGGTTTTTACGCATTGATCTCAGAATTACATTCTCAACGCTTTGCGGAATGAGTGGATTCAGAAGTTTTGGCTCTTCAAACTCTTCTTGCAGATGTTTTAAAGCTACACTAATCGGACTCTCTCCCAAAAAGGGCAGGCTTCCAGTAAGCATTTGATAAAGTACAATACCTAATGAATACAAGTCAGACTTTTCTCCTGTAGAGACACCTTTGGCATGCTCTGGCGAGAAATAATGTACTGAACCGACCACAGAACCGGTCTGTGTAATGGTTGTTGACGTAACTGCGCGGGCAATCCCAAAATCGGTTACTTTCACCCGTCCATTGCGTCCGATCAGGATATTATGTGGTTTTATATCACGATGAATAATTTGATTCTGATGCGCATGATCTAGGGCATCACAGATTTGTGAAGCGATCCGTACGGATTCATCAACCTGCAATGGCGCTCGTTCTTTTATAATTTCATTAAGATTCTGACCCTCAATATACTCCATGACAATGTAATGAATTTCGTCTTCTTGTCCTACATCGTATATGCTGACGACATTCGGATGAGACAAAGATGCGGCAGACTGCGCCTCACGCCTAAAACGGCGAATAAATTCCTCGTCATGCACAAACTGATTGCGCAATACTTTGATGGCGACATTTCGGTTTAAAAGAATGTCATGTGCTCTATAGACGAGCGCCATTCCACCTCCGCCGATCCGTTCGATGACTTGGTAACGGCCGCCCAATTCGTGACCGATCATCAATCCCACTCCTTTGTTTCGGGCACAGCGGCCTCTCCATGATGTTCTAACAAAGCGACGCTAATATTATCGCCACCGCCGGCGAGCAGTGCCAGCTGAAGTAAACGGTCCGCTCTTTCCTCTAACGATATCTCATGTATACCTGCTACTTTGCCTAAATGCTCATTTGTGACAAAGTTGCTTAAACCATCGCTGCATAGAAGCAAAATTTCCCCTGGTAACAGAGCTATAGGCGCCATATCAACCTCAACCTCAGCATCTGTTCCAAGCGCCCTCGTCAGCACATTACGACGCGGATGATTATCCAATTCCTCCACACTGATCTGACCGTTCTTGAACAGCTCATTGACTAGCGTATGATCCTCGGTTAGTTGAACTGCCGCACTGTCTTTTATTAAATAGGCTCTGCTGTCTCCGATATGGCCAATATATCCGTTTGATCCATTCAAAAGAACAGCAACGACAGTAGT
This sequence comes from Paenibacillus sp. FSL H3-0286, assembly GCF_045040705.1. Classification (NCBI taxonomy): domain Bacteria; kingdom Bacillati; phylum Bacillota; class Bacilli; order Caryophanales; family Paenibacillaceae; genus Paenibacillus; species Paenibacillus sp. FSL H3-0286. The sequence goes on along the minus strand of NZ_CP150285.1, from coordinate 2,990,607 downwards.
ACCCATATTATGATACTTATCGTCACCGGAAGCCTCCCTGAACACAGTGCTGTTAGCTTCCAAAATAGCAGCTGACAACGCATCACGCAGAGCTTCGTCTTGAAGTTCAGGCTCTAACCCGTCCAGGTTATTCCTCATTGTCTCCAAAGCGAGCCTGCTTGCGGTTTCACCAGCCTGATGTCCACCCATCCCATCGGCAATTATGCCGAGTGTATAACCGTGGCGCGTCGCGCCGATCCAGACCGAATCCTCATTGACAGAGCGCACTCGGCCAATATCGCTGGCATGAACTGTTCTGATCAAATATCCTCACCCCAACTCCATATGTTTGGCACGCAGCTGTCCGCATGCGGCCGCGATATCATGGCCTTGCTCACGGCGAATAGTAACATTCACCCCGTTATCAGCCAAAATACGTTGAAACTCAAAGATATCATTGCGTGAAGTACGTACATATTTCCGCTCAGGCACATGGTTTACCGGAATCAAATTGACGTGGCACAACATGCTCTTAAGCACCCCAGCCAATTCCTCAGCATGCTCCGGTTGGTCATTTACCCCGCCGATCAAGGCATATTCAAAGCTGACACGTCGTCCCGTCTTAGCTTGATAATAACGCAATGATTCAATTACATCATCAAACGGAAAACGGCGGTTAACAGGCATTAGCTTTGAACGCAAGGCGTCGTTAGGTGCATGAATCGAAATCGCCAAATTAATCTGGGTATCTTCTTCTGCAAATTTATAAATGCTCGGTACAATACCGCTGGTGGAAACAGTAATATGCCGTTGTCCGATATTTAGGCCCTTCTCATGAATCATAAGACGCAAGAATCTCATTGTTGCATCATAGTTCTCAAACGGCTCACCAGTACCCATGATAACAATGCTGCTGACACGTTCGCCGCGCGCATCAAGGATTTGTTGGGAACGAACAACCTGAGCTACAATTTCTCCCGCTGTCAAATCCCGTTTTAATCCACCGAGTGTGGAAGCACAGAAAGTACAGCCGATTCGGCATCCTACTTGGGTTGTTACACAAACGCTATTGCCATAATTATGTTTCATGATAACTGTTTCGATAGCATGATCGTCATGCAATCCAAACAGGAATTTTACAGTTCCATCTTTAGATTCCATTTTAGTAATTTCAGTTAGTGCAGCAATAGAGAATTGTTCATTCAGCTTCTGACGAAGCCCTTTGGACAAATTGCTCATTGCTTCGAAGTCATTCACACGTTTTACATACAGCCAATCAAAAATTTGTCCACCACGAAAAGCAGGCTCACCATTGTCTTTCGCCCACTGTTGTAACTCTTCTAAAGAAAAATCATATATTAAAGGTTTCATTATTATCTACACCTGTTCTTTCATAAGGATATGCGTATTATTTCTCATTCTTCCTATTTTAACACAAATTTCAGAGACGGTAAAAGAAAACGCCCGCCGTACGGTAGCCCGGCGGGCGGAGGATACTACAATTGTCAGAAAATTTGCTATATTACAAGACTCTCTGAAGCTTGGAAATATAGAACCCGTCGCTCCCATAATGATGAGGCAGCAGCTGAATTCCTTCACCCTCAGCCAGCGCAGTACCCTCCAGCCTGTCCCATAATGGGGAGGCAAAAGTCACAGCGGTGAAGTCAGGATTCTGCTTCAAAAATTCAGCTACTACTTCACTATTTTCTGCTTGTTCAGTAGTACAGGTACTATATACCAGAATGCCACCCGGTTTCAACAGTTTAGAGACCGACTGCAGCAATTCCCGTTGCAATGACGCTACGCTAGCCACATCTTCCGGCTGCTTACGCCATTTGAGGTCTGGCTTACGGCGAATTACGCCAAGTCCAGAGCAAGGTGCGTCGAGAAGGATTCTATCAAAGGATTGATGCTCTAAAGTGTGCTCCAGCTCCAGCGCATCTGCACTGCCTGTAGATACGCAATCAAGACCTAAACGTTCTGCTTGATCTGAGATCAATTTCGCTTTATGCAAATGCAAATCATTAGCGTAAATTGATCCTTCATCTTTCATGAGCTCGCCCATATGTGCTGTTTTGCCCCCAGGAGCAGCGCAACAGTCAAGCACCCTCATACCAGGCTCCGGAGCTACCGCTTCAGCTACTAGCATAGAACTCTCATCCTGAACGGAGAGATATCCATCACGATACCAGGAGGTGAGCGCCAGGTTTCCGCCGCCTTTCACAACAATGCCATAGGGACTAACCTCAGATGCTGAAGCTTGCAGACCTTGTTCAATCATCTGGTTCAGCAGAGCTTCACGACTGATCATCGTTGTATTCACACGTACGCTGACCGCAGGCGGCTCATTATTAGATGCACAAATCGCTTCCGCCGTGTCGACACCGTACTCGGTAATCCAACGTTCCACTAACCACAACGGATGTGAGTATAATATCGATATCCGCTGCGCTTGACTCAGTCCCTCAGGCAGAACCGGTAGATTACCAGTACGCAACACACTGCGCAGCACGCCGTTAACCATCCCTGAGATTCCCTGGTGGCCTTTTTTCTTCGCTATATTAACAGCCTCATTTACAGCTGCATGGGACGGTATACGATCAAGATACATAATTTGATATAAACTTAACCGCAGTAAATTACGGACCCATGGCTGTAGTTTAGCTATCCCTTTACTAACAAATCCTTCAAGCACATAATCCAAGGTGTTCATCCGCGAAATAGAGCCATAAACAAGTTCTGTCACCAGTCCGGCATCTTCTCTGCTAAGCGTTGCCTTCTGTAGACTGCTGTTGAGCAGCAAATTGCTATAAGCACCTTGCTGTTCAACCTTAACCATTATATCAAGCGCGATTTCCCGGGCAGAAGCAGGGGTAACCTTACCCTTGTTGCCAGCTCCGCCGTTTTTGCCTACTGCTTTTGAATTATTCCCCTGTCTCTTACCAGCGTTAGGATTTACTGCTGATCGGCCAACACCTTTTCCACCGCCGCTCAACCTAACACCGTCCCTGGCTTCATAACAGCACCACGGCTAAAATCGGCCGCACTCATTGCTTTTTTGCCAGCAGGTTGAACCGTTGTCAGCAGCAGACTTCCGTCACCTGTTTTCACTTCGACACCTTGCTCGGTTACAGAAAGCACCGTTCCTGGAGCACTATCGCTTGCTTTCTGCTCTTCAGGCAGTTGAGAAGCCCATGCTTTAAAGGTTTCGCCATTCCAGAGCGTAAATGCGCCGGAAAAAGGAACTAATCCACGAATTCGATTATAGTTATCACGCGAGCTGGCGTTCCAATCCAAACGTTCATCCTCGCGATTAAGGTTAGGAGCATAAGTTGCTTCACTATCTTCTTGCTGAACAGCTTGAACTTTTCCACTCACTAAACGTGGCATTTCAGACTTTAACAGATCTCGTCCCGCTAGGCTTAGCTTCTCAAAAAGAGTTCCAGAGGTATCTTCAGCCTCAATAGCCACTTCGACACGAGAGATCATGTCACCGGTATCCAGCCCTTCCGCCATATACATCAAAGTAACGCCGGTCACTTTCTCACCATTGATGATACTACGCTGAATCGGAGCACCTCCCCGATATTTAGGAAGCAACGAACCGTGTACATTCACACAACCATTCCGCGGTAAGTCCAACACAGCTTTAGGCAAAATTTGACCATAAGCAGCCGTGACGATCAAATCCGGCTCATACGCAGCCAGCTCAGCGACTGCCTCAGGACGACGCATGCGTTCAGGCTGAAGCACAGGTAATCCGAGAGCTAATGCGGCTTCCTTAACTGGTGAAGGAGCCAAGATCTTTTTTCTCCCCTGCGGACGATCCGGTTGGGTGATGACAGCTACAACTTCATAGCCTTCATCTACCAGCATTTGCAAGCTTGGCACCGCAAAGGCTGGAGTTCCCATGAAAACAATCTTCATATTCCTCACTCCTCAGTCTCGTTAGCAGTCATCTCGTACACTTTTTCAGCGATATCTGTAAATAGAACTCCATTCAAATGGTCAATCTCATGCTGAAAAGCCCGGGCAAGTAAACCACTGCCGGTTATCGTAATCTCTTTTCCCTCACGGTTAAGGCCACGTACAGTTACAGTCTCCGCACGGCGTACATCACCATTCAAGCCAGGAATACTAAGACATCCTTCTGGCCCTAGCTGTTCACCTTCCATGCTGATGATTTCAGGGTTAATCATTTTGATCAATCCATGCTCTTCATCCGCATCCACCACAATTAGACGTTTCAAAATTCCGACTTGGGGTGCCGCCAGCCCTACTCCTTCAGCGTCATACATCGTATGTGCCATATCATCCAGCAATTTTTTAACATTAGGAGTAACTACAGCTACTTCTTTAGCTTTTTTGTGCAATACTTCATCCGGTTCCTTAACGATCAAACGTATAGCCATTACAAAACACCTTCCCGTTCTGAACATTTCTATATTTAAAGTCAATTTATAAAGCTCTTTTTTTACATTGTAACATGATACGGATTTACATCAACATCTGCGGATCCACATCAATGCTGATCTGAAGACCAGTATCCCGTACAGAATCCTCTAACTCTTCAGCCACTTGGCGGACAAGTCCAATTACATCGATGGCGCCGCGCCATTTTATCATACACTGGAATCTATATCTACCCTTTAATCGAGGGATAGGTGAAGCCACAGGACCCAACAGATCTAACACATCACTGGTTAGCTTATCGAGACTTCCATACCATCTTAGCTGTCTGGCTTTTCCTTGAAGATTCAGAGCATAATTCTCTGCCATCCGCAGTAGAAGCGGCAGCTGTTCATGAGACAATGTGACCAGGATGAGTCTGCAATACGGCGGATAATGGAGGCCTCTACGATGCTTCAGCTCTTCACGTACAAAAGAGAGATAGTCATGTCCGCTGGCATGAATAATGGAATAATGCTCTGGCGTATAGGACTGAACGACCACTTCGCCTGGAAGCTGATGCCGGCCTGCTCTGCCTGCAACTTGTGTAAGCAATTGGAAGGTCTTCTCTGCTGCGCGAAAATCGGGCAGGTTCAATGCTGAATCTGCTGTGATTACACCAACAAGAGTGACATCTGGAAAATCCAGTCCCTTTGCTACCATCTGAGTCCCCAGGAGAACATCCGCTTTTTTGTCCCGGAATTGGTTCAGCAGCTTCTCATGTGAGCCTTTTTCTGTTGTTGTGTCCACATCCATACGAATCACTCGTATGCCTGGGAAGAGCTTACCAAGCTCTTCTTCCACCCGCTGTGTACCCGTTCCGAAAAACCGGATATGCTCACTCCCACACTCCGGACAAAGCTTAGGTGCTGGTTCAGCATGGCCACAATAATGACAACGCAAATTGTCACTACGGCTATGATATGTTAGTGAGATATCACATTCTGGACAACCGGCTACATAACCACAGCTACGACACATGACAAAGGTTGAAAAACCTCTACGGTTAAGCAGCAGCACCGTCTGTTCTCCGCGTTCCAGCCTCTTTTCCAGTGCTGAATGAAGCTTTCGGCTGAACATCGAACGGTTGCCTTCTTTAAGCTCTTCCCGCATGTCTACTACGTTCACCTTTGGAAGTTCATTTCCAAGCGCACGGGTAGGCATCTCCAGCAGTACCGGTGAAAAATGAATATCACTCTGCGATCTTGCAGCATGATAGCTTTCCAGCGAAGGCGTGGCAGATCCAAGAATCACAGCTGCCCCACACTGCTCCGCTCTACGAATAGCAGCATCACGGGCATGATATTTCGGATTCTCCTCCTGTTTATAAGAGGTCTCATGTTCTTCATCCATAATAATCAGCCCTAAGTTGGAGAAAGGAGCAAACACGGCCGATCTTGCGCCTACAGCGACTGTGGCCTTTCCTTCACGGATTTTACGCCACTCATCGTAGCGCTCACCAACAGACAGCCGGCTATGCATAACCGCGACCCCGCTGCCGAACCGTCCCTTAAACCGCTCCACCATTTGTGGCGTTAAAGCAATCTCTGGAACAAGAACAACAGCCTGTCTACCCTGATCTAAACAACGTTTAATACACTGCAAATAGATCTCTGTCTTACCACTACCCGTAACGCCATGAAGCAGAAATACTTCGTGAAGCTGCTCTTCTACGGTTCGAGAAATCCTTGTATATACGACCTCTTGTTCCGCTGTGAGCGGTAGAGGTGCGGTAGGTTTAAAATCTCGCCCTTGATAAGGATCGCGATAGACTTCAATTTCACTGATCTCGATAAATCCTTTTTCCTCCAAGGCCTTTACAGTACTTGCCGTTACTTGGAGTGCAGACAAAACTTCTTTAAGGGCCATGGGGAGTGTAGCTTCCATATCAACTAAAAAGCTCAGAACTTCCTTCTGGCGTGCTGATTTTTTCGGAAATTTGTTCAAAGCCTCACGGGCAGCAGTGACACCTATCGCCAGATCGACTGCCTTGAGCTTTTTCTTGCCCATTTTATCCTTAATGGATTGACTCTCTATAAGTACTCCACGCCGCAGCATGAACTTCACCGTCTCAGCAGCCTCAGGAAATGCACGAGTAAGCTGCTTCATGGAAACTTCGCCACTACGTCCAATAAATTCTGTGATTAGCCGTTCCTCATCCCCTGTGTCCGCAAACATTGGGAACAATTCATCCGCTGGAAATGCTGTCTCTTCCTGCACATCTCCAAGTGAAATCAGCCGTTCTGCCTTCCCTTTTAGAGCGGTGGGCAACATCGCCTGCAGTGCTGAAATTCGTCTACATGCATATCTTTTACTCATCCAGTCCGCAAGCTCAACTAATTCAGGAGATAAAGGCGGGAGCAGATCCAACACTTCTTGGATTGGCTTCAGGCTAGGATTCACTAGAGTCTCGCCTGATTCTAAAGAAACTACAAAACCTTGGACTGTCCGGTGCCCAAACGGAACGGCTACCCGACTGCCCACTTCAATCCATAATTTCAGGGATTCTGGAATACTATAATCAAATGGCCGGTCAGTGCTGCGTACAGGCACATCCACAATGACCTTGGCGATATCCATTATAATGAAGCTCCAGTAATTCGCTCTGCCACGAGCGTCAGCAAACGACGAGCAACCTCATCCTTCGACAATTGTGGCAATTCAAGCACCAATCCATTCACATCATATATCGAAACGATATTCGTATCCGCTCCAAATCCGGCTCCTGCAGCCGCTACATTGTTAGCAACGATGAGATCGCAGTTTTTGCGGACCAGCTTGTCCTTAGCATAAAATTCCGTATTGCCCGTTTCCGCAGCAAAGCCAACCAAAAACTGCTTGTTTTTGTTCTTACCGAGTGTTTCCAGAATATCCGTTGTCTTCACAAGCTCAAGCGTCATCGTCTCTCCGCTTTTTTTAATCTTAGAAGGCTCACTATGCTTCGGACGGTAATCCGATACAGCCGCCGCCTTGATCATAATATCGCAGCTGTCCCACTGTGCGGTAACTGCTTCATACATTTCCTGTGCAGATTGAACACGAATGACTGAAATCTCTGGATCCTGTGGAGGGGCCTCATCTGTACGCGCAGCAATCAACGTTACCTCAGCTCCCATTGCGCGCGCAGTACGTGCTAATGCGAAGCCCATTTTACCTGATGAATCATTGGAGATATAACGTACTGGATCAATGCGTTCTACCGTTCCACCCGCTGTGATGACGATTTTTTTACCCACAAGAGGTTTGGATGCGACGCTTGCTTGATGTGCAAAAAAATTCTCAACCACACTCACAATAGCCTCTGGCTCTTCTAGCCGACCTTTGCCAACGTATCCACATGCCAGCAGTCCTTCACCAGGCTCAATAAATTGAATGCCCCGACTAGCGAGAATATTCAAATTATTAAGTACAGCTGGATGCTGATACATATGAACATTCATAGCTGGTGCAACCATAATAGGAGCCGTAGTAGCTAGCAGCGTTGTAGATAACATATCATCGGCGATCCCGTGCGACATTTTGGCAATCATATTTGCGGTCGCGGGTGCTACCAGCACAAGATCCGCAGCATCTGCCAGATCAATATGTGAAATGGAGGATGGATCTCTCTCCTGGAATGTATCGCTGTATACTCGTTGCTTCGATAGTGACTGTAGAGTTAATTCTGTAATGAACTGCTTCGCCGAAGCTGTCATAATGACATGGACCTCGGCACCTTTTTGGACAAGCTTACTGGTCAAGGACGCCGCTTTATAAGCAGCAATTCCTCCTGTGATCCCAAGTAAAATAGTCTTCCCCTTCAAGCTCTTCAACATGATCTCCCCCCTGTTCCCTACTCTTACAACGAATGGCTATCTTTACGACGAGAAAAAAATAACAACCTTCCGGTTGTCATAAAGAGCCCGGTTCTGGGCTTTCATCATAAATTTAAGACCCGTAAATGCTCCATAACCCAAGAAGAAACGGCAGCGCCTCAAAACAAATAGGCGGCATCCGTTTCTACAATAGGTCATTATTACTTATGCTTGAGACTACTCTTCACCGCGGGTTAGAGTAATGCGATCTTCGTAAATTTCCTCAAGAGCAACACCAACAAATTTATGCGATCTAGGATTCTTCACATCTGTCTTGCCACCCTCACGCAATTGTCTAGCACGACGTGCAGCAGCGACAACGAGCGAATACTTACTGTCAACCTTAGTCATCATTTCATCAATGGATGGATATAGCACTGGGACACCTCTTCATAGTTTACTGTTAATACATTTGACCTTCAGCATAAATTATCTGACTTTACAATGTTCGGCGATAATAATGCTTTCTATTCTCTTACAAGCCAGATCAATCTCATCATTCACAACAGCATAATCATAATGCTGCATTAAGTTGATCTCATCCTCCGCTACAGTCATGCGGTGATCGATCACATCTGGATGCTCAGTACCCCGTCCGCGAATGCGGTCCTTCAACTCGTCCATGGATGGAGGAAGAAGGAACACAAAAATCCCTTCAGGAAATTTCTCTTTAACTTTGAGAGCGCCTTGAACCTCAATTTCGAGAATAATGTCTTTGCCGCTATTGAGAGTTCTCTCCACAAAATCACGTGGAGTACCGTAATAATTACCTACGTACTCCGCGTATTCAAGCAATTGATCGGCTTCGATCATTGCCATAAATTCATCTTTGCTTTTGAAAAAATAGTTGACGCCATCTTCCTCACCCGCACGCGGACTGCGAGTAGTAGCAGAAACTGAGTAGACAAGTTCGGGCATCTTCGGACGTAGTGCTGTACAAACAGTACCTTTACCTACGCCGGAAGGTCCGGATAATATGATGAGCAATCCTTTTGACATAATACACTCCATTTAGTTGTTATTCGTCGTTGTCGTCATCTTTACTGGATAAGCGATGCGCCACAGTCTCCGGCTGTACAGCCGATAGGATGACATGATCACTATCTGTAATGATTACGGCACGAGTCCGTCGGCCATAGGTGGCGTCGATCAACATATGCCGATCACGTGCCTCCTGGATAATACGTTTGATTGGTGCAGATTCCGGACTGACGATAGAAATAATGCGGTTGGCAGACACAATATTTCCAAAGCCAATGTTAATAAGTTTGATTGCCATGTTCCGGTAGTTCCCCCCATAAAGTTCTATGCTATTACCTATTCCCGATTACTCTATGTTCGCAGCTTGTTCTCGAATCTTCTCCAGTTCTGCTTTCATATCTAGCACAAGACCCACGAGAGTTAGATGATTGCATTTCGATCCGATTGTATTCGTCTCACGGTTCATCTCCTGAATGAGAAAATCCAGTTTGCGTCCTACCGGTCCTTTCCCCTTCAGGAGGGCTCTGCATTGCTCGAAATGACTATACAACCGGGTCAACTCTTCATCAATATTACAGCGATCTGCAAAAATAGCGATCTCCATCCCAAATTTATGCTCATCAAAAGCGAACGTCCCATCATTTAGTTCATTTAACCGATGTCGAAGTTTCTCTCGATATTCAATGATTACGACAGGTGCAAGTTCAACCATTTCAGCATGCATGTTCTCAAGATGGTTCAGGCGCTGTTCAATATCAGCGGCTAGAAAACTTCCTTCACGGGCGCGCATCTCCAGCAGAGACTGCAAACACTGCTCAAGTCCCGCCTCCAATACTTCGGAGTAGTCTTCTAATGTCGCAGACACGGCACCCGCAGCCTCGTCTTTGCTGTCCATAATACCGGGTATAGAAAGTATATCACGTAAAGTCAACTCACCACTCAAACCATATTCATTCTTAAGCTGCTCTGCTGCCTTTAGATAGGTCATTACAGCAGAGTGATTCAGAACCGGTCTAACAGTCGACTCATCGTGCTCTCTATTGATGGTAACATCTATTCTTCCCCGTTTGATGTGCTGCTGAACCTTTCTTCTCAACACATCCTCATAACCCGTCCAATCCCGGGGCATCCGCAGTACAACTTCGCAGTACCGGTGATTCACCGATTTCACTTCGAACATAATCTTGTAGCCGCCGAATTGCAGGGACGATTGACCGTATCCGGTCATGCTAAATGACAACGGAATCACATCCATTACACTATTGTAATTGATTATTACTAGCGAAACAAGGGGGACAATTTGCGTCCTGATTTCTCCCACACATACTCAATTAGCTGTGCACTCATATCGTAGAACATGAACGGAGTCATCAGATAGATCCCATTAAAATGTGCAGTAGCAACATCTAACAGTTCCTTAGCGATAGCGACACCTTCTGCTCTTCCAGCTTCCCCTTCAAGTCCCTTCATGCGGTTGCGGACATCGTCCGTAAGCTGAATACCGGGAACCTCATTATGCAGAAACTCTGCATTTCGTCCGCTTGCCAGTGGCATAACCCCAATGAATACAGGGATTTCCAGATGTGCTGTTGCCTCAGCTATCTTCACGATAAGTTCCTGATCATAGACAGGCTGGGTCATAATATAGTCGGCACCAGAGGCGATTTTCTTCTCCAGACGTTGCACTGCCTTATCCAAATGTTTAACATTCGGGTTAAACGCAGCTCCGATTACAAAATTCGCTTTCTGTTTCAAAGGTTTACCTGAGAAGGAAATCCCGTCATTCAGCTGCTTGATCATTCTAATTATCTCAAAAGAAGTTAAATCATAAACCGAGCTTGAGCCGGGAAGATCTCCAAATTTCGCAGGATCACCTGTTACGGCCAGCACATGATCAATTCCAAGCGCATCAAAACCCATCAAATGGGATTGAGTACCAATCAAATTACGATCCCGGCAAGCAATATGCACTAGCGGACGAAGTCCGGTTTTAGCGTGCACCAAATGCCCCAACGCCATATTGCTCATCCGTGTAACAGCCAGAGAGTTGTCGGCGAGTGTCAACGCATCCGCGCCTGCTCTTCTTAGCGCTTCTGCACCCTGCATAAACTTTGCGATATCCAATTCACGAGGTGGATCAAGCTCAACAATTACCGTATGTCGTTCCTTTACCAGATCAACCAGGTTCGGCTCTCTACCCTCTCTACCATCATCGCCAAAATTATCTTGCAGCGATACACGCTCCACAGCAGGTGGCAACGGTTTAGGAAGCGGTTGCGGTACATAATTCTTCAGTGCAGACGAGATTTCTGCGATATGCTGCGGAGTTGTACCACAGCAACCACCGATTATCCGGCAGCCCATCTCCGCAAAAGTCTGCGCCATTTGCCCAAAATATTCTGGAGAAGCCCCGTACCGGTATTCTCCGTCTACATAATCCGCTACACCCGCATTTGGATACACAGAAGCTGGCAAAACCAGACTCCCTTGTACAGCTTTGAGCGCCCGCTTCATTCCGTTCGGGCCTGTGTTACAGTTAAATCCGATAACATCAGCGCCATCGCTTTCCAGGATACGAAAAGCTTCCGGCAAAGTTAATCCATCTAATGTGCGTGCTGTTTCATCGACAGCTAATTGGCAAACTACAGGAAGCGAGCTGATCTTGCGGAGCGTTCTTAGAGCTAAATGCAGTTCCTCAACATCGTAGAAGGTTTCCAGCATAATGCCATCTACGTCCTCTTCTAACAATGCAGCAATCTGCTGTGTAAAATATTTTTTCAGCTCTGTGGAAGAGAGATTCGCACGTTTGCCCGCGCGAATAGATCCTACAGCTCCTAATACATACCCATGATCTCCAGCAGCCCGGCGAGCGATTCTAACCCCGGCTCGATTGATTTCCTCAACCTTAGATTCTAGACCATATTTAGAGAGCCTGTCATAGTTCGCCGAGAAGGTGTTGCTCTCCAGCAGCACTGCCCCTGCCTCAATATAGCTGCGGTGAACATCTTCGATTACCCCCGGAGAGGTCAAATTCAATTCTTCATAGGAAATGCCGACCGGGAAACCCTTCTGATATAAGTAGGTGCCCATCGCTCCGTCTCCGACTAATACTTTATTTCCCCATGCGGAACGTAAATCCGGCTTCACAACAAGATCCTCCCCTGCCACATTAGTTTCTAACTTTAGTTTCATACTAATGTAACATAAATCGGTATGGATGATAAGCTTTCCAAAAGAAATGCATTTAGCCCAAAATATCCACCATGCATGTTCATCTATAAAAAGCTTCATACTAACGTTAATGCTGAGATTTCCATAAAGGAGAGAATACTTTGAAGAAAAAAACAAGAAAGTTTCTGATCCGAAAATACGCTGTAACTTTACTGCTAGCCACTCTCTGCTTATTGTATATTTATTTGCTAGATTGGCTGTATGGCTATGGGCTGGGTAACGTCGGCTATATCCTTAATTATCTATTCTATACCGCCTCTGAGAAAGCAACGGCTTGTATTTTGCTGCTCTGCTTGTTCATCCCCGATATCTACTACTGGAAAACAGGACATCAACCAGAACGTGGCGGGGAAAGATGACTTCTTATCGCCGCAACAATGACAAGAATTACAGGGATCAACACCATAAAGAAGGGGAAAATCGTATATAACAATCTCCCTCCCTCATTAATATGTTCAGTAAAGCTCCGCGCGTTCAACATCGAGCTGAACAGAATGATCAGAGCACAGGGATAGACCATTCTCCGGTAAGGAATTTTGAACAATTCGGAAATTCCTATAAGTGCCGCCGCAAAAAACACTGACATTTTGAAAAAAACGCCGATAATCAGCACCATAACTACTAGAATATCCACACGTTGAATAAAATCAGAGATTGAAATCTTGCTAATCGTGGGCATCAGAGGGAGGGGTGAACGTTTCACAATATCTGTGCCCAGCACGGAGATATTCAGCATCATAGTCAGACTTAAGAGCAAACCTGAAACAAATATCCCTGCTCCGATGACCCAAGGACCTTTTTTAACATTGTTCAGATAGGGCATTAGCATGGTAAAACAAATCATTTCACCAAAAGGGAACATATAGTTCTGGCGAATGACAGATTCGATCACAGGCTGGAACCCATTCTCAAAAACAGGAAGCAATCGATTCAAATTAATGGAGCCCGATAACATCAGCATGATCGAGCAAAATATACCTATCAGCATTACGAGAGTTGCGAATACCAATGAAGTTCGGGATAACACCTCTACTCCTTTATGCAAAACATACGCAGAAGATAAGATCATCAATGTAGATATGATAAACAACGGTGTGCGGTGCATAGTAGCCATAACCAGCATGGAACTGCCATCCCGTAAATCACGACCCGCTAAATTGAGAAAAAGAATAATGTAGAGAACGGAAATCACCGTACCTAAGGATCTTCCCAGCAGCTTGCGGGTATATGCCGTTAAGGGGAGATCCGGAAACTTTCTGTATAAATAAGTGTACCCCGAAAAAATAATCAAACCGATCAAATTTCCGAGCAGTATGGATATCCACGCATCTTTACCAGACTCCATCCCAAGATTCACTACCAGTGCTGTTCCAAGTTCAAACAACAAAGTCAACGTGAAAAATTGGAGTAGTCCTATTTTTATTTTTCCCATAGCTGCTCCTCCTTTATCGTCATTACTTATACTTGGACTGAAAGGAATCACTCCGCATATCCGTATGCCTGATCACAGCATCCGTATTGATATTAATCTGGCAGGTTTCAAATATACGGTCCCAATGATCTTTTACTTGTTTCCAGCCACGTGGATTAGCTCTTTCTGCTGCTTCACCAAAACCTAGATAATCACTTTTTAACGAACGGGCAGTTGTTATGGCAGCGCGAATCTGTTCTTTAATATTCTTTTCCAAAAGCTTCGAAAGATTATTTAACACCGTCGGATCTGTTAGATCCAAGCCATTGGGCGATTCCTTTAATCCAGCCTGCTGAGTGACGTTAATCGTGAAGATAGGATGCTCTATGTCTTTCGCATCAGCGTGGATATGTACCTGTGATAAATACACATTAAATGATATATAATCATTCTCACCTATCGAGACCAGTACCGGCATCTGAGAGATTTTATTCTTAAGCAAAACGGTACCGATCGCCTCCTCCCCTTGCAGCCACCCTTTAAGCTTGTCTTCTTTAAAAGCTGCAAGACCCGTAACTTTTATTATGGCCTCCGGTCTTATTTTTTTTAAATTATCATTACTTTCCCTCTGCTCCAAATCTCCAGTCACTAGCACGCCATTGATCACTGGCCCCCCACCAGGAACCTGTATCCCCCGGATAATATCATCCACTTCCATCCGATAGTTATATCCGAATTGTTTAGAGGTCGTCTGCAGCTTTTCCACCAAATCGTTGGATGGAATTCTTCCGAACACGGTCATAGTCGTCATACATTCACTAGCAGGCTGTCCCTTGGAAATAAAAATCAGGCTTGTCAGCCGGGTTTCACTTTCCCTTTCCAGCACATCCATGATATCCTTGATGCCTTCTTGCGCGAACTTCTCGGAAATGATGACTACCCGAATATGTCCTAAAGACAAAAAACGTGCAGTCTGACGTGAGGCATTGGCTAATGCTTCAAACATAGAGCGGCCGCTACCTTTATATACCGAAACAGGTGAAGTCCCTCTAGCGTTCTTCCCAGAGATTTCGTCAGCAACGATAACCTGAAAGGATACTACGTATTTCTCTTCTTCTGTAGGTCCTCTATCTATGGACACACCCGAAACGATGGCTCTTCTGTTTAATTCCACACTATCCCAGCAGCCTGTGAGACTAAGACAGATCAATACGCAAGGTAAAAGTCCTGCTAAGAAAAAATTGCATTTACTCAGAATCTTGCTTTCCTTTCTTATGCGACTGTGTCCCTTTAGTCTTATCAAGAATTTTTGGAGATAGGTTCTGTTCATGTCCGGTTGTGATCTCCTTCCCTTCTGAAATGTTCCCTTGCTGCGCAGTAGCAGGAGCTGGTTCTGCTGTGCCAAGCGCCCACAAAGGCAGCCTTAAGACAGCATCCTTCTGACCTCTGGATGACAAAGGCACGATTGGAGACAAATAAGGAACGCCAAAAGTCCGCAGACTGTTCATATGTGCAACCAGTACGATTAAACCCAATGTAATCCCGTAAAAACCAAACATACCGGCCAATATCAAAAAACCAAAGCGGATAATTCTGCCCGCAATCGCCATGTTATACGCTGGAATGGCAAAGCTCGCAATCCCGGTCAACGCGACCACAATCACCATAACGGGCGTAATAATTCCAGCCTCTACCACGGCCTGACCAAGAATCAGAGCACCTACTACAGATACGGTCTGCCCAACTGCACGTGGCATTCTTACTCCCGCTTCCCGGATGATCTCAAACGCACCTTCCATTAGAATAGCTTCGACAAAAGCGGGGAAAGGCACATTTTCTCGTTGCGATAACAGGTTGATCAGCAAAGTCGTAGGGATCATCTCATAATGAAACGTCGTCAAAGCTATATACACGGAAGGCCCTAGAATAAGCACGATAAAACTGATATACCGAATAATTCGCATCAGAATAGCAATATCGAACCTTTGCGCATAATCCGAAGCTGACTGAAAAAAAAGAGTGAAAACCGCAGGCAAAATCAATACAAAGGGGGTGCCATCAACGACAATCACTACCCTCCCTTCTAACAGATTCGTTGCAGCCACGTCTGGCCGCTCGCTGTTATTGATCGTTGGAAAAGGGGTAAAGGTCTTATCCTGAATCAGCTCTTCGATATAACCGGATTCCATGATGGCATCTACATTAATCTGTTGCAGCCGTTTTCTAGCTTCTTCAACCAGCTTCTCGTCCGCAGTATCCTTGATGTACATTAAAGCCACATCGGTCTGAGTTACCGACCCGATCTTCACATGCTCGAGCCTTAGTTTGGGTGATCTTATTCTTCTGCGTATTAATGAGACATTCGTAGCCAAAGATTCAACAAAACTATCCTTTGGACCACGCACAACTAGCTGAGTCGAGGGTTCGGTGACAGAACGAGCTTCCCCTCCTTCAGTCTCACACATGATGCCACTGTCATAACCTTCAATGAGAATCAGTGTCTTCCCAGAAAGAATTCCGAGCAGCACCTCGTTCCAATCCTCCTGCAGCTGCGCTTCACCTATTTCCAGGGCACGGTTTAAGATGAGGTCATTCAGATTATTTGCTGCAGTATTACTTTCCTTGAGCATCTCATCCGTAATAGAGAGCAATGAACCCATTACAAATTGATTAACGGTTTCTGTCTTAGCTAGACCATTAAGATGTACCGCAGCAGCCTCAACAAAGGATTGCTCACCAAGCTTTACCTGGCGGATTCTAAGATCCGGACTATCTCCCAGCTCGGTAATGATATTGTTTAGTGTCTGCTCCAGATGAATGGTTAATCTGGCTCCAGAACCTGAACCCGCCGGGTCTGCTTGCTGTCCCTTACCGGATTTATTTCTTTTAGTTAACCCGTTGATGTTCAACAAGCTCCCCTCCTTTTTTCATAAACATTGTAGTATTATTCTCGGTTACTCCTTCCATTATTCGGCTGCTTAAAGTCACATCAGGTTAGAAACACAAAAAAGGCAGTCCAAGAATGCGCTCTTGGACTGCCTTTTTTGTTATTTTTTTATATTGCTACACTGCCCGTGAATACGACCTCAGCAGGTCCAGTCATATACACATGATTATCCTCTTCATTCCATTCAATATAGAGATCGCCGCCCTTTAGACTAATCCAAGCTGCCCGGTCTGTAAGATCGTTCAGCACAGAGGAGACAAGGGTTGCACAGGCTCCAGTGCCACAGGCAAGCGTAGGTCCTGCCCCACGTTCCCAGACACGCATATCCACTCTCCCCCGATCCAGTACCGTTGCGAATTCAACGTTTACTTTTCTCGGGAACAAAGGATGTACCTCAAGCTTAGGTCCCCATGTGGCAAGATCAAAATTCACTGCATCTTCTACGTAAATCACGCAATGAGGATTTCCCATGGATACCGCTGTGAACGTAAATTCGGTTCCGTCCGCTTCAATCGGCTGAGAGAGCACTGGCTCTGCATCAATAGATACTGGAATTTGCAGACCGGACAATACAGGTTCGCCCATATCTACGGTTACAGTCTCCACAACACCGTCTTTCACGTTTAATGTAACCTTTTGTTCTCCGGCACCAATCGTTTCTATTACAATCTGCTCTGAGCTTACCAGTCCGTGGTCATATACATATTTAGAGACACAGCGAATGGCATTTCCGCACTGCTCCGCCTCCGAACCATCAGAATTCATAATACGCATCATGAAATCGCCACGCTCAGAAGGAAGGATATATACCAGTCCGTCAGCACCGATTCCAAAGAACCGGTTGCATAGGGTTACAGCAAGCTCCGCTGCATTACTTGGCAGCTCTTGCTCTCCGAAAACAACGATGAAGTCATTACCGAGGCCGTGCATTTTTGTAAATTCCATTAAAAGTCCACTCCTAAAGGTTATATTATGTTAGCATTCGCTTAAGCTTAAGGTTCTGTGTAATTTAGCATTTCGCAAGCATATGAGCGGTTAACTGCAACAAGTATACCTTTAGGAATGGAGCATTAGTATTGACTTTATGCTGAAATTTTTGTACTTTTTATCATCGTACTGCCGCTGCGCCCCCGATTACGTTTGCCGCCCCAAACACTGCCGGCACCCATCAAGAAGGTTGGGATTCCGGCTGTTACAAACACCAGACACCATTCGCGGAAATTGAGCGGCACTGTTTTGAAGACAGGCTGGAGCACAGGCACGTACATTACGGCCAGCATTAGTAAGACTGATGACAATACGGCAAGCACTAGATACTTATTCTGGAACGGATTGCGGTGGAACACTGAGCGCGAGCTGCGGCAATCGAAGACGTGGATCAACTGTGCCATAACGAGTGTCGCAAAAGCCACCGACTGTGCGCGAATCAATTGTGCAGGATTCTCTGGTGCTATACGTAAAGTTAGCCAAAATGCTCCTAGCGTACATAAGCCAATTAAGAGTCCACGGCTTATAATTTTCCAGCCTAAGCGGCGGGCAAAAATATTCTCTTTCGCACCACGCGGTTTATGCTCCATCAAATCCTTCTCGGGCTGATCCACGCCAAGGGCCATCGCTGGCAGTCCGTCTGTCACCAGATTGACCCAAAGGATTTGAATGGGAACGAGTGGCAATGGCAGAGCGAGCATCATGGCAAAGAACATTGTCAGAATTTCTCCTACATTGGATGCCAACAAATAACGAATGAATTTACGAATATTCTCATAGATGTTTCTGCCTTCTTCGATGGCAGCAACGATCGTAGAGAAGTTATCATCTCCGAGAACAAGTGATGATGCTTCCTTGGTCACATCTGTGCCTGTGATACCCATGGCTATTCCGATATCCGCAGCCTTAATGGCTGGAGCGTCATTCACTCCATCTCCGGTCATAGCCACTACGTGACCATGACGTTGTAGCGATTTAACGATCCGAAGCTTATGCTCTGGAGATACGCGGGCGAATACATACACATTGTCCGATACCTTATCCAGCTCATCATCATCCATCCGGGTTAACTGAGCACCTGTCAGCACCGTTCCACCACGCTGCAGAATTCCCAGCTGGTGAGCAATAGCCTCGGCAGTTGTTCCATGGTCACCGGTAATCATAACCGTCTTAATCCCGGCCCGGCGTGTGACGCTGATGGCATCGCGGACTTCACGACGTGGCGGATCAATCATTCCAGCCAAACCAATAAAGACTAATTGATTCTCCGCATCCTTTTCACTATTCACATGTTCATTTGGACGCATATCCCGGTAAGCCATACCTAGCACACGAAGGGCTCCAGAAGCCATCTGCTCATTGGCATCAAGCACCTTTTGCCGCAAAGTCGGCGTACAAGGCACAACACCGCCCTCCCAAAGCATGTATGAGCAGCGATTGAGCAGTACATCGGGCGCACCTTTTGTACATACCATCCGTCCTCCAGGATGGCCTACGATCACAGACATCAGCTTCCGTTCAGAATCAAACGGAAATTCCTGTTCACGAGTGTAGGTTACAGCAAGCGTCTGAGCGGTCAGACCCATCTTTCCTGACAGTGCCACGAGTGCTCCTTCAGTCGGGTCGCCCTTCAGTTCCCAAACGGAAGTGTTGTCTGCAGACTTTTCAAGAATAGCATCCTTATCCTTCCCTTTGCGTTTGCCTCGCACTTCAGACTGGAAGGTCTCGATGATTTCCGCGTTGCTGCATAATGCGCCGACCTGCAACATCCGCCGTAAGCTTTGATCATGTTTTAGATCCACTGCTTTACCTTTCTCCAGAACCTGTCCATTTGGAGCATACCCTTCGCCTGTTACCTCAAGACCACGTCCACCCGTCCATAATCGGGTCACCGTCATTTTATTCTGCGTTAAAGTTCCTGTCTTGTCTGAACAGATTACCGAGGCACAGCCCAGCGTTTCCACTGACGGCAATTTACGAACGATAGCTTTGCGTTTGATCATCCGCTGCACACCTAGCGCAAGCGCAATAGTTACAATAGCGGGGAGCCCTTCCGGAATCGCGGCAACTGCCAAGCTCACACCAGCCAAGAACATGGAGGTGGCAGGCTGTCCATGCAGAATACCTGCTGCCACAACTACAATTGTCAATCCCAGAGATACGTAGATCAGAATCTTTCCTAGTTGCTCAAGCCGGTGCTGCAAAGGTGTTTCCTGAGAATCCGTATTTTGGATTAGATCTGCTATCTTACCCATTTCCGTATTCATACCGGTACGGATTACAACAGCTCTCCCTGTTCCTCTGGTTACCATAGTGCCCATGAAGCCTAAATTCTTCTGATCACCAAGCGGAATCTCTTCTGCACGGATCGCTTCCGAATGCTTCGAGACAGGCAATGATTCCCCAGTAAGTGCGGATTCTTCCACATATAGAGCACTGCATTCCAACCAACGTACATCAGCAGGAATCCGATCACCACTCTCCAGCAAGACAATATCGCCTGGCACCAACAGCTTGGCTGGGATAATCTCGCTATTCCCTCCACGTAGCACTTTCGCAGAAGGTGCGGAGAGCTGCTTTAAAGCTCTGAGCGAACGTTCGGCGCGAAACTCCTGAACAAATCCAAGCGCTCCATTCAGTAGGATAATCGCGATGATCGTGATGGCATCCAAGTATTCGCCTAGCAACCCGGATACAAGCGTTGCACCCATGAGCACAAGCACCATGAAATCCTTGAACTGGTTCAACAGCAGGGTAAACGGAGATACTGTCTTTCCTTCCGACAGCTCGTTGTACCCGTTCTCCTTTCGTCTCTCCGCGGCTTCCTCATCACTGAGGCCCGTCCTTGGCTGGACATTGAACATTTTCTGCAGCTCTTCTGCACCGAGACGGTGCCAACTGTTTTGTTCCATGACTTTTCTTTCCCTCCCGGTCGTTTCTTTACTTCCGGCGGCGCACAGCTTTTCCACCTGTTCATGACAAATGTATTCAAGGTCGTCCAATAATATCACCCCTATCCAATTCCCCTTTTGCGCGAATGTCCTAAAGTATGGCATCATAGAGAGGTAAGCATAAACGTCTTTGGCGTCCTTATAAGGACAGGTAGGCGTTTGAGCGAGAAATATAAGACATAAAGTATTGTGTGAAACTTTTACTTTCTTATATTTAAGAAATTCATTTCACGGCGACAGGAGAGCTTTATCATGGCATTAGACGGCATTGTTACCAAAGCTATCGTGCACGAATTGCAATCATTCATAGGTGCACGTATAGGAAAAATATATCAACCGAACAATCACGATTTAATTTTTAACCTGCGCGGCGCAGGTGGCGGCGGCAAGCTGCTGCTCTCTGCTAATCCTACGTATCCTCGGGTGCATTTTACCGAAAGAAACAGCATTAATCCTTCGGAAGCCCCCATGTTCTGCATGCTTATGCGGAAGCATTGTGAGGGAGGGACCATTGAAAGCATTACGCAGGTAGGCATGGAACGAATTATTCACATAAACGTCAAGACTAGAGATGAGCTTGGTGACGTATTTGCCAAAAAGATCATCATAGAGCTCATGGGTCGGCACAGTAACATCATTCTTACTGATCTCAGCTCTGGAACGATCATAGACGGCATTCATCATGTAACTCCATCGATTAGCAGCTATCGGATTGTGATGCCCGGCATCGCCTACACAGAGCCGCCTCAGCAGCATAAGCTGAACCCTTTGAAAATCGGCCAGGAGCAATTTCTCAATTTAATCTCGGCTGCTGAAGAAGCTGCGCTGATAGAGGATGTTGAGGAGGAAGCTGAGCCAGAAGAAATCATTGAGGGAGAGCTTGCTAATCTGATCACAAAAGAAGCAGTAGAGCAAAAACCTGACGGCTCTGGCGGTCCATCTCCCTCAGCTGACCCGGTAGGCTGGATGGTACATGCTTTCAGCGGAATGAGCCCGCTGATTGCTGGTGAAATTGCTCTTCGTCTGAGAAACACCTTGGATAAAGGCGAAGTTACAGAAACCGAAGCAGCGTTTCCAACAAAATTATGGGTTGCCTTCCATTCCGTAATGGGCCCCGTACGTGATAACGAGTTTTCTCCTGTTGCAGGTGCAAACGCAAAAGGTAAAATGATTTTTTCTGCGATTCCCTTAACACTTCTAGGTGAGAGTGCGAAACATTACAACTCCATCAGTGAATGTATGGAGGATTATTACGGGGATAAAGCCGAGCGCGATACTGTAAAGCAACGGGTGAGTGATTTGATCCGTTTCCTCAGCAATGAACGGAGCAAAAACGTTAAAAAACTCGCTAATTTGCAGAAGGATCTCGACGAAGCTCAGGATGCTGATCGTTACCGCATTTGGGGTGAGTTGCTTTTCGCTTCATTACACGCGGTATCCAAAGGGGATAAAGAAGCCTCCTTGGTCAATTATTATGATGAAAATCAGGCGGAAATGGTGGTTCCGCTCGATCCGTTATTAAATCCTTCGGACAATGCACAACGTTATTTCAAAAAATACAACAAATATAAAAACAGCCTGCTTGTTATTAATGAACAGCTTTTGAAGACGCATGAGGAAATTTTGTATATGGAGAGTCTGCTGCAGCAACTTGCCCACGCTTCCCTCAACGACATTGAGGAGATCCGCGACGAGCTTGTAAGCCAAGGTTATCTGCGTGACCGGAGCAAAAAGGGTAAAAAGAAGAAAAAAGCCACCAGACCCACATTACAGGTCTTCACCTCTTCGGAAGGAATCGATATTTATGTCGGCAAAAATAATTTGCAGAACGAATACGTCACCAATCGGCTGGCTTCTCCGAATGATACTTGGCTGCATACCAAGGACATCCCCGGATCACACGTGGTCATCCGAAGTGAGCAATTTGGAGATGCAACGCTAGAAGAAGCCGCTCAGCTTGCCGCTTATTTCAGCCAAGCCAAACAGTCCAGCAGTGTGCCTGTGGACTGTACATTGATCCGCTATGTACGTAAGCCAAGCGGTTCCAAGCCGGGATTTGTAATCTATGATCATCAAAAGACACTGTTCGTCACACCTAATGAGGAAAGAATTAAGAGTCTTCCAAATACTTTGAGAAGCTAACTACTAGATATAAAGAAACCTCCAGCTGCAGATGTTGAACATCTAAGACTGGAGGTTTTTATAATTCGCTCCGCAAATCGACTAATTTCATGCCTTCTTGTTTAAAAACTTCAGTACTTCTGTAGAAACCGTAACACTGCCGATATCCCCGTGAAAAATTACGCCTTGACGGGCACCATGAAAGTCAGAACCTCCGGTTATTAACAGATTATAATCCTCAGCCATAACATGATAACGTTCTTCTTCCGCAGGCCCGTGATCAGAGTGATAGACCTCAATCCCTTTAAAAGCGCCTTGCTCCAGAATATCTCGCACCAGAAGGTCATCCCCGTACAAGCCCGGGTGGGCTAATACTGGAGACCCTCCTGCCTCAATGATCCACTCGCAAGCTTCCTCCGGTGTGATTCTGGGAGGTGACACATAGGCTGCTGCATCCTCGGCCAAATACTTGTTGAAGGCATCTCTCATATCGGTAGCTGCCCCAAGCCGAACCAGCTCGTCGGCAATATGTGGCCGGCCGATGCTTTCATCAGGCTTCAATTCCCGCCCGATCCCCGCTATAACCTGTTCCAAGGTAATCGCAATCCCAAGGTCTTGCAGCTTGGTAATTATCGCTTCATTCCTAAGTGCCCGGGTATCTCTTAGCCCTTCCAAACGTGAGAGAAATTGTTCATTCTCAGGATCAACATAATAGCCCAGCACATGAATGTCTTTGCCACCAGCACGCGTACTGATCTCTACACCAGGCACAACGGTTATTCCGTACTTCTCTCCTGCTTCACAGGCTTCCTTCACGCCAGCTACTGTATCATGATCCGTAATGGCAACAGCGCTTAGCCCCTTCTCCTTAGCAAGCCGTACATTCTCCGCTGGCGGCTGCATGCCGTCAGAGGCTTGAGTATGGGTATGGAGGTCACATACATCCTTAGCAGATAGGTTACCTGCATTCTCCCACTCTTCCCGCAGAATCCCCATTTTTATGGCATCATAGTATTCTCCTCGCACGATTCGTGCTTTACGGACGCGAGCTTCCTCCACCATGCCACATTTCGCTGCCAACCCGATCATTCTTTTATTCCCTGACCAGGTGCCTATTCCAAGACGGACTGTATCAAGAGAATTAAATAAATAATCTATCCACATCTTAAACGCTTCCGTACCATAACCACCTGACCAATAACTAGAATCAAAGATTACTATACCAATCTCCATCCAGTTGGTTTCTTGCGATATCCAGTAGCGCCCTACTTTCCCCTTTACCTTGCCGTCTATTTCTATGATCAACAGGTTACGCGGGGTTTCCGTCTCAACTAACGCCAAATGACCTATGTAGTCCTCGGTAAACTTTTCGAATCTTTGATGTGTCAGAGATTTATAGGGACCATCCCATTTCAAGTGTTCACGGTCTTCAGCTTCATGATAGTGATAATAAAGCTTCTGAAAATCAGCCTCTGTAATATCGCGCAATACTAGCTTTTCTCCACGTAGAACAATTGACATTGTAATATCCCCCGCTTTAACTATCAGATTTGATTCGAATGCTCACGCAAATAAGTCAGGAAGGTTACTGCAGAAATTGGCAGCAGTGTTGATTTTAGATGAATGGCGTAGAATTGTCTTTTAAAAGAGGCATCGGAGATATTCACAATTTTCAACAGTCCCAGCGCAACTTCATGCTTGACCGAAGAGGTCGATATGATCGTTATGCCAAGACCTGCTTCCACCGCTGATTTCACAGCTCCCGTACTTCCAAGCTCCATCACGATCTTCATAGTTCCCGGATCAAGTCCCTTGGAGAACAGCTGCTCCTCCATCACACGCCGCGTTCCTGAGCCCTGCTCACGCAATACAAAAGGATGCTGAAGCACTTGCTCCAAGGTAACCTCTTGCTGCTCCGCAAGTGGATGATCATGTGGCACGATCAACTTCAGTTCATCCCCCATCACGGGCTCGATCTCCATGTCCGGATGTGTGACCGGGGCTTCAATTAAACCAAAATTCAGTTGATGCTTGAGGATTTCCTCCATAATTTGCGAGGTATTCATCACTTTCATCATAATTGAAATGTTAGGATATTGCTTTCCGAAAGGGCCTAACAGCCGTGGCAGCACATATTCTCCTATCGTAAGACTCGCCCCAAGCTGCAGCCGCCCCTCCAGCATATGTGTGAATGCTGACATCGCTTGATCCGTCTCACGCATCAGCTGAATACTGCGCAGCGCGTATGGCATCAGGGTGTGCCCTGCTTCGGAGAGTACGATTTTTTTGGTGGAACGGTTAAACAATTTGGTGCCAAAATAATCCTCCAGTGCCTGTACCTGCATGGTCACAGCTGGTTGAGTCATATGTAAAGTCTGCGCCGCCGCCGAGAAGCTTCCCCGCTCGGAGACCGTATAAAAAATATGCAGCTGATGAAAGTTCATGCTTCGCAACTCCTTATATTACAAAAAGAACGTCCTTTAAAGACGACAATCGTTTCTCGTAGAAACTTAAGAATATTATAATCGTGCTGTATATAAATTCTTATATTTTTAAAAAGGACATGCAGACTCGCCGCATGCCTCTTGCCCGTTTCTTTATAGACTATTTGCGTCTTCGTTTCTTCTTCGACAGCTTTGTGCGGTGAGAATTACGCAGCAGTGAAAAATAGGTCTTTAAATCTCTCAACTGTGGCATCTCCGAGATTCTCCCAAGAAACGAAACGATGATCATAGAATATAATGGCTGGCCTGAGAGATCTCTCTCACCTGTCAATTCCGTAAACTCAGCGATTACTACAGAGTCATCGTCAATTAAATATGCGTTATAATCACTGCTTGAAAAGGGCTTGATCCGATTCTGCATTAGGCACTGCCACATCCATGCAGCGACCTCTTCGGCATTGCTTGCACCATTGCTGATGCGGTCCATATAACGGCTCTTCGCATGATTGGTTATAACGATATCGGCGACCCTGTAATCGTTCAGCATGATGTGGAAGGGCTCATAAGTGCTGGGCCAATCCGTCCCCTTGTTGCGCATCATCATCACACTCCACCATAAGGGTCTTAGTATGCACTTAATGTTGTCATCTTACCTCATTGCCGAAAGTTGTACAAGTTTCTACCGTCGAGAGTAATGGCGTTTTTTTGTAAATAAGCATAAAAAAAACAGACGCTGTTTAAGCGCCTGTTTATCTCCTGGAATCACATACTGTAATTACGGGACTTGTCCGGTCCATTACTAGTATACTCTGTCTTAATTTCGTTACGATAAGATCTTTCAATCTTTCGCACATAGGAGAGTCTGCGGACATTCTTCATAACTTCCTCGGCCCGTTCTGCATTTACATACATAACTGCATAATGCATTTTCCGAGAAACATAATGTAATGTTCCGTATTTCTCAAGGTTACGTGCCGCTTTAACGTCACTTACCCAAATGATGTATCCTGTCCGTTCCGCAAACATAAGCTAAACCGCCTTTCTCTCTCTAAATCCTAAGGGAAGCTTATCCGCAGGAGCATTTTCCCCCGCTGCCGCATCCACCTTTAGGGGAAGGATCATTACTTGGTACTTTAATGCTATCGGATACTGAAAAAGCAATCGCTTCCGACATGGAATGCAGAATGTCGTCAAGGGTCTTCTCTGCCAGCTTGAAACGAACAACTTCTTCGAACCGCTCCAGTTCAGCTTCTACTGCCGAAACCTCAGCCTTTGCTGAATGATAATTCGGGTGGAAATGTCCGAATCGCTGTGTTTCTTCAAACAACTCCTTCTTAGTCTGAAGTCGTTTGACCATGGCCTGAATTTCGGGGTTCGTATCAACCCGTCCTTTCCAGTATAAGTAATCCGACACCTCGGCGGATTGATTAATCATATCGCCTAATTCATAGGCGTATGTCAGCACTTCAGCCATATCGACCGTATTTATTTCAGCTACGCTCATGAACTCAGCTCTTTTCTTCGTTAATGATCTACCGATTCAGTAGACTTTTCTATCATACCATAATCACTCGCTTGAGCAGAAGAGGAATTTCTTCGTCCTTTGGGAATAACTAACTTCATTTCCTTCCAGTCTTCCGGAGTGAGCTCTATATCTTCAACCGTTTCACCATCGTGATAGAGCAGCTGTCCGGAAACTCTCCATGGATTTCCGCTTATGCGGGAAGGGATAAAATCTAACTTCTGATCTTTTAGTGCAAAACGCACCTTGACTCCCCATCTTAACCCTTGCTCCATCACCTTTTGTGCAGTCGAGCTATGATAATGCCGCCATTCTTTGCTCCAGATCTGCGGTACATTTTCTCCACCGAAGAGAATCTCCTCCTCTTGTTCAGGAGCAATAACCGGCAGGTTAAGAAAAGGATTCCCTTTGGACAGCAATCCTAGTTCTACATTCAGCTCTGGAAGAACATACGTTGCCTCGGGGTTTCCTGTTTCATGAGGAAACCAACTCCACCCTACGTTTGGATCCTCCCCTTGTCCTCCAATGATTCTGGAAGGCGCTAGCCCCGCGGAGTACAGTTCTTTTCGTATCTGTTCCATATATTCCGGGTCCACTATGAAATGTAAAGGACCGATACGTTCAAGATTCTCCTGTAAACGCGGGTGAGCTGCGATAGCAGCTCCATCGGCTTCCGTCTGACAGGTCAAGAGAATTACTTGCGATAGTGAAGTACGGCCAATGCTTTTTGCCCATTGCTCAAGGGACATTTGAACCACCGAAGGAAGCCCGCCCAGAGCATGCTCGCTTATCCAGGAGATGATGTCATTCGGTGACATTCCACGCTCAGCTGCAAGTTCCAACCTCTCTTTCGTCAGCCGGAAGCTCCATATCGTATCACTTTGCTGGAGCTCAGCGCAGCCAGCCAGTGTCCATCGTACAGAATAGGGGACCTCCGGTGGAACCAGCACCTCGAAATCCGGCTGCACAATAAACTGTTCCTGTGTATCTCCAGACCCAACAGCAGCGAATGATCCCCTCTCAGCAGATAGCATTGGCTTAGCAGCGGTCCAGCGAAAACACAACATGCCCTCAGCGGTTTCTCCCAGTTCACACCAGCCAAAGCCTGTTAAACAACGTAACCAGTTCAAGCTTGACTTCTCAAGCTCATTACGGGCAATGTTACCTGTGAGATTAGAAGCCATCATCCAGTCTAATAGTGCGGGCAACATTATCCATTTCCCGGGGATAAAATCTGCATTAGAAATTATATAACGAAAATGTTGATCGGCTGGGCCCACGCTTCCAGAGCGATTAATTACAATCCCATAAAGAATGTCACTCATCGTCGCTTCAGGAAGCTGCAGCCAACGATCCAACAGCTCCAGATCAAGCGTGTATCCGGCACTCTGCCTGCGAATAAGTCCAAGACACAGCAGGATATCCACCGTCGCTATGACAGAAAGAGTTTTCTGTTCCTCTAAAAGAGAACCCACGGAGAGCCCTTGCAAATGCTCCTCCCCAAAAGAGAGCTGCGCCGCTAAGCGGTTAAGATGCTTTTTATGAATAATCCCCTTGGCTGTCAGCGGCAACCCTTCCCAAGCGGTGAACAGCAAAGCCCGAAACAAATCTATCGCCAGTCCGGCTCCTGCTTCCATGGTAAGACTCACTAAATGCCCGGCAATGAATTGCGGCTGATACGGGAAAAATTCTTGTTCAATTGCCGGCAGCTGATCAACAGGAATCTGGTACAGCTTTTCGCCTAATATTTTATGCCTTGCAGTTAACAGCCCCTCGCGGCGCAATTCGTTCATTGCAAGCTTTTGCTCAGCACGACAAAGCGCCACAGGGCGCAATCGTTCTTCCTTCCCTTCCTCAAACGGCTGGGCAGCATAAGCTGCACATAATCGCTTTAAGACCTCTAATGCTTCTGTAGACAGCTGGTTCAATGGATGGTTCTCTCCTCTCCACTCGGCATCTTTTTAACGACATATTCATAGCCCTGCTCAGTCAAAAACATCCGGCGTC
Source organism: Paenibacillus sp. FSL H3-0286 (assembly GCF_045040705.1). Classification (NCBI taxonomy): domain Bacteria; kingdom Bacillati; phylum Bacillota; class Bacilli; order Caryophanales; family Paenibacillaceae; genus Paenibacillus; species Paenibacillus sp. FSL H3-0286. Next base: position 2,961,723 of record NZ_CP150285.1, on the reverse strand, counting down.
GCAAAGCGAAATCCTGTTCCCGGCTATCTTCAGATACCAGTGTATAGAAATAGGCTTTATTCTCCCCCGCTTTGGGACGGAGGATTCGACCTAGTCGCTGGGCTTCCTCCTGCCGTGATCCATAAGCTCCCGAGACTTCAATAGCAATTGACGCGTCAGGTAAATTCACCGCGAAATTCGCTACTTTTGACACCACCAGTACCTGTATATCTCCCTCGTTAAAAGCCGCATATAGCTCGTCTCTTTCACGCTGCTTCGTTTTGCCGGTAATTAAAGGCGCCCCGATCCTGTCAGCCAGTTCACTTAACTGGTCGAGATATTGTCCAATAACCAGCACCGAAGAACCTGTATGGACCTTTAGAAGCTTGGCTACAATTTCAGCTTTGGCAGGATTGCAGGAAGCCATACGAAATTTTTCTTTTGCCGCCGCGTACATATATTCTTGTTTAAGCTCCGGATTCATCGGCACAATGATCTCTACACATTCCACTTCAGCGATCCAGCCCTGCTGCTCCAGCTCCTTCCAAGGCAAATCGTAGCGTTTCGGTCCGATTAAAGAGAACACATCCCCTTCCTTCCCGTCTTCTCTAACCAAAGTGGCTGTAAGCCCCAGTCGACGTGTAGCCTGAATGTCTGCTGTAGCCCGAAATACAGGCGCTGGAAGCAGGTGAACCTCATCATATATAATCAAGCCCCAATTGCGTTCGTTAAACAGCTTCATATGGAGAAACGGACCGTCTTTGGACGAACGATGCGTTAATATTTGATAGGTGGCAATGGTAACTGGCCGCACTTCTCTTTTTTCACCCGAATATTCACCTACTGCCTCTCCAGCCAAATCTGTTCGCTCCAGCAATTCATCCATCCATTGCCTTACGGACGTTGTATTTGAAGTTAAAATCAGGGTTTCACATTGGAGACTTTCAAGTACTGCTACTCCTACAATTGTCTTCCCTGCGCCACAAGGCAGCACCACCACACCGCTTCCCCCTTGTCCTTCTGTCCCTTGAAACAGCTGAACGGCCTCCTGCTGATATTCACGTAAGCCAAATGAATCGTTTGCCGAATCAGCCTTGCAGGTATCGAGATTCTCCTTCCAGGTCAAGCTAAGCGCTTGCCCTTCATGATATCCGGCGTAGTCGAGAACTGGATACCCCAATCTCATCAGCTCTTGTTTCAAAAGCCCTCTATTCTCCGCGGGGCACGAGCATTCCAGAGGATTTATTCTCAGTAGACCCAACGCTTTTAGACCTTGTACATCACTCAATTCATTCAAAAGCTCAGGAGCATCCGCTCTTAACATAACGACCTCATTCTGAGTCTCTTGGCCATGAAGAGTCAGCTTTCCATATCTGGACAAAAGAGTTTCAATTTCCTCCTCCAATCCTGTGGGAACACCCCAGCGTGCAAGGTGATGCAGGCTAGTGATAATCTCCTCAGCAGTATAATTAAGCGCAGCTGCATTCCAAAGAGATAAAGGGGTAATTCGGTAGGTATGGTAAGCAGGAGGACTTTTTATTAGCTCCGCGAAGGTCCCTAGCTTTTTCCTTGCCACCTCAAAATCCGGATGAGCACATTCCAGTAAAATTGTCCGGTCCCTGCGTACGATGCAAGCTCCTGATCCATTCATAGCTTTTCCTCCCTAGTGTTCAAGTGATTTAAGCTTGCGCTATGTAATTTTGTTTATTTTCATATAACAGGAAAAAGCCCATCCCCGCATAACGGTCATGAGCTTCCCTATCTGACTATTTAATGTAAGTGCTGCTGCGAAATATCATGGAGGGCTTCACCAGCTTCATCCGCAAAAATGTCGCTCACAGCCAGATCTCCAATCGACACAACGCCCACCAGCTTCTGGTCACGTGTCACCGCCAGCCTGCGAATTTGCCAGCCAGTCATTACCTCTGCAGCCTCATCTACTGAAGTATTCTCCGAGACGGTCTGAATCTCTTTACTCATTACAGTTTCCACTGAGGTTGAACCAGGATGTTTAGCTGCATAACCTCTAATCACGAGATCGCGGTCAGTAATTACGCCGAGCAGTGTCTTATGTTCTTCATTATCAACAACAGGTATAAATCCAGTGTCATAATCTCGCATTTTCACGGCAACTTCATACACATTATCTTGCAGCGTAACCGTTGCAGGCTCCTTCGTCATAACCTCTTTCACTGTCTTCAAGAATGAACCCTCCTAATCATGGTCTCCATGTTATGGGAATAGGTTCTCCTCTATGAAACGAAATTATACGATTGTGTTCTCACGCATACAGGAATTCGCCATAGCAATGAGCAGCTTCATTCCGTGCAGCATGGCATCTTCGTCAAAATCAAATTTGCTATGATGATGTGGATAGTCAGCCTCTTTATCCGGATTTCCGGCACCCACAAACATAAAGCAGCCTGGAATCTCCTTAACATAATAGGCAAAATCCTCAGCTGGCATCAGCTTTTCCATCCGAATCACTTCAACAGATTCTCCTAAAGCCGCTGGGGCCACCTCGAAAAACCGCTGCACTTCACCATCATGATTTACGAGGGGAGGATATCCCATAACGTAATCTATCTTAGCTTCTGCCCCGTAAGCGCTGGCAATAGAAACGGTCATTTCTTCGATTCGCTGGCGTATCAAATGCCGTGTCTCCTCGTCGAATGCCCGTACTGTCCCTGTGATCCGGCATTGCTCGGCAATGACATTTTGGGCGAATCCTCCTTGGATGGTCCCTACACTGAGTACAGCGGGCTCCAGCGGATTCACAGAGCGGCTTACAATGCTCTGGAGCTGGGTCACCAGCGCCGCTCCCGCCACGATGCTATCAATGGTACGGTTAGGCATGCCGCCGTGTCCGCCTTTGCCAATGATATCTATAAAAAACTCGTCCGCAGACGCCATCAACGGTCCCGGAGCACTCCCTACAGTTCCCATAGGCAATGGAGTCCACAGATGCAGACCATACACTGCATCCGCTCCTTCTAACATGCCTTCGGCAATCATTCCCTGCGCCCCTCCTGGGCATACTTCCTCTGCGGGCTGAAAAAGAAAACGCAGCTCCCCTTCCAGCTTTTCAACCCGGCTGCTGTAGTAAGAGGCTACACCGAGCAGTATAGAAGTGTGGCCATCATGTCCACAAGCATGCATTACCCCTTCATTTTGCGAAACGTAATCCTTCTTGTTCTCCTCTTTAATAGGTAGGGCATCCATGTCCGCACGAAGAACCACAGTTTTCCCCGGCCGCTTTCCCCGTAGTATGCCAAGCACACCATACCCTGTCCCGCTTTTTCTGACTTCAATTCCGAATTTGGCTAACTTATCTGCTATAAACGCTGACGTTTCCTTTTCATGAAAAGACAACTCCGGATGACGATGCAAATGGCGTCTCCATTCCACGATCTCCGGCATGAGCGAATCAACCGCTAAGCTCTTCATAAGTTCTCCATCCCCTTCTCGATAAACCCGCATCCATAGCAAGCGATAGCAGTCCTGTTCACTTTGTTCCAGCCGCGAACGACTATAATTCTTTTATTGTAGCAGAAACGCAAAAAACTGGGTATTGTTAGGCACTGCCTACTCTTGCACAACCTTTAGAAACATACTATCATGAGGTAGAACATCAGCAATCGGATCAGAAATTCATCATTATACTTCATAAGGGGGATATGCGTGCTATGATTTTTGAGAACACGGGCCTCGTAGGATTGAAGAGTGATCTTCTCTATCTGGACGAGAGTGCCACAAAAGCTGGCTTCATCCGCTGGCAATGGGAATACTATCGTGCCACTTACGACTGCAAAATTGAAGACCCACAGGATGGTGGCGAATACTTCCTACGCATTAACACTCGCGCTGTCGAGGGAAAGCTAGAGAAGTCTGATGCCGTACTTGCAATTGAAGCCGTATACTTAGGAAAAGCAACCTTCCCTCATGGCCTGGAATATGAATCTCCGGTGCCAAAACCAGTATTGGACACTGCTGCTAAGCGGATTCTTGAATTAAAGCAGCTGTTAGAGGCTTGAGTAACAGAAAGGGAACGACGAAACAAAATGTCAGCCTGCCCAAAAGAGGAACACCCGATTTCCAACTACTTATCTTAACACTACTACTTGTGGGTTTCGGTCTAGTCATGGTCTTCAGTGCTAGCTCAAGCTTAACCTTAGCAAGCCCGAAGTTCGGTAATGACCCTCTATTTTTCATTAAACGCCAAGTGATCTGGATCGTACTCGGAACCATTGTTATGTTTATAGCTATGAACATTCACTACAGTAAGTTTAAGAAGTGGTATGTACCTATTTTTATCATCACCGTTATACTTCTGCTCGTGGTAGCCTTCTCTGAAAAAATTAATGGTGCCAAGAGCTGGCTTAGTATCGGAACACTTGGAATTCAACCCACCGAATTAGCCAAAATATCGATTATCCTGTATATCTCAGCACTCATCACCAAAAAAGGTGAACGGTTTAGAGATTTCCGTACAGGATATATCCCTGTAATGGTCATCGTGGGTATTGTTGCCGGACTTATAATGATGCAGCCGGATTTAGGTTCTTGCCTTATTCTCGTAGCTACCAGCGGACTTGTTATTTATGCCGGTGGTGCCAGCATGAAGCATATTCTGGGCTCTATAGCACTGCTAGTGCTGGGTGTAGGACTAGTTATAGGCGCCAAAGCAGCGATTGATTCCTTATCTCCATCCGATAAAGCCACTGACACTCAGGATTATAGAAAAGGTCGTATCGTTGCCTTTTTAGATCCTTATCAGGTTGCTGAGGGTGATGGTTATAACATTATTCAATCCTTAACCGCTCTTGGCCAAGGTGGAGTAAGTGGTTCCGGCTTCGGCAAAAGCATTCAAAAGCTGGACTATCTAAAATACCCTTATACGGACTTTATCTTCCCCGTAATTGGTGAAGAGTTCGGCTTTCTTGGGACCTCCATATTTTTGATGTTATATCTGTATTTTATCTGGCGAGGTATTCTAATCGCTTTAAGGTGTAAGGATCCCTTTGGTACGCTCGTCGGAATTGGGATTATGGGCCTCATAGCCATTCAGGCCTTTGTCAATATCGGCGGTGTAACCAATACAATCCCTCTTACCGGCGTTACCTTGCCGTTTATCAGCTACGGGGGCTCTTCACTCCTTGTCAGCATGCTGTGCATGGGAATTATGCTAAGCATCTCAAGAGAAACCAACCTTCCTGCCAAAGAGGAAGTAACGAAATCTGTAACAACGGTTAGACAGGTTCGTTCCCGGTAAGCTTTATAAAGCCGGAGGTTAGGGAATTTACACATAAAAAAGCAGCCCAGGGAATTAACCTTGGACTGCTTTTTTGTGTACAAGTTTTTTAAGAGATTTCATCATTCTTGAAAGCTACGCCTTCAACTTTGACATTTACCTCAACAATATGAAGTCCAGTCATGCTCTCCACAGCTTCACGTACGTTCTGCTGAAGCATCCGGCACACTTCGTGGATCGGTGTTTCATAGAGAACGATAATTCGTAGATCTACTGCTGCTTCCAGTTGTCCTACTTCAACGGTAACGCCCTTCTGAACGTTCTTACCGCTTAGACGTTTCGCCCAGCCTTCTGACAGGCCACCAGACATGGCTGCAATTCCCGGAGTCTCCAAGGCAGCCAAACCGGCAATTTTTGAGACGACGTCATTTGAAATTCGTATATTTCCCATTTCCAGTTGAAGTTGTTCTGCCATGCCATATCCCCCCTACACTCATTATCAATTATTGTAATTCCAAAACAGGCTAAAAAGCAAATCACTTTATCGCTTTCTCGTTTACACCTAGGAACAATTTGGGTATATTGATTATGAATTCAATCTAAATACATAGATAGGAGTGCCTTCACATTGAAAAAATGGATTTCACCATCACTGATGGGTATCGCCTTTATCCTTAGTGCGATCGGCCATTATGCCGATTGGGATCATACCCTGCAGTTCATTCTATCAGCAATCGCTGTGGTGTTTGTGGCTGGTTTTCTCGGCCGGGCCACTGAAAGTGTAGCTCATTATGCCGGACAACGACTGGGCGGCTTCCTAAACGCCACCTTCGGCAATGCTGCTGAGCTAATCATTGCCTTCTTCCTGGTTAAGGAAGGATTGTTCGACATGGTCAAAGCCAGTCTTACCGGTTCTATTATCGGCAACCTGTTGCTTGTTCTAGGATTGAGTATTTTCGCCGGCGGGATGAAGTTCAAAGTTCAGAACTTCAACGTAACCCTTGCCGGAATGAATGGCTCCCTGATGATCGTTGCCGTCATTGCCTTATTTGTTCCCGCTATGTTCTTTACCACCCACTCTATTACGGAGAAGGATACCGATGTGCTCAGTTTAATCGTTGCCGGGCTGCTCATCGCTTCGTACATAGCTTGGCTAATCTTCTCCATGATCACGCATAAGAAACATCTAGAGGACGTTACAGAAGAGGGTAAAGAAGAATTAGCTCATGAACATGCCCCTGCTTGGTCCAAAAACAAATCCATCCTTTATCTCGTGCTTGCCACTGTAATGGTAGCCTTCGTGAGTGAGTGGCTGGTAGGAACGTTAGAGACTTTGACAGAGCGTTTCGGATTCAGCGAGCTGTTTGTAGGTGCGTTCCTCGTAGCCATCATCGGTAATGCCGCAGAGCATAGTGCAGCCATTATGCTGGCCATGAAGAACAAAATCGGTGCGGCAGTAGAAATTGCGGTTGGAAGCAGTCTGCAAATCGCCCTGTTCGTAGCACCTGTCCTAATCTTCGCCAGTTATTTCATGGGTGATACAATGGACATAGTTTTTACGACCATCGAAATTGTCGCCATCGGTGTAGCCGTCTTTATTGCCAAATCAATTACTCAGGACGGCTCAACTAACTGGTATGAGGGTCTCTTGTTATTAACGGTCTACCTGATTTTAGGAGTCTCCTTCTATCTCGTATAATCATTATTAACCATTGTACACAACAAAAAGCGCACATGAGCGATTCGTCCTCATGTGCGCTTCTATAAATACTTAAGAAACCGATATTTATTCTTCCTTCGCTTTGTTGTTCAAAGCCTCGTAGAGTACTGCTAAGTTACGCTCCAGCTTACTTAGTACCATCTTACCAGTAATCTCTGGGACCAAACCTGCTCTAACCGCAAAATCCACTTCTCTGGAGAAACCGTACATCTGGGTATCCAGCACTTCCTCATAGAGAGGGCAGTAGCGTGTTGCCAGATTCTCCATCTGCACTTCTATAAGTTGCTGAATTTTATCGGCATCTTCTTGTAGAAGATTGATTGCTTTAAGATTATACTGTTCCTGTAATTCCGATGAAGTCATGCCTCTATCCCCCCCATGTCCAAAAGTTAAGCTGCTTTTACTATTTTACTTAATATTAGACGAAATCCGGTATCAATACAACAATTCAGTTTATACTAACCATATATTTAAAAGAACCTGCTGCGTTATCCTATCAAGTTTCGTATCTACTTCTAGAAAAAACGCCCCACCGAAAACCGGTAGGACGTTTTTAGCACGACTATTACTCAGCAACAACTGTGAATTTCAAACCGTGTTTTGCAAACACTTCAGTCATTGCCTTCTTAGCTTCTTCAGCATCTGCCCCATGAACATGAAGCTCATAGCTTTGGCTGGATACCAAAGTAGTGAACAAACCAAGGATACTTTTAACATCAATGTACTTGTTGTCCGCTTGAAGAACGATTGAAGAGTTGAACTGGCCTGCCGTTTGGGCAATATCGACAATTGCCGCATTGTTACTGGACATAGAAATCCCTCCGCAACTTGATTATAAAACTTTAGTCTTTTGTTATCATTTCTTATGATACATTGAATCCGCTTACTTGTGCAAGGAGTTTTCTTGTTATTACATTTTATTTCAAGTTTTCAGGATTCAGACCTTCGAGTTCCGGCAACACAAAAATTCCATCCTTACGGATCAATACATCGTCAAAATAAATTTCACCGCCGCCATAATCGGGACGTTGGATCAACACAAGATCCCAGTGAATGGAGGAGCGGTTACCGTTATCTGTAACATCATATGCTTGTCCTGGCGTAAAGTGCAGGCTGCCTGCGATTTTTTCGTCAAAAAGAATATCATTCATCGGGTGAAGAATGTAAGGGTTAAAACCAATAGCGAATTCGCCAATATGACGCGCGCCGTCATCTGAATTCAAAATTTCGTTCAAACGAGCGGAGTCATTGCTGGTGGCTTCAACAATTTTTCCGTTCTCGAATTTGAATTTGATATTTTCAAAGGTCACTCCATTATATACTGACGGTGCATTATAGCTGATCGTTCCATTTACAGAATCGCGAACGGGGGCGCTGTAAACCTCGCCATCCGGAATATTTTTTTGCCCGGAGCATTTCTCTGCACCGATTCCTTTAATCGAGAACTTAAGATCTGTTCCAGCACTCAAAATATGTACCTTATCCGTTCTGCGCATGAGATCAGCTAAAGCATCCTGAGCCTTGTCCATCTTGGCGTAATCCAAATTACACACTTCGAAATAAAAGTCCTCAAACGCTTCAGTGCTAATATTCGCAAGCTGAGCCATGCTCGCATTCGGATAACGCAGTACTACCCACTTCGTATGCTTCACACGTTGTTCGCTATGCACTGGATGAGAGTACAACGAGTTATACAATTTCATATTTTCTTCAGGAACATCGGACAGATCGTTCACATTCTCACCTGCACGAATCCCGATATAACAATCCATTTGCTTCATCCGGTTCAAGTCAATTTCAGCCCATGTCTGAAGACTCTCACGAGTTGCGTATTTAAGCATGCTGCGCAGGACTGTACGATCTGTTAATTGTACAAAAGCATGACCGCCGGCCTTGCCGATTTCCTCTACAACAGCTTTGATTAAATCTCTTTCATTGCCAATCATTTCGACGAGCACGTTCTCGCCTGGCTGGACATTTACGGAATAACCGACTAGGTTAGCTGCCAGCTTTTGAATTCTGGGATCTTTCATTGTGTATTCTTCCTTCCTCTGTCTAAAAAATAAGCAAGCTTTTCTATTGTAGCACGCCCTGTATGGAGCGCAAGACCTGTGGGATAATGTGAAAATCAACGAAAGCCTGAAAAATTCACCTGTGATACATAAGTTTCATTATCAGATTCATTCCCCGCTTCCGAATAGGTAACCTTACGATTTAAGGTGAGCTTTCTCGGCAGATTATGTTTTGTATCAACGGTTAAATGGTAGACAGTCTCAACATTAGCTTGTTTCAGCTTTTGCTGTAATTCATTATTTTTCTTCTCCCATAGCTCCACCAAAGCTTGCGTAACCGCCTGGTCGTTCTTTGTTATTTTTCCAGCAGAATCTGGTGTTTCAGGTCGAAGGTCTTGCATCTCTTTTTCCAATTCAGCAGTCAGCTGCTTTCTGGCCTCAGCAGGCGTCAGCTCGATCCGTAGCACATTTGTCCCTCTGCCTGCACCCGCATCTTCAGTCACATTAGCCTCCATGGATTGCAGCTCCTCCAGCTGTTTCAACGGATTAAGCAAAGCAAGCGGATTTCCGTCCTCAGAGGAATCTTCAGTGGTCAACGCTACCCATTCCCCCTCTTTTTTCTCTAGCTGACTATGGAAAGCTTTCATAGAAGTGATGCTGCTTTTTAAATCTTTAGCGCTATTTGCTGATTTTTTTGTGGCTGAGGATTTATCAGGAAGCAGTGTATACAGATTGACCTTCTTATGGTCCTGTACTGTGCCTTCGTAAAATATCATGGATTCCGGAACGGTCTTTCCACCTTTTGTAAGCATGGTTGACCCTTTAAAAGTAACCCCATCACTGCCCGTTATACCCGCTAACACCAAACTTAGATCTTCCTTGGCTGGTTTGTCTCTAATAACGCTGCAACCGCTGTTGAACACGCAGGACAAGGTAAAAATCATAAGAACTAACCCCTTCAGTAATAATGACTTTCTCACGGTCATCAGGCCTTTCTTGGAGTATTTTACTTTACAGCCCACTATAGGGTTCTCCCTTCCTGCGCGCCTTATACAGATGCAAATACGTTGCTGTAATCGGTTTCCATACATTGCTCTAACTTATGCGCGTTTGTCGCTTGCTTCTGAATGTCAGTACATACTACCTTCAGACTCACGAAGTTACCGCTGCCAGTCGCCACACCGTTGAAGCTTTCGGACACAGCTGACCTTAATTACAGTATTTTGCGGTATTTCGTATGCCAACGGACTCCATTGCACCTATTGACCTTAAAAACGTACAAAATGAGTCTTTTTCCAAGCAATAGCGTCTCTGGAGTCCGAAACCTTGCTTAAAAAGCTAAAATCATGCCAATAGCGTCATCTGGGTCCGAATGCATCGCAGCGGCATGTATGATACACAGTCGAAGCGCCAGCCAACTATCAAAAACAATGACCATCGACTCTCCAATAACAGGAGAACTGCTAGTCACGTGCCGATGCGCGAATATGACCGCTGCCAATCGCCACCCCGTTGTCTCTATCGGACACAGCTGACCCTTAACGCAGCATTTCCCGATATTTCCCATACCAACGGACTCCAGCGCAGCTATTGACCTTAAAAACGCACAAAATGAGTCTTTTTCCAAGCAATAGCGTCTCTGGAGTCCGAAACCTTGCTGAAAAAGCTAAAATCATGCCAATAGCGTCATCTGAGTCCGAAGGCCTCACAGCATGATGGATACACAGTCGAAGCAGCCAGCCAACTATCAAAACAATGACCAGCAACTCCCTATTACGTCAGAAACGCTGGTCAAATGCCGATGCGCGAATATGACCGTTGCAGTCGCCACGCCGTTGTCTCTATCGGACACAGCTGACCTTAATTACAGTATTTTGCGGTATTTCGTATGCCAGCGGACTCCATTGCAGCTATTGACCCGAAATGCGCCCGATATGCCCCTCTTACTAAGCAATAGCGTCTCTGGTGTCCGAAACCTCACTTAAAAAGCTAAAATCATGCTAATAACGTCATCTGGGTCCGAATGCATCGCAGCGGCATGTATGATACACAATCGAAGCAGCGAGCCAACTATCAAAACAATGACCAGCAACTCCTTATTACGGGAGAACCGCTGGTCAAATGCCGATGTGCGAATATTACCGATGCCAGTTGCCGCACCGTTGTCTCTAACGGACACAGCTGACCCTTAACGCAGCATTTCCCGATATTTCCCATACCAACGGACTCCAGCGCAGCTATTTACCCGAAATGCGCCCGATATGCCCCCATTACTAAGCAATAGTGTCTCTGGTGTCCGAAAACATGCCCCAAAGGCAAAATACATGCCAATAGCGTCATCTGGGTCCGAATGCATCGCAGCGGCATATTTGATACACAGTCGAAGCGCCAGCCATCTGCCAAAACAAAAAGCAGCGACTCTCCAAATACGGGAGAACCGCTGCTCTGCTATCTCTTTTACTTATGAGGCAATTCCTTCACACCGCTGCCATTCTCTTTAGTGTCAACGATCACTTGGTTACGCCCATTGTTCTTAGCTTTATACAGTGCCATATCTGCTCGATAGAACAGGGATTCGACGCTTACACGTTCGTCCATCCAGCTCCATTCTGCTATACCGCAGGACACTGTTACATTAGGTTCGGTCTCATTCATCACTCGCTTACGAATACGTTCAGCCACATTTACTGCCTGTTCTACTCCCATTAATGGTAAATAGACCGACAGTTCTTCTCCACCCCACCTCGCAGCAATATCCCCTTGACGAATGGAGGACTTCACAATTTCACTGACCTCTTTTAAGATCTTGTCGCCCTTTTGATGACCATAGGTATCATTCACCATCTTGAACTGATCGATATCCACAACAATTAAGCAACCGCAAAAATCTGTAGACTGCCGTTCCTTTATTTCTTCGTCCAGATAATGACGAGCATAAAGTCCAGTTAGGCTATCTCTGTTCGCTAGACGTCTAACTTCGGCATGCAGCCTTGCATTCCCTACAGCTAGTCCAATATGCCCCGCCATCGCCTGAAGCAATCTGTAATTGTCATAAGAGAAATAATGGGCATCGCGATGCGCCAACATGATGGCACCACGCACTTCACCACCTACACTTAAAGGTGTGGCAATCAGCGACTGCGACCCGGTAGCATTCATTAAACGAGAAGTAGTATTAGGATTATCTATGTAGTTAGACATGATTAATGATTCCCCAGTAGTATAGACCTTCCCTCCTAAACCTTGTCCTACTTCTAAAATTTCATTTTGCAAGGAGGAATGATTGCAAGCAATAACCTCTAGCCCGCCCTTTTCTTCGTTCATATGTAAAATACAGCAGTAGTCAGCGCCAAACATCTCAAGCAGCTCTTCAAACGCAAATTGAAAAATATCCCCTAAACGCAAGCTCTGATTCAGCCGTTGTGTAAGTTCGTTACTCATACGCAGCTCACGAATGAGCTGATTGGAGCGTTCATACAGCTTGGCATTCTCAAAAGCAGTACCTGCGGTATCCGCCACCATCGAGAGAAACCGTAAATCTACATCCATAAAGATCGAGTTATCCATCACCATGTGGAATACGCCATAAACCCCTTGCTTCCCGCCTAGCGGAAGACCAATCTCTACAATGTGTTGATCTTCAGTGTTGGTGTTCAGAGCAACACGGCCGTCTTTAAATGCTCTAGCGCAGACATCATCACTGGACATCTGAAACGGTAAAGGTTTGACCTGCGGATGAGTGCTGCGGTGATCTTGCGACATAAACAGCTCAAGCCTAGCACCAGGGTACATTGCAGAAATGCTATCTATAACCTCCGTAAGCACAGCGTTCACATCAATATTGTCATGCATCCGCTGAACGATCTGAAATAACAAGGAGCGGCGATTGCTCTCACGTTCAGCATGTTGATGAACACTCGCAAGATCAGTTACAAAAATATGTTCAAACTTATGATAGAATATGGTCCGGTACTGCAAAGATATAGCCTCAGCAGTATCTCGTCCACCCATTAAATATTGTTGTGTCGGCATAGCACAGCCCAGGAAGGCAAAAATTTCTTTGTCAACGCGAGTGATGAGCGGTATAGTAAAAAAGCTCATATCCTGACCCTGCACCGTAAGTTGAACAGATGAGGTTGCGCCAGAAAGTAAACTAGCTGCAGCCGCTTGCTCCCATTGGTGCCTCCATCGTTCTTGCTGATCGGCAATATCAGCAAAATATCTGCCTTCAAAATTCAGCACACACCAATCCCATGATTTAGCGAATGGTAGAGCCTCTAGCCCATCGATCCATTCCTCGAAGCTGTCTGCAATCAGATTGGCCAAATATGGGAAGTCATGGGACACTATTTCCGTTTCCCTAAGCCAGGCGGTGGGATCTTCGGAATCTCTACTAGTGTGCAATTTGTCCTGTATCAGCATACGACTGTCTTGAGAAGCGTATGCTTTCTGTTCTGACATAACGAAGATCCCCTTTGCTTCTCATTTAAGAAAAAAAACCTTCCCAATTAACATCTAATTAACTATATTTTACTCCCTTTCTTTGTGTATTGCATTATATTTTCCTTATTTCCGGGATTTTTTTTAGGACCAAAGAACTAACGACAAAGAATGACAAAAACTCTTTTAATATGCGCTTGACTTTATATGCTACTTTCATATAATATTTATTGTTGAACAAGACTGTAACAAGTCTTACTTGGGCGTAACGTTGTGTCACCCTCACGCATTTCGTTACTGCCAGGGCAGCGGCTGAACTTCCCTGGTAGTGTGGAAGCCATTAATGCTAATCACGGATACGAAATGCGGCGCAAATAGAGCCCTAACCTGAAATTTCAAATATAAAGGAGTCTACTATAACATGGCACGTTACACCGGACCTAAATTCAAACTCAGCCGCCGTCTGGGCATTTCCCTTAGCGGTACAGGCAAAGACCTGAAACGCCCTTTCCCACCAGGACAACACGGCGCTAACCAACGCAGAAAAGTAAGTAACTACGGAATGCAGCTTTTGGAAAAACAAAAACTGCGTCACATGTACGGCTTGGGAGAGAAACAATTCCGTACTCTCTTCGCTAAAGCACAAAAACTTCCAGGTCTTGCGGGCGAAAACTTCATGTTCTTGCTTGAAAGCCGCTTGGACAACCTAGTTTACCGTCTTGGATTTGCTAACTCCCGTGCTGGAGCACGTCAGTTGGTATCCCACGGACACGTAACTGTAAACGGCAAAAAAGTCGACATCGCTTCTTACCGTGTAAGCTTGGGCGACGTTATCGGTCTTCGCGAGAAGAGCCAAGGCATGGCTTCCATTAAAGAAGCTCTTGCTAACCGTAACCACCTTCCAGCTTACCTGGAATATGCTGAAGGATCTTTCGAAGGTAAATATATTCGTTTGCCAGAACGTTCCGAGCTTTCCCAGGATATCGATGAGAAACAAATCGTCGAGTTCTACAACCGTTAATATCTCGCTTTTAGCGGGTATGACCAAAGCCTCCGGATTAATCCGGGGGCTTTTTGTTATGTCAATATCCTAAATTCCATGCCGTTTGTAAAAGGTTATGCTTCCGCAAATCATACCCTAAATTACTTTATTTATAATTTTTGCACAAAAGTCGAATCTTAAGACCATGAGAATCAGGTAGAAGCGCATTCAAAAACGCCAATTTATGCTATAATAATTCCGTTAAAAGGAGGAATTATCGTCGATGGCTCAAGAGAACAAGAAAAAAAACGCTAAGAAGCCTTCACCCCGCAGATCCGCCCTAAGCAGGTTCGGTTCTGTAGTTAAGTGGATGTTTATTCTTGGAATAATAGGCGTTCTATTTGCCGGTGGTGCTGTAGCAGGCTATGTCGCTTCCATTGTGAAGGATGAACCTGTTCGCTCCGAAGAAATGATTCAGCAGCAGGTCAGTCAAAATGCGATCACCGGATTCGCTTATTTCCGAGACGGCGCACCGATCGGCCAGCTTCGGACAGAAGAAGACCGAAGGCTCATTGAATTCAACGATATCCCCCAGCTTATTATCGATGCAGTTCTCGCTATAGAGGACAATAATTTTAATGAGCATAATGGCGTGGATTTCAAAGGCACCTTACGTGCCGTCAAACAAAAGCTTCTCAATGAATCCGTTCAGACCGGAGGCAGTACACTCACCCAGCAGCTCGCAAGACGTGTATTCCTGAATCTGGATCGGACAGAAGATCGCAAAGTAAAAGAAATTCTACTTTCTCTTAGATTGGAACGCTTCTTGACCAAGCAAGAAATATTAACGGCTTATCTGAATAAGGTTCCTTTCGGCAATGGCTCGAATGGCTACAATGTATTCGGAATTAAAGCAGCAGCCAAGGGAATATTCGGTCTAGACGATCTGGACAAATTGAACGTGGCTCAAGCAGCTTATTTGGCTGGTCTTCCGCAGCTCCCTTCCACTTATTCTGCATTTAATGGCATAGGTGAATTCAACGAAAAAGCTTTCAACAGAGCTATGGACCGTCAACATCTTGTACTTCGTCGTATGCTTGAAGAGAATAAGATTACTACCTCTCAATATGATGAAGCCCTTCAATTTGATATCAAGAGTTCTCTGGCGCCGCACACCAAAAAAGCCTATGCTACCTATCCATATCTGATGATGGAGACTGAGCGTAAAGCATCCGAGATCCTTCTATCATTGAATGAAGAGAAAAATGGCACAACGGATGCCAATAGCACTACTGACAATGCCGTGTTACTTGAGGAAGCAAGACAGCAGCTCATGACCGGCGGTTATCGAGTCTACACAACCATTGATAAAAAAGTTTACAATGCAATGCATAGTGTCTCAGAAGACAGCAATAATTTTACTAAAGACAGCAAAACCAAAGGTATGGAACAAACGGCTGGCATGTTAATCGACAACAAAAGCGGAGCCATTCTCGGCATGATTGAGGGTCGCGACTTCAATATTGAGCAGATGAATTATGCTACCCAAATGATCCGTCAGCCCGGATCGACTATGAAGCCAATTTCAGCTTATTTACCAGCCTTAGATGCAGGGCTGATTCAGCCTGCCGGGATTGTGGATGACGCGCCAATTATTCTAAAAGACGGCGGAAAAGGATTCCACATTCCTAAGAATGCCAATAATCGCTATCAAGGTCTGGTCACTGCCCGTTACGCACTTAACAAATCGCTCAACTTGCCTGCGCTTAAGCTGTTTAATGAAAAGGTCGGAATAGAGAAATCTTGGGCCTTTACTAAAAAGCTGGGGATCTCCACCCTCACAGATGATGATTACAGCGCGCAGACTGGGGTTATAGGCGGTCTGAAATACGGAGTATCCGTAGAAGAGTTAACCAATGCCTATTCCGCTATCGGTAACCAAGGAGCTTTTAATGATGCCTACATGATTGAGAAAATCGTCAATTCAGAGGGCAAAATTATCTATCAGCACAAGGTTAATCCTGAGCAAGTATTCTCTAAGCAAACAGCTTACCTAATGACAGATATGCTGCGAACTGTAATTACAGAGGGTACAGCCAGCACAGTAAAAAGAGAATATAAACACTCTAAAGAAATTCCGATTGTCGGTAAGACTGGATCTACCCAGAATTATGGAGACGTATGGTTTATGGGCTACACTCCTGATGTCACACTGGGAATGTGGGTCGGCTACAAAGAGCAAATCAACACTCTTACGGGAGATACACAAAAACGTCAAGCCCAAACATTATGGGCAAAAGTGTTGAATGCTGTCATTGATAAGCAGCCGGAACTATTCGTCACAGACAAATTTGCACAACCTGAGGGAATTATCAAAAAGACAGTTTCCGCATATAGCGGCAAATTGCCAACATCCCTGACTGATAAATTCACAACGGATATATTTAATACAAAATATGTGCCAAAAGAGAGCGACGACGGGATTTCCAAAGCCAAGTATATTACTTACAAAGGCGTCAATTATATCCCGTTGGAAGGCACTCCAGAGGAGTTCCTAAAGGAAAAAATCGTCGTTAAACGTGAGAAGCCGATACAGGAATTAGTCAAAGAACTCCTGGCTGCCTTCCCTAAGATGAAGGATCATAAATCACTGGAGTATTATATGCCAGCCGATGCCAAGACGGATTTCCCAACAGAAGTTGATCCACGTGTGGACGATGGGGCTTCCCCTGCTGCTCCCGGAAATGTTAACGTCTCTTATAGCACTGGTAAAGCGGTCATCAGCTTCTCCGCTAGCAGCTCGGCAGATGTTGTGGGATACCGCTTATATCGTTCATTAAACGGAGGTTCTTTCCAGAAGCAATCTATACTCATGGCAGATGAGAACAAGGTATTCACACCGGGTACACCTGCAAGTGCTAATGCAACCTTTTATGTAACCGCCGTGGATGTTGCAGGTAATGAGACGGCTTCTGGCAGCGTTGCTGGAGGGATTACACCAACACCAGAAGCAACTCCTACACCTGATCAACAACCTGGTACAGAGGCGCCTACAGAGCCTGAGGCGACACCAGGAGACATTATTGAGGATCCAGGTAACATTCTCCCGCTACTACCGACGGAAACACCAGTCGGCGGAGGTAACAGTACTGGGGGCAGTAATAATACCACAGCAGGTAATAATGCAGGGACACGTTAACCCAAAGATCATTAAATAAATTTACACAGCAAAACACCGTTCCCATGAATTCATCCGGGAACGGTGTTTTTTTACAATTCATTCTAATCCTCAATCGTGGATAGATCTCCTGTCGGTAGATGCAGCTCCCATGCCTTCAGTACACGCCGCATAATTTTACCTGATCGTGTCTTCGGAAGTTTATCCTTAAACTCGATTTCTCGCGGGGCAGCATGTGCAGACAGACCCGCTTTGACAAAAGCGGTGATCTCCTCTTTCAAGGCAGCAGTTGGAGTATAACCTTCTCTAAGCGAGATAAAAGCCTTAATAATCTCCCCCCGCACAAGATCCGGTTTGCCGATTACACCCGCTTCTGCCACTGCCGGATGCTCCACTAATTTGCTTTCCACTTCAAATGGACCAATACGCTCACCAGAAGAGTTGATGACATCATCAATTCGTCCCTGAAACCAGAAGTATCCTTCGTCATCCATATAAGCTGAATCGCCAGAAATGTACCAGCCAGGAATCCGGAAATATTCCTCATACTTCGTCTGATTGTTCCAGATCGTTTTCATCATGGATGGCCACGGAGTTTTTATCGCAAGATTCCCCATAGAAAAAGGCGGGAGAACATTTCCCCGGTCATCCAGAATCGCTGCTTCAATCCCCGGTAACGGACGGCCCATCGAGCCTGGTTTGATATCCATTGACGGATAATTACAAATCAATTGTGCCCCTGTTTCAGTCATCCACCAAGTATCATGAATACGCTGATTGTAAAATTTATCTCCCCAACGTACCACTTCCGGATTTAACGGTTCACCAACCGATAGAACATGGCGCAAACTGCTTAAATCAATCCCCTGTAAAGAGTGCTCCCCTGCACCCATCAACATACGAAAAGCTGTAGGTGCGCTGTACCATACAGATACCTTATTCCGTTCGATTGTCTTATACCAATCCTGAGGACTAAAGCGGCCGCCTCTGACTACATTGGTCACCCCGTTTAACCAAGGGGCAAATATGCCGTATGAAGTTCCGGTCACCCAGCCAGGATCTGCCGTACACCAGTATATATCGTCTTGACGTAGATCTAGCACTACTCTACCTGTATAATAATGTTGAATCATTGCTCTATGCACATGATAAACGCCTTTGGGCTTACCTGTAGAACCAGAAGTATAATGCATAATAAGGCCATCGTCCAAATCAAGCCATTCTAAATTAAGATCAGCAGAAACGTTAGCCATCTCTTCTGCGAATCCTAAGTTTCCTTGCTCAATATCAGTTGCTCCACCTACTAGAAAAATATGACGCAGCTCAGGAAGCTCTTCTCGCTTGACCCGATGCAGCAATTCTGGCGTAGTTACCAGCGCAACAGCCCCACTATCCTCCAAACGATCCTTAACTGCTGTTTCCATAAAGGCTTCAAATAAGGGTCCTGCTATGGCTCCGATTTTGAGAATACCTAGCAGACTGAAATACAGTTCCGGTTGGCGAGGCATAAAAATAAATACCCTATCTCCTTTACCGATGCCATATTTACGCAATACATTTCCGAACCGGTTCGACCGCTCCTGCAGATCGGCAAATGTATAGGATTCTTCCCGTACAGCGTCACTGTAGAGTAGGGCCGTTGCCGCTCCCCGCCCTTCATCCACATGGCGATCAACGGCTTCATAGGCCATATTAACCTTGCCGGTTTCATACCATGAGAAATTACGTTCAACATCCTCCCACTCAAAATTGGCTACTGCCTCCGCATAATCAGACATATTGGAGCTCTGCACACGACCCGGCAAAATTTCGCTATGGACTTGACCCATCACTCTTGCCTCCCTCACTCGTTTGATTTAAGCTTTAAGGGTAAGACTCATGTTTTAAATAATGATGTCAATGCAATGAATGTGAATTTTTTATGTCTGAATTAGTATACCATAGCAAGCGTTTACATACCATTTTTTTGATCTGAAAGGAGCACTGTCATGGAGCATCGCAAAATCCCTATTTCCCATACTCTCTCCTATATGGGTAGAACGATAACTGTGAGCGGACCCCGATCTCCCGAGGACCTTGAAGTCCTGCATATGCATCAGGACCTTGATGCTTTCCGCAGGCCATTAGAGCAACAAGAGGCGCTCGTAGAGATCGCCAGCTTGCCAGAGGGCCGTGTAATTACCGCAGTAGAGAATGACGTTATAGTAGGCTATGTGACCTTCCATTATCCAGATGAAATGGAGTTATGGTCACAGGGTGGTATGGAGGATCTTATTGAGCTTGGAGCGATAGAGGTGAGTAATGATTATAGAGGGGCCGGACTAGGCCGGCTGCTGGTTTCTACTGCTTTTGAGCGGGAGCAATTGGAGAATTGTATTGTTTTTACAACAGAGTATTACTGGCACTGGGATTTAAAAGGCAGTGGGCTGGACGTATGGGCCTATCGCCAGATGATGGAACGGCTGATGAAAACCGTAAATATGGTTTGGTATGCTACGGATGATCCAGAAATTTGTTCACATCCCGCTAACTGCCTAATGGTTCGCATTGGACAAGAGGTGCCCATGTCCTCCCAGGAGACCTTTGACAGAGTACGTTTTAGACAACGCTTTATGTATTGATCATTAAATATGCTGCAGCATAAATTCTAATATGGAATGGGAGCGTTGTGAAGATTGTACTGTAAATTCCCTGAAATTCACCTCAGCTGATCCATCAGACTTATCTGACATGGAGCGAATGATGACAAAGGGCGTGGCGTTCATATGACAGACTTGAGCAACCGCCGCCCCTTCCATTTCCACACAAGCTCCATCCATTTGGTCTCTTAATTCAGCTACAATCTCCGCATTAGAAATGAATTGATCACCAGATAACACCTTGCCTATCAAGTACTTTTGACCTAGCTCATTGCATGCCTTCTCAGCAAGCTGTACTAGCGCAGGGTCTGCCTGAAAGACGGAAGTCTCCTGATAAGGAATTTCGCCTCTTGCGAACCCAAGCCCCGTAGCATCCATGTCATGTTGTACACATGTAGATGCTATAACAATATCTCCAATATTCAATTCTGGATGTACTGCTCCAGCAACCCCCGTAAACAGCACACGGGATACGCCAAAATTATCAATTAGAATCTGAGTCGTAACTGCTGCATTTACTTTACCCACGCCAGATTTACAGAGCACTACGGATTTTCCTAATATGTTTCCTATGTAATATTGTATACCTGCTTTAACTTTTGTCCGCTTGTCCTCCATACCCTCTAGAAGCAGCTTGATTTCTTCATCCATAGCTCCGATTAATCCGATGACTTCACTCACAGTAAATACCTCCTTTGAAGATTTATTTAGCAAATAAAAACATAAAAAGCTCCATAAGGAGCTTTTTACGGAATAACTGTTCAGTTCTTAAATTACTTATTTAGATGATTAACCGACAAGCGGAGAATCGTTTCATGAGGCAGGATAACCCGCGGATTCTCAACGGTTTCTTTCTTCATAAGCTTGGTCAAAAGTCTCATCGCAACTGCGCCCAAATCGTACATAGGCTGAGCTACGGTTGTCAGCAAAGGACGAACCATCGAAGCCATACGAATATTATCCACACTAATGATGGAGAAATCATCCGGTACCTTCAGACCTTCATCTTGAATACTGTGAATGGCACCAATAGCCATTTCATCCGTTGCCGCAAAAATAGCGGTTGGTTTCTTCTTGAGTCCAAGGAAATACTTCATTGCTTCTACACCAGATTCATAGCGGTAGTTACCGATGCGTACCAAATCCTCTTGGTACTCGATTCCTGCCTGTTCCAATGCTTTCTTGTAACCATGGAAACGTGCATATCCATTTGCAGGATCCTGCAGTGTGCCACTGATCATAGCGATCTCACGATGACCGTGACGAATCAATGTGTTCACAGCATCAAAAGCAGCGGTTTCATGATCGATGTCAACGGAAGGATAAGTTCCCTTCTCATCCCGTGTAGCACATAGAACAATCGGAACTGCAGAAGTCTGGAAAGCTTGAATATGTTCGTCAGTTACTGTACCACCCATGAAGAGCAGACCATCGACCTGTTTCTCCAAAAGGGTATTAATGACACGAATTTCTTTCTCTTTACGCTTATCCGCGTTACACAATATGATATTGTAATGATACATGTTCGCGATATCTTCAATCCCGCGTGCAATTTCTGCAAAAATCGAGTTTGAAATATCAGGGATGACAACCCCAACGGTTGTCGTTTTCTTACTGGCAAGACCTCTTGCCACGGCATTGGGACGATATCCCAAACGTTCAATCGCTTCAAAAACTTTCTTCCGGGTCTGCGGTTTCACGTTAGGGTTATTATTCACAACCCGTGATACCGTAGCCATAGATACGCCTGCTTCTCGAGCTACATCGTAAATGGTTACCGTCAAATTACTCTCTCCATTGCGATAAATTTTATCGTTCGACTAATTAAAAATATGATACGACACTTTGTACATTTGTGCAATGATAACGCTTCATTTTCCTTTCAAAATTTCTTTCAAGGCTGAAAACGTCACCCTGGATTAAAATTGTGACCAGTGCTGGTTAACCTGTCCAAGAGCATCAATAATGTAACTTCTATCTATCGTAACAAAAAGTGAGTGAAAAATCCAACATTCCGTGAAAAATTTTCATTATTTTCACACAATTTTTTTATAATCTTCATTTTCAGTCATTTGGAAGGTTAATTGAGACAATCTTCGACTAGTTTCTTCCATCCAATGCTGGTCTGACAGCTTCTCAGCTAAACGATAGATATCGAGAAGCATATCGACTCGGGTCTGAATCCTCTCTCGGATTATCGTCTCTAGTTCTGATATTCCCCCTATTATAGTTTCTGACAAGGATTCTTTTAATACACTGGCCAATTCATTTCTCTCCGTAAACAAAAAATCTTTTCCCGGATCATCTCCACTGAGTTCTTTTACTAATTTGCCTAGATCTGCTTTAATAAACTGCAAAGGTTCATAACTAGCGCATTCTGGGCAGGTATAGACAGGAACATGAGTAATCTTCATCTTCGTATTAAAAATCAAAGAATGCATATGTAAGTTCATGAGGCCACCACAACTGCACAACTTCTCCATCAAATTATCTTTATACATCTTCTACACCTCTTGCACAAAATTAATAACGCACAAAGTTTGACTTTTTCAACTTCTATATTCGACTCCACTCGATTAAAACCCTCCTTTATTGCATATAATGATTAAATTGGCAATTTGTCTATAATTTACATCCCTAAAGATGACTTCATATTTTAAATTTGATAGAATAATGAAAGAATCATGGGAATCGAAAGGAGCTTAACTAAATGAGACTAGCCGGTAAAAAGGTCATAGCACTCGTAGACGATGAATTTGAAGATTTGGAGCTCTGGTATCCCGTGTATCGGGTGAGAGAAGAAGGTGCCGAGGTTCACTTGGCAGGTCTGGAAAAAGATAAGACGTACATCGGTAAATATGGCGTACCTGCTAAAGCAGAATACTCCTGGGACGAGCTTAATGCCGCAGATTATGATGGGATTTTGGTTCCAGGCGGCTGGGCTCCTGATAAAATCCGTAGATACAGTGCCGTTCTAAAGCTTGTACAGGATTTTAATGCGGCTAAAAAACCGATTGGGCAGATCTGCCATGCAGGCTGGGTATTAATTTCTGCTAAAATTCTGGAAGGTGTAACCGTCACCTCCACGCCAGGCATCCGTGATGACATGGAGAATGCCGGAGCCATCTGGAAGGATGAAGCTGTGGTTACGGATGGACATATCATTTCTGCTCGCCGCCCGCCAGATCTTCCGCCATACGGCAAAGCCTTTTGCGATGCACTAGCTGGGGAATAAACAGTAGGAATATAGTTAAAATCAAACAAGCCCTGTTTCTCACAATTTGAGGAACAGGGCTTTTGATTTGAGGCGTTTAAAATCCAGATGGTTATCTAATCCGCATGGAATCCGTCTCCATGATCATATTTGGATAATTTGTAAACCTAAAAGTCAAAGGTTGAGGCAGCTTTTCTTTGCCTACGTTAAGATAATAAGTTATTGTAGTTCCCTTAGCGTCTTCACGGTATTCTCTATATCTAGAATAACTCTCAGAATCATGTACAAGCCAATGTCCGCTTCCAGCACTATCCACAAAATTATCGTCTATCCCAAAACCGGTTGCTTCATGCAACTCCTCAACTTTTTTGGGAATCAATAAATCCAATAATATAATCCCCTTCTCCTCATCCGCGGTCCGTTTAGAAATCGTGAGATAGTTATCCGGTACCTTTAAAATCTGCTGTGTTTCCGTATTAATCACAAGTTCGACCTCTGACTGATCTAGAGCAGAGATTCCCTCAACTTCAAGTTTGATTGGATCATCAGGTCTCATATTGTCATTGTGGTAAATATTCGAACCACTTGCCCACATTAGTTCCTCTTGATGATCCCCTTTTCCGAGGACAAGCTTAGGTGAAAGCAAACTGAAAATCCTCATTGTATTCTCTCTGCCAAAGGTTTGTCGCATATAAATACCCGTAGGCCCAATATAAACCTGGTCCATTATAATTTTCTGTCCGCCGATAGACAGACTATCCTTCAGATCAACGAGTTCTCCTTCAAAATAATTGTTATCAGCTTCCAGTGGAATTTTGACATCCATTTCTTTTATATCCTTGTTATTAAAAACTTGACCAATTGCATCTGGAAAAAGCGATAGTGTGATATTCAACTCCTCTGGTATCTCATCCTGATATTTATCCCAGACGATTTGCTCATACATACGAGTCGTCCCAGGGGACCCAACCTCTTGTGCATTAGAAGTGCTAAACCCGCTGTATCCACTAAGGTGGTATTTATCCTCTGGAGTCTTTTTCAAAGACAAGCCAAAAAGCCGCATCTTCTGATCCGTATTGTTCTGGATTGTATAAAGCACCGCAATGCCTCTTCGGTCTGCAATGATTCCATTAACAGTCCATGTTATCCCGTCCACCTCAGGAGAAGAGATATTTACCTCCTTCATCATCCCCGCATCAAGTGCTGATTTAATCGTCAGATTATTAGCAATAACGGGTCTAAACACTTCAAGCTGACCCCAGCTTTTTGGAGGTAATTGCGCACGTACGGGATTTATCATCTGATTTGCCCAAGGCACAATTATAAGTAAGGCGAATGCCAAGACTACCAATACAACAACAGCGTACTTTTTTCTAAAAGACAAACGTGAACGGTTCCCTTGCTGCATCCCCTTGCGGATCGCGGTGTCCAGTTTTACATCCAGAATTTCTTCTGCCTCCGCATCGATTTTCTGAAAATAATCTTTAAGCAGCTTCTCTTCAGACTCAGCCATAAAATAGCTCCCCCTTCCGCTTCATTTTGTCACGCAGTTGTTTTAATCCTTTATTCAGCCATGTCTTCACTGTGCCCTCTGGTTTATCCAGCACCTCTGCAATCTCGGCAAGGGTCATATCCTTGTAATATTTGAGCACCAGCACTTGGCGATATTTGGGTTTCACTCCATCCAGCGCTTGTTCCATGTCCAGTCTGCGGTCACTTTTCATCTCCATGATCCCCTCATCACTTCGAGCAGCTTCTGCGACTGTATTCCTCTTTCGGCGCTTCAGCTCATCATTACAGCAATTAATCAAAATACGTGTTAACCATGGAGCGAAACGCTCCGCATCTTTTAAGTTTTTTCGTTTAATCCATGCACGGCAGGTGGCCTCCTGCAAAACCTCCAGCGAATCCGCTTCATTTCGCAAATAGCTGTAAGCAATGCTATAAAGTTTTCTTTTCTGTCCAGCCACTTGCTCATAAAACAGCTCTTCATCCGTAGCAGCCATTTCCATTTCGTCATTTATAATGTGATCCATTTTCGGCCTGCCTCCCCCCTTGCCTTTATTCTTAAATCGGTTCTGTGTAACTCTCTCTATGTATTGACTGCGCCGCAGGGCAAACGGTTTTGTTTTTTTAAAAAGTATGGCTTAAATAAAGAAAAAGGTTCGGCAAGAATGCCGAACCTTGATATGAATTGAATAAAAGTTACAGTAACTTTAGGATGAGGCTTTCTCCTGTAGTTCCCC
Organism: Paenibacillus sp. FSL H3-0286; assembly: GCF_045040705.1. Taxonomy (NCBI): domain Bacteria; kingdom Bacillati; phylum Bacillota; class Bacilli; order Caryophanales; family Paenibacillaceae; genus Paenibacillus; species Paenibacillus sp. FSL H3-0286. Next base: position 2,936,062 of record NZ_CP150285.1, on the reverse strand, counting down.
GCTTGATCCAAGTGTAAGACCACTTTTTTGGGCAAACGCAGTTAACATTTCTTCCGTCTCTGAGCTTGTACGATGGTGGAAACACGCTTTGGCGATTCTTTTGGCATCCTTGGCCAATGTGTTCAGTGTGCGGTGTTTAACCTTCAGCAGCGCCTGCGGCGACATGCTGAGATCTCTAATTCCCAGCTCCAGCCAAAGAGGCAAAGAACGCTCATCCGCCGCCATTTCACCACATACACTGATATCAATCTTGGCATTACGTGCCGCTTCTACCGTCATACGGATCATTCGCAGAACCGCTGGATGGTACGGATGATACATATGAGCAATTTGTTCATTCATACGGTCTACCGCTAACACATATTGAACCAAATCATTAGTGCCGATACTGAAAAAGTCAACTTCCTCAGCCAGTAAATCAGCAATCATAACCGCCGCCGGAACTTCAATCATAATACCCACAGGAAGATTCCGGTTAAAAGGGATATCTCGTTGCTCCAGCTCAGCTTTCACTTCTTCTAAAACAGCTTTTGCCGCCTGCACTTCCTCTACGGAAGAAATCATTGGAAACATTAACTTTACATTCCCGTATGCACTTGCCCGCAAAATGGCACTTAGCTGGGTTTTGAACATATCTAATCGGTCCAAGCTGATGCGAATCGCCCGGTAACCAAGGAAAGGATTCTGCTCTTCAGGCAGCTGGATATAATCCAACTGCTTGTCCCCGCCAATATCCAGCGTACGAATCACTACAATGTTATTGCCCACCTTCTCGACAACCTGTTTATACACTTCAAATTGTTCATCCTCAGTTGGAAAAGATCTGCGGTCCATATAAAGAAACTCCGTGCGGAACAGGCCTACGCCTTCAGCTCCATACTTAAGCGCTATGTTGAGTTCTTTAACTGAACTGATATTGCCGGCAAGTCGCAGGTTCACACCATCCTTGGTAACAGCCTCCACGGTGGCGAGCAGTTCCAGTTGCTCTTTCTTTTTATGCTGTTTATCCCGAATCGCTACGTATTCATTTATCGTAAGTTCATCTGGATGGATTTGTACAGATCCGGTATCACCGTCGATCACAAGCATGTCCCCGGTCTGAATAGGATTAGACAGATTATTCTCCAAGCCTGCTACAAGAGGAATGCCTAGCGCACGAGCCATAATGGAGGAATGTGAGGTTTTACCGCCCATCATGGTGACAATACCTAGAACATAAGTTGGATTCAAGTGAGCTAGCTGGGAAGGAGACAACTCCTTCGCAACAAGAATATATGGCTGTGTATCCGATGGTAACGTAACCTCTGGAGCGCCTAAAAGATGTTTTAAAAGACGGTTTCCGACATCCTTGATATCCACCGCCCGCTCCTTCATGTACTCATCGTCTAGCAGATCAAACATCGCTACAAAATGATCAATCGCTTCTTTCACAGCTACTTCTGCCGCCTTGTACTGGCGCTCAATGATCCCGCGGATTTCACTCATGAACACAGGATCATCTAAGATCGCCAGATGAGCATCAAAAATACTCGATTCCTCCGGACCCACCACTTCTCTGAACTCTTTTTTGATGAATTCAATCTCGTCCTTAGAGGTACGGATACCTTCGTATAAACGCTCAAACTCCTTAGCTAGATCCACTGGGTTCACTTGTGTATCCGGTAAGCTCCATTCCCAGTTCGGCAAGACAAAGGCCTTCCCGATAGCTACACCTGCTGCTGCGCCTATGCCTTGTATCATCCTTCAATCCCTCCAACGTTACTTTCGTGTAAGACTACGGACATTACTGATGATTGCCCCTTTTTAACATTTTTAAATGGAGCATAGCTCCATGATTTGACTCGATCAGGATTCGTGATCACCATCGGTGTAGCCAATGAGGCCGCATGTTCACGCAAATAAGCGAGGTCGAATTTAACAAGCAATTGACCCGGCTCCACGCTGTCGCCTTCTTTTACAACCGCCTCAAAGGGTCCCTTGAGCTGTGAAGTGTCGATCCCTATATGCATGAGTACTTCCAACCCTTCCGGCGTCGAAATACCCACGGCATGCATTGTAGGATAGACGTGCATAACTTTCCCGAATACGGGTGAAGTAAGTTCCCCTTTTTCCGGCAAAAATGCAACACCATCCCCCACTAGCTTAGCTGCAAAAATGTGATCAGGCACTTCCTCAATGGGCATCATTCTACCCTGCATTGGCGAACTGAACAGCACCTGCGGTAAATCACGAAGCATAAGCTTATTAATCTCCTCGCGGATCAGTTCTGAATACGTGCCAAATACTACCTGGACATTTCCGCCGCCTAGCTTGATAATCCCAGCAGAACCTAAACCTTTAAGCGCTCCAGTATCTATATATCGGTCATTATGAACGGTAAGCCGCAGACGGGTGATACAGGACTGCACTTGTACAATATTCTCCTTGCCTCCAAGCGCCTCTAAGATCAGCGGTGCCTGATAAGGGATATTGCCGGCCCAATCCCCAAGCTCTGAACCTTCTTCACGCCCCGGTGTCGGGATCTGAAAACGGCGAATCGCCCAGCGAAATAAATTATAGTATACAATCCCGTAGCCGATACCAATCGGAATCAGCAGCCAAGCCCTCTGTGACAAATGCATGTTCAAGAAGAAATCGATGGCTCCAGCCGAATAGGAGAACCCGTGATGGATTCCCAGCATGTAGGTCAACACCATAGCGAGACCGGACATTACAGTATGTACCGCGAACAAATACGGAGAAGCAAATAAAAATGCAAATTCGATCTGCTCCGAAACCCCGGTCAGAAAACAAACCAACGCCGCCCGCACAAAAGTCTTTTTAATCTTGGGCTTCAAATCCTCGCGCGCTTCCTGAATAATTGCAAAAGCAATGGCAGGCAGCGCAAACATCATAATCGGAAACAACCCCGCCATAAAAATCCCCGCCGTTGGATCGCCTGCAAAAAAACGCGGCAAATCCCCCTGAACCACAGCACTGCCATCAGGAGTCGTAAAATTCCCAAATTGAAACCAAAACACATTATTAAGAATATGATGTAGTCCAAAAGCGGTCAGAACCCTATATAGGACGCCATAGATAAAAACGCCAAACCCGCCCGTCTGCAATATTCCCTGAAAAAGATTATCCAGCCCTATCTGCAGCAGCGGAGATATTCCTAACATTACCCATGCGAACCCGGCAGAAAACAAGCCCATGAACAGCAAAACAAAACGCGACCCTCCAAAAAACTGGATCGCCTCTGGAAGCTTAATATTTTTAAACCGGTTTTGCGCGACACCGGCAACGATCCCCAGCAAAATTCCGATTAGTGTTGCAGGTTGTACAAGCCCGTCTCCCATTTGGGTGACAATTCGGTCGTAAGTGAACATCCCAGCCAGCGCTGCAAGCCCCCCTGTTCCGGCTTGATTGGATAACCCCCAGGCTACACCTACAGCGAACAAATAAGGCATATAATAAAATATTGCCTGCCCCGCGTAAGTAGCCACTTCAGACACCGAAGAAAGTCCCCATGCAGACCAAGGTAAGCTGCCCAAACTCAGCAAAATGGCTGCCGCCGGCAGTACCATGGTAGGAAGCATTATGGCTCTGCCCAATTGCTGCAATGATCCGAGCCAATTCAAGGCTACCCTCTCCTTTCTTTCTATATTGAATGGTAAGCGCTGCGGGGATTTTTGTCAAAAGAAACTCATGAGATCTTCACGTTACATTTTTAAAACAAATATTCTCATATTCCACTAAACATTTATTCATTAGTATCCATAGAACGGCTGGTATTTACGTGAAGCTGATGAATACTACAGAGTTAGTATCGAGTTTAAGTGTACTTTGTGCAACTATTTATATCGGCGTTACTCTGAGCACCTTTTTAACTGCACTTCATACAACTATTTTTAGTGATTTTCCACTTAACCTAATCTTTGATGCGTTCTAAGTGTACAAAGTACAACTATTTCCCATTTAGATAGCTATTTCGGCGATTTAGTTGTATATAGTGCAATTATTCCCTTGCGCAGCTATCGTATAGATGTCCCTAGCATACCTGGTCCGATCAGATCAGGTATGATTTGGTCTGATTTTATTTGGTCTGGTCTAGTCTGGTCTGGTCTGGTCTGGTCTGGTCTGGTCTGGTCTGGTCTGGTCTGGTCTGGTCTGGTCTGAACTGATCTGATCTCAGAGCATTCGCTTCATAACATCGAACTTTTCTCCCCCATTAACTATCTTCAACACCCTAAACTCACAGTTAGGAATTCCACCTGAGTTTAAGTGTACTTTGTGCAACTATTCCTATCGACGTTACTCTGAGCACCTTTTTAACTGCACTTCTTACAACTATTTTTAGTGATTTTCTACTTAACCTAATCTTTGATGCGTTCTAAGTGTACAAAGTGCAACTATTTCGCATTTAGATAGCTATTTCGGCGATTTAGTTGTATAAAGTGCAATTATTCCCTTGCGCAGCCTCTAAAGATCCTTACCACATTTGATCTGGTCTGAGAGCCTTCACCTCATAATACCGAATTCTTTCTCCCTGATTAACCGGCTTCAGCAACCCCTTCTCACTTAATGATTGCAGCAATCGACGCGCCGTACGGAAATTAATGCAGAAATGCATGGCTACATCCTTTGGACGAACCGGTCTACCGAGACGCCAAGCGAAACGCAGAACCTCTTTTTCCTCAGATAAAATAGCTACGCTAGCAGATTTACGCGCCAAGTAAGGCGCCAGCACCAGTTGCAACAGCATCCGGCAGACCTCGGGACGTTGCTGGATATCATCAAAAGAAAAATGAATCATCCTCCAGCCCATCCCAGTCAAAAAAGTGTCCCGATTTACTGAATAGTTGAATTTCTCGCGGTCCATATCTTTCACATGGCTTTGATATCCATCACACTCGATCCCAAAGCTGCTGCCCGTCTGTGGAAGATAAGCAAAGTCCAGAAATTGTGATTTACGATTCCAGTCATATACTTCGTATTCTGGATGCAAATCGCCTAGGGACTCAAACATAGGCCACCATACATTCTGCAAAAATAGCTTTTCCGCAAAATTTTGTCCTCTAACCAGCCTCCCTCTTCTTTCACCTGTTCTTGATTTCATATGCTGGTCGATAAACAAACCATGCGCTTCTTCAAACTCCATAACCTATAGCCTCCCCTACAAAATAAAAAAACGCCCTTCACCGCAAAAAGCGGTTTAAAGGACGTTCTTCGTCTAATCTTATTATAACTAGCTCAACAGGCGTTTTACATTAGAAATCGCACCTTGCGTTACACAATACCACTTATTTTGGCTAAACTTCATCATCTAAGTTTGCATTAGCCACAGCATCATAAATTTAAACCTAGTTAGTTTATTCCACTTTTGCTCGTTCTCGCCAGTTTGCTCATTCTTCACCAGTTAGTTCGTTCATCACCAGCCCGTTCATTCTTCGCCAGCTAGTTCGTTCTTCACCAGTTAGTTCGTTCTTCGCCAGTTTGCTCATTCTTCACCAGTTAGTTCGTTCTCGCCAGTTTGCTCATTCTTCACCAGTTAGTTCGTTCTTCACCAGTTTGCTCATTCTTCACCAGTTAGTTCGTTCTTCACCAGTTTGCTCATTCTTCACCAGCTAGTTCATTCTTCGCCAGCTAGTTCGTTCTTCGTCAGTTCCTTGTTACGTCCGTTGGTCAACGCTAACTATAATCACTACATATTTAACTCAGTGTTTAGTTTAACAGTTATATAACCGAACCTACTGCCGGCTACGCCCATGCATTGTGATCGCTTCTTCGACCTTGATGCAGCGGTCCATAATGGCGATCATACCGTGCTCAGCGACGATTTCAGCGGCTTCCGCGCTAACTATACCCTGCTGGAGCCACAGCACACGTGCGCCAATGTCAGCTGCCTCCTGCGCGACCTTTGCGCAGTGTTCGCTTCGACGGAATACATTGACGATGTCCACTGGCTCTGGAATTTCTGCTAAAGTGTGATAACACTTTTCTCCCAGGATTTCTCCGTCCACCGTTGGGTTAACGGGAATGATCCGATATCCCCGGCTTTGCATGGCGCCCGCGACCATATATGAGGTACGATCTGTTTTGTCTGATAAGCCAACAACAGCAATGTTACCTGCGGAAGCAAGAATATCTCCGATCTGCTCCCGACTTGGATTCTCAAAGCTCATAAGTAGTGCCCCTTTCCATAGTTACACTTAATGATCCTTGTTTAACTGAAGCTAGAACTGAAGCTAGATAAGCTAGCTCCCTTATTCCTATTGTACCCACTCCACATTCGCACCAAGCGCACGCAAGTGATCAAAATATTGCGGATAAGATTTTGCCACATGATGTGCATCCTTAATCAAAAGAGGTTGACGCGCACGCAAGCCTACTACGGATAGTGCCATAATTACGCGGTGATCATAATGCGCATTAATGGTGACTCCGCCTTCGACACCTTCGGGCATGCCGTGAACAATAATCTCATCGCGGCGTTCTTCTACCTTGGCTCCGGCACGGGTTAACTCTGCCAAGTAATCGGTAATGCGATCACATTCCTTATAGCGCAAATTCTCAACATTGTAGAATCGGGAGGTACCTTCTGCAAATACTGCAGCAGCCACCATGGCCAGTACCGCATCTGTTGCAGCATCTCCATCGAATTCAACAGCTTTTAGGATACCGTTCCCTTGGACATGTACTGTACCCTCTTCATGTGTAAGAGGAACTTCCATCATCCGCAGTACATCAACAATGGCTCTTTCACCTTGTTTACTTTGTTCTGCAAGACGGTGAATTTTCACATCCGACTTTGTAACGGCAGCCGCCGCAAGGATTGCCGCAGAGCCTGGGTAGTCACCTTGAACAGTATATGATTTAGCTGCATAAGCTTGACGACCCGGAACTTTAAAGGACATGTAATCATCCGCAGCGTGCACCACAATACCTGCCTGCTCCAACACTTCCAAGGTCTGGCCCACGACAACCTTCGATTTCAAATCATCGAGGACAATAATTTCACTATCTTCTTCAAGCAATGGTGTCAGAAACAGTAGAGCACTTAAGAACTGGGAGCTTACTGCACCAGAGACAGTAATTCTGCCTCCAACCGGTTTACCCCCACGGATCGTGATCGGCAGTTTCCCTTCATTATGCTCCACCTGAACACCTAGCTGTTCCAACGACACAATCAAGTCGTCATGCGGACGTTTGCCCAATGAGTCTGGATACGTATTTACAAAAGTAACCTCAGGACTTAACGCGGCCACAGCCATAAGAAAACGCAGCACTGCTCCGGCATTTCCTACATTAAGTTCTTTAACGTCTTTTGGGTGACGTCCGAAGCCTTGAATCACAATCTTTTCCTCATCTTCTGTAAGCACAGCACCCAAATCTGCTATGCAGCGGCGGATCGCGTCGCTATCCTCACTATGTGCAGGATGATAAATCGTACTTACTCCTTCAGACAATGCCGCAACCAGCAGATAACGTGTCGTATAGTTTTTGGAAGAGAGGGCTCCAAATTCTCCTTGCAGAAATGGCGTTGGCCTAACAATAACGTCCATAATATAAACTCTCCTTAGTAGATGTAGTGGGTATGTAATGCTCGTTTGACAGGGTATTCTGTTCTTGTGTTATCATTAAACCATTCTTCTGATGAAAAGAGGTCAAACCCATGCATAATGTACCACAAATCACACCGCAAGAATTACGGCAGTGTATAGAGACAGGTGAAGACCTTGTACTCATCGATGTTCGCGAAGACGAAGAGGTGGCCTTTGGGATGATTCCCGGTGCACAACATATCCCTATGGGAGAAATTCCGCACCGTACTGAAGATATTCCAAGCGATGCCAAAGTGATCTTCATTTGCCGTTCCGGTGCCCGCAGCCAACGTGTCTGCGAATATCTACAGCAATTTGGTTATAACGCTGCGAACCTTAGCGGCGGTATGATTGAATGGAATGAGACACTCTCTTAAAAGCTCAACCGCGGTAATGCATTAAAATATGTTGCGACACTTCTGCCGCAGTCAGTCCCGTTGTATCGACCGTGTAATGCGCGAATAGGTATGCATCCTGGCGATCTTCCATGATTCGTCTGACCCGTTCTTCTGCATTGCCGGCGAGCAGCGGACGATTCTCATCCCCGCTAACACGTGCAATAATCTCTTCCTCAGTTGCCGTTAGCGCAACTACATGCCCTTTACTCAGCATTAAGGCTGTATTCCCCGGCGCCAATACCGCGCCTCCACCAGTGGATATTAATTTATTCTCAGACTCTAGCATTTGCTTTAGAACCGCAGTTTCTACGCTTCGAAAGTATTCCTCACCATCTTCTGCGAAGATTTCTGCAATGCTTCTGCCTTCAGTCTCAATAATGACATGATCCAAATCAACCAGCTCATAGCCCAGCTCCTCGGCCAAAATAGCACCAACAGTTGACTTACCAGTCGCCATCATCCCTACTAAAATAATGTTTTTGTTCTTATCTTCCTGACTCATCGTTTTTAGTTCTTCTGTATCCCCAGCCATGACTATCCTCCAACCGCGATATTTGTCATATCATAACACAGGGTCAAAACATTAGACAATCCGCTTCTTCCAGTAAAAAAAGACCCGAAAGGCTCCCCATTTCTGGTGAAGCCGTCCGGGCCGCTTGTCATACCGTCAATTAGATTATTCCGCTGCCATCCAGTTGTGGTGGAAGACGCCTTCTTTGTCCACACGTTTGAAGGTGTGAGCGCCAAAGTAATCACGTTGAGCCTGAAGCAAGTTAGCAGGCAAACGTTCTGTACGGTAGCTGTCATAGTAAGCCAATGCGCTGGAGAATCCAGGAACTGGAACACCCAAAGTTACCGCAGAAGCAATGACTTTACGCCATGCAGATTGGTAATTGTCCATAACATTCTTGAAGAAAGGATCAAGAAGCAGATTCTTAAGCTCTGCATTGTTCTCATAAGCATCTGTGATATTTTGTAGGAAACGGGAACGGATAATGCAGCCGCCGCGCCAGATTTTAGCCAGCTCGCCATATTTCAGATCCCAACCATATTCGTCGGAAGCTACGCGAAGTTGAGCGAAACCTTGCGCGTAGGATACGATTTTGCTCGCGAACAATGCTTTACGCACGTTCTCAATGAATTCGGCTTTGTCACCTTCAAATGTTGTTGCTTCTGGTCCGTTAAGCACTTTGCTTGCTTCTACGCGCTCATCCTTCATAGCAGACAGGAAGCGGGAGAATACGGATTCGGTAATCATGGACAGAGGTACACCAAGATCTAGTGAGCTTTGGCTTGTCCATTTACCAGTACCCTTTTGGCCAGCGGAATCAAGGATAACGTCAACCATAGGTTTGCCGGTTTCTTCGTCGTATTGAGCAAAGATATCAGTAGTGATCTCGATCAGGTAGCTGTCGAGCTCGCCGCTGTTCCACTCTTTGAAAATATTGTGAAGTTCTTTTGCATCCAGACCTAGAACATCTTTCAACAACTGATAAGCTTCACAGATCAATTGCATATCACCATATTCGATACCATTGTGCACCATTTTAACATAGTGTCCTGCACCGTCAGGTCCGATATATGTACAGCAAGGCTCTCCGTCCACTTTGGCTGAGATTGCCGTTAGGATAGGCTCTACAAGTTTATACGCACTTTCTTGACCACCTGGCATAATCGAAGGACCTTTAAGAGCACCTTCTTCACCACCAGAAACTCCAGTACCGATAAAACGGAAACCTTTTTCTTCCAGCTCTTTACTACGACGAACTGTATCAGGGAAGTAAGCATTCCCTCCGTCGATAATGATGTCGCCTTGATCAAGATGCGGCAGCAGTTGCTCGATGGTAGCATCAGTAGCTTTACCAGCTTGAACCATGATCAGAATTTTGCGCGGTGTTTCCAGCGAAGCTACAAATTCCTCAACGGAAAATGTGCCTACGAGGTTTTTACCTTCTGCTTCAGCAAGAAGATCATGTGTCTTCTCCGGGGAGCGGTTGAATACGGATACGGAAAAACCTTTGCTTTCGATATTTAGAGCCAAATTCTTGCCCATTACCGCCAAGCCAATAACGCCGATTTGTTGTTTTGCCATCTGGTCCTCCACCCTTTGCACCCTATATTTTTGTGAAATCCATTTCTCGCAGTATAAGAATACCACCCTTTATCAGAGACAGCAAAGCCTGCCCTGCGAATAGAGATCAATTTCATTGACAAATTCAGTCTAAGAAATGATCACAATGACTATTTTAACGTTTTTAACGTCAGAAGTGAACCCCTGTCTGCAAGTTCCAATACAAATATAAGACACCCCGATGAACGGGGTGCCTTGAAAGAACATTTGCGGCACTTGCTTACCATTCTAACATAAACAATTCCTTGGTCAAAAAGGCAAGCTCAGCTCGACATTTGTCCGCGCGAACCGTATCTCCAGCCTTTAGGGCATCATTTAACCGATCCAACTGTTCATCTACTTCAATTCTCCGCTGGCGAACCCGTTCTTCCCCTTCAATAGAATAAAAGAGTCTTGTCAGCTCCTCATCTGTGAGCATAGGTCCCTTCTGATATAACACGCGCTGCTGATAACCAGAAATTTCAACTAGGCGAATCACTTCGCCAAACAAAATATTTTCAATAATAATCTGCCGATCCCGGAAACGTTTAACGATTGCATGCCCGCGCATATCCCCAATTAATTTCTCCATCCACTCTGACAAGCGAGCATCACGGATCATATAATCGCCCACAAGCTTATAGCCGTCTTTAATCCTTTGAAACCGCAATTTCACTAACTTACGACCCGTACGGACCGAAATCACAAAGACCTGTTCATTCTCGCTCCAATATAGGGAATAACCTTCTTGAATCAAATCCTTGATCAGGTCCTGGATATGCTGTCTGTCGAACCGCAGTTCCAGGTTACAATATTCCACCTCGTCGTTTTTGTTCACGGCACTCCCCCCTAACAGCTTCACATCTGTAAAGCCAACCTTCATTAGTTCAATTCCAGAGTAATCATGGCTGCCGGACCTCTTCTTGAGTTAACTTCCTTTTTGCGTTCGTCTTAATCTTATTTTATACTTCAGTTTATGTAGCGGTAACTTGGTTTATTGACTATTTTTACCCGCAACAGCCTTTCTCCAAACGCTGATCGAGAATTTTAATGCCTTTTAGTCCTTTTGAAGCATAAACGTTCTAGTCCTTCAGCTGCACAGTGTCATACAGAAGACCTTCGAAACTTACTTCCGTTATATCGTATGTCCTTCTAATTTTCTAAAAAGCCGCTGATTTACCGGATCATTCTCCGGTTATCAGCGGCTTTTTTTCCTCAGCTAGTCTTAAATTTCTGTTTCGTTCTATGCACGATAAGCAGATGCAGCCCGAAGAGCATCAGCATTACAATAGCACTTGCCAGGAATGGGACACCATGTCCTACATGATCCCATAATCTACCTGACAATACTGGCCCCGCTACCATTCCTGAGCCTTGGAGTGTCAGGAACAGCCCCCAGACAGTCCCTCGTTCTCCCTTAGGAACTTGCTTAGCCAGAAAGGCATTCCATGCCGGAAGGATAAGCGCGTAGCTTATACCGACCAGTGCCACCGCGATAAAGGCAAGTGGCAGCCAGCGAACCTGAGAGAAAAAGGCCAGCGAAAAGGCAGCTAACAAAAAACCTATATTCAGAAACACCGTTGTCCCTATACGGTCCACCAGCTTACCTGCGGGAATAAGTGCAAGAACTGTAATCCCTCCCCCTGCAATGAGGAGCAAACTGAATTGATTGGGACTAACATGCAGCTCTGTACGTGCGAACAAGGTAACTACAGGTGTCATCAAGCCAATGGCGAAGGCCTGTAGGAACAACGCCGGGTACAGCCATCTGCTGACTTTCAGGGTAGTTCTCACCTGATGCAGCGTTCTTTTTATACTTTCTAACGGACTAAGTTTTTTACGCTCCATTGCTCCGCCAAGTCCATGCATGTCCCTCACGACAGCATGAGACCCGCTAGAAGAGATTCGTTTAGGTAAGAAAAGGGCTACTACAACTACAGCGGCAGCACAACCTAACAAGACTAGAAAAGCCACGTGATAGCTTTGTCCACCCTGATCCATTAAAAAATTCACAACAATTGGACCGATTCCTGTTCCTGCGAGAGAAGCCATCTCAACAGCGCCCATGGCCGCACCACTGCTGCCGCTTTTAGTTGATCCGGCCAGCTCGGTAATCCCGGTCATCACACAAGGCCAAAGCGGAGATGTCCCGATCCCAAGAATGAGACAGGCGATGGATAACGCAAGGGCCGTTTTGGCATAGATGATCAAACCAATGGCTACTAGAATCAGCAGCAATGCACTTGTCATCGTCCAGCGGAACCCTATGCGCTCCATAACCCAGCCTGAAGGGCTGCGGAAGACGTTGTCCCCCAAATACTGTAGGGCAAAAGCGAATCCCACTACTGTCACCGACAGCCCCAGTATATTCTCCATATACACTGGCAATAAAGCAACAAGCAGCGAACCTTTAACAAATTCAACTAAAAAAATAATTACCCACATCTCAATAATAAATGGTGATGCTAAACTAATATTCATCCGTTGTTCAGCTTTCGTGGACATTCTATCACATCCAAATCCTAGTATTCTGAAGATTGTTTTGTTATACTGATGCTTGCCTTAAAAATTAACTATTCGCGAAAGGTTGTGACAGCATTAAATGAATCAACACCGTACTCCCCTCTTCACAGCTCTAAAAAAGCATGCCGCCGGCAATCCAGTTCAATTTCATATTCCCGGGCATAAGAAGGGGCTAGGAACCGATGCCGAATTCCGTGAGTTTATCGGCGATAACGCTCTATCCATAGATCTAATCAACATCGCACCGCTTGATGATCTACATCAGCCAACTGGCGTAATCCAGGAGGCTCAAAAGCTGGCTGCGAAGGCTTTCGGCGCCGACTATACGTATTTTAGCGTACAGGGCACGAGCAATGCCATCATGACGATGATCCTCTCTGTCTGCTCACCGGGTGAAAAAATAATTGTGCCGCGTAACATTCATAAATCCGTAATGTCGGCCATTATCTTCTCCGGAGCCAAGCCTGTGTTCGTCTCGCCTGTACAGGATGAGAATCTCGGGATAGATCACGGCATAACCACCAGTGCGCTGGAACGAGCGTTAAAGCGTCATCCAGACGCTAAAGGAGTTCTAGTTATCAATCCAACGTACTTCGGCGTATGTGCCGACCTGCGTTCGATTGTCGACCTGGCTCACCGTTACGGGGTACCCGTTCTGGTGGACGAGGCACATGGAGTACTGATTCATTTTCATGAGGATCTGCCGGTATCGGCCATGCAGGCCGGTGCGGACATAGCTGCCACTAGTGTGCATAAGCTTGGTGGTTCCATGACGCAAAGCTCGGTACTGAATCTAAATGCGAAGACTGGGCTGATTAACCCACAACGGGTGCAGACCATTATGAGCATGCTGACTACAACATCAACCTCATATATTTTATTAGCGTCTCTCGATACATCTAGACGCAATCTCGCGCTGAACGGACATGAAATGGCGGAAAGAACCATCCAATTGTCCAACTACGCACGCGAGACCATTAACACTATCGAAGGCTTGTACAGCTTTGGTAAAGAAATACTTGGAACAGAAGCAACTTTCGATCTAGATCCAACCAAACTTAACATTCACGTTCGCCATTTAGGGATCACTGGTTACGAAACCGAAAACTGGCTGCGTGAGAAATACAACATCGAAGTTGAACTGAGTGACATGTATAATATTCTTTGCCTTATTACCCCAGGTGATACTCAAGAATCAGTAGATAAATTATTAGCTGCTTTACGGGTGCTATCCGCTATCCATTATAGCAAGGGTGAAATCTATGAACTGAAGGTTCAGGTTCCAGAAATCCCGCAGCTTGCTTTAATTCCAAGAGATGCTTTTTATGCTGACACTCAGTTAGTTCCGTTCCGCGAATCTGCTGGGTACATCATTGCAGAGTTTATCTATGTATATCCACCGGGGATACCGATTCTCCTCCCTGGCGAAGTCATTACTCAGGATAATATCGACTACATTATCGACCACGTCGAAATCGGCCTGCCGGTTAAAGGGCCTGAGGACCGCAGCATCACTAATGTTAAGGTGATTGTTGAAGCCGATCCTATATCCTAAGATCTATTTTTTTCCTTAAAAACTTAAATCATTTATACAAAAACCCGATACCATAATGAGTATCGGGTTTCTGTATATAAGCATCAACTGTTCCATTCACATAGAACAGCTTAAGTTTAGTCGCTAGAATCTATTCTTGCTGAGCAAGCAGATTGTTGTAAGCTTCTTCAACAGCTTTCCATTCTTCTTCATCTTCGATATTATACAATACCATTTCTTCGTCTTCTTCTTCCATACGCAGAATAATGCCGTCTGCTTCTGGATTCTCGCGCTCTAACAACAGAGCATATAATTTCTCGCCTATGTCGAACGTTTCTACAAGCACCATTTCCACATCTTCGCCCTGCTCGTTCGTCAAGGTCAGCACAAACTCCTCGTGCTCATGGTCGTGATCATGCCCGCAACCGCATGCTTCACCATGCTCATGTTTGTGATCGCTCATTGTAATACCTCACTTTGAATTGTATTATCCTACATCTGGTATCGTACCACGTTAGATTAGTTCAGGTCAATTTAGAACACCTAATTTAACGCTGTTATTACCTTCTCCGACACAAGTACGTAATCGGCATTTTTGGAGGGCTTAATATAGAAGCCTACCCGGTATTTGCCCGCTTCTTTAAAATCATAAGTAAACTCCGAGGTTGGAAACCAGAAATTATCCTTCTGCGAGCCTTCAAGCACCTGTGACTGAATATCCTTAACGTTTCCAGACGGATCTGTCATGGCCACTTTCACAGCTGAAATCTCTTCGGTCAGACTATCTACCTGAGTTAATATCTTTATTTTCAGCTTGCCTACATTGACATTGCCAAAAACCGTATCCCCTTTAAAAAGTACAATATGGACATTAGGTTTAAGGATCGTAACTTTCCCAGAACCGTCCCAAGTAACAACCCCGCCTGTTTCTCTAGCAGGAATGTACGTTTTTCCATCAATTAGATAACCGCCGTCTACAATTTCTTTTCCGTTGCTCCATACTCTAATTTTCTGATTAACGGAATCGGCGAATAATAATGAGCCACCCATTAAGGAAAAAGCAAACACGCACAAAGTGATTTTTTTCCATCTATTCATTTGAGACCCTCCAGATAATTCATGCTGTTAATATATACTTACTTTGTTTCAGCAAGTTGCGCTGATTTCAGGTAAATATTTCATTGATCTTGCGAAAAATGATATTATGGTCTTATTCGAAGTAGAAACATTAGCTATAACCGATTTCAGGAGGGTTCTTTCTTATGAGTCTAAGCCTACAAATGCTAGGAACAGGCAATGCTTTTGCGAAAAAATATTTTAACAACAATGGCTTGCTGCTAGATGAAAATTACACCCTGCTGATTGATTGCGGGATAACAGCCCCGCTTGCCATGCATAGACTTGAAAAATCCTTCAGTGACGTAAATGCTACGCTCATTACACATATTCATGCAGATCATGTTGGAGGGCTGGAAGAGCTTGCGCTAACCTTAAAGCATGTGCACGGTAAAAAAATGACCTTACTTCTTCCGGAGACACTTATAGAGCCCTTGTGGAACAATACGTTAAAGGGAGGTTTATACCAAGAAGATGCTGTATCTTCCTTATCTGATATCTTCGATGTTAAGCCCATGCAGCCTGAAAATACCTACAAGCTCTCTCCTACTCTTTCATTAGAGATCATACAAACACCGCATATTCCCGGGAAAAACAGTTATTCCCTTCTAATAAACAACGAGATTTTTTATAGTGCGGACATGACCTTTCAGCCGGATCTACTGATTAGCCTTGTGCGGGAGCGCGGGATCCGGATCATCCTGCATGACTGCCAACTAGGTGGAACAGGCGTTGTTCACACCACGCTGGAAGAGCTGATGTCTCTGCCTAAAGATGTTCGCGAGCGGATCAAGCTCATGCATTATAGCGATGAACAACCAGATTTCGTCGGACTTACAGGAGAGATGGAATTTTTAGAGCAGCATGTGAACTATAAACTCTGATCTTTACAAAAAAAAGCCGTACATAAACGTCTGTAGACGTATGTACGGCTTTTCGTGTTGAACTATGAAAATGTCGGCAAATTATCCAGATTGTTAGTTGGATCTCCATCCGCATCTCCGCGAATATAAGTTTCTCCATCCTTACCTTTAAAAGCGTTCACTCCGGCAATATTTCCGGCCTGTACTTCTTGCAGGGCTTGGTCATACGCCAGCACACGTCCTGTAGAGGTCTGGAAGCTTGTTAAATCGCCATCCCCATTTTTTTGAACAGCTACGAAAGATTCACGTTCGTTATTTGGCACTTAAGTTCGCCCCTTGCACTTGGATTTGCCATCATTCGGCACATCCTAGCTTGCGTAGAGCGTCCAATAATTATGTGCGCCATCTTTAAAGCATTTTTTGCATACGTACATGTAATATACCTGCATCATAAAATGGTTCTGTAGAAATAACTTCATAGCCGAGTTTCTTATAGAAATTCTCTGCCTGACACTGAGCATCTAGAATTGAAGCTTCCAGTCCAAGCTCCCGAGCAAGCTCTTCCATCGCCAGTAACAAGACACGTCCGTATCCTTTGACCCGATAGTCTTTCAATACGGCGATGCGCTGCATTTTAGCAGTCCCTGCTTTGTAATAGATCAATCTACCCGTTGCTACAGGTATCCCTTCATCTATAATCAGAATATGGTGCGCATTCGGACTGATGGCATCATATTCGTCAATTTCTTCCTCGGCCGGTACCTTTTGTTCCTCAACAAATACTTTAGTACGGATATCCAGCCCCATCTGAAGCTGTTCCTCTGTAGTTACCCGTAAGATTTCTGCCGCCATGTTAGTTGCAAACTCCTCTCTCTATGTAGCCAACGATAGTTGTCTATTATATAAAATAATGACAAGAAAGAAAAGCCTACACATGGAATCCGTAACCTCTCAGTAGACTAATCCACAGAATATACTTCTTCAGGGATTGAACGGTTATATACGTCTTGCATCACAGGTGACAACGGAGGATACTGACTTTTAGATTTGCCATCCAGATTGGTCATCTCATTGATTTCGATAACTTTTGCGGGTTTCACCGTAGAGCACCCCACTACACCCAGCAGTAACACTAGGCAAACGCCGACTTCCCATTTCACAATTTTAGACATAAAAAAGCTCCTTTCATCGCAGCTGCAGTTATACTCACTACAGCTTTGACGATTCAGGAGCTTTATAAACAATAGGAGCTATTCATTCCAGTTTCCCTCTTAGAGATTGACGTTTCCAACCAAATGGACTAAATACATCATCCCAACCAAAAAGCCTGCTAAAACAAAATAAGCTGTCCCATATTTCCAGCGTGTATTGGCTGGCACATCGTAATACTTATCATTATCGTGCACGGTACAGCTGATGTCACATTGCATTTTTAAATGAAGACCATTCTCTAACGTTACTTGCTCCAGCTGCGAAATTCTTACCTTTTCAATAATACATTGCTGTGGCAGTGTAGCTTTGCCATAATAATTCAGCTGGTCCCATCTTACCACAACATACTGCTGTCTCTCTAGATCACTGTAGGTAGTAAAAGGTAAATCCCGGCGATGCTCAGCTCCTGGAATCATGTAACCCGCCTCTCGCAAGGGCTCCACGGGAATTAAGAACCCCTTAGTGACAGACTGCGGCCGGTTGTTGTTACGTCTTTTCACATATTTATTATACAGATCGTAAGCAAACATTGCCCAGATGATAAAGAACAAAATCGAACGCAAGTAAACGATTATAGCTAAGCCACCCACCAGACCCACAAGCCACAGCCAGCGCGTAACTGCGGTAGCAATACGTCCACCGTCTAGCGGATGGATTGGCAGCAGGTTAATCAAATTAAGCAATAAGCCTATATAAGCCAGGGAATAAAGAAGTGGACTATCCATATAATATGCCGCTCCAAACACAGCAGTAGCCCCAATAGTACCCAGAATCGGTCCGCCAAAAGCAACATACGCTTCTGTCTTCGCATCCAGCGGATGTTTTTTCATAGTAATTAACGCGCCTAAAAAAGGAATAAATAACGGAGCGCTGACGGGTAGCCCGATCCGCTTAGCGGCTATAACATGTCCCAATTCATGAACAAGCAAAAGCAGGACAATACCTATAGCAAACCCCCACGGATAAATCAAAGCATATGCCCCTATCGAAACCATCATGGAAATTAACGGCCCGGCAATTTTACCTATTTTCAGCAGAGACAAAATCGCCTTTCCTTTTAACAGGAGCATGGCGGCTCCGCCCCCCAACCATTTCAGCGGAGTAGAAGTATTCTTTTTCTGCTCATTTTGCATTTGCGGCAAGATCACAAGCTCCTTTATCTTTCAATTTTAAGAAACTACTGTACAGTTCCATCTATCTTATCATAGAAGCATTAAGGATATTTCTACAGTGAGCCCTTCGGAAAGTATACGACGCAACTTTTAGAAACGTTTCAGCGTCAAACCAACTATCATGGATAAATTTTACTGCCAGATAAAGAAAGGGTTGGTTAATATGCTCTCTTTTCACTCCAAAGCTTGGTTATCCGTCTTAATGCTCTCAACATTTTTACTCCCTGCCACCATGTCAGCAAGCTCTTCATTAACTGTATCGGTGTCCTCTGCGCTCACCCAAGCTTCCTCTGCTAATACTTCGCAAGTATACTACCAATTTGGCATTCCTGGTGGAAACATAGGCGGACCTGCGCTGCTCAAAAATGGTGTAATCTACGTAGATGTTCGGGGGATCGCTGAACAAGCTGGCTTAAAAATGGAATGGGATAAATCCGGCAAACGTGCTCTGTTCAAAGGCTGGACTAAAAGTTTTGCTGTTCGAATCGGGAGTCAAACTGGCGTGCTTGACGGGAAAGCGGTAGATCTAGGAGGAATACCTTTTAAATCCAAAGAAGATGGGATATATGTGCCGGCCCGTTTTATCGTTAAGGCTTTCGAAGGCAGCCATCTCCGTCTGGACTCCACAACGAACACACTTTTAGCAGATGATCTGAAGACCTACAATGTTTTCACAGAATCCTTTGGAGGGCGTACCTATACGCTGGTCAAAGCTAATGGTGATTTATATGTCTCACAAGGCAAGGATACGGTGATAAAACTCACTTCACTCCAAACAAACTTTGACTGGGCAGGAATGAAGATCGAGAAAACGGCGGGGGGTCTGCTAGTCATTAAGATTATTGATTCCTATGGAGAGCCTCATATTAATACACGCGAAATCACACTCATATTCAAAAATGGTGCATTACTACGCAAGGCCACATTCGCTTACCAGTTCAGAGGAGATGCGGATTTCAAACCTTATGATGGCAACCTCATCTTGCATGATGGTAATACCTTACGTTTCATCCAAGACGGCACAGGCAATGTAATAGATACTCTTGATCTTGTAAAGCTGGGTGGCGAGGAAGATGCTTACTATGTAGAAAGCATTGATAAAGAAATCATACTGCTTCGTGGAAATCAGAATGGATTGCTAACCTTAATCGACCGCCAAACAGGCGAGCGAACCCTTTTGTATAAGGAGCTACTCACAGCAAAGGATCAGGAATATGCGGAAAATAACGATGTTCCTTTTAAAGGAGATACTTTGAAATTCGTAAAACGGAGCGGTGACAAATTGTATTTTATAAATGACTCCCCGCTTACTGGCAAAAAAGAAGTTATCTACTCCATTGAAGCTCATTCCAATAACTCCAAGAATAATACTGATTAGAAAGTACAGCACAAGCATGTGTATAGATTAAAGAACTAATCGAATCCTCCTCAGTGATTATCCCTGAAAATTAACCTTCCTACATATAGGCAAACGCCGTGAACGTTGTAGGCAAAGGACCATAGACTGTTATCAGGATTGAAACATTCGAGGAGGATATCCATGGAATCAAATACAAATTTTCATCAACAGGTCGCTTGGAATTGCATGAATAAATATGTAGGTATAGTAACGACTGATGGTCAATCCTTTGACGGCTTCATCGCTCACGTGGATCAGAACTATATCACCCTAGCGGTTCCCAGCAATGAAATGGTCGATCGTATGAACGGAATGCCTGCCGAGCAGTCGAACTATAGACAATTCGGGTTCCAGCCCGGCTTTTACCCAAGACGCCGCTTCTATCCACGCCGTATCCCTTTTTTCGGAATAAGCAGTCTATTTCTACTCCCGTTTTTTATCTGACTCGGTGCAGGGGGATGAAGGGTCATCCCCTTTCTAGCTATTTAACTACTTAATCGGAGAAAATTAAGAAGTAAATACAACTCTACATCTATATTGATTATAAAAAAGAATTGCCATCCTACTCTATCGTATGGTATTATAAATTTCGTCGCAGGACGGTAGCTCAGTGGGAGAGCACTATCTTGACAGGGTAGGGGTCATGGGTTCGAACCCCATCCGTCCTATACGGTTTTATAAGACATATCTCACAGAAATCCCTTATTATATAAGGGTTTTTTGTTTGTTTATTTATACTAAACAATTTGAGAAATATTGCTCTTTGATAACTGGGGGGCTTAACAGGGGGCACATAATACTGCGCAAAAGTTTTTCCTTAATGCAACATTCAATTAATAAAAAATGAGGGGCATTGTTTCGCCCCCCAATTCTAACCACCTAAGTACCATTTCACAAAAGATCTTTTAGGTATTTTATATAATTTTCCGACTCTTATACTATAAAATTGTTTTGATTCAATTAGATTATATGTAGAATTTTTACTCAGCCCTAAAAATTGTTGGATGTCTATTGGATTTAGCGGTTCTGGTAAATTTCTTAATCGCTTTATTATTTTTTCATCTTTTATTAGTTCGTCCATATCTTCCTCTACTTTTCATTTACTTTTCTTCAATTACAAGTTCTAGACGTCCCAATATGAGGCTTTAAAAACTATATTGAACAAACATAAACTTAATCACTCTAAGCATCATAGCAAGCCTCTGAGAACGTCTAGGAGGCGTTAGGAGCCCTGTGCTTTCATATAAGTTTTAAAAAAATAATTGATTATCTGAATTTTTTAATCGCTTCGGATAAAAACTGCTTAATGTGATAATGCCAATTAACCCTCTTCTTGAAACCCTTAATCTCTATACCGATCTCTTCACAGATACCAATTGGAATACTCGATTTATTTACTTTGCTTATATATTTATGTTCTTTGATCTGATTTTGAGCCACATTCTGATAATCAACGAATTCTTGTATCGGGACAAAGAATACTCGATTCTCTGGCTCCCTGAAATTCATGACAAATCCTGAAATTACATCTTCGTATGTACTTGCTTCTAATAATTTATCAATTTGATGTTGTTTGATAATACTTTCATCAAAACTAAACCTGTTTTCTTTTGTTGATTTAAGTTCGAGTGCAAACAAATGAGATCTTGCAAACATCATGCAATCATAATCATTTTTGGTTACCTTAACACGTTGACGTAAATCTGGCGGAATAAAAACATCCTTTATTCTAGTGAAGAATATTTTTTCACCACATTGTTCTACTGATTTTTGAAGATTGTCTTCAAAAACTTTGCCTTCTTTCTTTTTCACAACCATTCTTTCATAACCTCTAACCGTTCATCCAACGCCTTAGTCTCTTTGTCTAGTAATTCCTGATATCTACCCTCAACAATGAATCCATC
The DNA here is from genome assembly GCF_045040705.1 of Paenibacillus sp. FSL H3-0286. Lineage (NCBI taxonomy): Bacteria > Bacillati > Bacillota > Bacilli > Caryophanales > Paenibacillaceae > Paenibacillus > Paenibacillus sp. FSL H3-0286. The sequence goes on along the minus strand of NZ_CP150285.1, from coordinate 2,914,245 downwards.
CTTATTGTACTCTTCCAGTTTCTTAATCATATGTATTTTCAATTGTTCAACTAACCAAATATTATGTCCTACTAAATTCAATAAATCACTCCTCTTCTAATATAGCAGTCGTAGCATCAACTGCTTTTTTGATACATGTTCGTTCGTCATGTACACTCATCCCATAAATGTTTAAAATCTCACCAGCAGCTACTTCAAATGAGTAGATAACTTCATCACATCCTGAACAAGTTGAGTACTCAATCACCTCCTTTTCTTGTGGATCAGGGAAGGTGTGTCGGTGATAATCTGATGAAAATCTATCCGCATTGTAATTAGTTTGATTATTTTTATTCATATTCGTTCGTTTCTAAGAGGTTTAATAAAGCTTGGCTTACCACTTGTGTGTAGTAATCATCTGTAAGAGGACGATTTAGTAGTTTTTCAATTGATGGTTTTGATAATTTATCAATGTTGGTTTGCATTCTTAGTCTCCTTATTGATGTATTTTGTGTAACCAGTAATCCAAATTTCTAATTCATCTGTATCTATATATCCACCATTACCATCAGGAACAGATTTAAATTTCTTTTTATGCTCAGTTATTTCAATCAAATCACCTATGTTTATTTTTAAACTCTTATCTTTTGTATTGAACGTCTTTCTATCCATCTTGAACATTATATTTTCTCCGCTTCTCACATTATACAAATAGAGTTTTGGAGAGTATTGCGTATTGATGTCAGTTACCACACACCAGGAAGAACTAATATTAGGATATTTCACATCTGCGTAGCCCATATGCTCAATCTGAGTCATTACAACATCATTTGGTAATAGTTCAGGGAATCCATCTTGTTTCAACCGTTCTTCAATTTCTTTAAGTTTCGCAATTCTTACGATCAATGTTTTTTCTACATAACTAGACTTATATTTATATTCTCCATTAACAAATTCATTGTACAGCTTGGTGAGAAGTCCACTATGGCCGTACATATCGAAATAGTTAAGCTTAATCAGAATTTTAATCTGTCTTGCATCTACAGATGTATTTTTAGTTAAATGAATAAGTAAATCGACGAAACTGTTATATGTATTTTTACTTGCTTCGTAGAGATCTTCGGCAACTTTTGCACTCATATATTTGATACCAGATATATCCGCAAATATCGAATTTGTTTCTTCATCGGCAACAAAACTTCTGTTATCCTTCCCGAATTTTACACCTCCATCTTTAATGCCAAACCCTCTTTGCATTTCATCTTTGAGAAGTCCTATTTTATCTTTGTTCTTTTTCTCTGCAAAGTGCCTAAGAAGAGATTCATAAAAATAAATCGGATAATGACTTTTCAAATAAGCACAATAAGCAGAATCAAGGGCATAGCTATAGGCATGCGAAGCATTAAATCCGTAGCCGCTTGAATCTTCAATAATTCTCCATACACGATCACTCATTTCTAGTGCTTCTTCATGAGTAACTGTTTCTCTCTCCATGATTTTATCACTAAATCCCTTAAGGAAACGATCCTTCAATGGTCTAACTACTGCTGGTTTTTTCTTGCTGATTGCTTTGATAATTCCGTAAGTTTCATCTGATGGGAATCCAGCATATGCAAGAGTAGCCATAGTTTGTTCCTGATAAAGCACAAAAGAGTTTTTCATTTCCTCAGTTTGAATAAGATCATCGAAACTGCTGATACCATATGAAAATGGTTTTCTACTTTCGAATGTATGATACATCGATTTGAATGATGGGCGAATAGCGGCGATAAAAGCAGTTAGTTCTGAAATATTTTGAGGTCTATATTTTTTTGCTTTCTGTGTTGTTGAATACTTTTCAACTTGGTTTACTCCAACAGTGAGTCCATTTGCATAAATATCCCATACCTTTTTATTGTCTCTTATTACATTAAGTAACTCTTGTTCTGTATGGATGGACATTCCGATTCTTTTATATGTATTATGTGTTGTCTTTACAACATCTACTTTCAACAAGTCATTCTTAAGGAATTTATTTCTTTCTGCTATTTCACCATCGATTAAACATGCTAAAACTTCTTTTTTTGTTGATTCGCTCTTTAGCATAATAAGTCCAATTTCTTCTCGAATATTTCCTTGATACAGAAGATGCGCACAAGGGTGAGGCTTCTTATCTGATATAATTCCAGTATATTTTTCGCTTTCCTTAATTAGATGATGATACTTTTCTTCAACAAAATCATATACATCAATCAAGTCTTTTTCATCGTCTTCGGCATACTTTAATTCATTTTCGTATTTTTCCAATTGCTTAGATATTTCGTTTGCAATTTCAAACGGCAAATTCTGAGATTTGGCATACATTTTAAATCCTGATTTAATCTTAAACGTTCCATAGGCAATCATCGGAAAAGCATGCCCCTCACCCAATATTGTATTCTGCGCTGCGATAAAAACTTCTGGATTGCCTAAATTTAAATCCAAGTCAGGCAAAGATTTCGTTTGTAAGATACGACTTTCGCTCATAAATCTCTCAGGATATAAATGAACTGGGGCAGAAATTCTATCTACTTTTGAAAATCCTAAAAGAGTATTTGTATAAAAAGATACGCCAGATCCACGACCAGTAGAAGTTATTATCCCACCGTTTTTCACAGCTTCTTTCACAAGTTCATAGTCGATAAGAAAATAATCTGCCATTCCGGTATTTACTACAACTTGACCCTCTTTTCTGATTCCATCAATATGTTCAGCATGTTTTTCTCGGGGAATTAATTCTTTTGCTTTTCTCCATTCATCATTCAGTATCATTTTATACTTATGATCACGTTGTTCCTGTGTAAGTTCAGGATACAATGTAGGAAGCTTAATATCTTTGCTGAATACCTTAATAATGTTTGAATCATAATCATCAAAATCCATGAATAAGAGCGTGTTTTGGATTGCTCTATCTATTTGACCTTCTGATAATACTCCTTGGTCTACGAAGCGCTGCCTTAGTGTATCTCCGTCTGGATAGTCCATAAACCATCCTTCCTCATTCTCATAGACAATACCTTTTGCTTCTAGAACATCATCTCTATCCTTTGCTTGTTCAGGATAAATAAAGTGGCTGTCACATCCAGCGATTAGTTCAATATTATGTTTTGAGGCAAGATCAAGTATTCGCTTATGTAGTTGTCTTTGTGGATCGGTATGGTGTGCCTGAACCTCTAACATGAAGTTTTTCCCAAAGTATGAGTGCAAATCAGTAACAATCCTATCAACATCTTCATACTGCCAAAAAGCAATACATGCCGATGTTACAAATACCTCGTTAGGGTCTAGTGTGGATATTAAATCTAAATCAATACGAGGTCTGTAATAGTATCCAGTCTCATTTGCTTCAGATAGAATACGATTAATATCGCGTCTACCCTTTTCCGATTTTGCAAATAGGCACATATGTCCGTTTGTTTTGTCTTTTTCGAATCTGTCTTTAACCCAATATGCTTCAGTACCAAATATAAACTTTAAATTTTCTTTCTTCGCTACATCATATGTATCAAAATATCTTCCTTGGAATCCGTGTTCCATGCTACAGAGAATTCTGTGGTCAAGTTCTTTTGACCGTTTAACATAGTCATCAATTTTTACTGAGCAGTCGGGCACATATATGTTCGAGTAATCTCGATGATTATGATAATTGCAATAGATGCACAAGTAGTTAACGACTCCTTTCTTTATTTCTTTAAAATATTTATTTGATCAAAAAATATATATATATTTCTATATATCCTTATAAATCAACGTTTTAATCCTACTGGATTTAAATGTTTTCCTTGTAAACTATGTATAGAACAGGTTTTACCCCGTTCTCATATTCCTTGTAGAAATTCATCTATACTTTTATTAACTTCCTCATCTGAAATAAATTCTTCATCCGTTTCTAGCTCATAGATAGGAATTTCAATGCTTAAACTTCTTCTTTCGTTTTTGATCCCAAAAAATAAAAGACGTAATGCTTCTCTTACAACATCACTTTTATCTTCATGTTCTGGTAGCTGCTCAAAAGCTTTTATTAAATCCCTATCTTTCACAGGTCTTAGCCTTGCTCTTGCCACTATCTCCATAGACGAGCACCAAGCTTTCCGTATCCATTCAGTTGAGATAATTGATTGAACAGAATCTTGTTTGGTAAGTCTAAGTACTCATAAATGAAATGTGCAGCACCTCCACCAATTAGATAGTAGTCAAAGGTAATGTTCAAGCTTTCTATTTCATTCTGTATTTGCTGTGCCAATGCTCTAAAAGCCTTGTTTACTAATTTCTTAATACTTTTCCCTTCATACGATCCTGATATGACATATGGATCTAACTCATACTTAGCTGGAGATCTTCCAATGTACGCTTGAAGATAGCTTTGCAATAATTTGTAGGCATTCTCTACACCCAATAAAAGTGCGGTTGATTCTTTCATAATCTCCATCTTATCTAATCCAAGTAATCCCAACGTATAGAATCCAAGATCAATAGTTAATATTTTTGATTTAGCTATTTTGTGTTTTTCAATACTACCATCTGTCTTTAATATGTAATCCATTGCAATTCCATAGCCTTGTGGAACAACCTTACAAGCATTGATCGACAATTTAACTTGTATATTTTTATTCTTACCTTTACGAACAAAAAATCCGTCTGTATCGTTAAGCTTCATTATCTTTTGTTCGAACTCATCTTTTTGTTTAAAATAAAAATTTAGTGGCAGACCAGTCAACAAGTTAATTGGATTCGACCTAGCAAGCGTTCCTATTGCTGTCTTCAAAATCACATCACTAGTTCTAGCTTCTGACTTGTTGTTGTTCATAGAAAAGTATTTAATATCGCTATGTCGTAAAGCTAAGTTACCTACAAAAAGCTCGTCATTATATACGTAATCGTCTGATCTGATGTTCATATCAAACATTGGTTTAGCCTCACCTATGATAGATGGTTGTAAATACGATCTTTTATCATTCCTCCCCTTCGTCCAACTAAAACCAAGATCTAACTCGCAATTTTCAATCATGATACAATCCTCCTATGTGTATAGGTTTGGCTTATAGTGCCTACTTGTGTATAGTTGTAGCCTCAACATCACATATGAATTGTATCATAATTAATAAATTTTGTATATGTTTATTAATGTATTTTTCATAATGAAATACCTAACATTACATCAGTCCGCACATCTAGCATAGATTTCCGATAGTTCTTCAAACCACTGACGATCTTGCATATGTATTGATAAATCTATTAATTCCATTACCTCTTGCTTAGTCAAATAAGAAGAGTCGTCATATTTTACTTCAGCCTTAAAAGTCACTAGATCATTGTAATTCGTATCATGGGGTAGGTCGGCAACATTGTCTATGTATACTTGTAAATCGATTAATGCTCCTTGATATTCATCATGAAGCAATCCCTTGATTTCACTCAGTTTGAGGCGTTGCGGTATGTATCCTGCATATTGAAACTTTACTATATAGTCATGAAATGTCATTCGCTTAGTAACAAAATTATATCTGCCACTATTCATATCCAGACTTACGAATACATTTGGGGGTTGACTGAATTTTAGATAATGCTTTCTAAGTTGCTTCTGAATTATCATTATAATATCTTTATTATTAAGATTGATCATATGTATTATCCTTTTCATTAATTTAAGTATTAGGGGCTTTCGCCCCCAATAGACTAATCACTAATATTGTCTGTTTTATATGAAGTAGAACGTCCTGCCGCTGGTATATAAACTGTTGTACGACTCTTATGTCCGAATGTTGTTCCTTCTTTATATACTGGAACTTTTTTAGCCTTTGTTTTGATTGTGTTGATCTGCATAGGTTTATACCATAACATATGAAGTCTAGCACAAATCATTTTATCATTCTTTAACTTTTCCCATCGATCCGCATAACATATATCACCTAATTGATCGATTGTAGGATTATTAATATTCCTCAATTCAAGTATTTTTTTAAGGTTTTCAAAAAACATTTTAAACTCTTTTGCGTCTGGACTGAGTACCATCATACCTTTTACTAAAGATCGAACATGAAAATAGTATTCTCTTTCATTCATAAAATTCTCAACTATCTGTGTGCCAGATTCTACATCTATGTTACCTTTTACCACGCCGAATCGAATAATGCATGTTGATCCAACGCTAAGATATCTATCAGTATTGGGGTTATGAATAATGAAATTATGTTTTAAATGAGGATTGCCGCAGAGTTGACATATATTTGAAAACCCTTCAGAAGCCTCATTTTTATAATCGTTTAAGTTCCATTCGAATCTAGCCTTATCATATTCACTTGATAAACTGTTCTGACTTATAGCATTGATAGTAAACTGCGTTGGGTCGCACATCTTCTTGTGGGGGTCAATTTTAATAAACTTGAGCTTTGGTTTCTTTTGAGTGTACTGAGCTATAATACATCATCTCCCTTATGGAACAAATGTTCCTTTTTATCTAGCAGGGATATGATATCATATATTTCCAGTTGACACAACATATATTATCTTAAAATAATTTTACACACAACATATTGTGTATAACTATGAATAAGTCCGATGAAAGTAAAGTTTCATTTGTCTTTAATGATTTCAAAGTTCCAATAAACTGTCTTCTTCTGCTGATCTACAGCTACATAAATTTGATGAATTTCTTGATCTTGATACAAAAGACGATTATGTATGCACACTTGTTCAAACTTGATCATCGGGATCAACTTATATGCTATTCTTTTACCCTCAAAGAATTGGAATCCTATTTGTCTACCAACCATTTCTGTTCTTTTAACCGATACTTCTTTAACGGTCGCTCCTATTTGGACTCTCTTATATCGTGGGAATGCTTGTTTTATTTTCTTTTTAGTATACTTATAAAGAGAATTCCTCACATATTTTCTCCTTTGTTTGTTCTCAACTCCATAACTAGTTCTTTTCTAATTTTCAATTCACTAAGTAACAACTCTTCAGGAATCAAATTACCGAATCCAACGGCTCCCTTTGTAAATGGGCTATCTACTCCAACATTGATTTGGTTGACATAGTTAGACTCTCTACCATGGATGTGGCCATGTATAGAGTAAGCATTAGGTGTTAAGCCAATTTCAATTGGATAATGAAATAAGAATAGATGCTGCTTATCAATTTTCTTGGTAATCATATCGTCAACTGAAGCGAACTTGTCTGCAAACTTCTTTACCATCTTCTTATCATCGTGATTTCCAACTACTAGATGAATGTTACCTTTCAGTCTTAAGAGAACCGCCTCCCATTTAGTGCTCCCACCAAATACAAAATCTCCTAAATGATAGACTGTATCATTCTTGTTTACTGTCTTATTCCAAATATCAATTAGTGCTTCATTCATTTCTTCAACTGAATCGTATGGTCTGCTTTCATGGAATGTTCTTGTGGCAAAAGTGAGTATCTGCCGTATACCAAATTTGACTCATATGTATTCTCCTTATTATTTCTTGGGTAATCGCAGGAAAACTATGTATTCGACATTTGACTACTTATATAGGCTTTCGACTTTCTTTCTGTCCGTGTACATGTCCTTTACCTTTAACTCAAACTCTTTGTTGATTGGCTTTGAATCTCCGAAAGATTCTTTCCACATTTTCTTATACATATCCCAGTAATATTTAATCATTCCTGAATCAGAGTATTCAAGTCTTCTTTCAATCCACATAATAATTGACTGTTCTTCTTTTTCATCGTCATCATACTTTCTCATACACAGTTACCCCTTCTTCATGAAATTCAGTTTTTATCGACTTTTCTCGAATATACTGATTCGATATTTTTATTTATAATTGTTTTTTCATTGATTACGATGTCATACCCATATCCCCAATACATGATTATATTCATGTATCTGTCTGGTGTTATGGTTTCAACTTCTGTGCCATTTACAAAGTCTTTAACAAAAACCTCAAACATCCACTTTCCTCCTTTTCGAATAAAAGTCGCATTTCATACAACCATTAGATTTGTCTCATTGAAAAAAATAATATGGGGTCTCAATGGAGCAATTCCATTCTGTTTACAATCACAATAGTAGTTAGCATTTATAGATGTGTCATTTAAAAATTCTACCCCAAATAAAACCTTATCGTTCGTAGTTATGTTGTCAATTATTCGTACTGTACCACGTTGTTTCAAATATTTATCATGCGATACTGGACAGTCCTTTACGTTATGTATAATTACTGAATTGCTTAATTTCAATACTAATCACCCTATTCTCTCCTGATAAAAGCAGCCTTTCACGGAAACCTATATCCCCAAAATCCCTTTTTAATGAGCGCTGGAACTCCGTTACTATGTAAAAATCTAACTTGATTGTTGCTAACATTGTTAACAGGTAGCCTATAATTGTCTCCACTCTTCATTTTTATTAGTATGTACTCATCATATATTTCTGTAACAACGCCAACCTGATAGGTGGTGTCACACCCCAAATCATGAATGTGGCACAATTGATTTAACGCAACCAACATTAGCCCCCCTGTTCATTGTGCAAAATATGGTTATAGAACATCAGCAGCATCATCAGTAAAGTCTCTTGGAACAGTACAATACGTGAGATATGACCAATTAGATATCTCCAAGATACCTTTCTCAACCATTTGCTTTGCTGTCTCCATTGACACTATCTTCCCTCTATAATCGTTAGGCTGATTTCTAATTTTGTATCCGTATTGTTCAACTGTATCTCTAATATAAACATTATTAATCGTAATCCACTTTTCCATGATTAATCACTCCTTATGAAATGCATCTTTTACTCAATTATCTTCGCGACACAGTACAACTCTTCTTTAACAAATTCTTTGGAATATACTACGGCTTCTTCTTCAGAGTTAAACTCTTTAATTATGTATTCAGAATCAGTGAAATCATCATAAATAGTAATTACAATCCACTTGTCCATTTTTTGCTGCCTCTTTCAATCCTATGTATATTCTAGTCGTGTTTACAAGACTATGTTTTAATCCGTTACTTCATCAATAATATATTGTAGTTTCTTAATTGATCTTTTAGTTAAGTTTTGTTTATGATTGTTTAACCAACCTTCAAATTTTGACTTTGTTGATTGTTTATTTTTACTCTCATTGATAGGTTCAGTATATTCTTCACTACTCTTAATAGTGTTGCTATACGTTTGATTAACAAATACGGCATTGTAACTCCCCAAGCTGCTCACTTTTGAGAACTCATCTTGATTCGTAACTGGAATAGCATTCTCACCGTGTTCATCCTTGAATGCCCTATATGTCTTATTTGAGATTGATTTATATGTATTTGATGAAGTTCCCCATAAACTTGATCCAGCATCGGACACATAGGCAACATCTGCAACTCCCTGCTTAATTAATTCAATCGTTTTATCAGAATCAACTCCACTAAGCATAGTAGACGATAGCCACTTAAGCTGAAATGAATCAGCAAGTTTTCTGTCTCTATCTATTTTAATATGTTCTGACTTGAAGTCGTAACCCTGTGTGTAATCCGCATAACTACAAACATATAAGCCGTTTACAAAAACTTTAGATCTATATCTATCTTCTTCTAAGATACGACCATATTTGCTCTCAATGATCCTACCAACGTCCTGAAGATGTAAGTTGGATTCAACAATTTGTTCATAATCATGTGGACTGATTCCTTCAATTGTAATAGTCAAATTGTTATCTGGAACTTTAGTCCAAGGGTATTTCTTATCTACGAAGAAAGTTAGAATTTCTTCTCCATTATAACGGCGAGACTTTACGAATCTTGGATTCCATACTTCTTTGGCTCCATAGTTGAAGAATGTTACCTTCTTATTCTGACGAGTCAGAACGAGTGTAGCGATCTTATATCCTTCTCCAAATTGACCAATAGTGTTTGGATCATCTCGTTTAGTGGAAGATCCCAATAGTAATGTCTTAACATCTAGAACTGACAATTTGTTTCCTATGTATAGTGTTTCAGATTGTTCATCATAATTGAAAAACATTGTGTTATCTTCAGTTGTGGTTTGCTGGTCAAGTGCGTTTTGGAACAGTTCTCTTACTGCGTCTACTACAGTCCACGATGGTACGTAATCTTTAGATAAACTTAGTTCATATTTACTCAATTAATCGTCACCTTTCTTTTAGCTTTCTTTTCTAATCTACTCAAGATAGCCCATGACATCGCTAATCCATCTATGTATCCACTTATGGTGCAGTATTTCGTAGAAAGTACATCTTCTTTTTCTTTTAACTTCTGCATTTGATCCATCTTCTTACTAATTTCATCTGCCCAATCATCTAGTAGTTTGTCGTAGTCAATCATTATCATTTTCCTTTCAGATACATATCTAGTTTTTCAATGTCTTTGCGGAAATACGGGTTGCTTTCATATTCTTGGCAAGACATAACTAGCATTTTCAATAATGTAGTTTGTGCAAGTTTCTTTGTTTTTGAGTTTGCTAATAATCCATTTGCTATATTTGTAATGTATTCATCTACCGCTTTAAAATCAAATTTATCCACTTAGCTTCACTTCCATCACTATAGTTTTAAGTTCATCTGCTCATGAAATAGATATTTCATCATCTCTTTCATACTATATATAGTGGTTTGTAAAATTAATTAATCTATATATACATAGCTTTATCTTTTGTGAATCATCTTTAATTTAATTTTATAGTATGTAGATAATATTCCACACTTTGTTGCCCATATGATTCCATAAACAATAAGAAGCGGTATAAGCCAAATATGGTCATACCAGTGGGGCGTAGCCATTCGCTCATCAAAATAGTCACTTATTAAGCTAATATATTTGTTATTAATAATATGCTTTCTATTGCCCCGTTCCTTGTATTTGAGCAGAAACATCATAATCCATACAACAGGCCAAGCGAAAGTATACTGAGCAGTCTGTTTCCAACCGAAATCTGTAAGTTCCTCTTTGAATATTCCGAACAACAGTGTAAATAGCCCTATGTATAGATAAAATGGAACAATCCAACCACAAATAATATCAATCAGCAAGAGACAGGTTCAGCCTCCTTCAGTTCATTCATCAGAATCTCTGCAAATACTGGAGCTACAACTTCACAAAATGCAATTGCTTGACGATCTCCTATGTATTCAACATCTAAACAATGTGCAAAATAATCTCCGTCAAATACTTCATCGAGATAACTGTTGTTCCACAGCAGACTATGGAAAGCATCCATAGACAATTCACCTTCAGATTCTATACTTACAAGTTCATCATAAGCATCGCGCATCCTATCATCTAATAGAGGATAATATTTCTTTTTGTCTTGTTCCATATAATGCCAATCACGTTTCTTTTCACGATAATATTCAAACAATTCCTTTTTTAGTGGTTCTATTGATTTCTTAGTGTCTACCCTATTTGCCCGATTTCGATCATGAATCTTATCATATAAATATCCTTTGCCTTCACCGTGCTTGCAGATTCGGATAAGCAGTTCCTTGAAGTTTTCATTTTTATTCATTCGCCAACTATAATTAAAGTTGCCGCAATCACTGATTACATTCAAATCGCCATTATTGATTGTTAAAGTTGCCCATTGGCATCGGTGGCTATCTAATCGGATACGGTAAACTTCCGAAATGTCCTTTTCGATACTATACTTTGTCATTTAGAACCTCCTTTTTATTTTGGTAAAACAGGTATTTTAAATAGAAATTATTGAGTTGCAAACAGTGACTGACAGAGATGATTACATATTTACCGAGTTGGAGAAAAAGTTCAAGAGATGCTTTCAATTTAGGCATCTGAATTAAGAGATTAACTATTCTATCTGAATCCAAATATGGGAGGAAGATAGAATATGAATAAATTTTCGTCTGCTTATGGTTATGTTGGTGTTTACATCTTCACTAGAGTTCTAAAAAGCAATAAATATTGTTACTCGGTATTGATTTATCAGGCTGATATTTATGAGGTACTATCTAGTTTTCTGGGTTAAGAGTTGTTGGAGTCACTTCAAAAATGAGGTGGCTCTCTTTTAATGAAACTAGACTTTTATCGCTTTATCTTTCCCAGTTGATGAACTCCGACTTAGGGAAATAACCCATCGGTGTATCATTCACATATCTTCCACCTTCAAATGACTTTAAGAGTCTAAGCATTTCTCTTCCATCTCTTTGACTAAGATCAAAAAACTTAATGATATTATAATTACCTTCTACACATACTACTGCCCAACTATTTCCACTGTTGTTTGGAGCAATGTCACTCCCCATCGAAACCACATTCGACAGTGTGTTGTGTAGCGCTTCGATTTTAATGCTGTTATCTCTAACATTCCTATGTATAAGTTCGATTTTTTCATCGTGTCTAATTAGGTTGCTACCTACTGTTCTTTTGAAATTTGTTAATTTATTTTCAAGGTCGTTGATCCTCAAGAAATGTCTAAGTTTGTTTCTCAACTTCTCTTTTATTTTATTGAGCACTCTCTTCTCTCCTCTTTAATTTTCTATGTAAAACTTGTCTTTCATCCGATCATGTTTCCCATATCATTAATGAACCTCTCAATTAGTTCATCCAATTCATCGTATCTTGTGGTGCGTCCTTTCATGGGATCATAATGCAAAGCCAATAATCCATTCAGTTCACCATATGTTCTCTGTAATTGTTGTTGTTGAATCGCGTACAGTATATCTGTCATTGATTATCTCCTTCCTCATAATTCTTTCCTCCTTAAATTGCCTTAGTTCGGCACAATGTTATGTGCTTCTCTTTCACTCATTCCATATCTGTTGATCAAATTGTGTAATACCAAATGCTCAATGCTGCAAAAGTGGTTTGTGTACGTGTCTCCGTTTTCCATTTGAGTCAATGTTGTGCTTGATTCGCTTACTTCGTTTTCGCAGAACCTACAGTCCATGATTTAATCCTCCTTATGATTTTTCGCTCGTTATTGTAACTGCCATAGCATATGTTCTTGGATAAAGGATTCTTTCAATCTCCTTAAATGCTCCAGGAGTGTTGTCTTTTACTGGAATGATCGTTGATACAACCATTTCCCCTTCCAACCTGCTAATATCTGCTGACTGAATGTAAAATGAGGATACCATTGGTATTTCTTCTTCCTTGCACACCTCAATGATCAGCTTCATCAACGGTGCAATCTTTTCGTCATAGACAGATTCCTTGTCATACGCCTGTTTCATCGTTTGACTCCACCTGCTTCCACGGTATATTTTTGGACTTTTTGGTGAATCCAGAAAGAGTACAATCATAGCAGCGCTTATTCTTAGTCCCTTTAAGTGGCTTTGTTCGACCGCATGCGCAACATTTGCCTAATCTGAAGGTGAGCATTAGGATTCGCCCTCCTTGGGTGCTGGGGTATCTGGGTAAAGGGTGGACATAATTTCTGATGCACCCATGATCGCCTTCCACGCAATCCACGTTTCGTAACTCTCGTAAGCAGATGGACGATCATTGTAGAATTTACCGAAGAAATATGAGTTTGCTTCTTGGAATGACCATTCTTCATGACCTTCTGGCAAGTTATAATTCATGATAATGCTGCCAAGTGAATTACCTGCCACCAAACATCTACCGATTGCCCGTTTAATCTCTTGTTCCCGTTCTCCACGCTCTTTGGCTTCTTGGAGCCAGTAGGGAAGGGCTGTTCGGGATTCGGCAGCAAATATTGCGTTTAACTTTGCTTGATATGCGCTTACCTCTGGGCCGCCCGGATATCGTGTTCCTTGCCACGCTGTATACAATTCTGAGTTGTCATGTTCTGAGGTAATGTTGTATTGATCTGCGGTTGGTACGGTCCAAGCTTTAGCTATCCATGGTCCCTTAGTTGTCGCCTCGCACATCTCCATATCCTTTTTCCAGTCCCTTTGTGTCATTGGGCTTCCTCCCCTAAATTTCTTTTGCCAAGACGCACGGGAAATCCGTTCTCTGCGTCAGCAACTCTTGATATGTGTCGTACAAGTGGTCGTTTAAATCTTCGCAGCGATCGCATCCATCCTCGCAGCAAGTGACGGTTTGTGTTTCAATTTCTTTCGTAGTTAATCGCTTTATGCTAACGGTTATTTCCGTCTCTTCACCTTCCGCTAGATCATCTACAATCATGGTTTCCAAACTATCTGTTTCCTCCAAATATTGCCCGAATGCTGCGTCAGCGTCCTTTGCAGCAATCCAGTACTCATTGACCTTGTACACATTCATCTCTTATATCCTCCTTGTGGGAGAGGAGGGCTATTAACCCTCTCTGTCCCTGTATCTTCGTACTGTGTATTAATCTTCAATTTCATGTACGCAAAATTTATCATCACACTTTCTTTCTAGTACCGTCACAGTATTTTCTGCACGTTTTTTAGAAGAATAGCGTTTAGCCTCAGATAATTTACACCCTGCGGGGAATGTCTCCCCTTGGTGAGTGTATGTGTTTCCCCTGTAAAATTCGCTTAGCCCTTCCACGTATATTACATATTTCATAAAATCGCACCTTCCTTCACAGTTTGCGTCTACTCTTCCTTTGGGAGAGGAGGGATACTCCTACTCCCTGATATCGTCGTATGGCATACTACTGAATCTGTTTTGGATACTCCAACACATCACATTCTTTTTGCGCTTCAAGTTTGCTGCCGAATTTCAAAGCTTCGTTAAGGTCGGTTGTATACTCCTCTGAAAGTGAATTGATTACTTTTTTCAGATACTTGCCTTGTAAATTAACGATAACCCACTGTTCCATTCAAATCCTCCTTGCTAATGGATAGCGTGATATATGCCGCCTCTGCCCTCTCTCGGGGACTGGCGTTGAGTAGAACAGACACTTCTTTTCTTGCAAGTGGAGCCATGATTTTTTTCCATTTCGCGATTTCTAGATTACGTACATAACCAACACTATCTACCTCTATAGCCTTTGCCTGTACCTCTAGGCTGGCAGCAGGGTCGGTGCAATAGTCTGGAGCATCAAAAAATGCATTATCTATTGTTAAAGCAGCCATTCTCTGCCTGCCTATCGGAGTCACTAATGCGTACAATTGTCTGCCGTTAGATCCTATGGGTAATTCTTTGACTGTGTACCCCATCAACTCCGCCAGCGCCCGGTTAAGCTGCTGGTCTGTTAGCTGTATCTGTGTCATGACTTACCCTCCTCGATTAGAAGCAAGTTCTCTTCAGCGTACATTCGATACTTAGGCTTGTATGATCCTTCATCTTCGAATGCTGCTTGTAGTCGGTCTATGGTCTGCTGTGCCTCTCCCAATTCGTCGTTCTTACTAACAAATTCGTCTCGCCATTGCTTCGCTTCTTCTTGCCACTCTTTGCTTTGTTGTTGTGCCTCTTCTAGAGCAGACTCTTGTTTCCTGATTAGCTTGATTAATTCTCCCCTAGTGAATGCGGCTAATTTAATGGGTTCTATTCGTTCTGGTGTCATTCAGTTCTCTCCTTTTCAATCATAAAATTATGATTTTATGTATATAGAAGTTCGTAAATCTCTTCATCAGTCGCCATGTTATTGTTATAGTCACCTTCACAAACTGAGATATTATAATATTTTTGTTCGAACTGTCTTTTTCTATAATGCGAAACATTGGCATATTCACTGTTCTTCTCCATGTCGATTACCGTGTTGTCTTTGACTGTAAAACGTAAATTATGATACTGGATAGCTCTGCAAGGATATGTATTAATCACTCTTCCGGTTTCAACCGCACGAATAATCTTGTAGTCAAGTTCTTCGTATGACTCACATTTATGAGCACTATAAGGACACAGTTCCATATACTTCTCTCTAACATGTTGTTTAATTTTCATTGATCAAGCCCTCCAGTTGGTTGATACAATTCTCGCACTGACTTTCTCTTTTTCCTTTTATGATTCCCTGATCTTCTGCCATCTTATAGTGATTTCTTCTCACTTCATCAAGAGCGTCTGACCAGAAGATACGAATGATAATATTGGTTTTTATTCTGTGAACGAACTTTTTCATTTTACTATTTCTCCTCCAGTTATATTGACGTAATCGCCATTCCTATAAAGTTTGAATGGTCTATCAGTTATTGATTGATACTTTTCAAGTTCTTCATATGTATTGTTATTTGGCTTATATTTCAAACCACTTTTAGTCGTGTATTCGTGCTTACCATCAACTAAAAAACTTGTACATCTTCGTTCATCATTTTCCCAACAGAGAGACAAGATTGCTTTAACGTCATTGCTTAATTCCAATATGTATCACGCTTACCCTTTCAGAGATTGGATTAATATTGCTATATAATTGAATAAAAAGTGACTTAGAATAGGGACTAGAATGTTGTTTGATTTACGATAGTAGTAGCACCAAACAATTCCGATAAATACGTAACCGATTAATCCTACTGGGTTGAAATGTAGTAAAGAGAATATTAACGAGCTGATTATCGCTGCTAACCACCAATTAATATATTTGTTTATTTTTATCAATAAAAATTTCCTGCAAATTAATTCTTCTACAATGGGACTGAACAATACTGCATATATGTACATCATAGGTGTTCTTATGTCAACTTGGGTCTGAGGTGAGTTAATTAATTGTGAAGATAAGCTTGTGAGAATATTGAAACCAATCATAGAAATACATAATGAGTAGAATATATCATCAAATGCAGACTTATCTAGCTTGAGTAAATCCACTTTGAATGTTTTACTCCTAACATAAAGAATGATAGCTAGAATTAAAGTTGGAACGATGTTTAGTGCAACAATTAACAATTATCGAATCGCCTTCTCTCCTATTAAATAAGGTACAAGTCGTTGTGTTTCATTGACTTGTACCTAGTATATCACTTATTTACTTTTGTGTATATGTTTATTAATAATATTATAAGAAGTATTTTTCTAACCACGGATCAACCTCTAAAATGGATGATTTGATACCTTCTGCTAGTTGAGTAATTTCATGTTGTGCACCCTTACCCGGCTTACGTTTAGTATAGAAATCTAGAAGAGTACGAAGATTGCCTGTCATAACGATATTTGTAGTTGCTGCTTGTGGGATTACTGCTCTAGCATCCTCTTGTGGTACTCCCGCTTTTCGTAATTGGTCATAGGCGCTTTGGGCATATCTCATAGCTTCTTCAAAAATGTCTCTGGCTGTTTGCATCTCAGAAAATTCACGATCATCAACTTTTTCAGGAACAATATAATTAAATCCATTCGATTTGCTTTCAGTACTCATTGGAACATATCTCATGGATTGAATAGAAAAAGAAAGATGTCTGTGTCGGGTTAATTGAGCCATAAGAGCACGGCTAACCCCTTCAATAGAAAATGTGTAATTGAGATGTTCTAATGTACTAGTGTGACCAGAACTAGTAATATGGCGAAATAAGCGATCCGCTTCAGTTCCTGTTTCTCCATCCGTAGCCTTATTGCCAAAGTACTTTTTACCTTCTAAATCAACAATATCCGTTGGTTTGTTGGGGCTGTAACAAGTGCGAATAGCCACTAAAGAAATAATTTGACTGTCTTTAGGCACTGGAATTATATCTTGGAGTTCTGACAAAATTGAAGATCTGTATTTTTGAGATAATTGTGTATGTGCAATAAGCTGAATATTCATTTATTAACTCCCTTTAGTTTTTGTTTTAAGAAAAGGCGATAGATCAACCACCGCCAGATTATGTATTAGTTGATTCCCGTACTTCCAATTCCACCTCGTGAAACTTCATCTAACTCATCAACCGTGATAAGCTCAATTTCGGGCATAACTTCTTGAATCCGAAACTGGCAGATTCTATCGTTCTTTTTAATCGAAGTATTTCGCATAGCCAATGCAGGAAAATGCCATTGGTCAGTGTTGCCACTGAAGGAATTATCAATAACTCCGAAATGGTTTGTCTGAATGATCCCAAAGTTTTTAAATGTGCTACTTCTTGGAACCGGATTAGCTTCATAGCCATCTGGAAGTTTCATGCCAACACCAAGAGGAATCAGTTTATATTCTCCTGCTTTCATTTCAACGTCAATTGAAGAACGAAGATCAATCCAGTCACCTTTGGAGATTTTAGTTAGTGGTTCAATGTCATCAAAGTATTTCACTTTGATTTGAAGTGGTTTAACTTTATCGTTTATTGATTTTAGTGCTTCTCCAATCATCTGAGCAGTAATACTCGTGTGTTTACCAATTTCACTGGTCGCTTTAACCAATTCATCAAAACTAACTTTATGAAACCTTTTGTTTCTGAGGATTTTTGAAGTAATTAAAGTGTAAATTTTCTTATGAAATGGTTGTTTTATCATGTCTGTCATTTTTATTATATTTCTCCCTTTTATGTTTATTCATTTAATTAGAAAAGTAAAAATCCTCATCCTTTAGTGCTTCCGTATTCGCTTTTTGATATGAACTACCTTTCATACTGAAAAAGTCATGAGATTTTGTTTTTGTATCTAGACCATTAATTACGATCTGATTAACCTCTTCATGATCAAAGTAACTATCAAACCCAAGATTTTGTAATGCCTTGTTTGCATTGTATCTCAAGAATTTTTTTACATCATGAGTCAAACCAAGTTCATCATACAAATCTTCTGTATATCCTAGCTCGTTTTCATAAAGCCGCTTTAGCAGAGAAATAGAAAACTCATTCAATTCAGCTTTAACTTCTTCAGGTTGTTTGTTATAAATTTCCTGAGCTAGCAACCCAATATAAACTCCATGAATAGCCTCATCACGAATAATTAAATTGATAATTTCTCCACTTTGCATCATTCTACCTTGTCCGTAGCAAAGTAATGGGTAATAAAACCCACTATAAAACAAGAAACTTTCCAGATAAACAGAAGCTACCATTGCCTTATACAGAGATAATTCATCATCATTTTTAACATCGGTATATAGGTTTACAATAATACTCGCTTTCTTCTGAAGATATTTATTATCCTTGACCCATTCGAACAAATCCTTAATCTCTTCGCTTGGCGCTAGAGTCATGAAGATATTTGAATATGACTTAGCATGAACTGCATTCTCCATCATAGCCATAAAGTTTAAAACAGCCTTACGTTGATGTCCCCTTACTTGTCCAGCTATCAAGGGCATCCCAGTATTACCTTGTTCTGTATCAAGTAAAGTCAACCCCGCTAATGCTTTTTTGTATGTCTCTTTTTCTTGGGTGCGCAAAGATTTCCAAATCAACAAATCTGAATTAAGACTGATTTCTTCGGGAAGCCAAAACTGTCTGACATTTTGATTGTAAAACATCTGTGTAAATGAGTCTTCTTCTGAAGACCAATCAGCGGCTTCATAAATTTTCATATTCAATAGATTAATCCCCTTTTTA
Organism: Paenibacillus sp. FSL H3-0286; assembly: GCF_045040705.1. Lineage (NCBI taxonomy): Bacteria > Bacillati > Bacillota > Bacilli > Caryophanales > Paenibacillaceae > Paenibacillus > Paenibacillus sp. FSL H3-0286. Next base: position 2,894,950 of record NZ_CP150285.1, on the reverse strand, counting down.
TTAGACTGAGCAAGATATGCAAGTTTCACGAGAAGTGTCTTTTGTTCGCATATAATATAGCGTTTTGATTCCTTTATGATGAGCATACAAATCAATACGATTCAAATCTCTTGTTGTGTGAGTGTCTTTTAAGAACAAGGTAAAACTAATCCCTTGATCAACATGCTGCTGAATTGTTGCAATCATATCGACAACTCTGAACATATCCATGTCATAAGCTTCTTTATAGAAGAACCATGTTTCAGGAGAAAGGTATGGCATCGGATAGTATGTTTTTGAGTTTCCATAAGTACGTTCCTCAATGCGTTCCATGATAGGCATAACAGATGCAGTTGATGATTGAACATAAGAAATAGATCCAGTTGGGGCAATTGCTAATCTATAAGAATGACGAAGCCCATGTTTCATAACTTGATTCTTTAGTTGCTCCCAATCAGTAACTGAGGGGATGACCATACCTTCAAATAAAGTTTTAATCTTATCAAACTTTGGAGAATAATCATTCACTAAGTACTTATCAAAATATTCCCCCGATGCATATTCGCTTTCTTTAAAACGAAAAAACTTCTTACCACTTTCTTTCGCAATCTCCATAGATCGTTTAATGGAATAATAATTAACCATCATGAAGAAAGTATTTGCAAAATCTCTTCCCTGTTCACTTTCATATGAAACTTTGTTTTTAGCTAAAAATCCATGCAGATTCATTGCCCCTAAACCAATAGAAGTCATCATATTGTTTGCTTTGCTAACTGCTGGAGCATTTTTAATATCTGTCTTTTCAGATACCACCGTCAATGCATCAATACCAATCGATACTGTCTCAGCTATCGACTTGTTTTTCATAACATTGACAATATTGATCGAACTCAGATTACAAGATACATCAAGCCCAAGTTCATCTTCTTCTTTATAATCATGATAGTTTGATACATCTGTAAGTTGAAGAATTTCTACACACAAATTTGAAAATTTAACCTTCCCAATCTCTTTAAGCGCATGAACTGCATTCACATTATCTTCAAACATAATATAGGGATATCCTGATTCAAATCTTAAAGCAGCCATCTTCTCAAGTAACTTACGTGGGTTGATTTTATCCTTTCTTACTTTAGGATTGTCAACCAATATGTCGTACATGTTATTCAAGTCCATATCATCGAGATGTTGACCGTATTCTTGATAGACTGTGTATGGATAAAAGATATAAGCATCTTTATCTTCTCTAGCAAGTTCAATAAATCTATCTGGGATTACAACGCCTATAGATAGAGTTTTAACTCGAACATCTTCGTCTGCACTGATTTTTTTAGTATCTAGAAAATCGTTAATATCTGCATGAAAAACATTTAAATATGTAGCACCAGATCCTTGTCTCTGTCCCATTTGATCAGCGTAACGAAAAGCATTATCTAAAAGCTTCATAACACCAACCACACCTTTGGTGGCATTCTCAATACCTTTAATAGCTTCTCCTTTTGCTCTTATCTTACTGAGATTTAACGAAACTCCACCGCCAACTTTACTAAGTTGCATAGACATATCTACTGCCTTGGAAATGTCATTAAGAGAATCATTAACTTCCATCAAAAAGCAACTAACTAATTCTCCTCTTCGTTTACGTCCTGCATTTAGAAATGAAGGTGTTGAAGGCTGGATCTCCTGATTAATCAATGCTTTCACTAGCTTTTGTGCTTTGATGTAATCACCATCCGCCAAGTAAAGAGCAACAATTGATACTCTATCCTCATATCTCTCTAGAATTTTTTTCTTGTCGTTGGTCTTTAATGCATAATCGTTGTAAAATTTGAAAGCACTCATGAAGGATGGAAATCTAAACATTTTGGAATAAGCAATTTCGAATATGTTCTTAATTTGTTTATATGTATATTTACCAAGAAATTCTTCTTCGTAATATTCATTTTCAATTAGGTAATCTAATTTTTCCTTTAGATTGTGAAAGAATACTGTATTTTGATTAATATAATCAATGAAATATCTTTTAACTGCATCCTTATCTTTTGAAAATTGATACTGCCCATCCTGTTGAACCATGATTTCATTATTTAAGCGAATATAGTTGTTTGTATTAGACAATATTTAATACCTCCATTTTTATCTTTTCTATGTCATATGCATTACCTGATAGTTCAAACTTGTGTAATAGAGGTACATCATATCGCTTTGAAATTATTTCTGCTGCACCACAATAAAATTTGCCCCAATTCCTATTACCACTTCCCATTACGCCCTTTAAATATTGATGATTCGATTCAAGAAACTTTTCAATAGACTTTGGTACTTCACCATATCCAGTTGAGTATGTAATCAATACAAAGGGTTCATTTATAGATAATTCAGTTGTAATTTTGGTACTTCTCATATCTAGTTTATTAATAAAGCGTTGAATATTTCCTGTCAAGGAATCATAAATTATAAGTAATTTAACCACCTCATTCATCTAACGACAGCAGAATCGCCTTCCCTTGTTTAAAACTTTCATTAACATCTAATATGCGCTGATTGTGCGATCCTCTCCATTTAAGTGTCAAATCCCGTTGTTCTAGTACAAATTTCCCATCAATTAAAACATCACAATATGATATCAGCTCTTTCATCTTTTCATCTCTGTATATTTCTTCAAAGGTAAACCCAGTCCAAATCCATATATCTTTCTCTTTACACTCACGCTTGACTCTCTTTAAGAGTGGAAGAAGACCCTCTACATTCTGTAGAGGCTCACCGCCAAGAATTGATAAACCTTGAATTTTTACATAATCAATTTTTAAATCCTTAATAATTCTTTCTTCATATTCTTTTGTAAATGGAGTTCCATAATTAAAATTCCAGATAGATGCATTAAAACATCCTTTACAGTGGTGCAAACAACCTGATGTATATAGTGAGTGTCTAATTCCTCTTCCATTGATTACGTCAAACTGTTTATAATCTGCAATGTTCATTTATGTTTCACTCTGCTAACAACTTCATTTTGCTTCCCTTTATTAAAGGGTCTTTGTGAAGGTTCCGAGAGATACCCGCAACATCTACGAATAACTGAAGATGTCTTAGGATTTTTATTGCCGCAATTAGGACACTCAAACCCCGATACTGTTGCTTCAAACTCACCTTCATAACGACACTCGAGACATTTATCTACTGGTGTGTTCGTACCGAAATAAGGAACTCTTTCATAAGCAAAATCCCATACTGCTTCTAAGGCTTCAGGGTTTTTTACTAAAGCATCAAATTCGCAATAAGTAATAAATCCACCACTTGCATAATGAGGATATTCTTTTTCAAACTCAATCTTTTCGAAAGGGGTTGCTTTCTTATTAACATCTAAGTGAAATGAATTTGTGTAGTAACCTTTGTCAGTAATTCCTTTAATAACACCGAATACTTCTTCATCCAGCTTACAGAACCGATAACATAAACTCTCCGCTGGAGTAGAGTATAAACTAAATCCATAACCTGTTTCATTCTTCCATTTAGTAGCCTTATTGCTTAAGTACTTAACAATATTCAAACCTTTTTGTCTAAGTTTAAGATCGTCAAAGATGTGCTTGTCAAACAATGAAAGTACAGTTTCATGTATTCCGATGTATCCAAGAGAAATAGTTGATCTGTCATTCTTAAGCAAATGGTCAATAGTGTCATCTGCTTGGAGCCTTGCGCCTGTTGCTCCTTCCATGTAAAGAATTGGAGCTACTTTCGCTTTTACGCCTTTAAGACGTTCAATTCGATACATCAGTGCTTCCTTACACACTTCGAGCATTTCATCTAACAGTTTATAGAATTTAGATTCAGATCCTTCCGCCTTAATTGCGAGTCGTGGCAAATTAATTGTGGTTACGCCCATATTAAATCGACCATCATGAATTTCTTTCTCGTCTTCAATATACTGTCCAACAAAACTGCGGCATGACATTGGGAATTTAAACGATCCAGTCACTTCTTTGACTTTTGGAACAGATAAAATATCTGGATACATACGGAGTGTACTGCACTTGATTGCAAGTTTTTTAATGTCGTAATTAGGATCTTCAGGCTTGAGATTTACTCCTTCTTCAAGAGCATAGATAAGCTTAGGAAACACAGGTGTCTTGCCTTCTTTTCCCAATCCTCTGATACGATTTTTAAGAATGGCAATTTGGATTTGACGTTCCTCCCAAGAAGTTCCTCTACCAAATCCGAATGTTGAAAATGGTGTTTGTCCATTTGCCGATACAAGAGTGTTGATCTCGTATTCGAGGGATTGGAAAGCATCTAGAGTCTCTTTTTCTGTTAATCTCATCGCATAGTCATAGCATCTAGGAAATTGAATTGCAATATCCAGACTATCTACAGCAATTCCGAGACTATCAATGTATTCTGGTTCAGCGTTGTAGAGCCACTTCATCCCCGTTTTGAAATGTTTTTTAAATGACCTACTAACATAAGGAGCAAGCACTTTATCGATTTCATTTATGGTATTCCCACCATAAATATGACTTGATACTTGAGCAATTATTTGAGCTGTAACTGCTGCTGCTGTAGTAATTGATTTTGGAGATTCAATTTGAGCATTTCCTAATTTAAAACCATTCTCCAACATCTCTTTTAAATCGATTAACATACAGTTGAATGAAGGAAAGTATGGAGAATAGTCTTGATCGTGCTGATGAATATCTCCATTGTTATGTGCATCCACTACACGCTTTGGAATCATATATGCTTGTGCAAAGTCTTTAGCAATGATACCCGCCAATAGATCTCGCTGAGTGGGAATTGTTTGACTATCTTTATTTGAGTTTTCGCTCATAACTTCAGTATTAGTGTGATCAAGAAGTCCCTGTACCTTTTTATCTAAGCTTCCTCTTTCTCTTCGTTTCAAACTTCTTACTTCTCGATATCCTATGTATTCGGTTGCTACATCTTTTCTCTTGCTCAACATCAATGCCGATTGTACTTCGTCTTGAATATGTTCGATATCAACATTGTTTAAATTTGACAGTTTATTTACTACTTTTTCTGTTACCTTTAAAGCCACTTCATCATCAATACCTTTTTCCGTTCTTGTCATTGCTTTGATAATAGCATCTGTGATTTTCTGCTTATAAAATTCGACTACTGTTCCATCTCTTTTTACAACTTTCGTATCTGTCATCCCCTTTTAGTAAATTAAGTCTTCTTCAATTACTTTAAATGATTTCCCATATGAAAAATCAATGATTTTTATGCCTTTGGAAAACTTATGATTCAATTTCTCGTCATAGGTATTCTTATAATATTCAATCTTACTGGAGATATTTTTTGCTGGATTAATAATTATCTCATCTTCGGGGGAACCGTCCATAGAAACTTTAATCGCAACATATTTCGCCTTATAAGCTTCAGCTTCGCTAAACATTGCGATTAGTCCATCCATTGTATACATATTCAATAATTCACCTCCTTGTGTTAATAAATATATTTTTATTCATAAAATTAATGCTTGTCATACCAAACTCTCGAATCGAACTCTCTCCATGCTTCCTTCCATGACTTTTCATCGAGGGAGTCCATCTTTTTAAATTCCTTTGCTCCAATAAACTCCTTCAGTTTCCTTTTTACATATATGTCCTCGTGCAGCTCTGCTTCATTTTTAGTTCCAATATCGTTCCTGAAACAATCAAATAATGCGTCACCTAAACTTATGTATGTTTTCAAGTGTTATGATCTTCTCCTAATCAACAATCTTCTGTACGTTACTCATATCTTTCATGGCGAATACACGAGTATCTTTCTTTGCTAGATCATAGGCTTCCATTAGCCAACATGATTCTGTGTGATATTCAGTGCTACCATATGAAACATTCATAACAACTGCTCTTCGTTTATTGCGCTCATTCTTCCAGTTTAAATAGTCAAATGAGATAGCATTACCTTTTTGAATATTGATCATGTGTTCTCCTTTCTTTCTTGATAAAAGGTACATTTTACAAAGTCTTTAAGTGTCTAATTAATTCATCCTGTGATTCGTCCAATTGCTTTCCAAGATTCTTAATCGTCTCTGGATCACTTTTATCAATAGCTAAAAGTTTAGCTTCAGTGGCAATTACTTCTTTTAATCCACCAATCTTCATTTTAAGTTGAAAAGATTTGTTATCTATATTGCTCATCTCCTTCATAATCAAATGTGCATTCCGTCAGACAGTATCAATATTGTCTAGCCCTTTTTATTAACTACAAATTTGCAATGCTAGGCTTTTACCTAGTATGTATGCAAATAATGACGGAATTCCACTACATCTTTCATATTGCTTATCTAATTCAATATCATCATCGAAACTAAAACAGTCTGGGACTGTCTGAATTCTCAAACACTCTCTTACCGTAAATCTCCTCGGAGCCTTACATTCATATTCTTCCATTTTTCTTATGTCGTAATTTGCTGGACTTGGATGCAATGGAAGCTGCCTAGCTGTAGATACGATAGTAAATGAAGGCTCATTCCATTGTCTTTGCCTATTTCTAGATGTGTACCGTGGCGAAAACCCTCCATCATAATACTCTTTATGATTGCTCATGTTGTGATTTTCTTTAGGAAAAGGTAAATCACCTATAGCGTCTATCAAGTGCTTTCGTTCATCTTCTGGAATAGGATCTGGGAAACGAAAAGTCTTATTTAATGATTTATGCATACCAACTATAAAAACTCTTTCTCTTTCTTGTGGAACGCCATATTCATAGCAGTTGATTAATTTCCAGCTTACATCATATTCCAACTCTTCAAACGACCTTAAAAGATGATTTAGAAACTCTTCATGCTTCTTAAAAGTTAACCCCTTAACATTTTCTACAATAAATGCCTTTGGTTTGGATTCTTTTATTAAACGTAGGAAATGCTTACCTAGGTCTCCATTTACCTTATCTTTTACACCTCGCTGGGCTCCTCCCTCACTGAATGGTTTACAAGGAAACCCTCCCACAATCACATCGGTTTTCGGCAGATCACATCCGTTAATCTTTCTAATGTCTACTACTCTGGCATGTTTTCCAATATTTTTATTGTATGTATCAACAGCATATTTCTTATTATCTAAAGCATCTACGATGTCATACCCAGCCAACTTAAAACCTACAGCTCCTACACCCGCTCCACAAAAAAGATCAATCATTTTTAAACCATTACTTGCTTGCTGCCTCAATCAATCACTCCTATAATTTTATAGCAATAAATCCAGCGAAGTTATTCCATTTAAAGAAAGTATCAATATTTGAGAACCCTGCCTTTTTCAACATTGAGATATTTTCATCAACAGTATTGGGCTTTAATATCCCCCTAATTGATTGTGATTTTGCAATTACTTCTTGATGTTTTAAACCATTCTTCAGTTTTAAATCATGATATAATTCAACCCACATCTCATCGAATCTGGCGTTGCTTCCAACAATTTTTTCAATCATAACAAAAGCTCCGCCATAATTTAGACCCTTATAAATCTTATTAATTAAATCTTGTCGTTGTCTTTGAGGAACAAACATTATTGATAAAACAGCGGTTATGTAACAAGCATTATTCATTACAAAGCTTTTATCAGTAGCATCTTGATTTAATACAGTAATGCAGCCCTCATCCTTAAATCGTTCTCTAGCTTTGATAACCATGCTTTCCGAAGAGTCAATTCCAATGTAATTTATGTTTTTATTTTTATGCTTATTATTTATATTATGTACTGTTTCTCCTATGGATGTTCCTATGTCATAGATATTTGTAAAATCCTCCACAAACCAGTAAGACATCTCTGTTATCATATTATGTATTTCGCTATATAGCGGAACTGATAACCTTACATGTTCGTCAAAAATAGGTACAATCTCAGAATCAAATTTCCAATCTCCTGATTCTTGGAGCAAAATAATTAACTCCTTTCTTTAAAATGTGCATTTCATCAGTCAGTAGCTTTATCAATAAACAACAATGCTGAAAGCAGTAAAGTCAATCCTACAGTAATTAGACTTGGTTGATAGCCAAAGAATAATCCAAAGAACAAACCTATGTAAAAAATTGCACAAATCCAATTAATCACCTTCATTTAGCCGTATCCTCTCCTTCCTGATGAAATTTGACTTTCATGTGCTTTTTAGGTCTAAAAAACCCTAATAAATCAAGGACTTCTAATTCAGCAACGCTGCAATCTCATCCAATTCAAGCTCAACCTTTTTATCGTCAGAAAGTAATTTATCAAGCTTCGTTTCCATTGCTTTAAGCTTCTGTTCTTCTTCTTTTCTATTCAGAATTTCATACTTCAATTTCAGATCTGCAATCCAATCCAGAACATGATATCCGTTAATATTAAATGAATCTAACAATCCCAAATCTTTGGACGATAACACATATGTGTTAATTTTAATAAGTAGAGTTAAAATCTGTTCCTTCTGAAGTACTTGAATGTTGTGCCGTACTCCATCAATTTCAATTGAACAATTTGTGATTGGTGTGAATTTCTGAGATTTACTCAATTTTTCCTTCTTTAGTTCAATTTGCTTCTTCAATTCAAGAATTTTCTGGTCATTCGGATTTGCCATTATTCTTCATCTCCCATTCTATAAAGTTTTCCATTGGTAAGATATTCATTTCTATATCTTGGTTTATAAACCTCATGTATTTCTTCTAAGGTTCCAGTTAATAAAGGTACGTCCTCAGTTGTATATCCGCTTCCCCATCTACTCGGGACTTTTCTTTTGACAACGATTTGATAGCTCTCACTATCTCTTACGCCTTTTACTTCAGCGTAGCTGCTCTTCTCATTTCCAATATAGACGGTTGTGCTGTAATGCCAAGCATATTCCCCTATTTTCTTTTTGACTTTTTCAATGAACCTACTTAGGTCATAATATACATACTCATCTTTTGATTCATCATATGGAGAATAACAACTTCTACTTTCCAACAAATCAAACATCTCTGCATAGCGTTCGCAGCAATCGATTGAAATCATCTCAATAATCCTATCTCCTAATGATTTAAGATTAAGGATGTGAATGTCTTGTTTTTTTCGATAGTTAATTATTTCTTTTGCAAATATGTATTGTTTACCCTTATTAACATTCTCATAATAGCTATCCTTATAATCATTTCCCGAGTTCCATTTGGTATCCCAATAATCAAATCTCCCCATATATACGAGTTCTTGATTATCTTTAGTTCTATAGGTAGCACCAATAATTAGTTCCTTAGATTTAATATATGTCTTTTCATGTAGAACCTTATTAAATTGGCTTATCTCTTGATAATCCGGTGAATCTACAGGTAAAAGAATCAAATTTTTACCATCCCATGAGTAAACGAATTCACCTTCTAGACCTTTTCCCTTGATAGAGTTTGTGTTTTCAAGAATGTAGAGTAGATTTTCAATGGTAATCTCAAACTCAAATCCTCTAGGGTCGTACACACGAGTGTATGCCTGACGATGATTCCAGCCATCCTTATAGTCACCAACTTTTTTGTTTAGGACAAATCCCGAAACTGGTTCATTTTCATATTCTACAGGATCGATCTTCTCATCTCTCCATCCTTCCCATGATGTTTCTTGGCGCAACTTACCTTTTGCATCGTAGTAAATAACAAAAGCAAGTTTTTTAGTATATGTATTTTCTCTATTCTGGAATCCTACTTTAATTTTTTGTGGAACAAAAATATTAGTCTTCAATCAATCACTCTCCTATTAATCTAATAATCTCTTTATATTGCTCTGTATTTTTAGTAATCCAATCCTCTACAAATGATCCGTACTTCTTCTCATTGAATAACCTTTTCAAGTCTCGATTTAGGTCTTTAAAATTACTAAAACCAGCCATTAAAACCAATATTGGATACAGTATAATGTTTAGAGTGATAAGCAATCTGCTACTGAACTCTTGCATGATAACTCTGTCTTCATTCAGATAGTATTCGTATCGATTCTTCCAGTTTTTCTTTCTTCTTTTAATGATTGAGTTGTGCTGCTTTTTTGTGAGATGAATTAATTCATATCCGCTATCTAATAAATCATCGTACTTATATATGCGTTTATCCTCATCAATCAAACACTCTCTCTCCTTTGCTAATAGACTATTAACTTTCTTCTTAAACACACCGATATCTTATGTAATTACATAATAAAGGTTGGTGTCTATGGGTCTTACGATTGATTGGGGAACTATGGTTATTTCTGTGCCAGTAATAGCCGCTTCTTGCTTTGGCGCAGTCAAATTTTTTGGTGAAGCATACTTTAAAGAACATTTAGATAGGAGGGCAAAAGAGATAGAAAAAGAATTTGAAGCCTTCAAATCTAAATTAGAAACAGATCAAGTAGAGTACATAAAACGGCTAGATATTCAAATTGAAAGAAATAGACATATAATTGACACCTATACTCCTAAATATATTGCCGCCACAGAGAATGTTAGAAATGAAATGAATACCTGCTTTCAGTTCTTGAAAACAGCGAATTATGAAATTCCTAGCGAATGTCACACAAAAGAAAATGAGTTAAAAACTATTTTTGAATTGAACCAAGTATACATCTCACCGAAATTCAAAGAGCATATGATAGCCTTCATAGGGCTTTTCAACAAAGTCTATAACAATCATATCCAAATGATAAGAAGTACTGATAATGCAATGACGATATATGCAGATTGGGAAAAAAATTCAAAAGAATTGAAGAACGTACACGATGACATTGAAACTCTTGTTCAGATGGAGCTTTCAGGAAAAATTTGATTCATGTTTTGAGGACATACTCTGGTCTCTTTTTTTTTGAAATACGCCTTTCACTTAGTTAAAATGTTTAGTGTCTTACTTATCTTAGTCAGAATATCCTCAAGTTCTTGTTCCTGAGAATCATTATTTAGTTGCACCGATAGTTTGATATCTATTTCTAACTTCTTGCCAACGATACCAGCATCTATGACATCATAATCTAATGATTCATAAAGGTTCTTGGGATACGACAAGATCTCATCATAGATTCTATTGCTCCAAATTCTTTTGTTTTGCTCTTCTAGTGACTTTTCCATTCACATATCTTCCTTCCTTATGAAATCTCTCTTTCATGTAAACTCTAAACTATTTATTGTCTCGATAAAATCTATGTATATTTGGATTTCAATATTTAATCTGCTATATTTTTCATTACTTAATTGGAGTGTTTACTTACATCGCTGTCTTGAAGAGTAGATAGTACCAGTTCTCTCTTCTTTTCTAATTCATTTATTCTAGTTTCATATTTCTCAATTGGCCTGATATCTGTTCATCTAAGCACCAACCTCATGTTGAATCGACTCTATATCTGAAATCAGTTTCTTTGTTTCTTTGATATATTCTGGATACTCATTTTCAAGATAATCTACAGTAATCCATTCGCTCAAATCAAACCTTGCCTTTTCAAGCAGATTTAGTATTTCTTTCATCTGTTCAATTATAACCATCAATAATTACCTTCGTTTGCTTCTTCGAACTCTTCAATCTTTTCATTCAATTGTTCAATTTCATCGGTTAGTTCTGCAACATTAGCAAGCAACAGATTAATTTGTAGTTGCAGTCTATCTCTTGTCTCGACCTTGGAACCTAACTTTTCAATCAACTCATCATATTCATTCATCTCGATCACCCTTCCCAATCAAATATATCTTTTATCAGTACTAATACCTTACCACTGGCTTATCAAGTAAATCACCTTTATATGTATAAGCACCTCTATACTCATCAGCCAACTTCAAATTTTTTTCAGCTTCGAGGCTAATAATTTCATCATTAATCTTAGCTCGTTGCTTTCGTAGATCGGTAAGACGGTTATTGATATCCAACAGACTTCTATTTAACATTTGTCACTCACCTTTCTGATAACTAATGTTCATTAATAATGACAGTCCCTGATTTCACTCCATAATTACTTTCCTCTTTGAAGGTATAAGTTTCTGGCTTTTCTTCTGGCTTAATGTCTCGTGTTAAATACCACAAGTCACTATCCTTCCATGTAATATTCACAAGTTTCTTATTTTGGGGCAAATCAATTGTCGTCGTCCCTCCAAAATTTTTAGCAATTCCATTACAACCAGAAAGCAATGGTAGCATAATCACTAAAAGCAACCATCTCATTTTTTTCATTAGAGTTCCCATTTTATTTTTTGATCGTATAAAAGCATTATTTGATTTAAATTACTCACTACATTCTACTGATTCAATATTGATTACTTTGAAGAATGTTGGTTGATAATTGTACTTTTCAATCCACTTAATGATCACTTCGGATATTTCTTCTTCGAGTTCATTACAGTGTTCTTGTTTTACATCCATCAAATAATCTTCAGCACACTCACCTACTTCATCACACATATTCTGATTAATATGCTCAAAAATACTATCTAAATCAACACATACTCCCAATCCTACCTTTTCAACTTGACCAATATAAAATTTCCGTTCTTCAAAATCACCCTTACCTGCTTCAATAGCCTCTTCTTTTGTGCCGAAGTATTCTCCGTGATTAAAGTATTCTTCTGAAGAGCTGTATGTCCACTGTCCATTGTTTGGCATTGTTCTTTCTCCTCTTTTTATGTGTATTTGTGACCACATAAAACCACTATTTCATTATTCTTTCTCAGAATAAAAATCCAATTAATTTATAGTGCTCATGGTCACTATCAATCCATTCTCTTTCGATCTCTTCGTTATAAACATCAAAATCATCTAAGGCTTCGATATAACCTGCAATCTTTCCAGAAATACTATCGTGGTATTGATCTCCTTTCACCAAAACTTCTTTCGTGTCAAGATTGAACAATGCCTTCTCATCTTCAAATTCATCATTTACATACACTATTAACTTCATCATTAAAACTCCTTTTATTTTATTTTTGATAAAGCTTGTATTTCATTTAATTCAGTACCAACGATCTTCTTCTTCGTTACTTATTGCAAATATTAGAGCGTATTATTTTATAAGGTCTTTTCCCTACAAATAACGAAAGAAAATATCCCACACAATCCTTTATAGAATTGCCTTTATATCTGTAAGTACAGCCCGTTGTTAAATCTTCAATCTCAACCTCTACTTTTACTGGTTCGCTAACAATCATATTTTCTCTCCTTTCTTTATGAAACAGTTCTTTCGTTGTATTTTTTTTCTTAAATAACCCTTATAAGACAATATTTCTTCTAATCGAATTCTTTTATGGTCTCCGAAATTTCATCATTTGATGAGAAACTAGGTCTCTTCTCAATAACTTTTCCACTTAACACTTTTATGTATTCTATTTCTCGGTCAGATCCAACTTCTAGGCTAGTATAAGTATAAGTTACCTCATCTATTTCTTCGCTGTATTTCATGTTTTCACCCTATGTATCAAAATGTCGTACAACCTTTACGGTAATTTTGCCCTTTGCCTTTATACTTATACCTAGCAATAAACGTCTTAACTAGTATAAGGTTTTCATTAACTCTTTCTACAACAATTACTCCAAGTTTAGTCATCCATCTAAGTTTTCCTTGAATGTTTGGAATGGAGGATATCTCTTTGATAAGATATCCTGTTCCAACTCCGCACTCCTTCAATCTAGTTCTAGCGTGTTCACTGATTTTAATACGCATATGAGTTACCGTTTATTAGCTGCACGATCCCGTTGTTTTTTATACTTTGTGAGTGTAGCCCCTTTCTTTTCATTTGATTTCACTGGATACACAGTTTGAAATGTAAGACCATTCTTGGCTGCATATCTTTTTGCTTCATTTACCGCTCCTAGTCGATCAGATGGTAAATTGCTGATTACCACGCTTGTTCCATTTTGTGCTGTTGCAAGTCCGAAAAAGTTTGTCATATGTATTATTGCTCCCTTAGTATATTATAGTTTTTGTTATTTGTATATATTTATTATTAAAATTCTTAGATATTTATTTCTCGATAATCATCTATGAATAGTTGAAATGTCTTTGTGACTTTAAATTTGGGCTTATATTGCTTCCACACGTTGATGTTGAGTGAACCAATTGCTTCGATTTCTGAGAAGACTGGAACACGATTAAAGAAATCTTCGTCTGTTTTAAACTTCATGAGCTGTAGTTTATCGCAGTCAATCTTAACGGTATTCGCTGATTTACCCATCAACTTCTTATCTGATACGAATAATCCTTTAATGAGGAATCTTCCCTGTTTAAACTTATTGCCTGTTATGCGATAAAACTCAGATAGATAATTGATCAGGTTTTCGTTAATGTCGCTCAAGTTGAATTCTAGATCATAATACATGGAGTCGTCTGGTTTGAAGTCATGGAGTTTCTCGTTAAGTTCTTGTCTCAGAAGCTCTATATCTGTTTTCTTAATCTGCAAACCACCAGCTCCCGGATGACCTCCTGTGTAAAGAACACTATTACATTCGTCGAGTAAATCAAGCATTGAAAAATCCTCTAATCCTCGAAAACTACCTGCATATGTATTTTCATCGTCTCCGTTACCAAGAACAATTGCTGGTCTGTTAAAGTGCTTTGATAACTCTTGTGCTACCAATCCATTCATCCCGCGTCCCAATGTTGGATCAAATACAATGACGGTCATATCTCTCTCATCAACAAATGGCTTTAAAGCCTTAAGTGCTTCAGCTTGAATTTCTTTACGCCTTTCATTTGCTTTAACTAGTTCTTTAGCCAATCCCTTAATCTCAGGGGAGTCTTCATTACACATTAAGAAGTCTATTGCCAGTGTAATGTTATCGGCTCTAGTAGCAGCCGTTACAGCAGGGCTTACACCATAAAGAAAATCAGTTGCAGATAAATTGTTGAGATCAAAATTCATAGCCTCAAATAACTTTCTAAGTCCAGCGTGTCTTAAACTTTTGAGAGATAGTTTGGCATAATATCTATTTTCTAGTTCCATCATTGACATCATATCAGCCATTAATGAGAAACCCGGTAAGTCATCAAGTTTATTGGCGTAGTATGTATTCATGTAATCATCTAATACTTGGCATACCTTGAATACCAACAGTCCACCACAGGCATTCTTATTAGGGTATAAACATCCATCTTGCTGCGGATTGACCAAAATCGCATAGGGGTTATCTACTGTAACTGTGTGATGGTCAATAATTAGACAGTCAACCCCTCTAGAAGACAACAACTTCATCGTCTCAACATCATTGGATGAACTATCTACGGCAATAAATAGTTTTGTATCGATAGGAATTTCACCTATAAGATTGCCTATAGAGTGTCCAGTAGATCTTTCATTGCAGACATAATGAATCCTGTCCGTAAAGTTGAGCAGATATTTATACTTTAGCACTAGTGAGGAAACCCCATCAAAATCAGGGTCTCCTGAAATCACTATCGTTTCATCGTTGTGGATTGCCGCGATTATACGATTAGCTAATGCATCTATATTTTTTAGTAAATACGGACTATGAACAACATTTGATAATGGATTCAAAAATACATCAATATTATCGATCCCGTTAATTTTTGCTAACCTTGAATATGTATTATCGTAATCTTCAAATGGAATCTTGGGTATTTTCTGTTTCCAAGCTATGTATGGTCACTCCTTCTAAATGTATTTATCTCACAACTATTTTGAAATTTTCAGGCATTGCAATATTATCATAGTTATCGATAGCCTTGAGAAATTTATAAGTTAAAGATTTGCTTTCTCTTCCTGTCGCTTTGTTGATGATTCTGATATTTACTTTTCTGTACATATCTATCACTCTCCATTTACAGGTTTAGTCTTCTATTAATTCATAATCACGCTCAAACAACTCTTTACAAATCCATTTCTTTGACTTATCTTCGTAAGTTACGATATAGTCTCCATATCTATGTTCTTCAACATCTCCATGTGAGTTATAAATGTATGGAGTCCTGTTAGTCTTTGGAATTAGACCATCTTTATCGAACCATCCAATCCACTTGTTTGTAAAAATTTCATAACAAGAATATCCGTCTTCCATACCTTCTAGAAACTGAATTGCGCTAACGTATTGAGGAGACTTTCTTTTATATCTCGGTTCTTGCATTTTTTCACCTCCTTGATTTGATGAAAGATAAGTTTTATCTATTAGATAACTTTCCAAGTTCCTTCGGTTATGCATTCTTGTACAGCCTTAGTTCGCATAATACTTGCGGTAATGGTTGGTAAAGAAGTGTTTACTATTAAATAACATGATTCATCTTCACGTAGAGTTGCTTTAAATTCTACGCCAAATGAATTTTTAAAGTAAAATTCATTTAATAATTTATCCTTACCTTCCTCCAACTGCTTTAGTTCGTTTAACAGTGATGCCATCTCAGAGTCCACTTGACCAATTAATGAATTAATTACTTCCTTGCTACACTTATCTCTTTTAATGTCAATTTTAACTTTTAAAGAATTTATTTCATTCTCTTTGTTAACTTTAGATACATGGTTACTTAGATCAACTTTGCTAACGATCCACTTTTTAGCATCGCTACTTTCTACTTCATATGTTCTTAATACTCTCGCAGTTTCATAACCTCTTTGTGTATCACATACTACTAAATCATCTTTGTTTAAATCTAAATCTGTTTTAAAGACGTACTCCATAGTGTTGTTGTTATGCTTTACAACTGCCATTTTGATCATATGTATTATTCTCCCTTTTCTATATTATTTGTATTTTTTGATACTTTAGCTTTAGCGAAATTACACAATATATTATCTATAGTAATAATAACCATAGCCAGCAAAATGAATGTTAATATGGGATTCTCTATTGCCCATCGAATCATTGTTCCCTTCCTTTCTTCATAAAAGTATCGTTTATATTGTGCTTAATCTTCATCCTCATCCTTGTATTTCACAAACTCATCTAAAGCATCCTCGAACGCTCTCTCATATACACTGTCTAGCATAGTTACAATAAAATTGTCACCTGATTCTGAGTCTGCCTCATCTAACAAGTTTTCAATAAGCCACTCTGCAAATTCTTTTCTTTTCCCACGGCGAATTTTCGCTTCATTCCAATTATTTGGGCTTGCATTAAAGCCTCTTACGAGATTACTGATAGGCATTTCAATGATTACTTTCTCATTTGTTGATCTAACAGTGAAACCTGTGATTCCTTTATCCTCTACTTTCATTATTCATTCTCCTCTTTTTTATTTTTCCTAATAAAACTATTCTTTCATTAGTTCAGCGACTCAATAATAACTTGAACAAATTCATCCAACTCATGTGCGGTTTCGATGTCATTGGTTCGTTCAGTAATTTCATTTAGCTTATCGGCTACCACCATAAGAAATTCATTATCGGCCTTCAATTACATTTCCTCCTCAATTGGCTCGTATTTTCCCTTAAGTGTGTTAAGATTAACTGCTCCTCCAAATGCACACTTCAGGTCAAACATATTCTTGCGTCTAGTTTTTTTAATTGTGTAAACATTATCATCTTCATAGAATACTTTACCGTCTAGTTCATCATCTGTTTTTCCTACTTCAAGCTGCTCAGTAATCCATGAACTAATAATTTCGGTGTTTGTAAGCATTTCCCGCTCTCCTTTCATATTGAGATTTTCTTATCTCATCACTACTTAACTTGTAAATTTAAAATCGGAATAGTTCCCCTAACAGACAACTCAATTCCTCCCGTTTCAAATGCTTGAAGATAGTTATCAATCTTCTCTTGATCATCAAATCTGTAATCGAACCCGATCCATCCAAAAATCATATTATCTACACCACAATGAAACTTACCTCCAACCATCTGATTGTACCGTATGCCACCCCAAGGCTTCTTTTCACACACAGAGTACCGCAGCTTACCAAAATTATTACGGATCATCACGAAGTAGTTTTTCGACACACCCATTACTCGCATCGGCTTCCTCCAATCGTTAACCCTAATTAAATTACCGATACTTACAGTATCCAGAATTTCTTTTGTAATATTATTTTCATAAATCAATCTAATCAACTCCTTATGAATCTTTAATTACAGACCTTAGATTTACACATCAGACAGCCGATACCCCAGCATTACCTAGGATAGTCCAGACGCCATCTGGATAAACATCCAGCCAATCCCCGAGGCCAATGATCTTGTTTTCAACAGCAAGACCTCTTACACCCGACTTATTCTTTGCTTGAACAACTAGTGCCATTTCTCCAGTCTCTTCATCTTTTAGAATGTCATGCTCCTGAATTAATTTACCTTCTGTGTCGTAAACTGGTTCAACAATTCTTGTCATGTCCAATCACCTTTTCTGTATAATTTGTTTGGTTCTAAATGAAACTCTTATTTCATCATCTCATTACTGTTTTATAGCTACCGCACATAGGATTTTTATTTATATGTGGTAGCTATTCTGCATAATTTAATTAGCCATCGTAACCATATTCACATAGAATGACAATCTTTTCCCCACTTGGAGTTGTATATCTAGTTGTTTCTGTTTCAAATTCGTTGCCCCAATCTTCATAAGAAGTCTCATTTCCCCAATCGTTTTTCACCTTAACCGTCCCACTAACCCAGTTTTTGTACTCTTCTTCAGTCAGAACTAGCGTTGAGTGGTAACTGCTTGAGTTAGTAGCAAATCCCTTTTTAATATTTCGCAAAAATAATGTAATCATATAATCGATCTCCTTTTAATTAGTTTGTTTTTAAGTTTCCATATTTTCTTACTTCGCTAAATGCTTTTGTGATATTAAAGTCTTCTGTGATTTTCCCTTGAAATTCTAAATTGTAGCTTGATTGAGAGTAAAACTCTTCCACACAATCAATGTTCATGGAATATTCGC
This sequence comes from Paenibacillus sp. FSL H3-0286, assembly GCF_045040705.1. Classification (NCBI taxonomy): domain Bacteria; kingdom Bacillati; phylum Bacillota; class Bacilli; order Caryophanales; family Paenibacillaceae; genus Paenibacillus; species Paenibacillus sp. FSL H3-0286. The sequence continues at coordinate 2,876,192 of NZ_CP150285.1, read as the reverse complement.
CCTCTTTAATGTCGTAAGTAAGCTTACTGCTAACTTCTTTAACAACTTCTAGATAGTCCTTCACAAATTTGGTGTCACATTGCAACGAAATTCTGTTCTTAATTATGTATTCAAAAATCTCTTTCATGTTTTCATTATGTACTGGTGTAACATTTTTACCTCTGCCGTTTGTCTTATATCCTAAAAATAATACATCACTTTCTAGAGATTCCTCTTTAACCTCAGCCAATATCTTTAGCAGCAATTCTTTGTTGTATAAGTCTGGAATGACATGAAAACAAATTCTTGATGGAATGTAACTATTAATTTCTTTAAGACTTTCAACAACTTTTCTAATCTGTCCTCTGCCAGTAATCGAAACACCAATTGCATCTAAATGTGGCATTACCTCTTTAACCTTATCAGGATAACGCATAATACTTTGCCAATTCATTGTGATGTTGGATGAATTTAAACCATGTTCTCTTGAAAACTTCAAAATTTCTGCAATATCTGGATGCTGTAATACATCACCTCCCCCAAAGGCAACTTCAGTAATTTTAGGATTCAATGATTTTATTACCGTTTTAATTGTTTCCAATTTCCCATGCATACTATCTGAACGAGAATCTTGATAGCACCAAGTACAACCAATATGACAAACGTCCGTTAGTTTAATATCAACTAGTTCAGGATGTTCAGGGATTAACTCTAAATCAGGAGTCTCAGATAGTCTTAGTGCCACTCTTTTGTTATCTTGGTATTCTAAGAGTATGTAATAGTTTCCATTTTTGATTAAGTCTTTTTTCATATTTCACCTCTTAACTTATTTTTATTTCTACTTGAATTACTTCATTTGAATATCCAAATAAATCATTGGGATACAATCTACACTTATCTGAGTCTTCAGGAACAAACCTCAGTTCACCATTTTCTTCAACATACTCACCCGATTGGTAATCTTCCCAGTTTTCAGGTTCTCTTTCTGTTACAGCGATAAAAGTATTCCTGTCTACATCAAAGCAAAAGGATTCTCCATCTCCGCTAACTACACCTTTAAATTTGATTTTCTTCATATATAACAACTCCTTTCCCTATGAAATTCTAATTTTGTTAACCTTACATATTTTAGGTCGAAATTTCGTTTATTCACAACCGCCCAATTAGGCACATATACTAAATAAAAGTTCAGCATATGGAGGATTAAAACTAATGAGTTTTTTGTTTGTTACAAATCGAGGTAACGGAACAGTGTCAGCAATCAGACCAGATAATTTATTTTCTACCTTATCAACAATGCAAAGAGGAACTTCTGCCCTAGTCGCATCACCAGATTATAGTAGACTTTTTGTCGCAAATTCTACATCTAGCACAGTCAGTGTTTTTAGTCTCACAAATGGTTCTTTGCTTAAACAAATTCCTGTTGGCAGATATCCCGTAAGTCTTGCAGTCGACCCCAATGGCATAGCTTGTTATGTCTTAAATCGGGAATCTAGAACTGTGACATTTATTGATATGATTACTCTTACTGCTAGTCCATCTGAATTTTCCATTGGAAGGAATCCACTTTCAATAAAGACCTCGCCATCTGGTAATGCTATTTATATTTCATATGAGACCGAAATTGTTGTCTATGAACCACAAACTTTTAGCATTGTTACAAGATATCCAGTAGGAGGAGCTAATTTCATGGAATTGACTCCTGATGGACAAAAATTGATTTGCACTAATTTTGAGCGTTCAAGTATCACTATGATAGTTAGTCCATATTCAACCAATTCACAACGTACCGAGCTTCTGATTCATAAAGGCCCAACGGGTCTGGCAATTACCAAGGATGGATTATTCGCCTATGTCTGCTGTTCTACTGATAATACGATAGAAGTTGTGAGCATAAGTGGTTCAACTCCTCGTGCTCAGAGATTTATTTCACGAATAAATTCTCCTTCTGATATAGCATTTGACTCCAATGACATTTTCTATTATGTTACTAGCGCCGTAGATAATGTAGTCTACAGCCTCTCGCGTTCTGGAAATAGACTTGACACATATCGGAACAACAATCCAAGAAATCCTTTTTCCTTTAGTACTCCTTCATATATAATTGCAACACCCGAACTACTCAATTTCAGACAAGTCGAGCAAAGTACAGTGGTTTCGATAAGTAATTCAGTAAATATTAGTGCACCCAAACCATTCCTTATTCCTGATACTAGAATTGATAAAATTATTCAAACATGATAAATATATATTCTCTATCTCTTCCTAGTTGAGTGTTCTTCTTCTATTTCCAAATGTCTTTGTTTTTTCACACTTAAATTTTTTAGTTTTTGTAAACTTATGGATAATCAATTACAGGATCATTGTATTCTGTTTCGGTACACCATGTTTCGCAAATCAGATTCTGTGTAAGATTTAAAACCACTATTCTCTGCAATCTACATACAGCCAGATGCCTTCAGTAACTTCATCATATCTTCTACTCCCAAATCATACTCATGAGCATATTCAACCAGTTTAAGCTGCCAGTCTTAGTGAGTTTGATTCATTGTCCGTCCTCCTCTGTGGTTTTGATATAGATTTTCAGATCCTCTTAACACATAAGTGGAACAGTTTATACCCTCTTGTTCTACTCATGTTTTTTCCTCCATTATCTTTAGATGAAATCCATCTTTCTTCTAGCTTTATGAGGGGTCGCCTGTAGTTTATCGACCCCAATATTTAATTCACCAATATTATTATATGTATATATTTTTACTTATAAAATTTAGTTTCAATTATTCCCCATCCACTAAACTCAACACCGTCTTCATCTATAATATATACATCGCCATTCGTAAATATGGGATTTCCGAATCTTCGTTTGATATCGTATATTCTACCTTCTATAAGATTACAGCCTCGTAATCCCCTGTAGTCATTCGCTATTATTTTAATGTGAGTGGCTTCATCTATCTCCTCCGTTTCGGTTAACTTCTCTTCATCTGGTAAACTATTAGACAACATCATCATCCCTCTCTGTTATCGTATTTTCATTATATTTATTATTATAACCAAAGTCAACACTTATTTTTACAACTCTTTGAAAACATAATTACCAAGTAGTTCTACGTAAAATCTTTATTTTATGAAGAAATATTCTTGAATTTCTTCATATTCCTCTACCGAATCATATTCACGATAAACGTCTCCTATCAATCTTTCGTTAGTCGAAGTCGTGTCATCACTACCGCATCTTGGACAGAATACGATTTCAGGTACATCTAAGCATTCGATTCCAAAGTGACAGCCACAATCCTCGCAATAGAAACAACTTTGACCATGACCATGAGCACAAAATGACATGTTAATTAACCTCCTTATAGCCTATTAACTCTGACAGTTTAATCGTTTCATATTCGTGGATCGTAGTGTAATGATTGTTTCCTTCTTTCGCTGCTAATTCCCACTTTACAGTTTTTTCACCCGATTGATCATATACATATAGCCAGTAATCAACAGAATCTTCAGTGAGAACAAATTTAAAGTCAATCCGCAAAGGGCAGTAAGATGATTTATTCTTCACGGTTTCCCAAACAACCAGAAGTGTTCTCTGATTGTCTGATGTCCACAGTTGATCAGAGCTATAATATGATATTTCATAAAACAACCCAGTATCGCCAAATCTATCATTTGAAACTGGTGGAATATCAAAGAAACCTTCACAAACAGAAATCGCAAGCATTTGTAGTCCAGTTTTATACGCCTTTGTTTCCTCATCGCTTAGCGTACTAATCTTAGGCTGTTTTGTTTTTACTAATTCCTTGAGCCAAGTATTCATAATCCACTCCCTTTTTATATTTTGATAAAACCTATATTTTACAATGTTTCGTAGCTCAAGAAACCCAATAAAAATCAAGGGTTTCTCAATTATGTATTTTGAATTTATACTCGTTATACAACTTCTTAAACACTTCTTCGCCTAAGTCAGTAGGGCTATCTTTATTATTAAACAACCCATCCCTATCCCAGAGAGCATATACATTTCTGGTCTTGCCAAACTTAGCTCCTTGCTTTTTTACAGCTTCAATTGATTTGTCTTTATCTAAAGCTATAATAATCTCTATCTCGTTCCCAAGCTCCTTAATCATATTAACCTGCCTGTCACTTAAATCATCTCCACTTATAGCTACACAATTCCGAAAACCATATTGGCTACTCAACCAAGTACTCTTTTCGCCTTCGTATATCAGCACCTCCTTATTCTCAACAATATAAAATAATGCACGATGCCAATTATAAAGTTCAACCATCTTGTTAAAGTTGATGAGGTAGAGGAACTTATAAATATCTCGTTCCTCATAATCATCTAAAATTGTTCTACCTTTTATAGACACAATGTCCCCATAACTATTGTGAATAGGGTAAATGATTCTTTGACTCTTAATGTCATATCCAATTTGGAATTCCATCTGGGTCAAATAGTTAATACCTTCATCGATGTACTTCTGATGTGGCAGCATAATGAATTCACTTAGAATCTCATCACCATAAATTTGGTTCTCAATGTTGTCAAAATTACGCTTCTTTTTTCTCTGTTTTTTGACCTCTCTAAGCCATTTAAGATGATCCGATGTGGGTAATGGAGTATACGATCCATTTAAGAACTCTGTATACCCAAGTTTTTCACATATCCATCGCTTAGACTTTGGTAAATTACTACGTCTTTCTTCTTCTAGAAATTTATCAAATACTATGTATGAGACCAAACCATATATGTCAATATCTGATTCTCCAAGCGTTCTAATCCTGCTAGACATACTCTCATTAAGATAAACTTGTACAGATCTTTTGTTTGGAGACTCAAACTTTATTGGCAACTGTGCTTCATACCGATTATTCTTTTTATCGACATGCTCACAACCCATAAGTTCAAGCAGTTCACCTACTTTTTCATCCTCCATAATCTTATCTTTAATCAACTTTAAATCATTATTACTCATTTAAGCTCCTCCATAGGAGTATTTACTGCTATGTATTAAAACATCGAATTAGATTTCTTACCCATTTGCGCGTATGCTACTTCTTTAAAACTGTTGATACTGTAATTTACTTCATAGATAATTTGCTCTGATAGGTCGCCCGAACGATTCTTAGAAATGAAAATTATCATATAGGTTTTCTCAGGATCTAGAGGGTATGGTTTTTTATGCCATTTACCGTCGAAGTCACTCTTCTCCCAGTTATAAGCAGCTAATTCTTCTTTTTTCCCCGGCATTTCGTCTGCGAATAATAACCTGCCCATGAGGATAACTGATGCAACCTCAGCAATCTCTAATGACTTCCCTATGGCACTTAGATCAAGATAGCGATACTCCTTACCAATCTTCAACTGAACCGTTGCAAGAAGCCCCACATTGTTTGCCTCGGGTTTAATACAATCAAAAATATTCTGAGCTGCGTTACTAAACGACTCCCACCTTGCCGATTCTTGAGCAGAAGCGCTAGGTTTAAAAGTATCAAGTAAAGCATAGTTATAATTGAGTGGCTTCATCATTGTGATGCGACTAATAACATCTTCGACTCTGTATTTTTTCAAGTCGTAAAATTTTATATGATTCTTTGGAAATTTCAGAACCCAATTTTTTGCATCGTTTAATTTATCAAGAGTCTTCTGTTCAAAATTTCCTTCAATTAACTTTTCACGATTAATAGGTTTATTCAATATTTTTGATGAAACTGTTGCCAAAACAAGGTTCCTTGTCTTCCAGATATTCTCTTCATTTACAAACATCATGCCTCTTTCTTCATTCTCATAGAGAGAAAGTACGAATTTCTCCATGCTTATAGATGACTTTCCGACTCCAGAACTCAAAATAAGATACATTAGTTCGCCCTTGCGCCATCCCTTAATCTTCTTACTTAGTCTTGGAGAATCATGTAATGGAATACCCATAGCCTCGCCCTGATTCATTTTGTCAATTGCGATATCAAGATCGTCTCCAAGATCATATTCAACTACCTCACCACAGTTAATATGTGAGAATATTGAGCTTGTCTTAAATTGAAAAAATGATTGCATTTGTTTTAGTGTCATTCTTGTTAGCTTTCCTATTAAATCCTTATTCGTTACATCAATTAAGCTTTCACTTTGGAATTTTCTCAAACTTTCATACTTTTGTATTTCTGAGAAATGATAGTCATCATTGCCCTTATCTTTTTCACACTCTTCTAGTAATTCATCGATAGAACTGTAACCACCGTATTCATTATAATAATCAAAATATGATTTTCGATTGACTTCTACTGGCCTCGAAGTCAAAAACGAATATACGGTTTTATCATCAAATTTTCTTATACTATTGGCATACATCTCGTTACCAATGTAATAAAAATACCACCAAATCGGCTCTGTAAATGTCTCTTGCGATATCTCATGGTTCCTATACTTTTCATATAAAGAAGGTGTGCTCCAGAGATATCCAACAAATAACGACTCATGTATTTTTGAGGGTAAGACAAATTCATCTATGTATTTAATTATTCAAGACCTCCTACAGAAAACTCGATATATCCATTTCATCAGTTTTCGTATTTTTATTATTAAAGTTGATGTGTCTAATTTCTTTGTCGTCGGTAGTTGCTTTTGTACGCTCAAACTGTTCTATACTCTGCTCTTTTTTCTTCCTTTTAGCATAAGCTTCATTTAACTTATCAATCATAATGCTAATACAATAATTGATAGCCTTAACACTGTTTGAACCATCAAGCTTATTGGCAATGTTCCATCTTACACTATCTTCGGACAACTTATAAGCATCAAGCATCAGTTCGTAATCTGGTCCAGTACGCCATTTTCGTTCTCTCTTACCACTCTTAGTATCAAATCCAGCTCTCAAATCCTTCAGCCTTGTTATATTCCCCTTCGGCAATACAACGATGTCATGCAGCTTGATTATATATTGGTATAAATCATCCCATTGTTGATTCTCAATCCTAGTTGCTTCCTTATTCGCTTTCCACTTACCATGACAATATTCCTTATGGTAATATCGCTTATCCACCTCATGGATCATGTTTACCTTATGTCCATATTGCTCACAAATAGGACATTTCAATAGCCGTTCAGCCAACTAATCACCTCCTTCAGATAACAAACTCATCAAACACAGGCAATCTCAACAAATTGTTCTTGGTATATCCTCTATATTTAACAACACGCTTTAATAGTGGTTGGAGATATACAGTATCTTTCGTCTCATTGAGCTTAAGTTGTTGAAATATCTTATATCCTACTTTCCGTTCAGTTGATCCAACTCCTAACTCCATTGAACCTACGATTCTCTTACCATCTGACAACAACCACCCAAACTTGTCCTTTCGATACCCAACAATGAAGAATTCGCCCATATCATAAGCGATGACTTTCTTCCAACTTGACGATCTCTTTCCTACTTCATATCTGGAATCAATATGCTTTTGAACCGTTCCTTCCAGACCTTGCTGCTTAACTAAATCAAAGTACTCGATTCCGTTACCAATCAGATAATGAGATTTTACAAAGTAATCATTATTAACAAAAGAATCTTCAAGATACTTCTTCCGTTCGATCAATGGTAAACCTGTTAAATCTCTATTCTTATATTTGATAATATCGAAAGCGACCACTGTAACTTTGTGTTTGCTTTTATTAGAGTGGAACCTTTCCATCATTGCAGAAAAGTCAGCTTTCCCTTCAGCATTAGCTACAACTAACTCAGAATCTAATATGGTTCCGTTAGGGATTGGCATGGATTCTATAAGTTCTGGAAAGTTACCTGTTATCTCATTCTCGTGTCTTGTATATAATCTAGGACGGTTTATATTAGAAGGAACAAGTCTAATGCCATCCCATTTCAGTTCAGTTATATGGCTATCATCGTCAAATGGTTTATTATCCTCTGCATACTGTAATAGCATTGGAGATACAAACATATTCATCACCCACTGTATAGTATATCAGTTGGGTATATACTTTTTTAGCGGTAAGTTATGTATACTAATTATTAATCAGCAATGCCTTTAATTTTTTCATCAAGCACAAAACATGCAACTGATACTCCCAACCTAAATCCCCTCTTCTCATCTTCATTAAACTTGTACGGTGATTGGAAGTGATCTAGGTAATTGGTATAACAATCTATTAGCTTTTCTGATGGAGTTTTTATTACATCAAATCCTATATATAGTGCTCTAATAACCTCATCGACACTCAATGGATTTAAACTCTCAACATTCATCTGTTTATCCCACTTAGCATTAATCCAAAAATTTTGCATAGATGAATGCTTCTTAACAATTTCTTCGCAATTATAGGTTTGAGCAACATACATAAGTGCATCTCGTTGCTCCTCAGTTATCTTAACTTTTTTCAAATATGTATTCTCCTTTTTGTATTTCTGATAAAATACCTCTTTCATGCTGAAATATGATCTAAAAAATCCTTATAAATCAACGTTTTGGACCATATTTTATGAATTCTTACTTATTTGTGATGAATCGCTTGATAATCAGATATCCAATGAACTGCATCAACGTTTTAACAACTACTTGACCTAGAATCGCATACACCAGTGCATTCCAAGGAATAAATCCTGCCCCAAGTGGAGATAGGCCAACGACTACAAACAATGCAGAATCAATTGTTCCTCCTACTATGCCACTAACAAGAACTTTCTTTTGGAATGAACCCTTAAGTCGAGTGAATACTTCTGTATCAAATGTTTCAGAAAAGACAAATGAGATAGCACTTGCAAAGACAATCCAGAGTGTGTCTCCTAATACCCATGAAGACAATGCAGACAAGATCAATGCCAGAATAATAATCAGATATGTATTTTTACGACCAAACTTTTGTTGAACTAAATCTCTGAAGATAAATGTTGCTCCGATAAAGAAAGTTCCCATTGGTACAATAAAGCCCCATGCAACCACTGGCGCAAAACTTGCAGTTACCACATTTGCAATAATAATTCCAACAATATACAACAAAATTCTAATCATTAATAAAATCTCTCCTCTAAAGTTTATTTATAATCTTGGCTGCTTTATTGCTGTTTTCAATAGTCAAGTCTGCTGGATGATACTCTGTATATTTTTGCCCCTTATAGAATACTTTTACCCACTTTTCTTGCTCTTCGTCTACAACGTTTCCCATAGTAGACATGATTTCAAAAGCAGAAGTGTCGCAACTAATATTTAACTCATCTACATTAATTCCTGTCATTTTCAGAAGATCTTTTATGTATGCAACTTCCTTTAAAACACTAAATGTTCCAACTCCAAATATATGTATATCTTTCACATTACTATTATAGATAATCGGTAATCCAATTTTGATTGAATCAAGAAGTTTAAATTTGACTTCATTTATTCTTCCCGACATTGCTACGCCGCCAAGACCAATACAGTCTTCTGGAGAAGCAATCTTCAATGTTTCAGTCAGACAATGAATGTAATCTCTTAATGTCACTCCTTGAATCATTAAAACCAATTGTCTAGGCTTTAACTCTTCGCGTTTGGAAGCAAGATATTGATTGGCCTTAATTGTATCCTCAACATTTCCAATATGGTCATATGCTACAATACGTTCACTAATCATCCCTATCTTCTCTTCCAGTTTCAACTGACGTTCAAGCGCTTTTTCTACACTGATACGACTATCCTTGTCTGTATCTTGGAATGCTCCGCTATCCATTAGAATTTTAGTATTCGGATTCTTTATGGTTATTCCTTTATACTTAGGATTAAGACATACACATCCAGTAATAAACTCGGTATTCAATTCTTTAGTGTTAAGTCTGTCGTTGCATTTTGATAAATATAGTTTCAATTAATCACTCTCCAATGTTCTTTTTAAACCAAGCTAGTTGTTTACCAATTTCTAAACCTTTCAGCGGAATATTAACTTTAATTCCATGCTGTTCTAGCAATGGAACCAGAAATTTACGATACTTATCGCCAGCGTAAATCGAAATTTCAACTTCTTTACTATCATCAATAATCTCAATAATCTGTTTGTGTACATTGTTTGACCATGAAATAATCTGTTCTTTAGAAAGATCATTCAGAGTGTAATCATAGGGATCAATTTTTGTTTCTGGATCAAGTAATTCATGCAGAGCGCTAAGAATAAAATACTGATCGTAATGCTTCTCTGAATATTTTCTTGCCTTCTTAAACAAGTCGCCAATATACAAATCCTTCGCTGCCGCACTATTAGATAATTTGTTCTTTCCACAACTGATTAGTGCTATTTTCATATTAATTCAACCTCTCATATTTATTTATCAAAAATATTTTCTCTATGGAACGTTAAATAATCTTGATGCTTCACTTCAAAATTAATGCTTGCATTTTTCTTTATTCCAATTATTTTTATATCATTGGAAGATAATGAAGGCGAAATTATAATGTGACCTTTGTTAGAAAATGAAATCAGTCCTTTATCAAATAAGGTGTCATAGTTGGGCATAAGCAAAATACCATTAAAAACATCAAGTCTTTCTAAATTATTAGAGTCTTTCCATGGTTTAATGTGCGATGCCTTCAAAAGAGAATGTGTTTTACAATTAGTAATTGCGCAACCACCCCAATAATCTATTAACGATGATCTAAACTTTCCTTGACCTATTCTTGCTAAAGAAAGACTCTCTCTAGTTGTGATAGGATGAATGCTTTCTAATTCTAGAATGTCATTAATTAATTGCCCTTCTTTGTTCGATAAATCAATTGTCCAAAATTTCCTCTGCTTTTTGTCTGGAGTTATTTCATTATCAGAACAGAATTTCATGAATAACTCTTCTATCCGTTCATTTTCTTCTTCTTTTCCAAGAATTCTTCTGATTGCAATGTTAGTGTCTCCTCCGTGCTTACCAGAGTTATTAATGTGTTTTTCCATATCATTATCTAGGTAACCAACAAAGCGACTTGGTACAAAGGATATTGAATTATTTTCTTTTAGAAAAACAATACATTTACCTTTTCTAATTATATCGATATAAAAATGATGATTTACTGTATTTTTATAAACTTCGAGCATCGCAATATTATGTAAGATTTGACTAACGTTCTCAACAAACACGACATTTTTCCTCCCTGTGAGTCAGCTGAGATAAGCTTATCACAAGGACTTAATTCAAACTATATTGACATGTAATATTTTCCTGATATATTGCTTTTATTTTTAACTCCAAATGTCAAACTAATCCCCTCCTTTCATCTTGATAAAACAGAACTTTCATCATCCAAATACATTATCAGGCTCACCATCATTGTCATTGCTATGTATATATTCATTCAAATCTTCTTCATCAAAGACTTTATCAATAACATCAGTAATCCAATCCATCGGAAAGTCAAAACTAGGTTCAGACTCTTTTTTCTGATTAATTGCTTCAATTACCATTCTGAATAGAGACAGATCAACTCCGGTTAGCTGATCTTCCAACACTGAAGCATCACTCAGGTCAAGTTTTCCACACTGTAGAATCATCTTAAGATACTGCCCAGCATTAATCTTCCATCCACGTTCAATGAACTTCCTAGCGCGTACAATAGAAGCCAGCGGGTATTTAGAGCCAACATATTTTAATTCCTTTGTTATCAGCGACTCTAATGCTTTCTGTGGTAAAATAAGCTCATTTCCTTTTGGTCGGTAATAGCAAGTGCAATGTACAAAATCATAATTCTCATGAATCTCATCCGGTTCACCATAGAATCTAGTAATCAATTGAACATTATCCGATAATGTGATCGCATTGCTTGATAAGAACACTGGTTTAAATCCTTTTATGTATTTATTCTTTGCTATGCCGCTGCTTGGAACATATATGCTGACCCTACCGTTTTCAGATTCTTTAACTTCAACATCAAATTCGTTTCTGTTTGCCTTGTTGAATTTTTTAACATAGTATTCTGCAACCTTCTTGCACGATTCGATATCAGTAAAATAGTAATCATAATCATTAGGTTCTTCATCTTGCAACAATGATACAATTGCTCCCCCAGTAATAAATGAGTTTTCGTTAATGATTTTAGAAATTTCTTCATTATCAATAGAGGCAATAAAGTTTTGATGTGCTTCCTGCAATCGTCTTTTTATTCCTTTAATATTCATTTTCCAACCCCAATCATATGTATTTGTCCTACAACCTCATTCTAACACTTTGATTTAATTTTGTATATATTTATTAATATGATTTATTTTGTTAGACATGTCCCACATTCTGGACAATACTTTACATCAATTCTCACCTTCTCATCTTTAAAGTGTTCTGCAAATAAATAATAGTTGTTATTTTCAGTATCATATACAACTCCATCCGAGCCACAAAGGTCACTCTCCTTATTTTCTTCACTACAGTATTCGTACATTCATCTCATCTCCTCTCTTTATAAAATCGGGCTTTCATGTGGTTATAATATCTACATCAATATCTCCTCGATTTTGATAATTCCACTGGCTACTGCTATTTCAATATTAAATGGTAGCTTTCTTAAATGCCCTTCAGTAGTTATAGATGATTTATGTCTACACCCAATCATTGAGCCATCTAAATTAAATCTTACATATCCTTTTCCACATATAATTACGTATAGTTTTTCCACTTCCAACAATCTTCAACTCCTTTCAGTACAAGAGGCAGCTGGTAAGTAACTTCGGAATGCACATCAATACTTATATGCTATAAGTGGAATATATTCATCAATAGTCGTATCAAGAGTTGATTCAGCAGATATAATATCTCTGCATCGCACTTTATCCAACGCTTCTTCATCAGAATTAGCTTCAACAACCACTAACACTTTCTTAGTTATTTTTTGTTCTGTAATAACTTTATAAAGGGACAAATTTCCCACCCACTTACCTCATAGTTTGTGTCTACTATACTTAATCAAATCAAGCTTTTATCACATATGTGTGTGGTCTTCTTTTATCTTTAAATAGAATTACATGCAGATATTTTATAGACTCTTTGTTCTATATCTAAAAAAGGAACATAATCAATTTCCCCATCAGAGTAAGTGACTTCATAGCAAAGTCTACTTGGTAATATAGGATCTGGAATTACATATGCAACTCCTGTTATTACAGGTATCCCTTTCGCTGGATTATATGCATAATGATGAATAGGATGCAAATATGATTTAGATATCTGAAGCATAAATTCCCCTCCGTTTTAATCATTAAGTCATTTTTTAACCTCTGTTTTATTACCCTAAGACCACACAGCGCTAACAAAATTATAGGATTTACTATTTTTCCATAAGATCGGCGTTTGTGCTATCAGCATCATTAAAACCTTCAGGATATCTTTACTTCAACTACCTAATATTTGGATTGATCACTTGTAATAGAGAATGTTATTTTTAAAATGAACTTCCTTATTTCTGTTGCTACCCAAGTCAATCGAAGTCATTCTCATTTCCTCAAAAGCTCTTAATGTCGCACAATCGATATCACAAAAATACTCTGTCAGGTACAAACTGTAGTAAGTCTCACCAGTATCTTTAATGACTTCTTCGCATTGTCCACAAATCACTTCTTCCATTCGTCGCTCACCTTCCTTATTAAACCATATTATTGTTCAGAGCTCTTGTACTGTTCAGCAATCATCTCCAATCAAATATCTTGTCAAACAGTGTTTTTGTTGCTGTTTCTTCCCGCTCAGAGTAATTCCAAGTGTTTTTACCTCATTATATCTCCTCCTTCTTCGCCTTCTAATTAAAATTTCTGCACGCCTCGTCTTCTGCTACTGCTTTTTCATAAACCATACAATGCAGTACGTTCTCCTCGTCGCTATGAGAATTACTACAACCTAAACAGTCTATGAATTTTCGATGTGGGAACCCATCTCTTAATTGATCAATCAGATCATCCATTGTCTAACCTCCATTTCTATCTACATGAAAGAAAGATTTGATTTAGTCTTGTGCATCCTCAATTTCTTTTCCATCCACGTCAGTATGTACTTCCTCTATAATCATCCCATTCTCCCAAATTTGAAGAGTATGAGTTGCGTAATCGCTATCTCTATAATCATTCTGGTCAACATTGCAAACTATTGTGTTTTCAGCAATTTGCTTATTTGCTCCAGCATATAGTATTCGATAGTACTCTATGTCTTCAAAAATTTTTACATATGTTTTATTCATTTAATTCCTCCATTTTCTCTGTGAAAGGAAAATTTCATAAGAAAGTGCTTTTGTAAAAATCATTCTCCACTACAAGTGAATCAACCTCAGAATAATACACGTCAACGTAATTCAAAAAACTCTCAAGACAATAAGGATTTACAATGTTACTCGCTTGATCTAATGCAAGAAGATTATATTGTTGACCATCTATCTCATACATTAGTGCTTTTTCAAATTCTCCATCACCTTTTATCATAATATTCGGTGATATCTGTTCTACAAAATCAAAAGCATACTCGCTCGATGATACCCACCCATGCCTATAGTATCTTATATGTTTGAACCCTTTATCAAAGTGAACATATAAATATGAAGCGAGTAAATTTGCGAAGGTATGACATTTACCTTCGTCCTCAACATCTAATTTCTTTATTAATTGTAAGTAATCATCTTCAACGGCAATCATAAATTCTACTACATCAGTCAATTCTTTACTATTGATTTTATCCATCCTTCAGCATCTCGATTCTTGTTAAAATGTATTATTCATTTGAATTTTAATTGCCCCACTATAGTTAATCAGATCCGATTAAAGAAACGAATCCATAATGAACAGTTTTGGCTTCTTTACCTTGTCACCTTCATTGAGCCTTTTTAGGTAATTATAAATTCGATTTCCATTAGATAAGATTCTAAAAACAATCTTTTGATGATTGCTGGCCATCGACTTAATATGAACTTCCGCAGGAATATAAACACCAGGAATAAGCATTTCTTTATCATTAAATGCTCTATATCTCGACGCTACTCTGTGATTTCCGTCCACCATTAAAGATAAATTGGATGGGGCATAGTCAATAACATAGATTGGATTTGTATTTCGAATCGCATAGCTAAATCTGTCCATTTCCAAACCATCATAATCTACAAATTCTTCAACTTCTCCAATTTTGAATTTTTTCCTCACCACGCAGTTCCCATTGTTTTTTATCAGCTTTTCTAGTAGGGGGATACTCCATGCAAATTCATAAATTTCCCCGTTAGGCAAAATATGCTCTCTAAAATACAGCTCCCCATTATCTATAGGAATTTTAATTTCTTCCTTAATTTCAATTAAATCAGTCAAAATATCATTAAGTTTATTGCAGTGTTCTATGTAGAAGGGATGCTCATGCATATTCAATTCGGAACTCACTTTGAATTCTTCAAACAATTCAATCAACGAATTAATAGCCTTTATTTTTTGAGGATTTAAATCAAGTATCATTTCTTTTCCTCCAAGTATTAATTATTATGAAATGCCACTTTCATTTTGTAATACTTTTAACTACTACCAGATATTATTGATATTATTTCTTCTTTGTAAGCTTCAGATATGACACCTCTAATAGCGCCTTCTGCATATCTCCATTTGTCTCGGCAGCAATTCTTTTTGCAGTTTCATAGTCCAAATCATGAGTTCCTGTCAATACTTCAACTACATCAATTTGCTTTTTGCTTAATTCCATAATTATTTCCTCCCTGTAAAAGTCATATTTCATTCCCTCTTGGTTTTTGATCATTTTTAGCCAATCTCTCCGTTCTCCAGTTCTTTCCATACACCCTTAAGTCCCTCAAATCGCGATCCCTCATTCTCTGATGGAAGAACTCTTTTGGTATATTGTTCATGACTGAATTCAGGCAATAATCTATAGGAAATTGGGCAACCAATTTACCTTCATGAAGCTCGTTAAACGTGTAATCCTCGAAAAAAGTACACTCATCATCACGCCACACAAAAATTCTCGTAGTATCTTTTACTCTAAAGCTATCTATATGTAGAGAACCATACTCACCCCTATCAAGACGAGATAGTGATAATCTATCTCTCCAATGTTGAGGTATCCTTGCTTTTATGCCCTCGTTACGACTAGCTGTTCCTATGTAAACTTGACAATACTCATCTAAGACCATAATATAGTGTCCGTATATACCAGCTACAGAATTGAGATCTTTAATTTCATAAAATTCATTTGAGCTGACGAACCTATCTAGTTCTTCATTAAATTTGTCCTTTGACAATGACTTGAAGTCATCCATATTAAGATTGAATCGTGCCATGACCCTATCCAACTTGAGTTTTACTTCTTCTGAAAAAATGGCATCATCTTTATCAATTTTTCTCACATAATTATCGCCGGTTAATTTTAATTCGCCCTCTCTATTACGTATATTAACCCCGAAATGTGTTATCATATAATTTCACACCCCATTTCCTTATGAAAGATTGTTTTTATTGAGTTTTATTGAGTTTTGTTGTTTAGCACTGGCTCATAATACTCATCTAGTGTTTTTGATTTAATATGCTCATCAGAATACTTATTTAAAATTCCTCTTGTTTCATTCTTTGACCGTTCCCAGTCATGTTTCATTAGAACACTAATACAATAACGCAATTCATAAAGGGTATCCTTATCTCTTTGGCCTTTTTCAATATCCACCAGCAGTGAAGCAATTCTATTATCTAATTTATTAGTTGCTTTCTTTGAGGGATTTAAACTTATAATCAAAAAAGTTACTAACTCACTGATACGCACTTCGCTTTTTTCGTTTGGATTTAGTGCCAACGCATATAACTCAGATACGTTTTCTTTGATAGTTTTTCTCCAATTTGCTCGTTCCTCTGTTATGTACTTAAGAGACATTGTTTTATTATTGTTTGACCTTGATACAATGGCAGAAATTATTGCAGCAACAACTACAGGTGCAATAAAGGCAGTAATAATTGTATCCATCTAATCAGCACTCCCACTTTATAGTCTGTTTGTGACAGCAACGATAAAATCGTGGATATTCATTTCCGCAACACTCTTCAGATCATTTAGTTTAATGGAATAACTAGTTTCGATTTCTTCAATAATTTCTGAAAGCCCTTCTTCATCCCCGAACACACCCATGGTCGCAGCTACATTAATACGTTTCACCTGAAAATGGTCAGCAATAAATTGAGCTATTTCATTATACATACCTTGTTCATCTCCTCATGAAAGGCTAATTTTATGTATCTTCTCGAAACAAGATTTTTTATATCCAAGAGAGATTAAACTTTGATACACCTTTTTCCTCAATGAACTTTTTTAAATTCCACTCCTGTGATTTCAATTTTTCGCTTGGATTATAATGCTTGAGAACTGTGTCGAGTGTAATTAAGTAACAAGTGACTTCACTTTTTTGATCCAAAATAAAAGCAAAGTATTCCTTGCAGCCAAAATGAAAACAAGCTTTTTTTACTTTTTGTATATGCTCATATGGTTTATTGATTGTGAAGCCATAGTTCTCTTGCCAATCCTTCCTACTCCTCGCCTTAACAGATATTCCCCATCTCACACTGCCAAAACTCGCAATAATATCAATTCCTGTATGCCTAACATGTGTACATTCAATACCTTTCTTTGACAACCAATACATTGTTAAATGTTCTGCGAAATCCCCTGTAATCTGCTTATGATTTGAACTAAACATTTCTTCTTCGCTCACTCCCTATGAAAGACTCATTTTACAAGTTTATTTACCACTCAAAAACTATTCCGCCCGATATGATGTGTTTATTAAATGAACCAGCAATTGCTGGTAACAATCTATCAATTTGACCAACTACAATGTGAAATGATTCTGTGCTTTCTATTAATTTCATGCTTTTAATTTCACTGTCATGAACAACCAAAGTTGATTCTGATAAGACCTTAATTAGAACAGAAAAATTATTGGTTGTAATTTCTGTAACGATACTTATATTACCATTTTGAACTCTAGAAATTTTGATGTAATTCATTTAGCCCACTCCTTATAATTTTAATAAAAGAATTGTTTTATCCTAAATATGCATCACATTGTCTACCATCACAAATCGGACATGTCATTCCCGCATCCTCAATTATCGCATCGATTGAAAAACTTAGATGCTTGGCAATACATGTCCTGTGCTGACCATCAGTAAATCCCAAATGTCCGCAATCAAATTTGAACAATTTCACATTTTCTTCCTGTCCTCGTTCAATTATGGACTTAGAAAGTTTTCTGCAATAATTAACAGAAGATCTCTTATAATCTTCCGGAAATTGATTAACTTCTGATTCGTCCAATAGTAGAGAGCATTTTCCAAATCTATGTTTATGGCATGTTCCACTGTTTAACATAAAGAAAAATTTAAAGTCTTTCGGATAAATTCTTTGACTCAGCATTGGTTTTTCTCCCTCCATATAAAAGTATTATTTGATCATAATTTGATTAAGCTTATCTAAGGTTTCTTGCGCCTCTTTGACCCACTCGGCCTTTATCTCTTCTGCCTTCTCTTTAAGCAATTTGCGTTTATTACAAAAAAAGTAGTATTGATTATATCTCGTAATTTCATCTGTTATTTCAATATTTTTAAATGCTGCCTTTATAGGCTTTACCTCAATTTCCGCCTCTTCTTTGTTGTGATATAGTTGATACACTTGTAGCACCCTCCATTCTTTGCAATCCCCATGAAATTGTTGTTTTATACCATTCAACATCTTATATGTATTTACCTGCTTTAGTAATCATTATCCATAAACTTATTTTAATATGTTTATTAATAAAAAGCAAGAACTATTTCCCTTTTTACCAAATATCATTGGATATTCTTCTTGCTACTATTATAGTCATTTTCCATCCCCAAAACATCCCTTATATCGCCTTTACGAACTCATTTTGGAGTTATGATATGAACTACAGAATGATTCCCCTAAGGAGAGAAATTAATGGATATTATAAAACACGAAAAAGTTGATTCCAACCTCGCTATATTTCATTTGATTGATAAAGTTGGGCGAGTGTGGCAGACCATAAGCAAGGATGAAAAAGAAGCCTTTAATAATTGGGCTGAAGGTGAAAATTCCTTTACCTTTATCGTTCATAACAATAGACCCGAAATACTCACTAACGATTATCTTATCGAGTCCCTTAATATTAAGCGATCAGCAATTGTAGTTATCCAAATGATGAAAGAGATTTTAGACACAGATGCAAAAAGAGAAGATTTTTATGCTAAGACATTGGGCTACAATGCCACTAGTAAGATTGGATGCACGTTGATTAATCGTGTTCTGTTCCAAATTAAAAAGACCGTCTGATAGGCGGTCTTAAAGAATTAATCCTCATATAGTTCTGAGATGTCGCTGCCTTCATTTAAAATCACTACTGACATAATCTCATCTAAATCAATCCATTCATAACCATTCTTAATCTCTATCCTCAACTTACCCGTTATCTCACTCACTGTAGTAATGATTCCGACTATCCTTCTAGCTTCATAAGCCCCAAATATCTCAACTATAACTTCATTTTTGCAATTAATAGAAGATGAAATGTTTTGTGATATAATGTCTTTTTCATCACTATGTATTAAGGGCTTTGTTTTAACTCCTAGATCAATACGATGTTCATTTATTCTCTCTTTATGTTGTGGCAGCATCATTCTACTAGCCTCCCAAATACCGTTTCCCTGAAGTTTTTTAGTCATTTATAGTGTCCTCCTATCTTAGCTGCTCTGTCAACAGCCTGACCCGCATCCGTCAATGAACTTGCTCTTAGAATGGCAATGTCTCCATACCTATCTTTAATTTCATCCATTACTTTGTCTACGGCTTTTTTGCGTTCTTTATTATCAAAAAAACTCAATTGATAAATATCATCTTTTGCGAGATCACCTAAAGAGACACCCACTCTTCTCACTGGTTGTCTATCCCAATTAGCATAAAACAATCTTTTCACAATATCATATACATCCAAGGTAATATTGGTTGGATCAACGTTAATTTGTTTATGAAATCCCGTTGGATGATCGAAGTCTGCTCCAGAAATACTTAATGACACTACAGAGCCCATTAAACCCTTCTTCCTAGCCCTCCTACATACCTCAGAGCAAATATCCAATATAACAACCTCTATTTCATCTGCTGTTCTGTAATCCCTTGGTAGCGTCATTCCATTTCCTATTTCCTTTTGCATACTGTGGGTGTTAACTGACACTGGAGAACTATCTATCCCGTTTGCGGTTCTCCAAATGACTTCACCATTAACCCCCCACTTCTTTCGTAGCAAAGATAATGGTGTTTTGGCTAAATCTCCTATCGTGTGTATGCCCATTTTAAAAAGATGTTTACCCATCCTAGATCCAATTCCCCACATCTCTCTAACTGGTTGATCCCAGATGTATTTCTCTAAGTCCGATTTTTCCAACTGAAAAACACCATCGGAAATTTTCTTCGCAATGATGTCACAGCATACCTTACTCAGTATTTTATTTTCCCCAATACCTGCGCGCGCGTATATTTCTGTATCGTTGAATATTTTAGCTTGTATTTGCTTGGCTAGATCAATCGGATTATCTGCAAACAAATGCATAGACCCAGTAAATTCACAAAACATCTCATCTATACTATATGGTTCCACTAAATCTGTATACTGTTCAATGATCTTCATAATTTGCATAGAAACATCAATATAATCCTGCATATGAGGTCTTACAATAATTAATTCAGGACATTTTTGTAAAGCTTGCCACAAAGTTTCAGCAGTTTTGACTCCTTTTGCTTTGGCCAATGGGCAAGCAGCCAATATTATTCCAGATCTTCTAGCTGGATCTCCCGCTACCACTAAGGGCTTGTTATTATACTCAGGGTGTTTGGCTTTTTCCACACTTGCATAAAAACTTTGCATGTCAATCAACATCACCGTTCTTTGTTGTTTTTTTAACATGCTAACATCTCCTCATAAGAACATTTGTTTGTATATGTATTATATACCGAACACACGTTCTTTATGCAAGAGGTATTTTTTGTATTTACATTGAAACCTTCTCTTATGTAATGATTATTTCACTTATAAACATGAAATGATACTTTCATCAGGAACAATACTTCTCAACAAGCTTATAGATCATACCTGTATCGTTAAGAGAACCTGTTTCAGTCCATCCCTTTTCATCATTGTCAACACTCCATTCATGATCATCACACATAATTTCTAACCCACAAGAGTGTTAGAAAGTTTGCCAAGGGGTTGTTTCTGTAAAGCCATTATCAATTAGATATTTTCTTAACCCGTAATTCATTTTAACAACTCCTTCCATGCTTTCTTATACTTCTTAATTCGTTTGAAATCTTCTTCTGTTGGATTTTGAATTCTGTTCATGTCCATGTTGTCTTCGATATCAGCAATCTTTACCTTCCTAGCCAGTTCATTCTGTTTGCAACGCCTAATGAAGTCCATGTAAGACTCTTCATAACGAGAAAGGCAAATTATCGCAGAAACAATATAACGAGGAAATCTAAGTTCCGAAAGCATTGCTGGAGTAACGCTAGTATCTTCAATAACATCGTGCAATACTGCCACGATTCGCTCTTCGTCTGTTTTCATTTTAAGCATTACTCGCAAGGGATGAAGAATGTAGGAGTTTCCTCCTTTGTCTGTTTGCCCATTATGTGCATTGGTAGCAACTATAATCGCTGTATATAAATTACTCAAAAAATCATCTCCCCATATCTTTTTAATTCTTCCATTTACTCCGTATTTCTCGATCATTATATTCATAAAAGCCCAATTTCATCGGTCTTCTACAAATTCATTCCATAAATCTAAATTATGTGATACTTTAGAACCATACTAAAATTACCATTTGGAGTGATAATCAGGTGTATAAAAAGAATAACTCTGCTTTCATCATTGTTTTTTTAATGATTCTTCTTTTTTTCTCTAACTTATCTAGCATTGAAGCTGCCTCAAAAGTGATTCCCGCAAACTCTTATGTCTCAGAAGAGATAGCGGTTTTCTTTAATGGACAAATAATTATTTCCCCTAAGAAAACATATAATATAGATTCCGCAAAATACAGCGATACTTTTATTCCAATAAAACTAATTGATGAAATGTCGAATGCAACAGTCAATTTTTCAAAAACCATTACCATAAAAACAGATAATAAGCTTTCCGAGATTGATCAGTCTGATACATTTTTGTTCGATAATACTACATACATAACACTTAGTAAGTTCTACGAAGTTACTGGTTTCGCAGGAAAATACGCATACGAACCAAACTCATTATTTTTATGGAGTAATTCAGTCGGTGAGACAAATTCTAATAAACTCATCAGTCAAATTAATAACGTTTCTTATGACTTTCATAAATCGTTTATGGGTAAGAAAGTATATGTGTACAATGAGGATAAATTTGGTTGGGTCATTAGTATAGAAAAAACTCTTACTGGATTAACTTACTTTGAAATACAACTCAACAACGGAAAAGTTATCAAAGAATTAGCCATTAGTGAGAGACCAGATTCATTTTGCACTGAATTGGATTTTATAGCGTTAAACGGTACATTTAGTGGAAAGTATTTTTGGGCGAATAAAACAAAATTACCATCATCTAGTCCATTGATCAACATAGAGAAGGTATATTTCACCTCTTTAAAAATAAAAGGCAATGATATATTAATTACCGCAAAACGTCCGAATGGAGCTAATGTTTCTTTTAAAATCTCTGTTAATAGCGATCCTTATAAAAGTATAAGAAATAGTTTCTATAGTGAGAATCCAAAAACAACTTATCCCGGCTGGTCATCGGACATATGGAATAAAATTTCTCAACAAAAGATCTCCGTGGGTATGAACTTTGATCAAGTTCTCTTATCATGGGGTAGTCCTAACGATATTAATTCCTATACTAGTAAAAACTTAAAAATCGAACAATGGATTTATGGAGATACCTATCTTCACTTCTATAATGGTAAACTTGAATCTTGGTCTAAATATTGATGTCTCTACGAGGGCGGATCTTCTCCGCTCTCTTTTTATTATACTAAGTTGACTTCTCTTAGCACATATCATCACGCTGTTCAATATACCCTTTAAAATCTTCCCAATTTCTATCAAGTTCATTGATATTACAAGTAATGTATCTTTCTGTAATATCATTATCGATCAGCCCCTCCGAATACATTTGATACATAAGTTTAATATTGCTTAATGTCTCCATAAATAATTGAGTATAGCTTTTTGCACGGCTTAATCGATATTGGTTTAGTCCATGTTTGCAATCCATTATTATTTTCTCCTTTGATTATGAAATGTTCATTTCACTAAAATATTTTCCTATTTTTAGGTATCTTTATATGTTATTATACAGTTTTAACCTTAAAAATTTGGGGGTACAAAATGTTTAAAAAAATGAAATTTTTATTTAGTTCAATGTTGTTACTTACTTTACTCTTCGGCTTATCTCCACCCGCACAAGCAGAGTCAGGATACGATCTTGTGAGATCTTATGCTCCGCAGGAGACAGCAGTATTTATAGACGGGTCAATAAAAGTACTAGAACAAAAAACGTACCTAGCCGACGATGATAATTTATATGTTCCTGTAAAATTGTTGAATAATCTTCAAAACATCAAGATAACATATGACAAAAATATTGTGGTGACTTCTAACAAAGGAAATCTCACAATAAATAAAACAAATTCCCTAGTATATAAAAATTCAACCTATATCACCTTAAGTAAGTTTTTAGCCATTACAGGTTACTCTGCAAAACACCTTAAGGATGGAGCTTCTGTTTTTATATGGAGCGATAATGATGGTTACACCAAGTCGTACAAAATTATAAACAATTTAATCAAATCTCCTGATGGAGTTAAAAGTTATCTTGGCTCAAAAGTATTTGTTTACAAGAGTAATAAAGTTGGATGGGTTATTGATGTTAAGTATGTCGGATTCGGTTTAACCGATGTAACGATATTACTCAACAATGGAGATACTATTCAAGAGTCTATTTTCCAAATCCAACCCTCTACTTTTTGCACTTTTGATCAGTATCAATTAATCAAAACTGGTTACAGTGGAAAGTATTACTGGGCCAATTCCAATAAGCTACCGTCTTCCAGTCCTTTACATAATATCGAAAAGGTCTATTTTAATTCATTGGATTTAAAAGATGACAATCTGGTAATTAAGGTCACACGTGCAAACGGCAACCCTACTACATTAACCCTTCCTTTGCATGGATATCCATCATCTGATCTTTATGATGGGTTTTACTCTCAAAATCCTAAATCAATACACCCTGATTGGTCACAAGCTGTTTGGGATATAATCGCTGGTCATCGAGTGGCCTTAGGAATGAATGAAGAACAGGTGTTAATGTCTTGGGGAAATCCTAATGATATTAATAGTTACCATAGTTCTAACAAAACAATGGAACAATGGGTGTATGAACATAATTACCTATATTTCTATGATGGAAAGTTAAATTCACTTTCTTCACATTAAGTGGTCTTTGACCACTTTTTTCTATTTAAAATATGTATTTTAAATAGATTGTAATACTAGACTAACCTCTTTGGATAATTCGTTCTCGCCGACATATATGTTCTCGTATTGCAACAACAGTTCAGAGCCAGTAGCTTTGACTTTTGCCAAAGGGATTCTCATCTCACCCAATTCTCTAATTGTTCGACCAATAAGCATATCGTCGTCATTTGGTGATGCTGGAATACCTAATCTACCTCTACTGTCAATGAATCTTATTAGGGCTGCTTCTGCCGAAAGTAGATTAACAGGTGTGTTATATTGTTCATTAAATTCTGCTTTGTTCATTTTCAACTTCCTCCCCACTGTCCAAATCATCCAGTTCACAGCTGGAATCAACATAAAGATCAAAACTCCGCAAGAATACCGCCTCTGCATCAGTTAATTCTTCCTCCTCTTCTAATCTATCGTGTATCTCATTTGCTAAATCGAAAAGAGAATTCATCATTGCATCAAAACATTGATAATTGTAGTCTTCTCTTTCTTTCAAAAGTAATTCTTCTTGTTCTTTGTTCATAGCTTTATTCTCTCATATGTATTTTTAAATTAATTATCTATTGAGAATCCTATGCACTCATTAATCTCGTAACTATTTTCAAAGGTCTGCTGAATGTCGTCATCTGGATTGCTACATGTTTCGTAGCATTCATATACATTTTGTTGCATTGCGTCTCCACATTCATGCCAAAAGTGTTTGCATTTCAAGCAGACACTGCCTGTGTTTACTTTCATCCGTAATCTCCTCCATACTTTAATTTACTCTAATTCACTCTCATTTTCTACGTGATTCATCAACTGAGTTCTTTATGAAACACGCATTTAATTGTTTCTAATATATTTCTATTTTTTCTTACTGTGATACTCTTCAAAAGCTTTTTCTTCTTGTTTCATAAAACTTAATTCATGATCAGATCCATAGCCTGTTTCACAGCCAGACACATAATAATATTTCAAAATTCGTTATAGATTTTGTTTTTAATAAAAGGTATCTCTCTTCTCCTTTAATACTTCCATGTCATAGTCTGACTCAATAAACTTAAGACACTTTGGTCTGTTGCAGTCATTCCCTAAGTAGGTATAAATTTCATCCTTATTTTCTACAATAAAATTTATTCCCAGATACTCATTAATAATTGCTCTGATTCCTTTCTGTCACTACTCATCACTCCCTATATAATTATTGGTGGTATATAACCAATACAGTTACTTTATCAATTATAGAATATATTATATATGTTTACTTTAACAAAGAAATAAAAAATGAAGAGACCGTTAATTGGTCTCTTCATTTTTTATTTCTTTGTTAAACTACTTACCATATAACGAGTTAGAATTAAGGATATTAAAGCGGCAATGATCATATATGCGATTTCTATTAAACTTTGATACAGGTTTGATGATAGGTAAATTATATCGAAAATAAAGTACCTTCCAACCAAGTAAAAGATAAATGTAAGTGCTAAAAAAAGTAATATGCTTATTATGCCTTTGATAGTTTGTCACCACACTTCGTATCTTATTGTATTAAATAGTCTGATAGATTTGGGGCTACATCATTCGTTCTAGCTTCCAAAAGATAATCTAAAGTTTCAAATTCTCCGGCCTTATTAACTACTTTAAAATTGAGTTTCAAAACATCTCCAGTTGAGTATTTTTGTGTAAGATCACCTGAAAATGCCCATTCTAATACCTCTCCATCTTTCGCTTTAAACCCAAACACAGTTCTATCATTTTCTTTATCATAAACTAAAGTTTGAATTGTATCGGCTACGACAAGATTACTACCACTGTCATAATTTTTAAATTGTTGAACTTCTCTATTTAATATATTATCATACAGCTGATCTTGTAAGTCTATAATGCTTAAAACCTTTTCTCCGTCAAATTTATCACTTTTTTTGTGACTATTAGAAGGTATAAAATAGTAATTGCCTTCTATTTTTTTGGCTTGGTTCTCTATTCCAGCTGTATTTTTAAATGTATATATTTTATTAGTATCTTCTGCTATGGACCTTGAACCTATCCCACCATATTCAGCATCCCATACGCTCAACCACAGATCCCAATTCATTGTAGCATCGTCTATCCATCTTATCATATAGTTCCCGTGATGCTTTGCTGTATAGTAGGTATGTTGTTCATGTGTCGCTGTTTTACTAACCACATCTGTGTTATTGCTTTCATCTGTAATTAATACAGATATCTTATCGAGCCAATTTAAAACACTTGTTTCAGGCCATGTTTCAATAAGTTGGTTTATACCATTAATATATACTTGATGTCGCGCAGATGAACCATAGCCAGAATTGTTTTTATTGTTAAAACCTACTGTACCAGAACTAATTGTAATAACATGGTCATAAACTGTCTCTGTAGCCTCTCTATGAAATAACCAAGTATTTGTAGCATATTTAAGTACACCAAATCCTGCTTTAACCCACGTACCTGGCTGAATAGCCATTGGATCAACTAATTGACTCTCATTAAGCACTGTTAGATTTATTGAACTACTATCTTCTTGTGCATGTCCTGTACTTGCAAAGTTACCCAATACTACAACAGACGCCATAAATGTAGCTAATATCTTTTTAGATTTCATAAATACCTCCATTTTTATAGTTTTTATTTACAATTAGTTATTAACCACAAATGAGGTAAATAAAACCATTTATACAAAATTGGTGAGCAAATAACATTCTATTGACAATAGATTATATATCAATAAAAATACTAATAGAACAAATTATCAAGTGACACCGAGTAAAATTAATATTTAATCTTCCAATCATACTTCTCATCTTGCTTTTTCAAATCAATAAACTCAAGCGGATCACCAGTTACGCCATCAACGTAGATCATTTTACCATTGTGTTCTATCATTTTAAGTGTCTTCTTATACTCTCCCCATTTAACTTCTTCAGTTGTTTGAATGAATTCAGGACTGTTTTCTTTTACAAATTGAACAAATGCTGCATCATCTTTTGCCTTTCCAATCTCTTTACCATTAAGTGTTATGACAGGCTGTTGAGCGCGACATGTTAAGTTACGATAAGGTAATTTAACTGTTAAACTAAGCTTTTTAGGCTCCTTGTCTATGGCAACCAATTCTGTATTCTCGTGTTTTTCATTTAGGATTGTATTCATATGCCACAAGTGCAGATGTTCTTTGAAGAAAGCAATATCACTTTGATCCTTCTTAGTCGAATCTTCTTTCCATTGTTTTAGTTTCTCAACTTTAGCTTCTAGTGCTTGAATATTATTGTTTGCTACATTTTCAATCTCTGCTATCCTCTCTTCTTTATCATGAATTAAACTATCCGCCCATACCGCTAAATCCATCGAATTGATTCTCCATGTTTCGTCCTGCATGATATATCCGCTTTCATCTTGATCCTCAATCAAATCTTCTACTTCATTTTGATAGTCGTATGCTTCCACTAATCATTTCTCCCTTAATATGTATTTTGTATCCGATAAAACCTATCTTTCATCAACTTCTTATAGCATCTCACTCGCTATATCTTGGAGCAACTTTAGCTTCTCTTTTTTCGTGACCTTCAACTTCTGAACTTTTTCAAATCTACTTTCATAACTTCCACTTTTGTTCACTATGTATTCTCGTTGAATTTCAAAAGGGAAATTCATGTAATAAAACGGTGAGTAAGAATTATCATTAATTTTATCCTTAAATCTTTCTACAAACGTTGGCTCTAACTGAATGATATCTTTATTATTGTCGATAAATCTTTTATGGTCTTCCCAGATATTATTTAGTGGAATGAGTTTTACCATATCGAGTACTTGTTCTTGAGATAAACCTAAATATTCTTGAATTCTGAAAAAATTGCTTGCATTTGAACAATTATCCTTAATGGCTTTAAGTATATTCGTAAAATACTTTTCTTCCACTAATTTAGGGTTCTTTAAAAAAAGGTTCCATGGAATACATACGCCTGATTGCTTTTCAAACAATGTTTTGAGATCCCCATGATACATATTTACGTAGCGATAATAAAATCCCATATTTCCACTAAAATACTGACCATTTGTCATGCCCATTCTAGAAAGGCTGTTAAAAATAATATCTAATTCTACTTCCCCATAGTCAAATGGCAATTTAAAAGTTCTTGCCCATGACGGGTATTGAATCTCAAATAAATCTAATAGAGAGAAGACTTTGTTTCGATCAGGATAATATTTTGCTATTAATTTAAACCACACAGGAATTTTCTCGCTATCCATTCCACCAAAGTCTATGTCTATACTCTCAAAACCCAATAATGAAACAATAGTATAAATATTTTTGTCATTAACTTGTGATTTAAATACGCTAAATGCTTCACTTTGTTTATGCGTTTTCTTCAATTCATCTCTTTCATTTTTTATCTCAAGCACTTTCTGCACATCTTTCAAATGTTGATCTTCTAGCTGCTTCATTTTCTCGAAGAATTTTGAAGTCCGTTTAGTTACTTCAGCATCAACCATAGACGAAAACACATTTTCGATTTCTGAAGGTTCTCTTTCGTAATCATAGTAATCTGGTTCGTTGAACATTTTATATCTCCTTTTCTTGATCAAATTTAGATTTCATATGTGTAAACCAACATACATACTGAATATAGATGTGTTATCCTTTATTCAAGGAGGCTTTGCCAATGTTATACACTTCAAAAACCCACAACGTTTCCGTTCTATATCATGCGTACTGCAACTACTATGAGCCTTTAATCAATAAAAAAGTAAACATTACTGCCAAAGTTAATGGCATAGCACACAGCTTCAATCTCCCTTTTAGTCTAATTACAGATACTAACATCAGAATTGCAAGAATAATTTGGGAAGACCAAGAAGACTACCTACCATATGAGTTTTGGGAACCATCCATATTTCCAATACACTTTGAATATGACGATGGAAAAGATACACTTGAGATTTCAGGCAATTATAAAGGGCATACTGATTACTTAGTGACAATCAAACTACCCAATAAAGACTCTTAACTCCAACCACCTCAGGGTGGTTTTTTTATGAAAGTTTTATTTTATTATATTTAAAAGGTTCTATAAGGGGTATCAATATAGTATTCATTTTTCTCTCTGTATGTAGCATCACAATTAATCAGAGAATCAATATTATTTGTAAAAGCTAAATCATTTGTACATATATATTCAAATTCAAATGCTGGACGATTATGAATATAGCAAAAATCAAAGCGAAGTCTAGATCCATTCATAAAAAAATGATTTATTTTGACATCATCAAAAATACTGTCTTTTAATTCTATGTTCTTAAGTGAATACATAATTATTTCAATTAATTCTTTCTTTACTGCTCTATTATTAATATATATTTTCCTATTAACCTGATCGTTTACCTCATTCAAAAATTCAAAAATTTCCATGTTACCACTTCTATTATCACTACTCCATTTGAATCGATACATTCTTGTAATCTCCTTTTTTAAATTGAAATAAAATCATGGTTTTGTAATGTTATTTAATATTGAAATAGATTGAAATTACCAGAATTAGAGCAACAAAATTGTCAAGTAATCTTGGTGAAGTCCAACCATAAAACAAGACTTCTGCCCATTGCCACAAGAGACCAACAAATATGTATATGCATATCACAACGACAACTCTCATAAACAAGTCAAAACTCATTTATTTTTCCTCCTCTCTGTCCCATCCTCTTCCGTACTTCTTATAAGCAATGTTCGAGAGTTCAGTATATTTTCTTCGCCACTCATCTTTTGTTCATCAATTTCTAACTCTTGTCTCTTGGCCTTCTTAACTGAATAATTACCTT
The DNA here is from genome assembly GCF_045040705.1 of Paenibacillus sp. FSL H3-0286. NCBI lineage: Bacteria > Bacillati > Bacillota > Bacilli > Caryophanales > Paenibacillaceae > Paenibacillus > Paenibacillus sp. FSL H3-0286. The sequence continues at coordinate 2,845,878 of NZ_CP150285.1, read as the reverse complement.
CAGCAAGCACACCAATGTAAGAAGGAATGTCATCTTTAACTTCTTTGTATAATTCCATAGGCATTACAAAGTAATTAAATTGACCAAAAAACGTTTTCTTTGCAGAACTGTAAAAGTCTGCTTTCGAAACTTTTACCTCGTAAAAACGCCAAATGCCTTTTGTATCATAAGTCATATAATCAACTCTCTTAGAACCAAACCAGCCGATTGTGACTTCAAAACAACCGAATGTGCCTTGTTTGTTAGTAAAGTTGAATAAATTTCGTTCTAATCTAGTTGTTAGCTCAGTTTTTGCAATTTTCATCATCCTCCTATCAAATTCTCCTTTTAAAAGGTCTTAGCAGAACGATCCAATATTCCGTCTCACTGTAAAATTGTTATCATTCAGCTCATCAATCAATTGTTCAATAGTTAAACTTCCATTATATTTACTCTTAATACCATCAATCAAAACATTCAATGCTTTATCTGGTTTACTCTTCTTTGTTTCAGGTTCTTTTACTAATATGTATTTAGTTAAGCCACCAGCCGATTCCTCAACCTTGATCTCGAAGCCTTCAACATACAATTCTTGAATACGTGCGTTATATCGTTTAGCAATCTTGGCTAAATCCACATTGGTTATTCCATTAGATCCAGCAGATCGAAGTAGATTGATTATTCGCTTTCGCTGCGACTCTGTTCTGACTTTAGTTTCAGTATCTATGGTTATTCCTCCCTTTGACTTTTCTTGTCTTCCCACATCTTCCGAAATCGTTCAGAGGCTGCTATTTTTTGTTCAGGTGACATCTCTCTCTTCTTTTGACTCTTTGTTCTAAAAGAGATTCGATTGCGTTCTACACGACAATACCAATTGCCTTCAATATCGATCTTGTAAGGCTCAAATCCCGCCTTTCGCATTCTAGTTTTTTCCTTACTAGAACTGCAAAAGATATGATACTGATTCGATTCCTCATCATAAGTTAAGACTGCCTCACGTTCGATTGCTTCCAAAATTCATTTCTCCTTTTTAATAAAACTTATTTTTGTTATAAAAGTCCTATGAAATTACTATAAGAATACATAATCTAAATTAAGAAAAGGAGCGTGAAAAATTGTTTAACATTGTTTCCCATGTTGCTGTTTCAATTGTTCTTATCCTCTATCTTTGGAGTATGAGAAAAACTTTTGCCCTAAAACCATCTAAGCGTAAGTTGGAATCTCTGAAAGGACAGACTTTAGTTCGCTACACTTCTGAATCGGTGGTATTAAATGAGACTGAGGTTCGATTAATCCCTGCTCAGGGGTTACTAGCAAACCTTTCTGCTGGCTGTAAACCAGTAATATGGTTATTTGTTGGTGAACCATCTGATCGACAAATGGCTTCTAACAGAATTACAAGCTATGATATTCAACTTAAATTATCGTTTGATCAACTCGACAAGAATTATGTACTTTACAGGGAGCATGATAATGTAATTGGCTACACCAAGGAATTCGAAGGGTTTGCTCATATTGTAAAAAGCCAGCACACTAAAGGTATTAAATTTAAGATATTAAAAACTTGGATTCTCGCGAAAGGTCTTTTAGAACTGTTGCTTTTCTTTTTTTGTCTAGTGTTCCTATTCGACATAGTTGGCTATGTATTAATCGGATTCTTCTATGTATTAATTTTCACCTTGAAAGGCATCGATAAAATCCATAAACATAAAGCCAGAAAACTTTCAGAGAACTCTTAATCTAGGGTTCTCTTTCTATAAAAGTTTCATTTCATTCGCCTTCTTTTAAGATTCCTTTGTTTACGATGTGCAGCACTCTGATTACTGCATCTTCAGTCTCATTCCAACTGTTATAGATGTCTGCTTTGCTCTCTGCTCTCTCAACTTCAGTATGATACTCTGCCCTCAAAATATCTGGAATAATCAACCCTTCTCTATCCAGATATCCTTTTTTAAGAATCTGTACAGCATATACTTCTTCAGTGTTAATACCTTTTTTCATTTATTTTATCAGCCTCTCTTAAGTGAACACTATTAGTCTTGATATTCTTCAAGCAGCTCGATTGCAAATTCTAAATCATAAATCTGATGCTTGACTTTAGTAATCGTTCTAGCCATAGCACTATCGTTTCTTTGCTCATATTGCACAACATCCTGTTTCTTTTCGTTTAAGTGTCCTTTTAAAAGAGTTAGTACGTATTCTCCTCGCATTCACACAGCCTCACTTTCGGATTGTGTTGCTTTCTTAATTCGTTCTTCAACCTGATCAAGATATGTATCCAAAAACAACTCTTGCCTAATATCTTCAGCGAATTTATAAGGAACTTCATTTTCAATAAAATCGGAAAGTTTTTTGTATCCCTCAATAATTTCCAATATATCCTTTGACAACTCTTTTTCCAATTTTCATTCTCCCTTTAAATTATGAAATGATGATTTCATTAAATTTGATAGTCAGCAACCAGTTCAATAGATTTAGGGAATTCCTCATAAAGCAAATTTGTTTGTCTTAAGTTAATTTGCACAACGTCTTCAAGTGGTTCTTTTAGCATTAAAATCGAGTCTGCCTCTCTCCATCCAATGTCATTCCATGCTTCACCATCTACATACAACATTCCATCATCTAAGTGGTTAAGTAAGAGGTCAACTCTTTTTCGGGCTACGTTTTGCATCAATACTCTCCTTTCTCTAAGAAAGATCCATTTCATCAAAAATAATGCACATGTTCTTTCAAACTATATTCTGTGGCTTGTGTTTCGCCATAATAATTTGGCGACACTAGTTTCATCATGATCAAATCGGTTGCTTCTAAATCCAATGCTAGAATTTTATCAATATACACATTTTGATATCTATATCCTCTACAACCTTTTGAATACTTTAGGGTGTGGAATGTACCAATCTTAGTTTTCACATAGTTGTTTGTTGTCAATAAGATATCACTACTCGGTAGCGAACTAACTAGTTCATTCATTTTATCCTCGGCTTTGGTTTGAGTATCAGAAAAAATAATGGTACTACAATGAATAGCATTTAAACTCAAATTTCTTTCTTCCTTTCTGGATAAAATATCAATTTCGATTGATGTTCATGTAAATCTTCATCCATTTTTTACATTTCCAGTAATTTGGTAATCACATAGAAATACTCATATAAATTTTGTACACTGAGATTGTAATCTTCTTTATAACCTTTTTCTTTCCTCCAGATTTGGGTAGTCTGGAGGCTTTTTTATCTAACTACTTAAAATCCTTATTTTATTCGAATGCATTTTCTTTAAATTCATTGAACGATACAGGAAATCCATATTCATAACACTCTTCTGTTGCTTCGTCAGTTAGAAATTTCATTCCTGTATTGAAGTACTTCCCTTGAAATTTCTCCAATATCTGAAGCCACACTGATGAGCTTATTTGTTCTGAAATGTCTTTTTTTTCACCGTTTATGTATAAGACTTCTGAATTTCCGTCTGCTGTACAAATCAAATAGATACTATTTTTCATATGCATCAATCCGTTTCTGAAGCTTTTTCTTTGTGCGCTGCTTTTTGGTTCGCTTTTGGATTTCTTGAAGACGTTGGATTTCAAAATTATTACTTGTTGTTGTTTTAATAGCGAAAGCACCACTTTTGAGTGATTCCCCTAGCAATGATCCCGATTCAGCAATTGAATTAGCGATTTCTCTCATTTTCATTTCCAATTCACCGTACTTTTGCTTTTTCTTAAATACATTAAAAATATTAAATCCCATATCAATCATTCTCCTCATTATTCTTATTTTTGTTTTTATAGCATTCCTTACCTGACACTTCCCACGGAGTTGACTTCAGGCATTTTAAACATCTACTCAATGTCTCTGATTCATACAATTCAGATCCGCATCTAATACAGGTACTTACACCAAATCCATAGTCTAAGTTATTGTTCATCGACATTGTTTCTCCATCTCCAAAACCTCAGACTCATACTCTTCCCACTCATCAAAACAGTTCTTGTAACTGGATAAATAATGACCATATCCATCAATAAAACTATCTAGTTCAATTGCGAGATAACTATTTCTCATAATCACGTCTACTCCACTCTCGTCGAAACAACCATCACCAACCACTTCTACAAATTGGGTTAGTCTATCAAAGTCCACCAAGACGTAGCTCAACACTTCTCCATTTTTTCTGTAAAGTCCGGTTTCATTCCTTTTTAAAAACTCATATAAATCAGCATCTACTTCAGCCATTTTCGTATAATCTCCCCCTTCTGATAAAACAGGAATTTCACAACCTTTTCAGCTCATCTACTAATTGTTGCACCTTAATTCCATATTCTTTCCGACTTTCTAAACTTGCTTCAATAACAGTGAGGACATCCATACCGTCAACCTTAACTCTTTGTACGATGTCCTTTACTGATGTCTCAGATATGTATTTAATTGTGTTTATCCGGTTCATTTCGCCTCATATCTATCCATTTCTCTCTCTATTGCATCACCAGCATCTCTAAGTTTGTCTCTGAGTTCGATCATGTCGCTATAAGTGAGATTGTTATCTTCCCAATCCATAAGAAGTTCCTTCAGAATATCTAAATTAACAGACATTATTATCACTCCTTCTTAATTTAAAGCTTCACCATTTTCTGTTTCGATGATGTTCTTAATAATCTCAACCGCTTTTTCAAAGTCATAATTAATAACCTGATAATCAAATCGCTTTTTCTTAAACTTAATTCCATCGGCAGTAATTCGACTTAGAATTTTATCAATACTATCTCCGCGTTCGTGCATTCGTCTCATTCGAGTCTTTTTATCAACTTTGATATAAATTGTGACAAACTCAATGTCATTGATCTTTTCTTTTAAATCCTTAATTCCATCTGGATCACACACATAAACATCGGTATGATGTATTTGTTCTAAAGTGCTGAAGTAATGATTTCCTTCGATATAGGAGTACGCTGCCACCTCACCATTTTTATCAAACTTCTCATAGTCTTTATTTGTACAAAACATATGACCATACTCGTCCTCATAACGTGGCTGACGTGTTGTGTATGACTGTAAAACATCATAACCATGTTCCTCTAGTGCTTTTGCAATCTCTGTCTTACCGGCTCCGCTATAAGCCATTAAAATAAATACTTTTTTCATTAATCTTTCTTCTCTCCCATCTTGATAACTTTGACTTTCACATTATATTTTCGACCAAAATTTCGAGCTTCTTGTAAATCTTCTATGAACAAATCTAGTTTGTGCCCTTTTATTGCTCCGCCTCTATCTTCGACAACACGCTCTCCAACACCATCAATATACAAAATTGTACCGAATGGAAACATTTCATCTGCTGATACAGTTCTACCTTCCTTTGTCATTTTGCCTGATGCTGTCTTAGCGTAATCCTTATCACCTTTTACTTTATTCGTTGATTCTTTTCCATTGGTGTACGCAGAGACTTCGAACAACATCCATTCCTCTTCTTTCTTAGTTTCTACTGCCACAGCTTTAGGCTTAACTTTTACAGCTTCTTTCTCCTTCTCAACCTTAACCGTCTGGACAACTTTCTTCTCAATTGGCATCGTGTTTTTTGATTCTCTAATTTCATTTGCTGTTTGGATATTTGATTGAGCCAATGCAAAAGTGAATATTAAAGATAGAATTATCTCTAGCATCATGACCTCCATAATTTTTAGATATAGCCCCACCTATTCAAGTGAGGCTTTATGTATTTTTATTGATTTAACCATGAAATCTGTCTTTCATCAACTCTATGTATTAAGCTGGTAATTGGAATTTAGTAATAAAATCTACTGCTTTGCCCAACGCCTCAACATCTACTGACTTATTATAGTTAGCCATGCCTAGAATTTTTTTGAATTCAGGAACAATATAATCAGTGAGTTGATTGTCAGTGAATCTGATTTTTTGATTGTTAATCTGTGCGATCAGTTCTTCAACACTCGCTTTTGCTTCTTCTTGTTCTGCGTACTCTTTTGCCTGTTCATCGCGTTCCTGAGCTTGTTCCACCTTAAGATCATCAATGCTTTTTGTAGTCTTTCGTAGTTGACCTTTTACAGCAGTCTCGAATACTTTAAGAAAGTTTTCAGCGCTATATTCAACTGGATCTGTTGGCAAGTCAGTGTAACGTCCACCAGCGATAGATATGTACTCTGTAGGACGGAAAACCATAACTGTACGTGTTTCGTGGAAGTTTGTTCCTTTCTCACGATTCTTTTTATCTTTAATGTTGTCACTAACCTCAGCCCCTGTTTTATCAAGAACAGACACTTCATTAAACAAACAAGCGATTAAACTGGCCTGTGATTCAAAGATTTTTCGTCCTGTTGCATGCATCATCAATTCGATAGAATTGTATTTTAAACCATTATAGAGAGTCGTTTCTTTTTCCTTTGTCCATGCAAGAGACATTTTGCCATATCCTGCGTTCTTAAGAGCATCAAATGGTTTCGCCATTTCTTCTGCTAGAGCAGTGTATCCATTTTCTTTTTTATCTGAAGCTTCATTTATGGCTTGAAGAGATACAATGTTTGGGACTCCATATTTCTTAGCTCTATCTCGTAGCACCCATGCTGTAGCAGCATCAATACAACGGTCAGCTGTATCAATCCCCAATAATTTTGTTACTCTGCCTTCATTAGCCTCCTTCACAAGTCCGGGGACTACTTGCTTTTTGAAAAATTCCCATACCTTCCACAACTCTTCATCTGATCCCTCTTTGTGGATTGGTATCATATTGTCAATCTCCCAAGTTTCATACCCCGCCTCAAAAGCGAGTAATAGCACATCATCTGGATTAGCATAATGTAATTCGGTTGCTTCTTTCCACAATCTTGTTTTGCCCGTTTTATAAGAACCTACAACTAAAGAATCAATACTGTGTAATTCAACTTTTGGTGTATTTGTAGTGACTTTATTTCTCCAACTCATTAATAGAATCTCTCCCTATAATATATGATTTTGATTTTGGCCTGTGTTTTTAACCACAGACCACTAAATTTCATTACTGATCTATTTACTTACAACTCAGGCAAATGGGTCATTATCGTTATTACTTGTTTGTGAAAATGGATCTGTTACTCCAGCAGATTTTGCAAAAGGATCTGTCGTATCAAATGGAGAATTATTTGTTGCAGCTACCGACTTCTTAAACTCTTCTTCAGTCAACAGTTCACGCATGAGACTGTTAGCAACATACCCTGTGACCTCAAGACCTTTTTTATCTCCATTTGTTACACGCTCTTGACGAATTACACGTTGGGTATCATCAACATCAGCAAAAGGATCTGAAGACAGGATAACTTCTTCTACATCAACATAGGCAAAAGTAGCTCGATTGTTATCTTGACCAGTCACTTCAATAAAGTCATATGTATTCAGTGAAGAAAATGCATCAGCAAGAGACTTTTTGCCTTCCGTAGCCTCTGTTTGGTATACAATAAGTTCAACATCTTTAGGCTCAGAGCGTTCGATTCCGTTTGTTAGAACGACTCCTTTAATCGTTGTGTTTCCACTTTCACTATCTTGATATGTAGTATTTATACCAACTTGCATACTGTATTTATTGACCTCGATAAAGTCTGGAGACTTAAAGTCGCACACATAATTAACTACTTTGTTATCAACTTTAATATCTTGTGCTTTACCATCGATAATAACTTTTCCATCCAAAATCGGATTTACAAAAGAAATTGTTCTCGATACTCCTTTAATTGTTTGTCCATCTTCTGTAGTGAACTCATATGGAGTATATTTACCTTTCACTTCCACCCAAGCATCTGTTTGAACAATCTCTTTAATTTTATCAATTCTATCCCACTCAGGATCAATCAGGTGATATGAATCATCTGGATACTTTTCTTTTGCAAATCTTTCAGCCCATGCGACTTTGGTAGAATTTTTATGCTTTCTGCTGTATGGGTAAGCGAATGGTTTTTCTTTGCCTGTGAGTTTAACTTTTAATTCATTGCTGAGTGCTGTTTCGATGATAAAATGAATTACTTTCTTTTTACCTTCATCTTCAAACTTGAAGAACGGAACATCTTCCCAACTATCTGTATTTTTGTCTTTTTCTTTAATCTGCTTTACTTTTCCAATGAAATGAAAGCTGCTTGCAAATTCTTTTCCACCGTGATTGTTGTTCTTTTTAATTTTATAATCTGCCATATGTATTTAATATCTCCCTTTTATATGTTTATTTTTAATATGTTTATCATTATAATTATGATACAAACATATTAAAGGGAGGACTTCTTGGTTCATTCTTGATCCAAACCACCACCTTTCAGTATTGTAGCATCTATAACCTCACCTACGTAAGCTATATATTCAACATGCTTTCGCATGGCGTTTTAATAATTGAATGGATTTCCATCTCTATAATCAGTTATATTCACTTTGCCTCCTGCTTCGTTATACTCCTCTAGCATTCGTTTAATACTGTCTAGTACTTGATTACATGCTTTTTCACTAGGATTCTGAGATGTATTGTGCAGAATGTTTCCCAAACCATTCATTATGTATTCTAAATAATTCACTCTGTTCACCTCCTATGTCTTGATAAAATTATTATTTCACTGTAACTTGCCTACTTCATCATAATATAACTTCAATCATATATTGTCAATACTTTGTTTATGTTTATTAATATAATTATTTTTAATAATGCCGAACCTATATTTAAAGCTCGGCAAGGCAAGTAAATTCTACAGGTGTAAGAGAAAATTCATATATCGTATGTCGGATGGTTGCTTGCTATGTATTAGAAAGATTTGCTCCGGATCATTTATAGTTAATAAACTTAGTTTAACATCATTTAATGGTTCTTGAAAAAGCTTCTCTAACGTTTTTTTATCATTATTATTATAGTCCAAAATAAAATCGTTTACTTTTTTGTAGCTATATTTATGTATATTTTCCTTTCTTAATTTCAAAAGGTTTCTATTTATTGTTTTAAGATCGAGACCTTTATTTTCCTCTACAAAAAAATATCTTTGTTCCTGTTCTTGAGACGGTAAAAGAAATTCAATTGCTGCCATTAATTCAACTGCTTTTTTTGTGATACCCAAAGTATCAAATAAATCATCACTCATGTCTTAATCCCCTTTTGTATTAAAGAATGCAAATTACTCTTAATAAGAACTATATATAAATCTTACAATCACACCTAAAATTTAACAACATATTTACATAGACTATGAAAATATGTTGACTCTAGATCAAATATGGGAATGATTGCTAAAATTTGTCGTCAATTGTCGATTCATGGTTCAAACTAAGAACTAATGTTCCCCTTTTGTTTGATTATAGTACGGATTGAAGAAACAAGCAATAATTAACATATAATATTATTATATTTTTTGTGTATTTTTATTATTAATGTTTTTTATTTTAATAGTTCAGAAAGATATTTCTTTATCAGCTTATATTTAGCTACAGTAACTGTGACAAAAACGCTATGATCTCTCTCTAAATATATCTTCTTTTCATTGTGATTAATCTCTGTTTTTTCATTTAGTCTTGCCATCATTCCTCTGTCTGTCTGAATAAAGTTATCACTATTCAATAAATATATTATTGGTTCTGTTCCAGTACAATACACATATTCACCATTATCTGTATAAAATACAGTCTGTGACTTACCGCTTTTTGTCTCTGTTTTTACAATATTAATATCATTAGTATGTAACCATTCTGGAGTATCTGCTGTCTTGTTGTTAGTTCTCTTAAATACCATAATTTGCTTACTCATCAATACACCTTCTTTATCGAACTTCATCTCCCTGCTTGTTATGGCAAGGAGATTCATTCATTTTTTAAGTATGTACGTTCTTATTTTTTCATGCTTTGCGGCACTGATTCTTTACCTAGCCACAACCAACTAGCAGTCGTAGTTGTTTCAACTACTGCAATAAACGACAATAGTGCTCCAAGACCAGTAATAGCCTTCAAAGAAACCTTTTTCATTACTTTTCACCTCCTTTAAAATGAATAATTGTCAACGCCTCTGCAAAAAATCCAATAGAAACGTAAATGTTATTTATATAAAAGTTGATAGAGATTAAACAGAATCCTATTAACTTAAATAAAAAAAAGTACTTTTTATTTACTAGTGTCGTATCATCAATATTGTGAGGAGCATAAAAAATAACCAAAAGTAAACTTCCGATATTTATAAAAACTGAATACTCTGCTATTGATCCTCCAATTAATGTTAAAACAGTTACGAGTGCAACTGAAGCAAATACACATAGCTCCGATGATTTTATATGATACCCACCAATAAATCTTCTCAATAAAGCAAAACTGAATGCTACAAGAAAAACTTCATAAAATCTTTCTATTGCTAAGCCAACAAAAACAATAAGCAGAATAGTTAGAAAATTTGTTAAAAGAAATTTTATAGAATACTTCATTACATCTTCTTCAGGCATGTTCTCATATTGAGACAGTTTATTGCTTGCAACATTACTTATGCGTTCAATCAAATCTACCAGCAACCTCTCCTTTTATTCCTATAAACAACAAGCATATAAAAATCACTAACAGAAGAGATATTCCCATGACCATATTGTTTATATCGAAGATAATGCCTGTAACTACAATACTTAGACCAAAAAGCATTATTATGGATATATTTTTGTAAGATAATTTAAACCTCATCGATGGAGTATATAGTGCAAAAGTAAAACCAAATCCTTTAATATGTAAAAATCGTCCTATAATGATAAGCAGAATTGAATTTAAGAATTGAAATGAATACCGCAGAAGATCGTTGTTCTTTATACTATCAAAAGTAAGATTGGTAAAAAGTGTTGGGATATAAATTAATAGTCCTTGAATTATCAAACAAAAAACAAAACCGAATATTGTTACGAATATAGAATATAAAATCGATACTTTAAAGATAAAAACTAGAAATAATAATAGTAATAGCATTATAAGTAATGGGGAAACATCAGATAGAATGCTTTCTTGAAAATAATAAGTTGATATAGAAATAAAAATGTTAGCAATTATGACCGCTTTAATATGCTCTTTTGTTGATATCCTAAATAAATTAAGTATTAAATATAAGATTGAAAAGCCTTCTATTACTGAAAATACTATGTATAACAATCCATCCATAATTAATTCTCCTTTTTATTAATAAACATATACAACTTATATTTTTATATTACCACGTTTTTCCGTGAAGTCAACCCATAAAATAAAAAAAGAACAAGTTTTTTCAACTTGTTCCTTTACCGTATATTTTTTCAATTGTTTTAACATTCAAGAAATCATTTTTTTGTCTGGAAATGTTGTAATACCCCAAGCTATTCATCTTAATATCAAATCTTTCACAGATAATATCATATTCTTCTTTCTCTAACTTTCCTCTGTCCTTGTATAGCTTATAAGCATAATATAACATCCCACTGTTCCTAATGTTGGTAGCCGTTAAATGCGGCTGTCCCATCCAATCAGCAACTAATCTAAGCTTTCTTAGTACTAAATGAGAGTCCGCTTTACCTAAATATTTCACTCCCAATGCGGCTGCTCGAAAAATATAGTCATTTTCAACTAAGTTAATTATATCTGATTTGTTATTAGGAGACGGGTTTCCATTGTTTTTATAGTATATTTTTTTCTCAAATGTTTGAATCAATAATTTAATCAGTGTAGAGTCACCATCTAACATCAAAACTCGCTTTTTTTTATGTCCTTCATCGATATCATTGGTTAAGATGAGTCTATTTTCATTTTCGTTTATGTCATGGATGGTTAGATTTAATAATTCCGAATATTTTTTTCCCATCAATCCTTCAAATAGACATTGTATAACAGCAGCATCTATTCTATTAGTTAATCTGCCAGTGATATCATCTATATCATCTTTCGAAAATATTAACTCATTTGATTTATCAATAAATTTTTCTAAATACTCTCTGTCTATAAGTGTACTCAGAGGGTTAAAGTTATCTGTTCTTAGTCCCTGCTCAATTGCCCAGTCTATGTACACTGTAATAGGTGATGTTGCTGATTGAACAGAACTCAGAGTTGTAGGAGCTAGATAATTGATCAATAACTCTATCTCAGAAATGTTGAAATTATATAAGTCTTTACCAAACTCTTCTTCAAGAGAAGATGCCCTCTTTAAGACACGTGAATATGCCTCTCTTGTATTGAAAGTTCTGTCTTTTAAAAATCTTTCTTTTTGCTCTTTATTATACAAATAATCATTATACGTCTGATTAGACATTGGTTCCACCTCTTGACTCAAAATATTCAATTATGGCATTTCTAGTCTTCTTACTGTTTAATCCTCTTCTGTTTTCTAATAATTCGGCTAAAATACTGTCTTTGAAGTCAATTCCATCAACATATTCCTTTATGTCTTTCAAATCTCTATTTTCATCTTTGAACATTTTTGCAATTTGGACATAACCTATAAACATCAATGGGTGATTAATTTTAGTGTTTCTGTACTCATTAGGATTTAATTTGAATTCATCCAGATAATAACTAACTAAATATGCAAAGAAATCAATTAAATAATCCGAAACTTCTCTTTCTTCAATAGATGTTCTGGGATTAAAGATTCTATCTATTGCATCACTCAAGATATCAAACGTAGTCAATTGTCCTGCTATTTCTGATATTGCTGAAGCGGAAGCAATTCTTCCAGTCAATTCTGATTTTCGCTGAAGATTTTTGACTATTTGATCAGAATATTTTTCTGATTTTAATTCTTTCAATCTCTCAGGCTTAACAATATTTACAGTATTTATTTGTCCAAAGAATCTTTTGGCTGTGTCTTTGTCATAGCAGCGTATAGACAAAAACATTTGTTGAGTTAGATCTGGATTTAGCGAATGTGCTTTAATCGCGCCTTGCAATCGGTGAAAACCATCCAAAATAGATATTGGAGCTTCTTCATTTATCGTCAATATTTGTGTTTTGGAATTATAACTAATTGCCTCAATTTGTTCAGAATAAATATTAAGTGTTATCGTATCTGGCAAATATGTACCATTAAGCATATGCTTAGAAATATCTGTAACACTATCTTTATTTATCTCTGGTACTTCAATAAAACTATCCCCTCTTCTTTTAAACTTAGGAGATCTTTGAGTTTCATAATCATAAAAAATTAATTGTGAATGAAACATTTTAACAAGTAGTTTCACTTCAACTCTTGTCACATATTCTTCGTCACTCATTTTAATAACGTCTGGCAATGAAATGGGTAATTCCATATTTTCAGAAGAAGTAGTATTCTCAATATATCCCTTTGCTCCAGCTATTTCTTTGTCAGTGAAATAAATTGATGGAATCAACTCATCATCGTTCGTAACCTCAGACAAAGATAGGGTGAGCACATATAGCCTTGCCACATCTAAATTGTAGATATCTTTAGACCTAACTAGAGATTGAAATGTACCTGCTGGTAATTTATATTCTCGAAAGATCTCACTGATTTTCTCAGTAATTTTTCGATTGTGTTTTACATTATCAATAGCAGTCTTTAGTTTTTCTTCTAGTTCGATTCTATCCCTTTTCAATCGAAATTCACCTCTTTTATTTTATATATATTTTAAGTATAACATAATTATTAATAAAAATATTTTTAATCAAAGAACCTTCAAAGCATCAAGAACTATTTTCTGCGCTGTAGAAGAGTAAATAAGTTTCTTAGTAACATCCCTTAATTCTTCCACATTCAACTTTTCAACTTCCCTTACCAACTTTGCTCTTAAGTCTTTAAAACAATTGGTACAATATATCTCATCTTTATTAGATGGGGTGAATTGTTTATAGCAATCATCATTAGCACATATTCGATCCTTTGTTTTTACAGGCTTACCATAAGTTCTATAACCAGCCTTTGACATAGCATCTGACCACTGCATCTCTTGAGAAGCAAAAGACTTTCTTGAAGGTTTAATAAGTAGCTTTTCGTATTCGTTTAAAGTTGGAATATAACCAAGTTTTTTAATATTGTTTTTTAATTCCAGAATCATTTCATCAATTGAGGTGTATTGATTGTTTGCTAATTTCACATTTGCTTCTTCAGCTATCTTTGACCAACCATATTTTTTACTTATGTAATCAGATGATGGCTCTAGTTTTAATTCATCATATAGCGCAGTTGATACAAATCCATGTTCCAAATTGATTATTTTAAAATTACTTATTGCTTTAATCCTGTTCTTATTATAATTGTATTCATCTTTACTCATTACCTTAGTGATTTTTAATAATTCCACAAACTCAATATTATTCAGTTTTTTCTTAAGTGTATCCCAAGATGGTAAACTTCCCCTATTTTTATCATAAAGTTCAACTGTTAAATAACCACCAGCAGTTTTAGAAACACTTTGAATCTGTTTAATGAATTCGCTATCTAGCTTCATTTCATAGTATCTCCCATTACCATTTTTTTACTCATACATTCTTATTCGTCATGATATAAGCTTTTCCTTTATTTGTGTCAACTAAACTATCACTACTCAAAAAAACTACTTCTTTACACTTACTGCAATTCCATTTAGTTCTTTTTATTAGTGATTCTGTAGTGTAAACTGTACCACATTTACAATCAATCTTAATTATTATTACCTTACTTTCATATGCTTCTTTTAAAAACTCTACTCCTATTTTTTGTATACTTGAAATATCTTTTCTGTGTTCTGATAGTTTATTATGTACTTTAAAATCTGCAACTAATTCTGGATTTAGCCCAAAATATTCAGTTCCTATAGATGTAACAAATACAGTCTTTTCTTTAAAGTTTTCTATCCACTGATTAATTTGAAAAACAGTTAATGGTACAGTGTTTTTTATTCCACTATTTAAAGTATAAGTCATTACATAAAGAATATCTTTATCATCGCTGACCAAAAAAAATCACCTCTACAATTCAATTTACTACATGATGTCAAAAAATCAAGAAGTATTCGTAACACGAAAAAACAAAAAAGACTCTCACATATAAAATATCATATGTATTGAGTCTTTAAAATTTTATTAATTTATTTAATTTTAGATTTACAATACTAACTGTAAGTTTAAATTAGCTGGTAATTTTAATTTTTCAGAAACCTTATTAATATTTTTTTTAAATTCTATTTCTCTTTGCTATTGTGTTAGCCTAATAATTTTATTGTCTATATTCATCTGTCCTATAATTTCTACTTCATTAATACTCAAACCTCGACCACCAAGTAATCTGTTGCCCACTCTCGCCTTTAAATGATAAATGCTACCTTCTGTTAAATCCATCTCATATCGTTGCTTAGACTGCCATACATAGCTTTGTTTGTTCTCTTCAAATATATAATTATAGATTTCTGCTGGGCACATATATCTGTCAGTATAATCAACCCCATAAGCTGTATTTATAAACTTAGCGATGATGTCAGTCTTGTTGTTCATAATGATCACCATCCTTAATATATTTAACTTCCATTTTATCACATTATAACAATTTAATTTATAAAGTTTATATCTATTAGATTATCAAATTGTTGCGATATCATCAAAAAAATAAATGAGTATATTTATTATTAAATATATATTGCTCATCGTTTTTTATATACAAAATGATCTACTGTATCAAAGATTCTATATATGCAGGTTATAAAATCCATCAAACCTTCTGGATTGTTACTACTTAATTTTGTATCTTCCCATATTTCTTCTTTTGTCACTGGATGTTTGAAGACTAACTTTTGAATGCAATATCTTCCATTTCCCACTTTTGCCTACACCTCGATGTTTAATTTATATATGATAAATTCATTTAATCTGCTAAGATAGAATAGCAAAAATGTCTCTCTAACTTTCCGTTGGAGAGATTTTTCTATGTCTTTCTTTTGGAACGATTTTCGTTCCGCCACTAATATACTCTTCTTTTTGTTATGTGTCAATATCCAATATAATACAGGAGGTTTAACATGTCTTGGGTTGAAATCATGCTTGAAAATATATTAACCAGCAAAGACATAAGTAGACGAGAGTTAGCTAGAAAAACACAAATACGACCTTCTACAATCAATGAAATGTGCAATAATACTTCAAAAATGATTCCTTTAGAAAATATTGCTTCAATCTGCGTTGCATTAGAGATTGAGATATCTGATTTATTTAAATTACATAATGATGAAACAAAAAAGGAAGAGTTATAACACTCTTCTTTTTTGATAATTTCTATTAATTTATTATTGTGATCTCGAAAATGTTCTTGTTGTACTAATCATCAATGCTCTTTCTAGTTCTTGCTCATATTTCTTGGGCATATCGGTAATTTTATGAATTAGCGATCCCTTATCTATTGTAAAGTGTTGCTCAAACATTACAACACTATCTTTATGGAATCCAATTTCTTTAGCTTCCATATATACGTGGGTTGGTAATTTTGCTTTAGTCATGCTGCTTGTAATAGGGCAGACAACTACAAAGTTAGAAAATTTATTACTTCTATCATTAGATATTACTATGGATGGTCTAACTCCTCGTTGTACTGACCCTTTTGATTCGCCCAAATCAACCAAATAAAAATCAAATTGTTTAATTTCTGAAGTTTTAACTCTATCCATTACTAAACTCATATGTACCACACTCCCTGTAGAGATTTTTTTGTTTTTTATGTTTAAACCGCTTATTAATTTCTTTAATATTATGTACTTTGTATATGTTTATTATACATGTGAGTCTATAGCACTACAAGTGGAACGTTTGTTCTGTTTTTACTTTGTCAATACAATTTCATCGTATATCAATACCACTCAAACACGAGGAATAATTTGTTGACACAATGGATATAAATGGTTATAGAAACTATAATCGGAGGTTTTTTAATGAGAGAGAGAAAAGATAGTTGGAGCCAAAGCGATGACTCACTCCTTTCTGATATAGCATTAGATTACATTAGAACAGGCAAAACGCAACTGCAAGCATTTGAGAAGGTCTCAGAAGCACTTAATAGGACTCCAGCAGCTTGTGGATTTCGCTGGAACTCTACATTAAGACATAAATTTGCGAAGGAAATAGATGAAGCAAAAATCATTAGATATAGTCTAAAAGATAAATTATCTAAAAAAGTTGCAAAACAAGACGAAAACAACCTAAGTGTAATCTCAATTGACTTAGTTTTAATATCTTTACTTAATATTAAACGCGAATATGAAGAAATGAAACAAATGCTTTTAGAAAAAGAAAAAACTATTCAGGAATATGAAGCAAAAAATACACCCGACATTAAAGAAGTACTATCTGATGATATGAAGAATTTCCTTCGAATACTTGGGAAGTCCACTTTAATAGATAATTTCCCACAATCAAAAAAAGAAGAACCTGCCATTTAATCGGTCAGGTTCTTCTTCTTTATTATGTAAGTAAAATTCGTCTTTCATGTGCTTTTTATTTCGATAAAAACTAGATTGACTCTCTTTCCAGCCTTGAAGCAAGATATTCAGGTTTGAATACTAGCTGGATCACCTTACGATTCTTATTGATTAATCTTCCTATACTTATGTGAAACTCATCCTTCATTTCTTCAGTAGCATTTTTTATATTATAGTTTTTATTGCAAGCAACATTGTATGCCTTAATCCAATAAGTAAAAGATTCTTGATAAATACTCAGCGTTTCATCGCTAATACATTCATTAAGAAACTTTTTTGATTGTTCTAATATAAATTCAGGAACACAACCTAGGATTTCTACAATGGTATCATGTAAAATCACATCAGGTTTATTGCTTCTTATGTAGCTCCGTTTGGTTAATCCGCAAGACCTGTGATCCGGTTCAACGTGGAACTTCTTCTTTCTCTTACCTTTGGCTCCTGTTATGGGTAATACAATATAATCATTGTAGCCTTCTATAGCAGATTTGCTATTTGAGATGATTAAATATGGACGATTCTTATTCGATCTCTTATCATAGTGCTTCACAATCGTTCCTGCCTTATGTCTATCTACTCTATTAAATTGATACACCATAAAAATAATCACCCATTCTCTTTTTGAGTAACGCTAGATTATTAAAGTATAAACTCAAAATTAAAAAATTGGTACTTATAAGTATAATTGCTCACGAAATCTACATTTCATTGGGGTATCATTTTTTAAAACTTATTACCTCTTCGATATGAATCCATAGAAAATTCTCTAAATGAGCCATATTCGCTAATTAAGCCACCTTCAATATAGCTATTTCCAATTTCCCATGCATTTTCTTCCATAACTTCAGCGTAACCATCATTGTGGAAGTAAAAACTATTCTTTTCATAATCCAAGATATGTCCAACTTCGTGTGCAATCAAGATTTTAATAAGATTTTCAATTGTGGAGACACCCGCTTGTGCTGCAAATAATTGATTATTAAATGATTTTGTAATTTCGTGAGGATCAAATACCACCGTTTTTGTAGGAGCATCCGCTTCCATCTGATACCCCTCTCTCAATTTTTCTTCGTCAATTCTTATATCTAAACCATTTTTCTCATTAAAAGTCTTCATATATTTTCTTACAAGTTTACGTACCTCGCCAACATGGGTGCTATTCACATTGTTTCCCCCTGTAATTATTTATATCTATATAAGACTTGCATTTCATATACTTAAGTTTCGCACCACTAACCATCTAACTTACCCACAACTTATTGCGATTGAAAATCTCTTAGTAATTGAGTAAAATCAAAAGGCTAGTTTGAGCAGAAATCTGTAGCGAATTTCCATGCTTGAGCTTCTTTCATATTAGTCAGTTGTGTTGCAATTGTATTACCAATAGTGTTGAATTCAGCACTTGGTAGAAGGTGATGGCCATACGCTGCATGACCAACTTCATGTAAAAATTTTAATACGATTGATTCATCTGGTGTTTTGGCATTTCCATATTCCGCTTTTGAGTAATTCCGCCAAAATGTTGATATCTCATTTACATAGATTATGCTTTCCACATGATCTATATAGCTTCTATTTACTTTTTGATCATTAACAAGGAACACAGATTTAATACTGTATTTTGCAGCCAAATCAGACCATGATTGTGGTGCATGTTTCTTGTTAGACATTTTTAGCAAATGCTGTATTTCATTTGCATTCATTAGGTTCACCTCTTAAATAGTGTATATTTTGATAAAATAGCCATTTCATCTGCCTTACGAAGTTTAAAAATTGTACTTTGGCAGTTTCACTTCACCTTTATCACTATCCCATCCAAGAGTGAAAACCGTATGTTGATCTCGTTCTACAGGATGGCCACTGTCAGTCGTATGAATATTAAGTAAAATCCAACCCTCGCTAATGTATGTATTAGCCTCTTTAAAAAATTGGGTTTGATGTAGGTGAGCGATTTTCTCCAAAGCTTTATTATCTTTCTCCACTTTCCCCACTCCATTTCAATTTAAAATTATGAAACAGTCATTTTACTTTGATTTTCTGATAACGTGAAATGTCTTTTCCTTGTTTACTGAAACGTCAATATCAGCAATAAGATCATTCAATTTTTCTTGAATTTCTAATGTAGACTCTACAGATCCATCGCTAACACCATACAATTCACTAAATAGCTTTAAAGGGATGCTTTGGTCAAGTTTTGAACTGGGAAACACAATAGTGTTTATCATTCCTATGGGCGAAGATGTTTCTTTAAATTCGCTCTTTAAACTATCTAGACTAAACACTCTCAAAAAACCATCTTCTGATTCCCCACCAAATACGATTCCAAATTTAAGGCCCTTTAAATTGGATTTATAAGATTCATACCAAGCTTTTACTTTCTCTTTTGATACTAGCCTCTGGTTTTCGTTAATCAACGTTTCGACCATTTTTGACTGTTCGATAAAGTCTAGTGCCAAATGTACAATTCCAACAATTGAATAAAACACCTTTTCTGTAGGCACAGCAATTTTCTCAGCCTCTTCATCGATGATTCTTCCGTATTCACCGTTTGGCAATACTTCAATTGCTCTTCTGTCTGCAACAATAGTTATGAACTCACTACCAACAACAACTGACACAAAGCTCATCTGAAAGAACACTTCCTCATAAAATAGTTATTTCGTTACCCTTAGCAAGATTGAATTCATCCAAAAGAAATTGTTTATTTTACTTTCATGTTCTATTTCTATCGCTGCTTTCTTAAGAGTGAATTTAAAATCATCTCCTCTCAATAAACCTCTATAGTACATCCTCTCAAGTTTGAGTAAATTAATCCATCTCAATCTATGCTTTTTGTTCCGACAGCCTTGATACGCTTTGTTTGCATTTAGAGATATTTCGGGTGACATTGGTCTTTCGAACTCTATATGTAACAAGTGAGTATCTATATATTTTTTCATGGCTGAAAGTGTATCCGTGGTAGTTGAGTCTTTCAGTTTAAATATTGTCAGCAACACTAATTGATAAATAGAATAAGAAAATACAAAGTCTTTAAAGAAACTCAAAGCTGTATTGTCTTTAAATCCACCAATCAATAAATTAATCAGAATAGAACTAATAATAATTTCCATAAAAAATAGTAGATAGTGTTTTAAAATATAAACAAAGTTACTTTTATATTTTTTTGCTGAGACAAACACTAATAGTACAATCATAAAAATCAACACATATAATAGGTTCTTGTATGTAGAATTTATATTCTTGTCCTCCTAGGTATTATTTAATTGAAACAACCCTTTGATCATCTTAGCCGTGTCCATTTCTCCATAAGTCTTTATATTCCAACTTAAGTTCTTCTAAATTTATATCTAAAATTATCGATATCTTTAATAAATCATCAGCCGATATACTGTTCCGGTTGAGTTTACCTCGTAAGGTAATTTCATTAATATCTATTTTATCTGCCAACCATGCTGCTGCTCTGCCCTGACTTTCAAGGACTTCTTTAATTTTTTTCCCAATATTCATTTATTTACCTCCTTGAAAACATATTACCATATTACCGATTAGATTTCAACTGTTTTCGATTAGTTTTTAATCGAAACATTCAATCTTACGCTATTATGGTATCTTTCTTAGGAGGCATATAATTCATTTACGTTGGTTCGATATTCTAATAAAGTTATATGCATTCGCCGCATCTAATAATTCAATCTCATCGCCTTCTACATTAGTTACAACGAGCTTTCCAGCCTTACAGCGTCCATTCTTATACATAACTATACTCCGCACCAGAACGGCTATAAACGCCCACAGAAGCTCTATACTGTTGCGTCAATTCATACACCTTGTCCAAGATGATCCAGTAAAAAGCTTCTTTGGTGCGTCCTTGTTGATCAATAGTGTCCACTACTTCATCGTTAACAATAAAATTCCATTCTTTCATATGTATCATCCTTTATAATTTTATTTTTATTATTAAAATTAGCTCATCAAATTGCTCTTTCATACTCTCTTATTCATCTGACCCCACATATATTGTACATCTTTAATTCCCCTTGTCATTCCCGAAACAACAGCTTCGCGGATCTCTTCGCTTGAAAGTTTTCTTCGCCAGTTAGGATCTGGTTCAGTGCTTCCGACAATCCTTCTTCTTTTAGCTTCTCCCATTTATTTGATCACCTCTACTTGTCGCTATTTCTAACTCGCCAATATAATCTTTTTGTAATCTTACTTGCCTCTCCAGTAAATCAATCTTCTCTTTCATTATATTGTTTAATCTTAACTGATGATAGAAGCCAGCAGCCATACTTCGTTTCATCCATTTAAACAAATTCTTCACTCCATTTCTAAATCAAAGACTTATTTGATCAACTCATAAAAAAATATCCAATATGGAAATCCATTTGATACATTACAACCTTCCATAATTGCTGTCAGTTTTATTCTATTGGTTAAATATTGGCTAAGAAACTTTTCAATTTCTTCTGGTTTTCTATTATTAAAATATTGTCCTCTATCCCCCCATACTTCTGTACAACATTTATTATATTTATCATAATCCCACCGAAGAAGCCTATCCGAATAAACGCAAACACCATCATCTGAGTAATCCTTCTTCCAAACAACATAGGGATCATAACTATACGGATACTGTTCTCTGTTTCTCTTTACTGTTTCTCCTTTTAAATCAACGTACATTGAACAAACTCCTACTTCGTTATCGTAATTCAATTTTGGTCTCCTCTACTCAATATCAAATACTTCTTTCATTCAACTTTTTCGCTCCAATTCTTTCTGAAGAATTGACTCTGCTTTATTTATTTCCATACTTTTAATCCTTATCAACCTATAATTATTTTTAATGCAATATTCATTTTTAATTCTATCTGCTTCCTTTGTTTTTTCGAAGCCCATTTCACCTCCAAAATATTTAATTGGTATATCATGCTGCTTTCCATCAAACTCTATTAAAAATTTGATTTCATTAGATTTGTCAAAAATGGCAAAATCAAAGGGTAGAGTGTTTTTTCTTTTACAGTCAGTAAATCGTTTTTGTCTTACATATTTTAGATTGTATTTATTCAAAAGTTGCTCAATAATTCTTTCTCCTTTAGAAGAACTGCAAGTAGGACAACCTATATGCATGCGTAACTTATCATTAGTAGATTCAAAATTATGCTCTTTTACACATTTTAATATAAATTTAGAGTCTCCATTGCAATAATCATCTACCCACTTAATAAATTTAAATCCGGCTAATTTAACATTCGCATATACATCTTCTGGCCTGTCTCTTTTTATAATTCTTAATTTCTCGGATTTACAGTGATTGCACCTCGCACCTTTTTTAAAGTTACTTAAAGTGATAAATCCAATATGGTTACATTCAAACATTATTTCTAATTTTTCCCCAGCATTAAAATCCTTAGAGTCAGAAAGTAAAACACAATTTTGCTGTTCAACTAACTTCTCTATTTCGCCAAAGCTCTTTCTTATTTTACTTCTTCTTATAAGATCCCCGCATTTTAAGCATTGTTGCTTTTTTTTAAATCTAAAAGATGCATATGACGCATTGAACTCATCGGAACATTTACATTTTATTAGCAATTTGTGATGTCGCCCTTTGTATTCTTTCGACAATAATTCACACGAACTTTTACTATCTAATTCAACATATTTTTTTACGTATTCATAAGTTAGCATTTTGCTCCCCATGTGATCCCCTCAAACAATTCTGTTCA
This sequence comes from Paenibacillus sp. FSL H3-0286, assembly GCF_045040705.1. Lineage (NCBI taxonomy): Bacteria > Bacillati > Bacillota > Bacilli > Caryophanales > Paenibacillaceae > Paenibacillus > Paenibacillus sp. FSL H3-0286. Next base: position 2,822,781 of record NZ_CP150285.1, on the reverse strand, counting down.
AAATTGCCATTCTACTGCGTTCTGAAAAATTGTCTATTTTCTTAATTTTTGATTTTCCCACTTTTATTAAGTCGATTCCATTTAGCAGCGAGTTTCTATTCAATATACTTGCTAATATCATCTTATTGTAATGTACATATCTCGCTGTCATATCTTGACTATTATGACCCAAAATTAATTGTAATGAGATTGTATCCCCACCATTTAGTAGATATTGAGTTGCAAAAGTATGTCTTATTGTATGTGGACTAACTCTAACATTTTTAATTCCTGAAAGTTCTCCATACTTTTTCACGTTTTTTGCAAAGGTATTAGAACTGTATTTCCCTCCGAATTGATTTAGAATTAAATAATCTTCTTCATTCAATCTACAATAATGTATTAACTCTTTAATGCAATTTGCTGCGATATCGCTGATTGGAAGATATCTTTTCTTATTACCTTTTGCGATGCCGCTTTGAACTATTATATGTTTGTTTTGTAAATCAACATCTTTAACTCTAACATTAAACAATTCGTTTGTCCTAATCCCATTATCACTCATAATTAGCATAATCGTGTAGTCACGGAAACCAGAGAATGTATGTTTGTTTGGCTCTGACAATAGAGCCATTAATTGATCTGTTGTAAAAACTTCAAATTCTTCTATATCTTCTGGTTGTGGTTTTATGTTTACTAAAGGAAATTTTTCTATACATTCCTCTGCTAGAAGATAGTTAAAAAAAACCCCCAAGTTCCTTCTAACATTATTTATTGTTTTTGCTTTTAATCCACATTCATTAGATATATTTGTTGGATGACCAGTCCATTTTTTCTTTTTAAATGTTAAATATTCAAAATAATGAAGAACAATATTTTTATCAAGATTCTTAATATCCGAAGTTTCAATATTATTTTCATTTAAATAATTCTGGAATCTTATCAAATCATCATAATATGTTTTTATTGTTTTAGGGCTACGTCTTTCTATCTTCTTATGGCGAACAAACATTTCAATTGCTTTACTCAAACTTAATGACATATGTATCATTCCCCTTTGCTTTTTTGACTCCTTATAAAAGAATCCTTTTACTTACTTTTAATGCTCTCACAAAATTCGTTCTAACTAAGCATATCCTCTTAATGGTATAATAAATATTATTTAACTTGTAAATACTGGAGGATGCTATGACACATAGGATTTGGTTAAAACACATAGAAGGACTGCCTCAAACTGAAATTAATACACAAATAGTTCTGAGTCTAAATAGTCAGGGAATTAAGTTTAGTTCTAAGCAACACATACCCTTTGAAAGAATCATTGGTTTCGAAATATTACATAGACGTGTTGTTTTAAAAGGAAGTCCAGTAGCTTCTGCTCTAGGTTATGGTGTAGTTTCAATGTTCTTAGGTGGACTTTTATTTGGTTTGATATTTGATAATGGAGAAATTCCTGCAATTATTCTTGGAATTTTAGGTTGTTTAGTTGGAGCAATTAAAGGATTACAATCAACTTATAAAAATAAAGTCTTCTTAAAAGTCTTTTATCGTTCAGTAGAAAACGTTGTTTCTGATATTACCTTATTGGCTGCACATAATCGCGATGCTATTTCTTTCGCCAAACACATTAATCAACGTGTAGGATATCATCCTATGAATGAAGTGTCTTCAAAATCTAAGAAGGTGTATGAAATTTAATGGTTATTTTAGAGAACCTGTTACTAGATGGGTTCTTTTATTTTATTAAATTACCTGTCTAAACTCCTCGTGAAATAATCTTTTTATTCTCTATTTTACTTCCGTAACTCGATATTTAGATGTCTCCCACACACCTTCTCCAATAACTCTAATTTTTAGTATTCCGTATTCATCTTCACTTATTACTGTCCCAATTATCGGACCTTCTTCAGTATTAAACTTTACATCTTTATCTACCATATGAAATTCTCTCCTTATAAAATATTCATTTCGTCTGTTCATTAACAATCTGACTAATCCTTCTCAACTGATCAAGAGTTAAATCAACTTTTCCATAAGAGCCAAATTTCTCTCCTAACTTCCTACTTAATCTTTCAGACTCTTCTTTGTCTAGTACTTCCTGCATTGAGAAATAGAGTTTAAAATCAGGTGAATAATCTGTATGTTGTCTATTACTCTCAATTCTGAATTTAATTGTATAAGATTCATAGCCTTCCTTATACACCTCAAAATATTTCCTACCGATCTTCCCTATTTTGTACTCTACAACATGTACCTCTTTGTGGCGTCTTCCTTCATTGCCAATGCCTTAAGATACACTGTGTCTCCAGTCTTCATTCTATCTCCCTCTTCCGACAGTTTTAAACTCATCTCTATCAAACACTGGCGTTACTTCACCAAACTCACTTGAGATTGATCCACCGTTTATATGATATTGATTTCCATCCCATTCCTTGATGAATCCCCAATGCCCTATGTATTGAGATTCTTTATTGGTGATAGTTACTTTTTTACCAATCAATTTTTCAGGTTTCATATTCAAACCCACCTTTTAAAGGATCATTTCATCTTAATTTATCCACCAGTCTTTTCCGTATTCTCTCTCTAATTCAGCACCGAATTTAATGTATAGATCTTCAATTTCCTGCTCTTGATTCTGGTTTGTTTTTCAATTCGTGATACCGAACACTAAGCAAATTATATATCAATACCTTTTCTCTAAAGATTAAATCCATTTTTATCGTCTCCTTATAAAAATATAGTTTTACCCACTATTTAGGCTGCCTTACCTTTATTCTTATGAATCATAATGACTCCTGTATCTTCCCTACACATTTCAATGAAACGATTCATTTCTCCTTCATTTTCGAATTCATAACGATTGACTGCTAATTTGCCACAAATCTTTTCAATGATATTGACTTCAAACACTGTTTCATTCACTCCTATATGTATCGTTCGTTTCTATAATTAATTATATCACTTAATATTTGTTTTGTATATATTTATTATTAAAAATATTTCAATTTAATCTCCTCTCTATAAAAGAAAAAGAAGCACACTATTTTAGTGCACTCCCATTGATATCATTTCTTCTTTAACACTGCCATCCTTGTATCTCCATCTCCTACAATGATGAGGGTAAAATTATCTTTATAAAAAGTATTCTTTTTTAATGGTCTTTCTATTTTTTGAAAGGTTGAATCCTCTAAATAACTTTTTCTGTTTTTGGGCTTCTTTAAAGTATTGAAGTAAATTTTAAAGTTATTGACTTCATATGCATCAATAATAATACCACCACTAGATTTTAAAACTGAGGAAAACGCCTTTAACATAATGTCTAATTTTTTTCCTTTGTAATTATGCCATAGCGCACCCTTAATGTCCCATATGTAATCTACTGTAGAAATATTTATTTCTTCAAGATATTCACGAATATTTAATGCATCATTTTCTTGAGGAAGATATTGCAAATTAACAGAACTCTCAATATGATCTTCTGGGATCTTAATATCTGTTACAACAATATGAGATTCAGGAAATTTTTTCGATATCTCATGTTCATACCAGCCTTTATTCCCTGAAGGACTGGCTAGCATCTTTTTAGAGAAATCAATATTTATTTCTGAAATGTTATATAAAACGATTTGAAGCCAATTAATCTTTTGATTATAAACATAAGTATCATTATACCATGAGAAAAGAGTTCCACCCTTGGTATAACTGATCCCAGAAAATTTGTTTGCCAAAGCTGCACGTAAACATGAGATTAAAAAAAACACAAAAAACAAACACATAGTAACTTTTAAAAGACAATAAGATATATAAGGAATTCTAGAATCATGCGTTATAAAAACACTAAGAATAAGTAAAGACTCGGTAATTAACAAGCTAAAAAACACTGCTGAAATTCGAACGAAGTTTTTAGAAATAAGTGCACCTATATAATAGGTTTTTTTCAATAGATTCATAAATCACCTCTTAATTTCCACTATATAAATCTAACCGATTTAAATCTATGAATTTATTAACATGATGAAATTAATCTTTGATAAGAAAAGTCTGCATGCTGAAAATTAGGTATGTCTCTATCAACTTCCTCGTTTTGAAAACATATATTGTGTTATCAAATAATAGGAGGATTGAGTATTATGACAATAAAGAAAAAACCAACTCTCACTAAGAAACTGATTAGTAAAAAAACAACCTCAAAATCTACCTGTACCTGCTCAAAAAAAACTAAAGATAAAAAAGGTAAAGTTTGTGATCCAAAAAGGATCATCGTTGAACAACCGATCCCTATTTCGGATAAAGATATAAAAAAAGATCTCAATAAACCAGTTAGCACAAAGAAAGTAAAAACAATAGATGGTAAACGTACAACAGCAACTTTTGAAGAAACGCCTCTTCCTATATCAGGAGGAGGGACTGCAATTGAAATAGACACTGATGGAATCATACGCCCAGATGTAACATTAGGACAGCTTCGAATTTCAGAAAACCTGTACTTTTCAAGAAGAGCAAGAATTAATAAAACCACTATTTGTGAACGTTATCGGGTATATTCATGTTTGAGAGGCTTTCCGGGTCGAAGAACCTGTAGGCTTACAGGTTTTCGAACTGTAAGGTGTAATTGGACTTCAACAGGCACAATTAGTATTACCGCTAATTTAACAATCCCAGCACTTTATACAAATCTTGTTAACAGCAATTCCAACATAATGTCATGTATAACTAACAACACAGGAACTATCAGAAATTATGTTTTAAATAACATTGGGTCTATATCTCAACTTAACAATACTTTTCTAAAAAATAACTTATCTAGAATACTAGTAGAGGCAGGTCTGGATTATCAATCTCAGCTAAGTTCATGCCTTGGTCCATACATGGACTCAAATTCAGCTTCGGCTTTAGCTAATGGCATACGAGTAAGAACACGCGTTAATTTTAGATCTTTTACTGATTGGGTGAAAACTTCTTAATTCAAAAACTAATATCATTCTATCGTGAAAATCTTGGTAGAATGATATTTATTCTCTTTTTATTCTAATTCACAATATCTTTCACAAGATAAAATCAGACTTTCATTTGTATTTAAAACCTAACAGTTCTTCAAGTTCATATATAATAATTTTACGAATATTACGAAGCTTAGAAATATCAGCAAGTGAAATCTTTCGAATTTCAGATTCATATTTGAGACCATTAGCTTTTAACACATTATAAGCCCGAACACTAAGATCTAGTTCGTCAATTGTTTTATCCATCAGAAACCCCCTTTTTTCTCTTATTCTACTCGACCCACTTGATTATGTATATTTTTATTTAAGCAAATTCATAAAATTCAACTTTTATAAACTAAATTACAACGCCGATTATAATTGGTTTCTTTAGATTCACATTATATAAGTCCTTATCCTCAATATCTATGCGCGCGTTTGATAACTCGTTTTTCATGTAATCTGCATCTACCCATTTTTGAGAATATATCTTTTGAGGTTTCGGAAGATAACTAACTTTGCTAATGGTTGCATAGTCATTATATTCAAACATACCTAAATCGCCATGTTCTTCTTTGATCTTTTGAAGAGTATCAATATATTCACTGATTTTAATTTGTGTCATATTTAATTACCTCCTATTTGATAAACTAACTGTTTCATCTAGAAACTAAAACATAGTTACGCTCTAAAAAATCAAGTTCATCATCATTAAAATAATTCCACCAATATTTATTATTCTCATCAAAGTTGGCCGTATAAATTGTATCTTTTTCTACATAAGGAATGTTAAGTTTTACTTTATAGTCGAATCGAATATGCTCTTCTTTGATATCATATCGTTCAATGACCACTCCTGTTACTTGAGCGTATGGATTTATTCTTACTGAGTCTCCGACTTTCCTTTTCAAATTCATCCTTTCCCCTCCTATTTCTTGATCAAATCCGGTTTTTATCAAAAAAGATACCCATCAACTTTGAAATAATAATTCAGAATATTCGTCAATTAGATTAGCTTCTACTAAACGGTCATTTTTGTCTTTATCATATTCTAGTTCAGACAAATAAACTTTAAGACCTTTTCTTTTGCTTTTCTTTATTGCGCTTATCAGATCATTGGATTCAGAAACAGCACTTTCTTCATCCGCAAACCTTCTCATGTTCTGTCCACCATCTTCAAAGACCAATACTAATGCATAAAGTATACCTATTCTCATTTTTTTCCTCCAATAATATTATTTTTTCCCCATGAAATTATCATTTGGTCAAGCTTGATACCTTGTAAATTTACCACACCACACAGACACCGATGAGTTCAGCGATTGTGTTTCTCTAATTTGTCCGCTACACTCCCAACCTTCAGCTTCCATTAGTTTAACGTGCATATCTCTTTCTTCTCTTGAATCATAGTGATATGTAACGTTGGTGTATTCAATGATTTTCTTCATTTTTCATTCATCTCCTAGTATTTGATTAAGCTTCTACTGCTAAAACTTCGCTAATCATATCCTCTATATCTATTACAGGAATCTCATTTACCGTAACCTGATCCTTGTAGATCTCAATAGTGCAATTATTAGTGTGAATTGTGGCTGTAGGTGCAAGAACAAATGTAAACTGGTCTCCAGATACTTCGTGGTGAATATTGTATTCTTTAAGTTTCGAGACAATAGATTTAACTGTTTTTTCAATTTTCATATGTATTACCCCGCTTCATTTAATAAATTCATTATATCACACAATAATATGTTTGTATATGTTTATTAATAATATAATTATAACTATGCACTCACTAATATCTCCACCGTATCCCCTTGGTAACTAACTAAGTCATGTCTTACACATGTGCAAAGTTCAATTAGTTTATAATTATCACCAGTAGTTTTAAGGATTACTTCTCCGTTACGTTTAATAAGTTTGATTATTTTCATATGTATTCATCTCCTTGTCTATTTAAATTACTTCTATATTTTGATTTGAATTAAATTTATGATAATGTGTTCCCCTTGCTTCTTCTGGTGTGAATAGTGTTGCCTCTTCTAAATCTTCAACCCACTTTCCAAAACCCTTGGAGTATTGATAGAATTGGCCATATTGATTCTTGAGATACATTTTTCACAACACCTTTCGTGAACGTTTTTTTTTGAGTTATTCATAATCCTGAATTAACTTTCTTGCAATCCAACGGTCTGACATTTCAGACACATGCATTTCTGAGTTGCCATCTTCAAATTTCCCATTTCCTTTATATGCTTCCCATGCTCCATCTTCAGCGAGTTCTAAGAATATTCTGCGGAGCTCTAAACCTGTGTTCTCTTTACATCTGATATCCCCGCCAGTCGCAAGAGATACGGCTATGGAAGCTCTTTTAATCAACGTTTCAATTGGAGTTAACTTTTCACGCGTTACTTGAGCTGCCTTCATTATCTCGCCTTTTTTTATATTTATGTTTATTAATAAAGTATTTGTTATTTAAGTAACAATGCTCCAAATACTAATCTATCTTTTAATGCTTGTTTGCGATCCCATTTACTTTTCATTACTGCTAAGTACGTTTGATTCATCTACTACATCTCCTTTTAGTAAGGCTGTTTTTTAACTTGATATAATCATAACACGAGTTTAATTTATTGTCAATATGTTTGCTAATAAAAAAGAGACTATTTCTAGTCTCATGGGATTAAATCATTATTATATACAATAATTATACATGTTATTGAATATTATTCATTGATATTACGGGTTTATACTTTTATCTATGTTTAAATACTCATGGATGAGCTTACGAAATAAGTGTTTCATCATGAATTAAAAATCATTATTTCTTGCTTCAGATTAATCTAAATTGGTTACGATCAAAGATTGGTGCAACTTCTCCAGCACTGGAAGATATGGATCCCCCTGAGATATGATAAGAATCATCATATGACACGATATAACCCCAATGATTATAGTATTGTGATTGCCTATCGGTGATTTTGACTTTACTTCCTATAAGCTTTGCTGACAAATAGTATTACCTCCTCAAATAAAAATAAGAGGGGATTTCTCCCCTCTGTTATCTTGTCATTTCCCAAAGGTTTAAATTTTCATTCATGATGACATTCATTTCAGTAACATATTGTTTTTGTTCGCTTTCCGTTAATCCAGCTTTATTGAATGTTTCCTTCAATTGATGTGCGTAGTTATTCTTTTGAATTCTACCTTCACTCGCATCCCATTTTGCCATTAGGACATTAGCTTTTCTAAGAAATCCCGTTGCCGCTTCTACGCCCATTTTCTTATCAAGTATTCCGCTAATTGTCATTCTAATTCGCCTCCCGTAATATGTATCTCTTATAAATACATCTTATCATAAATTTTTATATAATTCAATAAGTTTGTGTATATTTATTATTTAAAATATTAACATGAAACTACTCTTTTATGAAAATTAATTCTCATTTTTTATCTGCATATTATTGTTATGAATTTCATTAAACAATACTCTGCTGCCCCCAATTCAACCTAGTATAGCCGTCTTGATCCTTCTCCTTGGTCATTAACATACTAAAGATATCAAAATCGACTCCAAAGCGTTCCAGTAACTCGTCATCGTCGATTTCGTCATCCTTCATAAATAAATTGAGTTTTTCTTTGCTTAATATTAGTTTCAATAAATTACTTTCGATACTATTTTCATAGGTAATAAAGTGGATTTCTTTATTATCATCCTCAGAATCAAACCGGATAAATCTTGCTGTAAACTGATGTAAGCTTGCTCCATTCCAAGCTAATTCTGTAACGATGATTTTGTTTATGTAATTAATGCTGATACTACTTGATAAAGATTGTTGAGTACAGACCATAATAGGATTAGGCTCTTTCTTCATATCAGAAATCATTTCTTTTCGCTGCTTGAGGCTCATATCTTCACCTGTGACAACAAACAATTTACGATTCGGGAAAATCTCTCTAATATATCTTGCATAGCTGTACACCGTCTTTTTAAATCGGCAGCCGATTACTATTGGCTCATTATCCCATTCCTCAATCATTGAAAATACCTTTTTGAATTTAGATGAATAGCCTTTGCCATTGTATTCCTTAAATAGATGTGCAGCGCTGCAACTTCTGATAAGCATATTAAGTTGTTGAATGATTTCAAGCATTCTGTCTTTTCGACTGTTTCCTGTTTTGCGTATATTTCTAGCCATTTCATAAAATTCGTCAACGATTTTTTTATATAACACATTCTCATGATTATTAAATGAACATGTATCTTGAAATCTATTTGCAATGGATCTGCCTGTAATTTCTTCGAATGTCCTAGTGATAATAGTGGAATCAATAAGATTTTTTAATATATCGGAATTGTAGATATGTTGTGTTGCCTGAGATACTCCGAATACAGTTATCTTTTCCGGTATGTGGCTTTCCTGAAATAGTTTTTGCCCTTTATGATATTGAGGATATGGCTTTAAATAATGTTCATTTCGTTCTGTTTTTAACTCTTTAGTTTTTTTATCCTGAACATAAATTTCTTCACAGTGATTAATGAAATTTACTGATGAGTTAAACAGTAATTGAAATTGTGGGAAAGCTTCACCTATTGAATTTCTTACACTTGTGCCAGTGGTCAGAAGTTTATAATTTGCATTCTTGAATACATTTAAAGTCGCCTTTGTTCTTTTGCTCTTCATGGATGCGATGCTGTCACTCTCATCTAACACCAGACCAATTTTACGCCCATTCAAGCGAATGAATTGCTTGATGTGTCTTTGATACTTAGTTAGCATATTGAACGTTACTAACACGATGTCAGAAGGTTTAATACTTGTTATACTTTTTAGAGAATCTATCTTAACAAACGGAATTCCGTAACTTGTTAGGGCTGACTCGAAAGTTCCAGTTATTGCAATTGCAGGTGCTACAATAAACATATTTTTTATATGTTTGTGTTGTAAATGATATTGAGCATAAGCAATAGCTGCTAATGATTTACCACCTCCGCAATCCCACTGTAACAGACCGTAGCGCTTCTGTAGCATCTTCCCCATGTCTTCCCTCTGAATGTTATTCAACTTAATTACACGGTGATTCACACTATCGTTTAGTTGATAATTCTCCAACCACTCAGAAATATTTCTATCCTGTTGCATATCTTTAAATGGAATACTTTGTTGTTTATATGCTCGAATTTTCTTATTCAATAGTTTTCTAAAAGTCGCATCATCAAATAGATATTCATCTTTTAGAATCATTTCGTTGAAACTAATTTCTTTTAAACCTGTAAACTTTGATAAGTAAATTTTATTCTTCTGAGAATATCCTTTTAGTTTTAAACCACTGTTAAACTTGACTAATTTAATAAAGTCTTGTTCTTTTCTATGTTGATTTTTTAATACCCGCTTCAGATATGATAATACTTTATTAGGCGTTAATTTTACCTTCTCCCATTCCTCAAACTTCATGCCCTCTGGCCTAACTTGATTATGATATTTATTAACATGTTCAATACACCTTGTAAAATTTTTATTAATACTCTTTGTTCGCTTAATGTCGAATAGCAACTTTTTAACTTTCGATTCAAACTCTAAATTACCGTTATTGTCTTTTTTATTATTCTGCAATTGTTCAAAGAGTAATTTGTGCTTAATTTTTTCCTTTTGTTCGATTACTGGCGCTATGTATTTTATATAAATTGATTCGCTATTTATTTTTGATATTTGGGGTAACATTGAAAGGTTAGTGTTATAGGGTTTGTTGTATGTTACATGTTCACTCTTTTTAGAGAAGAACATAATTTTAGTTCTAAATTTATCGACTCCCGTAGACTTAAAGGAATCCGAAGGCAATTCTACTTGATAGATAAAATTATACATATCATTCATTTGGCTTATCATTCCACCATCCGAGAAATCATCAGATAAAAATGAAACTGGAACAATTAATGCAAGTATTCCGCATGGTTTGAGGAGTTCGTGAGCTTTGATACAGTAATATAACTGGCTTAAATATTCTGTTCTATTGATATATAGTTTTAAGTTGAAAGGTGGATTTCCTAGAACATAATCAAACTTTACACTTGAGTTATATTCTCGAATATCTCCTTGGATTGCGTTAATTTCTGGATATAGATATTTCATAACTTTATAGTTGTTTACATTCAATTCGTTAGCATAGACATTTTGATGATTAGGTAACCAATTTATGAAGTTTCCGCTTCCTGCCGTTAGATCTGCGACTAGTTGAAATTGATCAATTTTTAAGCAATCAACTAGAAATTTAGATAGTTGGTGCGACGTAAAGAACTCGCCAAGCTCAATTACTTTTTTGGCTTCCGTAAATGAATGGAATGAATCATAATCATTAAAATCTAACCCATGCAAACCACCCGAACCACTATACATCTCGTAAATATTTTGTTTAGTAATACCATACTTTGAGCAACTATCATTTTGTATCATAAATTGTATTTTTTCGTTTATTTCTTTGCGTTTGTTTTGTGGAACTACATTATTTGAAATTTGATACATTTGTTTATCCTCCAATAAAAAGAAATCAGCCACATTTTATAACTGATTCCTAATATGTATTATCTTTCCTTATGCTGACTTTTGATTATATCCACAATATTCATTTGCAAATTTTGTTGCAACTTGATTATTTAAAAACTCTATTTCCATTTTGCCATTCTTCAAGAATTTAATTGATTTAACTTTGTTAAATGATTGTGTTTCATACTTTTCAAAGTTTGATGTTTTTTTCTCATTATCATAACCACAATAATTTTCTGACAATTCTTTATTAATTTTCACAGAACCGCTATCAAAATGAGACAAAGCACTAAAAATGAATTCTTTGTTATTGGTAAGTCGATATTCTTTCCAAATTGAATCATGCCGAACAAAGTAACCATTTAAGATTAATTTATTGTTGCGAATAGATATTCTTTCATCGTTATATTTAAAAATATTGACTGCCTTTGCTTTTATTTCTTGCTCGGCCTTTTCTGTGAAATTATACCCGCCCATTTGTTCGTGGATCTCATCAACTATATTTTCACAAGTTACGATTTCTTTATATTTACTGATAATCATTTCTCTATCAATTGTAATGTTATATTTCCCTTCAAAATAACCGCACACACAGACAACAAAGGCGTTTTTAATTTTGTTAATCGCATCCTGAAAATCATATTTACTCATTGAGTAATAATAAGCTGTATTTTGAGTATGAAAGTATGTTCCAGATTGGTCTCCGTACTTTTTCCCGTGTTCTTTGTCTTTTTCACCTATGATCTGAAGACTTTCATAAAATTTATTATAATTAGAAATTAATTCTTTATAGATGTATTCTTGTTCTTTGCAGAATTCCAGATCCTCACCAGATACTTTTTGATCTGCCGTGATATTGATATTATCAAATTTATTAAAGATATCATCAAATGAATCAGAAACAGTGTTTTCATTTTCATTAACTGTGTTTGTATTTTCCATTGTATCACCTTCCTCCTTTTGTTCTTCTGTTACTCCTTCAGCTTGATTAAACTCATAACAGATTACATTATCGTTCTGACTGTTTGTCCGTCCTTCCGTGACTGCTTCATACACATTTTCTTTATTTGTTTTATATTTATCATTAATACTTTGAGAAGGTACTATAAATGACTGAGCAAATGCAAGGCGTTCCGGCGTCTGCTTTGCCCACCATTTACTAGAGAATGAAGACCAGCGAAACCCATTTTCTTTTAACGATTCAATAATAGTTGCTGAAGGTTTCTTATCAAATGATAGTTCGATTCCGTTTTTCTCTTTGTTGATTACCATTGTTACAACGTTTGAAGCTTCTACGGCTTCTGTGACTGCCTTTTCTTCATTAGCCGTTACAACTTCTTCAACCTCAACGGAAACGACTTCTTTCTTAGCTCTAGGTGCCTTACCAACCTTAACCCATTTTTCAACCTCTGTTACTTCGTCAAAAGTTGTCATTTGGTGGATGATTGTTTTCCCTTCTAAAACAGCTTTTAGCATTCTTTCTTCCAAATCATAAAATCGTTTAGCGTTTTTTAATTGTTGATACCCTCTTTTTTCACTACCAACATTTTCGTAAGAGATACGATTTTTTCCATTAACTTCATAAATTTTTGTTACTAACCAGAAGCCGCCACGATGAGCAAGCCTCAAATAGTCGCCTTCTTCAATTGAATTTTTTTCAACTTTAACAGGTCTTGTTACTGTTTTTGTTACTTGTTCAGTTATTAATTGCATTGTTTCAACATCAGCAGACCCAACTTCTGTACCATCAGTAACAGTAATTGTACTAACGTTCTTTTCTATTCTGGAAATAAATTTGTTAAAAGCGTTGATTACTCTTTGTTTTTCTTCGCTTACTTCTTTCTTATTCCCGTTTCCCAAAGTTCCGCTACCTTTGATCCATGTATTATTAGCACCGTCCCACATGTAAGGAAGTTCAGAGAATTTACCTATTCCAGTTCCTTTATCAACGAGTACACCATCTTTTTCGATGTGCCATTTCGCAGTTGAGGGATTAACATTTTTAAATTCTGGATAAGTTCCAACTACTTCCTCAATCCAACCTTCATTTTGTTTTTCAAGTAATTTTTCAATTGCTGCTTTTGCAGATTCTTCTTCTTGTTGGCTTGCTCCCTTATCGATTGTCATATTTTGAAGTTTTGTAATTTTATTTTGAATATCTTTAGTTGTGCTATTAAAAGTTCTATTAATTAATTTACGTCCACTATCATGTAAAGAAGAAACATCGACTAGAAGTACATAACCATTTTTAGAGGCAATACCGCTCCAGTGAGCTGGGCAATAGTAATCCGTCATACTATCAGATTTATCAGCAGAATATCCAAACACTTCCCACCCTTTAGCCATAAGCGTGTGAGCGATATTAACCTTTGCGTCTCTAAAATCGTAATAGTTGTATGTTCTAGCCATTTTTAAAACCTCCATATATTTATATGTATTTAACTTATAAATCATTATAGCATATATAAATATCTTTGTACATATGTTTATTATTAAAAAGGAACCCTTTATAGGCTCCTGATTCAACTTTATAATTGTATAATTAAACTTCCATAGGAAGCCACCAAACCGAGTTATCAAAGTCTAATAGTCCACCATCGTTTAAAATGGATTGTAAGGCTTTCTTTCCTCCTACTGGTGAATATGGTTTCTTGTCACTTTTGAAACCAAAGAATCCGAATGTAGGATGATACAAGGCATAACCTGAAGGCATAATGTAACTATTTTTAGTTAAACGAAATTTTTGATTGGAGAGTTTAATAATCTGGAGTTTAGAGTTTATAAGGATTGTTTCTGGTGAGCGTAGTTCAGTGGATAGAGTTAGAGTTGTCATTTGAAAGACTCCTTTCACCTCATCCTGTATATCAGGCTTGTTGGCTGGAACATTGATTTATTGAAAGCTCAGATATGTATCTCTTGCCATAACTTCCATTGCTTCAGGATTTCTTGTAATTAACATCATCATAAGTGTTTCACGAGATTTATCCATTTCTAATTGAGTTAACTTTTGATTCTCGCAAGCTTCATTGAATGAAGAGAGAATTTCTTTTGCTTTTTTATCTTTGTTTAGAATGTTGATTATTTGTTTTCCGATCATTTCGATTATCTCCTTTGCGAATTCCGTATTTAACTTATACCTTATTATAACACGAATAATATTTATTATACATATATTTATCTTTAAAATACTTATTGAGATACTTTGTTTAAGACCATAACAACTTATAGATTTTATCTCTAGTGAAATTACTTATAATAACTTTTTCAGAATATAAAACCTTTTCATTATTTGATTTTCCATCATGATTTTTACTAGCTTCAACTATCCACCCAAAACCGCAATCAATAGTTAAAACATTTTCGTCCTTCTGTCTCACCTCTGTTGCTCCTCTTTTCCATACCAGTGGGAGCTTTTTATTTTCAATTTGATAACTATATGTATCTTCAATAATTTCACCCGTTGTTTCATAAAAAGCACCCAGTCCATGCTCATATCTTTTTAATATATAAAAGACACCAAACAGCTTTATGCATAAATGTCCATCGTAATATCTGTAGTATTTTTGTTTTAAAAACTTATCTTTCTTTTCTCCTATATGTTCTCCATGAACAAGGATATCAGCATATTGGTTATTTTTAATTATTGGCATTATTTATTCACCTCATAATATTTTTATTAATATTCAGTCATCATCGAATCAATTGCATTCTGAGCTTTTCTCTTTGCAGTGTACGTTTCACCGATATGTTTCTTTTCTTGTCTATCCCAGATTCTGTATACTTTTCTCAAGTTCTTGTATCCTACTACAGTAACGATGTAGCGAGATCCTTCACTCTTTTCTCTATAGGTCTTTTTGGATGCTTGAATTTCAGCAGCGAACTCAGCTTCCCAGACAAGTACTTCTTCGTATTTAGCGTTCATTGCAGCAACCTCGTCACGTCCAGTTGTTTCTGTGATCATTGTTAACATCTCCTGTGTGAACCTGTATTCAACTTATACCTTATTATAACATACATATTCTTAGTTGTTCATATGTTTATCATTAAACCTACATGGAATTAATAAAGAATAGGCATTTCATCTATTCTTTATCTTTGCTTTGGATTATCTTGTTCTTTGAGTATTAACCAAGTTTTTCCTCTTTTAGACGCTACAAGTTGACCGGATAAACATAACCGCTTAACATGATCCTGTGAGAGACCCCAAACCGTTGCGGCTTCTTCTGTAGTCATAATCTGTGACATGATTGTGTTGAGTTGTTCATTTAATTTATTTTTTTCTAACATTGGCGAACCTCCTCAGTCTTTGCGTGTAAGTCTATATACACCTGTTACAAGAGAATATAAGGCAACGAATGATATAATAATAGTAGCCCATTTATTAGACTGTACGGCTATAGCTAAAGCTGTAAAGATGATAAATAATGATAACCGTAAAGAACCTTCACGTTTTGATTTAGACATATGGTCATCAACTCCTCTTATGGTTAGATTAGTCTTAATTTGATTATAATTGACTTGTCTAGTGTTGACTATAAGCAATGATTTGTTTACAATGTAAGGGAAAAGAGGAACGGTGTTAGCGTCCGTTCCATTCTATATCATCTGGCTATTGGAGCCTAGCGCTTGCGTCTACGACTTTTGTGAGAAGTCTTAGACGTTTTCTTTTTGCGTTCTTTCTTCTTAGCTTTTGAATAGTCGAGTATGTCTTTGATGATTAAGCGTATGAATGAAAGAGTTGCAATGATGACTGAAAACTTTTGCCATGTCTCCAAGGGAATCACCTCCTCCCTTACAAATATAATTATATCATACACGATATCGGATGTACAGAGTTATTTTATATTTTTATTATGTTTATTAATATATTAAAAAGAATCACACTAACTATGTGACTCTCCCCTATTTACTATTCCTCTGTGCTGATTGTATCCATCATGTTTTTTAAATACATCCTAAGATGTAGATATTGTAAGAGACGTATTCTTTGAGCATACTCAATTGATAGATATTAACTTTGATTTGGGGTACACACCGCACCACATAGTTATATAGTAATGTAATAGATGAAGAGAGATCATAACATAATTGGGTATGCTTTGATATTGGATTATGTGTGATGATTACTCGCTGTGCTTAGTATTATTGTGTTTATGACTACGTTTATAGGATAAATAGAGACCAACTATACAAATGATTAGTGATAACACAATAAAAGTTATGTTTAATGGAGTAGCGTTCATTGTGAAGCCAACGCTTAGGGCTGAGATGATTAACAAGATATAAACAATACGTGAAAACATAATAAGAACCTCCTTTTATTGTTGGATAGTTGCAAGTAAAGAGTAATTGTGTTATAAAATGTGTAAGGGACTAAAGGAGTCTTTCGACTCCCTTAGTTAAATTGCTTAACGCTTGTGGTGTTTGTCCTTTCGTGGAGGATAGACACCATTTTCTTTTTTTATGTATTCTATCTGCAAGCGTTCATTGCGTTCCTTTCTTCTCTCCCTTCGTTCTCTCATGATAGCTAAAGTGATGTTAGCAAGAGCAAAAGATGAGCTGATTAGTATTGAAAGCAATGGAAGGTGTTTTTCTATTAGATTCAATGTTTTCACCCCCTCCCCTACAAGAATATTATACCATATATAAGACAGAAAAAGTATATTTATTTTATTGTTTGTATATATTTACTTATAAAATGTGTATGGAATGTGAATAAAATGTGAATTGTTTAGAGTAGAATATGAGATGATAAGATGGAGATAGTTGTCATATGATAAGTAAATTGATGGATATGATAGTACATAGCATGAGTACAGTTGTATGTGAGGCGAGGACATCTTATGTGAGATAAGAATGAGATGAATAGAGTTAGATGAGAGGGAATATAGTTATCAATTGATAAGTAACTCAGCGATTTCAGGTTAATCGTTATAGTGTCGATTCAACACGGACACATGTATACTTGGTATGGACACACTGATTTTCAAAATTAAAAGTATAGAAATACAATTTTAAAAATGTTAATTCCATCCATATATCACCTATTCAATTTATGATCCTCTTCAGTGTCCTAACAACTCTATATGGCATAGAAGATACATTCTATACCATATAGAAAGGACTATGGGGGGTATTTTACATCCTAAAGAGTGTCAAATTTGGAAAATAATCCGTTATCTGTTCAACTTACACCGCTCACTTATTTTATCCTTCATCAAATTTTTCTCCTCTCATTATTGATACCTTATTTACGTCATTCCTCTAAAAATCTCAATCGAAATCTCAATCGGGAATCACATATTTTTCCCTTTGTTTATCTATCTTTTTCCTCAACACTTTTTTACGTCATCACCTCTTTTTTATCATTTTCACACTCAAAACCATCATAAATCCCTTTATTAATCTGCACTTTCTCGATTTAGCTAGTTCGATTTGCTTCTTTAAGCAGCTTATATATCCTTTGTTAACTTACAAATAACCTTTATTCTCCTACATATTTTGACTCTTATTCAACAAATAACTCAGAGGATTATCGGCATTTTCGATAAGCATAGTTTTACTTCCGATTGCGATTTTGTGATAAATGGATTTGACGTTGAATAATTAAAAAAGTAGTATCCTTTTTACAGGACACTACTTCGTTTTGAAATAGAACTTTTAAATATTATTTACGTACCTTAAATTTGTCTTACCAATATACTCTTTAACAAATCTATTCCATTCTCCACCTTCGCTAACTATCTGGCTTAGAATCAAGTTTCCCCTTGCTCTAGTTACTCCAACATAGAACAATCTAGCCTCATCAATTAATTCACTTCTTTCATGTGGAAATTTCTTATCTTCTATTCCAATAATAAATACATTATCGAATTCTAATCCTTTACTAGCATGTATGCTCATCAACTTCACGCAGTTTCCTTTATTTTTCCTTTTCGTGTTACTTACATAACTAATAAACTTCTCAGGACTATCTGCCTTAACGAATGACTTTAAAACATTCAAAGAATCTAGTCTTTCTTCTCTGTCTTCTCTATTCTTATAGTTATTGATTATGTATTCTTCAATTTGAAACACTCTAATAATATTCTCGACCAAATGAGTTGTACTGATATGCTTATCTTTTTGTAGTCTCAATCTATTTATGTATCCATCAAATAATTCGGCACTTTTCGTCTGTCTATTATCTGCATATTTCATACTAATCAAGCTCTCATACATAGATAAGTTATTAGTCCCAGAGTATTTTTTTATCTCATTCAATAACTTCTCAGAAAAATATGTTAATGGTTGGTTTCTTAGTTTAAACATCTCTAAGAATGCTCCGTCATCATGTGGATTAATAATCAATTTCATATATGCCAATATTCCAGCAATCTCTTTTCGTTTAAAGAAACTACCATCAGAAATGATATCATATTCGATATCTCTCTTTTTCAATTCATTTTCAACATAACTGGAATGAGCATTCATTCTGTATAGCACTGATATTTCATTTGGTTTTTTATTTTTATTAATTAAATCTGCTATTTGATTGGCTATCCTTACCCCTTCGGCTTCTCTGTCTGAATTTGAGTAGACATTAATGATTCCTTCATTAGTATTATACCCAATAGCATCCGAATAGTGTTCATATTCTCCGTAATATCTTTTTATAAATCCATTTGCTTTGTTAACTATGCTTCGTGCAGACCTGTAGTTTATATCCAAGTTGATGATAGTCGCATTTTCCCAATCACTAGTAAAATTCATACAATACTCCGGATTTCCTCCACGAAATGTATAAATCGCCTGACGGTAATCAAAAACACAAAATATATTCTCCGACTTGCATATTTCCTTCAGTAAAAGATTCTGTACTAAATTTGAATCTTGATGCTCATCAACTAACACAAAATCATATGTATATTTATTAGGATTCTTTCTTAACATCTCTAGGCACATTATCATGTAATCATCAAAGTCGTGTAACCCATTAATCAGTTTATACTCTTCGTATATCTTGAAGTATCGTCTTAATTCAATCTCGCTATAGCTACTCTCCTTAACCATGAATACATCCTTGTATGACTTAAGATAATTCTTTTGGTAACTTATAAAACTCATGATATCTTTAATATCGATTTTCTCATTACCATTCCCAACAAACAACTTTTCAATTTGCCATTCCTTTATCATATTCTCATGGACAAGAAATGTGTTTTCCTTTGCTAACAAGCCAGCACATACAGCATGAAATGTCCCAATGTTAATGTCTATGTATCCCATCTTCTTCAGCTTCTTCTTTAGTTCCTCAGCAGTGTTCTTGGTGAAGCTTATTGCTAGTATATCCTTTTCTTGTACGCTATAAGTTTCAATCAGATTTTCAATTCTATTAATTAATACAGTAGACTTTCCAGATCCTGCACCTGCAATTACAGCGCAAGGACTCTTAAAGTGGTCGATCGCTTTCTGCTGTGCTTCATTAAACTTCAACATGTATAATTCATCTTCTCCTCTACTTTCAATTCTAAAGGCTAATTACTTATTCAATTAATACTATTTCAAACTTCAAACATAGATCTGGAACTAATACATACCTAGACAGTTCATAATCGATTTCCTTATCTTAAATATATGATTTCAAACATAAATGCACGTTTTGTACTTTATCGTCTATATATTTATTGATATTAACTCATCAACTCTTCTTAGACTTTACTTATCGAATCTTCATCCTTAAAAGTGACATCCATTTTACTCCCCAGTTCATACATAAATTAATAATGAATTTTACATACATTAAAACTACCCTCCAACTGCTCCCATTCATCAGGTGAATATCAATTTATAATCAATGCTATAAGGATTTAGAGTATTAAATCGATGTCCAAGTCTTAGTTAAGATTCATAACCTAATAATAAAAAAGTAATCAAAAGTATATATAAAAAATTTAAATTTCAAACGCAGTATAGAGACCATTTCTAAAGAGGCTGGGAGCTGTGCGACCACCACTCTAAATACTGAGTCTACTAGTATATAATAGTCTAATAGTATATAGGTTTAATCTTTCTCTTTATACGGTTCAAATCATGCAGACACGTTTTGAACTTTTGGTTGGTAATTTTTGAACCAGTGCATGGTAATTTTTGAACCTCTGCCTAGTAATTTTTGGACTTAGGTTTTAAATCGAGTATTAACGGTGAATTAGGACTCTATTATTTTATCCCAATTCACCGTGTAGTGATTATTGTATTTACTGAAAACAATCTTATCTTTACCATCATATTTATAATCTGTTCCGAGCTTGTGTTTATCTACACTAATAAATCCTTTGTCGCACAATATCTTATTGTATTTGATGATTGTATTTTTCGCCAAACCTGTTTCCTTTGTAATCGTCTCTATACTAGCATAGCAGAATTGATTTATCGCACTAGATCTATTTATGTAACTTTCATAATAACTTACAAGTCGAACTCCAGTACAATCAATAGTCGGAATATGCCTCAACAATGAGCCATAGATACAAGCGTAATTTTTATTCATAGTGAGAAGTTTACGATTCAAATGAACCTCCCCAATAGAATGACTATCTATAATTACTTCGTTGCATATGTATTCAAGTTTTAACAAACTTTCTAAAGATTTTTTTATTGTTCTGTTATCAGCGACTCCAAACGGCTCTTTAATGTGTTCCTTTCTATTTATCAAAAACTTATCGGAGCGATAAATGAATTGCAATAGTTTGAATTTAACTAATAGTGCATACTCCAGAGAAGACAAATTAGGGTCACGGATTAACCCATTAGGGATTTTCACAAACTGAGATTTTGGTTTTGTAGTCATTAATCAGGTTGTTTTAAGAAATCTCTTAAGTTAGTTTTTTTTCGTGTATAATTAATTATCCGTATAGGGGTAGCTTTACTGCTAGACTTCTTACATAGAAAATAAATCTTATTCCTCTCATCTACCTCTGGTAAGCAGCTTAATTCATTAGATTCCAATTATCCTTCAGTCTCCTTCTGAGCAATTATTTTCTTTGCTGAGAGCTTTAATTGTGACATTACAGCTCCACGTTGCCCCATTATTAATTCACGTAAATCTTCTTCTCCTAGGCACTCAAAGATATCATCTTCAATTTCTTCTTCAAACCTAACGCTTGGACTATTGGTAAAATCCTTCTTACTGTGTCTGTAGTGCTCATCATAAGTCTTTGAATTAGCTGCATGATTAAGATGCTCTTTTATTTCCTCTAGTGGTGCACCATTATCTTCTAGCCATCCCCCCATTACATTACGGAAGCTATGGAAGACAACTCCCTTTTTATCATGAAATTGCAAATTCTCATTCAAATCATTCATCATATTTTGAATTGTCGTGGGACTTAAGTGAAACACTTTATTGTCAGTGTATCTTTGATAATATTTTTGATCTTTTATTATCAGCAGTTCATCGTACATATCATCTGAAATAGCAATTTCATTCTCAACTCCCCCCTTACCTATGACTGTTGCCACATAAACATCTTGACTTGTATGTCTTTTTATATCAGACCATTCTAAGTTTAGCAATTCACTCTTCCGAAAACTTGTAGTATATGCCATTCTTAGTAAAGCAGCTTTCTCAATTCCCTTTCTCTGGCTGCGAACATACTCCCTTGCTTTCTTAGCCTCAAAATCGTTCATTTCTCCGTGTTTATTCTTTTTCTTATTTAGTAAAAGCATCTTAACTTTCACATGAGAAGATTTCACATCATAATTGTTTTTTTCTAGAAAGACATATAGTGAAAATATTGCCGATAGATATTTATTAATTGTATTATTCGCATATCTCTCATTGTTTCCATGTCTTCCGTTCTCAATGAGATGATTTTTGTATCTAATTACTGTAGAGTTTTTGATCTTTAAGTCATCCGGTGATAGCTGCGCTATATTTTTCTTACCTTGGGTTACCCAATCAAAGAATAATGTTAACCCTCTCTCATAGGCAATGGCCGTAGATTTGCTGCTCTCACCACATTCAGATAAGAATGCTTGAATGTCCTCATAAACAGTTCCTTGATGAAAACCAATTAGATTATTTGGCGATGTGTTCATATTAATTCCTCCTCTTTTTTAGTTTAGTATGTACTCTCTATAAGTACCCCAATATTACCATATGAATTCTATTTTGTATATGTTTATTGTTGTAATCTCAAGATTATTCTTTTTCTAGCCTATATAATGAAGTTGAAAGATAAATAAATCGTAAATACCCTCCCTTATTATTTCATTTAACAACTTTTTATTAGTAAATATATACATACTATTGACTGATTGTTTTTATCGTGTTATATTTTAACCACAGAAAGTTATTGGTAGGCATTAGTAAACCAACTACTTCTGAATAAAACATACGAGGGTAAGAAAGAAAGGAATATGAATACATAATATGGAGAAAACGAATCAAACGAAGGAATTATTTAAAACATTTCAGGAACAATACTATGATGGCGAGGTGGATTATTCAGACGAAAGATGTGTTTCATCAGAGATGAAGCAAGGACAATATGATTGTGTGAAGTATCTAGATAGCCAGAAAATTGATGATGAAGTGTTATGGAGAAAGTATCATGCTAATAGTGGCAAGTTTTATCGTGAGCCACATAAGAGTGAGTTTGGGTTAGAAGTGTTAAATACATATAGTAAGTAATTATTAATAAATATATTAATAGTAAATTTAAGGAGGAATAAGAAATTAGTCTAGATAAACAAGTTCACGTTTATAGTATTGATACAAGCTTTTTCTATAATGAGAATGAAATGACTATACATAGAAGATTAAATAAGAATTACAGATATAGATACTTATTAAAAGGAAAGTTAAATACTAAAGAACTTACTGAAGAATATAAAGAATTATTAGAAGAACGTATATCAAGAACATCTGCCCGTATAAAAAAACTAAAAGAATCACTCTACACAAAGTTTTCATTAAATAAAGAAATAAGACATATTCGTTCAGAGGCCATCAAAGACAACAATATTATATCGGTATTTGATTCAGTTCTTACAAGGACTTTAAAAGTGAAACAAAACAGCCTAACAAAAGATATTATTGTTGTTCAAACATACTTTTTCGATATATTGAAAGACCTTATACATAACGGTTTTATGTTTGAAAATGAAAAATACATATGTTTTACCGCAAGCGCAGGACAGATCCGCACAAAAAAGACAGTCTTCATTAAAGAAAAGACCTTCAATAAGTATCAACAATCATTAATGTGTGGACTGACAGTTAAAAGGATAAATCAACATGGCGGGGTTAATATTAACAAGTATTTAGCCTACCTCGCTCTCTGTAATAGTGCTACGGAGCAATGGTCAGAGTTCGATATTGATAAATCAATTGTAGTTGACGATATGGAAACGCTAGTTCATTCAGTTGTAGACTTTATCGATGATAAAACTTATGAAATCGAAACTAAAGAGATGGATATATCAATCGAGCATACTGATGGTTGTGGAATGATGCTTCCGAGAATTAACAAGGCAAGTATGATGGTTCGTTTGCCTTGGGTAAAAGGTTTGTTAGTCCCCTTCCCTTTTGATAAGTTTATCAGAGAAGAAAATAAGAAGTTGGGAACTACAAAATATGGAGTTGTAAAAGACATCTACGGTAAGGAACACGATCTCATAAATAATAGAATTGAAGTCATTTTCACTAAAAGCCAGTTTAAGATGTGGAAATACTATTCCTCATGGGATGAATATAAGAACTATTATAAAAAGTTCAAATGCCATGCTGGCAAATGTAATGAAGAAGAGTCCTTTATTCGAAATGCCAAGTTAAACTATCAGATGCTTCAGACACTGACAGATATTACTGACAAAGAACTTGAAACCATCAGTAATGATACTATCAACAACATCATTAATGTCGGATCAGATAGGCGCACTATGCTTAAGATACTTGGGGCAAACCAATCGAACATTAATAAAAACTATATTCAACAAGCTTTAGAAATTTATCCAGAGCTATTAAACGATACATATAGCAGAGAAATACTTAAACAAACAAAAAAGAGCATGGTTTCAGCAGCTAAATCAGGAAAGATATCAATTAGTGGCAAATATACTTTTATTTCTCCTGATCTTTATGCTTTTTGTGAATATTTGATTAAAGGCGATAAAAACCCAAAGGGATTAATAGGTGATGGCGAAGTATCGTGCTTTCTCTATTCTGACGATGAAAAACTAGACTGCTTAAGAAGCCCTCATTTGTATCGTGAACACGCAGTCAGAAACAATAAAATCACTAAGGAAATAAAGCGATGGTTTGTAACAAAGAATCTCTACACTAGCTGTCATGATCCTATTAGCAAGATACTTATGTTTGATGTGGATGGCGATAAGAGCTTGGTCTGTAATGACAAAACAATTGTCGAAGTGGCAGAAAGAAACATGAAAGGCATTAACCCACTCTTCTACAATATGGCTAAGGCAGAAGCTCTGCCAATTAATAACGAAAATGTGTACGATGGGTTAAAGTCTGCTTATACTGGTGGGAACATCGGCATGATCAGTAACGATATAACTAAGATTTGGAATAGCGAAAATGTTGATTTAGATGTAATTAAAATACTATGTATGGAAAATAACTTTACAATCGACTATGCCAAAACGCTTTATAAACCAACAAGACCAAAGAATAAAAAGAAATTTATAACCGGATTCACTAAAAGTAAAACTCCCAACTTCTTTATACATGCAAAAGATAAAGATGGAGCAAATGTCGAGCCAGTCAACGATAGTGTAGTTAATAGATTAGGAAAACTAATTCCCAATCCTAGAATTAAGTTTAACGCTTTGAATACTGGGGATTTTGATTATCATCGGTTGATATGTGGCGACTATTGCTATAAATCTTCTGACGAATTAGTGATAGACAAATATAAAGAACTCGACCTAAAAAAGCGTTTCATGGACATGAGACCATCAGATGGTCATTACACTGGCGATACTTTATTTGTATATACTGATATTCGAAACAAGATACTAGAGGTTAATAGCGACGTAACTCATGTTGTAAATGTTTTGGTGGAGTATTTATATAATAAAAAGAAAAGCAGCTATAAAACAACGTTATGGTCTAGCTTTGGTGATGTTATTGTTGATAATCTAAAGAAAAATGTATCTGAAGTTCATGAATCAGAACATCTATTGTGTGAAAAATGCGGCAAAAGAATTGAAGTTAATTCTAATAGAAAAAAATATTGTGAATCATGTTGGAAGATAAAAGAAAAAGAAGATAACAGAAGATACGCACGTGAAAGTATGAGAAAAAAGAGAAATGTTAAGGGTTTAAATATTTCTCGTTAAACATTGATTTTTCAACGTTTAATCACATACAATTTGTATAGATAATGAATTTTTTGTGATTTCTCGTCATAAAAAACGTTGATTTTTCAACGTTTCATAAATAAACATACTTAAAACGTAATGGTGTTTTAGGGAGCATGATGATCTAATTTCCAAAAACCAAGGGATCATCACACTCTCACAAAAAATTAAACTTAGGGAGATATTATAAAATGAATAAAGTAGAACTAACAAAAGCAGTATCAGCAAAAACAGGATTGCAAAATAAAGAAGCTGAAGCAGCGGTAGAGGCTGTATTTGAAACAATTACAGGAGCAATGGCTTCTGGCGATTTCGTAAATGTGCCGGGGTTCGGTAAATTCGATACAAAACCAACAGCAGAACGCAAAGGTCGTAATCCACAAACAGGAGAAGAATTGATTATCGCTGCGGGTAAAAAAGCATCACTGAAATTTGCCAAAGCATTGAAAGATACTCTAAAAAAATAATTTAACCATTAATACATACATAGTGAAAAATGTTAAACGTTTCTTAAGTCGATAAGGTAGAAAAGGTTCTCTACGCGCTTATTGGTGCCGATAAGTAATCAGAGATGCAGGATACGCCGCCCTGCTATCGACTCATATGTATTAACTAAGCCCTGAACAAGGGAAGCGCAAGATGAATCACGTAAGACTAAGAGTGGTAACGATATCCCGGTAAGGGGCGAATGTAGCTGTTGAGAGGGTATATATACCTTGCTTAAATTCGATTGATATTATCCAGAGTAATACCGTTAATCCTTCTCCGTTTAGGAGAACCCCGTAACAATTTAATAGAACATGTCGTCACATTACCGTACACTGTCGTTTCATATAAACGACCTGAGACCAGTAATACGAGGGGATTCATTTCCCCTTTTTACCTAGAAAACATTGAAAATATACTATTAAGGGAGTAACTATGGCTAAAAATAAGGATAGCAAAACAGTCAATCGAACTGGACTATTTAATTTGGATACAATGACTATTACCAGTGAAGACAAAAATGGAACTTATACATTTAACGTTAAATCTCTCCTTCAAGATTTTGATGGCGGGAATATTTCACTTACTGTGGCCTCTGATTTCGAACCGAGCCATCTAATTGAAGAATAGGGAGTGATTAAATGACTCCTACAAGCACTAAAAGGTTATCGTCAGAGTCAATTGACGATTATTTAATTCGTCTTGGTGACAATTTAAATACATACGATTTAAACTGGACTCAAGCTTCAAGATTGCTAAATGATGAATGTGATGAAGAATACTCCGAGAGTCGTTGGAGAAAACGGTATAATAGCTATATTGAATTCAAACCAATTATTCTTGCGAAATATGCAAACAATGAGGTAGTTCAAGAAGTCCGTGATGCTACCATTGAAATGCAAAAAGAAACAGTTAGATTACGCGATCAAAAAAGAGAATATAACCAACTTATTTATAAAGAAGCGAGATTTGAAAACTTAAAAAATCAAATTCGAGAATCAGTATTAGAGTTAAACATTCTAAAACCCCTCTCTCCTCTTTTTCACACATATCAAAACGACTCAAATAGAAAAGCTATCGCCCTGTGGTCAGACTGGCATATCGGAAGTGAATTTAAAAACAGTCTTAACTCATATAATATTGAGGTTTTCAGAGATCGACTTTCTAGGCTATTATACAAAACAATTGAATATAGTAAGAAAAATGAGATCTCAGAACTAATTGTTGCAAATCTCGGAGACATGTTGCATGGTGCTATTCATGTATCGGCTAGAGTGCAATCTGGTGAAGATGTGATCAAACAAATACAGATAGCGGCAGAAAGTATTGCTGAATCATTAGTAGAACTTTCTAAACATCACAAAAAAGTCAAATTCATAAATATCATTGGGAATCATAGCCGTTTGATTGCAAATAAACATGAATCTGTCTTCAGAGAAAATCTTGAATATCTTGTGCCTTGGTTTCTTGAGACAAGACTTAAGGATTTCCCAAATATCGAAATTGTTAAGGATGATGACGGAATCTATGTGGAAGAAATCGAAGGGGAAAAGCATGTATTTGTTCATGGAGATTTAGACCCCGTTTCCACATCCGCAAAGAACCTTCCTCAGTTACTTGGATTTGTTCCAGCGTATATTTACTCAGGACATATTCATCATAATTTTGAAAAGGAATTTGGTAAAACAGAATCAATCGTTAATGGCAGTTTGATGGGAGTAGATGACTACGCCATATCAAAAAGGTATTACGCTTCCCCTATGCAAAAATACATAGTGCTAGATGGATCAAATATTGAATGCACATATAAAATTAAAGTATAAAATCCAAAAATAAAAAGAATTCCTAAGACGACTGCTTCCATAGAATCGCCTTTTTTCTTGTTTTTATTTTTAATATGGGGAGATCCTGCTTAAAGGATTTTTAAACGGGGCTACTCCCTCCCTACCCCATATTATTTATTTAAAAGTGGAGCTTGATTAGAAAAAGGTGATAAAAATGGCAATAAAAAAGGTTGAATCAGAATCTAAAAGCGCAGTAACAAAAATAAAATGTTTAAATTGTCGCAAACTTAAAGCTTCGAGTGCATTTTATATCAATTCAACGCCTTTGTTTTCATCTGATAAATTCGAAGTGTGCAAAGACTGCCTTCAAATCCACATCGGAAACAAAGATTCAGATGGATATATCGATAGAGTCATTCAAGTCTTGGCGACAATGGATAAACCATTTTTTCAGGAAACATGGGAATTGAGTAATGAGGAATGGTCAAAATATATACCTCAAGTTTCCTCTCTCTCTCAATTTAAGGGCAAAAAATTCTCAGATAGTATTATGAAGAAACCAATAGTCTCTGAAGTCGAATTTATAGAATCATTAGATGGTGCATTCGCAATTCCACCAGAGGAATTGCTACAGTTACAGCTTAAATGGGGCAAAAAGGGTTTTGAGGCTGAGGATTACATTTTTCTTGAAAACGAATATCATACTTGGATTAATTCTTATGAATGCGACTCTTATGCAATGGAGATGTTGTTTCAGGAAATATCTCATAAAAGGCTTGAAATAAAAAAGCTTAGAGAATCTGGTAAATCCACTGATAAAGAAATGAAAACTCTACAAGATCTTCTTGGATCATCTAACATAAAACCTGTGCAAGAAACCGGAGCAAACTCTACGGAACAATCTACTTTTGGGACACTCATCAAAAAGTATGAGAATGAGCGACCAATTCCTGAACCTGACGAGGCATGGAAAGATGTTGACGGAATAAAAAAATACATACAGGTATGGTTCCTTGGACACCTCTGTAAGATGCTAGGGATTAACAATGATTATGCGAAACTATACGAAGAAGAGGTCAACAAATATACAGTTGATACTCCTGATTATGATACAGAAACTGATGATGGTTCATTATGAGTGGATATAAGAATTATCAGGTAACTCGAAACAAAGCTCATAAAGGCAACAATATTTTTAACAATGGAAGAAACTTCAATAAAAATCCAGATAAAAGTGAAAGATTAATGACTGGAATAGGTATTTGGACTAGTTATTATCGCTCTAATCCGCACAGATTTGCAAAAGAATATCTTGGGATCTCCTTAAAACTATTTCAGGTTATTCTGATTTTCATGATGAACTTCTCCAATTACTTTATGTATTTAGCGAGTCGTGGTCAAGGCAAGACCTTTCTTACATCTATTTATTGTGTAATACGGTGTATACTTTGGCCTGAAACTAAAATTGTTGTAGCATCCGGTAACATGAAACAGGCAAGAGAAGTTATAGAAAAGATATCTGATCTGCGCACCAACTCCCCTAATCTTGCCAGAGAAATAAGTGATTTATCCACATCTGCCAATGACCCTAAAGTCGAATTTCACAATGGTAGCTGGATAAAAGTTGTCGCCTCCAATGAAGGAGCAAGAAGTAAACGTGCCAACTGTATAATTGTAGATGAGTTTCGAATGGTAGACTTAGATATTATTAATAAAGTTCTCCGCAAATTTCTAACTGCCCCTCGCCAACCCAAATATTTAAACAACCCTGAATATTCACATTTACAAGAAAGAAATAAAGAAATATACCTATCTTCGGCATGGTATCAGTTTCATTGGTCATGGACTAAGCTCAAAGCATTTGTTAAATCTATGACTAATGGTAAGAACTACTTTATCTGTGGTCTACCTTATCAGTTAGCAATTAAAGAAAGTTTGCTGATGAAAGAACAGGTTCTTGACGAAATGTCTGAAGATGATTTTGATCCAACTGCGTTAAACTTAGCGCCATATAGCAGCAATGTTATATGCAAACTCGGTGAACTCTATTACCCAGAGGTGTGTTACTTATAGTAATGCTAACGAGGAAACCCTAACGTAAAGCCGAGGGCAATCTCGTGCCAAGCTTTATTTATAATCCATTATCCCCTCCCCACCCTTTAAGAAGAGGTGAAACAAATTACTTCAAATATATACATAATTAAAAATATTATTAACGATATGTTATATGTTGGTCAAACTATTAACCCTGATTTGCGATTTAAGCAACATATAATAGATTCTTCTAAAAAAGAGCACTCATCCATTTTTCTTTATAACGCCTTTAATAAACATGGAATTGAAAATTTTCAATATACGATCATTGAAAAAAATGTTCCATTAAAAAACGTGTCGGAAAGAGAAAAGTATTGGATTAAATACTTAAATACAAAACGTCCATTTGGATACAACTTGACCGATGGCGGCGAAGGTACTTTTGGTTACATTCACACAGAAGAAAGTAAAAGAAAAATGAGTGACAAAAAAAGGGGGAAACTCACTCACTTCCAGTCTACAGAAACGAGACAAAAGATATCTAATGCGAATACTGGTAGAAAAATTTCTAGAGATATAGTTGACAGATTGAGACATCAAAAGATCGGAAAACCTGTCTCTCCTGAACATAGAGAAAAAATCAAAAACTCCTTAAAAGGTAAACCTAAAAGTCCTCAACATAGTTACAAACTAAAAGAGTACTGGAATTCTTTAGACAGTAACCAGTTTAAAAACAGAATTAATCCTATGATTGAGGCACGGAGTAAAGAAGTAAATATGATTGACATGAATACAAAAAATATATTAATTACTTTTAACAGTATGAGAAAAGCTGCGGCGTGGATTAGAGAAAACACTAATCATATTAAAGCTTCTCATACTCGAATATCTTTTGTTTGTGGGGATACAAACAAAAGTGCATATGATTATCATTGGGATTATAAATAATGAAGGTGTAACGACTATCCAGCAATGGAGTAGGACAAATATTTATGGGTTACTGTCCGAAGTTCCGAGTATCCCGCGTAAAACTGGGATAATGAAATAGTCTACGCACATGGAAACATGTGATAAACGTGTCAGTATGGAAATGGGTTGTATGTTCTTTGGTGAATCAGAAAAGGCATTTTATAAACTGAATGATATTCAAAAGTGCAGAACTATGGTTAAACCATTTTATCCTCTTACAACTATTGAATACGCTAAATCCAAAGATAAAAAAAAGAAGTCCACAAAACAAGATGGCGAAATAAGACTTATTGGTGTAGACGTAGCCATGATGGGTGGCGAAGAAAACGACAATACAATCTTTACTTGTATGCGACTACTTCCAAATGGAGAGTTTTACTCAAGACAAGTCCCTTATCTTGAAAGTATGTTGGGCGCACATTCTGAAAAGCAAGCTATACGTTTAAAGCAAATCTTTTATGATTTTGAAGCAGATTATGTTGCTATGGATACCTCTGGTAATGGAATATCACTATTTGATGATTGCAGTCGAATACTATATGACGAGGAAAGAGATATTGAGTATCCTGCATGGACTGCAATGAATAACGAGGAAATGAAAAATAGGGCTTTGGACAAAAATGCTCTCCCTATCATCTTTTCTATTAAAGTTACAAAAGCTGAATTAAATCATGAGATTGCAATGAATCTTAAAACATCATTTGAGAAGAAATCTTTAAAACTTTTAGTTGGTGATGTACAGGGGAGAGAACATCTAATTGAGAAGTTTTCATACCATTCTAAGTCGGTAGAAGAACAAATACAACTTATGAAGCCCTATATTCAGACAACAATACTTGTTAATGAGATGGTAAATCTTGAATATGAAATAAAAAATGGATATGTAAAATTATTTGAGGTTGGTAGAAGCCGAAAAGACAGATATTCAAGTTTGGCATATTGTAATTATTTCGCAAAAACTCTTGAAGCCAAACTTAAGAAACAAGATGAATACGAATTTCAGTTTTTCTTTAACTAGGAGGTGAGTAATTTTGATTGAAACGAATGAAGATGCTCCCTCATATGAATGGAATTCAAATTTACGTTCTTTTGAGTTATTTGTTAATGAGCATAATGAAATATCAAATCAAAGAATTAAGCGTTGGTTAGAACAACCTATGTTGTACCATCAAGAGATAAGAAATTTATCAAGAAGGATGTATAATGCGAATGGTGTCTACACCAATGTTATCGATTATATGTCCGCCCTACCTACTCTAGATAGTATTGTCTTTAGTTCAAATAGAATAAATCATGAAACAGTCAAGTCAAATACAAATAAATATAAACAAACTCTTAAGAAAATAAGAGACAAAGAAACTATAAGAGATGCAATCAGAAAAGCAGCTATTGATGGTCTTGCATTTTACTACTTCAATAGCGAGTCTAGTTCTACACTTCCAAGTACTTTAAGTGATTATGATATCAATCAAATAAGTGAAATCAATGATTTTGATTTTAACTGTGCCTTAACGCCACTTCCGGCTGATTATTGCAAAATAATTGGTACAGTTAACTCTTCATATGTTGCTGCATTCGATCTTTCATACTTCGATCAATATATGGGAAATGGTCGTTCACTAAAATTAAGAAGATTTCCAAAGGAAATCCGTACTAAATATAACGAGTATAGAAAAGATACGAATAAGCGATGGGCTGTTTTGGATAATAAAAGGACAGTCACTATAAAAGTAAGAGCAAGCATAGAAGAGCAATACGGTAGACCTCTAGGTTTGGCAGCTTTCATAGACATGCTTTATGATGACTATTTTACTGATTCAAAACGTGGTGTTTTAGACGACAATAATAATCTCATCATATATCAAACTTTTCCTGAAGGAGCTACCAAAGGAACTTCCTCTTTGACTAACACACAACAAAAAGAACAGCACGATAACGTTAAAGGTGCATTATTTGCACGAGGAAATCGAAAGAAGGTTTCTTTTTTTAGTGTTGCCTCTGGCACAAAACTTGAGAAAGTAACTGCGAATGTGGATTTATTGAAAACTAATTCAGAAGACGCTTTAGTAAAAAAGATAGCAACTGATCTTGGATTTGCTGGCTCTGCCCTCAATGGTGAAGACTCAAACTTCACTAGTCAAAAAATGAATCTTGACTTAGTAGCTGCTGAGATATTTTCATGGATTGAACAACTTCAAAATGAATTTAACAAAGTAATTAATGAAAATATAATCCAAGATAGAAAAGACTTTGTTGAAGTTTACTACCTCCCCATTACCTATATCAATAGAAAAGAAACTATTGATAACATGAAGGAACTTTATACGCTTGGCAGAGGCTCATTAATAGCATGGATAAGCGCCACAGGATTTAAATCTGAGGCTTATTTAGCCTTAATGGATTATGAATTAGCAGAGGGATTTGAAGAAAAATATAAGCCTCATCTTACATCATTCACTGCAACAGACCAAGAATCTGGTAGACCAAGCATCGATAATCCTACAAATGAAAATACCATAAAATCCAAAACAAATAACTCGAATAGTCGTCCAAAGTCCTGATATGGAAGGAGGTGAATTAATAATTTGAAGAGTTCTATTTTAGAATTGTCTCAAAAACAGAATGCCAGTGGCAGGCGATATATTCGATGGGTCGTACATGAAATCCAAAACGATGACTCTCAATGGAATAAAAATGGGATAAGTTGGAGCGAGAAATATGTACTCAGTAACATAGAAACCGCCAAGAACATGCCAATAGTTGTTCAATTCCTCGATTACAATAAATCGGAACCATGGGGTCACGGTTATTTAAGTGAAGTCAAAGGTAAAGAGCCTATCTTTGAAGATAGTGTTGTCGTAGGCGTTACTACTGATGCATCCATTGAAACTGTCGAGGTTAATGGAAAGTCCATACGAGCATTAGTAGCTGAAGGATATATTTTTGAACAACGCTACTCTGCTTTTGTTGATTGGCTAAAAACTGAGATGTTTGATGGAAAGTTCCCAGAAACATCTGTTGAGATTTGTGTTAAAAAGGATAGTGATAATGAAGTCATTATTTATGACGGTGGTTGGAAAGAAAAAGGTAGAGTCCCGATGATTTATGACTATTCGGGATCTGCTATTTTAGGTATTGAACCATCAGATGATAATGCGATCCTTTTAGAACTTAATAGTAAATATAATAAGGAGGACAAAATGTATAAAACAGAAAATGCTCTGATTGTAGAGTTGAATAATAAAATTGAAACAAAAACGAACGAAATCAACACGCTTAGTAATAAAATCGTTGAGCTTGAAGGTGTAATTTCAAAGAAGGATGAAAAAGTCACTGAACTTAATGCTTCGATGACGAATATTCAAAATAAATCTGATGAAGATTTGAATTTAGTAACCAGCGAACTCAACACAGCGAAAGAAACTCTTCTAGAAAAAGACAATGAAATTTCCACTTTAACTTCCGAGATTAATGAATTGAAGAAGTTTAAAAAAGAGGCAGAAAACAAAGAATTGATTGCTGAACTGAACGATGCACTCAAGGATTTTACTGAAAAAGAAAAGGAAACTGTCAAATCTAAAATTGAAACTTTTAGTGCCGAACCAACAAAAGAGAAAATTAATGAAATTGTTTCCGAAGTGAATTCTTATATCACAAGAACAATTCTTGAAAGTCGTAAAAACAAAGATATCAAAAATGAATCAAATTCGGTTGCTGATGTTTATGGTGATGTTATGGAACTAAATAACGATAAAACACCTATTTCATATGAAGAACTTTACTAAGAAAAAATACATATTGGAGGAATTAAAAAATGTTTAAGTTTGGTACAATCGGCGCATTCAAACAGGTGCGTAATAACCCACGTACAAAAGCTGTAATTCAATTGAAAAATGGTTCTGTGGTAATTCCTGACGACTCTACGGGTCTTGCACCAACTCCAGCAACACCAACAATCGCAAAAGGCAAAGATGTTCATGTTGTTTGGAATATTATCGATAAACCTGAAATCCGCAGTTTTAGTGATTTCGTAATTGAAGCCGGAGAATATGTCAGAGCATTCAAACTGGCTGATCTTGCAGATCTCCCAGTTGAACTTTCTTACGATATTGTAAAAGATGATTTTGGTACTGTGCCAGTTGGTGCTTACTTGGTTCCTTGTGACGCTGAAGATGATCCTTCTCAAGATGGTAAATGGAAAATGTCTGCTGCAACGGATTACGCAGTCAAAATTAAGGTTCTTGAGAAAACCACCTTTGGAGACAAGGGATTTTATGGAAAAGTAGTAGTACAATAATACATACTAAGGAGAAATATATATAATGGCTAATATCTTCGAACTAAATCTAAATAATGCGCGTAAAGATTCTGAATACGCAGTTAACAGTAAATTGGGACACAATTCTCCCATTGTTGAAATCTTCTCTGCTTTGGCTACAGGTAAAGATGTATCCAAGTATGGAAACAAAGTCGATACAACTATGAATCGTATCAAGGAGCTTTGTGCAAAGGCACACAATGGTGATTTTGGTGCTAAAGCTGAATTTAACAGTATTGTTAGATATGCTCTTGAACCACATCTTCAGACACAAATTCAGCTCTTTAATTTCATGGGTACGTTCAAGGAAATCGGATACGATGAACAAGCAATGGTTAAGACTTATAAACACGAATCTATTCGTAGCAATTTCCAAGCATCTCAGGGTGATCCTACATTCGGTACTCACGTATGGGAAGAGTATCCAATTCTAACCAAAACAATATCTAGCGGTTACGCTGTTAATTACCGCGAAGTAGCAAGTGGTAATCTTGATAAAATTTCTGAGGGTATGCAACAAGTTCAGGTTGATATGATGAATAAAGCAATGCTCTATGTTATTCACACTCTATATAATGGTATCAAGAATGCCCATGGTGTTAAATACTTCGCTGAAAACTCAGGCATTATTAAAGCATCTGTAGACGATATTGTTAAAAAGGTTCGTCGGTTTGGTCGTCCATCTTTGACAGGTGATTACTCGGTTGTTTCTCAACTCAACTCTTTTGCAGGTTTTAAAGCAGACCCAACAGAAGCCAAAAATACATTCCTTTCAGAAGCAGTTATGAATGAAATTCGTCAAACTGGTCTGCTCTCAACTTATAACGGTAGTGCAATCGTAGAAACTCCAAATCAATATAACCTCACTAAATTGAATGCGGCTGGAGATAACTTTGATACTTATTTGCCTGAAGGTTTATTGTTTGTGATCCCACAAGCAGCAATTGCCCCATTGCAAATCTTTAAACGCGGTGGTCTCACATCTATGTCTGGCAACGATGTTATCACTGGTACTGAAATGACTAGATTTGATATGGAAATTGGTGCTGATTTGGCTAAAGGTCGTGAATATGAAATCGGTTTGATTTCTGATACCAATTTTGAGGTTGAACAAGTCGGTTAATTAATAAACATAAAATAGTGCGAGTGTTTTTCGCTTGCACTATTAATTTTATAAAAGGGAGAATTTTAATGTCTGAAGAATTAACTCAAGAAAATATCAATCTCGATGAGAAGGTTTCTGTAAAGAACCTGTGTGGTTGGGATGTATACTTTTCGCGAATCAATAGTCAAGGTGATGTAAAGGTTGCCTCCAAAGGAATCGTAAGGCTATCTCGTGAAGAAATTCAGTCCCAAGTATATAACGGCAACAAACTTTTTACAGGTAAAGATGGGAACGGATCTCATGCTCGATTGTTTATCGATGATAAAACGACTCGGTTGCTGATTGGCTTTGACAATGAGGATTCAAATCAAAAAGTATTAGATAAGGCTGCTCTTGTTGATATTTTCAAAATCAAGGGTAAGAAAGAATTTGAATCTACTATTCAAACGAATGTTGAAACCCAAGCTGAAAAATTCGCAGCAATCCAATATGCCAAAGAGATTAACTTTAATGATTTGGCAAAAGTCAAATTTCTTGAAGATTACACAGGTTATAAATTTGATGACAACACCAAGTAGGTGAACTATTATGCCAACACAAATTGATTCTGTGCTTAATAACTTTTATTCCAGACCACAATCAAAAGTCATTTTAGATGACGGTCTCGTTAGACAGTTTCTAGATAGCGCACTCTCTGATTATGAATTGGAACTACATTCACTTGATTATGATGCTGATAAAGAAGAATTCAATTCTGTTCTGAGCAGAAGCTCAATTAATCAGCTAGGAGGTCTTATGTATAGATGTTATCTAAGCAGAGAGTTGGATAGAGTTTTGAAGTTGACTAATATTATTGGTAAGGATATTGGGCTGACTGGAATGGGCGATGCAAAAAGAACTATGCAGTTAAGGCTAACCAATCTAGAAAATGAGATTTCAAATAGATTTAATAAGATGAAAACTAACTCTTATTATGATGAGTAGGAGGATTAAGTGTCAAAATCATGGTATTTAATGAACTCATCAAATGACAGGGTAAGCGGATTTGAATTAGATGATTTCGCCTTATATGCGACAAGTGGGTTTGATGAATTGCTAGAATATTCCCCTGAGTCTTATGAAGTGCTAGTAAATAATGTCGCAAAAAAACTAATTATTCAGACAAACTCAAAAGAGAATACTTATCAGATTTTAGGGAAGTTGAATGATTTTTATGAAGGTAATCTAGTACTATGGAATAATAAAAACTACTTAACAATGACTCGACCTCAATACAATAAAATGTATCAGATAAGTAAAATTGAAGAATGTAACTTAATTCTAAAATGGATTGACGAATTTGGAGAGGTACAATCACATCCGTCTGTTCTTTCCTCTAAAGATACCAGCATCAATGTTAAAGATGGAAATATAATGTCCGTTCCTGATGGATTCAGAAAAATTTCATTACAAAACAATAAGTACAGCATTAATATAAAAAGAGATATGAGATTTATTATTGGTAAAGAATCATATAAAGTTACAGATGTTGATTATATCAGTACGGCTGGAATTGTGAAGTTAGCACTTAATTCATCTGGCGATCTAAATATTGCAAAAGACAATCTAGACCTAGAGATAGCTGATTATTATGAGCGCATTGCAAATTTCAAGATAGAAATTGTTAATGGTACTTTTGCAACAATAAGAGAAGATCAAAGCTTGCAACTAAATATAATTGTTACTAATAAAGATACTCCTCTGCCCTCTCCTGCCCTTTCTTATTCGGTAAGTGACGATACAGTTTTAAGTATATCTTCTGAAGGATTAATCACCCCTCTAAAATTAGGATCTTCCATTATTACCATTACCTATAAAGATACATCTGCTCAAATTGAAGTAAGAGTAACGGATTCCACTGCGTACTCGTATACTTGTGAAATTATTGGTAGCAACGAAATTAAAGTTGGCAGAACTCAAACATATACAGCAAAGTTCTATCGAAATGGTGTTGAGTATCCTGATGAAAGTAGATTTTCATTGGCTTCTGAGGATGGAAATCAAACTACATTAGCAACAATTTCAACACAGAATTCTTCCGAACATGCTTGCTCTGTAGTTGCTGGAAATTCAGTTGGATATGTCTGGTTACATGTAGTGAATCAAAATGGGCTTTCAATGTCTAAAGTAAAAATTAAAATAAAACCGTTATATTAAGGAGCGTGAAACATGAGTCAAGCAATTGTTCGCTTTGGTGAACTTAAAGTAGATTCTTTTGTGCAAGGTGTTGTTAATAATTGGCTCATTTATAGTCCTCTTCCCTACGCTAAACAACATTCTAGTGGATTAGATGGAGATGTAGTTATCAGTGCGACACCAACAACAGAGATTATCGATGCCGATTTGGATGTAGCTATTGATTCTCAGTATGCGTATGCATACAGTATTGCAACTGACAACAAATTGAAAGTCGCTTTCGATAAAACAAAACATCCAGACAAAGGTAGTGCCTTAGAGGCATTGAAATGTATTAGTATTACATATGAACTTGGCCATCTCACACCAAATGGTGGACTATATATCGCCATCTTCAGAAATTCACTTGGTGAAGAAATTCATCGAACAACTCCGATGCCATTAAGTCAATGTACTACTGTAATTTCAACATTCAATGATACTCGACAAATTGACACAGGTGGTTACTTGAAGTGCGAGGTAGTTCCAGACTTCGTTGTTAACTGAGGTGAAGATGATTGTCATTTCTCAAAGAGATAACAGATTATAAAAACACTGTAATAAACAGATTATTAAGCAATCAGGATTTATGTAAAGCTCTCTTCTATAAAGACGATAATTTTCTTGAAAAAGAAAGCATTGCATATACTGATGAATTAATCTATGAGAATATCTATCCCCATCGATTTATCCCCGAGACAACAGCAGAAACCAAAACTTATATAACCATCTCTTGTACAGATTATAGACCTGTTGGCAGAAGCTTTAAAAATGGACAACTAGGAATCTATATGTTCACCCATAGAGATCTGTTTAAAACTGATTATGGCTATACCCGTATGGATTATATCATGACTAAAGTTGAGGAATTGATGGATGGCATAAGAGGAATTGGATTAGGAGAACTAGTCTTTGCTGGGTTAAATGAGTATGTAGTCAATGAGAAATTCCAAGGATATGTGCTCACATATAGACCTGTGGATTTTAAGTAATGATAAATATAGATGAATCCATAGAGTTAAAATTTCTTCATGGTCTTCCTGTAGAACTTTATGGTTTAAATATATCCTCTCCTATCATAAAAGAAATTATTAAGGTCGGATATTCTTCCTATAACAAAGCCCTTTCTTCCTTACTTTTAGATAAAAACAATATTGCAGAATTAAAGAATCTAGACCAATCTAATTTAGAATTAATTATCTACTTTTTTGAAAGAGATCCCTCTTTTAAAGAAGCCTTTTCGCTTGGAATAAAGTTGATGTTTGACGAATCTGTATCTGCATCTCTTAATGAATATTCCATTTCCTTGCAAATCGGAGAAGTGAATATTACAGAAGAAATGCTTTTTTCAATTCAACAGGTAGTTAAATTTGCCAATAAGGTTTCTGACAAAACCGAAGAAGAGGAGTTTAATCCTGCAAACTCTAAAGCCGAGGAGTTTATTCGGAAGATAATGGGGGATCGAGCAAAGAAACCCCAAAAGAAACCTGTGAGCAACTTTCATAGTCTAGTATCTAGCTTAGCTTGGAAACATGATTTAAGAATACTCGAAGGTAATTTGTCAATTTATCAGTTTTATGATGGTTATTATAGATTAGAAAATATTAATCATTACAACAACATAATGACAGGTATATATTCGGGAAATATTGACTCAACAAAAATAAAAATCCAAGAAAATAATTGGGTTAAAATTATTACATAACGGAGGAGTTATATAAATGTCAGTAACAAACCGGTGGGCAATACGAGACGTTGCCACTGCATCATTTTTTGATCAAATCACAAAAAAACTCAGAGCGCGACTTGATAGTTTAAAACAATCTGGTCTAGAAAACTCTGCTGATACGGTATATAGTCAGGGTGGCAGCGGTAATCCGAAACTAGTTGGTTTTTCTGGTAATAAAGCCGCAAAGTTTACACTTC
This sequence comes from Paenibacillus sp. FSL H3-0286, assembly GCF_045040705.1. Lineage (NCBI taxonomy): Bacteria > Bacillati > Bacillota > Bacilli > Caryophanales > Paenibacillaceae > Paenibacillus > Paenibacillus sp. FSL H3-0286. Next base: position 2,782,078 of record NZ_CP150285.1, on the reverse strand, counting down.
AAGATGCTTTATTCACAAATGATCTTATCGCAATGCTATTAGGTACGGAAGTTTTAACGGCAGCTACACCAGTAACAGTAAATAATATTCTTACCGTTAAAAGCAACTCTGTAACGCTGGACTACACCCCAAGTAAGACAGGAACACTAATCAGTGTTAGCAAGTATCTCCCAGATGGGACAATTGGAGAGAGCTATGAATTTAAGTCCACAGCTCCCTCCACTGGAGAATATAGCGTATCAGATAAAGTTGTAACATTTGCAGCAAACGATTTAATTGATGATGAGAAAGTCATTGTTTATTACAAGACTATGGCTGGTGCGGACACAAAACAAATCAAAGCCCAAACTGACAAGTTCGCAGGAAGTTTTGAGTTAATTTTAGATGTTCTTGTTCGTGATGTACTTACTAAAAAGGATTATGCAGCTCAAATCACCATTCCATCAGTTAAACTTGAAGATAACTGGAATATGGAAATGGCTCCTGATGGAGATCCTGCTGTACAAGATATTGTTATGGAAGCTCTTGCAGTACCGGGTTCTAAAGATTTATATACAATGTACATCTTTGATGAATCTGATCTGATTTAATTTAAGAACAGCATATATGCGGTTGGGTAAATATGCCTAACCGCTTTTTTTTTACTTTTTAAAGGGAGAAAATCATGAATGAATTACCTGTTGTTACAATAGCGGCTCCAATCAGAAATAGAGAATTTATTCTAAATCAATACCTTGATCATATTTTCAAAATCAAATACCCAAAGAAAAAAATCGAACTAATCTTTCTTTTAAATGATAGCACTGATCACAGTGAAGAAATATTAAGAACATTCAAAGATAACCATCGAAACAAGTACAGCCGTGTCACAATTGAGACATATAATAGATACGTACCAATTGATACTCGCTCAACTAATATAAGAGATAAACACATTTATAATCATTTGAGTGTATTAAAAAATTACATTATGTTCAAAGTTAAGACCGAGAAACTACTGTTTATCGATTCCGATATTTTAGTCCCTGATAGTGTAATTAAAAATCTACTCAACGCCGAAAAAGATATAGTTTCGGGACTAATATATAATGGCTACATAGTTGATCCAGAGCGACCGTATAAATATCCAAATATCATGAAATTAATTGACAAAAATAGTTATGAGCATATAACAAACCGTTCAATAAAAGAAGCTCCATATAAAGAACAACAATGCTTAATAAACATTGATTTAACAGGCGCAATTTGGATGATTGATAAAAAAGTCTATAAAAAAGTTAAGTTTGGGTATCATCCTCAAGGGGAAGATGCCTATTTTTGTGCAGAGGCGCAATCTTTGGGCTTTGAAATATGGTGTGATTTGGGAACATTCTGCACGCATGTAATGGAAAAATAAAAAGGGAGACTTTTATGAAACAAAGAACAATACTTTATCCATGCACATTAGATTGGGATTTTTTAACACAAAGACCACAGCAAATTGTTAAACAGTTCGCCAAAAACGGCTACAAAGTAATTTTTTGTAATAACACTCAATCAAACAAACCGCCAGAAGAAGTGGAGCCGAATTTATTTGTCTATTACAACTGGCAAGACGTATTAAATAAAATTAAATACAAGCAATTAAAGATAGACATTTATTATTACACGTGGGCAAAATCTGCTCAATACATAGAAGATATTAAAGCAAAATTAAATATTTATGATTCTGTCGATAGTTTTAGTGCGTGGTATGAATATGAAGATCAGGCAATCGAAAGTGCAGATATAGTACTCACTTCTAGTCAATTTCTTTATGAAATGAGAAGTAAAAAACATAAATATGTTTATTTGATACGGAATGCTTGTCCAGAAGATTATATTAATAGACCTTCGATTATCCCAGATGAATTTAAAGATATAGATGAACCCATTGTTCTATTTAGTGGAGCAATCGGATCTTGGGTAGATACTGGACTGATTAAAAAAGTAGCAAGCAAATACAAAACCTTTCTAGTTGGTAAAGAATTCGGAAAGGCTTGCCCATCCAACGTAATTAATCTAGGAACTAGAACGCATGATGAACTGTACAATTATTATGCAAATTCAGACGTTTGTCTTTTGCCATTCGATACATCACAAGAAGTTACTCAGGCAGCTTGTGCAATCAAAATGATTGAACATATGGCTGCGGGAAAAATAACTGTGGCTACAGAGTGGAATGAAACGAATATTTATCCCGACTCTGTATTCACTGGAAAAACAGACGAAGAGTTTCTTGAACAAGTTGATAGAGCGGTGATTCTGAGTAAGTCAGAGTATCATAGATCGAAATCCTTAGAGTATGCAAAACAGAACACTTGGGAGAACAGATTTAATGATATAGCCGAAATCATTGAGAATTACTATTCCAAGGATGGTGTTTCTGTTTGAGTAAAAAGCTTAAAATCCTTTTCACAAACAATGTGCCTTTAATAAGAATGGGGATATCATCAGGATTTAAAAATAACGGTCATGAAGTATTTATTATGGAAGATAAGTTTCAATTATGGGATAAATCCAAAGAAGAACAAGTTGAATTATTCAAAGAGGCAATTGAATATTTTAAACCGGATATTTGTTTTAGTGAGTGTTTTGCTAATTTTGCGGAAGGCATATTCGAGTACACCAAAGAAAAAGGTATATTCCATGCCTTTTTCTCAATTGAAGATACTCCTTTTGATCATTGGATAGGAGATTATTGGTCTGATTACTCAGACTACACCTTTACAACCACTGCGGAGTGCTTACCCAATTACTGGAACAAAGGGAAAAAAGCTGAACTGATGACGTTTGGATGTAATCCCTCCTTTCACAAATCAATAAAGGGAAATATAAATAAAGATATTGTTCTTGTAGCAAATAATTATGAACGAAGATTTAAACAAACAAAAGAGTATATCCTCCCTCTGGTTCAAAAAGGTTATGACATTGATATCTATGGAAATGAGTGGTGGGTTGATCCATTTAAGGAAGTAAATCTATGTGGCTCTAACAGCTACAATGCCTATAAGGGCTATATGGCTTATGATAACCTTCCCCTCCTCTACTCGTCATCAAAAATCGCATTAGGACAAAACCTCGATGGGAATTCCATTACTCAATCGTCAATGCGAATGGTTGAGGTCTTGGGCATTGGTGGGGCTTTACTTGTCTCACCTTATACAAAAGCACAAGAATACCTATTCAATGATCATATTTATCTACCGAAGTCAGGACAAGAAATGACAGATATGGTTGATGAGATATTAACTATGACAGATAAGCAAAGAAACATTAAAGCTAAAAAAGCGCAGAGATATGTTTATAAATATCATAATTACGACCTGAAGGCAGCTAGGGTGATTGAGGTGTTTAATGGTCAGTAAATAATGGGAGTGAATTGATTAATGGCAAAACTTACAGCAGCGAAAATTAATAAATTAAATAAAGCACTAGATAAGAAGCGAAAGATTTATATTCTTGAAGATAATGACGAAGTGAATATTTCTGTTGAGTTCAAAGAGTCGTTAGTTGAAAAGGTGATAATGGATTATATTTCGATCCTCGAAAAAATAAATTCAGCACCTGTTATTACAGATGAACTTCTTCGTGGAACTGCTGGTATTCTTCATCTCTTCATTTTGAGAGAGTTTTCCGATGTTCCAATGATCCCGAAAACTAACGATGACATCCAAAAGCTTGTAGATGTAACTCATGCCCTATACGACACAGGAATAATGGAAGCTGTGATTGAAGGATTTGATCATGAACAAGTGCAGAAAGTTTACTCCAAATTGGATGCATCAAGTAAACGTGCTGGTGAGTTAATGGGAGAATTAGCATTTAAACAAACCATTGAAAATACTCAAGAAGAAGAAAAAGAAGAGACATTATCTGATGGAATTTAAAAGCCTAAAAGATTTAGAAAGATATCTTAATAAGCAAATTGCTCAGTCTCTTAAGAATGATGTTGGCAAAGGTGTAGCAAGGGAAAAACTTAAAGAAAACATCGAATCCGAAGTTTACGATAAGTATGATCCGGTTATGTATGAGCGTCAACGTGAAAATGGTGGTCTACATGATGATAAAAATATTATCGTTGAGATGATTGATAACAATACTGTATCAGTAGAGAGTCACCGTATGGACGGAAATAGAAATGTTGGAGTCATTGTTGAAACTGGCGTAGGTTATAACGAAGATTGGTCTTTCCCCTATACCCATAAAGGTAGACCATTTACTGAAGTCACAAGAGAAGAACTGATGAATGACGGTTCGGTTGAACATGCATTGATGAAAGGTTTGAAGAAGCAAGGTTTAGATGTTCAATAATAAATATAAAAATAGTTAATTAAAAAAAGTAAATCTAATTGTGGGAGTGATTAATCATGGGGTTTGATTCTACTTAAACCAAAATATAAATGAGGATTGATTAAATGACCAAAAAATTAAATAAACAAAATACTTTACGTGATCCAGCTAAAAAACAAGCAGAAGTAACTGAGGAAATGTGGCAACAAGTAAATCAAGATTATAGAGAAAAGGTTGAAGAATTCGTTTCGGTACAAGACCTCTCCCCTGCAAGTCGTAAACAATACATTAGTGTTCTTCGACAATTTGGTTGGTATATGCATACTTCAATGAACAATAAAGCATTCTTCAAAATTACAAAACGAGATTTTCTTAGATACTTGAGTTACATCAGAGATAACAGAAAAATGTCCTCATCAGCAATAGGTGTCAGAAAATCAGTAGTTTCAAGTTTCTGCAATCATATTGAGAACATCATTGCCGAGGAAGAACCGGAATACAAAACTTTTAGGAATTTTACTCGCGGTCTCCCTGCTATCGCTAAAAACCGTACATATGAGAAAGTAAAAGTAACAAAAGATGAGTTTGATCTTATGATGAATGTCCTAGAAGAGGATGAAAACTGGCTGGGAATGGCTTGGCTTGCCACTGCATTTCTTGTTGGTGCAAGACGTTCAGAGATCATTCAATTTAAAACTGAGATTTTAAATTATGAAATTCCTGATGATATGGACTTTGTTATGTCTCATACAGTTCGTGGTAAAGGCAAGAGTTTAGACGGGAAGCCATTGCAATATATGGTTCCTCTCGTTGTCCTTCCTTTCTGGAAGAAGTGGGTTGATTCAAGAGGATACGAGAGTGACTACATTTTCACCACTAAATATTCCAATGAGATCAAGGTAATGTCTACTGCTTGGGCAGATGAGTTTTGCTCAAATACTCTTTCTGATATTTTGGAACGAAGAATTAACGTACATATTTTCAAAAATTCTTGTATTACTAATCTACTCGAATCTGGTGTTGATATTAAGTTGGTCTCTAAGTTTGTCGCCCATCACAACGATATTTCTACCACTCAAATTTATGATCTTCGAGATTTTGAAGATGAGAAAAAAAAGATTTTCAGTACTAAGAAAAAAGACAACTCGGAGGAAAATAGTGAAAGCTAAATTTCATGATATTGAAGTAGAAGGAACGCCAGAAGAAGTATTAGAATTCAAGTTGCGATTGGAACAAAAATATCAAAATGCGAATTATATTAACACCCATTATTATACAATTACAAAGCCTGTTTCTGTAAAGGCAGAAGCTATCATACAAGCTATGGAGAAACTTACTTCAAAAAAGGTGTCATTCTAATAAAACTATCATTTGATCATAAAAATACATAATTAAGCCCTTTATAATAAGGGCTTTTTAGGGAGTTTAATTATGAAAATTAAAAAATTCGAACTCGAACCATTCATCGCCTACCTCCATGCTCTTAAGTTAGATCGAGTAGATAGTCGAATGCGCTCACGATTCAAAAAAATACTGATTGAGAAGTATCAATTATTTGCTGATGAACTAAATGAAATTAATGAAAATTATGCTGTCAAAGATGAACAAGGTGGAATCGTCGTCGATGATAACAAGTGGACATTTAGTAATAATGATGAGCGACTTAAAGAAATTCAAGATTTAAGTATTGAGGAAATACATATCGAACAGAACGAAGAAAACAAAAAAATGCTTCTATCAATCAAGGAGTCTGTTTTGAATCGTGGCCCTTCTGAATTAGAAGGAAAAGAAGCCGATGTTTATGATTGCTTATCTGAAATTGTTGAACAAATCAAATATGAAGAATAGTAAGAAGAGATTTTGAATCTCTTCTTTTTTATATTTCTCTTTAAATATTAAAAGGAAGTGACTCAAATATTATGGCAAACCCATTGGCTATACTAATCTCAGCAAAACTAAATTCGGGTCTCGCAATTAAGGATCTGAACACATCAATCAAAGCTTTAGGTAAGCATCCCTCCCTTCAAAAACTCGATTTAAAACTAAACATAGATAAATCATTTATCTCTAGTGTTTCATCTTTATCAAAAAATTTAAACACTATCACTTCTCAGCTTCAACAACAAAGTGCTGCTAATAACAATGTTAATAGTAGCTTAAAGAGTACTACTCAGAGTATTCAAGAGCAAACAAAAGCAACAAATGAAGCCATAAAAGCCGAAAAGAAATGGCAAGTTGAACGAGAAAAGACCAATAGTAAAGACATAAAGACCGTAACATTGGGTAACAACGTTGATAATTCCAAACAGAAAGTTACCTATTTTCCTCCAGACCCTAATACCGGAACTAGAGCGATTAAGAATATTGATAATGTCACCAATCAATTAAAAGATTATAAAGCGGTAGAAGCTTTAGATAGAGACCATTATAATGCTTTAAAGTCTAATCAGGCAAAAATTGAAGCAATGGATAAGGTTCATTATCTTGCACTTCAAAAAAATCGTGAAATGGATTGGAAAAACCTTCAGGCTGCGAACAAGCAATTTGAAGCTCTAGATAAAGCACATTATCAAGCCATTATTGCCAATAATGATATGATTGCTAAGAATCAAAAACAGACCCAGTCATTGATCAATTCTGCCTTTTCGGGCAAACAACAAGTTAATAGTCCTTCCAATGGGGTTACTGAAGCTAAGGCTCTAGAAGTCTTAAACAGGCAATACGACAAGGTTTTGAGCAATCTTAACAATGCTAAAAATAGTGGGAATCAGTTAACTGTTAGTGAATTATCTGGGATCAATCGCAGAATCGAAGCACTGAACAATCTTGCCTCAAGACAAAAATCTATTGAAAAAGATCGTGCAACCCTCTCCTCCGCTCAACTTCGTGCAGAAACACAAGTTAATAATTTGTTGTCTGGTAGATACAAAGACAAAGTTGATGCACCACAGTTAACAACGTTATTAAATCAGTTAAAAGCGTTAGATACACAAACTGCTAATTTCAAAGGAAAAACAAAAGAAATTACAGATCAAATTAATAGAATTAGTGCTGAGGCAAAAAATGCATCTCCTAGTGTTCAAGGACTGGGAGATACTTTAAAGAAAACATTCTCAAGCATTCTTATGTATGCTGGAGTAGGTAGCATTTTCTATGCATCAATTAACGCCCTAAAACAAATGACTCAAACTATTGTTGAAGTTGACTCTCAATTAACACAACTGAAACGTGTAATGGACGAAGATACTGATTTTAATAGTATGATGGCGAAAAGCATCGATTTAGCAAATGAACTTGGCAGAAGCATAAAAGAGGTAAACGAAAATGCTATCGGTTTTGCTAGAATGGGCTTCGATGAGAGTCAAACAATTGAACTTGCAAAAACAGCAACACTATTTCAAAACATTTCTGATTTAACACCTACAGAAGCAGTTGATACTTTAACCGCTGCAATGACAGTATTTAATATAGAGGCAAGTAAAAGCATAGAAGTAGCGAATAAAATTAATGAGGTAGATAATAATTTCGCCGTCTCTAGCCAAGGGTTGGCACTAAGTATAAATAAATCTGCGTCTGCCGCAAAAACATTTGGAGTTTCTCTAGAAAAATTAATCGGAGATACTACAGCAATAACAACAGCCACTAGAGAATCGGGAGCAGTTGTCGGCAACGCACTGAAAACAATTTACTCTCGCCTTACTACAATGGAAAAATCAGAAGGTACACTTGCTGACGTTGGAATTAAAATGCGTGATTTAAACAATGAAGTTAAAGATGCTCCCGTTATTCTTGATGAGTTGGCTTCTAAATGGGGAAGTTTATCAAAAGAGCAACAACAAAATACTGCTGTAAATCTTGCTGGCCGCTTTCAATTATCTAGATTTTTGGCACTTATGCAAAATTACCAGATTTCTATCAATGCAACTGAAACAGCTCTCCATTCACAAGGCTCTGCCGTTTCCGAGAATGAAAAGTACATGCAATCACTTGAAGCTAGAATTCAAAAAATGAAAACAGCGTGGGACACTCTCGCCCTAGCAATGGGTAATGCAATTATTTCAGATTCTGTAGTTGTTATAACATCATTATTAACAAGTCTAGGAAATGTTTTAACTTCAACAATTGAACATTTTGGTGCATTGCCTGTTATATTCGGAGTAATTTCTTCGGGGATCTATCTCCTTAACGCTTCAATAAGAGCTTTCGTAACTAACTTACTCGGCATCACAACTTCAGCTACTGTTGCAACTGGAGCCTTGGGAAGAATGACCGCTGCGCTCTCAATGGTAAAGGTTGGTATGAGATCTCTGATGGTAAGTAGTTTAGTTGGTGTTGCATTTGCAGGACTTGGGTTCATTTTAGAAAAGGTAATTGGTCATTTTTCAAAGGCATCAGAAGTTATTGGAGAAACTGAATCAAGCCTTGATAGTTTAAAAGACAAGACTGGAAATTTAAAAGAACTTCAAGATCTTTCAAACGAGTACAATTCCTTAGCTAATAACACCAACAAAACAACTGAAGAAAAAATAAGACTTGCAAGTGTTGAATCTGATTTAGCTTCAAAGCATGGCGTTACCATGAAAACAGTTGAAGATCAGACAGATGCTGTACAAGCAAATACCGCTGCTATCACGGAAAGAATTGATAAGTTAAAAGAAGAAGCGGCAATTGAACAACAAAAGGCTTTAGATGAGTATAAAGCCAATAAAACCAAAATTAACTCAGATATACAAAAACAAAAATCTGCGCGCGATACTGCTCAAGCAGAAGTGGACTCTTTAACTACTATACAAAAAAATCTTGAGAAATCTATTGCAAACAAAGAAACAATCAAAAATGATAAAGGGCAACTTGGTAATTTTACTAGTTATCAGACAGTAATCAAACCTGAGCATTATGATATTTCTGGACTTGACGGAATTAGCGAATCTATAGCTCAAGCAATTATTGATGCTAAGAAAAAAGTGGACAGTTCAGGTCTAGAACTTGATAAAGCTCTTAGTAAACGAGAACAGAGATTTAAAGCAGAGTTTAGTGCCATTGCAGACACAATTGAAGCTAGCGGAACAGAAGTTAAAGCGTCAACGAGGGTTCTTGCTGATGGTTTTGCTTCAATAATCGCAACATCAGATGTTGATGATCTAAAAATTCTTGAACAATATAAGAATGAAGTATTTGCTATTTTTCAGAACACTGATATTACCAGTTTGGATGATGCGATAGCTGCGTTAGAAAGATTTGCTGGAAGTGAAGGTTTAAAAAAAGAGCAATTTGATATTCTTCAAACATCTATTAGCGCACTAAACTTTCAAGGTATAAATGATGGTGTTGAAGGATTAGGCGATGAATCCGAAAGCACAGAAAAAAAAGTTCTTTCATTAGCAGATGCCATGAAAGCATTGGACAATGGATTGAATGGCTCTGAATCACAAATCAATGATTTTATTGGTTCGATATCAGCAGCTAAAGACGATATTGATCTTTTAGATAAAGCTCAATCTGAGTTATCGGAGAACAATATCTTATCCTCCCAAACAATCAAAGCTGTGAGTGAGAAGTATTCCGATTTCATAAAAGTAACTGGTTTAAGTAAAGATGCAATTTATAAATTTATAAAAGCAAAAAAAGAAGAAAAAAATGTAGTCATCCAGTCTGAGATGAATAAGACTAAGAAGACTATAGAAGAAACGTCAAAACGAATTGCAGCGATGAAAGATGAGTACACAGTGATGGTCGCGTTAATAAATGCTCATGCTGACGATTTAACCTCCGATAATTTAGCCCTTGAAGTAAGAGCTATACATAAGAAAAATCAATTTAGCGAAGAAGAAAAAATGCTAGAAGCATTAAACACTAAATACAGTATACTCACCAATACTTTAAGCGATTTTAAAACGGGTTCTAGTGATACAAAGAAAGAGACAGATAAGCTAACTGATTCATACTCTGATACGGTTGAAATCCTTACAGAACTACAAAAACAACTCAAAAATATAAAGAAGTTGCAAGATGAAGAGGAAAGTAAGCGCAGAAGAATGCGCCAGAGTTCAAAAGAATACCAAGACTCTCTTAAGAAAACCATCGATCTTAAAAAACAGGAGTTAGCTCTGCTAGAAAAAGGTGCTAAAGATCCCTCACAACTTGTTTCAGCTAAAGTACAAACTACAGTTAAAACCTCATCGGATAATGCAAATACCACCTCTACAAGTGTAAACTCTGGCTCTTCTTCGATTGATAACATGCTTTCGAATGCTCTAGGACTACAAGGTAAATTCACTTACAAACAAGTATCAGGAAAATTCCAAGGAACATACGAAGAGTTTGTTAAAGGAGCAACATCAGACTGCTCTCAGTTTGTTCAAGAGATGTTTGATGAGTTTTTAAATATTAACCTCCCTCGTACTGCTGCGGAACAAGCGAAACAAGGTGTATCAGTATCCAAGGCAGACTTGCAAGCTGGAGATTTAGTATTTTTCAATACAACTGGGAAAGATAATTCTCATGTTGGTATTTATACTGGTAATGGTAAGTTTGTTCAAATGGGCAATAGTGGATTAAAAGAGCAGGATTTAAACAGTAAGACATGGACAGAAAAATACACATATAACGGTGCTAAACGTGTTGCTAGCTCACCAACTCAGTCTGCTTCATCGTCGGGTGTTACAACTAACAAAAGTGGTAATACAACCACAAAGACCACTGGCGCTACAACCAGTGAGATTGAAAAAGCTGCTGAACAAAATGAACAAGATAAAATCAATCTAAAAAATGAAATTACTGATGCGGAAGTTCAATTTCTTGAGTGGATAAAATACGTTGCAGACAACGCCGTTGAGGAACAGGAGCATCTCATTGCTGCCTCACAGAAGAGACAAGAAAAACTTGATCCAACTAGTGATGCGTTTAAAAAAGAGAATCAAGTTCAGGTTAACATTCAATCAAAAATTCAGGGTATCAAAAACCAAGAATCTTTGGATTTGCAAAAGTCTATTAAGGAATTCGGAATAGAGTCTGACGAGTACGACAAGTTAATCAAACAATTGCAAACAGAACGCGCGGATCTTCAGTCTGAGAAATATAAGAAGCTTGTTGAAAATATCACTCTTAGTATAGATGCTACTAAAGAACACATAGCTGAAATCGACAACCTCATTGAGCAGTCCCAAAATAGAATGGCTGAATCGAGCCAAGGTACTCCTGAGTATAACAAAGAATTGAATCTCCAAATCGAACTCAAAAAGAAACAAAAGAAAGAGAATGAAGAACTAGTCTCTTCTCTTGAAAATTTAATTAAGAGTGAAAATCTTGATGCCGCAACCAAGAAAAATCTTAAATCTATTCTCGATGATTTAAAATTAAAAGATTATATTGCTGATATTAAAGAGTTAAACAACGAACTTATATCTTCTAAGTCTTTTCCTCTTGAAGAAAAATTAGCCACATATAATTATCAGTTGGATCTGTCTGAATCCAAAATGAAATCATATGTTGAGGGTTCAAAGGAATTCAATGATGAGGTGCAAAACCAGTTAAGCATACTGAAGAATAAGATTTCTGTGACTGAAGAACTTATCGCGTATGAAGAAATACAGTCACGAAATGAAGAACTCACTTCAGCAGCAAGGGAAGATCATAATAATAAACTTAGACAATATACTCTGAGTTTATATGATTACAAAGATGCTGTTAAATCGTTATTAGAGACTTATGCAGATAGGGTTATTGAAGATTATAAGAATCTCCTTCAGGAGCAACAAAAGCTTCAGAAGGCTGCTTATCAGAAAGAAAAAGAACTAGAGAATGAACGTCATGAAACCAGAATGGATAATCTGGAAAAAGAGCTCTCGGCTTTTGAAGACAATATCAATGCACAGTCAAAAAGCTTAGATCGTGATGTTGCTGAGGAAGATTATACTGACCAACTAGCAAAATTACAGAAAGAAAAATCAGAATTAGATGGGAAATTTAGCAACCTTCTTCTCGACAACTCTCTTGATGCAAAGTTAAAGCGCTCTGATCTACAGAAAGAGATTGATGCTAAGACTGAAGAAATAACGAAACTTCAACGTGATAGAGAAATAACTATTCGTAAGGATGGATTATCTGATCAGTTAGAAGACCGTAAAAATGCCGTTGATAAAGAAAAGAAGCTTGAAGATGATAAAAATAAGGCGTTCATAAAGAATCTTGAGAATCTCGAGAAGATAAATGACGATTATTATGATGGTTTACTGAATGATGAACAATATTTCTACAACATGAAGCAAGCTCTTATGAGCGGAGATACTGTTAGAATTCAAAATGAACTGGGTATTGTTCAGGCTGCCTATACTACTTTTTATCAAGAACTGGAGAAGAATTCGAGTATATATGCAGAGAAAATCGCTTCCAATCTAAAATACGCGATTTCTTTAGATGAAGAATATGCGAAAAACTATCCCCAATCAAGTACCGACAGCGGAAGCACAAGTAATGGCTCTACATCCTCTTCTAGTAGCTCAGGTACAGGAATAAACACAAATGAAAGAGATTCTGTTTGGAAAGAATATCTATCTAATAAACAGAAAGCAGAACAACTAAAAGTTGACATGAGGACACTCATAAAAGAATCTGACACTTATAAAAACAAACAATCTCAATTCGAGAAATTAAATAATACTAATCTTGGCTATCGCTCCAAGTATGGATTTCCAGATGGATCATACGATGAATTAAAAAATATCACTAAATATCACAACGGTGGTGAAGTTGGTGTAGAGGGAACCACAACAAAAAAATGGTGGGATAATTTTGAAGTTCCAGCTTTACTCAAAAAAAGCGAAGTTGTTTTGGATCGCCCAAGAGATTTCTTTAGTGAGATTGTTGGGAATATCAAAAACAATCTGAGTAATGCTTTGGCAAACGTTATTCCTTCTTTATCTACATCTGGTAAGGGGGCTCAAGCTATTGATAACAGTCTCAGCATACATATTGGTAATATTACAGGTGATAAAAAGGGAGCTAAAATAGTCACTGATAGCATAGAAGAATTATGGAAAAAGAAAACAAAACAAGGTTGGTAAAATGTGAGGCTGTCTTTTAGACAGTCTCTTTATTTTGGAGGTAATATGCTAGGAGATATCGATTATTTCAAAAAACCGTATAAGCCCAATTACTTTCTAGCAAAGCCAAACAAAGAAATTATAAGTAAATTAAGCGAAGCGTATGGTGACAATTTAAAAACACCTGTAAATGAAACAAATGAACTTTCATTAAATATCCCTTATTTTATTGACGACAATCATGTTCTTCTTAAAAATAAAAACATTGATTTAATTAAAGAAAATTATTTGATTAAACTAGTTTTCGGGAAAAGTATAGGCTGGTATGTAATCACCACTATTAATGAAATTATGGATGAAGATTCTAATTATAAAAAAATAACTGCACTAAGTTTAGAATTCGAACTAGCACAAAGAGTTTTAAAAGGTTATAAGGCTGAATCAAAAGGTGCAAGGACTGTAGTTAATGAAATCCTAGATAAACCAACTTGGAAAGCCGGAGATATTGATGTTGATTTTGAACTGTCTAAACGCAGCTTTGAATTCTTAGATAATAAAATACTCGGCTCAATTTATGATATTGGAAATACTTATAATGCAGTAACTATCTTCGATACAGAAAATAAATTGATACACATGAAAAAACCCGAAGTATTTGGACTAGATACAGGCTTAACTTTTTCCTATGAGAGTCTCTTGAAAAGTTTTGATAAAAAATCAGACGGAAACGAGGTTGTGACAAGACTATACCTTGTTGGGAAAGATGGTCTCACTATCAACTCCATCTCCTCTACTGGTCAAAGCTATCTCGAAGATTATTCATATTACATGTATCCTTTCACCAGAGACGAAAATAAAAATGTTCTTGAACATAGTTATTCAATGACCGACTCACTCTGTCATGCAATTTTGGATTATCAAGAATTAATTGAGAAAAATAAAGATCAATTTCAGTTATTAAAAACTCAGCGTGATAATTACAGTACAGTTATTTCAAATAAACAGTCTGAACTAGTTGACCTTCAAAATCAGCTAAAGGTAATTTATAATATCGTCGATAATTATCAACTTGGCAATAATAATGCACCAACCATGTTTTTTGAGTCACTAAACTATGATGGAATCACGAAAACTGTGGATTTTAGTTCCCTTCAAACTATGTATCAATATGGCGTGATGATAAAACTTTCTAACGCACAAAATGTACAAGTATCTCTGAATGGTAACTTAAAAACAATTGCCTCGAATAAGTGGACACTATTGGGAAAACTCAAAGATTTAACTACTAGTAGCATTTTACTAATTGGCAGCGGTATTTCTAATATTGAAATACAGGTCACCGCTATAAATGATTCAGAGTTTAATAATCTGAATAATGATGATATTATTATTGATCGTTATTCTCCAAATAATAAGCAGATGCAAATCGACGTTAAAAAAGCAGAAATACAAGAACAAGAAAGCTATCTTACTATTATTATGGATCAGATAACCTCTCTCCAATCCATTTTATCTAGTAGCAGCAATTTTACCCCTTCTCAACTAATAGAACTACAATCGTTTATTAAGGAAAATACATATAGTAATGATAATTGTATTGATCCTCTAGATCTACTTACTGAGGGTCAAAAACATTTTGATGAAGTAAAAGTACCACAATTAACAATGGATGTTGATGTAGTCAATTTTCTAAATGTGATCGAGGAACAGTCAAAATGGGATAAACTTGTATTGGGCGATTATATTACCGTAAGATATGAGCGCATAGGAGTAAAAGTAAAAGCAAAAATAATTGAAATTAATTATGATTTTGAAGGACAAACTATCTCACTTACAATCGCTAATGTAAGAAACGATGGCAGCGCAGCATCAAAAATGAATGACTTTTTGAAGAAGAATGCAAATTATTCTACTACAATCGATGCAAATAAAAAGGATTGGCTAAGCGCAGTTACAGATGTTTCTGACATGAGTTTGTTGTTTGATCAATTCTGGGATAAAGTCACCAATCAAATTAATATGAGCGTTAATAATACTGTTTTAACTGATAACCGAGGAATAACAGTTTATGATCCAAATGATATGTTAAGATTTCTAAGAATTACGGCTGGTAGCATTGGAATCACAAAAAGTGGTGGATTAAGATATGAAACAGCCTTAACACCTGATGGGATTATTGCAGAAACACTGTTAGGAAAAATTATCCTTTCACAACGTGTTATTGTAGGTGATGCAGCAGGGATTTGGATGATGGAGGGACCACGCACAACCATAAAAGATAGATATGGTCGGGTTGCAATGATGTTGGGATTATACGAAGAGAATCCAGATAAGTTTGGGATGATTATTAATCGTTATAATGGTAACGATATTAACTCTACACTAATCAACAAGGTCATAGCTAATTCTGAGAATGGGTTTACAATTCAGCGATGGAATGGTCATTCATTTGATGATAAGTTTTATGTTGATACTGATGGCTTACTTTTTGCTGAAGACATGACTACTAAACGTCTTAAAATAATATCTGATCAAAATGAATTGTTACTTGATAGTTATACCAAAGAAATGAATATTGGTAAGTTCACTGAGATAATTACTGATGGAAAACTTACAGGTATTGAAAAACTTCAAGTTCTGGGTGAAAGAACCCGAATAATGTCGGAGTATGCTAAGCTACTTGATCAAGCAAATATTTATAAAACTACAAGCAGAGATGCCTTGATTATGATTGACATCCCTCCTTTTACATTGGCTTACAACAATCTGATTTCTTACCTCTCTCCACTTCTCTCTGATAATAATATGACTATTACTTCAGATATTGATAGGGACGAATTCATTTTGAAATTTAAAGTATACTACGATCAGGTTGTTGCTATTGTTCAGGCGATTAATGATTCTATTAAATATAGTAGTTTGCAATTGGGGTCACTCTACAACGGTGTATTATTGGATTCAATAAATGGAGTTACCGTTACACGTTCTGATGAAATGTATCGAACAAGGCTAAACGCAACCGATGGAATCTCAATAGAAAAACAAGTCAATGGTAATTGGATTAAGAAGTTCTATATTAACGTTGAAGACAGTCGGCTTTGGGTTGAAGAATTGGTCGCCAAAAAGCTAACGATTGTTAACGATTTTAATGATGTATTTTTAGATATTGATTCCAGTTATCTTAACATTGGTCGGTTCACAAATATCATAACCGATAACAAGCTGACCTCTATTGAAAAGCTAACTTTAAAACAAGAGTGGCAAACTATTCAAACTGAGTATGTCAAATTACTACAGCAAGCCAATCAGTATAAAACATCTCAAAGAGACAACTATCAAACCATACTCATTGACATTCCCCCATTTACCTCTGCATTTAACGATCTTGTTGCTTATGTAATCCCCCTATTAGCTGATATGAGCGTGACAACCGACATTGATAGAGATGTATTCGCCAACAAGTTTCAAGCATACTACAATCAGGCACAAAGGATTATAAATGAAATAACAGACGCGGTTAAATGGAGTAGTTTACAACTTGGTCAAAGCTATAACAAAGTAGTTATTGACGCAATAAACGGTATTACAGTTACTCGATCAGATAGTATAGTTGAAACTGTACTGAATGCCACAGATGGAATCTCGATTAAACGTAACGGAGAAAAGGTTTTTTACGCGGACACATATGGTGTACTTCATGCAATCGATCTTGTTGCCAAGCGATTAAAAATTACTAGTGATCCTTTCGGTGGAGAATCAGAAGATGCTCTAATGATTGATGCATCGACTAAAAGGTTGTATTTGGATAGATGGGATCTTATTGGTGCGTCTCGTATAGAAACAGAAATGCTTGCAGCTTCAATAGTATCTGCTGAATTTGGTTTTATTTCTGATCTTACTGCACAACGTCTTTCAACAATGACTCGTTCAGCTATCGGTAGTTGGGCAAATTATATAAACATCGAAGGAAACTCCATACAGTGGATAACTGGTATAGCAGCTCAAGGCTCACATAAGACGCTCTCAGATGGAAGAGCGTTATATTGGGTTGACTCTTCTCAAACGGGGCGTATGACTACAGATGTAACTTCTTGGCCTGTTTATGAGTATGTTGTTGATAATAATAATAAGAAAATCAAAGCACAGTTTTCATTTGATGGTACAGGCAATGATGCTAACCCTTTTATTGATATGGGTATTGGTGACGGATCGCCAAACGGAGCAAAGGCAAAAATAGCAAAATACAACGGTGGACTGAAAATTAATTATGGAAGTAGTAACTATGGTTTTGAACGAAGTGTTAATGTTGCCGATGCTGGTATAACAATCAACTCTGAAAAAGGTAATACTACGATATTGACAAAAGATTTTACTGTAACTTCAGACAATGGGACTATCAAAATTGGTAATTCGACAGGTGCCATTATTGAAATAAGACAAGATAACAAAATAATGTTTAAAGCATCTGAGTTTCTCTTTGAAAACATATAAAGTTAATTATTTACTTAGAAAATCCGATATATAATGGTATATGATGTAAGTAAAATATAACCATATATAAATTGGAGGGTACATAAAATGAAGAAGATTTCAACATTTGCGCTTGGTTTAATAGTAGGAATATCACTCACAGCAGCAACATCAGTAGGAGCAGCAACTATCTATCTTAAAGCAATTCCTAAAACAGTAAAAATTGTAGTAGGGGACAGTCAAAAGTCTGTAGAAGCAATGAACGTAAATAGCAAATTATACATTCCTGTTCGTGATGCTGGAGATAGTTTCGGATACTCAGTAAGCGGCGTAACTTCCTCTGCTGTTACATTTCAAGAAGGAGTATCTGTTGGATCTTCTGAGACTGGGTCAAACAAAAGTAAAACAGAATCAAGCAATGTAGGAGGAGAGTATGTGCAAGGATTGCATGATAAATACTCAACAGACGGTATACTAGATGTTGATAAAGTTAAGGCTGGAATTGCAGCAGCAGAAATAACAGTGAATGCACAAGATAAAGAAACTGGAAATAGTCTACTGCATTACGTAATCAAGGAGAATAACTTTGCTGTTTATAATGTGATCAAAGTGAATAGTCTGAATGTTAACCTGCAAAACAAGGAAGGAAACACCCCTCTTCATACCGCAATAATTGAAAAAAATAATTTTTACTTTGGAGAGTTAATAAACCAATATAAGGCTGATGCCAAGATTAAAAACAATCAAACTAAACAACCTATTGACCTATCTGAGAAAAATTCATCTGAATATATTATGTTGAAAGGTTACATGATGTAGTCCTCCTTTATGCTATATCCTACGAAAAAGAGCCAGTACAATTTGTATTGGCTTTTTTGTATGCTATGTCATTTTTCTCCCCCCCTTTTCATGGTACAATTTACCTATAAAAAATAGGGGGTTTTTTGTTTGAAAAAAACAGTTCTTGTCTTATTATTATGCATAATCCTGAGCGGTTGTGGAAATCAAAAGAAAATTGATGAATTTATAACAGTAGCTGATCAATATGTGGTTGAGTCTAAATATGAGACTGCCATTGATACATATGAAAAAGCACTTGAGCTTAAAGAAGATCCATCAATTAGACAAAAGATTTCTGAGGTAGAAGAGAAACAATTCCTACAACAGATAGATGCCATTAAAAAATATAGGCAGAATGGAGAATTAGAAAGTTCTGTTGCTTTAATAAATAAACTTCTGGACAAAAAAGAGAATCCAGAACTAAGAACACTCTTAAGCGAAATAGAAAAAGAAAAGATTGCAGTTAGTAAAGTTAAATCATACCAAGAGAAAATCAAAGATGTAGTTAGTTACTATCTGCAAGACTCTAATTATATTAGTCCTGTAAAAGTCAATGAGGCAAACGGTATTTTACGTGAAGCAATATCAAACCTAGAATCACTTGATTCATCTGGAGATGCAGCAATTTACTCTTATATTAGAGAAGTTAAAGATAATTATGATTATGGTGTGGTTAAACGTTTTACTGAAAGCACAATGACCGACGATGCAGATGTCTCTGAATCCCTGGGTTTTATGTTTGATGAGATGGCAAGTATTAATGAAGCAACAGGAGAGTACTTTATTCTATTCGTAGGCGAGTCTGTCAAAGCTATAAATAATCTTTCATACCCTTCTAAATATAAATGATACAATTCATGAGGGATGTATTTAGATATCGCTATTTCATATAAAATAACAGTTTCATCAAGAAAGCCTCCACTAAAACCCTTATAAATTAAGGGTTTTTTATTATGTCTTTTTTAGGATGTGAATAAAATCGCAAAAATTGCAGTCAATGGTTCAAAAATTGTAGAAGTAACAAAACCTGAGCATGTAACTTATAGCATTGAGAACTATGTTCCGAAATACTGTGCTGGATATGATCCAGATACAAATCTATGTGTGAATTGGCAAGGGGGATATTGGACTTCTGCGGGTTCTGGTTCAACAGGAGCCAAAATTACTGGAACTGTTTCATCTTCCTCATCTCTTAAAGTAACAGGAAATAGTGCTGCAAAAATCGGAGATACCACTAATGAAGCTTGGGTAGCCTCGCCTCCAATTCCCTCAAGTAATGGTTCAACGAGATATACGGCAACTTCTCCTGTTTCTGGTAGTGGACAAGGCTCCATCACCGAAGGGAATGGTAAAAATGTAAAGCTTAATGGACAACTAATTGCAACTGTAGGAGCAGAAGTTACAACATGTTTAGGCAATAAAACAATAATTGCAGATGGAAATAATCTCATCAATATGTAAGTAAAGAAGGTGAACAAAAATGACGATACGTGATTCCCTCTTCTTCTCTTTTGCTGGAAAGGAGTCAGTTGACTATGGCATCTACAATGTCAATATGGAATCAGGAATGCAAGAAGAAATATTCGCTCCGTCTGCTGAGATTATCGAGGAAACAACTAGAGGAAGAGATAAACCATATTTTCAAGGATTAAAACGTGAACCATTGAAGTTTTCAGTAAACTTTGCATTTAAAGATACTTGGGATACTCAAAAAATTAGAGAAGTTGCTCAATGGCTAACCTCTCATGAGTACTATAAAGAACTATATTTTACTAATGAAATCGGTAATTCCCCTGAGCGAATCTTCTATGCGCTGGTTGTTGAAGATCCCACTCTTATCCACAATTGCTTGAAGCAAGGGTATATCAAACTTACCTTTAGGTGCGATTCTCCCTACTCTTATACTCCAATAACCACTAGTAGAGAATATATATGGGAAAAATCCTCTGAAAGTGTCGGAATAACTGACTTTTCACAAGGCGATATGAAATCACTTATAGTTAATAGTTCTGGGCATTTAACTCTAAACCCAATTAAACCAAAATGGAGTGACTATCCCAAAGGAACAAAATGGAGTGACCTTTAAGAAAGGAGATTAAAATTTGGCGACAACATCGAATAAGCTTGCTTTAAAAATCCCTTCATATACGGATGAAGTCGAACAAACGATCAAGGATCTCGTTGAGAACTTCATTATTCTTGATAACATATCTGAAGAATATGTATCCAAACCGCCTACCGATGGTTTGTTTAACGCTGGTAAACGTCTATGGAATAATTATCAGTCAACGCAGACACATGTAGGATGGTCAAACACGAGAACAGGAAATTGCGCACCTATTTGGGAACCTTCTAAGTTTTACAGTGTCGGAAGTAAAGTTGTACCTGCTAGAGATAACGGGCATTTTTATGAATGTATCCAAGGAGGGAACTCTGGAGTTACAGAACCAATATTCCCTGTATCAGCAAATGGTCAAGTTCTAGATGTAAGAGGTTCTAATACTTGGATTGCATCTCACATGTATAAAGTGAATGATATCGCACTGCCAAGTATAGACAATGGAAGATTCTATTTGTGTATTCAAGCAGGTGAATCTAATGCCTCTGAGCCCGTATGGTCATTGGTTGATGGTAATACCGTATATGATAAAAATGCTGCTTGGAGAAGCTATAGAATCGCAAGATGGAAAGAATCAGGTTCAGCAGCTTTATTTAAAGCTTTTGGAAAGTTTGACGAGGTAATCTGATGACAAATTGGAAAAGTATTTGCAATCTTACTGGTTACTATACTTCACCTGTACTTACCATCCCTTTGGTGTGTGATGGTGCATTAAGTAAGATTTCATGGATATCATCTATAGATCATGAAGATAGGGTTATTGTACAATCTAGGCTTTCTCAAGATGGCTTTAATTGGTCAGAATGGCGCGAGTGCACTAACAATGGTAGCATTCCTGAAATAAATGAAAACACCTACATGAATAACTTGAAAATTATGATCCGAATTATAGTTGATGCAAAAGATCATCTTGTCCCTCCTACAATTCAGAATAGTATCCTATTCTATTTCGAACCAGTCATTGTCTTCAACAACAAAGGAAACGTAAATTGCAAACCAGAAGTATGGATAACCAAAGTGGATAATGGAAGCTTGAGTATTATTAATACTTCAAGAAATAATGATGAATTCAAGTTTAATGATTTGGTAGATAAGGAGGTAATTTACGTGAACAATGATCGAGAAGACATACAATCAAGCAATGCCATTACCTATAGGTACAAAGATTTTAACGATAACTACCTTAACTTTCCTCCGGGTATGAACATCTTAAAGATCGATGGCAAAGCTAAGATAAAATTTAAATACCAATTTGGCTTACTCCAGTAATTAAAAAAGGAGATTATATATTGGCTAATGTTCAAACATATTTAGAATATAATGATCCACTAACAATTATTTTTCGCTCAGGTAGCCCAACTGATCCTTACAAGGATAGAGCTGATTCACTACCTGTCATAAATAACATGATTACACTTTTAGAAATTCCATCTAAATCAGATCGTGTCACAATTGCTGGGATGACTGAAATCGATCAAGAAGTCTTTGAAAACAGACCTTCTCTCTTACCTACCGAATTCCTCGTTAATTACTCCATTGGTGCTATACAAGTACATAGTTCACTCGAAGGAACAGCTCAATTATGTAGATATAAAGGTAAGGGTTTGATAATGTACCCTGCTAGTCGCATCTATGCTCTAACAAATAGAAATCCAGATGTGGTTGTAACATTGCAAGATTACATAGAAGAAATTCAAAGAAAACTTAATGAAACATATGATGGAATTACTCGGCTAGAGAGTACGATACTTCATTCAGTCGAGGTAACGGAGAGAGCAATATTAGCTACCGATAATGCAAATCAAGCAACTGAAAAAGCAGAAACTGCTGCGAAATTGGCTCAAAGTGCTTATGACACTACTAGACTTGTATTTTTAGAGCCTGTTGCTACTCTACAAGACATTCCCTCGAAGTACCCAACCCCTCTCGTTGGTTGGACAGTTCAAACCTATAAAGATGGAAAAAGATACCGTTATGATGGAAGTCGTTGGATTGAAATTGATATTTTTGGATCTAATCTGCAAGTTGTCAATGAATACAAAGATGGACTCATGTCTATTGCAGAACATCTGAAGTTAAAATCATTTCCTATTGAATTAAAAGAAAGAGTAATTGCATTTTCATTACCAGATGCCGTTCAAGGAATTATTGAGAATTTCATCGTATTTCCATTCAAAGGCGAAATCACTGAACTGAGCGGTTATTGTGCTACATCAGGAGAATTGGTTACAATCCTCTCTTTGGAAAAAACGAGAGACCTTAAAAATTGGTCAGAGATCACAGATAGAAGATTGCAATTTGAACCCAATCAAAATTTTGATGATAAAAAAGTTACTTTTCGAAACATTAATGTGGAAAAGGGCGACATTTTTAGGATCAACCTTACTCAGCAAGGGT
Organism: Paenibacillus sp. FSL H3-0286; assembly: GCF_045040705.1. NCBI lineage: Bacteria > Bacillati > Bacillota > Bacilli > Caryophanales > Paenibacillaceae > Paenibacillus > Paenibacillus sp. FSL H3-0286. The sequence goes on along the minus strand of NZ_CP150285.1, from coordinate 2,758,900 downwards.
TAGGAATAAATAATTTAACAATAGCTTTAAAAATAAAAATATAATACATACTAAGGAGTTTATAACATATGGCTAATCCTATCATCAGTTGGTATAACGCGCTGCATTCAGCACCTATTGCCACGCCTTTTAGTTTTGGTACTGTTGATGCAGACGATCTCTCCCCTGCTTTCACCTTTAATATCTGGAATAATAAAGGTGGGACAACAGATGTATCAAAAATGGAGGACTGCACAATTACAACACGAGACATGTCTGGTGGTCTTGGTAATACCAGTGGTTCTGAAATCGAAGTTGTAAAAAACAATTGGTTCCATTGCCAAGTTGATTCACTTGGTGAGTCCGATTTAGCTCAAGAATCCAGTCGTATTGGTAAGGACTACAGTAAGCCCATTGGTACTACAGGTTCAACTAATAAAGATAACACCGGAGCATCATATCCGACTCCTATTAAGCCAGCAGCAAAAGAAATCTTGGGAGTAAAGAACAATGGTGTTCCTACAGATGCTGCTGGTAATTTCGCCACAGTAACCTTACAGGCTGATGTACCACTTGAAGCAAAAAGCGGCCAGCAAAGCTTCAAGGTAAGGGTTTCGTATAGGTACGTTTAAAATTAAATATATATAAAACTATTAAAGAGACACTTTTGTGTGTCTCTTTTTTTATTCTCACAATACAATGTGGAGGGATTTTTTTGATTTTAGGAAACTCGCATTATCGTTTTTCGCCTGTTAAAGAAGGACAAAATTTTATATGGGTCGCTGATTATATGGATGGAACATATCTATCTGAATATAATTTTGAAACCAGAGTACAGAATAATTATTATCAAATCGACAAAACCAAATTAATCCGTTTTGGACTCATTGGAATGGGATCACAAATCTATTTCGATGTTGCTAACGGAATTTTTAATATTAATAAAAATCGAATACAAATCTCCTATATTGCCAATGAAGTTGAGTATCCATTGACAGGTAGGACATTTTTATATAATGACATCACTCAATATAAAGATGCTATTGGTGATGGAAAACTTTTATCTAAGACAGCAAGCGGAAGAATTAAAAACCATATTGAATCACATGTCATTGGATATAAAAAGGCAATGGACTTAGCTGATGTTAATATCAATTTTAAGAATCTTTTACATATCCCTCAGAATAAAAACATTCCACCTTATTTAGAAATAAAGATCTCAGTAGACAAAGATTTAGATGGTGAATTAGTAATTAGAGTTAACGGATTAGTAGCTAATAAAATTCATGCTCCACTAATTAAGAATAGAGCTGGAGTTTACAATTGGGAGCTAATTTAAAAACAAAGGAGAAAAAGACTTGGATAACTTTTATACAGATAACTATGGAAGAGTTTGGGGAAATAAAGCTATTGCTGATGAAGTAATTATCACAACATCTAACAATGAAATTACTATTTCATCAGGAAATCATGAATACACTTTTAACGTTCCTACAGGAGTTTATAAATCCATGTATGTTACTGGAACATCAGAACTTATTGAAGCGATTAAGACTGTAATACAAAACAACTCTTATCCAATCGAGGTCTTTTTCGGTGGGAATCATAAGGATGTAAAATACAATTCAATTGTATTTAGATTGTCTAATGGTGAAGAAATACAAGATATTACAGGTACATTCTACGATCACTTTTTTGATGCTGTATAAATGGAAGGTGAACTGAAATGGCAACACAAGAAATAGGAATACCTATTGAGTTTGAAAAAGGAACTTTTAATAACACTGTCTTTTTAAACGGAAAACTTCAACTTATTGAGTTAGCAAAAGATGATAATAACCAAATCATATATGCTCCAGAAGGATATTGGATCTCTGAGACTATACGTGTAGCAGATAAAGTTACATCCTTCAAATACATAGCGAAAAATATTATGGGCAGCGGTTCGTATAAGATTTACACTTCTTCATCTCCTGATGGTTTTGAGTGGACTGATTGGGCAGAAGTAAATGCTGTTGATGGGAAAATTAATTCTCCGGTTGGATATTATGCAAAGATCAAAATTTTCATAAATGCAACTTTGAGTAACATATCCATTACGATTGACAATTTTGAGACAAATGGAAAATATAATAACTCTTTTGTCAATTCTTCAAATGGTGTTTTAGAGCTAAAGAAGACATACATTTCACCTTATGTAAAAGGTTCATCTGTTAGTGAAGGATCGCTATCAAAAGCTCCAGTGATGAAAACACAATTTAAAAAAATAGATAGCATTAATATTATTGGAGGGTAAAGTCATGGGATTTCCAGCGACTACAGGGTCATTAAAAACAAAAGTTAGTGATATGAAACTCGGTGATTACATTGTATGCAAGTACGTAGCTTCTAGTGGAGTTGTGGGTGTGTTCAGTGAACTTGGGACAAGTACTGCTACGGAAATACCGGTGATAGGGTCAGCAACTCCTAATGGAAGTTTTTATTTAGTAAAGGTTGATAAAGGCTTGTTGGCTGCTGATAGAGTTATTCAGCATTTAATATCGTGGGAAGCCCTGAACTCAGGCAAAGTAATTCAAGGAATTGAATTTGTAACTTCCTCAATTAATCAAATGCCTATAATGACAGATTATAATATTCCATCAAATATCAATATAACAAAATATCCATCCAATCAGGATGGTAATGGTCAAGCATTCCGCATGTTTGATTCAGATACCAATACACAAGCAGGTTTGTTTACAGTGATGAATGGTGGAACTTTTGCTGACAACTATATTCAAATAGAGATGGATATTCCTAGATGTGTTAATCAAATGACAGTAACCTTCCCTACATCAAACGTTACAATTGATTACTATCCATCTGGTTGGACATTTCAAGGTTCAATAGATGGGAATATATGGGATACCTTATATGTGCAAACTGGACTAACTGCTTGGCAGAGAGGTGAAGTTAGAGGTTTTAAAATAATCAATAACACCTCTTACAAGTATTACAGACTTTTTCGTGTGACTGGACCGAAAAATATAGCGTACTTTGGAGAGATGAAGCTTGAAGATGCCAGTAGTTATGCAACAATCCGTTCACTCACAGGTGGAGTTACTTTTGCTGATGCTAATGGTAATGGCATTACCACTACTACTGATTTGGGATATGGCATGCTTCCTACAAACAACGAATGGGACAGATATATATCTAACTTTCCATCTAGCAAAATTCAAGTGGGGAAGACATTGGATGATGTATTCCATTGGAATGGTGTAGCTACATGGAGTCAAGATACTCCGAATTTAGCTATTAAAGCGTCTACGTCAAGAATAGCTAGAGGGTACGATTCTTTAAAAGGTGGCAGACACAACGGAAGCGCCCAAGCAGTTACATTTTATGGATTTCGTCCTGTCTTCGAATATCAAGAATAATTAGGAGGTGAAATATATGGCTACGATAGGACAAGCGTTAACAGCGCCCGAAAGTGGGTGGACAAGATATGACAATAAAGATGGGAAGTTCATTTTTTCAGGAAGTTGGGGAAGTAGTGTTAACTCAAACCATTGGAATGGGGAGGGTATATACAATGGCAGTGCTGATGCCAATTCTAAAATAACCTTTCGATTTTATGGTACAAAGTTAAGGTGGATTGGATTCTCATCGAGTGCCTATCATTCAGCAGTTAAAATTACTATTGACGGAATTTCTGAAACATTTAGTTCTGTAGGCAATGAAGTATATCAAGCGCTTCAATATGAAAAAACTGGACTATCTTTAGGTGTCCACACCGTAGAGGTAAGTGCCAATTCTGTTGCGAAGTATTTTTACTTTGATGCTATTGATGTTGATTCAGGTGGATATATCATAACTACTTTGTTAGGACAAGCGTTAACAGTACCAGAAGCAGGTTGGCAACGTTATGACAACAACAACGCAGCCATTCAATACATTGGAAGTGGGTGGCTGACAGACACTAATGCTGGACATTATCAGGGGACAGCGAAATTTACAAAAAACCCAACAGATAATATAAAGTTCACATTCATAGGGACAAAGATAAGAATAATTGCATCTAATGATGTATGGTCTGCCCTGACAGCTACTATTAAGATTGATGGTTTGCCACAAGTCTATAATCAATTTTATAGTAATGGTTATCAAAAGTTGGTTTTTGAAAAAACTGGATTAGAACTGTCACATCATACGATTGAGATAATCGCTAGTGGTGCAACATCCACTCTCAATGTAAATTTAGATGCTATTGACATTGACTCGACTGGCAGACTATATCATCCAGATGAGGTAACTGTTATTAAAGATCTTGCTATCGGTAAACGAATTCGATGTCATTATCAAGCTTACACAGGTGCTATAGGTACATTTAGTGGACTAGGAAAAGAAACTTCTGACTTTATTCCTTTCGTAAGTTCAGCTACGCCAGATGGAGACTTTTACTACATCATGGTTGAGGATTGGAATGGGCAGAAGAGATTGATTGCAGATAGAAATGTCCAACATAGTATATCGTATGATGTGCTAAATAGTACAGGTATAGCTAGTGGCAGTGGACTACCAATGACCGAAATTCTTGGAATAGGTTTCTTTAGTAGTGTTGTATATGTAAATCCTGTTAATGGATCGGATACTAACTCTGGTTCATACATCTCTCCTGTAAAAACCATAAACAAAGCCTTAGAGGTATCTATTCAAGGTGGGGCTATAAGGTTGCTTGACGGCATTCATACTATCAACACCACCAATATGTCACTCCATGATTTATGTACGATTAAGGGTATTACTTTTGTGGGCAATAATAAAAAGACAATTTTAGAAGTACCTTCATGTTTAGGCGCATATGCACAAGGTGTAGGAACAAGCGCCTATTTTTATAATATGATAATTCGTAGAAGTGATAGCGGTTTGGGCGATGCCCGAATGTTGTGGTACAGTTCCAACGTGGATTATAAATTGAGATTCTATAATGTAGCTTTTACTAAAAGTCCCAATGGTTCTTTCCCATCTAGTTGGCATTTTGTATGGTCACCTAATGTTGTAGTTAACAATAATGCATACTTTGACAATTGTTCATTTGTTGCTACTCCTACAAATGTAGAAAGCGGATCAACGACTGATGTAGTTAGATACCGAAACTGTGCTTTCGGAAATTCAACTGTATCTTCAAAAACACTTGGTGGTTTGTTCAATTCAACTTTTGACTCATCGTCATTAAATATAACATCAGGTAACTGGATGAATGCTGGTGTAGGTTTTAATTCAGATGGGACAGCAACAAACATTGGTGTGTATGGTGGGGGATATAACTGGTCTACATTCGTAGTGAAACAAATGGATACGGAACACAAACTTACCGTTCGTCTTCCAACTGGTGGTATATCTGCAACAGATAAGGACAACGAATGGGACAAATACATTGTTAGTTCTACTTTGAATGGGACAATTAAGGCAGGAGATGATAATGTTTGGAATTGGAGTGGTAGTGGTTTCGTTTGGTGTAGTACGTCATATTCTACTGCAACTCATAGAATAACAAGAGGTAAGACTACAGCAGACGCTAGAGATTACTATTCATCAGGCACATCTAATCTTATTATTCAATTCCGCCCTGTCCTTCTAATCGACTCTCAACTACTAAATAAATCATTTGTTTTATTTAATGGTGAATATAAGAAGTGGGTAGAAGGAAGTCCTGCAATCGTCGAATATCAACCTACTACAGCTATACCGAAAATGACATCAAACACCTCTCCAAATGGTCGTGCATTTTCAAGTTCGATATGGGGATCAGCTTATGATGCTTGGTACGCTTTTGATCAAATAGACAACAACGAAGGATTTGCTACCGCAGGTGGAACTGTAGTAGGACACCTCGGATACGAGTTCCCAACTGTATTAAAGATAGGAAAATATGCTGTAAGAAGTAATGCTTCTTTCACATACCTTCCTAAAAACTGGACATTTGAGGGTTCTAAGGATGGTACTAGTTGGACTGTTCTAGATACAAGATCAAATGTAACATGGACAACCGCAAACGTTGACAAGGAGTACATTATTCAAGCACCACAAGATTATAAAATGTATAGGTTGAACTTCACAGCAAATAATGGAGCGTCTTATACATCTATAAATGAGTTGAAGATGTATATTGTGACTAATGAATTTCCTGCCATCCCATCATCTTTAAAAACAATTTCGATAACATTACCTTCTGTAGACACTTTTAAAAGTGAGGGAATGAATGATTTATCTGTATTAAATAGAAAGTCTAATATATTTACTTTCCCAATGGATGACAACGGGACATCTGGCTCTGTGTTAGGTAGCGGCAAAGTTTTTAAAGAGAAGATTGATTTGAAGAGGTTCTTTGATGTTAATAGTTTGAGTGTGAAGTAGAGATTAATTCTCTACTTCTTTTTTTATTGAAATAAAAATTAAGTGCGAGGTGTTAAAATGGCGTACTTCGGTAATGAAAGTGCAGTCCCAACAATGACTTCATATAATACTCCAAGTGGTATCGTAACTTGGAGTAGCGAATCTACAGCAAGTTCATCTTATAAAGGGTGGAATGTTTTTGCTAGGAATACTACTTTTTGGCAATCTGGTAACGTTGCTTCTGCATGGGTAGCGTATCAATTTCCAACCGAGAAAAGAATAGCAAAGTATACTCTTGAAGCAGGTGCTTATCCTAATGCTGCACCAAAAACTTGGACTTTTGAGGGTTCAAATGATGGTTTGGCTTGGGATGTTTTGGATACACAAACTACTACGCAAACATGGGCGGTTGGCACTAAAAGACAGTATAGTATTAATAATCTAAAGTCTTATTTTAGATACAGAGTTAATGTTTCATCTAATATGGTTTCTGATGCTTATTCTGTATGCATTACAAATATTGAGATGTTTGAAATGTTTTATTCGAATAAAATCTTACTTTCATCAGGTGAACGAACTTATAGTCTGTCTAGAAAATACACAGAGAGTCTTATTCCAATCATGACTAGTAATACAACTCCTAGTGGGATAGCAAGTGCAAGCGATGAAACTGCTACCCCTGCTTTTCGTGCATTTGATGGAGAAGCTACGTCTACTAGATACTGGGCTCCAAATGCAAAAACTTATGGATGGGTGGCATACGATTTTAAAACGCCAACACTAGTAGGTAGGTACGATTTAACGATTATATTAAGCAACCCAACCTTTGGACCGAAAAGTTGGACATTCGAAGGAAGCAATGACGGTCTTAATTGGGTTGTTTTAGATACCCAGAATAATCAGACTACTTGGATTAATAATACTCCCAATGTTTATGATATAAAAACACCTTCGTATTATCAGAGATATAGGCTTAACATAACAACCAACAATGGAGCAGTTAGTGTAGGCGTTGGTGAGATGAGATTTTATGGAATTAAACTTCTAGCATTGGTATCATTTCATAAAAATCCTGATGAAAAAATGTTTGAAACTTATGGCATGAGTGAAATTGCAGACTTATCTATAAATATTGGTGAAACTAGTGAACCCATCAACACTAGTGATCTATTAGGTACAGGTAAAACATTCGAGCACACTGTTAATATGTCAAAGCGTCAAATAAATAAAATTTTGCTCGGAGGATAATCGTGAATAGAGGAAATGACTTATTAAAAAAAGGTAAGGTGAATAATGGATGGCTTATTATAGTGGAAATCTAATTCCGAAAATGACAAGTAATACTACTCCCAGTGGAGTTGCAAGTGCAACGACTTATGAAGCAAATCCGGCATGGAAAGCCTTTGATCAAGATGACTCAACCTATTGGCAAAGTGGATATTATGGACAAGCATCGGCAATTAGGTATAATTTTATCTCTCCTCAAAAAATCAGAAAATATACAATGACTTGTTATGGGAATAAAGCTCCGAAGAGTTGGAAATTCGAAGGGTTAAGTGCAGATGGTGTAGCTTGGATTATGCTTGATAGTCAGACAGGTCAGATCGGATGGAATGCCGTTCCTTTTAGAGAGTTTTTTATTAATAATGATAATTATTATACTGCTTATAGAATAAATGTTATCGAAAATAATGGTGACACTTATTACACATATATTTACGGGATAGAAATGATGGGCATAGTCTATGACCAAAAATTCTTGATTTCATCAGGTGATGAAAATGATGCTATCTCAGTCCTAAACAAAGCCAGTTCTGGAGAGACATTGATTCCCAAAATGAGTGCCAATATTGGAAACGGTATCACTCTGAGTGGAGACAGTGATAATTTAACATACCCCTTATGGCAAGCATTTGATAGGAATCCTACAAATACTAGTTGGTTATCTAATAATAAAGAGTCTGCCGCAATCATTATGCGCATTGACGGAAATGATAAAATACCTTATTCAATTACAGTTCAGTGCGGTTCATCAAACCTTGCTCCTGTTACATGGAACTTTTATGGTAGTAATGATGGTGCAACATGGAGTTTGCTTGGCAGTAAAAGTGGCGATACAGGCTGGACAAATTTTGAAGTAAGAGAATTTCTACTCCCAAGTGTTGATGAAGCAAATAGTTATTATAAGTTTGAAATAATAAAATCCCAAAACGATGATAGAAAGGCTTGTCAGGAATTTAATATTATTTATGCTTCTGATTCATCTAAAGTGAAATACATGAAAGAAACCGAACGTAATTTTATAAGCCATGGAATGGAAAAATCAAACACAATAGACTTGTCAAAAATGTTCAAGAAAAAGGTTTATATAGAGCAAAACTCTAAATCAATTGGAAGTGGAAAAGTGTATAAAAAGTTGATAGATACTTCAAAAATTTCAATCAAGAAAGTATCAATCACATAAACTGTACAAATGAAATGATTGTTTTATTGAAAGTTTGCTATTAGGAAAAGAAGGTGTAATATATGACAGTTGTAGGAGAAGTATTAACAGCACCAGAGAGTGGCTGGAAAAGGTATGATGATACACATGTTAAATACGTATATTCATCAGGGTTCTCAAATTCTCCCTCTACAAGTTACTATAATGGGGGAGCAAGAATTTCAACATCTATAAGCCAAACAGTTGATTTTGGCTTTTGGGGAACAAAAATTAGAGTTATAGGAAATATGCATAACTTAGGTTCAAAAAACATATCAATTTCCATTGATGAAACAACTTATTTGTTTTCAGAGTATAATACCAACATTATTCAACAAGCACTTGTATTTGAAAAAACAGAATTAACTCGTAAATTTCATAAGGTTAAGATTACTACAAATGATGCTTCTTATGTATTATTTGATGCTGTGGATATAGATGCAGATGGAGTACTTGGTGAGTATCCCAGTAGAACTTTTGTATATAACAATTCAACATATAAAAAATATACAACCAATGGATGGGAGGTAGTTGCCTCTTCCGAACCCACACAAGTCGATTACCAAACTCAAGGAATGGCAGACTTATCGATTATTCCTGAATCTGCTTGGTCACAACTGACAGGGAACGTGGAGTTATGCTTATACACTGATGATCCTGCTAAAACAGAAGTTCAATTCTCCATTGAGACAAAGCCATTTACAATTGCAGAAGAATGGGCAGATAAAACTATAAAAGTGATAGAATACACTGACAATCCAATACAAACCGAGTCCTCAATCACGCTAGAGACAGAACCATTTAGCTTATATGATGAGTTAGGTGACAGTGTAGATGTTCTGTACTACACAGATGATCCCACTAAAACAAAAGCTGAGTTGAATGTCACAGCTAATTATAGTCCGCTGGATGATATCCAAAGTGACTTCGAAGTGGTCACATGGACTAATGATGAAAATGATGAAGCATCAAGATCACTTGAAATAAAAGCTCTCCCTTTTGCTCAACTTATCCTCACTCCAAACGACATTAAAACATATGGAAATATTAAATCATTCGTTGCAAGCAAAATTGATCAGACTATTGATGGCACTTTAAGATTCATTGTTTCTTTTGATTCTGGTATCACATGGAAAATCAGCAGATTTGGGAAATGGGAGTCTGTAGCCATTGATGATTTAGACAGTATTAAAAAAAGAGGTATGAGCTTAACTACAATCAATTCACTCCCTGCTGCCAGTATAGTTGGAATAAATAGGATTGGATACTATATTGACAATAGTAAACATCGAAATGAAGATGCTAAGTTAGATTATTTGAAAATTATATCAAACGCACCAGTCAATGATATTAAATTTAATGATCTGGCATTTTACTTACTCAATACCACAGCTAATATTATCAAGCTAAATCTACAAGGCAACAAGTTAGTTGGTCAGTTAGATGATGCAGATACAGGTAGATTACAGTATAGGGTTAGTTTAAATAATAAACCCTATTATCCAGCCAATGGAGAATTTACTGCCCTCGCTCCATCCCCTTTAAACATCAGTTTTAATATATCCGAGAGAGATATTATTTTTGACCAAGAGAATGTTTTAAAAGTTGAATTTCAAGATTACTGGGGATTAACTGATTTCTGGCAAACTACATTCATCGGTACATACTCAGGCATTATGTTCAAAGATGAGAGTGGAAAGTTTTATTCAAACTCTTTTGGAGAAGTATTAAAACAATTGGACTTTGGTGATTTAATTGCTGGTCAATCAACTTTGGAACAGAAAGTCATCGTAAAGAATCAACTAGGAGTGAAAGTTCAAAACCTCATCCTAGAAGTTATGAAGGATAGATTACCAGAAGGAGTAAAAATAGAATTGTCACGTTCTAATTTCCCATTTACTCCTGAAGAACCATTGTTATTCAACATGTTTTTTGATGAGAATGAAGAATTTAATTTCTATGTAAGAATAGTTACAGAATTAACGGCTCCAGCATCACCAAATGGTCAATTTGAGATAAGAGCAAAAGCAGATTCCGTATAGTAAACGATGATCTCAATGCAATGAGATAGGATGTGTGTAAGTGGATGAAATAAATGACATTAGTAGTACCATAATAATTAAAAATAGATTATCAAATCGTATGCAAGGTAGTTTTACCCTTTTCAGACCTGCTGAAGATTTTCTAGATAGTTCTATCATCATCATGCAACATAATGGAGATGATTTAAGGTCAACGATTTCAGTAAAAGTTGAGAAATATGTTGATGTGGATTCCATTATAGATATCAAATATCGTGGGAACAGTAATACAGAAGCAGAAATTGAGGCAATAGCAGCTAACTATATGAATGCTTCTATTGAAGTAAGACCTCATAACCAAATGTTTGGTAAGTTCATGCTTATGGAAGCACCTAAAGTTAATGTTAAGCTATCACCAATGGCTGATGCCACAACACGTAGCCGTGATGATTTACGAACAATCAACTATGGTGATACAAGAAGTATGCTGACAGGTAAAAGCCCTGACGAAGATTTCGGTGCATTTATACAATTTAACGATTTATATAAAGCTATCCCAGATCTTAAATATATTGAGAGCGCAAAACTTAGGCTTTATTACGCTACGTTTATTGAAGGTGGTAATCTTGAATTACACCAACCCAATACCATCTGGAGAGAACTAGGTGTAACAGATGCCAATAAACCTCATTCGGTTGAGCTTTTAAATGATAAGTATTCAATCAATACTATTGAAAGATACATAGAATTTGATGTTTTTGATATTGCAAAAAGATGGCAATCTGGGTCATTAGATAATTATGGTTTTATAATCTCTACATCTGATGACAGTAGATATACGTTCTTTACCAGAGAATCAGATAAATCACCAGAATTAATAATCAACTACATTACATCACAAGTATATAGCATTGGTAGAAGTGAGTTAGAATCAAGTATCTTTATCTATGGTAGAGGAAACAGTGACCTATCTGCTAAGTTGATTGTCGATAGTGATATAGGAATTGATAATCTCGAATCTTCCCTGTACGTTCACAGAGCAGCAGATTTCCTACCCAACGATCTTTCAGCTAAAATTGTAGGATCAAAACCCGATTTATTTTCGAAATTGACTGTTCAAAAAAGAACTTTTAGTGATCTAGAATCCACAATTACTGTTGGTGTCCGTACCATGACAGAGATTATTTCTGGAATTGGTGTGAGTAATCCCGATATGGATTCAGTATTAACTGTTGATCCTAATATGTCATTGGCTAGTTTAATTACGGTGTATAAGCCAACTTTAGAATACTTGGATTCAAGCATCGTTTCGAATGTTCCTGATTTATTCTCGACAATTACTGTTTCTAAATATAAAAAGGCTGAAAATGAACTAGAATCTACTTTAATTGTTAAATCTGGCGAAGAATCAAATATTGATTCCATTATTTCAGTATCTCGTAGGGATATTGAAGGATCAATAACTATCAGAGTACAAGAGGACACTGAATTATCTGGATATATTCAAGTTCCAGATCGATATGATTTTGATTCTATACTCGGCTATTCGCACCCAGATATGGCTTCTGTATTAACAGTTAAATATGCTGATTTTATGGATAGTCAGATATATGTAAAAGATAAAGAATATTTAGACTCAATAATTGATGTAAAGAACATCACTGAAATGTCTGGATTCTTAATGGTTAAAGCATTTGATCAAATTGATGGCGAGTTAGCTGCAAATAATCCTGATTTGTTCGGGACGATATTACCAAGAGTTGCTGGAGACAATGATCTAGTTAGCCAGATGTTGATTAAAAAGAGAAATGTTAGTGATTTGAATAGTTACATTAGTGTTCGAGGGCAAGGCAATCGCAATTTTGTAATTATATTTTAATAAAAACTTAGGCTCCTTTAAAAAGGAGTCTTTTTGTTATATCAATTTGATTTTGGAGGAACCTATTGTGTACTGGAGGCAAATCGCTATAGATACATATGCTCATATTAAATTTTATTTTACAGATCTTGGATCGACAATTTGGGGCATGGTTGTTGGACTTTTTTTATTTATGATAGGTGAGGTTAATACATCTCTTTACGCAATTTTAACTCTATTTGTTTTAGACATACTTACTCGTATATACGCCAATTCGAGAAAATATGGAGGATATATTGAGGCTACAAAAACAGGAAAAATAAGATCCAGATTAGCTGTTCAAGGTATGGTTTCTAAGATGTTTACTTATTTCATTGTCCTCTCTATTGCAAGAATGATTTCCTATGTTGTTCCGATTGGTGTAATCAGCGAAGGTCTATCTTCAGTGATTTTCGCGATACTAATTATGGTTGAAATTCAGAGTGTTCTAGAAAATCTTTTGGATGCAAAACCTGATAAGAATACAAAGAAATTACTTTCTTTATTACTTCTTAAATTCAGAAAAGAAACAAATCGGATCGCTGATGTTGATGATTCTGAAACCGAATCTGAAGAGCAATCTATTTCAGAAAGCACAAATTAATAAAGGAGAATATTATGAAACAACAAGGGAATTTCCTTTTAATGAAACAAGAAGAGTTTAAAGAATGGCTAGATAAGCAGATTATTACTAGATCAATTAAGAAACTTCAAGTTCATCACACTGCCTCTCCAAATTACAATACACGGAAAATGGTTAATGGAATAGCTCAACAAGATCACTTTAGATGCTTGGAAGGAATGCGTGATTTCCATATTAAAGATAATGGCTGGTCTGCTACTGGACAGAACTTAACTATCTTTGAGGATGGCTGTGTTGCTGTAAGCTTAGATAGAGATTTAAATCAAACTCCTGCTGGGATAGGTTTTGCAAATAGTGGAATGATCTGTATTGAGAATATTGGTAATTTTGATAAAGGTGGAGACAAAATTACAGACACGCAAAGAGAAGCAATCGTGCATGTCTATGCTTGTCTGGCAAATAAATTAAATATCCCTATTTCTACAGATAACATTGTTTATCATGCATGGTATCAAGCTGATGGAACTAGATTACCAGATTATATTCAGGGAAAATCTAAAAAAACGTGTCCGGGCACTGCCTTTTGGGGAGACGGGAATTCTATTGCTGCTGCAAAAAAGACATTCCTTCCAGCTATTCAGAGTGAATTGAATAGACTTAATAAGAAACCACAAACGGTAATCACTCAACCACAACAAAATACAAAGGATGATGAAAAAGTGCAAGCAGTTAAGATTATTCTAACTAAAGATAATAGTGTGTCTGATGATGATGGATTTTTAAAAGACAATTCTAACTATGTTCCAATCAGTGTATTAAAAGCTTTAGGCCATAAAGTATCTTGGGACAATGAAACCAAAAAGTTGTACATTAGCTAGTTAAGGAGATTAAGTAATATGAATGATTTATATATTTACATAATTGTAGTCTTTTCTATTGTATCCGTTGGCACATTGTATATTTACGGAAAGTCTAGAGGATTTATCAAAAGTAACCTATCACTTGATATTACAGACGCTCTATCATTGTTTCGATTGATTACTGAGGTTGTACCTCTTGGTGCTGTCGTAAAAGATAAAGCTACAGCTATTTTTGATATAGCTGACTTTGTTGCTGAATACATACATGATTTAGACAATTCAATCGAAGACATAGATAAAATATCAATGGATACGGTTTTACTTCTGCTTGCTGAGTTAAATATCACCCCTACTGAGTCAGAAAAGAAACTAATTAAGATAACTCTTGATGCAAGTTTTGAGTGGCTAAAAAAGAACGTTTAAGCGTGTTTCGCTCTATTTAATCACTAAAAATAATCAAAATATTGTCATCCTAAATAAACCCCATAAAATTCCGATTTTATCAGCTTTAAACACGTAAAAAACCCTTATTTATCAAGGGTTTCTGAATACAAATTCTAAATTTATAGCCTCCCTCAAGAGAAAAACGAAGAAAAATCAATGTCATACTAAAATGACTGATTTAAGTCTTCGTTCTTGAGGGAGGCTATTTTTTTCATTTTTGGTTTAATAGTAAATCCCATCATCGGATACAAACGTCCTAGTGTTATCATTATATAAGATTTCTATAGTTTTATTCACGGGATCAATATTAATTTGTTTTACTGCTTCAGAAATTTCCTTTGAAGTTATTTGTTGAGTTTGGTCATTTGTCTTCTTAGGTCTCCCTCTTGTTTTTGGTACACTAGACACTGCTCCAGATTTAACCTGTTCTATTTCAATGTGATTAGCAACTAAATAAACTAATTTTCTTTGCTCAACCACATGACGTACACAAGTCCTATAATTAGAGTACGAAGAGCAGACATACTTTTCCTTATCTCGTTCTCTCATGCCCTTGTAGTTACCACCACAATTAACACATTTGATTTTTTTAGAAAAGAGGTACAATTTCATCCTCCTCTTTATAATGAATAAATTCCGCTTAGCTTATTATACAACAAAAGTTAGCTAGACATTCTCCCATTATTTATTGCCTCCCTCTATTTTCAGATTTTCATTATAGAGGTTTTCTCTTTCTTCTCTTCGCATCCTCACTTCTACTCCAACAAACGCAACTGAAATGGCTCTCTAGCACTAATCATTCCATGCTAGGTTGAATATTTTGTTTTTATAAATAAATATATACAAAATAAAACTGAGGTGTGGTAGAGTTATAGTGTGATTATATTAATAAATATATTTATAATAACAATAAAAATTCCTATGGTTTATTTCTTAATACGATATAATAAGAGTGAGATATGTCTTACCCCTACCTCTTATTATAATTAATAAGGAGGTATTTATTTGCCAGTATATAAAGACGAGTCTAAAAAGAAAAATAAGTGGTGGTATGAGTTTGAAGCCGGGAAAAAGCCAAATGGAAAAAGGAACGTAATTAGGAAAAAAGGTTTCTTCACAGAAAAAGAAGCAAAGGCGGCAATGGTTAAAGCAGAAAGCGAATACTATGAAGGAACATACATTGATCCGTCTAAAACACTTTTTGGTGTGTATTTGTTAGATCAATGGTTGTCTATTAAGCCACTTGCAGAGTCAACAAAAGACATGTATGACAGCTATATCAGAAACCACATCTTAGGAACGATGATTGCAGAAGCGCCATTAGCAAATTTAACAATTATTATGATTCAAGATTTTATCCAAATGTTAAAAGAAAAGAAAATAATTATTGGAAAGAAAACACCAAAAGAAACTATGTTATCACCAAACACCATCAAGAAGATTTATTCAATAATTAATACTTCCTTGAATGATGCCGTTACGATGAAGAAGATAAAAGAGAACCCAGCTAAAAAAATCATCAATAAACCTGCAACTCAGAAAACTAAATCCACTGTTTGGAATCAGGCACAGATAAGGAAGTTTGTTGAGAGTGCGGAAGGAAAAAGTCGGTATAGTCTGGTATTCAGATTCACTTTGATGACAGGATTGAGACAAGCCGAAGTGTTGGGGCTACGTTGGAAAGATGTTAATTTTGAGCAAAGTATTATTCGAATTCAGCAAACCATTACACATGATGGCAAAACACTAAAAGATGGGGCAAAGACTGATAGTAGTGTTAGACCTGTTAAACTAGACAGTAAAACAATGAATGCATTAATTAAACACTACAATATGCAGCAACTAGAAAGGAAGGAGTTTGAATCAAAAGTGGCTGATAAAAAAGCAGATGGCAAAAGTTATTTTAATGGACGTGAATACCGCGACCATGATTTAGTATTTCCTACTTTGCTAGGTACACCATGTACACCCAGAAACTTATCTAGAGCATACACTAATTTGTTAAAGAATATTGATGTGCCTAAAATTACTTTTCATGAATTACGCCACACTCAGGCAACGTTGCTTTTGACTAAAAATGTTCATCCGAAAATTGTCTCGGAAAGATTAGGTCATTCATCTGTAAAAATCACACTCGATACTTACTCACATATGCTTCCTGAAATGCAAGATGCGGCAGCCGATTGCCTAGCAGACGTGCTTTAAAATAGGGGGCATTTTGGGGGGCAGGAACCTCTAATACTAGACAAACTAGATGATACTATAAGATCAAATATTGTTGTGAATTTCAAAAAAACCCTTATAAAATGGGACTATTTGATTCTAAATGGACTAAATGATAGTGTTAATTATACTGGACACACATTTGACAGGGTAGGGGTCATGGGTTCGAACCCCATCCGTCCTATACGTGAAAGCCTTGATATTCAAGGCTTTTTTTGTTTTCTATTCACTTATCATTCTATTGAAATCCTTCATGATACGAATTTGATAAGCTTTGCCTATATCTTCTGATCCGTGATGTAATCATATTCGGTTATCATATATCTTTCTTTAATCAAAAATGATTCCATTCGTGGAAGCCTATTTACTACAATCCTTTCAATTCTCTCACAGTACTCCTTACGTGCTGCTAAACTATCAACATTGTGTATGGCAATATTCGCGGTTTGATCTGAAGTTGTTCCCGTTTCGCTTCTCGGAGTAGTTGACCATGCTGCTGTCGTGGCTGCTTCGCGTTCCTCAAAAGTTAGGAATTTATTCTCTCGATACTTATCAAAAGCCGCTTCAACCGCAGCCTGCGTCCGTTCTCTATCTATCTCTGGCAGGAAGCTTTGTTGCACCTGCTATCACCTCACTGTAAATAATCCCCCGACCGAAGCCGGGGCGTGTACCATCTTAAAACGGCAGATCGTCATCATTTTTCGGGATTACCGGACCAT
This sequence comes from Paenibacillus sp. FSL H3-0286, assembly GCF_045040705.1. NCBI lineage: Bacteria > Bacillati > Bacillota > Bacilli > Caryophanales > Paenibacillaceae > Paenibacillus > Paenibacillus sp. FSL H3-0286. Next base: position 2,741,314 of record NZ_CP150285.1, on the reverse strand, counting down.
TCTTATCTCCTGAAGCAGCTACCTCCTCCAGAGTGAGTTGGTCCTTGTCTTCCAATTCAATCGTACCGTCTGGATTAACCCTTCCTCATACGTCTTCTCTTGGCTCTTCATGATCCTCTTCTTCGTCATCACCACGGAACTCCTCGATGCTCATTTGAGATTGCTTATTGAAATGTGCTGCTATATGAACTTTCATTTATAATTACTCCTCTCAAATTTGGGTTTTATGAAAAAATAACGTCTGCAGCTAGTGCGATAATTGAAGCAACACATATTGCTGCCATGTGCATGCCACGTTGCTTGTAAAGAATAGATTCTTTGTCAGCTGCTGAAATAAAAGATAGGATAGCGATAAAAGCAAAAATAATCTCAATCCACGTTGACGTCAGTTCCTCCCTCAATCCGTGATATATTAAATAAGAGGTGAATTTTATGAACGGTAAGAAAGTTATCACTATTCTTTTATCCATCTCTTTACTAGGTGTGATTGCTTACTTCGGAATAGCTTATGGATTACTATGGTATATCTTTAATGGGTAAGAAATGAAGATTATCCATCCCCTTTATAAGTTCAGTACAGCCAAACTATCTCTTATATCCTCCTTGTGGGAGAGAGTCTTTTTTTTGAAATTTGTTATAATTAAATAAAAACTTTTAATGAGGTGTTATCTTGCAATATTTTTTTTTAATACCGTTGGCATTTGTTTTGGCAATTCCCTTGGTTTTACTGTTAAAAGGTGATTATGGAACCAAAAACAAGGTTTCAGATAAAACTACTAGCATAGAGAAAAAATTAGACAGAATAATAGAATTACTTGAAAAAGATAAGGATGCATAAGCATTTTTATCTTTTTTCATGTCGCAATATGTATCTACTACGTCATAACCTTTGTGAGAGGAGGGCTATTAACCCTCTCTGTCCATGTATCTTCGTACTGAGAGTATCCGATTTTGAATCTGTTATGAGCCGATTTCAAGCGAGACGAACTGATAAAATAACTCAACTCGCTGGGACACTCCCAGCGTATTACGCCATCTTTGATATCTTGATATACAAAGGTAAGGATACGGAGTTTGTACATCTGGAGTCCCGGACCAAATCTGGCATGCTTCGAAGCCCAGTATTTACAGAGTTTATCGTATAAGCACTAATAGACCCTTCAGGCATAAGCTTGACAGGTTATTTTATGTTTGTTCTGAATCTAAATCGCTACGGGACAAACGTGGCAACTCATATTTTTTAACAACACCTAGCCTCTAAAATTGGTCCCTTTTTTTATTAAAGATGATGACAAGCATAAGTGCGATTCGAACTTCAGAAGTACTTCGATTAGCGGAAGATGCACAACAAGCTGGGGCAAGTGCAGTACTCTTGGCTCCTATCTCCTATCAGGCACTAACAGATGAAGAGGTGTTTTTTCTATACGAGCAGGTGACAAGTTCACTCTCCATTCCACTTTGTGTTTATGATAATCCCGGCACTTCACATTTCCATTTCAGTGATGAGCTGCACAGCAGAATTGCTGTAGAAAAAATCAGAGCTGTTATTCCACTCCATGTTACGTTTGGAATAAGCGGGAATCCATCCGCATATCCAGGCTTGAGTGCAGGTTGTGACTTATGGTCTCAGTGCTAGGTGGTTTATTTCCGAGGTTATGTCTAGATATCACAAGAATGACTCAAAGTGGCCATTTAGAAGAAGCACAACACCTTTCAACATTACTAGAACCGATCTGGAAGTTATTCAATAGCTACGGTAGCCTTCGAGTGATTTCAGCAGCTGCTGAAATAATTGGCTTAATTAAAAGTCCTAGTCTTCCCTTGCCTTTACAACCATTAAACAAATCCGTTAGGAATCACCTGAATATCATTCTAAAGGAATTAAAGTTTACTGTATAAACTTAATATAATTCATTGGGAAGTATATATGCTGCTCTATAACACTGGTAAGGATCGTTAGTTTTCATCAATATAACAAATACCCCATCAACCTTAAGTGATTGATGGGGTATTTGTTATAGTCATGCTTATGCCAAAATCACGTTTAAAATATTACAACATTGTCAATTGTCAACTATTTTGCGTTCCTTAACAATGAAGTGGGTATTTTATGAATATAATCATCTTATGCAAGGGGGCTTTAATATGAATCTCACACTGATTTTTCACGCAATTGAAACAGAATTACAACTACAAATACATTTAGTCAGTGGAGAGACATATGTTGGTTTTTGTCAGGAGAGCGACTCTACAGGTTACTTCACAATAAGAACTAAGAGTGGTTTATTTTCTTTTCCTTCTTGGGCGATCAAACGGATTAAAGAAGTGTGATATCGTAGGTTATTGAATGCATGCTCTAAATTCAAATCACTTCCAAACAAAATGAGATCCAGCAAGTTTAATAGATCCGGTGCATCCCCTCTACAATCCCACCATAATCTATAAGATGACCTATTGGATCTGGTTCCAAACGAAACCAATCCAAGTATGAGTATCCATAGAGTTGCTGGTTTCCCCACAATAAAGTATGTCTCTCTGTATTGAAAATCTTTATTGTTCATCAGTACAAAAACTCCTTGTTCTCCGAACTATCTATTTCTTCGCAACCAATCTTTTTTCTGCTTTAAAGTCCATCTTAATAACTTTATTGTTGTTCATGTAATTATCCCACGAATCATACTTCCAATTAGGTGAAAAGTTATGACTAATCACATCGATGTAAATACGACACTAAGTAAACACTTCCCGCTTCTGGCACATCTTTATTGTAAAGACACTTCTTGCATTGTAGCTGTTGCTCTTGAAGAAAAACGTGGACAAAATTGAGATTAACTCCTGACTGTCCTTGGTGAAGGGGAAGTATCCGATCTTTTTACAACTCCATAACAACTATCCTCCTAATTCTATAATAACCTGGTGTTAAGATGTATAAAGATTCATCATCTTAGATCCCAATGGAGGTAATCCGATTGAACAAGAAAAAGCGGTCCGCTACATTAGTTGTTATCCTGTTTTCAGCTGGTGTGCTTGCAGCCAGTGCGCTGCTCGTCCCCAGCCTGATGAATTCCGTAGTTTTCGCCAAGAACAGTTCGTCAATTCAGGGCAGTAACCGGCTGGCTTTGAGTGAAAGCACGATACCCGTGCTGAAGGTGGAGGCGCCGGCGCCAGTATCCACCATACAACAAGACCTGTATCAACAGATGACAGCGGCGCAAATCCAGCAAATCTATGACTTTATAGACAAGGCAGAAGATCCCCATACTTCAGGTCGGGAAGAAACCGAATCCGAAATCAACCGCAGACAAGTGTTGGACGATAAGTATGTGTATGACGGCCTCCGCCCCAAGCAGCAGCTGCCGTTAAAGGCTGGACAAGCAGATTTGTATCTAGATTTAGAAACCAATACGTACACCTACCCGGAGAGGAGTATGACTGATGAGGAACTGTTACAGCTGATTGACTGGTACTACCGGCTGAATTACTTCGTGTCCAAACGAAATCCGACTGTACCTCAGCTTCAGCCTCAGAAAATCAGCCAGGTTGAAGCTGAGGCACTGGCCTCTGACAGTGTGCGCAAGCTGTTCGATGCCGACGTGTCCAAGCTAAAAACATCGGGAATGCTGATTGAGCTGGGACTAACCAAACGTCCAACCTGGACAGTTCATTTTGCTCCTTACAAGACGCTTACCCTGCTCGGATCAGGCGAGGTATTCTGGGAATATGATGTGTTGATTAATGCAACAACCGGTGCCGTAGAGGATACGACAGCCATTAATTTGGCACTGAAGAGAACTCCCATCGACGACGACGCAGCCGGCACCATCCAGAAGGATGCCAGTTGGATTCATAAAGCCGTGCAGGTCATCACGGACAAGCAGGGAGAAACAAGAACCATTGTCAAAGCTTATCTAACCGATACCGAGTTTAACAACAAACGCGGGATAGTGGATGTTAAACTGTTGCTGGAAGATGGAAGTAGCTATACCGCGGAGTTCCGCTATCCCGATCAGACCCTTCGCTGCCTAATCTATGAAGCTTCTGACAAAGCCAATTAAGCGGAAACGTTACAGAAATACAGCAGTCGGGGCACCGCCGCCACACTGACTTTTTCAAGACCAGTTATTAATGTAATTGTGAGTATTACGCGATCACCAGATGGTTCTGATTCAGGTTGATCTGCCTTCTGAGGGGTAGCTGATGCTTTTGTTTGAAACTTAACTTTCCATTATTATTCAATGTAGTAACTACATAAAAATTGGTCTTACCGTTAGAAACAGATATATCTAAAAACCTATCTTATTACCAAGAAGCACAGTAGATGAAATACACAACATTAAAGGTTCTGTCTCTAAGAGCAGTATCTGTCGATATGGTGCAGAGGTTACATTTAAAGATGAGATCGGATATCCATATGAGTATGGTGTCTGTAAAACAACCTTTCTGTGATGCTTTAAAGTAATTAATATTTATAACTGTCAAACCACTTCATGTGTAGGTATGACTATTGTGCTACACTTCATTCGTATGTTCGAAGGTTCCACCATTTGTAAAATCTAGTGGCCCAAGCATTTCCTACTGTGCATCAAATCTCAGTCGAATGAATAGTACTCAGCAGCCTGAATCTTGTAAATATTAACATTTGATTATAAAATCAAACAAAGGCGGTGTTAACAATGAGATTAGTACTGTTCATGTTGGCTGGAGTAGGCGCGATTTTCTATCTCTCATTAGGAATCATCATTGTAAAGGTAATCCTTACAAGAAAATTACCAAATAATAATTACACTCCATTTGACTACATCACGGCCCAATCTCCTGTTGAGTTTCACGATGAGAAAAAAGAGATAGAAGAAAATGCAGACCATGGTGATGATAAGGACAAAAACATCATTTCATTATCAAAACGACGACCTTCTCTTCCCTGATGCGCAATAGGCTGCTACTTCTTCATAGCCTTTGGGAGAGGATTTCTGTAACTTCCTCTATCCCTTAATGTCATGTATCTTCGCACTACGTTTCACTCAATCATTTTTTGTTAAACTAAATTTAGATTTTGGTAATTTGTTTAGAGAGGAATTAATGATTTGAAAATATCTATCCAAACATTCTTAATCACCATGTCTTTGGTATTTGGAATTATCATCGTACAAAAAAGCCTTCAATTAATTTTTTCATCTTCGGTACTTATTAGATCACTAAATGTTGTAATGATTATTATTCTTTCTGGCTGTATTGGCGCTTTTATAAGAACATTACTTCTGCCAAAAGAGAAATAGGCTGCATTACCGCTAGATAGCCTCTATACTTCGCAATATGCGTCTACTTCGTCATGACCTTTGGAGGGACACTCCTACTCCTTGAATGATCTGTATCTTCGTACTGTGACATAAAAAAACTCTTACGTTATAATAGTGTTGAATTAAATATTGAAGGGACTGAACTATGCGCAGATATCGATATCTTAACCCCAAAATAAATAGATAATGGAGGTAATATATTGATTACAGAAATACAAACCGAAAGACTAATATTAAGAAAAATGAAATTATCTGACTCTGCTAGTTTGTTTAACATTTGGTCTGATCCAGAGGTTACAAAGTTTATGAATATCAATAGTTTCACTGAGGAAAGCCAAGCAGTAGAAATGATTAAAATTCTTAATAACCTGTCTTTGGAAAACAAAGCTATTCGTTATTCCGTAATTGAGTTAGAATCAAATCGCATAATTGGTTCCTGCGGTTATAATTCTATAGATTCTTCAAATGCTAAAGCAGAGATTGGATACGATATTAGTAAAGATTATTGGGGTAAGGGATATGCTCCTGAGGCCATTCAATCTCTAATGGATTATGCGTTCAACACTTTAAATTTCAACAGGATAGAAGCAAAAGTCGAACCCGAAAACAATAATTCCATCAGAGTTTTGCAAAAGTTAAACTATACATTCGAAGGAACAATGAGAAAGTGCGAAAAGTCCAAAGGAAAGTTTATTGATTTAAGCATTTTCTCAAAATTAGTAACAGAGTAACTTTTAATGGGTGGGCCTACATTTTTATGGTGTAGGCTTTTTATTTACTTCACGTTGCTCAACTCAACTAAATGAATAGTTTGCGGCTACTTCGTCATAGCCTTTGGGAGAAGAGGGATACTCCTACTCATCTAATGAACTGTATCTTCGTACTGTGTATTAAGTAGAGCAACTGTTGTCACATCCTCCAAACGATGTACACATTCTTCCAGTTTGTACTCACAAAACATAATACGGTAAATGATTTAATCAATAGCAACCTTTTAGTTTATGTCGTAGCTGCTGCTATTCTTGAGGCATTACATAATCTATATGACTTTTTATGTGGCCATCTAGAGCGGTAATCTACTACTACCAAAGCTTTCCCAGGCACACATCATGGCGCAATAATGGATAGATTTACTCTATTGGTCCCTATTAATCATCTATTTTTTATATGGAGCACTTAATTGACCATCTATTGATTACATTGTATAATACAGGTATATTATGTAAAATAAAGGCAGGTGAGGCCGTTGGATGGAAATATCGATTTAGATTTAGATATAAATCTTCTAGATCTTGATCCAGCCGTAAAAGTTCTTAAAATGATATATTCTTTTGAAAGCTGGCCCAATCTTCTAAAACTAGCAGATACCTTTTTCAACCGAATAACTCAAATTTATAATAATTACACACACAATAATGAACTGGAACTAAAACACCAACGACCTTTAATTTATTATTATGGATACAGCTTGCTTATGTTGGGACTAGCCCACAAAGAAATCGAAAATTATGATAAAGCTCGAACTTACATTAAAGCTTACAGTGATTTGAGTTGGTTCAAGGGATTAGATGCTGAAGGATTAAATGAGGTAGCCTATTATAAGTACATATCAGAGCCAAATCTCTTAGAAGTAGAAGTGCTTTCCGGAAATATTCAATTCATAGATCGTTATGTTTCTTTCCTTTTATCCAACACTAAAGAAGTTCTACCGGGACTGATAACTTTGTTAAAAACAGCTACTAATTTCAATTTAAACATTGAATCTCATTTAGAACTTTTCTCTAATAGTATTTCAAAATTTGAGGATACCGCTGCTGATGAAATTATAATAAATTCCTACCAAGAAACTTTTTTTATTAATATGATCAGATATAAAACAAAAATTCAAGATTATAATACAGCTATCAAATATAGCATGAAATTATTAGATTCTGCAGAGGTCACAAACTCTGATAAAATCTTTAAACAAGCAGTAGTATACTTCGAATCATTACGTTCATGTGCTGATGCTACTCAGATTAAAGATTTTGAAGAGAAAATAATAAATTTCAAAGAAAGGGTTGAGTCTCTGTGAAAAAATTTGCCGTCTCTTTATTGTTGGTCCTCACTATCGTCAGCATTGCGCCAGCACTGCCAAGTACCTCACCAGTGGTCTTATTCCACGGAGCAGAACATTAACATCAGAAGTACAGCGCGGGTTAGGAGATTGCTCCTAACCTGTTTTTTATGAAGTGCATTATGTAGTTATTGCAATAACATCCTCCATCTTGAACCAATCCCACTCCTCCTCCGACCAGCGGAGTTTAATTCCCTGTTGTTTATCCAGCTTCATCACAATACCTCGTTTTAATATATTCTCCATGGGATCAAACAGAGTGAGTGTAATCGGGCTGTGCTCTTCCATCGAACGATATAACAATATTTCAAAGCGCTCTATCTCCTGTAGATCTAGAGTGGGTTTTTCACGACGTTCCTGCTCATTATTGTCATCTATAATCCGGTTTTTATGTTCGGGCAATATCATTCTGCTACACTCCCATACGTTCTCTAATTTTTTCATCATGAAGCTGCCCTCCTAATAATCCGTCCAGTAGTTCGTTTTACTACCATCTATCCCCCATTGGAGTTCTTGTGGCTCTGACTTTCTCTTTTTAAACCTAGGGTCAATCCTTTCCCAGCCTTCAATAATTCGGGCGCTCTCGGGTGGAGTGTGTGGGGTCCATTCTATATATTTTTCGTTAACTAATTCCCTAAGCCCACTAATGATCTTATCTGGTGTCCGTCCACTCTTGATCTCTAACTCCTGTAGAGTTGGCATATGAGCATGATGCACGGCAGAGTGGCGCATGATCATTAGTAGCTTTCGTGCGGTGTCACTAAGCATAGCGCTTTTTTTGCACAGGCTGCCAAGCAAGAATATTAGCCTCCAGAAATACGCGCGGAGCTCCGGTTGATAAGCAAGTTGCGCGAATATATCCCCCACGAATCCCTTTCACATCAATTTTACGTTGAGATATCTTACCTGATTTATCTTGGTACACTATTTCAATGGTTTGACCCATACTTATTTGCATAATTACTCACCTTCCAAGGATAAGAACGTTTGTTTGTATTATAACCAAACGTACGTTCGTTAATCAATGTAAAAATATCCCGCCAGGCATGAATTATTACATACAAAGTCATCGCCCAAGTTTATAATTTGTTCTATAAGCATTTATTGCATTTCTGCAAACAAACTAAGGAGTATGAGTGTTTTTTATATGTTATAGGGGGAAACGAATATTAGGACCGATGACTGAGGCTGAAGCTATGCGTGAATGGTTTACACTCTCCGGTACAGTGAAGGAGATTTATATTATTGAGGTAGATGAGAACAATAAGGTAAGACGCCAGATCGGACCCACAAAGAAGAAAAAGAAATAAGTATAAAGTAGAAAACGTAAAAACACCCCGCCGACCCATTAAGGTTGACGAGGCTGTTTTTAATTTTTAAAAAGGAAACTGAGTAAGCGAGACTATTAACAATACAATCCCAACAATCGAGGATAGCACAGCCATTTTATCTTTCGTTTTCAAATACAATGCCGCTCCATTAAATATTAAAGCTCCGCACATCCCCAGCATAGTCCAAGACACTATCACTTGATCCTGGCCGCGGAAAAATGTGATTCCCAGAATGATTGTTGCTGCACTGAATAAAATACCGCACACTCTTAGTACTTTCAGCAAAATGCTCACCTCCGACAAATAAAACACGCTAATCTAATATATTGGTTCCGCCATAAATTATAATTCATAGATTACTATTCCTATATCTGGTAGAATTAATTAGCAATTATTAGCAGATTTAGGGGGATATAAAATTGAACAAAAAAGCTTTTTTATGTATCGTGGCAACTATTGTAATCCTTTCAGGATGTGGCAGCTCCACAACAAATTCAGAGAAAAAGAATACAACGTCTACAGGAATTACACCGTCCGAAGCAACAGCCAGCCCTTCAGAGCCCACTCCTGAGCCAAAAAAGAAACTTACAGCTTCCGAGAAACTGGCTCTCAACTATGTAGAGATTTTCCTCAATGGTTCAGATATCGAAGCGAAAAAGAAATTCGTATCCGAAAATATACTTCCAGATGTACAACCCATTTTCCAAATGGCTGAATCTACTGAGACACCCGAGAATAATAAACTTAAGAATCCTACAGTAATTGAAACAGCTGATTATACGGACAAAGATGGCGGAAAAGATAAACTCGTGCTTATCCAAGGTGAGAAGTCTTCCTCCAATAGCGAACTTATCATTTTTATTAAAAATGACAAAGTTGGTTGGGGGTATTCGTCTAATGACAAAGATAAGGATGCATTTAACGAAGTGAGGAAACTCTTCAAGGAACCTGTAAATAATACCTCTGATTCAGGTAATGCAGGTACAACTGAACAGTCTCCTGAAGCGATGCTTAAAGAAATCAGTAATTTTGTCGTTTCAGATATTTGGAATGATGGATTTGTTGATATCAGCTGGTATGCAGGTTCAGGAACTGGCTCTACGGGTGAAACAATAGATATAGATTTTACAATCGAGCAATTAGGAAAAGCTATGATTCAAAAAATGGAATACGATAGTTATATCAGCAACCTTGATGCAAAATATGATTCAATTAAAAGCATCTGGGCTAAGCTCACGGGTGAGATGGATCGTATGTACAAACAAATCCAAGATACGCCTCCTATTGCAAATGATGCAACCACCAAAATAGATACAGGATTATTCACCCAGTACTTGGAAGCCTTTACTGATGAGGTTAACAAATTACCTAATACTTAGATTAAAAAATAACGTCCCTGCCGGCCGCCACGGTTAGCAGGGATTTTGTTCGGCTTTAATGGCTTGCGACTCAAAATAGTAATCCACCAGAGCATAGATGAAACCAGCAATACCGAAAAAAATAATAGCTGTACTACTATTCAAATGGTATTCCCGTATAAAGCGTTCATCGTACACCTCGTAAAAGAAACCATATCCCGCAATACCACTCAATAAGAATATCATTATGCGGTTTACTAAAGGATTAACTATCTTTCGAATAACCCATGATAAAGGAAGCAGTATAACCGGGTAAAGAAGAACTGAAAAGAGGAACACCAGAAAAATAAAAGCAAACCCAATGTTTTGAAAACCGTAATATTCTGTTGTACTTATTTTAGTTCCTTCCCAAAGCTCCAATCCAAAGGCTGCCAGGGTGAATAAAATCGTCGAAATAAACCATAACATTATAGGCTTAACTGCACGCAAAACAATCCCACCATCTTTATGCTTTTTATACTTACAGCCGATTTTTCAAATCATCATTTCGCACTTGGTTTAGATGGATTACCTTTTTACCTTGCTGAATAATTCTTGCATGTAATCTTCCGTCATGTATTCTCTAAACTCTTTATCTAATAAGTCTATTTCATCTTGATTTATCCATTGGTAGTTAAAAATAGTCCCACAGTCTTCACCTTCTCCTTCTCCAGTGAAGCTCCACTTTTCAGGTAATCTCGTTTCTGGAATTAGAAGGTAGTCATGTCTTTCGACATTCGCATCTATAAAATCCTTATAATAATATTGTGTGCCTATTTTCTTTACTAATTTAAATTGTTTAAGTCCACTTTCTTCTTGAATTTCCCTGAATAACGCTTCTTCTTCTGTTTCCCCGGCATCGACATTTCCACCTACTAATCTAAAGGGTACTTCTGGTTCATTAAGATAGACTAATAAAGTCTTTTCTCCAACTTCATTGTCTTGCAAAATAAATCCGTATACCTTCTTTCTAATCGGTTTTCCTATCTTCATCGTGACACCTCATATCTTCAACATCTCTTCTGGGACTAAGTGGCTCTTCTAATATTGTTTTTCGATCTCCACACTATTTTTTTGTGCCCATTTATTTAATAGTGTAAAAATATCTTTTGCTTCATCCTTATTTACCTGTATCGTAATTATTTTTTTCTTTTTTCGAGCCGGAATTATATGAAAAAATATTGAAATAGGATTATGAATCACAATTTTTTTCAAGGAACCACACGTAATATTTGTTTCACCAATTACTACACTATCATCTAGTACTTCAAGTTTATGCTTTTCCTTTTGACTTTTTAACGAAATAAATAGAAAAGGAAAAACTGGCAGGACAAAAAATAAATAATAATAAACACTAAGATCAAAAAACACATTCAAACCTACGTATAAAGCATTGGCTAATAAACAATATGAAGTTAAATAAGGATATTTTTTACTATGAGGAAAAGTTACCAGCATTCTATTGCTATTGTTTGTGTCCAACATACTTACACCTCTATTCATCACCTTAATTATTTCACTTTGGATATTATATCATTAATTCCCATATATTATAGTTATGATTTCCCTTTGGAAGGGTTAATTGTCTTTGTAATATGGGTAATCCATCTTCACTTAGTCTGAATCCATGTTATAAAATTAGTATCGAATCTAAGTTGTCGAGTCGAAAACCCTCCAGGGATAAATATCAAATCATAGGCTGACAGATCAGGGGAAACCTGGTTTATTTTCAACGTCAATCCTCGATCATCCGTGACTTCTTCCTTGTTGGAACAAAAATCCCACGATACATTTTCTATCGCCTTTAGAACTCCCATCCGGGTAACCGCATCGTAAAAACCAACAAAATCTAACGTTGTCATCCCATCAAATAGAATATAAGCCATCCTCATCATTTTCATTCTACACACTCCTTCGATACTTTTCGGCGAAATTCATTGGGGGTGATCCCGTATTCATTTTTAAAAACACGATAGAAAGAACGCAAACTATTGAATCCGGAATCAAACGCGATATCCGTGACCGGATGGGTAGTGGATAACAGCAGCATATGAGCAAAGGCTACCCGTTGGCCATTGATGTAATCACGAAATGAAATATGAAACTGCTCAGAAAAGATTCGGGAAATGATAAATTTACTAATGCCAAGCTCTCTTGAAAGCGTATTCAGATTTATGTGATCTAAAAAATGCATGTCGATGTAAGCTAGGATTTTGGGGACGAGATCCATTTCTTTTTTATAGTCTACTTTTTTCATTAACAGTAACGGCAGCGCGTGCCCTAATACTACAGAGGTATAAGCCTTGAGCAGACGAACATCACATTGTTCTTTATATAGTTTATACAAGGTTTCCAGCAGATCTTGAAGCACCTTTTGTTTCGAAACTATAGGGTTATCCGGAACATGATTAAGCAAATCCCCCGCAAAATCCCCCGGAAAAGTGGCGTCAAAAAAGAACAGCAGGATCTGGCTTTTCTCTAGGGTTTTGTAGCTGTGAGGTTGATTGGAGAAAATAATCGCTATGTCTCCTTCAGACAAATCATACTCTTTTCCATTGATGTTGATATTGATTTTGCCGGACAAAACCATTGTCATCTCTACATTTTTGTGTAGATGAAGAGGATAAGTGTTATTGGTAGAAATAAAGGAGTGAAACGCCTGGTCACGATGCTGATATTTAATATTCATGTTTTTCTCCCTATCGTCATGGAATGCCAAGCACTATAGCTGCTGTAATACTAAGAACATAATATGAATTTGTTCGTTTACGCAAGAACCAAAGAGCAATAGTTGGCACAAAAAAAGATTTTTTTGGCAGGTAAATACGCCCTAAAAGTTTTAAAGTATTACCAGTAAGCTGCTTGTCGCAGACCAGTAACATTTCACTGAGAGGAGGAAGTATAACAGGAACAGCATTCAGCGATAAGACTGTATCCATGTTATACGTCAAAAAGATGAAATGGAAGAGTAAAAAATCAGGTAAGGTTATAGGTGTCTTATTGAGTTTTTCGGTAGCGTTTTCATTTTTAGGAGGTCACACACTTGCAGCTTCAGGGCAGGCAGACGGAGACAAAAGTTTTGCGGGTGCCTCTATTCTTGCTTTTCCTGGCGCGGAAGGTGGCGGCGCCTATACAAGCGGTGGTCGAGGGGGCGATGTATTCATCGTAACTACCCTTGAAGATTACGCTGTAAAAGACAAACCGATTGCAGGGTCCCTTCGCTATGGGATTTTATCTACGCCTAAAGAGGGTCGTACCATTGTTTTTCATGTTTCCGGAACGATTGAACTGAAGAGCACGTTAAGTCTCAATAATATTAAAAACCTGACCATCGCTGGACAAACCGCTCCAGGCAACGGAATTACCATTGCAGGTTGGGATACCAATATCAGCAATTCAGAGAATATCATTATTCGGTACACCGCTTTCCGTCCGGGTGCCACTAATGTGTATAATGGCAGTGATTCAATGGATGCGCTTTGGGGGAGAGACAACAACTACTTCCTCATTGACCATTGTTCCTTCAGTTGGAACACAGATGAAACTCTATCTTTATATAGAGGCGAAAATGGCACGATCCAGTGGTCCATTATTTCCGAAAGTCTGACTCTATCCGGGCATTCCAAAGGAAGACATGGCTACGGCGGTATTTCAGGCGGAGACAAAACAACATTCCATCACAATCTGTATGCGAACCATACCTCGCGAAACCCAAGACTAGGCGGAGGTTACGCAGGTGCGGCAGATGCTGATCATGTGGCGGTTGTTCAGTTCTCGAACAATGTAATTTACAATTGGGGCTTTAACGGCACTTATGGTGGAGGTTTTACTTTTACTAACTTTATGAACAATATCGAAATTGCCGGCCCAGGTACAAGAGAGAATGTAACTAACCGAGTGATTGACGCCGGTGAAGCTACCAAGCTGGGCGGTTTCTATATTGCTGGAAACAGAATTAACGGTAAGCTCACAGGCTTACTGAATGATTCTTCAGATTATGTGAAATTTTCTGGCGTACAGAGTGGTGAACAAAAGACGACCCTTGCAGCCACACCATATCTTTCCGCGGACAGTACTGGAGTTAACCATGGTATTACCAATAAAGCATTTGATAATTATGTTAAGTCCGGCGTAAAGCAAGCGAATGAATCACTATTAAAAAGCATTCTGCAACAAGCGGGAGCTACCTATCCACGTCGCGATGCTATCGATGCAAGAATTGTGGCAGAAGTCGAGCAGAACTCGGGAAGATATATCAACACTGAACATGAAGTCGGGGGTTACATTTCAGACTTTGGCGTCATTGAGGCTCAATATGATAAGCAATTTGACACTAATAAAAACGGAATAGACGACAAGTGGGAAAAGAAAAATAAAATCTGGGGCATCAAGGATGCATACAAAACGGTTACTAAAAATGGTTACACCTGGCTTGAGCTTTATATTAACGGCCTAGTTGATATGAAACACGTCGCCGAAAACCCTGATGCTAAGCTTTTAGCGCCAGAAAACAATGCACAATTTGTTACCGGGAAAGAGGTCGAAGTTAAAATTAATGCTTCCCCTAAATCCGGAAACAAAATAAAAAAAGTTGCTGTATATAATGGTTCTAAATATCTTGGAGAAGCAGCCAAAAAAGGCAACACATACACATATACCCTCAAGAATTTAACGGATGCTTCATACTATATTTCTGCAAGAGTGACCGATACCCAAGGAAATGAGACGCAGACCACAGCCACTAACATCCATATCAATGCTGCTACCTCTTCCCTGGCTGGAAAGGGTTGGACTACAGCAGATATCGGTGATCCGAACATTAAGGGTTCCGGAAGTATGACAAATGATGTGCTTACCGTTAAAGGCAACGGAAAGCTTGGAAAAAGTGAAGGTGGCACAGAACGATCCGAAGCAAACAATGCAACCAAAGATGACTTCCACTTCGTGTATAAAGAAATGAACGGAGATATGGAATTTACCGCGAAGCTCGAAGAAATCGGGGCCGTTGACAACCATGCCTTCACCGGGCTAATGATCCGCGATGACTTGAATAAAGACAGCGCCGCCGCGGCCCTTGGTATCTCCTATGTGAAGTTGTCCAAAGAGACCAGCTGGTCATCTTATCTGACGGGCAGAAACATTAAGGGTGGAGGATTTGATGAATTAACTGAAACTTTAGACAGCGTATCTGCTGCTGAAAAAGCTGGCATTCAACTTGTTTCAGATATTCCATTTAAAATTAATGGTGTGGAGCAAGGGTATTGGCTCAAGCTTGGTCGTAAGGGAGATGTTTTCTATGCTTACGGATCAACGGACGAAAAAGACTGGAAGCTAATTGGCGAGCGAACTATTGTTATGGAGGGTTCGGTATATGTCGGATTCGCCGTTGACAGCAATGATGTCGCCAATAAGATTGAGCAACTGAACTATGCTAAGTTCTCTAACCTTACTGTGGAGAATACATTCACTCCAATAGGTGACTCAGCGATAAATAAATAGCGTCTGTTCATCTCCACAGTTCCAAAAAGACGGAAGCCAGTAAAGCGGCTTCCGTCCTTTTATTGCTATCCAATTGGACCAGCACAATAAATTGCCTGATTCACTGTTCAATATGGCTTTAAAGTTTTTTCTTTAACATTACTTCATCATCCTTAACATACCCGCTCAATTCATACGCTTTAATGGCTACACGATTATCTTCTCCTGTTAAAATCTTAACTGTTTTGACTCCACGATAATAAAGCTGACTTTCCAGAAAAGAAATTAGTGCAGTAGCGACACCATTTCTACGAGCTGACTCTTTTACATACATTTCAGTAATTTCACCATATGCTTCATTATAACAAAATGATTTCAGACTTTGAGCACAGCCAAAACCAACTACTTCATCCCTTAAAGTAGCCACGGCCACCACTTCATTATTGCTGTTCAAACACTTGATGATCTCTGGCACAGGACGTTTTACTCCACCATTGAACTCATGATTTAATCTAGACAAAACATCCGCGTCACATATCGTTGCTAGCCTAACATTTGGAAGCATTCTCTTCCCCCTCTACAACGTTCCCTTTTCAAGAACAAACTCTTCATTGGAATTTTTTAAAACGATATCAAATTTATGATGATAAGAATGCATAAACAACTCATATTGCATCCTGCGCTGTTCATGGGATTTTCTTAAATAATTAATATCTGTTCCTCTTTCAGAAACATCACGTATACTCCTTCTCATCAACTCGGTTTCTCCATCCGTGTATAAGTAGATTTTCAGATCATACAAATTCGGATCAGTAAAGGCAACACTCATGCCTTCTACAATATTTACCTTCTTTTGTGAAGATATGAACATATTTTTTGTATAGTCCGTGCCAATTGTGTAAAAATCCAACCCATCCCTCAACATATGAATGTCTCTCTCTAAAGCAAATATATGATGAGCAGCAGGATGACAAGCTGTCACTTTATCGTGATAATGTACATTCTTATATTCATAGTCGATAGAAGTGTATTTTCTAAGACTAGATTCAACAATATAGGGGTCTGTATTAATATAATTCACATCATCCTGCTGCAAAAGCTTTAAAAGATTATTAGCAAACGTTGTTTTTCCAGATGCACCATGACCCGAAATCCCAATGATGATTCTATTAGCCTCACCGCTAATCAAATTAGCTATCTTATGTAACACCTTGTCCATATTATTCGCCCCTCTCCCTACTCGATCCTATGTATTCCTTACTCCGCTATGGTTTAGCACATTAAAATCAATGGTGCATTTTATATAAAGAAACTTAATAGAAAGGGGTAGATCTTCCATGGCTACTCGTCAGCCAGATTTAGTATTGATCAGTTGGAGCAGAAATCCTTTGGTTGCTGGATCAGCACGTAGGATTATTGCCGCCCGTGTTATTGGAAATGCCGTGCCGTGCAGACCTAGCTTGAGACCCAACGGATTGCTTAACACCGCTTTGGCTTGCTTATTAGACAACGATGTTGGTTTTAAAGTGGTCTTTCGTAAAAAAACTTCAAGCATTAGTGGATATATTTTGTTACAACGTAACTAATAGATTTAGGGGGCAGTGACATTGCTGCTCTCTTTTTCCTGTGTATCTCATTGCACTTAAAGTCCAATCAACCCTAGAAAATGGTGTATATAATTTATTAGAAACTGAATCTGATTGAAAATGGGTGAGTCCATGAAATTACAAGCTGTGAAAAAAAGCTATGATTTAATAGTAAGCTTAGGGATGTCTTGTGCTCCTGCTATAAATCTGCAAAGAAATAGCTTGAGGAAATTCTCCATGCCGCTCGACTGGATGGTTTCTTATTCATTGGCTGATGTAAATAGACTTTATAAGAATAGATTTCAAAATTTCATGGAATTAATAAATCTGCAAATTCTTGATGAAACACATTTTTTTCTGGAGGATGGATTACCAGTCTATCCTAATGGGAATAAAAATGCACTAGTGAAATCCTATTTTATTCAGGATACTTTATATAACATTATCTCAGTTCATGATTTTCCAATCCAGCAAGGTAAACACTGGTCTATAACCTATCCTTCGTATAAAGCGAAGCTGGAATTACGAATTAATAGATTTTGGGACAAGTTAATCCACAGTAAAAAAACTTTATTCATTAGATGGTCCGCCTCATATGAACAGGCTGTAGAGCTACAGTCAATTTTGTCTGATTTATTAAAACCGAACGAATTTATTATTCTTATTCTTATTCCCGTTCGTGAATCAACCTCGGTACAAGAATTAAATTGGAACATTAATGATATTTGTGTGTTAGAAGTTCCTGAGGATATGAACGATTATGATAGCTGGGATTATATTTTGAAAGACATACACGTAACTAATAACTAATTTCGCTTTGATCGATCATATGATTAATTATTTCCTCTGCTGCAAAAACATATGGATACAAATACAGCCTACTGATGCTGACCAATAAAGCAATAGGGTTACTAATTCCAAAATCGTATTGACTCCCATGCGCTGCTGGATTTGCGGGTTCAGGCTCTACAAGATCATACTTCTCCATCAGCCTTTCCTTGGTTCCACTATCTACTACTGTTCCGTTTCCTTTATCCGCAAGGACAGATCCCGATTGAAAACACGCCATGAATAAGACACAGCAAATGGTGAGGATCGCTAGTTTCTTTTTTCGCATCATACATCTCCTAATTCTTTCTGGGTCTCCCCTATAACTTAGAGCCGTTCAAATTATTTCTTGGGTAATCGCAGGAAAACTATGTATTCGACAATCTTGATCAGTATAGATCATATTCCATGAAAATAATGGGAGAAAAAGTCTCGAATTCTATAATACTCCTTTCTATATATAAAAACAAAAGCACCCAAAGCTAAAATTAGCAGGGTACTTTTGGATGCTTCGCCGTATTTACAATATCAACATTCCGCTGAGCGGTTTATGGAGTTGGAGTTCCGCCGTTCGCATTCAGTGTTTCGCCACTGATATAGCTAGATTCCTGGCTAGCCAGGAATACATATGCCGGAGCCATCTCCGCAGGCTGTCCCGGACGACCTAGTGGTGTGCTCGACCCGAACTCCTTCAGCACTTCCTCCGGTTGCCCACCCACAACTTGAAGAGGTGTCCATACGGGACCAGGTGCTACTACATTGACGCGAATCCCCTTATCAGCTACTTGCTGAGCGAGAGACTTACTGAATGTATTAATAGCAGCCTTGGTGGTCGCGTAGTCCAAAAGGATCGGTGAGGGATTATAAGCTTGAATAGAAGAAGTGTTAATAATGGTGCTGCCCGGTTGCATATGCTTCACCGCAGCTTTGCACAGCCAGAACATAGCATACACGTTCGTCTTAAATGTGTCGTCAAAATGCTTCGTAGTGAGATCAGCGATGTCTGGAACGAATTGCTGTTTGCCCGCGATATTGGCTAAAATATCAATTCCACCTAGCTCTTTAACCGCAGTATCGACGAGTTGTTCGCAGTATGTCTCATCCTTCAGATCGCCTGGAATGGCGATTGCAGTACGACCCGCTTCCTGCACTAGCTTGACCACCTGCTTTGCATCTTCCTCTTCCTCGGGCATATAAGATAGAACAATATCTGCCCCCTCACGAGCAAAAGCAATAGCAACAGCACGGCCTATACCGCTGTCGGCTCCCGTAACTAACGCTTTACGTCCGGTCAGACGCCCAGTTCCTTTATAGGTATCTTCTCCTGTATCAGGTACTGGATTCATTTTCTTCTGCAGACCCGGCTCCTCTTGTTGCTGCTGAAATTCCGGTCCAGCCTTAGTGTACTGAGTGGTAGGATCTTGCATCGTATATTGGTTAGACATCGATCAATTCCTCCTTTATTTTTAGAAATACATTTTTATATTTTCCGAACTCTTTGTTATGTAAACACAACCAGCACGCCTCTAAACATTCACCTTCAATAACATAGCCTTGAATAGTGCCGCAAAAATACCCCAACCACCTGTCAAGGTGGCTAGGGTATCCCCCGCCTAAAAATAAATATATGGAAGCTCACTTGTTAGTTAGGGAACGCTCCGTATAGTCTGGCGTATACATTAGATAAAGGAGTGATAAATCATGGGCTTTTTTATATTCCTCTTTGTACTGTTAGCATTGCTTAATATCTTCTTTCCTCATTTGGGATGGTACATGCGCTATGGCTGGATGATGAAAGGTGATGTAGAACCCAGTGATGCCTATTTATTAATGACTCGCATCAGCAGTATAGTGGCACTTATTATCCTCTTTTTTATCTGGACTAGTTTCTGACTTACCCTAACGCTCTTAACACATCTTCAATCTTGCGCTGATGTGACAATACCCCATAATTCATCCAGGCCATAAAATCCACCTCATATACACAGCGATTACGAACAGCGGGCAGATTGCGCCAAAGTGGTGTATCCAACAGCTCCCGTCCTTCTCCTTCCTGTCGATCAAAGGTAATGAACAAATGATCTGCAGTGAGGCTCGCAAGCTCTTCTCTTGTTAGGCTCACCCGCTTCTGTCCACGGGTCAACTTCGGAACCAATTCATGGGGCTGCAAACCTAAATCCTCATGGAGTACGCTACCTGTATACCCCAATTGCCCGCATCCGTAGAGATTGATTCCGTAGGAAGATATTCTAAGGCATGCTACAGTCTGCCCTTGGACAGAACGGTTTAGCTCTCGTCTAGCTTGCTGCGCCCGATGCTCATAATTGCCGATCACTTCCTGGACACGATCCGTTCTGCCAAAGACGGCTGCTGCGGAAAATAACGTGGCCCGCCAATCCTCTTGATGAAAAGGCAGCTTGAACAACGGAGCAATTTGGCTGCACTCATCCAGGTGCCAACGCTGAAAGCCATCATCCAGCAGGATCAGTTCGGGCATGTACTGGGAGAGCTCCTGCCAATCGCCAGTCGAAATATCAACCGCAGGCACATCGAGGAGGGACAGATACTCTTGCTTCCCCCACTGAGCGTGAGAATATTGCGCCACTGGTGTAATATCCAGAGCCAGCAGGTAGTCTTCCAGAAAAGGAGCGAACACCCGTAGCCCTTCCTGATGGAAGCTTCTGTATTGGCCGGGCGTAACGCCCACCGATCTTTTGAAACGCCGGTTAAAATAATACTCATTGCTATACCCTACAGATAACGCGATATCATGCATACGGTCATTCGTAAGCAGCAACTGCTGCTGCGCCCTTTCAATACGAAGTCCGTTCAAATGCTCTAAGGGAATCCGCCCTGTCACTTCTTTAAAAATCTGTGTGTAGCGGGCACGTGTAATGCCTGCCACTTCAGCTAATTGATCGACGGTTATGGCGTGATTGTAGTGTTCCTGCATATAGCGGATGGAACGCTGTACCGCCTCATGGGCTCCTTTCATCTGGATGACAGAGGAATTTGCCCGCATGATCAGCAGCAGTAACTCTTGAAAGCGGGTATGGCCTGCGAACCATTCAATCTCTTCCGTACTTCTGCGACTATGATAGATAGCCTCCAGCAGTAATGCACATTGTGAAAAAGGTCTGCAGCTTAGCGGGCCGGACTGGAGAATTCCTTCTTTAGTCCCCTTTTCCATTCCACTCTGCCTGCTTCCCCCCGTTTCGATGACTTCAAACGTAAGCCTATAGAAGCTAAGTCCTCGCTCCTCTGCATTGATTTTGCTTATTAGCCCAGGTTCGAACAAGAACCCGACACCTTTTTCCAGAGGAAAACGCTTCTCCTCGGCTTCTAACCATCCCTGTCCTTCCGATACAATGATCAGGGTATGATTTTGAAACACTAAGGTCTGTCCGTTCACCGATAAGGATTGGGCTTCTATGTTAATCAAGCTATAGAATAGCCTCTTTTTATTGCTGTCTTGTAAATCTTCTGCCATTCTAGTGCCCTCCAATTGAGAACCATTTTCATTCACTTTACTATAGTTTAGAATAAAAAAGAAGGTCTATCAACTATGCTGATAGACCTTCTTTATGCTATTCCTTACGACGGCTGCCGTTTTATTTCACCATAGCTTTCAGCAAGTCATCAAGCTTCATCGAATTGGCTGTGATGGCACCAGTCTGCCAGTGGGAACGTTCCATTCTATAAACATTCCCGTTCTTCACCGCCGGCAGGCTCTTCCACAACGGGCCATCAAGGATTTGAGTCGCTTCCTGATTCCCTTCAGTATCCCAGCCCCCGTTGTCAGGGAACACAATGATATGATCCGCTTCGAGCTGAGGGATAAGCTCTTCGGAGATAATAGATTGATATTCGGTCATTTCTGCCGCCATAGGCACAGGTGTCAGGCCAAATTGAGAATAAATTACACCGGTGAAACGGTTTTTAACACCGAATAGAGCAAAGGTTTTATCCGCTACGTTGAGCCGGATCACTGCTACTTTTTCCTGACCCAGGGCCTGTTGCAGCTTAGCTTTCCCCTCTGCCACTTTCTGATCGTACGCTGCAAGGACAGATTCCGCCTTCTCCGGAATACCGAGGGCATCTGCAATAGCCGTAAGCACTTGTCTTGAGTCTTGCAACACCGCCTCAGGTAGACGATAGGTTGGTGCTATCTTGGAATATTGTTCATATTTCGCCGCATCCGCACCTCCATCCACAATAATCAAGTCAGGGTCTTTTTCCAGCAACACTTCCATACTACCGGTAATATCAAATTCTGGTACATCAAGATTTAAATAATCCTGTTTGCCCCAGCTTGGATGATACCACTGCACCACCGGGGTAATGCCCAATGCCTTCAAATAATCTTCAACATAGATCCCGGCTACCCGTTGTGGTTTAACTGGAATTTCGACATCCCCGAATTCCCCGGCAATCATCCGAGTTGCACCCTCTTCTGCGGCATTTCCATTTCCTTCAGTTGGTGCGCTAGTGCTCGCTGAGGTAGATTCCTCTGCATTCTGTGTCTTAGCAACGTTTTCTTTCGCAGTATTGTTATTCGTTCCGCATGCTGCCAGCGCAGTTATTGCCATTATAAGTACCGCTGCCCATAAAAACTTCTGACCCCATCTTGCCATTGATCCCTTCACTCCTATGCTTTATTGTCATTGATTATCATTCTCAATAACCTTTATCACAATAGTAGCATGACTTTCATAGCTTTCAATGCACTTTCTCCGCAAAAAACTTATACAAACTATTTCTAGTTGTTCTGCTCTATCATTATTCGGTAGGATTCTTCTTCTATTAAAAATATGTCATCCTTTATTAATTTAATCGCAAAATTTCTTTTTTTACGATTGATTTATACGATGCTTTCGCTTACAATAAACTCATAAACGCGCGTTTATGAAAAGAGGGGAAACATGCGCAGCGAAGATATTGCTAAGTTGGCCGGGGTTTCCCGAAGTACGGTATCCCGCGTGATCAACAACTATTCCAATGTTCCTGAAGAAACCCGGGCCAAAGTGCTGCGGGTGATTGAGCAACATCAGTACGAACCGAACAGCTTTGCACGGGCTCTGGCCGGTAAGAAAACCGATACCATCGGATTGTTCGCCATCAGTATGAACGAGAAAGAGAACACTACCCGAATTTATCAGAACAATTACTTTGCACCATTCGTCGATGCCGTAGTCGACACGTCGAATGCCCGCGGATGTTACGTTCTGATTCATACGGTATACTCTCCAGACGATTTTCTGAAGGTAAAACAAGCTTTTCTGCAAAAACGGATTGACGGTGGTATAATTGTCGGCACTCAGAAGGATATTAATATCGTCCGCGAAATGGTGGGACTCGATTCTCCGCTAGTACTGATTGATTATGATATCTCAGAGATTATGTCGGAGCATCTTGACCGCAATCATTTGGCCATTGTGAATTCCAAAGATTACGAGGGCACCACAGAAGTGATTGAACATTTAATCTCCTTAGGCCATCAAGAGATCGGCATTATCTGTGGGCAAATGAATACGTACTCTGGTCGAGAACGCTACACGGCCTATGAGGACACGCTGAAAAAACATGGTCTGCCTATGAATGAGAAGTTTATCCTAAAGGGTGATTTTCTGAAAGAGACGGCTTATGAAGAGGTCAAGAAGCTGCTTGCTTCTGGTGAACCTTTGCCGACTGCCTTTTTCTCTTCCAACGATGACATGGCTATTTCAGCGATGGAAGCGTTCTCCGAACATGGAATCATTGTCCCTGAGGATATCTCCATTGCGGGTTTCGATGACATTCAGCTGGCATCCCGTATTCAGCCTAAGCTGACCTCTGTACGCTTGCCGATTTATGAAATGTCCAAGGCTGCAGTGGAAAAAGTAATCGAGCTGTGTGATTCGCAGCAGCCGACTTTCAGCACGATCAGCTTTCCAGCTCGTTTAGTGGAGAGAGATTCCTGTCAACCGCCGAAGAAGTAGCACAGATTCATCCTTCACTGAAGAATACATATTTTTCTGTGAAGCTGCTATCATCGGTTCTCGAAATCACTGCCTAATACTATCTTTTAGAAACAACGGAAAGAATCCCTTCCCTCGAGGGAATTTTTCCTGAAACTTATAAACGCGCGTTCACAATCGAAAGGAGACTTTCTCACATGAAATTCGGTACCTTTGACGACACTCGTAAAGAGTATGTAATTAACACACCAAAAACACCTTACCCTTGGATTAACTACCTGGGTAATGAACAATTTTTCGGACTTATTTCTAATACTGCTGGTGGCTATACCTTCTATAGAGACGCTCGTCTCAGAAGATTGACCCGTTACCGTTACAACAATATCCCAATGGATGCTGGCGGCCGTTACTACTATCTTTATGATGATGGTGATTTCTGGACTCCAGGCTGGATGCCAGTAAAACGTGATCTGGACTTCTACGAATGCCGTCACGGTCTTGGCTACACCTCCATTACTGGTGAACGCAACGGTATCTCTGTAAACCAGCTTGCTTTTGTACCTATGGGTCATAACGCTGAAGTACATCGTCTTGTAGTGAAAAACACGGGTTCCGCGAAGAAATCCGTTAAACTGTTCTCTTTTGCAGAGTTCTGTCTTTGGAATGCACAAGATGATATGACTAACTTCCAACGCAATCTCAGCACTGGTGAGGTTGAAGTGAAGGATTCTGTTATCTATCACAAAACAGAATACCGTGAGCGCAGAAACCACTATGCTTTCTACTCTGTTAACAAAGAAATCGCCGGCTTTGATACTGACCGCGAAGCTTTCGTAGGGATGTACAATGGTCTGGAAAGCCCGCAAGCTGTTGCTGCAGGTGAACCAACTAACTCCGTTGCCAGCGGCTGGTCCCCTATCGGATCGCACGCCCTGAACATTACTCTGGAGCCGGGCGAAGAGCAAAGCTTCATCTTTGTCCTTGGTTACATTGAAAACCCAGAAGAAGACAAATGGGAATCTCTGAACGTAATCAACAAAAAACCAGCAGAGGCTATGATCGAGCAATTTGCTACAGACGCTCAAGTGGACGCCGCTTTGGCTGCACTGGCTGCACACTGGGATAACCTGTTGTCCAAATATCAAATCCAAAGTGGCGACGACAAGTTGAACCGTATGGTTAACATCTGGAATCCATATCAATGTATGGTTACCTTCAACATGTCCCGTTCCGCTTCTTACTTTGAATCCGGTATTGGCCGTGGTATGGGCTTCCGCGATTCTAACCAAGACTTGCTCGGATTTGTACACCAAATTCCTGAACGTGCTAAAGAACGTATTCTCGATATCGCCGCTACACAATTTGAAGACGGCAGTGCCTATCACCAATACCAGCCGCTTACCAAAAAAGGTAACAATGAAGTCGGTACCGGCTTTAATGATGACCCGCTTTGGTTGATCCTCGGCACAGCTGCTTACATCAAAGAAACTGGCGACACATCGATTCTTGATGAGCAGGTTCCTTTTGACAGCAATCCGGATAACACAGCTACTCTGTTTGAGCACTTGAAACGCTCCTTCGAGCATGTAACTAACAATCTCGGACCTCACGGCTTGCCGCTGATTGGTCGTGCAGACTGGAATGACTGCTTGAACCTGAACTGCTTCTCTACAGAGCCGGGCGAATCTTTCCAAACTACTGCCAACATCGAAGGCCGCGTAGCGGAATCCGTATTTATCGCGGGTCTGTTCGTCTTCGTTGGACCGGACTATGCAGAAATCTGCCGGATGCGCGGACTTAATGATGTAGCTACGGATGCAGAAGCTAAGATTGACAACATGCGTGAAATCACACTGACTCACGGTTTCGATGGTGACTGGTTCCTGCGCGCTTATGACCACTATGGCGACAAGATCGGTTCCAAAGAAAACGAAGAAGGTAAAATCTTCATCGAACCACAAGGTATCTGTGTTATGGCCGGTATCGGTGTGGAAGATGGTCAAGCTGAAAAAGCTCTGACTTCCGTGCAAGAGCATTTGGATACTAAATACGGTATCGTATTGCAACAGCCACCATATTCCAAGTACTATCTGAACCTGGGTGAAATTTCTACGTACCCTCCGGGCTACAAAGAAAATGCTGGTATTTTCTGCCATAATAACCCTTGGATCATGATCGCTGAAACTGTACTTGGACATGGCGACAGAGCGTTTGAAATTTACGCTAAAATTGCTCCTGCTTACTTGGAGGACATCAGCGAAATTCACCGTACTGAACCTTATGTATACTCGCAAATGATCGCAGGTAAAGATGCCGTTCGCCACGGGGAAGCTAAAAACTCCTGGTTAACTGGTACTGCGGCTTGGAACTATGTAGCGATTACACAATCTATCCTTGGTATTCAAGCGGACTTCAATGGTCTGAAGATCGATCCTTGTATTCCTACAGAGTGGGACAGCTTTGAAATCACCCGTGTCTTCCGTGGAGATACTTATGTGATTCAAATCAAGAACCCGAACCATGTATCCAAAGGTGTAGCTAGTCTTACCTTGGATGGCGCAGCTGTAGAAGGTAACATCATCACTCCAGTTGGAGACGGTGCTGTACACCAAGTAGTTGTAGAACTGGGTTAATACAAAAAAAATCCGCTCACCGTTCGTTTGAACGATTGAGCGGATCGGATCTAAAATTAACAGTAGATGCCCCCTGAAGGATTCAGGGGGCATCTTTTTTTTACCCTTCCACAATATCTGCTCTTAAATCACTCGCAACCTCAAGCATTCTAGGAATCACGGCTTCATTGGCGCCAGAAACATAAATATCGCCCTGATAATGTCTAAATGGGATTGTTGTATCACCATAGCTCCACATAAAGAAATCTCCCTCAATGGACATGGTAGTGGCACCTGTTACTGTAAAAACTGATGTATAGGTGAAATCAGGTTTGGATGCGAAATATTGCTTACACTCTTCTAAAGATAGGGTTGTTGCTGAATCTCCAGCATTCTGCATTGCTCTTGTCATCCGATAACGTTTACTCATTGTGATGCCTCCATTATTATCTGTAAAATGATCAGTTGCCTTATCCAGATCAAATATAGCATACAATGAAGGGCAAATCCCATTCCATTTCTAAGTCGAAAATGTTAATATAGCCGTTTTTCATAGCTTTCTTTTAGTGATTTTGAGATATCCTCTGGAGTAACTCCAAGTTTACGGGCATGCTGCGCCAGTATTTTTGATGGATTAGGCAAGACTTCTTTCGCAAGCCAATGATCGTCATCCCACAAATGTGACCGCTTAAAGGCTTTTGCACAATGCATATAACATTCTTCAACTTCCACGCCAATTCCAATGATCGGGACTTTACCATGCGCTTCCATAGGTTTCAATATATCTTCATCCTTAACTATACTCGCGTGCCCATTTATTCTTAATGTTTCTTCAAGTCCGGGGATGATGAATATCAAACCGACTTTTGGGTTCTCAAGTATATTTCGCAAAGAATCAAACCGTCTATTCCCAGGGCGTTCAGGGATCACTAAATGTTTATCATCCAACACGTGAACAAAACCTTCTGCGTCCCCGCGCGGAGAGACATCACAAGCACCGGACGAACCGCTTGTAGCCATAAAAAGCATTGGAGATTTTGAGATATAATCACGGCAATGATGATCTATAACAGTTATGGTTTTGTTGTTAACCAATTCGCTTGGGTACCCAAATAAAGACCTCAGCTCTTCTTCTGACTCTATAACTTTTTCGAAAAAGTTTGACTTCATACTTCTCCCTCCCTCAACTTAATAAGCCCCAATGTTCTTATTTTTGCTCAAATATCCGCTTAATAATTGGGCGAAATTTTTTCTTGTTGATTCATCCGATAACTTCCCATAAGTGCCATACAGATTATCCCCATGATATCTTGGAAACACATGTAAATGATAATGCCATACATCTTGGCTGCCATCCGGCTCATTATGTTGTCTAGAAGAAACGCCATCACATTTATAAACTTCTTTAAGACCTTTAGCAATTTCAATTTCCAGCTCATGTATCCGGTTTGAGATCTCAACCTCCAATGTGTAAATATTCTCGATATGCTGATTAGGGATGATTAAAACATGCCCTTCATTATTCGGATACCAATGAGAAGCAATTAAAGCCGTTATGTAATGATCTTTATAAATAATATCCGCTTGCTTAGAATGCACATCTTCATTTTCAATGCCCGAAACCAACAAACAAAAGGGACAAGTATAACCCTCTGGAGCATGATTATAAATATAGCCCGCCTCCACTGTTATAGGATTTAAGAATATTTCTATGTTTCTTCTAATTTCGCCATTTTGCGTGTGTTCTCCTTTTTGCAAAAAGAAAAGGACAGACTGTAAATTACAGCTGTCCCCTTAGAAAATACTGATAAAACACAGTCATTCCCGAGATCAATGTCTACCTATAACTTAAACGCTGGCTTCCGGAATCCATACCTTCATTTCACCACTGCCACGATTTCCCCATAAGTAATACGGAACCGCCTTAACTTTTACGGTTTGAACTGGTGCCTTGACTCTGCTGTAAAGCTCACCACTCCAGCCCTCTTTATCTACACGTAGCCCCTCTGCCTCGACAACAACAGCGCCGCCGAGCAACGTCTCATCAAAAGCCGCAGTAAGTTCACTGCCTTCTTTTAAAGAAATCGAGCTTAACGGCTCACCATTATCGATACTTTCAAGACAATACACAAGAGGTCCACGCTGAATCGTTACTTTTTGAGCATCAGCACGCAAACTTGGATGTGCGTAGATACGATGTGCCTCCATAGGGTCATGCACTTCGATTACATCTCCTGCTCTCCACAGTCTCCGGATAACGAGGTATCCCTGCTCGATGTTCTCAGCAGTATTCATTGCTTCACCGTTGACTCTGATCTCCATTCCTTGGCTCCAAGATGGAATCCGTAAGGCAATTCCAAACTCTGCTTCCGCTGCGGGATTAATCTTCAACGAGACTTTACCTTCCCATGGATAGTTACTCTCTTGCTGAATCGCAACATCTGTTCCACCCAGCTTTGTTGTCAGCTCACTGCCAATATACAAATTCATATAGAGCGTATCACCATGGATCGTATAGATATATTGATTCAGCGAAGTCAGCAGACGCGCCACATTCGGAGGACAGCAAGCGCAGCCAAACCAACCTTGGCGCTCGGACTTCACATGATGTTTATCTGGGTTGCAGCTGCATGCCTTAGGCCATACTTCCAGTGGATTCACATAAAAATAGTGCTTACCATCCTGTGCCATTGAACCTAACACATTGTTATAAAGCGCCCGCTCCATGACGTCGGCATAACGTGCATCCGGCGATATTCTCAGCATCCGCTGTGCAAAAAAGATCAACCCAATAGATGCACAAGTCTCTGCGTACACCGAATCGTTAGGCAGATCATAATCGAAGGTGAAAGCCTCACCCCGATGCGTAGATCCGATCCCGCCAGTAATGTACATTTGCTTAGTAGTGATGTTATTCCACAGTCTCTCGCATGCTTCGCGAAGGGTATCATCTCCCGTAAGTGCGGCTAGATCAGCCATGGCAGTATACATATAAACCGCACGCACAGCATGTCCTACAGCCACTTCCTGTTCTCTTACCGGAAGATGACTTTGGTAATATTTTAAATCTAAATTCTCCTTCTGACCTGTGAAAAAATTGATACTCCCCAGACTATCCCATTGTTGCTTTAAGAAATTCGGCTGTTGACCTCGCTCATTAATAAAAAAGCTGCTGAGCTTCAAATACCGCTCCTCACCTGTGAGCCGATACAGCTTCACGAGCGCAAGCTCAATCTCCTGATGGCCATCATATCCCCGCATTTTTCCTTCTTCCGGACCAAACACAGAATCGATATGATCAACCATTCGGCACATGATGTTGAGCAGTTTTCTTTTGCCTGTAGCCTCGTAATAAGAAACGGCTGCCTCAATGAAATGCCCAGCACAGTAAAGCTCGTGGCAATCGTTCAGATTAGTCCAGCGTTTGCCGGGTTCTTTTATCGTAAAATAAGTATTTAAGTACCCGTCTTCCTGCTGCGCTTCTCCAACGAGGTCAATCACTTCATCCGCTTGACGCTCCAGCTCAGGGTCACGTTTGATGCTTAAGGAATAACCTACGGCCTCCAGCCACTTGGCTACATCACTGTCTTGAAATACCCAGCCGTAAAATTTACCGTTCTTCCGGCCCGCAGCAATCTCAAAGTTAGCAATGGCATGACTGGGCTCAGCTCCCGCTGCTTTATCGTGCAATGCCTCGTATTGATACGGGATTACAACATCCTGAACCAGCTTTATATAACTTCCCCAGAAATCATCTTTAATGCTAACGGATTGATCTTTTACAACTTGCTGATCCTGGATCGTTTTATTCATCATCATCTTCCCCTTAGCCTTATTTTATACTCGCTAATTACAATTATAGAGCGTACAATAGATAAAAAATATAATCAGAAGCAACCCCTTTTTTGTACTATTTCACACTCCTAATTCCAAGGACAATTTAAGCTCGGACTACGATAAAAAGAGAGGTAGAACACAGTGAGTCCTTCCTATGTACATTTCGCAGCGCCGCCTTTTCCATATTTTCTGGAATGCAATCACACTGTTTATCAACCCGGAGAGCAGCATCCAAATAGAAGCCATATCGGCTTATTTGATCTGATTATTGTAGAGCAAGGTTGCCTATTTATCGGTGAAGAGCATAATCAATGGGAGGTTGCGGCTGGGCATACGCTGCTTCTGCTGCCTGACCGCTATCATTATTCCGTTAAGTCTTGCGAGGAGCTGACTTCGTTTATTTGGATTCATTTTCATACCCTCGCAGATTGGTCAAGCTCTGATGGCGAGCCCGTGTATATCAACCGAGAGACACATTTCCGGCAGTTTCTTACTCATCCATATACCATTCGCATCCCGCAGTTTGGTCCCCTTCCTGATCCCTTTAAACGGAGTGGACAAGCTGAGAAGCTTTTACAGCTGTCCACTGGAAGACGTTCCAGTGCAGTTTGGGAGCAGCAAAGGATTTTTGAAGAAATGCTGCGGATGATGGATCTAGCGCAGCATGATACTTCAGAAAGTCATGCGGTAGAGATCGCCGAGAGGACAGAGACTTATATCCGCAATCATTATGCGGAGCCTCTCTCCAATGCCTCTTTAGCGGATGCGCTGCATTTTCATTATAACTACCTTGCCCGCTGCATGAAACGCGTATATGGACTGACTCCGATGGAGTATTTAACGGATTACCGTTTGGAACAGGCCAAGCTCCTTCTGCTTAAAACAGAGATGCCTATAGCTGCGATCGCAGAACGTATCGGTTTCGAGAGCACCGCCTACTTCTCGCGTCGCTTTACTCAGCAGATCGGAATCTCTCCGCTTCGCTTCCGCAAGCGGTATTCCCGATAACGGCAAAAACAGCATGCCTCATAATTGGAGGCGTGCTGTTTTCGTTGTTAATGCGGTGCGCTGTTGTAGCTTTCTTGTGTGCTGCTGGCTTTCTTCTGCGCTGCTGGCTTTCTTGATCAGCTATGAATTAATTGGACGCGAGATGCTCCTCTAGCTCGGAGAAACTTAGGTAACTATTGTGATGGAGCAGTACTCCGATTGGCAGATTTCTTGTGTACCCGTGATCCGTCCTAAATCCTTCTACTGCTCTTACTTCTTACTTCTTGCTTCTTGCTTCTTGATTCTTGATTCTTGCTTCTTGCTTCTTGATTCTTGCTCCTTGCTCCTTGCTCCTTGCTCCTTGCTCCTTGCTCCTTGCTCCTTGCAATAATTTTACCAGTTTACCTTCCTAGGCGTGGCCCACTCATACTTACCATAGCTCAACGCTGATTATGCGGCTCGACCCTCCAAAGCTTATCAGCAAGTAACTCACCGTATAGCCATCACACTACTCTCTATATCCCCCGGAGACGCGTCTGCTTAATCATCCATTCATAGCATTCCCCGTTGCGGACCGGATTGCAGCTATTTTTGATTTTCGATCCATTTTGCGGCATTTTCGGACTGTATAGCTCTTATTGCTCATAATTTTCTCCAAATCGGGCTACATTTGTGGGAATAACTGCAACTGAGTCCGATAGTGTGACAAAACGAGCGAAATCATGGAAATAAGAGCAACTGAGTCCGAACAGTTGCTGAAAAGAACGCCGCCTGCCAAATTTGCTCCTAATCGTGCTAGCCATTGTTTAAACTAGCTGTCTGGGGCTCAACCTATCTACTCCGTGCGAGAAATTAGTTACCTGTTGCTCAAACTAGCCGCCTACGTCTCGATACCTGCTACCTTTTGCTAGAACTTGATCGTATCGGACCGTATTGCAGCTATTTCAGCATATGGGTTCATTTTGCGAAGGTTTCGGACTGTATAGCTCTTATTGCTAATAATTTGCTCCGAATCGGGCTACATTTGTGGGAATAGCTGCAACTGGGTCCGTTAGTGTGACAAAACGAGCGGAATCATGGAAATAAGAGCAACTGAGTCCGAACAGTTGCTGAAAAGAACGCCGCCTGCCAAATTTGCTCCTAATCGTGCTACCCAGTGCTTAAACTAGCTACCTCTGGCTCAACCTATCTACACCGTGCGGAATTAGTTACCTAGGACTTAACCTAGCTACTCCGTGCGCAATTAGTTACCTATGGCTCAACCTATCTACACCGTGTGCGGAATTAGCTACCTATGGCTTAACCTAGCTACTCCGTGCGCAGAATTTGTTACCTGTTGCACAACCTAGCTGTCTACGTCTCGAAATCAGCTACCTTTTGCTCGATCTTGATCGTAACGGACCCTTTTACACCTATTTGTGATTTTCGGCCCATTTTTCGGAAATTTCGGACTGTATAGCTCTTATTACCCTTAATTTGCGCAGAAAAGGAGCGCATTTGAACGAATAGCTGCAACTGAGTCCGATAGTGTGACAAAACGAGCGGAATCATGGAAATAAGAGCAACTGAGTCCGAACAGTTGCTGAAGAACGCCGCCTGCCAAATTTGCTCCTAAACGTGCTAGCCATTGTTTAAACTAGCTGTCTGGGGCTCAACCTAGCTACACTGTGCGGAATAGCTACCTATAGCTCGACCTATCTACACCGTGCGCGGAATTAGCTACCTATAGCTCAACCTATCTACACTGTGCGGAATTAGCTACCTATAGCTCAACCTATCTACTCCGTGCGCAATTAGTTACCTATGGCTTAACCTAGCTACTCCGTGCGCAGAATTTGTTACCTGTTGCGCAACCTAGCTGTCTACGTCTCGAAATCAGCTACCTTTTGCTCGATCTTGATCCTATCGGACCCTATTGCACCTATTTGTGATTTTCGGCCCATTTTTCGGAAATTTCGGACTGTATAGCTCTTATTGCTCATAATTTGCTCGCAATCGAACCACAT
This sequence comes from Paenibacillus sp. FSL H3-0286, assembly GCF_045040705.1. Taxonomy (NCBI): domain Bacteria; kingdom Bacillati; phylum Bacillota; class Bacilli; order Caryophanales; family Paenibacillaceae; genus Paenibacillus; species Paenibacillus sp. FSL H3-0286. Next base: position 2,707,882 of record NZ_CP150285.1, on the reverse strand, counting down.
TTGTGGGAATAGCTGCAACTGGGTCCGTTAGCTCGAAAAAATGCCTTGTATCTGCCTAATAAGGTCTTCTGGGTCCGCATGGAGGCTGGGCGGTGAGTTACTCAAATCTATTGAACGTTGCGGACCCTATTGCACCTATTTGCGATTTTCGGCCCATTTTCCGGAAATTTCGGACTGTATAGCTCTTATTGCTCATAATTTGCCCGCAATCGGACCACATTTGTGGGAATAGCTGCAACTGGGTCCGTTAGCTCGAAAAAATACCTTGTATCTGCCTAATAGGGTCTTCTGGGTCCGCATGATTAGGCCCGAAATCAGTTTTTTTGCTTCACTGCAATTTTTTGGAAGTGACAAGCATATTTATAAGACATGCCTTTAATGTGGAGATGTTAAATATGCAGTCATTATTGAGATACGCGATCATCCTGATCGGAAGCTTGCTCATTGCAGCAGCAACTAATTTTTTTCTAGTCCCATATAAAATCCTAGATGGGGGAATAATAGGAATAGCCCTCATCATCAATTATTTATCCGATGCCAAAATCGGTATAGCTGTCCTTCTCTGCAGCTTTCCGATTTTCCTGTTAGCCTGGCTGAAGGAACGCGATATCTTTTTCAATAGTGTATTAGGTTTATTGACCTCATCGTTTCTGATTGAGCTTCTCGGTCCTTTGCAGTACCACTTTCTGTATTATTTTGAGTTCGGCTCCATTTCCAGCGCCATTATTGGCGGTTTTTTAATGGGAACGGGTCTTGGGCTTATGCTGCGGTTCAAAGCCAGTACAGGCGGAACGGATCTGCTTGCTCAATATATCAAAAGGTATCTCCCGCTTAACCTTGGACTCATCATTTTTTTGACAGATTTTATAATTATCGGCGCGGGGGGACTCCTGATTTCCAAAGAAACCTTCTTCCACTCCATCCTCACGATTATCGCTGGGGGTGTGGCCACAGGTCTCTGCACCTTGGAGACTGAAGAGAAATGGGAAAAAATATGAATATACACGATCATATGTTCGTATTATAATAATAAGAAAAATCATCTACCCTATCTCTACCTCACCTGGAGAGTGTGAATCTATGAATAAAGAGCGTGTTATTTTGTTATCCGATTGTCAGAGCTTTTACGCCTCCGTGGAGAAGGCCTCTAATCCGCAATACAGCAACAAACCGCTTATTGTCGCCGGAGATCCGGCTAGACGAAGCGGGATTGTGCTTGCCGCTTGTCCGTTAGCCAAATCTTTTGGCATTACTACCGCCGAGACCTTGAAGGAAGCACTCGCGAAGTGCCCCGAAGTAATCGTCGTCAGACCACATATGCAGCAATATATCGATGTTTCCTCCCAAATCACGGACATTCTACGCAAATTCAGTGACCTCGTAGAACCTTATTCCATCGATGAGCAGTTTATTGATATCACCGGCAGCCTCAGCTTATTCGGAAGCCCAAGACAGATCGCTACGACCATTCAGGACTTAATCCGCAGAAATACAGGTGTGCGCGCACGTATCGGTATAGGTTATTCCAAGGTTACCGCCAAAATGGCTTGCGACCTGTGGGCCAAGAAGAACCCGGAGGGTCTATTTACCCTCACTCAGGAAGAGCTTCCAGATGTACTTTGGCCGCTGCCCATTAGTGAGTTGTTTATGGTAGGCCGCCGCATGTCCGCGCACTTCCAAAGCATGGGCCTCACAACGATTGGCCATTTGGCACAGATGCCGCTAAGCGAGCTGAAATGGCGCATGCGGGAGAAATTCCATAAAAAATGCGATATCGATGCCGAGCTATATTGGCGAATTGCCAATGGCATCGACGATAGCCCTGTAAGTCCCGCTACCTATGAAGTAGCCCCCAAGAGCGTCGGGCACCAAATGACACTGCCACGGGATTACTATACACTGCAAGAGATCAAGACCATCATTCTGGAGCTCTCAGAGCTGGTGTGCAGGCGCAGCCGCAAGCTGAAGGTGCATGGTGCAGTCGTGTCTGTTGGCTGCCAAGGCGCCAGCTTTGATGACCCCAGCGGCTTCTCGAGACAGACTACGATGAGCGATCCTACGAATGCAACCCAGCTGGTATACGAGGCCGCCCTCGCTCTTTTCAAACAGCATTGGGAAGGTCAGCCTGTGCGCCGAATTCATCTAAGCCTGTCCAATCTGTCTGACGAAAGCCAATATCAGCTAACCTTATTTGAGTCGCGCCCCCGCTACCGTGAGCTCGAACGGGCCACTGATGCGCTGAAGAATAAATACGGGGAATCGATCATTGGACGCGCTGCATCGTTCACAGATGCCGGACAACTTAAGGACAGATCCGGAAAGATTGGCGGACACTATAAATAAACAGTGCATCTTTATACATTTTATTTCTGAAACTATATTAAAATATATCCCATATCGTTTATAATGCTATATTGAGGTTGTTATTTTCACACAATGAAGCGACAATCATAAGTATATACACATAGATATGTAACATTCCAGGGGAGGACCGGAGAAGTTGGAAAGCACGAGCAACACTAACACTACCTATTATGAAATCGTTGATCTCTGTCTTCTTGCTGGCAAGATCATGCTGCAAAACGGTGCAGAAACCTACAGAGTAGAAGATACAATGACACGTATGGCTGCTTCTCTCGGTTTTCCAGGGGCACATAGTTATGTGACACCAACCGTTATTATGTTCACCACCAATAGAACGGAGCCCGTTAAGTTATATCGGATTGCCGAGCGAACCACAGATCTGCAGAAAGTCTCAGAGGTTAATGATATCTCGCGGCGTCTGAACGAGCGTCAGATTACAGCCGAGGAAGCTCGGACACGATTAGGTGAGGTCGATGATGCCGCACATGCGTATCCGGTATGGCTGCAAATCATAGCAGCGGCGCTTACCGGCGCTTGCTTCACCGTTATGTTTAAGGGCAGCTTGTGGGATGCTCTCCCCGCATTACCGATTTCCGGGTTAGGTTTTGCTGCGGTTATCTACCTGCATCGTCTTGTGCAGACTAGATTTTTTGCAGAGTTCTCTGCTTCCTTCCTGATCGGACTTCTGGCCTTCTATTCTGTAAAGCTGGGCATAGGTCAAGAAATGGACAAAATCATCATCGGCTCCGTGATGCCTCTAGTACCCGGTCTACTCATTACTAATGCCGTTCGTGATCTGATGGCTGGTCATCTGGTCTCAGGCATATCCAAAGGAGCAGATGCCTTTCTAACTGCTTTTGCGATCGGTACAGGCATTGGGCTTGTACTATCACTATTTTAATTTTCCATGTGAAAGAGGTTAGCCCTTCATGATTTTGCAACTTATAACCAGTTTTATCGCCGCGGCAACCTTCTGTATTTTATTTAATGCGCCTAAGCGCGCTCTACTGCAGTGTGGTTTTGCTGGAATGGTAGGCTGGATGGTGTATGTAATCCTTGATGTAGAGTGTGGGCCTGTTGTTGCTACGTTTGCGGCTACTGTAGTGGTGGGCATCGTCAGCCAGCTGTTTGCCCGATCCTTCAAAATGCCGGTTATTATTTTTAGTGTAGGCGGTATTATCCCACTTGTTCCGGGTGGCCTTGCTTACGATGCTATGCGTAGATTTGTAGAAGAAAACTATAATCTGGCTGTAGAAATCGCTGTTCGGGCATTAATGCTCTCTGGCGCAATTGCGGCTGGACTGGTACTGAGTGAAGTTATCGGACAAATGTTCCGCCGTCGTGCAAGCAAAGCATAACCTTCTTACAACGTCATCTCATAGATTCAAAAAAAAGAAATCGTCTCTTGGTATAATGAGGATCATCCGTCCCTCTTCCAAGAAGCGATTTCTTTGTTTACTATCCTATCTACACAAGTACTGCTACAGGTTCAACCTCCGAATAAATACTATTGATCCGGTTATTTTTAATCCAAGAAAGTCCCACGGTACCTTCACCCGCATGAACAGCCACGGCAGGAATGTAAGTCATAATCTCCGTACGTAAATCAGGCGCCATCTCTTTGATGTCTTCTTCTAGCTTCAGCGCCATTTCTAAATTATTGGAATGCATGATGCACACATCGCTAACAAGTCCAACATCCTGTTTAAAGATATCTAACAGCGCCTGCTTCGTCTTCTTCATCGTGCGGATTTTTTCCACAACAATGACCTTGCCCTCGTCAAAACGCAGCAGCAAATTTATCCGTAGTAATTGACTAAGAATTACCTGTGTACCAGAAACACGCCCACTACGGTGAAGCTGGGACAAGCTTGCAGGAATTAAGTAGAAGGACATATTTTGAATGATATTCTCTATCTTTTCTTTAATCTCTAGGCCAGTAAAGCCCATCTTGTGCCAATGAATACCTCGCGTAATCATTTCCCGAATCGGATAAGCGCCAACCTTGGAATCAATTCCAATAACATTAGCTTCCGCTATTTCAGCACCTTGCATGGAAGCATTGTATGTTCCGCTAAGCCCTGTCGAAAGATGCACCGCGATAATCTCATCATATTCTTCCTTCAACCGTTCGTATAACTCGATAAACTCACCGATTGGCGGCTGTGAGCTGCCTACTTGATCATGCTGACGCATTTTCTCATAGAACTCATCGATCGTAATATCTATATTTTCTTTATAACACTCGTTGTTAATAATCAGACGTAAAGGAACAATATACACATGGTTGTTCTTGGCGAATTCAGGATCGATTGTACATGTACTGTCGGTTACCCAGGCAATTGATTTCATGGTCACTTGTCACTTCTCTCTTTCATGAAAGGAATAGTAGAATGTTTGAAGAGACAAGGGCCACTAAACCTTCTCGGCCAATGAATCACTCTCTCATCCTGTACAATCAACATACGAATAGATCAGCGGTTTAGGAAGTCCTCGTGCGTATTCGTAAATTATACAAGATAACGAGCGATAAGATAGGCAAAACAGGCCGATAATGCAAATTTTATTCAACTTTTTTCAACTTTATTCGACATTATTTCACATTATGTATGACGAATATACCTATCCTAATAGAGACAGTTCATGTTATGTAAAAGCCTAACCACAGCAAAAATATCCCCGTCCCCACCCTCACCGTTCTTACATAAATCAGCGCTTGGTAGTTACATTAATAGGTACTCTTTACAGTTGTTACAGTACGGGGCTAAGTTATGATTGGTCAGATATGGCCCGGCATCTGTCAATTTGTCCAACTTTCCCTGTTGGCGGGTTGCGCTCGCCTTTATAAAGATCAGTTACCTTCTGCTGTGATAAAGCTTTTTACGGTGTGATTAAGGCTACCGTCCAGTTTTTCTCCTGAATTTTAAAATCCAACTCGCGATAAGACTTAGACAGTTCATCAATCCGCTTCTGAATCTGAGCGACATCCACCGTTCTCTGGAAACGAACCTCAGAGCGGCTATACCGATCCTGAGTGATCGAAGCTTGCTCAAGCAAATCGCTAAACAGCTTCCGCAGCTGAAGCATTTTATCCCGTTCGGCTAGGGCGTCGGCAATACTCCAATTCTCATTGAAGGCAACAGATGAATTCGTTCGATTAATCGCTCGAATCAAAATCGTCTGCTCGTTAACAGCTATTTCTAGCTCATGCAAAAGAGCCTCCGGCTGCTCTGCCGGATCTTCCCCCTCCTGCACCTTAACGACCCGATCGAGCCGCTGCTTTAGCTGCGCGATTTTACGGGTAAGATCACTTCGGTTCACTAATGCTTCCGCAAGTTTCATCTTTAAGTTCCCCCTAAGATTTTCTGATAGCTGGCGATATCCAGTCTTCGACCAAATTTACAGCCAATCTCCTTGAAGTAGGCACATTGTTCATATCCATTCTTTGAGAAAAGCTGGCGACTGCGTTCATTCTCTGCGCAAACGGTAGCTACTAACACATGGAAATCCAGTTCGGCAGCTCTCTTTTCAATAAAACGTAAGGCATGCTGTCCTATTCTTTTACCCACACAAGCCGGTTTCAAATACACACTGATCTCCCCAGAGCTATCATAAGCCGGCTTACTCTTATGTCTAGCAATCAGAACATAGCCCTGAATAACATTATCCCAGGATAATATAACGTATGATTTGAACCGCGGATCATCATTCATCACTGATTGCCGCATTTCGTCCAAACTTAAAGGCTCGGTATGAAAAGAAACCGTAGTGTTCAGCACGTAATAGTTATAAATATCGAGTACATCCGACAGATGCTCTTCGCGAATTTCAGTGAATAACAAGCTTTCTCCCATTACTTTGTTCAACACAGCTAATCCTCCCAAATGGATGTTTCCAAATGATCGACGAACTTGCGTAATTTACCGGCTAGCTTGCGGTTAATAGTTCCATCCTGGTACATTTGCTGCACCTTATCCCGTTGCTCCTGAATAGCTTTCAGTTTCAATTCAAGCTTTTGATCATCAACGAGACCATCCTTTGTCCAGCCTTGACCCTGCTCGAAGCGTGAGATTAGTTGCTCATAACTGCATGCAACCTTCTCTACTGCTTTTCGGTTGTTCTCATTCATACTTGCATTAACAGCAGCTATTGCTGCGCGGGACATAGAAACCTTAGCTTTTCTTGCACATTCAGCCTGTTGCAGCATTTGTTGGCTAGCTTCCCGTTCGTTTTGTCCTGAGAACATCCCCGCAAATAGCCTTCTAATCTCTGTAAGGGATAATCTAATTTGAGAGTTGAGACTTCTGGCTAAGAAAACTTCACTATGATCCAAGAATTCTTCCATTTTCTGAGCCACTGAGGCAGGAATCTCATTGTTAGTAAGCAATCGGGTCAGCTCTTTGCGTTCAGCATGCAAGCCCACTATCCTTGCTTCAACCCCAAGCCGACGGAGTTCCTCAAATGCCGGATCGTTCGCTTGATCCTCGCGGTTCAGACTATAAACCTTTTCTCTAAATTCACTCAAAGCTGGCTGTGCGGAATCCTTGCTCTCCTCCGTCATCATACTTTGAAGCAGCGTTATCCCGGCAGCAACGACCTTAGATTTGGCCGCCTGTTCAACCTCAGTGTCCCCTGGTTCGGCAACCGGCTCTTCTTTACCTGCGAGAATTGGTAAAAAGATACTAGCGATCAGCAGTGACATCAGAATCACACCCGCAGCGATAAAGATAATTAGATCACGTTCAGGAAAAGGTGAGCCATCTCCTAACACAAAAGGAATCGAAAAGGCACCGGCTAAAGTAACCGCGCCTCGCACCCCTGAAATGGTCAGGATTAGCATGGACTTTATAGACGATTTTTCCATTTTTTGCAGGCCGGCGCCAGCCAGGGAAAATACATATACCCATATAAAACGCAGCACAAAAAGCAGTAACGTTATCGCTAATACATAACCAATCACCATAAGATTGTCCACCGCTGTATCCCGGTAGATCACTTCAATAACATCTGGAATCGACAATCCGAGAATAAGGAAGACCAAGCCATTCAAGATGTAGAGCAGCACAGACCATGTGCTGGCGGATACCAGCTGTAGCTTATACTGTGGCGAGACCGCACGATCCTTCTCGACCGCATGAATTATCCCCGCTGCAACCACAGCTAAAATGCCGGATACCCCTATTTCTTCACTGATCAGATACACAATGAAAGGAGTCAGGATTTGCAGCAGCACATGTACTGTGATGTCCTCCATCCCCAGTCTGCGGATAAATACACTGAACCGAATCAGGAGGAACGCGAGTATTGCTCCGACAATTAGCCCACCTAAAGCGATAATCACAAAGCTAATGGAGGCTTTCGGCAAAGAAAATATGCCTGTAACAGCTGCTGCAATAGCGAAGTTAAACGCAACAAGGCCAGAGGCATCATTCATCAATGATTCGCCCTCTAGAATACGATGAATACTCTTGGGAAGATGTACTCTCCCAGCGATTGCACTTACCGCCACAGCATCTGTCGGCGATAAGATCGCTGCCAGCGCAAAAGCAGCTGCGAGTGGAATGGTGGGAATCATCCAGTTAATGGAATAACCAGCGATAAGCACTGTAGCAAATACCAAGCCTAGTGCCAGCATTAAGATTGGTGCCCGCAGGTTCCATAACTCATTTCTTGGTGTTCGCTTTCCGTCATTGAACAAAAGCGGAGCAATAAATAACACGAAAAACAACTCTGGCTCCAGTGACATATGTATTCCCAAAGGCAGTAGTACGACCACTACACCCAAGCCAATTTGTATTAAGGGTATCGGCACGAAGGGAATGAATCGGTTTATGATGTTGGATATTGCGATAAGCCCAAGTAGGACGAGTACAACTAGAAATGTCTCCAAACCACATCAACTCCCTTTTTTATATTTGATTATTATATCGCAAAGCTTTAGGCAAGGGCAAAATCTAGCAAAAGATTCTTAACATTAAAATCCCCTACAAATTCCACAAAAATTCCATCAGATACATATTGACATAAATATTTATTTGTGTTATAATAAAATATTTATCTATTGTTTTTATTTTCAGTTTTGAGTAATATATGCATTAGCCTCACGGCGTCGCTCTTATTATCAATCACGGAGGGATAATAATGTACATTGCTCAAGGAATAGAAATGCTCGAGATTACAGCGCAGGTTATGGGTGGAAAAGACACGATTTACCCCACGCTACTCTGGGATGAACATGCCGCCGTACTCGTCGATACCGGATTCCCGGGTCTACTCTCTACTTTCAAAGAGGCTCTAAAAGAAGCGGATGTGCCTTGGGAGAAGCTCCGTACCCTTATTATCACGCATCAGGATTTAGACCATATCGGTTGCCTCCCTGCCCTATTGGCTGATGAAGATCTAGAGCTTACTGTTCTGGCTCATGAAATTGAGCAGCCCTATATTCAAGGAGAGCGAATGCTCCTTAAGCACACTCCTGAAGCTTTAGCGGCGGCAGCGGCTATGATCCCAGCTCATGTACCTGAGGAGTGGCGGCGTGCCTTCCTCTCTGTATTAGCCCATCCTCCTAAAGGAAAAGTGGATCAAACGCTTGTGGATGGAGAAAAGTTACCTTTTGCCGGTGGAATTACGGTGATCCATACCCCTGGCCATAGCCCAGGGCATCTCAGTCTTTACCATCATGATAGCCGTACACTTATTGCCGCCGATGCCTTGACCGTTCAGGATGGCGAGCTACAGGGTCCCACTCCTTCCGCCACACCTGACATGGAGCTGGCTTTGTCCTCTCTGAACAAATTCTCTGAGTATGAGATCGATACGGTCATTTGTTATCACGGTGGACGCTACCGCGGAGATGCAAACAGACGTATTGCTGAACTAGCAGAAGGAAAAGGAAAGCTGTAATGATACAAAAGAAGACAGAGCCTGAAATCCGGCTCTGCCTTCTCTTGTTATATAGGATCGTTATTCTTCATTATCACTTAAGACTCTGAACCCACCGTAAACCGTTCACGAATATGCTGCGGCTGTTCGATTTCATCGACAATAGCAACGGCATAATCTTCGTAGCTGACATAACTCTCGCCTTTGGAGTTCACCAGAAGATTATCCTTACCTTTTACATAAGAACCTGTTCTTGTGCCGATGGCAAAATTAGCAGATGGACTAACAAAGGTCCAAGAGAGTGCATCTGTTCCTTGCAGAATCTCCAGATTCTTGGCTTGATTCGTCGCTGTTGGCTTAATAAGGTCAGGAAAGTCATTCGTATCCACTACTTTAAGCGTTTTGGCTTCATCTACATAAAGACTTCCTGCACCCCCAACTACAATCAATCTTGTATCGGGCGAAGCCTTCAACGCTTCAATAAGCACATTCCCGGCATCCACATGCAGATGTTCTTGTCCAAACGGCGCACCAAAAGCATTCACAACCACATCGAACCCCTGCAAATCTTCAGCGGTAAGTGCAAATACATCCTTTTCAATGACATTCGCTTTACTATTTGTTACTTTAGATGCATCCCGCACAATCGCTGTAACTTCATGACCTCTATCCAACGCTTCCTGCGTAATTCGGCTTCCAGCTTTTCCACTTGCTCCAACAACTGCGATTTTCATATGATTGTCCTCCTGAGTTTACGATGTTTTCGCTTTAATATTTATATCAAGGAGCTCCTGAACGATGGTTCTATCGATATCGAGATCAAATTTTCTCCCCCAAAAGCATTCCGTGCCCCGTTGAGTGATCCGATCATAGTCTTCTATCGTTAGCGTTCTAGGATAATCCGGTCCTGTTTCCCAATCTGTATACCGCTTAATTTCATTCAGCACATGCATCTTATAAACACTATTCAAAATTATCGTATGGAAAAAAATTTCGTCTCCACATAAAGTGTTCCTAAAAAATCTGACGTATTCCGGAGAGCTTTTTGTAAAATCCAAGATGTACTCCATACATCCACCTGTAATAGACATCCAGTTTGAGCCTTTATATAAACCGTTCGGCAGAGCGCTTAATCTTCTTTGCAGAAACGGAACGCTCATAATTAGTTTAATGTACCTCATTCGGATCGCTGTCATACGCCGGGTCCTTGAGATGAGGAATCTAGGATAATAAACTGAGACCCGCTCGTAACATCCCCAAGTTTCCGCAGCATTAGGCAGCTGCAAATACTTCACAAATTCCTTACCTTCATTCACCTTAAAGAAATCTAGAATCACTTCATTTGAAGCAAGAGGCAGATCCTGACCGCTTAGGATGTGGATATAATTGAAATCCCCATGTTCTTTGATCAGCGAAAAGCACTTCAAAATGCATTCAATCTGGCTGTAATGCCCCCACTGCACATCAATAGGCTTTTCCACAAAATGAATATCGTTACGATGAATAATATCAGCTTCAATATTACTTTTCTGATCGACATGAAGGAAAAACTCTACGGACTCGTTAGTTAAACTATCGATTAGCAAATTGATCTGCTCCGGATTCTTATGACAAAGAATGATATACGCCATTTTGAATGCTTCCAACAAACTTCACCCTTCCGCCCATCTATTTCCAATATTATAAAATAAATGGACGAAAATGGATATATAATTATCTCTCTAAAACAAGTCTGATTCCAATGTTCCAAGGATCTTGGAATGTAGGATTTCCATTCACTTCTGTAACTGCGTAACCAGCCTGCCGAACTCGCTCCACCACAGCGTTGCGTTCCTCTTCATTCGTAAGAATTAAGGTAAAATAATCAATCCCCACAGTATCAGCTGGAGCCGCAGGTGCGCCCTGTCCGGCCCAAACATTCAGCCCGATATGGTGATGATAGCCACCAGCAGAGATAAACATAGCAGCACTTCCATAATTAGCTGTTAGTTCAAAACCAAGCAAATCGACGTAGAAGGCTTTCGCCTTATTTAAATTCCCCACATGAAAGTGTACATGCCCAATCACTGTTCCCGCTGGCAGCCCGCTCCATGATAAACCTTCAGAAGCTGCCAATAGTCCATCTACATCCACTGGATCAGTGGACATCATTACATGCCCTTCTGCATCATATTTCCATTCACTCTTAGGACGATCTCGATAGATTTCAATCCCATTATTATCTGGATCCTGAATATACAACGCTTCACTGACCAGATGATCCCCCTGCCCCACTTCAATCCCCGAAGAGATCAAATTGCGCACAACCAATCCAAGGCTAGGACGATCTGGAACAAGGATAGCGAAATGATACAACCCAGCCACAGAATTAGGGCGGATCACCCGCGCATTTTCAATCTCCCGCAAGATTAATAACACATTCTGACCGTCAGCGGTCATTTCCACTTCGCGGCCAGTCTGCCGCAAAACGCTTAATCCCACAACATTCTGATAAAAGGTGAGCGAACGCTCCAAATTGCTTACTCTAATCTGTACCAGACCGATCTGAGTGTCTGGTTGAAGTATTGTTTTAGTCGTCATTATAAATTCCTCCCAATCATGCTGTAACTGTTTTAGTTACAAATTAACTATCTTTAGTATAGTTACCTTCTATATGTTTGTCAATTACCTATAAAAAAATCATGTCGACTGGTTCACAGCCAAACATGATTCACAGGAACATATAATAAGTAATTCAAAAAAAGGTTTCCGGGTATTTCAACTCTCCCTTAATCCTCTGCAGTACGCCTTCCTTCAGCTCACAGACCATAAAGACATTCTCCGGTACCGCGAATTGTTTCAACTCCAGCCCATGTAGCCCTGCGGGTTGAAATCCGAATCTTGGATAATATTCGGGATGCCCGATCAAAAAGACAAGCTCATATCCGAGCGTTCTACATCTTTCTAACCCTTCTTGGATCAGCGCCTTGCCGATTCCTTGCTTCTGAACGAATGTTTTCGACCAACTGCGCTTCATCTTCCCGATCACCAAAAGCCTCAACATTCACTTGAAATACTCCATTATAGTCTGCCACAGTTTCTGTTCTAATCCTCATTTTTGTTGCTCCATTCCAGAAAATATTCGGATACACTGGATTCCAGAAGGCCGATCAAATCTTCATCCATATACTTATAGTCATCAGCTATGTTCAGGCAAATTATCTTTTTGCCCCTTACACAGTCTCTAAATTTATCTTGAATTCTTCGAACATGTTTCTTCTCCATCACAAAAATCACATCCGCCCAACCCAAATGCCCTTCAGAAATTTTAATTCTGGCATGATCTTCAGTCCCTGCAGATCTCACTTCATGGCCATCAATTCCTTGAAAAATCTTCTCCGCAGTTAGACTCCGCCAGCGATTCTGGCTGCAGACAAACAGTAGTTTAATAAGTGCACCTTCCTTATCCGATTGTTAAAAAGATATTTATTGTCTCGACTGCTTCGTGTATTCAATCAACCAACAATCTCTTAGCTCTCCTTCATGTTGTTCGTGCTGTTCAAGGTATTTCTTCTTCACAAAGCCAATCTTCTCGTATACTCTAAGGGCTCTTTCATTCCAGGCTTGCGGGTCCATGACAATTTTATCCGCCTGTTTTGCTTCGACTAGATAATTGACTGTTTCTTTAATGAGTCGCGAACCCATTCCTTGATTCCATAAATCAGGCTCGCCAATAAACTGGTCCATCCCAAAGATTTGACCTTCGAATCCCACGTAGCCGTACACCTCTAATTCTTCATCATCTATAAGATAGAACTGGAGATAACCTATATCCCGCTCCTTGTATTGCACAATACACCGTGTAACTTCAGCTTGCTCGTCGTAAAAATGCTCCTTCACCAGCTCCAAATCATGCGGGCGATCACGACCTTCATAGAACTCCAGTACAACGGGGTCTGAGAGCCATTTTACAAGTAATGCGGCATCGTTTAGCTCAAGTGTTCTCAGTCTGATCTCTTGCTTTTCAAAAATAATCATAACGCACTATACAGTTCATAAAGAGGTCTGTAGCTTGGATGTTCTTCTATTTCCGTTACGACAACACCTTGCTCGGAGTCAATCACACGGTAGGCTTTAGCTTCTTCTCTGGTCGACATCACTTTATATTCCTTATCTTTATAGATGATTGCACAATTGTTATCCACCGCGATTCCAGGCAAACCTCCACCTTTAACCATGCGTGTAAAATCTTCAACCCGAATATCCTCATTATAATGCGGACAATGAATGCCCGGCAGAATCCCCATGGCTTCAAGCTTGATATACTGCCATTCCCCCTGATCGTCGAACGCCTCAGAGTCACTATGCCCATATTCAAACCAACAGATGGAACCTGCGCTAAGCCCGGCCAATACGGTTCCAGAGGAATAAGCTTCTTTCAAAAGCGTATCTACCCCTGTATTTTTCCAAATCTCCAGCATCTTTCGGGTATTGCCTCCACCCACATAAATCAAATCAGCAGCTGTAATTAAATCTGTAATCTCATCATGAGTGTAGGTTTGGCTCACAAGCAATAAGTGACTTGTTTCACATCCAAGAATATCGCCATATACTTTGCTAAAAGTATCACAATATCCCGGCGCATCACTACTGGCTGTTGGAATAAATAACGCCTTCGGCTTAGCCTTTTGAGTTAGCTGCACAACTTTACGATCAATTTCCAGCGTTTCAAGCTCGATTAACTCTCCCCCGCCAATCACTACGATAGTGCCCATGATTTCCCCTTCTTTCACTAGGATTACATCCTATTGCTCACTCTTGGCTTACCGATGCTTGCAAAATATTCCTCTGCCAAAATGCTGTAGATCTCCAGATCCACCAGCCCTTTACCTGACCATACATGCGCCTGCCTTAACGTGCCTTCTTTCGTAAAGCCATTTTTCAAAAGCACCCGCTTCGATCGTTCATTAAAGGGCATAACCTCAGCTTGAATTCGATTGACTTCTGCAGTCTCAAATAAATATTTCACCACTAACTGAATGGCCTGAGCTGCAATCCCTTTTCCCCAATAAGGTTCCGCCAAAAAGTAACCGATCGTCACCATATCCACCTTTTGATTAAAATCCATAACTTCGATGATACCTAGCAGTATGTAAGGGTTATTTTTGAGGAAAATCCCCCATTTCACTCTTACCCCTTTGGTAAAATCACGTTCGAAATGACCGATCATATTCTTGACTGTATCTTTATTATGTTTCGGAATAATTCCACAGTACTCAAATACTTGATCATTGCTATATATCCCAAATACCTCATTAAGGTTGCTGACTTCAATCTTTTTCAGTAATAATTGCTCGGATTCCAAAGTAGGGAATTGCTCAAATACGTGACTAAGCTTCAATTTGTTCCCTCCATTACTTTTTGATGGCTTGGATTAAGGTTGCAGTTTGATTTTTCGTTTCCTTTATTATCCTTTCCTTTATTATCCCCGGACACTTCCCCTGTACTGCGCGGTTCTAAGCTCACGAATATAAGGCTCTGCAGCTGGCATATCTGCCTCAACGGCCTGTTGAACAGCTAACTCGATGTCATAAGGCACTCTTACAAATTGCATATTCAAAGGAGCTGCTGACACTCCCATGTATTCTCCCTCCATAATCACATAAGATGCCTGGGTTAGATCAAGCGGATTCCCCACACTGCCTACGTTAAATAAGGTCTTACCTTCTAGATGTTGAATAAAAGCATTATGAATATCCCCGTAACCTACGATATCCGCTTGTCGTTTCTCCTGGCAGAGATCAGAATAATCAAACAAAGATAATCGCTTTTCATAATCATCCCAAGGTTGAACACGTTCATACAGGCTTCGTGGCGAAGCATGAAATAACCGTACAAATTTACCACTCATCATAAACTCAATCGAAAACGGCAACGTGCTTAAATAAGCTAGGCGCTCTTGACCTAACAACCCGCGGCACCACCGAGCCATCTCAAAATCAACATCCTGATTCATTAAATCATCCCAGTTCCCCATAACACTGATTTCACAATTCTTTTTTATGATATCAACGGCTAGGTCTGAGTCCGGTCCTTTTCCAACAATATCGCCTAAACAAAAGACTCTGCTGATTCCCCGCTGCTGGATGTCATCTAAAACGGCCGTAAGGGCCGGTATATTTCCATGAATGTCTGAGATTATTGCAATTTGCTCCACTGTAGAACCTCCGTATATATTGATCTTTAAAAAAGTTACTTATCCTAAACTAATTGTAATTGTACTGCATCAGCGGCTGTTGCTGCTCATTTAGCAGCCGCTGCTCGTTTATAGGGCATTTTTGCCTTTCTTTTCGCTCATCCATCGACTGTTGCTCGTATATAGGGCATTTTTGCCTTTCTTTTCACACTTTCAGCGACTATTGCTCGTTTATAGGGCATTTTTGCCTTTCTTTTCACACTTTCAGCGACTATTGCTCGTTTATAGGGCATTTTTGCTTCTCTTTTTGCTTCTTTGGATGATTTCAGCCAAATCTGAGGCATTTATACCGTATATTCCACCATTCCAGCTACTTCAGCACATTTCAACGGTATTTATACCGTAAATTTCACCATTTTAGCCACTTCAGCACATTTCAAAGGTATTTATACCGTACATTCCACCATTCCAGCTACTTCAGCACATTTCAACGGCGTTTATACCATACATTTCACCATTTCAGCTACTTCAGCCCGTTTCAACGGCATTTATACCTTACATTTCACCATTCCAGCCACTTTAGTACATTTCAACCGCATTTTATACCGTACATTCCACCATTCCAGCTACTTCGTTCTAGTCACACTTAATCTTTTGTAAACTTTATGGATTGTAAAATATCCTCTATCCTCTTCATATCTTCTTTATGTACTTCATCCACACTATAAGGGAACTGCACCATAAATGACATTTCCGGTTCCTCAATAACGTAATAGATAGCTTTTCCTTTACTCCCTTCCTCTTCGAATACTTCAGTTTCGTACTTTACGGACTCTAACCCGCCTAAACTAGCTTTACTTTTTGTCAGCTCCGCCCCGTTGTTGTAATTCGTTTGGGCATCCTCGAGCCATTTGTTGACAAGCTCCATGTCCTTAGGCTTAAATCCAAAGAGCATTACTCCCGGACCTTTAAGTCCCTCAGCAGGTTTATAATCAGTCGTAGAGACTATCAACCATAATGGCGCTCCATACTTCTCAGTTACAACCCAATCATCCGGATAGTTAAAGGTGATTCCAAAATTAGTATCCTCGTATTTAGTGGTATCCTTTGATTCATTACATCCGGTAATCATTACTATAATTAGTAGTATAGGCAGTAATTTCTTTAACATTCTTTAGCTCTCCCTCAATGTATGTATGTATATTATCTTTAATCCGGCTTATAAATACAGATTCTATATTCTCTCTTACTTCCCTTCTTTGACCATAAACCTAATTAAGCCAAAAAAGACCAGAATCACGTTTTCACATGTTCTGGCCTTACTTCTAAGCTGTGATATGGAGGAATCATAGTTCTGGCATTTCATTCACAATCTGTTCCAATGTAACCTCCTGGAGAACATTCTCCATTGCTTTTTGGGCGAGTGAGAACACAGGTACAATTGCACTGGCTATATTCTTGCCAACAGGACAATCTGGATTAGGATGCTCATGTACAGAAAACAACGAGTCCTCTTCCACCGCATTAACTGCCTTATAAATCTGCAGCAGCGTAATCTCGGATGCGCTACGTGTAAGCGAGGCGCCTGCGACTCCGGGGCGTGCATTTACTAGTCCTGCTTTTTGCAGCATACTCGTAAGCCGACGGATAACTACAGGGTTTGTGTTTACGCTACCAGCTATCCACTCCGATGTGCTTTTGCCTTCTTTATTGCTGTCAATCAACGTTAATATATGAATGGCTACCGCAAATCGGGTGCTAATATTCATGGAAATCTCTCCTTCTGCCTTGCTGCAAAACATCCTTCAGATGCAACTATAATAGTTACATTTCATGCATTTGTCAAACTTTTGAGGACATGAACAACTTATAATCTATCAATATCCTCCATATAGATTTGGATGGTGCATTTTAATGAAAAAAGATCGTTGGGACATATTTTTAATAATAATAGCTGTCTTTGAATTTATTAATATAACCTACAGTTTAATATTCGAACAATCCATAGAGTGGTTTTCTTTGATTATATTAATTCTCTTTGTTTCTTTAATTGTTAATTCTAATATAAGTAAAAACAAAAAAAATGATTAAATACAACTGCCAAATGGCACTCGTATCCTAAGTGTCTTTTCCTATCTTATCGAATTCCTTTAGGATCTCAGCCACCTGGGCAGCATATTTTTTACTCAGACGCGATTTGCCAAGATTACTCTTCACAATCTTAAGGATTCGGGCATCTCGGCTCTTTGCAAATCTCTCCAGCATAACAAAGCCTTCTTCAGGCTCATTCGCCACAAATACACTCAAGCTGTATTCAAGTCCCTTAGATAATACACGAAAATGCTCAGCGTCCTCATGTTGCGCTCCCCCAACATCTATACTCTCCATGATTCCGTCAGCCAACTGAAGACAATATAGCGTATTTTCTTTCTTTTTTAAAAGAGGAGGATGCGCTAATGCCGCTACAAAAGCCCGTTGCTCAAGCCTGTTCGCACCCTTCTCCCACATGTCAATCAGCTGCCTGAGCAGGGTGAAATCATCCTCCCCTATACTTTGCAGCGCCATAGCAGACGCTTCACGCACCCTCCATCGCGAATCATTCATAGCTGTCTTGATGATGTTTTGAATCACTACTTGCTGCTCTTCTCCAGCGTAACTGTAATAAGCACCCAACGCCCTAACTGCACAAAACGGCAGAAACTCACGGGGATCATTCACCCCAGCTTCAGCTTCACTAATGTCAGTCCAAGAGACGAGCAGCTCCCAGCCTGTATCTGTTAGATTAGGATGAGCGAATTGTTTGGCAAAATGGTCTGAGAGCTCCAAATTCACTCGTGGTCCTGGGAGTTTACTCTCCTGCATCATCAAATCATTAAGCTGTACCCACAGCTCCTTATCGTTTACCCATTGCTGAAACGGCACTTCAATCATCTTTTGCTCAGCCATCTCTGGTCCCTCCGATAGTTATCTTCAGATTCGAACGATTCCTTGCATCGCATATGCGAGTTTCCTGTTCCATCAATATTTGATCAAATCTCCAGCATTAATCACTCATGGACATTTTACATCACATCAATGGCTTATGCATATAACAGATGAGGAATATTAACACCTTAGCAGAAAACTTCAAATCTAGATAAAGCGAAAACGTGCAAGACGAAAAGCAACTTATCTGTAGATAAGCCGCTTCTCTGTAACAAGTTCAATATCACCTAGGCTTAGATCGTTAAAAAGCATCCAATAGTTGCATGCAATCCTGGTGAAATTGGCATTGGTTTACCACTGAAACCTCCCCGGGAAATAAAGGGTTTTGCGCACATACGGCTAATTTATATTTCTCATCAATATGATACTGCTTAAAGTGATACAATCCGATTGCGTCATGGTTCTCCAATTGAATTCCGTTGTTTAAACGAAACGAAAACGAGTTCAATGGAAGAGATAATCCCTTCCCTATCGCTTTGATATAGCTTTCTTTAAGTGTCCAAAGGTCAAAGAACAGACTCATCCGGCCCATCTCTTCACATTCCGTCAATTGGACATATTCATCTTGCGAAAAAAAACGCTTAGCAATATTAAGATCGGCTTGCTGAATCTGCTCAATGTCAATACCGATCGGCAATTCATCCAATGCGCAAACCACCCATTCTCCTGAATGCGAAATATTAAACTCTACAGTACCCTCCCTTTTTTTTAGGGAGGGTTTTCCGTAGACATTTGTAACAAACTCGAGATCGCGGTTGTTCACTTTTAACCGTTTATTTAAGCTTACACGAACCAGCAATTCAGCAATAAGAGAATGCTGTAACGCTTCCACTCTTTTAAAGCGTTTAAGCCGCTCTCTCTTTTGTTGGGGGATGCGCCACATTAATGTTTCTAACGCAGGTTCAGATATTAGCTCAGCCACCTTCACCCCGAAAATCTCCATCGCTCATCGCTACTCCTTCAGCTCATAAGTACTTGCGGATCCTATTCATGAAAGGACAACACGTCATTCTCTATAAAAGCATCCTTCTCTACAATTTTCCGCTTATAATTCCTTACTTTTGCATCATCTTTCTCTCCTTGAAGTGCAAAAAAACTATCCCGTGTTTCATCAGAAATTCCCCAGAATTTTTGCATCACCAAGGAAGTATGCATGTAACTTTCTTCACCATCTTTATAAATCCCAAAATTAAAAAGCTGTTCCTTCACCTGTTCATATAGCTGTGTGCCAACATAAGGAACATTAATATTTATCACATAATTATCAGCCTTTAAGGCTTTAAAAAAAGGTAACATCTCTATATAATCTTGGTCATTGAATCCAGGGCATCCCAGCAAAATATAGGCTGTCCGTTTGATTCCCGCCTCCGCTGCCATGCGGAAAGCTTCCTCGACTTCCGTCAATCTAATTCCTTTATTCACCACTTGCAGCATCCTTTGGTTGGCCATTTCCACACCAAATTTCAAATGCACGCACCCCGACTGCTTCATCTTATCAAGGATATTCTGTCTCACACAAATGTCCACGCGCGCCTCTGCCCACCAGTGAAACTCAGGGTACTCCTCTTTTAGTTCAATCAGCAATCTAAGCATTTCTGAAGTGCGTTTGCCTAAGCCCGGCAGAAAGATCATATCTGAGAAATAAAATCCAAATACATGCATTTGTTCAATGCGGTAGCGGATTTCGCTAACAAAACGTTCGGGAGACATAAAGGAAACATTGCAGCCGCGCAGCGAGGGTTGATAACAGAATGTACAGCGTTTGGGGCACCCGCGCATAGACATAATGTAGTCCCAGTCTTCCGGCTTATTTTTCTGCGCTAAATATGAATCTGTCAATATCGGCAGATCGTTTAATTGCTGGGCCCATTTAACAGGCAGCATTCCCCTTGCATTCTCCTCTACTACAGAAACCGCAAGATCCTCGCCTTCTCCAACAATGATCGTATCCAAATCAGCCATATCCTTCAGCTTGGCATGTTTAAGCAAATGTCCATAACCAATACAGGTAACCTTATCTCCCCATCTCTTCTTTATCTCTTTTGCAAGGTATGCACAGGACTGAGTGCTTCCAAGCTCGACAGTAGGCATCAGAACATCGCCAACACCAATAAACACATAATCAGGCTGAAAGCATTCTAACTCATTTATGACCATATCAAAGCTTTCATGCCCCCGAGTACAGCGTTCCTGCATAAGCCAGCTGTTCATAGTCATACTGTACCGCTCTGTATAATCATGATCATCTGGAGCATTATCGCCATTAATTAACGTGACTGCATGACCCCTACGATGCAATATCTCGGCTATGTAATGCATAGCAGGACTGATCCTATTGTTTTTCGACTCAATAAGCCGGTAAAACGGGGGAATAACACAGGCTACTCTTTTACTCTGACGATCTGCCATTGATTTCGGCCTCCATTGTTAAATTTTAGTGAAACTGAGGTCTGAATCTGAGACGATGGAAGAACCGACTTTGGCAGCGGAACCGGGAAGTGTTCCAAATCTGGCACCCAAAAAACTGGCAGAGAATTGGGGCATCCAGCCATGCACATTAAAGCAGCCATTTCGGTCAAAACCGGCAATTAACATTCCCGAACGGTCGTATCTCCCTCTTGGAAGCCAAATCCAGTATTCCGAATCCGGGGTATTACCTGTCAAAAATCTCACTCTAGCCACGAAAAGAAGATACCTTTCCAAACTAAAGTTAAGATCCCCGCTGTCTTCCACCAAGTGTGCAACCTCTAGCCCTGTGTGTTTCATTAATGAAGGCGACAGCGCAGCCGATGTGCGAATCCAGCAATCTTCCTGCTCCGTTGCGGCTGTCACAAGTGGATCTTTTAAGGCCCAGCTTGAAATTCTTGTAAGCTCACCAATCTGTTCCCGTGTAATTCCCTTGGGAAAGCACAAAATAATTTCTCCATTTTCTCTCGATGAACGAATCTCTTCGCTTGTAAAAGGACAAGTCGATAGTTCGAATTTTCTGCCAATGATCTGATCTACCCCCATCCCACGATACCAGGATTCAAGCTCCAGACGCAGCATTTCGGGATCATCCGGTGAATGCTCAAGGTTTGCGGTAAACCGTTTGAGATCCGTCCGCTGAAGCACATTTGCGTTTAGCATATTATCTATAAGCTTTAACATTTGGTTCTTAGAGTTCTCCATTTCAATAAACCTCCTATACTTCTAAATCTTGTAGTATTCATTAATTTTTCTGCCTGCTGCAGTTAGCCAGCGATTGGACCGCAATGATGATATGTCTAATGTTTGTGCGGAATTCCCGGCTATTTCTTCACTGATTAGGAGTCCGGCGGCCGGGCTGTGCATAAAACCATGTCCGCTGAATCCTGACGCATGGTAAAACCCCTGGATTTTGTTATCAGCGCCCAGCACCGGATGGGAGTCCAGCGTGTCATCATAATACCCTCCCCAGCAGGATTTGATGGTTGCTTCCTGGAGACGAGGCAGTCGACGAAGAGCAGCTTCCAGATGTTTATATTCCCATTCCGGGTCTGAGTAGTTGTAATCCGGATCTTCGCATACCCCTGCAACAAAGGGCTTATTCAAGCCCGTTAACAGACCGCCTGTCTCCTTATGTAAGCCTAGACCTTCCCCGGGGAACACAATAACGGGAAAATCGGCGGGCAGCCATGGGAGCACATCTGTAACCAACAACTGCTGATGGCAGGGGATTACCGGCAACTCAATTCCGGCTTTAGCAGCCACAAATTTGGACCAGGGGCCTGTAGCATTTACAACAACTCGCGAAGTTATCGCTCCTTCTGACGTTACCACTTGCTGTATCGCGGAACCGTCAGTAATAAAGTCCGTTACAGCGACTCCAGGATAATATTTGACACCCAGCTCTCTGGAGAGCCGAATATACGCGCTTGTAATCTTATTGGGGTCGATCAATCCATCCTGCTTATTGTAAGTTGCACCGGCTACATCCTCGAGAACCAGCATCGGCAGCTTCTTTTGAATCTGCTTAGGCTCCATCCATTCCGTTTGCACACCCAACCTTTGCTGCAAAAGCATCGCATCATAAAACTCGGAAAGATTATCTTGTGCCGTGAAAATAAACATATATCCGCACTGGTCCATTTCATCCTGAACAAGGTTATACGAATCAAGCTGCTCCAGCAATCGAAAACTTAACTTGGACAATTCAATATTTATCTCCGTTGTAAACTGACTTCGCATCCCGCCTGCGCAGATAGATGTGGTTGCTCCGCCTAAACTTCCGCTTTTCTCAAGCACTACCACATCGGTTATCCCTTTTTTGGCTAAATAGTAGGCTGTACATGCCCCGACTGCTCCAGATCCAATAATAACAACTTCACATTTATCGGGTATCACCGAGAATTCTCCTTTTCTTCTATTTTGCTGATTACAGTACTAAACTCTTTCAAAAGCGCTGAAAGAAGCGCGCGCTCTTGCTCATCGATACTCTCCACTGTGCGTGCAGCGATCCGCAACAGGTTAAGGTCAGGCTCAAGATGATATTTCACCAAAATGTTTCTGAGAATAAGAGTGGTTTCGTATATATCCTCATAGCCTTTCATAATGAAATCAGAAAGGTTATATCCACATTGAGACAAATATCCAAGCCTGTTAACCATGCATTTTTTGTGCTCCCAGAGTAAATGAAACGGACGAACACAATAGAAAATTTCGTTACGCGCCAACCTATCTAAATAGTCTAGCAGCGCCCCATACACCTTCATCCCCCAACACGAACCTCCATCTGTTTCCGGGCAGGTTACCATGGTTTTCGGCTGGCGTGAATAGTAATAATCCCCTAGGCTTGCGATCAGTGTAGTTGGCTCAAAATGCATCTTATCAGCTTCATTTAGCCGGACAGAGCGAATCGAATGCCGCTCGAATGCATGAGCGCGCAGCGATGATATGATCTGATCGGCGGGAAGCTCATGAAACTCGAAGATTTTATCGTAATCCGAGCCAGCAATACTAAATGTATGACTAAGATCATCATAGCCGTAAATCATAAAATTCCTTTCGAAATGAACCTTATTAAAATAGTGCTTACCTTCTATATAAAATTCATCCAAGCTTACTTCGACATACTCCTTCTCGGCAAGACAATCCAAAATCTGTTTTACAGCAACACGTTCAGGACCAAGCCTGATCTCTTTAAAATTCAGATAGGGGAAATGCCCCAAAGATTGCTCGGGTGACAGAAATTCAAGATCCATCACATCCATATTCGCTCCAAGATATAAATGAATATAATGGTTATGCAGCCAATCCATCTTACTAGAGCAGACTTCCACTACACTGAGCAGATGAGAACTGTTCATGCTGCTGTTCACCATAGGGTACTTGATCGGCAGGTTAGGCATCTGTGGCACATCCTTCACCATTTTTACTCCAGAGATATGCCGTTAAATCTCCAACCGTAGGAAAATGTCCTGCTACCAAAAGGTAAGGATCAAAGTCCAATTGCAACGCCCGCTCAACTTCAACAATAAATTTGATGTAAGTAAGCGAATCCATTTCCAGATCTGTGAACGCACTTTCGGGCTCCAAGGAAATATCACACTTTACAAATAGGCGCAGCAATACCTCCACCCGCTGTTGTATTTGGTCCATCATATCCTCCCTGTCCATCATTTATCTCTGGCCTAATGTTCCTTCGCCTACTTGCAAAATTTCTTCCAATGACATTCCTAGTTGAGATAACACTGATTTCGTCAGCTGTCCTTGGGCTGCAGCTGAGGACGGTTCAGACAGCATGTCCGCCATTCTTGCAATCGTAAATTCGCCTAGGTACAACTCCATAATGGTTATGTTTGTATTGAATCTTTTGTTGACAATACTAACTAGCTTTAGAGCTAATAACGAATGGCCGCCCAGATCAAAAAAATTCTCGGCAACGCCGATCGCACGGCCCTCCAAACTCAACAACTCTTGCCAGATAGATTCTATCTCTGCCTGAAACTCATTTTTAGGAAGTAGAGCGCTGCTCACTTCTTTAAATCTCACATCAGGCAGCGGAAGCGCCTGGCGATCAACCTTGCCATTTCGATTTAACGGAAATCTCTCAAGTTTCATAAAGATGCCAGGAATCATATAGGCCGGCAAATACGCTCTCGCATAGTTTCGCAGCTCCGCAGCAGCAATCTCTTCATCGCTCACATAATAGGCAATCATAAGCTGCCCCCCGTTATTCTGCTTCAGCGGATGGACAAGAATCTCTTTGATCCGGTTGTAACGGCGAAATACGGCCTCGATTTCACCCAGTTCTATCCGCGCACCGTTGAGCTTGATTTGTTGATCTGTTCTTCCCCCATAAATAATCGTGCCGTCTTCGAGGAATTTGCCCATGTCTCCTGTGCGGTACAGACGTTCAGCAGCAGGATGTCTGGAGTAAGGATTGGGTACAAAACTGCGGTTAGTCAGCTCTTCATTTCCGATGTATCCTAGGCCCACTCCTATTCCGCCAATACATATTTCTCCGTAAACCCCAACGGGAACCGGCAGAAGATACTTATCCAGAATGTAAATTCGGAGATTGGAAATCGGTTTGCCGATCGGAACACTTGAATGGCCTCGGCCTTCCGCACAGTCCCAGCAGGTTACATCAATGGCTGCCTCAGCGGGCCCGTACAAGTTGAACAAACGCGCAGCGGATTTAGAGAAAAAAGAATCACGTAATGTGGTACTCAGCTCTTCTCCACTGCAAATGACATTTTTAAGTGAAATGCAGTTTTCTATTGGAACGGAGTCCATAAACTGCTGCAGTATGGCCGGAACAAAATGAATGGTCGTAATATGCCTTTCGACAATCACATTCCCAATATATTCGGGATCATGCGGTTTATCCGGTCGGGCTAATACCAATTCCGCTCCATGCAGTAATGGCCACAGCAGCTCCCATACTGCCACATCAAAAGTGAGCGGTGTCTTCTGCAGCACTTTATCGGTCTCATCCAAACCAAACTGCCGCTGCATCCAAAGAAGCCGGTTGTATAATCCCTCATAGCTGTTCATCGCGCCCTTCGGGGTTCCGGTTGAACCGGAAGTATAGATAACATAGGCTAAATCGCTGGGCTCGGCCGGCTCATTGTGCACAATTTCACATCTTAAGTCAGCTGAATAAGAGCTAATCCCGACGAGGACCACCTTATGCATCGGTTTAAACAGAGCCGCATATTGTTCCTGGGTGATGATCAGTGCACACGACGACTCACAAATCATATGGGCCAGACGTTTGGAGGGCAGCTGTGGATCAAGCGGCATAAATGCCCCGCCGCATTTAATTACCGCCAGAATTGAGGTGACTAGCTCAACAGATCTCTCCAAGCCCAATCCAACAAGGCTGCCACGCCCGATCCCCAATTGCATCAGCCTCGAAGCAAGCATATCTGAGGCCAGATCAAGCTCCTCATAACTCATGTTGTCTTCTTCGCTCAAAAATACAGCCCGCAGATGACTATGCTTCTCAGCTTGTTTTTTGATCTGGCTTATGAACCTTCGGCTGTCCAGACAGCCGAAATCGGTACAAGTATCATTCCATTCGTAGATCACTTTATTGATTTCTTCCGCGGTCAAAAACATGTGGCTGCTAACCGTAGCCTCCGGTCGCTGCAGCAGCTGCTGGAGAATGTTAATGTAGTGGTAATGGAATTGCCTCAATGAGGCCGCGTACCATTTATCATTGTTGTATTCGTAAAATAATTGCACTCCGCTTCCGGTATCATTAAGCCCAATCGTCAGGTCAAAGGCCGAAGAGCTTTTATCTGCCTTTAACGCTTCAACAGTTAGGTTGGATAACTCCAAATCCGTTTTGCCGCTCTGCACATAAGTAAACATCGTTTGAAACAGCGGATTTTCCCCTGGCCTGCGATCTGGATGCATAATACTGACCAGCTTGTCGAAAGAGACTTGTTGATAGGCAATGCCCTCATTAATTGTTTCTTTCTCTTTATTCAAAACTTCAAAGAAGCTGTCTTCAGTCTGCACATTGGTGGTGAGTGGCAACGTATTGGCAAAAAAACCGATAAGATTCCTTACTTCAATGCGGTTACGGTTAGCCATGGTTGAGCCGATAATCAGGTTAGACTGACCGGTGTATCTAAACATCAGGACCCGGTAGGCTGCCAGCATAACGTTATAGACCGTGAATTCAGGGTGACGTTTTATAAAATCCAGCATTTCATTATAGGCATCCTGCGGCAACTCTCCCCCATAATTGCACTCCGAATCGGTTGGTCCAGCAGCTTCAGGCATTGCCGCAAGATTTAAATCAAGCCGCGTATCTGCCGAAGCTAACTTGTTGCTCCAATAATCCATTAGTGTTGAATTGCCGGCATTTGCAATATATTTTTGTTCCCAGACCGCATAAGCAGAATACTGTACCGGCAATTCAGGCAAGCGTGCCACCCTGCCTTCTTCCAAAGCGTTGTAGATCTCCCTGAATTCATTTGTAAAAATATCCAGAGACAACGCATCTGAAATGCTGTGATGGAAACGAAATATCAGTAAATGCTCGGTTGGGCTCATCTGCACCAGTACCGCCTCAAATAAAGAGCCTCCATTTAATTCGAACGGTTTATTAATCTCCATTACCAACCAATCCAGCGCCTGTTTCTCCATCTCTGACTCAAGACAATCCAGACGCTCAATCCTGACCGTTGCGGGCTGTGGAACCGTCTTTTGGTAAGGTTCCCCGTCTTTTTCGTAAAATACAGTGTCTAAAATTCGATGCCTTTCCTTCAAGATACCCAGACATTCAGTCAAGTGTTTATAATTCAGACAACCCTTCAAGCGGTATTGTATCGTCATATTGTAAGCGGAGCTGGTAGGGTTCAATTGATGCAAAAACCATAATCTGCGCTGAGCACCGCTCAGCGGAATATCAGTTAAATCGGAATCAGCACGGATAGGAGGGAGACTTCTATGCATTCGCTCGGCCTGCAGCAGCGCTTCCCAATTTGATAAACCTCGAGTCATACTTCATCCTCCCGATTCTTGGAATTAAAAATCATGCATCAGGAAATTGCCTTATCATTGAGCAACACTTTAAGACAGTTAATAATCGTCAGGGGAGACTCAAAGGTCTCCGGAGTGAGACAGTTGTCTGGAATCTGAACCCGGAAGACTTCCTCCAAATCGTACAGAAGATATAAAGCCCGAAACGAATTAACTCCCCATTCGCTTAAAGTTCTGTTCAAATCAGCAGCCTGTAGCGTCTCTTTCTGTTCTACTGTGGGTAAGGCTCCATTTTTGCGGATTAGTTCCATCACTGTCGCTTGGATATATTCCTCATCTCTGTTCATAACGGTCAAATCCCCTCGTTTCCCGTATTATTTTTCGATTAAGTAATTGCCGACCGCCAGCGCATCCATAGCGGAGGTATAGAAGGTTTTGATGGCGTCGTATGGAGTCTCACACACCGGTTCTCCTCGTGTGTTAAGCGATGTGTTCATTATCAGCGGAATTCCAGACAACTTATAATGCTCGGCAATAAGCTGATGCCAGACCGGATTCACCTCGCTTCGGACCGTTTGCGGTCTAGTGGATCCATCTACATGCACGATGGCAGGAACAGCTTGCCTTCTCTCTTCTTTGACTGTGTAGGCTTTCAGCATATACGGCGAATACTGCGCCTCCTCCACCAACCAATCCGAATGTTCATCCATAATACTTGGCGCCAGCGGTCTCCAGGATTCTCTGAATTTGATTTTTTGATTGACTTTTACATATGAATCATAACTTGCAGGACTGGCTGTTATGGAACGATTGCCCAATGCCCTTGGCCCCATCTCGGCTGCGCCTTGGAACCAGCCAATGACTTTACCTCTATCAATCAGTTCTGCCGTCTGCCGGCAAATATCGGATGAATAGTTATACTTCAAACCAAGCTTTTTTAATACCTCCGATATATGGTTGTCATCATAGGAAATTCCCCAGTAAGGAGTCTTCAGTCTGCCCTTTACAGGGAGAACGGAACGTTCTTTAGAGGCAATCATGGCAGCTCCGATACAGCCCCCAGCATCATTGGTTGCCGGTAATACGAAGATTTCATCGAACATTCCGAGGCGTTCCAGCCTTCCATTCGTCGTACAATTGAGAGCAACACCTCCGCCTATCACCAAATTTTTACTGTTGCCTTGCCGGATGGTCTGCTGGCAAAGATGCACAATAGTGTCTTCCAGCGCCTGCTGCGCCGATGCGGCAATATCTTTGTGCTTCTTGCTGTATTCGACCGTATAATTGAGCCCGCCATACAGTGTATTATTGCTATAGATACGTTTTGGAGGATCACCGAATTTACGGTACATTTCCTTCATCCATATTCGGGTCAGCTTGTTATACTTATCCTCCAAACCAAGCGAACTATCAGGTTCTCCGATAGGAATCTCGTACCCGTCTTCCGTCAACCGTACAGAAAAGTCATAGACTGACTCTCCATAAGAGGCTAATCCCATCAGCTTTCCTTCTCCCGATGCTCCAAGCTGTAAATAATCACTGACTATGGAATAAAAAAATCCAAGCGATTGTGAAATCCCGTATTCTTGCTTAACCTCAATATGCTCATTCTTCCCATAGGCTACTGTGGTTGAAATATCGTCTCCTTGTCCGTCCATGACCAAAATCACCGCATCATCGAACCCGGATAAATAGTAGGCACTTGCCGCATGGCATAAATGGTGGCTGACCGAAATGATAGTGGGCATTTTTTTGCCTGATAATACCGGGTGCTTCTTGAATTTCTCCAATATCCCCAATTCTTCCGCTTTTTGCGGGTCCCATGATAAAGCAATCAGATCGATATCTTCAAAAGCAACGCCCGCTTGTGACAGACAATTGAGGAGCGACAAAACCGGGGGCTCTCCGTAAGCATGTTTTTTTCGGCAAAAACGCTCCTCCTCAGCATAGGCCACCAAAACGCCATCATGAACCAAACATGCCGCTGAATCATGTCCTAGCCCACCGCTTAAACCAAGAATTAACACGTATACTCCCCCTCTAAGTTTTGTTGATATTGATTGAGAAGCTGATTTACAATTCGACCTGTTTTGGAATTCTTGATTTCCGCGATGTTCTCTGGTGTGCTTTCACCCAAGACTTGTCCCCCCTCCAGGCCTCCCTCCGGCCCCATGTCAATAATCCAGTCCGCCATGACTAAGACATCGGTATTATGTTCTATCACAACGACAGAATTACCCGAGTCGACCAACTGCCCAAGCATATCAATCAGCTTAATCACATCATGCGGATGCAGGCCTGTTGTTGGTTCATCAAGCAAGTACAAGGTGTGGTGTCTACTGCTTTTGGAGAGCTCTCTGGCCAACTTTACCCGTTGTGCCTCCCCGCCGGACAAAGTGGTTGCCGGCTGGCCCAGAATTAAATAATCCAGCCCAATACGGCACATCACATCCAGCTTGTTATATACGGATGGTTCATCCGCGAACAGTTCCATCCCTTCTTTTACAGAGCAAGCCAATACATCTGAAATGCTATGGTTTTTATACTTTACATCCAGAATCTCCGGCTTAAATCGTTTGGTCCGGCATACAGGACATGGGGTCTCAACCGACGGTAGGAATTGCAAATTCACTTGCACAAGCCCGGCTCCCTGACAGCGTTCGCATCGGCCGCCGGGTACGTTGCAAGAAAAGTGTTTGGCCTGGAGATTACGCATTTTCGCTTCAGGCAGCGCAGCAAAAATATTCCTTATCGCCGTGTACACATCTGTGTAAGTTGCCGCGTTTGATCTTGCAGTCTGACCGATAGGGGATTGATCAAAGCTAATGACCTTATGCACATTCTCCCAGCCCTTAACATCTGCATAGGCATCAGTCTCGGTGCTTTGGGTAAAATGAAGCTGTGCGGATCGAGCCAGAACGTCGAACATAAGAGTCGATTTCCCCGACCCTGATACCCCGGTCAGCACAACGAGCTTGCCCAACGGGATATTCACACTTACCTCCTTAAGGTTATGGCGATTGGCGTTTGTAATCTCAATGCATTTCCCGTTTCCTCTGCGGCGCTGTTCAGGAAGAACCACTGTATCTTCACCAGCGAAATACTGCCCGGTCCATGATCTGCTGCACTGAATCAGCTGCTGCACGGAGCCAGCCGCAACCACTTCTCCCCCTTGCTTGCCCGCACCCGGTCCGATGTCAATAATGTAATCGGCCGCCCGCATAACATCCGGGTCATGCTCGATAACTAGAACCGTATTTCCAAGATCACGCAACTGCCGGAGCACCCGGAGCAGGCCTTCGGTATCTATCGGGTGAAGGCCAATTGTCGGTTCATCGAGAATATACAAAACTCCTGTTAAGCTAGCTCCGATTAATGAGACGAGCTTAAGCCTCTGCATTTCTCCCAGAGATAAAGAAACGGTGGATCGGTCCAAGCTTAAGTAGCCGACACCCACTTCAATCAAGCGAGCCAGCTTTTTTTCCATTTCGGAAACGATGTTCATAAGCGGATCCTGACTTCCCTCTAGCTGTTGAGCGGACACTTTACGCAACCAGCCAAGCAAATGGAAGAGCGGCATTGCAGATGCTTCGGTGATACTTTTCCCGGCTAGCGTAACCGCTCGACTGTCTGTGTTCAGCTTCGTACCGTGACAATCCGCACACTCTTGCAGATGAAAGAATTTTTCAATCTTCTCTCGATAGTCCGATTCGTGTCCGCGTTCCTTGTATCTGCGTTCCAGGTTGGTCAGAATTCCCTCGAACCTTCCCTCTGCAGCATAAGTTGGAGGGGTCTTCTCAGGAAAATGCCTGATAAATCGCTGGCTGTATACACCGAAATACAGCAGATCCCGTTCGACCGTGCCCAAATCTCTCAAGGGTTTATCAGAATCAAACACAAATCCGTAATAGTTACCGGCTGCAACCAAATTATCGGCCATTAACTGTGCTCCATGAGGATTGCTCCCCTTAAGTGCACACTGCTTCAAGCTGAGGCTGTCATTGAAAATTTCTTGTAAATTCGGTTTTCGTTCAACCCCCAAGCCCATACAAACCGGACATGCGCCTTCAGGTTTATTGAAAGAGAAATGGGACATGGTCAATGCTCTAAGCTCATGGCTGCACTCTGGGCACACGGCTTTGCCCTCATCGGAATAGGACATAGGAAGATCTTTAATCTCTGTTTCGATCGACTCATAGTTTTCCTGCCAGATGTCAGCACTACTTGGACCCTTGACTTGGCTTCCGCAATTAGGGCAAGGTCTTTCTCCGCTTTTGGTAAACAATATACGAAGCAAGGTGTACAATTCCGTTGTAGTTCCAACGGTTGACCGGGGATTTCGGTTAGTGTGGCGCTGGTCAATACAGATGGAAGGCGACAACCCTTCAATAGAATCAACCTTAGGTTTGTGGATAAAATCACTTATCATACCGAGCGAATCCATGTATTGCCTCTGACATTCCTGCTGCAAGGTATTCATGGCAAGCGTTGATTTGCCGGAACCAGACAATCCAGTTAACACCACTAGTTTGTTTCGGGGGATAGACAGAGATATATTTTTCAGATTGTTTTCTCTCGCACCTTGAATTTTAATCCAGTCATTCAATGTGATCGGCTCCTTCATGAGACATCGTCATATGCTGCCGTATGAATGTTATCCATTCGGTCTTCGCTTCAGAAATGTTCATCAGCTCACTGAAGCATGATTCATGGTTAAAAGCTACTAACAGATTTCCTTGCATCTTTGATGCTGGTTTTCGTTTTTTGCCGCTCCATATTTCTCCTTCAAAAAAACAATAGCTATCTTCATCAGTTATACAAACCCCGCCTTGAGACTGGTGGCTTTGATTTAACCAGACATACACCAACACTGTAAGGGAAGCAGGATCGGCGGTACCGTGACGTATTACTTGGTCCGCAGTCATCAGTCGGTCATGTTCCCGAAATATGGATTTCTTCTTCAATAAATCCACATATTCAAAAAAATGCTGTCTCGTATTATAGTCGCTCAGGAACTGACGAATAAGCGGACTATTCATAGATGCGAGAACATAAGCCTGCGGTTTTGTTACTAATAGTGTCTGATAAGCATATTTGGCGTACGTATATACAGAATCCGGCAGATTGCAGCTATATCTCAGCATCGTTTGACGCAGCAACCGATGAAGTTGCAGCGGGTCGGCGCATTCTTTTAAACTGGGCATTGGGCATTCATCCATATATCTAATTCCCGTTGTTAGCGGACGCGAGAATTTAAATACAATACCATCCTTGAACCAGTTATTTAACTGCTCCACCATCCGGTCTGATAAATTCGAACTTCCGGCAGCAGACCAATACTCCCTCTCATTGAACAGCTTGCTGATTTCGGTCTGATAATAGTAAGTACCTGCATTTAATTTAACAATCCGATCTGTGAAAAACAGATATGCCTCTCCAGTGATGGAGACGAGCAAACAATCGTAATTAACTAAACGGAGCTGGACGATATCCGAAGCCGCCAAGCCGCATAATCGGAGCACCGCAAAATAAAATGACATAAGCGGCGTACAATTAGCGGTTAGTGGAAAGTGATCTTCAGCCAAGGTCAACAATTCATCATAACTAAACGTTGGAGCAGTAAATTTGCTTGACCAGCTGCTGTTACGATCAGGCCGCTCAATCTGGAAATTGATATTTTCACTTGCAAAATGATATAAGGACTCCAGCGTCCCTAGAGCGGTTGGCTGAAACAGCAATGCTGCCAGATCAGCTACGCGCAAAGACAGCATATTGGATAGAATGGCCGCACATTCCAATTCAGAGTGCACTTCCCGGGAACGTATATTTCGTGGAATTGCCCGAGCGTATAAATTCGCCGGCAGAGGATCGTTGCTGTTTCTAACAATCTCCAATTCCGCTTCATTGGTCCACCAGAAGAGATCAGTCATGGAATAAGTATCGTAATAAATTAGATCGGCTTCGGCCGAACCAAACGGTAGCCAGCTTTTCTCGATCGTTACAACCTTCCATTCTTTTTTGTCTTCAACATAGCGCATAGTATAAATATGCTCATCCTTTAGCTGGTCAAACTCTTCATAAGTAAAGGTCAAAGTACAGGCAGCAACAATTTCAGCAAGACTTATTCTGACATTTCGTACGTTAAATTCTATGCAAGTCGGAACTGTTTTTTGTAAATACCCATGGAACCATGCCCGCTGTGATTCAGCTTCCATTTCATCTTCGAAATACTGGGTCTCCAGCCAAAGTTCAATATCTCCTGTTGTTAAAGCGCGATGAAGACAGTCGAGCAATGTAACGGAAATGGCGGATGTATCCAATGTCTTTTCCACACTCTTCACCTCACCTTGCTGACATTTCGGATTGCAGCATATTCTCCAGATACAGTTCGAATTTTTCAGGCTGGGCCTCCGTTATAAATTCCTGCGCGGCAGCTTTAGAGGCTGCAGAAATGGATTCGTAGAGTGTCCTGTCCGTCAGCAGCCGTTGCAAAGTCTCCACCCATATGGCAGTATCCTGTTCGGGAATAACCGGCATTGTATGTCCTGTTGCTTCATCCTTGTAAGTTTCCGTAATCGGCGTCACCGGAAGATTATAGTCAACCTTGCATTTCGATTGCATGAGACCGCCTTGGTCGCTTGCAATAACAGGAATACCTCTTAGCATCGCTTCAATTACTGTCTGCCCAAAAGCTTCAGCGCAGATGGAAGGATGAAGCCACACTCGTACCTGTTCAAAAATCAAATTCATCTCGCGCTCCGGTTCAAGCAGTGTCACATTAGGCAGAGCACGTAAAGCGGATTGTTCCTCCTGCTTCAAATCGCCCCATGTAATTATCGCAGCAAAAGGATAGTCCGGAAAAGCTTGAGCCAGCTTCAGAAAAATGGATAAACCCTTTATCTCTGTAGGGTTGCATATCGCGATGTATCCTCTGTTGAAATTATGAAAGGTTGGAAAAATACCATCCCCATAAATTGGGAAACGTAGCGAAACAGCATTGGTATAACTACCCCATTCGGTGATATTATGAGCTACGAAATCACTGTCACCAATAAAGCCGGAGACCTGGGCAAGCTCCTGTCGGAGCAGCGGATTTTCGATCCAGCTATGCGGCCCAAAAGGGAGAGTGATCACATCATGACAAATCACAACCAATTTTGATGCGCTTCCAGCCACGAGCTTTATTCCCGCAGCAACCATGGTGTGGTAAGCCATATTCACAAGAACCACGTCCGGCTTACCTTTTTTCATCAAATCCCCTGCTGTTCTGTATAACAGCATAACACTCGTGGTGAAATGGCATTCTACACCATTTACTGTACCCTGAAGACTATGCGCGGAACGAATAATATCGTTTACCCCATGCTCCTGCAGCTGTTCCTCCACCTGTAACAGAGAATCTTCCTGGTCTACCAGATGGACTACTCTACATTGATGTCCCCTGGCAGCCAGGGATTCGAATACTGCACGGTTAGCCTTGACGGCCCCTTGATAATAGGCAAAATAAGCACCTTCAGAAAGAAACAAAAGATTCATCGTCAGCTGCTCACCCTTTCCGACTGTCCCTCAATATATGCCGTCAATTTTCCGGTATCATTTAATAGTTCCAGTGCCAGGTCATCATCTTCAATGACGATTCCAAGCTGCTGTTCAATCTTAACGATAATCTGCAAAGCAATCAGTGAATCCATATGGAACGCTTCAAGTAAATCCGCTTGCGCATCCAGTTCCTCCATTGTAACCTCCTTGCTCAAGACCTCTGAAAAAATAGCGGCCAGCTTACCCAGAATCTCCTTGTTCTGCATGCTTTTATCTCCTCTCAGAAAACCTTTGGTTGCCGCTCTGCCGTATCTTGTACCAGCTGCTGCAGCATGTTCAAGCTCTTGGTCCGGGCAGAAGGATCAGGAAACGAAAGGGCTTCAACGGCAAATTGATCGCAATACCCGCATACCGCACAATCCAGCGACCGGCAATCGACTTCTTTGAAAAAATCAATAAAACCTTGCAGCTTAGAATTGTCAAGATAAACATCCAATAAGGTCAGGGCACGGATGCTCTGGCGGCTCTGCTGCGTTTGCCGGGAAAAAACCGCCTTTTCTCGTGTAACCGCACCGGCGGCTCTGCGATGGTTGGTGTGAACGATGTTCAAAATATCAGCCAAGTTCCCCGGATACTGCCTATCATGATAGGCTTTCGCCGCCTGCAACAGCCAGGCAGTAGATTTTGACCGGTCTGTCAGCTTAAAACGGTGTATGCCTATCTTCTCATATTCCGCCAAATCCTCAGGCCTGATCCAGCGCGCCTTCATGATATTCCCTGGATCATTAAATTTCTCGTAAGTGCATTTGACGGAGCAATAATCCATAAAGCTTTGGTTATCCGTTCCACGGTTGGATGAGCCATGGCTCATTACATTGTCATGATAGACCTGCATTGGACATTCATAGAGACAGGTCTGATTGACAATGACCTGGATTTCACATTCAACGCTGTTCTGTATACGTTCAAGCAGCCTGAAATCTCTGGCTATATTTTCTCTCACTGTGATCTCTTTGACGCCCATTGAATCAAAGTATTTTGCCCGTTCCACACTTTCGACCACCGCAAAGGAGGACAAGCTCACTTTGATCTCAGGATGTCTTCTCCTGCAAATATCCACAAGCAGCTGATTGGCTAAGGTGATCCAGTCTACACCTATTTCAGCAGCCCAATCCATTTGATCTACAATTTGTCGGTAGCCTTCATCCTCATATTCCCTGTTGCCGAGACAGGAACTGTTCATCAAATAGTTAAACTCTTTGTTGTACATATGGGCCCGCTTAACCGCTTGTTCAATATCGCTCCGCGTACTTATCGGCATTGCCGCAGCCGATCTTCCGCTTCCACAGCCCTCCTTAGAAGAACCACCGAAGAAGCAGCTGATATATTCGTATCCGCCCAGCTCGTCAATAAGCTGGATATCGCCGTTATATGGAACAGATATCTTCATAAATTACACCTGCCAGCTATTTTTTTGTGCCAGTGCGATCAATGCAGCACAGCAATTCTCAGTTCCGCTTAAAGTCCTCAGCTTGGACCTATAATGCCCGCGAAGCTCAGCCAAATTATCGTTCAACGCTGTCTCAACAATCTTACGGATACGGCTTGGTCTGAATGCTTGAACGGGTAGTTTATAAGTGAGCCCAAGATTTTGGAGCTGCGTACAATTATAGTCCCGTTCAAAATGTTGACCGGGAATGGTTATGCTCGGAAGTCCATGCAGCATTGTCGTAAGCATAGTATCTTGTCCGCCATGAAAGATTACCAGAGCTGCTTCCGGCATAATTTCAGCAGCCGGGATAAACCAATGGAATTGAATATTGTCGGTATGGTCAGGAAGCGCCTTAAGCTCATAATGAAATCCGCATAAACAGGCAACACGGTAGGGTTGCTTGTCAAAGATCTCTTTGACCAGCTCAATATAAATTAAAGGGGGAATGGCACTAACGCTTAAATAAATAAAAATTAGCGGCTTGTCCTGCCAGTCCGGATGCCACTGCAGATTTGAAGATTGTCTTGCCTCCAAATCCAGAATGTAACCGGCGAAATCGCACTCCTTCAACGCAGCCAGCTCCGGCTCCAGTTCCGGTAGTGTCGGTGCCATTTTAATCGTTGCTCTTGAAAATAATAATTCAGCCAGATTGGAAACAGAATCCAGTGAATAATCCGCCAACACCTCGTTAAAAGCGGCGATAGCTTTGGCAGATCCCGGATACTGTAGGTTGGCCGGGAAGGCTGGATGGCTTGGCCAGCTCGCAATCATCAAAGCGGGAATCTGGGCCACGGCAGCTGAAATGGAAGCACTCGGACGAGACTCGGCAAATATAGCGTTGGGTTTAAAAGCCTGTATCGCCTTCAGTTCAGCCTCAACCGCTTGACGGATAAAGCCCGATTCTGCCATCCCTGTCCACTCCACATAATCGGCAGCACTGCGAACATCTCCGGAATTCGCTGAAGGAAGCGGAATCGGATAGTCATAAACCTGAAAGCCGTTGGCTCGGACAAATTCAGCAAGCTTGCCGCCAATCACAAAGCTGACCGTGCAACCTTGGCTTTGCAGAACCTTGGCAATGCCCAGCGTTTTGCTTACTGATCCTACAGAACCGGAGCTAGGGGGGCTTGGAAGAAGCATAATTCTTGGCGGACTCACAAACTATTCACCTCGCTTCTATTGGACATTTCTTCGATTAAATAAGGAATCGCATGGGCGTAAGTAGGGTATGCCAGCCGTACATCGGCATTCTTTTTTATCTTTTCGTTTCCCATACGTACGGAAAGGGCGCGTAAACCATGTATACTTAGTCTGATACGCTCAGTGACAGCCTCAGGAGAAATCCATTGTATTTCAGACAGTTGAGCATATTTCCGAACCTCTTTTATCAATTCCTCCTGTGTTAGAGGAAGATCATCACTCACGTTATAAATCTCTTGAACAACAAGATTGCTCCAGGCCAACTGCATCATTGAAATAACATCGTCAATATGCACTTTAGATGAGTAACTGCGTCCGTTCCCCAGCATCTGAGTGCAGCGCATTAATTGCCGGATATAATTATGCTCAAGCGGGCCGTACACTTCAGCGATCCTGAGAATGATATAAGAAAATTTCGCATGGGTGCAGTATTGCTGGACCAGCTGCTCCATTTCGAGTGTAATTCTTCCAAATGGATGAACGGGATGGCACAGTACAGATTCATCGGCCACACAAACGTTGTCGCTTCCATATACAGCCCCATTGCTTGCCACAATGAACTTGCCATACGTTCCGCTGCGCAAAAGTTGGTCCAGCAGATTCCGCGTCCCCTCTACATAAAGCTGCCTCATCCGGGACACAGAACCAGAATGTTTGCCGGCAAGATGATAGACGACATCAATATCCTCCCCTATGCCATCCATCGTTTCAGGGTTCAGAACGTCGCCTACCCACAGTTCCATACCCAATTCTGCAAGTGTTTCGCCAACGCCTTTTTCCTTCGGCAATACAAGCCCTCTGACAGCATGTCCCTGTTCCAGTAAACTGCTTGTTAACCTGCTCCCGATAAAACCGCTGCAACCTGTCACCAGAAATCTCATGGCGTCAGGATGTGACTGGCTGCTTGATTCTGATTTCTCAGCTTCTTCCCATAGCGACCCTTGGGAATGTTATCCGTCCACTTGATTACTCTAGGCACCTTATATGCCGCAAGTCTCGCTGAACAGAATCTGATAATATCATCGGCTGATACCTGGGCATCCAGCGGCACAATCTCCGCAATCAGCTTGCTGCCATAGTATTTATCGGAAACACCAAATACAAGTGCTTCTTTAATGCCGTTATGGAGCAGCAGGACTTGTTCAATCTCTGCCGGATTTACCAAATGTCCGCCGACATTGATGTTATCAGAAAGCCGCCCCGACAAATACAGATACCCAGCCTCATCCAACCTTCCCAGATCACCCGTACGTACCCAACCCTGTTGAAAGACCTCTGCCTGCAACTCTGGCTGCCCGTAATACCCGCACGATATATGAGCGCCGCTGACCCATATCTCTCCCTCCTCTCCATGAGCAACCTCGTGCCCCTCCGGGTCAAGCAGCCGAATAGAAACTCCCAGATGTGGCTGTCCCACCGAATCTCTGATCAGTTCTTGCTCATTTGAAGGATTATAGGCAATTGCCCCACCTTCGGATGAACAGAACAATGAACGGATAGACTTGCCCGATAGCTTATAAAAGTCATTAAAAGTCGCTGCGTCCAGATGGGCAGAACAGCTGATGCACAGTCTCACTTTATCCCAAGCTACACTTGAGGATGACACGACTGACTCATTAAGCAAGGCATACATATAGGGAACCGCAAAAAGAATCGTTACCTCTTTGCGATTGATCTGCTCGCAAATTCTAGCAGGCATTGTTCCCTTCGACATGATTAATGTAGCACCGGCACAGAGGGCCGGTAGGACTACAGTGGTTAGCGTCGCGGGCAGCCACGGCGAAATCGGTGTGAACAGCTTGTCGTTTGCAGTAATCTCAAGCCCTCTACAGATAGCCATTACATTATTGTAGATGGCCCGATGGCTGAACTGTACACATTTAGGCGGTCCAGTCGTTCCTGAGGTATAAAAATTCAAAGCAATATCTTCATCAGACTGCTTATCTGCCTGTAAAAAAAGCGTTGCAGTCCTAAAAATAAACATCGGTACTCTGAGTACGAGCTCAAGCTGACTGCTGCCCTCCGAATCAATTGGATCGCAAATTAAATACTGACAATGGCTTGACGAGTGCATTCTCTCCAGTTCCGGTAAGTTCTTCACAGGTTCAAATGGGATCGGAACGGCTCCCGTATGCCAGCATGCAAGCCACAGCATGATAAAAGCAGATTTGTCTGCAACGGCTAAGGCAACTCTGTGCCCGGGCCGGATCCCCGCGAGATCCAGCTTCTCACTACTGTGCTCCAGTTCCTGCCGTAGCTCTTCATAAGAGATCGTTGATCCTTCATAATCAATGGCCGTAAGCCCTGGATTATTCAAGCAATTGAAATAAATCAAATCAAATATGGAAGAAGTGTCCACTTAGAATCCTCCTCAGCTTGAAGCACTTGCATATTTTTTCACTGCTCGTTTAAAAAACGCACTGGCTAACATTAGCAAAACCGCAGCTAGCAAGCTGCCTCCGAATAAATAGGATAGGCTTACCCTGCCCACTAATGCTTCTGCAGGAATAGAAACGATAAAGGCGACAGGAACGATCCAGGTAAGCGCCAATTGGATTGGTTTCTGATATACATTGACCGGAAATCTACCCATCTGCATGATACTGTCGAATATACTCAACATCGGACTTCCGGCATACCAAAACGCCAAAGAGCTTAATAATAGCAGTATTGAGTACAACAGCAGTAAAGCATTGCAAATGGCCCATACAAACATCAGACAAGTGGATATTCCTATCGCTTCTTGCATTTGAGAAACGCCAAGCACCATCACCGCTACTCCCACCATAACATCAAACAGATTAAGCGGAGACCAGTATCTCGTGCTCACATAAAATTGGGTCTCAATCGGTTTGAGCAGTGTTAAATCAAATCCTCCAGTCCATAGCTCCCCTTCCATCCCGGCTAATGAGCCAAGGCTTGGACCAACAAATAGATTTTTCATTGCCAAAATAAAATAGTAAACGCCCGATAATGCCAGCGTATCCGCAAAAGTCCAACTGTTAAGCGAATTTGTGTTGGAAAAGAGGATCGCGATCCCGCCAATCGTCCCGGTTAAATTAATTGCGGTATACAAAATTTTGATTAGAAAGTCACCGCGGAATGACGCTTCCTTTAGAAGCGCTGTAGAGAAAAACAATCTCAGCAAACGCATATATCTCAGCATGTTCCCTACCCTCCCACGGCCATGTATGCACGAATCCCTTTTTTCCACACTAAACGGTTACATAATATGATAACGACCGCCCAAATGAATTGAACAATTATGCCAAAAACAAGCTGTGAATGATCCAACTTTCCAAGGGAAAACTCTATCGGAAAGCTGATCATATATTGAAAAGGCAAATAATCCGAGATATCCTGCATAAATCCCGGAAGCAACGACGAAGGCGCTACCTGTCCGGCCAGCAAAAATACCAGGGTGTCGTTAATAGAAAGCAAGGACTTGATTTTATTGGTGAAAAATGCAAACAGGGAAAGTGTATAGGCCAGCATAAATCTGATTATTTGAGCCATGAGAAGAAGATAAACGGCCACCAGCAAGTCCAGACCGGATATAGCCAGTCTGAAGTTCAAAAAAATGGCAGCCACGCCGGCAACAAATATAACAAAAGGCATACAGACGATTTTGACAGCCAAATCTGACGCAACCACATCGTAAAAAGGCGATATCGGCCTCAACAATACAATCGACATCTTGCCGCCATAGATTTGATCGCCGACCGTCCAGTGTGAGGTAGGGTAGGTCAGCTGGTTCACAAGAATTAACAGAATATAATACCTCACAAAATCCTGCTGAGTGAACCCGGTTATGCTCCCATCCCCCGCAGCAACGGTCCAAACAAACATATAGATGATAGGTCCCATCATCCAACCAAGCGTCAATGTCCAGAAAAACCCTTTCTCAGCCATAAACCCGAACATAGTCCTACGTATCAGCGCAAAGCCTCCGCGAAAATTCAAAGGAGCCTCCCCTCTCGATACACTTCATCAATTACAGAATCGATTGGAGCATCATTGATTGTTACATTTCCAATGCAATAGCTATTAAAGATTTCTGAAACAATCTCAGGTACAGCTTCCTTCTGAATCTTAAACAATACGTAGCTTTCCGCAAGCTCCATGACCTGCAAGCTGTCAGTAAACTTCTCCTTTAGCTCTTCAATTGTGCCCGTTACGTCTTCATCCATAAAACTGACTTTGAGAATGCGGTAGGGAGCTATTTTACCGCTCAGCTGCTCCAGAGATCCGTCGTATAACAGCTTGCCTTGATTGATCAGTACAACCCGTTTACAAAGGGAAGAAATATCCTCCATATAGTGACTGGTAAGCAGGATGGTTGTCTCATGTTTTTGGTTATACTCCTTGATAAAACTGCGAAGCCGCAGCTGCATGCTGACATCTAGCCCCAAAGTAGGCTCATCCAAAAACAATACACGTGGCTGGTGTAACAACGCTGCTGTTAATTCACACTTGGAGCGTTCTCCCAAAGAGAGATTCCGCGCCTGATTCTTAAGCAGATGCCCTATATCCAGCAGTTCTTTTAGCTCATTGAGTCTTTGTTTAAAATCAGCATCAGAGACTCCGTATATTTCCTTCATCACAAAGAAAGAGTCCTCGACCGTAATATCCCAGGTTAACGTCGATTTGTTCCCCATTACCATACTGATGTTGCGCAGAAACTTATGTTGGCGTTCCCACGGTTTGAAGCCATAGACGGAAATGTCGCCTGATGTCGGATACAGGATACCGGAGAGCATCTTCAGCGTGGTTGTCTTTCCCGCGCCGTTAGGTCCGATGAACCCGACAATTTCTCCCGGCTCAACCCTGAGGTCGATACCTTTTACCGCCTCAACTTCGTTGTATTCCATTTTGATCAGACTTTTAAACGCATGCTTTAACCCATGTTCTCTTACAGGGACGCGATAGACCTTTCTCAGATTATCAATAATAATGCCCTCTTTCATTGCTGCCCCCTTAACTCTGCGACCACACTTAAGAATACAGCCAAAACATAATCGATCTGCTCATCAGTCAAATTGGGATAAATCGGCAAGCAGATATGACGCCGACAATAATCATCCGCTAGCGGATATTCCCCACTGAACTGTAGGGAAGCAGCGATCGGCTGCCTATGAAGCGGCGTTGCATATACCTCCCCTTGGAGCGAAACGCCTTTCTCCTTGAGTCTGTCCTTCAAATCGGAACTATCAACGTCCAAAGGCACTATAACAATGTACTTATACCAACTGCATCTGTCCTGCGGCATCACAATCTCGAAATCAGGAAGATTTTTCGTAAAGAAGGAAGTATAACGGTTGGCGATCGCTTCCCGTTGTTCAATGATCGCGTCGAGTCGCTCAAACTGGGTAAGCGCTATCGTAGCTGTGATATCACTCATTCGATAATTGTTGCCAAGCGAGGTGTGGTAAGTCTCCCAGGGCTGGGGCTTGCCATGATTGCGGAACATTCGCAGCTTCTCAGCCATTGAATGATCGTTTGTGACAATGATCCCTCCTTCCCCCGAGGTAATGATTTTCGTGGCAAAAAAGGAATAACTTCCGGCAATTCCGAAAGCTCCCGCACCTTTTCCAGCCATCCTGCTGCCATGTGCATGAGCGGCATCTTCAAATAACCAGAGCCCCTGCTCATCGCACCATTGCCTGATTTCTTCAATCTCCGGTGTAACAATTCCGCCAATATGTACGATAATAACCCCTCGGGTACGACTTGTGGCCTGCTTCTTTATTTCAGCCAGCGACACCGAGAATGTACGGGGATCAATATCAACAAGGCGAACATGCCCTCCGGCAAACAGGACACTGGAAGCCGTGGCAATAAACGTATTTGCCGGAACCAGCACTTCCTGCCCCTTTACTTCGAGCACTCTCATTACCGCTTCAATCGCACTTGTACCCGAATTAACCGCAATGGCATGAGTAACTCCTACATACCGGGCAAAACGTTCCTCCAGCTCCTGTACATACCTACCCTGACTCAACGCTCCTCTCGACAGACAATCATCAATTCGCTCCATAATGATACGCCGCTCCTGCTCAGAAAATGCAATATCGAGTGCGGGTACATCCATAACACCTTGTGTCAACTGCATGACGAACCTCCTCTACCAGTCATAGACTACAGTTTTCCCTTCAAAAAAGCCTTCCGCCGCTTGCCTGATAAATTGCTCCATATGTTCCGCATGAATATGTTGGGCAATTAGGCTGGTTACTTCAAGCTCTTGCTTCCCAATTCTGCGAGAGATTTCCTGAATACGGTCATGCGTTATGGATTCCTTAAGTATTCCAGGTCTTGTCAGATCAATAAATTGTATGTGCTGGTCTGGTGGATCGTTTTTTAAAGCCGAATGCCGTTGAACCTGCGAGAGCAGGTCCGAATCAAGTGCAACAATGGCTCTCTCCTCGCAGTCCCACACACCGCTATTTAACCCGGCCCAAATCTCATCCTTGGCCTCCTTCTTTTCAACACTGAAGCTCAAATCTTCATCCTGCTCAAGCAACCTTAATAAAAGCTTTCCTAGCAGTCCCATTCCCCACAGTTCCACCGTTTTAATGCCTTCATCTGCCAGCTCTTCACACACATTTAGTGCCACACAAAACATAGGAACAAACGCAGCTGTCACAGGGTCTAAGTCGTTGGAAATAAAGATCTGACCATCCACCCCACTGTGCAGAGGGACACATACATCCTTTGTATAATGAGGAGAAAACACAAGAGCCTGGCCTACGCGATGCTCTGCTCCAAGCCCCGCTTTAGTCACTACTCCGACACTGGAGTAAGGATAATGCCCTGGTAAATGGCATGCCCCATGAAAAAGCTGCAAGCAGGATGGGTCCTTTACCGTTCCCGTTAAAGTAAAACGGTTGGTAATGAAC
This sequence comes from Paenibacillus sp. FSL H3-0286, assembly GCF_045040705.1. NCBI lineage: Bacteria > Bacillati > Bacillota > Bacilli > Caryophanales > Paenibacillaceae > Paenibacillus > Paenibacillus sp. FSL H3-0286. Next base: position 2,663,388 of record NZ_CP150285.1, on the reverse strand, counting down.
AATTCATTAGGACCCGGTTCCGCCTTGCGAGCAGTGGTGAAGTGTACACTAGGCTGAGGCCCCGATTCAGTGAACTTATTGTACATAGCCGAAATAACCGTCTCCTTACTGTTTATATATGGTCAGGTATCCAGGTATAACGTCCGCCCACCATAGGCGAGTGGAAATTCGGCATCCAGCCATGTGCTGTAAACTCGCCAGCCGAGTCGAAACCAACCACAAGCATCGCCTTTCCTTCATATTTGCCGTTGGTAATCCACATCTTTGTCCTTATATCCGGTGTTTGTCCTGTCAGATGCCTCATGCGGGCGACAAATACCAGATACCGCTCCAGACTCATTCCCAATTTTCCGGTTTTCTTGTATGTACGCTGTATTTCCACAGCCGTCCGATCCAGCATATCCGGTTCGGTTGTCCGCGGAACGGTGAACCAGAAATCCTCAATTTCCGGAGTTGCTGCGACCAGTTCACTCTCCAGCGCCCAATTGCGGATATTAAACAAGCAGCCTAATTGCTTGCGACTGACGCCTTGGGGAACACATAAAATGATCTCGTTTCTTCGGTCCGCTTCTTCTAATTCTTCTCTCGTAAACTGCGGCATCCGAAGTGAAAATTTTCGCTGGATGATATATTCGATTCCTAATGTTCTGTACCAATTCTCCATCTCGCTCCGGATGTATTCCGGAGAATATGTGTCGTGGACATCACTTTGAAACCTGAACATATCCTCCTTCTGAAGCAAGTGCTCATCGAGCATGACGCCAATCGTATGCAGCGTTTGTTGTCTTAATAGCTCCTTCTCAATCATCGCCCAACCTCCTGTACTGTGTTCAATGCCGACAATATTTCAGGTATGACTGTAAAAAGATCGCCTACGATCCCATATGTGGAGTAATCAAAGATAGGTGCATTGCGATCCGTATTTATTGCAATTATCGTCTCCGAATGATGCATCCCAACCTTATGCTGCACTGCCCCAGACACTCCGCAGGCAATGTACAGTTTGGGCTTGACCATTTTACCTGTCAGTCCGACTTGATGCATACTATCCATCCATCCACATTCTACAAGCGGTCTGGTAACCGCTACTTTCCCCCCAAGCGCATCGGCGAGCGCATAGATTAAACGAAGATTGTCTGCGTTTTGAATGCCTCTCCCGGCAGCAACAATAATTTCTGTAGTCTCGATGTTCTCCTTGCCCGCGGCTTCTTCAATTACTCCCATAAACTGCAGGACTGAGGAAGAGCAAGAATACTGGGAGCTTAGATCAACAATCTTGCCCTGCACGACGTGTGCGGTCTCAGCAGCGGAATAAAAATTGGTTTTTACAGTTGCCATTTGCGGCCGTCTTGCCGGTATTTTTATCTCAGCGAATTGCTCGCCCATTTGCGTCGGTCTGGTAATAATAAAATCCCCATGATCCGGTCCCATCTTCAAATCGATGCAATCGGCGCATAGCCCCGTCCGCAGGCGGACTGCAACTCTGGGGAAAATAGACCTCCCCCATGCGGTAGCCATACCTAGCACGACAGACGGTCTTTGATCCCGGAGCACCGCAGAAATCAAATTATAATGTATATCTTCGGCGTAACGCTGTATGCCCGGTTTGTTCACCATCCACACCTCATTTACTCCCCATTGAAGCAGACGCTGGGCTAGGTCTTCTATACGCTCTCCGACCACCAAAGCACAAATGCGCTGGGCTCTCATAGCCTGCAGCTGTTTTGCTGCGCTAACCAGTTCCGGAAAATATGAAGAGAGCGCGCCTTCAGCATGTTCCACAACAAGGCAAATACCTTCATGCTCAGGGTACGGTTGTTTGGTCTCCTGTACCCTGTCTTTCATTATAATGGCTTGGTTAGGACAGCAAGACGTGCAGACTGAGCAATAAGTACATGCCGCAACGTCGATACGCAAGCCCTCATCCTCATCTTTGATTGCAGCCGCGGGACAGCGTTTTAAACACAGGAGGCAATATGTGCATTGTTCCTGATCAATCCTAATCATCCACTTCTAACCTCGCTGATTTTGCTGATTATCGGCTCCAATACCCGTAGATATTCATCGCTTTCTAGCAAAATCCCCTTTCTTTCGGAGTGCTGTTCGTACACTGAAACTACTTCAGTAGCCGAGCCTGCCAAACCAACCGTCTGTGGGTCAAGGCCAAGGTCATGACAGGACCATACCAGAATATCCTTGGTTCTGGCATGCAATTTGGCAGCAATTGTTAGCGGTTTCAACTCAGAGACGGCTGTCATTCCACCAATACTCAATACTGCCGGAAGCCGGCAAGACTGTCTGGTTGTTACCCCTTCGTCATGCTGGCGGTGGAACAATACCTCATCAGTCGAAATATCCTCAAACCGTGTTACATTTATCGCGTGGGGGATATCTAGATACTCGCCGATTCCCGGACCTACCTGACCGGTATCACTGTCGGTTGAATGGCTGCCGGTCAGAACCAGATCACATCCACCAAGCTTCTCAACAGCACGAGCCAGTACCAGCGATGTCGCCAATGTATCCGAACCGGCAAAAGAAGCGTCGCTGAGCAGGACAGCCTCATCGATCCCATAACCCATGAACTCCTGTAGAACCGTTTTACAACCGGGAGGGGCCATGGAAATAAGAGTTACATTAGCATTACAGCTATTCTTCAGCTCCAATGCCACATGGATGGCTTGCCGGTCCGGATAGTTTAGCTCAAAGGTTGCCTTCGGTGGCGGTGAGGCCGAGATCTTACGGCCATCATCAATGCCACGCACATTGTATTTGTTCACGTGTGCAATAAACTTTAAACAAACCACTATTCGCAATATATCGCTCCCCCCATCACATTCTGCAGCTTTTTTTACCAGAGAAACGTATGCCAAAATGTTTCCAAAAGTACTATTCTTCGCCAGATTACCACTTCCCTTTATTATCATAATATGATTATCATCACATAATTGGAATGAACAATTATTATAGTATAATAATGTCATTTATTTCATTTTTATTTAAATATAATGGAAATATGGAGGTGTAAATTGAGTAAAATTACTTTACCCGTTTCCGATCCACTAATAAATACTTCCAACACTTATGGGACTTTGTTTTCTATTATTTCTTCGGATAACCGCATATGGCCCTGGGTTTATTCCAACTTCATTCAGCTGAGATATGTAACGGATTGGGAAACTTACTTTTTTGACAATCATGAGCTTCTTGTTGATTATTGCCCATTTCTCAATAAGTTCATATTGCCTAGAACCATCATTTCCAAGTGGTCTTCCTTTACGGATTTCGTTGTAGACTCTATCAACGGCGATTGCTATGTATGGTGCCATCTCGACCGGTACTTTATATCTGCATATCAGGAGTTCGGCCAAGAGCACCGTTTTCACGAGACATTAATTTACGGCTACGATCTTGATCGCCAAACAGTCTGCATTCGGGACAATATTACGGGCGGTAAATTTATGACCGCTCAATGCACCTTTTCCGAACTGGAATCTGCCTTTGACTATCTGTGCAGAGAAGAAAATTTTATTACGCGTGTAACTTTGCTTAGCAAAATCGATGCAGAATTTGATTTAAACGTCGAACAGATTGTCGACAGCTTGCAGCGATATCTATCCTCCAAGCGCACATTTGATTTTATTAACCATACCACTACCAGCATTTATGGACAAAGTGTGTACCAACACCTCATTTATCAAATGGAGCACCCTAAAGAGGATGACCCTGAGCTTGACATTAGAGCTTATCATTTGCTGTGGGAGCATAAGAAGCTTATGGTTTTAAGAGTTAAATATCTCCAACAAATAGAACTCCTGATGCAATGCAACCGATGGATTGAACGTTGTACTGAGCTTGAAGAACGTTCTCTTCTGAACAGAAATATGGTGCTTCGGTATAATCTGTCCATGGACCCCAAGGTGCTAGACGCACTCAAACATTCTCTGTTGACCATACAAACAGACGAAGCCAAATTATTGGGCGAAATAATAAGCGCGCTCGGCTCCAAGGGATGAATTGGAGAATTAGCAGCAGTTGGAGGGACAATTATGCAGACGTTGCAGACGTTAGAAATGGAATATTACTATAATTCTGCAGGGGAGCCTATTGCAGAGGTACAGTCACTGGGAAACTGCTATACCCGTAATATTTTTTTCATGCTAAAAAGGTATGTCAATGACTCTAGCGTATTGTACAAGATGTTTTTAGATGATTTTAATCTGAAATTAGTTACCCATACTGACAGTGACCAGTTTGAATTAAGCTTGAACGAGATCAAAGATCCCGAGGATTATATAACAGTCGCTAATAAACATACTTTTAGCAACAATGCAGAGGCAGCCATCCAGACGATAGAGACACTGTTAGCAAATAACGAAGTCGTATTTGTCAATACGTTAATGAAACGAGTCCCCTTTTATAGAACATTTGAATTAAGCCCGGCTCTGGAAACAGATCATATTGTGGATGGGCATATATTTTTGATCCTAGGGCAGACGGCAACTGATTTTTATTTCTTGGACAATTATATAAATTACAACAAAGAGTATTTCAAGCCTTATCCGCATAACAAAAATATCGGTCAAGATGCCAAAACTTCGTTTATGGATGCCTACAATCGGCAGTTTTCCTGTTTCACAGTGCATCCTAATCAAGATGAGCTTGCTGAATTGCCAGCCCGAGCCTCGCTCATTTTAAGAACCGCGCTATCGAATTATTATAAGCCGCCCTCTTGTACCGAAGGACGCCTTGAATATATCGGACGATCAGCTATCCAGGAACTGAACAATCTGTTTGCAAGTGGACGCTTCATCCTCAATACAAAGATTTCAAACCGCCCCCATGACCTTTACTCTTTAACCCGGACGACGCTCACCCGTCATTCAGATAGAAAAAAAGTATTGCTGTTGCTGCTGAATTCCTTAGCGAATCCTAATGCTCTCAGCGATGTCATTCATTATGCTCGGCAAAGCATCGAACAATGGGAACTTTTAAGGAATGTTATGACCAGGCAGTATATCATGAATGAATTTACACTTACTGACCAGATGGAAGAATACATGGCCTATGTCCTTCATGCGGAAGACCTGTTTTATCATTCCATTGAAAAAAACATCGATAACTTATGCCAAATATAGGATATAAGCGTAACGCCTCATCCTAGAAAAAAAGAGACTTGTCAAATAGACAGGTCTCTTTAAAGTATTTACCGCATTGCCACTTATCACGGCTAATAACAACTTCGCTAACGACATGGAAGGAACGGAGGGTCCGGGTAAGGGCTTTTGCTCATATCCCCCTCCATCCTCCACCCCTTTAAGTCGCCATTCGAGCTTACACACTAGTCAGAATAACAGGCTCACCTTTAGTCACGATAATCGTATGTTCAAACTGTGCTACCCGACCGTTATCTACAACACTTAGCGTCCAGCCATCCGATTGCTGCTCCACATAGTCCGCTCCAGTCGAGAGGAAGGGCTCTATCGTAATTACTTGTCCTTCCTTTAGCACCGTGGTCACTCTTGGATTATAGAAGGGTAGAATTTCAAAAGGCTTCTCATGCAGTGATTTGCCAATTCCATGGCTGCACAGATTACGCACCACTCTATAACCGCGTTTGCGAGCTTCAAGTTCCATCATTCTGCCGATCTCGTTAACCTTCATTCCTGCCCGCAGATGATTGATCACACTCATCATGGTTTCCTCTGTACTCCGGCATAAACGCAGAATATCATCGTTATAGGGCGGCAGTTGAAAAGAAACGCCAGCATCCCCATAATACCCATTCAGCTCAGCAGAGACATCAATGTTGATCAAATCGCCAGCATTAATCACTCTCGGACCCGGAATACCATGAGCAACCTCTTCGTTCACACTGATGCAGGTGCTGCCCGGGAAATTATAAGTTATCTTCGGGGCTGAGGATGCTCCGAAGCTTTCCAGAATCTCAGCTCCAATAAGATCTAACTCCGCAGTCGTCATCCCAGGGGTTACTTTCTTTTTCATCTCGGCGATGGTGTGGCCCACCACTTTTCCAATAGCTTTTAACCCTTCTAAATCTTGTACCGTATCACTTGTCATCCAACACACATTCCTCTCACTTCATGAATTAATCATTTGTCGAGCCTCTGAAATGCACTCCCTACCCACTGAAAAGTATCTTCCACTTGTTTGCCTGCTGCGTTATCGTAGTAACTTCTCTTGAAGCTATGCTCATCAACTTTATCCAGCTTTATGGAATACCGCTCAGGACTGCTGATAAACAGCTGATTTTCAGGTTTAATAGGCAGTTCTTCTATCACTTTATTTCTTCTGAGTGTAAAAAGCTTGTAGAAATAACCGTTACTCGTTCCATATTGTCCGATCGTAAAATCGGGATCACCATCTCCATTATAATCCTCAAACTGAAGCTGGAAAAAATCATTAAAGGTCTGGGCAAATTGATCATTTAACGGATAGCTACTCAGTGTTCTTCCATGCTCATCAGTCACTACTAGCCTAAATCGGCCACTCCAGTTTCTTCCCGCTAACGGACTCGGTGTAGTCCAATCTTCGCTATATGTCCCCTCTAGCAGTTGCAGATTTAAAAATCCCGCTCTCCCTGTGACCGGAGACAGTTCATTATGTGATAGGGTTACTGGACCTGTTACCTCGACAGAAGTCTCCACAGGGTCTGCCTGTTCAATGTTCTCCGTATCGATTGTTCCATAAATGAGCTTTCTTAACTGGTCAGAGTTTTTCACAGGAATTGTATAGCCCTGACTGCTGTTCTCTGCTGTAGTAAACATCCCTTCATGTCCAAGTTGATCTCCAAGCGCTATGTAATAATCTTCCGAATAGCCGTCCCCATAAACAAGCTTCATTTCAAATTCCGGACCCCAATCCAGATCATCAGAAAATTTTTTACTCTTGTTCATAGCCTCCGCAAGCGTCTTGATCAAAACAGAATCCTTTAGCGTTAAGCTCTCTGAGTGCAAAGGACGATCCGCTTGTTTCTGATCACTCGTTGCCACGGGTGTCAACGACACGCCTTCGATCCATCTGGCATTGATGAAGCCCAAATCACTTTTACATCCGCTTAACACTACGACCAATAACAAAGGTGCTATCCATATTAACCGCCTAATGCGAATCGCCTCCAATACATAAGCATATTCCAATTATAACAGTGTCTATAAATATATAAAAACGACTTTATGAACACGCGATTAAAAAAAGACTACAACCTGCTTATTAAAGCGTGGTTCTAGTCTTAAAATGGCAATTGATTAGATTGCTCCCATCGTTTTGAGCCAAGCATCCGCAATAAGTGCATGACCTGCAGGAGTAGGATGTACTCCATCATATGCCCAGTAAGCCGGTTCTGCTTTTACGGAAGCCGCTGCAAAAAGTCCATCTAGCGGAACCAGCGGCGCCCCATATTCACGTGCCAGCTCGCGGACAATATGAATTTTAGGATCAAGATCCTGACGCCAAGTTCTACGATCTTCCGGTACAGGCAAAACAAAAGGCTCTATAAGCACTAATTTAGCATCTAAAGATTTCTGAGTGCGTTCGATCAGGTCCCGATATGAAGCTTCAAACTGCTCGGGAGTGGTTTCTTCACCAGAATCAAAACGCCGCCAAGTGTCATTAATTCCAATATAAATGGACACCCAAGTCGGCTTCAAATCCAGACAATCCTTATCCCAACGTCCCTGTAAATCAACAATACGGTTGCCACCAATACCACGGTTAATAAAAGTAAGATTCTTCTCTGGATATAAATACCCCAGACGAGCGGCGACCATCATTGCATAACCTACTCCAAGTGATGAAGCGTCTTCATGATTACGCCCCCAGTCTGTTATGCTGTCCCCTTGAAACAGAATGACATCGTTTTGTTGGAATATCATAAATGAAATCCTCCTCTAACTACCTCTGTTAATATAACCCAATCTATTATATCAAATACAATGAATACAGCCTACTGAGAAACATCAATAATGCAAACATTTCACTAAAAAAACAATAACAAAAACCCCGCTCAGATTTGAGCAGGGTTTAGGGTTAAACTATATTAGTAAGCTAGGCTGAACAATCCTTTAATGTGGGACAAGTAACGGATATTACTTGCTTCCTTCATTAGAGTTGCAGGCAAGCCTTTTAACGGAGTAGAACTTGCACCAACGATGGCAACACCGTCTTTACGGCCTAAGCTAGCAAGTGTACCAGAGTTGATTGGGCTAAAGCTTTCAAACGATTTATTTTTCAAGAAGGCATACAGATTGTATCCGATCAATTCACCCATTTGCCAAGCAATTTGCGCAGTTGGAGGGTAAGGACGTCCATCTTCTGCAAAGACCACCGCGCTGTCACCAGCAACGAATACATCTTTGTGGGAAGTGGATTGCAAGAATTCATTCACCGTTGCACGACCTCGGTTAACTTCAAGACCCGATTCGCCGATGAGTGGATTTCCTTGTACGCCACCAGTCCATACAAATGTGTTAGCAATAATTTTTTGACCGTCTTTCAAGTCAATCGCATTGCCTTCTACATTCGTAACAGGAAGACCTGTCAGGAATTGAACACCACGTTTCTCCAAGCTTGCTACAGCACGTTCGATTAATGCATCTGGCAATACTGGAAGGATTTTAGGACCTGCTTCAACGAGCATAAGCTTAATTTCTTTAGGATCAACGCCATATTTTTTAGTAAGTGTAGGCAATACATCCGCGATTTCACCAACAAGCTCAACACCTGTTAAGCCGCCGCCACCGATCAGGATGTTTGCATCTGCTTCATTTTTCGATTTCGCATATTCACGAATACGATCTTCAATATGTTGATGAATTTTGTTAGCATCTGCAGCTGATTTCAATACCATACTGTATTGTTCAAGCCCTGGAATGCCAAAATAAGCTGTAGTGCTGCCAAGACCTACAACAAGCGCATCATAAGTAAGTGTCACACCATCAGAAAGAACAATTTGTTTGTTCTCCACAGAAAATGAATTAACCTTCGCGATTTTCAGGTCAATATCTTTCCCTGCGAAAAGCTTAGTTAGAGGCATAGCTACAGCACCCTCTGCAACACTACCTGCTGCAAGACGATGCAATTCTGTAATGATTTGGTGTGTAGGATACTGATTAACTACAGTAATTTTAGCTTCATCTTTTTTGAGATATTTGCGTACGGTTAAGGCGCTTAGTAGACCACCATAACCTGCTCCTAGAATGACAATATGTTTAGACATGATGTTTCCTCCGTCCCTTACGTATAAGATATGAAAATGATTATTTCTGCTTACTGCGTTCTCCAGCAACTTGAAGGTATGCATTTACGAAACGGAAAAGCTTTTGCGCTTGCGGATCTTTCAACAACTTCATAAGACCAAAAAGACCAATAACTTCGTTACTTTCATTCGCACGATCTTTTGCTTCGATCACTGTAGCTGCCATATTCTTCGCGGAATGCACTACAGGTTCAGCAAGTTCTTTAATTGCACTTACCGTATCACTTTTCAAGACATCATCCGCTGCGACAGTTTGCACAAAGTCATAGGACTTTGTAAGCACGCCAACAAGCTCAGTTAATTTTGGCAGCTGTTCCACCAAGACTGTTAATGATTCCTGAACTTCTGGTTTCAAGAGCTGTTCTAGAACATCCATTTGTTCCTTGCTAACAGCTACTTTTGGTGATTCTTGTTCAGGTTGTGTTTGAGTGATTGATTCTGACATATCCAAATCTCCTCTGCAATAAGCTTTGCTGCTTAATAGTAATGAAAAACATAAGAACTTTTAACGCCATATTTCTATTATAGCACTTATCAAGTTATAAATGTCACAAAGTTTTTGAATTTCCATAAAATTTTGTGATTTTTATTACATTATAATAAATTATTTAAATTACCAGTGTTAATTAAAACCGTTTGAGTGAATTAATGTACAAATTCATTCAAATTCTTCTCAGTTTTCAACAAAACATCCACAATGTCCATATTCTTCTCTGTTAGAAGTAACCTGAAATAAAGAGAACGCAGGAAGTTCTTTGTATTTATTCGAGTAACGTACTGGCTGTGGCTTCTAGGCCAACTGCCACATTGCGCCAAGTTGAGAATCCAATCGGTTATAGACTGCTGTGGAAGTAAATGATGATCGATGATTGTAACTATAATAGTAGCAATCCGTTCATCTTCTTCCTCCCTGAATATGTATTGATCGTTATAAAGCATCTTTTGAATAACTGCCAGAACCTCTTCCCGCACCGCGGCATCACTCTCCGAGCATAAAACCAGCTCATCCAAGGCGTCGGCGCCATGAGCTGCTGCGTGTGCCCAGCCTTCTTTTTCCATATAACCTCTTAAGTCCCGTTCTTCCTCATAATAACGAATCAAACCCTGCTTCACCTTTATAAATTCAGAGCTATCTAATATCACCTTTTCCCTATGCCGCTGGAGAATAAGAGCAACAACCAATACAGAAAATGTTCTTGTATACACCGTGAGATCTTCTTTATTCCCAATGTGATAAAACAGATGCTGCTCGTCAAGAAGTATCCACAGCAGTTCACGAAGCTCCGTATCATTAAACCAACGTTTCTCATTAATCCATTTGTAGAATGTGGAATAAATCAATTCATCACGCAGTACAGGCTCGGGATCTCCTATATGCTCAAGCATCAACTTCACATAATCCTTTATATCCTCTCCACTTCTAAGCTCGTAGTCATTCTCTTCTATTCTTTGCAAATCTATCATCAATTGTTCTCTACTATTAATCAATTTATCCACCCTTTCATCCACTGTGTTTCTACATATCCTAATATCCTAATTTATGTCCTATTTTTTGACAACAGGGTATTCAAGATTAACTTCAATAAATTTTATCATTGACGAATTTTTTAGGCTGTGTTATTTTGAGTTAGTAACATTTAGTTAGTTCATTTACAAATATCAGGTGTTGATATTTTACAACCGAATACATACACAACGGAGGAATACTTATGAGCGCTTTTACAGACTTGATTCAGTCACGCAGATCCGCTATGAATTTTGTGGAAGGGGTTATCATCCCTCAGAATGAATTAGAGGAAATGTTCTCTTATGCCAGATTGGCACCCTCGGCCTATAATCTACAGCATACAAATTACAAAGTGATATCTAACGAGAGCTTAAAAGAAGAAATTCGCGAAGCAGCTTACGGCCAATATAAAATCCATACTGCTTCAGCAGTTATTGTAGTGCTAGGAGATAAGCATGCTTATCAGCAGGCTCCAGAAATCTATGGCGGGCTTAAAGCTTTAGGAGCGATGTCACAAGAGGAATATGATGAGCAAATAGAGATGATTAACAATGCTTACATTGATAAGGATGCTTTTCAAAGAGATGAAGCAATACGTAATGCCTCTCTCTCTGCCATGCACTTTATGCTGATCGCCAAAGATAAAGGCTGGGATACCTGCCCGATGATCGGCTTCGATGCTGATGCTATCCAATCCACCTTGAATCTGCCGGATCATATGGTACCTGTTATGCTGATCACGATCGGCAAAGACAAAAAACATAAAATCAGACCCCGCGGCTACCGTAAGCCAGTCAACGAATTCGTTGAATTCATCTGATTATAGATACAGCAAAACGTTCCATCCGAGGCAAGTAGCGGGTGGAACGTTTTTTAATTGAAACTCATCATGAAGATAATGAACCGTGTGCCCGATATACAAGAGAGGCTCTACTTCGCATATTGTAAAATGGCAATCGCTGCTCGTTCCCGTCGTTCGGAGTCATCACAAATCAAAGCATCTTTCAAAATATTAAGCGCCTTAGAGAGCGTCTCCTCATCCAATTCCAGCGGACTATTCACTTCTTGTTCATTAGCAGAAACACCTGTAATCCACAGATCCAAGCGAGCGCTTGGTTTTGGACCCTTATATTGTACAACCGGTGCACTTTGGTTAAATAACTCCCGCACGCCTGCGTTTAGTTCAGAAATCGGCAGACTTTTCAACCACGTCACACCACGCCGATGGCATGTACCCTCGTCAACATTATCAGTTAACTCGTTGTAAAAATAATCTCCGAGGTCCCCGAGATGTACCCAATCTCCATCGGCCACCAGCACATAATCTCCATCTTGCATCGTATGTACAAATAGCTGAAGGGCTTGCAGATGTTGCATAAGCTCCAACTCACTATATTGGTATGTGCCAATCAATCGATCATGAAGTTCCTCTGTGCTTAGATTCTCCAGATCCCCTATTCCGGGGTAGCCGATACTCACATAATTATCCTCCAAAAATGTGCTGATCCGCTCAATCCCCAGTGGCTTCGATCCCATCCGAAACAGATTCATATGTCATTCCTCCAAATACTTAATAAAATGCTTGTAGTAGCCCTTGGATTTGGGAGTAACAAACCGTCCATCATTCGCAGAATCCTTCATTAGTTTATGAAGATTCGGACCTCCAGTATAGGGATCTACTACGCTAGCCTTAAGTCGTGTCGCTTGGATTGCCTTCTGAGGACAAGAATAAACACAACGCATACATAATAAACAATTTTGACTGAAAACAATTCCTTCTACGCCGCTACTAATATTGGATGTTGGACAGTTTCTGACACATTTTAAACATAGTGTGCAAGCGTCGGTTGTACGCAATCCTTTGGCGAAGTATTTTCCCCCTTGGTGTTCCTCACAATAGTATACTGTTCTCAGAACCCGCTCCAACACAGGGTGAATCGGCAGATTTCGTGGTGTCCGCTTTACGATTTCCTCTGCAAACAATTCCACCTTACGCTGTGCGGCTTGATACAACTGCTTATTCAACCTGTCATCATATTTAATATAAAAATTACATGGCATCGCCAAAATCGAATTGTGAAAGGGATTATATCCCTTCCCACGCAAAGAACGAAGCACCGTATTCGAAGCACCGTTATTGATATAGTGTGGAGAGGATGCCGTTTTGAATACAAATGCCGGGGTTCCATTACAATCAGGTAGCCCTTCTGCAAAACGTTCAACAAAACCGGAAGCGCCAAAGCCTAGAACCGGATGACCAATACCTATAAGATCATAGGCTTCATATTCTACAGAACGAGTGCCTTTAAAAACATCTTCCACTCTAAACAAATCTACATCTTGCCCTTTACTTCTTAGCCTTTCAGCAAATTGCTTAGCAATAATCTCCGTATTGCCCGTACCTGAGAAATAAAATATGGCCGTCTTTGCATTATGCATTCCATCCCCTCCCAGATCAAATATACCTCATTCCCGTCTGGGAAAGCTGTGAAGTTGAAGTGGGTTTTGGCTATTTGGGACTCAGTTGCTCTTATTTCCATAATTCCGCTCATTTTGCCACACTATCGGACTCAGTTGCTGCTATTCGCTCAAATGCACTCCTTTTCTGCACAAATCAGGGGCAATAAGAGCTATACAGTCCGAAACCTTCGCAAAATGAACCCATATGCTGAAATAGCTGCAATACGGTCCGCTACGATCTCAATCGAGCAAAAGGTAGCTGGTTTCGAGATGTAGGCGGCTAGGTTTGGGACGTAGACGGCTAGGTTGAGTAATAGGTAACTAATTCCGCACGAAGTAGTTAAGTTGAGCTATAGGGAGCTAATTCCGCACGAAGTAGTTAAGTTGAGCTATAGATAGCTAATTCCGCACGGAGTAGATAAGTTGAGCCCAAGACAGCTAGTTTAAGCAATGGGCAGCACGTCTAGGATCAAATTTGGCAGGCGATGTTCTTTTTAGCAACTGTCCGGACTCAGTTGCTATTTCCATAATTTCGCTCGTTTTATCACACTATCGGACTCAGTTGCAGCTATTCGCTCAAACCTACTCAAATACTGTACTTAACAAATCCTCAATCATGCGTCCTCACAGGAGTAATTAAAAAAAGTGTGGACGAAGATGCGTCTACAGGCAGGATCACCAGCGGCCTTTCTTTTCCCGCGAACCTGATTCTAAGCGTCTCACTATCGATCGCCCGAAGGATGTCCCTGAAATATTTTCCGTTAAAGGCTACTCGAAAATGATCACCTTCCAGATGCTCCAAAGGAATCTCTTCTTTTACATCCCCAATTTCTGCAGTCTTGGACACTAAACTTAACGTGTTAGAAGGAAGTACGCTGAGCAAAACACTCTCACCAGCCAATATAGAAATACGTTCAACCACATGTAATAAACGGTCTTTCTTAACAATCACTTCGGAGAGGTACGCTTTTGGGATTAAATTATTGACAGAGGGATAAGTTCCTTCTAGAAGAGCAGACTGAACCCTCAATCCATTAGAAATAAATCTGATCTGCTTGGGGCCTATTTCTAAATCGGTGCTGCTGCCTGCATCATCGTTTAATATTTTTAAAAGATCCTCCAGGGTGCTGCCCGGGATTACAACATCTAAAGGAATTGTCCCGTAATCTTCTACGCTTTCAACAACATGCTGGGCGAAGCGGATGCCATCAGTGGCGACTACACGAATATTATGCTTCTCTATTTGCAGCAAAACTCCTGTAAGCACAGGTCTGGTTTCCGATGAAGAGACCGCAAAAACCACTCTTTTAAATATTTGCTTCAGGAGAGTGTTCTTCATGCTTAACCTTTGAATGTTTGGATGATCTATGTATTGGATTCTTGGAAACTCTGCCACATCCATTCCACATAAACGAAATTGAGTGCTCCCTGATTGAATATTTAATATCAATGACTCTTCGATTTCCAGCCTAATTAGTCCAGGATCAAGCTTACGAATGATCTCATAAAAATAACGCGCCGGAACGACGATCTCACCTGTGTTGTGCACAACCACCGAATCCATTTTCACAGGGAGCTTATATTCAATGGTCATCCTTATATTGCTGGCTGTTAATATCAGACCCTGAGTTTGCGCTTGAATAAGTATTCCTGATAGAACACGTGAGGAGCAATTCGCGGATATGGCTTTTAATGCTGCCTGTAAAGCGGTACTAAGAGAATCTTTTGATACATGGATTAGCAAAGACTTCACCTAACTCTCCTTAGATTCCTTTACAAAATGCGCCTCAATGATGTTCCGAAATACTTGGGAGCGAGATGCGTTCTGATCCGCGCAAGCCTGCTCTATCTCCTGCCAAATGTCCTCAGATAACGTCAGTGATACCTTTTTAGTTACACCAGTGCTTTTTCTACCTGCACCTTCCCGAAGACCTCCCCTTGTAAAAAGAAACCCCAACTGCCCGTCTTTAGTGGCTACACCTACTTTGACTTTATCCTTGTTGTTACTTGCGCTATCGCTAGTGACTTTATCTTTAATTTCGCTAATACTGCTCCCCTTGTGTTCGCCTTCGAATTTATGATCACCCAATCCCTCACACCTCCATATTTGAATTTAGTAACTTAAATCAATATATCCACTAATTTCATAATACCATAATCGCCATTAATCCACCACATTTCTAACCACAAAAAAACACCCCAAAGATCGGAGTGTGTGCGGTGAGCTGGGCATGAGTTGGGTATTGCAACGTTAACCCATGGATTTTTTTATTTTGCTTAAAATCGTTTGGGAATCTATGAGTTAATTGCACTTTATACAACTATAAACAATACATTGTGCTGCCCGAGCGAAATAAGTGTATTCTCTGCAACTAAATTCAACGATATTAACAAATTAGTGTGAAAAGACTTCTTTTAACTGCACCAAATGCAACTAAAAGTGACTAAGCTTCTTATCTCCTGCAAATAAGTGTATAAACTGCAACTATCCCGTTTGCCCGCTCGCGGACACACGCACACACACCCTCATCATGCCACTAACCCAATCTTTATCCCCTCACGCACACCCTCATCATGCCACTAACCCAACCTTCCTCCCCTCTCCCTCACCTCATCATACCACTAACCCAACCTTCATCCCCTCACACACCCTCATCATCCCACTAACCCAATCTTTATCCCCTCACGCACACCCTCATCATCCCACTAACCCAATCTTTATCCCCTCACGCACACCCTCATCATGCCACTAACCCAACCTTCCTCCCCTCTCCCTCACCTCATCATGCCACTAACCCAACCTTCATCCCCTCACACACCCTCATCACGCCACTAACCCAACCTTCCTCCCCTTTCATATACCCTCTCCCAAAGACTCCTTTCCCTACAACTCCCATCACCATTACCTCAGAACTCCCTACTCATGTAAAAATAGCTCGCCTCATAACTCAACGCGCGGCACATATTAACATCTACTCTTCCACCCACGCGCCTTACTGAAACTACACTATCTCAGGATGTTCTGATAATTTGGTGGGAAGTCTGACTTTTTGGGGTCTTTTAGATGCTTGAACGATTCAAGCTTCACCTTAGGACCAGGAGAGATCCTAAAAGTCATGGTATCTTCTCCAACTGAAATATGTGGACCAACTGTAGGATATACGTTAAGTGTAATCAAGAAATCAAACCCACGGAAACCATTGAGCCGCTTCACCTCAGTCACATCCACAAAGTAAGGATAAACCATTGGCGATTCTCGCAAAAGCGGCGAATAAATATCTGCAATCTTTTTCTCAATATGAGGTAAAAGAAATAACATCAGCATGTCTTGAAACTTAAGTTCGCGAGAATCTTGATCTGGCAGTTGAAGTCCCGAATCAGACCTGGAAGGTGTTACAGATTGAGGTTGAATTAACCTATTTGCGGAGCAAGGTTGTGGCGTCAGAAATAGCATCACTGCGACAAGAAGGGGAGCAATCCAGCTTTTTTTCATCACAATAGCCTCCTTAGGGAACTTTATATAAATTCCCCAAAGAGACCCTATTTCTATACGTTAAATCTCAATCCTGTTAAAAAGAAAGGGTTCTCCCTTAAGATAATTTTTCAGGATCGCTAACGCATACGGCTGTTCTGCTTTTAGACCCTCGGTTTCCCTAGGATCGGATGCGTGATGGCAATAATTTTCGATCATAACCATGACCGTAAAATTCTCTAAAGTCTGAACCCACTCCCCGTCAAGCTTGGCGATACTTTCGTACCCCTTAATGACCCCTTCTCTTTGCAATGGATACAGTCCAAGAAGGGTATGTGCCACGTCATAAAGATAATACCCCCAACCACATCTCCCAAAATCAATCGGCCGAGGCTCACCCTCTTTAAATATGATGTTGCCTTGATGTAAATCTCCATGAATAACGCCATAAGACCTTCTGTTCTTATTTTTATGCTGCTTGCTTAACCAGTTGAATAATTTCTCAGCTGCCGACTGATACAGCACAAACTCATCATCCGTAAGAAAACAATGATAATGCAGCTTTAAACGAAGCATTGCTTTTCGAAAGCTATGTTCATCCCAAACAGGACGATTAAAGCCAGGGGGTAACTCCAGCTCCTGTGCCGCCTTATGTAGCTTGGCTAATAGAACGCCTTCTTTGTAAATTTGTTCTTCGGTAAGATTTTCATTCGCATGCTCCCCTTCAACCCAGCGCATTAAAGAGGCATAAACACCTTCTCCATTTCCCTGTTCCACTCTGAACGTTACAGCACCCGTGCGATCATGAACACCTTTTGGCAGGGGGACATCAATTTTGCTCTTCAAAAGCTCCAGCCACGCGATTTCGGAGTTAATTTCCTCTTTAGATCTCCCCGAATGAAGGCGCAGTAAAAAAGTTCCCTCTTTATTAGTTTCGATAACAAAGGTACAGGTATCCGATAGCTGGTTAAAACGAATCTGCGTCCAATCCAGGTCAAAGTTCTGAAGCGCTATTAAAGCTGCCTGCTTATAATTTTTTCTCATCGCAAAGGAAGGAACAATTCAGTCTCATCGGGCCAGGAAGGGTTCGCAAATTGATAGATTTCTATAACCAATCCACGATCATTACTCTGCAAACTGCTATTAAATTCTCGCTTCATTTCCGGCAATTCAAGCACTTGGACTTGGCCTTCATCATTCATAAATAACCATCCCTTCAATGATCTATAAAAATGAAAACTATCTGAAAAAATATTTATCTTGAAAATATTTTCAGAAAACTAAATAATAGAAAAACAATACTTACATGTCGGATCTATCATCTTAACCAAGGTGGAGCTTCATTACAGGCAGAAGAAAGGTTGAACATCGGCATCATGAATGCAATTCCAAACCTCAACAAGGCACAAACACGCAAAGAGCGAGCAGGGAAAGAGCCCTTTCCCATCTCTATACTCTCTCTTACGGTAGGCGCTTTTGCAATTGGTATGACTGAGTTTGTTATTATGGGTATTTTACCAAATGTGGCCAACGATTTACAGGTTAGTATTTCGACTGCTGGCCAACTCATTACAATGTACGCACTTGGAGTGGCCGTTGGCGCACCCATCCTGACCATTCTCACGCAGCGCATTCCGCAAAAGAAACTGTTATGTCTTCTCATGATTCTTTTTATACTGGGCAACGGAATCTCTGTGTTTGCACCAAACTATACCGTTCTCATGGTAGCTCGTATAATTACAGCTTTAACTCATGGTACTTTTTTTGGGGTTGGCGCAGTCATTGCATCCAATCTTGTACAACCCAATAAGCGGGCCGGAGCCGTATCTATTATGATGGCAGGTTTAACGATAGCCAATATTGTCGGAGTTCCTCTAGGAACATTTATTGGACAAAGTATGGGCTGGCGGGCCTCGTTTGCAGCGATTGCTGTCATGGGAGTCGCCGCGCTGATCGGCATCCTCATTTTTATTCCAAAGCTTAAACAAGAGAAACCAGCGAGTGTTATCCAGCAGATTGCTGCTCTGGCTAATCCAAAGCTGCTGCTATTCTTATTGATCGGGGCGTTAGGGAACGCCAGCTTGTTCACCGTGTTCACATATATTACTCCACTGCTTGAAGAAGTGACCGGTTTTGCTGAACATA
Source organism: Paenibacillus sp. FSL H3-0286 (assembly GCF_045040705.1). Taxonomy (NCBI): domain Bacteria; kingdom Bacillati; phylum Bacillota; class Bacilli; order Caryophanales; family Paenibacillaceae; genus Paenibacillus; species Paenibacillus sp. FSL H3-0286. The sequence goes on along the minus strand of NZ_CP150285.1, from coordinate 2,644,527 downwards.
GTGTGACTTGGATTCTAGTCTTATTCGGCTGTGGGGTGACCATCGGGAACATCGTTGGCGGAAAGCTTGCGGATTGGAAGCTGATGCCTTCTATCGTGGGACTTTATTTTGCAGTCAGTATGATTCTAACGATCTTTTCCTTCACGATGCATAGCCCAATAGCTGCGGTAATCACAATATTTTTCTGGGGTATGGTGTCCTTTGCCGTCATGCCAGGTCTGCAAATACGGATTATGAGTCTGGCTCAGGCAGCCCCTGCACTTGCTTCAACGACCAGCCACTCCGCCGGGAATCTCGGTAACGCAGCGGGTGCCTTTATTGGCGGTTGGGTTATTTCTCATCTAGCGATCACTTCGCTTCCTTGGGTCGGTGCGGTTCTAGTGGGCCTTGGTCTGGTATTAGGCATAGCTTGTTTTGTAGCAGAACGGAAAGAAACTGTAGCGTAAGCTTTATAGATATGTATACAAAAACGAGGGTGCTCCCAAAGTCATCATGGCTTGAGGCACCCTCGTTTTTTATATTTCAGAGGAACAATTCTGCTCTTCTAATCTTCAACATCTGCTTTGCACCTTTTTGAAATTCATAAGGAACCTCTAGTTCCTCTGCAGTAAACCCTTGCCTCACCAAATCATCAATAAGGCGGTCTAAATACTTATACCTTTTACAAGAGAGGTCGACTAGTGGAAAGATTCGAAGCTCGCCTCTCGTCACCCGCATGAGTTCCTTAACAGTCTCTAAATGAAATTCATAGTCCAGCCGATCGCTGTACATAAATAGAAAGTGAGCAGATAATGTCAGATCAAATGCTTCATCCGCAAATGGCAGATCCGGAAGTATCACAGGAACATATCGCTGCGGGGTTTGTCTTCGATCCTTAGTGCTGGCGGTTAACGCTGCGTTCCTCGCTTCGGTCAGTCCCTCGATTGATTTAAAGTAGTTCCAAACGAAATTATCCTGTACTTTTTCCATTCCGGACATCGCATGTGCAATATCTTGAGCCCCTTTGTCTGCCAGCTCATCTTCAGAGTAATAGTAAGCAATATCAGCAGCCGTTACTTCACCACCCAACTGATTCGCTATTGCTGTAAAAGAGCAAGCACCCGCAGGACAATCCAGAATGCTCTGGCCGATAAGATCTGATTCCAGCAAATCAAACATACGTATATATTCCTCATAGGTTCTGCCAATAAAAACAATTCTCTCCAAATCAAGTTTTCCCTTTGCTCCGCTCATCTCAGCTCACCTTTCCTCTTCTAGGCTCATCTACACTTCTACTTCTGTTTTAATATACGAATAAGGTAATCAATTAGAATACCCAAAATCAAAAACGTTCCAAAATGAATAATATACGTTGGGAATCTGACGCTGATTAACGCACTATTGGTTCCCCATCTCGGATTATTTACATCAACCATGAAGCTTTCAAAAGGTTCTGTAAAGATCAGTGTATCTATAATAGGGTTCAAACGTACAAGAATAATATTCGCGATCCCCACCCCCAGATAGTCACTCAGACAGATGATGATACTTATAATCGAAAGCCAGAAACTGAATTTCCTCCTAAAAAACATCAAACACCGCCCTTTCTATTTTTTCTATTTCTTAACAATTCGTTTAAAATTCAAAATATCCTTGTCACGGTTAGTTCCTGTTTTAAAAAATGATACAATCTGGAGCTCGCTTGCTTAAGCGGATAATCTGAAAGTTTACATAGGATCCCACAGGTCATATCAATAACCTTCCCCTCCAGCTTCCGTACTATAGTTCCTGCCGGGGCTGGATTCAGCACAATCTCAGGAACAAGTGCCAGGCCTAAACCACTTCCCACAAAATATTTCAGCGCTGTCATGCTCCCAATCTCCATTGTATCTAGTGGCGGCCCGCCTGATTCCTGCAGCACACTTTCTAATTTTTTACGATAAGGACAATTCGCTGCCGTAATCAGTAAGCGATGACTCTGTAGATCCTCTGGGGTGATACGTTCCTTGGATGCTAGCGGATGCTCTTCTGGCAAAAGTAACAAGAATTCCTCCGCAAATAAGGGTTCAAAATACAGCTCCTTACCGAGCTCTGGTGCCGAACACACTGCCAAATCAATTTCACCACGCAGGAGTAGTTCACTAAGTGCGGCGGTTCCCGCAATATCCACGGAGATCTTCACTTTAGGGAATTGCACCATAAACCTACTTAAAAGCTGCGGCAAACGATAGCTCGCCGTAGGGTCCGTTACCCCTAATCGCACGTTGCCAGCTTCCCCTATTTTTAAATCAGCCAAACGGCTCTCTAGTCGTTCCATATCTTTAACAATATGTAGGCTCTCTTCATAAAACAATCTGCCTGCTTCTGTTAAGCTGATTTGCTTCCCCCGCTCAAGCAATTGACATCCCAGATCAGATTCAAGCCTTTGCATCTGCATCGTAACTGTAGATTGGGCATAGTTCAATTCTTCTGCTGCGCGATTAAAGCTTCCGGAAGTTACGATCGTTTGAAAGGTTTTTATTGTTTTTAGATCCATCCTAGTGCCCTCCCCTATTCAATTCAAATTAATTGAACCAAACCTTCATTATATTCAATTATACGAAATCCACTTTTCTCTATAGAATACTTTATAACAACAACATACGCCAACATAAGGAGTGATTGAGGGTGGATCTCAACAATAAAGTCGCATTAGTAACCGGTGGAGGGACTGGAATTGGCAAAGCTGTAAGCTTGGAGTTATCCAAACGCGGAGCCCACGTCGTAGTGAACTATTCTAGATCTGAGGATGAAGCCAATGAAACCGTAAAGACGATTCTGAATCAAGGAGGGCAGGCTATAGCAATACAAGCGAATGTGTCTAAAGATCAGGATGTGCGAAGTATGGTCGATTCGATTATTCAGCATTTCGGGACAATAGATCTGCTAGTGAATAACGCCAGTATAACTAAACATATTGCTCTCGGAGATCTGGAAAAGGCAACAGAGGAAGTATGGGATGAGTTATATGATGTAAATGTGAAAGGAATGTTTTTCTGCGCCAGAGCGGTTGCACCGTATATGAACCAAAAAAATTCAGGAGCCATCCTCAATCTCGGCAGCATCGCTGGACAGACAGGCTTAGGCTCATCCCTTCCTTATGCCGTCTCCAAAGCGGCTGTCCACGGTCTTACCAAATCGCTGGCACACGCGCTGGCTCCCCATATTAGAGTTAACTGTGTAGCACCGGGAGCCGTTGCTACTAGATGGTGGTCTGGACGAGAAGAACAAATGCATAAACTAGCCCCTAATCTGCTGCTTCAGCATATTTCAACCGCCGAGAATATCGCCCAGTTCGTCTGCGCTGCGCTAGAACAGGAAGCAATGACTGGACAGATCATTACCATAGATAGCGGACAAACATTGTAACAGCCAAAACAGCAAATGGTATGTCAGAACTACTTTTAAATATCATTAGCTGGTTTTTGCGTACCGTACAGGAGGAAGTGAAGCGTTGATAGCATAATTGGGGAATTTCTCCCTAAAATTCTAAGTTTTTTGGTCATCCAGCCAATAATTAGGGAAAACCTCCCTAATTATTGGTTAATTTGCTGGAAACTAACGAATTCGCCTGATTTTCAGGGAAGAATCCCCTGATTTCGTTGATTTAAAGCAAATATCGGCTATTTTCAGGGAGGTTTTCCCTAATTACTATATAGCCAACACTATAGGAACCATAAATGCATCCGACATACCACATAACGTATACCACACCCCCTCTCATAGAACGTAGCACATAGCGTACATACCACCTATAGCCTGAGGGTTAAAGTAAGAAGCTGCCCCAAAAGTAGAATTTTCTACTTTTTAGGACAGCCTCTTCAGCATAACTATTGGTGAAGATTCTTAGTTAGGTTCATTACCCCAGATCAGGTTACCTGAGATGTAGGCGGGCGCTTTTGTCCAGTCTACAAAATTGGTATCAACCGCATTAAAGGAGTAATCTCCGGTTTGAGTGTAATTTGACCAATCCTCTTTAGCTACTCGCACTTGGATATCGATGCTCGCACCCGCAGCTAGTGAACCTGCTGCACTCGAGAATCCAAGCTCCAGATAATAATCCGCATCCGCTTTAGCCGTTGGCAGCTTCACAAACGTGCCCGTTACATTCGCGCTTCCAGCCTGTGACCAATCGCAGAAGAAGCTTTGTGCCTTCTCTCCGTCAATTGTGTAATAATATCTTAATTTCACATCAGAAAGTGCAACGGCACTTGTACTTGTGTTCACCAGCTTAAACTTTGGATTTAGCGTATTTCCGGAAGCAGTCACTGTACCGTTATACATCTGCACTTTCAGTGCTGCTGTAGGAGCTACTGACGTATCTGAGAGAGTGACAACCAAGGATTGTGTCGCTCCGGCACTAAACTCAAAGGTCAGCGTTGTCGTTCCTACCGCTTGAGTTGCCAAATACTCCTTCTTGAGAGTGACTGTTGATCCACTTACCGTATAATCCGTTCCGGCTACGAGGGTTGCCGTTCCGTTCTTGATCGCACTCAGCGTATTTCCGTTCAACGTCATAGTTACTGCAACGTCTGCCTGATTCGCTGTTTTCTTATCAAATCCAGCGCTTGTTGGCGTTATCGTGGAGTTGGATACTGGTGTTGTAGTATCCGTTACCGCTACCGCCAAAGATTGTGTAGCTCCAGCGCTAAAGCTGAACGTCAGCGTTGTCGTTCCTACCGCTTGTGTCGCTAAATACGCTTTTTTAATCGTCACTATTGATCCACTTACCGTATAATCCGTTCCGGCTACGAGGGTTGCCGTTCCGTTCTTGATCGCACTCAGCGTATTTCCGTTCAACGTCATAGTTACTGCAACGTCTGCCTGATTCGCTGTTTTCTTATCAAATCCCGCGCTTGTTGGCGTTATCGTGGAGTTGGATACTGGTGTTGTAGTATCCGTTACCGCTACCGCCAAGGATTGTGTAGCTCCAGCGCTAAAGCTGAACGTCAGCGTTGTCGTTCCTACCGCTTGCGTCGCTAAATACGCTTTTTTAATCGTCACTGTTGATCCACTTACCGTATAATCCGTTCCGGCTACGAGGGTTGCCGTTCCGTTCTTGATCGCACTCAGCGTATTTCCGTTCAACGTCATAGTTACTGCAACGTCTGCCTGATTTGCTGTTTTCTTATCAAAGCTTGCAGTTATTGGCGTAATGGTCGAGCCTGTAGCTGGTGGATTTACAGGATCAGCATACAAGGTGCCTCGGCCATTCGTACCGAGATATACACGTCCATAGATTCTTGGATCCCCAGTAATCGCCATATTGATCTTAGCGTATTGGTGAGCATCGTCATTAATACGAACCCAAGTTGCGCCAACATCATCAGAACGGAATACGCCCCGTACACCATCAATCTTAGCTACGGTGTACAATGCCATATAAGTTTGGCCCGGAGCAGCCTTACCATAACCAATAAGATCAGCTTCTTCTACATTCGTTAACTTCGTGAAGCTCGCACCTGAATTAGTGGAGTGCCATAGACCATATTTATTCTCAACCGTATTCCCTCCGGCGAACCAGATGTCACCTTCAATACCTGGAACTGCCTTCATACTGATTTGGGCTTCGTTCGGCTGTAATCCAGCCACATTATTGGTCGGGAAGCCCGAAGCTGCGGTGGCAGTAAATGTAGCTCCACCATCCACACTTACATAGAAGATTCCTGCATAAAATCCATAGTATTTGTTAGGATTCACGCGATCAGACGCTATCTTCGCGCCTGCCGGTAATCCTGCACTTGCTGTCCAAGAATTGCCTGAGGTTTTGGAATAATACACCCCGATATCTGAGGTGCTCCACAGAATGGAATTACCACTTGCAGAGACAGCTACTTGTCCATGGCCAACCGTTGTTTTGGTTCCATTGGAAGGCTCGGAGTTTGGCATGTACCAATTCACTCCACCATCGTTAGAGATACCAATGGACTTCATACTTGGCGTTTTTTCTTTATCTGCACTGCCTACCCGCACCATATAGGACGGACTCAGTTCAGCATAGTCAATACTCATCGTCGTTGCCCATGAAGGACTGGTCTGGAATTTAGTCGGCGCTACCGACAAATCCTCATGACGGAAACCGGAAACGTCACCAAGTGCAGTGATCAAATGGGAGGTTCCCGTTGGCGGGCTAATTAGCCCCAGCACTGCAGTTTCCTCCACACCTTTTGCCATGACAGAGATATTTACCTTGCCTCCGGTATCCCATGAGGTCAAATTGTTCGAGCCATAAATTGTTGCTCCAGTGCCGTACATCATTCGATTCGAGTTAAATGGATCAATTTCCAAATCACCCATCATCCAGCCTAGCTTCGGTGAAGGATCCAGGGATGTTGAAGTAGTTCCATGATCGAGCCATGGAGCAGCGGTGATGTCCATGCTGAACTTATAAGTCCGTTCTGGATAATTGCCCCAATCCCAAATGCGACTCCAAGTAGCCCCACCATTGGTACTGCGGAAAATAACTTCATCAGGCCACCAAGCGTTTAAGCTGGATACCATCAATGTGTTAGGGTGCTGAGCATCCAGCGCCAATCCACCAAAGCCATACCAGTTATCTTCACCGGTCGTAGGACTGATATTGGTCCAAGCCCCACTAGTTTTGTTGTATTTCCAAACTTCACCCTTACTGCCATCATAGGGACCTACACCATTACTATAAGTAATATAGAGATCACCTGTGGATGACAGCTCGCCGTGATGTGGCAAGAACCCCGTAGGTTGTCCAGCCAGAGCTGTCCAGGTTACTCCACCATCTGTACTCCGATATACGCTGCTAGCCGTATCGGCCACACCGACATATATCGTTTGAGTAGCGTTGCCAAGTGTACCTGTGCTCTTATCGAACGTGATCCAAGACAATCCGACAAGATCATTCCCATAATCAAGTGTCGGATTCTGAATATACGTTCCTACGTTTGGAAAAGAGGTTACCTTTGACCAAGTTACACCCGAATCAATACTCTTCCAGAGACCATTACCACTTCTAGCTCCAAAATAGAGAATGTTGTTCTTATTGGGGTCGATGACTAGACGTTCACCAGCGGAACGGCCAGGCATATTGCCACCTACTTTAAAAGGCAGTGGAGTAGTTTGCCAGGTGTTCCCCCGGTCATTAGAGCGCATAATCTGGCCATTATTATCCCAATGATTAGTATACGTACCCGTTGCCATGTAGACTTTATTAGGATCAATTGGGTCTGTAGCCAGAGCATCTACGCCATTCTTGTTCCAATCCACCCAGCCTACCGAGTCACTAATTGAGACCCAACTGGATGTAGCTTGATTCCAGCGATAGGCCCCGCCAATATCTGTTCTGGCATAAATCAGATTCGGTTCAGTTTGATTAAAAATAATTCCGGGTACAAAGCCCCCGCCAGCTCCCGTTACAACGCTTTTCCAGGTGTAAGGTTCACTTGAGGCTGCATGGGTAGTAGCTGGGAATGCAGAGAATAAAGAGCCTACCATCGCGCCAAGCAGGACCAAAAGTCCTGTTTTCCGGATACGGTTACGAATCACGTTTTACGCCTCCTACGATATAATTGGTTTGTTTATGCCTTCTTCTTACTCTATATCCCTGCTCCTCCCTCCCCCTTAATCCATACCTTCAGAACTTAGACTCCATTTTCTGATAACGCTTTCATTATAATGGTAAGGTTTTTCATTATCGAGAGAAAATGGTTATATTTTGCAGAAGATTGTCTCTAAAAATCGTACCATTTTCACACTTCAGGATACAATTTCACTAAATTTTGATTGAAAATAATTCTGCTGATAAAGAAAACCTCCGGAATAAATCCCAGAGGCTTCTGATATAACTATTCTTCACTAGTATCTACAGGCATAACAATCTCTTTTATACCATTAAAATTGCTGATAGTTGTTTGCAACGTGAGCACTGATTCTGAATTTAAGTTTTCTGATTTCAATGAAGTGAATATTTCTGCCTCCACTTTATGCGGCAAAAGTGTAGTTTTATCCAGCGTATATCTTAGTTTAATCTTGTCTGTCAAATTCTGCTTCATCAATTTCATCGTTTCCTTACTCGCATCGTGAGACGATATCTCTATCGAAAGTATGTATTCTTGTTCCTCCTCAGAAACAACGATCCCCTGAGAATCTACCCGGTACGTGTCTATATAATCATACGGGTCAATAAATCTTTGTGCGATTTGTTTTTCTTTCGCTGGAATATAATCGTCCTGCTTAATAAATAAATCATCCATTACCTTTGTATGATATTCAGTATCCGATATGTATTCTTCTCGTTCCTTTCCTTCCGCAGTCTCCGATTTTAGATATACGGTATAAGGATTTCTAACATAGTCGACATGAAATGAGGCTGCGCTCGACCAATGTTTATCTTCACTTTTTTCCGATTTGCTGGATGTTTCTTCTTGTTTCTCCATTTCTATAGTATAGCTCTCCTGCTTAGCCAGTTCACTCCGAGACATGCTGAGCAGCTCCTCTGCACGCTTATCTCCCTCTCCTTCAGCACCTGATTTAGTGTTCGTTGCACAACCTGTCAAACCTAACATACAAATGATACCGATAAAAACCATTTTTCTGATAAACATATTACTTCCCCTTCACTTCAAATGAAATCCAAATATAACTAAATCTATTTTATCATTATAAAGTTAACAGCTTATATGACGGAAAAGGTAGACATGTGAAAAAACGGCTTAAGATGCACAGTTGTTGCGCTGAATTTAGTGTTTTAATGCAAATCAAAAAAATACCTCCCCCGCCTTTACAGCAGAGAAGGTATTTAAATAATATTATCCAATTCCCTTAGCTCAATGTGTCAACACAAACTCATCCAGCAGCTTTCCATCCACATCATAGGCCTGATAGGTTAATGTCTCCCCGGTAACGTTAATGCCCGCAAACATTTGCTTATTGTTCTGAAAATGCACCGCATGATAGAACTGATCTTCTTTTTTCTCGTTAAATTTCCCTCCAGAAGCGTTGGTCACCACATAGACTGTCCCTCGTTTAGCACCTTTGGAAATCTCACCTTCTGGAACTATTTTTCCGCCACGTAACGGGTAGGATCTGGAGTATTCATGATTATGACCCTGCAGCACTAAATCAACCTCATACGTATCAAAAATATCCGTCCAATTTTCAACTTTCTTATAGGAGTTCCCCCCGTAAGCCGGTCGGTGCATCGCAACGATTTTCCACTTCTTGTCTGTGTTCTTCAGATCTTCCTTTAGCCACTCCGTTTGCTTTTTTAGATTGCTCTCTGTATTCAGTACCGTTACATGCACAGGTCCATAATCGAAGGAATACGAGGTGCCTGCAATTGAACCCTTTGCCCCATTATCCGGCAGGTTGAAGTGTGAAGTATAATACGTTGCATCCTCATCCACCTCATCATGATTGCCTGTTACCGGCATTAACGGAATCCCCGAAATCCAGCCCTGCACATTGCCAAAAAAATCATCCCAGCCTGCCGAATCCTCCGGATTCTCCGTCAAATCGCCGTTATGCACAATAAATTCAGCTTCAGGAAATGTCTGAAAAGCCTTGTTCAGCGTATTTCCCCACAGCTTAAAATCCTCTGCCGTTTCCCCTTGAGAATCCGTTACGTTGATAAAAGACACACTTGCCAGTCCATCTTCTTCCGTTGTAAATTCCGCTGCCGGACTCCATTCTCCTTCAACGCCACTACCCACTCTATAAGTATATAACGTCCCGGGTTCAAGACCCGTAGCTTCCACTTTATGAACACCTTTGGTGCCATTGTCTGTTTTGATGGAACTACTTTTCGCATCTACCCTTTGTACATCCGTATTTGCAAAAGAGGACACTTGTCCCTTTACAATCTCCAGAATGCCTGCTGCACTCGAATCACTTGTATACCAAGTAAACGCGCGGCTTGTGCTCGCATCTCCCTTAAAGGTAGTCACGAGATCATACGGTGCTGGTGAATTTGCATTACTTCCGCTTTTCGATCGTTCCAACCCATAAGCCACTAAAATAACCACAATCACAAGCACTCCTAGGATTATGGCAAATTTATAGTCTCTCATCACGGTACCTCCTTATGAAAATTTCTCTCTAGCCTTCTAAATAAGATAGCCCCCTGCAAAGTCAGAAGTCAAATCTGCACACGAATCTTTATACAGACTTTTGTTAACGCAGTGTAAAACATTCAGCAAACATTCAGTCTATTTTAAGTTAAGCATAAGGTCTGTCTCCTAGAATTAGTCAAGCAGGAAGGTTAGCCAGAGATAGAGAGAGAAACGAGGTGTGAAAATGAATAAGAAGCTTCAATTCCGGCATGAACTTAAATTTTTCATTAACTATCATCAATACCTTATATTGCGCCAGCGATTGCAAAGCTTGATTGATAAAGATCAACACGCTAATGAGAGTGGAGAATACCACATTCGGAGTTTGTATTTTGACGATATCAACAACACGGCACTTGCAGACAAGCTCGGCGGTCTCAGAGAGCGGGCCAAATACCGGATTCGCATTTACAACATTCAAGACAACATCATTCACTTTGAGAAAAAAATTAAAATGGACGATTATATCGCCAAAATCAAAGAACCACTAACCCGGCAAATGTACGACGAGATTATGGCGGGCAACTACGAAGTGCTGAACGTCCCGGACAGTCCGCTGTTCTTGGAGTTATACGATCAGATGCGCCATAACCTGCTGCGACCCAAGGTCATCGTGGATTATGTTCGCGAGCCTTATGTTTGCCACAACGGAAATGTGCGAATAACGTTCGATAAAGAACTACGTACGGGCCTGCACTCTACGGATATTTTCGATAAGGATTTGCATCCGATTCGGGCGATTGATGAGAACTTCATAATTTTCGAAGTGAAATTCGATGAGTATATTCCGGAGTACATTAAAATCGCGTTGCAGCTGGAGGGACTGAATAGGCAGTCCGCTTCGAAATACGTGATCTGCCGCAAATTCTTAAAAACTAACACTTGGGAGGATTATTGATTATGAATGCATCACTAGCACCGCTAGCAGCTACAACAACGACTACAGATACTACAAATAATTTTTCAGACATTATTAAAAACTCGGTGATCGACAATTTTGTATCTGATATTAGTATCTCCAAGATGCTGATTACCTTGGGCGTAGCTTTTCTGATCGGATACTTCATTTACCTGCTCTACAAACGTGTCTTTAGCGGCGTTTTATATTCCAAAAGCTTTAACGTCTCACTCATGGGCATGACCATGATTACAGCTACTGTCATTATCGCGATTAACTCTAACCTTGTGCTGTCCCTCGGTATGGTCGGCGCATTGTCCATCGTTCGTTTCAGAACACCGATCAAAGATCCAACTGATCTGATCTTCTTGTTCTGGGCAGCTGTAGCAGGGATTGTAACTGGAGCAGGATTTTTCACCTTGGCTATTATCGGTTCGATCATTATCGGCCTTATTTTGTTCCTGTTCATTAAACACTCTTCTATCGAAACGCCATACTTACTGGTCATTAACTGCGACAGTGATGAAAGCGAACGTGAAGTACACAGCCATATCACCAAATCCGTAAAACGCTACAATGTGAAGCAAAAAACAGTCTCCGCAAACAATATTGAATTGACGCTGGAGCTTCGTCTGGATGATAAAGTAGGCGGCTTTGTCAACACAGTCTCTGACCTAAAAGGTGTCAAAAATGCACTCTTGATCAGCTATAGCGGTGACTATGTATCTTAATTACAACGAGATGAAAGGCGGTGCCCCAGATGAAAACCAGAGGTAAGTCAATCCTGCTGAGTTTTTGCTGCCTGCTGCTGGTCATCGCCGTAGCCGGGTGTCAGAATGCAAGTCCGTCTGCAATAAATAATCCAACGTCTGATGCTCAGGACAAGGTCATTTCGAGCGATGAGAAAAAGCTAGACGAGCAGGTCTTTCCAAAAGATAAGGTCGTGGATGTCAAAATCACCTTGGACCCGGACGATTTTCAGGATATGCTGGATAATGCCAGTGCTGAAGAATATAAAATGGCTTCCGTCGAGTACAACGGTATGAAATACGATAATGTAGCTGTACGGACCAAAGGAAATCTCAGTCTCAGAAGCGTAGTACAGATGACAGACTCTGACCGCTACAGCTTCAAAATTTCTTTTGATGAGTATGTTAACCAGAATTTATTCGGCATTACTAAGATCAACCTGAATAATAATTACAGCGATGCTTCTTATATGCGTGAATTTCTGACCTATGAGCTCGCTGAAAGTGTCGGTCTCCCGACGCCGAAATATTCCTTCGTCAATGTGTATGTAAATGATGAACTGAAGGGTTTCTATCTTGCAGTAGAACAGATCAGTGATGCTTATCTGGAACGCAATTTCGGCAACACTTATGGTGCACTTTATAAAGGTGTAATGACCGGTCAGGGCAGTGATTTGACTTGGCTGGGCGATGATCCATCCCTCTATACTGGACTAGAAATGAAATCCGATAAGTCTAACGATGATATTCTTGTCGACATGCTGAATGAGCTAAACAACGGCACCGATTATGAAAAATACATCGACGTAGAGGAATCGCTGAAGTATATCGCTCTAAATGCGGTCACGGGTAATATGGACAGTTATTTAGGTGGAAATAAGCAGAATTATTACTTATATGAAGACGATGGGGTCTTCTCGATTCTGCCGTGGGATTACAATATGGCTTTTGGCGGCATGGGAAGCGCAGATGTGTTAATTGACGAGCCTACCCAAGGTGCGTTGGCAGAACGACCACTGATTGCGAAACTGCTCGCTAATGATGAATACAAAACGAAATATCATGAGATTGTTAGTGAGATGATTACTGGCTATCTAGCGGACGATACGTTCCAGGCTCGGATGGATGAGCTGAACACGATGATTTCCAGCTATGTCAAAGCGGATCCATCCGCCTTCTACACTTTCGAACAGTATGAAAATGGGATAAAGGCTGTTGAGACCTTCATGTCGAACATGGCCACAAGTATCCAGCAGCAACTCGACGGTACCATTCCTTCCTCCGGTGACGGATCAGGAAGTGGTGGTGGCATGGGCGGCGGTGGCTTTGGTGGCGGTGCTAAAAATGGCGCAGCTCAAGGCGCTGCGGGTGCTGGGCAGGCCACAGGTGCGGATGGCGCTACTGGTAATACTGGCGCAAATGCAGCTGCACCAAATACCGAAGGGCAAGCGGCTACGGGTGGACAGACTGCCCAAGGCGGTGCAGGTGGTGAACCTGGTGCCATGGGCGGACCGGCTATCCCTAATGGCGGCGAGGGGCCTGGCAGTAACTCACAAGCAGCTGCGGGTGGGCAGACTACACAAACAGGGCAAACTGCTCAGGGTGGACAGGCCAACACTAACAGCCAAGCTGCTCAAGGTGGACAAACCAACACTAACGGGCAAGCTGCTCAAGGTGGATTTGACGGCGGCGCGGGTGGTGAGCCTGGTGCTATGGGCGGACCCGCTTTCCCTGAAGGCGGCGGAAATGGTCCTGGCGGTGGCGGCATGGGCGGCGGTGGCTTTGGTGGCGGTATGCCTGGTGGTATGGGCGGTGGCGACTTTGGTGGTGCTGGTACTATGCAGCAAAAAGGCAGCACGAGTGAAGCCATCACAACTGGCGTCGCCATCCTTCTCCTAATACTAACCGCTGCTTTCGTAACCTTTTACAAACGCAAACGGCTGTAGATAAGTAAAAAGTATCCTCATCACCAATTAATTCATGCAAGAAGCCTCCGTCGTTTATTGACGGAGGCTTCTTGCATGAACACTATATTCTTGTATCACAACTAGTTCCCGCTTACTCTTTTCGCCCGCGCAATATACTTATGGTTGCTATTAAAAAGGCTAGTAAAGAGATCCCTAATGCGATATAGACCATTGGGTTGACACTGGTGGAGTTGTTCTCGCTTTCCATGATGGCATTATGTTCTTCCATGCTCATGCCATTGTCACTGGAACCATGAGAATGTTCATCCCCACCGGAGGCTTGCACAATCGAAGTAATAGAATGCGGACTTTCTGTTCCTGCCTCACCAGACCACTGCACCAAGCTGCCATCGGCATAATGCTGATAAGCATCCCAAGCAATGTCGCCTGCAGTATCAGGATTCTTTGCTGTGAAATAGAAACGTTGGAATTGCCCTGCTTTAATTCCTTCTCCATTAGCTATCCAGCTAACTTTGTTCCCCTCAATGGTAACATCCCAGCCCGGTGTAGCCTCATATTGCTTGAACTCGGCACCCACCGGGATTCGTAGATCGACTTGTACAGTCGCCACATCTTTTTCTGAAGGAACTTTAAGTGTGTAAGTCTCCCATGCTCCGGTACTGGATTGTGCTGGTGCTACGGTTACGTGCGCGCTAGCCACGGCTGCGAACAACAGAAGTGTTGCAGCGGCTGGTGCGAAGAGTGTCATTATTTTGCGAGATAATCTGTTCATAGTTAGAGTGCCTCTTTCTTTAAGTAATTTTATCATTTTTCACTTTCATCTCTATCCTCATATTTACCGCGGAAAATCACGTTTACGTGAAGCAAGCCCCTGCTCCAGAGCATAACGCGTCAGCTGCGTACGATTTTGGAGTTGAAGCTTCTGAAGGATGTTTTTCAGATGGTTTTTTACGGTATGCTCCGAAATCGACAGGCTTATGGCAATCTCTTTATTCGTCGATCCGGAAGACACACAGCTTAAAATCTCCTTCTCCCTTGCCGTCAATGACTCTCCTTCGTCCGTTACTGAAGGAACGGTAAATTCTTTCAAGATTTGAAAAGCCAACTCCCGGCTTAGCGGTGCTTCTTCATTCACAATGGCTTGCAAATATTCAATCCAGGTGGAAGGTGCCAGATTCTTGAGTAAGTACCCTTGTGCGCCTTGCTTCAATGCTTCGAGGAGGTGGGAAATTTCGTCCGATACCGTAACGATAACGATTTTGACATAGGGATATTCCTGCTTGATCCGGCGAGTAGTCTCCAGCCCGTCCATCTCCGGCATCTGAATGTCGATAAGAATGAGATCAGGCATCCACTGGGCCGTGAACGCGATCGCCTCAGGACCACTCTCCACTACACCAATGACCTCAAAACTATCATCCATGGACAAAATCTCACACATCGCCTCACGCGCATGCGCATGATCATCCACAACCAAAACCCGGTACCGGCTCATAAACTTCCCCCTCCTTTCGTAATTTCCACATTTGTCCCCGTATTGCCGGAGCTCACCTGAAGCTTCCATCCCATTCCTTCGACACGTTCCTTCATGATCTGAAGGCCGTAACTTCCGTTCACCTCAAAGGGATCATGCTGAAATCCTTCGCCATTGTCGACAATCGCCACGCTCCAGTTTTTCTCAGTGCCTGCACCTGTGATAGAAACCTTCGCCGCTCTTGTATGCTTACGCACATTAATAATAGCCTCTCGGATACAAGATAGCAGCTCTGCTTTTTCCGAAGGAGAGAGGGCTTCATCCTGTAGACTCCAATCCAAGGAAACCTCAATCATAATCTCGTTAGCCATTTGAGCAAGCTGATCTTTAACCGACTGTTCCAATGAAAAAGAGTGCTGCTCAGACACTGGTACCTTCAGATTGGCGATCGCCTGTCGAACATAACGGTTCACCTCGTGGACGGTCTTTTTGATCTGATCCACATTTTCTTCGCTGACTTCCCCATTCCTGCGGCTTGCTTCCAGACGATCTATTTTGACAGATAAAAGAAATAAAGATTGCGCCATCCCATCATGCAGTTCCTTAGCTAGCCCTTCCCGGGCTTTCATTGCCTCTTTGAGCGCACGTTCCTGCTCCAGCTCCCGCTGATTCCGCTCCATCAGCGAAAACAAAGGGACGAGCAATACAAGAGTGAACAAAAATACGAGGACAGGTGTCAAATAATTCCCCAGATCCATCGAGATATAAGGCATTAGAAACTGATGGCGCACGACCTCCCAGATCCCTACCATTAGCGTTGGCAGTAACAGGATCATATACTTGATTCGGTTATACGTTGCTGTCCCCTCCCGTACATCTTATGATTAACAATATCACCGTCACAATTCTGCTACATGACTCGATCGGGCTATTTAAAGTTCTTATTGTTACAAATTTAAGTATTTTAAAAAAATAATGCTATCCCTCATAATATTATAAGCAATATATAGTGAAAATTTATACTTTCTTATATTGTAGCAAAAAAAAAGATACATCCTTCGATGTATCTGCATCCCAGTTATAGTGGTGATGTGTAGCGTCCGTATTGAATGTCCATTTCTTTAAAAACATTTCCCTCTTTTTTCAGGAAAAATGTGTTTACGCCTTCCGCTCCCCACCACTCCATAGCGAGTAATGGACCTTCAGCAGTTTCCGCCGCAAAAAGAATAGAGAACATCTCAGGTATCACTTCCCCTCCATCATCCACTCTCCAGACGGAAAATTCATCGCCTTGAATGACAGCCGGATAATCCATAAAGGTAAGCCCGGCCTTATCTTCCAGCACGAGACTAAATAACATATCCTGATCCTGTCTAATGAATTGAACGAGATACAGCTGCCGATCACCAGACAGGTCAGCAAGTTTCCAAATGTGCTCTACTTCACGATTTTTCGCAGAAACAATATTCTGCCGCACACTTTCTGCAACATTTAGCGAGGCTTGCTTAACCTCCGTAGGCTTAACAGAGATTAGCGCATTCGCATTAAACTCTGCCTGATCCGTCAGGTAATAGGTCTCATCAGGGGTCGCATTCCCCGCTTCAACCGTATAAAGATACCCTGGCAGATTCACAAAATTGTGAGCCATCTCCCGGCCATTACTGTTCTCCGTACCCTCCTGCCATTTATTCAATTTCACTTTTAGCACTTGCCCATGATCGCCGATCGCCTCATTCAATTGTTGCATTTGCGCATCCAGCCCTTTTTCCTGCCCGGTGACTAAGATGCTCTTGCCAGACTCATCTGCAAAACCAAAATTCGCCTTCAGCTTTTCAGCTTCCAGATAAGCTGCTGGCTGCTGCATGCTTGCCGTTGGTGTCGGCTCTGCACTTGGAGAAGGGGTTGGCTTGTTAGAGCCTGAGCAGCCCGCCAGCAGTAGAACAATAAGGAAACTCACACTGAGCTTATTCATTCCCATTCCTCCAGACGAAACTAAAATATTCCCATACTAAGATACCGTTCCCCTGTGTCAGGTGCAATGCAAAGCACGCGTTTGCCAGCCCCAAGACGACGCGCTTCCTGCAACGCCGCCCATACAGTGGCACCACCGGATGGACCCAGCAGAATTCCTTCTTTTGCAGCCAGCGTTCTTACCGTCTCCAAGGCAGCCTCATCCGCGACTTGAACGATGTCATCGTAGACCTGTGTATTCAAAATGGCGGGTACGAAGCCCGGACTCGTTCCTACCAGCTTATGTGGTCCTGGCTTTCCTCCAGATAATACGGGCGAGCCTTGCGGCTCAACCACAAGAACCCGGATATCAGGTAGATGCTCACGCAAAACCTCACCGGTTCCAGTTATCGTGCCCCCAGTTCCTGATGAAGCAACAAACATGTCCAGCTTACCTTCCATTTGCTCCAGGATTTCCAGAGCGGTCGTAGTCCGGTGAATATCCGGGTTGGCTTTGTTCTCGAATTGCTGTGGAATAAAACTGTTCTCCACTTCTTTTCCCAGCTCAATCGCTTTTGCTATAGCTCCCGGCATCCGTTCTGCTGCGGGCGTCAGCACAACATCCGCACCATAAGCCTTTAGAATATTGATTCGTTCCTTGGTCATATTATCAGGCATGACAAGAATCGCTTTATACCCTTTTGCCGCGGCATTCATCGCTAAGCCTATCCCTGTATTTCCACTAGTCGGCTCAATGATCGTCCCGCCCGGCTTCAGCAAACCTGCTAGCTCGGCTTGCAGGATTAGATTATAAGCTGCCCGGTCTTTTACACTGCCACTTGGATTAAAAAGCTCCAGCTTCACGTATAGTTCTGCATCTTGGGGGCTAGTCAGCCGATTTAATCTTACAACCGGTGTATTCCCAATCAGCTCTGTTATATTGTTAACCACTAAGGATGTCATTTTAGAGCCTCCTTCATTTCTGTACCTTCCATTATTGTAACGTGAGCAGCACCTCCTGTCGATTCAGAACCTTAGTTTCTGCAACCTGAAAACAACCGTCCCCCACGAAAGCGGGAGACGGCTGTTCAGTACTGGCAGCATTTATTTTTAAGGATTAACGTTAATCGTAAAAGTAGACGTATTATTTTTAATATTCGTTACCGTGTTGGTAATCTTCAGATTGTTAAAGGTGGCTGACCCTCTGGCAGGACCTTGCCCAGCCTCAGCCGCTTCATTTACCCAGATGCCCACTCCGGATTTGCTGTCAAAAGCATCTCCACTCTTTTGCGCACCGGAAATTGTGACATTCGTGAAGAGGGTATCTGTCACTGGGAATTGCGGCGTGGAGCCGACATAGTTGGTCTGGAACATGATGCCATGATAGGTTGGATCAATGATATCCACATCACTGACACGAATGCCTTGGAATACCTTAGAGGCTGAGAATACCCAGATTGCCGGGAAGGTCTGTGCACCCCAGAAATGTCCACCTGCACGAACAATGGAAATATTCTCAAAATTCGTTGTCGGTGAAGCGCCAAAGCCGTTCATTGGATACCCGAAGTCAAGTGAGCTGATCGTAATTCCAGAATAGCAAAGCGTGTCAGCAATATAAATGTTGCGGAAGGTATTGGCATATCCGCCATAGACGGCTACACCTGCTGCCCGCCAGGTCAAGATTGAAGTGAGATTCTCATAAATATTATCCTTCATATCTGCACCACCGGAATCAATAGCCGAAAACAATGCAAAGCTATCATCCCCTGTTGCCCGTGCCTCAATATTGGACACGAGATTATTCGTGCTGCCATTCGTCATATTGATGCCGTCAGCGAAGGTGTTGCGGATACGGGAGTTTTTGATCACCATGTAATCCGTATTAGCTCCCCAATACATACACACCTGATGTTCGGTCCAGATGTTATCGATCGTAATATTTGCCACATTGGAGAAATCAAATACTTTACCCGGGCCATCAATACGTGATGTGTAGTTCCCAAAGTAAGCAAAATTCGCAAAAGTAGAGCCGTTAGCGGTATCGCTTGCCCGGAAACCGATATCCGTATTCTCCTGATTCGTTGGAGCGTAAAATCTCGTATACCATGGGCCCGCACCAATGATCTTCACTGCTTTTCCATAGACCTGAAATTTACTGGAGGTCTGATAGTTACCGGCTGGTAAATACACACCTACGAGATTTCCGGTCGTATCCATGCGTACTTTATCTAGCGCATTTTGCACATCCTGATGTGTAAAGCCGGCTGGGACCGTATATTTGGCCGGATCTGGATTGGCAATCGGTGATACCTGCTCCAAACTGATGAAATCAATGGCATACTGCGAGGTATTTGCCACATCCTTTTGCAGTCGAATCGTACTACCTTTCGGAATCGTGCTGTCGAACATAATGTTAGCTTCATCATAAATATGCCGCGGAGAACCCGCGCTTGGTGAATTGCCGGGACTTATCTCTGAACCGTACAGCCATGCATATTTAGAGGTCAGATTAATCGCCTTGGTATAAACTCCGTTCACATAGATGTTCAGTGTAGCATTCGTACCGTCTCCACTCGCCGAATCTGGAATGGAGAAGCGGGTGACCAGTGTATTAGTGTCAGCCTTAGTAGTGAATTCTACATAACTGCCTGTAGTATTCAGTGTGACTGCTCTTCTGCCTGAAGCCTCACCCGCAAGATCTCCAATGGTCCGATTAGCAGTAAGCTTCACAGCCCCGCCACCAATCACACCCTCCTCAGCCTCATACATGTCGTAAGGCATATTGGCTCCACGACCTACAAAAAGAGACTGTGTTTGAATATTATTGGCCTGTTTAACTGGCAGCTCATTAGTGTCTACGGCAATTTCCGTCTTCACAGTATATTTGCCATTAGCTGCTGTCCAAGTGCCAAGACTAACAGGAGGCGCTGTTACTCCACTGCCAATCACGCCGTTATAGGTTCCAGTTAAGGTTTGGAGTACAGCATTCGTAGTAGCATCCAGAACCTTCAAGGTTATGTTATGCGCACCCCCTGCGGATGCTGCTGTCCCTTGATTCTTGATTGCCACCGAGAAGCTGACCACATTGCCGCCTGCTGGATTGCTTGGTGTCCAGCTAACAGGGGAAGCTACTAGATCAGAACTGGATACGGGAGCAATAATAAGAGAATTTGGGCTAGTGAAGCTGTTATTGCCTTCGTTCAATTCAATAACCGTATTATTCTCGTCAACCTTTGCAGTTAAAGTATAGGTAGCAGCATCCTTTGCGCCCATATTTAAAGTGACGTTCGTAGATGCGCCAGCCGCTAATGCCCCCACTGGGCTAGTGCCTACAAGTGTGCTGCCCAAGTAAAAATTCACATTAGTCGCTATGGAAGCTAACGTTCCAAGGTTTTTTACCGTTGCATTTAAAGTAATGGCATTGGTCTCTACTGGAGCTGAAGGTGACCATGTAAGACCGGTTATCGCCAAATCCGGATTAGCAGCTGGTGCACCCATCACTTGGAATTCAGCGATTTGTCCAGCGGTTGAACCAGTATTGGTGGTAATCTTCAACTGTACTTCACTAGCCGTGGCCGTTACCGGAATAGTGACCGTATTGCCAGTTGCCGGATTAAAAGTATACACGGTTGCTGGCACAAGACTAGTAAAGGCTGTTGTATTCTGATTATGCCCAAGCACTTGAATAGTCTGAGTACGTGTGGACCAGGCCGATGATGGATTCAGTTTGAGGACAATGGATGTAATATCGGCATTACTACCCAGGTTTACAGATAATGTATTGGGATAACCTCCTCCTGCTCCTTCCCAGTAAGTAGTTACATCACCGTCATTCGCATTTGTAGGAACAAAGGTAAAGACGGAAGAGGAAGCGTTGATGCTTTTGTTCAAAGCCAGATTGGAACCCGCCCCAGGCGTTGGTGTAACTGTTGGTGTCGGGGTCGTTGTTACAGTTGGAGTTGGTGTCGGTGTTGGCGTAGGTGTTACTGTCGGTGTCGGAGTTACCGTCGGAGTTGGGGTAGGTGTTGCCGTTGGTGTCGGAGTTGCCGTCGGCGTTGGCGTAGGTGTTGTCGCAGAAGCTGGAGTGACGTTCAAATTATCTAGATTCACATTTCCAGTGTCTCCTGCATCGTACTTATAAGTAATCGTGTTAGCACCAGCATTCAGAGCCAGCGTCTCAATCTTTGTTGACCAAGTATTCCAATTGGCCAGATTCGCAAGTGAGGTTTGCTTAATTTTAGTTCCATTCACATAAACACTAATGGTTTTTGTACTGCCTGATGCATTTGAAAATCTTAATGTAGCATCATAGTTACCAGCAGAAGCCACATTAACGCTAAATGCAGTCGCAGCACCTTGATTTAGGTAACCATCAACAAATCCTGTACCTGTATAACCTGTATGATCCGTGTTAACCTTGGCACCACCGGATAATGCGGCATTCTCCGCTTCATATCCTGAGGATGGAGTTGTAGTTGTATTACCATGAACCTCAAATTCCGCTAACTGTGCTGCTGGCCAGACCGTATTGGATGTGAAATTCAGTTTAACATATCTGACATTCGCAGCTGTAAAGCTGATGGTCACTGTATTGGAATCAATCGTTGGATTAAATGTATAATTGGCGGAATCTACTAAGTTATTGTAAGTTGCATCATCTGTACTTCCTTGCACCGCTAACGTTTGAGTTCTTGTTTCCCAATTCGTTGGCAGCTTTAGCACAACCTGATTCACGCTGCTTGCTGCCCCTAAATCCACTTTAATCCATTGCGGAAAAACACCGCTTGCGCTCTCCCAATACGTTCCTTGGCTGCCGTCATTAGCATTGGCTGCTACGTATACATCACCGAAGGAGCTTGAAGTAATAGTCTTCCCTTGGGCTAAATTCCCCGCAGCTAAACTCACCGAGGGATATAACGTTAACTGACCTACAAATAATATAACAATTAAACAATAAAGTACTGCCGTCTTCCCGGTAAATCTTTTAGAAGCTGCTATCATTGAATAACCACCTCCCAAAATTTTGTGGAGCTATACAGCAGAAAGGATGCGCTTTCAAAACAGTAGTTTTATAGACATTCGCCTCCTACATTTGAAATGATGGATTACGGATACAAGCTAACTAATAACGCTAATAATATAAGTTATAGGTAGATGGCCGTCGATGGCGATTTCTATGCTTTGTATGTGGGATATTACGTTCAACAAAAAAAGCCTCGGAGAGGCCAAGGGGACTATATTGCCCCTTAACTCTCCGACGCTTCATGTTATACATTAAATCTAGCTACCAACCCTTGCAGTCCATGCGCCATTGTACTTAATTCACTTGCAGAGGATGCAATTTGTTCGACCGAAGCCATTTGCTCTTGTGAGGCTGCCGACACATGCTGAGTACTCGCAGCGGTTGTTTCCGAGATTTGCGTAACGTTACGAATTGACTCTACAATCTCATCCGCAGCCGCCGTAATCTCCTCCACGGCTCCAGATACTTCCTGAACCTGTTCGGCGAGTGAATCTATAGATAGTCGAATCTCACCGAAGGAACGTCCCGCTTCCTCGATAATCTCCGTACCTCCCTTTACTTCACGCATGCTGCTCATCATCACCTTCATGGCATCATCTGCTTCACTTTGGATCCCAGTCGCCATTTCTGCAATTTGATTGGCGGATTCCGCGGACTGCTCTGCCAGCTTACGGACCTGATCGGCAACCACAGCGAAACCTCTACCTTGTTCACCAGCACGAGCTGCCTCAATCGTCGCATTTAGGGCCAGCATATTCGTCTGCGAAGCGATTCCTTTTATGACTCCTACAATACTGCCAATCTCCTGGGATCGATTCACAAAACCTTGGACTTGCTGTGATAAAGATTGTATGGAGTGATTAATCGATTCCATTTGCTGCCCAGCGGCCTGAAGGGATTCATCTCCTGTAATGGCAAATGCCGCAGAGCGATGGGAGGCTTCCGAAATGTCCTGGACACTGGCAGCAATTTGGCCGATTCCTAGTGATATTTCTGAGATTGTAATTGTATTGGTCTGCAAATCATTCATCTGTTTGGCTGTTCCGGAAGCGACTTCACCCATAATATCCGATATTCGTTCTGTGGCGCCTGCCGTCACTCCACTATCTGACCTAAGCTTTGTAGAGGAACTCGCGAGACTATTTGCTGATAACTTCACCTGTTCAATCATCGTGCCCAGATTATCTGTCATTTTATTAAAGTTAAACGCCAGTTCACCAATCTCATCTTTAGAACGAACACTTAACTTGCGCGTAAGATCGGCATCCCCATCTGCAATTTCCTTCAACTGAGTGTTCACATCACGAAGCGGTTTAATAATTCGTCCAGAAATTAGCAGCGCAAGGATCACCGCGAGCACTACCGACAATCCGGTCACACCAAAGCTAGTAATCAAACCGTTATTACGATGCGAATTTGCCAGGCTTTGTCCATTCTCTATTTCCTCCATGAGCATGTTCTGAAACACAATCTGAGATTCAATCATAGCGTCTAATGACAGGTTCGTGAATTTCTTCTGCGCTTCCGGGAAGTTGCCTTCCTTAGCTAAGGCAAAAGCTTCCTTCAGAACGATTAAATAATCATTCCATTTGCTCTTCAGCTCAGCTACACCCTTTAACTCAGCTTCACTTAATCGGGCATTCTCCAGCTCTGTAATAGCATTTTCAATCAATGGGAGCATTTCTTCATACTGCGCCAGATAGGAATTCCGCTCATCATCTGTGTTACTCATCACATAACGAGCACCCAGCTCATCTGCGGTACGAATCTTATCCGTTAAGCCTTGAACAAGTGACAGCTTGTCCCAGTTACGATTAACCTGATCTGTCAATTGGGTAACCTTCCCCTGAAACAATGTGTTTCCGGCTATCGCCACTAGAAAGACTATGATCACAGCAGTAAATCCTAAGACTATTTTCCCACGGATACTTTTCACCATCGGTTTTCCTCATCTCTATATGTATGTAGGTCTATTTGGTACTTTTATCCTACTAGCTCTCCCTTAAGCCTCTCTGAATTTGAACTGAATGTTTGCTTAAAAAAACAAAAAGACCCCTATTTCCGGCCGAGGGCAGGAACTAATGGTCTTTTGAGATCTTTTTATTCGTATAAATTTCCGTTAGCCAGCTCTGCCAGCTTCGATTCATCCAGTACGCTTAAGCGTCCACGATTTCGTGTAATGATTCCTTCATCAATAAAACGACGTACGATTCGATTAAGATGCCGATAGCTTGTGCCAAGCAATTCTGCTGTCTCAATAAGACTTGAGGTCCGAATCTCCTCCACTCGCCGGTCACCGTTTTTATCTGCGAACAAAGACATTAAATAACTGGCAAATCGATTCTCCACAGGATACAACAGGTTAAGTGCGGAGGCTTGACCGAGCGTATGCAATTTGTGACTAAGTTCTCCGACGAGAAAACGTAACAACGCTGTATTTTCCTCAAGCTCTCTCAGGAGTAGTCTTCTCCCTGCAAAAAGAATCAAGCTCTCACCCACAGACTCCACTTGATTCTTAACAGGGAACCGGTGAAGGAGCTCTACATCCCCAATCACAGATATCGGATTTGTAAACCGCACCAGCATAGATTTGCCATTTGGCAGCAAGGTCTGAATTTTGAGCTTGCCCTCAACCAATATGAACATCCCATCCAATTGATCGCCAACCAGACACAGCTTTTCTTCATCCGCGTAACGTCTCAACTCCATTTTATGCGTTACCAGCGGGCTAAATATTCCGTCCAGACCGTTCTTCACTGCCAAGGCACGGACAGCCTCACGGTCATTTATCGTCTGCATGTAGTGCCCCCTCTATTGTTTGCTCCAGTGTAATTTAGAATACCCCACAAAAAAAGGACATATGTCCTTTTTAATAAGGTTTTCCTATGACACTTTACATTACAACAGAATCCACACAATAACGAATCATATCTACCTTCTGATCCTGCAGCCAAAATTCAATACTCCGATGGTTGATTTTATCCACGTATCCGATAATCTCAGCCCCTTGCTCCCCTCTTTTATAATAAGAAGTGCCATAAGCCTTGATCACTTCGTCTGCTGAAGCTCCAATATGAATATCTCTTGCCGTACTCATCGTATGATCGGAATAGACGCTGATTAGAATGATCTTATCATCACCACGTGCTGTGGCTATTGTTGTCTCGTGACCCAGATCGTAATACTGATACCGCTCTATATCATTATTTGGCTTAGGTTCCCTAGCGATTGAATCAAGGCTTTGAAGCAGCTGAATGCCGCCCAGACTTTCCTGTTCAAGATGGGTGCTGGAAACACGCGAGTAATGATTTTGTTTGGGCGCATTGTATAAATAGATATGATAGATCCCGTAACTTAAACCTACCGTAATAAAAATGATGATAAATGACCAGCCTCTTTTAAATGGCTTCTTCCTCACTGACCTCACACCTTCTTCTTACCTTTACTGTGCAAAATATTCAGCCAGCTCACGCTGCGCCAGATATTGCGGGAAATTAAACGACTGCCATGCCTGCTCACGCTTATTGAGTTCTCTCCATTCATTCTTTAAAAAATCATCCAGCATCCCATCTTCCTGTTCACTAAACTTTATCAGAGAAGGGATGACCTCCGGAGATAAACGGACCAAATAATTGGCGTCCAATTTACCACTCGCTGCATAGCGATCCATATTTTTATTAGCGATAATAACATCCATCCCGATATAGTTCATGACGACGTAGGAGATCAAGCCCAGCACAATATAACATTTCGCCAATGGCACACGCTGAACAGCTATCCGTAAGGCTGCAACCACCAACAATAAGCCCATAAATATCATAAATGCATGCACTAAAAACCGAGTCGTGGTATAGCCATACACCTCTTCATAGAGAGTCAGACGGGTATAGGCGGAATATAGCATAACTGTCGAGCAACCAACCAGAATGTAGAGCAGGACATTAATGAATTTTTGCAGCCCCCCACTTCTTTTTACTTCCGATACCAAAGCCAGCAGCAAAATCACGAAATTAATCGCAGCCACCATAATCAGCTCAAAAAATCCACTACGTGCGTAATCAGCATATGAGCTGCCCTCTGGTAAAATCCCTTCCCATGCTCCAAACAAGTAAGAAAACTGTACGAAAACAAACAATACATATACCGTGTTAATGGCTATAAGAATCGTCGTCATAATTATCGGATCCATTTTAAAGCTTACAGGCGCCAGCACTGGACCATATTCCTTAGGCTGCATATTCCAGTCATAGATTTTCGAATCCACATACCCCCACACTAAGCCGAACAAGCCCATGCCCAGCAGGATAATCCACAGCACCCGCACAAAACCTTCCCCAAATGAAATCTGATCCAGCACATTCGGCAGCGCCAGCAGTACATGATGAAACACTCCGTCCGCTGAGGACAGCAGAGTCACCACAACCAGCAATATTGGAAAAGAGATCGCAAGTCCTATCAGCACTTTCCCCATAACCTGCTTACGCTCGTCCTTCATTTTACTGCCGCCAGACCTTTTAATGATCGTAAACACAGTGCTCCAATGGCGGAAATTCTGTGGAAGCACATGCTCCAGCGTGTTCCCCACTAATCCAAGCCGGCTCCAAGCCGGCCGTTTATCACTAAGCAAATAAGTCATATGTAATAAAATCAACACCGGGATCACCAGCAGGTTCAGCCCAAAGAAGAAAAAATTATGAAAGAATAAATAGGTTAATGAAAGTAGAAAAATCGCTCCAAACCAGAAGTAACTGAATTTGTTAAGCTTGCGGATTTTAGCCTTGGCATAATAAAGCATGAACGCATAGAACAGACATACAAAGATTGGATACGATAGGCCCGCCAGCTTCCCATAAAATAAATACTGATGAACTATTGCCAGTAAGAACGCGGCAAGCAAAGCAGCAAGCGATCGATTAAGCCTAAGTCCCGTTCCCGTTTCCATTTCCTCGGTCATGGTAATTACCCCCATTTTCTTACTTTCTCATCCTTATTTTACGTGATAAAATAAGAAAAAAAAGAGAAAGAATTTATTTATAATTTCCTATTTTCCGAAAGGAACCAAAACAATGAAGCTGCATAGCCAATTTTTAAAGCTGCAATCTCATTTTGGGGGAGCCACAGAAATCTCAGTGACGATGGATGAGTTGGCATTGATTTTCGGCTGTACACACCGCAATGCCATGCATATTGTGAATAAAATGATGTTGCAGGAATGGATCAAATGGACGCCTAAGCGTGGGCGGGGAAGCCGCTCTTTGCTGCAATTTCTTGTTCCCTCCGAAGAAATTGCCCTTCAATCCATGATGCAGGCGATTAGCCGCAAAGATGTCCACAACGCTATAGAAGGCATCAAAACCCATGCCAGCTCCACCTCACTGCAGGATACACTGCAGGGTTGGCTGCTGACCTATTTTGGGCATCATTCTGAAATTCGTAGTGACAAACAAATTGATACTCTCCGGCTGCCTATTACCCAGCAGCTCCATACCTTCGATCCGCTCTATATGAATTTGCTGGCAGAGTCATTTGTTTCCAGCCATGTTTTCGACGGGTTAGTGAAACGAAGCGGTGAACGGGACAAAATTGTTCCCTGTCTGGCTCACGCCTGGGAAGTCGATGAGAGCCGGACGCTCTGGACTTTTTTTCTGCGCAAAGAGGTGTTATTCCATCATGGAAAAGTGCTGACAGCCAAGGATGTAGTCTATTCCCTGGGACGGTTGATGCAAACCTCTAAACGGACACTCTATAGCTATATTTTCAAAGAAATCCAGCGGGTCACCGCATTAAATCCATCTACCGTTCAAATTACGCTTAAGCAGCCTAATGAACTATTTCTGCCATTTTTGTGTACGAGCAGAGCCGCAATTGTACCGCGTGATTTAGAAGGAATGGATGAGCAGAGCTTTGGCCGTAGACCCGTGGGGACTGGCCCCTTTAAGGTTGTGGATATGACCGAGGACACTTGTGTGCTGGAGGTTTTTCCTTATTATTTTCAAGGACGGGCTCATTTAGATCGGGTTGAAATCCTTTATGTCCCGTGGGATACCGAAACGTCATCCTCTGATACGGGTTCTGCTTTTCACGTGATTCAGAATCCCTCATCCGCCAGTTCTTCGACCTGGAGCCGAATTCATTCGGAGTCTTCCATTCGGAAATTCGTCACCTGCAATACGCAAAAAAAGGGACCGCTAAGCGATCCCCTGCTTCGGGCAAAAATAGTCTCCTGTTTAAAAGACGATTCAGCGTCCATCGAGCAAGAAGCGATAATAGATCAAGAAATCACGTTGCAAATCTCTACGATTCCACAATATGCTGGCGATGCTGATTTTATTGCCACTAGACTAGAGCAACAAGGTTATAAATGCAATGTCATTTCCGTGTCTCCAGAGGAATTTAAAGGTCCGATTCGGCTGGAATCAGACCTGATTGTTTTCTCATTATTCCGTGACGAGGATGAACAACTTCGTTTATTTGATCTATACCTCACGCTCTCCCAGCATATTGAACCGCATACCCGGGCGGATATAGAAGGCTGGCTGTATACCATCGCGCGCGAACCTAATCCGGTGGCCCGAGCGGAAAGTTTCAGTATCATCGAGAACCGTCTGATTAAAGAGCACCACCTACATATTTTGTATGAAAAGCCGACTCAGACAGCTTATCTCCCCTC
Organism: Paenibacillus sp. FSL H3-0286; assembly: GCF_045040705.1. NCBI lineage: Bacteria > Bacillati > Bacillota > Bacilli > Caryophanales > Paenibacillaceae > Paenibacillus > Paenibacillus sp. FSL H3-0286. The sequence goes on along the minus strand of NZ_CP150285.1, from coordinate 2,615,735 downwards.
TGTCCGCGGGGTTAGCTTCAATAGCCAGGGTTGGGTCGATCTTCGTCATGTCTGGTTTCCGCCACTGCTCTCTAGCAGCAGCACGAGTTGATCTGCTTGAATTAAAAAATGCGGAAATCCAGAGCTTGCCCCGGATTTCCGCATACGCGATAAAGCTAATTATTAAGCTGCTGTTTTAGTCGTAGCTGTAACTGTAGAAGTCCCTGCATCCCACTTCACATCCATATTCAATCCCTCGGAAATAAATCTTACCGGAACCAGTGTCCGATTTCCGATAATTTGCGGAGGAACGTCGAGTGTGAGTGCTTTGCCATTGATGTAAGCAGTCTTGCTGCCAATGGCCATTACGATCGTTGTATTGTCTTTTACTGCGGTGATTTTCTTAGTCGTTTGATCCATGGTTACTGTAGCACCCAGAGCATTAAAGATTGCATTCACTGGCACCAGCACCCGGCCATCCTTATTCACAGGAAGCTGATCTGCAAAGCTGACCGCTGTTCCGTTTAAAAGTACGGATATTCCCTTAGTGCCCGTCGTGTTCGGATTCGTTGTTGATGGTGTTGTAGTTACAGAGGGAAGAGGTGTGACGTTAAGTCCTAGCTGGCCTTGCAGATTAGCGAGTCTGTTCAGCGCAAAGGTCATAATCGAACCTGCAGCCATTGTGCCCATACCTTGTCCCCCGCCTCCAGCGTTACCTGTTGGAGGTGTAGGATTACCATCAGTCGCAGTCGCTGTATTATCAGGACGTGCTGGCGGTGTCGTTCCATCCGGTGGTGTCATACCCTCCATCCCTTCAGGAGGAGTCATGCCTTCCATCCCAGCTGGCGGAGTCATTCCTCCACTACCACCCATTTCACCTGTTGCTGAGTAAGTAACATTACTTTCAAATTGTTCCATGGTATAAAATTTGGTTGGGTCTGCTTGAACGTAAGGTTTGATTAAGGTAGCCAATTCAGTAATTCTGCTCTGAATTCCTTCCAAATAATCAACCAGCTCAGATACATATTTCAGGTATTTAGTCTTATATTCAGGCACTTCCAACAGATTAGCAATCATTGGGACCTGATCTAAACTTATCCCAAGCGTTGGATTATCAATTGATGCAGTTACTGCGCTGGTATTGGCTGCAAGGGTTGTTGCCGATGTAGAAGTTGTGCCCGCAGCAGCTGTTGTATCTGTTGTCCCTGTTCTGCCGCCTCCGCCACCAGAATACCCGTTAAAGGACATGTTCATATCCCATGGAAGTACACTAAATTTACCGGATGCATCCCCGTACAACATATAATTATGACCTTTATCCCCGTTATAGCTGTCATAGTTACCCAATACAGCATTAGCGGCAATATACTTCAGTGCCGAATCCACATCTAGCACACTTTCAATAGAACCCTTCTCACCGGCAGGCATCTCATTCAGCACCTTGATGAAGTTCTTTAACGAAGCTTTATCATCTTCCTTACCTGTATCATAAGTTATTGTTTCGTAGTCACTGCCTTCTTTGTACTGCAGATAACTTTTTTCTTCTGTATCATACAGAACACCATCGTCATAATTTTCTCCATAGGTACGTTCTAGATAGCTATCATCTATCGCTTCCACACCTACATAAAAACCATATAATTCTCCGTTGATATACAGGTTGGTGAACACAGTCAAAGGTGCATCCACACCTACAGAACGAAGCGCTTCGTAATGTAAATATTCACGAATATACGAAGGGTCTGAGTAATTGTTGTTCAGTACCATTTTATCAAGACCAAGTAACGTTTGCTTCTTATCATATTTATCAAATTTCAGCCGGAAGCTGTATCTGTCCGAGTCTGTCATACTGGCTACCGATTTTAACGTCAGATTCCCTTTAGTAGAAAATCCAACATTTTCAACAACATTCCCGTCAACTTCAACCTTAACTTTTTTGTATTCTTTTTCGAGGGGACTTGCTAATATACTTTTCCAATCCGCATCATCAATCGTTACTTTAACATCAATGATTCTGTCACCCGCGAACAGGGATTCATACGCTTTCGTTACACCTGCATCCGCCGCACTAACTACGGGCGTGTTTCCAGCAACACCAAACGCCGTTGAGACGATAGCAAGACTTAGTGTAGCTGCCATGAACTTTCTCAGCAAATTTTTCTTCTTCACCATGTGTAATCCTCCTTGAAGTACAGATTTATGTTTTCGCAGTTCAAGGAGATTGTAAAATATGAATCTGAGTATACGCTGAATAGCTTGTCTACACTTTGCCAGGTAGGCTGTTTATCAGCCCTTTGCCAATCAGATTAGCTGAAACCGGCGGTTTTCCGATCTCTCTAGCCCAGACCGATAATTGCCCGACATGATGAATCTCATGAGCAATCACATGGCGCATTACCTCACCCCAGGCATCGGTCACGATCCTGCCATCCGGAAGATGATCCTCAAAAATCCTCTGCTCCAGCCCCTCATGCCAAGCCGTTACAAAAGGTTCCACCTCTGTGTGGAATTTTGCATCCAATTCTCGTACTTGCTGCAAAGTCTTGTACCGCTCAAAATCCTCTTGGAAATCCGGCTTTCCTTGCAATACTTGAATCCAGCTCCACTCCACATCAACAATGTGAAAAAGCGTCTTAAGAATACTGCCTACACCACCTATACGTGTTGCGAGCAACTCCTCCTCAGAAATATCTCCACACCACTCATACCATTGTTCACGGACCATCCAGTTATATTGAAAAAATGTTTGCAGGTTAAAAACCTCCTAGAAAGTTGTGTGCTTTTTAATGGGAGCTTAAATGTTTTCGGTATCCCTCCACCTTTTCATCTCTATAACCTAACGATTCATAGAACACATGCGCTTCCTTCCGCTGCTCACCGGAGACTAAAATGATATAATAGCAGTCTCTTTCCCGGGCCGCTTGTTCAATGGCGTTCATAAGTTTTTTGCCAACGCCTTGACGGCGTGCCCGCGCTGAAACCACCACATTCTCAATCACCATAAACGGTTTGCAGTCCCCCACTAAATCCTGACACACGATCCCCATCAAAGACCCTAGTAACTCTCCTTCTACAAAAGCACCCAACAGGATGTAGCGGTTATCCGCCTTGACACCTTTAAATACTTTTTCAAGCTTATTAAGGTCAGACGGTTTATTCATCAGCTCTTGATATAAATTCCCCAGTTCAGGAAGAGATTCCATTTCTATTTCTTTAATAACAACCATGATTGTTCATCCTGCTTTCTTTTAAATTAACAGCCCTGCTCATACACATACAGTCCACCATTCCGTGGATGAGATATTCGCTTTCCATTATAACCTCTTTGGACCAGCTGCTGCGCCAACACCTTCATAAAGAGTAATGCCCATAATTCCAAACTTCCTTCAACTCGAATTCGTCTTTCTGTCCATCCCACTCTACTACCACTTTGATGATAGAATCCTCTCGCTCAAACGCACCAATCCCAGAATGTACGGACTTCAACTCACTTTTGACTCCCTCAATATTATTGCTGACTTCTTCTGTAGCCTGTTGAATATATTCCGCCGACCAAAAGTTCCTCCTATACCATTTGTAAATATCTCAGCACGATCTCAACGCGCTCTCCAACCGATAAATCTTCCTCTATTCGTAAAATAGGACATTCCAGTGCGGACATCCATTCCTCATGCAGCACTTTGCTCCTGACTTCAACTCCAGCAACATCATATAATGCCGCCCACTCCATAAAGGTCAGATATGCTTCGTATTTACTTCCTCCAGGCAAAATATGATCACCATATCTCTCGTACTCTCTGGCTCTTAATCTATCTAAACGAATTTCCGGTGGAAGTCCTAGAAAAATAACCAAATCGAATAATGGTCGAAGGCCATCTCCCCAGCCACATACCGCACCGCTTAAAATCCAAGGCTCCTTATGGGTCAAATCGCTTGTAAGTTTCGCTAATCGCGCATTGACCTCACGCTGCTTAGTGAATTTATGCTCCCAAAAATAGTCGTCACTGTCTAACTGTACATGTGGCAACACTTTAGCTAATTCGTAACCTAATGTACTCGTTCCTACGCCTGAGGCTCCCATAATATGAATTCTTCTCATACATTCCCCCACCTTTAAGTGGATTTACAGTTGCAATTCGGGCAATTTTCCTCCAAATATAAAAACAAATAGACTGCTCTCTAATGAAGCAAAGCAGTCCATTTATCGTGTAGATCTTATTCCGTTATAGCTGCTACGTCTTTAGGAATCCGGCGTGCTGCATCCGTGGATATAGCTGCTTGGATTACTGCCAGGCGCACCTGTTCAACTACTTTTTCGTTAAAAATACTTGGGATGATATATTGCTCATTGAGTTCATCCGGATGAACGACCGATGCAATGGCTTTTGCCGCAGCCAGCTTCATTTCCAGATTCACAGTTCTAGCCCGGCAATCAAGTGCGCCACGGAAAATACCCGGAAAACATAACACATTGTTGATCTGGTTCGGATAATCACTTCTGCCTGTCGCTAGAACGCGAACAAAAGGTTCTGCCAAATCCGGTTCAATCTCCGGTGTAGGATTAGCCATCGCAAAAACGATGTTATCACTGGCCATGCTTTTGAGATGATCCACGGTTAGAATTCCCCCACGGGACACCCCAATAAAGACATCTGCCCCTCGTATAACCTCCGTTATTCCCCCCTCAATTCCCTCAGGATTGGTTGCGGCAGCAAGCTTCTGCCATTCCGGATTATCATACTGGAGATCTTTTCTGAGAACGCCTTCACGATCAACCGCATAAATATAACGCGCGCCCGCTGCCAGCAGCAGATTACATATGGACACCCCAGCCGCCCCAATACCCACAACAACAATCCGTGCATTTTCAATAGATTTATTTACAACTTTAAGCGCATTCAAAAGTCCTGCAAAAGCCACCACGGATGTTCCATGCTGATCATCATGAAATACCGGAATGTCCAGCTCTTCCGCAAGCCGGCGTTCGATTTCAAAGCAGCGTGGCGAACTTATATCCTCTAAGTTTATCCCTCCAAAGCCAGGAGAAACTGCTTTTACGATATTGATAATTTCATCCGGATCTTTGGTATTTAAGCATAGCGGAAAAGCATCAATGTTCGCCAATTGCTTAAACAGCATCGCCTTACCTTCCATGACAGGCATCGCTGCTTCCGGGCCGATATCCCCTAGTCCAAGCACAGCAGTGCCGTCCGAAACGACTGCAACTGTATTTCTTTTCATCGTCAGAGAATAAGCTTTTCTGGGATCTTCGGCAATCGCCGTACATACCCGGGCTACCCCCGGCGTATACACTAAGGATAAATCCTCCCGATTTTTAATCGGCATTTTAGGTGTGATTTCGATTTTTCCGCCAAGATGAGCCAGAAATGTCCGATCCGACACGTTGATTATTTTAATTCCCGGCATCTTCGATAATATTGAGATAATATCTCCATTAGCTGCGTCTTGCACATTCACTGTTATATCTCGGGTAGTGACATCCTTCCCTGCACGTATCACGTCAATAGCAACAATATCTCCGCCAGCTGCGGCAATTCCTGAAGCAACATCGCCAAAAGATGCAACCGATTTCCGAATTTCGAGCCTGATAATCATTGTAGTCGCAATCGACATGAATTAGCCTCTCTTTCTTCAATCCTATTATTTAAAAAATACTATACTTTCCCATTTAAACATATCTTCCGCCTATTAACTAGATCAACGAAAAATTTTTCTTCTTACAGTATTCCCATCCGCACCCGACCCAAATACATCAGGTATGACAGCTACGGGCACAGAGCCATTTTTCCCATAAAAATAAAATTCATCATAATCTTAAGTGTATGTAAGCATAAACAAACCGTAAGCTCTTCTACTCTTCATTACCTTTTCTGCATGCTGTAGAGCATCCTGCCGATTCCTTTTCTCCACTAACCCTTTCTAGTTGTTCTCCTTCACTAAGGTCTGTACTGCTCTTCTAGCAAAACAACCTTACCTTCTACAAATGTCAGATGGAATAATCTATCCATTAGCTCTTCGCTAATAAAACTCGTATAGTCCACTTGCTGATGTCTCGCCCCGTTTAGTTCAGCTATAGTTACATCAGTCTCCAGCTTAACCCGCTTAATTTCTTCGCTTGCGTTTCGGATATAGAATCCATTAGGCAATGATTCGGGTTCTAGTACACCATCTTCTTTAGCTGCAATTTCTGCCGCCTCTCCACCGAACCATTCCACCTCATCCAGATCCAGATAAACCGTATTCCCTTCTGTGATAACGCCCTTTATAAAAGCTAATTTTTTCTCCACTTGCGGTAACTTATAAATAATTTTTTTCAGTTCCTCCACACTCTCACCCTGCACTCCGCTCTCAGAGTTAGATTGGATTGAAATCTCACCTATAGTTTGAACTAGCTCCTTGGTAGTTGGGTTAGTCTCTTTTGGTGGCTTGTTATAAAAAGAATATCCATTAAAACCAAGTGAGACTAATGTGATACCCACTAAGACTGTAACCCTTAAATTTTTCCATTTCATAAGCTTCACCCTCTATCACGTGATTTAACGGAACCTTAATAAACAATTGCGCTATATCATAGACAATCACTAGTTGACCGGGCAGAATAAATATTATATACATGTCTTACCTATAACGTAGTTGAAGGAGCTCACACTTATGACAGAATCATTTCAAGCGTTAGTTGTCGACAAAACAGAATCATCCTTCTCCGTAGCTGTTAAACCGGTTACCCTAGAGGATCTGCCAGCTGGAGAGGTTGTAATTAAGGTTGCTTACTCCAGTGTAAACTATAAAGACGGTTTAGCCAGTATTCCAAACGGTAAAATTCTAAGAACATATCCCTTTATTCCAGGGATAGATTTATCCGGTATTGTGGTATCTTCCACAGACGAGCGGTTTCATAAAGGGCAGCAAGTCATTGCAACAGGATATGGTGTTGGCGTATCACACTTTGGTGGCTTTAGCGAATACGCTCGTATTCCCGCAGGTTGGATCACTCCCCTTCCCGAAGGCCTGACGCTTAAAGAAGCTATGATCTACGGTACTGCAGGACTGACAGCCGCCTTATCCATACTGGCCCTGGAAGATCATGACGTTTCCCCGGACAAAGGCAAAGTACTTGTAACAGGCGCTACCGGCGGTGTAGGTGGATCTGCTATTGCCATGCTTGGCGCAAAAGGGTATAGCGTAGTGGCAAGCACAGGTAACGCCGAAGCTGCCGATTACCTTAGAGGTATAGGAGCCGAAGACGTGATTTCACGTGAAGAGGTCATTGGCGGCGCCAGCAAACCCTTGGACAAACAATTATGGCAAGGCGCAGTAGATTCGGTGGGTGGTGACACCCTTGCCGCAGTTTTGAGTAAAATCACCTACAGAGGTTCTGTAGCTGCAAGTGGCTTAACCGGAGGCACTTCAGTTCCAACTACAGTACTTCCGTTTATTCTTCGGGGTGTTAACCTTCTCGGCATAGATTCCGTTGAATGTCCTGCAGACCTTCGCCAGAAGGCTTGGAAACGGATGGCGAGCGATCTGAAGCCAAGTCAGCTGGAGAACCTCGTGGATCGTGAAGTCACGTTAACCGAGCTACCGCAAGCATTGGAAGATATTCTACAAGGAAACCTTAGAGGAAGAGTACTTGTCCGTTTATCCTAGGTTTAACAACGAAACCTCCCGGAATCTAGAGTTCCGGGAGGTTTTTTTAGTTTACTCTTGGTTATTCGGATATTGGTAATGCGGCTGCTGCTGTACATAGGGTTGTTGGCGATAATGCTGATCATAACCCTGCGTATAGTACCCTTGCATCGGGTATGGCTGATAATTAAAGGCTTGTGTAGCTGGAGGCATTTGTGAAGATATCGGGATGGGTTGCGCCTGCATATGAGCGTATGGATTCATATTTGGCTGCATATTAGGATGCATATTTGGTTTAACATTGGCTTGCATATTTGGAGCCATATTAGGGGCCATATTAGGAGCCATATTGCTGCTGCCCATTACTTTATCTTCTTCGCAGCAGTCAGCAGGAGGGCCGATGAAGGTTCCAGGCTTGATTGGAGCTAAAGCTTCTTTTACCTTAGCTTCATTTAAGCAGTAAGTATGGGCTAATACATTTGCCGGGGTTTTGCTAAGAATATCCGAACCTAAGATAACCTCAGGAATAGGTGCGTCAAAAATCGCGAGCAGATGTGTATTATCGACAGTAGCTATCTCATAATGCCACCAGCCTTGCGGCACATTTGCCACTTGACCCGGACAAATCGGAAAATGCAGAAGTTCATTTGTGAACGGATTGATTAAAGACACTACCGCTGAACCGCAGATACAATATACAAGCTCTGCAGCATTTTGATGATAATGAGGTTCAACCACATTTGATTTGCTAAGAAAAATATCCAGCAGTGATATGTTCTCGAGCGTATTCAATTGTTTAACCGACAGCAAGTTAATGAAGTTGTTGGCATCTTTTTTAAAAAGTGTATTAGTGTTCACATCAAAAGTAAACTCTGTATTGGGGGACGTATAGTCCATGTATGAAGTCACTTTTTTTCCTACCTTTCTGTTGCTATAAATTTTTGCTTTCCCTAAACACAAGATATGCGTTTGCCTATGCCTAGGTGCGGAGATTCACTACTCCTGATAAAAATTCATCTTTCTTTTCTAAACGGGGCATCCTCTAAGTATTACACTCTCACCCCACATAGGAGGCACAGTATGAAATCGATTCGCACAAAAATAGTGTTAGCTTTATGTATCACTGTCTTTACAATTATGGGTTTCCAGCCTATGAATCTTAGCTCCACAGTTGAGGCCGCCAATAACAAAACAGCAGCGAAACAAGCGTCTCTTACATTCGTTCTAGTTCATGGGTCTTGGGCTACTGCTGGTTTTTGGGATCAAACGGCCGCCGCACTTCGCAGCTTAGGGCACACCGTCTATACTCCGGAATATGCCGGACATGGCGGGGACAAAAACAATAATGTAACACATGCGCAAATCACACAGTCTGTTGTCGACTATATCAAGCAAAAAGACTTAAAGGATATCATTCTGCTCGGACATAGCTTTGGTGGTTCGGTGATCCAAACCGTCTCTCAGCAGGTACCGGATCGAATCAAACGTCTGGTATTCTTCGACGCCTTCGTACCACTGGATGGGCAAAGTGTGGCGGACCAATTTCCAGCTGATTCGCTGAAGTACTTTGAACAGCTGAGAGATACTTCCGGCAATAACACCATAACGCTCCCTTTCCCTCTTTTCCGGGATACATTCGTCAACACCGCCAGTCTTGCGGAAGCGCAAGCTTTTTATAAACAAGCTCCTCCTGAGCCAGCAAGTCCACTTTTCGAAAAGCTTGATCTCAAGAAATTTTACAGTCTCCAGATCCCTAAAAGTTACCTTTATCTAACGGAGGACACCGCGATACCGCAAGGTCCATACGGATTCCACCCTACACAATCCAGTCATTTAGGCGTCTTCCGCTTCATCGAGGGCAAAGGAGATCACATGACCACCGTTCGAACCGAACCCAAAATGCTGGCGGAATTAATGGTGAAGGCGGGAAGAGATTAGTCGCTTAACAGCTGGATAATCTAGGTAGCTGTTGTGGCTTGGCTGGGGTTTTTGGCGCTGAGCTGGTGATTGAGCTGAGCTGTGTGATGTGAGTTGGGCTATGCGATGCGAGTTGGGCTGATGACGCTGGGCCGGGCTATGCGATGTGAGCTGAGCTGGCGGCTCGAGCTGCGCTTTGTGAGCAAGCTAGACTACTGACGCTGAGCTGGGCTATGTCATTCTGAGATAGCCTTGCCACTTTGAGCTGGCATTGTCACTCTGAGCTGAACATTGCGACTTTAAATACACTAGAGTTTGGCGGTGATCGGACCGAGGAGCTCTTATTTTCATAATTTCGGCGATTTAGCCTTGCTATCGGACTCAGATGCAGCTATTCACCCAAATGTACTCCTATAATGCGTGATTTCACGGGAATAAGAGCCATACAGTCCGAAACTCTCGCCAGGACGACCATAATGCCAAAATAACTGCAATACGGTCCGTAACGATCTGTGAAGCGAGGTTTCTTAAATAATCACCAACGTAAGCTGATGATTTGTGACGCTGAGTTGGCATTGCCACCCTGGGCTGACATTGTCACTGATCATTTGTAGAAAAACAGACCACGTGGACTAAACGATGTGCTTTCGAATCAAAAAAAGAGCAAGCGTATGGGCCCCCCTACTACGCTTGCTCTTTTTCCTATCCATAACCAACCTACTTCCTAGGCAATCCGCCACGCGGCAGCTCGGGGTCCGATGTCACTCCGGTAATCACCCAGCTATTCTTCTCTTGCACAAGTGAGATTGTCAAAAGTATAGAAGGTGCTGGTCCACTTGAAGTCGCAGTATCCAGACGCATTTCTATGACCTCTGAGTTCTTGTTAATTATCGTTTCTTTAGTGACCTCGTAGTTCGTGATCCAAGGACTTGAGACACCCGTCACCCAGTTTAGTTCAACAAACCGCGGATACATAATCTTTTTGAAATCTTTAGAGAAGATCGAATATTGAATCGAGGCATTCCGATGCTGTAATCCGAACCCGTATAGCTCTGATGCTTGAATTGCAGAAGGTAATATAATGCGCCTAGACTCCGGAGCTGGCTTGGGCATAGCCGATAGCAGTTCTCCATTAACGTGAGTCATAGTAACGGGAGCTGATGCACCCATAGCCATACCCGGCAGAAGCAACAATCCCGCAATTAGGGCAGTCGCCATTTTCATTTTGCTAATTAGAATCACCTCATTCGTAGCCTGTTCACTACATGTGAATTGAATCTAATTATTCCCCCACTTCACTCATAAATATGTACACGGTTTCCAAATCCACCAATAATGTATACCTCAATGAATTAAACTGGTAATATAAAATACAATGATACTACACAACCAGCAATTTCATTAAATTTTTATAGGAGTGTTCCCATGAAAAAAATCTTAAACATTTGTCTAGCAGCAGGTCTGCTACTCACTCTATCCGTCGCTACCTTGAATACAGCAAGCGCAGAATCCAAGGTCAAAACCTACAAAAACTGCACGGAGCTAAACAAAGATTACAAAGGTGGAGTTGCCATTTCCAGCTCAACCAAGAACAAAGGCGGCAAAACGAAATACAAACCCTACGTATCGAAAGAACTCTATAATGCCAATAAAAAAAGCGACCGTGACAAAGACGGAATCGCTTGTGAGAAATAGGCTTAGCCTTGCTCCACTATTTGCTTGAGCCTTAGATCCGGCGTGAAAAAGAGTCGGTAGCTCAGTACACTGAGCAGCATACTCGTTATGGCAGCAGAGGCAGTGAACGAGAACACAATTAATATCTGATAACGAACAGCTACTACAGGATCAGCGCCCGCGATGATCATTCCGGTCATCATTCCAGGGAGTTGAACAAGCCCAACCGTCTTCATACCGTCGATGGTAGGAATCATGCTGAATTTTACAGATCTTTTTCTAACTTCCTGGATCGCCTGTGGGATCGTTGCGCCAAGAGACAACAACGTTTCAATCTCCCCTTTGCTCTGCTGAATTTCATGCTTGATATGGTTAATGAACAACCCTGAAACCACCATAGCACTGCCAATGGTCATGCCGCTAATCGGAATGATATATTGTGGCGTAGCCTCAATGATATGTAAGCTGAGCAGAATGCCCATCATGAGCAGTTCCATAGTAGCAATCGCCAGTCCAATTCTCCAGACTAATCCGCGCAAGCCTTTGCCTCTTTTGGCTGCATTCCATGCGGCTACACTGATCATAAAGAGTATTATCACAATTACATAAATGACCTGATCCGATTTAAAAATAAATTGCAGCACATACCCCACCGCAAGCAATTGAATGGCCGACCGCACTGTGCCTACAATGATATCTTTTTCCAGTCCGAGCTTTTGCCACACGGAGACCAACATTGTCCCTAATACAAACAGAAGCGTGAAACTTAGTGCTGTATAACTCATAACAACGACGCTCCTTCCGAAGGCCAAACGAACCTTTTAGCCAATTCTTCCGCAGATTCAGCAAAAAAAGACTCGCTCACATGCTGTTCCAACCTGCCTTTTCCCATAAACCATGTAGTTGTGCTTATTCTGCTCGCCTGCCTAAGATCATGAGTGACCCAAATCATCGAAGTGCCTTCTTCCTTATGCCAATCCTCTAGTAGCTTCTCAACCATTTGAGTGCTGTTAACATCGAGCGAAGCGGTGATTTCATCGAGCAATAATACCGTAGGTCGGAGCAGCAAGGATCGAATTAAAGAAATCCGCTGCTTTTCACCACCCGAACAATCTGCCGCTTTTTTGCTTAAATCCAAATGCTCCAGCCCCAATTGCCCAATTAGTCGCTGCACTAGTTTAAGATCATAAGGTTTGTCATGCAGTCTGCTGACAGTTCTTAAATTATCCTCCACACTGCCAGACAGCATGACCGCTTGTTGTGCTACAAACCCTATTTTCATCCTCCATAATCTCGCATCCATACTTTTATATGAAGTCCCCTTTACCAACATATCTCCCTCATCCGGAGCATCCAAGAGAGCCAGGATTCTAAGGAGTGTACTTTTCCCTTGGCCAGAGGCACCAATCAATGCGATGCGGTCCGATTCAGCTATGTCTGCGGAGATCTCCGAGAAAAGATATTTCGAAGTTTGCTCGTTACTTTTCCAGTTAAGTTTTGCAAGTCTCTGAATCTCAAAAATACTACTCAATCCCCTACCTCCTAATACCATCCGCTAAAATAGCATACCGTCTAGTATTATAGCATTTCAGCTATAAAAAAGAGAAAGACATCCAGTTTCAGGACGTCTTTCCCTATTCGAACTATTGCATTTTATTGATTAAAACGGGCCACAACAAACACCGCAGGTGAATTCCAATAGATCGTCACTTCATTCGTAGAATAGCTAAGCTCATGATCGACAAAGCACTGCGCAGCTGGTTTTCCTTGTAAATGCTCAACTACATATTCATCATGCAGCCCACGATCTGGCCCCCCTGACACCAATCCCGGCACCGGATCAGCCACATGGTCACCTACAGAAGGGCGATGATGCGGATTCATCACGGCATGATCCCCAAACCCGGTAACATAGCTGATATCCAGAACGTTACGCCCTATCAGATAATGTAGATGATCTAAGGCACAGTCCGCAAAACCGGAGTCTCCACTAAAATATTCAGCCGCCAGCAGCAGCATTGCATTGTTCATTACTAGCATATTGCTGCCCCAGATATAGTCCTCCTCTTTTAAGGAGATCCTATAGCCCTCCTCACGACTCTGTTCCGCTAATCGTTGTGCCTCAGCAACAAGCCCTTCTTTTAACGAGGCATATAAAGCACGGTCTGCTTGCTCCTCACCATTTAACAGATAAGCAATAGTGCCATAGCCCCCCATATCACCCCAGCCTAAACTGTATTTTGGAAAAGCAAGCTGCACTAGCTGCAGAACAGCTTGATGATATTCCTCTTTCCCTGTCGTACGATACAGCTCCGCCGCTGCCCAATACCGCTCGTCCTTATCGACTCCATCCCCGTATTCTCCAGTGCTAATCTCAGGCGGATTCGTAAAACCGGGTACATCTGGATGCTGTACAACCCATTCCCATGCTGCCCCCGCAGCATCCAGACATTTATGCGCAAAAGCAGCATCAAAAGGCTCGTACACTCTTGCAGCCATAGCCATAACACCAGCAAAATCCCCAGTTGCAGTAGCAGATATTGGTGAGAAGTACAGGTCTGCTGTATCGTCCTCAGGCATAACATCCAGACCAGGAAAGCTTAACGTAGTCAATTTATGGTATACACCACCTGTTGCGGAGTCTTGCATTTTAAACAACCAATCGAGCTCCACCCTGCATTCCAGCAGCACATCTGGCGTAGATCCATCACTTTCAGGCAATGGGATAGCGCTTACAAAAGCCGAGGGATATAATTCATAGGCAAGCAGCATATCCGCGATAGCTTTCGCACCGGGACCGCTATATTTTCCATAATCACCTGCATCATGCCAGCCACCCGAACAGTCTAGTTGAAGATCCGGTTGCCCATATACAATCCCTTTTGCAGTATGGCACGCCTTGTGCTTCCAATCTCCAGCATATTCTTCAGTCAACTCAACGCCACAGCGATAATAATAGAAAGCTTTCAGCAAGCCCTGTTGAAGCTCATGATAAGGCTGATCTGAGATTGTAAAGGATGCCGAAGCTACACCCTCGCTCTGCTCAATCCGATATCTTCCCTCAGTATTGACTTCCGAGAAATCACCTGTGTGCAAAGTTACTCCACTGGCTTTATCAAATCTTCCAGCATCTGAACTACCTTTGAACACAATAGTCCCACTATCAACATCAACTACCTGAAAATCATGCTCAGTACCTGTAAATACTGCGATCTTTTGTCCATCCAGCGGATATCCGATTTGATTCACAGTAATGGTGCGAAGTGTACGCTCGCTCATCTTCATTCTCCTTTTATGTAAAAATGATGAAGCTAAAGTAACCATTCTCTTCTAGTTGAGAATACTCTATTCTAGTTATCTATGGCAATGATGTATACAAGAAAAAAACCTAGAGTCACCCGAAAGGAAACGGATAACTCTAGGCGGACAAAACAGCTTATTTGTCGTCAAGCAATTTAATAAAGTTAGCTGGAAGTGTGAACTGCTTATTATGAACCACTATACGGCGAAGCTCTTCCTCGAAGGAGCTAAGATCATCTTCATCATCGTCTTTAATTTCCTTTATATCCCGGTGCAGACGCTCCATTTGCAGATCAAGGGCATGAGCGGCATCCGCCGCATTTTTCAGTTCACGAGTCATACTCTCAGGTACTGATTTATTATATTTATAAAAGATTTTATGTTCGAGGCTTGCCCAGAAATCCATAGCAATGGTACGAATTTGAACTTCTACACAGACAAGCTCCTGGCGATCGGACATAAAAACAGGGACTTGAATCAGCAAGTGAAGACTCTGATATCCGTTAGGTTTAGGGTTCTTAATATAATCCTTTACCTCAAGGACCGTTAGATCATCCTGCTTCTGAAGCATCTCACTAACATGATAGATATCAGAGATAAAAGAACAGGTGATCCGCAGACCAGCGATGTCTTTAATACAATTTTTCACTGAATCCAGCGATAATTCACCATTTTTGCGCAGCATCTTGTTCATGATACTTTCTGGAGACTTAATACGCGATTTGGTATGTTCAATTGGGCTGTAATCATGCAGAGACTGAAACTCCTGTTTTAGGATCTCAATCTTCGTTTCCATCTCATCCAATGCAAATTTATAAATTAACATGAAACGAGTGATATCGTGCTTAAGCTTCTTAAATTGTTCGATTTGATTCTCGGGGGTCATTATCTCATTTCTCCTCTTGTAGCGTTTCTCTATATTTATCATAGCCAATCCACTAGTGAATTTCAAATTCAGCGGTAATGTAGCCATAATCCAAACCTACACTTCGTTTGATTACGTACCTTTTGCGCCGTGAATCCGCTTGCGAAGTCGCTATAGGACCCAGTTGACCTTATACACAGTATAATCCCATAATCGGGATGCTATCGGACTCCATAATCGCTATTGGCAAAAAAAACACAAAATATGAACCTCTTCATAAGAAATAACGTCACTGGAGTCCGAAACCCTGCTCAAACGGAGATAAACCTAAGAACCAAACCCATGATGCCCAAGAAACTAAAGTAACCCAAATAACCAAACTAGCCAAAGACCCTCAATATGTTACGGACCGTATTGCAGCTATTTGAGCTTTTGGGTCATTTTTACAGAAGTATCGGACCGTATAGCTCTTATTACCATGTAACAGTGTAGAATCCGTGTGGTTATGAGTAAATAGCTGCAATATAGTCCGATAGCTCGCCTAAAACATTCGAAATGGAGAAATAAGGTCAGCTGAGTCCGAGCGGTAAAGGTCATAGAGAAACTAATGCCTGATTTCGGTTGGTTTACGTCCAGATCACAGTGTACCCGAGTACCCGATCATTAAACTAATAGTTCATTATTCAGTTGAGCTGTTTCCACTTTTGCTCAAGCGTTTGCGGAACATACTCCTTCAATAGAGTTAAGAGTTCCAACGGCTCGTTGGATACGTTTAGCAGACTGAGATGCGAAGAATTAGAGAAGCCTTCTTGGATACTGTTATGTATCAGATTCATCAGAGGATCAAAATAATTCCTGATATTTAGAACCCCTACCGGCTTCTTGTGTATGCCAATTTGTGACCAGCACAAAACCTCAAAGAGCTCCTCATACGTTCCAAACCCTCCAGGTAAAGCAATAAAGCCATCTGCCAGCTCTCCCATTTTTGCTTTACGGCCATGCATATCCTCTACCTCTATCAACTGCGTTAACTCTCTATGTACCATTTCCCCATTAAATAATCCTCTAGGCATTACCCCGATTACCTCGCCTCCACCATTCAAAACAGCATTAGCGACCTCACCCATTAATCCGATTTTTGAACCACCGTAAATTAAACGATAATTATGCATAGCCATGTAGTTACCAAGTTCAACAGCTTTAGCTTTATAATCCTCATGCACCCCTAAATTCGATCCTGCGAAAACACATATTGATTTCAAAATCTCATCTCCAAACTATATATTGATAATGTCCGCTATCTAATATACTATATGTTGGAGTATAAATCATGTGAAAGATTAAGGAGTGCTACATAATATGGAAATTAACGATGTGCAGAAATGGATTAATCATTTTTATGGAGAACGAGGCTGGACTACTTATGGTCCTTTTATAAGAGTCGGATTCTTAATGGAAGAGACAGGTGAAGTCGCTCGAGCTGTACGCTCCTATGAAATCGGCAGAGATCGACCGGATGAATCGACTCGTACTCCAGAGCAACTGAAAAACGACTTGATTGAGGAAATCGGGGATGTTCTCGGAAATATCGCATTGTTAGCTGACTTATATGGCATCACTTTAGAAGAAGCTTTTACTGCACATAAAGAAAAATTAGTGAAGCGATTTAATTCCTAGGGACGAAGTAATCCTAGAAAAAATAGGACTACAATCGGCAAGACCGAATTGTAGCCCTTCTTTATTTTACTCTTTAAGCCCTGTTAAGCTTTACCGCCTAAAGTATGATTCGAAATGGCTTTGATTATTGTTTCCCAATCATCCGGGTGGACTTCGTGGCCCGTTCCTTCCAGGGTTAGAAGCGACGCATTAGGAATTTCCGCCGCAAGCGCCAAACCATGCTCTATAGGAAGCACCGTGTCTTCTGTGCCGTGGATAACCAAGGTAGGAACCATGATATTTTTTGCCTTGCCCTCGTAGCCGTCATCCCCTGTAAGAAGAGAATGATTAAACATGCTAAGCAAGTTGTTGGCACGTTTTATTTCCAGCCTTACTTGTTTATACGCTCTTTTCTCATCGAATTTATGTTTTGAACCACAGAGTATGCCGGAACCTGAAACCAAATAATTGGCTACCTCTTCCTCATTAGACCAATCCAGTGTTGCTCCATTTGCATGGAATGCGAGGATCCGCTCATCCATAGGAGGCAAGTTCCGATCATTATCGTCAGATTCGAAAAAACTTGATGCGATCAAGGTTAAGGTTAGAACTTTTTGCGGATGACGTGTAGCAAGGACTTGCGCAATCATTCCGCCTAAGGACATTCCAACGATATTTGCCTGTTCTATATTATAGGCGTCTAGTAACCCAGCAGCATCATTTGCCATGTCCATCACGGTATAATTGGAACTCCCAGGCTCATAAACAACGGAACGTCCAACATCCCGGTTATCATAACGAATAACGTAACGTCCGGTATCTGCTAATCGCTGACAGAACTCTTCATCCCAATAAACCATAGAACAGGTGGCACCCATAATCAGCAATATCGCAGGATTGCTAGGATTTCCAAAACTTTCCGAACATATATCAATTCCGTTTACTTTTACTATTTTTTCGCTCATTGTTCATTCCTCATTTCATTCGAATTTTATCAATGAATGCACAGTTAAATAAGACTCAATACATTTTCAAAAAAATGGATGATGTCATCATTGAATTGCACCTCAAATTAACGTAAACGAATGAATTTGATAATCACGATAAGCACTCTCCTATTCCATATTGAAGGGTTTTTAACCCAATTTCGATTATAACACAAAAAAGCTATCCCCTGATTTTACGGATCAGGGAGATAGCCTCCTATTTATCGCCACAAAAATATTCGTTAAATAAATACTTCTTCAACAGTCAAATTACGCTCTTTAGATAAGTCTCTAAACGTAGTCTCATTTATTTTTACCAGAGGTTTGAAAATATCCAACGGATTATTCATAATAATCGTACCTTGCTCACCATTGCTAAGCTGAACGCTCTTACCCACAAAATTCGGCAATAAATGTCCGATCAGAGCTTGTACCGCATTTCCATTCAGCTTGCCAAATCCAAGCTCATGTACCTTGCGCAGAACGTTAATCAGGCCTTGTTTTGGTTGATTCGCTCTTCCTAAGGTCATGCCTACATAAGTATTTGCGACAGCAACAATCTGCGTATACGGATGCAAGTCCTGTTTACGGAGATTGTTAGGATAACCTGTACCATCCTCGAATTCATGATGCTGAAGCGCCACTAGTGCGGTCTTTTCGTCATTCATCGATTTAAGGATAATATCGTATCCATACGTAGTATGACGTTTTAGTTCTTCTGATTCTTCGGGAGTTAAGTTATCCGTCTTATTTAAGATATGTGGAGCAATCTGGCTTTTTCCGATATCGTGCAAATAACCGGCTCTACTAATCTCAAATCTTTCGGCTTTTGTATGACCTAACCAAGTCGCTATGTAAAACGATAACAGTCCGACCTGCAATGAATGATTGTATGTACTGATATCATCACGTTCCAGCAGCAATAATAAAGAAACGACATCCTTTTGTTCATCCAATTTCTCCAGCAATGGCTGCAGCGTATTATCAACATCCGACTGCGTAAAGCTACCCTTGCTGAGTGCTTCCAGAAATATAGATTCATAGTTTTGGATGGCTTGATCAAAATTACCATCTATCCCTTGTGTCACATTCATTTCTTCATTATCCAGCACCATCATGCGTGGTTCAATATCGACATAATCAATCTGATGCCTCATCAGGATGGTGATTTCTTCTCCGTAGACCACTGTCCCCTTCGGAAGCACGTGTAGGCCAACACTATTGAATGTATCTGTGATTAGACAATCGCCATGTTTGAGATCTGTGACATGAGCTTTCAAAATTCAGCACCCCTTACTATATGTAGGTATATTTTACCTTAAGGATAGCTAAATTCTTCCAAAGTAACAATATGGTTAAAGACTCATTAAAGCACTCGGTTAGTTCAAAAGACCCCCGCGACTTCAGCACCCCTAAATCTATTTTTAGAGATTAAGCCTTACATTTATCCGTCTTACACACTACCTAAAAGGGATTGCTAAATTCAGCGATCACTTTCCCAATCAGCTTATCCTTCGACACAAATGGAGTATCCCACAGATGAGCATCATAGCTTATATTCCGGTTATCTCCGAGAAAAAAATAATGATCGGCGGGTACCGTAACCGGTCCAAAAGTGTAATCCATCTGTTCATTGAGGTAAGGTTCGTTAACCTTCGCTCCGTTTCGGTAAAGTGCGCCATCTTTAATTTCCAAGGTATCTCCAGGCAGCCCCATTAGCCTTTTTACATATCTTTTATTCTCATCACCAGCTACAGGTGGC
Source organism: Paenibacillus sp. FSL H3-0286 (assembly GCF_045040705.1). Lineage (NCBI taxonomy): Bacteria > Bacillati > Bacillota > Bacilli > Caryophanales > Paenibacillaceae > Paenibacillus > Paenibacillus sp. FSL H3-0286. The sequence continues at coordinate 2,595,949 of NZ_CP150285.1, read as the reverse complement.
GTAAATACAACAATATCTCCATGCTCCAGTGTGGTCATCCATAACATTTTCTCAACAATTAAGCGATCATTGATTTGAATCGTTGGGATCATAGAGCCCGTTGGAACTCTCATGGCTTCAGCAACATAGGTTCTAACAAACAAAGAAATAACCACTGCGATCACAATACTCGGCAACCATTGCTTCATAAATTTCAACATTATTGCTCACCTCACATTCATATTATAGAGTCAAACTTTTTTAGCTGGTTCATATTCAGTTCATATTGTCGTCATGTATAGTTCATCTTCATCGGGTAAGCTTTCTTTAGCAACTCATTAAGGTAGCTAGAATAAAGCGATTAGAACAGGAGAAGATGCGATTGAAACCAGAAGAAGAGGTTATAAAAAAAAGGATGAATAAACCGCTGAAAATTATACTTATTTCCTTAGGGGCTTTAGCTACTGCAATAGTACTTTTTCTAGTGACTGTTTTTGTCGCTAATATTTTCCTCAATAAATCGGACCAAGCTAAAATAAAACCCTATGGTCAGTCTGTAAGCGTCGATGGTAAAAATATGAACGTTTTGATTCAAGGAAAGGGTGAAGAGACAGTCGTGCTCTTACCTGGTTATGGAACGGTGGCACCGGGACTTGATTTTAAGCTGTTAATAGATGAACTATCTCCATTTTACAAAGTTGTCGTGATTGAGCCTTTCGGTTATGGATTAAGTGATAGAACTGAAAAAGAGCGAACCACAGAAAACATTGTGAGTGAAATTCATGAAGCTGTAAAGCAGCTTAATATTGACCGTTATATTCTAATGGCACACTCTATTTCCGGTATGTACAGTTTGAATTATGTGAACAAATATCCAAACGAAGTGAGTGCATTTGTCGGGATTGATAATAGTATTGCAACGGAAGACAGAATAGGTGTTAAAATACCAACAGGAAAATTAAAACTACTTAGAGAATCAGGCTTGGGCAGATTGTTATTTAAATCAAGTGGAAATCCCTATGCTGAATTGCCGTTTGATGATGAAACTAAAGAACAATTGAGATTGCTTACGCTTAGAAACACTTATAATTACACTAACTTAAATGAAGTGGAACATATGTCTTCTAATTATAAAGGGGCTCTAAATTCAACTTTTCCAAAGGATCTCCCCCTTTTGCTCTTTGTTCAAGGGGATGATACTCTCTTAAAAGATTGGATATCATTGCATGAAGAGCAAGTCAAAAATTCCGTACAAGGAAAATTGGTAAAACTTGATGCAGGACATTATCTGCACCATACCAAATCAAAAGAAATCGCCGAAAATTTTAAGACATTTATGGAAGAATTAAAATAAAAAGCGTTTCTTCTATTCTCCATGCTGCGGTCATCATGTGCAAGTTTCCTTGCATTTCATGACGCAGCATTTTTTCCTTAGTATTTAAATCTCGAACCGCTCAATAATTCGATTCATTTCCCCATCAACATCAATTGAAGTATTCTTAGGAATATGAATGACGAACAAACCGCCAAAGATCAACTCACATTTGCCTTCATTCTCTATAATTCTATGTTTAAAAGCTGCAATGGCCGTTGAATCAACAGCTTCTTTACTAAGCAGCCAAGCGTATCTTTTGAAAGGAGATTTCTGAACAGTCTCTTGGTAATAATAGACTCCATTTTCTTCCTTCACCTGTATAATATCTCCCATTGTAACAGCCGGATTAAAAATCGGTGTCTCTTCAATTCGAAATTTATCTTTGCCAAATGGAGTAACATCGAGGATTTCTATTTCACGGCCATCTGCGTTGAAGCAGATATGGATTCCGGACGATTCTAGCATCGGCACACCTCTATCCTTGTTCAATATCTAATCTTGTTCATTCTAAATAACACAAAACAAAGTAAATACATTAGACTCGTAATCCCGAACAACCTAAAGATTCCGGGTGTTAATAACATATATAAACTGTAGGGAAAACTCCAGATAAATGCAAGCAGCATTAGCCGACTTCTGTTTAAAAAGACACCTATTGCTAATAACCCCGCCGGTAATAACAACATGATTATACTAATCACAAGAGTGGAGCGATTCGTAATCTCAGCATAAGGATTGATGAATATAAAAATTAGCCATAAAAAAACGGTCATCAAACTGGACACATAACCTATTAGTTTAATGATTGTTAAATTTATGGATGACTCCATCCTATCACCTCAATTCTTTCGCAATAATTCTCTCCAGCCACTTCCATGGAAGCAGCGTTTTGCCTAAAATTAAGATTCGCGTACCTTTGCCGATAGGATAACGTAGCCGTGGTGCTTTCATTTCGGTAATACGACCGATAAGATTAGCCACTTGACTAGGGTCAGGCGCTGTCTCAGCAGTATGTTTGGAATATCGTAGCACAGCGTCAAGACGCGCTTTATACGGAGAATCCTCCTTACGTCGAATTTGCTCCATGCCTTTTCCCCATATCGGTGTACGGAAGGAGCCCGGTTCAATTAATACCACCCTTATTCCATAAGGGGACATTTCATGACGCAGGCTTTCGCTGAAGCCTTCAACAGCAAATTTAGAAGCTGCATAAGGCGCATAACCTGGAAATCCGGATAATCCACTTACACTTCCCACATTAATAATCGTGCCGCTCTGCTGTTCTCGCATAATGGGCAGCACAGCTGTTGTCACAGCCACTAATCCAAAAAAGTTCGTCTCCATTTGCCGCCGCCATTCCTCCATAGATATTTCTTCTATGAAACCGCCAATGGCAAAACCTGCATTATTGACTAGAACATCAATTCTTCCAAATGTTTCGTGTACTGAAGATATTGCTGTCTCTATAGAATCGCTGTCAGTTACATCCATGGTCATTAAATGAAGCTGCTTTAAAATCCCTGCCTGCTCTGCCTGCAGCACCAGCTCGCCTTTACGGCTTAAATCACGCATGGTTGCTATCACCTTAAACCCCTGTCCAGCTAATTTGAGCGCTGTCAGCAGTCCAAATCCACTGGAGGTTCCGGTAATCAGAGCCACTCGATCGTGCCCATACTCTAGATGTGAACTCATATTTACTCCCCTTTGTATTTCACAATTATAAAAATAAGCAAACAAATGTTCTATTATTCATTGACTATCCATTAATTTCAAGTTATAGTAAGAGCATCTTTATATTTCTGTGCGGGAGAAGCACCTCGCAAGACAGGCGTCAATGCCTATCTTGGAGGTGCTTTTTTGCGTATATTAACTAATCCATTAAGGAGCTGAGAGGAATGTTTAAGCCAAAAAACACCGTCAGATGTAGAACGAACATTTTCAGAATTAGGGATTTAAAATGGATGGCTCAAGTAGTGCTGGTAGCAGCTTTCTTAACCTGTAACCTCACACTTGTGTCTGCTGCTACTGGCTGGGATTCCGCGCTGGATGACATTAACAGTCTTCATGGTAATTATACCGCGCTTCAAGCCACCCTCAAGACAGATAACTCAAAAATTCAGAAGTTACGCAAACAGAATAATGACGCTCTGAAATCTATTCGTACCGTCATACAGTCAACAGATCAAGCACTGTTAAGCCGCTTATCTTCAGAAGCTAGCTCAGTTCAGAAGAAACATGCTCCCCTTCTGGAACAATACAGCACACTCAGTAAACAGTCTACCGCAGCCAAGAAAGCTAAAGACTTGAAAACAGTCACATTGCTGGACCTGAAGCGTAATAAACTAAAGGCTGCTGTAACCCTCGCCCGAGCCGAAATTAAGACAAAGACAACCGCTTTGGCAGCCGCTCGCAAGCAAACCGCTGCTAAGCTTAAACCCGTCAAAGATGCGTTGGCACCCATCACTGCTTTAAAGAAACAAATAACTGCCGAGAGTAAGAATCTCGCTGCCACGCAGAAAGTACGCGCGGAAGCTGACAAACAATATAAAGCAGCTGTTAAGCAAGGAGATGCAGTTAGAGCCGCCACAGAATTGAAATCATCCTATGAGCAAATGAAACGAATTCATTCCATGCAGCAGAATATTTACAGCTGGGAACAGAAGACTTCGCTAGCACTACGAGCAGCAGAATCTAAACTTCCCTAATGATTATGATTCGCCCCCACCGGCTCAAATCAGCTTCACTAACATACTAATTAATTGGGCTGCAGGCACAATTAGGAGCTGAGCAAATATAGTGCCTACAAATCGTGAACCCATCAATACCACATATATTTTTCCTAGCTGATCACGGTATTCTACATTTTCAGTAGCCTTATGGGTAATAAGACCAAGCTGTGGGTCGATAAATATGGTCAGCAGAATAGTCGCCATACCGTTAATCAGTCCGGAAGCTTGAGAAGCAGTCGTGCTATATTGAGGCATTAGATGAGCAGCGTACAAAGATGATATGACACCTACGGTGTAAAAGGCTGTCACAAAAACATTCATCACAATAAAACGTTTAGGAATCCCCAGGTATCTGAAGTTATATAGATTCACTTTTGGTTTTCTTATGTATTTTCTGGTGTTCTTTAGTTGCCCGATCGTCACACTGGTAAGCAGTTTTGGGATAGAACCTTCGATTTCAAGCTTAGAGATGATTCTCCCAAACAAGCCTACAAAGGTAGGGAACACAGCAATGGCAATTAAAGTCCCTAATGAAGAAGCCAATAATATAATTCTCAAGTAATTAAGAAGTGGAAAATCGGAATGTATTTTGGCATAATCTACGAATTTAGCCGTCAGTGGAGCTTGGATCATATTTGCAGTTCTTGAGACGAGAACAATAATGCCTGTGAGAGATAACGCAATGGCTATCTTGTTCAGCTTCACTCCGGCGTATCGTACCGAATACGATAAGGTTTCTGCCGTGTGAATAATCATCGTAAGCAAGCATACCACAATCAAACTATTTACCATTTAAAGGTTCCTCTCCAATAAACACTATTTATTATTTCGGTGCACCTTTTGGTGAAAGTATTGATCCAATCCATAACAAAGGGCAATGCCCACTAAATATCTAACAAGGTCGATCCACAGGAATCCTTTTCCGAGAATTAGACCACCCAATACTGTAGAACGGATGCTGTTGATCCACTCCGCTTGATACAGCTGGCTAAATTCTATGCCGAAGCTAAACACCAAACTCCATACAAAGGCGAGCCTTAGCTTTTGATTTACCAGTAGAACCCGAAACATAAAATAAACCATACTGCCCCAAAGCGCATCTCCGAAATGTCTAGATACAAACAAAGGCAGCTGATCCGTGAATACTCTAGTGCTTAACCCCAATACAATAACAACGAGGCAGATACAAATATAAAAAATTCTTTCTTTCAGATCATTGATCCTCATTTCCAACCTCTATCCAGCTTCTGACTTAAAATTGATGCTTGCGATAATACTAATCATTGCGATATAAAACGGATAAATAATCATGGCTCCTATTATGATCAGTCCTGTTACCGGTGCAGGTTTATCTGCAGGTTCTGTGATTGGGAACCAGGTTGCGAATAAACTAATGAATAGAATCAAATAGGGAAACCATAGGATCGTAGTGAAATACATGGATTTTTTTCCGCTCAAATATTTTTTTGTAAGCCAAATAAATACTATAGAAGATAATAAAAATAAAACAAGCTTGAAGATAAACAGCAAGGTATCTACTTTTCCCAGCTCCAAGCCGGAAATTCTGCTGATTCGATAAATATTCAATGGCAGCTCTATTACAACAAACAACATAAAGGCATAAAGTACGCTTAGTGCATTCAGCTTTATAAAATATTTCATCTGTTCAGCACTTCGGAGTCCCACAGCCGCTCCACATGGGTAAGCTCCAATTCTTCAAATTCCAGCTTATAAATATCCGGCTTGGACGTCTGTTCAAAGAACTCATATCCATACTTCTTATCGAAGTAGTTCAGGATAATGGTCATGATATTCCCATGCGTACCTAATGCGATTTTGCCGCCTTTATGCTGTTGAATTAATTGCTTGATGACAGGAATTGCACGCTCTTGTGCTCCCTGGGTACTCTCTCCATCCGGCATTTTATATTGCTTGTCGCTGAACGATGTCCGAATGCCCCGCAGAAAATCATCTTCACTGATTTCAATCTCGACACTTCCGATTGCTCGTTCTCTGAGTTCTTCATACAGTTCAATCTCTTGGTTCGAAGCTTCTGCCAAATATTTAATTGTCTCTACGGCTCGTCTATATGGGCTGGATACAAAATATGTAATTTCCTCCTCCGTCAAAAGCTCTTTGATTCTATAAGCGTCTGCGTGTCCTTTTTCGGATAATCCCCGTTCCCGCTCATTCCCTAATACAAAAGGTGACACTGCATGTCTAACCATATAAATGTATGTCTTCATGAGGCACTCCTCTCAGTCACTCGAATATCGTTGCAGTCTTCTCTCGGTCTTTTATAAAAATCTCTCTAGGATAAAGAATTGCAATCTCTGGCAGCTCGTTCTCTTTGAAAAATTTAAATTCTTCGATCTCCCCATCTATAGCTCTAAGCGTTCCTCTGATAATAGAGCACTCAAATACAATAACCGTATATTCTACCTGATCGCCATTACTATATTCGTATCTATATTTCGCTCCACCAAAAACACCTAAAATCGACGTAGGATGAACCATCAACCCTGTCTCTTCATATACCTCTCTGCGTAAGGTTCTTCCGGGACGCTCCCCTGGCTCAATCGCTCCCGCAGGCAATCCCCACAAAGATTCTCCTGGCTTGCGGATGAACAGAATCTCATCCTCTTTATTTCTTACTACTGCAGCTACGGAAGGCATCATTAATAATTCTGAGCCCACTTTCCCACGAATCCCTTGATAGTACTCAGACATCGGCATATTGATCATCCATCCTCTCCGTAAATGGGTTTATAATCTTTCTTTTAAAAAGCTGACCACGTTTATTTTCTCACCGTCTGGCTGAACATTACATTGAGATAACTCGACATTAAACCGCTCACCTGTCTCTATTAGTTCAATCGCTTGGCATACATATTCGATCTTCCCGGGACTACTACTCCATGCATCTCTTGTATCATCCTTTACCCAATGAAGCTCTTTACCATTAGAATAGAAATCATGAATTAACCGTCCACTATCCGTGGTTGGCTCAATCAACATCAGGTTATCCCCTTTACCTTCACTAAACCTTTGAACGGTTTCTTTCATCCTGTTTAAATCTTTTTGATCAAAATGTATTAAAATATCATCATGTTTAGACTCATCTGAGCCTGTCTCACCTAGATCGGCCGCCAATACGCCTACAAGCACAGCAATCATAAATAACTGCACAATGATTATCCATGTTCTAAATTTCATAGTTCCCCCTAAATTCTTTCCTTGGACTTCCCAAAAACCCACTATATGTATATTAGACATCACTATGAAGGAATCCTTTAGATTTCACAATATGCATAGCCGTGGACAAAAAAAGCTTCCGAACTCAAAAAATGCTGAGCTCCGGAAGCAGTTACAATGAGGTGAGTCTTAGTGTTTACCTTTTGTGCCAGCAAGCTGTACGATCATAATGACAAGAACGAGCAAAGCAATGAGCTGATCAATACTCATCTGCGTCCGCCTCCTATCCCAAATGAAGGATGGCTCATCGGACGGCATTTCCTCTCCCAAGGACACTGCTTCGTTCCCCTTATACACACTATGTATCCTGCAGCCTATTTATTACTTAAAGAATGCCATGCTCGTCCATACGTGCGAGTTCCTGCTCGACTTCATCCAGCTGATCTTCGCCAAATACTTTAAACCCATTTTTCCTCAACAGCTCCGTAGTGGTGCCCTCTCCCGGTGCTTTCGTATCTTTAAAGGTTCCATCATAAATATACAGGCTTCCGCATGAAGGACTGTCTTGTTTTAAAATAGCTAATGCAACCTGATGTTCCCTAGCCAGCTTTAGTGTGGCTTGAGCCCCCTTCATAAATGGCTCCGTAACATTAACGCCTGCCCCCGTCACTACCCGATCTCCTTGCCGCTGTGCGTCAGGACGAGGGGTTGGCAAACCTCCCACTACCTCTGGACAAATATGGACAAAACGCCCTTCCTCATACCACTTTAGGAATCGGGCATCGAGACACGGAACATCGCCATTATCATAACGTACTTTATGCCCTAACAGACATGCGCTCACTAGAATCTTCCCTGTCATCGTTATCGCCACCAGTCCGTCTAGTATTTAATATATTGCTATATTATTTATGACTAGAAACGGATATGCAATATCGAAATGCCTGTCCACGAAATGTTTGTGCTTGATACACAAAAGAAGACTCGTAGTACACATATAGAAAACCATTACTTCTGATATTGAGGGGTTTTCTCCATCCGATACCGGCTCCAGCAGGTCCATAATAAATCCGCCATAAAGTAGAACCCCACGATCGGAAGCACGAATTTCCAAATAGGCTGAACACCCGAATATAAAAGCTCCATAAGCGGCTGAATTACATACACACTAGCTACTGAAAGCCCCCACCAATATAGAGAAAAACGCAGGCAAATATGCCCTTGCAGTTGATAAGACATTCCTGAGTAATCCCACCATTGCTTATGGAATACCGTTTTTAACAGCCAACCGCTTATAAATTCCACAGCAGAAGGAATGATTAGCGCAAGAAATAGGAAAAGCGGAAGTGGCAGCGTCAAATCTCTAGCAATCAATAGCAATAGTGGAGCAAAGCCGTACATCGGCTTAAATGGACCTTTTAGAAATCCTTCTTTGCGAAAGCTTCCATTACTGTATAGATTATAGGTCCCTTCCAATACCCAACCTAAAAAGGAATAGACCATAAAATAAAAAAAGTATTGGCCCACCACAGTAACTGCTATATCTCCACTTAACGAAAATATAGGAATAATCATGACCTAATCTCGCCTCCCGTTGTCATTATTTTCTTAGTTGTCCATCCGGCCCTATTATGTCTTGATCGTTCTGGAAATATGCGCACAAAAAAAGACATAACCCAAAAGGTTATGCCTCCATTCCAGAATTCCAGGAGTAAAAGTCTCCCACTTGTTACCTCTAATTATTTATGCTCTTCTTCATGAGGTGTCGTCAGCAACTGATCGTCGTTTTGTTTCTTCAGTGCATCCATCTTAAGCTCACTGCGTACGCCAAAGTTTGAACCGTACTTTTTCTCAAAGTTTCCTGCGAGAGCCTCACCACGTTTTTGCCGGTAACGGCTGTTCTCATTCCGACTACGCATTCCATTTCCTCCCTGTTGGCAAAGATCTGTGAAATTTGCGAAAAGCTAAGACGAACTTGGAGAAAACACTCTGATGAGGTTGTACTTTTATTTATTATACAATACTTACTATAATCATCAACAAAAACAGACTGTCCCCTAAAGGACAGCCTGTCTTCCGAATCATTTACTCCAAATTATCGGGAAGCGGATCTGGGTGTGAGGATTCAGCAGGTTTGGCTACCCACTCATCTGCCTCTGGCTCGATGTCTACACCGTTCTCCATCTTCTTAATTTCAGCTAATGAATCGCCTTCTTTATTTTCCTTGTTGCGGATTTCCGCTTCATCTTGTGTGTGATCGGACATGTGAAATCCTCCTCAGGTGCTTTGCTTTTTTTGTTCCTTAGTTATAGTTACCCGATGGAGTGTTTTGCAAACATAGTCCAATTAAAAGAATAATTTAAGGGTACATCATCCACGCTACAAGTGGGCCGATACAAGAGCCAACTACGGCGCAAACAGTCATCGCAACCGAGCTCATCGAAACGGATTGTTCACCATATTCCAAGGCCTTTGCTGTTCCTAGAGCATGTGAAGCGGTTCCTAGACCAATTCCGATTCCAACCTCACTACGAATTCTAAACAGTTTGATGATAAAAGGTCCGCCAATCGCACCTGTAAATCCAGCAATCATAACAAATACAGAGGTTAAAGAAGAGTCCCCACCTAAGCTGTTCGAGATCTGTATCGCTACAGGTGTAGTGATCGATTTAGGTAATAAAGATAAAACATATAATTTAGAGAAGCCTAGACCTGCCGCCAAAAGCAGTCCACTAAACATCCCTATAAGCAGACCTACAATGGCTCCGCCCAGAATTGCCGGGAGATTCTCAATCAACACATTACGTTGTTTATATAATGGGTAGGCTAACGATACTACAGCAGGACCGAGCAGCTGATTAATCCATTTGCCGCCTATCATATATGTATCATACGGAATATGAAAATATAGTAGTAAAGTTACAACAATCACTGTTGCTGTAAGCGCGGGAATAAGTACAGGAATACGAAATCGTCTATATACTACTGACATCATCAAATAAATAGCTACGTTAAGCAGTACAATACCTGTTGCGATAAAAAACATTATATTTCCTTCCCCTTTTCGCTTAGTCTCTTGCCGCTCCATCCCGCTTTCAGCTTGTTGTTTACGCTAGTAAGCCATTGGCTAGAATGTGCAGCTGCGGCAATCGTGAGAACACTGCTAACGATAAGGATTAGGATTAATAGTAAACCTCTACCACTAAAGATATCCATATGATTCACGATCCCAGCTGTCGCTGGAATAAAAAATAACGGAAGATAAGCTAATATCGTTGTAGCACCCTCTTCAATCCACTTCACAGGCACGACCCTGAATAACAATAGAACAAAAAGTAACAGTAATCCTACGATACTCCCGGAAACGGGGAGATGCAGTTGCTTTTGCAGATAGTCCCCAGCCAAGTAGAACAAATATAGCAGGAACACTTGGATAATAATGCGAATGATTTTCATGATGCAGGATCCCTTCATTATTAAGTTAAAGCGATAGCGCTAATATGGAGTCACCTTCATAAGGGTATCAGAGTTTTCATGAAACTTTCAATTAATTTTTGAATCTTATAAGAAATATCGCAAAAAAACCTGCAAAATCCCCAGAATACAGAGACTTTACAGGCTCAAAGATTAAGATTCAATTTCGTTAAACCCACTGAATTACTTGCTCTGCACCTTGACGCGTCTTACCACGTGGTTCATTCAGGCGATATCCGAAAGCTGCCATACAGGAGATTCCAAAATGCTCAGCGTCCAAAATCCCTTCTTCTTCCAGAATCTGCTCAACCTTAGCTTTATCAAAACCTTCCATTGGGCAGGAGTCGATCCCGATTAACGCAGCTGAAGTCAGCATATTCCCAAGCGCCAGATAAGTCTGCCGGCAGCTCCATTCGAACATTGCCCGCTCATTCTCCATCAGTCCGAAATCAACCTTCAAAAACTTATCAAAAACTTTACGTTTTCCTTCCATTCCTTGCGGAGGCAACTCCTGCACATTCTCCATGATCCCTTTAATATAATCGGAGTCAGCAGCCATATCTTTAGGAAGACGTGAGAGAATAAGCACAAAATGGCTTGCGGTTGCCAATTGCTTTTGTGCGCCCCAGGCATAAGGACGTAATTTTTCACGTACTTCCGGACTTTGTACTACCACAAAACGCCAAGGCTCGAATCCGAATGAACTTGGTGACAATCGTCCAGTTTCCAGAATAAATTGAAAGTCCGATTCACTAATTTTTTTATGGCTATCGAATTCTTTAGTTGCATGTCTGAACTGATATGCAGACAGGATTTCATTCTTGTTTAACGATAAAGTATCCATGAGTAACACTCCCTTTACTTGATTAGCATCGACGAGCATTTGACTGTTTGCCGATCACATGCTTAATATTAGTGTATATATCACTTCTTTAAAAGTACGCACAATAATGTTATGTAGTATACAAAATGATACCATGGGAGTTGAACAGCTATGCGTGACCGAAAAGGTGGCTTCGGAAATTTCCCGGAAAGCAACAAAGAAGCTTGCCCTGTAGAATTCACACTGGACGTTATAGGAGGCAAATGGAAAGGAATTCTCATCTATCACTTGATTGATGGCACGAAACGTTTTAACGAATTCCGCCGGATCTGCCCGGGCATTACCCAACGTATGCTGACCCTGCAACTAAGAGAGTTGGAAGAGGATGGGGTTGTACACCGTGAGGTCTACCATCAGGTTCCCCCAAAAGTCGAATACTCTTTAACTGAATTCGGCAAGACACTGATTCCTATTATTAAACTCATGAAAGATTGGGGCGAGGTGTACAAAACAAAACAGCTTTCCGCAGAAAGCTGTCCTGAAGGTACAGATATTACGGTGTAGCTCAATGCTGCACCTTTTATTTTTCCCCATTAAAAAACGCTGCAGCTTTTTCCTTATGTTCGTTGGTTACCTGACCGGATATCGCTTTAATGCCTGCTGCGATAATCGCTGCATCATCTGTAAATCCAAGGCCTAGAATCGCATCGGGTATAGCATCTATAGGAGAAATAAAATAAGCCAATGCACCGAAAGCAATTCCTTTCGCCCATAAAGGTGTTTTAGCGTCGACGGCACAATAATACATTGCGATAGCATCTTTAGTAAATGGAATTTTGCCTGCGAACTTTTTAGTTTTCGTCCAAAAATTTTGCGTTACCATTTCCTCATTTTCTTTGCTATATGGAAATTCCTCTGCAGTGAGCTCCATGCTATTCTTGACCTTATCCTTCTTCATTGCCGGTTCCCTCCGAAAGGTTCATATGACGTACATACCTAAAGTATTCCCTCAATTGAGGTTTATATCTTTAAGATAAACTAAAGTCCGTATCCTGAACCTACTTACGATTAATTGATCGCTTTGATTTTCGTTAAATCGCTGCTGCATAACACTTCAAGATTCTTAAAGATTCGCTCAGCATCCCAATCCCACCACTTCAGCGCTTCAAGATATTCGATCATTTCATCATCAAAACGTTGTCTGATCACTTTGCAGGGATTTCCTCCAGCTACACTATACGCCGGAATATCCTTTACAACTGTAGAATTGGCTGCGATAACTGCTCCGTTTCCAATATGCACACCTGGCATAACCGTAACATTTTGTCCAATCCAAACATCGTTTCCGATGACTGTATCACCTTTTAGCGGCAGATCTTTTAAATCCGGGACCGCCTGTTCCCAGCCATGGGCCATGATATTAAACGGATAGGTCGAAACCGAATTCATCCGGTGGTTGGCACCATTCATGACAAATTCAATGCCTTTGGCAATCGCGCAGAATTTTCCAATAATAAGCTTATCGCCAATAAAATCATAATGATGAGTCACACGTTCCTCAAACTTCTCTGCACCGTTTATATCATCATAATAGGTATAATCGCCAACAATGATATTGTCTCTTGTAATCGCATTTTTTATATAGCAGATACTTTTAATTTGTTCATTGGGATAGAGCGTATTCGGGTTCGGTCCATATTGTTTCATAGTTTGCGCCTCGCTCTCTTTTGGATAAAACATAGCAGAGATCAGAGCTGAATTCAAATCATGTACGATTCATAAACATAAAAAAGCGGCTACCTGCCGGTAACCGCCTATCTTTTATCTACTTATATTGTTAAAGTTCGTTCTACTTCACTTCTACTTCTACCTCTATCTTTTCGATAAAACCTCAGCCTCATACTGTTTCACTTCATTTAGCCAGCTTTCCCGGACCGGTACGCCATTCTTCGCACAATAATAATCCCAAATGGCTCCAAACGGATACGATTTAAATTCCTCGACCAAGGCAAGCCTTGAAGTGTAATCTCCATCCAGCTCAATTTGCTTCAATTGCTCGATTGGCTCCAGCATGGCACGAAGCAAAGCTTTTAATGTATTTCGTGTTCCGATCACCCAAGCAGCAACATGATTGATACTTCCATCAAAAAAATCTAATCCAATATGCGTTCTGTCCAGAAACTGACCACGAACCAGTTCACGGGCAATCTCGAGCAGCTCATCGTCCATAGTTACCACATGATCACTATCCCAGCGTACTGGACGGCTAACATGCAGCAGTAATTGATCCCCAAACAGCAGCCAGGAAGACAGCTTATTCGAAATCGTCTCGGTTGGATGGAAATGCCCAGCATCGAAGCACACCGCCTTGCCCCGGCTTAGCGCATAACCCATATAGAATTCATGTGAGCCAACCACGTAACTTTCCGAACCAATACCAAACAGCTTACTTTCTACAGCATCAATGTTATATTGCTGATCGATTTCCTCGCTGAAGATTTCATCGAGTGACTGCTGAAGCCGTACCCTTGGTGACAAGCGGTCGATCGGCGTATCTTTATAACCATCTGGAATCCAAAAATTAGTGACACAAGGCTGACCTAATGCTTGGCCAAAGGACTCGGCGATTCGACGTGAGGCCTTGCAATGAGCGATCCAGAAGTTGCGGATTTCAGGATCTGGGTGACTCAGTGTGAAGCCATCGTTTGCTTTTTCATGAGAAAAACAGGTAGGATTGAAATCCAATCCGAGTCCCTGCTCTTTGGCCCAGCTCACCCATCGCTCAAAATGCCTAGGCTCTAACGCATCGAGATCTACAGTCTCTTCGGTATCCGCATAAATAGCATGTAAATTTATTTTATGTTGCCCTGGGATGAGTGCTAGAGCCTGTTCCAAATCCCGGCGCAGCTCCTCCGGATACCCGGCCCGCCCCGGGTAACTTCCGGTAACTGCGATCCCGCCGCTCAGTTCTTTTTCCTTATTCAAAAAACCCTTCACATCATCCCCTTGCCAACAATGCAAAGAAATCTTAATTTCCGCTAGCTGCTCCAACACTTTATCTACTTCGATCCCATGCTGTGCGTAAAGCTTTTTCGCTTCATTGTAGCTGTTCTGAATGCTCTGTAAGCTCTCTTTACTCTGCTCCATGTTTGAGCCTCCTGATTTTTAACTTAGTGTGTTTTAGATGAGGCATTTATGCCTCTCTTTCGCTCGTTTTCCACTAAACTTAGCTACTAATTAACGACCTGCAGCCGGGCAAACTGTGCCAAAGCCGCTTCTTTGGTCGTGGGGTCCATCCCCTTCGGTATATAAGATGTTACTTGGAATGAACGACTTATAATTTCTCTCGCCTCTTGAAGATCAGTTACAGCACCCGTGCTGATCATCTGCACCACCAGATTGCCTAAAGCCGTAGATTCCGTGGGTCCGGCGTGAATTTCCATCTCCAGCAGATCTGCCGTAATCTGGCACAACAGACCGTTATTCGCACCTCCGCCAACGATATGCAACCTCTCTAAGTTGTCACCCGTCAATTGCTGGAGATCCTGAATGTAGAAATAATAAGATAAAGCAAGACTATCAAATACACATCGAGCCATTTCCCCAGGCGTTTGAGGAACCAACTGTCCTGCTTCCACACAATAGCTGCGGATCTCGTCAATCATGCTCTGTGGATTCATGAATCGTTCATCATTGCAATAAATGATCGATCTAAAGGGGATTTCTTGTGCTGCCAGCTCTACCAGCTCACCGAAGCTGTATTGTCCGCCGTACTCCTCACGAACCTTTTGAATCAACCACATGCCCATAATGTTTTTAAGAAACCGGAATGAGCCGTAGGCTCCCCATTCATTCGTATAGTTGCGTAACATTGCCTCTGGACTTGTGATGGCTGAACCCCGTTCCACCCCGATGAGTGACCAAGTACCACTACTGAGAAATCCCCATTTCTCGCTGTTTGCCGGAACCCCTAATACAGCTGATGCTGTATCATGAGAGGCTACTGCTATGAACTCGCAATCTGGAAGATCACCCCGAACCGCCAAGTCCTCCGTCAACCTCCCAACAGGTTCCCCAGGTTCTGTTAAGGGAGGGAATTGCTCTTTTGAAAGACCAAGCACCGACAGAAGATCCTCATCGTAATCACGAGTGTGAAGATTCAGCATCCCAGAGGTGGAACCTATCGTCACTTCACTAATCTTGCGACCCGTAAGCCGATAATAAAGATAATCAGGGACCAAGAGGATGGAATGTGCTGCTTCCAGCTCCGCCTGATCATGCACAAACAGTTGATACAACGTATTTATCGGGAGATATTGTATCCCCACTTTTCCGTAAACGCTTTCAGTTGAGATGTTACGATGCAGCCTCTCTATCGCTCCATCCGTTCGGGAGTCACGATAAGAAAAAACCTCATGGATCCGCGCTCCCTCCTGATCGAGAAGTACATAATCGACACCCCAAGTATCGATGCCCACGGTGCAGCGCTCGATCCCTCTAGCCTTGGCCTGCTGTAAGCCCTTGACGATTTCAGCAACTAAATAATCTATATCCCAATATAGATTACCATTTTGTTCAGCGAATCCATTACTGAAGCGATGAATTTCTTCTATAGACAGGGTTCTTCCCGGCTGCTGCAAGGTTCCACAGACCACTCTCCCACTAGAGGCTCCGATATCAACAGCAATATGATTCTGAATTTGATTATGAGCTTGTGTATTCATCCCTATACAACACTCCTTATCTCCTATCAGCCTACTAGCAAAGCGAATACGATTCCTGGACCATGCACGCCTATCGTCAGATCATTCTCAATATCCGCTGAACGGCTAGGTCCGGAGATAAAATGGATGCCCGCCGGCAGCCCCGATGGCCCAGCTTCATCAAAATCAATAAGCACCTCACCGAGACGAGTCTTCAGCCGCTCCAATGGAACGATGGCAATTAATGCGGTAGGTAATAAGCTGACTGAACGGCCTTTATTCTCAGAGGACAGCACAGTAATGGAGCCTGTATAAGCAACTGCATAATCCGCAATCACAATTCCAATATCAGCCTCGGCCGCCCTAGCTTTCCATGCCTTCTGATCATCTGTATTCCAGACAGACACCCGTGTATCTGTGAGTTCCTCCTCTAGTCGAAGTGCTGCTAGCTCGGTGACATTTTGCCGGAGAATATACCGTGCGAGCATCTCATTGACTTTGCTGACGATGAAAGCTTTGGCTTCATCCATATCCTCCATACGAAATACATGACCACCTGCGCTTTGAAAATTCGCCGTAAATTGTTCGATCCGTTCCTCCGGACTCCACTGAAATTGCTGCCAGTACTGCGGTGCACCGCGAAAAGGATGTGCAGGAGCTTCAGTAATTCTCGGTCGCTTCAGGCGGCGAGCGATATCATTCATGAATCCCTGCTGCTTTTCAAGTGAATCCTGCTCCATACGTTCCAACCAGTTACTGTGCTTCTCTTCAGTCATGCCCGGCCCCTCCTTCCAGCTCTTCCCGCTTCCGCTTCGCTAGTAAATCTTCCATTCGCTTCTGTATCACCGGGTCCATTTCGCGACTGTTCTTGTCTAGCTCCTGTTGCAGCCCCTTCCAGCTCTCACGGAAGGATTGATCTGCCAGCTTCGGGGCGATCCGATAATTGTTCCAGCCTTTCAGCGGCCCCAGTTTCGACGGAATTCCTCCGTCTCGCACGAGCAGCTTTTGCCCGATTCTACCTACCTTCATCACATTACTAAATCGCTGTGACTTCGCCATAATCGCCCCAAAACCCTTCATGCCGAGACCTTCTGCCTTATCCCCATAACCACGTTCTACCTTCCGCCGCCGTAAATAAATGAGCATATCATGCAGAGGGATTTTGACCGGACAGGCTTCATAACATGCTCCGCACAGGCTAGAGGCTGAGGCGATGTCATCCCATTGATCTACATTTTTATTCAGCGCCGGGGTCAACACCGCTCCTATAGGTCCGCTATACGTTCCCCCATATGCATGACCGCCAATATGACGGTAGACAGGACAAGCATTCAGACAAGCTCCACAGCGGATGCAGTTCAGCAGCTCCTGAAACTCAGGATCACCTAGCTGCTCAGATCGGCCATTATCAAGAATAATAATATGCTGCTCTTCCGGCCCATCACCGTCATTATCCCTGCGGGGACCAGAAATACCCGACATATATACCGTTAACTTCTGCCCTGTTGCCGAACGAGGCAATAATGTAGCCATCACTTCAAGATCACTCCACGAAGGAATAATCCGCTCCATCCCCATCAGGGTAATTTGTGTTTTCGGTAAAGTGGTGACCATACGAGCGTTGCCTTCATTCTCGAACAGCACCATCGAACCCGTCTCTGCAATAGCAAAGTTACAGCCAGTCATTCCGATATCCGCATCAAGGAACTTCTCTCTCAGCTTTCGCCGTACAAATCCAGCAAGGATAGTAGTTTCTGGCAAAAGCTCCTCTCCTGCCTCTTTGGACAACAGCTCGGCAATCTGGTAGCGGTTCTTATGAATCGCCGGAATAATGATATGTGACGGGGTTTCCCCGGCTAGCTGGATAATATACTCTCCCAGATCCGTCTCTATGGTCTCCACACCGATGGATTCCAACGCCTTATTTAAATGCAGCTCCTCAGTAACCATTGATTTGGATTTGACCACAGAAGCTGCCTGTTTTCGCTGCGCGATTTCAAGGGCAATCTTCACAGCCTCTTCACCCGTTGCTGCAAAATGAATATGTGTGCCGTTTGCTCTTGCCTTGTCTGCAAAAAGGTTCAAATAGTAATCAAGATGGGCGATCGTGTGTAGACGAATTTGCCGCCCACGTTCACGCCACTCTTCCCAGTAACCGTGATCGTTAGCCGCTTTTTGTTTTCCATCACGCAGTCTCTCCGTGGTAAAACGAACAGCCTTGCGTAAAAAGTCATTATTCAGTGCCAAGTCTGCACGCTCTTTTACTGTTGCTGGCTTCCCGTTCTCTGAACTCGCCGTGGAATTGGTGGTGGCTTGGCTCATTTATCAGTCACCCCCTCATATAGCAGTTCTGCTAAATGCATAACTCGAACGGGTTCGCGGCGGTAACGCAGATTCCCGGCAATATTCATCAGACAACCCATATCCAGACCCGTTAGGATTTCTGCTTCCGTCTCCAGCACATGATCTGATTTCTCAGTGACCATCGCCCCGGAGATATCAGACATTTTCACGGCAAAGGTTCCACCAAACCCACAGCAGTCCTCAGCAAAAGGCAGTGGTATCAGCTCCATCGACTTCACATTTTGCATAAGCTGCATAGGTTCGTCGCGAATCCCCAGAATCCTTGTGCCATGACAGGAAGGATGATAGGTAACCTTATGCGGAAACACTGCTCCTAGATCAGTTACGCCAAGCACCTGCACCATAAACTGGCTGAATTCATAGGATTTGCGTTGCAAATTCTGCGCCTTGACCAGATTAACCGGATCTTCCTGAAACAGCTTAGGGTAATGATGAAGCATCCCCGTACAGGATCCGGAAGGTGCAATGACAAAATCACTGTCATCGAAGGCCTGCAGAATCGTAAGTGCAGCTTGCCGCGCTTCATTCCAATATCCACTGTTGTACGCAGGCTGTCCGCAGCACGTCTGCACCTCCGGGAACTCCAGCTGTACGCCATATCTGGCCAGCAGACGAGCCATGGCTTCCCCGACCTTCGGGAACACGGCATCGCTGACGCAAGTTATAAACATCGATACCTTCATGCCTTCACCTCCTGCACAACTATTTACTACACCGTCGTTATTGCGATGTTCAGCTTCTGCAACTGCTTCATTTGTTCTTCAACAGGGTTGTAATCCGTTATTAGGACATTAACATCACTAGGAGCCGCAAAATGTGTGAACGCTTGAATTCCGAATTTACTGGAATCGCATAATAAGATCACTTGCTCCGCTATAGAAATCATCTTTCGTTTCACCATAGCTTGCAGCTCATTTGATTCACTAGCGCCACGTTCGAGATGAAATCCTTTGCAGGAAAAAAACATTTTATCCACGTGATACAATTCAAGCGAACGTTCTGCTAAATGACCCACATAGGACATTGATCTGCGGCTCAGCTGTCCGCCTGTAGAAAAGACCTCGATCCGCTCCTTCCCGCTTAACTCTGCTGCCACTCTAGTAGAATTGGTCAACACAGTAAGCGGCATATCCGGCAAATGCGAAGCCATATACCAAGCCGTTGTACTGGCATCCAGCAGAATTCGATCGCCCGGCTTAATCATCATTACCGCCTCACGGGCAATCCGCTGTTTCTCCGCTGCATTCATGATTTCTCGTTCAGCATAAGGGGTCTCCGGTTGCCGGTCACGCAGGCTAACTGCTCCGCCATGCGAACGCAGCAGCCGCCCCGCTTTTTCCAATCGATCCAGATCGCGGCGAATGGTTTCTTCCGTCACTTGGCATAATGTACTCAATTCTGAGACACGGATACTGCCGCGTTCATTCACTAGTTCTACGATTCGTTCATATCTGTCTGCAATCAGCATGATTTCCCTCCGTTATCCCTATCTATATTCAAGCTACCTCTTATCTAGTAAAAGCTGCTGGCACTCCACCATCGATTGTCAGCATACAACCCGTAGTTTTCTCTGACTTGGAAGAAGCAAAAAAAGCAACGCCTTCGGCAATATCACGTGGATAAATATTAACTAGCAGCGTCGTGCGTTTACGGTAATGCTCCTCTAATTGATCCGGCTCAATCCCGTAAGCAGCCGCCCGTTCATTACGCCAGTTCGAATTCCAGATAGCTGATCCTTGTAGAATTGCATCGGGCAGAATCGTATTGGCACGGATGCCAAACTCTCCACCTTCAGCTGCTATGCAGCGGGCCAGATGGGCTTCGAGCGCCTTGGCAGAACTGTAAGCCGAGACGCTTTTACCTGCAAAAATAGAATTTTTGGAGCCGATGAATACCATGCTGCCTCCGATTTTTTGCTCCTTCATCACTTTAAAAGCTTCGCGTGCAACGAGAAAATATCCTGTGCCCAGCACAGAAATATTCAAATTCCACTCTTTCAATGAAGTCTCATCAAACGGACTGGAGGTTGCAAGCCCAGCATTATTAACAATAATATCGACCCCGCCATAAAAAAGGGCTGTCTCCGCATAAGCTGCGGTTACCTGCTCTTCCTGAGTTACGTCCATTTTAACGGCGAATGCACGATTTTCACCAAACTTAGCGTTAATCTCTTCCGCTACTTTTTGTGCACCCTCCAGATTGAGATCTGCCAATACAACATGCGCTCCTTCTGATACTAAACGACGAGCCGTCTCACTCCCAATTCCCCCGGCACCACCTGTAATAAAGGCAACTTTACGGGAGAACTCCGCTTCTGCCGGAGCCAATGATAATTTATATAATTCCAGGGGCCAATATTCCACATTGTACGATTCATTCTCACTTAGAGAGACGAAATCTCCCAGCGCAGTAGCTCCGCGCATAACAGCAATCGCCCGGTGATACAAGGCTCCGCTGATCTTAGAATTGCTCCAGCTTTTACCTGTGTTGATCATGCCCACGCCAGGGATCAGGATCACACGTGGCGCAGCCTCGAACATTACATCGCCTTCATGTTTATTACGGTCGAAGTACGCTTTGTACTGCTCCTTATAATCGCTAATCGCTTCGCTCAGCTTCGCCTTCAAGCCATCGATATCATTGGTATTTGGCTCCCACGCAACAAAAAGCGGCTTCATTTTGGTATGTACCAAATGATCTGGACAAGCTGCGCCTACACCGGATAACTTCTCCGAGTCAGCCCCTCCTACAAAACGCAGCACATCCTCCGCATCGTCGAAGGTCAAAATCATTTTACGCTCATCGCTGACCGCGCCTCTGATCAGTGGCATCACTGCCGCCGCTACAGCCCGCCGCTCTGCTTCTGGAAGTGCTTCTGATTTGCGGCCGCCAAATAGGTTCTGATCTTCAATTCTTTCTTCAATATAACTTTCCGCTTCGTTAATTATGGAGATTGTTTTGGCATAACAAGATTCAGGTGTATCCCCCCAAGTCACGAGACCGTGTTTCTCCATCAGCACTAATTCAGCTTTCGGGTTTGCGAGCACACCTTCGGCAATCATTTTGGATAAAGTGAAGCCTGGACGGATGTATGGCACCCATACGAAACGATCCCCATAAATCTCACGGGCAATTTCCTTACCGTTATGAGCGCAGCATAAACTGATAATGGCATCTGGATGCGTATGATCCACATGCTTGAAAGGTAAAAATGCATGCAGTAATGTTTCGATAGAAGCACGCGGATGTTTAGGATCAATCATACAATTTGCGAGATAAGCTACCATCTCTTCATCTGGCATTTCATCACGTTCAAATAACGGGGCAATATCCTGAAGCCTTAGTCCGGTAAAGTTGCCTGCTTTCATCGTAGCAAGGTCAGAGCCGCTGCCCTTCACCCACATTACTTCTACCTCACGCCCGCGAAAATCCAATTCTATCGTTTTGCTGGATGTATTCCCTCCGCCAAAGTTACAGACTCTGCGATCTTCGCCCAGCAGATTAGAGCGGAACACTAATGCATCCAATCCCCCGTTTAATTTCGTTTTCCGAGATGAATCCCATAAGTTTTGTACCATTTGTGAATACCTCCGTTTTTGAATGTTTGTTTTTTTGTTTATTTTTGTTTGTTTTGATTTTAAACTATTTGTTTGTGTTTGAATAGAGCGCTTTCAACAAAATTTTAAATTTTTTTCACATTTTAGACGAATCTCCATTGGATGAACTACAATAACATCGCGAATAACAAAAAAGAGCTGCCTCTTGGCAACTCCTCCCCTATTTTTCACACCAGCTTAAAGGGTGATCCAGTAGTTACATTTTTCATTCTCAATGCCATGTAGTATTCCTTTGTTCGCTTCAATAACCTTTCTCGAAGATATATTATCCGGCTCACAAGTCAGCATGACCTTATCAATCCCCATGTCCGCAGCTTTTTTTAACAGCTCTGCCAAAAAAATCGTACCATAACCCTTTCCTCTTTCACTGGGTCTGATACTATAACCGATGTGTCCACCGGACTTCCTCAATTGATCATTTAAGGAATGTCTTAGTTTTCCGACACCAACAGGATAAGCGTCAATCAGTAGCCAGTAGTTGGTTTGTGCTACATACTGTGGCGGAAGATTATCACCTTGTGAAAGTGCTATCCGATCCCGGATGAAATCAGGAAATTGACTGTAAGCCAGATCAAATCCGTTATTGACGAATCCATTCTCCCCCGGACCTATCTCCACAATCAGCTCAAAAATATCGCGTCCATCTGAAACACTAGCTTCCTTTAGCTCAACGAGCATAATCATCCCCACCTAGAACGTTATTAATAACTTCCCTATCAAAATTTACCGCAAAAGAGACCGGCATGCATTATTTAATTGCACATTCTACAACTAAAATGATCTTTAATGCTCACGCCTAATGTGTTAAGTGTACTTTGTGCAATTAAATTCGCCCAATTTAGCTGAATCAGCTAAATACGAGAGAAATAGTTGTACGAAGTACATCTATTTCACCGTAGTGAGAGTAAAGTAGCAATTTAGTTGTATGAAATACACTTATCTGGTCTGCACCCCTCTTTTCACAGGAATGTTCCTATTGCGCGCTCCTCCTTCCCCACTCTCGTAGTATACTTATTGGAATAAGATACAGATGTTGTATTTTCACTAAGGAGGTTTGTGATGGTAAATAGCTTTAAGAATGCCAAGGTGCAAGAACGAGTGTGGCAATCCTACCAACAGCTAGTTGATCAGTGGCCTATTCCTCTTGAAGAGCTCGATCTCCCAACCACATATGGGCTGACGCATTGTATCCTTACCGGGCAAAAGAGTAATCCCCCTTTATTTCTGTTTCATGGCGTTGGTGATAACTCGGCGGTCATGTGGCTCCTTAACATCGAGGAATTATCGCGGCATTTTTACTGCATTGCTATTGATACTCTGGGCGGACCCGGAAAAAGCATTCCTAATGCGCACTTTAATAAACAAAAGTTTGAGCAGGTGGAATGGATTAATGAAATAGCCAAACATCTGAGCATAGACATCTTTAATATTGCAGGGGTGTCAAATGGAGCCTATATTGCTTTTAATTATGCAACCAAGCAACCGGACAAAGTGAACCGTGTGATTTGTTTGGAAGGCGGAATGGTCACCACACCCATCAAAGCCATGCTGCAAACGCTAATGATGATGTTCCCAGAGATTCTGATTCCCACGGATCGCAATTTACTGAAAGTGCTGAAGAAGTTAAGTGCGCCTGACTCCCCTTTATTTGACAATCACCCAGAAGTAGCTGCTCATCTAATCCTTTTAATGCGAGCTCATAATCAGCAAGCTATGTTTGTTCATAAGCTTCAAAAATACGATAAAAACGCCGCAGTTGCCGTCAGAGATAAGCTCTATTTTTTAGTAGGAGAACACGCGTTAAAACAATCAAAGGATTTCATAGATATTTTAGAGGATGGAAAGTTTCATTACCAAGTGATCCCCCGTGCGGGACACGGCATTAATCATGAGCAACCGGATAGAGTCAACACTGAAATCATCAATTTCCTGACCCGCGATAATGATAAATCACTTGCATCCTTATGAAAGCGTTACTATTATGAAGGTTATTACTCATTACTCTATTAAAGGAGAGGTTACTCATCAGATACGGAACTCTAGCCCACACATTTGGCTGCCTGCCGCTCAAGTCGTTAACTGCAACCCTTCAGAATTATGATATCGATTTTGTTCAGCTTGCATTATCCAAAGCCATTCAGGACATCGACACTTCTACCGGTAAACTAAGTCCAGGTCTTGCCAGCTATATTGGCGAACAATTTGACAAAGCAGGAATACGTATCGGTGTTTTGGGCTGTTACATCAACCCTGTTCATCCGGATCCTGTCATCCGGAGAGCTGAGATCAATCGTTTTAAAGAGCATCTTCGTTATGCCCGCCAATTCGGCGCACCTATGGTGGCAACAGAAACAGGTGCGCTGACTACTTTTCAAGCACAAGATCCGATCCATTACGAAGCTATCGGCTGGGATACGTTAAGGGCAACTGTAGAAGAACTTGCAGAGGAAGCTGAAAAATGGGGCGTTTTTCTAGGACTAGAAGGGGTCTGCACACATACACTTTCTACACCAGACAAGATGCGCCGCATCTTAGATGAAGTCCCATCAAGCTGTATAGGTGTTGTATTGGACCCTTGTAATTTTATTGGCACGGCTGCGCATTTGCAGGATCAAATTGTCGATGATTCCTTTAGATTATTCGGCGACCGTATCATTCTTGCGCATTTAAAAGATATCTATCAAGATGGTGAAAAAGCATACCACGGAAAAGCAGGCAGCGGAGTATTCCATACCGAGGCTTTCCTGCGCAAACTCCAAGAATATAAGCCAATGATCGATGTGTCATTAGAAGATATCAAGGATCTGGAGGTTAATGAAACCGTTGCTTTACTGAAGAAGCTTGCACCTATAACACAATAAAAATCCATTTCTGAGGATAGGTGTTAGCAGCAGCTGCGCATCTATCCCCAGCTTTATCTATGCTCAAAAATAATGATTCCAGTTATTGAGCAGATGATCATCCTCTTTCTGCAGCAATTTAGAGGCATATACGATTTGACCTGTATGATAGGAATAATGCTCTGCCGCTCCGATCATAATCTTTTGAATACTCCAAGTATAATTCTCCATTCCAGCCCCCTCAGGGAAACTAATGGTGACCTCCTGTTCTAGATCAGTCTTCGTCAAATTGCCCACCACCGAACGGCTTTCTTCCCTCATACTCCCCCCTCTTCCTTCTCCTTTTCTTTATAAACTTGATAAATGGTACTTTTCTATAGGAACTGAATAAAATAAGAAATAGAACGATTGAATAATATTGTTTCACTATTATAGCTCTAACTTGGAAGGGACGGGATTATCAATGAGATTCACATTCCCTATTCTGACCTTATCTCATGGCGGAGCACAACGTATGCTAGTAGAGCTCACCAATGGGCTGACAGACTTGGGTCATCAGGTCAATCTCCTTTTGCCTGTGGATGGCGCTATTTCTTATGATGTGCGCGCAAACGTAATCCGCTCCTCACATATGAATATTCACGAGCATGACTTTCCTCCCGGAGACGTCATTGTTTCTAATTATTTTACAACTGTCCCCATCGCCCAAGCAGCAAGCCAACAAGGAAAAGGGGTTCATGTACGATTATCTTTATGTTATGAGCCACCTTTTTTGCCGGATAACGGACGCTCCTTCCCCTCCTATCACATCACTGAGCATCTAATCGTTTTATCACGTTGGCAGCAGGAGCTGATCCGTTTAAATCATGGCATCACCGGCAGTATCGTGCCCATTGGCATTAGCTCCTCTTTTAAAAATATGAATATCCGTCACAGTCTTCAAGAGCCTTTAAACATAACAGCTATATTAAGAAAAACAGAACGAGGTTTCTCCTGGCACCGTGAGCAAGATTATCTTATAGAACAGCTGGATTACGTAAAAAGCCAATATCCCGATGTAAATATTAACTTCATCAGTCCGCCTGACGAGTTCAACACCTCAGAAATTCTCCAAAGAATGAAAGCTACTGGCAAATATCGGTTCTTTACGCCAGCAAATGATGAGGAGCTCTGCTATCACTATAACGGTGCGGATATTTTTGTTAGCTCAAGTATTTTTGATACAGGCTCTTTACCGGGACTTGAGGCCATGCGTTGTGGAGCAGCGTTAGTCTGTGTATATTCAGGCGGGAATATGGAATACGCCCATCACAAGAAAAACTGTTTGCTCTCTTATCGATATGAGAACCGGCTCGGTGAAGATGTCATCCGCTTAATACGTGATCCCAACTTAAGAACTAAATTAGCGGAGCAGGGGGAAAGATATTCGCGCAAATGGACTTGGGAAAATAGTGTCAGATTATTTGAACAAGCGATCACAGATTTATTATAAAAATATAAAAAAGCAAGTCTCCGGTGGCCGAGATTTGCTTTTTTATTGATCCAAAAGAATCATTGACTAGAGAAATAATACAAGATATTATGTAAGCGTTATCAATTGCAAAATAATGAAACACTTTAGAAAAATCTAAACTAAAAGGAGAAGGAATATGGCGAAAAAAGGTAGGCAAGGTTATCGGTTGTTATTGTTGTCTTTTTTAATGCTTTTTACAACTGTTTTCTCAGCAGGATCGCAAGCTCATGCAGCAACCTGGAATCTGACTGGAGATACTAACGTACACGACCCTTCATATATCAAAGAGGGAAACACACATTGGGTATTCAGCACGGGATCAGGTCTCCAAGTGATGTTTTCAAACGATGGAACAAACTATATTCGCTCCCTTCCGATTTATAACTCGAAACCCTCCTGGTGGAGCTCTTACGTTTCCCATCAAGAAGGGCTAGATGTATGGGCCCCAGAAATTTTCTACTATAACGGTACCTATTACCTCTATTATTCAATCTCCACATTCGGCTCAAGAGTGTCTGCTATTGGTTTAGTAACTACTAAATCGATCTCCGGGGGACAATGGACGGACCAAGGTGTCGTTATCTCGTCTAATGACGCCTCCAATTATAACGCCATTGATCCTAACATTACGGCAGATGCTAACGGAAACCTATGGATGACCTTCGGTTCCTGGAGCAACGGGATTTACATTACCTCCATCAACAAAACAACCATGAAGCCAACGGGCAACTCGTATCGCATTGCGACTAAATCCGGAGGGATTGAAGGCTCCAGCATGGTTTACAATCCAAATACCGGATATTATTATCTATTCGTATCCATTGGCCAATGCTGCTCAGGTGTAAACAGCACCTATAAAATTGCAGTGGGACGCTCAACCAGCGTACTGGGTCCTTTCTATGCGAAGGACGGTACCGATATGAAAAATGGCGGGGCTACGGTCATCGATAGCGGCAACAGTTTTTGGGCGGGTCCTGGTGGACAGGATATATACGGAACCAACGTTATCGTCCGCCATGCTTACAGTGTCGCCGAGAATGGCGCACCCAAATTGTTAATCAGTGATCTCGAATGGGATTCTGCTGGCTGGCCTTACTATAATTAACGTCTAATCGAGGAGTTGCCCCTAAGCCCTATTCTGTGATTTATGGGGCAGCTTCTTTTTACTGCTAAACCTTCTACTCTCTCTTTCGATAAATACCTGGCGAGACACCATAACGCTCCCGAAACACCCTGTGAAAATAGGTATAACTTCCAAACCCCGTCTCCTCTGCTATACGCTCTAAGGTGTAATTGGTATTGTCCATTAATCTCAGTGCCATCGCAAGCCGGATTTGCCCCGCATATTGCATAATAGAATAACCGAATTGGATTTTGAATACATGCACGGCCCTTGTCACACTAATTCCAGCATGAGCGGCTACGTCCTTTAGTCTGATCTCTGAAGTAGCATGCTCCTCCACATAACTCTTCATCTTAAGTCCGTGTAGAAGTGAAGCCGAAGATGATGCAGGTGCCTCTTCCATAGCCCGATCTAACAGCAAACATAAAGCTTTAAATAGCGCTTCTAGTATTTCAGGGCTACCCCCGTCTAGTCTTCTATTCTCCAGATCAAGCTGTTGCCATATACTTTGCAGCTTACCATCATCCGCAATTCTTACCTTTTTGGGTCGCTCACGCAGGTTCCACCAGTGGTCCACCCATTCCCCTGTACACATTACAAAATAGTCCACACTATGTCCCAGAGGACTTTTCTTTTCACCGATTCTCAGATCATATATATCATAGGGCTTAAATAATAGTAGATCCCCAGGTACTACGGTAGTCATTTCTCCATCAATGAGGACTTCACATTCCCCTTCGGCTTGCAGCCTGATGATATAGGTATCCAACCCACTGCGATATAGTTGCCGAAAAGGCTGAGTATGGCGGATAAATCCACACAAACTAATTTGAACGCTGTTTGTTTCCATCGCATTTGCTCCTCTTTCTATAGTAATCAATGACCAGATTGTTGAGGTTCTTAGCCATATAGTTTCTTCAAAGTGCAGTGAATCTCCTTCTATAATAAAGACAGAATTCATATGTAGGAGGTTATCAACCATTATGAGTAAAACTATTCGCGTCATTCAAACCGCTAAAGAAACCACGGATCGTTTAACAGAAAAGGACCCTCTGATTTTCCTTCCCGATACGTCAGGAGTCGAATCAGAGCTAATCAATATCTATGATGATCTGGAGTATCAAGAAATTGAAGGCTTTGGTGGAGCCCTTACGGAGTCCTCTGCCGTTACTATCGCTAAACTTAGTGAAGCTAAACAAAAAGAAATCATTGACGCTTATTTTCATCCTGAGCACGGCATCGGATACACCCTTTGCCGCTCACACATCCAAAGCTGCGACTTCTCACTGGGCAACTATGCTTATGTAGAGGAAGGCGATGCGGAGCTACGTTCATTCGATATTTCCAGAGATCACGAATCAATTATCCCCCTCATAAAAAATGCTGCCGCAGCAGTAGGTGAAGATTTTCGTCTGTTCTCTTCCCCATGGAGTCCTCCAGCGTTCATGAAGACAAACGGGCAAATGAACGGAGGCGGAGCTCTTAAGCCTGAATATCGTGAGGCTTGGGCTAACATGTTCGTTAAATATATTGAGGCGTACGCTGCAGAAGGGATTGATATCTGGGCTGTCAGTGTTCAGAATGAAGCCAAAGCTGTACAAAGATGGGATTCCTGCCTGTATACCGCTGAAGAAGAAAAGGATTTTGTGCGTGACTACTTGGGACCTACTCTGGAACAAGCGGGCTTGGGCCATGTAAAAGTTATGATCTGGGATCATAACAAAGAACGGGTATATGACCGTGCTAAGGTTGCTTTTGAAGATCAAGCAGCGTCCAAATACATATGGGGAATCTGCTTCCATTGGTATTCCGGTGATCACTTCGAAACCCTCTCTGCTGTACATGATCGTTTCCCAGATAAAAAGCTGTTCTTCAGCGAAGGCTGCCAAGAAGGTGGCGTTCATCTCGGCTCATGGAACACCGGTGAACGTTACGGACATGATATCATTGGCAATCTGAACAACTGGATGTCGAGCTGGACAGACTGGAACATTGTCTTGGATGAGCAAGGTGGACCTAATCATGTAGGAAATTACTGTGACGCTCCAATTATCGGAGATACCAAAAACGATGAAATTACTTTTGAGAGCTCTTTCTATTACATCGGGCACTTCAGTAAATATATTCGTCCGGGTGCTAAACGCATTGGTTTCTCCAAATATACAGATAAGCTTGAAACAACAGCTTTCCGCAACCCTGATGGCACTATTGCTGTTATCGTTATGAACCGCACAGAGCAAGAGCTTCCATTCACCCTGCGCTTCCATGACGAACTGGCTGAGAACATGATTCCGGCTCATGCCATTCAAACCCTGCTAATTAAGTAGCAGCGGTTCATTCCTAATAAAAAAAAGGTTCTCTTTATGCCAGCGCACAGAGAGAACCTCCTTTTTTATTAAATTCAATGAAATAGTGCTTAAAGTCTTGCCGACAGTATTTCGCATAACGCTCCATACAGTGTATGTTCAAGATCCAACGAGGCAAGAGAAGCCAGGGCTGCCATCGGCGTTACTGCTGCTTTGACTACATGGTAAATTTGTTCTTTCAATTGGAAAAGAATTTGCGCACGGTTCAGAAGGCTGAACACCTCATCATCTACCGAATTCACCGCAATCCGGGCATCTGTGAACGTTACCTCCAATGAATGCTCTACCGCTTGATCCGAAATCATGATCGTAAGCGTATGTGTAGCCTCATCATAGTCCATGTTTGCTTCGATTTCTGTGCCGCCAGCGAATACCTGTACCTTCGTATCAGCAAAACCAACAAAGGACAGCTTCCACGATCTCCGCTCAGGCACAACCTTTGTATTTCCCTTAGCAGAGAGGATCTTGAAGCTCGCTCTATCCCCCATTTCCAGGATCATTTCTGTATCACACCATTGATCGTCCTGATCCTCCGCAGTATCGCCCTCATCCTCCCAGAGATGAAAATGACCCCTTCCTCCCGCAAATACACGGACCTCCATATGCCTCGGATTATCCACTGAAGAGGTAAATTGCGTCAGATCTGCCATGGGCACAATAGCACCCGCTTTAGCTAATACAGGGATATTCTCAAGATTGCGATAAAGAGAAAGCTTTCTGCCACCGTCGTACACTCTTCCGTTAAAAAAATCTATCCAAATCCCTTCAGGTAACCAAGCCTTAAATTCGGCAACGCCTACCTTTGGGTTGACCGGCTGTGTAATCGGACAGGCAATAAGTTCCGTTCCGAAATAATATTCATTGGGCACTTCATAGGCTTCATTCGACAACGCATGATGATAATACATCGGTCGGATTAACGGAAGACTATCGCGGCTGGCGTAGCGATTCATAGTGTACAGATAGGGAAGTAAACTATGCCGCAAGCGCAGGCAATCCTTCATCACATCTTCCGCAATCTTATTGAATCGCCATGGCTCCTTGCTGTTAAAGGCACTAGCAGAACTATGTAACCGCAGAATAGGTGAAAACACACCGAATTGCACCCAGCGCATTGCCAACTCATCGTCTAAATAACCATTCATATGGCCCCCGATATCATGGCTCCACCAACCATATCCCACGTTGGCGGCGTTGGCTGTGAAGTATGGCTGGAAATCCAGCGACTCCCAAGTGACAATGGTATCTCCAGAGAAGCCCACAGGATAACGATGGCTGCCAAGACCTGCATAACGGGAAAAAGTAATCTGCCGGTTGCCGCGCCGGCCGCTATCCAGATAGTGATAATGGTTCAGCATCCAAAGCGGATCTAGTCCCGGTACTTTAGTCACTCCACCCTGCTGCCAATCAATCCACCAGAAGTCCACACCTTCATCCTCTAGCGGATGATGCAGAAACTTAAAGTATGCCCGCAAAAAATTCGGATCCGTGATATCAAATTCCACAGCATCCCCTTTTTCCGGGTCCATCCCCATCTCTGCAGCAATGGCCAGATAAGGATCTTCAAACGCCCGTACACCGTCTGCTGGATGTACGTTGAGCGTTACTCGAAGGCCTTTTTCATGCAGCCATGCCAAAAATCTTTGAGGCTCCGGAAACAGTTCCCGGTTCCAGGTATAACCCGTCCAGCCACTGCCGTACTGCGGATCAATATCGACGAGATGCCAATCCATATCTATAACAGCGACGGAGAACGGAATTCGCTCGAGCTCAAACCGCTCCATTAACGCTTTGTATTCTTCTTCTGAATATCGGTAATAACGGCTCCACCAGTTGCCAAGGGCATAACGTGGCAATAGGGGCGTACGACCGCAAAGGTGATAGAAATCCTTCAAGCAGTGCAAATAATCATGACCGTATCCAAAAAAATAAACATCGAGGCCAGCCAACGCCCGTAGCTCGACCCGTCCATCCTCTTCCAGTACTAGGGAGGTGCTATCATCAATTAACGTATACCCCGCACGTGAAAGTAGTCCGTGCTCCAGCGAAATGGCACCATCTGCATTATCCAGGGTACGTGCAGTCCCTCCCAAATCTTGGACTGTATCTCCATAATTCCAGACACTCATTAGGTGACCCGCTTCGTTTCTCACCCGAACATTGAGACCATGCCGGGAGAAAGGCTGCTTGTCATAAGTTAAATGCAGGCGCTCCGTAATCAACTCAAGTTTATTCCCCAGATCCATTACGCGGAACTCTGGAACCGGGAAATTGCGATTCACAACGGTCTGCGACGCCCGATCTTCGAAAAAACCTTCCTCACTATATTCCATCCGGATAAGCTCCGGAGTTAAGACAGTGAACCGATAGCACTCCCCCTGAATAATCGCGTCAGCATTACTGCCTGGTTCAGAATGCAGCTTTAATTGGGCCGCCAAAGGGGTTGGCTCTTTCATTATATTTCCCATCAAGTAAAAACCTCATTTCTTGTTATTCAACGCCCATATAACGGCTGAAAGCATCTGTCCGAATTTTCACCATCTTTTCGAGGCCCATCCCCCGTAGCTGCTTCACATAGTCATCCCACTGCTCGTCAATAACACCTGAGATTATAAATTGAGCACGCATTGTATTGACGTAACTATCAATATCGGTGGTCAAGGTCGGCAGCTCCTGAAACTCTTCTGCAGTGTACATTACGTTGGGGAAAGGTGGTGTTGTGTAGTCACTTCCCAGCTTATCGAGTTGTAGCTTCAGTCCATCTCCGGTTTTAGGATTTAGAAAGATGGTCTTTTCAAAAGCTGGGCTTACATATTTCGGCCCAAAATCCCGGAGTGACTGTTCCCAATACCAAGCATCCGCACTGGTGCCGGTTGGAGGGTCCATCAATGTATACGTACCGTTGTCATTTTTCTTAATCACCGTTCCAATGGCACCCCAGAAATTCTGAATGCTGGCTTCATTGGTATAGAACTGATCCGCCCAGCGTGCTGCAATTTCTGGATACTTGCAGGATGTGGTGATCAACAGCTCGTTGCGTTCCAGATTCATCCCATACGGGTTCCCAACGGTGTAGCGCTTCCCGTCTGGTCCAGCAATTGGCGGAATGGTCACATATTGATCACTCCATTTGCCAAACATAGCGTCTGGCGTCCACTGATAAGAGAAGCCTACGATTGGGGCATCCGGATTTAGAAACTTTGCCGATCTCATCGTTTCGTCTTGAGTGAATACTTCTTTATCAAGTAATCCGTCTTTAAACAATTTGCTCTCCCATTTGAGCCCTTCTTTGTATTCCTCTGAAATCGGGTAATAAACCGCATTTCCGTCCTTGACCACCATGAAGTTATTATTCAAATCTGCAATTCCGAAGGGACTGATTAGATCATTACTTAATTCGATAAAAGGAATCTCATCCTGTTTTCCGTTTCCATTCGGATCTTGTTCTTTGAATGCTTTTAGCACGTTATAAAGATCGTCTATCGTATCCGGTACCTTCAAACCCAATTTGTCCAGCCAGGTTTTATTAATCACAGGCTGACGTGAGCTTTTAGGACGTGAGGGTAATCTTGCAGGCAGCGAGTAGATTTTCCCGTCAGGAAAGGTGCTGATTTTTTTCATTTCCGGTGTTTCTTCCATAGCTGCTTTGAGATTAGGCATGTTTTGCTCAATATAATCATCTAACGGCCGAAATAAGCTTAAATTATTGACGATATCCGCATCTCCAAAGGTCTGACTCCCTAAAATGATATCTGGTAGTGTGCCGCTGGCCAGCATAATAGACTTCCGTTCACTCCAATCATTGGAGGACATCACCTGCCACTCGATTTTGACATTCGTGTTCTTCTCCAAATCCTTGAGCCATTGATTCTCGGTAAAAGAATCTCCCATGCTTACCCACCGGACAGTGAGTACTTTCAGCGTCACAGGCTTATCCACTATCGGCAATCCTTCTTTGTTAAATTCGCCCGTCTCAGGTTCAACAGAATTAACCCTATTGCTCCCTTTACAGGCAGTAAGGCTAGCAAGCAACGTTGTCACTAAAAGAATGACGGTGATTGTTCTATATATCCTGTTTTTTTGTTGCTTTTTCATAACGTTCTTGCTCCTTACGAATGAATGTTAGTAGAATAGCCGAATGTACTATTCCTTCACTGCGCCGATCATTACCCCTTGGTTAAAGTATTTTTGTACAAAGGGGTACACACACATGATCGGAACCGTTGCCACGATAATAACAGAATACCGCATCATATTGGCGAGTCGTAGTGCGATTTGCGCAGCTTCCCCGGTTCCCATCCCCGACTGCATCTGATTGGTGATCAGAATATTTCGCAGAATCAGCTGCAAAGGATACATATTAGGATTTTTCAAATAGATCAAGGCATTAAAATATGAATTCCAGTAACCAACGGCGATCCATAGACCCAGCACGGCAATAATCGCCTTCGATAGTGGCAAAACGATCTGTACAAAATATCGAAGATTTCCACAACCATCGATCTGTGCAGCTTCCCATAAATCTCCCGGAATACTCGACTGAAAAAAGGTGCGGGCAACGATAATGTTAAACACCCCAACGGAGAAAGGCAGTACCATCACCAGAAATGTGTCGTACAGATGGAAATCACGGATCGTTAGAAAAGTCGGAATTAACCCCCCATTAAAAAACATCGTAAAGATGAAAAACAGGGAAAGATATTTTCGCCCCACAAGATCCTTTCTGGACAACGCATAGGCCGCAGAAATATTTACAATTAAACCGATTGCGGTCCCTACCACCGTATACATGATGGTATTCCAGTAACCGATCCAAATATTTTCATGACGCAGCAGCTCTTTGTAACCATCGAAGGTGAACCCTTTAGGAAATAACCAAACCTGCCCCCCCGCCACCGCGGAAGGATCACTGAACGAAGCAATGACGATAAAATACAGCGGATAGATTAAGATAACTAGAAAAATTGCTGATATAACATACATCACTATTTCCATTATAGTATCCGAAGAACGATTCTTCTTTATTTTCCCCACATTCCCTTTAGTAACTGTCTCTAAACCTCCCATTTCAATTCTCCTCCCTTCTACCACAAGCTATTTTCGCTTAGTTTTTTAGAAATCTGATTGACCATGATCAATAAAATAAAATTAATAACGGTGTTAAACAGGTTGATCGCCGAGGAAAAGCTGTATTGACTGCTGAGCAAGCCAATTTTGTAGACATAAGTAGAAAGAATTTCGCTTGAAGTGATGTTCAAGTCATTTTGCATTAAGTACACTTTTTCAAACCCAACCCCAAGCAATCCACCGACCCGCAAAATAAGCAAGGTTATCGCTGTTGGCATCAGCATCGGAATATCGATATAACGAATTTTATGCATCCGGCTTGCTCCGTCTACGGTTGCCGCCTCGTACAAGCTAGGATCAACTGCGGAGAGCGCAGCGATAAAGATAATGCTGTCCCAGCCGACATGCTGCCACACATCCGACCAAACATATACACTGCTGAATAATCCAGCGGAGCCAATCAGATCAGGAGCCTCTTTTCCAAAAAGACTATATATATTGCCCAGCAGTCCGGTGCTAGGTGAGAACAAAATCATCATTAAACCCACCATTACTACTGTGGAGATAAAGTGCGGCATATAGGACACCGTCTGGAAAAAACGTCTGAACCGGTTAGGTCTCATCTGGTTAACCATCAGCGCCAGTATAATTGGAATCGGAAAGGTAATCAGACTGTACACACTGATGATCAATGTGTTTTTAATCGTTGATGAAAATTGATAGGAATGAAAAAATTTCTCGAAGTACTTGAATCCAGCCCAAGGGCTGCCTCCAATTCCCAACGCCGGGCTATAATCCTTGAAAGCAATCAGCACCCCGTACATTGGCTTGTACGCGAATAATAACGTCAGAACTACAGCAGGAAAAAGCAATAGATAGAGACCCCAATTTTGTTTGATTTGTCCGAATTTCCGCCCGAAATGAAGTGGACTAGATTTCATGACATCCCCTCCTTATTTAAAATAGAGAATGCTACCCCACAGCTATCCTGCAGGGCAGCACCTTTTTCGAAAGACGAATAGGTTATTTCACGTTCATATAACGGCTGTAAGCATCCGTGCGAATCTTAACTAACTTTTCAAGTCCCATTTTATTAAGCTTGCTCACATAAGCATCCCAGCCCTCGTCAATTCCGCCTTTGCTAATAAATTGCGCCCGCATAGTATTCACATAGCTGTCGATATCCGTAGTCAAGGTTGGCAGCTCCTCGAACTCCTCAGAAGTGTACATTACGTTAGGGAAAGGTGTGGTTACATATTCACTGCCCAGCTTATCCAGCTGCAGCTTCAGTCCATCTCCACTTTCAGGGTTCAGGACAATTTTCGATTCAAAGGATGGGCTCACATATTTCGGTCCAAAATCACGTAGCGATTGATCCCAATACCAAGCATCTGCGCTGGTTCCAGCTGGTGGATCCATCAATGTATAAGTGCTATCATCGTTTTTCTTAATAACCGTTCCAATCGCACCCCAGAAATTCTGAATGCTCGCTTCGTCAGTATAGAACTGATCTGCCCAACGTGCGGCAACCTCAGGATATTTGCAGGACGTGGTGATCAGCAGCTCATTACGGTTAAGATTCATCCCAATCGGATTCCCGATCGTATAACGTTTACCATCTGGTCCGGCAATCGGTGGAATCGTCACATATTGATCGCTCCATTTCCCAAACACGGCGTCTGGAGTCCATTGGTACGTAAAGCCTACGATTGGAGCATCCGGATTCTGGAACTTAGCCGATCTCATCGTATCGTCCTGAGTGAATACCTCTTTATCTAGCAAGCCTTCCGCATACAATTTATTTTCCCATTTGAGACCTTCTTTGAACTCCTCCGAAATAGGGAAATATATCGCTTTTCCGTCCTTGATGATCATATTATTGTTATTTAAATCGGCAATTCCGAAAGGACTAATCAAGTCATTACCAATTTCAATAAAAGGAATCTCATCTTGTTTTCCATTCCCATTCGGATCTTGTTCTTTAAAAGCTTTGAGCACGTTATAAAGCTCATCAATCGTTTCAGGCACCTTCAAGCCCAATTTGTCCAGCCAGGTCTTGTTAATCACAGGCTGACGTGAGCTTTTTGGACGTGCAGGAAGTCTTGTTGGCAGGGAGTAGATTTTCCCGTCAGGAAATGTGCTGATTTTTTTCATTTCTGGGGTTTCTTCCATAGCTGCTTTGAGATTAGGCATATTTTGCTCGATATAATCATCAAGCGGCCGGAAAAAGCTCAGATTATTTACGATATCGGCATCCCCAAAGGTTTGATCTCCCAAAACGATATCCGGAAGCGTGCCACTTGCCAGCATAATCGACTTCTGCTCACCCCAGTCATTGGAGGACATTACTTGCCAATCGATTTTGACATTCGTATTTTTCTCCAGATCCTTCAGCCATTGGTTTTGCGTAAAGGTGTCCCCCATACTCCCCCAACGGACAGTCAGCACTTTAAGTGTCACAGGCTCATTCACAATCGGCAGACCTTCTTTGTT
The DNA here is from genome assembly GCF_045040705.1 of Paenibacillus sp. FSL H3-0286. NCBI lineage: Bacteria > Bacillati > Bacillota > Bacilli > Caryophanales > Paenibacillaceae > Paenibacillus > Paenibacillus sp. FSL H3-0286. The sequence continues at coordinate 2,558,288 of NZ_CP150285.1, read as the reverse complement.
ATAGCTGCTCGTTTCATTTGTCGCTGCATTATTCCCGTTGTTACCGCCGCAGCCAGCAATTCCAAATACCATCGCAGCCGCCAGCAGACCCACAGTCCATTTCTTTGCAGTTTTTTTCTTACTGTGTTGACTCATCTCTTAATCCCCCATTTCAATTTATCAAAATGCATCTGAATAGCTTTATAATAACTTCTTATTTTTTCGTATTCCGGACACATTAAGACGGTTATCCAGACCTTTGAATTCGCTTACAAAAAATACAAAAGCTAAATGCTCTACTTGGGGAGATTAAATAACAGTATCCCGACTTCTGTATGTGCTATCCGGACTTTGAGGGAAATCGATAGCGAGTTCTTATGTTTTTTTCACGCAGAGGTTTTATAATGACTTTATGATCAAAAAAACAGCGAAACACAAAACCTACCCCATTCGCCATTATATAAAAGTCATGATGTTGGTTTCATTCACAGTCCTTATTCTGGATTTAGGAATCAGCATCGCTTCCATTTCCATCGTTAAGCAGCAGTCCACTCGAAATTTGCAGGATACTGCGGCGCTTTACATCAATCGTATTAATCATGATTTTGCCTACATTAATCACTATATGGGCTGGACGCTTGGGAACGATGAGAGCTTACTAACGATGAATACTTACGGGGTCAACAGTATCGAGTTCTTAAAAGCAAATGATAATCTGTTCAAACGCTTTACCGAGCTGCAAAAAAACTACGGGCATGAGTATAACTTCTTCTACTACTTGAAAAATGAGACCTATTTTTTGAATTGTGCACCGATCAGCGTAACCTATACGGATTACAGGGAGCTGAAAAAGAAGATTATTTCTTATATTGATGATAAGGAGATGTATGAGAAGTTTTATTCCAAATGGACGCCTATTCTTGTGAACAACCATTATTATGTAATTAATATCGTGCCCTATTACAATCGTTATTTAATTGGACTGATCTCCGCAGATAATCTGATCCGGCCGCTACGCCAAATTAATCTTGGCGCCAATGGTTATGTTTCTCTAGTAGATGAGAATGAACAGCCTTTAACCAGTCCGATCTCCAATAGCGGAACGTTAATAACGGAAAATGAAGGATTCGCTAATCTTTTGCAATCGCGTACAACCATCAACAGCGCATTCTCAGACACCACCTTCAGCACCAAAATGGTCATTAAATATGGCATATTCGAAAAAATCATGATTGCCCAGCTGCTTATTATGTTATTGTTCTTCATTGTGACCTCCACGTTATGCATTGTTCTGCTCTTTTTCAAAAAAAGAGTGTTAGGTCCGATTCAAAGCTTCTCCGATAACCTTGCTTTCATTAATGAGTCTGGGCAACCCGCAGATTTCAAAAGCAGTGAGATTATAGAGCTGGAACAAGCAAACACTCAGTTTAAAGGCTTGGTTGAACAAATCAAAACCTTTAAAATCGCTATGTACGAGCAGGAACTGGAGAAACAAAGAATACAGCTGGACTATATGAAGCTACAGATTAAACCACACTTTTTCTTAAACTGTCTGACTAGCATCTATAGCATGGCGCAAATTCATATGTATAAAGAAATTGAAAATATGACGTTGTCTACCTCTAAATATTTCCGTTACATTTTTCAGAATGGCGAGAATTTTGTCCGGTTGGAGGATGAAATCGAGCATGTCCGAACCTACTTGGAGATTCAAAAGCAACGTTATCAGGACGCATTTATTTATTACATCGAACAAGAGGATCAGGCAGGCAGTGTGGAAATTCCACCGTTAGTGCTGCAAACCTTTATCGAAAATTCAATTAAATATGCGATTTCACGCGAACATGAAGCCGAGATCAGACTTACAGTACAACGATTACAGATGGAACAGGAAGAAGAAATGCTCGTTATCCAGCTCACCGACACCGGTCCCGGTTTTCCACCTCAGGTGTTAGAGAAACTTAATCTTGGAGAGCCCTTGGATCAAAGTAAAGGTACGCAAATCGGCATTATGAATACGCTTAAAAGACTAGAGTACCTATATTTAAAAAGAGCAACCGTCACCTTCTCCAATTTGGAGGGCGGCGGCGCTAGTGTAATCTTATATCTTCCGAAGCTTCCTAATAAATCTAAATGAATGGAGAGCAAACTATGAATGTACTGCTTGTTGATGATGACTTTTATGTTATTGCCGCATTGCAAAAGAAAATAGATTGGGAATCACTCCACATTGATACTGTTTATACGGCTAATAATGTCGCTCAAGCACGTGAAATAATAGAAAAGCATTCTGTTCAAATTCTGATTTCAGATATTGAAATGCCGCAGGGCAGCGGACTGGAATTACTAGCATGGATTCGCGAGGGAAATTATAGTATTCAGACAATTCTTCTTACCAATTATGCAGATTTCAACTATGCGCAGAAAGCAATCGAATTGCAGAGCTTTGAATATTTCCTCAAGCCCATTGAATTTGACAAGCTGATGTTGATCATCCAAAAGGCGGTCACCCAAGCAAAAGAGCAGCAAAAAAACGAAAAAGCCATTCAGGGCGGTTACTTTTGGCAAAAAAATCAGGCGAAGATTCTTGAACATTTTTGGCGGAAGCTAGTTAGTGGCAGTACATCATTTCCGATTAAGTTGGCAGACATCACACATGCCATTGAAGAACAAAACCTCTCCTATCAAATGAGCGATACTCTACAGCCTTTGATATTTAACTTATTCCCTTACAATGGCAGCATGGGAAAAGAAGAAAAGGATCTGTTTGATTTTGCCCTGCTAAATGTATTGTACGAATTGTTTCAGCACCCTTGTTTTACCATCGAAAGCATTCTGGAATATAGAGATTATAACTGGATCGCCATTTTAAAATGGAACCAGGCACCAGACACGCAACTGCTTGAAGCATTATGTTCTTCTTTTATTCAAAAGGCGAATCCTTATTTAAAATGTGATGTCTGCTGCAATATTGGCTTATACGATAAACTGAGTAATGTAGGGAATGTTCTAAAACAATCCCTGACTATGGATGAGGAAATTACGAGATGCAGAAATCAGACCTTTTTGGTGGAGGCTTATCTGCAGCAAAATAAACCGGGCTATGCACCACCGGATCTTGCCTATTTGGAAGAGCTGCTGAACCAGAATAAATTCACTGCTTTTCTTGTAGAAGTTACACAATATTTAAAGGTCATGCTTAACAATAGAACACTTGAGACCTCTGTCCTTAGCTTGTTCCGTTTAGATGTAGTTCAGCTAGTCTATTCATTTCTCAACCTGAAAGGGATACGATCGCACAAATTATACTCTGGCAAAACTAATGATAAATTATCTATGCACTCTTTGGATTCAATCGAGGATATGGAAGAATATCTTAAATACCTTGTCACTACAGCCATGAAATATCGTGACTTTGCTGCCCAGCCTAAGTCCGTCGCAGAAGAAATCAAACAATACATTCATTCACATTACGGCGATGACCTGACCCGAAATGATTTGGCTGAAATTGTTTATCTCAATCCTGATTACCTGGCAAGGATATTCAAACGAGAAACTGGGGTTTCATTAGGAAGCTACGTCATCCACGTCCGAATCGCGGCTGCGAAACATCTATTAGAAACCACAAATATGTCTGTATATACCGTCGCGAACAAAGTCGGCTATAGCAACTACTCCTATTTCTCCAAGCTTTTCAAACAAGAGGTAGGTCTCCCTCCAAACGATTATAAGAAGGAACAACAATACAATCCAGCTTACTAAAAGAGGGTAACCAAGCATCTAGTTCATGGATGCTGGGTTACCCTCTTTGGGATATCTTCTGAATATTAATTACTGTCTACCTTTAATCCTACGCTGCTGATAATGATCCACCTACGAGCTTACTCTTGCGCCCAGTAATCATACGCCACGCCTGTACTCCTACACTGCCGGAGTCATTTACGCCGAGCTTACTCTTACACACAGTAATCATCCGCAATGCCTTTACTCCTTCGCTACCGGGAATCTTACACCCCTGACCTTACTCTTACATCCAGTAACCATTCGCCCCAGGTGCTTCCGGACTCAGATGACGCTATTTGCCCATTTATTGCCTTTTGAGCACAGTTTCGGACTCCAGTGCAGCTATTCCTGAGATATTGCTCCAAACCGAGTGTGTTTCTGGTCAATAGCGACTATGCGGTCCGTTAGAATTCCAAATGTGCCATAAAGCAACGTTTAAGGTCAGCTGGATCCGATAGCTACTTCCTACGCGGAAATCTGGAGCTAATTAGCGTAGCTTGCCGGGGATCAAGGGGACAGCGCAACTCCGCCAGTAACTATCCGCTTCACTCTTGCACACAGTAATCATCCACCGCACCTTTACTCCTACGCTACCGGGAATCTTACACCTCATACCTTACTCTTACACCCAGTAATCATCCGCCACGCCTTTTCTCCTACACTACCGGAGTCATTTACGCCGAGCTTACTCTTACAACCAGTAACCACCCGCCCCACTCTCGCCTCAGGTGCTTCCGGACCCAGATGACGCTATTTGCCCATTTATCGCCTTTTGAGCACAGTTTCGGACTCCAGTGCAACTATTCCTGAGATATTGCTCCAAATCGAGTGTGTTTCAGGTCAATAGCGACTATGCGGTCCGTTAGAATTCCAAATGTGGCATAAAGCAACGTTTAAGGTCAGCTGGGTCCGATAGCTGCTTCCTACGCGGAAATCTGGACCCAATCAGCGAAGCTTGCCGGGGATCAAGGGGACAGCGCAACTCCGCCAGTAACTATCCGCTTCACTCTTACACCCGGTAATCATCCGCCACGCCTTTTCTCCTACACTACCGGAGTCATTTACGCCGAGCTTACTCTTACAACCAGTAACCACCCGCCCCACTCTCGCCTCAGGTGCTTCCGGACCCAGATGACGCTATTTGCTCATTTATCGCCTTTTGAGCACAGTTTCGGACTCCAGTGCAACTATTCCTGAGATATTGCTCCAAATCGAGTGTGTTTCATGTCAATAGCGACTATGCGGTCCGTTAGAATTCCAAATGTGCCATATAGCAGCGTTTAAGGTCGGCTGAGTCCGATAGCTACTTCGTACGCGGAAATCTGGAGCCAATCAGCGAAGATTGCCGGAGATCAAGGGGACAGCGCAACTCCGCCAGTAACCACCCGCCCCACTCTCGCCTCAGGTGCTTCCGGACTCAGATGACGCTATTTGCCCATTTATCGCCTTTTGAGCACAGTTTCGGACTCCAGTGCAGCTATTCCTGAGATATTGCTCCAAATCGAGTGTGTTTCAGGTCAATAGCGACTATGGAGTCCGTTAGAATTCCAAATGTGGCATAAAGCAACGTTTAAGGTCGGCTGGGTCCGATAGCTACTTCGTACGCGGAAATCTGGAGCTAATTAGCGTAGCTTGCCGGGGATCACGTGAAGGTTCCCCACTGCCAGTAATCTTGCAAGCTCTAAAAACGCATTAATGCCCCAGCAGTTATAATCAGAACGGCTGGGGCATCTCTTTTACTAAATTAAGCCTGAAGCGCTACATATTTATCGCCAAGCAGATTTTTAAAATAGGTGCGATTGTATAACATACTAGGATGGGATGGATAAAAACTCAACGCCGTTTCATTGTGATGATTCGCCTTCTCGTGTTGGCCGAGACGATCATAACAAAGTGCCAATTGAAGATGCGGCAGCCAGGTATAAAAGATCCCATTCTTCATCCCCATCGAATCGTTATCCCGCGGTAGCTGAATCGCTAGCTCATACCAGTATGCGGCTGGATGCAACTGGCCTTTTTCCAGCAGAAGTGCCCCCAGTCGGCAACAGAACTCTGACCGTGGTTTATCATACTGCAAGGTTTTACATAACGCTTCAAATGCACCGTCTTTATCCCCCAACCGTTCCCGGCATTCGGCAAGCTTTAGGCAAGCCTGGAAATTATCTTCAATCCAGCCCTGTCCACCCGCTAAGAAAATCTCATAGTATTTGCAAGCCTCTTCATTTATAGCATGATCCCTTAATTCATTCGCATAATAATACTGGTCTCTCGGCGAAAATACTTCACCCTGTGCAACTCGTTTTTGATAAATCCGCAAATTACGATCTGTGTATTCCTTATCTTTCTCATGTGTGATGCAGACATCACTACTAAAAGAAGGACCACTTACCTCTAAATACTCATGAACAGGCCCAATCCATTGAAAGTTGCAGCTGCGCCGAACCAGCCTGTTGCGGCGTAAACTAGCTGTGACATTTCCCGCTTCGTCAAAAGCCAGATTATATTGCATGTTCACACTGTGAATATGTCCGGGCAGGATTTCTTTTAGTTTTTTAAAAAGAATCTGATCCTCTTCCTTTATATAATCATCCGCATCAAGCCACAAAATGTACTCCTGAGTAGCTTTGCTAAAGGCAAAATTACGTGCGGCACTAAAATTATCAATCCATTCAAAATCATAAATTACAGCTCCGAAGGACAACGCAATCTCTTTTGTTTTATCCGTCGAGCCTGTATCCACGATAACAATTTCATCTACGAGACTTGCAATGGTAGACAAACATCGGTGCAAGCTTTTTTCTTCATTTCGCACTATCATACATAAACTAATCGTAACCATACTCGCCCTCCTACACGCTTTGTTTGAAATTCTTTCTATATTGATATGCAGGGTTTAAGAAACGGACTCCCTCTCTATCCCGCCCGATCATGAAGAACTTCAGAAATATAAAGGTTATGTAAGAAACTTTCCACTCCATTCTTAGGTCTATATAAGTAAGATCAAAGGAGGTACAACATATATGAAATCCAAACGAAGAGGAGTTAGAAACGGCTGGATCTTAACTTCAATATTGTGCGTCGTAATTGTACTAGTGCTGCTGATTGGATATAAAGGGCTCGACTGGGGTACACCTACCACACCACCTACATCCACCAACGCACAAACTAATAATGAAGCAGATAACAAACCCAGCTCCACTCAAGAAATGCTCGAATTTCCGAGCAGTGATCCCGATAATGGGCAGGTCATCATTCCACTGCACACTACGCTCGCGCAGCTACATATTGATAGTGGTGACGAATATGTAAATACAGAAATCCCCCCCATACCTGAAATGACCTTTGCTTTATCTCAAGACATGAAAAACCAAGTAGAAGCAACGCTGGTCTACCGCCCTGATATCGGTGGAGGTTATCTTCTACTCGCTCCTGCCGGATGGCAGGCTACCGCGGTTGTCGGTGCTAACGGTTCTTATGGAGTTACCTTTCAGGATCCGAACCATCCGGAACAAAACATGCACTATTCAGATACGGCTTGGACTTGCACAGGTTGTGCCATCACTGCAATCGGAGCCTATTTTCCGGAAAAAGCCGAATGGGCTGACGCGCTGGGATTTACCATTAATAATCCACTTAAGTTTAGCGAACAGCATATTTTAGGTACTGCCGGAGCTGAAGCAAGAACGGTCAGATATACGCTTCAAGCAGACGCGAACGGCTATCAGGATGAGGGTGCTGCCTATTACGATAAGGGAGAATGGGGTTATTTATTCCGCAGTATCGGAATACATCAAGCTCAAACATCCCCACAGCAGGAAGTAGTGGAGACCCTCATGAAGTTCTTTACAGATAATCATGGACCGCTCTTCATTGCTGACCCAAACGCAGAGAAGCTGGACTAAGGGCGGGAATTTTTAGAGGAAGGTATTTTCAACCTTGCTCTTGCTTTTAGAAAGACGTAGGTGCTATTTTTTGTTATAATCAATGCAATGCGTTGTTTATGAATTCAGACATATATAAAGGGGACGTAACCATGACTCAAATTATTAAAACTCTAACTATTGCAGGCAGCGACTCCAGTGGTGGCGCAGGCATCCAAGCGGATCTAAAAACATTTGAAGAGTATGGTACCTACGGCTTTAGTGCCTTGACCACTATCGTTACTATGGACCCGGACAACGGCTGGCACCATAATGTTTATCCAATTGATGCCTCCATTGTTGCTGAGCAGTTAAAAACTATTTTCGCTGGTGGCCCGGTTAATGCCATGAAGACAGGTATGCTTGGAAGTGTTGAAATTGTGCGCGTTGCAGAGCAAGCGATCAAAGAAAATCTTCAGACTAATGTAGTTATTGATCCAGTTATGGTGTGCAAGGGTGAAGATGAAGTCTTGAACCCTGACAGCGCTGAGGCTATTCGTGACTTATTGCTACCACTAGCAACTGTGGTCACCCCAAACTTGTTTGAAGCAGGTGTTCTTTCAGGTCTTGGCAAACTTACTACCCTTGAGGAAATGAAAGAAGCTGCCCGTCTGATTCATAAGCTCGGTGCACGTAATGTCGTGGTTAAAGGCGGCAAAGCACTCGGCGGCGATCAAGCGATTGATATCTTCTTCGACGGTTCTGAGTACACTGTATTCCAAACAGCCAAAATCGAACCCGCTCACAATCATGGAGCTGGATGTACTTTTGCCGCAGCAATTACAGGCGGTCTAGCTAATGGCTTAACGGTTCATGAAGCTGTTGCAAAAGCTAAAGATTTTGTCTCCGCAGCCATTCGTAATGGATTTGCGTTTAATGAATATGTGGGTCCTGTATTTCACGGTGGTTACCGTTTAGAACGTTAGAACTCGCAATCCAATTACACAAAAAATAAATGGCAGTCCAGACGCTGAACTTCAGCTCTGGACTGCCATTTTTATTTACTATTATTGAAAATCCGTAAATTCAAAACTTTGCTTACCGAACATTGATTTTTTATACGATTATTTTCATAAAAAAAGCACCCGAATCAAGATTCGAGTGCTTCTGAGCTACGTCCTCTAATTATTTTATCAAAATGGATAAAGCACTTTTTGACGCCAAACGGAAAGATAATTCATCCGCTCCCGGCAAGTTCAAAGCCACATTCTCAGCCTTTTCACTATCGTTGAACAGAACAACTGCAATAGAGTTATCTGTATTCTTAAAAGCTACGGAACGAATCACTTCTTGATTGGCGGAGGCGTCAATGCGCACAGCCTTCGGACGAATAAATTTACTGAAATGGGCCAGCGCATAATAGTCGAGCGTATACGTAAGCTCCTTGGTCTCTTGGTTGACTGTCACAACACCACGACAAGTACTTTTGCCAAAACCCGGTACGGTTGGGCCGTTCTTTTCATCTAAGGCCATATTCCATAACACAAAGGATTTACTATGATTTCTAAGAATATCAATCCCTGTTCTCATTACATTGGAGAAGGCTTGTTCAAACGGAGGAATCCATTCTCCACCAGAACCTTCTGTAAAATGCACTTCTTTATCAGCAAAAGCTTTCAGAACCTCTGATTGCGCTGACGCATTGCCACCATACCAGTGCCAAGCTACACCATCCACTTCATCTTTTGCATAATCGAGCACGGTTAACGGATAATCTGGACGATCCCAGTTGTGGTCGTAGCAGAGAATTTTTGTAGCGATGTTATGCTTAACAAAGCTCGGCTTCAGGTAGTTTTTAATGAAATCTTTTTGCGCCTCAGGCAACATTAACATACTAGGGTAGTGTTTGGGTTCAAATAAAGGCTCGTTCTGTGGTGTTACAGCATAAGTTGGCAATCCGTGCCCTTCAAAAGCTTGAATATATCGAACAAAATAATCGGCATAAGCCTGATAATATTCTTGTTTAAGTTCTCCAGCAATCATCGATCCGCTAGTCTTCATCCAACCTGGTGCACTCCATGGAGAAGCCATCAGTTTGATCTCAGGGTTAATTGCCAGAGCTTGTTGCAACAAAGGGATAATGTCTGCTTCATCATGTGCGATAGAGAAGTGGGTTAATTCCGTATCCGTTTCCTGTGCAGGTCTATCGTCATAGCTATAAATATCTCTAGCATAATCCGATGCCCCCATTGGATTTCTTAATACGGACAAACCAATTCCATCTTGTGCGTCAAAAAGCTTGCTCATGACTTCCTTTTTCTGTTCGTTGTCCAGGACTTGATTAATCAAATAAGCGGATGAATCCGTAAAGGATGCTCCAAAGCCATCCATTTCCTGAAAGGTTTGATTCTCGTCAATAGTTACAGTAGTGGTCGCCTCTGCGTCAGCAATTGGAGTTAATTGTTGCAGACTTTGCTCTACAAACAATGTATTCTCCCCGGTGGATTGATAAATTTTAAGCTCTGGCATGTTGTTTCCCTCCATCTTTCTATGAAGAGGCCCCAGTGAAGGGGCCACATTCTATTATCTAACTTATTTAAGGCCTAATTTTTCTTTGTTGTTTTTCATTTTTTCAGAACGAACTTCTACAATCTTATCCCAGTTGTTATCATTCAAAAATGTTTTGTAAGCAGCCAAGGTGCTGTCGAATGTAGCATCGTCTTTAGCACGGATCATACTTACAAGCGTAGTGTTCCAAGTAGTATCAATTGCAGTAAGACTGCGAGCTTCAGGCGTTCCTTGAGCCGGGTTAATGTTTTCAAGAATAAAGTGTGGTTTTAGCTTTCCTTTGCCCCACTCTTGCATTTGTTTAATGGAATCTGCGAACGCGTCATTACTCAGCGCTTTATCACGGTCATGTCCAAAGAACATAAATTCGCCCATCCGGTAATCTTTTTTGAATTTATCGGCATTATTTAATTGCAGGTCTTTGATTTCAGGCAAGAATTCAATTTTACCGCTGTCGTTAACTTTATAGGTCTCTCCTTCAATACCGTAGTTCATGAGCTTTTGTCCTTCGTCGCTGAGTAAATAAGTGTAAATTTGAATCGCTTTTGCAGGATCCTTAGCCTTTTTAGTAACATAGCTAATCATCCAACCTGTAATTCCGGATTGATTCAACGTTGGTTCATGTCCAACAGTACTTTGTGGGCCATCAATAGCGATATATTCCTTGCCTGGATTTTCTGTCATGAAGATTTGCAGGTTACCACTTTGTTGAGGGGTTCCATCCAAAAGTATTGTTGCATATTTACCGGATTTCACTTTTTCTTCAAAGGCAGTACCGTCATCAGCAAAACTGTCATCACTGATATCACCATTTCTGTAGACTTCATTTAACGTTTTCAACCAAGTCAAGTAATCCTCATCCAGGTTACGGTTGTAGAATTCGCCATTTTCAGTTTCCATCGGCACTCCGATGAAGTCCTCCAATACATCTCCCAAAGAACCAGTGCCTGAACCAATGGAGTTAAAACCAAAAGGAATCATGTCCGGGAATTGTTTTTTGATTTGTTGCATAACGCTCTTGAATTCCTCAGGAGTTCCAAAGCTTGGTTTTCCAATGGCTTCGTAAACATCCTTGCGGATGACAAAGGCTGTTTTAGCAGGGATGTTACCGCTATCATAATCGTTTTGCGTATTGGAATAGTTAGGGTATCCATAGGTCTTGCCATCTGCTAACTGGAACCAGTTCATCGTATCTTTTTCTGCAACTTTATTGAAATACGGATCATATTTATCTGCCAGATCATTTAAAGGCAATGCCCATGTAGCAGCTTTTTGTACGACTGGAGAGTTGGAATCAAAAATAGTCAACAGATCTGGCATTTCACCGCCGGCAAAAATCGTATTCAGCTTAGTGTCATCGCCTGTAATGAATTTAATGTTGATGTTTAAATCCTCTTTAATTTTCTTGGTGACAAGGTCTTTTCCGAAATCAGTATTCCACCAGTCTGCATTCACGTACCAAGTCAGATCTGTTGTCTCTTTTTTTGTATCCAGCTTCCATGCCGGTGTTTCCGGATCTATAGTATAACGGCCTTCAATGGAGCTTAACTCTTTACTGGAGCTGTCAGAATTACCTTTCGATCCACAACCTGTAAATACTAATACAACAGCCATAAGTGCCGTACAAAGTTTGAGTCCTTTTTTCCCAAATGCTTTGTTCATCTTTTATTTCCCCCTAAAATGTTTTGTAAGCATTCACTACTTGGAGATTTACTTACTATTCCTTCACCGCCCCCATCATCATGCCTGAGATAAAGTACCTCTGTAATATTGGATACATCACAACAATCGGCAAAGTTGTAATGACAATTGTTGCTAGTTGAACCCCTTTAGTCGTAGTTTCGATAATCGCAGATCCACCAACATTTTGCATGGATTGTGTTTGCGACTGAACAATGATTTCATAGAGCTTCATCTGCAGCGGGTAGAGCGATTGATCGGTAATATATAACTTGGTAGTCATAAAGTCGTTCCACTGCCCAACCCCGTTAAATAACGCAATGGTGGCCATAGCCGGCATGGAAAGAGGGATAAAGATTTTTAGGAAAATGCGCCAGTCACCTGCACCATCAATTTTGGCTGACTCTTCAAGTGAATCCGGTACATTTCTGAAGAAGTTCATTAGAATAACTACATCATAATAACTGAACAAGGCCGGGATAATATAAACCCAGAAGCTGTTTAAGAGGCCTAATGATTTAATCAATAAATACGTAGGGATCATTCCACCAGAGAAAAACATAGTGATTACACCCATGGCAACATACAGCTTACGTCCACGTATGTATTTCTTACTCAAGCCATAACCGATCATGGCACAAAAGAATACGTGGGTAATGACACCAATGAATGTTTTGGCAAGCGATACTACGAATGCTAAACCAATGGTCTCATCTTGAAATACAGCACGATAATTTTCCAAAGAGAACTCTGGAGACCAAAATATGAATCCGCCTTCCGCAAGCGCCTTGCCCGAACTTAAAGAGGATATGACTACATTCCATAAAGGAACGACAATAATGATTGTACAAATACAGAGCAGGATAATATTTAAGGTATTAAAGATTCGACTATCGAGATCTTCTTTAGCCACCGTACGATTCACAGAAATGCCTCCTTCTACAGAACTGATTGATTATCATTTAATTTACTGGATACTTTGTTGGCGCTAATCAGTAGGATGACTGAAACGATGGAGACACCTAAACCAACAGCAGTAGCATAAGAGAAGTCACCTTGCGTCATACCCATACGATACACATAAGAATTAATGACCTCCGCCTTAACGCGGTTCTGAGAATTCATCAATACCAGGGTTTGGTCCAGATTTGATCCTAATAAACCGCTTACAGTGAGAATCAGATTTAAACTGATAATCGGTTTCATGTTAGGAAGCGTGATATTCCAAATTTGTCTCATACGGCTTGCGCCATCTATTTTGGCAGCCTCATAATAAGTAGGATCAATTTTCGACATAATGGCTAAGTAGAGAATCGTTCCCCAACCAGCCTCTTTCCAAATATCGGATAACGTTGCAATCCACCAGTATTTATTCGCATCAAGCAAAATATTTACCGGTTTCGAAATCAGTCCCAAACTGAGCATAATCTCATTAAACATACCGGATGAGGAAAACCAGGCAATCAGCATCCCGCCGAGAACGATCCAGGACAAAAAGTGTGGTAAATAAGAGATGGTTTGCACTATCTTTTTAAAACGTCCACCACTTAATTCGTAAATCATAACGGATAAAATAATAGGAATAACAAACCCTATGGCTAATTTCAGAAAGCTGATCCCTAATGTATTGACTACAGCGTCCCAAAAATATTTATCAGATAAAATAATTCTGAAATTATCGAGCCCTACCCAAGGTGCAGAATCGAGCGTATCAATTACGGTGTAGCTTTTAAAAGCAATCGTCAATCCGTAAATCGGAATAAAACAAAAGATAATCATAAAAATAATTCCCGGGATGACCATGGATTGAATTTCCCATTGTCTCTTATAATCAATTACAAATTCTTTGACCCTCTGCCCCATAGGCTTTTTCCCGCTCATTGGATTCTTTCCGTTTGTTGGCACTACGGCTAATTTATCCACTTTTTCTTCTCCCCTCCAAATCATGATCCCCAAACAATAAAAACGTTTTTATTTTTTCGAAAAAAAAACCCTCCCAAAACAACAAAATTTTAAAAAATGATCGGGTGAAACCTTGAACCCATTACATATATGTGTTCTTACCGACCAATCTTTACTTGACTAGAACCTCTTACAACTAATTCACCCGCCAATTTCATCATCTCGCCCTGTTCCTTCTTCTGAATCATACGAACGAGGTGATTAATGGCCAAAATACCTTGTCTAGCAATTTGATTTCTTACAGTAGTTAAAGGCGGTGAGAAATATTGCGCAATATCAATATCATCAAACCCCATAACACTAACATCTAGCGGAACTTCGTATCCATGCGATTTCAAAGCTTGAATACATCCAATTGCACTCAAGTCGTTCCCTGCTAAGAAGGCATCAGGTATTTTATCAGGACTATAGTGAAGAAAAGATTTTATAGCGTTGTAAGTGCTTTCTTCTTCAAAATATCCTTGTATAATATACTCTTCATGCGTGGGTAGCTGATACTGACGCAAAGCAGCTAAGTATCCTTCTCTCCGCTGAACACTGTCGTACATCTCATCCACACCAGATATGTAAGCAATCTTTTTATGCCCTAGACTGATTAAATATTTGGTCGCTTCAAACCCCGCTTCAAAGGAATCAAATATCACGCTTCCCATCGTGTCGTTCTTAAGCGGCCGATCCAGAAATACAGCCTTGATCTTGTCTTTCACCATTGCAGCAATTTCTTCTTCGTCTATTCTCAGCTCTTCGTAGATAATGACACCATCCACTCGCCGGCCTAGAATATTGCTCATAATCACTTGTTTATCCTTGGTAACAAATACATTCAGCCCGTAACCTAGCCGATCACATTCACGCGACATGGACTCAACCAGCTTATAGAAGTATGGACCCGACACACTTGTTGTGAAAAAACCCAGCATTTTGGTTTTCCCATTCCTAAGGAGCTTACCGTTCAGGTTAGGAACATAATTTAATCGCTTCGCAACCTTAAGAACATGTGATTTCGTCTCCGGGTTCAATACATCTACGTCATTTAGCGCGTTGGAAACCGTAGAAATGGAGACTCCAGCCTCTCTGGCAACATCTTTGATCGTTACCTTTTCCATAATGATTCAATCTTCCTTTACGAATAAAAACGTTTTTATAGATTTAAATTAACATAAAAACGTTTTCATTACAATATATTTTTTATTTTTATTTTATCAGAGGTAATAATTGGTACACAAGCTTAAATTTTCTACAGAATCTTATAAAACACCTCTTCTGCAAACTCGAAATCATTCATAATACACTCTAAACATAATGTCTTGCTCGTAATTCCCAAACCCACGGCCATATATGGTTAGTCCCCCTCTTCTCCGTCCGCTATTCTCTGCCGTTAAACGAAAGGTCCACTGATCCTGCTCTACTCGTACATCCTCCAAGGTAATATCTGAGATTTGCTGGCCATCTACAAAGGTTCCACCTGTATTAATCCGCAGAACCTTCAGCAAACCATATTGGTTAACATCCGAACGCCACCAAATGGGATTTAATCGTCCTCTAGTGAGGCCAAAGTCGCCCGGACTGGTCCATTTTCCTAAATCCTGACCATTCATCATAAAGCCAATATCCGACGGCCACTTCTCATTTACATGTGGAGCTTCGGAACCTATTTCTAGCGAAATCTCAATTTCCTGCACCACTTGATCTTGAAATAGATAATTTGGAATCTTGTACTCGATAGAACCTTTCGCAAACCATACAATGCCGGCATTCACCCGTTCCGGGTCCAGAAAATAACGTGGATCATCATAATAGCCGATCAGCTTCTCAGTAGTAGCAATCCCGCAGGTAGGTAAAGCCTGAATATCGGTATATTGCCCTACAGGGATAGACACCTCAACCACCTTTCTGGCAACTCCACGGGAGCCCGATAATTTAATCTGCAGGTAATTCGCAGACAAAGAACAATATTTATAGGTCCCTCCATTTACTCGTCTCATTTTAGAACTGATCAGGCCTGCTTTTTGCAGCTTTGCTACATGAGTACTGACAATTGCACTACTAAGGTAGAGCTCCGCTGCCAGCTCTTTGATGTGCATCTCTCTGCGGTCCAGAAGTTCAATAATTCGCAGCCTAACTTCACTTGCCAGCGCTTCATACACCTGCAAGGATTCAGAATCTGTGGTTAAGTACATTTCAACGTCTCCAATGCTTATTGAATTAGTATTTTAACGAATCCTAAATTAATTCATTGCTTATTATAAGCTAAAATCAGTATCATGTAATCATAAAACAATTACTTAATTAGTGAAATCATTAATTCAACTAGAGGGAGCTGTACACTCATGCCGATTAAATCGACAATGATTATTGACAAAGATTTCAGACTAGCTGAAGTAGACCCGCGGATTTACGGCTCATTTATCGAACATTTAGGAAGAGCAGTTTACGGTGGCATTTATGACCCGGGTCACCCTACTGCGGATCAGAATGGTTTTCGGAACGATGCCATCGAAGCTATTCGTGCCTTAAACGTTCCTATCATCCGTTATCCTGGAGGCAACTTTGTATCCGGTTACAATTGGGAAGATGGGGTTGGACCCAAGCACGAACGCAAGCAATCTCTTGAATTAGCTTGGTGGACCACGGAAACCAATCAAGTGGGTACCAACGAATTTGCAGATTGGGCTAAGCTCGTAGGCAGCGAAGTCATGATGGCAGTTAACCTTGGAACACGCGGCATCGATGCAGCTAGAAATCTAGTAGAGTACTGCAATCATCCTTCCGGCTCCTACTACAGTGACCTGCGGATCTCTCATGGGTATAAAGAGCCTCACGCTTTTAAGACCTGGTGCCTCGGAAATGAAATGGATGGTCCGTGGCAGATTGGAGCTAAAACCGCGGTCGAATATGGACGGTTAGCGAACGAAACTGCAAAAGCTATGCGCTGGGTCGATCCAACGCTTGAGCTTGTGGCTTGTGGCAGCTCCGGCAGCGGCATGGACACTTTTGCCGAGTGGGAAGCTACCGTGCTTGATCTTTCTTATGATAATGTGGACTATTTATCACTGCATACGTACTACAATAACAACAATGACGACACGCCTAACTTCCTAGCCCGCTCTATGGATTTGGATCATTTCATCAGCAGTGTGGCTGCCACCTGTGATTATGTTCAAGCGAAGAAAAAGAGCAAAAAGAAAATTAATCTGTCGCTCGATGAATGGAATGTATGGAAATCACAAGGCAGCAGCCGTGCCGAACAACATTGGCAGATCGCACCGCCAGAATTCGAAGATGTGTACACACTTGAAGATGCACTTGTTGTGGGCTGCTGTCTTATTTCATTGTTGAAGCATGCTGATCGTGTGAAAATGGCCTGCTTAGCGCAGCTGATCAATGTAATCGCCCCAATTATGACTGAAAATGGCGGACCGCTTTGGCTGCAGACTACTTATTATCCGTACCTGCATGCTTCCCTTTATGGTCGTGGAACCGTACTTCACCCGCTGATTTCCAGCCCTAAATACGATTCCAAAGATTTCACTGATGTGCCTTACTTGGAAGCCATTAGTGTATACAACGAAGAGCTGAATGAAGTAACCGTCTTCGCTGTAAACCGCCATTTATCCGAAGGACTAGAGCTCGACGTGGATCTGCGCAGCTTCAGTTCCGTAAACATTATTGAACATATTGTACTGGAACATGAAGATATAAAAGCTGTAAATACCAAATCCAATCCTCATAACGTGATGCCTAGCCAAGGCAAAGCCGTTGTTGAGAGTGGACATGTAAAAGCCCTTCTCGCAAAAGCTTCCTGGAATGTGATTCGTCTGCGGGTGAACGGCTAAGCTAACTTGTAATAGTCATAGAAATGCCCCCATGAATCTTTAATAAGCCATCGATTCATGGGGGCGTCTTCGTTATTTTATTCTGAAAATTGTCACGGATTGCTTCGGAAACTCATAACTAAAGCTGCTTCCTTCTGTCTTAAAGCTGGTTTGTTTCGGAGAGACCTGCTGCTTATTCTCGAAGTTATTTTCGTCCTCAAGCGGGTATCCCGACATTTCATAGACTTCGATGGTCAGTGCTTCTTTTGCCAAAGATTCCAGTACAACCTCAGCAGAAACGCTGTTCTCTTGTACGTTTACAGTCTTGAGGATAATATCCCCCGTTAAATCTTCCACACTTGCCGTGTAATACAGCGGTTCGATGACCGGAAGTTTATCTTCTGTCTCATTCACCAGTTCTCCGTTAATAAAAGTACGGATCTGTCTGCCCACTACTTCTAGCTTAAGATCGTATTCTACATCTGTTTCAACCGTAAACATAGCATGCGTCAGAACAGAATTTCTTTCGTTGATAATTGAGGCCACAATCGAATCCTGATTCTGCCAGCCACCCAGCTCCCAGTACAAATGATTCTGATCATCCGCTTTACCAAAATAAAAGATAAACCCTTTATTTCCTGCAGTTCGTGTAGCCTTAAAATGCAAAGTATAGTTTTCCCACTCTGTCTCACCAAGCTCTAGTGTCCGTTTAGCCGTTCTGTTCTGAGCAGGGTCAGGCAGATTTGAAACTTCCTCTGATAAGTCAGAATACGTTTTCACTTCTCCCGTAATATTGTTGACTAAGGTGATCTCGGAGAAACGAGCAGCAGAGGCATCCACACCGAAACTGACGGCTCCAGTGATCGCTTCCTTTCTGCTTTCCTTCGGTGCCGTGAAGCCATCTGCTTCCATCTTCAGCAAATGATCTCCCTGATGGTTCATGAATAGCTTTTGCACATAATAGTTTGCCGTTCCGTACACTTCATGATTATTGAACCAGATCATATCCGGCTTCCAGTTAATATAATCCACATTACAGAGCATTGGAGCATAACAAGCTAAGCCAACGGCATGGGCATTATTTTGCAGACCTGTCATAAATGCTGCTTCCACCAATGCATTGTAATAGGTATTGCCCCATGAGGCATATTCACCGAGGAATACCTTTGGCTCATCGGCTTTGAAATCATCATAACGATGATGATTAGCCAGGAACCATTCAGGTGTACAGTAATAATGCTCGTCTACGAGGTCAGACTTGTTCTCTTTTGCCGACGTCCAGCCCCGTTCATATTCCTGGCCGGCAGAGAACGGGCCACTAGAATTAATGACCTTGATTTCCGGATATTTTGCTTTGATGGCTTGATGAAAGTAAGGATATCTCTCGAAAAAGGGTGCACCTACCTCTTCATTCCCAATGCCGACATACTCCAGCCCAAAAGGCTCAGGGTGACCCAGTTCTGCACGAATGCCTCCCCACTTCGTGGAAGAATCCCCCTTGGCGAATTCAATTAAATCCAAAGCATCCTCAATCCAAGGCGTTAATTCATCCAGCGGTACCATCCGTTTATGATGCGGGTCGTAGCCGCCCGGAAGAACGGGGATCGGCTTAGCTCCAATATCCTCACAGAACTGAAAATATTCATAATAACCTAACCCAAGCGTTTGATTATATGACCAGTTATTGCGTCTTGCCGGTCTTTGTGCAACATCCCCAATCGTATTCTTCCATCTGTACATGGAGTCTCTGTCATCTGGATCCAAGGAACCGTCATGCACCAGACATCCTCCTGGGAACCGCATAAATTTAGGTTTTAAATCAGCGAGCAGCAGCGAAATATCTTCACGCATGCCTCCGGGTCTATTCTTAAAGGTCTTCTCAGGAAACAGGGAAACCATATCCAGATATACCTTCCCGTTACCTTTGGTAACGATTACAAGACGACTGCTTGTGTCCGTGCTATTAGCTGTAATAACGGCTTCATATCGGGTCCATTCAGAGCTGCTTACGGCGATCTCCACTTCACCAAGAATGGTGCCGTCTGTGCTTTCGATGTTTACGGTAAGCGGCACATCAAAGCTTGTCTCCCGGCGGGCATACACCGAGAAGTTATAATTCTCGCCTTCTTTTACCGGAATACCACTGTTAAAGCCTAGATTCATCAGGCCAACGCCGTCACCTTCAGCCACAATATCGATGGCAACATAATGTTGGTTACGATCATTTAAGGGCTTGCTGTCTTCTACAGAGATATTTACCTTTCCATCTCCACGTTCTACAGGCTCCCAAGCCATCAGCGCATGATAATCTGCCCGGTCAATCGGGTCGAATTCAAAAGATCGGTTCTGAACTAGTTCAGCGTAAAGCCCACCATCGGCCGCATGATTCAAATCCTCGAAGAAAATACCGAATAGATCGCCTAACTCCGCCCCCCGCTGCTGCGTATGTATCGTCAATTTTCCTTCTGTCTTCATTCTTTTGTCTTCCTCCTTGTGAATTCCAATTTGATTTATATTTATATTACTTAGTTCATATCAATATAAATCATTATAATAACTCCTCTCTATATTCGTCAATTCAAAAACGAAAAACTGACACCGAATACCCCTCGCTCGATGTCAGTTCACACTAGGAATCCCCCTAGTATAGGTTATAAAGAATACGTAAATTGATAGCTGCCCGAACCTAATTGAAGTCTCACTCCGTTATCGACCAAGCTGATGCTGTGCACGCCTCTGGACTGCTCCACAGGAACTTCATTTTCTAATAACCCTAGTTGATTGGCTCCAGGCAGAACGACAATACCGTTGGTATTGGCAGGAATCGTAACGTGAATCATCATTCCATCATCCTCTGATCGCCGCCACGCTGACTCTACTTTTCCGTACATGGTTTCAAGACTAGCTTCTGCGTAATCCAGACCGGGGCCAGGCTGTGGCTTGATATGAACGATTTTGAAACCAGGCTCCAACTCATCAGTTCCGATTCCTGCAACGTAACGATACAACCATTCACCTATTGCGCCATAGGCGTAATGATTGAAGGAATTCATATCTGCACTCCAGAAGCTGCCGTCCTCCTTGATCCCATCCCAATGCTCCCAAATCGTAGTCGCACCTTTCGTCACCTGATACAGCCAGGATGGATAATCCTTTTGAAAAAGAAGCTTATACGCGAGTTCATTATTTCCAATCTCGCTGAGCACAGGATTCAGATATGGTGTGCCCACGAATCCAGTAGTCAGATGATCCTTAGCTTCAGCAATCAGCTCAGTTAGCTTCTGAATTGCACGTTCTTTGGCGACCCCTTCTATAAGATCGAAACGTAGGGCTAATATCTGTGCAGTCTGGGTAGAGACGGACAACCTTCCCGCAGGTGTTATGAACTCATTACTGAATGCTTTTATAATTTTGGCGTGCAGCTCACTATAATAGTCCACGTCCTCCGATTTTTCTAAGGCTATTGCCGCTTTTAAAGTAAGAGAAACGGAATAGGCATAAAAAGCGGTGGCGACATAATCCCGATCTGTAGCTCCCACATAGCTGTCTGGCTTGGAATCAAGCGCTAGCCAATCGCCGAAATGAAAGCCAGTATTCCACAGATAAGGGTTACTTCCCTGTGCATAGATATATGAAATCCATTGCTTCATGCTCTCGTATTGCTCTGCAAGCAGCCTTTTGTCGCCGTACATTTCATAGATTGTCCATGGACAGATCGTAGCTGCATCCCCCCAGGCTGCAGAAGAATGGTTAGTATCTCCGTCGCCAGGAGGCGCTGCTCTCAGCTCTGGAATAAAAAACGGAATGCCGCCCTCAGGGGTTTGGTCTGCCTTCAAATCCCGTAACCATTTCGTAAAGAAAGGTGCCGTATTCATCAAATAGGAGGCTGTTCGGACAAACATCTGAGCATCCCCCGTCCAGCCGAGCCGCTCATCACGCTGTGGACAATCAGTGGGCACATCGAGGAAATTCCCTTTTTGCCCCCACAGGATATTGTGATGCAGTTGATTCACAAGTGGATCTGAGCACTGAAAATCACCCGTACGTTCCATATTAGAGTGCATCACAATTCCTGTGAAATCCTCTAGTTGAAGATCTGCTGAGAACCCACTAAGCTTCACATACCGAAAGCCTTGGAAGGTGAAATGCGGTTCATACGCCTCTTGCTCTCCACCTTTCAGAGTATAGCGGATGCACTGTTTCGCTTTACGCATATTCTCCGTGTAGAAATTTCCGTCCCGGTCTAATATTTCAGCATGCTGAAGTTCTACCGCCTGACCAGATTGACCTTTTACATTAAATTTTAACCACCCTACCATGTTCTGGCCCATGTCCAGCACTCTATCTCCCTGCGGGGTAGTCAGCAGTGCAATCGGCTTCAAGGTTTCAACTTGTGTCACTGGCACATTTTCCTGGGCAACGATGATCGCTTTGGAATAATTAATAATCTCCACTGGATGCCAACCTTCTGATGAAGGATCGGTGATATCCAGCTCCAGCCGAGCATCATAGGTTTCACCATTATAAATTTCAGACATCATAATTGCGCTTTTTGCAGCCTGCCAATTCTGATCTGAGCTAATAAGCTCATTTGAACCGTCTGCGTACCGGATATGAAGCTCCAGCAGAAGTGAAGTCTTTGATCCATAAATCTCCTTTTGATTATCCCAGCCCAAATACCCTCTGTACCAGCCATTGCCCAACAGTGCGCCTAACGCATTCGCACCTTCATGCAGAAGCTTTGTGACATCATAAGTTTGATATTGCAGCCGCTTACTGTAACTGGTCCAGCCTGGAGTAAAATAATGATCTCCCACCCGACTTCCGTTCAGCTGCAGTTCATACAAGCCCAAAGCAGTAGCATAAATCCTTGCACTTTCCACTGGACCTTTTACATCCACGAATGTACGAAGCTGTGGGCAAATCTCAGAATCTTGTGAAAAAGAGGCTGTAGGAGCGCTGATCCACTCCGCCTGCCAATTCCCTGCATCTAATAGTCCGGTTTCAAAAAATGCAACCTCAGACCAACCCGAGTCTATTGCATTCTGATTCCATGCCCGAACCCGATAATAATAACGCGTGCGAGCTTCCAGCAGCAGACCTTCAAGCTCAACATGGATCGATTGAGAAGACTTTACTTCCTCTGTATCCCATAGCTTGCCTTGAAAAAGCATATTCTCCGCCACTTGAATTTGATAAGCAGACTGCATGCAGTCCCTGTCATCTGAAACTAACTGCCAACTGATTCTGGGTCTGATCACATCAATTCCTAGCGGATTTTCTTTGTACTCACAACGAAGCTTAGTCATTGCGAACATATAGATAAAAACCTCCTTCTATAGCGACAAATTAGTCTTTGCCCTATAATTATAGCTGGGTTACCGCTTTCATCACCCGGTAAAAAGGACATCATATCCCTGCAATCATGCCATGAATCTGGAAGGGGGAATTCAATATGCAACGAACCACCGAGTTGTTCAAAAATGAAATTTTTTTTCAAAACGATCTGCATCTGCTCGTTAACCGCTATTCAGAGAACTTCCATGCCCCTTTTCATGCTCATGAATTTATTGAGTATTGCTATGTAGCTGAAGGAAGAGGTTTTCATCACCTTGAAAATGAGATCTTTCCCGTTAGAAAAGGAATGCTGTTCGTGATTCCTGTAGGTGCCCCCCATGTGTTCCGTCCAGCATCTTCTGATACTTTAGGGAATCGCCTGATCGTCTATAACTGCCTTTTTGATATGCAAATGGTGGAGCAATTAAATATCGTCCTTCAAGAGCCATCTATCCGGGAGCACCTAGCCACTCTTGGGAGTAGCAGCTCATCTTACTTTTCCGTCTCAGATCGAGATGGCTCTATTGAGCGCTTAATGCTGAATTTATATCATGAAATGTCGGTATCCGGTATGGGCTCCAAAACAATGCTTTACACCCTCTTAAGTCAATTAATCATAGCAGTGTACAGGCAAAAATACGGAGAAGATGACAAATCTACGATGGATATGGCAGACTTCACGCAAGTCATTCAATACCTAGAGCATAATCTGTCGGAAAAGATTACACTTGCCGAATTAGCCCGTATTTCACAGTGGAGCAGCAGGCATCTTCAGCGCATGTTCCACAAGCATACTGGCCAGTCCTTTGGGACCTACTTGAAGAATCTGCGAATGCATAAAAGCTGTGAATTGCTGCGTACTTCTGGACATAAAATTAATATGATTGCCGAGCTAGTGGGTTACCGTGACATCGACTCCTTTAACGCTGTATTCAAAAAAATAGTCGGCCAGACACCCATCGCGTACCGCAAGCTCTACAGATCATAAAAAGGCCGATGTCGTATGAACATCCATACAACATCGGCCCTATTAATTTATTGATTAGTGATCTGTTTAAGTAAAAACTCAACAAAATCAGTTGATTTAGTCTTACTGTCATCTTGTCCTAACGTTCCGACGATCATCTGATTTGAATGGATAGGGAGTTCTGTAGCAAAATCCGTATCTGTGATATCTATGCCAGTAATCAGCTCTTGACCACTCTCCGGGTTAGTCATACGTTTCAGACGGTTATCATCAAGAGGAAGTCCTGCGGATTTAATAAACGACTCCAGATTTTGCAGTCCCGACTGCTGGCCAATCCATTCAAAAGTAGCATCATCCATAATCAGGATATCCGGATGATCGGCTGCCAGCATCGCCATAGCCCGCTGCATATAGCTCATATCCAAGGCTCCACCGTCCGTCCCACCTGTTGAGGGTAGATAAACGATTTCTGCCTCCACTCTCTTCCAAGCCGGGTAACGTTTGATGATTTCTTGTTTTAGCTCTTCATTCTTACCTGACGAGTCCTGAGATTCATAGTTGCCTAGGAACATGATTCGAACATCTACCGGTGGGAGCGTAGCTTCATATTTTCTTTCCTGCCATTGATCATAGAGCGCTTTCCCTCCAAAGATAACTACCAGCAGCACGATAATAGAAATAATAGTGTGCGTTTTGTAGAGGCGAAAGAAATTCTCCGATTTACGTGCTACGCCGGACATGGCTCCCCACTTCTCCAGCCGCTTGTCCTCTGCTTCCTGAATCTCCTTCTGATCCAAGCCATCTAGGATGGTTTTGTAAGCGCGGAATTCCTCTTCATAAGCTGCAACCTCATCTTCAGTCGAATTCGATCGACGGCGTTTCAAATGCATATCTAACCTTTTGTTCAATTCCTCCCGGGTAACGTCTTCAGGCAAGTTCAAACGCTCATAGGCTTGCTTTAGCTTCTCATTCAAAATGATGTCTCCTTCCTGATGCTTTTCGTCATTTCAGATCGTTAATTTGGTTCTATGTATTGAATTCTTGTGGCAGTAAAAGTATGGGCTAGGCCGCAAAAAAAACATCGCAGGAACTCAAGTAAACTATATCATGTTGTGCTAGACGGTAACAAGTAAGCGTTTATCTAATCCAAACCATGCAGCTGCTTAAATTGCTCAGGACTCATCCCTGTTAATCTTTTAAACACCAAACAAAAGTAACTAGCATTATCAAAACCCACTAGCTGGGCAATTTCATACATTTTTTTATCGCGTCCATTAAACATAAGCTGTTTACTCAAATTGATACGTTGCTTATTGATATAGGTTACAGGTCGATCATGAATTGTTTTTTGAAAAAGCCTGCATAAATACTGTGGCGATACAGAAATAATCTCCGCCAGCTCCTTTAAAGGAAGCGTCCTATGCAGATTGCTCTCAATATAACGCAGCACCGGCTTAATTCGCTCCAATTCATGTGCCTCATTCAGAGGCGATACTAGCTTTCTTTTTAAATCCAGAAGCAATGCATAAAGATGTTTAGATCGTGCCAAATTAGTCTCCAGCTCATTGCTATCTGGCAGCATAAGGATTTGCTTTAGAGGATTGAGCCATTGATCTTCTTTTAATCTAGCAGGACCAGACTCGCGGATGCCCGCATAGAGCAGCATTTGACCAACCTCTCTGCCATTGAACGAGACCCATGATACCTTCCATTCCTTCCCACTGATAGGGGCATACGAATGAGGAATATCCGGGAACAAAAAGAACACATCCCCTGGACCCACGAGATATCGGTTCTCATGAATGATAAGCTCACCCTTGCCTTCGTGAATCTGATGTATTTGATAGTCTGGAAAGCCTGCAGGACGTATAGTTTCTGGCTGATGCTCCCAAAATCCAAGGGTTGTAGCATAAAGCGGCAGCATGATTACATCTTCTGTTTGGCAAAAAATAATTTTGCTCTCCATAAAAAGTCCTCGTTTCATATTTTGTTATCTGGGACTAAAATTCTTTTATTTATCCTAACATTACTTCAACTTATAATATGAATATAATAACATTACAATGATTATAAAGGAGATCAACTCATGCGAGCAAAGTTTGTCTACCAGCCACCTGCTAACGGTTATCCGGAATGGAATAACAACCCAGAGACTTTTGAATTGAATCGATTGGATGCACATGCCTCCATGATCCCTTACCGTAGCTTATCCCAAGCGCTAACTAACGATAAAGAAACCTCACCTTTCTACCAAACCCTCAATGGGCTTTGGAAATTCGCTTTTTCCGAAACACCGGATCAACGAATTGTGGATTTCTATAAAACCGATTTTGATTGCAGTACTTGGGATACAATTCCTGTACCGTCCCACTGGCAGTTCCAAGGTTACGACTACCCACAATATACAAATCTCCGGTATCCTTGGGCGGAATCCGAGCCAGAGCTTAAAGCCCCCTTTGCCCCAACAAAATATAATCCAGTAGGCTCTTACCTACGAACCTTTACTGTACCTGAGTCTTGGAACGGTCAACCGGTGTACCTAAGCTTTCAGGGTGTTGAATCCGCTTTCTACGTCTGGGTAAACGGTGAACTTGTCGGGTACTGTGAAGATACATTTACTCCATCAGAATTCGATATCACCCCATATTTAGTGGCAGGGGACAACAAACTAGCTGTCGAGGTTTATCGTTGGTGTGATGCCAGCTGGCTAGAGGATCAGGATTTCTGGCGCCTGAGCGGTATTTTTCGGGAAGTCTATCTTTATTCGGCTCCTTCCGTTCATATTGCTGATTATTTCGTCCACACAGATCTGGATGAAAACTTCGTACATGCGGATTTAAATGTAGATATCAAGGTGGAAAATTACTTTAACGAGCAAAGCCCATATACACTGCAAATGCAGCTTTACAATAAAGAGGGCCAGCCTGTTTGGGAGACTCCTATCTCCGCTACGGGTTCCTTTGAGCAAGAAGGCGTTCAACAACTCAAGCTTGCTGCCCCGGTTGAGCAGCCTTTTAAATGGAGTGCTGAAACCCCTTATCTTTATACCTTAGTTCTGTCTATAAATGACGGCAACGGGCATACACAAGAAACGGTCAGTTGTAAGGTTGGATTCCGCAAGTTCGAGATTAAAGACGGACTTATGAAGATCAATGGCAAAAGAATCGTACTCAAAGGTGTCAATCGCCACGAATTCTCTTGCGACACAGGTCGTGCTTTAGCCAAAGAAGATATGCTGCGCGACATCCAATTAATGAAAACACATAATATTAATGCCGTTCGAACCTCCCATTACCCGAATCAGTCTGTCTGGTATGAGTTATGTGATGAATACGGATTATATGTAATTGACGAAACCAATCTGGAAACGCACGGCACCTGGGCATACAGCCAAGAAGGATTGAATGACGGGAATGTCCCTGGAAGCAAACCGGAATGGCGGGCCAATGTCATTGACCGCTGCAACTCCATGATGCAAAGGGATAAAAACCACCCTTCAGTCATCATTTGGTCTCTCGGCAATGAATCTTTCGGAGGCGACAATTTTATCGCTATGCACGACTACCTGAGAGAAATCGATCCTTCGCGGCCGGTTCATTATGAGGGAATCTTCCACTGTAGAGAATCGGAAGCAGCAAGTGACATAGAATCTACTATGTACATTAAACCGCAGGATGTTGAAAAATATGCGCTTAATAATCCGAAAAAGCCTTATATCCTCTGCGAATACAGTCATGCCATGGGCAATTCATGCGGTGGGCTGCACTTATACTGTGACTTGTTCGACAAATATGATATTGTTCAAGGTGCATTCATTTGGGATTGGGTAGATCAAGCCATTCGGACCCACACCTCCGAGGGAATTGAATATCTCGCTTATGGCGGGGACTTTGGTGAATCGCCTCATGACGGCAACTTTAGTGGCAACGGATTGCTTTTTGCTGATCGTACGGTTACTCCTAAGCTCTTTGAGGTCAAAAAATGTTATCAAAATATTAAAGTAACGGCTGAAAATATCCTAGAAGGACTCTTCCAGATTCGCAATTCCTTCTTATTTACCAACTTAAAGGAATACGATCTCAAATGGGAAGTTCGTTTAGACGGAGTAACTGCACAAGAAGGCTTGCTGAAGATCTCATGTGCACCAGGTGAGAGCATTTCATGCAAAGTTCCTTACGAGCTGGATTCACTGCGTGGCAATCATGAAGCAGTTCTGAATCTTTCCTTTATTCAGCCTTCAGCAACTATATGGGCAGAAGCTAATCACGAAATCGCTTGGGAACAGTTCATTCTGTCACCCCGTTTTGTAACCAATACCTCAAAGACAATCGCAGAACCACTGCGTGTCAGCGAGCTTGAGAATGTTTTGAATGTACAAGGTGATAATTTCGAACTGAGCTTTAGTACCACTACGGGTGCTCTGAACTCTTATCGTTCCTCAGGCAAAGAACGTCTGCTTGAGCCTGTAAGAGCTAACTTCTGGAGAGCAGTCACTGATAATGATTGTGGCAATAAATTGCCACAGCGGTGTGCAGTATGGAAGCAGGCATCGCATAAACAACACTTAATCAGCTTTACATTTAGAACCGAAGGCTCTCTCTGTTTCGTCTCTGCCAGCTACCTTCTGGCTACAAGTCCGGATTCCACGCTTCGGGTCCAGTACGTGATTCGTGCTGACGGGACTTTAGAGATCACGCAAGAATTGAGTCCGGGCAGCAGCGTTCTGCCAGAAATCCCTGAGTTCGGAATGATGTTCGTTCTAGATGGAAGTCTTGATACCCTGTCATGGTACGGCCGCGGACCTCATGAGAATTATTGGGATAGACAAACCGGAGCCCCACTTGGACGTTACACTGGTAAGGTCAGTGATCAATTCACACCTTATCTCAAACCTCAAGAGTGCGGCAACAAGACTGATGTCAGATTCGCTTCGATTACAGAGGGCAACGATGGAACAGGATTCTATTTTGAAAGTGCAACGCCTATCGAAATTAATGCCCTGCCTTGGAAGCCTGAGGAACTGGAAGCCCATGACCACGTCTATAAATTGCCAGTCTCGAACAAAAGCGTACTAAGAGTTAACTACAAGCAAATGGGTGTTGGCGGGGACGACAGCTGGGGCGCACCAACCCACGAAGAGTTCACTCTGCCGGCTAATCGCCCGTACATCTTCCGTTTCACTGTCTCACTGCTCTAATCTCTTCCACTTATAAAAAAGGCCGTCTCTGGTTGGTTTCTACCACACAGGACGGTCTTCTTTTATTTATTTCACTGCTACTGTTCCTTGTCTGAATTCCGAAGGGCTTAAACCCACATTTTTCTTGAACTGTTTGGAGAAATAATAAAGATCACTAAAACCAAGATCATGGGCAATCTCACCGACAGAACTTTGCGTCCCCCTCAATAGCTCCTTGGCCTTAGTTATCTTTTTTCGGGTGATATACTGTATGGGTGGAACTCCGATTTGCTGTTTAAATAGCCGGATAAAATAGTTGGGATGCATGTACGCAATCTCGGCAAGCTCGTGTATGGTGATATTACGCTCGATATGGGCGTCTATGTACGTTAATATTTTCGTTAATTTTTCGATCGAGCTTAGATTCTTAAAAGTGATTTCGTCTACATCTATGTTCATAATAAAATAAGAAAATAACTCCATTAACTTACTTTTGGCTAATAAATGAGCATACACCGCATCAGATTTCATATGACTCGTTAGGCTGCTGAAAATCTTTTGGATTACATGAGGATCTACTTCTCTGCATACATGACTTAGCTCTAACATTTTGAATAGATTAATGTCTCCGACTTTTGCGCTGAAATGGCACCAATACTTCTCAAAGGGTTGATCGCTTATGCAAGAATAAGATTGCTTAACTCCCTCAGGCATCAAAAAAAGCTGACCAGGCTTCGGATAATATTCTCGATCGCCAATCTTTAACCAACCCTCCCCATCGCAAATAAAATAAAATTTACTATAGTCAGGTGTGTAGTCAAGATCTTTCCAGTCACGGCCACAAAGATTGTAATCAGCCATAAATAAATCAACCTTTAAATTGGATAAATAATTTGTAAGCAAAACATGGTTATCCATCCCTTACTCCGCCTTATCAGGTTAGTTTTGTACATCTAAAAGTTAATGTCCTACATTTTGATTTCCACCTCTAATCACTACAATGAAGAAGAAATAAACGTTTGAAAGGATGATTGCAAAATGGTGGATAAAAGCAAATATTTAAAAGTAATCGAAGATACGATCGCAACTGGAAGATTCAAAGCCAATTGGGATTCACTAAGTCAATTTCAAGTGCCTACGTGGTATGAGAACGCTAAGTTTGGTATTTTCATTCATTGGGGTCTTTATTCTATTCCGGCTTTCGCCAATGAGTGGTATCCCCGAAATATGTATATCCAGGGTTCGCGGGAATATGAACATCATCTTGCTACTTATGGTGAGCATAAAACCTTTGGTTATAAAGACTTCATCCCCTTGTTCAAGGCTGAGCATTTCAATGCTGAGGAATGGGCCAATCTCTTCAAATTATCTGGTGCCAAATACGTGATGCCTGTTGCAGAGCACCATGACGGCTTTCAAATGTATAAGAGCGCTTACTCCCACTATAACACATATGAGATGGGTCCTAAGCGGGATTTAGTCGGGGAAATGAAAGACGCTTTTGAGCAGCAGGGATTAGAGTTTTGTGTATCTTCCCATAGAGCTGAGCACTGGTTCTTCCTGTCTCATGGCAAGGAATTTGATTCCGATATCCATGAACCGCTTGTATGTGGAGATTTCTATTGGCCATCTATGCCCGAACCCGATCATCACGATTTATTCGGCTCCCCACCTAATCAAGAATTTCTGGAGGATTGGTTGATTCGCTGCTGCGAGCTGGTAGACAATTATCAGCCGAAAATCTTTTACTTTGACTGGTGGATTCATACAGCTGCCTTCAAACCCTATCTCAAAAAGTTCGCCGCTTACTATTACAATAAGGGAGAGGAATGGGGAACTCCGGTTGCAATCAATTATAAGCATGATGCCTTCATGTTTGGCTCAGCAATCCCAGATATTGAGAGAGGTCATTTCTCCGGGCTTAAACCTTATTTCTGGCAAACGGATACAGCAGTTGCTAAAAATTCATGGTGTTATACTCCGGAAAATGATTATAAATCTGCCGTAGAAATTATCAGAGATCTAATAGATATCGTAAGCAAAAACGGCAACTTGCTGCTGAATATAGGTCCTAAAGCGGACGGCAGCATTCCAGCTCAGGATCAGGAGATTCTGCTTGGCATCGGAGAATGGCTAAAGGTGAATGGTGAAGCAATCTATGATACGACCTACTGGCGCACCTTCGGGGAAGGCCCTACGGAGATTGTTGAAGGTCAGTTTACAGATGGGATCACAAAAATTTTCACCAATGAAGATATTCGCTTTACGGTAAAAGGCAGTTATCTTTACGCTACTGTTCTTGTCTATCCAAACAACGGAATAGTGCAAATCAAATCCCTTAAAGAAAACTCTGCGCACTTCCATGGGATGATTAAACAGATCAAAATCTTAGGTTTTGAGGAACAACCTGCATGGGAAAGAACCGATGAAGCCTTGGTTATAAAAACGACCTCGGTTCGCAGTGAGACTCCGGTTGTTCTGCGGATTGAATTGGATTAGGGACACTTACAGAACTTCGTAACCTATAAAAAGAGTGTTCTTGCCCATCCAGCAGAGAACACTCTTTTATAGGTTTATAACCATCGTTTTATATTAAAAGTAGGGTACCCTGACGCTTATTGTCTTCATTCTAGTCCTATGAGGATATCTCGCGCGTAATTTGTTGGACTCCAAAATAATGCGACCATGAAGCGGATGCTCCGTGGGGATTTTTAGTTGTGCAGCAATGACTTCACTTAGCCCGTGGTTTCGGATGTCCGCTTGAAGCTGTAAGGCTTCTGGATCTTTTTCATGATCAAAATAAAGTGCAGAAGCAATAGCTGAGACTAAATGTGAAGTCTCAAAACCAAGTTCATGAGCAAGCATTGCCGGTTTTACGAGTCGATCATTAGGTGAAAGCTTGCGAAGCGGGGAGCGGGCGACACGTGTAATTTTATCGTTAAAGTTGGGGTTAGTGAATCGTTCCATCATCTTTTCTATATACCGGTCATGTTCTATGGGCTTGAAGCCATATAAATGCACCAATAAGGCCCCTGTTTCCTTAAGCACCCCGTGAACACGAGCTCTGATTTCGGGATCAGACATCGCTTCTTGAATGCTAGTATAACCTTCCAGGTATCCAAAATAGGCTGCACTGCAATGACCTGTATTCACAGTATATAGCTTCCGTTCGAGGTATGGCGCCAGCGAATCCACATAATGGACGCCTTTAATTTCATTGTAATTACCAATCATTCCACTGCGGGGAATAACCCACTCACTGAAAGGTTCAACGAGGATTTCAAGTGAATCTGTATTTTTCTGCATAGGTACAATCCGGTCAACCATCGCATT
The DNA here is from genome assembly GCF_045040705.1 of Paenibacillus sp. FSL H3-0286. Classification (NCBI taxonomy): domain Bacteria; kingdom Bacillati; phylum Bacillota; class Bacilli; order Caryophanales; family Paenibacillaceae; genus Paenibacillus; species Paenibacillus sp. FSL H3-0286. Next base: position 2,525,828 of record NZ_CP150285.1, on the reverse strand, counting down.
GGGAAAAGCTACATTGCGGTCGGCAAGTTCCTTGAAGGATTGCTTCATATGCCGATAAACTGATTTTTTCAACTTCTGACTGCTTCCAATCCCATTCTCACAGGCAATGATATGAAGAGGGTTGAGATTTCTGCTATTTTCAAGCCTTCGTTCGATGCCCTGCGCAATGGTCTCAGCAATATCTTTTAAAGCGGATATTCCGACGGCAGTTGTCACAATTTCAGCTTCTGCTATAGCTCTAGTAACGTCCTCAGTATCATTCAGATTGATTGCTGTAACATTATCAACGATAAAGCTGTCCCTGTTCTTGTTAGCTAGGGTGACAGGATATTGCCCACGTTTTTGCAATTGGGCAATTTTACTCTTATTTCTTCCGACGAAACAAACATTGTAACCGGAGTCCGACAACATAGGCCCAATAAAACCTCTGCCAATATTGCCTGCTCCAAAATGTACGGCTCTCAATTTGGTATCCCCCTTTAATTTGAACTTAGTTTCTCGGTTTCTCTATACGAAGCAACGTTGAGTAACTACATGATCAAATTCAAGAAGACTTAGATTATCAATTTTATGGTGCTGCTTATCGAATTCAAGAAAATTAGTAATTTCGTTAGGCGTCACAATGCAACGGATGCCAGCTGCTGCCGCTGCCTTAGATCCATTCGGTGAATCCTCGATAGCAACCGCCTCATCAGCTGTGATTCCAAGACAAGCTAACGTTTGGTTATATAGCTCCGGATCTGGTTTCACTTTTGCCACATGGTCGGCAGTCCGAACACATTCGAAATACTCGCGAATACCCAATTGATTCAGATATTTTTCCACCCATTCCAGTGAAGAACTTGAGGCCAGCCCTATGCGCAGTCCAGCTGCTTTGGCGGAATCAAGATAATGCTGAATGCCTGGTCGTATTGTTTCAAGCTCCATAAGTTTGCTGTGTCTCTGTTTAACAGCCTTACTGAACTCTTCTTTGTCAATCGCTAGCTTAAGATCAGTCATTAAATATTCATAAGGATTAAAACTGTTCAAGCTCGTGCCGATGCAGGTGGAATATTGTTCAAGCGTCAGATCCACTCCATATTCTGCATAAGCCTCGTTAAATGCGGTGTACCAAGCAGTCTCCGTGTCGATAATCGTTCCGTCAAAATCAAAAATAATTCCTTTGATCACAATCAACCATCTCCCTCGTATTATGTTTGGTTAGAATATCTTACGCAAAACCTTCTGCATATTCTACAAAAAGCTATTTCGGCTTGCGTTTGACTATAAAAACCATAACAAAGCCCTTCTACTGACGTCAAGCACGGTAGATAACATGCCACGTAATGATAACGATTACAATCAATGTGGACAAACCTGGATTTTTTCATCACCTGAACTTCTTAATACATAACAGTAATCAGATTCAAAAAAACACCACAATCCTATGTGCTTCAAGGGATTCCTTTGCCAAGTTTATTATGAAGACAAGCTCCCTCTCTTTCTCTCGATTGCTGTTATTTAGAGTATTTTTCCAAGCAGCTAAAAATAATTCAAAATAATTTTAAACACATCCTTTTTACTTGATTGTACAAATCAAATTACGGGGTTATTTTTTGTCCATTGAGTAAAAAGAGGCTTTAATTTATGATATATTTTAATCGAGAATGATTATCATTATTGGTGGTCGTTACATATAATAGGGAGGCAATAAGATATGAACAAGGTACGACAGTCCTTCGCTGTGGTATGTGTACTATTTTTGCTGAGTACATTGCTACTGGCGTGCGGAAACTCAAAGGAACAATCCTCTGCCAATAGTACGGTGAACGCAACCGGGAACTCTTCCGCTGCAACCGCGGTACCTTCAGCAGAACCCTCAGATAGCAGTACAGATGAAGCAGCAGCGACTACCCGCTTCTATACAGATTACATAGGGCATACTGTAGAGATTCCGGTGAATCCACAGCGAATTATCTATTCTGGAGAAACTTATGGCGATTTGCTCGCACTTGGTGTGCAGGCGGTAGGTTATCCTCTTTCTATGGGTGAAGGCCAGGTTTTTGAAGATCAATTACAAGGTGTGGAGGATGTAGGCTTCCCTATCAATCTGGAAAAAACATTGGAGCTTCAGCCTGACCTGATCATCTATGCGGGCACAGATGAAGCTGATTTCGAGCAGCTCTCCAAAATTGCACCCACTATAATATTTGATACCTTTGCCCCACTCCAGGAACGTATGCTGGACATTGGTGGAATTGTTGGGAAAACGACTGAAGCAGAAGCATGGCTTGCACAGTATAAAACCGCTGAAGAGAACATGTGGAAGCAATTGAAATCCGCAGGCATGAAAGAGGGCGAAACGGCTGCGGTCTTCACTTATTATCCAGGAGACAGACTGTTTATAATGGCAGCAACCGGACTTTCACAGGTACTCTATGGGGAGAATGGCTTCAAGGCAACTCCAGCTATTCAGAAGATCCTTGATGAAGGTAAAGGGTTCCAGGAAGTATCCATGGAAGTCCTGAAAGAATATGCCGGAGACCGGATATTCCTCTTGACTCCAGTGGCAGAAGAAGCAAAACAATCCACAGAGAATCTATTAAAGAGCCCTATCTGGAAGAGCCTTCCTGCCGTCAAGAACGGATATGTCTATACACAAGACATCATGAAGACTTCAAGTGATGCGACAACAAGAGAATGGCTGCTTGGCGAAATTCCACAGCTATTGAATATGAAATAACCTTCTGTGATGAAGAGTTTAACACAAGGCTGATAAAAAACTGCAAGAAGCATGTCAACAGCTGTTGATATGCTTCTTTTTTTTATATACAATGAATTCATTGATAATCATTCTCACCAAATGAACGGAGGCTGAACCCATGCTGCATACATCATCGTCCTGCCCCCCACTCCACTCTCTGCTATTTCAGCTAAACGAGGCCAAACTGATGATTCAAGCTGCCGATTCAAGCTCTATAACGCGTACAACCCAGGACTATACCCTTCTCATATTTACTGGAGGGAACGGACAATTGAACCTCGATGATCAAAGCGTGATACTAAGTACGGATAAATGTTATCTACTATCTCCTGGAATCTCCTATAGTACGAACAACCAGGAGCTGACGTTGTATTATTACCTCATCACCTTTACAGCAATCTATACAACCGAGCATCCTAAACGATATTCTGGAGAGCTGCTTTCCGGCAGACGGGAGTTAATTGTGCACCCGTTCACCAAGGTAATCCGACTAGTCGAAGACCTGCTCATGAACAGGAATAACACCGATGATGTACAACAATTCAAGCGACAATTAAAATTCCAAGAATTGCTGCTGCTACTTTTTGAGCATAATTACCCTTCCAAACACCTGCCAAGTCCTACGGAATCCGTAGAAAAGACCATAACATTCATTCAGGAGCATTATACAGAGAGTATCACCGTGAAGCAGTTAGCTGAACTGGCGGGAATATCAATCTGGCAATATACACCGATTTTTCAGCAGCTTACGGGTAAAAAGCCGCTTGAATACCTGACGGATCTGCGCATTAATCATTCCAAACGATTCCTGCAGGAATCGACTGAACCACTGCGGGAAATCGCCAGACTGGTCGGCTTCTCGGACGAATACTATTTCAGCCGCCGCTTTCGGCAAAAAACCGGAGTTACACCCGGACAATATGCACATCAGAAAGGTCGTAAGCTTACCGTCAAGGATTGGACGGGTCATGAGGTGGAGATTCCAGAGCGAGCGAAACGTATTGTCTATCATGGCGAAACACTTGGCGACCTTCTCGCGTTAGGCGTAAAGCCTATCGGTGGAGATGAAGCGTTCGCCCGGAACAGCGTCTATAAACATCGGCTTAAGAAGCTCGCCAACGTCGGGTTTCCACTGGACCCGCAGTTGACCGCTTCCCTAAACCCAGATTTGATCATTTTGGCAAATAGTGATGAAAGAGCCTACAGAGCAGTTTCTGGTATCGCTCCGACACTCACCTTTGATTCATTTGCATCTCTCGACAAACGAATGCGGACACTAGGCAGTTGGCTAGGTAAACAGCGCGAAGCCGAAGCATGGCTGGAGTCATTCACAATCAAAAACGCTGCCATGTGGCAGCAGCTTTACACGACAACCCTCCAAGTTGGAGAAACCGCCTCTGCTTTGGTCTATGATCATGGAGATCATCTGTATGCTATGGGAATGTCCGGATTCTCCACTGCGCTTTATGCCCCATGTGGATTACAACCGACCGAAGAGATCCAGGCCATATTGGACGAAGAGTTAGGGTTCGCCGAAGTTGATCCAACACGACTGCCTGCCTACGCCGGAGATCATATCTTCATGCTCATTCCGGAACGCAAAGACTCGCGAGCTGCGATGGAACGATTACTAGACAGTTCACTTTGGAACAATCTCCCGGCAGTACGTCAAGGACATGTTTATCTGCTCGACGGAAGCAAATGGAACTCTAGTGATGCGTTAACCCGGGAGAAGCTGCTAACGCTGTTGCCTAAACTACTCGGCGGAAGTAGCGCTAGCAATTGAAAGTGAATCTAGGATTCTCTTTTGACTTTTCAAAACTTGATAGGGTATACTTTATCTACGCTTAATTTCCAACTTTTACAGTTGAAAAGCGGGGGAACCAGTTAATTGGGGCGAATCATTGAGCATTAGAATGTAGGGTACCATCTTACCCGAGTCCGTCAGCTAACCTCGTCAGCAGTGGATGGGTCTGCTTTTCATGTTATTTACATAACCAGAGACCCTTGCTAAGGGTCTCTTTTTGTGCTTTTTTGGACCCTGCTGGCAGTAGATTGGCCTTTGACACTAAGGCTCCCTCATTTCTCACACTACGAGACAAAGGAGAGATGTACGTGCAAAAGGTAAAGTACTTCACGGATATTAACAAAATAGCTATGTTGTCTGAGCTGGAAAAAGAGAATCTGAAAGAAATTACGGACAAATTTGTTTTTCGTGTAAATGACTACTATCTGTCTTTAATTAACTGGGATGATCCAAATGATCCCATCCGTAAGCTGGTTATTCCTAACGAAGGTGAACTGCTGGAGTATGGGCGCTGGGACGCCTCCGATGAGGACACGAATTATGTGGTACCTGGTTGTCAGCACAAGTATAGAACCACTGCACTACTGATTGTATCCGAGGTCTGCGGGGCTTATTGCCGCTACTGTTTCCGTAAGCGTCTGTTCCGAAATGACGTGAAAGAGGCGATGGCTGATGTCTCTCCGGGCTTGGAGTATATCGCAAATAATCCGGAGATTAACAACGTACTTCTTACGGGCGGGGACAGTTTAATTCTCTCCACACCGAAGCTAAGATCCATTATTGAAAATCTAAGAAGCATTGAGCATGTTAAGATTATTAGACTGGGTTCCAAAATTCCCGTATTTAATCCGATGCGGATCTCTGAAGACGAAGAGCTGCTGGAGCTGATTCGTACTTACTCTACCGAAGACAAACGAATCTATGTTATGGCGCACATCAATCATCCTCGTGAAATCACACCTGAAGCCAAAAAAGCATTTAAAGCTCTCCACAACGCAGGGGCAATTGTCGTAAATCAGACCCCCATCCTCAAAGGCATCAACGATGATCCCGTTATTTTAGGGGAACTACTGGACCGGCTTTCATGGGCTGGCGTTACACCCTACTACTTCTTTGTGAACCGGCCCGTAGCCGGAAACCGAGATTTCGTATTACCGCTCGAGCAAGTCTATCAAATTGTAGAAGAAGCCAAAGCCAGAACCTCAGGACTTGGCAAAAGAGTACGCTTATCCATGAGCCACACCTCAGGAAAAATAGAAATTCTCGCCATTGATAACGGAAAAGCCTATCTCAAATACCATCAATCCAGAGATCAGGAATACGGAAAATTTATGATTCTAGATTGTCCAAAGGACGCCGAATGGTTCGATGACCTGCCTGGGAATGAGCAATATTGGACCCCACCTGTGAAAAAAAACGATGCTATTATTTCTGTTAATGATTTATCAGGCGAGCCTGCGGATTTAATCTGTAAATAGATTTAATCGACTCTGTCATAGGATATTTCTTCATCGCCAACAACAAAACTCCTCCCTCCCAAAATTAGCCCGAAAAAATCTATGATATAATCACGCTGTAACACGAAATGGACTAATGGGTGGGAATGCACACATGAAATTGGAACGATTGATTTCTATGATCTACAAGCTATTGAACCACGAAGTTTTATCTGCCTCCAAGCTGGCTGAAGAGTTTCAGGTTTCCCAGCGAACAATCTATAGGGATATCGATGTGATTTGTGCCGCTGGCATCCCGGTCGTATCGTATCAGGGTACTAAAGGTGGATATGGCATCATGGACGGATATAAAATGGATAAAAGCCTGCTCCGTTCGTATGATGTCACTTCTCTGATTACTGTACTTAACAGTCTTTCTTCCGTGTTTGAAGATGAGCATACGCAAGGAACCATTGAACGGCTGCAAACGATTGGAACGGAGCCACAGACCTCTAGTCTCGCGGTGGATCTTGAAACCCGGCGTACGGATCCTGACGCACTTCCTCTTTTACGTGCGGCTATATCGGAACGAAATGTTGTCCGTTTTGATTACATCAGTGTAAAAAATGAACGTACAACCCGTGAAATGGAACCAGTAAAGCTTCATTTTAAATATAGCAACTGGTACATCTATGGTTATTGCCGGACACGGCAGGACTATCGGGAGTTCCGACTTTCCCGGATGCTGAATTTGTTCCTGACGCAGGATACCTTTCATTCGCAACATGAGTTACCCAAAGAGGCTGGCTGTTCAAACGGGGCAGATCAGGTGGAGGAAATAGTGATCCGGGTAGGCCCTGAGGCTTTGGCAGAAGCTTTGGATCAGTTTCATCAAGTCGACAAGGAATTTCATTCCGATAAAAGCATGACGATGCGAATTCCTGTGTATAAGCCATTGGAAGCACGTTGGCTTTGGTCCATTCTGCTGAGTTTTGGCAGCGGCGCCGAAGTCCTCGAACCCCCTGCATTGCGAGGTATTTTAAAAGAGCAGCTTCAAAACACACTCAAACTTTATGAAGAAGTATGACAGTCTGATGTCATACTTCTTCTTTTATATTAACTACAGTAACAAAAAACAAATCCATGACCATTCAAAAGGAGAATGTACGAATGACAAATTATCCAGTAGAAATGTTTAAATACCACACATGGGCAAACCAAACTATCCTGGGGAGAATCAAGGAACTCCCGCCTTCTGTGCTAAGTCAAGAAGTGAACAGCTCATTTCCCACCATCGCTCATGCCCTTAGCCATATCTATGCGGTTGATACGATGTGGTATCTTGTATTAACAGGCACTGCCATGCCAGAGGCTTTTCAACAAAGTATCCCGCTAAATTTGAGCATTCTAGATTCTGTGGATGAATACGTAAATATCTTTGCCCAGCTATCAGAACAATACAAAGCATGGTTACACAACCAATCCGATTTGGAGCAAACCATTCTGCTTGACAATCCATTCGCCGGAATCCGCCAAACACGCCTATCAGAAATTGTGTTGCAAGTCGCCAATCACGGGACTTATCATAGAGGCAATGTATCTACTATGTTACGGCAGTTAGGCCATGCTTCCACCATGAATGACTATGCTCTTTTTTGGTATCAGGTTCCTGCGGAAGCAAATTAATCTCGGATGGGCAAGACGCTCCACTCCATACCTAGAAAGGAAATTGTATTTTAATTATGGAGATTAAAAATCTAATTACAGTAAAAACGAGAGAAGATTTAAGAGTTTGGCTGCAGGAGAATTCTAAGACTGAAAAATCTTGTTGGGTACTCGTTAGTATGACGCCAAACCCAGAAACGTTGCTATATTTGGACGTAGTTGAGGAATGTTTGTGTTTTGGATGGATCGATGGAGTGAAAAAGAAAATTTCGGAAACGGAGCTGGCGCAAAGACTCTCTCCCCGAAGCAACAAAAGCTCTTGGACTGAATTGAATAAAGAGCGTGTCCGCCGCCTCGAAAAGCTGGGGTTAATGAGTGCTGAAGGAAAACGGGTACTTCCTGATATGAACCCTGATTCTTTTATAGTAGATAAGATTATAGAGCAAAGGCTAAAAGAGGACAGTCAAGTATATGAGAATTTCACAGCCTTTCCAGCCCTTTATAAAAGAGTTCGGATCGACACGATCCAAAGCAATAAACATCAGCCAGATTTATTTAAGAGTAAATTAGACAAATTCATTGCAAACACTAAAGAAAATAAAATGTACGGGCAATGGCATGATAATGGACGTCTGCTAGATTATTAAGCTGCGCTAGATGCACGATCTCCTGCTGAGGCTTTCGGACTCCAATGACGCTATTTACTAATTTATCCCCTTTTCAGCAACTCATCGGACACCAGCGCAGCTATTTCTTAGAAACAGGCTCTTATACGGTGATTTTTCCGCCATTAGGAGCTATGCGGTCCGATAATACTCCAAATGGCGGATTTTCCTGCTTATAAGGTCTGCTGAGTCCGATACGCCGAAGAATGATCATTCGCTGGACTTCTGAGTCCAATACGCCGAAGAATGATCATTCGCTGATCTGCTGAGTCCGATACCGCCGAAGTATGGTCATTCGCTGGGTCTACTGCTACCGCTACCACTACTGCTACTGCTACTGCTACTGCTACTGCTACTGCTACCATGATCTCCTGCTGAGGCTTTCGGACTCCAATGACGCTATTTACTAATTTATCGCCTTTTCACCAACTTATCGGACTCCAGCGCAGCTATTCCTTAGAAAGGGGCTCTTATACGGTGATTTTTCCGCCATTAGGAGCTATGCGGTCCGATAATACTCCAAATGGCGGATTTTCTTGCTTATAAGGTCTGCTGAGTCCGATACGCCGAAGAATGATCATTCGCTGGGTCTACTGCTACCGCTACTACTGCTACTGCTACTGTTACTGCTACTGCTACTGCTACTGCTACTGCTACTGCTACTGCTACTGCTACTGCTACTGCTACTGCTACTGCTACTGCTACCATGATCTCCTGCTGAGGCTTTCGGACTCCAATGACGCTATTTACTAATTTATCGCCTTTTCAGTAACTCATCGGACTCCAGCGCAGCTATTTCTTAGAATCAGGCTCTTATACGGTGATTTTTCCGCCATTAGGAGCTATGCGGTCCGATAATACTCCAATTGGCGGATTTTCCTGCTTATAAGGTCTGCTGAGTCCGATACGCCGAAGAATGATCATTCGCTGGACTCCTGAGTCCGACACGCCGAAGAATGATCATTCGCTGGTCTGCTGAGTCCGATACCGCCGAAGCATAGTCTTTCGCTGTCTGATGCTACCGTATCCTAATCATCTGCGGATCAAACACCATTGACTCATGATCATCTGTTATACCCAAAGTGCTAAGTACGCGTGAATGAGATTGGTTCAGACGTTCAGGCAAAGTTTAGAGTTGAGAGCAGAGGTTTGGTTTAAGTTCAAAAAAAGAGAGGTGCCCCAGCCATTTTCATGGCTTTGGGCACCTCTTTTATTAAGTTACAGCCCTTCAGCCAGAATCCGTTTCAGGAACATCCCTGTGTAGGATTCCCGCACTTCAGCAACCTGCTCCGGTGTACCTTCAGCTACAAGCTTACCGCCCACAACGCCACCTTCAGGGCCAATATCAAGCACCCAGTCGGACTCCCGAATCAGCTCTAAGCTGTGCTCCACAACTACGACAGTATTTCCCGTATCAACCAATTTGCTCAATAAGGTATGGAGCTGCTTGATGTCTGACGGATGAAGGCCTGTTGTTGGTTCGTCAAGCAGATAGAGCGTATGGTTTTTGGAAGGTTTGCTCAGCTCTTTAGCCAGTCTAATCCGTTGCCCTTCACCACCGGATAAGGTTTTGACAGATTGTCCCCATTTAAGGTAACCGAGACCCACCTCACACAATGTCTCGATAATCCCCGCCATTTTGGCTTCCGACTTAAGAATCGGCAAGCTTTCCTGTACGGACATGTCCAGCAGATCCGAGATGGAATATCCATCATATTTCACCTGGAGAACCTCATCCGTAAATCTTCTCCCCTTGCATGCGTGGCATTTAACCTCCAGATCGGGTAAGAAATTCATGTCTACAGTCAGCACCCCAAGACCCTGACAGGTTTCGCAACGTCCACCCGGTGTGTTGAAGGAAAAATGCTTGGAGGTCAGTTTTCTTTTTTTCGCCTCTGGCAATGCAGCAAACAGCTGGCGCAGATGTGTGAATACATCTGTATATGTCGCTACATTAGAACGCAACATTCTACCCATGGGCGATTGGTCAAAGATCACTATATTTCCAACCTGATCTAAGCCCGCAATCTCAGCACAGCCTATTTGCTCATGTTCTTTCGCACTGCCTTGCGCAAGAATATCAAAGACTAGTGTCGACTTGCCTGAACCCGAAACCCCAGTTACAGAAACTAGACAATCTAGAGGAAATGAAACCTCCGGGATATCAATATTCCGGTACTGTGCCTGTCGGATGGTGATTTGTTTTCCGTCACCTTTCCGGCGAACGTATGCAGCAGTCTTATTACGCTCTTCTCTAAGATAGGCTCCCGTAACAGAAGTCTCGCTTGCCATCAAATCCTCAATGCTGCCCTCGCCAACAACTTGCCCTCCGTCCAGACCAGCACCCGGACCCATATCAATAATATGATCGGCAGCGCGCATCATCTCAATATCATGCTCGATAACGAGCACCGTATTACCCAAATCGCGCAGCTCCTGAAGCACACGAATGAGGCCAACAGTATCCCGCGGATGAAGCCCGGTCGTCGGTTCATCTAGAATGTATAACACTCCAGTCAGACCTGACCCCAGCAATGAGGCAAGGCGCAGCCGCTGTGCCTCTCCACCAGAGAGGGAGACCGTCTGACGGTTCATGGAAAGATAACCAAGACCAACATCGATAATCCGTTTTAGTCGGGTAGGCATATCGTGAAGGATGGGTTCAAGCAGATGAAGTCCCTCGGCGGGCAAAGCCGCCTCCAAGCCTTTCGTCCACTCGTAAACATCGCTTAATGGCCAATCCGATACCTCCGTAATCGATGCGCCAGCTACCCGAACGAGACGAACTTCTTTTTTTAGGCGAGTGCCAAGGCATTCTGGGCATTGCTGCTCATGAAAAAATCCGCCGTCTTTTTCCTGTGTACCAGCTTCTCCTTCCTTCTCCTTGTATCGCCGCCACAAACCAGGAATGACGCCTTCAAATTTGGTGCCTTGAATCGGCTTAACATTGGGAAAATGGCGCTTAAACGCCTCACTTTCCACTCCGTAATATAACAAGTCGCGCTGAATTTCGCCGTAATTTTTTAAGGGCTGATCTGGGTCAAACTCAAAACCAAAATGCTTGCCAGCGGCCACTAATATACGCATCTGTATATCACGATGAACACCATTCAGCGAGGCCACCCCACCCTCACGCATACTAAGCTCTGGATTAAACACTGCCGCTTCATTTATAGTTGCCACAGATCCAACACCACCGCAGGCTTCACAAGCTCCCTCCGGCTTATTAAAAGAAAAGTGTGACATGCCCAGCTTCTCAAGCTCAGCTCCGCAATGCGGACAACCCATCGTTTGACCATGCATTTCCTCGTCTTCCTCGATCAGCAATCCCCTCGCTTCAAAAGAAGGTGGAATGCTGCCACTACAGGAAGGGCAAACCCGCTCGCCTAATCTGGAAAAGATAAACCGGACAAACGTATAGATGTCGGTGACTGTCCCAACTGTCGAACGGGGATTACGATTGGTGACATGTTGTCCAACACTAATGGACGGAGACAGTCCAATAATAGACTCCACCTTTGGTTTGCTGATCGTATCTGACGTCATGCCCATGGAATCCAAATACTGTCTTTGGCATTCCCGCTGAAGTGTATCCATAGCTAACGTCGATTTCCCTGATCCCGAAGGTCCTGTCAGGACAACTAGCTTATACTTAGGAATCGTGAGCGAGACATTTTTCAGATTATTCTCTCTTGCACCTTTAATAACAATAGTCTCTTTCACATCTATTCCCCTCTCAATTCAACCCACTGGTTCGTAGTTATATCTTCTATCCATATGGTTGCCCAAAGCTGTTGGATTGCAATTATTTTGCAAAACATTTCTAATTTCGATAGAATGTATTTGATAAATCACAAAATTTTCGAATAACTTTATAATCTAATATCTTGACTATCAAGATATAATTATTTTAAAAGGAGCGTTATCTTTTGTCAAGCCACGAACAACCAACACCAGAGCAGGAACAATTCACCTTGCTTATGCGCAGTTTGGGAAACCGAACGGTATTGTACCAACAAAATGTAGCCGCCTCACTCGGGTTATACAATAATGATTTCTTATCTATAGATATTCTACGGGAGAAAGGTCCTATCACTGCTGGAGAACTGTCTAAATTAACCGGTCTGACCACAGGCAGTGTTACGGCATTAATAGACCGGCTAGAAAAAAATGGCTATGTCCGCAGACAAAATGACCCGAATGACCGCCGTAAAGTGATTATTGTGCCATTATATGAGAATAAAGATGATGTCATTAATACGTACCAACCGCTCCATACCGCCATGGTTAAGCTCGCAGCTTCTTATACGGATGAAGAGCTCGCCCTTATTTCGCAGTTTTTAGGCCAAGCAAGTGCAGTTCTGGAAGAGCAGATTGATCAGCTTGGATCCACTGCGCGCGGCAAATCTTCTTCCTAAGATACGCATTTATACAAAAAGGACGATATCCAAAAGTCATACGACTCTCTGGATACCGTCCTTTTTCATTTATTTTCTAATACCAATCGTTACAATTTCGCATGGACCGATCTGTAAGTCAAAGCTACCTTTCTCATCACTAGTGACTGGGTGGCTCTCCTCTTCTAGAATCGTCGTTTTATAGAAATACTGCTGCGGAATAATCGAATGGAAGGCCAGGTTGGTGTTCTGCTGACTCATGTTGTACCAACGCAGCAGTATGTCTCCAGTCTGCTCGTTCATTTTCAGTGAAGAAAATGCGAGTTCCCTACTCTCCCAATCAAATGGAGTATACACCGGCGCAACCACGCCTGCATGTACATCTGTCGGGCATACAATCCACGGAACCTGGAATTGGTAAGCTTCAGCATAAGCACCAGAAGTTATACCCTCACCTGTGTGCGATATTAGCTCCATACGAACAACGTGCTCTCCAAGACACTGCGCTTCTGGAGTTGGGAATAGCCCCCAGTCACCAAGTTCGCCAACAGAACGTAGCAGTGTAATCGCAATAGTGTTACGCCCATCTCGCAGCACTTCATATTCATTTAATCCAAAATTAGCGACGGTTAGACCCGCTTTCCCATCACTAACATCAACAAAGGCTTGCTGATGTTGCGTGTTACTCGGATTCTTCCATTCTGTGGCTGGTTCAATATTCCGCTCAGCAACCTCGAACATCGAATCTACACGATGCGTGGCAGCGTTCAAATCTGTTGGAAACAGTATACGAATCCGGTGATCTTTGGCCTGGTTATCTATTGTCGTTTCGATATGCAATCCCTTTCCGCCCCGCTCCAAGGTGATTACAGTACGAAGTTTTAGAATGACTGTGTCACTACTGCGCTGAGCTTTGCGCTCCGGATAGTAAACCAGTGCACGCTGCTCCTCATCCAGCTTATCATCTGCCGAGGCTGGAATCTCCCAGTTATGGTTAATTTCTATAGCGGCGCGAAACGATGTATTTTCCAGTACACAAATGTTAGCCTTCAGTCCTTTAGTCGTCAAAGCTTGTTCAGCCTCTGGCTGTTTGTACATATATTCATTGCCGATATCCCCGGTGTTTTCATATACACCAAGATCGTTATAGGTCACTCCACTAGTTTTGTCACTTAGCATAAACGAACCATCATCATTAATGACTACCTTGATAACGTCATTTTCCAGCACCCGATCTCCATATAGCAAAGATTCAGCGGCTATTGGCAGTTTTGCATCTGCTCGGCGAACCCAAGCATATGATCGAAGACCTAGCGCAGGAACTTCTACGGCTTCAAAGGTAAGTCTTACCCGGCGGCACATATACGGCTGACGGAACTTATCATCTGGCAAATCATAACCAAACTGAAGACCCAAGTCCTCCAGCTGGGAGGCAATGTTATTCCCTTGATCGTCTACTAACACACGACCGTGCAAGTCAATTCCAGTCATACGGCTAGCCGTTTCTTCCAGAGAGAATCCTTCTCGCAAATATAGACGCGCCACATCAAGTTCTACGCTCACAGTACCCGTGCGACTCCAACCCGTCATATTCATCGCTACTAATGGAAGCACGTCTTCACCATATGTGGTAAACCCGGACGTATCCACAGCTTCTGCAATCACTCGTTTACTATCCTCAACAATGGTCTCTGCCACATGACGGCTTTTGTCAAAACGGGTGACCATCTCACGGTGTACCTCATCCACGCTGCATCCACAAATACTATCATGCGGATGATTCTGCATTAATGTCTTCCATGCATAGGTGAACAGATGATGGGGGTACTCTTTGCCCAGTAAATGTGCGAACGAAGCAAGTGGCTCGGCCAACTTTTCAAGCAAGATTTGCCCTTCCTGATTCATCTGTTTCAAATAGACACGAGCAGACGCGGTATTCACTAACGTACCCCATCCATCGGTATGCTGGCTCCGCAGTTCGCCCTTTACAGTCGACAGATTGCTACGATCCATTACACCCTCTAGGGCCTTAAGGTAATCAGGAAAGTTCGAATGAATGAACTCCATATCTGGATACAACCACTTCGCAGTTTCGATAGCCTCTGGCAAATCCAGTTGAGCCGGCTGATGATCGCAACCATTCATGAACAGCAGCTCACCTGTAGAGGCAAACTTCCGCGCATCTGCCAGCTTTTTCTCCCAGAACACTTTGGCTTCTGCTTCATTTACAGGCACTTCGTTTCCGTTAGAATACCAATTGGCAAATAGAATGCCGAGCACTTTTGATCCATCAGGACCTTCCCAAATCAGCTCCGAGAATGAGGATTCGTAACCTCCATCCGACACCGTATTATTGAATCCAGTGGGCTTCACACCTCTTCCAAAAAAGGCATTATTGATGCCGGATTGCAGCATTAATTGTGGAGTCTGGCCGACTAGACCAAAGGTGTCCGGAAAATAACCGATTTTGGAGGGTTCCCCGTAACGCTTCGAATCCTGATGGCCAATCTGCATATTACGAACATTGGCCTCCCCACTAGTAAGGAACGCATCCTGCAAAATATACCAAGGTCCTATTAGAAGGCGACCTTCCGTAATATATTTCTGTAGCCGCTCTTGATTTTCTGGACGTACCTGAAGATAATCTTCCAGAATAATCGTCTGTCCATCCAGATAGAAACTCTTAAATTCGTTATCCTCATCCAACCGGTTCAGTAATTCATCAACCAGTTTCACTAAGCGTACATGATGCTTCTCATAGGGAAGATACCATTCCCGGTCCCAGTGTGTATGGGAAATGATATGGGCTGTCTGAGGGCTAATAGATTGTTTTGAACTTTCCAAAGTGAAGACCTCCTTATATGCAATGCGTTCTATCTACCAAGATGCTTAATGTAGAAGATGTGGATAATTGACATGAATCTCGACTTCCTGCGGGCGATAAACACCAAGCAAATCTCCTTTACTATCCGTAGCAAAGAGAACAGAACGTTCCTGTTCCAACACGAACGAATAAGTTCGGCCAGTGGCTGAATCCTTCACCTCGATCTTTGCATCTTGGGCATATTCCGACACGAAGGTAAAAAGTGCACCCGTAGCAAAGCTCAGTTTTCGTCCGTAGATACCCGCTAAGTCCCCACCACTAATCCATTCAAAATCACGTTCCACAAAAGCAGCATTAACCGCGTAGCGGTAAAGTGCAGCCGTAGTATCCCTACGCTCACTCAATTCAACTGGCAGTGGACTCCATAGGAGTCGACCCTTGCCCAGCGGAAGGTTCACGACAGTGTCTATAGTAGAACTTCCACCATTTTTTTGAATGATCGTTTCCTTCGTCACCTCAGCTATCCGGCGGTGGCCGAAAGAGACAGGCAGTACTTGACCTTGAAGCATAAGCACTTCTTCGCGGCGCACATTACGCAATTCACGTTTGCCAAGAATATCACTCAACCGATCCGAAGAACGCCAGTAGGCATCAATGCCTAACGGTCCAGTGGCAAGCAATACCGCTCCTGTCTCTTCAACGATATGTAACAACCGTTCCATCGCTGCATCAGCGAAGTTATGCGCGCTTGGCAGTATAATCAGCTTCGCAGGGTTCTTCTCCAAATCATCTAGGTGGTATTCAGAAGCCCCCCGAAAAGACATCTTGAGCTCATAAGACAGAATGCGGGTAAGCTCTGTTGTAGACGCAAAAGCCAACTTTCGATTAGAGAAATCATTCGAATAAGGGAACACCACCGCAATCTCTTCCAATTTCCGATTACCAAATATATCACGGATACCTTCTATAAACTTCCCGAAATCATAAGATACGTCTGCCTCAGGCTTCTCGGTTCCATCCGCTCTCAGCGCTCCGATATGGGACTCATTCGCATTATCCATATAGAAATTCGTATTCCAGATCCAGTGAATAGCTCCCGCACCTGCCGTTCCAAAAGCGTAAGCATATTTGCGTTCCAGCAAATTCCGCAGCTCTTGTTCTGAACGTTTGGCTCGGCCATCTGGAGTTTCTACATACATGACGCCAGTCTCCTGAATTAGGTTTGGCTTATTGGGGGTTTTGGCAAAAATGCCATCCCATATCAAATAGTCGTTAAACCACCAGGAGTGCACAGTAGTGTAATCTACCGCTTCCTCATAGAAAAACGGCGAAGGACGCTGCGCTCCTAGTCCCTCATCCTGGCCAACCGTAACCATCTGAGCTGGACATTGCTCCTTAATGGTATCGTATAATTGCTTCACCCAACGGTTATGCATTTCCATAGAGAACAAACAATAATCCAACCAGCGTGTCCCCCTCTTAGCACTGTGCATATCTTGTACGTCGAAGTTCATCTCTTTTGCTTCAGGCAGCCCTGCCGAAGCAAAGTCCGGAAGCTGTGCGGGCGTCATATTCCAGCGTTCCTGCAGCACTTCGATTACACCATGTCTTTCTTGTAGCCATTCCCTAAAAGCTTGTCGCTCAAAGCGATCATGGCATGAACTCGGGCCGTCCGAGAAAATACGGTCCGGATCAAACATCGACGGTTCATTAATAAGATCCCAGTCTACATTCGAAGAATCTTTATGACGAGATACAATAGACCGAATGAACCGCTTCTGAGCTTCCACACTTTGTGGGTCCAGATAAGGGTTCACCCCTCCCCACGTTTCCGGTGTGAAGGAGAAAAACGTGAACGTCACCTGAAGATCATGCTTTTTCGCCGTCATGATGAAGGCGTCGATCGCCCGCAATACTTCTTCCGAGACATGTCCATCGTCTTGCATCACATTGCGATAAGCTGTCCAGATCCCTGTACGGATCCAGTTAATCCCGGCCTTCCGCATCTGGCCCATATCACGATCCCAAACTCCGACGTTCGGCAGAAAAAGAAATTTTCGCGCCACATCACTCGCCATATAAGTCATGCCGACCACTGGTAGCGGACGCCCATCTTTTATAAAATAATCTCTGCCGCTCGTTACCGGATGGCCTGCTGCCAGCAGCTCAGGAGCATGACCCCAGAACCCTTGGCGCAGAATGCGAACCTCACCATCACTGGCTTCTGCTTCACAGACAATCTGGTAGAGGCCCCTACTTATCTCCAAAGGAATAGGCAGACGCACCATGTTTAGTTCTGCATTCGCCTTCATTTCCAAACTCTGAGACCACTTCAAAGAGGTATCTGATTCATGCTCTACATGAATTGTGAAATTCCATGTATCTTCATTTCGCATAGAAGGTCTCACTCGTTCAAGCTGCTGAATCTGAAGGGTTAGGGAAGCACGTTCTCCTGATTCATAAGACGCGTAATTGGGCTTAACCCACATTTCCGTAACACCCTTGCTGCAGAAACGCGCCCAATTGGATATCGCGGAAGGACCTTTTTGCTCCCAAAAAGAAGCTGTTGCAGGTGTATTTACGAACAGCCAGCGTGAACCTGCATACAAACCGCTCGTATTCTCCCAAAGAACCACTGGGGCAGCGGTTTCTCGACCCTCGGACGTAATTCCCTTTAAGAGCGGGTAAATCCGTGTGCTCATCGGACCTGCCGAGCCCATTTGATGTGGTAAATCACTCGTCTTTGTCGTATGTGGCACGAGGTTCCATGTGTCCGCACTCGTTAGAAAAAGAGATTCTTGACCCTTAAGCAGAGGAATGACATCCAAGGCAAGCAATGAATGGTTGCGTGAGCATTCAACACGAAGTGCCTCATGAATATACAGCTCCTGATGATAGGAAGTCTGCTCCGCTTCGACATGCCATCGGCCATTTTCCCAACGAACAGGTTGTTTGAAGGGTGCGCCTCCAATGCTAATCAACCCGCCACCTCTTTGCAGGTATTCAAGAATGGCTATCCAGGCCGCTTTCGGGAAATAGGGTGCATGCAGATTGATGAAACAGCCGCCTTTCGTTTCGCATAGCGTTTGTGCAAGCTGATTCTCACTTACAATAGATCCGAACTCACTCATGGATGTAATCGCATCGCTAGGAATGGGACTGGAAATTGGAAAATCAGAATCATAAAATATGATTACAGGTCTGCTCAGGCTGCTCATAGTAGTCCTTCCTTCATCATTTTATAGACAAGTTGGGAGAACAGACTATTGGACCAGGCGAACCATTTTCTAGTGAACGTATTCGGATCATTAACATGGAATCCCTCATGCATAAAGCCAGTATCCGCATCCGTAGCTTCTAACATCGCAAGCATCTCCAGCTTTTCTTCCTTAGTTGAAGCCGTCAAACCTTGCATGGATAATGCCATATGCCAGATGTAGTCTTTGGGAGTATGCGGACTGCCGATTCCCTTCGCTGCGGTTCCTTCAAAATAAAAAGGATTCTCCTTGCTCAGAGCAAATCGTCTCGTATTCTGATAAATTTCATCCTCTGCGGTAACATAGCCGAGATAAGGAATCGACAGGAGTCCTGGTGTTCCCGCATCATCCATCAAGCAGTAGTTGCCATAACCATCGGTCTCGTAGGCGTAGATTGGACCGAATTTCGGATGACGATAAATACCATACAATTGAATTCCGTGATCAATCTCAGCTTCTAATGCTTTAAGCTGTTCCAGAAATTCAAGATCACGGAATACCCATTCAGCGAATTCCTGCATATGACGTAATGCAACAACAGCGAACATATTCCCCGGGATGTTGTAATGAAAGTCGCATGCATCATCACTCGAGCGGAATCCCGACCAGACCATACCCGTGTAATTAACAGGCATACCTAGACCGTTATTACGCAGTGTATCTTCAGGAATCCCATTGTTACGCGTAAACCGGTATGGAGATAATTCACTATGGCGCTGTTCAGTTTTGAACAGGTTGAATATTTTGATCATTGCTGCCTTAAATCCGGCGTCGAATATATCAGCCTTTCCGGTTTCTTTCCAATAGGCATAAGCCAGACGCATGGAAAAACAAAGAGAATCGATCTCGAATTTACGCTCCCACACCCAGGGGGACATTTCCGTAATATCGCTAGTGCTCCAATGCCAATCATTCGCTGTCTCATTAAACGCATTGGCGTACGGATCGATATGAATATACTCGATATGACGTTTAATTAACCCGCCAATAATCCGCTGAAGATCGGGATCGTTTTTAGCAAAGGGCACGTAGTGCATAACCTGCTCCACAGAGTCTCGCAACCAAGAAGCTGGGATATCTCCTGTAATTACAAACGTTGTCCCATCATCCATAAGCTTAGTCGTTGTCTCAAGCGTATTGGGAAAACAGTTCTTAAAAAGCTGCAACAGCTTCGGCCGATGAGCTAACTTCTCCTCTGCTTCGTTCAATACTTCTTGAACCGCTTGAGGAAGCGGCAGCTTCGGCATAGAGATGGCGGGAAGTCGGAATTGTTCCATATTCTCACTCCTTCATAATAAATGGGGATAGATAGAGAGACGGGCAGCATAGCTGCCCGTCTCCACTAATCCTATTTGTGTTACCTTTAGTGATTAATCTTAGGCGTGTTACGTTCATTAGCTTATTTCTTTGTCTGGTTCCACTCATCAAGTTGCTTTTGAACTTCTGCAATGACTTTATCAAGTCCAGCTTCTTTAAATTTCTTCGCTGCTTTTGGCAGATATGTTTTAGGATCAACAGAACCTGTGTATAGCGCTGGCATAAATTCTTTAGTTACGTTGTTGATAGCCGCTACTTCTGTTTTTACAGGTGTAGGATCAAATGCAAAACCGAAGGTAGGGGCTTCTTTTGAAGAATCATTAAACTTCTTGAAAGCATCCCATTTATCAGCAGGGTCATCAGCATGCAGATAAGTCAGTAACATGTTCCCAAGTGTGAAGCCTGGCATTGCATAGCTATCTTGCATAGCTGGCAGATCTTCAATGACATTGTCGGAGATTTTCTTATAATGAGTGCCTTCAATACCATAGTTGAGCAAATTGCGTAAGTACTTATCTGTATTCAAAAGATTCAAGAACATCATCGCGCGCTCAGGATCACCTGAGGTTACGGAAATCGCGTGCATCGAACCTGCGGCGGACTGTGTATATACATAAGGCTCATGCATAGGCGAAGTTACAATTTCATAACCTGCTGAACGAGACCAACCTTTTTCTGCATAAGGCTGTGTGATTTCGCGATCGGCAAACCATTTACCGGTCTTAATGTTATCAATACCTTCAAGTGTCGCAACGTCTGGGCGTAAGTAACCTGCTGTGTAAAGTCTACGCATCGTATCTAACGATGTTGCAAGTTCAGGTGTCTCCAGAATATTAACAACCTTGCCATCTGTGGAATCCATATAGACCCCGATAGGTAGCTCATCACCTAGTACATAGTCAAATGGCATGAATGGTTTAAAGCCTTTAGGAACAGCTAGAGGTGTAATATCAGCCGGCTCGTTCTCTTTAATCGTTTTAAGAAGTGGCTCTAGATCATCCAATGTACGGATATTGGAAATGTCCATGTTATATTTATCAACATATTTCTTATTGAAGCGCCATACCCATTGCTGTCCAAGCTCCTTATTTACAGGAACACCATAGATCTCACCTTTAATCTTAGTTCCTTCTAAGAAACGAGGGTCCAAAACTTCTTTCGTTTCCTTACCATACTTATCTAGCAGATCATTCAGACCCAAGAACGTCCCATTAGCAGCGTTACGACGGAAGTCATTTGTCCAAGAAGAGGTAAAGGCAATATCATAAGGCTCACCGGAAGCGGTGATGACTTGCATCTTCTTATCGTAATCGCCCCAATCGAACATCGTAATGTTCAACGTCGCGTTAATTTTTTCTTGGGTATATTTATTAACTTCTTTTAAGACAAGATCTAAATCCTTTTGAGGTCCACCAATTAAATACATCTTCAACTCATATGGCTTTAATTCTGATGTGTTCCCTGCTGAATTCCCTGCTGCCGCTGAATTGTTTGTTTCTTTAGCAGCATTTGTATTATTATTCGAACCACATCCAGCTAGAAGGCCAGAAAAAAGCATTGTCCCTGCAAGAGCGAGTGTTAAGCCTTTTTTCATTTTCATTTCTATTTTCCCCCTTTAGATTAATGAACGCTTTATTTATATCGATTCCTGTCCTAGCGATTCGAATAAATACATCTTAGTAGTGTTACTCCTTTAAAGAGCCCACGGTTAAGCCTTGTACAAAATACTTTTGGAAGAACGGATACGCTAGTGCTATAGGTAAGGTCGCCAGTACAACCATCGCCATACGAACGGTTTCTGTTGGCAAGGTTGCAGCAATCTCAAAGCTTGATCCCATCTGCATACTGTTCTGAATGACAAACTCCATATTATTCTGAATTCGCATCAGCATCGCTTGGAGTGGAACAAGACTCGCATCATCTATATACAGCAGGGCATTAAACCAATCATTCCAATAGCCCAGCGTACAGAACAATCCAATCGTTGCAATCCCCGGTAAAGAGATTGGAAGTACAATTTGCAGGAAGGTCCGAAACTCACCAGACCCATCAATTTTGGCAGCCTCAATGAGTGCATCAGGTACGCTAGTCTGGAAGAAGGTCCGCATTACTAGAATAAAGAATGCATTCATCGCTATGGGCAATATTAAAGCCCATATCGTGTTGTACAAATGTAAAAACTGCGTAGCCACGATATAGTTGGGAACCATTCCGCCTGAGAATAACATCGTGAAGAAGGCGAAGAAGCTGAAATAATTACGATAGCGAAATGATCTTCGAGAGAGAACATACGCATAAGTTGTTATTAAAAATAAACTAATGAGCGTACCTAGTACAGTAACCATCAAAGTAACTCCAAAGGAACGAAGCAATTGATCACCTGTGTTAAAAACAAACTGATAAGCTGCTAAACTATATTTTTCGGGTAACAAGCTAAATCCATTTAGAGCAAGTACTTTCTCATCTGTAAAAGAAATGGCTATGACAAACAAGAACGGAAACACACAAGTAAAAGCGAAGATGCCAATTATAATATTGAGTACCACATTCCATAAAGGAGTAATGGCGTTGTTGTCGATTTCTTTTGGCTTACGTTTGAATACTGCCATAACGTCACTAACTCCTTTCTAGAATATCGCATTCTCTTTGCTGATCTTTTTCACAATAGAATTCGTTACAAGCACCATGATAAATCCAACAATCGATTGATATAGACCCGCTGCTGTACTCATCCCTAGATTACCTGTCGTACTCATGCTGCGATAAATATAAGTATCGATAACATTCGTTACGGAGTATAGAACACCTGAATCCCGAGGGATTTGATAGAATAAACCGAAGTCCGATCTAAAAATACCACCAATCGCTAAAATCGTTAGCGTTACCATTAAAGGTTTAAGCAAAGGAAGTGTAATAAACTTAATCTGCTGCCATTTGCTGGCCCCATCAATCATAGCTGCTTCATAGTAGGACTTGTCGATACCCGCTATAGCCGCTAAGTAAACAACACTTGAATAACCAATTGATTTCCAAATCCCCATGAAAATTAGGATATATGGCCAAAAGCGAGTATCCCCATACCAGGAAATAGGATTGCCTCCGAAGTAAACAACCACTTGATTCAATATTCCTTTATCTACACTCAGAAAGCTGAAGGTAAAGAAACTAATAATGACCCAAGAAAGGAAGTAAGGCATAAACATCGCCGTTTGATAAACTTTAGCCATCCGTTTGTTCACAAGTTCATTTAAGGTGATCGCAATACCCACCGCAAGAACTAAACCGAGAGAGATCAACGCCAAGTTATAAAGAATCGTATTTCTTGTAATGATATAGGCGTCCTCCGTCGAGAACAAAAAGTTGAAATTTTCAAGGCCAACCCACTTACTGTTTAAAACGCTTGCAAAGAATCCATCCCGATGAATCTTGAAATCCTTGAATGCAATTACTGTTCCAAACATCGGTAAGTAGCAAAAGATCAGGAACCATAATGTCCCTGGTAATACCATAAACCAGAGTACTTTATCCTTAATTAAACTTTTGAAAAATGCAGGCATTATTCCACATCCCCCTTCTCTCTATCCCCAAACAACCCCTATATATCCCTTCGATCTTTTTCCCTCGCCCCTTTAACTACCCTTAATTCTGCGCTATAAAAGCGGTTTCATAAAGTTGAAAAACTCCAGAATCAGATGTAAAAATTAAAGATCCACAGCAGAAGGGACATTTAAAAAGTCTATTTCCCCTTAAATTTGAGCAAAAAAAAGGAAACATTCTCGTTATCAACGTCCATGAAGCCCGTACTTGAACGTGATACTCAGGAACATTTCCTTTATTTTAGGATTTTGCTTTTTTGTACATATTCCGAAGCTCTGTCGGCGATACACCTACTGATTTTTTAAACTGGCGATAGAAATATGCTGGATCCGGATATCCTACTTCAGCTGCAATTTCGTTGGTTAGTAACGTAGTTTGAAGCAGCAATTGTCTTGCCTTTTCAATTCGAAATTGATTAACATAATCAGAGAAACTACGGCCCATTTCCTTCTGAAATAGCTGGCCCAAATAATTAGGATGCATTTCCATACGCTGACTGAGCGTTTTCAGGGATAGCTCTTCTCTATAGTGTTTGCTTACTTGATCAACCATATATCTCATATTCGGACTGAGCTCATCATTTACTAATGATAATTGGTCCAGTGTTTCTTTCACACTTTCCTGCACATGGTGCACCAATTGCTCAATAGTATGTATGCGCAGCAATGGATTAAACACGGCACTAAAATTAGAGTTTTTCTCCATTTTCTTAGCAATCAACATTAACTCAATCGCTACGTTGTAATTATCAATGCGGGTAATCATGCCACAGCCAAACAGCTTTTCGAACGTTTCTGCGATAAATTGGTTCGTAGCCTCCCGGTCTCCAGATAATAATAATTTGGTGAATTCCTCATAATCAATTTCGAGCTTCTCCTCATGCAGAACCATCTTTGATAGTTGTTCCACATCTATAATCGGGTAACCCGGAAGCATAAGATGATCAACATATAAACTCTTCGCCTTTTTATAACTATTTGGGACTTCCTGAAAAGCATGCTCCTTACTTCCTATCGTTATCCAGACAGACTTTTCTAACTCATGCATAATCTCACATTGCACTTGCTCCAGTACACAATAAAGCTCTTCTTTGTTCTCAGCTTCAGCCCGCTCAGCAATAATAAGAACAAGATCACCTTCCATATCTATAAATACAATAACGGTTCCAAGTTGCTCTAATGACTTCACAGCGATACGATAACATTCATCCATAAGCTGATTCCTATGGAGTTTATCCTGGCCCTCATCGTCATCCTGTTCGGTGATAAGCCGAATCGCAGCCACCGTAAAAAATGAACAGTCCAGTGAGATATTTAAGACTTTTGAACGGTGCTGTAGCTCCTGCCGGCCTATATTGCCAGTTACCCAGCGGTTTAGAATATTGTTACGTAGAACTTGCCAATCCTCTTTAGCATGAAATTGTTCAACATCCTCTTGATTCAGCACTTCAACAATTTGTTCAATGGTTGATTCCAACTCATGTATATTAATGGGTTTGAGAATATAATTTTCAATGCCTAGACTCATTCCAGCTTTTAAATACTCAAATTGCTCATACCCGCTCAAGATTATAAACCTCATTTTTGAATCAAAAACCTTTATTTGTTGAATCAGTTCAAGTCCCGTAAGTTTTGGCATCGTAATATCAGTAATTAATATGTCGATCCCTTCGTTCTGATTGCGCAGAAATTCTAAAGCTTCTTCCCCATTAGACGCTTGTCCCGCGATTCTCAATCCATATTTTTCCCATTCAATCACTGAACGTAATCCTTCAAGAATAAGAGGTTCATCATCCACGATAAGTATATTGTGCATTATTAGTACTCTCCCTTACTACTGGTATATTCATGATGACTATTGTTCCTTTATTTACTTCACTAGCGATCGTTAATCCATATTCAGTCCCATAATAAAGTTTAATTCGTTCATTCACATTACATAGGCCTACCGAAGAAGGAGGTTCATCCATTCTCATACTGACTTGAAGCATTTGCTGTAGCTCTGTCAGCTTGCTGGCAGTAATTCCATTCCCGTTATCACTTATAGCAATTTGAATTTCCCCGCCAGATTCAGTAACTTCAATACGGATGAGATTGCCAAAACGGTCAGGTCTAAATCCGTGAACAATATAATTTTCAATGACCGGTTGGATGAGCAATTTAACGATAGAACAATTCATGGCAACTGGACTTATTTGTGATATGATTTGGAGCCTATCTTTATGTCTAATCTGAAACAGCTCCAGATACAAATTGCAGTATTCAATCTCATCAGATATTGTAACGACCATGCTTTTCTTAATCATCGTTCGAAATAATGTCGATAAAATGTAAATCATCTGACCTACATCCTTCGCTCCTTGCGTAATTGCCCGCATCCTAATCGCCTCAAGTGTGTTATATAAAAAGTGTGGATTAATCTGCGATTGAAGTGCAACTAGCTCTGCATTTTTCTGCGTAAGCTCCGAAATGTACACTTTATTAATATAGAGTTCTAACCTTTCACACATATAGTTAAAGTTGTTGGCAATTAGCTGCAATTCATCTTCTCGATTTAGGTGAATACGTGTGCTTAAATCACCTTCCTGTAAGCGCTTCATAGATTTGATAATGACCTTCACTTTTTTAGAAAAACGTAAAATAATTCCGTATGTAAAAGACATTGCAGTAATAATAAGCGCTGTGGTAATCCCGATAATCCAAGTTCGAACCGTTTTCATTTCGTTGTTGACCTGTGACTTCTGAATGATCCCTGCCATAATAAGACCTGAGCTATTCGTTGTATTTAAGTTAACCTTGGAGATCCCATCCAGTGTTGTCCAGCCATCCGCATGAAGCGCATCGAGATGTGGATATCGCTGTCCCATATACCTTCCCAATGAATCATATATAACGTCACCGCTTGGGGTTAAGACCAACAATTGACCATTATTTTCTGCAACTTTTGTGCCAAGCCATTTTGAAATAAGTTCTGCGTCAAAATCTACTATGAGCATCCCGATCGTTTTCAGTGTAATCGGATCTTTAATTTCCCTAGTCATTGTATACAAATTGTTATTGTCTTCTCTTATTTCCTTAAGCACTAATTTGGTTTCATGCGAGACCCAGCCATTCTTCGGTAAGGATAACTTTTGCTTAGAACCGTCCATGTCGCTCAAGTAGAATTGTCGGGTATTATTTTTATATAAATAATAAAATTCTTTCTCTGTACTGTATAAAATAACGTCATAAATCCCGTTTTTCTGATTCAAATAGGTTTTGAAATAAGTATCGAACGTATGAGGAACGGAGCTCCCTATGTCTGCATATTGATCTAAACGGTATTTAAGATAATCCCCATAATCATTTTGCAAAAAGTAGGACAAATCCTCACTGACAGAGGCATCGCTATAAATTTGCTGGATAGCCACTTGGATGCTTTCGTACTGCTGATTCATATACAAACTTACATAATCCAGCACCTCCCGATTGGCATCTACATGTTGGCGAGTGATCGTCTGTTCATAGTATTTATATACGGTAATGGATGAGGCAATTAACGTAATTATAATGATCGAAGAGTATATAGCTAAAATTTTATTGAACAGTTTTTTCTGCAAATGGTTTTGATAAAATTTCTTTACATTCAACAAAGCCACCTTCTTTCTGAATATCACCTTTAGGATTAGAAGCTTAACATCACACTTCTTTTTCTGCAATGGAAGCGCATGCATTTTTTTTATTTATATATTCTAGCGCTCCACCTTTTCTCTCCACCGAGAGTTTACAACTCACACAAAATCGTCTATAGTTGATTTCTACCCCCCAAACAAACCTATAATAACCCAAATAGATCTTAATTTCCTCGTCCCCCATCAACATATTGGAGGGGCTATTACTCATGTTTCTAACCAAACGCAAACTCAACTCCCAACTAAACGAAATTTCCGAATATCGTTACAGGGATCGTATACACATTCCTTTTTTCAACTCAATGATTGACGAACAAGGTGAAATTGCAGCCGAACCGCCCGTGGATGGAGAATGGTCTAAGCTACGAGTTGGAGATACCTGGAAAGGCCGCGATTTGTATTTATGGCTAACGACAAATATAGACGTGCCTGCCTCTTGGGCAGGCCGTAGAGTACTGGGTCGATTTGATTTTGGCGAGACGGGTGCTGGAAATAACTCCGGATTTGAATCCTTATTCTTTTTCAACGGCAAACCCTATCAAGGTGTGGATTCCAATCATACCGAAGTGTTCTTGCCAAATGAAACGACAGGCACTCAGCTTCCACTGACCTTCCGGTTATGGTCGGGACTCGAAGGTGGCGGCCCTAAAAAAGATCAGACACATGGCATTCGCATGGCTGAAATTTGTTGGCTGGATGAAGCAACGGATGATTTCTATTTTACCGCGCTTGCTGTAGTTGAGACGCTGAACGTACTCGATGCCAAAACTCCAGAATATACACAACTTATGAGTACAGTAGACCGCTCCTTTCTTCTGATCGACTGGTCTCGTCCAGGTTCAGACAACTTCTACGCTTCGATCGGGGAAGCCCGCAATTATTTGCGTGATGAAATTAACAAAATGGAGAAATCCTCACCCGTCACAGTTACCTGTATTGGCCATACCCATATTGATGTGGCTTGGTTGTGGCAATTGAAACACACCCGTGAGAAATGTGCGCGTTCCTTCTCAACCGTACTACGTCTGATGGAAATGTTCCCGGACTATACCTTTTTACAGACTCAGCCGCAACTCTATGAATATATCAAAAATGACTATCCAGAAATCTATGAAAATATTCGTGAACGTGTAGCTGAAGGACGCTGGGAAGCTGGCGGCGGCATGTGGCTTGAGGCAGATTGCAACTTGACCTCAGGGGAGTCTCTAGTCCGTCAATTACTCTATGGAACTCGCTTCTTACGTAATGAATTTGGGGTTGAATGTGACTATTTATGGCTGCCGGACGTATTTGGCTACAGCTGGTCCTTGCCACAAATTCTAAAAAAATCAGGAATTAATACCTTCATGACCACAAAAATTAGCTGGAATCAATATAACCGGATGCCACATGATACCTTTCAATGGCGTGGGATTGATGGCACAGAGGTGTTAACACACTTTATTACAACGCCTGAGCCTTGGTCCGAAGAAGATTCTTGGTTCTACACTTATAATGGCCGGATTATTCCTAAGACTGTGAAAGGAATTTGGGATACTTACCGGGATAAAGAAGTGAATCGCAATCTGTTACTTTCTTACGGATATGGCGATGGTGGCGGGGGTGTGAACCGTGAAATGCTAGAGATGCGCCGTCGGCTAAACGATCTTCCCGGTCTGCCGAAGATTGAAACAGGAACAGCGGGAGACTACTTCCGTACCCTGCAAGAAACTGTTGCAAATACAGATCGTTATGTCCATGTATGGGATGGCGAGCTTTACTTAGAATATCACCGCGGCACCTACACAAGCCAAGCCTACAATAAGCGGATGAACCGTAAGCTTGAGCTGCTATACCGTGAGGCGGAATGGCTAAATACACTGCAAAGTGTGATGACAGGTGACTGGTCGAACTATCGTCAGACCGATTTAGACGAGGGCTGGAGAATTATTTTGCGCAACCAATTCCATGATATTATTCCGGGCTCTTCGATTCGTGAAGTATATGAAGACAGTACTATTGAATATGCACAAGCAGAAGCAATAGGTCAGTCTGTCTGGGAGCAATCCAGTAAGGCACTTGTGAGCGGAAATGAAGCCGGTAAATATACGATCTGGAACAATGCTGCTTGGGAGCTGACAGAACTCGTAGAAATTACTGTTGAAGCCGGGATGGAAACAGGACATTGGATAAGCTCAGAAGGAAAACAACTACAAGCTCAGCGTGAAGGTGACCGCTGGATCGTTGAAGTATCTAACATTCCTTCTCTTGGATACACAACGATCTCCTTCGTAGAAGATGTGAATTCTAAGTCACTAAGCGCTCCATTCAAGCTAAATGCATCAGGAATCTCAACGCCTCACTTCGAAATTGAATGGAACGAACAAGGTCAATTAGTATCCATCTATGATATAAATGAACAAAGACAAGTATTAGCTAACGGAAGTCACGGTAACGTGTTCCAAGTGTTTGAAGATAAACCCCTAGCCCATGAAGCTTGGGACATTGACATCTACTATCAGCAAAAGAAACGTGAAGTCACCGACTGCCGCAGCATTGAAGTCATAGAAAAGGGTTCACTGCGATGTGTTGTACAATTCACATGGAGTTATATGGATTCCACGATTAAGCAGCAAATGATCTTACATGCACACCATCGTCGTATCGATTTCGTGACAAAGGTAGACTGGCATGAGCGACAACAGCTAATGAAAGTAGCTTTCCCTGTTGCAATACGAGCTACCGAAGCCACTTATGATATCCAGTTCGGTAATGTTACGCGTCCAACACATTGGAACACTAGCTGGGATTACGCTAGATTCGAGACTGTGGGGCATCAGTGGGCAGATTTATCAGATCGTGGTTATGGCGTTAGCTTGCTGAACGACTGCAAATACGGTTATGACATCAAGGATAATGTGATGCGTCTATCCTTAATCAAATCGGCAACGCACCCTGACCCTGAAGCGGATCAAGGTGAACATACTTTCACCTACTCTATCCTGCCTCATACTGGGGATTGGTTACAGGGTGACACCGTCCGTCAAGCTTGGTCCGTCAACAACCCTCTACGGAGCACCATGGGGCAAGCAGAAGGAGCATCCAAGTCGCTTATTCGCCTTTCTACTCAGACGGTTATGGTTTCTGCGATCAAGAAGTCTGAGGATGGTCAAAAATTAATCGTACGTGTGCACGACTATTCCGGAAGCCGTCAGCAAATTGATATGACTAGCGACTTGAATATTATTTCGTGGCAAGAGTGTAATCTAATGGAGCGTCCTGAAGGGGAAGTCCACACTGAACCTGTCATTACTTTTATACTTGAACCTTACGAACTAAAAACATTTGAAATTGAAGCAGCAAAATTAATAAAGTAACATACAAATAAAGTAACATACAAAAATCGGGGTGTCCCTGTAGCCATGGATCAAAGGCTGCGAGGACACCTCTTTATATATTTTCTCACGATTGTTTTATGATTTTAGGTATACACCTTGTGTAATGAGTGATCTTGACGTATACTCCGAGTAAGGGAGAGATGGATATGAGAAAAATGAGGAAAATCACAATATTCACAGGTATTGGATTATTCAGCCTTGTTTTGATTGCCATGTTTGCAATCAGCGCTTTTGTAATCAAAAGACCGGCGACTACCACCCCTGTAATTGCGGAAGTGAAGCCTTACAAGTGGAATAAAGTCACGCTAGACGGAAATGTCATATCAAGTGATGGATCAGAGTATTTTTTGTGGAATAAAAAGGGTGAAAATAATAACTGGATCATCTTTTTTTCCGGTGGCGGAGCCAGCTGGGATGCCCAAAGTGCCGCACACCCCATCAAGCTTATGAACTTTATTAAAGGTGGAGATACAGGCAACTATTTCCAGAACATCCCCTTCTATATGTTGACATTGCTGAGAGGCATGATGGATACGGATAACCCTGCCAATCCTTTTCATGGCTGGAATGTGGTCTACCTTCCCTATTCAACCGGTGACTTCCATATCGGCAACCGCACAGTTGAATATAAAAAAGATGACGGCAGCCCCTTTACTATGCGTTATAACGGCAGCAATAATGTGCGAAGCAGCCTCGATTGGATATATGCCAACGTGGATAAACCCGGCAAACTACTGATTGCTGGCGAAAGTGCTGGTGGCTTCGGGTCCGCTTTTTGGGCTCCCGAGATCGCCTCTCATTACAAGAACTCCGAGATTTTCCAATATTCAGACAGTTCCTTCTTGAAATCAGACAAGTGGCCAAATGTTGTGAAGCAGGAATGGCAGGCAGACTTCGTGAAGAACTTCGGATATGCCCCTGAAGCGGATATCATCGGGGCAGCTTTTAAAGCGAACGGCCATCTACTTCCTGCGAATGCGATAATATTGCAATCCTACTCGGTATTTGACGAGATTCTAATCCACTTTCAGAACAATATCAACGATTACAAGGGGCCAAGAGATCAAAGCATCATTTATGAGTGGTCACAGGAAATGCGGCAATCTGTTTCTTCATTGGCAGCCACTTTACCTAATTATTATTACTATCTCACCGACTATGGACTGAACGCTAAGACGGGTACAACTCCGCACACTTTTGCCACCAGAGAGACCTTCTTTCAGGCTGAACAGGATGGTGTGAAGCTTCTGAATTGGTTAGGTGATGCGATCAACCGGCAGAACCCCTATTCAGTGGGCAGCAAATTCCTCATGAATTCGAAGCCAGCTCAGAAATAGTGCTAGAAGCAGCGGAAGAGTTGCAACAAGACAGGAGAGAAAATCAATGAATTTGCGGGAAAAGCAAATGCAAATGACAAGGGAGATCATTAAGGATAGAGCGCTTAGCTTATTCTGTGCTCAAGGTATTGAGCGCACGGATATGGCACAGATTGCGGAACAAGCCGGCATCTCCCGGCGTACTTTGTATCATCATTATAAAGACAAGGAAGAGTTAGCCGCTCAAATCTATGTCCTTAATCTGGAGCGGATGTTTGGACAGCTGCTGTTTGATTTTGATTTTGAACACCCTGTACAGTCATTGGAGAACATTCTCGATAAATATCTGGCATTAAGAGATCAGCAGGAAGCCCTGATCTACTATGATGCCATTTTTGGAGTTTACTACAGCACGCTTTCCAAAAATCCCGCGGAACTTCCTGACTTTAAGCAGGCTATGGAAGGCTGGTATTCACGGTTAATTCTCCTTGAGTCCATATCAGTCGCTCCGGAGGAAAAAAATAAGTGGCTGGACATTCTGCACAAGTCCACCCACCTGTATTTCATGTATTTACAAAAAGCCGTCATTATTACTCATCAGCGGGGGGGTGTGGTTACGGAGGAAGATCGGGTTATGGACCGGCAATTCAAGGATTTCATTATGTTTGGCGTACGGCAATCCAAGAATCAGACAAACCCTTAATTTCACTTATGGGGCAACCTGACGATAATCGTCGTTCCCGCTCCAACCGCACCGTCCACTTCTATGTTTCCCTGATGCAGGGAGACAATTTTTTTAACGATTGCAAGTCCCAAGCCATTGCCATTGTTGTTTCCATTCCGTGACTTGTCTATTTTATAAAATCTTTGGAATACGGCGTTGAACTCTTCCGGGGAAATCCCGATCCCGTTATCACTGATGGTGACCGATACATCTGCTGCACTGTCATCTATACTAATGCGGATGTTCCCGCCTTCAGGTGTGAACTTGATGCTGTTGCTCAGCAAATTCATCCATACTTGTTTCAGCTGATCTTCATCACCCTTAATTTTGACAGCTTCCGGCAGCTCAAGATCGATAACGATGCCTTTGGCTGACCATTGTGGCTCACAGGTCACAACGATGGTTCTAATCTGCTCGTCAAGATTGAAGGAACCTGCATTAAAGGGATGATGTTCAGAATCCAGGGAAGCGAGCTTCAGCAAATTATCACTTAACCTCGACAGACGTTCACTCTCTGCAATGATGATATCAAGATATTCAGAACGTTCCTCTTCCACAATTAGATCATTGTTCTGCAATGCCTTGGCAAAGCCGGAAATAGACGTAAGCGGTGTCTGAATTTCATGAGAAACGTTGGATACGAAATCCTGCCTCATCTGTTCCAGCTGCTTCAGCTCCCCGGCCATCTCCACATAGCTTTGTGTCAGTTCCCCTATTTCGTCTACTCGGTTTACTTTAAGCTCTACCTCGAAATCACCCTTGGCCAGCCTTCTTGTCGCATTCGTCAAAGCTTTGATCGGCTCCACCAAATATCTGGCGGCAATAAGAATGCATAGACTACCCAGTAAAAGCACGAGTAAAAGCACAAAGAGCAGCATCCGATTGACGATATTTTCGTTCTCGGCAGAATACTGCAAGAACATTGCTTGCCACTCCCCGTTAAACATAAAGGGCATCCCGATAAAGGTATCCTTATCTTTCGCGGAGGAACGATAGAGTTTTCCTTGCAGCACTTGTTTCACAGCCTCGGGGGTGATAGTGACGGCCGGACTATCCTTGAGCCCATAAAAGGTATATTCCCCGGAATGATTATACAAGTGGATAGGGTATGCAGATACCTTAACCATACTATTCAAGAACTCGTCTGTATCCTCAGGCTTGGCGTCATCATAACGGTGAATGATCTCCTTCCCCACTGTGATCATTTCATTCTGTCCCTCGTAACTTATTTGTTTCTGAAAGACATACAAACCAATGAAAAAGGAACAAATCAGACTAAAGATAATGATGCCTAAAAACGTGAGAACGACGCGTACATACAATGTCTTGATCATAGCGCAGGGATCAGCCGGTATCCTAGGCCGCGGGCCGTTTCGATTTGAAATTGCTCGTCGTTACCGCAGAATTTCTCCCTCAACCGGCTTATATGCACATCTACAGTCCGGCCGTCTCCTTCATAGTTCAATCCCCAGATTTGAGAAATCAACTGTTCTCTTGTGAAGATTTGCCTAGGGTGACTAGCCAGCAGAAACAGTAGCTCAAATTCCTTCAAAGGAATCGTTACCGGTTCTTCATCACGCGTAACCTGGAAAGTGCGGCGGTTAAGCACCACATTGCCCAACTGCACAGACTGGGAAGAAACAACCAGCGAGCGTTTAAGCAAAGCTTTTACTCGCATCACCAGTTCAAGCGGATCAAACGGTTTGGTCAAATAGTCATCCGTGCCGAGTTGAAAACCTTTCACTTTATGTGCAGATTCTCCTTTAGCCGTCACCATGAGGAGGGGAATGTTGGCATCAGAGCGCCTGATTTCTCTGCACAGATCCCAACCATCCAATCCTGGCATCATAATATCTAGGATGACGAGATCGACTCGCGAGTTCTCTATAATGGACAGCGCTTTGGTGCCATCCCTGGCTTCTTTGAGGTCAAAACCATCTTTTCGCAAAAACAAAGACATTAGCTTTCGGATGTTATCATCATCATCAGCAATAAGTATAGTAGCCACGATTGTCCTCCTCTCTTAAGCTTACATTATATATGATATATTCTTGACAAGAAACGAAGTTATCCGAACTGCCAACCCAACAGGTTCCAATAGTAGAAAAACAGAGTCATCACTACAGCCGAAAGTGCCACTAGTGTATAATGCACACGCTTGAAAGCTGTCCAGTATTTATTCTTCCAAACCAGTATAGCCGAGATTAGCAAAGCTAAAGTCAGTCCAACCAAAAGGATTGGCATAACTAAACTGAGAGAAAGCGAAAGACTGATACCGCTGAACTTCTGCATCGTATCCATGGACATAACCACCATAAATATCGTAACGAAAGATAGCAGCGCCCACCCAGCAGTTCCCGCAGATAAGCGGATGGCCCACTTTTCCGGAGGCGTCATCGCCTTGATCTTGCGTCTGGAGAAGATTAGTCCAAGCAATGCAGTGATGAAAATCAACCCCGAGCCGCCAAGTACGATAAGCCAAAACTTATTCTGATTCAAGAGTGGCGTACGCTCCAGTGGCATTTCCGGTGCCATACCTAAGAGCATATGTGTAACCTTACCGGTATCATTTGTGCGGAAGCCGATTTGTTCGGTGCCTCCCTCGAGCTGGAACAGATTCGGAGCGATTTCTCTATACAACTGTTGTTCACTACCACTTCCCAAAGATAGCTTATTGTCCTTTACCTTAACATTTAGCTGGGCAAAAAAATTGAAAAATTTATCAATATCACTGTGGTTACGGCGTGTGAATTGATAGGTTCCCGCATATTTCTGAACAGATTCTGCAGAAGTGGAGAATTCAGGCTGCTTCGCTTCAGGATCGGGATAATAGCGCTCAAAAAAGGCATGGACTAGGCCTGCCGCGAAATCACCGCCCTGACCGCCGTTATAGGAAACAAAGATACCTACATGCTTGGCAGGCACAAGATAAAACTCTGTATTAAACATGGGGTCGGAACCACCATGAGTGATTAGTCTAAGACCATTGATGCGTTTCTCAGAGAACCCCAGATCTACTCCCGGCATACGTTTATCGAATTGGTACGCCGTTGAATGCATTAGTTCTGCAGTCTCCGTTCTAAGAATCTGCTGGTCACCATATTTCCCGTTCTGCAGATGGGCAATCATAAAGTGCGCCATGTCTACTGCTGATACTGTACCCGAGCCGGCAGGACGAAAGCCGCCCTCGAAGGTAGGTGTGCCAGGAATAAAGCTACCGTTCTCACTCGTGTACCCTACAACTTGATTGGGTATGAATGACTCCGGCAAAGGCTCTACCACCGTCGAATATTTCATGTCGAGCGGATCGAAAATATACTTTTGTATATAGTCATTGTAAGGAACACCGCTGACTTCCTCCACAATCAGACCCGCGAGAGTAGCCCCGAAGTTCGAATAAGAACTCATCTCTCCGGGGGGTCTTACCCGTGCCAGCATATGCTTATTGAGTGTTTCCGAGATTGATCCCGGCAATTTGGCAGGGTCGGTAGTGATTTGATAACCCACTCCACCCTCTTCAAACCCCGCTGTATGTGTCATCAAATGGCGCATCGTGATCGGCTCAGGATAAGTAACAGGGATCTTCACTGATTTCAGGTAGGTGTTAATATCAGTGTCCAGATCTATCTTACCTTGTTCGACCATTTGCATCACCGCTGTCCAGGTGAACAGCTTTGTTGTTGAAGCGATTCGAAACATGCTGGTTGTCGGATTAACCGGTGCCGCTTCTTCCAGATTGGAACTGCCATAACCTTTGGCCAAAATAATCTTGCCGTCTTTTACAATGGAGATAACCGCTCCCGGAATTTGCAGCCGGTTCATATCTTTTTCCATAATTCCATCAACGTAGCTAGTCAGTCCCGCGGTATCATCGAGATTGGCAAATGCTTCAATTTGCGCTGCCGGCAGTCCGGTTTGACCCGTTTGGTTCTCAGCCGAGGCCTGTTTCCCAGGAAATACCAAGCTTGCGCCAAAGCCGGCACTAATCACAGCCAATAGGGTCAGACCAGCGATCAGCCTTTTTTTCATAGGTGTCAACATTATTATCCTCCGAGTCATCATTTATTGGGGTGGATGATCATCCGCCTAACACTTATAGAGATTATCAGAGTATTATGAATGGAACGTTAACAAGACAATAAAAAAACTAGACAGCAATCCACCCTTAAAAGTGACGGATCATAGTCTAGTTACATCAGAAAAATCTATAAAAAATCCCATAGCGAACGTATGCCTACAACCTTACTGTAGCTCAGTCCCGATCCCTTTTTCTCTAGCCTTCTTCACGAAGTATACCGCTGTTGCGATATCAAAAACCGCCATCCCCATCGGACAAAAGAAAATCGGCTCATCTGCTCTGAGTTCATTCAGGCAATGGCGCGAGACGACATCGGTAATCATTCGGGTATCGGCACGAGTTAACCCATGTTTCAGATGGAGCTGCTGTATGTCAGTATTCTCGCGGCACACCTCATCCCAGTCGTCGACGATTATGGCCTTCACCGAAGCTAATGCCTCAGGCTTATAATCACGCAGTGAAATATTCAGTAGAAGACTACCTTCCGCCGGAAGCATATCGATATATCTATGATTGGATACGGTACAGGTGATAAAGATATTGGACTTTCGATAAACGTCCGCCCACGTCTCCTCCACTTCTATCCTATCCTTATATATAGATGAGATGTCTGACAAATCTACTTCCCTTATATCAAAGATGCGGACACGTTCAACTCGATCTCCGTACAATGCCATAACCATTTGAAAATGATATTGCCCGATTGGTCCCCAGCCGATAATGCCAAGATAAATCCGTTCAAGTGAACGTGCCTGCAAAAAGTAGCCAATCATCAGTCCACTGATGGAAGCTGTCCTTACGATGCTGGGGAGCGGAGAGCTTAGGACGGATATAGGCTCGCCCGTAATGGGATCATTCAAGACAATGATGCTATGCGCGCGGGGAAGACCAACCTGGATATTATCCGGGAAGCTGGAAATCCATTTGATCCCTGCTGCGTTCACGTTCCCCCCTACGTATGCGGGCATTGCAATAATACGATTTTGAGGATTTTTATACCTTAGATAAGGTTTTACGGGCTGCGCGTAATCTCCAGAATCAAGTATGCGCACCGTAGTTTCTATCGATTCCACGAGAGAAGGCCAATCAAGCCCCACCTCCCGGATGTCCCGATCGTTTAAATACAGCATTCCACAACCTCCTTTTGCCGTTCGTTAAGCAAGGACATCTCCACCGTCAGCCGAGAACTCCTGCCCAAATTCATTCTGAATCCATGGGTCAGAGTATACCGTATCGAGGTAACGCTCCCCTTTGTCATGCAGGATCACCGCACAGACAGATCCTGGAGCCACTTCTTGCTCCATACGCCTAACAGCGGCAAGGTTAGCCCCTGAGGATGCACCGGCCAGAATCGATTCATTCTGAGCGAGTGCTCGGCATCCTTTTACGATATCCAAGTCTGAGACATGCACGATACGGTCGATTAAATCCGTTCTGCAGAAAGGGGGTACGATGCCAGCACCCAGTCCCGGGAACCGCCGTTTCTCTTTGTTGCCACCAAAAATAGTACTTCCCTCCGCATCGACGGCAACAATCTTAGTCTTCAGACCATGATCCCTTACATATTCCGCGAGACCTCGAATCGTGCCGCATGTACTTACGCTGCAAAACAAATAATCTACTTCGCCAAGCTCAGTCACGATTTCTTTCATGGTCGTATGGTAGTGGGACAAATAGTTATTTGCGTTTGCATATTGATTCGGCCAGTAGCTGCCCGGTATTTCCTCCAAGAGTCGCTGCACTCGATTCAGTCTGGCAGGTAGATATTCACCGGTATCAGGGTCAGGATCGCTAACAAAGTCAATTTTTGCAGTTAATGTTTTCAGAATCTGCAGATTTGTTGTGGTGGTTCTTGGATCAACCACGCTAATAAACCGCAGCCCTAAATATTGGCAAATCATCGCCAAGCTAATCGCCATATTTCCCGAACTTGACTCAATAATAGTAGTTCCCGGCCCGATTTTCCCTTCCTTCCATGCCTCATGGATCATCCGCAGAGCTGGACGGTCTTTCACACTTCCTCCCGGATTTAGCAGTTCCATTTTTGCGTAGACTTCGAACTCACTGTTCTGGAACAAATTATTCAGCTTGATTAATGGCGTTTTTCCGATAGTCGACAAGATACCGCCTTGGATATTTATGTCCACCTTAGCTTTGTCCTTCTGATAATATAACTTCTTGTTCTTGACCTGCCCGCTGGCCAGCGACTCCCCTTTAGCTACTATAATGATCTCAATATCATCAAGCAGATGGTTGCGAATCATCATCCCGATTTCCGGAATACACTCCCTGATTTCCTCTTTGATTACCGGGATAATAGAGGGCTTCACAGATTTACTCTTGATATAAATAGAGAGCGCATTGTTTTTTACCTTGACCCGAATGATCGCATCTTCAATATGACGGTATACGACCTGCTCGATATCGTACAGGCTGATCTTCTCACCGTGCTTCAGTTCTTGACCCACTCTTTTTACAATGGACTCAAAGCTTTGTTGTTCAACCCCGTCTATCATCACAGGCCTAAAATCCCTTACAACGTCATAAGTAACAAAACGAAGAGCTGGCAGCATCTTGCGGACAGTTGAGGTAAGCACCAGAATACTTTCATTGTTTCGAAGCGGCCTTACTTCTTCGTCTAACTCCTGAACCCCGATTCCTTCCGCAAAAATTCCGTCGGCAAAAATGTACCTGCCATGATCATGGGAGTAATAAGCGATCGTACCGATTTCAATGGAGCCGTAAGTATCGATGATATCTCTAGGATCAATACCAAACAAGCCAGCCATATTCCGCTGCCACTCAGGCGGAGCAATTTCCCCTACCAAAATAATCTTGCGAATTCCGAATTCACGCGGGTTTCCGGCAGCATATACGATATGGTCAAGGATGGACGGCATCGTATAGAGCAAGTCAGGTTTAAAAGCTTTAAGCTGTTCAATATGCTGTTCGATTGGCAGTTCAAAGGGTATTGAACTTTTCTCCAATCCTAACCTTTCAAAAATGGTCAGCGCAGTATTTGCTGCATGTCCAGTGCCCATATCCGCCAACGCTCTGTTACATCCGCTTCCCGCAATAAGCTCGCCGAATAGCTTCGTTTTAATATCCACATAGTGTTTGTCATCTTCCTCAGAGTAAAGGATTGCTTTTCTACGGCCTGAGCTTGTACCAGACGTCCTATAGACAGTCCAAGAAGGATCGATGGGTTGGTTATAATAGAAGGTTTCAAGTGTTTTCGAAGACATAAGAGGTAAGTTCTGCAGGTTATAATTCGTTTTCTCCCCATCGATCAGCCCCTTGTACCAAGGGTATTCGTCCATTACTTCTTGCACCTTATTCTGCAATTTCCCGAGCAGCATCATAGCCGCCTCCCGTTGACCGCATGCTGCAGCCCAAGTTTAATAAATGCCTCCAATATTCATATGTAGAATTCTTTGCATGTGTTCTATTATTCTGTGGTTGCCCAAGCAAAAACTGCGTATTCCCGTAATATAGCCTATAGATATATAGAACGGAGGAACAAAATGAAGGAGCCAATACGGCGGATATCCAATAAGCTGACGAAAACAAGGGTACTGCTTAGAAAACAAGAGCTAAGGAAGTATATCCCGGTAACGAAAAAAATGAATAAAAACGTACTCTATGAGATGTTGCAAAAACATAAAATGGTGTACATTAAGCCCTGCTGTGGATCTTTGGGACAGGGTGTAATCCGGATTGAAAGATCGCAAGATCATTCCTCCAAAAAACGACCAGCCTACAGCTATCAGTCCGGTACGCATAAACATACATTTTCTGATTACGAGATGGCTTATCGGGCAATCTCTAGCGAGACCCAAGGAAAGTCCTATTTGGTGCAAAAAGGGATTTGGCTTTTGGTTTATGAGGGAAGGCCATTTGATATCCGGGTTATGGTGCAAAGAAATCTTAAGGGTGGGTGGGAAGCTACAGGCATTGCGGGTCGCGTAGCTCATCCTCGCAAAGTGGTTACGAATGGGAGCCAAGGGGGAACGATTTATCCGGTAGAGGCATTATTAGAATCCTACACAAACGTAGAGAATAGTAGCGCGTTGATCCGGTCCATGCAACAAATCGGAGTGAACTCCGCCAGACAGCTGAGCACAGCCTATCCCGGCCTGCAGGAAATCGGTGTGGATATTGCTTTGGATCGACGCCTTAAACCATGGATCTTGGAAGTAAATACTGCCCCCGATCCGTGCCCGTTTACCAAACTGAATGACACCAGCATGATTGAGCGAATCGTCAAATATGCAAAAGCCTATGGCCGCACATACAATCTTAAATGCATGAAGTCCAAACAGGGTATGGTCTGAACGGATTTGATTGGTAATAATACAAACAGCCCTGATATATAAAAATCTCTACCAGAGCTGTTTGTGTTGTTTTAGAATTCGGAGTCGCTCACCTTAACAAGCATCTTCCCGAGGTTCGCACCTTGGAACAATTGCAGGAATGCTTCAACCACATTATCAAATCCTTCAACAACTGTTTCTTCATATTTTAATTTACCT
This sequence comes from Paenibacillus sp. FSL H3-0286, assembly GCF_045040705.1. Classification (NCBI taxonomy): domain Bacteria; kingdom Bacillati; phylum Bacillota; class Bacilli; order Caryophanales; family Paenibacillaceae; genus Paenibacillus; species Paenibacillus sp. FSL H3-0286. Next base: position 2,484,423 of record NZ_CP150285.1, on the reverse strand, counting down.
TCTGTTAGCCATTTTCCAAGCTCTTGAAGTCCTTCTGACTGGCGGGCTGCGTAATCACTAAGAACGAATCCTTTGATAAGGGAGCGGGTTTTGATCAATCTGCTCTGAATACGTGGACCCATATCTCCATCTGTACTATTATAGGAAGAAATAGCGCCACATAGGGGAATACGTGCATAATCATTAAGCAAGCTCATCACAGCATCTGAAATTGATCCACCCACGTTGTCAAAATAAACATCAACACCCTTTGGACATGCTTCTTCCAAAGCCTGGCCTAAATTTTCCGTTGTTTTATAATTAATGGTTGCATCAAAGCCAAGTTCTTTTTTCAAATAGTCACATTTATCATCGCTACCTGCGATCCCAACGACACGAGCGCCTTTGATTTTGGCAATCTGTCCAACAAACATCCCCACTGAACCCGCTGCTCCAGACACTACGACAGTCTCTCCTTCTTTCGGCTGCCCGATATCAAGTAAACCGAAATATGCAGTGAGCCCTGTTAAACCTAGAACACTTAAGTAAGCCGATACAGGTGCAATCGAATCATCGATTTTGGTTACTGCTTTAGCATCTACAGTATTATATAACTGCCAGCCCAGCATACCGATGACTTTATCTCCAGCTTTGAATAGCTGCGATTTGGATTCTACGATCTCTCCCACAAGTCCTCCAGCGATGACTTCATTAAGCTGATACGGAGGAATATACGATTTAGAATCATTCATTCTTCCGCGCATATAAGGATCCACTGACAAATACAACGTACGTACAACAACTTGTCCTTCTTTTGCTTCAACTACAGGAATATCTTTGAACTCGAAATTTTGCTGGGTTGGCATGCCTACAGGACGTGAAATTAACAGGACCTGTTTATTTTTCAACTGATTCATAGATCACTACTCCATTAATATTTATTTTTGCTGCTACCTATAACTATTAACCAAACCCTGTACATGATTATCAAATAGTTATAAAACTATCAAACTATCAAGAAAAAATTATAGGTTTCCGGACATATTATAAACTGTCCAAGAAACCCGGTAATAATTCGCTAAACGTATCCTCTCGAAGCTGGCTAATCTTATTCTGCCCCATACGTGTGACACTTACTAAATCAGCTTCATACAAAATCTTCAGATGGTACGACACATTGGATTTGTCCATTCCCATAGATTCACCAATGGACCCACATGTATTGTTCTCCTTATGGAGATGAAGATAACGAATCATTTCAATTCGTTTCACTTCTGCTAATGCTTTAAAAATCTTCACTCGCTTTTCATCATCTTTTAAGGAATATTGTTCGATAGTCATAAAACTATTGTATTCTTCTGATTGCGCAAAGTCAATTTACAATCCCATTTCTTAATCGGATTCATTTTTGTATAATATACCAATCGGCATTAGCGCGGATCTATTTATAAGGACAGAGGGGTGGTAGAAATGGACATTACCAAATACGAAAATCTTGTTCCCCGTGTTTTTTTGTTCGTTGATCGCCGATCCTTCCCGGATTGGGAGATTACGAGGAGTAAAATTGATTTCCATGATCTTACCTTCATCGTAGAAGGAAAGTCTGACTATTTTATTAATGGAGAGAAATTCACGGTTGAAGCCGGGGATATGCTCTATGCCCCTTCTGGCAGCATTCGGGAAGCTCAGACTTTCAAGGAGGCACCCATGCGTTCCTTTGCCTTCAATTTCTTCTGGGAGGGTGAGGACAATCATGTGCAGCTCCCTTTTGAGACTGTAACTAGGAATTGGAGAACTAAAGAGATTCTAGAGGATATTAAAGAATTCTCACATGTCTGGATGGGCAAACAACCTTTCTACAAAATGAAGGCCCGGGCCATCTTTCAACTGATTGTGTACCGCTTATTAAGTATCGCCCACCATCAAGAAACACCTCTGATAGATCTAAGAATCCAAAAAGTGATGACCTATATCATGGATCATTATTCGGAGGAAGTTACGATCAAGGAGCTGGCAGATTGGGTTGCCCTAAATCCCGTATATCTTGGTAAGCTGTTTAAGCAGAACACTGGCTCCACCTGTAAAGAATTTATAAACAAGGTGCGGGTGAACAATGCTGAGATGATTCTATCGGCAGGTGGTTTTAATGTGTCCGAAGTGGCAGCGCACTGTGGTTATCAAGATGTTGCCTACTTCAGCAACGTTTTCAAAAATATAAAGGGTTATCCTCCGTCATCTGCCCTGAAATAACGGAGGATCCGAAGCAACCCAGTTGTTCGCCCTATTAATTCAACCTAACTAAGAATGGACGCCGTCCCGCTAGTATAAAAGCTCTCCTCCGGCCCTAAATAGGAATAAGGAAGCTGGGCAGCGGACAATACAAGCTTTTGCAGAACCAGACCCGCATCCAATCCGTAAAAGCGGAGGGTATGAAGACCCCTCGTTAAAGCATGGCTGGTGGTTACAGCATGAATATTGTCCATAACCGCACGGCACCACGGTTCATTATCATGATTGCCGCCTTCAAAGTTCGTTGGTAAAGCATCCTTAATCACGGGTGCCTGATCATCGAAACCTATCGCATATTTTAACCCGCTAGTTTGTGACAGATTGTTTGTCGGCGCAATATACGCGGTTAAGCTATAATCGGTGTCCTGCTGCACTAGAATCCGATATTCCAGACAAGGTGCATCCTCCGGTTGTTCAAAAGATACAGCATCCGGAAACATTTTAACCGAGGATAAAGAACGTCCATAGCTGTCAATGGTCTTCCATACCACCCCTGATTTCGAAACACGAGTTATGGTATGCTCCGCTTCAATGGACACGATATTATGGGTCTCGATGAATGTCATCGGTGGCATATCCGGAATGTCTATCCAATCCACGGCTGCCTTCACCTTAACTATATTCCCGGCACCGGAGATCGTAATTTCGCCCGTCGATGCTTCTTTGACCTTCTCCCAATCTACGGAAACCTGAAGCGTCTCCCCTGCCTCAATCCAGCCGCGTATTTTCTCAAGCTTGATCCAATCTACGGTGCTCCGCACCTGATATTCAAAACCCGCTTCTCCACCGTTACTGATTGTGATGCGATAGTTTTCTTTTTGGAGATTTGTAAATACCCGAAGATTAGCTGTGCCGGAAACATACGCTTGTTCCGTTCCTTCCACATCGACAATCATTAAAGAACCTCTGGCGGGCGTCAAGGTGTTTACATCCGGATATTTCCACCCTTCTGCATTCCAATGTATATACCCTACATGAGGGGAACTCATCATTCCCTGCCATTTTCCATCCGAAATTCCGCTATTATAAACCAGCTCCAGATACTTATCCCGTTCGATGGTTTCGCGGGTCAGAGCAGCGTAAGTATTTGCCAACATACTATTTCGCTTAGCGTATAGATGGTTCAGTCCAGCATAAATTTGCATTTTGACCACATTGGCCGAGGCAACAGCAGGGAAATATACGAGCTGGAAGTAAGCATCCTTTAGTTGTTCCGGGATTAGCTCATCGTATTTGCCGGCAGCCTTCTCGATCATCACCGCTTGCTCCAGAACTCTGTGCGCCTCATTGTAATGGATAGGACTGAAGGTGGACGGATAAATAATTTCAGGCTTGCGCCGACCGTTCATCCGGATATAATCCCCTAACAATTGTGCGATTCCCAGACATGTCTCTTGTTCCAGCACATATCCGAATTGCTGCTCTACCCAACGGTTGGTGTATTCCACAGTCCGATTGATTGCACCTGTCCCCCAAGCCTCAAAATCGTAGGCCAAATCCAGAAAGTAGGAAATGGGCAATTCCATAGGCTTCAAATCCCCGACGTTCACAATCCATACATCACGGATGCCATAATCGTATGCCATACACATTTGCTCCCAGACTTTTTCAAGCGGGGTCGTATTTAACCATTCATAGGAATGCGGACCACCATGATAGTCAAAATGATAATACATCCCCCATCCTGCGCTGCGGTTACGTTCGTTTTTTGTCGGGATTTTGCGGAGATTGCCAAAGTTATCGTCAGCAAGCAGGATCGTAACGTCATTCAGAACATCCCAGTCCTTCAACCCTTCCACCCCGGCAGTGCCATACCAGTACTTCTCAACTTCCTTATAAACGGCCAAAATTTGCGGCGCATGTTCAAGATTGTATTTCTTCAATAGTTCTTTTTGCGTAAGTATAATGTCCTTCAGCAGATCAATATTCTCCTGGTCGGAGCCCTCCAGCGCAGAGTCACTTTCCCCCCGCATGCCTAGGGTAATCAAGTTATCAAAGTCCTGATTGCGCTTGATTCCGTCTTCCCAGAAATCTGTAATCGCCTGTTTATTACGGGCGAAATCCCATAGGTTACTTGTTCCGTGTTGGCTGTATACCTTCTGCCATTCACTGCCTGCCCGGAATAAGGGTTCATGATGGGAGGTCCCCATAATAATTCCGTATTCTTGTGCATGCTTGGCGTTGGCAATCGGGCTGCTTTTACCATTCAGGCTGAATTCGGCGCTCCACATCGCCGGCCATAAATAATTCCCCTTCAAGCGAAGAATGAGTTCAAATACCTTGTCATAGAAATCTTCATTAAAGTCACCAAATCTTTGAGTTACCCAAGAACCTAAAGACGGCCAGTCGTCATTCAAAAAAATACCTCTATATTTAACCGAAGGCTCCTTGGAGATCACATGAAGCTGGTTATCAGGAATGGACAATGCCGGCTTCTTCTCCGGCACAATATCCGCCCAGTACACCCAAGGACTAACTCCAATCTTTTCGGAGATCGAATACAACCCGTAAATCGTCCCCCGTTTATCACTTCCTACAATGACGAGCGCCTTGTCCACTTCCGCTGTGGGTTGTTCAACCACCTGAATTTTATAACATTCTCTTTTACCTTGGATGACCGATACATCAACGGTTCCCTCCGCGATTAAATCATCGATAAAATCATTACTCCCTATCGATCCAGTGATTATGACTGTTCCATCCAATTCGTTCAATTGTGTATATATCTCAGGCTCAACCTCTGTTACCTGTTTAACATCTGCTGCAAAAGACTGTGCCACCCGGCGTAATCCCTCATAATCTTTCCCCTTGGGGTCTACGTAAATCTTGGCAGCACTGCCCTGCTTCACAAGGTGCAATTCCTTCGTAGGCATGATAATTCTCCCCTTAAGCATCCTATTTTCGTATGACTAGGCACATTATATAAGTAAGCGATTTCAACATCCATGTGTAAACTAGCAACTTTTTGTAATTATTAAATGAAACTTTGTTTATCGGTTGAACAATCTGGATATTTGGTGTTACTGTTAACAGGTATTCCTTCTAACAGAAGCATGTTTTTTGCAAACGCATCCATAACAAGAAAAGCTTATACAAAAAGCGAGGATGATCAATATGAAAAACAATAACGGGGTCATTACAGGTGGCAAGATTGAAGGTCCAAAGGCGCCCAAGGACCCGGCTGAACGCAGGAACGGTTTTTTTGTGCTCTACGAAACAGCGATTGAGGCGACAGCCCGGGCCGAAGGTCCATCTTCACAGGAAGTTTATCTGGAAGGTAACTATCTAATCGACAAGGCCAGATATATTGGCGGCGTCACTGATGAGACAATACTGGAGCTGCTAGGAAACTGTGTTGGATTCCGCAAATTAGTCCATAGTATCGGAGTGTCTGTGAGAAGGGATCATGAGCAGAACGAGCCTATCTCTTTTCTATTGCAGAACTGGGGCAAAACCAGCAAATACGAAACAGGCAGCAGCATACGTGTGCCCTGTCCCTCCGACGGTTCAGAAGTCCTCTTAAAGTTAGAGGATTTGGAATGGTCTGAAGAGGATGCAGTGCTCGGCAAATTCGCTTTTGAATTTAAACATGAAGGCGAACTGGCCATCGCGAGTATAATTTTTTATTTGCATGACGGTTATTCTGTACCAGAGCTAATCATTGAACCGCCTGTAGCGTTTGATTCTAACGAATACCGGGAGATCATTACCCAATCCTTGCTTCATCCGGGCAATAATAAAAGATTAAAAACGGCCATCCATAAGGCTATAAAAGGTGAGGATGTCACGATTGCTTATATTGGGGGTTCCATTACTCAGGGAGCAGGCGCTAAACCGATCCATACAGAATGTTATGCCTACCAATCGTATCTGAGATTTAAGGAATTATTCGGTACGAATGGTGGTGAGAACATCCATTTTGTGAAGGCTGGGGTAGGTGGAACACCGTCCGAGCTTGGGGTCATCCGTTATGAAAGGGATATTCTCCGGGAAGGTTCTGTAACACCTGATATCGTGGTGGTAGAATTTGCGGTAAACGACGAAGGGGATGAAACGAAAGGCAACTGTTTTGAAAGCTTATTCCTAAAAATACTTTCCGCCGATAATAGACCGGCAGTAGTTCTCCTGTTCAGCGTGTTTATGAATGACTGGAACCTGCAGGAACGGCTCTCCCCCATTGGGCGGCGTTATAATCTTCCTATGGTTAGTGTAAAAGATGCGGTATCCGGGCAGTTCCGCCTAAGCAAAAATGAGGGGAACATCCTCTCGAAACGGCAATTTTTCTATGATATCTATCATCCTACTAATGATGGTCACCGGGTGATGGCTGATTGTCTGGCTTATTTATTCTCCGAAACCCACAAAACGCTAATGGACGAAGATGATCTCCTATTGGATCAACATCCGGTCATCGGGAATGATTTTGCGGGAACCCTTCTGCTGGACCGCAAAAGCCATATTGACGCAGGCAGGATCGAGGTGGGCGGATTTTCGGGGATCGATACCGATTTGCAGCGGGTAGAAATGGATGCCAATCCTTTCGGAACTCCGGAATTCCCTCATAATTGGATGCATTCAGCGTCTTCTGGGGAACACAGCTTCAAGCTGACGATAACAAGCAAAAATCTTATCCTCGTATACAAAGATTCTGGCAGCAGCGAATTCGGCAAGGCGAACATTTACGTCGATGGTTGTCTTGTTGTCACCGCTGATCCACATGAGAATAACTGGACACATTGCAATCCGGTAATTCTTTATCAAAATGAGGTTAGCGGGGAGCATCAGGTAGAAATCAGAATGGTGCCGGAAGATCAGGACAAGTCTTTTACTATACTGGGCTTCGGCTATAATGTTTAATAATTTGACCTAGTGGCATATAACCTAAAAAGAAACCCATGGTCTTTAAATGACCTGGGTTTCTCAATAATTAGAGGAATCTTTTTCTATTTGGTAGGCAGCTTCTTATCCAAAATAGCCTTCACATCTTTAACAAGCTGTACGGACGCTTCAATTTCCAACTTACTTGTTGAAACACTTTCAATACTGCAACCAATAGGAATTCCCTTCTCCAGCCCGAAATCTAGTAATTCTTCAAAGATTTTTTGCGATAGCTGGATTGATTTATCCAAAATATCATTCGAGTATTTTAACTCGTTTTCTAACCATCCCGGGATACTGATCCCTAACCACTTCATAAATTGTAATGTTTTCGCGGTGCCGCATGGTGCAAGATTAAATAAAATAGGAACCATCTCAAAACCGTTATTTGTATAGTAATAATATAAATCAGACAATAAATTCTTAGATGCCTCTACATTATAAGTTGCCTGTGTAATAAAAAAATTGCACCCACTGTTGGTCTTTTCGACAACCCGTATATGCTCATCATTCTTTTTTATATGTCTTTCCGGAATGACAACTCCGCCAAAAGTTAAATTGTTATTTAGTTGTTTACTTAGCTTATAAGCCTCTGGTAAATTCAATTTCACCTCTTGTTTACTTGACGAAGCGCCCACATACACGGAAAATCTATCTTCATTTTCGTCAGTTTTAACCCAATCCTCGAACTGAGCTCTAGTATCATTACCGACGCACCGGTAAATTATTTTCGGGACCTCCACCTGTTTTAGATATTTATCACCATAGACAGCCGGATCAATCGTTGGTAAATAGGGATAAGGTCTTTCATGATCCACTCTGTCTACTTCTTCCTGAACGTCGTACAGAATTAACGCATCTAAATCAAGGTTTTTAAGTCTCTCAACCTGTTTCTGGGCGATTTCCGAGACCTTTTCTGGTGCGTGGCTTGCCTTCGGTGGTGTCATCCCATATGTTATAATACCCGGTTTTTTGCTCAATATTTTTTGTTTAAATGTATTCTCTGCCGCTCCCAAATTATAAAACCCCTCTACTCGTCGCTTTTAAGATAAGGTTACCATGGCAGGCTTAATATGTGTAACTTCTATTTACTATATCTAGTTATATTTTAAAGCTATGATTCCCTAATGATACTTATCGAGTAGTACATGTTGACAACCATTTGGTGTGACTATAATATTAGAAGTCCTGCCAACCTTAAGATTGGCGATAAGGGGACCGAAAGGTTCATTCTTATTTAAAAAGGGTGAGTATTATGAATAAAGAAGAATTAATGGAAAGCGCACGTAACACAAAGAAAGCTGCTTATGCCCCATATTCTAAATTTCCAGTTGGAGCAGCCTTATTGCTTAAAGATGGAAATGTTATTAATGGAGTAAACGTAGAAAATGTATCTTTTGGCGCTACTAATTGTGCAGAGAGAACAGCAATCTTCACAGCTATTACAAAGGGCTATACTAAAGGTGATTTTCAGGCTATAGCTGTAGCAGGTGACACAATGGATTTTCTGCCGCCATGCAGTATCTGCAGACAAGTATTATCGGAATTCTGTTTGCCCGACATGCCTGTCTATTTAACCAATGAGAAAAAAGAGATCTTAGAGCTGAGTTTAAAGGATTTATTGCCTTATGCATTCAAAAATTTAGATATGTAAAAATAATTCCTCTCGTAGTGGAATAACAAAAACACGCGTACCTGTGTTAGACAAGTACGCGTGTTTTTTGTGTTAAAAAGCTTAGTCAGAACACAGAGTTCACAGACCAGACACACCGCGTAAATACGTTGTTACTTACCAAATCGCAATTCCAACCTTATCTTTTTCTTTAAATACTACCTTTATCATTTCCAAAGCATTTCTTACCCTAAATTCAATAAATTCTTTATCATAGTCTGTATGTAGTTCTATAGTATCTAAAACTCATATAGTTAAAACCTCTCAATGAACATCATCAATAATAAAAAACAAGCGATCCATTGAGATAAAAGGATAAACACTTCCTCTCGATGATCGCTTGCTTTTAGTAGCTATGCATAGTCACATTTCTAGTTTTCCCACAAAACACTTATCGGCTCTACCCTTTACCCGCAACGACTATAACCGCAATTGCCACAAGTCTTACAGCCCTCAATATTAATCAGCGAGGCGCTGCCGCAGGATGGGCAAAGGTCACGGGAAGCCGTAGCATGGTTATGTCCATGATGACCACCATGTCCATCTTCCGTAGCTGACGGAACGCTCGATTTCAACTCCGCATTTAATGCTTCATTGAAATCCTCCAGCTCCAAAGTTGCTGCAATCGGAGCGGGTACATGATCATCATGAGCATTGTTCAGCACATGTGATTCCAGTGCCTTAGCTACAGCGTCAGCAATGGATTCAACACGATTCGCGCCGAAGCCGATAGCTCCTGATCCGCCAATGCCTTTCAGATGTTTGATCAACAGCTCCACTTTCTCACCATGATCTCCGTAACGGAGGAACAAGGAGCAGACACGGCCTAATGCTTCAGCCATAGCAAAGACGTCAGAACCCGCTTTACCTACATTCAGGAAGATTTCAGCCGGTATTCCATCAAGGTCATTGATCGTAATATATGCCATCCCAAATGGTGTGTTGATTTTATAGGTAGCGCCGCGCAGAACCTGCGGACGTTTTTTGTATTGTTTATCCGCCTCTTTTGTAGTCACTTGAGGCGCTGGACTTGCTGCTACAACACTTGTACTCGCTTCTACAGTAGTTGTAGCTTCTTCTGCCGCAACCGGAGCGGCTTCTTTTTTGTCTTCCTTCTTCGTGGTTTCCAGAACTTGAACGTCACGACTTCCATCGCGGTAGATCGTAACACCCTTACATCCTAGATCAAAGGCCATTTCATATAGCTCAGCCGTCTCCTCAACCGTAAAGTCAGACGGGCAGTTCGCTGTTTTGGAAATAGAGCTATCTACCCAGCGTTGGATCGCTGCTTGCGCACGGATATGATCTTTAGCTGACAGATCCATCGAAGTTACAAAGTAGTCAGGCAGCTCTTCACCCGGATGAGCTTCCAGCCACTCTTGAGCGATTGGAACAAACTGTTCATCATAGCCAAGACGACTTTGACGGAAATATTTAAAGGCAAAATAAGGCTCAATTCCCGTAGAAGTACCTACCATTGTACCTGTACTACCTGTAGGTGCTTGTGTAATCACTGTAACGTTACGCATACCATGTTCACGAATCGCTTCGCCAACCTCTGGATACGCTTCGACTATATTTTTCATAAAGCCGCTCATTAGATATTTCTCAGTATCAAAAGCTAGGAAGGAACCCTTCTCTCCAGCAATTTCTGCCGAAGCAAGGTAGGCTTCACGAGCCATAAAGCCGTATAGCTTGTCCAGAAACTCCAACGATTCCGGGCTGCCGTAACGGATGTTCAATTTAATCATCAGCTCCGCCAATCCCATGGTTCCGAGACCCACGCGGCGTTCCTTTTTCTGATTCGCTTCATTTTCCGGGAAATGATAAGGTGTTTTATCAATTACATTGTCCAGAAAACGGACCGAATAACGGGTTGTAGTCGCAAGATCTTCCCAATCTACATCATGATTTTTCTCATCGTAGAACTTGGACAGGTTCACCGCAGACAGATTGCAGACTCCCCAGCCTGGCAGGCCTTGCTCTCCACAAGGATTCGTACAAATAATCGGGTTGAAATACCAGCTGTTAGACATCTGGTTATAGTATTCCATGAACACGACGCCTGGCTCAGCAGATTTCCATGCCGATTCAATGATCGTACGCCACACGTCACGCGCTTTTACGGTGCGATAATGGATAACGTTTTTGCCGGCAGCTTTCCACTTGTCGAGATCGCCATCCCACATTTCGTTATATTCAGGATCGGTTGTATCCGGGAATACGAGATCCCAGTCCAGATCTTCTTTTACAGCCTTCATAAAACCATTGCTCACACATACCGAAAGGTTAGCATTAGTGACTTGGCCCATCGTTTGCTTCACGGTAATGAAGTCCTCAACATCGGGATGCCAGTCATTAATCATCAACATGAGCGCGCCACGACGGCTGCCGCCTTGCTCAATAAGCCCCGTAGTATAACTAAACAAACCGCCCCAAGATACGGAACCACTGGATGAACCATTAACCCCTCTAACAATCGCACGACGAGGACGCAATGAAGACAGGTTAATGCCCACACCGCCACCACGGGCCATAATCTCCGTCATTTCAGACAATGTCTGCATGATGCCGCCACGGCTGTCTTTTGGAGAAGGGATTACATAACAGTTGAACAATGTTAATTCTTCACTAGCACCTGCACCAGCCGCAATACGTCCACCCGGCACAAGCTTCCAATCATCCAGGATTGAACGGAATTTGCCCGCCCATTCTGCTTGAAGCTCAGGTGTCTTCTCTACAGAAGCCATCGCTGTGGATAGACGGTCCCACATTTCCTCAGGAGTTTTTTCTATATTAAGGGTCAACTTTTCAACATCCGATTTCACAAACTCACCGCTGCGTGTCTTTACAGTTACGATTCGACCACTGCGCTCCACAATTTCTCCGACTTCCTTAGTTGGAAACTTCGGATCATCTTTGGTCAGCACCAATACAACATCGCCTACTTTAGCATTGTTGCTGTCTGCATCCTTCCAAGCATAACGATCCAAAAATATTTTTTCACTTAGCCCTTCAAGGCGTTGCTTACGTTCCACTTTACTCAATAAAAAAACCTCCCGCATGTGTAGTAGATATTAGTTTCCGGTCCAAGGTATGGGCCCACAACAAAAACCCCCTTACCATCCTCCACTGCTTAACAGGTGTATGTAGGAAGCTCATCTTGTCAATAACAAATACCAGCTAAGCACTCTATAAAAAATACATTTTCAAGCTTTTGTCACAATATATTGTGTGCGTCAGCTTTTAAACTATACCACATATTGTATCGAAGGTCTTATTCGAAAATAGAGTCAAGTTGCCGAATTATCGCAAACGTTGCTGCTTTTTCTCGCTCTTGCTCTCTTTTTTAAAGGCTATCGTGAAAAATAAGAGGTTATGAATTCTCTCGTTTACGAGCATACTACTCTTACGAATGGTGATATAAATCCGAGCTTGAGGAGGCTGCATTATGACGCAATTATTCCGTAATTCTCTACCCCAGCAAGGGGGAACACCCGCGCCAATACTGCCTGTTCCTCTTTCTTTTGACCGGAATTGGTTGCAAGATCTGGAGCTCAAATTGGAAAAGGGCGGCCCATGGGGAGACTACCGTTTATCTAAGCTTGCCGTACAAGGAGAGGAAACAGGTCTAGTAACGAGCTTCGATGAGCTGCAATGTATGAAGCATTTATCCGGCTTGTCCCCACTTCCCCATCAGCTGGATACAGCGCATAAGGTTCTGTTCGAAATGTCAGGCCGCGCGATTCTTGCAGATGAGGTTGGACTGGGCAAGACCATTGAAGCAGGACTGGTGCTCAAAGAATATCTGGTACGCGGTCTTGTCTCCAAAGTGCTTATTCTCGTACCTGCTTCTCTAGTATTGCAATGGGTTCGTGAGCTAAATGCGAAATTTGGCATCACTGCTGTCGCTCAGAAAAAAGCCTATTCTTGGGGCAACGCCATAGTCGTCGCATCGATGGATACCGCCAAACGAGATCCTCATAAGGAAATCTTGCTGGAAAATGAATACGATATGTTGATCATTGATGAAGCTCACAAGCTGAAGAATAAAAAATCGACCAATTATCTATTTGTACAGCAATTACGCAAAAAATATTGCCTGCTGCTCACCGCGACTCCCGTTCAGAATGATCTGGGCGAACTCTTTAATCTGATCACTATACTGAAGCCGGGGCAACTTGGAAATCAGGGCGATTTTGCCTCGAATTTCGTGGTTGATAAACGCCAGCCCAAGAATGAAGGTCAACTGCGGGACGAGCTTTCGAAGGTCATGATCCGCAATCGCCGTGGTGAAGGTCCAGTTAATTTCACGAAACGAAAAGTCCGTAATATCCCCTTAGTTCTCTCCCAAGAAGAGAAAGATTTGTATAACAGTGTTACTTCCTTTGTCAAAGACCAGTATCAGGAATCCGGCGGCAATCTTAGCAGCATGCTTTCTCTGGTAACCCTTCAACGTGAGGTGTGCAGCAGCCGGGATGCCGTCTTTATCACTTTAGTTAATTTGATCAAAAAGCTGCCTGCGGATTCCCCAAAAAGAGACCGGATGATGGAGCTGCTACAGACCCTCCGTACCGTTAAAACAAACACTAAAGCTGAAACAACCTTAGCCCTCATTCAAGAAATGAATGAAAAGGTCATCGTTTTCACGGAATATCGAGCAACTCAAGAGTATTTACTACAGTATTTCCGTGAACATGGGCTGATGTGTGTCTCTTATTCCGGCGGAATGAACCGTGGAAAAAAAGATTGGATGATGGATCTTTTCCGCGGCCGCGCTCAAGTTATGATTGCAACGGAAGCCGGTGGTGAAGGAATTAACCTGCAATTTTGCCACCATATGATCAACTTTGATCTGCCCTGGAATCCCATGCGCGTGGAGCAACGTATCGGACGTGTCCATCGGTTAGGGCAAGAAAATGACGTAGTGATCTACAACTTGTCTACGCAAGGCACGATTGAAGAACATATCCTGCATCTGCTGCATGAAAAAATCAATATGTTTGAAATGGTGATTGGCGGGCTGGATGTAATCCTGGAACGTTTTGAAAAGAAGGAATCGCTGGAGAAAAGTTTATACAAAATCATGCTCGAATCCCGCTCCGACGAAGAATTGCGGCATGAGCTGGACCATATTGGTGAATCCCTCAGTGAATTGACACAGGGTATTAAAAAAGAAAGTGGGACTGCGACATGACCCTCACCGCACAGGAAGTACGCAAGCATGTGATGGACTATCTTGAAGCCACTGAATGCTCCATCATTGAGGCTTCGCCCCTTCACGTAACTGTGAAATTATCACCTAGAGCTGACAAAATGCTTACCGACCGGCCGTATTATTGGGGATTCGTGGAGCGCACAGGTGTAGATCCTGAGACCCTTTCTTTCACCTTTGTTTTTGATCCGGAAAAATACGACAGTCAAGCTGCAGTAGAGGTTCCCCCCATTGCAAATCGTAGTGCTGGCATTTTGAATCAAGTTGTCACCGGAAGCCTAACTACAGGCGGAACAAACGATGCAGAGGCCAGCACTGACTTACTCGAATCCGCCTCCCCGGGCTCAGAAGCAGTGAATGCTCCATCTACTGACCCGGAGGAAAGTATCCTAGCCCGCTACTTCGGCATTGTGCCGGCACTCCCACGAATTGGGCCAGGAATGATCCGCAGAGAGGATATTATTTACGGAAGCAAGCGATTGCAACAGATTTGGAACGCCGCTCGGGACGAAGGGAAATGCCTTTACTTATTTGAGGACCCGGGCAGCAGGCAGCGAAACACGCTGTTCTCTGCCGCTTACGAGCCATGGCTTAGTGTCTGCTATAAAGTGGAGATGAGCTGCGATTTGAAACGTGAAGAACTCCATTATCTTGGCATCTCCCTAACAAAGGGAACCATCATTGATGACTTTAATGCAAAAGTTTCCACAAAAGAGATGATGCCACGCTTACCGGAAAATGTGCATATCCAGCCTTATGAAATGACAGTAGCAGCCGCTACCGACTTATTGGAAACTCATCTTACCGCTCAGTTAGCCGAACTGGACTACACTTGGGCAGAACAGGCACGTGAGCGGCTAAGGGTTGAACTGGACATCATTGATGTCTATTATGGAGAGTTGCTGAAGGAGCCTGACGAAGAAAAACGCCTAGCGACTCAAGAGCAGTATAATCGGCGTCGACAAGAGACCATTTGGCAATATGAGCCGCAAATCGCAGTTTCTGCGGTGACCTATGGACTGTTTCATCTGCGGAGCCTATAGAATGCGACCCTACTCGCTAAAAGCAGGCAAAAAAACAAGGGAAATGCCGCCTTCCGGCGCGACAGCAAGCAACAGCCTTTTTATAGCTTGTCCTCTACAATAAAAAGGAAGCTTTTACTTTCTGATATTTCATAACAAAGAAAGGTGAACGACGCCATGAAAATAAGTGTACGGCGGAGGCTGCTTCTTGCAGGTCAAAGCTGCTTCCTCCTGCTTCTATGCATCGGACTCATCGCAACGAGCTCCGGTTCCTCTTCTGCGCTTGCCGCTTCCAGAGTAAGTGTAGTTGATTCAGTCACACAGGATTTGATACCTGTACTGCAGATGGATATCTTACCTTCACCCGGTACGGTCCAAGAATTTGCCAAGAGTACACTGAACAAGCTCGCAGCAGAAGCTCCATTTACAGCCTGGAAGGACGCAGGAATAGAATATTATCCTCTGGGTCCAGGTACTCATAGCTGGCTTGTCAACGTTATGAAAGGTGAACAGCGGATCGGCTACATGATCATTTCCGCTACGGATCAAGGTGGTTATATGCTTAGCGAATATGGAGCTGGCACTTACGGACTCCCCTATAGTTTATTAGAACTGCGCCAATTTTTGGTGCAGGAAGGACTTATACCTTCATCTTATACCGGAAAAATAAAACTCACAGCCTTATATGCACCACTTCTACCCGTATGGAAAATCGTCATTGACGATAAGACAATATTTATCAATGCTTCCGTGCCGCAAGTTTTACCGTGGACGCTAAGTAAAGCGGAAGAAGTGCTTAAAGGACAGCAGACAGAAACGGATGTAATCACTAACCTAACTACTGATTTGTCTCCGCTTTCTGCCTATCAAAGCGGGGGAACAGATGATCCTTATAAAGATATCATGTGGTTGACCTCCCCAAAACTGCTTGCTGTAGGCGGTGACAATATCGCCGCACTGATTCGTCCCAAGGAAAGTATTGCTTATCAAGCCGCTGGCCGAAATGATATCGTAGGGGCACCTTTCATGATTACAGGTTATCAAAACTGGTTGCCTGCTTCGAATAAAACAAAAGCAATAAACAACATGCCTACCGTTTACGCAGCATCAGGGCCAGAAGGAAGACGGTATTTGCCACTCACTGCCTTGCAGGCTATAGGAACACTGCACAAGCTGCCCGACAGAAATATCTATAACTAAACATAACAAATAACCTTCCGCTGCCACGCTCGATTAGGCACTGGAAGGTTATTTGTTATTTGTGAAATTCAATCCTTGTCACTGTGGCTCCATTTGCTTCGCCAGATCGACCAACCAAGCGGAAGCATACCGAACCATTTTTGTGACCACGGCTGCTTTGTAGCCGCTCTACGAGCATGAATGGCACGCGGATCCTCGATATAAACAACTACCTTCTCAGTGATATACTTCACAAGCTCATCGCCGCCGGAAGCCATTTGTAACACCTCCTACATTGTAAGTGAATTAAGATAGCCAGCGTCGTTCCATGCTCTTAGTGTGCACCACCGAGCATATATCTAAACTCTTGTCTCGAATTGTTCGAATAGGTTTACCTATTAAAGCACAATCTAACAAAGAATCTAGGGCACGAGGTTATTCACATGCAAGGAGGAGTTCATTTGAACAATGGGAGAAATAAAGCTTATTCCAAGACAGCAGCTGCAATATGTAGCTTGCGTATTACTTTAACCACAGTTGGACTTCTAATGCTGTTTATGGGGAGTGCATATGCTTCTGCAACTCCATCCAAACCCGTAGTGAATGATGAACGTCAGCATCTCTTAAGCCACGGTCACCGGATGATCTTAATTGACGCAGGACATGGGGGGATCGACGGAGGAACTTCCTACGGGAACATTCTTGAAAAGGATATTACATTAGATATCTCACGCCGATTATTTCTGCTGCTGCGCAGCGATGGATTTGACGTTGCCTTAAATCGTAATGGAGATTACGCCCCAAGCGATGAGAACCGCTGGCTGCGCAGTAAATCCCGGCATCTGCGCGACCTTGCCCAGCGTAAAGAGCTGGCTGAGACATTACCAGCTACTGTAGTCGTCAGCATCCATGTTAACTGGGCACCTTCACCATCCAAGCATGGTCCGCTTGTATTATATCGCCAAGAAGGGCGCAGCTTTATCCTCGCCCAGACCATTCAGCAACAATTAAACAGTCTCTATAATATCCAGGCAGAGACAAGACCGGGTAAACCTTTTTATTTACTCAACAAAATAACCGCCACAACCGTAATTGTTGAGGCGGGTTTTGTAAGCAGTCCGACAGATCGCGAAAAGCTGTGCACCCCTAAAGGGCAACAAGAAATTGCTGAAGCAATTGCTGGCGGCATAGTAGCTTATCTTATGGAAGTGTAGGATTCGAGTTCCATTTCATTTCGTTTTTAACGAGATCAGAAATGCCTATAAATTCAACATCATCTTTTATTTGCTCCACACCGCTGCGGATGCCTGCGGCGGTTTCTTTTCCATATACACCAACATGACCAATGGTTACGCAGAATCGTTGATCCTTCGCCAGATTATTTACTAGACCCATTTGTTTCAGGACATGATTAGCTGTGTGTGTATCATCCAAAAAGATATGGTTCTCTACGCGCGGCAGCCCCATTCGATAAGCCATATTGCCAGCAACAGAACGGTAGTTGGTCTTACTGTCCACAAAAAACAATCCCCGCTCTTTGCAGACGGCTAAAATCACACCCATAATCCGTTCGTCCCCGGTAATCTTAGAGCCCATATGGTTGTTTATACCGATAGCATAAGGCACATTATCGAGCGCGGCTTCCACCTTTTGACGCACTTCTTCATCAGACATCTTAGCCAGTATAGCTCCCGGTCCAAGCCATTTAGGATTACCCTGGCGGGGCTCCATTGGCAAATGGACCAGAACATCATCTCCGCGTTCATGCGCGCGTGTGGCGTCCTTCACAGATGTAGGCAAAAAGGGCATAACCGCCACAGTAAGCTTTATTGGCAGCGAAAACATTTCATCCGTCCCCTTCATGCCATTGCCGAAATCGTCAATAATAATTACGACCTTATTACGTTGAGATGTCTTCTCTTTACTTGGTGTGTTTGTAGGGTTGTCTCTGGACTCGGCAGCTGAAACAGACGGTGCCATGGGAGCGATTAAAGTAACCATTAAAGCAGCAACAGCAATCCAAATTAGTAAATAACGTTTGAACTTTCGACTGTCCTTCATCAAGAGGAACGCCTCCTTCGTCTTAAACAATTATTCTCATTGTTTGGTTCACGAAGGTTAAATATGTACGGGGAGGGTTCGCAATAATTTACAATCGGGCTTTTTCTATTGTCCCCGCGCGTCTGCGGCAAGAATTGCTTCCAGCACATCCACAGCTTGAACTTCAAAGGGCATATTCCAGATGGGGCTATCCTCAGAACAGCTAGCTTCCGCCACCATCATCAATGGATCAATATCCTTACTGGTAATTCCAAGATCGTTGAGAGTAACGGGAAGACCGATTTTTTTGCAGAAACCAATCACCTGATCAATCTCTTCATATGGTGCTTTCTCCAGTACAAGCTGAACGATCGTAGCAAAAGCAACCTTTTCACCATGAAGAGTATTCCTGCATTCCTCATGCAGCGTCAATCCATTATGAATCGCATGCGCCGCAGCAAGTCCTCCACTTTCAAACCCAATGCCACTCAAGTAAATATTGGCTTCAATGATATGTTCCACCGCAGGAGAGGTGATGCCTTGCTTAACATCTTTTAATGCCGTTTCACCCTCTGCAAGAAGGGTATCCAGACAGGCACGAGCTAATGAAAGGGCTGCAATTGTGCTAGTCCCACCTGCGTGTGTAATTGCCCCAGATTCTCGACAAGCTCTTGCTTCGTAAAAAGTGGACAAAGCGTCTCCCATTCCGGCAACAAGTAATCTTGCAGGAGCTTTAGCAATGATATCGACATCTACGATAACCAGATCAGGATTTCTTTTTAATGGAAGATAACAGTCAAAGTCTCCCTCATCCGTATACAACACTGATAAAGCACTGCAAGGTGCATCCGTTGAAGCCACTGTGGGTACAATAACTACCGGGAGGTTACTCATGTGGCTTACTGCTTTTGCCGTATCTAAGGTCTTGCCGCCGCCAATCCCTATAATGACTTCGGTATCCTTCAAGCCAATTGCGGTTACTATCTCATTAACCTGATTACGGCTACAATCGCCCTTGAATTCACACATCACTAGTGGCATTTCGTTCATTTCAAAACTGTATGTGATCTCTTTTTTGTACACAGAGAAAATATAAGGATCAATAATGGCATAAGCTCTTGTCGCTCCAAGCTGCAAACAATAATCTCCCAGCTTACGAATTTCACCATGTCCTTGTATATATTTAGTCGGTGAGCAGATGATCCGCGTCATGGTTTCACTCCTCCTTTTATTTACATTCATTTTAGAAGGATTGACCACATTCAGCTATTAAAAAGATCCCTTTAACCACCAGCTTAAATAAATCCACCATTCACACGGATCGTCTGACCTGTAACCCACTGTGATTCTTTGCTGGCTAAGAACAACACAATGTTTGAGATATCCTCAGGCTCGCCTAAACGTCCAAAGGAATTCATATTCCCCACGGTTACAATCTCTTCCGCCGATTTTCCTACGGTAAATAACTCCGTATTCACAGGTCCAGGTGAAACAGCATTGATAGTGATTCCTTTTCGTCCAAATTCTTTGGCCAGCTGACGAGTGATTTGTTCCACTGCTCCCTTAGTTCCTGCATAGACGCTGTAGGTCGGGAACATTTGACCCGTAACGGAAGTTGAAAAATTGATAATCCGTCCGTTATCATTCATATATTTAGCTGCTTGCTG
The DNA here is from genome assembly GCF_045040705.1 of Paenibacillus sp. FSL H3-0286. Lineage (NCBI taxonomy): Bacteria > Bacillati > Bacillota > Bacilli > Caryophanales > Paenibacillaceae > Paenibacillus > Paenibacillus sp. FSL H3-0286. The sequence continues at coordinate 2,464,482 of NZ_CP150285.1, read as the reverse complement.
GCAAGCAAAAAAGGTGCCTTTTACATTAATCGCAAACTGCTTGTCAAAATCCTCTTCCGTCATATTTAAGATCGGCTTCGTAATCATAATCCCGGCGTTATTGACGAGAATGTCGAGTTGTCCATAGGCTTCTAGTGTGGTTTGGAATAATTGTTCAAGTTCTGCCACCTGGCTGATGTCCGCCCGAATAGCGACGGCCTCTCCACCCTTTTGTTTAATACCGGTTACGACTTCCTCGGCTTTGCCGGGGTTACTCGAAAAGTTAACGACCACCTTCGCACCCTGTTGTGCCAAGTTCTCCGCAATCTCCCGGCCCATGCCTCTCGATGCACCTGTTACTAATGCTACTTTTCCAGCTAAATTCTGGTTCATAATTACTCCTCCTATTGCTTTGGCCTTCTTGTTGGTCTGATTATAAATCGATCGATTACAAATTACAAGTGACATTTTTTAATATTTGTCATTTGGATTTATTTTTGCACATATTTCACAACAGTTACTCGATTCAGCCTAATTAGGGGATTTATACCGTTCATTCGCCGTTAGTCGCTCAATTCAAACTAATCTACGGGATTTATACCGTTGATCTGCCCCTAGTTGCTCAATTCAGACTAATCTGCGGGATTTATACCGTTCATTCGCCGCTAGTCGCTCAATTCAATCAAATCTACGGGATTTATACCGTTCATTCGCCGCTAGTCGCTCGATTCAATCAAATCTACGGGATTTATACCGTTCATTCGCTACAAGTCGCTCAATTCAGACTAAACTGCGGGATTATACCGTTCATTCGCCGCTAGTCGCTCAATTCAATCATATCTACGGGATTTATACCGTTCATCTGCTAGCAAATCGCTTAATTCAATCAAATCTACGGGATTTATACCGTTCATTCGCCGCTAGTTGCTCGATTCAGCCTAATCTACGGGATTTATACCGCTCATTCGCCGCTAGTCGCTTAATTCTGACCAATCAACGGGATTTATACCGTTCATTTGCCCCTAGTTGCTCAATTCAGACTAATCTGCGGGATTTATACCGTTCATTTACTGCTAGTCCCTCGATTCAGCCTAATCTACGGGATTTATACCGTTCATCTGCTGCAAGTCGCTTAATTCTGACCAATCAACGGGATTTATACCGTTCATTTGCCCCTAGTTGCTCAATTCAGACTAATCAACGGGATTTATACCTCTTTAAGACACAAAAAAACCTCCTGAATATCAGAAGGTTTTAAGTAGATGTTACAAAGAAATCCCGGAAATAATCAAATCCCAAACGGAGGCGAAATCCTGATCAATCGTAGCCGACTGCCACTCTATAGCATGTGCTGGATGATGATACCGCGAAGTAGCATTAAAAATTGCTCTAGCCGTTACCACTGGTTCAACCACTCTATACTCTTTGGATTGTATGCCTTTTTCAATAATGCCTGCGATTTGCCCAATTAATTGATCTACGTGTAGGGTAATCATATCCACCGCTTCTAAAGTTACAGCTGCGTACATAGCAAACATTTCGGCATCATCCACAGCATAGGTGCGTTTACTACGAATCAGCGTGTCCATCCATAATCGGAGCTGCTCTTTGGCATTCCCATCAAAATGCTCTGAAATATTCTTTAAAGGCTCTGAAATATTATACTGCAACCATCTTTCGGTTACGGCTTCTCGCAAAGCAGATTTACTGGAAAAATGTCTATACAACGTACCATGACTTACTTTAAGCACCTTCGCTACATCTACAACAGAAGTCTTGTCCGGGCCAAAACGCCGGAGCACTTGTTCAGCCGCGTCCAAAATGTTTTCTTTTGATAATGGAAGATCATTCGACATATGTATTCCCCTCGCTTTCCCCTCGCTCTATCTCTGGTGGTAATTATCATAGCATATTATGTCCAAAAACGAACTGACAATATTACCACTTTGTCATTCGTTAAATCATTATCAGTATATACTCGCACCCAATTATTAAACTTAGGTCCCAGTTTAGTATCTTATTTTCCGTAGCCCCCGTACTACATGAATTCGGACTGAGGAGCCCTTATTTTCAAAAATCACCGTAATTCGCCATGCTATCGGACTCCAATGCGGCTATTCACCCAAATCCCCACCTTTTCGGCATTCTAATGTGCTAATAAGAGCTATGCAGTCCGAAAAGTTAGCCAATCACGCTAAATTGAGCAAATAGCTGCAATACGGTCCGTTACGATGAAGAAGCCCAGTATCTAGCAATCCACCTTCTGCTAACCTACGATTTCACCAAAAAACCTCCTTGATCTCTCAAGAAGGCGGGTAATATCAGCTGCTTTTTTGCTCAATCCGATCTAACCTCGTCCTAACAAACTTACCGACATTCGCAATCGCTTGCTGCGCCTCTGGCAGCATATAAGCTAAAAAGTGAAAGACACTCCACATGTTCTCCCATATTTCCAGTTCTACATGAACATCCGCAGCTTGTGCTCGTTCAGCCAACCTCGTTGCATCGCTTAACAATACCTCGTGGTCACCTACTTGAACAAGTAAATCAGGTAATCCCTGCAAATCCATCCTTAAAGGAGATAATATAGGAGCTAGTTCTGTCCGAGCACCTAGATAAAATTCAATTATTCGGTTATTTCCTTTTAAGCTGCCTGTTGGATCAAACTCCGCTCGGCTCAGATACGATTCACCATCCAAATGGACGAGATCTGTATGCGGCGAGATTAAAAAAGCACCCGCCGGCAATTCCCCACCCGCATCCCGTATAGTAATCAACGTCATCAGCGCAAGGCTGGCTCCAACAGAATCCCCTCCAAGCACGACATTCCCGGCAGAATATCCATTCGCGAGCAGCCACAGATAAGCGTCTATACAATCTTCATTAGCAGCCGGATAAGTAAACTCTGGTGCCAAGCGATATTCAATGATTAGGATCTTCGTGCCACTAGCTTTTGCAATTCGTGTAACCAAATCCCGATAAAATTCACAAGTCCCCGAAATAAAACCCCCACCGTGGAAATAAAGGATCACTTCATCAGCGGGTGAAGCAGATTTCACAGGAATAATCCACTCTCCGCTTAAGGGTCCAATCATGACCCGCTCGATGATAACATCCGTAGGACTGGGCATGTTCGCAGCCGTCCCATCCATCTCCTGTCGTATTTGCCCGATAGACTTGCTATCCCATCGGTTGCTTTGTCGCAAATAATCTTTGATCGCTGCAAGCTGCTCTGTACTTGTCTTTTCCATCTCGTAAATCCCTCCTACAATTTTTTTCAACTCAGATTGTAAAGTCTGTAGGAGACTACAAGGTCAAGTTAAGAATCCATTTTTAGGATTTCGAGCGTGGACTGTACGCCTGGGTGTTTATCTGTGGCTAACAAATTTTTCCTCAAATCTGCGAGGGCTGTTAGTTTTATTTCCTGTTTTGCAATTTCGCCACGAACTCGATCCATTTTCTTATCCACAACAGTTACAAAATCAGCAATACTAATGCCGCTGCTTTCAGATTTAGTGAGTGCCTTCTTGATTTCCTTTAAAGTGAAACCACACAGTTTAGCATTATGTATAAAAACAAGGCGGCTAAACACCTCATCCGAATAAAGACGATAACCAGCTTCCGAACGTAAGGGAGTGCTAATTAATCCGAGCTCTTCATAATACCTTAACGTCTCCATATTCACATTCGCCATTTTGGCAATTTGGCCTCGCAAGTACTCTGTCATAATCAGCGCCCCCTTAGAATCCCCTACATTATACCAAATCCAGAGGCTGCAGAGGACATCAAAAGGACATCAAAGGGACATCAAAAGAACGTCAACAACTACCCAAACTCCTTTTTAAAAACTCCTTATTTACGCACAAAAAAAACGACATTTCTGCCGTTTTCTCATCAATCATTTCCCAATTCACTATACTTCACTTCGAACTGCATTTTTCTGTATAAGCGAAATCTGTCCGGCATGAATGCCTGTATGATACATAAGTCTGCCTATCGCTTCAAGCGGTGTAGATGTGCCAAAAGCCGACTCCACACTCACATGCCACGCTTCTTCCGGAAGCTCCTGCATCGCAGCAGTTAGATTCTCATTGGAAACAGTCAGCAGATCAACGAGTTCATTCAATGTAGAATATGCCGCCTTGTCGCCTTGAGGATTAGGTTTTCCAAAAAACCACTCTGCGAACATAAACTCAACTTCTGCATTATGCTGAATTAATCCCCCAATTGTAGAGTTCCCTAGCTTAAGGTTAAGATCTTCTTCCGGCAAAGCCTTCACCATTTTATGAAATCGCGTTTGCACCGCTTGCCAGACTGGCAACACTGAAGTGAAAGTCATAGATTATTTGCTCCCTTGTACAGTGGCTTCTTCGTCTTTTTTCTTGTCGATCACCACATGGTTGAACAGGTTCGCATCTACGTCGATGTCAAAGGCCAAGCCAAAACCAACAACATAACGCCCTTGGAGAGGGGTCAATTCAAACAATGAAAAATCCAATCCACGCAGCAAATTCACCATTGCCGCCCCATGATCAGCATTAAACAATTCAAAGATCTCCTCATGCCCGTCATTCCCGATATTGCTTGATGTGCAATTCCACCGCACACGTTCCGTTGCAAATTTATTATTCGTCGCAGACTCATCTGCAATTAGAAGCGCATCTACAAAATCGTTATTTTCCATATATCTGTAATGCTCGGCGATCTTACTAATGTAGATATACAGCTTGCCTTCATGCTTAATAAAAGGAGCATAGCTGATAAAAGGTTTTCCTTCGTCATCAATCAAGCTCAAAATCAGATTTTTACGATTCGCAATAAATTGCAAATAGTTTTCTTTATTTTTTTCAACATCTACAGGCTTCTTCATTATAAAATCCCTCCATTAATAGGTTATGTAATCTAGCCACGAATCTAGCGAACGGTACTTAGCAAATGAATACGAGGTTTCGTCTCTGTAGGAACATATTGAACTTCGGCATCCATTCGGTATATATCCCGGATCATATCGGTTGTCATAACTTCATTTGGTGTCCCATACATCGCTTTTTCACCCGCCTGCACCACAACAATACTATCACTATAGGTAGAGGCTTGATTGAGGTCATGCAACACCATCACGACGGTCATCCCCATGTCTTGATTTAGCTCACGTACTAACTCAAGAACTTCATGCTGATGCGAAATATCCAAGTAAGTGGTCGGTTCGTCAAGCAACATAACCAAAGGACGCTGCGCCAAGGCCATAGCAATCCAAGCACGCTGTGATTCACCACCGGATAACGAGGAAACGGCTCGATCCTTATAATCCTTTAAATGTGTCTTCTCCAGTGCCCAGTCGACAATGTCCATATCCTCATGATTTAATTTTTCGAACCATTTTTTATGTGGATACCTTCCATAGGAGACGAGATCGATCACAGTCATATCATTAGGTGCTTGGTTCTTCTGGCTCAGCATACACATTTTTCGAGCGACTTGTTTGGCAGTCATAGACTTTAGATCCGTACCCTCGAGTGTGACCGCACCCGTATGATATGGAATTAGCCGTGATACCGCCTTAAGCAATGTAGATTTACCTGAGCCGTTTGGTCCTATAATCGAGACGATTTCACCCTTTTTTACGGAAAAAGAGAAGTTGTTAATAATGTTTTTCTGCTCATACCGAATCGAAATAGAATCGACAGTAAACATGTTAGAACGCCTTCTTTCTCATCAGGTATAGAAAATAAGGTCCACCAATCACCGCCATAAGGATACCCGCAGGAATATCTAAAGGTGCAAATAGGGTACGTCCACCTGTATCTGCTATCAACAATACCAATGCACCAAGTCCCATACTCATCGGCAAAAGAAATTTATAGTCTGAACCCACCAACAATCGAGCCATATGTGGCACAACAAGCCCTACAAAGCCAATCATCCCAATAGCCGCTACAGAGATAGCCGCTAGAAATACTGCCAGCAAGGAAAGTAGAATACGAATTCGGTCCACATTTTCACCTAAATTCGAAGCTACCTGATCCCCTAAACGTATAATATTCGCCTTGCGGATCGCGAAAAAGGATAAGATCCAGCCTGCTATGGCATACGGGAAAACCATCATCAAGGCATTGTTCCCTTTAGCAGCCAGACTGCCGTTTAACCATTGGACCGCTGCCGGAAGTCTGTCGCTGTACATGATGGTCAGGAGTCCTATTAATCCCCCGCAAAGAGCATTCACAGCAACTCCTGATAAAATAATAGTGATGGGCGAAATACCGGTTCTTCTCCACGCTAATGCATATACAATCCCTGCAGCAATTAGTCCACCCACAAAAGCCGCAATTGGAATGAACTCCGTATATTGTGGAGCTGCAAGCATAATGACAAGCACACATGCAGCCGCTCCACTCGTTACACCGGTCAATCCTGGATCAGCAAGTGGGTTGCCCATCACGGCTTGCAGAAGAGCACCCGAAACCGCGATATTTGCCCCAATGATCATCGCCAGTAATACACGCGGCAAACGAATATCCCATATGATGGTCGCATTCACCGCTTTTGCCGCTGAACCAAAGATCGTGCTTAGGATGTCTGGTATAGGAATGTATACTGAGCCTAGTCCAATCGCAATTATAGCGGCAACGAGCGCAAGTGCTAACGTTACAATAACAATAATTCTGCTACGAGATGTATTTATCACTTGCTGTCTCCTTTAATTATTCATAGAAGTATTTTGCAATTTCGGTTAAGGCTGTCTCCGCGTTAATAATCGAAGTGACACCGAATACGCTGTAATCTAGAATGTTGATTTTGTTATTTGCATAAGCCGAAAGCTTTGTCCAAGTTTCATTTTTCTCTATTTCTTTTTTGAACTTATCCTCAGTCGCTCCGTGATCGCCTGAAGCGAGTACGAGAATGATGTCTGGATCAGCAGCTACAATGTTCTCCATATTGATAGGTGAGTAAGTGTCAGTAACTTGCAATACAGAAGTTGCGATGTTATCAGCACCAAGCTTTTTAACCAAGCTACCTAAATAAGATTTCTCACTCATAACCATAAAGGAATCTGCGGTTCCGATTACTAGCAGCACGCTTGGCAGTTCTTTGCCTTCGGCTAATTGACTCAGCTCATTTTCTTTGTTCAAAATCTTAGTTAAAGCAGTATTCATTTCATCTTTTTTATTAAAATAAGTGCCTAATACTTTGAGACTAAGCTTTAGATCCTCAAATGATTCTGTTCTCAAATATGCTTTTTGTAGGTCGATTCCTTCTAGCGATTTGTCCAACGTGCTGCGAAGAGATTCCGCTCCCAGCAGCAAGTCTGGTTCGAGTTTTGTTACTACCTCCAGATCCGGCGCCATAGGTGATCCAATACGATCAATTGTTTCGAAATCAGCAGGGATTGGATTGGTTGAAGTTGGTACACCTACCGGTGTTATGCCGAGCAAATAAAGCATTTCTGTTAACGGTACAGAAGTTGTTACAATACGCTCCGGTACTTTGGCTGGGAATTGGCTTAACGCTTCGTTGAACAACGCTTCATCCACACCATCATTCTCCAGACTGTACACCTTGCCGGTAGCTTCCGCTGTATTTGCTACTTCTGTTGTTTTTGCTGCATTTGCTTCTTTCGATTCATTAGCAGTTGTATTCGTTACCGCTTCATTTTTTGGATTGTCCGCTGTATTTGTAGACGAACATGCAGTCATTGCCGTAAGCGCTGCAATAACCAGTAGTACTAATATTTTTTTCAAAATCTATCCCTCCAAATATGTATATTTATACGTTCCCTGTAGTGATAATGATTTTCATTTTCACTCATCGATTCCTATGATAATCGTTATCAATGAGAAGTGTCAAGAATTTTATTTTAATTTTAAATAAGAAGGAATTTCATTATTGTCCGTTGAAGCCAACTAGCATTTCTAATAAAAAAGCCACGCCCTATGGGCGTGACTTCAAATAGTGGTGTATGAAATCCAAGCGTTAGTTAGTAGCTCCCGTATTTAATATCCCATAATGAATAAGGTCTACAAACTCATTCTCTTTATAAATATGCTGTAACAAAACGCCTTCTTTCAGCATGCCAGATTTTTGCATAACTCGTCCCGAACCAGGATTTGAAGCAAAGAATCTGGCGTACACTTTGTGATAATGTTTTTCTGTAAAAGCAAAATTAATGACCGCTTTTGTTGCTTCTGTAGCATATCCATTACCCCAGTGTTCCTCGCCTATCCAATATCCAAGCTCGCCATTTCTGTGTGTCCGGTTATTTCTCAAACCTATAGCACCATACAGTTCGTTTGTATTTTTATCAGTAATAGCGAATTCATATGTATTATCATTATTGAACTCAACTTCATGTGTTTCAATCCATGATAATGCACAATCAATAGGGTATGGATAAGGTAGAGTTAATGTACTTTTGTAAACATTATAATTATTGCAGAGCTCACTGACACGCTGTGCATCAGACAATGCAAAAGGTCTTAAAATCAATCTTTCCGTAGTAATTGTTCTCTTCTCTGAATTGTACAATGGTGTCCCCCCGTTAAACTAATTATTATAAAACAAATACAAGCCAGATAAACAGAAAACTTGGCCACCACTGCTTGCCCGCTTTCACAAACAGCCAGCCAAATACCAAAGAAAAAGCAGTAATATACAAGCCGCTTTGCAGACCATGCGTCAAATGACCTAATCCCCAAGTCAGCATTAAACCTATTCCCCCATAAGGAAGAGAAGGATTCTTAAACCATACTTCTCCTGCACGCTGCATTAGCGCAACCAATAGTACAACTAGTACAGCTTCCACAATGTAATATATGTTTTGAACCAAGCCAACCCATATGCCCATAAAACCATGTTCTAACTTGAAGTTTTCATATTCCCTATAAATCTGTGGAATGCTCTCCCCATTAATCCAAAATTCCAACACAGCGAACAAAAAGCTTGATATAAAAGCTACAATTAACAAAGGAATGACCTTAGAGCTCCAACACAAAGATATAACCGGTCCAATCAACTTCCTCTTCCTGAACCAAAGTAGAAACATCATAGCTCCTACTGCCCACAATAGGGTAACTATGCTCCAATGAACAACTAGTACGTACCAAGGGCTGACAAAAAAGTCGTCTATATTAAACAAATCCCCCCATAACCATTGATCTAATCCCATGATGAACATATCCATTCCTAACATTAAAAATATAAGCAGTCCTAATAAAAAATATTGAATACCTGATATATTCCCTTTTTCTTTCACGAAACCTCTCACCCGCCTTATATATTGTCCATTTTTGTACTATATTCCCAAAATTATGATGCTGAAAGTATGGCATCCCCCCATTCTGTTTGTCTGTAACAAATCACTCACTTGAATCAAAGTTAGAAAAATAAAAAAACAGCATGCATCGATATAAAATCGACGCATGCTGTTTACTTGACCTGGCTTGTCCAAACTAGAATCTAGCCACAAAAAATTCGCGGTCTGCGGGAACGTTAAAACTTCTTATAGTAGCTCCACTCTCATCTCTCAAAGTGAGAAGATAAGGTACCGATGTTAAGGTACTAATTGTTGGGAATCTAACTACACCAAATTCGTCAAAATCAGCAGTAACCGTTGTAGTTCCAGCTCTCAATGAAGCTGTCCACCCCGTAGTATCTTTAGGTGTACCCGTTGCATTTGTACCAATAGCAACAACAATAAATCTATCCAGAGTCTGTCTAATTCTACGTTTCTTTCTTGTAGGAGCTGCTTTCGCTTTTTTAGCCGCGAGAACTTTGCTAGCCATAACTGCTTTCTTGTTAACTGGTTTTTTAATAATTGCCATTTACTTCACCACTTTCTTTTTAGGATACGTTAGTAAATGCAAGAATCGTAAGGTTTGACCTCTCTTTCACCTACAAATCTGAAAATATGTTAAACCCTAGTTTCATAGTTTCGTGTCCACTAGCTCTGCAGTGCATATAATACCTTCAAGAGGTGATTCATTACTAATGAACGGTCAAAAATGGCTAGAGCAATATCATTCGAAAATGCACCATTCCTTGAGAAAAAGAGTTCAACGTTCCTATCTTCCAGGGCATAAAGCGAATACCATTCCAGTTATTATTAAATTCAAACAAAAAATAACTACAGCCCAGCTACAGTCTTTACAAAAGCATTTAAAATCCCACGACCTTCCGATCAGACATCATCTTCACCTGCTCAATTCGATATCATCCAAAGTTTCAAAGAACTGCCTGAACCGGATGTGCCGCTGGGATGGAATCGAAAAAATTTATTTGGATCAAGTCAAAAAAACATCCCTTAATATAGCGACACCATCCATTGGTTCTACAACCGCCCAAAAGAAAAAGGGGCTTACCGGAAAAGGCATCAACATTGCCATTCTTGATACAGGGGTGTATCGGCACCCTGACCTGTTTCGCCCTGTTAACCGTATAGTTGCTTTTAAAGATTTTATCAATCATAGAAAACAGCCCTATGACGATAACGGCCATGGAACTCATATCGCAGGGGATGCAGCAGGCAACGGATGGATGAGTAAAGGAAAATACAAAAGCCCTGCTCCAGAGGCAGGGATAGTAGGTGTCAAAGTACTAGATAAAAATGGCGATGGATATGACTCCACAATCATTAAAGGAATTGAATGGTGTATTGCGAATCGGAGAAGACTTAATCTTCGTATTCTTTCGATGTCGTTCGGGGGTAAGGTGAATCTTCCTTGTTCAGATGATCCACTCTGCCAAGCTGTAGAAAAAGCAATTAAAGCCGGACTTAACGTTGTTATAGCTGCTGGAAACAGCGGCCCGGGACGCAGTACGATCGAATCTCCAGGGATTAGTCCTTCAGCAATTACTGTCGGTGCAGTGGATGACCGTCGCACGCTCACACAAGCGGACGACCGAATTACTTGGTTCTCCAGTCGCGGACCCGCACCGGGAGGAAGGAAGAAACCAGATCTCGTTGCTCCAGGCGAGACGATCATCTCCCTTCGTGCTCCACGATCCAAGCTGGATCGCGAGCTTCCTTATTTGCGGATAGCTAAAGATTACTTTGTGCTGTCCGGTACCAGTGTCTCAACACCTATCGTCTCGGGTGTGATCGCGCAATTACTCCAGAAGAACCCTTCTCTTACGCCTAAGCAAGTAAAATCCATACTAAAAAAGAACACGTATCGCCTTAAACTAAGTCCTAACACAGCAGGATGCGGTGAGATCAATGCGCGGTTTTTATCGTAAATCCGCTTCTTTTTTAAAGGCAGTAATGACGGAAACCGACAGGTCCTCTGTAAATACACCTGTAGGTTCTATTTCTAATAAAGCTGATTTCATATCATCTTCGAAACGTTCTAAGTTATCTCTAAATAATCGCTTAGAAGCATAAGACGTAGAATACAAATTTCCTAGTATCGAATCAACAGTCCAAGTGATGGAATAACTCGGTAATACCTGTCTTTTAACGTCTTTAAAACTGGATCGCTTTACAACATCCTCATGTCTTTCTTGGGGATGTTTATATGTACTTTTTCCGGCTATTCTTTCGTCACCCAACCAGCGTTTCACTACTTCCTCTACCTTTTGTTGCCAAGGTAACGGTTCTTGTTGTTCATTAAAAGTATCAATTACAGCAATACCACCGTTATCATCTAAACTATGATAGAGAACTTCAAGTATGGATTCTCGGTCCATCCAGTGAAACGCCTTAGCCATCATGATGAGACGAAAGGAACCCCAGTCATTGAATAGTTCTTCCGCTCTCCCCTGTTGCCAGCTAACATTCTCAACCCTGTTGTACTGTGATAACAGCTTTGCTTCATCTAGCATCTCTAGTTCAGTATCTACGCCAATGATTTCTTCGAACCAATCCGTAAACCTTAGCGCTAACTGCCCAGTACCACAGCCTAAGTCCAGCAACCGGCCCTCTCCGTGAAGTGAGAATTTGTCCACTAGATATCGAATCAGTGAGGACGGATATAGCGGGCGATATCTGGTGTAATAGCTTGCAGTATCTTTGAACAGATCCGGACCATAATCATTCATAGCTGAACTCCCCCTTCTTTTTTACCAAGGACAAAATCATAGCAGATATGTTGTGCAAATAAAAGGCTATCCAGAGCATTCTGGGCAGCCTTTATTTATGTGGATACAGCCCAAAATAATTAAAAATATTGACAATTAACTTCGTTGCATATATGGTTAATTACATAACTAACTAACCAATGAAGTTGGCGGTGAATACATGGGAAACTTAATGGATGATACACGACCGATATTTATGCAGATCGCCGAACGAATAGAAAATGACATCATCGAAGAAACACTGCTGGAGGAATCACAAGTTCCTTCGACAAATCAGTTTGCTGTTTTCTACCAGATCAATCCGGCTACAGCTGCGAAAGGTGTGAATTTGCTTGTGGATCAAGGGATATTGTACAAAAAACGAGGAATTGGTATGTTTGTGGCATCTGGAGCGCGTGCAGTATTGATGGAGAAGAGAAAAGAACAATTTTATGAACAGTATGTAGTAACCATGATCCGTGAAGCTGAAAAATTAGGAATTACGTTGGATCAATTAACAATTATGATTCAGAGGGGAGACAACAAGTCATGAATGAAGTTGTTGAAATCAAAGGATTGACTAAGTCATACGGAAATGTCACTGCCATCCATGAACTCAGTTTTTCTTTGGAGAAAAACAAGATATACGGGCTTCTCGGCAGAAACGGTGCAGGAAAAACCACAATAATGCATATGATCACAGCTCAGCTTTTCCCCACAAGTGGTGTCCTGAACGTATTTGGTGAACATCCGTACGAGAATAACCGGGTTCTCAGGCAGATTTGCTTCATTAAGGAAAGCCAAAGGTATCCGGACACGTACCGAATCATCGATGTACTGGAGGTATCCGAATTATTTTTTCCAAACTTTGATCGGGAATATGCTCACTCTTTAATCAAGGATTTCAATCTGCCATTAAAAAGAAGAATAAAAAAGCTATCCCGAGGTATGCTCTCGGCTGTAGGAATTGTAGTAGGTCTAGCCAGCCGTGCCCCGCTTACCATTTTTGACGAACCCTATTTAGGACTTGATGCTGTAGCTAGAAGCCTGTTTTACGATCGCCTAATTGAAGATTATGCTGAAAATCCACGCACAGTTGTTTTGTCCACCCATTTGATCGATGAGGTAAGTCAGCTTTTAGAGCATGTTATCGTCATCGACAACGGCAAGCTAATTATTAACGAAGATGCTGAAGCCCTTCGCGGGCAAGCTGTTACGGTAATCGGCGCGACAGCGAAGATCGAAGATTTTATCGCCGGCAAACAAGTCATTTCCCGCGAGTCTTTTGGCGGATTGCTTACGGCCACCATTATCGGTTTCAACGCGAAAGATCACGCACATGCTGAAAAGTTAGGCTTAGAGATCTCACCTGTATCTTTACAGCAATTAATCGTTCATCTCACAAATAAAAAAACTCTAGGAAAGGAAGTGACCGTGTAATGAATCCTACGGCAGGCATGATAAAAATGCATTTCAGAGATAAGTGGTTATGGTTGTATATGCCTTGGGTAATCTTGTTATCCAGCTTCTTGGTAAATGTCATCGTCGCTTCTTTCATCCAAGAACCAATCTATACCGGCGGTCTCGTCTCCATCTTCATTTATATGTTAATCACCGGTATACTCATTTTGGTGCAGACCTTCCCTTTTGCTCTGGGCCTAAGCCAACGCAGAACGGATTATTTCATAGGCACTTCCTTAATGGCTATTATAACTAGCGCCACCTACTCAATTCTCCTCTACCTGCTCGCAATCATTGAAAGCAAGCTCACGGGTGGCTGGGGTTTGGAACTACATTATTTTCATTTGCCCTATTTAAATGATGGTAATGCCATAGAACAGCTGTGGATGTATTTTGTGCTCTTTCTTAATATGTTTTTTCTGGGGCTAATGATATCCAGTATCTTCCGGAGATTTGGCCGAAGCGGTTTGTTCATTTTCTCAGGGGCTATGTTTATCCTGTGCAGTCTCGGTGTATTATTAATGACCTATAATCAGTGGTGGGTAGACCTCTTCAACTGGTTTGCTGGATATACCGCATTTGAACTTGCTTTGTGGTCCATGCCTTTGACAGTTGTGTACGCTCTTTTATCGTTTTTGATGCTGCGTAGAGCAACAGTGTAATTCATTATCCTGTAAAAAAACAGGTGTGTCCCAAAAGCCATGCCGGGTGCACCTGTTTTCTTTCGTGTCTTAGACTTTGATCTAGACAACAAACTTTATTGGATTCGAGCATAGTTGCGCGTGCGATGGTGCTATCGGACCCAGCGGGGTGAGTAGCTTAAAAGCAAACGCAGTTCGCTATTGCAGGTAACGACGGGTCGAAACACAGATTAGTATTTCGCTAATCAGCGCGTGCGAAGGCTCTATCGGACCCAGCTAATCTTATTCGTGGCTTTAGAGCACATTTGGATTCCTAACGGACCCAGCTGACCTTATTCGTGGCTTTAGAGCACATTTGGATTCCTATCGGACCCCACAGTCGCTATTGGCATAAAAAACGCCAATTGTGATCCTTTTTCCATGCAATAGCTGCACTGGGGTCCGATACTACGCTCAAAAGGTGATAAATGAGCAAATAGCTTCATCCGGGTCCGTTAGCCTCTGGTGATGATGACGACTCCGCGGGGCGAGTAACGTTGAAGCAAAACACTAATTAGTATTTCCCCAATCTGCGCGTGGAAAGACACTATCGGACTCCGCTGACCTTATTCGTAACTTAGAGCACATGTGGTTTTCTATTGGACCCAGCTGATCTTATTCGTGTTTTTAGAACACATTTGGATTCTATCGGACCCAGCTGACCTTATTTGCAGCTTTAGAGCACATTTAGATTCCTATCGGACCCTACAGTCGCTATTGGTATAAAAAACGCCAATTGTGATCCTTTTTCCATGCAATAGCTGCACTGGGGTCCGATACTATGCTCAAAAGGTGATAAATGAGCAAATAGCTTCATCCGGGTCCGTTAGCCTCAGGTGATGATGACTCGGTGGTACGAGTAGCATAGAAGCAAAATACAAATTAGTTTTTATCCATCTGCGCGTGGAGAGACGCTATCGGACTCCGCTGACCTTATACGTAGCTTAGAGCACATTTGGTTTTCTATCGGACCCCGCTGACCTTATTCGCAGCTTTAAAGCACATTTGGATTCTATCGGACCCAACTGACCTTATTTGCAGCTTTAGAGCACATTTAGATTCCTTTCGGACCACACAGTCGCTATTGGCATAAAAAATGCCTTATTCGTTCCTTTTTCCATGTAATAGCTGCGCTGGGGTCCGATACTACGCTCAAAAGGCGATAAATGAGCAAATAGCTTCATCTGGGTCCGTTAGCCTCAGGTGATGATGACGACTCCGCAGGGCGAGTAGCTTAGAAGCAAAAATACAAATTAGTTTTTATCCAATCTGCGCGTGGAGAGACGCTATCGGACTCCGCGGACCTTATTCACAGCTTAGAGCACATTTGGTTTTCTATCGGACCCAGCTAATCTTATTCGTGGCTTTAGAGCAAACTTGGATTTCTATCGGACTAACTGACCTTGTTCGCAGCTTTAGAGTACATTTGGATTCCTATCAGACCCCACAGTCGCTATTGGCATAAAAAACGCCAATTGTGATCCTTTTTCCATGCAATAGCTGCACTGGGGTCCGATACTACGCTCAAAAGGCGATAAATGAGCAAATAGCTTCATCTGGGTCCGTTAGCCTCAGGTGATGGTTCTTAAGGATACCTTCCTCTTTCGCACTACCGTCTGCTGAAAAACATAAAAAAAGGATTATAAACCTGCTACTAGAGCAGTTCTATAATCCTTTTAGCTATGCGGTCAAGAGGACTCGAACCTCCACGATATTGCTACCACTGGCACCTGAAGCCAGCGCGTCTGCCAATTCCGCCATGACCGCGTATTATAATGACTCGCTTATTGCGGTCACAAGATAGATCATACCACGCTGAGAATCCAACGTCAATATATTTTCGCCGTTTTCTTATCATTCATTAATTTATGGATAATTATTGCTTTTGTTGCCGAATATAAGGTATAATGAGAACAAAAGTTCGCATAATATAAATGAGGTGATTTATAATGGCGACTACAAAGCTAAACACATCCATTATTGATGAAGAAGTAACTAAAGAAGAACTGTCCCTGGTCAGAAGCTATTTGCTGCTAACGTTTATTCATAAAGTGTTCGAACGTGACTGCCGTGTAATCAGTAGAAGCGGCCTGTTTAAGACCCCTCAGCTATATATGGAGCTCGTATCTGGTGCCACAAAGAAGACGTCACTAATGCTTCAAGAGGTTACGCGCGAGCTGAGCTCCCATGATTTGAAGATTACTACCGTTCGCCAAGATCAGCGAGGAGTCGAAGCCTTATATTCCTGCAGAGGATTTCAAGGAGAGATGAATATATTATGGCCAGGCTTCCGTAGAGAAATGATGCTGCGCATGCGCGCGTATCTTGGACTGTCCACAGAACTCTCCATACTCTCCAGAGAAGAGAATGCGTCTGAACTAGCTCTAACTATATAATCCCAAATGATATTACAGAAACAGCTCCCGCCCAGTAGGGCGAGAGCTGTTTTGTATTATGAAGATTATTACTGCGGAAATTATTACTGTGAAGATTATATATTATCCGGATCTTGTCTTGGTTCACTAAATGGCTGGAATATATAATTGCGATCCAGCTTCACTACTCGTCTATTCTGACGACGTATCATCACCTGAGAATCATCCCAAGCAAGAACTATCCCTTTTACATCGTTACTTTCCAAGCCATCACGCACTACACGAATTTTCTCACCGGAAATCCGGTAGGCATCCAATTGCTCATCGCTAATCATCATTAATCCCTCCTGTCATAGCTTGTCCTATTTAGTCTCAGAAAAAAGACCCAAATGATAAATCATCTGGGTCTCATGTAGGCAATTAACGACTTGCATGTCTACTAAAGCATTCTTATATCAGCGCTTCATTCTTCTCAAACCAGAAGTCAAGAACTTTAGCGGACATCACACGTTGCTCCAGATACTCCACTTGGTTAGTTGTGAATTTCTCCCTCCACGGGAAGGATAACTCTTCGCACAAACCTTTGATTGTCAGAAGCTCTGACCAGGCTACATAGCGTTTGTACCAAAAAAACTGAGGATGTTCAATCATATAGGGATACAGATCGTCGAATTCCGTGTGTTTGCAATCCAGCGCACGCTCGAAATGATCCTTGGCCTCGGTTAATTTATCAATAAAAAATTGTTCAGTCACCGGTTCTTTCCCCATTGTGACGCCTCCTCCCTATGTCTAATTTTTATTATAAAGGAAAATCCATAGGGTGAAAAGCAGTTGTTTAAAAAATAGGCCTGTTCTTATTGCCAATTAGGTTATTCCCCAAATTCGATGGTGCCTCCATTTAGAGAGGTGATTCTTACGAGTGACTCCAGACGAATGCCTTGCTCTCTGATCGTCCGAGCCCCTGCCTGAAAGCTTTTTTCTACTACAACACCAAGACCAACTAGCTCAGCGCCAGAACGTTGAATGATCTTAATCAAGCCACGCGCTGCATCACCATTGGCAATAATATCATCAATAAAGAGGATTTTATCCTCTGGAGAGATGAACTGGCGAGACAGCATAATATCTGTAACGATACCTTTTGTAAAAGACGGAACTCTTTCGCAAAGCGCATCCGGATCAGCTAACAGTGTTTTTTTGCGGCGTGCAAAAACTAGCGGCACCTTTAATTCATACGCGGTGGCAAATGCCACGGCAATGCCCGAGGATTCTACGGTCACAATACGTGTAATTCCTGAGTCCGCAAACCTCCCGGCAAACTCCCGTCCCATTTCCATCGTAAGCTGTGGATCAACCTGATGATTTAGCAGTGCATCCAGCTTCAGCACCTCATCCGAAACGACGACACCTTCTTCCAAAATCCGCTGTTTCAACACTTCCATGACTTTGAACCTCCAATACCCTTTATAATCGCAGACATTCCGTACAAATTAATCACTGATCATAAAGCAATTACGACGGAAGTCATGTCCTACTGATCCTCATCATAACCTGTACTATACAGAGTACACAAGGTTATCCTGCATAGCACTCATTATGATTTTTCTTTAGCTTCGTAAAACTATTAGGAGGGGAGCCATGAAATCACATGTCCGAACATTACAGATCGCTTTCACTTATATTGGCACCATTGTAGGAGCCGGATTCGCCACCGGGCAGGAAATATTAAAATTCTTCACACGTTACGGGCACTGGGCAGTCCTGACCATCCTGCTCTCAACTATATTGTTCATATGGCTGGGTACAAAAATGATGGTCATTGCTCGGCGAATAGAAGCGGAATCCTATGAGGACTTTAACCGTCACCTCTTCGGGGAACAGGTCGGAAGCACCATCAGTTTGTTCATGATGGTCGTCCTGATCGGAGTAAACAGTATTATGCTTGCAGGGGCCGGCGCTATTTTTCAGGAGCATCTCGGACTTCATTATCAGACTGGACTAATTATCACATTGCTTGGTTCATACTTTCTGCTAAAACGAGGAATTTCCGGTATTCTGCAAATGAACAGTATTGTAGTTCCTTTAATGCTTACTCTGTCACTTATCATTATTTTTAATACTTTTCAAATTCCGGGAGCTGGACGGTTCCTGTTCCTTGATAACGATCGCTCTCTCTTTGGGGCATGGATGTCACCGCTGCTCTACACCGCCTTTAATTTAGGGATGGCACAAGCTGTTTTAGTCCCTATGGCTCGTCACACAGAGGAAGAAAAATCCCTTGTATGGGGCGGTATTATTGGGGGTACCGGGATTGGTTTTATGTTGATTGCCGCACATTTCGCAATGAGCTCACAGATGCCAGGGATTCTCAAGTTTGAAATTCCGATGGGCAGCATCGCCGTCCGGTTGGGTACTGTAGTGCAAACTATATATCTGCTGCTGATCTTTTTGGAGATCTTCAGCACTTTTGTCGCCGATATTTATGGAGTAGCTGTACAGCTTAAGCAACGGCTTCCCCTATCAACCGCATTGATTACACCACTTCTGATGTTGGTCTGCTATTTACTGAGCCAGTTCGGCTTTAGTTCACTGCTCTCCGTGTTCTACCCAATCTTCGGAGGTTTATCACTGGTCTGGGCTGTCAAACTGCTACGAACACCATGGTCCTCTCCACCAGGTAGTAATACTTCATCGAACTCAAAGGAGAAGGGGAACAGTATCGTATCCGTAAAACCAATCACCCGAACTACACGGAAATAACCGCTGCTGTAGGAATCATACGTGCTGCCGCTTCCGCCACATGCTTGTGACAGGTCATCATCACAATCTGGCGGGAGATCGACAGTTCTCCAAGAAGTCCAAGTGCAGCATGAAGACGAGACTCATCAAAGTTAACGAAGAGATCATCGAATAACAGCGGCAGCGATACTTGCCGTGACATGGTCTCTGCCAATGCCAGCCGGATGGCAAGATACAGCTGTTCTGCCGTCCCTCGGCTGAGCAGTCCACTGTCCAGCAGTCCCCCGTCCTTGTGTTCAGCTTTCAGCTCTTTATGCCCTAGTGTCATAACAACCCTTTTGTATTCCCCTTCCGTCAGCTTGGAGAAATAATCTGAGGCAAGCAGTAATACCTGTGGCTGCTTCTCCTGCTCATACACACGGCGAGTTCGCCCGATTAGTTCGGCAGTTATCGCTGCCACTGCATATTTATCAGCCACGATCCGCAAGGCTGCTCTCTGCTCTTCCAGTTGCTGAATAACGGAATCCTCCACGCAGCGCTCCTTCAAATACTCCCTTTCCTGAAGCAGCTTGCCTCGTTGCTCCAGCAGGGTGTTCCAACCCTCTTCCTGCCGTTCCATCAATTCTTCAGCCAATGACCGCTTCAGCTGCAATGCTTCCACATCATGATGATTTAATAATTCCAGCAGAGCAGCAACCCGCTCCTCCTCCCAACCACCGAACATAGCAAGCTCCCACTGGCGAATCAATTTATTCAGATCACTGCGCCGCTGCACAGCTGCTGACCTGCGTAAGAAATCCTCTCCACCAGTCGCCCCGCCTTCCTGTATCAGAAGCTCACGCTGTTCTCTCAGCTCACCTAATATCCTGTGGCTCTCCTTGAGTTCTTCATCCACATCCTGCAATCTTGACTGCATAGTTTCCCGGCGAATCAAGTCCTTTTTCAGATCATCCCATGCTCTTTTTCGCAGTTCCAGCCAGCTTAGTAAGGTTAATGCAGATACTCGTTTCCCCTCTTGCGGATCTATTTCAAAGCCAGCTGCCGCTACACCAGACTCGTCGCCAAGATCAGCACCCGACTCATAAATAAGAGCGAGCAGCTCCTCCTCAAACACGTTACATTCTGCTTCCAGCTCCTTCAATCGTAAGGAGAGTTTATTCTCTTGGCGCAGCAGCTCATTCCCTTGTTCAACCATAGCAAAAATATCCGGCAGCCCTTCAGGAGATAATCCTTCAGGCAACCTGCGTTGGCGAAGCCATTCTTCATATTGCTCAGCAGTTTCCGTGAATGCCGCCTCCGCCCGGTGCATTTCTTCAGCGAGCAGCTTCTCTTGGCCTGCCAGCGTCTCCAGCTCCGTGTGGCAGGCATCACGCTCGGCGGCATAGCGTTCGATGCGCTGCCGCCAAGCTGACCAAGCCTCCATGAGCCTGCGAAGCTCCCTCATGGAGGCCTCCAGCCCGCCTGCGTCAGGGCTGGACCCCGGGGCGGCCGTCCGCCGCCCCGGCACAACGCTCTCCGGCTCCGCCCCGGAGAGCAGCTGCCCCGCAGCCGCAGCATCTCGGCTGCGGCTGCGCTGACGTCCCCGCCATGCTCTGGCGGGGACGCTTCCGGCCGGCGCGCTCCGCGCAAGCCGGCCCAAAGGGCCAGATCGGCCGCGCCCAGCAGGCCGATCGCAAGCACGGCGCTGGCCGGCGGAGCACCGGTCAGCCACAGCGCTGCGGGCAGCAGCACGGTTAGTGCTGCCCCAGCCCACAGCAGGCGCCGGTAGAGCGCGGCCATGCGCTTCGCGCCAAGGCCGTCACTTCCGGCGCCGCGCGCTGGCCCTTCGCTGAGCTGCGCTTCGCGCCAGCGTTCGGCCGCCTGCTGCAGCTCGTCCCACAGCTGCAGCACTTCACGGGCGCTGCGCGGAGCCAGCTGCGCAAAAGCTTCCGCGCCGGTAGCGTGCTCACGCGCCAGCGCCCGTTCTGCTGCTTGGAGCGACGCTGAGGCAGCGGCCAAACGGGAGCGCAACGACTGCCGCGTTGCACCCTCCGCCTCCATGCGGCGGTCATAACTAGCGAACGCCGCCGCAAACTTCCGTGCAGCTTCACGATCCGCCGCTGTCCCAGAGAATGAAGTCAGCTCTGCAGGGCCCCAGCTCACATCAATGCCGCGCAGAATTCGCCGCAAATGCTCATTCAGCGCCGTTAATTCTCCCTCAAGCCGCTGTCTTTCCGTTCTACGGTTCTCGTAACTGCTCCGATGCCGGTCCAGCCGCTCTAAAACAGGCCCCTGTGCTGCTAATACTTCATCTGGAGGGTTCTTTGCCAGTTCAATAGTAAGCTCGCTTAGAAGACGTTCATAACGTACTACTGATCCCTGTGCATTCCGAATTTCTCCTTCAAACGCCTGAAAGCGAGTTGCTCCTTCTTCAGGAAAGGCTGAAATCAATGGCAATCCTTGCAGCTCTAGCTGAGCCTCGCTCCATTTTAACCACAGCTCACGGACTTCCTGTGCTTTTCGAAACATCACTAGCTGCTCTCCAGTGAGCTTGCGCTGTTGCTCCAATTCATCTAGCTCCGACTCCGTTACCCTCAATGCCACTATATTATCGTTATATCGCGGAAGATAAGAACGGCTCTCAACCATTTGTCGCTCAAGCTTTTCAATGGCTTGCACAACTTTTGCTGCTTCTTGCAGCTTGCCACGAGGTTTGTACAGCTTCTCAGCTTCCTGCACCAAACGGCGTTCCGCACGCATGATTGCACCGCCACCGCCCATACCTGCATGAAAAAGAAAGCTGCTCATCTCCTCAGATTGAAGGGCAGCAAGCTCCTGCAGCTCGTCCAGTGAAACTGCGAACAATTGCTGGAACATACTCCTAGAGATCCCCCCAAGTAAATGTCGTTCCATTTCAGCTTGTCCCAGCTCTTGAGTCATTTCATTTGGATGATTTACTGTAATGTTCAGCTTTTCATTTCTTCCTGATCCCTCAGCACCTGAAGCAAAACGGCGAATGGTCCACAAACCATCATTACTGTCACGTATCTTCAAGGTTCCCCCATGCAATCCGCCTTGCAAAGGTTCATACCTTTCCAAGGGATTTCCACGGCTTGGAATTCCAAACAGCATAGAGCGTATGAATTGCAGTGTCGTACTTTTTCCTGCTTCATTACGCCCATAAAGTACGGTCACTCCCTGCGTTAAATGAATCTCTCGATTGTGAAGACGCCCAAAGCCATTGATATGCAAATGTTCAATTCTCATCGTTTTGCCCTCCGGCTTGTTGATACGAAAGACTTTCCGCCGCTTCAACAGTATCATCCATCCCGCCAAGCATCGTGATTCCCTGCTCTGCTGCACCACGTAGCCAGCTCAATTTCTCTTCTTGACTAGTCATAGACAACAGCTTTCGCAGCTCCTGATTCTCCAATAGCGGTTTAAGCGCACTATTTAATAGTTCTTCGAGCGCTTCCGGGGAATGTTCCGTATGCTCTGCAATGCGCAGCATTTCTCCAAGAAAACTATCCTCTTCCAATAAGCGTTGGCGATCAATAGCTAAACCGGACTCTATAGCGAACCCTTCCGTCCAGACAAGCCCTTTGTAATCTTTACGCTCAGCCCTAATCGCCTCACGGCGCTGGAGTTCAGACAGCAAATCCTCTGCTGCCCCTTTTTCAGCCAATACTTTATGTACGTCCCCTCGCCCAATCAGACGAAATCTGACCACCGACATGAGCTCCGGGAGCTCCGCGCGGATGTCTTCAATAACCTGCTCCACTTTCTGTATCCATTCTGCTTCATTGCTTAATCCTTCTATAGATAAGTCTCTAACCTGCCAGCGAACGAAATCCAGTTCATGAAATTGCAGAGTGGATCTTCCAGCCTCATCTACATCCACAATATAACAACCTTTAGCTCCGGTTTCCTTAATGCTGCGCCCTTGTATATTGCCTGGATATACAATCACAGGCTTCTCATGCAGTACACTACGTTTATGAATATGTCCAAGCGCCCAATAATCAAACCCCCGTTCGATAAGGTCCCTGCGACTGCAAGGAGAATAGGTCTCATGCAGCAAATCACCGTCTACATTGCCATGCAGCATCGCAATATGAAACAGGCTGCTGCCAGGTTTACGAGAAAAGGTTACTGCTGTGTTGTTCGTCACTTTCGCCGTTGGGTAAGAGATTCCACTAACGATGGCAACTTCTTGGCCATCTATACGGCGGCAAGCTGTAGCGTGATCTGGCTTCTCTCCGCCAAATACGGTAACATGCTTTGGCATTTCCGTTGTCAGACGCAGTCCGTCAAGCGGATCGTGGTTGCCATGAATCAGGAACACGTGAATCCCGTGCTCACCGAGTTCTTTGAGCGCTTCCTGAAATCGCAGCTGTCCCTGTAATGATGCATCTGAAACATCATACACATCTCCACTAATGACAATAAAATCAACATTCTCTTGGATCGCAACGCGGACAAGCCGCCCGAGGGCGGCAAAGGTAGACTCACGTAAATAAGCACGAATGGCTGGCGAAATATGCGCCAGCCCGGCAAAACGGCTATCCAGATGTAAATCAGCAGTATGCAGAAAGCGAAATGGAATCATAGGTGCTCACCCTTTCGTTCCTGAAGGATACTGTAAATAGGTTTTTTTAAGTTCATTAGCAACTCGTGTCAACGAATATAGGCTTTTGGCTTTATCCCATGCGGAGCGCGAAAGCTCATAACGATAAGCCGGATCAGATATCACCTTCTCTAATGCATCAGCAAGAGCAATCTCATCGTCAGGACTGACCAATAAACCATTCACACCATCTTCAATCTGCTCCGGTATTCCGCCCACATTTGTCCCCACTAGAGCCAGGCAGCTAAGTGCCGCTTCCGCAAACACTGAACCGAACGCCTCCGCCCGAGAGGGCAATACGAAAATATCAAAGAATGGCATGAATTCTTCAGGGTGCAGCGTATATCCGTAAAAGATCGTTTCATTATAGATCCCTAAATGCTGGGCCATCTTTTCCAGATCCGCACGTGAAGGACCGTCGCCAATAATATGCAGTACATACTCATGGCCGCGATTTTTAAGCTCCGCGCAAGCGTTGAGTAATATATCTATTCCTTTAGCCGGAACCAGACGTGTCACGGTCACTAGCTGCGGAATAGCGTTATCATGCGGAACAGGCTTAAATCTTTTTTCATCAAAACCATTCGGTATAACACCTATATTAGAAGGATCAATAATATAAGGGGCCACATACTCTGCAAAAGATCGCGACACCGTCATTAATCGATCACTAACATGCTCAAGTTCACGATAAAGTGAGACTAGAAAACGATGCTCCAAGCCATCCTCGGAAATCGCTCCATTTAGAATCAATTCCCGCTCGTAACTGGAATGCAGGGTATGAATTAACGGAGTATCAGGGAACACTTTTTTCATCGCTAAGCCAGCAATCGGATGATGAGAATGAATAAGATCATAAGGCTTACTCATCCGCAGTTTTGTCCACCATAAATAATCACGATAGGTCTGAATATATTTTTGAACGATCGGACTTTCTCCATACTGCGTCCAATCAAACGTCTCGAATATTACTTCTTCATGCCCCTTATTGCGAATCCGCTTAGGCAGCCAAAACAAATCCATCTCCCAACGGCTTGAACGGAATCTTTCCTGAAGATAAGGGATCATAGATGATACACCACCGGGTTGCTCCGGCGGGAAGAAGAGCGCTTGCAGCAAATTCATATGGTACATCCCCTTTACAATTGCCCTGTGTACTGTAAGACTTGGCAATTATGATATAGTTGAATATATGTAGAATTTCAGGTACGATTACGTTCCCCATACCTTGATTTTATCGGTATAAACATGAAACAGCAACTAAGAAAAAGGAGAATGATCTATGAAGGAAGAACAGCTGCCTGCCTCTTACACCGCATCTATTAAAGAAATGCTGGGGCAAGAGGCAGATGCTTTTCTAGAAAGTTATTCAGCGCCACGAACTCAAGGACTGCGCTTTAATCCGCTAAAAAGCACCTCAGCCATAGGCCAAGTTGCGGTGGACCGTACAGTCTCACAATTTATTTTGAAGCCTATCCCATGGTGCCAGGGCGGGTTTTATTATGATGAGCCCGCTCGACCAGGCAGACATCCTTACCATGCAGCTGGACTATATTATATTCAGGAGCCTTCCGCAATGTCCGCAGCTGAACTGCTGGCACCTGAACCCGGTGAAACCGTCCTCGATCTTGCAGCAGCCCCTGGAGGTAAAACTACGCATATCGCTGGTTTAATGCAGGGACAAGGCCTCTTAATCTCTAATGAAATCCATCCGGAACGCGCAAAAATTCTAGCAGAGAACGTTGAACGTCTGGGCATTAAGAATACCCTCGTAACCTGTGCAACACCAGAACAGCTATCTGCGCGTTTCCCGCAAGCTTTTGACCGAATTATGCTGGATGCTCCTTGTTCTGGAGAAGGCATGTTCCGAAAAGATCCAAAAGCCATTCAAGAATGGTCTCCTGCTCATGTAGTTATGTGCGCAGCGAGACAATGGGATATCCTGCAAGACGCCTACATTATGCTTAAACCAGGGGGTACTTTAGCTTACTCTACCTGCACCTTTAACCGTCAAGAGAATGAAGAAACCATTGCTCGATTGACGGCTAGTTACCCCGATATGGAACTACTCACCTGCAAACGCCTTTGGCCGCATTTAGAAAAGGGCGAAGGTCACTTTGTTGCACTCCTGCGTAAGCAAATTGACACTGTATCCGTAAATGACGATGCCAACCGCAACGCCAAAAAACGCCGAAGCAAAAACAACCCAAAAACTAATTCTTCTGTACGTGATGCCTACCAGCTTTTTCAAGACTGGGCTGCGGTAGAACTGCCTGGTCTTTCATGCCAAGGTGTACCCCTGCTCTTCGGCGAATCTCTTTATTTGCTGCCAGAATCCTTTAATGGCAACCTCCATACCGGGCTGCTGGACGGACTGCGTATTCCACGAGCTGGACTACATATTGCCCATTTGAAGAAAAATCGGATTGAACCTGCTCATGCATTAGCTATGGCACTTCAGCCCCTACAAGCATCACGAAGCTTTGATCTCAGCAGTGAGGGCCCGGAAATACATGCTTGGCTCCGCGGTGAAAGCCTGCCTGTCCCCAGCGAATTACATGGATGGACACTTGTAACTTTAGATGGTTTGCCGATTAGTTGGGGCAAGGCGAGTTTAGGCCAGCTTAAAAATCATCTTCCTAAAGGATTACGTATCCTAAAAGCCCATATTGACGAGCAATAGGCCATAGACCAGTGCAACAGGCCCTCTTCGGCATATGATGTCATTATCTCAGAAAGCTGCGACACCAGTCACAGCAATTGAGAAGAAGACATAAGTTGAGGAGGAATAAATCATGGGTGAATTTCAAGGAGGAGCTTTCACTTCGACCGGAGCGATTTTGGTACTTTTCATCTTGCTGGTCATCATTTCCCGTTCGTTGTTTGTTTAAAACCTTCCCGGCTTAATTAGCTGGTGAAACGAAGCGGCTGTGTCGTCCTTTTTTGGGGCGGTGCGGCCGCTTTATTTCTTTCCGACATAACATCTCCATTTGTTATTCTCGTGAATATTTACCGTCTGAAAGCCCGATTTCCGTAATAACTGCTCCATCTCTTCGTTCTTAGTGAATTGCTTCATATGATAATTGATTTTATAGATCTCAGAAATAATAACAAATGTACCGCCTGCTATCAGCACCCTAAATGCTTCACTTATATCTTGTTCGAGGTCCGGCCAGAAATAATGCGTCTGAGTCGCTGTGATCGTCCCAAAAATCCATCGTTGAACGGTGATGCTGGTATGTGCCTGATTCATGATTTTGATCATGATATTTCCTACGAACCCTCTAGGATTCTTGGCTTGCTCAATCAGCGCATTCAATAAACCCATATTTGTACCTCCCAATCAATTGGCCATACCAGTAGCCTGATCCCTTGATATATGTTCCGTAAGATTTTCTGCTGTAACTGCCCACTTATCTGCTTGATACTCTATTTTATGAATACTAGTATATGAAGTCGGGAAATGAGCATTCTTATTCGTCCACGTTAGCCCTTTTAAAATATGGTATATAACATTAATTACGCCACCATGAGTGACCATAATTACATTTTCATTTGGATCAGTACTCTCCAGTTCATTACATAGTTTTGAGAAACTTGAACTTATTCGCGTAAAAAATTCCTGGGGACTTTCTCCTCCTGGAAATCTCTCATCCATTCTTAAAGCCGAGAAATAAAGACCCGGGTATCGTTCATTTGCGATTTCATGGGGCATTCCAGCGATTACACCATTGTTCGTTTCTCTCCAATACTGGCTGCTTTCAACAGGCAAATTAAGCTCTCTGGCGATCTCATTTGCTGTATCTAACGCACGTTGCAAATCACTACAAAGAATACGGGTTATATTAAAGCTAGATTGATTTTCCTTAAGATAATATCCAAGACGTTCGGCTTGTCTATATCCCTCTACTACAAGTCCACGTTGACTCCAACCCCCACGAAAGCCTTCTTCATCTATTCCATGCCTTATAAAATATATAGCCATCGATTGTATACCTCCTGAACAAGATTGTTATACATTTGCATTAAACTTCGAAAACGCTTGTTTTTTAAGTTGATCCCAATTGGGCGTTGCGATGTTTGCTTGTTGCTTCAAAATATCAAATGAATCAAACAAAGCTGCTATTTCGTTGAAAGAACCGTCCACTAATTTCATAAACGGTAATTTATGAATTATTGTCAGACCATAATATACAGCCTGCTTGTGCTTTCGAACAAAGTTAACTTGCCCTGCTGGAGTGACAGTATAACCTAATTGCTCCATGATTTGAAACCCCTCATCCATTACTGAAATGGCTTGTTTTAATAGCTTCTTATCTTTGGATACCTTTTTCAAATCCCCGTCATGCAGATAACTAAGGGAGTTCAAAGCCACTATAGGCACGATATGACTTTTGAGCCAAGCATCCATATCCTCATGATAAGTTAGCTTATACTTAGCGTTCTCAAACGCTTTTTCCAGTAAGTGTTTTATTGAGATCTCACCGTCTAAACTGCCAAGTACCATTTGCCCTCCTGCGTGTATTTTGATAACACGACCGCTCGTTTCCCGAATTCCTGCACTAAGCTGAAATCCGAAGAGTATATTTTTCCTCACATTGCTCATTTCCTGGAGAGCCTTTTGCATGCCAAGAGCATCGCCATTGTTCCCCACAAGAATTATATTCTGACTCTGATTCTCAGCTAGAATAGGTAGCACAGATGGAAAATCATTATATTTCATAACAACAAAAATAAGATCATAGAGATCATCGGATCGAAGCGTAGAGATGACCTTTACTGTATCCACAGTGTTTTTAATTTGAAAATAATGGCGAAGCACAAGTCCGTCTTTCGTCAATTGCTCTGCTCGCTTTCCTCTGGCAAGCATGGTGACATCATTTCCCCCACGCACTAGAACATGTGCAAGATAGCTGCCTAATACTCCCGCTCCAAAAACTAAAACTCTCATATTTAACTCCTCTATCCCTTTTTAGACATTTGTTGAATTTTGATCAACTGTTCGATAAAATTAGATTATCACATCTCCGGTAGGGTTCAATCGTTAGTTTGATCGGGTTTGTTGATTTTTCAACAGAATACAATACATTGTTTAATAAAAAGGGAGTCTTACCATGGACAGAAGAATTAAAAAAAACCAAACAGCCATCATGAATGCATTAATTCAACTGATGGCTGAAAAAGATTTTGAAAAAATAACGATCAACGAAATCGCAGAGCGCGCTGATGTAAACCGCGGAACGATTTATTCCCATTATGCGGATAAATACGATCTGATGGATAAATGTCTGGAGGCTCAGCTCCGGCAACTAATCGAAAGCTGCTCCGCAGTGGAGGATGAAACCGAACCTAATCCCTCGAAGGCGTCATTGCTCCGCACGCTGGAACAATTGGAGGAGAATGCTCTCTTTTATAAGACTTTATTAAGAAACAAAGCTTTACTCTCCTTTAGAAACCAATTACAAGAAATGATAAATGAGCAGATTAAGGTACAATTTTTAGAAAACAATTTTAACCTGGATGAGCTGAGTAAAGATATATCTGTGCAATTTTTGAGTTCGGCGACTGTCGGAGTGATTGAATGGTGGTTTACTCATAGTAATCCTTGCTCTGCAAAAGAGATCACTGAAAAGTTATGGTCCATGGTCGATCTAAATCTGCAGATGATCCGTTCTCAAGCTTGAATATGCTCTCCCGTATCCATCTCATAAATGGAGCTGATGATTTTTTCAATGGGAATCTCCTTAATAGATATATCAAGGATCTCTACCTTTTCGCTAAGAATATGCAGAAACTCGCCCATTTTACATTGCTCGGTATCGATCAGCAGCTCCACTTCGTAATCCGATATTCTTTCCGATATCAGAGTCCCAGGCAGATCAATATCTCCAATAGTTGTGGCGGCTGAAAGCCTAACTACTTTTTTGGCGCCCAGATGCAGTCGAAGTTCAGAGAACTTGTCGTCATATACTTTTTTCCCTTGATGAATTATAAGTACTCTTTGAACCAAACGCTCTACATCTTCCAAGTCATGTGTTGTCAGAATAAATGTGGTGCCTTCCTGATTCATTTGCTTAATGAATTCTCTGATTCTTTGTTTAGCTATCACATCCAGCCCGATCGTCGGCTCATCCAAAAAAACCACAGGTGGTGAATGAAGCATCGCCATAATAAACTCGCATTTCATTCGTTCTCCCAGGGAAAGGGTTCGTGTGGGTTTAGTGATAATATCGCCAATCTCAAACATGTTTACAAATCGGTCTAGTCTTGTACGAAAGTCGTTCGTAGGAATATCATAGATTTCCTTGTTCATATAAAAGCTATCCAAAGGGGGTATGTCCCATATTAACTGCGATTTCTGTCCGAACAATACCCCGATTTGTTTTACATATTGATTTTTCTGCTTATGAGGGTTGTACCCTAGAACATTTATTTCGCCCGAGGTAGGATAGAGAACGCCTGTCAGCATTTTAATAGTCGTAGATTTCCCCGCACCGTTTGGACCCAGAATGCCAATGATTTCTCCTTTTCCAACACTGAACGAAAGATCTTCTACAGAGGTAATGATCGATTTTTCACGGTGAAACAGACTTTTAAATACGCTTTTTGCATCTTGTCCACGGTGATAGGTTTCATATTGCTTGGTTAAGTTCTTGACGGTAATAATGTCCAAGTGAAATTCTCCTTCTTAGAGCTAAACTAATCTTTTATCCTCCGGCGCTTTTGTAACTGCGAAGCATGTATGTATAGAGCCAAATTCCGAAGGCAGCAAATAACACACAAGGGATAATCGCTATAAAAAAATAGGGTTCCCATCGGCCAATCAGTGTAGATGCTGGAAAGTAAGCAATCATGGAAACCGGAAACAGAAAAGAACTCACGGCTACGACTGCTTTAGGAAAAATCGTCCCTGGATAACGTCCAAAAGACTTAATGCTCTCAAACATCTCCGGCAAGCGGGAATTCGCTACCCATTTGAAGGAAATCGCTGCCACAATAAGCGCCACGCCGAACATAACAAGCAGCCCTGCGCCAAACAACAACAGGAACAATAACCAAGAGCCGATGGTCATCCCATCGATTCCGCTAAGTGCGTATACGAACATGATTACTCCTCCGCCTAAAAGCCCGATACTTTCGAACTCAAAAGATCTGGCCAACAGCAGAAAAAGGCTCGAGGTCGGTTTAATTAATACCACTTCCAAAGTCCCTTCTACAACATGAGACATCGTATTCCACATAATTCCGTTAAAAAAAATCCCGGCACAAGCCGTAGACAGAATAAAAACGGATTGAATCAACAGCGCCTCTTTAAAGGTCCAACCTGCAAATGAAGCATTCGAATTATAAATGAATACCGTTACTAGAGGAAACAGCACATTCCCTATGAGCATGATAAGACTATTAAGAATAAAATTAACACGATAAGTGATAGCAGAAGCAATATTCGCCTTCATGCAGGTTTTATATATTTGATACATACGTTTCATGCGCCCACCCCCGTAAAATGCTTAAGCGACACCGCATACAGCACCCGGCAGACAACTCCGGCAATAATTACCGCTATGAGCTGCAGCAATAACACTTGAGGAATAGGTAAGGTTATATCCGCTAAAGTATAGCTACCTGTATAGACCATTGCAGGAAGAAAGGCCGTGTATTGAAAGGGTAAGAAAAAGGACGCCATTTGTAAGGATTTTGGGAAAAATACTAATGGAATCAGCGATCCTGAAAATATCCCTTCGCAAAGATTAAAAAAATTACGAATACTAGAGGATTGCACCATCCAAAAAGCGACCATTCCAATACTATAATGAATGAAAAAATTCATCATAAACGCCATAGCTATCGAAAGAATCGCGTATAGTAAATTTGCAGGTAAGACATTAATATGAAAAATAAAGAAAAAGATCATAAAGCAGGGTAAAAATTCAAATAAAAGCCCAAGTACCCTATGCCCTGCCTTCTGAGACAAAGCAAAGAACATATGATTTAGCGGTCTTAACGAAAACGTAATGAATTTCCCGGTACGAATAAGCATTTGTAAATTCCAATCGGCAAAATCCATCGTCAAATAGTTGATCAACATCGTAGCACAAAAATAGGAAAGCATTTGGGAGAGAGACATCCCGTTGATGTAAGATTCCCCGCTATAAACAGCACTCCATATATAATACTGCACTAAAAAGTACACTGGGCCTACAAAAATAGAAACCATCGAATGCGTCCTGTACGCACTCCATTCCTTATAAGTAACAAAAGCAACCGCCCTCATAATGCGAAAGCGGTGCTTTATCATCTCAAACATAAGTCACATCCTGCCTATCTATAGATATCACATAAAAAAAGTCTTTTTCTTATTCGAGTCCGGACCAGATCACATTGTGGGTGCCAAATACCGCTCTACCGTCCCATACCCCTTTGTGAAAAGGAAGATACCAAACGGCAATCAGCTTTTCAACCGGGTCAACGAATAAGGCACAGGCCCCAGCCCCTTCGTGAAAAAAAGTGCCTTCAGAGTAAGAAGTACTCACATTATAGCGAAGGTCTGGTCCAAGTCCGTATGGTCGATCCGCTCCTGCATCTCCCCATGCATAGTTTGGGATTTTCTCAGAATTAAACCGCTTGGTCATTCTTTGTACCGCCATACGGCTTAAGATATGACCCCCTTCGTATTCCCCTTGATTAAGCAGCATAATTCCGAACTTTTGCAGATCAGCAACTGTGGAATATAAACCACCACCAGTTTCGGGAACGTTGATTTCTTCCTCAGACCTATGTCCCGCGTCCGTAATTTCCCCGTTTTGCAGCTTCTGAAGATATTCCTTAGCCCTTTCCGAACGAATGGCGATCCTACCAGCTTTTTCTGCTGGTATATCAAAGAAGGTATCTTTCATGCCTAACGGTTTTACAATGTGGTCCATTATGTATTTTTCTGCAAAAACACCCGTTATTTTCTCGATAATTGCACCCAAGATCGCGTATCCAAACGATGAATACATCCATTGAGTCCCTACCGGAAAATGAATCCCTTTAGATAGACCGGCTTTAATCCAGTTTTCTTTTCCAAGCTCTGATTCAAAAATATACCACCATGCACTTTTATAGTAAGTATCACTTATAGTGCCAGGATCGGGAGCGATGCCAGAGGTATGAGTCAGTAAATGTGCAATGGTAATCGGCTTAAAAGGGTCGGCATCAAACTCTGGAAGAATAGAACTCACAGGCTGCCCCATAAAAATCTTACCATCATCCGCAAGCTGCCAAATCGCTGTCGCCGTAAATAGCTTCGTAATTGAAGCAACACGAAAAATTGTATCCGTTTTCATTTCCTGGGTGCTTTCTTCTTCGTAACTGAAACGACCTCCGGCAGCACTAGCAAAGATTTTCCCGTAACGACTAAGAGAATAAATATAACCATCGACTACTTTTTTATCACAGAGATCCTCATAAAAATGATTAACTACCTCTAAACGGTCCTCCCTGTAATTCACTTCGTTCAG
Source organism: Paenibacillus sp. FSL H3-0286 (assembly GCF_045040705.1). Taxonomy (NCBI): domain Bacteria; kingdom Bacillati; phylum Bacillota; class Bacilli; order Caryophanales; family Paenibacillaceae; genus Paenibacillus; species Paenibacillus sp. FSL H3-0286. Next base: position 2,431,088 of record NZ_CP150285.1, on the reverse strand, counting down.
CTTGCTAAGCTCTGTGGATGATAACATTATTCGCACTCCCCCTTATTATTCAATAAAATACATGATGCATAAATATCTTGCAATAAAACCCAAATAATTGAAAGGGTGATTTTACATATAACTATTTTATACTGCTCCAATAATTCTGTAACAGTAATGCTGTAATCTCGTTAACGGTTTGTCGTTAGAGATTTAACTAGTGCCATTCCACTAACCAGACCAAATACTATTCCATCATGTATGGTTGCGAATTTGTAGATCTCCATATTCGAAATGTTAAAATACATTACTAAAGTTGGATACATAAGCAGAAGAAAACTTGGAAGAAACACAATAAACAACAGAAGCCAATTAACAACAAAAGCTTTAGGTAATCCTTCTAATAATGCCAGATAGATTCCATAGACAAACGGGACAATAGCCGTGATCCATACAGTATTTTCTAATTGATAGTTCTTTTGTGCCTCTTCAGTGTAATGACTAATTAGCGAGTTTCCATAATGTAATAAGAGCGCCCCCACTATGATCCAGACAAGATAATATAAAAGTTTTGAATTCCGCATCTTCATGAAATCACTCCATTTCTTTTTATATAGTTCATTAGAATTAGAATGTCTCCATTTAACTTACCATATAATCCATACTTTGGATATTACATTAAAGTAAACTGGCCCTAACTAAAAAGGCTACCTCTCGGCAGCCCTTAATTGAATTCCAACTCCCCTGAAGGATAAGTTTATCTGCGAGGCATGGTGACGCCAGCTTTGTTATTATATTTTTCCGTAGCTTCCTTGATGACATCGTTGCCGCCCTTAGAAAGCCACTCTTCCACAACCTTCGGCCAGTCGCTGATAGGTTCCTTGCCATATACCATCTTTACCATGTGCGTCAGCAGTACCGGAGGAGCCGTGTCCGAGTTAGGTGCAATGTCTGGATTCTTCACCAAGGCATCTAGCCGCGGGTCGAACTGAATTCCGTCACGGCCTTCGTTAGCCAGAATAGTATCGTATACATTGATCAAGCTTCTACCTTCTTCTGTCATGTTAAGGACACCCTTATTATAAGTAGTATCCTGCACCATCCAGAGGAATGACTGGCGGTAGCGCTCCTCATCTATAGCGGCGGAATCCGCAGGAGAAGTGTATACGATTTTGCCGTTCTCTTCCTTATAGGTTTCGTCCTTAATCCCAAAGGTAAAGAAGGTTTCTGCCTCTTCGCTCAGCATCCAGTCAAAAAATTTCACAATATCCGCAGCATTCTTCGTACCTTCCTTAATAAAGTAGGTGCGCGTGGCGGAGCCGTACAAGTAGGAGCCTCCTTTTCCATCAGGTCCCACTGGCGAAGGAATAATCTCCAGCTTGGCGGATGGCGTCGTAGCCTTCAGTTGCTGCTCCCACTGCAGAAGCTCGTTGGCATTCATCGTCCACATGCCCGCTTTGCCTGAGAGAATCGCATTTTTGTAGTTGGTCGGGTTAATGGTGGCAAATTCCTTGTTGATCAAACCCTCTGTATACATGGTGTTGTAGGTTTGTAACGCCTTCATCATATTTTCGCTATCCATAAACTTCGGCTGAACCTGGCCGTTTACTTCCTCGAACATAGTCAGATACGGAAAAACATCATAAGCGCCAAAGAAAGCATCCGCATATTTGAAGTCTTGACGGCCCATGTACGGGTTCTCTATCCCCAGCTTTTTGAAGGCACGCAACACAGTCAAGTACTCATCGACCGTTTTTGGAACCTGCAAGCCGGTTTGATCCAGCAGGTCCTTGCGAATCCAAGTCGCCCGGCGGGAGGGATTGGACAGAAACTCCGGTATTGCATAAATTTTTCCCTGATAGGTGACGTTCTCCCAAGCTTCCTTTGGGATTACTTTCAAAAGGTTCTGGCCGTTTTGCTGCAGCAGATCATCCAAGGGCATGAACACACCAGCTTCAACAGAACCAGCCATCTCCTTGCCATTTACGCCGCCCGAACCTTGAACGACATCCGGTATATCATTAGTAGCGAACATCTGCACCATTTTCTGCTCGAACTCTTTATGAGGAACCAACACAATATCCAAGTCTGTGTTTGTCATCTCCTCCAGCTTTTTCACCCATTTGTCCTTATTCAAGTCGGGTGATTTCTCAACGTAGTTAAAAGCCAGCGTCCGCATCGAGATCGAGAATTCAGTTTTCTGCGGCGTATTTGACGCGCCTCCGGCAGTCTCTTCTTTGTCCTTGTTCGAGCAACCTGCAATAACGGTAGCACCCATTACGATAGCCAGACAGATGCCAATCCATTTTTTCATAATATAACCCTCTCCTTGTACAATGGGGTGTATACGTAAAATGAAGATATCTTAAGACTAATAAGCTTTTGGGATCTCAACACGGTGGGTAATTCCCTGATTCGTAAAGTAGACATGAACCCCATGGTCCTGATCGTCCATAAAGTACGATACGTAATCCCGGCTTCCTGCTTTTTGGGGAATCAGAAGAGTGACGATCCGATGGCTTACGGCCTCTTGAGTAGAGGCAGTCAAATGCCAATGCTCGGGCAGCCCTTCCCATTCTTTCGGATCTACATCTGTAAATTGATTGCTTTGGCTAAGTGTCATTTCTCCCGAGGAACTATAGACAAATCTGCCCTCCAACTGAGCTTTTTTACCATGTACTTTAAAAGATTGATCCTTCAGCTTCATGGGATACAGCGTATGAAACAGCCAATCCAATTTTCCCGGACGTTCCAGCTCGACACTGTCTGTGATAACGAAGTAAGCGCTATCAAAGAAAAATATTTCCCGCACATACCGCTTGATATAGGGCACATTCTCGCGGTAGGCTTCGGTGGCATCCATTTGCGTGTAGTTGATTCCGGGCGTACTATACGCCTTCAACACCTTGCCGTAGGCTGCCATGTTCTTCGACTTGTCCGTGCCAGCATATTGGCCTTTGCCGTCAATAAGAATTGCGTTCTTGGAGCGGGTCTGCCTGCGCCACTGCATATGCATCGTACTGTTGAATGCAACGTAATAGCCGCTTTCAATAGCCAAGGGCTCGCCGAAGGCATGCAGCAGGAAGGCGTTTTGATCCCCATGGCTATGGCTCACAGAGCCGTAACGGCTGCTCTTGGTCAACAGCATGATATGTTCCTGCGGATCCTCCATCCGATGATGCATGGCCACCCATCCCACATCCTGAAACCACTTCAAAGGTTCTGCAGCCACCGGTGGCTCTGAAGAAATCTGCGGATAATCTGTGCGATAAACCATCTCATCGAACCGGAAATCCCACCAGCCGTAGTTATAGAAGATCATCTGGGTGTCAGGGTTCAGTTCCTTAGTTTGCTCAAAATACCATTGGTACTGGCCATTCCCGGTTAAACCGGCGAATTGGCGGATATTGAAGCCCGTTTTGAGATTGACCGGATCTCCCAGTGACGATTGATCGCCGAAGCTGGCCCTCATGGTATCCGGACTGAAGCAATAGAGCGGAAAGTCACCTGTTTTGCGAAAGAAAGGACGGTCATAGAAATTGATTGCCATGTATTTGCGAATTAGATTGAGCGCCTCCGTAACGAATGCCATCTGAGTGGTCCAATACATCGGACCTTCTGCCCACCCGCCATCTTTGCCACCCCATGGGGTATACATGGCGGAGAAGTACTCCAGCGTATAATCAAGCCATTCCTGCGCCTTCTCCTCCTCACCCAACATGGAAATACAACAGGGTACGAGAACAGAGGATAAAGAGCGGATCGCATGGCTGTCATAAGGAACTTGATGGATGCGGGAGCGTTCGATGACATGGAATGCGATCTGCCCGGTTCTTCGCAGTAGCGCCTGCCTTACCTTAAGGCGTTCTTCTTCCGTCAGAGAGCCGTGAAGCCAATCATAGCCCCATGCCAACGCTCCGGCTATGCGAAAGGAGCATTCATCATTGTAATCCCGGCTGGTGGTACCATCTGTGTTCCAGCTTGCAGCATGAAGCAGCCACTCTTTAGCTTTGGCGATAAGCGCCTCGTCCTCTAACACAACTCCAGCTATAGCAAGATGCCGGATAGCATAGAAGACTTCCTGGCAGTCCATATACATCTGCCGCCAAAGTGTGGCGACACGCTTATTATCTGGATACGGTGCAGGCTCGGGAATAAGCTCGCGCTTTGTCCAGGGTAGAACGGAATGCTTCAGGAAGTCTTCCCAGCCAGTTGAAATCGGGTCTTGGCGGACAACTTCCCGGTAAGACGGTAGCTGTTCCGCTTGAAGCCAAAGCCGCGGATGGTTGGCGGATGCAGCTGAATATCGTTCTGTACGGGAAGGCAGTGGCGTTAGCGGCAATTCATCCTCCACCACAAAAGCTCTTACTTTACTCCACTCGGAACGGATATCATTCTCCCCGATAAGACTGTATCGCCAATAATACGAGCCGGGCGCCAACGGCTTATCCGGGGTAAACAAATTATAGGGAATTCTACTGTAGGTCAACGTATCTTCAGACTCAAATTCAGTTTTTGAGGAGATCTGCAGCTCATACATGCTCTCTTCCAGACAAGCAGGCATCCAAGTAAACCGCGGAGGATTCTCTCCAACATCTATATGTTCATCTGGCCCATACGACAGGTCGAGTACGCCGCTGGTAGGTTGAAATAAAGGTTCTAACATCTCTACTCCTCCGTATTCCGGGACTTTTCCTGAATCAGTCCCGCTTTAGGGTCAAGGCAATACACCACTGCTTGCCCAGTTGTTGCTATTTGGATTCGGGGCGGTTCGCCCACCTGACTCACTAGCTTCAGTACAGCAGGTTCGTGACCGTCCCGATAAACCGTAATAAAATCAACCGACGGGCCTTTGTGCCGAAGCATAATACCTCGTAGCAATCTACTCGGGTCTTCGGCATTACCCGGTGTGCGGATTTCATACATAGTGGAGCCAGGCGCCAGTAGAGTACTCGTGGATACTTCATACTCCCGGCCGGTGCTCACTCCATCATAACGGATATTCCACTCCGTATTTAACGGGCAGTCCGTCTCATTTTTCATTGCGGACAGTACTTCTACTGAGCCATAACCAGCTTCCAGACCAAGGACTGTCGGAGAGTCCGTCTGGACACGGTGAGGGTCGAACAGTAACAGCAAATGTCCCGTCGGATGAAACCATAAGTCTACTTCCTGACTCCGCTCCGTTACTTGCTCAACATGAAACCAATCCAGCAGCCAACCGTCGGCCAATACAAGATGCCGCTCTAGAACAGCTCCTTCATATGCGCTGTCTGAACGAATCCATAAGTACGTAGCGTTGCCTTCCTGGCGAAATTGACAGCAGCTTCCGGTATGTGGAGCTTGGGAACGACCTCCGATGGTGACCGTGTTATGGCTCGCAGTTTCGGAATACCATTCCTTGCGCAAAACAGATCCATAAGGAACCATACCCAGCTCGGGAGCAACCTCGCCCCATCGGTGCATAATCGTGATATGAAGCTTGTCGAAATGTCCATGTGATCCGCCATGCTCTCCGAAATCCGCCAGCACGGACAGCGGATTGCCCGGGTGGCGGAGCACGGCGAATCCGGAATCCGGCAGTAGGACAGAGTCTCTCACCCTGTAACTGGTCTGAAGCTCCTTACTCTCACCTGCTCCATACAGCACTGCCTCCAGACCAGTCCTTAAATCCTGCCCGTATAGATATCTATAAGCATTCGCCAGTATTGGCTGGAGACTCGGGTCTTTGTAAACCGCAATACCTATTTCAAATACTTCAGCAATTTCTCGGGCGAAAGGAACGCGCGCATAAGGACCATCATGCACGGCTGGAAGCTCCCCGTTATCGCCGCTAAGCTCTGCCAGCAACTGAAACATGCCACGGATGGATTGTCCCTGTTCTCCTTTGGCAGCATAGAGGTCAATCCCGAAGCGCCCGTACATCTCGGCTGCTATGAGATAAGCCCGCAATACAAAAATATGGTAGTACGTGCTGCCTTCAAATTCAAAACCATCTGGCTTCACGCCAATGGACAGATGATGATAGAATCCGCCTTCTCCCTCCAGCAAAGAAGCAAGCTTTTCTCTGGTACCCTTGGCGGCATATACACAAGCCAGGCTAGCATTCAGCCATGCGGTATAATTGTTCTCTGCATTCTTCTTCTCGTAAATGAGGATGTGGAGGTATTGCTCCATACTCTCCTCCAGCATCGTGAAGAACACTTGCAGCTTTACCTCTTCCTCCCCAGTGAACGTTACTCCATGATCCACAAGCAGCAGATAGGCCCGAATAAGCGTAGTGGACCAGATAGCCTCTGTCAGCGCCTGATGAAAGGCACGGCCACTAAGCATCCAGGGTTGAGCATCGGGATGAACCGGATACAAAGGAAACTGCTCCGCATAACCGACAAGAATCTTCCGGGCTAAGCTGCTGTAGAATTCTTCTCCGTCTGCGGCGAATACCACGGCAGCTTGCAGGGCGTATCGCGCCATTGCCTGATGCCGGTATACCAGCCACGCTCCCCGGTAGGGTTCACCTTCCAGCTTGCAGCCCTTCGGGCAAGAAAAGACAACCGCATCTTGCTCCATAACATCGAAGATTAGCTCAGTATGATGCTGGGGACATACATATTGGTGCCACCAGCCACCAGGTTCTGTCGGGAGCAGAATCTCTTCTCTCCGGAAGGGATCCAGCTCCATTTTCAATTTATCCACCTCAAGACCAACCCAGGAAAAAGTATCTGCTTTCTCCTTAAGGTTCATCATCGCATGAACAAGCCTCCGTTAATTTCAATAATTTCGCCTGTCAGATAATCCGACAGCTCTGAAGCGAGGAAGAGTGCCACATTGCTCACATCCTGTGGAGCACCTTCCCGGCCCAGCGGAATCTTCGCAATCGTTGCCTGTCTTGCCGCATCCGCAGTAAAGGTAGCATGGAAAGCGGTCTGACCGATAAATCCAGGAGAGATAGCGTTTACATTAATCCCGTGAGGACTCAGCTCCTTGGCAAGTCCCTTGGTATAAGACCATACCGCAGCTTTGCCCGCTGCATAAATGGAAGCGCCCGGTCCTCCGCCGTCATGGGCCGCAAGGGAAGATACATTGATGATTTTACCGCTTTTCTTGGCAATCATCCCTGCGGATACGGCTTTGCAGGCAAACACGCATGATTTAAAATTGACGTCCATCACCTTGTTGTAATGCTCTTCGTTCATTTCAGTATTGGGAACCCGATTGATCATGCCGCCTGCATTGTTGACGAGAATATCGATGGTTCCGCCGAAATGCTCCTCTATTTCCTTCACCATATTGTCCAGTTGACCAGGACTTGTTGCGTCTGCCTGAAAAGCATAAGCTTCTCCTCCGGCCTGACGGATCGCGTCCACCGTCTCCTCCGCAGAACCGAACAAATAGTTTACCGCCACTTTGGCGCCGGAAGCAGCCAAAGTCTCCAAGATTTGTCGGCCTATCCCTGCATTGGACCCTGTAACAAGCGCAATTTTACCAGTCAAATCAATTTTCATTGCCTATTTCCTCCTAATAGTAATTTTTTTTGAAAACATCTTTTTCCTCACTCCGCAGGCATGGATAAGATCAACCGGGTTCCCTCATTCTCCACGCTTTCGACACTTAATCCGTATTGTTCACCGAACACCATTTGAATTCTCCGATGCACGTTCATGAGCCCGATTCCACCTCTATGATAGAGGGAGTCTCCTTCCGTATCCGCCAGCTGATTCAGATTCAGCTTCTCACGAAGCTTATCAAGCCGTTCGCGGGACATCCCTGCGCCGTTATCCTCTACAAGAACTAGAAAACGATCTCCCTCTTTTCTGGCGTCGATTCTAATATAGTGCTTGTCTTCAATTCCCTCGGGAAACGCATGCTGAAAAATATTTTCGATCAAGGGCTGAAGTGTAAGCCTGACCATCTTAGCCAGTAGCAGCGTCGGCGGAATCACTACGTCAATTTCGAACTCCCTGCCGATCCGGTGCTTGAGAATCGTCATGTAGCTCAGTACATGATTAAGCTCATTGGCAATCGTAATTTCCTCCAGATTAGTTTGGATGGAGTAGCGAAGCATGAATGCCATGGCCTCCACTATTTCTGTGATTTCATCCGAATCCTGAACGACCGCATAACATTTGATAGTCTCTAATGTGTTATATAGATAGTGCGGATTAATCTGCAGCTGGAGTGCCTGGAATTCAGCTTGATGACGCTCCAGAGCCTCCTTCTGGGTGGTAAGCTCCGCTTCGTATACCCGCTCAATCATTTCGGACAGCCGGGTCACCATGAGATTGTAGCTGCGCATCAATCCCCCCAGTTCATCCTGACGGCCGTTCATCTCAAGCCTGCGCCACTTGCCTTTTTCCGTCTCCCTCATGCCCTCCTTAAGAATCAGGATGGGCTTCGTGATGGATCGTCCGAACCAGGCTGCAAGGAGCAGTGTGCCGACAAGCGTGAGAACTCCCACCACCAGCGTGGTCGTACGAATGGTAGAAATAGGCTTGCGCAGCTCACCAACGGGTATGGATACTACAAGCTGCCATTTGGAATATTCGGATTTTCTCGACACGAACAAATACTCTTTCCCGTCTACTTTTTCCACCACAGAGTCATTTGGGTGTTGAAATACGTTCTGAATGTGCTCAGCAGATAACCCAGGGTGGTTATTATTCCCTTCCGCCCGGTAAAGGAGCTTGCCGAATTCGTCCATGATAAAATAGGACCCGCCCTGTCCCAGATCAAGAGGTTCCCATATACGGGCCAGATCCTCTGCCTTGAATTCAATGGCGACTATACCTTTGGGACGATAGGAAGAGACCCCTCTGATTCGGCGGACCATCGTAATAATGTTCTTATCCCCTTCATTCATCACATTCGTGTTGAGAATGGTGATGCGGCCGCTCTCCGGCGTATGTTCGCTTAAGAAACTGTAGCGTTCCTGAGGATGAAACTGCAGGCTATGTGCCTGATAGGAGTTATCATCGCTAATGGCCTTGCCGTGTTCACCGATGACGTACATCAGATTAATCTGGGGATACAGAATAAACAAAGAACGAAACAAATACTTCTGAATGTCATTCGTATATTGATAGTAGGAGAAGCTATCCTCCGGGTCCATATCCAAGAACTCCTTGACTTGATTGTAGGACAGGATGGAATCGCTAGCCTTTTCATAATTTTGCAAATACAGATCCGTTTGATAAGACGCACTTCTGATGACTTGAGCAATGGACTTCTCAGAAGACTTATCCAGCTCAGCCGAAGCCTGAAAATAAGAGATAAATCCAACCATGGACAAGGATAGAAGAATGACGGTCAGAAAGGAGGCAAACAGCTTGTTCGACAGACTCTTTCTCATCAATCGATCCCCAGCTGGTTGCGGTACTCAGAAGGAGCCAGCCCGGTGAACTTTTTGAACGTCTTCGTAAAATGAGGATGGTCTGCATACCCGACTTCATAGGAAATATCGGTGATCCGATAGCTTGCATCGGCAAGTAATCTTTTGGCCTTCTCCATCCTGCGTTTTATGCGGTAATGTACAAAGGTCTCTCCTGTTGAGTGCTTAAACATCTGGCTGAAATAAGAGGCATTTAGCCCAAGCACTTCCGCCACTTCTTCCAGCGATACTTCCTGGGCGAGATGCTTTTCAATAAATGCTTTAGCTTCCTCTATCGGATCCTTCGCTTTACCCTTGCGCTTTCTACGAAGCTCTTCCAATATAGCTGCTGACGCTTCTGCGAAGCAGTGAAATAACTGCTCAGGTCCAGCTGCTGCGGACAAGTCTAACACGCTTTTACCGGCTGTAACTGAATTGACAAGCAGCTTCTTCACGAGTAAAGCATAGCCCTCTTCCAGAAGCTCTTTTTGCTGAATTCGGCTCATCTTACGCTGGAGGAAGTCAGTTTCCCATTCCTTCAGTACAAGGTACAGCCTTTCTTTATCCAAGGTCCAGATGGCATCATCCATACGCACGACCCATTCATCGAGCTTAGCGACAGAGACAAAACTCTCTAACTTCTCTCTATGCGCTTCCAGTTTGGCGATCACATTTTGAAGGTTCCCTTTGCTCACGGGTTTCAGGAGATATTCTTTCACTCCATAGGACACGCATTGGCGGGCGTATTCAAAATCCCCATAACCCGAGATGACAACAGTCTGAATATCCGTCTCCATCTCCGACAGCCGCCGGCACAGCTCCAGTCCGTCTACCTTGGGCATACGGATATCTGTAAAAAGAAAATCCGGCTGCTCCTCCATAATGAGCTGGATGGCCTCCTCGCCATTCTGGGCCAGCTTAATGTTATACGGATGCTCGCCGCATTGCTGGATCATGATAGAAAGTCCCTTTCGAATCATGGGCTCGTCGTCTACGATTAATACACATCTCATCCATGGATACCACCTTCCGATTCGTCTCGCTTAACGCGTTCCTATTCTACCACACTATGATAGATCAGGATTTGACGGATCCGACCATCATTCCTTTAACGAAATGGCGTTGAAGAAACGGATAAATCATGATAATCGGAATAGTAGCGACAATGATAACAGCCATTTTGATGCCCTCAGGTGAGGTGTGGGCCAAAGAGCTATAAACTGAGGAAGCCGGATCAATGCTGATATCGTCCGTCTCGAAGAGCTTCTTCAACATCACTTGCAGAGGCCATAATGACGGCTTGTTGATATAATACAGAGCGCTCATGTACGTATTCCAGTGCCCGACGGCGTAAAAAATCCCCAATGAGGCCATTACCGGTTTGGACAACGGCAGTACCATATTGACTATGATCCGCAGCTCGCCACACCCATCGATTCTGGAGGAATCTATCAGCTCCTGAGGCAGCTGCATAAAGAAGCTTCTCATCACGAAAAAGTTAAATGCGCTGATGGCCCCCGGAATCATAAGTGCCCATAAGGAGTTCATAAGCCCCAAATTTTTGATCAGGATAAAGTTTGGAATAAGAGGGGCACTGAATACCATAGTGAACAATACCATCATGACGATGTATTTACGTCCTACGAATTCCGGCCGCGACACCGGATAAGCGAGAGAAGCTGTCGCAATCAGATTAATGGCGGTGCCCAGTACCGTAATATAGACGGAGACACCGAACGCCCGCCAAATGGAATGATCGCTGAAAACGTACTGATAATTGATCGCGGTAAATTCCTTTGGCAGCAAGCCTACCCTGCCATTAATAATTGCTTCAGAGCTGCTAAAGGACTGGGCAATCACATTCAGAAACGGCAGAAACATAGCCAAAGCGAGAGCGGTCAGAAACAAAAGATTGAACACATTAAATAGATTCTGGCCGCGAGTATAGCGTACTCTCATCATCCCTACCTCCATAAAGAGCGATTAATACAGCGATTCACCGGTTGTTTTTTTGCTCAAAATGTTGCCGATGAGCACCAGAATGAGTCCAACTACCGACTTGAATAGCCCCACTGCTGTTGTATAGCTGTATTGCTGAGACAGCAGCCCCGCCTTATAGATATAAGTGTCCAGAATCTCCCCGTTCCCGGTATTAAGCGCGTTCAGGAATACCCATACCCGCTCGAAGCCAAGATCAAGAAATCTCCCGATATGGAGAAGGAACAAAATCATAATCGTCGGTATCAGAGACGGCAGTGTAATGGCTAAGGTTTGTTTCCAGCGCCCGGCTCCGTCTACTTCAGCAGCCTCATAAAGATCTGGGTTTATTCCTGCCAACGCGGCCAGATAAATGATCGTACCGTACCCGGAATCCCTCCAGATACCGGAACTGATCAAAATCGTGCGAATGTATGAATTTTCACCAAGAAAATAAATCGGTTCAAAGCCGAAAGCTTGTAAAGCCTGATTCACAATCCCTGTTCCTGGGGAGAGGATACCCAAGGCGATACCGCTGACAATTACCCAAGATAGGAAATGGGGCATATAAACCACCGTTTGCAAAAACCGTTTGTAAAACACAAGCCGAATTTCATTCAGCAGAAGCGCAAGCAATATTGGAGCCGGAAAGGCGAATATAAGATCATACAAGCCTAGCAGAATTGTATTGCTCAAGATTCTTCCGAAATCCTGGTATTGGAACATCGTCCTAAAGTGCTCGAGTCCCACCCATTCACTGCCTGTAAAGCCTTTAAAAATATTGTAGTTCTGAAACGCAATAACTGAACCAGCCAACGGCAAGTACTTGAAAATAATAAAATACAAGATCCCGGGAATCGCAATCACATAGAGTGCTCTGAATTTCCACATGTTTAAAAGCAAGGACCTTTTCGTGTCGGCTTTGTAGTTAATAAGGTCAACCCCAGTTAACTTAGCTTTCATAACCGTTTCCTATAGTTCCTGTTTTCAGCAGGTTCGCCGGAGCATTCTCATCCAGGGGAATTTCTTGAAATTCGACGGTAATAAATCGTTCCTCCCGTTCAATAATTCGGGATAACTCCCGCGTGAATACGGTGACTATCTCCTCCTTCTGCTCACTCGTTCGGCCTTCGTACATCCTAATCTCAATATGTGGCATCGGCTTTCCTCCATTTCCTTAAATAGTGAATGAATCTAACCTCATTCTACCTACAATAAAGCGCTTGCAATATGGAGTTTCTATGAGTGAGCTTGTGTTTTCTTTAGGGTATAATCGGTAACGGCCAACCCTCTACTACTACATGATCATTTTTGAAATAATTGCAACTTATACTGTCAATAAGATTACCCTGCAGGATGATCCCTTTTCCAGCAAGAAGTCGAATACCGTTCGTATTGCCAATCAGCGAATTTGCGATCAATTGAACGTCCTGCGGGTCGCCCGCTCCGATATCATTTGCTTTGCTGTCGCCGGGATCATGCTCAAGGGATACAGCCCAATAATTCGACGCGGTGTTGTTGCGAATGATATTCTCCTTAATGATAGTACCTGGCCCGTTCAAAATCTGAATGCCCTTGGCGTTCTCTATATGCGTTGTATTCTCAATCACATTTCGCTCAATGACTGTATCCGGGGTGCCCATAGTTACATTGATTCCTTCTCTTGTATTACGAATCGTATTGTCATGGATATAGTTACGCGGTCCTGACTTACTGTGATTGCTGGGTGCTGTACCCCCAGTGTTTCCCAGTCCGATCGCCGCGCCGTAGGGAATATCGCTAATCACATTGCCGTATATCTCGTTCAAATATTCGAGTTCTCCGTGCAGATCGATGGCATCCAGCTTTGTATTCATAAACTGATTGTTTCGCAGGACATTGTTATGGGCAACAAATTGGATCAGCGCCCCATGCCGCAAATAAGGGCCTTCGAAATGGGAGTCCTCCACAACATTCCAAACCGTGTCGTTCTCATACCCGTTGCGATCCTGCTTGGCCATGCCCTGAATCGACACACCATAGCCAGCACCGCCCGGACCTACATCTGTCGCATTTCGGAACGTGCTGCGGCGTACGACGATATCACGGCTGTTGTCGATACGCACACCCATACGTGAATACTTCTCTACAGTAACTCCATCAACCGTGACGTTGTATGACGGAACCTCACCAAAATTTGCGATGGTAATCATGCTGTCGGGACCACCGGCGTCCGGGTTGTTCACTTTGTGATCCGTCGTGTAGACACCGTTCCATGTAGAAGTCAATGTGAGATTAGTTATGGACAGATCATGCTGTCCGGATACTTTCATCAGGGCGCTGTTTTTTACCTTATTGAGAGATGTCTTGAGGATGGTTGTTGATTGATCCTCACCGCGAAGGTTTACTCCTGACTTGAGCTTCAAATTGACAAGAGTATCCAATGTTGAGTTCAAATTATAAACCCCAGACGGCAAATAGACCTCATCGCCGGGCTCAGCACTGTTTATGGCAGCTTGAATAGCAATACCGTCATCTGTGTCGTTATCGGCGAGATCAGCATTATAGTCCAGCACGTTCAAGATGCGCCCAGTGGTAGTAGGTGAGGAATGAACCGGATGCACCGTACCCTCAGGTTCGGTTAATCCGGGAGCTGTGAATGGGATCGGTTCCCGGGGGGGATTAGGTGTGTAGTTCGGGATGCTGGCTACAGGTGTATCGCCATTTGCGAACGGCGCATAGATGTTTACCTCCGATAAACTTGTAAACGCGCTGCCATCAGAATTTCCAAGACCCACGATCCGCACATATCTGGCTTCTGTGTCAGGAAGATCAAAAGGTTGCATCTCTATGGTTCTGTACATGCTTGCACCAGTCCATATGGTAGTCCAAGCCAAACCGTCATTTGAAGTTTCGATACTCAATTGAGCCGTACGCGTGTCACCTTTATAAACGGCAATACCTAAATAACTGATCTGCTTCCGTTCGCCTAAATCGTATTGGACCCACGGGCTGTTACCTGCGGCGGACCAACGGGTGAACAAGTTATTATCGATGGTATTCGTTGCGATATTGCCATCGCTGTCGCTGGCTGTCACGTTTGCAATCGCGTAAGGAATGATGGGTTCTGTAAGCGTTGACCGCGTAAAAGAAAGCGGTACGGATGTATTGCCCGACTGATCCACCGCTTCAACCTTAAAGCTGTACGCCGTGCTAGGGCTAAGCCCAACGGCTGTGTACGTTGCACCGGTAACATTGGATAACAGGGTGTTATCCCGGTATACGCGATAGGAGCCGATACCTTGATTATCGCTGGCGGCCGGCCATGAAAGTTGAATGAACTCTGTACCTATATTGACAGCTTTCAGAGAACTTCCATCCGGCCAGGAAGGTTTCTCATGGTCGCTTGAAGGTGTAACCGCTTCTTGAACAACAAGCTGTGGACGGGGGTTGCTGTTGCCATTAGCTTCTTTCGAATAGACATTGAGGGAAATTCCAGTGCTTGCCGCATCACCAAGCAGAAAAGCGATATTACCGCCCGATGCGGACAATCTTTCTCTGACAAACTCGGACACATCGATGCTGTAAACCTGTGGAGCTCCTGATTTGTCTGCCGTTACGGTAAATTTCCCACTTAACGAAGCAATGGTCAGATCCGTGACAGGCGCATTGCTCCAAGTCAGCTCCGATTCAGTCCAATTTGTATCCTTTAGGCCGAATAACGAAAGTTCGAGGTCCGCATTGGATGAACCCTTTTTGGCAGCAACATTAAAAATGTACCTGTTTGCAGGATTGCTATATAAAGAGACATCAAATTTAAAATACACATATTTCTTGTTCTCGGCGCCAGAAGAAATACTGAACAATCCATTGCTACTGCCCGTCGCGCTATTGAAGTTTACAGTGGGCATGCTGCTGTCGATGACTGCATCGTCGCTCGGTGCCAGACTGGCTAGATCGCGATATACAACCTCATCATCAGGTGTTGTTGCCATTCGATTCTTTACATATTGATCCATAAAAGCCCAAGCCTCGGCGCTTGCTTGCTCAGCCGCTTCGCCTATAAAACCGTGACCTTGTTTAGGTACAATTTTTACATCGACCACTTTCACGCCTGCATCCTTCAATTGATTGGAGAACGTAATGCTGTCCGTGTATGGGATCGTTGCATCCACATCCCCATGGCGGATGAAAAAAGGCGGATCGTCCGGTGACGCATAAGTGCCAGGCATGGCCAACCTTGCCTGGTCTGGCACAGAGAACGCGTCGTTCCCGCCTAAAAGCGCTTTCACAGATTTATAGCTATTAGCGAAGTTTGTTGTAAAATCCGCTGGACCGTAGAGATCGACAACGGCTTGCACTTGATCAGAATATTGCTGCCAACCGCCATTCCCAGCCAAATCCGGAACATTTACGGTATGTCCTGTATCCAATGTGATTGTCTCGCCTGACTTATTGTTCCCAGTCGTACCGAGCAGTGAGGCCAGATGCCCCCCTGACGACGAACCCCATACACCGATCCGACTCGGGTCCAGATGGTATTCTGCCGCATGCGCGCGCAAGTAACGAATAGCAAGCTTCACATCCTGAATTTGCGCCGGGAATGGCGCTTCCGGGGTTAAGCGGTAATCCAGCGATACTCCGATATATCCTCGCTTGGTTACATAGTTGCAGATACTGGCAAGGGCTTGCTTCCGGTCTCCGTGATTCCAACCTCCGCCATGAATGTATACCATCACTGGCACGGGTGCTTGAGGCAGGATCTTGGGTACGGCAATCGAAGTATAAATCGGCCGCGTTCCAGCATTCCCAATCCGCACATCTTCATACAGCTTAACGCCTTCAGGAACCACAAACGGCTTAGGTTCAGCCGGTGTAGGGATTGGCACCGGTGTCTCTGCGGGTGGTATTCCGGGAATCGTTTGAGCTTTGAGGGCGACACTATCGATGTACATATTCGCGCTCATAAGCTCCCCCACACGAACCCGGATTTTGACGTTCGGGTTGTTGTCAGCTCCGCTGCCCAAGTTTTGGACTTTGAGTTGGTTCGGCTCACTGTTCTTTTGTTCCAGCGTTCCTGGGGGCAGCTTAAATTCCTCCAGCGTTGTCCAATTTATCCCTCCGTCACTTGACCATTCTACGATGACGCTTCCTCCGATGTAGGAGGATGCCCGTGTATAATAACTCAATTGAAGATTGCGGTACCCCGTCGAATTCACTGGCAGCGCCAATGCATCCTTGCCATCGATTTTCACCAGATTCGGTACGGACGGGGCCGTGGACGAAACCGAAGTTTTCGCCATACTGTTTCCTTCGCCTTCCTGCAGCCAAGGCCCCGGAATGGCAATACCACCGGTAGATCCAAAATTGTCAGGGTCATCGAAGTTTTCCTCGTAGAGCGTAACATAGTCATCGGTTATTCCGTCTGCATAAACTTCAGTAAGCGCTTGCATTTCCAAAGGCGAATATAACAAAGCCAAAGACAACAGTACTCTAATGCCCACTCGAAAAGCTTTCCTATATAGTCCGTTTCTCAAATAAATTCCTCCTTGACATGGTATAGGTAATCACAAGCATTATGGAGTTCAAACCTCTTGTGAGATGCAGCTTATTAATGTCGGGACAAAATCACACCGTCGTTATTGTTATAACGTTCTGTTGCTTCCTTGACGACGTCACTTCCCCCTTTCTGCAGCCATTCCTCCACCACCTTCGGATAGTCGGAAATCGGCTTTTTTCCGTATACCATATTGATCACATGCGTCAATATAACTGGTGGCAATTTATCTCCACCTGGGGTGATGTCCGGGTTTTTCTGATAGCCTTTTACTTGCGGTTCAAATTGAATCCCGTCGCGTCCCTCATTCGCAAGTACTGTGTCGTAGAGCTTCATCAAATCTTTTCCTTCGGGTGTGAGACTAAGCGCACCTTTATTGTAGGTAGTATCCTGTACGAACCACAGCAGGATTTGACGGAACGTTTCTTCATCAACTTCATCAGCTGTTTTCGGTCTGTTATAGTTAATATTTCCGTTCTCTACAGTGTAGTTTTCCCCTTCAATTCCGAAGGTAAAAAACTTCTCCGCTTCGTCACTAACCATCCAGTTGAAAAACTTGACGATCCCGGCAGGGTCTTTCGCATTCTTGTTAATTAAATACGCTCGCGGCACCGTACCGACAAGACGAAGTCCCCCCTTACCGTCTGGCCCTGTGGGCGAGGCGATCAGCTTCATTTTACCTGTAGGCACCTGTTCTCTTAGCTGCTGATCCCATTGGATCAACAGGTTCGCATTCATGTTCCAGATGCCCGCCTTGCCTGCAAGAATATCGTTCTTAAATTTCGTGGGATTAATTGTGACGAATTCCTTGTTGATCAGTCCTTCGTCGAACATTGTCTTGTACGTTTGGATCGTCTTTTGCATATTTTCGATATTCATAAATTTCGGGACAATTTGATCCCCTTGTTTCATAAAGAAATTAGCAAAGGTATCGTAAGATCCGAAGAACATATCCGAATATACAAAGTCCTCCCGGCCCATATAAGGATTCTCCACACCCAGCTTCTTAAAAGCACGCATGACATTCAGGAAGTCATCTACTGTTTTAGGCTCTGGCAGCCCTGTTTGTTCCAAAAGATCCGCACGAATCCAAGTTGCCCGGCGTGACGGATTGGACAGCCATTCCGGAATCGCATAGATATTACCTTTCGCATCGGTCTCCTTCTCCCATGCCTCCTTCGGGACTTTCTTGAGAAGATCCTGCCCATACTGCTCAAGCAATTCATTTAGGGGCATGAATACTCCGGCCTCCACGGAACCTGCCAACTGAGGGTTCGTCAGCCCAGAGCTTGCTTGCACGACATCCGGAATGTCGTTGATCGCGAACATTTGAATCATTTGCGAATCAAAATTTTTCTGCTGCATCAAACGGATGTTAAGATCTGTATTTGTAAGTTCCTCCAGCTTTTTGACCCATTTGTCATCATTAATATCCGGATGATTGTCTGCATACGAAATGTTTCCGCTCCGGAACGATATGGAGAAAGCAGTGGTTTTTTCCGGACTCTCCCCTGCTTGTTCTTCTCCCCCCTTATTAGAAGAGGAACATCCATTCATAGAGGCGGCTAATAATGAAACTGCCACCATGATAAGCATCCAACGCTTCATTTCCATCAACTCCCTATTATAAAATTGGGGACACTTCAGTAGAATGACTAGAAGTTCGGAGGGGTTCGATCATGGGCCGCAACAGCTTTGCTAAATGCTCGCTCATTAGCGTGTGTCCATAATCGGAAGGATGAATAAGATCGGAGGTCAGCGAGGTAAGATCGCGCATGACTGATGCGCCATCCAGCAGATGTAGTTGTGGATGTTTATTGCTCTCACAGTAACGAAGCAGCACTTCGTTAAAAACCGCCTCTTGGACATGAAGAAGATGGCCTGTATCAAGAAAATACGTTGCACGATTCGGATAAATCGTAGTAACGAACACAGGTTTGTCAGGATGATTTTTGATAACCCGGTCCAGCATGTAAGACACTCTACGCTTGAATTCCTCGGGAGACACTACAGCACGCATATTGACACCAAGTTCCAGAAACAGAAAATCCCAATCCTCACGTTCAGCCAGATGATCGGCAACTACGTCCTCGCAATAACAAGATCCGCTAAGCGCAAGATTTAGCACATCCACACCAAGTCTGCGCGCTGTCTGCTGTAAGTAACCATTGAAATGATGCGTGGATCCCGCGCTCTGGCTGATGGAAGATCCATAGGCGAGCATCGTAAGCTTCGGTACCTCTTCCGGTCTAGGCGCACGTACTTCACAACCAAAAGCATCCACGTCGTAGAAAACAGCTCCGAAACGATCAAAATGCAAACGCCATACGTTAGAGGAAAATCCAGACTGATTCAGCCGCTTACTTGATACCTCTGTAAAACGTTCCGGCTCCTCCAAGTGCAGAGTAGTTACCGTACCCGCCTGCAGAAAATGCTGAGAATGAAAAAAATCCCCTCTGCATACCACAACGCGGCCGTTACTATCATTCGATCCGACAGTGACCCTAACATGCTTGGATTCGGTGACAAACCGCAATTCGCAGCCGTTCGATTGTATAGCTTTGGTTCTTCCTTTCTCTGACAAGCCATTGCGCACATGCTGTGGAAAACGCTGGAGATGCAATCCAGATTGATAGGGTTTATGAACCAGCTCCGAAACATTGTGAAAATAAACGCCTTCCTTTTCCATCTTTGCAGCTACACCACCTTAATAAAATCGAGTTCGCGTTAACTCATATCTGACTTCTATTGCATCATATAATAACAACAAAAGCACAGTCAACAAGTTTTTATGTTTATTATGAGTCATATATGAGTCAAGTCTTGTGCAACAAACAAATACTTCAACATAACAAAAAGCACAGATTCAGAATTGAACCTGTGCCGGGATTTTCACATAAACTTTCAGTCCTCAAGAGTGCTGAGTCTCCTGATTTACCGCATTCAATATTTCCTCAAGTCTGCGGCATAACTCGTCGTTGTCCAGTAGACCTGAAACAAACAACATGATATCACGTTGAATCTCTTTCAACTGGAGGTTGCTCAAACCCAGCTCTGTAACCAGACGATAGGTAGGGAAGATCTCACGATAAAGCTGAAAACGGGCCGGACGATAACCCACTTCCTCACCTTCCCAATCCATCACCAAACGGTTGGCTGCAATATTCAGCGTCTTGCGCCTAATGATCAGTTGCGCCTCATGTGAGGTGAGAAAATCAACGAGCAGCATGGATGCATCCTTGTTCTGTGATTTGCTGTTAACCGCCAGTCCATTTATAATCAGCAGCGTATCAGCATTTTGCAGCCGCGGCAATGGAGCAATATCGAATGCCAAATCGGATTGACGCAATTGATTCAAGAAGTAATAGGTCGTCATTATCATGGACACTTTGCCTTGCAAGAACAAGGCTTCCGCATCCGCATCGCTCTCAGACAATACAGCTGGAAATACATCTTTCATGCCTATCAGCTTTCGGATGGTTCCTAAACTGTCGAGTAGCTTTGAGCCGCTGAACCGGTATTTCCCTTCGTCATCCTGTTCTGCCGCAAACGTTGTGCCGCTTTGAAGCAGGAACAACGGCCACCGGTTACGAGAAGGCAAATAAAAATAAAAACCGTACCAGTCTTGACCTTCTGCTACCTTTCGACCATTAGCAAACAAATCGTCCCAGGTCCAGCTACTGTCTGGTGGTGATACGCCGGCTTCCTTAAAGTGCTGTTTATTATAACAAAGCACGACTGGAGAATAAATGAAGGGGCGAACGCGATTACGGTAACCATACCGGAACGGGTCGGAAAGAAAACGATACGTGTCCGGCTGTTCCTCCATCGGCTCCAGCAGCTCCGTACAGCCTTGCTCCAAAAAATCCTGATAATTGTTATTATTCATCAGTACGACATCCATGATTTCCGACTGCAAATATTCCTTCAAAGATGTCGAGTAGTTTCCTGAAGACAACTCGAGCGGCTGAACGTCGATATGCGGATAGCGTTTGCCGAACTCATTCAGTAGCTCTTGCATCTCTACAAGCTTGGGGATGGTGTTCACATATCCGAACTTGATCGTCGTTCTGCCTTCCTCTACGGGGGGAATTACCCGATTGCCAACACGCGGAATTTTCTCAATTAAGCCTTCATCCACCAGCACCTTGAGCCCGTTGCGCACAGAAGCGTTGCTAAGTCCGAAGCGCACCTCTAAGTCGCTTTCTGAAGGAAGATAACTGCCGATCGCTATACTTCCCGAATGAATTTCATGTCGCAAGGTTTGAATCATTTCCTCTAGCCTGATACGGAAAAATTTTCTGCTATTCCTTTTCTGCATTGGGTTTCCTCGCCATCTTCCGATTAATCGAGCCCATAGGGACAAGTTTATATAGTATTCATCATACTGAAATCCTTTGGGAACGACAAGTATCGGAGTCTGGCCCCATATAGCGTATGTTCTGCACCCACGGTGTCATACAGAGCGTCAATACACCGTAATCCTCTTAATACCCCATATAACTCTCCAAACCGGCTGGATCTATAATGAGCATTTGCTTGTTTCCGATTAGCTCAATAAGACCTGAATCTTCAAACCTTGAGAATTTTCTGCTAATAGTTTCGCGGGTGACCCCAACATAACTGGCCAGCTCTTCACGAGACAACGGAAGGTCAATATGAATATGAGTGCCACGCTGCTTACCATATTTGTCGCTGAGTTCCATGATCATATAAGCAATTCGTATTTCGGGATCTTTGGTCGCCAGGCTTTGCGCCAGATTTTCCGTATGGGCTAGTCTTTTGGTCACACTCTTCAGTAGTCTGAGCGAAATATCCGGATTATCCCTCATCAGCTGCTCCATATCCGTTCGGGTCAGCATGCAAATGTTAGTGTCTTTCAGAGCATAAGCACTGAAGTTACTCAGCTCATCGCTGTTAAAAATGCTCAGTTCCCCGAAAAAGTCTCCATTCGTCAAGATGTGCAAAATTTGTTCCTTGCCCTCAGGAGTTGTTTTGGATAATTTAACATGCCCTCGCTGAATAATGTACAGCGTATCTGACGGCGCCCCTTCCAGAATTAAAGGTTGACCTTTAGTAAACTTACGATGCTTGATCATAGCGCTGATCCGGGAGAGATCGTCATCACTTAACGCAGCAAAAATAGGCACCTTGCGGGTACAAGGTTCAGCAGCGTATTGGCAAGAATACTCCTTCATAACTGTCCCCCCTGTTGTTCATTTTTTTGTACAACTCCTACTTTCCTTTAGGATACAGAAGTTTTTTTATCTTCAACCGGCGCAAAATGACTGGTATCTTCACCGCATACCGGACAGACCCAATCTTCAGGCAAATCTTCAAATGCAGTGCCTGCAACAACATCCTCATCGGGATCGCCTAATGCCGGATCATAGATATAACCACAGGGTAGACAAATGTATTTTTTCATCTTTATCATCTCCTAAAAAGTTAATAGTTTAGTTCAACCTGGTTTGTACTTCAGCCATAATCTCCTCGATGCTACTCCCGTTAACATCGATCCCCTCAAGGGAGATGCCATACTCTACAGCGGTTTTATACCCCAGAGAAGCAGCTGCACCTTGCCAGGATATCGCACCGATCATTGTGTTATCTTTCACATAGATACGCGTATACGCCCCATTGTCATCTCCGCTTACCGCCGTATCGCAACACTGTTCATCCACGTTGCCTATCGAAAATAAAGAGATACCAAAGGCGGTAAACAAGGTAACCGGAACAGCTCTACGATACGCCGTCAGATTGGCAACCATATTACTGCCGGCAATCCTGCCCTGCTCAATCGCTCCGCCCCACAGTCCTTCCACATGCCCGTTAATTTCAGCCACATCTCCGGCTGCATACACATGCGGATCATTTGTTTGCATTTGTTCATTTACGATAATGCCCTGCCGGACTTGAATATTCGAGCCACTTACCAGTTTCGTATTCGGTACAATACCAATAGAGTAGACTACATGGTCACAGGAAAAATGAGATTGGTCGTGCAGCGTAATTCCGGTAACATACTCAGTTCCTGTTATAGACGCTACATCAGCTCGAAGAATAACCTTCACACCTGCTTGTTCAAGGTTCTCTTTAAGGAGCTGTGAGGATTTCTCATCAAGCTGTCTGCCCATCAACCGGTGAAAAGCTTCGATCACCGTTACCTGATATCCAGCTTTATGCAGCGCCCAAGCGGTTTCGATTCCCTGCACTCCCCCACCGATTACGGCTACATGGCTGCCATCCTGCAGGTTTTCTTTCAATCTGTCCGCGTCGTTCATATCCCGGAGGGTATGAACATTGTTCAGGGCGAAGCCCTCAAGGGAGAGTGCACGATTCTTCGCTCCCATACACAATAAAAGCTTATGATAAGAAACACTCTG
Organism: Paenibacillus sp. FSL H3-0286; assembly: GCF_045040705.1. Taxonomy (NCBI): domain Bacteria; kingdom Bacillati; phylum Bacillota; class Bacilli; order Caryophanales; family Paenibacillaceae; genus Paenibacillus; species Paenibacillus sp. FSL H3-0286. The sequence goes on along the minus strand of NZ_CP150285.1, from coordinate 2,407,843 downwards.
CCCATCTTCTGTCACAACTATTTGCCGGTCCGGGTGGACAGAACGGATTCGGGTCGAGGTTTTTACGGAGATACGGTTATCGCGGTACCATTTTTCCTTTTTAATCAGCACCTTCTCACTGTGCAGGTCGGTAAACAGCCCTTTGGTCAGCTTAATCCGGTTATAGGGCAGTTGACTTTCCTCCCCGAGGATCGAAATTTCCGATTCTGCGTCTTGATCACGGATGGCTTTGGCGGCATGGACGGCGGCTACTCCTCCGCCAACAATAACGTAATGTTTTGTCATCCTATGTTCCTCCTCCCTAAAATGAACTCAGCAGCAAATCCGAAACAAATTCAGCCGCATTTTTAATTTTTTGAACTTTCTCTGGCTCTTTCGGGGAAAATCTAATTCGTACAGGGAACTCTACATGTGTCATCCCCGTGGTTTTAATAACCTCAGATGTGCTTTGCACCGTCATGTTTGTTCCATTCAGATAATCCTGAATGACTTCAATGGCTTCACCACTCCAGCCGTAGGAGCCAAAGGCTGCAGCAAGTTTACCTTCCAGATTCATATTGTGCAATTCTTTCAGAATGTTCTCCAGGTTCCCAATCATGTCCGCGTATTTAGTGGAGCTGCCAATAAAGACCGCGTCCGCTGACGTTATGCTGTTCAGAATATCGGTGGCACTACTTTTATCTGCATCCCAGACCTCTGTCTCTATATTATTTTCCTGCAAGCAATCCTGTATGATTTTGGCCATCTTCTTGGTACTGTTTTTGATGGTGGTATATACGATGGTTGCCTTTTTTCCTTGCGTCGTTTCACGGCTCAATGTGGCGTACATCCCGATATATTTACGTATGTCCTTCCGGATCACAAACCCATGGGAAGGAGCGATCATCCGGATCTCAAGATCCTTAACAGCCTCTAACAGGGTTCTTACATATCTTCTGTGAGGATGAATAATTGCTGCGTAATAGCCCTCGAAATCTTCCGTAATATCAAACCCGGCTTCATCGCTGAATAGATTCTCCACCGCAACATGCGTGCTGAAAATATCACAAGGAAATAAGATTTGATCTTCGATACAATAGGTGATCATCGTTTCTGCGGTATGGAGATACGGTGTTTCTTTAAACAGCAGCGTTTTCCCGCCAATATCCAGCTTATCTCCGTCTTTAACCACCAGGAAGTTCCGGCTATGAAGCTTGTACATTTCCTGCAATTCGGGAACAGCAATCTCGGTGCATACGATCGTGGCATTTGCAGCCTTGGCAGCGAGAGCTGCCAGTCCACCAGAGTGATCAGGCTCTGTATGATTAATTACAATGTAATGGATATCTAGAAGATCAATCATTTCACCCAGACACTCGGCATATTCACGTCCGAATTCCATATCTACGGTATCAATGACAGTTGGCTTACCTGTTTTTAATAAATAAGAATTATAGGTAGTTCCTTTTGCCAGAATCAGGCGGTGAAATGGAACCTGGCGGTTATCGATTTTGCCTATCCAGTAAGTATCCTCGGCGATTTTTTTGAATTGTGTACTCATTTCTTTAACCTCCAATGTTTGATTGATAATGTTTATCAACAACCTTATTTTATTATGGCTGCCAAACAAAAAAGAGGATTTGAATCAAATTATAAAAGTTTGAAAAAAATGAATACCTTAAATTTAGACGATCTAAATAAAGTGATTATGCGTTGAGTCACATTTTAAATAAAAAGCCACACAAATGTTTGCACTTCGCCTTAAAGAAAGAATAACCCATAACAACTTTATGCCATATCCTAATGAAAATAATAAAAAGGTGGATATCCATGACTGAAATACAAATAGCTGCTGTGGGAGATCTAATGGTCAAACGTTATATTATTTCGGATGCTAAACAGCCTGACGGAACCTATTCGTTCAGCCCCCTGTTTGCAAAAGTAGCTCCTTATCTGAAACAGGCTGATTTGACGATTGGCAATCTCGAAACCACCTTTGCTGGAAGTGGCCCCGAATGCCGGAAAAGTCCCCGATCAGGCGGTCCGATATTCAAATGTCCAGACGAACTGGCCCCTGCACTTAAGGAAGCCGGATTCGACGTATTAGTAACGGCCAACAATCATTGCATGGATTATGGTGCCCCGGGTCTGGTTCGGACGTTACGAGTTCTGGACCGTAATGGAATCGACCACACGGGAACAGCTAAATCATTAGAAGAATCCAAAAGAACGCTTATTAAAAACGTCAAAGGAATTACGATTGGCATCCTCTCCTACACAGCAGGAACCAACCGAATTCCTGTACCAGTGAGTAAGCCATGGCTGGTTAACCGGATATCTACGCCCAAGATCATTCGGGAGATTCGAGATTTAAAAAAGAAAGTCGATCTAGTCTTGCTTTATCTGCATTTCGGAAGCGAATATCGTTACACTCCAAACAAGAGGCAAAAAGAGCTGGTCAATCTCTTCTTTAAAAATGGCGCCGACATCATACTGGGGTCTCACCCACATGTTCTTCAACCGTTAGCGCTTCGTGGAAAAAAACAATTCGTTATTTACTCATTGGGGAATTTTGTTTCGACTAAACTAATGAATATTCCTTATACACAAAGCGGTATCATTCTTACGCTTAAAATAAAGAAGGATGAAAAAGGACACACGAGTATAACTAACGTAGGTTACATCCCGACTTGTGTAGATCGAAGAATAAAAAGCGGCAGGAAAATTACAGAGATCATCCCCATCCGCGACGCATTAAAGAGAAGCGACACCGACATAAAAACAGAACGGCGAAATCTCATGAATCGAATGTTGAAACATACGACAACAATCTTAAAGAGGGAATAGAGTCGTTACAGAAAAATAACGTTCCGCGGAATTTACCGCGGAACGTTATAGATTTAGACCTCAAAACTGTGTTTGGGTTTAGCGTAAACGATCAGGCATCATTAATTTAAGGAATTCTAGAATACCATTCTCTACTACAAGTTCTTCTCTATCTTGATCAGCAAGTACTCTTCTGATGATATCTTCTTTACCCTCCAGCACTTTACTTGTCCAATGAGGATCAATGATAAGAGATCGTCCTACTGCTACTAATTCAGCATTTGTCGACGTGTCCTCTGCGTCCTGTTTGGTACGGATATCTCCTACCCCAATTAAAGGTACACGGCCATTGATTTTCTCATGCACATATTGCAGGATTGATTTTTCTTTAAAATCTTCTGATGCAGATACTTTCTTAAAATCCCCTAATGAAATATGCAGATAATCCAGCTTTTTATCAGCTAATTTATCAATAAGATAAAAGGTATCGGTGATTTTAATTCCAGGCTCTTCATATTCTTCTGGAGAAAAACGATAACCGACAATAAAATCCTTAACCTTTGAATTGTCAACGACAGCAATAACTGCATCCACTAATTGGTTAATGAAATTAAATCTTTTCTCTAAGCTTCCTCCCCATTGATCTTCACGACGGTTGGAGTGTGGAGAGAAGAATTGTTGGATTAAATATGTGTTTGCTCCATGAATTTCTACCCCGTCAAATCCAGCTTGAATAGCACGTTGAGTCGCTTTTTTAAAATCCTCAATTACACCGAAAATTTCATCTTCTGTTAATGCTCTTGGAATTTCTGCATTCGGGCGTTCGGCAGCAATGGCGCTGGAGGAAACGGGTTGTACGCCACGCAATATTTTTGAATCTGTCATTCTTCCTGCATGGAATAGCTGTAAAATAGCCTTTGTTCCATTTCGTTTAATAGTAGATGCTAATCGGCTGAGGCTAGGAATAAATTCATCGGAGGAAACACTAAGTTCACCTTCCCATCCTTTTCCACCCTCTTGTACATTTGCTGCCGCAGTGATGACCGCACCTACTTCGCCCGTTCTTAGCGAATAGTATTTCAATTCATCTTGTGTTACTACACCGTCATAAAAGCTCATTCGCGTGGTCATTGGAGCCATAACCACTCGGTTTTTTAATGTCAGCCCTCTGCGAAAAGTTAATGCTGTGTCTAGTGCTATCATCTTTTTCCCAACTTTCATTAAATTATATTTAGAGAAATTATTATATACATGCGCATACATATAAATTACAGCAATGATTTATTCTTGTCAACTAATAAAGAACTGCTGTTGGATACAACAAAAAGCGCTGTTCCGCTGAACAGCGCTTTTCGCTCGTTATGAATCGTCCTTATTATTCTAGTTCGGCCGGTTTTACAATGGCTGCACCTTTATTATTTTTGGAATATTTAGCTTCGATTTTCGTGGTGTATGTATCTTTAGCTCCATCACTTACCAGCACATAACTCAGATCGACTGTCAGCTTTTCCGTTTGCCAGGTCTTAGTATTGACGAATAATTTCCACGTTACGCTTTTGGGTTGAACTGTCTCTCCATCCCAGAGGTTCTCCTGATCATAGAGTTTGATTATCCCCTTAGCTGCTGTCGGATCGGTTACCGTGAATTGTAAGACTGTTTGTGCGCCAGCAGTGCTGACTTTCATGGATTTTTTATAACTTTTGACCGAATCAAGCATGGAAACAGGATCGTATTGGCCTTTAGAGTAAAAGGCATCCCATTCCGTTTTCTCCAGTCCAAGCCAATATTGTGCATCAGGATCGATTGGCTCCCCGTCATCGTCGTAACCTTCATCTTCAGATTCATCGATCAGTTCACTTCCGTCTACAAGATAGTAAAACTCCTTGTCATTGGCATATAGACTGTACGATGTTTCTAAAAGACTACTAGCGACAGTGCCTGCTGCGGCAAAATTCGGCAGACGGTTGATATCCAGCTTCAGAGTGTTGGTGTTGCTGATACGCACCCCGCCGCTTTGAATATCCTGTTTTTTGGTCACATCCAGATGGAAATTCTTTATTGCTTTGGAGGCTGCCGTTACTTTGCTGATCATCTGATCCGCGGTTACTACTGTTGAGGTAGCTGCTGACACTACTCCTGGATTAGACATCCATCCGATCGTTCCGGACAGCAATAAAGCACCTACTGCCAAACTAGTACCTATTGTTTTGAAAAAACTGTTCATGTACTTCCCCTTTCGGCCCCTTGCGATAATGTAACGCCGTATAGGTCGAAATAATAAAAGAGCTCAAAATAGACTACATATTCTTAGAGCTATCCTTTATGCTTCATAAGACATCCCTATGGCGGCCTGGCGATCATTTCCTTCTGTCGAAAGGTTTTAGACCCATGGCTTTGTGTCATCATCTTTCGATGATTTTACCTTTAACGCGGACATTCAATTAGTTTTAATAGATTACGGACGCATGTCCCACCGCTAATTTTATCATGGTTATAATTACCTGTAAACGACTTATCTTCCATTCGAATTCGCTATGATACTCAGAAGAAATACTACAATCAAAATGAAAAATGAACGATTACATACGCTTATAAGTCTTATTAATGAGAACAGTAAAGACAGGGGGTGCAGCAAAATGAGTGACCGGGAAATTTTCGAGCTCTATAAAGAACAAGTATATTATTTTTGTTACTACTTAATGAAAAATCAGGCAGATGCGGAGGATATTTCCCAAGAGGTATTTGTAAAAGTTATCTTAGCGGATAAGTCGAAGGTAAGAAACTTGAAAGCTTGGATTTTACGAATTGCTTCGAATGAGTGCAACAGTGTGATCAAAAGGCGTAAGACGGGGTGGATGAAAGAAGTACGTAATTATTTACTATCCAGGTTTGAGGAATCAAACCCTGTAGAAAAACGTTTGGATCGACAGGAAACTAAAAAAGAATTACAAGGGTTATACAGTCAGCTTCCTGACAAAATCAGAATGGTAGTAGTCCTTCGTTTTATAAACGAATTGACTGTACCCGAGATCTCTAAAGTTATGAGCATACCCGAAGGAACTGTAAAATCCAGACTGAACAAGGGACTTAAAATACTAAATAGAATGGGTGGAACCCAACTAAAGGAGCTGAATAGTAATGAGTCTCTTTATTGAAAAAGATAAACATATTCCCCGACCGGATTATGATTTGATGTGGACTGCCATAGAACAAGAAGCTTATACACGTCAAAGAAATCTGCATGCCTCCCAGAATACTCCTAGGTCTAATAAAAAGGTTATTCCTATCAGTATTGTCTTCTCTTGCCTCTTACTTGTAGCCATTCCTGTATTCGCTAGTATGACGATTAATTGGGATAAAATTGGTGGTCGAAGTGTGAGCAATGCATTAAATAACGGCATCGGTCAACAGTATAATCTTCAAACTTCCAGTTCAGGAGTAACAATGAATTTGAACGGTGTTGTAACTGATGGAGAAAAAATGAAAATGCTGTTATCACTTGATACTAAATCTGATCTATCCAAATATACTGGATTTGCTACAGAGGAAAACATCATGACTAGTGAATCCGGTGCCAAGGCAAAGGTATACGGTTATTTAGAATACGATCCTGAAAGCCAGAAACTCATTGGAGTATATGAGACACCTGATACATTAAAGGATGATAAAAAGGACTACAGGTTTGAAGCACGGAATCTCATTTTTTACAGTGATCGGAATATTCCCTTACAATCTAATCATCAAGCAGGGGATACTATCAATACTGGAGTTAAGCAATATCCAAGCATTCAAATCGAATCCGTTCGATATGTTTCCAATCAAACCATTATCCGTTACAAAGTCGCTGCATCACCATCTGACTTAGGACGGGGTAATCCACATTTGGTAGTTAGTACTGGTGGTCAAAAGAATGAAGCAATTCCAACCATCATGCCTAACGAAGGATCGGATTTATTTATTGAACAGGTTTTCAATATAACTGAATCAGATTGGAAGGAAGCTAGTCTTCATTTTAGTTACATTGAAGAAGCGAAACGATTTTCAGGTACGTGGAAGTTCGATTTTAAAGCAGATGGACAAAAAGCAAGTGAGGCGATTTACACTAAGAAACTGTATAACAGTCCTGAATTTCAAGAAAAGACCGGCATAACCTTAGATCAGCTAGTGGTTACCCCTTTGGATATCCAAATTCTAATAGATGAAAATGATTCGCTTAAAAAAGGAATTGTCCACTATAATACCGCTCAGTTGGTTATAGGTGATCAAACAATCACTGGGGGTTGGAATTTGAAAGGAGATCATTCCGAAAGCTACCAGCATTTATTTCAATTCGAATCTCCGGAATGGTATAACGACTGGTCCGATGTTCCAATGAAACTTATATTAAAGGATGCTGTCATTGAGAAACGTGATACTACTAAGAATTGGATCACTATAAACAAACCTAAAGAAGAAAAGCAGTTCACTTCACTTGATGTCGATGGGTTAAAAATTGAATTCACTTACTATACTGAGGGCGAAAATTTGATTGTCGAATCAACATCCAAATCTTCTGGCTTCAAAAGCGTTAACCAAACTACGTTACGGATTAATGGCAAAGAAGTGGTGCCTGAAATTACACCTAAGGGCATGATATCTACAGGAACTAATATTGATAGCTACAAAGATATCCCTTTCGACGAAAAAATCGAACTGAACCCTGGAATCTATAAATATAGCGATCCTAGCCGGAACGAGGAAATTAAACTTTAATGCAGGAAGTTAATCTATGTCCCGCCCTTTCTAGTTAATCCTAAGGGCGGGTTATTTATGGATAAAATCATTTCTGTTTATGTTTCTCTTTTATTTCCTTCACAACAAAAAAAGCATAGAACGGACTCAAGTCCGCTTTATGCTTTCCATTATTAAGATAAACAATATTTAACCAGCGCATCTCGCACACCATGCTCGTTGTTAGACCCCGTGACAGCATTCGCTGCCGCTTTGACCTCAACCGGAGAATTATCCATCGCAACGCCCATACCCGCGTATGTAAGCATAGAAATATCATTAAAATAATTACCGATCGAAAGAACTTCCTCTTGCGGAATTCCCAGCTTCACAGCCAGATTCTTTAAGGCGTTGCCCTTGGAGGCTTCCGGATGCATCAAGTCAACGAAAAATTCACCACTGCGCAAAATATTGTACTCATGGGTCCAAGTACGCCATTCACGTTCAGCTTCGTCAAGGATTTCTGGTTGTGTAAATACAGTAAACTTAACAACCGGTTCACGGAAATCTTCCCATGCTGGCAGTGTAGCCGGCACGATACGGAAGTGTTCATACATATAATTGGCTTCTTTGGTCAGGTTTTCTACATTATCTACATACATATCAAAAGCCGTATTCACATCATAATGAATATCATGCTTTCTACAATAATCAATATAAGGGTCAAGACCACGAGCATCCATACCGTATTGATGCAGCACTTCCCGATCTTTCACACGAACCGTTGCAGCTCCGTTATGACCCAGCACATAACCAGACAACCCCATTTCCTCCATAAAAGGAATCGAGTTCTGCGGACTGCGGCCGGTACATAACACGATTTGTCCTCCAAGACGTGTAACCTCAGCAATGGCTTCTTTATTCTCAGTGCTCAAGTGGTGATCATCATTCAACAGTGTACCATCTACATCTAGTGCAATCAGTTTGTATCTCATACTCCCACCATCCTTGTCTTTCTTTTTCTATATATATTGAACCTGGCTATTTGAGTTAAGTTTCAGTCGCTGTTGTTTCCAGATTTCTTGATTTATACCGTTTACTAGTGGTTGAAATCCGGAAACAAAGGCGGCCGCTATCGCTTTTACAGTTCCAAATTTCCCCTCCGCCACTCCATTCCCTAATCCCAAGTTTCCAAATTCAATTTACATACCATTTTTTCTCTATATTATTGTTCTAATGCTTCTGTACTTAAGAGTGCCAGTTCCTCTAGCGTAAGTTCACGACTAGCTCCCAGTGGCAGGCTTTCGTCCAGCTTCAATTCTCCCATAGATACTCGTTTCAGAAAAGTGACTTTTTTGCCGACAGCTTGGAACATTCGCTTCACCTGGTGAAACTTTCCTTCTGTGATGATCAGCGAAATATGTGAGATTACTTTACTGCCGCGTTCTCTTCCCAATATAGTTAGCTGTGCAGGTAAAGTAACATATCCATCTTCCAGCTCGACACCTGCCGCAAAAGCCGCTACATCGTCTGCATCTACGTCTCCCTCAACTGTAGCTTCATACGTCTTAGGGACATGCTTGCGTGGCGATAGTAGCTCGTGAGCAAGCTTTCCATCATTGGTGAGCAGAAGCAGCCCTACTGTGTCCTTATCTAACCTTCCTACAGGAAAAGGTTCAAACTGTACATATTCCTGCTTTAAAAGATCCAGAACGGTCCGATCCCGCTTGTCCTCTGTTGCCGACAGGACTCCCGGTGGCTTATTCATCATAAGATAAATAAATTCACGATAGGTAACAAGCTCGCCGCCAACCACAATTTTATCGTGATACGGGTCTACATGAAATCCACTATCCTTGACGACTGCACCATTCACGGTAATTAAACCTTGCTTGGCTTGTTTACGAATATCGCTGCGTGATCCTACCCCCATATGGGACAATACTTTATCTAAACGCTGCTTTTTTGCAGTTTTCCCTGATAGGCTCATTCTTACATCCACCTCCAGCCTGCGGGATATTCATTCTTGAGCACACCGTCCTGCCACTTCCCCCAGCCTGCACTATAACCATCTATGCAGACCAGTACGTATCCTTTTTGGGTAGTTCCTATTTTAATAGAGAGACGTTCTTGACTAATCAACAATGTCTCTCCTTTAAGATAGGAAATAGCTTCATTACTCGTACTGGAAAGTGAGACACTTCGGCAGCTCTCTTCAGGGTGTAACGCGGTAGCCATTGGATGTCCTGGGATAAATCTGCCGTTACGGACATGTCCTACATACCATCCTGGACGAATCGCCTTTAATCCATTTAATCTTTCCTTAGGTAGTGGGGAGATGTACAGATGATCACCGAAGAAAATCGGATACCCTTTTGGCTCCCAGCCAAGCTGGTCTTTTATAAAATCTCCATATGCAGCCAAGGCTTGCTCTTCTCCTGAACCTTGACGGCCACGTTCAGCGCCAGCAGCAGATTTATTAGAGAACTTACCTTCTTTCCCTCGTCTGGCTTCTGGTTTGTTTGCGGATTTAATATGAGCAGTGCCTTTTTTATTCGTATTCCGTGTAACTGCACTCAACTTAACTTCGGCTTGATCACGTTCCTCTGCAGATACCTTTGGCCCCACATGCTGCAGCACAGCCATGAAATGTCCTTCACCTTTTACTTTATGCGGCCATAGTCTTGCTGTCCCTGATAGTTCTCCAAAACCAGGAGCAAATGAGCCAGTGCCTCCAACTGTAATCACCGAAAACTGTGGATGTTCAGAAATAAACTCCGATATAATTTCTTCATTTTCTTCTGTAGCAAATGTACAGGTTGAATAGACAAGTGTACCTCCCGGTGCCAACGCTGTTGCAGCAGAACGTAAAATATCCCGCTGCATGGCAGCATATTTGGCAGGTGTACCTGAATCCCACTGCTTCACCATGTCTTCATCTTTACGGAACATCCCTTCACCTGAGCAAGGAGCATCAATCAAGATTTTGTCAAAATAAAGCGGGAATGCCGCTGCAATATGATCTGGACTTTCGTTTAGTACGATACCGTTGCGCACCCCATATAGCTCTAGATTTTTGGCTAAGGCTTTCGTGCGTTCTGGATGAAGATCATTGGTAACCAACAAGCCTTCTCCTGAGAGCTTGGCAGAAATCTGTGTGGATTTGCCCCCAGGTGCAGCGCATAAATCAAGGACACGATCTCCTGGCTGTACATCAAGCAGTTCCACAGGTGCCATAGCGCTTGGCTCTTGAATGTAATACAATCCCGCGTGATAATGTGGATGTTTACCTGGTCTGGCCCCATCCTCTGTATAGAATCCGGTTGGACACCACGGAATGGGTTCCAGCTCTAAAGTGGAAAGAGCTTGCAATTTCTCCACTGAAATTTTCAAGGTATTAACACGAACGCCTCCGTTAGGGGTCTCCTTGTACGAATCCGCAAATTGATTATAATCCGTTCCCAGCAAGTCCATCATACGCTCGCTGAAAGAACTGGGCAGTTGTGCCGCCATGATGCCGTCCTCCTGATAGTACTGCTAAAATTTAGGTGTTTAAAGATTCAAGGAACACCCTTACGGGTGTCCCTTTGGCAATACTCATTTATAGAGGATCATTATTTACGATGAGAAGAGGTCGGTCTTTGAGGACCTCGTCGTTGAGGATTATTCGGTGTGATCACCTCAGCCGCAGAGTTCACTTCATCCGCTAGACCTTGATCAATGATTTCTATAGTCAGATCATAATAAGAAAATGGCTGCTGCTCACACGACTCCATGCGGCGAACATAATCCTTCACTTCCACCACTAGCTTAGCCAAATTAATGCCGAGTGTCACTGCTGAATATTCTTCCAGCTTGGCAGCAGCCCCGCTTAGCATAATCGTTGCACCACGCATATTATTATTGCGGCAATGGTACAACCCAACAGCTACTTGGAGAAGTGCTTTGTACAATGGGTCGCGTTGCTTGGCAAGCCATAGCTCTTCGAGCACCTCGTGACATTCGAAATAATCCCGGTCACGATTAAAGTACACTAGATACGCCAAGTACAACGGATCATAAGCCATCCGGCAAACTATCCTTTTTAGCTGCGGAGAGAAGTCCCCGTACATGATCCAGAAGCTCCTTCATCGCTTCCATGTCCTGAGCCTGCCATATTTCGTTAAATCGAGCCTGAGTATCTATAGCCTCATTCACCAAATGATAGAAATACAATTGATGAATAGATTTGAGAATTTGAGTCGTCATATTCGAGTTTTCCTCGAAGGTCTTTTGTGCTTCCAGGATTTCATCACGAATACTGGACATTTCGCTGTCCAAGATGGAGGCTGCTTCAGCTGCGGTTTTCAGGCGCACTCGCATTTCATCCGGTAAGCTTTCCCGATATTTATAATTCAGAGAGTGCTCTATGGTTGCCCAGAAATTCATAGCTAGTGTACGAATTTGGATCTCTGCGAGCACTATTTTTTGTCCCAGAGCTGTCTGCACAGGATATTTAATAATCATATGAAAGCTGCGATACCCGCTCTCTTTATAATTGGTGATGTAATCCTTCTCATACAGGACTTCAAGATCCTTACGAGCCCGGATATATTCGGCCACTCTGCGGATATCCTCCACGAACTGGCACATAATCCGGATCCCGGCTATATCTTCAATGCCTGTCTCCAGATCCTCCATCTTCACATTCAGGCGCTTAGCCTTCTCCAAAATGCTTGACAGCCGCTTTACACGACCAGTTACGAATTCAATCGGCGTGTATTCCTCTCTTTTCTTCAACTCCGAACGCATTGTTTTGAATTTAACTTTCAATTCTTCCACAGTCTGTTCATATGGAAGCAAAAAAGTTCCCCAGTCCCTGCCGTCCATCGCCTTCGTCCTCCTGTCCTTTCGACTCCTTCAATCAGTGATGATCAGCACCCACTGCTTCAGAGATATGACTGAATCCGTCCCGCCGTAAGAGCTGCCGTAATCCGGCATGCAGCCTGCGGTTAACCTCCGGTCCTTCGTAGATGAGTGCTGTATAAATTTCGACCAGACTTGCGCCTGCTCTTATCTTGTCATACGCATCCTGACTGGTGAATATGCCCCCTGAACCTATGATCGGCATCTTCCCTTCAGTCTGGCGATAAATCCTACGAATGATTTCCGTTGACCGGTCACGAAGTGGCTTACCGCTTAATCCACCTGTCTCATTAGCCTTTTCATGACTAAGTCCATCCCGGTTCAATGTAGTATTCGTAGCAATAATACCATCCATACCAGCTTCTGTCAGTGATTGAACCATATACTCCAATTCAGAGTCACTTACATCTGGAGCAATCTTAACCAACAAGCTCTTATTCATGCCGGTGGCTTTACGCTGAATCTCCATTTCTTCCTTTACTTGTGCTAGCAGGAACGCTAATTCGCTGCCATGCTGGAGACTGCGCAGCCCCGGTGTATTTGGTGAGCTGATATTGACCACAAAAAAATCACCGTACGGATAAAGCGTACGGATACACTGACGATAATCTTCATGAGCCGCTTCATTACTAGTTATTTTATTCCGTCCAATATTTACTGCTATTGGAACTCTGCGATTTTTTAATTTTTTTAGACGCTCTGCCATAGCGTCAGCCCCTTCGTTATTGAAGCCCATACGATTGATCAGAGCTTCATCAGAGGGAAGACGGAACAAACGCGGGCTATCATTTCCCGGTTGACCCTTAGGGGTAACCGTCCCCACTTCCATAAATCCGAATCCGATCGAAGAGAATCCAGAAACAGCCTCGGCATTCTTATCCAAGCCTGCTGCCAGTCCAACTGGAGTCGGAAAATGTATGCCAAACAGATCAACTGCTAAATCTGCCGTTTCAGGAACGCCATACATTAAACGCAATGCCGCGCTTCCCCCTGGAACTGACGATGATTTATCCAATCCACCTATGACGAGATGGTGAGCCTTCTCAGGGTCCAGCTTAAAGAAAATTGGTTTACCAAAATTACGATACAACACCGTTCTCGCTCCTTAAGGGGTACTTCACTAATCCACGTGTCTACCCGATTCTGTAGGTTTCTTCTTAATTTTAGCCTTTTCTTGAACAAAAGAAAAGCATTTTACCCTGTAAGTGTGCAGAGAGCTTAACCCAAAGTATAGTAATTTTCTTGTAAACGCATTACAATATAGGGGTAATCAGCGATTAAGAGAGAAAGAAGGTATGCTGGATGTCAACTAAACGTAAACCACCAACTTTGCAGCAAAAGAAAGAAGAAGTTAATCGTAAAGCGCTAATGTGGATCGGCGTAAGTTTAACTTTACTAATTCTTCTCATCATCGTTCTGTTTATAGTTGCCGGGAACTAATTCAGCCAGTGGTATACTTTGTGGGGGTTGGTCTGATCATATGGAGCAGCAGGGTTGAAGCGTTTCGCCGGCAGCAGCTGCTTGTCAGGCAGAACCCCTTTACTAATCACCACTTTTGTTCCTTTTGGAATCATAGCGAATAGTTCTTCCACATCTTCTCGACTCATCCGAATACAGCCAAGGGATTCATCCTTGCCGATACTTTCTGGCTCATTGGTGCCATGAATAGCATAATTACTATCTGAAAGTTGTAGTCCGCGGCTTCCGAACTCCCCATTATCATGACCGTTTGGATTGACCACTTTATCTGTAATGATGAAGTTGCCTTCCGGGGTCTTGTCTCCCCCAAGCCCTACCTCATAATTTCGTAGAATAACAGAGCCGCTGACTACTGCCAAGCGGTGTTTTTGTTTATCCACAATCACTCTAAGCGGCTGGTCAAAAAAAGGAACGCCCTTTCCACTACTTCCACTCTCGCTTAACGCCGTCGGTATGCCCATTCCCGCCTCAGCAGTTGAGCTTGGAGGCTCACCCGCAACTTCCGGTGTACCCAGTGCCTTAGCAGTTGCTATTTCCTTAAGAGATTTGAACTCACGTTTCATAACTGGTGTCGTCCCGCCAATCCAATTTTCCGGAAAAGGTCTGGTCAATTCCGCCAGAGAAGCCGGAAGCTTGCCTTTATGATTCTGATAAGACCTCATTGCACTCCATAATGTAGCTAGCTCCTCTTGATCCCCCTGCCACTTAGCTGCATCCACCGCAAGTTCCCCTTGCTCTGGCGGTTCGCATGCACATGCCGCTGGATCATAGGATTGGTATACCAACCGTCCGTTCCCATTCTTCTGCAGTGTGGAATTAAGCGGAAGCTTCTCTTTCCACAGCAGCCACTTCCCTTCCCGCTCCATGCCCAAAATAGCAGCTTGAAACGGTTCCTCGCGCATTAGCATAGTTGCCATCAGCTTCCCTGACGAAGCCGAAGCTCCACTCTCTTGCGCTGTATACATCATTTTTCGTGCCTCTAGAACGGGTTCCTTCTTAACATCTTTTTGGTCAAGCGGATCTTTGACTTCAGAAGCAACCGTGTCTTGGACCATTTCCTGATCTTCCGCAATATCTAGACCCGGAGCCACAGCCGATGGCACCATAACCAGTAATAGAAGCATCAGCCCAAGCATAATGTAGCGGAATCTTTGCTGCCTTCGGTCCCGCTGGCGGCTTGCCTGAAGCAGCCCTTCCTCATATTCCCGTAGCGTTTCCGCAGGCACCTTACTATGCTCGAAAGCTTCATATACTTCTCCAGCCTGATTGAAGCAATAGTTAGCTTTCCCCTGTTGACCGTTCTTATAGTATTCCTTACCCAGCAAGTACCATGCCATCTTATTGTCTGGATGCATCTGTACATATGCTTTGAGGTGCTGAGAATTTTTCATCGGAACCTCCGAAATTTTATAATTCCTTCCTACATTAATATCGGTCAGACATCGCAAAAAAGACATCCCTAGCTGAACAAAAGTTCGCGAGAGATGTCTTTATGTTGTGCTAGAAGTTACAAAATCCCGGCTAATTAGCCCTCTTTGTTAAAAGGCTCATCCGCAATTTTAATAGAGTCGGTTGGGCATCCATCACAAGAATCCTGGAGATCATCAAACAAATCATCCGGAATCGCTGTGATGCCGTGGTTTCCGTCATTTTCATAAATAACTTCTGCCAAACCTTCGTCATCGTAATCAAAAATATCAGGAGCCGTTGCGCCACATGCACCGCAAGCGATACAAGTGTCTTTTTCGACCCAAGTGTACTTAGCCATTTTATCTCTGCCTCCCGTTGAACAATACAGCGCTGTTGTACCAGCGTCTTATATTTTCTCATATTAATATAAAAAGAATACAATTTCAATTGATTTTCAATACGTTTGCATTTCTGACGCATTCTACGGCATCTATTTTGACATGTCGTAGAATGATCTTGTTACTCTTTATCAGACTCGACAGATAGAAGATTATCCTTTTGCAACGAAGTGCCACGTTCTTTATGATTGCGGAGCCTTGCAGAGTGAGAATCGCTTAACATCCCGGCGGTCAACACTGCATTTTCACCGAATTTATTACGTAGCATGTCCATAGTCTTGTTAAGAGACTCTTTCTTAGGCTGACGTTCGTAATCGAACAAATCAAGCTGAATGGCAGAATCCTCTTTAGCAATCAAGCCCTGCAGGGTCACACCCAGCAGCCGCACAGGCTTCTCCCCATTCCAATGACGAACATATAGATCGCAGACGGACTTGTAGATATCCTCCCCGCTCTCCGAAGGAGCCTCTAGCTGACGCGAACGGGTTATGGTCTTCATATCGGGTGTCCGAATGGTCAGCTGCACCCCTGAGGCAACAAGACCTTGCTTACGCAAGCGCCGGGCTACCTGATCACTTAAATTCAACAAAATCGGTCGTACCTCAGCAAGACCTATGACATCCCGCGGCAATGTTGTGGTGTGTCCAATCGACTTACTCTGCTCCCGCTCAGGATTAACGATCCCATGATCAATACCGTTGCCAGCACGCTTTAGCCATGAGCCCATAACTCCGAAATTCTCAACCAGCATATTTTCATCAGCCGCTGCTAATTGACCAATACTGTAAATGCCCAGTTTGCGGAGCTTTTCTGCTGTTTTTCCACCAATGCCGAACATTTCGTTACAAGGCTTGTCCCATAAAATCTTAGGCACATCCCGCAGCCGCAGCACTGAAATACCGTTTGGCTTTTTTAAATCGGAAGCCATCTTCGCAAGCAGCTTATTGGGAGCGATCCCCACTGAGCATGGCAAGCCCAATTCTTCCATTATACGGCGCTGAATCGTCTCCGCTATTTCCATGGGTGTACCGAATTGTCTGGAGCCAGTTATATCAAGGTAACATTCATCGATGGACACTGCTTCCAGTAACGGAGTATAGCTATATGCAATCTGCATAAAAGCATTAGAATATTTGCGGTATAAATGGAAGTCCGGTTTAATAACGATAAGCGATGGACAAATACGAAGCGCCTTCTGAACCTGCATTCCCGTCGAAATCCCCATTCTGCGGGCGACGTAGGAACAAGTCACTATGATCCCTTTCCGCAATTCAACACTACCCGCAACCGCAGTAGCTTTGCCTCTATATTGGTCAGGGTCCTCTGCCTCATGCACAGAGCAGTAAAAAGCATTCATATCAACATGCAGGATAACCCTGCCACTCGTTGGATAATACTGATCAACATTCTGCACAATATCTACCTTCTTATCCTCAGGTTTTCTATTGTCCAACTTAGAATAACTCTCCGCTGCGGTTAGGTCAACTTAAGAGGCTGTAAAGTTCTTTGTTACATTCCCGCGTAAAAATGCTATAATATATAAATTCATTTCCCTATAAGGAGGACTCTCATGTCTAAGTCCATCTCCATCTTCGATACTACATTACGCGACGGCACCCAAGGTGAAGGCATCAGTCTGTCGGCTGACGACAAGCTGAAGATTGCCAAGAAACTCGATGATCTGGGTGTGCACTATATTGAAGGTGGCATCCCGGGAAGCAACAATAAAGACATTGAATTTTTCAAAAGAGTCAAGGAGCTTCATCTGAACGCCAAAATTACAGCGTTCGGCAGCACTCGGCGGAAGAATTCCTTGGCCGAAAACGATGACAATTTAAAACGTATGATTGACGCAGGGGTTCCTGCTGCTACACTCGTCGGAAAATCTTGGGATTTCCATGTACACACTGCATTACAGACTACGCTTGAGGAGAATCTCGCCATGATCGGCGACTCCATATCCTACTTGAAACACCAAGGCCTTGAAGTGATTTTTGATGCCGAGCATTTCTTCGACGGATACAAGAATAATCCTGAATATGCAGCAGCTGTTCTGTCCAAAGCCCAGGAAGCCGGAGCAGATTGGCTTGTAATGTGCGATACCAACGGTGGGACCTTACCTTACGAAATTCATGAGATTGTTACCGCTCTAAATCAACAATTGCCCGGAGCCAATCTCGGAATTCACACTCACAATGACTGTGAGCTAGCGGTTGCCAATGCACTTAGCGCCATCGGAGCTGGAGCACGGCAAGTACAAGGTACCATTAATGGTTACGGTGAACGGTGTGGCAACGCCAACCTATGTTCTATTATTCCTACACTACAGATCAAAATGGGTTATCACTGTATTCCAGGCGATTCATTATCGCAGATTACCAACACTGCCCGCTACATTAGTGAAGTGGCCAATGTTAATCTGCCGGTAAATCAGCCTTATGTCGGAAATGCAGCTTTCGCACACAAAGGTGGAATCCATGTCTCCGCCATCATGCGTGATTCACGGACCTATGAGCATATCGCTCCTGAGCTTGTCGGGAACAAGCAGCGGGTGCTGGTCTCCGAACTTGCCGGACAGAGCAATGTACTTTCCAAAGCGCAGGACATGGGTTTAAATCTGGATCCAAGCAGCGAGCAGGCTCGCCGGGTGATCGAGAAAATCAAAACGATGGAACATCAAGGCTATCAGTTTGAAGGTGCCGATGCCTCACTGGAGCTACTCCTTCGGGAAGCTACTGGCGAGATGAATGAAACCTTTACCTTTGAATCCTTCAAGATGTTAGTTGAGAAAACCGCAGAACATCCAGTAGTATCTGAAGCGTTCGTGAAGCTGAAAGTTGGCAGTGAGAATCTTTATACCGCTGCTGAAGGTAACGGTCCAGTCAACGCACTCGATAACGCGCTTCGTAAAGCATTACAGACCTATTTCCCACAATTAAAGGAAATGCATCTATCCGACTATAAAGTCCGTGTAATAGATGAACAGGATCAGACTGCAGCGAAGGTAAGGGTATTGATTGAATCCAAGAACTTCACAGACACCTGGAGTACGGTTGGTGTCTCCAGTAACGTAATTGAAGCCAGCTGGGAGGCACTTGTTGACAGTATGCGCTACGCGCTTCTCAATGAGCTCTCATTGGAGAATGAGAAGACGACCAGCAATGAACCTAGAGGCCTGGTCAATCATTAATTGATCACTTATAGAATTTTGTAAGACAAAAAAGAAGCTTCCCAAAAGTAGAATTCTACTTATAGGGCAGCTTCTTTTTTATTAAATAGGCTATATAACGGACTATTACTTTAGCCCATAGACTATGGCCGGTGGGCAGTGTGCGGTGCGGGGTGCGTGGGGTGCGAGTTCGGGTGCGGGTGCGGGTGCGGGTGCGGTAGAGTAATTAGGGAAAAACTCCCTGAAAATAGCCGATATTCGCTATAAATGAACAGAAATAGGGAATTCCTCCCTAAAAACCAAGGTAATTTCATTATTTCCCACCAAAACAGCTAGATTAGAGGGATATTTTCCCTAATTATTCGTTGAATGACCCGAGATCTCGAAATAATAGGGAGAAATTCCCCAATTGTTCTAACTCGGCTTCCTTCGGGGTTCAAACCATTTCTGCTCCACGGTATAGTGAAATTAATGCTTGCTGTCTACTAAAGTAAATCGCGGCTGACCAAAAACGCAGATCAGCGATCCTCCAATAAGAAGAATCGCTGATCTGTAGACTTTTGCTGTTTGGAGAAAAAAGCAGATCTGTCTCCACATGGGATAGCCTGCTTCATGATTCGGTAAGCTTGATTATTTTCTCCTCCAACTCTTCAGGACTAAGAATACCTAGAATAATCTCTGAGATCACTCCATTCTTATCAATGAGCACATTGGTGGGAAAAACAGCTCCATTATATTTGCTGTACACCTCATCTTTTACATCAAACATAACCGGAAACACAAGACCGTATTTCTTGATAAAACGTTCAGCATTGGGTTTATAATCCTGACTGCTCACATTAATACCGTAAATATCTAGAACATCCTTATACTTAGTGGCCATGGTATTAAGTTCAGGAGCTTCCTGCTGGCAGGGATCACACCATGAAGCCCAGAAATTAAGGATTACCGCTTTATCTCTGGGGCCATCAACAACATAGGTAGTCCCATCTGTTCCCTGAAGTGAAAACGAAGGTGCACGCAGTCCAGCCTTAGGTCCGCTCTTCATCGGCAGCTCATTTTGTTGCGCAAGCACAGCTTCTGCTTTGGGCTCACGATTATGCCACACCGCAAACACAGCAACACATACAACTATGAGTAATACTGTTATATTTAATTTATTACTTGCTTTCATAGTCATCTGTTCCTTTACGATTGGAATAGTTTTCTACTATTGTACCCTCAATAGGTTAAATTTCAAACCATCCATTTTTTACACAATAATATATACTTTTATAATAAAAAAGAGGGTTTCGTCTGCGACGAAACCCTAATGAAGAGAGAGGGGTGAACAAATGGCAGCATTCCAGGGAAATGTCCAGCCTATTAGACTGAAATATTCCGTACAGCAAGCACTGGGGAAGCACCTGCTGTCCTGTTATCCGCATGAAGCATGCGGAGTCCTGCTGGGTGCTGCCGCAGCGGGTGGCATGCTCATAGATACTTACGTACCCTTGCGCAACGTAGCGCCAGACCCGCTGCACACCTTTACTCCCCACCCTGAAGAGTGGATTAATGCACTGTACAATGAACCAACTATCATCGGACTATTTCATTCCCACCCACATTCAGCACCTATCCCTTCAGTTGCCGATTATAAAGGACTAACAGCACTAGGACCTGAGTTTGCGCTTTATCTTATAGGTTCTCCCAACACCAAAGATAGCGGCAATCCCATTCTGAACGGATTTTATATTGAGCGTTTGCCTGATGACCGCGGCGGTAATTTGTTCCGCGGTTTATCTCAAGCCCCGCTTCACGTTCTACTTAAATAAGCATAAAGATCACCCAAGGTATCCACTTGGCCGCGCTCCGAAATTTCCCGCAGGTAGATCACCCACAGCTGTGCTGTCATCTTTGCGTCTTCCAAGGCATGATGACGGCCATGAATCGGAATTTCATGCACATATAGCAGCTCATCCAGCGAATAATTACTTCGCTGTGGCTCAAGCCATCGCGCTAACATCATCGTGTCCAGCACACGGTGTGTTAGCTGAACTTTAGAGGTTTTCCATAAAGCAGCATTAAGAAAAGCCTTATCATGTGAGCTTGCATGTGCAACCAGCACATTCTGACCTACAAAGGACATAAAATTATGAAGGCCATCCATTAAGGAGGGAGCGGATTGTGTCATTTCTTCCGTAATCCCAGTCAGCCTTGTAATATCCTCCGGAATAGCCGTCTGACAGTTCACCAGTGTATAAAAGCATTCCTCTTCTTTGATCTGCTCTCCAACAACCTTGACGGCTCCAAAAGACATAATCTCATCCCCATGCTGATGGGAAAAGCCTGTAGTCTCTAGATCAAAGATCACTGTCTCTAATTCAGACAATGGGGTATGCAGCACCTCAGGCCGCCGTTTCTCTCGCATCAAAGATCTAATAAAGGCCATTTGCTGCGCAGTCTGTTGTGCAGTTTCTCCACCTCTCATCGAAGCAATTGCCGAGGGCATTCCACCTTGTCTTAGATTACTCCAGAATCCTCCGCTTTTGTTCGGCTCCCTCATGACCGCCACCTTTCCGCTGAGCGGAGCTGACGCTGCAGCGCCCGATGAAGGCGTCTGACAAGCAGCAGGCTTTCACGCAGCTCAGACAGCAGCTGCTTATTCTTCAATTCACTCTCAGCTACATAATCACTGCTGATTAACAATCCATCCTGAACACTATATGGCGTGTTCACTCGCAACCGCATTGCTAATAAGAAAGCTCTGCGGATATCCTCTAAATGTTGATATTTCCCAAGCCTATCAAGCGCTTCAATCCGCTCTAATGTCGAGCCAGCTCTAATGCCATGTAGTAATGACAACCGTCTAACAATGTTCACTAACGGAATATAGACCCCATACTTAACATCAAATCCGCCTGCATAATCACCAAACCGTTCTGTTAACACCTGTCCCAGTAAATTCAAAGTCGCTTTGTGGCGTACTGTATTGCGAAGAACAGCATTAGACAGCTGCTCATTTTCCTCAAAGCCTTCATAGAAAGCTTCTTGCCACTTCGCTGATAACTTCACGCTTCCTGCCACATGACGCATATCAGAAGAGATAATAAGATACCGGATCGGCTCCCATTCCAACTGAGTTCTCCAGCTATCAAGCTGCTCTATCCATTCAGATAATGTCTTACGCCACATGACTTGGGAGCACATTACCTTCCCCGCACATTTCTCATATCCTACTTCTTCAAGCATATCGGATAACAAAGTTCCGAAAAATTCGAAATAGCGATTTTTTTCCCCATCAGGCTCTCCTTCGACTATCAGGCCATTATCCTGATCGCTCCAAAGCGTTGCCTCCTGCCTCCCACTGCTGCCAAACACAATAAAGGAATAAGCACAGGGAGGCGGGCCATAGCCCGCCTCTTTCATCTGCGCCTCACATATGAGTACTGCGGTTTGGGCAATAAGATCATGCATAGTATTCACACGGAACATCCATTCCTCTATAGGAATAACATTCAACTGTTCGAGAAGTACTTTTTGACAGGCAACACGCCTCTCCCTAAGCTCCTCTGACGAACCGGCCAATACGATGGTCCTAAAGCTTTCTTCATTATACTCATCTGTTAACTCCATCGATGCCACACGGTCCGCCTCCCTGTCCGAGTTGAAATGTTATTGTTTAAGGGTTTTGGATTCCGAATCTGCGATCAATTTCATTTGCTCAGGGTATCCGTAAGTACCATGCTCACTGATATCCAGACCCATTAATTCTTCTTCTTCTGTAACGCGAAGTCCGATAGTTACCTTCATTACATACAAGATGATGAAAGAAAGAACGGCTACGAAAACAAATGTTCCAACCACACCAAGCACTTGAACGCCTAGTTGATGGAAACCGCCACCGTAGAACAACCCAGCTTCACCTACCAAGCCGCCTTTAGTAATAAGCTCAGGTACAGCGAACAGACCCGTTGAAACTGCACCCCACATCCCCGCAATACCATGCACCGAGAAAGCATAGATTGGATCATCAAGCCCTGCACGTTCCAGCCATTGGGAAGTCATGAATGTAAAAGCACCGGCTACAAAACCAATAATGATTGCTGCCCATGGATCAACGAAAGCACACGCTCCTGTGATTGCAACCAATGCAGCCAGAACACCATTCAGCATTGCTGGAATATCAGATTTACCAAAGTACAACCAAGAAGCAATCAATGCTGCCAAACCACCTGCTGCTGCTGCGATGTTCGTTGTTAGGGCTACGTGACCGAAGAAACCGCCCATTGGGGACAAAGCACTACCTGGATTGAATCCGAACCAACCAAACCAGAGGATAATAACACCGAGTACAGTAAATACTTGGTTATGACCTGGAATGATCACGGGTTTACCTTCTTTATTAAACTTACCAAGCCGAGGCTTAAGCAATATGGTTGCTACCACTGCTGCCGTTGCACCTGTAAGATGGACAACCGTGGAACCTGCATAATCTTGCATACCCAGCTCAGCCAACCAGCCACCGCCCCATACCCAGTGAGCTACAACTGGATAAATTACGACGGAGAACAAAATTCCGAAAATGATATACACACTTAGCTTCGCACGTTCTGCCATACCACCAGATACGATAGCCAAGGAAACTGCTGCAAAGGCCATTTGGAATAAGAATTTAACATTTAAAGTAACATCAGAAAATGCAAGTGATTCAAAAGAAGCTGCGGTTGAATCTCCTCCGTACAAGAAGCCTGTAGTACCGAAGAAGCCATTGCCGTTACCGAAACCAAGTCCAAAGCCGATAGCCCAGAAGCAAAGACTTGCGATAGCCAGAGTAAGTACTGTCTTACCTGCTACGTGCCCTGCATTCTTCATCCGAACCGAACCCGCTTCGAGCATTGCAAACCCTGCTTGCATAAAGAATACTAAAATGAATGCCAGGAAGGTAAACGCTGTGTCCAATCCGACTTGTAAGTCAACGTTCGTCGGACCGTCCGCTGCAAAAGCACTTACCGGATAAATCATCAGTGTAATCATGGCCAGTAACATCATCAACCATTTCTTTTTCATTTTTACCCCACTCCCCAATGTTATATTTTCTAACAAAGCGTGAAACTCTTAATGTCATTATAATCAGAAGTCAGGTAAATTGACAAGACTATTTTAGGAATGTTTTTATTTTATTTTATTTGAGCACACGAAATTTTCACAGTACTAATGGACTAGAGGTCCTAAAGGCCTGATTCTAGCTGCATTTTCATTAAAATAACTACGCGCACAACCTCATTTATATTACCTGATAATTGAACGCATCTTTTACCAAAATCACAAAATACATAACATTTAATGTTATATATTGGGGTAACTTATAGTTTTCAACCCCAATCATTCTTCAAATTTGATATCCCTTTGAGTTTGAGTGTATTGTATAGAAACTACAGATCACCGTTCATGAATTAACCCTTCTTTACTGCATATACTTTATGAAAGTATGACGTTTGACTGTATGGTTTCCAGTTTGTTATCATTACAGATAGCATAAGAAACCATCAATTTAGGAGATGACCGCCACTTATCGGCAGTCGTATTCAATTAGTGAGGCGAGATTAAATGGGGATATGATTTTGTATCGAATTGGAGAATTAGCTAAGGCTGCTCACATTAGTGAACGAACTATTGATTATTACACGAAACTGGGATTAATCTCCCCGGAATCTAGAAGCACCAAAAATTATCGGCTATACAGCCATGAAACCTTGGCTGCTTTAGAACGTATTACTCAATTAAAGCATGACAAGTATTCATTGGAAGAAATCAAATCTATGCTAGGCAAATGGAACGAGGCAACACCAGAAACTGACGTCTCTGATAAATTAGTTGAGTTAGAGCAGCAAATGCAGCGGCTAGAACGGGAAGTTAAAGCCCTTGAACCTCTTATTAGTGGTTTGAAGCCAGGACAGGCCAGTCGCGTACTTTCAAATCTGCTCCCTCAGGGATTAGCCTGCATGGAAGCGATCCGGCTATTGCTTACGCAAGGACCGCCAATGTAAATACCATATTTACAATACAGTGGAGGAATGCATCTATGTTTATGTACCTATTAGTAATTATTGCTTTTCTTTTCTCATTGTGGGCACAGTTTAGAGTTAAAGGAACCTTCAGCAAGTGGTCAAAGGTAGCCAATTCGAACGGCCTGACTGGATATGAAGCCGCGAGACGTATGCTCGACGCTAATGGCTTACACGATGTTCCGATTGAACCTGTAAGAGGTACACTCTCAGACCATTATGACCCCATCCACAGAGTTGTACGCTTATCTGAGCCTGTCTATTATGAAAGTTCCATCTCTGCAATTTCTGTCGCTTGTCACGAAGTAGGCCACGCGATTCAGCATAAAGTAAGTTATCCTATGTTGACACTTCGTCACCGGATGTTCCCGGTAGTTAATTTCGCATCAGGCATCGCGCCTTTCATGCTGATGGCAGGTTTCATCTTCGGTTACTTTAATCTTATAGGCTTGGGTATCATTTTCTTCTCAGCAGCTGTTGCATTCCAGCTCGTAACGCTGCCTGTAGAATTCAACGCCAGTAACCGGGCTCGTCAGGTCATGGTAGAACAAGGTTTCATCCGCAACGAAGAAGAACGCGGAGTAGCAAAGGTTCTCAACGCCGCTGCTTTAACTTATGTTGCAGCCGCTCTAGTATCGTTGCTTGAATTGCTCCGCTTGATCACCGTCTTTTTAGGCAACCGCGACTAATATCACATACCTCTAAACAACAAAAACCCCGGAAGGCTAAGAGCCGACCGGGGTATTATTTTGCCTAGCTTTAAAGTAGGAGATTAAAAAAGTCCGAAAGGAACGTGCCACCAGCGGTAATTTACTATCTGTACGGTAGATCAAGCCAACCGTTCTCGTCACCGCAGGCTCCACAACCTTCACCTGGGCTGGTTGAAGAGGATTCGTCTGATAGAACGCCATCTCCGGAAGCAGGCTTACACCCATCCCTGCGGCCACCAAACCACGAATGGTATCGGTCTCTCCACCTTCAAAAGCAATCTGCGGTTGGAATCCCGCCTGCAAGCAAGCTTGCCAAACGATAGGTCTCAACGAATAGCCTTGGCTGAATAGAACAAACTTCTCTTTTTGCAGCTGTTCCAACCGAATTTCAGATTCTCCTGCCAGCCGGTGATTCTGAGGAAGAATCGCAAACAACTCTTCAGTCATTACAATATCCCCCGAGACATGCTCATCATTCTCCGGAAAAGGCGAAATGAAAGTTAAATCCACTTCGCCAGACAATACGTCTTTTATCAAAGAAGGGTAAGATCCTTGTTTAAAACGAAATTTGACATGAGGATAATACTTACGAAAATCTGCAACGATAGTCGGGATGAGATGTGTGCCAAGGCTATGCGGGAATCCAATCCGAATCTCACCACGCTCGGGATCCAGAAATTCATGCACCTCATTTACCGAATGCTCCAGCTCCTTAAGGATACTCTCAACCTTCTTGCAAAAGAGCTGCCCAACAGGGGTAAGCTGCA
Organism: Paenibacillus sp. FSL H3-0286; assembly: GCF_045040705.1. Taxonomy (NCBI): domain Bacteria; kingdom Bacillati; phylum Bacillota; class Bacilli; order Caryophanales; family Paenibacillaceae; genus Paenibacillus; species Paenibacillus sp. FSL H3-0286. The sequence goes on along the minus strand of NZ_CP150285.1, from coordinate 2,381,443 downwards.
GATTGCGCCCTTTTTGCATAAATAGATCAACCCCAAGCTCTTGCTCCAGCTGATGAATCTGACGGCTTACCGCAGACTGCGCTACATGAAGCTCTTCTGCCGCTCTTGTTACGTGTTCTTTTTGAGCTACCTTTAAAAAATATTGCAGCTGTCTTAGCTCCACTCCATCATCGCCCCTGTCTTAGGCTTTTTTTGAATATACGAATAATTAGCCCATATACGAAAAAGCCAGAAACCAAACCTCCGAGATGTGCAACCCAATTCACATTCGGTGTAGCAAACGACATAATGATCCCGATCATTAGCAATCCGTATAAAGTCTTACGCGAGCCCTCATCCATCATCGCCCGTTGAATAACGGCAATGTATAAAAATGCACCATAAATGGCGTAGATTGCTCCAGAAGCACCAACCGAAACCGTACCAACCTCTACTACTGAGCGGGCACTAATCGCAATTGTAAGCAGATTTGCCAGAAAACCACCCGCCACATAGAGCAGCGCATAACGCCACCAGCCCAGCAATCGCTCCAGAGGCGGTGCAAACACCAGGAGAGCGAAGCAATTAAAGAACAGATGGGAAAACCCATTATGTAAAAAAATAGCGGCCAGATAGCGCCACAGTTCCTCTTTGTACGGACTCACATCTACTATAGCACCAAAATCAATAAGCGTTTGAATATTTGTTGATCCTCCGTTAATTACCGTCAGGATAAACATGATCACATTGGCCAATATGAGCAGACAGGTTACCGGATAATACCGGACATAACTTTTCCAATTTTCGTATCGAATAAATATCATAACACCCATCCCTTTACATATATATCTTGTCCGGTTGGACATCTTCCTGCTATTAAGATTATAATTTATTGTGGCAGTAAGAATCCAATATTATAATTCGAGGAGGAAAACAAGGATATGACGCAAGAAAAAACAGGCGTAGCTACTTTTAAAGGCAACCCCATCACTCTCGTAGGACCTAAGCTAACAGCTGGTGATCCTGCACCCGATTTTGTTCTGAGCAAGAATCTTCTAGAAGACGTGTCTCTAAGTGATTATGCCGGTAAAATCAAGCTAATCAGTGTTGTCCCTTCTCTTGATACCGGGGTATGTGACGCACAGACCCGCCGGTTCAACAGTGAAGCCGCAGAGCTTGGTGACGATGTGGTAATTCTCACGGTAAGCACGGACCTGCCGTTTGCCCAAGCTCGCTGGTGCGGTGCTGCCGGTATCGATCGAGTTATTACTCTATCCGACCACAAAGCAACCTCATTTGGACAAGCCTATGGTGTGCTGATTAAAGAATTCCGCTTAGATATGCGCTCCATCTTTGTTCTGGATAAGAACGACAAGATCGTATATGTTGAATATTTGAGTGAAATGACCGAGCACCCTAACTATGAAGATGCTATTGCTGCTGTGAAGAAGCTGCTCTAATTCTTTAATCAGTAGCGGTTATTCCAACAATACTTAATTATCTCTGTTAAAAAAGCGGCAGAAGGTCCATCCTTCTCCCGCTTTTTTTTGTAATAGAAAGATTTATCGATAACACACTGAGCAGCTCACCGTTTACGTAAACGCATTCATACTATCCCTAAGCAAGAAGGGTTTGACGGGCCTCTAAAAATCAGTCTGCTTTGTATTTTCCTAATTTTTTGTCCAAAGATGCATACAAGCGTTGAATCACACGGTAATTCGCCCCGAGATCACCAAGTGAACCTCTAGATGCAGAATACATGTCTACACCACAACGAACAGGCGTCGTATTTAGCACCGATACCGTAATGTCCAGCGTACGGCCAAATGCCGTTCTTTTCTCAAGAGTAATCTCACCTACAGACTCCACTTCGTGAAGCACCTTAAATCCAGGAACTTTCTTTAAAGTTGATGAAACTTCTTCCCATGCTTTGTCTTTAGTTAGATTGTAATAACGCGTTTTTAATGTCGGATCTTTGGCGCGGTCGCTTGTTCCATCATGACTGCGGAATAAGCCAACCAAGGTTCTTTTTAACGACAAAATTCTTCCCCCTCTACAAATCCCAAGTTCATTATTCTAAGTGTAACACTCTTGTCTCAGGAACAAAAGGGTATAACTCACTTTCCCTTTATTCCAGACATACAAAAAAGCGCCCGCTCCCATTATTCACGGGAAACAGGGCGCCTTGGCTTAAACAAGAGAAAACCCGCTTATGCCGTCCGGCTACAGTGTCTTCTGAACCTGCTAGAGCAGGTGGGTGATCGCAGAAAACGTTTTTGAATTCCCCAAGTCATATAGACAGGGCGGTTCAGCTGCGCTTCGTGTAGATCTCCCAAGACATTATCATTGGTTCAAAACAACGAGTAACCGTAACGTACATCGCAGGATTTGTTATTATTATATTGCGTTTTAACGAAAAAGTAAACCTGTATGCGCTTTATTTTTACACAGGAATTAATTACCTGGAAATATCCAACGCTTAATCCAGCATTTTGTTAAATGCGTTTGGTGTCCTTTTCATCAATTTCATCCTCGTAGTCATCATCATCATCATCGTCATCGTCGTCATATTCATCCGCCCGATTGTTCAATGCTGCTGCTTCTGCTTCTTCCTGCTCTTTTAGTTTCTTCTTTTCTACTTGCAGCTGTAGCTTATTATAAGTAGCGTAGAAGTTAAAGAAGGCCGCCATTGCAATCAACGTTGGAATACAAATGAAATACAGAGCCGGATATCTAAGACCGATATAAACAAGAACCGCGGCTGCAATCAATGTAGAGAACACACGAATTGGGCGTGCTATAGTCAGCAATATAGAATTGGTCATCACTTGCTTGAAGCCCATTTGGTAATGAACCACAATGGAAAAGAAGTTAAACATGGATACCGACAAAAGTATCATCAGCACCAACATCAAAATACCAACAATTCTGAAGTTAGGCATTTGTGTCATGTAAACTGTTACATCAACGTACATAACAACGAACATCAATGTATAGATAACTCCTCCGAGCATACTTTTTACATAGTTCTCTTTATACCCCTGAAAAAATGTACGAAAAGTTCCTACATCCGTATTCCCCATTACCCACTTACGTACTACAGTAAATAAAGCGGCTGAAGCTGGAAACACCGTAAAGGGCGCTAGAATCCCCATTGCCCAGTTCAATGTAATTTGCTCGTTCGCTCCACCTGCGCCTGTCCCTAACATAATCATCTTTAAAACACCAAAAAACAAAAACGGGGCGGAACATAGTGCCCATAAGATATTACTTCCTGCGATACGTGAAATCCATTCTGTGACGCGGTATAAGCCGCCCATTGCTCCTTTAAACTCCAATTCCCTTCCTCCTCTGTCTCTTACATACTACATATCTTAACTATACCTCATTTGACCTCCTCATTTCCATAGCCCAACTTTCTGAATTATAGACTATCGTCTATACGTAAAGCCTTTATAGTCCATATATTAGGATTGTAACCATAAGAAATACCAAAATCCCCACATTCTAAAGGAGGTTATCTCATGTCTACACCTGTTGGCTTCGGCGGTTGGACTTCTACAGGCACGATCCTCGTATTGTTTATCTTGCTCGTTATCATCACTCGTACATTCGGATACTAATATCTCACAAAACAAATTCGCGCCCTACTAAGGACACAACAATTCACCAAACATCCTTATATTTCAGCAAAAAGAAGACGAGAACCGCAATGCGGCATCTCGTCTTCTTTGGTATCTGGACGAAGTATTAATTATCGAAATCTTCACGTTTTGCAGGACGAGTGCTCGTGCTGCTTGGACGAGTGTATGGTTTACGCTCTGCGCTGCGGTTTGCACCACCGTCACGAGCTGGTGCGCCATCACGGTTGCCTTTATAGCCACCGCCATAGCCGCCACTGCCGCTACCGTAGTTGCTGCCACCGCTGCTATAGCCACCACGACTACCGCCACCGTTATTATCACGGTTACCACGGTATCCGCCACCGCTACCGCTGCCACCGGAAGTACCACGGTTTCCGCCATAACCACCATTAGGTTTACGGCCACTGCGGATATCGTTTTTGCCACCACGACGTTTAGCACGAATTGGATCTTCAGGAGTCAATTCAATTGCGGAATCCTTCTTGTCGCCAGTGAGAAGCTTCATAGCTGCGGACAACAATTGTACGGAATCATATTGCTCAAGCAATTGAATAGAAATTCCTTTGTACTCGTTCAATTCTCCGCTTTCTACCACTTCAAGCAAACGCTCAGCAGTAACGCGTTGTTTACCTTCAATAGCTTCAGCCATTGTTGGCAAAGGTTTACGAGTAATCCGGTGACGAGTAACACGTTCGATCAAATGCAGGTGATCGATTTCGCGTGGAGTAACGAATGACCAAGCCGTACCTTCTTTACCTGCGCGTCCTGTACGACCAATACGGTGTACATAGCTTTCAGGATCTTGTGGCAAGTCAAAGTTAATTACGTGAGTTACGCCGGATACGTCCAGACCACGTGCCGCTACGTCAGTAGCTACCAGCACGTCAATGCTGCCATCACGGAATTTACGCATTACAGCATCACGTTGGTTCTGTGACAAGTCACCATGCAATCCATCAGCAGAATATCCGCGTTTTTGCAAAGCTTCAGCAAGCTCATCAACCCGGCGCTTAGTACGTCCGAATACGATAGCTAATTCAGGTGATTCCATATCAATCAAACGACTAAGAGCTTCAAACTTTTGACGCTCAGGCACTTCCACATAAGCTTGATCAATCAGTGGGGCACTGATTTGTTTCGGAATAACGGAGACATGTTGCGGGTTGTTAAGAAATTGTTGAGCTAGGCGTTGAATGTTTGGTGGCATTGTAGCAGAGAACAACATGGTTTGACGTTCTACAGGAACGAGCTTCAAGATAGTCTGAATATCTTCCATAAAGCCCATATCCAGCATTTCATCTGCTTCATCCAATACAACGGTTTGAACATCATCCAAACGGATCGTTTTACGGTTGATGTGATCGAGCAAACGACCAGGTGTACCAATAATGATTTGTGGTTTCTTTTTCAATCCACGGATTTGACGTCCAATATCCTGTCCGCCATAAATCGCCAACGAGCGAAGACCTTTGAAACGGCTTAGTTTGCCAATTTCTTCTGACACTTGGATGGCCAACTCACGAGTTGGTGCCATAATAAGGGCCAAGATTTTTTCGTCTTCACGGTTAATCTTCGAAATGAGGGGGATACCAAAAGCAGCAGTCTTACCTGTACCAGTCTGAGCTTGACCGATCAGATCCGACCCAGTCAATGCTAATGGGATCGACTGTTCCTGTATCGGTGTTGCCTCCTCAAATCCTAACTCTGTGATTGCTTGTAGCACTTTTGGCTCCAAGCCAAATTCTGCGAATGTTTTCAAATTATTCATGCTCCTTCTATACAGTGGACATTCCACATGCTTGTCTGTATTCTTAAGTAGCGGTAAACACATTTATAGGCTGTCCAATCATGCTCTATTTTCTGCATGATATAGCGCTTTTGGGACGAAAAGCCTCCCTAATCATCAGGTACCTTGTTGTACCTGAGCAACTGTAGCTTTACATCCGATGCAATGCAAAAATACCATTGTAACGTTCTACTCAAGAATATCCTATACATTATATCACAAACACATGTGAGAATACCAGTGGGTTCCTTTCTTTTCATTGCTTTCATGTTTTATTTTTTTAAATATATATATAAGGGTGGATTTACTTGTTAAGACAGATTTTGAATTGTTTGGTTGTTTTTTTAGGGGCAGCACTGATCGCCAGTGGATTTAATCTATTTTTAATTCCACACCGTTTACTAAGTGGTGGCGTATCTGGGCTTTCCATGTTAGTGGGTTATTTCACTCCATTAAACATAAGCCTCCTATACTTGCTCTTTAATATTCCTCTGCTGGCTGCAGGCTGGTTCCAGTTAGGCCGGAGATTTATTATTATGAGCATGTTATCCGTTGTGTTTACAACCTGGTTCTTAACGGTGATTCCTGAGCATCTGGTGGCTACAGATATGCTGCTGTCCTCTGTATTTGGCGGAGTTCTCGTTGGGATTGGCTGCGGTATCTCCTTCCGTGCAGGAGGTTCTTCCGGAGGTTTTGACATCTTGGGTTCAATTATCACTAAATACCGTGATTTCCCGGTCGGCAATGTAGTGGTAAGTTTAAATGGACTAGTTATCCTGGCGGCCGCTTATCTTGACCAGAACTGGAATTTAGCACTTTCATCAATGGTATCTATATATGTAACAGGTAAAGTGTTGGATATGATTCATATCAGCCACTTAAAGGTAACCGTATATATTGTAACAAACCGTACAGATGAATTACTGCAACATCTAATAGGCCTTCAACGAGGTGTCACAAAGATTAAAACAGAAGGCGCTTATTCTCACGTTGAAAAGGACATGCTAATGACGGTAACAACCCGCTACGAACTTGCAGAGCTGCAACGTATCATCCGCACGACAGATCCGCAAGCTTTTGTAAATATTGTTGAAACAGTGGGTGTTATGGGTTCCTTTCGGAAAGACAAAATGAGGAAATAAAAATTCCTAGTATTGGAAAATGCACCAAACTCAGAATTATGATATATTATACACACGCAGAACCCTAACAATTTCATAAAGATTGAGATTTACCCCTCTTTTTTCCAAAGCACTTCGTTTTCCGATGAACACTGAATCTATTCAGAACTATCGAAAAAGGAAAGGGTGATTTTTGTGGAAATGGAAACGGTAAAACTGTCAGCAATCGTCATGAGGTGGTATCCTGATATGATGCCGTTTCTCAAACAGGACGAATTAAATTCAGTAATCGTTCTGCGAGACGGGCTAAGTATTCTGGAACCTGCAGATGCCATGGATATTATCCATTACAGCATCTGTGAACATCAGAATTCTGCGTATCTTCAATGAGCAAGCCGCAAGAGAAGTCTTGATAGTTGCCGCCTTGGGTTCGGCCCTGTTGCCGATTTAAGGCGGCATTTACTTTTTTCATACCGTTTCGAATCCATACATCTCGTTTATAAACAACAAAGGCGGTTTTTTATTCCCAATCTGAGCTAATATTGTTACAACACTGTTCTTTTTGGGAGCAACCGTTCCTATATAATTTAGGGGAAAGTACATAAAGGGAGAGAAAAACGAATGAACATCACCTGGGCTCTACTGATGATGGCCTTGGGAAGCGTAGGCGTACAACAGAACCAACATGACGCTGAAGTGGCGATCGCTTTGAAGTCCGCCATGAATCCCCCCATCATTGCACAACAAAACAACAATTCGAATGTAGCAACTCCAGCTCCAAGCGCTTCACCTGAAGCAACAAACTCAGAAAGTATGTTACACACCGATCCACAGCCAGACGCACCCAAAGTAAAAGGCATTTATGTTACCGCCTACAGTGCTGGTGGGGAACGAATGGAAAAGCTGCTTACATTGCTTGACCAAACCGAACTTAACTCAATGGTTATAGACATTAAGGACGATGCGGGTTATATCACATATAAGACCGATAATGCCGACCTTCAGAAGCTCGGTAACCCTCAGCCTTTTATTGGAGATATCAGCAAGTTAATGGAACGTTTGAAGAAACATGATGTTTATCCTATCGCCCGGATTGTTGTTTTTAAAGATTCCATTCTTGCCAAGAAGAACCCGCAGATGTCTTTTGTTAATTCTGATGGCACTGTATGGAAGAATAAAGGCGGCGACAGCTTTGTTAATCCTTATAATGAAGATGTTTGGAAATACAATGTGGATATCGCCAAGGAGGCTGTCAAGCTCGGCTTCAAAGAAATTCAGTTCGACTATGTTCGTTTTCCGGAAGGATTCGAAAAACGCGCTGAAACCCTTAAATACACTAAAACCAGTGATTCACGCGTAGAAATTGTATCTAATTTTGTTAAATATGCCAAAGCAGAGCTAGCTCCACTTGGTGTCCGTGTGTCCGTAGATATTTTTGGATATGCCGCATCTGCCCCTGCTGAGGGTATCGGCCAAGACTTTGTTAAAATATCCAAGAATGTGGATGTTATCAGTCCAATGGTTTATCCAAGTCACTATTCAACGGGATGGTTTGGCGTGAAAGAGCCCGACTTAGATCCTTACGCTACAATCAAAGGCTCCATGGTTGATACACATAAGAAGCTTGATCCACTGGGCAGCTACAAACCCGTTATTCGGCCTTGGATTCAAGACTTTACAGCAAGCTGGCTCGGAAGTGGTCATTATGTGAAATATGGTAAAAAACAGGTGGAAGATCAAATCCGCGCTTTGAAAGATGAGAATGTGGATGAGTTCCTTCTCTGGAACGCCAACAATCGCTATACAGCCGATGTTGATTACGAAAAACAATGAATACAGCCCTTATTATTTATAGCTGATCTGATATACGTATGCTAAAGACCCGGCGTTTGCCGGGTCTTTTAACGGAAACTTATTGAACTATTTAACCTATTCCATGAAAAATCATAAAGAATGAGGCACAGAATTATGATACAGACCACCTCTTTAAAACAAAAGGCAGGACAATTTTTTCATATTTTATTCCCAATCCTTGTTACACAAATTGCTTTATCCGCGATCACCTTCTTTGATACTAATATGTCCGGTAAATTCGGGACCGTCGATCTGGCAGGAGTTGCGATAGGAACTAGTCTTTGGATTCCAATCCAAACCGGTCTCAGCGGTATTCTTATGGGGATCACACCTATTGTTTCACAGCTCATCGGGAGCAAAAAAGATAAGGATGTCGCCTTTCAAGTCACACAAGGTATTTGGCTGTCACTAATTGTTTCGATCATCGTCTTGCTGATTGGCAGCTTTGCCTTGTCACCTATTCTTAATTTTATGAACTTGGAGCCTGGTGTAAGAGATGTTGCTTTCCGCTTCCTCAGTTCTATTTCGTTCGGAATTATCCCCCTGTTTGGATATACGGTACTTCGTAGCTGTATAGACGCTTTAGGGCAAACACGCGTATCCATGTGTATTACACTAATAGCTTTGCCTGTAAATGTAGGTTTGAACTATTTGCTCATCTTCGGGAACTTCGGATTCCCTCGTCTCGGGGGTGTTGGTGCAGGGGTAGCTTCAGCCATTACCTATTGGGTTATATTTGCCGTTGCTCTATTGTTCATATATCGTTCTCAGGCCTTTGTAAATCTCAGATTATTCCGTAATTTCTACTTCATATCGTTAAACAGCATTAAAGATTTGCTTAAAATCGGAGTACCCATCGGTTTCTCGATTTTTTTCGAAACGGCTGTCTTTTCCGCTGTAACCTTGTTAATGAGCCGATTTGATACCGTAACAATTGCCGCGCATCAGGCAGCAATCAATTTTGCAACAACACTCTATATGATTCCGCTCAGTATTTGCATCAGCCTTACCATCCTCGTCGGCTTCGAGACCGGGTCTGGCAGACAAAAGGATGCACGCCAATATGCCATAATGGGTATCGGGCTGGCGGCAATCCTTTCGCTGGCCACAGCTTTATTACTCTTGTTTGCCGGAAATCATGTAGCTGGTCTATATTCAGATGAACCCGATGTCATCTCGTTGATTCAGCATTTCCTGATCTATGCAATCTTTTTTCAAATCTCAGATGCAATTGCTACACCTACTCAAGGGGCGCTTCGCGGATATAAGGATGTTAACCCAGCCTTTATCATTTGTTTTATTGCCTATTGGGTAATTGGCTTACCTACAGGTTATATACTTGCAACTTATACAGATCTAGGAGCATTCGGCTACTGGATTGGTCTTATCACCGGTCTTGCCATCGGTGCGACCCTGCTATTGTCTCGGCTTATCAAAGTTCAACGGCGTTATGCCGCACAATACACACAGGAACAACCACAGAGTTAACGATCCATATTACACAAAAAAGGAACAGTGCGCATCTCGCAGCTGTTCCTTTTTATATATAGCGTCGCTAATTATTGGGAAAGACGGGAAGCCAGCTCGTACAGCTCCAGGTCAAAGCCCTTTTTCATATTTACAACGAGATCAATATCTGTAAGAGTTAATTCACCTTTGATGATACCACAAGCCTTGTCGGATTCACCTTCGATTAGCTTACGTACGGCAAAATCGCCAAGACGGCTAGCCAGATTCCGGTCTCCAGGAGTTGGTGTTCCACCACGTTGGATATGTCCGAGTACAGTAACACGTGCATCCAGAGAAGCATGACGGTCTTTCAGAGCTTGAGCCACATCTTCACCTTTGCCAACGCCTTCGGCAACAATTACGATACTGTGACGTTTACCTCTGATAAAGTTATCGCGCATCCGGTCAGCAACTTCATTCAAATCATACGGCATTTCCGGCACAAGAATTGTTTCTGCTCCGGAGGCCAGTCCAGCATGCAGCGCGATATCGCCACAGTGGCGTCCCATAACCTCTACAATCGAAGAACGTTCATGGGAGGACATAGTGTCACGCAACTTGTTAATAGCGTCTACAACAACGCCAACCGCTGTATCAAACCCGATAGTGTAGTCTGTGAAGGAGATATCGTTATCAATCGTACCTGGCAAAGCCATAGTCTTGATACCAAGTTTACTTAATTTGTTAGCTCCTTTATAAGAACCATCTCCACCGATAACTACTAGACCATCGATACCCAGTTCATTAAGGATATCCGCGCCTTTTTGTTGTCCTTCCGGTTTCGTGAACTCCAGACATCTTGCAGACTGCAGAACAGTACCGCCACGTTGAATAATATCCCCTACACTGCGAAGATCCATTGGGAAAATATCGCGATTCAGCAGACCTTGATAACCACGTTGCACCCCAAATACCTCAATACCGAAATAAAGTGCGCTTCTTACAACCGCACGAACAGCGGCGTTCATTCCCTGTGAATCTCCACCACTAGTCAATACTGCGATTTTTTGAATTTTAGACATTCTGTTGTTCCTCCTTAAAATTGTGCGAAGCCTGATACATCTTATAAAAACAACTTCGCGACATGGTTACAAAAAGCGTTTGCGTATCCAACGGCTGTTAGCGAAGAAGAACAGTCTTGTAAGCGGACTGCCTTTCATCAGGCTTTTAGATACAGAGCGAACTTCCCGCTGTTCGCTAACTTTGGGATCAGATAAATAAAGTGCCAGCAATCCCTCAATCACCATACGATGCATCGAAGACTCTGGAAGATTTCGAACATCCTTACGGGCCCACTCAACCATTGCAGCGATCCGACTCAGCATGGTATCTGTGTCATCATAATAATTGCAGAAATTAAGATCACCGCCTGCTCGGTCCTCTTCCTGATCAATCAGATAATCCAGCATAATGTGCAGACCACATACATGCGGAAAATACGCAGCTCGAATCGAAGCCGCAGAAGCTTGGTTCAGCTTCGGATCACATGCGGAAAGAAATAACATAAATACACCTAGTGTTGATCCCGTTGCAGCCGAAAACTCATTCCATTGCAGATGCGGCGCTCGACTGCCCTGTTCCTCCCACCACTCCTTCAGGGCTGTTTCCCTGAGTTCCGGGCGGATGTGCTTATACACTTGTAAATCTGTATAGAGCACAGCCAGTTCTCGAATCTCCGCTGCAGCAGCGGAATAACCTGGCAACAAAGAAATCATTTCTTGGCATTTACGAACCAGCCTGTACAAATATCCGCCGTCATTCTGTTCACTTCGAAGCGCATAATAATTACCTGGCTCAGCATTTGGATCAATAGCATCCAGCATAGATTGATGCAGCAGCCTGAAATCTGCAGGATCAAGCGAAGTACTGCGATCACATAAGTTGTCCAGATAATCACTGATAGTTTGATAAGCAACAATTAGCGGAATCAGTATATGTTTCATCGATAAATTGCCGGCGGCATAAATACCACCGCCTATGCAATGAAACTCTTTAGTTTCAATGCTGGCAAGTGCTTGCTTCCGGAGCTCGGGATCGGGAATCCCGTTCGCATCTTGGCGCCAGAAATGGAGACATTCTCTCACTTCCGGCAGCACGTACTTATAGACCCTGTTCATAAGTCCCAGTGGACCACGCGGGCTAAGGTAACGGCCTTGCTCTAATTCACTCAATGACAGTGCCTCCACATTGTTGTCTCCTTATCCAAATCACCACTTATTATAATATGATCAGGCGTATTTGTACAAACAACAAAATCACTTTCGTAAAATCATGAAAGATTCAGAAATACAGCAGTTTTTAAAAACATCTCCCCATTGCTTTATGCTATACTAGGCATATTTCAATTTCGGAGGAGTGCAATCCATGTTTTCAAAACGGACCGGCAGCCTTTACAGTGATCAAAACTGGCTGCGTTCCTTTCTTTTTACCATATATGGTACCAGCGTCCTTGTAGTATCCTACTTTCCTTTATTCTACACACATTTAGGGTTTAGCAGTTCTCAGATAGGCTACTTGTATTCCCTCGGTCCCCTTATCTCCATCCTATCCAATCTATTCTGGAGTATGATAAGCGATAAGTTAGGCACCGTTCGAAAGATCATGTTCATACTACTTGCGGGTCAATTAGTAACTGGTCTTCTATTAGCCAGAGCGGCCGAATTTTCATCTGTCATGCTTATTTTGTCCTTCTTCTACTTCTTCTATTACCCAGTTTTTCCGCTTGCCGATACAATGGCTATCAAAGTTGCCGAAAGACACGGACGGAACTTCATTACCATTCGCGTTTTTGGCTCCTTAGGCTATTCTTTCTTTGCTCTAACCGTTGGCTATGCATTAAGAGCATTGGGCTCTACTTGGAGCTTGACCCTATGTATCATCATCATTATTGCTGCACTTTTAATTACCCTAGGTCTTAAGGATGTTAAAAGACCTGCTGTTATAGAAACAACGAATCAAGATAAGGACACAGCTGAAGCTGATAATAGCAAAAATGGACTTAAAGATATATTGTTGCAAAAAGAGGTGTTGTGGTTCTTCGGCTGTGTGTTTGTACTCGCGTTGGGCCATAGAATGAACGAAGCCTTTCTGACGATCAGTCTAAAACAACTAGGCGCAGGTGAGGAAATCATTGGCTGGGCATTGCTCGCGTCAGCTCTTAGTGAGATCCCTGTATTATTTATCCTCAGCAGATACGGCGACAAATTCAAAGAATTGCCCTTGCTGGCCTTGGGGAGTCTGATGTATGCTCTGCGTTTTCTTTTGATGTCCCTGGCGGATCATCCAGGCTCAATGATTGCCATTCAAGCCATGCACAGTATATCATTTGGTGTTTTTTATGTAACATCTGTCCGTTATATCACCCGGATTATCCCGGATCGCCTTCGGGCAACAGGTCTTGCCATTTTCACCGTCGTTTGGTCAAGTGCCTCTGGGCTGCTTAGCGGTACCTTTGGCGGCATTATTTATCAAGAGGCGGGGCGTTATATTTTTTATATAGTGGCTACAGGTTTCAGCTTGCTTGCTTTTGCAGGGTTTCTGGGACAGCATTTATTGAAATCCAACCTGGAGCCGATCAATTATTTCAGAAAAAAGAACAAAAAAGCCTCCCTATAATTAGGGTTGGTATGATTCCATAATACAAAGAGGTCGTTGCACTCCCCTTCAATGGAGTGCAACGACCTTTTTCATTTAGGAGAACATCTATAGTGGGCGTAAAAAAACACAGTTCCCGAAAGAACTGTGTTCTGTAAGTTGGTAACCACTCTTGCAAGGGCTTGCCAAGTAAATTATATATTTGTAGCAGACAGCTTAACTGTCCTGCTGTTTCTTATAATTTTACTACGTTTTCAGCTTGCGGTCCGCGACTACCATCAGTGATGTCGAATTCTACTTCTTGACCTTCGTCCAAAGTCTTGAATCCTTCACCTTGAATTGCTGAGAAGTGTACGAATACATCTTCGCCGCCTTCTACTTGAAGAAAACCATAACCTTTTTCTGCGTTAAACCATTTTACTGTACCTTTCAATTGAACAACCTCCTAAAAATAACCGCCATATATGGCGTATAACTATAGTATACTGCAATCTTCTGTTCAAATCAATCAAACCCAACCCTTAATATATGATTTAATTTGCTTTTCCCTTCTCCAGTGCGTTATCATTGAGCCAAAAGCCAAAAATCGCCAGGGTGGTAATGATAATGATCAAAAAACATGAAATATACAAAACAGACAAATGGAATATGATGACGGTAGAAGTTCAAGGCCGCTACATTGTACTCCGCGAAATTTCCGATCAATGGGGAGAAGAAACACATACCTTCCTTAGTCGTCCAGCGATGATGCAATGGGTGAATAACCGCTTCAACAAAGAATCTTATAAAGACAATGAAGAAGAGTACAAAAACATCATTGCAGCTTTCAAACAGGTATAACAGGAAATGAATAACGAAAATCTCACGATTTATGTTGTCCTAGTCCTCTGTCTAGGCGCAGTATTAATTATGACCAAGGATCGTGTCCCGCCGAAACTAAAGCGGGGCATGGCCATGGCTGCGGTCGTAATGATTCTGTTTGCTTTCATCTTTGTTATTTATAGCTTGTTGGCATAACTACCATATAAAGAAGACTAAATATTAATAATCAGGACTTAGCAGGACATAATAAGCTGACTCTACTTTTCAAAGAGGAGGACGTCATGCCTATTACACTTAAGTCCATCCCTCTTCTACTTGTGCTCAGCTTGCTACCGGGTGAAATATCATCCACAGTATTGCCGAGGGAGATTATGCCTACTACATCTCATCATTCTAGGAGGGTTTCTATGGAACAATTATTGAAGAGAAGTGAAGTACCTGCTGAGAATCGTTGGAAGCTTGAAGATATATTTGCCTCTCAGAAGGATTGGGATGCAGAATATGCTGAAGCTAAATCACTGATCAAAAAAGCTGCTGATTTCCAAGGTAAACTTGATTCCGCAGAAGCTGTGAAACAATGTTTTGAGCTGGATGACAAGCTGTCCGTCTCCACTGAGCGACTTTTTGTCTATGCTCATATGCGTCAGGATGAAGACACTGCTAATCCTGAATATCAAGCTTTGTCCTCCAAAGCGAAGAAGCTTGGGATCGAAGCAGGCGAAGCCTTTTCTTTTGTAACCCCAGAAATCTTGGCACTGCCTATTGAGAAGTTGGATCAATTTATTGCTGATCCTGAACTGTCCGCTTACACCTTCACTTTAAAAGAGATGAAACGTGAGAAAGCGCATGTATTGTCCAAGGCTGAGGAAGCTCTGCTTGCCCAAGTTGGAAACCTAGCACAAGCGCCTCAGAATATTTTTAGTATGCTGAACAACGCAGATCTGAAATTCCCTAAGATTAAAGATGAAGATGGCAAAGAGGTCGAGCTGACTCACGGCAACTATATCAAGTTCTTGGAAAGCTCCGATCGCGAGGTTCGCCGAAATGCTTTTAAAGCAGTCTATGACACCTATCGTAAGCAAAAAAACACCATCGCAGCAACGCTTAGCGCCAATGTGAACAAAAACGTCTTTTTCTCACACGTCCGCAAGTATCCATCTGTAATGGAAATGTCTCTTTACGGTGATAACATTCCAAAAGAGGTATACACCAACCTGATCGATACGATTCATGAGAGTCTTCCTTTAATGCACCGTTACATGAAGTTGCGTCAAAAGCTGCTTGGTGTGGATGAGTTACATATGTATGACCTATTTGCACCACTAGTAGATGAATATAAGCTGGATATCACGTACGAAGAAGCGAAGAAAATTACCAAAGAAGGCCTCAAACCGCTGGGTGAAGATTATCTGAATGTGCTGCAAAAAGGCTACGACAATGGCTGGATTGATGTCTATGAGAACGAGAATAAACGCTCTGGAGCTTACAGCTGGGGCCCTTATGGCACACACCCATACGTCCTGCTGAACCATAACGATAATCTGAACAGTATGTTTACTCTGGCACATGAGATGGGTCATGCTCTACACTCTTATTTTTCAGACAACGCTCTGAACTATCGGGATGCACAGTATACCATTTTCCTTGCAGAGGTTGCTTCAACTACCAATGAAGCTTTGCTTATGGATTATCTACTCAAAAAGTCTACAGATCCTAAGGAAAAAATGTATCTGCTCACTTACTATGCCGATCAGTTCCGGACAACGATTTTCCGGCAAACAATGTTCGCAGAATTCGAAAAGATCATTCATCAGCGTGTTGAAGAGGGCGATTCGCTTACCCCACAAGATCTTTCGAGTATCTACTACGACCTGAATGTCAAATACTACGGCAAAGAAATGGTTGTGGATCAGGATATCGAGATGGAATGGGCACGAATTCCGCATTTCTATAACAGCTTCTATGTTTACAAATATGCAACAGGCTTCTCGGCAGCGACTAGCTTTGCCAAACAAATCCTTGAAGAAGGTAAACCGGCGGTAGATCGTTACGTCGGCTTCCTGAAGAGCGGTGGCAGTGATTACTCCATCAATATTTTGTCAAAAGCAGGCGTTGACATGTCGTCTCCTGAGCCGATTCGCGAAGCGATGAGTGTGTTCGAAAGTGTTATCGAGCAAATGGAACAGTTGACCAAATAAGGCAGAGAGCTTAGTATTACATTAATCCCTTGCCCTATCTGGGCAGGGGATTTTATATTGTTATATCCCCCTGAGGAGGAAGAATTCAATGAGAATTCAATGGTCACTAATTGCGGGTCTAATCTTCGCGCTGCTAACCGCCATATTCGCAGTCATCAACGTTGATCCCGTTCAAGTCAATTTCGGTTTTGATGTGGTTAATATACCACTTATACTCGTTATTCTTGGCTGCGCGTTAATTGGCGGAATCATCGTGGGCTCTTACGGCATTTTTCGTCAATACAAACTACAAAAGCAAATTAAAAGCTTAACTGCTGAGCTTACCAAGCTTCGTGATGCCGACACTTCACTGGATTCTTTTAACACAGACAATGATGGCTTAACAGGAGGGCTTAACTAATGATTACCATTCAACCTAATGAAGACTACATACTTTCCATCCTAAAAAAATTACTCGACACCCCCAGCCCAAGCGGTTTCACCGCACAGGTAATGACACTAGTTGCTGAAGAAGCAGCTGCGCTGAACGTACCTTTAAGCTGGAATGAAAAAGGCGGCGTAATTCTTAACGTCCCTGGCCTAGATCCCTCTCGTACTATTGGCATCAGCGCTCACGTGGATACACTTGGTGCCATGGTCCGCTCGATTAAAGCTAATGGCACACTGCGTCTGACCTCTGTGGGTGGCTTCGCCATGCACAGCATTGAGAATGAATACTGCACGATCCATACCCGTAGCGGCAAAACTTATACAGGAACCATCTTAACCAGCCATCCATCTGTTCACGTATATCCAGACGCTCGTGACTTCAAACGATCAGAGGAGAACATGGAAGTACGTATTGATGAGCTGGTATCTTCTAAAGAAGACGTACTCAAGCTTGGCATTTCCGTCGGAGATTTCATTTCTTTCGATGCACGTGCAGTGATTACGCCTAGCGGCTACATTAAATCCCGTCATTTAGATGACAAAGCAAGCGTGGCTGCCCTTCTCGGATTGCTGGAAAGTATTAAACGTGAAGGCTGGAAACCTCTCCACAACCTTTCTTTCCTCATCTCTAACTACGAGGAAGTGGGACATGGTACAGCTTGGATTCCTGGTGAAATCAATGAAATGATTGCCGTCGATATGGGCGCCATGGGTGATGATCTCAGCTGTAAAGAAACCGATGTATCCATCTGTGCAAAAGACTCTTCCGGCCCTTACGATTATGTTATGACAGGTCGTTTGATTGAACTGGCAGAAGCACTCGCAATTCCTTATACCGTTGATATTTATCCTATGTACGGCTCCGATGCTTCCGCAGCGCTCAGAGGCGGAAACAATATCCGTGCAGCATTGATTGGCCCAGGTGTACATGCCTCCCACTCCATGGAACGTACGCATAAGCAAGCTGTAGTGAACACTGCTAAGCTTCTCGCTGCTTATGTGGGGACAAACTGAGGGTAGCTCTGGCAAGCTGAACCAGCTCTGGAGGCGCAGACAGGGACTTATCGTCTCACTTCTGGTGTTATTGATAGTGGGGTTAGCGCTATCGTTGTTTCTGGTATTTAGAAATCATAAGGAAGATCCCTTTAAAGGTCTTCCTCACGCCTATAGCTTTTTGGAAACAGTGAGTACAGATAACGTGCAGCTCTATATGATGTCACTTTCACCTGAGGATATTAAGCTCAGGGCCGCGGGTGTCCCTTTACGGCAAGTTAATGCATATGGGATTAACGGTGGTTTTTTCTATCAAGATGCGCTTTTATCCATGGCTATCATGAATGATACTCCAGTCAACGGAGCCCAGAAGGGTTATGGGTCTGGCTGGTTCAATGCTAAATACGCACGTGGAACCCTTGTCTGGGATGGTGCCAGCCGTAGCTTCTCCGTACAGGTTGTCTCTTCTGGAGAAGAATTGAAGATTACTGATCGCCAGCATTATTTTGCGCAAGGTGGCATTAGTATGAATCTGGGACACGAAGACTTATGGGAAGCGGCAGTAGCTGAAGAGCATCTTCCTTACGCTGATGAGAAACGCCTGCGCTCAGGCATGGTGTATGACAACACAGGAAAGCTCTGGCTGATTGTTACCCCAACGCTCTCAACAGCGGCAGAGTTCCGCTCAGCGATCCTCCAGACAGTTCCTGCTAAGGGTCTGGAGGGCATCTTCTTGGACGGAGATGGCTCTTCCCAGATGAATGCGAAGGAAATCATTGTACCCGGCGATTCTCGGTCTGTAGTACAAATGATTGCTGTGGACGGAACGAAATAAATAAGTAGAAAAATAAAAGAGTAGAATTCTCCAATTAGTGGAGGACCCTACTCTTTTTTTTTATTGGTGGTTCGCTTGTTCTTCAACAGACACTGCCGGACTTTCCGGTGGTCATCACTTACGGCTGGTGCTTACGGACCCAGATGGCGTTATTCGCAAATTATTAGCCTTTGGAGCATTGTTTCGGACCCAAGCGACGTTATTCACGCAAAAAAGGAACGTATCGGGTGCTTTTAGTGTCAATAGCGACTGTGGTGTCCGTTAACATTCCAAATGTGCAATAATGCTGCGTTTAAGGTCAGTGGTGTCCGGATAGTACTTCGTAAGTATTAATGTGATCTAAAAACAAGCATCAATCCCAGACTTGCTCCAGCTTATCTGAATAATAAGAAATGGCCTTACTGTAACTTCTTATCCCTTCATCCGCAGAGGTTTCTGCCAACAGCTTAAGCAGCAGCTCCATCGCTTGACTATGCTCTCCAAGATTGTGCAAGGTCATGGCTAGGAACGCCGGAAATTCCTTATTCTCCGGGTACTCCTGAACAGCCTGCATCAGAAGACCTTTTGACTTCTCGTATTCTCCGAGTGTCCGGTAGGTGCTGCCCAGTCCCAATAGAGCGCCAACTCTCTGCTCAGAAGGTAATCCTAACGCCAAGCTTTTCTCATAAAAGGGTACTGCCGCCCGCTCCAAACCCAGCACATCATGCGTCCAGGCCAATTGATATAGAAGTTCAGCGTCCCCAGCATTCTGCTCATATAGCTCAAACAGCATCATTTTGGCTTCTTCCGCTTTACCAGCGTTGCGTAGGGCTACGGCAGCTTTAAGTTTATCTTCCACACAGAGCCCTCCCCTATTTTCATTCAAAACCATCCAACGGGTTTAAGCCTTACCAGCGATTTTCTCCGCAAGCTCGTTCAGATAGGTCCAGCGTTCCATAAGACGCTCCAGCTCTGCTTCGGCTAGGCGTTGCTCCTCTACTAGCTCCTGCAGCCTTCCAGAGTCAGCAAAAGCCGCCTCCATCTGTACACTAATATCCGTCAAACGTTGCTCTGCAAGCTCAATTTGCTCATCAATGCCCTCATATTCACGCTGTTCCTTGAAGCTGAATTTGAGTTTTGTTTTGGGAGCCGTTGAAGCTGCAGGGTTGCTGGCAGTGTCCGCGGCCTCTTTTTGCTTTGAGCTTCCTTCTTTGTTCGGTTCTCCAATGCGTGACGGTACATTTTTGGCCAGCCATTCTTCATATTCCGTATAATCGCCAACATGAATCCGGATATCGCCATTTTCAAAAGCAATCAGCTTATCTATCGTACGGTCCAAGAAATAACGGTCATGGGATACAGTAAAGACGACACCCGGAAATTCATCCAGATAATCCTCCAAAACAGCCAATGTGCCGATATCCAAATCGTTCGTAGGTTCATCCAAAAGCAATACGTTAGGCGCTCCCATCAATACACGAAGCAGATACAAGCGTCTTTTTTCGCCCCCGGACAGCTTGGAGATCGGTGTCCACTGCATCGCAGGAGGGAATAAGAAGCGTTCCAGCATTTGACCAGCCGTAATCACACTGCCGTCTGCTGTCCGTATCACTTCTGCTTCTTCCTTCACGTATTCAATGGCACGCATACTGTCATCCATATCCTGATGCTCTTGTGTAAAGTAACCAAGCTTAACCGTAGCGCCAAGCTGAACTTCACCTTTATCGGGTTGCAGCTGACCTGCAATCATATTTAAGAGTGTTGATTTGCCGCTGCCGTTCGGGCCGACGATGCCCACTCTATCCTGGGGTACAGCGATATAGCTGAGATCTTTGATTAGCTGACGACCATCCAACGCTTTCGACAGATCATTAATTTCAATGATCTTGCGACCTAAACGTGTAGAAGCCACAGAGATATCCAATGAACCGTTCGAGCTGCTTCCCGTACTCTCTTTCAGCTTCTCGAAGCGGTCGATTCTTGCCTTCTGTTTTGTTGAACGGGCTTTGGCACCGCGACGAATCCAAGCCAGCTCTGTACGCAACAGATTCTTACGCTTCTGTTCGGCAGAGGCTTCTCGTTCTTCTCGATCGGCTTTAAGCTCTAGAAACCGTGAATAGTTAGCTTCATAACGATAAAGCTGGCCACCATCTAGCTCTAGCATGACACTAGCCACACGCTCCAGGAAGTAACGATCATGCGTCACCATTAAAAGAGCGCCGCGCCGTTTCTGCAAATATTGCTCCAGCCAAGCCACGGAATCCGTATCAATATGGTTCGTAGGCTCATCAAGAATCAACAGTTCAGAGGGGGTAATCAGTGCAGCTGCCAGAGCCACACGTTTACGTTGTCCACCAGAAAGTGTGTCCATTAACGCATCAAACTTTAAGATGCCTAGCTTGGTAAGCACGCTTTTGGCTTCACTCTCCAAATGCCATGTTCCCGCAGCGTCGATCGCCTGCCCAATCTTTACTAGTTTTCCTTCCAGTTCAGCATTACCAGGCTGCTGTTCAAGCTGGGACATAGTCTCCATATACTCACGCATGGTAGCAAGGTCTGGATCATCCCCGGCGAACACTTGCTGCAAAACTGTATTCATAGGATCATAAGGAGGATTCTGCGCCAAATATTGTACTCTTACATTATTCCCGATGGCAATTTGTCCACCATCCGGAGTATCCAGACCGGCAATAATCCGTAAAAAGGTTGATTTACCCGTTCCATTCACACCGATCAAGCCAATTTTATCCCGATCGTCCATACCAAATGAAGCGTCGCTAAAGAGTACTTTCTCGCCATAACTCTTGGAAAGATGTTCCACGGTCATAATATTCATGCTATTTCCTCGCTTGCCTTATATTTTCATAAAACCGGCCCGCATCTAACCAATGCTATTTATCCGGTCTATCATCCTATCCAAAATTTAGGTGATCATGGCCCCTCTAATAAAAAGACCAGCAGCGAAATCAGCGCGTTTATACGCGTCCTCCTCCGTAAAAGACGGATCAAATAAAATATCCATCTTCAAACGATCCAGCATCCCTATGTAGGACTGTGCCATAAGCTCAGGCTCGGATGCTCCACCTTCTAATAATACCTTGACCACATCTTGCATGTACTGCTCCATAAATTGAGTCATATACGCCACTAATTCAGGATTATTGTTAGGGGCACGGAAAAAGAGCTTCGTATGCCGCTTGCGTTCATAATAATAATTCAGGTGATGTTTAGCAATGATCGACAGTTTACCGGCCAAAGTATCACTAGCCTTCAGCCTTTCCTGTAATTGCAGGAGAAATCCCTCACAATCGCGGCGCGTCACTGCCATGAATAATTCTTCCTTGCTCTTGAAGTATAAATAAACGGTGCCCTTTGCTATCCCGGCTTGCTCCGCCACTTCCGACATCTTCGTTTCGTAAAATCCACCTGAACCGAAGAGCTCGTATGCGGCATCCAGAATAGCAGTATGTTTTTGATTGGATGCGCTACTCATCGGTCCCTCCCTAAACTGTGCCGTTCAAAGCTTAAATTCAAATGCTAAATGATCATGCTCAGCAGTAAGGCAGCTGCACCGCCGAGGATAGAGCTGATGGCATTGACTGCGTCATTGCTCATCCACTTCCAGCCTCTTGCGTGTACAGCTGGAGCCCCACAATGCTGTGAACCTTCCACTTCGCGGCCGCATACGGTACAGCGGTTCATCTGCTGCACGGTTGCACCAAGGATAGAGTCGGCAAAGGCGCCGACTAATCCTCCGGCAAGTCCTGCTAGGGTAAGCAGCACGAAAGAGTGATCCGGCATGCCGGATATCATACGCAGCAGCCAAGCTGACGCACCGATGAGTGCACCTCCTGCTGCTGCCGCCAGCGTACCCAAGCTGGATACACCGCCCGAAGCTCCGGCAGGAAGAACTTTACCCGTAAGGACAGAACGAGGCGGTTTCTTGCTCAGTGTTCCGATCTCCGTAGCCCATGTATCCGAGGTTACTGTAGCCATTACACCAATAAATAGGAACCCCCATAGCTCATTCGGGAAGATCGCATTCAGAAAAACCAGAACCATGCCAAGTCCACCGTTAGCAAAAACCTGCCCGGCATCGCGGCGGCCCGTCTTAGCATACGTCAGCTCTAATTCTGCTTTATTATCATGATGAAGTTTGGACAGCAGGCTTGAAGTGATGAAGAAGATCAGCAATATCCCAAACCAAAAAGCATTTCCGGCACCAAAATAAATAGTGCCCATCACTACCGCGGCAATCATGCCAGAGAGACTTAAAGACTGCTTCCAATATGCCGCTCCCGCAACAATCAAAGCGCCTAAAGCGCCAATAACCCACTGCATAGATTCATCTCCAACAGATCTATTAACCGATCAGGCAAGTCCCCATCAGCTTGTCGCCCCAGTACAGCTCGAAAGCGTCGCCAGCTACAGTAGGACCCACGCCTGCCGGAGTACCTGTAAATATCACATCGTCTTTCCCTAACCCGTAGCGCTCGGCGATAAAATCAACAATTTTTTGAAGTGAAAAAATCATGTTTTTAACATTGCCGCGTTGTACTTCCACCCCATTTTTCACCACTGTAAAATCAGTTCCCTCCAGCTCTTCCTTATCTGGAAACGCTATGTAAGGGGTGAGTGGTGCGGCATTTTTAAAGCCTTTAGCTGGCGTCCACGGCAAACCTTTCTTCTGCAGATCATTATGCACATCACGCAGCGTGAAATCCAGTCCCAGTGCCATTACATCTACCAGATCCTCCACGCTCATGCCTGGTGTATAATCACGTGCAATACGCAGTACAAGTTCACCTTCATAATGAATCTGACCCGCATCCTTTGGCAGCTTAATTACTGCTTTATCGAGGGAAACAGCCGCATGTGAGGGCTTCATGAAGATGAGCGGCTCAATGGGCACATTGTTACCCAATTCCTCCGCGTGTAGCTTGTAGTTGCGTCCAACACAATATAGATTATTAACAGCAGCGCACATAAACAGTCAGCTCTCTTTCCCATCGATTTGGATTATTTATACCTTCAGAAAGGTGTCGCCCCATATATCCGGGCGGTTTGTACAGATCATTATATCAGAATGCATGTCGGCTAAGCGACGCATCTCTTTCGCTTTGTTCACAGTCCAAGCCATAATTTCCACCCCACGCTCGGACAAAAGCTTAGCCAGTCTAGGATTCAGACGCGAGAAGCTAATCGAAAGTAAAGAGCAATCCAGTTCATGCAGCCTGCGTGCAGGATTGCCAAATCTGGAATCAAAGATCAATCCGGTACGAAAACGGGGATCAATTTCCTTGACTTTTTTTAATGCTCCAGTATCAAAAGAGGTCAAGATCACGTCGTCCCGCATACCTTTTGCAGAAATAAGATCCGTCACCGTCTTCTCAATGCCAGGATACATATCTCCCACTGTTTTCAGTTCAATATTCAGACGCAATCTTCCAGAGGCTAGTGACAGCACCTCTTCCAAAGAAGGCACCCGCTCGCCCTGAAAAACACGCCCTTTCCAGCTCCCCGCATCCAGACGCCGGATATATTCCCAGTCCATGTTCTTTACTTTGCCATGACCATTGGTCGTCCGGTCCAACGTATAATCATGAATGACAACAGGAACGCCGTCTTTGGAGAGCTGGACATCAATTTCCATCCAGTGCACAAAGGGCATGGCAATCGCCATCCGAATGGCTGCCAATGTATTCTCTGGAGCTTTACCGGAAAACCCTCGATGGGCTACACACAAATTGTTCATCATAAGGACCTCCCAGGAACCCTATTTGGTAACTTGAGTGACTTTACCGTCGCTGCCGATCTTTACCCGTCCTGCGGATAGAGCTTCTACTCTTTTTAACAAGAGCTTTCCATCCACTTCGTTCATTGGCACAGGCTGTGCTAGCTCGGCTTTCATAGGCTTCAGCTTTAAGGAGCATTGACCTTTTACACTACATTCCGCCTGAAAAACCGCAGTTTCCCAAGTGGCAGGCACTGTAGATCTCGTAAAAATAAAATTCCCGGTGCTGTAGGCAATCCATTTGCCCTTGTATGGCTCCACGCCTTGCAACACATGTGGATGGCCGCCAATGACAAGATCGGCTCCTGCATCGATAAAGCTATGGCCCAGCGACTGTTGCGTTTTATCATATTGTTCTACCCGTTCTTTACCCCAATGGACCACTACGACCACCAAATCGGCTTTCTTTTTGGCTGCAGCAATAGCCTTCAGTCCTTCTGCACTATCGTATACGGAGGCAAGCCCCGGCTTATTTTTCCCTGCCATCCAATCCGACGCAGGAATCACCCGGGTGAATCCCAGCAAAGCGATCTTAATGCCCTTACGTTCAAAATATTGCGCCGAATATGCTTCTTTACTGTTAAGCCCCGCACCCACATAAGGAATTCCTCTTTCAGCAAGGTGGTTAAGGGTATCCCGCAAGCCTTGCTCTCCTTGATCAAGCGTGTGATTATTCGCCATATTTACTGCGTCCACACCCGCTGACTTAAGCGCATCCAGAGCGAGTGGTGATCCTTTGAATACAAATTGCTTATTAGTGGCACTTACGCCACCTGTAGTCACTGGAGTTTCCAGATTCAAGATCGTAAGATCATCTTTCTTGAACAGACCCTCCAATGCGGCATACGAATAATCATAACCTTTCTTCTCCAGCAGTTCTCCAGCTTTCCCGGAAAATATAACATCTCCACCAAAATTCAAAGTTACCGTCTTACCAGACGCGTTATCATCTGACGGCAGACCAGACACTGCATCATTATTTGCTGCTTCCGAGCTGTCCTCATCCTTCGCAGGGGTCGCTGTCGCTTCAGGAGCTTGTGTTTCAATAATCTCTTCGGGCTCCTCCTGCGGTGTAGGCGTTGGCTCTGGAGTTGCCGTAGGAGAAGGGCTTGGCGTCTCTGTAGCTTCAGGCGTTGCAACTGCAACCACCGGAGGTGCTGTCTGAGGCTGATCACTACTCTCTGGTATAGGCGTAGCTGTCGCTTCTGCTACCGGAGGCGGTGAGGCGCTTTTCTTGTCAGGGTCATTCGTAAAGCTATAAGTCAATAACACGGTAATCATCAAAAGAAGACCTGCATTGATCCAAGCCCAGGCCGTTCTGCGCTTGCGTTTGCTCTTATGTTTGTTCTTTTGTCTAGAACGCGATCGCGGCGGATACATGGTTTCTGTGATCTCCTCTACTCTCAAATTGTTTTTATTATAGCATATCTATCACAGCACCCTACAAATAAGAGAGTCGATAGAAATAGAAAATTTTACTAACTAAAGAAAAACAGTGAAGCGCCTCATGCTTCGCTTCACTGTTTTATTTAGTCATCGTACTCACATTTCATTCATTAGCTGTTTAGCAACGCTTTCCGCAATAAGCTTGGACTGCTTGATGCAATCCGGCATTGCTATGCCATTAAATCCGGCGCCAATGATATACACACCAGGAAGCGAAGCCGCTAATTCTTTGCGGAATTCGGTAATATTATCAAGATGTCCTATAGGATACTGCGGCATGGAATGCTCTAAGCGGGTGATTTCCGTAAATATTGGTTTCGCAGTAATGCCCATGATCTCTCGTAAATCTTTAAGCACAAGCTCCGTCAAAGCCTCATCAGGCAGCTGAACATTCTGTTCATCACCAGAACGACCCACATAACAGCGCAAAAGCACCTTATCATCAGGAGCCGTATGCGGCCATTTCGTAGATGTCCATGTGCAGGCAGTAATATTCCGCCCTTCTTTACGAGGCACAAAAAAACCTGATCCATCATATTCGTTAACAATATCCTTTTTGTTAAAAGCCATGACTAGATTCGCTACTGAAACATAATCCACCGCTTCCAGCGCCGTAACCTCCATATGGGGACGAAGTAAGTCAGCAGCCGAAAAATTAGGCGTAGTGATATATACATCATCCGCAAGCAACCGTTCGCCATTCTCCAGCTCTACCTCATAAATAGAAGGACTCCCAACAGCCTGAATAGAAACTACGTTAGATTCCGTCCGTTGTTCAACATCATGCAGCTCATAAATCAGACTATGCACGAGACTTTGCAGCCCTTTGCGGAACGTCAAGAAGGTACTCTGTGTAGTACCTTCCTGTGCCTTTTTATTCTTTCGCCCTGTGCGCATTCCACGAATAAGGCTGCCATACTGTTGTTCTAATTGTCCAAATTGCGGAAAAGTAGCATGCAGGCTAATTTTTTGTATATCTCCGGCGTACATGCCAGAGAGGAGTGGCTCGGTTAAGTTCTCCAGCACTTCAGACCCTAGACGGCGCTCAATAAGCTCACCAAGCGATTCGTCTTCATCATTACGCCGCGGAGGAAGAATAAAATCCATCATCGCACGTATTTTGCCCCCAAACGAAACTAACCCACTTGATAAAAAAGGTTTCAGTTCGGTAGGGATACCGAGTACAAGACCGTTTGGCAAAGGATTAAGCTTGTCCCGCTGCAAGATATATCGCTTCTTAGCAAGAGGGTTGGAGGATACCAGCTCGTGATCCAATTCCAATTCCTTAGCCAGCTCGCACATCTCCGCCCTTTCCGCCAGAAATGAATCCGGTCCCTTTTCAATCACAAAACCATCGCGATGTAAGGTTTCAATCTTTCCACCGAGGTTTTTCTCTTTCTCAAGTAAGACAATATCAGGCTTAATACCCGCTTCTTTATAAAATTTACGAATATAAAAGGCGGCGCTGAGTCCGCTCAGCCCTCCGCCTATGATAACAATTTTTCTTGTGGGGCCAATCATGATTGAGCGGCCTTCATCTGCTCCAGTCGTTTACGAATTACATCGCTCAATACAGACATATATGCGGGATCACTATTCAGTGAGTCAATCCGCATAAGACGCATATCAAGCTCTGCAGCTACGGCTGTTGCCTCAATATCGAGATCGTACAGTACCTCTAAATGATCGGATACGAATCCGATAGGGGCCACCAATACGTATTCCACCTGTTCTTTACTAAGCTGTTGCAGCGTGTCCAGAATATCTGGACCAAGCCACGGTTCAGCTGTGCGGCCAGCACTTTGCCAAGTAAACTGCCAGTTGGTTACGCCTGCTTGAGCTGCAATTGCTTGCGAAGTTTCCAGCAGCTGATCCCGATATGGATCACCCATAGCCAGAATACGTTCTGGAAGACTATGAGCGCTGAATAATACGCGAATCTCATCACGGGTCGCGCCTGCTTCAATATATTGATCCAGCTTCGCCGACACTCTTTGGCTTAACACATCAATCAATTCAGGATGCATATGGTAACTCTCTACAAAACCCATGTCAATCTTGCATTCATCAGCCTTTTCCTGTGCACGCTTGATGTAGCTCCCCACACTCATACTGGAATAGTGTGGCGCCAAAACAATACCCACTGCTTGAGTAATGCCATCCTTCGCCATAGCCTCCACGCCGTCCTCAATAAAGGGACTGGCATGCTTCAACCCTTGATAGCAGACAAATTCAACATCTGCTCCCGCTTTATCCGCATTTAATGCTGCTTGTAAAGCTTCTACTTGCCGGTCTGTATTCTCCCGCAGTGGGAATACCCCCCCGACGATTGCTTCATAACGGTCGGTTAACTCTTTAAGCTGCTCCGCTGTTGGCGGATTCCCCCGTCTAATATGCGTGTAATAAGCTTTAACATCTTCTAGGCTCTTAGGAGTGCCATACGACATGACGAGAACACCTATTTTTACTGTCACGGATTCCGTCCCCTTTACAATTTAATAGCGTGGAACATATAAATTCTTATATTTTTACGAACGTTGCTTAGCCGTTTCTTGTAATACTTCCTGAGAATAAGCGTGAATATACTCCGTCAATTCTCTAAGTTTGTCTAATGAGGCCTCCGGGAATAATCCATGGCCCAGATTGAAGATATAACCTGGCTCAAGCACCCCTTCATCGATCAGTGCTTTCGCGCGTTCTTTCAAGAGGTCCATCGGAGCTGTAAGCAAATATGGATCAAGATTTCCTTGAATCGCAAATTTATTGCCTATTCTGCGTCGGCCTTCAGTCAAGCTAACTCGCCAATCCAGCCCGATTACGTCTGCTTGAAGCTTCGTAAGGCTTGGCAGCAATTCTCCAGAGCTTACGCCAGGAAAGTATATTTTAGGTACATCAAGATCAGATAATTCGGAAAAAATACGAGAAACCGTCGGCAGCACGTACGTTTCAAAATCGCGTGGAGCAAGCGCACCAACCCAACTGTCGAACAATTGGAAGGCTTTGCCTCCACTCCGCACATGACTTCGGAGGTAAGTGATAATCATATCGCCCAGCTTGTCCATCAGCATTTCCCAGACACGGGGTTCACTGTACATTAGCTCTTTCGTACGGATATATCCTTTGGAAGGTCTACCTTCGATCAAATAGCTGGCAATTGTAAACGGCGCGCCTGCAAAAGTGATCAAAGGAACGTCCAGTTCCTTATCCAGAATAGCAATCGTTTCCAAAATGTGGCTCAGATCACCCTCCACATCAATGGGTTTTAGTCTCTCCACATCAGCTGCACTACGGATCGGATTCTCAATCACTGGACCGATATCCTTAACGATATCGAATTTCACTCCGATTGAAGCAACTGGATTCATAATGTCGGAATACAAAATGGCCGCATCCACACCCAGCTTGCGAACGGGCATCATGGTTACTTCTGCCGCCAGCTCAGGCTGCTTGCAGATTTCAAGCAACGAATACTTTTCCTTAATTTTACGGTACTCGGGATCATAACGGCCGGCCTGCCGCATGTACCATACGGGAACGTGCTCCGTGTCCTGCTTTCTGCAGGCGCGGATAAAAGTGTCATTGTAGGTCATGATAAGATCTCCATTATATTTTATTAGATTTTTTTAATCGGCATATCTACTATTATGCCCTTTTTAAAAGCTTGTAACAACTAATACGAAGAGTTTGGAATGACAATCCTATGACATTACTATGACATGTGTTGCACACATGAAGCTGCAAAAAATGATATACTGATAAAATGGCATTTTTTCCGTGAATCATATATTCTCTGAAATTCTTTGAAAGGATGTGAAAGCACTATGAAGAAATGGGAGACCTGGAAGGTCAACCTCTTAGTGCTTTGGTTCGGGCAATTTTTGGTGAATGCTGGAATGACAATGATTACACCCTTCCTGACCTTGTACCTTGCGAAGGATCTTGGTGTCCAGGGTGAACATGAAATTGGAATCTGGGCGGGACTTATTTTTGCCGCAAACTTCTTAACCTCTTTCATATTCCAGCCATTATGGGGCAAGCTTGCAGACAAATATGGACGTAAAATCATGTTGCTGCGTTCCAGCTTTGGCATGGCTATTGTCATGGTATTAATGGGCTTCGCACAATCCCCTTTACAGCTGCTCCTGCTCCGTCTCTTAAACGGTACGATCTCTGGCTTCAATCCCGCCTCCATCGCACTGGTGTCAGGTACTACCCCCAAAGAACGTATGGGCTTCTCCATGGGATTGATGCAATCAGGATCTGTAGCAGGAACAATTCTAGGGCCACTGATTGGTGGCTTACTTGCCGATTTAATCGGATTTCGGCCGATTTTTTATGTCGTTGGAGCCTTGCTCTTTATCGCCTCTCTGCTGGCATTATTTCTTGTTAAAGAAAAATTCGACCGCGCCGAAGCCGCACAAGAGCCACAGGTTTCTGTACTCGCAGGCTTGAAGGAATTAATCAAAATCCCTCAGCTTCCAGCTCTATTCGGTGTAACCTTTCTGCTGCAATTTGCAATGATTAGTCCTATGGCCTTGTTGCCACTTTATGTAGAAAAATTAAATGGACCCGCTGAGAATATAGCCTTCTTGGCCGGGATGGTCAGTGCCGTTACAGGGATCTCCAATATGCTGGCTTCTCCCTTGCTTGGGAAGCTAAGTGACAAAGTCGGCGCACATCGTATTCTGACCTATGCGTTAATTGGCGCTTCACTCTTCCTAATTCCGCAGGCATTCGTAACTAGTGTCTGGCAGCTGATTATAGTCCGTTTCCTAATGGGAGTCTTCATGGGCGGACTGTTGCCCAGCGTTAATGCGCTTATCCGCTCCTATACCCCTGACGGAAAAGAAAGCCGCGCATTCGGCTTCAACAGCAGTACATTGGCGCTAGGCAATATGCTGGGAGCTATCTTGGGCGGCTTTCTATCAGGTTACATCGGAATTGAGGGGCTTTTCATTATATCCGGCTGCTTGCTGCTGGTTAATACGATTTGGGTTCGATTGAAGCTGTACAAAGTAACAACACCGCGGTTATTTCGCTAATCAGCTATTTGACCATCGCTAGTGCCAATCCATCATAGGCAGGCAGACATGTACTGATAAGACGTTCATCCGTAGCGATCATCTCATTGAAGTGGCGCACAGCCAGGATGGCAGGACCATTTCTATCTGTATTTAAGGTCCGTCCACGGAGAAAAATATTATCACCCGCAATGATCGCTCCTGGATTGGCCAGCTTGATGGCATATTCCAAGTAGTTAGTGTAGTTCAACTTATCTGCGTCAATGAAAAAGAAATCGAACCTAGCGCCCTCTGCTTCCAGTGCCTTCAGGCTGTCCATTGCGGGTCCTATTCTATACTCCGTAGTATCCCCGAAGCCTGCCAGCTCTAAATTACGGCGGGCAAGCTCGGCATAGTCGGCTCTCAGCTCTAGCGAAGTCAGTGTGCCACTTTCAGAGAAACCGCGGGACAAGCAAATTCCGCTGTAACCGCCAAGTGCGCCAATTTCCAAAATACGCTTAGAGCGAGACAGTCTAACTAGCATGGTGAGCAGTCTTCCGTACCCCGGCTCGACAGACACCGGCGGCATGCCTGCTTGAACGATTGCTTCTTTTACTCGAAGCAGAATTTCGTCCTCTGTATAAAGTTGTTCACTGTATTCTTCTTGCGTAAGCATAAAGATTCTCCTTTGAGGATCCCCCGTTTGCTCATAGTAAGGGATGACGGGGAACATTTTATGATTTATGGAATGCCGGGCATTGTGAAGTGTCCCACATTCCCCTATACTTGTATGGATGCTTTAAAGGACGACAATGTCGTCTCTTCTTATTGTACTGGCTTTTTGTATTTATCTACAAGTTAAACGGAGTTGAGAGTATTTGAGCAAATTACAATTAATCGCTACTGCCCCTATGGGTTTAGAAGCTGTGGTAGCGCGCGAATTAAACGAACTGGGTTATGAGACCAAGGTCGAGAACGGACGAGTATTATTCAGCGGTGATTACATCGATATCTGTCGCTGTAACTTGTGGCTGCGTACATCTGACCGCGTATTGGTTAAAATGGGCCAATTCCCTGCTAAAACCTTTGACGAGTTATTCGAAGGGGTTAAAGCCTTGCCTTGGGAAGATTGGATTCCAGAGAATGGAGAATTCCCGGTTGAAGGACGGTCCCATAAATCACAACTAACGAGTGTACCCGCTTGCCAAGGGATTGTCAAAAAAGCTATTGTTGAGAAGCTGAAGCTTTCGTATCATACAGACTGGTTCCCGGAGAACGGTCCTCGATATGTGATCGAAGTGATTTTATTAAATGACATCGCTTTGATCACATTAGATACCACAGGACCCGCGCTTCACAAACGGGGTTACCGCAGACATGCAACAGAGGCTCCACTGAAGGAAACAATGGCTGCTGCACTAATCCAGCTTAGCCGCTGGAATGGCCATCGGCCCCTGTTCGATCCATGTTGTGGTTCGGGAACACTGTTAATTGAAGCTGCCATGATCGCTTGGAATATTGCTCCAGGACTACGCCGCTCATTTCCATCTGAACATTGGCCAGTCATCCCCAAACATCTTTGGGAAGAGGCGCGCGAAGAAGCTTTCGATGCGGTGCGCGATGATTATCCTTTGCAATTAACAGGTACGGACATTGATCCAGAAGCGATTGAAATTGCTGAAGCTGCCGCCAAGAGTGCTGGACTGTCCGGAGAAATTACCTTCAAAGTGATGGCTGCCGCCAAAGCAAGACCTGAAGGAGAATATGGTTGTATCATTACTAACCCTCCATATGGGGAACGGATCAGTAATGACAAAGAAGTGGAAAAGCTGACCCGCCAGTTTGGTGAAATGATGATATATCTGCCAACATGGTCATTTTTTGCGATCAGCCCTTACAAGGAATTCGAACAATTTTACGGTCGTAAGGCAGACAAACGCCGCAAACTGTATAACGGACGTATCGAGTGTCAATATTATCAATACTTGGGTCCACTTCCACCTAGAAATCCGAAATAATTAGGATCACCATTGTTTTGAATGCAGAACGGACATCTACCTCGTATGAGGAGGATGTCCGTTTTTCTCCGAGTATAAGACTGTTTTAGTTTAGCGCCTATAACTTTACGCTCATATATTTCTTCGAGAAACGTTTATCATCTAAAAAAGACAACAACATTGTTTATTCTGGTTTTATTTATTTTCTGTGTTAGGAGGTTTTATAATGTCTGACTTTCCATCAATTCGGAGCAACAGAACCGTAACAAGTACAATAGCTGCTGTGATTCGCTCCCGATATATCGGTTATCTCCTTTTTCTTGGCATCATGCTGGCCAAGTTATTATTTCTGCATAGTGGGCTGCATGCTCCCAATATAGATATGAACCGGCAGGACAAATGGATTGCTGTAGGTTCAGTCATGTTATTGTCTTTTTGGACCCTGTGGCTTCCCCGCCGGGGACAGACGATAGCGTTGTTAAGTATAAACTTGCTTCTGACACTGCTTATTTATTCGGATATCGTCTACTATCGTTATTTTCAGGATTTTATCACGGTACCCGTATTGTTTCAGGCTGGACAGATGGATGCGCTTGGTGGAAGTATCTTCGCCCTACTGCGTCCTTCCGATCTTTATTTGTTCGCTGACTGGCTTCTGCTTATTGCCTATGGAATCGGAATAGGGTTCTACCACCGGAAAACCCATACATACTTGTCTAATGCCGCCCCTCGCCGTTATGGGCAATCTCACTCTTATTCTCAAACCGGTTATTCCCGCCGCTCTTCACGCCTGAGCAGGATGCTAAAAAGAAGCGTGAATGGCATCGTTGCTCTGGCGCTAGGTTGCGTGCTAACCTTTGGACCTATACACACCTACGCTACTACCTGGGCTAAAGATCTATTCACTGGCAACTGGTGGAGTCTGGCGATGTATAACGTAACCGGACTAATCGGTTTTCACGGTTATGATATTTACTTATATGCTAAAGATCATCTAGGTCCGCAGCCCGAGCTTTCGCAAGAAGAAGCCACCTCAATGCAGCTCTGGTTCAATAAACAAAACACTGAGCAAAATGCCAATAATGACAGCTTTGGAAAATACAGCGGAAGCAACATCGTTGTTATTCAAGCTGAAGCTTTTATGAACTTTGTAGTTGGACGCTCAATATCCGGCCAGGAGATCACGCCTAATCTGAACGCTCTAATCAAAGAAAACACCTATTTCAGCAATTACTACCATCAGACCTCACAAGGACGAACTTCCGATGCGGATTTCACGTCCAACGCTTCCCTGTACCCGCTGGTCTCCGGCTCGGTATTTGTCCGTTACCCGGATCATCAGTTTGACACGCTGCCTGCTATTTTGAAATCAAAGGGCTACAGTACCAATGCTTTTCATGCGTACGAAGGCAGCTTCTGGAATCGGCAGATTATGTATAACGCGATGGGTTATGACCATTTTTATAACAAAAAAGACTATACAATAGACGAACCTCTAGGCTGGTCTCTGGGTGACAAATCCTTTTTGCGGCAATCCCTCGATATTATGGACACTTCAGAAACGATAAAGCAGCCTTTTTATTCATTTTTGACTACACTATCCAGCCATCATCCTTATTCTCTCCCTGCAGATAAACAAGGGCTTGATACTGGAGAGTTCAAGGGCACGATCTTCGGAGATTATTTGCAGGCTGTTCACTATACGGATGAAGCTTTAGGGGAAATGGTCAAAGAGATGAAGCAGCGTGGGCTGTGGGATAATACCATTGTTGCATTCTATGGAGATCATGATAATTCGATTCAGGAGACCTCTTATTACGAACAATTTCTCGGCAAAAGCCTTAGCGCACTCGATATGCAGCAAATAATGCATCAGGTTCCCTTGCTCATTCATCTGCCAGGCTCTAACGCCTCTGTCCTTGATTCAGCTCCAGCTGGTCAGTTGGATCTTACACCTTCCTTGCTCCATTTGCTGGGGATCTCACGTGATCCTTATTATCTCATGGGCAATAATCTGTTTAGCGGGCATGAGCGTCTTGTAACGCTGCGATCCGGCGCCTATGCCGATGCAAAGCTTTCTTATCTCCCCAGCGAAAATGGGCAATTTGCCAGCGGAACCTGTTATAGTCTCGAAAGCCGCGAAGCCGTTGACGTAGGGGAGTGCAGCATCGGGTATGAGACCAGTAAGCTCCGCCTACAGATCTCCGACGATATCATGAAATATGATGGAATCAAGAAGCTCAAGAACACACAATCTGCACCTTAAGCTTACATCCGGGTAAACGAAGAGACTATCCAAAAAAACTATCGAAAACGGCTGCTGCGATATCCTCTCTATGTTGGACATTTACCACTTGATCGTTGTTGGAAGCACGTTTGGTTTTCCGACTTAAATACGTAAAGTATCTCACTAACGGACACAGCTGACCCTAAACGCAGCATTATCCGAGATTTGGAATGCTAACGGACTCCAGAGCAGCTATTAGCCTAGAAAACGCCGATATGAGCCTCTTTTTAAGGAATAGCGTCACTGGGGTCCGAAATCTTGCTTTAAAGGCTAAAAACAGGCAAATAACGTCATCTGAGTCCGTAACCCCTGTGAGATGGTGGAATGATAGGATGGTGGGACGATGAGATGATGAGACGGAGAAATGATGGGATGATGGGCACGATTGAAGTAAGCCGTCAATGGCCAGAAAACGCAGAGCAGCGATCCTCCAAATTAACAGGAGAATCGCTGCTCTGTTTACTTTTACTTATTCTGAGAATGAAGAGGGATCGACCCTATTATCTTAGTTGATAAGAACTCAGTATTATTTCTGAACGGAGGGCTGTTTGATAAAAGCTTCCGCTTTCTTCAACACTTCATCCTCCGTTGGAGCACTCACATAACGACCATTCACATAAACAAAAGCCCGTTTGCCACATGGACCGCAGTACGACTTGCAGCCGACCTTGATCTCGGCATCAGGTGCCATTTTTTGCAGCTTTGGGATAATACTTTTCAACTTCATGAAATTACATTCATCGCACACTTGTATTTCGTTAGCCATGGAGCAACCCTTCTTTGTGTTCGAAATTTACAGGCGAGTGTTTAGTGATCGCCGTGATTACCTTTAGAGGGATTCGTAATGACAAAACCTTCTTGTGGAAGATACAAATAATCAACGACCACGCCATCAAGGAGTGGTTGGCTCGGATCAAGAATAACATCGATTTCCTTATCTGTCGATACTACAACATCGTTCTCTTTAGGCGTGTCCAAGTCCAGTCCGTAGTGAGCATGATCACCGTGTGCATGTGTAATTGCTACGCGCAGCTTCAACTCACTGTTTCCTTCCAGCTCCATTTGTTTCTTTATCACTTTAGCCGCATTACGGGTAATTTTGACCTTCATCTATATTCCATCTCCTAGTCCGAAAATTAAATACTCAATTACTTATTTTAAAGGTAAATGACATCTAAAAGCAACTATATTGGCTAATTAGCTCTGAAGTTCTTGTCGAAAATGTGCGGTGCTATCCTTCACCCTGCTGAAGGGTAGGATATTTCCGGCCCATTCGTGACACGAACCAGCCCATTAGCAGCATGGTCACTCCAATATCATCGATCGGAATAAATGGCATGAAGTCCGGCAAGACCCAATAGAGCAATACTGGAATTGTAAATAACAGCTTGTCCCCCATTGCTACTTTAGGGGAGCGGATGTATTGCCAGGAGCTACTGAAGATATGGGACCATTGTTTTAGTGACAGTATTTTTTTCAGTTTCATGGTGACCCTCCTCCCAAGTAAAAAGGATACAGCCGCGGATAACGTGTAGTGACGACAGCGGCCATACCCTATGGTTTATTTTACGCAAGTTTACTGCAAATGTTTCATAATTATTTCACATTGGAAAGGAGCGTTGCTAATATAAGTCCTGTTTCCAGGGCCATATCTTCAAAATCTGCTAGTGGCAGCGGATTTTTGCCAATCCCAAGCTCCACAGTAAATCCAGGTTTGCGGAAGGTCTGAATAAACCAATCCTTATATCCGGCATCACTTCCCGTCAGCTCCACTGCCCGGTAACTGCTCGCAACTGCCAGCTGCGCGGCTAATTCACGGCTCTCGGGAGGCTCATACCCGCGGTAGTTCCAATAAATCTCTCCTCCTTGGCTATGCAGAGACACTGCAGCTTCGCCAGGCGCTTCCTCAGCCAGGGCTGCCAGAGCAGCTGCTTCAGGCTCACTCAGCGGCTCAGGGCCGCTGTAATCCCGATGTGAGGGCTGCCTTACTCCCCGACGTTCCCGCTCCTCTTCCCAATGAGCGGGAAATTGATCCCCAAGATCCACACCGCGAATGTTAGCTTTCCAATGCCGGAAGCTGCTTCGTCCACCATTCCATCTCATGAGGTCATCATAAAATGGATGGTCAGGCAAAACCCCTTCCTGAACCAGCTCCACACCATCTGGATTAGCCATAGGCACGACCCATAATGTCCAGTTTTGGAACCAAACCTCAGGGTTATGTCCATTCCATTCCAAGCCTTCAGCATAAGCTGCCGCATACTCCTCTATGAAGGACATCAAGCATGGCGAAGTCAGCCATTCATTGGCATGCAAAGCGGCGTTAACATGCAGATGACGAGTGCCGTTCCCTATCTTGAGTACATGGAGTGGCTTGCCGAGTACGCTCGTGCCTATTGTGGCTGCTTGTATAAACGGGTATTGGACAAGCAAGCTGTCAATGTCACTCTCAACATCAGCCGGACCGTACTCCCCGCGCAGAAACACTACGCGGTCTGGAATCGGGGGTGGAATGACAAGTATTTTTCCAGGTGTACAGCAGTGCCCTGAGGTCACACCAGGATTAAGCTTCTCCAAATCCTCTAAATTCACTTTAAATAATGAGGTTATGCGTTCTGGAGTGTCCCCTTCCTGCACAGCATACCTTTTACGCGGCGAAGATGGCAGAAATAAAACCTGGCCTGGGTATAAATAAGACTGCCTCCCAACCCATGGATTACCTTGAATAACATGCTCAGGAGTTAATCCATGTAGAGCGGCAATTCGGCTTACGGTATCTCCCCTGTTTGCAATATATTGTCGCATTAGGTCTCATCCTCTCGGCCTTAAATTGCTGATACAGCAATACAAAAACAGCGGCATACAGCACTTAACTCTATTGTATGCAAGCGCCACTACCCGGCATGAAGGAGAAATGAATCACAAGAAAAAACAACGTCATCGCCCTTTATAGATGGCAACCATTTCTCATGAAAATAAGGATATTACAGATCCGCAGCGTATAAATGCTTATATTTCAAAAAAACAGACTGGGAAATGTGCTTTCCCAGTCTGTTTTTCTTTTTACACTCCCATGGAGTTTGTCCCTATTCAATTCAACATTGCTCCTGCTTATAACGTGGATACTTGCCACACTACTGGAGTACGTCTAATTTGTTCTCCAAGCCAGTCTCGCGCGATGCTTTGAAACATCTCAGCATCACCGCTGCAGAAGAACTGATGAATTGGACTTTCATCGCCGATGGACAGCTTGCCTTTGTCATATAAAATTGTGCTGATCTCACGAGCGGTCTCATCTGCAGAACTGATCAGCTTGACTCCTGATCCCATAGTCTCACCAATGGGTTCTACAAGAAATGGATAATGAGTGCATCCTAAAATTAAAGTATCGATGTTAGTGTCTTTAATGCCTTCGAGTGCCTCTTCTACGATATCGTAACTTTTCTCTGAGCGGAACTTGCCTTGCTCGACAAGTGGGACAAGCGCTGGACAGGCTTGACTTACAACCTCAACAAAAGGGGACAACTGCTTTAATGCGTTAGTATAAGCTCCGCTGTTGATGGTTCCTACCGTACCGATCACGCCGACATGTCCGCTTTTGGTTGCGCTAATTGCTGCGCGGGCTCCGGGATGAATCACCCCAATTACAGGGATAGAGACCTTGGCTGAGATATAATCGAGTGCCGCAGCTGTTGCGGTATTACAAGCGATAACGATCATTTTAGGATTAAACTGGATCAAATAATCTACAATTTGTTCAGTAAACAGTTGTACTTCCTCGGTCGAACGGGGTCCGTACGGAGCTCGGGCAGTATCTCCGAAATAAATGATCTTCTCCCGCGGGAGTTGCCTCATCACTTCTTTGACAACTGTTAACCCTCCCACACCTGAGTCTAATATTGCTATAGCTTGCTGCACGAACACACCGCTTCCTTCTACTTGTTTTGTGTAGCTTATGTAAGGTGAAAACAAAATGTACCTGGCTTTCAGCCCCAATTGCAGATATTACTCCTTTTGCCCTCTTAGTTCAAGACTAGTCTTCTTCCATCATTTAACAAGCGGGTGCAAACTAATTAAAAAAGCCACCCTCCGCCCAATGCGAAAAAGCGGCTCTATTATAAGAGAATGAGTACTCTTTTACCACTGAAACAGAGGATTTAAACCACGGTCCCATTATAGAATTTCTTTATCAACCTTGTCATCTTGAACGACTTCTTCCAGGCTAACTTCTTCGCTTACATCTTCACTTATAGTGGCCTCAACCCACTCAGTTTCCATTTCCAAAGTGGCAGCAGCCTCTTCAACAGCTTCTACAGCGTCAACTGCTTCTACAGCATCTTCTGTAGCAATACCGCTTACAGTTACTGTGATTTTTTCTTCTTCATCAACAGCATTCGCACATGATTTGCTCCATTCCCGAACTTCATGCACTACATGCCCAATCGAATCTTTTGCTTTGTCATAAATTTCAATGCTCTTGTCTCCGGCTTGAACAGCAATTTCTTGAACCTTCTCAATACCAGCGGCAGTTCCTTCCGCAATATCCTTGCGCAGCTCTTTACCTGGTTTAGGTGCGAACAGCAATGCTGTCACCGATCCAACCACACTGCCGACTAAAGCGCCCCATAATAAGCCTTTGGTGTCCTTTTTCATCGTTTCATCTCTCCTTTAAATTCATTGCTCCCCGCTCTACCGGGCTAATGCCTATATCTGCTATATCATAAGCAGCAGGGGATTGTCTTGTGACTAATTATTATAACTTTTCAGAAGTTTTGTCTGTAACATTTTTGGGTACGATAGCGTAGCGGCAGCAATGGCCGCCCTCTGCCATACATTCATTACGTGTTACCTTAGCATCCAGCAGTTCTTCGAAAAGACTATGCTCACATTGGCAAGCCTTACGATACTGGGTAGCCACTTGGCGAATCGGGCAATTGTACTCCTTTATGACATATGAGCCATCCTCTTCGCGGTTCCATTCTGCCATATATCCACCGGCATTTTGGATGGAAGATAATTCGGCGACGCGTTCTTCCAAATTCCGCCGTTCCATCATCGGAGCATACTGAGCGAGCATTCGGCGGCGGCGTCCTTCAAATAATGTATTAACAGCATCCAGTCCACTGCCGTAATCCAATTCACGCAGAAGCTCCAAAGCCAAGTTGTGATAACTTTTTGGGAAATATTCTTCGGCTCTCTCCGTTAATGAGTACATATGTAAAGGCCGCCCCATCGCTTGCCGGACCACTTTTGTCTTTGCAAGCCCTTCTTGCTCCAGCTGAAGCACATGACGACGGACACCCATCTCTGTAATTCCCAATTCTTCTGCCAGCGCGCCGATGGTCAGTGTTCCTTTCGTCTTCAGGAGCGTCATAATCATTTGTCTTGTCGATCCGTTTTCCTGCCCCATCTTCATCATAAAGGAACCCCTCTCTTTCACGGCTATCGCCTATTCTATGTGATTCTATCCTATGCTATTATAGCGGTACGCTGGCTCCAAGCTCCTGGTCCAAATATTTCCGTACCTCAACGGCAAACTGCTCAAGTACTTCCGAAAGAATGGGGGTAAGTGGATGCAGATCACCTCTCTCCCAGGCATAATAATCCTGAACGAGTGGCTTACGCAGAGCAACTAATTCTATCAATCTCTCATAAATTTCACTTTGACCTAGCACTTTCTCTTCATGAATAATAGAAATTATATCCTCATAACTTCCAGCATCACGCATAATAAACCCGTCAATGAGACAGCTACCAACGTCTGTTACAACCTCTATTGCCAGATGGAGGCAGCGTTCCTGTATTAGTCCAGTTAATGTTGTACCATCCCAGGAAGCTGCTACAGTCCGAAGACCAGCGGTAATATCAGGGATTTGAGCAAGAATGGTTTCGATTTGATTGCGGTTGACATAATACACAGCAATACCCCCATGTCGATAATTGTTAGAGAATCGTCCTAATCTCTACTTACCGCGTTTGCCACGGCGTTTCAGCCAGAAGAACATTACGAAACATGCTCCGAGAAAAACGACTAAATAAGTTAACGCTTCCATTGGATACTCAAGCTCACGCATTCCTGTCACCGCTTCCGGTATAAAATGATGATACTATATTCAAGCAGCTGCTTAAATTTCGTAATCTACAGCAATCGAGAGCTCTTTGACTTCATTAATGTGAGCAATAACTTCTTTATGCGCCGGATGAACCTGATACGCCTGTAAATCCTCTAGAGAAGCCACTTCTGTGACTAGAGCAATATCAAAGGAACGATCGGAATGAATGATGTCAGCACCCACCTCGATGGAGAGAAGCTGCGGGATCTTACCTTCCA
Organism: Paenibacillus sp. FSL H3-0286; assembly: GCF_045040705.1. Classification (NCBI taxonomy): domain Bacteria; kingdom Bacillati; phylum Bacillota; class Bacilli; order Caryophanales; family Paenibacillaceae; genus Paenibacillus; species Paenibacillus sp. FSL H3-0286. Next base: position 2,339,845 of record NZ_CP150285.1, on the reverse strand, counting down.
TATTACGCAGTACCGCTACCGTTGCCGCTACGCTTTCTTCGGACCGATCTTTTAATTTGAAAAACACAATATGTTTGATCATTCTATATCGCTCCCTAATGTAATATTGTAATTAGATATTAAAAATATATCATAAGCGTAGCTGTTCTGAAAGAAACTTAAACGGTGTTGTCAGAAATAGCAGCATTAACCATTGCCGATATACCAGAAAGTGTTGTAGTATATTTTTAAAAAATCGGAGGAATTATGCCTAATAACCAACAAGAAACTCATAATATCCAGGCGTGGTCTCTGATCAATCGCAAATACCTTGGACAAGGCGTTCGAGTCAAAAGATTTCGCCGTCCAAAGCGCAGCCAGATTAGAAACCGTGTGCTGCTTGCTGTATTGATGGCTAAGGATATCAAGCTGTCACGACTCGCAGAAGAGCTTGGTATATCCTCACGCAGTGTAAGCGCTTGGGTATACGAAGGTCGTATCCCTTCCAACAATAACATTGACAAGACCTGCCGCCTATTGGGGTACCCACCCCACATTCTGTTCAATGAAGCGTTGATTCGTCAAAGCCCCATTGTATGTCAGCCTACACCTTCACGTTTTATGAAAAGAAGTATTACCAGTTCACCGCGCAGCAATGTTATCCTGACCGGACTTTGTATGGTTTACGATTTCTCAGTAACGGATGTAAGTATCTGGATAGGCGTCCATCCTGGAACATTTCGAAAATGGCTCCACAACAGCCATCTGCCGACCCCTGCTCTGCAGGAAAAAGCCGAGGCTTTCTTTCGGATTCCACGCCATATTCTATTTGCAGACTGCGGAACGCTCTAATACAATCCTCTCACAAAACACGTCTAACACAGCCCTTCTTCAAGAAATCATGAGAAGGGTTATTTGCCATACCTTTTTTTCTTAAAAAGAGGTCATACTACTGTGTGTAAATATATTGTCTAGTACTAAAGAACGGGTCAGGAGGCGCAAGATGAAACTTAACGGAATTCTGTCAAAGGGCTATACCGATACTTGGAAAGTGGCCCCTGGTGTCATTGGACTTCGCACTATGTTTGTAAATGTCGCATTAATTGGCCAGCCCTCTTCGGATTGGGTTCTTGTAGATACTGGTCTTAGCTCATATACAGGCAATATTATTGATTTTGCTACGGAGCATTATGATAAACCTCCGGTGGCAATTATCCTGACGCATGGGCATTTTGACCATATTGGGGGTGTAAAAAGGCTTGTTGAGGAATGGAATGTGCCTGTATATGCTCATCCGCTAGAACTACCTTTTCTGACAGGTAAAGAAGACTACCCTCCAGCCGATCCGGCCGTAGGCGGCGGGCTTATGAGCATGATTTCCCCTTTATTTTCACATCATGGCATTGACCTTGGTTCAGCCGTTCATCCCTTGCCGGAAGACAGGACTGTTCCTGGTGCGAAGGGCTGGGAATGGATCCATACCCCTGGACATAGTCCCGGACATATCTCCCTGTTCAGGCCTGAGGATAGAGTTCTGATCGCAGGTGATACGTTCCTTACGGTCAAACAGGAATCCGTATTTGCAGTGGCTACGCAGCATCAGGTGGTGCATGGCCCACCCTCTTATTTCACGACAGACTGGGAAGCTGCTGAGAAATCGGTCCGTACCCTTGCCTTGCTGAATCCACATCTTGTTCTTTCGGGACATGGAGTACCCATGGAAGGTGAGGAGCTGTCTACTCAGCTTGCTCATTTGTGCAAAAATTTCAAAAAAATGGCGCTACCGGGTCAAGGTAAATTTGTGTAAAAAAGGTACTCCTGATCAGCGCACAGAGGTCTAGGGAAAAAGTCCCTATAATTCATTTGATATAGCCGATTCTACGGATATTCAACGAAATTATAGGGAGTTCCTCCCTAAATTACTTGCTTAGTGCAGATTTACGTGCGACGATATATCTCAGTATGTATTGATGTTTTTTTCCAAGCGGCCCACATAAAGTCTCCACACATGAGCCGGTCGTAATTATTTTCGTACCTGCAAAATGTTGTCTTAAATCTTCTTCACTAAAAAAATGGGCGTATTTTCCCTCTTTGTATTCGTAGGTTCCCGGTTCCAAAAGTGTTCCACAGCCGTTGTTCGCATCCTCATCGGAAAAACTGGTAAAATAGAGCAAGCCATCCGGCCGCAGCTGTTCCAGACAATTAGCTACGAGCCTGCGGCGATCCTCTTCGAGAAATAAATGCAATACGTCATAGCAGTAGACAGCATCAACCTGTACTTCAGAAATAGGATCTAATACGGAACCTGAGATAAAATGGCTCTTGGGATCCCATTCTGCCGCCATCTTTAACGCGTCCTCGCTCAACTCAATGCCTAAGGTCTTAAACTCATCTGAGAACACCTTCGTATTTCTTCCGTATCCCGCACCCGGGACTAAAACTGATTTCACGTTATGTTGCCGGAATATATCCCTTGCTGCCTGAGCTGTAGGACTAGGTTCACTCCCCCAGATCATTCCTTCCTGAGCAAATCTTCGACTCCAGTATTCGGACATAGATTAGACCTTCTTTTTAAATTTATTCGCTAATTTCATCGCAAGGAACTGAGGGATCAGGTTTAGCATACTAAAAAATATAAACGATCCTGTAGGTCCAAGTGGTTTGAAAAACGTCCCGTCCCAACCGCCTTCCCCTGACAAGTTGCTAATAAAATAATAAGAGACAAATGCAGAAGCGATATTCCCAATGACTATAGCAATTATATTATTAGACCATTTTCCCAAAAAAGCTATTAGTGATGTTATGACGATCATCATTAAATAACCAACCATTGAACCATTATTGAAATCTTTATCCATCGCGAAATATACAAATGGAAAACAGTACACAATAATGATCAGGAGATTCAATCCTAATTTTCTCACCGCATCCCCTCCTCAGCTAGTTTTTCACTCTATACCAATACTGATAGATCTCCTTAAAACCCAGCTTGTCATACAAGGCTGAAGCCCCCGTATTCGCTTGCACAACTTGCAGAAAGGAAGTTGTTGCTCCCTTTGCTCTCCCCCAATTAAGCAACGCTAGCAGCAGCTGTTCCGCCATTCCCTTTCTACGATGAGCAGGGGAAGTGACAATATCATACAGACCCAAGTACCCGTTCTGAATCACACCAAGACCGCAGGTGCCAGGAACACCATGATTAAACAACAGGACATAACCCTGCTGCAAATGTGATGCAGACAACATTCTAGTTAAGGTTTCCCGGTTCTTATCAGACAAGCCGGTAAGCTCACTGAAGGTGTGCAGCCACTCTTCAGTCAAGCTCTCCTGTATCTGAACCGTATAACGCAGATCGGGGCTCGCTAAGTCCCCCAGATCAAGAAGCCTTACAGATGAAGGCTCGGCAATTGTATAGCCACGCTCTGCAAGAATCTCATCAAGCTTTGGCGGCTGGATGTAGGGGGTTATTTTGAACACGGACTGTAGTCCAGCATGCTCATAATAACGCTCCGCAAGCTTGATTTGTTCTGTGAGTTCAACCTGAGAGCTGTCAGCCCCGTATAATGGATTGACCGAATTGGCCCTTTTTGTATAACCAGCTGCCGAACGTAGAATCCAGCCCTGCAGGAGAACGCTTTGCTCCGCCGGCCAAGTATTAAGTGTGATTTCTTCTATGAATTTATACAGCTTAATCCGCTCCTTTTGAAGCACGTTTGTTACGCATCGCAGGCAGTAATTTCACAGCTCCCTCCCCTTGGGAGGTGAAATAGTCATATTCGGGAGACTCTTTGCCATAGAGAGCTATTTTCCCCTCACCGTTATAATGAACACCCCAACCAAAACGCTTCGGCAACAGTGAAGCCCTTAGACAAGGATGATTTTTGGAAAATAGTTCGTTCCATATTTCTTCCTTACGGGCCAAACGTTCTTCCTGTGGAATTTGTTTATGGCGCACATGAACCTCGTACAGAAGTTCTTCATGATTGTATTTGTAGGGCTCATTGATTAACAGTTCATATTGAATCACATGTGCAGGCGGGAGCGTTCGGCAAGACATCGGAAGAACTCCTATTTCCTCAGGACAGTCCTCTGCTACACGAATAAAAGTATCGGTATAGCTCATTTGCATCACCTCCATCTTAAATAGAAATATATTCCTTCTATGATAAATCATTTTCCTATTCTAAGCATAGCCGAATTTTCTAAAGCCCATGATGGATGAACAGCAAAAACGGCCAATCCTCTAAACTACGGAGGATTAGCCGTTCTCATTTACCAACTCGACTTGGTAATGCCCGGAATCTGACCTTTATGCGCCAATTCGCGGAATACAATTCGGGAAACATTAAATTTCCGCAAATAGCCTCGAGGTCTGCCAGACACTTGGCATCTATTTTTTTGACGAGTTGCGGAGGAATCACGTGGCAGCTTTTGCAAAGCCATATAGTCCCCCTGTTCCTTTAGTTCTTTTCTTTTAACAGCGTATTTGGCGACTAGTGCTTGTCTCTTCAATTCTTTCACAACTTTAGATTTCTTGGCCATGTTCGTTCTCCTTCCATCCTTTAAATCTACTCGTTCAATGCACTCTTCAAGGCTTCCAGGTTCTGACGCATGATTCCTAAATAATCCAGGTTTTGACTGCGATCTTCCTCTGTTAATCCTTCAATTGGGTTTAGAACGGCTGCTTTGGCACCAATCTCTTTTGCTATTGTGTCTGCCACACTGGAGGATACAAGTGTCTCGAAGAAAATCGTCTTCACTTTATGCTCTTTCGCAAACTCCACAATCTTACTCATATTTGCGGCAGAAGGCTCCTGCTCCGGAGATAGTCCGGCAATCGGGACCTGAGTTAATCCATACTGCTTGGCAAGGTATCCGAAAGCCGCATGCTGAGTAATAAAATCCTTGCGTTTAGTATCCTTAAGACCGTCCTTAAATTCTTGATCCAGTTGCTCCAGCTTAACTACATAAGCATCTGCATTTGTCTTAAAATCCTCGGCATGTTCAGGTGCGGCAGCAGCTAAAGCTGCTTCAATGTTATGCACTTCTTGAATGGCTAATGTAGGATTGAGCCACACATGCGGATCTAATCCACCGTGATCATGCGAATGCTCTTCAAGAGCATGTTCTCCTTCTTCATGAGCATGCTCCCCTTCTTCATGAGCATGCTCTCCTTCTTCATGAGCATGCTCTCCTTCTTCATGGTGGTGGTCAGCCTCTTCCTCTTCCGTGCCTTCCATGATGTCCAGACCCTTGCTCGCTTCTACAGTAATTAACGGAGTGCCAGATACACTTTCCAGCACCTGATCTACCCAACCTTCCATTCCTGCGCCATTATAGATCAGCATATCCGCATCTGAGATTTCTGCCATATCTTTTGCTGTCGGTTCCCAATCATGGGGTTCGATTCCTGCTGGTATGAGTGCTTCCACGTCCGCCAGATCTCCTGCCACATTTTTGGTAAACTCGTAAATAGGATAGAAACTGACTTTAATATTTAATTTAGATGACTCCGGAAGGACAGTAGCTTCTGCGGCTCCAGAAGCATTCGTAGTAGTAGAAGAATTAACAGCATTATTACCGCAACCGGCGGCAATAAGTAACGCGGACAGGGACAAAATGGCTAAATGATGGATTTTAAATTTCATTGAGAGGTGTAACTCCTTTACTGGAAATAGTTTTATGAATTCGCCGACGATTTCTTAGTCGGATCAGCTTCTGTACCAAAATTGCGATTAATAAGAACGATAGCAGTATAAGAGCAATCGTCCCACCAGGCGGTGTATTGATGTAATACGAGGCACTTAGGCCACTAAAAACGCCGAGTAATCCTACGCCGATTGAGATCAATATAGCTGTCGTAAAACCAGACGCTATACGCAAAGCAATCGAAGCTGGCAAAACAATAAGCGCTGAGACTAACAGCACTCCAACAACTGGCATCGCAGCAGCGACTGTCATTCCAGTTAGTACAGCAAACGAAAATGATAACCAGCCCACATGAACTCCACTGATGCTAGCGGTCTCTTCATCAAAGGTCAGATTATATAAGGATCTGCGTAACACAATAAAATAGATCAGACCGATTACAGCAACCACAGCGATAATCTTTAGTTGAGTGTCGCTGACCGCAACGATGGAACCAAACAGATAGGAACTGAAGCTTTTACTTAAATTCTGCTTTAAGCTCATAAGTACAACTGCCAATGCTAATCCAGAGGTCATAATAATCGCTACCGGAAGCTCGCTATATGTACGATAAGAACGTCGAAGCTGTTCGATGACAATACCACCGAGAATCGCTACCATGAAGCCACTTAGTGCCGGATTAAGCTGTAGTATTGAGCCTAGTGCTACTCCTGCAAGCGAAACATGAGATAGGGTATCCGCCATTAGGACCTGACGGCGAAGCATGAGATATACCCCGAGTAGCGGACCGATAATGCCAATTAATCCACCGGCCCAAAATGCACGTTGCATGAATTCGTAACTAAACATTGCCAACCCTCATTCTCCTTTCGTTCCAGGCTGATCAACGTATCCAGATAGGAGCTGGTCTCTTCCAGGCCATGCGTCACCATGATTACGGTCCGGCCGTGTTCACTGACATCATGGCGCATCAGCTTATAGAACCCAATACGACTGTCCAGATCCATTCCCGTAGTAGGTTCATCGAGAACCAATATCTGCGGCTGTTGTGCCAATGCTCGAGCGATGCAAATCCGCTGCTTCTGGCCGCCTGACAGTTCTCCTATCTTCCGGTCTCGCAAATGCCACATATCCACCTGCTTTAAACTTCGCTCAACGATCTCGTCCTGCTCAGGTGTAAAACGTCTAAATAATCCAAGCCTTGGATAACAACCCGAGCGAACCAGTTCGATCACCTTACTTGGGAACCCTGCGTTAAAAGAAGCTACCTGCTGTGGAACGTAGCCGATAACCATCTTTCCGTTATCTGATAACTCTTTATTCAACTGAACCGTTCCACTCCATGGACGAAGCAGGCCGAGCATTAGCTTCAGCAGGGTGGTTTTAGCAGCACCATTGGGTCCCGTTATACCAATAAACTGTCCGGTATGAATATCTAATGAGATATCATCAAGAACAGGTTCATCCCCATACCCGAACACTACATTCCGCATGGATGATAGGATCATCATGCCTCGCCTCCCTTCTGACTGATATTATGTCCAACCCAGATTAAATCGTAAGTTTTACGATTTAACAAATTTGATAATATCGTAATCATTACGATTTGTAAACCCAAAACTGAAAATTAATCGTAATAATAACTATTAGTCCTTTTTCGAATACAACAAAAATCCGGAATCCCACCTTCTGGATTCCGGATTTCCACCGTTAATTTACTAAGTATCTATTCCTCAGCAGCCGCAAGGAGTTCTTCAACAGGCCACGGAAGTGGATTGTTGAACTTTGTCCAATCCTGCTTCAGCTCCTCCGCTGTCAGCAGACATCTGTCCAATCTGGCTTCGAGTTGTGCCTGATCTATATTTACACCGATAAATACGATTTCATTTATTCTATCGCCCCACTGCTCGTCCCATTTTGCCCGCAGCTCAGGTTCGCTTTCCAGCACCTCCAGCTGCTGATCCTTAGGCATTGTAGCCAACCAGTAACCAGCAGGTCCGAACTGAATGGAAGGTCCTGCCTGACTTACAGTAGCTGCAAGATCACCTTTTGCCGCTACCCATGCCACCCCTTTTGCCCGAACGACCTCTTCCGGCCAGTTGCTAAAGAAAAAACTTAATCTTTGCGGGTGGAACGGTGTTCTCCGGCGATAGACGAAAGAAGAAATCCCGTATTCCTCCGTCTCAGGGGTATGGGTCTCTTTATTCAGCTCGGCGATCCAACCAGAGGATAAGCTTGTTTTCTCAAAATCAAACAATCCGGTATTTAGAATTTCCTTTGGATCTACTACGCCGTTAATTGTACGGATCAGCTTAGCAGACGGCTGAAGCTTACGCAGCACAGCTTCAAGCTTATTGAGTTCATCTTCTTTCAACAGATCGCACTTATTAAGCAGCAAGACATCACAAGTTTCGATCTGATCAATAAGCAGATCCACAATATCGCGGAAATCCCCTTCTCCAGCCGTTTGGTTGCGGTCCATCAGACTATCACCTGAGGAGAAGTCATGCCAGAAACGCCCAGCATCCACAACAGTCACCATCGTGTCTAATTGAGCAAGCGAAGTCAGATCAATATCCAACTCGGGATTGGCATAGGTAAAGGTCTGTGCTACTGGTACAGGTTCGCTAATGCCTGAGGATTCAATCAGGATGTAATCAAATCGCCCTTCCGCAGCCAGTTTTTGTACTTCGACAATCAAATCATCACGAAGTGTACAACAGATGCAACCATTGGACATCTCAACCAATTTCTCTTCAGTCCTGGAAAGCGTATTTCCGGACTTCACCAGATTCGCATCCACATTCACTTCACTCATGTCATTTACAATAACAGCTACTTTAAGACCGTCACGGTTGTGCAGAATATGATTCAACAATGTTGTTTTCCCAGAGCCCAAATATCCACTGAGCACGGTAACAGGGAGCTTTTTCAACTATACCACTCCTATCGTTTATAAAATCAAGATTAAAAACATCCGCCCTTAACGGGTTTCGCGATGTAAGGTTACTCTCTTTAGGCGTGGACAATATTTTTTCATTTCCATACGCCCTGGATGATTTCGTTTATTCTTGGTAGTGGTATAGTTGCGATCTCCTGTCTCCGTACATGCCAGAGTAATGATTACTCTCATCATTTCCATCTCCTTTTGATTAAATCGTAATAATTACGATTAACACATCGTACACGGTTTATTCACAATCTGTCAACTATGATCTTGTAAAAATTTCAACTCTCTTAATTTTGTGGTCTTTCTGGTGGACAAATTACGTATAGATGGAATTATAAAAAATATGATTCTTGTAATTCCTAGAGAATCAGGCAGGAGTGGAGATCATGAAGATACCAGTAATTATTTTGAGCGGGTTTCTGGGGAGCGGGAAGACAACTCTGCTGTTGTCCCTGCTGAAAGAGAGCAAGGTAAGAGGGCTGAATCCAGGAGTAGTAATGAATGAACTGGGCAAACGAGATGTGGACGGGTATATTTTGCAGGAGCATACCGGTACAGCTGTAACTAAACTGCTGGACGGATGCGTATGTTGTAGCCGTAAAGAGGATTTGGCAGATAGCCTGATGGTGCTGCTGAGAGGACGTCCAGATGCCATTTATATGGAGTTGACCGGCGTCGCCGATCCTGAAGAAATCGCCAAAACGTTGCAGGAAACTCCTCTACAGGATCTGGTGGAGCTGCACTATACCATCACTCTGTTAGATGCGGAAAATGCTCTGGAATATAACAGCAGACTCTCCTCTGACAAACAGCTCGTTCGGACCCTGCGTAAGCAGCTTTCCACAGCTGATCTTATTGTCGTTAATAAAAGTGATCTCGTAGAACCGGAAACCTTATGGCGAATTGAAAAGGGAGTTCGTAAACAAAATACGGAGGCTGAAATTGTATACACCCATTACAGCGAAATCAACCTCTCTCCGATATTGTCAGGAATTATCCCACGTAAAATCATAGCTCCGGCTCCACAGCGAGCGCCTCAAACCTTCAAAGGAGCATCATTGAAACAAATGCATTCAGAGCATGGGGGAACCGCTGTAAAAGAGCTGCATGAGGAGCAGCATGCTTCTTTCTCGCAGGTAACAGCCATCACGTTAACCATTCCGCAGGTAAGGACAACTATGCCTTCTAAAGAACGCCTAGAGGCCTTCTTCCAAGAATGGGGTGACAACCTATTACGTGCCAAGGGGCATATTCTTTTGTCCGAACAGGAGCCGGTTCAGCTTGTTCAATATGCGGGGATGCGTACTACCTGGGAAGCCTCTCGTTATCCTGGTATGCCTTATGTAGTGTTCATCGGGATGAATATAGATGAAGAACAGCTGGCAGATCGGTGGTCCGCCTTATTCGAGTTTTGACTACCTTTTCACCATTAAAAATACTGCCGTTGCTCCTCCCGATCTCGTTCCTGATTATCATTGGTTTTGTATGGCTGCCGAATCATCTGGAACTGCTGGATAATGCGTACATCGACACCTTCAAAACCGCTTTTATCGGCATATTGCTGGAAGCCTTGCCGTTTGTATTAGCAGGAGCATTGTTATCTTCACTGCTTCGCGTCTTTATCCCGGATGAAATGATTTCCCGGTGGATTCCGCGGCGACCTCTTCCGGCCATTCTGTTCGCATGTCTGCTCGGAATTATTTTCCCGGTCTGCGAATGTGGAATGATCCCACTCGTCCGCCGGCTTATCCATAAAGGTATGCCTGTTTACGTGGCTATCGTCTTTATTTTGTCCGGACCGATCCTAAATCCTGTCGTCTATGGGGCAACCATGACAGCATTTCGCAGCCACTCGGAGCTGGCCTATGCCCGTATGGGTCTGGCGTTTGTTGTAGCCTGTCTCATAGGCTTGATAATCTACGCAACGGTCAAAAAATCTCCCATCCGCCTAAATGTTCAGCGTGAAACGGGGGAAGCTCATCAGAATAATTCTCGCGGGGGAAAAATAGCCGCTGTCTTCGTCCATACCTCAGATGAGTTTTTTGAGATGGGGAAATATTTAATGATCGGCTGCTTGTTAACCGCTGGTATTCAGACATTTATGGTTCAAGACAGTCTGGCCGCGATCGGAGCTAAGCCGCTGGGGTCATATTTCTTCATGATGGGACTGGCATTTGTGCTCTCGCTCTGCTCCACCTCAGATGCCTTTGTAGCTTCCACCTTCGTACATTCTTTTCCATCTGGGGCTCTGCTCGCTTTTATGGTATTCGGACCCATGCTGGATTTCAAAAATTCATTGATGTTGCTCTCACTGTTTAAGACCAAATTCGCTCTTTATTTGTTCTTTCTGATCTTCGCAAGCGTGTTTGTTGGGGCGGTATTCATGTCCTTGTGGCTGTAATTCATAGAGGTGGTAAGCTGTTGCTTACAACATGGGTAGGAGGATAGAGCATGAATGACTCTCGTAGCATCCGGTTTCACTATTTGTTAAGGGCGGTCATTCTGCTCGCTTTCGCCCTCTATATCGGGCATCTGGTACAGCAGGACGCTTTGCATTATTATGTAGCTCCTAAACTGGCACGCTGGGTTCAATTATGCCCAATCCCGCTGACACTTATGGCGCTCAGTCTGACCATACAGGCTTTATTTGGCAAAGGTAGTGTTCTCTGTGACTGTGAGCATCGGCTCCCACATTCTTTTTTCAAAAGTACAGCGCTATATGGATTATTCCTTTTTCCACTGCTGCTCGGATTTCTTCTTCCTGATCGCGCATTGGGAAGTATGGCTGCTGCTAAAAAAGGAATCTCCCTATCCTCCTTGCCCACTGAAGCTAAAAATTCCGCGAGATTCGAGTCCATTGATCCTTACCATGAAGAGCTTACTGAGCTGGCCAAGATCCTTTATGCACAACCTGTGGTCCCAGTTTATTCGGCGATTTTCTCCGAAACTTTAGGTGCGCTTGAGCTGTACAAACAACAATTTGCAGGCAAAGAAATTACTATTTCCGGCTTTTTATATCGTGATCAAGGTGAACATTCAGAGAATTCTTTTGCCATAGGTAGATTTCTGGTCCAATGCTGTACTGCCGATGCTACACCTTTTGGGATATTAGTGGATTCCGGCAAGCTAAAAAGCCTGCCTACCGATACCTGGATAGAGGTCCGGGGCAAGCTTCAAGTTGTTCCCTATAAAGGTCAAGAAATTATGCAAATTAGTGCAGAGTCTATTACACCTATCAAACAACCCGTAACACCTTACATCTACACCAGTCCTGACTCTATCACCGCATGGAAGGAGCTAGAAGGCTCAACTAAGATTACTAAATAATCGCATCTAGCTCATCCTCATCATTCTCAGACTTATTAGGATTAAATACTTCTACCATAATACGAGCTGGAATACAGATAATTTGCTGTTTGGGTCTTGAGATGAACCCCATTTCCAAAGCAATTCTTAAGGGAGCATCAGAATAGGTCATTTGGATTCCATAATCAAACACCTTTAGTGTATTGTGGCCGAATTTCGTTTGAATATCTATAATTTGTTCTTCTTTAGTCAAAGAAACGGTTTTGTACTCTTTACCGTCCACCGTAATTATAGCTTTCAAATCCCCTTGCTGATACTGCTCATTGCTGCTGTCCCACCACTTCATGCCATAAATCAAGCCCGCAGCTAACAAGGCTATCACAATAATTAAAATATCCCCGCGCTTCATTGTTAGCAAGATAAGAATCCTTTCATGACAAATAATATACGTAATGATTACGATTAATATCAATATATTAATCATAACCTTATTTGTCAATGATGCTCACCTAAACGAATTTGGGCAGACCACTCTCTTAACACCCGGTCGAGCTCTTTTATCGAGATGGGTTTAGAAATGAAATCCTGCATTCCAGCACTAAGACACATCATCTTATCTTCATCTCTGGCAAAGGCTGTAGCCGCAATGATGATTGGATTCAGCCCAAGCTTCTCACGTATGATTCCTGTTGCTTCTATTCCATCCATAATAGGCATCTGAATATCCATAAATACCAGATCATAATGATTGGAAAGCACAGCCCGAACTGCTTCCTCACCATTTAAGGCGATGTCAGGAACATATCCCCTCTTTTTCAGATACGCCTGCATAAGCTGCTGATTCACAGGATGATCTTCAGCAATAAGAATGGACATCGGTCCATATTCACCGGTAGTTAACTCTTTAACAGTGGATTTATCATTTCTGACCAAATCCGTTGAGGCGTTGACGGTCAATTTCTGATCCCATTCCTCTTTGGGTAGAGAAACCTCCACTGTAAAATAAAACTCCGAGCCTTCATTCTCACAGCTATTTACACCGATAGATCCGCCAAGAAGCTCGGCCAGCTTTTTACTAATGGCAAGGCCAAGTCCTGTTCCGCCATATTTACGATTGATCGACGGATGCAATTGCGAGAAGGATTGAAATAATAGACCTTGGCTGGAAACTGGAATCCCCAACCCAGTATCTTTTACGACAAATTTCACGATAAGATTTCCGGATGCCTCTGAGGCTTCTAGCATAACAGAGATACTGATTTCACCTGTCTCCGTAAATTTCACTGCGTTCCCAACCAGATTTACGAGAATTTGACGCAATCTCGCCCCATCAGTCATGATGACGGCTGGAAGCTCAGGAGATAACTCGCTAGTAAGTAAAAGCCCTTTTTCCTTAACCTTCGGATAAAACAGTTCACAAACGTTCTGTATCACTTCATGCAAATCCACCATTTGCAGTTCAAGCGTCATCATGCCTGCTTCAATTTTGCTGAAATCCAGCACTTCATTCAGAATATGAAGCAATGCCTCTCCGCTTTTGTTAATGATCTGTGTGTAGTAGCTTTGCTCTTCATCCAGCTCCGTCCCAGATAAAAGATCAGCCATCCCAATAATACCGTTCATAGGCGTACGCAGCTCATGGCTCATGATCGCTAGGAACTCCGATTTTGCCCGGTCGGCTTCCTCGGCAGACTCCTTCGCCCGCACAATCTCCTTCTCCTCCGTGATATCACGAAAGACGACAACCGCCCCAATCCGTTCATCACCATCAAACAGTGGGGTCATTCGATATCTGACTAAAAAGCTTGAACCATCCTGCCTCCAAAACACACCCTCCCTATCTTCAATAGTGAGATTATTGGAGCGCGAAGGAAGCAGCTTCTTCTGAATTCCTGTAAAAGACTCGTTATCCAGCCAGGTTTGGTGAATCGCATGAAATTTGCTGTTTCCCCACTCAGTAGGATCGAAACCCAACATAGTAATGGCTGCTGGATTAATGAACATCGTGTTGCCTTCAAGGTTCATCCCAAATATGCCCTCAGAGACCGAATTCAAGATCAGCGCATACTCGTTACTTAATTTCTGTATTTCTTCAAAATGACGCGTACGTTCCCCAATGTCGCGGGTTACACAGACAAGCTCTTGATTCCCGCAGGTCTCAGAGTAAATATACCGCAGTGTCGTTTCTGTCCAAATACAGGTTCCGTCTTTGCAAATAAACCGGAGAATAACAGGCTCAAGCTTCTTCCCCTCCATACAATTGCTGAGATATGAAGTTAATTTGATTCTGTCCTCCGGATGTATGTAATCAATCCCTCTAGTTCCGCACATTTCTTCTGGTGCATAGCCAAACATAGTCTGGCAGATGGGTGAGGCATACAGATAGGTAAAGCTCCCGTCCGCTGCATTACGTGAAATGAAGTCCATAGAATTTTCTGAGATCAGACGATAGTTCTGCTCACTTTCCCGCAGTTGTTCTTCCATTCGTTGACGTTCGGTGACATCCTGGGCTATCCCGCTGATCTGCAGCAGTCTTCCTTCTTCATCCGTAATCACTTCCCAGTGCGCATCCAGAAATTTCAGTTCTCCATCCGCACTATGAATACGGACCGTTACTTCGCCATTAGTCCCATTCTCCATGGATTGATGTACTAACCGTTCAAGTCTGATGAAATCGTCAGGATCAATGCAAGCAAAAACACGTCTGTAATCAAAATAAGAATGATTGCTCTCATCTTCCAAAAAGCCAAAAATATTACGCATCTCTCTGGAAACCGTCAGCCGTGATTTTGTCATGTCCCATTCCCAGGATCCCATCTTCGCAAGGTGTTGCGCTTTAGCCAGCATATCCTCGTATTTCTTGCGCTGAGTAATATCGCGACCAATGGTTAATATCTGTTTAACGTTCCCCTGCTCATCACGTACCACTTGGGAAGAACTCTCTATCCACAAATAATGTCCATCTTTATGACGGGCTCTACGAGTAAATACGTCCGTATCGGAATATATCTTACCTTGTTCAATCATCTCTAGAGCATCATCTACGTGATAATACTCGGGTCTTTTGGTACCTATCATTTCTTGTGCAGAATAACCTAATAGCAGCTCCACTGAGGGAGATACGTAGTGCAGTGTCCCGTCAGGATCGCCAAAAGAAATCATATCCGGTGTATTTTTCGTAATCAAATTATATAACTGCTCATCTTCATGAATCTTTTGTTCAGCAAGTTTTCGGTCAGTGATATCCGTTAACTCAGAAATCAGGACATAGGGTTCACTGGAATTCTCCTGATAGATTAAAAATATATGTTGGGCTACCCAGATGATTTCTCCATCCTTACGCAAGAACCGCCGTTCTTTCTCCAATGCAGTCCCAGGCTCAGCTAGCAAATCGTTCAGGATAACGGAATGATCGTTATTAGTTTTATCTTCCGGATACACAAGATCCAGATAATTTATATTCAAAAGATCTTCTTCTGCATAACCAAACATTTGGCATAGCGCAGGATTCGATTGTAATAACGTCCCGTCCTTCGGAGAGACTACCGCAATCCCGATAGAAGACCGTAAGTATAGCTGTTTAAAAAGAAAATCAGACACCTGTAAGCCTCCTCTTTTGAAAATGGGGGACTATATTAACAAACTTGTAATAATTTCAGTATACCTTTTTTTCGGTAAATAAGCTTGATAGTTGAGTCCTAAATGATAGACTGGTAACTTTCGCAGTAAAACTCCGCAAAAATAAACAGCAAGTCTCCCTCTGAAAAGGAAACTTGCCGTGTGTGCATGTTACAACTCTAAAGTCCTATTCTATTATCAAATTTTCCAGCTGAAGCTTCTTAATTTTCTTACGGATAGGTGCACCAATAATTAAAAAAACAAGACCTAACAAAATCAACATTCCGCCCATTATTACGTTTACCATGCTGAGATTCTGTGATGAAAAAGAATAATTTATTACACCAATCATCACATTAAATAGGCCTAAAATCAACTCTAGCCACATTACAGATTTCCATAACCTGTTGATTCGCTTATAGTGTTTTATTCTGGATTCCAGATCTGTGTAAATATCAAACGGACCTTCCACTGACTTCTTTCTAAGGTAAACCCAGCGCATGTAAGTACTCACACAATCTATACCGTTTTCCTCTAAAAACTTGAGATATTTGATGCTATCCGGATGATCCGGCAAGTTATCTAAAAGCTCAATTCTATACGTGTACTCATTATTGGGGGTCTCTGTAAACACATATTTGCACCAGGATAATTCTGATAGAGCCATCCCCTTCGCAGACATTTCATTAAGCCACTTTTCTTCCTTCTCATAATCCCAAATCAGTTTGCGAACCACATGTTTCATTTGGACTCACCTCCAGCTATTCTCTTACCATTGGCTATCAATTCTTCCAGACGGATGATCTCTCCCTGAATCACTGACTTTCCTAAGTCGGTAATTTCGTATTCTTTTCTACGGGAACCTTGCTCCCCTTCCACTGCTTTTATCCAGCCTTTTTCCAGTAAAGTGTTAAGTGCTCCGTATAAAGTGCCCGCGCCCAGATCAACCCGACCGTTACTTAAGTCCTTCACATTCTGCATAATTGCGTATCCGTGCATTGCTGTATATAGAGACAATAAGATATAAAATACAGCTTCAGTTAATGCGCCTCTTTCTGTGCTTTCAGGCATCATTTCATCCCCATTCTATTACTGTTGTCGATATATCGGCTTCCGTAATACCATTATTACGGAAGCCGATATAATTGTCAATACAAAAACACCCATTTTTTCATCGCAGCGATTATGAGCGCAACAAAAAAAACGCCTAGCACTTAGCTAGGACGGATTTGTTGGGGGGCTACTCAGCAGCTAGATACTCCCACCGTGGCACCTATTCCTTCCTCATTATGAAGTATCGGACTGAGATGCCGCTATTTCCGAAAAATAGCGTGTTTCAGCTTACGTTCGGACTCAGATGCAGCTATTCGTCTCCAAACACTCGCTTTTCACACGATTCCTTAGCAATAAGCGCTATGCAGTCCGAAACCTCTGTAAAATGTGCCAAAAATCAATAATAGCGGCCATACGGTCCGTTAGCAGACATTGTTCGTACAGATTCTAAAACTACAAAAGTCTATACAAAAAAATAGGCCAGATAAGATATGTAAAAAAGGAACATACCCAACCTGACCTATTCTTTATTTTGTTCTGCATAGTTTTTTATGGTCTCTCTTTTGAGGCATTTTTAACCATGACACCTAGTACATTTTTAAACGTTTGAAGATCCTGTTCGGAAATATTGGTGATCGTATCATCTTTAAACTTTTCGGCAACCGGCAGTAAATCGAGATAGATCTGTACTCCCTTATCTGACAATTCCAACTGCTTGACTCGCTTATCCGCATGGGTGCCAGAGCGATGCAAGAAACCCTCAGATTCTAATTTTTGAAGCAGCCTGACTACGCTGGGCTCTTTTATAGACATTTTATCTGCTAGTTCTCTCTGGGTAATGGATTCACTGGTATAGATGTAATACATCGCAATCCATTGGCTCCGGGTCATATTATACGGCCGAAATTCCTTTTCCAAGGCTTCCGCGAATATTTTTGCACTACGGTTTGCAATAAAGGCCATACAGTCATCTAAATTAAACACTGTTTACACCAACCAATCCCAACTGTTTTATCTTAAAATAATCAACTCTTTTCTAATTTATTATAGCAAAATATATTAAGGAAGCTGAACATACTTTTCAAGTGATCACATAGTTCATTTATTTAGGCTGCAGCAGGATCCATCTCCCGAGATACTTAGAACAACTTATCCTTGATGCAACGCCCCAATTCCTAAACCGAATGCAGCTTCATGAATTACTTCCCCAGTAGTTGGATGGGCAAAGATTGTCTGTGTAATCTGTTGTTCCGTAAGCCCATTGGCAATCGCAAGTGTAAGACTACTAATCAGAGAAGACGCATCGGGACCAATGATAGACCCTCCCACAATCTGTCCGGAGCCATTATCTTTGATTAATTTGATAAAACCTTCCGGTTCATTCATTGTCAATGCTTTTCCGTTACTTGCAAAAGATACCTTACTCACACGATAGTCCAGCCCATTCTCCTTACATTCATCTTCCAACAGCCCGACGCTGGCAATCTCTGGAGAGGTGAAAATTACATTCGGTACCGCGGAATAATGCATATCTTGGGATTCACCGAGTAAGGTGTTTACAGCCGTAATGCCCTGATGTGAAGCAACATGAGCAAGCTGAATAATGTTAGTTACATCGCCAATCGCATACACATTTTCTACATTCGTACGCATTTGTTTATCAACGGCAATACCTTTACCACGTTCATTTAGTTGAATACCTGCTTTTTCGATATCCAGACCCTCTAGGTTAGGCTCGCGTCCAATAGCGACCAATACTTTTTCACTAACTAGCAGATGCTCACCCTCACTATTCTCATAGGTTACAATCGCCTGACCATCATCCGCACGTTGGATTTTGGAAACTTTGGAGTTGGTGTGAATATGAATCCCAGCCTGCTGAGCTAAACACATAATTTCTACCGAAATATCACTGTCCAGCATCGTTAGCAGACGGTCCATAAATTCTACAACATGAACTTCAACTCCTAGGTTACGGTAAATGAAGGCGAATTCCATGCCGATAACCCCACCACCGATGATAGTTATTACCTTTGGTAACTCTTCGCAGGCGAGCGCTTCAGTACTGTTCATTACAAATGGCAGATCAATTCCTGGGATATTCACCTTGGAAATCCTCGAGCCTGTTGCCACAATGATATTTTTTGCTGAAATATGGTAACTATTTTCGCCGGTTACCTTCACTTCATGCGCCGATAGGAACGAAGCGTGGCCGCGAACAACCTGAACACCGTTTTTTTCCATTAAATAACCAACGCCGGAGACCAATTTCTCTTTGACTTCATTTTTACGACGAATAACCTGCTTCATATCCACTTGAAGATCAGATCCTGTTGTTATACCAAACAAAGAGGAGTTTTTTATTTCATGACAGATTTCAGATGATTTGACTAAAGATTTTGTAGGGATACAGCCAACATTTAAGCAGGTACCTCCTAATTCTTCTTTCTCAATCATCGCTACCTGAAGTCCTTTTTTTGCTGCATAAATAGCGGCAACGTAACCTCCTGGTCCTGCTCCAATGATAAGCAAGTCAGGGTTTATAGCATGAGTTTGTTGCACGGCGACTGCAGGTTGTGGGACAGATGATTGGACCGGAGCCTCCACCTGGATCGGATTTACTTCAAATAAGACTTGATTTGAGGCAATCTCGCTCCCCTCTTCAAATAATATATTGATAATAATACCCTCTTCTGCCGCTTCAATCGATCTGTTGCCTTTTCCAGTTTCAATCTGTACCAAGGTATCTCCTGCAGATATCTTGTCTCCGATATTTACATTTATCTTGCCTGCTTTCCCCTTTTTGCCACCTGGAATCATAGACATTTTTATTTCCATCGTTATGCTCCTCATATCCTTGAGGGAACTCATAAAGAGCCCCCTCAAGCGAATGTATTAGTGAATGACTACGCCTGCTTTTACCAGCTTCACACCGTTAGCAAGACAATCTCCAACAGGACATGTCTTCTCGATAAAGTCTGCAAAAGCATCTGCCTTTTCTTGGCTTTCGTTGGTTTTAAAATGCATAACAAAACGAATTTCTTGGAAACCATTTCTCACATCTGCAAGACCCATGAAACCATCCGGATCTAAGTCTCCTTCAAGTTCAACATAAAATTCTTCGAAGCTAAAATCGTTAGCGTCTGCAAAGGCACTAGCGACAATGGACTGACATGCACCAAAGGCACACAATAACGCCTCGACGGGATTCAAACCAACATCGGTCCCCCCCAAATCCTCTGGTTCGTCCATAATAATCTTAAAACCTCTAGAATTGGTTTCAACTTGCATTCCATTAGGCAGTTTTTTAGCTGTCGCTTTAAAAGTAGTTAACATATTTATTACCTCCTCCTTAAGATTGTGAAAATAATAACATAGTAATCGATGAATATCAATACTTAGCTAAGTAAGTATTTTTTCGAAGAAGAACTCGAACCTGATTCAATAAAAAAACAGGTTTCCAATCTACCTGAATAGGTAAATCAGAAACCTGTTTTTGTTGATAGGATGCGGTCAAGAGGACTCGAACCTCCACGATATTGCTACCACTGGCACCTGAAGCCAGCGCGTCTGCCAATTCCGCCATGACCGCATATTATGTAACTGGCGACCAAAACCGCCTGTACATAATACTATACTCCCTCTGCATTTAAAACGCAAGGTTTTTGTGTTATTGAAATAGGCTTCATATAGACTCATAGGTATAACCAATCAATATTATTCAGTTTATATATTTCTATTATAAAGCCTCCTATGGTACAACATAGATAAAGTAAGGCGCTATGACGGAGATGTCGGAATAATCGATCAATAGAAAGGATGAATACTTATGAACCAACAGTGGAATACCCAAACCTATGATACTGATATGGCCTTTGTGTCTCAGTTTGGAGAATCATTGATTGAGCTGCTTCACCCACAGCCAGGCGAACAGATTATCGATTGGGGCTGTGGAACCGGGGATTTGGCGGCAGCCATTGCTGCTAAGGGCGCCACTGTGACAGGTATTGATGCCTCTGCCGAAATGATTCAGACAGCCCGTGACAAGCATCCCCATCTAAGCTTTGTCTTAGCTGATGGGCAAACTTATGTCGCGGAACAGCCAGTCGATGCTGTGTTCAGCAACGCTGCCCTTCACTGGCTAACAGACGCAAACGGAGCGGCGGCGTCCATTGTTGCCAGCCTGCGGGTAGGCGGCCGTTTCGTGGCCGAGTTCGGTGGACTGGGCAATATTGCTTCCATCGTCGCTGGCCTTCCACAAGCTTTTGCAGCCATTGGCTGTAGTCATAAGCTGCATTTGCCCTGGTACTTCCCAAGCGTTGGCGAGTATGCAACTCTACTAGAGAAGCACGGACTGACCGTGGACCTCGCCCTTTGTTTTGACCGGCCAACACCACTGGAAGGCTTGGAGCAAGGATTTCAGCGGTGGCTGAATACTTTTGCCGATGGAATCTTAAGTGTGCTCACACCGACCGAACGCGCAGAAGTTCTCTCTTCTATGGAACAGAAATTGAAATCCAAGCTATATCAGGACGGCCGCTGGGTAATGGATTATCGCAGAATCCGGATTGTTGCTTACAAACGAAGCTAGAATAGATAAGAAATACTTCTCATGTTCAATAGCCAAAAAAAGAGTGCACTGGCGCTTAATACGCGCTAGTACACTCTTTTTTACACGGGATCCTATTTTCTGTCTCCAACATACCGATCACTGCCAGCGCCAAGCCCGACAACCATCAACAGTACACTTGCACCCAGCAGTAAAATCAATGGCACCGTCCAGCTGTTCGTTACATCATGCAGCCAGCCGAATAATGCCGGTCCCATTGCTGCCAGTACATAACCCACAGATTGGGCCATTCCTGACAGCTCCGCCGCTTCTTGCGTGCTTCTTGTTCTTAGACTGAAGAACATCATCGCAAGACCGAAGGCAAATCCTCCGGCAATACCAAAGCATACCGCCCAGACAGCCATTAAAGCGCCGCTGCCTTGCCAGATGCCACCTAATGCGATGAAATAAAGAACAGCAGTGATTATAACTAGAATACGTTGGTTCTTCATCCGGCCTGCCCACAGCGGTACGAAGAAAGTAAAGGGTAGCTGTGCCAATTGCATGAGCGAGAGAAACCAACCCGCATTACTCGACGACATTCCCCGTTCACCGAGGAGAACCGAAAACCAGGCAATAAAGACGTAATAAAGCAGTGACTGTAAGCCCATAAAGATCGTGACTTTCCAAGCAAGAGATGAACGCCACATATTTTTGCTTGAGGCTGCACTCTTAGAGCCGGTTCCTTGATTAAGCTTACGCATTTGCGGAATCCAGAACACTGTTGCTAGAGCTGCGATCATAAACCAGATGGCCAAGGTCCCTCTCCAACCGAATCCAGCATTCGTTGCCAGCGGTACACTAATTCCTGAGGCAATAGCTGCGCATAAATTCATAGAAACCGTGTAGATACCTGTCATTAGCCCGATTTTGTGAGGAAACTTCCCTTTAATAAGACCTGGAAGTAGTACATTACACACGGCAATGGATAATCCAAGTATAGCAGTACCTGTGAACAACAGACCTGCTCCAGATCCCGAGCGAATTAGAATTCCCATAGCCAGCATGACCATGGCAACTAATAACACATTAGCTAAACCAAAACGGCGGGCCAGCTTTGGAGCAAACGGGGACAAGATGGCAAAAGCCAATAATGGTAAAGTAGTAATAGCTCCTGCTAGAGTATTGGATAAGCCGAGGTCATCCTGAATCAATTGTATTAATGGACCCACAGAAGTAAATGGAGCCCGCAGCGCTGCAGCGATAAAAATAATTCCCAGCACAAGCAGCCAGCGATCATATTTGCTGTCCATTAAGCTATTATTCTGAATGTGTCCTTCGCTTTGTGAAGCTTTCATCGTGTATCCTCCTAAATTACAAACAAATAACCCCGCCAAGCACAGAGCTTGTCAAGGATTTGAAATATTTTAAACACTATGAACCATCATCTACTATTCTATTAGAAGTTACAACCCTTAAGTAATTTTATACCCGAATTATTGACAAAACCGCTGACCATCTTTAGTATCCATATCATCGGGTAGTTGAGAATCAATTTCATTTGAACTCATATTTAAACCACAGAAAAGAGTGAACAGAATGCTTCGAAGGTTTTTTTCCTACTATCGTCCGTATAGAAAATTATTTATATTGGATTTCTCCTGCGCTGTTTTTGCGGGACTGCTAGAACTGGCTTTTCCGGTAGCCGTCAATAAATTTATTGATGATTTGCTTCCTGGTCAAGATTGGCCGCTTATTCTTATCGCTTGTGTTGCGCTGCTGGCGATCTACGCCTTAAATACGGTGATGCAGTATATTGTCACCTACTGGGGTCATATGCTGGGCATAAATATCGAAACTGATATGCGCAAAAAAATGTTTGACCATATTCAGAAACTCTCGTTCCGATTCTTTGATAATAATAAAACAGGCCATCTAATCGGAAGAATCACCAATGACTTAAATGATATCGGCGAAGTGGCGCATCACGGTCCTGAGGATGTATTTATTGCAATCATGACCCTTGTCGGAGCCTTTCTCCTAATGGCTGATATTAATCTGAAGCTGGCGATTATTACTTTTATTATCGTTCCAATTATGGCTTGGGTAATCATCTACTTCGGCCGCAATATGACTTCAACTTATCGCCAGCTATTTGGAAATGTAGGCAGTTTCAATGCCCGTATCGAAGATAATGTCGGCGGGATTCGGGTCGTGCAATCTTTTGCCAATGAGCAGCATGAACAAGAGCTATTCGCAGTAGATAATCAAATGTTCCGCAAAACAAAACTTATGGCTTATAAAATCATGGCTAGAAGCTTGTCCGTCAGCTATATGATGACCCGCCTCATTACCATCCTGGTGATGATCTGCGGCGCATGGTTCTTTATCAATGGCGAGCTGCAAATCGGTGAATTTGTGGCGTTTATCTTGTTGTCTAATATCTTCTTCCGCCCTATCGAGAAAATCAATGCCGTGATCGAAAGTTATCCTAAAGGAATTGCCGGCTTCAGACGTTATCTGGAGATCATTGACACGGAACCTGACATCAGTGACAAACCGGATGCCGTGGAGATCAACGCTTTGCGCGGTGATATTACATTCCAGGATGTATCTTTTGGATACGAAGAGAATCGTCCGGTTCTGCAAAATATAAGCCTTAACGTAAAGGCTGGCGAAACCATTGCCTTTGTTGGGCCGTCCGGCGCAGGCAAAACAACAATCTGCAGCCTGCTTCCGCGCTTCTATGATGTCACAGCCGGGGCCATCACGATTGATGGCATCGATATCCGTGACATGAAGCTGGAATCGCTGCGCAAACAAATCGGGATCGTGCAGCAGGATGTTTTCCTGTTCTCCGGGACAATTCGCGAGAATATCGCCTATGGGAAACTGGATGCAAAGCTGCCTGAAATCTGGGAAGCTGCGCGACGTGCTCATCTGGAGGAGCTCATTCAGAATCTGCCAGATGGAATGGAGACAGTCATCGGGGAGCGCGGTGTGAAGCTGTCCGGTGGACAAAAGCAGCGCCTGGCTATCGCTCGCATGTTCCTCAAGAATCCGCCGATTCTGATTCTGGATGAAGCTACTTCCGCGCTGGACACAGAGACCGAAGCCGCGATTCAGCAATCCCTGGCTGATCTGTCCGTAGGCAGAACCACACTCGTCATCGCTCACCGTTTGACGACGATCAAAAATGCCGACCGGATTATGGTCGTGAATGAAGAAGGAATCGCTGAACAAGGCAGACATGAAGAATTAGTCCATGCTGGTGGAATTTACAGCCGTCTGCATCAGGCACAATATAACTTTTAAAAAGTAATTTGCCACAGCTGGGCAAAAATGAAGCAAGCCTAGTCACCATGTTTTTGGCGACTAGGCTTGCTTTTTCACGTAACTCCTCTGTTTGCAGCAAACGTGATGCTTGATTAAGGAATTCCTCCCTGATTTTCTTTGGTTTATTGCTCTAACCCCTGCAATCAGGGAAAACCTCCCGCAATTCACCCCAATTTACTCATAATAGTGGAATTCAGGCGATATTTAGGGAGGATTTCCCTGAAAAGCTAAGTAACCAGCAAAAATAGCTATTTTCAGGGAGGTTTTCCCTAAAAATTAAAAACGGCACAATTAAAGCTCAGTTCTCCTACTTTCGCTATTGCGGCTCTGTTCCCCATACCAGCACCCCGTTCCGATAAAGGGTCACCTTGTTCCAATCCGCATAAGCGGTCTGAAGTGAATTAAACGAATAATCATTGGCCTCGTTAAAATTGCTCCAATCTGTCTTGTGTATCCGGGTCTGAATATCCCCGGAAGTTCCTCCAGCGGCAAGCATGCCCGCACCTGCGTTGAATTTCACTTCCAAATAGTAATCTGCTCCCGTTCGGGGCGTGTCCAGCTTTACAAAGCTGCCTGCTACCTTGCTGTTGCCGATCTGGGCATAATCACAGAAAAAGGATTGCGGCTTGTCTCCATCGATCGTATACCAGTAAC
Source organism: Paenibacillus sp. FSL H3-0286 (assembly GCF_045040705.1). Classification (NCBI taxonomy): domain Bacteria; kingdom Bacillati; phylum Bacillota; class Bacilli; order Caryophanales; family Paenibacillaceae; genus Paenibacillus; species Paenibacillus sp. FSL H3-0286. The sequence continues at coordinate 2,314,751 of NZ_CP150285.1, read as the reverse complement.
GGATGCTCAGCTCGCTAAGATCGACTGCAGTTGTGCCGTTATTTTTAATATTAAAATAGGGCTTCATCTGGTTGTCATTTGGGTTAGTATCCGCTGTCCGATACGCCACTGCAAGCCCGGTGACCGGTTCGACAGGCCCCGAGCCTTGCGGTGTAGCCATCGCTTGTACAGAATTGCTGCTCGTACCCGCACTATTGACAGCATTCACAACATAATAATAAGTCGTTCCGTTGCTGACCGCCGCATCGCTATAGCTCGTCCCGGTAGCCGTAGTCAGAGTGGTATAAGGGCCACCACTCGTAAGTGACCGTTTCACCGTATAGGAAGTTGCGCCCGCCGAGGTGCTCCAGCTAAGATTCACGAGCCCATTGCCTGCAGCTGCATTCAAGTTAGCAGGAGCTGCTGGAACTACGGGAGCTGCCACTGTCTCCAATACGGACCAGTAGGCCGGCTTAGATTGAAGGCGCTCATCAAATAATAAAGGCCAATTGTTACGGGCTACCGGATAAGTGCGCAGCCAAGTATTACTGTCATCCTTCCCCCAGAGAGTGACATTCGTGACCGTATCCGTGTGCCGCAGGAAGATCTCAAATAATGATTTGTATAAAGCCGCTTGGCGCTGCTTCAAATTATCAGGGAAGGTCTCATAGGCTTGAGAATTATCAGAATACACACTAATATCCAGCTCAGTAATATGAGTTTCCAGCCCTAAAGCCTTGAACTTGATAATCGAATTTTCGATTTCAGAGAGCGAAGGATAATACAAACTAATGTGCGTTTGATGCCCTACTCCGTCAATAGGAACCCCTTTAGCCTGAAGTCGTACAATCAGATTGTATAGCGCTTGGCTTTTGGCTGGCTCATGGGTATTGTAGTCATTGATGAACAGTTTTGCGTTAGGATCAGCTTCATGAGCGAACTGGAACGCCTTCTCAATATACTCTTCACCCGCGATCTGGTACCACAGGCTGCGGCGCATGCCATCAGATTGCGAAGTGTCAATCACTTCGTTGACGACATCCCAAGCATAGATTTCACCTTTATAACGTTCCATAACAGTCTTAATATGACTCTTCATCCGCTCATATAACACCGTTTTGGAGACCAAATTACCGCTGGCGTCACGGAACACCCAATCCGGTGTCTGCGAATGCCAGACTAGGGTATGTCCACGTACCTGCTGTCCATTTGCGGTGGCAAAAGCTACTGCCGTGTCAGCTTCAGCGAAATTAAACACACCTTCCTGCGGCTCCGTGCTGTCCCATTTCAGAACATTTCCTGGCGTCACACTATCAAAATGCTTGGCCAACAATTGCCGATCCGGAGCTGTCAGAAGCTCACTATTCGTAAACGCCGAGCCGATCAGAAATTTGTTTGCAAACACATCCTTCAGCGAAGGAATCGCATCCTCGATGACAATTGGACCGAGATCCGGTAGCTTTTCCAATCGAAAATCATCCAAATAAAAAGAAGTTGTCGCGCTAGCCGGCACTTCAAAATAAATAGAAAGCTGATCTGCCGGCTCCAATAGCTTGTACTGCGCCTGAAGCTTCACCCAACCGTTCGCTGTCACTGCTCCAAAGGTCAAATTGTCATAATGAATGGTAGAAGGTAATGTCCGCTGCAGTGACATATAGATATTCGCGTTGGATGATCCGGCAGGCAGCTTCACCCATCCAATAAACACATAAGTTTGTCCCACTTCCAGCTGGCTAGTCACATCCAGTGAAGGTCCATGCCACGTTTTTGTTCGGCCGCTTACCTCCAGGCCATATGTGCCGCTGCGTGCCGCATCTGTTTTGGCTGTAAGCACCTCAACTTCCCCACGTCCACTCCAACCCTGAACAGTGCCATCTTCAAAATCGCTTTGCTGAATAAGCGTGTTCTCCGCATGTGCGGGTGCAGCCCAATACGCAGGTACAAGCAAACATAAAACCAAAACAAAATTAAGCGCTTTCAAAAAAGTTCCTTTTTTCATCGCTTCGATTCTCCCTTCTGAGTTAGGTTCGAACCTTATGGCTTCGTTTCTTCCTGTCCCCGATACCGCTCGGGCCACACCACCTTCCTCATAAAAAAATCAGAGCCTATCCTCAGGAGGAACCAAGCTAGGCAGGTCATCCGTGAAGTATGGGCTCTATATCGCCATAATATCACATTTGTTTCCATTTATGGAACTAAAATTAATTATTTTCGCTCTTATCTTACTTAAGCTGAACGGATCTGCGTTATCAGATCCGTTTAGCGCCGAAAAAACCCAAGAGACGACACCATTATGGTGTTGTCTCTTGGGTTACATAACATGCTGGCTGAATGTACGGGATTTTTCCCGTACAATTCGGTATTTCCAGCTGGATCAGCGCATTGTACGGGAGTTCTACGTACATTTCGGCGTTTCCAGCAGGATCAGCGCATTGTACGGGAGTTCTACCGTTCATTTCGCCACTTCCAGCTGGATCAGCGCATTATACGGGATTTATACCGTTCATTTGGACGTTTCCAGCAGGATCAGCACATTGTACGGGAGTTCTACCGTTTATTTCGCCACTTCCAGCTGAATCGACCAATTGTACGGGATTTTTACCGTTCATTTCGGCATTCCTAGTATGTACAAGAACATTATGCTAGTCAGCTATTGATTTTTCTTTCGTTACTATCATGATCAGTAGTAAAAAAATCAAAACTAGTTGAATACCTAAATATATTATAGAAAAAAAATAGATAAGACTTATCTGATCAAAGTCAGGCTTAATATCAAAAAAACTTAAATCAACAACCCCTGAACCTCTAGACTCTTTTCCTTGTAATTCTTTTAAATAAAATAGAATTCTCGTGCTAGGAACAATACTAATAACTAACCAAGAAATGTTGTACCTAAGCTTTTCCGTCTTTAAAGCTATCTTGCAAGACACATTCAGAAGAATTATTGGTGCTGCATACATTATAAACATTTTTTTTACTACTTCTACTTCCAACTTCCCCGTTTTCATTCCCAAATGGTGACTTGTAGGAGTACTTTCATCCTTGTGCTTCTAGATTCACCTTTCAATCTATCACCTCTCACAAGTTATATTCTAGTTTCTATAATTTTACAATGAAAAAATGGAGATACTGAGATACAACAACAAATAAAAAGAGAGCCGTGTTGTGAACACGACTCCCTCTTCATATAAACCGCATCAGTAGCGGCATATTTGCAAGGAGCTTAGCAATAAGCTGTCATCCTTGATTTATTTTTTCGCAATATGAACCTTCAGCTGCTTGCCCTTCACGGTGGTCTCTCTCATCGCTTGCAGCACCATTGCGCCTTTACCGTTCAAAATATCCACATAGGTCACATTGTCCTGAATCGAGATAATCCCGATATCTTCGGCGGAAATACCTTCAAGCTTTGCTATTGTGCCGACAAAATCGACGGCTCTTAGCTTCTTTTTCTTGCCGCCGTTGAAGTATAGCTTCATAATCTCTTTGTTTAAGCTTTCGCTTTTGTCCTTCTTGCGGACAGGCTGCTTATTGATCTTCTGCTCGAACGCTTCCTTTGCGTAGGCAACTGCGTCGTCCGAAGGAGCTTTCATATGCGGAATGCTGAAGCCAATATAGCTTTCAATTTCAGTTACCCACTTCTGCTCATTCGGAGTGACAAAAGTGATCGCTTTACCCGTCTTGCCTGCACGCGCGGTTCTGCCTGTACGATGCACGTAGCTTTCTTTTTCCAGTGGAATATCGTAATTAATCACATGGGTGATATTCTCGATATCAATCCCTCTAGCCGCTACATCGGTAGCGATTAAATAGCGGAATTGCCCTCTTTTAAAAGCATTCATGACCTCAAAGCGCTCATCCTGCTCCATACCTCCGTGGATCTTATCACAAGGATATTCCAGATCCGCCAATCCTCTGAATACAGCATTTACCTGCTCCTGCGTACGGCAAAAAATAATACAGCTATCCGGATTCTCCACCGTTATGATATCGCTTAGCAAAGAGAATTTGGCAGCTTGTCTCACTTCAATCAACGCATGTTCAATCGTAGCCGTCGTAATTCCACTTGCCTGAATCTCGATATCCGTTGGATCGCTCATATATTTTAGGCACAAATTCTTAATGACTTCGGGTAAGGTAGCTGAGAATAACATCGTTACTCGCTCTTTGGGCAGCTGCTTAATGATCTTCTCGATCTGCTCAATAAAGCCCATGCTCAGCATTTCGTCAGCTTCATCGATGATCAAATATTTGATTCGATTTAGCGGAAGTGTGCCTCTTTCAATATGGTCAAATACGCGTCCAGGCGTACCTACGACAACATGTGTTTTTTGCGTAAGCTCTATCTTTTGAGGGGCAAAGGGCTGCTTGCCGAAAAGAGCAACTGCTTTAATCCGTTTAAAACGTCCGATGTTCGTAATATCCTCTTTCACCTGCATCGCAAGCTCCCGAGTTGGCGTAAGAATCAAAGCCTGCGGCTTATTCTCCACCCAATCCACCAGATCGCAAAGCGGAATACCATAAGCTCCCGTCTTGCCACTGCCTGTTTGCGATTTCACAATCAGATCCTTTTGCTGCAAAGCCACAGGAATTACCTTGCTCTGTACCTCCGTAGGTGTCATAAATTTCAGAACATCCAGTGCTTTAATTATCTCTTCGTCTAACTCATAATCTCTAAATTGCAATTCACTCATCGTTCAACCTCTTCTATGCCGATTGTTCTGGTTAAAGCGGAAACTCCGCGATCCTTCCATCTTGTGCATACTTATCATTATAACAGTTATTGGCGTCCTTGATTCCATTCCTTATAGAACTGGTCCAGAAAATTCAACATGAAATCATGCCGTTCTTCCGCTAACTTGCGTCCATAAGCCGTATTCATTAAGAATTTTAGTTTCAACAGCTTCTCATAAAAATGATTCACAGCCGTCCCCTTGCTATAATCCCTGTATTCCTTTTGCAGCGACTCCTCGCGTGGAGCCACTTCTGGATCATAAGCCGGACGTCCCTTTGCGCCTGAGAAAATAAAGGTTCTGGCAATGCCAATCGCGCCAAGTGCATCTAGTCGATCTGCATCCTGCACCACTTGACCTTCCAGAGTCTGCATAGGTTCTCCTCCACCACCACTAAAGGACATTGTTTCAACGATCAGCATGATATGACGAATTTGCTCCTCCTCTGTAAGGTTTGCCGTAAGCCAAGTGTGGACTTTAAGCAGACCTGCTTCTTTTGACGGATTAAGCTTCTCGTCTGCAACATCATGCAGCAAGGCTGCCATCGTACAGATAAAAACATCCGCACGCTCGATCTCAGCAATTTCACATGCCGTGCTGCGGACCCGATGGGTGTGCCACCAGTCATGCCCCGTAGTATCTTGTCCTAGTTGTTCTTTCACAAATTCTTCCGCCCGGGCTATTATTAAAGGTTGATTCATCGTCAACAAGCTCCCCTCGCCTATGAAATATCGAAGCCCTATTATAGCTGATTGCCTGTCCATTCGCCTACTAAAAATCTTCGTTATAACAAATTCTTACTTGCACGACTCCAAATGATCCGCTATAATCGGCAGTAATCAAAATGTCGAAGGGAATTGATTCTGATGAACACCATAACAATCATGCTGAATCAACTTCATTATTATCACAAACAGCGTTAGCAACCCTGAAATTCTCAGGGAGGCTAACGCTACTCGCGTTGGCCTCCCTGCGGCATAGATCACGCGCAGGACCATGAGGTCCTGCGCGTTTTTTTATTTCTAAACTATGCCAATTCAAAGGAGCTACTAACGATGCAAAACATTAAAGGAACTTATGATTACTTCGGAAAAGAGCAGGCGCTCAGAAAGAACATTCAAAATACGCTGCAGGATTTGTTCGAACTCTATGATTTTGAATCCATGGACACCACATTATTAAATGAACTGGAGTTATTAACCTCGAAATATGCAGGTGGGGATGAAATTCTCAAGGAGATGTACCAACTCACCGATCAAGGCAACCGCAAGCTGGGCTTACGATATGATCTGACCATCCCTTTTGCCAAAGTGATCGCCTTAAATCCTGGAATAGTGTTTCCCTTCAAGCGTTATGAGATCGGAAAAGTATTCCGTGATGGTCCCGTGAAACGTGGGCGCCTGCGTGAATTTCTGCAATGCGATGTGGATGTTGTTGGTATTTCAGGACCTGAGGCGGAAGCTGAATTGATGCAGCTGGCCACAGAAGCTTTTCGCAAGCTGGACATCCCGATCATCCTAAAATGGAACAACAGACGTTTTCTCGGTGAGATTCTGGAATCGCTGGGTGTACCTGCCGAGAACCAACTGTCCGTTATGCTAACCTTGGATAAATTAGAAAAAATCAACCTCAGCGGCGTGAAAAATGAATTGATCAGCAAGGAAATAGATCCTACAACCATCGCTGCTATTCTAGAGCTTATTGAAATGGACAATCCAAGCTTTGAGCAGTTATGCCAAAAATATAGTCTTACCGGACAACCGGGAGCAATGGAGGTTCTTGTCCTGCAAAAGCTGCTCCAAGACATTCAGCTGCAGCAGACTTGCCGTTTCGATCCCTTCTTGTCCCGCGGGCTTTCTTTCTACACTGGAACCGTCTACGAGATCTTTGATGCATCCGGTTCCTTTACCTCAAGCTTGGGTGGTGGAGGCAGATATGACGCTATCATCGGACAGCTAGTGGGCAGAGAGGATATTCAATATCCTACGGTTGGCTTATCTTTTGGTATGGAGTCTATCATGGCGCTCCTTGCAGAACGTCCTATCCAAGAGCGCAAGACAGCAGAGGTTATGGTCATTCCGATTGGCGAGACGCTCCCACAGGCTTTAATTGCAGCCGCCGAGCTCCGTGCCTGTTCTATCCGGACCACTCTGGTATCCGGTAAAAGAAAACTTAAAAAGCAACTCGCCACAGCCTCATCCAAAAAAATCCGTTACGTTATTCTGATCGGCGAGAGTGAATCCAGTGTGGATAAGGTGCGGCTGAAGGATATGAAGGAACAAACAGAGGTTATAGTTCCATTAGATGAAGCTATCTACCTTATTACTGGCTAAACTGCTGCCTGATATCCTCCTAAAAAGATCTGCATAAAAAAAGACCCCGCCGGCGACCGGCGGGGTAAAGTCTATATATAAGGGAGGTTATACATGTACTATAACCCTGCAAGCTTAATATTTTATGAAAAAGAGATAAGGATTCCCTTAATTCATTTCAAACCCTTAGATCTTAAACTTATCTACTAACCCCTGAAGCTCTTTGGCACTTTGAGTATTTTCATCGGCCATAGTAACCTCCAGGAATGTTTTTTCCACGATATCCGCCGTTTTCACCGCGATATCCTGAATCCCTATAGCTCCTTCGTTTACTGTAGCAGCTACCTCATTAACGGCAATATTAATACTTGATATAGCCATACTCAAATGATCAGCTGCGCTCTCGAATTGTTTTAACAGCGTATTTACGGTGGCAGCATCACTGTTGTATTGCTGACTTACCTCAGTTAATCGTTCATAATCTGCTAGGACATTCTGGTCAATAAAAGAAAGTAATGCCTCAGAATTCTCCTTCATGGATTCAACAGAGGAATAAACACCTGTTACCACACCTTGAATTCCGGCCGCAATCTTAGACGACTTCTCAGCCAACTTCCGAATCTCACCAGCTACAACCGCAAAACCTTTACCTGCCTCACCCGCTCTTGCCGCTTCTATAGCTGCATTCAGGGCCAGCAGATTGGTCTGACTGGCAATGGATAGAATCGTATCCGTCAGTACATTAATCTCTGCAATCGCGCTCGACTGCTCAATCGCTTTTTCCATATCCATTCGCACGGATTCATAAATTTGTTTAGCATTCGTCGTAGATTCTGTTGCCTCATCTTGGAGAGCCAGCGCCCGCTCACTAATTTGTCTAGAAACGGCAGCGCCTTCCTTCACATTATTGGTGATCCCGGATACATTGTTATCAATTTCAGTAATTGCTGCTGTCATTTCCTCTGTGGAGGCTGCGGTCTCTTCCATACCTGCCGATAGCTGCTGCGTAGTCGCTGAATTATCGTGGGCATTTTCCCGCACATCTATAGACAGCTTCTCCAGCGTTTCTGCATTTTCAAGCACTTTGGACGAGATCGTAATTAAGCTTCCAGCCATCTCACGAAGTGTAGCCCGAGTGCTGAACATCGCTTTGGCGATCGTCCCTGTCTCATCTTTGTTTTTAGTCAAATACTCATACTCTGAGTCATGCGTCAAATTCAATTCTGCCGTTTTATTAATCATGTCCGTTAGTTTAACAATCGGAGAAGAGATTTTTTTAGCAAAATAAAGAGCAATCAGCAAGGCAATAATCAAACTTCCCACACCAAGAAATAAGTTGAAATTTCTCATATCAGTGACAGGTTTCACGATTTCATCGAGGTCTGCGGTTAATACAAGCAACCAGTGCGTCTCAGGTAAAACTGTATAGGTTGATTTTTTTTCCACATCTTTATATGTATTATTGAGCAGGCCATCCGCTACCTTCTCACCAGATTTCACACGCTCCATAACAGCTGCGATCTGCGTATTCTCAATAGGCTGACCAATTTGTGTTTTATCCGGATAATATAATTTATTGCCGTTCTCATCCAGTAAATAAGCGTAAGAGCTCGTCGTGTTTACCACTTTGGTATCCGCCAAATACTTAATCATACTATCTGCGGAAACAGCTGACGCAATAAATCCAATCATCTTTCCATTACTCTTTACGGGCTGTACAAAAGCCACTACATAAGCTCCTGTAGATTTTGATTTCAGCGTTTCACTGATCACAGGCTCAGCCGTCTCCATTACTCTTTTCGTATAATCTCTTTCACTAAAATCTGTCCCTATAAGCTTAGTATCACTGTCAGCCACACTAATACCTTTCATATCACTGACTAGAATGTGCTCAAGGTTTCCTGCTTCCTCCACAATGCTTTGTAGACTGGCGTTCACCTCATTCTGAAGCTTATCTCCTTTGTTAACTCCACCATTCCCAGCTTGCAGCAGTAGATCAACAATTTCCGAACGGCTCGCAATAAGCTCTGTACTTCTCTGCTCTTTTGCTATCATGGCTGATATAGTCTGAGCTTTGTTCGTATTGACCTGCTTCATAGAATTCTCAGTAAGATTCACAATCGCCTGAGTTGATTTCAAATACGTAAATATCCCCATTACAGAAATACATAAAAGGGTCACACCTATCATAACAAGTGATAACTTTAGGCGAATCTTCATATTCTTTTCATCCTTCCGACTGCTTGTTCATTTGCGAACAATGAAATTGTAAATAATACAATTACTATCGGGTGGCAAAGTTGAATAGTGAATATAAATCGCGCAAAAATAAGAAATATATCATAAAATGTCGAAATTTTTCATGTAAATGAATAAAATATCACAGCTTTTAGGTCATATAGCCCTCAAGAGATGTTTAACAAGGCCTGTCATCTGTCCTAGAAGAACTAGGTGGTTCTAGCTGAGAGACCGTATTCGCTTGCATTAATGCACCCTCACTTAACAGTCGTTTAGTTCTACTACGTAAAAATAGACCAGACATCGCAGCGAGTATTTGTTGGAATAACATCCCCGAAATTACTGGAAGCGCGACAGCAGGAGGAAAATATTTCACCGCTAATACAGCTCCTGCACTTAAATTCCGCATACCCGAATTAAACTGCACCGCAACGGAATCTTCATAACTAAAGCGGAAGCGGCGTGACACCAAAGCTCCGATTACATAGCCAAGCACAACGGTTATGAAGGTCACTCCAATAATGATCGCTAATTTGCCATCCGGATGTTTCAGATAACGGGCAATGCTGGCCCCATTAATAGAAACAACTACAAACAATCCGACTTTAACAAACGGAGCAAGCGGCGGTCCACATACCGTATTTACTTTCCCTTTTGTCCATTGATTCAGCAGCATCCCAACTACAGAAGGAATGACTACCATCCATAGCAGCCCTTTCATCATATCGCCTAGCTGAATTTCAACACTCGCTCCCATCAGCAAATATAAGGTACCCGGGACAACAATGGGCGACAAAAGCGTATCAATCAGAATAAGCGCCAATGTCAGCGCAATATTCCCTCCGTACATCGACACCCATACCACACTTACAACACCTGTAGGAATCGCGAACAACAATACATAACCAGTTACTGTATATGGATCTCCCGGAAATAAAGCCATGGCTGCAAGCCAGCCGATCAGCGGCATTACAATATGTAAAATTACCATTAGAATAATCAGCTTCTGAGGTTTCAGAAGTACCCCCAACAGATCCTTTAGGTTGGACTTCAAGCTACCGATCAGCGTCATTACAGCAAAAATCCAGGGCACGAGACCTGTGAACGGCAGCAGTCTGCTTTCGTTAAGTACGCCGACCACGATGGCCGTGGGTGTTAATAACGGCATAATCTTTTCTAGAACAACATTAGATTTGATGAGTCCATTTCTTATATTAGCAAACACTTGGCAGTACACCTTATGTATGAAGCTCATACATCCCTTATCTTTGTTTTTTATTAAGTCTACCATAAAAAAATAGGAACCAATTCTTAAATTGGTCCCTCGAAGTAATCTATATAGAGTGTTAAACTTCTATGCCTTGTGGAAACAATGCATCCAGTGCTGGGCAGGGCTGCTTATCCAAAAACTGTGCCAATGGCGCTGGCATATTATTGTATAAATCTTTTAGTGAAGTTCCTTGATAAATGTTGCCGATAATCACCGGATGGCAAAGCTCTGAAATCAAAATGTCGCCATTTCCATGCAGATGAAGCTGCTTCTTCCCCTCAATACAGTGAGGAAAATACACACCCGGCTGCTCTTCGAACCCAAGGGCGTCCATAAAGCGGTCCATACAGGTGAAATACAGAATCGTATCTTCTTTCTTCCGAGCGATCAGCTCGCTCACTGCATTCTTTAATTGTTCCCGTGCAGCTATAGACTTCCAACCCGTATGATCCATGACAATACTGTTCTGAATTTCATGTGTGCGCACGCCCATTGCGTAGACATGATCGCTGATCTCCTTCATATTATCCTGGGTTTCACTGAACAGCAGCGTCTCCAGTACGGTATCCACACTTGTTGCAGCGAATAGGGTAATATTTTCTCTTATTTTTTCATAGATGCTTGGATGAATATTATAATATTTTGAGAAAGCTTCCGCAGTAGTAAAATTGAAGGAAATATGTATAGTCGTTAATCCTGCGGAGACCAATTGGCCAATTCGTTCAGCATTTAAAAGACTGCCGTTGGAATTTAACTGTGTCTGAATCCCTCTGGATGCGCAGTAGGTTACAATTTCCACACAGTCATCGAATTTCAGCGTCACTTCTCCACCTGATAAGCGTACTCTTTTAAGGCCTGGAAGTTCGTCCAGAATGCGGATGACCTCTTTGGCTTTGATGCTTTGTCCATCATTTCTATTATATGCACAGCAATAATCGCAGCGGAAATTACAGTTCGAAGTTACCCCTATTTCTAACCCTTCCAGCTCATAAGTAAGCGGTTTGTCGAGCTCTAATGCTTTATATCTCATACTCTAAAGTCCTCCTGAAAAATAATGAATTTAGTTCAAAAGTTCAACCTTAGAGATTATATAGGTTTATGGCTTAGGTTAATGTGAGTTTTATAACATTCGGATTGCCAGCTATAACAGCTAACGATCGTGACTACGGAAATATCCGTTCTTCCAACCGGATTTGTCTCCAGTTTTCTTTGTTATTACCGTATCAATTGGTCGGATTCCGGAGACAACCTCTGCTAACGAGGCGAATTTTCCTTCGGAAAGCTTTCGGACAGTCGCTAACACGCCACAGTTTCAAAATTTCCTTTACCACTATATATTGGTTATACAATATAATAAAGGTTATATTTTACATTACTTTCACTCTGGATTATATAGACCCTTTTAAATTAAAGGAGCTTTTATATGAAGAAAGTTTATCTGTAGGCGTTGTTGGCGAAGCCCCTAAAGTAAGAGAAGAGCACGTGAGCTTCACAAGTATTTCATTTGAGGAATTAGAAGAACACGCAAAAGTCAATGACACAAAGTTACCTACGACCATCAGAAGTTACAATCATATCTCCCTTGTATGGTACTCTCGAAGCGCATTCCTGAATCTCTCCTTCATTCGATTATGTTAATCATTGACAGATTTTCATAAGATCTTATATACTAATAAAAATCCGAAATATAGTATTTTTGGTAAAAAAGAGGAATCTAATATACCGAAAAATTGCCTCATTAGTACTGATTAGTTCTTTACTTCTTGGATCAAGAGGTGTTGTAAGCGCTTCAAGTAGCAACAACAACGATGTCGAAGCACAGATTAGTAAGATTTATCAAGAAAGAGCGGATCTACTGGGAGAACATAAGGCTGGCTACGAAATAGAATATGAAAAGCTAGGGAAGGAACTAGAATCTTTGGGGGTAGATTATTTAACTCCAGAGGAAGCACAAGTTGTAATAGGACAAAAAATTCTTAGGAACAGACAGCTCACAAATACAACCATTTGTTGATTTACCGGCGAGCACAAATATTGTTTGGTCTAGTTTCCGGTCTAACTGGGTCAAAAATGGGGTTACATATGAAGTTCAACATGTAACGGCAGAATCTAATGCTCAAAATTCTGCACTCAAGAATACGGGAGTAACGTTTCTTTCAAACTCAAATTCAAGCGGGGGCTTCCAATCTTTTGGTGTCAGCTGCGACAACTACTCTTGGTTCATTTAATAGTTATGTAGGTGCTACCATAACTATATATGACGCGGTAAAGAACTTTATTTCTGATTCTTATCAAAGTTTAGCATTAATTACTAGTACAGTTAGCGGCGCTAGTGCATATTCTATTCCTACGTTTAGCTATGCTTCAACAACTGGTGCCACAACAACTGGTGCCACAACAAATGCAACAATAAATCAGGGATCATCGAAACAATTTAGTTATACTGCCCTGTATCATAGAGATTCTTCTGCCGCAATAAATTATTATCTCAGCGGGCCTACTGCAACTTCTTTCATAACAAAAATTACTCTTACCGGGATTGATGGTAAAACCGTTCAAACTATTCCCCCTGCTATGCCTATGGGTATGGGTTATTTATTGTAATAGATTTCAATTATTTGAAGTTGAGATTTGGAGGGGAATTATGAGATTAAAGGAACCTATAACCTTAATTTCAGTTGTACTATTTTTAGTGCTAATAGGTGTTGCTTTGTTTTTATATAACTACAATTTCCCGAAAAAGGTTAACGTAGAACGTACTGCCGTCGTGTTCACCCTTAACAACTCTTCTTCAGCTAAAAGTACCATAATTAAGGTTAATGGGACACTATATAAACCAATATTTGGTCAAAAGAAATTTGTTGGAAATGTCTCAATAGATGCCTATGACTTCACAAAAGATCAAGAGGTCACTGTATATATCACTAAAAGAAATAAAGGCATAAATATGAGTACTCTATTTTATCTAGACTCCTCCGCACCATACGAAATAAATCAATACGGTCTAATGTGGTTTGATGATAGATTTGAAAACATCAATATTTGGCCATCTACTAACTGGATAGATGTTAAAGAGAAGAATTTGGCTTTCATTGCTACGGGTTCTAATTATGAACAAGCATTACAAACTCAAATAATGATGAGAAAGAAATTTGGTGATATGTTTGTTCCTCATGAATATGATTCGTTAGTTAAATGACTTGAGTATTGCGATTAATGGAATTGATCCGATCAATAGAAAAGCCCTCTGCAGATGCAGAGGCCAATGAAGAACTTACAATTTTTCTGTGCTACTGCTTAATGAACGATAAAACACAACACCTGCTCCGAACTTCGGACTGGTTTCGTATTTTTGGTCTCTTTATGCCCTCAGTTGTGTTCACCTCCAACACTCGAAAGATTGGCGTTAAACGCTTATGAAGACAGCAATCGGCTGCCAGTTACGGCGGCTAATTATCCACGCCATCCATTTATCCATTTTTTCTTGAGATTTTGCATGTGCATAGTTATATCGTTGAGTGTAACCTCCGTATCTAAATAACGTTCTTCATACTTTGGTATTAAAAGATACTCGCAAGCAGCGGCATAGCAGTCCAATTGTTCAACACTCTCGTCTGATATTCTCTCTAAACAGTTGCATTCTGCCCATAAAAAAACCTTAGGTAGATAAAACACCCACCTTCAATAGTATTTATTCAATAGAGAACAGAAAAAACCTATCGCCTCCAAAGAGGCGATAGGTTTAACCTTCGCGGTACCACTCTTTTTGATCGTTGCTGCTTACTCTACTGACTTCCCCATCTCGTTCCAGACAGGCTGTCCGATCAGACCTAAACGCCAGATCGCAATTCCTTTAAGGCCATAACGTTTAGCAAGTCCTACCTTCGAATTCACTGAAGATTCGTTTTCGCTATACACAGAGATCCCGAGAATCAGCTTATCCTTACTCACTTGCTGAAGCGCAAGCCGGATGCCTTCATCAACTAAACTCATCGGCTCTGGAACTTTTTTCTCTTGTAAATAATCGTACGCCATAATGACCAAATCATCTGCAAGTGTTCCTAAAGTTTTGTAATCATAACCTTTATAAGAACTATTTAATGGATGAAGAATAACGGTAAGTTTAAGTCCTGCTGCATGTGCTTTTTGTGATAGGTTTTTCACAAAAGCATTGTAATCCGCTTGCACCTTCGCCTTATCACCTGTTAGACCTAGGCCCTCCAGATCCAGGGTAATGCCTTGGAATCCTTTTTGCGTTGCAAGATCTACGATTCCAGTAATCGTCTGTTCTTGAAGCTGTTTATCTTCCAGGTTCTTAGTTAACTCTGATGCGGTATCTCCAGAGAAGACCATCAGATAAGGAGCTGTTCCACCTGCCGCTGCATTCGTGACAATCGATTCTGGTGTTACGTCACCAGCCGCCTGAGGCCATTTGAAATCAGTCCCCGTTGTGGTGAATTGCCCGCTTTTATCAATCCCACTCCAACCGAAGGCCATAGCATCAAAATTAGGAAGTAAGGAAATCTCACTATAAGAACTCAGAGCATAGAAACCAAGAGTGTACAGCTCAGTCTTCGGCGAAGTAATAGATACGGTCTTCGTAGATTGATTCCAAGCTACACCCGCACCAAACTGCTGGCCGAAGAAGCTAAGGGGAATCATCGTTGTATCCCGGATCGTCTGCGGAGCAACTCCTAACTTCACAACCGCGCCGTTAACACCTGCATTTTTGCTGCCAAGGGTCAGGGTTACCACTTTGGTCCCTGCAGTATCTGTTTTGGTAGCCGTAATTTTCTTCTGCGCTTGATTCCACTCGACATTAATTCCCAAAGCTTCAGATATAGCTCGGAATGGCACCATCGTTGTTCCGCTCATCACAACAGGTTCTACTGGAAATGGTAGTGGATAACCATCCAGCACAATACTAACTCCAGCAGCTGTGGCTGCCTGTGTAGTATTTTGGAATAACGCCGTGGTGCCTCCTAGCGAAATAGCCATACATAATACTAATTTACCGATTCGCTTATTCATGAATGTTAAGTCTCCCTCTTCTATGATATGCAGTCTAATCTTGTAAACTCTTATATGTCCTCTACCATTTTACCAAAGATTATCCAATTGTAAAATTAATAGATTGTCATCTATGAGCTGCG
Organism: Paenibacillus sp. FSL H3-0286; assembly: GCF_045040705.1. Lineage (NCBI taxonomy): Bacteria > Bacillati > Bacillota > Bacilli > Caryophanales > Paenibacillaceae > Paenibacillus > Paenibacillus sp. FSL H3-0286. The sequence goes on along the minus strand of NZ_CP150285.1, from coordinate 2,299,066 downwards.
AAATTATTTGTCATATTAGAAGAGGTCGGCAAAATTACATAAACACGCTCAAAAAGGTTCCCACTGCTCGTTCAACATCTACATCCACTGCAACTTGTATGGGTTTACCCACTTTTGGCTGAGCCCGCAAGTCCGCTACGACCATTCCCGATGTAAACTCACCTTTGTGCTCCACACGAACATTCATCTCTTTGTAGGTTACTAGATCTGGTTGCAGCGCAACCATAAGTGCGAGTGGATCATGCAGCGGTGCGCTGTTGATCAAAAAGTTCGCTTCACGATAGAAATTAAAATAATGAGTAAGCGATTGTTCCATAAACGAAATGATCGCTTTATTTTCTTCACGTCCAAAACGTTTTAATAAATCGATATGCTCTTGTGTAATCCGCGTCTTAAGCGTAACGTCTAGACCCACCATCATAACAGGAAGCCCAGATGTAAATACATGATCAGCAGCTTCCGGATCCCCGGCAATATTCGCTTCCGCAACCGGTGTTCTATTGCCGGGACTGAAGATCGTACCGCCCATCACCACTACTTTTTTCAAAGTATTCTTAATACCAGGGTCCATATCAAGCGCCATAGAAAGGTTGGTTAGATGTGCCAGTGTGACTAATACAATCTCTCCGGGATTCTCATTAGCCATCCGAACAATAAACTCAGATGCAGTTTCGTTAATGGGACGCTGGCTGGATGGAGCAATTTCCACATTGCCAATACCGTTCTCACCATGCACATGAGTGGCGTAGCCTGAGTGCTCACGAACAAGTGCCTTGGATGCTCCGATCGCTACAGGAATCTCATAACCGGGCTTAGCAAGCTCAATTAGCCGCAGTGAATTGTCCGCCGCCTTTTCGACCTCAATATTCCCAAAAACGGTTGTAATTCCTTCTACAATTACGTTTGGAGCACGTAAGGCATATAGAATCGCCAGTGCATCGTCAATACCTGTATCTGCATCAATAATAATTCGTGTTTTGCTCATTTATGTTCTCTCCCATTATGTTTTTTTCATAAAAGCTATCATATCACGGCCAACGAGGGTCGCTCAATTTTTATTCAATTCCTGTTCTTTAAAGGCTTCAATAAACCGCTCAGGATCGCACTCTATCAAATAAGCATACACGCCCTTACTCGTGTGGAGATAGAACATGCCGCCCATATCCCCCATTGAGCGATAAGACATATCGAAAATATCTTTTAGCGGGAATTCCCGATGACGTGTTACAATTCTATCTTGATACAGATACATTAGCCGATTGGAAGCAACACTTCGTTGTTCTCCATCCCTAATTTCTCGTTGTATCTTATAATACGGAAGCTGAGCTACCCATTTCATTTGCAGTCCTCCTGCTTGTCGTAATGGACTCCATTTTATTATTCTTTTTACCCTATTGCAAAATAAAGAAGCTTAACGATCCCATTAGCGGAATCATCAAGCTTCAGTAATCACCGTTTATTTCGTTGTATAAGCTGCGGCTGCCTTGCAAAAGCGTTCCAATGCCTCAACTAATGTGGATCTCGGACAAGCCAGATTAATTCGTAGATGGCCTTTGCCTTCTGTTCCAAAAACAGAACCTTCATTAAAAGCCACTTTAGCCTCTTTGTACATCAGCTGCTTCAGATCGTCTATTTCCAAGTTCAGTTCGCGGCAATCCACCCAGAGCAGGTAGGTTCCTTGCGGCTGCATCACATGAACCTGTGGTAAATGCTCCGCCAAATAGCTGACCGTATAATCCACATTATCTGATACATATTGTAACAGCTCATCCAGCCATTCTTCTCCGTCATTGTAAGCGGCTTGTACCGCTCCTTGCGCGAAGAAACTAGCCATATGTAAGCTCAAGGCTTTCATTTTTTGATCAAATTTACGTTTCAATTCCGGATTCGAGGACACGATAAAAGAGGATTGAAGCCCCGGAAGATTGAAGGTTTTGGTCGCAGCAAGGGTGGTTAACGTAATATTGGCAATTTCCTCAGACAAGGATGCAAAAGGAATATGCTCATAACCTGGAAGCGCCAAATCACAATGGATCTCATCAGAGATAACTGTCACTCCGTGACGCAAGCACAGTTCACCGAGCTTCAACAGCTCTTCTCTTTCCCATACTCTACCGCCTGGATTATGCGGACTGCATAACAGCAGCAGCTTCGCTCCACCCAACATCAACCCTTCCAATTGCTCATAATCCATCTCAAAGCGCCCATTACGGACGATAAGCGGATTCTTGGCAACCTTCCGGTCATTCATCTGGATGACATCATAAAAGGGATAATAAACTGGCGATTGTAAAATAACCTCGTCCCCAGGCTCAGTAAACAGTTCAACAGAGAGGCTTAAGGAAGTTACAATTCCGGGAGAATCTGAAATCCACTCCGGTTTGATCTGCCAATCATGCCGTCTTTTAAACCATGACGTGATGGCTTCTTTATAAGTATCACTAGGTACACTGTAACCGTAAACTCCTTGTTCTGCGCGGCGCAGAATGGCTTCCTTCACTGCGGGAGGACTTTCAAAATCCATGTCTGCCACCCAAAGCGGCATAATATCCTTCTCACCAAACAACTTCTCGGATTGGTCCCATTTGTAAGAGCTAGTATTACGGCGGTCAATTACGCGATCGAAATCATACTTCAACTAAAGTCACCTCATCCTTATAAACTTATCTTTTATTGTATCATGAGGAAACCGATATGGCATCTTAAGATAGAATCAAAAGAATTCACATAAATAGATGATGAATTTTAAGTTGTTAGACGATAGAAAAACAATAGAATGTTAGCATCACCTTGATTAAAAAATGAACTTGTTCGATTGCTGCTTTTTTGAAAGCCAGTAAATACTCTGAGTAAAGAGGAAGACCTTCGTTCGTCCTCCTCTTTACAATAATCATAAGTAAAATCACCAATATTAAGATGACCAACTTATCTATACGAAATACACCTTGTTACGCTAATTGTGTAATAACGAGATGTGCTGAAACAGATCTTGTTCCTCCAGCGAGAGGAGTAATAGTAAGTGCAGTAGAGTTACCAGCAGGATTGCGAACGGTCAGGATGGTGTTAATGACCGTTGTTTGCACTATAGCCATTTCTACGATTTGCGATGTACCTGTTGCACGTCCAACAACAGTATAGGCAAGATCCGCACCATTAAGAGTCAAGATGAGTTGTCCCGCTTCGGTTACACTAACCTGAAACAAAACCTGATAAGTCCCTATTGCCGCTAAATTAAACGAACTAGGACCTGTTCGTGCAATTGTCGTCCCGCTAGTAGGTCCGTTTTGAGGAAAACTTACGTCTGTGCCCGGTGCTACAGTTGCTGCATTATCAGGAGGCATTAGGGCAAAAAAATCAGCAAAACCTAATACGCCTCCTGTTGCCCCGGTTGCTCCCGTTGCTCCTGCTGCTCCCGGTGCTCCGGTTGCTCCCACGGCTCCTGCTGCCCCCGGTGCTCCTGCTGCTCCCGGCGCCCCGGTTGCTCCCGTTGCTCCTGCTGCTCCCGGTGCTCCTGCTGCTCCCGGTGCTCCGGCCGCTCCCGGTGCTCCTGTTGCTCCAGCTACTCCCGGCGCTCCCGGCGCTCCCGGTGCTCCTGTTGCTCCGGTTGCTCCCGGTGCTCCTGGTGCTCCCGGCGCTCCGGTTGCTCCTACAAAACCTTGTGGTCCTATAGCTCCTGCAGGACCCGGTAAACCTTGCGATCCCTGAGGACCTACAACTCCTTGGGCACCCGGAACGCCTTGCGCACCCTGAGGACCAACGGGGCCCGCTACACCCTGAGGACCAATCGCTCCCGCTGGCCCGGGTTCACCTTGAGGTCCTTGGGGTCCCGGAGGGCCGCCTGCAGGTCCTTGAGGTCCTTCAGCTCCTTGGAGTCCTCGTGCTCCTTGAGCTCCGGGAATGCCTTGGGCCCCTTGTATTCCTTGGAGTCCTTGTGCTCCTTGTGGCCCTTGCGGTCCTGTAGCACCAACGACTGTGGGAGTAGTAACATTCACTTCTGGTGGAGGACAGGTTACTTTTACAATCTTCTTAATAACCTTTCGGCGATGTTCTTTTCTTTTTCTTTTCGAAGGAAATACAGTGGCGACTTTTTTCTTATGACACTTTTTATCGTCTGGACAACTCAATGCGTACACCTCCCTATAAAGATAGTTCAGTGTACGCATCTTATTAATTTTAGACATGGACCAATAACTAGTTTCTATTAGACTGGAACCTATTTTTATAAAAAAAGGCTAATAAAATAGGAGGTGGCCCTTAAGCACATTACAATGTCCACACCATTTTAATTTACTTTTCGTATTTTATGATTAGGACAACTGACACTTCCCTATTAGCCCAAATCATAGATTTGGGTCTTTTTTTATGAGCATATAAAAAAACAACCCCCAAACCACGGGAGCTGCTAATCATCAACTATTATATTGTATCAACAGGCTTACGAATGGTGTTGCCTACCTTCGTAAGAATATCCGCCATTGATGCCGAATCATTCACGTCATAATCATCAATGTTCAGTCGGAGCACTGGGCAAGCTGTAAACTCATTGATCCATTTCGAATATCTGCCATGCATATGCTCCCAGTAGGACACGTCCGTTTGAATTTCCATTTCACGGCCACGTTCATTAATTCGCGCTAAAATAGAAGGAAGACTGCCTTCAATATAAATCAGTACATCAGGGTGCGGGAAATAGGGTGTCATAACCATAGCTTCATACAAGCTTGTATAGGTTTCATAGTCTGTCTTAGACATCGTGCCTTGATCCGCATGCATTTTAGCAAAAATACCAGTGTCCTCATAAATCGAGCGATCTTGAACAAAACCACCGCCCATTTCGAACATTTTCTTCTGTTCTTTAAAACGTTCGGCTAGGAAATAAATCTGTAGATGAAAACTCCATCTCTCAAAATCATGATAGAATTTTTCAAGATAAGGATTATGATCAACTTGCTCCAGCGAGGTTTGAAAATTCAACCTTTTAGCCAAAGCACCTGTTAAAGTGGATTTCCCCACCCCCACGGTTCCTGCCACGGTAATTATGGCGTTATCTGGGATGTTATATGGATTCATTTCATTAGCTCCTTTAGGTGAGAGGCAATTTCGACGAAGTGTTCTGGGTTCTCCACGAAATCGACTGCATTTCCATCTATGGTAATAATAACGGTAGACGGCTCTTGAATCGCTAGAGAGGCCATCGCATCATCATAATCTTCTATCAATTGCTGCAAATACGCAGTATCCATATCCCCTTCAAAAGGGCGTCCGCGTTTGGCAATTCTTTTTAACAAGGTATCGAGATCCGCTTTTATATAGAGAATAATATTTGGCTTCGGCAGGTCATCCGTCAGCACATGATAGATTTGTCGATACTTTTCTCGTTTCGTTCCCTTCAGCGTTCGTTCCCCAAAGATAAGGTTCTTATAAATATGATAATCCGAGATCACCGGTTTACCTTTATCTATGTATTGAGTTACTGTATCTTCAAGCTGCTTGTACCGATTACAGAGAAAAAACATCTCCAGTTGAAAGCTCCAGTCATCCATGTTCTGATAAAATTTAGCTAGAAACGGATTTTCATCAACAATCTCCTTAATAATCGGTAAGTTTAATTCCTCTGCAAGCATCGAAGCTAATGTTGTTTTTCCAGCCCCGATCGGGCCTTCCACTGCAATAAACGGTGCATGTTTCATTGATGCTGACTTCCTCCTCAGATACGGACCCTTCAATAACTATTTTTAAAAACAGACTAAATTATTGTATCACATGAGACCTTACTTGTGAGCGGCTAATTATGAAGAAACTTTTCCAGTAATACAAGTATCCAACTGTAAGATAAACCCAATAACAAGAGAAGCATCCCTATGAAAAAACGGTTCGATATCTATCTTCTCCCCATCCCCACGAGCATGAAGCGGACCGAGGAGACTCTATTTCCGAAAAATCGGCTGTATCAGCATACAATCGGACTCAGTTGCAGCTATTCTACCAAATGCGCCCTAAAAATAGTCACTATTCGGCCAATAAGAGCTATACTGTCCATTACCTTAGCTAAATAAGCTAATAAATACCAATAGCTGCTATACGGTCCTTAGCATCACTTCTCTTTTCCTAGATGTAATCGCGCATTCAAAGGACTGGAACTATAGCAAAAAAGGTGTCCCTGAAGGGACACCTTTTTAGATCATTCTATTAAGATAAACGTCCGCTGAAATCTTCGAAAGCGAACTGTTTGATTACTTTAATTCCTTCTTCGTCATTGTAGCTGACGATAGCTGGCAGATTCACGCCGTTAAACATATGGTTCTTCACCATAGAATAATGCGCCATATCTAGGAATACGAGTCTATCGCCGTATTTCAAAGGCTCCTTGAAGGAATAATCTCCAATAACATCTCCGGCTAGGCAAGTCATTCCACCTAATCTGTACGTATAAGGATATTCCCCAGGTTGTCCAGCATCGATAATGTTCGGACGGTATGGCATAGCCAGTACATCTGGCATGTGGCATTCAGCCGAAGTATCAAGAATCGCAATGTCCATACCGTTATGCATAACATCCAGAACGGTAGCTACCAAATATCCAGTATTAAGCGCAACGGCCTCACCTGGCTCCAGATAGATTTCCACACCGTAAGTCTCTTTCATATGCAAAATGCAGCGGACAAGGGTCTCCAGATCATAATCGGGACGTGTAATATGATGACCGCCACCAAAATTAAGCCATTTCATCCCTTTGAGATAAGGTCCGAACTTCTCTTCGACTACCTTGAGCGTACGCTCCAGTGTGTCAGAATTTTGTTCGCACATGGTATGGAAGTGTAATCCATCAATCCCCTCAAGCTCTTCAGGTCTAAAGTTAGGGAGAGTTACTCCCATTCTGGAATAATTGTAGCATGGATCATACAGCGGAACTTCGATCTCGGAATACTCCGGATTCACTCGAATGCCGCAGCTGATGTGCTTCGGTGCATTTTTCACACGATCCTTGAATCGATTCCACTGGTCAAAAGAATTGAACACAATGTGATCGGAGTATTCAAGAAGCTCATCGAATTCACTGTCCACATAAGCTGGTGCGTAGACATGAACCTCTTTGCCCATTTTTTCATAGCCAAGTCTGGCTTCGAATAAGGAGCTGGAAGTTACGCCATGCAAGTACTTGCCAACTAGCGGATACAAGGAGTGCATAGAGAAGCCTTTTTGCGCGAGCAAAATCTTAGCTCCTGTACGTTCTTGTACAGAATTCATAATCTCAAGATTGCGGGTAAGCAATCTTTCATCTACAAGGTAACATGGTGACGGGACAACGCTGATATCAATATCCATCAATCGCGCCTTAGTCTAGCAGCGTTGGCGAGAAATCTTCTTGCCAAGGCAGACCATGTTTATTCAAAGCTTCCATGAATGGATCTGGATCGAACTCTTCTACGTTGTACACGCCTGGTTTCTTCCAGATTCCTTTTATAATTAACATTGCTCCGATCATTGCAGGAACGCCTGTAGTATAGGAAATGGCTTGGGAGCCAACCTCTGCATAACATTCTTCATGATCGCAAACGTTGTATACATAATAAGTTTTTGGCTTACCGTCTTTAGTACCTTGGATGATACATCCAATGTTAGTTTTACCTTTTGTTCTTGGTCCCAGGGAAGCTGGGTCAGGCAGCATTGCCTTCAAGAATTGCAAAGGAACGATCTCTTTACCTTCGTACATGATAGGCTCGATAGAAGTCATACCCACATTCTCAAGCACTTTCAAGTGAGTCAGGTAGTTCTGTGAGAAAGTCATCCAGAAACGGATCTTTTTCACGCCCTTGATGTTAACAGCCAAGGATTCCAGCTCTTCATGGTACAAAAGATAAATATCTTTAGGTCCAATTTCCGGAAGATCGTAAACTTTCTTCTCAGAAAGTGGTGCAGTTTCAATCCACTCGCCATTCTCGAAATAACGGCCATTAGCTGTAATTTCACGAATATTGATTTCAGGATTAAAGTTTGTAGCGAATGGATATCCATGATCGCCAGCGTTGGCGTCTACAATATCAATGGTATGGATCTCGTCAAAATAGTGCTTTTGCGCATAAGCCGTGAATACGCCAGTTACACCTGGGTCAAATCCACTGCCGAGCAAAGCGGTAAGGCCAGCTTTCTCAAATCTTTCTTTGTAAGCCCACTGCCAGGAATATTCGAATTTCGCTGTATCTTGTGGTTCATAATTGGCAGTATCCACATAGTGCACTCCTGTTGCCAGGCACGCATCCATGATCGTCAGGTCCTGATATGGGAGAGCGACATTAATAACGACATCCGGCTCAAAGCTCTTGATCAGTTCAATGACTTCGTCCGTGTTATCTGCATCGAGCTGAGCAGTAGAAATCTTCGTGCGGCCTCCGGCTAATTTATCTTTCAGAGCGTCACATTTCGCGACAGTTCTGCTAGCAATGCAGATCTCTTCAAATACATCCGGGTTCTGGCAGCATTTATGAACAACAACACTTGCTACGCCGCCAGCGCCAATAATTAACGCTTTTCCCAAAATAAAAACCTCCTAAAATTCCATTTGCAAAATCAACAAGGCTGATTATACATAATATTTTTGAATAAATCAATAAAAACCGACAAAAAATGATGTGTTTTGTGTAAAATCTCTAAGAAATCTTGTTAATACTCTTAAATGCTCATATTTCCTCGATTATCCACGTGTATAGATCAGGTGTTTTGCTGGAACAGAGTGGATTCTCAGAAACTAGGGCAACTAGATTATTCTATCACAAGAGGGTTATACTTCATACGATTTATTTTAAAATCAATGAAAAATCTCACCACCCTTTCAACTCCGCCTAAAGAAGTTCGGTTTCCACACATTCCAATCAACAGCACTGCAGCAAATACAAAGAGGCCGTAATATATACTCTTACCCGTTTTTGTCCCAATATTAATCGTTGTTGCTATGCCCATCCGTTTCGCGCCCATAATTGAACGATCATTGGGATAATTATAAGTTGTCCCATTTTTCCAATATTCATCATCATCCGTATAAAGAATCCTCGAAAAGATTCCCGCACACATTCTTCAAAATCGCGTACGCTTTGTTTACGGTCATTGCATATCCCCCTAAATCTTCTGCCTTCCACGCAAAAAAGCTGAGCTCCCCTGAAGGAGAGTTCAGCCTAAAGCTTCTAATATATAGTCAACTTATTTATTGGAATTTATTCGAACGGCATAAGCATCTGCATCCCATTCTACCTGCGCCCCCAACATTTCACTTATCAATCTGAGGGGTACATAAACGCTATCATTAATGAAGACCGGTTTTTGATCTGTTGCGATAATCTTTCCATTAACAGTCGTTTGTCCAGTTACCGAATTCAAGATCAGCGTTGTAGATCCCTTCACAGCAACCACAGCTCTCGATGGAACATCCCAACGAACATTAACTCCCATCTGCTCGAAGACTCCTCTTAAAGGAACATATGTCGAATTATTGATTAGTAACGGCGGCATAGTCAGTTCCATTTCATTCCCATTCAACAACACTTGAATAGATTTTTTCACCAGCTGAGGCGTACTCACCTCGATCTCTCTGACCCCCAGACCCGTCTGTCCAAATTCATTTGCCCCCCAGGCAAGGACATGACCATCTTTTAAGAGTACATAATGATTTCTGCTCCCTTTAGAAACGGAAACTGCATTCTGGATGCCTTTAGACTGTGTAACATTAATCTTGTTCTTATCGCCAACCGTCCACTGCCACACGGTCCCATCCGCCTTCACTGCGGAATCTGTTGTCAGCGAAATGACGTCTGTAAGTCCTGGAACCTGAACAGGCTTTAGAGCTTCTCCCAGATATGGATCTATGTAATTATTCCAAATCCATACTGTGCCATCCCATCTCAATGCCGCCCCATAAAGTCCATAGGCTCCATCCATATCAACCGCTCTATATTCTCCGCTTCCTTTAATAAGCGTAGGCTTTAAGATTACGCCCTTCTGAGTTCCCAGTGGTTGCTGTGATCCCCACACCCATACCTCTCCGCCGTTACCAAGAGCCACTGAATTATTCGATCCCGCTGCTATAGACAGGACGGTGGGTAGTCCCTTCACCTGCACCGGGGTTAGCTTGTTTTTCCGCGAATCGTCACCGAGTTCTCCTTGTTCATTGCCTCCCCACGCCCAGACCGTTCCATCTTTAAGAAGAGCTAAGCTAAAGGTGCCCCCCGCAGAAACAGCTTTCACATCTGTTAGCCCTTGCACTTGAACAGGCTCTACAAGAATCTTAGAAGACTGTGTTCCAATGCCAAGTTGTCCATGCTCGTTCCCCCCTACCGCCCACACTGTACCATCGTCCTTCAACATCAAGTTATGGCGATAACCACCTGAGATTTGCTTTACATGATCGATATGCATTTTGACGGGAGTATACGCTGGTGTGGTCGCCCCATTACCAATAGAGCCATACCCACCACCCCACGCCCAGGCTGTTCCATCCGCAGTGACGGCATACGCACTTCTGTCACCAGCGTCCAGTTGGGTGATGCCAGACAATAATTTCTTTTCTTCAAGTGAATTCACATTATCTGCTGCTGCCACTAAAGGTGAGACCATAGTCAGGCAAAGAACAGTCCCGACAACAACTCTACAAATCCGACTTACCTGCACTTTTGACATCAAGCTTTGTTTAAACACTTGAGATCACTCCTTTTATTAAAAAATAGATAACGCAACAACTCACGGTCCCGTTCCAAAACCTCCAATCTTCCAGCCGTTAGCGTGTTTGGTCAACACTGCGAAGCGAGTCTCCCGGCCATCTGGGGTATTGAAGACGGGATTTAGTGATTTCATATACAGATCGACCACAATATTTAACGTTGTGCGGTCACCGATGTCTTTAATTTCTGAGCCAGTATCATAATCCATCACTTTATAAGAGGTAGGCTTAGCCTCAACAATACTTTCACTGAGAGCATTTTCACCACCAAAACCCGGGTTATAGAGTTGATGCGCTTGACGGTTAACCGTCAATGCAGTGAGTAAGGCATTAGGATTCAAACATGCGCGGGCACGGGTATGATTACCATCCTGAATAGCCTGAAAAAAAGCATCCAGCAGCTCGAAATGGTCTAAAGAGGCTAAGTCACTATTCTCTCCTTCCTCAGCAAACAAACCTTCTCTCTCCGTCCACTCCTCAAATGTAAGTCCTGTAATGTCAGTCAAGCTACGCTTCTTAATAGACGGGCCGATACTTTGAATATTAAATTCCAGCCACGCACCAACGGTATTCCCTGATTGCACAAGCAAAACGAGGTTGGAGGGATAAGAAAATTCTTTTTGTTCGCCAGAACCAGGTAAACCATCGACTAAGGAATACCGCTGCACCTCTACCGTGGTCCCCTTCAGCAGTGTCAAATTCAATCCTGCATCTTTAGAGAACTCATTCGCTAATTGCCAGTAAAGTCCCACTGGATACTCCCCCAGCTTAACCTCCCAGTTCTGCGGTACCTCAACTGCAAATGCCTCCGGATGGCTCTGAACTTTATAATCCAGTGTTTGCAAAAAGTCTTCGGGAATCATAGTTACTTGAGCAGATGTTGGCGTTACCTGTGGTACAGACGTTGAAGCTATAGAGGCAGTAGGTTCCACACCTATGGAGTTCTCCCCTTGATTACATCCAGAGTTTAAGAGTACAAAAAAACAAATCGTTACCATCGTTACAAACTGCCGCTTAGTCATCTGATTCCCGCCTCTCTAATCACTCCTCTATATTTAGACTGAGGAATATTATACAAAGTTGCGGGATACTGGAAATTATTAAAATCATTTTATACGCATAGGACCCTGTAGTTTGGGATTGGCGTTGATTTTACCTGCTTATGCGGCATAAATCGCCTGTTGCTTCGCTCTAGGGCTCTCGTCCACCTTTTGACACTTGTTAACTTCGAGAGCATAATAAGCTTCGGCATATTGCAACGGATTTCCATGAAATACAGGTATATGCAGGACCTTGGTGTAATTGCATCAGAGAGGATGATAACGAGTGAAAAAAGATTTTGATATAAAAAACAAACCCTTCCTAGTCTTTAGCTTCGTCCTGCTGCTAAAATGCGCAGTGGCCTGGTTCGTAGTTTTTAGCGACGGTCCTAACTGGAGCATGCTGCTGACAGAGATCCCATTTTTCTTTATCGTATTTGGACTCATAGAATGGATGGCTTCCAAACGAAAGTTTCTGTATTACATGATAGCCAACCTATTGATTTCAGTCATATATTTTGCCGTGCTAATGTATTACAAATATTACGGTGTAATTGCTACTTATCATGCCTTGGAACAAGCAGATAAAGTAACTAAGGTGGGAGAAAGCACATACTCATTGCTGGACCCTTACTACTTGTTCATTTTTGTGGATATTGTAGTTTTCATGTTTTTTATGTTCCGTCCGAAATATATTGCGATCTGGAAAGAAAGAGGTATGAACCGCCGCATGAACCGGACTGCTTTGTTTGGAATCATCAGTGTTTCTTTGGCGGTCTGTGTCTTTAATGTTTGGCCAAATCATGCCAGTATGAACGAGAACAAAAAAGCGGAGAGTATGGGGATTCTTAATTACGAGGTCTATACTATTTTTGCCGATACAAGGGAAACAGAAGAAATAATCGACAGCAAAGAAATCACGCAACCATCCATTAACGAGACCAAAGGGATTACAGAGCCTGTCTCACCGAAGTACTGGGCGGCAGCTCAAGGTAAGAATCTAATCGTGGTACAAATGGAATCTTTTCAGAACTTTTTGCTGGGCCTGAGCATTGACGGGCAGGAAGTAACACCCAATCTAAATAAGCTTTTGAAAAGCGAACATTATTTCAATAACTTCTATACTAATGCCGGGCAAGGAACAACTTCGGATGCTGAATTTGTAGTGAATACTTCGTTGTACGTTCCCCACCACGAGGTAGCCACTTCATCCAATTATATGGATAAGGCGCTTCCGAGCCTGCCTAAGTTGATGAAAGCTAATGGATATAACACAGCAACCTTTCACACCAATAGCGTAGAATTCTGGAACCGCAAAACCCTATACAAAGTTCTAGACTTTGATAAGTATTATGATCAAGCGTTCTATGGGGATGATGATCATATCGCATTCGGTGCTTCAGATGAGGTACTCTATGCCAAGACTGTTCCAGAATTAGTCAAAATGGATGCTAAAGATGATCCTTTTTACGCGATGGTCATTTCTATGAGTGCTCATCACCCTTATAAAATGCCAGAGTTAAAAAATAAAATGACACTGCCTAAACGGTATGAAGGCACCCTAGTTGGCAACTATATTCTAGCTCAAAATTACGCAGATTATGCAATGGGACAATTCCTGGATCAATTAAAGTCCAGTGGTCTATGGGATGATAGCGTCATTGTCTTTTACGGTGACCATCAGGGTGTATCGCTATATTCCCTTGATGGCAACGAGAAATCGTTAATGGAAGAAATGGTCGGACACGAATATGGTTATACCGATATGTTCAATGTTCCTTTCATCGTTCATGCCCCTGGTGTAGGTGAACCTGCCGTGTACAGCCAAACTGGCGGTCAAATCGACATTATGCCAACTGTAGCTAACCTGTTAGGGATTTCAATGAAAGACCAGCTCCACTTCGGAGAAGACCTGATGAACCAACAGACCAACATGCTGCCTGTCAGACACTTTTTGCCTACCGGCTCTTTCATTAATGACACAAGCATGTATTTAACTGGTGTCGATTACGACGATGGAGACAACTTTAATCTAATCGATGGCTCAGAAACAGAGGGCGGTTCGACAAAAGAACAATTTGACGCCGTTCAGCGGCTTCTAAATATGTCAAACAGCTACATTCAACAACTGCCGGATTTACCCTCTACGGATGATGCAAAGTAACTATAAAAAAAATGCCCCTCAGCCAAATAGCTGAGGGGCATTTTTGTTTTTTTTATAAGAATCTAAAACTTAATTAAGCTTCAACATCCTATCGATAATCACTGCTGCTTGAGCACGGTTGGCAATTTTTTTAGGACCGAAGGTATCCGCAGTCAGACCTTGCACAATGCCTTCCTGTGTTAGTAATGCCACCGCTTCTTTACCATAAGCAGCGATTGTTGCCTGATCTTTAAAGTTAGCCAGAGCGGCATTTGTATCACTTACCGACTTGCCTTTAAATTTCTTAAGTGCATTGGATACAATGATTGCCATTTCCTCGCGTGTAATCGCACGGTTAGGATCAAACTTTCCATTGCCTACACCGTTAATCAATCCGTTCTTGACCCCGGATGCAATGTATCCGTAAGACCAGTCAGAAGCTTTCACGTCACTGAAGGCAGCGGATGATTTCACATCAAGCAGATCAAAAGCTCGCACGATCATGGTAATAAACTCGGCACGCGTCACCTCTTTAAGCGGAGCAAAGGTATTATCGCTCACCCCTTGCAGAATCCCTTTTGCCGCCAGCTCTTTAATCGCCGATGCTGCCCACGCCACCTTACCTAGATCCGTGAAGTTAGAACCTATTGGGGCTGGTGTCGCAGACGGCTGCACAGTTGGAGTTGGAGCTGGCGTTGGTGTTGCAGACGGCTGCACGGTCGGTGCAGGTGTTGATGTTACAGATGGCTGCCACGGTGTCGAAGGTGTCGTTGGCTCTTGTTCATTCACCCCGTTATCCATACCATCCTCTTCAGTCGCCGCTGGAGCAGCAGCATAGATTGAATTGGCAAGCAATCTGAATTGATTTTGCGGATGATATTTATTCATCAGATCATTCGCAAATAACGTCACATGAATGTTGTCTGTATTGTAAGTAAGCGCCAATACTTGGTCTTGTGCAGCCTCGTTATTCGGCCACCAGCCTGCTTTGAAAAAGTCAGCTCCTGATCCGTATTTCGCCAAGATCTCTGCGCCTTCAGGCACTTTTGTAATATAAGCCGCGGAAACCGTGTAGAGGTATTCGCTATCGGCATAAGGCGCTGTAATTACATTGTCCTGAGAGACCTCAGCCTTAAACAATCCCTCATGAGCATCTTCTTTGCCATCCTTATTGACCGGAGTTGAATAGTCCAGCCCAGGGAGGACCTTAAGCCCTTTAACAGTTTTCAGCATCGTTCTTCCATAACCGATAAATGGTTTACCTGTAGCAATCAGATTCGTTCCCGAATTGATTAGAACATCTGCTGCCACTGTATCCGTAGTTACGTTAAATCCAAGATCCTTCAGCATAAATGCAGTCGCTCCTGCAATAGCTACCTTAGGAGCCTTAAGCAATTTACCCGTTCTGTTCTCTGAAGCACTAAACGGCACAATATCCAGCAGATATTTAGACGATACCGTTCTAAGGTTGGATCTGGAAACAAGGAAACTTCCCTTCTCGTAACCCGTCCCCCCATTCTCCAGCAGTGTCACTGCCTTATGGTTGGCTAGCAGCTCATTCACAGCTTTTATCGCATCATTGTTGCTGTTTTTAATCACATAATTTTGCTCGAACGGAGATTGATCCAGATTCGTACTAGGGATCGTTACACTGCTAACCTGTTCTGTTTTCCCAGTGAATGCTCCAACAGAACGGCTAATATATCGGTCAAAACCACGCATAGCCGAGAAATTCTGTACCGTATCTGAATACATCTCATTAAAATCCGAGACATCTAGTCCATCATACAAGACAAGATTCGCATAACCTCTTTTGGCTTGATGCATATTCACCACATAGGTTCCAGCCGGATAGACTACAGAATCTACAGTTACACTGGCTGTTGTCCGTTCTACTTTCACATTGTTACGCAGTAGGTACTGAACCATTTTGTAGGTTTCCAGATCATTTTTTTGCAAATCTTTTGCAACCGGAAGAATGTAATACTCAGGGAAGAAATTCGTATTCTCATCTACCCCTGGACGTCCAATGGACTCATTCTGTGCATTGATTAGATAATCTTTAACAGCAGCATTAGTATTCTCATTTTGGATACCCCGTTTGAAGATTTCCAATTGATTCAGGAACAGTTCCTGCTTGTTGTTGATCACATAATCGGTTGCCCCCAAAGCCGCATAATAAAAGGCATCCAGTGAATCTTCATTCAATTCAGGCACTTCAATCGTATGCCCAAGTGCTCCTTGATGCATGGCATATACAGCTGTGTAGGCTGGTGAAGCATCATCCCAACCTGTTGCATTCGTTCCTTTATAGTTCGGATCCTGTTGTGTTTTTTCGTATTCTTCATAAGGGATATGGTAGGAATCATATTTAGTATTAGCAATTCCCGCCTTCCCCATGGCATTTGCTTGCTCAAGCATACTTGGCATTACAAGATCATATTCAATGTTAGGATCATGAGGTGGTGTGCAAGGCTCAATCAAGAAGCCACTTACAAATCCATGCATGTCCAAAAAGGTAAGCGGCGTCCACTTAGCAATTTGTGCAGTTACCGCTTGTGTCTCAGGCTGGGTCTGGTAAGAGTTGTCCCGATTTGGATCAAGCAGCGTTGAAGTTTGACGCGTGTTTAACGCGCGACCGTCAGGATTCTCTACATAATCAAGCAGGAAAATCACATGGTCAAGCGCTTCGTCGATGTTCAGAACTACCTTTTTCGGATTTCCATTCTCATCAGTGGTATCATAGGTGACAATTTGCTGTGTCATCAGCGTATCCAAAAACTTAATGATTACATCGACACCATTGGCTTCATCGGCATGAATGTTATTCAACCAGATAGGTACCTTATAATCCTGCAGTTCCCCGTCGTTAATTTTCTTTTGCAGGGCTTCAGGATCATTCATCATAAGCGGTAAGGTCTCGTTCAAATATTGATCTACTGAGGACTTATCCTTAGCAACAATAGAGAAATGAATGGCACGACCTTGAGTTGAGGTCCCAATTTGCTGATACTCTACATATCGATCATATTTATTATTGCTGTCAGCAGTAATCCTATCGATCGCCGGTTTAATCTCATCATATGTATGATAGGTTTCATATGGATTTAGTTTGACTTGCTGCTCTACCAGCACATCTCCAGCAGGTAATGTCCCGATTAGATTATAAATTCCCACTCGTTTGACGTACTCTGCACGTATACCCGTTAGTGAGAGATTCTCTCCGTACAGCAAATCAAAATGAATTAAAGCCTTTACTTTTGAACCTGAGATCGGCTCATAGGTCACTGTTACGAAAGGATTACCTGAATAATCTTTCGCATCTTTATTCCATTTCTTCCACTCTGCCAGCGGCTTCATCTCTTCCGCCGTTCTGCCAAAATTCCAGATGATATCTTGAGGCGATGCCCCATCAGGAAGATCTAAAGTCAATTCTAATGTTCTAGCTTCCGTCATAGAAGCTTTGTATACTTCTGTGGAAACTGTCGCCGCTATTTGTTCATAGACAGCAGTCGCTACCGTAGTTTGTTCTGAAGAAAGCACCGCTGGATCAGCTGTGTTCTCCGTAGAAACCGGAGCAACAACTGCCTGCGGGTTAATTTCGGTTGCAACTTCACCTGCATATGCAGCTGGAAGCAGACCCGACATCATAAGTGTAAAAGCTAGTAATAAAGATAGTATTCTCTTGGACATTTTTTACCTCCTATAATTTTGTCTACTTTCACCCCAAATTGAATGAATATACACTTATATGAATCTGTATTCATAACATAATATAGTATTCTATTAATTTTGGGAACAAAAATAATAGAAAAAATAATATTTTTATACGACTCGCCTAAGTAAGCGCATTCATTTTGTGCAAGAGTGCTACACTACCGCAACAAAAAAAGCGCCCGGATAACCGGACGCTTTGAATTACAATGAATATATTAAACGGTTTCTGGAAAAGAAGCTTCACTTAACTCTTGTGCAGGTACAAGTTCACTGCTACCCTCTTGCTCTACAGGTGCGTTAACCAGCATATACACACGGGACTCGTAAGGCCGTAATGCGACAGTCTCAATCGGCTCCGCAGGATCAACCTCATAGTTATGCAAGAGCAATTCACTAGTATCAAACTCCAAATCAAATGGAAGGTCAAACAGCGCTTCCTCTGCTGTCAGGTTAGACATGACCAGCAGTTTTTCATTTCCAAGCGTCCGCGTATAAGCATAAATACGTTCATCTTCAGGCAAAATGAGATCATAAGTCCCGTAAACAGTAACGGGATTAGCAGCCCGAAGAGCGATAAGCCTTTTGTAATGATGATAGATGGAATAAGGGTCCTGCTTCGCCCGCTCCACATTGATTTCCGTATAATTCGGATTCACCTTCATCCATGGCTTGCCACTGCTGAAACCAGCGTTTTCAGAGTCGCTCCATTGCATTGGTGTTCTAGAGTTGTCCCGACCGTTCTTCCAGATTACCTCCATGACTTCCTCATGTGATTTACCGGCTTCAGTCTCCAAACGATACAAGTTCTTCATCGCCACATCATCGTAATCATCCATTGATTCAAATCTTACATTGGTCATCCCAATTTCTTGACCTTGATAAATAAATGGCGTTCCCTGCATCAGGAAATACATCGTAGCCAACGATTTAGCTGACTCTTTCCAATACTGGCCATCATTTCCCCAAGTAGAAACTGAACGCGGCTGGTCGTGATTTTCGATGAACAATGCGTTCCAGCCTCTGCCCTCAAGACCTTTTTGCCAACGGGAGAGCGCTGATTTTAGCTGCAGAACATCCAATCCACCTGTCACACTCTTATTCCAAAGAGCTAAATGCTCGAATTGAAAAATCATATTAAATTTGCCTTGCTCTTCACCCACCCACGACTCCGCCTGATCAACATTTACACCACTCGCTTCGCCAACCGTCATGATGTCATATCGGTCAAACGTCTCCTGCTTGAGCTCCTGCAAGAAATCGTGAATCCCCTCACGGTTCATGTGCCCATCGCCAGACGGAACATACGGAAGATTCTGTGGATTCGGCAGATCGGGATGTCCGGTGATTTTTTTAATATGTGAAATGGCATCCACCCGGAAGCCGTCGATTCCTTTGTCCAGCCACCAGTTGACCATGCTATACAATTCACGGCGCACCTCAGGATTCTCCCAGTTGAGGTCTGGCTGTCTTTTGGAAAATACATGCATAAAATATTGCTCTGTGGCGGGATCAAGCTCCCAAATCGAACCGCTGAAAATACTCTCCCAGTTATTCGGCTCCTTCCCGTCCTTGGGATCACTCCAAATATAATAATCCCGCTTCGGATTATCCTTGCTTGAACGTGCTTCAACAAACCATGGATGTTCGTCCGAAGTATGATTAATCACTAGATCCAGAATCAGCTTCATGCCTCGTGCATGAACCTCGTGCAGCAGCTGATCAAAGTCGGCCATGCTGCCGAACTCCGCCATAATATCCTGATAATCCGAAATATCATAACCATTATCATCATTTGGGGATTTATAAATAGGACAGATCCAAATGACATTGATGCCAAGCTCCTGCAAATAATCAAGTTTAGAAATGACTCCCTGCAGATCGCCTACACCATCACCATTGCTGTCCATAAAGCTCCGTGGGTAAATTTGATACGCTGTGGCTTCTTTCCACCATGTTCTGTTCAATGCATGCAGCTCCTTCGTATTCATATACCCTTCACAGGAAAATATTTTCCCGAAATTCATTAGAATTAATAATTCAGTTATTGTTTTTAGCAAAAATTCAACTTTATCGTTCAAAACAAGCTTTTTTCAAGGAAATAATTTTCCTTCAGCGATCATTATAGGACCTTTTATTTCCTAGGTCAACAACAATCTTTTGGATTCTTGAAGCTATCCGTGATATGCTTGCGAGAGTTGAAACACCAAGTGAATCATATGGAAAGTTATGGTGATCTTCTTGAAGGTAAAGATAAAAGATATAGCCCAATTGGCAAACGTTTCGATCTCTACGGTGTCCAGGGTAATCAATAACAGCAAACCAGTTAACGATGATGTCCGTAAACGAGTACTGGAAGCTATTAAACAAACCAACTACCGTTCGAATGTCATCGGCCTTGAAACGGACAAAGCTAATACACAGCTGATCGGTGTGATCATTCCGCAGAATAGCAACACTGTACTGGATGACTTCAATGTTGGCATTCGCGATCTCGCGGATTTGTATGGATACGACATTATGGTCGGATTAACGGACGGCAGTGCAGAAAGTGAACAACATTATTTGAAGATGTTCCAGCGGATGGGGACAGAAGGAAATATATTTGTGGGTTCTATTCCAAACCATGAACATTTGGAGATCATCCGCAGCTCAAATACACCTTGCGTGCTTGTCGGGCAACAATCGCAGGTGGATACGATTCCTTCTGTTCATTTGGACAATATAACTGCCTCCTATGAAGCTGTTACTTATCTGATTCAAAAAGGTCATCGCAAAATCGCTATGATTCGTGGCTCGGGAGATAATGCAGTGGGCGGGGATCGATATAAAGGCTATCTACAAGCCCTTATGGATGCAGGCATAACCTTAAGGAAAGAATGGGTAGTAGAAAGTGCGATGGCCGTCGAAGATGGGAGCGACGCCATGCGCCGACTTATGGATAGCGGGGAGTTACCTACTGCGGTGTTTTGCTCTACAGATTGGATGGCAGTTGGAGCCATGAATCATTTAACCGATAACGGTCTACGGGTGCCAGCTGATGTTGCCGTGTTCGGATTTGATAACAGCTTCATTGCCTCTATCGTTCGACCTAAGCTTTCCTCGGTTGAATACTCAGGAACGGAGATTGGGATGACCGCCACTCGAACTTTAATCAAGCTGATTAAAGGGGAGACCGTTGTGCCGCATCATGCAAATGTGGCTCATTATTTGGCTATTCGGGAAAGTACGGGTTAGGAGCTGAGGAGCTCCTAACCCATTTTTATACAGATGATGTTATTGATGTTATTGTGTGAATCCTACTTTGGCTCGTTCACGCGTTTTGGTATCTAGAGAGATAGAACAGATCGAGCTGATTGGAATATAAAACTCTTCAAAATCCGTCCGATATTTGACGAACTTTTCACTTACCGTTTCCAGCACTCCTTTTGTAGCGTTGGAGCCATCCACAAAATAGATTGTTACCTCTTTTCCCTGCAAAACCTCCAGCATAGCCTTCTTCACTCCTTCGTCTTAGAGATTTGTGATGACCTTATCGATAATTCCGTATTCAACCGCCTCATCGGCTGACATGAAATAATCTCGATCCATATCTTGCAGTACCTTCTCTACCGTCTGCCCAGTTCGGTCCGCTGTAATTTGCACAAGCACTTCCCTTGCCTTCAAAATACGTTTGGCACTGATCGCAATGTCACTAGCTTGCCCCTGCGCCCCACCATGCGGCTGATGAATCATAATCTCGCTATTCGGCAAGGCATAACGTTTCCCTTTGGCCCCAGCCAATAACAACAAAGAACCAAAAGAAGCCGCCATTCCTGTACAAATGGTATTCACCGGCGGTTTAATAAGCTGCATCGTGTCATAAATACTGAAGCCTGCGGTGATAGAGCCACCTGGACAATTAATATACATGTGTATATCTTTATCCGGATCTTCTGCTGATAAAAACAATAACTGGGCAACAATACTGTTAGCCAGCTGATCCTCAATTTCCGCACCTACGAACACTATCCGGTCCTTCAACAGCCGCGAATAAATATCGTAAGATCTTTCACCTTGATTCGTTTGTTCGACTACATAAGGAACGTACGCCATCCGTATTCGACCTCCATCTGTTTTAGAGTTTTGAAATCTACCCTGTAAACGGATTAGTATGGGGATAGGATACGTTAGGCGTGGGAATTTTTATTTTTTAAAATTGCGTATCTTAATTTCCTGCTCATTCGTTTATTATTAGAAGTAATCGAAATTACCTTACTGGAAAAGGAGTTATGCAGAGTGATCATCCTTGAGAAGCTTAGCACCGGAGATGCGCCGGATGAAAGTAACACCAGGTCTTTGCAGATAGCTCTGAAGCGATATTGTCTTGCATTGACACAATCCCCGTGGGATGCCGATGATTTAGCTCAGGATACATGGGTCAAGGCCCTAGGTTATATGAAGACTTCGGACTCAACGAGCGCAAATAATGGGAACAGTTCAATGAATGAAGTTAAACAAAATAAAGAAACCATTGAAAATGATAAAGCTAATGAAGCTAATAGAGCTAATCAAAAACTTGAAACTAATCAAACTAATCAAACTAATCAAACTAATCAAATGAACTATATGGTTTCTACGGCTGCAAAGGCTGTAACGCCATCTAAGACTGCAACGTCTGCTAATACTGCAATGCATTCTACGATTCCTACAAATTCTACTCATCATACCCGTTCTACAAATCACCCAAATCCTGAGGCATTGCTTTTTCGGATTGCCCGAAACACATGGATTGATATCATGCGGCGAAAAGCCACCTTGTCACGAGTGTTGGAGCTGGATCAGTCCCCCACTGAGGCCTCTGCGGAGTATGGTTCATTTGAGATCGAAGCTGCTTTTCAAGCACTACAGGGTCATTTGTCTCCGCTGCAACAGGCGGTGTTCCTGCTTCGAGATGTATTGGGACACTCTGCAATGGAAGCTGCCGACATTCTCGATACCACAGAAGGGGCAATAAAAGCCGCTCTGCACCGAGCCCGGCAAGCCCTCCCTCTCGTAAGACAAGAGCTTCTTCAGGCCGATGGTCCTTCCTTACCACAGGACACAGCCATGCAGATCGTCTTGAGCCGCCTTGCAGCCGCGTATGAACATGGGGAAATTGCCGAGCTGATCGAGCTTGTATTTGCGGACGAAAGTCAGGAACCTGTAATGGCGGTATCAAGCCAAAGCTTGCAAGGCTTCCAGACCTTCCAAGCTGGTGGATTCAGTTCAAACAGCTGGAACTATACCACGCCAGGAATGTGTATGGTGGCGTAGTTTTTCGTTAAGCTGGATCTCGGGCAGCTAAGTGTCTCGTTACGTTAAAAACGAACAGATATGATTGTGATTTGTGCGCTTAATGTGCAATTAACATTTGGGCTGTTTGTGGTAACTAGCTACAAACGTTGCATATTGTGCAACAGAATCCGCCGTCCTGGCCGCAAAAATTGAATCTGCTGCACTCTCTGCAATAGATTCTGGTGAAAAGTTAGTTTAATGCCACTTGCTCATCCATTGATTGTATAGAGTGCAATAGGATCAAATTTTCTCCACTCTAATACGAATTCTATTGCACGAAGTACAATCAAACTAACTCTTTCTCTTTAGTCCAATTTGTATCACTCAAAACTCAATACATTGCTGCTGATCTGGCTGATCCCGCTGCTACAATGAGTCAGAAGCTTTATATAAACCAATAAACAGTCGTTTTAATAACCATTAATAGCAATCAAGGAGTGAGGTTGATGAGGAAGATTCTTATTTTAGGCGGCACACGCTTTTTTGGGAAACGTTTGGTCGAGCGTCTGCTTGAGGATTCTAAGAACGAAGTCACCATATTAACGCGCGGGGAAACAAGCGATCCTTTTGGCGATCTCGTTCACCGGATACAGGTAGATCGGTCTCAACCGGAGGCCTTCGCTCAAGCATTAGGTGATACGAGTTGGGATGTGGTTTACGATAATATTTGTTTTTCACCTAATGAAGCGGATCAGGCGCGCCGTATTTTTGACGGCAAAACCACACGTTACATACTGACTTCAAGTTTATCTGTCTATGATTTCAGTGAGCAAGCGCTGACGGAAGAGATATTCGATCCTGAAACGTACCCAATTCGTTATGGAGGACGAAAGGATTTCACCTATCAGGAGGGGAAAAGACTTGCGGAAGCTGTCCTTATCCAACAAGCTAACTTCCCTGTAGCTGCTGTCCGCTTTCCGATTGTTCTGGGAACTGACGATTATACACGAAGACTCCATTTTCATATTGAACATGTACGTAACGAACTGCCCATCGGGATTCCGAATCCAGATGCAAATATCTGTTTTATCCGTTCGGACGAAGCTGCTGATTTTCTGTATTGGCTCGGCAACTCGACGGTGACGGGTCCTCTCAACGCTTGCTCAGACGGTAAGGTTAGTATTAAAGACCTTATCTCGCTGATTGAAAAAGAGACCGGAAAACAAGCCGTCATTCAAAGCGAAACAGCGGATGCGCATAATTCTCCATTCGGGATCACACAATCCTGGTTTATGGATACAGCTAAAGCTCAATCGGAGGGATACAAGTTTCTCACTCTAAGTGACTGGCTCCCAGAGTTAGTTAGCACCCTAAATCAAACGTACGTGGACTAATTACTAACTATGTTACTACGATAAAAAGCTGGCTTTTCGTGGACACTCCCACGAATGAGCCAGCTTCTTTATGCAACAAATCACAATTACGCGATGAGTTAATTGCACTCTATACAACTATTTTCAGGTATGTGTATTCCCATCTGGTTTTAGTTGTATTTCATGCAATTATATCCCCACTAAACCACCGTTATCGTCATTTCGCCTCGAAATAACTGCACTAAATACAACTAAACCCTAATCAAGCTAAATACAAACTTTTTTAGTTGTATAAAATACACTTAAAATCAAAACGGCAGGTAGAACCTCACTAAGCGCTAAACTTTAGCCTCTCATCTCTAAACTCTATTCTATAAACTCTAATCTCTAGACCCTACTCCCTACTCACTACTCCCTTCTCCCTACTCCCTACTCACTACTCCCTTCTCCCTACTCACTACTCACTACTCTCTACTCCCTTCTCCCTGCTCCCTGCTCCCTGCTCTCTACTCTCTACTCCCTACTCCCTACTCCCTACTCCCTACTCCCTACTCCCTACTCCCTACTCCCTACTCCCTACTCCCTACTCCCTACTCCCTACTCCCTACTCCCTACTCCCTACTCCCTACTCCCTACTCCCTACTCCCTACTCCCTACTCCCTACTCCCTACTCCCTACTCACTACTCCCTACTCTTTTCTCTACTCTCTACTCCACCTTACGCTTAGAATGCCATTTCCCGCTGAGCTAAGCAGAGATTGTCAGATAAGCCCCCTCTTTAGAACCGTCTGCATTTGGTGTACTACCATCATTTGGAGTACCGCCATCATCTGGAGGATCACCAGCACCTAATGTATCATCTCCTAATGCGTCTCCTAATGTGTCCCCAGCTTCTGGATTGCCAGCATGGTTTGTATCCCTGTCACCTTCATATCTGACCCCATCGTCCCCATCCGAATCAATCTTAAAAATGTTGATTTCTTTGAATAAATTCTGCGAAATTTCATTAATCTCAATGGCTTGACGGGCTATATCACGGATAGCATGATCCTGCTGTACGCTGGAGGCGTTCACCTCTTGCACCCCGGCCGCAGTTTCCTCGGCGATGGCCGCGACGGCATGCACAGACTCTGCGAGTCTACGGTTCATAGTCTGAGTCATATCCACTTTGTCGTGAATTTGCCCAATCTGTTTACTAATCTCCACAATAGAATGATCAATCGCTTCAAAAGAGGACAACGTTTCGGCCACTTTATGATCCTGTTCCTCAAGATTTCCTTTGGTCACCAGCATATATTGCTGGAATTCATCCATCCCGGATTGCAGCTCGCTAATAATCTGACTGATATGTACGGAGGACTCTTTGGTCTGCACAGATAATTGTCTTACTTCATCAGCGATGACAGCGAACCCTTTTCCGTAAGCACCCGCCCGGGCTGCTTCAATTGCTGCGTTAAGTGAGAGGATATTGGTCTGATTAGAAATATCTGTTATGGATTTAGTAATGCGTGAGATGTCCTTTGATTGATCACTCAGTTTGGTTAAAGCCAGATATACTTTATTCACAGATTCTCGCGAATGCTCAGACACCTCCCGGAGGGCGATGACGGATTCAGATCCTTTACGAGTATTGTGATTAGCCGTTTGACTGGTAGCCAGCATAACCTCGGTATACTCCGTGATCTCATTCACTTCACGTTCCAGCTCCTGAATCAGGCCAGCGCTCTGCTCAGATTGTCCTGCCTGCTGTTCTGCGCCTACCGAGATTTCCTGTATAGTGCTTACGATATCTTGATTCGTATGCGCCGTTATAGATGAAGATTCTTGAAAAGAATGCGAATAAGTTGCCAGCGAAGAGGCTACTGACTGGGTATGCTGAAGCATTTCCCGGACCCGCTCCACCATATGATCAAAATGATGACTCAAACTGCCCAACTCATCGTTGTAAGGTGAATTAATCTGCTGACGCAAATCTCCTTCGGCAATTTTTCGCAGAGCCACTTGCAGTTTATGAATAGGATTGAGGAAGGAACGTATGAGCATAACCGCAATCACTAATGTGAAAATAAACACTAGCACAGCTGCGTAAGCAACTATAGAGGTGGTCAGATTAAGCAGATCAAAAGAATAATCCTGTGCTTTTTCTGCATTCTCTGCTGCTGCCGTATACAATTGTTCATTAGTCACTAGCATGACTTCACTCAACGCTGTAGCTTTCGTATGTAATTCATCGATTTGTTCCAGCACACTCATGGGATCAAGCTGCTCGTCTTCTATGGTCTTTACCAATTCGTCAAAATATCCCGTATATTCCCCAATCTGACTATGTAATTGTTCTAACTCTTTAAATGCCGGCGAACCTGCCGCAAAATTCACCGTCGCCAACTCTTTAATCAGCTTTGTTTGCTTGTCCTTAAAGGGTTGGACGAACTCCAAATCACTCGAACCCGCTAACGAAGATTCTATCGCATTCATTTCCTGCAGCAGTTGCGTAATGATAGACACGGTAATTCGTTTTTCCATCTCAGCTTTTTGCGTTTCCATAGAAATCTCCACTTGGCTGATTTTATGATTTTGATAAAACGCTACTCCCAAAAAGAAAAGAACAACGGCGGAAAAACTCAAAATCAACTTCCATTTCATAGTTAGATGCATAGATCTAGCTTTCAACAATATCATCCTCCGTATAAAGCCTCATATTGCAATAGGTACATTCTACCAATATCTTGATTGTAGAAGCTGGACGTTAAATACTGGACAATGTTTTGTATGAGAAATGTAAATTATCTCGAATACCCAATCATTAATTCTCCTTGCAATTGACGTAACGTTAAATGCTAAAATAATCCACATAAGGCGCCTTATCAAACTATGAAATGGGAGTTGTCTATGAGCGGATTTGTTACCATTGATAAGCTTTCTGCGCAATTCGGACTGACGAGTCGGACTCTGCGTCACTGGGAAGCTCAAGGATTGTTTGAAAGTAAGCGGGACAGCAGCTCTGGCTGGCGGATTTATGATGAGAAAGCAATACTCGCCATTCGGGTTACCTCATTATTAAGAAAGCTGGATATTAGCATCAAGGATATTGGAACCGTGCTTAAAAATATGTCCGTTCAGTCCATGTACGAAGCGCTCAGCCAGCAAGCGGCTTCTATTCACAATCAAAAAACAGAACTAACAAATAGAGAAGGTGAAATCCATCTCTTTTTACAGTGGATATCCGCCCATCTCGAGGAACCCATTACAAATCAATTATTATCTGAACTAAACGAAAAGTCATGCAGTCCATCGGATGGTATGACTAAAACTGAGGAGGTTATATCTATGCCAACTATTAATCACTCTAGCCCTATTCATGTAAGATTCATTACTCTCCCAGCTATGAGATTTGCCTACAATGTTGCGGTTAGTACCTCTCCAGAAGATGAAGCTATGATTCCAGTTAATGATTGGCTGGACGCTAGTCAACTATTAGGCACAGCACGGCTGTTTGGCGGCAATACGAACCCGCATCCAAGTGGTGAGAATAAACCTTACGGATATGGATTCTGTGCCTCAATTCCGGAAAATGTGAAGATACCAGCTCATCTAAAGGAAATGCGGCTCGACGGCGGCCACTATGCTCTGACAGAAAGCACTGATGATATCTACGGCTCATGGCAAGCCCTAATGGGGTATCTGGATACTCATCCTGATTATCAAGCGGATCACAATTCCAGATTATGTCTGGAGGAGCATATCCGTAACGATAGTCCCAAAGGTAGCGGAAATGAGTATGCCCTAAATCTACTCGAACCTGTAAAAAAGAGAGTTCACGCGCTTGCGTAAACGAGCGAGCCATAGATAAACGTTTCTCATCTAAAAAAAACGCTCTCTTCTGCTTATTCGGGCAGACGGAGAGCGTTTTGTTGTATATTGCTTCTATTGATTTATTCCCTACGCAGACACAGCTGGAGTAATTTTCACAAAAATAAATCGTGTAAGCGGCCCAACTAAAATGATTTGCAGTGGAAGTGCAAAAATAAAATTTTTACCTATGGCAGACAGATAAGCTCTTGGTAGCTCAGCAGAAAATCCAACATGGAGAACTGCGCCATAGAAGGACATGAACAATACCATTCCGGTCACCATAAAAAAGGATATGAACATGATTTTTTTGATCATCGGATCATTTTCTTTAACCAGCTTATGCGCGATCCCCTTCGCAACCTTGCCTACAACAAACACATCTAGAATGAGTGCAACTATAAATGCAGGCAAGTAGCCGACAATCACATCCTTAACTAACGTGCCTGACCAACCCTCCATTAGTGCTACATTGTAAATACTCATCCCCAGTACCATCAAAAAACACATGATGAACGTAAATAAAAATGCTTCTTTTTTGTTTCTTCCCATCTTCAAGCTCCTTTTATCTCTATATTGTCAACTTGGATTACAATAACACAAATTCTCAAATCAAGTCAACCAAGTTGACAATAATCGCAAATGACTTATACTGGGATAAACGAGCCATCATTTAGGAGTGTTCTAATGAATAAGCAGCTGCAAAAAATGAACCTGATTGATTTACTCAGTGAGAAGCATCTAGCTTTACGTAAAATAGTGACAGACAAAGACCCGGATCAAATCAATAAGACCGAATCCCACATTCTTGCAGTTCTTGAGGCCCGAGAAATGTTATCGATCTCAGAAATCAGTAGAATAATTCATATTTCAAGACAGGGCACGCATAAAAGCATTCAAGGCATGTTATCCCGTGGTTATGTTGAAGCCGTTGAAGTCGAAGGAAATCAGCGTGACAAAAATATTGTCCTCACTCCAAAGGGTATAGAATGCAATAACAGAATGATGATCACCAAAATTGAATTAGAGCAGCAGATCGCTGCCAAGCTGGGAGTAACAAATGTAGAGCTTCTTAAATCTTTGCTAAAAGAAGATTGGCTCTAATCTCCAGCAAAAAAAAGCCGCAGAGTTGTCTACTCTGCGGCTTTAAAAAGATTGAATTATTTTCCGGGAAATTGTCGTTAATTAGCTTTCAAAGCACTGTTTGCCGCGCTCTCTCCACCTAGACGACCTGAAGTAAAGGAATAACCAATTCCAACCCCATTGCCCACATAGGTATCGTTGAATAATACGCCTTCCGATTCAAGCCCTACAGCAAACAATCCTTTTACTGGTGTACGTTTATCATTTAGCACTTGGAACTTAGTGTTTACCAGCAAGCCACCTACAGAACCCAAGTTGTTGATTTCAGCGACGATGGCATAATACGGTCCTTCTTCGCCCATTGGCTCTAAATAATCAGCAGCTTTACCAAATTCAGTATCCACACCAGTTTTTGTAGCTTCTTTATAACTATTGTAATTTTCTACAAACACATCTACATCCATACCTGCATTTGTTGCTAATTCTTCGATTGTATTTCCTTTGTAGCCATCTCCGTTTTCTACCATAGAATCAAACACCTTTTCTGCATTTACCCATGGATTCTCTAACGTGAATTGATCTGCAAATTCGGCATAAAATTCTGGTGGCATTCCTGGCAGGCTTGGTGCGTTAACACCTTTCATCCCCTTGGACTGAAGAGCAGCCAATTGAGATTTTGATACGATAACCATATGATAAGCACCATTAAATGCACTCGTATTAGCTGCTGCGACCGATGTTAATGTAGCTGCTTCATCTCTGAAACGTGCTCCGGAAGAACCGACATTCATGAAGTTAGGCAGATACGTCAACATCAGCGGATAACTTGCTTCAAAAGGCTCATATTGTGCTTTTAGTCCTTGTGTTGCTCTGGCTAATGTTTGGTGCAGCATTTGTCCACCGAAGTTATCAGGAACCTTGGCTCCTGCTTCCCAAGCCATTTTCAGACCTTCCCCAACATTCTGACCTAGTCCTCCGTTAACCCCTTCAAAACCAAAAGCTTCTTTAACCATTTCCGAATTTGCGGCATAACCGCCTGTTGCCATTACGACACTTTTTGCTGTGATTTCAAGAGTAGTCCCGTCCGATTTCTCAGCCACAATACCTGTAACTTCTCCTGCTTCATTGGTAATCAGCTTTGTGGCAGTGGTTTCGGTGATCACTTGTCCACCCTTTTGTTCAACCGATTCAGCCAACATTTTCCGAAGGGTCTCTTCCCGGGTTTCATAAGCTGGCAGCACATGCAGCTGCTCTCCGAAGAAGTTTAGGAAGCTGGTTTTATACCCTTTTTCTGCTAACCAATCATAAGTTTCGCCGGATTTCGTTACGTATTGTCTAATCGCTGCAGCGTCAACTCTCCAGTGATTGTTGACAATCCAATCGGCAATTTCTTTTTCCACATTTACTTTAAGATTATTGTCAGTAGCTGCGGAAGAATTATAGAACTTACCGGCCCAGGATAGATTACTTGCTCCCCCGATAACTCCTGTTTTTTCGATAATAATAACCTTGGCACCTTTATCAGCAGCGGTTACCGCTGCGGACACACCAGATGCACCGGCGCCTACTACCACTACGTCTGATTCAAGCTTTTCCGTTTTACCTTCACCTGCTTTTTGCACGCCACCGGCTTTAAGGACTTCCAGATTTCCTCCACCTTTGGTTACGGCATCTTCAACTGCCGCGAGCATTGCTTCACTGGAAAGACTCGCACCACTAACAGCATCTACTGCCAAGGTTTGTCCTTCCAGAATTTGATCTTTTATTTTTTCAAGTGCATTATCGCCTAGACCACCCGTTTCTGACTGGCTTACGATCTTAATATCTTTAATTTTATCTGGCTCATCCATAGTGATTTCTACTTTAATCACGCCCTCTTTGCCTTCCGCTTCCCCTGCGAATGTACCGGCTTTAAAAGATGATGATGACGAATTTGCCGACTCCCCATTTCCTTTGCATCCGCTCAGCATGGAAACGATCAGCACCATACAAAAAGTTAACATGAGCATTTTCTTGGTGAAATTTCTGTTGCGCATTCTCTTCTCCCCCAGTATCTAATATCTTATAGCTCGCCAAGAACGTGATATTTTTCACATTCATATCTATACATATCTACCGAACGTTGCCAAGCTATATACCGAAGTATAAACATTGGTGCAGCACCAAGGTCAATGTCCAATTCTTGTCCAAAAAGAAAAAACACCCGCTCTTAGAGCAGGTGTTTATAAAAATAAACTTATACAATTGGAATATTCACTTCCAAATATGAGCGGTTATTGCCTTCTATTTTTTCAGTAAGCATTAATTTACCCACCACATCACCCGCTATGGTATAACCATTTGCTTCGATGTAATCTATCATAAACTGCAAAGATTTCTTCGTGATATAATGTCCATCCGTAGATAACATGATAGCAGAGATACAGGTACTCGGGCTAATGTACTCTACATATTCATCGATATCCATTGCAAATTTCTGCACTTCCTCCTCGGGTAAGGTAAGCCCCCAGCTATAGTCAAAGTTATTATCACCGGATAACACCCCCGCGTCCTCAATCTTAAAAGAATAAAACGCATAAGGAAGCCTATCCATCCAAGTGTTGACGAGGCTTTTTACGATATCATTTTTTAATAATGCATTTTTATCCGTTTGCTTAAGCCTGTACATGCCTGGCAGTTGTTTAAGTTTACATATATATAATGAGGACTCTATTTCCTTAAGCTCTTTATGAATTTCATTCATCTTGTTTAGCAGCATCGTCTTTTGCTTAATCTCTTCTTCTAAACTCTGCTGAGACTGCTGCATCAATCCCATAACTTGCTCAATAGAGGAATCCTTCATCAGAAGTGCCACTTCGGGCAATGGAATTTCCATACTGCGATACCATCTGCTCATTAACAGATCCCTTGCATCTAAATCATTAAAATATCTATAATTATTGCTGTTATCTTTTGTAGGCCTAACAATATCATGTTTCTCGTATAATCTCAGCGTATCCGCAGTTACCCCGAGAATGGAAGCAAATTCACCTATGCAATACTTCACTTGAAGTCCCTCCATTCATTTCATGCATATCCTACCACACTAAATGATAAAGAGAAGGATGCTGTTTGGATATGAAGTAACTCATTTCATACTCAGGGTGTACATGCTAACTACGCTAGCGCAAGTAAGTGAACTAACATAAATCCAACTAAAGATAACATGACCGAACCTATAAGTCCCGCTGCAAAAGACTTCATTCCAAGCCGTCTAAATGCCGCCAAATCAACGTTTAATCCAAGCCCTGCCATCGCCATAGCGATTAACATATAAGCAATCGTAACGATCCCATTGGCTACTGATGCGGAGACGATTCCTAACGAATTCACACCACTGACAACTAGAAATCCTAGAATAAACCAAGGGATTGGAATGCTTTTCCACGAAGCTTTAGCCGCTCCACCTTGCACTTTTCTTTCTTCACGATTGGACCAAATCCCAATTAAAATAGCCACCGGCACAAGTAAAGCCACCCGGGTCAATTTAACGATGACCGCCATATCAACGGCAGCATTTCCACCTGCATCCGCAGCCGCGATAACGTGAGCAATTTCATGTAAAGTCGCTCCTGCGAATACCCCATAACCTAAATCTGATAAGCCGAGAAAAGGATATAAAAATGTGTACAGCAGTGTAAATATTGTGCCTAATATAGCTACTATAGCTGCACCAATAGCAGTTTCGTCATCTTTGGCTTTTATCTGTGGAGCGATGGCAACCACAGCTGCCGCACCGCAAATCGCAGTTCCGCAGGCAGTTAAGATACTGAGGCGCTTATCTACTTTGAACAGTCGAGCCAGTCCGTATACAACGGAGATCGCAAATATAATGACGATGACTGCCAAAAGAAATACCCGAGGTCCTGCAGCAACGATATCCTTTAGATTAAGCCGCATACCGAGCAAGATAATCCCAAGACGAAGCAGTTTTTTACTGGAAAAATCGGTGCCATGTGTGATGCTATTTGGCACTCCTATCGTAGCTCGCCAAATAATCCCGATTAAGATGGCAATGACCAATTGCCCCATAATAGATAGGAATGGAAAACCCGCTAAAAATTTTGCCAATAATGCGATAACTAAGGTTAGCCCTATCCCTAATGCAAACCCAACCTTTTTGTTGTGATCTGGTTGATACAAACCTTCTGATTGACCCATGTCGTATACACTCCTTGATGAATCTCTAGATGATGCTGTATAAATACATCCCATGACTCAACAATAATACGACACCGCCCGGAAGTTAAATACCAATATCCTATCCGTAAGATTAGGAATACTTATGCTTAATTTTAGACAAAAAAGCTCCTTCGAGTGAAACATAAATGCCGTAGCATCTGCCTCACCAAAGGAGCAATTATAATCGTTAGTGATATTTAAGCTTCCAGCTTCTGTAATCGAGTCCCTTTTGGAAGTACAGAAGTTATATATTCGTGTACCGGATGTTGCCCTTCCTCTTCCGCAAGTACAGTTACAATTCCTTGATCTGTACCGGTTCGAATCAGCCGCCCCATCCCTTGTTTGAGTCTTAACAGCATGTAAGGCAAATCCACATCTTCAAAGGGAGTGGAGGTTTCCGCCCGTTTTGCCATAAACACTGGATCAAGCGGAGGATACGGCAGCGACCATATGATCACATTAGATAATGAAGGTCCAGGGATGTCTAGCCCCTCCCATAAGGTGACCGCACATAACACGCTATGCTCATCCCGTTGGAACGCCGAAATCAAATAGCTGATTTCTTGATCCCCTTCATATAAAAATGAATATGAACTGCTTTCCGGTCGTAATGAGTTAAGCTGCTTGAATTGCAGAAGCTCTTCACGAGTACGGAACAGTAGCAGCGCTCTACCTTCAGTCCGCTGAATAAGCTTCAGGGAAATTTCCATTTTCTCAGCAAAATCCCCACTCTGAAGCTCTGGCACATAGACATTCATCTGGTGCTCATAGTCATAAGGTGAGTCTACAGAGAAGGATAAAAAATCTTGTATCCCAAGACTGTCCTTCAAGTATTGGAATGATTTATCCACAGACAATGTAGCCGATGAGAATACGATTGGCATTTTTTGCGTGAACAGGCTGTCTTGAAGTACCTCTTTGACATTTCGTGGCATGACCGACAGCGTTAGACCATCGCTTTCTTCTGTCGCCCAGCAGATTAGAGCCCCTGAATCCTCAAACAATCGCAAAGCGATCTCTATGGTCTCCAAACGTTCCTCCACAATTCGCAGTTGGTATTCATCAATCGTGTAGAGTCCGCTCTCGAATACTAATTCTTCTTCGATAGCAGCAATTACACTCCGCATCCGGTGTACCTCACGAATCAATGAAGCATTCAGCGCAATGCTTTTCCGATCTGATCCCGGTATGTTTCGGCATTGACGGCGAATCGCTTTGAACATTTGCTCACTTTGCATGATCGCTTCATCAATCAGAACCGCCAGCGTTTCACGAATCTCGTTCTGTAGCAGGCGAGAAATCAATTCTTCAAAGACGACATGCTTCATCTTATAGCCAAGCGCCTTCATGGCCGCTGATTCTAATAAATGTCCTTCATCGAATACAACCGCACAGTGATCCGGAAGCAAAGGGATTTGCCCTTCCCGCTTACGCGCTTCATAGGTCCAAATATGCTCCATGTAATAATCGTGGGAACAAATGATCAGATCACTTGATTTCCGGTAATGATCACGGGACAAGGTCTGCCCGCAGCGGTGACGCATATCGCAAGTAAAGCAGTCCTGAAACGTATCCCAGTTAATCTTGTTCCATTGTTCGTCATTCAGATCAGGGTAATCTCTGCGGTCTCCATAAGCATGGAATTGCTGCATCGGTGCATGTGAATGTACAAAATCAGGTAATGTACTGTACAAGCTCTCCAGTGGTAAGCTTTCATCATCATGGTTCCGAGCCTGATCCAGCTTTTTCAGACACATATATTTATCCGGAGATTTCGCTAGTCTAGCATCAATATTCATGTTCAGATGCTTCGCAAGCTTGGCGATATCGCCTTCCGGTTTCACAAGCTGCTCAATCAAGGACTCGTCCGCACATGCAATAATCGCAGGTTTGCCCATATAACGCGCGTAACAAATGCTATACAACAAATACACTAATGTCTTGCCTGTTCCGACCCCTGCTTCAGCAAAAATCGTCTTTTTCTCGGCAAAAGCCCGCTCTACCTGAAAGGCCATATATATCTGTTCATCACGTACTTCAAATCCAGCCTCAGGAAGAATTTCATAGAATACATCTCCGACCCATTCCCCTACTTGCTCCATAAAAGGTTTGGTCCGATCATATTCAAAAGGATACTGTTTCGCCAACAAGCCTACCTCCAATATTTGATCAGGCATCTCTACCATGCCATGAAAAATAGAATCAACGGAAAAACTCTATTATCTCATACGTTTGGAGGAATTACAAAAAATAATTAGAGACAACTAAAGATCTGATTAATAACGAAGATACTCATTTTCGTAAATATCACTAATCCTTTCCAAAACATTCCGGGCTTGATCCTTAAATTTCAAATCCGCAACCTGGCCTTTCCAAAGAAACACCCCCGTCTCCCCACGGTGTTCTCCCAGAGCACCCTCATACAATTGGTCGGCGCCGTGGGTAGGCGGAGAGAAAAACAGCTTCATCAACGGTTTAACTATTAGAGGCAGTCCAGAATTTTTTCCTTTTCGCAGCGTGTTATTGCTACCCGGATCAACACTGCGAATCATGATGCCCTCGTTAGCAAGCTGCGGCGCAGCGGCCTGTGTCCATAACGATAATGCCAGCTTTGAGGTGGCGTAAGGACCAAGCAGCTTGCGGAAGGTGGTGGGACGCTCCAGGATTTCAATCGTAAACTCTTTCGTAAACTTAAGCGCGGAGGATGAGGTGTTGATCACCGTTTTTAAGCGTCCTTTTTGTAGGATATCCTTCAATTCCATTAAAATAATATACGGCACAACGGTCATCAACTCATAGTGCTTTTCGCGCCCCTGTGTCGAATAGCTCAGTTCAGGGAAGCTCCCGCCGGCATTGTTGAACAAAATATCGATCCGCTGCTCCTTGCCTTTGATCTCTTCCAGTGTCCCTCTCAAGCTGGCAAAATCCGCGAGATCGGTTGTTTTATAAATACGAAGCCAACCGTTTTTGATGGCTTTTTGGATGTTCTCATCATCGGCTGGAAAACCGGAACGGTTCAAAGCAACCACCTGCCAATCCTCCGCTAGCAATTTTCGAGTTAATTCCAATCCAATCCCGGCGTTAGCGCCTGTAATCAATGCGATATTTTCACGTTGCTGTGTGCTCATTGTAAATCTCCTCCTGAATTCGGGATATCTTCTTCTTATAACGCACATTTTATTAATTGGAGTCGACTCCAAGTCAAGGCGTAATAAAAAGATTTTGTCCCAGAGATAAGGTCTTGACTTGGAGTCAGCTCCAAGTTGTATAATGCACACACAAAGCAATCTCCAGGAGGTACAGTATGAAGGCAGAGCAAACGTTTACGATAAAAGAAACCGCCGTGCAAACCGGAATATCCGAGGATACAATCCGCTATTACGAAAAGATCGCGCTGCTTCCCCGGGCAGACCGGAAGGACAACGGGCATCGCGTTTACCGGCAGGAAGACATAGATACAATCCTGCTGCTATCCTGCCTCAAAAAAACAGGCATGCCCTTGCAGGAAATGCAACCATTTTTGGCGGTCTCCGCTGACGCTGATCCCGCAGATTATCCTGAACTGGTGGAGCATTTAAGGAACCATCGAGAAAACATCGTCAGCCAAATCTCGTCGCTGCAGCAGGTTGTCCATTTTATTGATATGAAGCTGGAACAAGGGAAATATCGCCGAGACTGCTCAGATAAAAGCGAGGACAAATCGAAATCAAAAAACATCTCCCCTGTTGAGATGAGTTATTTTTCTGGATCAGCAAAAATGAATAATTAATGAATTGGAGTTTTTAGGATGAAAGCAATGATCATAAAAAAATACGGGAATTACCCTCTTCAACTAGCCGACATCCCAACACCCGCAGTGGGTGATTACGATGTATTGGCAGAGATCCACGCAGCAAGTATTAATCCTATCGATTTCAAAGTGCGGGATGGCAAAGTACGTACGCTGTTGAAATACAACATGCCCCTAGTTTTAGGAAATGATTTTTCAGGGATTGTCATCCAAGTAGGAAAGAATGTTAAAAAATTCAAGATAGGTGATGAGATTTACGGACGGCCCAGAAAAGATAGAATTGGAACCTTCGCAGAATATATCTCCGTACATGAAGAGGATATAGCTCTCAAACCTCACAATCTTTCCTTTGAGGAAGCTGCATCCATCCCATTAGTCGGGCTTACTTCTTATCAAGCATTACATGATATATTACAGCTAACGGCAGGACAAAAGGTATTGATTCAAGCGGGAGCGGGCGGTGTTGGCACCTTTGCTATCCAACTTGCCAAAGCGATGGGGATATACGTGGCTACTACTACAAGCGATGCTGGAGCAGAATTGGTCAAGTCACTTGGAGCCGATCAAATTATCAATTATAAAACCGAAGCATTTGATAAGATTTCACAAAATTATGATGGAGTATTCGATACCATTGGCGGTGAAACATTAGAAAAAGCTTTTAAAACAGTCAAACAGGGAGGACAAATTGTATCGGTTTCAGGGTTGCCTAATGCACGCTTCGGAAAAGAGTATGGAGCTGGGTTCATAAAAACTAATATTTTTCGCTTGATTACCCGGAAGCTGAGCAAATTAGAGGCAAAGTACAAGGTTAAATACAGCTTTCTGTTCATGAAACCAAGTGGCAGTCAATTAGAAATCATTTCAGAGCTTATTGAATCCGGACAAATAAAACCTGTTATTGATCAAGTGTTTCCTTTTGTAGAGGCGCAGAAAGCGATGGAGTATTCCGAATCGGGCAGAGCTAAAGGAAAGATCATATTAAAAATAAAGTGATACAACATTTAAATAAAACGGCAGTCTAAGACTTTATGCTTCTGTCTAGACTACCGTTTTTTACTTGTGTACTCGTTAATTAAATTATCTATTTCCAAAAATCCGTTCCAGCAAAAACAAACTCTTTATCCAGCGTCTCGTCGCCATCTTCAAAGCAATCTGCCCAAAACACACGTTGCTTACTCAGGGGAATTGCATCCTTCACGCCATATTCCTGATAACTAACGGTTTGTTCATTAGCGGTGTTGTCCCAGTTATCCCAGCCAAGTGGATGTATATGTGCACCCAACTGGCAATCTACAAATACGGTTTTAGCATACTCACGCCAAGGACGGCCCAGAAACACCGGAGCAATATCAGGAGCTGCTGTTAAAAAGCAATTTTTAAAAATATAACCATACGATTGTCCCTCAGGTGTGGAGGCAGCCGTAATATAACCTGCTTGATTCTCACTATGACACAAGCTGCGAATTTCACATCTGTCAAAATATGCTGTAGCCCCACCAAATATAAAGTCCACTGTTCCCTCTATATAGCAATGCTGATACAACTGCCGATATTGGGCATGGTGTTCTCTCAGTGGTATACCTCCAAACGTAGATCGCTCTTTGGGTGCAGGTGGCAAAGGTCCTGTGAACAACGTGTCCTGATACCCTTTTAAAGTACAATTTCTGAATACGGTTTGATCACAATTAGCATACACAGCTACGGCCTGCCCGATATTTTCACCCTGCCCTGCATTATTGGTAATCACCAGATTCTCCAAGACCAGATGGCTCCCGCCCAGAAATAACGTTGGTGTAGAGAATGTATTGATTTCTTCGCCCGCTTCATCACGCTCTTTCGCGTAACGATTCATAACAATCTCCACGTAGCCAATCCCTATGATCGTAAGATTAGAACGATAAATCCGCACTGCCTCTTTATAGACCCCTGACAAAATATAAAGCGTATCCGCTTGACCGGATGGCCCCTGCTCTAGTGAATCTACCGCCTCTTGAATCGTGTGATAAGCGCAAAAAGATTCTTTTCCTACAACAAGCATAGTGGATTCTTTTCCTTTCAATAAATTGATAACTTTCTCTTATGGACAGACATTCTGTGCTTCAGGTGACACTGTAGCTTGTTCTACTAATTTTTCCGGCTTCTTCGTGTTTTTTGATCGACAATTTATGATCTCTACAGCTTCTCCATTTTCAATGTAAAAAGCAGGCCCTTCATGGTTCTCAATCGTCACCTGATGAAATTGAACATCTCTTGCATTCCCGAGGAAAAAC
This sequence comes from Paenibacillus sp. FSL H3-0286, assembly GCF_045040705.1. Taxonomy (NCBI): domain Bacteria; kingdom Bacillati; phylum Bacillota; class Bacilli; order Caryophanales; family Paenibacillaceae; genus Paenibacillus; species Paenibacillus sp. FSL H3-0286. The sequence continues at coordinate 2,259,617 of NZ_CP150285.1, read as the reverse complement.
CCGCGATTATTCATGTTTTCGATCCCTGTCATCATGTCTGGATGGCCGGGAATTGCATTCGTCGCCATGGAGATGTCCACATTGGTAAACGTAATCTCGGATACATACTGCTCAGCAAGCCCGTATAAGAAACCCGCTGCGGCATGAACATTACGTGCGGTAATATTGGCAAAATGAATGCGTCTAAAACACGGCGTTTCCTCTGTAATCGGATAAGGATTTTTATCCCACACATATTTTTCTTTCCCGCGTGGTCCACAGAAATAATATAGATTTAGAGTAAACGGACAAATAACGTCCTCCATTACAATATTGCTGATCCGAATATCTTCAATCGTTCCCCCGCGTCCCCGTCTTGATTTCATCCGGATTCCACGATCGGTTTGTTTAAACACACAATTACTAATCGTGACATTACGAATATCTCCACTCATTTCACTACCGAGTACGACACCCCCGTGTCCATGTACCATAGTGCAGTTGGTGATCGTGATATTCTCACAAGGAACTCGTTCTTTGGTATCCTCAGTTCCTGCCTTGATCGCAATGCAGTCATCACCGACATCAATATTGCAATTGCTAATTCGCACATTGGTGCAAGACTCTGGATTAATGCCATCTGTATTCGGAGAGTCGGCCGGGTTCAGAATGGAAATATTATCAATAGTCACATTGTAACAGCCTATCGGATTAACGGTCCAGCTTGGAGAATTGACCAGCGCGATATCTTTAAGGGTTACCCGCTGACAGCTATCCAAGCCGATTAGAGTCGGCCGGGGATACTGCAGCTCTTCCCGGCGGTTCCGAAACTTATCCCACCAGAGTTCACCATTTCCGTTAATCATTCCGCTGCCAGTGATCGATACATTAACTAACTCTCTTCCATAAATACAAGGTGAATGAACCTGCTGCTTCACTCCCTCCCATCTGCATTCCACTGCAGGGTAATCCTCCGGGTTCGTACTGAATGAAAGAATGGCACCAGGATTTAAATTCAATTCGATATTGCTTTTCATATGAATTGCACCGGTTAAGAACGTACCAGCCGGTACATAAACGGTTCCTCCACCGGCTTTATTTGCCGCTTCAATCGCACGCGTTATCGCTTCAGTCGCTAACTTTTTACTATTCTTAAGCGCTCCAAAATCCTCAATATTGTAGATCAACATTCATAAGCCCCCCTGTTCTATATCAGATCCAGCCTCTTAATTGTTCATATTCCACACAAGCCTGTAGGAAAGCACCCACACCTTTTTGGTCGTTAGTGACAATAGGCTCGCTAATGTAATAAGCGAAAGTACCGTCACGTTGGTCCACTCCACCTAATCCGGCTACTTGGCAATTCTTATTTAAATTGACCCATTCTTCTTTGGTTTCAAGTACAAACTCCGAGATAAGTCCTTGGTAAGCCAGATCTAATGTTTCGTACCATCCAGCGTTTAACACGCCTAATCGGATACCTTTAGCCATGGCATACACGATCATACTTGAAGCAGAGGCTTCAAGATAATTTCCTTTGCGTTCCCCTAGATTCATCACTTGATACCAGACCCCGGATTCCTTATCCTGATATGTCTTCACCGCAGTTAAGGTATCATTTAGTATTCGTACCAGCTCGGGATAATCTGAGTGCTCATTAGGCAGCAATGCCAGAACATCAACTAAAGCCATGAGATACCAGCCAAGTGAACGGGCCCAAAAGTTAGGCGAAAGTCCTGTTTCAGGGTCGCACCAAGGTTGAATACGCTGTTCATCCCATGCATGATATAGCAGACCTGTTACCGGATCTTTCGTATGCTTCTCACACAAGATAAATTGTTTGGTTACATCCTCAAGTCCCTGCCCTTCTTCAAAAGCTAGCAAGTAGGCTAAATAAAAAGGAGCGCCCATATAAATTCCATCTAACCAAATCTGATAGGGATATATATTTTTATGCCAAAAAGCACCTTCCGAGGTTCGCGGATGGGTCTCAAGTTGCTTTCTAAGTAAAGCAGCCGCTTTTTTATATTTTTCCTGCTTCGTTTCTTTATATAGAGTCAATAATAATTTTCCGTTGTTAATATGATCGATATTATGCTCCTCTAGGTGGTAGCCCTTGACACTGCCATCTTCCTGAATAAAGTAGTCCATATTATCTTGAATGAACTGCAGATACTTCGAATCACCGGTCTGCTTCCAAAGCCATTCAAAACCGTTCAATACCACGCCATAATCGTAGGTCCAGCTTCCTTTGTAGCCTTTATCTTCATAAAGCTTCGGTGTCCGCGCCATAATAGAGTCTGCCGTTTGAATTGCCCACTGTGATTTCTTCATCCCAACCCCCAAAATATTTATAAATTTAAGAGCTCAAAAACTAAAAATAGGTTCAGCCGATTTAAGGATTCTTTGCACATAAAATAATACGACTTGATTCTCTGCAATCTCAGAGAATCAAGTCATTGTTTAGTAAGGATACCGAGCGATTCACTCTTGAAGCATTGACTGTATTTCAACACAAGCCATCACCAATGCGCCCACACCATGCAGATCATTTTTAACCTTAGGCCGAGTCACGTAACTCTCGTAATCTCCAGCTGAGGTACCGATACAAATGTCCGGCAGAACTAATCGGTTATGCTCATCCCACTGGATTACTTTGGTTAACCCTTCATATCCTTTTTTAGCGGCAGCTGTAGCGATAGTCACATCACTTACAACGCCATGCTTCACGGCTTTGGCAATCGTATAGACGAACAAACATGACCCTGAAGTCTCCAGCCAATTATCTGGCTCATGTCCCTTATCTACGACTTGATACCAAAGTCCACTTTTTTGATCTTGGTAACGAATAAGTGCATCCACAAAATCTCTCAGTGTAGTAGAAAGCTCTGTCCGGGCTGAATCATGGGAAGGTAACAGATCCAGAAATTGCGATAAGGCGAGACCATACCATCCTAATGATCGGCTCCAGAACTCCGGTGAACAACCCGTCTCCGGATTCGACCAAGGCATCCGCCGGCTCTCATCCCAGGCATGGTATAACAAACCCGTTGTCTCATCCTTCATATGCTTGCGCATTAACATTTCCTGATGAAGGACCGTTTCACGCAAGCTTGGTTCATCGTAGACATTAGCATATTTCAAGGAGAATACGCCTGCCATATAAAGTCCATCCAACCACATTTGGTTGGCGTACTTATCCTTGTGCCAATACCCGCCCTCAGAGGTTTTATTTAGTGTGAGCAGTAAATTCCTTAGCTTCTCTGCTGCAATACGATACTTTAGTTTGCCTGTCCGTTCATAAAGAGTGAATAGTAGCTGTCCTGCTTGAACCGCATCCAGCTCATCACGTGCAAAATAAAAGTTCCCGTATTCATCCACCAAATCATCTACATATTCCTGAATATAGTTGATATAACGGTCTTCTTGATAAGCATTCCACAAAAGCTCCATGCCACACAGAAATACACCCTGATGATAGTGCCATCGATGCGCGGGGGGAAGCTCTCCCGCCCTGTAAGTATCCATTAGTGAATCGCAAGCTTTTTTTGCCCACTCTATCGGCGTTGTAGGTATCTGTACAGTCATCTCGAAGCTCCTCCCCTAAGTATAGTCTCTCTCTTTCTTGCTAGCCCTTCATAGAACCCAACATGGCACCTTTGGCAAAATGCTTTTGCAGGAACGGATACACACAAACTATTGGTAAGGTAGCTACAACGATAACAGCCATTTTAATTGATTGATCTGGCGGTGGAACAGCAGCATCCAGTGTAGCGCTGTGATCCATACCGCTGGCAAGGACGACAATTTGTCTGAGCAGAACCTGTATTGGCCATTTCGCACTATCATTCAAATACAGAATCGCATTCATGTAGGTATTCCAATACGTTACCGCATAGAACAATCCGATCGTCGCTAACGCAGGTAAGGATAGTGGCAATACAATCCGAAATAATATTCCAAAATCGTTACAACCATCAATTTTGGCCGATTCCTCCAAACCTTCAGGTATATTTTGGAAAAAGTTTCTCAGAATGATCATATTAAAGGCACTAATCGCTGACGGTAGAATCAGTGATGCGTACGTGTCAATTAGTCCTAATTCCTTCACCACGAGGAACGTTGGAATCATCCCACCATGAAAAAGCATGGTGAACACAACCATGAAGTTAACCACTTTACGACCATCCAGATCTTTTCTGGTAAGAGCGTAGGCCATCAAAGAAGTTATAAACAAACTAAAAATAGAACCAATTGCCGTGACACCAATGGAAACACCCATGGCTTTAAATATTGTATTCGTCGAAAAGATGAACTTGTACGCTTCCAGACTCCATACCTTTGGAATCAGTACAAATTTGCTAGAAGCTAGTTCTGCACTCGTTGTGAAAGAGCCTGCTACAACGTGAACAAGGGGAAGCACAGTAATTAAAGCAATGATCGCAAGCAGCGTAAAGTTTATAGCAGAAAAGATTCTACCACTGATTGTTTTATCTTCTACCATTTCGATTCCTCCCACAAAATATCAATAAACGCCTTCTTCTCCCATTTTCTTGGATAATTTATTCACCATCATCACCATTACAAAGCCTACAATCGATTTAAAGAATCCAATAGCTGTACTGTAACTAAACTGCCCCTGTCTCAAACCAGCAGTATATACATACGTATCGATAATTTCCGCAACTTCTCGATTCATGGAGTTAAGTAGCAGATATACATGTTCAAATCCAAGATCAAGAACGGAACCAATTTTCAGAATAAATAATGTAATAATTACGCCTCTAATCGCTGGAAGAGTGATATGCCAGACTTGTCTAAGTCTTCCAGCTCCGTCCATACGCGATGCTTCATAAAGCCCTGGGTCAATCGCAGCTATGGAAGCTAGATAAATAATCGTTCCCCAACCTGCTTCTCTCCAAATCACCTGAATAATATACATGGGCCTGAACCATCCTGGATTAAGCAGGAAATTGATTGGTTCAAAGCCAAAATAGACAAGCAGCTCGTTGATAATCCCTCCATCCATCGTGACCATTACATAAGAAATGGAGACGATGATAACCAATGACAGAAAATGGGGCAAATAGAAGATCGTCTGAAAGGTTCTTTTGAAAAAGCTGCCTTGAAGTTCATTTAACATCAGGGCAAGAATAATCGGCATCGGGAAATAGATAAGAATATTTAATCCGAAAAGAATAAGTGTGTTCACTAATATATTTAAGAAATCCGGCTCTGTGAACAACCTGCTGAAATGCTTCATCCCTACCCAGTCACTACCGTTGATCCCTTGATAGGGTTTGTAATCCTGAAATGAGATAATTAATCCGTACATTGGAAGATATTTAAAAATCAAAAAATACAGTACTCCCGGAGTTAGCATGACGTAGAGCCATTTATTTCTCCACAGCCGCTTTTTCAGTTCGCTGCTGCTTTTATAAATTTCAGGCTTAGGATTCATTTGAGGAGCTGAGCTGGGCTGTGCGGTGACTTCCTGCATGATATTCTTCCTTTCTCCTTCTTTATTCAAACACGATATTTCTGAACCCCGTGAGGAATAGAAAAGGTTGTTGAAACAAGATCAACAACCTTTTCAGCTACAATTTGTCGCTTAACTATTCGAGTACGGGTTACTATTTTTTGTATAACGCGTTGTATTCTTCAATAATCTTATCTCCACCACGGCTCTTCCAGTTCTCTACTTCCTTCTCAAATCCAGCCTTGTCAATCTGACCATAAATATATTTATAGGTTGCATCTGTAATAATCTGTTGAAGCTCTACGCCTTTTTCTGTATAGGTAGCCGAATCCATAGCAGCTGTTGGATCCGCTACACCAACTTTGACATTCTCAAGAACCAATTGATCTGCATGAATTCTTCCTGGCAGCGTGTTATAGTTCTCGTACATTCCATTGGTTTCAGCTTCGCCGATAACACTGTCCTTATATCCCTTTACTTCACGTTCAATCAATTCTTTGTCGTCAGTAGCTTTTGCTTTACCGTCTTCAACGGTATAGTGAGTACCTTCAATTCCCCAATACATCAAATTAGCTACTTCTGGGGTCATCATTTGATCAAAGAAAGCAAGAATCTTCTTCAGCTCTGCCTCATCCTTGACAGCAGATTTCGGGAACAAGACAACATTGTTATAGCCTGGAATCATCCATTGAGCATATTTTCCATCTGGACTTGCAACCATACTATGCGCATCCAAAACAGCGTCAGGGTTATTCTTAATAGTATCTTTATTGAGGGAATCAATATCTTGCATGGAGCCCCCAATATAGAGTCCACCCTTTCCAGCCTTAAACATATTTACTGCATCCGTTTTACTGGTGGCAGCGAAATCTTGATTAATGTATCCGCCATCACGAGCTTTTTTGAAAAAATCCATTGTGTCGAAATATTCATCGAAGGTAAATTCAGGCGCTAATTTGCCATCCTTCTCACCCCAGGTATTCGGTGTTCCGAACCAAGACGAAACAGTTTTGAAAGCTCCATAGGTCAACTCATTACGGTCAATAATACCGGTAGTATCTTTCTTTCCATTACCGTCTGGATCTTGTTCTGTGAAGGCTTTAGCCATTTCAAATAATTCATCTACATTAGCTGGTGCAGCAAGTCCTAATTTATCTGCCCAGTCTTTGCGGTAAATGATCCCTTGGCGTGCAAGTGGACGCCCGATATATAGGGTATAAAGCTTGTCATCTACTTTCGTGTTATTAAGAATTTCTGGTTTCAATTTGCTCAAATTCGGAAATTCGCTTAATAGTGGACCGATTTCCCAGAATTGTCCGTCTTTTATCGCTTCTTTCATCTGAATGAAGGTTGTCTGATTCTTCAAATATGTTACTTGCGGCAATGAACCCGTTGCAAAAGATGAATTCAGTTTTTCTTCATAAGTATCAGCCGGAAAAAATTGATAAGTCAGCTTCGTGTTGGTCAATTTCTCAAGTTCATTCTTAATCGTATCAGGCGGAGTCTCTGATGTATTCAATGGAAGCATGATTTTGATTTCTGTAGGTTCCTCTTTAGGTGCTTCAGTCTCTTCCACCTTCGTAGTGTTCTCTGCACTTGTAGTTGGGGCTGCTGCTTCTTCTTTGTTATTGTTGTTACCACCGCATCCAGCTAACAATGTGCTGAATGTTAACAGTGCTGTTAACAACATGGTGAAGGATTTCTTCTTCATACCATTTTGACCTCCATAATTTGTATTGGTTACGAGTTCCACGTTACATCGTCGGCAAGGTTACGAAAACAATCATTTCCCCATAACGGCGCGTTCTGAAAGGGATCTGAGCAAATGATTATCGGGATATCGCAGCACAAAAAAAATCCACCGCATTATCCGCAGTGGATCAAAACCTTTTTAACCTATTTACTTTTCTGTCCCAAACTCAGCCTCAGCATATTCCTTAATAATAAGATTGCCTCCACGAGCTCTCCATTTCTCAACCTCTTGCTGGAATCCCTCAACGGTAATGTTACCTAATATATAGTTATATGTAGCATCCACAATGATTGTAGATAACTCCATATTCTTCTCATCAAAAGTAGATGAGCTCAGAGAAACTGTCGGGTCATCAACCAGAAAAGATTCATTATCTTTACTCAGCTGATCTGCTAGAGAGGTTAATTGCTCCTTCTGAGCCACTTCCATAATGTTTTTATTACTAATGTCCGCAATCATTAAAGCATATAGCGGATTCACTTCCTGTACCCGCAGTTGTGAGGTTTCCTCGGGAAGGATAATTTTTCCGCCTTCAAGCTTATAATGCCGCCCCTCAAAGCCATACATCATTATATTGGCTACATCTTTATCCATGGTCCGATCAAAAAATCCAAGCACCTGCCGAAGCTCCTCCTCTGTGGCAATGGACTTTTTGGAAAAGAGATACAGTCCGTTGTAATTGGGGATAGACCACACTTTATATCCATCAGGCCCCTCGATACGATTGATCAGCGTAAGTTCAGCCTTTGGATTGTATGCTTGAGCTTCAATTGACAACCGCTGCACATCAGTCATGCTGCCAATAAACACACCAGCGATACCGTTAATGAATTTATCGCGTTGAACCTCTTTACTGGTAAGAGCAAAGTCCTGATTTATGATTTTTTCATCATATAATTTCTTCATAAAATTCATTGTGTTCATATACTCCGCTGTTACGAATTCCGGAACAAATTGATGATTCTCTAGCTTCCAATTATTTGGTGTGCCAAAATAAGAGCTTAGTGTCTTAAATACACCATAAACAAGATCATTACGATCGACTAATCCAAGGGTATCTTGTTTGCCATTCTGATCCGGATCGTTATATGTAAATTGCCTCATTACTTCATATAGGTCATCTAAGGTCTGTGGATTGCTCAAATGAAGATTGTCCAGCCAATCCTTACGTATTATGACACCCTGTCTGGAGGAAGGGCGTTCTGTATACAGGCCGTAGATCTTACCATCAACAGCGGTCTGCTTAAGAATAGCGGGGTCCAGTGCTTTAAGATTGGGGAACTCCTGAAGATATGGGCCGATCTCCCAAAATGCTTCAGAACGGATGGCGTTTTTCACCAGATTATAGTCTGAGAACTTCACAAAGGTGACTTTTCTCAAGGAATTAGTGGTCAAAGCTGTGTTCATTTTATCGGTATAAACACCCTCAGGCACCCACGTGATATCAAGCTCCACCCCTGTTAATCTTTCGATCTCAGCTATAATCTTTTTTGAAGGCTGCTGTGGAAAATGAAGGGGTGCCAAGATGGAGATGCTCGGGCGAGCTTCTTGCAGTACAGAACCAGCTGACTTTCCATCACTGCAAGCGCTTAACATAGGGAAAACAAGCATGAAAAATAAGCAGCAACAAAACGTTGCCCTTCTACACATAAATTGTCTAAACATTTCTACAGCCTCCTAAGGTATTGTAAGGATTTTCACCCTACAGCTTGAAGATTTTCCATTTTGTAGTCATAATTAGGGTTAATGATTATTGCAGAACGAGATGATTATTGTTATTTTCCACCAGGTTTCATACACTAAGAACAAGTGTCTACTTCTACATAAGTAAAGGTGCTGAGTCCCGTGAGACCATTAAGCTTTTTAAGTAAATTAACGATTTTTGCCTTTGTAATTAGCACGTTGCCGGTGATATTCATCGGTTCTTTTTCCTATTTCACATCATCTAATGAGATCCAAAAGAACGTAAACAACAGTAAAATGGAACTTATATTACAAATCACCTCAAATGTAGAACATAAGTTAACAACTGTCAATCAAACATTAAACCAAGTGATCAACTCTAGTGTATTAAAAAAAGCACTAAATAACCCTTTAAGTGAAACCGATTTCATTTTATATAATGATTTAAGAAACGAAATCCGTAATATGCAATCCTTCGATACGAAACTTGAGGATGTCATCCTGCTCAATCAGCAGCAGAACTGGATGATCAAAAATTCAGGCGTCTACCGTCTGAATGAATACAAAAACCACGCGCAACTCTCTAATCTAATGAATATAGCTGACGATACTTCATGGATTTTGAATCCATCGTCCTTATTTTATAGCGAGGAGAGCATTAACGTCACTGGCTGCAATTACAGTATCAGTCTTATCAAAAAGCTTCCCACCAATAAGCTGCAAAAATATGGGCTTGCCCTAGCTAATATTCCGGTCTGCAGTCTTCAGGATTTCATTAATTCAGATGTGCAGCCACTCGATGACATTATCGTTCTGGATCAAGCTGGCCGCTTCCTACTCCATCCGGATACCAGCTTAATCGGAAAACCTAAAGAGCAAGGCGGATTTAAAGAAGTCCCTTTAATCTCTGATCCTTCTAAACAATCCGGACAGTTCAAGACTGTGATCAACAAAAAGAATTACTCCGTCACTTTCATGCGTTCTCAGTTAAATGGCTGGGTTTATCTATCGGTTACTTCCATGGAAAGCTTGACGAAGGAGTCCAATAAAATCGGTATGTTTACGATAATCGTGTGTACCATTATGCTCTTGTTCTCCATTCTTCTGGCCTGGATCGGCTCCAGGCGTATGTACACCCCTATCGAAAGACTGCTTAATCAGATGGGCCAACGCAAACCGGATATTAAATCGAGACATCGCAATGAATTTCAGATTATAGGAGAACAAGTTCATTCTTTGTTCCAATCCAAATCACAGCTGGAAAAAGAAGTCCGGCAACACTTTCAGCAGGTTCGTACGTTTTTTCTGATCAATGCCTTCCACGGCAATGTTAAGAAACGTGATTTGCTCGAAGAATTAGGGCAATTCGGCTACCAAACCCAGCTTGAAGAATGGAAAACCATGGCAGTAATTACGTTGTCTATTGATTATGCCGAGGATTCCAGCTATGAGAAAAAAGATCTCAGCCTCTTATTGTTCGCTGCCCACAATATGATCGAAGAATTAATCTGTCCTGAACAACGGCTGGCTCCAGTGATCATGGACCATGCGGTAGTCGTATTATTGGGCAGTCCAGACTGCGATACCCAGTCTTTTCATAAGACACTGTATTCGTTAACGGAGAAGCTGCAGCAAGAAATAAATAATTATCTAAAGGTGCAGGTGAGTATTGGGCTGAGCCTGCCCTTCAACGCCTTCGATAAACTAGCCATCGCCTACAGAGAAGGTCTTGAAGCACTGAAACATCGCATTAAGCTTGGCAAAGGCGTTATTATTCAATATGAGAACATTAACTCCGGCAAACATTATCTGAACTTGAACTACCCTACGCATAAAGAAAACGATCTAATGGATGCTATCAAGCTGGCTGAAACGGATAAAGCCAAGGAACTGATTCATTTGCTTTTTAAATCTATCTTTGCCCTAGAGCTTTCACCACAGGAATATCAAATCCCGTTGACCCGCTTACTCAATAACTTGCTCATTATGATGCAGGAATCGGGCATTAGCTTAAATCAGATCTATCATGCTAATGGCTCAATTTTTGAGGAATTACATGACCTTCATACCGTGGCTGAGATTGAGGATTGGTTCTGGAGCATGGTCATTTACCCGATGATCAAAATTTTTATCAGCAGGCAAAATGCCCAATACCAAAACATCTCTGAGAAAATCATTGATCTGATCCAACATGAATATGATACGGATCTAACCTTGGAAGAATGCGCTTCACGGCTGCATTACAACGCCAACTATATCAGCAGTGTCTTCCGTAAGGAGACCCAATACTATTTCAGCGAATATTTAACGATGTACCGATTTAAAATGGCAAAAAAATGGCTGCAGGAAACCGATATGCCGATCAAAGATATTGCAGCCAAATTAAGATACAACAATTCTCAAAATTTCATTCGATCTTTCCGTAAACAGGAAGGGATGACCCCTGGACAGTACCGGGATAACAATACAGGCACTAAATCCAAACCAACATTTGACGAATCTATGTAAAAATCACAAAAAAATCGTTCAAGGCCGAATCTAAAAAAAAAAAGAGTCTCTCTTTTTTTCGGAAAATATGTTAACGTGTGCATATAACCATTTAGGGAGGAATTTGAACGCAATGTTGAACTTTCGTCTAAATACTAACCGTGTAGAACAAGATGCGATTTCTCAGGAAACCTCACTACTCACCCTCTATCCGCTCGAGACGGATCACCCCCGTCCTTTTATATTGGTATTGCCTGGTGGAGGTTATCAGCACTTAGCCAAACATGAAGGAGAACCTGTAGCTCAATGGCTAAACAGTCTAGGTATTCATGCAGGTGTACTAGATTATCAGGTCGGAGATTTCAACGTCTCTTCTTTGTTAAATGATGTTGAGGAAGCTCTCAAATGGATTAGGGAAGCACCCAAAGCTTGGAATGTGATCTCAGACAAAGTAGGGATGATTGGATTCTCGGCAGGAGGACACTTAGCTTCTATCTTTTCTACCACTAGAGCAGAGAAACCAAACCTTCTTCTATTAGGTTACCCTGTAATCACTTTCCAAGAGCCCCATTCGCACAAGGGAAGCCGGCTACATTTTCTTGGAGACGACCCATCACAAGCGGAGCTTGACTCCTTTTCCTCAGAAGCCCAGGTGGATTCACTCACACCTCCAACCTTTATCTGGACAACAGCGAACGATGCCAGCGTTCCCGTGGAGAATAGTCTGTTGTTCGCCTCTGCCCTGTCTAATCAGGGAATTCCTTTTGAATTACATATCTTTGAAGAAGGGCGGCATGGTTTAGGGCTTGCAAAAGAACACCCTCATTGCCAGCAATGGCTTTCCCTTGCTGAGAATTGGTTAAGAGAACGCCAATACGTTAAAGGAGAAGAAGACCTTATGAGACAACAACTATTTATTGCAGGCGATTCCACTGCGGCCATTAAAGGCGCTGGAGAAAAACCTATGACCGGCTGGGGAGAATACCTGCAAAGTTATTTTCGGACTTCTATTCAAATCCAGAATCGTGCAATTAATGGTCGAAGCACCAAATCGTTCATAACAGACGGCCGCCTCGATGCTATCAGAAAAGACTTCCAACCCGGCGACTACCTGTTTATTCAATTTGGACATAACGATGAGAAAAAAGAGGATCCATTACGTTACACCGATCCTGAAACCGAATATCGCCATAATCTCATTCAATATATAGATGCTGCTAGGCAGCTAGGGGGGACTCCGGTTCTGTTAACCTCTGTAAGTCGCCGCCGCTTTAACGCCGATGGAGAGCTGGACCCGTTTGCTGTAGGTGCTTATCCCGAGGTAATGAGACAAGTGGCTGAAGAAACGCACACTCCGCTACTTGATATTTTCCCAGCCTCGCAAGCGCTCTATCGTTCATTAGGCGAAGAGGAATCCAAGAAGTTATTCATGCATTTGCCAGCGAAAACACATCCCAATTACCCAAATGGGGTTACGGATGATACTCATTTCTCAGATGAAGGTGCCCGGGAAATTGCTAAACTTGTGGTTCAAGCTCTTAAACAAAATACAGCCTCATCTCTATCAAACTTACAACAACTTTTATAAGGAGTGATCAAAGATGTCTCTAATTAAAGAAGTTATTACGGAATACTATCGTATCCCTTTGCCAGAAATCATGGAGGATGCTAAACATGGCTTGCATACTCATTTTGAAGTTCCCATTGTCAAAATTAGAACGGATGACGGTCGTGAAGGTGTAGGTTATACCTATACTGGCGGATTTGGCGGCAAAGCGATCTGCTCACTAATTGCTAATGAATTAACACATATCTTAGTTGGCAAAGACGCCAGCTGTGTGGAAAGTATCTGGGAGCAGATGAACTGGGGAATACATTATGTTGCTCGCGGGGGCTTGGCTAGCTTCGCCATTGCGGCATGTGACATTGCGTTATGGGATTTACGTGCAAAGAAAGCAGATGAACCTCTCTACAAACTTCTGGGTGGCGCAAGCAATGAGGTCAAATGTTATGGTGGAGCGATTGATTTAAACTTCCCATTAGAAAAGCTCCTGCGCAACAATCAAAAATACTTAGATATGGGCCTCCAGGCTGTCAAAATTAAACTAGGCCAAAAAACATTAGCTGAAGATGTGGAACGAGTGGCTGCGGTACGCCAATTGGTCGGCCCGGATGTAGCCTTTATGGTCGATGCCAATATGAGCTGGAGTGTGGAAAAAGCGATAAAAGCCGCACGTGAATTTTTGAAATACGACATTCTCTTTTTAGAAGAACCAACGATTCCGGAAGATTATGCCGGCTATGCACGGATTGCTGAAGAAACAGGAATGGCCGTTGCAGGCGGAGAGAACTTGCGCACATTAACCGAATTCCATCACATGCTGCAATATGGTCATGTTGATTTTCCTCAACCTGATGCTTCCAATATAGGCGGAATTACGGGCTGGTTAAAGGTAGCTCACTTAACACAAGCCTATAACCTTTCCGTTTCCACACATGGAATGCAGGAATTGCACGTTAGTTTGTTAGCAGCTATGCCAAATGCAGGTTATCTCGAAATGCATAGCTTCCCTATCGATCAATACACTACACGTCCGCTAGTGATTAATAAAGACAATGGGATGGCAGTTGCGCCAGAAGTAACGGGCACTGGTGTTACCTTTGACTGGGACAAATTAGCACCTCACAAACAACAATACTAATAGGAGCGATCGGTCATATGAGCATTCCCCTTCAACTAGGTGTTCGAGCACATGATTTCACACAAGTTCCATTGCAAGAGTTAATTGAGAAGATTAAGTCCTATCATTTCACTCATATCCAGTTCGCACTTAAGAAATCTTTTCCTGATAGTGCCCCTAGCCTGACGGCTATAAGCCCTGGAACAGCCAGCTATTATGGCAATGCCTTTAGACAGGCAGGTATTCAGATTGCGGTTCTGGGCTGCTATGTAAATATTGTAGACACCGATCCTCACAAACGGGCGCAAGCGTTAGCCGCGTTTAATACCCATCTGCGCTTGGCCAGAGATTTCGGCGCTAGTCTGGTAGGTACGGAAACCGGAAGCGTGGGACTTGGGTATACCATAGATAATTTTACAGAAGAAGCCTTCCAAGAGGTGGTGGCATCAGTTAAGGCCATGGTGGCGGGGGCCGAACGTTTTGGTGTGACGATAGGAATCGAAGCAGGACTTCATCATCCGCTGTACACCGCGCCCTTAACCCGCCGACTTCTGGATGAAGTCCCTTCTAACAATCTTCAGGTCATATTGGATTGCGCAAATCTAATGTCGCCTACAAATTACTTGCATCAAGAAGCTATTATTACGGAGGCTTTGAAGCTTCTAGGAAATCGAATTGCTGTCATTCATTTAAAAGACTTTATCGTCCAAGAAGGAGCCATAAAAATAGTCCCTGTAGGTCAAGGGTGGCTAGAGTTTGAGCCGATCCTTCGTTATATGAAATATGAACGTCCTCATATTCAAGGAATCCTGGAAAGCACTCCTGAGTCACATTTAGGAGAAAGCATTACCTTTTTGCAACAGATATACGAATCCTTGTAGGGCTTCATCCCATTAAAACTAATAAATCCACTGCACACCTCTTTATCTTACCTGGCGCAGTGGATTTTTATATTCTGTTTAACATCCGTTTGACCTCCATCAAATAATCGCCTGTTATGATCAGGGCATCAAGAGTACCTGGGAGGGGTTCCATGCGTCTTGCTTTATTCACGGACACATTTCTTCCGCAAACCAACGGAGTTTCACGTACGCTTCAACGATTAACCACCCATTTGAAAGAGCGCGGTATTGAACATCTGCTTTTCTCACCAAAATCTGCTCCTGAAGACAGTTATGCCGATCCCATACGTCCCATTACCAGCATCCCCTTTTTCTTATACCCTGAATGTAGACTCGCACTGCCCAATATGTCCTCTATCCAATCAGAGCTGAAAGCTTTTCGTCCCGATCTGCTTCATATGGCAACTCCGTTCAATATCGGTCTCTGCGGCCTTCGTTATGCGCGCAAACATGATCTGCCCCATGTCGCCTCCTATCATACCCATTTTGACCGCTATCTTGAATATTACCGGATGAAAAAAATCGCTCCGCTCTATTGGAAATACATGAAATGGTTTCACCGCTCCTGTGATGCCACCTTTGCACCATCCTATGAAACCCTCGATTCCCTCCAAACTCAAGGCTTTCCTCGCCTGAAGCTATGGTCCAGAGGCATCGACTGCCAGCAGTATACCCCCAAAAAACGCAACCATGCGGTCCGTGAGCGCTACGGAATTACCGCACCGTTACTGCTTCTATATGTGGGAAGGATCGCCCCTGAAAAAGATATACAGACGCTTGCTCTCGCCATGCAGCAATTGCCCGAATCTATGCAATCTCAGGTTCATTGGCTGGTCGTTGGAGACGGTCCCCTTCTGCCGGAAATGCGGGCACAGGCGCCGCATAATGTCACGTTTACAGGCTATAAACATGGTGACGAGCTTGCCCAATTATATGCCTCAGCAGATCTATTCGTCTTCCCTTCCAGTACGGAAACCTTCGGTAATGTTGTCCTTGAGGCTATGGCCTCGGGACTGCCTGTCCTCGCAGTAAATGAAGGTGGGGTGAAGGATCTGGTCAAACCCGGCCGCACAGGAATGATTGTCGAGCCCCGCTGCCCGGATGCTTTTATTCGTGAGATTTGTGCTTGTGTAGAGCACCCTCAAAAGCTAGCTGCTATGGGGCATGAAGGCCGACAGCTGGCACTCGGCCGCTCTTGGGAGAATATTTTTGATGGACTCATCCGCGATTATGAAGAGATCATTGAGAATAGGCGTTATGATCTTATACCGGCTTTACTACCATTAATATAATAATGACGATAGTAAGTACATGAACCGCCGCTTCTAGCGGAGCGATCTTGTTCATAGCGGTAGTATAACCATCAGGAATTTCTTCCCCTTCGCTGGTCATTACGAGCTGGGTTAGCTTTTTCAATCGGGGCTCAACCATTCCAATAATAATCACTTCGATCACGATAAAAAATAATAACGACAGATTTAACCACAACACCGACAAGCCCATTTTATCTATGATCATTAACAAAATACCTGTAACGATCAGGGTGATCCCACCTGTCTTAGGGAATCTGTTTATTTTCTTCATAAGACCAAATACAAAACGAAGCTGACTGCCTGTCTTGGCTGAGCTTGTCAGTATTGGCAGCACAAAAGCTGGTCCAATTCCCACTATGGATGCTATAACATGTATAACTACCACAAGCTTTGAGATCATATGCGTCAAATCCATATTTACAATCCCCCCTATCATTCGTTGTTTAGATTCATATGAGGCTGATAGGAGAATTAGTCTTGCAGAATCCTTTAAATCTTAGATAATCTTAAAAAAGCGCCTAGCCGGATATCACCGACTTAGGCGCTTTTTTAACAAATATTCAGTTATTTTACCGTAACTTTCATGATCGCACTCTCATTTACCCCTTGATCATTCAACAGTTCAGCCCGGTATTCATAGACGCCTGGAGAACGGTTAGTGATAGAAGTAGAAGCCGTTTGTGCGTTTGGGGTGCCCGCTGTTAAAGTCTGAGTATCGATCAGTATTCCGTTCTCATACAAGCGATACTCATTGCCGTTCATCCCCCACCATAAATTCATGGTCACTTTATACTCTCCATCGCCATCCCAGTTGTCATTGGACAACACCGGCTTAGCTGGTGCAGCATCCTTCACGATAACCACATGAGCAGCAGACACCGTTGTGCCAAAAGAATTGGTTAGCTCAGCCGTATAGGTGTAGGTTCCGTTTTCTTTTCCGGTAATATTAGTCACTGCAGTCTGTGCAGCTGGGGAATCATCACGTAAGGTTTGCGTGTCGATTAAGGCACCGTTCTCATATAGCTTGTAGACCGTACCATTATTGCCCCACCACATATTCATTGTGATTTGGTAATCCCCGTCCAAAAGTCCTGTATCCTGCCCATTATTATTGGATAGAACCCATTGCCCCGGAACACCTGTAGCCTTCTGAGGTCCACTTACGAACACAATCACTTGTTCTGTCGTCGAAAGTCCAGCGTTATTAATGGCTGTTGCGATGAACGTATGCGCTCCCGCAAGCCCTGTGAGTGGAATCTCATCTCCATAAACGACAGGTTTACCATCAAAAGTAATATCCAGACTGCGAATACCAGACTCTGGATCTTCCGCTACGACCTGCACCTTCAATACATCCGTTTCACTCATTTGAGCAGAAGGTAAACCAGAAATCGTAGGTGGTGTAGTATCTTCAGTTTCTCCCGGTGAGCCTACATATTGAATTTTTGGAGCCGCTGGTTGTTCCATCCCTTCACCAAGAAAGAATCCAGAGTGCGGAGGTTGATTATAGCCTACATTTTGCCAAGCTACTGCCAGGCGGTAGATCGGATCATGCATCAATGTGCGAATACGATAATCTGTCATATCCGTTGTTGTGTAGATCCGTAGTTCAGAACTGTCCGTTGCCCGCCAGATCACTTCTTCACGCCAATCCCCGAACAGATCTGCCTGCAAGCTTGGATTCGCCTTGGTGCCATTATTTGAAGAAGCACCTACAGCCGTCAATAAGTTAACCGTTGTCTGATTGGTATAGTCCCACTTATCCACTCGATTCGCATCCAGTAATTCACGTAAAAGATCACCATCCCACCAAATACCAAAATTCGTGGAGGAAGGCAGTTTTTTAGTGATTAGTTCCCCTTGCGCACTGTATAGGCCCGTAACAGGTATATGCTCCTCATTGGTGATCGTTGCAGCCCATACCTCTTCGCCAGCATATCGCGGATCAATATCTGCTGACATTCCCCGTCCAGTATCAATCCCCGTGAATACACCCCATAATATTTCTCCTGTAGCTGCATCACGCATTTCAATCCCATACTTCGAATCGGTATGCTCATGAACATCAAAGACTTCCAGCCCGGGTCTGGTAGGATCAAGGTCCCCGAAATGAATTGCATCACCATGGCCAAGCTTTGTATTATACAGCGGCAATCCGTCATCGTCGATTGCCATCGCGCCGAAGGTTATTTCGTCCTTGCCGTCGCCGTCCACATCGCCTACAGAAAGATTGTGGTTTCCTTGACCAACATAGTCTCCATATCCTTCATCATTAGAATCGAAACGCCATACTTTCTCGAGCTTGCCCTCGCGATAATTGTAAGCTGCAAGTACGGTTCTAGTATAATAACCGCGGCTAAAAATCACGCTTGGCTGCTCGCCGTCTAAATAAGCTACAGCTGCCAAAAAGCGGTCTACACGGTTACCATAGGTATCCCCCCAAGCGCCAACATCTCCACGTGGCGGATCATAATCAACGGTATCCAATGCCCGGCCTGTTGCCCCTTCGAACACCGTTAAATATTCATTGCCCAGCAGCACATAACCCGAACTGTTACGATAGTCTGCACTGGCATTGCCGATGACTTTTCCTTGACCGTCCACTGTGCCATCTGCCGTCTTGATCATAATTTCGGCACGTCCATCACTATCCAGATCATATACCAGGAATGGAGAATAGTGTGCGCCGGCACGAATATTAGGCCCTAAATTAATCCGCCATAAGCGAGTTCCATCTAATTTATAAGCGTCCATATAGACAAGTCCAGTATACCCTGCTTGAGAGTTATCCTTGCTGTTCGAAGGTGACCACAACATGATGATTTCATATACACCATCACCGTCCAAATCACCTACACTTGCATCTCCCGCACTATACGTATACGGTTGACCATCCTTGGTGTAATCATCTGCTGGCTTCTGCAAAGGGATCGATAGATATTGCTTCCGCCATACGCTGAATGGTTCCGAAGCAGATTTCTCGATTCCATTGATTACTGATGTGATTCTATATTTGGCATCCTCCGTGCCTGTAATATCGAGATAGTTCGTGTTTTGAGTAATCAACGAATCATTTAGTTTCTTATCGCCACGATACAGATTGAATCCTATCGTTTCCGGATCCAGACCTAACATCCGCCAGCTGATATACACACCTTCATCTGTCTTAACCGCTACAGGCGCACGATCCAGCGCCTCCATCTTCCGGTATAATGTTGTCACCGCTGAGGTTTCCAACGTAGCGGATAGATCAGAGATGCCGCCTGCATTTACCGAGGCTACTTTGTAATAGTAAGGAATCGTAGTCAGAATGGTCGTGTCTGTGTACGAAGCTTCGAATGATTTGCCGATCAGGATGAACTCACCGTCCGCGGATTTCGCACGATAAATGTTGAACATCCGTGCATCCGGTACCTCATTCCAAGTAAAGGTCACATCATTTTTGTTCGTAGATTGTACAGCTAGACCACTAGGTACGGGTGCTTTTGCTACGGAGGGATCAATCATAGACACTTTTAGCGCATTAGAGCCTACGGATTCCAGTCCCGTGCTGTCGACCGAAGTTACCGTATAGATATATTCCATACCAATATCCGCAGTGGTATCTGTGTAGAGCGGCTCTATTGTCTCGCCCAGCAGCTCTGCACTATTCGCAACCGTAGCCTGACGATATACACGGTATTTCAGCGCACCCTCCATACTATCCCAAGAAAGATTAGCAGTGATAGGCTCACTGTTTAAATCCAGGCTACCCAGTTTCAGATTCGTTGGGGCTAATAATAACGGTGTGATCTCCAGCCCATTGAGATGAGCGGTTGTGCCACTAAAGACAAGATTCATCTGCCCGTCTTTGACAGCAATCTGGTTATACAGCTTCTCAGCAATATTTTCCTTACCTGAGGAGACTGTTCCGTAATCTTTGCCTTCAATGGCTACATTCGTCTTGGCAGATCCAATCCAATCTCCTGTATAGGTCTTAACAGAATAATAACCATTGGGTAAATCAACTTTGAATTCATACGATCCTCCAAAATAAATCACAAAATCTCTGCGCAGATCGTCCGTCGCATTTCCCCGATCCCGATCAATCATCCCTGCACTCGAGGTCAAACCATATCCACGTTCTGGGGTATACAGGACATTCACATTCACTTCCGTATAACCCGCAGCAACGGGTGAACCAACAGGTCCAAAATCATAACGATACTGAGCGGATTTCGTAGTCAGCTTCACTTCATCTGAAGGCTCAGACTCTCCTAGCCCGTTCACTGCAGTCACTCTTACCGAGTAGCTTTGACCTTCAACCAACCCGCTTAATGTCAATGAAGGGACAGTTGAAGTTCCCGCTAATGTATAAGCAGATTCGGCTTCTGCCGCTAGCTTACGATAGATTTTATAGATATCTGTACCTTCTACTTTATTCCATTTCAATACTGCACCTGCATTACTGATACTCCCAGCTACAAGACCTTCAGGCTTCACAGGCACCGTTTCCGGCTGTTTGATGTCCTGCACAAAGCTGGAGAGTGGAATATTTAATTCCCCTATTCCTTTGGCCAGCAGACGGGCCATTTGAATGGCTCCGTATTCTTGAAAGTGAGTATCGTCTGTCGAGCCATTTGGGAAAGCACCATATATCCCTGCATCGAGGTGAAGGAATACAGAGCGTGTAGCTGCAAAACCGATAGAATTGTAAAAAGCTACACTGAGTGCGCTAAGATCGACCAAATCAACATCAAGTTCACTTGCTACCTCTTTCATAGCCTGCACATATTCTGGAAAGCTCACATTGAATTTTTCGCTCGCAGCATTATAATCTCTGCGCCCCATGGGGGTCACCAGAATCGGAGTTGCTCCTCTTTGCCTAGCTCCATTGACATATGTTTTTAAATAAACTTTGTAATCGGCTGGAGAAGCATATCGGTCTGGAACACTAATCGTTGCGTCATTATGACCAAACTGGATCAGGAAATAATCACCCGGTTGGATCTTACGCAGCACTTCATCCAGCCTTCCCTCGACAATAAATGACTTAGAGCTGCGTCCTCCGATAGCGTGATTCTTAAACGTTACTTCCTCGCTAAAGAAATCAGGAATCATTTGTCCCCAGCCTGCCTGTGGTATCCAATAAGGATCATAAGTCTGCACGGTTGAATCACCCGCAATATAAACTGTTGGCAATTCATTAGCAGGACGGTCTGGCTGCTTAGTAATCACCAGTGCATTGATATTTGGCTTAGTGCCAGAGAACACCAAGTTCATTTGTCCATCCACCAAAGCGATGTCAAAGCTCATTTCCAAATACTGGCCTGCTGTTTTGCTCGTCTGTTGAACTTTTTGAATGGATTCGACTTTGATGCCAATCTCTGTATCTCCGGCGCTGTCACCAGCGATAAGTGACACTGTATAATCGCCATTCGGTAAATCTACATTAAAAGTTGCATCCTTAGGGACCACAAAATCTGATCGCAAAGGATCTGAGGTTCCTCGGTCTACCCCAGTTACTTTCGATATATCTGTAAATCCATATTTAACCTCAGAGGAATAAGATACCCCTGCATCTACCTTAAGATAACCTTCAGCCACAGCACCCGGGCCAAAATCAAAGGAATAAACATCCCCTTCTGGCAAAGTTCCAGGAGGCGAATACACAGCGCTTTCCACCATGTTAGATAGCTCTGATTCGCCTTGGTCATTGGCTGCCTTCACCCCATAATATTGCCGTTTTGAGGTGTCCGCTGAGGCATCCGTAAATGTCGTCTTCTCTGACTGACCAATCTCATGGAATGTTCCATCTGCTGAATCAGACCTTAAGATCGTATAGCGGCTAGCTCCAGCCACACTGTTCCAATTCAGTTGAACAGAACTTACACCAACACTGACAATTGAAAGACCGGTTGGTGCTGTGGGAACCTCTACCCCCGGAATTTTGTCTACGGTCACAGATGCGCTCAAAGCAGACTCCTCACCCTTTCCATTTACTGCTGACACATTGTAAATGTAACCACTGCCTTCATTTACATCTGAATCCACGTAGCTGTTAGCAGCAGCTTGACCTATGGCTTGAAGGCTTCCACTAGGAAGAACCGTTCGATAAATATTGTAATAGACTGCTTCGGTCACGCTGCTCCACCCTAGAGATACCTCAGTGGGAGTGATATTATGAACCACTAATCCCTCAGGGGCTTTCAATGGACCTGGTACAATCTGCTGAATAATTAGTCCATTTAAATATCCGCCAACCCCTGTACCCGTAATGCCGACGGTCAGTTGACCATCTTGAACAGTCGTCCGATAGGTAGCTTGATTTACAGCTTGCTTGCTGCTTATCGACCCAGCCGTGCTACCTTCCAAAGTAATCGTAGTTTTGGTTGTACTTGTACCCGCTAGTAAATCTCCTGAGTATACAGTCACATCGTAATCCCCATTAGGAAGATCCACTAAAAAAGAATAGGACAGTCCCAATACAAAATCGTTGGTCATATCGTCTCCACCCGAGCGATTCCTCGAAGCAACCGCCTGATCTAAACCATACCCTAGCTCATTCGTATATAATTCAGATTCATGCACGCCTGTATAACCACTCATAACAGGACTTGTTGCTGTTCCAAAATCATATTGCAAGGTTATTGGGCCTGAAGCTGCACTGGCCTGTTGCCCCCCAAATGTTGTAGATGGAAGTATTGATGAACAAATGAAGATCCACGACAATAACACCATAAATATTTTATTTCCAAGTTTATTCCTCTTCATCTTCCGTGCTTCACCCGCTTTCTTATGATTGAAAGAACTTAGTACGCATCTAGCCCCGTTGTAGTAAACGCTTACAATAAGCTTCGTTGTCATTCGTTCTTCAAATATAAGTTCACTTCGTGCGCGTATCCCCTCCTCTTTGCTCAGGAAGCTGGATGGTAGCTGATTCCAGTTTCACTCATATCCAACACGATACTACCACCTAAGTGTCACTCTGAACATTTAAAAAACAGATTTTATCATACACTAAACCGTTCAATTTCTTCGCCTATAGTTATAAAAACCTACGATTTGGGAAGAAGTTAGGACAGAAGAATCAGTGAGGGGACACCCGCTTTTGAGATTACGACAACAGTTTTGCTATTCCTTCATCCTTAACCATTCGCTTCTGAGCAATCCATAGGAATAAGTATCATGCCAGATTGGCTCTCCATTACTATCGTATTTAAAATAACCCGTCTGCAAAAAATGTCCTTCTCGACGAAGCTTCAATCGTTCGAGCAGTTTCCATGAGTGTGTATTTTCGGGATCACAGTTCGCAATCACACGTCTCATTTTCAGATTATCAAAGCCATAGTTTAACAATTGATTACAAGCCTCTGTAGCATAACCTTTTCCCTGAAAATCAGGGTTAAAAACATATCCAAATTCCCAAACGCCAAAAACCTTTGGTTCGCTCGCTTGAAAATATAAGTTGCCGATCATTTTTGTCGTAGATTTAAGACAGACTGCCCAAAAAGCCCGGTCCGATGACCGTCTGAGCGCCTCAGTGCGAGATTCATCTGCATTAAACACGGAATAGGGCTCATATTTCACAACACTTTCTTGCGACAAATATTCATGAAGGTCTTTCCAATCCTCTGCTGAGAACCTTCTAATCCATAAACGTTCGGTTTCCATAATTTCCATCAGAACAACACTTCCCCAATATTAATAGTAAATATATACCATACACCCCATAATACCCCTATTCCTTTTTTATTTCATATGAGCAAAATCATTTCACAAACAGCAAATAGGCCTCCTTGGATTCCCAAGAAGGCCTATGAATGTTTCTCTATATCTTAACTCTGCTTAAACTGCCACCTGACGCAAATAATCGTTCGATATGCTTCTGAACGGTTGGGTCCGGGATCAGTGGCGGGGCTTGATGGGGTTTTACCCGAGCATCAATAATCACGTTATCACAGGACCAATGTTTATACTCAGTAGAACTGTTCACTCCATAGATATCATGAGATGGATTACTGCGGGTGAACGTCGCCCATAGGAAGTTATCGATCTTTTCACTCAAAAACTCGCTATCATCACACAAAATAATCATTGGGCAAGAAGGAAGTGACCC
The DNA here is from genome assembly GCF_045040705.1 of Paenibacillus sp. FSL H3-0286. Taxonomy (NCBI): domain Bacteria; kingdom Bacillati; phylum Bacillota; class Bacilli; order Caryophanales; family Paenibacillaceae; genus Paenibacillus; species Paenibacillus sp. FSL H3-0286. The sequence continues at coordinate 2,235,242 of NZ_CP150285.1, read as the reverse complement.
TTGCTCCTGAATAGCTTCACTAAGCTTGTTCATTTCCAGTGCTGCTTCAGCGTAGCTTGTGAATTTAGCACCTTGAAGGGCAACAAGACCAGGCATCACCATTCGTGCATGTTCAAATCCCTGTAATTCTTTCAGCAGGCCTGGCACCTCTGTACATAGCTCTCTTTTCTTATCCCCTACTGCTGCAAAGATCACTTTACTTCCGCTGTTTAATCCTGTGCCGGAATAATCAAGCGTATCAATCGTGGTATTGGTATAGAAATGAATATCTCTATGAAGATTAATCCGCTCTAAGATATACGTCAAGAAATCCTCGATATTATGTGTGCTGATAGGCTGATTCTCTTCTGCTGTAATAAACAAAAACTTAGCTAAACTAAGCTGACCCGTCCCTAAAATCCGGTTAGCAATGGTCAGAATTTCCGCTGGCTGCTTTACTTGCTGATAAGGCGTATAACGTTCACTGCCAATGGCGAACAACAGGGGATGAACACCCGCAGCATCGACTGCATGAACTTCTTTGACGCCCGGAATTTCTTGGCGGATAGCCCCACCTGTCAGCTCGTGAATTAACTCCCCAAACGCGGTATCCTCCTGTGGTGGCCGGCCGACAACCGTAAATGGAAAGATTGCATTTTTTCTGGCGTACACTTTATGTACTCTCATTACTGGGAAAGGGTGCACCAAGCTATAATAGCCTAAATGATCGCCAAAAGGCCCCTCCGGCTTCGTCTCACCAGGGTGAATTTCACCTGTTATCACAAAGTCCGCATCATTGCTGATACAATAACCATCCACATAGCTATAGCTGAAATGACGTCCTGAAAGTAATCCTGCAACGATCATCTCACTCATTCCCTCAGGCAAAGGCATAACCGCCGATAAGGAGTGAGCAGGTGGTCCACCGATAAAACAACTCACTTTAAGCGGTTGTCCTTGGCGGTTCGCTTTTTCCTGATGTACGCCAATGCCGCGATGAATTTGATAATGAATGCCCACTTCTTTATTTAATTCATACTCATTTCCAGTCAGCTGCACACGGTACATTCCCAGATTGGAGTTCATAATGCCCGGCTTGTCCGGATCTTCTGAATACACCTGCGGCAAGGTTACAAAAGCACCACCATCTCCCGGCCAATGTGTGATTAGCGGAAGATCAGAGATACTAATTTCCTGAAAACCGCTTGGCAGACCCCCTGGCTTTTTAATAGGCAATGCTTTTCTCGCGGATAATCCGGTACCAACATATTTAAATGGATTTTTGAGTGCTTTTACGGGATCGTTGCGAAGGGCAATTACGTTATGTGTGGAGTCCCAAGTACGCCGAAAGATAAACTTACTGCGCTCTAACGTTCCAAAAAGGTTAGATACGGCCCGAAACTTCGAGCCTTTTACATTTTCAAATAATAATGCAGGTCCGCCAGCCTCATAAACCTTTAGGTGAATCGCCGCCATCTCTAGATAAGGGTCCACTTCTTCATGAATACGAACTAAATGTCCGTGTTTCTCTAAATCATTAACACACTCTTCTAAATTGCTATATTTCATTTCATTACTCCGATCTCTAGAAGGTTATTACAAGATTACTTGGATGCTTTAATTATACCCTGTAAGATATTAAAATAAAGCGCACGCGTACCCTATGTACTAGAACCTAACGTCTTTATCTTGTATTCTCTGGTTTCGGTTCACTCCGCAATATATTTTTAGCAGGAATACCTACAGCCGAAGCGTTATCCGGCACATCCTTTACCACGACAGACATGGCCCCGATATTAACATCGTTACCAATGACAACCGGTCCAAGAATCTTGGAGCCTACTCCAATAAAAGCTCTGTCTCCAATCACTGGCTCTCCTAAGTTATTTCTCCCGCCAATAGTCACTTGATGAAAAATAGTAGCATGGCTTCCAAGCACCGCTTTAGGACTAATGATAATCCCATTTAAACCATGCGGTAAATGAAGCGCGTCACCAATTTGAGCTTGAGCGTGAAGCTCGCCATTCGCAAGAATACGGACAAAAAGCACATCCATTATCCGATACAAAAGCCACAAAGGTTTTCGCACGATGCCATTCTTCACTCGATAATACACCCAATTTCCATAACGATAAGTAAACAAGGCCATAATCGTTTGAGGATTTTTCAGATTTGCTTTCCAGTCCGTTTTGAATGATTTCATCATTTTATCGTTCTCCTTTTTAGGGGCTAGGGTATGCACTGTATTCTGGAGTAATGAAGGCAACTGTGGATAAAACATCTGGGAGGATCGCGGGCTGGAGGGTCAGTCGGTGATTGTACTTTCACCAGTGTAAGATAGATTCTGAGATTCATCAAGCAAGTGGGCAGTTCTCTCTATATAATCATCAACCGATTTAGAGGCTTGTTAAACAACAACACGCGCCGAACAAAAAGATCGGCGCGTGTTGAACAGCATATTCTCTATTAAATCAGATCCAGAACAATCACATTCACGGAATTGGCAGCTAGCTTCACAATTGCCGTGTCTTTATCAATTACGATTTCCGTTTCAACTGGTGTAACCTTCTCATCATTTTTTCTGTTCACATTAGGTGTGTGAACCAGCGAGGCGTCTCCGGTTAAGGTAATCCGTTTACCCGTAGCAGCTACTTTTAAGCCTTTTAGATCAAGCTTCGTTGCTTTTTCTACACCATCCGCATTTACAAGCTTCACATAGAGATGCTTATCATCTTTAGTTATGGAATTGTATACCTCTCTGTTATAAGCCTCAAGCTTATAATCCAGTACTTTGCTTGTTACCTTGCCATCTGTATAAGAGCAAATCAAATGTTTGCCATCTGCTCCGCCATAATTAACGGTGATGGTATATTCCGTATGATCCGCAAGCTCTTCATAGCAACTGGCTCTAAGGTTACCAGCAGCGGTACTAGAGGAATAATCGCCGAGAGTATAAGCCTCAATCCCTTGCTTGTACACCTTGACTCCTGTGGCATCGCCATTATAGCCAATTGCATATTCGATAACATCTTTATTTTCCGGTGAGATTTCTGTCAGACCTGCGCCTACATAGAAGCCATCTTCGCCAGAAGCTTTTTCAGCTACAACCTCTACTTTATAATTAGTCCACGCATCATTAAGGATATACAATCCATTCAATCCGCCATTCTGCGCTTTCAATACCAGACCTTTGGAAGGATCCATCGTATATCCGGCAGAGCCAGGAATCACTTTCCAAGCTTCATCCAGCGGCTGCGTGAAATCTTGATCCAACCATACACTGCCATCTACATTCGAAGTCACTTTCACCCGTTTCACGATCACAGCTGATTTCCCGGCAGCCACTTCAATTCCTCCATGAGGAATGAGGTCTACCTTCTCCCCGTTGCGATAAGTCGAAAATGAGGTGCCAACCACTTTGGTTCCCAGGTATTTAGCATACAGCTGCTGAACATAATAGTTCGGTGTGTACCATACGGTTTCATCATCGAACCAGATGCAATCCGGTGTCCATCTATAGGTGCCATCTGTCAGAACCTTGTTGAACAACGGTGCCGTTGCCGCCAATCTAATCACATCAGAGTTATTCTCGAAGCTGGACATAATCGCCGCCTCAGCAACAGCTCCTGCCAATGTGTTTTTATCTGTGGAAGCATATTCACCCACAAAAACCTTTGAAGTTTCAGCCTCATCCAAGCTGCCGTCTTCCTTATAGGCTCTGTAATAGTAGTTGTAACGATCAGCATTCTCTAACAAATATTCATTGGAACGGTAGTAATGCTCATCCGCAATGGTATCCATGTAGTTCTTTTGTTTTTCGTACCAGGTAACAGTCTCTTCGATGCTCGATGTACCATCCGTAAAGCTGATTTTTTCCGAGCCCTGTAAATTTCCGCTTAGGAATTTCCAACCTTGCTGGTAAGCATCATCATCTGCCTGTGCACCCACGGTAGAGAGAATAGTCAATTCATGATCAGGATAGTTCTTCACCATATACTCATCAATCACTGTTTTAAAATATTCGAAGTTGGCGAAAAACTCTGTACCCCAGTTTTCATTCCCCACACCCAAATAACGCAGATCAAACGCTGCTTCATGGCCCATCTTTTTACGCAATGCAGCCCACTCATTATTGTCAAAATCCATGCTAATCGCAAAATCAATCAGATCCGTAAAGTTCTTCACATAATAATCTCTTAACGCACCGCCAGCTGGATTCGCATAATCCGAACGAGCTTGACAGAGTACGCCGCAGGCCATAACCGGAAGTGGTGTTGCGTTCAAATCCTCGGCTAATTGGAAATACTCCATATATCCAAGACCCATGGTCATCATGTAGCCCCATACGTTATAGTTCTCTTTGCGCAATTCGATATCGTTGACGGACTCTTTCCAATCGTACACGTTCTCCCAAATGTGAGAACCTTCAGAAATACAACCCCCAGGGAAACGCAGGAAGGTAGGATGAAGATCAACGAGTGCATTCACTAAGTCTTTTCGCAATCTATAGTTTGAATTTCCTTTATAGTTAGCATGAGCTGTAGCAGAACGTTCCTCTTCACCAGCGCCCCAAACGTCATCAGGAATTAAGGAAACCATATCAATGGAGATCTCACCGTTAAAGGTTAAAGCCAGCTGACCAAGCACAGTTTCAGATCCTGTTAATACAAGCTTTGAATCGACACCATACTTCTTCCAGCTGCCGTCACCGTTTACTTCAACAACTGCAGTATCGCTGATGGCTTTACCGTCTTTGTCGAGCAATTGCAAGGTAATTGTGCCCGCTGCTTCTGCCTTCGCCCAAATCGTGAAGTTGTACTTGGCATCTTCCTGAATAAACATCGAGCAGTGCTGATTGGAATCGGCAAAACCTCTATTATTAATCGTCGCGCCATCCGCTACCGTCACATAATGCGCATTCATATCTTTATCATCGATGCCGAAGAAATCGTTTAATCCGCCTGTATTATGGACAGTCATTTGGTCTGTATCCCCAGACCATGCGTGAAGAGGTGTATAATTTCTTCCAGTGGAAGCACCATGTACACCACATACATGCGAATAGCTGTCAAAAGCAAAAGATTCGAAGGAGCGATTCTGCACTAGCTCTGCATAGATCCCACCGTCTGCTGCATTGTTAATGTCCTCATAGAATAAACCATATAGAATTTGGCTAACATCCAAAATCTCCTGATTGCCGTCAATCGTTAAGGTGTAAGGTGGCAAATCTTCCGGAAGCACAGACACAGTGAAGCACTTTTCTACTGTACTAGCTCCCTTTTTCAAATGTGCTGTAAGTGTTACGCCTTGAGCAGATTGAACTCCTTTATTCACAACGCCTTCATTAGAAATGACTTTGGTATCGCTGGATACCCAAGATACGTCAACTTTCTCGCCCATCAGCGAAGCTGGCAATTCGATATCTTTGGTAATAATCGAGCTTGGGAAGGTTAAGTATTTATCTTTTGCAAGCTTAACGATATCTTCATCCGTCAAAGATTCGCACATAATTTCAATCACTTCATCTTGAGTTAAGCCTGCTTTATATACACGGAAGTCCGAAATATAGCCGCCAAAATCAACATCTGCCGCGTACTGGGATTTCCCGATTGTATTATTGCTATAATTCAGTTGGTCTTCAAAAGTAGCAAACCATGTGCGCAGCTTAGCATATGTGCCACTCGAGGTTTGGCTGATCATTCCATCCGCAACTACTTCACCATTTACATACATCACAGGACCTGCACTGCTTAGTGTTCCACCTTTTGTGCCTGTAACTGCAAAGGAAACGTGTACCCATTCATCAGTCGCAAAGGATTTCCCTGGATCTGCAATTAAGTCTTCCCCTGCAAAACAAGTGCCCCGTAAATTGCGGGTTACAAAAAGATAAGGTCCTGTTTCACCTTTACCAAAATCAAAAATTCTTTCCCATAAGCTTGAAGCTTTGCTTACATACATCCAGGTCGAAATCGTAATTCCTGTATGGTCACTGACCTCTTTAAGCAGATCGTTAGGTAATGAAATATAGGATGTGCCATGTTCTCCCCCAGCAAGCGCAACAGCTTGTCTACCTGCTACGGATTTAATAGCCGGCAGCTTCGTACCTGAAGCGGTTCCATCATTGCCGTTCCCCGAGAAATCTTGACCTACATCCTCTGGATTATCAAACTTATAATGCGCAATTAGACTACCATTAATAAATTTGTTACCGTTGTCATTTTTCATAGAAGATCACCTGTTATCTTTATAGTAGAAATCTTAAAAACCTAACCAAATTAGTTCATTGCCGTTTATACGAAACATAATAACATATTTTATAGTCAATTAATATATTAACCAATTAATATTTATGTGAAATAAAAGAAAACAATTTTTATAATCAAATATTACCAAATCAATCATTTGTTTCATGGTAAAATATCTGTTAGTTAATAAAGGAGTGGTACAAGTTGAGCGAGGTTGCGAATGATAAGGCCAATTCTAGTGATTTATTTACGATTGATTGTAAAGATATTTTTCTGCGGGAGTATAGCGTGGAGGATTTAGAGGAGTTTCATGCACTTACTCTACAGCCTGAAATTATTGAATTCTTGCCGGATTGGAATGTTCCTAAAGAACAACGGTTGGACTGGTTAATAAACTATGAAATAAAAGAGAACCAGCAGTTTCTTCAAGCGATCTCAGCGGGCGGAGATATCGGAGAGCTTCGTCTTCGTTTAGGCATTATTTTAAAAGAGTCCGGTGAGTTCATTGGTTGGTGTTGTACAGGAATTAAGGATGAATTGCCCGTTCCCAACAGAGAGATTATGTATGCCATATCCAAGGATCATCGCGGTAAAGGCTACACTACTCAAGCTGCCAAGGGATTAATTAAGTATTTGTTTGATAATAGCTCTACCGATGTATTAAACGCCATTGCTCTGAAGCACAATATCCCGTCTAATAGAGTCATTCAAAAATGTGGTTTCGAGCTTCTTGACGAGATTACGATTGAACATGAAGACTATAATTATTACCGCCTTTCCCAGCAACAGTAGAATGAACAGGTAGGATGTAAATAGCGCCCCACACTAAAAAACCTCTGTATGGGAAATGGAGATTCGGTCCATTTACCAAAACAGAGGTTTTATTGTGAATTCATGACTGTTGCTTCATGCGAAGCATTTGATCCAAAAGCTCTTTCACATCTTTTTCTGGAAAAGCTGCAAGCAGGGTCTCTTGAAAGGTATCTTGTGCACGGAGGAGCTTGTCTTCGCCAATGGCAGTCAAGGCAGTATAGATACTTCTGCGATCAGCATCACACGCTTTTCTTTCTAAAGCGCCACAGCCTTTGGCCTCAAACCGACTAACCAGTCGGGAAACTGCACTCTGGCTTAAACCCACCATAGCTTCGAGTTTCTGCAATTTCAGTTTCTTCTCCGGCGCTTCCGACAAAAATAACAGCAAATAAAATTCTTTTAAGGATAAGCCATGTTTGACTTGTAGATTAGCTTCCAATTCATTCGTCACATTCATTTGTATATGCGTTAACGTCAACCAACTCGTTATAAGGTCATTGTTAAGAATGTCGCCCATTTTATTATTCATCTCCCGGGTGTATGGCTTTTCATGATCTTTTCCTTCTATATAATAGTACTACAATCCACAACCATACATAAAGTATAGGTTCGATACTTATACTTTATTTTATTTTAAAAAAGAGGAGAGACCGTTTCTCCAAGAAGCCGGCCCCTCCACACTTTACAATTATTTTGTTTAGACTTCACACTATTTAAATTAGTCTTTACCCATTAATTCTTGGAAACCCGAAAGAATATTGTCTGGGAATACCCGCATCTTTCTGAAGCTCGACCCCTGCTTCCAGCGTCCAGTATGGATTTCTCAACATGCCCCGGCCCACGGCAACAAGATCTGCTTCCTCATTCCCAATCACGGCATTAGCAAGTACAGGCTCATCCAATCTGCCAACAGCAATAACCGGAACATTCAAGCCATATTTGATTTCTCTGGCCAAAGGAACCTGATAAGCTGCATGCGTCCCTGGTTTCCCGGCAGCTGCGATAGGACCTTCACCACCTGCACTGATATGGAAAATATCTGCGCCTGCTTCTTTGTAAGCTTTACTAAATTCCAAGCTTTCTTTGATACCGTACCCGCCCTCAACATATTCTTGAGCGGAGATACGCATAATCAATGGCATTCCTTCCGGCATTTCACTTTTTGCTGCGCGAATGACTTCTGTACCAAACAGTGTTAAATCCTTGCCATATTCATCTGTTCTTTGATTGGTTAGAGGGGAATGGAACTGATGAATAAGGTAACCATGCGCTCCATGAAGCTCGATAACATCAAATCCCGCTTGTATCGCCCGCTTCACGCCCAACCGGAATTTCTCAACCATAGCTTTCACTTCTTCAGTTGTTAAGGCACGTGGTGTTTTGGAGTCAGCATCAAAAGGAACGTTAGAGGAGGATACAGGAACTGCTGCATCTTCTGCTTTACGTCCGGCGTGTGCAATTTGAATACCTACTTTAGCGCCATAAGAATGACAAGCTTCAACGATTCTAGCCAGTGCAGGAATTTGCTCATCAGACCAAATACCAAGATCAAAATCAGTAATCCGGCCATCAGGCTCCACGTCCGTCATTTCAATAATAATTAATCCGGTTCCGCCAACAGCGCGGCTTACGTAATGATTATAATGCCAATCCGTAGCAATTCCGTCTTTGTTAGACACTGAATACTGACACATTGGAGGCATAACCACGCGGTTCTTCAGCTTCAAATCCTTCAATTCATACGGGGTGAATAAGTCCTTCATGATATCTCTCCTCTTTATAAAAAACTAAGTATAGTATGATCAATGCTTCCAGTGAACATGAGTTTCTAAGTTCATCTTATATAAAATATTTATAAATGCATGCTCATGCATGTATATTATTATAGAATAGCGATGATGTCAACCGTGAATAATCTTCTGCTAAATGGAAACTCCGTGTATTGTTGAAACTTCTATCTTAAGGTAATATATGGATATCTATTTTTTCTTTGAAAGGATGACCTCACTCGTGGACAAAAAGCTCTTACAATCACATAGTATTTTCCCTACGTTGAATATTGAGCAAACCGCTGCCTTCTACAGCCAGTACTTAGGTTTTAAAGCTGTACCCTATTTAGATACACAAGAACCACATCTTTGTTTGTATCGTGACGATACAGAGATTATCCTTACGCAATCCCATGGACAAAAGGTCATTCCCAATCGAGAGTTGTACGGTTATGGATACGATGCCTATTTTATTACGAAGCAGCAACAAGAGTTGGAGAAGGAGTTCGAAGCCGCCGGTGTTCATATTGTTCGTTCTTTATCAAACACCGATTATAATAACAAGGAATTTGTGATCGAAGATGTGGATGGTCGCTGGATTGCTTTTGGAATCAAAAAATAAAAAAAACGGCTCTCAGCCGTTTTTTCTTGTATTTAAAAGAGTCCCCATAACTTTTTACAACTATTTTTACGGGAAGGATCCAAAACATCCGTAACCCCAATCTTATTTAACTTGTGTAGTAACTCTTCCTCGCTATGCTTGATTTTATAATCTAACTCCTCCCCATAGAGCGGAATTAACGTATAAAAGTGCACCACTTTCTCATGGCTCATTTCTAAATTAAAGAAACCGGCTTTATCTTTTACATCTGGAACCCAAACGAACATCCCTTGAAATCCTGTATCCTCACTATAAGGCTGGACGGGATTCCCGTTCACAAGCGTATGCCCCATATAAAGCCATGTATTATATTCATGCGGAAACCTAGCCATTGTTTTCAGGGCTCGAATCGGCCAATAATTCCGTTCATCCTTAAAAGCCTCATCCGACAGCTTCCAGGTAGGAGGGAGACAAATCATTAGCTCAGCATATTGATATTCTTCTGCACCTTCTGGCACCGTCATCGGTAATTCGCTCATTCCAGAGGTAATTAAAGTATAGAAGTTCCGCTCAGGCGTCGGATCAAGAATTAGAATATCTATCGACAGAACACCTGAAATAATTTCTTTAAAAACATTATCAATAACACCTATGTATTTTTCAATATGATTACATATTTTCTCATTAGACTGAGCAGAATGCATTCATAATTCCCTCCCTTATATATGTTTATCGGTATAAACAAAGGAGAGTTTATTGCTAATTTACAGAATTTCTTCTCCACTACCATGGATCTCGCAAAAATCTTTATGAACCCTACTAATTAATACCGAATAACCTTGCCCCTGATCTAAAAGATGCTCCAAAAGGAACTTACTTATAAGCTCATTTAGGCAAGTATGAATTTCACAGGTTCTTTGTTTTAAAGTCTCTCCTTCCTCATAAAGGGGCAGATCGCTAAATGACATATGTGTAGCCTTTCGTATTTTTAGAAAAGATTTATGTCCCTTCCAATTCTGAAAAAGCGCCTCTTGTCCTTTGATGAAATCATTTGCCAGTTCCTCCTGTAATATATTACTTAAGGATTTTAAGGTCGAGGCCTTTTGCCTTAATACAAGAAGCGGCACAGTATTGTTCTTCTCTTCATTCTCAATATATAAGTGCATGCTTGCATCTAATAAAATAGCAGCTTTAATTCTATCGTCTTCCATAGTTAAATCTAATGCAGTAGCACCGCCGATGGAATGGCCGATAATACCAATCTTATTCATATCAAATAAGCCCTTCACATCTTTATCCATAGAATTAAGCGTGGACAGGTGATCCAGAACGTATTGAATATCTTTTTTTCGAATGGAAATTAAGTTATGTAAATCGGTATACTCCGCAGCTTTTATTTGCCTCATAGCTTCGGATTGATTAATAAATTCTCCACTAGGGCAAACAGTAAACATAGCTTCGTACGCAGCACTGACCGTTACCACTATGAAACCTTGCTTGGCCAGCGCTTCTATATTATAAATATACATATCTCTATCTAAACCTAATGCAGGTGAGTAGATGATGACTGGATAGGAGCGTTTGGATTTGCTTTGAAAGGTCCGATCGCTGATTGAGGTAGATAATGTATTTATGATTTCCATGTTCATTCCAATATCTTGTAGAAGCTCTCTCGCCTGTTGTTGACAGGGCCCGAAAAGCTCCATATATTTCATTGCAGATGCGTTTTTATTTAATACACCCTCTGTATCCGGATAATAAATACTTATAACTATTTTCCTTCCCTCTGACTCTTCTTGGAACGTTTCCGTGCGTGTGTAATCCTTCAATAATTCAACTTTTCGAAAAACTCCCATTGCCCCACCCCATTTTTCCTAATATTCTATATTTTAATTGATTTTCCCATTTACTGAAATACAATCTCCTTAATGTCCATAATAATGTCGATTACAATGAATGGAATGAAGCTGTATGAACGGTTATAATACCTAAGTGCATAAGAAATCTCTAAAAACTTCAGGGATGTGGAAAATTTAATGGTGAATAATTCAGCATATACACTTTATTTACGTGAGGATTGGAAAAAACTAAGCGATTTCACCGCTATCCAATTATCAGAAGAAGAACTTATGGAAGTCCAAAGTATTAATGAAAAAATCTCCAGCGAGGATGTTAACGAGGTCTATCTTCCTCTGTCCAATTTGCTAAATCTGCAACTTCTATCTGCTCATAAATTTAATGAATCTATAAATCACTTTCTGAATAATGATCTAAAAAAAGGTCCATTTATCATAGGTATCGCGGGAAGTGTCGCTGTTGGTAAAAGCACTACGGCCAGACTCCTACAAAAACTCCTCTCACAATTACCTTCCCATCCAAAGGTGGATTTAGTTACGACTGATGGTTTTCTACATCCCAACGCAGAGCTGGAAAAGCGCGGTATAATGACGAAAAAGGGCTTTCCTGAAAGCTACGACACGCGTAGTTTAATTTCTTTTTTAACGGATGTGAAGTCTGGGGTGCCGCGGGTCCAAAGCCCTGTATACTCTCACTTAACTTATGATATTGTGCCAGATGAATATATTACGATTGAGAATCCGGATATTCTAATTGTTGAGGGCTTAAATGTTCTTCAGACTGCGATTACAAATAAACATAATATGCCTAACTATTTTGTATCTGATTTCTTTGATTTTTCTATTTATGTGGATGCCGATGTGAACGATATCGAGACATGGTACATTGATCGGTTTATTAAACTCAGAGATACTGCCTTCCAAGATGAACAATCTTATTTCAAAAAATATGCACAGCTGTCTCTAGAGGAATCTATTGAAATCTCAAAGCGGATCTGGAAAGAAATAAACTACGTTAATTTGCAGCAAAATATTCTGCCCACCCGAAATCGTGCGGATCTTATAATGCATAAGGACAACAATCATCACGTAGATCAAATTAAGCTGCGAAAATAAAGATTGAAGTCCTTAGCCGACCAAGTTGCTGAGATTCAGCACTTGGTTTTTTGGTGTTCACATGAAATTGGGTGAATATTCTGGGTTTAATGTCTCTGTCCTCTGATCAAGGCGAACGTATACTGTGGTACATTCGTACACAAACGTGAAGAGAGGATAAATCAAATGATCGATATCGCCTTGGCTTTTCAAGATAAGGATGGGAAATATGCTGAACATGCCGGAGTCGTTCTAGCGTCAATTTTTCATCATACGAGTTCCCCAATTCATATTCATATTTTACATGATGTTTCTTTAAGTGAAACTAATAAGCGCAGGCTTAGCGCATTAACTACAAAACATAATCATACCCTTAGCTTTTATTCAATCACTATGCCCGATGATCTAACTCAGGTGCTAGCCAATGTTAACTCCATTAATGTATGGACGCAGGCATGTATGTATCGATTGCTTCTTCCTGCACTAATACCCGTGGACAAAATCATCTATCTGGACTGCGATGTATTAGTGAATATGGACATTACTGAATTATGGCAGGTTGAACTGAATGACAAGTATTTGGCTGCAATTTGGGACCAGGGAATTAGAGAGGTTGCTCATATTGTGAGCGCTAAGGGATTAAATCCTGATCTTTATTTTAATTCCGGAGTGATTTTATTTTCTTTGCATAATATCCGCCAGAATACCAACTGGTACGAAGAAATGCTAACCTTCCTACGTACCTTTCCTGATGTCACCATGCCAGATCAGGATGTTCTGAATGCAGTTTTTGGTGGGAATTACCTCCCCCTTGATATCCGTTTTAATTCGTTCAACACAAACATTCCGGACCATGATTTCACTAACAAAATCATCCATTTTGCCGGAGATGATAAATGCTGGAATAAAGATTCCGCGGGTTCATCCCTATATCAGCAATTCCTAAAGCTAACCCCTTGGAGAATCACCAGAGCCAAAATCAGACGAAGAAAACGGAAAAGCAGCCCTTTAAAACCACACCTCACCCGAAAAAGAAACAAGCAGAAAATAAAAATTGTTCAGTTGAACTTAACCCCTATTCTTTTAGCCGATTTAAAACAAATTAGACCGATTAGACCGATTAGAAAAAGCCCCATTTGATATGGGGCGGCATTTCTTTAGTTCACTTTCGTAAAAAACCATTTCTGAGCATCACTCCCGTTATCCGTCCACTGCTGAACTGCTGCACCATCGGCTGTTGATGCTCCGGATACATCCATGGCTAATCCGCTCACTTTTGAAATAAGCTTATAATAGCCCCCTCCAACATCAATAATGCTCCATCGCTGAGCGTTGGTACCATTGTCATCCCATTGCTGCAGCTGTACACCGCTCGCGGTTGATGAGTTCGGCACATCCAACACTTTTCCACTATGCACCGCCGTAAGCTTGTAATAACCGTCGCCTGTACTCTCCACTTTAAATTTCTGATTATTGGCAGTGTAATTGGTCCATTGCTGCATTTTCGCCCCGCTTGCTGTGGATACATCCACTACGTCCAGAACCTTGCCACTAGCCTTGTCAGCTAAAGTGTAAATCCCACCACTAACGATGCTTGAGGTAGGCGCAGCCTGATACACACGTACGTAATCAACCAGCATTTGAGCTGGGAAAGCAGTTGAAGCATTTGGACTTCCCGGCCAATTTCCACCCACGGCAAGGTTTAGCAGGATGAAGAAAGGTTTCTGGAACTCCTCCGTATTTCCGGTTCCGTTCTCAATATAAAAAGCATTAAATGGGTTGCCGTCTACAAACCATCTTATATAATTCGCATCCCATTCCACGCTGTACACATGGTACTGTGAGAAATCGAGGTTACCAGACACCTGACCGTACTCGGCATGACCGTTGGCATCCCAATGTACCGTTCCATTAACAAAAGCATTATTGTTCACACGCTCCATAATGTCCGTTTCCCCAGATTTCGGCCAACCCACTGAATCAATATTCGCCCCAAGCATCCAAAATGCTGGCCAGAGTCCCTGTCCTGAAGGCAATTTGATTCTAGCTTCGATTTTTCCGTAGGTGAAGCTTTTGAGTCCCTGTGTTTTGATCCGTGCAGAGGTATAATTCATCCCCCCGTACGACTCCTTTTGTGCAGTAATCACTAAATTCCCACCCGTTACCTGCAGGTTCTGCGGACGACTGGTATAATACTGCAGCTCATTGTTTCCCCACCCCCCGCTACCCGTACCTATTTCCGCCGACCAATTATTAGTGTTCAGAGAATTCCCATCAAATTCATCGCTCCATGCCAGATTCCAGCTTGATGCCGCGCTTGAACTCCCTGTAGGTACCCAAGCAATTAAGAGGGTGAACAGCAGAAATAGACTTAACATTTTTCCTTTTCGTAACATCGTCTTTTCCTCCTACTGATTTCATTGCGCGGCGCGCTCGCACATTTGAAACCGGTTTCGAATAATGGATAAAACAAAACGTTATCCCATAAACAGCTATAACAGCCAGAGTCAGGTTAACGCCTCGCTTCATTTGATGTGTACGTCTTTTCTAAACGCAATATGCCAACATTTCGATTAAAGGGACCATTTTCCATAGTTCTGCATGCTTAATGTCCAGGTTTTCTCTGCGTATTTTACCGTCGCCATACTCTCTGAGAGCGTCCATGCGATACCAGCATACTGATCCTTATGATGGTCAAGGAATGATTTCCAATGTTGTCCCCCGTCTATCGTTATATATAACAATGTATGTTCATTTTCAGCAGGCCGAGTAATTAAGATTCCTTGATCCTTCGTAAGAAAGAGGGGAGGATAAGCATAGATTTGCGAGTTTACTAACTCATCCGGCACTGTGACAGTCTGTTCACTCCATGTAACTCCACCATCCATTGTTTTATATAAACCAACCTTTCCCTGCCAAGGCGCATTCGTTGTAATCCAGCCTTCTTTTTCGTTAACAAAAGTAATTCCCGATTTCACCCCGCTAGGAAGAGTACTTCCTGCTTGTAAGCTATCCCCAATCTCCTTCCAAGTCTCTCCCCCATCACTAGTTGTATAAAGCTCCATATCTTCACGTGACATTCCTTGAAAATGATAGACTGCTTTCCAACCTATATTTTTGTTGAGGAACACAGTATCTTCTCTGCGGTTATCTGAAGGATCAGGAGAAGGAGAAGTTTCCTGATTAGAGGTTGGATGAGGAATTGGAGTGGAATTGGAACAACCAGATGCTATCACTGCAGCAATTAGTAGTATTGAAACTAGCTATTTCATCTTGTTACCACGCCTTCGTTTATTTTTCTAAAAAAGTATAGTGGTGCTGTACATATAGCTTGGTCCGCAAACGTATTCCTTAAATGAAATTTTATCCTAAACTATCTGAAAAGTATTGACAGTTTCTTTATATAAACCAGCAACACCAAGGCCTATCGGACCGAGGAGACGTTATTGGTTCATTTTCAAGAGAATTCTTGTGTTAACGGACTGAGATGCAACTATTTGGCTAATCCTCCTACTTTTATAGGCAATAAACAGACAATAAGGGCTATACGGTCCGCGAGTTCGGTAAATGGAGCTAAAAAGCAAAGATAAGCGCTATACAGTCCGTAGATGATGTGAACGAAACCTTCAAGCAGCAGGTTATCAGCTTAAAGCTATCAGCTCAAAGTAAATATGAATGAATTCATCAAGCAAGGATCTACTCTTTGAATGTCAAAAGAAAAAGAAACGGCATTTCTGCCGTTTCTTTGGGTTATGGATGGTCAGGGCTCAGAGCCTGTTTTACTCCAATCCATGTTCTTTGCGGATGTTATACATGCCTTGAACAAGCAGTTCGGATGGATCCCGGTTCAATTGCAAATGAGTCAGCAACAGATGAAGCGGGAATGCGCATACGTTATTCCCATCGGTGATCGCTGGAAATCCAGCCTCGAAGACTGGTCCCAATTTCTCGTTCCAAGCTAGCCCGACATGCACTTTTTCTGGAGCAAATTCTTGGGTAATTTCCTTAATACAAAGCGGAACTAACACATTGTCAATGATCCCTTTTGCTTCTTCTTCACTTGCTGGTGGTTTTGGAAGTGTTTTGCCTCCCTCAATTTTCATCAGCTCAACGAAGAATGAGGCCATCCATGCTGCCGGATCCTTACCCGACTGGAATCTTGCAATTAACTCGCGCAGAAAAAATCCGCAGGAATACACCTGATCTAATTCAGTTTTCACGTGAAAAACAAAAACAGGGCCGTAGGCTTCCATGTTCAATACTTGTCCTTCAACATCTTTAAAGTGTACTCTCAATGCTACAAGGCCGTTATGGTGAACAGCCTTTAGCAGCTGCGCCATATCCTCTTCAGACATTTCTGTATTATCATTTACTTCCTCATTCTCATTTGTTATTTCATTTTCATTAGTCGTCTCATTGTTCATTTTATAATTCCCTCCCATACCTATCATACCATCTAGCGAATTGAAGGAACACTTTATAATAGAACAATTTCTACCAGATTGCAGAGAAAACAAAAAAAACGGCAGCTTTGCCGTTTCTCTGTTCGTCTCGCTGGAGCTTAAAAGCTAGATCATATCCCTTACTTTCTTCACTATTTTTCCAGTTAATTGATTAATATCGCCCTCATTTAACTTATAAGCTGAGGTATCTTTACGTGCAGGCTTGTGATCTGCTGATATCAGATCTGCGATATGCTGCTCGATGAATACAACAGGGTCTGCTCCAGTTCTTTTTCTGAGCTCCCCTGGCACCTTCGGATTTGGACCGTCAGCTCCACCATTGATTGAAAGATAACCATACTTTTGCGGATTTTTCTTCAAGTACTTTAAATAGGCACGGAGCGGTGTGGCCACTTTCCCCATCCAAACCGGTCCAAAAAATAGGATAATATCATATTTTCCTATTTGCTCAGGCTTCGGTTGAACCAACGGTATCCTGTCAAAAATCATATCAAAGGTAATCCTACCGAGTGTTCGGGGTTTAGCTTCCGAGATTCGTATATATTCAGCCGACAATGCTTTCGCCACACTCCTTGCTAATGCTTCATTATTACCTGTGAATGAATACGAAATGACTGCAATGTTCATATAAATTCTCCTTAAAATGAATTATTTCGTCTCCGCTTGCAGTAGGGCATTTTCAAGTGCCTTAAGATGTGTTTTAGAGGTAAGCGTTGCCCCGCTGATAACGTCCACCTGAAGAGACTGCGATTCAATCACATGACCAAACAAATCACCAATGCTTAGCCCACCCTTCAGTTCAGCAGGGTTCCCTGTTTTGTCCAAGGCACCTTTGAGTATTTTGATATCTGACAGCCGTCCAGCAGATATTGTGGCCTTCACCTTGGTATCTCTGGAATGATCTTTGATGCCAATGTATTCCCCCACATAGCTGCCCTCCCGCAGTTTCTGTATATCTATGGCGTGGATAGTAAGCTGCTGAACTTCATGCCTTCCCGGAGCAGATAAGAGAATACCACCTATCCAACCTATGACTGTAATCCCGCATAGAATGCTGAGAACAATAATCCATTTATTGAATTTTCGCTTTTTTCCTCTTCTCTTACTCACCTACTTGCCTCCTTCCTTTTGATTTAAAATTTGAATGAATATTTAATAATTCATTCATTTCACTAAAAAAAAAACTGCACCATAAGTGTATTAGGGGCAGTCATTCAAACCCTTCATAATTAGTTCCAGCATATTGTCCAAAAGTTGTGGAAAATACTCCAGCCCGATTTCTTCCTTGTGGGTTTCCACATTAATCATTGCGCCGAAGATCATCATAATCATTTTACTATCCATATCGCTGCGCATTTTACCATCGGCTTGCCACTGCTTAATGATTTCATGGAAGCTATCATACAAGAAGTCGTTTACCTGAATGTTGGTTTCTTCCCGGTACAACTGTTCGATTTTTGCGAAAACACTTTTGTTATACCATTCCTTAAGAATGGGGTTGGCTATCATACCTTCCAAATTAAGCACCATCATCTGCCGTATTAGTGCTAATGGGCTTTGGCTCATATCCAGCGATTGCATACAGCTTTTTTTGAGCTTTTCGTTTTCCTCTAAAAAAATATCCATAAAAAGCTTTTCCTTAGAGGGATAATAGTTGTAAAAACTTCCTACAGCTATTCCAGCCATTGTGGTAATGCCAGAAACATTCGTGTCTTTAAAGCCTTTATTGCTAAATAGCTCTTTCGCACATTGGTATATCTTTGTTTTTTTGTCTTCCACTTTTCGTCTCTCCGTGAATGAATAATTATTTTTTCATTCATATCATAGTGTTAACAGCAGAATATGTCAATGCACAAATAGATCACCAAAAGCATCAACATCCTTAGCCGAACCAATGCCGCTGTTATATTCCACCCAGCCCTTGCGCCCCTCACCATCATTGTCATTGACCAATAACGAAAATTTCAGCTTCATTCCTGGCTTCACCTGTACATCGTCGGATTTCAGTTCACGCCAGGGAATGGCTAGTTCATAGCTGGTTTTTGAATCTTTACGTTCCACCGCATACTGTAATTCTATAGCATCACCCAAATTAACCCCCTTGGGTGCCAACCAGCACCATTTGAGTAATTCGCCCGTATCTCCGCGAGCCACACCGAGTTCATGGTACTCAGAAGGCACCGTTCCATCCCCGTTGGCAATGCCAATTCCAATCTGGATGCTGTCCCCACTCCAGACGGCATCTCCTGATGCTGACTGTGCATGATGATCATCGATAACTTCTACCCCAAGGTAAAGATTGTCGGCATCCCATGCTAAGGAACCCTTGGCGCTGAGATCCTGCTCTCCTTGCCAGCCCATGATTTTGACATCCTTCACATCAAAGGGAGCTTGATTCCCCCAGTCCGACAAGTTGCCATCGATTTGGACAGGCGGACTGAGTTTCGGCAACAGAAGCACGTTAGAAGAATCAACTGCCGATTGCAATAAGGTACCTATATCATTAAAAACTTTAAGCGAACGCTGGCCTCTTGCCAGCTCAGGAATCTCAAGACGAACGCTCTTACCCGGCTCCAGATTTTCCACAGTTGAAGTATAAGTACCTCGGGTAGATCGTCCCGTCTCATAATCAGCTTCCACTGAACCGCTGAAATTGCTTGTAGATTGATTGGTAACATCCATATGGGTTTTTATCTCTTTGGCAGACTCCTCATAAAAAGTCTCGTAATACACTGCCAGCGGGTCGATTACGTTGATATTCATAGTGAAGCTTGATGCCGCTGTAGGCTCTGCACCCCGAGAGACGAACAGCGAATCGTTTCCGCGCACCAAGCTTTCCGGAACCTGTATCCACAGCGAACCTTCTTCTTCTCCACTAAGCAGCCATCCCTCTGGCAAATCGATATTAAGCGGCTCCTTCGATGCGCTGCGATAAGCTTCAGGCAGCTTAATATCAAAAGCAGAACCAGAAGCAACCGTGATCCCCGAATTTTCCGGAAGACTCGCAAGGTCCGAACTGTTCATGACATTCCACAGAAAATGTGCTGTCGTCTCCATAATTTCATCGATGTATTTTTCATTTTTATAATCATGTCCGACTCCCTCCAGCGTGAGCAGATTATGATAAATACCTTTCTCTTTCAATTGAGCGGCTAGGTCAACACTTTGCTGGTACGGCACCATTTTATCTATCGTTCCATGAATAATTAGGACAGGCGGCAGCTTGCTGTCAGCACTTCTTGTCAGTTCACCACCATAAATATCTATAATGGAAAATACAGACTTAACTAGGGAGGGATCTCTTGCTAAGGATAGATTCACAAAGTTCATGGCCAGATGACCTCCTGCTGAATCTCCGCCAATAACTATACGTTCCTTGTTCAATCCATAAGTCTCCGCATGCTCATTAATCCATTTGATCACATCGTTTATATCCTCATTCGCATCGTTAAGTGTGCGAGTGAAATTGAAAAACGGATCTTTTTTTAGCCTATAATCAATAGTGAGAACAGCATACCCCCGTTTCGCCAGGCCTTCGGAAAAATCTGCTGCATCAGACTTATCCCCTCCGGTATAACCTCCGCCATGAATAAAAATAAATACTGGCCTCTGCTTGGTTTCATCTCCAATGGGCTGGTACAAATCGAGCTTCAGCGGTTCTTCAGCATCCGTCTCGTTTTTCTTACTTGCATACAAAATATCGTGTTTCACTGTAACTTTATATGCGGGATCCAAGTACTGCACCGGAGTTTCTCTGTTATTTACAGTAACGTTAGCCATTGTTGTGTTAGTATCAACAGTACTCGTAGGCAGCACTTCCTGCACTTGCTTCTCCGAGGCGCTGTTATTTTCCCGGTGATTCAGCAGCAACCATGAACCAAATACAATAAACAGAATAAGAACAACATAAATAGGCCTTCGCTTCATTAGGACAACCTCCCAGAATGATTTTGAAACCAAAAAAGTAACGTGATGCCAATAACATCATTCTAGAATTCAAGATAGCGTTTAACAATTATGTATTCCTTCGTGAATTAGGTTTAATATTACGTACTTATAATAAAAAAAGAGGACATCCATAGGTTGGAGTGCCCTCTTATTGCGCAAGAATTAGAAAAACTCTGTCTATTCATTCTAATCTTTGCCAAAATGCTTAATTACAACATTATTAAAAATCGCGGTGCCACCTTCAGAAAACAAGGTAATGCCTTGATCATTTATTTCCGGGAAGATTTCATTAGAAAATACAATTTCACCATCATCTATAAAAACTTCAATACTTGTTCTATCCACAAGGATCTTCAGATGCACTTTTTTCTTGTTCACATCAAAGGGGGCCTTGCTTTCAAGATATCTGTCACTCTCATCAGGTTGTCCAGTGAAGGCTCTATTAACATAAGAATATTGTCCTTCAACAAACACTCCTACGTCCACGTGGCGCGTCTTATCTGCGGATTCACGAAGTCTTAAGCCTACATTGGTACTCTCTGACCAAGTTAGATCTGCATCGAGCTGGTAATTTTCGCCTGTGATATCAAGTGTTGACGAGCCGTTCACTTTTATTTGTTGCAAGGAATCCGTTGAAGTTACCATTTGATCTAATGCTTCGATGGGCTGTGATACTAACTGATACGACTGCTCTTCATCTCGTTTTAATTTTATTTGACGTACGATTGAATCCATTCCGTTAAAACCTTCGTTAAGATTGGGGGTAACATGAGGGTAATCCCAATTATTCATCCAGGCCAAAGCATATCGATGATTGTATTGATCCTTGTCCTTTCCCTCTTCAAAAGTCACAGCACCATACCAATCAAATCCATAATCTAGCCACTGTGGTTCATGATGATCCGTGATAAATTCATTCCCATTAAAATCTCCAGTCCAGTAGGCATACGTGTTGGGTTTACCTATCGAATTACCATTTGCACTGACCCCAAGAACCCATTTATAAGTGCCATCATTCGCCCGCATCATATAGAAGTCAGGACACTCCACAATTCCGATATTTTCTGTTTCGAAGCCGCTTGTGTAGTGCCAATCCTTTAAATTGTCAGACTCGTAAAAGCCCACTTTCGTACCTTCAGCTAGTGTCATCACCCATTTATGAGAATGTTGATCCCATATTACCTTCGGGTCTCTGAAATCTTCTGTGCCCGGATTTGGCAAAATAGGATCATCACTATAAGATTTAAACGTCAGCCCACGATCCGTACTGAACCATAAATATTGTTCTTGCTTCCCCGTCTCTGCAGAGGGCTGTGTTAAAATCGCCACAATAGCCCCTTCGCCAAAACCTGCTGTATTGCTATCGTCAACAACAACAGATCCTGACCAGGGATCACCATTGGGTGTTGTATATTTTGGAATCGCAACGCCTTCATCTGCCCAGCTCACCAAATCCGTTGATGTGGCATGTCTCCATTCTGTACCATTTCCATCCGGGTAATCAGCATTATAGAGATAATAATAATGATATTTACCATCAAAATAAATGGGTTTTTGCGGATCGTTTTTCCAATGCTCAGGTACAGTGAAATGATAGCTAGCCCGAGTGGTAGGTTTATGATCAGGAACGTCGGTCCCCGGCTTCTTCTTC
Organism: Paenibacillus sp. FSL H3-0286; assembly: GCF_045040705.1. Classification (NCBI taxonomy): domain Bacteria; kingdom Bacillati; phylum Bacillota; class Bacilli; order Caryophanales; family Paenibacillaceae; genus Paenibacillus; species Paenibacillus sp. FSL H3-0286. The sequence goes on along the minus strand of NZ_CP150285.1, from coordinate 2,212,822 downwards.
TCTCCAGTGTCATAAGTTACTAATACTATCGTCACAATACAAATTAAACAAAGGATTAATATAGTGATTCCTATCATTTTTTTCTTATTCAAAATATACCTCGCTTTTTTCACATTGCTAATCTTAGCTTATAAAAAGAAAAGTAAACGCCAACTACATTGGCATTTACTTTGTAAATGATTAATACGGTTTGTTACCTTTAAGCGTCAATTGCCCTTGTTCCAAAATGCTGTTCGGTACAACTGAAGTCTTGGAGCCTTTAATATTCAGCACAAAGCTTGGGGCAAAAGTGGAATGATGATCCCCAAAGTAACCTCTATTCGTCATGTAACTTGTGATGACTACATTATTACCTTTCACTTGCGGAATCGCAAAGTGAGCATAAGTCCAGGTAATATCATAAGGATTAAGATCTTGATGGAGGACAAGTCCTGTACCATTTAATGGTTTATACGGTCCGGTTAAAGAATTAGATACGTACCCGAGCATATAGATGTCTTCATCATCAATGCCATCAATGAACATTTTAGAACCTCTTGAGCTTGTGAACAGATACCACTTGCCATTCAATTTAAATATGTTCGCACGTTCAATTTCATCTGTCACGGTGTTGGAGGCAAGTAGCGGCTTCATTTCTTTTTTGAATGTATAATCATTATTTAATTCAATGATACCGAGCGCACCATTCGCGGTTTCCGCAGATGTTTTGTCAGCACTGCTTAGTAATTTCTTTTTCTCCGCTTGGAAGAAGGCATTGCTATTACCATAATAAGCTTTGTTAAAGAGAGCTTCTTCACCCTGGTAACCCGTAGTTGTCCCTGTATTTGCTTCAAACACAAGATACTTGTGGCCTTTATCCTCCACATAGTGAGGATCTCTTAAGGTATGATTATCGTCGTAATCGCCTTTGCTAAAACCGGTGATATCAACACTTTGATAAATTTCACCTTGATTACCGTCATAGATGGATTTCATATCTTCTACGCCATCAATCTTAAGGGTATCCCCATCCGGGGCAGAGACATTAATTTGAGCTGTAGTTAAAGTTTGTTTCCCGTAAAATCCGCGATCTGGATCCCAAGGATGACGATTAGTGTAAAACAAGCGAACTTTGCCATCAGATGTCATGGTTGCTGAACCGGACCATTCTTCGGCTTGATTGTTTAAAACATAATCATCAGGAACAAGTTTGTCACTATCCTTAAACACTCTGCCGGCATTCTTCCAGCTGCTGATAGAGTTGTCTCCTTCTTTCTTATAGAACAAATAAATAAATGTGTCTGATCCATTATTAGGGTCGCCCGCCAGACCAAAAACAATTTGATACCCCTTATAACTGGCTACAGTTCCATCTGCATTTTGCAGCGGCCAAGTATCCCAAACATCCATTTCAATTTTGTTTCCATTCTCATCGAACTTAATGGCTGCAGGAATGTTCTCAATCGTTGAAGCATCAAATTTTGGGACTTGGAATTGTTTACTATTTTGTTGTTTGGGTAATTTCAACATGTCAGCGCGAGTGATATGAGAGAAACCATAGTCATTGTACTCCGGCTTGTTCGGCTTGTTATTTCCTTTCGCAAAGGTTTGAGTAGCTCCACCTAACATTAAAGCAGCTGTAAAGGTTAGGATTGTTGTTTGTTTAATCATTTTCTTGAAATTCATCATCTAACTCCTCTTATACTTTAAATTTGGGTTTCGATCTTCCTTTGTGCTGTTCCCCTTTTAAATTCTAATGAAGAGTAGACGTTATGAGTATGTCGTAAATTGATGCATTTACAGGGTTATATTGATTTGGTTTTATTACTTCACATGGGTATCCCACGATTTTTGAAGCTCTTGAAGCAATTGATCCCGATTAATTTGCTCTCCTACATAAGCTTGCATAAGATAGCCAAACTCCTCTCTTACTCTGGGAGGGAATTTGAACCAATTCCAAGATAAAGTTTTCTGTTCATCGACGTATCGCATAAGATCTTTTACAAGCGCTCCCGAACGGTCCGTCTCTATATTTTTAAAAGCTGAAATAAAATGAAAGCGATCCTTCATGAACTTTTTCCCTGTTTCCGAGGAAACCATCCAATTCAAAAACTTTTTGGCTTCCTTCTTCTTTTCTGGCGAAGATTCTTTATTAACAGCCCAATTATTAGATACCCCTACTGGCAACGCATTGTTTTCGGAACCATCATTAATAGGCATGGGTAAAAAACCGATATTCATATTCGGCGATATTTGATCAATTTTAGACTGAACCCAATTCCCTTGTTTAAGAATCGCCGTTCTCCCTGTTGCAAATAACTCAACTTCCGAATTATAATCTGTTGTCAAAAAATTTTCGTTACCATATTGTACGGTCAAATCCAGCATCCGAATGACATCTTTAACTTCCTTATTCTCTCGAAAAGATTGTGTTCCGTTGTTTAACCCTTGAATAAAAGCATCCGGGTCCTCCTGTTGTGCAATAGCAATATTCAACAGGAGGACAAAGAACCAATGATCGGAATACCCAACAGAAAAAGGAGTCACACCTATAGCCTTCAGCTTTTTCGCCGCCTCTTTTAATTCCGTAAACGTTGTTGGGAGAGGAGTAATCCCAGCCTTTGCGAATAAATCCTTATTATAAATAAAACCGTAGCCTTCAAAATTGATCGGCATCCCGTATATTTTCCCGTCCATCTTCATCGGTTCTAGCGCCTCGTCATAAGCCTGTTCCACCCAAGGTTGATCTGATAAATCCTCAAGATATCTACTCCATGCCTTCGCTTCTTCATAACCGCCATTTGGAAAAATATCCGGACCAACATTGGCCGCAAACCTCGCCTTTAGCTCATCAAGGTAGTTAGCTCCCCCGCCAAAGGTTAGAATTTCTACGTTAATATTCGGGTTTTCCTTTTCATATTCCTTAACCATCTGCTCGAATTCTATAGAGATTTCCACTTTAGGATTCAGTACCTCCAAAGTGACTGCCTTATCCGCTACCTTCAAATCCGCTTCCTTCAGTGGACGTGTATGCGCACCACATGAAGAAAGCGTTAGCGTAATCAACCCCACGATAATCATTTGAACCCTTTTTATTTTCATAATTCCCCCAGATGCATTCAACAATGAACTTATGTATTGGCTATCCTGACTTCCGCGTCTATTTCTCTTGCTCCCTGTGAATTACGATATTCAGCAGGCGTCATACCGACGTTTTTTTTGAACAGCTTAGAGAAATAAATCTCATCTTGATACCCTAGCTTTAAGGCAATCGAGTACATCTTTTCATCCGATTCTAGTAACCACTGTTTCGCTTGATTTATTCGTAAATGAATGACGTAGTTCGTAAGAGTCATCCCTACTTCTTGCTTAAATCTCCGCGAGATATGTTCTCGGCTCAGAAAAAAACGGGTGGATAATTTGTCCAAACTTAGCTCTTCCATATAATGCTCATCAACAAATGCGACAATATCATTCATACGCCTAACATCATCTAAATCCGCCAAACGATGGATTGCTCTAAAATTTTGTTCAGCCATAGACCTTTGTGCAGATTGAAAAGATAACGATATCTCTGCGAGCGATTGGATGGAGGGGCCACTAACCAAACGAACAGGTATATCAAAATGCTGGGTAATCCATTCCTCTATCGGGAAAAACTGTCCATGAAGGGACAGAATCACACAGACATTAGGATCATTTTGAAGTGTAAATGCATTTCCCCACTCCCGTGTAGCCAGTTCTTCGGTCAAAAGCTGAATGTATGGCTCCGAATAATGAGATTGGTAAAAATACATCATGGTGAAGTCGTATACGTCTGCCTGTGGGAGAGCCGAGGCAATTTCGCCTGCATCAAAAGCTTCACCGTTACAAGCAGCAGTAATCTCCCTGTTTAAGCGAAACATTTTTACCTCTTCATAAAATCCGGACTCCATATTGCGACGTTCTCCCTCTTCTTTTTCCCAGGCTCTCAACGCCCCTTCTAAAGTTTCATTCAGCATTTTCTCTTCAATTGGCTTCATCAAATAATCAAAGCATCCCAGCTTAAACGCTTTACGCATAAAACAATAATCGTCAAACCCTGAAATCATAATCACTTTTCCCGGGTAGTCTTTAGCAGCCAACCACTCGATTAACTCCATCCCGCTATTTTTGGGCATTTTGACATCTGTCATTATGATCTCTGGAGATTTCTGCTCAATTAACGCCTTAGCCTCGAGACCATTTCTGGCTTCCAGCACTTCGGTAATCCCGTATTGTTCCCACCGTCCCAAAAAACGGATGATTTTTCTAACATTAGACTCATCATCTACAATAAGAGCTTTCATAAACGTTACTTCTCCTTTAGGTAGAGTGGAATTACTAGCCGTACAGTGAACCCTTGTCCCTGCATCGAATCTAGTTTGATTCCCGCTGTCTGATCGAAATGAAGAACCAAGCGATCATGAATGTTTTTTAACCCGATATGTGCAAAAGAAGGATTGCCTTCGTTAACCGATGTGTAGAGATTATTTTTTAATGCCTCAAGTTCATCATCCGTCACGCTGTTTCCGTTATTTTCTACGACTAGATTCAAATATTCACCTTGTATTTCACCATAAATATGGATGTAAGCTTGTTCATAGCCCTCGTCATAACAGTGCTTAAAAAAGTTCTCAACGAGCGGCTGCAAGATCATACTAGGAACCGGAATATCAAGAATATCTTTAGGTACATCAATGGAATAGCTAAAATCAGTCTGAAAACGTTCCGCTTGAAGATTCAAATAAGCCTGGACATAATCCACTTCGCTTTGAACCGTCGCCTTCTGATCCACACGAATCGAGTACCGCATCATTTTGGATAAAGAGGTAATCAGTTGATATACTTTTGGAGATTCAGAGAGTAGGGCAACAGCAGCAATGGATTGTAAAGAATTAAATAAAAAGTGCGGATTGATCTGCGACTTTAGCGCCCTATGCTGATTTTTCCTGTTCTCTATCTCAAGCTTATACTCCCGGTCAATATGACGGTTGATCCGATTCATCATCTCCTTGATATGTCTTTCTAGAATACCGATTTCGTCCTCCCGCATATCATCGAATGGGGCATTCATATTCCTCCCCTCGATACGCTGGACTTTTTGACTAAGCAGTTTTATCGGCCGTGTAAATCCATAAGAAATGATTGTTATCATTATCAAGCCCAGTCCACCTACAACCACACCTACGATGATGTTTGTATAGGCAGTTTTCCTTACATCTTCAAATAAAAAAGAGCTCGGGGTTACCTTAGCAAAATGCCACTCTTTTATCGGTTCCTGCAATGTTCTAGTAAACACAATATCTCCTTCTGGAGAATTAGCAGCTGCCTGTGCTGGACTTATTTTCCTTTGCAGTTCATCGGGAACGGTTTTGCCTATCCATGTTTCATCACTTGCGTAAATGACATGATTCTCCGCATCGGAAAGCCATACGCTCTCTTTATTTTTCTGTAGAAAATGATTAGCGATATGAGCAATCTTGTCCAAATCAATATCTATAGTGATGACGCCCAGAAATTCCTGTGTTAGGACATCCACAATTTTGTGATGAACCGTCAAGACCATCGTTTTATCCGAAGGAGGCATAATGGAGGTATCGTTATAGTTCTCAATCGGATGCGGAGCTTCAATAAGATCATTGCTATTAGAGCTCATCAGCTTCTGAATGGAAGCTTGCTGTAATAAATCCGGATTCCTTTTACGGGAACTTAACATGGCATTATAAACTGTAAATGAGCTTTTCCCTTCATTTATGAATAAACGGATCTGACGAATTTCACTCCTCATGAGATAGAAGTTAGTCATACCCTTATTAATTTCAAGCTGCTTGTAATAAAAATCTTCTTCTAACCCTTCTTCAAACACCCTGAATAAGTCTGGATTTCGGTATAAAATATATGGAAGATTAATGATTTCATCAAAATATTGCTCTAGATCGGCTGACGCCTGCTGAATTTGCTCTTGGCTGTTCTCAAGTTCATGTCGTTCCACATTCTCTTTCGTCTGCCGATAGATCAACAACACGGATAAAAAATACGGTAGAATTATAAACACAAGCAGCAAGAATAATAAGCGCTTATGAATGCTTTTCAAATAAATACTCCTCTGTAAAAATTTCGGTTTTCAGCAAAACATCTAATATCAGGTTTTATATTTTCACAAATATCCAACACAAAATCAAAATACTTGTTGCTGAGCAACAAGTATTTTTGCCGGATCAATATATGACAAACGCCAATCGTTTATTACCCAAATTATATCCATATGAAACAACCGTAAAGAAATTTCCGCAAATTAATCAGCTATTTGAAGATTGAAATAATTCCCTGCACAATGGGCTTCCAAAGATGTGGATATTCTTGCTGAATTAACTTTCTTACCTCCTCCCCCTTGATATCGTTGAAATTATTATCTTGAGTAATAAAGGTATAAGCACCTTTTACGGTATCCCCTATAGCTATATGCCCGCTTGCATATCCACCCATTGCAATATGGGAAGCGATAGAGAGACCACCCAAGGAGAACATACCTACAGCTAAACCTCCAACAGCAAATATCCCCAATGCTATTCCACCAACGGCCATTGTACCCGCCGCAATGCCCCCAACGGCTAACAAAAGCCCTAGAGCCAGACCTGCAAAACTGATGAGTCCTAAAGCAAGCGCACCTAAACATAATCCGCCCAAAGCAACAATACCAATGGATACCGCACCAATCGCAACATTACCTATGGCAATAACCCCTTTGGCAACGTATAGCCCCCGCCCGATATGGATATGAACCAGAGGAATTCCAAAGCATGTTCTCTTACTTTTGTACTCATAATGAAACAAGGAATTCAGATCTACATATACGGGGCTTGCGACATGCTCTGCTTTGGTATCGCTTGAAGCATCCTTCACCAGATGATCCAAACTTACGTGAAATAATTCACTTAAACTAATCATCTTATCCATTTCGGGATAGGATTGACCTGATTCCCACTTAGACACGGCTTGCCGCGAAACACCAATCACCTCCGCTAAGTTCTCCTGGGACATTCCTCTCTGTTTCCTATAGCTTTGCAATTTATTTGCAAAGTCCATTCGCCATCACCTCATGCTCATCATATTATAACGTTCTGTAATTGACTACCTATCTACCCTTACATACTGTCAACCACTGGTTGCACAGCTGATTTTGCGGGCTTTTATCCTCATTAAACGTTCTTGATTTCCTATTCTCCCTGTTTCCGGGCAAGATGATAGCGTATAATATACGATATAGAATATTCATCAGAGGAGACTATAAAACCATGAAATTGAGTATGAATTGGATTACGCTTCGGGTCCGCGATCTGGAGGCTTCCCTTCATTTTTATAACCGGATACTGGGGCTACCCATTGAGCGTAGATTTGAGAGCAGTGGAAAACAGATCGTCATGTTAGGTCTGGAGGGGCAACCCAAGATCGAGCTTATTCAGGGAAGTGACCCGGCTTTGAAGCCGGAATGTGGCGTTTCTGTGGGTTTCGAAGTGGAGTCACTTGATGAAGCGATGGAGAGTTTAAAAAGCCAAGGTATCCCAGTAGCGCGCGGACCAATCGCACCCAATCCCCACCTGCGGTTCTTTTATATCCTGGACCCGGACGGGTTTGAGGTGCAGTTAGCAGAGCATAACTAACGTTTATCAAGCGTTATTACCTCAAAAAGAAATAGACCGCCCTAACCAAAGGTAGCGGTCTATTCTGCCGTAAGCCTAACCCCCACTCTTAAAGCAAGGATTTATTCAACAGCTTTAGTTGATCTTTTTTCAGTGAAAAAGTAAACCAAAGCCAATAGCGGCAGGATCACTCCGATGAGTGAGGCGAAGGTCCATCCCCCATAGGCATAAGCCCAACCACCCAAAGATGATCCAACGGCTCCACCCACGAAGAAAATCGCCATAAAGATCCCATTAAGACGTCCCCTCGCTTCACTTCCCAATGAATAAATCACACGCTGTCCGAGTACAAGATTTCCGGATACGGCCATATCCAATGTAATCGCGGAAATAAAGAGCAGGATGAGAGCAAAAGTTGAGTGGCTATGGAAAAGATGAATTAGTAAAAAAGACAAGGTGGCAATGATCATGGCCAGCCCGGTTAACCATTTGCTCCAACCTTTATCTGCCAGTCTTCCAGCAATCGGCGCGGCTACAGCCCCACCAACACCTACTAAAGCAAACCATGCGATACCTTGCTGCGACATTCCAAAATCATCCGCCAACCGCAACGGAACCACCGTCCAAAAGAGACTAAAAGCTCCAAATAAACAAGCTTGATATAAGGCACGTCGGCGCAATATAGGCGTTTGTTTTAAAAGGGTGCCTAAAGAGACAATTAATTTACTATAGCTTACCGAAGGTGCAGGTTTACGTTCAGGAAGAAATCGCGACAGCAGAATGGCTAACAACGTGATGACGACCGCTGAAAAAATAAAAACGGCTTGCCATCCCCAGATGCTGGTGATAAAGCTTGCCACGGGCCGGGCAAACATAATACCAAGTAAGAGTCCACTCATAACATTACCAACCACACGCCCACGCTGCTCTTCAGACGCTAAATAGGTGGCATAAGGCACCAGGATTTGAGCTACCACAGAACCGGTTCCTATAAACAAAGATGCTGTCAGGAACAAAGGCGCATTAGCTGCGAAAGCTGCAACCAGCAATGCACCCACTGCAACCATTAACGTGATTATCGTGAGACGCCGATTCTCAACAATGTCACTCAGCGGCACGATAAATAACAAACCTACAACATAACCGATTTGAGTTAAAGTGACGATCAAGCCTGCGGCTGTAGAAGAAAGTCCTGTCGAGACACTGATAGGTCCGACAAGGGTTTGAGCATAATAAAGATTGGCCACGATAAGCCCGCATGCCGCTGCTAACATAAACATCATCCAACTTGATATGTGGTTCTCTTTCGCCGCTTGTTCTTTTTGCATGTGAATCCTCCTCAGATGATCATAATAATTTAAATACTATACGTTCAGTTCACTAATTCATGTTTAAATAATATACTGAACGTATCGTTTTGTAAATAGGCGATGGTCATTTATTTTTCCGGATTTTTTTAGTATACTGAACGTATAGTTTATATTTTGATTGGAGACAGATTAACGAAAGGGTGATTTCAGATGGAGAGTAAACGAGGACGTCCGCGTAATGTTGAGACGGAGAAGTCTATTCTTTCCGCTTCCTATGATTTGTTATTGGAAAATGGTTTTGGAGCAGTTACGGTGGAAAAAATAGCGGATCGTGCCAAGGTCAGCAAAGCTACGATATATAAATGGTGGCCTAACAAGGCTGCCGTGGTGATGGATGGATTCCTATCCTCGGCTGCGGACAGACTGCCCGTACCTGACACAGGTTCAGTATTCGATGATATTCTCATGCATGCAACGAACTTATCCCGGTTCCTGATTAGTCGAGAGGGTAAAATCATTACGGAGATCATTGGCGAAGGACAGATGGATTCAGGCTTGGCGGAAGCTTATCGGACCCGATATTTCCAGCCTCGCCGGCTTGAGGCACGGCTGCTTATGGAACGAGGTGTTCAGCGGGGGGAATTGAAGGATAATCTCGATATTGAAGTTGTTACCGATCTTATTTACGGGCCGATATTCTACCGCTTGCTGGTGACCGGCCAACCCATAGACGATGCTTATGTGCAGCAGTTGGTGAGATACGCTTTTGAAGGAATACGGTAACTAACGGTAACTGTAAAATAGACCGCCCTCTCTCACAAGGGATCGGTCTATTTCTGATCGTAGTACTAAAAAATGTCGGACTGGCGGAAGGTTGAGATACAACGGACCGAGGTGCTCTTATTTTCTCATTATGGGGCATTTTCCCAAGCTATCGGACTCCTACGCACTTATCTAGTCTTTTCAAAGCAAAATACTGCTACTGGAGAGGAAATAAGTGCGCTACGGTCCGATCACTCGACTAATTTCACTAAATAAAGAAAATAAGAGCTATACAGTCCGCAGGATCATGAATGGGTGATTCGAACGGACATGAGGTTAGTTTCACTAATTAAATCAGTTTCCAAAGAAACCTTTCTGCTGCAAAATGTCTCGCGTATCGTTCCATAATTTATTTTCCATTACCTTATCTCCTCCCGGTTGTACGGGTACAATGGGATTGCCTGTCCCAACGTTAAAATATCCCCCACTGCTCTCTTGATACTTAGGATCGGTCATTAAACGAATAATGATCTCCGCTCCTTTACGAGGATCGCCAATACGAAAGAAATTCAATAAGTGCTTAAGCATCGAAGAAAACCAAAGTTCACGCCCGAGACCTGTAACGTTAAAACCCGGATTCAATGCACGAACACTGATTCCCGTTCCCGCCCAGCGGCGTGCAAGCTCACTGGTAAACATAATATTTAACAGTTTGGTTTTCCCATAAATCTCAGAAGATCCTCTGGAAGTAAAAGAAGCTGTATTGAGCAAATCTTCTGGCAACTTTAGCACTCCATGACGGCGTGAAGATTCTGAAGCAACATTTATGATTTTTGCACTTCCTGCTGCTCTCAAAGAACGTTCTAAGGTTTGCGTCAATAACCATATTAGTGCTCTCATTAGCGCTTCGCATGCCCTAAATGTCAGAACTGCTGCCGCTTTCGATTCATCTATACAGCCTGCTGCTTTCCATATAGTCCGTTGGCTGTACTCCTATGGACCAACAAGCGCCTCTGTGTTGGCAGAATCAACGGCTATGGATCGTAGTTCAGTCAGCCGTCTCATCAAGCAACTCGAGAATTTGGGTTATGTTAGAAGAGAAGACTCTCCTAATGATCGTCGAGCGATCCTTCTTACTCTCACTGATCTTGGACGACAAAAAACCTTTGACGCGTTACAGGATAAGGAGTTCATATTTTATGAGCGCATAGCCCAATGGGATAATCAACAGCTTGAAACCTTTATCCAAATGCTTCAGGAGTTTAATGGATTTAATGATAATTAATAAATGGGAACAAAAAAAGAAACAGCATCTTCCTGTTTCTTTAGATATGGATTGTCTGTAATTGGAGTCAGCAATTGTCACTGATGTTCATGTTCGGCATGTTCATTATTGCACTGCTCAACTACCTCAAAAAGAAATAGACCGCCCTCTCGCAAAGGAATGCGGTCTATTTCCTGACTAAACTTCCGAAGCCGCCGCCCTTAAAAGCGGCTATTGCACCGGGAGTCGTGTTTCCGCACTACTCTCTTTGCATTGTACGTTTTATCTACCCAAACTATACCACGATCAAAACCAAATAAAAAGTCACTCTTCCCCAAACAACAAAAAAACGGCATTTCTGCCGTTTCTTTAGGATGGACTCTCAGGGGCTCGAACCCTGGACAAATAGATTAAGAGTCTACTGCTCTACCAACTGAGCTAAGAGTCCATATGATGTTTGGTGGAGCCAAGGGGGATCGAACCCCTGACCTCATCGCTGCCAGCGATGCGCTCTCCCAGCTGAGCTATGGCCCCAAACTGAAATTTCAGATGTATGAAATCACACATTTTTTAATTTTAGTTTGGTCGTAATTGAGTTGTTCCGATAAACTCAAGCGTCGTAGGCGACTTCTATATAATATAAAAAATCGCCCTCTATGTCAACACTTTTTTTAAAAATCATTTTTCCACTCAAATTCCCCGCTCAAAACTCAGAGGAAACAAACCAGTACAAGCACTCCTAACAGACCCTAAGATTTGCTGTACGCCCTAACTGGACAAAACCCTATAATCCCTCTAATTCTCCCGTACTCTTGGATAGCAGCCCCTTGAGTTCCTTCATGAACATATTAATATCCTTGAACTGGCGATATACGGACGCAAAACGAACGTAAGCCACTTCATCTACTGGGTAGAGCTGCTCCATCACGAATTCACCAATCTGTTGGCTTTCCACTTCCGCAACGGCGATGCCGCGCAGAGATTTCTCAACCTCGGACACGATCTTTTCTAGACGTTCCACAGAAACCGGCCGTTTCTCACAAGCACGGATGAGACCACGGAGTATTTTATCACGACTGAATTCCTCACGGCTGCCGTCTTTTTTAATTACAATGAGTGGCGTTTCTTCAATCATTTCAAAAGTAGTGAAACGTTTGCTGCAACGCTCACATTCACGCCTACGACGGATTGACTTATTTTCATTCGCTGGTCGCGAGTCCAGCACTTTAGTATTTGTGTGATCACAGTAAGGGCATTTCATAAGCTTCATCACTTCCTATTACATAATGGTATGGGTCCCGGCACGTTATAAATCCGGCTTTTGAACGGCTTTTTTATTATTTCCAGAAATCACCGTTTTTTTCTTGTAATGATAATGGCAAGTCCGGCACATAATACAGTTACCAACAGAGGAGGTGAACAGCAATGAGCCAAAGCAACAACTCCAATAACCTTGTAGCTCCAAATTCCCGCGGTGCCTTGGAACAACTTAAATACGAAGTTGCCCAAGAACTAGGAATCACGCTTTCCCCAGATGGTTACCAAGGCAATAAAACTTCTTATGAAAATGGTTCGATCGGTGGTTACATCACTAAACGTCTTGTAACCCTGGCAGAACAACAACTGGCAGGTCAATACAAATAACCTGACCAACATAAGCTTTTTGAAGAAGTATTAAACGACCTACAGGTCGTTTAATACTTCTTTTTATACATAACACGGTAGAAATTAAAATTCTTTGTAAATGTCCGTGTACTGATCATAGTAATAATTAACGCGCTGTACATAATGCCTGGTTTCACCAATGGGAATATCTTTAATGGTTGCATCTGTCCCATCCCAGACCCCTTCGTCCAACCAGCGTTGAACTTTTCCGGGCCCAGCATTATAGGCTGCGATAATTGCTGTACGTTTACCTTCGAACTGACGGGATAAAGTTGAAAGATACCATGTACCCAGTTCAATATTAGCCGAAGGCTCATGCTTGAGTTCTTCCATAGATACGTTTGGAAGCTTGGCCTTTTCCAGCGCCCACTTCGCGGTATCCGGCATAAGCTGCATCAGCCCTAGTGCGCCTTTTTTGGATTCTCGTCCAGTTTTAAAGTTCGTTTCTACACGAATAATCGCGGTTACAAGAAACGGGTCTATCTCATAAGTGATGCTGTGCTTGCGAATCTCATCTTTAAAATGGATGGGATAAAACCACGACATCCAGTTAGTACTCAGAAACAATATTGCCGTAAAACCCACAAATAGCAGAAGCAGTACTCTTTTTTTACGTAGCCATTTCATGATAAACCCAGCCTGTCCCAAAAAACAGCAACCTGTTGCTCAGTGTACGCAAGATCGCCACTGTTGTCGATGATGTAGTCCGCTTTATTACGTTTCTGTTCAATATCCATCTGTGCATTCAATCGCGCTTCTGCTTCTTCTAAAGAGAGCCTATTACGTTCCATTAATCGAGCAATTTGCATTTCACGGGGAACGTACACTACTACAATCTCATGGAACAGGGTCTCAAGCCCTGATTCAAAAAGAAGCGGAATATCCACAATAATAAGCCGCTTCGGCTCTTCCTGCTCCATGCTGTACATACGGTCTTTGATTTCCTGCCGGATAGCAGGATGCGTCAAATTGTTCAAGGTTTGCAGGGCCACAGGATCTTGAAAGACGATTTCACCTAATTTGGCCCTATTCAGTGTTCCATCCGGAAAAAGGATCTCTTTTCCGAATTGCTTAGCAGCAGCAGCCAACACTTCATGCCCGGGAAGCATAACTTCTCTGGCGATCACATCGGCATCAACCAGCCTCGCTCCCTTGTTCACAAGCAGTGCAGACACTGTGCTTTTTCCGGATGCGATTCCTCCGGTTAAGCCTATAATCATGTACTCACCTCATAATAGCTTCAGTATTCCCATTGCAATTAATAATAACGCTGGTAATGCGGCAGCATGCTTCATCCAGTAGTTCCCGGCAAATCTAAGTCCAGTCTTCATACCCAGCAATAGAAATGTACCACTAAACAAAGCTATTGTAAGTGATGTCCATATCGGATTGAAGCCAAGCAGCGCTGCGCCAAGTCCAGCCCCAAAAGCATCCAGAGAGAGCGCAATCCCCAGTATCATCGCTTCCATCGAAGAGATGCTTCCTGAGGCATCCATATCCGCAGAAGACGGGGTACGCAAGATCTGTACTACAATTCCCAAACGGCGAAGCTCAAGTGAAAAAACAGCTGATTTCAACGGTTCATCATTCATAACAGGTTCTGTACCCGCTTCAGAATCAGCAGCTACCTCTGCCCAAGCCTGCTCGGAAAATGAGCCCTTATCTACCGTTTCAGCTTTACGTCCGCCATCTGCATCTTTCTCTTTTTGCATCAGCATCTGAACAAGCGACCAGCATCCCATTAGCACAAGTATAACCGCACCAACTATAGAAGCTGCATTCGGAGACACTACCTTGGCAAGCAAAACCCCAACCTGCATCGATACACAGATAACTACCCCCGAACAGAGCGAGATAATCAGAACGGAGAGCAGTGGTATTTTCATTTTACGCAGCCCATATGTAATTCCTACACCAAAACCATCCAAACTCAAGGCAAACGCTAGCAATAGCAGTGAAAATAATGGGCTGAGCACCCGCAATCCCTCCTGTGAAGAACCGGAAAACTGAAATTTTATCGTTTCAGCTTCCGTTCTCTATTAAGCATTCTTCACACAGTATATGGGCGGGACAAGTAGTGGGTGCCAACCTTATTATTTCAACAAATTCAGTGAACAGTCGGACGCTGGCAATTTGGACAATAATGCGTGCCACGACCGCCTACAACCGTCTTCTCAATCATCGTTCCGCAGTTACTACACGGCTGATCCTTACGACCGTAAATCAATAGCTGCTGCTGATACGTACCGCTCTCACCTTGGCCATTAACATATGACTTAACAGATGAACCTCCGGCGTTAACCGCTTCGGCCAGCGTGCTTACAATAGCATGATGCAGCTTGTCCAATTGATTGTCCGTGAGCGCTTTGGCGCTGTCTTCAGGATGGATACCCGCACGGTGCAACGACTCATCTACATAAATATTGCCGATGCCGACGATATATTCCTGATTAAGCAGCAGCGATTTAATTTTGGTGCTTTTACCGGACACGATCTGCTTAAACCTCTCCGGTGTAAAAGAAGGCTCCAGCGGCTCCTGCCCCAGCTTATTTAAAGGCGGCAGCTGAAGATCTTCTCCCATCTGAAAAAGATGCATTGTCCCAAATTGGCGAACATCCGTGTAACGCAGCTCAGTTCCATCCGTAAAATGAAAAATCACATGTGTATGCTTGTCCAGTGGGTCATCATTTGAAAAAAGTCCGTAACGGCCTTCCATCCGTAAATGTGACACAAGCACCAGACCATCCAGCACAATACGCAAAAACTTTCCTCTTCGTTCAACTTTTACAATGCTATGACCTGCCAGCAGGTGGGCAAAAGCCTGAATATCATCCGGACGCTGAATAATCCGCGCCAACCGGACGGTTACATTCTCTATCTGCTTTCCATTAACTAACTCATTAAGTGTTCTCTTGACTGTCTCTACTTCCGGTAATTCCGGCATGATGTCTTCACCTCAACTACATTATAGCTGATATGCACACCTTAAAGGGAGTCTATTTCGCCTCGTACCAGTTACTTCCAAAGCTGACCTCTGCCTTAAGCGGCACAGATAACTTTAGGGCTCCACCCATTACTTCCGGCAAAAGCGTCTTCATAAGCTCCATTTCATCCTCTGGCACCTCGAATACAAGCTCATCGTGTACTTGAAGCAGCATACGGCTCTTAAACCCACGATCAAATAACGCCTTGTCCATATGCACCATCGCCAGCTTGATTATATCCGCTGCTGTTCCCTGTATAGGTGTATTCATTGCTGTCCGCTCCGCAAAAGAGCGCAGATTAAAGTTCTTCGCATTAATCTCCGGCAGATAACGGCGACGTTCGAGCAATGTGGTCACATAACCATACTTCCGTGCCTCCACTACAATATCGTCCATATAGCGGCGTACACCCTGATAAACCTCAAAATACTGTTCAATAAATTGCGCGGCTTCCTTACGCGGAATATTCAGATTCTGCGAGAGACCGTAATCACTGATCCCGTAGACGATCCCAAAGTTAACGGCTTTTGCGGCACGGCGCATATTACTGTCCACCTGTTCTGCGGTCACACCGAACACATCCATCGCTGTCTTCGTGTGAATATCAATATCATGCAGAAAGGCTTCCTTCATCCGCTCATCGCCGGAAATATGTGCCAGCACACGCAGTTCGATCTGCGAATAGTCGGCTGCCAGGATGGACCAGCCCGGTTCGGACGGAACGAATACCTTGCGGATTTTGCGTCCTTCCTCTAGACGAATCGGGATATTTTGCAAGTTCGGGAATTGGCTGCTAAGCCGTCCTGTAGCGGCAATTGTCTGCCGATAGAATGTATGCACCTTCCCTGTGTTCGGGGAAATTTCTTTAAGCAGCCCCTCTACGTAGGTAGATTGCAGCTTTGCAATTGTGCGATATTGCAGAATCAAACGCACCACATCGTGGTATGGCGCCAGTTTCTCAAGCACTTCGGCATCCGTGGAATAACCCGTCTTCGTCTTCTTGACGACAGGCAGACCTAGCTTTACAAACAAGATTTCACCCAGCTGCTTTGGTGAGTTCAAATTAAACTCAGTGCCACAAATCTCGTATATTTCACTGACCAATTTAGAAATTTGCGCCTCGAATTCTTTTCCAAGCTCTTTAAGATCACCAGCATTGACTGCAATCCCCTGTTTCTCCATATCCGCCAAAATCCGTGACAAAGGCATTTCCAGATCCTCGAATAGCCCTGTCATTGCGGTCTCCACCAGCTCCTGCTGTTGCTTCTGTGCGATTCCAAGAACCGTTGCACTCTTTCGTGCAACGTGATTTCCTAAAACTTCAAGCTCAGGGATTTTGTATTTGGCACCTTTACCAAATACCTCTTCATCAGGAGAGAGCCGCGGCAAGCCGTATTTAGCAGTGAGATCATTTAGATTCTGATTAGCCTCCGTAGGATCAAGCAAATAAGCCGCCAGCTGCACATCATGGGCAGCACCTGCAAAAGCAATTCCCTGCCAGTGTAGAGCCAAATCAGCGCGGTGAAGATCATATCCACTTTTCGGAGCCTTTTCATCTCCTAGCCAATCACGCAGCTTCGCAGCGGCCGGTTTATGCAGTAATTCAAACGGCACATAGTAATGCCGCTCCAGAGAGGACAATCCTATTCCGATTACCTCGGCACGATGCGGATTATCTCCATTCGATTCCACATGCAGCGCCGAAATACCAGCCAGGGCTTCACTAAGCTCCTTAAGTTCTTCTTCACTTACGATCGTAATATCAAGTGCCGCAGCTTCTACTTCAGCTGCACTCTCCTCACCCTCGGTAACAGGAGCATAAGCACTAAGCGACAAACGGTCCAACAATGATTTAAATTCCAGCTTAGCAAGCGCTGGTCCGGCTGTATCCGCTGAAATTCCATTGAAGACCATGTCTTCCCACGAATGCTCAAGCGGTACTTCACGATAGATGGTCGCTAATTTTTTACTCATCACCGCATCTTCCGCATGGGTTTCCAGTTTCTCTTTCATTTTACCCTTTAGCTCACCGGTTCCAGCTAAGACACCTTCCACTGATCCAAATTGATGCAGCAGCTTCAAAGCTGTCTTCTCACCTACGCCGGGTACTCCCGGGATGTTATCACTTGCATCGCCCATCAGCCCTTTAAGATCAATGATCTGCTCAGGGGTTAGGTCATATTTCTCCCGGATTTGTTCCGGCCCATAAAGCTCAACTTCGGTGACCCCTTTGCGGATTAAGGCAACGGTCGTATGTTCAGAGGCCAGCTGCAACATATCCTTGTCTCCCGACACGATCATAACCTGCCGTCCCGCTTCATCCGCCTGGCGTGAAATGGTGCCAATAATATCATCAGCCTCATAATTGCCAATTTCAAACTGCGGTACACCTAAATTAGTCAGCAATTCCTTCAACAAAGGGAACTGCTCGGAGAGTTCCGGCGGTGTTTTTTGCCGGCCGCCCTTATAATCTTGATAACCTTCATGCCGAAAAGTAACTTTCCCTGCATCGAAAGCGACAATCATATGTGTCGGTTTATGTTCTTCGATTAAACGAAGCAGCATCGTTGTAAATCCGTACACCGCATTTGTCTGTTGCCCTGCTGTATTCGTCAGCGGGGGCATCGCAAAAAAAGCACGGTAAATAATATTGTTTCCATCTATAAGTATCAACTTGTCCATAGTGCACCTCGCCTTTTTCATGCTTACTCCTTACATCTTACCATATGCCCTGTACAAGTAGAAACGGCTTTACCAACCTAAACAGTGGGATAAGCTGATATGTTAAGGATATACAACAAGTAGCCGCCCTTTTAAAAGGGCGGCTACTTAGTTTAACTAAAGATATAACAAAAGCTGTGTAAGTGCAAATTACTGATTCAAGTCCGGACGGCTGCCTGTGACCAGATAAACAACACTCTCACCTATGTTAGTCGCATGATCGGCAATCCGTTCAATATAACGGCCTACCAGCGTTAATAACATAGCTTGGGATACAGAATCCGGTTTTGCCACCATATAACTATATAGCTCATTGATCATCGAACCATATAATTGATCGACCTGATCATCATCTTGTGCCATTCTATAAGCCAGATCCGTGTTCTCATCCAGATAAGACTGGATAGCCTCATCAATCATGGTCGTCACAATTTCCGCCATACGTGGAATGTCTACAAGCGGCTTGATCAGCTGCTGTCCATGGATGCGCATAGTTGCTTTCGCAACATCAATAGCCAAGTCACCCATACGTTCCAAATCGCTAGATATTTTGAAAGCAACGATAATGCGGCGCAAATCTTTTGCTACAGGCTGCTGTGTAATAATTAGCCGTGAGCCAATTTCCATGATTTTATCTTCCATGGCATTCAGCTGCAAATCTGCTTTAATGATTTCCTGAGCGCGCACAGTATCAAGATTCTGTAAAGCAACAATTGCTCCACCAAGAGCATCTATTACATGTTCACCCATCTGCTGCAGCAGACTGCGCAGCTCTTCCAAATCTTTATCAAATTCTTTTCTGCGAATCATAGTAAGAGCGATCCTCCTCATTAATGTATGGTCAGCTTGCCATTTTCAAGGACGAGCGCCCTTGTAGCCCGTATCAGCCGAAACGTCCAGAAATATAATCTTCGGTGCGGGAATCCTTAGGAGTCGAGAACAACACCTCTGTATCCGCCGCCTCTACAATTACACCATTCAAGAAAAACACGGTTCGACCAGATACACGTGCCGCCTGATGCATGTTATGAGTAACCATAACGATTGTATACTTACTTCTTAATTCCTGTACAAGCTCCTCTATCTTGAGCGTAGACACAGGATCAAGTGCAGACGTTGCCTCATCCATGAGCAGAATATCCGGCTGTACTGCCAAAGCTCGGGCGATACACAGCCGTTGCTGCTGTCCGCCGGACAAGCTAAGGGCAGATTTTTTCAGAAAATCTTTAACTTCCTCCCACAGCGCGGAATGACGCAGACTTTGCTCTACAATCTCATCCAGTTCGCTCTTTGAACGAATACCGTGCAGGCGAGGACCATAAGCAACATTGTCGTAAATCGACTTTGGAAAAGGATTTGGCTGTTGGAATACCATGCCCACCTGCTTACGCAGGCTTTCTACCTCTACCTCGTCACTATAAATATTTTTGCCGCCGATGTTTACAGTTCCTTCAATACGTGTACCAGGAATCATATCATTCATACGATTCAGCGTGCGCAACAGAGTGGATTTTCCGCAACCGGAAGGTCCAATAAAAGCAGTAACCTGTTTCTCCGGAATTTGCAGATTCACATTCTTCAGTGCGTGAAATGACTCATAGTAGAGATCAAGTTTCTCTATGTCAATGATGGATTTCATTAGTATTTACGTCTCCTTCTCATCATCTTCGTTCTCCATAATAAGCTTTTAATGTAAATACAGTTGGAGAGAAATGTTAACGCAATGTAAAATTGGTGAAGATGAATTAGTCCACGTGATAGTATTCCCTACAATTCGGCGTGTAATCTCACCTGAATCTTGTTTATGAACGGGATAAAGAAGAAAACTCCAGTCATGCTAAATGACCGGAGCTCTCTTTTTGTTAACAACTAATTTATAACCTACACCTCGAATGGAATCGATATGGACGGATTCTGGATCTAGCTCAAGCTTTTTACGAAGTGAACTTACGTGCACATCAACGGTGCGCTGTCCACCAATATAATCAAAGCCCCATACAGCGTTCATAAGATCATCTCTTGTCAGCACTACCCCTGGTTTACGAGCCAAATATAACAATACCTCGAACTCTTTCGGTCGCAGGTTAATGCTATGTCCACCTAAGGAAACTTCATACCGCTCAGGATAGATTTCTAGTTGTCCCAGAATGATCGTAGAAGCAGATATAGGTGTCTCTTGTGGAGCCTCCTCAGCAAGACCGGAAATCCGTCGTAAAACAGCGCTCACTCTTGCAAGCAATTCGGATACTCCAAAAGGTTTGGTTATATAATCATCAGCACCAGATTTCAGCCCTCTAACCACATCTTCTTCAGCATTTTTAGCAGTCAATACGATAATAGGTGTGCGGATACCTTGTCCACGCAATTTATCAAGGATGTCAATGCCATTCATTCCTGGCAGCATCAGATCCAATACGATCAAGTCAAAAGGTTCCCTCGTCGCACGATCATATCCTGCCGTTCCATGATCCTCTACCGTCACCTCGTAACCTTCCTGCGTTAAGTTATAGGACAGCAGCCGGGCTAGTGTCGGTTCGTCTTCAATGACAAGCAATCGTTGAGCCATAGGTTCCCCCGTCTTCCATATAGTTTGATTTTTACAAAACAGCAACAAAACCATCATATCACCGTAATGTTAACTTAGTGTAAAATTGAAAAAGTGAATTTACAAAAATCTAATCGGTCTTTTCTTCCTGCAGTAAAGGCAATTCAATCACAAAGGAACTTCCGATTCCCAAATCACTTTCAACTGAAATCACTCCATGGTGCATATCTACCAAATGCTTTACAATAGACAGCCCCAATCCGGTTCCACCGGAGCTTCTGGATCTTGCCTTATCCACCCGGTAAAAACGTTCAAAAATACGCGGAAGATCTTTTTTAGGAATCCCCATACCTGTATCGCTAACAGTAAATTGAACATTTTCGGAGCCGTCTGGTTTCAGTAGACTCTTAACGTAGACCTTTACGTTTCCGCCTTCATGTGTGTAATTAATCGCATTAGAGAACAGATTCATAAAGATTTGACGCAGCTTATCCTCATCCGCCTCAATGAATAGCTCCTCAGGAACCTCTACATTAAGACTAATGTTTTTCTTCTCAGCGACTTTACTGATGGTTCCCAGCACGGAATCAAAGAATTCAATGATATGAACCGGTGAGCAATCGAGCTGCACCCGTTTAGATTCGATTTTAGATAATTCCAGAATATCTCCAATCAAGCGATTTAAACGCTCGTTCTCATCATAAATAATTTGCAGGAAGGATCTCGCCGTCTTCTCATCTTTAACTCCGCCACCCAGTAAGGTCTCGGCAAACCCTTTGACCGCTGCAACCGGAGTCTTGAGTTCATGCGATACATTAGCTACAAATTCACTACGCATCCGCTCCAAACGGCGAATTTCCGTAACCTCTTGCAATAGGAAAAGCATACCTCTGTACGTACCATCCTGGATCATCGGAACCGCGTCCATCCGTACAATTCGCTCTCTTGGGTTATAAATACTTCGTTCTTCATGAATCGGCTCCCGGCTTAACACCCCTTCTTCAAGCAGACGGGTTAGCTCATAATGCCGTTTTAACTCTTTGTACGAATGACCCGCCATTTCACCGTTACTGACATCAAGCATTCGCTCTGAAGCTCGATTAAGCAGCGCAATCTCTTCTTCCGCATTGATCATTATGATGCCGCCCGTCATATTATCCAGCACGCTTTGCAGCAGATCCTCATTATCACGAATCGTCTTAAGCTGGTCTTGAAGACTGTCTGCCATTGCATTAATCGCTGTAGCCAGCTGTCCAACTTCATCTTTACGCTTCAAATGAACTCTGGCATCATAATCCAGATCGGTAATCCGCCGGGCGACTCTTGTGATTTGCTCCAGCGGGGAAGTCATGCTTGAAGCTACTTTATAGCTCACAATAGTTGCTGACAAGAACAAGATAATTAGACCTGCAGCCATGATCATCCAAGCATGCTTAAGACCTTGCGTTACAGCATCAAGTCCCATTGAGACCCGAATATAGCCGTCAAATCCCTGATCAGAAGTTACCTTTCCAGCCACATATAACATCTCATGCTTTAGAGTTTCGCTGTAACGGATTGCCCGTCCAGTTCCCTCTTTCGCAGCCCCTATCTCTTCTTCACGATTGGAGTGGTTGTCCATTTCCAAGGGGTTTTTCTCAGAATCGCCAATTACTTTACCCGACTTTGTAATAAACGTTATCCGAGAATCTAAAAGTTTAGAAATATGCTCCGCCTGTTCAGTGTAATACGGGATCGCATTTGAAGAATTCATATCTACAAATTCCAGTGTTCCTGAGAGCAAACTTATTTCCCGGGACATATTCTCTTCCAGAGCAGTTATATGGGAGCTCTTAAACAGATGAGCCATCGTAAATCCAGTACCAATCATGGAAATACCGATTAAGGCCATAAGTATAAACGTAAGACGAGCACGAAACGGTTTCATCTGAAATTTGCCTCTCCCTTTATCATTGTATCTTTTATCCTAACTTCATTTTCTTCAAAATACCAGTACGACTATGACCGTGACATAAGCCCCCCAGAGTAGATTATATAAAAATAACAGCCCGAGTTGATTAACTCTGGACTGTTACTTTGTATTACTTTTGTAAAAACACATGAGTTTATTCTGTACGGGTGGCAAGAAACCACTGATTACCCTGACGGTCTCTAACCCCTGCTCCTCTTTCTCCATAGGATTTATCCAGTGGTTCTTCAATAATAGAAGCCCCGGCATCCAGGCACTTGCGGTAGGTCTCATCAACATTTCTTACATAAAGATGAATGGCAAGCTGTACCGGTGAATACTTTTCATTCGCTTCGGAAATCTCAATGATGGAATCACCGATTCTGACCTCGGCATGCCTAATCCTTCCCTCATCATTTCGCAGCATATCAATAATTTTGGCATCAAAGCAGTGCACAACAAAATCTATCAATTGGTCTGCATCTTCCGCAATAAAATACGGCGTAACGTTAAGAAACCCATTTCTAATATAATGTGGTGCCATTCGTTGTCCTCCTTTAGACAGGCAAAAACGCCTTCGGCGTTCCTTAAGGATCATTTATAGTCTGGACATATAAATCCTTATAATTTGATTAAAACCCATGGAAAAGCCATTCAGAGAATCTGCCCTCCTCATGACTTATCCACCGGTTGTAACCCCATTTATTTAAACACTGGCTCCTTGAATTGAGTCAATTTAGCTGCAGAATCTTTTTCCACATCCGCATGCAGACTGTTGCCGTGAGCATCCATCGTCACAATCGCTGCAAAACCCTCCACATCGAGATGCCACATCGCCTCAGGAATACCAAATTCCATAAAATCAACAGCGTTGACCTTCTTAATACACTCAGCATAATACTGGGCGGCTCCACCAATCGCATTGAGGTATACCCCGCCGTGCTCCTGCAACGCTTTTAACGTTTTTGGACCCATACCACCTTTTCCGATGACTGCACGGATTCCAAATTTTTTGATGATATCGCCTTGATAAGGCTCTTCACGAATGCTCGTAGTTGGGCCCGCAGCTTTTACATGCCAGCCTTCCTCATCTTTCATCATCACAGGACCACAATGATAAATCACAGCCCCTTCCAGATCTACCGGAGACTCATGATCCATTAAATATTTGTGCAAAGCATCACGGCCTGTATGCATTTCACCGGATAAAATAACCACGTCTCCAACACGCAGACTACGGATATCCTCTTCACTTATCGGCGTTGTAAGACGTACTTCCCGCGACTCAGAGGCCGGGCTGTTAGCTCCCTCAGCAACTACTGCTTCAGATTCATGTGCCCCTTCATCATCTACAGATATCCCTGTACCACTCTCATACAACCAATCCTCTATATTGCCTGTGGATGGATCAACCAGCACCCCTTGGCGGCGGAAGGCCCAACAGTTATAAGCAACGGATACGAAAAAGCTAGCTGGCAGACGATTCATTACGCCAACCTTACAGCCCAGCAGCGATACTTCACCACCAAAGCCCATCGTGCCAATTCCAAGCTTGTTAGCATTCTCCATAATATAGTCTTCCAGCTTACTAAGGTCTTCTATTGGATTAACATCCTCCACTTTGCGGAACAGCTGCTTCTTAGCCAGCTCGTAGCCAGTCGTACGGTCACCGCCGATACCCACGCCAATAAAACCGGCACTACATCCTTGTCCCTGCGCCTGATATACCGCGTGTAAAATACATTTACGGATTCCGTCAAGATCCCGACCCGCTTTGCCGAGTCCTTCTAATTCTGCCGGGAGACTGTATTGAATATTTTTATTCTCGCAGCCTCCACCCTTCAGAATAAGTCTAACGTCTATTTTATCCTCTTCCCATTGTTCGAAATGAATGACTGGTGTGCCTGCACCCAAGTTATCTCCGCTATTCTCACCTGTTAATGAATCTACAGAATTGGGACGAAGTTTACCATTCTTGGTCGCTCGTACAATGGCATTATGAATATCTTTTTTCATCTCAATCTGATTGATTCCCACAGGGGTGTGAATGATAAATGTAGGCATTCCCGTATCCTGACAGATCGGAGACACTTGCTGCTCAGCCATTCCGATATTTTGCGCAATCGTGGTTAAAGCAAGACCGGACCGGGTAGCCCTGTCTTCCAGCGCGCGACCTTTTGCAACTGCCCGGCGTACATCTCCCGGCAAATTCGTGGAAGTTTCTACGATAAGGTTATAAATACTGTCTTCAAAATGCTGCATCTTCATTCAAGCTCCTCTCGGCAGTTCCAGGTTATCTAAAGTTTGATACAATTAGTATAATAATATCATACCTAGCACCGCATGAAAGGGGTTACTTTAAAATTGAGCTACCATTTTTCTGCCTATCTATATCGTCTTCAGTATATTCAGCGCTGGAGCTTGATGCGCAGCACCGCACCGGAGAACGTCGCTGAGCATTCTTTTCATGTTGCATTGCTCACACATATGCTCTGTTCCATCGGTAATGTTCATTTTGGACGTTCACTAAACGCGGAACGAGCAGCAACCATAGCTCTGTTCCATGATGCCAGCGAAGTGTTCACAGGTGACATCGCCACGCCGGTAAAATACAACAATCCTAGCTTGCTCACCAGCTTCCGCGAAATGGAGAAAGTTGCGGCTGATCGCTTAACTGGAATGATTCCATCAGAGCTGAAAAGCATCTACACTCAGCTTATACGACCGGAAGACAGCCCTCCCGATTCGGAGGACATTCTGCTGCACAGCTATGTGAAAGCCGCTGATCGGCTGGATGCTTATTTGAAATGCGTATGGGAAGTTGCTGCAGGAAACCGAGAATTTGCCGCCGCGAAGGAGCAGACAGCAGCAAAACTTCGTGGGCTTGACCTGCAGGAAGTGGATTATTTTCTGACTCATATGGCACCGAGTTTCGAAATGTCTCTCGATGAGCTCTCTGCCGGAAACTAAACACCCTCTATACAAAAAAAATGGACCTCCGCATGAATCTCGCAGGGGTCCATTAGTGATTAATAATTGATAATACAAGCGTTACGTTGTTGATTCGGTCAGGATATCCCAGTCTTTAAAAATGGGCTGCAAACCCTTCGTATATAGCATTTCCGTAATCTCCTGCACACTACGGCCATCGGATATTTCGAATTGCGGAGTTCCCCCTGCATTAGTGTGACCGCCCACCTCAGTAGTGACCCCGGCTGACATCTTAGTTATTCCTAGATGAATTAAATGATCGCGTAGAGAGGCAGGCTCTCGTGTAGATAAAGTAATGCCCGAACGGGGTAAAAATAACCGGTATGCCAAAATAATCTGCACTAGCGATCGGTCGGTAACATCACACTCCGGGTTAAATTCCCCTAAATAAGGCCGAAACCGCGGAGGTGACAGACTGATCTCGCAATCTGGATACCGATCCTGCAAATAGCGGGCATGCATGGCACTTTGGAATGCTTCTTGCCGCCAATCATACATCCCGAGCAACGTACCAATATTCACAGAACGAAAACCTGCCTGACAGCCGCGTTCAGGTGCATCCAGGCGATTCCGGTAGTTTCTTTTAGGCCCTTTAACATGCAGCTTTCTGTAAGTCTCCTGGTGGTACACCTCTTGGTATAGTGTTAATCCATCCACCCCTGCTTGAAGAAGCTCTTTATATTCTGCAGTTGATAGAGGATTTATCTCAATACTGACAGAGGAAAAAAATTCCCTGAGTACATCTACGCAATCCTTAATATATGAGACAGGATTCTCCCGGCGCGATTCACCAGTCAAAATGAGGATATGCCGCAGACCTGTAGCTGCAATCTTCTCAGCCTCCCTGCGAACCTCCTCCAAGGACAGCTTTTTGCGCGGAAAATCATAAATGGAGCTGAAGCTGCAGTAGGTACAATGATTCACACAAAAATCCGCAAGATACATCGGTGTGAACAGCTGCATCGAATAACCAAAATGTGCACGGGTCAGTCGCTGTGCAGCCAACGCCATCTCCTCTAGCAGCGGCGTTGCTGCCGGAGAGAGCAATGCCAGCAAATCATTTTCGTTCAGCTTGTCTTTTCCAAGCGCCCGCTTAACGTCATCCTCCCGGAACTCCTTCCACAGTTGCTCATAAGGATACTGCTCCAAGCGGGCCAGTGTGTCAAAAAAGCTCATGCTAATCTTCCCTCCTTTCGTGACCTATCAAATTCAGTTCAAAAATCCAGTCAACGGTGACGAAGCAAAAGCAACTTCTTCTACAGGACCGAGTCCTGCCAAATAAGCTTTGCGGCCAGCGGATATCGCCTCGCGGAACGCTTCCGCCATGACGAGCGGATTACGTGCCGTTGCAATAGCCGTATTAAGCAGAACAGCAGCGGCCCCCATCTCCATTGCTTCCGCCGCTTCCGAGGGCTTGCCAATCCCGGCGTCTACAATAATCGGCAAATTCACTTCTTCAATAAGAATACGCACAAGCTCCTTAGTGCGCAGGCCGCGATTCGTCCCGATCGGCGCACCAAGCGGCATCACAGCAGCAGCACCGGCATCTCTCAGACGTAAAGCAGCCGAAAGGTCCGGACTCATATATGGCAATACTACAAAACCCTCCGCTGCTAAAATCTCTGTAGCTCGTATGGTCTCCAGATTATCTGGAAGCAGGTATTTCTGATCATTGATCACTTCGATCTTGACCCAGTTCCCCAGTCCCGCAGCTCTTGCTAATCTTGCAATACGGACTGCCTCTTCCGCTGTACGCGCTCCTGAGGTATTAGGCAGAAGAGTCATGTGGCCGGGAATGTGGTTCATGATATTTTCTGCTCCACCTTGCGGGTCCACTCGGCGAAGCGCTACAGTAATCACCTGAGAACCAGAGCTTGCGATCACTTCGGGGATCAACGTATTCCGGCTATATTTTCCGGTTCCGATAAATAATCTACTGGTTAATTCGATGCCGCCAATATGTAACGGGTCATGCATGAAATTACCTCCCTTTGGTTCGTATAAATTTCTCAAAATTCTATACCGCTCCATCTCAACCCCCACCAACAAAGTGCACCAGTTCCAAACGATCATCCTCGCTCAGAGCAGTACTTTCATAATTCTCCTTACTGACAATTTCTCCATTCAGCTCAATGATCATCAGACGACCCGACCACTCAGGAAGACTGATCAAATCAGCTATAGTTTGAATACCACCAGAACACTCTGCGGATTTCCCGTTAATCAACAGCTTCATTCTGAATCACCCCCTTCGCCCATGCTGTTACCTCCAGGCTATGAATGAACCGCCTTATGAATAGCTTTGGCGGCCTCATAAGGATCATCCGCTCCGCAAATACCGGACATCACAGCAACTCCTGCCGCACCTTTCCTGATGATCTGCGCCGCATTAGCGGGGCTAATTCCGCCAATCGCAATTACAGGAATAGAGCTGGTCTTCACCGTTTCTGCAAGCAGCTCTAACCCACGTGCGGGCAGCCCTAACTTGCTATCCGAGGGAAATACATGACCAAACAAGCAATAATCAGCTCCCTGCTCTGAGGCATTCGCCGCTTCTTCCGGAGAATGAACCGATCTCCCCAGCCGAAGCTGAGGTGCAATTCGCCGGGCTGTAACCGGACTCAGACTGTGCCAAGCCAACTGAACCCCCGCGGCACCAGCTGCCAATGCTACATCTATCCGGTCGTTGATTATCAGTTTGGTAGCGGGCATACCGGCAGCCAACAGCTGCTGTGCCGCAGCGAGCAGTTCGCATGCAGGACATTGCTTATCTCTCAGGTGAATATAATCGACCCATGTCTGCACCGTGCCAGCTAGTTCAACAAAATGTCTCAGTTGTAGCTTGCCGTCTGATATTAGATGGATCTCAGCTTGCAACATCACGATCTCCTCTCTCACTTCCCTGTAGGTCAGTAAAAAACAAAAAAACTGCCCCCCGTAAGGAAGGCAGTCAGAATCTGTATATAGACGGCACTACAAATAGCCCGACAACAGAAATTCGTTCTCCACTTCCCTACGCTGGTCTTAACCAGATCAGGTTCAAAGGGTCCGGAAATCCATTCCGTCTCAGCCAATCGGCACCCCTAGTGACATAAATATACAATTTTAAAATGCTAACGTGGTTTATAGTAACATATTTTTTTATTGAAATACACCCATTTATTCACATTAGCTGTACTGATCTAACCGTTTACTACCTCGCCACCATTTACATGAATAACCTGTCCAGTCACATAACTGGAATCGTCAGAGGCCAGATATACATAGGCTGGTGCCAGCTCTTCTGGTTGTCCAGGCCGTTTCATAGGCTGTGTACCTCCAAACTCGCTAACCTGTTTTGCATCAAAGGTAGAGGGAATCAGCGGTGTCCAGATTGGACCTGGTGCAACACCGTTTACCCGTATGCCCTTCTCTGCCAGATTCGTGGACAAGGATCGTGTGAAGCTAAGAATAGCTCCTTTAGTTGATGAATAGTCCAGCAGCTGCGGGCTTCCGCGATAAGCGGTAATTGAAGTTGTATTTATAATTGTAGATCCTGCTTTTAAATGAGGCATAGCTGCTTTTGTTAAATAGAACATCGCAAATATATTCGTACGGAAAGTACGCTCAAGCTGCTCGGAAGTAATATCCTCGATCTTAGCTTGCGGATGTTGCTCTGCCGCGTTATTGATGAGAATATCAAGCTTTCCTAAGCCCTCCACCGTCTGTTTAATAAGATCCTTACAGAATTTCTCGTCACCGATATCACCTGGAATTAGGATACATTTGCGGCCTTCCTGCTCGACCTGACGTTTAGTTTCCTCTGCATCTGAGTGTTCATTAAGATATGAAATGACCACATCAGCGCCTTCTTTAGCAAAAAGCACAGCAACTGCACGCCCAATTCCGCTGTCTCCACCGGTAATTAACGCCGCCTTGTCTTGCAGTTTACCTGCTGCTTTATAATTTGCCGGCTCGTATTTGGGCAGCGGTGTCATTTCACTCTCAATCCCTGGCTGATGATGCTGCTCCTGTGGGGGTAAGGTTTTTGTAGCTTGTTTATTGTTGCCTGACATCTTCCCTATCTCCTCTCGTTAAGCAAATTGATAGTTAACTGATCGTCTTAGGATGGCACAACTATGCACGTTTATACGCTGGGTTTGTCATTTTCTTAAATCGCTTTACGAATCTTACTTACCACAATGAAAGTAGATATAAACAACCGTGAGAGATATACTGCTGTAAGTGGAGAGGAATTCACTGCATACAAATAGACACAGCATCGCTGCTGTGCCTTGAATTGTTCACCCTAACTATTTTAGAGAAGAAACATGATTTTCTGCATTCACTTCATGTTCCAGCACCCACATAAAGTACAGAGCTTTGGCCGCTTTCTCCCGGGTCACTATAGCTTTAGGTTCTAGTTCTGTCCCATTGACCATTTCGCCTCTGGCAATCCCCACTTCAGATCTAATGAGTCCTAATTCATATGCACTTTTCACTTTTGAAATTAAATAAGGAGAAATGTCCGCTGTATCAACAAGCTGCGTCCAGGATACAAGAGGATAGTACATCGCACCCCTAGCTCCTGGCTCCAGATTCGAATCATAGCCAGGAGCTCCTGGCACTACTGCTGTGCCGTTATAATCAGTCATGTACTTAGGTTTATTAGCAAACTTTATTTGGTAAACGTCATAGAGAATAGCACCCATCGTTTCACGTGACAGCTTACCTTTCGGATAATAGGCAAGATCTGATCTTTCCACTTTCATTAACTTAGAAATACTGCGTGTGAATTCAGCAACTGTCATCTCCGTATCCGGATTAAAATTCCCTTGACGGTCTTTGTCCATTACTCCCAGCTGGATTAATTTTTCAATTTGATTACGGTAATATGCAGCTTCCCCAGTCGTCGTATCATTCGTTATTTCCGGAAAAATCTTACCCCAGTTCCCTGTTAGTGCCGCATGCTTAACGTTCCCTTTAAGGTAAGGAGTAATGGAGGCAGCAGTAGAATCGCCAGTAGCACCTTTCTTTACAAGCTCCGTGACAATCATCCGTGAAAATTGTTTGGAGAGCGCTTCTTTAAAATGAGTCCCATCGACTTTCTTTGAAGGATGCCCGTTAGCGTAACTTCCGTCATTTGTTTTGCCTGGCGTTTCTCCGGCTTCAATTGACATGAAGAGGGATGTTATTGCTTCTACACCGATCTCGTTATAATATTTCAGACTTTCCGAGTTAAGGTCAATAAGTGTAACTCCAGATTCATCTGCGACCCGTTTAAGAATATCTACAAACTTTCTTGATTTAAAAGAATTTTCATAGATATATCCCGGACTTGCATTCCCTTTAATTCTGGACATTGGGGTTACCAGTACTGGTATCATGCCCCGGGCTTGAATCGCAGGGAGATAAACTTCTTTAAGATAATTTTCATACATTGCTTCTGTCGAACCTCTGCCGTAACGTCTGAACTCATCTGCGCTCTCATCATTGTGTCCGAATTGAATAAACACATAATCCCCAATGCTGCCATTCAGTAAAATGTCGTTCAGTCGACCTTCTGTATAGGCATTTTTAAACGAGCGTCCTCCCATGGAATAGTTAGTTACACTCAATTTATGTTGATTAAACATACTGCCAATAATCTGGCCCCAACCACTCATTGGTGCTTCGTCGAAGGTGTAGGACTTGACCGTGGAATCTCCAAGTATAAATAAATTCGGAAGAGCACCAACTGCTCTATGCTGTGGCAAAATCGGTTCCAGTATGATCTCCTCAATCCCCACAGCTGTGTTCACTTTGTTCGGTTCGATCTCAATATCTATATGGTCACGGCCGTTTACATACGTATAAGTCCACTCTTTCCCTTTGGCTACAGCCGTATGCTTGACGGGTACAAGCTTTGCAGCGTCCCAATGTCCACTTTTCAACAAGCGGCTGGTCTGCATTCCGGATACTGACACGATCCCATCCTCTGCGTCAGAAGTCGTTTTTACATATACGTTGTAGGTTCCAGGGGGAGCATCCATTCGAAACGCCATTCCGTAGTTGTTATAATTATCTTTCTCAGATTTAGGTTCAGCAAAAAAAATAGGTTCTGTGATGAAAAAACCTGTTCCATCGGATGTAATTGAGTCGGTGTGCACTTCTCTGGCGGGTAAAGCGTTGGTCTCTTGTACAAAACCATAACCTAAAGATGAGTCATACAATTGTGCACCGCGATTAGGATCATACCTAACGGATTGATATCCTGTTTTAACTTGGTTTGTAAAATTGAACTTGTATACGCTTGCAATTTGGGTTGGAGGTTGCCTCTCTGCCCCATCTTTTAATAGGGATGCCTCTGTTTTACCGTGAGTAAGAGTCAATGAAGCCATAAGTAAAGAAGATAAGATTAGTATATTCCTACACAGCTTTCCCACTTCATTACACTTCCTTCCGTTTCTCGAAATACTTACCTAGGTCCCTCCATTATCCCTGTTCTCTAAAGTGATTCAAATGATGATTTCATTCTTTTTTTTGACCTTTTGTAACGAAAACCATGGAATGATCAACGGCTCACACTGCAAAATGGTCATATGTATAGGTATCCTTGATATAATTAAGAACATCCCTATTGATCCTAAGGAGGAGAACTCCTATCGCTTACAAAGTCAGCTTTCCGAACATTATAAGTACACTGCAGCTGATCGGTGTTCATTATCGTGTAGCAGAACCTGGGTGGACATACCCTGATCATCATCACAAAATCTTCGAACTATTGTATTGCTACGACGGCAACTCCCATCAATATGTAGAAGGAAGCTCCATTGCCTTTGGTAAAGGAGATTGGTTAATTATTCCGCCTGGCTTACGTCATTATGTAGTTAATTCTGGCCTAAGCAACTATATCTACCTCTCCTTTCATTTCGATATTGACGATTTAAAGTTTCGTGATTGGTTTCAGTCTCAAGCTGTACAGAAATGGAATAACCAGCAAATGCAGCATTCGGGATTAAATCACCAACTGGAACATTTGGATGAATTTATTAAGAACAATATTCTCGCCACGACGGCCTCCACTGGATTTCCCGAGGAAATTGAAGAAATGATCCTTGTAAAAGAAAGGCTTCGTTTGCAAGCGATCATCCTGATGATTTTGACTGAACTCATTGATGTACAGCTCTCGAATTCGGAGAATTCCAACGCAGCGCGACAAGCAAACTCTTTGTACGAGGTGGAAACTGCTCATCAGATCGAAAAATATATTGCAGCCAATATTCATTTGCCGGAGCTCACGGTTAATTTGATTGCTGAGCAGCTTTGCTTAAGTCGGGTGCAGTGCCATAAGTTGTTTACAAAGGTATATAAGATATCTCCTAGGCAGTACATAACTAATCTAAGATTAAAGAAGTCAAAACATTTGCTGCTTCATACCGATTTAAAAATACAGATGATTTCTGAACAACTCGGGTTTGCTTCCCAGAGCCACTTCAGCCGACAATTCAAACGATGGACGGGTGTTTCTCCGTTAAATTACCGGCCGAAGTCTTATACGGATCCTATCAGGGATTAACGTTTTATGAAGATAAATTACCGGAACATACGAAAAACCCGCTCTCCATTACGGAGGCGGGTATAATTCGCTATAGATTAAACTATATCGTTAAACACCATGAAGAATACCATTAGTAGCAATGACACCGTAAGCAGTGCACTAAGTGTGCGCAATTTTCCAGTCTCTGCGCTAACGTCGCGGTTCTCACGAATTCCAGCTGCTGCAAGACGCAAAGGCTTGCTCATAATACCGCCAAGTGCAAACATCGCTAGCAATAACACAACAACAATAATCATCCACGCTACTGAATAATCACCTTTGGTCATCATATAACCGCCTGTAAGGAGTTGGATCACCAATCCATACTGCGCAAAACGATTAAATCCGGTTACTGCACTTAACGTTCCTTCTTTAGCCCCAGACGACAGTTTCTCTGCACGTCCTAGGATGAAGGGTAGCACAAGGTAGAAGCCAAGTGCCAAGGTTCCGATCATATGTAAGAAAAACAACACGTTCCAATCCATAACATATCTCCTCCGATTTAACTGTGATAATAGTTACATTTAATTATACCCATTATTGCTTGAGAAGAAAAGGAAACCCCCATTTTAAGTGAACAAAATGGGGGTTTCTTCATACCTCTGTCACAATCTATACAGTTAGCACAGCTGTTACGCTACGCACGGATTCAGCAGACTTATCTAAAGCCGCTTTTTCCTCAGCTGTAAGCTCGAGTTCAAAAATTTTCTCAATACCATTGGCACCAAGTAACGCCGGAACACCCATGAACAGGTTATCGTAGCCATATTCTCCTTCGAGCAAAGCGATAACCGGAATGATCCGTTTTTTGTCCTTCAAGATAGCTTCCGCCATCTGAACTAAAGAAGCCGCTGGTGCATAATAAGCACTACCATTTCCTAAGAGGTTAACAATCTCTCCGCCACCTACACGTGTACGTTGCACAATCTCATCAATACGCTCCGCAGATATCAATGTATCAATTGGAATGCCACCGACACTGGAATACCTTACGAGCGGTACCATATCATCGCCGTGTCCGCCTAATACGAAACCACGTACATCTTCAACAGATACCTTCAGCTCTTGTGCAATAAACGTGTTATAACGGGCTGTATCCAGCACTCCGGATTGTCCAATTACGCGACTCTTCGGAAAACCCAGCGCATTAAATGCCGCATAGGTCATAGCGTCAACTGGATTGCTCAGAATGATTACAATGGAATCTGGTGCTACACGTTTTATGTTCTCGCATACCGACTTCACAATACCTGCATTGGTGTTCACGAGATCATCGCGACTCATTCCAGGTTTACGGGCAATCCCTGCAGTGATGATTACAATATCTGAATCCGCAGCATCTTCATAGCTTGAGGTTCCTGTAATTTGACTGTCAAATTTCTGTACAGGACCTGCTTCCAGCATATCTAGTGCCTTCCCCTTGGTTGTGTTCTCCATTTGTGGGATATCAAGCAGCACAACGTCACCAAGCTCCTTTTGAGCAAGCATAAGAGCTGTAGTAGCCCCAGTAAAACCGGCACCTACAACTGTAATTTTATAACGTTTGATTGCCAAGGATTCTCCTCCTAGAACGGTGTCGGTATAGCTTGTATTAGCTAAACTTCAATATATTCAGTTGGTTGAGCCAGCCTATCTTAGAGGTGATTAATAATCTCGTCGGCAAATGCAGAGCATTTCAGTTCAGTTGCGCCTTCCATCAGGCGGGCAAAGTCATAAGTCACGGTTTTGTTATTAATAGCTGTTTCCATACCTTTATAAATCAGATCTGCTGCTTCCTGCCAACCCAGATGCTCCAGCAACATTACGCCGGACAGAATCACGGAACCAGGGTTCACAACATCTTTGTCTGCATATTTAGGTGCGGTGCCATGAGTGGCTTCAAAAATCGCATGTCCAGAAATATAGTTAATGTTCGCTCCAGGAGCGATACCGATACCGCCGATTTGCGCAGCAAGCGCGTCAGACAGGTAATCCCCATTCAGGTTCAAGGTAGCAATAACATCAAAATCAGTCGGACGAGTCAGAACTTGTTGCAATGCGATATCCGCAATGGCATCCTTGATGATAATTTTGCCCGCAGCTTCAGCATCCTTCTGAGCAGCATTGGCAGCAGCTTCACCTTCACGTTCTTTAATCACATCGTATTGATTCCAAGTGAAGACCTTATCTCCGAACTCTTGCTCAGCAACTTCATAACCCCAGTTTTTGAAGGCACCTTCAGTGAACTTCATGATGTTTCCTTTGTGCACAAGCGTTACGCTCTTGCGTCCGTGTTTGATCGCATATTCAATAGCAGCACGCACTAAACGTTTCGAACCTTCGGAGGATACTGGTTTGATACCAATACCAGAAGTTTCAGGGAAACGGATTTTGTTAACTCCCATCTCTTTTTGCAGGAATTCGATGACTTTCTTCACTTCAGCAGAACCTTCTTGATATTCAATCCCTGCATAAATATCCTCCGTATTCTCACGGAAAATAACCATATCCACCAGCTCAGGACGTTTAACAGGAGAAGGAACCCCTTCGAAATAACGAACTGGACGCAGACATACGTACAAATCCAACTCTTGACGCAAAGCTACGTTCAATGAACGAATACCGCCTCCGATTGGAGTCGTAAGTGGACCTTTAATAGCTACAAAATATTCACGGATTGCCTCCAAAGTATCATTTGGCAGCCATTCGCCATATGTATTGAAGGCTTTTTCGCCAGCAAAAACTTCATACCAAGCGATTTGCTTTGTGCCGCCATAAGCTTTAGTTACTGCTGCATCAAGTACGCGTTTGGAAGCCTTCCAAATATCACGGCCTGTGCCGTCACCCTCGATAAAAGGAATGATTGGATGATTAGGAACCTGCAGTTTACCATCTTTAATTGTGATTTGTTCGCCTTCTGTTGGCAGATCGAATTTTTCTAGTTTCAACATTTGAGTGTATTCCTCCTAAAGTTTTGTGGGATTTAATTTCTCATGGACAAGCCTCGAACAAAACTCTCTACGTATGAATATGCATTATTGCATATATTCTAGGGTTCATTCTACTAAACTTTAGGAGCAGCCCGCAAGGCTGCCCTTCTATCTTTCGTCTACTGGAACGTATTTCTGTTCAATCATACCTGTGTATTCTGCACGTGGCCGGATAATACGGTTATCTGTATATTGCTCCAGAATATGTGCAGTCCAGCCTGAAGTCCGGCTAATTGCAAAGATAGGAGTGAACAGCTCACGTTCAATACCCAGCTGTGTATAAACTGATGCCGAATAGAAATCAACATTCGGTTTAAGTCCCTTTTGTCCGGTAATCAATTCCTCGATATTTACGGACATATCATACAGCGTAGTATCATTTTTCATTGTGCCAAGTTCAAGTGACATTTTCATCAGGTGTTTAGCACGTGGATCACCATTTTTGTATACTCTATGGCCGAAGCCCATGATCTTCTCGCGGTTATCCAGCTTCTTACGAATATAAGGTTCAACCGCTTCCAAACTTCCGATCTCTTCAAGCATCTTCATAACGGCTTCATTCGCCCCACCGTGAAGTGGACCCTTTAGTGCGCCGATAGCGGAGGTCACGCCGGAATAAATATCGGACAAGGTTGCAACCGTAACTCTGCCTGCAAAAGTTGAAGCATTCAGCTCATGGTCCGCATGAAGCACAAGTGCGGTATCAAGCGCTTTAACAGATACACTGTCAGGCTCTTTTCCCCATAACATATACAGGAAGTTCTCGGCAATCGAGACGCCTTCTTTAGGAGCCACAGGTTCCAGACCTTTGCGAATACGCGATAGGGCCGCCACAACCGTCGGGAGCTGTGCCTGTAGTTTTACTGCTTTAATCTCGTTAGCTTCTCTGCTCATATCGTCAGCCGCTTCATCATAGAGAGCAAGGCTTGATACAGCAGTCCGCAATGCTGCCATGGTGTTGGTGTCTTTTGGATAGAGCTTCATTTGCTCGATGACTGGCTCAGGAATCCGTGCGAAAGCACTGAAATCCCGTTTGAGCGCTTCCAGCTCTGGTGTTGTTGGTAGACTGCCAAACCACAATAAATAAGCGGTTTCTTCGAAGGTAGCATTTTCTGCGAGATCATCAATATCATAACCACGGTAAGTGAGTACCCCATCCACAATAGAGCTAATGGATGAAGTTGTTGCAACGATACCTTCCAAGCCTTTGGTAGCTGTCATAGCATATCTCTCCTTTGCCAACAAGGTATAAAAAGCATTCTCGGTTTCATGTAAACATTTCC
The DNA here is from genome assembly GCF_045040705.1 of Paenibacillus sp. FSL H3-0286. NCBI lineage: Bacteria > Bacillati > Bacillota > Bacilli > Caryophanales > Paenibacillaceae > Paenibacillus > Paenibacillus sp. FSL H3-0286. The sequence goes on along the minus strand of NZ_CP150285.1, from coordinate 2,175,182 downwards.
AATTTAAAGCATTGAAAAATCTAAGGAGTGCAGTTCAAGGACATATCCGGCGAGGATGTTGTCTGACTTTCGTAATCGAATCTTTATTCATCATACTGGATTTTGTCGGTTATGTGAACAATGTGGAAGCTTTGCAGCGCATCAAATGATTTTATCACAGAGATAGAAAAAAACTTCTAAACCCTTGATTCACAGTTGAGATTTTAGTTTATAGCATCCGGTTCAGCCCAATATTTATCCCGTTTCCTAGTCTTTAAATAGGTTCTATGAATATATATGAAGACGAGCTTTTATTCCCCTGCATCCGCAGGAATGAAGGAGGTGTAGATCTTCGTATGGACCGATTAGCATTAAAAAGACTGCTGCGCGGCCTGTGGGTCGTTCTGGCTACCTCTATCCTCCTGCTGGCAATCTATTTATTGCTTCCGCTGTTATACCCCCTCCTGCTCGCTTGGTTGCTCGCTTATATCATGCATCCACTAGTGTTGATTCTTAAAGGCCTTAAGCTCCCAGCGTGGCTGGCGGTGTCGCTCTCGCTGCTATTTTACATAGGCGGAACCGCACTAGTACTGACCGCGATGATTACAAGGCTAGTGAAAGAATTGATCGTGCTGCTGCAGACCTTTAATCTTCATACGGACCAATGGAGAGAGCTTCTGCTGTCCTTGAGCCAGAATGCAAGCATACAGAATATCATTAACCAGATAAATCAGTTCTACCGCGACAATCCTGACTATCACGCCACCATTGACAGCAATATCAGCAGAACAACGGAAACCGTTGGTTACGCAGTTACGCAAGTGGTGACCGGATTTTTTAATGTGATCTTAAAGCTGATCTCCGCTCTACCCAGTATGGGTACAATTCTTATCGTGGTCGTTCTCGCTGCCTTTTTTATTAGTACTAGCTGGGAAAGACATAATGCCAAACTCACAGGCTGGCTGCCAGCCCCATTCTTAAAGCCGGTATCGGGTATCTGGCGGGATCTGCGAAAAGCTCTCTTCGGCTATCTCCGGGCTCAGCTAATCCTGATCTCCATTACAGCGGTCATTGTAGTGATCGGGTTGCTGCTCTTGGGTGTAAAATCTGCTTTCGCTATTGGCTTAATGATTGGTTTTGTGGATCTGTTGCCTTATTTAGGGGTTGGAATCGTAATGATTCCGTGGGCGTTATACTCTTACATGACAGACAATCTGGCACTGGGGATCGGACTTACTATCCTATATGCCGTTATCCTTGTAACCCGCCAAGTGCTTGAGCCGAAAGTGCTCGCCAGCAGCATTGGGCTTGATCCCCTTGCTATGCTGGTCGGTATGTTTGCAGGTTTGCAGCTGTTCGGTATGCTTGGGCTGATCATCGGTCCCGTTATTCTAGTTATTCTTGTAGCCTTTAACCGAGCAGGTGTATTTCACGCATTACACAGCTATATTGTCAGCGGAAGACTAAGATAATAAACAATACCCTACAATTCTTGGAATAGCAAAACAGAGCGGGCTCCTATCAATGACAGGGGCCCGCTCTGTTTTTGTTTTGATTATGACTAGCGGCGGTAAAAGGTGAAGGTGCCGTTTTTCATCTTTTTCTCAATCCACTTCAGCAAAAATATACGATACAAAGGCCGAGTCAACGGAAACACCAAGGAGAAACCTACAATATCCGTTATGAAGCCAGGTAAGATCAGCAGTAAGCCACCGAAAAAAATGCATAGGCCATCCAGCATCGTCCGGCCAGGAACGCGTCCCTCCTGCATATGTGTTCTGCTGTCTTGCAGCACTTTATTCCCTTCGAAACGCATCATCAATAGTCCGATAACCGAGGTCGTCAACATAAGCAGCAGCGTTTTGAATGCTCCAAGTTGATCTGCTACAAAGATAAAGCCGAATAATTCCACGGCAGGAATGATAAATAATGCAGCCCACAACCATTTGCTTCTAATCATACAGAACCCCTTTCTTCCCGCAGCGCTCCTTTAATCGCGTGAAACAGCTCCGGAAGGGCTCTATCCAGCCTGGCAGGCTTCCATTCTCGATTCACCCAAACATGATTTGTCGAGCCGGTAACCAGCAGTTCCCCGGGGAGGTCCATCGACCGCAATTGTCCCAAAGTAGCCGCTGAACCCTCTAAATTCCTACCTTCTGCTTCCGAGAGCCTCCGCACCTGATACTCAAATGCGACTCTTAACGCCGAAAAGGTAGTCATTCGCGCATACACGGAGATAAGATCATCATATCGCGCCGGACTTTTAAATTGCAAATCGGCTGAGGTAACAGGCAGCAGCACTCCCTGATTCTCAAGCTCACGATAAGTAAAGCCAAGCTGACGTAACAACTCCGTACGGCCAGACTCAAACCAGTTCAAATAATTCGCATGATACACTACGCCCATCTGATCACTTTCCTGGTATCGAACACGCAGGGTAGACTCATACCACCGGCTTCGCAAGCCGTCTTGCTGTAATTCCATTTATAAATACTCCTTTCGGCATAGGCAGCAGGGAGAGCTTTAGGCCCGGGCCCCGTCTGAAGATAGCTTTGTCGTCGATAGTTTGCTTCGGGAGCTTCTGGCGACATAAAATAGCAGCATCGCTCCTGCAATTGAACTCAACATACAAGACAGGTTCATCACTTCTACGCCGCCTTGATTGAGCAAGAATCCATTTAATAAATTGCCAACAACACCGGCAAAACCCGAGAACACCATATTAAAAACACTTTGCCCAGTCGCCTGCATCTCGTTAGAGGTGATCTGAGATACATATTCAACGGCAGCAATATAAAAGAACCCGAATGACAGACCATGCAGTACCTGCACTCCAATCATTACGGATGGATAAGGGAAAGCCACCTGAATACCCCACCGCAAGACATAAATAAGTGCGCCAAGGAGCAGCGTCCGCTCGCGCCCCAGCTTTTTGATTACCTTGGAAGCAAACAGCATGGAGGGCACGTTCGTTACAGATGCGAGGAAAAGCGCAATTCCTGCATAACGAGTTGAACCTCCAACCGACTGAAACGCAATGACGAAGTAGGTTCCAAAAGCAGTCATCGTCTGGTTCACAAGAAAACTGCCACCCAAAAACGCTAGGAACACCCGATTCCCCAGCAGCTTTTTAACCCCCTGAGAAAACGATTGCCGCATCATATGATTCTCTTCTGCCTGCTTCGGCAGCGTCAATGCAATAAGAACCGCAATCAGATTAAACATAAGAAAGGGCAGCCATATCGTGGATACAGAGAAGGAAGATACGTACAATCCGCCTAAATAGGCTCCCACAGCCGCTCCAATGCTCATCATAAGCCTTATACTGCCATAAGTAGCCCCAGCCCTCTTCGCCGCTGAAATCGCGTAAGAATCGGCTATAGGCGCCTGTGTCGAGGAAAAGATTGTAGAGAGGGTATACACCAGCAGTAACACTATAAAATATTCCGAACGGTAAAAGACGGCTAATAAAGCCGGTATCGCCACACTTAGGATTAGTACCAAACGCGTCTGATTATACCGATCCGAGACAATTCCCCATATTGGCTGAATCGTGATCGCAATTAGCGTGCCTGTTGCCATTAGTATACCTATCTGCCCGCTATCAAGTCCATTGTGGACAAACAGCAGCGTTAGATATGAGCCAAATGAACCGCCGGCCAATCCTAAAAACAGATAAAAGCCACGCAGCTTCGATAATTTTTCCATTTTAAGCTACAAATCCTCTCCAGCTTCTTAATCAAGCATTGCACTCTCTTATATTTTAGCAGAACACCCGTACTTCCTATGTAATCACCGCATTTAATATAGCAGTACTATAAAGGCGGTGGACAAGTTGAATGATAAGCAAAATTCTAATCGGGTCAATCATCCATGTCTAAAAGACAAATCTAATTCGAACAAATTTCAAAGCTCCGGCTTCGGCTGGTCTTCAACAAACTGGAGCGGATATACGATCACTGGAAAAAAGGGGGCTTTTAACCGCATTGCCGGTGAATGGATCGTTCCATATGTAAAACCAACCTCTAAACCTTCCTATTCCTCTGCTTGGATTGGTATTGACGGTTTCAAGAACAGCAGCCTGATCCAAACGGGTACAGGCCATGAATTCGTAAATGGCCGTGCCCGGTATTACGCTTGGTGGGAAATCCTACCTGATGTCGAAACGGTAATTCCCCTTCCAGTGAGCCCTGGAGACCATATAAAAGCGAACATCACGAAGGTAGGCCGCAACAAATGGACGATTACGCTCCGCAATTTGAGCCGAAATTGGATTTTTCGAACATTACAGCGATATACCGGACCACAAACCTCTGGTGAATGGATTATGGAGGCTCCCGAGGTAGACGGCTCGATCGCAAAGCTGGCGCGTGTCTCCCCTACTTGCTTCTATTGCTGTCGAATTAATGGCAAAAGTCCGAGGCTCACTCTCAATATGGGAGGAATCATGGTGCAAAATAACGCTACTATCGCCGTTCCTTCTTGTCCAAACCATCGTGGGGATTCTTTTACTGTCAAACGAACATACCCCAAATAAAAATACTCGAACCTATCATTCAAGATTTGTTACTAACAGCATAAATGGATTTAACATAATCTTCAATCGAATATGTTGATAAACACGAAAAAAAGGGCTGCCTCGCTTGTAGATTTTCACTACAGTTGAGACAACCCTTTAATTAAGCTTTATGGAACCTGTTAAACAGGTGAAGCCAATCGAGAACTACTCGATTGTGCTTACTTTTACCAAGTTAGTGGAACCAGAACGTCCAAGTGGAATTCCTGCAGTAATCACAACTAGGTCACCAGTTTGAACCAGACCGGAATCCTTACCACCTTTGATTGCTGTTTCCAGCAGCTCATCTGTGGAAGATGCAACTTGTCCGAACACTGGCGTTACGCCCCAAACGAGGGACAATTGACGCATAGTTCTTTCTTGTGTTGTAACGGCAATGATTGGTGCTTTAGGACGGTATTTGGAAACAACGCGTGCAGTATGACCTGTTACAGTCGAAGAAATGATAGCCTTAGCGTTCAGATCCAAAGCAGAAATTGCAACGGATTGGCTGATTGCTTCTGTAACTGTAGTTTCTTGTGCAGTTTGTTGTTTCATGAAGATTTCATGGTGGTTCAGAGCGGATTCCGCTTTCTCAGCAATGCGGGACATTGTAAGTACGGATTCTACTGGATATTTACCAGCAGCAGTTTCTCCGGAAAGCATGATTGCATCTGTACCATCTAAAATAGCGTTTGCTACGTCACTTGCTTCAGCGCGAGTAGGACGTGGGTTGCGTTGCATGGAATCCAACATTTGTGTAGCTGTGATTACTGGTTTACCAGCAACGTTACATTTTTGAATCATCAATTTTTGAGCCAAAGGTACATCTTCAGCTGGGATTTCAACACCAAGGTCACCACGAGCAACCATCAGGCCGTCAGAAGCTTCTAAAATTTCATCAAGGTTGTCAACACCTTGTTGGTTTTCGATTTTGGAAATGATTTGGATGTGAGAAGCGTTGTTTTTCTCAAGCAGCTCACGAATTTCCTGAACGTCGCTAGCTTTGCGAACGAAGGAAGCGGCGATAAAATCGATGTCCTGTTCGATACCAAAAAGAATATCGTTGGTGTCTTTTTCCGTAATACCCGGCAAGGAGATGTTTACTCCTGGTACGTTAACGCCTTTCTTGCTCTTAATCGTACCACCGTTTACAATACGGGTCTTGATTTCTGTACCTTGAATGTCGACAACTGTCAAACCAATCAGACCGTCATCAATAAGGATTGTGGATCCTACTTGAACATCGTTAGGAAGTTCGCTGTACGTGATGGAAATACGATCTTGATTACCAAGGATCTCTTCCGTAGTCAGTGTCAGGTACTCGTCCTGAACAAGTTCAATCGGTTCTACTTCCAGCTTGCCTGTGCGAATCTCCGGTCCTTTAGTATCGAGCAGGATAGCAACTGTTTTGTTCAGTTCCTTAGATGCTTGACGGATCGTATTGATCCGAGCACCGTGCTCTTCGAAATCGCCGTGGGAGAAATTCAGACGGGCCACATTCATACCAGCCAAAATCAATTTTTTGATATTCTCCAACGATTCACTCGCAGGTCCGATCGTACATACAATTTTACTTTTCCGCATTAGGTTTTCCTCCGTTTTTTCGTTCTCTCTGTCTCACTTTTTCCAACTACAAAATCTACTACAAGGCTAACTAATAAAATAGGAACTTTGTCACATGTGCCTTTAAGTACGCCCTTATGAATATTACTGCAAACCAGACACAAAATCAATGTTGTAGGCACTTTTGGGTGTAACTTTAAGTCGAATTTTCTGTAAACATAAAAAAAATTAAAATAATCCCGTTAGTGGATCGAGATTATTTTAATTCCAATAAATTGTATATTTTACACTATATCCAAAAGACCCACTAAGTATAGCTATATGTCTTAAAGTGCAAATGATTTTGCACTTTTACACTTCTGACTTCACTTCTTCTTCAATAAAAATTTGTTCCTGCTGAGCCTCTGCAAACTCACCAATTTTACGGAATTTACGGTATCGATCATCCTTCAATTCCACTGAGTTCATCTGGGTTAGCTCCTGCAGATGCCGCCATAATGCATCCTTAATCGCCGCTGCCGTTGCTTCGTAATCCCGATGAGCGCCGCCTTTAGGCTCTGGTACGATCTCTTCTATAACTTCCATCTCAAGCAGATCAGCAGCCGTTATCTTCATGGCTTCTGCCGCTTGATCAGCCTTCGAAGCATCCTTCCACAGAATAGAGGCCGCTCCGTTAGGAGATATCGCCGAATAAATGGCATGTTCCAGCATGAGCACTCTATTTCCAACCGCCAATGCGAGGGCGCCACCGCTTCCGCCTTCACCGATGACCACACAGATTACAGGGACACCAAACTGAGACATCTCGCGTAAATTGCGGGCAATCGCTTCGGATTGACCTCTTTCCTCGGCTGTGTTGCCTGGGTATGCACCTTTCGTATCCACGAAGGTAATAATGGGACGTTTGAACTTGTCCGCTTGCTGCATCAGACGCAGCGCTTTACGGAAGCCCTCAGGGTGTGCACTGCCGAAGAATCGTAAAATATTCTCTTTGGTGTCTTTACCGCGCTGCTGGCCAATAACTGTAACCGGCAACCCATTTAGTTTACCGATGCCGCCTACAATAGCAAGATCATCCCCAAACATCCGATCACCGTGGAGTTCAATAAAATCAGTGAAGATCTGCCCCATAAGATCAAGGGAAGTCGGACGTCCTTGATGTCTAGCCAAATGCATTTTTTGCGAAGGAGAAATATTAGAATATATCTCTTCCTCCAGCACACGGTATCGTTCTTCCAGCCTAGCTACCTCGTCCGTAAAATCAATACCCTTCTCTTCGCCAAACTGCTTCAGTTCAGCAATCTTCTTGCGCATTTCTACCAGAGGCATTTCAAAAGGCAACTCTCCTGCCAACCTAAAATCCCCCTTTCACGTCATGCAGCTCCAAAATTTTAGTCAATGTAGCGCGCATTTCTTTGCGGTGCACGACCATATCAAGCAACCCATGCTGAAGATTAAATTCAGCGGTCTGGAAATCATCCGGAAGCTTCTGGCGAATGGTCTGCTCAATGACTATACGTCCTGCGAAACCAAATACCGCTCCAGGCTCTGCAATAATTATATCACCAAGGCTGGCAAAACTCGCAGATACTCCACCGGTAGTAGGATCCGTAATTATCGAGATGTAAAGACCTCCAACCTCGTTAAAACGAGCCAGCGCAGCGCTGGTCTTCGCCATTTGCATTAGACTAAGAATACTCTCCTGCATTCTCGCTCCACCTGAAGTAGAGAAAATAAGGAGTGGAAGCTGTTGCTCTGTGGCCTCTTCTATCGCACGGGTGATCTTCTCCCCTACTACAGAGCCCATGCTGCCTGAGAAAAATTCAAAATTCATCACAGCTACGATGACTGGATGGCCACCAATGGAACCCTGACCCGTAATTACGGCTTCAGTTTGTCCAGATTTCAGCTGCTGTTGCTCCACTTTGGAAGCGTAACCCGGAAATTTCAGCGGGTCGATAGAATACATTTCACTGTCAAACTCAATAAAGCCCTCAGGGTCTAATGTCATTGCAATGCGCTCCACAGCATTTAGGCGCAAGTGGTGACCACAATTAGGACATACCTTTAGGTTCTTCTCTAATTCCTTACTATACTGGATCGTTCCGCATTTATTACATTTGCTCATTAATCCTTCAGGGATTTCACGTTTGGGGCGTTCGCCTTCCGCAGGCCCGCCGCTCCGCTCCAGACGTTCTGAAGGAATAGTCGCGTACTTCCGTTTCTTCTGAAATAAATCTTTGAACACACCCGCACCTCTTCAGCCGTTTATTTGCGTTATGCAGCTTGCCGCTGTCATGACTTTTGTCTTGTAAGAAACTCAGGGATGCAGAATAAGATTAAGGACTTCCTGTACTTCCTCCAGCTCACCTGAAGGAACCAATATCTCAAACTGCTGCTTGGACATATTGATTGGACGGCATTCTACCAAAAAACCTTCTTCTGTCAGCTTACTCTTAATCATATCCGCCACTCTGGCGGTCGGCGCGATATATATTACCGTCCACATGCCCTGCAAGGCCTCCCCAATCTTAATTCCCAGCCGTATCCCGTATAATGGAATTATGATAACACAGTTTTCTTTTTTCCCGCAACAGGAGTAGGGCATAGGAAGCAAGACTGAGGAACTTGTTCAAACGAAATAAAGGGGCTCAATTATTCCTTGTCCGTGCCTAAAGGATATACTTTTGCCCCTTCATGCCGATGAGCAATTCTGGCGGAAGCGGCGGCAGCAATGCCGGCAACAAGGTCATCCAAGAATACATGAATCCTACCTTTATCATCGTTCAGTTCACCAATGATTCCAAGCTTTATTTTGTCCAAATACCCAAAACCTGTCAGTCCGATCATCCCATATACCCCTGTAATACCAAGTGCCAGAGTCTCGTCCGCTCCGTAGAGGGATTCATCAGCCTCCATTACCGCCTGCAGCGGCTGTGGAAGCAGTTTTTTCTCGGCTAATTCATCAAGAGCAACACCTGTCATTAAAGTATACTGCACTTCTCTTTTGCCCAAAACAGACTTGACGCTGGACAGACATTCATCCTTGGTTAAACCAGGATAATAAACCGATTGTAAAATATATACGATTTCAGCAATGGAGGAAAGTGATACACCTCTGCGTTCCAACAGATCTACTGCCATTTGATAGGACATGCTGCGACTCCCCTTTCCGTACAGGGATGTGCCCTGTGGTTTCCTAATGTATGCGGAAAAGGGGAGAATTGTTCTTATTTTATTCTTACCGTACCTGCACCCAGCATAACCTCGATCGCCGCGAAAAGTTCCTCGGACGGCTTAATTCGATAATTATCGCTAAGAGCTAGGAGCTTCTGATCCTGTTCATAGAACAGAAGCGTCGCAGCTGGACCGGGATGATTCTGCAGCAGCTCTTTCAGGCGCGACAGCAACGCTGCATTCTCTGAGGCCGGCGTGATCTTGATAAAGACACGCTGGCCTGAGGTCGCCGCTGTTGCTGGCGCGGCCTGTGCAGGTGTTGCAGGCGGCGTTGTGCCGCCTGCTGGCCTGGCAGCCGGACCAGTGGCGGCACCGCTGGTCCGGGAAGCAGGAGCTGCGCCGCGTGGCGGCGCTCCTGCCGAGGCCGAGCGTCCCGCGCTGTACGAGCGGGACGCGGCGGCACTGCGGCGCTGCAACAGCCCGCGGAGAGCCTCCGCAGACAGCAGCGCCACTTCCTCGGCCAGCAGCTTGAAGCCTTCGTCTTCCTGCTGAACCTTAGCGCGCAAGGCCAGCAGCGCGCCCTTGGCAATCAAGCTGCGGCTTCGCTTCCACACCTCAGGGAAGAGTACGACCTCGCAGCGCTCGATCTGATCTTCCCATTCGACGAAGGCCATCGATTTTCCTTGCTTCGTCGTAATTTCCTTAACGGATACTACCATTCCGGCCGTAACCGTCTGGCTCTCATCCGCGGCTTCACCAAGATCCATCAGCCGCTGCATGCCGGGCTCCTCAAGCAGTTCCGCGCTATCATCAAGCGGATGGCCCGAAAGATATAACCCCAGCAGCTCACGTTCCATCTCCAGCTGCTGGCCAATGGTGAACTTAGGGATATCCGGATAGCGGATTTCCCAGTTCGGTGTCTCCACCAAATCGTCGAACAGCTGGATTTGCAGTTCATCCCGCTCCTTGCGCCATTTCAGCGCAGCGTCAACCGTCTCGTCCAGCATAGCCAGCAGCTGGGCGCGATGACCCGGCAGACAGTCAAAAGCTCCCGCCTGCAGCAAAGATTCCACTACCCGCTTATTGCAGACCCGCAGGTCCACACGTCGACAGAAATCTAGCAGACTGTCGAACGGCCGCTCCTTGCGGACCGCCATAATGTTCTCCACTGCCAGCGTGCCGACGTTCTTAATGGCTGCGAGTCCAAAGCGGATATGCCCGGTTCCGGTTCCTTCGCCTGGAACCGGAGTAAACAATACGCCGCTCTCGTTCACATCCGGCGGCAACACGCCGATGCCTGTGCGGCGGCAGTCCAGCACATACTCCGCTACCTTGCGGTGAGTGCCCATTACAGCGGTCAACATAGACGCCATAAACTGCACCGGATAATGTGCCTTGAGATAGGCTGTCTGGAAAGCCAGTACTCCATAAGCCGCGGCATGAGCACGCGGGAAGCCGTAATCAGCAAAGCGCACGATCATGTCATAAACAGCATTTGCATCCGTTTCATTATACCCCTGCTGTAAGCTGCCTTGAACAAAATGGCTCCGTTCCTTATCCAGCGTCTCACGTTTTTTCTTTGAGACCGCTCGACGGAGCAGATCCGCTTCTCCTAACGAGAAGCCCGCCATCAGAGAAGCAATCTGCATGATCTGTTCCTGATACACAATGATCCCATAGGTGTCCGCTAAAATAGCCTTCAAATCAGAATGTGGATACTCTACTTCAATCTCACCGTGTTTGCCTGCTATATATTTCGGGATAAATTCCATCGGACCGGGACGATACAGCGCTAGAACCGATACAATATCTTCAAAGCCGTTAGGCTTCAGATCTTTAAGTACTCGTCTAACGCCCGCCGACTCCAGCTGGAAGACCCCTGTTGTCTCACCAGCCCCAAGCATTTCATACGTAGCTGGATCATGATCTGGGATAACACGGAAATCCGGAACACTTCCGCTCATTTCTTTAATCGAATTCATGCAGCGTTCGATAATCGACAACGTGCGCAAACCCAGAAAATCCATTTTCAACAGCCCGACGCTCTCCAAATGCTCCATAGAGTATTGGGTTAACGCCGTACTTTCGTTACCTTCCTGAAGTGGGACTGCATCGGTCAACGGACCCTTCGAGATAACAACCCCCGCTGCATGTGTCGAAGCATGGCGGGGCATGCCCTCCACCTTCATAGCCATATCCAGCAGCCCTTTTATCTTTGGATTGCTATCATACAGTGCTTTAAGATCTGGTGTACTCTCCAGCGCTCTGGCAAGGCTGATCCCTAGTTGACCAGGTATAAGCTTGGCAGCTTTGTCTACCTCGTTATAAGGCAAGTTCAGCACCCTGCCTACATCACGAACGGCAGCCCGTGCAGCCATAGTTCCGAAAGTAATAATTTGTGCCACATGTTCTTTGCCGTATTTCTCCACTACATAACCAATAACCTCATCACGCCGTTCATCACTAAAATCGATATCAATATCCGGCATGGTGATCCGTTCTGGATTTAGAAAACGTTCAAAGAGCAAGTTATATTTCAATGGGTCCACGTCAGTTATTCGCAAAGAGTATGCGGTGAGACTACCCGCGGAGGATCCCCGTCCGGGTCCCGTAGCAATTCCCTGACGATGACAATAAGCAATAAAATCCCACACAATTAGAAAATAATCGCTGAAGCCCATACTCTCGATAACGCCCAGCTCATAGGTGAGACGCTTCTCAGCCGTCTCTCTTTGCTCAGGTGTAGTCCATTGCGGTGTATCTATATATCGTTCCTCCATCCCCTTCCAGCACAGCTCACGCAAATAAGCAGCGGAATCCATGCCTTCAGGGAGCGGAGAATAGGCAGGCAGAATATGATTGCCGAAGGTCAGCTCCAAGTTACATTTTTCTGCGATGAATAAGGTATTGGCGATAGCCTGCGGCACATGCGGAAACAAGGCCGCCATTTGCTCGTTGCTTTTTAGAAACAGCTGATCTGTTCCGATCTTGAGACGTTCCTCATCATCCACCGTTTTGCCTGTTCCGATGCAGATCAGCACATCCTGAACCTCAGCATCTTCCTTCGCTAAATAATGGACATCATTCGTCACCACAAGTGGAATTTCACAGTCCTCGGCAAGGGCGATCAGCTTGGGATTGACTCTCTTTTGCTCGGAGATCCCGTGGTCTTGCAGCTCCAGATAGAAATCTTCGCCAAAAATCGCCTTATATCGCAGCGCAGCCTTGCGCGCCTCCTCATCACGTCCATGCAGCAGATGCTGCGGCACTTCTCCGCCAAGACAAGCACTAAGACAAATAATCCCCTCTGAATGAGCTGCCAGCACTTCCATATCGATCCGGGGTTTATAATGATGGCCTTCCAGATGGCCGATAGAGATCAGCTTCATCAGGTTCTTGTAGCCGGTTTCATTCTTGACGAGCAGAATCAAGTGGTAGATCGGTTGATCTTTTCGACTGCCCCGCTCACGGCGTGAACCCGCGGTTAAATAAGCTTCACAGCCAATAATCGGCTTGATTCCATTCTCTTTACACGCTTTATAAAAGGGGATGGCCCCGTACATCACTCCATGATCCGTAAGCGCCAGCGACTTCATGCCGTATTCGCTGGCCCGGCGCACGAGATCGGTAATGCGCGCCGCCCCGTCCAGTAAACTGTATTCGCTGTGCACATGCAAATGCACGAAAGGGCTCATAACCCCACTTCCTCTCTACTGCAAAAATCAAACATAAGATGAAACTATTTTATCATATTAAAGGGGGACCCGCCCATAGAATGGATTAAGAGCATAAGGACAGGCAAAGCTTGTAAATGCCTCGTCCGGGAAGGGGCCTGTATGAGCATTTTTATGAGCAAAGCTATCCTCGACTTCTTTATCGCCTTCGGCATCGTGCTTGGCGGAGCTATGCTCGGCGGAATCGGCGCCGTTGTATCCCTGCAACCGCCGACGCAAACGATGCTGGATGTGGCAGATCGGATTAAAATATGGGCACTAGCAGCCGCTGTAGGAGGTACTATGGACCCCTTACGGGTCATTGAAAGCAACATGATTGGAGGCAACCTCTCCCCCGCCATCAAACAAATCATGTATCTTGCCTTCGCTTTTCTAGGAGCCCATATGGGCAGTGAGCTAGTAAAATGGGTGTGCGGCAGGGGGTAACGCCAGTGAGAGTTCCACCATTCAGTCGTTTTCGCAGATTCACCCAGATCTCCGCTATATTCATGCTAGGGATCGTCGTAGGAGCTGTCATATACAATGCTATTTACCATGTAGGATATAACGTATTATGGCTGCATAATCAAGATCTGCGTGTACAGATCGAGCAATATCAAAAAGATATTCAGACACTCAAAAAATACAATAATACCTCAACCGTGATCAGAGAAATCAAAATTCGATCGGAGGAAAGCAAATCCAAAGAAGATACCCCACTTGACCCCGTAACTGTAAAATTAATCATAAGCCAAATGGGTTCAGATCTGGAACCGATGCGCGGCCGCAGCATGTTCGATATTGATACAGACAGCAAACTGGTTAGACTGCTGTTGGATGGTAAGCTATACATTGTGCGTGACAAGGAATACTCTGTCAAAATCCGAACCATGCTCGTCATGGAAGGCGTCCTGCAAATCTGGGTAGAAATCAGTCCTTTTAAGCGCAGCTGACAGCCATCGTGTGATACAATAATGGACAGACGTGGAAATTACTTCTTGGCTACTGCAAGACACGATAAAGGAGCTGGCTGTCCATGGTTTTATTTATCAAGTATTTATTGTTTATCCTGCTGGTGATCTTTGTAATCGGTGCCGCTGTGTTCAGCATATCCTCCCGCCGTGCCTTAAATCCCCAAGATAAAGGGCTGAAACGCTCCGTCATGAATGTGATGCTCGGTGCTATGCTCGTAACGCTGTCCTTGATATCCATGTTTTTGTTTCGCGGCTCTACCGTTAATATCATTGTTGAAGCTGCCTTTCTGCTGATTGGTGCGTTCAACATCTTCTCGGGGCTACGCAGCTATAGTTTTTACAGCCGTAGTCGCAGCCGCAGCCAGGAACAACACTAGTCGAAAGCTTAGCTGCTGTTCTGACGGAATAGAAAGAATAAAATAGACTCCCCTCTCTTTCAATGATGAGGGCAGTCTATTTAGCATGTATACGATCCTATTTACCGTATGCTATCCAGCTAGCAAACCATTTTTTAGCCATGATCAATGGATTGCAGCATCAGAACAGCTTTGGCTACCAGAGTATCCGAGTGGCTGATCTCAATTTCAAGCTTACAGGTACGGCGGCTGATTTCGAGCAGTCTCGGCATTACAATGATCGCATGCTCGATCTGTACCGGTCGGATAAAATAAGTGGACATATTATCTAGTACATAATCATTTCCTGTGATGTCCTTAGCTGCTTTAAATGCCGAGAGCGTCATAAGCGTAGACAATATCCCTTCAGAAATCGTCCCAAGATCCGTGGCCATCTGCGGCGTAATAAAGCCATGGAAGAACAATCGTCCCTCTTCGTCCCGCTCATCCGCAAAACCATTCCAAATGAGATGATCAAAAGTCTCTCCCAGCTGAGGTTGATTCCGGACATCGCGTAAGCTTTGCAGCACTTCTTTACGGGTTAGGGAGCCTACCAGTTTACGGTTACGGTCCACTATGGGCAGAAAATCCACGCCTTCCCACATCATGATCTGGGCCGCGGAGGCTAGTGAGGTTTGCAGTGCAGCCGTAACCGGACTGCGAATCATCGCTTTTTCAATGATCTGGCCTTCCGTCAATTCCTCTACATCGCGGCGACCGATAATGCCGATGACTCGGTTCCATTCATCCGTAACGGGAAAGCGCTGCTCTCCAGTTTCCTCAGAAACCTGTCGTAGCTCGCCGACGGTACTAGAGATTTTCAACGTATTCAGGCGCGGTTTGCTGTCGATAATATCCTCTACCAGCATAATTTTTTTCTTTATCAATCTATCAAAAATGGCACGGTTAATCATTGAAGCGACGGTAAACGTGTCATGTCTCGAAGAAATAATGGGAAGATCAAGCTCGTCTGCCAATGCCTTCACTTCACGGCTCGTCCCAAAGCCCCCTGTCACCAGAACCCCCGCACCCTGCTCCAGCGCTAGAGAGTGAACATCATCGCGGTTACCTACAATCAACAGACTGTCAGCGTCTATATAACGGATCATCGCATCGACCTTCATCGCCCCGATCACGTATTTATGCAGATGTTTATTTAGTCCACTTGCCCCGCCGAGCACATGCCCTTCAACAATATCAACTACATCGCCAAACGTCAGCTGCTCTGAAATGTTCCGAGGTTTCTTTTCTACACGAACTGTACCAATCCGTTCCTTCGTGATGACTATCCCGAGATTCTCAGCTTCCTTCACTGCACGGTAAGCAGTCCCTTCGCTGACTAACATTTCTTTGGCGAGCTTGCGAACAGATATTTTGGTGCCTACCTTAAGACCTTCAATATGCTGCAGCAGTTGCTCGTGTTTAGTAATCGCATCGCCTTGACCTTCCAACTGTTACACCCCCATGCTCCGATCTGTACTATACTGTACCTATTATACACGGATAGAATGGCTCAGTACAACCGATTCATAAGCTTCGAATTCGAATTTCACTCTCCTTACACAATCTACGATTAAGGTAGGTATTGCCACATAGTAAGTTTGAAAACCACCTTAAAATCGAATTTTTTGAAACTGAATATCTCTGATGCGTTTTAAGCTGACCTTAAAAATTCACTTCCTTTATTTAGCAACCTTTTCCTCTTTTTTATAGTCTGAGAATTAAAGAATGTGTAAAGGAGCATTGAAGAGATGAACAAGACCGCTTTATTACTACTTACTATTACTTTGCTTTTTATAGGACTGGTCGGCTGTGGAAATACGGGAAACGAAGTAAAACAAGCAGGCCAGATTGAGTTGGATGCAAATAATATAGTGTCTATTAACTTAATTGAAAAAAAACAGCCCATGGACACTATTTCGGATCCATCCTCGTTTGAACGTTTTGTTCAAGCCATAACTACTGCTGAATATGATAGAGGACAACTAGATATTGCTCCCAGCGATTACAGCACCACTGTGAACATGAAGGATGGCATAAGTTATGAGTTCTCTTTTTGGATCGGCGGAAGTAACAGTGGGTTACTTATTAAATCCGGACAAATGGGCCACTATCGTCTGTCAGATACCAGCAAAAAAGATCTATTGGACTTGTTTCAATCAACTTTTAAAGATAAGATTTCATCAGAAGACACTGCTAACCCACAGCCCCCAAGTGTTCAAGTTACTGTTGGCGGTGAGCGGTTCGAGGCTATTCAAGGCTCTTATTGCTGGAACGACAATGGCAAAGGCGTATGTGTGGATAAGGCTTCTTACGATGAATTGGTTTCCAAACAAAAGGTACATCCTAAAGCCATCAGCGGTGATCGGGTAGAACTCGAGTTCTCATATGCACCCAAAGAGATAGAGGTTATGGCTTCATTTCCCCGTGAGGAACGACCGGACGAAACCCTTTCTGTGGACAAAAATAGTTTTCAACTCGCAACAGGTAGCGGCAGACATCTGTATATCATCCATGCAAGATGGCCTCAGGGAAGCGCCAGTTATGTATTTGAAGTAGAATGCTCGGTCAGTAAAAAGTAATCGGTTTGTTTTTGCTCAACAATTGGCGGGATGGTCGCATGATGGTAGGATGGGAGGATCATATCCATCCTCTCTACGATCAGGAAAAAAGTTTATACTATCGACGTGAAAGGAGCTGAGCTTATGCAATTTCTTGTTATACTCGCGGTTCTCGTTCCTGCAGTGTGGTATTACGCAGCTCTCGGTAAACGGATATCTGCAGAAGAAAAGAAGGCTGGAAGAGATCTCACGAATGAGATCAATCCTTTTACGGGTGGAAAATAACATTTAGCCCCCTGCTAGCAATGCAGGAACATATTAAAGCCCACTGGCTTAGGCTAGTGGGCTTTTTCGTATGAGTGTGTCTTTTGGCGCGGCAGTCTACGTTATTTGTGTCTCTCTTTTCGCCACTTCTGTGCTTTCCGCAGCATTCTAAAGCATTTTTGCCTCTCTTCGCACCATTGCCGCGCTTTCCGCAACTTTCTGAGGCACTTATGCCTCTCTTCGCACCATTGCCGCGCTTTCCGCACATTCTAAGGCATTTCCGCCCCTTTTTGCGTCACTCCTACGCTTTCCGCAGCATTCTAAGGCATTTTTACCTCTCTTTTCGCGACTTCTACGCTTTCGGCGGCATTCTGAGGCACTTATGCCTCTCTTTGCGCCACTTCTACGCTTTCCGCAGCATTATAAGGCATTTTTGCCTCTCTTTTCTCTACTTCTGCAATTTCCGCAGCATTCTGAGGCACTTATGCCTCTCTTTTGGCTACTTGCGCGTTTTGCGCGGCATTCTACGGTATTTATACTTCTCTTTTCCCCACTTTTACGCTTTCCGCGGCATTCTAAGGCATTTTCACCTCTCTTTTCGCGACTTCTACGCTTTCGGCGGCATTCTGAGGCACTTATGCCTCTCTTCGCGCCACTTCTACGCTTTCCGCAGCATTCTAAGGCATTTTTGCTTCTCTTTGCGCCACTTCTACGCTTTGCGCAATATTCTAAGGCATTTTTGCCTCTCTTTGCACGACTGCCGCGCTTATTCGAGAGACCTGAAGCTAATCTAGCTTTTTAGTATCCGATGCCAACTCTATTATCTTTGCGAAACTCTAGTTTCTTCATTCCACTTTGTCTGCCATTGCTCCAGCTTTGCTTTTCGCACAGCTTCCAAACGTTTGGTCTTTTCTTCATCAACCCCGATAATAAAATGCAAATGTGCCGCAATGACCATAAACGCAAAAAGTGACCAGACGACTCCAAAACCAAACACCCAGCTCGGTCCATTCGCAAGCGAAAGCTTCGGCAGTGCATACAAAAGCATGGCCAACGCCAGCAACAAATAGATACCATGTTTGAACTTGTTTCTTTTTCTCATTAATAACAGCTCCTTCGTAGACAGGATATTCGATTGAATCTATATCTCTACTCTATGAACATGAGGCCCGTAATATGAGACAAGTCCATTAAAAAATATATACCTTTTCAAAATTATGTATAAAAGGTTAGCATTTATATAGCAAGAGATGCTTATATATGAGATGATGATTTCATTTAGGGAGGCGTTTTTGAATTGAATGCAGCTTATAATCATACCGAATACATAATTCGCAAAAAAGTATTTTCGATCATGGGTGCGAAACTTCATATTTTTGATAGCTCTGAGCAGCTTGTGCTCTATTCGCAAATGAAAGCGTTCAAGCTTAAAGAAGACATTGCACTTTATACGGATGAGTCCATGCAGAAGGAGCTTCTGCGCATAAAAGCCCGCAACGTGGTCGATTTTAGTGCTACTTATGATGTACACGATACAGAGTCCGGTGAGCATATTGGTGCTTTTCGACGTAAGGGTCTCAAATCTATTTTGAAGGATGAATGGATTATTCTTGACCGTCATGATCAGGAAATCGGAAAAATCAAGGAAGACAGCACCGCGATGGCTCTACTGCGCCGCTTCATCGCTATTATTCCGCAGAAATATAATATCGAGATGGATGATACTACGATCCCTGCATTCAAGCAAAATTTCAATCCATTTGTCACCAAAATTATGGCTGACTTCTCGGAGGATCGAAAAGGCAAGCTTGATCGCCGCTTAGGTTTGGCAGCTGGTATTCTTCTCTGCGCAGTCGAAGGTAAACAAGATTAGGTTGAGGTTGGGGTTGGGTTGAGATTGGGTCGAGCTTGAACTTAAGCTAGCCCTATAGTCACAGCCACAAGAAAGAGGGTGTTTCCAGAGCCACCGGCTTCGGGAACACCCTCTTTTGATTTTCATTGTTGAAATTTATTCGCCGTACAATTGAGACAAACTCTCGGTGATAATTTTATTTACATCCTCGATTACAACGCTCAGACGGCGTTCCGCATCGAACAGACGACGAATGCCAAGATTCAAGTTAAGCACCTCGAACAGCTTCTCCATCTTTTCCATTTCTTCCTGTGGAGGCATTTCTCCGCTCATCATCCGTTGTTGCAGCTCCATCTGACCTTGGCGGAAATTGTCCAGCATCGCTTTCGCTTCAGGATCTGTTTCTACGACCTTCATGGCATTTCTGATATCCGATACCTCGCTGCTCTCTTTAATGGCTTTCGCCAGTTCATGTGCTTTGTCGTGAATGCTCATTATGATTCCTCCTAAAAGTTTTGTTAGCGTACACTCCTCAGATCGTCTTCGTACAAAACTCACTTCGAAAGCTTACGCTTAAGTTTTGTTAGCGTACACTTCCTATCGTCTTCTTACAGAACTCACTTCGAAAGCTTACGCTTAGGTTTTGTTAACAGCCGCTTCCTGAATCTACTCTGCTCTAAAAACTCACTCCGAAAACATACGCTTAAGTTTTGTTAGCAGCCGCTTCCTGAATTCACGCTGCTTTAGTTTCCAATATTCGCTCATTCCATACTTGTTTCGCTTCTTGGGCCGAGCTTATGAAATGACTGGGCAAGGTTTTTAGCGGTTAGGTCAATCACCAAGGGTCATCTGTCTCCATATGATGAATGATATGTAACCCTTAGCTACCAAATTGCCGGCATCATGCTGCCTACCGGAAGGAGATCCACGATGTCCCAATTCAAGATCCCGGTCCATACGGTCAACTCGGGCATCCTGCAGGAAAACGCTATAATGCTTGGCGAAAAATCCATGAAAAGACTCAAAATCCCGTCTCACGGAACACTCCAGCTGGCATTCGGCTCTTTCCGGCAGGAGGTTACCATTATCTCAGCTCCCAAATCCGACATCCTGCGTGTAAGCGAAGGACTGGCGCGGCGGACCGGATGGAAACACCGACAAACCCTCAACGTTTCTTACAGCTCTGTAAGCCGCACCTTGCGGCTTGGACCGTTGATCGGCGTGCTCGTCAGTCGTGACCATCCAGATAATCTCGACAGGTTGTTTGGACCCATTACCATGTTCTGCCGGGAATTGACAAATGCCTGCCACACACAAGGCGCCTATGTATATTTCTTTACCCCGGAAGCGCTGGAAACACGCAGTTCTTCCATTCAGGGCTGGGTATACAACGAGGGTTGGAGAAAAATGAGTCTGCCCATTGCCGATGTAATCAACAATCGGTTAACGACGCGAAAGGTGGAGAATAAACCTAGCGTACAGCATTTTTTGGCGGATGTAAAATCACGATATGGAACGCATTTCTTCAACGAAAAATTTCTTGACAAGACAGAGGTATTTGAAGCTTTAGCGCAAGACCCTTCCCTGCAGCGGTATTTACCTGAGTCGCATGCGTTGAACGGCTTTGCCGTAATGAAGAAGATGTGCAGCCATTACCCAAGTGTATTTTTGAAACCTGTACGAGGCAGTCTCGGCAAAGGCATACTTCGTATCTCTAAAGAAGAAGGCGGAGGTTACCGTCTGTTGTCTACTACCTCCATAGGTACACGCAAGCAAAGCTACACCACTCTCGCTAAATTGTACCAGTCCATCGCTCCCAAAATGAAGACTACTCGATACCAGATTCAGCAGGGATTGCCTTTGATGGAGCTAGGAAGGCGGCCTGTAGATTTCCGGGCACTTGTTCAGAAGAATGGCAGCGGAAAATGGGGGGTTACCTCCATTGTCGCCCGCACCGCCGGAAGCAATCACTTCGTGTCTAATTTAGCTAGAGGTGGCAGTCTCAGCACTGTAAAAGAAGCGGTTAGCAAGAGCAGTCTTCCTCCGAGCGCAAAAGAAAACGTTCAGCTTCAGCTGCCCAGAGCAGCACTTGCCATTGCAAGAGGGGTCGAAACCTTTATCCCCGCTCATTTCGGAGAGCTCGGAATCGATCTGGCACTGGATCAATCAGGACGAATATGGCTCTTAGAGGTTAACTCCAAGCCCTCCAAGAACGATAATACACCGTTAAACGATCAAAAAATAAGACCGTCCGTCAAGCAAATGATTTTATATTGCCGCTACTTGGCCGGTTTATAAGGAGGACACGATGACTGAAACAGAAGTGGGGTTCCTCGGCATTATGACAGGCCGCCGCAACGGGAATCCACCGATCGCCGAGCCAGAGTTTTGCAGTCATTTATGCCGGGCAGCTCCTCTATACAACCTAAAAGTCCTCGTATTTCATCCAGACGGAGTAGCGGCAGACGGTTCCTCCATTACCGGCTATACCTGGAAAGATGGAAGCTGGCAGAATACTACTTCTTCACCGCCAGATATTGTCTATAATCGCTGCTTTTACGAAGGTCCTAAAGAAAGAAAAGAAGCTTCCGCTGCTCTCTCTACTCTTCATCGTTCCCTGCCTTGGTCTCGAGGTTTGCCAGATAAATGGGGTGTACATGAGATATTGAAGCGCGACCGGAGAGCAGCGGCAATACTGCCGGAAACTGTACTCTATACCGGTACCCGCAGGTTAAGTACAATGCTTGCTGAAAGAGAATATGGAGTCTTTCTAAAGCCCAAGGCCGGCACCCATGGCAAACGTACATTACATGCCATACTGCAGAACAGAGGCATGAGAGTTCGAGGGCGTGACGGAACAAATACACCCTTTCAATATGTTTTCGACTCACAGGCTGAAGGACTGAATTGGATTCATGAATTTATCGGCTCACGCCGCTATATTATACAGCCTTTCCTGCACCTAACGAATAGTAAGGGGCAACCGTTCGATGTGCGTGTATTGATGCAAAAGAATGGCCTTGGCCGCTGGACTCTTACCGGCATGGCCGTACGGCTGGGTAACCAAGGTTCGCTGACTTCGAACCTGCATGGCGGCGGAACAGCTGTTTCTCCCCTGCCTTTTTTGCTTGCTGAATATGGTCAGGGTGGAAAAGACATCATGCGTGAGCTTGCTGCAGAAGGTGCATACTTGCCTCCCCTACTGGAGGCTGCATGCGGCAGGCTTGGAGAACTCGGCCTTGATTTCGGTATTGATTCGAGCGGTCGGATTCATTTACTAGAAGCAAATTCCAAGCCAGGGCGCACGGTATTCCGGCTGACGGGCGACCGCCGGGCTGCTAAGCTCGCCGCCGAGAATCCACTGTCTTATGCGCGCCATCTACTGCTCACACAACGACGGATACCATCCCTATCTACGGGCAGCTCCGTTACAAACGGGAGAATGATAACAATGGTTCCTAAGGAGGATTCATAAATGAGTCTCACTTTTTGCAATGTGCATTTCACTAAGCAGCCCCAAAGAGTTGTATATGTATCAGGTGCACTGATGAAAAGCTTGAAGTTAACGGGGAAAAAAAATATACGCTTAAGGCTCGGTAAAGATGCCACCCCGACCATGATCAAGCCCATCAAGCGCGCCGGAAATCACCTATATCTCGCCTCAGGCGTAAAAAGCGCTATCAAGGTTCCGAAATCAGGTGGTGTCTATTTACGCAATCTACAGAATGACGAGGTGCAGCTAGGACCTTTAGTTGGCATATTGTCCGATGGTCCTGCTTCCTCGTCTCAGCCCTTCGGTTCTCGCACAGGGTTCATCAAGCAATTACTGCGGGAAGGCAGCAACAAATGTTATATATTTGCCTTTATGCCGCGTGACATCAACTGGCAACAGGAACAGGTCTATGGATATTTTTTGACTTCAAGCGGTAAGTTTGAACGAAAAATGGTCCCTCTACCTGATGTTGTCTATAATCGATTGCCCAGTCGGAGAGCTGAGACCTCACCCTATATCAACCAACTTCGCGAACGATTTATGCGGAAAAGAATTCCATACTTTAACTGGAGCTTTTTCAATAAATCCGATATCTATAAGCTTTTAGAAAATGATGGGGCGGCAAATCGATATGTACCTGAAACCCACAGCAATCCGTCCACGGAAAAAATGAGAGAAATGCTGGATCACCATCATTTTGTATACTATAAACCTTCTGCGGGAAGTCTGGGTCACGGCATTTACCGGCTTACCTATCTCCCGAAAAAGGGGTATTTTGCCCGCTACCGCCGCGGTGGAAAAAACGTTCTTTTACGCTTTACCACCTTTGAAGCCCTTATGCGTATGCTTCGTTCGCGTCACGGTCAAAATCTGCAAAATTATATAGTTCAGCAGGGAATACGTCTCATTGAAATAGATGGCTGCCCGATTGATTTCCGGTTCCATATGCATAAAAACGGCAGTAATCAGTGGATTGTAGTCGGCATAGGCGCTAAAAAAGCCGGCCGTGGCAGTGTCACCACTCACCTTAAAAATGGAGGAGCATTGCTTACACCTCAGCAAGCACTCGGACGTGTATTCGGCGCAAGAGCTGATGAAGTACTGCAGCGTGCAAAGACTACAGCCATCAAGCTGGCAGAATCACTAGAAGTCCAGCATCGTCATTTGCTCGGTGAAATTGGCTTTGATCTCGGAATTGATCAGGATGAAGACATCTGGATGTTCGAGGCCAACGCCAAACCAGGTCGTTCCATCTTCCGTCACCCTTCCCTGCGCGCTGAGGGCAAAGCTTCCATCGAGCACATTCTGGAGCATTGTCTATACCTCAGCAAATTCCGCAGGAGGGATGAGATGTGAGCACCCATAATCCGGAAGATACAAAACCTGTTATTGCCATACTGACAACCAGCGATAAAGTACGGCAATTTAATGGCAACCGCAGCAACTTCCGGGACATTATTCGCACAGGCAAAGAAATGGGATTTCTTGTCTACGTCGTCACTGTCCGTGACCTCAAGCTTGAGGAACGGATGGTGAACGGATATGTCCCATCGTCCAGCGGTAAAATCTGGTACAGCATTCCTGTACCTCTTCCACAAATCATTTATAACCGAATTCCCACCCGTGAGGATGAGGAAAAACCTGCTGTGGTACGTAAAATAGCTCAATGCCTGGAACATCCAGGCATTAAGCTATATAATCCATATTTTTTCAATAAATGGAGTCTCTTCGAATGGTTGAGGGGTTCGCACTCCACCTCAAAGCATGTTCCAAAAACGAGACGATTACGCAGTGCAAACACCCTTACTGCCATGCTGAACCAGCATACCAGCCTCTACCTTAAACCAGAGAATGGCAAAGCAGGAAAAGGAATTATGCGCCTAAAATATCGTGCAGATACCGCTTTGCCTTACCGGCTCCAAATTCAAAGCGGCAAAAAAAATGTGACGTACAAAGCAGCTTCCATGGACCGGCTCTGGGCAAGAATCGGAAAAGAAAAAGGAATCTCTCGTTATATTGTGCAGCAGGCTATTGAACTGGCGACTCATCGGGGAAGACCGTTTGATCTGCGGGTGCTGCTGCAAAAAAACAGCAGAGGCGGCTGGGGAGTCACCGGAATAGGTGCACGCCTCGCCGGTGCCCGAAGTATAACGACACATGTACCACGCGGCGGTAGTATTGAAGAGCCTGCCAGCATGCTGGAAAGTACATTTGGAACCGAAAGAGCAGCCATGATCCTGAAGAGTGTGCCTACAACCGCCCTTCTTATCGCTAGACAAATTGAAAGAGCTTCTGATTCTATGCTCGGAGAGATGTCGATGGATCTGGGTGTAGATGAGAATGGGGGACTCTGGTTCTTTGAGGCCAACTCCCGGCCGATGAAATTTGATGAACCCGCGATCCGCAAGCTGTCCCTAGAGCGAATCTTTCACTACGGCCAGCATTTAGCGCGCCAGTTTAAATAGAAATCATTAAAAGGATGTGACACAGCATGCAGATATCCTCCATCTATGACACAAATGCCAAACAGTGGAAATCACGGCTGGCTGGACTGCTTGAGTTTATAAGAGCGCATGGGGAGAAGCGAATCACAAACCAAGCTTGCAAAGTACTGGCCCGATTAACACCGGATCAGTTGTCAGAGCCGGGTATCTCGCTGCTTGTCGCCACCGTACGCGGTCAGAATGGGCGCCAGCTCGCAGGAGTCAGCTTCGTATCCGGATTCGGTGCAGAAGCCTGTCTTGTCGCTGTGCACCCCTTCTACCGGAATAGACATACCGGCACTGCCTTAATGGCTGCCCAGCTGAAACGCCTCGGGCATCTGCAATGCAGTGTTGCCTGCGACAATACTGCTAGCCTAAAGATGTGCTTCAATATCGGCCTTGCTGCCGACACACTTACCACTGGTCCTACCGGCAAGCCAACATTACTGCTCCGGTCACCCCATCATACCGGCAGCACTACTATTTCTCCACAAGAAGGTGAACTCCTGTGCCAGAGCCCGTCTTAGGCATTCTTACTTTATATATTAACGAAGCTAAGCAGCTTGAAGAAAAGGCCGTGTACCGGAGAATGATCGTCGAGGGCAAACGAATTGGCTTGGATGTCTTTGTGTTTACCCCCATGGATGTTCATCCCAGCAAAGAGCAGATCCATGCCCTTGTCTTTGATCCCAAGAGCGGAAAATGGTCACGCAAATGGCGTTCTTTTCCGAATATGATTTATGACCGTTGCCGTATTCAGCGCAGCTCACGCTTTCAGCAACTGCTTCGTTTCCGAGAACGCTACAATCATCTGTTATTTCTGAATCGTCCACTGCGCAACAAATGGACCATTCACCAAACATTTTCACAAAAAAGCCGTTTCCGGCAGCATATGCCAGAAACTTTACTCTATCAGTCCTCTGCCGACCTGCGCCGGATGCTGAAAACCAATTCAGTAGTCTATATCAAGCCGGCAAACGGCACAGGCGGACGTGGCATCCTCAGAATTGAGAGAATGAAGGATGGGCGTGGGGTATATGATATTCAAGGCCGTCGCCAGGATCGCCGAATCATTCCCACCCGTAAAGTCTCTTCTACTCGGCTGGATTCCATCGTACGGCAATGGTGTATCGGCGGACGTTTCCTTATCCAACAGGGGATCCCATTACGTCTGCCGGGCGGACGTTTCCATGATTACCGGATGCTCGTTCAAAAGAATGGGCAAGGTGTCTGGGAACTGACAGGTATGGCAGCACGGGTCGGTGCAGCGCGGAGTGTAACCTCCAATCTTCATGGCGGTGGTCATGCCGTTCGAGCGGAAACGCTGCTGAAGGAATGGCTGGGCAGTCAGGATAAAACCGATAAGGTCATGAAGACTGCCGAGAGGTTGGGCCTTGATGCCGCAGCCTTCTTGGAAGAAAGTTACGGAGCCTTATGTGAGCTTGCATTGGACCTCGCCATTGATCGCGAAGGTAAAATTTACGTGCTGGAGGTTAATCCCAAGCCCGCCCGTGAAGTGTTCGCAAGATCAGGTGACGGAACCACATACCGCAAAGCCCTGATTCGCCCTCTAGAATACGCGCTGTGGCTCTACAATAACAAAGGAACCCCGAGCACAGCTAAAACGACTGAGGAATAAAAATTATCATAGTAGTCATCAAAAAAAGACGCCACTAGCTCGTATTAATACGGAGCCTAAGAGGCGTCTTTTTCGATTTATTTGGCCAATGATCCCTGCAGGGAACCTGCATTGAAGTCCGGCTGTGCTTCGATATCGGTGTCACCTGCGGCTTTGGCTTTTTCAAGTGCCGCATTATAGCGAGTATTCAAGTCCTGAAGCTCTTTATCTAAATCTCCACCACCAAAAATGTATCTATTGAAGACATCAACCTTCTTTAGTCCTTCCAGACGTCCCTCACTGATAACCATCGGAGTCGCTGGATAAATCCCGTCTAACTTCGTAGGCAGAAAATCTTCAATTCCTGCAATGTCTGGTGCCTTGGCAACAGTAGCAACCGATGGGATAACCGAAACCCCATACCCTGCTTCCTGGTAAGCAATCTGCACATCATCACTGTACATCCATTCAATAAACTTCCAAGCTTCTTCCTTATGCTTCGAATCCTTGCTCATAGCCAAATAACTTCCTGCAATAACTTGGCTGACACCCTTCTGCTCCCCGTCAATGGTTGGAGGAATCGCAGCTGCCCAGCGAATTTCAGTTGGGAATTGGGTTTTGTAGACCGTCGGCTCAACGGAATGGTTGAAATACATACCGATCTTGCCTTGAGCAAATTGCGCACGCAGCGGGTCGATATCAAGCGATTCCGATCCTGGCATCATGCTTCCATCCACCTTAATCTGCCGCAGCGCCTCAGCAACCTCTTTATAGACGCTAAAATCAAATTGCCCGGTCTGGAAGTCGAAGCCCTCTGTGCCCTTAGTCTTGCTAAGTGTTGTTATTGGATAAGCGATACGCTCAAATCCGCTGGTACTTTTGAAATTACCCGCGAAGCCGTAAGCGCCTATATCTTTTCCCGCTGCCGTAATTTTCTTGGCATCCTCGACCATCTCTGCGAGTGTGGTAGGCGGCTCTGTAATGCCAGCCTTCTCGAACAAATCTACGTTATAGATGAGGCGCCAGAACTGACCGATATTGGGAAGGCTATATATTTTGCCGTCAACGGTATTTTTCTCGTTGATAAGTACGTTCTCGAACCGGCTCTTCATCTCTGGTGAAATGTAGCTATCAAAAGATTCCAGATACCCTCTTTTGACCCATGTTGGCACGTTATAAGTATCCACCCGGAGAATATCAGGCGCCTGCATGCTGGAGAAGGCAATATCCACCGACTGGGTATAGTTCTCTGCCATAACCTTCATTTCAATCTCGATATTGGGATTAAGACCTTCATACTCACTGATCTTTTGCTCAATAAAATCAGAATCATGACGATCAATGGTCCAGTAGACCAATTTTGTTTTTTCGGAGTTTGTATTGCTGCTGCTTACCTCCGTATTAGATTCGGATGATGAACAGGCGGCCAACGAGCCAGCCAGCATCAGCGAAACCCCAGCTAATATCCATTTATTTCTTTTCATCTAAAATGCCTCCCTTTTCTTTTGAAATCGCATTCATTTCTTAAGAAAATTATAATTCCACTGCCCTTTTATCAGTGAAGGAGAAAACAACTGTCAATGGGAGACGAAATCACTGTTTCCCTCCACTTTAGGCAAGCTATATTTTGCACGAAAGTCAGTCGGCGTCATTCCGGTGTATTTTTTGAACTGCTCTGTAAAATAGGGTCGATCCTCATAGCCCAAAGAGATGGCAATATCCTGAACCTGTATGCCTTCCAACACTAGCTCCTTGGCTTTGTCCATTCGTCTTCCGATAATATATTGGGCGAGTGTCATCCCCGTCTCCTTTTTAAAAAGATTGGAGAAGTAGCTAGGACTAAGATGCACCTCCCGTGCACAGTCGGCGACGGATAGATTTCGATGCAGATTTCCATTGATATGAGTGATGGCCCGATCCACAAGCATACGCGCGTCACTGCATTGGCGTTGTTGCAAATACGTACAGCCCAAACGGCAAAATTCCCGAATCTGGCGGCTAAGATCTTCAAAAGAGACTGCACTGCTCATGTCTGCAAGCTTATTTTCCAGAGTTTTAACTTCCGAATCCGTTGCTTTTTCCGAAAAAATCCGATGGATAGAATGAGCCAGTTCAAGACATAGCGTCTTAACGATGGACGGGTTAGGCGTTGCCGGTGCAGTAATCCAATCATGCCAAATATGATCCAGCTGCTCCTCTGCTTTGGACAAATTCGCCGAACGCAGACAATAAAGCAATTCTTTCTCCTTGTCATATGAGTATCTGGGTAGCGCGGCATTCACGACTGCATCTTCAACATAGGTGTACACGCTGTTCCCACCGTTCAGAAAGGTGTTCGCAAGTGCAGACAGCGCCTGCGCATAGGAAGCAGAAAGCTGCCCTACCTCCTCCACCTCTCCACCCAGTCCAATGGATACCGTCTGGTACGTATACCGATGTACATTTTCCCGGCATTTCTCTGCAAGTTGCTCCATATTCGGCTCCGCCAGAGGGTTCATCACAATAACGAACTGATTCACATTTTCCCGGAACACAATGCCCCGAGTGTATTCGGATATTGTATTTTCCAAAATATTCTGTACGGCAAAGCGGATTAATTCCACCTCGGAAACCGTAAGTTCTGATGTACGTTCCACAAAAAAATCCACTTCCGCTACCATCACGCAAAAGTTATGGTTATTCATCTCGATATTGTAAAAATCCCACTGCTGGCTCAAGTGCTGCTGCCTAGTTCCGTAACGGATGAGCAGACGCATATATTCCTGACGCAAATAAGGTAAGCTCTCGCGCAGCTTTTGTTCCATGCCCATCATCTGCTCAGCTTGACTGCGTTCCCGCTCCAACACTTCTTTGGCCTTCAACACGGATTCAAGCACTTGAACCTTGGTATACGGTTTTACAATCAGATCAAAGGCACCCAGCTTAACTGCTTCCTGGGCATAGGTGAAATCAGAATAACCCGTCAAAAAAATCAGTTTGATGCCTGGCTGCTCGGCTTGGATGCTCCGCATCATCTCTAAACCATCCTTAAAAGGCATTCGGATATCCGTCAATACAATGTCAGGACGATGCTTGCGGATCTGCTCCAGACCTTCTTCCCCGTCTGCCGCGGTGGCCGCGATCACAATCCCATGTTCCTCCCAAGGAATCCGCTGCGACAATCCGCGGACCACTGCAGGAATATCATCAACAATACATATTTTAATTGAATGGGCGCTCAGGATTTATTCCCCCTTCCACAGGAATGGATAGAACAGCTTCGGTTTCAACACGCGGACTGCTTCGAAAGACCAATCCGGCTTCTTTGCCGTAGTACAGCTGCAGTCGGCTACATATATTAGACAGAGCATAACCTCCACTGCCGTTCGGCTCCTTCAGCCAGGCATTGAGTTTCTCCGCATTCATGCCGGTTCCGTTATCGGTAACCCGGATGAGCAGTGTGTTTTTGGCTACTTCTACAGAGATCCGGATCACTCCCCCTCCCCTTAATTCCTTAAGGCCGTGCAGGATTGAGTTCTCCACCAAGGGCTGAATAATAATTTTCAATACAGGAAGCTCCAGCAGTTCCACTCCGGCATCAATTGTATAGTCAAACAACCCTTCATAACATTGCTGCTGAAGGTTTAGATACTGGCGGACATGTTCCAGTTCCTTGCCTAAGGTCGTAATTTCCTGCCCGTTGTTCAGTCCCAGCTGAAACAGTGCAGACAGCGAAATGACCATCTGTTTCACATCTTCATATTCATCCATCTCACATTTCCAGAAAATCGTGTTTAATGTGTTATATAAAAAATGAGGCTCGATCTGCGCCTGAAGCGCCTTGATCTCCGCTTTTCTCTTTTCTTTTTCTGTATCCTTGACTTCAGCAATCAACTCACCAATCCGGTCCAACATCTGGTTAAATTTGCGTCCCGCCTCCCCAATCTCATCCTGGAAAGGACTCTGGAAGCGTGCACTGAGATCCTCTTGCTCAACACGAGACATCGTCCGTTGCAGTTTCAGCAGCGGTCCCAGTAGCAAAGCGGACAGATACCTTGCAAGGAAAAGCGCGATGACGATACATGCCGCCATGATCATCAACACCAGCCATTGAATACTCCGAACAGGTTGCAGCAGTTCCTTTTTGGACAGGTAGCTGACCAACACCCAGTCTTTTGCGTACCCTGAACTGGCATAGCTGAGCAGCATTGGCCCATCCCCAGCAGAATATTCAAAATTACCCCGGTCTGCTTCCCTCAGTTTGTCCAAAAACACAGAGTCCCGAGACCATTCCGGACGTCTCCCGTCTCCGAAGACGCTTGTTCCCTCTTTATTGATCAGTAAAAAACGTGCGGAGCCAAGACTCCCGCCTCCACTTACAGTATCTTCAAGAATGTCCTCTTTTACATTAACGATCAAAAATAGATCAGGGACATAATTGTCTGTAAGCGGCTGCAAGACTAGGGAAATAACATGGTGTTTCCCGGCAAATAGCTCGTCCCGATGACTCTCCACCCAATTGGTTTCAGGTTTCTCCTTAATCCGTTGATACAGCGAAGATTCTAGAAATGGGGTCAAGGTTCTGCGCTGATTGCTGGTAGAGTAGAAATCCCCGTCCGGCGTACTGATCAAGATAGATTCAATGGAGTTTTCCGTCAACTCTACCTGCGTGAAGGGCGCTTGCAGCATAGAAAAATTGGCAAAAAAACGTTCCATATTATGAGCTTTAATATCCCGGATGGTCTGCTGATAAGCTTCGCTCAACATCATCGTGGAGGAAGCCACAATGATTTGCTTTAACTTCTGGTCCAGAACATTGATTGACTGAGTCAGCACATTTTGATTTAACTCGACAGAGTTACGCTCCATCGCCCGAGAAGCGATGGAGTAAGCCAATAAACCGGTGACAGAAATACAGAATACCGTCAGTGCGGTAAAAGATAGCCATATTCTTTTCTTCAAAGAGGTACGATAAACCCAGGCCTTCAGCATGTATTCACATCCTTCTTGAATAACTGTCCGAAGCCCGCCCCGAATTTAGCCCTTTACAGAGCCAGCTGTCATCTGCATGAACGATTTATTAGCGAAAATATAGACAACAATCATTGGCAACATGGACAGACATGCACCCGCGAGCATCAATTGAGGTTGCGCCGCATCGCCGATACCATATTTTAGCCCCGCCAATCCTACGGTGAGTGTCTGTAATTTTGGCTGTGTCATGGTAAAAACCAGCGGCAGAATATATTCGTTCCATGCTCCGCGGAAGGTCCAAAGCGCCGTGACTCCAAGGGCGGGTGTCAGAAGCGGTAAGATAACTCGAAAGTATACGCTATAGAAATTACAGCCGTCAATAAAAGCAGCCTCATCCAGATCCTTCGGAATCGCTCGTACAAAACCAATCAACATAAAAAATGCCGTGGCATGCGCACTAATCAGAATAATAATGACACCCCATAACGATTTCTGTAGATTAAGCGCTACCATAAGGTCAAATTGCGGCCGAAGCACCACAGCACCGATCGAGATGAACAGCGTGCAGGACTGAATTACAACATATATACGTTTCCCGTAAAAATCGACTCTCGCTACCGCATATGCGGCCATCGTTCCAATGAATAGAGTGCCTAAGGTGGTAAAGATACTGATAAACACACTGTTCCATGTAAAGCGGGCAAAGTTAGCCGAATTCCAAGCCTGCGCGTAGTTTCCAATCTGCCATGACTTAGGCAGCAAGGTGGTTCCTGTCGTCAACTCCAGATTGGTCTTAAGGGATCCGAAAAAAGCCAGAATAATCGGAAACAACGCAAAAGCCGCCACTATAAGTAGAAAAATCCACAGCAAGGTCCGGGACAGCACCGCTCGGGTCTTGAAGGACCGGACAGGCTGGACCGAAGTGTTCTTCGTCTCCGCATGTAATGTACTCACTGTTCATTCTCCTCTCTTTTAATAGATATCATTTAGCTTTTTAGATACATAAAAGTAGACTAAGGTAATCAGACCTACAATAACTGCTGTGGCAAAACCAACCGCACTACCGTAGCCAAATTGCTGAATGCTTGTACCTCCACTGGATACAGGGAAGAACAGCTTATACAGGTACAGGTACATAACTTCCGTCTTGCCATAAGGACCGCCTTCGGTAAGCACCATAATACTCTCGTAGCCTTTTAGGGAGGCGGTAATAGCGAGCATAATGATCATTTGCAATACAGGTCCGAGCATGGGAACGGTGATGTTCCACATTTTTCTGAAAGGTCCAGCTCCATCTATAGATGCCGCCTCATAGAGATCCTCAGGAATGTTCTGTAAACCAGCGATAAAGAGCAGCATATAGTTACCGATAGCCCCCCATATCGCAATCATAATAGCGGTTAGTAAGGCATATTTCGGCCCTAACCAATCTATCGGAGCGGAAATAATTCCAGAGCCGACCAATAGCTGGTTAACCATCCCGTTGTATGAATTAAAGATAACGTAGAATACGATGGCCATAACCGAAGCACTGATTACGGTCGGCATAAAGTAAATCGCTCTTAGCAGCTGCCGCCCTTTCAAAGCACGATTGAGGACAACCGCCAGTAAAAATGATAATGGCAAGGTGATGAGCAGCTTGCCTCCAGCGTAGATAAAGGTGTTGACCACTGACTTCCAGAATTCCTTATCCCTTAATAAGCGCTCGAAATTCTCCAGTCCGATAAACAGGGGTTCGCCGAAACCCTGGTAATCATAGAACATGTACTTCAGAGCCCAAAAGATCGGATATACTCCAAAAACCAGCGTCAGAATCAAACTGGGAGCAACGAAGGTCCAGGCGTTAATTTGACGTTTTGATAAATTCATTTATTGTTCCTCCTGTCCATTGGACTAAGCTTATGTCCTTAATGATAATTCTATCCGTTCGTAACGGTTAGGGAGAAAGCGACTGCGCTTGGGGGAGAATTTCACTTTTTCAGTTGCTTTGTCCCCTTTCCTTCATTTGTTTATCTATCCCGTCCTTCGTAAAGCCACGTTTATACTAATTAAGAGAAAGCTCACCCACGAACCATGACTACTTTACAAGGAGGTTAGAACTACCGATGATTTCAGCATATGGTGGCGGTACACGCCCCTTCGGATGTTATACCGAAGGAGAGCTTGAGGGCATACGCCTTAGAATCGAACAGCTTCCCAAGGTCCGGCAAGAGTACGAAAGACAACAACAGCTGTCTGAACAATTTGCCAGCCGAGAAGCTGCTGCGCCCCTCCATAAACTCGGGGTGTTCCGGGTAGAACCCTTTGTTTTTAAAACCCCTCCCAGAACGGCCTTCCTCAAGCTTTCTGTACAGATTCGGGGAAAGGGCACGGCGTGCATCGGGGGCTTGCGTCTGACTCATTCGCAGCTTGGCTTGCCGGTTGAACTAGCGAATGGCGGTCTAGAATCTGGGATGCTGGGGTGGAGTCAAGACCGAGAAAACGGAAGCACAGTATATCTAGAGAAATTGGCCAGCTGGCAGCAAGGTCTCCAGCCATCTGGTGTAACCCCATCTGGCGCTAGTCTGGCAGACGATTTGCAATGTATCTGCATCAGTAATGAGGAAGTGAAAGGATTGACAATCCTTCATTATGGAGAGACCATACCTGTATATGAAGGTGATCATTACAGCGTGCAGACGGCGCTCAGTCTGGAAGCTCCTCTAGGCGA
Source organism: Paenibacillus sp. FSL H3-0286 (assembly GCF_045040705.1). NCBI lineage: Bacteria > Bacillati > Bacillota > Bacilli > Caryophanales > Paenibacillaceae > Paenibacillus > Paenibacillus sp. FSL H3-0286. The sequence continues at coordinate 2,140,889 of NZ_CP150285.1, read as the reverse complement.
AGGAATCTGCATCGGGGTCCATTTTCTAAATGCTGCGGGGCAGCCGTTAGGAACTGAGCTGCTCTCCCCGCTTTTTAATCGGCCGACACTTACCAATTGGGCCTACCTGCTGGAGGCTACGGGAGCGGACGCCAATATGTATATGATCACGGGTGAAAGTGAATTTGCGGTTCGAGCCAAGCAAAAGCTCCAGTACATGCTTGCCGATATACGGGTAGGCATGGATATTTTCCGTAGAGACGGCTGGCATGACGATGATACTTACGGCGCGGTGCATATCGGGAGGGGGCTCGCTGCTGCTTCGGTAATCTACGATCAGATTGCTGGCAGCAGTGTATTCCTCACTGGAGAAGAAACCGAACTTCTCGCTCATTTCCGCTATATCGCAGACATGATGATGGATACCCACTACTACCGGTTTGATCTAGAGACCTTCCCAGATGAAAAGGGAGGAAAACGCAGTAATTGGAATGCCGACCGGGCAACCGGACTGGGTGTATATGCCCTCCTCTTTCCCAATGAAAAACAAAGTGAGGCATATCTTGATCATGCCCTCTCTGTCATCAACTGGCAGCTGGCAGAAGTGGTTGATTCAGACGGCGCATGGCCAGAAAATATTCGCTACCATGGCGCAGTATTGCATCGCTATTTTCTCTTCTTCGTCCTATTAAAGCGTTTGAAGGGCATTGATTATTTCAAGCATGAGAAGGTAAAGGGCATGTACCGTTTCCTAATCGGAACAGTGACTGCACCAGATATTATTCAAGGCGGCTCTTCTGGCTCCCCCATCCTGCTTACACCAGCGGTCGGCGATGCCAATGTGCAGGAAAAATGGTTTCGCCTGCTTGGATATGCGGCCCCATTCTATATGGACGAAGACCCCCAGCTTGCCGGGGAAATGCTCTGGACGTGGAAGCACGGCGGAGAACCGATTGAGGATAGTGGCGCATTTCCTCTGCCTCTGGTCGCGCTGTTATATCCACAGCCCGATTTAGCAGAACAAAGGCCTGCACTCGACTCCGTACATTATCCCGATATCGGTTATGTCATCTTCCGCAACGGAGAACAGAACCTTCAGCATTATGCAATCTACGAGGCGTCTCCGCTGACTTATCACGCTCATCATGATGAAGGGCACTTCTCCATCTGGGCAGATGGTGTTCCAGTAACCCTTGATTCTGGAACGGGAGGTTATTATAACGGGGATCGGCATTGGTATGTGTCCAGCGCAGCTCATAATGTTGTTCAATTTACCGATTCATTCGGAAATTTTGCCAATGGGCCACTGCAAAGCACATGCAAGGAAGTACGCTTTTCAGAAGAGTTAGATCATGCCAGCAGTCTTATTCCAGAGGCTAACGCCAGGGAATATGAGCGGAATTTCTTGTTCATTAAAGCAGGCTTTAACGTCTACTTGATATGGGATCGAATTGAGGGAGCATCGAACAGCGTCTGGAATCTGCATACACTCAGTACTGATGCAAGTATAATGGAGCAATCCATTGATGCAGCTTGCCTGAACGGCAAGCACCTAAGCGCTTATATCGCCGAACCAGAACTTCCAGTGATTACAATGGGAGAAGGCGCTGTAGCCGGGAATTATCCGCTGGCAGAGCAGCAACATTTTCGTGTTTATGGTGGTAAAAGCGATTACGTCATTCTGCTTCATCCCCGGACAGAAGATGCTTCTTCACTACAGCTTGAACAGCTTGATTTTGAAGAGGCTATCGAAGGAGTACGCTTGTACAGAATATCCCGTACGGATGGGAAATGGTTTATCGCCGCCATCAACGGCACCAAGGAGGAACACCTTGTTACTGTTCCGGGTCTCGGACCGCTTAGGCTGCTCGGAGAACCTGAGTCAACATCCGGGCAACCTGAAGCAACCCAATTAAGAATTGAGGCAGGCAGAATTCACATCGCCATGCCCCGATAACTATATACAAGGAGGAAGATTAGAACATGAGCAATCTTGGAGTATGGGAACCAGCAGAACCGGGAGTTAAACGCTGTATCTTGAACGCTGCAGCCAGTCTGATGATGATGGAGGTTCATTTCGAAAAGGGAGCCGAGGGCTATGAGCATAGCCATCCTCACGAGCAGATGAGCTACTGTCTGCGTGGAAGCTTTGAATTTCGTATTGACGGCGAGAAGCATAAGGTAACCGCGGGGCAAAGTATTGCCATACCGCCAGATGCAAAGCACGGTGTAACCGCATTGGAAGCAGATTCTGCGCTGCTCGATGTCTTCACACCTATCCGCGAGGATCTGCTGAAACGCTAATAAATATATATCTGGCAGCAAAAAAAGGCCCAATCATTCCATTTCAGAGGGAATGATTGGGCTTCTGTTATTTTTCAGCTTGGTACCGTTCCACCTCAAGTGATGCTAATAACAATGGAGCGACGCCCATAGGCACATCCGACAATACGTCCTCAGAGATATAGTAATCGTATGAGCCATTACGGTCTTTGCTCAGACCCGCTCCATGACAGATCTGGTGCAAGTGCACACCTTGTTCATCCTCTTCAGTCAAATGCGTCAAAATGCCTTCATACCCTTGCAACATCGCCTCTATAAAAGAGGATTCCAGATAACCTAATCTTAGTCCCTTAGCCATCGCATAAACAAACATGCACGAGCCGGAAGCTTCAAGATAATTGCCTTTTCTCCCCGCTTGATCTAACACCTGGTACCAGAGGCCAGTCTCCTTGTCTTGAACCTCCAGAAGCGCGCCGCACATCCGCTGGAAAATGCCAATGATCGTCCCCCGCTGCGGATGAGTGAGCGGAAAATGCTCCAGGCAATCAACCACAGCCATCGCATACCAGCCCATCGCCCGGCTCCAAAAATGAGAGGACAATCCGGTAGAAGAGTCAGCCCATTCCTGCTCTTTGGATTCATCCCAGCCATGATAGAGCAAACCGGTCCGTGGATCACGGGTCCGCCGCTCAACCAGCAGCAGCTGATGCGCCGCTTCGTCAATCAGTTCAGGTCGTTGAAAAACCTTGCCGTATTCCGCTAGGAATGGCGATGCCATGTACAGCCCGTCCAGCCACATCTGGAAAGGGTATACCTTCTTATGCCAGAATCCCCCTTCGGAGGTGCGGGGATGTCCAATAAGCTGTGCGGCCAGCAAATGGGCTGCTTCAGCATACCGTTCTTCTCCGGTTTTCTGGTATAGCAAGAACAGGTTTTTCCCCTCGTTAATCTGGTCCAGATTGTATTCTTCCAGCCTGTAGGTACGGATGGAACCATCCTCTCCAATAAATGTGTCCATATGCCGCTCCATAAAGGAGACATACTCAGGCTGGTCGAGCTGAACACCCGCCCGGGCCATTGCCATCAGCAGCATGCCCGGAACATAAGCCCATCTTTCCAGCACATATTCATGCTCTCCCTGCTTGTTGCACCCTCCAAGAATCGTACTCGCGATTTTACTGGACAAGTGAACGGTTGTTGCTTCAGTTATAGACATCCTTATTCCTCCTTCGTTTGTCATCCATATGAAGTCTAATCTTATGCTCAAGTGAGCTGCTTGCGCAGCCAGGCAAAGGCTGGTTCACCATGAATCTCATGACCTCCGGTGAAGAAGTCCGCTTCTACCTGTCCGATATGATTCGCCGACCTGTAAATCGTCTGCAACTGGGTTAAAGCTAATTTTGTTCCGCGCGGGCCAAACAGATGATCGGCATCTCCCGATTCGAGGAACAGGCCACGAGGGGCAATGAGGCCCAGTAGGTCAGGCATCTCCGCTTCCAGCAAAATCCCTGGAATATAATTATCAAGGCAATGATTGCGTGTCAGAATACTGTCTGCGAAAGTATTGGCATACCCGCTTACGACCGCACAAGCGATTCGTTCGTCAAGTGCAGCTGTGAAGCCAGCCACCAGTCCCCCGCCGGAAATACCCATAATTCCAATTCGTTCATCCTTAACTTCTTTTCTTGTCTGCAAATAATCCAGTGCCCGCATGGTTTCGTAGATACGGTAGCCGGCCATCGTCTTCCCAACCATCAACAATGCGGATGACAGGCGGAAGCAGGAATTACGTCCAGGCTCCCCGCTTGTTAGGTCTTCTTCCAATCGTCTGTCCCCAAAGCCGAGCAGCTCCGGGGCTGCCACTACAAAGCCCTGTTTTACCAGTGAAACAGCGAAGTCTTTGTGCAGCCCGGGATCTCCCTGCCGATCCGATCCGTCCGGGTTCAAGCCTACGATCTCCCGGCTTCCATAGCCATGTCCATGAATGGCAAGAACGGCAGGAACAGGGGTAGAGAACGGCTGATCCGGGATCAGAAGATACAGCGGCATGCGCAACCCTTCATAGGTAGTTATCTCTATACGTTCACGGGTATACCCGGAGCAGACGGTTCGTTCCAGCAGAACCGGTTGCAGCTCCTCAGCTATTTCTGGAAAGCCACCTAACCGCTTCGTAAATGCTGCGCTAAGCTCATCACGCCATTGCTGAAAGGGTATGTCTTTGCTGAAAGCCGAGTTACGTTGTGCTGAACCAGCTAGTTCTTTCATGTATTGTTCCAGAGGCTCCATCCGAAGTGCTCCTTCCTTAATATCCTTCAGGATGCCAGCCATCAAGCACGGTCAGCACCCTATACTCCGCAGCTTCCTGTGGAATCAGCTGCCGCGACCATGCAGCTCTGGCTTCGGGATTGGCTCCCGGTCCACTGCTGCCATATTCTTCATAGCGGCTAGTTTCCTCCCTGTCCGGCTGCCCCCAATTATGCCAGCCTTCGCCGATAATCGAACTGTCTATGACCGTGCGGATAAAAGCCACATGTGCATAAGGGCGCCAAGGTCGGCCAAGATACACTTCACTTACACCTTGACCGCCAGTAATTTCACAATCGAGGAATACATAACCAAACGGTGCGCCTTCAGGCGTTGATGCGGCTGTAATATATCCTCTGGAACGTTTGTTATGCAGCCGGCAACGTTCAAACAAAGCCGTAGCCGCGCCAAAAATATAATCCACATCGCCTTCAATGTAACATTCGTTATAATATTGCTTTCCTTGCCCTGTATACAAAGTATCCTGATCACCCAGCAGGCGTACACGCCGGAATACAGCATGACCAGCATCAACAAAAGCAGCCACCGCCTGACCAGTGCCGGGACCTGATGCATTTCGAATGGTCAGATTTTCAGCGGTGAAATGCTCAGCGAATACATTCAGGGTACCGGATTTGAACGTGCCAATCGGCTCTCCGTCCGGACCTAAAGTGTGCGCGTTGTCTGACCAGGTAATGATGGTGGAATTCGTGTCTTCCCCCAGTAGCAGAACCGGAGGCGTTCCCTGTTTCACTGTAATTTTTTCCTCGTAAATGCCGGGTTTGATACGAATCGTCACTTCTTCCTTGTGTTCCTGTGGAATTGAATCCAACGCTGCCTGTAGACTACTGAATCCTTCGTCGACACTCTTAGAGACTGTAATTAACATCTGCGGCTCCTTTCCTATCAACCTGAGTTTATTCTATAATAACCGTAACGCTTCGTAAGAGAAGAGGAGAATTATGACTAGCCTGACTAGCCCCAATCACAAATATCATATTGAAGAAGACCGCTACAGCATCCAGCATATGAAACGTAAAGGCATCACTGCTATGCCACGTCCCCACAGCCATGACTTAGCCGAGCTGTACTATCTGATACAAGGGGAGCGGGTATACTTTGTGGACGACCGAGTCATTACGGTTCATAAGGGTGAGCTTATTCTTATCTCCGGCCGGGAGCTTCATTCCACAGCAAGCTCGGAAGTAGCCGAGTTCGAGCGGATTCTGATCAACTATGATCCTGCTCTTCTACCGCCATCCCTGCAGAATGAAGCCATCTGGTTTCATGACCGCGGGTACCGCTTGTTCAAGCTGACCCTGCGCGAGCAGGACGAAGCGGAAATCCTAATGAACCGGATGCTGGAAGAATGCCGGTTGCAGCGCCCGTATTACGAAACCAGCGTAATCGCTTTATTCTCCGAGCTGATGATTCTCCTCCAGCGTTCAGAGAGTATCTCACAAGCTGGAGGGACGAAACATCCGCTCCATCATCTAGTAACGGATGTAGCCACCTATATCCGTGATCACTACCGTGAGGCCCTTACTCTGGAAGAGACTGCGAGTAATTTTTACATTAGTCCTTCATACTTGAGCCGGGTATTTCACCGATTGACGGGTTTTCACTTTCGGGAATACATCGTTCATGTCCGCGTAAGGGAAGCCGAACGGCTGCTTGTCGGATCTACAGGCAAAATCCAGGAGATCGCCTCCGCTGTCGGATTTGAACATCTTTCCCATTTCAATAAAACATTCAAAAAATCAACCGGTCTGACCCCGCTCCAATACCGAAAAGAAGCAAGGTCACACCCACGGAAGTTCAAGACGGATTTCCATCATCCATAGAATTTTTTATCTATCTGTAATCGTCAAATCTTCGGAATGAGTGAGCGTGACGTGGCTGCATCTATGCGCTGTTATCTTCGGCATTTGCGAAGTCTGCAACCGGATACGATCCAACGTGAGCCCCGTGGCATGCCGCAGCACAATTCCCCGATCACTCACTGCGTGGAATTTTTCGATGGTTAGATCAGCAAGCGGCATCTCCGGCAGCCCGTTAACCAGTAGAGCGGTTGCCGCACCATGGCACACAATATTCTTCAGGGTAATCTTCCGAAATTGCGGAGTTTCCTCTGTAACCGAAAATAACTGCTCGTCATACCCTTCCGATCCTTCAACCCCTGCATAGAACATATGAAAGGATACAGCCTCGTGGATGATGCCGGTCATGTTGATATTCTCCATTACAATATCCTCCACCACACCGCCTCTTCCCCGGGTGCTTTTGAACCGCAGGCCGATGTCCGTGCCGATGAACAGGCAGTCACTAACTCGAACTGCATGTACACCTCCGGACATCTCGCTGCCGATCACAACGCCTCCATGTCCGTGATATACCGTGCAATTCCGGATGGTAATATACTGGCAGGGCATTCCCCACTTACGGCCTTCCTCATCCTTGCCTGACTTGAGACAGATGGCGTCATCACCCACATCAAAGCTGCTGTACTCAACTAGAGCATGCGTGCAGGATTCCAAATCAAGGCCATCCCCGTTCTGCGAATACCAAGGATTACGTACCTGAACATTTCGTACGGTAATCTGCTCGCAACCAATGGGATGAAGACACCAAGCAGGTGAATTCTGGAAGGTCGGCCCTTCCAGCAGCACCCGCCGGCAATTGCGCAGGCTAAGCAACGTCGGACGAAGATACGTACGAGCAGGCAGATAAGCCTCCATACTAGTTTCTCCCTTGTCCCACAGCTTCCGGCAGAAGTCCTCACCTTCCATGGCTTCCCGGGAAGGCCACCATACTTCGCCCTGCGGATCAAGCACTCCTCCAGATTCGATCAAACGCTCCCATTGCTTCTCGGTCATCTTAAACCGCTTCACTGGGCGCCAGCCTTCGCCACTGCCGTCGAATATTCCCTCACCGGTTATTGCCACATCGCTTAAACCTTCTCCATCGAGCGGAGCCTGACAGCGCCAGCCGGCATTCCCCTCATAATGGGAAGAAAGTAACGGATACAAGGTATGATCAGGGTCAAACTGCACCAACGCTCCCTTGTCTACATACAGATTAATTCGACTACGTAAAGTAAGGGGTCCTGTACGCCAGATGCCAGCGGGAATAACAACTTTTCCGCCTCCCGCCGCAGTGCAGGCATCCAGTGCAGCCTGAATAGCAGAGGTACATAGCGTTAATCCCCCCTCTTCTGCCCCATAATCCGTGATTGCAAAAGTCCGTTCGGGAATCTGGGGAAGCTCGGGAATCGGATACGTGTTAGTTACAAGATTGCTGCTCATTGAATTTCACCTCCTCCTATTATTCAAGTCCTTCATAGCTAAACCAGTCGAAATCGGCATAGCTTTCGCTCTTTGCGCCTTGAGAGCTTGTGTACATCCCGAGGTATGCTCCTGTGAATCCTCCGGCCAGATCGGTGCTGAGCACTCTGCCATCCGTCCGTTCACAGAAGGCTGTCCACTTGGCGGCTTCAGAAGCTCTGTAATAGAAGCTATACTCTTGTCCTCTGGCTTCCACCTTAAGCTGTACCTGATCCTGTAGATAGGGCACTGACGCCAGCAGCTGCTCGCTGCCACCCATCCGATGAATCAGCTGTAATACACGTTCGCCTGCCTCTAGCCCCAGTTCATAACGGAAGTGGTGATCCGCATTTTGGAGGAGAACAAGACCAGCTACTTCCCCTTCTGCAGCGGGACTAAACGTCATGTCAGTCGCCGCTCTGAAGCTCAAATGCTGCTGGCGTCTACCGATATAAGATGGATTGGCAATCTCCGAGAGCCGTTCTGGCTTCAGGCGAAGCCGCAGAACTCCAGACTTGTCGGTAAGACTCCAGAATTCACCCCGCGGTGTCCGCAGGAAATTCCAGATCGGTGCCAGCTCATTACCTATAAACTCATCGCGCGCAGGCAATTCCGGCCATTTTGTCTCTGGCAAATCCGGAGCCTCCGTCTCAAATTCCAGCACTCCTTTGCCAGGATTGACCACAGGCCATTCATTCTCCCAGATTACCGGTGTCAGGAAGGTTTCACGTCCCAGATTGCGGTAATAACCACCGCTGGTTCGTGAAGCCAAGCAGAACATCCACCAGTCACCATGCTGAGTCTCCACTAGCTCTCCATGACCCACATTAACAATAGGATACGCTCTGCCAAGATGGCGATGCGTCAGAATCGGATTGGCTTTATGGCCCTCATAAGGACCGGTCACACTCTTGCTTCTGGCAATCGTAATCGCATGAGTATGCCCGGTTCCGCCCTCGGCAATCAGCACGTAATACCAAGCGCCGATCTTATAAATATGCGGTCCCTCTTGCGCATGAGCTACCTTGAGTGCGCCTTGCCAAATACTCTGCTTCGGGCCGATTAGCTTCCCTTGGCTGAGATCAATCTCCTGCAGCCAGATATCCATATGCTTCGGATAAGCCTGCCCTTCCGGCGGAACACGGTTGCCGGTATAATACACCTTGCCGTCTTCATCGAAGAACAAAGAGGAGTCAATACCGGGTGCATCCTCCAGCCATACAGGGTCAGACCAGTCTCCGGCCGGATCGGTTGTTGTTACATAAAAATTATGCTGGTTCTTGTCATTGTCAATAAAAGTGGTAATCATATAGAAAACTCCCTCATGATAGCGGAGCGTCGGTGCCCAAATGCCCATGGAGGGAATCGAGTGATCCAGATTGAGCTGGGACGGGCGGTCCAGTACATGGCCAAGCTGGCGCCAATTGACCAGATCCTTGCTGTGGAAGATAGGAACGCCTGGGAAAAATTCAAAGCTTGAAGTCACAAGATAATAATCTTCACCAACACGGATAGCGGAAGGGTCAGGATAAAATCCCGGCAGCACTGGATTGCGGAATGTTCTCATTAAAAGTAATCCTCCTCAAAACAATTCAAATGTAAGCACCACCAATTATAGTTCGTATAAGTTTAACTTTCTTGTATTTTCTATGTTCTATTTCTTCATTTTTATACTTTCATGCTATATTGCCCATATTTCACTCCTTGTCAGCGAATAGCCTTTCCCTCTAGAATGGGTGTAATAGGATTTACCTGAAGGGGTGAGCAGCTTGGGAAAAAGAAAGAAATTGTACTCCCGCTTTTTTATGAGCCTAACCGCGATTTCAGTTTGCTGTATTCTAGTACTGGCTGTAGTGATCTTTTATTGGTACCGGAATATTACGATAGATAATGTCAACAAGGCGAACCAAAATGTACTGGTGAATACTGAAACCGTTTTTACAAACTATGAAGAGATCGTCCAGAACTACGCTATGGACTTCTATAGGAATCCAAACATCAACGCGCTCATGATGAATGGCGATACCAGCTGGAGCGACCAGTTGTACAGTGCCTTAAGCCAAATCCGCGGAGCATTGGTTGTGAACCAATATATGGAGAACGCCTACATCATGGGAGTGGATGAGCCTGTTGCCATGTTCGAAAACCTTCCGCTAAGCCCTGAATCCAAGCTGGAGCTATTCTCGAGAATGCGGGATAACATCATTGTTGAATCACCGTTTCTGTGGGAGGCAACCTTGAATAACGGTACCCCCATTACCCTGCTCACCGTGTTTTATAATGACCGGGCGTTTGCGGATAGCGAATATAATGGTGCGGTAGCACTGACCGTCAATTTGGGAAAGCTGCAGAATAATCTGTTTACGCAAAAAGAAGGCGAAGCCACCCGTTACGCTGTGCTTGACGGAAAAGCATCTGTGCTCATGCACAGTGCATTATCTGACATCCCTCTGGAAGAGGGCATGTTAAAGCAGGTGGTGTCCTCCACCTCAGAAAGAGGCTCTTTTGTCTATAAGGGAGGTGAAGAGCCACAGCTGATTACCTATGTATATTCTGCAGCGGACAAGCTGTGGTTTGTGTCGGAGACTTCCTACAAGGATAGCATCCGTGATATCTCCAATGCCCGTAATCTGATGACTGGCCTGTGCTTGGCCTTGATTGCCGCCGCATCTATAACCGCCAACCTGATCTCGCGGCGGATGTATAAGCCAATCGGCCGGCTCTTCGGCAATATCGCTCATCTATCTGGCAATGAAGAAGCGCTGAAAACCGGTGGCGATTTCGATACCGTAAGCCAGGAGCTCGAACAGATTGGCGTTAAGCTGGAGCAGCTAAAAAAAGAAAGCGATGATAGCGCCTTGATGCGGTGGTTGCTTTCCCCGCAGAGAACACCAGAGAACAGCGGGACACCCCTGATGAGCATAGCCGCTTCTGGGGGAGCATATTGTGTATGCGTGCTGACCGCTCTGGAGCCCGAACAACCTGAAGACTCCGACTTCCGGCATACTTTTGAGGAAAACATACAACAGATTGAACATGCCTTCTGTGAACTTGCAGCCATTCAATCCTTCCGCCCGCATCAAGGCACTGCTGTACTTATTCTGAGCGAGCTTCACAGCGGCAGCTTCGGCGATTACGCTTTGTACCGCGGCAAATGGGAAGAAACCGCCGCTCAGCTACAGCTTTCCGGAGCCTGCTGCGCCTTCGGAATCAGCGGGCTGACGGATGATTTAAACCTACTGAGGGCTAAATACAATGAGGCTGCGGACAGTCTGCAATATATTAAATTTCATGTGCAGCAGAACATCATCTTTGCCGATGATACGATCCACCTGAACAGCAGCCCAATGCCCGACAGTGCCCTTGAACCGGTACTGCAAGCCGTTAAGCAGACGGAACTCTCGAACCATATTCCGCAGGCAGTGGAGAGATTGCTGGCAGTAGCCTGCAGTTACCGCGTCGAGCCTGCCACCATCGCTTTATCGAGACTGGTCTTTGAACTCAGTCGCACGGCTGAGCTTAATGCAGACGTCCAGCATTCCGGCTTTCTAGATAATTACCAGCATATCTGGCAGATCCAAAGCTATGACAAGCTATGGAATTGGATTGTAGACAGCTGTTATACCGCCCACGAGCGTATTGCCAGCATGAGCGCTGTACAGACCAAGAGCATTGCTGGTGAAGCCATTTGTTATATCAGAGATCATTATGATGACTCCAGGCTCTCCCTTAATGCCCTTGCTGACAAGCTATCGCTAAGTCCCGCTTATCTCAGTAGACTTATTGCCGACGAAGTAAACTGCAGCTTTCCCGATTTCGTTAACCTGCTGCGTCTGGAGCAGGCGCAGATGTTATTAGTCACTGAGCTTGACTTGGATATCCGGGAAATTGCCGAGAAAGTGGGCTACAACAGCAGCACCTATTTTACAACCCAGTTCAAAAAGCGTTATGGGGTTACACCTTCTAAATGGAGAATGAATCATATTCTACAGAAACAGAATCTTCCTGATTGACCCGCTAAAAGTAAGGAACAAAGGGGATGTCCCGGCAGCATTTTCATAGCCGGAGACATCCCCTTTTTGACTTTCAATGAATAACCCTCGCGCCGGCCTATACTATAAAATCCCCCTTTAAATCAGGCTTTTGAGCACCCTAAAAACAAAAAAGTTCTGTCTTTTTCGTTTTTTTAAGCTGCCCTTTTCCGCTTTTTTTAACTTTTTTCCGTTTATTATGATAGCGTTTACATTCCGGGTGGATTTATGATTTTCATGTAAAGCGTTCTCCTAAAACAAGGGACGGAAATGACAACGCTAGTATAAAGGAGTGGACTGTTAATGATGCAAGAGGCTACATCGGAGACACAAGGAATGCCAAGTCCGGGAATCAGGACGGCCAAAGCCAAGAGCTTCCGTAAATCCCTAAGGAAGGACAGCTCGCTTTATTTGCTCGCTCTTCCGGGAATCGTCATTCTAATTCTTTTTGCTTATCTGCCGATGAGTGGTCTGATTCTCGTCTTTAAAAATTACAACTTCAACGACGGAATCTTCGGCAGCCCGTGGGCCGGCTTCTCTAATTTCGAGTTTTTCTTCTCTAGTATGGAAGATTCTCTTAGGGCTACACGCAACACGGTGATGTTAAATGCGCTGTATATGCTAACCGGCACGTTTTTTTCAGTGGCCATCGCCATTATTCTAAATGAGCTGCGCAGCAAATGGTTTATCAAAATCACGCAGAGCGTCATGTTTTTCCCGTATTTTATTTCCTGGATTATTATCGGAGCCATTCTGTTCTCCCTGCTGGATTACGACAAAGGCATTATGAACCAGTTGCTCCAGACATTCGGCTTCTCCCAGGTTGACTGGTATTCCAGCCCTTGGCTGTTCGTAATCATTCTCGTGCTAGCGAATATCTGGAAAAGCGCTGGTTACGGTGCCATCATCTATTATGCGGTGCTGCAAGGCATCGACACTTCCTATTATGAAGCTGCAAGAATCGATGGTGCCTCCAGATGGCAGATTATCACCAAAATTACGGTGCCCATGCTGATTCCGTCGATCATTCTGATGACGCTGCTGGGCATCGGGGGCATGCTGAAAGGCGATCTCAGTATGATTATGGGGGTAACGTTCCTGAATCCGTTGCTTCTGCCGACTACCGACATTATCGATGTGTATGTATACCGCACAGCCATCCGTTCCGGAGAATTCGGCTTTGCTTCAGCCATCACGCTCTATCAATCCGTCTTTGGTTTCATTCTGGTGCTGGTGGCCAACAAATTAGCCGGCTGGTATGACAAAGACAGCAAACTATTTTAGGAGACTGATAAGATGCAAACTACCGAAAACAAAGGCCTGCTCTTTTTCTTTTACATCTGTATTGCCGTATTTTCAGTAATCTGTCTAGCGCCGTTTATTCTGGCAGTATCCGGCTCATTATCTACCGAATCCAGAATCGCCGCGGAAGGCTATTCGTTCTGGCCCAGAGGCTTTACCTTTGAAACCTACGAATTCCTGTTTGGCTCGAAGGCACAGCAGATTCTGCGGGCGTATTCCATGTCGGTGATCGTTACGGTGCTGGGTACCATATCGGCCGTATTGGTGACCACCGCTTACGCTTATGTCATTTCCGTTAAAAGCTTCCGGCTCAAAAATTTCTTCGCCTTCTTCGCCTATTTTACAATGCTGTTCAGCGGAGGAACGCTGCCATGGTATCTGCTTAGCACCAAATATTATCATTTGGGCGATACGCTCATCGGCCTGTTCATCCCTTATGTGCTAAGCGTCTTTCTGATGTTTCTCATGGCTAACTATTTCCGCAGCATCCCGCATGAAATCGTGGAATCTGCGCAAATCGATGGTGCCGGACATCTGCGGATCTTCTTCAGCATTATGATTCCGCTGGGCCGCGTCGGACTGGTCACCATTTCGCTCTTTTACGCACTGCAATTCTGGAATGACTTCTATTTGCCACTAATGCTGGTAACCGATCAGGATCTCTATACGATCCAATATTTGATGTACAACATGATGGCGAACATTCAGTTCCTGGCTTCCGGCAATGCTGCTCAAGTTGGTGGAGCTATCATTGCACCGCCACTGGAGACAGCCAAAATGGCAATGACCTGTCTGACCGTTTTGCCAATCGCCATATTATATCCTTTTCTCCAGCGCTTTTTTGTCAAAGGCATTATCGTAGGTTCAGTCAAAGGCTAATTTCCAGCAAGGATGCCATATTATGTTCGGTTGCACCGGGTTTATGCTCCCCTACTTCTTGATGTACAATGGGACTTAAGGGAGCATGGCCTTTGCAATAGTGCCTCAAACATTATGATTCTATTTCAGGAGGGTTCATCATGAAAAAGAAAAAAGGTTGGTTAAGTTTGCTCCTCGCTGCGGTGTTCTTGGTAAGTGGCTGTGCTCAGGGCAACAATGAAAGCGCTCCCCCTAGTTCTGGAACTGGAAATGAAGGTACCTCTTCCTCTACGGATAGCGGTAGTAAAGACGGCAGCGCCTTGGCTCCTGCCAAATTGAAAATTGTGCTGTACGGGGATGAGTCCAACCGGATGAAGGAACTAGCGAAGACATCGTTCTACGACACTATTAAGAAAGAAATCAATGCTGAGGTTGAATTCCAGTTTCTTCCTTGGACCGAATATGGCGGCGGTAAAACTGATTTAATGCTGTCTACGGGAGAAGACTTCGCAACTTATACAGATGCCAATTACATGGTAAAATCTGTGGCAAAGGGGCTTTATGCCGACCTCACTCCGTATGCCGATGCAGCCGCTGATTTGAGTAAAAATGTGGACGAGGCCTCCTTCAAAGCCTTTCAGCTGGAAGGCAAGCAGTATGCGATCCCCGTCGGCAACAAACCGAATTCTGCGGAATTCTACAGTGCGCTAGTTAGACAGGATTTGCTTGAAGAAGCCGGCATGACACAGGTCACTTCACTGGGAGAACTAGAGCAGTTCTATGATAAGGTCCATGCCATTCATCCCGAACTGATCGGGTACGCCAACACCGATGCGCGCAGACTCCTACAATATGATTACACGGACAAAAACCTCTATTGGCAAAATGATTTTATTGCCCTGAATGAGTCTGTGAAGGATGATCAAATTATTAGCTGGTTTGAAACCGAAGAGTTCAAGAGTTATGCGAACCTAATGCACGGCTGGTATGAAAAAGGAATCATTCCGAAATATGCCGCCACCAATGTCCCACAGCTGCAGTCTGACTGGAACTCCGGAAAAGCGATGTTCTGGGCCGGCACAGCAGCACGCCCATTCGAAGGTGCGGCAACCATCTCACAAGCAGTGCCTGATGCCAAACTGGTCAATTATTTCCTCGGCAGCGGCCGTCCAAAAATCAGCCGCGGCACTTACAGCACCGCCTTTTTCGTCTCCACCGCAGCTAAAGACCCTGAACGTTACGTCATGTTCTTCAATCTGCTGCAAAAAAACCAGGAGCTGTACGACTTGTTCGCCTACGGGATAGAAGGAACAGACTATACGCTGGATGAAAAAGGGCGTTTGACCAAAATAACCACTGATTCGCTGATTCCTGACTGGCTGCTGATGAACAAAAACTTCATGCGTTTCGATAACACGGTACCGGATGAGTTTATTGCAGAATATAAAGCTTGGGACGATGGAGCCATCATTTCCAAAGGTGCCGGCTTCAACTTTGACAATACACCCGTCAAGAATGAAGAAACGAAGCTGAACGGTGTATTCACTGAATACCTCGCTCCGATCGGCAGTGGCTTCAGTGATTATGACACCGCCTTTCCCAAAGCGCTAGACAGACTAAAAGCAGCGGGAATAGACAAATATATCGCTGAATACCAAAAACAATTTTCCGAATGGTACGCTAAGCAGCAGTAAGCACCGCCGCGGCAATTATCATACAGCTCAAGAAGCGTGTCTCCATTAAGGAGCACGCTTTTTGGCCTTCGAACGCCGTGGTGAAAGCGGTATAATGGCCAACCTTGAATCAATACGACGGCGAGCAGGATAATTCAATCAAAATGATTACGTTTGGGGAATTTTCGTTGCTGATACTCTTAGAATTATTTTCAAAGTAACTTGAAGGATAAGAGGGAAACTGCTCATTGGTTAAAAGCGCAAAAATAAAAATTTAAGCGGCATTTTATACTGGAGATATACTCGTTATAGTTTAATACTATAAACATTATTCTTATTATATATTAGACCAATAAACGCCAATAGCGCTATTATGTGATTTATAATAATAACGTGGAGGGATGGTCTGATGTCTATTTATGATTTTCAAGCAAAGTCAATTCATGATGAGCCTGTTGAATTGTCCATTTATCGCGGGAAAGTTCTGCTTATTCTGAACACTGCCAGTAGGTGCAGCTATTCTCGCCAATTACCTGATCTCCAAAAAATTTACGAAATTCACCATGAGCAAGGGTTTGAAATACTTGGTTTTCCTTGTAACCAATTCAACGAGAAAGAGCCAGAAAGCAACTCGGAAGTACATAAATATTGTGAGAGCAACTTTGGAGTTAAGTTTCCATTATTTGAGAAAGCTGAGGTTAGGGGACCGTCTGCCCATCCTTTATTTCAATATCTAACACAGCAAGCACCATTTCAAGGATTCGATACTGAGACATCAGGCGGTAAATGGATGCAGGATTTTCTGCAGGAAAAGTATCCGGACATATATGCCGGAGATGGGGTTAAGTGGAATTTTTCAAAGTTTTTAATCGATAGAAACGGTCATGTATACGGTAGATACGAAACAACGACTGAACCCTTTGACATAGAGCCATTTATTAAATCACTTCTTTTAAAGTAAATGAATCCGATTGGTAATTTAACCAACAGAGAACGATAGTTTAACATAAAGGGTTTACATATTAGGCATGCAAAACATTTAGAACCCTTTATGTTATTTAAATTTCATTTCTTACTTTGATTAAATAATATAAAGTCAGAATAAATTGTATTAATAAGATAAGATATAAGCCAATAACCAGTAGTACATAAAGAATTGCCTGTCCTCCCCCCATATGATTAGTTAAGCCAACCTGTAAGGAAAAAAAAGAGCATTGTGGTACCCACACAGATAAGGAGTAATAGTTCCAATTTTTTTTCAAATAGATGTTTTATAAACCATAGATAACTTACAATACACAACAAAAGAACAGCACTATAAAAAAACAAGGAATCATAATGAGTTACAAATAGGCTCCCTCCACCAATAGAAAAGACTATACCTATAACTAAAAACCACATCCCCACTCCAATCGCAGCACTTAAAGCAATAAAAAAGAAACTCATTATCATATTTATGCTCCCTTGGCCCACTTCTCGCTTCTCGGTTTCTACATTTTTCCTCTCCATTTTTTATCGGATTACTCCCTTTATTTATGTATATCTTTGACATTAGACTGACCGCTCCTGCATCTGCATTTGGAGTATTGAAAATAAAAAGGCACCCTTCTTCAAGGATGCCTTTTTTTGATCAAGCGCTTGCTTGTAAGCTAAGCAAACTCCCCATCGTAAGTTCTTATTCACTAATCGTTGCGTTGTCGTATAAGTCAACCAATTCGTCGAAGGAGGTAATAATGACATCAGAGCCCTTCAGCTCATCCTGACGTCCGAAGCCTGCATAGGCGCAGCCGATTACGGTCTGGCCATTCCCTTTACCTGCCTGAACATCAGAAGAACGATCCCCAACCATCCAGGCACTGCTGACACCATGATTATCCAAAAGAATGCGTAGCAGCTCGGTCTTAGTCGCAGTGCCTTGACCTCCCGCACTATACAAGCCTTCGAATAACGCCTTAAGCTCATGCACCACAACGATGCTGTGAATATAATCCTCCAGCCCGTTGCTAGCCACAAACAGCTTCACTCCGCGCTCTTTAAGCGCTGTCAGTGTCTCAACCACCTGTGGATACAGTAGTGTGCCTCCGGCTTCAAGCCCTTCAATCTCCAGCTGCAGGAGCAATTCATCCGCCCGGCGGTGCACGGCTTCATCTGCTTCAGGCATAACATTCTTCCAAATGTCTGCCAGCAACATCCCTAAGCAGCCTAGAATACGTTCTTCTGGTGGTGTAGGTCCTACGTATAGTCCCTCTTCCCGTAAAATATCGAACATTTTATGATATGCAGGCAATAAAAGACTTTCAGTCTGGAACAATGTTCCATCCATATCAAATACAATCGCTTCTGGCTTGTTCAGTTTCGCATGAACCACGTTTTGTTCCGTTCCATGTACTTCGTTACTCATCTGTTGTTCCTCCCCATTCTGTTCAGCTTCAGGTAAGACATTCATCTGTGCGATATTTCCAGTACATGCCCTATGATATATGAAATCGCTTTGTAATGTCCATGCTCTTAACTTTTTCTGTTGCAGTTTATATTTCGTTATGCTATATTTCAATCTGTAATATTACAACTTGAAATATAAAGGAGAAATAACCATGTCAAATCAATTAATCATGCGCTTCCTCAAGCAGCCTGCTACCATCATTGGAATTATAACTGCACTGTTGTTCCAAGTTTTTTTCAGCTTAATTTGGATTACAGGATACGATCATGTAACGGATCGGGTAGATCAGTTGCCCATTGCAATTGTTAATGAGGATGGTCTAAATGCCCAGCCTATAGTCGATGGGATTGCAGGATCACTTCAGTTCGTAACCAAACAGGATCTCCAACTAGAAAATGCAAAAAAAGCACTTGAGCATAGAGAAATCCGTATGATTATCAATATTCCCCAAGGGTTCACTGGACAGATCAGTAATCCATCTGCAAAGACTGAACTCCACTACTTCTTAAATGAATCTAATCCGCAGATGGTCAGCAATGTGATGCAGTCGGTAGCACTTAAAGTCACGGCAGCAATGAACACTCAAAGCAGTAATTCAGCACTAAGCCACACCTTGGAAGCTATGAATCTGCCGCAAGCACAAGCGGAGATCATCAAAAGTGCTGCAAGCAGCCGCATTTCCGCCAACGTCGAAATCATTAACCCTACAACTAATTTTGCACAAACTATGGTTCCCTTAATGATCGTTACCGCCTCATTTACCGGTGCTATGTTACTCGCGATGAATCTCCATAAAGCTTCCTCCAACTTGTCTGGACAATTTAGTAAATGGAATCGCTTTGCAGCCCGATTTGTCATAATGGGTGGAACGGCTGTGCTTATCTCACTAGTGGGAACTATCATGGTTAACTCACTCGGTATCCACTCTAATCGTGGCTTTCTGCTTATGTGGCTGTTCGAGTTCACGGTAATTCTCTCCTGTATGATCCTTGCTCAGTTTAGTCTGCTGCTCCTCGGGGATGCTGGCGGCTGGCTAAATATTGCGCTTCTCTCCATGCAAATGTTAGCGTCCGGAGCAACTATTCCACGCGATGTGCTGTCACCTTTTTATAACTGGATCGGTCCCTTTTCGCCCGCTTACTATGCAGTTAATGGTATGCTCGACCTGGTTATCGGGGGTAACGGGGTATGGAAGGATATGTTCTATTTACTCTGTATTGGGGCAACAATTGCTGTATTAAGCGTACTTGTCACTTTCCTCCGTAAAGAAACTCGGATCTCACGAGAACAAGAGCCCGTGCCAGTAAATGCGTAATTATACAGTTTGCCACTCCGGCTATGCCATTTCAAATTGAGAGCGATATGCAGTTGTGATATGGTAGGAAGTGAAAGAAAGGAGCGGCAATGATTTATGAACATACAAGATGTTATTCTGGGGATTTTAAGCGAAAAACCTCATTCTGGTTACGAGATAAAACGACATTTCGAGGAATACTTCTCATTTTTCTTCGATGCCAGCTATGGCACGATCTATCCTACCCTAAGCAAGATGGAAAAGCTGAATCTGATCACTAAAGAATCTGTGCGACAGGAAGGCAAACCCGACAAAAATGTATTCACCATTACCTCTGCCGGCTTGGATCAGTTCCACGCTTATCTACAATCACCAGCCGAAAAAGATGTTCTGCGTTCTGACTTTTTTATGCACCTGTATTTTGGGGAAAAGACGGACAAAGAGAACATAGATAATCTGCTTCGGCAAGCATTGATAGAAAAGCAGGCAATGTACGACGATCTGGAACAGAAGTTGAACCAGCTAGATTACAAGTTATCTTCCTACCAGAAGTTGTGCATGGAGCTAGGCCTCGTACAATATGATGCTTTTATCAAAAAAATCCAAAGTGTGCTAGAGTCTAAATAAAACCCGCTTTCGAAAGTACACCATAAAAAAAGAACCAGTATTACATGCACATCTTGTGCTTGTAATACCGGTTCTTTTTTTTGAAATCATATGTGGTATATGGATTATGCTCTATCAAAGCTTGCAATAAGTTCATCAAGAACATCTTTGCTTACCATTTTACCTTTGAAATTGATCAGGTTTTCTGAGCTTCCGGAGAAGATACAAGTTGGCTCATATTTTCTAAGGATAATCTTTTCAGCGTCTACAAAAATCTCGAGCGGGTCTTTTATGTCGATTCCCATTGTTCTACGCAGTTCAATAGGAATTACGATACGTCCCAATTCATCCACTTTTCTTACTATGCCTGTTGCTTTCATCATCGTACATCCTCCCTTGAAGTCACATTTATAATCATTCTTGCTAAAAGCTATGTACGCTTCTATATGATAGTAATGATTACGCTACTACCTAATTCTAAAGTTCTATTCATTTCCTGTCAATTATTTTTCTACATTATATGATATTATTCGACAAAATTTCGACAATGTATGATATCTGTTGAGCACCAAGATTTGAAGCCATGTCAGAACACAAAAAAATAGGGGCTTCTCTGGAATGTCGAAATTCACCCAGAATGTAACCCTACTTGATGACAATTCTACCCTAAAATACCTTCGTTAATCTATTTGTAAATCTTGTCACTCCGCTTATCCGCAATCACAGTAAGTAGGAAATTGTCGAAAACTAGCAAGAACGCTACTCCGTCATTTACCCAGATGTTTAGTAGGTCAAACTTAAATAGGATCTATCATTGGAATAATAAATTCGCTATGAGTAGTGTGTGTATCGAATCCTCATGTAAATACAAGGCTGATGATATCACTGTAGTGTAAATACGATGAATCCGGAAGTCGACTAACGAGGGGCTAGCAAAGAAGTTATTAATGGAGAGTATTCTAAGTGTTTGATGATTTTTGTCCCCCATTAAGAGAGTAAATAAATTATAGAATTATATAGTTCTCTGATAAAGGTTTCATCAATCTGTTTAATATTGATAATACGTTCCTGGCATAAGCCATTTACAGCAAAAGTTGCTTGAAAGTAACCGTTTAATGGTTCAATGTCTATTTCAATATCCGTTTCTATTTTATCCGAAATATCATAGCCATATAAGACATATATCGCGATATCGTAAGATTTCTTATTTAGAATTAAGGAAAAATAGGAAGATGTCTGCGCTGAGTTTGTCTCAGGAACATAGTCTATTCCGTATAAAACTCCGATAGGGTGATTCGATGCAAAATAACTGTTATAGTTATTATTTTTAAATTGCCCTTTTAACCAGAGAATAACTTCAAAGTCAGTGTCAGCAGGGATGTAAATAGAAACCATTGGCTCTTCGATCAGCAACGGGGTGCTGTTAAGTGTGTAAATGTTGTGTATTTTGAATAAGCTATGCCATAACTTAATGTTAGTACACTGATTGTTAACTATCTTGTTCATATCTTTTCCTTGGTAATTGTCAATAAACACTACATTTTTATTGTATTTCGAAGCAATCCACTGTAATTCAACATAAGCATCAGGGTAAAGATCTCTGCTGATCACAACGAGAGTCTCAATATTTTCATTGTAAGCCAATAGGGCTGCATCAACAGCATCATAAACCGACTCAGCGGGAACGACAATTTCACCGTGTATGTTAACGCAAAGATTCAGATTGTCCAATTTGCATTTTCCGTTCACATAGCATACTAATATATCACTTATCCAATCAGGGTCAGCATAGCAAATAAACAAGTGTTTATCGTCCCTATAGTTATTTGCCATTTTCGACAACATGAGTTTTATTTGCTGCAAGTTAGTTAGGTGAGATTTACCAATGAGTTCACATACTTTGGCTGTAATCATGGGCGCGGCAAAGCTGTTCGAGTTGCTGCACTCTTTACCATTCAAATGATGTCTAGCAAAAGCCGTAAATTCTATACCGTCGATGATATTATCATTGAGATAAAACTCCCCTTCGTGCAGCGTGTTGCTTACCTCTCTCTTAACGCCTATAACGTTTGAAAAAGAAGCTGGATATGTAATATAATTATGATTACTTGCGGCACTTACAATAACTAAGCCTTGACCAGCAACCTTGTTTATAACTCTCTGCGTTTCTAATAAATCCGCTGAGCAATGGCTTCCCAAGCTGATATTTACAACTTGGATATCATTTTGAACGCACCATTCTAGTGCACTATACAACTTCTGGATATTTCCCCTTAAGGTAGAAGACAATATCTTCAAGCTATACATATAGATTTCCGGATAATAGTGCTTAATTATGCCTGCGCAGATGGTGCCGTGAGTTATTCTTTCGGGACTGTCTATTGTATAAGCGTCTATTGTGAAATCTTCATTGAAGATCAACTGTTGAACAACCGGTTCACCTAGCAAATATTCGTTGATACCATCATCAATCACGGCAATTTTCACTTTAGCTTCGATGTTCATCATCTCCTTTTACAGATCGACAAAAATAAAACCGCCTCATTGGTCACAAATCCATTGACCCAGGCGGTAGTCATGATTAAAAAAGTGATTAATCATTTAATTAAACAGGTTCTTTTTTCGCAGCATCGAATCCAGACTGGCTTGTAGCACACTATTTAAATACATGCTATCTTCTTCACCATTATTGGAGTTGTCAATAAATAACCCGAATTGTGATAGGCTAGAGCTGCTACTTAATTTACTCAACGAGTCTAACTGCTCCGCCTTTTTCTTTTTATCTGCCTCTACTTCTTTATTAATCTTCTCCCGCTCGGCAGGTGTTAAATAATCACCAATCACCCAAAAAGTAGCTGTTCCATCCGGATGTATAATGACGCCACTGGCATCACCGGGTTTATCATTAGCGCTGGAATCAAAATGATCCTGAATAATTGCTTCTACCCTTTTTTGCATTTGTGGATCTGTTGCCGACTGATTCAGTATATTTGGAGCAATGGTTACATTCCCTTTGCCAACACTACCAGAGTATACACTTTTCACTGCTTCATTGTTCTTTGGTATGGCTTGAACGTTGATTTTAATGTCGAATTTTTTTTCCAATTCCATCAAAACCGCTTCCGAACTCGATGTCGATAGCGCGTCTTGAAATGAAATCTCTGAACTCTTATTTTTCTGGATTACCATTGCAGCCCCCGCACGATTCAGGCTACTGAGTGAAGCTACATTCAACAACTTAAACCAACTCCCTTATTCTTTTTTCCTGTAGAATGCGGCAAACTGTATTATTAATTCGATCTAGGCTGTTGAAGCATCCATTTAATATATCGGTTTCCGGAATTTGTATTTTTAGTTTTTCCTCAATATGTACAAATAGAACCAACAAATCCCGTGGTGAGAACTGCATCGCCTCGCCCAATAAATCTTCATAGAAGTAGTTTTCATTAAGCTTGATCTTGTCCATTCCCATTACGTCGAATAATATTTCGTTTATCTGTTCACGCACTTGATCCAGATCCATAAATATCACCCTTCTTTTATACGATTTGCATATTTTCCTGTAACAATAGAGCTTCACAGCATTCTGCTAATTTCAAAGTGTCTGTCCCATTTAACGAATTAAACAGAGGAACCACTGACTCTAGCGATATTTTTGCAATTTTTTCATCAACCAACTTAGAATCAACCGTAAAAAACTTCAATTCTTTATCCTGTTTGCTTCTGCCCGTATCAAATTTATGATTTGACATATTAAAACAATCAATATCAAAACCTAATTTATGCTTTGTTGACACACATATCTTATCGAGAAACTCTCCATTAAAATCATCATAGGTCAAGTTCATAATACCGACATCCGGATGGATTGCACTAGCCGCCTCGAATGCAGTAATACCAAATCTATTGGTAAACAGATTATTATATACCATTGTCCCGCCTGGAATTCCGATAATCATTACATCAGGTCGTTCGTTCAATTCAATATATTTACAGAAGTGATTAAAAAGAAATATTTTATCTATCTCCGCTTCTTTATGATTAAACATAAAATCAGGAAAAGAATGAAATCCCATAATCTCACAGTAAGATTTTGTCCCAATTTGACTTACTTTGTACCCTTCTTTCAAGAAATAATCCCTTAGGCTAAGCTGAACATCAAATTTATTGGATTTTTCCATAAGACTCGCCACGCAGATTATCGGAACATTAATATCCAGCAGTATTTTCTCAACGAGTTCTACTTTCGTTCTGTCAATGTCAATTCCAAAAAAACTTGTGAGTTCCACATTATTTTTCAGGCATACCTTCTTTACCATTTCAACTTCATGATCAGCACATCTGTTAAGCAGAACAATATCTTTTCCCATCTCTGCGGCTTTGATAATTGTCGGGAACACCACTTTTTCAAAACTGCATTCAAATTCACAAATCATTAACACATCAAATTCATCATCTGAAAAAGAATCTTTAACTTTTATACCCACATCCTCACCATAATAGCTGTACGCTGCATCTTTTTCATTCAGTCCAAAACCTAAAGGTGCCATTAATGAAACAAGCTCATAGTTGCCCAGTAAATTGGAGAATCTGACGACCGGACCGAAATCTGCATGATATGGATAAACAATTGCTCTTTTTTTCACCATTGTCTCCCCCATTACACTTTTTCTTTATCAAAGTCGTAGCCTAACTCTCTTAGTACGCAATAATCTTTAAACAAACTCTCAGTGTTTTCTTTAACTTTATTGCAGATACTTAATTTTTTGGCAGCAGAAAACTCACTGATATCATCGGCGGCCATTGCACAAGAAGTGCAATATCTAAAGGCCCAGCACTCTTTGCATTCTTTCTCCGTTATTGTTCCAATGTTTAGTATGTTCCGGATATTATCCAATTCAAAGCCTGTATCTATATGCCCAATCCTCATTACACTAGATGCTTCACTAACTCTTTCACAGGGATACAGAGCACCGTCAGCATTCACAAACAATCGTTGTACTCCTGGAACACACGGTCCGGAATGATGGTCTTTTTTTACATCATAGAAAGAGATTCTAAGCCTGTTATGGACATTCTCCTGGATTTGATCAAAGCTTTCCATCACCAGCTTGGATACATCATTTTTCTTAAGCCTATCAAATTTATAAAGAAATAATTTGAAAACTTCGTAATTATACATCTTGATAAAACTGTCATTGATTAAGGACTCACTTTTTTTGTAGCTACTTGCTATATCACTTGCCATAACAGCAAAGTCTTTTACGGTCTCATAGTTTGAAAAAAAGTTTGTGGAACAGCTAAAATCTGAATTTGGATCAATTACTGCATTGAACATCACTTTATCAACATAGTCTGGTGTTTTGTTTTTGATATTTTCAATATTATCCATAATAGTCTGAAAACTACCTTTATTATTTACCGCAAAAACTCGGTTTCTATCATGCGCGACTTCATCGCCGTCCAGGCTGATCGTTAAATTAAAATCATTAGAAGATAAGAACTCTAAGGTTTCGTCGGTAATTAAAGTTGCATTTGTAGTAAGGTTAAACGTTAGTTCTTTGCCCGCACTTTGTTCTCTGGCATAAGCAACACAAGCTTTTATTAAGTCCATTTCCAGTAAGGGCTCTCCTCCATAAAATCCAATATTAATAATTGGAGAATCAACGGAGTGCTCAATCAAAAACTTAATTGCTTTCAAAGCAACCTCTTTTTTCATTCTCTTATTGGTATGTACTCTGTGTAAGTAGCTCCCTGAATACGCGCAATAGCTGCATCTTAAATTACAGTTTTGCGTGACCTGCAAAGTTATCGAGCCAACGCTTCTGCTTAAATTGTGCTGCAAAGAGTCGCTCATGGGATGAATCATCTCAAAATCCTGTTTCTCCGCCAAAAAACCGGAATCAAATAAGTTTTGAATCTCCGGTTCCACTTGTTCAAAGTTTGAATTTCTATAGTTCAACAAAGCCTGATAAGATCTTTCATTTAATTTAAGAAATGTATTTGCATTCGCATCGAACATATATTTTCCCGTTACCGTTTCAAATAAATGAAATACTGGCACCTGAACTCCCCCCACTCTAAAAGTGAAGCAGGACAGCTTTTTTAATAAAGCCATTTAGCCATCCTGCTCTTAGCTATACTTAAGATTGCACTTACTACCCGATTCCAATAGCAGTCATCTTCATGGAGTTACCAGTATAGGTTACTTGTTTCATGGCTGCTTTGTTTGATCCGCTGGCATTGCATGTACATGCATAACAAGGACATGCACTGCAAGCTGCATATGCCTCCAACGTTTCATAATTTGCATTTGTTCTTTTTACAAGTTGTTTCATATGCCTATTCCTCCTTTCAAATCGTATTTATCTAAATATCAATATTTGATATTTAAATCACTCGAAGGGTAAACCCATTAAACGAATTGATGCTGTTGAGTGATGAGCCGATACCTTTCATTTGTATAGGACAACTCCTCATGAAGTCCAATATCGGATACCCGACCTTTTTCTAAAAAGATTACTCTATCCACATGCTTCAGAATTTCCGGCCTATGACTGACTATAATCACTGTATTGTTACTGAGTACTGTATCTAATAGATGGTTAATTGCTTGTTCAGAGTGAAGATCAAGGTTGGAGGTCGCTTCATCAAAAATCACCATGGGCCTGCTTTTTACTAATGCTCTGGCTATCGCGATTTTTTGTTTTTGTCCACCGGACAACTTGTTCCCATTAGAACCTACGACATAATTCTTAAACTGGCTTGTATTCTTCTCTAATAATTGGGTAGCCTCAATAGCCTGTCTATACTGCTCCTCATGGGTTTCACTGTAAAGTTTTATGTTATTTTCGATGGTTGTGTCAAAAAGATATACCTCTTGACTAACGGTCGAAATTAATTCCCGATATTCATTCAAATTAATAGCCTTAATATCCACTCCATCGAATAAAATTCGTCCTGCAAGTGGTTCGTAAAACCTCTGGATTAAATTTAGGATTGTAGACTTCCCCGAACCATTCATTCCTACAATGGCCACTTTCTCATGGCTGCCAATCGTGAAATTCACATTTGACAAGATCAGTTCAGTATCATAAGCAAAGCTTACATTTTCAAACTGAATGCTCCCAAAAGGATTGAGTCGCTTCATACCAATGTTGTCGGATTCTACATCACAAGCTTCGATTTCTTCCTCGAGCAACGAATAATACCTTCGGGCAGAAGGCATTATTCCCGACAATAAGTATCCAATATTCAACATCGATGAGATAGGAGTGGTTACATAAGCGCTGTAGGTAATAAAAGCAAATATGCTTCCTACCGAAAGCTTTGAATCTAATATCATCGTCGATCCAGAAGCATATATAAGAAGAACTAGTCCTCCAATTAGAAATCTCTCCACAGTAATCCGCCAATTGTCCAATAAACTGATTCCCATATGGGAGGTTATTACTTGATTCTGCTTGTCCGCAAATTCTTTTTCTTTGAAAACGAATAAATTAAAAAGCCTTGTCTCCTTCACACCGTTCAAACTATCCTCAAACCAATGCGAATATTCTCCATCTTTCGTGATGTATTTTTCCGCAAGCATCTTTCTTTTTTTAGCAAACGATTTCAAAATAAAATATTCTATAGGGATTAAAATAAGCACAATGAGTGTAAGTTCCCAACTTATGATAAAAAGTCCAATAACTCCTCCTACCAAACTAAAACACTGACTAACAATAAAAAGCATGCTACCATCCGTTATTTGCGAAATATTCGATATATCGGTACTAACGCGATTTAAAATTTCACTGCAGTTTTTATCAGTGAAATATTTCACTTTCACTTTCATAAGTAGATCAAATGCAGCTTTATGCAAGGAGTAGATAATATTTGAAGCTATTTTTATTCTTTGTTTTTCTTTGAGCAAATCTAAAAAGCTACTAGACATTGACAAAAGAAAAATGTAGATTGCCGTTAAAATAATGGTTCTAACATCTGATTTCATAAATCCTTCATCAATAATGATTTTGTTGAACATCGGCAAAATGGAACTAATCAAAGTAGAAAATATTAAGAGCAGAAAAATAAAACATAAATTCTTTTTATGCGGTTTGAATAATCTGATAAGTTTTTTAAGGGTATTCTTATCATTCATAGAATATATCCTCTTCTACTTTCAAGCTTCGGTTTGACATTGAGAACGCTATCAATATATCATATAAAAGAATATTTGGGGTAATTTGGTAGCTAATGGTTGAAATAGGAGGCTGAATGACGTTTTGTGTCAGGTTTTTGTATCTCTGAAGATTAACAAATTTAATTATGGGGGGAATGACTTTGTTACGCATAGCCGTATGTGATGACGAGAAAAAGGAACACGAGTTGCTAAAGGAATATCTCCCAAGAC
The DNA here is from genome assembly GCF_045040705.1 of Paenibacillus sp. FSL H3-0286. Classification (NCBI taxonomy): domain Bacteria; kingdom Bacillati; phylum Bacillota; class Bacilli; order Caryophanales; family Paenibacillaceae; genus Paenibacillus; species Paenibacillus sp. FSL H3-0286. Next base: position 2,112,398 of record NZ_CP150285.1, on the reverse strand, counting down.
TTATGAAAAGCACGGCTTACTCTTTCGAGATTCAATATTTTACCTGTGGTGAGGAATTGCTTCACTATTATAATCAACAGAGTAGTTATCCTTTTCATATACTTCTAATGGATATTGAACTGAGAGGATTAAATGGAATCGAGGTTGCAAAAAAAATCCGTGCACTTCCGGATCGAGAGGTTCAAATTATTTTTTTGACTAACTATCCGCAGTACGTAATGAACAGCTTTGATGTGCAACCCTTCCATTATTTGATTAAACCGGTAGACTATGAGTATTTTGAGGCAAAGATAATAAAGCTATGTAACTATATCATTTCTTCTGTAAATAGGTTTCTAATGATTAAAACTGAAGATGGACATATCGTGATCAAAAATTCTGACGTTATTGCGATTGTTAAAATCAAACATTCCTTGGCTAAAAACCGGCTAAAGATCATTACCTCAATGCAGCATTACATAATTTCAGGTACAATTTCAGAATATATAAGTAAACTAAACCGTCCGTTTATGCTTATTCATCGTTCCGTTATTGTTAATCTGGAACATGTCCATAAGTTTACAGCTACTTCCGTAATCATGCACAATCAAGAGCAGTTTCCTATTGGCCGTACTCAGGCAAAAGAGGTTAAAGAAGCCTACGCCTATTATATGATTGCACAATTCAAAGAACGAGGATGACGACTCTTTATCTATCAATGGTAATCATGATGTTGCTTATTCTGCTAATCAGAGAAACCATCCTTTTATTCGGTAAAATTAATGAAAATGCCAAACTGACTAAAGAAAATCTGCAATTACATAAACAGATGGATTATCAACACAACAGCTATGAAAAAACCGCACATTCCCTTACAAGCATCAAACAAGTTATCCATGATACGAACAAGCAATTGGTATATGTCCGGACTTGTATTCAGAAGAATGAGATTCAGGAATCTATCCATCATATTAATTCAATGCTCGGTCAAATTCATCAGCCTTCTCTAAAACTATCAACAGGTAATTTGGTAATTGATTCTTTAATTGGTAACGCGCTAAATATTGCTTGTGAACACAAAATTGCTATGAATTATGATATTCATATACACGCCGAAGCTATTGATATTGATCGGTTTGACTTATGTACCGTGATCGGGAACGTGCTGGATAATGCTCTAAACGCCGCTGCAAGAGTTCCCAAAAAAGAAGATAGATTTATTCTGCTGCTAATTTTCACTACTGATACTTCATTGTTTATCCAAGTCACCAACTCACGGAACGATTCTAGCACTATAGTACAGCATAATTTTAAAGAGAATCCCGCTTTTCACGGATTCGGCTTAACAAATATTCAAAGTGTCACCGAAAAATACGGAGGTCATCTGGTTACTAACGCTGAAAATAATGAATTCGAAACGATCATTGTACTGCCTTTTCTAAACATACTTTCAGCAGATACGCCAATCCTGACCGAATTAGAAAGGCAGTGAATAAACTATTTCCCTAGCAAGCTACAGCGACCGCTCCCCAAACATCAGATTGAAGGAGAGCAGGCCCGCCGCAAGCTTTACGAAGTAATCTCAAACAATCTCGCTGTTTTTCCTGGTGGGAGCGCCACCGTCAAAACCCCTGCCGATTTATCCCATTTCCAGGTTGAGCTATGCTGCTGAGGATAGGCACAGGCGATCGCTGGTTCAAGTCCCTTCAGCTCTACCATCGGCAATTGGACATTCGCAGCTTCTCCGGCAATCCGCCATACCGCGACATACCGTCGTTCGCCGCGCCGCAGGCCAAGGCTGACCCATTCGCCCTCACTGTCCGGCAGGCCGAGTGGCCAGAAGGGCGTGGCGTGTGGGATATCACTGCGAATGGTTTTGTAATAATCCAGCGCTTCTTTAACTAGACTTCTGCGGTGGGGTTCAAGCTCCGCCAAATGACCGCTCTGGTGTACACGAAGCAACAGCGCATTAACCATATTGAAGATGACTTCCTCATCGTCCCCCTCGCGCAGCGGATAAGACCAAACTGCGGACTGCTCCGGTGTCAGTGCTGCCGGAGAACCTGCGGCAATGGCCGCATACTGTACATAATCCTCCTGGTCGCTAGTAGACTGGATGCTGTGTCGGCTGAGCATCGCATAATCCATGCGCATTCCCCCGCTGGAACAGTTCTCGATAACAAGCTTCGGATAACGAACAAAGATACTGTCCAACCAAGCCAGATAAGCGCGGTTATGCTGTAGCAGCCCATCTCCGAAGCTGTCCGCATCCGTTTCTGTCCCAATGCCTGCATTGATGTTGTAATCCATTTTAATGTATCCTACACCGTACTGCTCAACCAGACGCGCAATAACACCGTTTGCATGATCAATGACTTTCGGGTTGCGGTAATCTAGCTGATAGCGGCTACGGTCCTTAACCCTTTTACCATGCCGCATGAAAAACCAGCTGTCATCAGTCTCCGCAAGCTTCGGGCTGTTGATGCCCATAACCTCCAGCTCAAGCCATAGTCCGGGAATCATCCCTTTGCTGCGGATATAGTCGAGCACATATTTAATTCCTTCCGGAAACCGTTCGCTGGAAGGCTCCCACTGGCCTACGCCATCCCACCACTCTCCGGGTGCATACCAGCCAGCATCAATACAGAAATATTCACAACCTACTTCTGCGGCAGCATCAATTAAAGGCAGTAGCTTCTCAGTCGTTGGGCTTCCCCATAGGCAATTCATATAGTCATTAAAAATAATCCGCAGCAGCTCATTATCCTCATTAGGTCTGCGGATCATCCGGCGATATACCGTAAGCTGTTCTGCCGCGCCCTGAAATCCTCCCCGCACTGCACCTACAGCTGCTGGTACTGAAGTAAACTCTTCACCGGGAGCTAGCTTCAGCCACCAATGGTTATCATGTTCTGTAGGTCCGCAGACCAGCAGGGTAAGCTGATCGTATTGATCCGTCAGCTCCCAATGCCAAGAGCCGTTATGCTCAATCTGCCAGAACAAGCTTGTCCCGCTCTCCTTATTATGCAAAACTGCCATCGGCAGAAGTTCCGCTGCTGACCAAGAGCCTGTATTGCTTGCGGCAATTCGTTTGGAGCCACGGTCTGCCAAATGATACATCCCAAGCTCAGGCAGGCGGTAGGTACGCCACTGAAGTTCACTCTGCCATCCGCTGTGAGCAAGGGTTACTTCAATCTTATCATTGCGCTCCCCGCCCCCCTCTTTGTCTACACCTGTAAGAGCAAAGGAGGAGATGTATTCCACTGCCACCTCAGCTTCTCCAGCATTCTTTAGCACTGTCCAGCTTCGAACGATTTGCACACCCTTGTAGAACTGAAAATGCTGCACTGCCTGGATTCCCGAAATCGGATCAGCCAAGCTAAACTCCAGTTTACGTCCGAGCACATTCACTGTATCGCTGTGCCCCGCATATACCATCCGAAGACCCGGATAGGATGCTCGGTGTGTACGCCCGTGATATTCGGCGCGGTCTTCACCCGATAATTGCAGCTCCAGCAGCCGGAAGCCTTGCTTGTTCTTATCCGCTATGACTGCTTCCAAAGGTGCCGCTCCAAAATGCAATAGCCGAACATCCTGATCTTCCGTAACTTCAATCGTAAGATATAGTCCATTTTCAATGATTTCAATCATTTTGCTATTCACAATAATGTACCTCCTGACTTTGTCTCAGTATCTTCTTATGATTATATAACATATAAAAAAGGGACGGTTCTCCAGTAAGTGAATCTTACCTTGGAGCCCGCCCCCTGATCTGAACCTAGTTATTCTGCCGATCCGAATTGAATCCAAGCTTTTTGAATTTCATCGATGGCTTGATCCTTAGTTTTGCTGCCGCCGATGTAAGCCTGCATGAGCTCACCAAATTTTTGGTGGAAGGTATCCAGAGAATAGTTCACGGACAGGTCGCCGGATTTCTCTGTTTTGAGGATTTCTTCCATTTCTTTTGGCATTTGCAGGTCAGGCATTGGAGCATCCTTAATTGGAGGAATAACCTTAGCTACTGTAGAGAACCAGTTCTTACCGTATTCAGAAGTATACAGCCAGTTGAAGAATTCAATAGTCTCACCAGCTACAGCAGAATCCTTATTGATACGGAGGGCTTGATCCGCACCAGTAATAATCTGGGACTGTTCAGCCTTGTCGCTGACTGGGTAACCCATAATACCCAGGTCGAAGTCCGGTGTAATTTTCTTAATGGCTTCTTCATCCCATGCGCCTTTACCCGTCATGAACGCTGTTTTGCCGGATGCAAAGTCGCTGACTTCAGCATTGCTGTCCCGTTCAAGCGGTTTGTCTGTGCCATGTTTAACAGTAGTATCAACGAAGCTGAAGAAGTTATTGTACAGCACCGGGTGATCCTTGATCGTGGTTTTTCCGGCAATAAAATCATTTACTAGTGTCTTAGCATCCGTACCTGCATCTTGGGCTGCCGCATCTACGAAGTGTTGGAAGATATGTTTCCATACCCACCACTCTTTATAGGCGTTGGCAAAAGGAGTAATGCCTTTAGCTTCAAGCTTAGTAATCGCATCGTCCATTTGGGCTGTTGTCTTAGGAACTTCTGTAATCCCAGCATCAGCCAACAGTTTCTTATTGTACATCAGGACGAATAGATTTCCTTTTACCGGAAGACCGAGCACTTTACCGTCCGAAGAACTCATGTTAGAACGCACTGCATCGGTCATCGCCGCAGCCAGTGGCTCATTAGTTAGGTCAGCACTATACTCCGCAAAGGTATCAATATCTCCGCCCGCTGTGGTCTGGAATACGTCAGGTGCACTTCCCGCAGCAATCTTCGATTTGAGCACCGTATTGTAGTCAGCCTGCATAATCTCCAGATTAATCGTCACATTCGGTTTAACTTTCTTGTACTCGGCAATATAAGCGTTAAAAGCATCAGTGTACTCGGGTGATGCGGTGAACATATTAATCGTGACCGGCTTGCCAGAATCTGTGGCAGGAGTATTCCCTGTTCCGCTATTGTTAGCGGCGTTGTTGTTTCCGCCGCAACCCGCCAGTAATCCGCCGACGAGCAGCAGACTCGCAGATAAAGCCATAAATCTTTTTAACATGATGTTGCCCCCTTTTCCTCATGCATCTAGTGGTCTTGAGACAATTCTAAAGAAAAAGAAAAAGGATAAGAATGTACATAAGTGAACTTATTAGGGTAAAAAAGTGTGTTCATGTAACCGCTTCACTCCTCCCCGTTCAATAGCAGAACCCGATATTCAGAAGGTGAACAGTCATAATAATTCCGGAACGCCTTGCTGAAATAATTTTTGTCCTTGTACCCCAACATCTCGGAAATGTCTTGGATTTTCAAGTCGGGGGTGGATAGCAGCTCCTTTGCCTTGTCCATTCTTACCTTTTGTACATACTCATGTATGCCATAACCATATTGCCCTTTAAAAAGTTTCATCAAGTATTCTCTGCTCAGGAAATATTTATCCGTGAACATCGATATTTTAATATTCTCAAAATAGTGATTATCAATGTATGCTTTAATATTTTCCAGTACGCTGGGGCGATTGCCAGCAAGGCTTTTGCTGATTTCATTGCCATAGCAATCTAGAATTCCGCTCAGCACCCGCTCAAATTCGCCAAAGGAAGCAAAATCGCTCCCGATGCCTAGCCCACGCAATCCTTTATCTTTACCGCCGCGAATACGTTCGGGGATCGCATCCAGCTCCGTCGCAATATCGTTCAGCAGAATAATAAATTCCTCTATCTGCCGGTCAGCCTCGCCCAGATTAAAACGTCCGGAAGCCTCCCATTTCTTCGTGAATTCGCTTAAAATACTTTTGGCATGATTGATATTCCCGCTCTCCAGTGCATTGCGAATCAAGGGCATGCGCCCTGTCAAGGAAGGATTATCTTTCCCCTGGGAAGTATCGTTGCTGCTATTTGTGACAATCGCTCCCTTCAGCGTCAGGAGGTCAATCCCGTCGAGAGAGGCTTTGGCAGTCTCATAGGATTGAGCAAGCGCCATGATGTCACCATAGGGCTGTCCGATTCCTCCGGCAACAACAATTCCGAACAGCTCTTTCAGCGTCGAGACTAACTTCTTCATATGATGTAAAGAGCGGAAAGTTGCGTCCTCCTCATAGCCGCCTTTCATCGTGAAGATGGCGATAAACTCGCGTTCTCCCTTATGGCTGGCGAAGCTGAAAGCCTGAAAATGCTCATCGCTATTCTCATTAATCACATTTGTGACGGCAAAATGCAGCAAATCCCGGTCCTCATGGAAGCGATTACGACGCACTTGTTCCAAATTGAGCACCCGCAGTACACCCGCAGCAAAATAGTTTCCGGTCGTATCGGCGCCGATCAACGGCAGAAAAGCCTCGTTGGACTGATTTTTGAAGCTGCGCTCAATGATCGACAGATAGATTTTCTCCTTTAGCTTCGGCAGAGACATGTTAAGCGTAATGTTCCTGTTGATGAACTCACTTTCTTTCTTGCGTTTGGCCTCCAGCACATCTATAGCTTTAAGCAAGGCCGCATTCAAATCCGCCCGGTTGACCGGCTTCAGCAAATAATCAACTACCTTAGAACGGATAGCCTGGCGGGTATATTCAAAATCATTGTAGCCGCTGATTACAATCGTCAGCAGTTCCGGGAACTCCTTCTCCACGATCTGCAGCAGCTCACTTCCGTTCAGCTCCGGCATCTTCATGTCGACCAATACGAGATCGATCTTTTGCTCACGCAGCATGGCTAGGCCCATACTTCCATCCGTAGCCTCCAGTACCTGATCGACACCTAGTCCTTTCCAGTCTCCCAGGATGTTGATCGCCTCACGCAACGGTTCCTCATCATCTATAATCAGTACTTTATACATGGTTAATCCCTCCCCGCGGTAACCGCATGTCCATCTTTGTTCCGCCAGCATCACTGGTAATGGCCAAACCCGCAGCCTCACCATACAAAAGCTTCAGCCGCGTGTTCAAATTTTTCAGTCCGATGCTTTCCGTGTCACTTTCAGCAGCGTTCTCTCCGCCTTGATCTTCCCACTGGATTTGAAGAGAACTTCTCACTTGCTCCAGCCGCTCCCCGCTAAACCCCGGCCCATCATCCGTCACTGAAATAACAGTATGGCTAGGCGTCACATGCGCTTCAATGGTAATTGTGATCGTTGTGGATACTTTTTCCAGCGCATGCTTGATGCAATTTTCTACCAAGGTCTGAATGGACAGCTTCGGAATTTCCAGCTCCAGCAAAGGGTCTTCCCACTGGTAGGCCACCTGCATTCTGTTTCCGAAACGGGCCTTCTGCAGCGCTAAATAACGTTCAATATGCTTTAATTCCTCTCTGGCATGGACCACATCTTTACCGCTAATGCAGTATCTCAGCGTCATAGCAAGATTATCGACCATATCAACAATATCATCATTGTTGTTTTTCAGCGCCTTGGTGGAAATGGCTTGCAGGGCATTATATAAGAAATGCGGATTGATCTCAGCTTCCAGTGCTTTGAGTACAGCATTTTTCTCGACAATTTTCATTTTGTACCGTTCATTGATCAGCTCATTCGTCTTTTCCACCATCTTATTGAAGTGGCGAGACAGATAGGCAATTTCATCCTTTCCTTCAACCTGTGCTTCAGCGTCAAAGCTGCCTGTACTGAACCGCTTCATCTGCAGCGACAGATTCTTTAGCGGGTTTGTTATTTTGTTCGAAATAAAGCTGACCAAGATGACCGAAACGATTAAAAATAACAGTCCTATGAAATAGTTCAATTTGCGTGTTGTTGTGGCCGCTTCATAAATTTCTTTGTAGGGAATCGGCTTAATCAGCTTCCAGCCTTCTTTTTTGCTGATGTCATAAATCACTAGATACTTCTCTTCTTTATCCGACCACGTCACGCGTCCTCCTGAGGCTGGTGTCAGCTCCTTAAGCAGTCCCGCTTGTTCACTCTGTTGATAAAACCCGGGGTCATCCACCACAAAAGGTTCATTATCGGGACTGACGTACATTAGGTGCTGCCCTTTACTGAAGGGAATATCCTTCATAATCTCGTCCGTAACCGAGGAGTTGAAATAAAGGGAGAGCACCGCCTGCGGCTCCCTGGAGACTATGGAGCGCAGCAATCGATGGTAGCCCATGAAGCTTTTATCCTTATTTATGGGGTAGTCGGAGCTATTGATCATCGAGGATTGGTTTTTTACAAAAGACTGGTAAGAACGGTTAAACGGGCTGGCCAGCGCTTTTTTATACCAGGAAAGATTCTCAATCGACGGATGCTCGGCGACCCGCACGGTAATATTGTAGTTCTCTTTGGTGACATAATAATACTTGTGCTCCTTGATCACATACAGGTAGATAGCTTCCAGATCATTGCGGGAGAAGTACAGGTTCTTCAAGTAGTCCTCCACATACATCTTCGAGGCATAATCCTCCGATTCATGCAAAATCGCATAGGTGATCTCGTCATACGATATTTGCGGCAGGGATAATTGCTCGATGCCGTCCAAATAACTCTCCAGATTCCGGCCGACAAGCAACAGATTGTTGCTCGTACTGGCGATGCTGTTATCCACCGATTCTTTTCGCAGCATGCCGTATGAAATGAATGTCAGTGAGGTCACCACCAACACAATGATAATTGTAAACAGCAAAATAAGCTTGTTCGCCAACCTGCGTGAGACAAGCTCCAGCACGGGTTCAAACCGCTTTATGATCCACTTTTTAATAATGACCGGCAACCTCCCCCACGATTTACAGGCTTAATTATAAATATTTCAGTTCACCTTTTTACCCCTAACTGTACTCTTAAATCCATTTTTGAGTATAGGGTACTGCTCTATAATACACAATATAGACTAACCGGAATGGTTATGTGTGGCAAGCCTAGTCGATATTACCACCCAACAAATCAAGAAGAGGTGCATCCATGTTAAAATCACTCGGCAAAAGATGGCGCGAGAAAACAGAATTCGGATTATTCACTCTCCCAGTCCTAATCTGTATCGCTGTAGCATTCTACATTCCGTTTGCCATGACTATCCGCTATTCGATGACCAAATGGAACGGAATTTCGAAACACCCTAAGTTTGTCGGACTTGATAATTTCAAACAAATCTTTATGGGCGACACCAACTTCGCCAATTCAGCCTGGTTCACCATAAAGTATGCGATTCTGTACATCGTTCTCGTTAACGTGCTGGCCATTCTACTCGCACTGGTTCTGGACATGAAGCTGAAGAGCACTCCTTGGCTGAGAGCCGCTTTCTTTATTCCTTATATCCTCAGTCTTGTCATTGTCGGTTTTATCTGGAAATTTATCTTTATGCAAGGTTTCAACTCACTCGGAGAAAGTACAGGCTGGTCCATATTTGGTCTAAGCTGGCTAGGGACGCCGGGACTTGCTTTCGTCTCCATACTGGCCGTCTCCATCTGGCAGTCGATTGGTTTTTATCTGGTCATTTATATTGCCGGTCTGCAATCTGTACCTGAGGATCTCAAAGAAGCAGCCACAGTTGACGGCGCTGGTCCCATGAGAAAATTCTTCAGTATTACACTGCCACTGCTCGCTCCATCCATTACGATTTCTGTGTTCATGGCACTGACCAATTCGATCAAGGTGTTCGATGTCATCTTGTCATTAACCGGGGGCGGACCTGGCGGAACTACCTACAGTATCGCTTACGATATCTACCGGGATACCTTCCAGAACAATCTGTATGGATATGGTACAGCGAAAGCGCTTATCCTGTTCCTAGCCGTCTTGGTGGTAACCATTCTCCAGTTAGCATTCTTCAAACGAAGAGAGGTTGAGGCATAATGAATACAAACCGCAAAGCAGGCCGAATTATTCTAGAGGTTGTTATGGTCATCCTCTCTCTTCTGTTTCTATATCCGTTATTTCTGACGATTATCAACTCGTTAAAAAGCTTTAGCGAAGTCATGACGGATGTCATCGCCCTGCCGAAACATCTGGTCTTCGGCAACTATTCCTACGTGTGGAAGTTTATCAACTATCCGAAGCTGTTCCTGAACAACTTTGTCATTACCGGTGTAGGTCTTCTGGGTATTGTGTTCATTTCATCCATAGCAGCCTACAAGCTGGCACGGACGAAGTCCAGACTGAGCGGGGTGATTTATTTCCTCTGCATTATGCCGATGCTGATTCCGTTCCAATCGATCATGCTGACCGTTCTGCAAACCGCTAAAACCTTAAATCTCTCTGAGAGTACTTGGGGACTTGGGTTGTTATATTGGGGTTTCGGTGCTCCACTCGCCGTGTTTATCTACCATGGATTCGTCAAGGGTATTCCGGTTGAAATTGATGAGAGTGCCACGATTGATGGAGCATCCGGCTTCCGCCTGTTCTTCAGTGTCATCTTCCCACTGCTGAAATCGGTCACAACAACCATTGTCATTATCGACGTAATGTGGATCTGGAATGACTTCCTGCTCCCGCTGCTCATGGTCAACGGCTCCCCAGATACCAAAACGCTGACACTGGCTGCCTACACCTTCGTGGGCCAATATACCTCAGATTGGCAATATGCGATGACAGCTATGGTTATGGCGGTGCTGCCATCGATCGTGGTATTCATCTTCTTGCAAAAGTACATCGTTAAGGGTGTTGTTGCGGGGGCGGTGAAGGGCTGATTATCTGATTCCAAACTTAGCTTCTGCATAAAAAGGGGGGATCCATATGGATCTCCCCCTTTTTGCAAACGCTCCAATACTCTACATACTGCTGCAGTCTGCTTTTGATGCAGACGTTCCAATACTAACTAGTAGTTTAACTGTATTTTGTACAACTATAATTCTGCAACTCGCTCGGCTGATGGATATAGCTGTATTTCGTACAACTATTCTGCTGATTTATTGCCCTCTAGGTCGATTCTCTAGTATTTAGTTGCATAGAATACACTTAAAAGCAGAATGGTCCGTTTTACATATAAAATAGGTGTATAGAATACAGTTATTTCACAAACACAACGGTGATACTTTATAGGCACTCCATACGGACTCCATAAATACTCACTGCACACTGCTGCAGTCTGCTTTTGATGCAGACATTCCAATACTAACTAGTAGTTTAACTGTATTTTGTACAACTATAATTCTGCAACTCGCTCGGCCGATGGATATAGCTGTATTTCGTACAACTATTCTGTTGATATATTGCCCTCTAGGTCGATTCTCTAGTTTTTAGTTGTATAGAATACACTTAAAAGCAAAATGGTCCGTTTTACATATAAAATAGGTGTATAGAATACAGTTATTTCACAAACACAACGGTGATACTTTATAGGCACTCCATTAGTACTTCATACGCCACATCATACGTACTCCATACATACTCCATACGTACTCCATACATACTCCATACATACTCCATACATACTCCATACATACTCCATACATACTCCATACATACTCCATACATACTCCATACGTACTCCATACATACTTCATGCCACCCCATACGGACTCCACAGTTACTCCACACATTTCGCATTCTAACGAGATCGAGCGTGATCCGTGAATAGCTAATCAGAGTTTGTATTTATTAAAGCTGCTTTTCCGTGACCCTGCCATTAGCATCTATGTTGGCATTAAAAGATAGGGTGTTCAGGAGCTTAATCGTTTTCCTATTGTAGGAATCATCCATAAAATTGGGCTGTCCGCCAATGATTTTGACAGGGGTAATCTTGCTGGTCATCTTGGAGTCCTTAATCTCAACGTTCAATAGCATAGAATTAAGTGTTTTTTCCCCACCACGTGTGGAGCGATTAAACACAAAATTCCCAAGTGAATAATAAATGGGCTTGTGCTTATAGTATTCGATGCCCATAAGGCAGTGACTGTGTGCGCCAAGGATTAAATCCGCCCCGCTATCAATCATCTGTTTAGCTAGTGTGCGAGCGTACTTTTCAGGTAAATCCTTAAACTCTTCATTCCAGTGAATATATACGATCGTGAAATCATTCTCCTTGGACATCTTCTGAATGGCGCTAAGCATAGGCTGCGAGGTGTAAGCTGAAGCGGCTCCCGGTTTGTTTTTGCCAGCATACCACGAAGGATTTGAAAGCACACGGCTAACGCCAAGGATGGCGATCTTTTTCCCTTTTACCGTCTTAGTATAAGGCTTGAACGCTTCGTCTTCATCTTTGCCAGCGCCTGTATGGCCAATCTTGTTTCGATCCAAATGGATCAGCGTGTCGAGCATAGCGTCTTTTCCATAATCCAAAATATGATTATTCGCCAAGGACACTCCATCAATCCCTGCATAGGTTAAGCCGCCCAACGTTGCTGGTTTGGATCTGAAGGCAAAGGTTTTCTCTGCCGCTTTCCCTCGGATAGACACAGGCGTCTCCAGATTGGCGAAGGCGATGTCAGCCTTTTGCAGCGTAGGTGCGACCTTTACAAACGGAAAATTCACCCCATATTTAGCAATCTGATCGCCAACAAAGCCGTCCAAAAGGATATCACCCGCAAAAGCAAGCTTTATAGGATCTGAAGATAGTGAAGCTGCACTGGAAGCAGATGTCACAGGAACTATTAGTGATAACATAATTGTAATGAGTGCTATTCTACGCAAAACCTTCGATCCTAATCTCAAAAAATACAGCCTCCTCTCATCTTTTGTTAGCTATGATCCTAGCATACTGGAAAGAGGTTACTAAATTAAGAGTAGAAAGACCTGTTATTCCTTTGCTTTTTTCAGAACGGCTCTAAAACAATTTAATCCACCCCATGCATCCGTATGCACAGCATCCGCAGGCAATTCAAAATCTGTCTCCCCCCAATACTGAAATCCAGTTTGTAGCAGCAGGTCATTCATAAGACTCAGATTTACCGTTGGATAATCAAATGTCAATACCAATAATCCTTCTTCGTTCAACGTCCGGTGAAATTCCCGTAAAGTACCGACCGTATCCTCAAAGCTCAAATGCTCCAATACCGATATGCAAAAAACAGTGTCAAAGCTTTCATCCTCATAAGGCAGATCCGTCAGATTAGCTTGAGCGAAATGCAGGTTGTTTGTTCTTCTAGCGTTAACCTGCTTCGCCGCTTTTTCCCCAATCTCACTCTCAATACATTCTTGGATAGCTTTTGGGTAAATAACCCTACTGTCCATATCGCAGGCATAGACCTCTGCACAAACCCCTGCCAAATAAAACTTCAAGGGATGAGGAATCCCACAGGCTGCATCCAGCACAACACCATGCGGAGAAATAAAGTTAATACACCACTCATATTCAAAGGGACGGCTCCACCATGATTCCGGCAGATCATAAATTAACTTCTCACGACGTGCATCTGAATTTACGAAAAAACGCGAGACAAAGGGATGGGTTGGCATGGCCAGGACTCCTTTTTCAACGGAATTTTAGGTAGTGAGAGTATATTCATGATTTGCTGATTCATTCCATAACCTTACATTGAACGAGACAAACCTAAAAAAACGGCTGCTCCCTTAGGAACAGACCGTCTTTAAATATAACTGTATAAACCTTATGCGTAGAATGAGAGAGGTTTGGCCTCAATTCCATGTCTCTCGATCAACTTATCAAGTAACGCAGACCATTCTGCATCGACCGTACATTGCTCAGGATGAGCCTCGAACCAAGCAACCGACTGCTTGATCCCTTCGGAGAAAGGCACAGTAGCCTGGAAGTCAGGCACGAAACGTTTGATTTTGCTATTATCAAAAACACTGCTTACCGCTTGATCACCGATCAAGCCATCCGCTGTCCCTGGAGGGGAAAAGGCTGTGATAAAGTCTGTGGAGATATGCACCACTTTAGGTTCCACACCTGCCGCTTGTCCGATGGCCGCATAGATCTGGTTCCAATTTAATACCTCGTCGGAAGTTATATGAATGGCCTCGCCTATCGCTTCCGGATGTCCAAGCAATCCAACGAAACCTTTGGCAAAATCCGAATTATGTGTCAGTGTCCACAAAGAGGTTCCATCTCCATGTATGACTAAAGGTAAGCCGCGGCGGATACGATCGATCAGTGACCAAGGATGCTGGCCACTTGTGAGTGCCGCAGGGATGGCTGTATTTCCATAGGTATGGGAAGGACGAACAATCGTAACCGGGAATCCGTTCGCCTTGTAAGCTTCCATCAACAGCTGCTCACACGCAATTTTATTCCTCGAATACTCCCAATAAGGATTCTCCAGCGGTGTCTCTTCTGTGATTACATAATTACGCTGCGGTTTCTGATAAGCAGAGGCTGAGCTGATAAAAATGTACTGCTTCGTTTTACCTGTGAACAGGTCAATGTCTGCCTGCACATGTTCCGGTGTAAAAGCAATCCAGTCTACCACTACATCAAATTCGTAATCTCGTAATACTAATGCGGCTTCTGCCGGATTACGAATGTCTCCTTTAATTACTTTTGCACCTTCTGGAACGAATTCATCCCGCTGTCCTCTGTTGAACAAATACAGCTCGATTCCTTGATCTACAGCCAACGGGGATACAGCCTGACTAATTAATCCCGTACCTCCGATAAATAAGACCTTCATTTTGCACGCTCCTTATAGTGAATCCGGCTCGTTATTTACTGGTTAACAAAATCTCGCCATACGTGCTTCGGCTGCCAATTTAGCAGCTTTTTGGCCTTCTCATTACTGAGTAGCGACTCGTGACCCTCCAGCGGCTGGCGGAAATCCGTCACCTCTGGATAACGTGCGGCCATTAGCTCTCTGCTAGGAACAGCCATGCTGGTCTCATCTGCACATATATTAAGAGCAACCGCTCCCAATCCATCCGTTTCGATTGCCAATTGGCAAGCTGTTGCTACATCCCGTGTATCTATATAACTCCATAGAATCCGATCGCGCTGCGCTGGATCATGAATGAAGGAAGGGAAACGTTCATACGCCGATGGATCAATAACATTTCCGATTCGTAGGGAAACGACCTGTATACCCTTTCTGCGATAGAACATCTCAGCGGTTTGCTCATTCACAACCTTAGACAGACCGTAGCTGTCTTCAGGTAACTGTGGATGCTCCTCATCCATAGGCACATACTTCGGCCCCAAAGGATTAACCGCAAAACAGATTCCGTAAGAGGATTCACTGGAAGCAATCACTGCTTTCCGAATCCCGAGACCCGCTGCAGCCTCCAAAATGTTATAGGTAGATACTACATTATTTTGAAAGGTGACCTCACTCGTCTTTATATTTGCAGCTGGGATCGCAGCCAAATGTACAACTGCATCAGCGCCTGCAAGCACACCATATACTTCACCCAAATTATTCAAATCAGCAATCATCGTTGGGCACAAAGAATCTGCGGATTTTTGCGTATCTACATTCACAACCTCATACCCTTGCTCTACAAAATGCCGGACCACCCATCTGCCCAACATCCCACTACCGCCTGTAACAACTACTTTCGCCATGAGTGTGTCTCCTTTTTTATGAAGCTAACAACTACTCCAGAATCTCCTCAATCTGCTTCAAAATCTCTTCCGAAAGCTCAATACCTGAAGCCTTAACATTCTCTTCGACCTGCTGCGGACGGCTGGCACCCACCAGCGCACTAGCTACATTAGGTTGACGCAAAATCCAAGCCAAAGCCAAATTCCCAACAGAAATATTCAGTTCCGTGGCGATCCCACTCAATTGGCGGACTTTTTCAATCTTTTCTTCTGTAATCGAATCTTTTAATCGATCCAGCTTAGCAGCACGGCTATCCTCAGGGATGTCCGTGTTATACTTTCCAGTTAACAGCCCTTGAGCCAGTGGAGAAAATACCACCTGTCCAATCCCACGGCGCTCGCCGAGCGGAATAATCTCTTTCTCAATATAACGGTTAAACATATTATAAATCGGCTGATTAACAACAATATGATCTAGCAAATAGCGGTCTGCTACAGCTAACGCATCGGTCATTTGCGCCGCCGTCCACTCACTAACACCGACATAATATACCTTGCCTTGCCGAACCAGATCATCTAGCGCACGTAAGGTCTCTTCAATTGGAGTTTCCGGATCAAAACGGTGGCAATACATAATATCCACGTATTCTACTCCGAGACGTTTCAAGCTAGCATGACACTGTTCCGTGATATGTTTGCGGGATAGTCCACGGTCGTTAGGCCCCGAGCCCATTTCCCCGTATACTTTAGTAGCTAATACATAGGACTCACGAGAGTAGTTACGTAAAGTCTCACCTAGTACTTTCTCGGCAGCACCCTTTTCATAAACATTTGCAGTATCAAAAAAATTTACGCCTAAGTCGTAAGCGGTTTCAATGGCATTAACAGCATTATCTCTTTCCACATAGCCTCCGTATGTCAGCCAGCTTCCCAAACTAATCTCACTGACTTTTAAACCGGTTCCACCTAATCTGCGATATTTCATAATAACTGCTCCTCTCCATAGTTCCGTGTTTGATTTTGGCAGGTTGCTTAGCACTCATATTCATTCTAGAATAGTTTGTATATAATAGAAAGAAGTGAAAATTAGTTTATTATATGATCTCTAGTGTAGTTACTATACTAGAGTATAGTAGCTTCACAAACAGGAGGAGATACCTTGAAGACAGCTAAATCTACTAATAATTATATCCCCAAAACCCCTGTTACTATTGAATGTAATGTTGAAAAAACACTTGAAGTATTAGGTGGAAAATGGGCCTTTCTTGTCCTCAGAGAGCTATTCGACGGCACGCAGCGTTTTGGGGCACTGCAACGAAAAATCACTAATGTTTCTCCCCGCGCACTAACCACTACGTTGCGCCATCTGGAGGAGCATGGTGTGCTTGAACGTCACGTATTTCCGACTGTTCCTGTTACGGTAGAATATTCGCTTACTCCCAAAGGTGAGGATTTACATCAAATTTTGAAGGAAATGAAGCTGTGGTCCGCGAAATGGACTTAGCTTGAGCAGATTGTGACTGATGAAAAAAGAAGCTGTCCAAAAAGTAGAGAATTCTACTTATAGGGCAGCTTCTTTTTCATAAATAGGCTATACAATGGATGGATTGTTACTTTAACCCATGGGATATGTGCGGCGTGCGATGTGCGGTGTGCGGTGTGCGATGTATGATGTACGCTTTAGTGTAATTGGGGAAAAACTCCCGAAAAATAGCCGAAATTCGCTAAAAAAGAGCATTATGAGGGAATTTCTCCCTAAAAATCGAGGTAATTCCTTTATTTTTCACCAAATCAGGTAAATCACAGGGAGGTTTTCCCTAATTATAAGTTAGATGACCAAATATCTAAGAATTATAGGGAGAAATTCCCTAATTATAGAGTCGGAATACGGATTTGGTTAACTAAAAACAACCGGAGATATCAGCGATTTCTGCGATCACGTCATAGACAAATTACCACTTGAGGTCAGCAGGCTTTGCCTTGCCTTCAATCTACTACTGAAGCAGATCGCGGATAATCAAAAACGCAGAGCAGCGAAGATCCAATAGGAGGATGAATCGCTGCTCTTTTGACCCTTGCATTTTTGAAAATGAAGGAGAAATCGTCTCTTTTCGTAGAAAATCCACATATAGAATAACCCCTCCAGCATTTTTACTATATTGATCTAATATTTATCCACAATCGCGCCGAGAACTGCCGTATTTACATAGGGTTTTCCTTTGAGGCTTTGGAGCTCTTTCGCAGTTCCAGTAACGACAACTCCCAATAGCTGTACATCACTGGCGTCCGGCGCCGCTTTATCCTTTTTCAAGTAATTCGAGATTCGCTCAAACTCTCCGTAATGCTTGCCCTTCATCTGAAGCCCATAGGTTAAGGATTGTAAAAAATCCTCTGGTTTCGGCTTAAATAACCCTTCCCATTCCCCACCGTAGCCATATACTTGTCTAGCAGATTCCGGTAAGGCATATTTATTCGGGCTGCTGTCATTCCTAATAAACTCAAGGTTCTTTTTATTGTCATACGTATCTACCCAATACCAAGTCTGTGTCAAACCCGCCGGCAGCATCTTCTCTACCTCTACCTGAGTGTAGCTTTTATCAAAAGAAACAGCCATTTCTACGAGCTTGCCAGGTTCCATTTGTTCGAGTGAAGGCAGGTCATTCAGCACTTTTTCGTTATAATTCACTCCAGGCACATAAAACATCATTTCCCGCTGACCATTTTGACTGTTATATCCTCGGTAGTATTCATAATTTTGCTGTGTCATTACCGGGTCAGGAACATTTATACTAGAGTATCCCCTATTAAGCAGAGAAAACCGGCTGCCCATATCGAAATACAGTTTTTTAGTATCCCATACGATGGGCACACCCTCAACAACTTTGTAAGTGCTCAGTTCAACTTTACCCGATAGAAACCCTAAATCAAGCTCAGTTCTCAACTCCTGAAGGTTAGGACTGCTAATCTTCATCATGATCCTCTCTTCATCCAAACCACGCATCGCCAACCAGCTTGTCAGATGGGCGTTACCCAGCATCCCGCCGAATAATACTAGAACCGTCACCACTAGAGAAATGATTGTGTTTCGAATCATTGTTTTTCGTTTTGCCTTCTTAATTACTTTTGAAAGGTTCTGATCATCCTTTTGTTCCCATGGAGCTGTCATTCCACTTCACCTCTATACTTTTTTTGAAATTGCTTGCGGGCACGAAACAATGCCGATTTCACTGTATCTGTCGTAATTCCCAGAAGCTCAGCTATCTCCTGATAGGACAGCTCCAGCTCATACTTCATAATAATGAGTTGTTTATGGAGCGGTAGAAGCTCATCCAACACTCTTTCGATGTCTTCCCGTTTCTCTTTTAACAGCACATGATCCTCTGGCAATTCCATATCCGGCACATCTACATAGTCAATAGGAATGACTATCCGCTTGCGGCGGCGGCACAGATCATAGTAGCGATTGATCGCTACTTTATATAACCATGCACTGAATTTGTTCTCATCAATGGAATTAATATACAAAAGAGCCTTATACACCGTATCCTGTACGATATCTTCAGCGTCGGCTGCAGGTGCCCCGAGACGAATCAAGTATTTTTGAATTTCTAACATTTTAGGTTGAAGTATCTGATGTAGCTGCCCGGGCTTCATCCTGCACCTCCCTTCGTATGTATAACGATAAAGTTCTCGGAATGTTAGCTTATGAGGTGAAAAAAATTATAAAACAAAAGACGGCTGCCTCAGAAAGACATGCCGTCACATTTTAAAGAATGAATAAGGTTCCAGTACAATTCCTATATATCCGTAGGATTCATTGCCTGCTGAGCTGTAGATATGAGTATGGTTTGAACTTTCAGAGATTGTTTGTCAATAATGAAGCCTATATAGAACCCACCCTCCATATTATCCATTTCAAAAGGTGACAATCGGGGCTCATACACTCCACCCTTGTTCTCAAACCAGTAACTCACTATAATCCCGTATTCGTTATCCACTGCAACGTATGTACCGTATGCCTTTAGCACATCTTCCAATGTACTTACCCCAGGTCGAATATTGTTCAATGTACCTATGTGGATTGGATCAATGCGCTCATTATCTTTGTCTATTTTCCAAGCGTTCAGCCGACCTTCGGTATCATAATGTACAGATACTTCTTTATACATTTCATTATTGAATACATCTTGACCTGTTGAATCCCCGTAATGTTCCTCTATTAACATTCTTGAACTCCCAAAATCAATAAAAAGATTACGTCCACTATCCGCTATTCCGAAATCACGATCAGTTACCGGAACCGCTATAAAATCCTTCAAGCCTGTACCCTGTTCCGGTAATGACGGTAATAGACTCCGATCCGATCGTTCTTCTGGACGAGAAATTACAGTATATATTCCCTTAAGCTTGAGCATTCTCATCCATTGTATAGCCTCTGCTCTTGTAAGCGGGAGATTTCCTTTGAAACCTACTAGCGTTGGCTCTCCGGGAAGTGGAAGTAGAGAGTTAGCCAGCAAATAAACCACGGAATCCGTGTCGTTGTAATTCATCCCTAGACCAGATACAACTAACCTTGCGGCGGCCATTCTGGTGATTGGAGCCGATCTTGCCACTGGATATTGTAGTCCAGTAACTGGATGATTCCACCACTTAGCCATTCTATACGGTGCTGCTGTCCATTCTTCGCCTATGCTAGTAGCCTTTGGATAGCCGAAAGAAAGATAAAATAATTTCAAAAATTCCGCTTCCGTAATCGGCTGATCCGGTCGAAAGCTCCCATCATCATAACCAACCATCAATTGGTTGCCCAACGCCCAGCGCACCCAAGGCTCGGACCAGTGACCTTGAATGTCAGTGAACAGTGAATATGCCGGATCCTCCTCACCGTCCTCTTCTACTTCTTCATATGTCCCTGTATTCTCGTACGTTGTCGTGTCAGCATGAACTCTATAACTCACGTTGCCGCATGTTACAATTGTCCCTGAGATAAGACCTAGTACCAATAGCTTCATTATCTTCAATTTAATAATCCCTTTCGTTCTTATCGGTAAGGGGTTCCTGCTCTCTTTGTCAGGTTTATCGTGATTAACCCTTTATCTTAACTATCGGGTAAAAAGTCTGATTCGTAAATATACTGCTCTCCTTTTTCACAAGAAAAGCCAAAAAAGATCGCTCCCCTTCATAGCGGGAACGATCTTAACCTACCTACTACTTAGACCTTTAATCGACGTTCGAAAGCTTTGGGGATAAGCATTATAGCAATTATACCTATAATTATCACCGAAAGGATTGACAAGGGTAGATGTAATATAGGGATGCCAAAAATGTTATAGGATACATATTTTTCGATTAAGGATCTGCTAACCATTACACCTGACGGCAAAAAAGAGATTATTTTGCCCAACATTCCAGGCAAAGAGAAAAGGGGAAGAATAACTAAGAATGCTGCCAGTCCAAGACTGCTTAAGCTACTCCGACACAAAGCGGATATCAGCGCTGTCAATAACAAAAGACCACATGCAGCCAGCAAGGTTACAGCATATTTCACGGCAAATCCCTGCAGCTGGGTTAAGGCATATGGAGTCTCATCAAAATAAAAGTAACTATTCAGCGGGGCATTCCAACCCACGAAGCCGAACGGTAAACAGGCCAGCAATGTGCAAATCCCGTAAAAAAGAGTAACCCAGCTAAACGTAACTATAAATCCAGCTAATAGTTTTGCCGCAACAATCTTCAACCTTCCGTATTTACTAGATAGAATAAGTGCATCCATTCTATAGTTTTCCTCGCCGGAGAACAGGGAGGCCAGTGCAAATACTAGAATAAGACCGATAAAAAGATCCCCGACGCCAGGCGAGCTCGAAAAAAATATATGTAATAAGTCCCAGTCCTCAGTTACATAAAACCCCCGTGGTTTTCCCTCCTCCAGCATGGAGAGCTTTTTAGTAACATCTCTTAGCGCATAAGATCCTGGTTCTTGCCTCTCCATTAAAACCTTCTGCTCTCTCAGCTCTGTTAAATTTCTGTTGAATTGATCTACCATATAAGCTGTACCAGCATAGTGTTGCTCCAGAATTCGTTTCATCTTCTCCTCTTTGGGCCAAGCGCTGTCTTCAGCATATTCTTCTTTGAGTCTAGGTGCGTATTTCAAAGCTAAATCTGGTTGAATCGGTCCTAGATGAGCGGCGATAGCTTCAGGCTTTTCCTTGTTTACAACCAATAGACTATCCGTACCGGATGGGTAGAAACTAACAAAACAAAAAATGGCTAATGCAATACTTCCAGCTATAGAAATCCAGACTCTGGGAATCATAATTTTACGTAATTCAAACATCACCAGACGTTTCATGTGTGTCATCCCCTCCGAAAATAATGCATATATACATCTTCTAATGAAGGATTCACCATCAGTGCATTCTCAACTGGCAAAGTCTTGCTGACTACCCGAACCACTAGTCCAGTATCTGTCTGCTGCACATTCACTACAGTTCCATTCTCTTCGATTTGAGCCAGCAACCGCCCGGGGACATGTGCCTCCCAAACCTCTCCTTGCAATTCATTGGTCAACTCCTTAATTGTTCCTTGACGAAGTAACTCTCCTCGCCCCATCAGTAGCACCTGTTTAGCTATATGATCAACATCAGAAACGATATGAGTAGACAAAATAACGATGCGCTCATTTGATATTTCAGAAATTAAATTTCGAAATCTTACGCGTTCCGAGGGGTCAAGTCCTGCTGTGGGCTCATCCAGAATGAGGATGCCCGGATTATTAAGCAATGCTTGAGCGATACCGAGTCTACGTTTCATTCCGCCGGAATACTTACCACATTTTTTATCCATTTCTCCGGATAGATTAACCATTTGAGCAAGAACCTCTATACGATCACTCGCCTCCTTCTTGGTCAACCCCTTTAGGGCAGCAACATAATACAAGAAATCGCGAGCTGAAAAATGATTGTACATCCCCAGTTCCTGCGGTAAATAACCTATCTGAGCCCGGTACTGATCCCCCATATCATCCTTGTTTTGTCCATCTAAAAGTACATTTCCACGAGTCGGATACAGAATATCTGCAACAATACGCATCAATGTCGTTTTTCCTGTTCCGTTAGGTCCTAGAAGACCATACACACCAGGTGACATAGAAAGGTTGATCGTATTTAAAATTCGCTTTTTGCCGAAATCATGTACAATATTACATAGTTTAAGCTCCAATCAGAAACCCTCCCCTGCTCAATATTCTGGATTGAAACCTCATGGCTAGGCTAAATACCACTGCCGACAGAACGCCCAGTCTCATTAACCAAAATAACTCGACCGACATCGTCCATCTCACTGCAAATTCTCCGGAAAATAAAATCATCCAAAAGAGAGGCAACATGAAGAGTACGGTCGTTAATTGTCTAAAATTACGTATCAGCGTGGATAATACTAACGCTACCGCCGCATTGTTTAGGATCGGGATGCACCATAGCAGGGTCATACGCAGCATAAACTCCGTTCCCCCTACCGGGGTTACCATAGCAGTTACACTAACGTTAATCAGTAGTGAGATCACCCCTGCCATAAGGAACCGAGCTTGCACATACCGATGCAACGGGATTCTAAAACTACGTGCGAGTTCTCCTATTCCACAGAGCGTATTCCGAGCCGTATGAGAGACGACCACCAGTAAAGGAATACAACCCACGATGGACAGAATGAACATAGGGCTAACAATCTGCATAACACTCAGCACCAAATATCCTACTACAAACAAGATCACACCAAGCACAACCTCTTTCCACCATCCCTGTGAAAAAAGAATCCTCAGCTGTTGCCGTGCAAATAGAGGAACGGGTGGTACTGGCGCAGGTAAAGCCCGCTTGGATTTTCTCCACCTGCTCATGGCTTCTTCTGCAAAACCGTCAAGGCGTGGCGGTTCAGGAATGCACCTGATATAATTCACGATCTCCTCTACAGTCTCTGCTGTCATCTCATCCTGTAAATTCAGATTGAGGTAATCTTGATGGTTACGTTTAACCCTCATTTTCCTGCTCCTTTCTTTAGGGGTTGGGATATGTCCTCTTGCTTGGAATACCTTAGTAAATCACGTAATTTAATCAGCGATCGGCTTACCCTTGACTTCACAGTAGATTCAGGTTCATCAGTTACGGCAGCTATTTCTGTAAACGTAAATTCATATTTATACCTTAACAAGAGCGCATCCCTCTGTTCCTCTGGCAGTGAGTAAATCGCGGCGTATACCTGCTTAACCTCTTCACGAAGTAATATTCCTTCAAGAAAATCTCCTTCGACTGTGATTTCATCAGATAAGCTTTGATTCAACTCTGCTTGCCGAGCACCTTTGCTGCGAAAATAGTCAATGCAGACATTTCGCGCGATCGCCATCAACCAAGCTCGGAAACTCCCCTGTTTATTTTGATAGCTGTCAAGCTTGGCCCATGCTTTTTCATACACCGTCTGTGCAAGATCCCAGGCCAATTCGTCATTATGTATTTTCCATCTGATGAATCGATAAATATCACTATAGGTATGCCGAATTAATAATTCCACCGCTGCCTCATTGCCCTGCTGCGCTTCTGTGACCCATTTGTCCTCCTCGATTTAATTCCCCTCCAATCTACCAATCTACTAAATATAACGAAATCGCCTACGAAGTAGACGCATCACATTAAAAAGACCAACCAGAAGGTTCTGGCTGGCCGAATATAAATTTTCCCTAGATTATGTCCCCGGTTCAAATTGTGAGTGAACATTTTTAGCTTGTATCTTAGTGAATTATATAACATTGATTCTATTAATTTCCATGGTGCACACTCATTACAAGTGGTCTTTTTGTGAAAATCTTCGTAAATGGTGGATTATTGTTCGATGAAACAAATGATGCTGTATATTCTTTTAATAGTTTCTAGCCCGACAATTAAGAGGGTCACAATAGCCTCAAATACATGGTAAATGTGACCCTTTTATAATAAAAACTATAATTCAACGATTAAATAAGAGAACTGAAAGCCATTCATCGTTTCGAAATCCCAACCCTCGGAATTTAATTCTTGAAAAGTAGGAATAACAAGATTATGAATTTGCTCTGAAGTCGAATTTTTAATGAACTCATCAGGCATTTGTTTTACTTCGTATCCTGCAATCCCTTGACATAGCCATTTAGGAGCAAGTGGATTAATGTCACCGATTAACCACATTGTAAACAAGTGCAGCGTGGATTTAAGAATAGTTTCATACGTATGCTTTGGCCCTGGATCTAAAGGAGAAACAATTTTCAATTTGTTTCCCTCAAAAGTGCCAATGAACCAATTAGGAGCGTCTACTTCACCAACAGCTTGATGAAAAGTTGGGAGATCATTAAATAAGTCACGGTGTACCTTCTCCATACTATCATTCGTGACGATCGTATCGCTTTTGCTAACAATAGATATCCTATCTTGAATAGACATAATTGTAATGTCACCCCATTCTTTAAGTTCACTTCTTAATTTCTCTAATGCTCGGTACAATCGTTTCTTAACCGCACTTTCTCGCATTCCAACAATCTTAGAGATCTCTAACAAGGTGCAGTCTACAAAAAAGCGCAATGAAATAAAAGCCCCAATATTCATTTTTCACAATATTCTGTGCGATTTTGAAGATCCAAGTGAATAAGCTCGAATTCCTTTAAATGTATGAATTTTTTCCAAGGCCTTTAAGAAAACTGTTGCGTTAAGTCTTCCGTGCTACCCGAATTTACTTTCAACGAAAGATATTTATGGATTCTTTCGCGATATTGATTATAAGTGATTTCAAAGCTTTGCTTGTCTCCCTGTTCATCCGGATAAACAGTGGATTTGTCATGAGCTCCAGACATTGTAAGAACCTCCTCTTGACCTTACATTTAATTAGACACCGCAGGTTGATTAAAAGCCACATGTCCGTTCAAAAAAATCCATAATAAAAAACTGTCGATTGCTAGACAATTATATAGAGCCAAGTTATAGTATTGATAATACTTTTAATAACCATTTTCAAAAGTCTAGAGGTGAATAAAATAAACCAAATCGCAAACAATTCTATTCGTGTTAAAAAGATAAATCAGGAGCTTATCAAGCAGGCCTTGAAATCGATGAAGGAAGGAACCAAATCCACGATTGCAAGTGCCACCGGATTAAGTATTGCTACCTGCGGAAATATCCTGAATGAACTTCTGGAGACTGGTGAAGTCATTGAGACTGAACTGGAGGCTTCAAATGGAGGCCGACCGGCCAGACGATTTATCTATAACGCTGATTTCTCCTATATTGCATGTATCTATGCCAAAATTGAGGATGGCCAGAAATCCATAACCTATGCGGTGACCAATTCAGTTGGTGATCGTGTGGATCATGGATGGATGGAATTAGAGTACGTAGATGCTGCAGCCATCGACCATCTGCTGGATACGCTTATCCAACAATATAACAACATCAAGGCAGTAGGGATTGGGATTCCCGGCCTTGCTCACCAAGGTGTCATTAATATCTGTGACATTAAAGAGTTAATTAATGCTCCCTTAGAATCACTACTCAGAGAAAAATACGAGCTTGAAGTCACGATTGAAAATGATATGAATCTGACCGTTTACGGGTTCTATAAACAGCAGGACTATGAAGAGGATAAAACCATTGTCGTGGTGACCTTTATCAAAGGAGCTTTTCCAGGCGCCGGGATGATGATCGACGGGCATATCCACAAAGGTAATACCAGATTTGCTGGTGAAGTCTCTTTTTTACCGTTTGGAATCTCGCGTGAACAGCAATTGAGTAGCTTGGACCACACGGATACCTTCATCCCTTTGGCGGCTCACACTATATCGTCCCTGATTGCAATTATTAATCCAGAGACCATAGCTCTCACAGGAGAGCAAGTCAAACAAGAGAATGTGCGGCCGATTTATCAACGTTGTCTGGAAGTGATTCCAGAGGAGCATATGCCTCACTTAATTGTGCTGGATCAACCTGATGATCATTACATGAACGGATTAATTGCGATCACACTGGAAAGCTTAACCTACTCGTTGCAGCTGGTTGAGAAGCGCCGGTAAAACATAAAACTAACATACACTTCAGGAGGAACTACGAATGGCAACAAACAAAGAAAACATGATTGCAGGAAAGCTATATATGGCAGGCGGTGAAGAATTAGCAAAGGATAACAAAAGATCCAGAATGCTCACTCGTTTATTTAACAATACGACGGAAGAACAAGGTGAATATAGAGTAGAACTACTCAAGCAATTATTTGAGTCTACAGGAGAGTCATTATATGTTGAACCTCCTTTCCGTTGTGATTACGGCAGTAATATTACCGTTGGCAATAACTTCTACGCTAATTTTGACTGCATTATCCTTGATGTAGCTAAAGTAACGATTGGTAACAATGTTCTCTTTGGACCTAGGGTAGGCGTATATACTGCTGGTCACCCCATAGATGCGGACGTGCGTATTAGTATGCTTGAATTCGGTACACCGATTACCATTGGAAACAACGTGTGGGTTGGTGGAAACGCAGTAATTAATCCTGGGGTAAAAATCGGCAACAATGTAATCATCGGTGCAGGTTCAGTCGTGACTAAGGATATCCCTGACAATGTAATTGCGGTGGGGAACCCATGCAAGGTATTAAGAGCAATCACCGACGACGATAAGCAACACTGGGAAAAACTTAAAGAAGAGTATTACAGAGACATTGAGCAATAAAGTAACCCGTTCTGGGAGGATCTCAATTTGAAAAAGCGCTTCGGGGGATTTAACAAGATTTACGCCATGCAATTGGCAACCATCTTTTTAGGATTTATAGTGTTTGGCATATCGGAAAATATTAAAGGACCTGCCATTCCGCGAATCCAATTCGACTTTAATCTGGACGAGAAACAGCTCGGCACCCTTTTATCCCTAAATGCATTAGGTTATTTGATCGCCTGCTCCTTTACAGCTGTATTGGTTCGGAAGTGGGGGATCAAGGCTGTCAGTATCATTGCTTTTGCATCCATGATATTCTCAGGAGTGTTAATCTATATCTCCCACAGCTATCCCTTCTTCTCAGCTTCTTATTTCCTGATGTACATCGGAAACGGAATGCTGGAGATTGGTCTTGCCATTTTGGGAGCACGCATCTTCGTAAAAAATACCGGGACGATGATGAACTTATCCCATTTTTTCTACGGATTTAGTTCAACCTTAGCTCCACTGCTGGCAACAGGACTCATGTCGGTAAGTATATTTGGCCATCCACTCGACTGGCGCGGAATGTATCTGATTATGCTAAGCTTATCTTTACTGCCTATTCTATCTGCCTTGCGCAGTACATTTCCGGGTGACGATCTTCCGCAAGAGGACCGGATCCCTTTAAAAACGTTGGTCCGCGATCCCGCTTTATGGCTGATGGTGCTTATTCTTTCCTTCGGTGTGGTGTCAGAGCTTGCAGTAGGTGGATGGCTAGTGAATTTTTTGGAAAAAGCATACTTGTGGGATACAGTTACAGCTTCTGGTATGTTGTCCACCTTTTTTCTCTGCTTCTCGCTAGCAAGGCTCCTGCTGGGGCCGGTTACAGATAAGATTGGTTTCAATCTATCGCTTATCATCTTTTCAGCCTTCTCTGCCTTATGTACGTTTGCTGCTATTTTAGGTGGGGAACAGCTCGCGTTTCTATTCGCAGCAGCAGGCATAGGTATCGCTATGATTTATCCGACCGTTATGGCATTTATCGCAAAAAGGTATCCGCATGGCAGTGACACTGCCATCACCTTTACAGTTACACTAATGGGAGTCGGTAGCGTGATTGGCAACTATGCCATAGGTGCAGTAATCGAAGGTGTAAAGCGGCTTTACGGAGCAGAAACACAAACTGGCTTGCTACGTGGACTTCAAGCTGGGTATGGTTTTATCGGCTTATGTGCAGCTATATGCGCGATATCCGGTTGTGTTTTATATCGTTATTTAAATCGCCGCCAAGAACTTATCTAGAATAGTTATCGCACTTATTTCTGCTCATCCATGCAAAAAACCTGCTGATTTTATGGCAGGTTTTTTGTTGCAAATAGCGACCAACCTCCTACCATCGGACTCAAATGTCCTTATTGGCTTCGAAATAGACAGAAATGAGGTTATTCGGACCCCAGAGTCGTTATTGAGTTGTTTTTGTGCAAAAACCGCTGTCTTCTGACTAGATAACGCCTCCTGAGTCCGAACACTCCGCCTAATGAAGCTAAATCCTGAAATAGCGACTATACAGTCCACAACAATGACCTCTGAGCTGGTGATCACCATCCCAACAATTATCGCAGACCTCGCACCAGCTCCATTATTGTTCTAACAATCTGCTCTTCACCGCTACTAACCTTTTCCGTTGCAACTTCTCCCAAAGATATATGATCGCCAACACAAACCGAGTGTGCGGAATGTCTAAACATTTCTATATCATTAGCATCGTTACCAAATGCAATAAATTGCTGCGGTTCTATGCCTAATCTCTTTAGTCCTGTCCATTTGTTCACACCTTGTGGACTTATATCCATAATATCTTCTTGTCCATGCTGGTAGATCACAATCGGCAGATTTTGCAGCTTATGTATAAGTTGTTCCCCGTTCAGACTGCTCAAAATAACTACCTTCACAATCTCATCCAGCTCTGATGGAGTTACATTTTTGGCGCGTTGTTCTGGATCTACATTTCTCCGGATGGGATGGTTCGCAGAACCCGAATATGCATAGTCCCAATGACTATCAATCAAATAAGTTGCATCAAATTCTTCAATCAAATTCAGGATGTTATCCGCAGTCTGTGGGTCAAAATGTATCGTCGAAATAACCTCCCCACCCTTTGCAATAAACGCACCATTCCCGCCAACCATAGAAAAATGATGCATATGAGCAGGCAACACAGGCAATAAATCACGAATAGGCCGGGCTGACGCAAAAATAACCTCATGTCCTTTTTCAATTAGAGAATCCAAGGCTTGTACAATAAATCCACTCAAAGGTTTGCTGCTAAAACAAATCGTCCCATCTAAATCAAAAATAAATTTCACAGTTAATAACCTCCCCTTTTTCTCTATATTAACGAGTTCAGATATAATGGAAAGGACCGATGTCCAAAAAGGAGTAAACAATGAAATCTATTCACGATCCAAATCTGATATCACATTACATTACACAATTTAATCTAGACCAAGTATTCACAACGTCAACACATGCTTTAATCCAGTTACTTGTCTATGAGCAGGATGAAATCATTTTGCGTGAGGGGGATGAGCTGGACGGAATTTATTTTCAAGTGGAGGGGCGTACCAAGGTTTCTTCTAGTGTGGGGACGGGAAAATCCTTGTTATTACGTTTCTGCTCACCCTTGTCATTATTCGGGGATATTGAATACGTGCAGGAAGTTGTGATCCAATCCCAAGTTGAAGCGGTACAACAAACCAGCCTCTTATTTATCCCGAAACAAAAGGTTGAGTCTGACCTAATGGATAACCACAGGTTTAAAGACTTGTTGCTGAAACATCTCTCCTACAAGCTTCTAACCTGCACATCCGCATCCCGAACGAACTTGCTGGGCTCTGTAGAAGAAAGGTTTGCAAGTTATTTATTGACCATTCAACTCCAACGTGAGTTTGCAAAAGAAATTCAGACACCATATATCCCAGATATAGCCTCTTTGATTGGGACTACTCCCCGCCATTTAAACCGTGTCATTCAGCGGCTCACCGACATGGAAATTTTATATAAAGTTAAGCAAGAAATTGTTGTACTCGACTGGGAGCGTCTGGATGAATTATCTAACGGAATAAGATTTGAATAGCCTAAAAACCCCTCATTTAATTGAGGATAAAATGATCGATGTCATCATAACGGATATCGATCTTTTCTCCGTTTCTTTTGACAAGATTTATATACAGAGGAGCTGCATCAACACTTCCGCCACCCACCAGCACATGGTAGTTTTCATTAATTTCATATTTACGGATGTACAAACCTGAACCAACGTCTTCAAAGGGATGACCTTCAAAATCCTTCCACGACAACGCCTCGCCTTGCTGAGCTAGATCTCGTATTTCATCCATGGATAATATCGCAGCTTTTTTATCATTACATCCTGAAAGTATAATCGTCAAAGCAAACAATAACAGCATTATCAAGTTACGCTTACTTTTCATTCTTAAACCTCCAAACTCTATAATTTGTTATTTATAGGAAAATATAAGGTAATAATAACATAGCTTAGACTAGCTTTGAATGGAGTGTGACCAGTTTCAGCTCTGAATGCTAGAAATTTAAGTTCCCCACAACCTCCTCAGTTTCTTCCTGCAAATCTATTTTAAATTTGACGTTAATTTGTTATGTATGCTCTAATATAAATGAAGGGTGGAGCTGCATGTTATCATTTTTACTAACTTTAAAACGTTTATTCTCGGGCTTATGGAAAGCGCTCAAACGTAAAAATTTCCAAGCATTATTCTTATTAGTTTTGATGACGCTGTTGTCCGGAACTATTTTTTATGTCAAACAGGAAGGTTTGTCTGTTCTGGATGCTATTTATTTCTGCGTTGCAACGCTTAGTACATTAGGTCATCCAACGTTCGTTCCTCAGACAGCACTCGGAAAAATATTTACGATTGTTTACATTATTGCAGGCACAGGGTTGTTCTTGGGAATGATCGGGTATATCGCTTATGAACTGATCAAACAAACCGATAAAGATAACAATTAAATAATGAAATCCAAACTCATGACAGTATTAAGAGCCTTGTTAGCCGAAGCTAATGAGGCTCTTTTTTTTCAATTAATCGCTTATATACTAACTTTCACCTAACTAAATCACATTTTTCATCTCATGTCACCCTTTAATTTTCGAGCAATAATTCATCGGTAAAGAAAATCGAGACCATTAATATTCATCTCTGGCGATCCTCAAATAAATAAAAAAGACCGGCTCTATTAGAGCGGTCGAAAATTTTAGAGCAAATTTGTAATAGATAAATTCACTCAAAAGAATTGCCCCCTATTACTTCATGGTGTAAAATATACTTTCGTTTAATTTGATAAAGGGGGCTTTAAATTTTAATGACTTTATTTCTTACATACGTTTTGCTCGGCTTTTCCATCGCTCTACCTGTAGGTACCATTACCATTGAAATGACCAAACAAGGCTTAAAAAATGGCTTTATGCATGGTTGGATTGTTGGCCTCGGGGGAATGACTATCGACCTCTTCCTAATTCTAGGCTTATACCTGGGTCTAGCCTCTATTCTTTCCATGCCTATCATACAAGTAATCATGTGGTTAGTTGGAGCTCTCTTCCTATGCTACGTTGGATATGACAGCATCAAGAATGCAGATCATGATATTTCCCTTGGAGGAGAGAAGACGTCCAAATCGCTGTTCTCTTCTTACAAAAATGGTTTGCTAGTGGCGATCTCACCAGGAAACCTGGTATTTTGGGTTAGTGTCTTTGGTACCGTATTGTCCGACTCCTTTGACCGTACTAATACGGGCAGCTTTTTGCTAGTGGGATTAGGTATCCTGATTGGTATCCTGCTCCATGATATTGGCCTGATGACGATTGTATCCACCACACGAAAAGCAATGAACCGGACGGCTATTAAATGGGTGACTATCAGCGCAGGTGTTGTATTAATCGGCTTTGGCGGGTATTTCTTCTATCAATTCCTGCGGAGCCTCCATATTTTTTAACGTAAAAAAGCCGTTCTCTTTTAAAAGAGAACGGCTTTAAATGTCTTTTTCACAGAAATCCTTAGAACACCCGCTTCTGATTCCGATCATCAATAATAATCTGCACCGCTTCCTTAAACCGTAATGCATGCACAATCTCCCGCTCCCGCAGGAACTTAAGGCTATCCTGCAGATCCACGTCATCCGTCATGTCAATCAGCCACTGATATGTAGCCCGGGCTTTTTCCTCAGCCGCAATGTCTTCATAAAGGTCTGCCAGCGGATCTCCCTTAGCTTGAATATAGGCTGCGGTGAATGGAACTCCGCTAGCATCCGTGTAGAACAGGGCATGATCATGCGCTACAAAATGTGGCCCTAATCCCGCTTCCTCTAATTCACATACCGAAGCATCCTTCGTCAGCTTGTAGATCATCGTGGCAATCATCTCAAGGTGAGCGAACTCTTCTGTAGAAATATCGTTCAACACACCAATAACTTTATCTGGAATCGTGTATCTTTGATTCATATAGCGTAGTGCAGCGGCGAGCTCGCCATCTGCGCCTCCGTATTGCTCACTCAAATAACGCGCCATCCGGACATCACATTTACCCACCCGTACCGGATATTGCAGTTTTTTTTCGTATATCCACATTCGGGAACTTCCCTCCTCTAGAAAAATAGTTCCTTACGGTTATACTCCTCTTACACCTGCCAAGGCCAAGGGGGTTGATTCCATTCCCATGGACATTTAGAATAAGCGCGGCCAAAATTCTGCAGCGGACCATATAACTCCTGAAAATGATTCGCTAGCTTAGTTCGTTCCAGCGTAAGCTGATTAAATTGTTCAATACTTCTCAGATCGTCAGGATGCGTATTTAGGTATAAGTTCAACTCCACTAAGGCAAAATCAAGGGTCTGCAACTGTTCAAGCAATTCATAATAACGTTGGTCGCAAGGATTTGCCTCCATAGTCTATTTCCCTCCTCCTTTGCACTTGGATTCATACGGACTAAATAGTGCTGGCCAGAGCGTTCCATACTTCAGAGCCTCCTGCAAACTAAACTGTGGTAAATCGGGCGGCTGAAAGGTGATAAATTGATTGGGTGGAACTACATACGTCTTGAACGGCACCGGTGGGCAAGGATCAAACGGGCCCCTAAAGGGGGTATACCTCCGCAGCTGTGATTCCATCTTTTTTGTACCTCCTTTGTTCCTGTTCCTTCTTTAAAGACTCTGAACATTACTCCCTTAGCTAACTTATGACAGCAGGACACAATATAAAACGTTATTCACAAAAAAAGCCCATTAGCAATTTTTTTTGTGCAATGTGCATGACAAATAAGCTGTCTCCGGAAAAGTACCGAAAACAGCTTATAACTTGGGTTTTTTAGTATTCAGCTTAGGGCTTCGCTCTTTTGAACGAATCTTCGTGGGTAATCTCAAGGATATCCAACATAAATACAAAGATAGGAATACCAAGAATAAGTCCCCAGACACCCATATAATGCTCAGAGAACAACAACACGCTAAAGGTGAAAAACATCGGCAAATTCATTTTTGTGGACATCAACTTAGGATTCAAGAAATAGCCTTCGATAAAATGCAACACCGCAATAATCGCCAGCACATATGTAACTGTTATCAGACCGCCGATGTTGTAACCAATAATTAAAAGCGGAATGAGCGAAATCAAAAAACCAACTACCGGAATGAGACTGAGCAGAAAAATCAAAATCGCTAGGGCAAATAAATACGGGAAGTTAAGCAACCACAAGCCAATAACAGTAAGACAGGTATTGAACATGGCAATGAGAATTTGCGCTTCAATTACTTTCCCAAAGGAAACGATGAATTTTCGGCTGAAATACTCCAGATCTATATAAAACCAGGCAATCCTGCTCTCTCTCATCCTAGAAGTGAAACTGACGACCCGGTTCTTCTCCAGAATAAACACAAAGCTTAAAATGGTTGATAGAACGAAAGTTGCACCCCAGTTGCTAACCTGCAGCACATAATCGATGCCTCTTTTGATATAGGACTGATAGTTAAGGTCCCTGAGCATATCATACAAATATAATGTAATCTTGTTCTGCGGAAGGTCCTCTGATTTGAGATTGGTGAGGAAGATGGCTAATTGCTTAATCTGCTCCAATACTTTAGGAAGATATCTTGCAAGGGCCAGTACAATCAATGCGATTAAAGCAAGGTATAAAATGACAATAATCACCTTACTGTTGACCTTCATGAATTTACCAATTCGTTTACTGAGCACAATCTGAAAGCTGTTCATGACAAAAGCAATCAGAAACGTCAGCAGTACCAGATTAAGCATCCCTCGAACCATGTACAGCAGCAATCCGATAAGTGCGAGAATAAAAAAGCGTCTGGTAGTACTATTCGCGTAGAATCGCTTGAATACATTCATTGATCTTGCTCCATTCAATTGCGATTAATAATGTTAAGCTTCAATGGCTATAAAAAGGAAAACTTAGCCCCCACAAAAAAGCCGATGGAAACAAAAAGGAGTGACCAGGTTAGCGCTCCTGCAGTCGTTATGAGTATATACTTTTTGAAAGACATAGCACTGATTCCAGAGATATAGCTCGATACATGCCTCAGACCTGGAATAAAATAAGCAATGAAAATCGCCCAGTTTCCGAACCGCAAAAACCATCTTTTCATACTGGCAAAACGCTTGGGTGTAAGGCCAACCCACTTGCCGAATTTAGCTACCACAGGTTGTCCTAGCCTTAAACCAATGGTATAGCTGATAAGCATTCCTGTGATGGATCCCATAAAACAAACCAATACGGAAAGTGAAAAATCCAAAACCATAACGGAGGATAAATAGCCTACAAACAGCATTAACACCTCATCAGGCACAGGAAGTCCGATAATCCCAAGTGCCATAAGGCCAAATATGGCTAAATATCCGTATTGTGAAATGAACTCTATAATCCAAGGCATGGGTGTATCACTTCCTGTTGAAGGATTTTTTAAGGGACGGAAATGGGATACGGCTGATCATCATTACGGACAGCAATGCCATTAATCCGATGACCAGTCCTGGTTTCATCCGTTCATCTAGTAAAGAAATCATCGACAGAATGACTCCAGCAGCAGTAATGGGCATCCCCACGAACCCTTTGGAAGGCGCCGACAGATTAAATCTGGCCAAACGAAGTGCGCCACAGATCAAAAAGAAAACTGCAGCTGCAGGTCCAATCCAGTGGGCATCTTCTAACCTATACAACAAGATAAGGAAGGTAGGCGCTAAACCAAATGATATAATATCCGCCAATGAGTCCAATTGTTTACCGAATTCACTAGTACATTGCAATATTCTTGCCAGTAATCCATCCAGTACATCACATATTGCCGCGAGCAATATCATTAATAAAGCTAGGCTATATCGTTCTTGAATCGTAAAATACAAGGATAGTGATCCTAGTCCCAAATTTCCGAGTGTGCACGTTGAAGGCAACCAGTTCAATTTCATACAATTTCACCCCTTTCATAGCAGTATTTCTGTTGATTCGGTTTAACCTTCAAAGGTCACTGTAAAGCTGACACCGTTCTCCGTATTTTTCACTGTATAAAGACAAGCGTGCATATCCAGTATTCGCTTCGCGATGGAAAGCCCCAGACCCGTACCGCCTGTCATTCGACTGCGGGATGGCTCAGACCGATAGAACCGTTCCCAGATCTGCTCCAGCTGATCTTCAGGGATTGATTCTCCTATATTTTGAATAGTGAATACAATAGTCTGGGCATGACTCTCAATATTGACGGTGATAGAACTTCTTTCTTCCGCATGCCTGATAGCATTGGTCATAAAATTTAGCATAACTTGTTCGATCCAGTTCACATCTGCATAGACCGGTAATTCATTCGCAGGAATAATGATGACCTCCAAATGTTTTTCACGCAGCAAGTGGACCAGCTTGTCTGTCACCTTTTCCGTCAGTTCACTTAACATAAAGGAAGATTTCCGTAGTTTAATCGTGCCCGACTCCAACCGCGCTAGATCTAGCATGTTTTTAACAAGAAACTCCATTTTATCGGCTTCCTCAATAATTACCTTAATGTAGTGATCCTGCTTGCCGGCGCTAACGCCGTCTTCCAAGCCTTCAGCAAAACCTTTGATAATACTGAGGGGTGTCTTCAATTCATGGGAGGCGTTGGCAAAAAAGTCCTGCTGCATGATCTCCATTCTTTGCTTCTGTTCCATATCCTCAACTAGCTGCTGATTGGCCTCTCTTAACTCCCCTAAAGCAGAGTCCAGACTTAGTGATAAGGTGAACATGCTGTTAGAAAGGCTGCCTAGCTCATCCTTCTGCCGAATCGATGTGTCCCCTGTAAAGTCCAGAGAAACCATCCGTTTTGCTATCTTGTTTAACTTAATTAGCGGACGCGTTACCATTTTCGAGAAAAAGAGAGAAAGCACCAGAATCAGGACAAAGCCACCCATTCCCAGATATAAAAAGAACCAACGTAAGGCATCGTTCGAATCCTTAACTTCCTGTAATGAAGTGACTGTGAATAGTAATTCAATTTCTCCGTTACTTTGCTTCAGGGGCAGAATAACCACAGAATTGCGACTCCCACTCCAGGGAGCAACCCAGTCTTGCTTCTGTATTTTCAAATTTTTAAAGTCTTCTATCTGCGCTGGTGTCAAAGGAAACCATTCCTCAAGAGCCTCAAACAATATTCCCTGGCGGGGATTCCATATTTTTAAATCAGGCAGTACAACTTCTGCAACAGTACCAGATGCATGAATCGTCCCAGTCTCTCCCGTCTCCCCTATGGTTCCGCCCCCTTTTTTTGTAATGCTTATGGGGTAGAGTATAACGGGTGAAGCACTGTCTTCATCCAGAAGTTCGCCTTCCACGCTCAACTGATCATCTACTTTAATGTTAGCTGCTCTCAGTGAATCTCCGTACTGATTCATGAATAGGGATAAAGAAACAACCATACTCTTCCCGTCATCATCGATTAGCTTTATATGAAATGGATCTTCTGAATTCATCCTTCCATCCAGCTTCAAAATAACCATTTGTGTTTTATTCCGCAGCATAAACCGGACAAGCTCCTGAGAGGTTCTAGTGCTTCCCCATGGTTCGCTAATATATCTTGCCGCAAAACTCTTAAGGTGTTTCTCCACACGGTGCTCTTTTTGCTTCTGATAGAAATTGTCAAACAACAGCAATTGGCTTAGAATTACCATGCCATAGAAGCAAAGGAAAAAGATAACGGTCATCACAAACAGTTTAAAAGTAATTCCCCGTCTTCTCATGCCTCTTCCTCGAACATGTATCCTGTGCCAATTACCGTACGAATAAAACGTGATTCATAACCCAATTTACTTCGCAGCTTTTTGATATGACTGTCCACAACTCTGGAATCTCCTTCAAATTCAATTCCCCAGATCCGACTGAGGATCGTATCCCTTGAAATAACAATCCCTTTATTTCGTATTAAAAGCCATAAAAGATCATATTCCTTAGGGGTAAGCTCCACTTCCGCATCTTCTACCTCCAACCGATGAGCCAAGGGATTGAACATCGCGGAACCAAATTTTATTATGCTAGACTCAGGCTGATGGGTGCCTTCAACCCGTTTCATAAGTGCATTTGCCCGGGCTACTAGCACCTTTGGACTAAATGGTTTTGTAACATAATCATCGGCTCCTAATTCAAAACCGTAGATTTTGTCATCATCTGTAGACTTGGCCGTTAACAAAATGATGGGTACCGCTGATTTCTCACGAACTTCACGGCACACTTCGAAGCCATTCATAGCAGGCATCATGATATCCAGAATCAGCAGATCCGGCAGCAGTGAATCAAACCAAACCAATGCATCTTTTCCATTATCCGCTTCAAGTACCTCCCAATCATTCTGTAAGAAATAATCAGATACCAGTTCACGAATACGAATTTCATCCTCAACGAGAAGAAGTTTCTTTTTCAATCTAGACCCCGCTTTCAAACAATTAATAAACATTAGCATAGACGAGCGTTATGTCCTTTATGTGTCCACAAAAAACTCCCCCTTTCATGAGCCATACAGCTCTTGCAGGAGGAGTTCATTATATCCCTGATCAACCGGAACAATACGTTATAATTTTTGATAGGTTATTCTTTATCCTCATTCAGTTCTGCTGAGGTTTCTTCGTCCTCCACACGTGGTTCCCGGTGGATATTAATTCTAGTGATACGCAATCTTGTCGATTCCTCGACTTCAAAAATAACATCTTCTACTTTGACACGTTTTCCTTTGGTTGGATTACCCTCCAGCTCCTTAAACAACCAGCCGCCGATGGAATCCACCTCATCGTCTTCAATCACAACACCCGTAAGATCGTTGACATCCTCAATCAGCATCCGGCCCTCAACAGAGATGTACTCCCCGTTATGTTCCACACTTGGACGCTCATCTTCGAACTCGTCATGCAGATCGCCTACGATTTCTTCCAGAATCTCTTCTGCTGTCAGCAAACCTGCTGTGCCGCCATATTCATCGACAACTAACGTCAGCTGAGCCTTATTCTTCTGCATAAAACGAAGAGTATGGCTGATTTCCATCGATTCCGGAACGTTAAGGATAGGCCGAACCAGAGTTGTAAGATCATTCTGCTGCTCCGGTGGAGCAAACAACAGGTCGGTAATATGAATAAAACCGATAATACGGTCCTTATCTTCCAGAGCAACCGGATAACGCGAATGTCTCGTTTCGGTAATAATCTTCATATTTTCTTCTAACGAAAGATTGCTGTAAAGCACATCCATATCTGTACGAGGCAGCATGACTTCACGTGCAAGCAGATCTGAGAATTCAAAGATATTATCCATTAGTTTCATTTCATCTTTGTCAATGACACCACTCTTGGCGCTCTGATTCATCAGAATACGTATTTCCTCTTCCGAGTGTGCTGCTTCACTTTCATTTGCAGGCTCCACACCGACCAACCGAAGCAACGCGTTGGCTGAAGCGTTCAGCACCCAGATAAAAGGCATGAACACATTATAGAAGAACATCAGGGGTGCAGATAACAACAGTGCCGAACCTTCTGTTCTTTGAATCGCGAGCGATTTAGGAGCAAGCTCCCCAAGTACAATATGTAAAAATGTAATGATCGAAAATCCAATAATCACAGATACGGTAGAAATCAGGGTATGATCGGTGATCCCCATCTGGTACATTAAAGGTTCGACCAACAGCTCAGAAATCGCGGGCTCTCCAACCCAACCTAAGCCCAGCGACGCAAGTGTTATCCCAAACTGAGTGGCGGATAAATAGGAATCCAGTCTCTTATTTACTTTCAGAGCATATCCAGCCATTTTATTACCTTCACTGACAAGTTGGGTCAGGCGGGACTGCCTGACCTTAACTAATGAAAATTCCGCTGCTACAAAAATACCGTTCAATAATACGAGCACCAGAACCAGCAAAAGATTAAGCAATAATCTCCCTACTTCAAATTCCGTATGCACCACTTAACAACGCCTCATTTCTACAGATTGATCGCTTTTCTAGTTTTGAAGTCAACTTCCGGATAATACATATCAGCCACTAACAGATTAGGTCCGCAGCAGCCTGCTGCATCGCAGTGGCAGTTCACCTTTTGGTTCAGCGGGTGTTTAGTCTGCCAATCGATAAATATATCATCCAGCTTTTGGTTCTCGATGTTGCCAAAGGCTGCGATATCAGCGAAATCTGTAACAAAAACATCGCCAGTAAACATGTTTACGTTCACTCGGTTCCGGCCATCCGGATCATTGCGAAGGGTAACATTCTTCTCGGCGCGCATTCTGCTTATCAGCTTCTGATCTTCTTCCAGGAAGCTGCAAGCAAAAAACGGAAGGGTCCCAAACAGCATCCAAATCTCCGGATCACGGGTATCCAGTAGTTTATGGATTGCCGTCCGCATTTCATTCAAGGACAACACTGGCAAAGCCGAAGCAAAACTGGAGTTGTACATAGGATGTACCTCATGCCGTTTGGCGCCCATATCGAGAATCAACTTATGAATTTCAGGCAGCTTAGTATGTGTACGGTAATTAATCATAGTTTCCGCAGAAATTAGCATACCATCCTCACTTAGCCGTCGAGAATTCTCAATCATTGCATTATATAACCGATATGCACTTTCTTTTGAAACTGCATGCCCGCTGTTGGCAAAACCAACTTCATGAAAATCGTCTCCGTTCACATAATTAAAAGAAATATGCATAACGTCCAAATACGGAAGCAGCTTTTCATATCGAGCATACGGCATCGTCAGATTAGAATTAATTTGCGATCTAATCCCCCGCTCTTTGGCATACTTTAAGAGCGGCACTATGATATTATCCACCGTTCCAGCCAAGAACATAGGCTCTCCGCCGGTAATACTAATCGTCTCCAGATGCTCTACTTCATCTAAACGGTCCAACATATTTTTAAGCGGCAGCATATCCCCTTCTCTAGAGGTTAAACTATCACCTACCGCACAGTGTTCACACCGCATATTACATAAATTGGTTACTGTGAATTCCACACTCGTTAGCACATGGCGTCCATGCTTACGTAAAGAAGTAATGGGATCCCACGGATCGTAGCTTGGCGACAGCTCCTTCGGTGAAGATGTTAATGGTCTTAAAACATTCATTTGTACTAGCTCCTTTAAATCTTATTCCTATTATTAACCCATAATCATGAAGATTGAACGGTGTCTTATCCTATATCATACCACGTTAGTCAGAAAAACTGCACTTCGGATGTCTTTCAGACTGTCCTTACAAGCTTTTTCACTGTAAAAAATAATAGCAGCGAGACGAAAAATAGGCTTCCGCGAGTTATGCGGACAAGCCTAATCTTCTCTCTTCGCTGCTATGATAAATATTTTGGCGTTCCCACAGAATCGCCTTGATCTGCGACGTCAACGATAACAACGGAGAGGGCTTTTCCTAGATCCCTTTCGAACGGTACGACTTTCTCTCCTTCAGGCCCTGTAAGCACACGTACAATCGGTCTGTGAGGCGTACTTGGGTCTATTTTGACAACAACTCCACTTTCCCCCGTACTGAGCTTCACCGTAAGACCAAGAGGATAGATAGCCACACGATCTCTAAATAACTCTAGCTGCTTCTGCTCATACAATGTACCAGAACCTACATAAAGCGCCTCAACGGCTTGATGTGGCAGCATAGCCTTTTTGTAGACCCGGTTGGAGGTCATGGCATCGTAGGAATCAGCCACGCCCAACCATTTGGCATATTCATGAATTTGAGGTCCTTTTAATCCCCGCGGATATCCGGATCCGTCAATGCGTTCATGATGCTGAAGCGCACAATGAGCCGCGAGCAGCGGGATATTCGGTTCTTCCTTGAGAATCTGATACCCGATCTCGGTGTGTGCCTGCATATGGCGAAATTCATCTTCACTGAGCTTACCGGGTTTTTGAATGATTTTTATCGGGACTTGGGTCTTGCCAATATCATGCAGCAGCGCACCCAGACCAATCACTCGAAGCTCCTCTTTGCTGTACCCATGCGCAATGCCAAGCACCAAAGTGTACAAGCAGACATTCAGGGAATGGACGTACAAGTAGTTATCAGCGGTGTGCATATCAAGCAGCATGATCATCGGATCTTCTTGTAAAGACAAATCATCCAGGATGCTATCCATGATCTTTGAGAATTTTTTATCCAGATGGTAGAATCCCTTACTTATTCCTGAAGCGCCTGTCATTTGCTGAAACTGATTACGAATCACCTTCAGTGCCTGATTACGTGTCTCATCTTGAAGCATACCTATAATTTCAACATCGTCCGTGACAGAGTCCTCTATGTAAATATAACCGATGTCAATTCTTGAAAGCCTCTTGATCAATGCATCAGTAAGCTCCACCCCATCCGCGAGGAGAGTTAGACCTTCATCATTATATATTTTTTTACCTAATTTCATGCCTGCTTGAAGCTGATTCACGGATACTAAACGCACTTAGCTCACTCCTGCCTTTAACGGTAAAATGCTATTCTGTTTTGAAATCCTTGGGTCACACGCTTTGTCTATACCGTTTATGTAGAGATCAGACAGGTGCACCATGAAGAACATCGGGTGTGTCTAGGTCTTTGCCTATGGGCATTAACGCATAATAAACAACCAGAATATAGCAGCAAGAATAAATCTGTAGATCGCGAAATGCGTCAATCTAATCTTTTGAATCAATTTCATAAACAAAATAACCACTACATAAGCCACTACAAAAGAAATCAGAAATCCAATTACAAAATAGCCAATCGTCTCACTAGTGAAGTTCTTATAAGAATCCAACATTTCATATCCGGAAGCCGCACACATAATAGGAATGGCTATAAGGAAGGAGAAATCCGCAGACGCTTTATAACTAACCCCACTTAACATCCCTCCGGAGATCGTAGATCCCGAACGGGAAAATCCTGGCCACAGCACTGAAATAATCTGATACATCCCGATAGCCAGCGCCTGTCCGTAAGAAAGATCGTCCAGCTCATGCGCTGTAATTCTAATTTTGCGTCTGTTTACCCATTCTGCGATAATCATTAGAATCCCGCCGGCGACAAGCGCCCAAAGAACAGTCGTGGCTCCAAAGAGACTTTTTATAAAATCGCGGGCAAAAAATGCCACAGCTAGTGCTGGGGCAATCCCAAGTATTACATGGATTAAGTTCAAACGAGACGCCGGCATCACACCGCCTCTTCCTGAGTTCTTACGCCCAATGCCCAGCAAATTAAGCACACGCTCGCGGTAAACAAGCGCAATCGCCAATATTGCCCCTAGCTGAATAACGATTTCATAAGTCTTCATAATCGAATCCTGCTCATCAAAGCCCAGAAGCTTCGAGGTCAAGATCATGTGTCCTGTAGAAGAAACAGGAATAAATTCAGTGATCCCTTCGACAATTGCTAAAATAATAGCTGTAATCGTGTCCATAATCTCCTCCTATTTTTCGGGAATCTAGCACTGTTTAAATGGAATCAAAAAGTATATCTTGTGAGCTGCAGGTTTACTCAGACTTGATCTCCCACCGAGTGAGCATACATTCATCAAGACTGTCCGGACGCTGCAATTCCATCCCAAGCAGGTCGCGTAAAAAATGAGGCAGCAAAAATACAGGATCCTTCCCATTGGCGATCGTCTCATAGCCTGCACGGAAAGTAAACATGTCCAGCGTACCAACATTATACTCTTTATCATCCTCCAGCGGGTTTCCTTCGACAAAAACTGCAATATTGTTATCATACGGTATCTTCTGCGGATCGTACAAGATTTTTATCCCATCTACTGCTAAGCTGCCCAGATAATCCCCGCGAAAGCCATACCCAAAAATCACCTTATTATAAAATTCTTCAGTAAGACTCTGCTCCAAAGCTATGCGAATATCTAGGCCTTTCAGCTTGATTACGCAGGTGTTAATGGGAGAAGGACATAGGGCGTGCAGCATTCCCGCTGTAACCTCCCTTTCAGGCAAAGGTCCTAGAAGCTGACCTGTGTTAACTATCGACAAACTGGTGCCTGTAAATCTACGTACA
Source organism: Paenibacillus sp. FSL H3-0286 (assembly GCF_045040705.1). NCBI lineage: Bacteria > Bacillati > Bacillota > Bacilli > Caryophanales > Paenibacillaceae > Paenibacillus > Paenibacillus sp. FSL H3-0286. The sequence goes on along the minus strand of NZ_CP150285.1, from coordinate 2,068,775 downwards.
GCTTGGGCTAAAAGATTGCCGAAAGGGGATTCTCCCTGCAAATTCAAAGGAAGCTCACGATCTGTGATCGCAACGGTCTGCTGAAGAGCCTCACGACCACGCTCCAAATGAATAGTAGCGGCAGGACCTACAATCTCTTCCTTCAGTCCTGGGTCAATCGGAATACATTCACCCGCCACCAGGCTAAATCCAGGTTGTCCCTCTCTCCGCTCAAATTGAAGCCGCCCGAGGTAACGCCCGAATTTCCCGGCTCCACATACAGCTGTTCCGTTAATCATGAGCGGTTCTTCCAGCATATGATGTGTATGTCCACCTAGAATAGCATGCACACCTTCCAGCCGCTCTGCCAGAATTCGATCTGCGGGAAGCCCCAAATGAGAAAGGATGATTAGAATGTCCACCTGAGGAGCTAGAAGAAGGCATTGTTCCCGAAGGGTTGTCTCGGGATCCAGAGCATCCCAGCCCAGCAAGGAATAAAACGAAGTAAATGCCGCTGTCGCTCCAGTCACTCCTATTCTGATTCCGTCCTTCTCCAAGATGGCATGACGCTTCATCCAGTGGGGAGGTTCCCCTGTTGCAGTCTCCACAAAATTACAGCATACCACTGGACACTGTAACCCGGAGAAAATAGAGGATAACATCTCCTGTGAGAATGTTAACCCCTCATTATTACCGATGGTTACAGCATCATATCCTGTTAAATTAAGTACATCAATGTTAGCCTGACCCATAGTTCCTTCTGTCTCGACGGCTGCACGATCCATATGATCGCCAATATCCAGCAGCAGCACAGGCGCTTCTCCCGCTGCAGCTCTTTGTCTCCCGATTTCTGCTGCCAATGGACTCACCATTTCGAAATGGCTATGTATATCATTGGTATGAAGTATGGTCAGTCTTTGCGGCACATGCCCCATTAGCAACATTCCTCCTACCTGTTGAGCCGCTCTTTAATGAAGCAGCCGATGCATGATCTTATAGAGCCTAGCATAACATTTTCAGGCTCATTATGGTATATTGTAGACATTACAACATATTTCAGAGGTGAATAAGTATGCATATCACAATCCGCCTGTTCGCGGGTTTGGCTGAGATTATCGGTTCATCTTCTCTGACCTTTCATGCGACGGAGAATCCCTTAACCGCTGGGAAGTTAAAAGAACTCCTTTCAACCTCTTATCCGGATGCAGCATCCCTAATTGGAACTTCTTTGGTCGCTATTGACCGGGAATATGCACCTGATGAAGCCCTCATCACCGAGTCTGCCGAAGTTGCATTAATCCCTCCCGTTTCCGGGGGAGAGAATGGTTCTTTATATGAGAGCACTCCTGACGGCCTCTATAGCATAACGGATCTGCCATTAAATGCTGAGAAGCTTCTGGATGCCGTCCTCGATGCCAATCATGGAGCATCCCTATTATTTGTAGGAACTACACGCGAAATGACCGGAGAACAACGCACAACAGCATTAGACTATGAAGCCTATATTCCTATGGCCTTAAATAAGCTGAAAGAAATTGGTGATGAGGTACAGAATCGCTGGAATGCACGCTGCGCGATTTCCCACCGCATTGGGCTTGTTGGTCTTAAGGAAGCAAGCGTTATCATTGCTGTCTCCACCCCTCATCGCGATACCTGTTACGAGGCTAGTCGTCTGGCCATTGAACTGCTGAAACAGACCGTCCCTATCTGGAAAAAAGACATCAATGAATCAGGCCAGCACTGGGTAGGCTCTGAACAAAAGGCTGCCGATTCCCTCCACAATTAATCTTCACTCCTTTTTCATTGAAAAATCTGCACTTTGTTGATATTCTGGATAAAATCGGATAAAAGGTGGCATAGGCATTGAGAGTACACGTCTCGGATCTAAAACCTGGTAATCACCTCAACTCAGACGCTTATAGTTCAAGAGGTCTGCATGTATTACCAAAGGGATCGCTGCTCCAGATAGATGATATCGCCAAGCTGATGCAGCATGGAGTTGATTATGTTGATATCCAGACGTTAGTGGAAGAACCTGCCCCATTAAGCAGACCTTCAATTATTCAGACGGTGACCACTAGTTTTGATACCATGATTGACGGCTTTGAGAATCTTTATATGGAAGCACTATTAAAAGGAAGCTTTAACCAATCCGTGGTTAACGACATTCTTCAGCCTTCGCTTCAATCGTTGGACAAGCAAAAGGATGTAGTCTCCCTGCTGCTTCTGCTCGATCGCGAAGATAATTATACCTACAACCACTCTTTGCAGGTAGGTATGCTCTCTTATTATATTGCAATCTGGCTTGGGTATTCCAAACAAGAATGCTATGAGATTGGACGAGCTGGATATTTAATTGATATTGGAAAATGTAGAATCTCACCTGCTCTATTAAATAAGCCTGGAAAATTAACCGCGGAAGAATTCGAAGAAGTTAAACTACATACTAAGTACGGCTACGAAATTATCCGCAATTCGATGGATGACTCACATACAGCTTTGGCAGCCCTACAGCATCATGAACGTGAGGACGGCTCTGGCTATCCTAATAATCTAACCAAATCCGAGATTCATCCTTATGCGCAAATTGCTGCTGTAGCTGACATCTATAGTGCGATGACTTCCAAACGCGTCTATCAGTCCAAGCAAGAGCTTATTTCTGTCCTACGTGAACTAAATGACCTCAGCTTTGGTAAGCTGAACGGCAGAACGGTTCAAGCCTTTATACAACATTTAATGCCCAACTTTATCGGCAAGCGAGTATTGCTGAACACGGGGGACACAGGTGTGATTATCATGAACAATCCAGTTGATATTTTCCGTCCGCTGGTAAAGATCGATGGATTATTTGTCGATCTAGCCCGCGAACGTAACGTTACGATTGTGGAAATCTACATGGACTAGGGCGTTTCTTGAGGTCCTGCGTTGCTTAGCAGAAGGTTCAGAGCTGCTGTTTGTACACTAAATCCCCCGGTTTGACTACGGGGGATTTTTTAGTTGTACTTTGTGCAACAGAATCCATGTCTTGCGAGCGGAATGGTGATTTAGTTGTACTTTGTGCAACAGTATCCACTTCTAGCGAGCTGAATGGTGATTTAGTTGTATTTTGTGCAACAGAATCCACGTCTTGCGAGCTGAATGGTGATTTAGTTGTACTTTGTGCAACTAGAATTAAGGAAAATGCTCTTTATAAGCACATTTCTCGAAAATAGCTGCACAAAGTGCAATTAACAGTATTTTTATAACGAGAATGATGGTTTCTATTGTACAAACTGCAACTAAAGATTGGTTTCCAGATTACTCCTAAACATTCCTCGATTTTCACCTCTCTCACCTCTCTCACCTCTATTGTTTCCTTCTGACTTCGAAGATAGTTCCTCCTACCCTCAACATAGTAAGGCCCCTCAATTTAATTATCTGACGAAACGTTTGAATTCCTCTTCTAATGGCGAGACTAATATGTGGTTTTAAATTGCTATAGGAGGAAAAAAGCATGCTTCCTGTCCATGAACGCCTTGCCGAGTTGTTCACCCTGAGCCGTAGACGGCAGCTTACTGCTGCTGAGGAAACGGAGCAACAGCAGTGCCTGCAAATTAACGCTACCTACTGCTATGAGATGGCCCGATTACAAAATGAAATCCTATTAGCGGAACAGACAGCTGATCTACAATGGCATCAAGATATTTGTGCACAAATGTTTGAGCTGCGTGTGACGGGCAGGGTATCCAAACGCCCTAAGTAACTGAATCATAGAAATCTTACCCTGCTGCATTATGTTCTTCCGTTCTGCCGTGCTTCCGTGCTTCCGTTCTGATGTTCTTCCGTTCTGCCGTTCTTCCGTTCTTCCGTTCTTCCGTTCTTCGGTTGCCTTGTTCCGTAATACCTCTGCCATATTCCACTCTACTCTGATCCACCAAGCCCCGACCACCTTAATCACTATATCCCTATAAAAAACAGCCCACCCCGCAGTTGCCTAAGCAACTGGAATGAGCTGTTGTTGTGTTCTGTTCTGTTCTGTTCTGTTCTGTTCTGTTTTGTTTTGTTCTGTTCTATTCCGTTCTGTCGGTCTATAGGAAGCGGAATTGCGCTTCGATCAGACCGTTGTATACCCCATCACGGGATGTCAACTCATGATGGTTTCCTTCTTCTTTAATCTCTCCGTGATCGAGGACGACTATTTTATCCGCATGACGGATGGTAGAGAGTCTGTGCGCTACGATAAAGGAGGTTCGGCCTTGAAGCAGGATTTTGAGTGCCTCCTGGATCTTCAGCTCCGTCTCCGTATCAATGCTGGCAGTTGCCTCATCCAGGATTAGTATCCGCGGATTTGCCAAAAGCGCCCGGGCGAAGGAGAGCAGCTGACGTTGTCCCATCGACAACGCGCTGCCGCGCTCTTCCACCTCAGTCTCATACCCTCCGGGCAGCTTCATGATAAAGTCATGGGCATCCACGGCTTTTGCGGCATTTTCCACTTCTTCATCTGTAGCCTCCAGACGGCCAAAACGGATATTATCCCGAATCGTTCCCGAGAAAATAAAGGTATCTTGCAGTACGATTCCGATCTGCCTTCGCAGGCTGTCTAACGTAACCCCGCGGATATCTTCACCGTCTATCGTGATTCGGCCGCTCTTAATATCATAGAACCGGCCAATCAGGTTAATGATCGTACTTTTACCAGAACCTGTATGACCTACGAGCGCGATCGACTGTCCTGCTTGAACATCCAGATCAATACCTTTTAGTGCAGCCCGGCCTTTTTCATATTCAAAAATGACCTTTTCAAAGTTAATATCCCCACGAATCGTTCCCATTGGCTTAGCACCAGGATTATCTTGCACCGCCGGTTGCTCATCCAAATATTCAAAGATCCGTTCCGAGGAAGCCATTGCCACAAGCAGCTGATTGTACATCTGCCCAAGGCGATTAATCGGGTCCCAGAAATTGCTGACATAAGAACTGAATGCTACCAGCATACCTACTGTGAGTTCTCCAGATTGGATCAGATAAGCCCCCAGCCAAAAGAGGATCATTGTTCCAAAACCACCTGTGACCTCAATAATCGGACCGAACGCCTGGTTCATCGCAGAGGCTTTGTTCCAGGATTTTTTGCTGTCGGTATTCATAACATCGAAATAATTCATGTTTTCTTGTTCTTGGGTGTAGGCTTGTGTGACTCTGATTCCCTGAATCGATTCATTTAAATGAGAATTAATTCTGGAGTTCTTCATCCGCACATCCTGCCAAGCGATCCGAATCTTTTGGCGCAGCTTAGTTGAAACAAAGAACATAATCGGAACCGTAACCATTACTGCAAGACCTAGCTTCCAGTTGATCACTAGCAGAATAATGGTAATCCCCATAAGCTGCACGCAGTCAATCATCAGATTGACAACCCCGTTTGTGAACAGATCCTGCAGTGAGTTGATATCATTGGTTACCCGTACTAATACCGAACCTGCCGGACGTTTATCAAAGAAGTTAAAGGAGAGCTTCTGAATATGCTTGAACAAATCTGAGCGCAAATCATAAATCACTCTTTGGCCTATGATGTTCGTATATTTAATCCGGTACACTCCCGCAATCCATTGAATCAGATATAAGACGATTACCCCTGCTGTAAGCGAATAAAGCAGTGATAAGCTGGGATTCCCCACCTTTGGCGCAATCGCACGGTCAATCGCTAAACTTGTTAGGAACGGGACGGTCAACTTCGTGATGGTTCCCAGAATCATCATGATGGACACCAATGGAAGCATCTGCTTTGCATAAGGCTTCATGTACCCGAACAGTCTGGTGAATTGCTTCCAGTCAAAAGCCTTATCGATGACATCATCATCTTTGTATACAAAACGTTCATCCAGCTCTTGCTGCTCGGCTGCTTTATTTTTTGCTCCCGTAGCGGTCATTGGTTTGGCTTCAAGTTTCATATGCCTCACTCCTCCCCTCTTCCGGTCGCTCTGGCCAGATAATCAGCATACTGTATCCGGTATACATCCTGATAAGGACCCGGCACTTCAATTAGCTCTTTATGGGTACCACGCTGCTGTACATGACCTTCGTTCATGACGATAATCTGATCCGCATGGCGCAAGGAGGAGATCCGATGGGCAATAATAAGTGTAGTGCGCCCCTTCATGACCTCTTGGAATCCGGCTTGAATCTCGTGCTCCGTCTCCATATCGACAGCGCTGGTCGCATCATCGAGGATAAGAATCCGCGGATTCTTAAGCAGGGCTCTAGCGATGGCAATCCGTTGCTTTTGTCCACCGGAAAGACCCATTCCGCGCTCACCCACCACAGTGTCATAACCGTCTTCCATCTCCATGATGAAATCATGGGCTTTGGCAAGTTGTGCAGCTCGGATAATTTCTTCCATGCTTACATTTTTCAACCCATAGGAGATGTTGTTGCGAATTGAGGAGGAGAACAGGAAGGTTTCCTGAAAGACCGTTGCAATCTGTGAACGCAAGCTGCGAACATTGTATTCTCTGATGTCCATCCCATCCAGTGTGATGCTGCCTTCATTAACGTCATAAGCACGCATCATCAGCTGTGTAATGGTCGATTTACCAGAGCCCGTACCTCCAAGGAACCCTATAACCGCACCAGATTTGGCCTCAAAATCAATGTCTGTAACCGCAGGCATTTTGTTCCCATAAGCAAATGTGACGTGATTAAACGCTACATCTCCTTTAACCTCAGAAGGTACCAGTTCACGGGCGTTCTCTTTATCCTTCACATCAATATTCTGATTAAGTACTTCCAATACACGTTCTCCCGATGCTTTGGACTGTGTATAGTTATTAATATGGAATCCAAGACCCCAAATCGGTCCAATGATGTACCAAATTAAGCTGAAAAAAGCAACCAGTTCGCCTAGTGACATTTTCCCCTTAATAACTAACGTTCCGCCTACTCCAAGCAGAATAGCTGCACTGATCGATGCTAAAAACTCCATCGCCGGAAAAAACTTACTCCAGAGCTCAGCGGCAAAAATCTGGTTATTCTTATAACGTTCGTTGCGGTGTGAGAATTTCTCTACTTCATGAGCCTCTCTCGCAAATGATTTGACGGTGCGCACACCCGTGATATTCTCCTGTACAGCCGTTGTCAGAGAACTGAGTGCAAGACGCATCTCTTGAAAGGCCGGGTGAATCTTAGACTCGAATTTTAGCGCAATAAACGCCAGGATGGGCATCGTAATCAAAGTTACTAGAGTAAGCTGCCAATTGAGTGAGAACATCATAATCGAACCAAAAATGACCATAAAAAAGACATTCAGCAGCTGAGCAAAACCGAAACCGATAAAGTTACGAATCGCTTCCAAATCTCCGGTTAGCCGGGACATCAAATCTCCCGTTTTCGCGGTATCATAATAACGGAAAGATAGGAATTGCAGCTTCTCATAACAAGCATTACGCAGCCGGTATGCAAGAAAGTTACCTAGCCGTCCTCCAAAAAATCCATGTGCAAACTGCAGGCATGCTTTTACTATTACTACAGCTAACACGCTCAATGCGAGCACTGGCACCTCTGTAAACTTAAGTGGCACAATAACATCATCGATCAGCTTTCTTAACAAATTGGGGGTAATCAGCCCCACTGCAGTTGCAGCGGCCAAACATATAATCGAAAGAATCAGAAAATGCAGCTTCTCCCGATAATAACCGCGCAGTTGCCTGAGAACATCCATATCTCTCCTCCTTAAGGCTTACTTAGTAAGCAATTTTTTGTATAAAGCAAATGTTACATCGTAAGCTAGCTTTTTTTAGCGCTTACAATTTAGTGACTTTAAGCAGTGTATCATCCATAATTTAATGCGGCAAAGGGGAGAATTGCGCGTTTTTGCGGTTATTTCGGAAAAAAGCAGCATCTACATGATATAAAGGACCCTCGTTATCTTAAAATGCTCGTGTTTCCTCCTTAATCCTGATGAATTAAGAATCTACATAATTATTGTAATCATCGTGTAATATTAGGAGGACCTTTATTCGGTTTTTTGCATAATTATTGGAATTTATTCCGGGATACGAAGAGTTCACTTTTTCGCCGTCTTAAATTTGCTTCAGATGTAAAACTTTTACCACAATTTACCGTAATATAGTAATACAACACTTTTTACTTATATTATGGAGGGGAACTATATTGAAAAAGCAGCTTGTTTTATCTTGTATTATCGCCATTATCCTTCTTTCAGGGTGTAGCAATACAAATAACAATAACCCTACGGACGCAAACACAGCGATCAACGAATCTAAAAACTTGTTTAATTTCGGGGAAATCTCCTCAAAAACTGATACAGCACCCTCACCTGAAAAAATGCTAAGAGAAATAAGCAATTTTGTTATTGCTGACATTTGGAATGTTGGGTTTGTAGATGTTATCTCATACACTAGAAGTGGTACAAGCAGTACAGGAGCGAGCATGGACATTGACTTTACGATCGAACAGCTTGGCAAAGCCATGGAAGAGAAAAAAGAATACGATACATATATGAATGAGTTAGATACTAAGTATGATTCTATAAAAAAAATATGGGCCAAGCTTTCCCCAGAAATTGATCTTTTATATAAACAGATTCAGGAGACACCTCCAAAAGCAAACGACAACAGCTTAAAACTTGATGCAGGTAAATTTAATCAATATTCAGAGGCTTTTAGTAAAGAAGTGAATGATCTGGCAAAACAGTAACCTATACCATATAAAAACCCCCGCCAAGTGATTGGCGGGGGTTCTGTTTATAATTGGGTTTTAGCAGCGTTTCATATAATCAACCCGCTATCTGTTTGTATCTTACACACCATTCTATTCTTTCTCTCATAAAATGTAAAATCAACAATGAGAGGTTAGGTGAATTGGATGAGTATACAGTTTCTTGATATGCGGATTTCACAGGACAGTACTATGGATTCACAAAGTCTTAATTTAGTTCGTTCAAGTGCAATTTTCGGTGACATTGGACTTCAGACAGTAAATGTTACCCCTGCCAATGCAGGTTTAGTGAGAGTCACATTGAATGCTTTTGCCAGACTTAGTGTTGATGTCAGCATTATAGTTCAGAATGATGTTACTTTTAGTATTTACCGCAATAATATATTAATTTTTAGTACAACCTACCCCGGAAACATTAATAATACAACGACCCAATATGAAATGGTTGGAATAACCGCTGTCGACTATCCGCCTTCGACCGATGTGCTTACCGGCCAGATCCAATACACCATTGTAGCATCAGCAATTAGAACGGCATCTCTGGGAGCCAGATCCTTCAGTGGAATTGCCGTTGCCGGAAATGGATAATTAAAAATATTAAAGGTGTGTCCCCGGAGCATTCGGGGATTTTTTCAATTGTGCCAATAAAAAAGTATCCGCAGAAAAATATCTACGGATGCTTTGAAGAAATATATAAGCGTTAGGAGGACGGGCCTCCATTCATAAGCGCTCTTATTAACCGATTGAACCTTCCATTTCGAACTTGATCAGACGGTTCATTTCGACCGCATATTCCATCGGCAGTTCTTTTGTGAACGGCTCGATGAAGCCCATGATGATCATTTGAGTCGCTTCTGCTTCTGTGAGGCCACGGCTCATCAGGTAGAACAGTTGCTCCTCAGAAACTTTAGACACGGTTGCTTCATGCTCAAGAACGATGTTATCGTTCATGATTTCATTGTAAGGAATAGTATCCGAAGTGGACTCATTATCCAAAATCAGCGTATCACATTTAATGTTCGATTTCGCACCTTCTGCTTGACGGCCGAAGGAAGCTAGACCACGGTAAGTTACTTTACCGCCATGTTTACTGATGGATTTCGATACAATGGTGGATGTTGTATCTGGAGCCAAATGGATCATCTTGGCACCCGCATCCTGATGCTGGTCTTTACCTGCTACCGCGATGGATAGTACTGAACCTTTAGCACCACGGCCTTTAAGAACAACCGCAGGGTATTTCATGGTCAGCTTGGAACCGATGTTACCATCGACCCATTCCATAGTAGCATTCTCTTCTGCAACCGCACGTTTCGTAACGAGGTTGTAGATGTTTGGAGCCCAGTTCTGGATTGTGGTATAACGAACGCGGGCGTTCTTCATACACAAGATTTCAACAACCGCACTGTGCAGAGAGTTCGTGCTATAGATTGGAGCAGTACATCCTTCTACGTAGTGCACGAAGCTGTCTTCATCAGCAAGGATCAAAGTACGTTCGAATTGTCCCATGTTCTCAGAGTTAATACGGAAGTAAGCCTGCAAAGGAACTTCACATTTCACACCTTTAGGAACATAGATGAAGCTGCCGCCTGACCAAACTGCACTGTTAAGTGCGGCAAACTTATTATCGGTTGGAGGGATGATCGTCCCGAAATATTTTTTCAGAAGCTCTGGGTGCTCACGCAATGCAGTGTCGGTATCTGTAAAAATAACCCCTTGATCTTCAAGGCTCTTCTGCATGCTGTGATAGACTACCTCAGATTCATATTGTGCCGAAACGCCGGCGAGGAACTTCTGTTCCGCTTCCGGAATCCCCAGCTTATCAAAGGTTTCTTTGATTTCGGAAGGAACTTCTTCCCAAGTCTTCCCTTGCTTCTCTGAAGGTCTTACATAGTATTGAATATCCTCGAAGTCCAAATCATCCATATTGCCGCCCCATGTTGGCATTGGCATTTTACGGAACTGCTCCAAAGATTTCAAGCGGAAGTCAAGCATCCACTGTGGTTCATTTTTGATTGCTGAAATTTCTTTAACAATTTCGGCCGTCAAACCTTTACCAGACTGGAATATCGATTTATGCTCATCACGGAACCCGTACTGGTATTCTTCCATATCAGGCGCTTTCTTAGCCATGGTGTCAGCCTCCTTGTTCTACTGTTATTTATGTTGCTCTTCTTCGTCAATTCCTTTACGAAGTGCGTTCCAAGCCAGTGTTGCGCATTTGATCCGCGCAGGGAATTTATTCACACCCGAAAGGGCTTCAATGTCTTCGTAATCTCCAAAATCCACGTCTTCACCCTTCATCAGTAAGGAGAAGTTATCAGCCAGTTCAAGCGCACGTTCAACCGTTTGTCCTTTGATCGCCTCAGTCATCATCGAAGCCGATGACATACTGATCGAACAGCCTTCACCATTATAACGGGCATCCTTTACGATTCCATCCTCTACCTTAAGCTGAAGAGTAATCCGGTCACCACAGGTTGGGTTATTCAGTTCAATTTTTAGAGCATCATCTTCAAATGAACCGCGATTTCGAGGACTTTTATAATGATCCATAATTACGCGTCTGTATAAGTCATCCAAGTTCATAGCTGAAGTACTCCTTTGTCTTGATTAAAGCGTCCACCAGTCGATCTACATCCTGCTCGTTATTATACAGATAAAAGCTTGCACGTGCTGTAGAGCTGGCTTCCAGCCAGCGCATCAGCGGCTGACAGCAGTGATGCCCGGCGCGGATGGCAATGCCTTCCGCATCTAGCACTGTAGCGACATCATGCGGGTGAACGTCACCCAGATTAAAGGTGACAACGCCGACTTCACGATTTCGAGGACCATAAATGTTCAGACCCTCGATCTCTGACAGACGTTGCTCTGCATACGCTGCAAGAGCTTTCTCATGGCGGTGTATCTCATCCAAACCGATTTCTTGTAAGAAATCAATGGCTGCACCTAGACCAACAGCACCAGCTATGATCGGCGTACCGCCTTCAAACTTCCAAGGCAGTTCTTTCCATGTGGATTCATAAAGACCCACATCATCGATCATCTCGCCACCGAATTCGACGGGCTCCATGGCTTCGAGAAGTGCTCTCTTGCCATACAAAGCGCCAATTCCGGTGGGTGCGAGCATTTTATGACCAGATAGTGCATAGAAATCACAATCCAGATCCTGCACATCGACCTTCATATGTGGTGTGCTTTGTGCACCATCTACGACAATTACTGCACCATGACGATGAGCAATAGCCGCAAGCTCTTTAATAGGATGAGTTACTCCCATAACGTTGGATACATAAGCGATAGCAACGATTTTGGTTTTATCCGTAATCGTCTGCTCGGCAGCTTCCAACGTAACCGTTCCATCAGGTTGCAACGGTATATATTTTAATGTAGCACCTGTCTTCTTAGCGAGCTGCTGCCATGGAATCAGATTACTATGATGCTCCATTAAGGTGATGACGATTTCGTCGCCTTCACCCACAGCAGAGGGTCCGTAAGAAGAGGCCACAAGATTTAAGGCTGTAGTTGTTCCGCGTGTAAAGATAATTTCTTTAGTGCTGCGGGCGTTAATAAACTTAGCTAGCTTCTCCCGGGCTCCCTCGTAGGCATCGGTTGCTCGGCTGCCTAAAGTATGGACGCCACGGTGTACGTTGGCGTTATCCCACTCATAATACGACTTGACCGCCTCAATTACTTTCCGAGGCTTCTGTGAAGTAGCAGCACTGTCCAGATAGACCAGTGGATGTCCGTTCACATTTTGGTTCAGTATGGGAAATTGCTCCCGGATGGCGTTGCTAATCATTGCACTAACTTCCTTTCCACAAGAGATTGGAGCTGATTGCGCAGTCCCTCCAGTGGAATTTGTGACACAACAGGAGCCAAGAAGCCGTAGATGATCAGAGTCTCTGCATCATGCCGTGTAATTCCGCGGGACATTAGGTAAAAGACTTGCTCGTGATTGACCTGACCTACGGAAGCGGCATGGCCGGCTGTAACATCATCTTCATCAATAAGCAGGATCGGATTGGCGTCACCACGGGCTTTTGGACTCAGCATCAATACTTTTTCCGTTTGCTGGCCGTCCGCTCTAGTAGCACCTTTCTCAATCTTGGTGATTCCGTTGATGATAGAAGTAGCAGAATCACGCATAACTGCACGAGTGATCATGTCACTTGGTGTGCTTTTGCCAAAATGCTGAGCTTGAGTGGTGTAATTCAGTTTCTGTGATCCCGTACCTACTGCAATTACTTTAGCATCGGAGCTAGAACCGTTGCCTTTAAGCACAGACTTGGTATCACTCGCAGTATCTCCGTAGTTCATCTCACCAACGATCCATTCGATGACTCCGTCATTCTCAACAACAGCCCGGCGATAAGTTACATCTGTAGTATCTACACCAAGCTGATGCACTGTAGCATAACGAACTTTAGCGCCAGCGCCCACGAATACCTCTACCGCACCATTGTGTAGTCCAGCTTCTTCTTTATCCGATACGTAGTTGTCTACATAGGTTACGGAACTGTTAGTATCAGCTACGACCAGTATGTGTGGAACAAAAGTAGCTTCCGCATCATCCGTTAACAGCACTGCTTGAAGCGGAGTTTCAATAACAACATTCTTAGGAACATAGAGGAATACTCCACCATTCCACAATGCAGCATGAAGCGCTGCGATAGAATGTTCGTCTGGCTGAATGGCTTTATGCAAGTAACGTTGAACCAAATCTCCGTGTTCTTTAACAGCTGTCTGTAGATCTGTAAAAATAACACCCTGTTCTGCAAGCTCAGGAGCGATACGTGTATATACTGCACCGGAGTTGCGTTGAATAATCAGGCTGCCTTCCTCCTGATCCTTGATCAAGGAAGAAATAGATGCAGGTGCATCACTTAGCGAAGCAAAAGGTTCACTTGCTTTATAGCTACCATAATTATTGACATTCCAACGATCAATCCGTGTCTTCTCTAATTTAGGCAGTGTCAGAGTAGCTGCCAATTCTAGTGCCTTCAAGCGGCTTTCTTTCAGCCAACCCGGTTCGCCGCTGCTGTGCGATAATTCGCTCAAGCGTTCGGCATCCACCGGAAGAATGGTCTGTGTCGTCATAGTGGTCTCCTCCTTCCTGGCGTTTCTTACGCTTCTTGCCCTACAGTTTCATCTTCAATTCCGAGTTCTTCTTTAATCCATTCATAACCCTCTGCTTCCAGACGCTGTGCAAGCTCTGGACCACCGGATTTCACGATTCTACCTTGCATCATAACGTGAACATAATCAGGTTTGATGTAGTTCAAAAGACGTTGATAGTGGGTAATAACTAAGAAGCCGCGTTCTTCGCTCCGCATGGAGTTTACGCCTTCAGCTACAATTTTCAAAGCATCAATATCAAGACCGGAGTCAATTTCGTCCAAGATCACGATTTTTGGATCCAGCATCATCATTTGTAGAATTTCATTACGTTTCTTCTCACCACCGGAGAAGCCTTCGTTCAAGTAACGGTGTAAAAACTCAGGGTTCATATCTAGTTCTTTCATCTTTGCTTCCATTTGGCGAATAAAACGAATCAACGAGATTTCGCTTCCCTCTTCACGACGGGAATTAATGGCAGAACGCAAGAAGTCGGAGTTAGTTACTCCAGAGATTTCGCTTGGATATTGCATTGCAAGGAAAAGACCTGCACGTGCGCGTTCATCAACAGCCATCTCCAGAAGATCTTCACCATCAAGAGTTGCAGTTCCATCAGTTACTTCATATTTAGGATGACCCATTAGCGCCGAAGCCAAAGTACTTTTACCTGTACCGTTTGGTCCCATGATGGCGTGAATTTCGCCACCTTTCATTTGAAGGTTAATCCCCTTCAAAATTTCTTTTCCCTCAATCGTCGCTTTAAGACCCTCAATGACAAATTCTGCTGCCATAATATTATTCCCTCCATTGATCGATTTGCGAAATCAAAAGTTGTATTGAAACAGGATAATCCTGATTCCCAGCACAATTAGATTTTCTATCACATTATAATTATTATAAATTGAATCACAATGATTATCAATGATTCTCACTAATTTTATATCAAACCTTGTTTTTTTACAAATTTCTCTTTAGCTAATCACTTGTGACTCAGAGAAGATTTTCATTAAACATAAGACTACGCAAAAATAAGACTTCCCGCAGGAAGCCTTATTCAAACTGCTTAATGATTAGCTAAGAAACGAACGTAGCATCCATTGGTGTTTCTCCAGATCACTACGGATTTTAATGAACATATCTGAGGTTGGCTGATCCTTGGTTTCTTCGGCAAGCTCGATGCCTTCTGTCAGCTCTTCAGAGATGGTGGCGAAGTCTTCAATCAGAGACTGAACCATTCCCCGTGTATCTTCCTTACCTGTAGCTTCTTGAATTGTAGCTAATTCCAAATATTCTTTCAATGTTGCGGCCGGACTGCCTTTGATGGTTAGCAAGCGTTCTGCTACTTCATCCATGTGAAGGGTTACTTCATTATATAATTCCTCAAATTTCACATGAAGGGAGAAGAACTGTTCTCCTTTGACATACCAATGAAAGTTATGAATTTTTACGTACAGGACATTTAAGTTAGCAACCTGACGATTCATGATCTGTTCCAGTGAAGTTGTATTTACTTTATTCGATGCTTTAGCCATGAGATGATCCCTACCTTATCCATTATATTTACCGGTTACTATTTCCTTCGTCCGGTAGTAACTTGTCTATTCTTAATTTACCCTTTTACCTGTAATACGAAACAAGGAGAAGCCTTCCATAACACCTTTATTTGTTCTAGCATTAGCAAAGACACACCCGATTATGCTTAAATGTGAATACTTGCACACAAACAAAAAGGGCCTAAGCCCCGTTTGTTTGGAATTGTTAAATTTTCCGGTCAGACCATAAGAAGTAACGCTTCCGCACCCGTCATACCTGGTACGATGCCAAGACTCTCTGCTTCTATCGTTACAGACTCCAACGGGGCAGCTAAAAGCTGGGCAAGCGTCCGTACACCCACCGCACGAGCTGCGATGATATGCCGATCACTAAGTGTTTCATTGAGGAGACCGACATCCAGTGCACCGCACATAATATAACCTCGGTTCGTGCTGATGGAGAGCAGTGTAGTTTTGGGAAGCTTAACCTCTACCCCGATCAGCGTATGTTCACCTACTGTAATAGGCTCCATAGTAACCAATAGCAGCACCTCCTTTTTTTCACTATCCACGTTGTATATGTATGCTAATTTTCCTGTGGGTGTGCTGACGGTAGTCCTATGCCTAGTATAAAATGCAGTATAATAGTCCCTATTCCAGTAGTCCTGGGTATATGAATATTGCATGTTTAATGTTATAGTTAATTACATTCCTGTAACCATTCAGAGATGTTCTAAACGAAAAGCTGGGGGATTTATGGACGAGAAACTACAACGCACAGACGGCAATTATTTATTTAACGTCGACATCCTGATTAATGCCCGTACCAACCCGCTTGCACTGCAATTTCTGCTCGAAATGTTGAACAATAATGACCATATCACAGATTTCAACATTAACTCCGGTCTTGAATTAGGGAGAACCATTGACAGCTTGCTACGCTCCGCTAAACTAGCTTTGAATCAAAACTCTGCTCCTCCCATTTCATTAAAGCTGCCTCCAAAATCTACGAAGAAGCAGCTGGATACACCGATAAAAAAACAGGCAGAAACGCCTGCACAGCAAACGGCCATTGAGACGCCAGCTGATGCATACGGGAAGATTCGTCAGTATATTCAGAATAATCAATTGGTACGTTTACGAGCGAACCGGTACGGGAAACAAGTGTCCATGCCCTGTCGTATTTTAAACTTTGATGAAGCAGCCAACTCTATAAGTGTCTACCATGTGGATGAGAAGCAGGTGTACAGCTTTAATCTAAATGAAATCGACGAGTTTCTGTAAGCGCATGCGTTACAAGCCAATAAGCACCCTCCCTCTTTGGGGAACAGGTGCTTATTGGTCTTTCTTTTTTTTAACAACTAAGACGACTTTTTACGTGAAAATCCCTCTATCGCAAGGCATAACCAGCCAATTATAAAGCATACCCCACCGATAGGTGTAATCGCTCCTAGCACCTTAATTCCGGAGATACTCAGAACATACAAACTGCCAGAGAACAAAATGGTACCTGCAATTAACAATCGGCCCGCCCAACGTAATCGGGCACTTTCGCCCCATTGGCCCACAGCCAGTGCGATGAGAATTACCCCCAGCGCATGTACCAAGTGATACTGCACACCAGTCTCATATACCTTCATATAGTCTTCACTGATCACTGGTTTTAGTAGATGGGCACCGAAAGCACCAATTCCTACTGCCAGCATTGCTAGCACAGCCCCCCAGGCCATAAATTTCCGTTGCAAATGATTACACCCCCTTAATTTTAGACTCATTCTATCATAACGTAATGCCCGTTCCTATTTCCAGCAGTCATTTTTTATTTTGCCTCATTCAGGGGTTGCTTTTTTAGCATCAATATGAAAAAGTGGATATTAACAACATTTTCATTCTAATCTCTCAAGGAGTGCAAACCATGGACTTAAATTCTCTGTCAAAATCAGACGTACCTGCGGCAGAGGTGGGAAATCCCAACCCTCATCCGGATTACCCAAGCGCTGATTTATCATCTACGCATCAAAAAGTAGAACATGATCTTCAACATTCTGGACCTGGTATTGCTTCGTTCATTATCTGTCTCGTGTCGATCATCGGCTATGCAGCCATCTTTATCTCTATTATAATGAAGTCTTCTTCATTGGTTAATGAGAATTCCGAACTATTAAGCCAGTCCTCGCAATTCATAATGCTTCTAGGATTAACGGTTATTATTCTGGCTGCTCTTAATGTAATCGGTGTAGTCATCGGCATCATTGGGCTTTCCATTCGGAAACGCCGCAAGGTGTTTGGCATTATTGGCACGATAGTCAATGGTGTTATTATCTTACTCTTTATGCTGCTTATTACAACCTTCCTAGTCAATGCTGGAACGCTTTAAGCTTCTTTTAAACATGCTAACTTCATTAAAAAGGGTATCCCAACAACTTTGAGCGGGTTGTGAGGATACCTTTATTTATGTATGAATCTAAAATCTGCATTGGGGAGTCCTCATCTTCATCCGCGGCTCACGGACTCAGATGACGTTATTTACGGATTTTCGCCCTTTGGAGCATAGTTTCGGACCCCAGTGACGCTATTGCATCGAAAAAGGATCATATTGAGCGATTTTTATGGCAATAGCTGCTATGGGGTCCGATAGCGAATCAAATGTGAATAAAAGCTGCGTTTAAGAGCTGCTGGGTCCGATAATACTGATTCCGATGATGATAATTCCGATAATGCTGGATCCTATCCCTCATCCGCGGCTTGCGGACTCAGATGACGTTATTTACGTTTTTTTCGCCTTTGGAGCACAGTTTCGGACCCCAGTGACGCTATTGCATCGAAAAAGGATCCTATTGGGCGGTTTTTATGGCCATAGCTGCTATGGGGTCCGATAGCGAATCAAAAGTGGGGAAAAGCTGCGTTTAAGGGCTGCTGGGTCCGATAATGCTGAGTTTTCCCCGTCATCCGCGGCTCACGGACTCAGATGACGTTATTTACGTTTTTTTCGCCTTTGGAGCACAGTTTCGGACCCCAGTGACGCTATTGCATTAAAAAAGGATCATATTGGGCGGTTTTTATGGCAATAGCTGCTATGGGGTCCGATAGCGAATTAAATGTAGGGAAAAGCTGCGTTTAAGGGCTGCTGGGTCCGATAATGCTGAGTCCAATAGTGGGGTTACTAGATCCGTTAGTGGGGCTGCTAGATCCATAGTGGGGCTACTAGTTCCGTTAGTGTGCTGCTAGATCCAATAGTGGGGCTACTAGATCCATAGTGGTGCTGCTAGATCCATAGTGGGGCTACTAGTTCCGTTAGTGTGCTGCTAGATCCATAGTGGGGCTACTAGATCCATAGTGGGGCTGCTAGATCCAATAGTGGGGCTGCTAGATCCATAGTGGTGCTGCT
Source organism: Paenibacillus sp. FSL H3-0286 (assembly GCF_045040705.1). NCBI lineage: Bacteria > Bacillati > Bacillota > Bacilli > Caryophanales > Paenibacillaceae > Paenibacillus > Paenibacillus sp. FSL H3-0286. Next base: position 2,050,046 of record NZ_CP150285.1, on the reverse strand, counting down.
AGTTCCGTTAGTGGGGCTGCTAGATCCATAGTGGTGCTACTAGTTCCGTTAGTGGGGTTGCTATATCCATAGTGGTGCTACTAGTTCCGTTAGTGGGGCTGCTAGATCCATAATGATGCAGCTAGGTATGCGGACTGTGATCGATCAAACAAAGTTTAGTGTTTTGAGCAAGAACTATGCTTAAAAAATACGAGGGTGTCCCAGCAACCACTATATGATTGCTGAGACACCCTCTATTTACAAATCAATACATTCAATTATTTTGCTAGAGCCAGCTTTGTTAGCACACGTTGCTTGACGGACGGATCGCCCTCCACTGCTTTTTCCACGTATTCAATAACTACGGAATCATCTGAATTCAAAGTATCAAGTATACTCTCCATTCCAGCTGAAATCTCAAAAGCGGTTGGGCCTTCTTTTGTCGCAATCTCAACGGAATGACTATCTATTTGTCCGATATAAACGGCCGTCATTTTTATTGTTTTACCTTCTGCTTTTGGAGTAGAACTAGGTTTAGCTGTGCTCGGATTTTCGGTTGGTGTGGCTGTACTTGGGTTCTCAGTGGGTACGGGAGTGCTTGGAGCTTCAGTAGGCTCAGCAGTGCTTGCGCTCTCGGTTGGTGTTGGAGAAGGTGTTGCAGTCGGTTCTCCTGAAGTCTGTGCCGAATTATTCCCACCGCAAGCGGTTAAGGCAAATGTTAAGGCAGCAATCGCTGCTATGGCGGGTAATGAACGTTGTTTTTTCATGTTGAGTGCCTCCTCTATGTGGCGATTATTTTCAAAGTCATCTTCATAAGTATACTCTTATAACGTTAACCACTCTATGAAAGTTTCATATGAAGTAATTTTAGATAACTTCCAGCCTCTATTAGGCATCCGTCGGATGCAGGCTACAGCGGTATTAATACAATAGTGTGAGCCTGATTTATCCCAAAGGAGTGAGCCCCTTGAAAATCGATATCGGCTGTGGATCTAATAAGGAAGCAGGTTATCTCGGGATCGATCGGATCGCGGGTCCTGTTGTAGATATTGTCTGCGATATTTGCCAAGAGATTCCTCTCCCTGACAATAGTGCTGAGTTTGTTATGGCTAGCCGTGTACTGCCTTATGTGGACAATTTATTCACAGCCATGGCGGAAATTCACAGAATTAGCATCCATAAAGCAGTTGTTTGCATTCTAGCACCCTATGCCCACAGCTTTGCCCATATGTCCAATCCTTCCTTTAAGCAGAAGTTTGACGAATATACCCCCCGGCATTTTACAGGATCCTTCTTCCAACCCCCATCCGGTCCAGTATGCCCAGCTATTCCAGACTACCCTGTACCCGCACCACCCTTCGATTATCGGTTGCTGCGGATGGAGTTATTCTATCAACACCCTTATGAAGATCCGCTTTACGAAACTGAAGAACTAGAAATACTAAAGACCCTTCAAGCAAATGTAGTGCATGAAATCATGTACCATTTTGTCGTAGTCAAGCACAATATCACTGATCAGGAGCTGGAGCTGATGAGCAGAAGTCATTATCCTGAACCTCATGTTCTTGTCGAACGAAGACTTAAATCACAAAACAGACATTTTTTTCTATAATTTTAAGATGGGACATACACTAATACCCATTTTGTATCATAGGCTAACATACAGGTATTAACTGTGCCGTCCTAACTATAGGACGGTTCACTTTTGGCCAAAATCAACCTCGAAGGAGGTGAGAATCATTCCACTAGTCGTACGGGCAACGATCAATGCGACCGGTGCTATCACATTTACCGGCAACACGCTTGGACTTAGCCGCTCCGATACGATCGGAGTGCCAGGGACACTAGACAGCATCGGTGGCTTTACTACTGTTAATACTTCATCGACATTTGGTTCCTATCCTAGCGGAACTACTAGTCTTTATACAAGCAACAGTTCAGCAGCCATACTGGTCCTACCATCTGGCAGCACAGTGCTGTATGCAGAACTGATATGGGGCGGTACCTATATTAACGGAACCGTTAACCTCAGTTCGGCCATTAACAATCCTGTCTCCCTAATAACTCCTGCTGGCACTACATTCAGCGTTACTCCCGATTCAGCAACGAGCAACGTAGTCGATTTGGGAGGTGGTGCATCAGCATATGTTCGTTCCGCCAACGTGACCAGCATTATCCAACAAGGCGGCGCCGGCACCTACACCACTGGCGGTGTAGTGGGTACGATTGTTATCCCTAGTGATTCCACGGCCAACCATGCTGGCTGGACATTAGGCGTAATCTACCAAAATACAGCCTTACCTTTTCGCAATATGTCCCTACGGGCAGGTGCAATACTTGTACAGGCAACCTCAGCCCCAGTTTCAACTACGATCACAGGCTTCGCAACACCAATTACAGGTGCGCTTGGCGGCAGAGCGTTATTCAGCGCACAGGAGGGGGATGCCAACCGTTCGGGGGATCAAGCGTTGTTTGGTCCAACCTCGGCTACACTTGTTGCTTTATCGGGACCTAATAACTTTGCCAACAACTTTTTTGCGTCACAGATTAACAATGATGCAGGTAATCTAAACACAACAGGTACCTTTGGAAACCGCAATCAAATAAACGGAAACCCAGGGACCAACATTATCGGCGGCCGTCAAGGCTGGGATATTACCAATGTTGACGTCTCCGCACGGCTAATAAACAATCAATCTTCAGCCGTATTACAATTAACCACCTCAGGCGATGCTTATGTACTCAACGGTAATGCCATACAGGTTGATATCAATGCTCCTAAAATAAACCTCACTAAAAGCGCTAATGTAGCCGGCCCCATAGTCGGTGATACGGTAACTTATACGGTGACTGTCAGTAATACAGGAACAGCGGGAGCAGCAAGTGTCGTTTTATCAGATGCGCTGCCGGCAGGATCCACTTTTGTAACTGGAAGCGTAGTCGTTGCTGGCGTCGTAAGGCCTACTTTTGATATTACAGCAGGAATCCCATTAGGCTCATTAGCTTTAAGCAGTTCAATAACGGTTACATATCAAGCCAAAGTCACTTCATTGCCGCCAAGTCCACAAAATATCGCAAATACTGCCAACGCTGCCTTTACGTTTCAAAGTGTAGCCGGAGGCCCTATCATGACGGGGGTCATTCCATCTAATACAGTAACCTTACCTGTATATTCACCCGTCCTTAACATTGTGAAATCAGCCAATACCACCAATGCTACGGTTGGAGATCAAATCACCTATACTCTTCAAATCACGAACACAGGAAATATCGGCGCGGTAACAACACTTACGGATAACATTCCTTCAGGCAGCTCTTACGTCGCAGGCAGCTTCACCGTCAATGGAAATCCTATCGCTGGTAACCCTGCCACGGGGATTGCTATCGGTACGGTTGCTGCCGGTGGCAGTTCTACTGTTCAATTTCGGGTCATTGTAAATAGTCTTCCCTCTCCGCCACAACTGGTCGATCAAGCAAGCGCCGCTTATACGTTTCAGGTTCCAGATGGGCGAACTATTGCTGGATCAGCCTCATCCAATACACTATCTATTCCAGTTAGAACACCCAATGTTACCGTAGTCAAAAGCGCAGGATTTGCTGACGTTGTTGTCGGTGATACACTACTCTACACTTCCGTAATCAGTAACAACGGCATAGCGGCAATTACCAACGTCTCACTCTCAGATACCATACCTGCGGGGACATCGCTGGTCCCCGGAAGTGTTACCGTCGCCGGTGTATCACAACCCTCAGCTAATCCTGGAACAGGGATTGCTGTCGGTACCATCGCTCCAGGAAGCTCCGTCGCCGTCACTTTTCAAGTCAACGTTATCTCATTACCAAGTCCTGCTCAGCTATTGAATAAATCTAGTGCCTCTTTTAGCTCGGGTGCTTTTACTGGCATTTCAGTCTCAAACACGACTACAACTCCCGTGTATCAGCCTGTAATCCAAATTGCAAAAAGCTCGAACGTTTCCAGTGCAACTGTAGGCGGCAATATTCTTTATACGTTAAATGTTCAGAATTCAGGGAATATCGGGGCGGCTGTAACCCTGAGCGACAATATTCCTTCAGGAAGCGCCTTTGTCTCGGGAAGTGTAACTGTTAACGGTGTTGCTAGACCTGCTGACTCTCCAATTACAGGAATTAACTTAGGCACTTTAGCTTCAGGGGCAGCTGTTCCTGTGACCTTTCTTGTCTCGGTACAATCTCTGCCTGCTCCACCTGTTCTGAATAATCAAGGCAATAGCAATTACACCTACCAACTGCCAAGTGGAAGATCATTCTCCGGGACCAGTCTATCCAATACCCTAACCATTCCGGTCTCCGCTCCAAACATTACACTAACCAAAACTGCAAATCTAACTAATGTAGCGGTTGGAGAAAATCTTACTTATTCAGTCATAGTGTCCAACCCAAGCAGCGTCACTGTCACTAACGTTGTTGTCTCTGACCCTATTCCTACGGGGGGAGCTTTTGTAGCAGGCAGTGTGACTGTCAACGGTTCGACGGTTGCAGCGGCTAACCCAAGTACAGGTATAGCAATCGGAAGTATCACCGCGGGCAGCTCTGTCACGGTGTCTTTTAGAGTGAATGTTGCTTCCTTGCCAAGTCCAGCACAGTTTACAAACAGAGCCAGCGCCTCCTTCACCTCTGGGGCGTTCACCGGTTCTTCGCTCTCAAACACGATAGTAACACCTGTATTTCAGCCCATCCTTAGTATGGTCAAAAGCGCCAATGCAGCACAGGCATCTGTAGGGGGATCTCTCTCATACTCCATCCTGATCAGCAACACCGGGAATATTGCAGCTACTCTATTAGTAACTGATATCCTGCCACCCCAAGCCGTGTTTGACACGAATAGTGTCATTATTGGAGGAACACCTTTGCCCGGATATAATCCGGCAACTGGCATTCCAGTTGGACCGCTCGCTCCTGGTGATAGTGTCACCGTAAGTTTTCTGGTCACAATCACAGCCCTGCCTCCATCACAAGTATTACTGAACTCTGCTTCAGCGACATATAGCTTTACCCTTCCAGACGGGCGTCAGCTCGGAGGAAATGTAGTATCCAATACGCTCTCTGTCCCAGTGTCCGCCCCTAACGTCAGTGTTGTAAAAAGCGTAAACGCTGCTACTGCTGTTACTGGTGATATCCTTACCTTTACCTCTGTATTGACCAATAACAGTATTGCAACAGTAAGCAATATCATTCTCAGCGATCCTCTGCCTGAGAATGTCGCTTTTATTCCCGGAACCGTAATTGTAAGTGGCACTACCCTGCCGCTAGCAGTTCCGTCCGCCGGCATTCCAATCGGTAGTTTGAGCCCTGGCGCCACAGCTACCGTAACATTCGAGGTGAGGATAACGATGCCGATACCATCACAGATTAACAATCAGTCGTCTGTCAGTTTTACATCCGGTGTATTCTCCGGTTCTTCTTCATCTAATATCACAACTACACCAGTTATTCAGCCCCAAATCTCCTTAGTAAAAAGTGCCGCTGATGGAGACGGCGATTTCGATGCTTTAGTTGTCGGTGATTCTGTCATCTACACAGTGATTGTTAGCAACACAGGTAATCTGGCTGCAAATCTTACGCTAACTGATAACATTCCAGCAGGTACAGTTTTTGTTCCTAATAGTGTCATTGTAGGTGGTATGCCTCAACCCGGATCAGCCCCTGATACAGGGATAGCTGTAGGAAATGTCGCTCCTGGTGCCAGTATTGCAGTCAGCTTCACCGTTGATATCATCTCCCTGCCAACACCTCAGCAGATTAGTAATCAGGCTTCTGCAAGCTTTACCTTTACTCCGCCTGACGGTAGACCGTTATCTGGGACTGCTGTGTCTAACACTGTAACTTTACAAGTCTCTGCTCCTAACATTGTCGTTACCAAGAGCACTACTTCAACATCAGTTGCTGTTGGTGAAACGGTCACATACAACGTCAATATAACTAATAATGGTATAGAATCTGTTACTAGCGTCTTACTCAATGATCCTACACCGGTAGGGAGTACTTTTGTAACAGGCAGCGTGTCTGTCAACGGAGTTCCATTCCCGAACTTGAATCCTGCTTCGGGGATATCTATCGGCACTCTAGCAGCTGGTGCATCAGCGCTGGTTACCTACAGTGTTACTGTTACCTCCGTCCCTCCTACAGCTTCACTCATCAATCAGGCATCCGTTACCTTCACTTCAGGCGTTATTTCAAGCTCCACTTTTTCTAATACCGTTACAGTCCCTGTGTTCCAGCCGAACATTGCCGTAGTCAAGAGTGCTAGTACAGCCAATGCCACGGTTGGCGATTCCGTTAGCTACACACTGACAGTGAGTAACACAGGAAACTATGCTGCTAATTTAACATTGACGGATAATATTCCCGCAGGTACGGCTTTTGTTCCGAATAGCGTGCTCATCAATGGACTCCCTTTAGCGCAAGCGGATCCTTCCACCGGAATTGCAGCTGGAATAATACAGCCTGGAGGAACGACCGTAGTCATTTTCACGGTTGACATCACTTCATTGCCTAGTCCTCAGCAACTGGTCAATCAAGGAACCGCAGCATACAGCTTCACCTTACCCGACGGACGTACACTTAATGGGACTGCACTCTCTAACACCGTCACTATTCCGGTCTCCTCACCTAATATTGCTGTAATTAAAACTACAACCACAACATCAACTACAGTCGGTGACACAATCACTTATTCCATAGCTTTAACTAATAACGGGATTGCCACTGTAAATAATGTGGTCTTCACAGACGCCCTTCCTGCCGGCACCACCTTTGTGACAGGCAGCGTGCTTGTGGACGGTGTGCCTCGCACAGGAGTTAGCCCAGCTACTGGAGTGACCCTAGGCAGCATAGCACCCGGTGTAACCGTAACTGTTGCTTTTACCGTAAATGTAGTTTCACTACCGCCTACTGGATTGTTAAATAATCAGTCAACAGTCAGCTTCACCTCAGGTGTTGTCTCAAATGTAGCCTTCTCAAATATCGTCACGACGCCTGTCTATCTGCCTATCCTTGCAGCAGCAAAAAGCTCCAATTCAGTCAATGCTACCGTTGGGGATACGATTACTTATACTATAAATGTGACCAACACAGGTAACTACGGAGCTTTAGCAACCCTGAGTGACACCATTCCAGCGGGTACAACGTTTATTCCAAACAGTGTACTCATTCAAGGCGCTCCTGCTCCAGGAGCAGACCCAGCTGCCGGGATCCCACTGGGGGTAATCTCCGCGAATGGAAGCCTGTCTGTAATGTTCTCAGTGCTTATCACAACATTGCCGGCAAGCCAACAGCTGCTCAATCAAGCTTCCGTCGCGTTTGCATACACACTTCCAGATGGACGGACATTTAACAATTCGATCAATTCCAATACAACAACAATCTCAGTATCCTCACCGAACGTTATCGTCACTAAATCTTCGACAGCTACCGATGCCGTTGTTGGCGATACCATCACTTATAACTTCACTGTTACCAACAGCGGAATAGCAAATATCAGTAACGTTAACCTCAGTGATCCAATACCTGCAGGCTCTAGCTTTGTCGCTGGCAGTGTGACCGTAGATGGCACTCCACGCCCTAGCGCCAATCCAGCCAACGGGATCTCGCTCGGTACACTTGCACCGGGAGCATCTTTTCAAGTCTCGTTCAACACGATTGTCAATGTGCTGCCTAATCCTACAACGCTTAGTAATCAAGCTTCCGTCAGTTTCACCTCCGGCGCATTCTCAGGATCTTCATTCTCAAATACACTTGTTATTCCGGTATATCAACCTATCATTGTAGTTGTCAAAGGGGCGGACAGAACCGCCGCAACTGTCGGAGATACGATTACTTACTCCTTAAATGTGACGAATACTGGTAACCTCATAGCAAATGTAGTTATTACCGATACCATTCCGAACGGAGCTGTCTTTGTTCCAAACAGCGTGCTCGTGAATGGGGTACCACAACCAGGATCAGATCCGGCTACTGGCTTAAGTATTGGGTCGGTAGCTCCGGGAAGTACAGTAACAGTAACCATTACGTTGCAGGTTACTATTGCTTCCCTCCCTTCGCCACAACAGTTAGTCAATCAAGCTACAGCAAATTTCACATTCACACCACCAGATGGACGTTTACTCACGGGATCCTCTGTCTCAAACGTCCTAATTATCCCTGTATCTTCACCAGACGTAAGTGTGGTTAAGAGCACTACTTCTATTGATGCGGTTGTGGGCGATATCATCACCTATACGATTGTTGTCACCAACTTAGGGATTTCACCAGTTAATAATGTCATCATGGTTGACCCTATTCCAGCTGGCAGCCAGTTCGTAACGGGAAGCATTACCGTAGATGGAGCCCCACGTCCTAGTGGCAGTCCGGCTTCGGGAATCGCAATTGGTACAATTGCTGCAGGTGCTTCTTCAACCATTACCTTCCAGGTTCAGGTAGTAGCGTTATGATTCCCGGCTCACGTACCCAACCTGTCGTAACCAATCAGTCCATGGTACTCTTCAACTCGGCAGCGGGTGTTGACGGAATTGTCTATTCCAATACCGTTAACACCCCGGTCGTGGGCCCCGTGCTTTCATTGCTGAAGAGTACAGATAAACTCCACGCCTCTTTAGGCGACACTTTGGTGTATACCATTACAGCCAGTAATAATGGAAATACAGATGCTTTTTTGACGGTGTTTGACATTCTTCCAGAAGGTGTATCCTTTATTTCCAACAGTGTGCTCAGAGACGGTGTGCCTCTTCCGGGGGCTACACCGTCTTCAGGCATCCCCCTTGGTTCTATTGCACCGCAGAATCAAGTGAGCATCGCCTTTCAAGTCGTCATCATTTCCCTGCCGTCTTCCCTAGTGCTGCAAAATAAAGCGCTAGGCCGTTTTTCTTTTTCCACACCGGAGGGAAGAATCGTTAAAGGAGATCTATTTTCAAATTCCGTACAGGTTTCTTTACGCTCCTACCAGCTCTCGACCTCCTTGTCTGCAAGTACTCCGACTTCTTTTATAGGGGATGTAGTCACTTACACCTTGCGGCTTACAAATGAAGGAAACAGCCTCTTAACTCAAATCAGTGCAACAATTTCTATTCCAGACGGGGCGGTGTTTATACCGGGGAGTGTCATCGCAGGTGGGATTTATTACCCAGAATCAGACCCGGCACAGGGGATATTACTCGGTTCCCTGGACACAGACCTAAGCGTTGATATTACTTTTCGTGTCCGAGTAACAGAGTTTTCTCCCTCGTTGGCCTTAACCAACAGCGCGGTTGTCACCTATTCAGTCGATGAGCATACAATTACGACCGAAAGTAACACTGCGGTTGTCTCACTTGTCCAAGCGGGGGTCACCATTAGTAAAAAAGTGGATCATGTTACAGCAGCTCCGGGCGATAATTTGAGATATGAGCTTACGGTAACGAACAACGGGAATCTGGCTGTAAATGCAGTCCTAACAGATGCCATACCTTCAGGTACTCTTTTCGTATGGGATAGTGTTCTCTTAAATGGAGTGTTGCAAAAAGGTGCACGACCAGCGGAAGGCATCCAGTTAGGTACTTTAAGAGGCGGTACTACAGCAGTTGTAGTTTTTCAAGTGAGTATACCTGCAGCCATTAACATTCATGAAATCGCAGCCGTACAAAACCATGGTAGTGTTCAGTATACCTTTGTGCTTCCAGACGGACGGACCGTACGGCAAACCTCTCGTTCCAATACAGTTACCACCCTAGTAGTCACACCTGTCATTTCACTCGTAGTCCATGCAAAACCAACTATCGTAGAAGCAGGAGAGCGAGTCCAATGCTGGATCTCACTAACCAATAGCGGAAATTGGCCAGCGGAAATATCTCTGAATCGTCTAACCCCGGAAAAATGTTTTCTTGATCCCAACAGCATTGTGATTGATGGAGTTCCGAACCCACAATCTTCATTTACCGGCACCTTGCCGCTGGGGATAGTTAATGCTGCATCTATGGTTAACATTCATTATTTTGTCCAGGTGAGTGAACAGGTAATGGGTCGTTTCCTTAAGGGATCCGTAAATGCTCAATTCTCTTTCAATATGGATGGACGTAACTACTCTGGCGAAAGCCAATCTAACAGCTATGTGCTGACCGTAGATGAGATCAGTGAATAAGAAATCACATATCCCTCATCCCCATGAATATACTTTAGTTACAACCCCAAAACATCCCCACAAAGTGAGGCTTTGCTTTCTATGCGTACTCAGGTACTTTGCGGGGGATCCAACTATATACTTTGTAAAAAATTCCCTCAATCAACATTCATATTCCATGGGAGGTGGTCATCCTGTCGCAATCATCCGGTCCCTTTTCCTTCGTAGTCTCAAAAGAAGACTGGTCCCTTCATCGTAAAGGTCATCAGGATCAGGAACGCCATCAGCAAAAGGTCAGAGAAGCCATCAAGGATAATTTGCCTGACCTCGTTACCGAAGAAAATATTATTTTGTCAGGCGGTAAGCAGATTGTGAAGGTTCCGATTCGCAGTCTGGATGAATACCGGATTATTTATAACTTCCGTAAACAGAAGCATGTAGGACAGGGGGACGGGGAAAGTCAGGTTGGCGATGTGCTTGGGCGCGATTCACAATCGGCACAGCCCGGTAAAGGAGAAAAAGCAGGCGATCAGCCGGGCCAAGATACCGTGGAAGCAGAGGTCAATCTGGAAGATCTGGAGGACATTCTGTTTCAGGATATGGAATTGCCTCATCTGAAGCCTAAGAATAAGGAAGAGATCGAGGTCAAATCCATTATTTTTAACGATATTCGTAAAAAAGGGATGATGTCCAACATCGATAAAAAACGTACGCTGCTGGAGAATCTCCGACGCAATGCAAGCAGCGGAAATCCCGGCATTCACAGTATCAGCCCAGATGATCTGCGCTACAAAACATGGGATGATATTAGAACACCTCATTCCAATGCGGTCATTATTGCGATGATGGATACGTCAGGTTCGATGGGTTCATTTGAAAAATACTGCGCCCGCAGCTTCTTCTTCTGGATGACCCGTTTTCTGCGCCGCCAATATGAGAAGGTAGAGATTGTTTTTCTCGCCCACCATACGGAGGCTAAGGAAGTCAGTGAGCATGATTTCTTCACCCGTGGCGAAAGCGGGGGAACGATTTGTTCCTCGGCATATCAGCGAGCGATTGAAATTATCGATAGCCGCTACCCACCTGCGCAGTACAACATTTATCCATTTCACTTCTCCGATGGTGATAATCTCACCTCCGACAACGAACGTTGCGTGAAGCTGATCGGAGAACTGCTGAAACGAAGCAATATGTTCGGCTACGGTGAGGTGAACCAATACAATCGTAGCAGTACCTTGATGTCAGCTTATCGCCATCTGAAACATGAACAATTCATGCATTACGTCATTAAAGACAAAAAAGAAGTGTATCAGGCGCTGAAGACCTTCTTTAGTCCAAAAGGTACGGTTAATTCTTAATCCCCCACTCCAAAACGCGGATGTCCCAAAAGCCAAAAATGGCTGATGGAACATCCGCGTTTTTGGCGTCTCACCTTCTTGACCAAAACAACAAACTTCGTAAATTGCGTCATCTAAGTTCGCAAGTATCAGGGGATGGGCAAATAGCGTCATCTGGGTCCGTAAGTATCAGGGAATGCGCTGGAAATCCAATTAGGGCAACTGGGGATTCTGGGAGATCGGCGCTTTCGGACACAGATGACCTTATACGTAGCTTTATCGCATATTTGACTTGCTATCGGACCCCATAGCCGCTATAGGCATGAAAAACACCAAAAACGTGCCTCATTCTGAGCAATAGCTGCACTGGAGTCCGATAATACGCTCCAAAGGCGATAAATTTGCAAATAGGGTCATCTGGGTCCGTAAGATCGAGGGATGGGCGAATAGCATCATCTGGGTCCGTAAGTATCGGGGATGCGTCAGAATAGTATGTAGGGTGAAGCTAGAATAAAAAGTGGACAGTAGTTAACAGACTGGCGATAATGAGTCCACGGAGGTGTGTTCACATGGGAGAACATCGACAACGGTATAACGAAGAATTTAAAAAACAGACAGTGCAGTTCATTCAAGAGCAAACAAAGACAGTGGGCGACTTGGCGGAAGAGCTCAACATCCCAAAAAGTACCCTGCATCAATGGATGAGCCAGTATCGAGAACTAAAGAATGAACCGGCAGCTAGCGTGGATCGAGTACGGGAACTCGAGGCACAGTTGAAGGAGATGCGTCGGCAACTTCAAGAAAAAGATAACAAGATTGCCGATGTGGAAGAGGAATTGGCGATCGTAAAAAAAGCAGTGCACATCTTCAGCAAACCAAGGAACTGAGATTCCAGTTTATTGAAAAACATCGCTCCGAGTTTCTCTTGGAGAAGATGTGCATGACCCTACATGTGTCACGGAGCGGGTACTACAAGTGGCGGACAGAAAAAACCAGTACGCATATGCTTCGTAAGGCTGCGATAATGAAGCGAATTCAGTATCATTTTGCAGACCATCAAAAGCGGTATGGGAGTCCGAAGATCACCCGCCTGTTACATCAAGAAGGTTATACCGTTACCGAACGCACGGTGAGTGTGTACATGCGACATATGAAGCTTCGCTCCATTGTCTCCAAAACGTATCGCGTACAGACCACCGACTCCAATCATGACCATCCGATTGCCCCGAATACGCTGAACCAGCAATTTAAAATACTCAAACCCAATTCAGTATGGGTTACCGACATTACTTACATTCCTTGCCGGGGAGGGCGCTTGTACCTGGCAAGTGTGATGGACCTTTGCACGCGCGAAATCGTGGGGTGGCGCTTGGAGAACCATATGGAAACTAGCTTGATTTCGGGCGCTTTACAAGATGCTTACGAAGCTAAACAACCGGAAAAGGGTCTATTACATCACTCCGATAGAGGTTCTCAATATACTTCTCATGAATACACGAAGCAGTTGAAAGCGTATGGCATGGAGTCCAGCATGAGCCGCAGAGGTAACTGTTATGATAACGCCTGTATCGAGTCGTGGCACAGCATTTTGAAAAAGGAGCTCATTTATTGTAATCCGCGATTCAAAACTAAGGAGCAAGCCTACCAGACACTTTTTCAATATATTGAATTTTACTATAACCGCAAGCGAATGCATGGCGCGCTGGGGTATCTTTCTCCAGTTCGTTTTGCTGAGCAATTGACTAGAATGTCTGTTGCGTGACTGTCCACTTTCTTGACAGAGGTCCAGGGCAACTGTAGGATTACTGGGGGGGCGGCGCTTTCGGACACAGATGACCTTATACGTAGCTTTAGCGCATATTTGGCTTGCTATCGGACCCCATAGCTACTATTAGCACGAAAAACACCAAAAAAGAGCCTCTTTCTGAGCAATAGCTGCACTGGAGTCCGATAATACGCTCAATGGCGATAAATTTGCAAATAGGGTCATCTGGGTCCGCAAGATCAGGGGATGGGCGAATAGCGTCATCTGGGTCCGCAAGTATCGGGGGATGGGCGAATAGCGTCATCTAGGTCCGCAAGTATCGGGGAATAAACGAATAGTGTCACCTAGGTCCGTAAGTATCAGGGAATGCGCTGGAAATCCAATTAGGGCAACTGAGGGATTACTGTGGGATCGGCGCTTTCGGACACAGATGACCTTATACGTAGCTTTATCGCATATTTGGCTTGCTATCGGACCCCATAGCCGCTATAGGCATGAAAAACACCAAAAAAGAGCCTCTTTCTGAGCAATAGCTGCACTGGAGTCCGATAATACGCTCCAAAGGCGATAAATTGCTAAATAGCGTCATCTAGGTCCGCAAGTATCGGGGGATGGGCGAATAGCGTCATCTAGGTCCGCAAGTATCGGGGGATGGGCAAATAGCGTCATCTAGGCCCGCAAGTATCGTGGAATGGACGAATAGCGTCATCCGGTTCCGCAAGTATCGGGGATGGGCAAATTGCTCATCTGAGTCCGTAAGTATCGAGGAATGCGTCAGTATAGTATGTAGGGCAACTGTGTGGGATTACTGTAGCCCTCGGCGCTACGATATAGATAAAAAAATAAGCCAGTGGAATTAAACTAACTTTCTTTTTTCAGTTACATAATAACTCCTACTATAAACCTAATTTCACAATTTGGATCGGTACCGATAAACTTGTACTCCCCACCCATGTCAGCTTATTTTCGTAAGCTATGACTGCTGTTTTGTTTTTCCCCCTCTTAGATTTCCATCCTAAAAAAACCTCCAATCCCAAACTATGGAATGTGGAGGTTATTTATAGTTAAAAAGCTTTCAATGCTACACCTTATTGAACCTTCTCTCTATCCTTGCCTTTATCAGACTCACCAGCATTTTTGTTCGCTGCTTCCCGGTCCTGCATCATCTCATCCACCGTCTTCACCTTCAGGCGAGCAGCGCCCTCGTTGTTAGCGTTCGTTGGGATAAGCTCTCCTGAAGCCAAACGTTCCTTGGCTTTAGCAATAGCTTCGCTGTATTGAGGCAGCCACTGTTCCCCTGCGACGAGCATCTCATCGACCATCTGCCAGATTTCTTTTGGATTACATACAGCACCAACGAGTGGATCCATCATAAATGCCTGACGTAACAGCTTATCATCGCCGTGTACAGCTGCTTCAACCGCCAGACGTTGCACTGAAATGCTCACGTTACATACGGCGGCAGGACCCAGCGGCAATTCACCTACCAATGGCATGGAGATCCCGTTCCGGTCTACATATCCCGGTGCTTCGATGATGGCATCATCTGGCAGATTAGAGATTACGCCATTGTTCACTGTATTAAAGTGCCCCCGGTACACTCGTCCCGTTTCCAATCCTTCTATAATATAAGAGCCGTGCTCTTCCCCGCGATTCTCCTTCGTATACTCCAATGCCGGGTCTTTCATCCAGTTTGGAAAATCGGTCTCGAACCAATTTCGACCTTCCGTGCAGACACGCAGATAACCGCCAGTTTCTCCGTTAATCCAGCTCCCCAGATCGATCCAATCCATAATTTCATCACTGCGTTTACGGTACCATGGCACGTACTCACTTAAGTGTCCATTGGATTCTGTACTATAGTAGCCAAAGCGACGAAGCATATCGATGCGCACTTTTTCCGTACGGCTGAATTCCGGATGTTTCTCAAAAGCCTCTAAAAGACCTTCGGTCAGATCCTTCCCCTCATGACTTGCTGAAATATACCAGGTCTGGTGATTGATGCCCGCACAGATAATATCAACTTCGGATTTCTTAAGACCATACACATCCGCAATTTGTTGGTGCCCATGCTGTACACCATGACATAGACCGATGGTCCGAACACCACCATATTTATTGCAGGCCCAGGTCAGCATAGCCATCGGATTCGAATAGTTAAGCAAAAGCACATCCGGTGCTGCCATCTCCCTAATATCACGGCAAATATTCAGCATCTCCGCAATTCCGCGTTGCCCGTACATGATGCCACCCGCACACAGAGTATCTCCCACACACTGATCGACTCCGTATTTTAAGGGAATGTCCACATCCGTAGCAAAGGCTTCAAGCCCACCCATCCGAATAGTACAAAATACGTACTTGGCATCCTTCAGTGCTTCTCTGCGATCCGTTGTCGCCTGAATTTGTATATTTAAACCATTCTCCTTAATATCACGCTGGCATAGCTCCGTGACCATCTCCAGATTGTGGCTATTAATATCCATAAATGAGACTTCGATATTTTTAAATTCCGGTACAGTTAGTAAGTCCCGCAACAATCCACGGGTAAATCCAATGCTGCCTGCCCCTATAAAAGACACTTTAAATGACATGGTTATCATCCTCCGGTAATGAATTGGTTGTTCCTGTCCATTGTAGCAAGGGACCTAAGGAAAGCGTAACCAATATCATGACCTCTTTTGAAAGAAGGTGTCAAAAATCCTAACCTATCTACTGAAAATCATACTCTTCATAACTCCAGGCGTGACGCTCAATGGAATTGCGGAATTCTACAGGCGTGCAATCGGCGTATTTTTTAAAAAGAAGGTGAAAATATTGCCTGCTGCTAATTCCTACGTAATCTGCAATTTCAGCAATCGGGATGTCGCTCTGCCCAAGCAGCATCTTCGCTTTCTCCATTCGCAGCATATTCAAGTAATCGCTGAGCGTCCGACCCGTATGGCTCTTAAAAATTCGATGCAAATATCCGGGATGCAGATTAACTGCGGCAGCGATGTCCTTAACCTGAATGTTCTGGTCATAGTTCTGATGCAGGAATTCAATGCTCCGGCGCACATAAAGCTGCGAGGGCTGTTGGCTGGTATGAAGCTGCTCTTGCCGAAGTCTGGATAACCGCAACAGAAGCTCACAAAATAATAAATCAACCATACTTCCACCCTTTCCGCCGCTCTGATCAAGCTCTAACACAAGTCCCTTTAGAACATGATAGATTTCCTCCGGATCAGGCATTACTAAACTGGAAAAAGGAAGCTGCAGCATTTCTGCGAGCGCCGTTTCTTCACGGGCTAGCTTGCCGACAGAGGGTGCAACTCCTCTATATTCCATGAACCCAAATTCCACATTTAGCATCCGACAAGGTGCCCCCTCTTCAACAATCAGCCTATGCGGAACATTCGCGTCTAAAATGATCAATTCTCCCCGCTTCAGCCGAACTCTCTCTTCTCCTCCTGAGCTTGGACGGACATCTACGATACAACTTCCTGAGATCAAATACATGATTTCCGTTGAATTATGCTGATGGTAAGACATATTGTAGTTATTCCACTGTTTATAATAGTAAGCAAAAAAATGAGGACTATAATCTCCCTCGATTAAAACCTGCTGAAAAAGACTCCCGCTGGAGCTCAGATTTAAGTTCGTCAATGGATCACTACTTTCTTCATTTATTACTTAATACAAGTGTATCTCTTTAGCCACTTCGAAGACAAGATAACGTCCGATAGCAATCAAATCAACAAAAACGAGCAACTCTCCATTATATTGGAAAATTGCCCGTCTCTATTAGAATAATATTGTCATACTTGAAAAGAAACCAAAGAGTGCTTAAGATCGGCTGCCAAGCCCTCCAGCTTTTCCGATAGGGCAACCAATTCCTCACTAACCGTGAATTGCTGAGATGACATAGAAGCTACCTCCTCCGTCGAAGCAGTGGTTTGCTGGACGATGGAGCTTACGCTGGCCATGGATTCACCGAGTTGACGCTGGAACTCAATCAGTTCGAGGACAGAAGCAGAAGATTCACTAATATGTCTCATGAAATGTTCCATTTCCTCTTTGACACTCGCGAATATCGTTGACGACTCTCTTACAGAAGAGATTTGTTCACGGAACTTAGGAGCGGCTTCATTGATATCCTTAACGGTGTTCTCGATATGTAGACCAATCTCTTCCGTGATCTTGGAGACCGATTGAATCGATTCATTCGACTGGTTAGCGAGCTGCCTGATTTCATCAGCAATCACTATGAACCCTCTACCTGCCGCACCTGCTCTAACTGCTTCTATGGTAGCATTTAGTGCCAAAATATTGGTCTGCTTATTCACAGCAATCATAGGGCTGAGTATACTGCGAATTAAATGAGTGCTTTCTCTGAGCTTAGTAGAATTATCTTGAATTCGATTGATCATCTCTACCGTAGACTCACTCTGCTCTACCAGCAGTTTCATCAGCTCTGTACCTTGATTGCTAACCTCAATGACCCGTTCTGCTGAATGGTCCATCACTGTATTTATTTCCGTCACTTCACTCATTTTGTTGCCGATAATCTCAACATTGTGATAACTGCGTTCGGCTTCAACAGCGAGGCTGGCTGACCCCGCTGCAATCTCACCGGTAGCGGTCGCAACCTCTCTGGCATGGAGGGAGATTGTACTTGATGCTTGTACTAATTGTTCCGAAGTAAGGAGGACCTCATCTGCCGAATTCCCGCTCTGCCTTGCAAGTAAGGAGATCTGCTCCATCATTTTGTTGAAGCTTTGACCCAAGCGGCCAATCTCATCTTTGCCCTTGAAATTGGTTCGTACCTGCAGGTTCCCACGCTCTCCTTCCTCCATCAAGATTGCCAGCTTACCCAGCGGGCGCCCTACCAATCGAACAAGAATATAACCAATTAGTAGTGCTATTAAGGCTGCCGCCAGCACCACAGAAAATGTGATATATAAAAGCTTGTCCGCAGACTTAGTAAAATCACTGACAGGAGCATACCCCATAAGCATCCACTTGGCAGTCGCCAGGGGCTGGTATACAACAAGCTGAGAACTTCCGTTCTCATCCTCCGCTGTAAATGAATGATTTTGCTCTTTCCCTTGTTCTTCTGAAACTTTTATGTAAGAGGGTTGACCCAGCTTGGCATGATCCGCACCATACACAATGCTGCCATCCGCACTCAAGATACGAATTTCACCGGTCATCCCAATCTGAAGGTTAGACAGCATTTCAGTCATGGCCTTCCCTTTCACTTCGATTAGCATGTAATACTCCGCTTCGGGATGTAAAAGATTACGTAGCAATCTCCCCATAGTTAAGGAGGGCTCAGTATAAGCATCAAAAAAGCCTTTCTCACGAACGGGAAACCAGACTGGCTCTCCTTTAGCTGCGGCAATTTGCTCTAATCTTGCGGAAATGCCTTCATCACTACGAATCCCACTTATACCAGCAGACTTATAAGATTCTGAGTCTACCAAGCTCTTGGATACCAGCCTGACGCCATACATCCGCTCATCAGACCCTTTTACCAAGTCTAGCTTTCTGCGAATCCGATCTTCAGCACCGGCTTTGGCCACAGTTGTAAGCTCGCCACTATTTATTTTTTCTAAATCACCCTTTAACACAGAGTCGAGTGCAAACTGCCTTGATAGTGCCTCATACTCTGCCAGCACAAAATCCAGCTTGTCCGCTGCCTGAACTACAGATTGTGTGGAGGCTGCAGCAACCTCATTCGTAATGATATTTTTAGCGGCAAAATAGGAAGTCAATCCTAGCACGGAGGATAAGAGAACTATAGAACTAAATAAAATAACGAACAGTTTAACTCCAACAGATTTAAAATATAGAGTCCAGGACTTTTTCATTAAGTTCACTCCCCATGACGAAATAAGGGTACAGCCCTCCATTTCTGTATAAAGGCTGTACCCTGATCATTTATTAGCATGAAGCGAGCGAATGGGTTTACCCCTTACTAGCTCCTGCTGTCAAGCCATCTACTAGCAGACGTTGCAAGAATACAAACAAAATCATAATTGGAATGGAGATCAAAACCGCACCCGCAGAGAACAAGGTAAAGTTAGTGTTTTGATTGGTGTTAACCATATCCCACATCCCCACTGCAACTGTCCAGTTCTCCTTAGTCCGCAGAATGAGTCTCGCAAAAATGAAGTCCACCCATGGTCCAACAAACTGAGTCAGCGCCATATATGTGATCATAGGACGTGACAAAGGTAAGATGATTCGCATAAATATTCCGAAATTGCTCGCCCCGTCAATACGAGCGGCCTCATCCAAGGAACGAGGAATCGTATCGAGGAAACCTTTGGCGATAAAGGTCCCTCCCAGCGGCGCCCCGGCCGCATAAACGATAATTAACGCAATATGTGTATCCAGCAAATTAAACTCTTTAAGCAGCATATAAATAGCGATCATACTCATAAAACCAGGGAACATACCAAGAATCAATACGGTGGATAACGCTGTTTTACGCGCTTTAAACCGGAATCTGGATACGGCATAACTGGTTAACAAAGTAAGAACTACCCCGATAAGCATCGAGAACACAGCTATTTTCAAGGTATTGGCATACCAAGTCCCAAACATATAGCTGGGTGATGTGAACAATTCTCTGTAATGTGATAAAGTGAATTGCTCGGGAATAAACGTTTTGCTGTACAATGATTTACCAGGTCGGAAAGAAGCTAAAAGAATCCAAAGGGCAGGATAGAGTGCAGCTATCGACAAAGCAATCAAGATAATATAACTACCTGCTAAGCGAATAAAGTTCGCGACTTTTCTGCTCATTGGATCATATCCTCCTCTTTAAATGACTTCGTCCGGCGGTAATTGTACAGGGAGAATGAAGCGACAATGATAAAGATAATAATCCCTATTGCCGAAGCCATGTTGTTTTTATTCTGATCTAGCGTTAATTTGTATAACCAGGTTACTAGCAAGTCCGTAGAACCGGCATATTGATAGTCACCATTTACCGGACTACCACCAGTTAATAGGAAGATCGCGTTAAAGTTGTTGATGTTACCTGCAAACTGCGTAATCAAGGTCGGTGCTGTAGAGAACAATACCATCGGCAACGTTACGATACGGAACTTCTGATAACCCGATGCTCCATCCACCTCAGCAGCTTCATACATATCCCGTGGGATAGTAGTCAGAACGCCCATGATAAGCAGCATAGAAACAGGAATACCTACCCACATATTAACGATAATTACGGTAACCTTAGCCCAGAATGGGTCAGTCAGCCACGGTAAACCATCCAATCCAAAATACCCCATGTATTGATTGATAGGCCCAAATTGACCGTTAAATAAGTTGCGCATGAGCAGAAGCGAGATTAACTGTGGCACCGCGTAAGGCACAATCAGAATTACTCTCCACATTCCTTTGAAGCGAATGCCCTTCTGACTCACCAGCAAAGCGACCAACAGTCCTCCGAAGTATGTAGTAATGGTTGAAAGAACTGCCCATATAATTGTCCATGTTAATACACCATAAAAAGTGTGGCTCCATGTCTTAAGGACCAATAAATTACGAAAGGTCTGAAATCCAACCCAGTCCACCAATTTGGCGGGTGGAAGATGATCAGGTGCGGAATAGTTCGTAAAGGCCAACAGGATCATGAAGATAATTGGCATAATCGTAAAGAATAGAACACCAATGCCCGGCAAGACTAGAAACGCTTGAGCAAACTTGTAATCCAGGATATAACGAACACTTTGTTTAAAAGTGTTTGCCTGAAGACCGTTATCACGTTTTTCTCCAATCTTGTAAGCATCTCTGATATTCAAATACCACGCGATAATCAATAGAATAAGAATAAGGATGGTGATCAAGCTTTGGATCATGATATAAATCGAGTGATCACCGGTAACCATCTTGGCGATCCCCTTCACTTTAACCAGACGACTCGGATTCTCTCCTAGTGTTACGATGCCCCATAAAGAGTTGGCAAGGTTCTCAATAAAATAAAAAACGGCTACAGCTTCTACGGCTAAATATAATATTCCTTTAACGAATTGGCGGTTATATATTTGTCCCAATCCCATAAAAATCGTCGACAGTATTGCGGCCCTCGTGCGATGTCGTTGCATTTCGCTTCCGTTCTCCTCTCCGAGTGAAAATAAGAAGCTGCCAGCCGCTAAACATGCGGCGGGCAGCTTGATTCACTGTATGCTGTTAAGACAGTGAATTATGATCCTTATTGGGATGCACTGTTATTCAAATCTTTGATTTGTTGTACAGCTTTGTCCATTGCTGCTTTTGGATCCCCATTTTTATCCCAAATTTCTGGAAGGGCAGCATTCACAGGGCTCCATACGTTACCCATTTCAGGAATAGAAGGCATCGGTTGGGAGTTCTTAGCTTGTTCTGCAAAAACAGAGACATATGGATCGCTAGAGATCTGTGGATCAAGAAGCGCCTCGTTGTTTGTAGGAACCGAACCAATCGTTTTGTTCAGTAACAGCTGAGCGTCTTTGCTTGAAGCAAAATTCGCATACAATTTAGCAGCATTCGGATATTGAGTAAACGAGTTAACTGCGAAAATTTTAATACCAGAGAATGTAATTGCTGTTTTGCCATTCACTGTAGGGATTGGAGCAATACCAAGGTTGTCACCAAGAGCTTCTTTGTATCCTCCAAGCTCCCATGGACCTGTGATATCCATAGCTACATCACCAGAGTTGAACAAGCTGCGTTTGATATCACTGTTGATATCACCACTCTTAATTGGCAATGCTTCCTTCAGTTTCACAAATTCTTTAAGTCCTGCAATTGCACCATCGTTAGCAAGACCGATATCATCTTTATCCGTACCATCCTTACCGAAGAGGTATCCGCCATCGGAAGCGATAAACATGTAGTTGAAGTACAAGTTTCCTACTTCCCACATAATCCCATATCTATTTTTCGATTTATCCGTGAATGTTTTGCTGAATGCAAGAACATCATCAAATGATTTAGGTGCTTCTTTAACAAGCGATTTATTGTAGAACAATGCATAAGTTTCTGCTGCTCTTGGGTAACCATACAATTCGCCTTCGTACGAAGATCCGATAATCGAAGCTTCAGTATTGTTAGCTTTTGTTTCTTCACCGAAGACATCGTTAGGAAGAACCAAGCTCGCGCTTGCCGCTTTACCTAAGTTATCGTGAGGGATAAGAATAACGTCTGCCGCTAATCCTGAAGGACCATCTTGAGTAAGTTTAGTTACTTGATCTGGTGGTGCCAATTCTTCAACCTTGACTGGAACGTTATATTTTGCTGTGAACTGTTTAGCAATCTCATCTGCAAAAGGTCTTTCTTCTTTACTTTCCCATACCACTAGAGTTGCGCCATCTTCAGGTACAATTTCATCTGTTGCTGCTGCATCTGTGCTCTCTGGCGCTGCAGTCTCTGTAGTAGCATTATTAGTAGCTTTTGCTGCGTTGTTGCCCCCGTTATTCGTACTGTTGTTGTTGGAACCGCATGCTGTAACGGACAGAGCCATTGAGAAAGCTGCGGTGATAACCATCATTTTTTTCAATTTCATTACTTTAACCCCTCCCAATTTTTAAAAACGTAAGATGGAAAATAGTAGTGCTGTAATCTGCGCAAACGATTTCAGAAAGGCTAAAAAAAAAGTTCTTCTTTTAGCTTGCTCCTTCTGTATCTGCATTTCACAGGTAAGAAAGCGCTTCATTCATGAGTACATCATACAACAGTAACGATTGTTTTTAAAAACGTTTGCATATACTGTATTGGGTCATTTTCCATTATTTGATATACATTATAGGCATATATCTCCATTTTTCACATGATATCTTTTAATTAGTCGATAATTCATGTGTTTATTATTGGAATATCTATTTTATTTGCCCCTAATATGCCACATTTTCTCTATTTCAAGAGATTTCTCATAAATTGCCCTTCACAATGCTCGTTTACTTTAGTGAAATTTAGTGCAATGGTTTGAACAAGAGTATTGAAAGCCCTTTTATTCCATGCTATAATCCAAAACGTTAAGAGGCTGTCCAGCATGAAGCACAACATCCCTTGTCTGCCTCCTGTTCTATATAATTAAAAGGCAATGTTACTTATCAAAGGTACAACCTCGGGCAAGCTACTTCGCGGTGGTTGTGCCTCTTTGTTATGTGCTACTCGGCTACTGATTTAGTGCATGTTGCATAAAAAACTGTGCAACCAATAACAATAGCGACATTCTACATTCCACGCGCTCTGTGGAGTATCGTCCGGGAATAGTTTATGCTTTCGAGAAAGTAGCGCTAACAAAACTTAGCGTATGCTTTCGATGCGGTTTTGCCGAAGTCTCCGAGGAAGTAACGCTAACAAAACTTTAGGAGGATTTATCATGTTACTGGAAGCAGTGTATCATCGTCCGCGGTTAAATTGGTCTTATGCCTATAATGAAAGTACGATTCACCTGCGTCTACGCGCTAAAAAAGGGGATTTAACCGAAGTGTTCGCCTTTGCTGGAGATAAATATGCTTGGGATACCACAAAAGAGCTAATTCCCATGACCCTCTTCACCTCCGATGCTATGTTTGACTATTGGGAATGTGCTTCAGTACCTCTCTACCGCCGCTTGAAATACGGTTTCTTACTTCAAAAAGATAACGAACGAATTTGGATGACCGAAAGTGACTTTCAAACGGTGCGGCCGGAAAACCCAAACAAGCTGTTCGAATTCCCTTTCATTAACCGCGTTGACGTATTCGCTCCGCCTGCCTGGGTAAAGGACGCTGTTTTTTATCAGATCTTCCCAGAACGCTTTGCAAATGGTGACCCGAGCCTTGATCCGGAAAATGTTCAGCCATGGGGCTCCGAACCAACACCAACCAATTTTTTTGGCGGCGACCTGCAAGGGGTTATTGATCATTTAGATCATCTTAACGAGCTTGGGATCACTGCTATTTATTTCACACCTATCTTTGATGCAACTACTAATCATAAATACGATACAGAAGACTATATGAAAGTCGATCCGCATTTTGGAGATATTGAGACTTTAAAAAAGCTCGTCGATAGCTGCCATAAACGTGGGATTCGTGTCCTGCTAGATGCCGTATTCAATCATTCTGGCAAAACCTTTGCTCCTTTTGTAGATGTTCAAGAAAAAGGAGAGGCTTCCGCCTTTAAAGATTGGTTCCATATTCGCAAGTTTCCGCTTCAGATTGAAAACGGTGTCCCTACTTATGACACCTTTGCTTTTGAACCGCTAATGCCAAAGCTAAACACAGAACACCCTGAAGTTAAACAATACTTACTGAAAGTCGCAGAATACTGGATCAAAGAAGTCGGGATCGATGGCTGGCGTCTGGACGTTGCCAATGAAGTGGATCATGATTTCTGGCGGGAATTCCGCAAGGTGGTTAAACGTGCTAATCCTGAGGCCTACATATTGGGGGAAATCTGGCATGAATCTGCACCTTGGCTGGAAGGCGATAAATTTGATGCCGTTATGAACTATCCTTTCACTGACGCCGTCCTTGACTTCTTTGTGCATGGCACTCTTGATGCTGAAGGATTCGCCAATTCCATTGGTAAACAGTTATCACGCTACCCGCTGCAGGCTAGTGAAGTTGCTTTTAATCTGCTGGATAGCCACGATACTCCACGACTGCTTACGCTGGCTGCTGGAGACAAAAACAAGATGCGATTAGCGGCACTGTTCCAATTCACCTTTATGGGCACTCCCTGCATCTATTACGGTGACGAGATCGGCATGGACGGTGAAGGTGACCCTGGTTGCCGCAAATGCATGGAGTGGAACCCTGAAAAGCAGGATCGAGAGCTCTTCGAGTTCTATCGTCAGCTTATTAAAATACGCAATGACCACCCTGCTCTCCGCACAGGTACATTTACCTTCCTTGAGGCAGGACAACAAGGCAGCAAGCTAGCCTATGAGCGCCGGCTGGATCTGCAGACGATTGTGGTACTAATCAACAGTGAAGAGACCGCTCAGACCTTCCGTATTGACGTAGACGAGCGGGATTGGGAGAACTTGTTTACAGGCGAAACAATGCGCACAGAACGCAGCAAGCTGATCGTGAAAATGCCAGCCTATGGATTCGCTATCCTAAAGGCAATCATCTAAAAGATTTCTTTTCTTCCCACTGCCCAGCTATACAGCATAACAAAACAGGGTATCTCGCAAGCGATAATCGCTTCGGGATACCCTGTTTTCTTTTGGAGCATACTAAAATGCTAACCGCTGCTCAAACTAAGGGGTGCCAGAATTCAGCACACCTTAGTTTAGCCTACTTGCTCAGCAGCGTATAAATAACCTGTGCGCTTTCTGCGCGGGTCATCCATGCTTTTGGAGCGAATCGATTGTTCTCTCGGCCTTGCAGGAGTCCTAAGTCTGCTGCAGTCTTCACATAGGCTTCCGCCCACTTGCTAATACTTGAAGCGTCAGTAAATGCCGTAGAGGCTGCTACAGGTTCAAGCTTCTTACCAGACTTCACTTCAAGTGCGCGGATCGCCATAACAGCCATTTCCTCACGGGTAATTGATGCATTCGGCGCAAAACTATTATTACTCCGTCCACTAACAATACCCAGCTTAGTAGCTGTGGCTACATATGAGGCATACCATGCATCTGACCTGATGTCAGTAAACAGGACCTGCCCTTCCGCTTTTAAGCCAAGTGCACGTACTAGTAGTGCTGTAAATTCCGCACGGCTAACATTACTTTTTGGATCAAACTCAGAGGTAGTGACCCCTGACACAATTTGTTTGGCGGCAAGTGATTGAATCGCCTTAAATGCCCAATAGGTTGCAGGAACATCTTTGAACGACTTATCGATTTCAAGCACAGCATACTTACTGAAATGTGTGACTTGTGCCGTGATCACCTCTCCATTCAGCTGTCCTCCCACGTACTCTAACCCGCCATTATCACTTAAATAATAGATTCCGATTAAGTCCTTGTTGAATTGCCCTTTAATCTTGAATGAGATCGTAATCGGCTCATCGAACTGCTTAATTACAATCCGAGTACCGTCTTTCATCAGCACGCTAAGTCTGAATTCAAATACATCGGAAAGAGAGCTAACATGAGCACTGTCTTTATTTAAACCGTCTACTATGGCTTTCGCAGCAGACTGCGCCAGTGGGTTCAGTTCAAGCAAGATTTGGGCACCTACCCCATCAATACCTGAAGCTAAACTTGGCATTGTACTTAAAAGCTGGCTAGGGATAGTAACTAACAGATCCCCCATTTTAAATACAAGATCATTAGTTCCTAGTATTTGTGCAGCTTGTAAAGGTAAGCGTACCTCTGTCTTACCGGCAGCAACATCAATTTGCACCTTGCCGTCTTTACCATTCTTCAAGCTATCCTCATTCACAACCTGAGTATCCGCTGGCGGCGTAGGGCTAGGGTTAACAACAACTCCAGAGGTTGGTGCCGCTGTGGCTTCTGGCGTTGGTGTTGGTGTCACCTCAGGCGACGGTGTTACTTCTGGTGTCGGCGTTGGCGTCGATGTTGGTGTCGGCGTCGGCGTCGATGTTGGTGTTGGCGTCGACGTTGGTGTCGGCGTTGGCGTCGATGTTGGTGTCGGCGTCGGCGTCGGCGTCGGCGTCGATGTTGGTGTTGGTGTTGGCGTCGACGTTGGTGTCGGCGTTGGCGTCGACGATGGTGTCGGCGTCGGCGTTGGCGTCGGCGTTGGCGTCGGCGTTGGTGTCGGCGTCGGCGTTGGTGTCGGCGTTGGTGTCGGCGTCGGCGTTGGTGTCGGCGTTGGTGTCGGTATAACATCCGATACCTCCGCCAAAATAACCGTGCCTCCATCATCTCTGCCTGGCAGATCAATATTTACCTTTTGATCTTCGGAAACCATGTATGTTTTACCGCTGTATTCATCGGTTACCGATGAATTGGCAGCAAACGGTACTGGAATCGTTACAGAATTCCCACTAGTTTTAGTATTGATTACCGTCACTACGTTCTCATCTTCATAAGATTTGTTGAAAGCTAAATAACCTGAATCATCTGAACCTGCGAGCTTCGTGCGCGCACCTTTGGAATACACTTTGGAGTACTTCGCACGGATATTCAACAGCTTTTGATAATGGTCATGTAGTGGCTTCTCTGCCGTCAATTGATCCCAAGGCATATCCTTACGGTTCTCACTGAATTGACCTTCAGACATATTTCCAGCATTGCTGCCGGAATTCCCCAGTTCTTCTCCGTAGTATATTACCGGCTGTCCTTTGGCGGTAATTTGCAGAGCTGCAGCAATCTTCAGCTTGCCTTTATCGCCTCCCACATAATCAGACAAGAAACCATTCTCATCGTGACTGCTCAGGAATTGAGCCATCATCTTCGTATTATCGATCTTTAATTCACGTTCCTGCAGATAAGCATCCACACTGTTTACCTTACCATTTGCAAAATCTCTGGCTGCATCTTTAAATCCAAAATCAAGCAGACCATCCATCTGGCTAGTTTCGAGCATTCCACCATTGTTATCAATGGTTCCACCGAAGTATTCGCCGGTCATTTTGAAGTTTGGATCAATCGCTGTCAGTGCATTTTTAAAGGCTTTCCAAGTCGTATCGTCCACGTGCTTGACTGTATCCACACGGAAATAATCAATCGTGTCTCCACGTTCCGTACGTGCGTTGTCTAACCAGCCTGTTTGCCAAGCGATAATTTTTTCACGAACGGCTGGATCTTCCGTCTTGAAATCTGGCAGGAAAGCAAGCTCACCCTTAATTGGATCTGTATCTGCGGATACACCATCCGTGCGCAGCATCCCTTCGAAACGTGCTTTATCCTCAGCTGTAATTGTCGGATAGGTATCCTCAGCTTTCAGACCGTAACCCGTATGATTGAGTACAACGTCAACCATGATCTTGATCCCTTTGTCATGCGCCTTTTCGATTAGCTCCTTGAAGGTTGCCATATCGCCAAGATGCTCGTCGAGCTTGGTAAAATCTTTTGCCCAATACCCATGGTATCCATATTGTTCGCTGCCAAAGTCAACACCTTTGTTAAAATCAATATTATCTACGATTGGCGTGATCCATAACGTGTTAATTCCTAGCTCTTGCAAATAATCGAGATTGTCGATCATCCCCCGGAAATCTCCACCATGATAAGCTTCCAGATGATCTTTATTTACATTCTCATTATTCGTTGGGTCACCGTCTTTAAACCGGTCTGTAAGCGCGAAATAAATCCGGGCCTCATCCCAATCAAAATCCAGCTTATCCCCTGTATAGGTTCTTGCTTTTACCTCAAGTGTAGCCTTTTCCTTATGTGCATTGCCGTATTGGTCTACGAGCGTAATCGGAATTTCCTTGATGCCCGCTGACACCGTGTCTTTCACAGCAACCGTTTGTTTCAAGAGTTCCGTATCCAGCTTAACTTTGCTAGGTCCTCCAAGATTGGTTAAATCCATATATGCTTCAGAGTAAGTTACTTCTTCCGAAGAGGAAGCGTTGATGCTTACAACAGCATTCTGATTGGATGTGACTGCCTCTGGACTTACGGATGCCGTAATCGTAACGACAGGTTGATGATAATCAATAACAGATTCATCATTCACCGTATTCTTTGGATCTGTAATTTCGGTAGTGACGCCGTCTTTAGTAATCAAGAAAGTATATTTATACATACCTTCTTTTAAATCAGCCAGTGTATAAGTGAACCACTCGTTAGCCGGATCATAGATCATTGGATACGAAGTGCCGTTCACTTTTACTTTAGCAGCTGTTATTGCGTCCATATTTCCAGTACGGAACAAAGCGTCGTCGCGGTATCTGAAAGTAATCGTTCCATCTTTTAAAATGGGGCCGCTAATACTTGGTTTGATATCAAGCTCTTTAACCATACTGGTTACATACACTTTAGTGAACGGTTCACCAGGGGTCAACGGTATGACACGATCGTCCGGGTAGTCTTGTTTTCCCGTGTTCCAATCCGTACCTTTGCGCAGGACAAATCCAACGCTTGTTGCATTCTCCGCAACCTCAATCAGAACGCTCGCTGTGCCATTCTTAAAGGTTGTGAAATCAATCTGGTCATTTTTAGCTCCAGTGTTCCAAACCCAGATATTCCAATCCTTATAGTCCTTATCGCTACGGGTATAAGTGAATTGAACATATCGTTTGTCAGTAACTTTAACGGTGACGGTTGTGGAAACACCCTCATAAGAGATAGTAAGGGTTGCCGTTCCTAGCCCAACCGCTTTGACTAGACCTTTATCAGTTACTGTAGCCACTTCAGGTTTATTGGAAAGGTAAGTAGCCTTCTTAGTAACATTACTTCTGCTATTGTCATCATATTTCGCAAAAACAGCGGTTTGATGCGTATTTCCTGCTGCCAGCGTGTAGCTTGCACTATCTGTTTCCAAAGAGGTCAGCTTAACTGGTGCAGCTTCCTTTTGAATAATCACAGCCGTCAAAGGCTCTAATGTAATTGAATTTGCTGTCAAAATAAAACCTGTCTGCTGCGCAGCCGGTATCGCTGTAACACCAGCTTCATCGTTGTCCACAAGCACTTGACCACCCGTCAAATCCTCAGATAAGGTCAGTTTTCTAGTTGTGCTGTCACCATTCATGAAGACATAATAGATGCCAGTACCATCTGTTGCTTTGTTGGAATAACCGATGACAAGATCGTTATCCTTCATTTCTGGAGCAGGGATCAGGTTAATGTTAGAGTCAACCAAATCCTTATCGCCCAATCGGAAGGCATCCGTTGATTTTCTTAGCTCCATCAGACCCGACGTATATTTTCTTGTCGTGTTCTGTACTGGGAACTTAGATTCATCCGTTGCTTTGGTCCAATCAAACATGTTAACTGCATCCGATGAATCGTAAGAATCATGAATGAAATAGCCAAACGATTGGTTGTTATTGTCGAACATCTCTGTGAATTTATCCTCAGGATCCGTTGTGCCCTTCCACTGCTTAGTCCGCCCATATTCCTGACCGGCATGGATGAAGGCTGTACCTTGAGAAGTTAATACGAGCATATTTCCTAATCTGATCCGCTGCTGAATTTCAAGCTCATTCTCAGCAATATCCGGATCCTTCTTGATCGATTGTGCTATGACATCATGAAGTGTCAGATTATCATGAGCTTCGATGTATGGGACGATATCACCCGGATCATCTGCTGGTGTATTCGAAGGTTGAGCTTTAATATTGTCCAGGATTGTAGCGATCGGACGTGCTCCACCGGTAATAAATCTAGGCTGACCTTCGGAACCATAACCAGACTTCAATTCATTACGGAATTCATCGGAGAAAACACCGACACTATCCGTTTTGTCCATCCAATCCTGATCTGCACCTTGACCAGCGAGAGAAGGATCAGCCGCAGCGCCGCCGAATGTTCTCCAGCCTTCACCAATAAAGAGTGCCTTCGGATTCACTGCTGCCGCGGCATCATAAGCATGCTGAACAGCATCAGCTGTCGCATCGCCCATCATATCCCAGCGCATTCCATCAATCTTATACTCTTCAAACCAGTATTTTACCGAATCAACCATAAGCTTCTCAGCCATTTTATGGTTGGTGGCTAAATTGTTGCCGAACCCCCCGATAAAGTTGCCGTTTGCATCTTGGAAGGCATAATAATTAGGTACGATGTCGTTTAAAAATTCTTTTTTAGCCATGTGAGTATACACTACGTCCAGAACGACACCCATTCCAGCTTCATGCACGGCATCAATCAAACCTTTTAATTCTTTAATCCGCTCTTCTGGATCGGCAGGATTCTGTGAATAAGCCCCGTCCGGAGAGAAATAGCTGTGAGGATCATACCCCCAGTTGTATTCATTGTTTTTTGCGGAATACTCTGGCTCTCTAGTCCCCATCTTCGTCTCATCCCCGTAATACCAAGCCATCACAGGAAGCAACTGAACATGCGTTACACCAAGAGATTTAATATAATCAAGTTTCTTTTCAAAAGCGCTATAAGAACCCCATCTTTCCCCACTCAGACTATCCTCGATCGATACATCTGACGTAAAATCTCTCACGTGGACTTCGTAGATGATGGCGTCCTCACGTTTTTCGTAGCCTTTTATATCAGCATACCCAAAGGTATCAGGGTTCGTCTGGCTTAAATCAACGATAGCCGCTTTGCCCACTGTATCCCCGCCGGCACCAGCAGCACCTGTGGTATCAACAGTGAATACCGCCATTGATTTAGCATAAGGATCAAGGACCTTATGGGTTACACCGTCATTCGTTACTTCGTATTGATAAAAGAAGCCCCTTACATCTGTTGCCGCTGTGCCTGTCAAATCAGCTGGCTTCAGCTGGACTGACCAAACCCCTTGCTCGCCGAGTGTTAAAGCAACACTACCCACTTGCACGTTAGAGTCATTCTTATCGTAAAGATTTACAACGACTCCGCTTGCTTTAGGTGCCCATAATTTCAATGTGGCTGTTTTGTCAGCATTATACGTAGCTCCAAGATCGTCTCCTGTATAATTGTACATTTCATCAAGCATTCTCCAGCCACTTGCGGCGGAGACTGTTTTACCTGAATAAGTAACGCTAAGCGGAACTTTTTCCAAATCAAAAGCTTCTGTATCCACTTCGATTGAAGTTTTGCTTGTAAGGGTTACCGCAGTAATCGGGACTGCAGCACCCTCTTTATCCTTAACTGTAATTGCTGTCTTTAAGGCAGCTGGATCCAAACCGTCAGTCAGTGTGAAGCCGAGAAGGATTTTGCTCGTCGACAACACCTCTGCGGATACTAAGCCAATTGGTGTCTCTCCAAGCGGAGAAACATAAACATTGTTGTCTCCTTCTTTAACCCATAGCTGATTGTATCGATCCAGCAGGCTAAAGGTTTTATTGTCACCGTCCTTATCACCGTTCGAAGGTTTCATCACAATAAAGCCGATTTTCTTCGCGTTCTCAATAAGTGGAACATCAACATATGCACCATAACGATCTGTTTGATCTGCCACAAAAGGAGTAGCTCCAGACGGCCAATTTTCGGATTGGGCTACGACGTCATCCCACAGCCACAGTCCGTATTGATCATGATTTGTATCAGCTCTCATATAGTGAATTCGCACTGTATTAGGAGCAAGTGCAACTGGTTCATACGGTGTTACATCATTTGAGCCTTGCTTGATCCAAATTTCATTCGTCTCAGGCGTGTTAATGGCAAAGAGTTTATCGCCTTCATCCTTAGCCTGAGTGACTCGGTTTACCACAAGGAACGAAATTTTCTTGGCTCCATCCTTCACTGGCACGTCAACATAAGCACCATAAGAATCAATTTGCCCTTCAGGAAATGGAGTTGCCCCTGTTGGCCAATTTGCGGAAGGGGATTGAACATCATCCCATGTCCATAATCCCTGATTTTCATAGTCACCAGCTGTCCGAGTGTAGTGAATACGGATGTGTCCAGCCGGAACAGGGGTAACCTCAACAGGTTCAGAAGGAATTTTATATTCTGCTGTCACACTGCCATCCAGTGGATTAAATTTAAAGGTAACCGGCAGATCTGAAGGAAGACTCAGATTATTAGCAGTTTCGGGATACAATTGATCCCCGGCTTCACCGTCTCCTGGAACAGAAACTTGGTAGGTGTAATCTCCCTTAGGAAGGGTAGCCACCGTACTGTAAACATCATCAAAATCAGGATCAGATAATGTAGTAAGTGCTTCTGCCGGCAGGTTTCCTGTCAATCTTGGTAGTTTAGCGGAAGCAATCGGTGTGTAATACGTGGAATCAGCTATTTTATGAGTCAAGTCATTATAATAAAAGGTTACGGCAGTCTCTGTTTCCAGCTTGATATGGATATTCTCCCCATCATTGGTCCCCTGAGGATTGGTGTAACTTGTGAATCCATAATTCTCATCCCATAAATCATTTAGAGTAACCTTGTAGTTATATTCTCCTGCCGGCAATGTGCCTGTAAAAGAATATAGGCCATTATCTGAATAGGTCATTTGGGTAACTACTGATGTCTCATCCCAATCCTTACCCGGCGCTTCCGCACCTGTCGATGTAAATTTAGACTGCAGATCCCCAACCAATACAACCTTCGTCGTTGCTGCTTTAACATTAACAGGATGTAGTCCAAGACCAGAGAACACGAGAGCAATGATCATAAAGATCGCAAATGCCCTCTTCCCCCATAAAGTTATTTTCATTTTTGCAAAACCTCCCATAATTATGAATTCCCTTTTTGCAAGCGGATACATGATTTCACAAACCCCTCCAATTTATGAGATTATAAATCATGCGTATTCCTTCTGAAGGTGAAGAAGGTCTATATGTAGGGCTCGTCAAGCCAATTCAACGCTGTCACCATCCTTCTATCAAAGTAAAAGCTTGATACATCATGTCAAAATTAGTGCAATCGTTTGCAAAAAGCTATGCACAAACACTAGTCCATAAAACCCGATCGTTAGTGCAACTGATTACAACCTAAAAACACCCAATGAAAACGCTTGCTGTATTTTGATTTACATACTAATGCCGAATTTACGGTATTGTCAACCAGTATTTTCTAAAATAAAAGCTCAATTTAAAGCCGCAATAAAAACGAAACTTGTTCTTCCCTTCCTTTCAGCTAAGTTCTTGCATCCTTTAAGCCATACGTTTGCATTCAGCGAATGCTCTTTTCGCAAAATTCAGACCGCATTTATACATATTAAGATCAAAATTCCCGAATCATTCATACTTTTTTGGTGAAAAGCAACAATATTACATTGAAATTTCTTGTGTTCCTTCCAAAAGTAGCAATTTCCTCCTTTTGAATGACTTTATCTATTTACAATTTAGAACTCTTAGATTAATATTACTGTGTAAAGCAAACGGTTCCATAAGGAGGTTTCAATGACAGTTACCATTAAGGATGTGGCCAAGAAAGCGGGAGTATCTCCCTCCACGGTATCCCGGGTATTGTCCAACCATCCCAGAATCAGCCTGGAAACTTCCCGCAAAGTTAAAGCTATTATGGAGGATATGGGCTATACCCCTAACATGATGGCTAAGAGCTTGGTGTCGAAAACTACTAACAGCATCTGCTTCAGTCTTCCTAAACCTGCTGAAGAGCTGTTCTCTAATCTATTTTTTATGGAATTAATTCGCGGGATCGTTACACAAGCCAGCCGTTCCGGTTATGATGTGCTGATAAGCTCCGGAGCGAACGAGAAAGAAGAACTGGAAGCCGTTTCACGACTTCTGAAGGGTCGCCGTGTTGACGGCGTTATTCTGCTTTACTCTCGTACGGATGATGCCGTTATTGATTTTCTAGAGAGCAACGATTATCCATTCGTGCTTGTTGGCCGGAGTGATAAATATGAGAATATTTTATCAGTCGATAATGATAATGTGATGGCAGCATACGATGCTACGAACCACCTCATTTCCATGGGGCATAAACGTATTGGCTTCGTAAGTGGACCACCTAATCTAATCGTTTCTCGTGACCGTCTCGCCGGATATCGTAAAGCATTGCAGAATAGCGGTTTAGAAATGCGGGATGAATGGATTGTAGAGGGTGAATTTCTACAGGATAGCGGCTACAGAGCGATGTCCTTTTTCATGAATTTGCCGAATCGACCCACTGCGCTGGTAGCGGTGGATGACATGGTATCGTTCGGAATTTTGCGTGGGTTGAACGAACTGAAATACAAGGTTCCAGACGATCTCGCCATTGTAAGCTTTAACAATATTCCATTATCTGAATTATCTAGTCCTCCGATCAGCAGTATTGATATAGGAATTTATCATCTTGGCTACACCGCATCACAAGTACTTATCCAAAATATCAAGAGTCCGGATAACGGTTCAGGTCATACCAACCGATTTGTCATTCCCCATCGTCTGATCGTGAGAGAGTCATCCATGCACTCTCAGGCAAAGCATAAAACCGAATGAATAAGTGAAGCGTTTAATCGCTTCATTTATTTTTTGAAAATCTGTACAAACGTTTGCGCTAAATCATACAATACTTAATGATCCAGTTCTTTATGGGTGATTTCTAGGATCTTAGGTTAGGATAAACTTACACATCTTAATCAAAGTTTAAACGGTTTAATAAGATTCTAATACGGCATCCGCTGGATCACGACGCTGTCAAAACTTTTAGGAGGTACTACAATGTCGGAAATTAAAGCCTGCTTGTTCGACTTGGACGGAGTAATCGTCGATACAGCCAAATACCATTATATCGCTTGGAAAGAGCTTGCAGATGGACTGGGGTTTCTTTTCACAGAACAAGATAACGAACGCCTTAAG
The DNA here is from genome assembly GCF_045040705.1 of Paenibacillus sp. FSL H3-0286. Lineage (NCBI taxonomy): Bacteria > Bacillati > Bacillota > Bacilli > Caryophanales > Paenibacillaceae > Paenibacillus > Paenibacillus sp. FSL H3-0286. The sequence goes on along the minus strand of NZ_CP150285.1, from coordinate 2,014,597 downwards.
GGAGTCAGCAGAACGGCTTCACTAAATATTTTGCTGGAAATCGGTGGACTAACGATTGCTGAAGAAGAGAAAGCTAAGCTTGCGGAACAGAAAAATAATCGTTATGTCGAATATATTGCGAAAATGGACAGTTCTGAGATTCTGCCAGGTGCGCTTGATTTCCTAAAAGAGTGCCGCGCGAATGGCATCAAAGTCGCTCTCGGTTCTGCCAGTAAAAATGCAATGACGATCTTGAATAATACCGGATTAACCCCTTACTTTGATGCAATCATCGATGGAACTCACACTAGTGCTGCTAAACCAGATCCGGAAGTGTTCCTGTTAGGAGCCAAAGCACTGGATGCCGCACCTGAACATTGTGTAGTCTTCGAAGATGCAGAAGCGGGAATTGAGGCCGCTACCCGGGCCGGTATGTTCAGTGTTGGCATTGGTTCGCCGGAAACCCTCAGTGCAGCGAATATTGTGGTTCCATCGCTCGCTCATATGAGTGTGTCCGTGCTCAAAGAATCTTTTGCATAAATATAGTGAACATAATGAACTCAAATAGTACTGATTTGAGTTGTTATGGACATTCCTACCAGAGATTAAATGAACTAATAATTAATCGTTAACTTTCTGGTGATGAAGTGACGGAGAGGAATTTTGGAACTGTAGAAGCATAGCGTTCGCCTTTATAATCAGATTTCATCCGCAAAATGTGGTTTAAATATAGAAATCTGATTATAACAGCGATCGAAAGTCCAAAGATTCATCGCAGTCACTTTTATATCACCGGAAGTTTAACAAAAGATTTGTTCATTTTATATATCCCCCTAACATATTTAAAGGAGCGGTTATCGTGAAACAATATTTAACAATTGATGAATGGTCCATTATTGAGGAATCCTTTGATCCACAGACGCAAGAAATTTCTGAAAGCGTATTTAGTCTTGGTAACGGATTTATGGGTGGCCGGGCCAATTTCGAAGAGCAATATAGCGGCAACAGCCTGCAAGGCAGCTACATGGCGGGCGTCTACTACCCTGACAAAACACGTGTTGGCTGGTGGAAAAACGGCTATCCTGAATATTTTGCCAAAGTACTTAACAGCACGAACTGGATCGGTATTAACATTGATATCGAGGGTATCCCCCTTGATCTGGCAAAGTGCACCGTTTCCGAATTCCGCCGTGTACTTAATATGAAAGAAGGAACGCTCTCCCGTAGCTTCACTGCCACTCTCGAAGATGGTAAGGAAGTTAAAGTAGAAAGTATCCGGTTCGTAAGCATGACTCGTCAAGAAATCGGCGCGATTCGCTATTCCATCATTCCTGTCAATTTCTCAGGCAAGATTACGATTACTCCTTATCTTGATGGTGATGTGAAGAACAAGGATTCCAACTATGACGAGAAATTCTGGAATGAAGTTGAGAAACAAGCGGGACCTGATCATGGACATCTCACTCTTAAGACTAAGAAACTCGACTTCCATGTCACCTCTGCTATGGCTTTTGATATCCTTGTCAATGGTGAGAAGGTAACTGCCGAAGCAGAAGCGATCGAACAAGAGAAATATGTAGCCAGCAAACTGGACGTAACCGCACAAGCGGGCAATCAAATCGTCATTTATAAATATGTAGCCAATGTTACTTCTAGGAATCACGGTCTGGGACAATTGGTCGACGCCGCCCAAACTGCTCTGCAAGCTGCTAAGGAAGCCGGATTTGTAACTCTTTTGACCGAACAAATTGAAGCTTGGAGAGAAAAATGGAAAGAAAGCGACATCATCATTGAAGGTGACGTTTCGGCTCAGCAAGCGATTCGCTTTAATATTTTCCAACTCAATCAAACCTATAATGGTGAAGATGACCGCCTGAACATTGGCCCGAAAGGCTTTACCGGTGAAAAATACGGCGGCAGCACTTACTGGGATACAGAGGCGTATTGCGTTCCCTTCTATCTCAGTACGGCGGACTCCTCCATTGCCCGCAATTTGTTGATCTACCGTTACAAGCACTTAGAGAAAGCTAAAGAAAATGCCCGTAAGCTTGGATTCAAAAAAGGTGCGCTATACCCAATGGTTACTATGAACGGTGAAGAGTGCCACAACGAGTGGGAAATTACATTTGAAGAAATTCACCGGAATGGTGCCATTGCCTACGCTATTTACAACTATGTGAACTACACCGGAGACAAAGCTTATCTGGGACAATATGGCCTTGAGGTTCTCGTGGAAATCTCCCGCTTCTGGGAAGAACGTGTTCACTATGCATCACGCAAAGACAAATACGTAATGCTCGGCGTAACGGGCCCGAATGAATATGAGAATAACGTTAATAATAACTGGTATACGAACCGTATGGCTTCGTGGACTATGGAATATACCATGGAAGCACTGGCATACTTGCAAGAAAATGAGCCTACTCGTTATGCTGAGCTAGTTGACAAACTAGGGCTGCAAGAGAGCGAAACTACAAAATGGAAAGACATCATTGCTAAGATGTATTATCCTGCGGATGAAGAGCTGGGTATCTTCTTACAACAAGATGGCTTCCTGGACAAAGAGATCATTCAAGTCAAAGATCTGGAACGTGAGCATCTGCCACTTAACCAAAAATGGTCATGGGACCGTATCCTGCGTTCTTGCTTCATTAAACAAGCAGACGTTCTGCAGGGATTATATTTCCTGGGTGACCGTTACGATCTCGATACCAAAAAACGTAACTTCGACTTTTATGAACCGATCACTGTTCATGAGTCCTCCCTTTCCCCTTGTATCCACTCCATTCTAGCCAGTGAGCTGGGATATAAGGATAAGGCCTATGAAATGTACTTGCGTACTTCAAGACTGGATCTTGATAACTATAACAATGATACAGAAGACGGCTTGCACAGCACTAGCATGGCTGGTACTTGGATGTCAATCGTACATGGTTTCGGCGGACTCCGCGTGCATGACGGCAGACTGACACTGAGCCCATCTAACCCAGGTCACTGGACCGCTTACTCTTTTAAAATCATGTTCCGCGGCTCCCGTCTGAAAGTAAGCGTTACGGATGCACAAGTTACTGTTACGAATGAAACTGATATCCCTGCTTCTATTACTATCTACGACAAAGAATATACCGTAAACGGACTAAGCAGCATCACTGCTGATAGCAATTCCGTCACAGTATAAAACTTACACCCAAGAGACCCTTGAAGCTTAATGCTTTTGGGGTCTCTTTATTTTTTAGGAAGATAACTTATATAAGGAGTGATTTTGAATGAACAGAACCTTTTGGAAAGAAGCCGTTGTCTACCAAATCTATCCCCGCAGCTTTCAAGATAGCAATGGTGACGGGATTGGAGATCTGCAGGGAATCATTTCACGTCTGGATTATTTGCAAAAGCTAGGTGTCGACGTAGTTTGGCTGTCACCTGTATATAAATCGCCAAATGACGATAACGGTTATGACATCAGCGATTATCAAGATATTATGGATGAGTTCGGCACATTGCAGGATTGGGAAGAATTACTGACTGAATTGCACGCCCGTGGCATAAAACTAATGATGGACCTTGTAATCAATCATTCCTCAGATGAGCATCCTTGGTTCGTAGAATCCCGTTCTTCAAAAGATAATCCATATCGCGATTACTACATTTGGCGTCCGGGTGGACCAGATGGTGAGCGCCCCAACAATTGGAGTTCTGTATTCAGCGGCCCGGCTTGGGAACTGGATGAAACCACTGGTGAATACTATCTGCATCTGTTTTCGCGCAAGCAACCGGATCTCAACTGGGAGAATCCGCAGCTGCGTGAGGAGTTATACAAGATGATCACCTTCTGGCTCGACAAGGGTGTGGATGGTCTACGAATGGATGTAATCAATATGATTTCTAAAGTGGAAGGTCTCCCATCCTCTCATAGAGACGGCCTTGCTCCCGGGGAACTTGCTTGGGGCGGCGAATATTATATGAATGGACCACGTGTTCATGAGTTTTTACATGAAATGAATGACAAAGTGTTATCCAACTATAACATTATGACTGTCGGCGAAACTCCTGGCGCTACAGTTGAAGATGCCATCCTTTACACGGACGAGGAACGTAAAGAGCTGCAAATGGTATTCCAGTTCGAGCATATGGATGTGGACTCGGGTCCTGACGGCAAATGGGACGTAGCCCCGTGGACGTTGTCGAAGCTGCGCGATATTCTTCATAAATGGCAAGTGGGTCTGGCGGATAAGGGTTGGAATAGTCTTTATCTTAACAATCATGACCAGCCACGTATGGTCTCAAGATTCGGGGATGACGGTAAGTATCGTGTGATCTCTGCCAAAATGCTCGCTACCTTACTGCACACGCTGAAAGGGACACCCTATATTTATCAAGGCGAAGAAATCGGGATGACTAATGTAAAATTCACAGCCATTGAACATTATAAAGACATTGAAATCCTCAATATGTATCGCGAAAAGGTTACCGAAGGCGGCGCTGATCCTAACAGCGTGCTAAACGCTATTCATATCAAAGGCCGTGATAATGCGCGCACTCCGATGCAATGGGATGATTCTGCGAATGCCGGCTTTACTGAAGGGGAGCCGTGGCTCAAAGTTAATCCGAACTACAAGGAAATTAACGTGGAGCAGGCCCTGGCGGATTCGGATTCCATCTTCTATTATTACCAAAGGCTGCTTGCTTTGCGCAAAAAAAATCCGATCATGGCTTATGGCGAATACAAGCTACTTTTGCCAGAGCATGAGGATATTTATGCCTATACGCGTACTCTGGATGACGAGAAGTGGCTGGTGCTGCTCAATTTCAATGAGGTTCCACAGACTGTTGATCTTTCCGCAGAGCTAAGTAAGGCTACGGAACTTATTATTGGAAATTACCCTGATGATGCACCCACACGGGAATTATTACGACCTTATGAAGCAAGAGTGTATCGATTGAAAGACTAACTTTGTCTATCTTCCTGAGTTATACTATTTAGGATGATTTTTTATGAGATTATCCTTCTGCCTGCTACCTGTCATTAGAGAGCACGGAATAACAGGATTTTGCAAATGCAGCCTGATAGTATGAACTTAAAGGGAGATGACGGACTTGGAATGGCTTATCCGCATGAAAGAAGCTTTAGATTATATGGAGAGCAAGATGGAGGAATCTGTGACCATTGAAGAAATCGCCAAGGTTGCTTACTCCTCCCCCTTTCATTTCCAGCGCATGTTCAATATGCTTACCGGAGTATCTATTAAAGACTATATCCGTAAGCGCAGATTAACTCTGGCTGCACAGGAGCTTGCTATTTCTAAAGTTAAAGTGCTGGATGTTGCACTGAAATACGGATATGACTCGCCCGAGTCGTTTGCCAAAGCATTCCGCAAGGCACATGGAATTACTCCTTCTGCTGCGCGGGAGTCAGGGGTACAGCTCAAGGCTTTCCCTAGACTCTCCTTCCATCTATCACTGAAGGGAGATAAAGAAATGGACTACAGAATTGAGAAAAGAGACGCCTTTAATGTTATCGGACTAGTAGAGGAAATGACAACGAAGGATGGGGAGAATCTGCGCCGCATCCCTCAGTTGTGGATAGAAGCTAATGAAAATGGTACGTCGGATAAGCTGATTGAGCTCGGTGAAGATAAGGATTTATTAGGCATCTGCTCTGACATGAACCATGATAAAGAAACCTTCTCCTATTGGATCGCTGTCGAAGCTACTCCAGAGACTGATGCACAGGGCTTTGCTTCTACAACAATTCCAGCTGCAAGTTGGGCTGTGTTCACCTCAGTAGGGCCGATGCCTGATGCGATCCAGCAGGTATGGGCACGCATTTTCCAGGAGTGGTTCCCTTCCACAGGCTACGAGCACACAGGCGGACCTGAGTTTGAGCTATATCTTCCAGGGAGACCAGACGCAGAGGCTATCGTTGTGAGATATGGATCCCTGTTACGAAAAAAGAATAGAACTAAAAAGACTATCGAAATCCCGATAGTCTTTTTTCTTGTGATTGCCTACTATTTCATTTTGAGAATTGGCATAGTCTTGGTATAATAAATAGATTATGTAGTTCTATAATGATTATTGTCATCCGAATTATCGGTGAAGGAGAATTTCATGTCTACTGTAAAAATATTTTCAGACAGCACTTCCGATTTACCTCAAAACTGGAAGGATACTTATGACATCGGCATCGTTCCTCTTTATGTTGTATTTGAAGAAGGTACCTACAAAGATGGTGAAGATATTACACCCGAGGAAGTGTATCGCCGTGTAGCCGCTAGTGGAGTATTGCCGAAAACGGCAGCACCTTCGCCAGCAGATTTCATTGCTGCATTTCAACCCGTGATTAGCAGCGGACAAGATATTGTATATATCAGTCTCTCCTCCTCACTATCCTCTACATATCAGAATGCACTTTTGGCTGCCGGGGAATTTCCTGAGGGACGCGTACAGGTTATAGATTCGCAAACCTTGTGCGGAGGCATTGCCCTCCTTGTTATGAAGGCTGTCAGAGCTGCTGAAAAGGGCCACTCTGCCGTAGAGATTGCAGCCATGCTGGAGCACAGCCGCAGCCTTGTGGAAACTGAATTCGTTGTGGATACGCTAGATTACTTATATATGGGTGGACGCTGTTCAGGCATGCAGAACTTCATCGGTAGTCTGCTCAAAATCCGTCCTGTTCTTAGACTGGTAGATGGGAGCATCATACCTACCAGCAAAATCCGTGGCAAAAAAGAAAAAGCTGTGGAACAAATGCTCCAGAACGCTTTGGTTCATGTCGATCGAATGGATAATGAGTTGCTCATCGTGGTCCATACCTTGGCGGAAGAAGATGCGCTCTATCTGGAGGCAGCACTACGAGAGAAAACTCAAGTTAATGAAATAGCAATCCTCCATGCGGGTTGTGTAATTGGCAGCCATTGTGGGCCGCATACTGTAGGTCTCATGTATATGCTTCAGGACTAATAACACACAAATCTCCGGCCATTGCTTCTTAAGCAAATGGACCGGAGATTTGTGTGTAACCCCCCTAGTTTGAAGTTACTTCCAGCTCTATATCTTCTGCTCTGCAAGGCAACATAAAACGAAACGTAGAACCTTGATTCTCTTCACTTTCTACAAAGATCGTCCCACCCATCAGCTCCACAAGCTGTTTACAAATCGCCAGTCCCAAGCCTGTGCCTCCATATTTACGGTTTATGGACGGATGCAGCTGTGAGAAAGATTGAAACAATAGATTGAGTTTGTTACCGGCAATTCCTACACCTGTATCCCGCACTGAAAACTCCAACAAAAATTCTTGTTCATCAGATAGTGGAATGTTCTTCACCGATAGGGTCACGCTCCCACGTTCCGTGAATTTCAGCGCATTGCCTACCAGATTCACGACAATCTGCCGCAAGCGGATCGGATCAGCAATGATTATGGTTGGAACGCTAGTATCCATCCACCAACGTAATGCCAGCTTCTTCTCTTCCGCTTTCGGTGCAAATAAATCAATGACGTCTGAGATCATCTCGCGGAGATCAAACTTCTCGGATTGTAGTGACATTTTACCTGCTTCCATTTTGCTGAAATCAAGAATGTCATTCAAGATCTGCAATAACGTATAACTACTGCTGCGTAAAATCTCGGCATAACCTCGCTGCTCTTCTCCAAGTTCAGTATCCAACAATAGATCAGCCATTCCGATCATCCCGTTCATCGGCGTCCGAATTTCATGGCTCATCATCATTAAGAAATCAGATTTGGCTTGCGCTGCCTGCTCTGCTGATTCTTTCGCACGAATGATTTCTCGCTCATTCGTAATATCACTGAAGGCAATAACCGCACCGGCGATCAGCCCTTCATCAATAAGAGGTGCTACCCGATAATTAACAAAAAAACTGGTGCCATCCTTACGCCAGAAGATCTCATCATCTTTCTTACGGATGATTCCATCCTCTATCGTAAGACTAATCTGGCAATCAGGTGTCGAATAACGCGAACCATCACCTTGGATATGATGGATATAATCCATAAGCTTCAAACCCATCAATTCTGTTGGTTGGTAGCCTAACATATCCGCTGCCTCACGGTTAATAAATAGAGCGCGCCCCGTTGTATCCAGCACAAAGATTCCCGCGGAGACGGAATTCAGAATGAGACTCGATTGTTGATCCTTCACAGCTACTATTGAGGTATCTTTGGAGCTGATCTCCACTTCGCCCGTGATAGGTAATTCAGTATCTAAGGTGTCCGCTAATTCATCTAGCCAGTCTTGTAACAATTTTGCATGTAAAAGAGCGCTTCCGTTAGCCACTTGAGTAATCGCGAATACCCCGGCGATCCCTTCTTCCGTTCTGATCGGTAATAGTTTAACGCCTACGCAATCTGAGCCTTTTTTGGGATTCTCTAAATCTTGTAGCTCAAAGCTTGAGGAGTTCCCCTGCAGAGCAGCCTCAAAACTAGCAATATTGCCAAGTTTTTTTCTCTTTGCTGATATCGGACTTGTATTTTGCAACTTCGCTTCTGCGCTCAAGCCTAGATGAAAAGTTCGATTGGTTCCTACGCAGCGACCTTGTCTATCCAGAACGAATATCAAATCAGGATGATGGTCATATAACGATTTATAAGCGCTCTCTTCCGAAAGCAACCGTCTCAGAATGGACGTCCAGTCTTTATCCACAGTTCACATCCCCTCAGGCTCTCTCATCCATTATCATTACCCCTAAACGAGCAATGTTCATCTAAAATTTTAAATATATTTCATATCTATTATATCAAAATTACGGAAATCAGTCGTAGATAAACGTCAAATTCCCCCTTTATAACCCAATCACGATGCTTTTTCATCGTTACAAAAGGGTTATAAAAGGGGGTGAATTCCGAATCTATTAGGCTATATCTTTATGTTCAATGTTGCGAATAGCCATATAGGCAATACCTGCTCCTAGCAAACCAAGTGAGATCGACACCGCCGCTAAATTACCTAAGCGAGCTTGATCAAATCCCCCAGAAATTAGGGAGGTAACTAACACAGCTGAGACGATGGTGGCAGGGACCGATTTTTTCTTCATTCCAAAGTACAATGGGATTAGAGCAATACCCGCTGCGTAAAAAGCGTTTGCACCTAACTTAATCAGCTCTGAAGTGATTACATGAAGGGTCAGTTCACCCGGAATAAGCCCTGCAAAGGAATTGAATCCTACTAGGATAGCGCCGACTACAATATCTGCCACGATAATGGCCACAAATGTGAAGGCGAACACTATCAATATTTTCGCAGTCATCAGCTTTTTACGTGAGATAGGATACATGAAGAGAAGAGTAATGGTGTTGTTCTTATACTCATCAATCACCAGCTTGCTAATAATAACCGAAGCGAAAATAATATAAGCAGCCTTTACAAAAACGAACACGCCCTCAAACAACTCTGCATAAGAAGCAAACGACGGTTCGCTCTCATTTTGATCAACGAATAAAACCATAATCATAAAAGCAAGAATCGCAAGATTGACGATTGCTGCACCTGTAAGAAGCGTTTTTAGCTTATTCTTCCGAATCTCCAAAGATATTAATTTAAGCAATGCCTTCACCCCCAATCAATTGCAGAAAATGATCTTCCAGCGTATGTTGTTTTTTGCTGATACTCTCAATTTCCACATCTGCTAGCACTAACGCCTTATTCAGATCACGTTGTGAGATTCCACCGTCATATATTCTAACTGTAATATGGTCCAGCACTTTGAAATTATTAAGCCCAAGCTTATGCTCCAACACATACACTGCTTTATTAATCTCATTCGTAACCACTTCGATATATTCAGTATTTTGGCCACGAATGGAATCCATCGCCACTTCTTCTACCAGAGCACCCTGCCGGATCACACCGATCGTATCAGCAATCTGCTCTATTTCCCCCAGAATATGACTAGATACAAGTAGCGTCATTCCATATTCACGGCTAAGCATCCGGAACACTTCACGCATCTCCTTGATTCCCACAGGATCTAGCCCATTAATCGGCTCATCCAAAATGAGCAGTTCAGGTTTCGTCATGAAGGCTCTGGCAATACCCAGACGCTGCTTCATCCCAAGTGAAAATTGCTTCACCGGCTTTTTATCGACACCTGTGAGCTTTACCAGCTCCAGCGCTTCACCAATCGCTTGCGGATCATAATAGCCCATGTACTCTCCGTGCAAAATCAGATTTTCTTTGGCTGTCAATTTATCATAAAACACTGGATATTCAATGATGCAGCCCATCCGCTTCAGCATTTCGTAAGAATGCTCAGTCATTTTTTCATTAAAAAATTCAATTTCTCCACTCGTAGGTTTAACTAGGTTCGTGACCATTTTCATCACGGTAGTTTTGCCAGCACCATTCGGTCCAAGAAACCCGTAAATTTCACCTTGCTTAATATTCATATTCACATTGCTGACAACTTCTTTACCTTGATAGGTTTTCGTTAAATTTCTTGTCCGAAGTATTGTAGTCAATTCCGCGCTCCCCTTTGTTTTCGTCTCGTCTTCCTTAGTTCTTATTGTACACAGCAGAATTTTCTTTTTTATTACTCGTTTCTTACGAAAATCTTAAGCTGCGCACAATTCTATTCCTTAGAAGCGTAATCTGCGAAAAGTAAGGGTAAACACTGTTCTCACATACGGCTGACTAACCAGTGTAATCGTTCCATTCATTTGCTCCGTTAATCTTTTGGTGATCGTCAGACCTAGACCGCTGCCTTGATAAGCCCGATTTCTTGAGTCTTCCAGCGTATACAGACGCTCAAATACTTTATCCTGGTGTACTTCACTGATGCCTTTTCCCCGGTCCCACACCTCTATGTATACTTTGTTCTCATCACTATAGAGCTTTAATCCTAATACGCTCCCAGCGTCGCCATAAGAAATTGCGTTCGACAACAGATTGGACAATATTCGATCAAGAGCCTCTTCATTTCCCATGAAGTAAACAGCCTCATCCGGAATCTCAATCTCCACCTCACTGCCCTTAGCGCTGAGGATATCATAGAAAGAAAGGATGTTGCGTCTGCATACTTCACCTGCCTCAACTCGTGAAAGCGCAATTTCCCGATCCCCTGATTCCAGCTTGGACAAATCAAAAAACTTGTTCATCAGCTGGATCACTTCATTGGCTTTTTGATGAATCATCTTCATCATCCGTTCCCGTTCCCCGGCCGGCAAATGCTCATCCTGTTGAATGGTCTCAATATAACCAAGCACAACCGTTAGCGGAGTCTTAAGATCATGAGAAATATTAGACAGCATATTACGCATGGATTTCTCCAGCCTAACGCGCTCAATGCTTCCTTTATGATTGATATCCAGCAGCCGGTTCAGGTCAATCAGCACGCTCTGCAGCTCCAAATTACCGCTGAACAGCAGCAATCTTTCATGTGAGCCTTCCTCCATAATGCTGCTTAACTTGTCATGCATATATCGCAAATCATTAGAAGCTTTACGCGAATTCTGATATTGCCACACAATGACGGCGAGTAAGAGCACAATGACAACACCTAGCACCGCGATCATTATAGCTGTTCTCCCAGCTTATACCCGATGCCCCATAACGTCTTAATGTATTCGGGATGGGAGGGATCGTCTTCTATTTTTTCACGCAATCTTCTCATATGTACATTAATGACGTTCTCATCCCCGAAATAATCATCCTCCCATACGCTCGCATAAATCTGCGCTTTGGTAAATACTCGGCCCGGATGCGTCACAAACAGCTTAAGAATATGAAATTCCTTCGACGTTAGCTTTACTTCTTCCCCATTCTTCAACGCAGAGAAGTTATCTAAATCTACAGTCAATCGGCCAATGGAGATCATTTGCTTCACCGGAGCTTGATCTTCCACTTGGATACTGGGAGATGCATAACCTGCACGACGGATCGCTGCCTTCACCCTAGCCGCTAGCTCAATCATAGAAAAGGGCTTCGTAATATAATCATCCGCCCCAAAGCCTAACCCAAGCGCTTTATCTACATCACTGTCTTTGGCGGACATGATCAACACTGGAACCAGACTCCCCGCACGGATAGTCTGAAGAATGTCAGTCCCGCTACGCTTCGGCAGCATAAGGTCTAACAGTACAAGATCAAATGGACCACCGGTCCGAAATGTTCTCTCCGCTACTTCACCGTCAAATACAGCTTCAATCTCATAACCTTCTTTTACCAAATAAGACCTGACCATTTCACTGATTGCTTCGTCGTCCTCAATCAGCAGCACACGCTGTGGCATGTCCAAACCTCCCCGTAGTCGAAAACCTCTTCGTTAAATTATACCAATTTCCCGGAGCTCTTACTATTTCGGTTTTTATTTCAGCTTTTATTTCAGTTTCATTAAAGGTAGCCCAGGTATTATGGCCTTAACAACTTACAAAATGAGGTGATGCTTCAATGTTGAACAAGAGAAGTAAGCAAGCCTGGAGCTTCAAACGAAAGCTGCTTATCGTGATGATCATTGTCCTCCTGCTTCTCGGCACAGTGATATATAGTCTGGCAGATCGTTACTTAATCGAACATGTCGAAGTCGTGGTTGCGGATGATGCAGCTACAACAAGCAGCTCAGGAGCTACAGCCGTTACAACTGCCGAAGTTAACGCAACCTCTGACGACTGGAATTACTCCAGCGATGATATTCAGATCCAGATCGACCAAGTGCAGTCCGGTTCCGGTTCAGACCAGATCACTTATTTTGTCGCTGATATCGTCCTCAAGGAAGCGAGCAGTCTGCGCACTGCTTTTGCCGACAACAGCTTTGGAACAAACATCACTGAGGATACCTCGGACATTGCTTCCGCGAACCATGCGATTTTTGCCATCAATGGTGATTACTATGGCTTCCGCAATGACGGAGTGATAATCCGTAACGGCACGGTGTATCGTGATGATCCTGTGCGGGATGCAATGGCGCTGTTCGATGATGGGACAATGCAAACCTATAACGAGGAAGAGATTTCTTCCTCTGAACTGCTGGCGCAAGGGGCCACCGATACCCTTTCCTTTGGTCCGATTCTGATTCAGGACGGGGAGATTGCCAGTGATTTCAGCAATGTCAAAATCGATACCAACTTCGGCAACCATTCCATCCAGAACGCGAATCCCCGCACCGCAGTTGGTATGATCGCACCAAACCATTATGTGTTTGTCGTAGTTGACGGGCGCAATGAAGGGTACAGCCGTGGGATGACCCTTACTGAGCTAGCTGATGTAATGTCCGTCCTTGGCGCCACAGAAGCCTACAATCTGGACGGCGGTGGTTCATCCACTATGTACTTCATGGGACGGGTCGTAAATAATCCGCAGGGCAAAAACAAGGAGCGGGGCGTCAGCGACATTCTTTATATCAAGGAGGATGCAACATCATGACTATACTGATCCCAGCCTATGAGCCCGATGAACGACTGCTCGATTTGATTTTACAGCTGCATAATTTCCAGCTTGAACCTATTGTTCTTGTGGATGACGGCAGCGGCCCGCACTACCGTGGAATCTTCGATATGGCCGAAGCATTCGGCTGCACTGTCCTAACCCATGAAGTCAACCTCGGAAAAGGACGTGCTCTGAAGACAGGGTTCCAGTATATTCAGGAGGCCGGTCTGCCGGATTATGTAGTCTGCGCGGATAGCGACGGCCAACATCTGCCTTATGATATTAACCGGATCGTTGAATCTCTGCGGAACCAGACTACCCCGGGAATCGTACTCGGCAGCCGCCGGTTCACCGGAACCATTCCTCTGCGCAGCCGCTTCGGCAACTCTGTAACCCGGACGGTCTTTTCCTTAACTACAGGCACTAAGATTTATGATACACAGACTGGGCTGCGCGGCTACCCCCTATCAATGCTTGATTGGCTATGCCAGATTCCCGGCGAACGGTTTGAATATGAAATGAACATGCTGCTGACTGCCCATAAAGAGGGGTACACCATTACGGAAGAGTACATCGATACCGTCTATCTGGACGATAATAAATCATCCCATTTCCGGCCTCTGATGGACTCCTTCCGGATTTATCTGCCGATACTGATGTTCAGCACTTCTTCGCTGCTGTCAGCCCTGCTCGACTTCACACTCTTATTCCTGTTTCAGAGGCTCAGCCATAACCTATTCCTGTCCGTCGCGGCCGCGAGATTGTGCAGCTCTGTCTTCAACTATTCTATGAACCGAAAATATGTCTTCACGGGCGGCAAACGCTCCAAGATTCAGGCATCGCTTCCCAAATATTTTGCGCTGGTGATCCTCGTATTGTTGTTCAACTATGGGCTACTCTATTTCTATAATGAAAAGCTGATTATTCCGCTTGTCGCCGCCAAGCTACTGACCGAGGCTTCAATCTTCCTTTTCAGCTATTGGGCGCAACGGAGGTTTGTGTACTGAGGGTTTGGGTACTCTGGGGAAGGTTACGTTCTCTCGACTGCTTATGCTTGTGTGGTGAGCTATCGGGAATTTGTGAAGCACTAATTGGACACTTGTGGAGTACTAATCGGATACTTGTGGAGTACTATGGGTACCTATGGAATACTTTTCGAACACATATGGAGCTTCTATCGGGTACCTATTGGGCACCTATCGGACACAGATGACACTAATCGCAGTATTATTCCACTTTTGGTATGCTAACGGACCCCATTGCCGCTATTGGCAAGAAAGACACCACATATGAGCCTCTTTCTGCGGGATAGCGTCTGTGGGGTCCGCAACCCTGCTCAAAAGGCTGGAAATTTGCAAATAACGTCAGCTGAGTCCGAATTCACCGAGAAGGATACCGTTGATAGAATTCGCATACAAAAAAAGCTAGTGCTTCCTTCCAATAATGTATACAAAATCACATTATCTTCACTCAGAAATTCAGAACGTCATACACTCATCTTCTCTCCCATATACTTAAATGGAACAGTCCCGGACGTTGTCGCGGAACCTTTGCAGCCTTGTCAGAATAGGTTGCAGCATAAGCCCAAGCTGGAGGGAGAGAAAGATTCATGCCAAGCGAAGAAATTAATGCGCTAGAGCGGGCCATTGCCGAGATTACGGAAATAGCCACTGGCTTCGGTTTAGATTTTTATCCCATGCGTTATGAAATATGCCCCGCAGATATTATTTATACATTCGGCGCTTATGGAATGCCTACACGATTTGGACACTGGAGTTTTGGAAAAACCTTTCATAAAATGAAATCCCAATACGATTTCGGACTGAGCAAAATATACGAGCTCGTTATTAACTCCAACCCTTGTTATGCCTTCCTGCTGGATGGAAATTCACTGATTCAGAATAAGCTGATCGTTGCCCATGTGCTAGCGCACTGTGATTTTTTCAAAAATAATATGCGTTTCTCCATGTCCAACCGAGATATGGTCGAGAGCATGTCAGCTACAGCAGATCGGATTGCCGGTTATTCTGTAACTTACGGAACTGATGCTGTGGAGAGCTTCATCGATTCAGTGCTGGCTATCCAGGAGCATATAGACCCCAGTCTGATCCAGCCACGCAAGCTGGGCAAAACTCACCTACTGGAAGCTAAGATGAAGGAGCTCAAAGACGCCCCTCCAGGCGGCTCGAAATCATCCAATCCTTATGACGAATTATGGAATTTAGATAAAAGCAATACCGGGCCACAGGAAGCACCCTCTGGAAACCGTGCTTTCCCCCCGGAGCCAGAAAAAGATATGGTCTGGTTTATCCAGCAATATTCCACTGTTTTGGAGGATTGGCAGCGTGACATTATGACGATGCTCCATGACGAAATGCTCTACTTCTGGCCGCAGATGGAGACGAAGATCATGAACGAAGGCTGGGCTTCCTACTGGCATCAGCGCATCGTTCGCGAACTAGATCTGACCGAAGAGGAAACAGTGGAATACGCAAAACTAAATTCATCCGTCGTGCAGCCCTCACGGCAAAGCCTGAATCCTTACTATCTGGGGCTGAAAATCTTTGAAGACATCGAACGCCGCTGGGACCGTGAGAAAATCTTTGAAGTACGTGAGTTGGAATCCGATACCTCCTTTATCCGCAGCTATCTGTCGAAGGAATTGGTGAACGACCTCGATCTTTATGTTTTTGAGAAAAAAGGCCCCGAATGGAAAATCACCGATAAAGCATGGGAAAATGTACGAGATCAACTGGTGCTCGCCCGGGTCAATGGCGGGTCTCCTTACTTGGTAATTGAGGACGCAGACTTCGAGAAGAATGGTGAATTATTTATAACTCATCGCTATGAAAGCATCGAGCTGGATCTGAAGTATCTGGAGCGCACACTCCCTCACATCTACTCTTTATGGGGGCGGACTGTTCATCTACAGACGGTTGTGGAAGACAAAAAGGCGCGTTTTTCATACGATGGCAAAAAGGTGCAGCGGAAGTTTATTTAAACTAAAAAAAGCGGCAGACCTAAACGGGTATTAACACCCTGGTCTGCCGCTTTTTGCTATGACTAAAATGAGGATTCAGATTCTTTTAACGACTTCGAGAAATATTTTGGAGCCTCAACAAATCCTTGCCGGGCATAAAATCTATGCGCATCAGTTCTTCTAGAATGACAATGAACCTGAATTTTATCACAGTTTCTTTTTCTAGCTAAATCAGCGCAATACTCCTCAAGCTTTCGTCCAATTCCTTTGCTCCTAATGGAATTACTCACCACAAGATAACTTATAATTGCAGTCTCTCCTACCAGACCTAATTGGGGTATGTAATGCATGGAAATACAAGCTACCACTTTATCATCTTCCTCAAAAACCAATAATTCCTCGTCCGGATGTAGGATTAGCTTTTCTATTTTTTCTTGCATGAACACTTCTGTATCCGGATATCCCAACTGTTCTAATAATTCCGCTATGTCTTTCCAGTCATCAGCTCTCGCTTCTCTAATCATCTGCCCCACTCCCCGTTATTTTCAAATTACCTTTCTAATTGACTCTATTACACTACGGAAGAACATACTCGTCAAACATAAACTGATTAGATAAAAAAACACCCCAAAATTATCATTGGTTTCCATATGGAAGTTCCAATGTTTTGGGGTGCAAATTCAATCATATACCCGATAAGATTAAGATGATAGGACTGAGCATTGTTTGAACAATTGATATATTTTATTAAGAGTCTTCCGGTAAATAAAGCCGAAGTTCATTATGGCACTAGAATATTTAATAGATTCGGGTCAGACTGACCCTTAGCAATGGTGAAGGTATAGTTAAATGGGATTTGATCTTCACCGTTAAATAAACTATTCACTTGATAAGTACCCTCTGGCAAAAACAACTTAAACTCCCCTGAGAATATAGGGGCTGTGTAAAAAGACTGAGAACCATCTTCATTATTTTTATAAACAGTTATCGATCCATATCTAAAGATTCTTCCATCTGCATTTTTTATCGTTCCGTTGTATCCTTTCGGTATTGTAATGGCTAATGGATTTGGTGTGGTCTTTCCATTATTCACTATAAATCTATAGTCAATTGAAATCCGACTTGACATATTAACAGGATAGAAACCATCGGCTTGATAAGAACCGTCAGGTAAAAATAAGCTATAATTCCCCCCGTAAATTTGAGCATAATAAATATTTAATTCTGGAGTATCTGTTCTATGCACCATAAGTGTTCCAGAAGGAACTGCTACCCCTTCCGAATTAACTATAGTCCCCTTGATTTTTGAAGGAATGACTATATCAATTTGACTTGGCTCAGTCAGCCCATTAACAATTTTGAATGTGTAATATAGTGAAATTTGCTCTTCAGTAGCATAATTATTCTGGTTTTTTATTAGATAGTCTCCATCAGGTAAATACAAAGTGAATTTACCATCTTTGATCGGCGCACTGAACCCGACAGATAAATTAGGTTCTATTCTTAAAATTAATAACGAACCATTACTTATTGAGGTACCATCTTGATATTTTATAGTTCCTTCATGCCTCTCTGGAATTACAATATCAAGCGAGCTAGGAATAGGTTTCTCATTAGATACCTTAAAGGTATAGAAAAGCGAAATAAAATCTGAAGAATTCAAATCAGATACTTTTGTGATCTGGTAATCCCCATCGTACAAATTAATACTGAATTTCCCGTCAACCAATTTAGTTTCATAACCAATAGTCATATTATCTTGAACTTTACTTATATAAAGAATACCCTCTTTAAATATTTCCTTCCCATCTGCACGTATAATAGTTCCATTTACATTATACTGTTCTGGTTGCGGTGTTGGCCCTGGCGGTGTCGGTTCCGGAGTAAAAGTCGGTACCATTGTCGGAATTGGAGACAACGTTGGCAGTGGAGTCACGTCTGGTGTTGCTGATGGCGTGACTGTCGGTGTTTCTGTTGGTGCCGCTGTTGGCGTTGCTGTTGGCGTTGCCGCTGGTGTCGCTGTTGGCGTTGCTGTTGGCGTTGCCGCTGGTGTCGCTGTTGGCGTTACTGTTCCATCTGATGTTCCCGGGGACACTGGTGAAATTGGTGTTGTTACTGCTGGTGCCTGTGTAGGTGTTGCTGCCGGTCTATTTACTCCACCAATATTCACATTCACATTTGATGGGACATCTTTTCCAGCTTCTAAATTGCGTGGAGCATGTTCCATAGTAATTCCAGATGCATTTATAACCGCTTGATCAATAGTCCCATTCCCTACCACATTCGTGCTAGCGTTCATAATCAAAGAAAGGATACTAGCCCCATTGTTTAGCTTATTTCCACTTGCATCTTTATTAAAACTAAAATTTTGAACGCTGCCTTGTGGCAATCCAATATTGATATTTTGCGCCAAAACAATTACATTCTTAAAGCTTCCAAGCAAACTCATCTGCGAGTCTTTAGGAAGCGCTTTGGATAGAGTAACTGTATGAATAGTAGCCCCACTAGAAGATTGAATTGTTGCAGGGGATTGAACTTGAATATCACTAATAACTGTAGAGCCTTCAACAACAATTCTAATAATCCCTGTCTTCTTATCAATGATCACCGAGGTTAGTCTAGCATTCTCAAAATGAACACTATGCGCTCCCCCACCGCTAACCGTAGTAACACCGTTAACAGTAACATTTTTTAAAAACACTTCTCCCTCAGCAATTCCTTCTGCTAGTAATAAGTTCCCTAAGATCGTCATGTTTTGTAGAGTTACATCAGAAGAGTTAATGATTACGTTTTGGCTTACTTTCTCTTCCCCTGTTGCAGGACCATAAGTACCCGCTATATCGTAAGAGAGGGTTCCAAATGAGGATTCACCCTTGATTGTTAACGATCCGTCCAAAATTACAACAGCCTCAGCACGAGTAGTAAACGATTCGGGATGAAAGGTGTTATCTGAATACCCCGACATAATACCCTTATCGTATACAGAGCCGATAGCTACTTTACTCCATAAAGGACTTGTTGATGTGTCGCTAAATTTATTAGCAGAATCGGAAGAAGGCAGTGCAAGTAATTTACTAACAATCACTGCAAACTCTTGACGTGTTACCTTTTTATTAGGTCCAAAGGATCCATCTGAATAACCTTGTATGTAACCAGCAGCATTTGCCGCTAAAAGACTAGAATAATACCAGTCTGAAGCTTTTACATCTTTAAAAGAACGCTCCTCCAACTCAACAAATCCAAATGACTTATTGATTAATGCAACCAATTCAGCCCTAGTAATCGAATGGTCAGGTTTAAAGCCCCCATCTGGATAACCTGATATTAGCCCCTTCTCCATCCATTTAGAAATTTGCGCTTCCGCCCAACTCCCTTGAATATCTGAAACCTTACTTGCGAAAACAGTACCTAAAGGTAATGAAGTTAAACAAACAATAAGCATGAATACAATAGCCTTTTTAGATAAAATCTTTTTAATAACCACGTTTCTCCTCCTACTTATCTACGAAATGAACTACAAACCACTTCTAATCCCTTAACTTCTAGTACAATAGTGCTAGATAATTCATAGAGATCATATCATATTGTTTTTTACATGGGTGTCTCTTTTTGTCGAGAGTAAGCAGATTTCATGTCTAAAAAATCCACCTAGGGATAGTCCTTTTAAGCATTAAAAAAAAGTCCGCAACTTAACCGTTGCGGACCTCCATCGACACCCTCATATCAACTTAATAACTGCACATGGCAAATGCTCAGGTGAACGTAACGTAAGGAAGTTTGAAAATGTAGGTCCGTAGCGTTCGCCTTTGTCAGCGACCTAAAGTCTAAACATTTCTGAAATTACAATTATCACCCCGCGGTCTTTGCCCTTATCGACTATTCAGTCAACTTTTTCACAGGAACGTAAATCTCCATCACTGTATCTGGCCGCGAATGGCAGCGTTCATCGTAAAACTCAAAATCCAGCTTAGTCTCGTCATAAACGTAACCACTGTCCTTAAACCATTCTTCGAAGATGTACTTCCAGCTGCTTTTTATGACTTGGGCAAACTCTATTTGCTCTGTATCCGTTGAAGTATCCACTGGAGGTGTTGTAAACACGGCATATTCGGCTTCTGGCACATCCATCGTCAACATATCAGCTTCTACCTTGGAGTAGTCCTCAACAATAACACCCAAAAGATAGGTGGCATTGCCGTTATCTGAAGACGGAATACATAAACCAACTTCTCCGTGTTTAGGCGGGTTTAGTATTTTATACATTTTGGACTCCAGGTTTTCACCCTCATAATGGCTCCAAAAAGAAGCAATATCCTTAGTGTACATACTACCCGCAACATTAGTTTGGATACCATAACCAGCCACCTTAAAAGCAGGCTTACGAACAAAAACAGGATTCATAATATAACCTCCGATATCAAATATTGAATTTCCTTTACTAAACCCATCCATCCGTGCCGCATATTGTGTCGGACTATAACCAAAGGTTTTGCGAAAAGCTTTAGTAAAGCCACTTTGTGTTTCAAAACCATAGTCCAGCGCAATATCAATGATCTTTTTTCCAGCAAATAATTCAATTGAGGCTAAGGATAATTTTCGGCTCCGCACATACTCCATCACAGACATTTCTTTGCACAAGCTAAACACTCGGCAAAAATGATACACCGAATATCCGACCTCCGTCGCTATTTCTTCAACCGTTATATTTTCTTTAATATGAGCTTCTATATATTCAACACATTTTTCTATATCTTTACTGTAATTCAAGTGCAGCACCAGCCTTTCCCCGTACGGTGATTTCATTATATCAACTGCGCTGGAAATGGACTGTTCCTGTTTTGCTGAGCTGCATTATTGCCTGTATAGAAAAACAGAGCAGTGATCCTCCATTTACAAAAAGATCACAACTCTGCGTATTCTTAGTCACCATCATTTTGGGTAAGCCTCGAAGTAGACAACGCTGGATCCACGTAACTACTTACTCTTCAGTTCTGTTGCTCCCAACGACTGACTAAAGGACCCAGATGACGTTAATTGCAAAAATATCGCCTTTTGAGCGGAGTTTCGGACTCCAGTGCAGCTATTAGTCAAAAACGGCTCATATTTAGGGTTTTTCCTGCTAATAGCGACCATGGGGTCCGATAGCCTGCGAAATATGCTCAAAATCTACGTTTAGAGTCACCTGTGTCCTTTAGCAACTTCTTACGCACAACAGCCAAATTAGTCAGACGGGTTGCGGCGTTTAGATTAACATTAGGAGGGTAAAAGGAGGAAGATACAACATGGAAGGGCAAAAAAAGAGTGCTCCACAGCCATTTTCATGGCTTTTGGAACACCCCGCATAAATGAACTCTTTTTTAACGGTTAAGCAGACTTCCCACGTATTTCAGCAGCTCGTTGGCGCAAATTGGGCAGTAGTGATGTCCATCAATAAGTCTGGCGCATACCTCGTTAATTCGTTTGAGCTGACTTTCATCAGGTGTTTTGGACGAGGTGGTGATTTTGACAATATCTTTGAGATCTGTGAACAGCTTTTTCTCAATCGCTTCCCGCAGGCGGTCGTGGTTGTTGTACTCGAATTTCTTCCCTTTGCGTGAATACGCGGAAATCCGGATCAGGATCTCTTCACGGAACGCTTTTTTTGCATTCTCAGAGATTCCAATTTGCTCTTCAATCGAACGCATTAACCGTTCATCCGGCTCCATTTCCTCATCCGTCAGCGGATCACGAATTTTCGACCAGTTGCAGAAAGCTTCGATATTATCTAGATAATTCTCGAAAAGTGTCTTCGCAGATTCCTCAAAGGAGTAGACAAATGCCTTTTGTACTTCACTTTTCGCTAAAATATCATATTCCTTGCGGGCAATGGAGATGAAGTTCAAATAACGCTCCCGCTCCTCTTTTGTAATCGACGGATGCTGATCCAGGCCATCCTTTATCGCCCGCAGGACATCCAGTGCGTTCATGCACTGCAGATCTCCTTTGATCAGAGCGCTGGAAATGCGGTTGATAACATAACGCGGATCAATTCCGGACATGCCCTCATCTAAATACTCCGTTTGCATCTCTTTAAGATCGGCCTCTTTATAGCCTTCGACCTCTTCGCCATCGTACATCCGCAGCTTTTTGATCAGATCCATACCTTGTTTTTTGCTTTCTTTAAGACGGGTTAGGATAGAAAAAATAGCGGCGGCACGCAGCGCATGTGGTGCAATATGCACATGACTCATATCACTCTGGGCGATCAGCTTCGCGTAGATTTTTTCCTCTTCCGAAACTCTGAGGTTATACGGAACAGGCATAACAATCATACGGGATTGGAGCGCTTCATTCTTTTTATTAGAAATAAACGACTTATACTCGGTTTCATTTGTATGAGCAATTATCATTTCGTCCGCACTTATCAACGCGAAGCGGCCAGCCTTGAAATTGCCTTCTTGCGTCAGTGACAGCAGGTTCCATAAAAACTTTTCGTCGCATTTGAGCATTTCCTGAAATTCCATCAGCCCACGGTTAGCTTTGTTCAACTCACCATCAAAACGGTAGGCACGCGGATCAGATTCCGAACCAAATTCAGTAATGGTCGAAAAATCAATACTTCCTGTCAAATCGGCGATATCCTGAGACTTCGGATCAGATGGACTAAAAGTACCAATCCCTACCCGCTCTTCTTCTGACAAAATAACACGCGTCACTTTAACCTGCTCAATGTCACCAGCATAATCATTTCTTAGACGCATCTGGCAGGATGGGCACAAGTTGCCCTCAATACGTACACCAAGTTCCTTCTCAATCTCCGGACGGAGCTCCAGCGGGATCAAATGCAGCGGGTCCTCATGCATCGGGCAGCCTTCTATTGCGTATACCGCACCCGCATCTGTCCGCGAGTACTGTTCCAAACCACGTTTAAGCAGCGTGACCAGGGTCGATTTCCCCCCACTGACAGGTCCCATCAATAACAAAATCCGTTTGCGAACATCAAGCCGACGTGCTGCAGAGTGAAAATATTCCTCGACCAACTTTTCGACTGCACGATCAAGTCCAAAAATCTCCTGTTCAAAAAACTTATACCGTTTGCGTCCGTTTATGTCCTCTACGCCGTGCGACTTAATCATGTCATAAACGCGGGAGTGAGCGGTTTTTGCGGGAGAGGGGTCTTTTCTCAACAGTTCTATATACTGCTTGAAGGTGCCGCTCCACGCCAACCGGTCGTTCTCAGCCCGATACGAAGCTATACGCTCAAAAATGTCCATTGCTCGCTGCCTCCTCTTGCGCTCCTACTTGCTCTTCTACTTGCTCTTCTACTTGCTCTCCTATAGCGTTAAAAAGTGTATTACATACCTATGCGGCAAGCGCGGAATAGTTGACCTCTTTTTTACTGTGCTATAATAGAGAATCAGAAAATGGCTTTAAAACCTTATTGGGAAACCCGAAAATAAAGGCCTACGGGAGTGACAAGATGGCGGTACGACATGAAACGGAGCTGTATGCTCCTTTGAAGATTTTTTTTGAAAAGCAGGGTTACAGCATCAAAGGTGAGGTTCGGACCTGCGATTTGGTGGGGATTCGGGAGGACATTGAGCATCCTCTGATTGTGGAGATGAAAAAATCATTCAATCTCGCCTTGCTGCTGCAAGGGGTAGAACGGTTGAAGCTCAGTCCTACCGTCTATCTCGCAGTGGAACGTGTCCGTGATAAAAAAGGAGCGGTGAACCAGCGCTGGGGCGAGCTTAGCGGATTATGCCGCCGGCTCGGTCTTGGGCTGATCACTGTTATCTTTTATAAGACCAAAGCACCGCTGGTCGAGGTGCTCGTAGAGCCAGACGAGAAGCCGCCTGCGCAGCGCAGCAATAAGCGGCGGCGCGAACGCCTGCTCTATGAGTTCCGCGAGCGCAGCGGAGACTACAACACCGGCGGCAGCACGCGCGTCAAGCTCGTGACGGCCTACCGCGAGAAAGCGCTGCGTGTCGCGCTTTCTCTGCAAGCAGCGGAGGCGGACGCCGCCGCCGCCGCAGAGAAGGCAGCTGCGAAGGCTTCGCTCGCAGCTGCCAAACGTTCAGCGGCGGGCACCGCTGAACAGGTTCCGGCGCTGAGCTCAGCGCCGGAGAGCCGTGCTGCCGGGGACGCGGCAGCACGGGAGGCAGCGGCGGCAGGCACGCGAAGCGGTGCCCCTAGCGCTGCCTCAAGCACGCTTCCAGCGGCCGTATTGGCCGCAGGAAGCGCTCCCAGCTCGGCCGGCATCACTCCGGCCGAGCTGCGGAAGCGTAGCGGCGTACCCACCGCCGCCGCTATGCTTCAGAATAACTACTACGGCTGGTTTCACCGGGTAAGCCGTGGGCGTTACACCCTAACCCCAGCCGGTCATGCGGCGCTGGTGGAATATGCCGCGATAACAAGCGGCGTACCCAATAACAGCAATCATCCCATTAATTAGCCAACCTAGCCTGGACAGTACTTCTATCGACTATTTCTTTTTAGTCGGGTCTTATTCTTTTAGCTCGGTTCTAATCATTTACTCAGACTTTAAACTTATTATTCTGATGCACACATAACATGTGTAAATAATGCCAAAAAGCATCCCAACTACGGGATGCTTTTTCGTATGTCTTATCTTATTTAAATTTCCTATCACTGTGCATTCCATGTTCTTAACTTACACTTAACATATTAGTATCTGGTGCGTACCACGCTCTTACTACACTCATATCACATTTAGATTACATTTTTAATACACTAGTATCTCATACGTGTCATGTCTTATTTCACTCATATCTCATGAGTATCTCATACGTTCCTATTCGAATTGCATTCTTACCGCGTGTTTAACTCGCTCTTCCCACGTTCGTAAATCATTATCATCACATTAGTAACTCATTCGTACCACGTTCATATCTCACTCTTACCACGTTCATGTCTCATGCGTACCTCATCCAGTTCTACTTGACTGTACTTAACTAACTTATTTACAATCTTCGAACACGAGCGCTATTTACTAAATCATTCAAAGCAAAATAAGCTTTAAAAACACCATTCCGAAAAGGGCACACTAAGTTATTAGGGAAATCCTCCCCAATATTCTTCGATTCACACGCTAAAAACTGCATTTTAGGGAATTCCTCCCTGATTTTCGCCAGATTTACCCCTAAAACGGGGAATCCCTTGATTTTTTAGGGAGAAATTCCCTAAACAGTCCATTTTAGAGTTCAAATCGACCAGTTTTAGGGAGGATTTCCCTAATTAATCTCACATCACGAACTTCATCTTGCCCGACTTGTAATTCTGTCCTTGTTTTAGCTCTAAAAGTGTCTTGTGTTTTCATCATGTCATTCATTTCAATCTTTCATTCACAACTTTCATTCCACTACCTAACTCCGTGCTGTGAACTCCTTAACCGCTTCGCTCATCAGATTCATGCCAAGCAGCAGCTCATCCCTGCCGGGATGGCTAAAGTTAAGACGAAGGTGATTGCTGACTCCATCTACACTACATAACGGACCTGGCAAAAAAGCCACTCCCTTACCCAGCGCACATTTGAGCAACGCCATAACATCCATTCCCTCTGGTGGTGCGACCCACAGGAACATGCCTCCTGATGGAAGGTCATAGGAGCTGCCCTTCCAAGCAGGCCGCTTGAGCAGTTCCACCATAAGCTTCAGACGGGTGTTATACTCTCGATTCAGCTGCGCGATATGCTCACGCAGATCAAACGCAGACACATCCAATAAATGATGCAGCAGCCGCTGATTTAATGCGCTCGACTGCCAATCGGCCATCTGCTTAGCCGCAGACATCATTCTGATCAAGACTCGGCTGCCTGCCGCCCAGCCCGTCCGCAGCGCGGGCGCAACGGTCTTGCTGAACGAACCGATATAAAGCACGTGTCCGCCATCGCTGATATTTTCCAGTGCATACAAAGACGGATATCTTTTAGCCTTGTGTTCACCCTGCTTCTGGAAGTGCAAATCCCCATAAGAATCATCTTCCACAATCAAGATGTTATATGCGATACATAAATCCAATACTGCGCGGCGTCTCTCCAAACTCCATAAAATGCCGCTTGGATTGGTAAAGCTAGGGGTTGCGAACAGCATTTTCGGCTTATGCAGCTCGATCTGGCTCCGCAAATGCTCCGGATCAAGCCCGTCCAAATCACCCTGTACAGGAATAATAACGGCCCCCTGCATCCGAAGAGTCTGCAAAAATCCTGGAGAGGTCGGATTTTCTACTAATACACGATCTCCTGGATCAATATACACCCGCGACAACAAATCAATGGCTTGCTGGCTACCCGTTGTTAGCAGAACTCCACCTTCAACAACATTTACCCCTTTTTCTTTAAGCCAATCCCCTGCAAGCCACTCCCGAAGCGGTCCGTACCCTGCAGGATCACCATATTGCAGTGCTCCCGCATCTGCTGAAATCACCGTAGATGCTGCTTCAGCAAGCAGTGACAATGGGAATAGTTCTTCCGCTGGTAATTCTTCAGCTAGCGATATCATGGAGCTTCTCCGTGTTTGGGTGCGGATACTAAGAAGCGATGACGACAACAATGTGTGTGCGCGAGCAGAAAATTCGTAAATCATGCGAAATCCCCCTTCCCTGTTACCAAGTAGAAACGGCTTCGTCATCCTCATCCAAGGATGGGATGGTTACCCATTCAACATGATATTCTTACTTCTACTCCAAGAATATTCCACCCCATACGTCATTATGTCGTAAAGCGTGGGTTAGGCGTAGATTTGCCTGTTTTGTCTTGAGAAGAGCGCGAATTTTTCAATCGCTTGTGCCCGGGTCGAAACATCGAGCTTTACATAGATTTTGCGCAAATAATTATCAATGGACCGACGGCTTACCGCAATTTCAAGCGCAATTTTATCGTAGGTAATCCCTTGAACGATTCGCTCCATGATAAACATCTCAGTCTCCGTCAGTTGCAAAACATCATCTAATCCTTTAAATGTCGAAATCGGCCAAGCTCCTTTTTCAATCCATTCCAACGGCATTGAAAGAAAACCCTCCCGTAAACCCAGGATCAGCTGTAAAAGCTGACGGGGAGAAGCTCCCTTCGAGAATATCCCGCTGGCTCCTAGTTCTACGAGGGGCTGAAGCAGTTCTCGCCCGTCTTCGTCTGTCATCACGACAAAATGTGAGTTTGGTGAGCTTTTTTTCATATTTAACAGCACACTCTCAATATTCCCCTCAGGCATATGATAATCTACTAGCACTAGCTCGGGATTTTTTTCCCTTACGATGGTAGCGCCTTCGTCCCAAGTGGAATACATTCCCAGAACCTTAAGCCCCTCTTCCTCTTCCAAAATCAATTTTGTCCCCAGCATACTTGTAGGATGACACCCCACAATGACCACCTGCCAAACCTTCATCATTAATGCCCTGACCCCCTGCTCTATATATAATCATCTAGAAAGGAAAGCGCCGCAGCGTTTCCGGTTAAAACGCAAGCAAGGCTGTATGATGACTTGTCTGTATAATCTCTAGCTGGTTACCTTGTGTACGTCTATCAGAATTCCAATCTATAGAAATTGTATCGCAGTAGTTTAATAGGATGCAATTACTTTTTCTAGTTTTCATACTCTCTTACATTTTTGCGAATCTTGTCAAAGTCTGATAGAATGGGGACTTGAAAAAAAGACCAACCCGAGGTGATAAAATGCAACCGCTAGCGGAAACGTCCCCGGTACGCTCGCGCTCTACTACTGCGAGAAACGGCCCTTCCGTAAAATGGTTTTTACTGTTCTGGATTATGATGATCGGACTCGGCGTATATGCTGTATACAGCTACACGAACCATCTGAAGCAACAGGTGCTTACCGAACTTAGTACTCAGAGCCAGCAGCAGCTTACCGTTTTGAAGACCGACTATGAAGCAAAAATTGCCGTTCTCTCTGAAGAAGTGAAGGAATTGCAGAATACAGTGCAAAGCTTTAACGAACTATTAACCTTCACTAAAGATAATGCTAGTGCCAAGACAGATAACAGCAACAAGCTATATACGCAATTGAGTGAGGTAAGCAAACAGTTAGAAGCTTTGAAGAAAGAAATGGATCTGATCAAATGATGACGCCAGTCAAAAGAGTAAACCGCTTCTTCATGCTTCTAACTGCACCGTTCATAGGCTTGGTTATTTGTATGTCGTGGTATCGACCACCGCTACAGCTAGACCTTGATGTAGGACAATTCACACCAAGCGCTGGGCCAGTGAATGAAACAGCTTCCTTAAAAAAAGAGCTGACGCTGGCAGAGGCCTCCGCAGCTTACACCATTGATGCTGTCAGCGCTAGTGCCAAGCTATATAAAGAGACTACCACTACGATGAATAAGCTGGTCGAAACAGCACAGACTCAGGCGACCCGGCCTGAACTGATCTATAACCGCAGGATTTCAGCCAAGCTTGGTATACCTTCAGAGATCGTTACTAGCGACCGTATAAGAGTTGAGTTATATCGATTGAATCCAGGAAACTACAAAGCTTATGCGTTGAAAATCAAATTGAAGGACCCGACCGCTATGAAGATGAGCTTGGCGGAGACAGCCTCCGGTGCGGAAACTACTATGCATGCCGTACAGCGTAATGGTGCAATTGCTGGTATTAATGCGGGCGGCTTTGCAGATCAATCCGGAAAACGTTATCCCTTAAGCACAACTGTAGTGGATGGAAAGTATTTATACGGTTTTGAGCCGACGTACAAGGACCTAAGTTTTGTTGGGCTGAATAAATCCGGGCAATTAATCGGCGGGAAATTCTACAGTCGCGCACAATTAGATCAGCTAGATCCGGTATTCGGCGCCACCTTTGTGCCTGTCCTCCTTAAAAACAACATCAAAACACCCATACCCGAAAAGTGGAAAACATCCCCTAATCGGGCACCACGTACCGTGATCGGCAAATATAAAGATGATCAGATCCTGCTTTTTGTAGCGGATGGATATAATGAGTATGGCAGCTCTGGTGCACAGCTGGAGGAGATTCAGAACAAATTATCGAATATGGGTCTCGTAGATGCTTATAATTTAGATGGTGGTGGCTCTTCCTCATTGATCTTTAACGGAAGAGTTATCAATAAACCATCCGATGGAAATCTAAGAGCTGTGCCAACGAATTTTCTGTTTTTTAAATAATATAGTAAATTGTCTATGTAACATATCACATTTGCGTTTATTTTTATTAAATTGCAGGTTATAATCTTGATAACGAATACATTCGCTATTGGAGGTGCCAGTATGTCGTTCTCATTAACCTTTTGGATCGTAATGTTCGTATTTGTGTTATTTACGGTCGGCATCCTTACCTCATCTTACAACGACGACAAAACAAAAGGCCTATAAAGCCGATATGTCCCTGCAGCCACTTGGTGCGGGGGCATTTTTTGTATACATAAAAAAACTGCCCCCCAAGTAGAAGAGTTCTACGAAGAGGACAGTTTTTTTATAAGCTCTTGGCTGTCAAAATTCAAAATATGTACTTCTTAGGCATGCCTTGGCAATTGAGTCATTTCCGAAAGGCATGCAGAACAAATATAACGATCTTTATATTCGCTTACACCATCCATCGATCCACAGAAAACACATTTTGGACGGTAACGCTCCAAGATGATATGGTCACCCTGTACCAAAATTTCAACCGGGTCGCCTTCATTCATCTGATACCTTTTACGCAGGGACTTAGGCAGAACAATTCTACCCAACTGATCCACTTTGCGAACTACACCAGCAGGTTTCATAACTAACGTACACCTCTCCTGTTCAAGAAAAATTATTTAGTAGCTACTACTTATTTCGGCTCTTTCAATATATTTCGTTACCTAATTGTCGAATCCTGCTGAAAAAAATAAAAAATTTGTCTTTTTTTAAATAAGATTAGGGAAATCCAATTGTCGAAGCGCCTCGTACACAATAATTGCTGCCGAATTGGATAAATTCAGAGATCTCACAGCATCACTCATTGGCATGCGCATTTTTGTTTCTTTACCTGCTTCTAGAATCTCTGCAGAAAGCCCCTTCGTTTCCTTGCCAAAAACAAAAAAATCGCCATCTTGGAACTCAAAGTCGCTGTATCTTTTCTCTGCTTTCGTCGTTGCGTAAAAGAAACGCCCCTCGCTATATTTCTCCAAAACCTCAGCAAAGGAGTCGTGATATTCAATAGTAACAGCATGCCAATAGTCTAATCCTGCTCTTTTTAATGTAGCATCGTCTGTACGGAATCCGAGTGGACGAACCAAGTGAAGATGAGTGCCGGTAGCGGCGCAAGTACGCGCAATGTTGCCAGTATTGGCCGGAATTTCCGGCTCGACTAATACGATATGGAGTGCCATTATATGGTTCCTTCCTCTCTAAAGGCTTAATAGCCAGATGTTTTACTCTAGTGCCTAACCATAGCTTCTCCAAACAAACTGAAAACCTTCCACCAAGAAGGCGGAAGGTTATAGATAGAATTCATTAACCTTGAGTTTGCCGGAAATGGTTCATGAAATCGGATAGTGCTTTTACACTTTCGTAAGGAACTGCATTGTAGATGGAAGCACGCAAGCCCCCAACACTGCGGTGACCCTTTAAGCCGACAAAACCTTCCAGTTCAGCAGCTTTGACAAACTGCTTTTCGAGTTCTTCTGATTGCATCCGGAAAGTAACGTTCATAATAGAGCGGCTGCCTTGTTCTGCAACACCACGGTAGAAACCGTCACTTCCATCGATGTGATCATATAACAGACCCGATTTTTCAAGGTTCTTGGAATGGATGCCAGCTAAGCCGCCTTGCTCCTCAATCCATTTTAATACTTCGTTCACCATATATACAGAGAAAGATGGAGGTGTATTGTAAAGAGAGTTATTCTTATAATGAGTGCTGTAACGCATGATAGTAGGAATGTTAGAAGGTGAATCTGCAAGCAATTCTTCTTTCGCGATAACTACAGTCACGCCTGAAGGTCCAAGGTTCTTTTGTGCTCCGGCATAGATCATTCCGAATTGGTTCACATCGATTGGACGGCAAAGTATATCACTGGACATATCCGCGATTAACGGAATCGAGCCTGCATCCGGAAATTCTGCATATTGCGTTCCTTCAATGGTCTCGTTGGAAGTAACATGAAGGTAAGCAGCATTCTCCGCAGCTTTGATCGAACTTAATTCAGGTATAGCCAAGAATTTCTTATCTTCGGAAGAAGCAGCAACATGAGCGCCTCCTACCAATTTGGCTTCTTTATAAGCTTTATCTGCCCAGCTACCTGTCATTACATAGCTACCTACTTGGCCTTCGGAAATCAAGTTCATAGGGATCATTGCAAACTGCGTGCTTGCTCCGCCTTGTAAGAACAATACCTTATAGCCCTTCGGATTGCCGAGGAGCGAAAGCAGACGTTCCTGCGCTTCATTATGCACGGATTCGTAAATGGCACCACGGTGCGACATCTCCATGATAGACATTCCACTTTCCCGGAAATCAACAAACTCCGCTTGTGCGCGTTCCAGTACCGTAAGCGGCAATGCTGCCGGTCCGGCATTAAAATTGTATGCTCTCTTATTCAAAACTGCTCCCCACCCTTTCTCTCCTATCAATATGGATATGGTTATGATAGCAATATTCTCCCGCACCAGCAAGTATAATTATTCACATAAAAGGTTAAGACGGTACTCATTCCGCAGTGAAAAACCGGTAAGATCGGCGCCAGCTCTTGCTTTGACGCGGTAAAAGACTAATGTTCACAAATACTTCAGGAGAGACTACATGACCTTCTCCCCACAGGGCCATACGTTCTATTGGAAAGTCCCCACTCTCTCGCACGCCTGCTCCACTAGGCTTATGAACCAACTCCCACGTGAACTCATTTTCCTGACCTTCCCAACCGCTCAACTTGCAATAAAAGGGTTTATCCGGTTCCTTTGACCAAGTAAGGGTATTCCCGGATACCTCTAGCAATTCTTTCGTATAGGAGGATTCTGGTTCTACTACCTTGAGTTCCCTCGGAAGACGCAGTTCGAAATCCTGCCCAATATTCAACCCGTCGATTCCGATGAAGTTGTGAATATATTCCTCCGTATGGAAAGGCTTTTGCCCTTTGTTATGCAGTTCATATGCAATTATTAATTGATCCCTCTGTAAAGAAATCGTTTTGGTTAGCTGCACAGCATATCCGTTGCTTTCCATCGGGTGGATCGTATAGGTGACCGCATCATTCCCTGCTTCGATATCCTTACTAAAAGAGGTTAAGGGGAACTCCTCATTGAAACTGTATAATGGGGAATTTCCTTTTTGTAACAATCCGACTCCGATTTTTGGAAACCAGCCTCCGATTGGTGCTTCATCATATCCAATTGCCCGGGAAATGCCAAACTCATTACAAAGCCCCTTGCCCCCAGTTCCTTCGCCTGGCTTCAAGCTTTCCGGCACACAAAACGTATGTTTCCCCTCTTCTAATGTCACCTGTGTAATAAATCCTGTCCAGTCAAAACGAGTGCCCTTATACTCTCCGATATCAGCGATATCGACAGTTAATATGCCATTTGACAGTCTGTAACCCATACCTAACGCGCCCTTTCGTTCATTGTTACAATGAATAAATATTCATTATTGAAAAAAACGTCTGCAGCCGCTATGAATAACGGTGCAGACGTCTTAAAATATCGTATAAAGCTACGCCAATGTCACTTCAATCAAGTGGCATTTCTCTGTCTGCAGAGAGAGCAACTCTTCACGCGGAATAATCGCACTTCCTAAGCCGCGCTGCAGCGTCACCTCGCTGCCATTCAGGGTAACAGCGTGTATTTGGTACTCCCCGTAGTTTAAGCTTCCTGTGGCTTTATAGACCACTTCAAACTCGCGATCCGCGAAGATTGTCTTAATAGAGGCTTTTCCCTCAGAATCAAACTGCTCTTTAACAAGCTTCGGTTCCAACAAAAGATCGCCTAGCTTACCTTTTACACCAAATACTTCAGTAACCATAGTTAACAGCAGCCAGCTTGCTGATCCTGTTAAATACGTATACATCCCTCTGCCTTGCTCGTTAATATACTCAGGAATTCCTGGGTATATGCGGGCTTTTGCAAAGTCAGTACTTAAGCTATACAGAGATTCTAATACTTTATGTCCTTCTTTCACATATCCGCGTTTATACAACGCATTGCCATACATGATGGTCATGTGACTGAACATAGCACCGTTCTCTTTATGTCCAAAGGCAAAGCCAAAGGCGCGACCCAGATTCTGCTGGATGCCTCCGAAACGGGAATTAAGTCTGTACCCAATTTTGTCATCCAGTAGATTACGATCCACGGCGGCAATGATATGCGGAATTTGCTCTGGCGCAGCTGCATGACCCATCAGCGGGAATACTTGACCTGTAAGCGTCATTCGAACGCCTTCTGCGAATTCCCCTTCCACTTGTTCTCCATCATTATTATAATAACCGTTAAACCAGCCTCCACCTTGTTCACTTTCCACCCACTCATTGCGGCGCAAGTGATTAAAGATCCACTCTGCTTTTTGTTCCAGATCGTCCGCTACTGTCTCTATGTCGAGTGCTGCACGAATACCGCTAACTTTGTTCGGAGCGGCAGCATAATATTGATTAAGTCTTTCATGCTTGCCTGATACAGATTCATAATCCACTTGCTCACCAAGCGAATCTAGCAATAGTTTCATTTCTTCTGCCAATTCAACTGTCTCTTGCCCTTTAGAAGTCTTTAGCGTACGCAGCACACGAGAAATATCCAATAAGTTACTTGCGTAGAATGCTGTGAAAGCTACACTCTCACCCCGGTCTGCGCCCATATCAAGACCATCATTCCAGTCTGCACCCTCCAGCAGGATATTATTGTGCTCTCCAACATTAAAGAACGGAACCAGATTTTGCAGCAGGATATGTTCCAGAATCGTACCTTTATAAACCTCACCAGAAGTTGTTCTGAGATCACTTCCTAGCGAGGTATCCCATGAAGTATCACGTTCCTTACAGCGACTCATAAAGGTATCGCGGAAATACGTCTGTTCCTGCAATAAGAAATCAAGATCACCACTCTGATCCAGATATAACATAGTAGTTAAGAACGGCCAAGCCCCATGATCCATCCACACCCGCGGGATGTTGTTACGGTCGGCAATAAATTCACCAGGCTGTTGACCGATAATAGTGGCATTACTACCATCTATTCTTACCCCAGCGTAGTTGTTCAGCAGTAAGCTCCGTACTTCAGCCGGTTCCATAATAAGGAGTGCTAGACAATCCTGCCAAAGATCCCGCCAGCCACGTCCGCCTCTTCCATAATCATGATAAGGCAAGAAGGAGTTACCATAAAGTCTTCTCAGCACGGGTTGAATCGTAACCCATTTCATCCATTGGTCAGCATCTGAATCACCGGTATGAAATTCTACCATATTCACTTTATCTGCCCAGAAGGCCTTAGTCTCCTCAAGCAAATGATCAAAAGCTTCAGATGTACCATATTTGTTCATCAAAGCATCCACGTCAATTCTCTCATTATGGATCGCCATAACTACTATATAAGAATGGCTGTCACCAGGAGACAGAGTAAGCGTCTCGTAACGAAGACCCCCGATAGCCTCATATCCCTCTCTTTGTACGCCTCCGCCCTTGCCAATCTCCGGCGTGTTGTTCAGGATAACAGCTTCTGGCCAATCCAGGCTTCCACCTTCTCCAATGAACTCCTCCTGCACCGGAAAGAACCCCGCAGGTTGACTGCCGTCACCCTCTGCACCAAATACTCCATAAGAAGTGTGATTGATGCGGTGTCCCCGCTCATCAAAGGAGAGCGCAGGCTGAACCTCAACACCATAGGGTGAAGTATAAATCCGGTTAAGCAAGGAGGTTACATGTCTATGATCGCGCAGATCATCCGCCGAACGCGCGTAAATCGGAACTACCGCTGTCGGTGTCAGCGTAATAGCCTCTGCTGCTGTATTGGTCAACGTAACCTTCATTAATTCGACTTTATCATTACCACTTGGCACAAAGCTGGTGATTTCTGCTTTAACACCCATCTCTGCGTTACAACGCGTTACGCGTTGCCACAAGAAACCAGCCTCTAGTACTGCTTCATCAGTAGACGATGTATAAAAATCGGCATTTTGCTTAGCGGAGTTCCCCACTGCCGACCAAGCTCCCTTGCCGTCTACGTATACCCAGAAGTTGCGGGAAGCCCGCGAATTATGCAAATCTTCAACAGATAATGGCGGTGTTAAAAATGAATTATGACCTGTGGTAACCTGACCATGAAGTTTTGGAGTTACTGTCGACATCATTCCCCCTTCATTCACTAAAGGGAAATATAGAAAACTGCTGCGATCCGGTTGCTGAAGCCTGAATTCCCCATCATTTCCGGTGAATTCGAAGCCATGAATTTTATTACGATCCATTCTCTCCATCCTCTCATTTACACAACTACTTAAGCTTTAACCGCACCTGCCAATGCACCGTCAACGATATACTTTTGAATGAAGGTGTATAGGATGATAAGCGGTGCAGATACGATCATGA
Source organism: Paenibacillus sp. FSL H3-0286 (assembly GCF_045040705.1). Taxonomy (NCBI): domain Bacteria; kingdom Bacillati; phylum Bacillota; class Bacilli; order Caryophanales; family Paenibacillaceae; genus Paenibacillus; species Paenibacillus sp. FSL H3-0286. The sequence continues at coordinate 1,978,752 of NZ_CP150285.1, read as the reverse complement.
TCCCGCACGCCAACATAGGCCAGTTGTTTCCGTATTGACCGCGGAATTCTTTAAGCCCGAAGGTGATTGGATAGTTTTCTGGACTCGGTAAATACATGACCGGCCCCACGAAGTCATTCCAGATACTAATTGCTGTTAGAATAACACCTGTAGCAATTACTGGTTTCATAAGTGGCATGATGATCTGGAACAAATAACGCATATATCCAGCGCCATCCATACCTGCTGCTTCATCCATCTCCCGGCTAATTCCTTTGATGTAACCTACAAACATCATGAACACGATACCCGTTCCGCCTGTTTTAAGGAGAATGTAACCCAGCTTCGTGTCATAACCTACAAATCCTAGCTCCTGTTTCATGGTAAGCATCAACTTGAACTGTGCGACCATTGGATTCGGCAGGAACTGAGACATCAAGAAGAACAAATAAATAAACCCGCTCCACTTCACATAATTTCTCGCCACCGGGAAGGCCCCGAATAACGAAACAATTAGGGTCAGCACTGTTGCTACGGCTGTATACAGCAGACTGTTTAAGAAATAATTAGAGAAATTACCCTGTAGCCAAGCTTCTTTATAATTATCCCATTGAATACTTTTTACGAGACCGATAGGATCTAACAGATATTCTGTAAAGGACTTGAATGAAATATTGATTACAAATAACAACGGCATGATATACAAAACAAGCAACACTGCAATCAGAATATAAGAGAGAGTTTTGGCGGTTTTGGAATCCTTCATTAATATTCCACCTCTCTCTTACGCATTTGTTTCACTGCAAATACTACAAACACCAGAATCATAAGGAACTGAACCACGGAAAGCGCGGAAGGAAGTCCCATCTGTAGAGAACCACGGAACGTCTCTTTATAAACGTCATATGCCATCGTTCTTGTGTTAAAGCGACCGTCCGTAGTTGCGAGAATAATATCAAAGGTGGACATCGCACCGATAATAGACAAAATAATGTTAATCGTAAAGGATGGAGCGATAAGTGGGAATGTGATATTTTTAAAAGATTGCCACTTCGTAGTTCCGTCTATATATCCAGCCTCATACAAATCTTTGGGTACGGATTGTAGTCCCGCAAGGAAAATCAACATTGAATATCCCATATACATCCAAATTTGCGTAAATATAATATAACCGAACGCATGAGTGAAGCTTCCAAAGAACATATCTTTATAACCGAACAAAGAATCATACAGTTGGTTAACCGGACCACTCAGCGGATCGAACATCATGCCCCATACCAGTGCAACTACCGCCACACCAAGCACAACCGGTAAAAAGAATACCGCGCGATAGAAATAATCGCCTTTCAGCTTCTGATTGATAACTACGGCCATAAGCAGACCGACACCGTTCTGTACAATGGTTACAATGACCATGAAATAAATAGTACGTATAATGGAATCCCAACGCTCGCCTGAATTTCCTGAGTAAAATACATCATAATAATTGTCAAGGCCTACGAAACTCATCTTGCTTCCAGGAACGTTAGTGATATCTGTAAATGAATAGATGACCGTCATCATAGATGGGCCAAAATAGAAAATTACATACAATGATAATGGAATCATTAGCAGCAGAAGCGGTATATATCGTTTAAAACCTTTCCCGAACGGATACATTTCTCTCACCTACCCAATCCTAATTCAATAAAATGATCGGGGCCTGCACAAAACAGACCCCGAAGCTGTAAAACATGTTTGGTGTACAGTATGTTGTAGATTCTTTTTTATTTATTGGGATAGCTACTTATTTAGGTGCTGCTGCTTCCCATTCTTTTTGTTGTACGTCTGCAAGCTCTTTAGCGGTTTTAAACTCGCCGCCTGGTGCCAAATACTCAGTGTGAACGCCTTCAGCTGCAATGTGTTCACCAACGTTGTCACGGTTAATCATCATAATTTCATAAGCAAGCTCGAAATCTCCAGTCATGTATGGAGCAAGTTCTTTGTCAATAAAATCACTTTCAGTGGCAATATTGTCTTGTGTAGGCAAGAATCCTGCTGCTTTAACATATTCTGTGTAGTTTTCTGGTTCAGAGAAGAATTCCAGCCATTTCAAAGCGCCTTCTTTGTTCGGGCCTTTTTCTGCTGCATACCAAGTTACATCGTATTTACCGACAAGAGAATTATTCTTAGCAGCATCTTCTGTAGCTGGGATTGGGAAGTAACCAAATTTCACATCTGGATTTGCTGCCGCGATCGTAGGAGCATCCCAAGTTCCGTCAGCAATCATAGCTGCTTTTCCTGTTGCGAAAAACGAAGGTGCTGTTGCATAGTCGATACCCAAGAAACCGTCGATGATGTAGTTATCTTGAAGCGTCTTCATTTTCTCCAATACTTCTACAGCCTCAGCATCGTTAAATGCCGAAGTTCCCTTCCAAACGCCCTCAATCCATTGTTGTTGGTTGCCGCCACCCAAAATCTTAGCTTGCAAACCGAACACTGGCAGTTTCAATGGCCATACGTCTTTACCAGCCACTACGATTGGAACAATACTCTTGGCTTTCAATGTATCTAGAACACTAATGAACTCTGTCCAAGTTGTAGGTACAGTCAGACCGTTTTGTTCAAAAATTTCTTTATTATAGAAGAATCCTGACATTGCTACTTTACCGGTTGGGATTGCATACACTTTATCTTTATAAGTGCCGGCTTTAGCAATATCATTCGCATTGTAGTTTTTAACGAAAGCTTCGTTGCTCAGATCAGCAATCAGTCCGGAATCAATCCATTGTTGCCAGTCTGGCACTTTCGCACCTGGTGTCCAATCTTTCGGGGACAATCTCATACCGGATAGATCGGCAAGAACATCTACGTCACCAGCTGTAATTCTTGCTCTTTGTGCTTGTTTGAATTCATCATCCGGACCCGTGGTTGTGTACTCCACTTTGTATTCCGGATATTTTTCTTCAAACTTTTTATTAATTTCTGTAATGACCTTGTTAATATTCTCTTGTTTCCAGTGTAAGATCTTAATCACTTTCTTATCACCAGATGCAGGCTTGTTTGTTCCGCTGCCCGGAGTAGCCTCACCATTCGCGTTGTTATTGCTGTTTCCACATGCTGCTAATGAGAGCACTAGCGCTGAGCTCAACAATACCGCAGAAAGCTTCTTTACCATTTTGTTACCCCCCAGATAATTTGTTATGACCCTTTTAACGAAACCACATGTTAATTTCTGAAAATCACGAAACAGTAAGGACGATATCACAGAAAGCGGTTTCGGTGTTTTTATTATTACATCGTTATTTGTCTTTGTAAAGTCTTTTTTCTTTGTTCGTTTTTGAACGTTTTTTGAACCAAATATTCAAAAAAACCTTTAAAACCAAGCATAATCCTAGTTTAAGAGTAAACATTCCATTGACTATAATCTTATTGAACTATAAAATAAGTAACGAAACTATTTCGTAAATCATAAATTCAAGTCATAAAAAATAGCCTTGAGTAGATTTTAAACATATATTACGGAACATTTTTCACTATAAGGGGGACTTAATTTGGCCTACAGCATCAAAGATATAGCGAAAATTGCTGGAGTTTCTGTTTCGACAGTATCCAAAATCATTAATAACTACAGTGATATTTCGGAAGATACCAAGACAAGGGTTCAACAAATTATAAAAGAAACTGGATATACCCCCTCCAATTCAGCTAAAACATTGGCTACGAAATCATCCAATCTAATCGGAGTGATTTTTGCCGGAATGCTGAATGTCGACTTTACCCACCCTTTTTTCATTGAGGTGCTAAATTCATTCAAAAAACAAATGGGACTACTAGGTTACGACCTTATCTTTTTTTCCAATGAAAAATTCCAAAGTGGCGATACTAACGATTATCTTGCCCGTTGCCAGCATTTTAATGTAGATGGGTGTGTGCTTCTATCCGGACAGGAGCTAGAAACCTCTATCAGCGAATTAGACAACAGTGCAATTCCGTGTATCGGCGTAGATTTAAAGCTGACCGGTGACAACTCTGGTTTTATCATGTCGGATAATTTCAAAATGTCCTCCAAAGTGGTGGAACACTTTTACTTACTGGGCTATCGAGAGCTTGGCTACATCGGCAGTTCCTCAGATTCAGACATCTCCAATATGCGCGAAAGTGGTTATCGCAAAGCTCTTGAAGATTTAGGACTGCCTATTAACGAGAATTGGTTCTTAAACGGAAGTAACTTCTTTGAGGCCAGCGGGTATGAGACGATGCGTAGAATGATTGAGAATGGAAATTTACCTAGAGCGATCTTCGCGGCGTCGGATCAGCTTGCTATAGGGGCGATGCGTGCCCTTAAAGAGGCTTCTATCGCCGTTCCTGAAACTGTCGCAATTATTGGCTGTGATGATATCGAGGCCTGCAATTATACAACCCCCCTACTGACTACCATCCGCCAAAATAAAGATAAGATCGGTCGCCTAGCAGCTCTAATGCTATATGATCTAATAAACAACCAATCAGGCACGAGTTCTTTCAGCGTGGAGCCAGAGCTTATCATTAGAGAGTCCTGCGGCGCTCCTGAACGGGGGCTAGTATAGTCTTTCTTAGCATATAGTCATAGGGCACAGTAAAACCCATTACTTTTCCTGATTCATAAAAAAGAAGCTGCCCCAAGTAGAATTCACTACTTTTGAGACAGCTTCTTTTATTATAAAGATTATAATAGAGGAATCTTATAGATCGAAGTACAGGGCATATTCATGTGGATGAACACGAATTGCAACCTCTTGTGCTTCAGAACGTTTCAGAGCAATATAGTTATCGATGAAGTCCTTAGTAAATACGTCGCCTTCTGTTAGGAACTCGTAATCAGCTTCCAAAGAATCAAGCGCTTCGCTCAGGCTGCCTGGAACACTGCGGATTTTTTCTTTATCTGCATCAGACAATTCATAGATGTTCTTATCCAGAGGACCATAACCCAATTCTTGCGGGTTAATCTTGTTCTTGATTCCGTCCAGACCTGCCATCAGCATTGCGGAGAATGCCAAGTAAGGGTTAGCTGTGGAATCCGGTGTGCGGAATTCGATACGACAGCCTTTTGGTGTCACAGCTGCTACCGGGATACGAACTGCTGCAGAACGATTTCCTTTGGAGTAAACCAAGTTAACCGGTGCTTCGTAGCCAGGAACCAGACGTTTAAAGGAGTTGGTGCTTGGGTTAGTCAAAGCGATCAATGCTGGTGCATGATACAAAATACCACCGATATAATGAAGAGCCATTTCGCTCAGGTTAGCATAAGCGCCTTTTTCGTAGAACAAAGGAGTGTCTCCGTCAAAGATGGATTGATGCACGTGCATTCCGCTACCGTTATCACCGAACAGCGGTTTTGGCATGAAGGTTGCTACCTTGCCATACTGACGTGCAGTGTTTTGTACAATATATTTATAAGTCATGAGATTATCAGCAGTTTTCTTCAAGGTATCAAAACGGAAGTTAATTTCCGCTTGACCTGCAGTGGCTACTTCATGGTGATGACGTTCAATGCGTAGTCCAACTTCAGCAAGCAGACGGCACATTTCACTGCGGATATCCTGTTGGGAGTCAACTGGTGCTACAGGAACATATCCACCTTTAACGCCAACTTTAAATGCCAAGTTGCCGCCCTCTTCTTTACGACCCGTATTCCAAGCCGCTTCTTCAGAATCTACGAAGAATGAGGATCTGTTCATGCCACTTTCGTAACGAACATCGTCAAAGATAAAGAATTCTGATTCAGGCGCGAAGAATGCAGATGTACCTACTCCGCTTTTTTGCAGGAATTCTTCTGCTTTCACAGCAATACCGCGAGGATCGCGCTCATAACGTTCGCCATCAGGAGTGAAAATGTCGCACATCACGTTCAGCGTTGGATGAGCTGTAAACGGATCTATGAATACACTATTCGGATCAGGCATCATAACCATGTCTGATTCTTCAATACCACGGAAACCTTTGATGGAAGAACCGTCGAATGCTACCCCATTTACAAAAGTTTCATCTTCCACTTCAGAAGCTGGCAGAGAGATGTGGTGGGCACGACCACCTAAATCTACGAATCGAAAATCTACCCACTCGATATTGTTCTCTTTAATTGTTTGCAACACTTTTTCAACCGACATGAATTTTTCCTCCCCCAAGTTCCGAACATTAGGCCGCTCACAGTATGCAAATGTTCTTGTTTTAATTTTTTTTGCTGTCGTAATTATAAATCTCATACCTAACATCGTCAATGCTTATGTCAGGTATTTCTTTCAGCAATGTAAGATATTCTAACGCTTTCGTGAAATCTGTTATTTTCGCATATTTTCATGTCACATTTATTTTATCCAACTCCAAAAAAACCCTCTTTTCCCACTAGGTCGCGGGTTAAGAGGGCTTCCGAGGAAGCTATTAGATTTAATTTTATAGGACCGAAACCGCTTCTGGCGAAGTTGAAAACTTACGTCCAACAATTGGAGCCAGCTTTTCCAGATCCTTAAGCAGGTTATCAAACTGATCAGGGAATAACGATTGAACACCATCACCTGTCATGGAATTGTCCGGATCTGTGTGCATTTCAATAATTAGACCATTTGCGCCAGCAGCAACAGAAGCTTTGGCCATAGGCTCAACTAACTCACGACGACCGGTTCCGTGACTTGGATCAGAGATTACTGGAAGATGGCTTAAGCTTTGTAGCACAGGAATAGCCGATAGATCCAGCGTATTACGAGTGTAGGTCTCAAATGTGCGAATCCCGCGCTCACAGAGCATCACATCCTTATTACCGCCTGCCAAAATGTACTCCGCTGCATTGAGCAATTCATCGTAGGTCGCACTGAAGCCACGTTTTAGAAGAACAGGTCTGCCACAGGTCCCCAGCTTGCGCAGCAAATCAAAGTTTTGCATATTCCGTGTACCCACCTGCAGAATATCCGCATGCTCCGCACAGATATCAACATACTCTGGTGTCATAACCTCTGTAATGGTCAACAGCCCATGACGCTTTCCTGCTTCAGCCATCATAGTCAAACCTTCCACACCTACGCCTTGGAAGCTGTACGGTCCTGTACGGGGCTTAAACGCGCCTCCACGAAGTACCTGAGCACCAGACGCTTTAACAAGCCGGGCGATCTCATCAATCTGCTCTGGAGACTCAACGGCGCAAGGTCCGCCCATGATCACCAGGTTTTCTCCACCAATCTTCACACCCTTGATATCAATAATCGTATCCTCAGGATGGAAATCCCGGCTGGCCAGCTTGTAGGATTTGGAGATCTTCACGACGTTCTCTACACCCTTCATTTGCCGCAAATGCTCGGCGAGCTTAGGAGTGACGACTCCCACTAAACCTATCACCGTGTGATCTGCTCCTCTGGAGAGATGCACCTGCAAACCTTCTTTTTCGATTACGGCAATTATATCTTTAACCTGCTCTTCCGGTGTTTGATTTGATGTAATGACGATCATATTTATAACTCCCTCTCTACACTTAAAATTTATAATAATTCCGCTAAATACTATCGCGCTACGACGCGTGTTCGCTTTTAAGCTTTTATGCTTTTAATCACTAAAGCAATTTTACCTCAAAAAACGATTATAGTCAATCTATATTCTAGATTCCTATGCCGGAAGCGTTCTTTCGATAAAAAAGAGCACTTAACCTCGACTGACGAAGTTAAGCCCTCTTGTTGCAGCGTTCATAATATATAAGTTCGAGCCTAGCCCATTACATTAAGTAGTACTTGCACTCTTATTCTTAACCGGTGGCAGCAGCTTCGCCATATTCACTGTACGTTTGATCTCCCACGTCTCCGGATTAGCCGAATCATACTGATCTAAGTAGTTAATCACTTCTTTGGTGATAGGTGTAGGTGTGGACGCGCCAGAAGTGACCCCGACGATATTTACACCCTCTAGCCATTCTGTTTGGAGTTCAGACACATCAGAAATACGATGGGCAGGAACCCCAGCGATTTCTTCCGACACCTGTGCCAGACGATTGGAGTTGTTGCTTCGCGGATCACCGACAACAATCACCAGATCACATTGCCCCGCTTGTTCCGCCACAGCCTCTTGACGTACTTGGGTAGCCATACATATCTCATTATGCACTTCAGCACCTGGGAAGGTCTCTAGAAGCTTTTTCATGATGTGTTTAATATCCCACTGGCTCATAGTAGTCTGATTCGTAATGACAATACGTGAAGAAGAGATGGATAACGTAGCAATCTCATCTTCTTTTTCAATCAGATGCACATGCTCAGGGGCAATACCCACAGCACCCTCCGGTTCCGGATGGCCTTTTTTGCCGATATAAATGACCTCATAACCATCATCTACTTTTTCCTGAATAAGATCATGGGTCTTCGTGACATCAGGACAGGTGGCGTCGACCGTAGTCAGACCCTTGTCCCTAGCCATCTTGCGCACCTCAGGAGAAACCCCGTGTGCAGTGAATATGACGGTCCCACTATCCACTTTATCCAGAATATCCAGACGATTATGTCCGTCCAAAGTAATAATGCCATCATCTTCGAACGAATTCGTGACATGACTGTTATGAACAATCATACCCAGTATATAAATCGGCCGGGGAAGATCGAGATTTTGCGCAGCCTGCCGTGCCATAACCATTGCATCGACAACTCCGTAACAATATCCCCGGGGAGAGATTTTAATGACTTCCATGAGTTCACCAGCTTTCTGCTTTCATTGACCTCTGTAATAGGACACTTCTAAATTATACCCTATTCCAGCGGCGGAGCAAAGAGAAGCGGCAACCAGATGACAAAAGTGGTCCCCTCACCTTGGCGTGTAACAACCTCCACAGACCCACCATGCTCGTCAATAATCCACTTAGCAATGGATAAGCCAAGCCCAATCCCTTCCGTAATTCCACGCGATTCATCTGCACGATAGAAACGGTCAAAGATATATGGAACCTCATCTTTATCCATACCAATCCCTGTATCTGTGATCCGAATGCCAATCTGATTCTGATAGAAGAGGGTATCCAAACTCACGATGCCTGAAGGCGTGTACTTAAAGGCATTATCAATAAAAATAAAGAGCATTTGCTGTAGATAATCTTTATTCCCAACTATATATTTGCCATTTAAGACTGACATATCACCTGTAACCCACTCGGCTTGACGGGGCAGGAAAGAGGCGCGGCGCGCAATCTCATTCATCATCGGTTCCAGTGCCACGGGCTCTATATCAAAAGTACGTCCAGTATCCGCACGCGCGAGCGAGAGCATATCCGCTACCAAGCGGCTCATACGCTTAGACTCGTCTGCGATATCCTGCACCGATTCAAGCGATAGCTGGCGAATCTCAGCTTCACTCATCTTCCCTTCTCCGGGTTCCATCTCCCAAACCTTTTGCAGCAGATCAATATTTCCGCGGATCGTAGTGAGCGGTGTCCGAAGCTCGTGTGAAGCATCTGAAACGAAACGGCGCTGAGCCGCATACGAATCCTCCAGCTCTGTGTAGAACCCTTCCATACGCCCAAGCATACTGTTAACGGTCTCAATAAGTCTTCCTATCTCGTCTGGCGGCCCATCGTATTCAATCCGCGAGCTTAAATCATTCCCCGTCTGAATCCCATTCGCAGCTTCAATTACTTTGCCGATTGGACTCATGGATTTGCGCGCAAGGAACAAGCCGAAGGTAAATGCCGCGATCAGAGTAGCAAAAGAACCTACGAGTAGTATATTTTTTAAACGCTCCAAGAGCTTGTCTTCCGAATTTGACGGTGTTGCCACCTGCAGAAGGGCCACAGGACTCTTATTCAAGTCATATATCGGTATCTGATAAACCATCAAATGATATCCGCCAAGCGTAGTCTGTTTGAACCCGTGAGCTTTATCAATATCCTCCAGTTTCGGAACATCGAATTGGATATCTAGATAATGCAAGTTCTCTGACTTTTGCAGGTTCTCATTATTATAGATATAGGTTTGCACCAGAATATTAGCTTCCTCCAGTTTGTTGCCGAAGAAGGGGTTTATGCTCACACTTTGCAATGAACCGTCATACGCCCAGTTAGGATTGAGATTGGTTACAAGCTGCTCACCCTGTTTTTGTATACGATCCTTCAAGTCCCCATAAGTATTAAAATAAACAAAACCGTAAATTGCGGCTGATAAGGCCAGCAGCATAACGGCCAAAATCCCTGAATACCAAGCAGTCAGCCGCAATCTTATAGACATGTTAGTTGTCACCTCTTAGAATGTAACCGGCACCCCGGATCGTTTGAATGAGGCGTTTACCGCCATGCTCCTCCGTCTTTTGACGTAGCATAGCTATGTATACCTCAAGCACATTAGATTCACCGCTATAATCATAACCCCATATTTTATCCATGATCAGATCCCGTGAAAGCACACGTTTCGGATTTTGCATAAAAAGATGAAGCAGCTCAAATTCCTTCGCTGTTAGCTCCAGTCTTTTACCGGCGCGGGTAACCTCACGTGAATCCACATCCAGCGTAATATCTTCATAAGAAACCGCTTGCTCTCCACCTTCGTTTTGCTCACTCTTACGCCGAAGCAGCGCACGTACACGTGCAAGCAGTTCTTCCAGCGCGAAAGGTTTAACCAGATAATCGTCCGCACCCAGATCAAGCCCTTTTACACGGTGCTCAATTTCATCCTTCGCGGTAAGCATGAGAACAGGAACATTACTGCCCCCTTCCCGCAAGCGGCGACATACTTCAAAACCATCCACCTGAGGCATCATTACATCCAAAATTACCACATCCGGATCACTGCTCAAGATTGCCCGTAATCCATCCGCTCCATTCACCGCTGTTTTCACATCGTAACCTTCAAAAGCTAAACCTCTACGCAGCATAGAAATAATCTTTTCGTCATCATCAATAATTAGAATATTCGGTCGCATCAAGCAGCCCCCATTGTTCAGTTCTTTTTATATATTGTAGCAGTTTACATCACAATTAGACAAAAACGGAAGGGTCGCCCCTTCCGTGTGACTTACCGTCCGGTATTATTGCTGCTGACTTTGTTGTGTAGTCGTTGTATCAAAATCATTTTTGTTACCGATGGTAACTGAAAGATCCATGGTTTTACCGTCGCGCACAACATTTAATGTTACTTTATCACCAACTTTTAACGTTTGAATGAAAGTAATCAGATCTTGGTTGGTTGCATACTTCGTTCCATTCGCACCGGTAATGATATCGTAAGGGCGCAGGTCAGCGGTATACGCTGGGGATTTATAGATGATATCTGCAACCACAGAACCTTCTTTAATATCCGTACCCATTTGCTTAGCAACCTCATCTGTAATCGTCATAAGAGTTGCACCAATGAAAGGTACCGGCTCTTTCGGAATGGCTTGGTTGGCTTCCAGTTTATCTACGACTTCTTTAATCGTATTCACAGCGATTGCGAAACCAATACCTTGAGAATCCGTGCTGACGGCTACGTTCATCCCAATTACCTGCCCATTCATGTTGAGCAACGGCCCACCTGAGTTACCCGGGTTGATAGAAGCGTCGGTTTGCAGCAGGTTTTTGTAATTACGTGTTCCACTGCCATCTTCTTCGTTAATATCAATACTGCGTCCTTTTGCACTAAGAACACCGGAAGTTACAGTATGGTCGAAGCCTTGCGGGTTACCGATAGCAACCACTTCTGAACCTACCTTTATGCTATCCGAATCTCCCAGTGCTACTGTAGGGAAATCACTATCTCCTTCAATTTTAAGCACAGCCAAATCCAGATCTTTGCTAGAACCTAGCAGCTTCGCTTCATAAGGCTTGGTTACGCCATCCACGGTGACTTGGATTACATCGGCATTGTCAATTACGTGCTGGTTGGTCAAAATATAGCCGGATTTCTCATAAATGAAGCCTGTTCCAATTCCATAAGGGATAAGCTGTGATGAAGAATCCGAGCCTGATTTGGAATCCTGTTCATTTTGGGAAGAACCATTTCCACTGTATTGATCCCCGAAGAAAAATTGTGAGAAGGGATCACTCAGATTCGGGCTGGATGAGCTTCCATTACGCGAATTAGATTTAACTAGTGTCTCAATCTTAACAACTGCTGGTCCCACCGCATCAACAACACCTGTCACATCACGAGATCCAGTCACCAAGGATGTAGTAGAAGTAGAAGGCGCAACACCTGCACTTTCGCCCGTTGTCTTCGCCGTTCCATTCGTTCCGGAGCTAGCAACCGTTGTAGCTGTATCTCCCGTAAACCAGTTACCTCTGTCTGCCATATACATTGAGCCCGAGAGAACGACCATACCGGCTAGGAATGATATCAGCACTGTTTTTAACGAGCTTTTTGGTTTTTTATTATATTGCCAGCCGCCGCCACCTTCAGAACCGCCACCGCCATTTCCTCCGCGGCCACCACCATTGCCATCATAGCCAGTGGTGCGAAGCGATGTGTTATAAGGTAATGGCTTTACAGGCTGTGGAGGTGTAACCTCGACACGTTCTGGCTCCATCCGATTGTAGTGCTGTGCGCCGCCGTCAGCGTTATTCTCATCTTTGTTCAAAGATTTAAAAGGTCCGTAAGAATAGTAGTATGATGATGATCCTGCTTCAGATGAATTATTATTATTGCTGCTATTGTTATTATTGTCCCATTCCCGATCTGGTGCTGGTCCATTGTCGCGATTGAAGTTGTTTTTGTTATCGTCCATGTTTATCTTTCCTCCTGCTTCCTGTCGCCGTGACAAGGATTAATTTGTTTTCATGTTCTTATTTTGTACTTTAAACCTTAAGGTCACATTAAAAACAATTTAAGCGCAGATAAAAGATATAGGCAAATGGGAGGAGATTAGGCAGGAAAGTAAAAAAAGAAGCTCGGGCGCGAAAAACATCGCGGCCCGAGCTTCTAAAACCATTTCAAATAGTAATGCACCTTAGTCTACAAGTCCTACCCCTGAGCCCAGCCCTTCCGATGAGCGTAAATAGCCAACTGGGTACGGTCATCAAGCTCGCATTTCATCAAAAGATTGCTGACATGCGTCTTCACTGTCTTGATGCTGATATGCAGCTCCTCACCGATATCCTTATTGGTCTTGCCCTCAGCTATAAGCAGCAGGACTTCCTTCTCACGCTCTGTTAAACCGGAGGAATCACCTTGCACGGTGCGCTGGCGAATACCACGGGTCAGCGCCTGTGACACATCACCCGTCATGACTGGCATGCCGCGGTAAGCCCCTTGCAATGCGTAGATTAACTCTTCTGCCGACACTGTTTTGAGCACGTAGCTGACTGCACCAGCCTCTATAGCATCTACAACAAGATCATCCTCCAGGAAGCTGGTGAGGATCACGATTTTGAGGCCAGGAAATTCAGCCAGCACTGCTCTTGTGGTCTCGGCACCATTCATCACTGGCATCATCAAATCCATCAGCACGAGGTCAGGCAGACCTTCATGTCCACCAGCACGCAGCATCTCCAGCGCCTCTTGTCCATTCGCCGCCTCACCGATGACCTCGAATGTAGGCTCCAGCATTAGATAAGTTTTGAGGCCCATCCGTACCATATCATGATCATCTACGAGCAACACTTTTATGACACTCATGCTCTACTCCTCCTCGTCCTGTGTATCTGTTCCTAACGATCTATTCTGCTCTAATTCTGGGTTCCCTTGAACAAACTTAGGAATATGTACACGGATCGTCGTTCCCGCACCCTTGCGGCTAATAATCTCCACTTGCCCACCCAGTTTCTCCGCGCGTTCGCGCATGGTGGTGAGACCGTAGGAGCCTTGTTTTTGCTGCACATGTTCAAAACCTTGACCGTCATCACTAATACTCAGCACAACTTGTCTTGATCCTTCACGCAGCGATAGACTCACCAGTCTAGCCCCGGCATGCTTCACGATATTCGCCATCGCCTCTTGAATAATTAGGAACAGCTGATGTTCGATTGCTTCCGATAACTCGCCCTGAAGTTCGAGCTCCTTCATTCCTTTCAAGCCATTCTGGCGGCAATAATCGGGAAACCATTTTTCCAGCGCCTCGAACAGATTTCGACCTTCCAGCTCCACCGGACGCAGTTGTGCAATTAATGCTCTCATTTGTTTTTGTGCCATCTGAGACATTGTAATCAACTGGTCCATGACCATTTGACCTTGAGCTTCATTGACCTTCAGCACTTTAGGCAGCGAAGAAGCCGACATATGGATGGCAAAAAGCTGTTGGCTCACCGTATCATGCAGATCCCGGGCCATACGCCTTCTTTCCTCCAACACCGCACTCTCCGCTGCCTGTTCCTTCTCAATAACCTCTTGTTCACCCAATCGCTGTAGAAGCTGCATCTTATTCTCGACCGTATCCATCATGACATTAAACTCGTGATACACTCGGGCAAAAGACTGATCGTCACTTTCTGGCATCCGTACGGACAGATTTCCTTTGGCGACCTGCAGCATATTCAGATCCAGATGATCAATCCGGCGCTGAATCCGCTGGCCTGCCATATAGCCGATAACTACAGTGAACAACACAATCCCGAGACATAAGTACAGCCACATCCGATAATCCTTCACTTCGATATAACCAAGGCAAGTGCCTGCATACATCAATCCTGCGCTTACCGCTCCAGTGAGCAAAAAGTAAAACAACAGCAACCATTTGGTATTACTGAAGATTGTCCCCATCTAACCCACCGTTTTAACTTTAATGTCACCTATAAATGCACTTACATTTATACGGACTTTTTTGCCTGCTTCTTTATAATAAGGAGTCTTGCACTGTACACTGCTCATAAAACCACTGCGAGACTGATCCAGAACTTCCATATCCCCGATAAAAGAACTGCTGTTCACCGAGATGCCAAGATCCATATCATTCGGAATGTACACTTTAATGTCGCCTATAAAAGCGGAAATATTAATCCTCGTTTCGCCATAAGCAATCTGTGCATTCGTCAGATCCAGTACGGTATCGCCGATAAACTGCGAGATATTCGTGTTCTTCAGTTGGAAATGCTCGCGCCCCATGTGGACATCTCCGATAAAAGCAGAGCGATTGGTCGATTCCTTTTGATTATTTGATTCATGGAATTCCTCATGCCATTTACCATGTCTATGAGCATGACGCTCATGACGTTCCTGACGTCTGCGCTCGTGTCGTTCCTGCTTCTCTTGCCAACGTGCTTCAGCGCTGGACTTATAAGATCCTGTTTCGTCCTCATCGTCTTCTTCATCTTTTTGAAGATAGTCCTTCCAGTCGCGTTGACCAGAAGCCTTGCCAAATTTTTGCTCAAATTGTTCATCAAGTGTGGAATCCAGTGGTTTGGGCGGCTCCACATCTAGTGAGCTTTTTCCTGAAGGAAAGTGATCTGGTGGTGACGGTGGAGCTGGTGGCACAGGTGGTACTGAACCGCGTGGTTTAAAAATCACATAAAGTCCGCCGCCGATCAACATAACTGGAATGAACATTTTGAAAAAATCCCCGGCCGAAATATCGAACCAATCTAAATTCCGTCCAAGGAAAAACACTCCGATCGCCAGAAAGAAAAAGCCGCCGATAGGTGAAGAACCTTTGGATTGTCCATCCCCTGTACCTAAAAGCCGGTTCATTCCCATTAGGATCAAAATTACCGGCCAATAATTCGAAATCAGGTAACCTAAGCTGAAATCAGTGTAACCTAATTGTCTCAGTAGAAACATAGCTCCAATCCCTATCAGGATCAGGCCGCCTAAAACCTGGCTGGTGAACCTTCTTTTCATCATTCATTTCCCCTTTAAAGTAGTGGAACGCTCTCTTCTTCAATCTTATAGCCTTAGTCTACAGGAATGAAGTACTGAGAAACAGCGGCGAGAGAAGGAACTTCCCCTCAGTCTCTAGACTGAGATGAATGGGATAAAATTCTATTTACTTCATTATATATGAAAAAAGACTGTCCCTCAGTAATTAACTGAATTGGACAGTCTCTTTTTTTCAGCAGTCTTCTGCTTCAGTCAGCGCATTATTGTTGCGGTTTCTGAGCTGGTTTAGAAGTATTTCCACTTTGCTTAGTAGCGCCGTCATTCTCAACAGCAAACTCAGCATTGTATTTTTCATTTGGTGTTTTGTAATTTTCTTGTACTTTAGATTTCTTGTTATTGGCCACGGAATTCACCTCCTTTTCTCTTATGCAGCATAGAATATGCTTACTAAGAGAACATCTCGGAAGAGGCAATTGCTTTGCCCCAGTCCGTATTATGGCAAGGTGATGTCACTATTATGCATGACCAAGTGAAAATAAGTTCAATCCCTTTAAATGGATTCTTCGAGCATGGATTGCGGTACTGCTTTGTAAGTCTCAATCGCTTGGCTCAGCTTCTTCAGCATGACTTCCGTACAAGTCCCGTTACCACGCTTAATGAGTTGAACTACAACTGATTTTTTGCCCCATTCCTTATACACCTGTTTCGTAGTAGCAAAATACAGATCAATCTTCCGCCCTTTAATAGCCGAGCCTGTATCAGCAACTATGGCATATCCATAGCCCGGTATATAAAGAATACTCCCCAGCGGCAAAACCTTAGGGTCCGCAGCAATGGTTGAGACTGTATTTTTGTCTCTGCGCACTTTTACCCCTGAATAGGTAATTCCATATTCGGGATGTTTAGATGTTTTACCTGTAGATTCATAACCCGCAGTATATCCAGTCGCCATCACTTTCATTGAAGTAATGATCTGGTCTTCCGCAGGTGCGGCTACAGGAATAGAATTTGGTAACTGTTTGGAAGATCCGCTGCCACCGTTTGCTTTAGTGGTTGGAGCTTTGGTGCTCTGCGGTGCCTTCGTCGCTGCTGGTTTATTTTTTGTTGTTGCAGGTAATACAGGTGCGACGGAATGCGCCTCGTTTGACATAAGTGTGGCACGGCCAGTCGTAAGAATGACCTTATCATCTGTAGTTCTCATAAACACAGAATTAGCCTTGGTATATTGCAACTCGTTCGATAGCGTTTTGTTAATACCCGTGTGTTGTAAAGTGTCTCCTGTCCCAATGGCCCCTACTGCCTGTTGCTTAGATTCTGGAATGATTCCAGCAGCGGTCAATAGCAAAACGATGGTGACAAAAAGACACCAAAACCTCTGAAATATGCCCATTTTGTTCATGTGAAAAACCTCCCCCTTATTAGCGAAGGTTTCCCGATTCACAAAATTTTATACATGAAGATCAGAAGTTGATCCTCATTGGCATATAACAGAGGTCTTATTTAGACGTAATTTTGGTGTTGTTAATTACAAGAAACTAGGAGATCACACGATCAGCAATTTCCTGAGACAAGAGCTCAATCACTTCTTGAAGCGGCTTAGCTCCAATGTCGCCTTCCCCGCGTTTACGGATGGAAACCGTCTGAGCGTTCATCTCATTCTCGCCAACTACGAACATGTATGGCAGTTTCTCAAGCTGAGCTTCGCGAATCTTATAACCCAGCTTCTCATTGCGGAGATCTGCTTCAGCAGAGATACCACGGCGACGCAGCTTGTCTGTAACTTCCTTGGCATAATCGTCGAACGCTGTCGATACAGGAATTACTTTAACCTGCTGTGGAGATAACCAAAGCGGCAGCGAGCCCGCAAAGTTCTCTAACAGGAAGGCAACGAAACGTTCCATTGTACCCAAGATTCCGCGGTGCAGAACGACTGGACGGTGTTTTTGACCATCATCGCCGATATATTCCAGTTCAAAACGTTCAGGCAGCAAGAAGTCGATTTGTACAGTAGACAGAGTCTCTTCTTTACCTAATACAGTCTTAATTTGCACATCAAGTTTAGGACCATAGAATGCAGCTTCGCCTTCTGCTTCGTAGAACGGCAGTCCAGCTTCCTCTACAACCTCACGCAACATCCGCTGTGCAGTTTCCCACATTTCGTCATTTGCATAATATTTCTCAGTATCCTTAGGATCACGATAGGACAACCGGAAACGGTAGTCATTAATACCAAAGTCACTGTATACCTGTTTAATCAATTCGATTACACGAATGAACTCGCCTTTAATTTGGTCCAGACGGCAGAAAATATGGGAGTCATTAAGAGTCATCGAGCGTACACGGTGTAAGCCAGTCAATGCGCCTGACATTTCATAACGGTGCTGGATACCAAGCTCAGCAATACGGATCGGCAGATCACGGTAGCTGTGCATTGAGCTCTTATAAATCATCATGTGATGCGGGCAGTTCATTGGACGAAGAACAAATTCTTCATTGTCGATAGTCATCTTAGGGAACATGTCCTCTTGATAGTGCTCCCAGTGTCCTGAAGTTTTGTACAGCTCAACATTACCCAGAACTGGTGTGTATACATGCTGATAGCCAAGACTTGCTTCCAGATCTACGATATAACGCTCCAGAATACTGCGCAATTTGGCACCCTTAGGCAACCAGATTGGCAAGCCTTGTCCTACCAATTGATTAAATGTAAAGATTTCAAGCTCTTTACCGAGCTTCCGGTGATCGCGTTTCTTCGCTTCTTCAAGCAGACGAAGATGCTCATCAAGCTGAGCTTTTTTAATCCAAGCTGTGCCGTATACGCGTTGAAGCATCTTATTCTTGCTGTCGCCGCGCCAGTAAGCACCGGCTACATTCATCAATTTAAAGACTTTGATCTTAGCAGTCGACGGCACATGGGGTCCACGGCATAGGTCGAAGAATTCTCCTTGTTCATAGATAGAAATTACGCTATCTTCAGGCAATGCCTCGATCAATTCCAGCTTGTAAGGATCACCTAGCTCACCGAAAATTTCAAGTGCTTCCTTGCGGCTAACTTCTTTGCGCACGATCGGCAGGTTCTCCGAAATTATGCGGTCCATTTCCTTTTCGATTTTGAGCAAATCTTCAGGATTTAGAGGATGTTCCAGATCCATATCGTAGTAGAAGCCATCTTCAATGACCGGACCTACACCAAGCTTAACTTCTTTTGTTCCGAACAAACGTCTAACCGCTTGAGCCATCAAGTGAGCTGTACTGTGGCGCATAACCTCCAGACCTTCAGGTGAATCCAAAGTTACGATCTCTACCAGTGCGCCCTCTTCAAGGGGAGTAGATAAATCTACAACGATACCGTTCAATTTCCCCGCTGCTGCATTTTTGCGCAGGCCACTGCTAATAGAAGCTGCTACATCATCAATACTGCTACCCTCTGCGTATTCACGGACAGAACCGTCCGGAAGCTTAATACTTACTGACATTGCTAATTCCTCCTTCATATAATTAAGCCTAAGGGCCC
Organism: Paenibacillus sp. FSL H3-0286; assembly: GCF_045040705.1. Taxonomy (NCBI): domain Bacteria; kingdom Bacillati; phylum Bacillota; class Bacilli; order Caryophanales; family Paenibacillaceae; genus Paenibacillus; species Paenibacillus sp. FSL H3-0286. The sequence continues at coordinate 1,959,561 of NZ_CP150285.1, read as the reverse complement.
TTTAACCTTTGCGGAACAATAATATCCACGCACACAAAAAAACGCCCGTCCCGCAAAGGGACGAGCGATTACACCCGTGGTTCCACCCAAATTCGATTCTCTCTAGCCTCCCTTGAATCCTCAAGCGGAGTGAAGATAGAATCCTTCGTAAGCATGGAGTAACGACCATGAACCGGCAGCTCTTACTATCCCATTGCAGGGAATTCAAAACCGCAGCTACAAAGGGGTAAATCGAAAGCAGGATGCCGGAGGAAATTTCAGCCTAAGTTTCCTCTCTCTGAACGGTCCAGAACAATCAACTCATATCTTCGTCAATGCTGTTAACGTGAATTATGGAGTAATTATAAATCTGTCCTCTCTGACAGTCAAGTCAGAAAAGGGTCCAAAATGATAGAAACACAGTCAGAAGACACACATAAGGACTGTTCTTGCAGCCAATACATGGATGCTGAAACAGCCCTTCTATGGTTATTCCTCTCGCCGTTTTTTTTCAGGTAAGCGGCCTGCACGCTTCAAAGACTCACGCAACAAGTATTCGATATGTCCGTTTACGCTGCGAAATTCCTCTCCCGCCCATCGTTCCAGCGCCTCATGTAAATCCGGATCAATCCGCAGTGGAAAGCTTTTCTTGGCCGCCATGATGCACCGCCTTAGTACAACGAGCCGGCGTTAATGACCGGACTCGCTCCGCGCTCCGACACGATCGCAACCATCAGATTATTAATCATCGCCGCTTTGCGTTCCTCATCAAGCTCAACCACGCCACTCTCTTTAAGCTGTTTAATCGCCATATCGACCATGCCCACGGCGCCTTCAACAATGATTTGACGAGCGGACAGAATTGCAGATGCTTGCTGACGTTGCAACATTGTACTGGCAATCTCTGTGGAATAAGCCAAGTGTGTGAGCCGCGCTTCAATGACCTCTACACCAGATATCGACAAACGTTCTTGCAGCTCGGTTGCCAATTCTTTAGCAATCTCATCTGCATTGGCCCGCAGGGACATGCCCGATTCATTGAAGTTATCATACGGGTATTTACTGGCCACATGACGCAGCGCTGTTTCACTTTGAATTTCCACAAACGCCATATATTTATCTACATCAAAAAGCGCTTTTGCAGAGTTAATTACCTTAAATACGATAACTGCAGCAATTTCAATCGGATTACCTTCCACATCATTAACCTTCAGCTTGACACTGTTAAAGTTACGTACGCGGAGGGAAACCGTCTTGCGCAAACTGAACGGAATGACTGCAAACAAGCCACTTGTCACGATAGTCCCTACATATTGCCCGAAAAAGGTAACTACAACCGACTTATTGGGCTGCACAACCGTAACACTTGTACATAATACCCCAGCTACAACGAACAGAATGACTGGCACTGCGACATACTCTTGAACCGCACCATAAATTCCCCCAGCTAAACAAACTGCAATTAAGGCGAGAACCCAAAATCCACTGACAGGACGAAGCGTTTTCTCTTTCATAAAAGCACCCCCACTAGATATTCTTTTGATATGATTATGATATCACTTTTGGATAATAATGTGAATGGGTAAAAAGAAATAAAAAAATATTTTTATGTTCACATTTATATAAAGCTTCGTTAAAAGGCGTACTCCACACCAACCCTCGTTTGTGTAGTTAACATTAGTTCATATTGTTCGTATACATCAGCTCTATCGGACACTGATGCTCTTATACGCCACATTTTCCGATTTTCCCTATGCTATCGGACCCCACAGTCGCTATTGCACTAAAAACCAGCCTATATGGGGCTCTTTTCAAGGAATAGCGTCGCTGGGGTCCGAACCCCGACTCAAGAAGCGCTGAATTTGCAATTAAGGTCCACTGGGTCCGTACGCCTAGCGGATGATATAACAAGCGAAGATTCAGATGTGTTCTGCAATAAGGCTTGCTAATGATCGTAATCCTAACCTTACAAAAAAAACGCTTGATGCTCAGTAATCCACTTAAGGATTAACAAGCATCAAGCGTTGATTAATAATTAATATATATTAGTTCTGCATTACAAAATCATTATCAATCTTCGCATTAGGATCATCGAACACCCGCAGAATATCATAACGTGTATTCCGCTGTGCTGGAACTTTGCCTGCTTCGCGAATCAGCTGAGTAATCGACTCGATGTTTACCTTGTAAGTCGCACCCGCAGAAGATACTACGTTCTCTTCAATCATTGTGCTGCCGAAATCGTTGCAGCCATATTGCAAGGAGAGCTTGCCGACCTCTGGCCCCATAGTGACCCAAGAAGATTGGAAGTTCTTAATATTATCCAACACAAGGCGGCTGATCGCTACCGTCTTCAGATATTCCTCAGGCGTTTGTCTGTCCAGCTTCAGGTTGGTATTGTCCGGCTGGAATGTCCATGAGATAAAGGCCAAGAAACCTTCAGAATCATATTTGTTGGCAATACACTCATCCTGAGCCTCACGTACACGTAGTAAGTGCAAAGCTCGTTCTTCCATACTTTCTCCAAGCCCAATCACCATTGTTGCTGTTGTATTCATACCCACTTTATGTGCTGTCTGCATTACATCCATCCACTCGCGCCACGAGCCTTTTAGCCGGCTGATTTTGCGGCGTGTACGGTCATCAAGAATTTCTGCGCCTCCGCCTGGCAAGGAATCCAGACCCGCAGCATGAATTTCACGAACCACTTGTTCCAACGGTAATCCTGATACTTCTTTCATCTTCATAATCTCCGCAGGAGAGAAGGAGTGCATTGTAATCTCAGGGAAACGTTGCTTAATTCCGCGCAGTATATCTGTATAGTAGCTAAATGGAAGGTTAGGATTAGTTCCACCTTGCATAAGAATTTCTGTACCATTAACAGCAATCGTTTCAGCAATTTTTTGATAAATCGTTTCATCTGGCAGCACATAGCCTTCATCCGAGCCTGGTCTGCGGTAAAAAGCACAAAAACGGCAGTACACATCACATACATTCGTATAGTTAATATTACGGCCAATTACAAATGTGGCTAACGGGTCCGGATGCCAGCGTTCCATAATAGTGTTTGCAGCAGCACCCATTTTCTCAATTTCGTTGCTCTCGAATAGTCGGATGGTATCTTCCAATTGGAGACGGTCACCCCGCAGGGCTTTATCCAAAATAAGATCTATCGTACTCATCGTTCGCATCCTCCTTTTAAACCCTTAGGGATATGGTAGATTCACAAAATCACAAGAAAAATAACGTTGTCGTCCTTTAGAGATAACAACCGTTTCTCGTAGTAACATAAGGATAAAGTATAGTATGTAACTTATACCTTATATTTTAATAAATGAACAGTTCATTTCCTCATCGTATCACAATCTGAACAGCTTGAAAAACTTTTTACTTTCTTAGCAAGATACCATCCAGCAGAAAGAGTCCTTACATTGCTGCCTGCACCCGGTGAATCAAAATTCCTTGAGGCTGCCGGACACAGATGACGTTATTAGTTAGTATTTAGCCTTTGGAGCATAGTTATGGACTCCAGCCACGCTATTCCTTGACAAGAGACTCATGAAGGCTGGTTTTTAGCGCAATAGCTGCTGTGGAGTCCGTTAACATTCCAAATGTGTAATAATGCTGTGTCTAAGGTCAGCTGTGTCCAATAGCAAAAAGTCCAAAAAGAAGAGCTATCCCAGCAGCCAATTCCCGGCTTATGAGACAGCTCTATTTCGTCCTGCGTCCAACACCAGCTCTAAATCAACGTTGAGATAGATCCTCGATATTTTCCAGCAATTCGGTGCCGATCTGGGTTGCCGTTACTTTTACTTCGTTTCGATTTCCGCCCGCGCAGCCTCCAAAGCATGACCAAGATCAGCAATTAGATCCTCCGCATGTTCAATGCCAACCGAGAAGCGCAGCAATCGATCATCTACACCCACCGCATTCCGAATTTCCACAGGAATATCGGCATGCGTCTGTACTGCAGGATAGGTCATTAGCGATTCAACCCCGCCGAGGCTCTCCGCGAAGGCAATAAGCCGGATATGACGAAGCAGAGGTTCTACGTATCTGGCATCTTTTAATTTGAAAGAAAAAATTCCGGTATTGCCCGAGGACTGGCGATTCTGGATTTCATATCCCGGATGATCCGGCAGGCCTGGATGGAACACTTCCGCAATCGCCGGATGCTCTTGTAGATAGCGGGCAATTGCTAGCGCATTGCTCTCGTGCCGTTCCATACGCAGGGCCAGTGTCTTCATGCCTCTCATCAGCTGATAACTGTCTGTTGGCCCAAGCACAGCGCCAATAGAGTTATGTAGAATCGCTATTTCAGAGGATAATTCAGCTCCTTTAGATACAATAAGACCAGCAAGTACATCATTGTGTCCGCCCAAATATTTGGTAGCACTATGGACTACAATGTCCGCACCTAATTCCAGAGGACGCTGGAAAAATGGAGTCAGCAGTGTATTGTCTACAATTGTGAGCAGCCCATGATGACGGGCCCAAGTAGCAACGGCTGCAATATCCGTAACCATCATCAAAGGATTCGTTGGCGTTTCAATAAATATCGCCTTCGTATTTGGAAGGCGTGAAGCCTCAAGCGCATCCAAATCATTCGTATCTACATAGGAAGCAGTGATTCCAAACTTGGACATAATTCGTTCCAACAAACGATAGGTCCCGCCGTAAAGATCCAGCGAAACGATCAAGTGATCGCCTTGCCCAAACAGGGTAAATATGGTTTGAATAGCTGCCATCCCAGAACTACAGGCAAAACCTGCATCACCAGACTCCAATTCCGCAGCCGCATTCTCCAGTACGGAACGGGTTGGACTTTTGGTACGGCTATAATCGAAACCTGTGCTCTGCCCAAGCTTCGGGTGACGGAATGCCGTAGCATTATAGATAGGAAAATTAATGGCTCCGGTAGCCGGATCTTCTTGTGAACCTATTTGTGCCAGTCTGCTTTCAATCCTAAGTTTGTCGTCCATGATAAATGCCTCCTAAATTGTAATGTAGCGCTGATCTTAATAAACAATCGGGTCGATATCGTAAGGTGTCTCTTGATATACATAGTAATTGAGCCAATTAGAGAATAATAAGTTGGCATGTGCACGCCACACTGCAGGAGGTGTTCGTTCTGGATCATCTTTAGGGAAATAGTGTTTCGGCAAGGCCATCTCCATGCCCCTCTCCAAATCACGATCATATTCCCATTTCAAGGATAATGGATCGTATTCGGAATGTCCGGTCACAAATATTTGTTTGCCGTCGGTCGTAGCTACTAGATACATACCAGCTTCTTCGGATTCCGCCAGAATCTGCAGATCTGGATTGCTCTCAATATCTTCGCGGGAGACATCGGTATGACGGGAATGCGGTACATGGAATACCTCGTCAAAGCCGCGCAGCAATTTAATGTTATTTTGGTTAATCGTATGGGAGAATACTCCAAAACATTTTTCAGGCAAAGCCACTTTACGAACACCAAAATGATGATACAACCCTGCCTGCGCCGCCCAACAGATATGCATGGTCGAGGTCACATTATCCTTGCTCCATTCAAAAATCTCTTTTAGCTCTTCCCAATAGGATACTTCCTCAAACTCCATTTGCTCTACGGGTGCTCCTGTAACAATAAGACCATCCAAACGGCGGTGGCTGATCTCGTCAAAAGTTTTGTAAAAGCTTCTCAAATGCTCAGCAGAAGTATTCTTAGAAGTATGTGAGCGTGGATGCAGCAAGGTAACGTCAACCTGTAGCGGTGAATTTCCTATTAAACGCAGCAATTGAGTCTCCGTCGTTTCTTTAGTCGGCATGAGATTCAGAATAGCAATCCTTAGTGGACGGATATCCTGATGGAAAGCCAAACTATCATCCATCACAAAAATATTTTCACCGGATAGTATTTCTTTTGCTGGTAAACTGTCGGGAATTTTAATTGGCATTGTCTTTCCACTCCTTAACTGTATTTAGGTTATGTTGTCACATCGCGGCTTTCTGAACAATAAAAAGACCTTTCTCGGAAAACGAGAAAGGTCATATCTACAGTCATATGCGCCTCTCTCATCTGCCAGAAACTTTTGGACGAGGGTTAGTCGTCAGCAAAGTTCCGCAAGAATTAGCACCGTGCGTTCACACGCCGGTTGCCGGGTTTCATAGGGCTAGTCCCTCCACCTGCTCTTGATAAGATTTAGCTGTATTCAATTAAATTTCTTTAAAATTTACTTTAAATCATGAACCTCCTTTTCGTCAAGTCCATACAATGCTGAAGTAGCCTCAAAGTAACAATAAATTTGCTTGAAAGAGGCATACTCCGTTGTTATACTAGACAAGTATTTCATACCTGAACGAAAAGAAGAGGTGAGAAGAAGAATGGAAGGCGACCCGAGCTCGCAATTAAGTGTACAGAATGAGCAACCACACAGGATAATCATCAGCTTGCCGGCGGCGGGAGCAGTTCTTCTTCATGCCCTCGAATCGTCATTCGGCCTCTTGTATTGATTGTAACGCCGGCCAAGCTGATTTTTTCTCTGTGCTTAATTAGCAGTCCCTGGTGAAGACCCGGGGATAGAAGGAGTGGAATCAGATGAAAATCCGGCTGGTGAATGCAGGGGTTTTTACACCTATTGATGAAATTGATGAAACATTGACACCCCCAACAGAAGGGTTCTATTGGATTGATGCAGATGTGGAGGATTTGGAGCTGCTTCAGCCCCTGTTCAACCTGCATGATCTCGCTGTTGAGGATTGCCTTAGTGAAGAGGATCAACGTCCAAAGATCGAAATATACGAAAGTCATTACTTTATTGTTGTAAACAGCATCCGCTTTGATGATGAGGAAATCTTCCTGCGGGCGCTCAATATATTCTTGGGCAGACATTATATTATTACTGTAACGAAACAAAAGATTCACGAGCTACGCGTCCTGAAGCCCATGTTATGGGAACAAGAGGTTAGCGAACCCGACCAATTCCTTTACCTGCTTATCGACCTTGTCGTAGATAATTATTTCTCCGTAGGTGACCGAATTGAAGCCCGGATTGAGAAGCTTGAAGAGGATATTCTAATGCATACCAAGAAATCTCATTTGAGTGAGATTATCGGTCTGCGAAGTGAGATCTTATGGTTAAAGAAGATGCTGGGACCACAGAAAGAGGTTATCAATACCCTGAATAAAAAAGACCTCCGTCTGATTGATGATCAGCTGCAGAAATACTTTAGCGACATTTATGAAAATGCAGTTAAAATATCCGAAACCTTTGAGACGTACCGCGATCTCATGGGCAACTTACGTGAGGCCTACCAATCCAGTATCGCCAACCGCGCCAATGAAATTATGAGAGTATTTACCGCGATTACAACGATATTCATGCCTTTGACCGTAATTACCGGAATCTATGGGATGAACTTTGATCATATGCCGGAATTGCATACGAAATACGGTTATTTTGCCGTTATAGGTCTAATGTTGACGTTAGGCTGTGGGATGCTGTATGTATTCCGCAAGAAAGAATGGCTATGAAAATAAACGGACGAATAGGCAAGACGAAGGCCCTTTAACCCTATGGTGTAAGGAAGCCTTCGTCTTTTTGATATGATAAAAAGCTACTAGAAACTGGTCGCCATGCCCACTTTAGTGGCTTGCTCCCGCCGGAAACGAATGCGGATCAGCCGCAGACGTTCATAATAGCTATCCAGCCCTTCTGCTGCTGAAAAATCCTCCCCATACACCTTATGCAGCACTGGCTTTAGAAAAAGATCTCCTACCTCTGCATAGGCATTCCATATCGCCTCCTGCTCATTCTGCGGCACATTTTTCAGTTCTACCTCGATCAGTTTCTCCACGCAATAACCTTCTCTTTCCAGCTCCTCTACCGCTTCAATCAGTTCGCGACGGTTCACTCCACTGTTCACCTTAAGCTGTTCTAACCCTAACCCATTCTCGATCCCTTGCAGCAGAATTCGCCGTAATCGCAGTCTTTCTAGCTGTTTCTTATATTTGACCTCTTTCTGTTTATAGAGCCAGGATACAAAAGAATCCTCCTCAATTTCTTGGTGTACCCAATTCAAAGGAAAGGAATGTTCCCTTGCAGCCGTAGAGGTTATAGCCAACCAATCCGTGCCATATTGGGCTACCTTTCCTTCCCCTACACCAGGGATCTGCAGCAGCTCCTCTGGTGTATGCGGCAAGAAAGTGCTTATCAAACGTAACAAACGATTGCTGGCAAGAATGTAAGGGGCTTTCCGTTCACTAGAAGCTCGGCTGCGGCGCCAAGCACATAACTCCTCATATATAGCTTCGTTCCCATTATATTCACTGTAATATTGCAGCCTTAGCTGCTCCTGATTACGCCCGGTAAGGCCGTCTTCTTCATGAAATACGCCATCAATCAACGGCCGATAGCCATCCCCCATCTTCACCGCCAGCTCATGCCTGTAAACACAAAGCATTTCATTCCATGAACCACCCGCGTACCACAAATGCTCCTGTGTTTCCTCACCTCCTGAAAAATCACGCCAGCCCAGGCTCCACACTCCTTCTTCCTCTCCAATCCATAGCTGAGCGAACACCTCTTGATCCACCCCAGATATTCTGGATAAGCGATTCATAAATACAATTTGCATATTCATCCCTGCCTTTCTAGTCTTCAGCAAGCACTATACCTACCGGTCTGAGCTACTTATTCGCTGATGTGAATCCCACACTGTCAGACTCGGAAAACGCAAAAAAGCACCACTCTCACGATAAACGTGAAAGAGGTGCTCCCTCATTAAATGCTATACTGTTAGATCCACAATACCATATATTTCCTAACAGTCAATATCTTTTTATACTAGTTCCTTGCCAAAGCTAAAGTTGCCAGTCCAATCGCACCTGCAAGTCCTGCATTATCTCCAAGCTGCGGTGGCACAACATAATTATCGATGTCGGTATTGAGCGCTGGATGCTGAACATAACCCTTCAGCAGCTCCTGCAGCTTGGTACGAATTAGCGGGAACAAGTGGCTTTGCTTCATGACACCACCGCCCATTACGATTTTTTCGGGAGACAGAATCAACACGTAATTCATAAGTGCATGTGCAAGATAATGAGCTTCCATATCCCAAGCTGGATGGTCAACAGGCAGCTCGCCTGCTGGTTGTCCCCAGCGTTTGCCAATCCCCGGACCTGCGGCTAACCCTTCAAGGCAATCGCCATGATAAGGGCAGTAGCCCTCAAACGTGTCCTCTGGATGTCTGCGAACAAGAATATGCCCCATCTCAGGATGAGACAATCCATGCACCATCTGACCTCCAACTACTGCTCCCGCTCCAATGCCTGTCCCAACCGTAATATAAAGGCAGCTGTCCAGACCTTTAGCCGCTCCCCATTTACTTTCCGCAAGCGCTGCACCATTCACATCCGTATCAAAACCGATCGGCACGTTAAATTGCTCAGCCATTGTACCTACCAAATTATATTGTCCCCAGTGAGGTTTTGGTGTCGTTGTTATGTAACCATAAGTAGGGCTGTCCAGCACGGGATCAATCGGTCCAAACGATCCAATACCAAAAGCTTCTACATTCTTCCCATTAAAATAGTCGATTACGAGTCCCATCGTTTCTTCCGGTGTTGTTGTCGGAAAGCTAACTCGGTCCAGAATGGTACCGTCCTCATAACCAATTCCGCATACAAACTTCGTTCCGCCTGCTTCAATCGCTCCCAATAACTTCATAGCAACTATCTCCCTTCTCCATTAAGCAATAATCCGCCATCCAGTTTGAAAATAAAAATTAATATAAAATAAAACAATCAACAGCCCTTATTATACGTTGGATGAAGCGCTATCACAATAATAAAACTCCCTTCATGCTTTTTTGCATGAAGGGAGACTATTCTTAACCCAGATCACCTAACTCAATCTGTACAATTCCCCGTTCGTCCTGCACCTCAGCGATCAAATGCATCAGGCTGCCAAATTCCAGTTCTTGAAATTTACGCGCGGCTGTTTCCCGTTGTAATTGCCATAAAGCTTCCGCCAGCTCACAGACCACAGGCACATCACAACGGATTTCAGCCAGCTCTCTTGATAGATGCAGCATATCAAGGTCGGCTTCAATTTTGGACCGTACACCTTTAGGGAGCAAGTGAAGATTCTCAATTACACCTTCAACTGTACCGTATTCCGTTAACAGCTTCAGCGCGGTTTTCTCACCAATCCCTTTTACACCAGGGTAATTATCACTTGTATCGCCCATAAAGCCCTTCAGGTCAATAACCTGTCTAGGGGTTAGACCTTTATCCTCAAGCAATTCTGCAAGGTCATAAACTTTATAGTTGGAGCGTCCTTTTTTCATAATGACGACCTTAACATTCTCATCAATAAGCTGCAGCATATCATGGTCACCCGTCAGAATGTAAACCTCAGAATTATCGCTGTAACAGGATGCTAGCGTACCAATGCAATCATCTGCTTCATAGCCGGCAAGACCGATGTTTGGCACACCTAGCTCAGCCACTACTTCTTTGACTAGATCAAATTGCGGAATTAATTCCAGCGGAGCTTCGATCCGGTTGGATTTGTATCCATCATATTTCTCGGTACGGAACGTTCCTTTACCCATATCCCAGCAGCATACGACATGAGAAGGCTCAAACGTACTTACTGCATCAAAAAAATACTGCAAAAATCCATATACCGCATTCGTCGGTAAACCTTCCTTTGTCTTGCGAATATATCCTCCATAAGAGGTCGCATAAAAGGCCCGGAACAGCAGAGCCATTCCATCTACAAGCATTACCCGGCCCGTTGTATCTGTTCTCACTTATAAACCTCTCCCTTGATCGTTGTATTGATATTAAACATTAGCCCAAGTATCGGCATATTGGTCTTCTTTGAATCCCACCGTAACTTTAACTCCATCCGTGACAATCGGACGTTTGATCAGCATCCCGTGGCTTGAGAGCAGCTCTAACTTCTCCTGTTCCGTAAGCTGGGGCAGCTTGTCCTTCAGACCTAATGATTTATATACTTCACCGCTTGTATTAAAAAACTTCTTCAGCTCAAGGCCGCTGTTCGCGAGCAGCTCACGCAGCTCGTCCACCGTAGGTGGCTGCTCTGCGATGTGCTGAAGCTCCAGCTCATGACCTTGTCCCTGCAACCATTTTACTGCGCTGCGGCAGGTGCTGCATTTGGGATATTGATATACTTTTAATTTGCTCATGCTGTGCTCCTTTAATAATCGGCTAATAATATCGTAACTATGGGGAATGTTTGGACTTTCGGCCGCTGTTGTCTACAGATTTCTTCAATTTTACCGTTAAACACGTTTGAAATCCGCAGACAAAGGCGGTCGCTATCGCTCCTACAGTTCCAATCCTCCCCTTCGCCACTCCATCGCCTGAATCATAATTTTATCACAAATTCACTGTCGGACCTTGCTCCAATATTTTCTCCAAGGCTGCCATGTCAGGTGGCAACGGGGCTTCGAAAATCATTTCTTGCAGAAGCACAGGGTGCTTGAACGTCAGACGGACTGCGTGCAGCGCCTGACGCGGTATGGAAGCATCGAGTGCTGCAACGGTCTCCAATTGCTCGCTTTGAGTTGAAGTCAATTCTGGTAGATTGTACAGCTCATGACGGTACATGCTGTCCCCAATCAGCGGACAGCCGATTGAGGTCATATGGACCCGAATCTGATGCGTACGCCCACTCTCCAGCTTTAGTTCAACTCTAGAGCCAGCTGAATACACCTGCTTAACCTCATATCGGGTTAGGGAAGGATATCCATCCGGTGTCACGATACGCCGATGTGGCTCCTCAGGATCACGATCGATAGGGCCGTCGATATCGCCGGATAACTCCGCAGGAACCCCGTGAACAAATGCAGCGTAACGCTTATCCACAGTACCGGCGATCATCTGCTCGGAAATATGCTGATGGCTGTAAGGATTTTTGGCGATCACTAACACACCGGAGGTCTCCTGATCCAGACGATGAACAGGCCGGAAACGAAAGCGTTCATTCTTCTGTGCCCAATAATAAACCACGCCATTGGCAAGCGTGTCGGTGTAATGTCCATGGGTGGGATGAACTATAATTCCCGCTGCCTTGTTAACCACTAGCAGATGTTCATCTTCAAATAAAATCTCAAATGGAATCGGCTGCGGCAAAATATCATCCGAAGTCTCCGTTTCCATGCGAATCTGCACGGTATCTCCTGCCTTTACATGCACACTAATGTATACACGTTCACCGTTTAATGTAATGCCTTGCTCCGTCTGCTTCAGGCGAGAGAGCAGCTTGCGTGAGACATCCATCCGTTTGTGCAGGATGGTCTTCAGCAGGAAGTCATCCTCTTCAGGCGGTATGATATAAGTAATGGGTGAATAATAGCTTGTCATATTAGTCTCGGAACACCTTTTTACTGCGGATGTATTCTACATCAGTAATCCCTGACCGTGTATTAGCCGTTCTAGCCAAAGCGAAAAAATAATCCGACAACCGATTGAGATAAATCACCGCTTCTGGGTTAATGTCCGCAGTTCGCCCTAAGGTAACCGCCCGGCGTTCTGCACGACGGCAAACCGTGCGGCATACATGTAGAACCGAAGCCAGCTGACTACCTCCTGGCAGGATAAATTTCTCAAGTGGCGGATTCTCCTCTTGTAGAGTATCTATCCAGCCTTCCAGCCGCTGAGCCATCTCACTTGTCACCATATATTGACCACCATCAGCAAGTCTAACAAATGCTAAATCCGTGCCGCAATCAAACAGCTCATGCTGTATTTCGAGCAATTGCTCGCGGACATCGTCGAAATTATCACTTTCCATCAGGCTTCGTGCTTGCCCTACAAAACAATTCAGCTCATCGATCGTTCCGTAGGCCTCGACGCGGACATCATCCTTGCCGACCCGGCCGCCAATCACTGAGGTCTGACCTGCATCACCCGTACGTGTATAAATCGCCATGGTTTAAGCCTCCTATCCATTCTTAAAAAACATATACTGATAGTTTAAGCTTTCTGCTATAAGGAAGGCAATAAAGATAGCAAATTAAGAGTATACACAAAAACACCATCATTAGTAAGAGTGCACAACAAAAAGAGGACCCTAGGGTCCTCTCAAGAGCATTCAGCAGCACTATTTTCCAGCTGGACGCCCCTTCATGTACTCATTTATTTTGAGGTCCAATAAACTGCTAATTTCAATCACATTATCCGAAGTGAATGATTTTTCCTGCAGGAAAAGCTGCTCCATCTTGCTGCGGAGTATTCTAATTTCATCTTCCAGAGAGAGTATGCGAGCAGAAGCATCACCCTTGGGGGGTATTTTCCCATTTCCAGAGAAACATTTCCCACCATAGGAAGGTAAGTAATAATCGGCGCTAAGCACAATCATCCCTCCCAAAAGTATTATTGAGCGCGTGCTGCAAAAGAGCATAAAAGTTAAATAAAGCAACTTCAAAGCAACGCCTTAGTTCCAGAGTAAATGAATCCTTTTAAGTTCTATTATAGGGGCTAATTACTCTCAAAGTAAAATAATACCATAGGATTGTATGATCGGCTATAGTTCAATTTTCACTAATCCGTTCTCTCACGTGTAAGCTTTGTGACAAAAGCACCAATGCGTTCTACTGCTTCGTTCAGTTGGGATACTGATGTGGCGTAGGAACAGCGTAAGTAACCTTCTCCACCTAATCCAAAGACACTTCCTGGCACAGCTGCAACCTTGTATTCAAGCAAAAGCCGCTGAGCAAATTGATCAGAAGTCAGCCCTGTCTTGCGCACGCTTGGAAAAGCGTAGAAGGCGCCCTGCGGCTCATGGCACTCCAGCCCCGCATCGCGTAGGCCCTTGACGATCAACCTCCGCCGTTGGTTATAGGAATCCACCATCCGGTCCTTCTCTTCCATCCCATTGGTCAGCGCTTCAAGTGCAGCCACCTGTCCCATAGAAGGAGCACACATCACAGTATACTGATGAATCTTAAGCATTGCAGCGATAAGATCCGGGTGACCACAAGCATACCCCATCCGCCATCCGGTCATTGCAAAAGCTTTGGAGAAGCCGCTAACCAGAATCGTACGGTCTATCATGCCTGGTAAAGAGGCAAAGCTGACGTGATTAATGCCATAAGACAACTCTGCATAAATCTCATCTGAAATCACTATAAGATCATGTTTCTCTACTACCTTAGCAATCGGCTCCCAATCTTCTCGGGTCATTACACTTCCCGTAGGGTTACTTGGGTAACATAAAATCAGAACCTTGGAGCGCGGAGTGATTTTGGCTTCCAAGCTTTCTGCAGTAAGTTTAAAGTTATTCTCACCAACCGTTTCAATACCTACAGGTATCCCTCCACCAATCGCGGTAATCGGCGAATAAGAGATGTAACAAGGCTCCGGAATCAGAATTTCATCCCCCGGTGAAATCAGCGCACGTAGTGCCAAATCGATGGCCTCGCTTCCGCCAACGGTTGCTATAATTTGATTGGCAGGATCATATTCCACAGCAAAACGGCTGTGTAAGTAATTCGCGATCCCTTCCCGCAGTTCAGGCATCCCTGCATTGGATGTATACCCTGTAAACCCTCTTTCCAGCGAATAGACGCAAGCCTCTCTGACATGCCAGGGGGTCTTGAAGTCAGGCTCTCCAACTCCCAAAGAGATGATATCCTTACTGCCTGCAGCCAGATCAAAAAACTTGCGGATACCCGAAGGTTGAATTTGCTGTACCAACGGGGCCAAATAAGAATCCATTGATTTGCTGTCTTCTCCAGTTAGCTGCGATTTATTCGTGATCATATGATTACTTCCTTTATGGAGAGATCATCAGACGGTTGTCTTCCTCATGCTCTTCGAAGATGATCCCGTCCTGTTTGTATTTTTTAAGGGTAAAATTCGTTTTGGTTGAAAGTACTGAATCAATTGGAGACAGCTTCTCAGATACAAAATTGGCCACTTCACGTAAATTCCGGCCTTCCACTTCCACCAGAAGATCATAAGCACCAGACATCAGATAAACTGATTTGACCTGTGGATACAGGTAGATTCGCTCGGCAATCCCTTCAAAACCACGCCCTCGTTCAGGCGTAATCTGCACCTCAATCAGTGCGGTTACCTTCTCATCGTCCACTTTATCCCAGTTTACAACGGCGGCATATTTTACAATGACATGATCTTTCTCCAACTGCTCAATCGCAGTCTTCACATCTTCTTCTTCCGCGCCAAGCAGCGTTGCTAAGAGTGCAGTAGATCTTCTCGCGTCTTCCTTAAGCAGTTCCAGCACTTTCCTCTTAAGCTCGTTCATTTCCTTCATGCCTTCCCTCCGGATAGTTCGCCAATGACGGTACGCTATTAATGCGTCGCCCCGCGAAAAGAGTTTAATACTAATATGACATGAAATGTGCATCTCTGCAAACAAAATAACCCCATAGGAGCTTCCATGAAAGGCAGAGTTTACATAGAACATACACAAAAAAATAGAAAAAACGCCCGTTCTACCGGATTTAACCAGTAAAAACGGGCGTTATCTCCACACACATGAAGCGATTTGCTTCATTCGCCAACCATCATGGTTACATTAAATGAGAAGGCTGATGTTGTCCGTTAGCCGGGATATGAGCATTCTGAGCGTATGCGCCAAATTGCCCGGTTTTTTGTTGAACAAATTGCCCGGTTTGCTGTTGCATTTGCTGTGCGGTTTGAAGCTGCTTGTCCACATCTTGGCGCAATGCTTTTGCAGGTGCAGGATACATATTCAGTTGAGACATATGCGTGTATAAATCACCTTGGAGTTGCAAAGTGTCCATGGTCATAGTGTTAAAAACCCTACGAACGGCTGGACATGCTGATTCTGTAGCAGCTGTAGCATATTCGCGTACGGTCCGCTTCAAATCACACAAAATGGTGTTTAGTAAATCCTCATCCGGCATAAATGCCCCAGTATTTTGCGCGTTCATTAAATAACCTCCTTAGAATTAATATTGCAATTATTGTGGGCTTGTTGGCGCGTATTGTTGATGTTGTTGGATTAACTGAGTGAGCTCAGTCATGTGTTTGGTGTGATTTTGCATATGCTGCATACAAATTTGGCGAACTTGTTGATTCTGTGTTGTCGCAGCCGTTGCTGCACATTGCTTGAGAAGCAAGTCCTCATTAGAGATGGAGTCAGCGATATATTCCAATTCCTTACCACTTAGCGCTTGCATTTGCGTTGATTGCATTTGTTGTAGTCCCTCCTTGTAGTTGATTCATACAGGCTTTAGTATGCCGCCTATGCCCGCGATTTATTTGCCGAAAGGTACTAGAGAGTTATGACAGAAATAAGAACATACCGCGAATGAGACGATAAAATGCCGCCAATACTAAATCACGGCACGAATGAAGGAGCGAACAATTCATGAATTTAAATAGTGGAAATACACCTTGGTCAAGCACTTTACAGAACCCTCCAACTTACCCCTCTCTAGAAGGTACTATTCATTGTGATTGCCTGGTTGTAGGCGCCGGAATGGGTGGGGCAATGGCCGCCTATCGCTTGTCCTTAAGTGGAGCGGATGCTGTTCTGATCGAAAAAAGACGGGTCGGGAGTGGCAGCTCACATGCTAACACTGGACTTTTGCAGATTTCCAACGATAAATCATTAACCTCATGTATGAACACCTTTGGGCAAAAGAACGGTTTGCTCTTTTATCAGTTATGCCAGGCTGGGGTAAGGAACATTCTGGACCTGCCGGACAAGCTCGATATCGATCCGCAGATCATTCCTCGCAGCAGTCTTTTGTATGCCAGCACTCCTGCGGATGTACCTGCATTGCGGGAAGAATATGAGAATCTCGTGGCTAATGGCTTCGATTCTGAATTTTGGGAAGAGGATAAGATTGCAGCTCTGTACTCTTTTTCAAAACCAGCAGGACTTTATTCACGTGGGGATGCCGAAGCGAATCCTTATCGAACGGTGCACAGCCTAATCGCCAAGGCAGCGTCGAATGGCGTCCGCGTCTTTGAACAGAGCGAAGCGAAACATTATGAGTTTACTGAGGATGGCGTGATTTGCCACACAGAAAATGGCCGGATTATTGCCAAGGATGTTATTTTTGCAATGGGTTATGAAACACAGGAATTCAAAAAAGACCGGGGCGCTGAGCTGATCAACACGTATGCAGTGATGACCAAACCTCTAAAGGAGTTTCCAAAGTGGCATGACCGTAGCCTGCTGTGGGAGACAGCCCGCCCTTATTTATATTTTCGGACAACCCCTGAAGGCAGGATTATTGCGGGAGGTAAGGATGAGCAGCTGACAGACCCCGAACGTCGTGAGGTCCGGGTGATTTCTCAAGGTCAAAAATTGCTCGAAGAGCTTGAAGCCTTATTTCCAGAAATTAAAGGCATTGAGCTGGAGTACTCTTGGGGTGCTGTGTTCGGTTCTACTCGTGATGGGCTTCCATATATCGGCCCACATCCAAAGTTCCCTCACTGTTACTTCATCGAGGGCTACGGAGGCAATGGGACGGTGTACAGTATGATCGCTGCGGAGTTGTTAACGGATACGATTGCCGGCAAACATCGGCCTGAGTTAGATTTATTCTCACTCACCCGGTCAGCCAAACCCTCTCCTTCTAAGAGTTTGGACGTGATGAAACAAAGCTGATTTTTGTAGAAAATAAAAACGGGGCTGGCCCTCCCAGCCGCTTCACTGCTTTTTGGACAACCCCGCTTTTTATTTTCCCTGCTTCAATCATAAATCCATCAGCCCATGGAGCTTACGGACTCAGTTGACGTTATTTACATGTTTTTAGCCTTTAAAGCAAGGTTTCGGACTCCAGTGATGCTATCCTTGGAAAGAGGCCCATATATAGGCGTTTTTCAGGCCAATAGCTGCACTAGAGTCCGATAGCATTCCAAATATCGGATAATGGTGCGATTAAGGTCGGTTGTGTCCGTTAGCGGGTTAATAAGCGCATCCGACAGTGATTTCATATACACACGCTTTCGACAACGGTCAAGTAAGGTCCAAAAAAAAGAAGGGGCGCCCCCAGCAGCTATTAGCTTACGGGACCGCCCCTTTTTTTATATACTTATTCTTACGCCTGAGCGTTGCTCAAATTGCGTACGAGCTGAATCCGATCTTCCTGCGCCAGACTGTGCTGAACATGGAAGCAGGAAGGACATACGTAAACATTGAGTGAGAATGGAGCGGTTAATACCGACTTACCTAATGTAGCTGGAGCAGACGGCTCAAAGCTGCTCACAGGCTGCTTACCCGCAAGGATAGTGAGCTCATGACATTGAGTACATTCCGGAGCTTCCTCCTGAATGGCTAGAATAGCTGAGACACTCTCTTCGTACTTGTTCAAGTCATAATCATCGCCGAATTGATTAAGCGTATTATAGATTGGAACTACGCTGTCTTTATCAGGCTCTCCCCAAAGATCATCGTCATTAACAACCTCTTGTTTGGGTTCCTCTACGACTTCCTCTACTTCTTCTTCGATGCCGTCAATCCCAACAGTGACCGTACGGTATCCGCTAAGCTCATTGTTACAGTGAGGACAATTCTCCTCAGGTCCAAATTCCTCGTCCCATACAATTTCAGTATGACACCAAGGGCATACAGTTGTTTCCATCTTTATAAT
This sequence comes from Paenibacillus sp. FSL H3-0286, assembly GCF_045040705.1. NCBI lineage: Bacteria > Bacillati > Bacillota > Bacilli > Caryophanales > Paenibacillaceae > Paenibacillus > Paenibacillus sp. FSL H3-0286. The sequence goes on along the minus strand of NZ_CP150285.1, from coordinate 1,940,970 downwards.
CTCCTTCATACTTTCACTTTAAATTTAATTCATCATTAAATAAATAATACCGGCTGCTATAAAAGCAATCGCTGACAGAAACAGAACTCGGGTGAGAATCTTCATGATTTCCTCCTAAGATACCCCACAAAGAGTGGGACTGCTCAATTCAAAGCTTGTCCAGATCCATAATCCTTTGCAGGGTGTCCTTATAAGGACGAATTTAAAAAATAGCCGCACCTATTACATAAGACAACGATACCGAGATCAGCATGGCAATAAGTCCAACAGCACGGTTATCCGCAGCGATCTCCTCGTCAATAGAGAATACAGGGGTCAGAAATTCAAATAAAAAATAGGCAAGCAGCAGCAGCAAAAAACCGACGACGGACCACTTCATTGTCTCGTAAATTGAAACACCAGCTTCAATACTGAAACGCAGTACGTTGCAAATTCCGAAGATTTTGCCGCCTGTCGCCATTGCCACTGCCAGGTTTCCCTTACGTATTTCTTCCCAGCAATTATATTTCGTTACCATTTCAAAAAAAGACAGAAATACAACCAGCCCAAGAATCGCCACTGCAAAGTAGCCAAGCAAGGCACCTAGCGGATGACCCAGCAAAAGATCAATATCTTCTTGCACGCTTTCCCCTTCTTTCTGCCGGGAAATCCCGCTATTGCAGCTCAGCCACAGTTACGCCCGCGCCGCCTTCGTTATAATTCCCGAGCCGATAACTCTTCACATGCTTGTGCTTACGCAAATATTCCTGAATTCCTGTGCGCAGCACACCCGTTCCTTTACCATGAATGATGGCGATCTGGCCCAGATTACCTAAAAAGGCTTCATCGATAAAACGATCTGTCTCCATGATAGCTTCCTCCAGGTTAGTCCCGCGCAAATCCAGTTCACTGCGAATGTTCTCATCACGGGAACGTTTGACGGTTGTCGCATGGCGAAGGGCCGTTGGCGCAGCTGTTGCCTTCGAGGAGAGCAATTCCAAATCATCCAGCCTTACCTTCATCTTCATAATGCCAAACTGCACCAGCGCCTCTTTAGTACCGCTTAGCTCCACCACAAAGCCCTTTTGGTTCAAGCTGTCGACTTTCACTTCATCTCCAGGACCAATTGTACGTGGAGCTTTGGTAGTCTTGCGGGTAACAGCCTTCTTGCGCGGTGATGGCTCAGCTTCATCCAGACGTCGCCGCGCTTCAATCAGCTTATGCTCTTTAACTGAAGCTCCTTCTTCCATAGCCAAGCGGCGCAAATCACTGATAATTTCCTCAGCTTCCTTACGCGCTTTGTCCAGGATCGCGCTGGCGTCCTTCTCAGCCTTCTCGAGGCGTTTCTCACGCTGGCTTTCCAGCTTCTCAAGCTCTTGCTGTTGTCTGCTGCGCAGCTCCTCCACTTCGCGGCGGATGCCCTCTGCACGTTCATGCTCCTGTTCCGCTCCCAGCCGATTCTCTTCGAGAGAAGCAATCATATGCTCCACGCGCAGATCTTCTTCCTTCACTTCGCCGCGGGCATGTTCCAGAATCGCATGAGGCAGGCCTAGACGCTCGGCAATCGCAAAGGCGTTGCTTCGTCCGGGTACGCCGATCAACAAGCGATAGGTTGGGCTAAGGGTCTGGACATCAAATTCCATACTGGCATTGATGACTCCCTTACGCTCATAAGCGTATGCTTTCAGTTCGCTATAATGTGTTGTTGCGACCATACGGCATTCGATCCGGTGAATATGCTCCAGAATGGCAATTGCCAGCGCAGAGCCTTCTGCCGGGTCGGTTCCAGCCCCCACCTCATCAAGCAGAATAAGGCTCTTAGGAGTCATTCTACGCAGAATGGAGATAATATTAGTCATATGACTAGAGAAGGTACTCAGACTTTGTTCAATGCTCTGTTCATCGCCAATATCAGCATAAATGGCATCAAACACACACATCTGGCTGCCTTCCTCTGCTGGAATAAACAAGCCGGACATCGACATTAAGCTCAACAAGCCGATGGTTTTGAGGGTAACGGTCTTACCACCGGTATTCGGTCCGGTTACGATAATTGAGCTGTATTGATTGCCCAGCTCCACGTCCAAAGGAACCACATGCTCCGCTGGAATAAGCGGATGCCGCCCTTTGCGCAGCTTAAGATAACCGCGGTCATTCATACGCGGCTGAGTAGCCTTCATATCACGAGCAAGACGCGCCTTGGAGAAGATGAAGTCCAGTTCTCCCAGAATATCAATATCGTAGGTCATTTCTTCCGCAATGTCGGCTACAAGTGCCGTCAGCCTGTGTAAAATGATCTCGATTTCCCGTTCCTCACGCAGCCGTGTTTCACGGAGTTTATTATTCATCGCCACAATAGACTCTGGCTCGATAAATAAAGTCGCTCCTGATCCAGACTGATCATGTACGATACCACCGAAATGGGCACGGTACTCCGCTTTTACAGGAATAACAAACCGATCACCACGAATGGTCACCAGCTGATCCTGCAGCATTTTCGCTACAGAAGACGAACGAATCATCGAATCCAGCTTCTCACGAATTCTGGTCTCTCCTCCGCGCAATTCACGGCGAATGTTAGCCAGCTCAGAACTAGCTGTATCAAGTACATCAGCATTCTCGTCTATACATAAACGGATGGCATCTTCCACATGTTTTTGCTCCGATAAAACGTCGCTCAGTGAGAACAGGAGCTCAATCTTTTCTTCCTCATGCATAGCTGCCAGGAAACGTTTGACTCTGCGTGCGCCGCCAATGGTATTTCCAACGGCCAGCAGCTCAGTTGTTCCCAGCATTCCGCCGATAGAAGCACGTTTTAGTGCAGCTCGAATATCGCTTACCCCGCCGAACGAAGGAATGCCCTTCAGGCGATCCACATTAGCCGCTTCATCCGTGGCTTGAAGCAGCTTCTTCACACCTTCGAAATCGCCGGAGGGCCTTAGCTGCTCCGCAGCCAATCTTCCCATGGGGGTTTGCGTATATTGCATTAATTTATTTAAAATCTTGCGATATTCAAGCGTATGCAAAATTTTGTCGTCCAATTACAGTCACAGCTCCCTTCATAGATGTTTCCATTATACAGAATTCAGGTCAATTTCGCTATTTGGGTCTTATTTTTAAGCATAGAATCACGTAATAAGGTCACAATAAGAACTGCACATATCCTTAGCATGGGCCAAAGGAGGTTAGTACAGTGAATTTCTTAAGTCATGTTGGTCGTTTTGTGGTCGCAGCGCTTGTTCTGATGGTTGTGGGCTGGATTGTTCCACAGTTCACGGTTGGTGGGTTCTGGAGCGCTCTAATCCTTGCACTGGTGATTGCGCTACTCGGCTGGGTAGTCGAAGGAATCTTCGGCAAAAAAGCAACGCCTTTCGGTCGTGGTATCGTCGGCTTTATTGTCAGTGCGGTAGTAATCTGGGTCGCTCAATTCGTAGTCAGCGGAGTCAGCGTATCCATTCTGGGTGCCATCTTAGCAGCTCTTGTCATTGGGATTATCGACCTGTTTCTGCCGGTATCCACTCCATTTGAGGCCGCTAAGTAACAAAAGCTCTTCACAACACAGAACCCCCTATTCCGGTTCTTCTCCGGCAATAAGGGGTTCTGTGTTGTTTTTATGCAAAAGACACAATCTCCTCTTTATGACTCTCCGCACAGTTGACCACTCTGTTCTTGCCTTGCTTTTTAGCGGTATAGAGCGCTTTGTCTGTTTTACGAAAGAGAAGCTCTTTCCCATCCCCAAGCTGATAATCACAAATTCCAATGCTCACGGTGATCGGCTTGTTACCAGCCTGCAAATGTTCAATTTGAGCAATATTTTTCCGTAATTTCTCTACTGCTTCATAGGACTCCGAGAAACTTTTATCTGTAAAAATCACAGCGAACTCTTCCCCGCCATATCTAGCCGCAAAATCATTTAACTCAATCATGCCGCCTACCTTGTCCGCTATCACCTTAAGTACAAGGTCTCCAACCCTGTGTCCGTAGGTATCATTCACTTGCTTGAAGTTATCAATATCGAAAAGAGCCAGCTGTAGCTGAAGGTTGTTGCTTTCACATTGCTCCAATAATGAATCCAAATATTCATGAAAGGTTTTATGATTATAGAGTCCAGTGAGTGCGTCTATCTTCAGCAGCTTATCCGAAATAGCCCTCTCCACCATTAGATCTTGGCCCGCCTTGGTTAATCTTTCTAAATTAATACGCGCTTCACGAGCACGAATAATTACTGCAATAGCCATCAGCACAAATACCAAAAATACACACTCTACCATCAAGAATTCAAGCAGCGGTTTATGTAGGAATGGCCGTTCCAACCCAAAATATACCCCGGCATAAAACACAATACTAAATAACCCCATTATGTACAGGAGCTTACGATCAAAATAAATAAGAGCAACCATAATCGGCATCATAAGTGTCATCTGAGCACCGTCAACAAAAGGCTCTAATACAAAATACATAAGATAGGACACTAAAAACCCGCAGCTAACCACCCCATATTTAGGGGACTGTTTACTATAACGCAGCCACAGCTCCGCAGTAATCATAAGGAACACAATTAGTAAATTACAGGCTATAAATAAATGCCATAGATTCGTATCCATGGTTGTTTTTATTTGGAGTCGGTCAATATTCGACAAAAACAGCAACTGTGAGATTAATAAAAGAATGACTACCATCCAATAGCCTTGTAAGATTCTACGGTGCCAAACCTCCGTACTTAGCGCATCATTAATACTTGTAATATGTATCCCCTACTTTTATACGTTAATGTAATAGCTTTCATTATAATAAATTTTAGTTATATTTTCATCATTTTTTTGCAATTTACGACAAAGTTTGAACAGTCTGCCTGTTCACATATTTTTCACATTTAATCAAAGCGCTTACTTAAATTTTAAGTTATGATGTCTACATAATTGTCACATTTTCACTATGCTTGGACTTCTTGGGAGGGGATTTAGATTATTAAAAAATTTGCAATTCTACTTTCAATGGTGTTCGTTATAGCACTTACAGCCTGTGGGAACAACAATGATAGTGCTGCTGGCAATGCTAACACATCGGAGCCGGAAATCGAGGCAGAAACAGAACTCATAATCACAGCTACAAATTACAGCTTTGATCAGGAAGAATATCATCTAAAAAAGGGTGTTCCCGTCAAAATCATTTTTAAAAATGATGACGGTAATCACGGTATCCTTATTCCAGAGTTCGAGCTGCAGCTTAATGAAAAAAAATCCTCAAAGGTGATCGTACCCGAGGAAGCTGGAACTTTCGAAATGACCTGCTCCATTATGTGTGGCTCCGGACATAGCGGAATGAGAGCTACAATCATCGTGGAATAGATTACACATAAACAGCCGATTATTAGGGATTCCCCCTGAGATCGGCTGTTTTTTTAATTTGAGCTCATTAATAAAGAGAGCTGACCCGAAATAGATCTCTCTACTCATCAGGTCAGCTCTCTTACTTGCATCCGGCACTCAACTGTCTTGCTCGATCAGTTGAATCCATTCATTATATTCATTTTGTAGCTTGGCATATTCCTCTTTAAGGTTACGATGCTCATCTGTCAGCTTGTCAAGCTCTTCCTGACGCATTTCAAACTGGAGCTGCAACAAACGAAGCTGTCCTTGAACCATTTCATAGCTTTCACCAACTTCACCTAGCTGCTGAAGCACTTCGCTACGTTCACGATCAATAGCTTCCTGCTTCATTTCAGCCTCACCGGCTTCCTGCTGCCAAATGTCGATCTCCTCACGCAGCTTCGCTTCGAGATCCGTCCACTGCAGCTGCTGATCGGATAGTTCCTCGTACTTATGCTTCCAGGAAGCTCCGTACGCCTCTGCTTCCTTCAGCACTTCCTGTTGCTCAGCAACAGTAGCAGCAGCTTCACGACTAGCTTCAGATAACTCTTCTAAGCGTCGTGTTGCCTCTTCGCCTTCTTCCTGCAACAGTTGATATCTTTCCTGCAGGCGTTCTCCTTCTTGCAGTACATCGTCGTATTGAGCAATCAATTCCTCATAACGAACACGAAGCGCAGACAATTCCTTCTGAGCCTGCACACCTTGCTCCCGAAGTACCGCTGTTTCGCGTTCTGCATCTGTACGAAGCTGAACCTCCTGATCCAGCTGCTGTACTAATCCATCGGCTTGCCCACGTAGCGTGTCGATCTCTTTCTGGAGCAACACGGATTTCTCCTCAGACTCCAGCAGATTCATTTCCAGTTCACCAATATCTTCCATGCGTTTATCCGAAAGCTCCTGCCAGTTAGCCGCCTCTGCTGCTGATCCCGCAAGCTCTTCCTGAACACGGTGCAGATTTTCACTCGTCTCCTGTAGTGACGCTCTTAGCTCTGTAGCTTCATTCTGTGACTGTTGATAACGCTGGCGTAACTCTTCCAGCTCCTCATTCAACAGTGTGCCCAGCTCAGTAGCCGTGCGCAGCTCTTCACTGAGCTGTTCTTCACGTTTAACAATCGCTTCATATTGTCCAAGAAGCGTCTGTCTTGCATCTCGTTCACTCTTAAGACTGGCTTCAGCCGCACGTAATCTGGACTGAAGTTGCCCTGTCCCACCACGAAGCTCAGCCAGCTGTTTTTCCAGCTCTTGAATATTTTGCTTATGTCTATGCTCTTGAGTGCCTTGTGACTGCCGCAGTTCCTTATTCTTGGTTTGTTCCCGCTGCAGTGCTTCACGTTCTTCCGCCAGCTCTTTGCCTAACTTCGCTTTGGTACTCTCAAGCTCTTTACCTAAGGTCAACTTGGTATCTTCAAGCTCCTTACCTAACGTCAACTTGGTATCCTCAAGCTCCTTACCCAGCGTCAATCTGGTATCTTCGAGTTCTTTACCTAATGTAGACTTGGTAACCTCAAGCTCTTCCTCCAGTGTTGACTTGGTCACGGTCAGCTCAAGCTGCAGAGCAGACAGCGTGTCTGTCTTCTCCTTGGTCAGCGTCTCCCGGATGTTCTCCAGCTCTTGCAGATGAGCAGCCTTCTGCTCCTCCAGCTGCTGCAAACGGATGGCTTCCGCCTTCGCCAGTTCCTGCCGCTGGTGTTCACGACTAGCTGCCTGCTCTTCTTCGTAGCTTGTCCGCAGTGCTTGCAGCTCTATCTCACGCTCAAGCAATTCTTCTTCCAGCTTCTTGCGTGCAGCTTCCACAGCTTGCACTGCCTCCTGAAGCTGTTCCGCATGTACCTTGCGTTCATTCTCCTGAATCTCCAAATGCCGCTTACGTTCTTCCTCCGCAGCAGCAATCAGTCGCCCAGCCTCTTCTTTGGCCGCAGCTTCAAGTCGCTCGAATTCTTCTTGCCGCTCCCGCTGTACCTCCAGCAGGCGAGATACTTCCAATCGCAGTTCACTGCGTTCACCTGTCATCATGTTTAGTTCATTTTTGAAGTCCTGAACCTGAATAGCCTGCTCCGCCATATGTACAGCTGCAAGCACCGCTATACGCGGTGTGTCCAGTCTGGTGTGAGATTTAGAAATCGTGCGCATATGTTCATCAACATAACGGGCCACTTGTTTCATATATTCAGTACTGCTTCCGACGAGTTTATAGGAAGTTCCGTATATCTCCACGGCGACACGTGTCCGGTCCATAGCCACAGTTGTGCCCTCCTTTGTATGTGTGCGGATTCTAAGCTAGTTTCACTTCTTCTATTGTAGCTTTTTTGGTAAGCATTTGGCAAAATCCCTAATATTCAATAGATTATGGCTGATATTCTCCGCTTTGCACTCTACCTAGAAAAAGCCGCAGCGAATCTCAGTTTCTAAATGGATTCGCTGCGGCTTTACACAATTCCTGCTACTTTCTTAATTCTGCACCAAAAGTTTGTTGAAGAGATGCTAATACCTTCTCATGCACCTCTCCTACTTCCTCATCAGTCAGTGTATGTTCACTATGACGATACAGCAGTGAGATCGCGATGCTCTTCTTTCCATTCTCCAGCTTACCACCAGTATAAACGTCAAATACCTGTACGGACTGGAGCAAAGAACCTCCGTTATCGCGGATGGAAGCTAGCAGATCGCCCGCTGGTACAGCGGAATCCACGACCACAGCAATATCCCGCTCCATTCCTGGGAAACGCGGAAGCTCATTATATTGCAAACGGCTTTGCGCACTTTCATATAACGGCTGCAATAAAATTTCTGCCGCATAAGTATCCACCAGATCCAGCTGTCTTTGCAGATCCGGATGAATCTGTCCCATCGTTCCGATCTTCACACGACCCTCGTTTCCGAGTAAATATACCGACGCGGAACGCCCAGGATGATATCCTTCTGGACTATCTCCTACATAGACGATTTTATCGGTCAGCCCTAAATGAGCAAATACAGTTTCCAGCGCACCCTTCAAATCAAAGAAGTCCACAGGCTGTGCCGAAACATTCCATTGCTTCACTGTTAAGCTTCCGCTAAGCAGCAGCCCCAGCACCGGCAGTTCGCGTGGCTGACGAGTCAACTGTTCTTCATCCGTGAAGAAGACGTTGCCGATTTCAAACAATGCCAAGTCGCTTTGACGACGATTGGTATTGTAGCTGGCAATATCCAAGAGTTGTGGTAGAAGGCTGGTACGCAGTACGCTGCGTTCTTCACTCATCGGCATAGCCAGCTTCACCGCTACTGCTCCTTCTGATAACTCAGGGAACATTGTGCTTTGTTGCGGCTGGATGAAGGAGTAACCCATCATCTCTTGGTAACCGCCATGTGACAATAGGCGACGCAGTTCACGACGGAGCGCTTGCTTGTGAGTTAGTGCTCCTGGCGTTGTAATTCCTTCAATTAGAGTCGTTGGAATATTGTCATACCCGTACAGGCGGGCAATTTCTTCAATAAGATCAACATCATAGCTGATATCGCCACGTCTGGTTGGGACTTGAACTTCAATCAGCCCTTGTGCGGTATCTCCACATTTGAAATGTAGACGGCCAAACAATGTCTTCACTTCCAACAAGGACAAATCCGTTCCCAGATAACGATTCAGTTTCTCTAAGGACAAGGTGAGAACCTTCTCTTGAACAGCGTCAGTTCCTGCTTGCACGATGCCTTCATGGACCGATCCGCCAGCATAACGTGCAATCAGTACGGCTGCACGGTTCAATGCAGGAATAACTGCACTTGGATCCACTTCCTTCTCGAAACGAAGGGAGGCTTCCGAGCGAAGTCCCAATTGACGCGAGGTTTTACGAATCGTTCCTCCATCAAACTTAGCAGATTCCAGAACAAGGTTTACCGTCTCAGCAGTAACCTCTGTATCCCGTCCACCCATTACTCCGGCCAGACCTACAGCTTTTACTCCATCAGCGATAACGAGCATTTGCGGCTCTAGCTTACGCTCTTGACCGTCAAGTGTAACCAAAACTTCACCTTCATGGGCAAGACGAACGCCGAGTTCTCCACCTTGTACTTTATCTGCATCAAAAGCATGCAGCGGCTGTCCATATTCCAGCATCACATAATTGGTAATGTCCACAATATTATTAATTGGACGAACCCCAGCAGCCATCAGACGATTCTGAATCCACAGCGGTGATGGTGCAGGTTTAACACCTGCAATATAACGAACTGCATAATGGCTGCAGTATTCTTCATCTTCAATCTTGACGGAAATGGAATCCGCAGCAGGACCACTGATCTCAATCATTTCGCTTTTTGGATCAGGTAATTTAACTTCACGCCCAAGAATTGCACTTACTTCATAAGCAGCACCAATCATGCTGAGGCAATCTGAACGGTTCGGAGTCAGATCGAATTCCAGAATCTCGTCATCTAAGCCGAGGACCTTGGAAATATCCTGACCAATCTCTGTCCCTTCAGGCAGCACAAGAATACCTTCTTGTTGCTCTTTTGGAAGCAATTTATCATTCAGTCCCAATTCTTTGGCCGAACAGATCATTCCTTGCGACAGGACACCGCGCAGCTTGGCTTTTTTGATATCCAGTCCTGGCAGCTTTGCGCCAACCATTGCTACAGGTACAGTTTGACCTGCAGCTACATTTTTTGCGCCGCAAACGATTTGTAGCTCCTCATCTTGGCCCACATCCACGATACATACGTTCAGCTTGTCTGCATCAGGATGTTTTTCCTTTGATTTCACATAGCCGGTTACGATGCCGGAAATACCTTTATTGCGGCGCTCTACGCCGTCAATCTCAATGCCGGCAGCGGTAATCTTCTCCGCTAGCTGTTCGGCGGTTACTCCTTCAATCGATGTATAATCAGCCAACCATCCGGTTGATACTTTCATATCCGCTCACTTCCTTTATGTTTCAGATGTATTTATTTCACTGTCGTTCGCGCTGCTTCCTGTGGGAGAACGCTCCAAAGCCATTCTCCGCCACTATCAGCCAGCGCGCCCACAAAAACTAAACGCCCTTGAATTGCTTCACAAAACTCATGTCATTACTATAGAAATGTCGGATGTCATCGATGCCGTATTTAAGCATTGCAATCCGCTCTACACCCATTCCGAAAGCAAAGCCGCTGTACTCAGCAGGATCATAGCCACCCATTTTCAGTACATTTGGATGCACCATACCTGCGCCAAGGATTTCTAACCATCCGCTTTGCTTGCATAGTCTGCAGCCATCGCCGCCACATTTGAAGCAGCTTACATCTACTTCAACACTTGGCTCAGTGAATGGGAAAAAGCTCGGACGAAGACGAATGCCTGTATTCGGTCCAAACATCTCCTGCACAAATTGTTGCAGGGTGCCCTTCAGATCACTCATTCGAATGTTACTTCCAATGACCAAACCTTCGATTTGGTGGAACTGGAAGGAATGCGTTGCATCATCATCATCACGGCGGAATACTTTACCCGGGCAGATGATTTTTACCGGAGCTTCACCGTTCATAGCCTGCATAGTACGAATCTGTACCGGCGAGGTTTGTGTGCGCATTAACAGGTCATCCGTTAAATAGAAAGAATCCTGCATATCACGTGCCGGGTGATTCTTAGGCAAATTTAGAGCTTCAAAGTTATAATAATCGGTCTCTACTTCCGGGCCTTCAGCTACACGGTAGCCCATGCCGATAAAAATATCCTCAATCTCCTGTACGACTCTGCTAAGCGGGTGAATGCCCCCTTGCTGCATACGGCGACCCGGTAAGGTTACGTCTACTTTTTCAGCCTGCAGACGTTGCTGGGTTTCCTGCTCTTGAAAAGCCTCCTGCTTCGCGCCGATAATCTCCTCAATAGCACTGCGAACCTGATTCGCTACTTGCCCGATTACCGGACGTTCCTCAGCACTAAGTCCTCCCATACCGCGCAGAACCTCTGTAAGCTCACCTTTTTTACCGAGATACTTCACTCTTAGATCATTTAGTACCTGCGGATCCATAACCTCCTGCAGCTTAGCCAGCGCTTCAACCTTTAATGCTTCCAACTTCTCTTTCATGGCCGTGTACAGCCCCCTTCAATCATTGTCTAGTTCAACAAAAAAAGGCCTTTCCTCCCGGTAAGGGACGAAAAGACCGTGGTACCACCCTTGTTAGACAAGCTGATCTATTCCCCTTAAGAGCTTCATTCCCTCTTTTGGCTGGACAGATACCTATCTCACTTTATACAGAAATAACGGTCTGTGACCGGTATCCCCTACCCTTCCCTATTAGACAGCTTAAGGAATTCAGGGAACTGCTCCGGAGTGAACTTCGACAGCTCTGCTTCTTAGAAACGCTCTCAATCCGCGGCGTCTCCTCCCTGTAAGTCAGGCACTGTGTACTCTTCTCCATCACTGCATTTCACAATTCATGCTAATTGTCAGGTATCTCTTTACTACAAGAGATATGTCTCTTTATTATATGCAAAATCTGTCGTTTTGACAAGCTGGACAAAATTAGGCTAATTTTTATCTTCTTTTAAGCTGGCTTTAAGCTTCAGAGCCATTTTTCCAACTTTTTTTCAGCTAACATTCAGCGGGGCTTGATAATTTCCATTACTAGGAAGGCTTGCTTATCCACTCGGGTGCACCTTCGCAGACTATTAACTATCCTATTGGGAGGAAATCAAATGCATGTACGGAGAATAAAAGTAGCCGCGGTGCTGCTAAGCACAGCTGTACTTAGCCAGTTTGCAGCGTATGGAGCTCATACCGCTTGGGCCGGGACTACATCCACCAAAATAGCAACAACAGCTTCCGTATCCGCTCTGGATAAACTAGGCTCCATAGCCTTGAAGACTAACATCAGCGCAAAGCTGACGGATGTCAGCTTATTAACTCAGGATGGCGGAAATATTCTTACATACACACTCAGCTACTCTAATGGAAGCAACGCTAGCCTCAATCTGGTGGACTTTTTCTCCAAAGTAACTACTAGCGGCGGTACAGTTATTCAAGGAAGCCCTATTACCAGCAGTGCAACCATCAAATCCATTGCCGCGAAAAGCAGTCAATCTATCACCTACTATGTAAACATCGGCAAATCCACCTCTTTAAACGGGGTCAAAATTTCATTGTACGGATGGGACTTCAACACCACCGATTATCAAAAAAAGCTAGGGAACTTCACCGTACCCACAGGATATTCACAAGCTGTCGCCAGAGGGCAGAGTAAAAAGATCACCCTAAACAATCTCCCTGTAACCACCAAGGCAGAGAGCCTGCAAATTTATAAATATAACGGTAAGGTCTATGCCAAGGTTGGCGTTAGCTTCACTAATCAAGGAACCAAGGTACTCAGTGATACTGGACTTAAAGGATACCTCGCTTCCGCTGGAGGATCTGTATTTGAACTCGCACTTGATGACACCAGCACCAGCTATAAAGTACAGCCTCAGGAAAAGAAGACGATCTACTATTTGACGGAAATCCCTTCTTATATGAAGACAGACAACATGGCGCTGCAATTTGCCGGAGAAGATGCCTCATTAAAAATAGCGTTGCCGGTTGTCGCCTACAATCTCCCCGCTGCAACAACACCGGATCTTGTCGTAGCCAGCAATGTCACGAAGAAGCTTACAATCAGCAATAATACAGTCGAAACACAGTTGAAAACGGCTAACGTCTATGCTGACAATGGCAACGCAAAGTGGACACTACAGTTCCGCATCAAAAATAGCGGCAACAAAGCAGTGAATGTGCCTGCCTATGAACTTGCTATTAAAGCCGCTGAAGGGTATAGCTTTCCGGTAGATACGAAGGGTTTTGCCAGCCTAACATTGAAACCGCTTGAAGAAAAGATTATTGAACTCAGCGCAGATGTACCACTCACACTCAATCAAGGAACATTGCAGCTGCAAATGACTGAGCCGGCTGCTGAGGGCAAGATCATTTTTCCTACCGCCTATTATCAGATCCCTTACACGCTGCAAACTAACAATTGGCAGGACACGGAATACCCCATTGAGAACAGTCACGGTACATTTGTTGTCAAAATTGCAAACATTCAAAGACTCCCTTGGTCTGACAAAGACCAGATCGTGGCTAAAATCAACATCCGCAACACTAAATCAACCTCTGTTCAGCTTCCTGCGCTTACAAGTGTCGTCAAAGCTGGAGAAAGTGACATCAGCAGCACTTCCCAGGTTGTCTCAGAAAGTACGCAAACCATCCTCGGTCCAAATGAATCGGCTGCTGTGTATGTCGTAGCCAATGTTCCTTATAGCTATACTTTCAATCAATTAAAAATCACCCTGCAAGAAACTTCAGGTGAAAATAAGCTTAACTTCCTTTCTCTAAGTACTACCCAACTGGACAGCCGGGTACAGAGTGTTGCAGCTGAAAATTCTTTCCATCTTGAGCTTGAAGGTAAAAAAGCGGAATTACTTGTACGCCGGACCCTCGTGTACCCAGGTACAGATTCAAATCTCTTGTACACAGAACTAGAAATGAACAGTGAGGAATCGCGTAAATCCGAACAGGCTCAACTCGTAGCCTATTACAAAACACAAGACAATCAATATTATGAAGCCGAAGTCACCCAGTCCAAAACCTCCACCAGTCCTAACGGAAAAAGTCTGGTCACACTCTGGAGTAAGCTCCCTCTAGGTATAGATCCAGCGAACCTTGTCCTTTATATCGGGGAGGGTGTTTCAGAAGGCAAGCTTACCGCTCCTGACGGCCAATCGACGGGTTACATCAATACGGTATCACTTGGACTGAACCAGCTGGGAGTGGAGCCCAAAGGCAATCTTTTGAACGTGGAAATGTTTCCTTATACCCTATCCGTTACAAATGCAGTCGCCACCGTCACCGCTGGTAAAGATACGCTCAGCACTGTCCTAACCTACAACATGTCAGCCAGCACGCTTTATGAATCAGGCACCTACGAGCACAAACTGGTGTTGGAGCTGATTGACCCCTTAGGACAAAGCATGGAAAAAACATTAACACTTGGCACAGATCTACAATTAGGTAACTTCAAGTCGTACACCACAACCTTCACAAGCAGCCTGTACAAAACACTGGGTGGCGGCGCAATCCGGTTGAATCTATACGACGAATTCCAAGGCCATCGAAATCTGCTGGGAACACAAACCTATGTCGTCACTTATCAGGGGGCATCAACGACTTCGAACAGCAACTCTACTTCTGGCACAGATCCAGACACCAGCAATACATCCGGCAATTAATATGATGAGCTAGGGAGGATAGAAATGAAGAAGAAAAAAATAGTGTTCTGGACTCTTGGAGTAGTAGTTGTAGCCACAGCAGGAATGCTGGTGTATACATTGTTACCTGATAAGAACAGTCAAGCCGCTGAAGTGCCTATTAATACAGCTACCGTTACAAAGGGCGATATCGTAGTTAGTGTATCCGGAGCCGGCTCCGTGATTGCTACAGAAACTGGTAAAGTAAAAACGAAGGACAGCGGGACCGCAGCTGAGGTTCTTGTCAAAGAGGGCGATCTCGTGAAAAAAGGCCAGACTTTGATTACCTTTGAAGGCAATGATCTGAGTGACAATCTCAAGCAGGAGCAAACTTCACTTGCCTCGCTTGAGACCGATCTTGAGGACAAGCAGGAGCAATATAAGAAGCTGGCCGTGGCAGGTGCATCAGAAGATGAGCTAGGCAATGCCAAACGTTCGATTGAAAAGGCCAAAACCGACATTTCGGCGCAACAGGAAAAAATAGCTTCTGTCCAAGAAGATATGCTTCCTCCTGATCCGTTAACGGCTCCTATTGATGGAACTGTAACGACAGTTAATATTGCAAGCGGCGAAAAAGCCATGGACGGCTCTGAACTCATCGACATTACCGATTATGCTAATTTAAGTGTAGTTGTGCAGGTGGATGAGCTTGATATTCCTACTGTAAAGCTAGGGATGCCTGCCACTATTTCATTGGATGCTCTGCCTGATACGGAATTCAAGGGAACGGTTACGAAAATAGCTAATGAGGGCACCGCCTCAAACGGTGTTTCCCTCTTCGATGTTACCATAGGTCTAACAAGCTCCGAAGGTGCTCTTGTTGGAATGTCTGCGGAAGTTTCAGTAACCACTGCTGAGAAAAAGGATGTATTAACAGTACCTATTGAAGCTGTACAAGAAAGAAACGGAAAATACACAGTTTCTATTCCTCTAGCAGCGGGTTCAGCCGCAACTTCCAAAACTGCTGGCGAGGGCCAAGTACCAATGCCTAGCGGTGCCCCTGACGCTCGCGGCGGCGCTATGCCCAGCGGGGCTCCTGACGCCCGCGACGGCGCTATGCCCAGCGGGGCTCCTGACGCTCGCGGCGGCGCTATGCCCAGCGGGGCTCCTGATGCTCGCGGCGGCGCTATGCCCAGCGGGGCTCCTGACGCTCGCAGCGGCGCTGCCGGTGGAAGAAATCGCGGCAATAGCTCAGGACAGATGGTCACTGTCGAAGTGGGTCTCCATGATGAGAGCAGCATTGAAATTGTCAGCGGACTCCATGAAGGGGACCAGGTGATCATCCCTACCGTAATCTCTACGAAAACCGGAACAACCAGCACGGAAACGGAAACTAGAGGTGGTATGGGCGGTATGGGTGGCGCTGGCTTCGGCGGCAGTGGCTTTAGTGGGGGTGGCG
This sequence comes from Paenibacillus sp. FSL H3-0286, assembly GCF_045040705.1. Taxonomy (NCBI): domain Bacteria; kingdom Bacillati; phylum Bacillota; class Bacilli; order Caryophanales; family Paenibacillaceae; genus Paenibacillus; species Paenibacillus sp. FSL H3-0286. The sequence goes on along the minus strand of NZ_CP150285.1, from coordinate 1,924,994 downwards.
GCTTCACCGGAGGTGGCGCTGGTGGTATGGGCAGCGCACCAGGTGGTGGCGGAGGTGGCGGCAGATGAGTGCTTCAGCACCTCTGATCGAAGTTCACGACATGTCCCACGGCTACACAATGGCCGGAGAAACCATGACGGTCTTAAATAGCCTTTCCTTTACAATTGATCTGGGGGAGTTCGTAGCTATTATTGGTCCCTCCGGTTCTGGTAAATCAACACTCATGAATATGCTTGGTTGCCTCGATATCTCCGATGAAGGAAGTTATCTTCTAGATGGACAAGAGGTTCGCAAGTTATCCGACAATAAGCTCGCAACGATCCGCAATGAGAAGATCGGCTTTATCTTTCAAAATTTCAACCTGCTCCCCAAGCTGTCAGCCATTGAAAATGTGGAGCTGCCATTGATTTATCGTGGCCTCCCCCATCGGGAAAGAAGACAACTAGCACAGGAAGCACTCATTAAAGTAGGGCTGGAGGATCGGATGCATCACCGCCCTTCTGAGCTTTCGGGAGGACAGCAACAGCGGGTAGCGATTGCCCGGGCTATGGCGGGATCTCCCCCTATTCTACTCGCCGATGAACCAACCGGGGCACTGGATACGCGAACAGGGCAGGAAGTCATGCAAATGATACGTGAGTTGAATAAGCAAGGACATACCATTATCCTTATCACACATGATCTGGAAATAGCTAAACAAGCGGAGCGGATTATTCGTATTCAGGATGGCAACCTCGTGGAAGATCGGAGGAATGCGGGGTGAAATTGTACCAAAGCATGCGAATGGCCCTGAAGAGCATCAACAGCAGTAAGGTTAGAGCGTTTTTAACGATGCTTGGGATTATTATTGGAGTCTCTTCGGTCATCATTCTTGTTTCTGTTGGACAAGGAACTACTTCACAGATCACAGAGCAGCTAAACGGACTAGGCACAAACCAACTCACTGTAAACATTACTGGCCGTGGGGCGACTACCTCTCTCACCTATGAGGAAGCCCTTGCTCTAGGGGATATAGAGGGTATAGCAAATGTAGCTCCTGTGATCAGCGGCAATGCTACAGCCAAGAAGAAAACGGACAACGTTAGTGTAACTGTAGAAGGAATCACCCCCTCTTATGAGGAGGTTAAGGATTTTCATGTACAGGCGGGCCGCTTCTTGCTTGATATTGATAACGAATACCGGCAAAAGGTAGCGTTGATCGGTTCAGGTACGGCCGAAGATTTATTCGGTACAGATAATCCTGTAGGGCAGAAGGTCCAGTTAAACGGGATTAGCTATAAAATCGTTGGGCTTTTAGAAACAAAAGGCTCCAGTCTAAGTGGTTCCAACGACGATATCATACTAATTCCTATAAGCACGGCAGAACGCCAATTAAAAAGCAAAGGCGTACGTTCCATCACCATTAAGACAACTTCAGCAGATACTGTAGCAGCTGCAAAAGAAAAACTGGAAAGTACGCTTGATGCTAAATTCAATTATGCGGATAATGCTTTTAGTGTGTTTGATTCTCAGGAAATGCTGGAAACTGTCAATTCCACAACAGATACACTTTCCATGGCGCTTGCAGGCATAGCAGGCATCTCACTTTTTGTCGGCGGCATCGGAATCATGAACATCATGATCGTATCTGTCAATGAAAGAACACGTGAGATTGGTATCCGTAAAGCAATTGGTGCCAAAAAATTCGATATCCTCGCTCAATTCATGATTGAATCCATCGTGCTCAGCGGTTTGGGTGGGGTGCTTGGGGTCGGCATTGGTATCGCGGGCAGTTGGCTGCTGGGGAAATACTCTGCACTTACAGTTTCCATTGCTTGGGATATGGTACTGATTTCTTTTATTTTCTCCTTACTCATCGGCGTGATTTTTGGAATGATGCCTGCGAACAAAGCCGCACGACTTCGCCCCATTCACGCACTGCGTAACGAATAATGAATGATTAGCTGTCCTATAGTCATTAAGATGACTAAGGGCAGTTTTTTTCAGCAGCTGTAAAAGGTATCATTTATGCTCGAGTTGGGTAATAGGAACCATCGGTTTGAATATAGATAATTCAATAGGCCCATACACTAAACTTTAAATTTTGTCATTTTGATTATTATCTGAGTAAAGATTGCTCTATAAGCAGCACGTCCTATATACTTGATATACTAGAAACTACCATTTACTCACACGTACACTTTCCTATGTTTTCCCACTATGTATACAACACCTCTTTTATCCCAAAAGCACCTTCAAACATCAGTGAATGTATTAAATTACGCCTGACCATAGATTGCGTTCTGCAGGTTCTACTTAAGCAGCAATAGATTTTCTTAATCATCTTATACAGGGAGAAGATGACTGTGGCAGGATTCTTTGAGTTCAAGGTAACACGCAAACTATTCTATGTCTTCGCTGCAATCTCCGTCCTTCTGGTTGGGATCAGCGTCGCCTCGCTACTCTATTTAAATTACACGATTAATAGATTGTCAGATTCTCTTTATGATGATATATATCAGAACTCTAAGCTTATACTGAGCGCCGATCGTGATCTGCATCAAGCCGCTGTAGCCTTGCAAATCGCAATGGGTCCAAACCTAACAGCCGCAGAAGATGAACAGTTCACTAAGGAATTTATAGATAATAATCTTCAAGCGGAGGAACGAATAAGTGTAGCAAGATCAAATATCAACGCTATAAAAAACCCTTACAGTGATATGAAACAAAGTGGAATTATCCTTTCCGAATTAAAAAACGAGCTCAGCTCCTTCGAAACTACCATTATCAAATGGAAAAATTCAGGGTATACGCTAATAACAGAACGGACGAAGAGCAGCTGGAACCCAGATTCATATTCTGCACTCACCCTAAACTCGCAATTCAATGAAGCTAGGGCACATCTCGATCAAGCAGAGGACTTGATTGGCAACTACGCCTTGCAAGTAACGGATGGATTTGGAGATAAAAAAAGCGCTTTGTTCTCTCTTTATTCACTCCTCTTATTTGTGTTTCTCCTAGTTATTATTTACCTTGGACGCAAAATCATCTGGCTCCAGAATGAAATGCTGGAAGAACAAACACTTTATCAGCTTATCGGTGAAACCATGTCTGATTTCATTATTTTGACGGATCCCAACGGGTTGATTCTATATGCTTCTCCCTCACACTCCAGTATTCTAGGTTATGTGCCTAAAAAAGGAGATCCGTTATCCAACTACATACGTGAACCGGAAATTGCCTGGGCTAAATTAAAAAGTGTTGTTCAGGGAACTCCGCGTATTTCTGAACTGCGCATGCGCGGAGCAGAAGGCCAATGGGTATGGCTTGAAACTAAGGTGTCACCTGTTCTCGGCAGCCGTAAATTCCCAGCACAATTTATGCTATTATCTCGGGAAATTACCCAGCGAAAACAATACGAAGAACGACTACATAAGCTAGCCTTCTATGACCATTTAACAGCGATTCCCAACAGGGCTCATTTCAAAATGTATATGGAGAACCTTATCACCCAACCCGAAGGACGGAGGCAAAATATTGCGCTTGCCCTGCTGGACTGTGATAGATTCAAGCAGCTAAATGATACCTTAGGCCATCTGGCTGGAGACGAATTTCTTCAGCTGCTCTCCCGTGAACTTCAGCATACGGTTAAAGGAATAGGTCAGGCCTTCCGGATCGGCGGAGATGAGTTCGCAGTTGTACTGCATCGATTCACTTCTCCAGAGATGCTTGATGAAACACTGCAGCGGTTACTTAAACTGTTCAACAAGTCTTGGTCTGTTGATAACGGGTCCAGCTTCCATACCTCCGCGAGTATCGGAGTCGCTTTATTTCCTGAACACGGAAGCAGTATTAATGAACTGCTGCGTGCCGCCGATTTGGCGATGTATCGCTCCAAAGACCATGGTGGCAATAAAGCCAATCTCTACTACGAGCTTGTGGACGAAGGGTTAGCTAACCAGACCATTGTAAAACCATAAGAGCAAATAAAAAGCTGTCTCAGGAAAAATCAACCCTGAAACAGCTTTTTTTGTATGGCCTCTAACTGCTTAACCGAAGATGATCTTCTGAAATTTCGTCAATCTCCTGATCACGATCCCGAACTAAGACCTTGGTTAACTCTCCATTCGTAGAACAATCAATGAAACGGTCTCCGTCCCCATCTTTTTCTTCCCAATCATTAAGCCGCAAAATATATCCGATAGTTTGGGTATCTGGCAGCACTTCGATGCGGGCTACTGCACGCCCGTTCTCCATATAACGGAAATCGCATTGTCCATCCTGGATTCCTGTATCCCAAACCCAAAGATTCCAGCCTTGGTAATTCTGATCTGGGCGTTCATAGTGTATTTCGATAATTTTAGAGCGTGGGGCTGGCTCACCACATTCATCATAAAGGACCATCATCGACAACCCTTCCACCTCTACCTCATTGCCTTCGATTCTGCGGATGGCTTCTATCCCGGCACGGGTATGGTCTACTACTACGTTCCAACTATCAGCAACCTCAGGAAGTGATACCGACATCCGGTCATTATTAGCATTGAAGACAACGGTAATATTATTCCAGAGATCACCTCCTGCATGGCTTCTAAGCAGATACGATACTATTCCGCCATCACAACGCAGAAATTCTAAGGAGCGTTCAATTTCCTGGCGGCCATGCAGACGAAATGCCGGATGTGTACGCCGCAGCTCGATCAGACCTTTATAATATTGAAATACGGGCTTAAATGCACTTTTCATATTCCAGCGGATCGAGTTGACCGCATCACCGCTGCGGTAGCTGTTATGATCTCCAAATTTACTGCGCAGGAGCTCATCTCCAGCATGCAGGAAAGGAATCCCCTGCGAGGTCAGAATAATTCCGTTAGCAAGCAAGGATCGACGTATAGTTGCATTACCGAGAATATTCTCCTGATCTACATTCACGTATGGATTGGCAAGGGCCACTGCCTCTTCCAGATCTTCGTTATCCATGTTAGCGATTACCGGAAAATCAGCTTCCTGACTCCCTCCTTGAACGATAAGCATCTTATCCCATAAATTCAAATTATCATGGGCAGTTACATAGTTCACCGATTCCACAGGCGAGTCCGTAAACTCATGAATTGCTCCTTTAATTCCGGCTGCAATAGCACCTTCTTTGCCGTATTCGCCTGTCACGAACCCTCTTCCGAAGCCATCACTATCCCCTTTGATCGCTGAACGGAAGTTATCGTTGAAGACAGCATAGCCCTTGCCCCGCTGTACACCTTTTAGCGTTTTAGTGGCCAGCGGAGAATCTCCACCCGTCCAAGGTTCACCGTAAAGCAACAGATTCGGATTCACTTCTAGCCGAAGCTCTTCGGTAATCTCCCGCATGGTAACACTGTCCATCAGTCCCATTAGATCAAACCGGAAACCATCCATATGATATTCCGAAGCCCAATAGGATAAGGAGTCCTTAATAAATTTACGGACCATCGGACGTTCTGTAGCCAGCTCATTGCCAACCCCGGAGCCATTCGACAAACGTCCCGTAAAATCGCGGCGATAGAAATAATCTGGGACAAGCGGCTCAAAGGGGCCATTCTCCACAGCATACGTATGGTTGTAAACGACATCCATAATTACCGCGATCCCGCGGCTGTGTAAGGCCTGCACCATCTCTTTAAATTCACGAATCCGCAAGCCAGGATTGGCAGGATCGGTGCTGTAAGATCCTTCAGGTACATTATAATGCTGGGGATCATACCCCCAATTGTAGTCCACATTAGTTATGGAGGAACCCCGATTGACCACCTTCAGCTCATCCACGGTCTGAAAATCAAATACCGGCATCAGATGTACATGGGTAATCCCTAATTCAGCCAGATGATCAATCCCCACTGTATTTCCTGCCGAATCCTTTAATCCAAATTCGGTAAATGCTTTGAATTTACCCTTATAATGCATACCTGAGCTCTCATGTGAGGAGAAGTCACGAACATGCAGTTCATAAATCACTGCGTCGGCAGGATGCTGTAACGGAGGCGCTACATCCTGATCCCAATGTTCTGGATTCGTATCCTGCAAATTAACGATTGCTGATCTTAAACCATTTGCAGATACCGCTGTTGCATAAGGATCTACTGCTTCCGTCACATTGCCATCTGCAAAAACAGCACGGTACATATAATATTTCCCTTTTAGATCACCTGATAACTTGGTCTGCCAGACTCCACCATTACTACGCTGCATATATACAATACGACCATTGTCCATAGCACTCTTAGGTGACTCAGTATTCAATTGATGCCCACCTGTTTCGTACAGTACAAGGGACACAGCAAGTGCCGTAGGTGCCCAGACTTTAAATACACTGTACTCCGTTGAATACCTCAAGCCTAAATCCTTGCCCTCGTAGACTTCCATCATCAATTCTGCATTTATATAATTTTTACTCATGAATTAACACCACCCTATGGCTCCCCACCTAACCTGTGGGGTTGCTTATAAGTCCATATATTACCAATTTATTTCATATTAATACTTGCACAGCGCTGCAAGTCAGCAAATGGAGTATAAACTTTCTATGGATCCTTACTATTATATGTACGACATATTTATAGGTTTGGGTTCCTTATCGACTTTATGCTCATTACTAATACTATCGGTATAGACATCTGCGCAATAAAGAAAATAAACAGTGAACAGTAAATGAGGTCGAATTATAGAAAATTAAAGGTTAAAAAACATAAAAAAGCCGACCTCCAGCCATCGGAAGTCGGCAATAGTAGTTGGAAAAACAGTAGAACGCTAAAACGGATTAATGCATGCGTAAAAAGTTACTTAGCGATACTTTGAACAAGCGCAGCGACTTCTTCAGCCGTGCCAAGCTGCAACGCTTTTGCAGCCAAATCCTTCATGTCGGCAGCCGACAATTTAGATATTTGACTACGCGCTGGCAAAATGGAAGTTGCACTCATGCTGAATTCGTCGAGACCAAGACCCAGTAGCAGCGGAATAGCTGTTGCGTCACCAGCCATTTCACCACACATCCCCGTCCATTTACCTTCTGCATGGGCTGCATCAATTACATTTTTGACCAAACGCAGGATGGCTGGATTGTAAGGCTGATACAGGTAAGATACCTGTTCATTCATACGGTCCGCAGCCATTGTATATTGAATAAGATCATTCGTACCGATACTGAAGAAATCAACTTCCTTAGCAAACTGGTCAGCCAGTACAGCAGTTGATGGAATCTCAACCATTATGCCAAGCTGAATGTTGTCTGATACTTCCTTACCTTCTTCCCGAAGCTTAGCTTTCTCTTCGAGCAAAAGATCACGTGCAGCACGGAATTCACCAAGCGTAGCTATCATAGGGAACATAATGCGAAGATCCCCGTGAACACTCGCTCTTAGTAACGCGCGTAATTGAGTACGGAAAATATCCTGACGATCCAGGCAAAGACGGATCGCACGGAAACCAAGGAAAGGATTCATTTCCTTCGGAAGGTCAAGATAAGGCAGCTCTTTATCGCCACCGATATCCAGGGTACGTACGACTACCGGCTTACCCTTCATGTTCTCAAGTACAGTACGGTAGGCGTTATATTGAATTTCCTCAGAAGGCAGCTTATCGCGACCCATGTAAAGGAACTCAGTGCGGTACAGACCTACACCTTCGCCACCATTCTCAATGACACCATTCACATCATTTGGTGTACCAATATTGGCAGCTAGCTCAACATGTTTACCGTCTGCTGATACTGTAGGTTCGTCGCGAAGTTTCTTCCATTCTGCGATTTGCAAGTCGTAAGCTTCCTGCTTGCGAGTGTACTCTGCCACTTCAGCTTCGCTAGGATTGATCAGAACGTCTCCGTTCAGACCATCGACAATCACCAAATCGCCAGAATTCACTTCTGACAGAACCGTTTTAGTTCCAACAACCGCTGGAATTTCCAAAGAACGGGCCATAATTGCAGAGTGAGAAGTCCGTCCACCGATGTTCGTTGTGAAGCCTTTAACGAACTTACGATTAAGCTGTGCTGTATCCGATGGTGTTAGATCTTGAGCAATCACGATTACTTCTTCACTGATTTCTGCAGGACTTACATAATGAATGCCCAGCAGGTGGTTCAGCAAGCGCTTGGTAACATCACGCATGTCAGCTGCACGTTCCTGCAGATAGGCACTCTTCATATTTTCGAACATCTCAATGAATTGCGTAGCCACTTCGTTTAGCGCATAGTCCGCGTTAACCGATTCCTCACGGATTTTATCAATTACAGGATTGATCAGCTCTGGGTCATCAAGAATAAGCAGATGTGATTCGAAAATCTCAGCCTTCTTCTCCCCCAGCTCTGCCAAAGTACGCTCTTTAATCGTTTGCAGCTCCACTCTTGATTTGGCGAGTGCATCATTCAACTTAGCGACTTCTGCTTCAGTATCACTGATACTTGTCTTCGTAATCGTATAATCCGGATGTTTCAGGATAAAAGCACGGGCTACTGCAATCCCTGCTGAAGCCGCGATTCCTGAAATCTTATTCATGGATTTCCCCTAGCCCTTCTTTAATCATTACTTCTTGAAGAGCGTTCAAAGCTTCTGCTTCTTCGCTTCCTTCAGTAATCAAAGACAAAGTATCTCCAGCTTCAAGACCCAATGACAATACGCCAAGAATGGATTTCAAAGTTACTTTTTTACCTTTAGCTTCTGCATATGCTTCTGTACCTTTGAATTTTGTTGCTGTATTTACCAAGGCAGTTGCTGGACGTGCGTGAATTCCATCTTCATCGACAATTCTGAATGTTTTTTGCATAATATTATCCAACTCGCTTTCTGTTATTAAAGTATTTTAAATTTATAGTGAAAGCTTCGCTTCCTTGTATGAACAAGGAAGCATCGGCCCTTGCACTTTTACTGAATCGTAATGATGTCTTGGTCTCCTATAGAAACCTTACCCGGCTTCTTCAATGTTACAGAAGAGCCTTCTGGTAAATTAGAGAAAATAACAGGTGAGATTACAGAAGGTGCATGTGCTTTTACATACTCTAAATCCACTTCCATAATCGGTTGTCCAGCCGCTACAAGATCGCCCTCTTCAACTAATACCGTGAAGCCTTGACCTTTAAGCTTAACCGTATTAACCCCAATATGAACGAGCACTTCCTTGCCTCCGTCAGACATAATACCGATGGCATGTTTGCTCGGGAACACGTTAAATACCTTACCGTAAACCGGTGAAGCAATCTTCCCATCTTCGGATAGGAACGCGAAGCCGTCGCCCGTCATTTTTTGGGAGAATACTGGATCTGGCACCTCTGTGATATCCAACAACTCACCGTTTACTGGAGATACGATATCTTCCTTGATAATCGCTTCACCAGCTTCACCTGCCTGTTGTTCTTCTTCTGGCTCTGGAGTAACCACTACTGGAGCTGCTGAAGCCGCAGGTGTCTTTCCGTTAATCACATCTTGAATCTGCGATTTAATCGTATCTGAACGTGTGCCAAAAATCGCTTGAACGTTATTACCCACTTCCAGCACACCTGATGCACCAAGTTTCTTAAGACGGTTCTTGTCTACACCTGCCTTATCTTTAACTTCAACACGAAGGCGGGTAATACAAGCATCTAGATGAGTGATGTTTTCTTTACCACCTAGAGCGGACAAAATGTTCCGCGGTAGATCATCACCGGCTCTGGAGACAGACTCCGTATTCACTTCTTCTTCTTCATTCGTATCTTCTTCACGACCCGGTGTCATAAGATTGAATTTCCGAATTACAAACCGGAAGCCGAAGTAATAAATTAAGGCAAGGACCAGACCTACCGGAATGACCAGCCACCAAGCTGTACGGTTCGGGATAATACCGAAGAGCACAAAATCGATAAAGCCACCCGAGAATGTCATGCCGATTTTAACATCCAGAATATGCATAGTCATAAAGGACAGACCTGCAAACACAGCATGTACAGCGAACAGCAACGGAGCCACGAATAGGAACGAGAATTCGAGCGGCTCAGTAATCCCTGTCAAGAACGATGTCAATGCCGCGGAAATCATCAAACTTCCGACGATCTTTTTATTCTGAGGTTTAGCTTCATGATAGATAGCCAAAGCCGCTGCTGGAAGACCAAACATCATGAATGGATATTTACCTGTAGTAAATGTCCCTGCTGTGAAGTCTACTCCATCGCGAAGCTGCTGCATGAAGATCCGTTGGTCACCACGTACCAATTCTCCAGCTTTATCAACGTAGGTACCAAATTCATACCAGAATGGAGAGTAGAAAATGTGATGCAGTCCAAAAGGAATGAGCGAACGTTCGATCGTTCCGAAGATAAACGCTGCAAGCGTTTTGTTCGTATCAATCATACTTTGTGACACATAGTTCAGACCATGTTGAATAGGTGGCCATACTATTGTCAGTAACAAACCCAAGATTAGAGCTGTTACCGCCGTCATGATCGGTACGAAACGTTTACCTGCGAAGAAACCTAGGTAAGAAGGAAGCTCAATTTTGAAGAATCGCTTGTACATGGCCGAAGCCAATATACCGACGAGTATACCTCCAAACACCCCTGTTTGCAGTGTTGGAATCCCTAATACGCTGGCATACGAGAAGTCGCCTTGGCTCAGGACGTAATCATTAACGCCAATAACTGTACCCATCGTAATGTTCATTACGAGGAAACCGATAATGGCAGCTAGACCCGCAACACCTTCCCCGCCGGCTAAACCTATCGCAACCCCCACCGCGAAGAGTAAGGCTAGATTATCAAATACAATTTGTCCTGAGTTCATCAATACGTTGGCAACAGCCTGAACAACATGGTTCTCCAGTGCTGGAACATATTGCAGGAAGTCTGGGTTTACCAGCATGTTTCCTATTCCAAGAAGCAAACCTGCCGCAGGCAGAATAGCTACTGGAAGCATCAGAGCTTTACCAACTCTTTGTAAAACACCAAACAACTTTTTAAACATTTAGGTTACTCCTTTCATTAATTTCACTAAAACAGATGCCAAAAAAGGCATGAGCAACACAGTATAGGAGTTGTAATCTAACGCTATCGTTAGATTGCCCCAAGAAGGGGGTTAACAACCAAAATACTGTAATTCACTCATGCCTGATCGAATCAGTTACACGCTCGATATTCTGTTTTGTTGATGACAGTGAACATTGTAGCATCGTTTTTTTTAAGTGGCAAGCGTTTTTTTTGAAACCATGATTTGTTACAACTTTTGCACTTTAAGGAGCTTCACCATTCTTGTCCATATCTTGTTCGTCCACTTTTTTCTGAGCAATACGCTGCAGGTGAATCGTCAAATAACTTACCTCAGCTTGATACACGGGAATTCGCACACGCTGTTCGATAATTTTTGTTAATTTCCAAGCCAACGAATACATCTCAGGATACTCCCGTTTCATGAGTCCATCCAGGGTTGAGGTCTCTTGTACCGCCTCTCCACGGCGTAATCTTTCTAGAACGAATCGCAGATGGGTTACCAGTCTTGAGTAATCAAGTGAATCACGTGGGATTCGATAGTCCAGATAATTCTCGACTAACCCAACCAGCTCTCCAATCAAGAGAGAATGTTGTCTAACCTCGGAAATTTGCCTATTACTAAGTGCGCTGACAATATGAAGAGCCACAAAACCTATCTCATCCACCGGCAATTCCACGCCCATAGCCTCATTGATCCGTCCAATCGCATATTCTGCCATCTTATATTCCTCAGGATAAATCTCCTTAGTTTCATACAAAAATGGATTATGAATTGGGATATCTTGTTCAAAACGACGGATAGCAAAGGAAATATGGTCGGTAAGTGCAATGTGAATATGCTCATTAAGCGGCTGACGGCTACAATGCATAATATGTAATACTATTTCTTGAACGACCTCAATCAACTTCTCATCCACTTGGGGAAGAAGCTGTTTATATTGTTCCTGCTCCTCCTGGCTGCGAAGAATAAACATCTTCTCCACGGAGGATAGATTAATCTGATCACGCAGCTTGCGGTTAAACCCTATCCCTTTACCGATAACTACAACCTCGGAATATTGAGGATGCTGGGCAATGATAACGTTGTTATTCAACACCTTCGCCACTGTTATGCTACTCATTTTTGACACCTCTTTTATTTCTAAACACCTAACTTACAGCAGCATACGCAATAAGAAATCGTACGATGAATACAAGCTTTGCTACCATCATAACACCAAGAATTGCATATTAGAAGAACACTCTGTGTCCTTACTAAGCTAGTAGATCAGAGTGAACAGCCTTAAAGGCTTTTATTTTACCTGAAAAAATCTTTAAACACCAGTGAAAGCGTCGATGTCTATATATACAATAATTCCCACGGGATGCCGATAAGCTATAAAGCTTCATCAAAAATCACCTGTAAACGCATGAGCTTTTTATCATGTTGTCTAATTTAGATCAAAACAGATCAAAACATAAAGATTAAGGTATGACCAGCAGCTTTGCCAGTCATACCTTAAGTAAATTAAAACCATATAAATTGCATTAAACTATTTTTCCTTTTGTTCAGGCACAGAAGTTAAAGTCTCGCTGGCTGTACTAGATGTTGCTGATGGCTGAATATAAGTTGCAGGTGTAGCTGGTACAACAGGTGCGACTGGTGCGACTGGTGTAACTGATGCTCCTTTGCTTCCGGAAGCTTTAGAGGTCAACCCCTTGATCAGTGCCTCTACATCAATCCCTGAGACGCTCTTCAACATCTCTGGAGCGGTGGACATTAGCTGAGTCACATAATTGCTGACCCGGGCTGCACCTTCCCCGTTACCGGTATCTACAACGGTAAGTTTATCAATAGATGCCAGCGGCTTCGCAATTTGGCCAGCCAAATCAGGCAGCATTTTGACGATGATATCGAGCACCGCTGCTTCGCCGAATTTCTGGAAAGCTTCCGCCAGTTTCTCTTTGGCTTCTGCTTCCGCTAGACCACGCAACCGGATAACCTCAGCATCCGCTGTACCTTTAGCCAGCTCTGCATCCGCCATCGCTTGACCTTCAAGACGCTTCTGCTCAGATGTCGCTTTAGCTTGCGTTTCAATACTATATTGCAAGGCATCTGCCTCACGCATTCTCTTCGCCTTATCGGCTTCCGCCGCTTGCTCTACTGCATAACGATCCGCTTCTGCTTTTTTCTTCACTTCAGCATCATACTGCTTCTCGCGAACTTGAATTTCTTTGGCTTGCAAATCGATTTCACGTTCCTTACGTACCAGCTCAACCTTCATCTGTTCTTCAACAACGGTCTGCTTTGCACGTGCCTCTTGAATATGATAAGCCTGATCGGCTTCCGCTTTCGCTGTATCCTGATCCCGTTTAAACGCAGCCACCTTAAGCTGGTTTTCCTTGGAGGCTTCGGCAATATTCGTATCCCGCAGCAGCTCAGCTTTTTGCCCTTGCTCTTCTGCGTTTGCCTTTTGAATTCTCGCATCCCGCACTGCTTCTGCTTCAGCGATCTCTGCATCCCGCTTCACAGCAGCTATCCGCGGTTTACCCAGTGCCTCTAGATATCCATGTTTGTCTCGCACATCCTTGATGGTAAAGGAAACAATTTGCAGACCCATTTTCTTAAGATCACGCGCCGCCACGCCTTGAACCTCTTGCGCAAAGCGGTCACGGTTACGATATACTTCCTCAACGGTCATCGAACCGAGAATGGCCCGCAGATGACCTTCAAGAACTTCTTGTGCTTCGCTCTTCAGTGCTTCAATCGGTTTGCCCATAAATTGCTCAGCAGCTGTCGCCACATCTTCCGTTGAGCTACCCACTTTAATGATCGCCACACCGTCGGCAATAACCGGAACCCCTTGTTCGGTGTATACCTCCGGGGTCGTCACATCGAGTTTATGAGAAAGAAGCGACATAAATTCAGCCTTCTGGAAGACTGGGAGTATAAAGGCCCCGCCCCCGCGTACAATCTTTATTTTACGACCAGAACCATCGTCTGAAATATGATTTTTCCCTAAGAACGACCCCGTTACGATCATCCCTTCATCGGGTCCAACCGTTTTGTAACGTGCCCAGAATGCGATACCTAGCACAAACAAAACAGCAACGACAACTGCAGGGACTAACAAATACTCAGGAATACCGAACATTAAAGATCCACTCCTCTTCTCTTTTCGAATTCTGACACCAATGCAACGCCTTCTCTAACCTCCACTACAACAACTTTAATCCCTGCCGGAAGCAGCTCATGATCAAAGCTTGCTGCCGTATGCAGGCTATTGCCGGCGCCAAACTTTACCATAATCTCACCATAACCAGTGGCGGGAACAGGAATTGTGATTTCCCCGATCTTGCCTGGCAGATCACTCATTGAGAAACCATTGGACATTTCGCTTTTTTCCATGGGCTTAACCACCCCTAGATACATAAGTACTCCCAAAAAAGCGGCGGCTAACAAAGACAAAGCAATGATCGCCCCAGCTTCCAGAGCGCTGTACCGGGTTAGAAGAATGCCCGCTCCGCCGAACACGGTTATTCCTCCTGCCAGTACGGTGGGATTCAGAAAATCTACGGATACGAAATCAAAGACCCCATGCAAGGCATCTCCGATCAGATCTCCCACCAGGACGCTGACTATGGCAAATATGACGCCTAGCGCCAAGCAGCCTAAATACAGCGTTTGCATTTTTATTTCCTCCTGTCTTCAATCAGGACTGTCATATTACATTAAACGTACAAAGTAGGTCCTTGGTTTCACAATCTTTGGATATTCACCCAAATAAGTTCCATTCAGAGGATAAGCATGCTCACATTGGCACTATTTTATTACATGTGCTGGGGCTGTCCTAAAGGCCGTTCAATAGTTGCTGAGGCGCTGATTTTTGTTGGTAACACTCTCGCGCGTATGAAGAGGCTATGCTGCTTTCGCGCCTCGGCACCTCGGCCTATCGGACTCAGCAGACCCTATTCGCCGATTTATCCGACATTTGGTATGCTATCGGACCGCATAGTCCCTATTGGCATAAAAACCAGCAAATATAAGACCCTTTCGGAGCAATAGTGTCTCTGGTGTCCGAAAGTTTGCTCAAAAGGCTGAAAATTCACAAATAACGTCAGCTGGGTCCGTAGGGTAGGCGTGTATTGGTAGAGGAATCAGTCGTGAGGAGATCTTACAAACCCTAGTTGGTTAGGTAACACTCTCGCGCGTGTGAAGAGGCTATGCTGCTTACGCACCTCGGCCCATCGGACTCAGCAGACCCTATTCGCCGATTTATCCGACAATTGGTATGCTATCGGACCGCATAGCCTCTATTGGCATTGAAACCAGCAAATATGAGGTCATTTCGAAGTAATAGTGTCTCTGGTGTCCGAAAGTTTGCTCAAAAGGCCAAAAATTCGCATATAACGTCAGCTGGGTCCGTAAGGGTAGGCCGTGTATTGGTAGAGGAATCGGTTGTGAGGGGGGATTACAAACACTAGTTGGTTGGGTAACACTCTCGCGCGTATGAAGAGGCTATGCTGCTTACGCACCTCGGCGCCTCAGCACCTCGGCCTATCGGACTCAGCAGACCCTATTCGCCGATTTTTCCGACATTTGGTATGCTATCGGACCGCTTAGTCCCTATTGGCATGAAAAACAACAAATATGAGGCTATTTCGAAGCAATAGTGTCTCTGGCGTCCGAAAACTTGCTCAAAACACTGATAATTCGCATATAACGTCAGCTGGGTCCGTAGGGTAGGCGTGTATTGGTAGAGGAATCAGTCGCATGGGGATCTTACAAACCCTAGTTGGTTAGGTAACACTCTCGCTCGTATGAAGAGGCTATGCTGCTTTCGCACCTCGGCCCATCGGCACCTCGGCCCATCGGACTCAGCAAACCCTATTCGCCGATTTATCCGACATTTGGTATGCTATCGGACCGCATAGTCCCTATTGGCATAAAAAACAACAAATATGAGGCTATTTCGAAGCAATAGTGTCTCTGGTGTCCGAAAACTTGCTCAAAAGGCTGGAAATTCGCAAATAACGTCAGCTGGGTCCGTAGGGTAGGCGTATATTGGTAGAGGAATCAGTCGTGTGGGGATCATACAAACCCTAGTTGGTTGGGTAACACTCTCGCGCGTTTGAAGAGGCTATGCTGCTTTCGCACCTCGGCCTATCGGACTCAGCAGACCCTATTCGCCGATTTATCCGACATTTGGTATGCTATCGGACCGCATAGTCCCTATTGGCATGAAAAACAACAAATATGAGGCTATTTCGAAGCAATAGTGTCTCTGGTGTCCGAAAACTTGCTCAAAAGGCTGAAAATTCGCATATAACGTCAGCTGGGTCCGTAGGGTAGGCGTGTATTGGTAGAGGAATCAGTCGTGAGAGGATCTTACAAACCCTAGTGGGTTGGGTAACACTCTCGCGCATATGAAGAGGCTATGCTGCTTTCGCCTCGGCCTATCGGACTCAGCAGACCCTATTCGCCGATTTATCCGACATTTGGTATGCTATCGGACCGCATAGTCCCTATTGGCATGAAAAACAACAAATATGAGACCATTTCGAAGCAATAGAGTCTCTGGTGTCCGAAAACTTGCTCAAAAGGCTGAAAATTCACAGATAACGTCAGCTGGGTCCGTAAGACTCTGGAGGACGGTCGAGGGATTAGATTACGGGTGCGAACAGTGATTGATGAGGTGCGATCAGCGGCAGTGGGTATCAGTCAGCGGCAGCGGAGATCTAGCCAGAGACAGCGGAGGTACGACCAGCGGCAGCGGATGTTCGGCCAGCGGCAGCGGAGGTACGGACAGCAGCAGCGGAGGTACGGACAGCAGCAGCGGAGGTACGACCAGCGGCAGCGAAGGTGCGGTCAGCAGCAGTGAAGGTGCGGTCAGCGGCAGCGGAGTTCCGCCAGCGGCAGCGGAGTTCCGCCAGCGGCAGCGGAGTTCCGCCAGCGGCAGCGGAGTTCCGCCAGCGGCAGCGGAGTTCCGCCAGCAGCAGCGGAGGTTCCGCCAGCCGCAGCGGAGTTCGGTCAACGGCAGCGAAAGCTTGGGATGAGCACGACAGAAAAGTATAGCAAGAGGAGCAAGTCACACTAGACCATAAATACAAAGAAGCGAATCCTCCATAACGGAGGATTCGCTTCTTTGACATTCTATTGTAGCTTCTGGAATAAAGACAAATGGTCTCTTTTCATAGAAGAGTTACTTACAAAGCCATTTTATAAATCTCAACTACATCTTCACGCTCAAGCTTGCGGAAATTACCAAATGCTCCGAAACGAACAGCCTTGTCAGCCATACTGCCGATCTCGCTGTCATCAATATCATAATCTCCGAGCGTCTTCGGCGCACCGATGGAATCCCAGAAATTACGCAGAGCCTCGATACCCTCCAGCCCGATTTCTTCATCAGTTTTGCCAGCAGGTTCAACTCCGAACACATTTACTGCAAGCTGACGGAAACGCGCAGGGTTTGTGCTGAGATTATATTTCATCCATTGCGGGAACAGAATCGCCAAACCTCCGCCATGCGGAATATCGTATACAGCCGACACTGCATGCTCGATATTATGAGTCGCCCAATCTCCGGCGAAACCCATGCTGACCATTCCGTTAAGCGCCATCGTACCGCAGTACATAATGGTCTCACGCAGCTCGTAGTTGTTCAGATCTTCGATAAGCTTCGGCGCGGTTTCAATTACAGTGCGCAGCAAAGTTTCACAGAACCCGTCTTGTACCGGTGTATTGCCGTCTGTATGGAAATAGTGCTCCAGTACATGTGACATGATGTCCACCATGCCATAAACGGTCTGATCACGTGGCAGAGAAAAAGTGTTCTCTGGATCAAGAATCGAGAATGCCGGGTAGGCATGCACGCTGCCCCAGCCCATTTTTTCCTTAGTAACCTCGTTTGTGATTACGGAGCCATTATTCATTTCGGAACCCGTAGCAGCCATTGTCAGCACTGTACCCAGTGGAAGCGCGTCTTGAGCCGCTGCTTTACGCTCTACAAAGTCCCACATATCACCATCATATTTCGCTCCAACAGCAACAGCTTTTGCGCAGTCCAATACGCTTCCGCCCCCTACTGCAAGAACAAGGTCAATATTATGCTCCCGGCACAGCTCTACGCCTTTATGTACTGTGGAAAGACGTGGATTGGGTTCTACTCCAGAGAGTTCAGTCACTGTAACGCCTATTGAACTCAGCTCAGCAACTACTTTATCGTACAGACCACTGCGCTTGATACTGCCGCCACCGTACATCAAAAGCACATTTTTACCGTACTTAGGCACCTCTGTCTTCAAGGCTTCAAGGGTACCCTGTCCAAAAATCAGCTTGGTAGGATTATAAAATTCAAATTTACGCATATGTGTAAACCTCCAGTAGTTAATTCATAATGTCTTACTCCTTCGTATTATAAACCTCTGGTTACCCGCATTCAAATTAGGTGGCTGGGTTTCGTCATTCCGAATAAAAAAAGATGCCCCAAGCCCATAGGCTAGAGGACATCCTTAAATCCAAATTCACTTACTACAAAGCAACGAAGCTTGTTACGAAACGGCGGAAAGCTGCTTGACCTTCTGGAGTCCGTTTGTAAACGCCAGCGTGTTCAAGAATATGCGTAAACTTGATGCCAACTTCGTTCTGCACAATCTTGAGCGCTTCCTCGTGTTGCAGTGCAGTTCCGAATCGCTCCACCAGCTCCTGAATCCAAGCCGCATGCTGCGCAAGAGAATGACTAGGGTCATTCTTCACCGCTTCTAACAGCGCTTGATCTCCTGCAAGAATACCTGCGATGGAATCGAGTTCTTCCTTCAAACGGCCCGGCAGAATCGCCAGTCCCATAACTTCGATCAAGCCGATGTTTTCTTTCTTGATATGATGCATTTCCCGGTGCGGATGAAAAATCCCTTCAGGATATTGCTCATTAGTCCGGTTATTCCGCAGCACAAGATCCATCTCGAAGCTGCCGTCCTCGGCCCGGCGGACGATAGGAGTAACGGTATTATGAGGTTGTACTTCACCGTCAACCTCACTAAAGGCTAGCACTTCAGCCTCTGGATCGCTGTAGGCTTTCCAAGCTTCATAAAGCGCATTTCCGCATTCCAATAGAACCGCAGGATCTTCTCCATTTAAACGTAATACGGACATCGGCCATTTTACGATATTAATGCTGACACCCGGATAAGAAGCATGTGTAAATGTATCTTCCTTAGGCGCTTTTTGAATCGGGAATGTGTGGCGTCCGCCCTGAAAATGGTCATGCGTCAGAATAGAGCCGCCAACAATCGGTAAGTCTGCATTGGAGCCAATAAAATAATGCGGGAATGATTCCACGAAGCTAAGCAGCCGCTTCAAGGTATCCTTGGTAAGCTTCATTGGCACATGTTCATGATGGAATACAATACAGTGCTCATTGTAGTAAACATATGGCGAGTATTGGAAGAACCATTTTTCATTATTCAGGTTAAGCGGAATGATACGCAAGTTCTGACGTGGCGGATGATTGATCCGTCCGGCATAACCTACATTCTCACGGCACAGCAGACATTTCGGATAGACTGGCGGCGGGAGCAGCCGAGCCATTGCGATTTCCTTCGGATTTTTCTCAGGCTTGGACAAATTGATCGTCATTTCAATGTCTCCGTACGGCGAATCCTGCAGCCAGTAGACATTCTTCGAGATCCGATCCATCCGAATATAGTTCGAATCAATGCTCAATTTATAAAAACGGTCTGTAGCCGCGGAGATGCCTTTTTCAGCGGTCAGACTATAGAACTCAGCATTTACATCCGAAGGACGGGCCATGAGAAGTCCCATAATCTTGGCATCCAGCAAGTCACGGTAAGTGTCACTATTCTCTGGGATCAATCCGATTTCAAAACCATAATCAATCAGTGCATCGAGTGGAGCCTGCGGCCCTTCCAATGGACTTTGATCGATGTCACCTACATGCGGCTCACTGAAACCGAACTGTTCGAGCAGCACATTACGGCTATAATCTTCATCGGATGGAGCTATAAGCTGCTGGCGCAGTGCGAACAGAACAAGCTGCTCAATCGCATGTAATGCTTTCTGGCCAGCAGGTGTAATCTTATTCTCGTTGTGCATTTTAATTCTCCTTAAGTAGGGTCTCAAGTTCAAGATAAGCTAACCTAAAGTCCCTTATTCTCCGTATCCTTGCGGATTGGCAGAGTGCCAGTTCCATGCACTTTGAATGATATCTTCCAAATCTGCATGCTGCGGGTTCCATCCAAGGACGCTACGCGCTTTGTCGGAGGAAGCTACCAGCACAGCCGGATCGCCGGCACGGCGTTCTTGAATGACTACAGGAATTTCAAGTCCAGTAACCTTCTTCGCCGTTTCAATCACCTGTTTTACCGAGAATCCAAGTCCATTGCCCAGGTTGAAAATATTGCTGCTGCTTCCGCTGCGCAGGTAAGTTACCGCACGAACATGGGCGTCAGCCAGATCGCTGACATGGATGTAGTCGCGCACACAAGTACCGTCTTCTGTAGGATAGTCATCTCCGAAAACTGCGATACTGTCACGTTGCTTCAAGGCCGTTTGCAATACCAGCGGCACCAAATGACTTTCTGGACGATGGTCTTCACCGATTTTGCCACTGGCATGTGCGCCAGCTGCATTGAAGTAACGCAATGCTACGTATTTGATGCCCAGTACTTTGTCAAACCAAGCCATCATCCGTTCCATGGTCAGCTTAGTTTCTCCATACACATTGGCTGGTTCAGTGCGGTCTGTTTCTTCAATCGGCACCTTTTCCGGTTCGCCGTAGGTTGCGGCAGTGGACGAGAATACGATCTTGTTCACGCCAGCTTTTTGCATAGCTTCTAGAAGACACTGTGTACCATATACGTTGTTGTCGTAATATTTTACAGGGTCCTTCATGCTTTCTCCGACCAAAGAGCTTGCAGCAAAATGGATAACCGCTTCAATCTCATTTTCAGCGAACAGCTTACCCAGCAGTTCTTTATCACGCAGATCACCTTCGTACAGCTTGCCACCCAGCAGTGCCTCACGATGCCCTGTTAGCAGATTGTCGAGGACCACCACTTCTTCGCCACGATCCAGCAGCTCCGCTACAGTATGAGACCCAATATACCCTGCTCCACCTGTTACTAAAATCGCCATCTGATTACACTCCCTTCAATTCTTGGACACCATTACCGATGCCGCAAACGTAGAACTCGCCAACCAAACCAGATCTTGTGGTATAGGCTTCACCAACTTCACGAATAAAACGTTCTATATCATCTTCATGTACCAAAGATACTGTACAGCCTCCGAAACCCGCGCCAGTCATACGGGAACCGAGTGTACCTGGGATGCGCCCAGCTTCTTCAACCATAATATCAAGCTCTGCACAGCTAACTTCATACAAATCGCGCAAGGATGCATGGGAATCATTCATGAACTGTCCAAACTGCTTCAGATCATTGTTTTTTAATACCTCAACGGAATCTAGCACGCGTTGGTTCTCTTCCACAACATGGCGAGCGCGGCGTCTTACAATTTCGTCTGTGATTTTATCTTGATGTGCTTCGAACTGTTCACGATTAAGCTGTGCCAGATAAGCTAGTGAAGGCACTTCTTTTTGCAAAATAGCCAATGCCTCATCACACTGCTGACGGCGTTCATTGTACTTGGAATCTACAAGCCCTCTGCGTTTGTTCGTGTTGCCGATAACCAATTTGTATGAACCTGTGATGAACGGTACCAAATTGTACTCAAGTGTGTCGCACATCAGCAGGATCGCATGATCGCGTTTGCCGTTAGCAACTGCGAACTGATCCATAATTCCGGAGTTTACACCTACGTACTGGTTCTCAGCACGCTGGGACAAAAGTGCAATCTCAACAGTGTCTGTATCGCCACCTTCGAGAGTCAGGAACGCATAAGCAGTAACGACTTCAAGGGAGGCCGAGGAGGACAAGCCTGCTCCATTCGGAATATCGCCATGGAACAGCAGATCGTACCCTTTGGATACTGGGGTGCTTTTCTTATCCAGCTCAACCATTACCCCAATCGGATAGTCAATCCATTCACCCGTTTTGGCCTTGCCAATTTCGCTATAATCAATAGAAGCTTCGTAAGGAAAATTAGTTGATGCAAAATTCACTTTGCTGTCACTACGTGGACGCACAATCAGCGTTGTACCGAATTCCAAAGCTGCGGGAAGTACATACCCGCCGTTATAATCCAAGTGCTCTCCGATGAGATTGACACGACCTGGTGCATAAAACACCTTAGCCTCTTCCCCGCTCACCCCATATTTTTCAATAAATTTGTTATTAAGTTCCTGTATGCTCATTAATGCCACTCCATCCTTTCGCTGCTTCAGCCAGTGGGAATTAGTAAAGCGTTCTTTATGTACTCATTATAATAGATTCATTCATCCTCTGATAATGCAATCATGTGTGTAATGTATGGATAAATGTGACTTCCCATAATATAATAATTACATATATTACTGTTACTCTCTAAACTATAAGCCATTAAATGACATTAACACAAGAAAGGCTGTCCCAAATGGAGCATACTTATTCCGTAGGATCCAATCCAGTGTATTACGATAAACAGAACCTTCATGTACTGTTTGCCGGCCAGAGTCAGACCCTGCCCATGCATCAAGCTGGACCCAAGATCTATGATTATTATTTGCTGCATTTCATAGAATCTGGCTCGGGCGTTTTCCGTACAGAACATCATAAATATGAGTTGGGTAAAGGGGACTGCTTCTTGATCCATCCGGGACAATTAGTCAGTTACGTCTCGGATAAAGACCAGCCCTGGTGCTATCGCTGGGCAGCTTTTACTGGCAGTGAAGCTGACGATCTGGTGCTGCAGACAGGGTTCACACCACAACAGCCTGTGGTGACTACAACAGGTGAAAGCCTCATTCCAGGTGCCCTGTCCAGCATCATGCAAGCCTTCAACGCCAACAAAGAGAGTGCCCATCTGACTTCGCTTGGCTATCTCTATCTCATTGTCGGCGAAGCAGCTGATTTGCTCTCTTCCTTCTCCCGTCTGCCCGGCGCAGAATCACAGGTTAAGCGTACTGTGAAGCAAATGATCCACTACATGGCTTCTCAATATGCGCATCCGGTCTCTATTGAACAAATGTGTGATACGTTGGGTTATAATCGAGCCTACCTGTCCCGTGTATTTAAGCAAGAGACCGGATTATCTCCGGTGACCTACTTGCTGAAGCTGCGGATTGAAAAGTCCAGACAACTGCTGCGTGAACGACCGGAGCTGTCCGTGGAACAGGTAGCAGCATCTGTGGGGCTCACCGATGCTTTATACTTCTCTCGCCAATTCAAACGGTTTTGTGCCCAGTCACCGACGGCTTACCGGATGACTACAACGAGACAAGCAGAGAAACCTGAACGTTAGTTTGCCCTTAATCCATAAATCCATAAATCCACTATACAACAACAGCCCACCTTCCTTAACGTAAGGAACCGGGCTGTTACTGTTCAATATGCTATAGTTCTGTCTTTAAAATCGTTTCAATCCGCTCTAACTCCTCCGGACTGAAATCAGGATCAGCTAAAGCAGCTATATTCTCTTCAATCTGATCCACTCTGCTTGCTCCAATCAGGGCAGAAGTAACCTTGCCACCCCGGAGTGTCCAAGCCAGTGCAAACTGAGCCAGACTCTGTCCTCGCGAAACCGCAAGCTGATTAAGTGCGCGAATCCTCCGCTGCACCTCCGGTGTAATCCGGCTCTCATTCAAGGCGGCAGACGGCTTGGCAGCTCTTGACCCTTCTGGAATACCATTCAAATATTTGTTGGTTAACAAGCCTTCAGCCAAGGGTGTAAAAGCGATGCTTCCTACACCACTATGTTCCAGTACATCCTGTAAGCCGCCCTCAATCCAACGATCGAGCATAGAATAACTAGGCTGATGGATTAAGAGCGGTGTGCCCAGGCTTTTTAGAATACTGAGGGCTTCAGCCGTCTGCTCCGCATTATAGTTGGATAGTCCTATATATAAAGCTTTGCCAGAACGTACCGCATAATCCAGCGCCTGCATGGTTTCTTCAAGCGGTGTTTCCGGGTCTGGACGATGAGAGTAATAAATATCAACATAATCTAGGCCTAGCCGCTTCAGGCTCTGATCCAGACTAGCCAGCATATATTTACGTGAACCCCATTCCCCATAAGGGCCGGGCCACATGTTATACCCTGCTTTTGTAGAAATCACTATTTCATCACGATAAGGATACATATCATTGGCAAGAACTTTACCGAACAGCTCTTCTGCTGAACCAGCTGGTGGACCATAGTTGTTGGCCAGATCAAAATGGGTAATTCCAAGATCAAAAGCACGAGTGATCATTTCTCTGCCGTTTTCGTAATTATCGATCCCACCAAAATTCTGCCATAATCCTAATGAGATTGCTGGGAGCTTGAGACCTGAGTTCCCGCAACGATTATAACGCATGTTGTCATACCGTTTATCGTCTGCTACATATACCATTGCTTATCCCTGCCTCTCATTACACGCTGTTGTGAGCCTACCTTATCTTTAAACTTCTGAGCGTAATAATAATCTGGCAAGAGAAACCAAAGGACAGCTTTTTCCTTCTAGCTTAATAGATCCTTGACACTGCCCATTACTTTTCCAATTCGATCTGTAATCAGCAGATCCGCCTGATCATCATAAGGTGTGGGATCTCCGTTCAGCAGCACCGTACGTTTGCCCCGGAAATAAGTCACCAGACTGGCCGCAGGTTGAACCGTTAGCGAGGTTCCACCAATAATAAGCATATCTGCAGAGGCAATCGCTGCTACAGAGCCCATAAGCACGGAGTGATCCAATTCTTCTTCATATAAAACCACATCCGGCTTGATAATTCCGCCACATTCCGGGCAGTGAGGAACGATCTCAGTCATTTCCAGCAGTTGATCCAGCCCGTAATACCGTGAGCAGTCCATACAATAGTTGCGATGGATCGAACCATGCAGCTCAAGGACACTACGGCTACCCGCCTGCTGGTGCAGGCCGTCAATATTTTGCGTAATCACCGCTTTCAGCTTCCCCTGCTGTTCCAACTCCGCTAGTAGCTGATGCGCACCATTCGGACGGGCCTCTGGATGAATCATTTTACTGCGGTAAAAATCAAAAAAAATGTCCGGTGAGGACATAAAAAAAGTGCGGCTCAGCATCACTTCAGGTGGATAAGGTGAATTGTGCTGAGTTTGATATAATCCAGCTGCGGAGCGGAAATCAGGAATTCCACTCTCTGTAGACGTACCCGCCCCTCCGAAAAAAACGATATTGTCACTTTCTTTGATCCAAGAAGCAAGTGTCTGCAATTGATCCATGCTAAGTAGCACATCCTTTCCTTTTATTAGCTGATCAGTAAGTGATCCGAAGCTCATTGAAACCGGAAATGATTACATCTGCATCTATAAGGTGCTCCCCATCACCACTGGCGGAAATCCCAATTGCGAGGCGAAGCCCTGCACCTTTACCTAATTGCATATCGGCATTACTGTCCCCAATAATAATCGTCTCTTCAGGCGAAAGCCCTAACTCCCGGCAGGCCAATTCAGCCATTTCAGGAGCTGGTTTTCCGTTTTTTACTCTGTCCCTAGTAACTACCGAATCAAAATAGCCTGCCACATTAAGCCATTCCAAATGCTCTCCGGTGGTCTTTGCCCCGTCGGAGGTAACCACGCCAAGCTTAAGCGATGCCGCAGAGCATTGCTCCAAAAAAGAATGAAGTCCCGCTAAAGGCTGTGCCATACGGCGTCGGCGTAATTCATACATCGCGTTTTTAGTTATGCTTTTCACACGGGTCAGCGCTTCATTCCAAGGAACTCCTGCTGCATATAGCTGCCATGCGAGTACACCGTAACTTTCTTCTTCTGTAGCCATGGTAAGCGGCCCCGCCGGGTCGTACCCTATTAACTTCCCTTGCGGATCATGTTGCGTACCCAGAACCTTGCTGCGCTCTACAATAAATCCCGCTCCCATGATCGCAAGTTGATCTTCCAGTCCGCGCAGCACAAGCTCCGCCCAATTCCCCCAGGTAGCTAATAGATCGAGTAATGTCCCGTCTTTATCAAACAATATTCCGGAGCAGGGAACGCATTCATCGTTAATGTGTAATACTGGCATGAATTGTTTCCTCCCTCTGTTGAATGACCCGTAACTACCTCAGATTTCCCAGCCAATCCAACAGGGCACTTACTGTGCGACTCTGCTGCTCTTCCTCGGATATTGTGGCTTCGCCGTCCCCCTTCTGAGGCCCGTAGCTGCCAAATTGCGCATGATTCCCACCTATAATTGAACTATAAACTGTATTATCTGGCAGATAGGAGCGCCCTTTGTTGTAGCTGTCTCTGTCAATCACTTGATCCTCAGTACCCACAACCGACAACACTGACAAAGTAGTCTCTCGTAGACTGCCCTTTTCATCTGGATAAGAGGCTAAGAAAAATACACCTTCCAGTTGGTCCGTATGCTCAATTGCGTAACGTGAGGCCATGACACCCCCAAGTGAATGTCCACCCAGCACAAAAGATTGCTTCGGATGCACACGAATAATCTCTTCTGCGGCATCCCCCTTCGTTACGGCTAAATTAAACGGCATTTTGGCGATGTAGAAGGGATGCCCTGCAGCAGCGACGCTCTTCGCAAGAGGGGAATAGGCTTCCGGTTTAACCAAAGCCCCGGGATAAAAAATAATCGAGGCGCCTTTAGTAATGGAAGGTTCGAACGAGATCCAATTATCATTCTGTTCGACGGTAACTCCGCCACTTGAAATCAGTGCAGTTTCGGCTTCTTGAGCCGGTGCATATGGCGTTAAATACTTCCATATCAGCAACCCGGCTACCACTAAAATAATCAATACAAAAATAGCGACGCGACGCTTAGTTATTCTTCTCTTCAACATGTTCCACTCCCAGATGTTAATGCATATAAAAATTATAGTGGAATCCCTCTATTCTAACAACCTTCAACACATCGCCACATTTCGCACACATGATAACGCTTTCTATTGTGACTTAATTCACAATTAAATCAAAGAAAATCTAGTATTTTAAAATTAAATTAATTTGCATACAGCATAATTTGGAGGCTAAATCATGGTAGGGGAAAACTCGCTGGAAACGCGCGGAGAAACCTTTTTTCTCAACCTGCGTTTTATGCTTATTATCACTGTTTTTGCCGGTAATGCAATTGAACCTCTGATTAACAAAATGAGCGGAATACACGGATTATATATGTGGATTTTCAGCTTTCACATGCCGCTGTTCGTACTGGTGACCGGCTATTTCGCCAGAAAAAGCCTTGCCGGAACTACCGGCCGCAAAATGCTGCTGCAAATTGGATTGCAATACCTCATATTTCAAAGCTTATATTCCGCACTCGACGTTTCCCTCTTTCATGTAAGCAACATCCAGCATTCCATTTTCGCACCCTATCTGCTCCTATGGTTTCTGGCCAGTCATGCCTGCTGGCGCCTCCTGATGCTCGGTATGAGCAGATGGTCCATAACCGCTAAGTTCCTCTTCGCTGTAACAGCGGGGGTGGCTGTCGGATATCTCCAGCTGGACGGTGTATGGTTTAGCATCAGCCGTACCTTTGTATATTTGCCTTTTTTCATTATCGGCTATCATTTCTCCTTCGAAACCTTCGTCAAGCTCTATCAGAAATATATCAAAATCTTTGCAGCAGCCGCCTCCATTCTACTCCTTGCCATCATGGCCGCATGGGGGGCAGGATTTCCCTTTGGCTGGTTATATGGCAGCATGACCTATATGCAGCTTGATGCCAATGTATGGTATGCAGGCGTATACCGTCTGGGACTGTACGGACTACAAATTGTCGCTTCACTCGCTTTCCTCGGCCTCGTACCTTACGGAGCGAGCCGCATGACCGACTGGGGGCGCCGCACGTTGTATGTTTTCCTGCTTCATGGTTTTATCATTCGTCTGGCTGCCGTTTCCGGGATTTACACCTATATTGGCAATGCTGCTGGGGCAGTAGTCCTGCTGCTCACCGCCGTATTATTCACCGTATTGCTGGCTCAGCCGTCCGTTAAACGGCTCTTTCACCCGCTGGTTGAGCCGTCCGTTGACTGGATGATCACCCTTCAGCGTGCCGCCCTACGGCGCACACTCTAGCTTTACATCCAGAACAAACAAAGCAAGGCGGTTCCTTGGATACGAAGATTCGTTTCCGAGGAACCGCCTTGCTTTGTTCATCTCCTAAGCTAAAGTTCTACTTCATCCTGATCCATGGTATATTTTACCTTCATCATAATATGTTGTTCATAATCGCCAAACTGGCGCCCGAACAGGTTAAGTCCGCCTTGATGAACTGCATCAGGGTTGATTCCAATGCGCAGCCGCAATTTGGGGCTCCGGTTAATCAGAAGATCATTTAAGGAAACATTCGACACCTTCTCCATATCAAGTGTCGTCTTTTCATGGTCAACACGCCAGGTCTTGAGAAACCCGTATTGTGTAGATCCATCCCACCACCAGTTCGGATTCAGCTTGCCCCGCCGGTCACCGAAATCACCGGGACTGGTCCACATGCCGATCTCCGATCCATTCACCCATACAGAGATGTTCGAAGGCCAGTTCTGGTCATAATTCGGAGCTTCCGAACAGATCTCCATGGATAATTCCAGCGATTCAATTTGTGCTCCGGAGGGGATATCCATAGGCAGCAAATATTCCAGAAATCCTTTGCGGAGCCAGATCAGCTGAGCGTTGACATGTTTAGGGTGATAAAAGCTCGACGGTTCATCTTCTTTGATAATAAGACCCTCGCTATTAGCCATTCCGCAAGTAGGAGATACCTCACAGTCGCTATAATGGCCGATCGGCATCTCTACTTCATAGACATGAGTTAATCCCTTTGACATCGGTTCTTTCAAATTCAAGGCAATATGAAGATCATCATAATTCCGGCTGCAAACTTTCATTGCCCCGCGTGAAGCCGGAAGCAATTCTGTATGAATTAACTCTGCTGCTTCTAATACTTTAATATTGCTTGCTACCGTCGACACTGGAAGCTTCAGCCTCTCAGCGATTTCAATAATATTTAAGTTTTTGGAGTTTAAGAGCCGAAGAATATCAACCCTAGAACGAGTTGATAAAGCATGCGTTACTGTGACTAATTTTTCCGGGTCGTTTAAGCTAAGTTCCAGCACAAATCAGCTCTCCTTGTATCCTAATAATTATCCTAATCTTACTTCTTAATGAGATGAAAAACAATTACACCTACAAGCCCTTTCACCTAGAAATGACCTCCGGAAAACCGGAAGCCATTTCATATGTCTCTTAGGTTTGTTCGATTCACAATGGCTTAATATCAATGAAATCAATTTCTCCGTAACCTTCGCCTTTGGTAAAACGAAGCTTGTTCATGCCTGCCTTCAGTTGAACCCGGGCTGTGGACAGCCCCCAATTCTCCCACCCTTTATTGGTGATATAGAATGGGCTGGCAGGTCCTGCATTGACACTAAGCTGAAAATTCGACCAATTCCCGCCAGACGTTCCATTCGCCGTTCGAGCCAAAAGAATATACTCGCCTGCGGCTGCCGCATCAACCGAAAATTCCACGTAACTATCCGGCGTATCAATATGACCCGCCTTAAGTCCAGCCGAGCCCTTGGGACTCGAAGAGGCATAGGCATCGCCGCCAAATATCCCTTTTTCCGCTTCGTAGCGGGTATGCATGGTTTCACCTGAAGGCAAAGTTATCGGAAGATTAGGGTCAACGGGAATACCCAGATTAGGTGTATGATCAGCATTCCAGCTGAATTTCTGCATCCGCACCTCGCGGTTCCAGCCAGCGTTATTGTATTTGGCGACATGGTACATGATCCAATCCTCTTGGCCGTCAGGAGACTTTGTAAACGAATGGTGTCCAGGTCCATAAAGTCCATTGCCTGAGGAAAAGATAGGCTGATTGCGTTTATTCCATGATGCCGGATTCAACAGATCACTGGAGATGTCTGCGGTGATCAGTCCCAGACAATAATCATTAGTCCAGCTTCCGCTTGCCGAGTAGACCAAACTAATGACTTCTCCATTTATAATCACCTGTGGTCCTTCATTCACATTTGGGGAATGATTCGTTTCCCAGCTATACGTTGGTCTTGAAATCTCTACGCGTTCGGAATCAATGGTCCAGGGATTACTCATATGCGCGATATAGAGATTCTGCCGCACATTAACATTCCCCTCCCAGCCGGACCAGATAAAATACAGCTCGCCGTTCACTTGCAGCACAGTACCGTCTATAGCCCACTTATTGCTTGAATCTGTGATCTGGCCTTTGTACTGCCAAGTTCCCTGCATCGGGTCTGCCGCTGTGTTCTCCATTACATGCATGCGGTGGTTTACGTTATCTCCGTCGTCCATCGCATAGTAGATATACCAAGCTCCGTTTATATAATGTAGCTCAGGCGCCCAGATGCCGCTACCGCCCGTGTTGACAACTTTAGTAGGCGCTGCATCAATAGTGGTCAACTGGGCTGACTTCCAGAGGGTAACATTGCCACCTGTTGTTTTGGTGAAATAATAGAAGCCATCTGTATGTTTATACACCCATGGGTCCGCCCCGTCCTGCATAACCACGTTGTAAAAGTCATTATGATCAGAGACAGCTAGGGTCACCTTCCCCATTGGAAGAATAAGAAGAACACTTAAGGCGACCAGACATTTTTGCCGGAAATTCACTTTCATAATCTATCACATTCCTTTCGAATGAATAGTTACGTAGCGCCTCTAATCTTCAATTGCAGCCTTACGCGCATTGATGCCGCGGATTCGCTCGGGGTCGAACTTCGGCTGTCTGTCATAAGTGTACAGTCCATTGACTTCCTGCTCCACATCGTACAGCTGGGTATAGCAGAATCCAAACATCAGCGGATGATCCAATAGAACATTCGTCAACCCCTCGTAGCGTTCGATAAACATTTGCTCTGAGGTCGGTCTGTCCCCATACCCCCATGATTTTTCATCTTTCTGCTGCGGGTTCCACCAAATTCCGCCATACTCGCTGATGAAGTAAGGTTGACCTTCATACGTTTGGCGATCCGGGAAGGTATTGAATACTTCTCCGCCACTTTTCATCGGTTCATATCTGTCCCGGAACGTCTGCGGATTCTGGTCATAGTCATGAAGATCGAAGATATCTGTAGCCACATGGAAGTTGCCGCTTGTATCAATTACTGGACGTGTTGGATCCATACGTTTTGTTACGTCGTAAACAATCTGGAGCACGGGGTTATGCTGTTTCGCACCGTCCCGGTCCCAGGTCTCATTAAAAGGGCACCAGCCGATCAGCGCGGGATGATTGAAATCACGCTGCATACCTTCGAGCCATTCCGGCAGGAAGTGAGTCAGGCTATCCGCTCCAGTAATATTCAGCCCCCAATTGGCATGCTCTCCCCAGACAAGATAACCTAATTGGTCAGCCCAATAAAGATAACGCGGTTCAAAGATCTTCTCGTGAAGCCTCGCGCCATTGAAGCCAAGCCCTATTGAGATTTCGATGTCTCTGCGCAGATCTTCATCAGTAGGAGCGGTATAGATTCCCTCCGGATAAAAACCTTGATCCAGAACTAACCGCTGAAATACGGATTTCCCATTGATCCGGAATGCCATCCCATCCAGTCGTACCGTGCGGAGTCCAAAATAAGAATGGACCACGTCACTCTCCCGTCCCTGACTATGCAAGGACAACTTCAGGTCATACAATCTGGCGTTTCCAACTTCCCACAAGTGAATCTCTGATAGCGGAATTGTAAGTTTTATAGAGGGTCCGGAAACGATCACACTGCTGTCCCCAACGGGTTTGCCGCCATAAAGAGCAGTGGCCCTAAGCGTGTCCCCCGCTGCGTTCCCTTGTACCTTCATTTCTAGGTGCACACAGCCATTGTCGGGATCAGCGACAACTTTCAGATTAGACAGATAGGTTTCAGGGACTTGCTCAAGCCATACCGTCTGCCAGATTCCTGTAGTGCGTGTATAATCACAGCCGTGCGAATGGAACTGTTCACTCTGCTTGCCCCGTGGCTGTCGTCCCGATCGAACGTCGTCTTCAGCATAGACAGTAATCACATTACTGCCCGCTAAAAGATTAGAAGTAATATCAAAGCTAAACGGAGTATATCCTCCGCGATGCGTACCTACGGATACGCCGTTCACCCAGACCTCCGCCATATAATCAACGGCGCCAAAATGAAGGATAACTCTGCCATTTGTCCAGCTCTCCGGCACGGTAAACTCCCTTTTATACCATACAGCAGCCATAAAATCTTTATATTCTACACCGGACAGCTTGCTTTCCGGACAGAAGGGCACAGTAATTGTCCCTGAGAGATTATGTTCGTTAACAGGGTATCCGCGTTCCTTCCCACTTTTGCCATGATCAATTTCGAATTGCCACTGGCCGTTCAGATTGATCCACTCTGGTCGAATAAAGTCAGGGCGGGGATATTCAGGACGCGGAAGCGTTGCTTGTTGTGTCATGGTGTAACTCCTTTTAGTAAATGTTATTTATTGGATATGCATCATAATGTTGCGGATCGCTTCAAGCGGAGCTTTGGGCTGTCTATCATAGGTGAGCAGTCCGTTGATTTCCTGCTCGACATCCGTCAGCTGGGTATAGCAATACCCTTGGATCACCGGGGAAGTGAACATCGGGTCAACCACAGCCTTGAGCTTCATCAGGAAATCCTCTTCATTCTCTGCCCCAGAATAACCCCAGCCCTCCCACTCACTTTTCTTGAAGGCAATTCCACCAAACTCGGATACGAGAATCGGCTGGCCTTGATACGAAGCTCCACCGACAAATATTTTGCGGTTGGCCGGCATCGCATTTACAGAAGATTCTACCGTGGCATATCTCTCCTCCAGCACTGCCTGATGGCTCTCATAGTCATGAATAGTCACCAAATCTGTAGTCATATGCTCCCACCCATCGTTATACACAACAGGTCTCATCTCATCCAAGGATTTCGTTAAATGATACATAGCCAATCCGTGCTGCTGCTGGCGTGTATCAATCTGGACATTGGGAACACCCCAGCTCTCATTAAGCGGAACCCAGGTCACGATACAAGGATGGTTATAGTCGCGCTCGATGATCTCCTGCCATTCCTTCGTGAAACGGCGGACATACTCCTCGGAATATTCGTAAGCATTGGCTGCCTCACTCCATACCAGCAGGCCGAGCTTATCACACCAATACAGGAACCGGGGATCTTCTGTCTTCTGATGTTTTCTCACCCCGTTAAAGCCCATTTCTTTCGTCAGCTGGGCATCACGTTTCAGCTCTTCGTCTGTAGGTGCGGTTAGTATCCCGTCAGGGAAGTATCCCTGATCCAGCACCAGTCTCTGGAAATATGGGCGGTTATTCAAGCATAGCTTGCCATTTTCAATCGACACCTTGCGCATGCCGAAATAACTCGCCACTTCGTCAATTACTTCCTCATTCCGAAGCAATTGAAATTGAATATCATACAAATTCGGATGCTCAGGGCTCCATAAACGTCCAAGACCATGATCCGCAAAATCACCCAAGCCGATAGTGCGCAGCTGCTCACCATTCATGACCATATATTGATCTTCCGCAATTACTTCACTGTCATACGATACCGTTATGCGCAGCTTGAGCGGATCAGCAGACTTAAATCCTTGCAGAAAGGTCCGAAGCCGGATTTCATTGCGGTCAATATCTGGTGTCATCATGGTTTTACTCAGATGCACTGCAGACAGCGGTTCAAGCCAGACACTCTGCCAGATTCCGGTTGTGCGGGTATAAAAGATGGCAGCAGACTGCTCCAGCCAATATTGCTTGCCACGCGGCAAGGTGACATCACGGCTGAAATCCTCTGCGCGCAGTATGATGGTATTCCTTCCTTTGAGCAGCGAAGGAGTGATATCGACCTGAAATGGTGTATGTCCGCCTTCATGCACGGCCACCAGCTGACCATTCACCCAGACTTTTGCCAAATAATCAACGGCGCCGAAATGGAGGACAATCCGCTTCCCATTCCAACCCTCAGGAACTTCAAAAGTTCTTCTATACCACACAACATCATGAAATGAAGGATCTTCAATCCCGCTCAGCTTGCTCTGAAACGCAAAGGGCACTTGAATAACCCGTGAAAATAAACCCTTTGTGTCCGTCCGATACCATTGTTCTTCCTCACCGACATCTTCATCATCAAACGTAAAATCCCATTCTCCATTTAGGCTAAGCCAATCCTTACGGGCAAATTGGGGTCTTGGATATTCTGGACGTGGAACGGATGTGCTGCTTGCTTCTGTCAACATGGTGTACTTCACTCCTATTAAATAATTTCTATATAAGATGAACTTGTTTTTTTGCCCGCTATCCTTTAATCGAACCTACGTAAACACCTTTAACAAAATATTTTTGCAAGAAAGGATATACCATTAATATAGGAAGCGTAGAAACGACGATCGCACAATACTTAACCAGCTCGCGGAAAGCCGTCTGGCTCTGGGCACTATCGATAACTACCCCGCCTGCACTGCCGATCGAGGTTGCGGTTGCATCATTAGCTACTAATATTTCCTTCATTAATAGCTGCAGTGGGAACAGCTGTCTGTCCTTCAACAACACCATCGCATTAAACCATGAGTTCCAGTTCCCCACTAAATAGTATAAAAAGATTACGGCCAGCGTAGCTTTGGACAGCGGAAGAATCACATTCGTTAAAATATGGGCCTGACTTGCCCCGTCTATGGTAGCCGCTTCTTCCAATTCCTGCGGAATGGCTTGAAAGCTAGTTCGTAGGATAATAATGTTCCATGTGCTTAAAGCACTTGGCAAAATCATGGCCCACAAATTATTGTACAGACCAATATCCTTCATTAATAAGAACCAAGGAATCAACCCGCCGCCAAAAAACATGGTGATTGTAATCAGGATCATGATGAAGTTTTTGAAATACAATCCTCGTCTGGATAATACATAAGCTCCCAGAATGGTCATGATCATGTTGACTAATGTGCCTAATCCTACATATATAATCGTGTTTTTATAGCCGTTGATCAGACTGTTATCTTTAAATACCAGCTTATAGCCATCCAAAGTGAATCCCAGCGGTTTCAGCAAAATGCCTTTATGAGCAATCAACATGCCGGGGTCGCTGACGGAGGCAAACAGGATGTGCAGGATCGGATAAAAACACACCAAGGTTAATGCGGTCAGCAGAGTATAAAGTGTGCCGTCAAATACTCTGTCACCGATGGATTTATGTTTTCGTCTTTTTTTCGCTTTACGCTGCAAATTATCTTTCATAGCTGTCCCTCTTTCTTACCATAAGCTGACCTCGGACCTGCGTTTGGCTATTGTATTGGTCATCCAGAGCAGCCCAAAGTTAACGATTGAGCTGACCAAGCCCACAGCCGTGGAATAACTAAGACTGGCTTCTCTTAAACCGCGACGATACACGTAAGAGGCAATAACATCCGCCGTATCATAAATCAGAGGATTGTACAGCAGGATAATCTTCTCGTACCCGGACGACATCAACCCGCCGATGGCAAAAATAAACAGAATGATGATAACTGGGCTAATCTGCGGCAGCGTAATATGCCACATTTTTTTAATCCGTCCCACTCCGTCAAT
The DNA here is from genome assembly GCF_045040705.1 of Paenibacillus sp. FSL H3-0286. Classification (NCBI taxonomy): domain Bacteria; kingdom Bacillati; phylum Bacillota; class Bacilli; order Caryophanales; family Paenibacillaceae; genus Paenibacillus; species Paenibacillus sp. FSL H3-0286. The sequence goes on along the minus strand of NZ_CP150285.1, from coordinate 1,889,384 downwards.
TTCAGCAGCTTCATATAATGAAGTATCGATGGAACTCATCGCCGCAAGGTAGATGATGCTATCCCAGCCGATGCTCTGCCAAATGCCGGAGAAGGTATAAATCGGCCGGAAGAACGAAGAGTAGCCGAGCAGTGAAGAGTACTCTTTTCCGGTAATAAATTGCAGGATTTGCGTGATAATCCCTTCATCTGCGGCAAAGATATGAATGATCCCGCATACCACCACCAGGGAAATAAAGTGCGGCATATAGGTGATCGTTTGGACCACTTTTTTAAACTTAACCCCACGGATTTCATTCAGCATCAAGGACAGAATAATCGGGGCTGTAAATCCAAAGGCAATCCCCCAAACATTGAGGAGAAGGGTGTTTTTAACGACCCGCCAGAAATAAGGCCCTTGGAAAAAATCAATAAAGTGCTTAAACCCTACCCACTCGCTCTGGCCAAACCCCAGCAGGGGTTTAAAATCCTTGAAGGCGATCATAACCCCCCACATCGGCCCGTAGCAGAAAATCAGGAACCACGCTACAACAGGGACAGCCAACAGATAGACAAACCAGTTCTTTTTCAAATCCTTCTTAATCACTAACTTGGTATTTTTAGGTTTGGCGTCCTGAGGAATGGGCTTTATCGCTCTGTTTTTTCGTAATATTTCCATAAAACAACCACCTATCGTTTGTTATATCGATCTAAGGCTGCCTGATGGATACTCAAAAACTCTTCCAGTCCCATACTCTGAGCTTCTTTCAAAAATTTATCATAGGCATCTACCGGCAGGTCTCCCATTATGATTTTTGCAAAATACTCTCCGCGCAGTGTCGACAGCTGGTTTCCAAGCTCGGCTTCCCGCGAAGCTTCATCTTTGGTAAAGGAAATAGGTGGCATAGCCATACTGGTGTCCATATTTTCTGTCCAATTCTTGCGAATGTCTCCCGAGTAACTTCCTTTGGCAGCGATCAGCGGGTTGGAATGATGCTCATCCCGGATATCCGGCCAGTTGTGCATCCGGTATTTCCATAAGGTTGTCGATACGGGCTGACCTTCAGGGTCTTTAAAGATATAACTGTTCTCTGGATAATAAGGCATTCCCGTCTCATCAATCAGGTGGACCGTGCCGTATTCACCAAAGTTAATCAATTCCCAGCCCTTTTTACTGTAATTAAAATCAAGCCAAGCCATTGCCGCTTCTACATTTTTGCTTTGCGTGGTGATTGCAGCTTCGATCCCCGCTCTTTTGAAATTTTTGTACGTGGTTGCGGACTTATCTCCTTTGTTCAGAACCGGGTTCAGTGCGCCCACAAAGTCGATACCGCTCTGCTCTTTCCAATAACTCCACATCGTATCCGGAGAGTCCATCATCATCGCGGTATCTCCCGAAATGGCGCTCGCCATTCTCTGGTTAAAGTCTGCCGTTGCCCAGTCCGGGTTCAGTAATCCTTCTTTGTTCCATTGCTGCATGGTGGTCAAATATTCCTTAGCTTTCGGCTGTGCTGGCCCCCAGGCCACGTTGCCATTCTCATCAAGGAACGTCCAATCCCATACTCCATATGCGCCATTTATGATGCCGGTAAAAATCTGGCCGTAAGTAGAGCCGTAATTAAGCGGTGCTTTGTATCCGACTTCCTTTGCTTTAGTCAGGAAGGTATGCCATTCATCAATCGTATTTGGAACTTCAAGCCCTGTTTTGTCCAGCGCTTCCTGCTTAATCAATGTTCCAAACCAAGTCCACTCTGAATATGGGGCGATGCCATAGAAGCCGAGCAGCTTGCCGTCATCCGTGACCGTGGTTTTTCTTCTTGATTCATCCGAATTGCGCCACTTCGTATAGTTCGGAGCATTTTTCTCCATCAGATCTGTCAGATCGATATAAGCACCGTCATTTACGCCCGCTTCAAAACCTCCCGGATAACGTCCCGGCTCAATGATAATGTCAGGCAGTTCACCGGAGGAGATCATCAACGTGAAGGCATCCGCTTCCTGGCCGATTGGCGGCGTGATGAAGTTTACTTTGATTCCCGTTAATTGCTCCACCTGCTTCTGGACAGCATGATTGTTCATATCCGGAATATTGGAATTCGCAGGCATCCATACATCCAGAACCACATCACCTTTAACAGGATAAGCTGAGTAATCATTTGGAATGACTTCATCGAAGACGTCGCCGAGGTATGTATCATTCAAGGAATGATTAACTTCGTCGATTTGCTCTTGCGTTGGGGCTGTATTGCCGCGTATGTCTGCGCTGATATCTGTAAACTCAACCGGGTCTTTGGCTGTGCTCTCGTTCTCTTTGTTGTTGGAGACACCCTTATCAGCCCCATTGTTTGCACTGTTGCCACTACATGCTGTTACAGTCGAAATGATCAGTATTAACACAAATAAAAGACTAAAATAACGCTTTGCATTGTTCTTCATACTTAACCTCCCACTATAAAATATTTGCCACAACGCCTTAAGCAAATCCAAAGCTTGGAACCACGCTCCTTTTTGACCTGTAGATAACTCCCCTTGATTAATACAGTTTTTCTGTATCTCAGATCGAATTATAAGCATCCAAAATTCATATGTCAACGCTTTCATACAATAATTTTGTAATCTTATGAACTTTTCTCAAACAAATATATGGCTATGCCAACTACAAACCTATTAAAAAAGCGTACTAACCATCCTGTATCTTGGCGAAAAACCCCTTATAAAACAGGCGTTTTTCGTCAATTATTATCGACAGCGAATAAAAATATCTGCATTACATGAAAAGGCCATTCATTACAGTTTTTCTGTAATGAATGGCCTTTTCAGTCTTGATTTCCTGTTTTATTCTTATTCTCCCGACGGTACGTTCTGAGCAAGCGTATCCCTACAAGGAACCCCAAAATCTGGTGTCCCATCCACCTTCCACCCAAATTTCTGGATACGGGTCGCGCGCAAAGACACATCCGCTCCAGCGGAAGGAAGCGCATGATAGACTATCCAATCTTCCTTGCCATCAGGAGAATGTGTGAAGCTATTGTGCCCCGTGGCAAAAATCCCGTTCTCTGCACTTTTGCAAAATACAGGCGACATTGATTTTTCCCATGACAGCGGTTGCAAAGGATCTGCCGCTTCGTTCATGGTTAGCATCCCTAGTGCATAATCCTCAGACCAAGTCGTACTTGCCGAATAAACCATGAAAATACGATTGTGTCGCTGCAAAATTACCGGACCTTCGTTAATCGCCATGCCACCTTGCTTCTCCCATGACAGAGTTGGAGCGGTAAGCAGGTGATGCCCCCCTTCCAAGGTCCAAGGATTACTCATTCGCATAATGTAAATAGCCGACCCATAATCAGGAAAATGACCATATCCCGCATACAGAAAATACAGCTGATCCCGCAAAGACATTACTGTTCCATCCAACCCTGGGACAGGTGTCTGCAAAGCCCCTCTCCATACCCACTGTCCTTCCAGCGGGTTCGCTGCTTCATTCTCCAGCACGCAAATCCGCCGTGAATCGTCGCCTCCTCCGTCATTCGCAGTGTAGTAAATGTACCATCTGTTGTCCAAATGATGAATTTCCGGCGCCCACAGATTGTAACTGTAGCTGCCCCCCGGTTCGGGAGACCAGATCACTTTCTTGTCGCCCTCCGCAAGGCCGGTCAAGGTTCTAGATCTCGTCAGCTCCAGACATTTAGCTTTTGTGGCCATAAAGTAATAATAGCCATCGGTATGTTTGAATACCCATGGGTCTCCTGAGCTTGCTACAATTGGATTTAAAAAAGTTGTACGCTGTGACATTCCCTTTCCCTCCTTAGCTTTTCATCCCCGTAAAAACGATCCACCGCGGCGATAATAATAGACAAATCCCGATTTTCCAGCACCTCCCATAAAATAATAACTCCCATCATACTCAGCTCTCCTAAAGTTGTCTAGAGTGGTAAATAGATACATCCGAACCCTGTTCCATTTTCCAAATAAAGCACTTTCCTTTCGAAAATGAGCTTTTCCTCCACTTCCCACGCTTTGCGTCAATCGACAAACTTCACATTGTCCGGTAGAAAAAACGTGCTCTTTGTGATAGACTCACTAATAACAATGACTTCTCCGTTCATTTTAGGCGGTAACTGTTTATACCAAAACAGCGGCTTTTTTTATAGAAACGGCATCGCTTTGCTTATTGAGGAAGCAGGTCCCCGTTCTTTCTATAAACCGTATATACGCAGGTCTTTGGAGTTCATTGCGTTAATGCGACACTATATTTGATTGAAATTCATTTAGGGGGGAATGTCATTATGGCAGCCAAGAAAATGCGTTCAGACATGATTAAAAAAGGCTTTGACCGTGCTCCACACCGTAGTCTCCTGAGAGCAGCCGGAGTAAAAGAAGAAGATTTCGGAAAGCCGTTTATTGCGGTCTGCAATTCCTATATTGATATTGTTCCAGGGCATGTGCATTTGCAAGAGTTCGGTAAAATCGTTAAGGAAGCGATTCGCGAAGCTGGTGGCGTTCCTTTTGAATTCAATACGATCGGCGTAGATGACGGGATTGCTATGGGACATATCGGCATGCGTTATTCACTGCCAAGCCGCGAGATCATCGCTGACGCCTTGGAAACTGTAGTTTCCGCGCATTGGTTCGATGGCATGGTCTGCATCCCTAACTGTGATAAAATTACACCGGGCATGATGATGGGCGCACTGCGTGTTAACATCCCAACCATGTTCGTAAGCGGCGGCCCAATGAAAGCCGGCGTAGATAGTAAAGGTAAAAAGCTCTCTCTGACCTCGGTATTTGAAGGCGTTGGTGCTCACCAAGTCGGCAAAATCAACGATGCAGAGCTGCTTGAATTAGAACAATTTGGTTGTCCTACCTGTGGATCCTGTTCCGGAATGTTCACTGCCAACTCCATGAACTGCCTTGCAGAAGCACTTGGACTGGCATTGCCAGGTAACGGTACGATTCTGGCTGTTGCTGATGAGCGTAGAGAATTTGTTCGCAAATCCGCAACACAACTGATGGAATTGATTAAGCTGGATCTTAAACCAAGAGATATCGTAACTAAAGAATCCCTTGATAACGCATTTGCACTGGATATGGCAATGGGTGGTTCTACTAACACAGTGCTGCACACCCTTGCATTAGCTCAAGAAGCAGGTATCGATTATCCGCTTGAACGCATTAACGAAGTTGCAAACCGTGTTCCCTATCTGGCTAAGCTGGCTCCAGCTTCTGATATCTTTATCGAAGATGTGGACCGTGCGGGCGGCGTTAGTGCTGTATTGAATGAACTGCTGAAGAAACCAGGTGCTCTGTTCGGGGAATGTATGACCGTTACCGGCAAAACATTAGCTGAGAATGTAATCGGACACGAGATCCAAGATACTTCCGTAATTCATACTATCGACAACCCTTACTCCGAAAGAGGCGGTCTTGCCGTACTTTATGGAAACTTGGCTCCAGAGGGTTCTATCATCAAGGTTGGTGCAGTTGATGCTTCAGTAGGTGGATATCATAAAGGTCCTGCGATCTGCTTTGATTCCCAAGAAGCTGCACTGGAAGGTATCGCGAACGGTAAAGTTAAAGAAGGCCATGTAGTCGTTATCCGCTATGAAGGTCCTAAGGGCGGACCAGGAATGCCGGAAATGCTGGCGCCTACTTCACAAATCGTGGGTATGGGGCTAGGTGCTAAGGTCGGTCTGATTACAGACGGTCGTTTCTCGGGGGCTTCCCGCGGAATCAGTATCGGCCATATCTCTCCAGAAGCAGCTGAAGGCGGTCCGATCGCTTTTGTTGAGGATGGAGACATCATTGAGCTGGATCTCAACAACCGGAAGATTGAATTGCTGGTTGAAGAAGAAGTATTAGCAGTTCGTCGTACGGGTTGGAAAGAATTCGAACCTAAAGTTAAAACTGGTTACCTGGCTCGTTACTCCAAAATGGTAACCAATGCAAGTAACGGCGCAGTGCTGAAGATTTAATCCCTTTAGCAAAAAAGAATATTAAAACAAGCAAGAGCAGTCCCACCTTAGTATTTCTAATGGCGGGCTGCTCTTTTTTTAATTATCCCAATAAAAAAATGTTCCACAACCCATCGCTGGATTGTAGAACATCTCTTTACATGTCCACTGTAAAATATTTATCAATAAGATCATGAATCAATTGGTTACTGTCGCACCTGGCATTTCTACATCCGCAACCGAATCATTAAGTGACAACGATTCTTCCTGTTGCGATTTGCGTTTTTTTGCAGTTTTCGGATGATGAGGCAGCTGTTGGTTCATCTTTTTGAGCAGCTCTGAGACAGGCATCAGGATAAGCTTCGGCACAAGGACCTCGCTCCGTTCTTTAAGCCTTGCCCCACCTGCTGGATGAATCACACTTAACAGGATCCTTAAGTAAAATTTGGAGGAACGTGCGAATAAGCCATCCGGCAAATCACGTACGGTAAAGCCGAATTTCTCCGGTCCCCGGTTAATCATGCTGACTCCATAAAGCGCTTTGGCTTCCGCAAGATCCACATCTTTGGCAATGATCTCAGCAAGAATGGGCAGATCCTTTTCCATTCTGCGGATCATTCGAATCGCAAGTTGAGCGGAAGAACGTGAATGAATTCCTAATTCGAACAACTGTTTATTATCGATGTGCAGCTCAATGACTTTGTCGCCTTTACGCAGCAGTTCTCCGCCCTCGAGTTCAACCGGTTCACCCTGATATTTCCGCATCCGATAATGCAAGAAAGGATCTGACGGAGTAATCGTTTGGAGATGAAAAAGAGCTTGAAATACCTGTTCCCAAGCTAACCAAAGTCCTACAAGCACCCGTTTACCAAAAGATAAGCGCCGGATAGGTGACGTCTCAGCCATCTTAATCATCTCATCAATCCGAATGCTGCGTAGTCCCCGTTTACGGGCTTCCTCCAGAGTCTGCTCAAGAGCCACAAGCATATTCCCTGGAGCATCCGCATCTGCACCCAGCGTTGTGCCGCTATCATGCAACAACATCACTTCCCCGGGATTTAGACGGGCCAGCATCTTCTCAGTGAGTTTTTCGGCGCCGAGCTTCTCACGCCAATCACCAAACATTGCCGACCAAAGCACAATTTCAACTTGGCGTCGTTTGGAAATATCAAATAAATTGACAATACCCCAAGGTGGACGGTAATACGTACTGCGTTCGCCAATAATATTATAGATAATATCATTCGTACGTTGAATCTGCCGGCGGACGGTTGCTGGCCGCATGAGCCAGTTCGTCTTGTGAACATAATTATGAATTCCGATGAGATGTCCCTCATCATGGATACGCTGAATAAGATCAGGATAACGTTCAGCATTAGAGCCGACTACAAAAAAGGTTGCTTTTGCATCATACCTCTTCAGTAATTCCAGCAGTAATGGTGTAAATCGAGGATCAGGTCCATCATCGAAGGTCAGTGCGAATTCATTCCGCCCAGTTCCTTTACGAAAGACACGGTAACCAAAAATCCGGCTGATCATACCAGGGATAAAAGCATAAAATGATGAGATGTAAAATAACCAGAGCAGCAAAGTCTGCATATTAATTCCCCGCTTTTCCAGAGTTGACTTTGGCTCGCCTAATGTCTGCAAGCAGAACCCGTGAAACGGCCAAGTGAAGTAGAATAAAAAAACGTTACCCCCTATTTTAACACATGTATCAAAGAAATAGACGCTTTTAAAGTAAAATCATGTACAATGTAATCAACCTGGCGTATCCACTTATAAAAAAAGGGAGTTGTTTATATCTATGCTGCCGTTATACAAAAAATATTGGCGCACATTTTTTGACATCGGATTAATTGTCCTCACGGTTTATCTAATTATGTTCTCCTTTAGTAAGCTGTATCAGTTAGCTGCACCTGTATTCCTGTCTTTTTTTGTATTTTTGCTTATCGAACCCTTGGCCCGCTTCTTGAACCGCCGTGGTCTTGGTAAACCTTTTGCCTCCGCCATTTCAGTGTTGCTCTTTCTGATTGTGCTGTTAGGTACATTATTTGGTGCCGGTCTACTGATTACGATCCAGGCCCTTCACTTCCAAGAGAACCTCCCTAAATATACATATGTGGTGCAGCAGCATTTTGTGGAGACCACGACCTACCTGCAGCAAAAAATAGATAACTTGCCACCCGATATTACGAACAAGGTCAACGGGTACTTTAAAGATGCCACGGATGTTCTAACAGGATGGCTGATTACTTTTCTAAAATACATGGCCGGTATTCTAGGCTCCTTCTCCACCTTCATGGCCAATTTCGGGATAGCCATTATTTTGGCATTTTTTCTTAGCATGGAAATCAAAGATTGGCGTAAAATCGCGCATGACAAAATGCCAAAAACCTTTAAGAACGCCTTCGCCTTTTTGCAAGGCAATGTATTCAAAGCCATCGGTTCCTATTTAAAAGCACAACTTATTCTGATCAGCATTACTTTTGCCATAGTTCTAGTCGGCTTATTTATTCTGCGAACCGGCAACGAAATCACAATGGCATTAGTCTGCGCGGTATTTGATGTTTTGCCGCTTCTTGGCGTGACGACAATTTTAGTCCCTTGGATCATCTATTTGTTCATCGTGGGCAATACATCACTGGCTATTGGATTAATTATCCTCCTTGCCATTGTACTAATTGTTAGGCAGCTGCTTGAGCCGAAGATTACCGGGAATTCAATTGGCGTATCCTCAGCCTTCCTTATGCTGTCGTTCGTCATTCTGTCCACATCTGCTTTCGGTATGGCTGGTCTGATTCTGTCGCCGATTTTGCTTATTCTGATAAAAGAACTGATTCAACAAGGGTATCTTCAGAGCTGGATCTATCTCCCGCAAGAGGAATTTATCGTTTCACCCTTTGCAGCTAACGGTCCAGCTTCCAATCAGACCAGCTCTGCGCCACCACCTGAACCTCAAGCTCCAGAGGGAACCGATGATAATAAATCCAATATCTGACCGAACAGCTTAACGGCTAGATGTGAGCTGTCCGGAGCGACGTTCTCCACCGCTACCGACACAGCATATCTGGGATGATCCAGCGGCCCATAGCCGATAAACCATTGATTGTTACGCGGCATACCCTTAACAAGGGTTTGTGCCGTACCTGATTTCCCGGCAACCGGCCATTTCGTGCTCTGCAGACTTGTGCCGGTTCCATCCGTAACTACTTTACGCATCCAGGACAGCAGCTGGCGGGCTGTAGATTCTGAGATCCTCCCGGCAGTTGAAGGGGAAAGATGACCCGGCAGATCCTCTAGCTTTTGCCCATTTGCAAAGGTTACACGCTGGAGAATTCTTGGCGCTCTCACTTCCCCGCCATGCAGTAACGTCACCACCAGGTTCGCTGCCTGAAGTGGAGTCACTTGCACATCTCGCTGCCCAATGGCCGTCTGCACTCTGGCGCCTGGATCATCCGGCAGCAAAGAAGTAAAGATCGTCCCCTTCTGCTCACCGGACAGTGGCTTAAGAACTGGAAAACCAAGCGTATTCTCCGCTTGCCAGCTAATATCTCTTCCGAGCCCCAGCGCGAGTGCTGTCGCTTGAAGCTGCGCCCCACTCAAACGTTCTGCCAGCGCAGCAAATACAGTATTACAGGACACGGCGAACCCTTGCGCCAGCGTGAGGGGACCGTGTCCTTTTCCTTTTAGACAAGACAATCCATATTTCTCATATTGCCCTGAACAATAGAAAAGCTCATCCGCTGAGGTGACCCCGGCTTCTAGTGCTGCTGCTGCTGTGACGATTTTGAAAATTGATCCAGGTACGGCAGCCTGCAACGCCCGGTTATTCCACTCTCCCCCTTCAGGGGATATCTTCTCTGGGTCGTAAAAAGGTAAAGATACCATGGCTTCAATATCTCCCGTTCCGGTGTCTAACACCACCACGGCTCCTTCCTTCATTCCAGCTTTGACAGCTAACTCCTCTATTTGTTCCTGAAGCTTTTTATCAATCGTTGTATATAAAGACAGCGGATAATACGGATTACCCGGGGCTCGTACTTGAATGGGACTGCCCGGGACACGTTGCCCGCGCGCATCAACCTGAGCATATGCCTCAGTATGCCCTACACCTCGAAGCAACGGCTCCAGGGTTTTTTCTAACCCGTCCGTTCCTTTCATCGGAATTCTCAGCCCCGATGGGGAAGCCTTCCCACCAGTGTTTGGTACCGCTTCCGATAAATATCCAAGCCACTGCCGACCAGTTGCTTTCCCATCATATCTGCGAGCAAAAGGAAACACGCCTACGCCGTCGATCCCCAATGCACTCACTTCTTCCGCTTGTGCGGATGTAAGTGCGAGCGGTCCTTTTCCCACTGAGGATGGCCAAAGCAATGGTTCTTTAAGGGAAGAGCGCTTGTTTAGCAATTGCTCATAACTCACTCCAAGGATAGCTGCCAACCGGTGCATGGACTCAGCTTCTTCGTATACGACCTGCGTCACGGTATTCCTAGCCTTCGCCTCTTGAGGAAAAAACGCAGCCGTCCAAATGGTTTCCCCGGCAAGGGGTTCACTCTTTCGGTCATACAGACGCCCCCGCCCAGAGTCCAATACCGTCTCCCGTTCGCTTTGAATTTCTGCCATCTTTGCAAGTGTATATTTCGTTCCAGGGACCGTCTGTTCCTTCATAAACAGTTGAATCCACGCCAGCCTAAGGACCAACACGGCTACTACTGAACATAAAATAATCAGTCCGCCGAGTATACGTCTGTGGACATTATTGTGCAATCCCATTCCTCCTGACTGACGTTCATAGCCTTTATTATGTCCCACCCGCTGGATTATTTACACTCATGCTTAGTTAGCTAATTTATAGCCTTTTGAATAGCACAAAGACCAGTCCCAAATAATTGGAGACTGGTCTTTGTAGTTAAAAATATTTACTTAGGTTATGCAAAGTTACAAATTAAATTTGGACAGTTTTTCTTGCAACTGCCGGGACGCATGCTCAAGCTGCTCAGACAGCTCCACTAAATGATCACTCACACTTTGTTGCTCCCCGCTAAGCGAAGCCACTTCTTGAGAAGCTGCTGATGATTCTTCTGCAATGGAGCTGATATTGCCCATCGAATTTGACAGCACCTTCTGGGATTGGCTCAAGCTATCCATCGATAAAGCAACAGATTCCAAGCGTGTAATAAAATGACGCATCTGATCCTGTACAGATACGAAGATATCGCTAGTGCTCTCAACTGAAGTAACCTGCTGATTAAAAAGAGGGGCTACTTCCGAGAGAACACCTACGGTCTCGTTCATATCCTTCATAATGGTGTCTGTTATATTAGCCACCACAGCAATGGATTCTTTGGACTGATCTGCAAGCTGGCGTATTTCATCGGCCACTACCATAAATCCCCGGCCGGACTCCCCTGCCCTTGCCGCTTCTATCGTTGCATTTAGAGACAAAATATTCGTCTGCTGTGTAATATTCTGCATAACATCAAGCACCTTCATCACTGATGATGTGGTGTCTTGCAGCTCATTCACTTTCAGCACAAGCTTATTCGTCATATCGCCCGTCTTATTGGTCTTGCCAAGCAGCTCTTTTAACTCATTAAAACCTTCTTCACTAAGCACGCCGATACTATGTGCGGTATGATCCATCTCATGCGTAGCTGAGTTCACTTTGTTCATTTGCACCGAAATTTGCCCCGTAAGCTCGTTACCCTGGTCCGCCTCCAAAGCTAGGCTGCCTGAACCTCCGGCAATTTCTTCTGTTGCTGCGGCAATCTCTTTGGCTGCCATCGCTGTCTTACGCGATACTCTACTAAGTTCATCGGCAGTTTCCATTACCTTCCTCGCGGTTTCATTAGTATGGATTACCAGTTCTGTGATCCGTTCCATCATCCTATTAAAGGAACCCGATAACTGACCAATTTCATCTCGTGAGGTAATATCCGTACGTACTCCAAGATTTCCATCTGCCCCTTGAGACATTAGATCCTTAAGTCGGGTCAAGGGCTTAGATACCATTCTGTACATCCAGTAACCAATTAGAATGGCGACAATAGCAGCCACCGCAACAATAATATATGTAGTTTTTAGAATACGAAGTGCGTCTTTCGTAAGATTCTCAGCCGGAACAACACCAAGCAATCTCCAGCTGGAGCTTTCCATCGTCCCGTACACAGCCAGAATGGATTTTCCTTTCTCATCCTTCGTTGGCAATGACCCAGCCTCATGCTCCAAACCATGAAGAAGAGTCCCTCCCAGACTGAGATAAGTATCTGTTCCCACTTGCTGGGACGATGCGATCAATTCATCCTTATCCGTCAGCAATTGCATGTAAGAGCTGGGTCCGAGATCAACTTTACGAAGCTGATTTTCTAATTCACTAATTCTAATGTCACAGATAATTATGTATCCCGGGCTTTGTGTATCCCCAGCTATCGATTGTGCCAAATGAAACATACCCGAAGTATTTCCGGCTTGCCCCTGTTCTGTTCGGGGAATCCACAATGTTTGTGGTTGCTCCTCAAGCTGCTTGAACCATGAGGACTCTCTGAATTCTTTGATAAAAGCGCTGTCTTTTGATCCCGCTGACGAAGTAGGGACTTCCTGATTCATCGGGATGAGGTATACAGCTTCTACCCCCTTTGATGCGGTCAGCCAGGCATTTAGCTCGGCGCTAATCTGGTTGGACTGCAAATTACGATCCTCATTACTTGTAGTGGGATTATTCCCTTGTTTGAGTGCATCCTGAATCTCATTGTTGTAAAGAATTCTTCCTAGGCCATCCTCATAACGCAATAATTCAACATCAAACTTCTCTGCAGCTTGGACGACTGTCTGTTGATTGGCTGACAGCGCGTTATTCTCGATCGTTTGCTCAGCTACGGAATAGGAAATGTAGCCAAGTGAGAGAACGAGCACCATTGTTGAGATGAAGAAGATGAGAAAAAGCCGCACCCCAATCGATTTGGCAGGGTGCAGCTGGAAATGCGCCTTTTCTTTTTTTACTTGCGACTTCATCAATTGTTCACCACCGTTGTCTTCAGTTATGCCTGCTGGCTTATCTCTTACAAGGTCATGAACAATTCCAACGCCCGATCGGCAAGATATGGTAAATACTCATGACCGTACTCATAATAAACCATAAGCTCTTTGGACGCTAGTATTTTATTGTATGCGGCGAATTGAGTTGAAGGTGGACAAATCGTATCGGATAACCCGGTAACCCACAGTACTTTGGCCTGTATTCTTTCGGCAAGATTCTGAATATCGATATAACCGAGCCTATTAAAAATCTCATCCTCACGCAAATGATGGGGATCAAAAAACCGGAAATAATAGTTGATCTCCTCATAAGCTGAAGTGGTAATATCCAGCTCCCAAGCACGTTTATAATCTGAAAGGAAGGGATATACAGGCAGGGCTATTTTTATGCGAGGCTCTAATGCTGCACAAGCCACAGTCAGCGCTCCACCTTGAGATAGTCCAAAGGCACCTACACGTTCAGGATCAACTTCATCCATAGACATCAGAACTCGGGCAGTCTGTGCCGTATCCAAGAACACATTGCGATAATAAAGGTTATCAGGATTAGGATCATCCATCCCTCGAATGATATGTCCGCGTATCGTAGTCCCTTTTACGGTAAGGTTATCTTCGGAGAGGCCACCCTGGCCGCGACAATCCATCGCCAGGACGCTAATCCCGTGAGCAGCATATGCCACCTTCTCCATCCAATCCCCGCTGTCACAGGAGTATCCATGGAACATCACTACACCGGGACCTTTTTTATGTACGCTGTTCTTCGGTCTTACATATTTGCAATGGATTCTTGCACCGCCAACTCCGGTAAAATACAAATGAAAACATTCCGCAAGTTCACTGACAAACTCCGCTGGTTCCAGTTCATAATCCAGCGCCTGTGCATCCAGATCACGCAATGCCCGCTCCCAAAATTGCTCGAAATCATCCGGTTTTGGACTACTTCCGTTATATTCCTTTAACTGTGACAAATTCATGTCGCTTCCCAAAATATTGTTCCTCCTTAAGTTATGTAACGATATTGTTCGCTTGCTGTTCGTAACCGCGAAGCAACGTTAGAGTTACTATGCTAGATAGAATCGGAAAACCCCATATGGGTTTTCCGTTGATGTATGGATAGTTGCGATGGAATAGTGGGATGGGATAGTGAGATGGGATAGTGAGATCGGATAGTTGGGTTTTCTGCGACTGGATAGTTTAGTCGCAGCTCCGAGGCTGGATAGTTGCACTTTGTGCAGCTATTACAGTTGAATATGTGTGTTTTCCCTCCTAGTTGCACTTTGTACAACTAAAAAACGGTAAAAGGAGCTTTTGGTGGTTACTTCGCTGATATAGTTGCACGAAGTGCAATTATATCGCTTAGCACCTTAGGTATAGTTAGTTTAAGTGCACAGAGTGCAACTATTTACGTCTGAGCCATAGAGTAACTAAGCAACAGAGTAGCAGAGTAGCAGAGTAGCAGAAACGCCAACAGAGCCACATTCACCACTCACTCGCTGTTTGCCTATTACCTCCACAACTAATCATATTCCACGTACCTACTACCTTCTTATTACCTCTACAACCACTCACATTCCACTTATCCGCTACCTTCTTATTGCCTTCACAACTAATCACATTCCACGTACCTACTACCTTCTTATTACCTCCACAACCACTCACATTCCACTTGCACGCTACCTTCCTATTGCCGTCACAACACCCACATTTTCCATCTTGCCTATTAACTTCTTTATAATCGGCACAGTAACAGCTTCTGGCTGGATAGTTGTACTTTGTGCAGCTATTATAGCTGAATATGTGTTTTTTCCCTTTTAGTTGCACTTTGTACAACTAAAAAACGGTAAAAGGAGCTTTTGGTGGTTACTTGGCTGATATAGTTGCACGAAGTGCAATTATATCGCCTAGTAACCAAAGAAATGTTAGTTTAAGTGCACATAGTGCAACTATTTACGTCAGAGCCATAGAGTGACCAAGCCATAGAGTAACTAAGCAACAGAGTAGCAGAAGCGCCAACAGAGCCACATTCACCACTCACTCGCTGCTTGCCTATTACCTCCACAACTAATCATATTCCACGTACCTACTACCTTCTTATTACCTCTACAACCACTCACATTCCACTTATCCGCTATCTTCTTATTGCCTTCACAACTAATCACACTCCACGTACTTACTACCTTCTTATTACCTCTACAACCACTCACATTCCACTTACACGCTACCTTCCTATTGCCTTCACAACACCCACATTTCCACCTCGCCTATTAACTTCTTTATAATCGGCACAGTAACAGCTTCTGGCTGGATAGTTGCACTTTGTGCAGCTATTACAGCTGAAATATATTTGTTTCTAATCTTAGTTGCACTTTGTACAACTAAAAAACGGCAAAAGGAGCTTTTGGTGGTTACTTCGCTGATATAGTTGCACGAAGTGCAACTATATCGCCTAGTGACCAAAGAAATGTTAGTTTAAATGCACAAAGTGCAACTATTTACGTCAGAGCCATAGAGTGACCAAGCCACAGAGTGACTAAACAACAGAGTGATCAGAATCGCCAACAGAGCCGAATTTCCCCCTAGCCTGCTACTTATCTATTACAGGCGATAATGTGCCGTTCTGTTGTACAATCTGCAACAGAACACGGAGGTCGCACAAGGCAACCTCCGCACTGAGCACACCCAACAACATTCAACACACCAAACCCAAAACACTTCTTGCGAACTCTACGCTACGCAATTCTCCGGAACTCTAGCAAGTTCACTGAAAATATAGGTTATTAAGTCCAATTAGATTTTGCCTAAACCTGCATCATCGCCAACCTCTTCATGGGTTTCGATGACATAGTTGACGATTTCATTAACCGTTGTATAAGCAACGCCTACATAAGTATCAGCAGCGCCATAATAGATGGCGATACGGCCGGTTTCTGCATCATGCAGAGTAGCACATGGGAACAGTACGTTATTCACAAAACCTCTTTCCTCGTACCATTCTTCTGGCGTTAATACAAAGTTCTTCGAGCGATATTTTACTTTCGAGGGCTCATTGATGTCCAAAATAACCGCTCCCATACTATACACAAGACCATTGCACGTTCCAGTTACGCCATGGTAGAACATCAACCAGCCTTCAGTAGTTTCAATCGGCGCTGGTCCGCCACCAATTTTGACACTTTGCCACCAGCCTTGACCACCCTTGGTCATTACATGGCGGTGTTTTCCCCAATATACGAAGTCAGGGCTCTCACTAAGGAATACATCACCAAATGGCGTATGGCCACTGTCACTTGGACGGGACAACATCACGAAGTTGTTGTTGATTTTTCTAGGGAACAGTACGCCGTTCCGGTTGAATGGCAGGAATGGGTTTTCCAAGCTGATAAATGTTTTGAAATCTTGTGTTTTTGCTACCCCAATAGCTGCTCCGTAGAAATCTGTACACCAGATAATATAAAATGTATCTTCAACCTTCACCAGACGCGGATCGTAAGCATAACGCGGCTGATAAGGATTACCTTCTTCATCTATAAATCGGATCGGCTCATCATCGATTTTCCAATCTAAACCATCCACACTATGTCCCATACGCAGATGCGGACGAGTAGTGTTATCTTCTACACGAAATACACCAATAAAACTGCCTTCATACGCAGCAACCGCACTATTGAAAATACGGGCTACACCTTTTGCAGGATTTCTTTTGATAACCGGGTTATCATTATGTCTCCAAATCGGATTCTCGTAGCCAGCAGGCTTTTCTTGCCAAGGCATGTTCGGGATGTTAATTGCACTTGCTCCAACCAATTTTACTTCACTCATTAGTTTTCCCTCCAAATGTATGCAACTTTTCAGTATGCTATTTTATCTAGTACTGTTATTAAATTTACTGTTGAGCTCACTTTACAGAACCTTGCGAAAAACCATTGTAGATATATTTTTGCAAGGCGGTAAACACAACCAATGTAGGTATAATTGCGATCATAATCGCCGCACATATTACTTCCCACTGCGATCCATATGGACCTTTAAACTTAAAGAGTGCTGTGGAGATCGTTTGCAGATCTGTTTTCGGCATATAAAGGAAAGGGGTGTAAAAATCGTTATAAATATTAACACCCTTCACGATCACTACAGTTACAATCGCCGGCTTCAACAGTGGCAAAATAATTCTCCAATAAATCGTCCAATACGAAGCTCCGTCCAGCATCGCGGATTCATCCAGTGACTCGGAGATCGAGTCCAAAAACTGCATGAAGATATAAACAGCGATAATATCCGTGCCCAAGTACATAACGATTGGTGCCCATCTGGTATTAAATAATCCCAAGTGATTGATGATTTGGAAAGTAGCTACTTGTGTAGTTACACCTGGAATCAGGGTGGCAATCAGGAACATACTAATTAGGATCTTACTGCCTTTAAATTTGAAGCGCGATAAAATATAAGCCATCATCGAACCCGTCAACGTAGCACCCGCAATAGAAATCACAACGATAATGACAGTATTTTTAAAACCGAGCAGCATTTTTCCGTCTACAAAAGCCTTAGTGTAGTTGGAGAAATTCAACCAATTCTCTGGCAGCGTTAACGGTCCGGTAGAAGCATATTCGGCTCCGGTTTTTAATGAAGCGAAAAACACGACCACGATAGGTATCAAAGCTACAAGTGCTCCCAAAATCAAGGTGAGATATTTGAATATACTAGCAGTGGTATATTTTACAGAATGCATAGTTTATTTCTCCTCCTTGATCAGAACGCGCTGCAAA
The DNA here is from genome assembly GCF_045040705.1 of Paenibacillus sp. FSL H3-0286. Lineage (NCBI taxonomy): Bacteria > Bacillati > Bacillota > Bacilli > Caryophanales > Paenibacillaceae > Paenibacillus > Paenibacillus sp. FSL H3-0286. The sequence goes on along the minus strand of NZ_CP150285.1, from coordinate 1,871,648 downwards.
ATAGTAACGATGATAACAATACCCAGCAATACCACGGCCATCGCCGATGCCAAACCAACCTTGCTGTATTTGAAAGCTACATCGACCGTCTGAATTACGAATGTACTACTTCCGTTAGATCCGCCTGTCATGACGTATGGAATTTCGAATACCCCAATGGCGCCACTAACCGCAAGAATCAAGTTCAATTGCAGAATACGTTTAATGCTTGGCAAAATAATATGCATAAACTGATGCCATCTGTTTGCACCGTCAATTTCAGCGGCCTCATAGATATCCTTACCAATAGAAGAAATAGCTCCGAGGAAAATCAGGAAGTTCATTCCCATGTATCTCCACAGTGACGCACCTGCGAGCGAGAAGTTAATCAAATTAGGATTTAGAAGCCACTTCTGCTGCAGACTGCCAAGCCCAATCAGATTGAGAATCGTATCTAACGTTCCATCTGGTTTGAAAAAGAACAGGAAGATAAAACCGATTGCTACACCGTTTAGCAAGGTCGGGAAGAACAAAATCCCTTTAAACAAGTTTTTCATGCGAACACTAAAGCTCAAGATGGTTGCAAAATACAAGGCAAGTGCCATCTGAATAAAGGTGGTAAAGAAATAATACAAACTGACCTTAAACACAGAAAAATACTCAGGTTTCGTAAAAATGGTCTTGTAGTTTTCTAAACCGACATATTCCATATTTTTGCTCAATCCATTCCAACTGGTGAAGCTGTACCGAAACATACTGATGACTGGATAATAAGCGAATGTGAGCAGCAACAATATCGGCACTAATGAGAATAAGATGATGATAGCGATTCTTTGATTTTTATAGCTCAAATTTGAAAACTTAAACACCCGATACACCTCCAGAAAAAGCATCCTCATTTATTTAAGACTCGTTTAAATGTGAAGGGGGAAATGCTTGTTAGCATATCCCCTCCCACATTCACTACCGCCTATAGCATCTAAGAAGCTTATAGTTGTTACTGTGCTGTGACTTTAGCGCGAGCGGCTTTCCACTTGTCGTTCAGGTCTTTCATGATGTCATCATAGGATTCTTTTCTGTTGCCAATCGCTGCTTCAATAATCCGTTTCTTGAAGTCTGGCTGCCAAGCACCGATCTCAGCTTGTTTGTCGATTTCATCAGACCAGCCTTCTTCACCAGCTTTAGCAGGAGCAAGAGTATCAAAGGTTACATCTGTACCTTCATATTGTTTCAGGATTTCTGGAAGCTCTGCACCGATAGCCGGGCTCATACCGCCGCCTTCAGTTGTAGGATAGTTAGATTCGTTGATGAACCAATCCACCCAAGCTCTAGCAGCTTCTTTGTTTTTACTGTGCACGCTGACACCCAGATTGTAGTCCCCAGCAAGCGGCACAAGGATTTTATCCGCATTGGTTGGGAAAGGCATAAATCCAACATCGTCTGGATTTGTAGCCAGGCCTTTGATTTGCCCAATTGCCCAAGATCCAAGCACCATAGTCCCAATTTTTCCGTTGGCCAGATCAGCTTTGGAAGATTCCCAGTCTGTTGTAGTTGGATCTTCTTCAATCAAACCTTTTTGTGCTGCATCGTACAGAATTTTGTACAATTCATAGTGTGGTTGACCCGCTACATAGTTGTCGTCGCTAGCCACTTGAGCAATGTTCACATAATCACGGTCACCAGCTACTGTAGCCAGATCCGCTTCCCATTGTGTCAATGTCCAGCCTGCTGCGTAATTTGTGTAAAGAGGAACAGCTTGTGTTTTGTCTTTAATAGTCTGCAGAGCAGTCAAGAATTGTTCAGGGGTTTTGGGAACCTCTGTAATTCCGGCATCTTTGAAGACTTGTTTGTTATAGATAATCCCGTTAAAGTTGATAGTCATCGGAATACCATAGGCAACTCCGTCTACTGCACGTTCTTCCAACCCTGTGTATTGTTTGCTCATTTCTTCAAGCTTGCCAAGGGGTTCGAAGAAATCAGGAATATCTTTTACAGCTATGCTAGTAGGTAACAAAAGAACGTCGCCATAATCACTAGTGCTCATACGAATTTTAATTTGATCTTCGTAAGTAGCGAGCGCTTCAAAGTTCACCTTTACATCAGGATATTTCTCATTAAATTTAGCCGCATACTCTTTGAATACGGTATCAACAATATCTGTTCTTTGCGTTATGACTGTGATATCCCCTTTGATATCCTTGGCTGCTGTACCATCAGCTGGAGCAGTTGCCTCTGCTGAAGAACCATTGTTTCCTGTGTTTTTAGCAGCTTCATTGTTAGTGTTGTTGTTTGAGGAACAACCGCTAAACAATCCCGCCACAAGTGTTAGTGCCATCAAGCCCATCATTGTTTTGCCTTTTTTCATGCTGTTACGACCCCTCTCTTCAATTCAACTCTAGTTTTAGGTAAATAACAAAAATAATAACTTTTATCATCACTCATAACTTGAAAGAGTAGCCATTAATACCGGATTATCTGAATTACTCTTGAAAACAAGTGATGATATCGCTTACAAACCCATTATAAATCTATTTTCGACGCAAAACGATGGTTTCAATTGCTTTTTCTGGTCTTGTATTTGTTATTTTTGTTTTACTTATAACAATTTTGTTATCTAATTTATAAAAATATCCACAAAAAAAGAGAGCTTTTCGCCCTCCTAATAAATAACTTCCTATATATGCCTAAAACTCACGTTCAATTTTCGGGAATTTACAGCCGCTTTTATAATCCTTAGGTGTCATACCACACATTTTCTTGAACAATTTATTAAAATATACCGGATCGCTATAACCCACCTTCTCGGCAATTTCATAATTTTTCAGGTCAGGATGCTCCATTAACAGTTCCTTTGCTTTAGAAATTCTAATCCGAATCAGATAGTCTGTGATCGTCTGCCCCGTCTTTAATTTGAACAAACGGCTGAGATAACTCGCATTCATGCCCACCATCTCCGCTAGGCGTTCAAGCTCGAAGTTCTGATCATACTCTCTCTCCAGAATACTTTTTGTCTGCTCAACTACATAATGTTCTCCACCATCCGCAGCTTGTGAGAAAATCTCCTCATGCTCCGTCACGGTCTTTTTCTTTACATCCTCTACTCTCTTAAGCAGTTCATATAGCTGAGTCTTATCAATCGGTTTAAGCAAATAATCCATCACCCCATGACGGATCGCTCGACGGGCATATTCAAATTCACTAAAACCGCTAAGGACAGCAATAGGGATATCCTCCATATGGTCTCTAGCCTGTTCAATCAGCTTAAAACCATCCATTCTAGGCATTTTGATATCTGTAATAAGCAGATCTATATCCTCCCGGGATAACTTTTCTAAATGTTCCCAGGCTTCCAACCCGTTGCCGTAAGATCCAATTACATGTACGTCTATTTCCATTCTGGATGTGATTTTTTCGAGCCCCCTGCGAATGACTTCCTCGTCGTCCGCAATCATAACATTTATCATTTGAGTAATTCCCTCCAGTTGTATCCGCCAGTTATTATGATTGCGCTATCATCACGAATAGTATCTCCCCATGTATTACGTCAATGTACGATTGCGCCCTTTTATAGTCTTATATTTACTATAACTAAAGTTATTCAAATTTCCCAGCTTCAACTACAAATTGTCCTTGAAATCATCTGCGAAAAAGTATATAACTAAATTAAGTTGTTATTATAAACTAACAAAACAATAATAACTATCTAACAAAATGAAGATTGCTAATTTTTCTATTTTTGTGTGTAAAGTGAGGATTCTCGATGATGTTAAACAACGAATACATTGCAGGCGTAACCTGGGGTTTCTCGGGTAGACGTGGTTCATGGACAACAGAAGAAGCTGAGTGTTCGCTGGAATTAATGTCCTCTGTCACCGGAGCGAACTGGACGGCCATTGCGCTCAGCGCGCTTCAAGCTACCGCTCATTCTACGGAAATTCCCTACTGGGAGGCTCCAACCGTTAGCGACGAAGAAGTGAAATGGGCTATCAGCAAAGCGAAGTCACTGCAGCTAAAAGTATGCCTGAAGCCGATTGTTAATTGTGCTGACGGAACTTGGCGTGCCCATATTAACTTTTTTGATAAGGATGTCCCTTGCGAGCCTAAATGGTCTGAGTGGTTCAGCTCTTATACTAAATTTATTCTGCACTATGCCGCTATCGCTGAGGAAACAGGCTGTGAAATGTTCTGTATTGGCTGTGAGCTTGTACAGACGGATAGACGCGAAGCCGAATGGCGTTCGCTTATTGCTGAGGTGCGGAAGGTCTACTCAGGTATTCTTACTTATAATTGCGATAAGTATCAGGAGGATAACGTAACCTGGTGGGATGCGCTCGATGTGATTTCTTCAAGTGGGTATTATCCAGCTAGTGATTGGGAGGCTCAGCTCGACCGGATTGAGCAAGTGGTGCACTCACAGAATAAGCCGTTCTTTTTCATGGAAGCGGGTTGCCCAAGCCGGAGCGGAAGCGCCGCGATTCCCAATGATTGGACCTTAAAGGGCGAACCAAGTCAAGAAGAACAGAGTAAATTCTATCAGGCAATGTTTCAAGGCTGTGAGCACAGAGATTGGGTTCAGGGCTTTATGCTCTGGGATTGGCCTACTCATCTTTATCCAATTGAAGAAGCAGTACAGAATGATGATTACTGTATGTACGGTAAGCAAGCCGCTGGGATCATCAACGAATATTTCACCTCAAAAATCACCAAATAATGTGAGGAGTGACTGATTACAATGATTAATTCACCAGAATTATGGTTGACCCAACTTGAGGATGAGCTGAAGGATAATATTCTTAGTTTTTGGATGAAACAGACGAAGGACGAAGTGAACGGCGGTTTTATAGGTGAAATCGACAATCAGCTGAACATTACTCCTAACGCAGAGAAAAGCCTTGTGCTTAATGCCCGGATTCTTTGGTCCTTTGCGAGCGCTTACCGGATCTACGGTAAACCGGAATATCTGGCGATGGCAGAACGTGCTTATACCTACCTGATGGAACACTTCATTGATAAAGAGTATGGCGGATTATACTGGATGGTGGATGCTGAGGGCAGACCTTCTCAAGAGAAAAAGCAGATCTATGGCCAATCCTTTGCTATCTACGCACTGGCTGAATTCTACCATGCGACCGGACGTCCAGAAGTCTTAGAGGATGCGATTCAATTATTCCAGCTAGTTGAGAAATACGGCTATGATTCTATTTATAAAGGTTATGTCGAAGCTTTATCACGGGAATGGCAAATCACTGATAACCTCAGTCTCAGCAGCAAGGATATGAATGAAAAAAAATCTATGAATACCCATCTGCATGTTCTGGAAGCGTATACCGGTCTCTATCGAGTATGGAAGTCGGAGGAACTAAAGAGCACACTAACTGAGCTAATCGAAACGATGCTGGATCATATCATTGATCAGGAAGGCCAGCATTTTCATCTTTTCTTAGATGAGGCATGGAATGTGAAATCAGATATTATCTCCTACGGACATGACATCGAAGGAAGCTGGCTGTTGGTGGAAGCCGCTGAAACCCTTGGAGAAGAGCAACTGCTGCAGCGTGTGCGAACAGTCGCTGTCTCCATGGCAGAAGCCGTTCTTGCGGAAGGTATTGATAGCGATGGAGGGATATGGAATGAAGCTGACCCAAGCGGGCTGCTGAGCAAAGATAAAGATTGGTGGCCGCAAGCTGAGGCGGTTGTTGGATTCTATAATGCTTATCAGCTGACTGGTAACAGCAAATTTAATGAGGCTGCCCAAGCCTCCTGGACTTTTATCGATAAATACATGGTGGATCACAAGCTGGGTGAATGGTACTGGGGCGTGGACGAGAACCTTCAGCCCCTGCCTCACGGATCAAAGGTTAGCGCCTGGAAATGTCCTTATCATAACAGCAGAGCCTGCTTCGAAATGATCGCACGACTGAAATCAACTATAAAGGAGACTGTCTAATGTCATCATTATTCCAAGAACGCAAACAACAATTAACAGAACGTTATGAAGCCCTGATCGCTCGCAAGAACGAAAAGCTTCCTTATGGAAACGGTATTTATGACCGATATGCTCATCCACTGCTAACTGCTGAGCATGCGCCCTTAATCTGGCGTTATGATTTTAACCCAGATACCAACCCTTATTTTGCCGAAAGAATTGGCGTCAACGGCGTCTTCAACCCGGGTGCTATTGCACTGAATGGCAAATTCTATCTTGTTGCTCGCGTGGAAGGCAATGACCGCAAATCTTTTTTCGCTGTAGCAGAAAGCGACAATGGCGTGGACGGCTTCCGCTTCTGGGATCATCCAGTTGTGCTGCCGGAGACAGAAGTTCCTGATATCAACGTCTACGACATGCGCCTCGTTAGCCATGAAGATGGCTGGATCTACGGCCTCTTCTGTACAGAACGCAAAGATCCAGAAGCTCCACATGGTGACCTTTCTAGCGCAGTAGCACAGTGTGGTATTGTTCGCACCAAAGATCTGAAGACCTGGGAACGTCTGGCGGATCTCAAAACAGGCTCTGCTCAGCAGCGTAATGTCGTGCTACACCCTGAATTTGTAGATGGAAAATACGCTTTCTACACTCGCCCACAAGATGGCTTTATCGATGCAGGTTCCGGTGGCGGTATTGGCTGGGGACTCTCGGATACAATTGAAGATGCCGTAATTACCAGCGAGACTATCATGGACGAACGCTACTACCATACCATCAAGGAAGTTAAAAATGGCCAAGGTCCAGCTCCAATCAAAACTGCAAAAGGCTGGCTGCATATTGCTCATGGTGTACGCAACACAGCTGCTGGACTCCGCTACGTGCTATATGCTTTCTTATCTGACCTGGATGAGCCAAACAAAGTTACTCATTCACCTGGCGGTCATTTCATCGCGCCAGACGGTGAAGAACGTGTCGGCGATGTCTCCAATGTCGTGTTCTGTAATGGCGTGATTGCACGTGATAACGGTGAAATCTATATTTACTACGCCTCCTCCGACACTCGTATCCATGTGGCTACAACTACCGTTGACCAAATGTTAGATTATGTGCTGAACACTCCAGAGGATCCCCTTCGTTCTTATGCTTGTGTACAGCAACGTATTGCTCTTATTGATCGTAATTTAGCATTGTAAAAAAAGTTCATAAACCCTAAAAATCAACAGAGCAGCGATTCTCCTATATTAGGAGGATCGCTGCTCTGCGTTTTGATCATTCACTGTTTGCTTCAAGCGAATATCAATCATCCAGAGTAACTTAAGGACTCAGATGACGCTATTCGCATGTATTTAGCCTTCAAAGTAAGTTTTCGGACTCCAGGGGCATTATTCCCTGAAAAGAGTCCCATTTGGGGCGTTTTCTAGGCCGATAGCTGCGCTGGAGTCCGTTAGCATTATAAATATCGGATAATACTGCATATAGGGTCTGCTGTGTCCGTTAGCGGGTTACTATGCGTATTTGATTGCGTATTTGATTGTGATTTTAATTGCATATTTGATAGTATTTGCCGTTTGCCTTTTCGACACAAAAAGCCTTTTACATGACGCACATCCATACTTTTCAGCCCATTCATGAGTAATTCCTATAGATTAAGCTCAAAATAGGTCAGTAACCCCTAACTCCAAGGAGGCTGAGATATTAATGTTCAAACGTATGGATGAAATCATGATTGAGATTCCTGAAGTTGAGAAGCCCGATCCCAATGCTGCTGCCGCTGTTCAGGAATTGCTTGGCGGAAAGTTCGGAGAAATGTCCACCCTTAACAATTACCTCTTTCAATCCTTTAATTTCCGTTCAAAAGACAAACTGAAGCCTTTTTATGATTTGGTGATGAGCATAACAGCGGAAGAGCTTGGCCATGTCGAGCTGGTTTCGCATGCCATCAACAAATGTCTTCGAGGGTCAACAAGTTATAAAGAGCCCGATTCCACCCCTCTAGGGTCCGCAAAAGATGCGCGTCTATCCTATCACTTTCTGGCTGGTGCACAAGGGGCTATGCCTTTTGATTCAACGGGGAACCCGTGGACCGGAGCAAACGTCTTTAATAGCGGCAACCTAGTGGAAGATCTGCTACATAACTTCTTCCTCGAATGCGGAGCCAGAACACATAAAATGAAGGTCTACGAAATGACAGACCATCCAGCTGCACGCGCTGTAGTCGGATTCCTTTTAGTCCGTGGTGGTGTCCACGTGGTCGCTTATGCCAAAGCCATCGAAGTGGCAACAGGTGTTAATGTAACTAAGCTCGTGCCGATTCCTTCGTTAAATAATAAATCATTCAGCGAAGCAAAAAAATATGAAGAAAAAGGCGTGCATACCAAGCTATACACCTGGAGTGAAAGTGACTTCGGCGCCATCGATCAGATTTGGAAGGGAACCCACCCAGAGGATAATCTTCCGCTTGAAGTTATTCAAGGATCCCCTAAAGGCTTTCCGATCCCCGTTGCTCCGGCAGTCGAAGAGGAATTCGCTCCCGGAATCTCCCCCGAAGACTTTAAAGAAATTGCCAAACGCCTCAAAATGGCTGGAAACATTACAGACTAATATTCATAGTGAATCTGGTGAGGAAGTTACTTACAATCTTCCTTACCCTAGATTCACTTTTTTTAATTATACAAACTGCGGAACTCCTCCTCAAGCATGGACATCAGAATCATGTTATGAAACTCTCCGTTTACATAAAGAGCATCCCGCTCCACACCGTCGCGTTGAAAACCAAGCTTCTCATAGACATGAACGGCTCTGGGGTTAAAAGTATATACACCGAGATGGATGCGATGAAGCTTCATAGTTTCAAAGCCATATCGTAGCATTTGAGTCATAGCTTCAGTCCCGTAACCCTTACCCCGATGTTCATGCCCACAAATGCCGATCCGGATATTTGCACTACGATTGTCCGGATCTATTTCATTTAGTACCACTTCTCCAATGAGCTCACCCGTGTCCTTTACTATAATCATAAGATCTACACGATCCTCGGCTGGAACACTAATCTTACGAATCCAAGCTGCCGTTTGCTCACGAGAGAAATCTCCTTGCGATCCTGTTAATTGCCCCATCTCAACATCAAGCAAAAAATTATAATAAGCCTCCAGATCGGATGCTTGCACACCACGTAGTTGAATCTGTTCGCCATCAATCTTTGGGATGGCAACTGGTTCTGTCATAACTAAATTCCCCCTTACTCAAGCAAAACTAGATTCCATGGCTTTTATATACTTTTTAAATCAACAAGGTTCTAGTCTCGCGGCTTATCCACGGAATCACGATGAACAATGTCCGCTGCGATAAGGATTTTCTCAAGCGGTGCAGAAGGATTATGAATACGGCTCAGAAGTTTCTCCACTGCGGCTCGGCCCATCGCTTCTTTAGGAACATGAACAGTTGTAAGCGGTGGAACGCCTCTTAAGGCATCCTCAATATTATCAAAGCCAGTAACCGAGATATCCTCCGGAATATTAAACCCTTCTTCCTTGAGGATGTCACTGACCGAAAGGGCTGTGGAGTCGTTAGCGCAAACCAAGGCTGTCGGGAGTGTTTTGGCTTTTTTACGCTTATTCACCCAGTTTTTAAAATCCTCCTGAAATAAGTCTTCCTCCACCCCTTCCAGAAAAAGATTCGCATCATCTTCCAAAGGCAGTCTTATTCCGCTCTCCTCCAGCGCACTCCGGAAGCCAATCCACCGGTCGCGGAAACTGCGTGAGAATCCAATATTGCCGATAAAATGCATTTGGGTATGGCCTGTGCCCATCAAATGATTCGTAAGTCGAGCCATAGAATCCACATTATTCGCAAACACGGTATCACTTGGAATTAGCGGATCTTCATGGTCAATCAACACCATCGGCAAACCAATACGGTGTACCTCAAGCAGCAAGGAAGTAGAGATTTGGCCCACACCTATCAAACCAAGGATTCCATTGGGATTCAAAATATTAACGAAATTATCCGCACGGTTCTCGGAGATAATGACCATCCCAAGCCCTTCCTGATCCAGCGCAATCGCAATACCATCCACAATTTTTCCCCAATACAAGGAATCCTGCGTCTGAGAACGAATATTCGGCATTAACACCAGCACGGATTGCTTATTCCGATCCCCGCCACCTACCGGGGGGGTGCGTTTTATGCCTTGGACAAAAGCATTTTTCTGCGTAAAATAACCCAGCTGCGATGCCGCTTGAATCACTCGTTCTCTTGTCGTCTCATTAACGCCGCCCTTACCCGAAAGTGACTTGGAGACAACGAATTTGGATACGCCGAGATGATCAGCGATTTTTTGCATGGTGACCTTTTTAGCCATATATAACCCTCCAGAGAATGTCATCAAATTTATGTAGTACTAACTTTAAGGCTGAGAAGTTTGTGGCGCTCCTGCCCGCGCTTCCTTCCATTTTGCATTTAATTCGTCAAAAGCCTTTTGTAAATCAGGCGCAGCCAGTAACTCCTGAATATAATCCCCGGACCAAAAGGACAGCTTGGCTCTATTCGCCAGCTCGATGAACGCATCACTTTGTACAGTAGCATCGAGTAGCTTAGGCTTATAAGATAAAAACTCACGGTACTGCGACATAGAGGGATTCAAGCTTCCATCTGCCGGAAGGAATCCCCAATCATCTCGATAGGAAGTCTCCTTCACAAAAAAATTCAACCACGCCATAGCAAGCTCTTTGTTCTTGGTATATTTACTAACCCCCATGAACCAATCTGGATTGATCGGCGCATAATGAGCACTGCTATTATCATACGGAAACGGGAAGAATCCAATATCATCCGGGGCAGCCCCCACATCAAGGACTTGTCCAATCGTCCAATTTCCCAGTAAATACATCCCTGCTTGACCTTTAGCTAGCTTAGTCTTCGATATCTCCCAATTGTTCGAGAATAGTTCATCTTCAACATAGCCTTTACCAATTAAGGTTCGAGCAATGGAAATTGATTTCCCCCACTCATTATCAAGCTGCCACGGGCTATCCTCATTTACCATATTATTTAGATACTCTGGATTACCTGTCATATAGTTAACCAGACTGTTTCCCCATTCACGTAAAGGCCAGACGGCTCCATAATTCATATATAGGGGGATAATACCCGCTTGTTTTAATTTCGCACAAGCTTCGTAGAATTCATCCAGCGTCTTAGGAACAGTAGCTATTCCTGCTTTTTCGAATGCCTTTTTATTATAGACAATCCCAACCGTAGTAGTCCCCGTGGACAGCCCATAACGTTTCCCGTTATACGTAGCAAAAGAGGTGAAACGCTCACTAGCGGCGGTTTCTTCATCCAGCGGTTCGAAAAAATAATCCAGCTCCTTTGACGGAAGATTCACCGGAAGCAACAGTACATCACCAGCATCTTTCGTGGACAGCCGTACCAGAATATCCGTTGCATAATTGGACAAGCCTTCAAATTCCACATTGGCTTCGGGGTATCTCTGTTTAAATTGGTCAGCGTATCCTTGAAAAGTTCCGTTCTCAATCAGATCTATTCGATTGGTCATCATGACTATGGTGCCGGACAAGTCAGACTTCACCTCGTCTCCAACTGGAGGCGGAGTGGATTCCGTCTGCTTATTGTTATTGGCACAGCTACTACTCAATAACACTAAGAGAAGTAACAGTATGGTCCGCATAGTCCATTCTAATTTCAACCCCTTCAACGGACAGCCCCCTCTTATTTCGTTACTCAGGTAAGCTAATTAATTCCTGCTCCAGTAATGGCAGCGACAAAATAACATCGGTCCCTCGTCCAAGCTCACTATATACCTGGATCCCAAATGCCGCTCCATAATGAAGACGCACTCGCTGCTGTACATTTTTCATGCCTATCCCCCCGTTAATGCTTTTCTTAGGAGGACTTTCGTTCTGCAGCCCATCATTCAATTTCTCCAAAGTCTTCTCATCCATTCCGATCCCGTCGTCTTTAATATGAAACAACAGCATTTGCTCTGTAATCTCGCAGCGGATGCTTAAATGCATTTGCGGCTTATTATCATCTAAGCCATGGTAAGCTGCATTCTCAATGATAGGCTGGAAGACCAGCTTGATAATAGAGTAATTATCTAACGACTTCGGCACATCGATATCCAGTAAAAAACGGTTAGGATAACGATAGTTCAGCAGCTCGACGTAATTACGCACATATCCAAGCTCTTGCTTCAATGTCGTATTGCCACTCAGATCACTTGTACTGTACCGTAGCAGTTTGCCCAGAATAGAGATCATATCCGCAGCTTCGACATCATCATTCAGCTCGGCGGTCATTCGGATGGACTCCAGTGTGTTATAGATAAAATGAGGATTGATTTGACTCTGCAGCGCATGAAGCTCTGCTTCCTTTTTCTGTTCTTCTATGCGGTAAATATCCTGAATTAGCTGCCTGATTCGGGCTAACATACGATTAAATTGATGCCCCAGCAGACCAATTTCGTCACGCCGTTTAACTCTGAACATCACATCCAGATCGCCGCCCTGAACTTTTTTCATCAATTGAATCATTTGAGTCAGCGATTTAGTAAGGGCAACGGAAAGAATAATCGAAATAATTAACGCCAGTACTATGATACTTAATGTAGCAGCAAGTGTTGTATTACGGGTCAGCTTCACATCACGCATCAGTACATCAACAGGAATAGAGATAATTACCTTCCAATTGGTTTTGGTAGAGCCAGAGTAAATATTCAACCGCTCTTTTCCGTTGACTGTATCATAAAAGCTTCCAGAAATGCCTCCAACTCTTTTGAACAAGTCTGAATCAGAAATATCTGTGGCCAGCAGCTTCTTGTCGCTGTCGTAGATGACCATTCCCTTCTCATCCACAATCAACGACTTCCCATGGGTGACTTTATCCAGTTCCTTAACTTGATTCTCCAAATTGCTAATATTCGCTTCAACCGCAATCAGCCCGATTGGATTTAACAAGCCATCCACGATTTTGCGAACAACGGTAAAAGCATATCGGGTGCTCTGCAGATTACTTGTATACGCTTGAGTACCGAACAATAATGCTTCTCCGCTGGAATCCTTAGTCTGCTGGCTCCAGTATTTATAGCTTTGCTCGAGATCGAGTCGTACGCCACCATCCTTCGCAGAATAATAACCATTTCCGTAAGCGTCAAAAATATAAACCGAGTTCGCACCTCGCTTAATATTGTTAATAAACGAAATGTTGCCCTCTATCCCCCGTTGAATGGACAACAGAAGATCAAAATCACCGGGCGACAAAGCAGCACTCCCAGTTGCGCCTCCCATAATCTTTTTCTGCTCATGGTAGTTGTTCGAACGTATTAAATTCTGTTTGATATCATTCACATAGGCGGGCATAGATGAAATACGCTTCATATCTTCGATATAATCGTCTACTCCATCCATCATTTGATCGATTAATTTCTCAGAATAAGCAATAGTGTTCCCCTGAATAGATTCTGAGTAGCTCTTGAAGGTAAATACACTGATGAAGGATAGCGGGAGGGTAATGATAATTAAAAAGACGAGGAGCAGCTTGCGTTCCATGCTCATGTCCCCGATAACGGACCACCAGCCAGAGATGCGTCTACCTTTCATTTGGTCCTTCTCCTTAATACTTTTTACCTAACTTGTTATTAAATTATAACAAATACCTAACAAAGTTATTATACGGTGTAGTTCTTCATTACACAACAACAAACCGCCTCTTCATGTTGAAGAAGCGGTTTTGTTAGGTAAACAATTTAGAAATTAGTGATGAATCCACTCATTTTATAGTGAATAATGACAGCTTGTCCTTCAATTGACCTGAAGCACTTTCCAGCTTGCCAGATAATGAAACGAGTTGATCACTTACATTTTGCTGTTCATTACTGAGTGAAGCTACTTCTTGGGAAGTTGCTGAAGATTGCTCAGCTACAGCGCTAACGTTCCCCATAGCCTCTGACAACACACCTTGCGAATGATTCAGACTGCTGATCGCTGTCGTCACCGATTCCAGGCTTGTTATGAATTCATCCATCTGTCCTTTTACGGACAGGAAGATATCACTTGTACTCTTCACGGAGCTTACTTGTTCTTTAAACAGTGGTGCTACTTCGGATAATACAGCTTCCGTTTCGTTCATTTCCGCCATGATCTTATCCGTAATTCCAGCAACAAGGGCAATAGATTGTTTCGATTGGTCAGCAAGCTGCCGCACTTCACCCGCAACTACCATGAAGCCCTTACCAGCTTCTCCTGCACGAGCGGCTTCTATTGTTGCATTTAACGATAAGATATTCGTCTGTTGTGTGATACTCTTCATCACATCCAACACCTTAATTACGGAGAATACTGTCTCCTTCAGGTGGTTGACACGTTCGACAAGTGCACTTGTTTTTTCTCCAGTGCGGCTAGTCTGATCCAGCAGGTCAGTTAATTGCTTAGCGCCTTGAGCACTAGCTTCACCAACCCCACGTGCTGCTTCATCCATCTCAGTGTTGGCATATATTACAGTCTGCATTTGCGTAGCAATCACATCTGTTAGCTCATTACCTCGTTCAGCTTCAAGCGCCAGACTGCCTGCCCCACCGGCAATTTCTTCCGTAGCGGCTGCGATTTCCTTCGCAGAAATAGCTGTCTTCCGTGAGGCTTCACCAAGCTCACCAGCGGTCTCCAGCACATCCCGAGCGGTTTCTGTCGTTTGCGATACAAGCTCAGTAATACGCTCCATCATCACGTTAAAGGAAGCTGATAGCTGGCCAATTTCATCTTTAGAAACATATTCTGTACGTACACTTAGATCACCACCTGCACCTTGTACCATAAGATCCTTCAAGCGTGCTAGAGGGCGAGCAATCATACGCACCATCCAGATCCCGATTACTATGGCTAGCAGAGCCGCACCAGCAGCCGCAATAAAAGTAGTCAACAGAATCGGACGTGCTTCTTTTACTAGCTCATCTGTTGGGACTACCCCTGCCAACTTCCAATCCGCCCGGATCATTGGATTAAAGACAGCAAGGATTTCTTTCCCGTTTGTATCCTTCTCATCCAAGCTTTTGTTATCCTTTTTACTTGCCTGAATAAAAGCGAACTCTGAAGGTTTACCATCGTCTTTTGAATCCGAAGAAGCTACTACGGTTCCATCAGGAGTGACAAGTTGAATTCGAGAGCCATCTCCCAGCTGTACACTTGCGAATGATTCCTCCAGCAATGTATTCTTCAACACAAGGATGACTATGTATCCTGTACCTGAGCCCAGGGTTTTGAGAGATCTTGCCATAGCAATATTTTTGTCTCCATCACCTTGAACAGCTGTCGAGAACCATATGTTCTTGGCTGCATCACCATCACCTTTAGAATAGTAGGATTCATAAGATGCAGTGTTGTCGACAATCTTCTTATACCATTCTTGTTCTCTTATGTTATCTAACTTAATGCCGCCACTGCCACTTGTAACAATGTCTTGATCAGGCGACTCCGGGATCAAAGAAACACTAAGAATATTAGAATCCGTTGTAATCTGACTGGACAACTTTTTACTTACTGCGCTTGTAGCTTCAAATTTCTCATAGGAAGATTGTGCAGTCACTAAAGACTTCAAATCTTCTTGCATCTGCGCATCAAAATAAAGCTGTAAAGCCAAGTTCTCGTACTGTTTCAAAGTAATATCTAACTTTTCTGAGGTCTGAATAATAGTCTGACGGTAGGCTTCCGATACGTTGTTCTTAATTGTCTTCTTGGCTTTTGAATAAGATAGCAGTCCAAGTGCCATTACCACAATTACAATTGCACACAAAAATATCAGGAATATCTTCACGCCAACAGATTCCATAGGATTAACTCTTTTGATCTGTCCCCGCAAATCTATCCCATTCTTCAAATTAAACTTAGGTGTCTTAACTGCCCCTTCAATCTTGCTTGTTTCCTTGTTTCCTGTGATCGCCGATTTCTTATTCTTTTTATTCATGCTAAACCTTCTCTCATTATGCTTTTCACTAATACTATCTTGATCAGGATCCCCCATCTTGATCACCTACCCGCTAATATTAGAATACGCATGAAAGCGTTAACCAATATATATATCGGCGTATTAGGTCTTTTTCCTTAGCTTTACGAGACTTTTTTTACAACTTTTAACCTATGTATGTTTAAACATAATAAATAGCTTGCTGCACCTCCTCTCTTGGAGATATTTGTTAATCCCTAATATATATAACTTATTGTTTGCTTTGTCAAAAAGAAAAACAGGGAGGCTCTTGGATGACCAAAGGCTTCCCTGTTTTTTATTAAAACTTCTTCTTACGCATCATATCAAAGTATGCAACCGGTTGATCTACCTTCATGCGAATAGGTTGCAGTGGATGACGGGCGGCATCAAGCGAATTGCCTTTCTCATCCCATATTTCGCCAACCGTTTGCTTGAAGAACGTATCGTTAGGTCCAAAGAATTCTACTTCCTGACCTGGCTTAAAGTGATTGCGCTGTTGAACTAGTGCCGTACCACTTTCAGCATCGTATTCAATTACAAGTCCGGCAAAATCATACGGAGCTGCTTTTTCTTCAGGCTCATAGATATGATCTTCATGATCCGGAGTATCATAGAAGAATCCTGTGTTTAGCGGACGGTTAGCGGCTTTATTAAGCTCATCCAGCCATTCCTGCTTCAATTCATACCCTTCCGGATCTGCCATATAAGCATCAATGGCTTTACGATATGCATTAACGACAGTAGCCACATAGTGGATTGACTTCATTCGTCCTTCGATCTTGAAGCTGTCGATACCCACTTCAATCAGTTCAGGTATACTTTCCAGCATACACAAATCCTTAGAGCCCATGGAGAAGGGATTATCTCCTTGCTGATGCAGTGGAATCTGAGTTACACCTGGAAGCAAAGGAGCTGGAGATTTCGCTTCAGCCTGCTCTTCCTCAGACACCCAAGTCCCTTCCGGACGTGCATCCTCAAACAAATCATATTTCCAGCGGCAAGACTGGCAACAGCCCCCGCGATTGGAATCACGGTCGGTGAAATGGTTGGACAATACACAACGGCCCGAATACGAGGAACACATTGCACCATGGATGAAGCTTTCGATTTCAATGTCGACATGTTTTTTAATCTCAGCGATCTCTTCCAGGCTTGTCTCACGGCCCAAAACAACACGCGGAAGCCCCTCTTCCTTCCAGAAGGACACCGCTTGCCAGTTCAACGTAGACTGCTGTGTACTCAAATGCACTTCAAGACCAGGCACTAACCGGCGTGCTGTATCTACAATGATTGGATCAGCTACGATAATAGCAGCAATCCCAGCTTCATATAAGTTACGCAGGTATTCTTCAATTCCCGCGACATCTTCATTGTGAGCATAAATGTTTGTTGCAACAAATACCTTAGCGCCATATTTCTTGGCGAATTCAACACCTTCGCGCATTTCCTCGAAGCTGAAATTATCTGCGCCGGAACGCAAGCCGTATTGTTGTCCTCCGATATAAACAGCATCCGCACCATAGTGTACTGCGAACTTCAATTTTTCCAAATTACCAGCCGGAGCGAGGAGCTCCGGTTTGTCCAGACGGTAACGTTTGCCCTTATATTGCGGCTTTGTCATGGTTCCCATTCCTGTTCTCCCCTCCATCGCCCACAAAGCTAAGTCACATGCTATAAATGCTGTACCTAATCTTCGTGGGGACCTATAACCTCTTTATTTTTATCAAACTTAATATACTTGCTCTTTATAGAAAAATCCGAAGCTTAACTCCCGTTCAGGGTCCTGCACCGTTCTGATTACATCCATCCATTCCTCATTGAAGGCATAACCTTCCGGATCAGCCGCATAAAGATCTATAGCTTTACGATAAGTCTTCACAACCGTTACATTATACGCTATCGATTTCAAGAGTCCCTCAATCTTAAGGCTGTGTATACCTGCAGCCATCAGAATATGCAGATCCTCCAAAATACAAATATCATCCGAGCTCATAATATGAGTGCCGTTCTCGTCTTCATAAATCGGGAATTTCTGGTCATCTCGTTCTTCCTCAATCAGAAATAGTCCGCGTTCCTTCCCGAGACTTCCTCCATCACTAGGACGGCCTTGATGTGACATATAGCTTTCAACAAGCTTCCGCTTGGAATGGTATATATTGGTCATTCCATGAACCTGCACCTGTGCCTCAATCTCCAAAAGCGGAACCATTTCCGTCATTTCATCCATATTCAGCTCACGGGCCAGCACAACGCGAGAAGCCCCCTTGCGTCCCCAATAATTCGCTGTCGCATAGTTGGTGGAAGTCATTTCCGCATTCCAGTGCAGCTTCATTGCTGGCGCTTCTTTCTTCACAGTGGTTAACACTGCTGGATCCCCGAATTCAACACCATCAATGCCAAGCTCACCTAAAGCCTTCACATAGGCAGGAAGCTCATCCAGCAGACGGTTGGACATCAGCCCACCCAAGCTTGCATACACTTTGCAGCCTCGCGAATGTGCCATTTCTACGACAGTCGCTGTATCCTCCAGAGAGAAATGTCCAGCAAGCCGCATCCCGAAACGGTCATCCCCAATGAGCAACGCATCTGCTCCGGCATCCAGCAGAGCAGCAGCTTCCTCCAAGGACGCTGCCGTCACCAGCAATTCCGGTTTGTTAGTCATGTTGTACCTCCTACTTGTACAGTTATTTCAACCGCACCACTCTTCATTTTAATAGTTTATTTCGATTCTTGCTTACTTTTTTCGATATTGGCTAAATGTTCCTTGTAGGTCTTAGCAAATAAATGGCCCTGTGTACCATCTTTTTTGGTCACATAGAAGTAATATTCAGAAGCTTCTGGTTCGAGTGCCGCTTGAATGGACTCCAGCCCCGGATTACTAATAGGTCCCGGAGGAAGTCCAATATTCTTATACGTATTATATGGACTATCAACTTCCAAATCTTTATACAAAAGTCTTTCCTTCTGCTTATTGAGTAAATATTGAACGGTAGCGTCGATCTCCAGCTTCTGCTCTTTCTTTAGGCGGTTATAAATAACACCAGCCACAAGCGGACGTTCACTATCCACCACAACTTCCCGCTCAACCAGCGAAGCTACGGTCAACAGTTCATGCAGAGACAATCCACGCGTTTCTAGCTTTTGCTGCCAGTTAGGAATCGTATCGAGCTTCTTCTGGAACTGATCCAAAAGCGCTTCTACAACTTCCCGGGGCGTGCTATCTTTGGCCAGTTCATAGGTTTCGGGGAATAAATATCCTTCAAGACGGTGGCGTAGATTCTTATCCTGCGGGATACCCAGAATATCAATCCCCTTCAAACCTGCACCAGTATCCATAATTTCAAGAAAAGTAGCCGCATCCTGATTCCAGGCTTCAGCGAGCTTCTTAGCGATCTGCTCAGCATTATATCCTTCGGGGATAGTAAAGACCACAGTTTCTTCCTTAACTACATCACCTGCATTTAATCTTGCAATGAGTTCATCATAGCTGTCACCGGGCTTAGCGATATAAGTACCTGCTTTGAAGCTAGAGCCTTCTTTAGTCCATTTCAAATATCCCTTAAAAAAAAGACTCTTACGGATAATGCCATTTTGCTCAAGCAGATCAGCAATCTCCGCACTTCCCATGCCCTTCTCTATCGTAAATGTTACAGCAGGACCTGCAGGCTCTACCGGCTGCATCCCGTTCCAAATGTACCATGCGCCCCCACCTCCTGCTGCTACCAGCAAAAGAATAATGATTAACACAGTACGGATTGCGGATTTCAAGTCTGGTTCCTCACTTTCCGACTATAAAGTATAAAAGTGTATTGCCTAAAATTCAATATATATTTCCTTAGATTGATGTATATAGGATATTGCTCGCATTTCAAGCAAAAAGAGCGCGGAATTCTCCGCCCTCTTCCGTGCCCATCATAAATGTAACGTACATGTTTAAGTTTTATTCAGCGCCATCTGCTGGAAAAGTCATCTCATCGTATAGCTCAGAGATGTCTTCCCACTCTTCATCGTCCATAATGCTCTCCAATTCCGGAAGTCCGTCAGAAGAGACAACGATACGCAGGATTTCATACTCCACGTCTTTGCCAGAGCCTTTCAGCACTGCATATCCGCGATCACCGACTTCAAATTCGGCGATAATATCGTAAATGGAAGATTTGCCTTGCTCATCTTCCAGTTCTACAGTTTCTCCGTAGGCTTCTTTAAGCCGTGAAGTCCATACCGCTTGATCAGCGGATATCTCAGTCATTCTCCGATCCTCCGTCCAACTCGTCGACCAGTGTGTTGAAAGTCTCTTCGACAATCGCCCACTCCTCGTCATTATCGATCATGAACAATTGAAGATCGTCGCCTTCTTCCACATAACGGAACGCGTATACCTCATCGGTTTCCTCGTCCTCGGAGTCTAGCGGAACCACCATCATATACTTAGCGTCCGAGCCATCAACCTCAAACTTCATAATGACCTCGAATTCCTCTTCATTACCTTCCTCATCGGGAATATAGATAATTTCCGGTTCTTCCTCTTGGCCAATCTGTTCGTTTGTCATATCCTCGCACCCCTCACCTTTTACTGTTAGCATCCAAAAAATTTTGCAAAATCAGGGCTGCAGCCATTTTATCCACAATCCCCTTGCGTTTCTTCCGGCTGACGTCCCCTTCAATCAGCACCCGCTCTGCGGATACCGTCGTCAGACGCTCATCCCAAAGGTGTACGGGCATATCTAACTGTTCCCGTAGCTTATCAGCGAACTCTATACAGATTTCGCCCCGGGGTCCTACTGAGCCGTTCATATTCTTCGGTAGACCAACTACAATCTCTCCAATTTCGTGCTCTGCAACAAGTTCACGAATGCGTTCGAACTCATTACCCGTACCTCGGCGCTCAATCGTTTCAAGAGCTTGTGCCGTCCAGCCAAAAACATCACTTGTGGCTACACCGATTCTACGGTCGCCGTAATCTAAACCTAACTTCTTCTTCATTTCGGATTGTCCACCCTGTGATTGACGAGATAGAATCTAACCAGCTCTTCAATCAGCTCATCACGTTCTTTTCTCCGGACCAAACTTCTCGCATTGTTATGGCGCGGAATGTAAGCCGGATCTCCGGAAAGAAGATACCCTACGATCTGATTGATCGGATGATACTCTTTCTCCACCAGTGCATCGTATACTGCTAGCAATATTTCCTGGGGAGAAGCTTCCTTTTCGTCGCCCTTCACATTGAATTTGACCGTTTTGTCCATGGAGTCCATTTGTGACACCTTCCTTCTGCAAAATCGCCTTTTGGGACGGCTTCGCAAAGTTGCTACTGTGCAGCTCGCTTGCTTCCTTTATCATAACATATTCATGCCCCAACGAGGAAATCCTGCCCGTTATTAACGCTTTTTTTGGCATTTTCTCTACAAAAATTATGATATTTTTGGCTTTTAAGCTATTGTCAAGCACAATTATTCATGAATATCTAACATCCTGCTAATAAAGAGTAGCGGTACTGATATCAAACTCTCAGTACCGCTATGTTTTCTCGTAATACGTTTAGTTAGAGAAATGGTTTCGTAATTTTAACTTAGGCTAAGGAAGCTACCAATTCTTCAGCCTTTGCCAATGCTTCGTTTAGCTTAGAAGCATCTTTACCGCCGGCTTGCGCCATATCTGGACGCCCACCGCCACTACCGCCGCAAACCGCTGCAATTTCTTTAACGAGTTTACCAGCGTGGAAACCTTTCTTCACCAGGTCTTGCGGTACAGATACTACAAAGTTCACCTTATCATCCATCGCCGCACCTAGTACAAGCACTGCATCCGGAAGCTTGGATTTCAATTCATCCGCTGTGGAACGCAAAGCATCCATATTGCCTGCTTGAACAGCAACAGCCAGGAGCTGCGTACCTGCGCCAACTGTCTTCACGCTGCTTGTAAGTTCAGCAGCAAAAGTAGCACTCAGCTTGGATTGCAAGGACTCATTCTCACGCGAAAGCTCACGCACCTGGTTATGCAGCGCTTCGATCCGTTTCGGAACGTCATTCAGAGAAGACTTAAGAAGGCCTGCTGATTGTTTGAGCAAATCTAGCTGACTTTCAGTGAACTGGTAAGCGTAACGTCCGGTAACCGCCTCGATGCGGCGCACTCCGGAACCAATGCCACTTTCGCTAAGCAGCTTGAAAATTCCGATTTGCGACGTGTTGGATACATGACAACCACCGCAAAGCTCAAGGCTGTAATCACCCACTTGAACGACACGGACGATATTACCGTATTTTTCACCAAAGAGTGCCATTGCTCCCATTGCTTTAGCTTCATCAATCGGCTTGTTCTCAATCACTACATCTAGACCGCGCCAGATTTGTGCATTTACGCGATGTTCGATATCGCTCAATTCTTCTGGAGTAATCGCTCCAAAATGGGAGAAGTCAAACCGCAAACGAGCACCTTCCACTAAAGATCCCGCTTGATTAACATGCCCGCCAAGAACTTCTTTAAGCGCTTTGTGCAATAAATGGGTAGCTGTGTGGTTCTTCACGATATCTTCACGCTCCGCACGATCCACTTCCGCGCGAACGGATTCGCCCACTTTCAATTCTCCCGCTTCCACAGTTACCAAATGTACGTGTTGGCCGTGTGGAGCTTTAAAGAGTCCTTTTACCTTAGCTGTAACTGAACCCCCAGTAAGCACACCCGTGTCACTTACTTGTCCGCCGCTCTCAGCATAGAACGGTGTTGTATCAAGAATAACTTGGCATTCTGCGCCTTCACCGGCGACATCTACCAATTCATCACCCACAACAATAGCCAGGATTTTCGACTCTGTTACCGAGTCATTATATCCAACAAATTCACTTTTAACCGTCAGGTCTGCTAGTGCGCCTCCCTGGATCTTCATGCTGCCGCCATCATGACGTGCAGCTCTCGCACGGTCACGTTGCTCCTGCATAGCCGCATCAAAACCTTCTCGGTCTACAGTTAAACCTTGCTCCGCTGCGAAATCTTCGGTCAGGTCAAATGGGAACCCATAAGTATCATATAACTTAAATGCATCGGCTCCAGCAATATTGCTGAGACCCTCTGCTTTTGCTTTAGCACTGATCTCACCCAAAATAGCCAATCCGTCAGACAATGTTTCGTGGAAACGTTCTTCTTCAGTACGAATAATCTTTGCGATATATTCGCGGTTGTCCACAACGGATGGATAGTAGACACCCATAATTTCGCCAACGGTTTCAGTCAGCTCATACAGGAATGGACGATCCAGACCCAAGGTCTTTCCGTACCGAACAGCACGGCGAAGCAAACGGCGGATAATATAACCGCGTCCTTCATTAGAAGGAAGTACTCCATCCCCGACCGCAAAAGTAACGGTACGCACATGGTCAGCGATTACTTTAAGCGCGATATCCTGCTCAACGTTATCTTTATAAGTTACACCCGCGAGCTGTGCTGTCTTTTGAATAAT
This sequence comes from Paenibacillus sp. FSL H3-0286, assembly GCF_045040705.1. Lineage (NCBI taxonomy): Bacteria > Bacillati > Bacillota > Bacilli > Caryophanales > Paenibacillaceae > Paenibacillus > Paenibacillus sp. FSL H3-0286. The sequence continues at coordinate 1,848,294 of NZ_CP150285.1, read as the reverse complement.
AGGTTGGAACAAATCAGTGTCGAAGTTGGAATCTACATCCTGTAGAATGGATGCAAAACGCTCCAAGCCAGCCCCTGTATCAATGTTTTTATTCGGAAGCGGCGTATAGCTGCCATCCTTGTTATGGTTGAATTGTGAGAACACCAGGTTCCATACTTCTAACCAGCGTTCATTTTCTCCACCTGGATACATTTCCGGATCGCTCATATCACTGCCGTAAGCTTCACCACGGTCATAAAAGATTTCCGAGCAAGGACCGCATGGGCCTTCGCCAATATCCCAGAAATTATCGTCGCCCAGCTTAATGATGCGTTCAGCAGGCAGGCCAACCTTTTCATTCCACAGCTTAAATGCCTCTTCATCCTCTGCGTACACCGTTACGGAAATACGTTCCGGGTCAAAGCCGATCCACTCTTTGCCGGTTAGGAACTCCCAAGCCCATGTGATAGCTTCTTCTTTGAAATAATCGCCGATGGAGAAGTTACCCAGCATCTCGAAAAATGTATGGTGACGGCGTGTCTTACCCACATTCTCGATATCATTGGTACGAATACATTTTTGTGAGTTAGTCAGGCGCGGATTTTCTGGAACCTCCCGGCCATCGAAGTACACTTTCAAAGGTGCCATACCCGCATTGATCCACAGAAGCGAAGGATCGTTGTGAGGAACGAGGGACGCACTTGGTTCAATCTTGTGACCTTTACTTTCAAAAAACTTAAGCCATTTGGAACGAATTTCACTTGCTTTCATCATTTACAGCTCCCGTCTCATCTTTTTACTTCGGCATTTACACCGGAAATTACAAAATACCTAAAAAATAAAAACAAAAAAACGCCCCTGAATAATTCAGGGACGATTAATATCGCGGTACCACCCTGGTTATCGCCTTGACCCCACTAATGGGACAATTGCAGACGATCGCCTTGTCGCGGCTGATAACGGGCGCCCCCGGTGAGCATTGATCTCACACTCCGAAATTAGCTTTCCACCGGCCTGTCTTCAAGGTTCTCACAGCCATTACGAAACGTTTCGTAAAGGAACCTTTTCTCTGTTCAAGCCATCCTCCGGTGTACTTCATTTTCATCAACGATTTGTCCGATTTGCATTTTAACATTTCAAGTATAGCCAGTGCCCTTGCTTCTGTCAATCTGGGGATGGGCGAATGTGAAGAATAACACATGATTTTTGTAACAGTAAACTTGGACTCAAAAAGGATATAGTGAAATCTAAGGTTAATTTGGAATATTTTGTATCAGGAGGACTGCCGTCGATGCTTCACTCCAAGGAGTTCAATCTATCATCGATTTTTGAAGCAAAGCCTACACACTACCTTTTTATAGCGAGCCTCATTTTTATTCATATTATCTTTACTCTTGCGGTTAATCTCATCCTTTTTGAGCATGGATATTTAAGTTTTATTGCCAAAAACACAAACCACTGGATCAATGAAACGTTAGCCGCCAATCTAGTTGGGCTTCTCTTAGAAGTAATTATTTTTTTGATTCTGATAGCTAAAGTTTCGCCCCGGGATTTTGGGTTAAAAATAGAAAAATTAAGAGCCGGACTGCTGGGTACCTTTCTGTTTTGGCTCGCTATAAATATAGTAGATTTGTGTATGGTACACCTGAATCACTCAGAGCTAACACTTAACAATGCTATCTTCAGCCATTCAAATTTAGTTTTCGGTGAAATTCTAGGTCAAGTCTTGGGAAATGCTTTATTGGAAGAAATCTTATTTCGCGGCTTCCTGCTCGTTCAAATCTATCTATACTTAAAAAAAATCAACAACAAAACTACACGGATGATCTCTGCAATGCTGATTTCACAATCGATCTTTGCCGCCATACATATCCCAAACCGGATTTACTCAGGATTAGTTGGAATGGAGTTTGTTTATGATTTTATCATGCTTCTAATTCTAGGAATTATATTCGCTCTACTCTATATCTTAACCCGAAATTTATTTTTCGTGATCGGCGTTCACTCATTAATGAATATTCAGATAGCGTTTTGGAACAGCAATTTCACATATACGGCAACTTTATTATGTGTCTTATTACTGACTTGTCTTTTGCTTTGTATAAAAAGGAAAACATTTCGTGCGCAGCAACGGGCGGATATGGGGCTCTGATAATTAGAACTTTAATTATTCACAAAAAGAAGTTCCCCCCTTTAAGCAGGAGGAACTTCTATCACTATTACTATAATGTCTCTATTAATTCGCACCCTCTGCAATAGCTTTATAAGCAGCTAAATCCGTATAAACTTCATCTTTAAGCGGATTGCGTTTATGCTTGATGATTTTATAGAAATGATAACCAAACACTGCAATATTAGCAGCTAAAGATAATGCACTTACTATCCACAGAGCGGTTTCACTATGAGAGGATTGTACAGAGAACTTTGACTCGCCAACAAACGCCGGGAACGACATCGTAAACATCATCCAAATCGCCAAAGTCTGTGCACGATGCTGCAGCCATGCCCCTTTTTTAAAGAAGAACGCCGGGATGGTACAAGAGATCAACAATGCTGCACCTGCATAGAAGGAATGGTCAGAAACTGCATTATATACATAGGCAAAGTTCCAAATGTCATAAGCAATGATCCAGAACCAAAGCTGGTCAGGCCACAACATATCTTTACTCTTATCTTTACTGATCACAATACCCATCCAACCAGAAATCGTAATAATGTTCAGAATACCTGCGATCCCGTTCATAATGTTCCAAGGACCACCTACCATCATTACGCCATCCACCATACCTTGCAAGCTGTACACTTGGAAATCACGAATAACTGCTTCAAGAATGTTAACTGCAAGGATAATAGCCGGGAACATTAATATATATTTATTTTTGTCCCATCCTTTAACATAACGGATAGCCATAAACCCTATACATCCTGCCAAAGCAGAATATACTTTTACCCAGTGAAACCATGTTCCAGTACTGGAGCCTTCTCCTGCCGTATTTGGCCAAACCGCTATGGTAAGAACAATAGGGACAACTATAAACAGAATGATTGAGAACCACTTGCTCTTCCGTGCGATTTCATTTACAAACATTAATCCTGCTAGTACTACTAACCACATTAACGCAGAGTACCAGGGAATCGATTCGAATAAAAACATGTTTTACTCCTCCTTATAGGTTGGTGTATGTAATCTGTGTCTCAGGTCCAATATAGCCCATCCCTCTTTAAACGATCAAATCGCTTAAAACGTTGATTTATCAGTGTTTTTTTAGTTTCATTTCAAGTTGAGTTTACACAACCCTAGCACTAGAATTCGCCAAACTTTCTACCTTTCTTCTGAGAAATCTATTAGAATACATGTCTATAGAACTATATACTGCAAACCTAACTTGAATGTAAAAAACCTTGTCGACAAATTTCTTTGTGGACAAGGTTCCTCTTTAATGTTATTCAAAAGAATCGTTCAACCAAGTGTTTCGCGTATATAATACAATTCTCAAGTGTAGGGAAGTTCATGATTTCTCCAGCTAAATAGATATTGTTTTTCCCCTGCATCTGATCAACCCGTTCATAAAATCCCTCATGTAGCGCATTAGAATCCACATGTGGGAAATGCCTCCAACGCTTCATCATATATAGTCGAATGCTCTCTCCGCCCAGCTCGCGAAGTTTATTTTCTACCGTCTCTCGCATTTCCAGATCAGTCATAGCTTCATTCTCTGCTACATAAACCGTAACTAGATCCGTAGTTCCCATATCTGCCCACCGATAGTACCATGCCATCATATGCCCTTTACGTTCAGGGTACATATTCCGGGGGATATAGCCAGAAAGCTCCGGCAACCCCTTCACTCTATACGCATATACCCTAAACCATTCATAGGTTATATTCGCTAATAAAGTTTTGTCCTCACTTGACAGGCTAACTGTATCGCCCATTTGCTCTAAAGCTGCTGTATAAATGACCTTGTCAAAATAAAAGATGTCCTGACTCGTCTCTACTCGAACCTGCCCATCTTGTTCTTGCTCCATAAAAAGCACTTCACAAGTCAGGCGTAGATCGTTTACTTGGTCGGCCATTCGTCTAATCAGCTCAGTAACACCCTTAGGCCAGGTTATCATATGAGTAATTTCAATAAACGACAACAGATTATCATAGCTTAGAAATTTCAGCACATATGCAGCGGGCACATTATGGATACCACCGAATCCAAAAGTATTAAAATAATGCATGTAGACCTGCTCAAGGACAGACAGCTTATTCTCTACACACCACTGCGAAAATGGCTGACATAAATCTGGCGGTAAGTGGAGAAAACCCGGTTCTTGGAGAGACTCATAGCGTTTTAGAATATCCGGCAATCGTTTGAATTCTTGTGTAAACGCCTCTATCTGCTCCATGGGAATCTGTGAAGTTTTTCTCCCATTATTATCAAAAAATCCACGTTCTAACAATGGTCCCCTATCCATAAGATCAAAATCTCTCATAAAATCCATCGTATGTTTATAGGTAGGCAGGCCGATTAGCGTCCCCATTTCATAACTTTTTCCTTTGTACTCAATAGAATGACACTTTCCTCCTACTCTATCCGACTTCTCCATGAGGGTAATGTTGGTATATCCTTTTTTCGCTAATTCATAAGCAGCCGTAACCCCAGAAATCCCTGCACCGATGATTCCAATTCGGTCTTTATTCTTCGTGTTTGTCATCATCCGTTATCTCCTTGTAAATAACCATAATGGCAAAGTTTCTCGTTGTCCCGTATAGGCAAGTGCGACATCCGATGGTATTTTACCTTGATTAGGTCCGTCTGTAATTTGCCTGTTGAAGTTGTAGGTTCTCAAGTATTCATGTAAGCGCTTTTCTAAAATTTCAAAGGAATCTATCGTATCATCTACCCAAGCCTGCTGGTAGAATTCTTTGGTCAACACCGCCGCAAATTGCTGCAAGGGCTGAAATATCTCTGTTTGGTCTACCGTTATAGCGACTTGATTAATATTGTTCTTATGTAAAAATTCACTATATTTATGTTTTCCTCTGTCCCAGTTCGTAATGAATTCACGGCTTTTGTTCGTAACCAGATTATCGATATGAAAATCTAATGTCTTCATCAATGGGAGAACTTTCAGATGCATAAAATCTATAAAATGAATGGTAGATTTCCGATTGTATAGCTTAACTAGACCTAGTCTGGAGTAGGCATCATAAATTACATATTGATATACCTTTCCGACCCTCGGGAAAACTCCCAAATAGCTAATACTCTGCTGACACATATACCCGGGATGAGCATTTATCGGATTCTTCATCTTATAATCTAGTATTTTCCGTTTCTCTTTAAATCCTTTAGTGTGAGTGGATTGTGCGCCATTCCTCTTCTTTGCTTTGATTTGATTGGCGTAAGCTTCACGTTCTATTCGTTTATTTAGTCCGTTTCGACGTAGTACATTATAAATACCGGATTCCCCTATTTGCATACCTTCATCTTGCAGTTCATAAAAGATGCGTTTAGGCCCATCCTCAGGAAATCTGGCGACGTACTCCAAGATCAATCTTTCCGTTCTCTTATCTACTTTATTAGGCATTACCGGCTTTCTTTTCTTCTCCCCAAGTCCATCCATTCCATGTTGTTGATAAGCTTTAGACCACTTATAATAGATCGTCCGGGAAATGCCAAACTCCTTACAGGTTTCGCTCACATTCTTGCTGATGGCCCCTTGCATGAGGATATGATATTTGTTGTTCGCATTCACCTATTTGCACCCCTCCTATCTTTATTTTATACATAGTTAACGTTTAATTCATTACTATTCTAAAAAAAATGGGAGAACGCTCAAAGCGTCTCACCATTCCGAACAAAATGCGTTATGTATTTCCCTGCGGAAATCTCCAAGCAATTTAGTCGTTGGCCATATGCACAGCCGCCATCTATCCCAATTTTATCTCCCAGTGGACTAAACCAGATTTCTTCTGAATCATGCAGATCCATCGTCGAAGTATGACCGAAAACAACCGTTTTGTTAGTGCTAACTACCGGATTCTTATAAAAGGGTTCTCTAATCCAGATAAAATCATAAGGGTCCTGCTGCTTCCAATCCTCTATTAATGGATTAATGCCTGCATGAACAAAAATATGTTCTTCCGTCTCATGATAAAGCGGCAATGTGCTCAGAAAGTCTATATGATGTCTATAGTCCCGCCTAATTTTTTCTTTTAGCTGCATATAATCCTTCCAGCCAAAATCCTTCTGCAATCCTTCGTAGCCCGCCTCGCAATAACTCATCAGTGTATGAAATCCGCCGTTAGTTAGCCAATGGGTATCCAAATTATCATCATCGCTGGTGAGCGCATCGCAAGCCATTTTATCGTGATTTCCTTTGAGAACTATCGCTCCACATTCTTGCTGCAGAGTCATCACTTGCTCCACAATTCCTTTACTGTCCAGACCTCTATCCACATAATCTCCCATTAAAATAAGCTTATCCTCCGCCGGGCGATAATTCACTTTTGATAATAGGGCATTGAATTCTACATAACTTCCGTGAATGTCACTAATTGCTAATATTCTGATGATAATCACTCCTTGCTCTAAGATGCAAAAAAAGATGTTCCCGCAGGTCTGCAGGAATATCTTTTGATGTTGGGCTTTCTATACTGAATCTATAACTAATGGCTCCTCATCCGACTGTGGAAAAAAATGACGGCTTCTGACCTCATGCACCGCTTCTTGAAAACGATCGCACAAAAAGATCAGCTGGTCGATCTCTTCCTTACCGACCTTTTGCGTGATTTCACTCAAAATGCCGGAATAGGATGCCATCTGCCTGCTATAAATCTGCTCTCCAAGCTCACTCAGACAGATATATACGACCCGACGATCTGTATCGGATGTTGTACGCACTACGTAACCTTTTTCCTCCAAAGTATTTGCCATTTGCGTGGCAGTAGGTCTACTTATCTGGAGCAGGTCACTTAATTTAGAAATCATAACTCCCCGGTGCTGTTTGTCACCTTCAGTGGCTTTCTTTTGCTTCATAACAGTGTGAATGACGTACATCATAACAAACTCTCTATACGATACTACATCAATCGAGTAGGGGCGAGCAGTCAGACGCTTTATATTTTCAAGGGCTATGATCAGCTTCTGCTCTTGATTGTCATGGGTATCCATAGGGCACCTCCAATATACCTCAATCTAATTAGATTACTTACCTATTCCCAAAAAATCAAGTCAAATTCAAATTCTCTTTAAATTAAAATTTAATAATTAACCTGTTGTGCTAATTGATGAATTTGTGTATTATACATAAATGATAGTTTGGCTACCTAATTATTACGACATGAATTTCCAAACTACAATATATAGAAGTTAAAGGAGAGGAACTGCTCTGGAGCATCTCACTCAGAAAAAGAAAGTTACAATTATGATTGCTTTAATGGCGGCTATGTTTTTCGCAGCAATCAACCAGACGATTGTGGGCACAGCAATGCCCCGAATTATTGCGATGCTTGGAGGTATTGAACATTATACCTGGGTAATTACCATCTATATGCTCACCTCAACCATCGCCACCGTACTTGTCGGTAAGTTATCCGATATTTACGGAAGAAAGCCCTTCCTGTTATCAGGGATTGTCATTTTTATTATAGGTGCTTTCCTATCCGGATTGTCGACCAACATTTTTCAAATGATCACTTATCGCGGGATTCAAGGTCTAGGCGGCGGGATTCTAATGTCGGCTACCGTAACCGCTGTAGGTGATTTGTTCGCTCCAAGAGAGAGAGCCAAGTGGACTGGAATTATGATGGCGATATTTGGTTTCTCCAGTGTAATTGGTCCTACCCTTGGCGGATTCATGGTAGATCACATGGCTTGGAAATGGATCTTCTGGATCTTCTTACCTTTCGGGATCGTGGCCTTCTTTATGATTTTGAAAATGTTCCCTAAAACCACGCGTTCTACATCTGAGTCCATCGACTACTTAGGCTCCATTTTCCTTTCCCTGACCATTGTTGCGCTCTTGCTCGGCTTTTCATGGGCAGGAACAAAATATGACTGGGGTTCTCCGGAGATTCTCGGCTTGTTTGGGGCTTCCATTCTGGGTCTGATTATCCTGATTCTGATTGAACGTAAAGCTAAAAGCCCAGTATTGCCATTATCCTTATTTAAAAATTCCATCGTATCCATCTCAATGATTGTCGGCTTCCTGATGAATGCCGGTATGATGGGCGCAATGATCTACCTGCCTTTCTTCGTGCAAGGGGTAGAGGGCGTCTCCCCAACTAAATCTGGTTTCATCAATATGCCAATGTCACTTACTATGATTGTACTAAGTACTTTAGTGGGAAGATGGATCTCCAAAACAGGAAAATATAAACGTTATGCTCTAATGGGGATGCCATTCATGGTTGTAGCCATGATATTAATGGCCTTTATGAGTAACATTGCTACGGCTGTAGTCAGCATGATTATCTTCGGGGTTGGGTTAGGACTATCAATGCCTGTATTTACTCTAACCGTACAAAATGCTGTAGCGCCTTCAATGCTAGGTGTTGCTACTGCTACAAATACTTTATTCCGTAATTTAGGTGGAACCATAGGTATTGCCATCATGGGTACCATTATGAACTCCTCATTAACGAAAAAATTAGAGGCAGCGGTGTCCTCTGGCAAAGGTCCGGATTTATCCAAACTTGATCCTGAATCCGCTAAACAGCTTTCTGCCTTTATGAATCCTCAAATGCTGCTAGATCAGCCTAAGCTTAAAGAATTGCATGCAACACTGCCAGAGCAAATCCAGCCGCTCTTCAATCAATTGATTGAGATGCTGCGGAACGCACTAAGCGATTCCCTGACAGTTGTGTTCTTAAGTGGTACGGCGCTGTTAGTTATCGCAGCACTGCTCGTTCTGTTCCTTAAAGAGATTCCATTACGTAGTGGAGAGAAAAAAATGGAGACACACGCAGAGGATAAAAACGGGAGTAAAAAACTCGAAAAATCTGTGCCTGCTGCACATTAATCACAAATAACCTTACATTAGAGATGTCCGTAAACAGCTTAGGCTGTGCGGCATCTCTTTTTTTTAAGAAGGGCTAGGATTCGTTTGGTTGATCGTTCAATTCTTCGAAGTAAACATAGACTCCGTTTAACAGCTCCATTAACGTATCCGTCTGTTCTTTGCCCATGTAATCAATCATACCTTTAAAGGTATTCCGGGATTTCGTTACAGCCATCTCAGCCAGATGCTCCCCTTTTTCCGTAAGCGTGATCTCGCTAACTCGGCGATCCTGTGCATCAGAAGTACGCACCACATATCCTTGTGCAATCAGACTATTGAGCATTTGGGTAACCGTAGGAGAGGTGACTTTCAGAAACTTGCTAATTTCCGAAACCGTCTGTCCCTTCTTCCCTTCCCGTTCTTTACCAAGCTTTAAAGAAACCAACATCCGGACCTCACTTGGCTTCAAGCCCCAAATCGTGGTTTTACGCCAATTCATTCTAGCGAATTGTTGGAAAGCCTCCATTAATCCATCCACATTCTGATATTTCTCTTCGTTCATCAGTACACCCCATAAAATCATTTAACACTAAGTATAGCCTAATATGACGTAAAAAAGAATTGATAGATGTCAGATTACCCATTTTCAAAAAATAACTAATGGGATGTATAATATAATAATCATCCTAAATTGAAAGTGGGTATCTAATTTGTCCTTTTCTTACTCTACCTATGACGCTCTAGGACTTGCTTCACTTGTCAAAGCACGTGAAATTTCACCTGGTGAGCTGGTCGAAGCCGCCTTTGCTCGGTTAGATGAGGTCAATCCGGTCATAAATGCGGTGGTGCGCACCCGTCGTGAAGCTGCTCTTAGAGAAGCCGACGAGATGCCTGTTCAGGATAACACTCGGCCGTTTGCTGGCGTTCCGTTTCTATTAAAAGATATTTCCCAATCTATCGCTGGCGAGCCCATCACTTGTGGGGCTATGCTGATGAAGAACAATGTCGCACGGTGGGATTCAAATTATGTTGCACGAATTAGGAAAGCCGGCTTTATTCCACTTGGCCATACGAATACACCCGAGTTCGGCTTAAAAAACATTACAGAGAATGTCCTCCACGGCCCTGCTCGTAATCCTTGGAATCTCGAATATTCTCCTGGAGGTTCAAGTGGCGGAGCCGCGGCGGCTGTAGCTTCTGGTATCGTTCCAGTAGCGGGAGCCAGTGATGGTGGTGGCTCCATCCGTATTCCCGCCTCATTCACAGGCCTATTCGGACTTAAACCCACGCGCGGGCGCACACCAGTAGGACCCGGAGTCGGCCGTCAATGGCAAGGGGCTTCTATTGATTTTGCCTTAACCCGGTCCGTTCGCGATAGCGCTGCTATGTTAGATCTGCTGCAGGTTGTGCAGCCAGAAGCCGCCTTCCAGACCCCGTTATACCCGGGCGTATATCTGGATGACCTGTTTAAGCCTACGCAACGTAAACTACGAATTGGATTTACGACGGCTTCCCCAGTAGGTACGCCTGTCTCTGAAGAGGCCGTAAATGCTGTTCTCAAAACCGTGAAATGGCTCGAAGCTGAAGGACATGCGGTTGAAGAAATAGAAAGTCCTGTGAATGGCACAAGACTGATGGAGAACTACTATACGATGAATGCCGGAGAGGTAGCAGCGATGTTCGTCTCCCTGGAGAGAAATATGGGACGTTCCATAACTGCTTACGATGTCGATATCATTACGTGGGTCCTTGGTGAGACCGGAAAAAATGTTTCAGCGGCCGAATTCGTACATAGTCTGGATGAATGGGACGTTGCAGCCGCCCAAATGGCGGAACTGTTTAATCATTACGACTTATATATAACACCTACGAATGCAAACTCTGCTCCCAAAATTGGTGAATTAACGCATAAACCTGCAGAGATAGCAAAGCTGCTGCACGTAAATGAATTGCCAAAAGAAGAACAGAGCCGCTTAATTTACGAGATGTTTGAGCCAAGCCTAACCTATACACCGTTCACCCAGCTCGCAAATCTGACAGGCCAGCCTGCAATGAGTGTGCCCGTCCATAAGTCAGCAAATGGCCTGCCGCTAGGCGTTCAAGTCATGGCGAACAAAGGCCGTGAAGATTTGTTGCTTCAGCTTGCTGCCCAGCTTGAACAATCCGCTCTTTGGGTCGGCATGAATGGAAATCCGCTGTTCACCTGATCAATTAAGGGTGATGCTCTCGCAGCTCAAGCTCCCCTTACTCTTTCCCGCAAATGCCATAGAAGAAAATATGGATGGCTTCCTCGATGAAGGCATCCATATCTTCCTGTTTGCTAGCTTCGTCTAGAAGTTCACCTGCATTACGCATATACATCCCCATTAGTGAAAGTATCCCTTTGGTGGATACTTTATTTGAGATTTCTCCCCGCGCTTTCCCATCCTCGACCATCTTCACCAGCACCGGCAAAATGTCATTCGCATATCGTTCCTCAATATAATGGAACATTTCTTGATCCTCAACCATAAGCTCCTTCACAGTTGCGGGAGATAAACCGCTGTAAGTTTCCCTCTCCATGGTTAGAATGTAACCAATAATCTCCTTTAGAGAATGCTCTTGATAAATGTAATCTTCAAATTCCTGAATTTCCTTCTGAACAAAGTCCTTAAAAGACTCACTAAGCAGCGCTTCCTTGCTGCCAAAATAATTATAAATCGTCACCTGAGAGACCCCTGCTTCTTTCGCAATATCAGCGATCCGTAGACGTTTCGGTTCCCAGTTCTTGAGCATCTCCATGGTAGTTTTCATAATTTTGAGTTTAATCTGTGCTGCTCTCTTCTCAAATCCATTCATAGCTTCCACCCTAACTTCGTTATTAAGTATGCATATTCAAATTTAATGAAATATTCCATTTTAATTATTTCATAATTTTATTGACTTCATTAACCACTAGGAATAATATAACATATGAAATATTTGATTCATAATAGTTCATTATTTTTACGGCGGGGGTGGCAGCATGCTGGTAGTAGAAGGCTTAACTAAACGATTTTCGAATGGCAAAGGAATCGAAGATGTAACATTTACCGTAAATAAAGGCGAGTTTTTTGGATTTCTGGGTCCTAACGGTGCGGGTAAATCGACGACCATACGGCATATCATGGGTTTTATGAAACCAGATCAAGGGCATGCGAGTATCCATGGGCTTGATGTATGGAAGGCACAAGGGACAGTCCAGAAGCATATTGGCTACTTACCCGGTGAAATCAACTTTTTTGATGGGATGACGGGTCTTTCTTTCCTTAAATTTATCTCAGCCATGCAGGGAATCAAAAATACTACCAAACGCGAGCAGCTGATTGAACGTTTGCAATTTGATGCCACCACTCCGATCCGAAAAATGTCAAAGGGAATGAAGCAAAAGGTCGGAATCGTCGCTGCTTTTATGCACAGTCCTGACGTTATTATTCTGGATGAACCTACCTCGGGTCTCGACCCGCTCATGCAAAAGGTATTTATTGATCTGGTACTGGAGGAAAAATCAGCCGGAACCACCTTTCTCATGTCCTCACACAGCTTTCAAGAAATTGAACGCACCTGTGACCGCGCCGCAATTATCAAAGACGGACGGATTATCACCGTGAAAAATATTCATGAACTGCAATCGATGCAACGGAAGCTGTTTGAGGTCATTTTTGCGAATAGTGAAGATGCAGTGAATTTTGCCGCCTCCGGCCTACAAGTGGAAGCTCACGAGGGAAATAGGGTCCGCATAGCTGTGCAGGGCAATTATGACCGATTCATCCGGGAAACTGGAAAATACAATGTCCGCAGCATCGACGTATTCACGCAGAATCTGGAGGACATCTTCATGGACTATTATGACCGCGAGGGGGTAGTGTAATGAATCTTCCGCTCTATAAGGAAATGATGCGAGTGAACCTGAAAGGAATATTGAATTACGCCTTTGGTTCTGCCTTCTATATTCTGTTTATGATCTGGCTTTATCCTGGGATTGCGGGGAGCACACAAGCAATTGATGACCTTATTAAGGCGATGCCAGAGGGTGTGGGTAAAGCCTTTGGATTAAATAGCGGATTTACCAGTGCTGAAGCTTTTATCTCCGGAGAATATTATGGACTTATACTAGTTCTGATTCTTTCCATAGTTTGTGTGCAAATGTCAACGCAGCTTATGGCTCGACTCGTGGATCGCGGCGCCATGGCTTATCTGCTCATAGCCCCAACTACACGGAGAAAAGTCGCTACCACGCAGGCACTTGTTCTCACTACAGCATTACTCTTAATTATGGGTGTAACCACCCTCGCCGGATTATTAGGTAAAGCATGGTTCCTTGGCAGTGAATATGACTTTAACAGTGGTCGCTTCGCTCAGCTGAATACCGTGGCGTTTTTATTATTTTTTGCGGTAGGCGGCCTTACCTTTCTCGTGTCCTCTGTATGTAATGACGAGAAAAAAGCGCTCGGAATTTCCGGCGCCATCGCCTTCGGATTTTTCACTCTGGATCTACTCGGTAAAATAAGCGACAAACTGGAAGGACTGCGTTTCCTAACCTTATTCTCCTTCTATCAACCCGGGGAAATCGTTCAGGGCAACGTGGAGATTATTCAGGTCTCCAGTTGGCTGCTGTTGATCGGAGTGTTCACCTTTTCCTTGGGAGTAGAGCTGTTCAGAAGACGGGATCTTCCATTATAAGAGTACCTCATTTGATCATCTTGCTTTTACGCGTTCCCGAAGCAACTATCGGACACCGTTGACCTTAAATGCAACTTTATCACAAATTTGTGTACCTAACGGACCCTAAAGTCGTTATTGGCTTGAAGAACAGCAAAAATGAACCTTTTCTAAAGGAATAGCTGCACTGGGGTCCGCAACCTTGCTCAAATGTCCAAAAATTTGCAAATAGCGTCAGCTGAGTCCTTAAGCCTCAGGAGGGTTATAACTATGACTCTTATAAAAAACAACAGAGCAGTGTTTCTCCACCTCTGGGAGAATCATTGCTCTGTTGTTTTATGCGACAAATCCCTTTTTATTTCGTATCCGGTCTAGGTACACCAAAGTTTGGCGTTCCGTCTTCATTCCACTGGATTACTTGCACACGTGCGTGACGATTCGGATCGTAAAGCGGATCACCGACAATTTCCTTATAGCTTCTAGCATGGAAAACAAGGATATCCTGTGTGCCATCCTCAGAGACAGTGAAGCTATTATGTCCCGGACCATATTGGCCGTTTTCCTCAGAAGTCGTAAACACAGGTTCAGGTGTCTTGACCCATGATTTTGGATCCATCAAATCACTATTCTCATCAGCAGTCAACAATCCCATACAATAGTTGTGATCTGTTGCACTAGCTGAGAAAGTCATGAAAATGCGTCCATTACGCTTAAGGATTGCCGCGCCTTCATTCACCAAAAATCCGATTTTTTCCCAATCGTATTCAGGAGTGGTGATGCACACCTGCTCGCCTTTTAGTGTCCAAGGATTCTCCATTTCGGAAATATAAATATTTGAATTGCCAGGGATAGCAGGATCTTTTTGTGCCCAAACGTAATATCTAACTCCTTTATGCTCAAAAGTTGTTGCATCCAAGGCAAAAGATTCCCATTTTGTTTTTATTTGACCCTTTTCCACCCATTCACCCTCTAAAGGATTTGCGGATGAGTTTTCTAGTGCAAACATGCGATGATCAAATAAACCATCTTTCGTATCAGAGGTATGTGCAGCTGCATAATACACGTACCATTTTCCATCAATATAATGAATCTCTGGCGCCCAAATATTAGCACTCATCAAACCCGTTTCATGCTTAACCCAAATGGTCTTTCCATCAGCCTCAGCCAATCCTTGAATAGATTCAGAACGGCGAAGCTCAATTCTATCGAACTCCGGAACTGAAGCTATGAAATAGTAGTACCCGTCAGTATGTTTATAGATCCAAGGATCTGCTCGTTGCTCAACTAGTGGATTTTTCACATTAAATTCTCTCACAATGACAACTCCTATATTTATCTCTTTTTTTATATTTGCAGGTCACCAAAACACACCCTTCCTTATAAGAAGTCAAGGTGTATTTAAGTTTAAGTTCATTCGATCTAACCTTTGATACCCGAATTCAGGTTGATGGATTGAACGAAGTATTTTTGTGCAAAAACGAATAGCAGCAATGTTGGAATAATCGCCATGATTGCCGAGCCCATTAATTGTCCGATCATACGATAGTTTCCGTAGATGTCTTGCAATAAGAGCAAACCAGCGGTAATTGGCATTTTGTCTACATCTGTGTACACAATAACCGGCCAGAGGAAGTCATTCCAAGATCCAGTAAAGGAGAACAATCCGCAAACAATCAATATTGGTTTAACTAACGGCAATATAATTTGCGCGAAAATTCTAAAGTCACTAGCACCATCAACTTTAGCCGATTCATCTAATTCTTTTGGGATACCGTTCATAAACTGTCTGACCAAGAAGATATTACCCATACCCGCAAGACCAGGGATAATCATAGCCCAGGAAGTATTCACCCAACCAAAGGAGTCAATGATTTTATAAGAAGGAATCAAGTTAACAACACCCGGGAAGAAGGAGATTCCCAGCAAAGTAAAGAACAATGTGTCTCTTCCTTTAAACTTAATACGGGTGTATCCAAAACCTGTAATCGAAATAACAATAACAACCAGAATGGTGTGAGATGTAGCAATAAACAATGAGTTACCTAACCAACGTAGAATTGGAGCTGTAGAGGTATTGTTTAAGATTGTAACGTAGTTCTCAAAGACCCACTCTTTAGGAAATAGTCTAAAGCCCGAGGATACTACTTCCGTTTGTGATCTAAATGAGGTGGAAATCCCGAATATAACAGGAATGATCCAAATCACACATAGGATACCTAGAAATATATAGGAAATATATTTTGAAATACTTACACTGGAGGAGCCTTTTATTTTGCCTGTTGTATTTACAACTGGATTTACTGCCTGGTTTGACATTTTAGTACACCTACCTTTTCCATTTCCTTGTTAGTCAATTAGTTTCTGCGAACCTATGAAGCATTTCGGTTCATTACAAAATATTGCAGCGCTGAGATCACCAAAATAACTAATCCCAGTAAAACTGCCATAGCTGATGCCATCCCGGCGATGGACTCACCGTTACCGAAAGCTAATTGACGAATATACATCATTAGAACGTGTGTACTTTGTCGAGGTCCGCCATCGGTCATCATTAACGGTTGGCCGAATACATTAAAGGCACCCGCAGTTGTCATAACAAAGGTATAAATTAATGGAAAACGAATAGATGGCAAGGTAATACTAGTGAATTTTTTAATAGAACCCGCACCATCGAGCTCAGCCGATTCATATAACTCTTGAGAAACGCCACTTAAGGAAGCACGATAGATAATCATGTTGCCCCCAATACCACCCCATAAAGTAATTACAATGATAATAATCCACGCATAGGGTTGATTTGCAGGCCAAGCAATTTGTGATCCAAATAGATTACCAGTGATCCCAAGTTGCTTATTAAAGATCAACAGCCAAATCAGTGCTGCCGCAGAAATTGAAATCAAGCCAGGAATATAAAGAATAGATTGAATTAAGCTCTTCATTTTAACTTTTTTATGTTCCAACGCCACCGCGACCATTAATGGAATAATAATCAGCAACGGAACAGACATAGCAACGAAAATCAATGTATTTTTTAGACCTCTGAAAAATTGAGTATGAAAGGTTGAACTGTTGTCAAAAAGAATAGCCTTATAGTTATCAAAGCCTACCCATACCGGATCACTCATTAAATTCCATTTTGTAAATGAAGCATAAATCCCATAAATCGTTGGCAATAAAATGAAGACAGCAAACAAAATGACATGCGGACCTACAAAGAAAGCAGGTGCCCAATTGATTTTCTTTTTCATAGGAATTCATTTCTCCTTTTGCACAAAGTAATGCACCATAACATGGCACATTACTTCGTACAATCTATTCTATTTTGCTTTATTTTGCTGCACTGCTGCTTTCCGCAATTTTATCTTCAACAAATTTTTGCATCGTTGCCAAAGTCTCATCAATATCAACGTTGCCACGCACGATATCCGCACAGTAAGTATCTACAGCTTCCGCAATGTATGGGTAGTATTCATAGGTGTAAATGTATAGGGATTCGATTTCTTTTTCATCAGATGTAAAGAAGGATTGCATATAGTCTTTGTACTCAGGGCTTTGGTTAACTACGTTACTTGCTACGTTTTGTCCAGCTTTTGCCCATTCCATCGAATTCGTACGAACATATTCCAAGAAGTTAGCAATACCCACTTCTTTTTCGTCTGTTCTCTTATCATTCTTCAACATAGCGAACAAGTGAGAAGAAGATCTGTTGGTGAATTTATCAGGAGTAGGAGAATAAACATTGGTCACGCCAAAGTTCAAGCCTTCAACCCCAGCATGTGCTGTAGAACTCCAAGTTCCGTCTGTCGAGAAAAGTACATTTTGAGATTGGAACATCAAGTAACCGTCTTCACCAAATGGAGTCATCAGGCCAGCATCGGCGATTTTCTTAACATTTTCAAACGCTTGTTTAAATACAGGGGTATTAACAGCCGGTTTTCCATCGACTTGGATATCCCCGCCCAAATCTTGAATTTGAGCCAAGATAACCCAGCCCAGCAAGGCATCATTAACTACGTAATCGCCTTCATCCAATTTACCTTGTAAGGAAAGCATTTCATCAATAGTAACAACGTTATCATCCAAGAAGGATTCAGCGTTATATTTTTTCAGCAAATCTTTATTGTAATACATTACGTTACTATGAATATCAAGAGGAACTGTGTATTGAGTTCCATCGATATTACCAGTGTTCCAAGCTTGTGGTAAGTAGTTTTCAGCTTTCAGTTCAGGTTGTGCTGGCAATACGGTATCTTGCATGGATTCCAGTACACCTTGTTTAACAAACCCAGGAACACGGTCAGCGTGGATAATTGCTAAATCAGGAACACCTTTGCTAGATGCCAAAACTGTAGAAATTTTTGTGTACATATCAGCCGTAATAACATGTTTTACTTTAATTTCGGGATTCGTTGCATTGTAGTTTTTAACAATTTGATCCATATAAGCACCGTCATCACCGGTCAGCGGTGTCCAGAACGTAATCGTCTTACTATCATCTTTACCACCGCATCCTGCCAAAACTGTCGATAATGTTAGAACCGTTGCTAATAAAACTCCAAATTTCTTTTTCATTACTCTCTCCCCCTGCAGCTGTAATGTTAAGATAACCATTCATGTTCACTTTCTTTGAAAACGATTAACTTGAGATTAGTATACATTCATTGTGAAAGCGTAGTCAATAACATTTAAATAAACTTAACAGAATTTTTTTTCGTTTAATTAACCTTTTGATTCATCTCTCGGAGATGAAAGCGATATTATATTTACTTCGGTTACCTTTCATGTTACTTTATATATAGATTAATAAACTTTACAGTATATGAAATAACTTTGAAAGAAGTGGGTAAAATGCAGTTGGAAATCGACAAATCCTCTCTTGTTGTTTACGAAGCTTTAGCGAGTGAAGTACGCATCAAAATTATTCAGTTGCTCTCCAAAAATAAGATGAACATCAAAGATTTGGCAGAAGAACTTAAAATAAGCAGTCCTATCGTTACCAAACACATTAAAAAACTAGAAGATGCAGGGCTCATAAAAACTGAAAAGGTGCCTGGTAAATCAGGAATGCAAAAAATCTCAATCCTTAGGGTGGATCATATTGAGATTAACTTCCCGAAAAAAATCTTTCACTCCTTTGCCTCCTACGAGACATCAGTGCCGATTGGTCATTATACCGATTATGATCTGAAACCTACTTGCGGACTTGCTACGGATAAGGAGTTTATCGGCAGAGTAGACGAACCTAAATATTTCATGGATTCTAAAAGAGTGGACGCAGAGATACTCTGGTTCACGCAAGGTTATGTGCAATATAATATCGCTAATTTCCTAAAAAAAGAGGAAACCTTACAGCAATTTGAAATTAGCTTAGAGCTTTCTTCCGAATTCCCCTTTGCTAATGACGTATGGCCTTCAGACATCACCTTTTCTTTGAATGGCTTGGAATTAGGGACTTGGACGAGCCCCGGAGACTTCGCTGATGCTAGAGGTAAATTCACACCGGAATGGTGGCCACACAATATCAATCAATACGGATTGCTAAAAACGATTAGAATTACAAACCACAATGGAACTTATATTGACGGTGACCCGCTGTCTCAGGTTTCGATTGAGGATTTAGATACGAATTGTGATCGTTGGACCTTTCGGATCGAAGTGAAGGAAGATGCAAAACACGTAGGAGGAGCAACGATTTTCGGAAAAAAATTCGGAAACCATGATCAAGATATCATTTTCAAGTTGTACTATCTGTAAATTTTTCATTTATGATCTAAGCAAAACTGGTTTTTTTGCGGGGGTGAACAACTAATTAGCTATTCTTCTTTAGCTCCCCCCCACCTGTTATGCCCTATCCCCTCTCTTTATCTTGCTGATATATCCCGCCTAGTCATCCATTCACTGTATTTCACTCTTATCCACTTCAGCAGTAATCACCAGTAGTTAAATCATTTGCCTCTATTTTGAATTTATAATTTATAAAAATATAAAAAGATTCATAAATCATTAAATTTCTGTTTGACTATTTGCTGATATCATGCTTAAAATGAGAGCATTATAAAACGTTTTCCGTATTATGGTTTAGTAATACATAAATTAAAACCATTTTCATATTCGAAAGCGTTTTTTTAGTAGCTAATTATGTAAGCGTTTTACATTTTTTTCAGTAAAGAAGGGAGGAATTGGAAAAATACGCGTGTACAAGCTCTACATCACTAGAATCGGAGGATCATACATTTGAGAAAAACTACTGGTAAACTAACCGCTTCCCTGCTTGCCCTCACTCTATTAGTGCCTGCTCCATTAATTTCTGCTGCTTCTGCAAGCGATTCCAAAGCAGTCGCATTATCCACTCAGCAACAAACTGCCGATTATTCCGGCCACTGGGCACAAAAAGATTTTCAAACCTGGGTAGATAAGGGCTTGATTCTGGGTTACGGAAACGGAATATATAAGCCAAATCAAGAAATCAACCGTGCAGAGTGGGTTACTCTGGTTAATCGGGTCTTTAATTTGCAGGAAAAAGCCGATATAGGCTTCACGGATGTTTCCACGACAGGTGCTTATTACGGAGATATCCAAAAAGCAACCGCTGCAGGATATGTAACAGGATACAGCGATGGCACCTTCCGACCCGCACAGCAAGTAAGTCGGCAAGAAGCTGCAGTAATGTTATTTAGACTGTTCCAACTCAACTCATCTGTTGGCACTTCTGCACCAAAGGATGCTGCTGATTTGCCAGAATGGAGCCAAGAAGCAGTATTGTCTTTACTTGGTGAAGGTTATCTGCAAGGCTACACTGACGGCAGCTTTAAAGGAACTCAGGCTGTAACAAGAGCGGAAGCACTGCGCATGATTGAGAAGCTTAGCGGAGAAATCACGCCTAAGAGCGGAAGCTATTCGGGGATTAACACTCGGAATATGGTTATCAGCAGCCCAGGCGTAGAGTTGAAAAACTCCACAATCTCAGGGAATCTCTACCTTACCGAAGGTATTGCTGAGGGCGATGTCACACTGAATAATGTCACTGTTAAGGGAAAAGTATTCGTTTCTGGTGGCGGTGAGAACAGTGTCGTACTAAGCGACTCCAATGCTGCTGAAATGGTAGTAGATAAGCATAACGGCAAGCTGCGAGTCGTTACTAGAGGCACAAGTGCCGTACCAAACGTACGCGTACATTCCAGTGCAATACTAGAGGAAGATGCATTAACGGGGGCAGGTTTCAGCCGGGTTATTGTTGAGAATACGCTGCCTAAGGATTCCATCCTCAAGCTGAAAGGAAGCTTTGATTCCGTTGAGCTTCAAGCGTTGGGAGAGCCTACACTCCATCTGACAGCAGGCAGTATTGCTGAAGTTACACTGAAGCAAAAAGCCAAGCTGCGTGTAGAGGCAGGTACAGAAATCAAGAATCTAATCCTTGGTTTCAACGATATCCTAACCATCCAAGGCACGGGTAAGGTTATCTTTGATAGCAAGTACAGTCAGTTAATCCATTTTGAAACACCAACTCCAACGGCTACGGCAACCACTGGTACCGGTGGATCTAACGGCGGTTCTGTTGCTACTTCGGCTCCGGAAGTTACAGCTACTCCGGCCCCAACGGCTACACCAAATCCGACGGCTACACCAAATCCGACGGCTACACCTAGTCCGACGGCTACACCTAGTCCGACGGCTACACCTAGTCCGGGAGCAACTGCACCAGCACTCACCAATGTCTCGGTACATGATCCATCGGTGGTAGTGGATAATGGAACTTATTATGTATTTGGCTCCCATATCGATGCGGCCAAATCAGATGATCTGATGAACTGGACACAGTTCACTAATGGTTATAAAACACCGGGCAACGTGATTTTTGGTGATCTGTCCAAGAATCTGGCAGAATCCTTTAAATGGGCTGGCGAGAACGATTCGGACAGTAAAGGCGGATTCTCCATCTGGGCACCGGACGTATTCTGGAATAACGATTATAAGAACGCTGATGGAACAACTGGCGCTTATATGATGTATTACAGCGCTTCTTCTACTTATATCCGTTCGGCGATTGGCTACGCCACTTCGCAAAATATCGAAGGGCCTTATACTTATGGAAATACCGTAATTTATTCCGGTTTCACCAAGGAAGAGGCTTATGACAGTGACAGTAAAGTAAATAAGAAATGGGACAATACAAATATCAAGGACCTTATCGACAATGGAACGCTGGAAGGTGTCAATCCAGATTGGTTTAATGCAGGTGGTTTGTATCAAAACAAAACCTATACAAATGCAATTGACCCAACTATTTTCTACGACAAAGACAACAAGCTTTGGATGACTTATGGTTCATGGTCAGGTGGTATATTCATTCTGGAGATTGATCCAGCTACCGGAGAACCTAAATATCCAGGCAAAGATGGAAAGACCGCTGATGGACGTATTATCGACCGCTATTTCGGAACCCATATTTCTGGCGGAATGACCAAATCGGGTGAAGGTCCGTATATCGTTTACGACAAGGAGACTGGTTACTACTTCTTGTATGTAACTTACGGTGGACTTGACTCCAAAGGCGGTTACAGCATGCGGCAGTTCCGTTCAACAAATCCGGACGGCCCTTATACGGATGCAGCAGGACAGAATGCTGTTCTAACTACCGATGGTGACAACACACCATATGGTAATAAGCTATTAGGAAACTTCATGTTTACAAATCAAAATGCAGACCCGAATTTCCAAACGTATGGTTATGTGTCCTCAGGACATAACTCGGTACAATATGATGATGAAACGGGTAAAATATTTAACTTCTTCCACACTCGTTTCCCACTCCGTGGTGAAACCCATGAACTTCGTGTGCATCAAATGTTCACTAACGAAGATGGCTGGCCAGTAACTGCCGTACATCGTTACACGGGTGAAACTATTGGGGCTGTAGCACGGGATAATGTTGTCGGCTCTTATCAGTTCGTTAACCACGGCAAGGATGTTTCAGGCATTATCAAACCTACAGTAGATATCGAGCTAAAAAGTGACGGAACGATCGTTGGAACGTTAACCGGAACTTGGGAATTGAAGGATGAGTACTTCGCTCATTTGCTCATTAACGAAACGGAAAATGGAAGCACCGTACAACATCTCTACAAAGGTGTATTTGTGAAGCAATGGGATTCCTCACGCCAACAGCATGTTATGACGTTCACCGCAATGTCAGATCAAGGGATCACTATCTGGGGCAGCCAGATGGAATCGATGAGCGTTGAGCAGATTTTGAACAATATTGCTGCAGGCTTGAGTATTGGTGACACAAGAAAAATATACGATGACATCACCCTTCCTACGGAAGGCTTGCGCGGAGCAGAAATTTCATGGTCCTCTTCCAATGAGGCTGTAATTGCTAACAATGGTAAGGTTACTCGTCCTGAACTTGGACTTGGAAACGCTACAGTTGAACTGACTGCTACAATTAAGCTAGGTGAAGTCGCAGTAACTAAGACCTTCACCGCCGTTGTTATGGAAAAAAAGAGCACGCAACTGGAAGACGGCTTAGTAGCTGCCTTTGACTTTGATGGCGACCTTGCAGAAAATGGGGATCGCACAGCTGACGGCATAGTCACCGGAAATCTGATCAACAACACTGAGGATGGAGACATCACTTTTGAGGCTGGTAAAGACGGTCAGGCAGCCAAGTTTGATGGTAAATCCGGTGTTCGTCTACCTGACGGATTAATTCAAAGTAGCGCATATTCGGTAGGGATGTGGCTGAACCCATCCGAATTAAAAGCTTTTACTCCTGTATTCTTCGGTGCTAAAACCGAAACGAACTGGTTCAGTCTCCTGCCATATGGAAACGGTGGAGCAACCACCAGACTCTGGTTCGGTAGCGATACTTGGCTAGATGCTGATACAGGCTTACAAATTCCAGTTAACCAGTGGACGCATATTGCCTTCACTTACAATGCTGGAACAGTCAATATGTACGTAAATGGTATATTGAAATCCTCCGGAAAAGGATTCACAGATATTTTCGATACAGAAAACGGTGTATTTGCTCTTGGTGTGAACTACTGGGATGCACCATACAAAGGTTTGGTTGATAAGTTCCGCGTGTATGATAGAGCATTGTCTGCGGAAGCTGTTGGCTGGCTTGTAAACGGTGAGCCTGATACGAACATTAAAGTAAGTAATATTTCATTCAGTGAAGCTGTTAAATCAGTAGCTGTAGGAAATACTTTCACCCCTCAAGTAAGTGTGCTTCCAACCAATGCCGGAAACAAGGCGCTAACTTGGAGCTCTAGCGATTCCAGCGTAGTGGCTGTTGACGCAGCGAGCGGAATAGTAACAGCACTAACTGTCGGTGGCCAAGCTGTAATTACTGCAACAGCGACTGATGGAAGCGAAGTTTCAGCCAGCTACACAGTAAATGTAACTGATGGAAAAGTAGCTCATTATGCTTTTGATGGCGACCTGGATGACTCCTTCCAATTGAACGGAAAAGGCGAAGTTACAGGAGCAAAAGTAGATAGCCCAACAGTAGGCAATATCACATACGGTAACGGTGTCCTCGGTCAAGCTGCAATATTCAACGGTACCTCCGGTATCCGTTTGCCTGATGGATTAATTGACAGCAATACCTACACCGTATCTATGTGGCTAAATCCTGAACAACTTACAGATGCAACAACTACTTTCTTCGGCGCTGCCACTAAAAATAGCTGGATTAGCTTCGTTCCTCAGAACGGTGGCGGTAAAACGTTGTTATGGTCCGGAGAAGCTTGGTATGATGCTATTTCTGCCATGAAGATTCCAGTAAATACATGGACACATGTTGCGTTTACGGTCAGCAATGGTACCGTAAAAGTTTACCTCAACGGAGTAGAGCAGTTCTCTGGTGAGGGCTTCCCGAATGTCTTTAAGAACAAGAACGGCGTTTTCGCTCTAGGCGTCAACTATTGGGATGCACCATTTAAGGGTATGATTGATGAACTGAAGATTTACAGCAGAGCGCTCAAGTCAGATGAAGTACAGGCAGAGTATAGCTCGAACGTAGATTAAGCAAGATTTGATTTGAAAAGAGAGCGGAGCCACAGGCTCCGTTCTTTTTTTAAAGTCCCATATTGTAAAAAAAGTATTTAACTAATATAATCATTAACTATACATCCGAAATAAACGTCGATTTTTATATTGTTATTAATAAATTTCTTAATCATCGGCGATTAGCCCATAAATTTTAATTGGAGGCCATTTATGAAACTTGACCTGTCGGAAGAATCCCTTCCCGTCTATGAAGCTTTAGCCAGCTCAGTACGCCTGCACATGTTGCGTTTGCTTGCCGAAAATCCTATGAATGTTAAGGAATTGGCCGCAGCAGTAAATTTGAGCAGCGCCATTATGACTATGCATGTGCGTAAGCTGGAAGCTGCCGGACTGATCCAGACGCATATGGCACCTGGTCGAAGTGGTCTGCAAAAGATCTGTACTCTAGCTGCTGAAGGAGCAGAAATCACCTTCCCAGGCAGACAGATCAATGAGCGCAAAAGTTATCGCAAGGAAATTCCGGTTGGACATTACTCCGACTTCCTGATCGAGCCAACCTGTGGTCTTGCAACTACTGAGAAAGTGATCGGCAGTTTTGATGATCCCCGCTATTTCTGGGATCTTGAGCGTATGAATGCGGGGATTCTTTGGTTCGGCAAAGGATTTATCGAATATAAAATCCCTAATTTCCTCCTCTCCAGCCAGCATCCTGAGGAACTGATTATAACCATGGAAATTGCTTCCGAAGCACCTTCCATTAATAATAATTGGCCTTCGGATATCACATTCACTCTGAACGGAGTGAAGCTTGGATTCTGGACAAGTCCCGGTGACTACGGGGATAGCCGTGGTAAATATACACCGGCCTGGTGGCCAGCACTCACGAACCAATACGGCTTGCTCAAGCAGCTGCGCATTACAGCAAAAGGTACATTTATGGATGGTTTGAAGCTCTCAGAAGTTACCCTTGATCAAGTGAATATCCGTGACAAACAGTGGTCTTTCAAGCTTTCCGTAGATGAAGATGCCGAGCATATTGGCGGGATTACTCTTTTTGGCAAAGGTTTTGGAAATTATAATGAAGATCTAATCGTTGAGTTGTTCTATACGGATAACCAAGAATAAAGCCGCATTCACCTCCCATTGGAGAGTCGAATGCGGCTCTTATTTTAGCTTAATTCTTTTCGATAAAGGGACCCCACAAGCCACCCCCCGGCAATGGACAACTACGTTCCTTAAGCTTGGCTACTACGGGGATGATGCAGCCGCAAGCGACGCAAGTTACCCCTTCGTGCAGCTTAGGGCAAGTCCCACAAAGGGCAACCCGTTCAGCGTAAACTTCATCTGGAACACAAAACTCTGGCTTAAACATGGAAGAAGACAAGATACGATTAATCTGCGTTGGCGTAACTTTATAATCCTCTCTGCATCCCTTGCATGTTGATGTTGTTGACATGGTAACACCACCTTAAGCCTTCGGCGTAATCTCCAGCACAGTTACTGACATTGGAGGCAGTTCAACATTAAGAAGATCGCCCTCCAGAGTGAAGGCAGTGAAGGCTTGCGGCACTACCGCCTCCGGTTGGCTGAAGGTATTGTGAGCATCAATTTTATCACCGGCAAGTGTTGTGCCTGTCACTTCAACCTTCTTCCCGGAAAGACCACGAAGCTCAAGTGGAACAGCAGCAGAAGCAGCATGGTTCAAGTTGCAAAGACTGACATGGATGATTCCAGAAGCAGTTACGGAAGCCGAAGCAGATACTTCAGGAATCTCACGGCCTTCAAAGCTGTAAGTGCCACTTTCCAGTGCTAAATCCAGCAACTCCGCATCCTGATGGACTTTAAACATATTAAATACATGATACGTTGGGGTCAGCACCATCTTTTCCCCTTCGGTCAATATAACTGCCTGAAGTACGTTAATCGTCTGCGCAATATTTGCCATCCGTACCCGGTCACTATGTTTATGGAAAATATTCAAGGTCACGCCTGCTACAAGAGCATCCCGAATTGAATTTTGTTGATACAGGAATCCTGGATTCGTCCCCGGCTCTACATCATACCAAGTTCCCCACTCATCTACGATAAGACCTACTCTTTTATCCGGATCATATTTATCCATAATAACGCCATGTCTGGTGATCAGCTCATCCATGCGAAGGGCTTTCTCTAATGTACTAAACCATTCACTCGTTTCAAAGCCTGTAGCTGCACCTTTATTCTCCCATGCTGGACCAGGAATTGTATAATAATGCAGGGTAATCGAGTCCATAAAGCGTGTTGCCTCACGCATCAGAACTTCCATCCAGTGATAATCATCCACGTTAGGACCACAAGCAATCCGGTGAATACGATTGTCCCCGTAATTTCGTACATACGTCTGATATTGGCGATAAAGATCTGCATAATATTCTGGACGCATATTCCCGCCGCAGCCCCAGTTCTCATTCCCCACGCCAAAATAAGTCACAGCCCAAGGCTCTTGATGACCATTCTGCTGGCGAAGCTCGGACATTGGAGATACGCCTCCAAAGGTTAAATACTCCACCCATTCGGACATCTCTTGAACGGTACCACTGCCCACATTACCGTTAATGTAAGGCTCACATTCCAGCATCTCACATAATTCCATGAATTCATGCGTACCAAAATGGTTGTTCTCAACCGTTCCGCCCCAGTGAGTGTTAATCATACGTTTACGACCTTCACGGGCTCCGATACCATCTTTCCAGTGATATTCATCCGCGAAACAGCCACCTGGCCAGCGTAGTACAGGAATTTTAATTTCCTTAAGCGCTTTCACGACATCATTACGAATACCGTTGGTGTTAGGAATAGTTGAATCTTCTCCAACCCAAATCCCTTCATAAATGCAACGGCCAAGATGCTC
Source organism: Paenibacillus sp. FSL H3-0286 (assembly GCF_045040705.1). Taxonomy (NCBI): domain Bacteria; kingdom Bacillati; phylum Bacillota; class Bacilli; order Caryophanales; family Paenibacillaceae; genus Paenibacillus; species Paenibacillus sp. FSL H3-0286. Next base: position 1,820,732 of record NZ_CP150285.1, on the reverse strand, counting down.
AGAAAAATGTCCGTAAATATTTCTGTTAATCGTCCCTTTGCGAATGTCAGTATTAAGGATCGCACGTTCTGCCATGGTTAAATACCGCCTCTCAACGTTTATATTTTTATTAACTAATTAATAATTATATAAACATTATAAGACGCTGCTTAGGTATCCGTCAATCTCCAATATGAACAAAAGCTATTCTTTATCAATAGGTTTCTTTATCCCGTCTTCATAATAGTCAAAAATCAGCTGCTGCTGCGTTCCTCTTACCCCGTAAAACACATCAGAAATTTGTTTCCCCTTACGTCTTAACTCGTTCTCCAGCCACTCTTGGGTCAGGCCATTATCCTTAAGATTATCTGCGAGCATTATTCCATCCATAATCAATTCAACGGGAAAGCTCTGAGGAACGGACAACAGCTTTAGATCTTTTCGGGTAACATATTGGTACTCTTGTTTCTTTAATACAGACACCATTCCGTTATCTTCCAGCACAGCGTATTCTACTACCTCTAGATTAAAAATTTCCTTTTCTCTCAAGGCCTGATCCAAAGAATCCAACGAATATCTTACCTTTTTCATATTTTGCTCAAGAATTTTCCCATCCTCAATAAGTACAGTGGGTGAACCTGAAATCCAGCTTCTCATTTTACGACTTTTTAAAGCGATGATAGATAGTAAAAAAGATGTAACGGTTACGACTATAAGCGCCAGGATCATGTAGGAAGAATGCAGCTGTTTATTAAACGCCAAGTTCGCGGCTATTGAGCCCAATATAATACCCGTCACGAAATCGTGGAAGGTCAAGTTAGATAACGTTTGTTTTCCCAATATTTTGGCGATCAGCAAAAGCATGATCATAGCAACAAAGGCCCTAAGCACAATGTCCATATATACCTGCATCTCTAATGCTCCCTTCCTATTCAATCCTCCATTATTCACAAACCGAGTAGAAATGAAACCTCAACGAAAGCTCTGCCCATCCAAATCTGCCAATTTCTCTAAACGCCAAAAGGGCTCTGGAATGGTTCTACTGAACCTACCCAAAGCCCTGGCTTCAAATTCTTACTTTTCAGTCTTAATTGCTAAAAGATTGTATAGAACCATTGCGCTCTCAGCTCGAGTTGCTGAGCCTCCCGGAGCGAATTGCTGGTCACTTCGACCCTGGATAAGTCCAAGGGCTTGGGCAGCAATGATCGATTCACGGGCCCATGAGGCAGCCGCACGCAAGTCACCGAATTGGATTACAGGCTTCGGTTCCACCTTTTTCCCGCTGACATATTCGTAGGCTCGCATCACCATGACCGCCATCTCTTGGCGGGAAATAGGGGCTTCTGGAGCGAAGCGAGTCTCACTCACCCCATGGACTATCCCCGCCTCTACTGCCTGCGCCACTTCCTCCGCATACCACTCATCCGCAGATACATCCGCAAATGCTGTAGATGATTTCCCTTCAAGTCCTAGCAAGCGGATCAGCATAGCTGTAAATTCTGCACGGGTCACAGAGCGGTTCGGCTCGAAATTCCGAAGTCCGACTCCTTGAATCAGATGTTTGGCCGTTAGCTCTTGTACAACCGCCGCCGCCCAATGTCCAGAAGGAACATCGTCATACGATTTGTTGTATTCCAGCACGGCATATGTGCCTAAGTGTTCGGTGCGCAGAGCCACCTTGCCCTTCAGCCAGGAACCGCCCGCATACTCTATATTTCCGGAATCCGGAAAATAATAGCCGCCGAGCAAATTCCTTTTGGCCTCAGGGTAGGCGTTAAGCTCTAATGTAACGGGCTCAACAAATTTGGAAAGTATGCTTCTTGTACCGTCACCAGCAACAATATACAGGTTAAAGAGAAGGAACTCTCCTGCCTGGTTTAGCACTGCACCAGATTTCTTCTCTGCGCTAGCTAGTATTCTCTGCGCCGCTTCCCCATTCACCTCAGAAGCCTCCAGAAAGATCTGGCTGCCGGCCAATTGCTCCGCAGGAATCAAACCCCGCAATTGTTGAAGCACCGCTGCCGGAAGGGTCACATTAAAGTTAGAAGCCTCTACCCGAAGCGGCTTCTGTTTGAGCATGTCTGCTGCCATCCCCGGCAATACTAGCATTCTCAATTTACCCTCGTAGACAATGGCTTCCGAAAGATCGTTCAACGAAGCTGCGTTTAGTTGCAGCCGCCCCGCCGTTACCTCCGGTACGGAAGGCACTTGTGGTTGCGGACTCGGAACAGTTGAAGTAGTCTCTTCCGCTTGTAGAATCTGAAGCCTCAGACTGCTCTGCCGTCCTCCGTAACTTGCAGTAATCACAGTCATGCCCGGATCAAGTGCTTGCAGCTGCCCCGTTGCCGTTACTGTGGCTACCTTCCTGTTACTGCTCTCGTAGATCACACCCTCGGTTACCGTAAGGTGGCTATCATCACTATATACCGCCGTTGTGACCACCTTACCGCTCTGCCCTATTTCCAAGGATGTCGGACCGCTTAACGAAATAGAGACGAGCTCCGGCAGTTGTCCATACACCTTTAATAAATAGGAAGCGGTCATGTTGTCATATACGGATGAAATAACCGAAACGCCCGGTCCTTTAGCTTCAATATGGCCATCTTTGCCTATACTTGTCACGTTAGGATCGCTGCTCTCATAGACTATACCTTCGGTTACTATATAACGGCTGCCATCGCTGTACACTACCGAAGTAACCGCCGTTCCGGTCTCCCCGACACCCAGGCTTTCCGGGCCGCTAATTGCCGTTGAGACTCTTTCTGTAGGCTCCATGACTGTCACCTGAAGCTGTCGGAAAGGCTCTACATTTCCAGCCTTATCCACCGAACGATAATCGATCCCGAAGGTTCCGGGGTTCTCGATATATACGCTCTGAGTAACCGTACTCCATGAACCACCATTGAGCCGGTATTCTGTCCGCTTGACTCCCCAGCCGACAGCTCCCCCATTGGATTGGTCGGTGACATCAAAAGTGATATTGACTTTGCCCTTATATGCGCCCCCTTCTCCTGTTTCTCCAAGTATGGTAGCCTTCGTGACTGGAGGTGTTGTATCTTTCGGCAAAATTTCCAGATACGCGGCATATTTGCCATTCTCATTCTTACGGCTTCTTATGTCTGTGGCGAGATTATAGCCTACCTGCCTAAGAGCCAGACTTATCACCGGATCGGAAGGGAACTCCGTGCCAACCCATGAGGTAATATCGAACTGCCGCCATTGCTCCGGTCCGGAAAAAGTCTGCAGCGCAGCTTGAGTACCGATTTTTGGAGCATTATTGTAGTTTAGCGTAGCCTCCGTCCAATCATCATCTTGGACTCCAAATACACCGATATCGGACAAAGTGCCTGCCCCGTCATTTGTCTTTCCGAACACATTCAGCTTCACAGAACCGACTTCATCGAGAAATGGACTCAGATCGAATTTTAGATAAACCCTTCTGTCTGTGTCCCCGCTGCCATTTCTGATTTGCAAGTAATTGACCGAACTATAATTGACTGCAGCTTTCGATCCTCCATTGACATACGCATCTTCAGAAACATACAGCTTCGTTATTGCCGCTTCGTCTGGTTCCGAATCGGAAGGCTCAGAAGGCTCGGCATTCGGATCAATTCTGAACTTGACAACATGGCTTTTTCCTTTGGACCCGCTGGTATGAATTGCGAGTTCAATCCTCGGCGAGGTCTGCAGTACCGTTACGGTTGGATCTTTCATCAGCTCTTCCAGCGCGGTTCTGCCGACATCCACATTCACCACAGATTGAGACTGTGTCGGATCCGAAATGGCTATCGTCAGTTCATCTCCAGACTCCTTGATAATAATGGAGGCTGGATGATTGGCGCGCACGGATTCGATCATTCCCGGTACCCAGAAGTTCATAGCCGTAAGTCCCAGCTTCTGTTCCTTGACGGCTTGCACACTATCCGTGTTGGCTATAATTTCGATGTCAGGACTACTGCTGTAGCGCGCTGTCGCCGTTTCATCCTGATTCGGTAGAAGCACATACGAATACGATTGATTCACCGGATTCGTTCCCTGAGCAATCGACAGGCTGGCATAATTTCTCGTAATCGGCTCCGTTGATCCCCCTTGATTAATATCCTTCCATGCGCCAGTCCGAGACTCACGCAGACCGTCTATCGTTGGGGCATCAGGGAAATAATAACCGATTCCCGAGCCGGGAACATTGCCTTCCAGATGTGCCCAATGCACCTGATTCATTGACTCAGACCAACCCAGCGCGGATGGCTTGGCCTCTCCGTTGACCGTAAGTACATTGTCTCCGCTCGCCTTGAGCTTACGGTTATCTACGATGGTCTCCACCTTGCGGTTATCCGTGCTTGTAATGCCTGCCCCAAGTGCTACGATTTCATCATCGAACATGAACCAGGACTTTTTACCGGACAATGTGCTGTTATCCGGATCCAGATCCATGCCGGCCGCTCCATAAAGCCCGTCTATGGATGATCCTCCCACCCATGTTTTAGATGTAGTCTTGGCTGCACCGCGACTTGCCCCATCCGATGTAACCCCAGGCAGACGATAAGCGTTCACGGTCGGCCAGAATGCATCTGCATATTGATCCAGATCCTGATTATACAGATAGGTCATGCCTTCGCCTGTATACCAGCCCTTCAGATTCTCTGTGCCCGCTTCATAGTTGGCAATTCGGGCCGAAGACATGCTGATCCCAAAGGCATATCCAGGCCGATGGTGGACAATCCGGTCCATAGCCGAAAACTGCTTATGCACAGTAAGGTCTCCTGATGGCTGCACCTCTGGATCGTCCATAAGCGTCTGGAGCAGAACAATATCGGCTACTCTTAGACCGTCGTAATAACTTTCTACTACCGTATCGGCTTCGAACCAATACTTCACCATCGATTTAAATCGGGCCGCTTGCTCCGGTGGCGCGGAAGAAGCCAGCCGCAAAATATGCGACCAAGGCACGAGCTGCCGGTTTCCCCGGGCTATCGATCTACCGAACACCATATCCATCATTAATTTTCTGTAGACGAGAGGTTCATAAGAATCCGTTACCCAGTTGTATACATTCTTCATATTGGTATCAGTCAGCGGCCAAGAGGACCCTGTCAGCAAAGTCATCATTTTCATCATATCGCCAAGCAATACAGCCCCATAACTGCCGGTATAAGCAATATTATTATGCTGGATAAAGGAGCCGTCCTCATAAAATCCGTCTCCGCGGGTCACATAGGGTAATACTTGGCTAACCGCATCCCGCCCTTGTTTGGTCTTCGCACTGTCACGATTATGAATGCCCCTCAAGACCACTGCCAGTGCTTTATCCAGCCGATTCGCGCCGGTTTCCATCAACGAGGGTTGATTGGTCCGTTTGGTTGGGTCCGGGCAGAATTTATCAATGGCTTTGGTATATTTGGTAATCTGATCGGCTGACAAATACTCGAACATTAAGGCCATCGTATCTCCCAATGCAAGCGGAATGCCGATCTCCCATTCGAACCAATTGCCTTTCTCCAGTTTGGTTTCGTTATACCAATTCGCGTATAGGAAATCTAAACCGTCCAGAATATCTGATTTCAACTGCATATTCTCGTACAATGGTGAGCCGGATGTCGAAAAGCCAATAGCCATATCCTTCAACCGGTTATAAGAGGCTGCCGTATCAAAAGCATCCGCTGTGCTGCCCGGCTTATCGCTCCATAAATAAGTACGGTTCATTTGCTTGTTCATCGTATCCCAGAATCCAGTTCGCTCCTGATTACTGATCTTATCGGATAAAGTCTTTATAGACTTGGCAATGTCCGGGTTATTCGGGTCGAAGGATTGCCCTCCGGTCAAATACTCCACCCATCTTCCACGAAGCTCGTCATATTCGTCTTTTGGAGTCTCTCCTTCAGTAATATTAAATTTCAATACATGCGTTGCCCCTATAGAATTCTTCACATCCACCGTTATAACTGTATTTCCCGAAGCTTGCAGTACATCCGTCTTGCTATCTTTGCTGAGCAGTGTCAACCCCGGTATATCCAGTTCCAGGGACAATAGGTTTTGCGACTGAGTAGGATCAGACACCGAAACGACAAGCTCCTGATCGATCTGCCGAATCATCACGGAAGCTGGATTGAGTGCCTTGATGGAATCTACTGTTCCTGGATTCCAGAAATTAGCGGCGGTTATGCCCAGCTTCTTCTCTCTGACCGCATGCACATCCTCTGTATTGCGCAGCACTTCGATATCCGGGTTGCCACTGTAATCCTCAGTACCTGAAATGTCACGATTAGGCAACAGAACATAGGAGTATGAGCCATTCGTAGGCGTATCTCCATGCTCAACTGCCAGGCTTAAATAGTTGCGTGTAATGGGAACATCGGATTGAGTGGCATTAATCTCTTTCCAACTGCCGGTTCTGGCTTCACGTTGTGCCAGTATACTTGGAGCTTCAGGGAAATAGTAGCCCACGTCGGCACCTGGCACATTACCCTCCAGATGGGCCCATTGAACGTTCTTTAACGTCGCTGACCATCCGGACTGTGACGGTTCTACAGCTCCGTTGATTAGAAGTTTGTTGTTTCCCACTTCGTTAAGCATCCGGTTATCGATAATCGTCTCAACAGACTGCGGGCCGGCAGTTGATTTAGAAATTCCCGAACCAAGCGCCACAATCTCATCATCGAACATAAACCAGGATTTCTTGCCTTGCAAATCGCTACCGGTCACTTGGGAGAGTGAGAAATCCATACCTGCTGCACCGTATAGGCCTTCCAGCGACGATCCACCCACCCAGGTTTTCGGATTCATGTAACTTTTCCATTCCACAGGCACCATCCCCTGCCCCGATCCATCCGTTGTCGTGCCAGACAAGCGGTAGGAATTGACGGTAGGCCAGAAGTCATTCCGGTATTGGGTCAGATCCTGATTGTATAAATAGGTCATCCCAATCCCCGTATACCATCCTTTCAGGTTCTCGTTGTTCCCTTTCTCAAACGCCGAGATGCGATTCGAGAACAGACTCAAGCCGAAGCCGTAACCTTCGCGTAGATGAACCACCCGGTCCATGCCGGCGAATACCTGATTCTTAATGAGAGCTCCTCTTGGATTGATCTTTCCGTCATTCATCAGCTTTTTCACAATCGTTATATCGGCAAGCGACAACCCTTCATAATAATTGCCGGATGTCATATTCGCTGAGATCCATTCTTTCGCCGCTTGCTTTATGGATACTGCAATATTCTCCGGAGCAGTTTCAGCCATCCGCAGCAAGGTGACAATCAACCCTCTTGCGCTGCCGCTTCCTTTTCTAGATATACCTCTGCCATTTACCGAATCCATAAATTGACCGTTGTAGATCACCGGCTCGTAAGTCTGAGCCACCCATTCGTAAATGTTCAGAACATTCGGGTCCGTTATTGGCCATGGAGAATCGGTCAGCAGATAAGACATATCCGCCGTCCCTTTGAGCCAGACCGAACCATATCCTCCCGTATAGGCAATATTATTATGCTGAACGAGGGAACCATCCTTATACACACCGTCACCATGGGTCGTGTACACATACTCGGAGCCAATGGAATCACGGCCCTGAATGATCTTTGCACTGTTGTTGCCAATCACACCTCTTACCGTGACCACAAGCGCTTTATCTAGTAGATTTGCTCCCGTCATCTTCGTACCCTTAACGCCAAGCACCGACCCTACTTTGGGGTCTGGACAGAAGGCATCAATAGCCGCAAGATACTGATTGATTTGCTGCGGTGTTAGATGGTCATACATGAGCACCATAAGATCATTCACAATCTGCGGCGTGCCAATCTCCCAGTCCCACCAGTTCCCATAAGCGCTTTTGCTCGGATTATAGCGGTTTGTATACATCCAATTGATTGCGCTTACAATATCATTCGCCAAAACGCTGTTGCCGTAAAGCTCCGATCCCTCCACAGAATAGGCCAATGCCATAGTCTTCAAGCGATTGTAAGCGCTTGTAATAAACTGCGAATCTGTAGTGCTCGCGGTATCACTCCACAAGGAGGTGCGGCCGGAGGATTTATCCATACTCTCCCAAAGTGCAGCAGCCGATGCAGCCTGAGCGCTAATACTAGCAGCTATATCAGGATCACTCCCATCGTATTGACCACCACTTAATCGGTCGTACCATTTCAGCCTCAGTTTATTGTAGGCCTGTATCGTGTCGGGAGCTTCGACAGTAACCAGACATTCAGCTGCAAGGCTACCATCCGGTGTGGCGATCTTGATGGTCGAAGAACCGATCCCCGTACCCATTACATTACCAAGTGCGTCCACAGTCGCAGCTTCTGGATTGCTCGAAGTCCACACTACCGTTTTATCCACCGCCGTTATAGGGGATAAAGTCGGCAGAAGTGCAACCGTGTCCCCTTTGACCATAGAAAAGGCCGTACGGTCTAGCTCAATTCCTGTAAGACCCGCATATTCCTCCAATGCGATATCATCTATCCATAGCTTTCCTTTTCCAGTCTCCAAAAAAGGCTCGATGACTAGCTTCGTCGCGTTAGCCGGCATAGTTAGAAGTACTTGCTGCATACTCCAGTCCTGTGTGCCTGTTATTTTGGGAGAGGAAGGTCCATCTCCCACTTTGGCAGTATTGTAATACTGTGTTCTAAAGTAGGCTCCCTGTCCAGTGACGTTGTCCGTCTTTAGCCAGACTTTAAGTCTGTAGGATTTACCGGGGATAACCGAAGTTACCCCCTGATTGATGGAAATCCTGCTTGTGGCAAAGGCATCGAACAGCATGGACCGGGTTCCTTCATGCGCAGTGCCAGCGTCTATCTTGATATTCGCTGTTTTATTCGTGCCTTTCCCGCTACCTGTAGGGACCCATAAGCTCCAGCCCACCGGAGCAGCGTCTGTAACCCCTGTCCAGGTTGAGTCAAGGGCTGTCGTTGTATTCTCAAAGCTTCCGTTAAGCATAAGATTTGATGCAGCCGCAGATGCCCTGCTATGCGAGGGATAAAGAACTCCCCCACAGGAAGAAAAAAGATCAACAATGAGAACTAATACTAAAAATAGACTTGGTTTACGCATTTGTTCACCCCAATCTTAGAATTGGTTAAAGCTAAAGGCATCTACAAGTTATCATCCTGCACAAAATTCAACACGGCGTCATCGACGGCCGAAGTTCTTCCCAGATCAGGAAGGTTCACAAGCTCAATCTCGCAAGTCTCCGCACGGCCATGCAGCTCCAAAAGAACCAGCTCATTGCACCCCTTGCGCAAGAGTGGACCAGGGATATATAGCGCCCGCTGCGGTCCAACGTTCCAGTAACGGCCCAGATTAAATCCGTTAATCCAGGCGACCCCTTTATTCCATCCATCGAATCGTAGAAAGGTATCGCCAATCTCCTCCGCCTCGAAGCAGCCCCGGTAGAATCCGGGCAGACCCGAAAGGGTCGCAGCTTGCTGCTTCTCCACCGGGTGCTTCTTGTACGCTAGTGAAGCCAGCTGTTCCTGTTCCAACGGCAAAGTACGAATTGTCCAGTTATATTGCAGCTGGTTATCAATCCGAACCCCGTCCAGAATCCCTTTCGGATCGCGAATGAGCGGCCCGTAATTGATTCGTCCCATGTTCTCGACGAGGATATCCAGCTGTGCTCCCCCAGCGGGGATGGAAAGTTCCAGTGGCAGCGGATTCCAGCGCTCAATCACCCCAAGCACCTGTCCATCCAGGAAGACCTGCGCCCGATCGCGCACGCCCTCGATGTAAAGCTTCTGTCTGGACCGCGGTCCCTGCACAAAAGTGCTGTACAATATAAAACCATAGGATTGTCCGAGCTTCTCCATCGGCTGTACACACACGCTGTTCACCGTCTCTGATAACTTCTCCAGATTGGAAGCCGTGAATAGTTCCGCTCTTTCCGTCAAAGCGACTTTCCCGTAAGAAATCTTCGGAATCGGCTCAGGGAGTGGACAATTCGGGGCAAATCCATGGTTGCTGAGTACCGACCGGACAGCTTCAAATTTCGCCGTCGTATCTCCCCATTCCGTGAGCGGGGCATCATAGTCATAGCTTGTAGTCGTCGGCTCGTAGGTGACGATATGATTCGCACCATTATAGAAACCAAAATTGGTTCCACCATGGAACATGTACATATTAAATGAGGAGCCCTGGGTCAGAATCTCATCCAGAACACCTGCTACATCCCCGGCATCGCGTACATGATGATCCTCCATCCAGTGATCAAACCAGCCGTTCCAGTATTCCATCACCATAAGCGGCTCTTCAGAGCGGTATTCCCGATATTTGCGGAAGGATTCCTCTGTACTGGAGCCGAAATTGACTGTCGCATGCACATCCTCCAGTGTTCCGCCGAGCAACATCTCATCGGTTGGCCCGTCGGAAGTAAAGAGCAGCACATCGATCCCTCTGCTGACCAGTCCATCACGCATATAGCCCAGGTAGCCACTGTCATTACCATAGCTGCCATATTCATTTTCTACCTGAACGGCCAGAATTGGTCCGCCATGTGTGGAGAGCAGCGGAACCAGCAGAGGAATTAGCTCATCGTAATAACGGTCTACCTTGCTTAAATAAAGAGGGTCACAGCAGCGAAGCTGGAGTTCCCCGTAAGCTAGCAACCAGCCCGGCAGGCCTCCGAACTCCCACTCCGCACAGATGAATGGACTCGGTCTGACAATAACATGAAGCCCAAGCTCCCCAGCCAGTTCGATAAAAGATACCACATCGGCCATGCCATCAAATACGAACTTCCCTTCTTTAGGTTCATGTATATTCCAGGCGATGTAGGTCTCCACGGTATTGAATCCGCAGGCTTTCAATTTCAGCAGCCGGTCTTTCCAATATTCAGGCACAACCCGAAAATAATGAATGGCTCCCGATACGATACGATAAGGCTGTCCGTCCAGCAAATAGTGTCCGTCGTTCCAGGTGAGCAGGCTCATTATCGACAACCTCCTTTATTAATATTTATTCTAACGATTCCCCGCAGTGGTAGACGGCAAGCCGTCTGATCTTGGGGCTTGCGGCAGCTTCTGACACCCGTAAGCGGATTTTCTCTGCGACAACCGGAGGGAAGGCATCGATTTTCTTATGGCCAATCGAACTGCCACGCTTCAACTCCAGCCACGCTCCGTTGCTGTACGCTTCCAGCATATATCCTTCTACTCTTTCGCCGTAAGCGATATCCTCCATAATCTCGACATGATCAATCACAGTAGCTGCTGGCAATTCCAGTTCAACAATATCTCCAGTACCTGCGGTTACCGCCAGAGCCTTGTCAAATCTGCGTCTTATCTCCTTGCCGAATTCCAGCAGCCGCTGCACATCAGCCTCCGGAAACAGCCCGCGGTTGTCAGGGGCTACATTGAGCAGCAAAGTTGCCCCATGTCCAACCGAACGATAATAAATATCCATTAGCTGCTCCACAGACAGCAGCAGATGCTCCTCCTCAGGATGCCAGAACCAGCGGTCTTTACGGATGGGCACATCGCATTCCGCAGGCACCCAGCTCGGCGTTCCGGGAAGCCAGTTCAATGAAGCTTCACTGAACATGCTACCCCGCGCAGAATTCGCAGTGTTCCAGCATGGATAAGGAGCAACGCCATCCTCATTGCCAACCCAGCGGATCGTTGGTGCCCCCATATTAAACACCATGGCGCCTGGCTGATGGCGCTTGATCAGATCCATAATCCGCTGCCAATCGTAATTGCGGCCCTCCGACCCTGCGCCGTCGAACCAAATTTCCGTAAGCGGACCATAGCCCGTAAGCAATTCCTGCAATTGCAGGGCATAGAAATCATCGTACGCTTGCGGATCTGCATAACAGGGCTCATGTCTGTCCCACGGAGACAAATAAATGCCGAAGCCAACTCCAAGTTCACGGCAAGCCTCCGCGCATTCCTTGACGACATCGCCTCGCCCTTCTTTCCATGGGCTAGAAGCCACAGAATAAGTACTTGTCGCAGTCGGCCACAAGCAGAAGCCATCATGATGTTTAGCTGTCAGTATAAAATAACGGAATCCAGCTTCTTTGGCTGTACTAACCCATTGGTGGGCATCCAAATGAAGCGGATTGAAGACCGCAGGTGAATCATTGCCTTCTCCCCACTCCTGATCGCAAAACGTATTGATGCCAAAATGGCAAAACATCCCCAGCTCCAGGTCCTGCCACTCCAGCTGTTCCCTAGAAGGCAGCGCCAATTTCTCTTCCGGCTTGTTCTGTGAAAATCTGCTTTCCATCATTGCTACACTCTCCCATATGTTTGTGTAGACCCAATATATAAATAAGGCTTTGGAAAGCCAGTTGATGACCTTCCAAAGCCTCGTCCACAACTTGTGATACTTGCTTATTCCCTGTTTATTTGATGACACCTTTTTCGTTGATAATTTTTGTTGCTTCATCAACCATCCATTGCTGCACCTTATCAATCGATTCATTTCCAAGCATAAATCTGCTGAAGCCGTCATCGATTATTTTGGTCAATTCGGACGTTGCCGTCGTCATCACCTGCGCACCATCAAGGAACTGGATTGCACTGTCAAAGAGTGTATATTTGAGTGAATCCATATCATACATATCCTCTTTGCCAGCTACCAGTTTGGTCAGCAAGGCTTCATTATCCGCTTTTTTATAACCGGAGAATTCCAGTCTGTTATCACTAACAGCCGTTGACATAAATCTCATCAGTTGGAAAGACGCCTCTTTGTTCTTCGAAGTAGCGCCCATCGCCAGCATATTGCCGCTGGTGAAGTATTTGCCCTCGTATTCTTTCGGTTCCGATCCTGCCGGAGGCACCGGTACCGGAGCAAAAGCTGTCTTGAAATCATGCGGATACTGCTCTGTATTGCCCGGATCAGCGATCGTCCAGTTACCAGCCAGAATCATAGCGGCTTCTTCATTAAAGAATTCCGTGCGGTAATTGAGCTTAGCCGCTAAAGCGTCTGCATAAGTTTTCGCAGATTTATCAGCAGACTCCATATCTTTGCGCAGCTGGAAGAAGTATTTATAGGTTGGATCCGCGAAAATGGTCGTCCCGTCATCATACACGAATGGATCTTTCATCATCGTTTGGGCCGGTGCGTTCATATACAACTCCCAGGTGTGGAAGTATGTGCCGTAACGTTTGTCTACGCCTTCACCTTTGGTCAGTTTTTTTGCATAGTCGCGGTAGTCATCCCATGTCCAGCCAAAAGTAGGTACAGGCAGACCCGCTTCATCCAGTGCATCTTTGTTCAGCATTACATAGTTGCTGCTCTTGGTATATTGCATCCCATAATAGTTGTTGTCTACCTTAGCATTCACATAATATTCATCCTCAGGAACGAGGTTATCCTTCTCATAGAATTCGTTCAGCGGGGCAAGCGCTCCCCGGGTCGCCCGTTCAAGTACGCCTCCAAGGCTTGGTACCTGAACAACGTCAATCGCTTCGCCGGATGAAATCAGGAAGTCGAGTTTCTTCAGCATCTCCACAGAATCACCGGGAACGAGTGTCACATGCTCTACCTTGATATTTGGGTTCTGATCCATAAATTCCTGCAGCATGGCATCCGTGCCTGCTGATTGGGCTTCATTGTCCCAGTTGTAATATTTGATGGCGACTTGCTTGTCCACCTTGGTGTTCCCGGCATTCGTACTGGCTTCAGCACCGCCATTCTTCTCTGAATTTCCGGAATTTCCACAGGCGCTTAACGTTAAGGAAACCGCCAGCATGGAGCCTAGTACAACGGATAATCTTTTTTTGCCCTTTGTTTTCATTTTACTTCCCCCCGCACTGAAATTTAAGTATAGTGCCTTGTTCATTTCTTATTATAGGCACCCGCTGTACAAGCCAAGTGCACAATTTTGCTGTAGTAGGATCACATTTTTGACTTTTACCCTCTTTTGCATACTCGCAAGTCAGCCCTTTACGCCCCCCAAGGAGATTCCGTTAATGACTTGCTTTTGCAGGGCAATGAACACGATGACCAATGGGATGATCGCCGAAACGGCTGCCGTCATCATAATCGCATAGTTGTTCGAATAATCATCTCGGAACAGTGTCATACCGAGTGGGATAGTGTACAGATTCTTGTTTAGCAAGAAGATCAGCGGATTCTGGTAGTCATTCCAGGTCCAGATAAATTTAATGATCGCCACGGTAGCGAGCACCGGCTTGCAGAGCGGAACAATGATAGACCAGAATATCCGCAAATGGCCTGCACCATCAATTCGCGCCGCTTCAATATATTCGTCGCTGATACCAATCATAAATTGCCGCAGCAAGAACGTGAAGTAGATGGAGAACATACTCATTAATACGATAGCAGCATGAGTATCATAGAGGCCGAACCAACGAATCAGCAGAAAACGCGGAATCAGCGTGGCCTGGTCAGGAATAATCATGAATGACAGCAGCGCCAGAAAGACCATATTCCGTCCTTTAAACTTGATTTTGGTCAAGGCATACGCCGACATAGATGAAATGATCAGTGTGATGCAGGTTGTAATAATCGCAACTTTAAAGGAGTTTAAATAGAAATGGGAGAAAGGTACCCGTCCCATCCAAACCATCTTGAAATTATACGCTACATTGATCTTCTCGGGAATCCATTGGATCGGGAAGCGCATTACATCTTTTTCATATTTGAAGGCTGCGGAAATCATCCAGATCAGCGGGATAAGAAATACAATGGACAAAGCCCCCATGATGCAGGTAGTGATCACTCTGGACATATTTTTTCTAATCAGTTGCATGTTAATCTCCCCCCTTTATTCTTCATTTCTCATTTTCCAAGTGGCTGCGGTAATCAAGCCGATGACAGCGAATAGCAGCCAGGAAATTGCAGAAGCGTAGCCCATGTTGTAGTATTTGAACCCTTCCTCATAGATCCTGAACACAAGCACGGTAGAAGAATTATTCGGGCCACCTTCGGTCAAAAAGGCGATGATGTCGAACACCTTAAACGAGCCAATCAGCATGGTAATAAGCAGGAAAAATGTGGTCGGACGCAGCATCGGAACTGTGATGGCAAAGAATTTTTTCAACGCGCTGGCGCCATCTATTTCGGCGGCTTCGTAGATTTCATCGGAAATATTCGTCAAGCCAGCCATATAGATAATTATGGTGTAGCCAAGACTCGCCCAAGAACTGATAATAGCAATGGATAACAGTGAGGTCTTTGGATCAACTAGCCATTTCGGAGGGCTGGAAATTCCAAACTCCATCAGCAACTGATTGATCGGCCCAAGAGACGGATGGAACAATGCACTCCATACGGCAGCTATCGCAATAATCGAAGAAATATAAGGAATAAAGAAAGCCACTTTAAAATAATTTTTGAGGAACACACTGTTTTGAATCAATGCCGCGAGCACCAGCGCAATCGCAATCGGTATCGGCACGGTCATAATCATATAAAAAGCATTGTTCTTCAAAGCTTGAATGATACTCGGATCATGGAACATTTTGATATAGTTATCCAATCCGATGAACTCGATTCCTTTGACTCCCGACAATAGATCCCATTTCGAGAAGCTCAAATAAAGTGAGAATCCAAGCGCAAATACATTAAGAAAAAGCATCCCGACAATTTCCGGTGCCAAAAACAGCCACCCGGTTAAAGCCTCTTTCCGTTGCGGAGTCCAGAATTTTCGCTTCTCTTGCAGAATTTTTGGCACAGGTTGTTTTGCAGCCTCCACGTTGTATCACCTCGACAATTTGATTTGTCATTATAGTAATACATCCGCCTTCCGCAAGAAGGAGTGATTATGACCCGGAATGTGCAAGATTTTGACCTTTGTCCGCCGACAACAAAAAACCGCCCTAGAGGGGCGGCGAGTCTGTTCATATCATTAACAATTGTGCTTCTCAGCGTACCGAATGTTTGGATTTATATTCGCTTGGCGTTGTTCCTACATATTTTTTGAACACTTTTGAAAAATAGGTTCTGTCCGAATATCCCAGGCCGACGGCCAGCGACTCCAGGTTCTGGCTGGAGATTTTCAGCATTTTGGTAGCGACCTTCATCTTGTGCTGATGTACATAGTCCGTAAAGGTCAGGCCAGTCATGCGCTTGAAATAACGCGAAAAATAGCTTGGATCCAGAAACAGATAACGTGCCATATCAATTGAGGTGATATTATCGCCAAGATGCTGGTCGATATACTGCTGGATAAGCTGCAGCTTGGGCTCCTGCGGAGAAGCTCCTGTCACCTGCTGCTTGCTGCCTGTAATCTGTACAAGCTTTCTTTCCACCAGTTCCATCGTATCTTCAAGTGTGCGGGTCTGCACGAGATAGACGAACAGATCCTCATCGAACATCAGGCTTGTAAACATTAACTCGATGCCGCGGAGCATAAAGGATAAATCCCGGGCGAAATCGCCTGGATGAATAGACATTGCTTTTGCAGTCCTAGCGATTTCCTGTAAAGTGCCACGGATGGCTTCAAGGTCTTTTTTAATCACGGCCCGTTCCATCTGCGGGATATAGCTGTCCAGAAATCCTTGGGGAGCAGGCTGGAAACGTGGAGAAGCGATTTGCAAAGTATCCAGAACCGTGTAATCCGCACTTGCATAGAACTCGCATTTGTCCTGAACAATCTGCCGATGGATCTGGCCAATCGCCTGTAGCTCCATTTTCTCTGTGACGGCAATAATGCCCGGTTGAATCTTAAGAAGATGGGAGCATTCAGAACACAGCCGCTGTAAATAATCGTGAAAATGAAGACTGGCATTCTGCGCCAGATTCACACGATAATTATATAAAATCACAATATTCTTTTGCTCCAAGAAAGGCGTAATCCCTTCACACGTTTCGGACAATTCCAAGGCTATATTGTAAATAGCATATAAAATAAGTGGATACTCACTCTGCTTGTATCGCTTGTCGAAGCTGGAAAAATGAATACTGACCGTGCCCAGCATAAACCACGGATACGTCCAGGATATGCCGATTTGCGCCGCATAGGCCAGTGTGGTTTCAGGCGGAGCACCGCCAATCACCCTTTGGAGCAGGTTCTGCCGGAAGAGCTGGCTGTTGTAGCCTGTCTCCCCATGGCTGATCAACCCGATCTTCGACTTAAGCAAGTGTATGGACTTGGCAAGGCTTTTCTCCAGTTGCTCTTCT
This sequence comes from Paenibacillus sp. FSL H3-0286, assembly GCF_045040705.1. Classification (NCBI taxonomy): domain Bacteria; kingdom Bacillati; phylum Bacillota; class Bacilli; order Caryophanales; family Paenibacillaceae; genus Paenibacillus; species Paenibacillus sp. FSL H3-0286. The sequence continues at coordinate 1,803,674 of NZ_CP150285.1, read as the reverse complement.
GTAAGCTGGTCCTTGATTAAATAATCATCCACTTTCAGCTTTACCGCTTGCTGAGCATAATGGAAATCCTCATGACAGGTCAGGAAAATAATTCTGACCTCCGGCTTCATGCGGGTGAAGCAATCGGCTAGCTCAATCCCGTTCTTTTGCGGCAAACCAATATCCGTGATCACAATGTCAGGCTGCACTTCCTCAAACATTAATAACGCCTTGGCACTGGAATAGGTGCTGCCGACAATCTGCAAGCTATGTGCCTCCCAGTCAATCATCTGCTGAAGCACTTTGAGCATAGGAACATCATCGTCTATGAGCATCACTTTATACATCAATATCCCTCTCTCTCTGACAGATTAACCTGATGATTGCCTTGCGGCAAATACAGAGAAACGGAAACCCCACCCTGCGGCAGATTATGCAGCGACAAGCGGGTATCCTGACCATAGGTCAGCCTCAGCCTTTGAACCACGTTAATTAAACCGACCCTTTGATAAGCTTCATCCTGTTCATCGTCCTTATACAGTAACCTGCGGTTCAGGCCCGCCAGAACTTCAGCCCCTGCACCGCAGCCATTATCTTCAACTTCAATCATGATCCCATCAGGGACCGTTCGCGAGCGAACGACAATACGCGGTGCCGGGTGGTCAACCAATCCGTGGACGATTGCATTTTCTACAAGGGGCTGCAAAATTAGCTTAGGGACGATGAGCTTCTCTGTATCCTTTTCCAGATCGACCTCCAGTTCAAGAGGGATTTCGTTGCGGATCTTCATAATATCGATATAATGGCCAAGCAGTTTGCATTCTTCCCGCAAGGTAGCCGGTTCATTGACCTTCAAATAGGCCCGGAGCAGACTCATTAATGAATCGATGATCCCGCTATGCAGCTTATCTTTGGCCAAAATAAGGCTACATTTAATCGAATTCAACGTGTTGATCAAAAAGTGGGGGCGAATCTGCATAAACAGCGCCTCCAGCTCCATCACCCGCTTCTGTTCCTGCTCCAGCTCGATGTCGTGAATCAGTCCTTGCAGCTGGTCCAGCATAGTATTCAACGTCTGCCCCAGCTCAGCGATTTCATCCTTGCCCTTGACCTCCAGCCTGACATCAAGATTCCCCATCCCGAACTGGCGCACAACGCGCTGCAGCTTCATGATCGGACTATGCAATCTTTTGGCAATCAGCATGGAGGTAGCCGAAAAGACAATAAATAAGAGGAGTACCAAGCCAATGCCACTATAAAACGTCCGCGAGATCTGGCCCGACCATTCTTTCTCCGAAGCTTCATAGATCAGCTGCCAATTGGATTTGTCGATAGCTCTGGCTGTACGAACGCTTCCTCTCGCTTCCTTGCCTTCTGGAGCCAATTCTGAGTTCCCAGCGATCAAGCCTCCTCCAGAATCAAATAACGCAACCTTGCCAAATTCGACGGGTCCGAGCAATTTATTGAAATAGGATTCAGGAATTGAGATAAGCAGCACGGACACCTGCCGTTTCTCCCGGCTGTCATAGATTACTCTGGCAATATAATAGCTGCTGCTTTTACCGGAACCGCTGTCAGCCATCCCAAGCCATTGCAAGGTCTCCGGTTCGTGGATATTGACACGGCTCATCAGCTTGTCCAGGTTAGCATTGATTACAGATAAATTCTCCGTCCCAGAGGAGATCACAAAGTGTTTCCGGTTGACCAAATACATGCGAATATTATTATTCAACGGCTTAGAGTTGATGAGCGAAAACACATCTTGAATTTGCGTGAAATGTACATAATCCTGATAGCTATTTAGCCGCTCAGTATCCGCAAATGACTTCAGATTAGCGCGGAAATTGGTATCGTTTACAATAAAATGGGAAGCGAACGTCACATCATCAATAGTTTTATTTAGTTCGTCAATCATAACGTTCAGGAAGTTATCGTTGCTGAGCTGCAGCTTCTCTACCATCGTATCCCGGATGAGCACGAAGGAGATGATCGATACTGCAATCAGCGGGATAAAAATCAGCAAAAGAAATGAAACCTGGATACGTCTATAGTAAGTGAATTTGAACATGTTTTCTCCGCGCCTCTCTCATGCTCTTTTCTTTTATTCTATCAGCCCGTTGTCCAGTATTCATACATTATCTGATTACCGTGACTTTCTTTTGACCGTCTGCAGAAACCATAAGCACTACTTCTCCAAAAATTTGTACGCCTTCCACTACATAGGAATCTAAATGACTGGATGGAATCTCGTGGCTGATCACGATAATATGCTCCTCATTCCTTTCGGGGAGGATGATGCGGCAGGCCTCCGCCTGTGCAGCAGCCACCGGTTCACCCGTATGGCGGTAAATCGGCACCTGTTCGACCAGCGGACAGAACAACTCACCCGCAGACTGCGGGTACAGCACCTGCATGATCGAGACCGTTCCTTTCCCCTTTCGGGAGTACACAGCATACTGATTGGGTTCCAGCAGATTATATTCGCGGGAGATTACCCCAGCATCAACCCTGCCCTGAAGACCATCAACATGAACAGGAAGGATACAAAGATTGGCTTCCCGCTCATTTTTTGTACGGCATATTAGCGTTCCATCTTCCATCTGAACCGTTCCGGGTGCAAAATGAAAATGCTGGGAAAATGTATGCTCCTGCCGGGAACTGAAGCTGTCCACCAGAAGCCAGTAAAAAGGCTTAATAAATAGGATCCTCCTTAACGGGTAGACCGGATCATCCAAATGACGGTAGCCGTCGTGGCTGCCCTCTACATAATCAAAGTCCGGATGGCTGATCCATTGGCAGCCCGTTGGCTTCGCAATCTTAGAGAAGGACCATGTATCCGTGACTTCGGTAAATCCAATTCCGTCCACAGTGGTCGTATTATGGGCAGCGCTTTCTTTTAGCGCTTTTCTAAGTGGTGTATGATCACTATAGTTGTATCTGCCAAGATCGGTAAGCAGATCCCGCCCATAGGCATACAGATCGAAATGTAGCAGATCCGCGTGCCCATGTCCACCCCCAAGTGGTCCGCAGTGAAAATATAGGTACAAATCCTGCTCGTCCCAGCCCGTTCGCATCACATAATGACCGGAATGTGCATAAGAGCGTGACAAGTTTGGCGGTAGCTCCGCATTCAGCCGCTCGTAGCCCTCAACTCCATTTATCCCAAACAACCAGGCATTGTCATAATCCATTTGATCGTATCCGCCAAAACGGAGTACAGCATCCTGAAATAACCAGCCCGCATAAGTCAAAAGCGAACGAATATCGCTGTCATCACTATCGCCAAGCATCGGCTGCCGGTGATTCGGTTTGGCCCAATATAATGAAGCGACAGCCATTTGCTGAACCTTTTGCTGAAATTCTTCCTGAAGCTCCAGTCCGTTCAATCGGGCTAAGCGGATGCAGTCGAGGAAACATACCAAAACCTCATGGTGATAGGTAGGCGATTGCTCCCAGTGGATGCCGTCCGCCATAATCTGAATTCGCGCCGTCTCTCCCAATCTCTCCTCACTGAGCTGTCGCCAGTTATTGGCGCTAGTGAACTCAGGGAAGTAGAGCGCAGTTTGGAACAAACCACAAGTCTCCAGCACCCCCCAGTTGCTGATCTTCTTCCAGCCCGTAAACGATAAAGCTAAATATTGGCCGTGTTCATGCAGAGATATCATCACTTTGGCCAGCAGCGTCGGTGTGAGCAGCGGACTATCCTGTATATAAGACAGCGCTTTAATCCAGTTAGCACAACGAAGGCCCGCTTCAATTGTACGCCATGTCAGCGTATCATTCGTAGGCTTGTCTGGAACGGGGGTACGGTCTATCCAATCTTCAAGCTGGCAGCAAAATGCTCTCGCATAAACCTCTTTACCTGTTATCGCATACGCTTGTCCTAATGCCACCCAGTAGCGGTGGCGATTCAGCATATAAGCCCATTCTACATCCTTGTCCGGAACATGACGCCAGTCAATTTCTTCCTCAAAGGTAACCGGAATGCGGCTGCGCTCCATATCCCAGGGAAAACGAAAGAGAAACGTCTGCTCCACAACTTCATCCGCTGTCTTCATTACAGCTTCCAGCTCGTCTGCACAATAAAGCCGTACATAGTCAATAAGCTGCTTCCGGTTATCCTCTTTCCGCCAGCCCGGCGTGCTCCGTCGGGTCAAATACCGATGTAATTCAGTCAGCGCATCGTCCTGCCGCGCTTGGCTGAGCGCACTCTTCACTAGAGCTAAAGCGGGCAACTCAAGGTTGAGCAGCGCAAAGACGGCATAGGGGGAGATTTGTCTGACATCAGCGTTCATACCAGTACCCCTTGTTGCCTTTTTGCAGCCGCATCAATGCTTCAAGATAGAAATAATCTCCCCAGATCATGAAGTCATCTGGAGACAGATCGCCGCGCACATGGTAAGAACCATGCTTCAGCAGCCCCTCCGCCTCTTCACCGAGCGTGGAATAGTTCTGCACAAGCGAAGTCATCGACTGCACTAATCCCTGCTGAAAATAAGCCCGCTCCGAATCCTCCCCATCCATTAGCTCCAGCAGTTCCTGTAGTCCGGCTGCTACTATTGCCGAGGCCGAGCTATCCCGGTAAGTATCCGGAGATACCGGAGCATTAAAATCCCAGTAAGCGACATGATCCTGCGGCAAATGCTCCAGAAAATAGCGGGCCATCCGCTTGGACGTTTCCAAATACAACGGATTTTTGGTATAGCGGTAGGATAATGCAAAACCGTAAACACCCCAAGCCTGCCCGCGCGTCCAGGTCGATCCGTTAGTAAAACCCTGATGAGTGGCGCCGCCAATCGGCTCTCCGGTCTTCGGGTCGAAGAAAAACGTATGGTAAGAGCTGTCATCTCCCCGTACCAGATACCGTCTCGTTTTCTCCGCCTGCATGACCGCCACCTCCCTGTATACGGAATCACCGGTCTGTTCTTCTGCCCAATACAAAAGGGGAAGATTTAACAGACAATCAATAATGATCCGCCCGCCTTCCTGAGTATCCCCCTCCGGTCCCCAAGCCTGAATATAACCGCCTGCTGTACGCCAGCGCTTCAGCAGCAAGTCTGCCGCCTGCAATGTCAGTTGACGCGCTGATTCGTCTTTATCTATAATCCACTGGGCTTTAGAGGATAACGAATACAGGAAGCCAATGTCGTGATGATCAAGCACGGTCTTTGCCGCGAAACGGCGGCGGAAATCTTCTACGGTATGGGATGCCGCAATACGGAAGCTGTCATCCCGCGTATATTCATAACACAACCACAACATGCCGCTCCAAAATCCGTTCGTCCAGTCGTCGTTGTTATTGAGCTGATAAGTTCCATTCCTGCTGACATGAGGGAAACTGCCCCCGAACCGGTCTATGTTCTTACGTACCTTCTCTATCGCATCTTCAATCGCACTGCTCCACATAAGTTCCTTGCTCCCTTCAGGCTCTTCGTTTCTTACGTTTCATGATAAGGAGAGTGAACAGGATCTAATAGGGGCGATTTTTGCTTTGATGTGCATTATTTTGACTTTTGAATGACGTGAAGTACTGTAAGTTTACTTTCCAATCATAGGCATCAAATCAATATAGTAACAAAAGGTATAACTGTTTATGGGAAAATACGTTAAAATCAGAGAGTGACTTACATCTTTCATTCTTTTTTAGAAACGGAGTGTCCTATTAATGAAAAAGCTAGGTGCATTATTTTTATCCATTTTCATGGTTATGTCTGTCTTTACCACTGCGCATGCTGCTGAAAAGCCTGTCGGTGTATGGATTGATGGAACCGAAATAAAGTTAGGCAATTCTAACCCTGTTGTAGAAAAAGGAACGACCCTAGTTCCTATGCGTCCCCTGCTAGAGAAGCTTAATGTAAATATTGATTGGAATAAAAAAACCCAAACCGTAACAGGGACCAAAAATGGACTGGCCCTCTCACTGACCATCGGTAGCACAACCGCAACGGTAAACGGGGAGAAGAAAAAACTAGAGGTGGCTCCTAAAACCATCAACAATGTCACCTATGTTCCCGTCCGCTTTATAGGAGAAACGATCGGCTATAAGGTGGAGTGGAGTCCAGCGCTGCGCACCATCACTTTTGTGGCCGATACTCAAGCTGCCGGAAGCACCGGATTCTTATGGAAAGTGGAGAACAACGGCAACACCGTCTATCTGCTTGGTTCTATCCATGTGGCTAACGACAAAATGTACCCGCTGCGTCCGGAGATTGAAGCTGCTTTTGAAGCTTCGCAATATTTAGGTGTCGAAGTAGATATCTCTAAGATTGATCAAGCTGAGATCCAAAAGTTTATTTTGGAAAAAGGCTCTTATACAGATGGAACCAAGCTCAAGGATCATGTATCTGCAGATACCTATAACAAAGTAACTCAGCTGCTAAAAGCAAATGGTCTGGCGGAAAATGCATTCGATTCCTTCAAACCGTGGGTCGTTACCCAAGGTGTCTCAAGTCTACAGATGCAAGTTACAAGTTATACGGCGGATACCGGCATTGATTTATATTTTTTACAAAAAGCAGGCAAGCTGAACAAACCTATTATTGAACTGGAAAACACACAATTGCAGCTGAATATGTTCGACCAGTTCTCAGATGGATTGCAAGAAAAGCTTCTTGTCGACACACTCGGCAGCCTCAATCAAACGGACAATACTTCCGCAGCAGCTTCGCTGGATGCACTATCCCAAATGTGGATGCAAGGTGATGAGCAGTCGCTCGTAGCGATGACAAAAGCGGTCGCGCAAGAGCCAGAGTATTATAAAGGCCTGGTTTCGGATCGCAACGTCAACATGGTGAAGCATGTAAAAGAATATTTGAATAGTGATAAAAAAGCGACTTACCTTGTCGTCGTTGGCGCGCTGCATATGCTCGGTGACGATGGTATCGTGACCCAATTGCAAAAAGATGGCTTTAACGTCGTCAAACAATAATTGTTTTAGCTAAAATAAACAAGGCTGTCTCTTAGTCATCTACGATGATTATGGAGACAGCCTTTTATTTTCACTTTTTTTAGCTCAATCTAAGAGTAGAAGTTGGCTTAACATGTGGACAGAGCGGAGGGCCCTCCGGGATTCTGGAGAAACGCTCCCTACGAACCCAAAGCCGCTTGTTCATAAACGGGCTACTACAATTTTATTAACTGATCTACCTTAACTGGAAGTCCAGTAGCTATTGAACGATTTGCCGCAATCCCGGTCATAATAGACAACGCTCCGTCCACATGGGATGCTGCACGATTAAAGCGATCCTCCAGCGGACGTTCAAAAATATCACGCAGCATCACAGGATCTCCGCCTCCGTGCCCCCCAACTCCTTCTTCAATCTCCACTTCATAAGGTGCTGCGAAATGAGGGAAGACCGTGATCCGCTTGTCTTTTAACGCCCCTTCATCTTCCTTATTTCCTCCGGCATTTACATAAGACTGTTCGACGACCTTTACTTCCATCCGCCCCTTGGTCCCATTAAATACCACAATGAAACCCTCCCAAGGCAGATAAGCATTAAGTGAATAATTCATAATCGTCTTATTTTTGTATTTGACCATAACCGCCATCGTATCCTCAATGCTGATATTGTCACCGAACACACTTTGGTCACGCAGGTAACCATCCTCATGCTCCGTATCCAGATACATCTGCTTTAACTGCTCATTATCTTTAAGATGCAGGGCAAACGGATCATTTTCCGCCGCACTGCTACCATGAGCACGCTGATAAAACTCAGTCACCCCGCGCTTCTCCGCGTTTTCTCTGCCATAAAATCTTAGATCACCCATCGCATAAATCGTATCTGGGCGCGAACCCAGCCAGAAATTCATCAAATCGAAATGATGTGTGGATTTATGAACCAACAGACCTCCGCTGTTCCGTTTATCACGATGCCATCTGCGGAAGTAATCCGCCCCATGCTGCGTATTTAGCAGCCACTCGAAGTTGACGGAAAGCACTTCTCCAATCGCGCCGTCCATAATGAGTTCACGGATTTTGGTGTTGTGTGGGGCATAGCGGTAATTGAAGGTCACACGCAGCTTTTTCCCAGTCCGCTCAATCGCTTCAAGAATTTCCTGACATTTCTCTTCATCCACTGTCATCGGTTTCTCCGAAATAACATCGCAGCCAAGCTCCATCGCCCGGATAATGTAACGATGATGCGTGCGGTCAATACTCGTGACAATAACCGTGTCAGGTTTGGTTTCCTCAATCATACGGTCAAACTCATGAGCTTTATAGGTAGGAACCGCTTGATATTTATATTTTTCCTCCAGCAAACGGTTCGCATAATCCATTCTTGCTCCATTCACATCACAAAAGCCTACAATCTCAGAGGTTTCACGATAATTCGTGGTGATCTCACCATAAAAAAACTCCGCTCGGCCGCCGGTTCCTACGAAAGCATATTTCTTGTTGGACATCAGGATCACTCCATCACTTATTGATTTAAAAGCGTTTTCTTCTTATAGTGTATAGTATAAAATATATCTTAATCTAAGCGATTCTTAGCAGAAATAACAAAAAATTTGCAAATATTATCCTCATTATCAGAAAGGAGCAGATTTAGTATGGAACAGGAGCCTCAGCCTCCTTTTATAATTGAGCAAATAAAAAGAGCCGGTCCATTCAGCATGGATTCCGACCATTATCACGATACTTATGAAATTTATTATTTACTCGCCGGGGAACGCAGTTATTACATTAACAATCTGATCTACACCTTGCGTAAAGGTGATCTGATTTTTATTAACAAGAACGAGCTCCATCGTACCACCTCTAAAGGCTCTGCAAGCCATGAACGGATCTTAATTAACTTTGAGGAAAGCTTTCTGCAAAAGACATTGGCACATTTCGAGCTGCATTTTCCATTTATGGCTACACAAAGCTTGCTTTTGCGGCCCGGAGTACATGAGCAGGGGGTCATTGAATATCTTCTTTTCAGCATGCTAAAAGAACAAACAGAACCACGGACACAGCAATCCCCCTATCTGCAGACGCTGCTCATCCAACTATTTATTGAAATGAACAGAATACAGGAAATAAGCCGCGAGCCCATTGCCCCTGAGAACAGTGAGAAGCAGCTAAAAGTCTACGAAATTATCGATTTTTTACAAACACATTATGCTGAAAAGCTTACATTGGAGCGGCTATCTGAGACTTTTTTCATCAGCAGCACCTATCTCTGCCGAGTGTTCAAGCAGACAACTGGCTTCACCATCGTAGAATATCTAAACTACATTCGGATCAAGGAAGCCCAACGTCTCTTGCAGAGCACCAACGCTAAAGTTACGAACATCGCCGAGGATACCGGCTTTGACAGCATCGCCCACTTCGGGCGTGTGTTTAAACAAATCGTTAAACGTTCGCCTTTGCAATATCGCAAGCAAAACCGCTGATCCACAGCTAGAAATCACAACCAGTTCTCTATGTAGCCGCTCCGTCGATCACAAGCACCTTATGTGAACTGCCATGGGCATGGGGGCATCTGGGACGGGAGCATCGGGAGCATCGGGGGCATCAGGGGCATCAGGAGCATCAGGAGCATCGGGAGCACCGGGAGTATCTGAGCAACAACAATATCTCGTCACTAGATTACCTTTTCGCGCGAACAAAGTTCATGAGGCTATCGGACCCAGTGGACCTTATTCGCAGCATAATCGCTATTTTGGGATTTTATCGGACCCCATAGTCGCTATTGGCATAAAAAGCTACCTATATTAGCCGTTTTCGAAGCAATAACGTCACTGTAGTCCGAAAATGGCCCCAAAAGGCGATAAATCTGCAAATAACGTCATCTGAGTCCGCATAACTTTGTCTAGCAGGAGTAATCGGCAGTTTCGGGGGCCGGGGGCCGGGGGTTTCGGGGGTTTAGGTAGCAATGTAACGCACAACAAAGAGCAGCGATCCCCACTAATGGAGTATCGCTGCTCAGCTGGCATTTTGTGATTAATACGGTCATCTCATTCCTCATCATGCCATTCATTTTGCTTCGTTATGTGATTTCATTTCCAAATCTCGTACGAGCCTGTGAACCTCAATTCCGGCCAGCAACACGATGCCAATCCCATGTGTATCGTTTAATTGCCAGGTCAATTCATCTTTATAATACAGTTTATTAAACGAATAACCCGAACCGCGGCAGACACCGTAAACATTGCCTTGTTTGTCAATACAATGACGGGTTAAGCCGCTCCAGCCGTTGATTGCAGAGGTTACGTATGAGTCTGGTTCCAGCAGCCAACCGCAGCGTACGCCTCTAGCAAAAGCGTAAATAAACATAGAGGTACAAGAAGCCTCCGCGTAGGACTCAGGATCCGTCAACACTTGATGCCATAGGCCCCGCTCATCTTGCAGCTTAAGATAGCCTTTACTAAGCTCGCGGAAATAATCAAGCAAATCAGATCGCAACGGATGTTGCTCAGGCATAACTTCAAGCAGCTCAGTCAGCGAAAAAATCACCCAACCATTACCTCTGCCCCAAGGCACGCCATTGGGTTTATTAAACTTATAATCATACACATGATGCATAATGCCAAGCTCCGGCTGGAACAGCCGCTCCTTGTAATGTAAAAACTGCACCGCCGCATCATCAAGATAAGCCGCATTTCCGGTCATTTCATAATATTTGCTTAGAAATGGCGTGCTCATATACAGATCATCACACCACATCGTCTGCTGCATAAAATCAACTGTGCCACTGGTCCGATACAAAGCTCCGTCAGGCAGCCTGCTCTGCACTTTAGTAATGTAATTGGCAATTTCAGCAGCAGCTTCCGGTGCGCCCTGTAGTGGACGAAGCTTATGTGCTTCCAGCATCGTTGCCCCGAAGGATCCGCAGTCGTCCAGCGAATCCATCAGCGCCAGCTGATGATTGATGCCCGGAGCGCCATAACGTCCAAGGTCCCATAAGGCATATTTATGCAGCCCTGTACATTGCTCAATATGGTGTTGTGCATATTCGGCATAATGGGGGGCCTTAAGCTCTACTCCTGTTCTCAGCAATCCGTACAGGGTTACGCCTAGAGGGTAATTCCAGCGCCCAAACATAACACTCTCCAAATAAGGCCTAACCCAGCTATTCGGCTGGTCCACACGCCAAAAGGTTACTTCATCCGCTTCCCCAAATAAAGTATCCATAGAGGTCAGTTCTAAGACTTTCGGCGCTGTCCCCGAGGTGAATAGTCCAAGGTACAACCAAGGATCAGTTAATCCTTCGACTGAATAAGGTTGCACGAGACCACTCTGAACACCACCAGACCGTACGTCCAGTTCAAATCCCCAATTCCCCTCTCCACAGATGGACTCCACGACGAGATCATGTAGTCCATAACCAAGCTCCAGTTGGATATCAAGCATGCCTTTCACGTTCTGGTGCTCAGCTACAAGTTTCCCATTCACATAGATAGAGATTTCAGCCATTCCACGATAGCTACCATGCAGACGAATGTCGTCTTTCTGTAGGCTGTTAACTTCCAGCTTACACCAAGCATACGCCTTGGCTCCCAGCATTTCCCCAAATATGCGTGAACAGTTGCCAGTTGCCTGTTCCTGTGGCGACCATTGCTGTGTCGGAAACCAAACGCAGCGAGCTGTCATTTGCTCTTCAGTGAATTCAGCTTCCAGCCAAGCTGCCCAAGATGTCTGCTGGGGTCCACTATAAATCCAACCTTCACAACCGCTTAACTGCGCCGTCGGAGTAAGAAAGTGTACTGGTGCACCTTTGACACTGCCCGTTCCAAAAACCCCTCCGCAACCTGTACCTGTTGCAACATACTCCAGTACAAGATGGTTCCAGCCTTTATCCATGCCCGCCCGAAAAAACGTCCTTCTGTCCGGAAACACATCATCATTTAGATTGGAGCTAAACACCAGCCGTCCATTTATGTAAACCTTAACTGGACTATAGCAACTAACTGAGAAAGGGGCATCTACCTCATTGTCACTCCACAGCTTTCCCCATACATATACGAATTGTCCTGCCGCTAGCTCCGGCAGTCGTTCTTCCAGATTCATATCGTAACGGCAGTCGCGGAGCCGGTTGAAACCACTCTGCGAATGTACCCGGTACACCGGAGGCTGCGGGGGATAGGCACCGATAAAACGGCTGGCCACAGCGGCCAGTACATTTTCGATTTTGCCCCCATTATATTTGGCAATACAATCAGGATCAGGAAAGTATTCTGTAATATAAGTACTCACTAAGCGTATCCTCCTTCACACCGTTATTTCTCCACCGGGATACAGCGTCGAGTTGTACAATCTTTTAGGCTGAGGTAACGATTTCTCAGAGGCACAGGTACTAATATCTATCCACTCGCTTGAATATACCGTTGCGGACTCATCATTATAAATTACAACCTGTTCCCTGCCACATCCCAGAAGATCGCCGTGAACGGCATAACCTTCCTCCTTGAATTCAGCTACAACCCGCATATGTCCATCGTACAAAGCAGGATATACTCCGCCTCCCCGGCGGTACGCGAGAATATAATCCGGAGAACCCGCTTGCCAGTTGCTCACGGCTTCAACTATAGTCAGCCAACCGTCGCTTGTACGTTCTTCTTTCCAAAGTTCCTTGCCATTACAGTCTAGAAGAAACAACGCATCCTTGCCCTTCAGCCCTTTGCCGTCATCTTCGCGGATCATTCGGTCCAGCCCGGCAACCTGAAGACCAGGCAGTTCAGGCCGGAATCGGCCTAACGCCAGATGCTGTGACTCGATGGAGCCGTCATAACGCCAAAGCTCTTGTCCGTCCCGGTCATACATCACCGTTACGCTTCCGCCGACAACCAGTTCAGGATAGCCATCTCCATTCACATCGCCAACCCAAATACAGTCCGCATGGTCGTCAAGATCATGGCAGCTCCATAATAAATCACCTTTAGAATCAAGCAGATCATAACCTGCCATCACTTGATCCTGTCCATTTCCATGAAGATCGTGAACCCACGGATAATGTCCTACATTGCCTTTATGCGTCCATAATAAATTGAAATCCTGATCCATGGCCCACAGTTGATGATAACGGTCCTTCAGAATGATGTCGGAAGCATGTTCTTGCCCTGTTAGATTGGCGATGATAATGCAATCATGTGCATGTTCTGCCGGTAAGTCGTATATGGATTTAACCGTTCCTGTTGAACCTTCAAGAATATGAAACCGTCCATCCATTACACATAATACTTCCAGCGCCCCATCACCATCTAAATCATAAATTTGCGCTGGATAGTCCGAGCCTTGGCTGCCAGCGTCAGGATCGGGTGTGCCCACCTGCCACAGCAGCTTGCCACCCATATCAAAAGCAGTCAGGCATTGCACCTGATGGGGAATATAACGTACATCCTGGCGATTATCCGGCTGAACCAGCAGCATTTCCGCACGTCCATCCCCATTCAGATCGCCAATAAGCATTTTGCAGCGTGGACCGGCAGCGGAAATATCTACTTTTGCCAGCTGATAGACTAATTGTGTGTCCTTCGTTTTCATTAGAATCCTCCTGTCTTCTCTCTTCGATTAGATCTCTGGGAAACGGACGGTTTGTCCGCCTGCTACTTCTATAATCAAACCGTCGATTTCCAGCCAGACAGATAGCGCTCCCGGATTATATACAAAATCCCGAGCAGCGGAGAAAATAAGGGCTTCACAAGCCTTCATATAATGAACGAGTTCAATATTTGTCGCGTACCAGATTTCCTCTAGTCCTCCCACTGCTTCACAGAAGCTTTCCATCAGCTCCCAGTTATTATCGTTATCAAATTCATAACTATGGCCCCACACATACATCAGATATAAATACTGCCGTTTATGCAGCTTCACGAACTGCTCCGCATGCTCCAGCAAATGATCATTATGATGGCAAGTCCCCCGCCATTCCAGCCAATCCTCCGGCAGCCCAAAGCCGCCGCCAGTGGTCTGTACCACACGGGCATATTCCATGCCTAAATGAGGCAAAAACTTCTTTATCTCCTTGTTAAAGGAACCGTTAGGATAAGACATTCCCCGTATCGGCACCTGGAGCAGCGTCTCAAAACACTTTCGATCCTCCATAATCTCATGGATGATTTGCTCCTGCGGACAACGGGCCATCGTCGGATGGTGTTGCGTATGAACAGATACCTCATGTCCCTGGTACAGCTCAGTTATTTCATCTGCCGTAATACGATCACCTTCACCCAGCAGGCCAGAATTGAGATGAAATGTTCCTCTAATCCCATGGCGGTTAAATAGTCCTACCAATCTTTCGTCAGCCCGTCTGCCGTCATCATAGCTCATTGTAAGCGCCTTATGTCTGCCCTCAGGGTAACAATAATAAATAATAGACATCCATCTGAAGCCTCCTTCGCATTACTGTCCAAAAACCGTCAGATTTGAGTATTCAGCCATCAGGGGTGCCATCTGTCGGAACCCAATTTTCCCACCTGTCAGTAGCGGCCCATAGGTTTCACCATCATCTATCCATGTAAAAATCGGCAGTTCATTGATTGCAAAAGAAAGCATAGGACCACGCTTCACCACTAACATCCGGTAGGGCTCAGTCATGTCGCTTACGTCCGGAAGCGGATCGGCTGCCTGCATAACCAGATGAAAACCATAGCTTTTACGCAAATTACAGGTATGAAATTCACGTTCTTCCACCCAACGCCTGCGAAAATACGAGATATGATACGTGTCTATCTGCCCGTGATGGTATTGATCATATTCACCCGTACGACGAGCAAGCGTGGAATCAAATAAATCCTTCCCACCCTCTCCTTTGGCCGCTACAAACAAAATCGCCAACCCCGGCTCACGCAATGGGCGGAAATTCCAAGATACGGCGAGGTCTGCCGGGAACTCTTCTGGACACCAGAGAACGACATTCGCTTGTTGTCCGGCCCTTGCATGGATAGTACTCTCCAGTCTCATTCGCTGCAAAGGGAAGGAAACCGCTCCCGCTCCCTCCATCTGGAATCCAGCGATATCACTAGTTGAAGCGAGGGGATTATGGTAGATTGGTTTCCATGCTTCAGGGATCAAACCACCTATACCCGTGTCCTGCATCGGCCTAGCCATAAAACATTCCTCCCCACAATGAAGCCTTTAATTCGCGCGTTCCGGTAAAGCACTACCGATTAATTCCAAGGCAATGATCGTATTTAAAGACCACTGCGAGGCTTCATTTGTATTCATCCAATCGATCTCATTTAACTCAGTCATATAAGTGACCTGATCAGCTTCCTCCTGTAGATTCACACAACCAAACGGATTCTCCAGCAAAATCGACCAGCACCGCTCTGCCGTCGCTGGATCCTTGCGGTAATATGCTCCATATGCAGCAATGGCTACACTGAGTACAGGATGCTCAAAACGGAGTTTTCCTGAAATCAACCCTCCTGTAAATGCGTCCTTCTCTTCTTGTGGCAAATTATAAAATACGCCGAACTCAGCCAGCATATCTTCCCAGTCCGGGTCCTCCAGCATTGCCGCCAGCTCGAACCACACCTGCGGACCTCCCATGCTAATCGCTAGATGACGCCCCCAGTTATCGTCGCCCATTCCCGACAATAGGCCAGTTGCCGGATCATAACCATATGTGGGACCAGATAATAGCCGTAAATTTGCCCTTTTGATACAATCCATGCCTGATATAATCTTGTCACGATAAGCGGTATCCTCGAACCGCTCCCAGCGGGTCATCCAATTAGAGCTAAAGGCCGCCCAGTCCGGACCGACCCTAACATGAGTGGGGAATTCATCCTTCGGAAAATACGCCCGCATCGGGTCCAGAGTAACTGTTGAATAATCAGCATCCTTTACACTGTCCATAATATCGCCGACCCGCTCGTCTCCGGTCAGATAATAATAGTAGCGATGCAGACCCGCCATGGCGATACGAGCCTCTTTGCAGCCGCAGCCCCAGTGGATGACATTATGCCGCGAGCCTAGTCCGGCGTATTCGCCAAAATGATATACATCTACCTCACTCGTATGCCTGGTCATAGCTTCGGCCATACGGAACACATCCGCTCTCCCGGACCGGAGAAACGTTACCCACAACCACATATTTGGCACCAGCTCGGAATTCTGCCAGGCGCAGCCGCCAAGATCATAGTTCCATACATGTCTGACCGGATCGTAGCTGTGCATGAAATCTCCATAGTCCCAGAATCCATACCATTTGCGCTGCTCGATCTCTTCCTGGTAAAAGGAGATGATCCCGTCCAGTCGCTCTTCCAGATATGCCTTGGCTGGCGTGCTCCGATCAGGCAAACTCCAGAAACCAAAAGCACCCGCTTCATGATAATAAGTTGGTTCGCAAACCAGCAATGAAGGTTCTTCAGCTTCTGCCTGCATCCGCTGCAACAATTCAGGCCCGGGAGTCTGCGCCGTACACCAGAATGTTAGCTCGCTAGTATTAGCGATACCAAATGGAGTGGCCCGTAATTCTTCTGCACCTTCATACGAGGATTCCACATGTGTTTTCGTATCATAATGCCGCAAGTCCATAGCTGCCGCATCAGGTGACCAGAACCAGACAGTAAGCGCTGCCGCGTCAGTGGCAGTGGAACCAATCTCCATTCCTGCCGGATGCTTACGCCAGAAATTCTTCATCCCGACGGCTAGCCCTCCGCCCTCTGCCCCAACATAACCAAGTCCACCTGCCCGGCGGCCTTCTGCTGCCTTGATCCAAGCGCAGCCATCCTCTGTCCGCTTCCAGATCCCATAATGCTCGGAAGAATCTTGAACCAGCCGAAAGCTGCCCCAAGTAGCGGAGTCATCCAATAAACTAAGGAAATAGGCATCCTCTTCTGGATTAAATTTCACAGCACATCCTGCTACCTGATCGAGGAATAAATCACGGTACCTACCTTTGGTTCGCCGTGTATGCAACGTCTTAGGAGACTCGCTAAACAAGCCGCTATCTCCGGCAAAACGAACATGGCGGTTGTAAAGAGGTCCACGCATCGGCACTGTGAATTCTATTCCCAATCCTTTAATAAAATCCTGCTGTGGATTACCGTCATAATGAAACGTATGAACTAATCGAATAGACTCCAGCCCAGCATAAAAATATAAACGTAACGTATAGGGAAGCCACTCACGAGCACTGTGCGAAGCTTGGTGAAGTCCATCTAGCTTCACCACTGCGCGAACAGGTCCGTCCTGTTCAAGGATGGCACTTAACGTTCGTCCTGCGAATCGCTCCTCACGTATGCTCAGGGTGCCAGCACCCTCATCTCTCTGTTCACGTATACATACAAGCTCGCCATTACTGCATACTTCGGTTCCTTCCGTGTCCGCCGGATTTCTGCGCACAATACTGCGGATAAGACCCTTCCCCTGCTTGTTAACCGTGCAAATAATAACACCTGTATCTATAATGAAAGCTTCCTCTGTTTCCTGCACAGTGAGTCGCTCAGTCACTTCCGTAGCTGGAGTCGCTTGATTTATTGTCATTGTCACTAAGGAATCCTGCTGAATATCCGAATTTCCGCTTACTGCCGAGTGCGTGGACCATTTGACGCTCCCGTCTGGCCAAAAAGCTGCTGGCCAGCTTTGCAGCGGCACATGCTTTTCGTTCTTCGGCATACTTAAGCAGAGATTCTTTAACGATTCCCTGTCGAGCGCTCCTTTTTTCCAAGGAACCCCCCAGGTAACACCCACATCAATAGCGGGCTTTTTTAGCCAATGCAGGCCAATCGGCAGAGCCGTAGGCACAACAACCATCTCCTTCATACGTTCTTCGCCGCACGTCCTCTTTACTTTTAAAGAGCTTCATTATTATGGCTTAGCTCTCTATAGCGGCTTGGGGTTATTCCCTCTTGTTTCTTAAAAATCCGGTTAAAATAGCTATGCTGATAACCCACCTGTTCAGCTACATCGTTAATTCGCAGCGAGGTATCACGCAGCAGCTCCTTGGCTTTATCAAGCCGTAATTCGGTCAGATAATCGATGAAATTTTTCCCGGTGACCCGTTTGAATGATTTACTCAGTAAAAATGGGCTGATCCCTGTATAATCCGCACATCCATCCAGCGAAATATTATCCATATAATGCTCATTGATATACATCATGGCATGCTCAATCGTCCGTTTGATTCCGGCATCAGAACGCTCACTCAGCTCTGTCAGATACGGTGCGACTACCTTTTCCTGAAACCAGGCAAGGATAAGCTTCGGCTCATGAATTTGCGACAGTGCCGCGTACAGATTAGCCCCTTTGAACAGTTGGTTTGGATGAATGCCTGAGACCATAATGGCGTGCTGAATACTGCCTAACAAATGAAGCATGCCCTGCTGCACATCAATCACTTTTGCCCCATTGGCACACAGTGCCTCCAGAAATTCCTCCAACAGCCGGTAAGCCTCTTCCGCTTCTCCTGTTCGCAGGGCCTGAATCATTCCGCGCTCCAAAGTGAACGAATATTGCGGTTCAGGCGTACTTTGCCCCTCACGATCCAGTAGCTCCATATTAATAATCTGGTTCTCACCACCAAACTGGCGATAACTAGCGGCTTGCTTCGCAGCCTCGAACGCTAGCGGAATACCGGATATCCTTCCAACCGGTGCACTAAACGCCACTGTTACCCTCATTTTTAACATGCGATTAATCGTTCCTGTCAGTTCTTCGCTAAAGGCTTGCACCACTTCCAGCGATGGATTCGCAACGGGTTCGATAAGAAGTAATCCTGCCGTGAGATCATGGAAATTGATAATATCAGCCTGGTTGAAGTGCTCGGCAGACAGTTCTCCGATAATATTGACGGCGGCGAATGATACAAGACTTTCATCACCGTTGCGGAACTTCCCCTCCTGGCTGGAGATGCCTGTAAGCTGAATATAAAGAATAATATAATGACAATCCTCTACTTCCCACTTAAAGCGCCGCATCCGGCTTTGCAGATCCTGCTCAGAATAAGAATATAAATACCCCTGAAACAGCTGATGCAGAAAGCTTTCTTTCACATGTGGAAGCTGCTCGGAAAGAGTGTACTTCAGGGCATGGCTCTCCCCGTGCAAGTTCTGCCAATGCCGTTCAATCAGAATGAACTCATCCTCCCTACTCGCAGCCGCCGCTTGGTCAGGCAACAAAGTCTGCAGCAAACGTCCTATCGGTGAATAGATTTTACGGGAAGCAAACCAAGACAGAATCGCCGCCAGCAGCAAAGCACTAAAGCTAACTAAAAATATCAGTCTTGAAATGAAGACGACAGGTGAAGTTATGCTGGTTATCGGTGAAGCGGACACATAGAGCCAATCTGCGGAGAGTCGGGAAAACTCACCATAAGTCACTGCATATGTAGCCTTACCCCAGTCGAAGAGAAAAGAGGACTCAAGATTTGACTCATGGTTCGCGTCCCGTTCCACAATCTCATTATGCAATGCGGTAAGTAAGGGAGAATCCTCGGCACTGTCTCCAGCAGATACGTACAAATCCCCCGTCGTCTGCAGCAAAAATGTCTCGCCGCTATTATAAGGTGTCATAGTTCGTAGCATCGCAGCTACTTTCTCCGTATCCATGCGGAGCAAAAGAGCCCCGAAGGGCTTCAAGCTTCCGCCCGGAATATGATGGACAAGCGTTAATTCTTTGACATTTGGTTTATTGGGATCGAATGCCCACTGCGTCCAATAGGTGCTTTGTTCAGTATCAATCAATTTGTCATATTGACCAGAAACCATGCTGGAGTCAATCGTGCCATATTCGGGATTAAATAGTAATGGATGATCTCCTGATAGATAGAGTTCAACGTTACTCGTCATCGTGTTCGAGCCCTGCATCACTACGAGTGTCTTCGTAATATCCCAAGCCCGCTCATGATCCTGAATAAAATCAAGGCCATTCAAGCTGTAATCAAACTTGGGATCAAAAGCCCAATGTGCCAGCATCAGCTCCAGATTGGACAGCTGATCATCAATATTAGCCGCCCGCTGTTCAATCTGCCTGTTATGCATCTGCAGCAGCTCGCTCTCCAGACGTCCCCCTGCCATCCAGTAGACAAGCGCACCAATAATAAACCCCGGAATGGATGACACCACCAGCATAATGATCAGGTTTTTCCGATAATACCGGCCTTTACAGCCTGACCAGCCTTTTGTATAACGCTTCCATTTCGCCACATTTCTCATCACTATGCTCTCACCAGCCGAATCAGATAAATTTGAAGTGCAATCGAACCACATTCGTTTTGCTCCTCAGATCCTTTCCAGCCGGATAAAAGCACTAGGAAGGATCTAGTGGTCAGCCTTAGCGTATAATTCGTTCATTTCCTTTACTAAATCATCTCCACCTGTTTTTCTCCATACGTCAAATGCGGATTTCAATTCAGCTTCATCAATTTGTCCTACAATATACTTTATGCGTGCATCGTTAATTACATTGTCGAGTTGAGCACCCTTTTGCGAATATACTGTGGAAATAAAGGCCTCTGCCGGATTAACCACGATCGAAGCTTCATTTGCCTTTTGAACTTCAGTTTGTTTAAGACGCAGCGGCGTTTGTGCTACAGTCTTGGACTTATCCTCAGGAATATAGGCCAATATTTGGTTTAGACCTTCCACTTCTGACTCCACAAGTACAGTGTCTTTGGAGCGTTCAATAAAACCATCCACCATAGTGTAGTGAGTACCTTCCAAACCAAAACCTAACATCGTTTGTAATTCCGGATTATTGATTTGATCTAGAAAAGCCAGTACCCGTTTCAGTTCTTCTTCGCTCTTCACAGATGATTTTGGAATAGCCAGCATGCCCGAGAAACCAGAGGTCGGCAATGTGTGTAGCTTGCCATCCGTACCTGTTACGCCCCCGCTTACATCTACATAATGTTTATCCGGTTCGTCTTTGCCTTCTTTTTCTAGCGCAGCGTGAATTTTATCATCCACCCGGGCGCCTGTATCGACCACATCGACGATTACTCCTGCCTTATTGTTCACGATCGGATCTGTCCATTTGGCACTGTCCATTACAGCAAAGTCGGAGTTGATCAATTTCTCATTATACAGCTTCTTCATGAACTTAAGCGCTTCCAAATATTCTGGATATTCATGCTCAGGCACCAGCTTGCCATCTTGCACGCCCCATTTATTCGGTGTTCCAAACCATAACTTAATGGTATCAAAACCGCTGGCCCACTGGCCGCTCCATTTGACAAGCACCATGCCATACGTATCCTCTTTACCATTGCCGTCTGGATCTTTTTCCTTGAACGCTTTCAGCATATTGTAGAAATCATCCACCGTCTGCGGTGTTTGCAACCCCACCTTCTCCAGCCAATCCTTGCGGAAAACCATACCGTTACGGCCGAGTACACGCCCCCGATAGATCCCGTAATTCTTCCCATCAATGGCCGAGTTTTTCAGAATAACCGGGTTCGCTTGGCTTAAATTCGGATAATCCTTAAGGTAAGGCCCTACTTCCCAGAATGCACCCGATTTGGCAGCGTTCACAAAACTAGAAGCCTTAACATCCCCCACGTAGATAATGGTCGGCAGCTTCCCAGAAGCTAGCGTAATATTAAATTTATCTGCATAAGATGCATTCGGGACCCACTCAAAGTGGATTTTTGTATTGGTCTGTTTCTCCAGTTCAGCAGCAACCGGACTGCCATCCTTCGGATAATTTGTTTTGAATATCGGCAGCATGAGGGTCAGATCCAGCGGGGACTCGCTTTTCTCTTCTCCAGTATTACTACTTCCCTCACTTTTGCTGTTAGAACCTGCAGATTCATTACCTGAGCAACCTGCAACAACAGTTGTAACCATCATAGCCACAAGTAAAAGTAACAACCAGCGCTTCTTTTTTACCGAACGATTAGCTTCCATTATTATACCTCCAAATTGGAATAAGTTAAGTTTGTTATCCTTTAACAGAACCCAGCATCACCCCTTTAGCGAAATGTTTTTGCAGAAATGGGTACACACATAAAATTGGTAGAGTACCTACTACAATAACCGCCATTTTAATCGACTGCTCCGGTGGCTGCACAAAGCTTGGATCCATAGAACTCATATCGCCAGCCGCAGATTGGGATAACATTACGATCTGTCGCAGCATCACCTGCAAAGGCCATTTTGTCGGATCCGTAATATAGAGCAGTGCCGAGAAGAAATTGTTCCAATGTCCCACAGCATAGAACAACGTAAATGTAGCGAGAACCGGTTTGGATAAAGGAAGGACTATCTTCCACAACAAGCCCAGCTCAGAACAACCATCAATACGCGCCGCTTCTTCCATTTCTATAGGCAGCTCCTGAAAAAAGTTTTTGACAATAATCAGGTTAAAGGCGCTAATTGCTCCCGGTAAAATAAGAGAATTGAGCGTATCCAGCAGATGCAGCTCCCGAATGACGAGATAGGTTGGAATCATTCCTCCACCAAACAGCATCGTAAAAATAACAAGGTTGAGTACCAAATTACGGCCCATCAGATATCGTTTTGCCATCGGATAAGCCATAGTTACCGTGAAGAATAAATTAACGACAGTTCCGATTACCGTAACATAAATAGAAACCCCTATACTGCGCATAATCGTATCTGTTGAAAAGATAAATCGGTAGGCGTCAAAAGAAATCGTGGTCGGGATCAGGAATACGGCACGTTTAGTAATTTCCGCATCTGTAGCGAAGGAGCCCGAAACCACAAAGAGGAAAGGGAGAATCGCTACGATCCCGATAATCCCTAAAAATATATAATTGAATATATCAAATGCAGTTCCACCCGTACTCTTGTATTGTTTGGCCACAGCAAGCTTCTCCCTTCTCAATAAAGTCCAGATTCACCAAATTTTTTGGCGATCCAATTCGTCCCGAGCACAAGCGTCACACCGATTATTGATTTAAATAATCCAACAGCCGTGCTGTAACTAAAAGCTCCCTGGGTAATCCCCAGTGCGTATACATAGGTATCGAACACCTCACCTACTTCACGATTAAGAGCATTCATCATTAAATAAATTTGTTCAAAACCGTTATCCAAAATCGTTCCCATCCGAAGAATAAGTAAAATAACGATTGTACTGCGGATAGCAGGCAACGTAATATGCCAAATCTGCCGCCACCGGTTCGCACCATCTACTACCGCAGCCTCGTATTGCTCCACATCTACACCGGCCAGCGCTGCCAGGAATATAATCGTCCCCCAGCCGCACTCCTTCCAGATCGTCTGGAGAATAATCAATGGACGGAACCAGTCAGGATTAGCTAGAAAGTCTATTTTCCTGCCTGTAAACGTATACAAAAACTCATTTACAGTCCCGCCTTCCGTAGTTAGAAATACATAGCTCATACTGGCCACAATGACCATGGATATAAAGTGCGGAACATAAATCATCGTTTGTATCGTCTTTTTATAGAAGGAAAGCCGTATTTCGTTTAGAAGCAGTGCCAGAATAATCGGCGCCGGAAAAAAGAAAATCAAATTATAAAACGATAACAATAACGTATTGCGCAGCAGCATAAAGAAATCAGGATTCTGGAAAAAAACACGAAAATGCTCAAAACCTACCCATTCACTTTTCTGAAAACCAAGAAACGGCTGGTAATTCTTAAAAGCCAGCAGCACGCCCCACATCGGAACATATTTGAAAACAAGAAAATAAAGGACTCCAGGGAGCAGCAGAATATATAACCATTTATCACGTTTAAAACGTTTCCATCTTCTTACCCGGATATTTCGATAGGTCTGCGGCTTTGGCTGTTGTTCTGAAGTTCCCGGAACTGTTACGTGCTTCATCCTGTTCACCTCCATTTGTCATGTACAGCTCGCGATTACTGTAGCCATGGATTACTGCAATCACCCTTACTGCGACTCCTATTATGCTGCTAGTGATTTTTTCCAGCAATCGGACTTTTTTGAACGCTTTATATAAGCTAAAAATCCCATTTTATCTAAAAAGTCCAAACCGCGCAAAAGTTTACTATTGTCCGTAAGACATTAAGCACCTATGATTCCAAGTGATGATTTCCAGCAAATGTTTGCCTTAAAGGAGGAACTGAATTGAAGAACAAGCTATACTACGGTGCTGCTTGGTATCCCGAGCTATGGAGTGAAGAGGTGCTTAAGCAGGACATCCTTCTAATGAAAGAAACGGGGATTAATATCGTACGAATCGGAGAATTCATTTGGTCTGCTTTGGAGCCAGAAGAAGATAAGATTGATATCGGCCCCGTCGTGAAATATATCGAAAGGTTACATAGAAACGGAATTGACACAGTAATGTGTACGCCGACACCGACACCCCCCATCTGGCTTACTCATGGACATCCTGAGCGCTGTTATGTGGATGAAAGCGGAACGGTAATGGGACATGGAGCACGGCAGCATATCTGTACGAACAATCCTTATTTTCGTGAGCGGGCAGCCATTATTACGGAGCATATTGCCAAGGAGACCGGAGCACTGCCGGGGTTAACCGCCTGGCAGCTTGATAACGAATTCAAAGCGCATGTGGCGGAGTGTATGTGTGAGACCTGTAAAGGCTTATGGCATATCTGGTTGCAGCAGCGCTACAGCTCCATTGAAAGGTTGAATGAGGCATGGGGAACAGCCGTCTGGAGCCAAACTTATCAACGTTTTGATCAGGTGCCACAGCCAGGACCCGCACCTTTCCTCCACAATTCATCCCTGCGGACGATGTACCGCTTATTTTCAATGGAAAAGATCGCTGAATTCGCCGATGAACAGGCTGATATTATCCGCCGCCACTCCACTGCGCCAATTACCCACAACAGCAGTGTCGCTTTTCATCTAGATAATGAGCGGCTATTTCAAAATCTCGACTTTGCTGCCTACGACACCTATGCCTCACAGGAAAATATGCATGCTTATCTGCTTAACTGTGATCTGTGGCGAAATTTCAAGCCGGGAAAAGATTTCTGGATAATGGAGACCGGACCCTCGTTTGCCGCATCTTTAGTCAGTTTTGGTGTGCCCCATCCGAATGGATATCTGAAAGCAGAAGCAGTTGCCGCCTATGCGCTGGGTGCAGGTGCATTTTGCTATTGGCTCTGGCGCCAGCATACTTCCGGAAGTGAACAAACACATAGCTCGATCCTTAGTGCCTGGGGAGAACCAGCTCTAGGGTACGTTAATGTGCTGGAGGCCAATCAAGCACGGCGGGAAATTGAACAAATTATGCTCTCCACCCGGCCCCTTCGGGCAGATGTTGCGATCACCTATTCGGACAGAACCAAAGCTTATCTCGCAACTGAACCTCATCGGAAGCTAAATTATCGTAGTCTGCTGGGCGATTTCTACAAAAGAATTCTTCATATGGGCATTCACAGGGATCTGCTGCCCGAAGGCGGAGACTTAACCGGATACAAGCTGTTATTCACTCCATTCGTACATTATTTGTCCCCCGAGTATGTGCAAAGTGCCCTGGCCTTCACAGCAGCTGGCGGGATTTGGATTGTCGGTCCTCTTACCGGAGGACGAACGAAGGAGCATACCCTTCATACGAATGCCGGACTTGGGGAATTGGAGCGGTTAGCAGGCGTCAAAACTAAGTTTACCTATCCGCTGGAATCAACAGGCACGATTGGACACGCTTTTGGGGTATCTGCTCCCTTGTCCTTGTGGAGTTCTGTTTTTGAACCCGTTTCAGAGTCCGTTTCCAGTATCGGAATGGTTACGGAGGGGGTGACGCCGGGGTTGTCCTTCCTGACGGAGCAGCCTTACGGACAAGGTACTATTGTTATGCTGGGTTCAATGCCTGCCGGTGAAGAAGGCGACCTAATGTTATATAAACTCATTGATCATTATGCAGAACGTGCTGGTGTCACCCTACGCAGTAATGTCACTAAGGGAACCCTTGTCTGCCCTAGAAGCGATGACCAGGCTGCCGAAGTCTGGACCCTTGTAAATATGGATGGACACGGGGGAAGTCTCACACTCCCGCGGGACGGACATGATGTTCTCTCAGGCAAATCCGTGGCCTGCGGCCCCCTCTCCCTTGGTGCATATGAGTACCGAGTAATCCGGTTATAAATACTTATCCTTGCAGCATAAAAAGCCGCTAACTCCTTGGTCACCCAAGCGGTTAGCGGCTTCATTTCCGTTATTTCAACTTTTTATAACGCCTTTTTTAAGAATAACGTTCCCATACAACGCTTCCTCACCTGTAACTATCACTGCATAACTTTGCTTAGAACGGTTATAGAAATCAAAACGTTCCTCCTGTTTAATCGTGGCTTCAGCATCATGTTTGGCGATGATAGTCTCGTATGTGGTCCAAATGACCGGCACAGTTGGATCTCCTGCAACCACTGCCATAAAAGCCACCTGTTGCTCTGCGTAATGATCCAGAGGTAACAACTCTAAAATGGCATCCAGCAGTTCGGGAATACCGATGCCATCATATCTCAGTACCCTCGGATTCAACGAATGTCCGGGATAATTCGCATCAGCCAATACAAGCTCATCCCCATGACCCATCTCCATCAGAATGCATACCAGCTCCGGAGACAGCAGCTTAGGAATTCCTTTTAACATAAGGCACCTCTTTACTTCCCATAAAATGATCGCAACGCTACCAGCTCATCAATCCGATGCTGCGGCAATTCTCTCTCCCCGCCAATCATCCGGGTAATGAAGGTGAGCTTGGCGGTATACTCAAGCCGCTCCATATTCAGATATGCTTCCATAACATCTTCTCCCCAAGTAAGGGCTCCGTGATTCTCTAGCAGAACCGCAGTTTTTTTGCCCAGGAAAGGCATCAGTGAATCTGGAATTTCTTCCGTCGATGGTGTTCCATATTCCGCCAACGGAATATCTCCGATCATAATCACCGACTCTGGCATCATCATCTTGTCGAGCGCCTCACCTTTTATGGCAAATGCAGTAGCATACGGGGGATGTGCATGGACCACACCCTTCATCTCTGGCAGCTCATTATAAATTCTTAGATGCATTTTTGCTTCCGTTGAGGGTCTGTAGCCTTCAGCTGCTTCAAGGACTTCACCTTGCAGATTCACTTTTACAAGCATATGAGGCTCTAAATATCCCTTACTCACCGCTCTGGGGGTAGTCAGAATTACATTCTCTGATAAGCGAGCAGAAATATTCCCATCATTAGCCGCGATAAAATCTTTATTAAACAGGTTTCTCCCGATATCACAAATCTGCAAACGTAATTTTTGTTCCAAGGTATCCATAGGGTTTCTCTCCTCGTATCCTATTTTTCACAAACCTTCACCAAAGAAGGCTGATATGTCTTAAAGGCAAAAGATCTTTCCACTACCTGCTTGCCCCCGGAGATTTCCAGTTCCTCTAGGGCAGCCAGTTGAATAATTATATTGCCAATTGCACTGGCTTCCACAGGCCCTGCTACAACTTTTCTCCCCGTAATATTAGCGGTAAGCTGACAGAGCAGTTCATTCTGAATCCCACCACCGACCATATGAATGATATTGATTTTTTTGCCGGTGATCTCTTCCATTTCGTCAATCGTATGGCGATAGGACTCTGCTAAGCTCTCAAGTATGACGCGTATAATCTCAGCTTTCGTATAAGGGGCTTGCTGGCCTGTTCGTTCGCAATATTCTCTAATCCGTTGGGTCATCACACCGGGTGTACTGAACAGCTCGTCATTCGGATTAATAATTGCTGGAGCATGATTTATGGTTTCGGCTAGCTCAACCATTTGGCCTTGGCTGACGTATTTTCCCGCTTCGGCCCAATTCCTTTGCAGCTCCTGCAAAATCCATAGTCCCGTTATATTTTTGAGCAAACGATTAGATTGGCCGTAACACTGCTCATTTGTGAATCCGTATTCATAGCTTTTCTCTGTAATGACAGCTTTAGGCGTCTCCATGCCCACTAACGACCATGTACCACAGCTAATAAATGCTGCATCTTCCTTTAGAGAATAAGGAATAGAAGCTACTGCTGAAGCCGTATCATGAGAAGCACCCGCAATTACCTCCATTAAACCTACGCTAAGCTCCTCTTGAATTACCGGAAGGATAGAACCAATAACCGTTCCCGCTTGAACCCGTTGTGGCACTATACCAACCGGGATATTAAGCCTGCTGAATACTTCAGTGGAGACTTCACCAGATACAGCGTCCATTAAGCCACTTGTACTCCAAATCGTGCTTTCTGCTGCCGCGATACCAGAGAATAAATAGTGGAACAGGTCTGGCATCATTAAAATAGTATCTGCAACCTCTAGCAGAGAATCGTTATCCTGAAAATCAGCAAACAGCTGATAAACCGTATTAATCAAGCTCGGTTGAATACCTGTAATGCTAAATTGCTCCCTTGGTGGAAGCAGCGCCTCCAACCCTAGACGATGGCTTCCCATTCTCCTATCCCTATAATGATGGGGGGAATAGAGCAACATCCCTCTTTTATCAATAAAACCGTAATCGACTCCCCACGTATCCACGCTTAGAGACCTCAATTTTCCATGCGCCCTATAAGCTCTCTGGATTCCTTTTTTCATTTCGTGGAAGAGCTTCAAAACATCCCAATACAAATGCCCGCCAACATACACCGGCGTATTAGCAAACCGATGAATTTCTTCTATGCGAAGGGTGTTACCGTCATACAATCCCAACATCACTCTTCCGGAACTGGCGCCAAGATCCATAGCCAGAAGCTTAATCGTATCACCCATTTCAAGCACACCTGCTCCACAAGAAGATTTTAATATAGCGGTCCGAAATTCTGACAGGCTCTGTAATCTGCTCCTTCCAGATTCTCCGTCCCAAATAACGACCACACCCGTGGTCTGAAAATACGTGATTCCTCAACGTTATGCATACTTACTGGAATGCGTAAAATCGACGCCAGCGTAATCAGATCCGCCCCGATATGGCCATAACTGATCGCCCCATGATTCGCGCCCCAATTATTCATGACATCATATACCGATTGGAATGAACCACTGTTAGTTAGCTTAGGAGCGAACCAGGTCGTCGGCCATGTCGGATCTGTTCTTTGATCCAAAGTATGATGAACCTCTTCAGGCAGCTCTACGGTGTAACCTTCAACAAGCTGAAGAACAGGTCCAAGCCCCTTCACCAGGTTCAAACGAGCCATAGTAACCGGCATTCCGCCTTGGGTTAAATAATCGGTAGAGAAGCCGCCTCCCCGGAAATATTCTTGAGAAGCTGGCCGGAATTGTGTATTGCTTAGACAAGCCTCAGCCTCTTCGTCTGTAATCTCCCAAAAAGGTTTGATTGCAGGCTTACCCTCTATCCTTTGCTCACCTGTACCATCAAGCGCTGCCGAACCAGAGTTGATCAGATGCAGTATTCCGTGAGCTGCTTCTCCTTCCAATTGATGACCCGTCACTCGCTTCACAGCATCGGGACTCCAGAAGGTTCGGACATCCGCAAAGATTTGTGCTGTATTCGTAAGCAAATAATTGAACAGCATCGTTACCCCATTCAAGCTGTCATTCTCTGTCGCTACGAGATAAGGTGCACGTTTGCCGTTCCAGTCAAAAGAAGAATTCAACATCGTCTCCATGAAATCGCCGTTAGGGAAATGGTCCGTCCATTGTCTCTGGCCTTGGAAACCGCCAACAATTGCATTGTGGCCGTTAGCTTCCTCTTCAAAACCAAGCTCAGCGAGAACCGGATTGCCGATCATCAGGTCGCGGGCGATCAATGTCATTTTCACACAGGTCTCCCACTGCTTCTCTTTCTCTTCTGCACTGATTTGCAGATGCGGCGGATTATTATCGGCGCCAACTTGGCAGTTTTCTTTAGTCCACGCTAGCGCACGCTTAAATTCCTCTTTATCATAAATCTCTTCTTCAAAGCGCCGGACATATTCAGACATATCTATATATTCATTGCGCATGCCCAGATACTCTTGGAAAAACTGTTCATTCACAATGGAACCCGCAATCCCCATCGAAACAGAACCCATAGATAAATATGATTTCCCCTTCATTTGAGCAACTGCTAAGCCTGCTCTAGCAAACTGCAGCAATTTAGACTGCACATCCGCTGGAATCTCTTCACTGCTAGACTCTTGAACATCTTCACCATAGATACCAAACGCAGGAATTCCCTTTTGAGCATACGCCGAGAGAACAGCAGCTAGATACACAGCACCCGGCCGTTCCGTTCCGTTAAATCCCCACACGGCATGCGGAATGGATGTATCCATATCCATTGTCTCTGAGCCATAACACCAGCAAGGCGTCACGGTGATCGACACCCCTACGTTAGCCCCGGAGAATTTCTGAGCCGCAGCAGCAGCTTCTTTAACTCCACCGATCGTAGAATCGGCGATGATGCACTCTACAGGACTCCCATTCGGATACCTTAAATTCGCTTCAATAAACTTAGCCACCCGCTGAGCCATGCCCATCGTTTGCTCTTCCAGTGATTCACGAACGCCTCTTCTTCTGCCATCAATGGTTGGGCGGATACCAATTTTCGGATAGTTTTCTATCAATGCCGTTCCTCCTCAAGATCATCTTAGAGTCATCGTTAATAGATCTATTTCTCCTTCATCATAAAATCTGCAAGCGCTTTAGTCAACACAAAACAACATATTACCTAAACAAAAGTGTGGTTTTATGTGATATAATTATTATATATTGTGGTTTTATGTGAATATGTAATTATTTTTAGATTTAAACAACAATGTAGTACACTAGAAAGCAGACGATTTATATATAAAGGTGAGTGAACGAATGAAAGCATTTGAACGACGGGATCTAATTATTAAAGAGCTTTACAGACAGAAGAAGGTCCATGTCGCAGAGCTAGCGCAAAAATTCAACGTCTCGGAAGAGACCATTCGGCGGGATCTAGATAAACTGGACAAAGAAGGTCTTGCCAAAAAAAATTATGGTGGGGCCATTCTCAACGCCCATACCAATGAAGATCCTTCCTACATCAGCAGACATCAGGTCAATATTGAAGCGAAGCGAATCATAGCCGATAATGTACTGCAATTAATCAATGATGGAGACAGCTTGGTGACAGATACGAGCTCAACGGTATTTGAAGCCTTGCGTAGAATTATTGAGGAGAAAAACAATCTGACAATTATTACGAACTCTCTGGTGGTATTATCCGAATTTCAACACTCCGGTCAAAAGCTGATTTCCACAGGTGGAATTTTAGGTCCCGAGACCAGCTCCTTTGTTGGAAATACCGCTTCACAGACGATTCGAAAATATAATGTGGATGTAGCTATATTCAGCTGTAAAGCATTGTCCATGACAGGCGGGCTAAGTGATTCAAATGAAGAAGAAAGTGAACTGAAGGTGCTTATGCAGCAGCAGGCAAATAAAGTGGTTCTGCTCGTAGATCACTCCAAATTTGACCGGACTGCGTTCATTAAGTTGTTCAGCTTTGATAGAGTGGATTATATTGTTACAGATCAGAAGCCTTCTGAGGAATGGACCGATTTCTTAAATAATTACCATGTATCTCTTATCTATGCGCCCGCTGAGTGATCAGTAGGTGCATAGATAAAGAGAGATAATAACTTTATAACTTAGTTGTTTAAAAGACCACTTTCCAAGACGACCTTCAGCCATTCCCCAGCAATCAGATCATGCCCGGCAGTCGTCGGATGAACGCCATCCCACAGCCAGTAGGCTGCTTCTGCTCTCTCCGCAGCTGCATTGAAAGCATCCTGTAAAGGTACATAGACCGTATCAAATTGCTCAGACAGCTGCTTAACCACTCCCTGATAATGTGTTATCTTCGCTTCCCATTCTGCCCACTGTTCAGCTGGAGCTCCGGTATTTAAAATAAAAGGCTCACATAAAACCAGCTTCGTATGTGGCAGAACTTCACGTGTTTCTTCAAGTACGTGACGGTAAGCGCGTTCAAAACGGTCCGTAACTCCACTTGGTTCCCCTTTCATCATTCTCCAAATATCGTTAACCCCAATCAATATACTAATGATGTCAGGCTGCAAGCTAATTGCATCTTCATTCCAGCGTGCATATAAATCGGAGATTCGATCTCCACTCACTCCGCGGTTATAGAATACCAGATTCTCTTCTGCCCGCTCATTCCCTAGCTTGCCACCGATGATATACGCATAGCTATGTCCAAGAATATGATTCGGGTCTTCATCACGACCCCGATTCCCATCCGTAATGGAGTCACCCTGAAATAAGATCACTTTTGATTTTTTAGTAGCTGGATTAGTCATTGAATCTTTCATCTCCTTGATTACTAGTATATTAATCATTCAACTTGAATGTCTCCTATAATACAAGTAAAGTTATCATATAGAATACAAGGAGGAAAGAGAAAAATGAAATATAGAAGACTAGGCAATTCAGGGCTCAAAATCAGTGAGATCGGACTAGGCAGTTGGCTTACATATGGAACAGCAGCAGAGCAAAAGGCAGCCGATGCTTGTATCAGCAAAGCTTTTGAATGCGGTATCAATTTCTTTGATACGGCTAATGCATATAACCGTGGTGAAGGCGAAAAAGCGATGGGTGCTGCTCTACGCTCCTATGAAAGATCATCTTATGTGCTAAGTACAAAGGTCTTTTTCCCCATGGGAGACGATGTTAATAACCGTGGTTTGTCCCGCAAGCATATTATGGAGCAATGTGAAGCCAGCCTCCGCCGCTTAGGCACCGATTATATTGATGTATATTTTTGTCATCGCTTTGATACAGAGACCCCTGTAGAGGAGACTCTACGCGCGCTGGATGATCTGACGGCTCAAGGTAAGATTCTCTACTCCGCTGTTAGCGAATGGAGCGCAGCCCAAATCTCCAATGCTGCTGGTATCAGCCGCAGACTGAACCTGCGTCCACTGATCTCGAATCAACCTATCTATAATATGTTCGAACGTTATATTGAAGACGAGGTCCTTGAAGTATCCCAGCGTGAAGGGCTGGGCCAAGTGGTCTTCTCTCCTCTAGCGCAAGGAATTCTGACTGGCAAATATAAACCGGGGCAACAACCTCCAGCAGGAACCCGTGCAGCGGATAATTCAGTTAATGGTGTGATCTCCAGCTACCTCCGTGATGATGTGTTGTCTGTGGTTGGACAGCTGGATGAACTCGCTCACAGTTTAGACCTGAAGCTTTCGCAATTGGCATTGGCATGGATTCTACGCCAACCTGGTGTAAGTTCAGCATTAATTGGTGCCAGTAAGCCAGAACAAGTTGCAGAGAACACCAAAGCTGTAGATGCGGTACTCTCCGCAGATACTTTACAGAAGATCGAGGAGATTCTTAAGCCGGTAGCTGATTTTGCTCCTGCAAGATAACCTATTGCGCACTTGCCATATAGTACACAAAAGAGGTTGTGCCAAAAGCCATCACCATGGCTTAGGTACATCCTCTTTTTCTTTAAGAAATCAATTTAGACTCTTCGGCTTGTTCAGATGCCTTATGGATAAAAGGCTCCAGTGGTTTCTTGAGGAGTAATGCCAGCAAGAGTGCTAGCACACCGAAGATAATCAGATAAATCACATCACGAATCGCCACTTCCGGCAGAATTCCCCCAACCGCCTCCCGCATCAGACTAATTGCATAGGTAAACGGCATATACGGATTTAATATTTGAAAAAAACGCCCAGTCGTACTAATCGGAAATGTGCCGCCGGAGCTAGAGAATTGAAGCACCATGAATACGATCGCTATCCCTTTTCCCAGGTTGCCAAATACAGCGACAAGCGTAAATACAATGGTTACGAACACGATGCTGATTAACACTCCAAAAAGTACAAACCACACCTTATTCACCACATAACAGTGCAAAATAAAAATGTTGCCCAGGACAGCCACCAGCCCCTGAAGAATCCCCACCGTAAGGAAGGTCAGCAGGCGGCCAAAATACAATTGATATCTTTTGTACGTTAGCCCCCCCGTATCCACACCTGTGCGGAGAAGAGAGACAAGCAGTGTACCTCCGACCCATAAGGAAAGTACGACATAAAAAGGAGTCATTGCTGAGCCGTAATTCGGAATGGGATATAACTTATTCTCTTTTAACACTACCGGATTGGCCAAAAAATCACTTTTGCTCTTAATATCTCCTCCGAGCAGTTGCGCAATTTCCCCCAGATCAATCTCTTCTTTAATTTGGCGGATCGTGGAGGCGGCTTTTCGAATCGAGTCTTCCAGTACTGGAAGATCATTTCTCACCAAATCTGCGGCAAGCGCCACTCCTTTGTCTGCACGGGGGAGTCCTGTACGAATCAGCTCCGAGACCTGATGAACCCGCTCTTCTACAGTAGGCAGATCCTGACGCACGAAATTCGCAGCTTGCTGTATCTTTTCCCCTGCAGTAGGTAAGCTGCTCTCCAATAGCGGGAGTGTATCTCGGATGAAAGCACCAAAGCCCTGGGTCTGATCGGCAACCCCACTGGCTGCTGTGTGGACCGCTTCGCGTATAGCTGGCAAATCCTGCTGCAGACTAGCTAAGCTTGTCTGCCCGAACTCAATCGCCGACATCGTCTCTTCCAGTAGGGTACCCAGCGCGGGTATACGATCTGGCACCTGCTGCAATGCGGTGGCTGTGACATCTGCCGCCGAAGTTATTTGCTCCAGTGTATTTTTTATGGCAGGGATAGTCGACGAATCATACCCAGAGATAAGCTTCGCAATTGCCAGCTTCCCAAGACCAGACTTTAGGAACAATTGGTTAATTGCACTGGAATCAGCGTTATCCTTATTCTGAAGGTCAGCCGCCATAGCATTTACCAAGGACTTCTGACTGTTCAAAACACTGTCTACACCTTTCAATGCCGCAAGATCAGCAATAGACACTGTTTCAGGGGAAAATGTGTTCAATGCATTTAACATAGAAAGTGTGTGTTCAATTACGCTGCTTCCTGCAGCCAACTGTGCTGAGAGTAACTCCAACTGCTCACGTACAGCTTGTGGCTCGTTTTCCTCTCCCTTTAACTGTTCAGCAAGCTTGACCACTGAGCTCTCCGTTTGCTGTAGGAGATTAAGATTCTGTTTGACAGCTGCTGGAACAGCTTCAAATGCAGCACTGCTCTTCTCCAAAAATTGTTGAAGCTCCAGAACAAAATCATTTCCGGCAGTGGCAATCTTTTCTGCCTCAGGCAGTGCTGTTAAGGCAGCATTAACGATTTTATGCGCTTCCGTAAGACCTTGCGAGGCCTGAGCCATGATCTGTTCAACTTCACCATAATGGTTATCAAGTTGAACGATTAGCTGTGCCGCTTCTTCAATCTTGGGCAGCTTGTCCTGTAGCCCCCCTAAATGATCTAAGGTACTCGCGATTTGCGGCCAATGCTCAGCAATTTTCTCTAAAGCCTCACCCGCTTTTTCCACCTCTGGCAGCTTATTCTCCAATGTGGAAATACGCTCTGCTGAGGCATGAATCTGCGGCCAATTTTCCTGAATTTTTAATACACGTTTACCTGCGGTTTCAATTTCTGGTAGGCTCGCCTCTAATTTAAACAATCCTTTTTCTACCTTGCGTATAATGGGCAATTCAGATTGAAATTCCTTATCAATTTGACTTAAAACAGTAAATACCGTCTCACTAATCGTTTCCGTGAAATTCTCACTGATCTGTGTGGTGATTGAAGTGGCGCCTTTATCTGTGATTTTAGGAGCAATCGCATTTATTTTCTCATTGACGGTATATTCGATCTCTGGTTTCACAATCGTTCCTTCAAGAATTCCAGTCATTCGTTTGGAGAAATTAGCAGGGATAACAATACTGGCATAGTAATCTCCGCGTTTGACACCATTATGTGCACTCTCTGCATCTACAAAGGTCCAGCCCAAGTTTTTATTGCTCCGAAGACTTTCCATGACCTCATTGCCGATATTAAAATCCTTCTCCTGCACCTTAGTACCTTCATCTAAGCTGGTAACAGCAATTTTAATGCCAGAAGTATTGCTATAAGGATCCCATACTGACGCAACGTTCACCCAATCATACACGGAGGGCAATACCACCAAAGCGGCAACCAGCAATACGGCCACAGGAACTCTGAATAAATTACGCCAATCGTTCCTATAAATCCGTAGTATTCCGCCCATTCGCTGCTCCCCCTAATCTGCATGTTTTGATATTTTAATATGCCCGAGGAGACAAGCTTTTACTATTCATTTTAGGAAACTCATGACTTCTCATTGCTTTTTAAAAAAACTTTTAAAAAAATGCAACAAAAACTGCTCTTCTCACGTAAAGAGTAATATAAACCCGTTTAAGAAAAAACAGAGCGGGTAATAAGTTCTATACAACGTCTTACATATCTCAAGGGGGAGATTAATAATGTTTAAGAAAAAGTCAGCGTATGTGTTACCAGTTGTTGTTCTGTTGTTTCTTTCCCTCATTACTTCTGCAAGTACCATTGGAACACGGGTAGATGCGCAAGATAGTGACAAGACCCAGCATCAAACAGTTTACTTTCATACTATTGAATCCGACCATGGCAAGCTCTCCGGTACGACCGATGAAATAAACTGGTATCAGGGTGCTGATGCCGATCGAATCTTTGCTGAAAGAGATCCAGAAGCTGCAGCAGAAATAGGCGGAGCTCCAGACAGTTATTATATTGTAAATGATGTTGATACTCTGACAACTTATCCGATTGCGGATAACGCCACAGTGACGATGCAAATTTTTGATCACACTGGCAATATGGATGACTTGGATATCAACTGGAATGAGTCCATAACCTTACAGCAATTTATGGATCAATTTAATAAAACGGATGTCATCGACTTGAGCCAGTTCCCGTATCACATCACCGTTCAGGACGGCGTAATTACTTCTATCGTTCAACAATATATACCTTAAGGTGCAACATAAGAAAGAGGGTTACTCAGCAGCCATGTAAATGGCTTATAAGTAACCCTCTTTTTTTATTTCCTTAACGAATTATTGTTTAGCTGCATCCTTAACGGGAACCCCAAAATTCGGCGTACCATCTTCATTCCAATGGAAGACTTGAGCACGAGTATGACGGTTCGGATCGTACAGCGGATCGCCGGTAATTTCTTTATAATTGCGGCAGTGGTAGATGAGTACATCTTCCCCATTTTCATTTACAGTAAAGCTGTTATGACCCGGTCCATATTGTCCATTCTCTTCATTGGTCTGGAATACCGGTTCCGGCAGTTTGGTCCATGAAGTGGCATCCAGCAGGTCGCTGTCCTCATCTGCAACTAAAAGTCCCATGCAGTAATTGAAGTCCGTAGCGCTAGCCGAGAAGCTGATAAAGATACGGCCGTTACGTTTAAGCACTGCAGCTCCTTCGTTTACCTTGTACCCAATAATCTCCCAGTCATATTCAGGAGTAGCAATCATGGTCTGAGGACCGGTTAGCGTCCATGGATTACTCATTTCCGAAATATACAGGTTAGAATTCCCCTCAATATTCAGATCCTTCTGTGCCCATACATAATACAATTTTCCTTTGTGTTGAAAGGTGGTTGCATCCAATGCAAAGGATTCCCAAGCGGTTTTTACCTGGCCTTTTTCTACCCATGTTCCTTCTAAAGGATTGGCAGATTCATTCTCAAGAGCAAACATACGGTGATCGAATAATCCATCCTTCGTCTCCGTAGTACGCGCCGCCGCGAAATAAATGTACCATTTCCCGTCAATATAATGGAGCTCTGGTGCCCAAATGTTTGCACTAAGCGGACCCGTCTCATATTTACGCCAAGCTACAACCGGTTCTGCAGCAGCCAATCCCTCGATTGTTGTTGCTCTCCGAACTTCGATCCGGTCGTATTCTGGGACAGAAGCAATAAAGTAGTAATAACCATCTGTATGTTTATATACCCATGGATCAGCTCGTTGCTCCACCAATGGATTTTTATATTCTACACTCGTATTCATAATCTCTCTCCTCTATTTAAACTTTAACAATACAGAACCATGCTGTGGAAGAGTTTGAGAAATACCTTCGTTAACCACTTCCAAATCGCGGCTCTGCCATAGATCACGTATAATATTAGGAATTGAAACCTTAAGCTGCTCGAACGACACCTGAAGCGTTAAAGCTTCATCGCTAAGATTAAACAAAGCTACATAATGGTTACCTTGTTCATCCTCAGATGTCCAGATCGCATGCTCCTCATTTAGCGCCACCTGTCTGCCGCCTTTACCATAACGATGCAGATGAAGCACTTCCTTATTGGTCAATAAAGATAATGTCCAATCATCATTGTCCCGAAGTTCTCCTCCAAACATTAACGGGGAGCGGAAAATACTCCATAGTGTCATCATGGTGACCTGCTCGTCATGAGTAAACCGCGTGAACCGGTCTCCCCCGCCATCTACAGAACGAATGCCCAGATGACCTAACGGCAGCATGTCACAATCCGGCCAATGGCCCGGCTGCACATAAGGAGCCCATTTCTCACAGCGCTCAAACATCCCGCGCAGCAAATGCCAATGATCCCAGTAATCATCGGTCATTCTCCAAAGGTTAGCGTGTCCGGCTAAGTGTTCAGCCTCTTCCACTGGAGCAGGTCCAGGCGAAAGACTGAGCACCATCTCGCGACCACTGCGGTCAATAGCCTTACGGATCATAGCAACTTCTTCTTTGTGATATCCATAAATGCGTGAAGCGGCAATATCATCCACTTTCACATAATCCACACCCCAACTGGCATACAACTGGAACAGCGAGTCATAATACGCCTGACTGCCTTCTTTTGAAGCATCTACTCCATACATATCCGTATTCCATGGACAAATAGAATTTGGGTGAGCCACATCGTGTGCGGTTTGCTCAGATCCTAGAATGGCACTGGCCGCATGAGCAGCCTGACGCGGGATTCCGCGCATAATGTGTATGCCGAATTTCAAACCCAATCCATGTACATATTCAGCGAGTGGCGCAAACCCTTTGCCTCCCGCTGCGGAAGGAAACCGGTTCTCAGCAGGTTGAAGTCTGGAGTACTCATCCATAACCAGCGGTACAAAGTTGCGGTACTGCGAAGAATTTGCTCCAGGCTCATACCACTGAATATCCACAACTACATATTCCCAACCAAAGTCCTTCAAATGGGTAGCCATATATTCTGCATTGCCTCTTACTTCTTCTTCATTTACACTGGCCCCGTAACAATCCCAACTATTCCAGCCCATCGGGGGCGTAGCAGCTAACAAATTTTGTTTGATGATTTTCACGTCCTTTTCAAAAACTTAGTATTCACTCCCAGCGAGGTGCCAAGGGATAAGGGCAAGTAGAGTCCTGCAATCTTGTTCTTACCTCTACGAGACAGCCACAATAACGGCAAGTGCTACCAAATTGCAGGCCAGAGCAATCTCGGCAATGTTCAATACGCTGCAAATATTGCTCCTCCGGTGCTAAAGGTCTTTCTCTAGTGGCTATTTCTATTAAACGCTCCAGTTTTTCTGGGCTTATTCTCATGTTCTCATCACAGCTTTTGCAGCGACGGTTTTTTTCTTGGTTCTCTGACATGATGTTATTCCAGAGTCAAGACTACCACGGAAGCAGGTGGAAGCTCGCAGCTCAGCTTTTCACCTAATAAAGACGCACCCTCAAAAGCTACTGGAGTAACTGTATCCGGTGCCTCAAACGTATTGTGCGCTCCCAGCACGGAATGCGTTAAAATCTGACCTGTCACTTTGCTAAAGCTAACCTCTTCAATACCAATACTTAGCGATGCGCTGTCATTATGGCTCAGGTTACAGAGTGAAACATATACTTTGCCATTCGTATCACGAGATGCAGAAACGCTAATCTGTGGAATTGTAAGCTCCCCAAACGTATAATCAGGGCTCTCAATAGTAACTTCAAGCAGTTCATTATCCTGATGCTCTTTGTACATTTCAAATACATGATAGGTAGGCGTTAGAATCATCTTGTCGCCCTCCGTCAGGATAAGGGCTTGCAGTACATTGACCACTTGAGCCAAATTCGCCATTTGCACACGACTGCTATGCTTTTGGAAAATATTCAGCGTTACCCCTGCTACCAATGCATCTCTGAGTGTATTCTGCTGATACAGGAACCCTGGATTCGTACCAGGTTCACTTAAGAACCAAGTTCCCCACTCATCTATAATCATTCCAACCCGCTTATCCGGATCATATTTATCCATTACCGCTGAATGTTTGGTAATCAGTTCATCCATATGCAAGGTTTTTTGCATAGTCTCAAACCATTCGGCTTCATCAAAACCTAAAGCGTAACGTTTCTCTTCCCAGCTTCCAGGAATCGTATACGAATGAAGACTGAGACCATCCATAAACCGTCCAGCTTCGCGCATTAACACTTCCGTCCAATTATAATCATCAACGTTGGCGCCACCAGCGATTCTATAGATCTGATTT
Organism: Paenibacillus sp. FSL H3-0286; assembly: GCF_045040705.1. Lineage (NCBI taxonomy): Bacteria > Bacillati > Bacillota > Bacilli > Caryophanales > Paenibacillaceae > Paenibacillus > Paenibacillus sp. FSL H3-0286. The sequence continues at coordinate 1,763,478 of NZ_CP150285.1, read as the reverse complement.
TCACCATAAATGCGCACATATGTCTGGTAACGTCTGTACAAATCTGCATAATATTCTGGACGCATATTGCCGCCGCAGCCCCAGTTCTCATTACCTACACCAAAATACTTCAACTTCCACGGCTCTTCACGCCCATTTTCACGACGCCAGTCCGCCATCGGTGATTCGCCTTCAAAGGTCATATATTCAACCCACTCCGACATCTCCTGAACAGTGCCACTGCCAACATTCCCGCAGATATACGGTTCACAATCCAGCAACTCACATAATTCAAAAAATTCATGCGTCCCAAAATGATTATTCTCGACGACACCGCCCCAGTGCGTATTCACCATCCGCTTACGGGTTTCTTTTGGACCAACGCCATCCTTCCAATGATACTCATCGGCAAAACAACCCCCCGGCCAACGAAGGACAGGAATATTAACATTTTTGAGTGCTGCTAGGATGTCATTGCGGAAGCCCTTGGTGTTCGGAATCGGTGAATCTTCCCCCACATAGATCCCGTCATAGATACATCTGCCCAAATGCTCAGCAAAATGACCATATAGATATTTGCTGATCTTATTACTTCCTTTACCTGCATGTAGCTTGATCGTAGTCATCTATTCTCTTCTCCATTCTTTTGCTTACCCCAGATGGAAATTCCATTTTCATTTAATCCAGTAAATACAAGGGTCTGAGTTTCTTTCTCCCAATCCCATGACGGAAGCAATTGCACCTTCTCTATCCGGCCTTCACCCTCGACAACATCATTCCAGACCAAGGTCAGGACTCTGCATCCATCAAAAGACCAGCTTCCCTTTCCATTCGCACCTTCCAGCTTAAAGTCAGAGGATAGACTTATGACGGCAGACTGAATCTGGCCATCCGCTGAGGGGTCCATTACAATCCATTCCCACTGTCCTGCGATTAGCTGTTCTGGAATATCCTGTTCCACTTCACCCGCATACCGTTCTGGAGATACAACAGGCCAACCATCCTCTGTCCACAGAATTCGACGAACCTGTAAATAGGACCAATGTTTATCGATTTCACCACGTGCATGATGAACTATATAATAGCTGCCATCCTCATGAAGAACTGAGTTATGGCCGGGAGCTATCCAACCTGGATCTTGTCCAAAGCGATAGCCACCCAGTATTTTATTGCCGACCTCATATCGGGGTTGATGCGCACTATCCGTCATATCTCGTCCGTTATAATCCACATATGGGCCGGTAATAGTATCTGCACGAGCGACACGAACGTTATAATCCTCAAACAGGGAGTCATAGGAGACGAACAAATAGTATTTTTTGAATTGCTCGTTATACACTACGTACGGTCCTTCAACTGCTCCATCTTTAATGGTGTTATCCCGTTTAGCGATCAGCGTACCAAAACCTTCTTGCTTCGGTTTGCCCGTTTCCGCATTCAGCTCAATGATATGAATTCCACCAAAAAAAGAACCATACACCATCCACATTCGCCCATCTGCATCCGTAAGCACATTGGCATCAATCGCATTCAGTGAATCTTCAGCACGCGTCTGAATCACTACACCTTCATCGGTCCAAGGTCCCTCAATAGAAGCTGAAGTTTGAAGTCCGATTAGTGATTGTCTACTTCCGAAAGATGAGGCCGAGTAATACATTCGATACTGTTCACCGTATTTCACCACATCGGGTGCCCATAAATTAGTAGCCCCTGCCCATTCCTTCGCAACTTGGGGAATTCCCGACAGCGCATAATGAACCCATTCCCAATGGATAAGATCCTGTGATTTCCGAACCATTACGCCTGGACGTAATTCTCCTCCGACTCTTATGTCGGTAGAAAAAACATAGTAACCCTCATCTGTTTTAATAATGCCTGGATCATGTGTGTTGTGAATCGTCCATAAAGACTCGATATCAATCACTGATAGATCATACATTGGCATGTTCCCCGGGGAACTTGGAAAGACAAGATCTGATGTTTTTTTTACCATTAAATTATCACCTCAGAAATAGCAACAGATTGAACAGCAATAAATATTAAATTTAAAATGAAAAAATATGTATTCGCTTACAATATAAAATAACATATATAAAAAGCCTTGTAAATATATTTCTATAAACCTTTTTATATTTATATGAAATTAAACTCGAAATAAATGAATTAGGGCGAAATAACAGCCTTTTTCTTTAGATTAATTCTTTATATGTTTAAATTTTACTAAATCAAATAAAAATCATGCCAAAAATCCCTCTTATATTCGTACATTCTACAAAATAAGGAAGTATACTTTATTTATATGCCTTATTAGTTTATAATTTTATAAAATAGTATAATTTATGACGTAATCGGAAGAAGGTATTGATAAAATGATCTATATTAAAGATTTAATGAGTGGATTAGAAATTTTTAAGGCACTAAGCTCAGAAATCAGAATTCTCATTTTAGAGCTCCTTGCCACCAATCAAGCCTTGAACCTGAATGAAATTGCCAAGAAACTGAACCTCAGCAACGGCGCCATCACCATGCATATTAAAAAGTTAGAAGAAAGCGGTCTCATTGAGATAAACACATCAGTGGGTAAGCACGGTATTCAAAAGGTCTGCTATTTAAATAAGGACAAGCTTATTGTTGACCTTCGCAGCAAGGATGTTGATAATCTTTACGAAGTAGAAATTCAAGTAGGTCATTACAGCAACTATCAGGCTGTTCCAACTTGTGGACTGGCTACCAAAGACAGCATCATCGGGGATTTCGACGAGCCGCGTTATTTTGCAGATCCGCAGCGAATTGAATCCGAAATTATTTGGATGGCTGAAGGGTTCCTCGAATATAGAATTCCGAACTACCTTAAAGCCAACCAAACGTTCCGCGAAATTCAGTTCTCGATGGAGATCGGCTCTGAAGCTCCTGGGTCTAACGATAACTATCCGTCCGACCTTTATTTCTATTTAAATGGAATTGAAATCGGATTCTGGACTAGCCCTGGCGATTTCGGAGATACCCGGGGAACATTTAACCCCGATTGGTGGCCTCCGCACCTAAACCAATACGGTATGCTGAAGCTGATCCGTATCAATAATGAAGGCAGCTTTATTGATGGCTGTCGGATTTCTGACGTGACCCTTGATGATATCCAATTGGATTACAAGAGTGAACTCACTTTCCGTATCGCAGTAACCGACAAACCTACAAACAAACGTGGACTCACGATTTACGGAAAACATTTCGGCAATTATAGCCAGGACCTACTGGCACGTGTGTTGTATGATGTACATGAAGTTGGAGAGGGCCTCCCTCGTAACGCTGTTATAATAGCAGAGTAACAACCCCGCTTAAATAAAAAGACCCTAGATTCAGCTAACGCTGATTTAGGGTCTTTTTGTGCTTCGTATATTTTTTCGATATTGAACCATAATAACTTTGTCTCCCAAACCACCGAGAAGGAGTGTTTCGAATGCGTGAAGGTCTAATTCCCGCTGTTCTTGGAACCGTCGTAACCGCTTCTAGCGCCGCTTTTCTTGGAAGCAAGTATAAGATGGCAGCAACAGGCGTACTTGGATTTGGTCTGGCTCATGTCGTATTGGGTGCCATTGATCTGTTTGAGCATCGGTAAGGATTGGAAGATGCCGGGTGGTATGAACACTGCCCGGTTTATTTTGTATTTCTTATGTTGGCGCAATTACAAGCTGCTCCAACAAATGATGTCATAAAAAAAACAGCGCTTCTCCTGATTCGGAGAAGCGCTGTTTTTGTTTGGGGCGCTGGCTGGTTGCTCCAACCTTGTCTCCATCATCTCACGTATCTCACGTGGCTTACGTGGCTTACGTGGCTTACGTGACTTACGCGGCTTACGTGACTTACGTGGCTTACGCGGCTTACGTGACTTACGCGGCTTAGCGGCTTACGTGGCTTACGTGACTTACGCGGCTTAGCGGCTTAGCGGCTTACGTGGCTTACGTGACTTAGCGGCTTACGGACCCAGATGACGTTATTTGCATATTTTTAGCTCTTGGAGCATGTTTTCGGACTCCAGTGACGCTATCCATTGGAAAAAGACCAATATTGGACGTTTTTCAAGCCAATAGCTGCAATGGAGTCCGATAGCACCCAAAATATTGGAAAATGCTGCGTATAAGGTCCGCTGGGTCCGATCGCTACTACTAATACGTATATCTGATGGTACTTGTGCATGCATGCGTGATGGGTAGTGAAAACCCACACGCTTCCGTAAAGGGTAATGCATGAGCATTCGATAGCGGGAATCCACACGCTTCCGCAATCGGTAATGCATGAGCATTCGAGAGCGGCAACCCGCACGCTTCCGCAATGGGCATATATGAGCATTCGATAGCGGGAACCTACACGCTTCCGCAAAGCGGTAATGCATGAGCATTCGATTGCGGGAACCTACACGCTTCCGCAAAGCGGCAATGCATGAGCATTCAATAGCGGCAACCTACTTGTTTCCGGCAGCGTCAACTTATGTGCTTCCAACAGCAGCATTCCACTCGCTTCCCCCAGCAATAAGCTAAAGTCAAAAAAAGGGGCTGTCCCAGCTGCTATTTTCATAGCTTATGGGACAGCCCCTCTTAACATTTTGAATAATTATTTTATAGCTACATAAAATAATCGTTCAGCATCATCTTCTGCCTCTACCCACTCGAAATCGGCGTAGATCTTCACATCACTAAACCCAGCCTTAAGCAGCTCTTCCTTCATCCAGTTAGGATCGTAGGCGCGCTGAATATGGGTCTCTTCGAATCGGCGATAGCGATCGCTATGTCCGTCTTCACGGGCAAAAATGGACAAATGATGTTCAATTTCGCGGCGTGGAACATCCATCTCACAAGTCCAAATATAAGAAACAGATGGCTCGTCCAGAATAAAGGGCTGTTCTTCTTCATAACGAATTAGTGTGTTTGGATGATGCACATCGAACAGGAAGGTTCCGCCTTGCTTTAACCCTGCATAGGTACTGGCAAAAACAGCGCTGATGTCATCCTCTTCCAACACATAATTCAGACAATCACAAAAGGAAATTACAGAATCCACCAGCTCCGGAAGCTCCCATTCCTTCATGTTTTGTCTAATCCAACGAACACTGCCTTCGCGCAAAAAACGCCGTCCCAGGGGATGATCCTCCATTTTGCGCTGTGCCACTGAGAGCATATCAGAAGATAAATCGATTCCGGTCATATGATATCCTGAACCCGCCAAAGGAATTGTAATACTTCCTGTTCCGCAGCCAAGCTCGGCTACAGTTAACGGTTTGCCGTATTTACTCCATGCGGCTTCAGCAAAGGATATCCAATCTGGATACGGCATATCTGCCATAAGCTCATCGTATACATAAGCAAATTTCCCATAGGAAGACACAATTACACCGCTTTCTATAACAACATTTTATAAATTCCGTCTATTGAATCGTAGCTTAATCCGTCGTTTCTTCTTGCCCTTCGGTTGTTCCTTCTTCATTATCCTTAGCAACAAGATACGTCCAGTTCTCTTTTTGAGTAATATGGCCTTCCTTCATCAGCTTCCCAAGTGCACGCTTGAAGGCGGATTTACTGATTCCGAACCGTTGTTTGATAATATCTGGCGGCGTAGCATCCGAATAAGGCATCGCTCCACCTGGACGAGCATTTAAGAACTCCAAAAGTGCGGCGGAATCTACATCCATCCCCACTTCTTTACGAAGACCCATAGAAAGGTTAACACGTCCATCTTCACGGATATGAGAGACACGTGCTTCAAACTGCTCACCAAGACGCAGCAGACGGCTCCGCTCCGAGGAATGGACCATACCGATAATCCCAAAGCCTAGCACACCCGCATCCACAAGTACAAAAGTACCCATTTGCAGCGGCTTATACACTCGGGCTGTTACAGTCTGCCCCATCCAAGATTCAGGTGCAGGCAGAGCTAGAGGAGCAAGCTCCTGTTCTCCGGCCAGCTTGGCACGCAGACGCCCCTGTTTATCATGCTCCATGATCGCAAACACATAGTCCCCAACCTGCGGACGCAGCTCTGGAAGCTCTGGAAGCTCACGGATAGGCAGCAGCAGCTGACGTCCAAGACCCATCTCCAAAAAGCAGCCCAGACGCGGATGAATATCAGCCACTTCCAATAACGCCATCTCGCCCAGCGTCAGAAATGGTTTTTTCATCGTTGCCGCAAGACGGTCCTCGGTATCAAAGAAAATGAAAACTTCAACTTTATCGCCGGCTTTTACCTTCTCTGTCAGCTCCGTATAATGCAGCATAACATCCTGGTCTCCAGCATTCAGAAAAAATCCGTATGGGGAAACTTCCCGCTCTACATGAAGTGTAACCGTAGTTCCTGCAATCAGGCTCATACAGTCTCCACAACCTTGGCATCGGACCACAGACGCTCGATATTGTAATATTCACGCTCATCGCGGTGGAATATATGAACGATAACATCGCCAAGATCCATCAGCACCCAGCGTGCTGAATCCATGCCTTCAATCCCTTTGATCACTCCGCCTGCTTCATGAACCACTTTACGGACTTCGGTAGCGATCGCCTGTACCTGAATATCCGAGTTACCGTGACATACGATAAAATAATCACTGATTGGTGAAACATTACGTAGATCTAGTGCCACGACGTTCATTGCTTTTTTATCTTCAACAGCCTTAAGGGCCAGTTCTAACAGCTTGCTTGGTTGTACACTCATATTTTATCCTCCAATATTCTAACTAAATCATTACGCGCCAGTACCGTTAAGGGGAAAATCACCCGGCGTTTCTCCAGTAACAAACTAATCGTAGAATCGAACCCAGCGACTAATCCTTCTTCCAAACTTACTTGTGCCTTCTCGCGTATCTTATCAACCCCGGGAAAATCACGCCCAGGCTCGATGTAGTCAGCTAGGCAGACGATCTTTTCAAGTAAACTCATGTCTTCACGGCCTGAGGTATGGAAACGAATCGCATTGATAATATCAGGATCCGTAATCCCATAGTCTTTCTCAGCTACAAAGGCGCCTACTTCCGAATGCCACATCTGCTTGTCATACACCAGAAGATCCAAATTTAATTGATTTTGTTCAATGATCTCCTTCATAATCTCAACCGGCCAATACTTGGCCACATCATGCAGAATTGCTGCTGTCTCTGCACGCTCAGGGTCAGCACCATATTGCTTCGCCAGTTGAATAGATGTCTCCATCACGCCGAGTGTATGCTTCCAGCGCTTATCAGGCATCTGTGCGGAGACCGCTTCAATCAGTGCTTCGCGGCTGTATGCCATACAATCCACTCCTTTGAACATAATCGAACACTGCCTCTGGAACCATATAACGAATAGATTTACCTGCTGCCGCCCGTTCTCTTAACATCGTTGACGAAATATCCACCAGTGGCATATCTGCAAGCAATACCTTCTTTGCTATAAAGTCTGGCAATGCATCTAGATCAAGAGGTGTTCCCGGACGACCCACACCAATAAATGTAAGCCGCTGCACCAGTTCTTCAATCTCGTTCCATTTCGGCAAATACTGGACCATATCCGCTCCAATGATGAAATAAAGATCGAAATGCGGATACTCCTCTTGCAGACGTCTTATGGTCTCATAGGTATAGGAGACGCCACCTCTGACCACTTCCCAATCTAATGTGCAAAAAGCTTCATGATTCTTCACCGCTTCCTGCACCATGGCTAGTCGGTCTTCTCCAGATACACCCGCCTCATGTTTATGAGGCGGGATATGTGAAGGCATAAACCATACCTCTTGCAGACCATAAGTATCTCTTGCGGCTTCCGCTGCCATCATATGACCGATATGAAGAGGATCAAAGGTACCTCCCATAATTCCAACTTTCAAGAGGACGACCTCCTCGGTAAGGTATACTTACAGCTATTAACGCGGCAGCTCAATGGTTTTGTTATCACGTGATTCTTTGTATAGAACGACAGTCTTACCGATCACTTGCACAAGCTCAGAACCCGATTGTTCAGCCAGAGCAGCGCCAATTTCCTTGGGATTCTCAATATTATTGCTCAGTATACTAATCTTCATAAGCTCGCGCTTCTCAATAGCTTCTTCAATATGGCGTACGAGGTGATCATTTACTCCACCTTTGCCCACTTGAAAAATAGGATCGAGATGGTGCGCCAATGAACGAAGATACCGTGTTTGTTTACCAGTTAACATAAATGAATAACTCCTTAATTAACATATATTATTACCTATTATTACCCTAACTTGATGAATCCATTTCTTACTCATTTCCACCCAAGCAATCGAGAATGGTCTGCCGCATGATTTCCGTAGGCGCAGGCTGCCCTGTCCAATACTCCAGTGCATAAGCTCCCTGATAGACAAACATACCAAGGCCTCCATGAATCGTACAGCCCCGTTCGAGTCCTTCCAACAATAGCCGCGTACGCAGCGGATTATAAATCAGATCGCTTACGACCATTCCTTTACGAAGCAGTCCAGGATCTATCGGTGTCTCATCCATATGAGGATACATACCTACGGAGGTAGTATTGATCAGCACGTCTACACCACTTAGCATTTCTGCTACTTCGTTCATGCTAATCCCGATGACATTCCCTTTGCTCCGGCACTGTGACGCCAAGTCCTCTGCCTTATCAACACTGCGATTAGCAATAATGATTGAAGAAGGCTTCTCCTGAAGTAGTGCGGCAACAATTCCTCTTGCTGCTCCACCGGCCCCGATAACCATAATCTTCACACCAGACAAATCAGAAATAGCTTCCGCTTTGAGCGAACGCACGTAACCGATCCCATCCGTATTATATCCGGTGAGCACTCCGTTATCATTAACAATCGTATTGACTGCACCAACGGCTACTGCACTCTCATCTAATACATCCAAATATTGCATCACCGCAACCTTATGCGGAATCGTCACATTCACTCCACGGAAACCAAGCGTACGGATCGCTTGCACCGCATCGCCCAGCTTCTCCGGGCGGATGTGAAGCGGTACATAAGCACCCGGAATTCCCAGCGCTTGCAGCGCTGCTTCATGCATAATTGGAGATTTGGATTGTATAATAGGATCTCCCATTACACCGAGTAGAATATTACCGCTATTGTAGCCTTCGACTGCAGTTGTAGACAATAGATTATCCTCCCTCGTTAAATCATCGAAGGGCGGGTAAGCACCTTCACACCACGCGGAACATGAATGGCCACAACTGCACCTTCAGTTCCATTAACCTTAATCCAGCCCAGACCCGAAATATACAGATCGGCTCTGCTGCCCCGGTTAATCCGGAACTCATGCCGCTGCCAAGGTGGCAGCTTGTCCATCCGGTCACTTCCCGGTGGAGACAGCATTTCACCGCGATGATCCTGATAGAGGGAATCTGCGCGTTCCAGCTTCGTGCGATGGATTTTTAAAGTACCACTAATAAAGCAAGTGAAGGATTGATGCGGGCCTTGTACGAAATCAAAACGTCCCAATCCACCGAAGAAAAGAGTCTGTCCTTCGTTCAACTGATAGACTGTCGGCTTCAAAGGATTGGCAGGCATAACTGCATCCAGATCCTGACGCTCAACTAATTCACTATAACGCCAAGGATACACAATCCCTGGAGTATCTATAATGTAGTGGCCGTCATCCAGTGGAATTTTGACCGTATCGAGTGTTGTGCCAGGGTAACGTGAAGTCGTTAACTCCTGCTCTAAATCGCTATAGTCCGAAATCAGACGATTAATAAGTGTGGATTTGCCCACATTGGTAGCACCTACTACATATACGTCGCGTTGACCGCGCAACTCCGTTACGGCTTCCAGCAAACGGTCAAAACCTTGATTGCGTTTCGCACTGCAAAGTACGATTTCAGCCGTCCGCAAGCCTTCCTCTTTACAGCGCTGCTGCATCCAGTTACGCAACTTGTTCCAGTTTGTAACCTTCGGCAGCAAGTCACATTTATTCACTGCAAGAATAACAGGGTTATTGCCAACAAACCGCTGCAGGCCGGAAATCAGACTGCCTTCGAAATCGAAGATATCGACAATATGAATAACAAGCGCATTCTTCTCTCCTACTCCACTCAGCAGGCGAAGAAATTCATCCTGATTCACCGAAACAGATGAAGCCTCATTATAATTTTTAATCCGGAAACAGCGTTGGCAAATCACCGGGTCCCGTTCAAGTGCAACCTCCGGAAGGTATCCTGGTTGATCCTTATGCTCCGTCTGAAGCTTGATGCCGCAACCGCTGCACTTCTCAGGACGCTGTGTTTCGCTTTGTTCGTTCATTACTATTTATCCTCCTCGTGCCACAATCCTTTTTTGCGAAGCCGTGTCAGAGCAACCCGCTCTACCCGGCGATTAAACCTTGTGCCGAACCCCTCGTCCTTGACGGAGATTGGCAGTACCAAAACAGTATACAGGCCAAGGCGATTGCCGCCGTATACATCAGTAAGCATTTGGTCTCCCACCACAATCGTTTGTTCAGGGGGCAGCTCCATCTGCTTCATCGCTTTGAGAAAAGGAGCATTACTCGGTTTACGAGCCTGGTGCACAAATTCAATATTAAGCGGTGTTGCAAAGCGGGACACCCGTTCCATGTTATTGTTAGATACGATGATGAGCTTAAAGCCCAGTTCCTTCACCTTTTCGAACCATAACAACAGCTCCGGAGTAGCCACAGGCGCTTTGGCACCGACCAGTGTGTTATCCAGATCCGTGATGATTCCGCGATATCCCTGTCTATACAGCTCGTCCAGAGCAATATCGAATACCGTATTCACCCGGAGTTTGGGAACTAACATTTCAAACAATACGTTCACCTCGATTTCATACAAAAAACTATAACATACTCCTTGCGCATCGCAAATAAATCTGTAGCTATACTTTCACGCAAAGTGTTATTTCTTGGATCTCATTTTTCTCCGCACCCACAAAGCTTCAGTATACACGCTCTGCCAGTCTTTGTCTTCAATAACCTCAGGGCTATATTTCGCCTTTTCGAACATTGTTAGTAGTGAGTATAGATGATCAGCCACTGCCGGCCGTTCTCCACTCCAGCGATCTACGGCTTCACGTAAAGTTTCGTGCTCTTCTTTTAGCATTCCCTTGCGATGCAAATACCTTACCCAACGCTCAGTTTCCGCCACTACTTTCTGATCTGGCGTTAAAGGCCGGCCATTGCGCAGCTGCTGCATGAAGAAGCGAAGCTTAAAGCGTCTATGCCAAACTATAAAAATCGCCCAGGACAGCAACACCACTACAGCTGCCACAACAACCCATAGACCTACATGAAACCCTTGATCTTCTTGTGCGTTATTCACAGGCGCTGGTGTAGGTTCTGCCTGCTCTTTTTGATCTTCTGGTTCGACTTCAGGGGTTTGCTCACTCTGAGTTAAAAGCGGAATATTAAATCCAGGTGTAGCTTCAACTGGAATCCAACCATAATCACCAAAATAAACTTCAGCCCAAGAGTGGGAATCCGCATTGGTAATTGTATAGTTATTATTCACTGTGCCTGATTGCTGTTGTGCCGGATTCATTGGGATTTCCGGCTGTTCCCCAGGTGCGTACCCCTTAACCCATCGTGCAGGGATGTTCAGAGAGCGCGCCATAGTAACCAGTGCCGTAGAATAATAATCACAGTAACCTTCCTTTAACTCAAACAAAAACCCTTCTACAAAATCGTTGCTTGTGACACGTGATATATCTGGATTATTGGTATATGGAAAGGTTTGTTGTAAGTATTGTTGCAAAAGCGCTGTTTTTTCATACGGCGTTTTTCCTTCAGCCGTGATTTCCTCAGCCAGCTCCCGGACTCTTTTAGGAAAATCGTTAGGCAGTTGAAGAAACATTTTCTCCAAATCGTTCCCTTTATATAGCTCCTCATACGTCTTTGTTGTCAATTCTTGAACAGGAATTACAGGAACCTCAGACGTCACCTCAAAAGTAGACGGATAAGCGAGTTTCTTCCCATCCACATCCCAGATCAGCTCGCTGTCTCGGCTTCTCCAGGAGAGTCCATCTCCAGCTTTTTCCCCATTTAAAGAATCCACCGAAGATACTGAATAAGTGCCAAATAGTACGGGAAATTCATTATTATTAAGCACGGTTACTGTTTGTTTCAGTGTTCGTGTATTTACTTTAGAACCCACACTGCTCTCTAAAGCTTCACCTACATCTACCGCTTCTAGAGGTCCCCGATTTAACCGATCTCTATCGACCCAACCTCTTCCGGAATATAATCTGCGCGTTTCTCCCCGCATATAAATACGCAAATCAGAAACCACTGTCATCACCGGTGTATAATCGAAGGTAAAGCCGCCACCTAGTTGATCATCATTCAGACTGTAGCCTGACGATGTATTGTTAGTAGGGGAGACAGAACCCATCTCAGATTTCGTGGTCCCAACTGTGCCCTTCCCAGAAGACTTCCCAATCCCATTCCATTCTTGCCAAGCGGTATAAGGATCGGTTAGGGTAGGCCTTACCCCAGGCATATTCACTCCAATTAGGATGACCAAAGAGAAGACGATGGCAATATTAATGACTATTTTCGTGGGATATTTCAGCAGATGCACCCAACCACGCGGATATTGAAGCTGGAAGCTTCTCAGATGCTGGCTGACCAGCCAGCCCATCCCCGCAAATACCGTCCAGGCTACTTCCTGCCACAAAACAATAGATGTAAAGGAATCCAAGGCAGCCAAGGCCACTATGTTCATTCCTATAAACCATAAAATACGTCTTTTTGAGGATGCCCACCAAGACGACAACAGCAGCAGGGCTGAGGCTCCGAGAGCAAACCAGATATAGGGCACCATATGAACTGCAATATCCTGCAGTCTGTCCGGGAGGGTTGTTGCCCAAGGATCAGCAACGTATATACCATAATTGATAAGTATCCGATAAACGATATAAATAATAGCTGCCGCTTCAATAAAGAGCCTTATCTGAACTTTTACAGGAATTATGATTTCAATCACAGTGATCGTTATTAATGCAGCCCACACAACAGCAGTTGTCTGTCTTAACCAGATAGGTTCCGTATAAGAGACCCACTGGTGGGCTATAATCAAAAGCCACAATAGACCTAAAGAACGGTGCCAGGAGAATTTCATCTGATTCCACCAGTTTCTCATATCAGACTTCCCCTCCTAATACTATGGGAAGCTCTTGCAGTGAGCTAATGCTGTAGCCTGTAATCCCCCGTGATCTTAGAACGTCTGTCCAATCTGTGCTGCTATTCGTTTCTGATAAATTCCCTATATGAATGTGCGACGGAGTCATCCCTCTGCTGTCAGCCCAACGTAGTGCATCCAGTACAGGCTGACCACGTTGAGGACTAATTAGCACGAAGTATGAGCCTTTAGGGAACATACGGTAACCTTTTTCCAAACGGGATATGAGTGGACCGTGCCCTTCGGCGTTAAGATCGATCAAATATTGAATCATTTTCTGACGCTCAGCAGCACCTTCAACAGGTGCAAATACCTTCGTGGTCTTATCCAAACAGCAAAGACCGATCCCAATTCGCTCTCGAATGCCGAATCCAAGTAGTGAGGCTGCGACGGAGACTGCGAGTTCAAATTGATTCGAATTCATATAAGCAGAAGCAGAGCCGTCCAGAACTAGAATGGTCTTGGGAATCGACTCATGCTCGAACTCTTTGGACTTCCACGAGCCTGTCTTTGCCGTTGCATTCCAATGAATGCGTGTTAGGCGATCGCCATATACGTAGTCGCGTACACCGTTAATTTGGGTAGTCTCACGTCGTGATTGAACAACAGAGGTCTGTGGCCCAGAAAGACGGGATTTTCTTTCATATAACTGCCACCGCGGAACATAGATTGCACGAGGCAACACCTGAAACTGGCCTTCAGCCAGAAAAGTACCTTTATGCTCAACAAGGCCAAAAATATCTTGGCTGATGATATCCGTATCTGAAAATGTATAAGTGCCCCGTTCGAGAACTGGTGTCTGAAACCGCAGTTCCCCAAGTCCTCTGAGGCTGGGAATCAGGCTTTCCTCAAATACCCAGGATTCGCCATTATGCCGTTTCAGAACTTCCCTAACAACTACATAAGGTAAAGGCAAAATCCCCGGGATTGTGACCTTCAGACCTACACGAAGATACCCACCGGCAGAGAGCAAATCTCCCTTATCCTGTTCGGCATAAAAACTGCGAACACCCTTAGCCCGCCGAACGCCTCCCAAACCTCCAGCAATCAGATATGCAATAAGTACAGAGACCATAATAAACAACATAAATGCAGTTTTACCGCCCTGAAATAGTACATATAAGAGCGTAATACTCCAAATTACAAGGATGCTGGCGAACTTAGTAGGCTGAATGCGAGCTGCCATCGTAGACAAATAACGTCTCATATTATTGCCTCATCGTAACAGGCACTTGAATGCTCTGCAGAAGCTTTTGAAGCAGTGAATCTACGCTAACATTATCTAGGCGCGACTCTGGACGCAGCAATATACGATGACCCAAGGCAAATGGAGTAAGCACCTTTACGTCATCTGGAAGCACATAATCTCTTCCCTGTAAGAAAGCATAAGCTTTACAAGCCAGCATAAACGATAACGAAGCTCGTGGACTTGCACCGAGCAATACAAGCGGATGCTCTCTTGTCTGGCGCACAATATCTAACAAGTAATTCAGTACAGGATCACTCATATAAATCTCACGAATCTCCTCCTGAATACTAGCGATCTGCTCCATACTAGTGACAGCCGTAAGCCTGTCCACTGGTTGACCTTCTTGATGGCTCAACAATAGATTTTTTTCGGTTGCTGCATCAGGATAACCAAGACTAATTCTTAGCATAAACCGATCCAACTGAGCTTCCGGCAACGTGTAGGTTCCCTCAAAATCTATCGGATTCTGGGTGGCGCACAACATAAATGGATGCGGCAGCGGATAGGTCTCCCCATCTACGGTTACATTTCGTTCCTCCATCACTTCCAGAAGGGCGGATTGTGTCTTTGTGGTGGCTCGGTTAATTTCATCGGCCAGCAGGATATTCGTCATCACTGGACCTGGGCGGAAATGAAACATCTCATCTCTCGGATGATACACAGATACACCGGTAATATCACTCGGAAGAATATCCGGATTACATTGTATCCGGCGATACTCTCCGGACATTGATCTGGAAAGTGCGCGAATAAGCTGGGTCTTTCCTGTTCCCGGTACATCCTCGATCAGAACATGACCACCGGCAAGCAGCGCTGTTAGCAGCAATTGTATTTCAAATGATTTTCCAAGTATGCAGGATTCTAGATTATTACGGACAGCATTCATGATGTGCATTGATTCTTGACGAACGGGCATATATGATCCTCCTAGGTCAGAATAAGCAGTAATATTTATATTTTACATGATTAGGGGACCCAAAGTACATTGTTGAAGCTTACGAAGTGTAAACAAACCAAAAACCCGCAGGACAAAATGTCCCGCAGGTTCTAATCTAAAGCGCTAAAATCCCATTATCCTTTAGGCCGAACAACCAATGCAGCCAGGAAAGAGAACACAATCGCTGACGAAATCCCTGCGCTCGTGATATCAAAAATCCCTGTAACTACACCGATCCAGCCATCCCTTTCCAGCTCTGTCAATGCTCCATGGACCAAAGAGTTACCGAAGCTTGTGATTGGAATGGTTGCGCCCGCACCCGCAAATTTCACAAGTGGATCATAGATGCCAAAAGCATCAGCAATCGCTCCGGCTACAACTAATGTACTCATCGTATGTGCAGGTGTCAGCTTCAATACATCAAACATCAGCTGGCCTATAACGCAAATGGCTCCTCCGATCAGAAAAGCCCATAAGTAAATCATCATTAAACTCCACCTCCACTTTCTATAGCAACAGCATGAGCCACACACGGAATGCTCTCTCCCTGCTGGTATGACAATGGGGATAATAAGGCTCCAGTTGCCACAATCAGCACCCGTTTTAGTTCACCTTTTTTAATACGCTTGAGTATATGACCATAAGTCACTACTGCGGAACACCCGCAACCACTTCCTCCGGCGATCACATACTTCTGTTTCTCCAAATCGTAGATAAGCAAACCGCAATCATCAAAGGTTGTTTGCTCCATTGGAATCCCTTCTTTAGCTAATAAGGTTTTCGCAATGGGCAAGCCTACAGATGCAAGATCACCTGTAACAATTAAGTCATAATGCCCGGGGGATAGTCCGGTATCCCGAAAATGCGCAGTGATCGTATCCGCCGCCGCCGGTGCCATCGCTGTTCCCATATTAAAAGGATCTGTCAAACCGAGATCCATTATTCGTCCAAGGGTAGCCGAGACCACTACCGGATTGTTGCCAGTCCCATCATTCTGACCTACTACAGCACAGCCCGAGCCTGTGACCGTATATTGCGCCGTTGGCGGCTTCTGTGAACCGTATTCGGTAGGATAACGAAATTGCTTCTCCACCGTACAGTTATGGCTGGATGTTCCCGCGAGCACGTATTTGCTGCCTCCGGAATCTACGATCATAGAGGCAATTGCAAGGCTCTCCATGGAAGTGGAGCAAGCACCAAAAACTCCAAGATAAGGCACACCTAATTTTCTTGCCGCGAAGGAGCTGCTGATAATTTGGTTCATCAAATCTCCGCCAACAAAAAACTCCAGCTTCTCCTTATCCAGGTTTGCATTAATCAGTGCCAATAGGGAGGCTTTTTCGAAAAGAGCCCGCTCAGCCTTTTCCCATGTTTTTTCACCCATTTCCAAGGAATCAAATATAAAATCAAAATCTGACGTTAATGGACCCTCTCCCTCTTCAGGACCCACTACAGCAGAAGAGCCTAAAATAACGGGACGGCTCGTGAACTCCCAAGTCTGACTGCCAAGCTGTTTCATGTATGTGCACCTCCGCCAACGCCTAAAAAGAGATAGACGATACCAATTATGAAAGCAGCAACGGCACCAAATACGATGACTGAACCCGCCAGCTTGAACATATTGCCGCCCACACCGAGCACAAGTCCTTCCGCACGATGTTCAAGAGCTGCTGAGCACATACTGTTCGCAAAACCAGTAACCGGAACCGCAGTTCCTGCACCGGCCCATTGCGCCAGTTTGTCATACACGCCAAAGCTGGTCAGGATTACAGAAAGTAGAATCATCGTCGCTACAGTTGGACTTGCGGCTTCTTTGGAGGTCATATCGAATATTGCCATATAAGCCTCCTGAATCCCTTGTCCAATTACACAGATTAGGCCGCCAGCAAGAAATGCTCGCACACAGTTTTTGAATACGGGCCTAGCGGGTACAAAGGGCTTGGACAATTTCTCGTAATCTTGCGGGGTCAGGGTATCAAGCTTCAGCTTGACACCCGATTTTTTCGTTTTCGCCGGCATTGAGGGCACCTCCTGAAAGTTAGGCGAAGGGGGCTGACAAGCATCATAGTAGTACTCACTTTGAGCCCCTCAAGTTGTTTCTTCGCTTAGAAGTTTTCCTTATTGTTTGCCATACCCCGCTTCGTTATGTCCCTCCAATTCAGGAAAAATACAGTAACACAACTATCAGCAGCAAGAACAGCACAAGAATAAGCACTGCTTCCTTTTCCAGAGAGTTGTGGCGCCAGTAACGTCTGCGCGCTCCGCTAACCTTTAGGTTTCTTTTGGAGTATCCTCCCTGCACCCTTCTTTTGGGTACACTACCTGCTACCCTCATTTCCTTCGCATCCTTTCTAAAGCTCCTGCCACCAGAGCCCCTATTGCATTGTATTCGCGGAGCGTTCACCGGGTGTTCATTGTCTCTTTAGCATGGACAAGTGAGCTCACAATGTTCATACTAAGTGGCAGGAAGAAATAACGTTGTCGTCCATTTTGGATCGCAACCGTTTCTCGTAGAACTATAAGGATGATGTATAACGCAAAGCTTATACGTCCTTATATTTTAATAAAGGAGTGATTTCAAATGAATCAAGAAACATTGGATCTATTCAAAACACTTACCGAATTCCCTGCAGCCCCGGGCTTTGAGCGCGAACTCCGCGCTTACGTCAAGGATGCTATGACACCTTATACCGAAGAGTTCGTGCAGGATCGTCTCGGAAGTCTGTTCGGCGTATTGCGCGGTGAGGAAAACGGGCCAAAAATTATGGTCGCTGGACATTTTGACGAAGTGGGCTTTATGGTCACCGGAATTACTAACACCGGGATGATTCGTTTTCAACCGCTAGGCGGATGGCTTGCTTCTGCTGTTGCTTCCCAGCGTCTCCAAATCATTACACCAAAAGGCACATTGACCGGTGTTGTTGGCAGCACGCCTATCCACCTACTAAGCGCAGAAGAGCGCGGCAAGACGGGCGAAATTAGCAAAATGTATATTGATATCGGTGCAGACAGCCGTGAAGAGGCAGAAAGCTTTGGCGTCAGACCAGGTCAACAAGTACTGCCGATCTGTCCGTTCACCCCGCTTGCCAACCCTAAAAAAATCATGGCTAAAGCGTGGGATAACCGTTACGGTGTAGGCCTCGCCATTGAGCTGGTTAAGTCATTACACGGCAAAAAGCTGCCTAATACTGTTTATGCTGGTGCTACTGTACAAGAGGAAGTCGGACTTCGTGGAGCACGTACAGCCGCTAATCTTCTGTCCCCAGACATTTTCTTCGGCTTGGATGCGAGCGCTGCTGCCGATATGACCGGTGATAGCCAAGCCTTTGGCCATTTGGGTAAAGGCGCTCTACTGCGCATTTATGATCCTACGATGGTTACACATCGCGGCTTAATCGAATATGTACAAGACACAGCGGATACTCACAAGATCAAATACCAGTATTTTGTCTCCCAAGGTGGAACAGATGCAGGTCAGGTTCATGTAAGTGGAATCGGCGTTCCTTCCGCAGTCATCGGAATATGCTCTCGCTACATTCATACCGCTTCATCAGTTATTCATAGCGATGACTACGAAGCTGCTAAAGAGCTGTTAGTTAAACTGGTAGAAGGCCTCGACCGCACTACACTGCAAACGATTATTGAGAACAGCTAAGTTCTTATTTTTAAAAGAGCAGCGATCCTTTTTGAAGGATTGCTGCTCTTTTTTGGGTCGGGGCTTACGGACCTGTGTCACTTGCGCCCCAGTGGTGTTTACAAACCCCGATATTACTTCTAAAAACCAATTGTGCTTATGAACCCCATTGCCCGCTGATCCCGCCATTGGTACTACGACGGACCCATGATGCTTACGAACCCACGTTGTTTATTGTTTACGCTCCCAAGTTGCTTGCTTACGGCGACACGTTGTTTATTGTTTACGCTCCCAAGTTACTTGCTTACGGCCCCATGTTGTTTATTGTTTACGCTCCCCAAGTTGCTTGCTTACGGCGACACGTGGTTTATTGCTTACGCTCCCAAGTTACTTCCGGACTCAGATGACGCTATTGCTAATTTAGAGCCTTTTGAGTAAAGTTGCGGACCTCAGTGACACTATTCCAGAGAAATGGGCTCATAATCGGTGTCATTTATGCTAATAGCGACTATGGTGTCCGATATCCCCCCAAAAGTGGCATAATTCTGCGTTTAAGATCATCTGTGTCCTATAGAGACTCCCCCTATCTCTTTTCATATAAAAAAGCCCGCCTCAACGGCGAGCTCTTTAGCTACTCTCAGACAGCTATATCAACTCATATCCAGTGGCACTTTCCACGAAGGTATCGGGAAAGCCTCATCCAGCTTCCATCTTTCTTCTTCACTCAGCGTAATTAAACCTGCAGCAGCATTCTCAATTACATGCTCACGTGAAGAAGCTTTCGGAATCGTAATGATCTCCTCCTCGCGAATCGTCCAAGCTAACATAATTTGTAGTGGGGTTGCGTTATGAATACGGGCAATTTCCTGAACTGCCTCACTCTCGATAACCCCTTTGCGGAGCGCGCCTGCTTGTGCAAGCGGAGAGTACGCCATTACGGGCATGCGGTGACTTTTCTGCCATGGCAGCAATTCAGCTTCGATGCCTCTCGACCCTAAATGATACAGCACCTGATTCATAGCACAGTGAGTTCCCCCAGCTATACTAAGCAACTCTTTCATATCGTCAACATCGAGGTTCGATACACCCCATCTTGCTATTTTACCTTGAGAGACCAGTTTCTCCATGCCTTCCACAGTCACTTCAAGCGGAATATCTCCCCGCCAGTGCAGTAAATAGAGATCCAGATGATCCGTATTCAGTCGTTGCAAGCTTTCTTCACAGCTGCGAATAAGATTCTCGTTGCCGGCATTATGTGGGTATACTTTGGATACCAGGAAAACGTCATCCCGAATACCTTTAATAGCATCACCTACTAAAAGCTCTGAGTTTCCTTCCCCATACATCTCCGCCGTATCTATCAAATCCATGCCTAATTCCACGCCTAATCTAAGAGCAGCAATTTCTTCCTCTCTACGGGAAGCATCATCACCCATATTCCAAGTTCCCTGTCCTATTCTAGGCACAGAGGTACCGTCTGGAAGCAGCATGCGGTTAGCTCGGTTCACTTTCACAATTTCAGCCAAATGCTCGATTGAATCCTTAGTCATTGTAAAAATCTCCTTACCGATAAATTGTATACTTACTTTATACGACCTTTATGACCCTTTCGAAACATCTGAATCGTGTCTAATTTATAACTTATCTTTCCTTTAGGAGAGAAAAAGCAACAAATTGATTGCTAACTACGCTATCAACTTCAGCCCCACTGCGGCTCCCAGTATCATAAAAATACAGATAACCCGCCGCCAGTCTTTGGCCTCCCCATATAAAAGCATCCCCAAAATTGCTCCACCGGATGCACCGATCCCCGTCCATACCGCATAAGCTGTGCCCATAGGCAAACTTTTCATTGCAAATGATAGAAAAAGAAAACTTCCTCCAAAACCAAGGAAGAGCAGCAAAAACGACTGCAGATTCCGGTATTTATTCAACCTGTTGATCATAGCCACTCCGAACATTTCAAACAATCCTGCAACAACCAAAAATGCCCATGCCATTTAAGACTCCCCCTTTATTTCAGTTTCTTTGATATCTTTGGTTTCGTTAGTTACCATTTTCAGACCTATAACTCCTGCCAGCAAAATAACCACCAGTACCAGCTTCATTAGCTTGAAGGGTTCACCGAATAAAACCATGTCCGCAATGACTGTTCCTGCCGTCCCCAGCCCAACAAATACAGAATATACGGTACCCACCGGTAATTTACTGCTTGCTGAAATAATGACATAGAAACTTATGATTATGGCTACAACTGTGATCAGCCACTCCCACACGCTTGAAGCATGCTTTAAACCTATGACCCACATGACTTCGAAAATCGCAGCGCCAACTACCTTCAGCCACTCTGAATTCTTTTTCATTTCAAGCCCTCCTTCAATTCTCCATAACTTATGATTGCCCACGGACAAACAAATAAGCCCGGAAGGTCATCGCCAAATGGCGATACCTCCCGGGCTTTTATCCCTCCGTGTAAACACAAACTTAATGTTCGTGCGTTTTCCCTCGGACCAGACCAGCTGTGCACCCGCTGCGGAACCCTAGAAAACAAATAAATGATTAAGTTACATCGTATGGTAGCAAATCGGGCGTATAAAAGCAACCTTTTTTCTATTACTAGCGTAATTAAATCACAGTATAAAATTCCATAAAATTATAAAATAGATATAAATTTCATTCGATTATCTAGGAAAAGAGGTTAATTCATGTTTCTTTCCAGACATTTTAACTGCGTCCCTCTAGTGGAAGGCATTTATTGCCTTGAAGCGAAGGAGCAAGGCGGAGCCATGAGTAATGCCGGTTTGATAGATATGGGTGATTACACATTAATCTTTGATACATTCAACACTCCACAAGCTGGCAAAGATCTTAGGGATGCCGCTCTGTATTATTTTAATAAACCTATCAAATACATCGTCAACAGCCATTGGCATGGAGACCACGTTAGAGGGAACCAATTCTTCTCGGATGAAGTAATCATATCCTCCAGTAGGACTAGAGAGCTCATGATAAAAACTCAACCAGACTGGCTTGCCCGAATGAAGAAACTGCTTCCTAATCTTGAAGAAGATCTTACGAAGCTTAATACATCTCTCGAGCTAGAGCTCGAACTGAACGATTCCAAACAACGAGAGCTCCTTTCGCAAATAGGTTATTTACAAGAAATCAAAGAGTCTATACTAACGCTTGAAGTAACCCTTCCCCAACAAACTTATGACCGCAAAATGACCATACATGGCTCGGCTAGGACCGTTGAACTCCTATCGGTAGGTGCTGCCCATACGGAATGCGATTCTATTCTATTTTCTCCTTCCGATTCTTTAGCTTTTGTTGGAGATATTGTCGCAGTTGATAATCATCCATTATTAGTAGACGGTAATCCGTTATCCTGGTTGGAGGCACTTACTTATGTCGAGCGCTTAGATGTGAACATAATTGTTCCCGGTCATGGGCCCGTTACTCAAAAACATTATCTACAGCAAATAAAACGGTATATAAATGATATAATCCATATTAGCGAATCATTGATACACGAAGACATGAATGTGAATGTGAACCATATAGAAATTCCCGAGCCTTATCTGGGCTGGAATTATGGGAGTATTTTTTACAGAAATCTTGAGTTTTTGACGAAAGCAGCTAGTAACTAATTTTTGGAGTTGAAAGGAGCGGCTCATTATGGTTTTTGGGATACTATTTGTAGGTGTTGCTGTATTTATTATTATACAAGCCGTAATACGTAATGGCTCGAGCTCAAACAAAAGTACCTTTGATAGAAATAGGCAAAATGATGCCGCCAACATGTCTTTTATGGCTGCCAGTCATCCGGATCTGCTGGATCCAAACCACTCTAACCACTCTAATCATTCTAACCACCACCATAATCACTACGGAGATCACTCGCATCACCATTCTGGACCTGACAGCGGGGGGCATAGCTGGGGTGGAGACGGCGGACATAGTGGCGGTGGAGACTTCGGTGGGGGTGGAGATGCTGGCGGGGGCGGTTGTGATTAATTGAAAAGAAACGAAAAGGACATCCCTGATCCTTCAGGAATGCCCTTTTTTTAATGCTCATTTATGATACTGAGAATTTTAGCTTGAGTTTGGCTTAATAACTTTTCGGCACCGTGCGGATGGAGCGTTCTAGCTTATCTTATTGATTAAATTGAAAACGGCTAAGCAGTACCTCACCATTAAAGATGAGATAAACATCGGTAATTTCAGATTCCACGGACACTTCACCAGTAAGTGTGTTCCACTGCTGCAATACGCCACCCGACGGTACAGTCACAGATCCAACCAGCTTCCCTGCTGGGCTGCCCGTTCTGATCTCAAGGGTGCCACCTTTTGCAGAGGATACCAAGGCTTCAAAAGCTCCTGCCCCTTGCTCGAACAATACATCTTTAAAAGCGATCCAAGCGCCATCTTTTACCGGATGTATGGATGCACCGCCTGCTTTGCACTCGTCCAGATATACGCCTTCGTAGTCATCGTAATTCTCTGCTTTGGTATTGATATACAGATTACGCGACGGAATAACGTCCCCTTGAACCGATAGTTGAGCGGATAATTGGATGTCAGCAGATGAACGGCCGATCAGAACCATATACTCTCCATTTTCCACGCAATATTGCTCACGGGTAACATCCCAGAATGCCAGCTCGGCAACCGGTAACGTAAACTCTAGGGTTTGCGATTGACCTGCGGTTAGGTTTACTTTTTCAAAACCCTTCAACTGTTTAATCGGACGTTTGACCCGGGAATTCAGAGCTTGCACATATAGCTGCACCACTTCGTCCCCATCAACAACGCCTGTATTCTCTACTTGAACAGAAATTTTCAGCGTCTCATTCGCTTGCAGCTCCTTAGCGCTTAGGCTTAGGTTGCTGTAGGAAATTTGGGCATAACTTAAGCCGTGTCCAAACGCATACAGTGGCTCTCCGTCAAAGTACATATATGTTCTTTTGCCTTTGATAATATCATAATCCATCAGCTCAGGCAGCTGTTCTACAGAACGAAACCAAGTCATGTTCAGCTTGCCGGAAGGACTGTAATCGCCGAAAAGAACTTCTGCCACCGCATTGCCCAGCTCTTGTCCACTATGGGAGGTATACAATACAGCCGGAATGTTCTCGTCAATCCAAGTGGAAGTTATCGGGTAACTGCCGACAATGACCACTACCGTATTCGGGTTCGCTTCATAGACAGCTTTAACCAGTCGCTCTTGCTCCTCTGGAAGCACAATATCCGGTCTGTCGATTTCTTCTTTTCCGTTAAGGAGTGGATGGTTGCCCACAAAAACCACAGCGATTTCAGCAGCCTTGGCAGCTTCTACTGCAGCCTCTATGCCGTTAGTTACGATGTTCTTTTTAAAAAGACCTGCTTGCGCATTGGCATCCTGATCTGCCACTTGCAGCGTTCCATTTTCCGGATTCACCGAGATCATTTTATCATTCCAGGTCCGCAAAGATACCGTATCTTCGCCTTCCGGAACGATGTTAATCGATTCTTTTACAAACCAGCCGTAAATTTCATCAGCAGATGCTGTGAGAGTCTCTGCTTCGCTTAAAGTTACATACTGACCGCGACTTGTCGCCTTCAGAGTATTGCTAGTCCAGCCCCAAGCTGTATGATGGAACAATTCTCCGTGCTCTGCTATGTCATGTTGTACAGCCAGTCTTCCGTCCTCCCCTGTGATTCCAATGGCTTGGCCGTTTGCGGCTGAAGTAAGAATGATCTGATCTGCGCCACTCTCAAAAGTAACGTGTTTACCAGGCAGCTTTTTGCTAACCCCCTGCAGCGGAGTCACTCCATAAGGTAAAGTGCCAGAATACCAGTCTCTAAAGGCTTCATCACCAAGCGGACCAATAATCGCCAATTTGCTCAGACTGCTTTTGTTCAATGGCAATGTGCCTTGGTCATTCTTCAACAATACTATAGATTGTTTCGCAGCTTCCAAGGAGAGTGCGGTATGTTTTTTGCTAAGTATTACGGAATCGTCGATTGCTGCGTATGGGTTCCCTTCAGCCGGATCGAACTCTCCCAGACGGAAACGAACTCTGAAAGTGTTGGCAAGCGCACGATCCAAATCTTCCTCTGCTAAGAGGCCTTGGTCTAGTGCTTCGTGAAGAACCTTGATTGTCTCTGCGGTTTCTTCTGTTACGCTGTCAATTCCATTTTTGATAGATTCAGCCATCGATTGTGCAAAAGATTCATAATACTTGTGATCCTTCACAATCCCAAAAAGATCGCCGGCATCGCTTACGATAAAGCCATCCATTTCCCATTCGCCTTTAACCACATCCATTACTGCCGGATGAAGAATAACAGGCACGCCATTCACCGAGTTATAAGCGGTCATCATGGACTGTGCGCCACCTTCTTGAAAAGCAGGCTTAAACGCTTCCAGATAATACTCCCGCATATTTCTCGGATCGATGCTCGCGGAGCAGTTCCCGCGTTCAATCTCATTATTGTTGCCGAGGAAATGCTTCAGCGTTGCTACCGCTTTCAAATAGACCGGGTGATCACCTTGGATTCCCTGCACAAGTGATGTGCTGAGGCGTCCGGTCAACTCTGGATCTTCGCCGTAAGCTTCCTCGGTTCTTCCCCAACGCGGGTCACGTTCCATATCCACCGTTGGCGCCCATAACGTCAGACCGTTAACCGTTGGATTCTTTTTGTAAAAGGCTCTGGCTTCATCTCCGATGGCCGAACCAATCTCCTTCAGCAGCTCTGGATTCCAAGTACAAGCCAGTCCGCTCGGCTGAGGAAAAGAAGTCGCTTTTCCAAGCCAAGAAATCCCGTGCGCCGCTTCCGTACCATGCTTGTAGGCCCCAACACCCAAACGCTCTATGGCAGCTTGATACTGAGGCATCAGGCTTACTTTTTCATCAAGTGTTAATCTGGAGATCAGATCCTGCACTCGCTCATTTAAAGGTAAATCAATCTGTTGAAATGGATATTTAGCTATATCTGTTCCCATCAAAATCGCTCCTTCGTCTCTTGTTGATAGCGGTTTCATTCATTCTCGAGGACAATCCTTCGAAAAAACACCCATACGTCCTATCCATCTAATCATAGAAGATTCCCCTCCTCCGCAACACCTTAACAATCTAAATAGAAATCAGGTCATAATTAGAGATTTAAGGGGCCTCTCTTTCTCCTGGCTCCCACCATTCGGATGATATCTAGAGCATTTTTGCCCTTCTTTTGCCTGACTCCCACCAATCGGATGATATTTAGGGCATTTTTGCCCTTCTTTCGCCTGACTCCCACCATTCGGATGAATATTTAGGGCATTTTTGCCTCTCTTTCGCTTGACTCCCACCATTCGGATGATATCTAGGGCATTTTTGCCTCTCTTTCGACCAATTCCCACCATTCGGATGATATCTAGGGCATTTTTGCCCTTCTTTCGCCTGACTCCCACCATTCGGATGATATCTAGGGCATTTTTGCCCATCTTTCGACTGACTCCCACCATTCGGATGATATCTAGGGCATTTTGCCCTTATTAAAATAGTAGCCTTACCATATCTGATTATCCTTAAAAGAATGCTTATACTCATACCTACAAACTCTACCACTTTCTATTGAAACCACTGGACTAAATATCCCTTTTTCACATAGTGTACCCAATCCTTTTCTAGCCGTACGCGGATGAATTCCAAGCTCCCTCACCAAATCAACAGGCCGAATGTCCCCGCTCGAACGCACCGCAATTTGCAAAATATCACGCTCCAGTCGACTAAACGCCTCCTTCTCTTCTGTCCTTAAAGCGAGGTACGGCATCAGTAATGATCTCAACAAAAAAATAGTATTCTCAGGACTCGCTTCCAGATCATCATATGGTATCGCCACTACCCGATAACCCGCGATTTGTAGATAAGTCTCTCGATTCAATTCCTGCCGATAACGCGTCCGATCTGTGTTTTGCACATGTGGGCCGTAACCTTTTACCTCAAAAGCAAACTTAACCTGCCCAGGCTTCCACGCATAATCAACAAAATAAGGCCATCCCCGCCAATCCAACACTTCATATTCAGGATGAAGATCATTAAAATGACCCATCATTGGCCACCAGACCTTCTCCGCAAACATCCGCTCACCATGCCCATGTCCCCGCTCCAATCTCCCCCGTCTTTCTCCCGTTCTTCGACTAATATGATCTTCCACCCACTTACGATGTTCTTCCGTAAACCCCATAACATTCTCCTCCTCCTTGGCATAAAAAAATCCCGCACCCAATTATGGATGCGGGACGTACTTCGTCCTATTACTCAGAAGTATAGTATTCGCCTTCTTATGCTGTCAATGACACTCTACATTCAACGATAGCACTCAAGCTAAACATGCTTACCTATTAAAAAATCACATTGGTTAAAGTATATTGCATTAAAGTAAGTTCAGCTAGAGGCAGATCACTACAGTCAGTTCAGCTTGAGTTAGATCACTACAGTAGTCCAGCTACAGTTAGATCACTATAGTTAGTTCAGCTAGAGTTAGTTCATTACAAGGTTCAGTTACAGTTAGATCAGTACAGTTCAGTTAGAATTAACTCAGCAAGAGCAATCTTGGTTAAGTAAACTACATTTGAGTTAGACGACTAGATTTAGCTCAATATAGTAGGTTTTATATAGTAGGTTTTATATAGTAGGTTCCGTTAAAGTAATCTCGGTTTGACTAAGTTCCGCTAGAATAATATTATTCGACCTACCTTTTTGAAATTGTCCGAAATCGTCTCCCATTCTCCACTATTCACTGGCTATCGACCTGTGCTTTTTCTATTTAATTGTATTTCATGCAACTATTTAACTCTTATCCCCCTAAAAGTCCATTTAGTTGTACTTTCTACAACTAAAAAAGGAAACATTAGGTAGTTAAGCGTAAATGATCAAATTTAGATGTACAAAGTGCAGTTAACTGTTACTTTTCCTAAAACTACTGAAGTTTAACTGCACAAAATGCAATTAAAACTGAGTTCGAGATGAGGCTGACTGGATTGCGACTTAGTTGCATTGACTTAGCCGCCTAGTTATAACATTGCGACTTAGTTGCATTGACTTAGCCGCCTAGCTATAACATTGCGACTTAGTTACATTGACTTAGCAGCCTAGCTACAACATTGCGACTTAGCTACATTGATTTAGCGGCCTAGCTACAACATCGCGACTTAGCTACATTGACTTAGCGGCCTAGCTACAACATCGCGACTTAGCTACATTGATTTAGCGACCTAGCCACAACATCGCGACTTAGCAACATTAATTTAGTGATCTAGCTACAACATCATAACTTAGCAACATTAATATAGCGGCTCAACTAGAGTGACATATTGCTCCCTCTTCACTGCCTTCCCTCACCTAGCAAATGTGCAGGCCGAGCCCCTAGCCCATAGGCATCAAAAGAGATCATTCCATCGTCCCCCTGACTTCGACACCCCAGCTTCAACCTGAGACGGGAAATCAATGACCTTAAATCCATTATCCATTATCCTTCACAACAACCTTTCACAGAAATGTCGGAGAGCGTTCTTTTGTTCCCTAACAAATCACCATTTACCGCATATAGCTTACGAAATCCCTGCTTATAAAGAATTCTCGCGGCTTTATTTCTTTTGTAGTAACTTCCTGCAAGAATTAGAACCGAGTCGCCCGGAGATAGACAGTGCTGCCAGACATAGGGTAACCGCCCCAGCGAAATATTTATCGAACCACGGATACTGTCCTTCTGGTAATCAACGGCATCCCTGACATCGAGCATTTTCATAGCCAATGATTGATCCGCTAATTCGCGAACCTCACGGACTTCTATATAAGTAAGTGAACGAACAGGCCAAGCATAACGCAAAAACCTCACAATACTAAAGACAATTAAAATACTCAGTAGGATCCGAACCATCATGCTCATATCATTACTCCCGTACCAAAAAATCATCCGTCCAAGCGCCTAATCCACCCGTCATGTTCACAACGTTATACCCCTTTTCACTCAGCAGCTCACAAGCCAGTCCACTACGGCCACCACTAAAGCACATCACAATTATCTCGCCATGAGAATCCAGTTCATCTGTGCGCATCAATAGCTGTCCAAGCGGAATATGTTTAGCACCCATTACATGTCCCTCCACCCATTCGGCGGGTTCGCGTATATCCAACATGGTAAGAGTTTCGCCATTCTTCAAGCGTTCCGCCACTTGCTGTGGGGTAATTTCCTTTGAAATTTTAAAAGACATCGAGCATCTCTCCTTCACCTTTATAAAAATAACTTGATTTTCATATCACTATATCATAATATTACGATATAAGGATATTGTAAAGCGAGGTGTTCGTTACCATGGACAAAAATTTCAAAGCCTATAACCAAACCGCCGAAACCTTAAAGGCTATAGCTCATCCCGTGCGCTTGTGCATCATCAAAGGACTTCTGGAAAAAGGCAGCTGCAACGTTAGCTTCATGCAGGACTGTCTCGATCTTCCACAATCTACGGTGTCCCAGCATTTACAGAAGCTTAGATCACTAGGCATCGTTGAAACCGAACGTAATGGGCTGGAGATTAACTATTCTGTTAAAGACGAAAAAATCAAACATCTGATTCAGTTATTTTTAGGGGAGGAATAAGTCATCATGAGTAAAAAAGTATTAATTGTTGGCGGTGTTGCAGGAGGCGCGTCAGCAGCCGCCCGACTTCGGAGATTAGATGAAGATGCCCATATTGTAATGTTTGAGCGTGATCCGTACATTTCTTTTGCCAATTGTGGACTTCCTTATTATATCGGTGGGTCCATTCAGGACCGCTCCAAGCTGCTGGTGCAGACACCGGAGGCGATGCATAAACGTTTTAACATCGATGTTCGGATTCAAAGTGAAGTCGTGGCTATCGACCCTGTGAACAAAAAAGTGCGAGTAGAAAGCATAGAAAAAGGCTCCTATGAAGAGAGCTATGATGCGCTTATTTTATCGCCAGGTGCTAAACCGATTCGTCCGAATCTGCCCGGTATCGAGAGTTCCCAAATACACATGTTGCGTAACATTCCCGACACTGACAAAGTCAAAGCTAAAGTCGCTGCGGAAGGCACACGTTCGGCCGTGGTGATCGGTGGTGGATTTATCGGTGTGGAAATGGCTGAGAACCTTAGAGAAGCTGGTCTGGAAGTTTCCTTAATTGAAGCAGGACCACAAATATTAGCTCCATTCGATACTGAAATGTCTTCTATTTTGGCAAAAGAACTCGACGAGCATGGTGTTAATCTTATTTTTTCCGATATGGTCCAAGGGTTTGCTGAGGTGGGAGAACAAATACAGGTGCAATTAGCAAGTGGCACTGTACTGCAAAGTGATATGGTTCTGCTGGCTATCGGCGTTTCTCCGGATACCTCTTTTCTGAAGGACAGTGGCTTAGAATTCGGTCCCCGCGGCCATATTTTAGTCAATGAGCGGATGGAGACTAATCTGGATCAAGTGTTCGCTGTAGGTGACGCGGTTGAGGTGGTTGATTTCGTAAACGGAACAAAAACCGCTATTCCACTAGCTGGTCCTGCCAATAAGCAAGGGCGGATTGCTGCGGACAACGTCAGTGGTCTCGGCACAACTTACAAAGGATCACAAGGGACTTCTATTATAAAGGTTTTTGGAGTCACAGGTGCTTCTACCGGAAATAACGAAAAAACATTACAACGTTTGGGTCTGCCGTATCACGTGATTTATATACATCCAAGCTCACACGCAACCTATTATCCGGGGGCAACCCCGATATCTATGAAACTGATTTTTGATCCAAAAGGTACGGTGCTAGGAGCACAAGCTGTAGGTTACAGTGGTGTAGACAAACGTATCGACGATATCGCTACAGTTATTCGTTTTAGAGGTACGGTCACTGATTTGACGGAGTTGGAGCTATCTTATGCCCCTCCTTATTCTTCCGCTAAAGATCCGGTGAATATGGCTGGATTTGCCGCTGAAAATATTTTGCATGATTTGACTACGGTATTCGTCCCTAAGGATTTAGAAGGTCGTGACAAAAACAATACCATTTTAGTTGACGTACGTTCGGAAATCGAACATGCTAATGGTCATATTGAAGGGTCTATTAACATTCCTGTGGATGATCTGCGTAGTCGGCTAAGCGAGCTTGACTCTAGTAAAGAAATTTGGGTGTATTGCCAAGTTGGACTCAGAGGCTACACCGCTTCCCGGATTTTACAGCAAAAAGGTTACCGTGTGAAGAATCTGACCGGCGGTTATAAAACCTATCAGATGAGCCAATTTACGCCTAAAAAAAAAGATAACTTGACGCCAAACGTTGGTACACCAGCAGCCAGTAAAGAAATCGCAGCAACGGGAGCAATGACGGAGACTGAAACTGAAACTGAAACTGGAACTGGAACTGGAACTGGGACAGAGACTGGAACTGGAACTGGCACAGTTACACCAACCGTTAACGCTACAGCTTTCACAACACCTGATTCCGTGCTTGATGCCTGCGGACTGTGCTGCCCAGGGCCGCTGATCCAAGTTAAAATGAGCATGGACCCGCTCTTGGACGGGCAAGTCCTGAAGGTCACTGCTTCCGATCCCGGATTTTATGAGGATATCAAGGCTTGGGCTCGTATGTCCAACAATACGCTTTTGCAGCTAACAAAGCTGCCTACTGGCATGATCGAAGCTTATCTGCGCAAAGGAGTTATCGAGACTTCAGCATCAGCACCAACCGGAGCAGGCGCACAAGTAATTCAAACTAGCAATGCAAGCACAATGGTTGTTTTTAGCGGGGATTTGGATAAAGCGATCGCTTCCTTCATCATTGCCAACGGAGCAGCATCCAGCGGCAAAAAAGTCACAATGTTCTTTACCTTCTGGGGCCTCAATATTATCCGCAAGGATGAGAAGGTGCCTGTGAACAAAAACTTTATCGGAAAAATGTTCGGTGCCATGATGCCACGCGGCAGCCGGAAGCTGACGCTTTCAAATATGAACATGATGGGCATGGGCTCGAAGATGATCCGCTCTCTAATGAAGAGCAAAAATATCTCTTCCTTGGAGGAATTGATTCAGATGGCTATCGACCAAGGTGTGGAAATCGTCGCCTGCCAAATGTCCATGGATCTTATGGGCATCACTCGTGAAGAACTGATTGACGGTGTCGGAATCGGCGGCGTTGGTTATTACCTCGGCCAAGCCGATCAGTCGGGTCATAATCTTTTTATCTAAATACCTTAACATCGCAAAGGGACCCCTCTATTTAAATAGAAGAGTCTCTTTTTTATATAAAAATGAACTCACGAGAATCGGTGATATAGATTTGAATAACCAAAATGCAGAAATTGGCTGGATCTGGATACAGAATCTAAAACCTGCTATCCTATTTAATAGGCATTCATCCGAACAACGACCTATTTCAGGTAAAAAAAGGAGATTAAATGAATAACCCGATACATATTCTTGTTGCTGAGGACGACAGCGACATCAACCGATTGCTGTGCAACATTATCAAGAAAAGCGGCTATATTCCCCAACCTGCTTACTCGGGAACGGAGGCACTTCTCTATCTGGAGCAACGTCAATGGAGCATGCTGCTACTGGATCTGATGCTGCCAGGCATGTCGGGTGAGGAACTACTTGAGAAGATTGCCGGGCGGGATGATATGTCGGTAATTATCATTTCTGCCAAGGGTGAGCCCCAGACCAAGGTGTCTGCCCTGCGGGCGGGGGCGGATGATTTCATTACGAAACCCTTCGACGTTGAGGAAGTCTCTGCACGGATCGATTCTCATCTGCGTTTGTATTCGCGGATTACGCAATCGGCTTTGCCTAACGTGCTCCAGCATCAGGGTCTTGTGCTTCATCGAGAGGCGATGTCGATTACGGCAAATGGTGTGGAACTGACGCTCACAGCTCTAGAGTTTGAAATTCTCTCGTTACTTTTGTCAGCCCCCAAAAAGGTGTTTACGAAAGCGAATTTGTATGAAAGAGTCTGGCACGAGCCATATTACGGGGACGATAATACGGTCAATGTCCATATGAGCAATTTGCGCAGCAAGCTAACCAAGGCCGCACCAGGAAGCGAATTTATCGAGACGGTATGGGGCATAGGTTATCGGCTCAAGCCTTAAGACATTCTTAAGATTTGGCTTTAGCTCTTCTTATGTTTTCAATTCTATACTTGGTCTATCACGAAAAGGAGGCCAAGACGAGATGTACGAGTATGTATTAAAAACAAATCAGCTATCCAAAAAGTTCAAGGGCCATACAGCGCTGGACAAAGTCAATTTGTCAATCCGTAAAGGCTCTATTTATGGTTTTATTGGACAAAATGGAGCCGGAAAATCAACATTAATCCGGATTGTGACCGGACTTGCTTTTCCGACTCAGGGGACGATCGAGCTGTTCGGAGCCAGTGAAGAGCAAGCCCTGATCCAGGCTCGTAAGCGAATCGGCTCGATTATCGAGAGTCCCGCTTTATTCCCCCATATGACTGCGAGTGAAAATTTAGAAGCAAACCGGATTCTACGTGGTATTCCCGGCAAAGATTGTGTTCCTAGAATGCTAGAGCAAGTTGGACTGCAGGGCGCCGGAAAGAAGAAAGCCAAAAATTTCTCACTTGGAATGAAGCAGCGGTTAGGTCTTGCCATCGCCTTACTGGGAGATCCAGAATTTCTGATTCTGGACGAGCCAACTAATGGGTTGGATCCGATGGGTGTCGTCGAAATGCGCGAACTGCTCAAGCGACTAAACCGTGAGCTAGGCATTACGATAATGATCTCAAGTCATATTCTAAGTGAGCTGCATTTAATGGCAAGTCATTATGGCATTATTCATCACGGTCAGTTGCTTGAACAACTCACTGCGGAGGAATTAAACGAGAAATGTCAGCAGTATTTATTTATCAAAGTGGATGATCCGGGCAAGGCAACAGCCGTCATTCAGAACGAGCTGGGTACGGCCGATTTCGAAGTGATGCAGGATGGAACCATCAAGTTGTATAGCCGTATTGAGCAGCCAGGCAAAGTATCAACAGCGTTATTCAATGCCGGCCTCGAGATCGAGAAGTTTATGCCTATGGGTGAAGACTTGGAAAGTTATTTTACAAAGCGGATTGGGGGGAACCCAAATGTATAATCTGATCAGAGTGGAGTTTTTCAAGCTCCGTAAGAATAGATCATTTTGGACTTTTCTATTGGCACTTTCCGTCCTCTCGCTTGCGTACCCTTTGCTATATTATTTTGATCATCGCTCCAATGGGGAACCTCAGATCACCGGCGCTGAATTTCTGACTACCTTTATTTCAAGCAATGCCTACATTATTAAATTCGGCGTAGCCATTCTGGCTGGATTCTTTATCTCTAACGAATATTCCACAGGGGTCATGAAGACGATCGCATCTTCGGGCAACACCAGAGGCCGGCTGTTCGCAGCAAAACTAATCGTATTCGCAGTTGGAGCCATGGCGATTTCGCTCGTCTTTCCTATTGTCAGCACAGTCGAAGTCACGCTGCTTTCGGGCTTCGGTCATCTGCCGGAAGGAAGCACTACACTTTTCATACCGCGAGCTCTCGGGCTAACGTTATTGTACACGGCTGGTTACGCAGCCATTGGGGCGCTGTTCACCGTAATCCTAACCGACAGCGGCAAAACTATCGGCTTCTCAATGATTTTCTTCCTTATGATCGATACGGTTTTGGCTAGTATAGGTTCGAAGATCTCTTTCTTTAGTAATTTGTACGATTATTCCATCTTCAAACGGGTGAGCGATATCGGTAAGCCCAGTATCGACAGCGGAGATTGGCCAGCGCTTTTACTTGTACCGTTGTTGACAATAGCCGTTTCCGGGGTACTCGGTATTCTCGTATTCCACCGAAAAGAGATCAAATAGCAAATGGGGGGTGCAGGAGAGTGTTGCTTATTCTGACAATCATATTGTTTGCGGCAGGAGCTCTCCTGCTTTTCCGTTTGTTAATGTTAAGGCGAGAGCTAGGGCGGATAACAGGGCAATTGCATACCTACAATAAGCGAGCAACCGGTAAAAAAATTGATGTGGCTCTATTCGACCAGAAGCTTGAGGCGCTTGCAGGACAAATCAATCGTCAATCTGATTTAATCGTCGAAGCGGACGCCCAGCGAAAACGTGTCGAACAAGAATTCCGTCAGGCTGTTACGAATATCTCACATGATATCCGTACACCCCTCACCTCCATCTTCGGTTATATTCAACTGTTGGAGGATGAGTCTATTACCCCTGATGAAAAACTTGAATATGTTTCCATCGTTAAAAATCGGACGAAACGGCTGCAGGCGCTGCTGAATGATTTTTTTGAGCTTTCCTTGATCGAATCGCTAGATTATCCTCTACATACGGAAAAGCTTGGGATGACGGCCCTGCTCTCGGAAATTCTGGTCGGATTTTACGATTCTTTCAACGAACGCAATATTACACCGGGTATACGACTACCTGAGGAAAATGTATCCGTATACGCCGATGAATCCGCTGTGCGGAGAGTTGTCGAAAATTTACTTGTCAATACGGTCAAACATGCGACCGGGTATGTAGAAATCCATTTCGAACGACAGCAGGAAACAGCTGACTTAACAATTGTAAACGATGCGAAGGAACTAGTCGGAAGCGATATTAACCTCTTATTTGACCGATTCTATACCGCAGACCGTACCCGATCTTCTCAAGCTTCCGGGCTGGGTCTCTCCATCGCCAAAAGTCTAATGAATAAAATGGGTGGCACGCTGACAGCCGAACTGGAGGGTGAGAAGCTGATAATGACCTGCCGTTGGAAACTAGGCGATGCTGGCATTAGCTTGGCTACTTAATTCATTTTATAGTTGGTCTAGACTAACCATTGTTCTAACCCGTTTATGGAAGGTAGCTCATTCCCGATAGCCAATGGCCTGCAGGTTTTTCCGGACTTCTTCGAACTGATCTCCCACCCGTTCAGGTTCATGGTTCTGAACAAAACTTTATCGAGAAACTATTCAATAAAAGGGTCTCTGAATTTACGAAGCAACCTCCCGGCTATGAATTATATTTAAAAACACTTATGTTTGAGCTGCTTATTTATATTTATCGCCACCAGGAAGCTCGTGCCTTGTTAATCAATACTGCCTTTAAAGTAGCCAAGATAGCTGAAAATGTTGGATTTGATAATATGACTCACTTTGGTCGGGTATTTAAGGAAATCACCAGGCTTTCTCCACTAAAATACCGCCAGACTTATAAGATAGAAAGTCCATGATGTATCTACGAAAAAGGAGCAGCTGCAATCATTTTTATTACAATATCTAAACCAAAAAGACTCCTCTATTTATATAGAAGAGTCTTTTTTTTGTTACGACAGGCTAACGGATTATGTTTAAAATCTAACTCAGCAAGTTTAGGCTTGCTTCTTCAAGCGAGGGTATAAGAAATTTATGATCGATTGGCGATGACATCACGATCAGAATCGTGTAAGTACCGTATTTGTCACATTGATTTCCGAACTCCTCGAGGGCTCGTGTAGAGTCGGTTACTACCTTCAATAAGTAGTTGTGTTCCCCACTTATACGGTAACATTCGACGACATCAGGACTTGAGCGGCAGAAATCAAGGAATGCATTACAATCCCTAGAATGAAATAACATGTAGGCAGCTGCTTGTTTCCCAATCTTTTCAGGAGAAATTATGGTGCGATATTCGCTGATGATGCCTTTTTCCTCCATACGCCTAACTCTCTCCGTAACCGCAGGTTGCGATAAACCGACACATTTGCCCAGCTCTGTCATAGAAATTCTTGCTTGATTTTGAAGATGGAAAAGAATTTGCTTATCAACATGGTCCATCAAAATCGCCTCCTTTAAATTTAAGGTTTTCTATATTAACTAGATTGTAATTAACCGTTATAAAGCTAATTTAGCTTAGTTGCCTTATGTAATCAAGATAACTTGTTATATATAATAACCCTACAATAGTAAAGTGTTCTTGACTTTAACTATTCCGAAGGGATGAAGACCGTTGAGTATATTGGATTCAAATAAAATAATTACAGAATGTTTATCAGGTCGCATCGATAGAGTAATCGATCGAACCCTCGCTGACAAGCGCTTGGTCGGTGCTGTCATTAAAGTGGCGATAGATGGGGAACTGGTTTATAGCCGTGCTGCCGGTTTTGCCGACCGCGAGCTAGGCCGACTTATGCGAGAAGATGCCTTATTCCGGCTCGCTTCAGTTACTAAACCTATCGTTTCAACGGCAGGCCTAGTATTAGTTGCGCAAGGTCGTCTACAACTGGACGACCGCGTTGATCGTTGGCTTCCAGAGTTTCAGCCGCGTTTGCAGAATGGCGAGTTCGCTTCCTTGACGATTCGTCATTTGATGACGCACACCGCGGGCCTGTCTTACCGATTTTTCCAAGAAGAGAAGGGTTCCTATCAGTCAGCAGGGGTATCAGATGGTATGGATCAGTCCGGCATCACATTGGAAGAGAACCTGCGCCGTCTTGCCTCTGTCCCCCTCCTTTATACGCCAGGTACCGAGTGGAAATATTCCATCGCGACAGATGTGCTGGGAGCAGTAATTGCAAAGGTCACAGAAACACCGCTCAGTGAGGCTGTACATTCACTCGTGACCAAGCCGCTTGGCATGAGCGACACGGGTTTTATTGCAGTCGATCGAGAACGGCTGGCCACTTCCTATGCCAATGATACTCCAGAGCCACGGCCCTTACTTGATCCTGACAGTATTGCCTTTGTGGAGGGAACGGCTGGGGTCCTGCTTGCCCCTAGCCGAGCACTTGACACTACTGCCTATCCTTCTGGAGGAGCTGGCATGGTCGGCAGCGCCGGAGATTTTTTGCAACTGCTGGAAACATTACGTAAGGGCGGAGCGCCGCTGCTACCGGAGTCACTGGTTCACGATATGACGACCAACCAGATCGGTGATCTGCCAATGGCCTTCTGGCCAGGACGAGGCTTTGGCCTAGGCATCACGGTACTAAAGGATCCTGTCGCCGCAGACACTCCAGAATCTCCGGGTACTTGGCGCATGGGTGGTACTTATGGTCATTCGTGGTTCGTAGATCCCAAGCAACGCCTCAGTGTCGTCGCTTTCACTAATACCGCATTGGAAGGCATGTCGGGTCAGTTTACTGTAGACCTTTGTGATGCCATTTATGATAGACGTAATAAATAGAGCATGAACACAAGAAGCCTGGGTCCGGAATGAACCAGCCTAGGCTCTCTGTCCAGTAGACCCTATTCGTCGTCTATATCATTGAGTTTGCTAAAATTATATAAGAGAGGGGCCTCTCTATGAGCCAAAACACATCTTCTGCCACACAAAGTGCCCCCAGCACTCCCTCTCCTGAACGTCTGCCATGGGCTGGATTACTCGCCTTAGCTATGACGGGGTTTATCTGTATTCTTACCGAAACGATTCCGGCAGGCTTGTTGCTCCAAATAGGTGAGGGGCTTGGTGTCTCCGAGGCCCTTGCCGGTCAACTTGTCACTTTGTATGCTCTTGGTTCCCTGTTGGCCGCGATTCCCTTAACTACCGTGACGCGTGGATGGCGGCGGCGACCACTGCTACTAATGTGCATCCTTGGTTTTCTCATATTCAACACCGTCACCACTTTTTCTTCCAATTATATACTTACGCTAACAGCTCGGTTCTTCGCCGGCGTATCCGCTGGAGTCTTATGGGGCATGATAGCAGGTTACGCCCGGCGCATGGTGCCGGAGTCACTCAAAGGACGAGCAATGGCGGTAGCGATGGTTGGCACACCTCTCGCTCTGGCACTCGGTGTCCCTGCTGGAACCCTTCTTGGCACCCTTGTAGGCTGGCGCTCTATCTTCGGGTTCATGTCGCTATTAGCTCTCATGCTGATCGCTTGGGTATTTTGGAAGCTACCGGACTATCCAGGAGAAGCCCCTGATAAACGGCTCCCTCTCTACAAGGTTTTTGTTATTCCGGGGGTACGGCCGGTATTGTTTGTCGTTCTGGTATGGGTACTAGCACACAACATCTTGTATACCTATATTGCCCCCTATCTTACTCAGGCCGGGCTAACCCAGCGGGTTGACTTGGTATTGCTTGTTTTCGGCATTACAGCGCTTGTTGGCATCTGGGTCATCGGTATTTTGATCGACCGCAAACTGCGTCCATTGGTTCTGATCAGCCTAGCTGCTTTTGCCTTGTCATCCATTGTACTAGGCATTAGTAGCAGCCAGCCCATAGTGATCTATTTAGTGGTTGGTGTATGGGGGTTGACGTTCGGAGGAGCAGCTACTTTGCTACAGACAGCCGTTGCCGAAACCGCTGGCGAAAGTGCAGATGTGGCCCAATCGATGCTGGTGACGGCATGGAACCTAGCTATTGGCGGTGGCGGAGTGATAGGCGGAATTCTTATTGAAACACTTGGTGTCCGCTCCTTCCCGTGGGTAATGTTTATACTATTGATTCTTGCGCTGCTAGTAGCGTGGCGCGCTAAAGATTACGGATTTCCTTCAAGGAAACGTTGAGGCATACCTATCGAGTTAATGGGTAACGGTATCCAGACAAGAAATTTACACAAATAAGGCCAGTGGTGCATATTAGATAGGACTAATATGTGCCACTGGCTTACTTCTACTTAGTAGCCAATGTATTAAATTCTTGCAGATCCTTGGCTAAATCTTCTTCCGTGTATTTCCCTTGGCCGAAACCGATCATTGCCCGCAGCGGCATATATTTCATCATCGCCATGTACATTTCCGGGTTATCATCCATCGCACCCTCTAAGCCAAAAACACTGCTGAATTTCTTCACTTTTTCCGCTGTCCGTGGATTATCCAGCAAATCACCAATAGTACTATTCCGATGATAACGCATCGTAAGCGGATTGGTCGATTCTACTCCGATACAAGTTGTCAGACGAATATCCCGCGATGATGAGCCAATAGCAATTTCAAAATCTCCACTTTCCACATGCCAATCACCAATGTTAACGTTGTAATAAGCAAAGGAGCGTTTATCTAACTCAAAGGTTACCTCCTGCTCTTCTTCAGGCTGAAGCTCTAGCTTCTGGAAGCCTTTTAGTTCCTTCAGTGGACGGATCACGCTGCTCTCCACATCACTAACATAGAGCTGAACGATTTCTTTTCCTGCGCGAGTGCCCGTATTTTTAACGGTAGCCTTAACCTGAACAGTCTCGGTGTCCTTTATGCTGCTCTTGGAAATTGTTAAATGACTGTATTGAAACTCTGTGTAGCTGAGACCAAAGCCGAAAGGAAACAGCGGTTTTATCTCTTTTTTATCATAATAACGATAACCTACGAACAAACCTTCCTTATACTCTACCTTGTCCCCTTCCCCCGGGAAATTAAGAAAGGATGGATTGTCGCTCAGCTTCATGGGGAACGTCTCTGCCAGTTTACCGCTTGGGCTGACCTCTCCAAACAATAAATCTGCTACGGCACCCCCAAACGCCTGCCCACCTAGATAACCCTCAAGGACTCCTTTTGTTTTATCAATCCAAGGCATCTCTACAGGTGAGCCATTACTGAGTACAACAACGATATTACTCTGCACCTCAGCTACCACATCGATCAGCGCTTTGTGGCTCTCTGGAAGAGACAAGTGGCTGCGATCATAACCCTCTGACTCATAATTATCCGGCAGTCCAAGGAACAACACCGCTACATCACCTTTTGCCGCTGTTTCTCTTGCCTCTTGCAGCAAAACCTCATTAATCTCATCATGCTCCAGTTCATATCCTTGGGCATATAGCAGCTCAGCAGACCCCGCAAGACCTCTCATCTCTTCAAAAGCATCATCCAATTGAGTTGGATTCACATGCGAGCTTCCCCCACCTTGATAACGCGGATTTTTAGCAAATTCCCCAATGATCGCAATAGTACCTTGTTTAGATAAGGGTAGAACTTCCTCCTCATTTCTAAGAAGCACCATGCTTTCCCTCGCCACTTTCCGTGCCAGTTGGTGATGCTCTTCAGCATTAAATGAAGTATTATCTTTACGATTGTCTACCGCTTTAAAAATAAAAGTGAGCAGCCGCTCCACCGCAAGGTTTAACGTTTCTTCAGCTAGTTCCCCACTTTGCACGGCTGCGACAATCTTGGCATCGCCAAGTCCTCCCGTTGACGGCATTTCCAGCTCCAGCCCTGCTTGCAGCGCCTTCACTCGCTCATTGACCGCACCCCAATCCGAAACTACAAATCCTTCGAAACCCCATTCATCTCTAAGAATCCGCGTTAGAAGCGTTTCACTCTCAGAAGCGTATTCACCGTTAACCCGGTTGTAAGAACACATTACGCTCCAAGGTTGACTGTTCTTAACTGCACCTTCAAAGCTAGCCAGATAAATCTCCCGCAGCGTCCGTTCATCAATAACAGCATCTACCGACATTCTCCGGTGTTCCTGATTATTGGCGGCAAAATGCTTAAGCGAGGTTCCTACTCCTTCGCTTTGCACACCTTTGATATGGTTCCCCCCCATCTCGGCAGAAAGATACGGGTCTTCCGAGAAATATTCAAAGTTACGACCGTTCAGTGGAGAGCGTTTAATATTCGTCCCCGGTCCCAACAGAACAGCAACGTTTTCTGCCTGGCACTCCTTACCAAGCGCCTTCCCCACTCGCTCAATTAGTTCCCGATCCCACGAAGAAGCCAACCCTGCTGCTGAAGGAAAACAAGTTGCGGGAACACTGTTATGAAGCCCGAGGTGATCGGCACTCTCTTTTTGCTTGCGTAAACCATGGGGTCCGTCCGTTACCATCAAAGAAGGGATTCCGAGTCGTTCAATCCCCTTGGTATGCCAGAAATCAAGCCCTGAACAGAGTCCCGCTTTCTCCTCAAGGGTCAATTGTGATATGAGTTCATGAATTTTGGTTTTCATAAAAATGCCTCCTCTGAATGTATACTATCCCCATTTTAATATACTTCATGCTTGATTTATGGCATTATTATCGTGTTTTTGGTATTCTTGTTAGGCGAGGAGGTCATAACATGTTAGATCATTTGGAGGATAAGGAAAGAGTCCAATATATCTGTAAAGTGATGTATGAGTCACAGCAAATTCCCGTGTTCCTGCTCGACGCCAATCGGGAAATTGAATTTGCTATGCCTTCCTCCTTCGAGTGCGCCCCTTGGGTTCATAACCTTAATGAGCCACTTTCTGAAATTACTAAATCTTTTAATCGTGAAAACAACTCTAATGGCAATGGACGGACTTCTACCATACCCATCGTTCGTACCACAAATTTTCTAGAGAATTACATCATTCTCCATTTACCCTCAGACAACAGTAACGAGGGAAGCATTGTGATTGGCCCTTCATTGTATGCTCAACCTACGGAGGATAATGTGGCAAGTCTGATGCGTGATCATGAAGTTCCCCTTAAGTTTCAGGAGCAATGGCTTAACTATTACCGCAGCCTGACCGTGTTAAATAAAATGAGACTATACCATACCGCTATGCTGCTATACTCGCTCGTTACTGGAAAAACCTTGACCCTTAGCGAACTGCTGCTGGACTCCCGCATTCTTGCCTATAAACAACTGCCCTCAGGCA
Source organism: Paenibacillus sp. FSL H3-0286 (assembly GCF_045040705.1). NCBI lineage: Bacteria > Bacillati > Bacillota > Bacilli > Caryophanales > Paenibacillaceae > Paenibacillus > Paenibacillus sp. FSL H3-0286. The sequence continues at coordinate 1,720,971 of NZ_CP150285.1, read as the reverse complement.
GTTTGGATTTGGATATTTCTTATCGCCGTGAGAATACGTGGCTGCACCACGAGCCTATGCTAGAAAAAAATCTCTTTCACTATGTCAAAAAAGGCAATAAAACTGAGCTGCTACGCGTTCAAGCTTCGTTCTCCGAAGAGAGTTACGGGCTTCTCTCTAAAAGGAGCCAATTACGTAACAAAAAGAATCTGGCAATCTCTTGTATTACACTCGCTACACGTGCAGCTATAGATGGAGGGCTGTACTGGGAAATTTCTTATACCCTAAGCGACTTTCATATCCAGCATATCGAAGAACTAAAAGATATTCCCGCTGTAGATCATGCCGTTCTTTATGCCCTTTGCGATTTCGCAGACCATGTCAAAGAGAGCCGGATGGCGAAACTGTCGCGCACCGTGGCTCTCTGTCAGAACTATATTTTCAATCACCTATATGAGGAACTTTCCTTAGATAGACTGGCTGAGGTTGCAGGATTAAATAGAAGTTATCTCTCCCTATTATTTAAGAAGGAGACCGGCATCACCATCAGCGATTTTATTCAATTGGAGCGGATTGAAGAGGCAAAACGACTAATAGAAGTACCAGAGATAAGCTTATCGGACATCGCCTCACGCCTACATTTTAATGATCAGAGCTACTTTACCAAAGTGTTTAAGAAATATACCGGAATCACCCCTAAACAATTTAGAACAAATAGGGAAAACACACTTTAAGAAAAGTAGACACAACAAAAATTCTAAATGGATATGAAAATAGCAGCTGACATCACAGCTCTGTGATTGCTGCAAGAACAGTATTGTTGAAGTAATCAACATACATATTTTTAAATGGCTTCTGGTGATCCAGCTCTACGGATAAATGAACCGTCACTGTCTGATAAATCGGATCCACGCAGAGGAAAGGACCTGCCGCTCCCCAGTGTGAATAGGCATCTGCAGAGAGCAGATCTCCGCCGTCACGCTTCGTGCCATTAATCGCCCATCCGTACCCCCAGTACGCTTCAGGGAAAACTTCGTCTCTATATTGTGAGGATACGCCCGGAATTTGATTGCGGGTCATTTCTTTTACTGTTACCGGACTAAGCAATCGTACTCCGTTATAAATTCCGCCGTTAAGGAACATCTGGCCAAAAACAGCCAAATCCATAGCCGTTGAGTAAGCGCCGCCCCCCGCAGATACAGAATTCAAATTGTATTCACTGTCTACCCATTCCGCGCATGCTGCCTCAGGGGCACGTCTAACTACTCTGTTCCGCACTTCCATTGGCACACGATAATATGTATTTTCCATTCCAAGCGGTTTAAAAATAGTTTCCTTTACGAATACATCATAAGCTTGTCCACTAACACGCCGTATAATTTCACCCAATAGCTCATAACCATATCCACAGTAAGACATCACAGTACCTGGCTCATGGCTAAGTGGTGCATCATAACCGCCATTAACCTCAATTCCAGAGGTATGTGTCAACAAATGATGTACGCATACCTTTGTTTTGTTCTCCCCTGTAAATTCGGGGATGTAATCAGAAACCGGCCTGTTTAGGCCCACTTTCCCTTGTTCCACTAACATCATAATAGCGGTTGCAGTAAATAGTTTTGTGATGGAACAGAGTGGAAATATAGCATCCGCTGTTAAATCTGCTGCGTCTGCTTCAGGTCCGAATTTCCCATTCGCTTGATGGACCAGCAGCGTCCCCTTTCTCGCAGCAACAATAACTTGCGCAGGTGTGATATTGTCTTCAACCATTTGTGCGGCGGCTGTACGAATGCGCTCCACACCAAAAGCCGAGACACCCGCCTGTTCTAAAGAATTAAATACTAACCCTCTCATCGGTAGCCCTCCAATATGATTCATTTAATACATATATAAACTATTATACAAATATATTAAATAATCCTGCTAGTTTACTATTATCCTGTGACTGAATTGTTGAGTTTCTATTAGCTATTTGCTAAAAAAACTAAAGCTGACCCCGGTTTCTCCCGAAAATCAGCTTCAGCTTAGTTTTTGCTAAGTTACCGCTACCTTAAAAGCATCCACATTAAATGTTGTCCCGTTGATGGATAATGTGGCATTGTAATAACCCCGATCACCATTTGTTTTGCATTTATATTCCCCCGAACATCCGCATACGAAAAATTTAGTTTTGTTGTAACCGGGATATATATTACTAAGCTTTCGGTAAAACAGATGTCCATGATGCGTAAAAATAGCTAACACCTTATCTCTCACTTTTGTAGGAATGGATGAAAAAAACTTATTCGTCTCCGATGCGCTTAATACATGGGTTGGGTCCACCGTAATCCCACTTACTTTGAGAGGCCAATGAAAATCTATAATATAATAAAAACTATCATCTAAATTTCTCAACAAATTTATACTACCCGGAGTAAACCGTCCAAGCGCACAATTAAGCCATACATACTTGACCTTCCCCTGCGTACCCGGAAAATTCATTTGACCTTCAACAGCACCTAAATATTGTGTGAATAAGGACTGTGTGCTTGCCTCCCAATTTCCTATAGATGCTTTATAAGGAATACTCCCAAGCGTGCTTGTTACCGTATCCTTGAAATCCTTGTAGTAAGCATTCGCATTATTTCCATGATTAGCTCCCGCTTGCGTATTATCTCCTCCAAAAATAACAAATCTCTTATTCCCGTTATTCACAGCTTTAGGCAAAAGATTACTAAAAATGCTTGAGCTGTTTCCATACCCCACATGACTATCACCAATAACCGCAAAGTTAATGATTTGCGCTTTTGCTTTAAGAATTAAACTACGTTTAGGCTGCAGTCTGGAGGCAGGTCTTCTTTTCCTACTAGGTTTCACCTGTCTTTTCATCTTAGATTCACCTCTTTTAAAATGGATGAAGGATCATAGTAGTATTTATATTCGCTTGACCTTAGGGACTCTTGGACCAATGGATTCATCTAGGAGATTAGTTTCTCTTCTACTTTGTGGTCATTTATGCGGCTTGTCCCAAACGGGAGATGTTATAATTAGTCCCATAGAAGTGAAGAATATAATACCATTCATAGAATTATAGGTAACGGAGGCTTAAGATTTGAATAACGTAGTCCCAGAATGGGCGGAGTCCCATTTCCCTTTATATACCGCTGATAGTATTCAGTCGATGTATGGAACCTCAAATCTGCCAAGACTTCAGATTCATGAGCATTCAACCGTCCTACTAGCTATTGCTGCTGGTAAGGGTATGCTTGAGGTCAATCATCAGACTTATGAGCTAATGGAAGGCATTGTCGTCCTTCTCCCCGAGAATACTTACGCCTCTCTAATTACAAATCGCCAGCAGCCGCTACATGCTTATAAGCTTTCAATCCGGATTCAAGAACAGACACGAGCACTGCCCTCCAGTGCTATGACGCGGACAAGCCAACTGACATCCAATTCAAATATGCTGTTGTTTCCTCATGAACCAGCCATTGTATCTAATATGAAGGAATTGTATCTTCACCGGTTGCCAGATCGTGAAATACGTCATGTGCAGAACCAGATCCTGTTCCATCAGATCCTTCTTCAATTGCTGGAGCAGCAGGAAACAAGATTTGAAGTGAGTGAGCAGCCCTCAATGGAACGCAGTATCACATACTTAGAGAATCACTTCAGTGAAAAAATATCACGTGAGCAATTAGCTGCAATTGCGGGTGTGAGCGGTTCACATTATTCAACGCTATTTAAACAATTTACGGGCTTTACCCCTAATGAATATCTGTCCAGGTTAAGAGTTCACAGAGCGAAGGAACTACTGCTTAATAGTTCAAGCACACTAAGAGAAATTGCTTTAAAGGTGGGCTACAAGGATGAGTTCTATCTTAGTCGGCGCTTTAAGCAGCAGACCGGCGCATCTCCTTCAGGCTATAATCTTATCCCTTTCCAACGTGTAGCGGTGATGCTCACTCCCTATGCCAGTCATTTGCTGCTGCTTGGCCTGGAACCTGCAGTTACCATTTCAGAGAGCAGCGAGTATTTAAATCTTTCTGACCAGGAACCACCACAGTCTATGAAATTCATCCATACGAACAGCTCGGCTGAGCAGATAAAAGCGTTATTACTGGAAGCAAACATTGAATTGCTTATTGCAGCCACACAACATCTGGAAGAATTCGGCTTGAACGCTGAGCAGCTGCGGGCGGTCGCTCCTATTGTTGAAATCTCTTGGCAGGAACTAGGATGGAAAGACCACTTGCGCTTGATCGGCCGTGCCATTCACCGTAGCGAACGTGCTGAGCAGTGGCTGGACGATTTTGAACAAGAGGAGCTGGAAGCTCGGGCCGTGGTGCAGCAAAGCGCGGTGGCTAACGAGATTGTAACCCTTCTGGTCATTAAACCAGATGGACTACTCGTATACGGGGCAAGAAATGTTGGGTATGTGATCTATCAATCGCTAGGTCTCAAGGCTCCTGCCTTGATTGAGGATCAAATAAATAAACTCGGCGACCAGTTTCATTCCCTTGTGATTGACGTCTCTGAGCTGGAGGCTTATGCCGGTGACCGATTGTTAGTCACTGTATTTCCAGACGCAAAAGGCTCCACTGCACACAGTGAAGAAATCTTCCACTCCTCTTATTGGAACCAACTTTCTGCTGTGCAGAACAAGAAGATCCATCTGCTTAATCTGGATGAATGGGTGCCTTATAATCCAGTTTCCATTCGTTTGCAGCTTGGACGTGCGGTTGCATTATTCGAAGGCCAATAATAGTCCAAGTCTTTTTTCCAACAAAAAGGCATGGTTAGGCACATAAGTGATCCCTATAATGATTACAAATGCGAATGATTCTCATAATCAATCTATGGCACAGCCTGGGATTCATTAAATAATGGAATTATTCACGGAAACATAGTCATTAAAAGGGGAGAATTATTTAAATGAGAAAGATATTTATTCCGTTTGTACTTATTTTAGGGCTTGCCCTTAGTGCTTGTGGGGGAAATCAGGCGAAGAATGAGGTTAGTCCTACAAATAGCCCATCCTCGGCTCCTGCTGCGGAGTCAGAAAGTGCGACTTTTACTTATGAATCGGAAAATGGACCTGTTGAAGTTCCGACACATCCTCAGCGTGTCGTTGTCCTCACTCGATTTTTAACAGGTAATGTTATGGCTCTAGGTGTACCTGTTGTAGGCGTAGATGAAATGTCCAAAACCAATCCGCGCTTTGAAGAGCAATTGAAAGATGTAGAAGCTGTAAGTGATGAAAGTCTGGAGAAGATTATTGAGCTGCAGCCTGATCTGATTATCGGTCTCTCCGATATTAAGAACATCGATAAATTCAAGCAAATCGCACCAACGGTTACTTATACTTATAATAAAGTTGATTACTTAACCCAACAGCTGGAAGTCGGCAAATTAGTGAACAAAGAAAAAGAAGCCCAAGCTTGGGTAGATGACTTTAGTGCCCGCACCAAAAAAGCGGGTGAGGAAATCAGAGCGAAGATCGGCGAGGATGCAACTGTCTCTGTCATTGAAACCTTCAATAAGCAATTGTATGTATACGGGTATAACTTTGGCCGCGGAACTGAACTCCTCTATGGGGACTTCAAGCTCGGTATGCCGGATACAGTAAAGGAAGGCACCAAAACAGATGGTTACGTGGCCCTCTCAACAGAAGTGCTGAAGGATTATCTAGGCGATTACGTTATTTTCAGTAAAAATGCGGATGAAGATAATTCCTTCCAGGATACAGAAATCTACAAGAGCATCCCAGCTGTCAAAAATAATCATGTTTACGAAGCTGATGCCAAAGCATTCTATTTTAATGATCCGCTTAGCTTAGAATATCAACTGGAATTCTTTGAAAAAAACTTTCTAGGAAAATAATAAAGATGACTACGAAGCAAACTTCCATTCCATTCTTTTATAAGCTGCTTGGTAGCGTGCTGGTAATGGTTATTTGCCTCGTGATCGCGATGTTATTCGGGGCTAAAGAAACCACCCTCCATGATCTGTGGCTTGCCATCACTTCAAGTTCAACGGCAGACAATGTCCTCATTCTTCGTGAGATCAGGCTGCCGCGTGAACTGGTCGCCATGCTGATCGGCGCCGCCTTTGCCGTATCCGGGGCTATTATGCAAGGAGTTACGCGCAATCCGTTAGCCGATCCCGGCCTGCTGGGGTTAACTTCAGGAGCTAATATGGCACTGGCGCTTACCTTCGTATTTATGCCGGGGCTGAACTATTTTGGTACCATGATTGCTTGCTTCTTCGGCGCTGCTCTGGGAGCCGTTCTGGTTCTTATTCTCGGCTCCGTGCGCCAAGGTGGCTTGTCTCCGATCCGTATCGTACTCGCTGGTGCTGCGGTATCTGCATTCCTATACGCTATCGCAAGTGGTGTCAGCATTGCCTTCAAGATATCCAAAGATGTATCCATGTGGACTGCCGGTGGGCTTATCGGCACAACTTGGGGCCAGCTTCAGGCCATTGCACCTGTGATCCTCATCGGGATCGTGGTGGCATTAATATTTTCTAACCAGCTGACTATTCTTAGCTTGAGTGACGAGGTAGCGATCGGATTAGGACAAAACCTTGTTTTGGTTAAAGGGATTCTGTTCACGCTCATTATTCTGCTGACTGGCGCATCGGTCGCTCTAATTGGGGACATGGCTTTTGTAGGGCTAATGATTCCGCATATTGTCTGCAAAATAGTCGGCACCGACTACCGCTATATTCTGCCGATTTCAGTATTCACTGGGGCATCCTTCATGCTACTTGCAGATACCATTGGACGTACAATCCATGCCCCTTATGAAACGCCGATAGTTGCTGTCGTGGCTATGCTAGGACTGCCTTTCTTTTTGTTCGTTGTTCGTAAAGGAGGTCAAACACTCTCATGATTTCCTCTGCTCCAGTACGAAAACAACGTCTTATCCTGTGGGTATGCACCGGACTGATCCTGCTTACGGCTATTGCCAGTATGGGAATCGGCTACTCTTCCCTGTCTTTTGACAGGCTGCTTCCCGTTCTCTTCGGTCATGGAACCTTTAAAGAGGACTTTGTATTATTTTCTGTAAGACTGCCACGTATTCTAATTACGCTACTGGCAGGAATGGCCTTGGCCTTATCTGGGTCGATTCTGCAAAGTGTTACCCGAAACGATCTAGCAGACCCCGGTATTATTGGGATTAACTCCGGGGCAGGTGTGGCTGTCGCTGTATTTTTTCTCTATTTCCCGGTTAGCGTTGGAACCTTCATTTATGCGTTGCCGCTGGTTGCTTTTATAGGGGCTATCATTACGGCAGCATTAATTTATCTTTTTTCATATAGTCGGACTAGAGGGCTTGATCCTATTCGGCTAGTTTTGGTCGGGGTCGGATTTTCCCTAGCGCTGTCGGGAGTTATGATCGTAATCATTTCATCCGCAGATCGTGCCAAAGTTGATTTTATCGCAAAATGGATTGCCGGGAATATTTGGGGTACAGATTGGCCCTTCATCTGGGCTTTACTGCCTTGGTTATTGCTGCTAGTTCCCTTTACCCTGTACAAATCGCTGCGACTCAATCTGCTCAGTCTAAGTGAGGTATCAGCCATTGGTGTCGGTCTGAATCTGGAGCGCGAACGTATCGTCCTGATTCTTGTCGCCGTCGCAGCTGCCGCCTCCGCGGTATCCGTAACAGGTGGAATCGCTTTTATCGGATTGATGGCACCACATATTGCGAAATCGTTGGTCGGTCCGCGCAATCAGATGTTTATTCCCGTCGCAGTATTGCTGGGTGGCTGGTTGCTTCTGATCGCGGACACCGTTGGCCGCAATCTCGTCTCCCCTGATGGCATCCCGGCTGGGATCATGGTAGCGTTAATCGGCGTACCTTATTTCGCTTATTTATTGATTAAGAAATAAATAAGCATATAGAAAATCAAAAAGAGGTAACTCAGAAGCCATGAATGGCTATTGAGTTACCTCTTTTAGTTAGAACACTCATTATTAAATCTTCATATCCTTACCCGTATAGTCTACAAACATGAATTGACCTTCCGGTGTAGTCCGCTTCTCGATCAAGTCCATGATGCCCTCAGCACTTTGGGTCGGATTCGTTGGCGCCTCTGCCCCGCCCATATCCGTATGCATCCAGCCGGGATGTACGCCGAGTACTTGTACCCCGCGTTCTTTTAAATATACATGCAGCTGCTGTGAGAACATATTAAGTGCCGTTTTGGAGATGGAATAAGGATAGTCTCCGGAATAAGCATTAGTAATGCTGCCTGCTTCCGACGATATGTTGATGATCGAAAGCTCGGGTTCAATGAGTAGCGGCAAGAAATGCTTAACCACTCGCATCGGTCCATAAAGATTAATATCCATCGTGGTAAGCATATCTTGGAAATCCAGCTCTTCAATCTGTGTGTCCCTTGCAGTCAGTACTGCCGCATTATTGATAATGGCACCAAGCGTCCGGCCTTGTCCTTGCAGATTTGCAGCAAGTGCCGCGATTCCTTCTTCATCCGTCACGTCCAGCTGGGCCACAGTCAGCTTCTCCCCGTAGGTCGCAGCGAGCTGAGACAGTGCTGTTTGTTCCTGATCGGAACGGCGAACCCCGGCAATGACTCCATGTCCCCGCTTCAATGCCTCAGCCGCCAGCTCATAACCTAGTCCACGTCCGGCACCAGTAATTAGAATATTCACTATACATCCTCTCCTTTATCTTTATCTTTATCGTTCTCCAGCAGCTCCACAATCACCTTTAACTCCTTGAACGTGTCCATATAAGCATAACGCCCCCCGGTATACTCGCCCTTTTGCTGGAGTGGGAACCCTTTGCCTTCGAGCAGCATAATCTTCTCCTTCATTCCTTCAACCACAAAAGCAATATGATGAGGTCCCTCACCATGTTCATTCAAATAATCACGCCATGTACTGGGCTGCTGGTCTGGCTCAATCAGTTCAAGCTGCAGGGAGCCCATATCAAAAAAAGCCAACTTAGCCCGCGCCACCGTCGCCTCGCCATTATACCGAGTCTGCGCCTGATCTTCTGTATCTGTAACGATAATTCGCGGCTTTTCCAGTCCAAAAAACTCCGCATAAGCCGTGCTTACCTTTTCAACATCATTCACCAAAATTCCAATCTGCGTAACAAAATGATTCCCCAGCCATCCTGACATGTACCCTACCTCCCATTTGTCTGACAAGTCCACCATACCGATTCTTTGAAAAGGCTGTCAAGCCCGAAAAGAAATCGCTCCGGGCCAATGAAAATTATCCAGAGAAAGCTCAGCCGACTTCGGCGCTATCAAGGGCATTTTTGCCTCTCTTTTCTCCAAATCGCACACTTTCGGCGCTATCAAAGGCATTTTTGCCTCTCTTTCCTCCAAATCGCACACTTTCGGCGCTATCAAGGGCATTTTTGCCTCTCTTTTCTTCAAATCGCACACTTTCGGCGCTATCAAAGGCATTTTTGCCTCTCCCGATGCCGCAACTGGTTAAGAATACTCGGTTAGTAATATTACTTTTTGTTTCGGTTAATCACCAATTCGGTTATAGAATGAAAAGTTTAAATTAACAAAAGGGGTGAGGAACGATGGACCATAGAAAAAGATCACGCCTGATGCAGCAGTTTATTTTTGTCGGGCCAACTTCCTTGTTTTTCTTTATTATTGTGCTGATTCCTTTCTTTTTGGGACTCTATTATTCATTTACCAGCTGGAACGGAATCTCGCGGCATGTCGAGTGGACCGGACTACGGAACTATCTACATATTTTCACCAAGGATCCTTCCTTTCTTAATTCATTCTGGTTCACGGCGAAGTTCACTTTCTTCGGTCTAGTGCTGACCAATCTGCTTGGCTTCGCACTCGCTTATGTGTTGACGCGCAAACTGTTCACACGTAATGTCCTGAGAACTGTATTTTTTGTACCGCATGTGATTGGCGGACTTTTGCTCGGGTTTATTTGGCAGTTTATTTTTGTCAGAGGATTCTCCTCTATCGGGCAGGCCACCGGCTGGGACTTCTTTAATCTTCCCTGGCTAGGCACCGGAGGGACAGCATTCTGGGCGATTGTTATCGTATTTGTCTGGCAAAATGCGGGATATCTGATGGTGATCTACATCTCTGCTATCAACAATGTTCCCCAAAGCCTAATTGAAGCGTCCAAAGTGGATGGAGCCGGACGTTTTCAGGCCTTGCGCCATGTCACTCTTCCACTGGTCATGCCTGCTGTAACTGTCTGTCTATTTCTATCTATCTCCTGGTCCTTTAAGCTGTTTGACCTCAACCTGTCGCTGACCAAGGGTGGACCCTTTAAAGCTACCGAATCTGTAGCCTTGAATATTTACAATGAAGCCTATACCATCAGCCGGTTCGGAATGGGCTCGGCTAAAGCGATGGTTTTCTTCGTCATCGTGGCCGTAATCTCCCTACTACAGGTTAGAGCAACCAAGAAAAGAGAGGTGGAGCTGTAATGGAGACTACCGCCAAGAAATTTAATGTCCCTCTGCTTCTCATCGAAGTGATTGTAATCCTGCTGGGACTTCTATTTTTAGTGCCCTTTTACTTTTTACTGGCTAACTCAGTGAAAAGCTATAGTGAAATACTTTCTGACTCTGCTGCGCTGCCTTCCGCACTCCAGTGGAGCAACTACGCGGAAGCTTGGAAAGCTACCAATTTTCCTCGCGCCTTCCTGAACTCTTTTATCATCACGGTGATTAGTAATGTTCTGCTAGCGTTCCTCTGCTCTATGTGCGCTTACAAAATGGTCCGCAACAACAGCTTGTATAACCGTGTGCTCTATATTGCATTAGTAGCCGCCATGGTTATCCCATTTCAATCTATCATGATCCCGCTGGTGCAGGTCGTCAGCGGTTTGGGCGTCATGGATTCAACCGCCGGTTTGATTTTAGCATATCTTGGGTTTGGGGCCCCGATGACTGTTTTTCTATTCCACGGCTTCGTCAAATCGGTACCTCTCGATATCGAGGAGGCCTCAAGAGTAGATGGCAGCAGTCCTTATGGTACCTTTTTCCGGATTGTTCTTCCGCTTATGCAGCCGATTATCGTCACCGTCATCATACTGAACACCCTGTGGATCTGGAATGATTACTTGATGCCATCGCTTATTCTGCAGGATCCGGTGCTTCGCACCATTCCTATCGCCACTTATAGCTTTTTCGGACAATATACGAAGCAGTGGGATTTGGCGCTTCCAGGACTTGTACTCGGGATTACGCCCGTGGTCATCTTTTTCCTAGTGATGCAAAAATATATTATTGAAGGCATTGCCCAAGGCTCCGTGAAGGGCTAATGATACACGTGACTTTCAGCCAGAGAGGATGAATGAATATGAGAACAAAACGTGGAATTCTCCTCGCATGCTCCCTGCTGCTGGCTGCCCTGACAGCCGGTTGCGGACGCAGCAGCGACAATGCAGATGGAGTCAAAACCGTACACATCTACCAGTTCAAGGTTGAAATATCTGAAGCGCTGGCTTCGCTCAAGACCGAATTCGAGAAAGAACATCCCGATATTAAGCTTGAGGTGCAAAGCGTGGGTGGCGGGACCGATTATGGCGCCTCGCTGCGTGCCAAATTCTCTTCCGGAGATGAACCGGATATCTTTACCATCGGCGGCAACAATGAACGTGATATGTGGCTGGAATATCTGGAGGATCTGAGCGGCGAAGCTTGGGCCAAGGATGTAAAGCCACTCGCAGCAGAACAAATGACTATAGATGGCAAGCTGTATGGGATGCCGATGAATCTGGAAGGATACGGCTTTATCTATAATAAGGATCTATTTAAAAAAGCCGGAATCACTGAGAAGCCATTGACGCTAACCGCTCTACGCGAAGCCTCCGAGAAGTTAAAAGCGGCAGGCATCACACCTTTTGCGAATGGTTACCAAGAATGGTTCGTGCTTGGCAATCATAATGTAAACGTGCCTTTCTCCCAGCAGCCTGATCCAGAGGCATTCATCGCCGGACTTACAGACGGTTCCAAAACCTTCGCCGGAGACCCTATTTTCTCCAAGTGGATCGATCTACTTGACCTTACTGTTGAGTACGGCAATAAGAACCCGCTCTCAACCGACTATAATACACAAGTCACTATGCTAGCGAGCGGCGAAGCTGCGATGATGCAGCAGGGTAACTGGACACAAGGGCAGATCGACGGCATCGATCCCAATCTAAACCTTGGCATCCTGCCCATGCCCATTGACGACACTCCCGAAGACAACGACAAGCTTTATGTAGGCGTACCCAGCAATTGGGTTATCAATAAAAACTCTCCCGTTAAGGAGGAGGCCAAGGTCTTCCTGAATTGGCTCGTCACCTCCGAGACCGGAAAAAAATATATCACTAAGGAATTCCAATTCATCCCTGCGCTCGACAACATTAAGGGAACCGAAGAAGATCTTGGAGCACTAGGTGCTGAGGTGCTGGCTTATACCGATAAAGATCAAGCGCTGACTTGGAACTGGACCCGCCTGCCGAACGGGATGCCACAGGAATTATCCAGCAGCATTCAAGGGTATCTCGGCGGTAAGCTGACCAAAGAAGGGATGTTGAAGGAATTCCAAATCAACTGGGATAATCTCAGTGTGCAGTGATTTACCTGCTCTAAACACGGGCAAACAGCCGCGTAACGATGCGTGGCTGTTTGCCCGTGTTCATTTAATTCCATTCCGTTCATTAGTCGGAACCCGTTGCTAGTTCGCACGCAGCATGCTAATTTGTCTGGCAAGATACACAGGCGTATAGGGCATGTCATCTCGGAGCCAAGAAATAACCGTGCCAATTAGAGCTGCTGAACCGTACCAAACGGCAATGTCCTTTTGTATCAGCATCTTTGAATGATCAACGGCCCCCTCCTTTTTCTTCTGGTGTGCAGAAATGATTTCCGCCATCAAATTAAACAGGCGATCTGTAAAAATCGGGCTTCGTTTCGATGTGAGTATGACTTTGTAGAATTTTGCATTTTCCGCAATATGCTTAAGCAGACTCTCTAATATTCTCAGATTCTCTTCATCAACCGATTCATCATGGTTGCCATCGTTGTTCACCACTTGTAAAATATCCTCCACCATCTCATCCGCCATCTTTTCTAACATATCCGGGAGATCCCGGTAGTGCAGATAAAAAGTAACACGATTGATTTTAGCCCGCTCTGCAATACGGTTTACGGATATTTTCTCAATATCCATTTCCTCAAGCAATTCAATTACAGCATCTCTAAGCAATTGGCGCGTCCGAAGTACCCGGGGATCTGTACGTTGCGTTGTGTTATTCATCTTCTACTCTCCAATCTTTTACTTTCATATTGTAAGCTACATATTTTAGATAATTGTTGTTTTTTAAAAAGAAAAAACTACATTTTCACAAAGAATGTAAACTACTTTACATTTTTTCGCAAATTGTTGCTTGATTACATGAAAATTTCATTTATAATCTAATTCATGCATTGTAAACTATACAACACACTGTAAATTTAGTCCATGATCGACGAGTTGAAAGGATGGAGTGGAGTGAGTACAAAGAGAGAAGTAACAAGCAGTTCCGTGAAAAAGGGCCCCATCTTATTCATTATGATTTTGGGCGCCTTTCTTGCGACACTGAATCAAACGGTAATGAGTGTTGCCGTTCCGGAGTTAATGCATGATTTTAATATCTCGGCGGCTACAGCTCAGTGGCTGACAACGGGGTATATGCTGGTTAATGGTGTTCTAATTCCAATTACAGCTTATCTAATGCAACGGTTTACGACGCGGGAGCTTTTTCAAGCTTCTATGTTTATATTTTTGGCTGGAACGATCGTATCGGCCGTCGCGACAAACTTCCCTGTTCTGTTGACCGGGCGTATGATTCAGGCAGCTGGTGCCGGGATTATTATGCCACTGCTCACGAATGTCATCTTGACCCTGTTCCCTCCTGAAAAGAGAGGGGCTGCCATGGGGATGGTAGGGTTAGCCATCATTTTCGCACCTGCGATTGGACCTACTCTGGCTGGATATATTTTGGAACATTATTCTTGGGAGACAATGTTTTATGGCATGATTCCTTTGACCGTCATTGTAATCATATGCGGATTTATTTATTTAAAAAATGTATCGGAACGCATCTTTCCCAAGTTGGACATTGTTAGTGTAACTCTTTCTACCATCGGTTTTGGAACCTTGCTGTATGGCTTCAGCCGCGCTGCCAGTGCGGGTTGGTCGAGCGCAGAAGTGTTATTGTCTTTAGCAGCAGGTGTGCTTTCCCTTGGCTTGTTTACTTGGAGACAGTTGGCTTCCCAAAATCCACTGCTTGATCTCCGGGCCTTTAAATACAATATGTTCTCCTTAACAACTGTCATCAGTATCGCAGTTACAATCGTGATGTATGCGGATATGATGCTGCTACCTTTGTACCTGCAGAATGCCCGCGGTTTTACAGCGATGGAGTCCGGCTTGTTGCTACTTCCTGGTGCACTCGTAATGGGATTGTTGATGCCGGTAACCGGCAAGCTGTTCGACCGGTTCGGGGCAAAATGGCTCGCTATTATCGGTCTTCTGATTACAATTGCAACGACTCTAAGCTTTGTAAATTTAACAGACTCAACCAGCTACATGTATCTGGTATACATGTCAACAGGCCGCCGGATCGGGATGGCTTTGCTCCTCATGCCTATACAAACTCTGGGTCTAAATCAACTCCCCGCCAAGCTTAGTGCGCATGGTACAGCGATTTCGAATACCATTCGACAAGTAGCTGGCGCCGTTGGGACTTCCCTGCTCGTCACCGTAATGACAAGCCGTACTACAACGCATATGAAGGATATGCTGGCCTCTGGCAGTACACAGAACGGAACACAGGAACATATGATTATGGAAGCATCCATTCAAGGGATCAATGATTCCTATCTAGTGATTGTGGGAATTGGTATCCTCGGTCTGCTGCTATCTTTCTTTATTAAACGTGTTGGGCAAGCGCCTGACCCTGAGCAAGAACCCAAGGTGAAGCTCAAAAAAATCATTGCCAAAGAAGCTTGATATATAGAAGTTATCAGCACTGTGTAAGCCTCATAAAAAAAGAGATCAACGATGAATAACATCGTTGATCTCTTTTTCTGCTAACTTGCATAACTATTTCAGTTTAAAATAGATGGATCTTTTGTCGGACTCAAGCTTACTATCGTTTCTATAAAGAATAAGGGTGTTCTCCTTGCCTTTGATTATTGGCAGAACAACTTTACCCGAAGCTTCAAAAGAACCCGGTTTACTTGGGGTGACTTCAGGAAAATCAGCCAACAGCTTTTCGATATTTTCTCCGAGGGATCCCTCAAAATAATCACTAGAGCCACCAATATAGTATTGTCCACTGGATGTTTCTACCCCCCAAATGGTAGGTGTAAAACTTGAAAGGAACTTCCGCCCTTGGTCCTCACTACCTTTTACAAGAGTGGCGTTTTTCACCTTAAGCGTTACATCAAGCAGGACATAATCTACAGCTACATCGGGATCAGTGACATGTTCCTCAAACCCAAGAGCATGTAATTGTCCGAGAGTAGTCGACGTAACCTTATTGATAGTGAAAGTATATTGAGCAGATGTTGAATCACCCTTAGGGCTATAATTGTTATCAAGGTCCGTATAAGTAAAAGAAGTACCCAACTTCACTGCATCTGCAAACGAAGCGCCGCTGTTACTGGAAGTCGTAGCGGAAGATGATGCAGCAGGCTTTGGTGTTGCTTGCGGAGTGGGCTCGGTTGCAGGCGGAGTAGATACGGTTGCCGGCTTCGCAGTAGCTTGTGCAACAGTATTGTCCTTATCCGGGACAACGGATGTTGATGTTCCGCCGTTCGCCGATGTGATCACAACAGCTTGACGACTGTTATCCCATTTCACGGTTGCCCCCAGTGCTTCAGATACAGCCTTGGCGGATACATAGCTATGTCCCTCATAGATAATTGGGTACATTGTTCCTTCACTACTTGACAGGTTCACTTTCTGATTATCCACTTCAATGCTGATGGCCGCGTTCTGATATGCGGAAATCTTCTTCAATGTCGTGTCTGCGTAAGCGACTGCACCCACAGCCAACAGCATTGAACTAACTGTAATAATTGACATGACTTTTTTGCTTGTTACCTTTAGCATCTTACACTCTTCTTTCATGTTTATGTATATGAATCTCGAAAATTATATCACTTTATATCGAATTTTGTAAATATTGGTATTATAGGATATTCGTTCTTTATTTGTGAATACTTAAAAAAGACACATTTCCATTGCCCAACGCCACATTTCACTTCTAATCTCCTAAATAGCATGAATACTATAAATCTTTATACTCAAATCAAAAAGCAGCCCTGGGGGCTGCCTTGATCAAATGTATTAGTAAGTCTCTTAGAATCATTCTACGCCGAAGCTTCAATGATCTGTCCTGCCAAAGCAATCAAATCCTCCTTGGTCAGATGTCCACCGGTTTCCCGAATAATATAATTGACACGGGTCTTTGGATTCATCCATGCAACTGACTTGTACTCCATCTTATCAATAGGTGTGTATACCACCTCTTGGCCACTCACTTTTAGCTTCTGCGACTGTGCATTTGCTGGTTCGGATTCAACAGTCGTATCCTTAGGTCCTGCAGGTTCGGCAGCGATGGCAAGAACTCCTCTTTTACCATTTTTCTCTGTGGTCATATTATAGATGATGTTGATAGCCGTACGCTTCTCCTGCAATTTCTTTACATAGATTTTCTTATCGGACGCCTTACCCTCGGCGATCACTTGATAGTATATCTTATCCTGTTCTTTTTTCGTCATATATGGAGAAACAATTGCCCTGAAAAAATTGTAGCCTTCCGGAGGCTCTTGCAATTGCAGTGGCATGAAGGTATTGCCGGCAGCATACTTTTCCACATATTCATTATACGTATTAAACGAAAGGGAATAATATGCACCCGCAGTGGGTGATCCCTTAGCATAGGCTTGATATTCCTTGTCATTAATATACACATATCTGATTTCTCCAGGTTTAAGCTCTTCACTTAATGCTTTCTGCTGCAGATCTTTGAGATTTTTGAATTTTTTTTGTTCCTGATCTGTTTTCGCTTTGGCAGCTTCATCGATGCCCTGAGCTATATATTTGACTTCCGCCTTAATGGCGGTTTCTTCCACAGACTGAGCAACAGACTTCTCGGCGTAAGCTTCTCCTTTGAAGCCATAACCTAAACCGAACATTAGGGTCATACTGGTCATGGCAATGAGTGTTTTTCTATTATTCATTAAAATACCTCACCTTCCTGTATATGTAGTACTCTTACATAATACTTACGTTACCGGATTTGTGACATCAAATTTCTATACTTATTTCATCATGTCGGCAGCAATTCGGATAACCTCCTCTTTGGTTAAAGCAGAAGACTCCGGTGCAGCAGTCATATCGTATACTACATTTTGTTCTGGATCCGTCCAGACAAGTCTGTATCTATACCCCAACTTTATTTCAATGTTTGTAGTTTCCGTATAGATCAGTTGGGTTCCGTTAACAAGAATATTCTCTACGTTTGTAGTGTTAGTCCTTAATAAGCTTTCCACCGTTCCGGTCTTTGCCTTGATGTGTTTGGCATTAATTCTTACCATACTCTCTCCTTTTTTGTATCTCATCGACGAATATTCATAATTAATTCTGGCCGTAGGTTCTTTTTTCCACATAACCCGGTAACCGCCTTCCAGCTTTATACCATCAGTCAGGGCCAGCAGTTCATTCTCGTTGACCTCAAAATCAGGTTGTATCCATGCTTGATCAAAAACATACCCTTCTGGCAGATACTCCGGGCGTGGCAAATATGGCGCCTTATACTCCTCTGCTTTGGCTAAATAACTAGAATAATCATTAAATAGCATCGCAGGAATAACTCTGCCAAGCTGAGGACGTTCATCTCCAGCACCTTCCTTTTTTAACACGTAAGAAGCGCCCTCTCCCGGTAGTAATAATTTCTCTACAACTCTATATGCCTCTAAATTTTTTTCACTCAGCAGCTCTTCTTCTTTGGTCGCCACTCTCTGAGGAATTTTTACCTTTGAGGGAACTAACGGATTCTTAGATACTTCAATCGTCCCCCCTTCCTTCGTTGCAAGAAGCGGCTCGTACGGCAGCACTTCATATTGAAATTTGGCAGCTTGCCAGGGACTCTCCTTAAACAAGGAATAGCTTCCTCCTACCAAGACAACCAGGATCAGCACCGCTGCCCATCTCCTTACAGGCCTGCTCCACATGCGCTTACGGCATCGTTTGGCATAGGTTGCTGGCTCCATTCGATGCATAATATCTGGGATGTCCGCCTCCTGCAAGGGTGGTACAGAATTAATAGCAAAGCGATCATTCCCTAGCCCAATGGCTTGCATTACAGAATCATGAACATCAACCAGCGGAAGTTTGGCAGAATTATCCCCCTCCTTCAGAAACAACTCTTCGGAAGTCAATTCGTCCTTGCGCATAGTTGTTTCTCCTTTCTTTCAATGACTTCTCTGAGCTTGCACCTTGTCCGCTCGTATCGTTTCCTAACAGTGACCGTACTTTTACCCAGAATTTCACCAATTTCTGCAAATGATTTATCTTCAAAAATGCGTAAAATCAACAGATTACGTTCCTCCACGCTAAGCTTTGCCAGGGCAGAGGCCACGGATTCACTGAACAACTGATTTTCCACCATTTGTTCAGCGCTTTTAGTGGTTACATCCTGTCTGAGTAATTTTCGCAGCTGATTTTGAAATTTCTTCCGGCGCAATTGATTCAGGCAATGATTATAGGAAACCCTGTAGAGCCACGAGTTAAAACTTACCTGAGACTCAAAATGGCCGATGTTCTGGTAAGCCTTAATAAATATGTCCTGAACCGCATCCTCAGCTTCTTCCTTATTGTTCAACAAGCGAAAGCAGTAGAGGTAGATCCGTTGTTGGTAGAGTCTGATAATATCTGAAAAAAGGTAGACTTCTCCCGCTTGTACCCGCTTTATCTTCTCTTCAATAGAGTCCACGACTGTCTCCTTTCTACTATCAGTACAGTTATAACACTTGAGCGGTCTGTTTCGTGACATTTTTTTCCGTTTCAGTTTCAACTTAACGGAACATACACACAAAAAAATCGCTGCTCCTCTCCGCAGGGAGGTGAGCAGCGATGCTTAAAACAGAAGAACGCAAGGGATGGTTGCACACGTATTTCCACTCTTCAGACTAAATATGGCCTTGAGTCAATTCAGACTTTTTTTCTCTGCTGCCGGGACTACTACTTCCAGATACGATACAGAATGACTGCCGCTTCTGCACGGGTAAGGTTATCGTTCGGTGCAATTCTATTGTTCTTTCCGTTTACGACTCCGGATTGGATCAACAATGATGCACTGTCTTTTGCGTAGCTGGAAATGCTTGCTTCATCAAGATAAGCAGCAGCTACAACGCCGCTCGCCTTAACTTCCTTACCGGTTGCCGCCAGCGCTCGTGCTGTCAGCACCATCATATCTTGTCTGGAGATATTGCTATTGGGTCTAAACGTATCATCTTTAAAACCTGTAGCAATTCCCAATTCCTTCGCGATGACCAGTTCATCATAATAGTAGTCTGTCTTTTGGACATCGTTGAACATTATTGCACTTTTGCCCGTTCCCTTCAGTTCAAGCGCTCTTACGAGGAGAGTAATGAAATCCGCTCGTTTGATTGAATCTGCAGGTGAAAAGCTGTTCGTGGACGTTCCTTTGATGATATCGCGAGCCGCCATAATGTCTATAGATTGTTTGGCCCAAGAAAGATTCTGCAGATCTCCGAAGTTTTTCTTTACGAAGGTTACTGCATAAGTGCTGAAGTGGGTTGTTTGAAAGACAACCGTTTGGGTTGCAGCATCATATCGACTGCTCGGAACCGGCAGTACGTTGCCTTTGCCATCGATGTACCAAACGACTATAAGCTCGGGAAGGCTTAGCTCCTCCGCTGTCGGCACGTAAGGAATGGCTACCGTTACAGGTGCTTTAGGGTTATTCCAAGGAATAACTTTGTCACCTGCTACTACGCTTAGACCGATAATTGGACGGTTGCCAATCATATTGCGGGTAGCTGCTTCCAAGCTGTCCGTGGTGACTTTACTTATTCGTATAGATACTTGCTCAGCATTGTCTGTTACGTTGGACAGCATATTGCTTGGAATTTGAATTGTGGCATTTTCCGTCTTAAGCCATAGTTCAAAGTTTTCTTTCCCCGTTAGGCTTTGGGTCGGTAATTGTATATCATACCCTTTCGCGTCCGTTTGCTTTGGCACTTCAATGATAATTTGTTTCTTGCCGTTTGCCGCTACAGTAGCCTGCTCAAGCGCTTTTTTCATGTTGTCGCTGGAGATGGTACCTATAGCACGCCCGTTGTCGGACTTTACCTCCAGTTTAATCGTAACAACACCATCTTTGTTTGTAATGGCTCCAGGCTGTGGAGTTGCTACAACATTACCCGAGTTACTGCTACCCGTTGGCGCATTTGTTGGTGCTGGCGTCGCTGTTGGAACAGGTGTCGGGGTTGCCGATGGTTCCGTTGGGTTTGTTGGATCGGTTGGATCGGTTGGATCGGTTGGATCGGTTGGGTCAGTTGGATCGGTTGGGCTCGTTGGTGTCGGTGTCGGTGCTGTTGTCGGCGTTGGAGTGGGTTCCGGACCCGTAGATTTACCCTTTAGAGTAAGCACACCATAAACGGATGTGTCCATATACCCAGTTCCACTCGTATCATTCCAAGCCGCGACACTTTGACGTGAGCCCTCTTTAGCATCGTTGATCTGTACATCAAAACCAAGCTTTTTATCGTTGTCCGGAGTGATCCCTTGAAGTGGAATCTTCACTTCAACCGTATAGTTGGTTCCGGAAATCTGGGTTGCCGATTCAAAACCGGCTGCGATACTTAAAGGATTAAATGAAGTCTCGTTGTCAAAATTGATTCTGTACTGGCCGTCATCATCTTGATAGAACGTCGTTTTCCCATTATTTTGGTCCACGAAGATTTCGACCGAATCCTGTTCATGTGCATTCACACTGCTCTTATCAAGCTGTGTATCACTCACCTGGATCAGGACATATAAATTTTGATCATCCCAGAGTGCTTTTGCCACTCCACTCGCTCCTTGCCAAGCGGTTTGATACCGATTGACCGGAATCTCAGCGGTCTGGCTCCAGATCTCGTCAACTGTTCCGTCTATAACAGGTGCAGCAAATTTAGCAGTAGATTGATTAGCTTCTACTGATTCAGGCTCATGCTCTTCAATGAAGGTATCAGGATCGATAACGCCATAGTAAGCCGGCTTGGCTTGCAGATTTTTATCGAATAACAACGGATTGGATGAAGCTCTCCAGCTTGTGTTATCATCCATTCCCCAGAAGGTAACACGTTTGATAGAATTAGCGTGATCCCTGAAGATATTTAACAACTGCGCATATAGATAACCCTGCGCATTAGCAAGCTTTTCAGAGAGCTGATAGTTGGTTCCGGCCTGAATGTCCAGCTCAGTTATGCTTACTTCGACACCCAAGGAAATGAACTTTTCCAAGGAAAGCTTCACATTCTCTGGGTTCGTATTAATGCTGTAGTGCCCCTGCATACCAACACCATCGATAAGCAATTTGCCAGGGTGAGTCAGCGCGTACCTATCATTGATTTCTTTGACCATACTATAGATGGCTTGCGCTTTATTCTGATTATCTTCGTTATAATCGTTGTAATAGAGCTTAATATCCCAATCTGGATGCGCGTCCAGTACTTCTCTTGCCGCCAGGAAGGCTTGCTCTACGTAATCTGCTCCAATGGCACTTTTCCATGGGGCGGATCGCAGCGCTGTTTTCCAATCTGTTGGGTTGGATGGATTATCGCTCATCGCCTCGTTTACAACATCCCAGGAGATCACCTTGTCACCAAAATGCTCCATAACGGTTTGGATATGGGTCTGCAAATTCATAAGAGCTTCATCCCGTCCCAAGGGTATCGTGTTGTTAGCTGCGTCTGTTGTTGTATTCAGCCATGCAGGCGATTGTTGATGCCATACCAATACATGTCCATGCATCTGCATGCCCTCAGCCAGTACTTTATCTACAATTGTATCTGCCGCGGTAAACGTGAAATTACCCTTCGTAGGCTGCAACGCGTCCGGCTTCATGGCATTACCTGCCGTAGCAACATTGTGATGCATTTTCAAAAGCTCAAGTCTGACACCTTCCAGATCCTCAGCGGTTATCGCATTTCCGATCAGAAAATCATTCTGATAAGCATCCTTAATCGGTATAAGATCTTTTTCGATATCTACCGGGCCAGAGCCTACCTTTTCAAAATTAATATCATCAATATAAAAAGAGGCCGTGCTATTACTGGAGCTTTCCACATAAATGGTCAAATACTCACTGCTTACATTGTTATAACGGTAGGATCCCTCAAACTGAATCCAGCCATCGCTTGCACTGATGGTTTTAGGTGCGAGCTGCACATAATTGGCGCTGCTGCCATTGCCAACCTGCGTGGACAGCTGGAGCTGCGAGCTTGCAGGCTGGATCAGCTTGACCCATAACGAAATTTTATATTCGTAGCCTTTGTCCACATACTTCTCCACACGTAATGTCGGCCCATGCCATGTACTGGTTCTTCCCTCAACCTTCAAAGCGTATGAACCATCATCCGTATGATTCGCTTCATTAGTAACCGTAAGCGTTTCTGTACCTGCTCTGCCTTCAAAACCACCTGCCGTTTGATCCTCAAAAGTAACAGTGGCAAAAGGTAAAGCTGGGTCTCTAGGTGTTTCTGGTGTTGGAGTTGGCTCTACGGTAGCCACCTTTTCTGTGACCAGTACATCCCCAATGTAGAACGGAACCGTTTTCCCGTCATCATTGGATTGAACGCGCAGTGTCGTATCTTTGTCCGTATCCACGGTAAATTCTTTCGTCAATATGACCGCTTGGCCTGCTTCATAATTCGCATTTGCCAAAAGAGCGTAGCTGCCTATCGCTTGAAGATAAGCTTGGGCACCGCTGGGGACAATCACATCAGCGTCTACATACACGGATGCAGTTACCGTATAGGTTTTGCCGTTCTCTAGGCCCATGTCGCTGAATTTAAAATCAGCCGCGTCCCAGTTATTCGCTCTATTGCTTACATATAAAGCTGCCCCGTCAGCATTGCCCGCAAAAACCTTTCCGGTGACAGGGGTTAGGTTAGCGCTGCCTGATTGTGAGGCTAAACCTTTGCCACTCGCAAAAGTTTCGTGATAGATTTCTTTATCCGTTTCCGTCACTGCTTTTTTTGCTGTAATGAGAAGCTCCCCAATGTAGAACGGAACCGTTTTCCCGTCATCGTTGGATTGAACGCGCAGTGTCGTATCTTTGTCCGTATCCACGGTAAATTCTTTCGTCAAGGTGATTGCTTTGCCTGCTTCATAATTCACATTTGCCAAAAGGGCATAGCTGCCTATCGCTTGAAGATAAGCTTGGGCACCGCTAGGTATAGTCGCATTAGCATCCACATAGACTGATGCAGTCACCGTGTAGGTTTTGCCGTTCTCTAGGCCCATATCGCTGAATTTAAAATCAGCCGCGTCCCAGTTATTCGCTCTGTTGCTTACATATAAAGCTGCGCCGTCAGCATTGCCAGTAAAAACTTTATCATTCACAGGTGTAAGGCTAGCACTGCCTGCTTGAGCTGCAATCCCCTTGCCACTCGCAAAAGTTTCATGATATACCGTTACCCTATCTGATGATACTGTCGTATCCTGCGCCGCAGCTTCAGTAACCGGAGCGATCCAGCTTGTCGGAATAAGCAAGGCAGCTGCGAGTAAGATCGAGATTACTTGTTTAAGCATTCTACTCATTTAATGCATTCCTCCTCTAGTGATTTTCATAAAAATCAGTTAATGACCTACCTTATTAGCACCAGCCCTATATTCCCACGCTAATTTCCTTACCTGCTAAATCCTTAATTTCAACAGTGGTACAATCATCCCGAAGAGCAGTAGAACATCATCACAAATGAATCTTTTTACTTACAGATCCCCTCCTTATATGTAAACGCTTTCATGTCTACTCACACTATTTTACAGCCTCGCTGCTACGCACTACTACGCTAATATTAAAGGTGTTACCCCCCATAATTATAGGAAAACATAGCTATGATTAAAGATTCTACAAATTTAACCCAAAAAGAAAACCCCACTTACGGACCGTTGAACGTAACGGAAGGTAACGGGGAATTGGTTTGTTAGTTGTTCTGCCGCATAATTAAATGGTCTGTTTGGATAACGCTCCAAAATATTCTACAACTACCTCCCGAAATTCCAAAGCGGCCTGAGAAATGTACCGGCTCCTGTGCCACAATAAAGCTATCTCCCTTTCCAATTCGTGATTCTCTACTTGGAGGTATTGGATATCTTCCCGTGAATTCCGTGCCGTGCTTGGTATGAAAGCTAAGCCAATTTCAGCTTCCACAAGAGTGCTAAGCCTTGCGGGTTCATCTCCCTCATACACATATTTAGGCACAAATCCAACTGATTTGCATACAGAGTCTATTAAATCGCGAGTACCATAGCCACTCTTTACACCAACAAACCACTCATCCCTTAGCTCTATCAAAGTTACGCTGTTTCGATTGGCCAGCCGATGCCCCTTTGGAACAGCCACAAGAATTGGATCGATAAAGACGATTTGACATTCGATGTCATCCCCTTTTATTGGAGGTGAGGATAAGCAATAATCAACTTCTCCTCTATTAAGAAGTGTAACCATTTCCTGCGTGGTTAGCATTTGCACATGGTATTGAATATCAGGCCGCTTTTTCCGAAACTCTCGCAGGATATTGGGTAATGTGCTTGCGGTCGTCACCGCTAATTCGAGTGTGCCATGTTCAGGACTGGATAAATCGCTAAGCTCCTGTTTTCCCTGCTCCAATTCAAACAATGCCCTTTCAGCTCGGCGAAGGAACCGGCTTCCGGACTCATTCAGTCGCAGCTTTCTTCCTACCCGATCGAATAAAGGTACCCCCAGATCCTCCTCCAAACGCTGAATCGTTTTGCTTAGTGAAGATTGAGTAACGTGTAGATTTCGTGCAGCTTCAGTCATATGTTCCAACCGAGCTACCGCGAGAAAATATTGCAGTTGCAAAAGTTCCAATTCGCACCTCCGTTCATTCCCTCAAGTCAATGAGATCATAACATAAAATGCGTTGGAATGAATAATCGATTTCAAGTACGATGACATTAATAAGCTTTAGGGGGATTTAAAATGAGTGTTCGCAACAGGTGGTTAATGATTTCAGTAGGTCTGGGGATTTTATTGAACCCTTTAAATTCTTCGATGGTATCTGTGGCTATTCCAAGGCTGCAAAATGTATTCCAGCTTGACTATACAGGTGTTTCCTGGATTATTTTTTCTTTTTACATTGCAAGTAGCATCGCTCAACCTGTCATGGGAAAGGCCAGCGATTTATTCGGCCGGAGGAAAATATTTCTTACCGGGCTTGTCGTATCCTTCATTGCAGGTTTATTAGCTCCTTTCTCCCCAAACTTTGGCTGTCTCATCGTGTTCCGTATTGTGCAAGCCATTGGAACTAGCATGATGGTTGCCGTTGGAATGGCCATTGTGCGGATTCATATTACGGAGAAACAAGCGACCGCACTATCTGTTTTATCCATCTTCCTATCCGGCGCGGCAGCAATTGGTCCCTTTATTGGCGGGGTTATTATTCACTGGTGGGACTGGCCAGCTATCTTTTTCGTCAATATTCCATTCGTGGTCGCTAGCTTTCTATTATCTTGGAGGCATATCCCCAAGGACGAACCGTCAACAACCGTTACCCTGGGAATGTCCCTGCGCAAATGGTTTGATTTGATTGATGCGTCAGGAATCCTGCTCTTCACTGTGGGGCTGATTGCCGTGCTCCTTGTATTGCTTTCAGCAAAATCATCCGGACATATCTCATTAATACATGTCATTACCTTGCTAACAGGACTCGTTCTGCTAGGAGTATTCGTCCGGCATGAGCTAACAGCGGCATCACCCTTTATTCCTTTACGTACATTTGCCAAATACCCGGCAATGACTTGGGTTAATGTTGAATTCATGCTCGTTAATGTACTTTTTTACTCACTCTTTTTCGGGATCCCATCCTACTTGCAAATGGTACGTCATGTCAGTGAATTCCAAACAGGAATTCTCATGCTAACGCTGGGATTATGCTCACTGATTACTGCTCCAATAGCAGGACGCTGGATCGATAGATCAGGACCCCGGCCAGCATTGCTAGTGTCCGGGGTCCTGATGACATTGGGATCAGTGTGGCTTGTGACCTTAAATCAGACTTCACCAGTTATCAGTGTATGTGTGGCTTTAGCTGCATTCGGTATTAGCAACGGATTGAACAATGTCGGACTGCAAGCAGCCTTATTCCAAAGTTCTCCAAAAGAAATAATCGGTGTAGCCTCCGGATTATTTAATACATCGAGATACCTGGGAACCATCCTCTCTTCATTGTTAATAGGTATCATAATGGGAGGTAAGTTTAGCTTCGAGGGATTTCAAGTCCTTGGGGTTATCCTCACGGTAATTGCATTGTCTTTGGTATTCATGAGTCGGAAGCACCGTGAGTCAGGGCAATTGCAGGAATCGGCTAATTCGGGCGCTAACAAATAGGAAAGTGCAGACAAATAAGACCTGTCATCAGACGGGTCTTGTTTTGTTATTTTAATGCGTAGCCTCAGCTCTTTATGAGTTTTATTTAACTCTTCAAGGTGGGGATAAACTCGATTCATAAATAGGATAATAAATAAAGCGCCCATAGTAAACTTGTGCTCGGTGAGCCAAAAACATAATGAAGAAACCAGATTTACATATATTTTTCCGTCCAATTTCAAGCTCAAAAGACACATTTATAATGTAAAAACAGTTTCGGCAGCTCGATATTTTGAAACTTGTCCCGGCTTGAACCGTAATTTTTAAGAACAAAGACACAGCACAGCAGAGAGGAGCTATCATTAGTGGAATATTACCGCAACAATGTAGCCGACAGTTTACAGGATGTTCAGAGTTCAGCTAACGGGCTTACTTCGGCAGAAGTCGACAAACGTCTGAAAGATTATGGTTTTAACGAATTAAAAGGAAAGAAAAAAGATCCTGTTTGGAAGCTTTTTCTTGAAAACTTCAAAGACCCTATGGTAGTCGTACTGCTTATAGCCGCCATTGTCCAGATTGTTATGGGACAAGTTATGGAGTCGCTTATTATTTTCCTCGTGTTGATTCTCAATGCAGTTATAAGTGTCATCCAGACCCGTAAAGCGGAGAGTTCACTTGATGCCTTGCAGCAGATGTCAGCACCCGAGGCCAAAGTGCTGCGTGATGGAGAATTAAAAACCGTCCCGGCAAGGGAACTTGTTCGCGGTGATATCGTATGGCTGGAAGCCGGCGATTTCGTACCCGCCGATGGCCGGATTATAGAATCGGAAAGCTTAAAAATAAATGAGGGTATGCTAACCGGAGAATCCGAAGCTGTGGAAAAGCATACGAATATCATCGCGAAAGAATCTCCGCTTGGAGACCGGCGTAATATGGCGTTCAGCGGCTCACTAGTTGTATATGGCCGCGGAAGTCTGGTAGTAACGGGAACTGCACTCACTACCGAAATCGGTAAAATTGCTGAACTCATTGAAAGCGCCGAAGCCAAGCAAACGCCGCTGCAGCGCAAGCTCGAAACATTCAGCAAGCAGCTGGGGGTAGCAATTATACTCCTGTCCATTGTAATCTTTGCCATCCAGGCCGGACGTGTTTGGTTGTCGAATGATACTGTGGATACAACAGAAGCTATCCTGAATGCGTTAATGTTTGCAGTCGCTGTGGCAGTTGCTGCGATTCCCGAAGCTCTTTCCTCAATAGTAACCATTGTCCTATCCGTAGGTACTAATAAGATGGCTAAGCAACATGCGATTATTCGTAAGCTGCCCGCTGTCGAAGCCCTTGGGTCAACCAGTGTCATCTGTACAGATAAAACCGGTACCCTCACCCAGAATAAAATGACTGTTGTAGATTACTTTTTGCCAGAAGGGGACCGTGATCAATTCAATCAAGCGCCTGAAGAATGGTCTGAAGAAGCCCGGCGGCTCCTGCATATTGCTGTGCTCTGCAACGACTCTAACATTAATGAGGATGGTAAAGAGCTGGGTGATCCTACAGAGGTAGCGCTTATTGCCTTCAGCAACAGCAAGAATAAAGATTATAAGGAAATACGCGATAATTTCCCGCGCGAAGCCGAGCTACCTTTTGACTCGGATCGCAAGCTGATGACGACCTTGCATACTTTTAACGGGCAAAAAGCAATGATTACTAAAGGCGGGCCCGATGTGCTCTTTGGTCTATGCTCGCATGTACTGTTAAGTGGAAAAGAAGTGCCGATGACACCAGAAGTTCTTGAACGCTTCTTCGAAGCCAATGAGGAGTTCTCCAGCAGAGCACTACGTGTACTTGCCTATGCCTACAAAACCGTACCAAATACGGTTACTGAAGTCGGATTAGAGGATGAACAAAATCTGGTGCTCGTAGGTTTGACAGCTATGATTGATCCACCTCGGGAAGCTGTCTACGGCGCGATCGCAGAGTCTCAGAAGGCTGGCATCCGAACCATCATGATTACCGGTGATCATAAGACAACCGCACAAGCGATCGGCCGCGATATCGGTCTGATGACTGAGAATGAAATTGCCGTAACCGGCCAAGAACTCGATGCCATGTCTGACAAGGAACTTGATCAAAAACTCGAACAGATCGGTGTGTACGCCCGTGTCTCCCCGGAGAACAAGATCAGAATTGTCCGCGCGTGGCAGCGGAAAGGCAAAATAACAGCCATGACCGGTGATGGTGTAAATGACGCGCCTGCTTTGAAACAAGCAGATATCGGAGTTGCCATGGGCAGTGGAACCGATGTTGCCAAAGATGCGGCTGCCATGATTTTGACCGATGATAATTTTGTATCTATTGTCAATGCTGTATCTGTGGGCAGAACGGTATTTGACAATATCAAAAAAGCGATCGCCTATTTGTTCTCAGGTAACCTGGGTGCAATTATCGCCATCCTCTTTGCCCTTATTTTCAACTGGATTAATCCTTTCACAGCGATTCAGCTTCTATTCATCAATCTGGCGAATGATTCTCTGCCCGCCATTGCTCTCGGGATGGAAAAACCTGAACCTAATGTGATGAACAGAAAACCAAGAGAGCTCAAGGAAGGAATATTCGCAGGAGGAATGATGCAGGCCATTGTCACTCGTGGTCTACTCATAGGTATAGCTGTAATCATATCCCTGTATATCGGACTTCAGGATTCGCCTGATATGGGCGTAGCTATGGCATTCACAACCCTGATCTTGTCTCGTACGTTGCAGACCTTTGCCGCCCGTTCGAACAGTCAAACTGCTATTGAAGCTGGGCTTTTCAGCAACAAATACGTCATCGGAGCCGTTCTGGTCTGCTTTGCCTTTTACGGCATTGCAGTTCTGCCAGGGGTTAGAGAAATCTTCTCGATTCCGGCTTCATTTGGAATGTCAGAGTGGCTGGTTGCAGCAGGCTTAGCCCTCGGCTCCCTCATCCTAATGGAAATAACGAAGGTTGTTCGAAGAGCTTTTACACCCAAGTCTGTTGAACAGAATCCTGTAAATTCCTGAGTAAGCTATAATCGACCGAAAAGACAAAACAGCGATTCTCCAATGATGGAGTATCGCTGTTTTTCTGACATCTAGAGTTAAACCTAGAAAAGCTTCTATTGATTTTAATCAAAATAAAATAATTCTTCGAATTTTTTATCCAACGCAATACATAAAATCAAAGCCAATTTTGCAGTAGGGTTAAACTGTCCGGTTTCAATCGAGCTTATAGTATTTCTTGAGACACCCACCATTTCTGCCAATTGTGCTTGCGATAATTTTTGTTCTGTTCTTGCTTCGCGCAGTTTATTTTTTAAAACCAAATGTTCACTCATACTAATCACTCATTCCATAAAAGTAAATAAACAAAAAATAAACACTTATAATTAATCCTAAAATGAATTTGAGTAAATCCATCTTCTTCTTAGTTACAGAATACATTCCAAGTCCTTCAAAGCCCAAATATCCAAAAAACATAGCTATCATAGCTTTTAATGCAAAATTTGTTTCCTGACTATGATTATATAAATTGAAGACACTCAGAATGCAAAATACAATCAACATTCCAATGAATCCGCTTTTTCTGCCTTTAGCAAAAACAAATCCTTTTCCTTCGTCTCCTTTTTCATTTCGGCTTTTTTCTAATATTTCTTCCTTTTTCATAAAAATTTCTCCTTTCAGATTGAAAAGATGATGACAAGAAAACTTGTCATCATTATTATAATACGCCAAGTTTTCTTGTCAAACAAAAAAATAGCCCACTCCAATCCAAAGATTGGTAGTGAGCTATTTTCTATACCTTCATATATTCGTTATATAATTGCTCGAAAGTATTATATCGTTCGACTTTCCTGCCTACCTTGTTGTATTCCTCCAGATATTCATCCATGACCTTCAGAAACTCATTCTTAAAGACTTGAAGATGGTCAGAATCAAAATACTGCATGATATCAAACTTTTTGGTTCCCTTCCATTCTGTCATTTCATCAAGAAAACCTTGTATGCCCATTGCTGCTAGATACGCATACGATCTATCACCCGATTCTACACTTGCTATAATCTTATTGCGGTAGTTGCACCATAATTCCTCATAAGTTCCGCCAAGATTATCATAGCTTGGGACTGGCTGCACTACAAAATCCTTATACATTTTATTATATAGATCGTTGATGTTTCTAAGGGACTTATATGCTGCACTTCTGATTTCATCGATAGTCTTCGCCTCTATCACAGCCATATATGTCTTTTCAAAATCATCAGGAACATAACGGTACGTAGCTATTTCCTCCAAATATCTTTTCATTCCCCGTTTGAAATAAGTATTGTTCAAATGAGTTAGCGCATTTAACAAATTGTATAAAACTTCGCTTGAAGCATATCTTACTGCTCCTATATCTTCAGAAAGTAATGTATTCGCATATTCCTGTTTTGCTATGTCTATACACTTTTTCGCTCTACTGATACATTCTCTCCCTATAGGCATTGCCAGAGCATCGAGTGCTCTCTGTTTATATAAATTTAGCTTTTCCAAATATTCGGGTTTTGCACAGTATAACACCTGTAAATCCACCAGACATGAAATCATTGGACTCTCGAGATTGGCTTGATCTTCTATCCTTGTTTCCCATGGCGTACAATATAGATCGTATCCAATATCATCCAAAATAAAACACGAAGATATTCCCCAGCCCTGCTCTGTGTTATTAATTATGATTAGATCAAGATCGCTTTTTTCATGAAAATCCCCAGTACTAAAAGAACCTGTAAGCCCAATAATTGCAATATCATCAGAAAAATCTCTCTTAGCCCGTTCAATGACCATGCTAATAAGCTTTTCATTTTTGATTAAGATCTTTTCTTTAAGAACAGCATTCATATCCATGTCCCCTCTCCAACCTTATTAATTCTATTGTATAAGCATGTTGTTAGAGTAGGTATTCCAACTTTAATTATATTAAATCTATACCAAGCCCTTCCTCTCCTTCAAAGAAAACAAAAAACGCGCTGGCAAGAGCATAATTAGCTTCTCTCCAACGCGATTTATAGTCATTAGTGAATATTTTTCTTTTTGAAACTGCCGCCCTTAACTTCTGCAACATCGTAGACTACTACAAAGGCATTCGGGTCAATTTCACGAATAATATCTTTTATTTTACTTTCTTCCAGACGGTTAATTACACAAGTAATTTCTTTGAATTGTTCATTGGAGTAGCCGCCATAAGCATCTGTATAAGTTGCTCCACGACCCAATCGGTCACGAATAGTCTCGACCATGATTTCCGGTTGAATGGTGATGATTTTAAACGTTTTAGAGCCACTCAAACCTTCTTCAATAATATGAATGACCTTAGAAGCAATAAAATAAGCAAGCGCTGATAGAATAGCCCCTTGTAGGCCAAATACTGTTGAAACAACAATAAAGACAAACATGTTTAGAAATAAGATTAAATCACTGGTCCCAAAAGGTAATTTTCGTGAAAGTAAGACAGCTAACATATCTATCCCATCTAATGCTCCACCATTACGTAAGGCTAAACCCATACCAAAACCGATAATAATCCCGCCAACAACGGTAATTAATAAGGTATCACCTTCTATAATCGTCGGTACATGATGCATAAGACTAGTGCCAATAGCCAGTGAAGCAATACCGATAACGGAGTAAAGAGCAAAGCTTTTACCAATTTGCTTATATCCTAGCCACACAAAAGGGATATTAATTATGCCAATTAGCAGCCCTAGCGGTAAGCCAAACAGTTCAGAGCCAACGATGCTTAGACCTGTGACACCTCCATCTGAGACGTTGTTGGGTATCAATACGGATTCTAGACCATAGGCAGCTATTAGCGCCCCAATAATAATCATGAATACTTTTGAGAATATCTTGAGTTTATTTGATTTCTGTTTTCGCGTTTCAATCATTGAATTTCTCCG
The DNA here is from genome assembly GCF_045040705.1 of Paenibacillus sp. FSL H3-0286. Taxonomy (NCBI): domain Bacteria; kingdom Bacillati; phylum Bacillota; class Bacilli; order Caryophanales; family Paenibacillaceae; genus Paenibacillus; species Paenibacillus sp. FSL H3-0286. The sequence goes on along the minus strand of NZ_CP150285.1, from coordinate 1,688,421 downwards.
TTTCACATTGCTTAATTTAGTCCATAAAAATTTCCTCTAAAGGTCTTCCGTCACCTGGATTAAAATCAATCCCTAAAATCTTTGCCATCGTGGGGGCTATATCTACCATTTCGATGTCCCCTATATGATGCCCATTTCTAATCTTTTCCCCGGAGACAACCAAGTTGCATCTATAGCCGTCTTTATCAGGAGAATAGCCATGCGTGGCAAATTTAACGCCTTGTTTGTCCAAATCAACAATCGTTGGTTCATCCATACTTTCGTCGAAACAATAACCTCTCTTAGCCTCAAGCATATACTTTGTGGTTTGGCCCACATGAAAATAATCCAGTTCATCTCTAGCATACAATTTCTCTATACCTGAAGACTCATCTCTCATATTATCTCCAATAACAGCTAATGCTATTTGCTCAGCTTCTTCATCGCCCTGCCGGATATGCAAGTAAGCCGCTCCACCCCCACACTGAAAGTAAGCTCTCCACTTCATTTCGCCGTTCTCTTCATAGATCAGGCCCTTTTCCTGCAAAAGGTTGTTTAAATGCACCTTGTACCTAACATTAAACTGGCCATGGTCCCCCAAAATTAAAAAAATCGTATCATCCTTTATCCCCGCTTCATCCACTGCCTGCATAATATCGCCTAACCTTTTATCCATACGTGTGATTACCTGCATCACTTCGTCACTGTCAGTTCCATAAGCATGTTTGGCATCATCCAGATCGATCAGATGCATCATTAGAAGATTAGGTTTTTTGCGCTTAATCGTTTCTATAGCACATTTGGTCGTGAAGTCATCTAGATAGGGCTGCTCAATCCCCTTGCGGATCCGGCCATATTTCAGCTCCATATCCACGCAGTATAAGGGGCTTCCGCTTTTTAATATCTTCAGTGCCTGATTTTCGTTTTTGATGGCTCTGATTTCAGGTATATTGTATTGGATGGAGGATTTACCCGATACTGGCCATAGGATTCCGGCTGTGCTCATCTTATGCTCGCGCGCAACATCGTAAATCGTTGGCACCTTGATCGCATTTCTAAACCAGAACCAATTCTGCTCCTCTTCCTTAATAAAGGGCTGAAACGGATTGTTGTGATGGATGCCATGCTTATCCGGATATACACCGGTTGCTATGGTGGTGTGCACTACATATGTGAGCGTGGGATACACACTTTTCAATTTATGGCTGTGGGCTCCGTTTTTAATTAATTCCGCTAAGTTTGGAAGCCGGCTGGCCAATGCCCAGTGGTCTTCTGAAAAGGCATCGTAAGAGATGACGATCAAATGCTTGGCCATAGCCGTTTGTGCTTTAATTGACTTCATAGAATAAGCCCCTTAGGTTCGTCATGTTCAGGCTGCTCTTTAGGTAAAGTTATAAATACGAATAATCCAATAATAAAAAGTGGGATAATCGCTAAAATACTAAATTTAGCATTACCTGTTAAGGTTGTTGTTAAAGACATTACAGCAGGACCAACAATGGCCGCGAACTTGCCAAAAATATTGTAAAAACCAAAGAATTCATTGGAATTCTCCTTTGGAATGATCTTCGCATAATAAGACCTGCTGAGCGCCTGAATGCCTCCCTGAGCGGAACCAATTAGCGCACCTAAAATAAATATATGCCACACTGAAGTGATAAAAAAAGCCGCGATGCAGGAAAGGATATATGTAACAATCCCCACGATGATCAAAGTCCTGGCGGAGTATTTTTTGGCGAGATTACCATACAGGATTGCACAAGGAAAAGCGATGATCTGGATAACTAATAATATCCCCAGTAAGGTAAAGGTGTCAAAAGCATCCGCACCCAGAGCCGATGTGGCATAGGGCACCACCATTTTAATAATCGTATCTACCCCATCAATATAAAGAAAGTACGCAATTAAGAAAACAAATACAACTTTATGCTGTCTAACATTCCTAAAGGTGTCTCCAAGTCTTTTAAAACTGTTGATTACAGGTCTTGGTTCAGGCTCAATATAATATCTCTGCTTCACATCTCTGATCATGGGTATGGTCAACAGCCCCCACCAAAGGGCAGTAATGATAAACCCAATCTGATAACCGATCGACTTATCCATCCCCATAAACAGAATCAATAGCAGGCTGATGCCAAATGGAATGACGCTGGCGATATATCCATAAGCAAAACCTTTTGTGGATACCTTATCCATCCTTTCATCAGTGGTTATATCCACAAGAAAAGAGTCATAAAAAATATTGGCTCCGGCAAAACCTATGACAGACAGGATGTAAAACACAATCAATAACTGCCACTGCCCGCTCGCAGGTGCAACGAATGCCAACGAAGCCGTAGCCAGCACACCGATCAAAGAGAAAAATAAGAAAAAGCGCTTTTTCTTATCCTTGTAATCTGCGATCGTGCCTAAAATCGGACTAAGGATAGCCACAAGAATACTAGCAATGGAGTTAAAGTACCCTAAATCCATGCTGCTGTTAACATTTGAAAACATGCCAAATACAATAGGCAATAATGCAGTTGTAACCGCCATCGAATAGGCTGAATTACCACAGTCATATAAAATCCATGATTTTTCCTCTTTGCTAAGTTTCATCTAACAGCCACCTTTTCACCTATTTGTAACTGTTATATCATTTCAGCATAAGAGCCATGTTAAATGAATGTTAATTCCATCACAACTTCTTCATAAAAAAACGACCTTTTAAAATCGAAAGGTCGCTTACTCGCTTTTATATATGAATTTAATATTTGACGATATATTCGCAATATTCATCCCCATTAACATTACATTTTATTTCCCGGACGGAAACCCGCTTTCCACGAATTTTAGTAAGTGCTCCTTCGATAATGGCTCCCTCCAGGTCACAAACCATTTTCCCTTCCATAATAGGTAACCCTTCGCAGAAACAATCGTGTACTGCAATCGTCATCCCCTTGTCATCTTCATGGGTTATTATAGGAATCCCTATCTTCAATTGTTCGAATAACTCGAATAGTTCATTAACCGAGGTAACACCAAACTCTTCCCCAATTTTTCTTCCTATAGTCAACGTTGTACCCTTACCATTCATGGGTAACGCTTGATATAAACCAATAAGTCTAATCGTTCTGAAAAGCTCCAAAGGTACGACATTACCTAATTTTTTTCTCTTTATTTTTTTCATATCTGTAAAAGTAAATTGATCCATGCCAGTAGCCTCCAATTGCTTATGTAATTTATATTTCAAATTTAATTGATATATTGAGTATAAACGTATCCAATAATTGCTTTGTGATCTTACGCACATCCTGATTTTTTGTAGAACCATAACAAAAAAAGCAACTTCCCTGTTGGCAAGTCGCTCCTTCATTCATTAGATGCAGCAGCATCTCAAATATGATAATCATAAACCCAAGGCAAAATAACCCTCACGCTAGTTCCAACCTGAACCTCTGAATCTACCTTAATATGCCCCCCATACATTTCAATTAATTGTTTACAAATCGATAATCCAATCCCTGTCCCTTTTTGCTTGGTAGTAAAGAAAGGGTCAAATATCCGTTTTAATTTATCCTGTGGAATTCCTTCTCCGTTGTCTTTAAAGAGTAGAATAATTTCGTTTGTCTCAGCAGCTGTGGTAACAGAAATATCTATTCTGCCTCTAAAAGCTGTGAAGGAATCGATACTATTTTTCAAAATATTAAGAATTACCTGCTCTAGCTGAGAGGCGCTTCCAAACGTTAGTACTTTTTCTAAAGAGCACTCTACTGAAAGTATAATATCATCACTAAGTATGAGTTGATTCACAATGTTATTAACTCTATGTATAACCTCCATAACGTTAAATACTACGCCGTTATTTTTCGTACTGTCACCTTTTCGAGCCAGTATTAGAAAGTCCGTTACTAATCCATTCAGAGCATCAATCTCTTTGATGGTGATATCCAGATATGCACGCAATTCATCCGCTTTGATCTCCGGCTCATTTAGCCTGATATTTACAAGCTGAGCAAAACCTTTAATCGAAGCTAGCGGATTTCTTATTTCATGCGCCATTCCTGCTGCCATTTGTCCCATAACAGCAATTTTTTGTTCATGTAAATTGTCAATCTGTTGATTTTTATTAGACAAATAACCTTGTGCAAAGCCAGTAAAACGGGTCCAGTTGCATTCCATTAAACGATTATAAAAAAACAATCGGATCGCGGAATCATCTACAAACTCTTCAATGATCTTAAACATAATATTCTGAGCGGTTAAATTTAAATCCTTGCTCATATCAAGTAAAATATCAAAATGATCACCGAATATTTCTGCAGTATAAACCCCTTGCTCAGCCCCCTCTTTTTCTAGCAGGTTTAAGTATTGATCGTAACCAAAAGAATCAAAAAACAAGGCTTCTACCATACTCATTAATATCGTACTGAATGATGAATCTAACAATTCCTTATGCGTCTCTACAAACCAGGAGAATTCGATGTTTTTCATAGTCATGGAATGATAATGCCTGTTTAAAATGATTGGAACTGCTAAGATTAATGACGAACGCAATTCATTTTCTTTGTATGACATTGTCATCCTCCTTCTTTGTAGTTTGTATTCAAGATATGTGTATATTTTCCTGCTTCAAAAACACAGTAATTCACTTTGTTTTAATCATCATATTATATTCTGGACTTGACTGTTAGAGTGGCATCGAAGATAATTACAACCTCACCAAAAAACCAAAAAAACTATAATTAGGAAGATCATTGATTTTGAAAAGGGGCGGTCGTCATTAGCTGGTTAAGTGATCTCTACAAATTACAGAAGCAGGAGCTAAAGAAGGACATCGAGCCCTCTTTAGTCAATGCTATCTTTCGCATGTATGATAAATTTCCCAGGATTGGACTTAAAGAGCGGATCGGCCAGCAGGATATGTCTCTAGATATCGCTGATGCCTATATTAATGGTCGTAACGCGATGATTGAAGCTGGAGTCGGCATCGGCAAGTCCTTTGCCTACCTCATTCCCAGCCTGCTTATTAACCAAATCTCAAGGCAACCGGTTATTATTGCGACATCCTCCATACAACTTTCAGAACAAATACATAAAGATCTGAGATTCATCGGAAGTCGGCTCGGATTTACAAGGGTACGTTCGGTAGTTGGAAAAGGCATGGGGCAGTATGCTTGCCGGTATAGGGCAGCAGATCTGTTCCAAGCGGATGATTCAAACACCCCTCTGTCTGCGCTTGCTCAACAGATTGTGAATTATGAAATTGATGAGCGGGCGGATATTAAGGGCGGGGTTAGTGATGCAGTATGGTCTAACGTTTGTGTGAATGATTGCAAATTTGAACGTTGCCATTATAAAAGTACATGTACGTTTTATGAAATGAGAGCTAAAATTAATGCCAACGCGAGCGACATGGATTTTATTATCGTAAACCAGGATCTGCTCATCCGTGATTTAATTAAGAAAAAGGAAGGAACGAAGGGGTTAATCACTGAACGGCCGGCTCTGATCGTAATTGATGAAGCTCATAATCTGGAAGCGAAGGTTAGAGATGCAAGAACGCTCGAATTTACAAACCGGGGAACCTGCCGTATTCTGGATGACGCCTTACAGATTCTCTTCAAACAATCTGCCGATACGGAGCTTATGCCGCAATTTAAATTTATAAAAAGATGCGTTGGCCATATTTTTAAACAAGTAGAGGCAGACTTACTGCAAACAGCCAAGCAGGACAATGACCGTATAAAAATATCGCAGATCACAGGAATCCCCTTAAGACGAGCAGCTCAGGTTTTAAAAGATTTTAATCTCAGCCTTTCCGTCTTAACTTCACGGCATGAGCGGGAGATTGACAATATTTTCGAAGCCATGAACGGAATTATCGACCTCTTTGATGTACTCGCCGGAGTAGAGGATAACTATCTGATCTGGGCAAGCAATACCCAGCGGGAGAGTACCCTTAGTATCTGCCCTAAAGGGATAAGCCAGTTTCTGAAATATACCTTATTTAACGGGAAAACCTCTGTTATTTTAACGTCAGCAACGATGTGTCAAAACGGAGAAACGCTGGAGGAACAATACGCTTATCTCACTGAGTCCCTCGGTTACAGGGGAGATTATATGGAGCGCCAAGCTTCACCGTTTGATTATGATAACCACACCATGCTGTATATTGCCAAGGACATCCCCTACTATAACCATCAGCGGCGGGAAGATTATCTTGAAGCGGCATACAAGGAAATGATGAGGCTCTGTAATTTAACAGACGGGCGGACATTGGTTCTTTTTTCAGCTAAAGAGGATATGAAGTATATTCATAAGAAATTAAACTCTGAGAAGCTTGCATGGGCATTGCATGTTCAAAGGGAAGGTTCGTCCCAAGACGGGGTGATCGCTGACTTTCGGGGCAGTAAAGGCGTTCTACTTAGTACCGGTGTATTCTGGGAAGGTGTGAATATCGAAGGTTCCGATTTGTCGCAGTTAATCATTTTCCGTCTGCCTTTCCCTGTTCCTGCCGATCCTGTCTATGAATATAAGACTTCGATGGCAAAGAATCCCTTGAAAGAGGTTTTTGTACCGGACATGCTGCTTCGGTTAAGACAAGGAACCGGGCGCCTGATCCGCAGTGAAACTGACCTTGGTGTGCTCAGCATACTTGATTCCCGCCTGTCCATTGCCGCCAAAAAGGATTACCGGGATCAGGTACTGGAAGCCTTACCTTTTAAAAAGGTTACTGAGGATTTCAAGGTTCTGGAGAAGTTTGTGAAAGAAAAAGGGATACAGCTTAGTGATACGTAGAGAGATGAAAAAAAGCAACCCATCCACAGACAAGTCGCTTCTAAACCCTATAACGTTATCTGGCAATTAAACTACTTTATGTTTGTATACCCGCATCGCTATTAAATAAGCAACTACTAGAATGGCTATGCACCATATGATGGCTCCCCAAATATCATTGCCGACAGGCTGCCCCATCAGGAGGGAGCGAACCGCCTCTACTATAGATGTAACGGGTTGGTTTTCAGCAAAGGCGCGAACGACTGGCGGCATCGATTCGGTAGGCACAAAGGCCGAGCTGATGAAAGGAAGGAAAATAATCGGGTAGGAAAAAGCAGTCGCGCCGTCCACCGATTTTGCGGATAGTCCAGCAATTGCTGCGACCCAAGTTAGAGCCAGCGTAAACAATATCAGGATGCCGGCAACCGCCAGCCATGAGAGCACTCCTGCCGATGAACGAAACCCCATAATCAATGCAACAAGAATGATGACGCTAACTGAAATCGCATTGGATATCAGGGAGGTCAGCACATGTCCCCACAGCATGGTAGAACGTGCAATCGGCATAGAATGGAATCTCTGAAAAATCCCTTTTTGCACATCATTAAACAGGCGGTAAGCCGTATAAGTTACACCACTTGCAATAGCGATCAGTATGATCCCGGGTAATAAATAATTCACATAGTTATCCGTACCCGCCTGGATGGCCCCACCGAACACGTAAACAAACAACAGCATAAATGCAATTGGCATGATAGTTACCGTGATGATGGTATCCATACTGCGGAGAATATGGCGCATAGAGCGTCCGAGCATTACACTCATGTCACTGAAAAAGTGCTTCTTAATCATTTCCATTTACTTTCCCTCCTTTTTGCCGATGATTGCGAGGAATATTTCCTCCAGCGTCGGCTGCTTTTCAATGTACTCAACTTTTGCCGGCGGAAAACGCTTTTTTAGTTCTTCGAGTGTACCGCTCGCAATAATTTTACCTTCATGTAGAATGGCGATTTGATCAGCAAGCTGCTCTGCCTCTTCCAAATACTGCGTCGTCAAAAAGACAGTCGTACCGCCGTCGGCAAGCTCCTTAACCATCTTCCATACATCAATCCTTGCCTCAGGATCAAGTCCAGTGGTTGGTTCGTCGAGGAAAATAATCTGCGGCTTTCCAACAAGACTCATCGCGAGATCTAATCTCCGGCGCATCCCGCCTGAATAAGTGGATACCTTGCGATCCGCGGCAGCGGTCAAAGTGAAGCGTTCCAGCAGATCGTCCGCAACTTGACGCGGATGCTTCTCATGGCGGAGCCTCGCAATCATGATCAGATTTTCCCGGCCGGTCAGAATCTCATCCACGGCAGCAAATTGACCCGTCAGGCTGATGGACTGGCGTACATAATCAGGCTTTGTGGCGACATCAAATCCGTTCACTGCAGCAGTCCCGCCATCTTGATTCAGCAAAGTGGTGAGGATTTTGACAATGGTGGTCTTGCCTGCACCATTGGAGCCCAGCAGAGCAAAAACGCTGCCCTGCTCCACTTCAAAATCCACCCCCTTTAAAACTTGAAGCTGTCTGTAGGACTTTTCCAACCCAACCACTTTAATGGACTTGTTCATTGCATTCCCTCCTCAAGGTTTTGTTAGCATATCTTTATGGAATTCTCCCCGCAAAACTCACTTCGGAAGCTCAGGCTTATAGAACTGTAACCTTTGTCAAATCAGCTTCCATGCCTTTGAGCGCAGCAAAGGTCAACTTATCCATCATTGCACCATCAAAGTTGATCGTTTTGATTGCACGATAAAACTTCTTGGATAACGAAAACCCGGAGAGGAATGACACATTCTTTAACGTCGCACCTCTAAACGAAATATCGTTCAGCGCCGACTTTTCAAACTTGACCCCGATAAAGGTCTGGCCGTCAAAACATAATCCCCGCAGATCAGAGGTTTTAAATTCCACACCGTCAAAGATACAGTTCTCAAAGATTGTTTTCGTGAGATCAGTCGTACACAGCTTGACGTCGGTCAGTCTTGCACTGATAAATTTCGCCCCTGTAAGTCCTGATGAGCTAAAGTTGGTGCGAACAAGAATAGATTTGTGAAAGCTCGCATTTGCCAGTTCAATGCCGGACAGATTGCAGTCGGTCAGATTAGCGCTGTCGAACTTGGCCTCGCCTACGTCACTGCCCGCGAAAGAACTGCCAGTCAAGTCAGCGCCTGTAAAATCGGAACCCCGCAACGCGCTCACTTTAAAATCCCCTTTATGGGCGGTAACGCCTGCAAAATCACTCTTCGATAAGTTGCTCGCCCTAAAGCTCGTCACCACCTGCCGCTCAAGTGAACGGGAGAGATTGGCAACCTCCTGCACCGTCTGTTCAATGTCGCCGATGCTGTCTATCGTCATCTTAAACGCCGTTTCATCATCCTTGCCTTCAGCCTTGAGTTCACTGAACCGCTCCTGCAAATCGGAAAGGAGGTCACTCTTTAATTCAGCAACGCTTTTTATCCCGTCATAGGGTGCGAATACGCCATTTAAATACATGTTTAATTTCTCATTCATATTATCAAGTCTCCTTATAATAAGTTTTCAAGCACACGCTTTGCGTACTCCCAATTAGTCTTGTTATTGGCGTAAACAGCTTTCCCCTTCTCGGTAATCCGAAAATACTTCCGTCGTCCCCCCTGAGACTCATCCCCCCAATACCATTCAATGTCACCGTCTGCCTCAAGCCGCCGGACGCTGGAGTACATCGTAGCTTCTTTTAATTCATACTCGCCTCCGGAACGCTCAGCAATCAATTTGACGATTTCATATCCATAACGATCGGCTTCGGACAAGAGCCGTAATACCATCGTATCGGTATGCCCTCGCAGCAGATCGGATGTGATTTTGTTCTCACTCATTTCATCACCTCATAATCGCATTGTATATCATACTACTGTGACAGTCAAGGTACTTTGATCATCATGTTTATACAAAATAAAAAAATGCCGTCCTTAGTTGTCTAAGGCAGCATTTTTCTCTTTTAAGTCTGAAGTTCCAATCTACGCTAACCAGAAATAAGTTGATTTATGTCTGCTGGTAATTCACAGCTACCTGCCGGCAACCCTCACACAAAAATGCATAATAAATCCCCTCGCTGTCCTCGGCCTGTTCCATGTCCATTTGGGCAATAAACTTCATCGTCGTCGAACAGCAAGGGCACACAGGATATTCCGCATCCTGAATCCAAGCCGGATGTCCTCCAATCTGCGACGCAGGCGCCTCAAGCATCCAATACGAATTTTCATAGGTTCCCATCTGCCGTTCCGATAGCTGCATGGCATGCCATGCTATTTCTTCCCTGTCTTCATTTGCAGGCAAAAAATCAGGAACGGTATTATATTCACTCCACGAATATTGGCCATCCAGCTCCGCTTTCATAAACACGGTGCCATAACAATTACAATGCATGCAAGCTGCAACCCTTAACCGCTGGCCGGAAAGCTTCATAAATTGAACCAGTGGATTCTGCAAATCGTAATCAAACAGCACTGTCAATTTACCGCCACACCAAGGGCAGGAATGCTCACCCTCCTGCAGCGCCACTACCGCCGTATGATCCCGATCCAGCCCATTTTTTCCGTCCCTGTTTACTTCAAAATGATAACTCTCGGGGTAAAAGAGCAGCCTTTTCCCACCGTCGGGATCTAATTCCCATCCTGCTTCGTGAGCATAGGTTTCCGGAGCCACATTTAACTCCGATGTCCATCGAGGCGGATGCTGCCGCCATGTCTCGAACTGCCGTACAACCTCTTCATCGCCAATCCAGGCCAATGCAAGCAGCAAATGATTACGGTTTTCCGAGTCATGCTCTAACTGATGAATGATCATATCGCGGATCTCCTGACCCGCTTCTTTATAGAGAATACCGGGATAATACTTCCCTTTGTGAAAAAAAACCTCCAGCCCCTGTTCAATGCAAGCACTTGAAAAACATATAAGCGACAGTAAAATAGCCTCAGCCTGGTCAAAATCATCTTCTTCCATCAATTCAATGGCGTAGGATTCCAATCGCTCCCTTTCGCTTTCAGTCAGTTGACGATACAACTCTTGCGCGGTTTTGTGATAGGAGATTTCGTGTTCAAGCGGGCTCAATCTCCGCGGTTTGTGCATGATTTTAAGAATTTCAACCGGATCATTCACACCTGCGTACAAATCAATGTCTTTTCGATTTTGTTCAATATAAGCCTTTTGCTCCAGCGCAAGCTTCCTTTGATGACAGGGCATGCAGATTCCACCTGTCTTTAAAGCAGTTGCAGGAAGTATGCTTCCCTTGCAGCCTGAGGTTTGGCAGGGTATACGCTCGCTCATCGTACTCTCCTATTCTGTATAAGTTATTCTCAAAGACTATTATTAATAAGCTAAACTGCATTATAGAATTAGCTATATTATAGAATTAGCTGCATTAAATATACCACCGGATTTAGCAGCTTTAAATTCATTTCAGATTTCAATTGGATATATCTCCCACCGTCACCTTATACCGAAATAAAAAAAGGTCAACCAGATATTTCTGGTTAACCCGATAAACGAAAACTCCTCCGGATAAAGAAGAAGCGGTGCTCTTATATTAGGCTTAATCCGTAATCTTCACATTTCCAAACACAGCCTTATTCCTCGAGTCATCCCCGGGATTGCTAAGTGCTATGCCAATATACACCTTGCGGTTCATCGGAATCTGAACAGTTCCGACCGTTTGCCAGTTATTCCCGTTCGTCGAAATAGCCCCTTTGAAGGTATTTCCACTTCGGGTCAGCTTTAGCCATCTTGGAGCCGAGGCAGTCGCAGTCTGATCAACCATATTGCCCGCAGTCTCTGCACGATACTGGAAGGTGGCCCCATTTTCGGGGGTAAGCATCATATCTGCGTGCTTCGAATTATGACCCAGCGACTCCCGAATCATAATGCCGGCCTTGGCCCAGCCGTCCAATCGGCTAGTGGACTGCACTTTAACAATAATCTCCGCATCGCCCCGCACGGATTGGTATATATAATTCAGTTGATCTCCATTTCCCCAGATATCCGTAGAGCTGCTGCTGAGTGTAAATTGCTTATTGGAAGAATTGTAGGTAACGTTCCCCGGCATGGAACCAATATTTCGCGCCTTCCACCCTGCTGGTAATTGAGCCGGATAGTCTTGTTCTACCGGAGGCGTCCAGCCTGGCGTAGGCCAGGTTTCACGTTCTTTGATATTGGCTAGCTCATCTTCTGGCCAGGCCCCGTAAGCAAAGAACGACAGACGCTTCACACCTGGATAATTCTCGCGGATTCCCTTGTAAATCTCCTGATATTGATCATCTGTCCAGTCATTATCCAGCGTCGCAACAATTTCCACGTCACTGCCGCTAATCCGGTCGCTCGTATCCTTCAGGATTCCGTAGGAAGTGCTGTATACCCAATCACTGTTGAACTCCCAGTCATCAAAGTACGCCATTGGTGCAACAAAGTCGATATCATCCTTGAATTTGGCTACATTCTGCCCAACTTCAATGAATTCTGGCGGCAAAATATACACGCCGAGCTGCACATCCGGCTTCGAGGACTGTGTGATATCCTGACGGATATCGCCCACATACTGTCCGATTTGTTCGGTTCTCCATTCATTCCACTGCTCACGCTGAGGCGAATCTGTCTCGAAGTCAATGCTGAGCGGTGAATACCCGAACTGCGCCTGATACTTCAGGGCCGTGTAATCACTGACGTCCATGTTGTAATTGTCGAAGCGGATCCAATCCAGCACAACGCCATCCACATCATAATTCTCGATTACTTCCTGAATAATGGAACGCTCATACTCCTGCACTTCATGGTGAATCGGATTGACGAAGTATTCGTTGCCGTTAGAACCTGTAAACGGTGTCTGAACCCCGTCAACCAGCACCTGCATCTGCCATTCATCGTGCTCCAGGAAAGCCTGCTGATCATGGAACTGCGGAATCCAGGCATGAACCTTGATTCCTGCAGCATGGGCTGCCGTAATGACAGCCTGCAGGGCATCGAAATTCTGGTAGCCTTGGGCAATTGGTGCGATATCACTCTGATAAAATACACTTCCAGACGGAACCTCATCATCTTCATCCTGCTTCACGTTCATGCTAATAACATCGACGCCATAGCTTGTAGAGAGCGCGATGAAATTCTGGACATCCGCCATGTTCTTAAACTGGTTTACGGTCCGTACAATAACTTCCGTTTCGAAAGGGGGGTTACTCTCCTCTTCGGCCATAACAGGAACGGAACCACCGGCTATCGAAGAAACCAACACGATGCTTAACAGTGCTATGAACCTCGATCTCAACGCAAATGCCATAATCTCGCCTCCACAATTATAAGATTTTATAAATAGTCTTATTTCGTCGCGTTGATTTTCTTAACATTTTCCTGCCATTTTTCGGTTCTGAATTCAAGCAGCTTAGCAAGCCCCGCTTTTTCGGTGTTCTTTTTAGCTGTCTTTAGCGCCGACAACACCGCTTCATCCGACTTCGCCTGAACCATCTGGGCGTAAGCAAGGGTATAAATATCCCCGATATTCTGTGCGATGATGCCGATCTCCGTATCCGGAATCGGATCGGTATTTACAAACTCTGTGATATCCAACGCGGTTTTCCAGGTCACCGTGGACTGCGCCACGGTCTCCCAGGATTTCTGGTTCGCGGAAAGCAGCGCCTCGAGGCTCATTTTCGCCGTATCAATAAAGGTCGTATTTCCCGCCCAGTTAAAGTCCTCGAATTTCCGCATCGTTTCCGTACGCTCGTTAGCAGGAGTCGTCTTGTATTTCTCGTTCGGGATTGGAGCTCCGTCCGCATCCTCTTCATCCCAGTACAAGCCTTTAGGACCGAAGAAAAGCACCTTCTGCCCCTCCGGACCCGTAATCCAGTCAAAATAAGCGAAGATGGCCTCTGGATCCTTGGCCTTTTTCGTAATGACATTAACGTTCCAACCCAGCGTCTCAAAGCCGCTTACAAACACTCGTGTTTTGTCTAGTCCGGATTTATGAATCGGCCATATAATCTCATAACCGCTGTCCGGATTGTTCGCTGTCAGTGCCCGGTGTCCCTCGGCTCCATACGTAGTGATATTGGATTCGACCATGACTGCTACCCGGTTGGTATTGACCTTTTCTTTGACCGCATCCTGGGTTTGCTGCAGTGCATCCTGCGTAATCAGCCGTTCACGATACAGCTTATTAATATACAGCACCATCTCTTCGTAAGCAGGATCATCCAAGATAGATGACAGCTTGTCGCCATCCGGATATCCCATGAGTGAAATAAACTTACTGGTGGAGTTCTCCTTAAAACCACCATACATAATTTCCAGACCTGCCCCCTTCTCCCCAACCTCCAGAGGTACTACATCCGGATACTTTTCTTGCACCTTAAGCAAATATTGATACAAATCATCAAAGGTCTCCAGCGCCGGTCTGCCGAGTTCGTTATAAATATCTTTATTCACCATCCATCCGCCGTTGCCGAATTGCCCGGATGTATACCAGTTCGGGATTTGATAGATTTTCCCGTCTTCTGAACGGAGCAAATTCAGGGTGGATTCCTTCACATATTTCTTGAAGTTCGGATACTTCTCATAGTAATCATCCAGCGCAACGAGTTGTCCTGCCTGCACCAGCCGCTCCACTGAGGATCCCCGGTCAGTAAAAATGACATCCGGTAAATCACCGCCGACGATCATCGTGTTGAGCTTTTCTCCGGCCGCTCCTCCGGATTGTATGGGTTCAACAGTAACCTTACGGTTCTCCTGAATCCATTTTGTCGCCTCATTATCCCCCCAGGGTGATGTCGTAAGCCAGTCATAGTTTCCATAGAAGCTGAAGGTGACGGGCTTGATCCCGCTGCCGTCATCTGTGGCGGCCTCAGTATTCAGATTTTTCTCGCTTGTGTTTGGTGAAGTGTTAGAATTTCCTCCTCCGCTACAGGCAGCGAGAAGAAGCACCAGTGAAGTCAGCAAAAGAGATACCCATTTCATACGATTGCGCATCTTTTCCCTTCTTTCTACATAATATGGAGACTGCTATTCTTTCATCGAACCAATCATTACGCCCTTAACAAAGTACTTTTGGAGAAAAGGATACGTCAGGATAATTGGAATGGTAGCGATCATCATCGTAGCCATAGTCAGTGACTTCGTGGTAATCGTCCGATTCCGGTTCATATGATCCAGCGCGATAGCATTCGATGAGCCAATTTGGGTCATGATGTTGGAGTTCATAATCTGGCGCAGCAGGGTCTGTATAGGGAGCAAGTGATCCTTTGTAATATAGATCGCTCCCGTAAACCAGTCATTCCAATAACCTACTGCGGTGAATAAGGCAATCGTGGCCAGCACCGGGCCGGAGACCGGAATGACGATTCGGAAAAAAATGCCGTAGTTGCTGCTGCCGTCGATTTTGGCAGATTCCTCCAAACCCTCCGGCAGAGCATGGAAGAAGGTGCGGATGACAATCATGTTCCAGACACTGATGATGCCGGGGATAATCAGCACCCAAAAGGTGTCCAGCATACCCAAAGAGCGAACTAGTAAATAACTAGGGATGAGCCCCCCACTGAAGAACATCGTAATCATGAAGAACACCATATATTGTTTTCGAAAAAGCAATGTCTTCTTGGACATTCCGTAGGCTAACAGTGCCGTGAAAAAGACAGACAATGCCGTGCCGCTTAACGTTCTAAGAATGGTGATCAGAAAAGAATTCAGCAGGCGTTGATCCTGAAACACAATATAATAATTTTCCAGGGTAAAAGCTCTCGGTAACAAGGTTACACCGCCGAGCGCCGTATCGCTCCCTAGATTAAAGGAAATGACCAACGCATTCCAAAACGGGTATAGCATGAGTAACGCCAGCAGCGTCAAAAGGGTATAAATACTCCGCTGCATGATTTTGTCGCCAAGGCTTAGTCTCATTGTTCACTCCTCCTAAAAGGTTTATGGAGCATCGGAAGCATTCGCTATGAGTAGTAGTACTACCAGAGACTAACATCTGCCCGGCGAGCGATTTTGTTGGCCGTCACTAGCAGAATGACACTGATCACCGCCTTGAATAGCCCTACAGCTGTCGCATAAGAGAATCTGGCATTTAAAATCCCAACACGGTACACATAGGTGTCGATAACATCGGAGTAGGGTCGCAGAATTGGATTGGTTGCCAGCAGCAAAATGTCCTCGAAGCCCGCACTGAGCAGACTGCCGATGGCAAGAATCATAAAGATAATGATAATGGGGGTAATGCTGGGGAGTGTAATCAAGTGAATTTGCTTAAACCGGCTTGCTCCATCTATAGAAGCGGCCTCATATAGGGTTGGATCAATGCCTGCAATCGCGGCCAGGTAGACAATGCTCCCGAATCCGACCTCTTTCCACACATTTACGCTTACTAGAATCGACCAAAAGTATTTGGGTAACGCCAAGAAGTTAACTGGCTCCCCTACCAAATTGAATCGCTCCAGCAAATAGTTCACCGTTCCGTTATCAACGGATAACAGCGAAAATACAAAACCGGATACAATAACCCAGGACAGGAAATAAGGTAAATAGCTGACGGTCTGGATAATCCGT
This sequence comes from Paenibacillus sp. FSL H3-0286, assembly GCF_045040705.1. Taxonomy (NCBI): domain Bacteria; kingdom Bacillati; phylum Bacillota; class Bacilli; order Caryophanales; family Paenibacillaceae; genus Paenibacillus; species Paenibacillus sp. FSL H3-0286. The sequence continues at coordinate 1,672,070 of NZ_CP150285.1, read as the reverse complement.
TTAAAGCCCATATTCCCGATTTCATTCAGCATCAGTGCAAGAAGAATCGGGGCAGGAAAAGAGATAATCAATTTAAGCAAGCTAATCACAAGGGTATTTCGCATCACATTCCAGAACTCCGGCGCCTCGAAGAACATTCTGAAATGCATAAATCCAACCCAGGGGCTCTTCATAATGCCGCCAAAAATATCGTATTGCTGGAATGCCATAACCACGCCATACATCGGAATGTAGCTAAAAATGAATACAAAGATAATTCCCGGCCAAACCATGGACTGCAAATCCAATTGACTGATAAATTTCTTCCATCTACGCGGTTTCTCGGCCGTGTTCATCCGCTTTTCCTCCTCTGGACGATTCTAGTGAAACAACGGCAACAACGATTTGTTCTTCTCCAGCATTTCATCCAGCAGTTGTTCAGCTACGGTGACCGAAGGCACGAGCGGATGATGAACCATAGCCTGTAGGGCTATATCCCGGTCTCCGTGCACAGCCGCCTCGATGGTGAGGCTCTCGTATTGCTTGACCGCGGCCAGCAAGCCTTTGATGGGCTGAGGAATTATACGCAGCGGAATCGGCAGCGGGCCTTGCTTGGTTACCATACAGTTCACCTCAATAGAGGCATCGTCCGGCAAGAAGTCAATCATTCCGTTATTCCTTACATTCAACGTCTGGATATCGCGGGAATCATTATAAATGGAGCGCATCAGCAGCACTGCCGCCTCCGAGTAGTAGGCTCCGCCGCGCTGTTCCAACTGCTTGGGCTTTTCCTTCAGCTCTACGTTCCGGTACAGTTCAAACAGCTCTTCCTCCACCTTCTTCACTACCTCAGCGCGCGATCCAGTCGTTGCTGCTGCTTCCTTCTGTTCCGCAAGCATCGCGTCCGTCATATAGTAATAGCTCAGGTAATAAGAGGGAATCGCTTTCAAAGCATTCAGAAACCGGTAGTCCCAGGAATCAAACGGCACATTGCTCGCCTTGTAACTCTGCGGGTAATCAATGAGCTCCTGCAGCTTGCTTTTACCGTCAATCACGATATCGGATACCCAGTGCAGATGGTTGATGCCGACAAACTCCGCGTAGATCTTCTCCATAGGAAGTCCGAAGAATTCGGAGAGCCACTTTTGAAAACCAATCGGCGAGTTGCACAAGCCTACGCTTTTTACCGATGAGTATTTGTGAACAGCTTCAGTCACCATACCGGCCGGATTCGTAAAATTCAGCAACCAGGCATCCGGAGCCAGCTCCTCAATGTCTTTGCAAATATCCAGAATGACCGGGATGGTCCGTAGACCTTTCATCATCCCTCCGGGACCTGTCGTCTCCTGGCCGATGACATTGTATTGAAGCGGAATTAATTCGTCCCATTTGCGCGCTTCCAGCATGCCTACCCGGATTTGCGTACATACAAAGTCCGCTCCGGCAATGGCCTCCCTGCGCTCAAGTGTCTGGACCACGGTAATCGGCAGTCCGGACTCAGCAATCATGCGTTTGCTCAGTTCTGCAATCGTATGCAGCTTCTCCCTTCCCTCCTCAATATCCACCAGCCATACTTCGCGAATGGGAAGCTCTTGGTGATGCAGGATGATGCCTTCAATAAGCTCAGGCGTATACGATGATCCCGCTCCGATGACAACCAGCTTCAATGTTTCCTCCATGATAGACCCTTCCTTCATCTTTTTCATTTTGGTCTTATAAAAACTAGCCTATTGTGTTCAGTACTTTCCCCTGTGATAGATTATCTAGAACCTTCTGATCTACACGCATACCGCTGCTTTCCATAGCCAGAACGACCGATCCTACAACCGGCTCCCGGGTCAAAATCCTTAAAGTGCCATTCGGAGCCGACAACTTCACTCTTCTCTCAATGGCCCGCCGGATGATGCCTGAGCGGTCTCCCTTTGTCAGCAGGCTGCCTGCAAGTACGATGTCGAAGAAGTCCTCCTCCATGCCCAAGCGATGGATGGCCGATGCCGCAGCCAAACCCAGCTCATCCCCTTGCTTGACCAGCAGCTCGGTGGCAACCTGGTCCCCTTCCTCTGCCGCTTGAAACAATAGTTCAGCAATATGGGGAGGCAGGTCTCTGAAATGATCCAGGTAATCCTCTCTTAGCTCCGAAACATTGGAATAGCCCAACAATTCCGTTAAGCGTTCGGTTAGGACCGTCTCCTTCTCTCTTCCCTCATCCGCCCGAAGGACGCTACGGAATACCTCAATACTTAAATCATAGCCACCGCCATAATCCCCGAACCGGTAGCCGAATCCACCACATTGGTATGTAGCACCCAACGGATTTTTACCACTACAGTTCACGCCTGATCCGCAAATCAGCACGATCCCATAGTTCTTCTCTGTACCTGACCGCAAGGCAATCCAGGTGTCGCAGGAAATCTCAGTTTGGGGAAGATCAAAGCTGCTGATGATCGGTCGCAAAATCCGGAAATCAGCCTCTCTGTCCGCTCCCGCTAAGCCGAACCAGGAGTAATCCAGCTGATCCTTGGTCAGCCCTGACGCCATAATTGCTTCCGATATGGCCTGCTGCAAACTGTTCACCGCCTGCTCACGGTTTATTTGATGATTTCCGATCCCACCCTTGCCAACTCCGATGACCTTCCCTTGTTCATCTGCAATCATTGCATGGGTTTTACTGCCTCCTGCATCAACTCCCAAAAAATACTTCACGGATGATTTCACTCCTAAAATTCAAGGTAATCTAACAGATGCGGTGGATTCACGAATGAGTAGCTGCGGAGCAAGCTTCGTTACAGCGGGCGGCATCACCTCCCCGTTGATCATTTTTAGTAGTAAATCAACGCCTATATTGCCCATTTGTGCCTCAGGTTGTCTGACCGTCGTTAACCGCGGGTAAAATTCACCTACGAACTGCTGATCATCAAATCCAACAATTGAGATATCGTGGGGTACTCGAATTCCCTCTTCCCGGAGAGCCTGAACCATTCCAAGAGCAATAAAATCGTCCCCGGAAAAAAAAGCTGTCGGCAGCTTATCTTCGCGGATCCATCTCTTGGCCACCTCATAGCCGCCGCTTACTGTAAAACTGCAGTATTCCGTTCCGAATGGCGTTAACCCGGCATCCTCGAGCGCTTGGACATAACCGCGCTTACGCTCCGCTACACTTAGAAATACCGAAGGGCCGCCAATATAGGCGATTTGAGTGTGCCCAAGATCGAGCAAGTGCTTTGTAGCCTCATACCCGCCTTGATAGTTATCGACCACGACGCTAGGCACATCCTCATGCTGAAACTGGTTATCCAGCAATACAAACGGAATATTTTTTCTTTTCAGTTCCTCTACATATGCCTTTTCTTCAAGTGGGGACAACAGGATAATTCCATCAACGCGATCCTTCTGAAACAGGAAATTATCGCCTTCATCCTCATTCTCGGCGATCGATAGGGCTAAAAAATACCCTTGCGCCGCCAGCTTCCGGTTCACCACGCGAATAACCCGGTCATAGAAAGAGTCGTTAAAGTTGGTAATCGACATCCCGATGACTCCCGTTTTGCCTCTCACAAGACTCCGCGCTGCTGAATTGGGTTGATAATTTAATTCCTCCATAGCTTTCAGTACTTTCTGTCTATTAGCTTCCCGTACAGAGGGTAAATTGTTAAGCACCCTGGATACGGTCACTACAGAGAGTCCCGACTTTTTGGCTACATCATGTATATTCATCTTAGCTTCCATACCTCCGTCACCCGAAAGTTTAAACGATTAAACTTTTTAGGTAAATAAAAAAACCTTACCTTTCGTGATATTTCTATGTTCTGATTGAAAATTGCACACTGAATGTCAGTTTTGCCTTTATCAAGAACACCAAAATTCTTTACAAAAGTTTTAAGGTTTTAACTAATTTACATTCTACTTACATTTCCAATATCCGTCAATACATAAAATGCAGCCAAAACAAAAAGCGACTCATCCGCAGACAAGTTGCTTTTTAGACACGCTATTCCCCCTTCCATTGCTTCTATCATCCTCAGGTTAATTGGTAATTACCCATTTTTGTCGATCAAGAGTAGGATCAAGCTCGCTAAGGGACAGTGTCGACCCATCCGCTGATACTTCCATCGCTTTCTTATGATGAGCAGAAATAATACTTACGGTCCCATCATCATTTTTGTGAAAAATCCAACGCTGATTGTTATATCCGAGATAAGGGTATAACTGAATTTTATTTTGCCCTGTGTCTAGATCAAGCGCCTGACCGGCTGTTGTACGAATAGAATAGGAACCTGCATCGTCCCCCGTCGGCACGAATACCCACTTCTGATCCGTAAAATCATTCGCATCCTTCAGTGTAACAGCTTCACCATTTGCGAGATTTGCTGTATAAAGGGATTTCTCTAGTTCTGCATTTACTAGACTGGAAGTGGTTAAATCGGCAGGTGTTTCTCCGCTCACGTTAACGTTTTGATATGAAACATTTCCGCCAAATACATGTAGTCCAAAGCGGCCTTCTGCAAATACGCCGTCCTGGAGGTCGATCACTTTCTGCCCATCCACATAAACCACGATATGCGGGCCCTTCGCTTCGATTTTCACTTTGTAGGTTTGACCCGGCTGAATGAACGTCGGAACTTTTGCTAGAATCTGACGCTCTTCAAAACGGCCGTCGATTTTATAAAACAGACGGATGGACTTCATATTCGGATCCAGATTTAAGTAGTATCCGCTGCGTCCATCTTCGCTGGCACGGAACAACATAGAGCCTGCTCCTCCGGATTTCCCTAACATCATCTCTGCTTCATAAGTAAAATCTCCTGCCTGCTTCTCTGCGATATAATTCGCGTCACTCCAGTAATTTCCACGAATCCCATTTTCACCAATGACCCAGGAGGCTGCAGATAGATCTTTAGTCCACCCACTTAAGTTCGTATGAAATTTACCCCCAGATACCTTAACTAATAAGCTAGCCGATGTCTTCCCATTTGGAGTAGAGACGGTAATGATAGACTCGCCTTCTTTTTTAGCTACAAGGGTTGCCTGGGAGTTATCCACCACGTTTAGTTCAACAACATCCTTGTTACTGGAATTCCATTTAAGCGGCTGTGCCCCATTACCGGTACCATTCTCTACCATCGCCAAAAGTATGTCGCTTTGCCCCTTGCTCAGTTCGCGATCACTTGTATCCATCATTATCTTGGTAGCTGAGCCCGTCTCCTGATTCCATACAGAGCCTAACTGATTCACCTTCAGAGATACGACTTTTACGTTGCCTCCTTTGGTGTAAAAACTCAAAGCTCTGCTGGCTGGATCCGGAAAAATGACGTCAGAGAAAACAACTTTACCGTTGTTGCCAAAAACCTCAATAGAAGACTCATCTACAAGGATACGCATCTTAACTCGCTTGTTCTCCGTTTGCATTGCCGCTTCATGTCTTGTACTAAATAGACTCGAAAAATCCGTCAAACCAGATGCAGACCGATCCACGAAAATCCGACCCTCACCAGGTTTATATCCAACAACCGTTTTTTGACTTCCCCCTACACGAACGTTAAAGCCAAATTCACTAACCTGACTACCTGCTGGAATTTCTACTTCAGCTTCAATCTCGTATGCACCAGAGGTAACCCCTTTCAATAGATTCTGAGAAGAAGGACTCACCTCTTTGTTAGCAGTAGAATACAGCTGACTACGCAGCGATTCCAACTCCTTAATCGGACTTTGAGCGAGCTGAATCCCATTTTTTGTCGTTACTAATGAGACTTCTCTTGGGATTGACAGTACGCCTTTCCAATGGCTTGTTGGAAAAGCAAACGGATAGTCCCAGTTTGTCATCCACGCCATCATTACGCTGCGATGATCTGGCATGTTCGAAAAAGACATTGAAGCGTAGAATTCTTTTCCAAAATCTGTTCGCAAAACTTTCCCTGCCGGATTATCATTAACGAATTTACCTTTCGCTGTTAAATGACCCACAAAATATTCAGCATCTGATCCGCCTGTTTTTGAATTCGCTCCTGTACTAATCATCAGAACCCATTTCTTCTGTGATGTTCCGTCTACCGAAAGCTGAAGCAAATCCGGACATTCCCATACACCGCCGCGAACATAGTCCCCGTATCCCCAACTATCTGTTAGGGTCCAATCAAGTAGATTTGTTGAAGTAAAGAAACGAATATGATCTCCACCGGATACAACCATTACCCACCTGTTATTGTCATTATCACGAATCACTTTCGGATCACGGAAATCCCAGCCTCCCGGCTCCCCTCCATTATCGCCTGGATTTCCGATAACCATTGGACGCGTCTTGGAATATTCCCAAGTACGACCTTGGTCCTTGCTGTATGCAAGACCGATACGCTGATTCCCATTCGGGCCATCGGGATTATAGGAAGTGTAGTAGGCAATTAGACCTTTACCTCCTGAATCCCCGAACAAACCTGATGCATTCGTCAAATCTGCCACAGCTGATCCAGACCAAACATGCCCATGATCATTCCACGGCAGCGCAATCGGAAGCCGCTTCCAGTTCAGCATATCTTTACTGACAGAATGTGCCCAAGTGCCTCCGTCCTGATGGAATAGATGATATTCACCTTCGAAGTAGACAAGCCCGTTCGGATCACTGGCAGAACCACGAATTGGCGTATAGTGGTATTGAGGACGATATTTTTCACTATAATAATTGCTGGCATCCGTCACATAGGTATCCTGGAAGTAAGCTGTTCCCTGTTTAACAACGATTCCTGCATATCCATCGGTATAGGTTTCATCTGTTAGATCGATTGCGGCCGGGGTGTATCCGTCTAGAAAGACCTGAATTCTGTTTCCCTTCGCCTTTATCTCTACATGATGTTTTGCTCCGGCCTGACTTGGATAGATATGCTGTGAACTTGCAATTGTTGTTCCGTTAGCTTTCGTCAGACTTACACGAACCTGATTTCCTTCCTTCGTAAGGGCTGCTTCATATCCCTTTGTTCCATCAGCCGATGAACGAAAGGCGAGCGCTGCAACAGAATCAGGACGAAGAGATAGATTTCCTTCATATACAAAATCAGCAGCTTGTTTATTATAAATTTGCTGTGACTTCATCTGGTTTACTGCCATTCCTTTTTTGCCGTTGATATTAGGCTGCCATTGTCCTTTATTTGTAACCACAGCACCCAAATTCCCTTTCAGGTCGCTTACGATAATATTTTGGAACAAAACAGAACCATTCCATACATTGAGTCCCAGCTTACCAGTACGATACGCATCATCCTGAACCTCAATCACAGGTTTATATTCATTGTCCCAATATACTTTCAGTGATGAACCCTCTGCTTTCACCTTGAGATGATAGATCTCTCCTGCCTTAACAGTAACCTTCCGCTCCTCTTTTAATTTCCCTTCACCATCACTTGCGTCTCGTAAGCGGATCATACCTGCATTCGGAACAATTTGGAGCATGTAGGAACCCCAGCCATCTTCATTAGAACGGAACAATAAGGTCGCGTCCGCTTGCATATCCTTGATCATGACATCAGCTTCATAGATAAAATCCTCTGACACCGTTTCGGAGATTGCCATTACATTTTCTTGTGGATCGGAAGTCAGTAAAATCCCTTCCACAGTATCCGCCAACTTACCTTTTCCTTTTATTTGCCAACCTGTCAAGTTTGTGTTTGTTTTGGTTACGCTTTCAAAAATAGAAAGCCCCTCCTTAGCTTGTTTACTTACCTCCTGATCAGCGGGCGCAGCCCAACCCATACCGGGATTGGCTACATATATGCCTGCGGAAGTCATAACAAATCCTGTTGCCATGAGAAAGGATAAAACTACTTTTCCCTTATTAACCATCCTCTTCACCCTCTTTTTCTATCATCAATCATTTCTTTTATTGTAAAATAAGAAGGAGGCCAATTCATTGCACTGACCTCCTCTCTATATTCTTTTACAATTGAGCAGAAATCTGACTTTCCAGTGCTGTGAGTCCAAGAGCGAGAGCACCACATAATCCCGCCTGTTGGCCTAGTCCTGGTGGAACGATATACTCATCTATGTGTTCCAAAATAGTACTTGAGCTGACATAACCGTTCAGGTTCTGTAGCACGGCCTGCCGAATAAGTGGAAACAATTGTGACTGCTGCATAACACCACCACCCAGAATGATTTTCTGAGGAGAGTTAAGCAATATAGCACCCGTAATCGACTGCGCAATATAAAATGCTTCCATTTCCCATGCAAGGTGATCTATAGGAAGTTCATGTCCCTTCTTCCCCCACCTTGCTTCAATAGCAGGACCTGCCGCCATCCCTTCTAGGCAGTCCCCATGATAGGGACATCCCCCTGGGAATTCATCTTCAGGATGGCGTCTTGTAAGAACATGACCCCCTTCAGGATGCACAAGACCATGAATAAGTTTGCCTTCTGAATACACTCCCACACCAACACCTGTGCCAACTGTATAGTACAAACAGCTGGATAACCCTTGGGCTGCGCCCCATTTGGCTTCACCAAATGCCGCTGCATTGACGTCCGTGTCCCAGCCAAAGGGAACCAAAAAGTTTCTTTTCAAAGTGCCCAGCATATCGTAATTTCCCCAACCTGGTTTTGGTGTTGTTGTAACGTAACCATACGTCGGGCTATCTGGGCGTACATCGATTGGACCAAACGATCCAATTCCGATAGCTTCTACTGGTTTGTCTTGAAAATATTGAATAACTTTGGGCAACGTCAACTCAGGATGTTCTGTCGGGAAACTGATCTGATCTTCAATGATCCCATTTTCATTCCCGATGCCACATATAAACTTCGTTCCGCCAGCTTCAATCGCTCCTATACGCATATACAAGACTCCTCTCGGTGACTAATTCTTGTCTTGCTCAGCAGAGAGAGTAAGCTCATAGATATCCAGGGAAATCAGCAAGTCATTCTCATTTTCTGCAAACACAGCAATACCTTTAGATTCTACTCCAGGGAATATAAGATCCGTAATCACTGCCTGGCCTCCATTACTAAACGCCTCAACGGAAGAGCGATCCACATAAATACGGAGATCATTTGACTCATCAAGCGCTACGAGTTTGGCTGAATGATGTCCTACGAAATGTTCATGGAAATCATGCTGGCCCGAAGCCTTCCTGTCTACATAAAGTTCCTCTGTCTCACCGTTGATACCGATCACTGTTTGTTCATCCGCACCAACTCTTACCTTGAAACCTACAGATTTACCCCGAGCGAACTCAGCTATAATCTCATAAGATTCCAAGTGAATCTCTTTAAGAAGAGTATTGATTTCTTGCACCGTTGCATTTTTTATAGAAAGGACTTGTACACGAGCTGATTCCAACTCTTGTACCGGCTTCTGCACAAGAAAGGTTCCCCCTTGTCTTGATTCGAGCTGAAGTTCTCTTGCAATTGTCATCGCGCCACGGAATTCTTCTGCTGGCGTCTTGTTAGCATACATCCAGTTGCTCATCCAGCCGATAAATAGTCTTCTTCCATCTTCCACCGGTATATCGGACCAGCTTACACCTGCATAGTTATCTCTTCCATAATCAAGCCAGCGGACTTTTATCGAATCTTCATCTGGCGTGAACACTTCTCCATCAAAATCCCCTGTAAAATACTGTGTTCTTGATCCTTCCACAAAAGCGGGATCCGCACCGATGCTCACTAGCATCACCCATTTCGTGTTCGAAGGATCGCCATCAATGGCCAGCGGGAACAAGTCCGGGCATTCCCATACCCCGTCATGAGAACCGATTCCTGCTCCGAATTCACTGTCAAAAGTCCAGTTCATCAGATCAGGAGAATGATATAGACACACCGTTTGACCACAAGCTACAATCATCACCCATTGATTAGTATCTTTATTCCAAAATACTTTCGGGTCACGGAAATCAATGAATGTATCATGTTCAAGCACCGGGTTTCCATCATATTTCGTCCAGGTTCTTCCGTTATCCTTACTATAAGCCAAGCTTTGACGCTGAATGGCTGGCTTGCCTTCCGGCATATCCAAATGGTGTGTGAAAATCGCTACTAGACCTGGTTTATCTTCAAAAAATCCAGTCGTATTATTCCAGTCAACTACGGCACTGCCGGAAAAAATCATACCTAATTCATCTGGAGCAAGAGCGATAGGCAGCTCCTCCCATGTAACAAGATCCTTGCTGACCGCATGGCCCCAGTGCATAGCGCCCATAGTCATTCCACCTGGATGGTGCTGGAAGAACAAATGATATTCATCCTCAAAATAAACCATTCCGTTTGGATCATTCATCCACTTTTCCTTAGGGGAAAAATGATACACTCCGCGGTAATTTTGTTTCGCAATCGTAGACATTATTGTTTTCTCCTTTACTCCCGAACACGGTCTTTACCGTATATTATTTATAGTTTATTATTTGCTTGCTCTGTCATAGCCACCTTGTTTAATTTCAAGCCATTCTTGCAGGCCCAGACGGTCCAATTCTTTCAAATATTCATCCCACTGCGCTTCGACTTTACCGTTTTGGTACCATTCAGTACGCATTCTAAGCACGTAGGCAAAAAGATCCGTCTCAATTGTCGTAAGGCGATCAAGTTCTTGAATGGAATGGAATACACTCGGCATTACGTTTTCTGCTTTCATTTTAGGCGCCATGATGTTCTTGATAATATCCATTCTGCCTTTGGCATCATCCGGCATGGTTGTGTATTTGCCATAATAGGAATCAAGGATAGCTAAGGGTCCACCGACACTTGTTTTCTCACGTAGTTCTACAGGAGCTGCACCCTCCAGCGGCAAATGCTTCAGCATTTCTTTTTCTTTATCAAATTCGAAAATATTCTGCTGTTTATCGTCTCCATACGTTCCCCAGTTGTTCTGTACAGATTGAATCGGATCGTAGAGTTGATCAACCCATTTTGCTGTCGTTTCTAAGTTCTTATTGGCGCTAGTGACAACCATCTTACCTCTGCCCAAACCAAGCGCGTTCGTTCTTGTTACGTTAACTTCACCATCTGGTCCAGCAAGTGGAGGCATAACCTCGTAAATGTCATTTGCTCCAGTGATGTTGGCTTTATCCCATGAGAAGTAAAGTCCGTATCTCTGATCCTTTCCTTTTGCAAGGTAAGTACTCCAGTCCTGAGTATAGGCTTCAATATCAATGAGTCCTTCTTTATACAGCTCGTTAATAAAAGAAACGGCTTCTTTGTAATCATCTTTTGCCGCCGTAAATATTACCTTCCCATCATTGCTTACAACCGCGTGGTCGGGGTTCTCCCCCAATCCGAATGAAGCAAATAGGAAAACCAGATCTTCTGCTCCAGGCTTGTTAATAAAGGACAAAGGAATTTCGTCAGCCTTACCATTGCCATTTGGATCTTTTGTCTTGAAGGCAATTAATACTTCTTTTAATTCTTCTGTTGTTGTAGGCATATCAAGGCCCAGCTTCTCAAGCCATTCCACATTGATCCAAGGCATACTGTCTACCGCCTGGATTCTTTCTTTGCCATTGCCCAGCTCTTCGATCCACGGAAAGGCATAAATATTACCGTCTGGTGCCGTAATCATACTCTTGTATTCCGGTGCTTCTTCCAGCACCTTTTTGAAGTTGGGCATATTGTTCTCGATAAGCTCATTCAGCGGAATAATGGCACCATCTTTAGCAAGCTTGAGCAGCTCATAGTCGCTATAGTCCGCATTAAAAATTGCATCAGGAAGATCGCCGCTTGCCACAGCCAAGTTTCTTTTTTCAACAAATACGTCTTTCGTGAAATTCTTCCAATTAATATGAACATTCGTCTTTTCTTCAAGACGCTTATTAATCAGTTTTTCATTTGGATCAACGGGTGCAAGTGGAGAGCTTTGCGTAATAAAGTTCAAAGTTACTTTACCGCTGGCGTCCTGTTCTTTACTAGCTGCACTTCCCCCTCCTCCTCCGCCACCGCATGCAGTAAGGAACATAAACGAAGCAAGTACAGATGCAGAAGCTACTTTCGTTGATACTCTTGATTTCTTAATTCTTTTCATAGGGTATGACCTCCAAATTAGATATGAATGAATTAATCTTTATCTATGTGCAGCCTGTTTCCTACTTAAGGGAACCGACCATAACACCTTTTTCAAAGTACTTCTGGAAGAACGGATACATAACAATAAGTGGCAAACTGGAAACAACAATGGCAGCGTACTTGATGATTTCAGACAATCGTTTCATTTCCGCCATGGCGAGTTGATCGCTGATCATGCCCGGATCTACCTGATTCTGGATCAAGATGGACCGCAACACGAGCTGCAGTGGATGAAGATTCGGATTATCTAAATAGATCATGGCGTCAAAGTAGGAATTCCACTGGCCCACAAAAGCATAAAGAGCGAGCACGAAAACAATCGGTTTGGAGAGCGGTAATACAACACTGAAGAAAATCCGCATCTCCGAAGCTCCGTCGACATTAGCGGCTTCCTTCATTTCATTCGGTACTCCTTTGAAGAAAGTTCTAGAGAGAATGATGTTCCATACATTGACTGCTCCTGGAATGATCACCGCCCATACTGTATCAAGCAGACCAAGATTCTTAACGAGCAGGTATGTAGGTATAAGCCCACCCCCAAAGAACATGGTGATAATAAACAAGGTCATGAAGAATCCTTTTCCTTTGAGCCTGTCATCAGACAGTGCGTACCCTGCACAGATTGAGACGAGAACGGTAAGCATAGCAAATGAAACAGAGTATAAAACAGAGTTACCAAAACCTCGGATCATGGCCGGATTAGAAAGAATTTTTATATACCCTTCTAATGACCAGTCCGAAAGGTTGAATGATAATCCTTTACTGAGCAGAACTGATGGATCCATAAAAGATGCAATCACTACATAAATCAAAGGAAGTACAATGATAAGTACGGCCAGTGTCAGGAAGATCGCGTTCAGCACGACGATAAAGCGATCTAATCCGGAATGTTTAATGGGCATAGCTTGTTGCTCCTTTCTTAGTAAAGACCTTCGCCCTCATTCAGTTTCTTCACGGTGAAGTTAACGGTGACGAGCAAGACGATGTTGATGATAGAGTTAAACAACCCTACTGCGGCTGAATAGGCATAATCGCCCGACTGCAAACCAATTTTATAAACGTAAGTCGGAATGATTTCTGAGGTTGGCAAGTTCATCGCCGTTTGCATGAGATAGGCTTTTTCGAAACCAATGGACATAATCCCACCAGCTGCAAGGATAAATACGATAGCCATAATTGGACGAATGGTTGGCAAATCGATATGGCGTATTCTTTGTAGAAGATTAGCGCCGTCAAGATTGGCTGCATTATGTAACTCAGGATCGACATTAGCAAGTGCTGCTACATAAATAATGGATGCCCAACCGGCTCCGGTCCAAATATCAGAAAGAATGTAGATCGAACGGAAGTACTCCGGACGAGACATGAACATGATTGGTTCACCTGTAAGCCACGTAAAAAACTGGTTAATCGGTCCCGTTGGGGACAAGAAGATAAACAACATCCCGACCACAACGACAACAGAAATAAAGTTAGGTGCATACAAGAACAACTGAATGTTCTTTTTGACGCCTGCACGGCGAATTTGATTTAACATCAACGCAAGCAGGATTGGGATTGGAAAACTCAGAATTAATCCGAAAAAACTTAATTTAAGCGTATTCATAAAGATAACTTCGAAGTTGGGGGATGACAGGAATTTCTCGAAGTTGTACAAGCCTACCCATTCACTCCCCATAATCCCTTTGATTGGGCTGAAATCTTTAAAGGCGATAATCGCACCATACATAGGACCGTATTTAAAAATCAGGGTCAGGATCACAGCTGGTGCGAGCAAAATATAAAGAAAGTAGTATTTCTTTAGATAGTCTAGTAAGGAGCTCTTATGTTTGGTCACCATTGTTCTGTGTTCAGCTTCTATTAGGTTTTGCAATGCCTTTACCTCCGTTCTTATCAATGTTTATATCTTGATGCAGTAAGGGCTTTCAATTGGCTTATGTCCTGCTGCTTTTACAATTTACCAAACACTTAATCGTTCGTCAATACATTTTGTAAAATTATTTATGTGCATATGACAAAGCATTATGTTCATAAATGATGCATATAATTTTACATAATTACAAATGCAGCCAATTTAAATAGGATTGTATACTTTAAAGTCAACATTTTCTCATGAAGATGAAAATGATAATACCTTTTTTGCACATTTATTCGCTGATAAAATGTAAACTAAATTGTGCATTTGTAAATATCATATTGCTATTTTGAGTAAACTAATATACATTAAAGAGAGTTGGAATCATGCCAAACAGTACACTATTTGTGGCGAAGGTTAAGAACAAGAATATAGAGGTGAATTACATAGATGGCCAGGGAAAAAGTAACCATACAAGACATCGCGGATGCTTTAGGAATCTCTAGAAATACAGCTTCCAAAGCCTTAAATGGAACGAATGGTATACCTGATGAAACTAGAAACAAGGTTATAAAGAAAGCGATAGAGTTAAAATATAAACAATTTGCTTTTATGGACACCGAGAGTGTTCAACCAAGAAACTCTGGAAATATCGCTTTATTAACAGAAAACTTACCTAACACTTCCCACTTTGGATCGAAACTGATCAGTGGCATGGAGAAACGAATCAGTGCAGAAGGATATAATTTATCCATGCACATTATAAGAGACATTGATCAGGAGTCCTTGTCTCTTCCAAATAATTTTGATGTCGCCAATGTAGACGGAATTATTTGTATTGAGTTGTTCAATTCCGAATATAGTAAGCTGATTACAAGTCTAGGCATTCCAACTATTTTCATCGACTGCTCTGCCGATATCTGCTACCCTGAATTCCAAGCAGATGTACTTCTCATGGAAAACGAACACAGCACATATCAACTTACAAAAAAGTTAATTGATGGCGGTTACACATCACTGGGGTTCATCGGGGACTATAATCACTGTAGGAGTTTTAATGAAAGATGGGTGGGCTTTAATCGCGCATTGATAGAATCTGGGATTCATCTCGATCTCTCACAATGTATTCTCGATGACGATCGACTATTTTTTTCGAGTCCGGAGTGGGCAGATGCTAAGCTAAGCCAAATCAATCAGCTTCCTTCTGCTTTCGTGTGTGCCAACGATTATATTGCGGTTACCTTTATGAAGTCACTCAAAAATATGCTTTCCATTCCTAATGACCTCGTCATTTGTGGTTTTGATAATGGTCCTGAATCAAGCATTGTAGAACCCCATCTCACCACTGTTCATATTTATAGTAATCAGATGGGTGTCAAAGCAGCTGAAATGCTACTTTCCCGAATTCATGATCCGAAGCAACCCTATCAGGTTTCTCATATTTATACCAAACTCATTCTAAGAGAATCTACACCTAATATCAGTTGATGGATTTAAAAAGAACCCAAGCGATAAAAAATTCCGTCGCTGGGGTTCTTTTTTTTCGTTGAATTGTTCCAATTACAATGTCCTGTATTTATAACCCCACAATTAGTTTAAGGAAGGATTGTATTCTTCATAGGATAGAACAATATGCTCTCGTTTTAGCAGACAATGCTCTATAATCGCCTTACGTTTCGCTTTCAGGACAATTTGTTCAATATCAGCAAAACTGCAACCGGAAAGACGTTCGCATGCCTCCTCCATCAACCCAGCTTCACTTTCAAAGTCATTAATTAACAGTTCGACATATTGACGCCTACTTGATTCATCCGGGTTAGCATAAATCATTTTTGTATCAAACCTTCGCCAAATAGCTCTATCCAGTTCATTTTCTAGGTTCGTCGCTGCTACAAAAATGCTATTGTCACCAAAATCATCGAGACATTGCAGCAGTGTATTCACCGCACGAGCCATTTCTTTAACCTCGTCATTACTCTCCCGTGTTCTTGCAATGGCATCAAACTCATCCAGGAAAAGAACACAAGGAGATGCTTTGGCATACTCAAATATTTTCCGGATATTACTTCCAGTCTCGCCCAAATGGCTGTGAATAATTGCATCAAGTCGAACCAGGATAAGTGGAAGCTCCAGCATTTGAGCCATATAAAATGCCGTCAGTGTTTTCCCTGTGCCCGGTGGACCATACATAACCACTTTATTGGGAATGGGAACTCGATGCTCTTCAAATCTTTCCCTCATACCTAAGATTGTGATGAATTCTTCGACAATCTTTCGATTCATATCGGGTAGGATCAGATGTCTAACCTTTTTGGCACATTCTTTGGGTGTATAATAGGTACCCATATCAATCCCTTTTGCTCTGGGTAGACGTTGATTGGTGCTGCTTTTATTCATTATTTATTGAAGCTCCTTTAAAATGGTTATTTTCAAGAAATCCAAAAGATCCTTTCTGAATCCAGTTCAACCTGCTCTAATTGCCGCTCGAAGTTCTCGTGAGGAACGATAGAGTCCGCTTGTGACCATTCATTATCCACAAATCAATTCAAATACACATTGTTTTTATTCGTAATTATTACGATTTAAAATATCATACTTTCTTTTTGTTTATAATGTCAACCAGTAGCACAAAAAAGAGCCTTTATAATTCCAAGGCTCTTTTAGGGTATATCTATTAAATCGGCCATCCAGGCAAAGCAGAAGTTCCAGCATCTTGCCTTCACATATTGTAAGTCCTGGCTAGCTTGGACTTAGCTCTGAGCCGGGTGAATTCCTTAGTTACCAGGATTACCGTCCACACTACAACCACAGAATCAATTACAAGCGAACCCCAATATACTCCGGAGACGCCTAACCATCTTGGCAAAACAAGCATCACTGGCACATAAAAAACAAGTTGTCTGGTGATGCCGATAACGGCTGCCGGCTTCCCTTTATTAATCGCAGGGAAAAAGGTCATGGCCATAAAAATGAGCGACAATAACGGCAGAACCGCCATGTTCAACCGGAAATATAACATTTCGCTGGTCTTAAAGATTTGATCCGGCAGCATTAGCCCCAGAATGGAAGCCGGCGAGATCATGGAAATTATCCAGAAAGGCAAAGTCAGCAGCATGGAAACGAGTGTGAATATTTTATAGGCTTTGATGGCGCGCTCATACTGTTCTGCTCCAAAATTTATGCCGATGACTGGCTGCAAGG
This sequence comes from Paenibacillus sp. FSL H3-0286, assembly GCF_045040705.1. Lineage (NCBI taxonomy): Bacteria > Bacillati > Bacillota > Bacilli > Caryophanales > Paenibacillaceae > Paenibacillus > Paenibacillus sp. FSL H3-0286. Next base: position 1,655,005 of record NZ_CP150285.1, on the reverse strand, counting down.
CGCGCATTAATCCGAATATCGGCGTCAACAGGAAGGTGAATACACGAAAAACCACTCCATAAAATGCAATATCTGCTGTAGTCCCGTATCTCGAGAGTGCATTAAATACTACAACAGCCTGTACCAGATTCATAAAGTTCATAATGAAAGAGGACATTCCCAGACCAATTATGGATTTGATTGTGGCAGCATCCCGATAGATTGCGAAGACATTCGTTCGGAATGAGGCAAATCCTTTGCCAAAATAAATCCATCCCAGCAAGGTGTAGACCAGCATCCCGATATTTGTAGCCCAGGCAGCACCCTCTACTCCACAATTCAGCCAGGCTACCAGAATATAATTGGACAATACATCAACTGCCAGTCCAATGCCCATTACCACGGCTGCCGATTTCATTTTCCCTTCGGCACGTACAATCATGTTGGCAGCCAGTCCATAAATCCAGAAAAATGAACCAATCACCGTAATTCTAAAATAGCTGTCTCCAAGAGCCAGAGTTTCCCCTTCTCCTCCCATGATTCGCACCAGCTGTGTAGAGAAAAGCAAACCCAATACCATATAGACAAGCGTTACAAGGATGGACAGATAATTAACATTCCCCATCAAACGCTTCTGCATTTCTTTGTCCTGCCTGCCGAGGGCTAAACTTAAAGCAGAACCGGCACCCACCCCAATCAAGGAGCCCAGTCCCAAGCTGATCTGGGTTAAAGGATAAGCTACCGATACCCCAGCCAGTGCTTCCTCTCCGACAAATCTTCCCACAAATACAGCGGCAATAACCGCATTTAAGCCATAGAGGACCATTGCGATGATAGCGGGCCATGATAACTGGACCATAATATTCCAAAGATTACCGTTGAGAATAAAATGCGTCTGCTTGTCTTTGCTGTTGTTTATCTGTGTTACTGTGTTCATAATATGAATTTTCTCTCCTTCTTTTGACTGAATATGCAAAGTCGTCGTTCAAAAATTATACGGGACTCCTTGCATTAACTAGTCTATAAGACATGTTGGCTAGCAACTACCGCAAAAAGGATTGTTTCTATCTCATATAGGATTTTATCTTTGAATTAATATAAATCTCCCCGGAATAGCCCCCTCTCATTTCCATTCCTATTAAAAAACTGCAGCAGGAGTGGTCGCGGCTCCGCAAGTTTCCGGTACATGGTCAATTTTGAATGCTAGGCAATCATTTAGTCTTCCCTACTTAACTCAACAAAAAAAGCAACTTCCCAGTTGGCAAGTTGCTTTTAAAAAAACTCTTTTGTGATAAAGTAACGATGAAAAAAAACGATTGAAGTCAAAAACCGACCTAATAAGCAGCGAACGGATCCGCATTATTCGAAAGGAACTGAGCCCATGTGAATTTGAATTCAGGACTGCCTACAACACTTTCTGCTATATCACCTGGAACAAAAAACACAGTGAATCCTGCATTAGTCAAGTAGAAGTTATCCAGGTATGCATTAGAATCTTTAGTTAACTTATTGAACAGGTCAATAGAGTAGATAGAAGACTCAGTACCTTTTTGGACTTGTTCTTGAAGTGATTTCTTAATAACCTGACTGTAATTGCTATTGGATTTCAGCAAATCTCCCAGCTTCATTGTCGTACCATCCTGCAGAGAGTAAGTAAGACCTGTTTGTGAGCCGCCTCCATGAGCTCCGCCGAGGTATTGATAATTGGTAAGCAGGAAGCTAATCACTCCATTTTGATTGTAAGTCACCTTGTAGGCCAGTTCGAAATCGTATGTCGCTCCTTCCGCTGGAGCACCAGACTTAGCCAGTTGTTTTTCCGAGGCATCTAGAAACTTCTGTGCCTGAGCTTTCACCGCTTTATTAATTGCCGCTTCGGCATTTTGATTCGCAAGCTGCGATACAACTGGATATACGATATTGATGGTTACATCCTTATGGGAATTAGAAGACTGGAGTTTACCGGCAGTTATAGTCAGTTCATTCATTCCTGCATTCGTGATATTGACAGTACGGGTTTGTCCGTTCCATTGGGCCAAATATCCGAAAGGTTCAACCAAGGCTTGCACTGCAACAAAAGAAGTTCCTCCGATTACCTGAGCTTCATATCTTTGTCCCAGACCGCTTCCATTTAACTTTACAAGTGCACTGTCGATATCCAATGAATAATTTACAGTATTCTCTCCCAGGGTAAGCTCTACACTATGATTTTTGTTATCGTATTTAACAGCTGCGCCTAATGCTTGCGCTGCGTCTTTAAGCGGAATGAGTGTATTACCTAATGGGCTTAGGAAAGCCTGAGTCCCGATTGCTTTACCTTTAACCTGGACATTCACCCTGGAGGTTATTGTTGCAGTAATGGCTGCAGCATGAACTGATCCGACAGACACGGGTAAAGCCGCCGCTGTGCCAACTGCAGCCAGTGCTGCTGACAATAGAAGTACGGACATCCGCTTTTTAGTTGTGAATTTTTTAACTTGAGTTTCCATTTTTGAAGATCTCCTTTTAGTCATTTTCTTACTATCACACTATAATCCCGTCATTTCCCGGATGGTTTACAGTATTTTCAGAAAAAGATTACAATTTTTACATGGAATTCTCTAATCAATGATGCATTGAAACCATAAAGGCAAATCCAAAAAGTGTCCAGTCATTTAGCACATGCACTATAAACGATGTCCAAATGTTTTTAGTCTTAATGTATGGATAGAGCAGAACAATCCGTACAATGCCGATACCGAGAATGGCTTGTGCAATATTCCAATTATAAGTTGGTAAATGGTATGCGCCAAAAATAATGGATACTACAATCCACGCTAAGATAATCGCAGACTTTCTGTTCAGTTTAAGTTTTTTTACTCCTAAGTACAAAATGACTAAGAATGGAAGGATCGTTATTAATTCTTCTCCAAAAAGCATCGGGAGCATTGTCAGGAACGTCGTAATTGTATCGGAAAAATTACCATTGAATCCTTCACTCACTGGATTTGCACTAAAATTAAATAACTTCGTAATAATAAAACCAACACCATAGGTCACAATAAGATTTACAATGTACGTCCCAAGAATTAATATAATATCTTTAGCAACTAATTTTCTGAAAAGTAATGTCCACTGACTCCGTGCAACAAAGATAACTGCTGCTAATGGGAAAATCACATTTATAAAAGGATGTCCATAAGTACCTCCAAACCCAATAAGAAACAATGCAAAACCTGCAGCAACAGCTATCAGAAATATTAGGCTGGTTTTCAAATTTAGAGTAGGGGATTGCAGTTCACTGTAGAACGGAAAATCATCATTTTTACGCTCAAATCTAAAAAAATTACTTTTACTCATCATTAATCAAATCCTTCCTGAAAATAATGAAAAGCTATACTCTCTGAATACTAAAACCAATGATGCGGAGAATAGAAATACAGTCAGTTGTTTTTTGTACTATCACAATATACTCCCATTTTTTTCTGAAACATTTACAATTTTTTCAGAAAATAATTACAGTATTTACACAAGTTTTGAATAAACTGAAATTAATTCATCACTTAATTTTGCAAATTCATGAAAATGTATAAAAAAATGAATCTATTTCAGAAATAATTATGTTGTTTTGATAAAATAGACAGGTAATAATAGAATAAACAGTTCTCTTGTTAAAAAACTAAAAAGCGAGGTTTACCAATGTTATGGACCTGAAGCTGTTAAAAAAAATTAAAACGATAAATTTCTTCACATTCTTCTTTTTTTGGACTGTCATCTTTTTTGCTCTTGCGGATAAGCCACCACCTGCTGGTTTCTATGGGCTTATTGCCCTATTATTAGTTTATGGTATTTTACTTATTATCTATTTAAATGATTTTATTGAAAGCTTGATTAAGAAGCGAAGAGGAGTTTTTCTACTCAATTTGTTATATTTCTCCTTGGGAGGTTTTGCTTTCAGTCTAATTCTTTCAATTATTGTCATTAACCTTGTTTCAAATGTAGAAAATGAAGGATATCTAATCTCGGCATTCAGTTCAACCGTAATAGGATTGCTTAACGGGTTATGTTTTTATTTTTTCAACAAGCTGCTTGTGAAGAGGTACAATCTAATGATTGAGCAGAACCGCTCTGAATAATAAAAGAGCCGAATTAGCTAAAGAATGACGTATCGCCAAAAAGCAACTTATCCGCAGATAAGTTGCTTTTTTATCATGATTTTTAACTTCTACACTATATAAATAAAGTAACGTAAACCGACGAATCCCCTGTCCTCACAGGTATTAATCTATTCCCAGACTTTGTTTCTTAAATTCACTCTCGAAACATAACTCCGTGAGATCCCCAGCTCCTTCGCTATCTCCCGCTGTATCCGCTCTTCTCGATCTTCAGATATACTCCCTTGAGCAAATCATCCACTTCCGAATCAAAATATCGATAAGTGTAATGTTTAAAAAACTATATTTACAATTCAGAATGCTCGTGTTTCGCTTTGAGACGACTCCAGCGGCGCTGAACTTCGCTCTCAAAGCTGCGCAGAGCCGGTTCGTTCTCAGGCTTGAGCAGATGGCGGGTCTTACCCATCGTCTTCAGCCAGGCAGAGACTTCAATACGTTTGTCCTTGTTTTCCGGATTGTACGTAATGGTCGTTGTGCCTTGTTCCACTTCATACAGCGGGAAGAAGCAGGATTCCACCGCCAAGGATACAATATCCGTCCCATCCTTGTCTTCGGTCATCCAATTCAACGGGCAGGCAATCAGAATCTTGCCGTAGACCAGACCTTCATTCTGCGCGTACCATTGGGCCTTAGCTGCTTTTTTGAGCAGATCCTGCGGGTAGGCTTCACAGCCGGTGAATACATAAGGAATATTAGTGGCTGCCATGATCTGGGCAGTATCTTTATGCTGGGTGACTTTACCCTGCTGGGTCTTGCCGATGCTTGAAGTAGAAGTCCGGTGACCGAGCGGTGTTGAATAAGACTGCTGTGCACCAGTGTTCATATAACCTTCATTATCATACTCGATGATAATCATTTTATGTCCACGCAGTGCAGCACCAATGGCTGGTCCCATCCCGATATCCATACCTCCGTCGCCTGTTACCATAACGAAAGTAAAGTCATTCCTCAGGCCCAGTCCATCCAGCTCTCCGCGGCGTTTGCGTTCCCAGAACATTTCTACCACCCCGGACAACGTAGCCGCACCGTTCTGGAAAAGGTTATGGATGAACGTTGACTTGTGCGACGAATAAGGATAGCCGGTTGTTGTAACCATTGCGCATCCTGTATGGTACAGCGCAACGATATCTCCTTCAATTCCCCTGAAGAACAGCTCAAGACCCGAGAAAATTCCGCAGCCCGGGCATGTGCCGTGACCCGGAGCCAGGCGTCTTGGTTTCTTCATCAAACTGCGGATCGGGGGAATCTTCACGGCCAGCTTTCCGGTTTCTTCATTTTTAGTAACAGTAATGAGGCCCGTCTTCAACAAATCGAAATTCATCGGCTTAAGCAGGCGCTGCGGTGCCTTTTCCGGTTCACCAGGATTGTGGCCGTAGTAATCAAACGGTACTTCAACACGGTCAGCAACAACAGCATCCAACGCCAGCTGGAAGAAATGATGGCCATCTTCAGCATAGAAGTCCTTGCCGCCTAATCCGTAAATCCGGCTGATGACTTTAGTCGTTGTATTCCCGTAAGTGAACAGCGCTGCCTTGATTTCGTTAACCATGTTGCCGCCGTGTCCGCCGAAGGAATCCGCACGGTCACCAACAGTAATGGCTTTGACATTCTTCAGTGCTTCCGCGATCTGCTTCTGCGGGAACGGACGGATCATGTTCGGTGAAATCGCTCCGGCTTTGACTCCCTGCAGTCGCAACTGATCCACAACATCCTTAATGATCTCGGACGCGGAATTCATCAGGAAGACAGCCACATCGGCATCCCCCATCCGGTACTGCTCAATCACCTCATAATGGCGTCCGGTCAGATCAGCAAATTCCTGAGCGATCTCTTCGAACACTTCACCGGCATTGTACATGGCCACAGACTGCTGATAGCGATTATTGATATAATCCGGTTCATTCATGTAAGGACCAACAGTAACCGGATTGTTGCGGTCAAGGGTATCGGTTGAGCCGGCTGGCGGCTGTTCGCCTACGAATTTATGCACATCTGCGCGGTGCGCAAAAGCCTGTACGCGGCGCTTCTGGTGAGAAGTGAAATATCCGTCCGAAGCTACCATAACCGGCAGGCGGACTTTGACATGCTCAGCCAGCTTCAGTGCCATCAGATTCATGTCGTAGACCGACTGCGGGTCACGGCACATCAGAATCGGCCAGCCGGTATTGAGTGCAAAATACAAATCGGAGTGGTCCCCGTGAATGTTCAGCGGTCCGGAGATGGAGCGGCAAATCAGGTTCATAACCATGGGCATCCGCGTACCGGCTTGTACAGGCAGCTGCTCAAGCATGTACATGTAGCCTTGCGCACTGGTGGCGTTAAATACGCGTCCGCCGGCTGTAGAAGCGCCATAACAGATACCTGCCGAGCTGTGCTCACCATCTGAGGGCACGAGCATAATGTCATGCTGGCCGCTGGCTTTCATCGTATCGAGGAATTGGGCAACCTCTGTCGATGGCGAGATCGGGAAATACCCCATGACATGATAGTTGATCTGATGCGCAGCATAGGCCGCCATCTCATTGCCTGATTCATATAGGAATTTCTGTTCTACTTTGGCAGAACCTATTTCTTTTTCATAATCAATAGCCATTGTTCATTCCGCCTTTCTAACCAGATTTACGCTTGCGTGATGAGATCGAATGGATGATGCACTGTATGGCTGTCGGCATAGCCTTCCTTCTCGCGCATGCTTGAGAGTGCCGAGGTCGGGCAGGCGCCTACGCATTTCAGGCAACCCTTGCAATATTGATAATCGATGCCCCGCAGGAACATCTGTGAGCGCCCCTTGCGGTCAAGCCGTTCTTCCCACACAAAACACTGGTCAGGGCAGACGGTGTCACACTGTGCACAGTTAATGCAGGACTCATTTTCATAAGCCGGAATCATTCCGGAACGGGAAATGCTCAGGTTCTTGAGGAAGCTACTTCCCGGATTGATGATCGTACCGCCTATAGGCTGAGTTTCATAGCCAAACGGCGAAATGTCGGAACGCACATATTCAGGCATGCTGTCCCCTGCCTCCAGCTCGAAGTGCATAAACTTCACTTCATTGTAGCCGCGCTCAAAAGTCGTAATAGCCGATTGTACAGCCTGCGGATATTTTTTGCCGAGCGATTTCTCAATAACGCCCTTCATCGTTTCAGCAACCAGGAATGGGCAGAGCCGGAACAGGGCACCCAGCATCGCCATGTTTACACGGTTTTTCTCTTTCAGTGCGATGCTTGTCGCGTCGATCACAGCAATGGTTCCGGCTTTCATCTTCAGCAGCTCTTTGAGTTCTTCCGGCGTCTTGGCCGAGTTCACAAGAACAGTGCTGTCTTCATTAATCCCGCTGGTGACATTAACGGTCTTGACAAGCGCTTCGTGGAACACCCCAACCACATGGGGACGCTCTACCGGCGAAGTATCACGGATATGCGTGTTTAAATCACAGAAGCGGATGTGGGCCTTTACAGCAGAGCCCTTTTTCTCTGATCCATAAGACGAGAAGCTTACGCCGTTCAGCCCCGCTCCGACGACTCCCGCTTCTGCGAGCATTTTACCCGCCAGGTTAGCTCCCAAGCCTCCAATAGACTCCAGTCGAATTTCAAAAAATCCGAGATCGTTAATTCGTGGTAATTCAATCATAAATGAACTCCTTTCACTAGAAGACTAGTAATACTCTTGCGAGCATTAATCCCGTTCAGGTCTGGAATAAGCTAAATAATTTTTGTACTTCTTCAACCGTTCAGGCAATTCGTCAGCCTTTGGATTACGTTTTAAAGAAACTTGATATAATTCATCTGCGTGGCCAAGCTTTCCGGAGATTAGAACATGGGAATGTGCTCTATCTTCCTCGGCGATATCAAATCTTACTTTACCGTCTTCCACCTCCAGAGTCCCCCTGACCCCGCAAATTCCACATATTGCTGGGTAATTATCATCATGATTTCTGATTTCTATGAGTTTGGAATGACAGATTGGACATAAACCAGGTTCGCCAATATACTTCGCTTCCGTATCTGGATTCATGAGTGTTTCAGCCACATGACGACCGGATTGTCTTGCTCTCTTAAGTTCTTCCTCCCTGAACACAACTGCTCCAGGTAAGCCAACCCAATTGACCAGCATTTTATCTATTACATTAATTTGCATCGGCAACGTAAAAAGGTGGAGCATCGGCAATGCGAGTGTGTCCCACTCACTTCCTCCTACAGCAATAAGAGAAGCTACTCTTGTTTTAAAGCTTCTTTCATCCGGGCCTTTGCCGGTAGTAATCCCTCTTTCCTCGCGTTGCTTCTTGGCAATCATCCGGAAAGCAATGTCATGAGAAGGCCCCATCCGGTCATTCAGAATCTTCAATAATCCGTTAGGACTCTTTTCATAAATGGCTGAGCTCAAGATTAATCCGTCGCATTCCATTAATTTTTCATCAATAAATCCATAGTCATCATTCTTTATCACACAGTCTCCTGAGCCACACTTTTCAAGCAGACTCACTACACAAGCATTACAACCGGTGCAAGGTTTAATATGTAAATCATTAAGACGCACAAGTTCTACTTCGGCACCAAGCTCCTCAGCACCCATTAAAGCTTCTTTAACAAGGATTTCTGAATTGCTCATTCTTCTTCCGCAACTGATCCCTAAAATTTTCATTAGTAGCCTCCTACAATTCGAATTTGTTAAGCATATTTTCAGAAACTGATCCACGAGATCGTTTCAGCTTTTTCACAAGAACTGGAGTGACAATTGCACTGGCAACAACTGCGAATGCAATTTGTGCGCGGGCACTCTCAACATAAGGCAGATATGCCTGATCGACCTCTGCCATAAGTTGAGGTACTGTTATGGATAACCCGGCTACACAACAAATCGCCGCAGAAGCATGCCCGTCTTGTTTCAGACAGAATCGGTCAACTAACAACATGGGGATGTTATTAATCAAGGTAAAGATCAAGAACAAAATCAGCCCCAGCCCACATGAGCTGAGTGCGCTCTTGAGATCGATATTCGCCCCAAGGCAAAACCCCAGAAAAGGCACCATAAGTGAGGTCCCTGATTTGGAAAAATTACGAACAGCAGGATCAAACATACCCAGAAGAAATCCGACTACAAACGGAATTAAAGTAGCCATGATGCTTCGAGCGTCAATCCCATTTCCGGAAGAGAAACCAAGAATACAGACGGGTATGAACGGTAGCCCGATAAGGTTCAGCAGAGCAAACGCAGAAATGTCAGTGTCATCACCATAATTCTCCATCAGCGCAAGGTACATGCCGGGATTGCAACTAGTGATGCAAGCCACAAGTGCCAGGGTAGAGATTCCTCCAAACCCCGCCAAACCGAAAAGCTTCATAACAACGATCCCAAAAACAACACTGAGAACAAGTTTTACCGCAACTAGTATGCCGCCCCGCCGCAGAGTTGTCACAAGCTGTTGAGGTTTGAACTGAATACCACAGAATACTAGCAGAATTCCCACGATCGTCATCGTTCCCGCATTCGAAAATACAGCAGTGGACGGATTGCCAACCATCAAGGTTCTCGGATAAAAAGTATGCATTATTGCAGCGATTCCCATAGGAAGCAGCATCATTCCGCCTGATATTCCCTGTATTCTCTCTAATATTTTCATGTACGGCGATTCCCTTCTTCCAAGTAATCGTGTCCTTCCTCTATCTGACTGTTACTCTTGCGCATGCTTTATTCCCGGCAGCTTTGGCTAGAGGTGTCATGATCATGGTCATTAGATAGGAAACCAAATAAAGCACCGGATAATTCCCAGTAAATGAGGTGAGAAAGCCTGACAGGTTTGATGTGCCAAGCAGAGCCATCACTCCGCTGATTACAGTTACAGGAATGAAGTTTATTAGCAGACAGCCGACACATTGACCCGCCAGTAAATCCTTCTTTAGAGCAAAAAGCCCCGTAAACCAGTCGCTAATCCTCATCAAGGGAATAAAATCGTTAATAAGACAAGCCAGCGAGAAACCAACCAGGGTGAACACCCATGTTCGTCCATTAATCCCCTCATTCATCAGGGAAGCTGCAAGCGACATCGCCGCCGCAGAGGGAAGATTCAACACAAGCTTAAAATACAAAGAATATGTCTTACTCATTTTCCTGCACCCGCAGCCGATATGGCATGCTCTTTCCATTTTTCTGTTACTTACTTGAATCTGCCCACCCTGGTCAGCTGTTTGGGGACACGGATGCGACCAGATGCAGTGACAATCGCATTCTCTTCACAGACTTCCGTACACCTTCCGCATTTTTCACAAATCGCCGGATCGATCATATGGATATAGCCTGATTTCCCTTGGATTGCATTTTCCGGGCAGACATCAAGACATTCCCCGCAGCCGCTGCATAATTTCGGATCAATGACATAGGCAAGAAAATGGGTACACACCGAAGCCGGACAGGTCTTGCGTACAATATGGGCTTCAAGATCAAGACGGGAGCAGGCAACAGCAGATAACGCCGGCCCCACCATATTTCTTCCAAATGCGCAAAAAGATCCTGCTCCGATTAATTCGCCAATATCTGTTACTAAATCAAGATCCTCTTTTTTTGCGCGCCCTTCGGTAACATCAGTGAAGACTGCTTTGAGTTGCCAGCTCCCCTCACGGCAAATCACACATTTTCCACAGGATGTCTCCGCTGCAGCGCTAAGTAACCCTTTGGCGATAGTTGCCATACAGTGCTTGTCGGTAAAGATTCGGATACTGTCATAAACAGAATCATAGCTTATGAATTCCGAAGTTAAGGCCGGAGCCGATGCGAAGTGCCCGAGCATGCCACCCAGCAGCAGGGGCTTGGCTGGCGCAAGTTCAAGCTCCTCTAACAGAGCAGACACAGGGGTGCCAAGTGCAACTGCCACAACCCTGGTTCTCTCATCTGTTGTAATCATTATTAATTTCTCCTGACGGCGGGAACTGCTTACACCTTCGTAAATCCAGTACGCAGTCTCCACATCCAGCAGGAAGGTAGGTCTCCCTTGCCAGCCTTCGGCACTGAAGCTTTTCACCCATAAGTCACAACGTATTACACCATTGTCTATGGCATTGTATAATGCTGTTTCTTCCCGCAGGACAGGAGAAGCCGGTCCGTACTTCACTGATATAAGCGAGGCCGGAGCTATCTCACGCAGCGGTGCCGCCAACATCTCAGCTTGCGCCTCTGTCTCGGCATAGATCAGAATCTCACAATCCATGCAAATCTTCGCAGCCATTGCCAGCCCTGCTGCTATTCGACTCGCGACATGCGCAAGAATAAAGTCCGTGAATCCATCTAACTCCTGTGCGAGAGAGCAGATTAATACGGGTCTCCCGTCATCTGGATTGATTGCGGATAAACGTTCATCGAGAAGCACTCCTTGTTTATCCGTCAATGCAAGTGCTCTAATTCTTACTGCCGCGTCCGAAGCTGAAATTGCTAGCCTATTCTCCAAAAGCTCCTGAATAGCAGGCTCTTCAGCATTCGGGAAAGGCGACAGAAAATGGGGAGTTCGGCTGACTTCATGTGGCATCTTTATTCACCTCTGGCAACACTCGAATAATCATTCCAAAATTTTTGCGCAGCTATTTCTAGTCGCAGATCACACTGCAGACAACGTTGCGCCTCATCCGGTACTTGCGCTTCAGAATAACCCAGATCCATCGGATCAAAGCATTGGCAACGCTCCTCTGGTGCAACAATCTGTGTTTTCTTTCGCTTTCTATCACTCATGCCTTTAATTGCACCAATTCTCGGGCAAACCGCCTGCTCCGGTGAAAGATTTTCCTCAATATTGCCGTCCCCGCCGAGAAACCGGTCCATCTCTGAAGCAGCCAGGCGCGCACCTGCTATGGCACGAATAACTGAATCTGTGCCTGTTACACAGTCTCCGGCTGCGAAAATACCGGGAATGCTTGAAGCACAGCTATTCGCTTCGACAACAATGCGGCTGCCACGACCAAGGGCTAACCCACAGCCCTCTGCCAAATCAGGTCCTTGACCTACTGCAAAAATCACTGTATCAACCGGGAGTATCGTTTCGCTGCCAGGTATAAGATCAATGACACTCCTGCCATTCTCATCAAACTGGAAGCCTTTCACTTCTGCCATCCGCAGCCCGTTCACTTTACCGTCGCCGCTGCCGTTAATGGCGAGAAACGTTCGGCTGTTATGCACCAGCACTCCCTCTTCTTCAGCCCAGCGAAGCTCTTCAGGAGATGCGGTCATCTTATTTCGGCTTTCAAGGCAAGCCAGATGAACGGTTTCCGCGCCAAACCGTTTTGCGATTCCTGCACAGTCCAAGGCAACGTTTCCCCCACCCAGAATAATTACGTTCTTACCGACAGTCGGAGCCTCCCCCTCTGCCGTCTGGCGCAGAAATTCAATATTCGTATATACGCCTTCCAGCCCGGCGCCCTTCAGTGGCAGACGCGCTCCCTTATGAGCCCCTACGGCTACCAAAACAGCGTCAAATCCTTCTGAGATCAGGGAGGCAGGAAATTCAATCCGAACACCGGTCTGTAATTTCACACCCAACTCCAGGATCATGCCGATTTCTCGGTCAACGATCTCCCGGGGAAGACGATACTGTGGAATCCCGTATTGCATCATACCGCCAGCCTTTTGGCGTTCTTCATAAATAGTTACCTCATGACCTAGCTTTGCAAGGTACATGGCAGCCGTCAGACCAGCAGGACCTGCACCAATAATAGCGACCTTTTTGCCAGTGGCCGATTTTTGGAAAGAACGAGTTTTCCAACTACCGTCATCATGCTCGCAGGCATGGCGTTTCAGGTCACGTATGGCCACCGGTTCATTGAGAAAATTACGTTTACACTCCAATTCGCAGCGATGGGTGCATATGTACCCGAGCGCGTGGGGAAACGGTACTTTTTCGCGCATGACGGCAGCCGCAGCCGGATAATTTTTTTCCCGTATGAACCGCAGATATTTGGGTATATCAATATGGGCAGGACAAGCCGCCCGGCATGGAACCAGGGCATCTGTACGGGACTTTCCAGTCATCTTCTGCGTAATGGCCTCGTGTTCACGAATAGCTCCTGTGGGGCATACCTCTACACAAGCACTGCAAAAGCGGCAATCTGCATCCTGCAGGGAATTACCATCTACTACAACCTGCAACCGGCCCTGAACCTTCTCAAAGCGGATAGCTCCCACACCCCGCATCTCTTCACATGCACGCACACATCTTCCACATAGAATACAGCGGGTCATTTCATGAAGAATAATCGGGTTCCTGACATCCTCAGCAATACGGATCGGGTTGGCCCGGAGGCGGCGCCCCGTATCTCCGACAAATTGGGAAATGGATTGGAACTGGCAGTGTCCGAATTTTGGACAGCCTGTACACTCACTTGGATGTGTTTTGAACATTAAATCAACAGAAAGCTTTCGTACGTTTTCAGCGAGAGCATCCTTACTGTCAATGACCATTCCTTCTTCCGCCTTTACAGCACAGGCAGCCACGACACCCTTTTTCCCTTCCTGACGCACCATGCAGAGACGGCAGGAGGCAGTGTGACGAAGATTCTCATGGTAACAGAGGTTCGGGATATAGATACCGTTTGATAGTGCAGCTTCTAGAATCGTTCCACCTGTACGCACAGATACGGTCTTTCCGTCAATCACCAGTGTCACTTGTTCGTCCTTCATCGTTTATTCCTCTGCTCTCACATATTCAGCGGCACTTTCACCGGCAAAACGTCCCGTATTCAAGCAATAACCCATCGTGTTTCCGGGTAAAAGAAACATATAGCTGTCCCCGTAAATGGTACAGGTATCTGTACCGGCAGCGTACAGACCGGGTACAGGCAACCATTCCTTATCCAGCACTTCTGCTCTATCGTTTATTTTTATACCGCCAAGTGTGCCATACGCGCTGGGACGAAAGCATCCGGCATAGAAGGGTGCCTTCACAACAGGCTTCATATAAGTCTTGTTTTTGAAGAAGAGCTCATCACTTCTATCACACATATCGTTGTATTCATCAACTGTATCGAGCAAAGCCTCTGGAACGATCCCAAGTTTTTCAGCTAGCTCCTCAATGCTGTCTGCTTTGATAATGTCCGGATTGCCCTGAAGGATGTAATCCTCTACGACCTCATCAAAATCACTGACATCATCCGGGTCATGCACAAAGTTTATGACATCAAGACCATTGCGCTTATACCCCTTTAGAATAGTGGAATCAATAATGGAATAACCTACACGCCCTTTTTGAATAGCGATGGCGTTGCCGGTGAAGGTATTGTTCTGCATTTCTTCCTCATTAATAAAACGTTTGCCGAGTTGATTCACCATCAGGTTAGGTTGCATCAGTACGGCAGGCACACTATCCGGACCGGTATCCGAATGTGGCAGAATGTAGATCATTTCAACAGTCATATCGGTTGTCGCAGCCCCTGCCTCGCAGGCCATACGAATTCCGTCACCCTTGAGTCCGGGTATTGCAAAATTGAACATATCCTCCTTGTAGCTATAGCCGGTGCGCTCCTTAATCATCTCTGGATTATCACCTGCACCTCCCGTAGCTACAACAACAGCCTTGCATCTGAACTCAGTTTCTTCACCCTCAGGCCCTCTGCCAATAACTGCGCAGACCTTGCCCTGTCCATCTGTAAGAATACGCTGAGCAGGGGTTTCAAGATAAAACTCAACCCCATGCTCACGTGCGTATTCCATGATTGCTTTATTCATGATGGCACCGCCATTGCGGCCAATGCCACCGTTCACTGCTACGATATGCCAGGTCTGCTCAGATTTCGGAAAATATTTGTATGCGCCAGCAAACTGGACGCCCATCTCTTCTAGCCAGGTAATGGTATTGGCGGAATTTTCAAAATACCTTTTCACAAGAGTGGCATCTACGCGCCAATGCGTATATTCCATAAACATTTTGAAGGCCCGTTCTACACTGATATCTACCATCATGGATTTTTGCTGCCGCGTACCTATCCCCAGAGGTCCCATCCCCATATTTGCTGCGCCACCTACCGTACTGTTTTTCTCCAGCACTACTACCCTCGCTCCGTTCTCAGCAGCTTGCGCAGCGGCTGCCAATCCGGAAGGTCCTGCGGCAATTACAACTATTTCTGTCTCGATCCGTCTCATATAAAGTTCCTTTCCTAGAAACATTAATTTAAATACATCCTTAACCATTGCGCACTCCATTCCACCGCCTCATTTGCCAGCTCACGGAAGTTGATTGCATGGGTTTCTTTTGTATCTATGGGAAGTTCGTTATAACAGGCACTATTAAAAGCATCTTCTATATAGCCATGGTGCGCAGCTTGCATCTGCCGTATAAAGACTGGAACGCCTGCCCTGGACAAACGAATTGCATATTGTTCGCCTTCATAGCACAACGCATCACACTCGGCAAGTACTATAATGACCGGCGGCATATTAGTAATGAACCGTTCAGGCGCATGGAGCGGTGATACATAGGGTTCCTTCCGTTGCTCCTCACTTGAATATAGAAAAGTAAACGCTTTCATCAACTCTGGGGCCATATCGGACAAACAGCGCTCCTTCGCTGCCGGATCAGTTACGGCATCAAGATAGGGGTAATGCAAAATCTGGCAGCAAATAGAGTAGCGATCCTGTTCCCTTGCCTTCATTGATGCGGCTGTAGCAAGAGTCGCCCCTCCACTGAATCCCATAACTGCAAACCGTGAAGGGTCCATACTGAAGCTTTCAGCATTTTCGGCAAACCACTTCATTACTCCACAGACGTCATCTAGCGCTGCAGGGTAAGGATTCTCAGGAGCTTTGCGGTAATTTATCCCTACTACGTGACAGCCAATAAGAGTTCTGACTTCCTCGCACAGGTTATCATCCTTGGCAGCATCGCCAAGCACTAGCCCCCCGCCATGCAGCTCAAAAAGTACTGGCGAGTTTTGCCGCTGGGCACGATGCAACCAAACTTCAACACTGTGGCTTTCACCGCAAGGTATTTCCAGCCGCTCTCCATGAATATGCTGTGACAACAGGACCATTCTTTCAGATGCACGAATGGAGGGTATGATTTTAATGAAGCTTTGCAAGAAATCATCCATTTGATTTTCCTGTTTCTGTTCTGTTGAAACCTTCCCATACGGGATAACCCGTATACACTTTGGTTTCTTCTTCACCGTTCAGAGCACGCACAGTGCCTGCCGCAAGTGCCTCCATTTCAAAATCACCCCCGTACACCTTAACAGGTGCGATCCAGCCACAGTATAGCTCCACAAAACCTGTAAAATAGAGGTCATTGCTGACGCCGCCTGTGAGAATGATCCCGTCCACTTGGCCTTGAAGAACTGCTGCGCAAGCACCGACAGCTTTGCATAACTGATAAGCCATAGCATCATAAACAAGCTTCGCATAAGTATTTCCGCTAGCAATTATTTTTTTGATCTCCATGGTGTTATCTGTACCGAGATGACTGACTAGTCCTCCTGTCTTGCTGATCTTCTGGATCATTTCCTGATGGGTGTATTCACCGGAGAAGCACATATCAATAATGGGGACGGCAGGGACTGAGCCAGAACGATTCGGCGCCATAGGACCTTCTCCATTTAGTACATCATTGCCGTCTACCATTCTTCCCTTCTTATGGGCAGTAACAGATAGCCCCCCGCCCACATGCGCCACAATAAAGTTGCATTCCTCATACGGTCTGCGTAGTTCTTTCGCATACCGCATGGCGACTTCTTTCTGATTGAGCACATGTACTCTACTCTCTCGATAAATGCCCCTTATCCCTGTAAAACGGGCCAGCTCATCATATTCGTCAACATCAGGCGGGTTGACCAAATATGCAGGTGCTCCGCCAAATTCATCCGAGAATGCTTGAATAAGCTGTGCGCCGAGAATTGCCGGATGCTTGACCGTTCTTCCCTCCCGGGAATGCTTAAGAATGGCTTCATTAATCGGATAAATGCCACCAACCATGCTTTCCAGACCTCCACTGTACGCAGCGTAAGCATCCATAGCAGTAAGGCTGATTTTAGCCTTATATAACTCCGATAGAATCGTCTCGCGCCGGTAAGGAAGTTGGTCGCCAATAGTTGCAAAGGTCTTTAGAACTGCCGGGTCATGGGCAACATTCGCTTTGAATACTTGTGTGTTGTTCTCAAAAACCGCCAATTTTGTTGAAGTAGAGCCTGGGCTGAGCGTAAAAATTTTATATATCCTTTCCATGTCTTCACAGTTCCTTTCCATGCTGTGCGCGTACAATTAGCATAATAATATTGCCCATCATTTCGGAAAGCGGAGCACTGCGGGAAAAATCGCAGATCGGCTGTGCAAAGCCTTGAAGTACAGGCCCATATGCATCGGCTTTACCAAAAAGCTGTATCAGCTTGACACCTATATTCCCGGCATGCAGATTTGGAAATATAAGCACATTTGCCTTGCCAGCGACATCACTTTCACGCTTCACTTTGTTTGCAGCCACCCCTGGGGATATAGCTGCATCAAGTTGAAATTCACCATCGATCTTCAAGTCCGGCACTCTGCCATGTACAATATCGATTGCCTTGCGGATAACATCAATACTCTCATGCTCCGTGCTGCCACATGTAGAAAAGGAAAGCATAGCAATACGAGGCTCCCAGCCGAGCAGCGTTTTGACAGTATATCCAGAGGATATGGCGATGTCAGCAAGTTCGTCAGCATCGGGAGCGGCATTCACCGCACAATCAGCTATAGCAAGCAGCTGACCTTCAGGACCCTCAAAGCCCGGCACATTCACAATACCAAGACTTGAAATGCTGCTAAAGCTTTCCTGCATCCCGATAATGCTTTGAGCCGCCACTATAACCTCAGCCGTAGTATACTCGCGTCCAGCAGCTGCACAATCAGCCCTGCCGGTCTTAACCAGCAGCATCGCACAGTTTACTGGATCTTTTGCCTTGCGCAGGACCGCTTTTCTGCTCAACTCATCAAAACGTGCTGTATATTCGTCAGCGAGTTCTTCTAACTGCTGCTCATTCGAATTATTGAAGAAACTGAATGCCTCAGTCGAAATTCCAAGTTCCACCGCACGCGCACTGATACTCTCTGAATTGCCAATTAGCACAGGTTGGCCTATCTTGCGTGCGACCACCTCCGCGGCGGCTTTCAAAATCATTTCATTATCACATTCCGGGAAAACCACCCTTTTGGGATGAAGACGTGCTTTTTGCTCGAGCGTTTCCAGCAGGCTCATTTATATACTCCTTCCATCTGCAGCTATGGCAAAGGCCACCGCGTAGTCTGTATCATAAGAAAGGGAAATTTTCACTTGCGCACATGAGCTTTGCAGCGCCCGTTTGGCGATTTCCCCATGCAGTATCACATTAGGCCGCCCTTCGGCATCATTAAGGATTTCAATCTCTTTGAGACTAACTCCCTCGCCACTGATAGCTAGAGACTTGAACACCGCTTCCTTGCCGGCAAACCGCGTTACATAGTAATAAAAAGGCTCCGGACGGCTTATAGCTTGCGCGATCTCATTCGGAGTATATGTTTTTTGTATAAATGGATCTTCCTGCACCAGCGTAATGGCTCGCAGATGAGAAAAATTCACGATATCTGTCCCCACACCGATCATCGGACTTTCCTCCATATCTAACGGTAGATATATTCACCAGATTGATAACGTGGCGGAATTACCGGTACCTGAAGGAAGGATTGATATTCCCCGCCAGTGCGAATGATGTGTCTGCCCTTATTGTCTGTGTCCCACGCTAGAGGCTCGAACCACCCCTCCCGGATATAGCGGCCTGCCACCTGCACCCGCAGTTTCTCACCTTTATGCCAGATCCGGCTGGAAGGTACAATTTCGATATCCACCGGAACTACCTCTCCCCCAGTGAGCTTCAGCTCACGTTCGTGAGAAAGCACAGGCTGATAGTGGGTACTAAGCTTTGAATCAAGCTCTCTGTGCGAAACACGAATCTTACCCCATGCTCCGGGATGCGGCTCATCCAGTACATGCCAGGGAATCCAATTGCCCTCTCCATCAGCCTTCTGAATATTAATGAAAAGATCCATGTCGTCATGCCCGGCTGCTTCAACATAAAGCCGTAAAAACATATAACCGGTCAGCTCAGTATCCTCTTTAATTTCCATATCAAAGATTGCTTCTCCACTGTCCGAGTCGTAAGTTGCTTCGGATGCGGCAGAAACAGGACCTTCTTGCATGCTCATGCTGGCCGCATCCAGGTAGTAACGTGTATATTGAGTTCGCTCCAGAGGAAATCCTTTTTCCTTGCGCTGTACCTGGTAATCACAATCGAAAGCATCCATAACATCAAGCCGGACACGGGGGGTTAATTCCCAGCCATTATGAATGTCTTTCAGGTAGCGGTCATAGAAGCGCTTCAGGTCCTCAAGATTGTAAGGATCATAAGCATCTGCCCATTCAAAATCGCGATGTACGCGCAGCCATTTCTGCTTCGTCTTAATTTTACGATAGCCCTGAATTGAACCACGCAGATGAAAATGACTCCAGCCGGCGGTACAGTAACACGGAATCGTAATCTTGCTGAAATCAGGAATTTTGTCACGCCAGTAACCGTTCATTAAAGGATATTTCCGTGCCATAGCCACTTGATCATCGACACCGCCATTCCCCGTAACCGAAGCTGCGATGAATTCATTGAAGCTAAGTGCTGGGATGCCCCCTTCATAAATTGCTTCCCGGTACACATCAGTCGTGCCTTCCCACGGGGCTATACAGGCGAGATGGGGAGGTTGATAAGCTGCTACACGATACTGGGTCATGGCTACACCAGAGTTTCCTCCCATACCCACTCGACCGTTACACCAGTATTGAACACCCAGCCATTCGATAAAATCATAGCCATCCTCACAATCCTGACGACTGAACATGCTTACATCACCTTCGGAATGACCTGCACCGCGAGTATCAACGTTGGCAACGGCGTAACCCATTCGGCACCAATACATAGGGTCCGGAGACTCGAACTTTGCGAGTTTGGATACGGTCTGCGGAGGAACGCCCATAATCTGCCACTCACTCATTCCTTCTCCTGGCCTTTTCCCGAAAAAACTCCAGGAAACTAGTGCAGGAATCTTATCTATTCGGTTTTCCGGCATATATATATCACAGTAGATAGTCACCCCGTCACGCATTTTAACGGGTACGTCTTGCTGACAGATCACGCCTTCACCCGCAATGTATGTTCGTTGGTTGAAGGGAGGACAGAAACCTTGTCCCATTGCATCCATTGGATTTTCACTTGCAGAAAGATCAATATCCTGCTCTTTATCAACAGGCCGACGGGCCACACGGTAAATACTCTCAAGCTCTTCGCCCTGAAACATTTCTTTCTTTGTAAAAAATTTGTTCATTGTCCTTCTCCTTATCCGTTCTCGCAAATTTCCAGCACATAATCAACAGCCTCAGCGATGGTTTGTTTCCGGCGAAATTTCATATATGGAATTTCAACATTAAAAGCGTCCTCCAAGAAAGTAGTGATCTGCGAAAAATGCACAGATTTTGCCTGTAAATCACTCGTAAATGAAAGACTTTCCGACAATTCCTCCGGCTTCTTCCCGAATAAAGGCGAAGCTCTTTCCACCAGCTTCGCATAAATTTCTTCACGTAATTCCAATACAATCCCTCCTTGTTAAATACAGCTCATCACACATTTTCAAGCTAAAGTGTCATTTATTGCTGCATGTGATAATTTCAGTATATATAATGAGAGCGTTATCTCCCATGTGCTGCAACTTAATCGTGATCGGTTATTTCAGCAAAGTTTTGTAAAATTGCACAAAGGTTCCTAGTGCTATTGGAGGCTGTTCTCGTGAATCTTCAAAAGATCATCAGAAAACTTAGCGACTGTTGTCTTGCCTGGCCGGAAGAGGCATTACAAACCAAAGAGATTAACGAATTTGCTATCCTGCGACCCTACTCCGTATTCAAGACTGACACTGCCTATTTAGGCAAGCTTTCAGATATACCAAGGGACTTTCCAACAGACACCCCACTTTTCTGTATTCAGGATTGTGACGCATCTGTTGATTCTTATACTTGCCTTACCCTTCTGCCAAATGAACTGGATTTGCTGGATCTTTCAGAGAAAATCTCTACTATCCTTGCTCATGAGAATCGGCTTATTGAGCATATGCACACGCTTATCTCTGCACTTAACTCCAACAAAGGATTGCAGCACATGACGAATGAAGCCACCCGCATCTTTGGTAATCCGGTTATCATTGTTGATGCTGGCTATAAATTACTTGCTATGTGTCAAGCACCTATTCCCAGCCGACCTGATATTGAACAACAGAGACACTTAGGTTATGTCCTTGACCGAAATATTCAAAGCATGAAGAAATCCAATTTATACGAGCGGACCCGGATGGCTCTTTTTCCTTATTACTCTCGTGATCCCGAGACCAAGAACGGTTGGATTACAGCTTTTGTGTACGTCCACGGTATAGAATTTGCACAGGTTAGTGTTATGGAGCTTGATCGTGAATTTACTGATATTGATTTTGAACTAGTAAAATTTCTTTGCGAACTGGTTTCGGTAGAATTGCAGAAGAGTGATTTCTATAAATCCAATCAAGGAATGGTTCATAGCTTTCTGCTTACCGAACTCCTTACTGGTGATCTCTATGATGCTAATGTCATTGCAATGCGCTTGGCTCATATGGAGTGGCCGCTGTCCTCTAACTTGCGTGTGTTGACCTTAATTGACCAAAACAACGGTTTTTTTGAGGGAAAAGTTCAACTGGTCGCGCAGCATCTAAGTCAATTCCTGCCAAACAACCGTTGGATCGTTTTTCAAGGGCGCATTGTATTTCTAATCTCTCTCACCGATTCATCCCACGAAATAATTACTAAAGAAGAACGGATTCTGGAGTTTCTGCAAGTAAATAGTCTGACTGCTTCAATGAGTGATTCCTTCAGTCAATTAAATTTTTTGCGAAAATATTACAAACAATGTCTGGCTGCCATCGACTTAGGACTCCAACTTGACTTTAACAAGTCAATCTATGTGTATGAGGACTATCTCTGTGAGCATATTGGAAAAATCATATCTGAACATCATGATCTTGCTGATTTCTGTCATCCGGTTATTCAGAAGCTTATTGCTTATGACCATACCCACAAAACAAGTTTGCTGCCTACCCTTGAAGCCTATCTTCAGTATGTGGACACTCCAGCTCTTGCGGCAAAAGCACTTTTTATCCATAGAAACACTTTGTTCTATCGTATCAACAGGATCCGGGAGCTTTTCCAATTAGACTTAAGCAACGGTGATATTCGTCTCAAACTGCAATTGACATTTCATTTTCTGAACTTAAAATACGAAGTACATAAATAAAACTAATCTTCGAGGAATTTGTATGGACGTTCCAATTCAAAGAGAGGACTCGTCCCAGCAAACCTATATAACTTTATTCATAATCTGTAGAAGCTTTTACAGCACAAATAAAGGGCACCTTATACCGCCGGGCTCGGAACTTAAGCCTTAGCAGAAAGGTGCCCCCATTAATACTTCAGAGCAGATTACAGTGCGCTATCTTTAGCCATTGAAGCTAATTTTTCAGTCCTGTCAACGTGATTCCTTCTACGAAATATTTTTGACCAATCAGATAAAAAATGACACCCGGCGCAAAGGACATACACGTAGCCGCCATCGTCAGCGACCAGTCCTGCTTTAGTTGGCCTCTAAAGGCGGTTAGTCCCAAGGCTATCGTATACTTATCGCTTGAGTTTATGTAAATCATCTGTTGAAGTAGATCATTCCATAAACCGATAAAGATAAATAATGCGACGACGATCATCGCAGATTTAATGGCCGGCATAATAATGCTGAACAAAATGCGGTAATATCCAGCGCCATCGATCGTTGCTGCTTGATCAAGCTCTCTCGGTATAGACATGATAAACTGCCTGATCAAAAAGATATTAAAAGCCCCGCCACCACAGAAATAAGGCAAAATCAACGGCAGATAGCTGTCATGAATTCCTAAGCCTCTCGTCCACCCAATATATAGCGGAATAAGTGTAACCATGGCAGGTAGAAGCATCGAACCGACACAAAGAGCCCAAATCAATTTTTTGCCCCGAAAACGTAGTCTTGCAAAGGCATAACCGCATAAAGTCGCTGTAAAGGTTCCTGCCAGACAGGCGGGTACAATAATAATCATAGTATTCCATAAATATTTCCAAAACTTAAAGATCTCTAGCGTTTCTGCATAGTTTGAAAACAACCAATTTCCTGGCAGCAGTGAAGGCGGATATTGGTATATCTCGGCATTCGACATGAGCGACGTGCGAAATATCCACCAGATTGGAAAGAGCACGAGTATAGTAAAAAAAATAACAACGACAAACGAGATCAGGTTCATCCATTGATTATTACGTTTTTTGCTCTTTAATCTTCCGTATGAGGCTACACTCATTTGTCATCGCCTCCTTCATTAAAGATCCATAGGTTGGAGGTTTTGAATAATACACCAGTAAAGCCTGCAAGAATAACAAAAATAACGGCTGTTGTCGCACAAGCATACCCCAATTTATAATTTACAAAAGCTTGATCATACATCAGATAAGTTAAAAAGCGTGAAGAATTACCCGGGCCGCCATTCGTTAATGAAAGAGCCGGCGTAACAATTTGGAGATTGGCAATCAAGCTCATTAGCAAATTGTAAAAGATAATGGGCGACATGCACGGTAAAGTGATATGCAAGAATCGTTTCCATCCATTCGCACCATCCATTTCAGCCGCTTCATGGTAGACGACCGGAACATTTTGCAGCCCAGCTAAGAAAATAACAATTAAGTTACCTGACAGCCAAACCGAAATCAAGGATAGGGATGGAATGACATAGCTGGAATCCGCGATAAAAGAAACTTTGTTCAAACCCATCTCAGAGAGAATAAAGTTAAAAAATCCAAAATTAGCTTCGTATAACCAGGACCATCCTACATATATTGCGGCTGCCGGCAAAACGTACGGTACATAGAACACAGCCCGGAAAAACCCTCTAGCCGGAATTTTACGATTCAGTAGCATCGCAATAAAAAGTGAATAAATCATGCCTCCAACTACCGATAAGACGGCAAAGTAGACCGTAGCGATAATAGAATCTTTAATATAAGGATCAGTGGTAAATAGATTAATATAATTCTCGAAGCCAACAAATTTGGGGTCTGAAAGTCCCGTCCAATTCGTTAAGCTGATCCCGAGCACCCCAATAAGAGGTAGATACGTTAGAAAGATCAGCCCAATGAAGGCAGGGATCAATAATATATACGCGGCTCGTGCCTCACCTGCATGAATACGTGAACGACGTTTCGGAGATTTATTAATCATTTCCATCTCTATCTCCCCACCTGAAGATCATAATATGGCCGCCGCGTGTGTGAGCTTGGCAGCGGCCAGTCTTTTACGAACTTTACTAATTGCCTGAATGGGCTGCTTTCAACGCATCGAGATTTTTAGAAATAGCATCCTTAGCGGTCGTCTTTCCAGTCCATACATCCCCTAAAACCGACCCGAGCAAGGTGTTAAACTCCGTCGTATGATTCGTATAGAACCACGCTGCAGGCTTCACAGCAGGTGATTGCGCATAATCGACTACTGCAGATTTATATTCGTCATAAACAGGGAAGTTAGGATTTTCGACCCATTTACGGGTAAGGGTCTCATCCGTGTACCACTTCTCCAGTGTTGGCATCCAGATCCCCGAGCTAATGAGGCCCCAGTTATTTTCTTCTGAGTTGTACCATTTCAGCCATTCCATCGCTTCTTTTGGATGCTTAGTCTGGGAGAAGACGACATTGGCGCCACCCGTGTTGAGGGTAACCTTTTCCTTCATGTAAGGCAATACTGCAACGCCATAGTTCAAGCCTTCATTCTTGGCCGTATTCAGACTAGTTCCCACGTTCCACGCACCGTTAGTAGCCATGGCAACAGTTCCCGCGATGATGGTTCGTTGAATGCCATCATCAGTCTGTCCGACAGACAACGGAGCAACATGATCCTTCAAGTAAAGATCTGCAACCTTCTGAATTCCCTCTATACTGGCGTCTTCTCCAATTCTCACCTCAGTCCCATCACCCGAATAGAACCCTCCACCATTACCAAGCGCCCAGGTCTCAAGCTGCCATGGTAAGTTTTCAACGGATGCGCCAAACTGTACGATACTCTGCTCATTAAATCCACTCTCATCAGGATGTTTACCATTTTTATCAAGGGTCAGCTTCTTTGCTGTTGTTACAAATTCGTCCCATGTCCACGCTTGGTCTAAAGCGGCTGGGGGATAGGGTACATTGGCTTTGTCAAACATATCTTTGTTGTAATAGAGGAGTAAGATTTCATTGGCAGCCGCGTAGGCTACGGTTTTCCCTTGATATTTGTAGGCTAAGCTATCCAGTGGTTTGCTGTCGCTTCCTTCGTACATTGTATTTACATCATTCAGCATGCCTTGGGTAGACCACTGAACGACCCCATCTTCTCTGAGCATCCCTGTATCAGGCAATTGCTCTGCCGTAGCCATTGTATTCAGCTTAGTCATGTAGTTTTCCCAGGGAATTGCTTGTACTTCTACTTCAATTCTGTCTTGAGAAGCATTAAACTTATCCGCCACTCCCTGGGTTACATTTCCCTCTTCCGCACTTCCCCACATCGAATAGATAATCTTGACCTTCTCCTCAGGCTTGGAGGTTGCGTTCTCAGATGCTTTGGGTGCATCAGATGCCTTGGTTGCTGTGTTTGTCTCGTCTTTCGCGCAGCCAATGACACTTAACGCTAGTGCAGTTGAAAGAATACCTGCCCCGAATGCTTTACCTACTTTCATTTCCCTCTCCCCCTTCATAATTACATAGATATGTCTAACCGTTTGACCCCTTAAGTTATTGAGTTAAACGTTTAGTACCAACTTTTTTAATAATTTCAACCTTTGCTTGGAATCCGCAATTTCGGCCAGCAGATACGACTTTTAATATCGTAAATATTTTCAAAAAGTGGTATAGAGTCTTCATGAACTTGGGATGTTTTAATGAAGTAAGCGCTTTATTATTATTGTGTCATGATTTTCTTTTAGGGAAAATAGCATTTTTCAACCTGATTTTTAAAAATTCCAACCTTTAAAGAATCATCTTTTTCATAAAAACGGCAGAATCAGCTGATCCAAAATATTCACTTGCAGTAACGACAATAAGCAAAGCCGCCCTCCTACCCCACTGGTAGAAGCACTGCTCTGCCTATTTAGCATTTATACACATACACTGCTGTATGCAGCAACGCCGTTTTTCTCTTCTCGAAACATAACTGCGTGAGATCTCCAGCTCCTTAGCAAATTCCCGCTATGTTATCGAATTTCTTGAGGTTGTGGCCACGGACCGAGGTCAAGAATGAAGGCGTCTCTTATTCGTTCCCCATCGTGCTGATGTCGATGACAAACCGGTAACGGACATCTGAAGCAAGCACACGCTCCCAAGCTTCATCAATCCGGTCAGCAGAAATGACCTCGATTTCAGAAGCAATATTATGTTCAGCGCAGAAATTAAGCATTTCCTGCGTTTCACGGATTCCGCCAATCATCGATCCGGCAAACGAACGGCGGTGGCCGATCAGCGAGAATACGTTAACTGCCAATGGATCAGCGGGCGCACCGACATTGACTAATGTACCATCCAATGCCAGAAGTGAAAGATAGGCATCAATATTAATTTGTGCGCTTACTGTATTCACAATAAGATCGAATGAACCGGCAAGCTGCTTAAATGTCTCCGAATCGCTGGTCGCATAATAATGATCCGCTCCTAATTGCAATCCGTCTTCCTTCTTCTTCAGTGACTGTGATAACACAGTAACCTCAGCTCCCATGGCATGAGCAATCTTCACAGCCATGTGCCCAAGCCCGCCAAGACCCACTACAGCTACTTTTTTGCCGGGAGCGGCTCCCCAATGGCGCAGCGGTGAATAGGTGGTGATTCCTGCGCATAAAAGCGGTGCAGCCGCATCAAGCGGAATAGTGTCAGGAATCCGGACCACGAAGTCTTCTGTTACAACGATGTGCGTGGAATACCCGCCCTGTGTATAGTGACCGTGCCGGTCGATAGCTCCATAAGTGCCCGTATTTCCACTCAGGCAATACTGCTCCTCACCTTTTTGGCAATTACTGCACTCTCCACAGGAGTCAACCATACAACCTACCCCTACACGATCGCCGACTGTGTACTTTGTAACTTTGGAACCGACCTGGCTGACAATACCGGCGATCTCATGCCCTGGAACAAGTGGATACTTAACCGGTCCCCACTCCCCGCGGGCTGTATGAATATCCGAGTGGCAAATGCCAGCGTATTTAATCTCAATAAGAACATCGTGCGGCTGCAGATTCCGGCGTTCAATTGTAGTTAGCTTGAACGGGCCTTCCTGACTGAATGTAGCACGTGCATTTACTTTTATCATAGTGAAACCTCTCTTCTAGTTAATATAAAAAGCTGTAACGTCGACTTTACAAAACCTATGTTATTACTTAAAGTTAACTCTAAGTCAAGCATAAAATATAATTAAGACTGGAGATAGATGATGAAAACATACTCCATAAGTGAAGTTGCAGAATATTTTAATATGACATCACATACCCTGCGTTACTATGACAAGGAGGGACTTTTGCCTTTTATAGAAAGAACCCACAGCGGGAAACGCGTTTTCAAAGAAACGGATATGGATGCTTTAAAAGTAATTGAATGCCTGAAGTCATCCGGGATGCCAATTAAGGAAATAAAACATTTCATTGAGTGGTGCTCTGAGGGGGACTCCACCTTGCAGCAGAGATATGATATGTTCCTGGAGCGGAAAGCTTCTGTAGAAGCACAGATGGAAGAATTGAGAAAAACGATGGAAGTCATAGACCATAAATGCTTCTACTACAAGACCGCCTTGGATAGCGGCACGGAAGATGTTCATAAAAAAAATAACATCAAGAGTGCATTTACTCATTAAAAATGGACCTTCAAATTACAGTAAAGGCGGGGCAGATTGGTCTGCCCCGCCTTTCTTAATTTGGACGCTTTTTTGCCAGCAGCTTCTCCGTAAAATTCACATCAAAAAAATGAATAATGGGTCCCAAACCAAGTGCGGACACTAGAGTACCTAAGCCTATAACGCCTCCTGCCAGGAAGCAAATCAAAGCACAAAGAGCATCCGTAAACATCCGGTGCCAAAAATAAGATATTTTCGGGACGTTATCCCTCATAATCAGGGACAGGCTGTCGTAAGGAGCGACTCCCACAGCCGATGTCTGATACAGGGATACCCCAAAACTGCATACCACCACGCCAATCGCTACGACGACCACCCGCTGCCATAACAGCTGAGGTTCGCCTAACAGAGATAGCCAAGTACTATGAAAGAACGTAGCGATATACCCCAAAAAGATTGCGTTTACAAAAGTCCCGGCTCCAATATACCTTCGTCCGGTGATGAATTCGATTACAAACAATACCAGGTTCAGCAAGATCAGAAAATTTGCATATGTTATACCCACGCACTCTGCAAGTGCCATTACCATGCCGCTAAAGGGATCATTCCCCATGCCGGACAGCTTAAAAATACTAATTCCCATGCCCAGAAATACATTGCCGATAACCATAATAATCAATCGTTTTTTATCCACGTTATAAAGATAACCCTTCATATTGCCCATCCTATTTTTCATATTAAAATTGCACCTTACAACAACCACGTCATTATATCATATATTCTATTGTTTGACGGTTATCTTTATTGATAGTATTCAATGATTTGGATAAGCAGATCGGTCAGGACTATATTGTTTTGATGGGAACTGAAAAAAACAAAAGCAACCCGTCCGCAGATAAGTCGCCTTTGTAAAACTTTAGTGTTAACGGATCTAACTTATGACTTTAAGCTCAGCGCTTAGCCTTTTAAAAATGATGATAAAGCTTCATAAGAGTATATTTCATTCCACCGGGTTCTATAAGTTAATTTCAGACTTCTCTACTTCATGCCATTGAAAAAGCATTAACACAGGAGGAATATAAATTGGCTTGCCCCAGCAATAAATCAAATCAGGTGTCAAATTCGCAAGCCATAGCTCCCCATTCTCATCTAGTTGCATTCTCCACTTTCCGCTGGCAACAACTTTTTCCTGCTCCATAAGGAAACGAGCCTCATCATATGAAACTTCAATTCCTTTATTGCGCTCTATGAAATCAAGGGCAGCTTGGTAATTACGTTCTTGCTCTTCTTCTTTTTCTGCAGTAAAAGCTGAATCGTATACCTCTGAGAAATCTAAGCCCTTAAGGTCATGGAGTTCCACTAGTTGTTTAAATGCGTCCGTTACAAAAAATTGAACGATAGCTGTTTCCTTTATTTTGAACAGTCTATAATCAACACTATCAATTACATTTGTGGTGTTAAGCAAAAACAACATCAAATCAGGATGAGCCAAGGGAAGTGTTTCGTCTTCTTCCGCAACAATTGGCTATCCGTAAATATCTCGAAAAATCATTGTACTTCCCCTTATTCTTGGTGTGCATGATTCTGGGTTCTCCTCCTTTTTTTCTCTGTATGATTGTACTGACAATAAGGTACCAAAAAATCTCCATTCAAAGAGAAAATCACGCCATTTATTCCATCGGCTGGTTCGCCAATTATTGATATTATCCCAACACTACCCAAGCAATCTGTCACTTCTCATTATTTTATTTGTGTTCAAAACTCCCCGTTCTTTGCCAATGATAAGAGTAGAAGAGTCTCCATTGCCAGCCATCTAGAGGCCGACTCTATCCACCCCTTCAGCAAATGGTTCAAACAAATGTCTGGCTATCCGCCAGGCAAGTTTCGCAGCCGCAGCAGGATGATTTAATATAGAAAACGGCGCTGCATCAGTGCAGCGCCGCTGTACCATTTTCAAGTTTGATCACAGCATCCAACCAACCTCCCTGTAGGCCCTCCAAAGCGCCTGAAAAGATTGCGACTGTGCCAGGTGTCATTTCGTACAACGTGTCTAGCAGCAGGAAACGAATCTCGATATCCATGCCATAGAGAGGCTCATCCAGCAGCAGAAACCATGGATCAGCAAGCATCGCCTGAGCAATCATAAGCCGTTGCTTGTTGCCGCCTGACAACCGCTGAATGGGCGTTTTCCACTCGGCAGTAAGCCCGAGCCGTTCACTTAGCTCACGAGATCGTTCCTCAATGGTTGCCCGTGGCATCAGCTTCATCTCACCCACATAACGCAAGTATGCCTCGACATTCATATTGTCATAGTACGCTGCCTGCTGTGGCTTGTAGCCCAGATAAGGCTTGAAAGCATTGCCTGACAACGTCACGCCATGAAGCTGATAGGTAATCAGGCCGCGTACAGGCTGGTATAGACCAGCTATCGCTTTGAGCAATGCTGTTTTTCCACTGCCATTGGCGCCCTCCAGACCATACCAGCCTGGCGGCAAAGCCAGATTCACATCCCCTAGCAGCAGGTGACCATTATCTGCAAGAAGTTCAACCGCGGTAAGTTTTAGCTCAGCTCCTCGCACCACTCTTCCCTCCTATCCATATTGCTTGTAATAATGCCGATGGCGCAGCAAAATACTTGTTATAACACCCAGCGCTATTGCCAGACTAACAGCAACAAGCTTGCTTGCAAGCCAGTGTTCGGACCCGTATTCGCTGAACAATTGAAATACGCCAAGCCTCTCGCCAGTGGAAAACTGGATGACGCCCACTGCGAGCACAACCGCGGTACCAGGCCATGTCCCGAAACGAAGCATTGCAGCCAGCGCTGCAAAAGCGCTCAGGCAGATCGGCAGTAATAGATCTGTGATCAGTAAAGTAGTGTTAGATCCGAATTCACCGCTGGTACCCGTCATAACGAGTATTCCATAAAACAACAGCGCTAGAAGGAGGTCATATAGCAGTATGGTTCCTATTCTGGCTACCATAAGCTGTACGGGTGTAACAGGAAAGGTCGCCTCAAGCTCACTCATTGGCTTATGCATGGATCGGAGTGAATAGGCCACACTGGCTACAGGAAGCAACAGAATCGTAAATAAAAATACATCCGGCTTGGCAGAGCTACTGAACCATTCACTTGCTACCAGCCCCTCAACGACTGCTCCTATGCCAATCATAAGCGCTGATGTAAGCCAAAACAGCCAATGCATCGTCCTTACCTGAGCTGCCATGCGTTGCATAAGCCTTACTGGTAAAGATATAGCGACAGTTGCTTGCCGCCCAGGCCTGTCATGTCTTGCCACTCGCTTGGAAGAGGGTACAGCAACCGCCCACTCAGGCTGTGTGGCATATGTGGCGGCAAGCGCCAGCAGAGATTCCGTCTGCTGGCCGCTGGGACCATCGACGGTATAGCGATCCAGTTGGCTGAATACGGCTCCGATCTGGTCATGCTCCCATCGATCCGCTGCTGCTTCACCCTTTTCCTCTAGTTGCCGCTGCTCTTGCAATTCCCTGTGCAGTTGACTGTCGCGACTAGCCTTATCGGCGCTACCGGCTCCGGATATGTAACTCATCCTGATCCTCCCCTTTCTGCAATGTATGGGCCAGTCGCCTGAACGCCCGATACAGCTTGGACTTGACCGTTCCAAGCGGCAGTTCCAGCAACTCGGCTATTTCATCCAGCTTGAGCTCCTCATAAAAACGCAAAATAACAATTTGCCGCTCCTCCTCAGGCAAAGCGCCAAGGGCAGCAATGACTGCTTCACGCTCATATTGCTTGTCTAAAAAAGACGCTACCGTATCCTTACCGCCATCTGCCGCATCATACACTCCGGTATCCTTAGCCGCTACTTCATAACGATAAGCTCCGGACTTCCATACATCACGGCACAGGTTCGTCGCAATTCGATAAATCCATGGTCGAAACCGTTCAGGCAACCGACCAGCTTGCAAAGCCGTGAATACTCTGACAAAACACTCTTGCACCAAATCTTCTGCGAGCTGACGCTTGCTGGTCAGTCGGTATAAATACGCATAGATGGTCTGATGATACCGATAGACGAACAACTCCAGCACGGCTGTATTCCCTTGCTTGTATTGCTCGAGCAGTTGCTCATCCGTAACAACAGCCCTGCTGTTCACTTGACTCTCTCCTTTCTCGCTCAGCACTATTGCCTGCACACGAGCCAACCTCTGCCTTTCCCCAATAGAAGCATACAGCAGAAAAGCAGTATTCCAGCTGCTGCAAATAATGCGATAGCGTTATGCGATTTATCTGTGAACCGGCTCACCGGCCAGACGGCTTGAAATAAATAGTACCGATTGAGCGGCATACTGGACATAAAATACTCCAGCAGCCACACCGTTGCCCCCACTCCTAGCCCGACAGCCATATTGCGCCCTAGCAGAGTGCCCAATGCCGCCAGACCGCCAAGGAACATATTCACACTGAGGCTATGTTTAATTATGTAAGCTAGTTGTGCCGTACTTAAAACGATCGCCCAGCGGTCAATTGCCCAGAGCAACGCTGCTTCATAGATAACTAGCAATAGCGCAGCGACCGCTCCTCGCTCGGCGAACACGAGTAATTGTGAATATGGATAGCTGAAATGATGGGCAAAAGTACCCTCACTGAAATCATCGGCGAACAAGGCAGCACTCAAGGCAATCGCAAGTAAAGGCAGCACAAATATAAAAGCCACTTTGACATGATAAAAACCAGGAGAGGGCATCATCATTGGCAGCATGAGGCAACCAGCTGCTATCAGCGCCGCAATAATAGCTATAGCTAGCAAGTAGCCGCCCCATAGGATGCGCCAAGCATATTTTGCACGGGACAAAAGAATGAGGGCAACCTTCATTGTCCTCCCTCCATTTTCCTTTGCAAATAGCCTCGCAGAAGCGCTTCCATTTGTTCATCACTGTCCTCGATTAGCTGCTCTGTGCCAATACTGTCATAGACAAGCTTGATGACATCGTAGACACTTTCAATACCGTACTGGCTGTATATGGTATTCATAAGGTCATAAACCTGATTCGGTGTACCGTTCAAAAAATAGCTGCTAACAGGTTCGAACAGTCGATCTGGCAGTTTCCCTCCGACCAGCTTGAGCTCGTTATAAGCCTGAAAAAAGTTATTCAGTGTATATTGGGCGTTTAAATTTAACATTCTCGCATTTCTAATCTCTCTACGTTTGGCACTGTAATCAAGCCAGTACTGCCCCGTTCTCAGTTGGATATTCCCATTTTTCCCTCGATCAATTTCCGCCCCAAAATAACTTGACACAGACACCTTAGACAAAAAGTGGACATCGCGAGCTTCCGGACCTCCAACTGATGCATCTACCATGCCAAGGGTGCTCATACTCACCATATTCAAACTATAATACGGATAATCGGCAAGTGCCATAGTAACCGTCTGGGGAAAACTCGTTGCAGCTTCTCCATCCAACTTTTTCAAAGTACGCGCCGCTTGGGCGTAATGCCTGGCTGCGAACTGTGCTGCTTCTTCGACAGAACGGGCAGGCAATTGACCAGATGCCAACAGACGCAACGTCTTGCCGTCTGCCGTCGCTTCTGCAAGTTGCAGATCGCCCCCAAATAATGTAAGTCCGCTTGCTTCATCCAGCTCCAGGCGCGTGATGGTCGCTCCCTTCTCTCCAGCCATCTTACTAGTAATGACAGAGGCGTTGTAGAACAGTTTCAAGCCACTTGGCCCTGTGATAGCAACTTCAAAGCCCGCCATAGGGCGCGGCAGTTGTGTGTCCAGAATATCTGTAGCGTGACGCCCCCATTCGTAGTGATCGGTAAGCAATTCCGATAGCCGGCTATTGCCGATAACAGGGTACCAGCCATAGAAAGCTGGCAGGAAAATCCTGTTATCGTCGACAACAGCGATCTGCTCCCATCTATCCCTGCTAGGAGCGACGGAATAATAATGCCGCCAATCATTTAGGGTACCTCTATATGTCATCTCGATCTCCAGATGCTCCCCTGGCATAACATCCGTTGCAGGCTTGATCCAAAGTACATCTGTAGCCTCTTCCCACTCATAGGCAGCAGCAGCACCGTTCACCTTCAGTTCCTGTACATCAAAGATATGTCGCAGCATGATTGGGAATCGCTCTAGTGTTGCCGCTTGTCCATTGCTTGCTTGCATCGTCGCCTGTATTTCTAACCCATGCCGCGGCAGTAATTCCAACTTCAGCTTGTAGCTGTTAATGTGTAGATCCTGGAACTTCATTCCGACAAGCAGATCTTTAATATGCGATACCGAGAGCGGATTGCTGGTATTCCCGTTTGTGTTAAGGGTGATCCGAGACATTTCCTCAATATCCGCCTCCGAATATTTACCCGCTGCAATTCCAGCAACGAGCAGTTGCTCCAATTCACGCTGTTGCGTGATATCATTGGCTGAAGTAAGACGTTCGCGATAGAAACGTTCATTGGCATCCGCAATATCTGCCCGTTCCTGCAGGTATCCGTACATCGCACTACCTGCCCATAACAATGCTGCACCTAGAATCAGCATCGTGGGATAGACAAGCCATGCCTTGACCCGTTCCCGCCTGCGTCTACATACTACAAGTAGAACAGTCATGACCATTCCTGCTGCTAAAGCTGCAACGATGCCGCGATGCAGCCAAAATGCCGGATCATATATAAATCCCCACATACGTGAGTAAGACTTACCAATATATTTAACTAGTGAATAATCGAACCAAATCTGCGTATGAGGGGGTAATGAAAAAGAAGGGCGATCGGTCTTAAAAAATTCCGGTAAAATAATTGCCAAGCTAAGCAACAGGACGAAGCTGATCAAGTAACTGTATCGCTTGCGGATAAGGATACCTACTAAGTAGGCAATTACAGTTGCAAATAACATCGGGATGGCAAAGGAAGCCAATACAGCAGAGGTATACCATTCACGCATTCCCCATGAGATGCCATCATTTACGACCAACCATACATAAGCCCCCATCGGCACGAGCGCAGCTGCTAACGGAAGGGTTACAGCACAGAGCAAGCGTGCAGCCTCCATTTCCCATGTTCGATACGGAAAGGTAGCCATCATGGTTGCTGTCTTCCATTCTTCATCCCGCCGTGCTATCGCTGTTGCCAGCAAAGGCAAAATAATGAGGGCTACAAGGCAATACACCTCAGAAATATCCATCACGTATACTGCACGATCCAATTTGGCATCGGCGTTCTGAAACATCAAATACAGGATGCCGACCACAGTTGCCAGCATTAGATACAAGCCTGGGCCACGCAGCAGTAGCTTGCACTCTGTTTTGTAATAGCGAATCAGGCTCATTGGCTATTCCCCGCTCTCATGACCCCGATATATCCGTCCTCAAGTCCTGCCTTTGCCTGGACTGCTCCAGGTAATGGGACAGAACTGGCAAGAACACGCGCCTCATAGCCGGCTCCTGAACGCTTTGCAGTCACGATGGCTGCAGTTTCTTTGAGCTCTGCAAGCTTCTCATCACCCACTTGGACCGTCCACACTTGTCCCTGCACACGCTGGAGCAATTGTTCTTGCGTACCGTGAAATACGATGCGCCCTCCGCTCATAATCGCCATACTCTTACAGTTATTATCAATATCGGCGACGACATGTGTAGACAGTAGCACAGTACGATCTTTACCCAGCTCAGTCAGCATATCACGAAATCGCATGCGTTCTTCGGGATCAAGCCCTGCCGTAGGCTCGTCCACAATAATGAACTGCGGATCACCTAGCAGCGCCTGGGCAATACCGATGCGCTGCCGCATCCCGCCAGAATATTTGCCTATACGCACATGGCGCTTCTCCTCCAGATTGACTCGGCGCAACATTTCGGCTACTGCTTTCCTCCGGACTTTTCCATTTGTAATGCCCTTCATGGACGCGACATAATCGAGATATTCTGCGCCTGTCAACTTGCGATATACGCCAAACTCTTGTGGCAGGTAGCCAAGCAAGCCACGAATTTCACGTTCATCCCGCCCAAGCTTGCAATGTCCAATTTGTACATCCCCTGATGTTTTCGGTATTACTGTTGCCAATATTTGCATCAATGTTGATTTTCCCGCCCCATTGGGACCGAGTAAGCCGAACATACCCGTACCCAATGTCAGGTTAATTCCGTTCAGTACTTGTTTACTGCCATATTTTTTGCACAATTGCTGGATAACTACATGCATCATTACCTGCCTCCATTCGTACTTGGCCAACTACCGTGCGCACGAGTAGATTGTCGAACAGTATAACGACACTCCCTTCTAAAAGTTTAAAAAACAGGTGATTTTTTAAAATAATAGTATCCTTGCGCTGCCAATATGACATTTGTTCGATGTGTCTACTACGACAAAAAAACCTCCAACCCCGTATATGCGGCTTCGGAAGTTATTCATTAACCTGCATTTCGCAGTTACTCTAAGTACAGAATCCCAAAATCACAGCTTCTATGAAATTCTGGTTTGTTCGAATGAACTTTGCTCCATGTTCCAAAGTGCGGATAAACCGTTTCATCGCCGCACTTGTAAAAGTTTCCTCTTATCCTTTTTCCCGGCACTGCCCGAAAATCCGAAAAATAAGATTGTACCCATGCCCATGAGATCGAAAAGCTTAATTCCCAATACGCTTCCCCTTTATCATTAATCTGATCCGTGGTGGATAGGACTTGGAAAAGTGCTGGATTGATAGTGATTGGGAAGCGATCATACCGATCCGCCCCTATCTGCAAGAGAATTGCGCCATTCGCATTAAATTCGAAATTCATATAGCGCTGGTCCGAATCCGGAGAAGGCTGAAAAAAGAACTCGATGCAGCTATCCTTATACACAGGATCATTCATGTTTCTATATGTTCGTATTGGATTCTGTTCGTAAACCTTAAACTGAAGCTTCAGATCCTCCTGACTGTAATTTAATCTTGCTGTAACGACCGGGTTATATCCTTTAAGCCATTGATACTGTTTAATGATCTGGAAATCTTCTGTAACTGAAACATCCGTCTGATTTATCAGGCGGGAAATCACTAAGGTTTCTAATTTTCTTTCCATGGTTCATTCCCTTCGGTTGGAAATCCCACTAGGCTAACACAGCAAAACAACCCTATTAATTAACTTGATCATTTAGACCCGCGACTTACCGGTTTTCCAATACGCAGTCTCGATCCCCGAAATTTCGCACGGCCGTCTGCCGTTACCTGTATTGGCGGATGATGGAACTGCACACTCTATATCCCCTCGGGCGCTTCCCCCACTTCCCGATCGATGGTCAGATCCCCCCGTATCCGTTCTCCTGCAATGCGGCGAAATAGGCGTCGAAATCTACCTTCACCTCGCCGAATGGAACCTCCCGGAATATGGCTCCGGAGCTTACTAGCCCTGCAATCCGTTGATGATCCAGCGGGTGGTACCCGACGGCACCGTATACATCCCTCAGTTCGACTGACTGATGTCGGCTGCCGTACTTTGCATGGGTGTGGACAATTTATTCCTCAGCAGGTGTACACCATGCACCGGTTCATCCCCTGTTACCATCACCATGTTGGTCAACCCTTATTTCGCGCAAGGTAACGTAATTCCTTCATGGATCGCCCGGTCGGCTAAGAGAGCGATCTCCATCGCCCGGCAGGCTTCCTCCATTGCCGGTATAGGGGGCAAGTTGTTCTCCAGCATGGACAGGAAATAGTCCAGCTGGGCACCCGTAGGCTTTACGGAGAAGTCCATATTGATCTGCCGGACCGCTCCTTTCTGGTAGTCTTCGACCTCGATCAGATTCCCCAGATGCTGATCCTCTCGCGGTCGTTCGTTCTTGTATATGATGCGAATCCGGCCTGCCGGTCCGATAAATTCCTTCCGGTTATCAGTCGGAAGCCCCTTGCCCCACCCTGTCTCAAAGTAGCCGATGGAGCCGTCCGACAGACGGAGGGTCATGAGTCCGTAATTGTAAGTATACGGCGGGACATCTTCGTAGAGACGCTGCCCGATCCCATTGACGCTTACTACGTCCGCCCCTGTAGCCCAACGCATCACATCGATATAATGGACGCCGCAATCCACGATCGGCGAGACGTCCCGGAGCAGGGATAAGTGGGAAGCCCAATTTTTGGAGGGCTTCAATTGGGATAGCCGGATGACCAAAGGGAAGCCGATGGCGCCCTCCCGGATCATCTTCATAACCGCCTGGTACGTAGTGTTATGGCGAAGGATGTGACCGATCAGCACCTTGGTTTTAGCTCCACGGGCCAGCTTCATGAATTCCTGTGTTTCCCGTGCATTGCCCGCCATCGGCTTCTCGCATAGGATATGTTTCCCTGCAGCGAGACAATCTTTTGCGATCCCCAGATGGGAGGACGGGTACGTGGCGATAATGACCAGATCCACATCATCACGCTCTATCAAGACCCGGTAATCCGTGCTCCAACACTCAGCTCCGTATTGGCTTGCCACTAAGGAGGCCCTGTCCCGGTTCCAATCCGCCACGCCGATCAACCGAACCCGCACCTGTCGTGATATCGCGTCCAAGTGGAGAGAGCCCATATAACCGCAGCCTATCACGACCGCCCCGTACCTTTTCATGATGCATCCATCCTATCCTTCTCACTCGCGGAGGTTATTTTATGTTGATCCAAGCTCCTTGTTATGATACCTTGTCACCTTTATTATATAAGAATGATGGATATTTTTATTTAGCAAAGAAAGTTACTTTTTGCACGATTCCGTTATTCCTTCTAATTCTATGTAGGGGAAGGGCTCGGTTCATAGGTTCTTTCTTCTATCGCTTGCCGCAAGGTCTGCCATTTTTGTACGATGTATGCGGAACTTCAACCCTATAGATCGCCAATGCTGGGCGCACATAAAAAAGCAACTCCCTTTTTGCAAGTCGCTTTTAAAACACTCTATAGTGAATCTTAAGTTATTATCTAATATCCTCACCGCTTCGCCTTATAAAACTCATGATACAGCTTCAGAGCCAAGGATATCGATAAGTGTAATTTCATTACCTTCCTTGTCTGTCCCAATCGGATCGTGCAGAGATACGTCTTTACGTGTTTTCTTGAGCGAACGCAGGTGCAACAGGATTTCGTTTTCAATACAACGAGCAGCAAATGTGGCTAGTTTGGTTCCTTTGTTTGGACGATAGCTCTCAATAGCTTTTATCAGGCCGATGGTGCCGATGGAGATCAGATCCCCCATGTCTTCCCCAGTGTTATCGAATTTCTTGAGGTTGTGGACACGATACGATGTCAAAATCCACTTTCTTGATAGAAAAGCGTTGATAGAAGTATGAAGGTTTTACCGGATGGATGGCTCTTTTTTTGTTATTCATTGTCCTTTTTTTAATAGTCACTTCGTTTTCTTAAATTTTCACTTGATATCAACAACTTAACAGTTGAAAGACATGATATTTAACATAGTTTGAGCATGTTTACAGTCACATCCGGGAAAGAATTAGCTGTGTTACGATATATCTTATTACTCTAGAGGAGTATTAATAATGTCAACAACTTGCAAAAGAGGTGTGTAATTGAAACTTCCAACAATCCAATTCGGACATATTAAATCGAGAGTTCCTGTTATTCAAGGTGGAATGGGTGTAGGCATATCCTTAAGTGGATTAGCCGCTGCTGTAGCCAATGCAGGCGGGATCGGCACCATCTCTGGTACAGGGATTACTCCTGATGAGCTGAGAATGCATATTCGCAAAACAAGAGAACTCTCTAAAGGGAATGGCTACATCGGTGTGAATGTACTATTCGCAGTGAAGGACTTTGCCGAAA
Organism: Paenibacillus sp. FSL H3-0286; assembly: GCF_045040705.1. Taxonomy (NCBI): domain Bacteria; kingdom Bacillati; phylum Bacillota; class Bacilli; order Caryophanales; family Paenibacillaceae; genus Paenibacillus; species Paenibacillus sp. FSL H3-0286. Next base: position 1,615,151 of record NZ_CP150285.1, on the reverse strand, counting down.
AAATGAAGATTGCTTTGGAGGAAAAGGTTGACTTTATTATTTCCGGAGCCGGAATCTCTAGAGATATTTATGCTTGGGGTAAAGAATATGGTACTCCTGTCGTAACTATTGTTTCATCCGCCAAATTAGCCCGAATTTCCGAAAGACTTGGTGCCTCCGCAGTCGTTGTAGAAGGGTTCGAAGCTGGAGGCCATTTAGGTACAGACAGATCCATGTTTGATATCCTTCCTGAAGTCTTAGAGGCCGTTTCGATTCCTGTTATTGCTGCGGGTGGAATTCTAACAGGGGATGATATCGCAAAAGCCCTTCGGATCGGCGCATCTGGTGTTCAAATGGGTACCCGTTTTGTGGCTAGCCTTGAGTGTGATGCTCCCTTAGCCTTCAAGCAAAAGTATGTAGATGCTCAGCAAGGAGATACTGTCCTAATCAAGTCTACTGTGGGTCTAGAAGGTAGAGCGATTCGGAATGAATTTACGGACCGGATCAGTGATGATGCCAAATTAAAGATAGTCAAATGCTATAATTGTCTAAAGGTTTGTTCACATCGCTTCTGTACAATGGAATCCCTGCTCACTTCCCTTAGAGGAGATGTTAAGAACGGATTGGTTTTTGCTGGGTCCAGAGTTCATGAGATTAAAGAGATTTTGTCCGTACAGCAGATTATCGACAATTTAATGGATGAGTATCAAGGGGCATTGAACCCGACAACTTAAGGTTGTTATAAGATTCAAAAGCACGATTAACCACTTAAGCAAGCTTGGGATTTCCGAGCATAAGTGGTTTTTTTATTTCGCTTGATACTCAAATTTAGTTATATTTAATAAGCTTTTGTGTTGTATTAACCAAAGATTTCCGTACCTTTCTTTTTAATTGCAACAACAGCTAAATATCTTCACAGCCAAAATGCAATAAGCCCAATCGTAAAAGATGACTGGATATATGTACTCTTCAGAGCACCACTTAACAATTTTCCCTCTCCCTTTCTCATGTATTTTTATGAGTTGGTTTAATACAAAAATTCGCTGAACTATATCTTCTCTAAAAAATTTAAATATGGTCCTTGAAGCTTTCTATGTATGCCGGTTAACGGATACTACCTTGTGATTATGAGTTTACCGCTCAGCCTTATAAAACTCCTGATAAAGCTTCATGAGCGCCCTCTTCTCTATCCTCGAAACATAACTCCGCGAGATCCCCAACTCCTTAGCAATCTCCCGCTGTGTCCTCTCTTCTCCACCTGTATCCAGCCCAAACCTACCCACCACAACTTCTTTCTCCCGGTCATCCAGAATATCTAGGTTGCGATATATCTTACTCTTCTCGATCTTCAGATCGACTTCTTTAATGACATCATCAGCTTCGGAGCCAAGAATATCGATAAGTGTAATTTCATTACCTTCTTTGTCCGTCCCAATTGGATCATGCAGAGATACATCTTTACGTGTTTTCTTCAAGGATCTTAGGTGCATCAGGATTTCGTTTTCAATACAACGTGCTGCAAATGTGGCTAGCTTTGTTCCTTTGTTTGGACGATAGCTCTCAATAGCTTTAATCATTCCGATGTTGCCAATGGAGATCAGATCCTCCATGTCCTCCCCAGTGTTATCGAATTTCTTGAGGTTATGGGCACGATGTGATGTCAAAAAATAAACCAATTACGATCGATTCTGATTCGAATTGGTTTCCTTTTGCATATTATATTTAATTTGTAGTTTCCGATTGATTTCTTGTGTACATCCTGGTAATCCATTTAAATAACACTTTACTTGATCAATCAACTCTAAGTAAGATATCAGATTATTCATACTTGTTAAATTGCGTCTAACAATATCCTCGGTTTCAATATGATAGCTAACGTTTTTCACACGTAGAGCAATACATTCAATATTTAGCCGAACATCTGCTAGTCCCATATAAAACACAATAATTTCAAAGCCTTGTTCCTTTGCATCCTCATCTGCCTTATAACGTTATCACCCGCTAAAATGGTTTCCACAATGAAATCCCACTTATTCCAGATACACTACCTGGCTATTCTTATGGCTTCTTTCCCAGCAGAAACTTTACTCTTTTCAGGATGCCCATTGGTGATCTTGCGGCTATGCATCTGGAATCATCAGTGATTCTGCTTTATGCCATGCTCCGATATAGAATCTTCCACTTTCATGAAATGAAAAAAATAATATTCTCCGTTAATTTTTAGCTGTTCCTTTTCTTTTTGATTTCGTCAAATTCACATAGAGATAAGTGAAATTCAAGGTTTTTGGTGATGCGGCCGGATGATGATACTCAATATCCTATAGACACTCCAAAACCTATCATAAATTGTAATCTATTTAACACAATAGTTTACATATACGTTACACATAATAATTAAAAGAGCCGTTTTTTCCTTTTAACAAACTCAAAATATATTAAATTTATAATATTCATTGACTGAAACAAATACTAGTGTTATATTTCCTAACATTAAATAATAAAATACATACAGGAAAAGGAGATTACGCACATGAATAAGTTCAAACGTCTACGTGAAACTAAAAGAGAGCATTCTGGTTCCTCCCGATCTGAATATTCACCAGCAAAAAAAAATTGGAGTAAAAAGCAATTTATAGCTACTTCAATTGTGTTATCTGTTATTGCTACGAGTGTAATTCCGTTCCAAACAGCTGACGCTTTAACTAGAGTTACTTCAGAAAGTGGCACAGTATGGGAGATTCACGATGTTTTTGCTCCTAGCTTAGACACAGGAAGTTTACGTACAGTTGGTGCTACACAAGTACAAGGTTTCGGCAATATCTTTGTTAAAGTGTCCTCGCCTTCAGCTCCGCTGATGAATGGTCAAATGATGCGTGGGTTTGACTTGAAATATGACGGCGTTAATAAGTTTACTTCGGCTCAATCTGTAAATCTAGGAAATGTAACTGTAACACGTGAGGTGTATGTGGATACTATTCATAATCGAACGAGATTCTTTGATACTTTCACTAATAAAAATGATGTGGCAATAAAAGTTGATGTATCATTCGGTGGCTCTTTAGGATATGGTACAACAACAAATGCTTCAGTAGTTAAGGCAACCTATTCAGGCGATCTAAAGGTAACTACAGATGATTCATGGATTATTGTAGATAGTAGCGCCAAAAACAATAAGCCGCTAGGCGTTGCAGTGGGATCTCCAAAGCCGTTTGATAATGGATTAACCGGTCTAGGTAATCAGCAACAGGATCCATTCACAATACCCTTAGCTGAGTATGGAAATGAAGCGAATTTCTATGGGTTCATTAATTCACTAAATATTGGGCCGGGCGAATCGAAATCCCTAGTAAATTATGTACAAGTTGGAGAAGCTGGTGAAGAAGGGTTGAAAAATCTGGTTGCTATGCTAGATGGACTTAATAGTCTTCTGGATGTAACAGGATTAACAAACGCACAAATTCGGTCAATTAGCAACTGGGATATATCTGCTATAGAGGGACTTGATACTGGAGATCATCTGGTTATACCAAATGCTCCTGCGCCTAAAGAATTAGTAACTTCATCGCCGTATGATGTTAAGAATAAATCCATTGCAGAAATGCAACAGGATATGATTACTGGCAAAACTACCTCTGTACAAATTACTCAAGCCTATTTAGATAGAATCAAGGTATACGATGAGGGACAATTGGGATTCCATGCATTCCTGCATGTATCTGAAACTGCGCTTAACCAAGCAAAAGCTGCTGACGATGCCCGTGCACAAGGTGTAAAAGGTGATTTATTGGGTATTCCAATTGCGATAAAAGATATTTATGATACAAAGGATATGCCTACTACCGGTGGCAGTAAAGCTCTTGAAGGCTGGCAGCCTGATTCTGATGCATTCCAAGTGAAAAAACTGCGGGAAGCTGGAGCTGTAATTATTGGTAAAGTAAATACTTCTGAGTTTGCTAACAGCGGAAGCTTTAGTGAAAGCGGCTGGCAGCAAACATGGAATGCACTCTATCCATCGAAAACATCTTTTGGCTCAAGCGGCGGGTCTGCAGTATCTGTTGCAGCTGATTTTGCAGCAGCAGCAATGGGATCGCAAACAGGGGTATCTCTATATGCACCAACTACAGGCGCTAGCTTAAAAAGCTTCCGGGGTACAGACGGTATGGCAAGTACTACAGGTGTACTGCCACTCACTTGGGGACAAGATTATGCAGGTCCCATTGCTAAAACAGTAACTGACCTAGCCATTATATTGAATGCTACAACGGGTACGGACCCACAGGATATTTTCACAGTCACTGCTGATGCAGATCATAAGCGTCCAGTGGATTGGAAGGAATCTCTGGATGTTAATGCATTGAAAGGAAAGAAAATTGGATACATTCCTGCATCCTTTGTATCTGCATATGCTGATGATGATACTGGACAGGCAGTGATGGATAAGTTCTCAGAGCTTCAAGCAGCGGGTGCGACTATGGTTGAAATGTCAGCTGTACCATCAGGCCCTAGTCGTCCTTCTGGTATTAATGGATCTACTGAAGGTTGGGCACGTTATATTGAGTTGCATAAGGACTTCCCTTATATTGATGGAGCAAGTGTACTAGCTTCAGATAAGGTGCTTATCTATAATCAAAGAGGATATAGTACTCCAACTCGTATGACTGAACAAGCTGTACAAGATTACATTAAGTATAGAACCGACTATAAGGAAGTTATTAAAAGCTGGATGGACGCGAATGGTGTTGATGCTGTTGTTTATGCAGGTTTTATTAGCGACGTATATAACAATGACGCAGCAGCTTCTCAATTAAGTTCAGACCGTAACACAGGCGTATTAACCTCTACTATGGGTCTACCTACGGTAGTTGTTCCTGTAGGAACGAATGACAGCGGATATTCTATCTCTATGCAACTGGTTGGTAGAGCATGGGACGATGCAAAAGTTTTAGGCATGAGCTACGCTCTTGAGCAACAAAGTCAAGCTAGACTACTTACAACATTTGCTCCAGCACTTCAATACGTTTCAAACTCTACTAATCCTGATCCAAACACAGATAATGGACCAACCCATCCAAATACTGGAGGAGGTACGGTGACACCTCCAGCAATAACAACGCCTATAGAAACACCGTCACCTGCAGAAACAATAATACCAGCAGATAAGCCAAAAGTTGTTAGTTTTGTAGATACAATGAATCATTGGGCAAAAACAAGCATTGACGCACTAATTGCTAAGGGATTATTGACGGGGTATTCCGATGGAACATTCCGTCCAAATTCAGGTTTGACTCGTGCGGAAGCCATCAAGGTAATTGCAACGCACATGAAACTTGAAGGACAAGAAAGTAACTTTATAGATGTATCTCCAACTCATTGGGCGAATAAGTTTATTGGTGCAGCTGCTAGATCAGGCTTGATGAACGGATATAGTGACGGAAGCTTCCGTCCAGATGAGAAGATTAGTCGTGGTGAATTAGCGGCACTAATCACTCGAGCTTTTAAGCTAACAGGTACTGGAAACACATCATTCAAAGATGTTACAAGAAATGCATGGTATTATGATTCCATTGATGCACTCGCATCCAATAATATTATTACAGGATACGCAGACAGTACATTTAAGCCTGAAAAAGATATTACTAGAGCAGAGTTTGCAACAATTGTTTCCAGATTACTAGAGACTTACTAGAGACTACTAATTAAAAGAAATTCAATTAAAAATGACAGAGTACTCGAGTAACCACGTTTACAGGAAAGGCCATCCCGAAAGGGATGGCCTTATAACTTGCCGTTACAGATAGTGCGATGAACCGTATCATAAGTAGGGCTAACCCTATCCACACAAAAAACGACTCATCCGTAGACAAGTCGCTTTTCAAGTTTTATTATTAATAGATTATTACTGTGTAATTGTCATCAGTCTCACCGCTTCGCCTTATAAAACTCATGATACAGCTTCATCAGCGCCCTTTTCTCTATCCTCGAAACATAACTCCGCGAGATCCCCAGCTCCTTAGCAATCTCTCTCTGCGTCCTCTCTTCCCCACCTGTATCCAATCCAAACCGTCCCACGACAACTTCCTTTTCTCGGTCATCCAATATATCGAGATTTCGATAAATCTTGCTCTTCTCGATCTTCAGATCGACTTCTTTAATGACATCATCAGCTTCTGAGCCAAGGACATCGATGAGAGTAATTTCATTACCTTCCTTGTCTGTCCCAATTGGATCGTGCAGAGATACATCTTTACGAGTCTTCTTCAAGGATCTTAGGTGCATCAGAATTTCGTTTTCAATACAACGTGCTGCAAATGTGGCTAGTTTGGTTCCTTTGTTTGGACGATAACTCTCAATAGCTTTAATCAGGCCGATGGTGCCGATGGAGATCAGATCCTCCATGTCTTCTCCGGTGTTATCGAATTTCTTGAGGTTGTGGACACGATACGATGTCATTTCCAAATGACGCTTACATCCAAAATACATGGTACGCTGCATTGACGATTATTAATTCCCTCTAGATTAATTAATAAATTTCTTAGTGAAATAAATTTCCTATCCCTCTAAATTGTGATACCAAATAATCAATATCACTTTGAAAATCACCTTTTTGTAGAATTTGATTTATGTAATCATTTTTTATTTTCGTACCATCAACAGCTCGGTGTAATAATTCATTCTGAATGATTGCTTCTTTATAAGAATTTTCAGTACACTCTCTAATGTCTACATCAGTAATATTAGAGCTTAAAAAATCGTCATAATATTCCACAATCACCTCCACGCCTAATGCTGAAACAATTAAATTATTAGCCATCTCAGTAGATAACAATATATCCGAGATTTCATCATAAAAAGGCCTAGTAAGTTCATCAAGCGTATCACAATCTAAGTAAGTAAAATCTTTTGTGTCTAGAGAAATACTTGTCTCGTAAATATTTCCTATCTTGCTTAAATCACAACAAATTTATTGGAGCTAATCTTTCCATTTATCGATATAATTCTCCCTTCCTTAAGAAGCACTATAATTTCATTTGTACTACTTTCACACGCATGAATTTGCAAATCGCCAAAGTCCCAATTTTCCACAGACTCAATCTCATTGATAGCTTTAAGCCCTTTTACTTGCACGACTCTGAGAAGCCAATTTAATTCAATTACGTTTTTTGTAAATATTATTGCATTAAAATTAGCACTCATCTTTTCATCTTCCACCGTTTGTTTCATTGATTGCCCTTGTCACTCTTGTGGAATCTGCACCAGGATAAAGGCTGATAAAATCACCATTTTCCTTGACTCTCAACAAACCTTCCCTTTTGTACTATTCCGTTGGCTATTGACTTCCGCCCTCAACTTATTATAGGAGTTAGAGCTATCCATCGATGCCTTTACATTTTTAGATCTAACCGTCGTTATAGATCACTTCGGTTTTCTGTGTCTGCGATACGTTATTGATCATCCCGCTGACCGTACTGGATTTGAGCGCGCCAATTTCGTCATAGCTGTATCCAAACACACTGCCGTTACGATCGGTTTTGCTGGTTAATTGCCCTAATGTATTATAGAATAAGCTTTTACTTTGAGAAGCCCCTTCCAGCTTGCTCGTCAAAAACCCAACTTTGTTATAGCTCTTGGTATTCAGCGTTTGCTCCGTTCCACCTTTAGCTTGCACCGTGACTTTCGCAAGTTGACCATCCCCATCGTACGTAAAGCGTGTGTGCTTTAATGCATCGTTGACGGAGGTTAGACGATTTAGAGCATCATAACTATATTCTCAACCACCGCCATACTCAGAATGTCAAATGCTAAATTACAAAAAATAAGCCACATAGAGTTATTACACTCGTATGTGGCTAAAGCACTACTATTCTTCTAAATAAGGTGATTCAAAACTCTCAACAAATAAACCTGAATTAATGATCTTTATTAAAGAATCATTACATTCCTTCACACTCCCTAAATACATGTAATAATCAAAACCAAAGTGAACAAACATCTCTCTAATTTGAAATTTACACCAAATCTTTTCTCTTAAAATTAATTGAGAAAGTAATTTCAACTCGTACACAGAGATATAGTCGCCATTTTTCACACTGTTATAAATACTTTTCATCTCGTCAGTGTAGATGGAATGGAATTCAGCTTTCTCCACGTCAAAGTTATATTTTTCTAGATCTACTACTTGAATTGTGTTTAAATTATTCTCATTCATTATTAAATTTATAGCCGTTATATATAATGATTCAGTTTCTAAATAATTTTCAATTAAAAAATCTCCAGATGGATACAAATTCCCGACATCACTTATTGAAGTCCATTCATTTTTTGTGTATACATCATTAATACGGTTAGCTGGGTTATATTTAGTAATCCTCCAAAAGAATTTGTACATTTCAATCTCCAATCCTATTTAATAACGCATCATAAGTACCCAAATGAGTATCTTTACTCAACCAAATATCCCTTTTTTTGAATCAATTTACATATACCTCCGATATGCAAATCAAGATCTTGGGCAATATAGAGTTTACCATTTTTATACACTAGTTTATCCTTAATTTTTACTTTCGTCTTTGTAAAACCCAAATATTCCGCTAACATATCTGTTTCTTTATTTATTAATCTTAAGGTTTTACCGCTTACTTGAGTTTTTAAAACTTTATCTTTACTTCCACCGGAAAATAGACTTAGAGCAGCGCCAAGCATAGCATCGCCCATAACTTGAAATCTTCCATAATCTCTCATTAATTGATCAATCTGCACTTCATACGTATCCTCATTTATACTTGGATCATAATATCGTGCCATTAGATAGTAAAGACCTGTCTCTTCATCGTATACTTCACCTGTATATAAAAGGAGTTAGAGATTCTTTCTATCTAGTGATGTTCCAACATTTTATTCATCTTGCACATCTATCTGATATAATAAAAAAGCAACTTCCCTGTTGGCAAGTCGCTTTTAAAATACTCTATTGTAAATATTTAACTTTTTCTAACATCCTAGCGCTTCGCCTTATAAAACTCATGATACAGCTTCATAAGTGCCCGCTTCTCAATCCGCGACACATAACTCCGCGAGATCCCAAGCTCCTTCGCAATCTCCCGCTGCGTCCGCTCTTCCCCACCTGTATCTAGCCCAAATCGCCCAACGACAACCTCTTTTTCCCTATCATCCAGAATATCAAGATTACGATAAATCTTACTCTTCTCGATCTTCAAATCCACTTCTTTAATAACATCATCAGCTTATGAGCCAAGGATATCGATAAGTGTAATTTCATTACCTTCCTTGTCTGTCCCAATCGGATCGTGCAGAGATACGTCTTTCCGTGTTTTCTTCAAGGATCTTAGGTGCATCAGAATTTCATTTTCAATACAACGAGCCGCAAATGTGGCCAGTTTTGTCCCTTTGTTCGGACGATAGCTCTCGATGGCTTTAATTAAGCCAATGGTGCCTATGGAGATTAAATCCTCCATGTCTTCCCCAGTATTATCGAATTTTTTGAGGTTGTGGACACGACACGATATAAAATCACCTTGTAATAAAATAATATCTTAGAACCCTTATTTAAAGATGTTTATAGATGATGCATGGGATATATTGTATAGTTAAAATATGCCATATGGATTTTGCGGTATAGGCCAATAGGGAGAGTGAACAGAACAGATTATGAATACACCACTAACACACTACGTACTTACAGAATGGGAATCAGACACGAATACAAACGTTCTAAATATTCATTTATATACGCTACCTGTGCGTAATGTATTTGAACAACATACAGAAAACGGAAATGCTTCTTTTGATTTAAGAAAATTAAACAGGTCGCTTGTTATCGATTTTTTCAATCACTATATTGCAAGCTGGCAACCTATTGAAAATTGGGGTGAGTACACATTCACTCAATATGAAATTCGCTCAATTAATCCCACTATCCTAGCAGAGAGAACTATCTTGGAAAGATTACTTTTAAGAACTATTGAAAGTGTTCAGCCAAAAAAAGAAATTGCTGCTGGAAGTCGGAAATTCACGTGGTTAAAAGCTGAAAAAGTCGTAGAAAATATTTCAATACATAGGGTTATACAATGTGATATTACTGTAGACTATACGGGCAAAATTACCATTGGTTTTGATTTAAATCATAGTTATCGTACAAATGCATCGGTATATGATTTAATAAAATCAAACGCAATTTTTAAAGGCGATCGAGTAATTGATATATATAACAATCTTCATTATGAGTTTGTGGAAATCTCCAATTCTACAATCAATGATGCAATTCCAGAACTTAATCAATCAGTTGTTAGTTATTTTACTAAAGAACGAAAGCAAGCTTGGAAAGTTGATAAACTTGAACAGAGTATGCCTGTTGTCTATCTAAAAGCATTTAATGGAACTCGCATTGCTTATGCACCAGCTATGCTACAAAAAGAGCTTACTTTTGAGTCACTTCCTTCTAGTGTAGTGCGCCAAACATCAGAAATTTATAAACAAAACGCAAATCAAAAAATTAAAACATTGCTGGATGAAATACAAAAAATATTAGCACGCACTGATAAAATTAAATTTAATAGACAAAAGCTCCTAGTCCAGCAAGCTGGGTATGAAATATTGGAGTTGTCAAATCCTACTCTTCAATTCGGAAAAAATGTTACTCAAACACAGCTTAAATATGGACTTGATAAGGGCGGTGTTGTAGCCTCAAAACCTTTATCCGTTAATTTACTTGTATACCCAGAACTGATAGACACAAAACTCGATGTCATAACTGACTTTAATGATAAACTGAATACGCTATCCCATAAATGGGGTGTACCATTATCAATCTTAAAAAAATCAGGAGCCTATCGGAACAAATCTATTGATTTCACAAATCCACACCAACTTGCCATCCTGCTTAAAGAGCTTACGAAAAATTCATTTCAAGAGTTGACGCTCGTGATAATCCCAGAAAAAATTTCAGGCATGTGGTATGACACGGTAAAGAAGGAGTTCGGAGGGAATTCTTCAGTACCGACTCAGTTCATAACTATGGAAACTCTTCAAAAAGCTAATGACTACATTCTAGGTAATATATTATTGGGGCTTTATTCTAAATCAGGCATTCAACCGTGGATCTTAAATTCATTCCTATCATCCGATTGTTTTATTGGACTAGATGTATCTCATGAAGCTGGCAGACACTCTACTGGTATTGTACAGATCGTAGGAAAAGACGGTAGAGTATTGTCCAGTAGGGCAAATACCTCTAATGAAGCCGGCGAAAAAATCCGCCATGAGACTATGTGCCAAATTGTGTACTCAGCGATAGATCAATATCATCAACATTACAATGAAAGACCAAAGCATATTACGTTTCATCGTGATGGATTTTGTAGAGAAGATTTAGATAGTCTAGACGAAGTGATGAATAGTTTAGGTGTAGAATATGACATGGTAGAAATTATCAAGAAAACGAATCGTCGTATGGCTCTAAACGTTGATAAGCAAGGTTGGGAAACAAAACCAGGGCTTTGCTATGTTAGAGACGATCTAGCGTATCTCATCGCTACTAATCCTCATCCTCGTGTCGGTACAGCTCAACCAATTAAAATCATCAAGAAAAAGGGATCACTACCAATCGAAACAATAATTCAAGATATTTATCATCTTTCGTTCATGCATATTGGTTCCTTATTAAAATGTCGCCTTCCCGTTACTACATATTATGCCGATTTAAGCTCTACTTTCTTTAACCGGCAATGGCTTCCGCTCGATTCTGGCAAATCGCTACATTTTGTATAACAAATAAACCTCCCACATACTGGGAGGTTTATTTGTTATTATGATAATCCAGAATCTAATACATTTAGAACAACATATTTTTTCGTTTTTACATGTTGTTATTTTATTTCTCACCAGGAAATAATACAGCAACGATCAATACATCATTATCAAACTGTTCAAAATAAATAAAAGAAATCCTTGAAACACAAGGAATTAGTCAACGAGAACTTGCACGAAGAATGAACATTCGACCGAGTACAATTAGCCATCTCTGCTCCGATAAAGTGAATGCAGCTTACTTCGACACCTTGGAACAGATTTGCCGAACACTCAACATCAGCCTAAACGAACTTCTTGTACTGGAAGATGACTAACCTTGCCGCAAACTAAAGCACAGATTATCGTTATTAAATCTGCCTAATGCCCAGCGGCAAGCCATCGAAATCAACTAATTGCTGTGAGGACATCATTTCTTTTATTGATGCCCGATGATGCTTGCTTAGTTCATCGGGTAGCATTAAGCCATTTTGTAATGCTAGTATCATGGCTCTTTTTTCCACCCTAACAGCTTCCAAATCCATAATGATGCTACAAGTATAGTAATCATTGAACTTAGGTGGATACTGAATGATACTTTCTAAAGGTATTTTCTCAACGGGTCTGTATACTAATTCCACTCTTGTTCGTTCCACCACTTCTTCAATTCCTTTCCATTTCCTCTCTAACTTTTTATCATAGTTATGGCAATAAGCATGTTGCTTTCTTTGGTCTTTTCGCCCAAAATATCGAGTTCCTTCACCCGTATTGGAAGCAATGAACAGATTGCTCATTGCTCATTGGATATGGAATATCGAAAGCCAATTCAATTCGGTTAAGGTATACTTTCTGCGAATGTTTATATAAGGTAACAAGCAAGCGTTGAAACTTAACTAAGTGGTCTGGATGAGTTTCAATTTGTAACGTGTACTTCCTTGATTTTTTCTGACACCATGGTTGATACCGCAAATAAAGATAAGCATCATCCATTGCTAGATGCCATTGGTATACATAACCTTTGTGACGTATAGTTGGTTTAATATCAAACCAATCTCGAAATGACAGTGCGAGTTGATTGTAAAAGCTCACTGTCACTCCATGATATTCAAGTGAAACTTTATCAATAGAAATTTGTATGTTGTTCATGCATTCCCCCACGGCCAAAACTTTTGACGTATTTGCCGTTTGTATTATAGTAATGAGGGAGTCGGTGGCTAGCCTTTAACACATGACCTTCCCTATGCAAGATGTTCAATTACGTCCTGTCAGTGTAATGATCGAGCCATCCATTCATTAAGTTGTGAAAAACTTTATGATTAAGTATCTTCTCGCTATGGCTATCACAGTAGCTAATTTACAGGTGCAATTGATTTGAAAAAAAAGAGGATAACGTAGATAACAAAAACAGGTCAATCATGGTGGTATCTGACCATAATCGACCCTTTTTTGTTACGAACTAGCGTTATTTAGGTTATACTTGTCAAGCAATAATGTGCGTACAACATAAATCATGAAATTCTTATAACGGTATTTCTTGGGTGAAGTGTGTTATTGGTTGAATGATGGGTTCATTCGGCACTGGGTAGCCCCACGAAAAAACAACCTTGAAAGGCACGTAGCCAATCAAGGTGTTCATTTTTTCACTTCATTCCATGATAAGGGTCATCGACATGACCGTCTAACTCATCAATTAACTCGTGAATAACTGTCCTAATCTCATTTCTCACATTACCAGTTAGTAAATTTTTCAGGTGTATATAAACCTTTACTAAACCTAGCCGTCCGATAATCAATGAGATTAGCTCAATATCATGTAACGACTCTTTATTACAAATACCAATTATCCATTCTTCAACCCTATTTCTTAATTCAGAGTCGATTAACTCATAAGTATGCCACTGTCTGTCTGCTAATTCAACTAATGACTCTAATGCAACTCCAATATCATTTTTGTTTGAACTATTCGACGAAATGAATTCCTCAAACAACTCTCTTAATTGGGTTGTGGAAATGTAATCAGGCAACGATTTATAATAATCCAACAAAATTATTACCTCCCAAAATCAACAGGTATGTGCGTGATATTACTTGGATTTCTATAGAATTTACCATCTTGACCAAGCAACTTGTTTCCAACTTTAATTTGTGCAGTCCAACCGCTTCCTGAATTGCTACTAGGAAATTTAGCAGCAGCATTCGCATCAGGAGCATGCCATTTTATTTCAATTTTTGTACCGTTAATCTCATAATTATACTTGTACCCATCTGCTATTGTTGCGGAAGGTTTAAACCCGTTGGCAGCACCGTTAGGAACCATGCTTTCCAAATTCTCTATTGGAACTTTACCATTCTTTAGCATTTGCTGAGCAGCAAATTGAGGGTTATAAGTTGTTAATGCTTTTTCAACTTCAACGGTCCCCTTAGTATTATTCCTTTGGGTATTGACTTCTGCTCTCAACTTACTAGAAGAATTAGCGCTATCCGTTGGTATTTTTAAATTTTTAGGTAAGGTCCTTGGACTTTGTGTTTTAACAAACTTAAATTCACTAACTAACCATTTTGGAACTGTATAAGCTCCTCCTCCACCAGAACCCCCAGACGATTTCCCGCCCATTTCATGCATATTTCCTGTTGGGTCAATATATTTAAGCGGGTTATTAATAACATAAGTATACAAATTCAAGCTCAGCGGATTATCAATCTGCCCCTCATACGTATCCTCATTTAAAAACTGCCCTATATTCGGGTCATAATACCGTGCACGCAGATAATAAAGTCCTGTTTCGGCATCATACACTTCGCCCGCATATTTGAAGGAGTTGGAGACTCCTTCTATCTGGCTAGTGATGTTGCCCCATACGTCATATTCATAGCTGTTCACCGGCTTACCTTTCGTATCCACAATCTGTACCACGTCACCATGGCCATTGTAAAGGTAATAGTAATCTTTTGCCGCCGTGATGTCATTCTTCACTAGCACCCGGTCTCCGCGAACAAAGTTCGCCTTATGCACAACACTACTGCCGCTTAGCTTTTCTTCCGTTATCACTTATAATATTAGAGTCTTTCATGTGCGTACACTTAAATCGGAGAAATAGTTATCGTGGGATTACGACAGTTAAGTATATTTGAATGAACCGATTCAGTTCATTCGGTACTAGGTGGTCGACAAACTATAAAAAGACCTTTGCTTAGTAGGACTAAGAAAGGTCTTTGCGTGCTTGTTATAGCTTTACATTTAGAAACTAATTCATATCAACAGAACTAGTGAAGCTAAATTAGAAAATATATGATACAAGATCATTATACATCTATTTAATGAAAAATAATTAGTCTTTGAAGCCAAGCATTACTTGTCCCTCATGAAAATACTCAATTACATAACCGGATGATGGACAAAAAATCCATGTATCTGAACCTACAGCAGTAACGTCATCGATGTTATTTAATACTTGACTTAACTCTGTATAAACGCTAGGAGCATCAGTATAATTCCAGAGTAGAAATACTTTCGAATTAAAATCCCCACTAAATTCATTCTCTATAATCGATAAAACCTCTTGAGGCTTTGAGATTTCATAGCACCTCGATATGTTATCCCAATTTATTCTTCCCCAAGATGTGACTGGAAAAAAGCTCACAAGTTGACTAAATAGTTCTTCTGTTTTTTGAATAGTTACTATCTCCGTTCCATCTCCAAGTGCTTGAATACATTCCTCAAATAAAGTCATATAGCCTCCTAAGGTTGAAGGTGCTTTAATAGCGACCTAAATGTACTTTCATTTCCTTCAAAGGGAATTACCAGTTTAGTTGCATTATTGCCTTTGCCACCACGATAGTCTTCAATATTAATGTGAGTCCCCTTATTTGGATCATAGTCTAGTCTCCATAACAACTTCCCATCAGCCGATTGTCTTCCAACAACTTGACCGTATCCTGCACTACTAGGTAATCGACCAATTACTGACTTAGAACCGGGTCCTAGATCACCAACAATATCAAGTGCTAAGTTTCTAGCCTGTTCGTAAGATTTAAGAGTGGATTCAAGAATTTTTTCTACTCCGGTACCGGTAAAATTAATAGCCCTCTCAATTTGCCTACCTTCTTTGCTCGCCAACTTAACAATAAGTCGACCACCTTTAACAAATTTTGCAATAGGTATAAAATTAGCAGCGGCGAGGGTTTTGTCAAATGAAGATGCGTTAGGGTTTAATATTGTATTAATGTCATCCACAACTAAAAAGTCTGCAACTGCGATGGAGGCTTCGATTGTCCCCGCCTTAAATTCGCTCCAACATGTTCCAGCACCAACATTCATACAATGCTGAAGCATTTTCTTGTTACTATAGCCTGTTCCAGTAGGTAACAACTGGTGACCACTGGGGTCAGAATAAATCAAAGGATTATTCTCCACATACGTATAAAGATTCAAACTCAGCGGATTATCAATCTGCCCCTCATACGTATCCTCATTTAAAAAACGCCTCATACTCGGATCATAATACCGTGCCCGTAGATAGTATAGTCCTGTCTCTTCATCATACACTTCCCCTGTGTACTTGAATGGGTTTAGTGTTTCTTCTTTTTGTGGTAATGTTGCCACACACATCGTAGGCGTAGCTATTCACTACTGCGCCACTCGTATCTACCTTCTGTACAATATCGCCGTGACCATTGTACAGATAATAGTAATCTTTACTAGTGGTCTTGTCTTTCTTCACCAAAACTCGGTCGCCTCGGACATACGTGGATTTCTACACGATATTATTCCCATTTAACCTTTCTTCCGTAATAAACTGTCCATTTAAATCATAGTTTACTTGCGTATGTGTGTTACCTTTTCTCATTATCGCACGAAGTCCGCCAGCAACAATTGAATATAAAGATCATATATTTCTTTGTATGTCATAAAACAACCCTCAGCAGTTACAAAGTTAATTTTCTGAATATGCTTTTTTATGTTCATTTAGCCCAACTACTTGAATTAACAAAAAAGCAACTCCCTTGTTGGCAAGTCACTTTTAAAACACTCTATAGTGAATCTTTAGTTATTATCTAAGATCCTACCGCTTAGCCTTATAAAACTCATGATAAAGCTTCATGAGCGTCCTCTCTTCTCCACCTGTATCCAGCCCAAACCTACCCACCACAACTTCTTTCTCTCGGTCATCCAGAATATCTAGGTTGCGATAAATCTTACTCTTCTCGATCTTCAAATCCACTTCTTTAATAACATCATCCGCTTCCGAACCAAGGATATCGATAAGTGTAATTTCATTACCTTCCTTGTCTGTCCCAATCGGATCGTGCAGAGATACGTCTTTCCGTGTTTTCTTCAAGGATCTTAGGTGCATCAGAATTTCATTTTCAATACAGCGTGCCGCAAAAGTGGCCAGCTTTGTCCCTTTGTTCGGGCGGTAGCTCTCGATAGCTTTAATCAAGCCGATCGTGCCGATGGAGATTAAATCCTCCATGTCTTCTCCGGTATTATCGAATTTTTTGAGGTTATGGACACGATATGATGTAAAAAAAAACCAACGTGATCGGTTACGATGCTAGTTGGTTTATTTGTCTCCTTTTTTTCAATTATTGCTCAATAATATGCGTCCATTCTGAAATTCATTGACATATTAACTTATTCCGCTTTTATCTGCTTCGCAAATAATCTCATCATCTGTTTTACTATTATCAATAATAACTAAATGATCTAAGAGACTTAAATGAGAAAGCAAATTCTCTATGCTTGTTACATCACGTACCTTCGAATAGGAGACAAAGTAATTATTGACGATTCAAGAAGTACTTGATTGTTAAAACTGACAAGTTAGTAAAAAAACTAAAAAATACTTTCATTACCTTCTCAATAAGTAGAAGATATTGCAACAAAATCATTCAGATGGGAGTTAGGAGCTGTAACAATTTGCTGCAGAATATCATTATACTGGACGAGCCATCTTTTAATTGTAGCGGAATCAAAAAGATATGAATCATATTCCACATTAAATACTATGCCCTCCTCACCTTCATCGACTGCGCTCATATAAAAATCAAATAATGATCTTCTAGCCCACAATCTGCGTTCCGTAACTAGGCCAGGCCAAGGAGGACTACTACCTTTTTCATACTGTGTAAAGGCAACTCCTCGGACATAGTTTCTCTCACTACGGTATAACTCAGGATATAATTCTTCCATAATTTTCACAAAAGGAAGTTCACTATGAGCAATTGCACCGTTTACTGTTTCCCTTGTTCTCAAAATTAGTTCTGATAACGCAGAATTCTGAGAAAAGTTCACTCGTAATAATACAAAGTTAACTAAACTACCAATTATACCCTCAATATCAGTGACATTTCGATTTGAAAAGGAAGTCTCTGTCACCAGGTCCTCCATACCCGTTATTGTATGCATTGCGATATTAAATCCTGTTAATAGAACAGTGTAAAGTGAGCAACTGTATGTATGACTGGTTTTTCTCAGTAATTCTGATACATTTGGATTAAGAGTAAACGATTCAACTGCACTTTTTGCACCCTCAGGTTTCCTTGGTCTGTCAGTGGGTAATTTTGTAATTCGGATATCTTTAAGCTTTTCTTTCCAATATGACAGGTAATTAGTATAACGATCACCCGACCAAATTTCTTGTTCCCACTTGGCATAATCAGCAAACTGAACTGGAAGTGGTGGTAAAGTATCTGCACTACCCTGCCCTCTAAGATGGAGCAATCCCCCCAGTTCCCTTAAAAATATATTTGCAGAGGGGCCATCCATAATGCTGTTATGAGCATTAATAAATAACGCATAACGATGATTTGAACGTAAGTAAAGCGTGAGACGCCAGAGCAGAGGCCGACTAAGATCAAATGGAGTACTCTCATCAATAAATGCCAATGCATGCATCTCTCGTTCCTGCTCATCTTCAGTTAAATGTGTTAAATTAATTATTGGCAGATGATAATCTATATCCACAGAATCTTGAATGACTTGTAATAGTTCTTCGCACTTTTCATCTTTATGTAACGATGTGCGCAGTACTTCATGTCGTTCAATTAGCTCATTTATACATCTTTCAAGTAATGAAATGTCCAAGTTGCCCTTATATTCCCATCCCACTGCTGTAGTACAGCACTCTCCTCCTTGAATCATCTCCCGCTCCCACATTCTGTTTTGAATCCACGAAGCTGGGATATGCTGACTTCGTTCAACACAGTGAATTTTAGGCAACCTCCGTTGTTTAAGAGTAGCATCTTGTACAGCTCCAGCTAACCCTTCAATTGTCGGAAATTCATATAATGTACTCTCAGGAAGTTCTATTTGAAAAAGCTCCCTCATACGTTTCATTAAACGAATGCCAAGTAGAGAATGACCTCCCAGTTCAAAAAAGTCTTGCGTTATCTCAACTCGGTCTTCGCCCAAGAGTTCACTCCAAAGCGCAGTAATGCCCAATAACACATCTGCAGGAGAAGTACTTATCGTATTTGATGTAGTCACTTTTTGTTCTGGCTTATATAGAAAGTCATCTTTTGATGTTGATTGGATGTCATTATTAGTAGTTGTTCCTACTTCATAATTAATGCACCCTTCTTCTAGCCAATAACGTTTTCTTTCAAATGGATAAGTCGGGAGTACAACCCTATGCCTATTTTGACCTTCATACAAACCTCGGACATCAATATCAATACCTTTTAGCCACAATTCCCCCAGTGCCTCAAGCAGAATTTTATAATCTTCTCTCTGGTTTAAGGGATGACGTATGGTATGGATTGCTTGCTTCTGTAATAATGGTTGTTGAGACACAAAGACAGATAAAGTACGCCCCGGTCCTACTTCAATCGGTACTCCGTTCATATCCTTTATAAGTGTTTCTACCCCCTTAGCAAAATATACTGTTTCGTATAACTGTCTAGCCCAATACGTTGGGTCAGTAGCCTCTTCATCCGTAATCCAAGTCCCTGTAAATCCAGATACATAAGGAATCTTAGGGGGGGATAGCTTTACTTCTCTAACAATGTTCTCAAATGTTTCCGCTGCAGGTTTCATCATAGCAGAATGAAAGGCATGAGAAGTATGTAGACGCCGATGTTCAATCCCATCCGTAGTCAATTGAACCTCCAATTGAGAGATAGCCTCCCCAGTGCCCGAAAAAACACAAAGTGAAGGTGCATTCACTGCAGCAACTGAGATTCTATCATTTGAATATTGCAATGCAAGAGTTTCGCTAACAGATGCAGATATCATTTCTCCGAAGGGCATTGATTGCATCAACCTGCCTCTTTGTGACACCAGATAGATAGCATCTTCTAATGTAAGAACCTCAGCCAGCACAGCAGCAGTAAATTCACCTAAGCTATGACCAATCATTGCTTGTGGATGGATACCAAATGATATAAGAAGTTGGGCCATTGCATATTCAGTAGTAAAAATTACTGCTTGGGCCATTTGCGTCTGCTGTAATTTTTCTTCAAGAATTTTGTTTGTACCTTCTGCAGGGTACATTAGTTGGCGAAGATCCTCTCCTAGTTGTATCTGAAACAGATTGGTGCACACATCTATCCACTTGCGATAATAATGCTGCGTTTCATAGAGCTGTTTACCCATATTTATATACTGGGCACCTTGTCCCGGGAATAAAAATAAGGGCACTGCAGAATTTTGACCTGAACTAATATCTTCCGGTGAGGTTGTCTTCTTCTGCGATAAATTATGAATAAGTTCCTTATTTGTCTCAGCCACCATCACTCTTCGGTAAGGAAACACCCTTCTTCCAACATGCAAGGTATATGCAATATCAGCTAAGGGCAAATCAGCTTGACCAGTAAGTGTATTTACTAGATTTTCGCTAATTCTGTCTAAGGCAGTCGGTGTTTTGGCAGATAAAAAGATTAACTGGTAAGGTCTAGAAGCTCCCGATTCTTCTCTAGAAGGCGCCTCTTCCAAAACAACGTGTACATTTGTTCCTCCAAGCCCAAACGAGCTAACTCCAGCTCTACGTGGAACTTGTTTCTCAGGCCAGGAGATTAAATTACTGTTTACATAAAAAGGGCTCTTTTCAAAATCAATCTCTGGATTTGACTTTTGAAAATGTAATGTTGGAGGAATCATTTTATTCTGCAAAACCATTGTTGCTTTTATAAGACCTGCAACCCCAGAAGCAATGTCAAGATGACCTATATTCGTTTTTACGGACCCTAATGCGCAAAAACCTTCTTTATCTGTAGACATTCGGTACGCTTTTGTAAGAGCTGTTACCTCAATCGGATCACCTAGTTTTGTACCAGTACCATGTGCTTCAACAAAGCCTATTGTTTCAGCTCCTACATTCGCTTGGGCAATCGCTTCTGCAATAACCTCAACTTGTCCCTCAATACTCGGAGCAGTGAAGCCCATTTTTTGTTCACCATCGTTATTCATTGCAGATCCCTTAATTACTGCATATATATGGTCACCATCCGCTTGGGCATCTTCTAGTCTTTTTAATAGAACCACGCCCACCCCATTTCCTGGTACTGTTCCCAGTGCCTTCTCATCGAATGCCCTACAGTGCCCATCCGGGGATGCAATCCCGCCTTGTTCATATAAGTATCCTGATTTTTCCATCGCAGGCAGCGAAACTCCTCCAGCAATTACCATGTCGTTTTGATAACACAAAAGGCTTTGACTAGCCATAGCTACAGCTACGAGTGATGTAGAGCAAGCTGTTTGTAGTGTTAGCGAAGCTCCCTTGCAACCCAATTTATAAGCTGCTCGGGTGGATAAATAATCCTTTTCATTATGTAACATAGTCTGAAAACTGCCCACAGATATTATTGCTGCTTCATTGGGATAGACATGCTTTAGAAAATACTGATTCATTCCTGCTCCTGCAAATACTCCGATACGATTCTCATATTGCTTTGAATCATAACCTGCTTTTTCTAAAACCGTCCATGCCTCTTCTAAAAAAATACGCTGTTGTGGATCCATAACCTGTGCTTCGCGGGCCGTATAACCAAAGAACGAGGCATCAAACTCATCCACCCCATTTATAAACCCACCTGCCGGTACATAATCAGTGTGATCACGGAGTTTGGGATTTTTTCTCATTATAGCATCTTCTTTTTCACTTAGAACCTGTATTCCCTCTATTCCATTACAGAGCATTTCCCAATATTCTTCAATATTTTCTGCCCCAGGAAAGCGCCCAGACATTCCAATAATTGCGATTCCTCCGGAGAAATCCTCTTCATTATCCTCAATATTAGAACCCATAATAGCTATCTCCTTCCTCTTAGCTTATTAATTGCTTCTCGTTGTTTCTGCGCCCTGCTTTTAACATTTGAAATTGTTGTATCATCCGTATTAGTGGATTCGTTCATAAATTGAGCTAAAGATTGAATTGTACTGAAACGGAATAAGTCCATCATTGATATGTTTTTATGTAATTTTTCTAATACTTTAGATCTAACTTTAATAACTAAAAGAGAATGTCCTCCAATTTCAAAGAAGTTATCCTCTATCCCAACTTCGCTTATCCGTAATATATCCTTCCATATTTGTCCAAGTTCAATTTCAAGAACTGAAGAAGGTAGTTTAATGGGATCCTTTTTTTCCTCCAAAATATTGTGTGCATTAGACAAAGACCTTTTATCAATTTTCCCATTGGGCAAGAGAGGCATCTGTGTAAGTTGGATGAAAAAACTCGGCACCATATATTCAGGTAGCACAGCACCTAAAAAACTTCTAATCTCTCTAGCTTCAAGTTGAAAGTAAGCCTCTGTTGTAAAGTATGCTACAAGCTGTTTGTCATCAGGAGAACTTCCCTTTAAGTCAAGAACAACTTCCCGTATTTTTGGGTGCAAACGAATTGCTGCTTCGATCTCTCCTAGTTCTATTCTGAAGCCACGCAACTTTACTTGATGATCTAGCCGTCCCAAATATTCAATTACCCCTTCTGTGGTAAATCTCGCTAGATCCCCAGATTTGTACAATAATTCCTCTTGTTTAAATGGATTTAAGATGAATTTTTCATTAGTTAATTCACTACGGTTATAATAACCTTTTCCTACCTGAACGCCACCAATATGCAGTTCCCCCGCAACCCCAATAGGCGTAGGGGAAAGGTAACGATCAAGAATGTAGACTTGCGTATTAGCAGCAGGTCGACCAATAGGGATGTCTGCTTTCTCCATTTCTTTATTACATTTCCAACTAGTTGCATGCACTGCAGTTTCTGTTGGACCATAAAGGTTGTACAGTTCTGTGCTAGGAAAGCATCCAAAAAAATTATTCTGCAAATCCGATGTAAGCGCCTCTCCAGCCACTAAAACGCGCTGCAAGCTTGTACAACGACTAGCCTCCGGGTCCTCCAGAAATATTGTTAACATGGACGGTACAAAGCCAATAATAGTAATCTGATTTTTCTGAATAGCTTCAATTAAATAAGATGGATCCTTATGCCCCTCGGGTACTGCTAGGTATAAGGAAGCACCAATACTAAGGGGCCAAAATATTTCAGGTATAGATACGTCAAAGCTAAACGGCGTTTTTTGTAGTAATCGGTCTTCTGCAGAGATTTTAAATTCTTCCTGCATCCACAACAACTGGTTATTAATTGCTTTATGTGTATTCATAGCTCCTTTGGGTTTACCCGTTGAACCCGAGGTATAAATCATATAAGCCAAAGAATCGATTGTTACTTCACTTTTCGGATTGAATTTAGGTTGTGTTTCAATAGCTGACCAGTCTTCATTCAGATTCAGACATTTGATAGCACCTGTAAATATTGAATGGAGTTGTTCTTTTTCTAAGAAATTCTGTGTTATTAGGAAAGCCACACCGGAGTCTTCCAACATATACGTTAAACGGTCAACAGGATAGGTTGGGTCAATAGGTACGTAAGCTGCACCAGCTTTTAGAACTCCAAGTAGTGCTACAACCATTTCAATAGATCTTTCCATACAGACCCCTACAAATTGCCCGCAATTAATCCCTTCCTTCTGGAGAAAATGTGCCAATTGATTAGCACGTTCGTTCAACTCTTGATAACTTAGCGAAGTCTCTTCAAAACAAATGGCCTGAGCATCCGGTGAACGCTGTGCTTGCTGCTCTATAAGCTCATGAAGAAGATTCTCCGGGTATGCTTTGCTTGTTTCATTCCAATGATTGAGAATTTTTTCCTTCTCATCGAGGGAAAGCATCTCAATTTCAGCAATACTTTGATTGGGATAAACCAGAATGTTTTGTAAAAGAGTAATAAAATGCTTTGCCAATCTCTGTATACTCTCCAACTTGAAGAGGTCAGTGCGATATACAAAAGAAAACTTGGGAGCTTCTAGTTCTGTAATTTCGAGAGTTAAATCAAAGTTTGCTGTACTTCTCTCATATGGATAAGTAGACCATGTTTTAAATCCCTCCCCCATAAGCTTGGCTTGAGATGATCCGGCTCCTACACTTAGCATAGCTTGAATAATAGGATTATGGGTTGTTGAACGCTCTGGTTGTAACATCTCTACCAATTTTTCAAAGGGAAGTTCCTGATGCTCATAAGCCGACAATGCCGAATCACGAATATTATGAAGCCATTCTTTGAAAGTCATTTTCTCATCAGGTATGCGCGTACGGATAACCAGCGTGTTAGCAAAAAAACCAGTAATTCCTTCCATTTCCTTCTTTGGTCGATTAAAGACTGGAAGTCCAACTAGCAAATCTTCTTGCCCAGAATATCGATAAAGCAGCAGCTTAAATAGAGCTAGAAATGCCATAACTAGGGTGACTTGTTCTTTTAGGCAAAAATCACGAAAACTTCGCAACGTACTCTCTGGTACGTTGAATTCGTAAACAGCCCCCCTACTAGTCTGGACTGTTGGTCTAGGATAATCCAGAGGGAGCTCTATTAACGCAGGAGCTCCTTCCAAATACTCTTTCCAAAACTTCATATGCTCTTTCCATTGATCTTTTTCATATTGATTTGTCTGCCAACGTGCGTAATCATAATATTGAAGAGGCATTTCCTTTGTTAATGGAATTCCATTTAAACGCGCCTCGTAGCCGGCAATTAACTCTTTCATCAAAATCCCATTCGACCAGCCATCCGTTATAATATGATGAATAGAAAGAGAAAATATCCATTCCTCAATACCCAATTGGATCACCTCGGCACGAAATAGAGGACCATTTTTTAAATCGAATAGTTGATTTACACTTTCTTTTAAAATTGAATTAAGCTTCTTTTCCCTCTCAATAATCTGCAACATAGAGATATCTGTGGAGGGAAGTACGAATTCTAGAGACTCCAGAATAACTTGAATAGGTTCTCCTTCTAATTCGATAAAAACAGTTCGTAAAATAGAATGACGGTTTATCAATTCTCTAAAGCTATCTTCCAACTTATTGACATCCAGTTGTTCTTTTATATGGTATATAATAGGAAGATGGTATCCTGATGAGTCTGGCATCCATTGTTGTAAAAACCACAGTCTTTTCTGAGCAAAAGATAGAGGAATTACTCCTGTAGGAGCGGTCGCTATAATCCCCTTTGCATCATGACTTATAGAATTCTGTAGCCATTGTTTTAGTAAACTGTTATCAGCCTTACTCTTTTGTTTGTTATCTAGCATTATATAACTCTCCTTTTAAACTACTCCTGCATTTCGCTGATTTTAGCAACTACACGTTCCTCAATTTGGTGAGCAAAATCACGTAGTTGAGAAAACGTGAATAAAGTCCCTAAGGGAAGTTCAATTGGAAATATCTCTTTAATCCGGCTAATTACCCTCGATGCCATCAATGAATCTCCGCCAATTTCAAAGAAATCATCTTCTGTCTGAATTGTTGTACTTCCAACAACTTCCTTCCAAACTTTTATAACTATTTCCTGAATTTTAAGCTGTAAATCAACTTCTCCCTCTGGTTCCGGAGAACTATATTTGGCAGCTGCTACTTCTTCAAGGATATCTTTTTCAATTGGTTTATGCTCCTTCACAATATCGATCCAAAACCGTTGATGTTCAAAGGGATAAGAAGGCAAAGCAATTCGTCGACGTTCTCCCTCTAGGTTCAGTTGAGACCAAAGAACTGTTACGCCCGATAACCACAATTCTCCTAGAACACTTAGAATTCTGCTTATAATGGTCTCTCTCTCCCCAGCGTTACTAGAATGAATTCCAATAATTTGAGGATTATATCCTTGCAAATGCACTTTAGGTAATGTTGTTAGCAAAGATTGATTGCTACCTATTTCTAGGAATAGATGATTTGGAGAATTAAATAATCCCTCAATTTCCTTGAGGCTTAATACAGAATCTTGCGTTTCATTAGAAAATCTATCCCAATAATCAGGAGCAGAAGTATTTTTCCCTATCCATCTTCCTAAATCCACAGAAAAAATCGGGGTTTTCAATTCTGTCTTCATTAAATTCTGATAAGTTTTATAATAGGGAGAATGTTCCTCAGTGTGCATATCACTTCTTTTAGCTACCATTTCTAAAGCATCTCGCAAGTCCAACACTCCTACTAGACAGGCAGCAACATACTCCCCTATACCTTGAGCAATCATAAATTCCGGATGAATGCCTAAGTCCAACCAAAACTTTCCTAGAGCATAGTTCTCTATAAAAATTGCGAGATCTAGTACTTTATTATGAATCTTTGAAGTACTTCTGTTTTCTATATCTGAAGCAAACCATAGCTTTTTGATATCGTACTCCAGCCAGGACTCTGTAAGCTTACAGCATTTATCCACTTCTTTAGTAAATAGGGGCTCCGACTTATAGAGTTCATTTACATAATGCTGATTTTGTGCATACTGTCCAGATAAAGTGAATATCACTGAAGGGGAAGTTTTCACCTCTTTGGGCTGTTCCCCACCATTAGAGTAGTTTCTTAATTGTTCTACTGCATTATTAATATCACTAGTCAACAGGACTCTACGGCATGGAAACTCAGATCTGCCAACCTGAAGTGTGTAAGCAGCATTTGCTAACTCTTCGTTTGTTTTCCCTTCTAACCATTGAGCTAAACGAAACGACATATTCTCCAGTGCTTTGAACGTTCTTGCAGATAATATAATTAAGTGCTGTGCCATAATAGATGTTGATCCTTTAGTAAATGGTGCCTGCTCTAAAATAACATGTGCATTCGTTCCCCCTACGCCTAAAGCACTTACCCCTGCTCGAAGCGGAACCGGACCATTCCAATTCTGCAAATTGCTGTTAACATAAAAGGGGCTATGGGTAAAATCAATTTTATGATTTGGTGTTTTAAAATGTAAAGTTGGTGGGAGTTGACGATTCTTAAGGGATAACACCGTTTTAATAAAACCAATGACCCCTGCCGCTGCATCCAAATGTCCTATATTGGATTTGACTGATCCCAAGGCGCAGTATTCATTTTTTTGTGCTCCATTATTTCGGAAAGCTTTTGATAGAGCACTAACTTCAATAGGATCTCCTAGCGGCGTTCCAGTTCCATGAGCTTCAATATAAGATATGCTCTCCGGTGACACTTGTGCCCTATGCAAAGCTTCACTAATTACATTAGCCTGACCCTCAACACTCGGGGCAGTAAATCCAATTTTCTTCGAACCATCGTTATTAATAGCTGAGCCTTTAATGACTGAATAAATCGTATCACCGTCTTTCAAAGCTTGAGACAACCGCTTTAGAACTACGACTCCACTCCCCATTCCCCCAATAGTTCCGAGCGCTTCATCATCGAAAGTTCGACATTGCCCAACTGGAGAGCTAATTTCGCCTTCCTTATAGAGATACCCATCCATTAGAGGAGAGCGAACTGTAACTCCACCAGCTAACGCAATCTCACAATCGTTCATAAACAAACCCTGACAAGCCATGTGAATTGCCACAAGTGAGGTGGAACAAGCTGTTTGAATGGTGACAGCAGGCCCTCTCAGGTTCAATTTATAGGCTGTACGGGTAGCTAAGGAGTCCTTATCATTGTTCATAAAAATGCTGTACATCCCCACCATATCTACGTACTGACGATTTGGCAAAAGATTATTGAGTAGATACGTGTTGAATGCAGTCCCTGCGTATATGCCAATTTTCCCTTCAAATCTAACAGGATCATACCCAGCATGTTCTAATGCCTCCCATGTATTCTCCAGAAAAATCCTATGCTGAGGATCCATTACTTCCGCTTCACGAGGTGAAACATGGAAAAATCCAGCATCAAATTGATCTGCCCCCTCTAAATATCCTCTAGCTGCAACATAGTTGGTACGGCTTACATTGGATACATCAGCACCGGCTTCAATCAGTTCCGCCTCACTAAACCAACGAATAGAATCAATTCCATCCTTTAGATTATTCCAAAATTGCTCTGCTTCTTGCGCTCCAGGAACACGGCAAGCTAAACCGATAACAGCAATATCTTCCTTTATCAACTTCTGATCATCATTTCCTGGCGAAGCATTTGAATCATTAATCCCCTTCTGTTCTTGTCCACTATGGATGCTTATAGAGGATTCGAGAGCATGCTCACTCGTTAAACGTTGAGCAATTTGCTGAACTGTGGTGTACTGAAAAAGTTCAATTAATTGAATATTTGTATTCATGCCTTTTTGTAATAATTCATGAACACGGGCCAACAATAGAGAATGTCCACCAATATCAAAAAAGTTGTCCGTACTACTTATTTTTTCTTTTCCTAATACTTGCATCCAAACGTCCGCTATGTATTTCTCTAGCTTGTTTTGAGGAGCCATAAACTCATGGGAGCTTGCGTAATCCAGAACCTCAGGTAAAGCTAAGCGATCTACTTTTCCATTTCGAGTAACTGGAAATTTTGTCATACAGATAATTCGTACTGGAACCATGTAATCAGGCAATTTTTTTTTGAGTGCTCTAATAAGCTCAGGTTCCTTTATCTCTAATTGTTGATCTACTGTTACATATGCGATAATTTTGGATTCTCCTGGTAAAGTTCCCCTTGTTACTACCACCGCTTCTTTTACTCCTGAATGCGCCGCTAGTAGCGTCTCGATCTCCCCTAACTCGATGCGCAATCCTCTAATTTTCACTTGATTATCTTTTCTAGATAGATACTCTATATTGCCATCAGCTAAAATCCTTGCAATATCCCCAGTACGATACAGTCTTTCCCACTGTCCTGAATGAACCTCAACTTCCACAAAATTATTTTCCATTAAATCAGAACGAAAAATATAGCCCTGAGATACACCTAAACCACCTATATAGAGCTCTCCTGGCACACCAATTGGCATTTTTTGTTGATTCGCATCAAGAATATATACATGAGTATTTGCAATTGGCCGACCAATAACCGGAGAACCATCATGAATTCCTTTTGGAACTACACCATAAGTAGCTACAACTGTTGTTTCAGTGGGGCCATAATGATTAACTAATTGAAAAGGTAAACTGATGTCCGGAAACCGATGAAGCTTGTCTCCTCCCGTAAGCATTGCCCTTAAATGTGTCGACTTAGGCCATGTAAAAGTAAGCAATACTTCCGCCAATGGTGTTGGTACAAAGCTGATATTAATATGGTTTTCTATCAACCATTGCTGAAGTCTCTGAGGAGACAAACGAGTTTCTTCATCAGCCAGATAAATTGTCCCACCTACCAAAAGCGTTGGCCATATTTCCCATACAGCAGCATCAAAACTGACTCCTGCCAGCTGTGAGGTTCGATCTTCTTGGGACAAACTGTATGTTTTAATATGCCAATCAATTAAATTCATTAAATTGGAGTGGGTAACCCCAACCCCCTTAGGAGTTCCCGTTGATCCTGAAGTATAAATAACATACCCAAGCTCATTAACGGGATTTTCAAGAGATACCATTTCAGAGGTCACATTTTCACTTTTCAATAACTCACCGAGGCATAGAACTTTTGAGCTAACAGGTAACCTCTCTTTTAACTCATCCTCCGTAATAACTACTGCCACCCTTGCATCTTTCAACATATATTCAAGTCTATCTGGTGGGTGGCCAGGATCTAAAGGAAGGTATGCAGCACCCGCCTTCCAGACCCCCAGCATAGCTACAAGTATTGAGATACTTCTGTTCATGCAAATTGCTATTACTCCGCCTGCACTCTCCTGCAATAGTCGTAATCGATGTGCCAATAAGTCCGCAGCTTTATTCAATTCTCTATAAGTTATAGATGAATATTGATCTACAGCTGCAATTTGAAATGGAATTTCTTGTGCTATCTGTTCAAAACAATGAAGAACACTGTGTGTTTTTGAAATTGGGACCTCTGTTTTGTTCCATAAAAGTAATTTTTCCCGTTCCTCATCAGGAAGGATGTTAAAACGAGAGAACGAAATGTTTGGACGTTTTGCCGCTTCACGCAGTAGTTCCACATAATGTGTGGCCATCCGCTTAATTGTTTCTTTATTAAACAAGTCCGTACTGTATTCAATAACTATGCTAGCCCCCTTGAGACTTTCCCGAACAACAAAGGTCATATCATATTTAGATGTTCCCTGATGTTCCATCATGAGTTTCCCTTTTACACCCGCCATAACCCAATCTTTGTCTGAACTATGTTCTGTAGTGAACATAACTTGAAACAAAGGAGATCGTCCATGGCTACGATCAGGCTTAACAGCTCGCACAACCTCTGAGAATGAAACTTCTTGATTAGAGAACGCATCAAGAGCCACATTCTTTACACGCTGAAGAACTTCTGTAAATGTGGGATCCCCCGACAAATCTGCTCGGAGTACAACAGAGTTAATTAGCAAACCAATTAAAGGCATGAGTTCAGAGCTATCTCTACAAGAAACCGGAGTACCTACTAAAATATCTTCTTGCTGGGTATAACGATGTAACAGGATATAAAAGGTGCTAAGAAGTGACATAAATAGAGTGGCCCCTTGTAACTGGCCAAACCTTCTTATGCTGTGCATTACATCATCGGGAATAGGGAATTCTAATGTAGCTCCTTTGCCTGAAACGATAAGTGGACGTTTATTATCTATCGGTAAATCAAGAATTGGAAGGTCCCCGGAGAGTCTGCTTTTCCAAAATTCTAATTGTTTATCAATTTCTGTTTTTTTTGAAAATGAGTGGCTGTCTCGGGCAAATGCTGTATACGTATAAGAAAGTTCCGGCAGAAGAGAATCCTCAGAATTCACAAACATCTCATAGTGTTGTCTCATCTCTTCCAAAAACTTGTCCATTGATACTCCGTCAAATACAATATGATGTACCAAAAATATTAGCACATACTCTTCCTCAGCGAATTTCACTAGATTGAATCGTGCTAATGGACCCTTGCTAAGATCAAACTTCCTTGAATACTCAGATTCAACAATTCTCGGAATTATTTCCTCACGAGTGTTTTCTTCCAAGCTACAGTTTAAAAAAGGAAGTTTCATCGGTGTAAAAGGCAGTATCTGCTGCTCTTCGACCCCAAACTGATTAGTTACAAACACAGTTCGGAGCGTTGCATGCCTCCGAATAATTTCATTAATACTTTTCTCCAATGCATCCAGATCTAGCGTTCCTAACAATTGAAGAACATAAGGCATGTGGTATTGAGTATGATCTGGGTATAGTTTTGAAATAAATAACAATCCTTGCTGCTGGCTAGAGAGAGGGGCGCACGAGTCATCCGAAAGCTCATGTTCTTTTTTTTGCAGTTTTTTTCTGAGTAGTTCACGTTTCTCTTCGCTAGACAAATGTATCAAATTAGTATTCATTATTCCCAACCTTCTTCTATTAAAGATAATAACAATGTATCCATTTCGTTTTCAGAGAGATGATCAACGTCGATAGTCAGGTTGTTCGAATTCAACTTAGATGAAATCTTGGTGTCAATTTGATAGGCCAATTGCTTGACTGTCGGCTTATCAAACAAAAGCCTAGTAGGGAATTCTATATCAAATGTTTCCCGTATAAGAATAGCCATACGTGCCAAGCTTAATGAGTTTGCTCCCAGCTCAAACAGATTATCCTCTATACCGATATCTTCGAAGCCCATTATTTCTTCGACGAGTCTTGCCACTGTTCGTTCGGATTCTGTTCTTGGCTCTACACGTACTGACTGTCGTTCTAGAAATTTCACATCCATTTGTTCCAATGCCTTGCGGTCAACCTTTCCGCTTGACATAAGTGGAATTTTATCAATCTGAACTATTACAGGCAGCATATACTCTGGTAGCCTGCGTTCTAAATATTGCATGAGCCTGGAAGGAACTATGTCTTCTTGACTATGTGCCGTGACAAAGGCAATTAGTCTATTGTTATGAGGGTGATGCTCTTTCACAATAACTACCGCATCCCGAACACTTGAATGAAGTCCTAGCGTCTTCTCAATTTCACCTAATTCTATTCTGAATCCTCTGATTTTCACTTGCTGATCCATTCGCCCCAGAAATTCGAGGTTTCCATCTGATAGACACCGAACCCAGTCTCCGGTTCGATATAACTTAGCTTTGCGATCCTTAGAAAAGGTATGGAATATGAACTTTTCATCAGTTAAATCTTGTCGGTGCAAATATCCTTCTGCCAACGAGGTACCCCCAACAAATAATTCTCCCGGAACTCCTATAGGGACCATTTCTCGGTTTGCATCCAGCACATAAACTTGCGTATTTGCCAACGGCTTACCTATTTTAACTATCTTATTTTTGTTGCGCTCAGAAGGCCAGTAAGTTGCATTAATAGAAATTTCAGTTGGACCATATCGATTATGAATCTCAGCAGGTAGTTTCTCTAGTAATCTTTCTAGCAGTTCATAAGGCAAAGTCTCGCCTCCACTGAACACAAATTTTAATGAAGTGCAATTAGAAAAATCAGCCTCATCTAACATAAGTTGAAGCATAGAAGGAATAAAATGAATCATGGTTACACGATGCAAAAGAATCATTCGAACCATATATTGGGTGTCTTTATGTCCCCCAGGTGTTGAGATAATAAGTTTAGCCCCTGTCATCAAAGGAAGAAAAACCTCCCATACAGACACATCAAAACTAATTGGCGTTTTGTGAAATATAGTATCTGTTTCACTGACACTATATTCTTCTTTCATCCAGTGCAACCTGTTACATATAGCTCGGTGACTTATCATTACTCCTTTAGGCTGACCAGTTGTTCCTGATGTGTACATTACATAAGCCAGACGATCAGATCCGGATTCTCTCATAGGATTTGCCTCTTGCCCCTCATGAGGTATCATTCTCTCCTCATCTAAATATAAGATAAGATTTATATTATATTTCATATCTCCTATAACTTTTCTATCTGTTAGAAGAATTTTTATCGCTGCATCTTTCAGAATATTCTCGACTCTTTCTGATGGATATGTAGGGTCAATTGGTACATAAGCTGCTCCTGATTTGACGATCGCTAACATTGCAATTACCATTTCTAACGAGCGTTCCATGTATAAGCCAATAAGAGTGTTTGATGATGCACCCATTTGTTGCAAACGGTGAGCCAATTTATTAGCTTCTACATTAAGTTCATGAAATGTCAAGTTGTTGTTATGGTTAATCACTGCAATTTGATCAGGCGTTTTGGCAACTTGTCGCTCTATCAAGTCTGCTAGGCAGAGATCAAGCGGATAATTTCGTTCTGTAGAGTTTAACAAAAGCAATTTTTTTTGTTCCCACTCTGTCAATAAGGGAAGAGTCGAAACACAAATGTCCGGTGACATAACTGCTCCTGATAAAAGCATTTGAAAATGTTCTGTCATTCTGGACACAGTCTTAAAATCATACAAATTCGTATTATAGACAAGTCTGCCTTCTAATCCCGTACTAGTCGATATTATTTCTAAGTTAAGATCAAATTTTGCAGTTTGATTGTCTATATCTTCTTGGACCCAATCTGTATTTCCGACCGTCCAAGATCTCACTTCTTCTGATTGAAGAACAAACATAACTTGAAACAAAGGATTATAGCTCATGTTACGTTCTATTCCTATTGCCTCAATAATGTGTTCAAAAGGAATATCCTGATTTGCATAAGCTTCTAGAGTTATTTCCCGTACTTGAAGAAGCAAGCTACGGAATGTTCCTTCTCTAGTAACATTTAACCTTAGAGGTAATGTATTAACAAAGAATCCAAGAACCTCTTCTAAGTCACTTCGGTTTCGATTAGCAATTGGGGCACCAATGACTATGTCTTCTTGACCTGAGTACCGATACATTACTGCGTACCAAGCTGTTAATAGCGCCATAAATAGAGTAGTATCTGTTTCCTTGCACAATCCTTGCAGTAAATTAACCAAAGGCTTCGGTATTGAGAACTTACATTGTGAGCCTGAAAAATTTTGAATAGCAGGCCTTTTATAATCTAAAGGAAGTTCTAGTTTGTCTGCTACATTTCTCAGTTTATTTTCCCAATACATTTTTTGCCCAGCAAACCGTTTTTCATGAAAGCAACGATTTTGCCACTCACTAAAATCAGAATATTGAATAACGGGTTCAGTAAACTTAATTCCTTGCTTTTGTATAAGCTGTTCATAAAATATTTTTAATTGCTTTGTGAAAATTTGCATGGACCAGCCATCTGTTATAATGTGGTGCTTCACTAATATAAACCAATTCAAGTTATCCTCTAGTTTAATGAGAGCCGCTCTAAGAAGAGGGGGATTCTCCAGATTAAAGGGTATACGCGCTTGCTCCTGTGCCCAAGACAGTGCGGAACCCTCTCTTTCGTTTTTAGAAACTTCAGTAAAATCAATTTTTTGAATCAGAAGGGGCATTGAAGGAAGTACTCGTTGAGCAGGTTCCTGACCAACTATAGGATAATATGTCCGTAAAGATTCATGTCGGTGAATCATCTCATTTAATGCTAGTTCTAATAGCTCATATTGCAAATCACCCTTAATCTTGTAAATAAAAGGGCAATTATAAGCAGGACTCTCCGGCTCCAACTGCTGTAAAAACCATAAACGTTGTTGTGCATAAGATAACGGCACATCCCCCTTCACTTGACGTGGTACAATTGGAGGCAAGATATTATCACCGGTTGCCTGATCAATCTCCACTGCAAGGTCCTTCAGTATGGACGTTTTAAATATTTGAGCCACACTCACCTCTACTGAGAATGACTCCCTAATATGCGATACTAACTGAGTAGCTAGAAGCGAATGTCCTCCTCTATGGAAAAAATGATCATTACGCCCGATACACTCTGAACGTAGAAGCAGTTCCCAAATTCCAGCTAACTTTCCTTCAGTGTCCGTGTTTGGGGCAATATATTCTTCAACCTCAGAAACATAATCCGGTTCCGGCAGAGCTCTTCGATCCACTTTTCCATTAGGTGTCAATGGGATGCTGTCCACTTTCACAATTACACCAGGAACCATGTATTCCGGCAGAGCGGCAGAAATATCCCTACGCAATTCCAACATCGTTATTTCTGTATTTCCCTCCAAGACTACATACCCTACAAGCTGCTTATCTCCAGGCGTAACTTCGAATGCTACCACTGTAGCTTGTTGTACTGTCGGGTGAGAAACCAGCGCAGCTTCTACCTCTCCTGGTTCAATACGATAGCCACGTATCTTTATTTGCTGGTCTATTCGTCCTAAAAATTCAAGTAATCCATCTTCTCTCCACCTAACTTTGTCCCCGGTACGGTACAGCCGCTCATCAGGTACAAATGGATTACTTACAAATTTCTCCTCCGTAAGCTCTTGTCTCCCCACATACTCTCTGGCTAATCCGTCGCCACCTGTATACAACTCTCCTGGCACCCCTATTGGAACCGGTTGGCCTGCTTCATCTAAAACATAAACCTGTGTATTGGAAATAGGCCGCCCGATCGATACATTTTCTCCCAGATGAGTACCATGTTGCATTGGATAACATGTTGTAAACGTAGTATTTTCTGTCGGACCATAGGCATGTACCAATATGATTTGGGGATAAGCATCCAAAACCTGTTGCACATGAGCTACCGAAAGAATATCTCCCCCAGTGAGAAGCTGCCTCACCTTGCTTAAAGCCGGTAGCTGATAGTCCACCATTTGATGGAACAATCCTGTCGTCAACCATAAGCTGGTAATCCCCTCTTGTTCGACAAACCTTCCAATCTCCTCTAATGAAGGTCGATGCGCTGGAAAAACTGCCAGCTTTCCTCCATTTAACAAGGCTCCCCAAATCTCCAAAGTAGAAGCATCAAACGCTACCGGAGCCAACAGCATCATCACTTCATCCGGTCCAAATGTTGCATAATTCGTTTCTTTTACTAACCGCACCACCCCTCTTTGAGGCACGGCCACACCTTTGGGTTTACCTGTCGAACCAGATGTAAACACTACATAGGCTAAACTATCCGATGAACTCATAGGAGCTAAATTTTCTTTGTTTTCAGCTGCGAATTCTTCCGTTGATGAATTAAATATGATTAATTGCAAATGATCTTCGTGAAGCCAAAGTTCTTCGCGCAAGTGCTCTTGAGTTAATATAATAGATAACTCAGTATCTTCTATCATTAAATTAAGACGTTCCTTAGGATAACTTGGATCTAGTGGCACATAAGCTCCACCGGCCTTAAGAACAGCCAATAGTCCAACTATAAGTTCTGCTGACCGTTCCATGCTAATGCCTACAAGGTCCCCTTCACTAACTCCTTGCTTCCGCAGATAGGCAGCTGCTTGGTTCGCTCGTTCGTTTAGCTCCACATACGACAGTACATTTCCTTCGAAAACTACAGCCGTTGCTTCTGGATCTCTCTTAACTTGCTCCTCAAATAATTCTGCAATAGTACACTCTGCTGGATAGCTGGTTTTTGTTTCGTTCCATTGCACCAATATCTGGTCTAGTTCTTCGTTATTTATGTACTTTAATTCTGATACCGGCACGTCTGGTTTCCTCAGGCAATTTTCAATTAAACTTTCAAAGTGTCCCAGCATTCGTTCTATGCTTGATTGTTTGTATAAATCCGTACAATATTCCAGTGTCCCAGTGATACCTTGCTCTGTTGATATCATTTCCATAGTCAAGGAGAATTTGGAGGTTCCTGTTCCAGTCGCAATTGGACGGAGGTGTAACTCCTTACTCTCCATCTTTTCTGCATAATCAGTTTGAAGCACAAACATCACTTGGAAAAGTGGTGCATAAGCTGGATTGCGATCCATCTCTACAATCTCTACTACCTTGTCAAAAGGAATGTCTTGATACAAATATGCCTCTAAAGTAGTTTCCTTTACTTGGCCTAATAATTTTCTGAAACTTAGTTCTTTCATTCCGTTTATTCGTAAAGCCAATGTGTTAACAAAGAAACCAATTATATTATCAGTCTCTTTTTGTGTCCGATTCGCAATAGGAGAACCAACTACCAGATCATCTTGTCCTGAATACCGATATAGTAAGACCGACCAAATTGAGAGTAGGGCCATATATAGCGTGACCCCTTCTTGTTTGGAAAACCTCTTTAAATCTTCACTTAGTTGAGAAGAAAGAGAAAATGATTTATTTTCACCTCGTATGCTTCGAGTTAGAGGCGTAGGAAAGTCTGTAGGAAATTCCAAATACGATGGTATCCCTTCAAGCTTCAACTTCCAATAATCAGCTTGCTTTTTCATTTCATCCGGTTGCAGCCAATTCCGTTGCCATTCACTATAATCTGTATATTGAAGACGTTTACCTAATATTTCAGACATCTCATTATTACAAAGAGAATCATACAAACCGAGCCATTCTTCAAGAAAAACCCCCATAGACCATCCATCAAT
Organism: Paenibacillus sp. FSL H3-0286; assembly: GCF_045040705.1. Classification (NCBI taxonomy): domain Bacteria; kingdom Bacillati; phylum Bacillota; class Bacilli; order Caryophanales; family Paenibacillaceae; genus Paenibacillus; species Paenibacillus sp. FSL H3-0286. The sequence continues at coordinate 1,577,710 of NZ_CP150285.1, read as the reverse complement.
AATCATATGATGAATGTTTAAAAAAATATAAGATCGCTCTTCCTCCAGCCGGTAATGTGTTACACGAAGTAGGGGGGCAACAGAAAGATCAAAAGGAGTCTTAGCTTGTTCATTTATCCTTTGTAACACCTCTGTTTCATATAACTCGCTATTACCAGTGTGGGTTTGATCAATCCAGTTTATCTTTTCAATTATTACTTCTACTTCAGGCAAAATCCGCTGTAGAGGTTCATGTCCTCCCATCGGAAAGATGGTCCGTAAAGATTCATGCCTCCGGATCATTTCATTCAAAGCTTGTTCCAGTAAAGATTCCTTTATTTTACCTGTAACTTCATAGGTTAAAGGAACATTATAAAGTGGACTCTCCGGCTCCAACTGCTGTAAAAACCATAAACGTTGCTGTGCATAAGATAACGGCACATCCCCTTTCACTTGACGTGGTACAATTGGAGGCAAGATATTATCACCGGTTGCCTGATCAATCTCCACTGCAAGGTCCTTCAGTATGGGCGTTTTAAATATTTGAGCCACACTCACCTCTACTGAGAATGACTCCCTGATATGAGATACTAACTGAGTAGCTAGAAGCGAATGTCCTCCTCTATGGAAAAAATGATCATTACGCCCGATACACTCTGAACGTAGAAGCAGTTCCCAAATTCCAGCTAACTTTCCTTCAGTGTCCGTGTTTGGGGCAATATATTCTTCAACCTCAGAAACATAATCCGGTTCCGGCAGAGCTCTTCGATCCACTTTTCCATTAGGTGTCAATGGGATGCTGTCCACTTTCACAATTACACCAGGAACCATGTATTCCGGCAGAGCGGCAGAAATATCCCTACGCAATTCCAACATCGTTATTTCTGTATTTCCCTCCAAGACTACATACCCTACAAGCTGCTTATCTCCAGGCGTAACTTCGAATGCTACCACTGTAGCTTGTTGTACTGTCGGGTGAGAAACCAGCGCAGCTTCTACCTCTCCTGGTTCAATACGATAGCCACGTATCTTTATTTGCTGGTCTATTCGTCCTAAAAATTCAAGTAATCCATCTTCTCTCCACCTAACTTTGTCCCCGGTACGGTACAGCCGCTCATCAGGTACAAATGGATTACTTACAAATTTCTCCTCCGTAAGCTCTTGTCTCCCCACATACTCTCTGGCTAATCCGTCGCCACCTGTATACAACTCTCCTGGCACCCCTATTGGAACCGGTTGGCCTGCTTCATCTAAAACATAAACCTGTGTATTGGAAATAGGCCGCCCAATTGGTACATTTTCTCCTAACTCAGTACCATGTTGCATTGGATAGCATGTTGTAAACGTAGTATTTTCTGTCGGACCATAGCCATTAATCAAGGTGATTTGAGAATGTGTTTCCAAGACCTGTTGCACATGAGCTACCGAAAGAATATCTCCCCCAGTAAGAAGCTGCCTCACCTTGCTTAAAGCCGGTAGCTGATAGTCCACCATTTGATGAAACAATCCTGCCGTCAACCATAAGCTGGTAATCCCCTCTTGTTCGACAAACCTTCCAATCTCCTCTAATGAAGGTCGATGCGCTGGAAAAACTGCCAGCTTTCCTCCATTTAACAAGGCTCCCCAAATCTCCAAAGTAGAAGCATCAAACGCTACCGGAGCCAACAGCATCATCACTTCATCCGGTCCAAATGTTACATAATTCGTTTCTTTTACTAACCGCACCACCCCTCTTTGAGGCACGGCCACACCTTTGGGTTTACCTGTCGAACCAGATGTAAACACTACATAGGCTAAACTATCCGATGAACTCATAGGAGCTAAATTTTCTTTGTTTTCAGCTGCGAATTCTTCCGTTGATGAATTAAATATGATTAATTGCAAATGATCTTCGTGAAGCCAAAGTTCTTCGCGCAAGTACTCTTGAGTTAATATAATAGATAACTCAGTATCTTCTATCATTAAATTAAGACGTTCCTTAGGATAACTTGGATCTAGTGGCACATAAGCTCCACCGGCCTTAAGAACAGCCAATAGTCCAACTATAAGTTCTGCTGACCGTTCCATGCTAATGCCTACAAGGTCCCCTTCACTAACTCCTTGCTTCCGCAGATAGGCAGCTGCTTGGTTCGCTCGTTCATTTAGCTCCGCATACGACAGTACATTTCCTTCGAAAACTACAGCAGTTGCTTCTGGATCTCTCTTAACTTGCTCCTCAAATAATTCTGCAATAGTACACTCTGCTGGATAGCTGGTTTTTGTTTCGTTCCATTGCACCAATATCTGGTCTAGTTCTTCGCGGTTTATGTATTTCAGTTCTGATACAGGCGTGACAGGATTGCGTACTAACTGTTCTAATAAATCTAAATAATTTTTGACCATACGCTGAAAAATAATTTCCTCGAATTGACTACACTTATAATTTATACATCCCTCAAATTGTTCTGTATTTGAGAAAAATATATTTAGTTCAATGGGCATTTCAATCTGATACAATATTTCTTCAATAGAAGCGATTCGCTTTTCAAGCGTATTGTTAGGTTTCCCCCAGAAGAAACCAGCCTGAAATTTTATTTTTTCAAATTGTTCCTGATTTTTGTATAATTGAGAAGAGATATTTGGCTTTTTATTAAAATGCTCATACAACATCTCTACCATTTGATTCCCGGTCATAACTTTCTCTACTTCTATTAATAACGGTAGAGAAACGTGATCATCATTCTTTTCTTCCATACCACATCCCACTATAAATTTTCTTTCTCCTGAATATCTATAAAGCAATATCATCCAAGCGCTTAAAAAAATGAACTTAGCTTCAATATTTAATTCTTGAGAATATTTTTCTATATTCTTTATTGTATTTTTGGGGATTTCAAAGTTTACTTTACCGTTGTCTTCTAGTAATTGATGATTAATAATGGGAGCTCTTCTGGTAGGCGCTATTAAACGAAGGTCTTGTACATCTCTTAATTTTTCTAACCCTTTTACTTCATCATGCTCTAAATCAAGAATCTCTTTAATTTTCACCATCGTTCTCCTTCTCACAGAAGTGGTTTTTTATATTTATATTACTTTGATTTTTGTAGTCATCCCTTCAAAACAGTTTTTGCTAAATTGACAGAGGAGTCTTCTGACTTATCAGCATTGCGGAGTGAAGGAAAGACGAACATGATTAATGGACTAATCACACCAAACAGTAAACCACTCACGATGAGTACGAATGACATACCTGCTCCTGGACCATTACCAACATATTCACCAAAGAGGTTAGATAAAATCCCCCCTTCTTTAAAACCTGGGATAGCAACTTTATCCGATATAAATGTCATTACAAATACTGCAACAGGAATAGTTACTTGTGCCACCAACTTCATAATACCGAATACACGTCCTTGAAATGCTGGTTCAACCTTTGATTGCCATATTCCTACAGTAAGAACCACAGCAATATTATTAAACACACCTTGTAAAAAACCGGAGATAATCCAAACTGGTAGAGAACGCCCCCATCCGCCTACAACAAACCCAAATAATCCAGAAATAGCCCATGCTAGTAGAGTAAGTGGCACACGATTTTTTGGTCCTTTCCAAATGGTCATAAATACTCCAGACACTACGTTACCGATTCCATAACCCATGAGTGCCCAACCAGCAATTTTTACACTGTTATCTGAAAAAGCAAGTAGCATTGGACGGTACAATCCTTCATATGCACCAAATGCAATATTATAGAATGTCAAAACGAGTACAAAACCAAGCAAACTCATTCTTGCAAACAAATAACGAAATCCATCTATAGTATCTGACAATATTGTTCTTTCATTTTGTTCTGTTGTTTTTTGAGACTCAGGAATCTTAATAAAAATAATCGTGCAGATAATAAACAAAAACGTAAAAATATCTATAAGGAAAATCTGCTCAATTCCGATAAATCCAAGTAACATACCTGCCAGAGCAGGCGAAAGTGTTGTAGACAAACTTGAAGCAGTTTGGTACATTCCATTTGCTCTAGATCTTTGTCCGGCAGGAACCATTAAGGTAATAATAGACATGTAAGCTGGGAATTGAACTGAGCCAACTACTCCTCTTACAATTCCATATAAAATTAATACGAAACTAGACATTACATCCAATGAATGGATTGTTAGTAGTAGCACAGTGGCTAATGAGGCTATAATATCTGTCAAAATAATCATTTTTTTTCGGTTGAATTTGTCTACGAATGCACCTGCAAATATACTTGCAACAATTACAGAGCCATATGAAGCAGTCGCAAGTATACCTGCACTGAGTGCGGATCCTGTTTTTTCATACACCCAAGCAATCAAGGCAAATTGTGTCATTTGAGTTCCAATACCAGACAACAAGCTACCTATCATTAAGATAGCGAAAGACCATAGTCCCTTTTTTGTGGTAAAACTATTTTCGTTCACACAGTCAGCTCCTTATATTCCTTATATCCCAAGGTTTTAATCGGAATATTTATTAATATATAACAATTGACAACCACATTATTTACCGAATCAAAAATCTCCCTAGAGACAGATAAGTTTTTAAAATAAACCATCAAGCAGATTCTAGGGTTTTAGCGGTAGTTCATTAGTGCTAATAACACCTACTCCGGTAGTTATTGTGGGTATCATTACTCCAAACATAAAGACCATAGTCATTATAAGTAAAGCTGCTCTCCATTTTGTTCTCATTTTCTATCCTCCTGATCATATTTGTATATTTATTACTATATAGGAATTTTTAAACTAACGACCCGCCCATAATTTACTTTAATACATATAATATTCTAAATTACCCCTGATTTTCTTTTGTGGATAATATAAAATATACTAATAAGAATATTTTTGGATGGAGGCCTTTTTACGTGTCAACAAGCTATAAAATGGATTTAAAAACCATAGGGGAGAATATTCGAATCATTCGAAAATCAAAAAAAATCTCTCAAAAAAGGTTATGCCAAGGAATTTGTTCTCAAGCACAATTAAGCAGAATTGAAAACGGGGAGTTAGAACCACAAGCAACTATGTTATATTTTATTGCTGATAGACTTGGTGTAGATATTAATCATCTATTTAGTTTGGGACAGACAGATCGTTTCGATTATGTTACCGACCTTTATGATTTAATTGAGGGGTATACAAATAAACACGAGTACCAAAATCTATATGATCTTATCCGATCAGAGAAAAACAACCCTTTATTTCAAAATAGTAGATATCAAAGATATCTTTCTTGGCATGAGGGAATATGTATATATTATCTTGATCATAATTTTGAGCACGCCTTAAGTTGTATTAAGAACTCAATAAATTCAGAGTTCATGACCGAACAAGATATTCAGATGTTAAATAGCATTGGAGTATTGTATTGCGAAGAGTACCGACTGGAAGAAGCCCTTGCATATTTTGAAAGTGGTCTTCACTATTATTATAAACTTCCTGTTCAATCTAATTACAAAATCTTGGTAAGGATTTTATACAATTACGCAGTGACGCTAACACGTTTTCAACTGTTTGAAAAATCTATTAAAGAATGCCATACAGCTGTAAATATATGCCTTAAGCATTATTCAACATTCTCATTAGGCGAATTATACTATCATATTGGCTATAACTACTCCCTTATTAAGGAAATAACCAATGCAAGATCTTATTATGAAAAATCACTTTATCTTTTTGAAATAACAGATAATACGATATTTGTTCAACATGTATTAAATAAAATAGGTGAGTTGAGTTAAATTCGATTATCTATAATATTACATATAAAGCAATTTAACTTTGTATCGCACATAAAAAGTTACCCTGAAGTATGTCAAGTCAATTACAAGTTATAAGAAACACCTAACAGCGCTTCTTATAACTTAAACAGTTTAAATGCTCTATCCTCAATTTATTTTTCAATCGATATTAATTCAGAACACGTTAACGTTTTGTTAATAATATCAATTATAGAACTCTCAAATTGGTTAATAAAAAAGTGCCCGCCTTCAAAGAAACACATCTTAGGAGCAATATTAAAATACTCATTCCAAGCGTAAACATCCTCGACATTATATTCTTCATGCAGCCCATGTAAAATAGTAGCCGAAACTGATATTTTTATCTTCGAGAAAGAATGAGTTGCGATATTTGTAAAATCAGAGCGTACAACCGGTATTAGTATTTTCAGAAAATCTTGGTCGTTTAATATTTCTTCCGGAGTCCCCCCCATAATTCTTAAGGTGTTTATTAGTTCTTGATCTGACTTAAATTTGTAATTCATTATTCTTAGGTGCGGTGCCCTAGTACCGGATAAGAAAATATGTTTCAAGTTAAATGATTTAAGCTTTTCAAACAATTCATACGCTATGTAACCGCCCATACTATGTCCAAATACCGCAAAAGGAGTATGATCATGAATACTGCTTATAATTGATTCAAATATATCATCTACCATTTGATTGAAATCGATGTAGTGACCTTCAGAAATCCGTTTCCCTCGACCTGCTAATTCTAAGGGTATAAGCTGAATATCTTCGTTTAGTGAATTTTTCCACTTCACATATGATGCCGAAGAACCCCCTGCATAGGGAATACAAAATAATTTTATCATTAGAACTTCACTGGTCCTTTATATAATTTTATTAGACATTCATAAACATTTTTAACTTTGCGTTATCATCGAACAATTAATTTTTTTATTTATTTTCCTCTCATTTAATACTATTATTTTTTTTGGAAACCTTGTTCTTACAGAGCAACAAGCAATTTTATAACCAGTATCAAATTCATATTGCTTACAATAGTAGATAGTTGAATCATAGTGAATATATGGATATTCATCATTGAATATAACAGTGAACGAATTAAAAGGTATGGATAATCCCTTACCTACTAACTTCACAAAACTTTCCTTACATGTCCACAAATCGTAAAACGAGATATTTTCATTTAGTAATTGATAATTCTCATCTTTTGTAAATAGTTGTTTGCAATCACTTTCAGTGACTCCCAAAATTTCCTCTACATCAATACCAATAGGATAATTATCTATTGCACATATTACCCATTTTCCTGAATGAGAAATGTTAAAATGAATATTTTCTCCTCCTACTAAAAATGGTTTACCAAAAAGATTTCTAGAAATTGCTTGTTCAATTAACGCCCCCCCCTTTAATTCAGATAATAATATTCGAATTATTACTTCTCCTAACAAAGATCTGGTAATGTCATCATTATTTTTATATTTTTTTATACTCAGCACCCTACTTTCTGGAATATAACCCCAAAGACTGTTAATAAAATATTTAGAAACACTCTCGATATTAATTGCGTAAATTATTATTTTGTTTCCTCCTTTAGTTAATTGATGTACGCAAGTCAAAAACTTAATTCCATAACGAATGTTAAACTTCAGCATGACTCATCGCACTTGTTTAGCATAAAATCTATAAATTCAGGTTACATCACTTCTTTCCATAAAAAAATCCATTAACTGTAAAACCACTACACAATTACTTCCCATAGCATGGATCTAGATAGACAGATTTTATGATGATAATATTAAGAATACAAGGAATAATATTTCATTAAAAGAATTAATTCCCTTTAGATTCACTTCATCATAATCAACATTTTTACATTTTATATAAATTTTCGCTATAAGACTTTTCCAAACCACAAAAATTCACTTAATAATGGGAATATTGAACTATGATTCCACTCAAATAAACAATACGGTAGTCGAATTATATTAAATACGAGGTAACTATATCTTCAGCTATAGAAAAATTGTCTTTTGAAATAATTAAATTGTGTCTGATATGGATCTTGATACTTTTCGTTACTTTCATATACGTATAGCAATTGAATATGGAACTCATAAACTTCTTTGTATTTCACAGTAAAACTCTCCTGAGCAACTAAAAGATAATTTTCAATAATGCTTTAATCAGCTATTCTCCCCTACTTGAATATACAAAAAAGCAACTCCCTGGTTGGCAAGTCGCTTTTAAAACACTCTATAGTAAATCTTTAGTTATTATCTAAGATCTCACCGCTTCGCCTTATAAAACTCATGATACAGCTTCATCAGCGCCCGCTTCTCAATCCGCGACACATAACTCCGTGAGATCCCCAGCTCCTTGGCAATCTCCCTCTACGTCCTCTCTTCTCTACCAGTATCCAGTCCAAACCGCCCAACCACAACTTCTTTCTCCCGATCATCCAAAATATCAAGGTTACGATAAATCTTACTCTTCTCAATCTTCAGATCCACTTCTTTAATAACATCATCGGCTTCCGAGCCGAGGATATCGATAAGCGTAATTTCATTACCTTCCTTGTCTGTCCCAATCGGATCGTGGAGAGATACGTCTTTACGGGTTTTCTTCAACGAGCGAAGACGCATTAAGATTTCGTTTTCAATACAACGAGCGGCAAAAGTGGCTAGCTTTGTGCCTTTGTTCGGGCGATAGCTCTCGATGGCTTTGATCAAGCCGATGATGCCGATAGAGATGAGATCCTCTATGTCTTCACCAGTATTGTCGATTTTTTTGAGGTTGTGATATGTACCAATGTAAAAAATAAACTAAGAGCAATTGGTAATGAAGCTCGTTGTTTCACTATTTACGATTGTACTTCATATATATATGTTTCTAATAACCTGTATCCATTCTTGTGATACGGGCAAATTGTAAAGGATATTGCACCAGTGAAATTGAGAAAATGAATGATCGAGAATTTAACTATGGATGACTAATTATCGGAAGTATAAGGAGTTACTAGTCTTTTTCTAATACAGTCAAAAGCAACTTTTCCATACATATTCCATCTTCCATCATTCAAATCAAGGCGTATCCTTCTGATTTGATTTCATTCGATTTTTCAAATGACCTATAAAGATCTGACCACTTTCAGAAGGATCAACTCTCTTATTAACAGCTTTATGAATTGAATCGACTTCTTTTGCAAAATAGTAGGCATTGGGCCCAAAACCCCAACTCCTTTTTAAGGGTCTATAGTACTTGATAAGAATTATCTTAGCTTCATCTTCCTCATATCCTAGAAGCTTAAGTTCACGAATAACTTCTTTAATATAGGGTCTATCCATCATATGTCTTTTTTTCGAATGTACCATACAAATTATACTCCATTCCTTTTTCTACATTTACTCATTGATCTGTTGTGTCATTTAAAGTATTCTTCTGAACACCATTTAATTTTAAATGCTCTACTTTTCTCATGGATTTTTAAGAGCTGATTTAGAACAAAAATACGTTGAACAATATCTTCAGCTATGAAAAATTGTCTCTTGTAATAATTTATTTGTGTCTGAAATGGACCTTGACACTTCTCATTATTTTCATATACGTGTAGTAGCTGAACGTGGAGATCATAAATTTCTTTGTATCTCATTGTAGCACTCCTCTAATAGCTAGAAAGTTATCAAACTCTTGTACTTATGAACTATATATTTAATTAACTTTTCCAACGCAATAATGATAATAAAAAGCAACTTTCCCGAAGAAAAGTCGCTTTTAAAACATATGGCTTCTACCGATTTTAATTAATTCACACTATCTCGAATTTAGCGCTTCGCCTTATAAAACTCATGATACAGCTTCATAAGCGCCCTTTTCTCTATCCTCGAAACATAACTCCGCGAGATCCCCAACTCCTTGGCAATCTCCCGCTGCGTCCTCTCTTCTCCACCTGTATCCAGCCCAAACCTACCCACCACAACTTCTTTCTCTCGGTCATCCAGAATATCTAGGTTGCGATAAATCTTACTCTTCTCGATCTTCAAATCCACTTCTTTAATAACATCATCCGCTTCCGAACCGAGGATATCAATGAGTGTAATTTCATTACCTTCTTTGTCAGTCCCAATTGGATCGTGCAGGGATACGTCTTTACGAGTTTTCTTCAAGGATCTTAGGTGCATCAGGATTTCGTTCTCAATACAACGGGCAGCAAAAGTGGCTAGCTTTGTCCCTTTGTTCGGGCGGTAGCTCTCGATAGCTTTAATCAAGCCGATCGTGCCGATGGAGATTAAATCCTCCATGTCTTCTCCGGTATTATCGAATTTTTTCACTATATGGGCAACGAGCCGCAAATTATGCTCAATCAACAAATTGCGGGCCTTGGCATCTCCCTCAGCCATCATCCCTAAGTATCGGCTTTCCTCCTGCTCCGAGAGCGGTTGTGGAAATGCATTATTCCTTACGTATGATACCAGCAGCGTCAGTTCTTTGATCAGCAACGCAATCGTGCTTAAGAATCCAGGCAACTTGGCGACACCTCCCGCACTTGTACAATGAAACCGATCTGTTTGCCTTACGGGTTCATGGTCATCCTTATTGTATGTGGGCGTGCGCCTAGAAGTGCCTGTACGGGGGAAATTGTACAACCACAGAAATTTATTTTTCATACGAGAAATCAGTCATACTCTACTCAATTACTTGTCTTTTTAACACAATGTTGTTAGCGGTAATTCTCACTCTCTTCTGATGTTAAATTCCGCTTCACTAGACGTAAGAACCTTAATGATGTCCTTGTCAAAAGCAACCTTCAAAATAGACTCTGGTGATTGTTCTATAATACCGCCGCAAGAATCTCCCGACGGATCACCGTATACAGCCGAAGCCAGCCAGTGGATTCCAGGCTCAAGGAAAGTCGTCAGTGTAGGCAAAACAGTCCGGGGATGAAGCAGGTTTGTGTTGGCATTAGGCCAAATTAGCTCAGCCTTTTCGTAGCCGATCAAACCCTTGACTCCGCTTATTCCCCTTGCTGTAGATACTGCCGCGGTTGTAAGGCCGATCTGCTGTTCCACCCCCGCTTCCTGACCAAGCGCGAAGCCGCCCTCTGCGGCGTCCAACGGTCGTCCGGTCTCGATCCGGTGTATCCGAATATGCCAAGGCAGCCCAGCAACGATCCAGGTCCGAACCTCCACATTAGTCCATGGCTTCCAGACAGAGTGCAGCACATTGTCCACAATTCTTGACTCCATATTCCGCCGTCTGACCCGATACAAGTTGTCCCCGCTCTCACTTAGAGCGAGCATGGAATCAAATGCCCCTTGAGACAATCCCCATTCGGAGCGGGGTACGCTGAACCCGAAGCCTGTTGAGTATACGAATTTCTCATACTTGGCAGACGTGTGGGTATGCTCATTCGTATATAGATGACCACTGTTGAAGGCAGCCACATGGCCGGAAGCAGGTTCGCGGACAATGACAAGATGCGCAGGCTTCTGGACTATAACTGCAGGAATATCCGGCAGCGGCAGTTCCTCTTCCTTCCAGAATGGATGCTCCGCGCTGAGAGCCAATGGCAGGAATGTCTTTAACGCCCAGTAGGGGGAACCGGGAGCGTTATAATTCTCCGCCATGACCAAGTTGGGGTAGGTATAACCAATCGTCAGAATGCCTCCGGCATCAAAGATCGGCTGGCTGAACCACCAGCGCAAATTGCGCAGTACTAATCCTTTGACCACACCTACAGGGAATCCTTCAACGCCTGCATAGACGAGGGCACCCCAGAAAGCAGACTGGGCAAAGCGGTAGGTTAAGCTCCTTCCATAAGGAAGGGCAGATCCGTCCGGAGCGAACCAGCCCAAGAATTCGGTGGCAAAAAGCCGGGCCCGTTCTTTGAACACCTGTGAACGTTCCGGGTCCTCCTGTTCCATCAGCTTCGCGTACAGTAACGCATAGTAATGGATGGCAAAAGGAACATAATAATCGCTATGCCCGTTAATTCCATCACTGTACCAGCCATCACCCAGATAGAAATCATCCATTCGCTTCAGATTGTTCTCTAGCTGCTCCGCGTCGTAGGGTCGGCCGATTCTGCGGAATCCGACATTAACTAGCACGTTGAAGAACAGCCAGTTGCAGTCATAGCAAGGATGGGAATTAATCTGATTCAGCCAGCTGTACAATTGCTCCTGTTCCTTCTGGGTAAGTGGTGACCAGATCTGTCCAGGAATGGCGGCTAAGGCGAAACCGAAGACCGCCATCTCTACCAGACGCTGGTCATAATCTTGAACTTCACCCCAGTATTCTTCATGGGCAGGATCCGTGCCGTGGCGTATGCCATCCAGCACAGTATCCCAAAGCCCGTTTTCTCCGCCTCCCATGAGCAGGGGCACTAAGCCCCACAATACCCGGGAGAAACCTTCCATTTCTGCAGTTGCTGCTGAATAGCTGGCTCCTGTTCCGCCGATTGCCAGCCGTGCGCCGCCTCTGCTGTAGAGCGGCCGAAGCGGTTCTGTAAGCTGTTCAAGAGCAGAGACCAGATCCTCCCGGGTCTTTAGCGGATTTTTAGCAATAGTCGTAAAAGTCTTTTCAGTCTGCATTATATGCCCCCTATTCCCAGTAGAACGGTCCGGCTTCTTTTAGCCGGGCTAGCGCTTCGACATAGAAGAAATCGCCATAGATAAGCGGAACATCTATATTCCGATCTTCAGGATAGTTACTCGTACCATGAAGCAGCAATCCTTCTTCTTCTGCATTGTCCCAAGTTCCATAATTCCGATAAAGGGATTCAGTAATTCTTATAGCCCCGTTCCGATACACATGAGCCTCCGAGTCGTCCACCTGGCTAGCCAGCAGGAGCAAGCCACTCGCTGCACAGGAACCAGCAGAGCTATCCCGAATCTCGCCAACTTCACCGGGAGCACGGAAATCCCAATGTGGAACGTGATCTTCGGGCAGACGGGTCAAGAAGAAATGCGCGACCTGCTTGGCTGCATTAAGATAACTCTGCTTGCCCGTATGATGATAGGCCAATGACAGTCCGTAGAGCGCCCAGGCTGCCCCGCGCGACCAAGCCGACTCGGGCGCATAACCTTGCCCGCCAAGCTTTTCAACCACTTCGCCCGATTCCGGGTTGAATTTGACGATGTGATAAACCGAACCATCCGGCCGGATGAAATGCTCCAGCACCGTATCCATATGCGCCTCAGCGATATGCCGATAACGTGGATCCCCTGTTACTTCGGAAGCCCAGAAAAGCAGGCTGGTATTCATGCAGCAATCGATAATGGCTACCCCGCTGTTATCCTCGCCTTCACTCCATGGATTCCAGGCCCGGATGTAGCGTCCTTTCAGATTGAAGCGGGCCGCCAGATAGTTGGCTGCCTTCAACGCCCGGACTCGTGATGCTTCTCTGCCCGTGAGCTTATAGTTCGCAACACTGGTCAACAGCCACATAAAGCCTAGATCATGGTCCAGCTTCACATAACCATCCAGCACCTCGTCAAGCCGTTCCTCACACTGCTCAGCAACCGCTTTCAAATCCTCATCACCACTCTCAGCATAGAGCTGCCAGAGCATTCCCGGCCAAAAGCCGGCTGTCCACCAGTTTGGTGCTTCAAGCACGTATTTGCCGCCTTGACTGGCATGGGGGAATTCTGCACCGATTCTCCGACTGTTCGTTCTAGTCTTCTCCAAGGCTTTGCCCCAAGCCTCGTCTACCCAAGCTTGCTTTACTAATCTACTCATCTAAATCCCGCCTTTATTCGAATTAGCCTCTACCCTCTGATAGAGGACTTTTTATAAGCTCAGGCCCATCTTTTATAGAAATTGAAAAGTGAATGCCAGTTTGCCCACCGCGCCAAGCTGAAGCACATGGAAGTCCAGACTATACCAGAGCTTCTCCATGCCAAAATGATCCCGGTACATATGCACAGTAATCTCCGGCTCAACTTTCAGCGAATCGTATGTCACTTCAACGCCGCGAGCCGTAGTCCCCGGCAGCAGCAAGGTACCCGGATGAAGGAGCTTAGGCTCACGCCAGGTGACAAACCGCTCCGTCCAGCACGCCGGAATTCCCGCATACCGGTAAGTGTCTGTAAGCTCCAGCCGTGGACATTCCTCTTTATGCCAGACGAACGAACGGATTAAGGACTGTAGTCCTGTTACCTGATAAGCCTGTGTCAGATCCAATGTCAGCTCATCATTCTCCTCCGCCGATGCATGCAGCACTGTGGAGCTGAACGCCCGACCGGCCAGCTGATACTGGCCATCAATGATCGGCAGCGAATGACCCTGCGATCCATTGCAGTCATACTGGTAACGGCCAGCCCCAAAATAATCAGCAGTATACTCTCCGCTTCCAAGATCGGATGCGTAGATCTCTCCCCGGCCGCTCAGAATGAAATGTCCCAGATCATTATGGTTATGCGGTTCAGCATTGTGCCCGCCCTTGGCGGCGAATCCGAATGAACCCGCCTCCGACACATGACGCGAGACAAGCCAAGCGGCATCAGGGAGATAATAGCTGGCGGCTCGCCAAGCTTCGTCCTCCTTGCCAGCCCTGGTCCAGATCAGATTGCGGAAAGCCGGTGCAAAGCGGCTGCAATGATCTTCAGTGTAAGGAGCGCGCAAAGCGGATGGGGGGCGTTCGACATCCGTACAGACTTCCGCCAGATAATGGGACAATCCCATATGTACTAGCACCTGAGGCACTGAATCAGAGAAATTGGCTACATGACTTCCGTCAATGAAACATTTTTGTTGGAAGCGCGCGATTTGCGCTACCTTCTCTTGGTTGAACCAGTCCAGTCTGCCTGTGCTTCTGGAGCAGAGCAGATCGCTATAATAAGTGAAATAACCAAACCCATAATTCCAGTACCCAAGGCCTTCCAGACAGGCACCGTCCTCACCGAACCCTTCCAGGTAATACAACATGGCGCGCTCTGTCCTCAGCAGAATATCCGCAAGCATGGCTGGGTCCTCCACAGACAGCAAGGCAGCAGCCCCGATTGATCCCGCACAGACCGCTGCCCAATTATGCCGCGCTGTCTCCCAATCATAAGGGCCATTTTCAAGAAATGGACGAAACAGTCTCCGCTCTACTTCATGGTGGATTCGGGATCTCAGAAGCTGCGAAAGTCGTTCCCCGAGCAAAAGTAAAACTTCACTTAAAGTAAATCCGGTCTCGGAAGAAAACAGATCAATATACCGGTTGATATCAGCTGCATTATGATCCGCTGGGAGGTGGGCCGGAAGACACCAGGTGTACTCATCGCATATAGCCCAGAGGATGTCCTCCAGCTTCTCCAGTACTTCCGGATGTTCCGGCTCCAGCAAAGCCAGAAATACATAAGTATTCAGCCTTCTTCTCCGTTCAAAATAGACCCGTTCATATTCCAGCCTCGAACCCGTACGCGAATAAATGGAAAATAACGTATACGACAGTTCAGGTATAGACTGCCCGTCCAGCCTTACCGCCTCCGCGCGGATCTCGCTGATATCTGCCTGTAGTACTCCCGATGATAACGCCCGTTTCCAAAAAGCAGCCGCATCCCCCTTTGGATAATACAAGCTCAGATCGACTGGCTTCATTTCATGCACTATTTCCAAAAGCATCTGTTTATTCATGCCTTTTTTCCTCCTTATAGGTCAGTCAGATCCGCGAAGCATCTTATTCTTCACTAATATGGCTGAATACTTTTTATTCCAAGGCATGATCTCTCATAACATCCTCACCGGCTGCAATTTTTAGTGAAGTCCATTTCATCTCTTCCCCTGACCAGAATGGATCAGAAGGGAGCAGCCCCAGCGGGAGGAATACGGAGGCGCATAAATAAAGACTGCCTGTATTGATATAGCTCTCCGCAAGCTCCGGCTGATAACCGTATACCCCCGGACGTAGCCATCCGGACTCATCAAGCGTACCCGGATATTCCATAATTCGCGTAATCACAGCTGTCAAAGCGCAGCGTACCTGTGCAGGGGGCAATGCTTCCTCCAAAAAATGCTGCAGCGCCGCCTGCGACAGCAGTTGAAACGCCCCAAAACGGTAAACGATCGAACGCCCGATAAAGGGATAGGTTCCATCCGGTGCAATGATCCGTTCGAGAACAGTAGCGTATCGCTGTGCCCGTTGCTGAATCAGCGGTTTCAATGCGGAATATTGCTCCGACTCCAGTTCAAAAAGTGCTACCACATCCATCAGCATCGGCTGAATAACAAAGCTGTTGTAATAATCCCAGTGAAAGTCCTTGCCATCCCCGTAAACTCCGTCGCCCTTATACCAATCCATGAACATATGGACCGCATAGCCAACGCGCATCCGGTCATATTCAGGATCGCCAAGTATATACAAAGCGGCTTCCACCATTGCGCTGAACAGCAGCCAGTTGCTGCCGCTTGGCGCTGTCCGGCGTGTCTGCTTCAGCGCTGTTATTACATTGCCTTTGACCCGCGCACTCAGCTTGCCGGCAAGCTGCTTTGGTGCACGCACCAGCGCATGTGCCAGGAATGCCGCATCTACCAGCGGTTGGCCTTCAGCCTTGAATTCCATATAGTCAGGTGAATTCGGATCAACAGCGGCATCAATGGCTTCCAGCATTAGCCCGGCATAACGCGCTCTAAGCTGTTCTTCCTCACCCTCAAGTCCCTCTAGCTCAAGCCAAGGGGCCATTCCACATGCCAATCTAGCAAAAGCCTCCAAATGGGCAAACTGGCTCCGGTCACTATGAAACTTTGTAGGCAACTGTTCCTTTAATTTCCGCTCAGCCAAAGCATTCAGCACAGGCCCCCCGATCAGCAGCATTGTATCCAGCCAGTATTTACGCTGTTCCTTCCCATTCATGCACAATTCCACCCTTTCAATTGCATCTAATCAGCTACAGCTACTTCTCTTGCCTACCGCCTGAATCTTGTTATATTGCGTAATCTTCTACTATAGTTTAGTGTTGTATTATTGCAATGTCTTTGCGAATAATGATGTTTTATTGCGTATATTGTGATCAATCTGAAAGGGGCAATTCCAATGAAGCATGCCCAGTATTATGAGCCGTTCGATGGAGATATTCTGGCAGGTATCGGAAATTCGCCGATCTCACCTACCAGGGATTTCCACATCCATGACCACTATGAAATTTTCCTGTTCTTGGGCGGCAAGGTGAACGGTTTTGTAGATCAGTTCAGCTATCCCCTGCAGCGGGGCAATGTCCTGTTGTTCAACAATCACGAGATTCATAAAATCATCAATTTATCTCCGGAGCCCTATGAACGGTTGACTATCCATTTCAAAGCTCCGCTTGTCTATCCCTTCTGTACCGCAACTACAAATCTGCTCGCTTGTTTCCAGAACCGCCAGCCCGGAGAGCATAATCTCGCGCAAATGGATGACCCGCTGATTGCAGAGTATACAGCCCTTGCTTCCCGCCTGATTGAGACATTAGAGAATCAGCAGTACGGGAGCGAAGTTTTGGCTCTGACCTACCTGGTTCAGATCCTCGTCCTCATCAATGAGCTGTACAGCCGCACCCGATCTACCGTGCCCAGCATCATTTCCTCACATATTCAATCAGCCATGAGCTATATCGACAACCACTTGCATCTAAATCTGTCACTGGAGCAAATCGCTGGAGAACTGAACGTCGATAAATATTATCTCAGCCATCTGTTCAAACAGCAGACAGGCGGAACCATCTACCGTTACGTCTTGCTCAAAAAAATTGCGTTATCCAAGCAGCTCTTGTCCGCCGGGAACTCCGTATCCGATACCTGCTATCTGTCCGGCTTTAACGATTATGCCAATTTCATCCGTACCTTCAAGAACATCACGGGCATTCCACCCGGAAAATATAGTAAAAGAAGCTGAGCTTTAAAACTCAAATTCAAGGATTCTTCAAAAAAGATGCAATCGCTACTGCGGTGAATAGTTGGACTTCCGGCCGCTGTTTTCCTAAGCACTCCCCCGTCTCTCCAAATCTATAAAGAACCTGGCAGCCCGCTTAATGCAGCCTGCCAGGTTCTTTGAAATGCTACTTACAAATATCCCAGCAGATTGGAGATAACTTGCGCACCTTCGGCACGGGTCATCGTCTCTTGTGGCGCGAATTGCTTATTGCCGCGTCCCTTGATCAGTCCCGCCTGTTCGGCGATGTTTGCTGCGTTCTTCGCCCAGTCATGAATCTGGGAATAATCACTGAACGATCCTACAGCAGGTTCATTGGTCTCGCTTCCCTGCAAATATTCATAAGCACGAACGATCATCACAGCCATTTCCTCGCGGGTAATGCTCTGATCCGGGGCGAACGAATCCGCACTGCGTCCGAGCACGATACCCGTTCCGCTAACAGCTGCAACGGCTTCGGCATACCAGGCTTTGGAATCCACATCACCAAATGTTGGATGGCTTCCTGCCTTAAGCCCAAGCGCGCGTGCAATCATAGCAGCGAATTGTGCCCTAGTTACATCCCCTTGCGGATTAAACTCCGTACTGGAAATGCCTTCAATAATATGCTTCGCAGCCATGGTCTTAATCACATTGCTGGCCCAGCTGTCACTGCTTACATCTGTGAACAGCTTATCGTATTCCAGGACTGCATACTGGCTGAAATGCCGTATTTCAGCAGTCCATTTACCATTAGTCAACGTTCCGCCCATGAATTCAAGCGCACCATTTGCAGAAACATAGTAGCTACCGAGCAAGCTTATATTGGCATCCGGATCTACGTTGAACGTAAGTGTCAACGGTTTATCAAAAGCAGTTACCGTTACAGCAGTGCCGTTGGCAGCAACAACCTCCAAGCTGAAGTTAATCACATCACTTGCCGCAGATAAATGTACGGAACCATTAACAGCCCGATTATTGATTAACTGTTCCACAGCATCTCTGGATACCTTCACTGCTGAGAGCTTAATTCGCGCCCCCTCCGTTTGACCTCCAGTAGCTTTTTCTTGAATGCTCTTCAGCACTTCTGGGGTCAGATCGATAGCAACCTTACTCCAAGCCAGACGTAGAGTGTTCTCTCCGATGATTCCTGATAGTCCTGCTGGAAGGAGCACGGATTCTGTAGCTTCAGTGAGCTGAACCGTTATTACTCCTCCAACCGGTGCCGTGAAATCCTTTCGATCAAGAACCTTTTCGGTCTGCAGCAGCGGTGTTGGCGTTGGGGACGGGATGACTGCTGGTGTCGGTGCTACCGTCCACACTGGTGCTTCCGTTGGCGCCGGCGTAGATGTTGGTACTGTTGTTGGCTCCGGTTCCGGCGTCGGCGTCGATGTCGGTGTTGGTGTTGATGTCGGTGTTGGTGTTGGTGTTGGTGTTGGTGTTGGCGTCACTACCGGAGGTTGCTCTGCTTCGCCCACTGTCACGGTTCTAGTCACTTCGATAGCCGCGTTGCCCGCCGCATCACTCACATTATAATGATAGGTGTAGATGCCTGCCGCCTTAGTATCCAGTGCCAGCACATTCTCCTCATTCTTCGTAATCGTTGCTATAATAAGCTCCGTAATGTCGCCGTCACGGTCATCTACCGCTGTCGCTCCGGCATCCATATAGCTTGCGCCATTTTCCAGTTGAATGGACGGTTCACCAAGCAGTGTAATCACCGGCTTCATTACATCCGGATCAAGTGCAACGACTACTTTTCTTGTCACTTCTTCAGACTTATTGCCTGCGGTATCGCTGACATTATAATGGAAGGTATAAATATCAGCTTTCGCTGTATCGAGAGCAGTCAAGCCGTATACTTCACTGCTAACTGTTGTTGTTATACGGTCTGTAATATCACCATCCTTGTCATCATAAGCAGTCGCTCCTGCATCTGTATATTCAGAACCGATGTGCAAATTCACTATTGCATCACCTAACAGAGTAATCAAAGGCTGAACAGTATCCGGTTCCGGCAGCTTGATTGTTCCGCTCACCGAACTGTCCGCTGTGGCCTCTCCCTTACTCAGTGATACCGTAAAGCTGAAGCTGCCGTTAGTCTCATCGGTTGCTTCTTGGAAGGAAGACAAGGTAATCTCACCGATCGTAACTCCGGTATCATTGAGACCGGGCAGAGCGCCTATCGTCTGCAGCAGCCAAGTCTGGACAGCTTCTTCGCTGTTTGCCACTTCCTTCTGCACGCTGTATACCGCACCTTCTATGATACTCTTAGCCTCATTTACAGCCTGCTCATTAGCAACACTGGCTTTATCTCTAGCTACAGCCACATAGCTGATCAATGCAGCCTGATTGCCTGAATACGTATTGTTTATTGAGTATTTCACAGTACCGCTCACCGGAAGCGTGAAGTCATAGTTAATCATAGCGCCATTAGGACCTGCGACGAGTCCGGTTCGGACCGGTTTGGTCACTTCTTTCCCTTCAGCGTCGATATAGCTAAGCGTAATATCCATCGTGCGGTTGGTGTTGTTCCACCAGTCCCGATGGAATGACGTAATCGTATATTTGCCTGCGTTCAAAGGGAGCAGGTATACAAGTGGATTATTTTTTGTATCCGAACCATAAACACCTGTCTGACTTTTATCAGAAGGAACTACAGCGCCACCAAGCCCCTTGAGGAGGTACTTAGTACTGGTATGCCCCCATACGCCATTGCCTGTCGAAGGCTGATCCGCCTTGTTATTAAGCAAGCTGTCACCTACAAAATCCTTGATTAACGTATACGGCGGCGTGATACCGTCCACCGATACACCAGCATCGAGGAAGTATAAGAGCCCCTCCGGTACCACTTCCACATAACAAGTTGTTTTCAGATTTCCATAAGTGCCGGTTACAGCTACCCGTTCATAAGGATTGTTGAAGCTGGCTGCATTTACATTCCACTTTACTGATACCAGCAATTTGGATCCGTCTGCCCGAGTGGCTTCCACCTTGTCTGGAAGATTCGGCAGTTTTCCAGCATAAGTAGCCAAATCCTGAGGAGCGACAAGCTCCCGTATATCTCCCGTAGTCAACTGGTTCTGGGCGGAGATCAGGCGTGCTTCAAGCTGAGTAACTCCTTCCTGATCCAATTTGTATAAAATAGGATTATCCAGTGCTCCCTGTGCATCGCTCTGTGCATCTACGAAGAGCTGCCAGTCTCTGTCCGAATATTCATCCTGTTTGTTCATTTCTTTCGCGGCTGTTACCGCCGCCTGAAGAGCAGCAGTATCTACAGTACCGGTTACTTCCCCGGAAACAACCGCCACCGCGTCGACAACCAAGGTGCCGCTTACCACCTTTATCTGCACATGGTGCTGGCCATATTTAAGCCCGCGGAGTGCGTACGTCTGGTACAGCTCCTTGGAAGCTACTGTATCAGCCAATAGAGCAATAACTTTTCCGTCCACCGTTACCTCAAGCTTCGCCGATCCGTTATTCGCTCCTAGAATATCCAGTCCGGTGCCTTCAAACGTATATTCCATTGCAGCGTCTACAGCCTGGCTGGTAGAAAGAGAACGCTGGTAAATGTACATGCCCGCTCCATTTATATGGCTCCACGACCCGGTATATATCAGTTTAGGATTCGGAGCCGCAGCCAGGTCATACATTTCAAGATTGTCTAGAAGCTCTGAATAATACGGCGTGTAGCCCTCAACCTTCTCCACCTTCAAATTATCGAAGCGGACGTGATAGTAGCCGCTGGCCAGATCTACCCGGCCGGACAATTCAGGAGTAGGGTCGGTATAGGAAGCCAGCTTCACCCCATCCAGATAGGCAGTCACTTTATCACCTGCAACCTGAACGGCAATATTATGCCATGCGTCATATGCGGTATCGAATCCGTCGATCTTCACGCCGCCGGAACCGTTCGCGGCATTTCCGCTCGCAACTGCGCTATTGTTGACCAGCAGCTGCCAGCCGCCGTCGAACCAGAATTTCAGCACATACGGTGTACCGGTTATGGAGTGGGAACTGCCACCTCCCTGATAACGGGCGCCTATCGCAGCATAATTGGCTCCGCCCTGAGTATTGTTTGTTTCGAACGATACATCAACACTGGCCTTGTAGTTCATCCACCGGTTGTCGCCGATGGCCGTTACGGGATCTCCGCTGTTCCATGTGCCGCCAAGCCCCATGGTTCCCGTGTCCAGCTGCTGCCGCAGGACATAATTGTCTGAACCGTCCGGAAGATAGGCCTCAAATGCCCCGTTGCGGTCATGGGTATAACGCGGGATAACGCTTTGGGAACCGCCGCGGGATTCGATATAGCTCTGGGTACCCTCAGATTGACCGCCTGCACCAATCTTCACAACAGTCTGCTTGGAATAGTCAAAATCATCAGCGTACAGAATGTTGTCCCCAGTACTGTGTCCTGCTCCTGTAGCATCAGTATCCAGTACGGTACGCTCGCCTTCTACAGGCAGCGGTGTATTATATTCTTCTTTGTCCTTGTTCTTCAAAGTAGACACAGTCACGGTCGAATACGGTTTAACCTTAACGGTATACACCCCGCTGCCATCAGCAGTGGCATCACCGAGATACTGCATATAATTGCTGTTGAACGCTTCTCCTGCATCAGCGGCACGGGTTTCCCATACTTCCATGGATGGATTACCCGTATAAGCCATATTGACTGTCTGCAGCTTGTAGATTTTGGAATACTCGCTATCGTTCACGATAACCGTCGAGAAATCTTTTTTATCAGGTGCTGCAAGGGTTATATAGCTAGGGGAACCGTTGCGGCCGCTGACCGGATTGGTGCCTGTCGCACCTGTAGAGCTGGCTTGAGGAACCGCTCGCCAGATCCCAGCAGTATTATCCTCGTTCTCCCAGCCTACATTCGCAAACCAGCTGTAATGCTGCAGAGTGACAAGACCCGCATCATAATGAATCCATCCCGACCACGGATCGCGCATGCTGACCAATTCCTTGAAGGAATATTGTCCGCCTTCATAAAAGGAACCAATGGCTGGCTGGTAAATAAAGTGTGTCCGGCGGGAGTTAACGAATCCTTTAATAATCGTGTTACTCATCTCCAGCGGACTGCCGACACCACCAATGCCGGTTCCTGCCACTGTAGGATCTTTCATATTGTTGTTGGGACGGAAAGAGGAATTACTGAAGGTAGACTGCGCCTCGCTGTTCCAAACCTCAATATCATATTGTTCTGCAAGTTTTTTGAAATTGCCTGCGCTGTCGTCGTCCGTGTTGTAGTGGTATCCAGCGATCGGCACAGCTTCCCGCAGAGAAGGATCACTCACCATACTGGCACCGAAGCTGCCAATCCCGACTTCATCGGATATCACAGACTTGATCCGGTTGTACAGTTCCCGCTCTTCGGTGCTGTTGAAGCCTTCGCTGTCAGTCTTGACTCTCTCAGCGTACTGTTTGGTCCACGCCAAATCTGGAGCGTGCTCGTTGATATAAGGATTAACGTAATCGGCCATATAACCGTATTCACGATAAGCGGCCAGAATGGTTTTTTTGTACCAGGTATAGATTTTGTCGTTGTTATTCGCCCAGGCCGGAGCACTCCATCTCAGGATGCTCACTTTAAGATCAGGGTTCACTGCCTTGGCATCTGCGGCAAGCTGGAAGCCGGGATGCCGGGTAACATTTGCCTCTTCATCGGCCGTACGCATAGTCGCCGGGTCAGGTCCCGTGGAGTTATTGCGGTCATTGCCCATCTCGATTTTCACATGCGTCATGAGCGGATGTTCTCCACCGAACAAGATCTGTAGCATTTCTGCATAAGCCTCTGGATACTCTGACTTATAGTCCAGCAAAAGCGCACTGGTGCTGTTAGCGCTTAGTACGCCAAATCCCTTGAATGTGAGGCCGTTGACATTGTCAGCTTGGATATCGTTGCCGTCAAGCAGAACCTTGACCATAGAAGCTGCGCTCTGTGTAGCCTCTTCGATCTGTTTCTTGATTCCGCCCTTGGCAACGGCGAACCAGCTCAAAATAGGTTTTTCGTCAGCAACATAGGCGTAAGTCAACGTCATTGGACTACTAACGTCAATGTCTCCAGGAATGGTGAATTCGCCGGAAATTAGTTTAGTCACATTAGTGTTGAACTGGTCAAACAAGATGTTCTTGGTTGCCCCGCTAGCATCCTTATACTCGATCTGAGGACGTATTACACGGGAGCGGCTGCCGTACCAATCATGGAAACCGCTGCTGAGCGTATAGGTTCCAGCTTCAAGCGCTTTTAATTTATACACGATATGATTGCTGGCAGGGTCGGCACGAAGTCCGACAGTCCATAGGGACGGATCGGTGGCTGGATCGGTAAGTCCCCCGTCTTTGGAATTCTTGACCTTGTTTACGGAATCATCAAATCCCCAGTCCGCCGTACCGCTGATATACTTCTGGTCGGGTGACTGGTTGAGCAAATCGCTGCCGCTCAGCGTGCGGACCGCTTCGTACAGCGGCGAGGAAGTAGGCCCGTTGCCTACGGAATCGCCCCCTCTGCCGCTATCCACAAAGTAAACCAACGGATTACTTGCGGGCGGAATAACTTCAACACTGGCTACGACCGGCCCCCCGTTTGCTGTACCGCTGACGGTCACGGCATCGTATGGCACGGCAAAGGTATCTGCTCCAATATTCCAGTTCACTGCTGTGCTCTGGCCTCCGATATCAATGCTGGCTGGCAGCGTTGTATCTGCAATTGTTGTAGCCCCCATATGGGCGGCAGCGTAGATAGAATTTACGGTAGCAGCAGAGGCTGCAGGCAGAGTGAATGCCGGAAACATCCCAACTACGAGCGCAGTAGTCATCGTTATTGAGAAAAGCCTTTTTCGAAAGTGCTTTCTGTTCATTCTCTTCTCCTCCTTTGATGGCCAATAATAAAAGAAAGCGTATTCATTTTATTGTTAAATGAATAATTACTAGAGTTATACAGATCCCTTTGACTTATAAAAAAACCTGGCAGCCTATGAAGCATGCAACTGCCAGGTCAAATACGGTTCTAGCCCTTAATGCCCGATGCTGCAACACCTTGTACAAAGTACTTTTGCAGAGCCAGGAAAACAATTACAACCGGAATAATGGACACCACACTCGCGGCCATAATCAGGCCATATTCGGCGGAATATTGCGAGATGAACATTCTTAGTCCGATTTGGATAGTCTTGAGTTTCGTATCTGTCAGATAAATCATTGGCCCTAGGAAGTCATTCCAGGTAGCGACAAAGGTGAAGATCGTCAATGTAGACAATGCTGGCTTGGACAACGGCAGCATGATTCGCGCCCAAATTCCATATTCGCTCAAGCCGTCAATACGGGCAGCCTCGCATAATTCATCCGGAACACCTTGATAGAACTGGCGCATCAGAAATACTCCAAATGCCGAGAATGCCTGCAGCAGTATGATTGCCAAATGCGTGTTGTTAAGTCCCATGTAACGCATCAGGATAAATTGCGGCACCATGTAAGCCTGCCAAGGGATCGCAATTGTTGCAATATATCCAAGGAATAGAATGTTTTTTCCCCGGAAATGCAGTTTGGAGAACGCGTACGCAGCAAAGCTGGAAGTCAGTAGTTGTAGAATCGTTACGATAATCGATAATTTCGCCGTATTGTAAATAAAACGGCCCAGCGGAATCCGTGTCCAGATATCCGCGAAATTCTCCCAGCGCGGATTCTGTGGAATCCACTGCATTGGGAAGGAAAACACATCTTTGTTCATCTTGAGTGAAGAAGACAACATCCATATATACGGAACCAGCATCGCCAGTACTGTCGCAAACAACAAAATATACACAAGAACCATAATGCTGATTCTAAGTCCTTTACTTTTACCAACCATATCTTTTGAATCCTCCTATTGTCCGTATTTCTTCTCGCCGCGGAACTGGACGATGGTGATGCCAAGTACCAGCAGAAACAATACAATGGCCATGGCGCTGGCATATCCGTAATCAAGCGAGCGGAACGCCGTATTATAGATTTGATACACCATAACCCTTGTAGAATCATTCAACTGGTTATCGGCGCCGGCAAATAGGTTGATAAAGATATCGTAGACTTTGAACGAATTGATGACTAGAATCATCAGAACAAAGAAAGAGGTAGGCGCCAGTTGAGGGACCGTCACATTGCGGAATCTTCTCCACGCGCCCGCACCATCAAGTTCAGCAGCCTCATACAATTCAGGGTTGATGCCCTGAAGACCTGCCAAGTAAATAACCATGTAATAACCCATATTTTTCCACACTGTAAACAGTATTACTGTGAACATCGCCCAGTGTTTATCCGCTGCCCAGCGGGGAAGATCCTCCAGCGGGATACCGGTAAGGGTATGCAGGATATTGTTGATCGGACCCATCGTAGGACTGAAGATAAAGTTCCATACGGCAGCAACGGCTACCAGGGATGCTACATAAGGGAAAAAGAATACGGTTCTCATGAAATTGCGGGCCATTATCTTCTGATTAAGCAGAATCGCCAGCGCCAGCGCGACAATCATGGTGAACGGTACTACGCCAATAGTGTAAACAATGGTATTCCATAATGCTTTGTGAAATGTTGTATCTCTGATCAACCGGGTGAAATTGTCCAGCCCGATAAACTTCATTGGATTGGCCCCGTCCCATTTCACAAAAGCAAGGATAAAGGCAAAAAACATAGGTACCAGTGTAAACAGGGCAAATCCGATAAAGTTCGGCGCAATGAAGCTGTAAGCTACCAGGTTTTCCCGGACACCTTTTGACAAATGACGTTTAGGGATCTTTTTTGTACCCAATATGGTTTCGTTCTGCATTCTTTCTCCTCCAAACCTTCTAAAACTTTCCCCACAAATCTATACTTTTTAATATAAAAGGCGGGCTTTCACCCGCCCTTAGAACCGGCTCTCTTAAGGTTAATTATTCAAGAGCTGCTGTACGCGAGCATTCATATCATCCAAACCTTCGTCAATCGAAGCATTTTTAGTCATAATATTGTCATGCGCTTCATTCAAAATAACTTCGATGTCTGCGCTCTTTTCATGCATAGGCATTTCCAGATAAGTCTTAACAGTAGTCAGTGCCGCTTTGCTGTTCTCATCCGTAGGGAAGCCCTCGATGGAAGTAATGGAATTGATAACTTCATCATTCTTAATCGCTGGAATGGTTCCGGTGGAAGCAATGACTTTAGCGCCTTCTTCACCAGTCACGAATTTCATGAAATCAAGTGCGGCTTCTTTATGTTTGGATTTCTGATTTACAGCTAGGGATGTAATTGTACCCAAGGTTGTACCGGCTTCCACACCATCCGGATGAGGGTATTTCGCAATGCCCCAGTTAGCCGATTGGGACTCGCCACTCTTCACTTTCTCAATTTGTGTAGCGATAAACCAGCTGCCCATGTTCATAGTAGCAACGGAATTATTGTAGAATACGCCAGAATAGTGCGTGCTTGAAGTCTTCAGTGTGGCGTAATCCATTACGATGCCGTCTTCCTGTTCTTTCAGGATCCGCTCATAGGTTGGTTTCAAGAAATCGTAGTTTCCGTCAACAACAGTGTTCTTGCCGTCCAGAATACCGAACAGTTGAACCGCACTACGCCAAGTATGGTAGTGAGCTCCGTACACTTTTTCAGAACCGCTGCCGGAAGTCATTTTTCTGGCCAACTCATCATATTGCTCGAATGTCATATCATTGCTTGGATATTCCACGCCTGCTTTGTCGAACAAATCTTTATTGTAGTAGAGAATCCAGAAATCGCTGCGGAAAGGAAGCGCATACACCTCATCGTTCACTTCGATTTGTTCTACAGTACCTCCATATACCGAAGGATCAATAGCGTTGCCACTCATAAAGCTTTTAAGCGGCTCCAGGTGATTCTGTTTCACAAGGTTCGAGTAGCCCGGAATATCTTTAATTGTAAGTACGTCCAGATCTGCGCCACCGGACAGTTGTGTGCTTAACATGGTCATATAGTCCGTCGACCCCAGATCGACATATTCGATCGTTACATTCGGATGCTCAGCTTTATAGGCATCGATTAGCGGCTTGTAGTAAGCAGTAGCTTCCCAATCCCACAAGGCCCATTTCAAAGTCACAGGCTCCTGGCTCGGTTCAGCGGAAGCGTTTGCAGAATTCCCCGTTGCTGGAGCTGTCGTTGCAGCAGCACCTTCGTTGTTGTTATTACCAGAACATCCAGCCAACAGACTCATGGAGAATACTGTGGCGAGGGTTATGCCATAGAATCTTTTCAGTTTCATTTAAATATCCCCTTTTCTTCTGATTGTGTAACTACGATCGGCTCTTCTGAGCTTAGTTCAAAGTTTATAGCTTTTTTCGCAAGAATGGCATGCATTATCAAACAAAGTTCATTCACTTTTCTGTGTTCTTCTTCCCTGCTCCGGTTCAAACCTGTAATTTTCTATCTAAAACATGTAAAATATTCAGCTTATGTACCTCCCCCTGTATCGGAACGCAGGAATATGCTATGGTATATGAAAACGCTTTATATGTTTTCACATTTTGTAGAGGAGTGTTAAATACGGTAAGAAAATCCACCATTAAAAGTCGCATTATTCTGCTCATGGCCGTATTCGCACTGCTGATAGCGTCGCTGTTGTCTTTTTTTAGCTATGAATTAATTACTTATTATCAGCGTAAAACAACCATCCAGGCGACCGAATTCAATCTGCAGCTGGTATCCCATATTATTGAACAGGATTTAATTGATCTGTCATCGCTGGCGATGACTTGCAGCACTAACTCTTCTACTAATACCCTGATTACAGACTACTTCAGCTCACCTAAGGCTAGCTCTAAGGAAGCAGTTAATGTATTCAACTCGATGCAGCAGGACTTCCTGAACAACCGCTCCAACAGCTATGCCCGCCGTCTGATTGTTACGGATAGCAACGGAAAGTTTCTGCAGGTGGATAAAACCGGCACCTCTGTTCCGCTTACCATACACAATATCGGTCAAATTACCGGCCTTAGCAATGATGCCGAGGAGAAATGGGACCGGGTGATCAAGGACCCGCTGTCTAATACGAACGGGATTCCATTTGTTTTTCCTATTTACGGCAAAGGGGCTTCCCGGGTTGGAACGGTGTACCTGTTAGCAAATACCACTGTTATTACCGACAAGCTGAAAGGGTACTCCCTGCCGAAGAATTCCCGGCTGCTGCTGACGCTCGGCAATCATCATTATCAGCTCATCGGCGACCAGGTCATCGCCATTGCAGAGCCGTATGAACCGGTGGCCTATACCAATGATAAACCTGTCGGTCCGCAAACTGAGCTATCCATGGTCAAGCTCGAGGACGAGAAAGAGAGCCATATCGTGGTATCTTATCCCGTACGCAGCGGAGTCATTCTGTCACAGACTTTATCCAATGACCTGTTCGCTCCCAAGACAAATATATGGATTCTGGTTATGCTCGGCGTCTGTCTCTTGGTTATTGTCTTAAGCGCTATCATTACGCTGTATCTGACCCGTACCATCAGTCTTCCGGTGGAAAAACTGAAGAAGCGGATTGATAAGATCGCCCAGGGCAATTTCCTGCTGGACCGCAATATCGAATGGAACAGCGAGCTTGGCGATGTCGGCCGGGGCATTAACCGCCTGTCCCAAGATATCGTAGCGCTTATGGACAGCCGGCTCGCTGACGAGAAACAGAAGCAGGAGCTGGAATACCGGATGCTGCAGAGTCAGATCAATCCCCATTTCCTGTACAACACACTAAATTCGATCAAATGGATGGCTACAATTCAGAATGC
Source organism: Paenibacillus sp. FSL H3-0286 (assembly GCF_045040705.1). Classification (NCBI taxonomy): domain Bacteria; kingdom Bacillati; phylum Bacillota; class Bacilli; order Caryophanales; family Paenibacillaceae; genus Paenibacillus; species Paenibacillus sp. FSL H3-0286. The sequence continues at coordinate 1,548,333 of NZ_CP150285.1, read as the reverse complement.
TACCGGCATCGCGGAAATGACCACTTCACTATCCAGACTGCTGCGCAGCATCGCCAAAGACAACCGTAGACTAATGCCGCTGAAAGATGAGCTGAGCCTGCTGGATGATTATTTTCTAATTCAGAAATACCGCTATGGCAGTACGGTCTCTATGGTAAAGGAGATTGACAACGAGGAACTGCTAACCGGCCTAATTCCACGATTCACGCTCCAGCCCCTGGTCGAGAACGCCATCTTCCATGGCATTGAGCCCAAAGGCAGAGGAGAAATTCTCATTAAGGTGACCAAAAGTGGATTCGCCGATATTCTAGTTACGATTGAAGACAATGGTGTAGGGATGAAGGAAGAAGAAATCTCCACGATTCTGTCGAATCCAGGTGATGGAAGCAAAGAAATGCCCGAGAATATTGGACTCCGCAGCGTAAATGAACGTTTGCGCCTGGCATTTGGGGATAATTACGGTCTTTCGATTGAGAGTGAGTCGGGCCAATATACCCGGATGAAGATTCTTCTGCCGTTCCTGCAAAAGGAATAGAGTAGCATATCAAGCAAGGATGTGATGGAATTGATCAAGTTGTTAATTGCTGATGACGAGGCGCTGGTCTGCATCGGCTTGCAGTCCATGCTGAAGTGGGAGCAATATAATATAGAAATTGTCGGCATTGCACACAACGGGGCTCAAGAGGAAGAAATGATTGACACCCTACGTCCTGACATCGTAATCAGCGATATAAAAATGCCAATTAAAAGCGGCTTAGAAGTTGCCAGTGCGGTACGCAAAAAACACGGCCGGCTTCCGCTGTTCATCATCTTAACAAGCTACGAGGAATTCGAATACGCGCGTGGAGCGATTGAAGTGCAAGCCACAGATTATCTAGTGAAGCTAGAACTGACACCAGAGGCACTTGATGCCTCCATTCGGAAAGCAATTTCCCAGTTGGAGGCTTTTCAAACCCTAGACAGCTATCCCATGCTTGCTCATAGAGGCAATCTACAAGCTCAACGCGATAAATTTTTCATCCGCCTGTTCAATAACTTATTCGCAAATAAAAACCAGTACCTTTTGCAGAGAGATGATTTAAACCTTGAGCTCAAGGAACCTGCTTATCTAGTCTGCACTTGCCGTATTTTGGGACCAGACAGTGTCCCGCCCCGCGGCGATAAAATGGTTGCTCTGTGCTCAAGTACCGTCCAAATGGCTAAAGATACGCTTACTTCCATAAGACCTTGTTATGTGACCAGTCTGGACTTGCGCAATTTTGCTGTAACCCTGCCCGTCAACGGGACGGATTCACGGCAATGGATGCCTGAGATTGAAATGCTATTGACCCATATGGCCTCCATACTTCATAACTACTTTAATGTAAGGATCATCGGCGCGATCGGCTTTGCGGTCGAGGATCCTTATTTGCTGCGGGAAAGCTACCTCGCTGCCCGAAAAGCGCTTCCTGCTGCGGTTAAAGCACAGTCGTTTGTGTTTTTTGCCGAAGGAGAGTCGCTGGAGCAGGATCATCTGTTGTTTGATTTCTCCGAATTGCGTACAGAGATCCGCCGTGCTTTTGAAGAAATGGATACCCAAGCTTTATACGCCATTATCTCCAAAATGATCGAAATCTTCGACGGCCGGGCCGACCTGCTGGTTCCCGCCACTGATGCCGCCTGCAACATTCTGTACATGGCCACTTCACTGCTCGCAGACGGTGAGAACATTGTGGAACAAATTTTCGAAAATGAACCGGAGGGCTACCGGGCTATCTACCAGATGCATACGATTGAAGAGATCGCTGGCTGGCTGATCCAGTTCCGGGACGGTTGCTCAGACATCCTCTCTACCCGCAGACAAAGCTACAAGGAGCAGCTCGTCAAAAATGTCCAAGAGTATATTAAACGAAATCTCGGAACTAAGCTCTCGCTCAATCAAGTGGCTGATGTCTTCAATTTCAGTCCCAACTATCTGAGCCACCTTTTCTCCAAGGTTGCCAAGGTCAACTATGTGGAATATATCACGGAGATCAAAATCACGACAGCCAAAGAAATGATGGCACGTGGGGAAGGTCGCATCTACGAAATCTCACAGAAGCTGGGATATGAGAGTGCCTTCTATTTCAGTAAAGTTTTCAAAAAGGTAACCGGAATTTCCCCCAGGGAATACATGCAGCAACTTAAAGCAGATTCACCATCTGACCGAAGCCTCGGAGTGAACAACCGTTCTTGAGATCAAGAGATTATTAAGAATAATCCCACTTCGCAAAAATAAAGCCAATAAATCTGCAAGGAGCAGGCTCTGTTCCTTGCAGATTTATTGGCTTGCCATCACCCTCAGCAGCATCCCTAAGTATCACCCTTATTCCTGCAATTTTTTTATTTTTATTTTTAAACTAGCAAAATGCTAATACTCCGGTCTTTCTGCCCTAAAAGTCTACCAAAAAACCGCTTACGAGACACTTTCCCAGCTATTAAGACTGCTGTTCCCATATTGACTTTTCAACATATAGTAATTAAAATAAACAACGCACACTAAATATAGTATAGATACGATTTTTCAGAATTTATAGCTTATCCATTCAGTTTTCATACTATTTTCAATAGTTTTTAATATTTACAGGGGGACAGACACCATGCTAGTCGCGTATGATTCAAAAACAGGAAATGTCAGACGCTTCATCAGCAAACTTAAGTTGCCGGCTGTGCAGATTGAGGAGCATATGACGATTGATGAGCCCTATGTGCTTATTACATATACCACCGGCTTTGGACAGATTCCAGAAAAGGTGTCTACTTTCTTGAAGAACAATAATGCCAATCTGAAGGGCATCGCCGCCAGCGGCAATAAGAACTGGGGCGAGCTGTTCGCGCACAGCGCGGACTTGATTGCAGATCGGTATAACGTGCCCGTTATCGGTAAATTTGAGTTATCGGGTACATTTGGCGATGTAGAACGGATTAAACAGGAGGTGAGCCGGGTTGCGGCATATTGAATTAAACAACATGTTGATGAAGAGAGACGAAAGTGGCTTCTTTCAGTTAGACAAAGATCTTGAGGCAGTAGCCGAATTTATGCGGGATGTAGAGCGCCGGAGTCTGGTTTTTGCGAATACAAAAGCCAAGGTTGATTATATGATTGAACAGGATTTCTACGAGAATTTTTACGATCAGTACAGCACGGCGGAAATTGAAGAAGTCTACCAGATTAGCCATGCCTACAACTTCAGTTTTCCATCTTATATGGCAGCTTCGAAATTCTACACGGATTACGCTGTAAAAACCAATGACCGTAAACAATATCTGGAGCATTACCCGGACCGTGTGGCGGCAGTCGCCCTTCACCTGGGACGCGGCAACGCCGATACTGCGGGGGTACTTGCCCGTTCGATGATGGAACAGCGCCTGCAACCTGCGACACCAACCTTCTTAAATGCCGGTAAGAGCCGGCGTGGTGAGCTCGTCTCCTGCTTCCTAATCGAAATGGACGACTCGCTCAATTCCATCAACTATGTGCTGAATACCTGCATGCAGTTGTCGAAGATCGGTGGCGGTGTGGCCGTTAACCTATCCAAGCTACGCTCCCGTGGTGAAACTATCAAGGGTGTTGAGGATGCTGCGAAGGGAATTATACCTGTACTCAAGCTGATGGAAGACGGCTTCTCCTATGCAGATCAGATGGGTCAACGTAAAGGATCAGGAGCAGCCTATTACAACATTTTTGGCTGGGACGTTCTGGAATTCCTTGACAGCAAGAAGATCAACGCCGACGAAAAAACAAGACTCAAAACCCTGTCCATCGGCCTGATTATTCCAAACCGCTTCTATAAGCTGGCGAAGGACAATGAAGCGCTGCATGTATTTGCTCCTTACAGTGTGTACAAAGCCTACGGCACGCATCTCGACGATATGGATCTGGATGACATGTATGATAAGCTGCTGGCCGATCCACGTGTCAAAAAGAAGAAAGCTATGAGCGCACGGGATATGCTGACCAAAATTGCCATGATCCAGCTGGAATCTGGCTATCCATATATCATGAACAAGAGCAATGCCAATGCGGCCCATGCCCTGAAAAACGTCGGACAGATCAAAATGTCCAACCTTTGTACTGAAATCTTTCAGCTGCAGGAGACCTCAGAGATTGCCGACTACGGACAGGAGAGTACAATCCGCCGCGATGTAAGCTGCAATCTGGCTTCCTTGAACATTGTTAACGTGATGGAACATGGCAAAATCCGTGAATCCGTACATGAGGGCATGATCGCCCTGACCGCTGTTAGCGATATGACCAGTATTTCCAATGCCCCAGGCGTAGCCAAAGCAAACAAGGAAATGCACTCTGTCGGTCTTGGCGTCATGAATCTGCACGGCTATCTGGCTAAGAACAACATTGCTTATGAAAGCGAGCAGGCCCGCGATTTTGCCCGGACCTTCTTTATGACTATGAATTTCCACTCGCTGGAGAAAAGCATGGAAATCGCTGCCGCCACGGGCCGATCTTTCCATGGATTTGAGGCTTCTGATTATGCTACGGGAGCTTATTTCGAGCGTTACCTGACTACCGATTACCGCCCGGTTACCCCAAGGGTACAAGAATTATTCGGAGATATTTATATCCCATCCCCAGCAGACTGGGAACATTTGCGGGATGCGGTAAAAACAAATGGCCTATACCATGCTTACCGTTTGGCGATTGCGCCAACGGCCAGCATTTCCTATATCCAAAACGCCACTTCAAGCGTTATGCCGATTGTTGAGCAGATTGAGACTCGGACTTATGCTAATTCAACTACTTATTATCCGATGCCGTACCTGCGGCCGGACAATGTGTTTTTCTATAAATCGGCTTACCAGATGGACCAGTTCAAGGTAATCGATCTGATCGCGGAAATTCAGCCCCATATCGACCAGGGTATCTCGACCGTTCTGCATGTTAACAGTGATGTTTCCACCAGAGAACTGGCCCGCTCCTACCTGTATGCGGCGCATAAAGGCTTGAAGTCGCTGTATTACACCCGGACCAAAAAGCTGTCCGTCGAGGAATGCCTCACCTGCTCGATCTAAAAGGAAGGCTATAGCCGCAGAAAAGGAGATTGCAATATTATGACCGCTATCCAAGCCGTTAACTGGAACCGTCCCGACGACGATTTCTCATTGATGTTCTGGAATCAGAACATTATGCAATTCTGGACGGACGATGAAATTCCATTATCCGATGATAAAATGTCCTGGCTCACGCTCAGTGAGCAAGAAAAGGACTCCTATATGAAGGTGCTGGGCGGCCTGACACTGCTGGATACGATTCAAGGCGGAGTAGGAATGCCGCAGATTATGGAGCATGTCGAAGGTCTTCAACGCAAAGCCGTACTGGGCTTCATGGGTATGATGGAACAAATTCACGCCAAATCGTACAGCAGTATTTTCACCACTTTATCCTCTACAGAGGAGATCGACAGTGTATTCCGCTGGGTAGAAGTGAACCCCTTCCTCCAGTTCAAAGCGGAGACCATCTCACAATATTACAAAAACATAGACTCACCAAAAGACCTGTACCTCGCCATGGCAGCCTCCGTGCTGCTCGAGAGCTACTTGTTCTACAGTGGTTTCTTCTATCCCCTATATCTGGCTGGGCAGGGCAAAATGACTTGCAGCGGTGAGATCATCGACCTTATTCTACGGGATGAGAGCATCCATGGGGTATATGTCGGTGTGCTGGCACAGGAGATCTTTGACGGGCTCCCAGAAGACGAGCAACGCGAACTTCACCATACGCTGGTAGAATTGCTTCGACTGCTGCATGAGAATGAAGAGCGTTATACCGAGCAGATCTATGCCCCTATCGGATTGGTGGACGAGGTGAAGACTTTCCTAAGATACAATGCCAATAAAGCGATGATGAATCTGGGCCATGATCCGCTATTCGACGAGGAAGAGATCAACCCGATTGTTCAGAACGGGATCAGCACCCACACCAAGCAGCATGACTTCTTCTCGAAGAAAGGCAACGGATATGTCCGGGCGCTTAATGTGGAGCCACTGAAGGATGAAGATTTTCAATTTTAAATATAGATAAAACAAAAAGTGCGGAGAAAGCTCTCCGCACTTTTTGTTAACTCTATTTATTAGATTATTGCAATTTTTTCAGTACTGTTCTAGCTTCTTCATAGGTATCGTAAGCATCAGCAAAATCTCTGCCAAAAATACGTTTCAATTGCATTTTCCAAATTGGGTTTTTAGTTACATAAGCCCATCCTGCTTGGCCAGCTGCTTTCGCCATCTCACCTGTTGGAGCCAACATTGCTGCAACTTCAGGGGAAAGTACACTTGCAGATTCAGTTACATCAGTTGTACCCGTAAATTTAGGACTAACAAGCTTCATGATATTCTCAAAATCTTTCAAGTATCCTGGAACATCCTCAGCAGAAAAATCGATAGATACTACATCGATGTGGTTTTCACTTTTGTTGTACTTAATTGTGTATGACATAATTGTATTCCTCCAAGTTTTAATAGTTATTTTTTAATAATAGAAAGTAATGTATGTAACTCCAACAGACAAAAAATTTCTGCCCAGGCTTTTCAGTAACTTCTACTTTTGGCAACTGGGTTTGGAACAAACTGCCTTGTTTAAATGATGCCATATCGTTACAATCAATAGTTAATGACATCTATTTCCTGTATCGTTTTATTGCAACATCCTTTCTAATATATTTTAACTCATACCTATTACCTATATTATTATCGACAAATTTCTTTTTTTATTTATATTAAAATACAAATTTCTACAAATTCCAACATATTCATGGTTATATTTGCCTTAATTTCATACACAATTGTGTAATTCCGTTATCGTTTAGAAACAACTAAAAAAGGCTCTGCGTGCGCCTTCCAACTCCAGTCCATTCATCCTACAGGATATTCGAACAGGAATACGCCGCAAAGCCTTCAATACTAGATGCTTATATAAGTAAATTAATCCGTCTAATTACTTAGTTGCGGAGTAGCCCCCGTCAATCACATGTGCTGTACCTGTAATAAATGAAGCCTCATCACTTAGAAGGAAACATGCAAAAGCAGCTACTTCCTCAGGCGTACCATATCTGCCCAAAGCCGTTCCAGAAGCGATAAGAGATTGAAGCATCTCTACATCATCAGACAACAGCTTTTCGTATCTGTTCATGGTTGGTGTAGGAATAGGACCAGGGCAAATAGCATTTACTCTGATATTACGGTGACCCACTTCTTTAGCAACCGATTTAGTCATGCCCACAATGGCGTGTTTACTTGCTGAATAAGCTGCATCATTTGCCATCCCAATAAAAATACCATGCAAGGAGGAACAGTTTAGAACGGAAGCACCGGATTTCATATGTGGTAATGCATAATGCAACATGTAGAATTGGCCATTAAGATTTGTCTGAATCACCTTTTGAAACAATATCGGATCATATTCTGTAACATCCGCATTATCTCCTGTAATTGCTGAGTTATTATAAAGGCAATCAATCTTTCCATAAGCTTCCAAGGTTTGATCTACGATATTTTTGCAGTCTGCTTCAACTGAAACGTCTGACCGCACAAACAGCGCTTCTCCACCTAAAGCTTTGATTTCTTCGACTGTGTTAGCGCCAGCATCTGATCGATTGGCCACTACTACAGTACCACCCTCTCTTGCTACTCTCAATGCTGTAGCTTTTCCGATTCCGGTACCAGCACCCGTAATAATAACTACTTTGTTTTCAAATCTGTTGCTACTCATTATGCGCACCACTTTCTTATGTCTTTTTCAGGAAGAGGATTTGAACCTCATAGACCCTAATGTCACCTGATACAATGCGGATTGGAACATTTTTGCAGAAAAATCGACAAAATTATCCTCTATATGACAACTTTATTGTATTTAATTGTATATAGCAATCAATATTTTAATCTACTTTTCCAACAATTGAGAATTTGGTTTTGATCGTCATAAAAAATACACCCCTTAGAATTTCATCAGATAAACCAGAAGTTTTATCCAATGTTATTCTAAGAGGTGTAATAAACCTCTACCTAACTCCACGAACTGGGACGTCGATTCGAACTTGACCTCCACCCGTCAGGGGAGAATTGCTAATATGCAGACTGCCCTGATGCTGCCTGACAATGGTGTCGGCAATGTAAAGTCCCAATCCATAGTGACTTTTGGAGGTACGGCTACTGTCCCCTTGATAAAACTGCTTAAGTGCTGATTGGAGTCCTTCACTCGTAAATCCTGATCCACTGTCTGTTACCGTTATACTCCACCGATCTTGTTTTGCCTCAACCTGCAAATAAATCACACTCTCATACGGGGAATACTCTACCGCATTAGCGAGTACATTCATCACAGCCCGATGAAGTAGCTCATCGTCAATCAACACCTCAGGGGGCAGATTATTGTCCTGGTGAAATTCTATCTGAAGACGCTTAGGGACAACCAACGCATCTAACTGCATACGAATTTGCTGGATAAAGGCATCCGTTGCAACCCATTTAGAGCGGGGAGAAATTTGTTTTCTTGTATTAGAAATCTCAATGAGTGTTGCCATGTATTGTTCGATTTGATCTGCATTTTTGGAAATATACCCTATATATTCTTGCTGATTCTCTGCTAAATCTGAGTCTATCAGCAAATCTGCATTTCCTTGAATAATCGTAAGAGGAGTCTTAATGTCGTGGGCAAGCGCAGAAATCTGCTCTTTTTTCATTTGTTCCAGATTCCATTGCTGTTCTAGTGACTTTTTCAATTCCTCTCTCAGCTGTTCCAGGGATGATAGCACCTCATCAATTTCACTGACCCCAGAATACACGACAGTAAAATCCAAATTTTTAGCTTCAATGTGATGTGCAGCTTCCTGCAAGGAAGCCATTTTTTGACTCAGTCTTCGAGCGAAAAATCCAGAAATCAGAATAACTTCCAGTAACATCAGAACTACAAAAAACAGCAATAGCGTTAATTGCGGATTAGGCAGCGTGTTATGCAGAAAATTTGAGGTGAACTGCGGTACAATTGCATATTGCAGTACGATAACCTCATGCTCCCGCTCAATCACATCGCTGCAGTTTGTACCCATGAGATTGCAACTGCTTTGATTCTTCTGCAATATATCTAGAGCGCGTTCTTTAGGAATATTTCCTGAAATATAGTTCTTTTGCTGATCCAATACCGCATATTCCGCTCCCCAAGGGATCATTTCTTCCGTAATTTGTGGCGCACGCTGCAAAACATCCCAAGACTTTGCAATGGATTGCTCGGTATGGTTTGCTGGAACAATCATTCCATACTGCATTAAGAGAGTAAATACCCCTAAACACAGAAATGCCAATAATAGAGTACACGCACCTAATGATAATAAATATTGAATGAAGACTGTACGGAGCCGTATTCGTTTCACACCCATTTGTAACCTATCCCCCAAACGGTTTCAATCGGTGAAACCTCCCTCGCACTCAGCTTACTGCGGATATTTTTCACATGTTCTGTAATAGTTGAGCTATCGCTTTCTCTGTCATAGCCATAAACCGATTCATAAATTTGTTCTTTGGAAAAAACCTGACCTTTATTTCTAGCAAGAAATTCACATATCTGATATTCACTTTTAGTGAGATTTATTTTCTCTTTATCAACAAAAATCTCCTTTGCCGAGAGATTGAATTTCACTCCCGATGCGCTTAACATATGATTTTTCTCTCGATTTTCACGCCGCAAATGAGCGTTCACCCGAGCCTTCAACTCGCCTGCACGAAAAGGCTTCACGATATAGTCGTCTGCACCTACACTAAGTCCAAACATAATATCCGTTTCCATTGATTTAGCTGTAAGAAACAGAATCGGACAGTCTACGATATCCCTGATTTGAGTACAGAGCTCAAAACCATCGATATCTGGCATCATCACGTCCAACAGAATTAAATCAAATGTCGAGTACTCGTTCAAAGGCATATGTCGTGCACTTGTTTTTACCGTAACCCTATGGTGATCTTTGCTGAGAATATTATTTACTAGCGCCAAAATATCAGGTTCATCATCTATTATTAAAATATTAGCCAGTGACCTCACTCCTATTTATTCATATGATTTCCTACCCTGAAAGTAATGAAACCATATCAAGCCTAACACTGCCATTACCATTGTACTAATAAGTATAGCAGGTACGGAATGAATAAGTTGCAGCTTCAATACTTCCGTTTCAATGAGCCCGTTGGGTTGAGCATAAAATAAGGGAAGTTGAATCATCCGCATCGACCAGGCCCACGGTATGTATAACCACACTTTATCGCCTACAATTGTTCCACCTACGATAGCTGCAATTAGCGTACCTGCACTACCCACCGTTAGAGAAAGTCCCATGCCTCCAGCATAACTTAAGATGAGATGAAAGATCATTAAGATTAGAGCAGTGCCTACTACCCAACAAGCTCCTTGCCAGAATATTAGATATTGTATCCGCTCTATATGTAAAATTTTTTTCATGCCCAGTATTAGAATTGATGTTGAACCGAATACGATCCATATCATCGCCAAGATTATGAACCCTAGTTTTCTTATATAACACTTCGGACGTGAAAGAGCACTTAATAGATTATAGAATCCCCCTGCCCCCTCCTCTAAACCACTCATTAAAGCAGAGAATAATCCTATCCCAACAGGCAACCCAAAGGCTAGTAATGAAAAATAACCATCATAGATGTGAAGCTGATCCGCACGCTGTGAAAAATACCAAAGTATCATCATCGGATATAGAACAGGAACAAGGAATATCAACCAACGAATTGCAGTGTGCTTAGTCATCAACCATTCAGCTTGTAATAGTCGGAGTATCACCATCTCTATCGCACCTCTCTTCTACTAAACCAGCAGCTAGTTAAGGTGAGGGTCACCAAAAAGAATACCAGCGACACCACAATTCCAGGTAAAATAACCGAAGAGTCTCTTAGAGCATCCTGTGCTGAAAGAGCCACACCATTGGGACGCACACCAACAATGGGACACATTAACCTTAAAGCCCAACTCCACGGAACATAAATCCATGAAGGTTGATCCGCCGCTAGTACACCCACAATCATCCCAAACAGACCTGCAAGAATAGATACTACCGCCCCAAATTGTTCGGCTAAGAATAGATAGATTGGAATCATCCCCAAAGAGGTCAACCAAACAACAATAGCGGCTGTTGTAATTTCAGATAAGGGTGCTGCACCCAAAGGAAACAAAAGACCAGATAGGTACATTACTGCAATAAGGAGCAGCGAAGACAGCAGCAAATAATATGACACTACAATTATTTTACTGAGCCAAAGTTTAGCGATACTAATTCCATGACTGCTTAAGCTACGGTACCCTCCAGCCTTACGATCCTTGTTATTCGATAGTGTAGACAACAAAGCAGATCCTATGGTCATGAATAACAGCGGCCACCAATTAAATACCATTTCCATAAAATAGTGGTCTTCCGTTTGCAGGTTCTGTTGTGTGAAAAATGAAAATAGAAGAAAAAACAGTGGCACCGCAACAATCAATTTTCGCGAAAATGTTCGTTTGAATTTAAGATTTTCGGATAACAGATAGTGGATCATCTTGTTACCTCCTGTCTGTTCCGAGTCACGACTTCCATGAACAATTTCTCCAAATCATCACCAGGATATATTGCATTCTGATACCCTAGAACACCATTACTAATGATTCCAATATGATCGGCAATTTGCTCCACCTCATGTAGAATATGACTCGATAAAATGACTGTAATCCCTTGTGCAGGAAATGAGCGTATAAGCTCACGTAATTCCTGAATCCCAATGGGATCAAGCCCATTTGTCGGTTCATCCAGAATCAAGAGTCTAGGTTGATTTAACAAGGCGATCGCAATCCCGAGACGTTGCTTCATGCCCATAGAGAATTGTCCCGCTCTTTTTTTGCCTGTTGTTGTTAAATCAACAATTTCAAGAACTTCCCGAATCCGAGAATCCGGTAAGTTTAATATTGTCGTATGTACCTTCAAATTTTGGGCAGCAGTCAAATTCCCGTAAAGTGGCGGGGACTCAATCAGCGCTCCAATGTGTAGTAAATCCTTACGTGTCCATGGATGACCGTCAAATAAAATTTGTCCTGACGTCGCTCGAAGAATCCCTGTTATCATTTTTAGGGTCGTCGATTTACCTGCGCCGTTTGGGCCTAGCATTCCATAAATCGAATTAGTTTTTACGGTTATGCTGATATCATTAACCGCACACTGCCCCCTAAAATTCTTGCATAAATTATTAGTTTGTAAAATATATTCTCCCATCCTATATCATCCTCTCATTTGCTATACGTTGATCATATATAGCAAATCTAAGGACTTTATAAGGTTTTACTGAGCTCAAATTATACGGGATTATAACGAGCATAAAAAAAAGCTCGGTTCAAATTTAACGTTGAACCGAGCCTGTTGAATTTTTATCATCATGCTCTGCGAATTGTAAATTCAAAATCCATATCTAAGGATGGATTGATTTGATATTCATCAAGAACTGGAGCTCCCCAGCTGTCATCCCCGCCTACGCCCATTTGACGTCCAGCAATGGTAACAACGGTATAGTGAACGTTCGGCAGCTCATAATGATGTGTCGCATTCTCCAGCTCCATTGCCGAGTAAGGCGAGATATTGGCTTCAACAGGGGCTGTAGCTGGTGCCGATATTATAATGCCTTGACCATAATCGTTCTTAATGGATACTTCGCGCACACCTGTGCGGTTGCCCGATTCCTGCGGCACCAAATAGGACGACACATTATCCACCGCATGATTCTGGAAGCGACACAATCTTGCTCCACACGCACGGTCGATATAATTTTCTTCCGGCCCATTTGCATACCAATTCAGCTGGTGATAATCCGCTGGCACCTTAAAGCTTAAAGCGAAGAGTGGAAGCTTTGGTAAACCCGCTGCTCCATGGTAGCTTGATTTCACCTGTATGCTTCCATCGGAGAACACTGTGTAAGTTACACGTACACGTACCTCCTCTAATACACTAAGCTTATACACGTAAGTCACGGTCGCACGATCTTTCTCCTCCACGAGCTCGAAGCTTAACGTTCTACGGGTCAAGCTTGCTGCATACCAAGGGGAAGAGTCGAAATGCATTCCTGCCCCCTTATCATTGTCTGTCATTGCTCTCCAGAAGAGTGGTGCCGGCGGTGAAGAGATCATTTCCTGTCCTGAATATTTAACAGAAATTAATGTACCCGCCTGCTTTGAGAACATTACGGAGAAGTCACGACCATGTACACCAATATTCACATCTCCTTCAACCACGCGAAAATCATTCACGACAGATGTTATTTTAGCATCTGTTAAAGACTCCTCGGCTGACGTATTGGCCACTTGAAAAACATGCTGGCCAAAAGCGATTTCATAACCGCTATTCGCCCATAATGAATCTTCCTTCAGGACAAGTGAAACATCCAAGCTATACTCGCCAGACTGATTCTTGATATCGGGTAGATCAACTTCTACATATTTTTCCTCGCCTGGATTAACCTGAGCGAATACAGTTCCACGCTGGATGACCCTACCCTCATAGTTCAGAGCGTATTGTAATTCATAAGCATCCAAGCCCACAAATAAGTTTTCATTTCTGATTGTAAAACCCTGACTGTCCGGGAGCAGCTTGACGTTCTGATACAGAAATTTCACTTCCTGCATTTTTGGCGACCATCTCCGATCCGCATACACAATTCCGTTACCGGAGAAGTTGTAATCGGTTGAACGGTCATCAAAGTCTCCTCCATAAGCCATGAAGGGCTTACCGTATCGATCATTTTTTATAATCACCTGATCCATATAATCCCAGATAAATCCACCCTGATACATTGGATACTTCTGCTCTAGCTCTGTGTATTTATGCAGTCCCCCGACGGAATTACCCATCGCATGCATGTATTCACAGCTAATATATGGCTTTAACGGATCTTCTGTTAAATACCTTTCGATATCTGCTGCTTTCGCATACATGCGGCTTTCCATATCGCTCGAATCATCATATTCACGGTTATGGAACACCCCTTCATAATGAACCAAACGAGTAGGATCCTTCTCTCGAAAATAATTGGCTACGTTCAGAATTACTTCTCCTGCAAAAGATTCGTTCCCACAGGACCAAATTAGAATGGAGGGATGGTTTTTGTCTCTCTCTACCATGGAAATCGCACGATCCATCACGATATCCTGCCATTCAGGCTTATTGCCGGGGATGTTCCAAGACGGCTCAACTGCCCCCATTTTCTGCCATGATCCATGCGACTCTAAATTCATCTCGTCAATGACATAGACTCCGTATTCATCACACAACTCATACCAGAGCGTCATATTCGGATAGTGCGAGGTCCGCACAGCGTTGATGTTCGCCTGCTTTAAGGTTTTTATGTCCCATAGCATATCTTCTTTTGTAATGCTGCGTCCAAAGCGCGGATTAAACTCATGTCGGTTGACGCCTTTAAATACAATACGTTTGCCGTTTAAGTGCATAATCTTATCTATCATTTCGAATTTCCGAAAACCAATTTTTTGCGGCACAACTTCTACAAGATCCCCGGATGCGTTGTAAACAGAGACGTAAAGGGTATACAGATTAGGAGCTTCTGCGCTCCACAGCTGCACCTTTGTTGCCGCAAGCGTAAGCGAAAGGGAATCTCCTGAAACTTCACTTTCCCCACTAGCTACAAGATTACCTGCTCTATCCTTTAGCTCAAGGAGCACTTTTGAGGCAGAATTACCTATCAATTGCATGACAGCCGTCAGCGTTCCTTGCTCAAACTTTTCATCCAAATCGGTTTGAACGTGGAGATCCCGCACATGAACATCCGGCACGGTGTATAGATACACCTCACGAAAGATTCCCGAAAAGCGCCAGAAGTCCTGATCCTCCAACCAACTCCCCGTGCTGCGCTGATAGACTTCGACCGCCAGCTTATTTTCACCTTCCGTCAAGTACGATGTTAAATCAAATTCACTCGGTGTAAAGCTATCTTCGCTATAGCCAACAAATTCCCCGTTTAGCCATATATAAAAAGCCGATTCAACTCCTTGAAAAGATATATACACCGGACGTTGCTCCCAGCCCGCAGGAACTTCAAGATATTTGACATAGCTGCCTACAGGATTGTGGTCCTCAGAGATCATTGGAGGTCTAAGATGCTCATGACCGTCCCATGGATACATCGTATTCACGTACTGTGGCTGTCCATAACCCTGAAGTTGGATATGACCGGGAACTTTAATATCCTTCCAGCCTCTGCAAGACACGTTCTCCTTATAAAAATGAACCTGTCGTTCCATGGCATTTTGGGCATAGCTAAATTTCCAGCTGCCGTTCAGGCTGTGGCGCCAGGGCATTTCTCCAAGCGCTTCGGCTTCATTTTTCGTTTGGTAATATCGATGGTCAGAATGCGCGTGCACTCTGCCTATTGCATAAATGGAAGGGTCTGATAACCATTCCAGACTTGGAGTGAGGTTTCGTTCAACCTGCTGCTTCATCTATATTTCCTCCTCTATTCATAACATGATCGCTAACTTATTTAACCGAACCTGTCATCCCAGCTACAAATTGCTTTTGCATCATGAAAAACACTAGTGCTGTCGGCAAGGTTGTAATGACAATCGCAGACATGATCAGACCATAGTCAGGGGCATAACCTGAGCCTAGATTCGAGATAAGAAGAGGCACAGTCATATTTTCTGGTGATTGCAATACGATCAAAGGCCACAGATAATTGTTCCAGCTGTTTAAAAATGTGATAATCGCTGCGGCGGCGTAAGTTGATTTCATCGTTGGCATATAAATGCGGAAGAACAAACCAAATTCCGAAAGACCATCGATGCGCCCAGCCTCCATCATATCCTTAGGAAACATTTTTGTACTTTGACGAAAGAAGAAAATTAAAAATGCTGTTGTAAATGTCGGAAGAATGACCGCCGATGCTGTATCGATGCCCAGAAAAGGCACTACACTAGATACTTTTGCGAACATTTGAAATAGAGGTACCATGATCGCCGCAAATGGAATCATCATTGAAGCAAGTAAAATATTGAATACGATATCTTTACTCCGGCTGCGGTACATTTCAAAACCATATCCAGCCGCCGATGCGACTAGCAGTGAAAGCACAGTAGTCACCACAGAGATTTTTGCAGAGTTCCAGAGAGCCTGCCACATATCCACTGAACTAAATAGATTGTTTATATTTTTCACTAAATGTGCACCCGGCAACAATGTTCCTTTGGTTACATCAACCGACTGGTTCGTGGCGCTTATAACCATCCAGATAAATGGAAAGATAGAGATCAGCGCAGCGATGATTAGAAAAACGTAAGTAAACATGCGTTTGGTTTTCATTATCTCTTATCCCCTCCTACTTTGTTCTGAATAAGCGTCAGAATGAGCACCATTACAACAATCGAATAGGAGACGGTTGCAGCGTATCCAAAGTTAGGTGTGTATTCAAAGGAAAGGTTATAAATATATTGGGAAATCGACATGGTTGCATTGCCGGGTCCACCTTTCGTGATGTTAACCACCTCGTCAAACAACTGAAGGGTACCAATGGTCGATGTGATCGTCGTGAACAAGATAATCGGCTTCAATAGGGGAATTGTAATTTTGAAAAATTGTGTAAATGCACTCGCACCATCTATATGAGCAGCCTCATATATTGATTTGTCGACATTTTGCAGTGAGGACAAATAGAAAATCATATTATAGCCAGTAAAGCGCCAAGTGATAGCGATAATGATAGTGACTTTGGCCCAGAAGGGGTCAGTAATCCATTGAATCGGTTCGCTGATTAGATGCAGATTCACCAGAAATTTATTGACGATACCTTCGGCTCCAAACATGTACTTGAAAACAACGGAGTAGGCTACAAGTGAAGTTACCGTTGGCAGAAATATGGCCGTTCTGAAAAACCCTTTAAATTTCAGTCTTTCGTCATTTAGCAGCACAGCGATAAAGAGCGCCAGCACCAGCATAACTGGGACCTGAATAATCAAGTAAATAAAAGTGTTTTTGACGGCTGTAAGGAAAGTGGTGTCGCTAAACAGCCGAATATAGTTATCAAGGCCGGTAAAATGAAGATTGTTGCCTCTACCTGTCTTGAAGGATAGAATTAAGGCTTGAATCATTGGATAGAAATAGAAAATACTGATCATAATTACCGGCACAATAACGAATAACCAACCTGTCAGATGGATCTGCCGTTGACCCTTAGAGCTTTTATGTCTTTGAGAGCTTAGCCCTGGCTTTACATTTTCCACTCCACTTCACACCCTTCTGTCTGATTTATTAGAGATGAAAGCCCCTGCTACCCATCCTTCTGTAGAAATCCAATTTACAGGAGAAGTAGAAGCAAGGGCTTAGATTGTACAGCCTAAGTGTGATTAGCGAACTTGGGTATCTGCTTGCTTCTGGGCATCTTTCAGAACAGTATCTACATCTTTTCCACCAAGATAAGATTGCACTGCTACAACCATAATGTCCTCTATTGCGTAAGTGTTCATGCCGTAGTTGACGTTAGGAATTTGCTCGGTCCATGCCGCAAAATCTGATACAACCTTTTGACCTTTGAAAAATTCATCCGCTGCTGAATAAGCTTCTCCGCTTGCCGCAGCTTTTAAAGTGCCGATAACACCAACTTTTGTATTCAACGTCTGATACAAATCAGCATCAGAAGCAAATGTTTTTGCAAGGAACTCCGCAGCGGCTTCTTTACCATCTACATTCATTACATACCAGGAGCTGCCCCCAAGGTTAGATGCATGGACGGAGCCTGCTGTTGCTGCCAGCTTAGGAAGTGGAGCTACTGCCCACTTACCGGATTGGGAAGCTTCGGCTTTAATTGAAGGGGTAATCCAGTTACCCGTCGGCACGGTTGCCACTTCACCGCTATTAAATGCGCCTACAAATTGGCTCCAGTCTGAGTTAACTTTCACGATGCCGGAATCCATCATTTCTTTGTACAATACAAGTGCCTCTTTCAAAGCAGCGTTGTCTGCAATGGTCGGAGTCTGACCGTCTTCACCCGTATACCATGCACCCGCCGATTGAATCATGACCCGGATAAGTCCAAGATCATTGGGATCCAGTGTGATCATGCTTTTGCCGGTTTTTTCTTTTACAGCTTTACCGATCTCGATATATTGCTTCCAGTCGATATCCTGTAGTGCATCCAGGCTGTAGCCTGCTTGCTCAAGATAGTCTGTCCGTACATACATTCCAGTCACACCAGAATCAAACGGAACACCGTATTGCTTGCCGTCAACACTGGTCGGGCCAATCTTATAATCCGCAAAATCAGCGGCTTTTACAACATCAGTCAATTCATAAAAGGAATCCGGATACGCTTGTAAAAAGCTTTGCGCACGGTAATCCTCGATCAATACAATGTTAGGAAGACCCTTCGTAGATCCAGAGTTCAGCCCTGTGTTCAGCTTTTGCACGATATCAGCCTGCGCGTTCTCTACGACGTTTACCGTTATGTCTGGATTGACTTTCGCATAAGCTTCTTTGGCAACATTCATGGCTGCAATGTTAAACGCTGGGTCCCAAGCCCAAACTGTGATTTCTTGTGGCTTACTGCTACCTTCGCTTCCGGAGTTGCCCGTTTCGTTTTTCGTTCCACCTGAGGAACATGCCGAAAGTAGAACCACACTAGCCAGCATCACGGATAATAATTTTTTCACTTCGTAACCCCCTTGTTAATCTGTAAAATAATAAAGATGGAAGCGTTTTCTCTGCTACAATTCCATATTATCATTTTGTATTCGCTTTCTTTGGCAGTATCTTTGTTAGCTTTGGTGTTATTATTGGATTCTATTTTCCCTCTGAGATCGACGCTGGTACTAATTTTAGATTTTTGTAAATTTTTTAGCCTTTTAACAATGGAAGCGTAATTATGATCTTCGTACCTTCATTTCGTTTGCTTGTAATGTTAATACCGTAACTCTCTCCGTACAGCAATTTGATTCTGTCATCAACATTCCGTATACCGATCCCGGAGAACAATTGGCGTTTGTGCTTCGAGGCTGGCAACTGTTCTTCTTTCAGAAAATTAGGATCAAGGTCCATCCCGTCACCATTATCTACAACTTCGCATACAAGCTGATCTTCCTGAACGGCGATCATGATTAGAATTCTTCCCTCATCTTTAAGATTGAATGCATGAAAGAACGCATTTTCGATAAAAGGCTGCAGAATTAGCTTTGGCATATGATAATCCAAGCTTTCAGGCTCCACAAAATAATTCACGCGGATCTTCTCACCGTACCTTACATGATTGATATATACATAATGCTTCAGCGATTCTAATTCCTGACTAACAGGTATAGTGGATTGAACATCACTGACAGTATTTTGCAGGAGTGAGATTAGCGAATTTATCGTGCCAGCTGCTTTTTCTTTGTTGCCCTGTTGCACCAGAAATTTGATAGAAGCCAGTGTATTGTATAAAAAATGGGGATTGATCTGCATTTGAAGAGCGGCCAGCTCCGCATTACGCTGCTGCTTCTGGGTCTCCATCAACCGATCAACATAATCATGTAGGGAATCAAGCATAAAATTAAAGGCATTGCCTAGCTCCTTAACTTCATAACTACTAGTAGCGACATCCACGTGGTTATCGAATCCCCCCTTAGGAATACTCGACATCTGTTCAACGAGTACACGCAGGGACTTCGTCATTTTCCTTGTAATTAAAAATACAATAATAAGCGAAATGGCTACGATAGCCATGATCGTCAACGACACTGCTTTGGCATTAACCATCTGCCCGGTCACAGCTTTTTTATCGATCAGATTCACCAAATAAACATCAAATTCAGGCAAGTATTCCGAGAATACTACCCGTTCATTCCCCATCACATAGACAGATTCTCCATTGTCTCCTGTGCTCTGTTCGTCAACTACTTCTTGAAGCAGCTGTTGATCGTTCAGTCCAATCAGCTCTGTCCTGTTGCTGGATACGATTTGCCCTTTTGCATTCAGCAACACAACATCATTACCTTCACTCGTAAAATTGGCATAGAAGGCCTTGAAATCGCTATCACGAATTGCAATGTACATAGTGCCATAGATACTGCCGGTCGAATGATCAAATAGAGCTTTAGAAGCCACTAACATGATCTCTTTCTTATGGGTTTGACCATCCTCTTTTTGATAAAGCTGGTACAGAATTTGCTGCGGATGAGCCACTGTCGCTTTCGTAATCGGGTGGTTCTTCAATTCTTCAGCAGTAGCAGACCAATACCAAGGGTCAGTTGAGTAACTTCTGCCATTCGCACCTACAATCATAATCCCCACATCAAAAGCACTTAGGTTGGAGCGGACTGCCCGCATGCTTTCTGTCATCTGGTAGGTTTTGATAGCGAGTGTCAATGAATCCGTCTCTCCCCCAGACAAATAGCTGCGGATGGCACCTTTCTGAGCTGTCATTGTAGCACCCGTAGCTACAACGTTGTTGTAGGACTCCAAGTTTGTCTTCATCTGATTTAGTAGTTTGCCATTCGTTATGCTGAAGGTCTTTAAGAATAAATTTTCTGACATACGGATGGTAATAGACAAAGTCAGCAGGGATACAGCAACAATGCTTATGAGGGTCACAAGAAAAAGCTTAAGAAATAGGCCCTGCTTTCTAATCTTGTTAATGATAGTTCCAATCATGGTCGCTCTACGTCCCGTCTTCGGTACTGGCTCGGAGAAATACCAGCCTGTTTCTTAAACACTTTAGTAAAATAACTCTGATCCGAATACCCCACACTAGCGCTGATATCAGAAATTGTTTTTTCCGTCGTCACGAGTAACTCCATGGCTTTCTCCAACCGGACCTTATTCAAATATTCATTAAATCCTTCACCATTCTGAGCAGTGAAATGGCTCGATAAATAAGAAGCGTTGAAATGAAACTGCCGTGCAACCCCAGTCAACGTGATGGGATCAGCGTAATGAGTCTGAATGTATTCAAGCAATCGGGTCATATTGGGATTGGTCGTTAGGTTCGTCTCACCAATCGCACGTTCAGCTTCGCGAATAAAGGCTTCAGCAACAGCGATTGCGTCTCCGGCATACATCGCTTCATCTATTTTTCGAAAGAAATCGTATTTGGATGCCTCCAAGCCTCCAGTCTCGTACTTCATTTTTCCAAGTGTGGTCGCTACGTTAAATATGAAATTCCCCAATAACGATTTGAATTCGAAAATATCGGTCCGATAATCCATCGAACGGAGATGAACATATTCCAGAAATCCAGTAAATGCCTTCTGGTATTGCTTACGTTTCAGTTGTTCCATTAATTCGCCCATATCATATTCCTGATAGGCTCTCGGAAGGCTGGGCAAATGATCGTTTTCAATTAAGCTTCGATCCGGCAAGTAGAAACTGTATCGTGTAAGCTTTAAATAATTGTCTCGATAAATCTCTCCCAGCTTATTAAAATCCGTAAAGCTTTGGCTGATAACGAAATGTGTTTCTCTCGCCCAATGATCCATTTCCGAGACCAGATATCGAAGCTCTATAACAAGCTCGTCCCACTGTTCCGGGTTTGCATTAAGCAAATAAATAACTGAATCATTGACAAACTTCAACCGAATAGACACTGTATCACCCAAAGGGAGCGTACTAAGCCCTTTTTCTATTTTCTGTGTGAAAGTTAACCTATCCCCAGAATCTTTAATATGTCTCATATCCGCTCCGAAGAAAGCGAATAGTGGGTGTGGAAACTTCGCATGAAGCAAAGCATGTTCAATCCCAGACTCATATCCGGTCATAAGCTTCTCGATAACTAGCAAAATTTGCTTTTCGCCAGGTTCCGTTCCTTGATCGGACATCTCCATCCCTACCAATTTAGCAGTGGTTTTATTTAGGATGGATAACAAATAATCAGCTTCCAGCTTTGGCTTCAGAATGTAGTCCGCTACCCCACTTTGAAATGTGGATCGGACATAATCGTATTCACTGAAACTACTTAAGACGATTACTTCAATATGAGGGTATTTCTCCTTAACAATCTTAACCAGTTTCTCTCCGCCCATTATTGGCATAACAATATCTGTAATGATGATATGTGGGCTGACCTCATCCATCATATTTAGTGCTTCAAGACCGTTAGCAGCCTCACCAACAATTCGATACCCTTCATTCTCCCAATCCAAAAGATGTTTGATTCCTTGTCTTACTAGCATCTCGTCATCAACAATCATAATTTTGAATATTGGTTTCATTTCTTCCCCCTTGTAACCGTTTTCTTTCCATTTGTTAGTATACAATACATCCAACAAGGAGCAAGCTTCTAGACAAGTAAAGCCGTAAGCTTACTTAAAAATTGTTCATTCCAAATCATATGCCCCACTGACAAATATGGTCAACCTCTCATTTTTCATCCCATGAAATATTCTTAAATTTAAGGAAAAAACTTCTAGATGATGCAACAAAAAAAGCTGCGATATTTGCAGCTTCTTTGTTAATGAAACAATAATCCAAATAAATTATTTATTGGCTTATAGATAAAAATAATAAGAAACAGCGGACTGGGGATGTTCAATTTTAACAACGAGCAGAAGGTCGCACCAAGACCCAAAATCCAAAAAATAAAATATACGCTAAGATCACGCACTCGGCGCTTTCGCATTAATTTAGGCAAATCAAGTGCCATACAACCTACAGCAATCACCGAGAATAACAGTACTAGCATCTGACTTCACTCCTTGATTTTTTCAAGAAAAGAATTATCTGTGAGACCCACGCGGTTAATAACTGCTGAGGCTTTGTAATGGATGGGCAATGATTTAAGGTAATCGTCCCCCTTTTGTTGCTGCAGCTTTGCCCAAGCTTTAGGGCTGGCATGGTAGATCGATTGTCCGAATCCCATAATATCAACATTGAAACGATCATTTACATGCTCCACAGTTTTTTGCATCCGCTCTATAATCCGCTCCTCTGTTTCCTTTTCCAAACGTTTTATAGTGCTTTCCGATTCCAAATTTTCTACACTTTGCACTTCTTCAATATTGCAAAGCGTCTTAACACTAAGGTAAATATGCGGCTCCCCATTAATGATTTTCACTTTGCGTTTAGTTGTAGCCTGGATCGCTTCGATTACAATGGGCTTTCCGTCTTCCCCTGCGATCGGGCCAGAATGTGCGGTTACCTTATCGTTGATATAATTGTAACCAATCGTTTCTCCCTCGGTTAGCCAACCGATCAACTTGTCTTTTTTGAATACAGCTACAGTATGGTATTCCAATCTTGCCTTAGGCATTGTTCGCTCTACATTGCTTTTGTCCTCTCCATCTTTGGGATCGCCTATAATTTTCACTCCGGTTAGCACAGGATTCTCGCCTTCAGACAATAAATTCTCAATAAAATCATCCAGTGTAACAGCGACTGTTTTTGCTGAATCTTTATAAGAATTATCCAAGGAACTAAATAATTTGTTCGCTGGTAATTTATCCATAGGTGTAAGGACATTCAAGACATTGCTGGCGGTTGTATCTCTGGCAACCATAACGTAGAAATCCATCCGGGGTTCCCGACTTCTTTTAAATACATCGAGTATCTCACCCACTCCGGTGCGGGCAAGCTCCTCCCCAATCACCAACACCCGGATATGACCGAGATAACTTGACCTAGAGCTATCCAGATTCAGCTTACGCAGCGCATCATAAAACGTAGGTACAGTAAATTTATATACAACCACTGGGACTCCACTGCCTCCCCCTCCTCCATTCGTTTGAGAGGAAATCGCAGATGGAATAACGACCTGCATCGAAACGGTATAACCTTTTTCTGCCTTGTCAATCCCTATCCCCAAGACAAAAGCTATCTCATTCAGCTCATTTCTTTCCCAACAGCCGCTTAGCACTAACGTAAATTGGAGAGCTATCATTAATCGAAGAACGCCTCTAACTAATTTTTTATTCATTTTGTTGGTTCCTTATCACTGGATGTGCTTTGACGAAACAGGTTCTGCGTCTTATTCTCAGCAGGCCTTGTCTTTAAAAACGGCCACGGAAAGCGAAAAATAGAGTCTTTTAAATCTTTGGAATTATACGGTCCGAGCGGACTCATATAAGGCATTCCGAAAGAACGCAGGCTCGACAAATGCAATACGATGATGAAAATACCGAAGAGAATTCCATATAATCCGATAAATCCGGCCAAAGCTATAAGCACAAAACGGATCATCCGCGCAGCAATAGACATTCCTGTCTCCGGAATAACAAAACTAGAAATGGCTGTTAGCGATACAATAATGACCATTGCGGATGAAATAAAACCCGCTGCTACCGCGGCTTGTCCTATCACCAGCGTTCCGACAATGGAAATCGCCTGACCAATATTTTTGGGTATCCGCACCCCGGCCTCCCGCAAAATTTCATAAGTCATTTCCATGATCAGCGCCTCAATAAAAGCAGGAAAAGGAACACTCTCCCGCTGGGCAGCTAAACTGATTACAAGATTGGTCGGTATCATCTCCTGGTGATAGGTAGTAATCGCAACATACAATGAAGGGGCAAGCAAAGTAATAAAAAATGAAATAAAACGAACTAATCTCAGCAATGTTCCAATATCGGCCCTTTGGTAATAATCCTCAGCTGACTGGAAAAATGCCACAAAAAATGTGGGCACCAACAGTACAAAAGGAGTTCCATCAACAAGAATGGCCACTTTTCCTTCCAAAATACCCGCTGCAATCGTATCTGGACGATCACTGTTGTATACGGTAGGAAAAGGTGTAACTGCCGTCTCTTGAATAAACTCTTCAATATATCCACTCTCGAGAATACTGTCCGTATCTATTTTATTCAGACGGCGCTTTACCTCTTGCACCAGTTCCTTATTCGCAATGTTACTTAGATACATAATGGATACGCTGGTTTGAGTCACCCTTCCGATCTGAACGGTTTCCAGCCATAAATGGCTATCTTTGATTTTTCGCCGAACCAGTGCCGTATTCGTCCGTAAATTCTCAGTGAATCCTTCCATTGGACCCCGAACAACCGACTGTGAGCTAGGCTCCCCTACATTACGATCTTCCCAGCCTGGTAAGCCGATCCGCAGAGCGCTGGATAACCCGTCAAGCAGCAGCATTATATTACCGGACAATAAATGATGAATAAATTGGCTGTAATCGTCAATGACGGCTATATCGCCGGCTATTAATATCTGTTTCTTAATCATCTCAAACTTCTGCTCGGGAGAAAGCCCCCTCAGCTGTTCGTAAGGAATGTGTTCCTGCAAGGAATACAAAATTGAATTATGCAGCACCTGAGTATCCACAAGACCATCTATGTAAACCAAAGAAATATGAGTGTTTTCTTCTATCTGCAACTCTTTTATGACTACATCAGAGCTTTCCCCCATCAATTGGTACAAATTAGCAATATTAACTTCCAACCGGCTTGATAATGTACCAATCTCCGTATCTTTCATGATGCAACCTCCACTTCTCCATAGATAGATGAGTATAGTTTGATGTTAATTATGATAATTATTCCTTCGGATTAAAAAATCGGGATGGCATAATTCTGGTAACTACAACCATACTAAAACTAGTCCAATAAATTTGAGGGGGTATATGAGTTTGGAGAAAGATCGAATTAGTACCAATCAAATGATTATACTCGGGCTATTCACATTTATTGGGGATATGGCGCTTGTGTATCCGGCGTTAATGATATCAGGAGCGAAACAAGATGCATGGATTGCTGCTTTGATTAGTATTCCCTTGGGTCTAGTGACCATAAAACTGCTACTCTGCTTAGCAGACCTTGAGCCGAACAAGAATATTATCGAGCTTAGCCTACAAATTTTAGGGAAATGGATCGGATCTGCTGTAGCCTTGTTCTATTTAGTGTTCTTCCTGATTGCCGCCGCCACTTACATAAGAGAAATTGAAGATTTCATGTGTACACAGATTTACGAGAAAACACCCGGTGGGGTTATTCGTTTCATGGCCATTTTCCTGCTGGTATATGGGGTACGACTTGGCCTAGAAACCTTGGGCCGGGCAGCTCAGCTTTTTTTCCCTTTATTTGCAGTTTTTTTAATCGGTCTGCTGCTCCTGCTGACCCCCGATGTCAAAATGGAACGTTTATACCCCATCTTGAACACACCAGTACCGGACATGCTTCATACTTTGATGTATGGTGTTTTTTATCCTTTTGGCGAATTGTGCGTGTTTCTAATGATATATCCTTATGCTCAGAAAAATGGCAAAACAAGCCGGGATATTTTCATAGCCTTGATCATCGGAGCTCTGGGCCTTAACCTCATCTTATTGTTTTCCCTTACCGTTCTAGGTGTTTACGCTTCTGAACATCAATTTTATGCCGCTTATATTCTTGCTCAAAAAATTAATATTGCTAATTCTCTGCAACGTATTGAAGCGCTTATGGCTACAGCATGGATTATCAGCACATACTTCAAAACTGCAGTTTATTACTATGCTTTAACCTTAGGTACAGCCCAATTATTTAAACTCAAAAGCCACCGTCCTCTGATCATCCCCACTGGATTTTTGTTATTCGGCATGTCACAGCTGATTGCCAAAGACATCATTTTCTATGTGAAGGAGATCCCCGCCTACTGGGTAGATTGGGATTTCACCTGTGCATTTGTTCTGCCGCTTATATTGCTAGTTGTGTATAAATTTAAGAAACGCCACGCTTCTAAGGTTTAAACGACACTAGATTGTGAATAAGTGAAATTAAGATTGTAGATACGAATCCCGCTTAATGATCTAATTACGCTCCACTAAAATAATTGGGGAATTTCTCCCTGAAATTCACAAAGTGAATATTCCGCCGCCCAACCTAATGGCATAGAATACTTTGTGTGCGTAGCCCATAGTCTATTGGCTAAAGCAAGAATCCGCTTATAGACTATTTACTAAAAAAGAAGCTGCCTCATAAGTAGTATTCACTACTTTTGAGACAGCCTCTTTGTTCATAAGTTTCTTGTATGAAGTAACTCTATTCCTTCTTATCCAAAGAAAACGACGATGGAGTTACATCACTGACAGGTTCTTTTGCCACTTCAAAAGTGGATCCGCAGGCCGGACAAAAGCGTGCCTCGATCGCCACATTCCCACCGCATGCTTTGCAATGCTTTACATCGGACAACTCAGCTATTTGCTGAAGGTTCGTCTCAATCTCCGCCTTCAATTCGAGAATACGATTGATATTAGTCTCGATTTGCTCACTTGGCAGTGGTCCTGCACCTTGAGTTACGGCTTCAAATAACAGTTTGCCCATGACCTGATACTGCTGGTCAATATCATTTTGCTTACCGTTATTTTGCAGCTTCAACCGGTTAATCTCCACCACTGTTTTTGCTTTATTCCCAGCCTCGCTTACCCCTGCTTTTACTTTGTTAAAAAAACTCATATTCAGCCCCCAATTCCGTAGTAGTCATATATAAGCATATTTCGACACCGCCAGAAGTATTCCTTTCTTTATTGTACCTAACTTCGTCCATGGTTTGTAGCCTATAACCGATTTACTAACCCTTTCCCCGCCTTCCTGCGGGAACGAACCTCGACTCAGGTCTGGTATACAAAACCGCCTTCAGGCCGTTTTTTCGCATGCAAAAAGACATTAGAATGAGTACATAAGCAAACGGGTTGCAGGATTCAATAACAATCACACCCATACGAGAGGAAGAAAACAATAAATGAAAAAATTATATCGTTCCCAAAGTGATCAGAAGATAAGTGGTTTGTGCGGAGGTCTTGCTCGTTGGTCTGGTATTGATGCTACAGTAATCCGTCTTGTTGCTGTTGCCGCAGCATTGTTCAGCTTCGGAACAGTACTTATCTTCTACGTCATCGCTAGTATCATCGTTCCTAAAGAACCTTTTAACAGCTTTTCAGATGGACATGATTTCTATTAATTAATCGTCGTTTAATACAAGCCAGCCCTAATATAGCCATAAAAAAGGAGAGATAGAACATGAGTCTATTAAAAAGAATTTCCACAATTACTAAAGCAGCCCTACACGAAGGTCTAAATAAATTAGAAAACCCGGTATTGCTGACAGGTCAGTATTTACGTGATCTTGAAAATGATATTGCTAAGGCGGAACGCAATGAGCGTGATTTACAAGTAACAGCCAGTGTGTTGGAACGCCGCAAGCAAGAATATACTCAGTTAGTAGAGCAAAGTGAAGCCGAAGCCGTTCAAGCAGTTGAGCAAGGAAATGAAGAAAGAGCTCGCCTGGCACTCATAGCCAAGTTACGGTACGTGGAACAGCTGGAAGAGTCCATAAATAGCCAAGTACAAACTAAGCAATCCCTGGCAGAGCTTGAGATCAATATCGCTAGAGCTAAAGAAGAGCGTGAACATCTCAAAGCGAAAAGAACTGAGCTTATCGCTCGCGCTCAACAAGCCACAGAAACACTCCACTCAGCTCCACGTAGTTCTACGAAAGGTCTAAATGTAGGATCAGCT
The DNA here is from genome assembly GCF_045040705.1 of Paenibacillus sp. FSL H3-0286. Classification (NCBI taxonomy): domain Bacteria; kingdom Bacillati; phylum Bacillota; class Bacilli; order Caryophanales; family Paenibacillaceae; genus Paenibacillus; species Paenibacillus sp. FSL H3-0286. The sequence goes on along the minus strand of NZ_CP150285.1, from coordinate 1,519,853 downwards.
TCACAAGGCTTCGAACGTATGGAAGAGAAGATTTTCGAGTGGGAAGCATTGGCGGAAAACTCCAAAAATAAATTCAATACAGGCACAGGAATAAGTCCTTCCATCGATCCTAACCTGCGTAGCGCTGTTGACATCGAAATTGAGCGAATCCGCAACCGTAAAACTAACACTGAAGTAAACACTGAGAAAAAATAAATAGACAACAAACCCCTTATTACTCAGCTATTGTGCTGAATAAGGGGTTTGTTTTTTACTTCTTTTCATCCCACGAATCCATTTTTTCGTTTCCGGATCCACGCGATAAGACTCCGTGATTTTCTGCAAAGCCTTGTTGTAAGTGAAATCATCTAAGCTGTTGTTTCTCAAATAACTCATCGTAGGCTCTGGCAATTTCACATAACAAATCGAAAGCGCCCAAGAAACCGCCATTTTTACATAATAGCCTTCATGACTGACCTTATCGAGCAATGGTAAAATCCGGCTGATATACGTTTCTTCAATAAAGAAATTAAGCAGCATTACCACAGCAAATCGGATCTCATATTCTTTATCTGATGATAAGTACGGCATTATAAACTCCCATACCCGTTCTTTATTCTTTACGGTAAACTTCAGGCCTGTGCAAAAGCTATCGCATACCGACCAGTTATCGATTCTGGGAATAAAGTCAGCGATATAACGTAGGATTTCTTCAAGATCTGTCTTCACGTAGCCAAGCACCATACCTTGCAGCATCACTTCTTCAAAATAATCTGTCTCGGCATGCTCCAAATAGGCTCTCCAATCACCCTTTGCAATGATTTTGGCAAGCTTGCGCAGTTCCGGTAGCCTGACGCCTATAACATTATCTATCGTCGGAATTAAGGCCGCAGAAAACTTTTGGTAGTCCACATCTGCCAAATTCAATAGCTGTTCTCTTATTGTTTTTTCCATAGTAGTACTCCTTACCCGTCCATTATTCAAATGAAATTTCCCATAAATATATAGAAGCCACAGAACCCAAAGGAGAATAGTTTAGCCGGTATTGTTCAAATTGATCTTTGGTAAGCTTATCAAGTCCATATAGCTTCATCATCCCCCGACGAATCGCAATATCTCCCCAGCTGACCACATCCCGTCGTTCCATAGAATGGATTAACATCATTTCTGCCGTCCACTTGCCAATGCCCTTTAACGTCATAAGTTTTTGTATAACCTCTTGATCTGATAACCCAGGCAATTCCTCCAGCTTAAAATCACCCTGAGCGACCAAATTGGAAATCTCATGGATACATAGTGCCTTTTTCATCGTCATCCCACAGCTTTGAATCTCATCCGCCGTATGTAAGGCTAACTGCTGCGGAGTGATGTCTCCGAACTGAGCCAACATTCTGTTCCAAATGGTCCGAACCGCTTTTACTGAAATAAGCTGTCCTACTATAGCATAGATAAGCGCAGCAAAAAGATCCGGTATAATTACACGTTCCACTCTGCCCATCCGTGCCATAGCTGCGCCAAGTACTGGATCCACACTTCGGAGATAATCTATGTCTTCTTGCCCATAATCAAAAAACTTAGTAACTACGCTGCTCAAAGTGTTTCCTCCCGTATCTGATAGTGATGACCCTAATCCTAATATACAATACCTATTTGGCAGTGTAAGGATTGTTGAATAGAATAGCAAGATAGCGAAACTAAAAAAGCCATAATACCTCCTAAGATAGGTGGTTATGGCCTATAGTAACGCACAGGCTTATTCATTTTCAGTAATGTATTTTTATGTTCGCAGGATTCTTTTTTCTTTCGCTGCGCTTAGCCACAAGGGGAATTCATTCAGCAGCTGATCATACAGATCTTCATCAGTCACCTTTTCAATGTGGTCCAGATGAATAAAATTGGCGTTATCCACCAAACGGCCCTTCATCGTATCAAGTTGCTTCAATACTTCAAAATCCGAGTTACCGATTCCGACAAACTGCCAGAAAATCGGTTGGACCGAAGCAGCCATAATCACATTTTTAGTGGATTTCACTACACCACCATCGTTAATAAATATGATAAATACCGGTGTAGAATCGGGTTCTTCCTCCGTATATTTTTTAATGATATCCTCCATTACTGGCGGTTCATTATTGCGGCCAAACTTATGAATGGTACGATTATTTAAAATATGTGTAAACACATATCTTCCTAATTCCTGCTCTGTCACAGGTGGCAGCCGGCTAAACTCCGTATCGTACACCCAAACATCTAACGATTGGTTATCATCAAATTTGCAGGCAACGGCTAATATACGCTCAACTACTTCTTGAACGGTTCCATTATTATAAAGATTTCTCATAGATCCTGTAATATCCAGGACAACGCCTACCCTTGCAATGACTCCTGTCAGATTCTTTTTTTCTAAGGTAATCTGAACAATTTTTTTACGTAAATCAATAGAGGACAGTACATTCTTCTCTTCATAACGGATCGTCTCTAAAGGTAGGGTTAACTCAGCTGTGGCCGCTACCTCAGGGTTCCCTTCCTCTTCTTCAATAACGAGCCCATAGTTTGTACATAACGCAGCCAATCCTCCCTCAAAGCCACTACCAATAGCACTGAATTTCCACTCTGGGCCATAGCGATATAGCTCTCCAACCACAATAGCTGTCTCCGTCGACAGGTCAGAGCCATACTCGAAAACGAATAATTCCTCACCGCTAGCAGCATCCACTAAGCGTAGATAAGGAGAGGTTACTTGCTTCATAGAGTGTCCTAATTTTTCTCCTTCATAGATCGTTAAAGTTAAAGCTATTCTAGTAATATCCTTAGGAAGTTGAGAAAATGTAATGGCGATAGCTTCTTTATCCCCTTGTTGTAAGACAGAATGAGTTACAGCTTCGTCTATAGACAACGGATTACCATAAAAGATAAAGTTCTCATCGCGTTCGCAACGGTTCTGTTCTGACAGTAAAAAAGCAGCAGAGTCTATGCCAATTCTAGTATCAGCAGTCATCCACCCAAATTTCAGCAAAAGCTTGTTCACGTTTCTCCCTTTCGTAATATCCACCTTTTGCCCCTTTATAAGCCGCACTCTATCATCTCCTTATTTTTACTGAACAGCTCATTGTGATTCACTAGATTGTATTTATCATTTTACTACTTTAATATGAAACGTATATATGATAGATAAGGAGCTTTACGAATGGACTTTATAGCAATTGACTTTGAGACCGCGAACTCCAGTCGATCCAGCGCATGTGCCTTGGGACTTGTGGAAGTTAAAGCTGGAAATATAACCGCAGAGCATTCTTGGCTAATTGACCCGCAGCAGCGGTTTGATGGCATGAACATTTCGATACACGGCATCACGCCATCAATGGTAATCGGGCAACCTACTTTTCAAGAACTGTGGCCCACCGTTGAACCGTTACTACACGGACAAATCGTCGTGGCGCATAATGCTGCTTTTGATATGAGTGTCCTGCGTTATTGTCTCGATGGAATGTCCCTGAGCTACCCAAGCTTTCAATACTTATGTACCTATTTATTAGGCAAAAAAATGCTGCCCGACCTGCCCTCCCATAAACTTAATGTAGTCTCCGAGTTTTTCGGCATTACGCTAAAACACCATGATGCCTTGGATGACGCACGCGCAGCCGCTGCAATTCTAGTAAAACTTATGGAGCAGGAGGAGCACTATGATCCTCTATTGCTCTCTGCCAGTCAAGGATATACTAGCGGAACGATGTTTGCCGGCGGGTATACCCCATTTTCCACTCGCGCGAAAAAGCCTGCTAAGAAACAAGGCACTAAACATAAACCCTCCATTTATAGCAGCCGCGCCACTTTGTCCAAATAACCAAAGAACATCAAAAACCCCCAACCAGCTGCTTTCTGCTGATTGGGGGTTTTTTTTACAGGGTATCTCTTAAATCTTCAAACGATACACAGCCTTATTCTCTAGACCTCTGATGAACGGTGTCCATTCCTCGGTCTCCGGTGTGGTATCCAAAGCATCCTCCACCATTTGCAGCTTCGCATCCATCGCATCGATATGATGCAGAGCGACTGCCTCAGCTGTCTGTGGCTGAACAGGACTACCCCATTCGCCCAAATTATGATGTGACAATACGAGATGCTGTAACGCCATAACCTTTTCCGAATTCAAATCAATATCTAAACGGATAGCCGCTTCCGTGATCCAGTTAGACGCCATCGAGATATGGCCAATCAACTTGCCCTGAACGCTGTATTCCGAGACAATCCCAAGCTGGGAGACCATCTCCTCCGGCTTCGCGATATCATGCAGAATGATTCCTGCCTTCATTAGATCTGGATTCAAGAACGGACGCTGCTTGCACAGAAAATCACCAATCTCCAGCATACGCACCATATGATAAGCAAGTCCGGCAAAATAAGCATGATGATGTGTTTTGGCTGCCGGATAATGCATCAATTTCTCTTCCACTTTACCCACACAAAAAGAGACAATCGAAGCAATTTCCGGATCTGAAATACTTGCCATAACCCCTTTAATCGTATGAATAAGGTCTACTGGACGAATTGGGGCAGAACGGATGAAATCCGTAAGTGCAACACCATCCTCATCGTTAACCAACCTGATTTTAGTAATTTTTATTTGTAATTTCTCACGATAAGTATGAGCAATCCCGCGTACCTTCACAAGCGCCATAGGAAAAAAAGTTTCTTTATCGGTTGTGCTGGCATCCCAATATTTCGCAGATAATTGTCCAGTGGAATCCCCCAGAACGATGTCAAAATAATCTTTTGGAGGAGTGCCGTTCGTTTGTTTAATTGCCAGCTCTCTTAAAAGATAAAAGCCAACAAATTCATCTTGTGGAGCGAGCTGTTTAATTTGTGTCATGTTGGAGCCTCCTATTAATAACAGGCTTTTGGCCTGCTCTCTATATTAAACTTTAGACACTCACCTCCAAAATCCCTTTAAATCACTATACGATCTATTTTCATATTTATGTACAAGCCAAGAATATTTGAAAAAGGAGGCTACTCCCCGGCCATATTCTGGCACTGGAATATCCTCCTTTTATTATAAAACGATAATTATTTACCAGCCGATTCAAGCGCTGATTTAATAGCTTCTACCGCTTTAGCGGATATTTCTTTCTCTGCATCATTTTTTCCGAAGGCTGCTGGACGGTAACCATATTTGTGCAGGCTGTATCCGGTCGATGTCGACTCGATTTCACCTTTCACTGCCAGCTCCGCGTCCGTTAACTGATTGATTGTTCTTACACTTCCGTTTTTATCCAAATAATAAACAAGCATTTTGACAGGAACACCGTACTCTACATTCACCATAACATTTACAAGCTTATCGGCACTTACACCAATGAAGATTCCATCGAAATAAGCCGCTTTATTAGCTTCTACAACCTCAGCTTTTCCGTATGCTCTATCCACCGCAGTCTTCAAAGCCACGCTGCTGCTAGTTGCACCAGACACAGCATCTACTTCCTGCACACCTTCTCTAGTCCCTGCTGCGAGGAAGCTAGCCGTCAACTGAGGAATTGCTTTTACCACCTCAGGATAAGCAGCGTTCCCTCTATCTACAAGGTTCATTCCTACACGGTACAAGGCTACATTTACGATTTTGCCGTTACGCAGGGTAACGTCCGCTCTGTTCGTTCCTTTATCATAAGCATCACCAAATGCAGTAAAGGTTCCGTCTTTATAGGTTCCTTGGACTTTGGATGCATTGTTCAAAGCATCTGTCAGTGCTGCTTTAGCTGCTGCCGACAATGCTTCTTGGCCTGTAATATCGGCCATTTGCACACCTTTTTCTAACAGCCCGGATGTGAGTGTAGCTACCCATCCTTTTTGTTCTGCACTCAGTTTATCGTCAGCAATCAGCTTGCCGTCAGCTCCAAACAGACTTACTTTAATGCCTGTTACCGCATCTGCATCAACATCAACTAGCAGCAGTACTTTAGATTGGTTATCTACTCCGGCAAATTTGCCGTCAAAATATTGACCTTCAGCAGGAACCTTCAGCGCTTTCTCAAATGCTCTTTCTACAGCTTGGTTCCAGCTGTGACTGCTTTCCGTAGCTCCGGAAATTCCGTCAACCTTTTCATCATAGTTAGCGATATATGAACCATTCGCTAGCAGCTTAGCTGTCATAGGAGCATTTGCTTTTACTACTTCCGCATAAGCTGTTGCCCCTCTGTCAATCAGGTTGTTGCCAAGTCTAAACAGCTTCACATCAACCAACTTACCGTTGCGAATCACGATGTCGGCTCTTTCAACGCCAACACTTCTTGCCGTACCATAAGAGGAATAGAATCCGTCTACATAAGCAGATGTATTGTTGATTATTGCATTCTGCTCAGCATCCCAGAAAGCGTTAATCGCTGCTTTAAAGTCGGCTTCAAGACCTGCAACAGGCTGTGCCTCTGTTCCTTTGGCCAGCAAGGCTGGAGCTATAGCTGCAACCGCTGCCGCTTGCTCAGCTGTGTAAGCTTTCTCCTCAATGAAATCACCAGCGCTGTTCATAGGATTCACTTTAACATCTGTAAGCTTGTTGGATTCGTAGGTCGCGAACACAGAATATTTACCTGTAGGATCTACGCCCATATGAACTCCATCAAAGTAAACGGCATTTGTATCTTTCACTGTCAGAGCTCTTTCAAACGCTCTATCTACAGACAATTTCCAGCCATTACTGGAGCGGGTAGCTCCCGAAACAGCATCAACTGCCGCTGCTCCATCTCTTGTTTTGCCAAGCAATCTATCCTTCATCAATCCATAAGCTTGCCATAAAGCACTATAATTGTTACGAGCATCTCTATCAATCAGCTTAGGACTGGTTCTCAAAAGCTCAATGCTAGTAATTTTACCATCTTTAATTTCGATCTTGGCACCTTCCGTGCCTTTGGAGTATGCATCGCCATAAGCTACGTAAACTCCATCTTGGTATACGTTTTCATTAACTGTAACAGGCTTTGCTGTAGCCACAGGCTTAACAGTTTCCGCCGGTACTACTGTCGCTGCTGGTGCAGCGGTTGCTTTTGGGGTTGCTACTGGTGCTGCTGTAGCTTTTGGGGTTGCTGCTGGTTTGGCTGTTGCCTTTGGTGTTGCTGTTGGTTTTGCCGTTGGCTTTGGCGTTGCTGTTGGTTTTGCCGTTGGCTTTGGTGTTGCTACCGGTTTTGCCGTTGCTTTTGGTGTTGCTGCTGGTTTTGCCGTGGGTTTTGCTGTTGGTTTTGCTGCCGGTGCATCCGCTTCTTCGGAGGCTGCCGATACTGCATCCACCTTCAAGTTTACAGCAGGCACATTAAGTGTGTAAGCAAACGGCGCTAACAATATAGCCGCGCTAACCGTTAAAGAAATTAGTTTTTTCAATGAAAATTCTCCTTTACCAAACCCCAGTGATATGTAGCTTTTTGTTAACCAAACCTTTTTCGTACGATGCCCCTTCTCTTCTTATGAAGCATAACTTCTCTCTTCATAAGAACTAATCCCCCCTCTCATGCTTATGCAGGCTCGATTTTCAATAAAAAATAGCTTGAATCTATTTCATTTCTTCCTTTTAACACAAAGCTGTATAAAAGGTGAAATAATTCACATAAGTTACTATAAAAACACTTACACCCGTTTTCCATCAATTTCTGGTTTGATACTACCAGACCTTTCTGCGGTTCTTCTGTATCGAAAATCACACACCCTATAAGAAACATCACTATTTGCGATTAAATTTAATTTATACGCGCAAAGTGATCTCAATAACTGTGCATTCAAGGCTAGCTATGCTATTTTAGAACGATCTCTTATATGGGAAAGGAGTTCTGTGCTTTGAGCAAACAGCCACCTATTGGAGTTATACTCGCCCAAATCGGCACCCCTACTGCACCAACTGCAAAAGCTGTACGGCCTTATCTGAAACGTTTTTTATCAGATCGCCGAATCATAGATTATTCTCCTCTGCTGTGGCAGCCTTTGCTGCGAGGTGTCATTCTGCGTTCACGTCCACGCCGGTCCGCTGAGCTGTACAGTCAAATATGGACAACCGAAGGATCACCATTGCTCTTTCACTCTTTAGCTCAGCAATCTGGATTACAAGAACTGCTGGGTCCACGGTATCAGGTAGAGCTTGGATTGGCTTATAGCGAACCCAGCATGGAGCAAGCGATGGCGAAATTCGACACCGCCGGAGTTACCCGAATTATCATTGTACCGCTGTTTCCGCAATATTCGTCCACGACTACCGCGTCCGTATTCGATCAGGCCAGCTTTGCAGCCTTAGGTCGCCAAAGCTCCACTGGACCTGTAACTAAACGTCTGATTCCGGCTCTAAGATTTATTGATGCCTACTATAATGAGCCCGGTTATATTTCAGCCTTGAAGTCACACCTACTGCGTCAAATGGAGATTCTGAGCAAAGAACCTGATTATTTTGTACTGACCTTCCATGGGATTCCCAAACGGTATGCGGATACCGGCGATCCCTACCCGCAGCAATGTATGGAAACCGCGCATCTTCTTGCTTCTGCTATGAATTGGGAGCCCGAACGCTGGCAGCTTAGTTTTCAATCACGTTTCGGACGAGAAGAATGGGTAGGACCCTCTACTGCGGATGTTCTGGGAGAGCTTGCCGGACGAGGAATACGTAAGCCTCTGATTTTTTCACCGGGTCTTGTGACCGATTGTCTGGAAACGCTGCATGAGCTAGCCATAGAAGGACGAGAACAATTCGAGGCTGGTGGAGGACAAGCAGAGGAATTTATGGCAATCCCCTGTTTGAATGACCATGAGGATTGGCTTGATTTTTTGGCTGAACATGTAGAAAAAAACGCCCAAGGATGGTAAATCAAAAAAACCGTCTTGTCCACAGATCATTTCTGTTGCAGACAAGACGGTTAGCTATATCAATTGTTAAGCATGAAGAATCGAAAGGATACTTATGCTGTAAGCTGCTTATATTTCGTAGTCAGTTCATGGAACCACTGCTTGTCCTGCAAGGTCAACGCAAAATCAATCAGCTCGGCAATCTCACTCGGCTGTAAATCTGCTGAGTCATTAAAGGATACTTCAGCCGTAGCCGTAGCTGCGCCATTCCCATCCTCTGCGTAATCATAAGAAAAACATAACTTAATGTCACTTTCCAGAAATTCATTACGAAGGAAATATAATACCTCACACATTAACACAGGTCTAACATGATCATCAAAGACACATTCCATAACCTTTGCCCAATATTGCTGGTTGTTGAGGTGTAACTTATCATTAGTTAAGAGATATTTCTCACCCTGAAAATCGGTGACAAATCTCAGTTCAAGCGGCTTCATCTTAAAAATAGTAGCAATTTGCTTCATGCTAATATTCAAAATATCTTGCGTTTCTAGTCTGATCATCTCTCCATGCACCTCGTCCCTCTTAGTTGGGTTATTCGAAACCTGCCATTATCTATAATTCTTTATATGCCATTAATGTAAAATTAACTCCATTAATTCACTTTAATTTTATCTAATTTAACATTATTATCGTCACCTGACTATGCTTTATTTATATTTTTTTAGGATTTCGCTCAGAAAAATGTTTCATTCTCTAAAAATCTGTTTAATATTATTGTTCATTACAAAAGGATGTATAAAGATTACGCATCATGTGAAGCTTTTGCTTTCTTATATTTAAACAAAAAAAACTGTTCTGAAGGGTCATTATGACCTCAGAACAGTTTTTTGCATTAGGATTATACTTCAGTTAATTCACTTAAACAAACAATGGCACTAACTGTATTCCCTCGGGTGAAATCCGCACGAGTCCTTTATCTGTGATACGTAACGTTGGGATAACCGCCAAAGCAAGCAGCGATAAAGTCATAAACGCGTAATTCAAAGTACAGCCGGCATCATACAACGCTTTGCTGATCGCAGCTGATTTCTCAGCAGCAATTTCAAATGGCTCTGTAGACATTAGGCCTGCAATGGCCAACGGGAATAACGTTTCTCCACTAGATGTAATTACAGCGACCCCACCCTGAGCGTCCGCCACCGCGTTCGCAGCTTTGGCCATTAGCTCATTATCATTGCCGATGACGAGTACATTATGACTATCATGAGCAACAGTCATTGCGATAGCAGCCGGTTCTTTAAAACCGATGCCTTCCACAACAGCCACTGATTTATTTCCTGTTCCTTTATGCCGTTCGAGCACAGCGATTTTACACAGACCCTCTACAGCATTTACATCCAGCTGCCCTGCCACTACAGGTACCGAAACCATACGTTCAATGGTCTCCACATGATTTTCTCTTACTTTAATAACTCTTGTAGTAAGTTCCCCTGTTTCAATTGGAGCCGCGATAATAAAATCTTCGGCGGTAGGACGCTGCGGCAAATGAACCGAAGCCAAAACTTCCTCTGGATATGTGAATTTAGCAAGCTCTGCCGTCATCACACCGTTTTCGGCAACTACTACACCCGCGGCAATCGTAAGTACCACGTGAACATCGGCCAAATTCCCGTCCAGCAGAATAATATCCGCAAAAGAACCTGGAGTAATAGATCCGATATCCTGAGACAACCCAAAACGCTCTGCTGTATTAATAGTTGCCATTTGGAAGGCTGTTACTGGCTTCACGCCTTGAGCAATCGCATGGCGAACAACGAAATCCATATGACCTTCGTCCCGTAACGATTCCGAGCTGCGGTCGTCAGTAACCAGCATCATGCGACGCGGGTCAAGTCCACGCTCTGTATGAGCGGTGATGGTCTTGGCAACATCATGCCAAGCCGAGCCCCGGCGCATTTTGGCATACATCCCCAGTCGAACGCGCTCAATCACATCGTCTGCTGTAACACACTCATGATCACCAGTTACCCCTGCCGCAGCATACACTGGCAGTCTCCAGTCGCTGGAAGGCCATGTGAAATGACCGTCAACAAATCTGCCTGCCCGCAGCGTAGCTTGAATCTCTCCAAGCATTTTCTCATCGCCGTAAACAACGCCAGGGAAATTCATCACTTCGCCCAGAGCAATCACATCTTTGCCCCAAGTAAAAGCTTCAGCAACTTCTTCAGGACCAATTGAGGCACCCGTTGTCTCGAATTCCGCACCTGCTGCAGGTACACAAGAAGCCACCTGCATGTAAGCAGCTAAAGGCGTACCCCGCATCTCATCCAGCATCAATTGAATACCCTTCAGCCCGAATACATTAGCAATCTCATGCGCATCAAAGAAACCACCTGTTGTGCCAAGCGGCAGAACAGCGCGGGAAAATTCAGTAACGGTTAGCTGGGTGCTCTCAATATGGCAGTGGCCATCGAGCAATCCCGGAGCTATATACTTGCCGTTCGCATCAATAACTTGCGTTCCTTCGCCAATCATATGTGTCACATCTTTACCAACATAAGCAATTCGTCCACCTTGAACACCAACAGACATTCCTTCTAGAATTTCACCAGAGCATACGTTGACCAGCTTTCCACCTGTAATTACCAGTGTTGCCGGTTTATCGCCTCTTGCCGTAGCCACAAGCTCAGGTACACAATCTGCTAAAGGCTTTCTTGTAAAAGTTGTCATCTTCATCTCTCCCCCGTTAGTATCCAAGTGTTGTCTTGATGTAGTGAATAGATCCGTATCATAGAGGATTGCCTAACTATTAAGCCTAGGATAATATAGTTGCGCAGGTCTGTATTTGTAAGAAAAAACGGCTCAATCATCCCTGTAGATGATAGCCGTTTACTTATTCCCAAAGATTGTCCGAACCATCCGGACATGCCCCTGTTTTTACTCTCCCGCCATCCGCTCTATTCCAACGATTATCTTACTTTTGCCTCATATACGTCAAGTGCTGCCTGAACCCCAAACCCGCAAGGCCCCTTAAATCCATGACGCTGTAATGCGGCTTCCAGCGCTCCAAGCAGCCGCAACACGTTATTCTCACGACAGCTAAAACCCATCGTACCGATGCGCCAGATCCTTCCCTTTAACGGTCCAAAAGAACTGGCAATTTCAATTCCGAACCGCCCCAGCAGCAGCGAACGGACAGCTTCCCCATCTATCCCCTCAGGGATCAGCACACAGGTAACAACAGTAAGCTTGCAGGAAGGATCCCCGTATAGTTCTAAACCCATAGCTGTTAATCCAGCTACAAGTGCTTTTTCATGGAGGATATGTCTGGCGAATCGGGCATCCAGCCCTTCTTCAAGGGTAAGCCGCAAGCCCTCCCGCAGTGCATAAAGCATTGAGGTCATCTCTGTATGATGATTGAGACGTTGTGGACTCCAGTAATCCTGAAGCATGCTGAGATCGAAATAATTGCTGCGGACAAAAGATAAGTCACCTGGCTGGACATCACTTGTTCTAATCCCGCGTTCTACTCGTTTTCGGGTCATGAGCTTAGCTTCAGCACGATCATTATACGTTATCGGTGCCATTCCGGAAGGGACGGACAGGCATTTCTGTGTACCGCCAACGACGGCATCCAACATCCAAGCATCTGTCTCGACAGGAATGCCCCCAATGGTTGCAACTGCATCAACTATGAATAAAGCATCCATCCGGCGGCAAGCTCTACCGATTTCCGCGAGTGGCTGCACACGTCCTGTAGAGGTCTCCCCATGAACCATTGCCACCACATGTGGCTTAAAAGTCTCCATAGCTGCTATCACTTCATCCGGCTCAAACACACTCCCCCATGGCTTTTCCAACACGAACACCTCAGCGCCACATCTTTCAGCAATCTCATGCAATAGATGTCCGAAGCGGCCAAAGATCGGAATCAGCACACGCTCACCCGGCAGGATCAAACTAACCATCACAGCTTCAATTCCAGAACGGGAGGTACCATCGATAGGGTAAGCCCATGAATTACGAGTAGCAAACAGCTCCCGCAGCATTTCCATCGTTTCATTCATAATAGAGGTGAACTCTGGATCAAACTGACCCAGCACCGGAAAAGACATCGCCCGCAGTACACGCGGATCTACCTCGACCGGACCCGGAGTCATAATACAGCGTTGGGACGGCGACAAATCTTCATAACGCTTCATGATGATCCTCCCTTAAAAGTTCGGCGAACTCTTTTTAATAAGCTAACTCATATAACATCGCAGTCAGAACCTCAAGCCCAGCAACGAGCTGCTCAGGGGAAGTATACTCTTCCGGAGAATGGCTGATCCCAGCTCGGCTTGGCGCAAATATCATCGCAGTAGGGCAACGCGGCGCAAACAGCTGGGCGTCATGTCCCGCTCCACTTACCATCATGCGGTACGTCTTCCCCTGTTGGCGGCAGATATTTTCCAGCATTGCAGATAGCTTCATATCCATAGGCGCAGGGACTGTATTGAGCACGGATGTAACCTCAAGAGTCACCCCACGTTTAACAGCAATTTCATTACATTCCGCAAGAAGCTTCTCACAGAAACGTTCCAGTTCGTCCTCTTCACTATGGCGGATATCTAGTGTAAAAAGAACCTCACCCGGGATCACATTTGGCGTATTCGGATACACCTCAAGCTTACCCGAGGTTGCTACAAGAGGTTCACCAGTAGTTTTAGCAGCACTTTCAAGCACGTACAGCATTTCAACCGCACTAGCCAGTGCATCCTGCCGCATAAACATCGGTGTCGTGCCTGCATGATTAGCAATACCACTGACCTTGACCACATATCGTCTCTGGCCAACAATCCCCTGAACTACGCCTATCTGAGTGTCCGTCTTCTCCAGAATAATCCCCTGCTCGATGTGCAGTTCTACAAAAGCACCAATATCATTTCTGACTCCAGTCCGCTTAGAAGCTTCCTCCTCCGTTATGTCCTGTAAGAAGCTGGATTCCGTCATTGCTGCCTGTAATGTCACTCCCTCTGCATCCATACAGGTCTCGGCCTCGCTTCCGTCATACCTTTCCGTGACATGGCCCGAACCCCAATAAGCAAGCGGAAATCGGCTCCCCTCTTCTTCACAAAAAGATACGACCTCAAGCGTCCGCTGCGGCTGGCCAAAGTTCCTCTGCAAATCTTGAAGCGCAATCATAGCCGCAGCGATTCCATAGGCACCATCATATTTTCCGCCATTGACTACAGTATCGATATGCGATCCGGTTAAAATAACCTTTTGCTGCGGATTGCATCCACTCAATCGTCCATATACATTGCCAACCTTGTCTATGGAAACTTCTAAGCCGAACCCAGCCATTTTTTCCCGCAAAAAAATCTGCGCCCGGCTCCATTCCTCCGTATATAGCAGTCTAGTAACTCCTGGCCCAGGTGTGCTGAATGCCGCCAGCTCCTCCAGCAGCTCCAGCAGTTTCTGAGTCGATGCTTGAACTCTGCAATCATTCATAGGCTGTACTGCTCCTTCCTAATTCGCAGCCACTGTCCACCTCCCTCACTGATCACTCCTTCTTCAGAGGTATAGATCACATTCCCGCGACAGATCGTAGCAACTACTTTGCAGGACAAAGTTCTTCCGATGTAGGGGCTGTGCTTGTGGCGATACAATAAATCCTCCGCAGTCAGCGTATAGGTTGTATTTGGATTCAGCAGAACTAGATCGGCATCTAGACCTAGGGCTATAGCGCCTTTACGATGCTCTATTCCAAAACGTTTTGCGGGTTGCCCTGCGAGCAGACTGGAAATTAATGTAACATCCAAACCCCGCACATTCACGCCTTCATGGAACATAAGCTCCAAACTGCTCTGCGCACCCGAGATCCCACCCCAAGCTGCAAAAAAAGATAAGTCCGGCTTCACCTTCAATTCCGTTGGACAGGGGGAATGATCCGAAGCAATCAGATCGATTTTGCCTTGGGCCAGCATCTCCCATAACTTCTCCTGCTCCACCGCACTTCGCAACGGAGGCGCACACTTCGCCACAGGGCCTAAAGCCTTCATATCATTTTCAGTGAGGACCAGATAATGTGGACAGGTTTCTGCCGAAACGTCCAGACCTCGAAGCTTAGCTTCATAGATTTTCTCAATGGCGGCGGCCGTGCTGATATGAACAAAATGCAACCGGCAGCCCGTACGTTCACTGTACAGCAGCGCCCTGGACACTGCCTCCAGCTCTGCTTCAGCAGGGCGGCAAGCCGCAAAATCACTTGCGCTGGTTCTGCCATTTCGCACTGCATCTGCGGTCAACACCGCCGTGATAGCCTCACTTTCTGCATGCAGCGCCAGAATCCCGCCCAGAGAAGCGATTCGCTGCATCCCTTGATAGAGTGTATCCTCATCCACTTCACGGAATCTGCCTTCGCCCTCCCCTCCAGGATTGGAGAGAAAGGCTTTAAACCCAGTGACGCCAGCGGCTGCCAAAACTTCTAGATCATCCAGATTGCCGGGAACGAGCCCACCCCACAGCACATAATCAACGGCAGAGTTTCCAGCCGCAGCATCTACCTTTTGACGAAGCCCAGCCTCGTTCACAGTAGGTGGATTGCCGTTAAGCGGCATATCTGCGTAGGTTGTGCAGCCGCCAGCTGCCAGCGCCGCAGAACCGCTGCGAAAGCCTTCCCAATGTCCAAACGTTGGTTCATTAAAGTGGACATGCATATCAATCATACCGGGGAGCACATAGAACCCATCTGCGTCGATGACTTTGGTTAGCGGCGCAAGCGAAAGTTCCTCTCCAAGTGCGACAATCTTACCCTCTGATACTGCAATATCCAGCTTGAGTACCTGATCGGGCAGCACTACATTCCCGTTCTTAATCACAAGTTCATAGGATTCCTTCATGAGCTGCCACCTCCTCCGGTCGTCAACTTTCTCTTAACTTCCCCGATACGTACTATATCCACCAGGTGCTACTAGCAAAGGTACATGGTAGTGTTGCATGGAGCTCTCTATATGAAAGCGAATAGGTATCTGTTCTAGAAAAAAAGGCATCTCACGTTGAGTGTCTGCTGACGCTTTGGCATCCGCTCTACGGTAGTAATCGCCAACCATAAACAGCAGCTCGTAACATCCAGACTCCATTTCGTTTCCCTCCAGCAGCGGAGCATCCAGCCTCCCGTCACTGTTCGTGACTTCTTCACACAGAAGCTTGCTCATCCCATCCGTAAGCTTCCAGAGCTGAAGCGTCAGACCTGTAGCAGGAATCCCCCGCGACAGATCCAACACATGGGTGGTAAGACGCCCGCTCATTACGCTGTCTCTCCGGCCAGATCTGCACGGCTGACAGAAAAGCCCTGAAAACCATAGGGTGGACGAGGTTCGGTGAAGACTCCACCTTTAGTTTCTTCAGGCTCAACAATGGTTTCCCAAGTCCGGTTATTGGACTCAAATGAAACGGTAGCCAGCTGTGGAAAACGGGACAATACGCGCAGCCCAATTTGATAAATCAACGATTGGATTGATGGACTGTTCAGCTCATGAAAAGCGCTATGGGCGATATCGCGAACCTGCTCCGATGCCACATATTGGCCTAGATCTCCATCCAGAGCATGCTGAACATCACTGTAGGTCCAGTTAATATTCAGAAAAATATAAAGCGGACGGTCAAAGCTCTCCGGCAATGTTGTATACTCATCACGGACGAATCCATAAAACGAGCTTCCACTCACTTTTATCAGCTGTAAATCCTTCAATCGGCATTCATGAGCGATAACCTCAGTCCCATTCTCTCCACGTTTTATAGTTAACGAAGCCGAATAAGATTCATTATTGGAGTGACGCAGTACTAAATGACTCTGTTTAAGCCCCTCAACCCCGGGCACCATCACCTGTTCAAAAGGTAACCGGTCTGCGGAAACTGAAACTGCGGTGACATGATCGTATTTATCGAGAAAACGGCTGCTTAGAAGCTGCAGTAGCCCCTCCGTTGTGCTTCCAGTGTAGTCCGCGGTATTGCGCAGGATGAAATTTTTCATAGAATCGGTAGCAACAACCATGGAATTATTCCCCTCTGAAAAAGAAGGAAGAAACGCTTCGCCCGTGACTGCGAATGTAATATTATGTGCGAATATAATGTTGTCGCATCCCGTGAAGGAAGATTCGGGAACGGGGGTAACGGCCAGCGGTTTAGCATAGGTACGATAAGTTAGCACATCACTTTTTCCATAAAACATTGTACGTCCGTTAATTGGTTCCAGCATGGCTGACACCCTCCCCGTTTATGATGAATGAATAATTAAATAATTAAATAATTAAATCACTTAGGCGAAATCTCGTAATTGTACCGACTTCAGAAAAGGCTTGAACCCATTCCTCCTGAGGGGAACGCTCTACTCGCACTCCAATGGCGCTGATAATGTCATCTTTGTTTTTGCCACGAACAGCTAGAATAAAAGGAAAATGAAATTTGTCCGTATACTTTCGATTCAGATCATTTAATAGATTGAACTCTTTCGTTGTTAACCGATCCAGTCCAGCTCCCTGCTGCTCTGAGGCAGACAAAGCCGTAACTTGAAGCCTAGTCGCCAAATCCGGGTGAGCTTTTAATAGTCCCTCCATTCGGCTCCGGTCAGCACTCAGTACGGTCTGCATCATGGTGCTATGCAAATGCTCTAAAGAATGGAACGGAATCTGCTTATAAGCCTCCTCTGCTACCCACGGTGAATGTTCAAAAATGCCGCCTAGATGCTTCACAAAATCCGTTATACTCATGGCATTTATCTCTTCCATCGTAAACCTGCCTTCAGAAACGACCATCCACTCAACCTCCAATAGCTTTGTTAACAGCTCGTAAAATGCCACCGTACCCCGTACAGCGACAAATGTTACCCGATAAAGCTTCTTCCACTTCAGCCTGAGTAGGATGCGGGTTCTCTTCCAGCAGAGCAACCACCGAGATAACCATCCCTGGTGTGCAATAACCGCATTGGAACCCCCCCTCTTCTAAAAAAGCCCGCTGAACGGGATGCAGGCCTACTTCACTAAGACCCTCAATCGTTGTAATTTCCGCACCTGAGCATTGATAGGCCATGACCAGACATGAATTCACTGGACGTCCATCCACCAGCACCATACATGCCCCGCAGCGGCCAATCTCACAAGAACGTTTTGTGCCGGTCAGCTCCAAATCTTCACGAATGACCTTTAAAAGCCGGCGGGAGGGTGGAAGCTCCGTGGATATCGCTTTACCATTGAGATTGCAATTAAAGGTGAACCTTTCTTCTGCAAAAGCTTCCTCAGACGATAAGGGGGCAAGGTTATCTTCATCTAGATTCGCATCTGAATTATGGCTCGACATGGATGTTCACCACCTTTTGTGGAATAAACGGTGTAGACTGCAGCCATTCGGGATCAATGGGAAGCTTGGTTATCCGCTTCCCTACAGCCTGAAATATGGCCGACACGACTGCCGGAGCTAAATTGACGGAACCCACCTCTCCAATGCCGCGAGGACCGTACGTGTCATGATCCGGCAAATCCTCTATCGGCTGCACCTGAATGCTGCCATTCATATCGGCAATGGTCGGCACCAAATAGGTGTCTAAATTTTTGGTGACATAGCTGCCGCCAGACATCACAGCATCCTCTGACAAGGTGAAACCGACCGCCATACTGCTGCCACCTTCGATCTGTCCAAGATAACCTTGCGGATTAGCCACCGGTCCCGCCGCTACCGCATGATATTGATCCAGTACACGAACACGTCCTGTAAGCAGATTAACTTCCACACGGACCGCGATTGCGGAATAGGTGTATAGGAAATGTGCCCCCACTCTTTTAAAGGGTGTGGTTGGATAAGTAAACTTTGTATTACAGACAATGGGTTCTGAAATACGCTGTGCCAAGTCCTTGTAAGTCAGAAGCAGACCGCCGTCTTTTAGCCAAATACCGCCAGGGCCGAGCTTCATTTCATAGTTATCCAGCTCTGGCTTTATCATCGCAGCTGCCTGCAGCACTCGAGCGGTGAAGTCTGGGCGCAGCCGTTTTAAGGCCATCCACATCATGCTGGTTGATCGGGAAGCCGTACTAGATCCGCTATCGGGCACAACATCCGTATCGCCAATAACGATGCTTAGATCCTCTGCCGCCAAGCCAAACTGTTCAATCAGCATTTGTTCCATTGTTGCGATTAACCCCTGACCAAACTCCTCGTAACCAAACACCGCCTCAATCTTGCCCTCTAGCGTCAAAGAGAGCCTGCCACCCGCCGGATCGGGAATACCATAGCCAAGTCCTGCACCATGCATAGCTATAGCAGCACCCGTTCCAGTTACGATCCAAGGTTCCACAACACCTGAATCACTGTCTGTAGATGCGGCCTCAGTCATAAGAGGCGAACCCGCCAGCGCTTCCCACACCTGAAAGGCACCATCGGTCTGAGCAATTTCCTGACCCAGCGGCCCCAGATCTCCATATTTACGCAAATTGCGGCGGCGCATTTCCCACGGATCGATCTGCAATCGCTCAGCCAACCGATCGATTTGTCCCTCCAAAGCGAAAATCGCCTGATTGCCGCCAAAACCGCGAAATTCACCAGATACACCGTTATTGGTATATACAGCAAAACCCTTCACATCCACATGATCGATGATATAGGGGCCCATCACATGTTCTGTCGCAAAGTTGAGCACCTCCGCCCCCAGTGTTGCATAAGCTCCCGTATCCGAAATAATTCTGACCTGATGTGCCCTGATGATTCCTTCGGGGTCGCAGCCAGTTTTCATGGTGATTTTCATGGGATGGCGTTTTAGTCCTGCACGTACCGATTCAGCTCTCGAATTATGCAGTCTTACCGGACGGAGTGTCCGCAAGGCGAGCAGCGCTCCATACGGTTGTACATTCAGCTCGTCTTTTCCTCCAAAGGACCCGCCGATAGGACTCGAGATGACGCGAATATCTTCTTGAGGAATAGCCAGAATTCTGGATAGCTGCAGGCGATCCATCAACCCATGTTGTGTAGCTGAATATACGGTAAGCCGTCCGTTATCCTCTGGGATAAACAGTCCACCTTCAGTCTCCATATAAGTGTGCATTTGGCGTGGTGTATAATAAGTCTCCTCTACCACATGACAGCAATCCGTAAATACCGCTTCCGGCTCCCCTTTCCGATATTCCGTATGATGAAGCACGTTTCCCTCGGCATGCAGCAGAATTGCGTCCTTTTTCATCGCCTCTTCCGGGTTCTCGAGTAAGGGTAGAAGCTCATAATCCACTTCGATAAGAGATAAGGCGTATTCCGCAATTTCGTCCGTCTCTGCCGCGACTGCCGCAATCGCATCGCCAGTGTAACGCACACGGTCACTGCAAAATACCGGTTGATGCGGCAAAGCTATGCCAAAGCCGTTAAGTCCGGGCACATCCTCATAAGTAATTACAGCGTGTACACCAGGGACTTCAACGGCCTTCTCAATGCGTATGGACAAAATACGAGCATGTGCCTGCTCACTGCGGAGCACGCGGCCGATCAACATTCCTTCTGCCCTCATGTCGGTCAAATACTGCAGCTTACCGGATACCTTGCCCTCTCCATCGGGTCGTGTACGCCAGCGGCTACCGCTGGATTCCTTATTCAGCAGCATTTTCCCTCTCTCCTTTCGTCGGGTTATTCACCTCTTAACTCCGTATATTCATAGCCTTCCACAGCTCAGATACAACCAAATTCCCAGCAGTCTTTTTCTTGTAAAGTTCTGTTGCAAAGGGATCACTATACGTCTCAAAGCTGTTCTCAACCTCTTCATATAAAGAAGCCAACAGCTCCTCTGTATACCTCACACCTTCAAGCATAACTTCAGCTCTACTTAGTCGCTGCGGCCGCCCAGAGCCCCCACCTGCGGCGATACGCACCTCACGGAAACGGAGTTCCTCATCGATTGATGCTGAGATTGCTACCGTTACAAGTGAAGGGGTGAACACTTCCCTGCGGCCAACCTTACGAAAAATTTCTAGCCTATCCGTTAACGGACTCTCTAAGCGAGTAGGTGAGATGCGAATCTCAGCCACAAGATCTGCCGCAGGTTTTATCCCGCTCCAGTGATTGTTTAGCCACTCTATCAAAGGTAGTGCCGTCATAAATTTGCCGTCAAAGGAGATTAACTCCGCGTCATAGACCAGTAACGCAGGTAGAATATCTCCGAAGCCAGAAGCGATATTGCCCCCGAGCGTGGCAAGATTACGCACCGACGGAGCCGCTATGCAACGTGCAGCCTCTTGCAGCGCAGGAGCCACGGCCTGCAAATGCTCATTACTGCGGCACTGGGAGAGTGGAACAAGAGCGCCCAGAGATAAGTGAAATTCCGTTAAGGTAATGTCGCCGAGATTTGTGATTTGCCGAAGATCAATCAGCTGTTTGGGCATATGATCCGTTCCATTTTCCCACCCTGTTCTCAGCAATGTTCCTCCTGCGACATATCGGGAACTGTCTCCAAACGCCGTTTTTCTCTCCCAAGCTTCGTGCAGGCTGTGGGGTTGAATTACTTCAGGTAGTCTTCCATCCTCTTCCCGTATAACTCCCATACACTCCGCCTCCCTTTTTGAGTACCAGATTGCCGCTTCCCTTCTCGTATAGCCTGCCTTAAAACCTTTGTTCCCGAATATAAGGAACTCCGAGCGCCTCCGGTGTACCGGATGGTTTGTTGCGATTGCGGTACCCCAGGTACATCAGGACCAGAATGGTCACAAGGTACGGAATCATTTTGAGAAAATAGGGCGGAACTGCACTGCCCAGCAATTGAATGCGGAAGCCAAGTGAATCCAATGCCCCAAAAAAGTAAGCGCAGAACAAGGCGCGCAGCGGATTCCATCTGGCAAAAATCACTAGCCCTACCGCAATCCAGCCTCGACCGGCTGTCAGCCCTTCATTCCAGGTTGGCGCATAGGCCAATACCATATCCGCTCCGGCCAGACCGATGAGAGCAGCACCGGTGATCACATAGCTGTAGCGGATAAGCTGCACACGGATCCCCATCACATCTGCGGTAGCCGGACTGTCTCCGACTGCCCGCAAATGCAGGCCCCATGAAGTGCGGTGAATTAGCAGATGCAGAGCAAGCACTAGCAGCAGGCTGAACCAGGTTAGGTAGTCCATGTTGCCGAATATTTTTCCGATGAACGGTACATTTTCCAGCCAAGCCAGATGCAGCTTAGGGGAGGTTCCCGGCAAAGGAATGCCGCTGATCGGTTTACCAAGATAAGCGCTCAACCCACTGCCGAACAAGGTCATCGCAAGACCGGACATCGTTTGATTCGCCCGCAAGGTCACACAGAGAAAAGAATGCAGCAAACCAAGCACAGCCGTTACAGCTACGGTAGCCAGCAGAGCCAGCAACAGGTTTCCGGAGCGAATATACACGATACAAGTGGTGACCGCCCCCATCAGCATCAGACCTTCAGCCCCAAGCTGTATAATGCCGGCTCGTTCATTTAGAATGCCTCCCAGCGTAGCCAGCAGCAGCGGGGTCCCTGCGGAAATAGCGGCAATAAGTAGCTGTGTTGTAAAATCCATCGTCTATCTCCCCCCTTTCAGCTGAACCCGGCTACGACGAATGCGGAAACGATAGATCATATCGCCAGCAATCAAGAAAAACAGGATGGAGCCCTGCAGCATTTCTGATATCGATGAGGGCAGCCCGATGGTTTGAACACTATATCCGCCAACAATTAAGCCACCGAATAAAATAGAAGTAACGATTAGACCGAGTGGATTCAATTTGGCCAACCAAGCCACAATAATGGCGGTGTATCCATAACCCGGTGAAATGCCCTGCATCAGCTTGTGTGTAACACCGGAGACCTCCGCCATGCCAGCGATCCCGGCGAGCCCCCCACTGATCAGCATGACGATAATAATATGGCGCTTGATAGGAATCCCCGCGTATCTGGCTGCAACAGGATTGGCCCCGATCAGCCGGAGCTCGTAACCCCACTTGGTAAAACGAATCATTAAGTAATAAATCACAACGGCGATAAGTCCAAATAACAATCCAATATGCAATCTTGTACTTCCGAGAACAGGCAGCGACTGAGCCGCAGTAAACATAGGTGATCCCGGGAAATTAAAACCTTTAGGATCTTTCCAAGGTCCGAATACCACGTAATCGAGCGCCAATAGGGCAACATAATTCAGCATTAATGAAGTGATTAGCTCATTCACTCCAAAATGCGTCCGCGGAATAGCAGTCAATAGTCCCCAAAGCGCACCCGCGGCAATCCCGAACAGCAGCATTAAGCTCAGGGACCAGAATGAAGGTAAGTCAGGAAAATAAATCGTGACCGCTGTGGCCGCCATAGCCCCAACGGTTAACTGGCCTTCTGCTCCAATATTCCATACCGAAATGCGGTAAGCCACAGCAATCCCAAGCCCACATAGGAGTAGCGGGATCGCTTTAACCATCGTTTCCGTGAGCCCATACGCAGTGCCAAATGCGCCACGGAACATTTTTTCATAGACCAGCACCGGATTCATACCATTCGCCGCAATAAATAGGGCACACAACAATAGCGCTAAAATTATAGATACAATAGGTGTCCACCAAGGAGAACGGATGCGGCTGGCATCGTATTCGAAACGTAGAGAGAATCGTTTTCCGGAGTGGGAGGGGAGGGGTTCCAGTACAGCTGCTGCGGTATTTCTTCCATTCTCCGGGCTCATACGGCGCTCTCCTCTCTATTATGAATACCAGCCATTAGTAGTCCGATGCTCTCTCGATTCGCTTCCTCATGTGTACTCTCACCAATAATTGAGCCGTTATAGATCACTAGAATCCGGTCGGACAACTGAAGCAATTCATCTAAATCCTCCGAAATTAACAACACGCCACTACCTGAACCACGCAGCTCCATAAGAAGGTCGTGAACACCAGCCGTGGCACCTACATCCAGCCCTTGTGTCGGATGAACGGCGACCATTAGCTTAGGCCGATGACTGATTTCACGTGCAAATAGCAGCTTCTGCTGATTACCACCTGACAACTGTTGTACTGGCGTCTCCAGCTCAGGTGTCTTGACGTTAAAGCGCTGGACCAGCTCCTGTGACCACAAACGGTTCTTCGCGGACTTCAAGAAACCAAATTTGGAGTGCTCCTCTGAGCGGTAAGACTTAAACAAAAGATTATCCACCGATCCGAGGCGTCCAGCTAAACCGCTCTTCATCCGGTTCTCCGGCACGTGGGAGATTCCTGAATCAATTGCCCCTCTAACCGAAGCCGATTTCACCGTCTTTCCATCAAACGTGATTTCACCACTTTTCCAGCCTCTAAGACCTGTTAACACTTCAGCCAGTTCCTTTTGTCCATTGCCAGCTACCCCAGCTACGCCTACAATCTCCCCTTTACATACGTTCAGAGAGAAGTGATCCAGTGCTTTTCGCCCGTGATCGGCATATACGTCCACATCTTTCACTTCTAATAAAGAATCCCCTTCAGTGGCTTCCCGTTCTTGACGGGTGATGGTTACTTCCTTGCCCACCATCAGACGAGCCAGCTCCAGTTCATCTGTATCTGCCGTGGTCAGTGTGGCGATCATTTTCCCTTTGCGCATGACGGAAATCCGATCGGAGGACGCCATAACCTCTTTCATTTTATGAGTAGTCATAATGACCGTTTTTCCTGCCTGCTTCATGACCCGCAGCGTTTCAAATAGCTGTTCCACCTCTCCCGGGGTCAATACAGAGGTTGGTTCATCCAGAATAATAATGTCAGCCCCGCGATACAGCGTCTTAACGATTTCAACACGCTGCTGCTCACCCACGGACAACTGCCAGATCGGGCGATCCACCGGGAAATTCAGTCCAAACCGTTCCGCTAATGCCTCGATCTCCTCGCGTTTGTTCTTCATCCACTTACGGCCGCGCCAGAAAGACGACTTTTCGCCAAGCACGATATTTTCTGCTGCTGTGAGGCTTTGCACCAGCCTAAAGTTCTGAAACACCATACCTACACCCAGCTGCGCAGCATCTTTAGGAGAACGGATCTGAGCACCTTTCCCATGAATGAAGATTTCTCCTTCATCTGCTCTGTACACCCCTGACAGCATGCTCATCACCGTGCTCTTTCCGGCCCCATTCTCCCCAAGCAACGCATGAATCTCACCCGCATTTGCCGAAAAGTCGACTTGATCACTGGCGGTTACCGAGCCGAATTTTTTCACAATCCCCCGCATTTCAACTGAAGTTCCCCGCATGGCCTGAACCCCTCCTTCCTTCAAGTTGTAGTACGGGTGGGGAAGTTTCCGCTTAACGGAACCCGCCCCACCCATAGATTGTGCACATCTTATTCCCTATTTTTAAACATTATTGCGGGATAGTTCCTTCCACACCTTTTACGAGCCAGTTCATGCCCAGCACTTCCTCCAAGGTCAGCTTCTGACCCTCCTGAACCTTCACATTCCCTTGATTATCTGAGATCGGACCTGTGAAAACCTCAAGCTCACCACTGATAATTTTGGCTTTGGCGTCTTTGACAAGCTTTTTCACATCATCTGGGATCTTGTTCCCGAAAGGAGCCAGCTCCACCATACCGTCAGCCATATCACCGGAATATTGCTCGCTCTTCCAGGTTCCATCCATAACTGCCTGCACAGCTTTTACGTAATACGGCCCCCAATTCCATACCGGATTCGTCAAATAATTGTCCGGAGCGTATTTACTCATATCCGAGTCATTTCCCCCGGCAAAAGCCCCTCGTTCAGCAGCAGCCTGCAGGGTTGCAGGTGAATCCTGATAGGCCAAAAGCACATCCGCACCCTTATCCAGCAAGCTGATTGCCGCTTGACGTTCAGTCGTCGGGTCATACCATGTATTCGTCCATACCACATTCACCTTTACATCAGGATTGACACTTTGTGCTCCAAGGGTAAAAGCATTCAAATTATAAATCACTTCGCTGATCGGAAAAGCCCCTACATAACCCAACTGATTATTTTTGGTCATTTTCCCTGCCGCTATGCCGCTCAGATAGCTGGCCTGATAGTTCTTTCCGAAGTAGGTCCCCATGTTCTCTGCGGTTTTGTAACCCGAAGCATGCAGGAACTTCACGTTGGGAAATTTGCCCGCTACATTTAATGTAAAATCCATATATCCGAAGCTCGTTGTAAACACGATGTCGTGTGATTGCGCAAGCTCTGTGATGATTCGTTCGGCGTCAGCACTTTCAGGGACATTTTCTACAAAGTCAGCTTTAATCCCCAGCTCCTTCTCCATATACAGCCGTCCTTGATCATGTTGGTACGTGTAGCCGCCATCCCCTGGAGGTCCGATATAAACAAAAGCAACCGTCGGTTTCTTTGCAGCCGGTTCTGTTGTTGCAGTTGCCTCTGTTGCCGCTGTAGTTGTCGCTGGTGCCTCCGTTGCATTTGTAGAAGTATTATTATTGCTGCCACACCCCACCAAAGCCACCGTCATTAGAACCATTAATGCAAGACAAGATGTTATGAACTGACCCCTTTTTTTCATAATTCTCCTCCTCCAAATCATCTCTCATCATGGCTGCAACCATTAATGTACTTCTACTATACTTAGAGGTGGCCTTGGCGTAAATTTATATAACATACGTTTGTATTTGAATATAAGAATCAGAACTTTTTTTGTGTGCAATGCACTAATTGGTTTTCGGAAGGTGAGTTACGTGTCATATTATATGACCAAATGTGGAAAAGGAACACTGTTTCAGATTACTTTTCAGACTATTCTTTACTTCACTTTCCATTTCTCAGAATCCATTGCTCCTGAATCTCACCAAAATCTTCTTTTGTATCTGCGTCCATGAAATAATGGGCAGACTCAGATTCCAGAACAATCCCCTTATAATCAGGTGAACGCAATATCCCCGCCGCTCCTCGATCTCCATCTAATCCCTGTAGTGCTGGAAACAACGTCTTCGAGAACAAAGCCGGGGGCATAGCCGACCCATTGCTGACGCTAGCGACATAGTCCATCTCCGGAGATTGTTCAAACGTTTGTATTAGACGATTCACTAATGCTGTAGTAATAAATGGCTGATCCGCAAGCGCCACAACTACTGCATCGGGCTGTAAAGGTAATACCGCATTAAGACCGCAGCGCAGTGAAAAAGACAATCCCAGATGTGCGGTTAAGCAAGTTTCGGTACGTCTGGAGCCTTGCGGCTCAATCGCGGGTGGCAGCCATTCCAAGTTGTCATCCGCACGCACTACCACGATTAGCGGTTCTAGATTGCAACGATCCAATTCACTAAGCGCGACGCTCCCGAGTGAGACCTCCTGCGACAATTTCAGTGAAACCTTGGACACGCCCATCCGCCTGCTCTGCCCCGCTGCCAAATATATTCCTGCTACCTTCAATACTATCCGCTCCTTTGGGCAGCTCTCGTGAGCCCACCCTTCTAATTTGAATAATTTCTGCTATAATACTGACCGCAATCTCCTCCGGACCTTCTCCTCCAATCGGCAACCCTACAGGTGCATGCAAAGATGCAGGAGCCTCAAACCCTTCCAGTAAAAGAGATATTCGCGCCTTCGAACCGATAATCCCTATATATAGAGGAGCAAGCGGAATCACACTCTCCAGGAACTGTCTATCCCGCCCAAGTTGATGACTGCAAATCAATACATAATCCTCTCGAGCTACGCCCAATCGCTGAACAACCTCCATAGGGGAACAAATTACTTGTTCAGCTCGAGGAAACTTATTGTGCAAGCTTCCTTCGCGCCAATCCGCAACCGCAACCCGAAAGCCAACTCTGCCAGCAAGTTCCGCAATAGGAACCACATCACGTCCCCCGCCAAAAATCACAAGCCGCGGTTTAGGTACGAAAGACGTATGGAATGCTGTCAATTCTGCTGGAGCGGCCATAAAGCGACCTGTCGCCAGGTTTTCTTTTTCCGAGTGGGATAATTTCAGATGTTTCTTGCTCTGCGGCAGTACAAGGTCTGGATCCAGCTCCAGCTTATAGGCAAAACCGTTCTCCACTGCTTCGCGGAACAGAATTAGCTTCTCTCCCCTAGCCAATCTGTCACTCGCCTGCACTAAAAGCTTGTAGAGCTGACCCTGCACGGGTTCAAGCACTACTTTGATTTTGCCTCCACAGCCGACAACCTCACCCCAGGACAGATCATCCGGAGACAGCATGTTGTATTCCACAATTTCGGGCAGCCCTCGTTCCCAGATTTCAGAAGTCCGCAGCTGCAGATCGTTTTCCAGACAACCTGGACTCAGGCTCCCAATCGTACCTCCTTCAAAAAACAACATCACCGCTCCGGCTTTACGATACGAGTGTCCCTCCACCTCTATCAGCGTTGCCAGCACCGCAGGCCCCTGATGGGTTTGAATATGCATGGCGATCTCATGTGTATTCACGAGGTTCCCCTCCTCCGTGTTTGCATTTCAACCCAGAACTTAGACCTTAGAACTTAGACCTTAGACTTTAAACCTTAGACCTTAGAACTCAGACCTTATTCCCGTCCGAGCATCCTCCGAAACATGAATACTAACTTCAACCTCATGAGATCATTTATTTTTTTAAAATCGACGTCCAGCAGCTCACTAAGCTTCTCGATCCGGTAGGTAGCCGTGTTTCGATGAATAAACAGTTTCTTAGCCGTTTCATTAACATGACCATCGTTCTCTAGATAAACTTCCAGCGTCCGCAGCATTTCCCTGACATACTCCGGTTCTCGGCTAAGTAACCCTCTAAGACTTCCATTACAATATTTCTCCATAACCTCTGCCGGGATTTGCCCGAGCAGCAGGTTAAGCTCAAGCTGCCGGTAATGCACAACACTCCCTTTTACTCCCCCGCCCTGAAGCATTCCCATACAATCCTTTACCTCGGCAAAAGCCTCCTTCAGCCCCTCCGGCTTCGCTTTACAACTGCTTATCGCAGCTCGCGGATAATATCCCTTATCAAACTTCATGTTGTCAAAACAAAGCTGGATTAGATCCCGAAATTGTTCAGGACGCTGACGATCTCCCGGATATATAGACAAAAGTCCTTGATCTATGATCACATGAATTCCCTTTACTTCCCGCAGCCCGGGATGTTCAAGATATTCTTCTTTTAGCCTGAGCAGCTCCCCTTGGCGTTCTTCCCCAGTCGCAGCTGTATCGGTCAATAAGAGACAAAATGGTGATTGAAGCAGCTCAATCTCCAAATCGAGAGCAGCCTGCGCCAATTCTGTGTAAGATAAATTACCACTCAAACAACGTCTCAGCAATCCGCTAAACTCCCTGTGTTCTGCCTGTTCAAAATAATCTTCGTATCCTGAATGAATATGATATGAAATAAGTTCAGCTCCCTGAACAAACAAACTTTCTTCCATTGGGAGCAATAAAGGGTCGATGGCACAAAACAATAGATATCCGGAACACTTCTCTCCTTGCAAAAGTGGCGTACGGTAGCTCACATGATCTCCCACACGAAAGCGCTGATTCCGTTTCTGCCATGGCCACCCCTCCAGCAGCTGTGAAGGATGGTATTCAGAGTTGTTGTAGATCACATCCCCCCGTGCGCTAACCACCACAAGTGAATGGCCAATCACTTCAGACACCGAGTCAAACAACGGACGGCTGCGGACAGATCTTAAGGCGAATTGCATCAGCTTTTTCTGCTTCTCCATAATGCTCTGCAGAACGTGAGTGCTGCGGCTAAGCTCGGCGCGAAACAGACCATTCATCTGATCCGAAAAAGTAAACTCGAACGGCAGCTGGATTAGAGGGAAGTTAAGACTCTCCGCTTCTGCGACCAGTTGCTCTGGTACTTCATCCCAAAACCGCCCCAGCTTAATGCCCAAGGCCGAAGATCCCCGGCGATTTAAAGTCTGCAGCAAGGCAGAGGCTTCCTCCATATTGTCCTTCATCAAGTAGGCTGTCGTTAGCAGCATCTCGCCTTCTTTGATCCAATCCGAGATATCGGGGGCATCCATCACATTAATTGACTTCACAATTCGATGTTTCCCTTTAGACCCAGCGATAAGCTTCGCCTCGGACAAAGGATAAATGGACAACGCTTCTTCAACCGTAAGATGCATGCCACCCCTCCTTATTAGGATCAATAGAACCATTTCTGATTTATAATGTTATTTTATGTAACATTATAATTAAAATGAACCGTGTTGAATAGAGGAAAGTTAAAATTTCATGATTGTATGTAAATAAACTTAACACAAAATGAACATGGATGATGAATTATGAATTATGAATGATGAATGATGAATGATGAATGATGAATTATGAATTATTGAACTTTAGCTCATATCGTTCATGTGAACTGTATAAGGGGATTGGAAAATAGTAGGTGGAGTTGAGGGAGGGCTTTCGAGCAAAAACAAGTTTTTACGGGTTCAACATGGGAGTTGATGGGAGGGTATTCTCGGGCCATTCGCATTGGCCATCGGATCGAAGTCGCAGGCACACCAGCGCTGCAAGACGGGGAATTGAGCGGTGTAGGAGAACCGTACGAGTAGAGATAATACCACCCCACTGTAGCTGTGGCGGAGGTACAAGCGCTTATAGATCTACTGCTGCTGGTAGAAGTGGAGGGCTTTTTTGCCCTTCTTTTTGGCTGTTTGGCCGAAATCGCCGAGATGAAGGGCACTGTTGCCCTTCTTTCCAGCTATCCAGCCGAAATTGCTGAGGTGAAGGGCACTTTTGCCCTTTTTTTGGCTACATAGGCGTCTTCGCCACATTCTGCGGGATTTATACCGTTCTTTTTAGCTTCTTTAGCCATTCCCCTAGATTCTGCGGGATTTATACTGTACTTTTTAGTTACTTGAGCCATTACCCCGACTTCTACGGGATTTATCCCGATCTTTTTAGTTACTTGTGCCACTTCCCAGACTTCTGCGGGATTTATACCGTTCTTTTTAGTTACTTGTGCCACTTCCCCGACTTCTACGGGATTTATACCGTTCTTTTTAGTTACTTATGCCACTTTCCTAGATTCTACGGGATTTATACCGTTCTATTTAGCTACTTGAGCCACTCTCCTAGATTCTACGGGATTTATACCGTTCTTTTTAGTTACTTGTGCCACTTCCCCGACTTCTACGGGATTTATACCGTTCTATTTAGCTACTTGAGCCACTCTCCTAGATTCTACGGGATTTATACCGTTCTTTTTAGTTACTTGTGCCACTTCCCCGACTTCTACGGGATTTATACCGTTCTTTTTAGTTACTTGAGCCATTTCCCCGACTTCTGCGGGATTTATCCCGTTCTTTTTAGTTACTTGAGCCATTTCCCCGACTTCTACGGGATTTATCCCGTTCTTTTTAGTTACTTGTGCCACTTCCCCGACTTCTACGGGATTTATACCGTTCTTTTCAGTTACTTAAGCCACTTTCCTAGATTCTACGGGATTTATACCGTTCTTTTTTAGTTACTTATGCCACTTACCTGGATTCTACGGGATTTATACCGTTCTTTTTAGCTACTTGAGCCACTCTCCTAGATTCTACGGGATTTATACTGTACTTTTTAGTTACTTGAGCCATTTCCCCGACTTCTACGGGATTTATACCGTTCTTTTCTCTCCAGCGACGTATTCACTTAAATCTACTGGTCTTATACCACATAATCGAGCGCTGAATTTATCTTTTTCACTCTACTCCCCCACTATTAAGCCAACTCCAACTACCTTAGTATTAAAAGCAACTCCACTAGGCTCCCCGGTGTCAATAAAACTAAGAGCAGGAGGGAATCACATGTGTATTCCGTTAATTTGTGAACGAATAAGTGAGTGTGGCGTTAGAGTGTAATCCTAAAGTGTATTCCAAGAGTGTACTCAAAGAGTGTACTCAAAGAGTGTATTTCTAGAGTGTATTCCAAGAGGTAATGGAGGAGTACCGGTTAATAGTAACTAGAAAAGTATCATCAAGCTATGTTGTTCAGTAGCTACGATCTGTTTAGTATCACTTTTTCAAGACCACTGCACCCAGCATCTCAGGACTGCTGCCACACTTCATTCACCCAAGAGAGTAACCGGAGATCCTGACCATGTCCGGCAATAACGGATAATCCCAGTGGCAATCCACTTGTGGAGAGCATAGGTATTGTTACCTGAGGCAAACCCGCCAACCCTGCTATGCAACTCAACATCATCGCACCGCTACGATTCTCCTCCAATTGGCGCAAATCCCCTCCACGCAGCGGCGCTGGTCCCGGAACTGTCGGAATCACAAGACAATTGTCCTCACCTAGCAGCAAGCGCATCTGATTAGAAATCTCTTTTTGCTTACATTTCGCAACACTATGATCCACTTCCGCCAAACTAGCAGCCCACGAGAATCGCGCTGCAATATCAGGTCCAAAGACTGGTTTCTCGTTCTCAATCCAAGCGCCATGAGTTTCCCAAATTTCATTCCCCTGCAATTCTCTAAAAACATCCATCCAGACCTTTAACCCCTCCAAAGCAATCTCTATCTCCATGAGATGATCTGCCCCGGATCGCAAACACCTTAATCCCTCCGATAAAATAGCTGCATTCTCCAGATTAACCAAAGCCCAGCAGTCAGTAGCAACAAATAAAGTACCCATTGTGTTTTTGTCTTCAATATTCTTTTTTACCTTGTTCTCCGGGCCGATCTCTAAAATTTTATCCGTACTCTTCTCAGCACTCTTCTCAGCACTCTTCTCAATACGTTTCTCCAAAATCGTTTCTAAACTTTCCTTCTGGCTCTTTTCTAAATTATTTTTATCAGTCTTCACCATGTCTCCCTCTAAGTTGTTCTCTAAATTTTCCAATACATTCTTCTCTATGCTCTTCCCTACAGTTTCCTCTATACTACTTTCTATTTTCTTCGCCGTCTTCACAGATGTACTCCCAGCCACAAGCAACACTTCCCCTACCTGCTGGAGCACATCCAAACGATCTGACATCCAGCCAATGGTATCAAAAGCCGGAGATAATGGAATAACACCTTGGAAATCCACAGCTCCATGCGTTGGTCGAAAGCCATATACTCCGCAATAGGAGGAAGGTACTCGAATTGAGCCACCAGTGTCCGTACCGAGCGCAAAATCAACACTACCAGAAGCTACCGCTACTGCCGAACCACTTGAAGATCCGCCCGGGATACGACCTACAGCACGCGGATTAATCGGCGTTCCAAAATGATGGTTCTCGCCGCCCAGACTATACATCAGCTCATCCGTATGGGCAGCACCACGAAGTGTAGCACCCGACAACAGTAAACGATGTACAGCCACCGCATGCTCCGTGGACGGATGGTGGCTATGCAGCCAATCAGGATTACCTGCAGAAGAGCTGTGTCCAGCTACAGCGAATACATCTTTTACTGCAAAGGTCAGTCCATCCAATATCCCGCTACCTAAACTCTCAACCGTAAGCTCAGGATCTATAAACGCACCATGCCGATTATCCAAAACCATAATTACTCCTCCTCCCTTCACCATTACTATCACAATCCCTCTAGTAGCCTTTCAGATCCCACACAATCCCGCCTACGATTCCTCCAGCAGTCTTTCGAATTCTTTACCTTTTTTCCTACGATTGCTCCAGCAGTCCCTTCGCTCCCTGATCTTTCCACCTAGGCCCCCCTCCACTCCTTTCGACCCCTCATCTTTCTTCTACGACTCCTTCATAGCCCGTTAGCCTCTTAATCCTCCCTCTTACGATTCCTTCAGAGTCCTTCCGGCCGCTCCATCATTCCTATACTTACCACCCAATCGCCGCACCATCGCAGCGCGGGTCCGTTCCCCCACTGCGGTATCCATTGTCATCTATCGAAATCACATGAGCGTGCCCCATAACCCCATCGTAGTCATCTACTTTCCGGACAATATGACCGGCTGCGGCCAAATCTGCCAGCACCTCATCAGCTACCCTACTCTCCACCTTCAGTTCTTGCGTAGGCTCTCCCCACGTTCTCCCCCACACAAAACGTGGCTCATTCACAGCTTTTTGTGGATTCATGCCATAATGCAGCATCCTTGTGAGCAGCAGAGTTTGAGTCTGTGGTTGACCTTCGCCACCTTGCGTCCCATACAAAATCACAGGTTTGCCCTCGCGGCAGGCCATCGCTGGCATCAGTGTGTGGAAGCTGCGCTTATGCGGCTCAAGCGTATTGATATGCCCGGGATCCAGCGAAAAAAACGAACCTCGATTCTGCAGCAAAATCCCCGTATCCCCAGCGATCACGCCCGAACCAAATTCAAAATACAGACTCTGAATAAAAGAGACCGCATTCCCGTCTTCATCCACAACTGCAGCATAAGCTGTATCACTGCCGATAGGCTGACTTGTCAGTTGTGTAGCTTTTTGCATCGAAATCGCAGATGCTAATTGTCCTGCATAACGTTTTTCCAGCAGCTGCTCCAAAGGTATAGCACTAAAATCCGGATCCGTAAGCACCCTATCCCGATCGTGGAAGCTTAACTTCAACGCTTCAACAAGCAGGTGATAATATTCATACGATCCATGCTCGATTGCTTCAAAATTGAAATACTCCAACATATTAAGACTCATTAGTCCTGTGAAACCTTGAGAGTTAGGCGGCACTTGGTACACCGTATGCCCGTGATAATCCGTATGAAGCGGCTCGCCCCACTCGCCCTGATGATCCGCAAAGTCATCCCGAGTCAGATACCCGCCAGATGCCAGCATAAAGTCACAGATGTCCTCCGCAATCTTCCCCTTATAAAAAGCGTCCCGCCCACCCGCCGCCAATGTCCGCAGGGTGGCCGCCAGCTGTTTTTGCTGGAATCGCGATCCAGCACAAGGAATCACGCCGCCTGGCGTGTAAATCGCTGCCGCCTCCGGCGACAGCGCAGAGCCCGCAACAGCCGTGTTATTCCGCTGATCCGGCGACAGCGGAAACCCCTCCAAAGCGTAACCAACGGCAGGCTCCAGTACTTCCGCCAGCGTAAAACGGCCATACTTACTCAGTATGGCATCCCAACTGTCTGCCATCCCCGGCACCGTAATGGCGCTGCGAATCCCCCGCCGTGGGATGAAAGCTTCCCCGGCGTAGCTGCTTCTGCGGACTCCATATCCGGAGCGCCCGCTTCCGTTATAGGCCCGAACACGCGCCTCTTGCGTGTTATAGGTCAACCAAAAGGAATCTCCGCCTAGCCCCGTCATATGCGGATATACTACAGCTAATGTCGCACTGATCGCCACCGCTGCATCAAAGGCATTCCCCCCTTTTTCCAACATACGTGCACCAGCAGCCGAAGCTAAATAATGGGGACTAACTACCATAGTTTTTGTGCCTATTACGGGTTTTTCCGCCATATCCCATCCCCCTATGTTTTACGGGTTTCACCGCCATGCCTATCCCTCTACGTTTTACGGGTTTCTCCCCTCCACCATGCCCATCCCCCTATGTTTTACGGGTTTTTCCGCCATGTCCCAACTCCTTATTTTTTTGCGGCGGGTTTCTCCATCATATTCAATCTCCTATATTCTGCGGCAGGTTCCTCTGCGAGCCCCCTATATCTTCTGGTTTAATTAGTGTCATTTAACATTACACGAAAATCCTTTGTCAATCGGTTACGCTGAAACGCAAAATAAACCTCTTCTTTTTGTGAGCTATGCACAAATAAGAGGTCATCTTTGTTTAACCTTGTAGATTCACGCCTACGAATATTATAAGATCATTTTAATTACAGGGAGCCGCATACTACCATGGCGTACTACCGTGACCTTTTGCCACCAAATCGCTACCTATCTCGAATATATATAGTCACCTTTTGCCGCCATATAGCTACCTATCTCGAATATGTCTAGTCACCTTTTGCCGCCATATAGCTACCTATCTCGGTTATGTCTTGTGGCTGCCTATCTCAGATATATCTAGCTGCATCTAACCTTAGTAATCTTAGCCACTTTTACTTAGGGGGGGCTTGTGCTTTGGAACACCGAATAAACAATTTATTTTAAAATATATTGCGATAACACGGCCTGCACCTCGTAAATATTTACGGATTTATTGAAGGTCTTCTTCACCGGAAGCGTGCTGCTGGAAATGTAGATACATAGCTCCGCATCCAGATCAAAATGCCCTGCCGTCTCCACGGAATAATGCGAGATGCTTTTGTAAGGGATCGAATGATATTCTGTTTTTTTGCCCGTCAGACCTTGTTTATCCACCAAAATAAGCCGCTTGTCCGTAAAAATGAACATATCTCTAATCAGCTTATAGGCGCGTTCAATTTTCTCCTGAGGGGCAAGAATTTGTGCGTATTCCCGCTGGACCTCCGTAAGATTCACTTGCGATGCATTGCCCATTAATCCGTCAAAAAGTGCCATATCTCTTCCTCTTTTCATCCGTTAAATTTAGCCACTTGCCCCCCACTACAGAACCATATTATTCTATTTTTCATATTCTATGCTGTGTAAAAATACTCTCTGACATCTTTTTACTTGCTTATTTTTTGATTTTTGATTACACTGTCATTAAATTTACTAAGAGAGGGGTGTGGAAGGAATGGATCACAATTGGACCAACAGTGTTATGAGTCGGCTACCTAAAGCGATAGCTGGCATTGCTCATGTAAATGGCGATAACGGGAGAAGTCTGTCCATTTGTATGAATTTAATAACACTACACAATTGTGAAATGCCTTTCCTGCCATCACCCGGACGGATCAGTTAACCGGAGAATGATAAGGCCGTGGGGAAATTTCCCTACGGTCTTTTTTTATGGTTTTTTACAGGATTTCGGAGCCATTTAGGGTACTGGCGGTGCGAAGGGCATTCTTAAAGGAGAATATATATGATCATCCAATGCCAAAATGTTCAAAAATACCACGGGGCACAACTCGTGTTGAATAGCATTACCTTCGATATCCGCCAAGGGGAAAAAATTGGCCTGATCGGCCGCAACGGTTGTGGCAAAACGACACTATTCCACCTGCTGAACGGGGAAGAACGTCCCGATGAAGGGCAAATCTCAATACGCAAAGGTAGCGTAGTAGGCCTGCTGGCTCAAATACAAGAAGTTAGCGAAAAAGAAACCGTATATGATGTTCTACAGCGCAGCTTTGTTGAACCTTTGCAATGGCAGCACCGCCTGCGGGAGCTTGAGCTGGAAATGTCCAGCTTTAACAGCGGAACGGATGAAACCCTCTGGAATCGGCTGTTAAAAGAATATGGCAGCTTGCAGGATAAGTTCGAGGCCGCCGGAGGTTACGAGATCGAATCCTCTATTCAGCGCGTAGCCTCGGGTCTCGGGATCGGAACCGGACAATACAGCCGACTGTTCGCCTCTCTTTCAGGAGGAGAAAAAACAAAAGTCGGACTTGCGGAGCTGCTGCTGCGCCGTCCAGACATCCTTCTACTGGATGAACCAACCAATCATCTCGATATGAATGCCATCGAATGGTTGGAGCAATTTTTACAGAGTTATGATGGAACAGTGCTGGCGATCTCCCATGACCGCTACTTTCTGGACGCTGTAGTCAAGAAAGTCATTGAGATTGAAGATGGCGAGGCTTTTACCTTCCACACCAACTACAGCGGCTATCAAGTGGAGAAGGAAACACGACTTTTTCAACAATTTGCTGATTATCAAGAGCAGCAGAAAAAAATAAAACAAATGCAGGAAAGCATCAAACGTCTCATTGAATTTGGCAATCGCGGGACTCCTCCTAACCCTTCCTTTTACCGGAGAGCAGCATCCATGCAAAAAGCATTGGATCGTATGGTGAAGGTTAAACGTCCTATTCTGGAGCGCAAATCGATGGATTTGCAGCTACAGCAAAATGACCGTTCCGGTAATCAGGTTGTCATTTTGGAGGATATCGGAAAAGCATATGGTCAGCGAAGCCTTTTCGCAGAGGCAAACGAAGTACTTCGCTACGGAGAGACTACGGCACTCATCGGCGGTAACGGGGCAGGTAAAAGTACACTTTTAAGAATTATTTTAGGGCAGGAAACCCCGGACAGCGGAAGCAGTACACTCGGCTCAAGAACTGTGGTCGGCTACCTCGCACAAGAGGCTGTTCCGGAAAATAACAAACAGTCTGTACTCCGCTACTTCCGCGAAGAAGCTGGACTTGAAGAAGGTGAAGCTCGCGGGCAACTTGCACGTTTCCTATTCTATGGTCCCGATGTATTCAAAGACATTACGAATCTGTCCGGTGGTGAATGGACCCGCCTGCGTTTCGCTGTACTAATGCATCACAAGCCAAACCTGCTGATTCTCGATGAGCCGACC
Organism: Paenibacillus sp. FSL H3-0286; assembly: GCF_045040705.1. Classification (NCBI taxonomy): domain Bacteria; kingdom Bacillati; phylum Bacillota; class Bacilli; order Caryophanales; family Paenibacillaceae; genus Paenibacillus; species Paenibacillus sp. FSL H3-0286. The sequence goes on along the minus strand of NZ_CP150285.1, from coordinate 1,481,871 downwards.
AATCATCTGGACATAGATTCTCGTGAAGCACTCGAAGAAGCATTAGAGGAGTTTCCAGGCACAGTTCTGGCGGTATCTCATGACCGTTATTTCATCAATCGTCTATTTCACAAACTATGGTCCATTGAAGACGGGCGGTTTGGAGTGTTCAACGGAAACTATGAATATTACAAGGAAAAACAAGCTGAAAAAGCATTATTAGCTCCCTCTTTTGCGGATCAAGCTAAACCTTTCTCTGCAGAACGAACAAGTTCAGGCTCTGATAAGCCTCAATCTAACAATTCAGGGAAAGAAACCAACGCTAAATCCTCCAGTTCCCGTAGGAAAAACACCACCTTCGACTGGGAAACGGCCATTGCAGAGGTAGAGAAACGCCTTGGCGTGATCGATGCCAAGATGTTAGAGCCCCTGATCAGCAGCGATGCAGTTGAACTTGCTGAACTGCAACAAGAACGTGATGCGATACAGGAACAGTTGGATGAGCTCTATACAGGATGGATGGAGACAACTGATCTATAAATTGATCTATAAGGAGATGAGCATATGAGCAACAAAGAGAAAATTAAGTTGTTATGGAAAGAATATACCCAGCTTCATCCACAAACAGCGGATAAATATGACGCCTGGGCCTTTGGTGACAGTCCCCAGATGGCCGATAAACTGCTCGATCTGGTGATTCGTGGGATCAAGACAGGAACTGCTTCAAATTATGATATATTTGAAACTTGTGACGAGACGTTTCCGCAAGTTGGCGGGCACAGTATCGTGCTGGATGGTTCTGGTGATCCGCAGGCAATAATTATTACTACAGAGGTACAAATTATACCTTTTGATGAGGTTAGCGCTGAGTTTGCCTATACTGAAGGAGAGGGTGACCGGACGCTTAAGTCATGGCGTCATGATCATGAGCAGTTCTTCACCCGAGAATCCTTAAAATTCTTAAACAAACCCTTTGATCCAAAGATGAAAGTTGTTTGTGAGAATTTTAAAGTGGTATATACAAAGGGCTAAGATCTTCAGAAAACGCAAAAGGCTGTCTCTTCCACAAGGAAGGAACAGCCTTTTGTGTATACTATAAATTCAACAGAATTAGATCCTCATTAATTTATGGTTTAGTGCCAAAATCCCAAAATCCAGCCAATAACAGAGATCCATAACGGAATGCTGATTAAGATACCCCAAACCAGCCCAGTGGCAATATTGCCTTCTGCAGGACGCACCACATTTTCCTGTTTCAATGGAATGCTCAATTCTTCTTGTTCCATGCGATCCCCTCCTAAAATATCTTATCGTCACAGTAGAGGAAAAAATGTAGACCGCTCGACCCAAAAAATTAAAATTTTGAATTTTGGTAGATATAAAGGCTCAGCGGCCAAACCGTTGTAAGTGCTTACATATTAGGTATTAACCAAATTTCTAATAATTAAAAACTTAAATTTGCGGAAGTCATACAGTATATGCAGATTCTTAGTCCAATATTACTACTTTTTCCGGATTTCGTAAATATTCAAACATCGTCCGAATCTGCGCCTCTGTATTCCGCTCTGCTGAGAGCTCAGGCAGCTTATCTTCTGCAAAAAAAGAAACTTCGCTTGTCTCTACCCCTTCCATTGCCTCTCCGCCCACAATGCGGCATAAAATAAAGAACTTATACACGTGATAAGGCTCCGGTGGATGGTTATGAAATTTCTTATCTAATACAGCCAGTAAGCGAACTGCTTCTGCCTCAAAACCCGATTCCTCTTTGATTTCTTTCACAACAACCTCACTCGGGGACAGTCCAATGTCTCCCCAGCCACCAGGAAGCGCCCAATTCCCGTCCAACTTCTCGCGAACAAGTAGAATTTCATCCCCCCGGAATACAACACCACGGACATCAACTTTTGGAGTAGCATAACCCCCTTCACCCGCAAAGGAGAGTCTAATTCTCTCCTTGCTTTCGAAGGTATAATTAGCGAGGATATCTACACTGAGCTCCCGCAAAGCTTGATACCGTTCTATATCATAAACATCCTTAGCATAAGTTAATCCAGTCTGTGCGATGGCCTGAATTTCTTTGGCCCACGTTAACCATTTCTGCTCCATTGCTGCACCCCTTTTTCGGTACCTTGATTAGGATTACTGGCAAAGCATTAAATGACGCGAGAAGGCTCCTTTTTTAGCTTCACAACGGTCTATGATTGTAAATCCAGCTTCAGTGATCATCTCGTCCATCGGTTCAATCGCAACGATAACCACCCGATCTGCAATCCGGCGCGCATTCACTAGAATCGCGAACTGCTCCTCAGGTGTAATACTAGAATATAGATTATATGGCATATCTACAATGGCTACATCGTAATGATCAGTGATATCCGCAATATCCCCAAGCGTTACCTCACTGGTGAATCCAAAATGGGCAATATTTGTTCTCGCACCGGTAGCAATCATAGGGTTAATATCACGTCCAACCATATCGATTCCCATTGACAAGGCTTCTACCATTACAGTTCCAATACCACAGCAAGGATCTATAGCACGTATACCTTCAGGATTCGGAATAGCCATATTAACCGCGGCACGGGCAACACGTGTACTAAGCGCGATAGAATAGCTGCGTGGCTTCTTCATTTGGCGGAACCAAGTTGCCTTGTTTTTATGATAAGATCCGAAGTACCAGCGTCCACCCAGCGTAACAATGCCGTATACCAGCTCCGGATGGTTAACATCCGCTTCTCCTTCAATCCGCAACCCAATTTCCCGCTCGATCACTCTGCGCTCATCATACTCTATTTTGTCTGCAGGGCCCAGATCGTTGGTCTTCACAAAAATAACCTTAAACGTCTTGCCGTCAAGCTCCACCTGCTCCGTTTGATCATAAATCTCAGGCAGACTATCCCCTTCATACATTACATCAATCCGCTCTTTAATGAAGGGACTGCGGCTGACATCCACTTCAACCTCACTCTTAAAAAGAGCAGTCGGCACCTGCTCGCCAAAAAGACATCGCAGCTCCATCTGACACAGCGATAACTCGTCCTCTGAACAGGTGTAAGTATAAATAAATGTGTTTGTTCCACTTTCCTTATGCAATATAATCCATCCTCTATCCCAGTGAATTGTTCTGCTGTCTTGTTACTCCTGTGTGTCGTGCTGGTGGTCATAATCTATACGCGCTTTGGCGATCTTCCCATTGTTTTTGTTGACCCAGTCCACAAGCGAGGTTAAAGGTCCCAACAATGATTCTCCTATGCTCGTCAGACCATATTCCACAGTCAATGGGACTGTAGGCGTTGCTTTACGCCAAACTAACCCATCCCGTTCCAAATGGCGCAGGGTCTGGGTCAGCATCCGTTGTGATATCCCTCCAGAGCGCCTTTGCAACTCTTTGAACCGCAAAGCTTCAATACCTAAATTGACTATGATCAGCACACTCCATTTGTCTCCGACCCTGTCCAGAATCTGGCGGGTAATGGAGCAATCCTCCAGCATCGGCATGAACCGGGTGGGTTCTTCCTTTGAATGTTCCAACTGTGGTTACCTCCATGTAACTTAAGCATGTAATAGTGCCTTCTTGTCCCTCAAGCCTATTCAGCTTATCATGGTTACTGTTAGTAATCAACAACCGGAAAGGAACTAATAAATCATGAAAAAGACCATTGCCATCATGGGTGCTGGACCCGGCCTAGGACTCTCAATCGCCAAAAAATTCGGAGCCAACGGATTTCAAGTGGCATTAATCTCTCGAAATGAAGAGAAGCTGAACACCCTTGTTCAGGAACTGCAAGCACTGAATATCGAGGCTGCTGCTTTTCCTGCCGACGTATACAATAAAGAACAAGTAGCCACAGCCTTCGATAATATCAAGAAAAAATACGGCTTTATCGATGTGCTCGAATTCAGCCCGACAAGTGGAAATTACCCTCCTACTCCTGCTTCACAAGTAACCGAAGAAAATGCACAGGATGCCTTTCAGGCACTGGTTGTAGCCGCTATCCGCAGCGTAGCACAGGTATTGCCTGAGATGCTGGAGAAACGCAGCGGCGCACTGCTGTTCACAACCGGATTGTCCTCCGTCTATCCCATGCAGATGATGGGTAATGTTGGCATTGCGCTTAGCGGATTAAGAAACTACGCACTTAACCTGCATGCAGATTTGGCTCCACAAGGAATCTATGTAGGTCATTTAGCACTTGGTGTATTCATTAAACCCGGCACCGCTACAGATCCAGGACTCATCGCTGATGTTTGGTATGAGATGTATATGGACAAAAGCAAAACTGAGGATACTTTTCCCCAAGGTGTGACACCGGCTACAATCATCTGGTGAGAGGTTTGCCCCATCGCTTTTGATCCATAGTGAGTTCTCCAGTATAATGGTTCCTATAGAATGCTAAACAAGACGGTCACGCATGGCCAATAAGCTTATGCCCAGGCGCTTACAAAGCCGGTTTTGCGCAGCAAAACTTAAGGAGGTACATACTCACTATGTCATACGAAACTTATTTTTCAACCCACCGGGATGAACATCTCGAAGAACTAAAACAATGGCTCAGAATTCCAAGTATTTCTGCCTTATCTGAACATAAGGACGATGTACTGAAGGCAGCCCATTGGCTGACAGACACCCTGAAAAAAGCCGGACTTGAGAACATTGAGTTGCATCCGACAGCGGGACATCCCGTTATATATGCCGATTATCTTCATGCTCCAGGCAAACCAACCATTCTCGTGTATGGTCACTACGATGTACAACCAGTAGATCCATTAAACCTATGGACCACACCTCCATTTGAACCAGAGATTCGTGATGGCAAGCTTTATGCACGCGGAGCAACAGATGACAAAGGACAAGTATTCGTTCACCTCAAAGCCATTGAGGCGATCCTGAAACAAGAAGGTACACTTCCTGTGAATCTCAAGCTTTGCATCGAAGGTGAAGAAGAAATCGGCAGTGTGAATCTGCCTCCGTTCCTTGAGGCCAATAAAGAAAAGCTCGCTGCGGATGCGGTGTTAGTCTCCGATACATCCCTATTGGAACGCGGTCGTCCTGCCATCTGCACTGGGCTACGTGGACTAGCTTCCCTTGAAGTTGATGTAACTACCGCTTTGACAGACCTGCACTCCGGTTCTTACGGCGGCGGTGTTCCGAATGCACTGCATGCCCTAGTATCTTTGCTAAGCTCGCTTCATGACGACAAAGGACGTGTATCTGTAGACGGATTCTATGATGGTGTTCCTGAACTTTCCCCAATGCTGCGGGAAGAATTCGTGAAGCAAGGTGTGAATGAAGATAAAATCCGCGAAGGTCTTGGATTGGAATCGTTATACGGGGAAGAAGGTTATTCCTTTGTAGAACGGATTGGCGCTCGTCCTACGCTTGAGCTTAACGGCGTATACGGCGGTTTCCAAGGGGAAGGCAGTAAGACGGTTATCCCTAAAGAAGCACATGCGAAGATTACCTGCCGCCTAGTTGGCGATCAGGATCCACAGCATATCCTCGATGCCGTTGAAGCACATCTGAAGGCTAATATTCAGACCGGAGCGAAAGTGCATGTTAAGCAAATGGAGAAGGCACGTGCCTTTAACATCGATCCGTCGAATCCTATTCTGCAAACTGCAGCAGACGCATATGGCAAAGTATATGGAACCCGTGCCCTCTTCACCAAAGACGGCGGCTCCATTCCGATCATGGAGAGCTTCTCCCGTGTACTGGAAGCACCTGTCGTTCTGATGGGCTTTGGTCTCGATGATGAGAACCTGCATGCACCGGATGAGCATTTCAACCTGGAGAACTTCGACAAGGGATTACTCACCATTGTTGAGTTCCTAAAGACTGTATAAGCTCCCTACAAACAATTAAAGCCAGGTTCCCTAAATTGGGAGCCTGGCTTTTTAGTATGCGGCCAAACAAAAGAGCATCATTGCTTAGTCCATTTATAAAACCACCATACCATTGCTATCACCATTATTATTAAAAGAAAAATCAGGCTTTTAACTGAGCTACTTATTATTAAAGGTCTTAAATAAGCGATCATTACCCGTCCCCCATATAGAATGAATATAAAAGAGATATAATCACCATATCACTTAATACAAAATATTGAAATAGCAGAGAAACTCTGTGCTTAATCACCATTATTAGCCTTCATGTAATATCTCCAGCTACAAAAATAAGCAACGTTTCAATCGTCCCTGAGATATTCTCCACTTTGCCATGACCATAAGGATGAGCTTTATCCGCAGAGCGACTCGACCATCGGACCGAGAAAAAAGCAATCAACGAAGCAACTAAATCTAAGGAGGAGTGGATCGCTTCCGAGATAATTGCTACTGAACCTGTAAGTACTCCGACCATAAGCTTTAAAGAAACGATAAATGTATTGCTAAGTACAGATAGGAACGCAATCTTTGCACCATTCAAAAGTTTCACAACCTTTTCTTAAAAGTACGCTATATTAAAGTTTTTCCATTAGGCAAATAGTATAAACAAAAAAATCCCACCAACCATTAATAGGCTGATGGGATATAAAAAAACCCTTGCATCGCAAGGATTTGGAAGTTTGAAATATGGAGCGGGTGATGGGAATCGAACCCACGCTATCAGCTTGGAAGGCTGAAGTTCTACCATTGAACTACACCCGCACTAGAAAGTGAATACAAGAGTTATTGTATCATCTCTACAAGTAAAAATCAACTTTTTTTAGTTTACAGGGAAGCGCCGAGGGGTGCCTTTTTTAAAAATATCGCCTCAAACTCTGCTGGTTGAATAGGTTTGCTGAACAGAAATCCTTGAGCTTCATGACAATGCTGTTCACGCAAAAACTGCAGCTGCTCCTTGTTCTCAACACCCTCAGCCGTAACCTTCAGCTTCAAATGATGCGCCATAGAAGTGATTGTAGAGACTATAGCAGCATTGTTGCTGTCCTCCATAACCTCTGATACGAACGACCTGTCTATTTTCAATCTGTCGATCGGCATGTTCTTTAGATAATGCAGGGAGCTGTAGCCTGTACCAAAATCGTCAATACTGATGAAGACACCAAGCTCTTTCAGACGCTTCAGCTGATCAAAGGCTGTTTCTTTATCCAAGGTCATACTCTCAGTAATCTCAAGGTCGACATAACACGGATCTAATCCAATGTCGGTTAAGATGGTATGAATCCTCCCTGCTAGATTAGGCTGAAGGAATTGCCGCATAGATAGGTTGATGGAGACGCAAATCGGCACATAGCCGGCCAGCTGCCATTTTTTATTCTGCAGACAAGCTGTTTTGAGTACCCATTCCCCAATCGGAACAATGAGTCCACTCTCCTCAGCTAACGGGATAAATTCCGCCGGAGAGACCAGACCACGTTTCGGATGATTCCAGCGGAGCAGAGCTTCCATTCCTACGATCTCTTCCGTCTCCAATAAAACCTTTGGCTGATACACCAGAAAGAATTCATTGCGTTCAAGCGCTCTGCGGAGGTCATTTTCCAGCTTTAGACGTTCCTTTGCTTTCATCTGCATAGCTGGGATATACCGGCGAATCTCCACTCCCTGTTCCTTGGCATTATGTACAGCCGTATCAGCATTCTGAATTAGATGTTCCGCAGTTTCACCGTCACCGGGATAAATACTTAACCCCATACTAAGCGAAATATGGTACTCCCCCGACTCTAAGGCAATAGGTACCTCAAACAATCGATGCAGCTCCGTAGCTCGTACCAAACATTCTCCAAGACTTGCTCTCTCCATCATAAGAAAAGCGAACTCATCCGCCCCCATACTATAAAGCTCTTCAGTAGATTTGGCCTCATTCACAAGGCGCTCAGACACCAGCTTCAATAAATGGTCTCCGGCAAAATGGCCCAGGGAGTCATTTATATTCTTGAAATGATTAATATTCATAATAGCTAACGCTGAGAATTTATCGCTCGTTTTCTTCTCTCCAGCAATAATCATCTCTTCTACACGCTGCGTCAGACGACGTCTATTGGGAAGTCCCGTTAAATCATCATGATAGGCTAAATAATTGATCCGCTCCTCAGCCAACTGCTTTTCGTAAAAAGGTTCTTCAATCGTCAGACGATATACTCCGGTAAGCAGCAAGTAGTAAGCAACTCCGCTACACACCATTCCAAAAAGATCATCTATATTGCCACTACTGAATGGACTCATAAAAAAGGCTTGGCCCAGAGAGAAAAAGATAAGTGCTCGAATAATAATAAGCAGTGAGGCTGACTTTTCACTTTTTTCAGGAAATACAATAACTGCAACACCTGCCAAGTAAACAAAAAGAACTGCTAAATCAGCAATCTGCTTCAATGGATTCATCCAAGGCTTAGTTAATAACTGAGGCAACGCCGAGTGGCTAAAAATAAACAAAACAATGGAAAGCACAATCAACATGAAGGCTATTCTAAACAATTTTCTTTTTTCAGAGACAGACACGGGCTTATCTTCCCTGCTAAAAATAAACAACATTCCTAAACCGCTGATTAGTCGTGAGAGGGTTCGCAGCCACAACGATTCTTCAAAAGTTATGAATGATGAAATCAACGGGACGCCGACAAAACCCAGTGTATGCAAGAAATCAATAATACATATTCCACCAAAAAGAGCAGCGGCATATAATCTTCCTTTAGATAATCTGCTAGAGAAGAATAACCAGCCCTGTGCAAATATTGCAAATCCAAAAGCAACATTACAGCAGCCGACAATGAGATAGAGAGAAGAAATAATATCCCAATCGTCCAATCGGTTAAGCGATGTATGGAAAATTTGAATTAAAAGGAACAGCAAGGCGCCTACAGCAGCTGCTTGAATTGTCTTTTTCTCTTCTTGTCTCATAAGTCCCTCGCGTCTGAAAATAATATCTATTAATTAACATTCAAGTATAGTTATGTCCTATGTATAAATATCGGCGGGATAGGACTTTTAAGTTACATTTCTTTTATGGGCATTCAAATGGAAGGCGCGTTTATAAGTTATATATTCATAAATCTTGCATAAATATAAACCATTTTCTGCTAGCAGGCAACCAAAAAAGCACTTCCCCCTACGAAAGGGTTCAGTGCTTCTAAGAAACTCAAGTTTATTTGTTACCAAAGGTTACTTCTGGTGTTGTAAGCTTATCAAAAAAATCAACGGATTTATCCTTGTCTGCAGATGCACGAAGTGCCATTGCTGAACGTGGATGCTCATCAAGTGTACCTGTGATCATATAAGGAATGATATAGCCCCACTCCTCTTTCTCACGCAAAGGAATCATCAGGCGTTCAATAATATCAAGCACAGGGCGCAAGGAGTAACGTGTATTCTTCAAATGAGTTACTAACAGCTCTGTAGGGCAATTTCCTGCAGCTCGTCCCATTCCATAACAAGAAGCATCCAGTAACTCTACACCATTCTCAGCAGCAATCAACGTGTTGGAGAACGCCAACTGAAGATTATTGTGAGTATGTACGCCTAGACGTTTGTTTGGCAGATGTGTCTTGAACTTCTCAACCAGATAATTCATGTCATTGTGATCCAAGCTGCCGTATGAATCTACAATATATACCACATCAACAACGCTCTCACGGATCATTTCAAAAGCTTCCAACAATTCATTCTCCATAACATTAGACAAAGCCATAATGTTGATCGTTGTCTCATAGCCTAGATCATGGAAAGTTTGTACCAATTGCAGGGCTTTCTCTACATCTTTGCTGTAGCATGCCACACGAATCAAATCCAGCATACTTTCGCTGCGAGGCAAAATATCATTCTCATCCACGCGGCCGATATCAACCAAAGCAGATAGCTTGGTGTGACCTTTTTGCGGAATCACTTTACGCAGGAAATCATCGTCCAGAAAACGCCATGGTCCGGCACCCTCTGCTCCTTTGAGCAATTTTGGTGAATTTTTATAACCAATTTCCATATAATCAACACCAGCTTCATTCAAGCCGGCATATAAGTTTTGTACAAATTCCACACTAAAATCCCAGTTGTTCACTAGGCCCCCATCTCGGATGGTGCAGTCAACAATCTTACATTGATTAGTCTTCATAATTATCTCCCTTCAACTATTGCAATCATTATAACCGCGAATATAGCTTTACTATGCAATTTATATCGTATAATCATACTTTAATGAAGAATAAAATGTAAAGGAATTTCATCTTCTTCTCTTTAATGCTATTACCACATCGTGTCAGCGACAATGATCACAGTAAATAAGCCCTAAAAATGCTACATTACAAGAAAATCATTGAGATTGATTATCAGTCTCTTTTGGAGGGATAAAAATGGCTTCTACCTCTTGCTCATTACTGCGACTACAACCGGGTTCGACCGGATATATTCATAAAATAGAAGGAATCAACCCCATCCTGCGTCGTCGTCTGGCTGATCTTGGAGTGTCCGAGGGTGTGAGCATTCGCCTGAAAGGAAAAGGACCTTTTTTAGGACCTATTACCTTGGAATGCAATGGACAACTGTTCGCCATCCGCCGGAAGGAAGCTTCATTGATTGAGGTGAACGTGTCTTGAGTTCAATAGCACTTGTAGGTAACCCCAATACAGGTAAAACCTCTCTCTTCAATACATTGACCTCCTCATACGAATATGTTGGTAACTGGTCTGGGGTAACGGTAGAAAAGAAGATCGGCAGCCTGAAGAACGGCGCTGGCAAGCTCATTGATTTGCCGGGCATTTATTCCTTGCACCCACTCTCACGTGATGAGGGAGTTGCTGCCCAGTATTTAATAGAAGAATCTCCTGAAGCCTTAATTAATATCGTGGATGCTTCACAGCTGGAACGAAATCTGCTGCTCACGCTTCAATTACTTGAGTATGGCAAACCTACCTTACTCGGACTGAATATGATTGACGTCGCTAATGCACGTGGAATTCGCATCAATCATGAAGTCTTACAATCACGACTGGGTATAACTGTCCTCCCACTTGTTGCAAGAACGGGAAAAGGCTGCGCACAAGTCCTCAGTATTTTAGAGAAATCCTCTGCGATTCCCGCTGTAAAGTTCAAGTTAAACTACGGTGAGATTGTAGAGCATGCGATATCTTCTATAGAAAAGGAATTACTTCCTATCAAGGACTTACCCAATCACCGCTGGATTGCTCTACAGCTTATGGAGCAGAATCCGGTTATTCTTCATTTTCTAAAGACACGTATGGACACCACCCGCCTGCTAAACATCTGTGAATCCTGTCAGAGTGAGCTACAGATCAAAAAGCTGGCCCTGACGCTCCCCCAATGGATTCGCTCACAGCGGATGGATTATATCCACTCCATTTGTGAGGTTGTACTTGATACAACAACGCAGAAACCTCATAACTTAACAGAAAGATTAGATTCCATATTGACGCATCGTTTTCTAGGACTGCCCTTATTTATCTTCTTTATGTATGCTCTCTTTAAGACCACATTTGACTGGGTCGGCGGACCTCTATCAGATCTCCTCGATGGCCTGATCTCCGGACCGATTAGTGATGGAGCCAATTCCCTGCTACAGACGCTTGGAGCATCCAGCTTCACCCATGCCCTGATCGTCGATGGATTAATTAGCGGTGTAGGGGGCGTCCTCGTCTTTGTCCCGCAAATCTTCATTCTCTTCCTGATCATTTCCTTCTTGGAGGATTCAGGATACATGGCTCGGGTTTGCTTATTAATGGACAGCACGATGGAACGTATGGGACTAAACGGAAAAGCATTTATTCCATTCATCATTGGCTTTGGCTGCAATGTACCTGCCATAATGGCGGCGCGCAGCATCGAACAGCCCAAAGACCGAATGCTGACCACCTTGCTAATGCCGCTGATGTCCTGTTCTGCGAGACTGCCTGTTTACGCTTTATTCGCAGCTGTGTTTTTTCCGGCGCAAGAGGCCGTAGCAGTTCTGTCCATGTATGTGATGGGTATTGTGTTTGCGCTGATTCTTTGTAAGGTATTCTCTAAATATTTATTCAAAAATGAATCCTCAGTTTTCATGATCGAGCTTCCACCTTATCGTATGCCGCAGATCAAGACCTTATCGCGCAGCACTTGGGAAAAGGGCAAAGGTTTCCTGCGAAAAGCTGGAACTATTATTCTTGCAGGCTCAGCAATTATTTGGTTTATGTCTTATGCCGGTCCTGGCGGGTTTGATGTGGACATGGATCACAGCTTCCTGGCTAAGTTTGGAGGTATGATCGCACCGCTACTGGCACCGCTTGGTTTCGGAACATGGCAGGCTGGCTCTACATTGGTTCCGGGCTTTTTGGCAAAAGAGGTAGTAGTCTCTACCATGAATATCATCTATCATGCACCAGATGCTGCTGGTTTAGAAAATCAAATTTCTCAAGTCTTCACACCATTGAGTTTGATCAGCTTTATGGCCTTTATCCTGCTATATATTCCTTGTTTGGCTACTGTAGGGGTAATCAAAAAAGAAACAGCGTCTTGGAAATGGACCTTCTTCTCCATGGGCTATTCTCTCGTTCTGGCGTATATCGTATCTTTAATTATTTTTCAAGGCGGACGGTTATTAGGATGGTCGTAGACTTGTAAATTATAAGATTCTCATGATGAAAGTGGGGTACCATTATGATAAATGTTGTGATTGTCACCTTAATTTTCGGTTATTCTGGCTGGACCATCTATCGACATGTGCAAAAGGGGAAGCAGGGCGCTTGTGCAGGCTGTGATAAAGGAAAAAGCTGCTCGGCAGCATCGATGGATTCCCCTCTTTCTTGTTGTTCAACACCGGTTAACAACAAGAAGTAAGCTTGTAAAACGTGCAATAAATAGAGATTTATCGTTTAGCCTCCTTAACTAACGGGTATGTTTGTTATAAGCAACTACAGACAATACCAAGGAGGTAATTCCTATGAATACCAAAAAGACATTATTTACAACAGTCGCATTGGGAGCAGTATATTTACTGAAGAATAAGGGAACTCGCGATAAAATTATGAACGGCATTCAATCCTACACTTCCCAATCGAAGGCCAAAAAATCCAGTGGTACTGTTTAAGCTTCTGCTCTTGGATTTCAATAAAGGGGTGTTCCCTGAACCAGACTCTGGTTTAGGGAACACCCCTTGTTGTTTAGAACGGACAGCTCCCCGGATGTTTAGATCTCGCTTTCGCTCAGCAGCCACTGAATGATAGAACGAACCATGACACCTGTTGCTCCCTTAGGATTAACTCCACGTTCTTTAGAAACATATGCAGTGCCAGCAATATCTAGATGAATCCATGGCAAGCCCTCAGCAAACTCACCTACAAATAATCCGCCTGTAGTAGCTCCACCATATCTTCCAGCAGTGTTACGGATATCGGCAACCTCGCTCTTTAGCATTTCACGAAATTCCGGGTATGCCGGAAGCTGCCAGACCTTTTCCCCTGAATAGCTTGAAGCGGCCAGAAATCGCTCCAGAAACGCTTCATCATTAGTCACAGCACCTGTTGCTATATCTCCCAAAGTGGACAACACAGCACCTGTCAGCGTAGCAACATCGATAATACGTTTCGCTCCCCATTCCCGAGCATAAGTCAGAGCATCTCCCAGGACAATTCTGCCTTCAGCGTCGGTATTCAACACTTCTATCGTTCGTCCGCTCATGGAGGTAATAACATCTCCAGGCTTAAAAGCATTGGCCGATGGCATATTCTCCGCAGATGGAATAACCATAACGACATTCATTCGTGGACGTAAGCGGCCAAGCGCCTCCATTACTCCGAGTACAGCCGCTGCCCCTCCCATATCACTAATCAGCTCTTCCATACCTGGTGCTCTTTTTAAGGAGATCCCGCCGGTGTCAAAGGTAACTCCCTTCCCTACAAGCCCCACTACATTATCCCAATTCCCTGTCCCCTGATAACGGATGACGATCATTCGTGGAGGGTTTACACTTCCTTTTCCGACGGCGAGTAATCCGCCCATTCCTTTTTGCTCAATTTCCCGTTCATCCAGCACCTCAGAAGGAAAGCCATATCGCTCAGCAACCTCTATAGCGGCCACAGCAAGGTCTGAGGGGGTCAATAGATTACCAGGCATGTTGGTCAAGCTCCGCGCCAAATTCGTGGCCTCACCGAAAGCTAGCCCCTTCTGAATGCCTTGAATCCAATCCCGTTCGGCAGTATCCTCTAATTTCTCTTTTATAGTGAAAACAACTGCTGTTGGGCCTGTATAAAAAGACTGCACCTGCTTATAGGTAGCCCGACGATAGGAACCAAGCATTAGCCCCTCCGTCAGCGCATAAGCAATAGAAGTCACATCCTTCTCTACGGTAAGCTCCTGTAATTTGTCCGGCACTTCAAATATCAGCTTGAGCGCCTTCAAACGAAGTGCTGCACGGGCTGTCTGAGCCCCCATTTGCCTTAGATCCTCAGTCGTGAGAAGTTGGTCCCCCCTGCCAACCAAAATAACAACAGGACAACCAGATGAATTCTCAGCAGGTAGTACATAAGTCTGATTAAGCTTGCCTTTAAATAAACCCGCCTTTCCCAATAGGCGAATTCTGTCATCCCAGCCCTCGGAAAAGCCTCCATTTTCGACCTCAGACTCAGAAATAATAAGGATAAGGGCATCACCCTGCACATTGTTGGCAACACCACTGTTGTAATCTATATTCATTGTGATTCCCTCCATTTGTTTCCCAAAACCAACACCCATTGTAACATAAGCAAAGGCTGATCTCCGCATCTGTATTATCCGCAGGGATCAGCCTCTTATTACTTATTCTAATGGATTAATGGCAAAGAGATCACAAAATGAGTACCCTCGTTGACTCTGCTGCTAACAGAAATGCATCCGCCATGATTTTTGATGATGCGGTCACTTACGGAAAGACCCAATCCTGTACCATTCTCTTTGGTAGTAAAGAAAGGATTAAATAACCTGTCCAGTGTACGAATATCCATTCCTTTACCGTTGTCAGATATGAAAATACGGACCTCAGAGCCTTCTCTGCGGGCACCAACTTCGATTTTCCCCATCGAATCATCTTCTCGATCCGCTACAGCCTCCATTGCATTTCTAATCATATTAAGCACGACTTGCTTCATCTGTTTGACATCGCCAGAAATCACCATGTCCTCTTGAAGAGGATGAAGATTGATCTGGCAGCCTTTCATTAAAGCTTCGCTCTCTGTAAGGAGAACAACCTCCTTAAGCAATGCGGACACGGGTATCATCCCCACCTGCGGAACTGACGGCTTAGAGGAGGACAGAAATTCATGAATAATATCGTTCGCACGATCGATCTCGGCCAATATAATCTTGGCATATTCCTCTTTCCCCAGTTGATGCAAGTATGGATGAAGCAGTTGAATAAATCCCCGGATCGCGGTCAACGGATTCCGGATTTCATGGGCAATAGATGCGGATAATTTGCCTAGCATAGCCAAGCTATCGTTCTGGTAAGCCGTTTGTTCGATTAACTTATAATCCGAGATTTCCTTGACAGTGAACAAATAACAGCCTTTCATTTGCTCTCCGCAGCATAAAGTAACCTTCCAGTAACGGCCATACTCGTCTAGAAACTCATAATTTGATTTTCCTTTGTATACCATCTCTCTGTAGCTCTGCAGTACTTGTTTTTTCTTGGAACGGCTCAGTCGAATATTAGACAGCAGATGGGAAAATGTGCAGCCCACAAGAGAGTGACGGGTAAGCTCGAGCATCCCGTACATTTGCTTATTTACAAAACTTATAACTCCCTCTTCATCAAAAAGCATGATTCCGCTGTCAATATTCTCTAGAACATCCTCGTATGTAGTATCCACAGGTCCAGTTTGATAGGTTCTTCCCGGTAATAGAAGACTTTCTTGATATTGGCTAATCACGATACGAAGTTCCCCCTTTTACTGCATTTGACGAAGACGCTTAAGCGACATCAAATTACTATGTATTTGAGTGTATGACGAAGCCGCCAGAACATTCGGTAATCGTTGCACTTTTTCCAACCGGTTCAATTATATTCCAATCATATCCAAGAGAACTAGACAACGCAATCGGAGAAACTGTCGAATGGTAAAAAAATTCATAAAATGATTCCAAAGACATATGAAACATCACATCAAATTATATTTATTGCTATTTATTCGCCTAAATGATTTAAAACAATCTAAAAAGGATCACGAAAAGCTAAAAAGGATTATAAAAAGCTAAAAAGCCCCCGCGATTGCGGAGGCTTACATGGAAAAATGGGGTATGCCCAAAAAATTAGTAATAAACTTATGCCTTTTGTTGCAGGCGTAGACGGCGCTGACTCATCACAGCTAACCTTTTTTTCAATTCCCGTTCCCACTTGGTATCCTCAATCTGTTTGGCTACAGCTAGCAGGTCAAGCGCCATATCGATTTGATTGCGTACAACGGCTAGAGGATCTTCACTCTCGACGTTAATGACGTTCTCGAATATTGCAGTTTCGTCTTCCATGACATAGTCCTGAAAGTCCACGTCGGTAACACCATCTCCATGTGCATATTCCGCTAAGATCTCATATTCATTCTCGACCTTGTAGTGAACCTCCACACGATGACATACCGGACAAAAAAGCAGGGGAACATTATGGACTTGCGTGCGATAATGTTTTAGGGTCCCCTTTGTTCCTACCATACTCGCTCCACAGCAAAAGCTCATATTTGTTCGCCCTCCTTAGAAATAACCCTTTGATTGTTTATTATTGTATTACATTACCCCAATGGAGATTCCTCCACTCGAGGACATAATATAACTTTTCGCGCCTATTTTCAAATCTATTTAGATATACAAGATCTTTTGGAGCAAAAAACCCCCTTACAGAAAATTTTCTGCAAGGAGGTAGAAATCAGAATATCAAGGATCACTATGATAACGGTCTAAAATTTACAGATTCTTATCTCCCGGCTTCCAGTTCATTGGGCATAAACCACCAGATTGCAAGGCTTGCAGAACACGAAGTGTTTCTTCCACGCTGCGGCCTACATCATTGTGGTTAACGACTTGATATTTCAATTCGCCTTCAGGATCGATTATGAACAAACCACGCAATGCGATACCTTCTTCTTCAATCAGAATGCCATAGTCTTTAGAGACTTGTTTCGTAATATCAGCTGCAAGCGGGAAATTCAAACGACCCAGGCCATTAGAATCCTTAGGGGTATTGATCCAAGCTTTGTGGCTGTGGATCGAATCGATGCTTGCGCCGAGAATCGCTGTATCAAGTGCTTCAAACTGTGCTGCTGCGTCACTGAGAGCTGTGATTTCAGTTGGACATACAAATGTGAAATCAAGCGGATAGAAGAAGAATACAAGCCATTTGCCACGATAATCAGACAAGCTTACTTTACCAAAATCCTTACCATCACCTGATACGGTTTCCATAGTAAAATCGGGAGCCGGTCTACCTACTAAACGTTCCGCCATTGCTAGAATCCTCCCTCTGATTATGTAAGAAAAAGTACCATTTGTATCTCTCAATATACTGAAATATATTGAAATTTGCAGAAATCGATAATATCTTGTCTACTAAACAAATGGTATCATCGCACAAAATCAAAGTCAAGATTAGATCAATTATTTATTTATAATTATTATAAATAGAAGATTAGGCTTTGCGGATTGCTGCAACAATCAGGTCGCCCATTTCAGTTGTACTGATCGCTTTGCTCTTATCCACGGCGATATCACTTGTACGGTGCCCTGCATCCAATACTGCAGCAACTGCAGCTTCGATTGCAGCAGCAGCATCCTCATAACCAAAGGTTAAGCGGAACATAAGGGCCAGCGACAAGATTGTTGCGATCGGGTTCGCAAGCCCTTGTCCGGCAATATCAGGAGCAGAGCCGTGAACGGGCTCGTAGAGACCATAGTTGCCGTCACCCATCGAAGCCGAAGCAAGCATACCGATAGAACCTGTCAGCATAGCAGCCTCGTCGCTTAGGATATCACCAAACATGTTCTCAGTAACGATAACGTCAAAGCTAGATGGACGGCGCAGCAGCTGCATTGCGCAGTTATCAACCAGTACATGCTCTACCTCTACCTCCGGATATTCTGGAGCGATCTTATTCACAACCTCACGCCACAAACGTGAAGTTTCAAGTACATTCGCTTTATCAACACTCGCCAGTTTATTGCGGCGCTTGCCGGCAATTTCAAAAGCTTGGCGGACAATTCGTTCTACTTCCATTACGTTATATACACAGGTATCCACAGCTTCTTCACCATGTTCTCCTTGACGGCGCAATTTATCTCCGAAATAAATCCCGCCAGTCAGTTCGCGAACTACCATAAGATCTGTGCCTTCCAGGACTTCAGGCTTCAAAGTCGAAGCATCCTTAAGACAGTCAAATACGACAGCTGGACGCAGGTTTGAGAACAACCCCAGTGCTTTGCGAATTCCGAGCAGTCCGGTTTCAGGACGAAGTTCCTTTGGATTATTATCCCATTTCGGTCCACCAACAGCACCCAATAACACAGCATCTGCGCTACGACAGATTTCAAGTGTATCTTCCGGCAGCGGAGTGCCCTTCTCGTCTATAGCGATACCGCCAAATAATGCATGCTCTGTTTCAAAGGCATAACCGAATACTTCTTCTGTTACTTTCAATACTTTTTCCGCTTCTGCTACAACTTCTGGTCCAATACCGTCCCCTGCGATAACGGCGATTTTTTTAACTTCACTCATCTCAGTCACTCCTCAAGTTTTCTGCTCTAACAGACATAGTTCTTCTTTATATTGTTGTATCATACCCAGTCGTAAAGGACAAAGATATAGATTCTATTGAACTGATAGGTATAGCCTATAAACAGTGAGAATCAGACCACCACCGTAAATGCTGAGCATATTTGCTCTTAGTTCTGAAGATGTTTACAATTAATATGAAGTCATCTATCAAAGGAGTGAATGCGAAGTGCATTATACAAAGCTTGGCAAATCCGGCATGAAGGTCAGTCGCCTATGTCTAGGAACGATGAATTTTGGCCCACAGACGGATGAAAAAGAAGCCTTCCGCATCATGGACGCTGCACTGGATGCAGGTGTTAATTTTTTTGATACCGCTAACATTTACGGCTGGGGCGAAAATTCTGGCCTGACTGAAACCATTATCGGACGCTGGTTTAAACAAGGCGGCGGGCGGCGGGAAAAGGTTGTACTAGCCACCAAAGTTTATGGAGCCATGAATGATAAGCTTGATGGTCCTAATGATGAAGAAGGATTATCCTCATATATCATTCGCCGCCATCTTGAAGGGTCCCTGCAGCGTCTTCAGACCGATCATATTGAATTGTACCAGATGCATCATATAGACCGCAGTACGTCCTGGGAAGAGCTCTGGGGGGCTTTCGAGCTGGCTGTGAGTCAAGGCAAGATTGGTTATGTCGGTTCCAGTAACTTTGCAGGCTGGGATATCGCCATAGCACAACAAGAAGCAAAGGCTCGTGGTTTTCTTGGACTAGTCTCAGAGCAGCATAAATACAGTCTGACCTGTCGGCTTCCTGAACTTGAAGTTTTGCCAGCCGCTCGCCATCTGGGACTAGGTATTATTCCTTGGAGCCCACTCGATGGAGGTCTGCTCGGAAGAAATGCACTCAAAAAAATAGAGGGCAGCCGAAGTGGCGGAAATGCAGATCGTGTAGAGCAGCACAAGAGCCAGCTTGAGGCTTTTGCCAGCTTATGTATGGAGCTGGGAGAACCACAGGATAATGTCGCTCTTGCTTGGCTACTGGCTAATCCTGCTGTAACAGCTCCTATTATCGGCCCCCGCACACTGGAGCAATTCGAGAGTGCGCTGCGCAGTCTTGAGATTGTACTAGATGAAGCTGTGCTTAAACGACTAGATGAAATATTCCCTGGACCCGGCGGTGAAGCCCCTAAAGCCTATGCTTGGTAGGTAAGTTCTATCATAAAAGGAGCTGAGGCCTCAGCAGAATCCATTCGCTGAAGCCTCAGCTCCCTTTTACTCATACTTATTCAGCTGTGTCCACGGTCACACTTCCATTACTCGTGCTTAAATCCACAGTATACGTAGCTTTACCAAGCACAGCGGTACCATAGCTATCGCCGTCCCGATCCCAGGGTACATTCCCCTTCAGCGAGCCATTACTTGTATCTGCAATAATCTTCGCATCCGACACGGCCGGTAAGCCCACTATAATCTTTCCGTTACTGGATGTACATTTCCAGTTTCCGGTCACTGCTGAGTTTATAGTAATTTTGCCATTGCTGCTCTTGGCTGACAACGCCCCATCAATGTTATCCAATACTATGGCTCCATTAGAGCTCACAAGTTCAACTTCACCTTGGATATTCTGTACGGATAGTGACCCATTGCTGGTATGCGCATCCACTTCGCCGACAATATCATGAATATTTAATGCACCATTACTTGTCTCAACCTCTATACCTGACTTAAGATTCCAGGCTTCTATAGAGCCATCACTTGTCTCAACCTCAACAGCAAGGTTATTGGGTGCACTTATATTTAAATAAGGACTTTTGGTATTGAATCCAAACTGAATGTTAGAGAACCAATTATGATCGGTATCGAGCTCCATAATCAGTGTATCTCCTTCAGTACTAACCTTCCATTTCTTTTCTAATGCACTTTCAGCATCACTTTGCGATTTTCCAGGCAGCAGTAAACTTCCCTCATAATCCAAAGAGCTTCCAGCTACACCCTCAACCTTTACTTTTCCACTTGGAAGTACGATTTTGAGCGTCGTAATATTCTCTTTCACTTCCACATTCCCACTAAGCGGAGTTAGATGTGTATTACCGATCAGATTGCTGAGTGAACCTCCGGCCATTACTGTCTGAGCACCACTTGCTCCGATCAGCACAATAATTAACAGGATGGCCCAGCCGCTTACACGGCTTTTGACATCGGATTTGATAAAAAGTCTAATCAACATCTCAAGTCCGAATAAGACCAACAACGCCGGCCATAAAAAACCAAGCACCTCATAGCTGATCATATCATACTGAGCCATCACGATAATGACACCAAGGGCAATGCAGCCCAAGGCTGCTGTGAAACTTCCTATTTTCCATCTCCCCATAGTTAAATCCCCGTTTCTTATGCTCTCGTATTATTCCTTAACATCTTCAGTCCGTACGCAATCAGACCCACTGATAATAAGATCGTGCCGATGTTGATCTCAGTCAGCATATCCCAAAGGGTAGGGAAAGCTGTGATTACCAACATAAGGAACCCAGCAACAACACAGCCGATTCCCACCCAAGCTGGATTGATCTCTTCATGTGGATATCCAGGCATAGAGGACATCCCCATGGTCCAAGGGGCTCCGAAGCTGTCTGGATGAAACATCATTCGTTCGTGTTCAGCAGCCGTTATTTTCATCCAAGCCGCCTTCTGCAGGGCATCAAACAACTGATAAAACCACAGCGCCGCCAGGGCAAACGGGAAGATCAAGGGCTCGGACGGAATAAACATTATACATAAGGAGGCCCCGATCATAAACTGTAAACCCTGCTTTTTAAAGCCTAAGTACAAATGACCTACTCCAGGTATCATAGCCAGCATAAAAGTGAGCCAACGTCTCTTCTTAATCATAATACATCCTCCTAAAATTTGGGTAGCAAAACTTTAGCCAATTTAAACATCTATTGATGATCAATTATTTTATTACTATCTCCCAAAGCCACCAAACCACTGGGTTACTGAATTCGACATATGGCCGTTTATTTCGGTAATGCCATAGGCCAAATTCTCAAATACCCCAAACTGCAACAATAACAAACTGAGGCAAGCAGCCACTCCATAATGAATCCATGAGGTTTTTGGGGCAGAACGACGTCTTACATTGGTTGCCTTAGTCGCTCGTGATCTGCGCCCTGTTTCGAGCTGCTCAATATGTGTCATAACATCTGCTGCGAGATCCGGGAAGTCCATCTGCGCCTGCAACTGTTCTCTGTCAGCATCCATTTCCGACCACAGCTCCGACATTGCTTTGGCTTCCTCCAGCCACTCTGCGCAATCAGGACATGACTCTATGTGCAATCGGATACTCAGCTCCATCTCTGGAGACAGTAGGCCGTCTATATAATGTGGCATCCATTCCTTCACTATTGCACAATTCATCGCCATTCCTCCCTTTGTTTACGCATCATCTGTCTGGCTCGATAAAGCTGCGATTCGATTGTTTTCACGGAAACTCCCTTTTGCTCTGCAATCTCTTGATAGGAATTCCGCTGAAAATAGTACAGCTGGACGACCGACCGGTACGGTTCCGCCAGACTGTTCACATTCTCTCCTAATTCAGCTGATGTTTCCTGCTCAAGTACCTCATGCTCCGGAGTTTGAGACGTTACCCAATCATTTTCTGTGTAATCAGCTGCACTTCGGTACTTCCACTCCCTATCGTTGGCCCGTTTCCAGTCCAGACAGGTTCGGTAGGCAATCCGATACAGCCATGTCGAGAAGGAGGATTGTCCTCTGAAAGAGGGGAGCGCTTTATATGCTTTTATAAAAACCTCCTGGGCCATATCTTTGGCCGATTCGGCTTCTCCTGTGATTTTGACGCATACTCTGTATACCATGCCTTGGTAACGTGTCACCAAATGCCCAAAGGCTTGATGTTGACCGTTCAGCACAGCAGCAATCCATTCTGCCTCTTCCAGCTTTCTCCCCTCCTTCACCTTCATAACGTTAGACGCCAACCAATCGTTCTCCCCTGCAACCTATACATAAATTTTTTTGGTTTTTTTGAAATAGGCTGAAGAGAGGAATATATAGTTTGTTGTCGAATAATGTTTAACTACTATGACTAAAAGAAAACTCTTCTTAATTATCGCATTGTTTCTTATTGTACTCACTGGATTCCGTATCCTATGGGTAAAGATTTCTCCGCACACCACACAACCACCACTGATCAATGGTGTGTTGGATTTACGGGATAAACAATGGAATCAGGACAAACTCCTTATTTTAAATGGGCAGTGGGAGTTCTATCCGGGTATGCTGCTTCCTTCATTCAACGAACAATCTGTAACTGCTGCTCCTGCAAAATATATACAAGTCCCGGGGAACTGGAAAGATGCCCTTAGCGATAGCGATAAATCTGCTTATGGCTACGGCTCCTATCGGCTACGTGTCCTAACAGATAATCATAAGAAGCAATCCTATAGTCTTTTAATTTCCGGAGCTCGGTCCTCTTCAGAAGTGTATATCAACGGTGAACGGCTGGACAGCTCTGGCACTCCTGCTGAGAGTAAAGAACACTATATTCCGTACATACTGCCTTATTCAGTATCCTTTACAACCGATAAAAGTGAACTTGAAATTGTGATCCATGTAGCCAACTATTCCTTTTCCCAAACGGGAGGAATTTCTAAAACGATTGTATTTGGCAGCGAAAAAGCTTTAACACAGGAAAGACTGCTCTCTATTAGCCTACAGTTGCTATTATGTGTTGTTCTAATACTGCACGCTGTATATGCTGTTATTTTATATATAATTGGGCTGCGGCAAAAGATGTTGATCTATTTTTTTCTACTGGTAATATCCGCTATAACTACCGTACTCATAGATGATGACAGGCTTCTATTGCACGTATTTCCCTTGAACTATCAATGGAATTTCAAACTATTTTACATCTCTTATATTGCTGTATTTATTTTTATCCTGCAGACAAGCAAACATCTTTTGTTCGCGGATTTAAAAATAAAAAGTATTCGTATCCTAACCATCCTGTCCGTAGTAGACATCCTGTTCATATTATTTGGACCCGTTGTTCACTATTATGAATTTCACACACTGATTTTCGGCATAAATTTATTAGTTTTAGCATTAGGTGTCGTAATTCTTTTTCTGAGATCTATTGTTAAAAATTACGAAGGCTCTATTTTCCTGTTGTTATCTATGTTTGCCATCGTTAACAGCACACTTTGGGGAATGTTCAAGAATTATAACTGGGTTAACGTTACCTATTATCCTTTTGATCTAATTATCGCCTTTTTGTGCTTTGCGACTTTTGGATTTAAGCGATATCACTGGAATACCAAGGAGACAGAAAAACTGGCGCACAGCCTGCAGAGAAGTGTTACACAAAAGGATGCTTTTTTGGCTAACACCTCACATGAATTAAAAAATCCGCTGTACAGTATCATTAACATTGCCGAAACTGTCCTGGACAGCGAGCGTGACACTGTAACGCATCAAAATGCTGAGAATTTAAAACTGCTCATTACCGTTGGAAGACGTATGTCTCTTCTGGTAGACGATCTGCTGGATCAATCCCAGCTCCGTGAAAGCAATATACAATTGCAGCTCAGAGAACTTAAGATCCAATCCTTCGCAGTGGGTGTGCTTGATATGCTCAAATTCTTAACGGAAGGGAAATCTTTAACCTTAATCTCAGAAATACCAGATTCATTCCCTTCTATTGTGGCTGATGAAAAAAGACTCATTCAGATCTTGTTCAATCTGCTTCAAAATGCTGTTAAATATACGACTGTAGGCACGATAAAAATCCATGCAGATATTCATAAAAAATCGGCGCAGATTCATATTACGGATACGGGTCTTGGCATGAACGAGGAGACGTTGCTCAGAGCTTTCCAGCCCTATGAACAGGGCGATTCCAGCATGAACGAAGTTAGCGGTGGCATCGGGCTTGGATTAAGCACCAGCAAGCAGTTAGTTGAACTTCACGGCGGGAAAATAAGTGTAGTCTCTACACTTGGAGAAGGTACTACCTTTACATTCACAATGCCATTATACGATTCAACCAGCCGGGTATTGAGTTCAGAACTGCCCTCTATAACTGAATTCTCAGACACGCCATCTATGATCACTTTATCCAAATTAACCGCACCGGGTATCGTTTCATCAGACCATGGAAGGAGACCCAAGCTTCTGGCTGTAGATGATGATCCGGTTAATCTAAAAATACTTACCAACGTACTTTCCATCAAGGACTATGAAATCGTTACGGTGACCAGCGGAAACGATGCTTTACTATTGCTGGATACCGTTCAGTGGGATTTAATTATTACAGATGTAATGATGCCACAAATGTCCGGGTATGAGCTGGCGCATAGAATTCGTGAACGTTACACCATTGCTGAGCTTCCCATTCTGCTTCTGACGGCACGAGGCCAAGCGGAAGATATTTATACCGGTTTTATTTCAGGTGCAAATGACTATGTAATGAAGCCTATGAATGCAATAGAGCTGAAGGCCCGTGTACGCTCCTTAACAGATCTAAAACAGTCCGTAAACGAACGGCTTCGTGTGGAAGCTGCCTATCTTCAAGCGCAAATACAACCACATTTCTTGTTCAACACATTAAATTCAATATCCGCGCTGGCTTCTTTTGATATTAATAGAATGAGTCACCTTGTGGATGCCTTCAGCTCTTATTTGCGTTTAAGCTTCAATTTCCTGAATGCTGAGCCTATGATACCGATTGAACGAGAGCTTGAGCTTGTTCATGCCTACCTCTACATAGAGAAGGAGCGCTTTGAAGATAGGATGACCATTCTTTGGGATTATGAGGAAAGCTTGCATTTTCAGCTGCCGCCTCTGACTATACAGCCACTGGTTGAAAATGCTGTCCGGCATGGTATTTTGAGTCGCTCCCAAGGAGGAACGGTGTCCATAACCATCAAGGAACAAGCTGGCGATATTGAAATCACGATATCAGACAATGGCCAAGGCATGAAAAACGAACAACTCCAGCAGTTGCTCAGCAATCCGTCTAATGATGAAAGAGGAATCGGATTTTTAAATACACATAAACGGCTGCTGCGGGTCTACGGAAAAGGGCTGCAGATTAAAAGCTCCGAAGGGAAAGGAACTTCTGTGAGTTTTATTATTCCTTCTGACAAAAAAAATCCGCTTCGAAAACTTTCTGATTAACAGACAAACTATTGTGAACCGAAATATCAAGTAAGGATTCGACGTATTTTGGCTAAAATACTATATCTGAGTGGTGATTAATAATGATTCAGGCAATATTAGTTGACGATGAACGGCTTGCCCTTGTGAAATTAGAGTTTATGTTAAAAAAAATACCATCTTTACATATAGCCGCTTCCTATACGGACCCCTCACAGGCCATTCTAGAGGCTCCGTCTTATCATCCTGACGTTATTTTTATTGATATTGAAATGCCTGAAATTAATGGTCTTCAAGCTGCGGAGATGCTCCAAGAGGCCTGTCCAAATGCAAATATTATCTTCGTTACCGCGTATAACCATTATGCTGTGGAGGCTTTTGAGATTAATGCGCTCGATTATATTTTGAAGCCTGTGCGAAATGACCGACTATTGAAAGCTGTCCAGCGGTTAGAAGAAAGATTGTCACTTGCACCAAAACTCATAATTGCAAAAGAAGAGGTAACCATTCGTTGTCTTCAATCGCTTCGTTTTGAACGAGGCGGACAATCTCTGAATAATCTGCGTTGGAGAACCTCTAAGGCCCAAGAGTTATTTGCCTTTTTGCTCCATAATCGCAACCGCTTCGTAAGTAAAGACATGCTGATTGAACTGCTGTGGCCAGACTTCAATCTGAAAAAGGCCTCTACCCATCTCTATACAACAATTTATCAAGTCCGGCAATGCTTAAAGCAGAATGAAGTTGACCTGCATATCAGCAACCTTAGCGGGGGGGAAGGCTATACCCTTGAAACCGGATCAATGTTGATTGATGTAGATAAGTGGGAACAGGGTATCCTGGCTCTGGAAACCATCAGTGAAGTTAATTGTGCGGAGCATCAAGTTTTATTCGAGCTTTATTCTGGAGATTACTATGACGATTATGATTATTTATGGGCTGAAAGTGAGCGGCAACGTCTTCGTACCATTTGGCTGCACCATGCAATGGGCATAGCCCAATTTTATATAGAAAGCAACAGAATTGCCGAGGCCGTTACTGTCTATCAACGAGTAGTGCAGCTACAGCCTTATTTTGAACAAGGGCATTTAGGATTAATGAAGGTCTACGACAGTATTGGAGAACGTTCCGCTGTGGAAGAGCAGTACAAGCTGCTCAAGGATTTGTTCCAAAAGGAACTTAACCTTGGCCTTCCAGCCAGCGTTGAGCAATGGTACGAGCAATGGGAGCAGCTTAACCATAGAGTGCGATGAGCTAAATAACCTATCAAGACATAATAAAGACACCCGGATAAAACCGGGTGTCTTTATTATTACCTTCCTAGTTATTACGTTTGAATCGTCTTGTTAATACAAACCCTAAAAGTACTAGACTCCCACCAACCAAGTAGATCGGAAACGCGCTGTCTTCTCCTGTTTTCGGAAGCTGAGTCGGTTTATTGCTGTTATTTCCCGGCTCAGTGACTGTACCCTTTGGTACTTCCTCCACATCAATCTCTATGAGGATTTCTTCTTCATTTCCATTCTCATCTGTAACAATAATGGTGAACTTATCTTTACCAATATAGCCCGGATCAGGTGTGTAGACCCATTTGCCATCCTTAGTAATAATTACTTTACCATGTCCCGGCTCATCTCCCAGGCTTGGCACTCCCCCAAGTGGAATTTCACCTTCAATAGGAACATCTTCATTGGTAATCTCTTTCTGCACAGGTGGAGTTACCTGCGGAACAACAGGCGTACTAGTTGCCACAGGCTGGCTTGGAGTAGCTGTTGGCGTAACCGTTGGCGTTGCCGTCGACACTGGCGTTACCATCGGTGTTGGCGAAGGTGTTGCCACCACAACTGGTGTTGCCGTTGGCGTAGAAGTAACGACTACTTCCGGAGTCGGTGATGGTGTCCAGATAGGACCTGTCGGTTCCTCTGGAGTAGACGTTGGTGTTGCTGTCGGCGTCGACGTTGGTGTTGCTGTCGGCGTCGACGTTGGTGTTGCTGTCGGCGTCGACGTTGGTGTTGCTGTCGGCGTCGGCGTTGGTGTTGCTGTCGGTGTCGACGTTGGTGTTGCTGTCGGTGTCGACGTTGGTGTTGCTGTCGGTGTCGACGTTGGTGTTGCTGTCGGCGTCGACGTTGGTGTTGCTGTCGGCGTCGACGTTGGCGTTGCTGTCGGTGTCGACGTTGGTGTTGCTGTCGGCGTCGACGTTGGTGTTGCTGTCGGTGTCGACGTTGGCGTTGCTGTTGGCGTCGACGTTGGTGTTGCTGTCGGTGTCGACGTTGGCGTTGCTGTTGGCGTCGACGTTGGTGTTGCTGTTGCTGTTGGCGCTGGCGTTGGTGTTACCGTTGGTGCGGGCGTTACAGTCGGTATAGGCGTTGCTGTTGGTGTCGGAACTTTGTTTTTTACCTCAAGGCTTATCCCTGTCGTCGAAGAAATAGTCACTTCATGTGGTGTTTGATCAAGAACATAACCAGCAGGCGCTGTTTTCTCAATTAATATATATTTCCCACCTGTTAGTTTGGTAAATTCAAGTATCCCGTTTGTATCCGTAGTGCCTTCCTTAATCCAGATCTTATCGGCATCAACTACCCGATACAGATCAAAAACGGCCCCACTTAACACCTTACTCGTATTCCCGTCTTCTACTTTGGTAATCGTCAACGGTCCTCTTACGCCGCTTCCTGTGCCGGAGCCGCTAGAGAGCTTAACGATAATTTCCTCGGTGCTTACACCTGGAACTACCTTGATGTTTTTACCATCGAAACTAACCTTATTGGTTACCTTATCATTGTTTTGTGCTGTGATCAGGGAGTCATATTTCAAAATATAAGCTTCGGAAATATCCTTCAGGAAACTAAGCTTAAAGCTTTCTTTTCCGTCATTATCCGTAGTGATTTCCAGCTTATAATCTGTACCACTCACCAATTCTTGGTTGGTCGATGTTACATCCCCATTACTTGCAACTTTCGTTTTGTAGACATGGAATGTATTGGACAGCAGGATTTGATTATCGCTTGGAATATCCGTAATTACCGCTTCTTTTACAAAAGATTGGTTACGGTTGATGTAAACCGTCCAATGTATTTTATTGCCATCCTGCGCACCTTCTTTGTTAACGTATTCCCCGCCCTGAGGGATATTAACAGAAGCTTGCAGTTTAGCGGACTCTACTTTCGCACCGTCATATAACGTAGCTGTATTTTTAATTTCATTTGAATCAATCGCTTGATCCGCGAACGTTGTTTTGAAAGTGACGTAGAACGCATAATTAATCGTTTTATTAAATGTCACCTTCAGCTCACTGCCATCCAGCTCCACTTTATAGTCCGCGGAATTCACACTAGCTTGAGGAGAAGGATTTCCATCCTTTCCATACTCCCATTTATTCACTTTCACAGAATCCATATTTACAACTTGGCCAGCTGAAATGGTATCAACCAGTTGAGCTTGGTTTAACGTTTTCTGATTAAAATTAGCCCCAATGTTCCAAGTGATTTCCTTAGTTACAGCATTGTAGGAACCACTCTTCTTCCCATTGTTTTTAACCTCATCTCTTGGATTAAAGATTACGGTCGCTTCTTTATGCTTAGACTCCTGCACCCCATTAACCGTTTCTTTCCAATCGAGTGCACCTGTATTAGTGAATTGAGTTTTGCCCGGAGCCAGCCAATCATAGTTAAAGCTTGTTGTATAAGTAATTGTGTAAGGTTCATTTATCGGCGCATTAAAAGTAATCACAAATCCATCGTTTACTGCAACCGGATCATGCGCATTGTAAACAACACTAT
Organism: Paenibacillus sp. FSL H3-0286; assembly: GCF_045040705.1. Taxonomy (NCBI): domain Bacteria; kingdom Bacillati; phylum Bacillota; class Bacilli; order Caryophanales; family Paenibacillaceae; genus Paenibacillus; species Paenibacillus sp. FSL H3-0286. Next base: position 1,452,293 of record NZ_CP150285.1, on the reverse strand, counting down.
GGACGGTAGCAGTTCCGCCTTTAGTTGGTTGAACCTTTAATGTACCCGGAACAAGCTTTAATCCGGCATTGCCAAAAGTGTCCGTCACCACTAAATTTTCCATAGTCTTGCTGTCGTCGTTAATTTGGATAGTCCAATCAAGGGTCTTAGTCGCATAATTAACGTTGCTATAATATTTATGGAGAATTTGCTGCTTGATATCACTGTAACCCGTTTCTGTTTTTCCATCATAAGTAACTTTGTTCGTAATCTTGCCATCATCAAATACTCTGCCATTTGCCTTTGTCTGATATTCAATACGGTAGGCAGAATTTATATCATTGTTAAATTTCAGATCAAAACCTTTTAATCCCGTTGCAGTTGTTGGAGTTATTGTATATTCGCTTGAAGCGATTTCCGCGCTTTTAACCCCGTTACCATTACTGTCGATCGTTACAGGATAAACTTTAACCGAGTTGAGAATTAGATCTTGGGTGTTATTGAATGTATCCTTCAAAATAGCATTTGCCGCTAAAATTGTTTTTTCATTGTAATTGAAATTAACAGCCCAGGAAATCACCTGATTCGCTGCATCGTAATTGGTGGACTCTTTCGATAGTGGTTTGCCACGTCCTACTGTAACTGTAGTGCTAGCCTTTTTAGAAAATCCGTTATCTCCTGTTAAGACTGCCTCATTCAAAAAGGTTTTCGCATCTACACCAGTACCAGTAATATCCGTAGAGAAGCCAATCCGGTAAGCCTTAGTAAGCGGGTTATCCGCAAATTTCAGCTTTAACTCTCCCAAAGTGGATCCTGTCACATCATACTTGCTGCTGTCCACTAGATTGCCAAGACTCACAGTCCCATCGACCTTCACATCAAGCTCATAAACAGCAATAGATACCGTATTCAGTGATAATCCCGCAGGGAGTGTGTCTGTGACCACTGCATTTTTTACGCTTTCCAGTGCCTTATTCACATCAACCGTCCAAGCGATGCTTGTTGGGTTATAATACTGCGGCTTAGGCGAACCGTCTTTTTCTATAGTAGAGCTAACCTTCGGCTTAAAATTAAGCTCAATGGTCTGAGTACCGCCTTGTATCGGGAAAATCAGGGTTTGCTTCGTGGAGCCTGTAATTTTCTTGGAGCTCAAAAGCGACCTAACGGAGAAAGTCCCTCCCACTTTATCGTGGGTTTCGATATAAGCATTAAATGTAAATACAACGCGGTTAGTATTTTTGTCGACTGTATAAGTCCCTACAGGCTCATCGTCAAAAATAAGATCACCATTCAGATCGTTATAAAGTTCAAACTGTGTTGGAAGATCAAAGGTATAGGTGGACCCATCCTTATATCCATGCCCATCTGGAAGTGACCATGTATAGTTCAATTCCGAATAGGAATCAAGTTCATATACACTTTCTGTAACCGTATTTGTGTATTTATCATCGGTGTATACAGCAAGCGTAACACTAGTAATGAGGTCATCTCCAATTACAGTACCGTTGCCACTCGCATATGCCTGCGAATTGACTCCAAAGCCAAAGCTGTAAGCCCATTGCGTCACAAGCAAGAATACTACGAGCAATGCGCTAATTTTCTTTTTTGATAACATTATTAAAAATGCCTCCTTTGTCACTCCGTTTTTCGTGCTTTTCCTAAGCTTTATCCTTTGAATCCCGTACTCTACTCCCCCGCATTAACCTCCTTGACGCTTTCTCATGATATAAATTTGCAACCTAACAACTATTGTAAATAGTCCATCTATACATAATCTGAACAGCGTCCTATTACAGTCTTGGAGATCTTTTTATTGCAAAAAAAAACAGGGATATGCGCAATAACTCGCATATCCCTGTCGTATTTACTACTTAATGGAAAATAAAAATAACATTGTACATCTTATAGACTAGCGTGATCACGTTTGGTGTAAGTCTTACGCTTCTCCAGAAGCTTGTTCAGCGCATCAATATAAGCGCGGGCACTTGCTTCTAGAATATCGGTGCTAAGTCCACGGCCTTGTGCAGCTACTTCTCCCTGCGAAAGCACCACATGAACCTCACCCTGCGCATCTTTACCACGGGAGACCGATTTAATCGAATAATCTCCAAGGGTAACTTCCTCATTCGTGGCTTTATCAATAGCATTGTAGATGGCATCTACTGAACCATTACCTTCGGCCTCAGCTACAATCGGCTGGTCTTCCGGACCCGCAATAATAACCTTGGCGGTTGGAACAGCTTCATTACCATAAGTAACGAACATCGTTTGCAGCTTAAAGACTTCTGGCGTATCAATTAATTTCTCTTCAATCAAAGCCAAAATGTCTTCATCTGATACTTCTTTTTTCTTATCTGCCAAATCCTTAAATCTAGAAAAAGCGGTGTTCAGCTCTTCTTCGGACAAATCATACCCAAGATCACTCAACTTATCGCGGAAAGCGTGCCGTCCAGAGTGTTTGCCGAGTACCAGCTTGCTCTCTTTAAGTCCAATAGTCTCCGGTGTCATGATCTCGTAGGTAGTTTTCTCTTTTAGCATCCCGTCCTGGTGAATACCCGATTCATGAGCAAATGCGTTAGCTCCTACAATCGCTTTATTCCCTGGAACCACCATACCTGTAAGCTTGCTGACCAGACGGCTTGTGCGAGAGATCTCAGATAACGTAAGCGATGTTTTTGCACCAAAAAATTCAGCCCGTGTCTCAAGCGCTAGCGCAACTTCTTCAATCGCTGTGTTCCCGGCACGTTCACCGATACCGTTGATCGTTCCTTCGATCTGATCTGCACCATTCTGAATCGCAGCCAGCGTATTTGCTGTAGCCATACCAAGATCGTTATGACAATGGGCACTAAGCTGTACGCGTTCAATATCAGGCACATTCTCTTTTAGATATTTAAAGATAGCTCCGTACTCCGAAGGATTCAAATAACCTACAGTATCCGGGATATTAACAACATTAGCGCCTTCCCGGATAGCCATGCCGACCATTTCAGCCATGAAATCATACTCTGTACGTCCCGCGTCTTCTAATGAAAACTCGAGCTTAGGGAAATATTTTTTAGCGTATCGGATAGCAGACTGTGCAGTTTCCAGCACCTGAGCCTTATCCATCCGTAGCTTATGCTGGCGGTGAATAGGAGATGTAGCCAGAAAAATATGAATACAAGGGTCCTGCGCTCCCTGTAGTGCTTCTTTTACAGCATCAATATCTGTCTCTCTAGAACGAGAAAGGCCGATTACCGTGACGTTCTTCACAGCTCTTGCCACCGCATTAACAGAAGCTAGATCACCTGGAGAAGCTGCAGGAAAACCCGCTTCCATGCGATCAATTCCCAGCTTCTCTAACTGATAAGCGATCTCCACTTTCTCACGCGTGTTGAGGTTCACACCTGGTGACTGCTCTCCATCTCGTAGTGTCGTATCGAACACATAAATTTTCCGCATGCTAAGCACCTCCCAAAAATTGTGCTGAAACTCTCAAATGCGGCTCGCAAAGTCACGGCCGCATTTGAAGGTAATACTATTTAATCATAAGTATGATTATGATTATTTCTTAATCCAGTGCATCATTTCACGCAATTGGCTACCTACAACTTCTACTGGGTGAGCAGCTTCGTTGCGGCGAGTAGCGGTAAGGAAAGCACGTCCGGATTGGTTCTCAAGGATAAAGTCACGAGCGAATTTACCTTCTTGAATATCTGTCAGAACAGCTTTCATAGCTTTTTTAGTATCTTCAGTTACAATGCGCGGTCCAGTTACATAGTCACCGTACTCAGCAGTGTTACTGATGGAATCGCGCATGCTGGACAATCCGCCTTCGTATACCATGTCAACGATCAGCTTCAATTCGTGCAGACATTCGAAGTAAGCCATCTCAGGAGCATATCCTGCTTCTGTCAATGTTTCGAAGCCAGCTTTGATCAGTGCGGATACACCACCGCAAAGTACAGCTTGTTCACCGAACAAGTCAGTTTCGGTTTCTTCACGGAAGGAAGTTTCGATAACCCCTGCGCGTGTACAGCCGATACCTTTTGCATAAGCAAGACCGATTTCTTTAGCTTTTCCAGTTGCATCTTGTTCGATAGCAATCAAGCCAGGAACGCCAAAGCCTTCAACATAAGTACGACGAACCATGTGACCTGGAGATTTTGGTGCTACAAGCAGCACGTCTGCATCTTTAGGAGCAACGATTTGTCCAAAGTGTACGTTAAAGCCGTGGGAGAACATCAAAGCTGCGCCTTTTTTAAGGTTTGGTTCTACTTCATTTTTATATACCGAAGCCTGTGTTTCATCTGGCATTAGGATTTGCACAACATCTGCACGGGATACTGCTTCAGCTACTGGCAATACTTCAAAACCGTCATTTTTCGCAGTTTCAAAAGATTTACCTTCACGAAGACCGATGACAACTTGAAGACCACTGTCACGCAGGTTTTGTGCTTGGGCATGTCCTTGGCTACCGTACCCGATTACCGCAATTGTCTTTCCTTTTAATACACTAAGTTCTGCATCCTGTTCATAGTACGTTGTAACTGCCATTGTCAATATCCTCCTTTAATTTGAGACCCATCATAAAGAGCGGGTGCCTCAAGAGAACTGGAATCATAGAAGATCTAGCTGCTCCTCAAGCTCCCGCTCTTTAGCGGGAAGTTCATTCATATCATATCAGATTAATGCAATCAAGCAGTAATCCGTTAAAGTCGCAAAATAAAATATTTAAGAGTTACCGCGTACCATAGCCGTAATACCCGTGCGAGACAGTTCTCTGATTCCATAAGGTTTCAAAAGCTCGATCATCGCATCAATCTTCACTGTATCTCCAACTACCTGTACTAACAATGTAGTGCTGCCAATATCAACAACTGAAGCCCGGAAGGTTTCTACAACGCCCATAATTTCCGGACGCTCACTTGGATCAGCATTCACTTTAATCAGAGCCAGCTCACGAGCAACCATGGGCTTAGATCCAAGATCAACGACTTTAATTACATCAATTAACTTGTAGAGCTGCTTCTCGATTTGTTCAAGCGTATGCTGGTCTCCAAGAGTAACGATAACCATCCGGGACAATCCAACCTCTTCAGACTGGCCAACCGTTATACTCTCAATATTAAATCCGCGGCGACCGAACAAACCCGACACCCGTTGAAGCACACCCGGCTGGTCATTTACGAGTACAGAAATCGTATGTCTTGTCACTGTTATTCATCCCCCATCAGCATATGATCGATGGTTGAACCTTGAGTTACCATCGGGTAGACATTCTCGTCTTTTGGAACAACGAATTCTACCAATACTGGACCCGGTGTTTCCAGTGCTTTCTGCCATGCATCACGTGCTTCTTCCTTATTCGTCGCCCGTAGACCTTTTACACCATAGGCCTCAGCCAGCTTAACGAAGTCCGGACTGCCTGCGAGGTCTGTAAAGCTGTAACGTTTATCATAGATAAGATTCTGCCATTGGCGAACCATGCCAAGCACCTGATTGTTAATTACTACAATTTTGACTGGTATATTGTTAATCGCACATATCGCTAGCTCTTGGGAACACATTTGCATGCCGCCATCACCATTAATCGATACTACCAACCGTTCAGGATGTGCCATCTGTGCACCGATAGCTGACGGGAATCCGAAGCCCATCGTTCCAAGACCGCCTGAAGTAATCCATGAACGCGGATGATTGAACTTATAGTATTGTGCAGCCCACATTTGATGCTGACCAACATCCGTTGTAACAATCGCTTCACCTTTAGTGGTGTCATTGATCATTTCAATCACCCATTGTGGTTTAAGCTCTGTTTCTGAATCCTTATACCGAAGCGGCTGATCTAGCTTCCACTGAGCAATCTGTGTTCTCCAAGCATCAGCATTAGATGCGCGGCCAACCTCAGGATTCAGCATTTCCAATACCGTTTTCACATCGCCTACAATCGGAATATCAGGCGATACATTTTTCCCGATTTCTGCAGGATCGATATCGATATGCACGATTTTGGCTTTTGGCGCGAAGCCGTCCAGTCTGCCAGTAACACGGTCATCAAAACGTGCACCGATATTAATGAGCAAATCGCACTGTTGGATCGCATTATTCGCGGTATACGTACCATGCATACCCGGCATTCCCATCCAAAGTTCTTCTGCACTAGGGAAAGCTCCGAGACCCAGCAAGGTTGTAGTAATTGGAATCTCTGTCCGTTTCACGAATTCGAACATAGCTTCATGTGCTCCGGAGTAAATAACTCCACCACCTGCAATGATGATCGGACGTTCAGCAACCGCAATCGCACGAACCAATTTATCAAGCTGCAGTTTGTTTGGAACTGTACAAGGATTGTAGCCCCGAAGATTCACTGTTTTCACTGGTGTGAACAACGTCTTCGCTGCTGACACGTCTTTCGGAATATCGATCAACACTGGACCTTTACGACCGGTATTCGCCACATGAAAAGCTTCATGTATAACACGGGGGAGATCCTCAACATCTCTTACAAAGTAGCTATGCTTAGTGATTGGCATCGTTATCCCGGTAATGTCTGCTTCCTGGAAAGCATCTGTACCGATCAGGCTGGAGAATACGTTACCTGTGATTACAACCAATGGAGTGGAGTCCATATATGCTGTAGCAATACCTGTTACAAGATTCGTTGCTCCGGGACCTGAGGTAGCTATACATACCCCTGGTTTGCCACTTGCTCTAGCGTAACCGTCAGCTGCATGAATAGCACCTTGCTCATGACGCGTTAACACGTGATTGAAATCCGTAAAACCGTACAATGCATCATAGATGTACAGTACAGCTCCACCCGGATATCCGAATACAGTGTCTACACCTTCTAATACAAGGCTGCGGAGTAATATCTCGGAACCGGAAATGACCTCCGGCTCCATCCATTTTTCTTTTAACTGCTCAGTAGACCGTAATTCCGGTATTTGCGCGCTCATCAGTATTCCTCCTCCGATATTTAACATTCATTATGCAAATGACGGACCGTCCTTTATACATCAGCAAATGGTTCCTTATAAAACAAAAAAACCTTTCGCCTCCCACGCACAGTATTAGCGCGTGAGGGACGAAAGGTTGATCTTCCGTGGTACCACCCATGTTTGCATTACATCTCGCGATGCAACGCCTTATCAGGTATACAAAAATCCATCGATGTAGGCAAGGGCCCTAATCTCTGTAACCTGAAGTCCCTAACGCGGACTAAACGATTTCCCCTAATAATTCCACCACTCTAGCCAGTGGACCTTTCAGGAAAACAGCTCCGAGGTGAGCTCGTATATAAGGGATTTCGGTGGAGGTTGCAGCAGATCCTCACACTCTCTGAGCAAAAGAGCCCTTAAAACTTCGTCCTCATCATTGCCGATACATGTATGTTCGATAAAATGTTTAGACACATTATATGATTCCTAACATGGATAAGTCAATACCCTTATTTTTAATATTGTCACAACTCCTACTTCTACGTGCTGGGAACCCCCACCACGCTCCCGACATATGATGTACGACAATGCGTAGAAAGGGGGCGCTCTATGATCCGTTATCGTCGACCCAAGCAGGATGACGTCATTATCCTTGATTTAATCGAGCGACAGCTTGTACCATTATCTCATTTACCAAAGACTGAAATTGCCAAAATCAAAAAAGATATCCCCCGTCGTCTGGGACACGGTATCACCTTAGTCGCCTGTCCCGACTATGAGAGTGATCCAATGGGGTTTGTCCATTTCCTGCTGCATGGTGATTTACTTTATATCGATATGTTAGCCATAGCACCCGCAGCACGGCGCAAACACTTGGGGAATATGCTCATGGATCGAGCAGAACGATTTGCACTATCACGCGGATGTCATCGGGCTAAGGTATCCGTCGATTTAGGAAACACAGCAGCTCTTGCCTTTTATCAAAAATTGGGCTACAGCGTAGCCCGTTATCAATCCCTAAGCTTCTGTTACGAATTGGAGAAAAGGTTCATCTAGTTAAATCGAATTTCAACTGAACTTAAAAGAATCCGAAAGGTGGATAGGGTGTGCCTCCGTACCCGTAACCTCCATAAGGATTACCATAGCCAGGACCTCCGCCATAAGGAGCTCCACCGCCATAGCCACCACCAAAAGCATAAGGTGCTGTACCAATAGCTAGCAAATCAAACAACACTAAAGGAATGATTGCTTTGGTTTGTACTTTTTTACCACTTACGCGTTGTAATATCAGACGATTTCCGGATACACGAAGCAGTTTCCCTGTCACCTGAGTACCGTCCTTTTTTACTGCAATGATCTGCTTACCCACGAGTCTCATAACCTGCTTCTTCGTAACTGGCTTAGTCATATGATCCCCTCCTAAATGTTTTGTACGCCTCTCATTTGCATCATCTACAAAACAGTCTATTCGATGGAAAGGACCTTCGCCTGTACACTTGCCCTCCTGCCTCAATGTTTATCCTTGCTGATCCTAATAAAAAAGCCGTATTTCCGGGAAAAGACCGGAAATACGGCTTTGAAAAGTTACATTTCTATCGCTTACCAGGATCGTATGGCTGTCCTAATGCCTTAGGAGCAGAGGATCGGCCTACAGCCCCTACCAGCACGATGATAGTCAGTACATAAGGGATCATAAAGATAAACTCTTGAGGAATATTTTGTGACCACTCATACAATTGAACATAGTTGCGAATCGCTTGGGAGAATCCGAAGAATACCGCTGCACCAAAGGCGCCAAGTGGATTCCATTTCCCAAAGATCATCGCTGCAATGGCGATAAAACCTTGACCAGAGATTGTATTATGTCCAAAGGTTCCGGTTGTTGTTAAAGTGATTGTAGCTCCACCAATACCCGCCATCAATCCACTCAACATTACACCGATATATCTCATCCGATTAACTTTTACACCCAGTGTATCTGCAGCACTTGGATGCTCACCTACTGCACGCAAACGCAATCCAAATGGCGTCTTAAACAGAACCAAATAAATAACGATGACCAGTATTATGGCCAGATAAGTTGTAGGATAGGAATTAAAAATCCCTTCACCAATCACTGGGATTTTGGAGAGCCCAGGAATTGCAACCTTGCTAAACCCATCAATGATCGGAGTTTCAGCAGATCCATCAAACAGGAGCTTTACCATATAGAGCGTGCTTCCTGCAGCTAAAAAGTTAATAACCGTACCACTAATCGTCTGATCAGATTTAAAGGTTATAGATGCAACCGCATGAATTAGTGAGCCTAGCACACCAACAGCTATAGCACAGAGTACACCAACCCAAGGAGCCCATTCGCCCATTCCAGCGTCCTGAGCATAATAACCGCCTACTGCTGCCGCAAAGGCACCAAACATCATCAAACCTTCAAGTCCAATGTTTACGACACCGGAACGTTCAGAGAAGATGCCGCCAAGTGAGGCAAAAATGAGCGCTGTGGAAAAAACAAGCGTTGTATTAAGCAGTTGACCTAACGTCTGCAGATCCATCTATAACACCTTCTCTTTCTTGCGCTTGAAGTAAAAGGGCTTAAGCACCCAGCGCACAATCCCTTGTGCCGCAATAAAGAATATGATTGAACCAATAACGATACGAATAAGCTCTGGTGGAACATCTGCAGCAAAACTCATACCCGCAGAACCATAAGTCAGCGTACCGTAGAGAATCGCAGCCAGAATAACACCAAGTGGATGTGTTAAACCAAGAAGAGCAACAGCGATACCATCAAATCCATATCCTGGCGATGCCGCGAAAATAGCTTGATAATGGAATACACCAAGCACCTCTCCTGCTCCGGCCAGACCGGCGAATACACCACTTATGAACATTGCCTTCATAACGTTACGTCCAACATTCATCCCTGCATATTCGGCGGCATGTGGATTGTAACCAACTGCACGCATTTCGTAGCCCTGCTTGGTCTTCCATAAGTACACATAGAAGAATACCGCTGCAGCAAGAGCAATAGCTGTACCCCAGTGTAGACGTGCATTATCAAATATCGAATTCAAAAAGGTCATGGAAAGCGAGGCCGGAATATCCTCGGAACGATTTTGTCCTGGAAGCAACAAAAAGTTTCTAACGATATAATTCGACAGGTAAAGAGCAATCCAGTTTAACATGATTGTGGTAATAACTTCGTTAATCCCACGTTTTGCTTTCAAATAACCGGCAATCCCTGCCCATAAACCACCACAGACACCCGCAATAATTACAGCAAGCGGGACAAGCAGGAAGGATGGCAGACCTGCCATCTTAATACCCACCACTGTTGCCGCTGTCATACCAATCATTACTTGGCCATCTGCCCCGATATTAAACATCCCTGAACGGAATGCGAAAGCTACGGCTAGCCCTGTAAGCATTAATGGTGTCATTTCGCGCACAGCTTCACCAAAGTTATACAAATTACCAAACACCCGTTTGAACAGTGCGGAGTAAGCAGTTATCGGATCATAACCGCCCAGAAGCATAACTATTGCTCCCACAAGAAAACCAAGCACGATGGCAACCAGAGGAACGATGTAGCTGTCAGTTGTGAAGATTTTTTTGAACTTATTCAACTGCCTTACCTCCCCGCTGCAAGCTGCCTGCCATCATAAGACCCAGTTCCTGATCATTCGTATCTTGCGGGAACACTTCACCGACAATTTTCCCTTCATAGATAACAGCGATTCTGTCAGAGACGTTCATAATCTCGTCCAATTCAAAGGAAATAAGTAGAACAGCCTTTCCTTGATCACGCTGAGCTATGAGTTGCTTCTGAACAAATTCGATAGCCCCAACATCTAAACCGCGTGTAGGTTGTGCGGCAATTAACAATGTCGGATTTTTATCTATTTCCCGCGCAATAATCGCTTTCTGTTGATTTCCGCCGGATAAAGAACGGGCTTTGGTCTCTATTGAAGGTGTACGTACATCAAATTGCTCTATAAGCTTCGCTGCGTACTTATCAATGACATCATTTTGCAAAAAGCCATTTTTGTTGTAAGGACTCTTATAATAGGTTTCCAAAACCATATTCTCACTCATGGTGAAATCAAGCACTAATCCATGCTTGTGGCGGTCCTCAGGAATATGAGAGACATTCATCTCTGAAACCTTCCGCGGTGATAAATTAGCAATTTCATTGCCAGAAACGGTTATCGAACCCGAATCAATTTTGCGCAGACCTGTAATGGCCTGGATCAACTCACTTTGTCCATTGCCATCTACGCCAGCAATCCCGAGAATTTCCCCTGCTTTAACTTCAAAGCTAAGACCATCCAGTACGGAGACCCCGTCTTTACTCTTACTGCTGACATCCTTCAGTTTGAGTACAGATTGGCCAACCTCAGGAGCTTTCTTGTCCACTTTAAAAGTTACGCCACGCCCAACCATTTTTTCAGCTAGCTCATTAGGATTGGTCTCTGCGGTATTCACAGTATCAATTACTTTCCCACGTCTAATAATGGTGACCCGATCAGATATTTGCATGATTTCTTTAAGCTTATGCGTGATCAAAATAATGGATTTTCCCTCTGCAACAAGCCGCTTCATAATCGCCATGAGTTCCGTAATTTCTTGAGGCGTAAGTACTGCGGTCGGCTCATCAAATATGAGAATATCCGCTCCACGGTACAGGGTCTTCATAATTTCTACCCTTTGCTGCATACCTACCGAAATGTCATGAATAACGGCATTTGGATTCACTTGCAGGCCATATTGCTCCGATAGCTTCCGAACCTGTTCCGCAGCGGATTTATAGTCAATTTTAAGACCTTTTTTCGGCTCCATCCCAAGAACAATATTCTCGGTCACCGTAAAAGGCTCCACAAGCTTGAAATGCTGATGAACCATACCAATACCAAGCTCAATAGCTTTATTGGGGTTATCAATAATAACCGGTTTCCCGTCGATTTCAATACTGCCTTCATCCGGTTGATACAATCCAAATACAATGTTCATTAAAGTGGACTTGCCTGCACCATTCTCACCAAGCAATGCAAGGATTTCACCCTTTTTAAGCGTCAAGCTAATGGAATCGTTAGCAACAATACCGGGAAAGCGTTTTGTGATTTGCTTCAACTCTACGACAGGAGCCGCAGCACTCATGGAATCACCCTCATCACAGAATATATAACTACCTTATAGACACGGATGTACCGCCCTTTGTAAGGCGGTATATCTATGTTCCTCTTATCATAACCAGTGCTTTAACAAGGAATAAGGCCAGCACAACACCGGCCTTATTCTTTGATCCTTATTGTAATGCAATAAATGGAGACTAACTATTACTCGGAAGGAACAGTGATTGTTCCATCAATGATTTGTTTTTTGTATTCTTCAACTTTAGCTAGGATCTCTTCAGAAACGTTGTCCTTAGTATCAGAAATACCTACACCATTATCTTTCAGACCAAGAACGGTTGTAGTACCACCCTTGAACGTACCGTCAATTACTTCTTTAGAAACTTTAAGAACAGCTTCGTCTACACGTTTGATCATGGAAGTCAAAGTAACGTCAGTACCAAACTCGATGGATTGGTCTTTATCTACACCAATAACCCATACTTTAGTACCGCCTGCTTTGTTACGAGCTTTAGCTTCGTTGAATACGCCATTCCCTGTTTGTCCAGCAGCAGGGAAGATAATGTCGTTTCCGTCGTTATACAATGTAGCCGCAAGAGATTTACCAACGTCTGGTTTGTCATAACCACCAGCATAAGTAGGTGTTACTTTAGCTGAAGGGTTAACTGCTGCTACACCAGCTTTAAAGCCAGCTTCAAAACGTTTGATTACAGGGCTTTCCAGACCACCGATGAATGCAACTTTGTTAGTTTTTGTAGTCAGACCAGCAACCACACCAACCAAGAAGGAACCTTCATTTTCGGAGAAAGTAACGGAAGCTACGTTAGGAGCTTCAACTACGCTATCAATGATAGCCAAGTTAGCATTTGGGTTCTCAGTAGCTACTTTTTTAATTGCGTCGCCAAGATCAAAACCAATACCCCAAGTCAAGTTGTATCCATCTTTAACGAAGGAGTTAAGGTTTGGCTCATAGTCAGCATTTGATTTACTTTGCAAGTACTTAACGCCACTACCTGTTTCTTTTTCAAGAGCTTGCAATGCTTCCCATGCGGATTGGTTAAACGATTTATCGTTTACGCCACCAATGTCAGTAACCATACCAAATTTGAAATCGGATTTAGGTGCGTTTGTTCCTGCATTGGTTCCTGCATTAGTTTCACCTTTAGCGGCGTTGTTATTGTTGTTTCCACAGCCTGTCAAAACGACTGTAAGAGACAGCAACATTGCAAGAGATAGCTTTAAACCTTTTTTCATTGAATGTAATCCCCCTTAAAATATTGGATGTCTTCTGTGTTCTGCTTGGACATTCCATTAGTTCAAATTATAACTGCAATAAAATCTAAAATCCAGTGCATAAATGACCTCAGGTCAATAATAATTTGCACTTTTTAGCAAGTAACCGCTTTCCATGACATAGCATGTTACAGTTATGTCTGGTTAATGTCAGAAACCCTGATTTTACTCTGTATAGTATTCCAACACATTACAAATATTATTGCACACTTAAGTGTTTTCTATTATTATGATTCCTTAGTAATTGCACTGAAAGGAAGTTATCAGATCATGACCGAAGAAATAAATCCACAAACAACACCGGCCTTCAAATATTGCCGTGAATCCCGTGTCTTCAAAACCGGACGCGTTTTCCCTAATGATGTCAATAATCACAAAACATTATTCGGTGGCAAGCTTATGAGCGGCATTGATGAAGTAGCCTCCATTTCAGCTATGCGCCATTGTCGAACTAACGTCGTCACAGCCTCTACAGACTCTGTAGACTTCTTGAGACCCATTCGCCCTACGGACTCCGTATGCTTTGAATCCTTCGTCTCCTGGACCGGACGGACAAGCATAGAGGTGTTTGTGAAGATCATTTCAGAAAATCTATACACTGGAGAGCGCGCTGTCGCTGCTACTTCATTCCTAACCTTTGTCGCAGTCGAAGAGGATGGCACACCTACTCCGGTCCCAGCTATCATCCCAGAGACAGACGAAGAGAAGCTGATCAACGAATCTGCTAATGAACGTTCCGAGCTACGAAAAGTTCGCCGCAATATCAGCAAAAAACTCGCCGCTCAATTAAACACCATAAAGTACTGGGAATAGCTCTGCAGATGCAGAGCTTTTTCTTTTATGTAGGGAATTCCAACGCTGCTTCATCCCTATCTTACCGCACAAAAAAGCACCGCTGCATGGGCAACCCGCAGGCGGTGCTTTTCGGTTATATTACAACACTTACGCGTTGATTTTCTCTTTAGCAATACCAGCCAAGGAGTTGAATGCGTTAAGATCATTCACAGCCAGATCAGCCAGCATTTTACGGTTAACTTCTACACCAGCCAATTTCAGGCCGTATACAAGCTTGCTGTAAGAAAGACCGTTCAAACGAGCTGCTGCATTAATACGAACGATCCACAGTCTGCGGAAGTTACGTTTAGTTTGACGACGGTCGCGGTAAGCGTAAACCATCGATTTCATTACTTGTTCTTTAGCTGTTTTAAAAATACGGTGTTTAGAACCGAAATAACCTTTTGCCAATTTCAACACTTTTTTATGTTTACGACGAACTACAAATCCGCCCTTAACTCTTGCCATATTAATAAACCTCCCAAAAATGTGTAATAAACTATTTCAAGTTAGCCAATCCTTGTTTCAAACGTCTTACATCCCCAGGGGCCATTACTGGATTTCCGTTCAGAACGCGCTTAGCGCGTTTAGATTTGTGGGACAGCAAGTGGTTTTTGTGAGCTTTGTAACGTGTTACTTTACCAGTTCCGGTAATTTTGAAGCGGCCTTTCAGGCTGCTGTGTGTTTTCATCTTAGGCATGGTGTTTCCTCCTTGAATATTATGCGGCGCCAAATTGCAGATAAGCAAGTGACTCCAGATTTATTGAGCTTTAGGAGCCAAAATCATAATCATGCTGCGGCCTTCCAGCTTTGGCTGGCGCTCAACAACAGATATATCAGCCACTTCGTTCTTCACTCGTTCGAGGATTTTTTGGCCGATATTCGCGTGTGTAATCTCACGTCCGCGGAAACGTACGGAGCACTTCACTTTATCGCCCTCACCCAAGAACTTGATCACATTGCGGAACTTAGTTTGATAATCATGTTCCTCAATGTTAGCACGGAACCAGACTTCCTTGATATCAACGACCTTCTGGTTTTTACGCGCTTCCTTCTCTTTCTTCTGCGTTTCATAACGGAACTTGCCGTAATCCATGATGCGGCATACCGGCGGCTTAGCCTGTGGTGCTACATTGACTAGATCCAGATTAAGATCGATCGCCATTTGCAGCGCTTCGCGGATCGGTTTAATTCCGATTTGCTCACCTTCCGCACCAACCAACCGTACCTCTTTGGCCCGAATTTCATCATTGATCATATGTTCCTTACTGATAACTCTCCACCTCCGGATCTTTTTAACAACTATTCTCACGTAACTCCATAAAAAAGGGGTGCCGGTAACACCCGACACCCCGTGTTTGATCAACGTTCATGAACATTAACATTCATAAAGCATTGAGATCAAAACCAGCCGGCGAATATGCCAGTCAGGTGAGAAGCAGGTGCTTCTTCTTGCAATCCCTATGATTTGCGTACTTGAATACTATACACCACACTATTTGGGGTGTCAATCCTTTTATGCAGAAATTTCGTGAATTTTATACCTGCTTACTTTGTACTTCTTCAAGTCGTACTACGCGAGTATGCTTGGTATGGCTCCATTGCTTATTGTTCTGCGTGAAGAACGCATAGAACGTAATCGGATACCACGAGATCAAGTAAATCGGGAAGAATACAAGATAAGCATATACTTTCTTGAACGTAACCTTCTCTAATGCCATCGCAATACCAAAAGTCACCAGATTGGCGCCAATAGCCAGGAAGCTGAGCCAGATCGGCAAGCTGCCGTAAATGTTAGCGATATTCGGTCCGTTAAAGAACGCCATATCCACCCACATTACCGCCGTCATTAAAAAAGTGAGCAATACAATATATACATTCGCTCCATAAAGCGCGAGGTCAAACTTCGTTAAGCTGCGTTCTTTAATACTTTGCCAAAGCAATGGGAAAAAATAACGGCGAGCAACAGTGAAGTGCCCCTGCATCCAACGCAGACGCTGTCTTGAGGAGGCCTTGAAGGTTAACGGCTTCTCATCAAATACCTTTGCATCATAATTGAACTTAGGATATACACCATGTGCTGCACTACGCATCGTAAACTCCAAGTCCTCGACCAAACTTGTAGCTCCCCAGCCCATTTCTTTAAGAAGTGTGGTCTCAAAACACATTCCGGTTCCGCCAAGGAAGTTAGCCATATTTAAATTATGGCGTGAAAGTTGCCACAAACGGTTAATATACCAGTACGAAATACCATAAGCAGCTGTAATCCAGGAATCCTCTGGATTCTTGGTGTCGATATAACCTTGGATTACCCGTGCACCTGAACAAAGATCATTATTCATCTCCATCAGGAACTCAGTATGCGCCAAGTTATCGGCATCGAACATGACAACAGCATCATATTGCCGGGGCATAGCCCACAGCTCTTTAAGCATCCATTCTATTGCGTAGCCTTTACCTCTCAGATTTGCATTGGTGCGGACACAAGCGTTCATGCCGTGTTCTCTAACGATGCGAGCTGTACCGTCTGTACAATTGTCACAAATTACAAATACATCGTACAGTTCTGATGGATAATTAAGCTGCTTCAGATTCTCCATTAATGCGCCGACAACTTCTTCCTCGTTATGTGCGGCAACAAGTACGGCAAAAGATTTTTCCGGCTTATACTGCGTTTTTTTCTTTTTCCTGTGCAGTCCGAATAATGAAAACGTAAACTGATAGACTGCGATTGCTGCCAAGATCACTTGGAGCGTAACAAACAGTGCGTCTGTCATGACCTTTTGATGCCCCCTTTTTTCACTCTTGGTGTTCTTTTTTTCTCTCTAGCTTGCTTGACGTTCTTTCTGACCCTTTTGTTGCATCCCTTAACAATAGACCAAGAGTATTCTTATTCTCGGCAGACTTCACAATTTTTATATATGCTGTTTAAAAGAATTCTATGGATTCCTTTTTTTGAATCCTTATTTATCTCTTACCCTTTTAAACAGGTTTAGTCTGCTTGAATCATTGTAAAGCGTAATAGTGCTCTAAGTCAAAACTGGCAAATTTCGTGTAAACCTGAGCTTTTCCTTGAAATGAACTACCTTTAAAAAGTATGATTAAGACAGATCTAAGCTATAGAACGGATTACTGCATTAACATCTGTTAACGGTAGCCGGACTAGCGGAGGGAATTAGATATGAGACATTTATTCATGAAACTACATCTCTGGGAGCGGCATCTTTTTAAGTGGATCAACGGACGAATGCATAATCGTTTTTTGAACTTTTGGCTCTTTTACCTTACTCATTTGGGTGGAGCTACAAGCACGATTGTTATCAATATACTGGTATGGGTATTAGCTCCTGAGCCTTGGAGAACTACAGGTTTACAAGCCTTAACAGCACTAGCTGTCAGCCATATACCCGTAGCTATCGCCAAAAAACTGTACCCGCGTATGCGTCCTTATCTGGCGTTACCGGAAACCAATACTTTTCGTAATCCATTAAAGGATCATTCTTTTCCATCTGGTCATACTACAGCTATCTTTGCTTCTACGGTCCCTTATATGCTGGCGTTTCCTGCTTTGACCGTTATTCTGCTGCCGCTAGCTTGTATTGTCGGATTTTCTCGTATTTATCTTGGATTGCATTATCCATCAGATGTTATAGCTGGCGCAGTGATCGGTTCCTGCGTAGCAGCTGGTACTATAGCCTTATGGATGTAAAGCATTTATTGTTAATAACCGGGAAAACCCTTGAGAATAGGTGAATCAACATTGCGTAAAAAAAGAATCTTAATACTCTCGGAAGGTTTTGGCGCCGGACATACACAAGCAGCTTATGCGTTGTCGAGCAGTCTGCGCCAATTATCGCCTAATTTACAAACGAAGGTGCTAGAACTTGGAAATTTTTTAAACCCCAAGATGGCACCTATTATTCTGTCTGCTTACCGAAAGACGGTAACGACACAGCCAAAATTGATGGGTTATGTCTACCGTCACCAGAAATCATTCAATCGTCTTACCACGCTTGCCTTGCATCGTATATTTTATACGCATGCCAAAAATATTGTGAGACAACTGAAACCCGACGTAATTGTCTGCACACATTTTATTCCAGGTGCTGTAGTGTCCCGCCTAAAGAGATTGGATCCTACCCTAAATGTGCCGCTCGTCACCGTCATAACGGATTATGATGCGCATGCAACCTGGATTAGCCCAGAGGTAGACCTTTACCTGGTTTCAACACCTGAGGTTAAATCCAAATTGCGCAGCCGAAATATTCCTGCCACGAAAATTCAGGTAACAGGTATACCGATACACCCTAATTTTTGGAAGCATCCCGGAAAGCAGGAGATTCGAGAGCAATTCAATCTGCGGGAGATGCCAACCGTTCTTGTCATGGGCGGCGGCTGGGGAATCATGAACGACCAAGTCGTAAACGCTTGTCTGGCGGAATGGCGTGACAAGATTCAGATTGTTTTCTGTCTCGGCAATAACGAACAGCTGCTAAAGGAAATGAAAGAAGACCCGCATTATAATCATCCTAATATTTCCTTACTCGGCTTTACGCGTGAAATCCACAAGCTGATGGAGGTGTCCGATCTGCTGGTTACAAAACCGGGAGGAATGACCTGCAGTGAAGGGCTTGCAAAAGGTATTCCGATGCTCTTCCATCACCCTCTTCCCGGGCAGGAGGAGGAGAATTGCCGCTACTTTACTGCAGCCGGCTTCGGAGAACCCATCGAATCTTTAGAGGTTGTCGAAATGTGGATGGAGCGCCTCTTAAACAACTATGAGGATGTGCAAAACAAGCGCAAACTTCATCTTGAAGAAATTGCGCGCTACCATCCTTTACAATGTGCTCAGAGTATCATCGAATTATTGGAATAGTTAATTTAAAAAAGCGGCAGCCTCCAAACTACTTTACTTGGAGAGTTGCCGCTTTATTATTGAAGCATGCCATTTGGAGCAGTGCTTTGTAACTACAGCCGATATTTATCCAATCGGGTAGCCTGATACTGTTTGAGTGCTTCTGCACCTACAATTGCCTCGCAACGATGGATATTCACGCCACGTCCGACAAATTTCGTCTCATATTCTGTCATGATATGATCCTCGTTGATGATGCCATCTGCATGTAGGTCCAAAGAAATATTTTTCATCTGCAAGCCAAAGTCCGCAAAGGCATTTAATGAGAACTCAAAAAGACTGCGGGAATCTGTTTTCAGATGAATTTCACCTAGATCGCTAAGCAAACCGCGATATTTGTCAAGAAAACGCGGATGTGTCAAACGACGCCGGGCATGCTTGCTTTTAGGCCACGGATCGCTGAAATTAAGATAAATCCGCTCAAGCTCTCCCGGAGCAAATACTTCCTCAGCATAATCGATATTTGCAAGTGCCAATTTCAGGTTAGGCGGTGTTTCATGTCCTGCCGGCTCCCATACTGCTCTAGCCTTATCTCCAGCACGGCGGATCAGCTCATCATACATATCCACTCCGATAAAGTTAATATCAGGATATTTAAAGCTCATTTGGCTGATAAACTGTCCTTTGCCCATTCCGAACTCCACATGGATCGGATGATCGTTACCGAACAGCTTGGACCACTCACCTTTATAACTCCGAGGATCTAGAATGACTAAATCCGTCTGTTCTTCCAAACTTTCACGTATTCCTTTTCTTCCGCGTAAACGCATAGGTATTCCTCCGATTATCTCTTATACGATAACTGTCACTTGCAATATTGTGCCGAAATTGTCCCAAAAAGTAAAGGGATTGCGGTAAAAAAAGAAAAAGGAATTCTCTGGTTCAGCTCTTAAATGAGCTGTTCAGAGGAATTCCTTCGTTGTTGTATATTGGAATAGATTTCGTTCTTGTCTGGCAAATCAGGATTTACTTTGTGTTTGTGGCAAATGTCTTTTTTTCGAATGCGCTACGAATTTTGCGCTGCGCATCTGTCTTGATCTTAGGGTTGCCGTTAAATTCCACGCCCGTTAGTGCAAGGGCTTCATCTGGTGTTAAGTGGACTTCAATCGAATCTTTACCCTCAGCATATACCGTTTGAGAATTCATTGCTATCACCTCACGGTTATTATTATGGATCGGACGACACGAAATTATGAACTCTTGGATGAATTTCTTTATGCCACAGCAGCTTTTCACACTCTGAATATAACATACTATGTAAGCATTTTCAAGCTGAAAGCGCCTTATTTCCTGCCTATTTTTCATGCCGTTATGAAGAGTCAATGTTACGCCGAGCTCGGTTTTTTGATACAATGTATTGGATTATAAGAAACGGCTGTGCGTTCTCTGGGATAAGGACGCCATCTGTCTCAGAAAAATATAAGGATAAGGAATCTTATCCATAATTATATTTTCAGAAAGGGGCTTCTCGTGTCTAATCTTCAATACACTTCTCCTCCGCAACTTTGGGGAGATAAACGTTTTCATACTTGGAATTACGAAATGCGTGAACACATGAACACCAAGGTATTCAAAGTTATGCTTGATGCAGGCTTTACCTGTCCCAATCGTGACGGCTCCATTGCTAAGGGAGGCTGCACATTTTGCAGTGCCAGAGGTTCTGGTGATTTTGCCGGAAGCCGCCGAGATGACCTAGTCACACAATTCAATAACGTCCGTGACAGACAGCATCTGAAATGGCCAAATGCTAAATATATCGGTTACTTCCAAGCCTATACTAATACGTACGCTCCGGTCGAAGAGCTGAGAGAATATTTCGAAGTTATTTTGCAGCAGCCTGGTGTCGTTGGATTGTCTATTGCTACTCGCCCTGACTGTCTGCCGGATGATGTGGTCGAATATTTAGCAGAGCTGAACAAGCGTACGTATCTTTGGGTAGAGATGGGTCTTCAGACTATACATGACTCCACTTCTGAGCTTATTAACCGGGCGCATGATACGCAGTGTTATGTGGAGGCTGTGGAGAAGCTGCGCCGTCACAATATTCGGATCTGTACCCATATCATTCACGGTCTCCCACAGGAGACGCACGAAATGATGCTTGAAACGGTATCTGCTGTAGCTCGCATGGATGTGCAGGGAATTAAGATTCACCTTCTGCATCTCATGCGCAAAACACCAATGGTGAAGCAGTATGAAGCAGGATTGCTCCGATTCATGGAACAGGACGAGTATGTGAAGCTGATTGCTGATTCACTTGAAATTCTGCCCCCTGAGATGATTGTTCATCGCTTGACTGGAGATGCCCCACGGGATCTCTTAGTTGGACCGATGTGGAGTCTCAAGAAATGGGAAGTGCTAAATGCCATTGACGATGAGCTTGTTGCTCGTGATACTTGGCAGGGTAAGTATTGGAGGAAGGGCTAATGGGCTTTATGTCCGTTCTAAGCTTTGCTCATAAATTAATCTCTGAGCGGCTAACTTTAGGTGACCGTGCGATTGATGCAACTGTAGGTACTGGTGCTGACACGCTTTTTCTAGCCAAAACAACCGGAGCTCGTGGCGAAGTCTACGGCTTTGACATTCAAGCTGCGGCGCTGAAGCTGGCAGAAGAACGTCTCCGGCTTGCGCGGGAGGACACTTCCTCACTCTCTGCCGTTACCTTACTGGAACGCAGCCATGCCGAAATGGCAGAAGCCGTCCCGGCTAACTGGCCAGGCACCGTTGGTGCTATAATGTTCAATCTTGGCTATCTGCCTTCAGGCGATGCCGACAAGAATATCATTACTGAGCCGGATAGCTCTATTGCAGCCCTGGAAGCTTCACTCCAGCTGCTGCGTCCGGGGGGAATTATTACGGCTGTACTGTATCCTGGCCATGCAGGCGGAGATCTCGAAGCCGCCGCTGTTGAAGCTTGGGCTGCGACTGTTTCCCCTAAGGTAGCGCAGAGCATTGTATACCGCCAGCTGCAGCGCACGGACGCACCTTATGTAATTGCCCTCGAGAAGAAAAAAGGTTCCCCATCTTAAGCTTTGTAAACAATCAAACTATCTTGTAATTGGGAAGGAAGATTACGAATGACACAACCATATCCTTTAAAATTTCAACCGGAGTTTAAAGAACGTGTCTGGGGTGGCCGCGCGCTGGAGAAATTCGGCCTTAATCTACCAGAAGGTCATATTGGTGAAGGCTGGATGATTGCCGATCATGCGAATGGAACATCTTCAGTGGTTAATGGAGAATTAGCTGGACAAGGTCTGGATCAAATTCGTGAGCAATTTGGTCATGAGTGGTTCGGAAGCAAGGGAATATCAGAAGCTGGCGGAAGATTTCCACTCTTGATCAAATTGTTGGATTGCAACGACAACCTTTCCGTTCAAGTCCACCCTACGGATGATTATGTAGGATTGCCTAAAGGTGAACTGGGTAAAACAGAGATGTGGTACGTATTAGACGCTAAGCCAGATGCAAAAATCATCTACGGCCTTAAAGAAGGCGTAGACCGTGAAACATTACGCGAAGCACTGGAAAAAGGCACGGTTATGGATAGCCTTCAAGAGGTATCTGTCTCCGCTGGCGATTCCTTCTACATCCCTGCCGGAACGGTACATGCTCTATGTGCTGGTGTCGTTGTAGCGGAAATTCAACAGAATTCCGACACTACATACCGTATTTATGACTACGACCGTCCAGGTCTAGATGGAAAACCACGCGAGCTTCATATCGAGGATTCTCTGAATGTTACAGCTTATGAAGGCGCCGGCGCTACTTCGATGAAGACCGATCATGCAGTGCCTGGAGAGTGGCTGCAGCTTGCCGCTTCACCTTATTTTATTGTCGAAAAAGGGATCGTAAATGGTTCATGGGATCTCACCACTTCAGAAGACAGCTTCACTATTCTGGTTATCTGCGAAGGCAGCGGACATCTGACTTGGGAAGGCGGCTCCCAGCCTTATGCCGCAGGGGAATGTTATCTGATTCCTTCCAACCTAGGCCGTTATACTATCGAGGGTCATTCTACTGTGCTTCGCTCTTATTTACCATAAGTCGAGAACCTTTAGGAGGAATGGACCATGAAGGAAAACAGCTTTACTCTAACGGATCCCATAGGTGTAACCATCCATGTCTATGAATGGTTACCTGAGTCCGATGTGCCAGTTAGAGGAATCGTGCAAATTTCACACGGGATGTGTGAAACTGCCGCCCGCTACGCTCGTTTTGCGGAAGCTTTAACCGGGGTTGGTTATGCAGTATATGCCAATGACCACCGGGGACATGGTAGAACCGCTGGTCAAGTCAATCTGCTTGGTGATGTTGGGGAGGACGGATTTTATTGGATGCGGCGCAATCTTCTGCAGGTAGGTGCCGCAGCACTCTCCAAGCATGAAGGAAAGCCCATCATTTTATTCGCACACAGTATGGGTTCCTTTCTGGGTCAAAAACTCATGTGCGAAGAAGGCAACGAAATCTATTCAGGGTTTATCCTAAGCGGGACAAACGGTCCACGCAGTATGCTGCGTATTGGAGAATCTCTGGCAAGCGCGCAGCTTAAGCTAAAGGGTGAGCATCATCGCAGTGTACTGCTGAACAGTCTGGTATTTGGCAGCTATAACCGCGCCTTTTCCCCGGTCAGAACAACATTTGACTGGCTGAGCAGCGATACTGCGGAAGTAGATAAGTACATTTCCGATCCATTCTGCGGAGCTATTTGTACAACACGCTTTTTCCGTGGTTTCTTCCACCTCCTAAGAGAGATCCATACTGAGGAATCACTTAGCACATTGTGTACAGGTAAGCCCATTTATATATTTGGTGGGGATAAGGACCCTGTCGGTATGAACGGTCAAGGCATTCCCCGTCTTGCGGAGTTGTATAAGAAACGAGGAGTGTCAGACGTTGAGTATCGACTCTATCCAGAAGGCAGACACGAAATGCTAAATGAAGTGAATCGAGATCAAGTCACAGCCGATGTGCTCAACTGGTTAGAGCGCCACCTTCCTTCAGAGGTTGCTAAGATAAGTTAAGAAAAAACGCGGTTGTTAGTGAATTTATGAGACGAGAAATGAGACAACAAATGTGGCAACATAGAAGCGATGCTCCCGGTATTTGGGAGATCGCTTCTTTGCGGTTTGCGGTTTGCGGTTTTGCGTTTTGCGTTTTGTGTTTTGCGTTTTGCGTTTTGCGTTTTGCGTAGCTTGTCTCAGCAGACTTCTCAATCTAACAATCTCCAGTGCCTCCGCGCATCTGAACTTTAGTAAATAAACTTCCCCCACCGCTAATGGACTCAGTTGACGCTGTCTTCAGCTCAGCGCTCTCCCACACCACGTACAAACTCGTTGTCGCTAGCTACACATCATCACCATTCCCCCTCTACTTTCGGACTCAGTTGACACTAACTACACATCATTACTCTCCCCTCCACTTTCGGACTCAGTTGACACTAACTACACATCATTACTCTTCCCGCTAATTTCGGACTCGGTTAACACTAACTACACATCGTCACTCTCCCCTCCACTTTCGGGCTCAGTTGTCACTAGCTACATATCATCACCTTCCCCCGCCGCTTTCGGACCCAGATGACGCTATTTGCTAATTTTCAAACATTCGAGCTAGGTTTCGGACTCCAGTGCAGCTATTCATGTGAAACAGGTTCATATTGGGTGTTTTTCGTGCCAATAGCGACTATGCGGTCCGTTAGCATCCAAAAAACAGGATATTTCCACGTATAAGGTCCGCTGGGTCCGCCTGCGTCGGGTTACTCACCGCTTCCGGACTCAGATGATGCTATTTGCTATTTTCAGACATTCGAGCTAGGTTTCGGACTCAGCTGTCACTAACTACACATCATCACTTTCCCCCTCCACTTTCGGACTCAGTTGACACTTACTACACATCATTACTCTCCCCGCTACTTCCGGACTCAGATGGCGCTATTTTCTAATTTATAGCCTTTCGAGCTAGATATAGGACTCCAGTGCAGCTATTCATGTGAAACAGGATCATATTTGGTGTGTTTCGTGCAAATAGCGACTATGCGGTCCGTTAGCATCCAAAAAACAGGATATTTCCACGTTTAAGGTCCGCTGGGTCCGCCTACGCCGAGTCATTACACTCTCCGCTGATTTCGGACTCAGTTAACACTAACTACACATCGTCACTCTCCCCTGCCACTTTCGATCTCAGTTGTTACTAACTAAACTCATTACTCTCCCCGCTACTTCCGGACTCAGTTGACGTTATTTGCTGATTTATAGCCTTTCGAGCTAAATATCGTACTCCAGTACAGCTATTCATGTGAAACAGGTTCATATTGGGTGTTTTTCGTGCCAATAGCGACTATGCGGTCCGTTAGCATCCAAAAAACAGGATATTTCCACGTATAAGGTCTGCTGGGTCCGCCTACGCCGAGTCATTACACTCTCCGCTAATTTCGGACTCAGTTAACACTAACTACACATCGTCACTCTCCCCTGCCACTTTCGATCTCAGTTGTTACTAACTACACTCATTACTCTCCCCGCTACTTCCGGACTCAGTTGACGTTATTTGCTGATTTATAGCCTTTCGAGCTAAATATCGGACTCCAGTACAGCTATTCATGTGAAACAGGTTCATATTGGGTGTGTTTCGTGCCAATAGCGACTATGCGGTCCTTTAGCATCCAAAAAACAGGATAATTCCACGTTTAAGGTCTGCTGGGTCCGCCTGCGTCGGGTTACTCACCGCTTCCGGACTCAGATGACGCTATTTGCTAATTTATAGACTTTCGAGCTAGATATCGGACTCCAGTGCAGCTATTCATGTGAAACAGGTTCATATTGGGTGTGTTTCGTGTCAATAGCGACTATGCGGTCCGTTAGCACCTAAAAAACAGGATAATTCCACGTATTAGGTCCGCTGGATCCGCCTGCGTCGGGTTACTCACCGCTTTCGGACTCAGTTGTCACTAGCTACACATCATCATCATCTTCCTCCTCCGCTTCGGACTCAATTGACACTAACCACACATCATTACTCTCCCCGCTACTTCCGGACTCAGTTGACGCTATTTGCTGATTTATAGCCTTTCGAGCTAGGTTTCGGACTCCAGAGAAGCTATTCATGCGAAACAGGTTCATATTGGGTGTTTTTCGTGACAATAGCGACTATGCGGTCCGTTAGCATCAAAAAAACAAGATAATTCCACGTATAAGGTCCGCTGGGTCCGCCTGCGTCGGGTTACTCACCGCTTTCGGACCCAGTTGTCAATATCCCCACCATCTCTCTCCACCACCACATGCGGACTCAATCGCCACTAGCTCCACCTCATCCCCTTCCCAGCCACTTGTGAATCCAGATGACGCTATCGCCCAAGACAAAAAAATAGACCGTCCCATAAAGGAACGGTCTATCCTTCCACCCGCCTATTACAAGGGCAGTGTGTAGTACTGAGCGCGTTGGCTCTCGTTCTGCTGATACATTACGATTAGTAGCGTGCGCCCTTCCCTAATGGAAGCGGGCTCCGCTACAGCTACAGCCGAGCTTGCTGCTTGCGCAGTCTCTTCTAAACTACTATCCGCTGCTCCCTGTAATGGCGAGTCTGCCGAAGCCAAAGACTCTGGATTAGCCATATCAGCTTCACCATCCTCAAGGCCCTCATCGGCACGCATGCCGCTGATGGAATCCAGCACCGCTTCCAGCGAGAATGGCAATACTTCCAGCACAGTATACTTTTGCAGTTCTCTTTCGTTAAGTCCTGCTTCTGCTAACTGGGCAGAAATTTGACCCGGATTAGCCGCGATATCTTTCAAATAGCTCGACCAATCCGACTTATCCAGCACGAAATCCCACCAGATTTTGCGCGGCTTGTACTTGTGTCCAAGAAAATAGTCCAGCTTCATCAAGCCAGTTATAACATCCATAGACGGCGTCCCGCGATCTATCAGGAAGGACTGCAAGCGGGTAAAGAGATCTTCCAGCTGATGGCCAATCTTTTGCCAGCCTCTCTCCTCCCAATAGTCACCGAACTCCTGAAAGAAATCGAATGGCGAATCAAATACATGTCGGATCAAGTACTTGGCCGTATGGTCCATCCGGTGGCTGTTCCAGTATTTCTCCAGCACATCCTCAAGCCGCTTCAAACGGATAATGTCTGAGAAAGGCATCATATGACTGCTAAGGATTTCATAAGGTGCGTGTTCCATATACGTGTACTCATATTTAGACGCCTGCGCCCGCAGCCCCGTTCCCCGCAGCATTTTGAGGAATCCTAGCTGTAGCTCTTCCGGCTCCATAACGAATACATCATTAAACGTTTTACGGAAGGTGCTGTAATCCTCCATAGGTAATCCGGCAATCAAATCCAGATGCTGATCGATATTGCCGCTTGCCTTAATCTTCATTACGGTACGGGACAGCTTTTTGAAATTCTGGCGGCGTTTAACAAGCTCATTCGTCTCATCGTTGGTAGATTGCACCCCAATTTCAAATCTAAAAATACCCGGAGGCGCATTCTTAGATAGGAAATCCAGAACTTCCGGCCGCATGATATCTGCGGTAATTTCGAACTGAAACACGCAGCCTTGATGATTATCGATCAGGAATTGAAACATTTCCATCGCATAGTTGCGGTTGATATTAAAGGTACGATCCAGAAATTTAATGATTTTGGCGCCATTCTGTATTAAATAGAGCAGATCAGATTTCACTCGTTCAATATCATAATAACGTACGCCTACCTCAATACTAGATAAACAGAACTGGCAGTTAAATGGGCACCCGCGGCTTGTCTCAAAATAAACAATACGTTTACTCAAATCTGGAATATCCTCAGGAAAACGATGCGGCGTAGGCAGCGTATTCAGATCGCTTTTGGGACGTGGTGGATTGACAATGATCTCCTCTCCCTTGCGATAAGCGGCTCCATACACAAAGTGAAACTTACGATCATCCCTTAGCTCCTGCAGCAAATGGTGGAACGTCTCTTCCCCATCTCCATTAACTATAAAATCAATGCCAGCTTCTCTTTTCATCCAATGAAGCGGCTCATACGAAACTTCCGGTCCTCCGAGAACAATCGTAACTTCAGGCATCACTTGCTTAAGAATACCAATCAGCTTCAGCGTCTCTTCGATGTTCCAGATATAACAGGAGAAACCAATCACATCTGGCCGTTTCTGAAACAAGTCGGACACAATATTCATCACGGGATCTTTGATGGTGTACTCTGCCAAATGAATATCCTTAAATTCATGCTCACTGTACGCTTTTAGCAAGCGGATTGCGAGCGAGGTATGAATATATTTGGCGTTTAACGTGGTCAGGACGATTTTCATGCTACACGACCTTTTCTACATTTCATTTTGAAAAAACTCTAAGAATGCCTTACCGTACTTCCGGTATTTCACTTCCCCAACACCCTTTACCCTCAGCATTTCCGCTTCGGTCTGCGGGCAAACCACACTCATCTCACGCAGCGTGGCATCATTAAAAATAATGTACGACGGCACATGCTCGCGTCCTGCCAATTCACGCCGGATAAGACGCAGCTGCTCAAAGACAGTCTCATTGACGGCTGATGGCGACAGGTCATGCCCCCGGCTACGAACTCTCGTACCAGATGTTGTACCTGTCCGCGAAGGCCGTGCCACACGCTGCATCACCTCACGCTGTCCGCGCAGGACCTCAGCAGCCAGAGGCTGAAGCCGTACTACAGGGTACTGGCCTTCCGACAAGGCAAGATACCCTTCTGAGATGAGCACATTGATACTCTCTGAGATTTCCTTCTCCGTCCGGCTCGACATCGCCCCATGTGTGGGCAGCTTATCGAAGCCGTACTGCATCACCTTTTGATTGCGAGAGCCTTTCAGCACAGATGCCACCAACGCTACACCATAACGCTCCCGCATGCGGTGGATGCAGGAGAAAATCTTTTGCGCATCGACGGTCATATCCACTAGCTCTCGTTCATCCGTACATGAGCTGCAGATACCACATGGCTTGTCCCCATGCTCTTCCCCGAAATAATCCAGCTGGGCACTGCGCAAGCAGCGGGTAGTATAGCAATAATCAATCATTTGCTGAAGCTTGCGATATTCGTTAGCTTTACGGTCATTATCCTGTGGATTCTGCTCGATCAGGAACTTTTGCGTCATAATATCCTGCGCACTAAACAGCAAAATACATTCACTCGGCTCCCCGTCACGTCCAGCACGACCTGCTTCCTGAACATAAGCTTCCATATTTTTGGGCATATTGTAGTGAATTACGTACCGGACATTGGATTTATCAATCCCCATCCCAAAGGCATTCGTAGCCACCATGACCCGGATATCGTCATAGAGGAACCCTTCCTGGCTATCTGCCCGCTCCTGGTCGTTCATACCCGCATGATAGCGACCTGCCGCTATGCCCGAAGCTTGCAGCCTCTGATACAGATCATCTACTTCTTTGCGGGTTGCCGCATATACAATCCCCGGCTGGTGAGAATGCGTAGCCGCATAATCCATAACGAACTCCCGCTTGTTCTCTCCCCGCAGCACGGACATTGCCAGATTATCTCTTCCTAGCCCCGTCATGAAAATACCCGGCTCGCGCAAGCGCAGCAGCCGGACCATATCCTCCATAACCTCCGGCGTCGCCGTGGCGGTAAATGCTGCCAGGATCGGACGTTCAGGCAGCTCATCTACAAATGGAGATACCGACAGATAACTTGTCCGGAAATCATGTCCCCACTGGGATACACAGTGCGCTTCATCAACAGCCACGCAGGAAATAGACAGCTCAGCCATTTCCAGACGGAACCAGTCCAGCTCAAGTCTTTCGGGCGCAACATAGAGCAGCTTCAAATCGCCCCGCCGGGCAGCCCGAATCCGCTCATTCACTTCTTTTCCGCTTAACGTGCTATTAATAAAGGCTGCCGGAATACCCGCAGTAGTTAACGCATCCACCTGGTCTTTCATCAGCGAGATCAGTGGTGATATCACCAGTGTCAGCCCTGGCAGGAGCAGTGCAGGAACCTGATAACAGATCGATTTCCCGCCACCCGTAGGGAGGATTCCCAGTGTGTCGCGTCCTTCCAGCAAGTTCTGAACAATCTTTTTCTGGCCATCCCGAAAGTCTGGATAACCGTAATATTTTTGCAGCTCAGCCTGCGCCTGTTCAATAGTAGGTGCTTGCATCTTCATATCTCTCATAACTCCTTAGGCGTTTCTATCTTTAGTTTAGCGGTCAATGGTGTAATGAGCAACACTTCTTAACTATCATCACCCTGTTCTTCTTTTGACATATTTACATAAAAGGTCTTCTTTTAAGCCAAGCTTTAATAAGCGTGATTTCATAGAAAGGTGGAGCGACCGTGCAAAATTGGAAACAAAAATATACCTCCTTTAAACAAAAGCCTGCACGTAACGAGTCCTCTGCCCAGGACAATCGTCCAGTAAAGCCATTGGATTCCAGCCTGAAGAGCAATATAAGCTTCATTCGACAAGTCTTTGGAGAAGACAGCGACCTTATTGTCCGTAACTTCAAGGTATACGGTAGATATGATGCGGCTATTATCTTTTTTTCTTCTGTGGTGGACCAGAATCAAATTCAGAACTATGTTTTAAAGCCATTAATGAATGTTTCCTCCGACCACTCAGAAATTCCAAAAGATCTAAAGGATTTACCTGATTACATCTGGAGTATGACGGTACAAGTCACACAAGGTAACCGCACTAAGGACCTAAATACTCTAGTCTCCGTCTTGTTGGATGGAAATGTAGTTCTAATCATAGATGGAATGGATCAGGCACTTTACTTCAATCTGCGTAAAATTGAGCATCGTAGCATTGAGCAACCTCAAACTGAACAAGTTATACGCGGTTCGCGTGATGGGTTTATAGAGAATTTAGAATCCAATATCTCTTTGCTTCGCTATCGACTACAAACGCCGGATTTTCGTGTAGTAACTGCCCCTCTTGGCGTACGGACGCGCTCAAAAGTAGCTGTTTGTTATATCGAAGGAATAGCCGATCCAGGGCTAGTTCAAAAGGTGATGAAGAGATTATCAGCAATAAATGTAGACGGCATCCTTGATGCGGGGTATATCGAGCAATTTATAGAGGATCATCCCCTTTCCCCGTTTCCACAGGTTCAGCCAACCGAACGTCCGGATAAATCTATAGCCTCTTTATTAGAAGGACGAGTCATCATCCTTGTAGATGGCTCACCTTTCTGCCTCATCGTCCCGGCACTTTTCAATCAATTCTTTCAGACGATGGATGACTATACGGAACGTTTTATCGTAGGAAGCCTCCTAAGAATGATCCGCCTGATCGCATTATTATTTTCCCTTTTCTTCCCTGCCTTATATGTATCCATTATCTCTTTCAATCCTGAGCTACTGCCGACAGAGTTCGCCGTAGCAATAACAGGTGCAAGAGCTGGCGTACCCTTTCCAGCCGTATTGGAAGTTCTGATTATGGAAGTCTTCATGGAGGTGCTGCGCGAAGCAACCATTCGCCTACCGCAAATGATTGGCGGGGCTCTTTCTATTGTAGGTGTGCTTGTCATTGGTCAGGCAGCCGTAGCAGCAGGTCTGGCGAGTCCAACCACCGTAGTTGTTGTCGCTATAACGACCATAGGGTCTTTTGCCACACCCGCTTACAATGCCGCAATCTCTTCAAGAATGCTTAGATTTCCATTGATCATATTGGCAGGCTGCTTTGGCCTGTACGGAGTAATGCTGGGCACTATTGTTATTATCAACCACTTATTATTCCTGGAATCTTTTGGCGTTCCCTACATGACCCCCTTTGTCCCTACGATATGGAAGGACCTTAAGGATAGTATCGTTCGGGTACCTTTATGGTGGATGCGAAGCCGCCCAAGCTTTCTTAATACACCTGATCCTGATCTTCTTGCGAAGGATATTCCGAAAATGCATACCGATCTGATTTTTAAGGAGAAAAGTGAAGCTGATGAATAGTAACCGCCCCATAACAACGATCCAAGTCATGGCTGTAATCGTTAGTACGATTATAGGAATAGGAATCTTAAGTATTCCTCGTTATATGGCTGAAGCCGGAGACAGTGGTGCACCGCTCGTGACTGCTTCTGGTGTACCTGTTGCTTTTTTGGGTTGCTGGTTTACAGCAGCTGTCTGCCGAAAATTCCCGAACGAAACGTTGTTCGTATTCAGCCGCCGCCTTCTCGGAACTGGGCTCGCGGATATTTTCTCCATTTTTATTTCTTTGTTTTTTGCTTTCTCTGCCGGGATCACCATGCGCCAATTCGGAGAAGTATGTATTGCGGTTGTCTTTAAAAAGACACCCATCGAAGCAGTAATTCTCTTAATGCTCCTACTGGTTGCCTTATCAATCCGAAGAAATATTGTGAAATTCACTTATGTTCATGTTTTCTATTTACCTTTTATTCTATTATCTGTTATAGCAATTGCCTTGGTAGCTATGAAAAATGTTGACGTTCTAAACTTGCTACCCCTCACCGGAAATCACACCACCTTTTCAAGCTTTTCCAAAGGAACGATTACGTCTGCTGGCCTTTATCAGGGCACATTTGTCATCATCCTGCTGGTTCCTTTAATGAAAAAACCTCAACAGATCCTTAAAGCAGGCACTGTTGCGCTTTGTATCATTGGATTCATTTATGTAATGATCGTTTGGGTCACTTTAGGCATGTTTGGAGCTCAAGAAACCAAATTACTTTCCTATCCAACCTTAGAAGCAGCTCGCTCCATATCCATCGGCGCAGGACTTTTAGAACGGTTTGATGCTCTTTTTATAATAATTTGGGTGGTTTCTATATTCACTTCCATCTTTACGAACTACTACTTAGCTGCATACTCTCTGCAACAAGTGCTGCGGCACAAGGATCACCGCCTAATATCCAGCTTCTTACTTCCACTTATCATCACTTTTTCACTTTTGCCGAGAAATATATTTCAGGTCTATTCATTTGCTAGCATTACAGCGATAATCGGTTTGATTTTTTTGACCTTCTATCCTCTTTTATTATGGTTAGTCTCTCTAATCCGAAATAAAGGAGCCATTTCTCATGAATAAAAAAATTTACAAGCGTGTAGTTCTTATATTTATTCTCTCACTCATGTCTGGCTTACTCTCAGG
Source organism: Paenibacillus sp. FSL H3-0286 (assembly GCF_045040705.1). Taxonomy (NCBI): domain Bacteria; kingdom Bacillati; phylum Bacillota; class Bacilli; order Caryophanales; family Paenibacillaceae; genus Paenibacillus; species Paenibacillus sp. FSL H3-0286. The sequence continues at coordinate 1,419,106 of NZ_CP150285.1, read as the reverse complement.
GTGCTGGGACCAGCTTGAAATAGAAGACCGTGCATTGGTACTAGGGTTATCCATTGATTCCGTCCCTCCAGACAGCAAAATAAATGATGATCAAACCACTCATCTTAAAAGCGCAAATATTAACCTTCCCAAAATCCGTGTGACCGCCCAAATTGCGGTTCCGGGAAGAGTTCCACTCGGACCAGGCAGCGGGGGTGAAGGCGGAGGCGTGAATCAAAATCCAGTATGGGTCGTAGAAGTGTACGGGTACACCTTAGATGACGCCATGAACAATTTACAGCAGCAAATTTCTGATCCACGTTATCTAATTCATTTACGAGTGATTATTATTAGTGAGGACATCGCAAAAAAAAGCATGAATGACTTAAATGATTATTTGCGGCGAAATCCAGAAGTTCGTCGCCGGACCTGGCTGCTAGTATCCGAAGGGGAGGCTGCTAAATTTATGAATATTAATCCTCCGCTGCAGCGAGTGCCGACCCTTTACATCCTCTCCACCATGGAAAAAGCAGTAACATCAGGAAAATTCCCCGCTGATTATATAGGTGTATTCTGGTCAGCAGAATCCAAATGGGGCGAAAGTGGTTATCTGCCTTACGTCTCATTACATCAGGAAGACAATATCATGATTAAAGGCCTAGCTTACTTTAGTGGTGGAGTGATGGTCGGATCGACGATTCCGATTGAGATTGGCGCATATATGTCCATGAAGGGCATTAATCCCGGGGGATACTCCGATCTTTTTTATGCTGATGAATTCGGTCCGGTGATGCTCAAGGTCAACGACCGGTTCACGAGGGTGAAGGTTCATTTCAAAGAGGGCAAACCTCACATCACCTATAACCTCACTTTAGAGGCGGCTCTAGATGAGCATTTACGTAGTGATATCCCTATCGATTCCAGCCGTTCTTTAGAAAAGATTGAAGATATTTTTCAAAAGAGAGTGATCGGTATTTTCAACCACCTTATCGAAGAAACTCAACAAGCGCATTCCGATGTCTTTGGCATGGGTGAATATATTCGTGCATATGCTCCCTCCTACTGGAAAGCCAATATTCGTGACAAACATGACTGGGAGCAGCAGTATTCCAATCTCAGTGTTGAAGTTAAGTTGAAAACTCACATCGACAGAGTAGGTCTTAAACAAAATTAAATGACGTTTATGGGAGGCTCTACTATGCTCTATCACCAGCTAACCTACGTAATTGTTGCGCTGCTGATCTCCAGTGTTCTGTTGCTTACTGTGGATACTAAAATATATGCAGTCAATGCTATGCACCGGGAAAAAAAATATGCCCGCGTGTTAGGCTGGGTATATCTCGGTTTATTCCTGCTACTTGGATTGGCCCAGCTGTTCTATTTATGAGCATTTACAAATCAAACCAGTACGCCTGCCCTCTCCATAGTATTTCTTCACAGCCCATGGTATATTGAGGAGTACAATATTAAAGGACGGAGAATGCATCCATGAACTCAAGAAGAAATCCTAAAGAAACAGCCAAAAGAGGTACTCGTTCTCACAGCAAGCCTACTGGCAAGCTTAACCATAAAACTAAAGCACCCTCAGCACCCAAGTCTTTTACTGTAAACGAACCTTCTGAACTGTTGCCCTTCTTACTCACCCACGTCACGGGTCGAGGACGAAATGCGATTAAATCCATCCTATCGCGTGGACAAGTGTCGGTGAATGATAAGGTAGTTACACAGCATAATTTCCAACTGCATCCGGGTCAAAACGTTACTATTGATCAAGAGAAGCCTGTACAAACAGCAGAGATGATCGGACTTAAAATCGTTCATGAGGATGATGACCTGATTATTGTTCAAAAGGATGCTGGACTGCTATCTATCGCCACTGCGGAAGAAAATGAATTGACGGCTTACCGCCAGCTTATGGAGCATGTCCGTGTTAGCAATCCAAAAAATCGGATTTTTGTCGTACACCGTTTGGACAGAGATACTTCAGGCGTAATGATGTTTGCCAAAAGCGAACGGATTCAGCAGGCATTACAAACTACGTGGAAAGATACTGTGAAGGAACGTTCTTACGTAGCGCTCGTCGAAGGCGCGGTTAAAAGACCTGAAGGCAAGATAAGCTCTTGGCTCAAAGAAACCTCAACCCTTAAAATGTATTCCAGTCCTCATGAAGGCGATGGACTACATGCAATTACACATTATAAACTTATTCAGGCTAACCGCCATTTTTCCTTGCTAGAGGTTAAGCTCGAAACCGGACGAAAAAATCAGATTCGGGTGCATATGGCAGATATCGGCCACCCTATCGCAGGTGACAAGAAATATGGGGCAGAGACCAAAACGGTAGGAAGACTTGGCCTACATGCTCGAGTGCTCTCTTTTATTCATCCAACCACTGGAGAACTAATGACCTTTGAGAGCCCGATTCCGAAGACGTTCCTGAAATATACTGCGCCTGCGCCTACAAACTAAGAATTGAACGTATACCCACGACTGACGAGCCTTCCCGCTTATAGGAAGCCGTAACTTCTACACAAGATGCCCGGTCCATTTGGTCCTGGGCGTCTTTTTTTAACTTCCTATCACATCATGTTACAATATAAATAAACAAAGAAGGTGCCCTTATTGTTCCATCCTACTGTTTTCGATAATATTAAGATCGCCTTTGAGAACCAGGTTTATGACTACGATAATTTAGACGGAATACTGGTGGTTACGGATCGCTCCGACCTTCTGAATATGGCGCTGATGTCCAGAGAGTTCAGTCTCTCCTTCCAATTAACTGCAGGCAGGAAAGTAACCGCCGAAATCCTGCTCACTTCGACCACGAAAGATCTCAGCGATGAAATCATGGAGGTTCCTAATACGGATCCCGGCTGTAATCTTTCACTTCGTTTTTATATGGAAGTCGAAGATATTCCTAGCGAATGTCAGGCGATAGACAGTATTCTAAAAGCGATCTGGGGACCTGATTTCCAGCCTGTGCAATCTTTAAGCTTCATATATGGCCAGGAAAGTGAAACTTACAATAACTGCATCGAGCTGCAATTCAAAAGACAACTTACAGAAGAACAAATGGAGGACATTCCAAACCTGCTAAGCCACCTGCTGCAAAGTGCAGAAGAACTGGAATCCTTCACGGTATAATTCCTACTTTTTAACGTTCGAACTATGGGAAAAGAGGTGTGCATGAAATGAAATTCCTGCCTGCTGCCAAAAGTAAACGTTGGTTTCTCTGGATGACCGTTTATGCCATTCTGCTATGGCTTCTTTTCCCTCTGCACCGATTTGTGATGCTGGCCCAAGAAATGGATACCACACTCTTACTGCGCTTTGCTCTTTTTTCCGTAATAGTGGCAGGCATCGTCAACACTTTAGGCTGGCTCGGAGCACGTCTGCTCTGGGTATTTAGTACGGCGGGAATAATCATAGGCGCGGCATTTATGCTGGGCTACACCTACAAAGAGATGTCCGGTTGGGAGGATCTCGCAGGCTTCCTCGCATTTTCCTTATTTTCATGTGCCGGATTTGCACTGGGTTTATTAGCGGAAGGTATTCGTCTGCTGTATACGCGAGCATCGAAGTCTTGAATGGAAGAGGTGAAACGCTGTTGTCCAATTCTTTTCTAACCAAAAATGCATTGTCCCATTCTTTAAAAGAACTAATGGAGCATACACCGCTCAATAAAATTACTGTTAAACAACTAGTGGACCATTGCGGACTAAACAGACAAACCTTTTATTATCATTTTCAGGATATATTTGATTTGCTAGGTTGGATCTATAAGACTGAGGCTGTCGAAAGCCTCGCCCAGTATCGCAGCTACAGCACTTGGACGGACGGTTTTTATAGAATCTTCTGCTATATTGAGCGGAATAAATCCTTTTGCTGTAACACGCTAAATTCACTAGGCAGAAATCACCTGGATGCATATCTGTACGAGGTGACAAACGATCTCATCATGGGGGTTATAAACGAGCTGTCCTCCGGGATGGAGGTTTGCGAAGAAGACAAGCATTTTATAGCCAATTTCTATACGCTAGCCTTCACAGGCCTAATCATTCAGTGGATGAGAGAAGGCATGAAGGAACAACCGCACCATATGATTGAGAAGCTAAGTGATCTAATTGAAGGAAATTTTCTGAAAGCTTTACACAAATATGAGAACCATCCGTTGTAACCTTTGGTTGCAGCGGTTTTTTTTGTCTAAAAACTAGACAGATCACCCATAATGACAAAAATCCAGACACTCTAAAGAGTTTGATTATACCTTCAAAATAGGAGTTGGTTTACATTAAGAGTGTGATTATTTAAACAACTACTTGGAGGCGACCATTGTGAAAAAAGAGTACGGTAATAGACAGGTTTATTTTGTCGGTGGCGGAATTGCATCCCTAGCGGGCGCTGCTTACCTGGTCAGAGACTGTGATTTTCCGGGACAAAACATTCACATTATTGAAGAGATGAAGATTCTTGGTGGTAGCAATGACGGCGCAGGTGACGCTGAACATGGTTACGTTGTCCGCGGCGGCCGTATGCTCAACGATGAAGCTTATGAAAATCTCTGGGAACTATTAACAACGATTCCTTCTGTCGACCGTCCGGGGTTGTCTGTGCGGGATGAAATTATTGCTTTTGATACCGCTAATCCAACACACTCAAACGCCAGACTAGTAAATAAAGACGGCAAAGTAGAAGATGTATTGTCCATGGGTTTTGATATGGCTGATCGTCTCGCTATGGGCAAGCTGATTATTACACCAGAAGATAAAATGGGGAAAGCGCGTATCAACGACTGGTTCGCCCCTCACTTTTTCACAACTAACTTCTGGTATATGTGGGCTACTACTTTTGCATTTCAACCTTGGCACAGCGCTGTAGAGTTTAAAAGATATATGCTCCGTTTCTTCCATGAATTCCCAAGAATTCAAACACTGGAAGGCGTAACCCGCACTCCTTATAACCAATATGATTCCATCATTCTGCCTTTGCACAAATATCTTGAACCATTCGGTGTCGATTTCACACTGAAATGTACAGTGACTGATCTGCAGTTCAAAAAAGGTGACGGAATTACCGTAACCCAAATGAATGTAGTGCGCGAAGGTGTCAAAGATGTGATTGATGTAAAAGAAGATGATCTCGTGATTATCACAAACGGTTCTATGACCGAAGGCTCCAGCCTTGGTTCTATGACTTCTGCTCCACGCCTTAACGGCAAGGGAAGCTCGTGGAAATTATGGGAAAACATCGCTTCCAAGAAACCAAGTCTTGGCAATCCTTCTTCGTTCGATGATCATGTAGACGGTTCGAAATGGGAGTCCTTTACTGTAACGTTCCATGACTCCAAATTCTTCGATCTGATGGAAAATTTCACACGTAACCGTGCCGGCACAGGCGCTTTGGTCACATTCAAGGATTCGAGCTGGTTTATGTCCGTTGTACTGGCCTACCAACCGCATTTCCGCAATCAACCTGAGCATGTTAAAGTGTTCTGGGGTTACGGACTGTATCCAGACAAAGTTGGGGATTTCGTGAAAAAGAGAATGTGTGATTGTACCGGCGAAGAAATCATGCAAGAATTGATCGGTCATCTTCACTTTGAAGAACATAAGGACGAGATCATGGCTACCGCCAACTGTATTCCTTGCATGATGCCTTATATCACTTCTCAGTTCATGCCTAGACTCAATAGTGACCGACCAAAAGTTGTCCCTGAGGGTTCCACGAACCTGGCCTTTATTGGACAATTCTGTGAAATTCCAGATGACGTTGTATTCACTGAAGAATACTCCGTGAGAGCAGCGAGAATTGCGGTATATACTCTACTTGGTATCGAACGGCCTATCGAGCCAATCAACCAATATCAATACGATGTACGTACACTATTCTCAAGCTTTGTTACATCTTTCAGATAAAACAACAATCAGCAGCGAGCGCTTCCGGATATCGGGAGCGCTTGTTTTTGAGTGTGGGAAGCAACAAAAGAACAGTTTTATCGAAACACAAAAGAGCTGAGGGCTCCCTCAGCTCTTTTGTTTTACTCGAATCTAAACTTTAAATATTGCAAGATCCATCTGCGCAGCCATCATCGGTGGATACTTCAGAATTCCCCTTACCAACCACTTGTAATGTTGGCCCTGCTTGTTCCTCCGCCCACACAGTATCCAGTACCTCTGTAAATACAGGACCTGGTTGTGCACCAGATAAAGCATATTTATTGTTGAATACAAAGAAAGGTACACCGGTAATATTAAGACGGCTTCCTTCTTCAATATCGCCATTAACCTCATTCGCAAAAGCATCCGTTTCCAGCATTGCCGCAGCTTCTGCTTGATCCAGACCTACTTCAGCAGCGAGTGAAGCCAGTACACTGCGATCTCCAAGATTTAATGAATCCGTAAAGTAGGCGCGCAGCAGACGTTCGGACATTTCTGCACCTTTTCCCTTTGTGCTTGCAAAATGACTCAGTCGGTGACTGTCAAAAGTGTTGGTATGCTTCACTGTATCAAAATTAAATTCCAAGCCCACATCTTTAGCTTGCTCCGCTAGTTGTGCGTTCATTGCTTTTGCCTTTTCGACGGTCATCCCGTATTTGGTAGCCAGCAGCTCATGAATACTCTTGTCTGTACTTACCTCTGCATGTGGATCCAGTTGAAAGCTACGGAATACTACCTCCACTTGATCACGGTTCGGGAATTGGCTTAGCGCATTCTCCAACCGTCTTTTGCCAATATAACAAAAAGGACATGCATAATCGGACCAGATATCTATTCTCACGAAAAAACCTCCTAATATTATTGATAATTTGTAGCTGCTATATAAGAGTAATAACTAAATATACGTCACTTACTATTATATAGTTAAAAACTCAAAATTACAAACTTAACTTTTATTAAAATAACATTTATAGACGTGAATGTTAAAGCAAAAAGTAAACGAAAGTGGTATATACGCTCCCCTTCAGGGCAGATAGAATAAAGTTAACACCAGAAATTCCGAAGGGAGATCCCCATATGCATGATGTATCTATAGTGATACCTACCCGTAACCGTATAAACGACCTTACAGTGTGCATAGAGTCTATTAGCAAGCAGACACAGCTAGAGAATGTCTCCATCGAGCTCTGGATTGTAGATGACGGTGAGATTCCTGTAGAAAGATTAACCTATTATCGTAACATACTGAACAAATTGCCACAGGCTGAGTTTCGATATCATCGTAAGACTAATCCGGGACTCTGGCTTTCCCGTTATGAGTCACTTGGATTAGTAAATGCTGAAATTGTGCTTCATTTAGACGATGATGCAGAATTAGATGATTCCTTATATATTCGACGATTACTTGATACTTATGCAGCGGACGATTCAATTGTCGGTGTAGGCGGTGTGGCAAAAGGCATGCGCAGCAGCAAACCGGGCCGGCTGTTTGGCATGCTGACCGGACAAATGTCCGGATCCCCGGGCAGATTATCCCCAAGCATGTTTGCAGGCTCCCTATTCCTGTGGGGAGAGAAGGAGCAGGTTTTTGAGACAGATTTTTTTCACGGCTGCAATATGTCATTCCGGCGCTCAGCATTACAAGATATGAAACCCTATCCCTGGATGACAAGTTACTCCATTGCCGAAGATATTTACTTGTCCCATTTGGCTAGCCGTTATGGCAAGCTTGTCATTAACCCGGCTATGAAAATCATTCATCATGAGTCGCCGGGTTCTCGGGATAAGGCGGGCGTTGTTGCAAGAGCTACTGCCATCAATCATTATTATCTGCTCAACTTACGTAAAGCACCCCCTATGAATTATGCCGCTTTGATCTGGACGTTAACCTGTCTGACAGGCAAAGAAACTCTCAAACGAAATTTCAAAGCCGTTAGCGGTTATGCCAAGGGAATCCTTTTCGTAATGAATCCTCGTAAAAACAAATACCGTGAATACATGCTAGATTAGCTTAATAGCTACCTCTATATTCACAGCGTTGCTCCGAATCAGATTGCGGGGCTTTTTTTTCGTGCAGACGGAGTTGTACCTAAATATGCCATGAAATTAATTTCCATCAACTTCTGATCTAGGGTATGATAGTGATAATGTGTTTTAGAAACTAACTTTATGGATGGTGGAATATGTTCAAGAACAAAAAAACGACGTTGATCCTCGTTGTTATCCTCATCGTCGTCATAGCTGTCGGCGCTTGGCTAATTACTAAAAATAAGGATGACAAAGCGACGGAAACACCAGGTGGCGCAACAGCTTCAGGAAAAGGCGAAGCCAAGTCACTCTCACAGACCTTTTATATCTATGACACGGTCGTGAATATCAAAGTGTTCGGAGAAAATGTAGCCCAAAAAAATATGGATGATATCCAGCAAATGCTGGAGCGAATGGATATGGAGCTTAGCCGTACAAAAGAAGGCGGCGAGGTTTACGCAGTCAATCAAGCAGCAGGAAAAGAAGCGGTTGTCGTTTCGGAAGAGACCTTAGATGTTGTAAAACAATCGGTGCAATATGCAAAAGAAATGGACGGGCTATTCGATCCCACGATTGGTCCGCTGATCGACCTCTGGAACATCGGTAGTGGCGGGGATAAAGTCCCTGATCCAGCAGCTATCGATGCAGCCAAGAGCCTAACCAATTACAGAGACGTTGAAATTGACGAAGCTGCTAAGACCGTGAAGCTACTGAAGGAAAATATGGTACTGGATCTTGGAGGTATCGGCAAAGGGTATGCTGCTGACCGTATCGCTGATTATTTAAAAGAGCAAGGCCTTAACAGTGCAATGATCAACCTCGGCGGCAGCAGTATTATTGCGTTAGGTACGAAACCAAACGGAACGGATTGGAATATTGGCCTGCAAGACCCTGATCAAAGCCGCGGCACACAGCTAGGAACGATTAAAATCGCGGATGAGGTCATCGATGCTTCTGGTGTTTATGAACGTTATTTTATGCAAGACAATGTTCGTTACCACCATATTCTTGATCCACGCACAGGTTATCCTTCTCAGAACGGTCTCAAAAGCTTGACCATTATGAGCCCTAATGCAACAGATGCGGACGCTTTGTCCACTGGGGTATTCTTGATGGGGATCGAAGAAGGCATGAAATATCTGGAGTCGTTACCTGAAGATGTAGAGGCTTTCTTTATTACCGATGACAACAAAATCTACGCCACACCAGGCATTAAAGAAAGAATGAATCTGACTGACCCTACGTACAGCTTCGCTGATTAAATGAAATAGAGCTTGCCCCCATAAAGCCATTATTGGCTTTGGGAGGCAAGCTCTTTTGTTGTGGATAAAGGTTCTTTGGCGTAGCTGAGGGATATTCATCGCCCATTCATCGTCCAGCAGCCTGATAATCAGGGAAAACCTCCCTGAAAATCACCCGAATATGGCTATAACCGTGCTTATTTAGGTTTTATTAGGGAGGAAATCCCCAATAACCTCAATTTCGCGCTCTAACCGGTTAATTTCAGGGAGTTTTTCCCTAATTAATTCCTGATCAAGATTTTTGCAGCACCAAAGGCAACTCGCTAAATTCCTTATAATTCGTGAAAATATAACTAGGCTTATGATCCGTAGCCGGCTGTCTGCCTCTCGGATTATACCAGCAGACCTTCCAGCCAGCCGCAAGCGCTCCTACTACATCATTAGCCCAGGTATCGCCAATATAAAGTGAATGGTCTGGTGAAGTACCAGACTTCTGATTTACATGCAAAAAGAGTTGCGGATCTGGTTTGGCCAGACCTACAGCGTCAGAAATAAAAATCATCTCCTCGGGGATCATCTGATCCAGACCTAATCCGCGAATCTTTTTCATTTGATGATCTTTGGGTCCATTCGTAATGATGCCTACTTTATGACCAGCAGTAATGAACCTTTCCAATTGCTCCCGGACTCCATCTATCATTTGAATGGTGTACTGACGGCCAATGTAAGCCGCTTGTACCGCCGTGGCTTGATCACGATCAAGCTGTAAACCATACTCTGTAAAAGCAAGCTCCAATCGGCGTACCCTTGTCTCCTCCAGCGGAATTTCTCCACGTAAATACATAGGCCATAATACATCACTATGATGTCTTACTTTATAAAATAATTCCGCAAAGTCCAGACTGCTCTCATCCGGTTTAAGTACTTGACGCACCGCTTCTTTAAAAGGAATCAAATGATCATATAAGGTATCATCAAGGTCAAAAAAGATTGCCAGCTTATTACTTGTATCCACTTTAACGCCCCTTACTCGTCTTTCTCTCTAGCTTTAGAAAAAAAGGTTATAGGTATAAAAATCATCATCCCGAATGTAGCCATGCGCTTCATATAAACGCTGTGCCCCCACATTCGCCGTCATTGTTGTCAGGGACAAGCCCTTCGTATTCGTAGCGAGCGCATGAGCTCTGGCACTTTCCAGCAGCTTGGAGCCGAGCCCATGACCTCGCAGTTCCGTAGTTACATATAGATCATTCAATATCCAGAGACGCTCCATAGAGACCGATGAAAAAGAGGGATAGAGCTGAGTGAAGCCCCACGCTCGTTTCTCCTCGCCTTCTCCCCCCACCGCAATAAAGATTACCGATTCGTTCAGCTTCAATCGATCTGATAAAAAAGCACGTGCACCATCCAGATCAGAGACTGCCCCATAAAATACCCGATACTCATCAAACAATGGGATAAGCCGTTCCAAATCATCATAGATCACACGTTCAATACGATAGTTGTTCATCCTCAACGCTCACTTTCCGGCTTGGGCCGTTTTAACGTTATTGTATATTTCAGCCGTACCGTGCACCATGGAGCGAACGCCAGATCATTTGGACAATTATTCTTATTCTTTGGAATCGTAGAACACATGCCGGGCACTGACTTTACCCTCTTCGATATCCAAAATTCCGATGGAATACAGTTTCTCACGTCGTTTATCCGTTGGCGATCCTGGATTAAAGAGCAGAATCCCATTCTCTTCCCGCAATAAAGGCTGATGCGAATGACCGAATAAAATACAATCCACCTTATCGTTCGCAAAAGCAAGCAACGCATTCCCGTCCGTTCCTTTGCGGGAGTGTGGCGTATGACCATGGACCATTCCGATCCGGACTCCCTCAAGCGTTAGCAGCTTACGCTCCCCGAAACGCTCGATGATCTCTATTCCATCGTTATTCCCAGCAATCCCTTCCACTGGAGCCAATTCAGCCAACAAATCGTAGATTCCCATACTCACCCAATCTCCAAGATGTAGAATCAAGTCTACATTCCGGAATTCAGCAACAAGTGCTTTGGGCAGAGACTTAGCCATTCTTGTCATATGTGTATCTGATACCACGCCTACTTTCATATAACTCAGCTCCTAATCTATCATACTCATCTCATATTCAAATAATTGTACGATTTGCTTAAACGAGAAGCAAGTTCTGTGACTTCTCCCACACAGAAAAGCCGGGTACACCCCACTAACACAGGGCATATCCGGCTGCCATTAAGTAATTCCAAAGAAATCATTTATGCTTACTACCTTCTACAGTATTTAGCATCCCAACTCAGTTCTCTCTATCCTGCCAATTCCATAATCTTACTTCTTCAACATGAATATTACTGACCCATTTTTCTTCCTTTAACTTGAGCAACTCTTTAACCGGACCGGTTACGACAGCTCCATACAGCCTAACTCCGTTCTTCTCCAGATAACTAATGGAGTCATCCAGATCAATAAACGGAATTACCTTGTTGGCGATCGATTTATGCTCCTGCATTAAGTGCAGTGTCTTAAGGAAGTTCGCATTACGAAGTTCACCATCCCCATATGAGTCAACAGATGGAGAAACACTCGTGCGGCTAGTCCCCCCTCCAAACCAACCCCACTTTTTCTTTGACTCTTGTGTCACCTTCATATCATCGGCATGCCAGATGGGCGTACTTGGAAATCCTAAGGGATCATTTATTACTGGCTCTTGTGTCCTTGGACCTGTATCTGCTGCGAACCATAAAAGCTCAAGATTTTTATGCTGAAACTTCTTCAATAGCTCATCTGTCGTAAAAAATTGTTCAAAAGACAAATAGGCTTCTCCTACCGTACCTTCAGGGAGCTTTTCTAGTTTTTCCCACTCACTGCTGTCATCCATCCTATTTTCTGCAGACTGGCTCTCAGTGGGATAGATAAAGTAATTACCTGTCCCACTGCGTTCATATGTCCATGAATAACTATATATTCTGGGCCAGCCTAATAGAAACTTCATCGAATAATCTCCAACATTAATCCGCGCATCACCAATTTGTTTTATTATTTCACCCTGCAGATTCATACTAAAAAACGGTCCGGAATCGCTACTCAAATGGACGATTGTATTCGGCTGTGAAACAGCAATTGCGGAAGAAACGACATCACGGTAAGTCTCTCCTCTTTCTCCAGTGCCATAAAATACCGCTGTGATGATACTGCTGACGATCAAAAAAATCAAAAATGCAGAAATCACCGTCAAAGTATTTGATATACGTGCTTTCCACTTGCCACGGCGGATGATCTTTTTTTCTTTGCCGGGTCTGTTTCTTTTACCCTTTCCGAATTTTATGCTCTTCTCCTCTTCTGAAGCCGGCTTTTCTTCGCCCATCAGTTCATCCAGATAGGCCTGGTAAGCTTCCATCTTCTCTAGCTCACGTTCAACCTCATCCCTATCCTCATCAGCAAGAGTGCCTTCGCCATACCTTCTTAACTTCTCCTTAAACTCTTCACTCATGTTCATTTCTCCTCCGCTCTGCCTCACGCAGCTTCTGTCTGGCCCGAAAGATCAATATCTTATATTGGGACAAGCCCACATCCATAATGTCCGATGCTTCCCGATAACTCAGCCCATGAAAATCATGCAGCAGCAGTGCATTTCTCTGATTGTCCGGTAGCTCACCTACTGCTATCCTCATCTCTTCCCAACGTTCCTGATGAAGCAGTGTGCTTTCTGTGGTATCTGGATGAGCAAGCTTTTTGAAATAATCCTCACTCTGAACTGTACTGCGGCCTTCCTTTCGCTTGTAATCTACGAAGGCGTTATAAGCGACACGGAACAACCATGGCTTAATCTTCTCTTCTTTACAATCCTCCAAATGTAGATAAGCGCGATAAAAGGTTTCTTGCATCAAATCTTCAGCCGCATAATGATCACCACAAAGGGAGCGCAAATAGCGGTAAATATCCATCACATACATCTGATATATTTCATCCAATGACTTTCGCTTCATGCACTCCCCCCTTAACCTAACCACGTATCCCAGCCTGAAAAGTTACAGATAAATTTAGCAACTAGTATGAATATACCAGTAATTCCATGGAAAAAAGCGAAAAAAAGCCTGCTGGCAGGGAGTATTACTCCTGCCAACAGGCTTTTTAATTCACCAAGTTACTCTGCTTACAGAACAACTTCAACTTCTTTGAGCATTTCGCTAACGGATATTAAACCGCCACCGGACAAATACCAGTAGTTAGGATCCAAGTAAATGATTTTACCGTTTTTAAAGGCATTTGTGTTCTTCACTAGATCGTTTTCAACTGCTTTTTTAGCTGAGCCGGCTTCGCCGCCATCACTCTTCACAGCCGCATCTCTGTCCACTACAAACAGATAATCCGGATTCTTATCCGCTACATATTCGTAGGATACGCTTTGTCCGTGAGTGGATACTTCAATTTTATCATCAGCCTGTGCAAATCCGAACACATCATGGATAATCCCAAAACGGGAACCTGCACCGTAAGCACTGATTTTTCCTTCATTCGCAAGAATAACAAGTGCTTTTTTGCCATCAGCTGTTGCCTTCGTATTCAAAGCTTTGATGGAATCATTGATAGTCGCAAGCTCAGTTTCTACTTCTGCTTCTTTTCCAAAAATTTGACCCAGCATTTTCACGTTATTCGTAAAAGATTCCATGTAGTTTGCATTATCTACAGCCACATACAGAGTAGGTGCAATTTTGCTGAATTCTTCGTAAGAATCCTGTTGTCTGCCGGAAATGATGATCAGGTCCGGAGAAAGACTGTTTATTTTTTCGAAGTCAGGCTCTTTCAAACCCCCAACATTCTCATATTTAGCATCGTTATATTTAGAGAGATAAGCCGGTACATTACTTTGAGGCACTCCAGTCACCTCTACACCCAGTTTATCCAGCGTATCCAGTGTACCGAAGTCAAAAACAACCACTTTTTGCGGATTGCTTTTGATAGTTGTTTCGCCAAGCGCATGCTTGAAAGTAAGCTCTGTCGGTGCTGTAGTAGCTTCCGTTGTTGGTGCTGTAGTAGCTTCCGAATTGCCTGCCGCTGCTGTGTTGTTATTTGAAGTTGCTGCATTATTGGAGCCGCAAGCCGCCAAGATTACCGCAAGAAATACTGTCATAATCAGTAAAGATAAGTTCTTCTTCAATGTATTCACCCCTAATTTTTATAGTGAAGCTATTTGAATTATTCGCGTATGCGTTAAGAAGCTGGCGCCTTTCACTTCTTACGTTACGTCATAATAATATCCGCATAGTAATAGTTACCTTTTTAGAAATAGACACCGATTTTTCGGCCTCCTATAGTTTCAATAGGAATGTCCATGTCATATACCTCTTTAAGAACTGCAGAATCTATAATTTCATCCGCTGTACCCGAGGAAGCTACTCTTCCATTTTTAAGCGCAACAATGTAGTCAGAGTAACAAGATGCAAAGTTAATATCGTGGATAACGAGCACAATCGTCTTCCCCTTCTCGTCCACCAAGCGGCGAAGCACCTTCATAATTTGGACGGAATGCTTCATATCAAGGTTGTTGAGCGGTTCATCGAGCAGAATGTACTCTGTATCCTGAGCCATAACCATGGCAATATATGCCCGCTGGCGTTGTCCTCCACTGAGCTGATCAATATATTTATCCTGCATCTCTTGGAGATCCATGTAAGCAATCGCTTCGTCAACGAACGCCCGATCCTCCGGACTCAGCTTCCCCTGTGAATACGGGAATCTCCCAAAAGAAACGAGCTCCTTCACAGTGAGGCGTACGCTAATATGATTGGACTGCTTTAACACCGATATTTTACGAGCAAGCTCATTACTTTTGCAGGTACCGATTTCCTTACCTTCGATCAGCACCTCTCCTGCGTCTTTGGAGATAAGTCTGCTGATCATGGAGAGCAGTGTACTTTTACCCGCACCATTTGGTCCGATAAACGAGGTGATTGCGCCTTTTTTGATGGACAAGGACACATCATCAACGACGGTTACTCCGCCATAACGTTTGGTTAAATTTTTAACTTCTACCACGACTTATTCTCCTTTAACAGCAGATAGACGAAGTAGACGCCGCCTGCAAAATTGATAATCACACTAACCGTAGTATTGAATCCAAAAACACGTTCGACCAGGAACTGCCCGCCGACAAGCGCAACAATGCTCAGCAGAATCGTTCCAGGAATCAGATAGGCATGCTTATAGGTACGGAACAGCTGGTGTCCCACATTAGCTACCAACAAACCTAAGAAAGTAATTGGTCCGACTAGAGCCGTCGAGATCGAAACGTAGATAGATACAATAACTAGCAGCCTTTTGACCACATAGTCATAATTGATGCCCAGATTAATGGCTTCATCTTTTCCAAGCGAAATAACATCCAAATACTTAACAAATCGCAAGAAATACAACGTAGTTAGCGTCAGAACAATGGTGGAAAGAATCAATAGGTCACTGCTGACATTGTTGAAGCTGGCGAACATTTTCCCCTGTAGAATCAGGAATTCGTTCGGATCAATAAGCACTTCCATAAAAGAAGACGCGCTCTGGAACATCGTCCCCATGATCAGCCCTACCAGCAGCAGGAAATAAATATTTTGTCCTTCCCTACGGAACATTAGCTTATACAATACGCCTGAAAACAGGACCATGAGACACGCAGAGAACAAGAAGTTGATGTTTTTATTCATAAAGGTCATATTCGATGAACCTAAGGCATATACACCGAACGTCTGGATTAACATGTACAGGGAATCGAGCCCGAGAATACTTGGTGTCAAAATACGATTGTTCGTGATGCTCTGAAAAACTACGGTAGAGACAGCTATCACAGCTCCGGTAATCAGAATGGCCGCCAGCTTTCTTCCCCGGCTGGGCAGAACGTAGTCCCAATTTCCCAAAGCATGATACGTCATAAACAAGACGATGAGGGCGACAGCACTTATAGATAATATAGTTAGTTTTGTCTTCATCTCTAGTTCGCCTTTCTTCTCATCAGCAAGTAGATAAACAGACCACTACCGATGACGCCTACCGTGAGACTGATTGATATTTCATATGGATAGATAATGAGCCTGCCCAGAATATCGCAGAACAGGAGGAACACCGCTCCGAGAATGGCTGTATGCGCCAGACTTTTTTTGAGGTTATCTCCTATGTACAACGTTACAATGTTAGGTACTACCAGACCCAGAAATGGAATCGTACCTACGGTTAAAATGACAACAGAAGAGATTAACGCTACAATTACCAATCCCACGTTGACAACCGCTTTGTAATTCATGCCAAGATTAACGGAGAAATCCTCGCCCATACCGGCTACCGTAAATTTATTAGCGAAGAGATACGCCAGAATGACAAGTGGAATGCTGATATAAATTAATTCGTATTGGCCTTTGATAATCGTTGAGAAATCTCCAAGCATCCAAGACGAGATATTCTGAATCAAATCATTTTTATACGCAAAAAATGTTGTAATCGAGCTTACAATGTTGCCGAACATGAGTCCGACCAGCGGGATAAAAATACTATCCTTGAACTTGATCCGATCCAAGATTCTCATAAAAATAAAGGTGCCCAATAGTGCAAAAACAAAAGCAACCAGCAATTTCTGCATTGGCGTTGCGCCTGTGAATAACATGAGGGATACGAGAATACCAAATTTCGCGGAATCCATCGTCCCTGCCGTAGTCGGGGAGACGAATTTATTGCGTGACAGCTGTTGCATAATTAATCCGGCAATACTCATGCTGACTCCAGCGATAATCAATGCGGCTAACCGGGGAATCCGGCTTACTAGCAAGGTCTGTGCTTGAGATTCCGTAAGATGAAAGAGATCTAATGGGGATATATCTTTAACGCCTATAAACAAAGATATAAATGAAAATACTATTAGAAGTAGGGACAAATATTTTAGTTTCATGAGTTGTTCCTTATCTGTTTAATAGTTTACACATGCGATTTTATGATAATGATTTTCATTCGCAATGTTTTAAATTATACCTAAGCCCACTTTGAGGGTCAACCCTTTCATATACTTAAATTTAAAATAATTAAGACTTAGGCTTATCTGCTTAAGTTACCTAAAAAAAGACACCCTAACGGGTGCCTCTTTAATCTTTGCCATATTTTTAGCGCTAAGCTATAGGATTTATTTATATTTCTTCCAATCCTGATTACTGTTCTCCAGCAGATGTGCAAAATCATTATCCAACCGCTTCTGCTCAGCCTTGCGCTGATCTTCCACTGCCTTACGGGCAGCTTCTTTACGGTCATTTTCCTCCGCTTTCAACGCATCAGATTGCGCCTTCAGCTTTCCTAGAACATCACTGCTTAGCAGATCTTTTAACGTAGCAGGGCCATCATTCGTAGCGGCTCTTGGTGTGGTAGGCATTTTCTTTTTTTTAGCCACTGTCCATCATCCTTTCTAGTACTGAATTAAATTGGAATTTGTTTAAGTTATTGGTCTTTTCGTTTATAATGTTTACTAAGAGGTGAGCCCTATGAAGTCCAATGATTTATGTCCCCGGCTACAAAAAAGTATGGATATTATCGGCAGGCGTTGGACTGGTTTAATTATCTACCAGCTCCTTCAAGGACCCCAACGTTTCAATGTAATTGAAGCGGCATTGCCCATCAGTGGAAGACTGCTCTCCGAACGGCTCAAAGAGCTGGAACAGGAAGGGATCGTTCTTCGAGAAGTGTTCCCAGAGACCCCCGTGCGGATCCAATATTCTTTGACGGATAAAGGTCTTGCCCTGGAATCAGTCATCCGAGACTTACAGAGTTGGTCCAAAGAATGGGTCGATTGTGACACCGATAATCTAAATTCAACTCTCAAAATGTAAGCGTTTTATATGAGGCGTTAGATTTTAAGGCCGACAATGACTAAATCACGCTCTATACCGTCAAGTTCAGCCACACCAGGCAGCATTCCCCACTCTTCAAAACCAAACTTTTTCAACAAACCAAGGCTTGGATCATTATGTCCAAATACAAAGCCGACTAGATTCTTAATTCCGAGACTAGGGGCTTTCTCAATGGCCTCTGTCAGAAGAATTCTGCCCGCACCACCACCACGGAACTTTTCATTCACGTATACACTGATTTCTGCTGTTGCATTATACGCTGGACGACCATAGAAGGATTGAAAACTGAACCATGCAGCAATTTCATCTCCTTGCTTCAGTACCCATAAGGGACGGTGATGGCTATTATGCTCAAGAAACCATTTCTCCCGGTCTGCAACAGTAATGGGTTCCAGATCTGCAGTTACCATCCTCCCAGCAATCGTTGAGTTATAAATATCTACAATAGCTGCTAAGTCTGCAGATGTTGCATCTTCAATTCTGCTGTTCTCCCAATTCATCCCTTAATTCCTCCAAATGTATTAATTAACTCAGGCCGACCTGCTCCTGGCTCCATTGCCACAGCCGTTCGGCTTCTATTGTATTCTGCGCTCTGGGAGACAGTTGTTTAATCTTTCTTCGATAATAATATTGACCGGTTACCTCTCCAAGATCGGGATCTGTAGCCAAATAAATCGCTGTATCGGCACCTTGTTCAGGTGTTAAGAAAAAGTATGAGAGTAACTTAAGTACCGACTTGCCGAAACCAGTCTCCCGGTTTACACCTATATTCGTCCCCACTGCTCCTGGATGCAGGCAATTCACCGTCACCCTTGTTCCGTGAAGACGCGAAGCCAGCTCCCGCGTGAAGAGAATATTGGCTAGCTTGGATCGGGCATAGGCTTTTGCAGGATTAAAACGGCGAGCGAGAGTTGGATCTTCATAATGGAGCGCACCTATCTTGTAAGCACCAGAGGCAACCACAATGATACGGCCTTGCTCTGCTGCCTGCAACGACTCAAGTAACAGATTGGTAAGTAGAAAATGCCCCAAATGATTTACGCCAAGATCCATCTCAAAGCCGTCCTTCGTAAGCTGACGCTTAATCGTGACTACCCCGGCGTTATTGATAAGTATGTCTAGCATCGGATATTTCATAGTGAATTCCTCAGCAAAGCTGCGAATGCTCTCAAGTGAAGCCAGATCACACAACATGAGCTCGATATCCTCGGAGTGGCTCTTTTGTTTGGCGGCAGCAAGTGCTTCTTCTCCCCGCTGGCGATTACGGCAAACCATAATAACTTTAGCTCCCTTGCGAGCCAGTTCAACTGTTGTGGCCAGCCCCATACCGGAATTCGCTCCGGTAACAAGTGCGATTGTTCCTCTCATTGCAAGAATCACTCCTCTCTCAACAACCGTACCCGAATAAGCTTCAGCCTAACCTTAGGAGAAGTATATTTAAAGATATGTTACACCAACTAGTAGGGTTAAGAAAAGCTTCATGTCATGATTAGCCAACGATAGTTATAGTTCGTCAGGTGCGTCTGGTCTATTTTTGATCTATAATAGGAATATTGCAGTTCTAATCGTGAAGTTGAAAGGGGAACACCAACTATGAATAATGCTCTGACAAGCCTAGAGCAGCAAATGGCAGGCGAAGGTCTGGATGCCCTGCTCGTAACAGATCCTAAGCATGTCTACTACTTAACCGGCTTCGCCAGCGATCCGCATGAACGTTTTCTGGGTCTGCTGCTGATACGCGGAGAAGAGCCTATGCTCATTCTGCCTGCATTGGATGCAGAAGCAGCTCAAGCAGCCTCTTCGGTCACCAAAATCCTAACTCACACTGACACTGATAATCCCTATAACCTGCTAAAAGATTGTTTCGGCAGCAGTAAGCTAGGTACTCTCGGCATAGAAAAAGAACATTTCTCAGTAGCCCGTTTTGAGCACCTAACCGCTGCTGTTCCAGCTGAAAGGTTTAGTGATATTGGTCCATTGCTGCGCAGCATGCGCTCCAAAAAGACCCCGGATGAAGTTAAGCGCATGAAACATGCCGCTGAGCTAGTTGAGGAAGCCTTGCGCCGCGTTCTTACCCACGTAAAAACAGGCGTTACAGAAAACGATCTAGTAGCGGAGCTAGAATATCTAATGAAAAAGGTTGGCGCTTCCGGCCCTTCCTTCGACACTATGGTGCTTTCTGGTCCGAAAACTGCCCTGCCTCACGGTGTTCCGGGCAACCGGGTCATTCAACCCGGCGACTTCCTGATGTTTGATATCGGGGTGTATGCCGATGGTTATGCTTCTGATATTACACGTACCTTTGCTATTGAATCCGTGGACGACAAGCTAGTCACTATCTATAACACTGTGCTGGCTGCCAACGAAGCTGGGATCGCTGCCTCCAATCCTGGAGCACCTTTCGGCTCAGTCGACAAAGCTGCACGTGATGTGATTGAAGAAGCTGGATTCGGAGAATATTTCTTACACCGTGTCGGACACGGACTGGGCATGGATGTTCATGAATATCCATCACTTCACGGACAGAACGACGACATTATCGAGATCGGCAATGTGTTCACCGTTGAGCCAGGAATTTATGTGCCTGGACTAGCGGGTGTACGTATCGAAGATGATCTGATTATTACAGCTGAAGGTGCAGAGACCTTAACAAGCTTCCCTAAGGAACTGACTATTCTTCATTTGTAGAAAAGAATTACAAGCCATAGCCAAAAACACAGAGCAGCGATTCCTCCAATAAAGAGAGAATCGCCGCTCTGTGTTTTTTTAAATTCAAACCTGTGTTCCCCACATCCCGCGAACCAACTTAGCCTCTTTCACCATCCTGCCGATCAGCTCCGCGACTGTAGGAATATCTTGGATCATTCCTGTCACTTGACCTGCCCAGCCGATGCCCTCTTCTTTGATATCATCATAGATCCAGCGCTTGTTGGCTGCACCACTGATATACTCTTTTAATGCTTCATAGGTCGGTGTCACGCGCTCGATTTCAAGAATTTGATCAATGTAGTCACTACGTAACACTCGTGCGGGTGCTCCAATAGAACGTTTGATTACAACCGTATCCGACTCTGAGCTTTCTACTAAAGCTTTTTTATAAGAAGCGGCCGCATGAACACATTCCACTGTAGCAACGAAACGAGTGCCCATTTCGATTCCTTCAGCCCCAAGTGCATGAGCAGCCATCCATCCACGGCCATCTCCGATCCCTCCGGAAGCAATCACAGGAATATTAACCGCATCAACCACTTGGGGAACGAGCACCATGGTTCCAACATCGTCACGCCCTAAGTGGCCCCCTCCCTCATGCCCAACAACAATAACCGCAGAAGCCCCTAATTGTTCAGCCTTTTGGGCTTGTCTGCGTGAGGAGACGAGCACGAGTGTTTTAATATCGGTGGGCTGTAACATTTCCAGTATAGGGGCTGGATTCCCTCCAGTGAGGCTCACCACGGGAACCTGCTCTTCGATGGCGACCTGCACCCGATCTTCATAACCAATCCCATGCATGCCGATAGCAAAATTAACACCAAATGGTTTGTCCGTTAGTGTTCGTACCCGACGTATTTCTGCACGTAAGGCCTCCGCATCCGGAAGACTCATTGCTGTGACCTGACCCAGTCCACCGATATTTGAAACCGCAGCCGCAAGGTCTGCATAACCTAAATAAGCAAGTCCTCCTTGAATAATAGGATATTCTATGTGCAATAACTCCGTAATACGGGTGTTCCATTTCATCTTCATCTACACCTTTCCTATCTTTAAGCAAAGCAGAATCACGGCAATTAAAAGGGCAGCTCCCCCTACCAGATAATCTATTTGCTGAAATTGCAGTCTTTTAAAAGAAGTCCTTCCTTTACCATTCCCATAAGCACGCGCATCAATTGCATAGCTCAGCTGTTCAGCACGTTGAATCGTTGTGAAGAGCAGAGGAATAATGATCGGAATGTACGCATATATCCGTTTAGGCAGTGATAATACTGTGAGATCATAACCTCTAGCCTTTTGTGCGAGAAGGATACGATCAAGCTCCTCCTTGATGGTAGGAATAAAACGGATCGCAATCACTATCATTAAAGAGAACTGCTCTACGGGTACCCCCAATTTGGACAGAGGGGCAAGCAGCTTCTCCAGACCATAAGCTAAGTCTAGCGGTTTAGTAGTTAATGTCAGAATTGAGGCCAACAAGATGAGCAATATAATCCGCCATACAAAACGTAATCCTATCCGCAATCCCTCTTCAGTCACCTCGATAAAAAACCATGACCAGAGAATCGTCCCCTTGGTGAACACGGCATTGTAAACAAAAGTAAATAATAAAATAAATAATACCGGCCGTAGCCCTCGCCAAAAAAAATGCACAGGAACTTTAGACAGTAATAACATTCCCAATACAAAAAAGGTTGCAACAACATAACTAAGCCCCGTACCAAGCATCATAAAGCTAAGCATGAGCATCACGATACTTACAAGCTTTGTACGAGGATCTAAACGATGAAAAATCGAATGTGTCTCCACATATTGACCGACTAATACGGAATCAGCCATGCCCTTGCCCCCTCGAATGCCAAATCGGCAAAATCGCTTCGAAGATATCCTGCTCTTTACAGCTGGCAACTTCAATCTTCTGACCAGATAATTCCTCCACTAGCTTCAAGAGCTGTACGGGTTCAGGCAAGGATAGTCCAAGTTCCAGCAGTAATTCTTCCTTTTCCAGAAACAATGTTCTGGTATCATGATGCCCTTTTAACTGACCTTCATGAAAAAGCATGACCTCATCTGAGAATTCGGCAACATCACCCATCTGATGCGAAACGAAGAGGATGGTGCGATTGTCTTGTTGCTGCCATTCCTTTAGTAGCCTCAGCAAAGACACTTGGCTAGCTGGATCGAGACCCGCTGTCGGTTCATCCAATATCAGCAGCTTCGGATTTGTCATCAGTACAGAGGCAATAGCTACACGGCGCTTTTCACCACCACTTAGCTGGAATGGATTTAAGGGGAGAATCCCCTCTGGCAAACCCACTTGCGGCAAGATCATTTCAATCGCCTCTGTAATTTGCTGACGTGAAGCACCCTGCTGATTCAGAGCAAAAGCAAGCTCCTTATGCACCGTTGTTTCGAATAGCTGATGCTCCGGATATTGAAAAACGAAACCCAACTCGGGGACAACCTTTAAGCGTCCTTTAGCATCTCTGCTGGCAGGCTGCTGGTTAATCCAATAGTCTCCTTTTACGGTGGGAATCAAGCCCTTCAGCACTTTGACAAAGGTAGACTTTCCTGCGCCTGTTGGACCGATAATCGAAATCCATTTGCCTTCAGGAATAGTGCAGTTTATATTGCGCAAAGCCACATGATCGGCATAGTTCACACTTAGATTTTTTAATTGGTAGACCATTGTGATCGAATTATCCCCTTCCAATCGGCTGTTAGCGGTGCTGCTGAATGGAGCAATGTATGTACACGCACTGCGAAGGGCAGTTGTAATTGATAGTCCGCAACAGGCATGGATTCAAAAAAAGTCAGTGGATCGCCGTCAAACTCAAGTCGTCCTTGGTGCAGGAGCAATACGCGTTCTGCTGCAAGCACTTCCTCCATATGGTGGGTGATATGAATTAGGGTCAGGCCTTGACGATGCAGCTCTTGCATGATAGAAAGAACCTGCTGTCTTCCCTGGGGATCAAGCATTGAGGTAGCCTCGTCAAAAATAATGACTTGCGGGCGCATCGCCAATATAGCTGCGATAGCGACACGTTGCTTTTGACCTCCAGATAGCTGATGTGGCATAGCCTCCAGATAATCCTCCATATGAACGGCCTGTAAGGCATGATCCAATCGGCTGCGCATTTCCTCCCTCGGCACACGGATATTCTCCAAACCAAAAAGCACCTCATCCATAACGGTTGTGGTGATAAATTGATCCTCTGGATTCTGAAAAACAAAACCGATTTGCTGATGAATCTCCGCAAGATCTGTTGGTTTTGCTGTGTCCAAGCTCTTAAATTGTACAGTCCCTTTTCGCGGCAGCAGCAGTCCGTCCATGAGCTTTGCAATAGTGGATTTGCCAGAACCATTCGCCCCGACTATCGCCACAAACTCCCCTGCGTCTATCGTAAAGCTAATATCCTCCAGAAGAGGTTGTCCCTTTTTATAATAAAAACAAACTTGATCGAAGGTAAGCATTTATTCAGTCCCCTTTTGACGGTGCCAAGCAGCAAAAAATGCCTCAATGCTATTCTCGGAAAATGCAGGTGCAGGCTTCTTCCATTTTGTCACTTTTGATCCATTCACAGCAAAGATTTCACCGGTTAAATCCGCGTCGGACTCATTCAATAATGCAGTCACGAAGGAAGCAATAGCCTCCGGGTCACCTATTCTCCAAAAGTCAGGCAAAGGTTCATTACGACTGAAATATTTTTCCTTCAAATGGTCAATTATAGGTCTGGTCATATCCGTTAATGCCGCTGGAGAAATCGCATTGACCCTAATCTGGTCACGTTTCAGCTCTGCTGCGAGCGTCCACATCATGCCCAGTATTCCAGCCTTGGCTGCACTGTAATTCACCTGACCCACGGAACCTGCTAGTCCAGCAGCAGAGGTCATCAACAGGATATCCCCACCTGTTTCACGCATATGTGGTAATACTCGTTGAATGCAATAATAAGTGCCATTTAAATGCACATCCAGAACATTCTTCCACTGTTCATCCGTCATACGTTGACATTTCTGATCCTGCACAATTCCCGCGTTAGCTATCAACACCTCGATACGACCGTATCGGGCAATGACCTCACCTACCATGGCAGTGACTGCGGCGGAATCGGCTACATTAGCAGCGTACCCTAGTGCCTCTCCGCCTGCCTGGCGGATCTCGCGAACAACCTCATCAATTAAGACTTGTTTCGTACCATTTACAACCACTATATAACCTGACTTGCCAAGTTGCATGGCGATACTACGTCCGATCCCTCTTGTTGCTCCAGTAATTAAGGCTACTCTAGTCATCACTACACCTCTTTCACTGCAAAAGCTCCCGCAGCAATAACATCGCCAGCTTCTGTTGTAAGGATCACTTTCACAAAGCAATCGTCCGCTGCAAAATCAAAAATCACGACACTATCGACCTCTATTGGCTTATGAAATTTCATATCATATTGAGTGATCCACTGTGTAGGGTGCTCAGCAATATACAAAGATTGGGCTAATCCCATAAGATACATCCCATGTGCGATGGGTCGCTCCAAACCAGCCTTGGCTGCGGCCTCTGCATCTAGATGTATAGGCGCCAAATCTTGGGAAGCAGTTGCATATTGCCGGATAGCCTCAGCTGTTATGCACTTTTTTATCATGATCATCACCTACCCGAATTAACACCGTTTCTGCGGTGACTATTAGCTTACCCTCACACCTACAAACCAGCGTATGTGTGTAAAAAGTCAGTTTACCCTGTCTGCCTTCTTTTTGCACCTCGCCCGTTAACGCTAATTCACAATCCAAAATCATCCCCGCCGTAATCGGAGCCTGATATGAAAATTTCTGAGTGCCGTGAAGCAAGGGTTCACCGATGATTAACCAAGGAATATCGAAGTCTTGCCAGAAAATAATAGGCATCGTCGCAGGAGCGATCAGCTTTCCATTTATCGTCTGCACGGGTGCTTCAATACTCTGTGCATAGTCCGAAATCCATTCAGCAGTCATATGGATCTGATGTCGGACACTGTTCATTCTATAACCTCCACGAGTGTTGCCAGACCTATCCCACCGCCGATTCCCAGAGTAGCAAGCCCTCGTTGGTAAGGGGCATGTTGCATTTCAGCACATAAGCGAGTCATTAACATAGCCCCGGAAGCTCCGTATGGATGGCCTATTGCTAATGCCCCCCCGCCAAGATTGACCTTTTCCTGTGGAATTTGAAGCTCGTTCAGTGATGCCAATACTTGTGAAGCAAAAGCTTCGTTAAACTCTACGATATCTAAATCGGCAACGGTAAGCTTTTGGCGTTTTAACACCTTTTGCACAGCTGGTACAGGCCCCATACCCAAATAGTTCGGATCTACACCCGCAGCTTGCGCATCCACGACCCGCAAAATAGGGGTAAGCTTAAGCTGCTGGCACTTCTCACGAGACATCATTAATAGAAGCGCTGCGCCATCATTAATAGGACAGGCATTTCCAGCAGTGACGGTACCCTTTTCTTCAAAAATTGGCGGCAGCTTTTGCAGCTTGTCCAGACTCGTATTTGCCCGAGGACATTCGTCGGTGCTCACCCACTGCCCCTCTACCTGAAGAGGTACTATCTCCTGCTGAAACCGGTCACTTTGCTGAGCATGAACCGCCTTTTGATGGCTTTTTAAGGCATATTGATCCTGCTCTTCTCGAGAAATCCCGTATTTCCTAGCTACATTCTCTGCAGCAATTCCCATATCCGGATCGCCGTAAGAGCTAGGCGTAAAATGTGCACGGGTATACAGCTGTGGAACCCCCATTAACGTCTGTGGTTTAGCCATTTTCCATGGAGCACGGCTCGTACTTTCGACACCACCTGCTAAATAAATCTCACCAGCGCCGCTTTGAATCAGTCTTGCTGCTATATTAATTGCCTCTAGCCCAGATCCGCACTGACGATCCACGGTGACACCCGGAACCGAAACAGGCAGCCCCGCTTCAAGCGCAGCTACCCGGGCAATATTACCTCCTGGGCCCACAACATTCCCAATAATGACATCATCAATCAGTTCTTTAGGCAAGTTCGTTTCGGCTACAATATGCTGAATAAGCGGCGCCAGTAATGCCTCCGGCTCAAGTGTACTTAATAAGCCACCCATTCTGCCAACCGGTGTACGTTTTGCCATGACAATTACTGCTTCTATCATATCATCGCTCTTTTCACATAGTCTTTCATCGCTTGCCGGGCAATTTTCCCGCTACTTGTATAGATAAATTCATCCACGGTTAGCAGCTGCTTCGGCGCTTTGTAGCTCGCTAAATACTGGCGGCAATAATTCTTAATTTCTTCGACAGATAAATGCTGTTCTCCGCTCCACTTCACGAGGGCTATCAGCTGTTCTCCCCAGTAATCGTCAGGCACGCCAAGCACCATCACTTCATCTATTTCCGGAAGAAACTCCAGCACCCTCTCTATTTCTTCCGGATAAACGTTCAGCCCTCCGGATATGATTTTATTCTTCAAACGTCCCGCCATATATAAATAACCAGCTTCATCCTGATAAACATAGTCTTCTAAAACAAGCCATCCCTCTCTAAAAGCTGCTGCTGTCTCATTCGGCAATTGATGGTAGCCTAAAAATATCATATCACTACGCACATATAGCTGCCCAATCTCCCCAGGAGGGACTTCCCGGAACTGGTCATCACGAATGGAAATTTGCACCCCGGGATAAGGTTTGCCTACAGAGGTCGGATTATGCTCGGTCAGAACATTCAAATAACTAATATAGCTCGCTTCTGAAGAACCGTAGGATTCATAAAGCCGCGCTCCACCAAACACTTCCATGCCCCTTTTCTTGGACAACTCCGACCACTTTGCACCTGAGCTAATCATCGCATCAATCTGTATCTGCCCAGGTACAGCCTGCTGCATCATGGATTCGATCATTGTTGGTACGACGAACAGCACCACGCCCGGAATTTGCTGACACAACTCTAACACCTGCGTGGCACTAAATTTTTGTGTGATATGAAAGGTTGCTCCACCATATAGACTCTGCATTACGGCGAATAAGGATAGGGAATGCACAAATGGACCTGGTGCCAAAACATCCTTCATAGCGTCCAATTCAAAAGCAATATTCGAAACCTCAAAGCTTTTTAACCATGATAAATGGGTACGCATATAACCTTTGGGCAATCCGGTTGTGCCTGACGTAAAGCCAATAAATAATAATTCATTCGTCTCATCCAACTCAGCCTCCGGCTTCAGGGCAGCCAGCCACTGATCATAGGAACCTGTTCGTTCATTTGAGAAGGTCAATGTTTGGATTACTTGATCCTTGAAAACCAGATTCTTTGCGGCTTCCGGCTCGGCAAAAATCATTGTCGGCTGGCACTGCTCTATAATAACCTGCAGTTCATTAGCACTCCATTTGGGATCTAAGGGAATGGGAACACAGCCCGCATAAATCGCCCCCAAAAAAACCTCAACAAATTCAATACGATTCGTAGATAAAATCGCGATTTTGTCATGCCTCAGACCCTTTTGCTGTAAGCCATTCGCGATTCTCCGCATCGTTTTTACTAATGTGGCATAGGTATGACTTGCTTGGTCATGGGTTAAGGCAATGCTGTCGGGCTGCTGTGCTGCATGACGCAGTATAGGAACTACTAGATTCATCCTAGATCACACCTGTTCGTATTTTCTGTGACTACCGATTATATACATTCTCTTCAATCGGACTGCCCCGCAAGTCCAGCCCAAACTAAAGGATATGTGATAAGCGCCATCGCCGGCGCTCCTGTTAAACTAACCCGCTAGAATTGCTACGATAGCTTATTTTAGCTTTATATTATTTTTATGTACACATCTTTCATGTAACTATTAAGTCCATCTTACAACGAAAAAACAGCCAGCACGCATCGATTATGATCGGTACGCGCTGGCTGTATTGTTGTTTAGTCCTTCTTTTGAACGGATGATGGTGAACCCTCTTCAGCAAAAGTAAAGGTTCGGGCGATATATAAGATAGGTGTGCTTACTGCGGTTAGTAAGAACTTCGCTAGATAAGTCGTAAGCAAAATTTCAAGCCATACATTCCAGTCATACAAGCCCGCAAACGCAATGGTACAGAAAATAAGTGTATCCACAAAGGAGCTAATCATCGTACTACCGTTGGAACGAATCCACAGCTGACTTGAGGTGCTGTAATATTTCCGAATCCAAGAGTACAACCGAACATCTAGGAACTGACTAATGAAGTAAGCAGTAAGACTACCCAAAGCTAGTCGAGGCATCAGCCCAAAAATCGTCTCCAAAGAAGACTGAGCGATATCGGTCTCCTGCGGCTTAAATACTAGTACCATCTGCATAATGACTGTAGTCATAAGCAAGGTGAAGAAACCAAACCAGACCGCTTTACGTGCTTCCGCTCTTCCGTACTTCTCATTAAGTAAATCGCTGGTCATATATAAAGTGACATACATCGTATTTCCGAGTGTCATCACAATATCAAATGGCATAGCAATCGTCTTAGCTACCTGAATGTTAGCAATTACAGTAGCAATACCTACCCAGGCGTACATTCCACTTTTCCCGAACAAGCGGTAACAGAGTAGAAAAAAAGCAAAATTGACAATAACAAATAAAACTCCCCACAGCAAATTAAACATATTACTGAAATTCCTCCTAGTTTTGTTTACGCGGGATGGTTACGAACCGCGGCTTACAATATTAAATTTTCGGAACAAAACATTAATACTCTATCACAATAGCGCTTAACAATCCATAAAAATAATATTTTTATATGAAATTGGTAGTTCCATTTCTTTTTTTTCGCCAATTATCTAAAATAGTCAGCAATAATTCATTTTTTTCAGAAAAAAATGCTCTATAGGACAAAACTTTCACTATTCATCCAGAGGTTAATTCTATAGAATAGTATCAAACACCTTATTCCCGATCCATTTAGTAGAAATATGACATAACTATGGAATATATCTCGGGTCGCCAATTTCCAGCAGTTGGCATGGAGTATCTAGTGAAGACTAAAAAAGAAATGACCTCACCGTCCATAAAAAAAGGAGAGAACGATATGTTTCGTATCAAGCATTCGATCAGTCGCAAATTTACGCGTTTATTATTTGTTGTTCTGTTGCTCACGTCTCTTTTGTTAAGCACCAGCTTCTATTTTATCTCTATCAGTATCTTCAACAGCTATGTTATGCCGCAGATTAACAAAATCCTTACTGCCGCTGCTCAGGACGTATATAAGAATCTCAACGTAATGCACGCCCAGCAAACCCTAAATAAGAACGATCAGTCTGCCACCAATCTCGAGTTCTATTTTCAGGAAAAGAGGAAACAACATGGAGTGGAAACCATTTTTCTGGTCAATCTGAAGGGGAAAGAAGCTGAGATTCTATCCGCAGATCACGATGCAAAATTGCAACGGGCAGAAAGTGTCACCGTATCCTCTGCAATGCAACAAGCCTCTAAAGGAAAAACTGGACTAAGCGATACATATAGCGACGCACATGGTATACATAAAACAGCTTATATCGGTATTCCCGGAAGTACGATGGTTATCGGTGTAAGCAGTGACGTAAGCTTCATTCAAGAAAAAACAGACAGTATTCTATGGACAAGTGCCGGAATCACACTTCTGACGTTGATCATCGGCCTAACTGGTGCATGGTTCATGAGTGTGCGTATAACACGTCCAATCTCAAAACTGGCAGCTTATAGTGCCCGGCTCGCAGAGGGAGATTTCACCGAAGAATTATCAGTTAAAGGAAATGACGAAGTTGCACAGTTGTCCGTAAGCTTCCAAGCGATGACCCAACGCCTGAAAGAAATGATTGGACATGTACTGGTAACCTCTAATACTGTCGTTGCGGATTCCAACTCTTTAAAAGAACGTGTTGAGGTTCTCAATGATATGGCGGAACACTCCAGCTCATCGGTAATAGAAATCGGCAAAGGTAGTACGACTATCGCTAGCAGTGCATCAGATAACTCGAGAGCAATGGAAGAAATCAATTTAGGCATTCAAAGTATTGCCTCAGCAGCGAATGAAGTCACGGAGCAAATCAGTGAGGCTTCCGCTGAAGCAAGTGGCGGTAATGAAATTGCTCAAAGCGCTGTGCTGCAAATGCGCCAGGTTGAACGTGCTTCCCTACAGTCGCTGGATCAATTACAAATCATGAATGAGCGTTCAGTAATGATCGGAGAAGTCGTTCACAGTATTACTGAAATTACGAAACAGATCCAAATGCTGTCGCTGAATGCTTCAATTGAAGCTGCACGCGCAGGAGAGCATGGACGCGGCTTTGCTGTTGTTGCAGGAGAAGTACGCAAGCTGTCTGAACAATCCCGTAACGCAAACGAACAGATCCGTGACTTCCTACTTGGGCTTCAAGAAGATATGAGTCGCTCCGTTACCGAGATGAACCACGTGAATTCTGAGGTTGCCTCTGGAGTCGGCAAAGTAGCAGAAGCAGGTGATGCCTTTAATCACCTCCTGATTCTTATCCAAAGCATCAATCACAGCATCCAATCCGTATCTGCGGCTACACAGCAAATCTCAGCAAGTACAGAAGAAGTCAGTGCTTCCGTCGAAGAAACTGCACAAATTACATCAAGATCGCAAGAAAGTGCGGACACACTCGCTGCTAACTCAGAGCGGCAGCGCGTCGAACTGGAAGGCCATGCAGAAACCGTTAAACATCTGTATGAGCAAGCCAAGAAACTCCAAGAAGCTGTGCAGCAATTTAAGATTTAACGCTTGTAAATTAAAACCCCCGTTCACACGAAAGTGTTGAACGGGGGTTTTTAGTTTGCGATGGCTCGCTTAGACTTGGGGGCATACGCTAGGCTTGCGCGAAGCTCTCGCTTAGAATCGGCGCTTCATGTGCTGCTGGCTTGCGCGATACTCTCGTTTAGACTCGGCACGCCATTTGCTGCTGGTTTGCGCGATACTCTCGTTTAGACTCGGCACGCCATTTGCTGCTGGTTTGCGCGATACTCTCGTTTAGACTCGGCGCGTCATTTGGCGTTGGCTTGCGCAATCCTCTCGTTTAGACTCAGCACGCCATTTGCTGCTGGCTTGCGGACTCAGATGCCGCTATTACTCGAAAAACTGCCATTTGGAGACTTTTTCGGACTCGAGAGACGCTATTGCCTCATAATCAACCCAGACTCAGCCTATTTCGCTCAAATAGCGCCTCTGGTGTCCGAAAACGCTCCAAATTAACCCTTTTATCACAAATAAGGTCTCCTGAGTCCGGAGCCAAGTTACCTACAGCAAATTACTCAAAGTTCATCCGTGGCACTACCAACAGCAAATTACTCAAAGTTCATCCGTCGATGCTACTTACTGCAAATTACTCAAAGTTCATCCGTGGATGCTACCTACTGCAAATTACTCAAAGTTCATCCGTCGATGCTACTTACTGCAAATTACTCAAAGTTCCTCCGTCGATGCTACCTACTGCAAATTACTCAAAGTTCATCCGTCGATGCTACTTACTGCAAATTACTCAAAGTTCCTCCGTCGATGCTACCTACAGCAATAGACTCGGCTACATGCGCTAGCTTGCGCGAAGCTCTCACTTAGACTCAGCACGCCATTTGCTGCTGGCTTGCGGACTCAGATGCCGCTATTACTCGAAAAACTGCCATTCGGAGACTTTTTCGGACTCGAGAGACGCTATTGCCTCATAATCAACCCAGACTCAGCCTATTTTGTTCAAATAGCGCCTCTGATGTCCGAAAACGCTCCAAATTAACCCTTTTATCGCAAATAAGGTCTCCTGAGTCCGGAGCCAAGTTACTCACTTAGTAAAAACTAGGTTACTCAGCTTTCATTCCGCTTTTATGGCTAAGCAAACCTCACTCAACCTAGTGCCGCGGTGCCCAGAGGATAACCGATACACCGATCACACAAATAACAGCTCCGACCCAGTCGTATACGTCTGGTGTCTTCTTGTCTACAAGCCATCCCCATAAGACCGCGAGTACGATAAACACCCCGCCGTAAGCCGCATACACTCTACCGAAGGAAGGGAATTTCTGCAACGTAGGGATAATCCCATACGCTATCAGAATCAAAGACCCCACTAAACCGTACCAAAGTGGCCGTGATTCTCTCAACCATAACCATACTAAATATCCGCCACCGATCTCAGCAAGCCCAGCAATTATAAACAGCAGAATGGCAAATAACATGTCATCCCTCTTCCCTATCTATCTCATAAAAACGCAAAGGTTGCTCACAACAAATTGTACTCAAGGTTCACCCGTAGAGCTCCTACAACAAACCACTCAAGGTTCACCCATGGAGCTACCTATGCAAATTACTCAAGATCCACCCTTAGAGCTACCTATAGCAAACTACTCAATGTTCACCCAGGGAGCTACCTACAGCAAATTACTCAAGGTTCATCCGTAGTACCACCTACACCAAATTACTCAAGATTCCCCCGTGGAGCTCACATTAAATTGTGCTGGAGCAGCAATAACACTAGCAGCAGTACAACCTCCAGCAGCTCGTTCAGCGCGCCGTACACGTCGCCGGTGAGCCCGCCGAGCCGGCTGCTGATCCGCCGCGCAGCCGCGGTGCCGCAGGCCAAGGCCGCGACCGGCAGCAGCAGAGCTGCCGCCAGATGCAGCGGCCACGCGGCTAAGCCAGCGCCGAGCGCCAGTGGCGCAGCGGCGGCGGCCAGCGAGAGCAGCGCGGCGACTGCCAGCGCGCGCCGCTCATGCGAGGAAGCTAGGCCGGCGAAGTTCGCGGCCAGCCCCTCGTCTCCACGGGCAATGGGATAACGCACCATTGCCCGCACCATATACCAGCGGCTCCAGACCGCTGGTACCAAGAGCAGCGGCAGCTCGTAGTAGGCGAAGCCTTCGATTAGAGCTGCCAGTAAAGATGCTTTAAACAGCAGGAGCAGCACGCAGGCGAGTACGCCCATCGCACCCACACGGCTGTCCTTCATAATCTCCAGGGCTCGCTCCCGTGGCCGATAGCTGAGCAGGCCATCCGCGCTGTCCATCCAGCCATCAAGATGCAACCCGCCAGTGAGGCCTACCCACAGAATCAGAGTGAGCACAGCTGCTGGCCAAGCAGGTAAAAGCAATCCCGTCAGGGCTGCTCCAGCAGCTACACACAGCCCAATTGCTGCGCCTACCATGGGATAGAAGATTACACTGCGGCGCAGCAGTTCAGGAGAGAATCCCGGATCACCTTTTACAGGAAATCGGGATAAGAACTGAAAGGCAGCTACGGCCGCATCCCTACGCTCCCTCATAAACGATACTCCCTGCTCTTCAGCTCAATCGGAATTCCAACAGTTACTAGAAAGACCTGTTCGCATTGCCGAGCGATCAGGGCGTTCATTCGTCCCGCCAGATCACGATACAATCGGCCAAGCGCATACTCCGGAACAATCCCGTCGCCAACCTCATTAGTGACCAGAATAAGCGTCCCTTGAAAAGAACGCACACTGTCTTCAAGCCTTGTTATTTCACTCTCAACAAGCTCTTGTCTATTTTCAAAACCTTCCACGGCCAATAATGCATTGGATAACCATAAGGTCAAACAATCTACGAGCACCGCTTTTTCACCCGATAATCGCTTTAGCAGATCTGGTAAATCATACGGTTCCTCCAGCGTCTCCCAAGCGTAACCACTTTCCATTCGTTGATGCTGATGCAGAGCAATCCGTTCCTTCATTTCGTCGTCAAAGGCCTGTCCGGTTGCTACATAGAAGGCCTGATCTGCCAGTGACTGTATCAGTTTTTCTGCAAAACCACTTTTCCCGCTACGTGCGCCTCCCGTTACAAGAATGCTCATCGTTGACCAGCTCCAGAGATGCCTGCACTTTCAAAGGTTGCCATTTCGCTCAAAATGCGGCAGATCGCCTCGATTAAATGAAGGCATAATACGCCCCCTGTTCCCTCACCCAATCGCAGACCGAGGTTAAGCAGCGGTTCAAGCCCAAGCTGCTCCAGCATTAACTTGTGTCCCCGTTCTCCTGATACATGAGACGCTATCATATAAGCGATGGATTCAGGTGCAAGGGCTTTTGCCACAAGCGCTGCCGCCCCCGAAATAAAACCATCCAAAATGATAGGTGTCCGATTAGCAGCGGCACCAAGAATCAGTCCCGCCAAGCCAGCGATTTCCAGTCCGCCAACTTTAGATAATACATCCAACGGATCTGCTGAATTCGGCTGATTTACCTTTAAGGCGCGTTCCACCACTGCAATTTTATGTAGTAAACGTTCATCATCAATTCCCGTTCCTCGTCCCACAGCTACTTCAGGGGCTATTCCTTTGAGAGCACATAGAATGGCAGCACTAGCCGTAGTATTTCCAATGCCCATTTCGCCTGTTATAAAAATCTCCGTTCCGTTCTTAACCGCTTCCTGCGCAACGCTTATCCCAACAAGAAGAGCATTCATGGCATCCTCACGACTCATCGCAGGTCCCACAGCCATATTATCCGTTCCCCGGCGCACTTTACGATCAATCAGATCGACATGACTAAGATCGCCATTTATGCCGACATCAACAAACTGTACCTCTGCCCCAGCTTGACGTGCCAATACATTCACAGCCGCTCCACCGCTGAGAAAGTTATGGGCCATCTGTAGCGTGACTTCCTGTGGAAATGCGCTAACCCCTTCGCAGCACACCCCATGATCAGCAGCCATCACAACAACTGTTCGTTTGGTGAAACTAGGCTGCTCCGTACCCGAAATTCCAGCGAGCTTAACGGCCAGAGGTTCCAATTGTCCCAAACTGCCCGGAGGTTTGGTCAGAATGTTCAGCCGATGCTCCGCCTTGAGGATGGACTGATCATCAGCCGGAATGATTTGTTTAATTACGTCTTGAATATCTGAAAGCATATAATTACGACCTCCTATTAAATGTATCCGTATAACCTATTCTATCTCATATTCGCAGAAAAGCCCCCATCTATGATAGAGGGGGACTTCTAGAATTACAACTTCACTTTCATAAAATCTTCGATTCTCTCCAGCGCCTCCGTCAATTTTTGTAAGGAAGCGGCATAGGAGCAGCGAATATAACCCTCTCCGCCTGCTCCAAACACATGACCCGGAACCGCAGCGACACCGACCTCCCTGAGCAGCTGCAAAGCGAAGTCTTCTGATTTCATTCCGGTATGAGCGATGGAAGGAAAGGCATAAAATGCACCCGCAGGTTCATGGCAAGGTAGTCCAATGGATCGAAATCCACTAACCAGCAGCTTTCTCCGCTCATCGAAGCATTGCTTCATATGTTCCTTATGCTGCATTCCGTTGCGCAATGATTCAATCGCAGCAATTTGACCGAGCACGGGGGCACACATTGCAGTGTATTGATGGATTTTTAGCATCGCAGCAATTAATTCTCGATCGCCACAAGCATAACCCACTCTCCAGCCAGTCATTGCAAAAGCTTTGGAGAAGCCGCTAATCACAATCGTCCTTTCCAGCATCCCGGGAAGAGAGGCGATGCTGACATGCTGACTGTCATACGTAAGCTCGGCATAAATTTCATCTGAAATGACCAGTAGGTTATTCTCTTTTACAATCTGTGCAATAGGCAGCCAATCTTCATAAGTCATTACTGCACCTGTAGGATTAGTCGGAAAATTCACCATAAGAAGCTTCGAACGCGGAGTAATCACCTTCCGTAATGCTTCAGCAGTAAGCTTAAACCCCTGCTCGGCCGATGATTCTACCTCCACCGTAACCCCCCCGTTCAAATGGGTAATCGGCGAATATGCGATATAGCTGGGAGAAGGGACGATAATCTCATCCCCGGGTGTAATGAAAGCTCGTAATGCCAAGTCCACAGCCTCGCTGCTGCCCACCGTAACCATAATCTCATCGTTTGGCTCATAACGAAGCTTGAAACTTGTGTGCAGATAAGTAGCGATCTCCTCTCTAAGCTCCAGTAACCCGGAATTTGGCGTATACATCGTTTCCCCATTATTCAAGGCATGAATACAGGCAGCTCTTACATGCTCCGGTGTAACGAAATCTGGTTCCCCTACACCCAGCGATATAATATCCTGATTTCCCGCACTTAGGTCAAAAAAAGCCCGAATCCCCGAGGGTGCAATCTCCCGCACACGTGGAGCAATCCATTCATTATGCATGGCTGTACACCTCTTCCTTTGCACTCTTTTCCGTTAGGGAAAGGGAGATGATTTCGTCCAGCAGTCCGCTGAAGGTGTAGCCTGCCGCTTGCGCGCTTTTGGGTAAAAGACTGGCCTTCGTCATGCCTGGTAACGTATTCACCTCCAGCACATAAGGAATACCCTCTTTAAGCAGCATATCAACCCGTGCATACACGCTACATTTTAGTGCTTTATAACAGCTCAAGGCAGCCTCGCGTACCCGCTCATGCACCTCAGTAGGCAATTCAATGACCCGTTCATCTGCTCCGCCTTCTTCATACTTAGCACTGTAATCGAACCACTCGGCATTTGCTGAGGTAATTCCCAGAATAGGCAGCAGCTCTCCGTTTAGAATAGAACAGGTGATTTCTTGACCTTGAATGTAGCTTTCAATCAAAATCGACTGATCACAGGCAAAAGCCTTCTGCACTGCGCACAACAGCTCCTCGCTGCTGCTCACTTTTTCCATTCCGATACTCGAGCCGCCTGAACATGGCTTCACCATAACAGGATATCCGAGCCGTTCCACCGCTTCAGCCGAATAATCCTTTATGCTGTCCCAGCATAGCCAATCTGCTGTATTGACGCCTGCGCAGCGTATAAGCTTTTTGGAGAGATCTTTATCCATGCAAATGCTGCTAGACAAAACCCCGCTGCCCGTATACGGAATCCCCATCGTCTCCAGCGTTCCCTGAACCGTACCATCCTCGCCGTAAGCTCCATGAAGTGCAAGCAGTGCGATATCGATCCCTTTTGCCTGCTCAATAAGCTCCTCACGCTTGGTGATCACAATTGGAATAATTTCATATTTATTGGGGTCTAGATTCTTCAATATTTCTCTACCGCTATTCATGGATACCTCATATTCTGAGGATACCCCGCCCATAATTACGCCTACCTTCATCTCAAGCACCTCTTTATCCCATTAGTTGTCGAGCTGTTCTGCCAATAATCTCGATCCCCTTGCGGATATCCTCATCCGTCACTCTGGAGAAACCGATCCGTATCGTATTTTGCCCTTTACCGTCTGTGAAGAATATATCTCCTGCTGTAAAAATAACCCCTTGCTCATGACAGGCCGCCAACAGCGTCCTTGTATTAAAGCCCTCCGCGAAGGTTACAAAAAGATGTAGGCCACCGTCCCCTGACAGCGCCGTATAAGGAATACAATCCTTGCAGCATTGCAGGGTTAATTCATACTTTCGTTTGTATTCTGCTCTGGCTTTTTTCAAATACTTCTCTAAATGACCACCCAATAAATACTGATACAAAATGGATTGATCCAGCGTCGAGGTGTGAATGGTACGTGCGCGCTTGACGCTTTCGAGGGAATTGATCAACTCCTGATCCGCCAGCACCCAACCTACACGTAGTCCCGGAAATAATACCTTGGAGAAGCTGCCGAGATAAATCACGCTGTTGCCGCTGCCTGCTGCTGCGATAAGTGGAGCCACATGTGAGCCCGAATATCGTAATTCCTCGTTAAAACCATCCTCAATCACCGGGACTTGGTAGCAATTCATCAGCTTCATTAGCCGCTGTCTTTTCTCTGGAGACATTACAATTCCGGTTGGATTATGATAAGAAGGGACGAAGTATGCACAGTCAAAAGCTTGCTGTTGCAATGCTTTCTCCAGCTCCGCCAAATCAATCCCATCACGCTCCATCGAAATCCCGGTGATCTCAAAACCGTTCAGCTTCAAATTTTTGATCGCTGTATGATGCGTCGGATTCTCACAAATGACCGAACCATTTTTTTTACTCAGAGCAGACAATACAATATCGAATCCCTCAGTAAAACCATTGGTGATCAATATATCCTTGCCCTTCATTTCAACGCCCTTGTGCTCCATATACTGCTTCAAATAGTCTATTAAAGGCTTATACCCTTTGGCATAGCCGTAATTTAGCAGAACGTTGCCTTCTACCGACATCCGATCCATAAAGGATCGCTTCACATTATCCAGATCAAAAAGACTCTCATCAGGCGCTATGCTGGTGAAGGAGATCGTCCCCTTCTCCGCTCGAATCCCGCGCTTCATGATATCCAGTTCCTCTGCCAGCACCGCGTGATCATTGAGACGTGACTTCCAGTCCATCGTCCAGGAAGAGATCGTTTCACTGCCGGGCGGCGTAGCAGCAACATAACTTCCTTGCCCTTGCACGGCATAAGCAAAGCCATCATCCTCAAGCCCTGCATAAGCAGAGATTACGGAGTTGCGGCTAACCTTAAGCAATGTGCTGAGCTCTCGTGTGGAGGGCAGCTTTTGATTGCCTTGCAGACCGCCTTTTATGATTAAGTGCTTCATATAGTCTTTAATTTGTATATACACCGGCCGTCCGGCTATGAGCTTAAAATCCTTAAACATCTCTCAATCGCCCCCATGACTATCATGGCACAATCACTCGCTTAAAAAAAGAACCACAGCCATGGGATTTTAATCCGGCTGTGGTTCTATAAGAGGACAAATGCCCAAAAAATCAAGTTACAGATCTATGCTCAATCACAAGCTCCCCTTCTCCAGAAGGGATCTCAAAACCATTTAAAAACCGGGTTAATATGTCCTCCGTAATCGGAAATGCGGCATTGGCGTCAAAACGTTCACTCCGGATAAGCAGTCTCTGACGCAATTCATCCGGCTGGACCTTTAAGTGAATCAGTTCCCACACGCCACCATAACTCTCAATGAGCTGCTTGTAATCGTTCCGTCTCTGACGTTGCCAGAAGCTGAAATCGATAACAACATGATGTTTTGCCTGAAGCAGATTCACCAGCTCCCCCCGCAGCTTTATCTCCGACTCTTCCTTATAGGACTCATAATTGTCCTCTGGATAATCCACCCCGAAACGGCCGTGCGTGGCCCAAATATCTTCATCTATCGAAAGTCTGGCGAATCCCTCTTTCTCCAGCTTTTTAGCAAAGGTTGTTTTACCCGACCCCGCTACACCGCACATCATCACTACGCTGGAAGCAACACTCGTACGCTTTTGCTGAAGCAATTTTTCAATAACCAACTTTTCGGTCAGCATTATAAATGCATCTCCCTTCCAATTGATGGTATACTCATCGTTACAAAATACTTTCTCAAGGGATTGTGATAAGGATATGGTGAAATCAGTCCAGCAGACCTCCTAAAATGAAAAATGAAATAATTTTAGGAGGTCATAATAAATGATTTTTATCCCGATTGTCATTGATAACTGGAGTAGAAAACCCTATTTTGAACATTATTTAAACAATGTCAGATGCACCTACAGCATGACTGTAAATATTGATATCACCCTTCTACTGTCAGAGCTCAAGCTAAAGGGAATTAAGCTGTACCCAGCACTAATCCACATGATAACTACGGTGGTGAACCGTCATAGTGAATTCCGCACATGTTTTGATTCTGAAGGTAGATTAGGTTATTGGGATAGCTTGTCCCCTAGTTTTACAATTTTCCATGATGATGATAAGACTTTCTCAAGCATCTGGACTTCGTACGGTGAACAGTTTAATGATTTCTATAACCGTTATCTCGATGATATGAAAATGTACGGAAGCGTGAAACAATTTATCGCTAAAGCAAACGAACCACCGAACACCTTCCCTATTTCCAGCATTCCGTGGGTCAGCTTCACAAGCTTTAACCTGAATGTGTATAACGAGGGAACCTACCTACTTCCCATCTTTACGATAGGGAAATATTTTCAGCAAGACAAAAAAATACTATTACCCATCTCGGGGCAATTCCACCATGCCGTGTGTGACGGTTACCATGCCAGCATGCTGTATAATGAATTACAATCACGTGCAGATACCTATAAGGAATGGTTACCTATTACCTAATATCTAATTAACCATGTTATTCTGCTGACAGCAAACGATAGTTCAAACATAAAGGGTTCCACCTATTAGGTTTTCCTAATGACGTGGAACCCTTTTTTCATGTAATCATCCTTTTTCCAAAATATGAGCTTTATCAGCTGACCATTGTCCATGCTGCCAGAGTATTTTTAGTACCATTCCATTCCCGGGAGAAGGAGCCACTGCATTGTAGAATGTGAGACCAGGAACTAACTGTGCAAGTAAATTCCTGATTACACCCCCATGCGTCACTACCAATACTCTATTCGATGTAACCTCACTTTTTTTCTCCTTGATAGCACAGCATCCAAACGCAGCCACAGCAGCTTGACCTAAGTCCAACAGGAAACTACGCAACCGAGCATCGAATGCTGTCCACGATTCTCCTTCTGGCGGTGTAACCTTTGAAGGATCATCAATCCAACGTCTATATAGAGAGTTATCTTTCAACTGCTCATAAGTGCAGCCTTCCCAAGCTCCGAAGTTCATTTCACGAAGCCGCTGATCGTAAACAGCGTCCTGCTCTAGTGAAGGTGCTCCGAAAGCCAAGGTCTCCCGACATCTTAGCAAATCGCTACAGAACACACGCCAAAAACCACCTGATAACTCAGTCTGCAGGCAGATCTGCTGCTGAGGTTGGGATAACCGCTCACTTGCGTCAGGAAGCAATGGAAGATCCGTATGTCCCAGGTAACGATGCTCAACATTCCATTTCGTCTGCCCGTGTCGGATAAGCACTAGCTCAAGCTCTATAGAGGGAATTGCCATACCGACGCTCAGCCTCCAATCCATATCCATGCCAAAACCGCGCATAGACCTACAAATATTGAAGAGCAGAGCATCATCATCCGCGAGGTCTGGATGATATCATCCGGTTCCATCGTACGTACCGGATCACCCATATAAGCCCGAAAAGAAGCGACGCCATGATACACATTTTCGCCTCCGAGTCGGATGCCGAGTGCGCCAGCCACAGCTGATTCTGGATAACCGCTGTTAGGGCTTGGATGTAGATGTGCATCCCGCTTCACCATTTGCAGGCATCTGCGCCAATCCAGACGAAGCATCCCTGCACATAGAGCCAAAAGCAATGCCGTAATTCGTGCCGGGATAAAGTTAGCCACATCATCGAGCCGGGCAGATGCCCAGCCGAGATCACGGTATTTATCGTTCTTATAACCAACCATTGAATCGAGTGTATTGACCGCCCGATAAGCCATAGCAAGCGGTGCACCGCCAATCAGCGCGTAGAAAAGCGGAGAAATAATCGCATCGACGATGTTTTCTGCTACGGTCTCCACCGTTCCACGGACAATTTCCGGTGCATCTAGCGAAGTCGTATCACGTCCCACGATCATCCCTAACGCCTTGCGGGCAGCAGGAATATCGCCCTTCTGCAATTCCACGTACACCGCCATTCCTGCATCCTTTAGTCCCTTGGAGGCAATCGTGGTTGAAATCAACCAAACCTCGGCTATCCAGACGAGCCACGGTGAGATATATGACAGCAGCCATAGCAGGATGGCTGTCAGTGCCCAAGCACCGCCCGCCACACATAGCGGAAGCAACACCCCTGCTCTGCGTAGGCTTTGCGGGCGGGACCATAAACGACGGATCGCCCGCTCCAGAGCCGTGATTGCTTTGCCCATACCAATTACGGGATGAGGCAGGTTACGCGGATCACCTACGATCCGGTCAATTACGTAAGCCGCAAGCAACACCAAAGCGATTGTCACAAGCAATCACCTCTGAACAAGCTTCT
The DNA here is from genome assembly GCF_045040705.1 of Paenibacillus sp. FSL H3-0286. Taxonomy (NCBI): domain Bacteria; kingdom Bacillati; phylum Bacillota; class Bacilli; order Caryophanales; family Paenibacillaceae; genus Paenibacillus; species Paenibacillus sp. FSL H3-0286. Next base: position 1,376,554 of record NZ_CP150285.1, on the reverse strand, counting down.
ACTTCTCCAGCTATCCATTCTCATTAGCTATCCTTCCTTGCCTGCACCGACAGCAGGCTGCCCGTCACAGCACTATATACAAGCCGGCCGATAGCGCCTCCAAGATCGGTTGCTGTGCCGGCATATACATGCTCGGCGCTGTATCGCCCGCTTTGGCTCACAGCGAGTACAATAGCATCCGTAGTCGTGCCGGTTGCGATCAGGCCATTCTCGGGATCGGTAATCCCGAGATCTGCCAGCGCGGCAGCTTTGGCTTCGACAGCTGTCTGCACAGCATTGACCATGGCCGCCGGTGTCAGGCGGCCATCAATGCAGAGCATGATGTTAATCGTACCCGGCCGATACACAGCCAGCACATTGCGTTCCACACCTGCGCGCGCAGCATTTCCTGCGGCGGCTGTAACGCAAACAAATATTCCCGCTGAACCCGTGTCCTCTTCAGTTACCGCTGCATGCTCTAGCGGCACAGCCGTCATCAGACCAGCACAGCCGGATAAAGGATAACCCCAATCGCGCAGCTTATTCTCCATATCCTGGACAGGATCACTACATTCGTAATTGCGATCAACATATAAATTGACGGCCCGCTGCAGCCGGTTCATTCCTCCGCCGTAGAACGCGCTCGATAAACCATCGGCTTCTGCTGGCAGCTCCAGCAGCAGATGCTTATCCTTCCATTGCAGAGCAAGCCCTGGCCAGACGGCCGGACGATACTCCCTGATTCCCCCTGTAAGATTAAATGGAATCTTCACTTCCACCATAGCCGATCCCGCTCCTTTCACCGCTCATTTCTTTCATTGAATACTTACAACCATCCTCGAAAGGATGCCACACCAATAGCGCTGTCAGCTCGCTCCGCACATAGAGTCATTAAAGACTACATGCACCTGTCACTTAGTCGCTAGAATCTCCGCCATCTGCAGCAAAAGGCGGGCATTATCCTCATGTCCCTTAACGGCAACTCGAATATGCTCAGCACCTAACCCTGCATACATAGCGCAGCTGCGCACTAGTATACCTACGCGGCCAAGCCTAGTCTGAAACTCAGCCGCGCTCCACGGTGATGGCAAGCCACAGAGCAGAAAGTTGGCTTCTCCCGGTGGGACATCGCAGCCCAGCTGCATAAGACCCTGCCGCAGTTTTTCGCGTTCTGCTGCAATAAGCTCACGCGTACGCTGTTCATAGTCACGTCCACTTGTAAGGCAGGCTTCCCCTGCGAGCAGCGCCAAGCCGTTCACACTCCAGGTGACCTGCTTTCCGCTCATCGCCTTCGCCAGCTTCGGATGTGAAATCGCAAACCCGAGACGCAAGCCGGGAATCGCATAAAACTTCGTCATCGACCGCACCAGAACCGTATGCGGAAACCGCTCCAGCTCCGGCAGGAGTGTATTTCGCTCTGACTCCGGGATAAAGTCAATAAAAGCTTCATCCACAGCCAAATAAGTCCCGCAGCTTTCAGCCTTCTGCGCTAACAAGCGCAGTTCCTCCACAGCATACTGAACGCCATTGGGATTATTCGGCTGTCCGAGAAATAACAGTTCCACCTGTTCCAACAGCCCGGCAATCTCCTCCACTCCAGCGCGAAAATGCTGTTCCCTTGTCCCCTGAACCGATAATACTTCAGCGCCAAATTGTACGGAAAGCTGCCGATACTCAGAGAAACAAGGCTCCACGATGCCAACCTTTTGCGGAGCTATCGCCAGCAGCAGCAAAGCCATAGATTCCGCTGCACCGTTGCCCACAGTTAACCAGCTATTATCTACGCCAAGATTTTCCGCCAGTAGGCGTTTAAAGCGTCGGTGTCCAGGGTCCGGATATGCCACCACCGTTGACAGTGCTGTTCTGAGCAGCTCCAAAACTTGCGGTGGAGGACCGAGTGGATTGATGTTGGCACTATAGTCGAGAAATGTGCCCCCAGCTTCTCCATAGAGCTCCGCTGCCGTCAACAAATCACCGCCATGCCCATATTTTTCAAGCATAATTACACTCCCTCTATCTACTTTCTCTAGCACGATATGTATGTCATTGCCACCATTATTGCCTCTTTGCCGGAAGAACGTCAATGCTTTCGCAGAAGGAATCAGCTAAATCCCCCGCTTCTCTCAAACCGACATGAATCTCAACAATGTGATCTCTTTTGTTAAAAAACCGCTTTTGGTTTAAAATGAAGGTTGTAATCAATTTTGCTGCGACGGAGGAATTCACTATGCTTTTTATTGATAACACAGGGATTACTGACGCATCCATCAATTTGGCGATTGAGGAATATGCGCTGAAGCACTTGCCGATGGACGAGAGTTACCTGCTTTTTTATATCAACAGCCCATCCATCATCATAGGGAAACACCAGAATACTATCGAAGAAATTAACCAAGAGTATGTAAAAGATAATAATATTCAGGTCGTACGTCGTCTATCCGGCGGTGGAGCTGTTTATCACGATCTTGGAAATTTGAACTTCAGCTTTATTACCAAGGATGACGGCCAATCCTTTCATAACTTTTTGAAATTCACCCAACCGGTCATCGATTACCTGCAAAGCATGGGTGTTAACGCCGAGCTAAGCGGACGGAATGACCTGCAAGTTGGTGAGCAAAAGATTTCCGGTAACGCTCAGTTCTCCACACGCGGACGTATGTTCAGCCATGGTACCTTGATGTTCAATCTTAATTTAGATGATGTACAAGCCTCTCTAAAAGTGAATCCAGAGAAGTTTAAATCAAAGAGCACCAAATCCGTACGCAGTCGTGTAGCGAATATCAAAGAGCTGCTGGGTACAGATATGACGATCGAGGAGTTCCGCGCCGGCCTGCTGCGTTCGATCTTTGGTATGGATCCTTCGGAGGTTCCTCAGTACAAGCTGCAACAAGCCGACTGGGACAAAATTAATGAGATCTCCAAGGAGCACTACCAGAACTGGGACTGGAACTACGGTCTGTCACCAAAAAGCAACGTTAAACACACGCGCAAATTCCCTGCCGGAATTATTGATATTCGGATGGATATTGAAGATTCCCTCATTAAAGACATCAAAATCTATGGTGACTTCTTCGGAGTCGGTGACGTAGTAGATGTTGAAAATGCACTTCGTGGCAAACGTTATGACGAGGCTGAGGTTAGAGAAGCATTAGCTGATCTCGATTTGAAGCATTATTTCGGTCGTATTGAGCCGGAGGATTTTATCGGATTGGTCTTCCTAGAGGAATAGGATGAATTCACTGGTCATGATTTGAATGAAAAAGAGGACTCCTGCGCATTCGCCAGAAGTCCTCTTTTGCATGAATTAATACTCTTCGCTTTATCCTTTTACAGCAGATCCAACTGTCATAGCCCGTTCTACCTGCTCACTAAAGAACAAATAGACAATAACCATTGGCAGACTCGCCATCGTCATAACCGCCCCCATGCCACCCCAGTCTGTGCTGTATTGGCCTTGGAAGAACAATAGACCCAGCGGCAGTGTTTTCATCCCCTCATCAGAGATCAGAATATAAGCCAGCAAAAATTCATTCCAGTTGTTCAGAAATTGAAAAATGGCTACTGTTGCGACAGCTGGCGTTACAACCGGCACAATAATCTGCAGAAACATCCGGTATACATTCGCGCCGTCCATACAAGCGGATTCCTCCAGCTCCCCAGGAATACCCTTCATAAAGCCGTAGAATACCAGACAAGAGAACGGCAATCCAATGGCGACATAAGGAACAATCAGCCCACCGTAGGTATTAGTCAGATGTAAGTCCCGCACGAGTATAGCAAGTGGAATCATAATTACCTGCAGCGGCATGAACATTCCGATCGTCATATACAATCTGACCCCTTCACGGAATCTCCACCGCAGCCGGGAAATTGCGAATGAGAACATCAGCGATAATATGATAATAAGTAGCGTTGAAATCGTAGAGACTACCAAGCTATTCGTAAAATATCGCGGTATATTGAACTGTGACCAAGCGGCCACATAGTTTTCAATCCGGAAATTAGTCGGAAATCCGAAAGGGTTGGTGACAAAAATCTCATCGTTATTTTTCAGAGAATAAGAAATCATCCATAATAGCGGATAGATGGAAATGATAAAATAAATCCATAAGGGAAGCTGTATGAGCAATGCTCTCACTTTTTTCATAACGTTCCTTTTCCTTTCCGGCGTACTGCCTTATGCTTCATTTCGGTCAAATGTCTTGTTGATAATAATGGTGGCCAGAAGCGACAGAAGGACAAGCACAACCGATACCGCACAGGCATAGCCGTAGTTGCTTTCCAAGAAAGCATAACGATAAATCATAAAGGTAAGCGTATAGTTGCTCGTTCCCGGTCCGCCGTTAGTCATAATCAACATTTGTACAAAAGCACCGATTCCTGAAGTAATGGCAATGATCAGACAGAATTTGAACGTCTCCTTCATCATTGGAATCGTCACCTTACGATGCGCCATCCATTTGGAGCAACCGTCAATCGTGGCAGCTTCCATGTACTGCTCAGGGACAGATTTAACCCCCGCATATAAAAGACTGAACTGGTAACCCATGAACTGCCAGGCATTAACAAAGGCAATCGCAATTATGGATGTGGTTGGAGAAGTGAGCCAGTTTTGTTGATAAGGAATATGCAAAATTTCAAAAAGCCTATTGATCAATCCGTTATTCGGATCGTAGATGGCAATCCATAGCTGACAAACAACCGTAACCGACAGAACTACGGGGATAAAATAAGCTGTTTTCAATAACTTACGCCCTTTAATTCGCGGATCGGCACAGGCAAGCGCAAGAATGGTTCCCAATCCGATCTGAAATACAGCGAGCACCAGTGCAAAAATAAGGCCGTTACGAAGGGATGTCAAAAGCAATGGATCATCAAACATCTCTACATAGTTGGACAATCCGTTAAAAGTAGCCGTACTGAGCCCGTCCCACTCGAAAAAGCTACGATAAAAGGATTGAAGCACCGGATAGATAATCACTACGCTATAAATCAACAGAGCGGGAAGCAGAAACAGCATTATGGCTTTCTTATTACCTAAGTATTTATGCATGCGGTAAGATTCCACTCCTTCCTTGCCAAGCTGCTCACCCGATATAAGGGCTCGATCCGGGTGAGCTGCAGGGCATGGACCAATTTTTATTTATTTTATTTCTCTAATTATTTATTTTCTTTGTTCAGCACTCGGTTCATGTTATCCGTGAACTGCTTAGCCGAGAATCCTTCGATCAACATATTTTGTGTATTGTCGTCCAGTGCATTTTTAATTTGAACACTGCTTACCGCATTGGCGTAACCCTTCACGTTTGGCAGCACTTCTTCAGCGATTCTTTTCATCATGGCAGGCACTTCACCGGTCATTTCTTTATCCACTTTAGTCGCTACGATCGGGCTACCCAGCTGTGTATATTTGTATTCGCTATATTTTTGTGCGATAAAACTAGCTACTTTCACTGCGGTCTCAACATTCTTGCTGCTAGGAGAAACGGCAAAGCCACCAGGACCTCCTGCACCGTTAATGTACATTTTGTTGTTCTCATAAGTCGCTTCGTCCTTAGCTGGCCAGTACATCCAATCCACTTTATCCCCAAGCTTCTCAGCACTGCTGTAGATTTCCCACTGACCGTTGACGAACATGCCAGCTTTTCCTTGGTAGAACAAAGATGAAGCTTGATCATAATTGGTATTCGTAGCATTGACGTCGAACAAGCCTGCTTCTTCCAGCTTCTTCATTTGTTCTGCTGCTGTTACATAAGGCGAAGGCAATGTTGTCGTTCCCTTCGTTTCGAGTGGGCCAAACCCTTTCGTCTCCTCACGAGTCACAAGTCCGCTATAAAAAGAAGTAGTGATCCATTTCTCCTTCGCGAAAATTGAGAGCGGTGTATACCCTGCTGTAGAAAGCTTCTTAGCCGCTTCAGCCAGCTGATCGATCGTCTTGATCGGCATCTCGATGCCTACCTCTTTAAAGATATCCTTGTTGTAAAACAACATTTGGAATTCGATTCCCGTATATGGGAATGCGTATACATGACCGTCTGGGGCAATCAGACGGGACTCATTCCCTGTGTTTAGATTCGCTTTGAAATCTTTGGTGGCTTGGTATTCATCAAGCAGCTCGACATTTTTAGATTTGGCGAAGGTTTGCAGTGTAGGCCAGTCTGTTTCATAAATATCCGGCATGTTCCCAGTCGCGGCATATGTTTTCAGCTTCTGGTAGCCATCTTGAACAGCCTCATCCAGTACAATCTCCACCTCCGGCATTTCCTTTTTCAATTCCTCTACGGCATAATCAAATGGCTTTGAAGTATCTTCGTCAAAATGCTGTGCATAAATTTTTATTTGAATTTTCTTATCGGTGTTCCCAGCGGTCGTATTGGAATCTTCAGAGGTTGAACCACCGTTTCCGGCATTGTTACCACCACAGGCTGTAAGTGAGAAAGCTAAGGATAAAACGGTTGCAACCCCCAGTGTTCTGAATAGCTTGTTGCTCATAATGAATCCCCTTTCTGATGATCTATTTAGTGGAGCTAGTTGAATCCGCTATTTGTTAGCGTTTTCATCGTCCTGTTTCTATTATATTTGAGCCTTGAAGACCCAAAAAGAGCCATATCGGGCACAATCGGTAATAAACAGGACAAAATGAAAGCGGCCTCACCAGAGAGCCGCCACCAAATTTGTTTATTAAATTTCATTATTAACGCCAATATGGCGGGAACGGGCAGCCAGCTGCTCAAATTCAGACGGCGGCATGCCATAGTGTTTTTTAAAGCATTTACTGAAATAATTCGGATCATTATAGCCCACTTTACCGGCGATTTCAGACAGTCTCACATTTCCTCCAGCAAGCAGTTCCTTGGCCTGCTTCATACGAGTATAGGTAATGAAATCAAGTACAGAGATTCCACCTTCTTTTCGAAAAACCTTCCGTAAATAGCTGGTATCTACATACACGCCATTCGCCACCTGGTCAACTGTCAGCTCACAATCGGAATAATGCTCCCGGATGTACTCTTTGGCGGCAATGAATAAATTGTACGACTTAGAGGGGCGGTGCTCACGACCTTGATCAATGACTTTACTGTACAAGCCTTTTATCCAGCTTTCAGTCTCATCCCAGTTATCCATCTCCCGTAGCCGCTGCTCTGATGAACCTGCTGGTTTCCAGAAACTTTCCGGATTGATCCCTCTTTCTCCAGCATAGGCAAGGCAAAGGGATACTATACTCATTAAAAGAGTAAAGGAATAGCTGCCTCCCCCTCTCTGGCGTCGTAGAATCTCAATTAATTTGCTTATGTCCTTCGCCGCTGCATCGCCATCCCCCATCTTTAACGCCATCAGCATGGCATCCTGAATTCCAAGATGAGTGATTTCTTTGGATGGAAAGGAGAACTCCTCTATCCCTTCAGAGGAATTCTGCTCGTCCATTTGGAGTGGAAAGAGCTTACTAGAAGCCGTCCCTTCTGCAATTATTTCCGGCTTACCAGCTTTGCGTGCACCTATTTTATGTGACTGAAGGCGCTGCTTCACCTTGATCATCATCTCGTTAAACTCTTGCTGGTTAAACGGTTTCAATAAATAATCTTGTACACCTAAGCGAATCGCTTTTTGCGCATAATCAAATTCATTGTGCCCTGTTACAAAAACAATCAGCATATCAGGAGCATTGGCCTGTAACCGGGTAACCAGCTCCATACCGTCCATATAGGGCATGCTAATGTCCACTAAAGCCAAATCAGGTTTCGTCCGTTCCGCTTCTTCCAGCGCTTCTCTGCCATTTGACGCTTCACCACAGACACTGAAATCATATTTACTCCAATCCAGCTTGGTCCGCATATAATAACGAAACAGCGGCTCGTCATCTACAACCATCACTTTATACATCTATGCTGCCCCCCTGCACTTCCGTTCCGGGAATCGTCATTTTCATAACAGTACCCTTTCCCAGTCTACTCTCCACCGATAGGCCATATGGTTCTCCAAAATACAGCTTAATCCGTTCATGAACGCTGTAAATGCCAATGGATGCCGGTTTTCCTTCTCGTGAGCGGTATTCTACAATCCGGGACACCTGCTCCTCGGACATGCCAACACCGTTATCCTCCACGGTAATGATAACTTCTCTTCCGTGTGTATAAGCCTCTATTGAGATAAGCCCCTGACTACCCTTTGTTTTTAATCCATGGTAGATTGCATTCTCTATGAGTGGCTGTAGGGACAATTTGGGTACCTTAACTCCTTCGAGAGATTTCGGGATATTAATCTCGTAACGTAATACGTCGGGGTTGCGAACCTGCATAATAGCCAAATAATCAGCTGCATTTGATACTTCCTCGGACAGTGGAATAACCTCGTTTCCTTTGCTAAGAACAACCCGATAGAAGTCTGCCAGTGCCTTGGTCGTATCCCGAGCTGCTTCATTAAGCTCCAAATCGTTGAGTACATAAATCGTATCCAGTGTGTTGTACAGAAAATGTGGTTTAATCTGGGCATGAATCAGAGCTAGTTCATATTCACGTTTCCGGCCTTGTTCGTTCGTAATCGTCCGCATCAGCTCCTGGATACGACCAACCATGGAATTGAATACGGTGGAGATCAACCCCGTCTCATCCTCTGTAGTCACTGGTGAGGTGACATTCAGATCGCCTTCCCTTACTTTACGCATCGCCTTCGTCACCTGAAGAAGCGGATTTACGATAATCTGTGACAGCTTTCCTGCAAGCAGCAGAGACAGTAACAGGCATCCTATTCCCACGAATATAGTTAACGTTATATTGCGATGAATATCAGCGGTTAACTTTTGCAGCGAAATGGTATTCACAAGCTTCCAATTCAGCTTATCATAATACGTCACTGTGACCAGCTCTCGCCCGCTCCCCCTGCCGATAATTTCCGAGACAGAGCTTCCCGTCTTCCTAAGACTGCCGTTCAGTCTGTCCTCAGGCTTCAGTAGAAGCTTTGATTTATCAGGTGTAGACACGGTCCTTTGCGTTCCGTCTACTATAAAATATTTCTTGTCCGAAGAGGTTTCTCTAGCGGTTTCCAGAAAAGCAGAGAGAGCATCTTCTTTTACGTTCACAAATAATGTACCTATTAGGTTGCCTGTTTTAAGATTGTACACGACTTTACTCAGTGTGAGCACCGGAACTGCCGGATCACTAACCAGATAATCTCTCTGCTCCATGGGAAGCCAACGGTTAACTCCGTAGCTGCCTTTTTCTTTAGCCTTCTCCAGCATATCGCTGGTGAATACCTTCTGCTCGTTAGGATTACCGTAGGCGTAAGAGGAATATATCTGCCCTTCCGTATCCACAAATACAGCAGAGTCGACATCCGGAAAAATAATCAGATCGATAGAAAGCTGGCTCTGCATTAAATTGCGAAACCGCGTCTGCTCCACTGTCGAGGATAACAACGGACGTTCAGCATACATCCGATGGATGTCGGTAGTTATAATGTTGGCACTACTCTCCGTATTTTTTACAATCGTATCTATTTGCTGCATGATGAGCTTGGATTCATCTTTAAAATTGTACTTAGCCTTTTCGATCATCGAACGGCTGAACATCTGCCCTGAGAGCAAGCCTAAAGCAAGCAATGGAAAAATGATCAACGGTATAAAAATAAGGATAATTTTATTACGAATCTGCAATCTTCCAAACCACTTCACTAAGGAATCCCCCCGCATAACAGCCGCCTCCTGTGTGTTCTAGCGGTAATTCATTATGTGCTTCAAATCCGTAAATCTCAAGGAGAAAGTATAAATACATATACAACTAGGGCGAGTGTCAGCAGGATAAAAACATTCTCTACAGCTCCACCTTTTTTCGTGCCTGTACTCATTAGCTTTAGACGCAGCTTAAATGGAATGGGCGGCAGGGGCGTAATTCCCCTTTGGGTGAGAGAGTCGGCCAATAGATGAAGCGCATAAGACATGCCGCCTGCTATCCATAGACTGCCACCATCCTGTATACCCGATGAAGCAAAATACAATAAAGTGCTCCAGCCTGCAACAGCATATAAGGTATGAGTCAATCCACGATGCGGGACAAGTGATGTAACTACGAGTATACAAGCTACTATGTAGTTCCAAGGATCATATGCCCCTCCGTATGCAAATACCGCAGTAGCGATTAGTACCATCACCAGATGCCGCAGCTTTCTTCCCGGCAGGAAAGTCACACTCCCCACAAGTAGGGCCAGTACAATATTCCAAGGGCTTTCAACGATTCCTGCAAAATAAAGATAAATCGCTGCTCCTATCAAAGCAACCTGTAGTACCCTGAGCAGAAAGTCAGGAATCGCCTTGCGTACCAGTAACGAATTCGGTTCATCAATGTCTGGCAGGAGCGAGCTTAATGCGGCGACGGCAATAACCGGGATTGTAATCTCATGGGCCATCAAACTCATAACAGATAGGGTAACCCCGGTGCTGATAATTAAATGGGATCTGCCCATCATAGTGAAACCGCTCCTTTCTAAGATGCAAAAACAAGAACAAATGTGCGGTTATCGAAGTATATCAAGACCCGGTTTTTTTGTCTACATAAAACGCTGAAATCGCTTAGTATATAAGCCTTTGCGCGATTTCTATCTTGTCCTCCCCATGAATATACGATACAATTTGGACAACTTGTCCTTGTCGTCTACATAGAGACGGCAGCTGCTGAAGAAAGGATGACCTAAGTAGTGAAGCGTTCCCGTATAGCCGATTCCAGCCTGCTATTGGTGGCGATGATGTGGGGATGTACCTTTCTGATTGTACAAAATGCTGTCAAGGTGCTGCCACCGCTCGCGTTTAATAGTATCCGCTTTATGGGCGCTGCCCTGTTGCTGGCTCTAATCACAGTTATTTTTTACCGCAAGGATTGGAAACAGCTAAGTTTCCGCATGGTACGCGATTCTCTGCTGCTTGGCCTTTTTTTGTTTATGGGCTATGGCTTTCAGACGATGGGACTTCTATATACAACAACCTCTAATACCGGCTTTATTACCGGGCTATCGGTTGTCCTAGTTCCCTTTCTGTCTCTTGCCCTATTGAAGCATGCGATTTCACGATACACTTGGTTCAGTGCGGCACTCGCCGCAATCGGGCTTTATCTGTTGACCTTCACGGGCTCTGCATTATCCTTGAATAAAGGCGATGCCTTGATTCTTCTGTGTGCCATAGCTTTTGCGTTACAGGTAGCCTATACTGGCGTTTATGCACCTCATTATCCGGCGTTGCCGCTAGCTACTCTGCAGCTTGCTTTTGTTGGGCTGTTCAGTATTGCTGCCTCGCTTATTTTTGAAGGGGCAACACCGCTCGCCCACAGCGGGGAGCTGATTAAGGACCCAGATGTGCTTTGGGCTCTGCTGATCTCCATCGGGCCAACCAGCGCTTTTGCCTTCTGGATTCAAACCGCCTGTCAGAAATATACTACCCCATCACGGGTAGCCATTATTTATGCCACAGAACCGGTATTTGCCGTTCTGACGGGTTTAGCCTTTGGCGGGGAAACACTCGGGTTGTCCGCTCTGCTCGGTTGTGGTTGTATTCTGGGGGCTATGCTTATGGCAGAGCTGAGCCCGGAACCGGGTCAGAATCAACATAAGAAGAGTTATTTTTCCAAATTACATCTATTTAGAAAGAGATAAGGAGAGAGACAAATGTACAAATTGATCGCGATTGATATTGATGACACTCTGATTAATGATGACAAGGAAGTAACACCTGCTACCCAAACTGCGCTTGAAGAGGCTGTTGCCGCAGGTGTTGTTGTAACCCTTGCTACAGGCCGTGCTTACGCTTCCGCTCAAGCCATTGCCCGTCAAACTGGACTAAACGTACCTATCATTACTTACCAGGGTGCACTCGTTAAGAACTTGCTCGATGAAAAAGTACTGTATGAGCGTTACGTCCCGCAAGATGCAGTCCGCAAGCTGTTCACTTACTGCGTGGAGCATAATCTGCATCTGCAAACTTACATTGACGACAAGCTATATGCCCGTGAAGACAACCAAAAGATCAAAGACTATACGGACTTGAATAAAACGCAATATTTTATTGAGCCTGACTGGGAAAAGCTTGTCCCGCAAAAAACACCAAAAATGCTAATTATCGATGATCCTGATTTCTTGGATGAACTGGCTCCAATCCTGCATGAATTGCTTGGTGATTCCGTGCATATTACCAAATCCAAACCACACTTCCTGGAAATCATGCATCATGAAGGAACCAAGGGCATTGCACTTGAATTCCTAGCCAAACATTACGGCTGTGAGCTTTCCGAGACTATCGCTGTAGGTGATTCTTGGAACGACCATGAGATGCTGGAAGCTGCCGGACTTGGCGTCGCTATGGAGAATGCTATTCCTGCTCTGAAAGAAATTGCTGATTTTGTGACCTTAAGCAACAATGACGATGGCGTGAAATATGCGATTGATAAATTCATTCTTAATAAAGTGAACTAAACTTCCTTAAGCAAAAGGGTGCAGCAACGCCATATTTCATGACGTTGCTGCACCCTTTTTTATTCCAACACTCAAACACCTGTAGAAGCTAATTCCACTTTCTCGGGTCCCATTCCACTCTCTTCTTCCTGCTCTAGCTGAGAATAGTACAGATCATTATATCTTCCTTCAGCAGCAAGCAGTACATCATGCGTTCCACTCTCCACAATTTCACCATTCTCCATCACGAGAATGATATCAGCGTTCTGAATCGTAGATAAACGGTGCGCGATAACGAGTGTAGTTTTGTCTCCCATTAGTTTACGAATGGCCTGCTGCACCAGTTTTTCTGATTCATTGTCAAGTGCAGCAGTAGCTTCATCCAACAGCAGAATAGGAGCGTTTCTCAGAATTGCTCTTGCAATGGAAAGCCGCTGACGTTGTCCCCCGGACAGTCGTGAGCCTTCCTCACCAATATCAGTATCCAGTCCCTCAGGCAATTCCATTACAAAATCATAGGCATTCGCTTTTCGCAAAGCTTCCAGAATTTCTTGCTCATCCGCCTCTGGATTTCCATTCCGGATATTATCACGAATGCTTCCCGTATAAAGACCTGCCTCTTGCGGCACATAGGAAAAATAACTTCTAAGCTTAGCCAGACTCATCTCGTTGATCCGCTGCCCATTGATTATTACTTCGCCTTCATCGGGTTCATACAATCCCAGCAATAGTTTGAAAAGCGTAGATTTACCTCCACCACTCGGTCCCACAACCGCCATCTGTGTTCCTTTTTGAAGCTCTAAGCTGATCTTGTTTATACTTTGTCTCTCTGCTCCCGGATACGAGAAAGAGATCGACGACATTACCATACTCTCAAATTCTGGTTGCTTTGTCTCCACTTCTGGAAGGGTCTCAACCTCCACCGGGCTATCCAACACCTCAAAGATCCGTCCCGCCGCCCCAAGTGATTGCTGCATCGAATTGATCAGTCCCGGCAATGACGAGAACGGCATCACTAAATAATTCATGAGCTGGATGAAAGCAATCATCGCACCGACCTCAAGTGATCCTTTTGCCACAAAATAACCAGCCACGACCAGCGCCAGAAGAAACGTAAAGTTTCCCAGAAAAGAAGAGAATGAGCCAGTAGCTCCCTCAATTCTTCCCCGCTTTAATTCTTCAGAAGTAATATTCTCACTATGCTCCTGATACTGCTTCATTAGTCTGCGTTCAATGCTAAAGGATTTAAACACCATACTACTGCCTAGAATGTCATGTAAAAAGGAAGTAATCTTACTCATATTAGTCTGAATCTTCACACTGTTCTCACGCATCGCTGAACCGAAGATTTTTCCCGTAAGGAACATCAAAGGCCCCATTGCAAAACAGATCAATGCCAGTAACCAGTTAATATAGAGCAAATAACCAAAAGCCGCGAGGGCTAGTAAAGGGTTACGGATTAGATCAATCATTACCTCGCCTGCAGCATTACCAACAGATTGATTATCATTAGTAAAGCGGGACAATAAATCCCCGGAATGATTACGGTCAAAATAAGACTGAGGAAGAGCTAATGCATGCCGCATCATATCCAACCGCAGCTCATTTCTGATCTTGACAGAGATTTTATTTTTGAAATATCGATCGATGAAACCGTTAATTGCACTCACTAATAAGTAGATTAATCCAAAAATAACCAGCCCTTTAAAAGCTTTCACATCGAGTCTAACCGCAGCATCCGTAATTACTGAGAGCAGCCAAGCAATCGTTAAATCCAGAACAATCCCAAATAAAGTCGTAAATAATAAAATCGTATACAAAAGCTTGTGCCTTAACATATATGTACTTAATCTTGAAAATACGCCTTTCTGCTTCAAAGAACCAGCCCTCTCACTTAAAATTCTATACCTCTAACCTTAGCGAACACCTTATTATCATGCCGTTCCCCGTCATACCCAAGACTCGCACTGCGCAGGATCCCTTCCAGTGTAAAAGCCGCACGTTCGGCTACCGCGGCACTTTTGGTGTTTCGTGCACTACAAAAGATTTCGAGACGATTCGCCCCTAATTCCCGTATGGCAAAAACTTTCTCTGATTCTTCTAATGTGGGTATTACTTGAGCAAAAGCCAGAGGCACGAATGAGCAGCCTCTCTGTTTCAAAACTCTCGGGAAAATCAAGCAGGATTGGATCCTTGGAGTCAGCCACTTCGTACTCCTCCCCTGGCGATGATAATTATTCTAAATATGTAAAAATAATACGATATGCTTTTTGATTATATAGTATAAATCGGGATCTGAATACTGAATGCAATAGAAATCACAAAAGGAACATCAACAGGCTGAAGTTGCCCGAATGATGTCCCTTTTTGATTTAGTGAATATCTCAACTAAAGCGGACCACTCCATTTATTGGCTTGAAGAGTTAATTAAACGGATTCAACAAGGCGGAATATAACAGGTTTAAATAGGATCACGAAAACTCCCTTCCAGCAAATGAAGGGAGTTTTCTTTTTATCTAAATTTCATCTAATTTCCGAAGATCCTAAGGGTATTCTCATCCCCGTTTCGGCCAGCGTAACATTTTCCGGTAAAATATATGATTTTCTCATATCCACATCATGCGACATATGGGTATAGATTGCCTTTTGAGGCTTCACAGTTTGCAGCAGCTCCGCTGCTTCCGTCATATCGTATACAGAACGAGTCGATAACTCCGCTGCTTCGTAATAGAAGCTTGTACCTAATACCAGCAAGTCAGCTCCATGCATCAGGCGTGTCTCTTCAGCTCCAAGAGAAATGGAATCTGGACAATACACCCATACATAGCCCTCCTTCTCCAGACGAAAAGCATACGAGTATCCATTCTTGCCATGGTTCACTTTCCAGGTATCAATTGTCCAGCCGTCTAGCTCTATGCCTTCATCACAAGGAATCATCTCGATCTGATTGCGCAGCCATGGATATTGCCGCTCTATTATCGGGATCACTTCTGCTGGGGCATAGAGCTGGCCCTTATATCCCATCCAGCGGCAAGAATCCGCCCATTCCGGCAGCCCACCAATATGATCAAAATGAGCGTGTGTCACCAGCAGTCTGCGCATATTCCGTACTCCCTGCGCCTCCATCTGACGCCGCCAGTCAGGCCCACAATCGATCACTAAAAAGTCACTGCCATTATCTATAAGTACAGAAGAGCGCAGGCGAATATTTTTACCCTGTTCCCTTGCCTCTGTACAGGTCTCACAACTGCAATATACCCGAGGAACCCCCATGGCATCCCCTGTACCCAAAAACACCAACGTATCCATCTGCTATCTCTCCTTCAGGTTCTCTTCAACGAAGTAATAAATCTAAATTACCCTCTCTCTATCTTAAAGAGACCCAGCAAAAAAAGCCATCCCCACCACAGATGAACTGCTGGGATGACTCTTTTGTTATACCTCTACCTTATATTCCGGCAAGTACCTGATACCAAATTCCACGCTTGGAATAAAGTGAGCTTCGCACCTCATCCCAGCCTCCTAAATAGTTAATATCAAAGAGGCCCGCCGGATCAGGGTAATCGCTTTTGTGCTCAGCATAGACTTGTTTATCCACGGGACGAAAGCCATATTTTGCAAAGATCTCTTGTGCCTGTGGAGTTATCAAAAAATCAACCAGTGCTTCTGATGCTATGCGTGTCCCATGCTCATCCGCATATTTCTCTACAACAGCCGCCGGATTCTCAATCAGAATTGTATTTTTAGGAATAATGACTTCGTATTTGACTCCCTGAGCAATCCGGGCCAGCAGTTCATTCTCATAGGTGACAATTACATCCCCCACTCCATACTCGAAGGCTGCCATAGAAGCGCGGCCACTCTTATCCAGAGACTCTACATTGGCATGGATGCTTTCCAAAAAAGCTTTGGCTGCTGCTGGATCCTTTGCCCCCTCCTGCTCCTCTGACAGCTTCAGACCAGCCCCATAGATCGCGTTGATATCCCATTGCGCACCACCAGAGGTCTTCGGGTTTGGATATAACACTTTAATCCCTGGCTTGGCTAAGTCCGCAAAATCGCGAATGCCTTTGGGATTTCCTTCGCGGGTACCAAGAGCTACTACTGAACGTGTTACCATGCCTTGTTCACCCTGCTCTTTCCATGTTGGCGCTACGAGTCCAGCCTTAACTAGCTTCTCGACATCACCTTCCATGGCTAGCAGCGTCACATCCGCTTCAAATCCACCTACAATCGCTCTCGCCTGTGTCCCTGAAGCCTCATAAGACTCCTGAAAATTAATATCCTGACCCGTATCTGCCTTCCACTTGGCAGCAAATAACGGCAAAATATCCTGCATCGCATCCTTAGCCACACTGTATGCGCCAATTACCAGCGTAACATCCCCTTGCTTCGAAGGCTCTGCCATCGTCGTAGCTGCCTTCTCATTCCCGCAACCGAATACTGTCAGCGTGAGTATGGCCAGCATTAGGGCAGCAAAACATCCGTGCAGTTGTCTGCTCCTTTTGATATTCATTGCGGCCCACATCCTTCGAGGTAATGATTTTTAATATTTCCTTGAAAGTAGCTCTATGGCTGAAACTTAAAATTCAAGTATCCAACGTTCGGTATTTGCCGTAATTACGCGGAATGTCGGCCGCTGTTGTTCCCAGATTTATTAATTTTATATCCTCAGCGGATTAAATCCGGAAACAAAGGCGGTCGCTCCGCTCCTACAGTTCCAAACTTCCACTTCATTACTTCTGGCCTTCACATCAGTTCCTCTAATCCTAGCGAATCACATTCGCTACTATCAAAAGAAATTGAAAATAATTTTATTTATTTTTAAATAAAAATCGGCATTGGATCTTCTTTCAGGTTGTTCTCCTGGATCCAGCTGCGCTCATCATTAAACAGATAAGCCCGATGTACCAGTACTGAGATTTCCTGACCCGGCTGCAAGGTTTCTTTCTCCAACGAACGGTAGGTGACCAGCTTGTGGCCATTTACTTCAACCTCAACGAGCCATTCGCTGCCGCGGAAATGCAGATGTTTCACAACACCTTTTTCCGTGGCAGAAGCCATCTTGAACTCATGCAGGTTACCCACTTCAATATATTCAGGACGAATCAGCGCTTTGGTAGGTTTTCCGTCCCCCGCACCTGTAAAGCCTTTAAC
This sequence comes from Paenibacillus sp. FSL H3-0286, assembly GCF_045040705.1. NCBI lineage: Bacteria > Bacillati > Bacillota > Bacilli > Caryophanales > Paenibacillaceae > Paenibacillus > Paenibacillus sp. FSL H3-0286. The sequence continues at coordinate 1,358,989 of NZ_CP150285.1, read as the reverse complement.
CTCAGAAGCGTTCTCAATCAGCGTAGATTCGCCGATAAATGTTGCCACGAACGGTGTTTTGGGTTCCTTGTAAATATCCCACGGGGTACCCTTTTGTTCCAAACGTCCTTGATTAATGATCATAATTTCATCCGCTACTTCAATCGCTTCATCTTGGTCATGGGTTACAAAAATAGAGGTGATACCTACACGCTCAATCAGTTCACGCAGCCAAGCGCGCAGCTCCTGGCGGATCTTCGCATCAATAGCGGCAAAAGGTTCATCTAAAAGCAGCAGCTGTGGTTCAGGCGCAAGCGCACGTGCAAAAGCCACACGCTGACGTTGTCCCCCTGATAGCTGATGCGGATAACGTTTCTCGAACCCTTTTAACCCTGTAAGCTCCACAAGTTCCATAACACGATCGCGGATAGCTGTTTTGTTTGCCTTTTTAACCTTTAAGCCAAAAGCGATATTATCAAATACAGTCATATGTTTGAAGAGTGCATAGTTCTGGAAAACGAAGCCGATCCCACGTTCTTGAGGAGGAAGATTGTTCACCGTCTGACCATGAAAAATAATCTCTCCGGTATCCGGTGACTCCAGTCCCGCCAGCATACGTAGAATTGAGGTTTTCCCGCCTCCACTTGGGCCGAGCAATCCAATCAGGTGACCTTTTGTAATGGTGAAATTGACGTCCTTGACCGCATGAAAATCTCCAAAATGCTTGTTTAACCCCCGCACTTCTACATGCATATTACTGCACTTCCTTTCTTCTCTTGGTCCATTCCATCAACAGCAGCAGACCTGCGGAAAATGCAGCCAGAACTAGCGCTATTCCTCCAGCAGCCGTCACATTAAAATTCTCAACATCCTGATAGACTAAAGTTGTCGCCGTCTGGGTTTTGTTCATAATATTCCCCGAAACCACGAGCACCGCGCCGAACTCTCCAAGTGAACGTGCCACCGTAAGAATGACACCATACACAACCGCCCAACGAATCGAAGGCCAAGTTACCTTCCAAAAAATAGTCCAGCTACGAGCGCCCAATGTCGAAGCCGCTTCCTCCTGCTGTGAACCAATCTCCTGAAGCACCGGCATAACCTCACGCACCATTAAAGGAAAGGTAACAAATAAAGTGGCAATGATCATCCCGGGAATCGCATAAACGATCTTTAGTCCAATCCCCTCAAAAATCGCTCCCAAGGTACTATCGGGACCCAGCAACAGGACAATCATCAATCCTCCGATTACAGGGGATACCGCGTAAGGCAAATCCACAATACTGTTCAATAATCCTTTTAGACGCTTGCCGATCCAGTTCGCCCGAACAAGATACAGAGCCATCATAATACCGAACAATGTATTTAATAACGTAACTACTATCACAACAAGCCCAGTCATCATAAGCGCATGCAGCGCTTCGGGCCTAGTCAGAGCATTCCAGAAACCACCAAATCCTTCACTAAAAGCACCCATAGCCATTTTCCCTAATGGAGCAGCAATCAGCAGAAAAAACACTAAATAAGTAAGAGCAATCCATAATTTCCTCATGAGCGTCTCCCCCGCATCTGCAGCATATTAATCAGCCAAAGAATAAGAAAGGATAAGGTCAAGAGAATAACAGAAACCGCAGCGGCGGAGACTGGATTATCACTTTCAACTTCACCAAAAATAAAAATAGAAGATACAAGCGTACGGCCCGGAATATTACCTGCGACGAGTACCACTGCACCAAATTCCGCAAGCGCCCTTGAAAATGCGAGCATCCCACCACTGATCATCCCAGGCGCCATTGATGGAAGAATAACTTGCCAGAATACCCTTGCCCCCTTGGCACCCATTGTATATGCTGCTTCCTCTTCGGATGGGTCCAATTCCTCCAGCAAGGGCTGAACCGCTCGAATCACGAATGGAAACGTCACGAACACCATAGCAATTACGATAGCCGGTTGATGAAAAACAATTTCAAATCCAAGTGCCTCAGCTGCTTTGCCGATAAGGCTACCTGGTCCAAGCAGCAGTAGAATCATCAAACCTCCGACAGCTGTTGGCAGTGCAAAAGGTAAATCGACTAGACTGTTGAGCAGCGCTTTACCAGCAAATTGATAACGAATAAGGACCCAAGCAATCATAGTTCCTAACAAAACATTAATTAAAGTAGCGAAAATCGCCAGCTTTAAGGTTAGCAGCACCGACTTCCAAGCAATTGGATCGCTGACGCTTTCCAAAAAATTGCCAAAACCAAGAGAAAAAGAGTTGTAATAGACCCCGAGTATGGGCAACACGATCAATACTACAAAATAGAGCAAAATTGTAGTTCGGAAACCCCAAGTCCAGCCTTTGTGTCTAAGTAGCGAATTCAATGATTTTTGCCCTCCCGCCTCCGGATAACCGGTCGGTATACTAACCAAAATCCTCATTAATTATTCCTATTTATATACTTGGTTTTATATTATTACTACTTTACCAAATCCTTCTCACCGCCGTCAATTACTTTCAAGTGAATTTGGGTTAAAATATATGTATCAAAGGTACACTAAAAAATGGCACCTCACAGGAAGGGGATTGATTATGTTGCATACTCTGGAGATCACTACTACAAAGCGGGATGAATTACGTGATATTACTCGGGAAGTCATTTCTTATGTGAAAAAAAGTGGAGTTCAAGACGGATTGATTGTAGTTTATTGTCCTCATACCACTGCTGGTATTGCTATTAATGAAAATGCAGATCCTGATGTGAAGCATGATGTTCTGATGCGTTTGGATGAGGTCTACCCTTGGGAGCATCCGAAGTATCGGCATGAGGAAGGCAATACTGCCTCTCATCTTAAATCTATTACTACCGGGCCTTCCCAGACCCTGATCATCCACGAAGGTGAATTAATTCTCGGTCGTTGGCAAGGTATTTATTTCTGTGAGTTCGATGGACCTAGACGCCGGCAATGTTTCTTAAAAATAGTAGAGGGATAATAAACATACAAATGGCCGCTTCCGTTATCGCTGCGGAGCGGCCATTTAGACTATAACTAGAGTCTAGTAATACTTTCATCAAGCAGAGAAGCAGTGTTATACCAATGCACAGCTTTAAAGTGAAGATCTATAAAAAAAACAGCATTTTAAAGGCTGCGACATAAAACCTTTATATGAGCTAACGCTGCCTCTTTCACATCGTCAAACGATACTTTATCCTGGATATAATAAGAAATAAATCCGTGTGCAGACAAGAACATTGTCAACGGCACATTCTGCCAGTCCTCAGACACATATCCCTCTTCCTTCATATGACGGCGCACAATACTTGAGAATAAATCAAAACATCGTCCCTGTTCTGCTCTACAATAAGCTAGCAATTCCTCATCGCGAATCATGAACATAATTTCATATTGATAGGGATGATCTATTCCAAATCTAATAAATTCCATAATCAGCTGTTCTACCCTTGTCATTCCTTCTTCAGGCGGTTTATTCATCACTTGACTGAGTAAAGCAGCCACATGATTAAAATCCTCTACAACAATAGCGTAGAACAACTCCGCCTTTTCCTTGAAATGATAATAGAGAGAGCCGTGGCTATATCCCAAATGCTGACCAATACTTCGCATTGAAATTGCCCGATACCCTTTGGTTATAAACAGATGCCTAGCGGCCTCTAGAATCCTTTCCCTCGACAACTCCTGCTCCACTGCTCTCCTTGCCATATACTAATCCCCTTCGCTGTAGTAAATCCGCCGCCCTTCTGTTATCAGGGCTTGCCCTTGGGTTAGATCTGTTATCCATGCCATAAAAGTCTCACCCTCATCATTTCGCGGCAAACATAACAACGTTACTTTGTCGGTGAACAAAGTCTCGCCAGTCTGAATCCCTCTTCCTCGAAGTTCGTTCTCAACCTTGCCCAGCCAAGTGTACTCGATCTCTACGAATACCTCTCGTCTCAGTACACGGGTGATTACTTCTCCTGCTTCAAGCGCAAGCACTGCTCCATCCGTATAAGCTCTAATCAGCCCACCGGCACCCAGCATAATGCCTCCGAAATAACGGGTAACTACGATTGCGACATTTTTAACTCCCTGATTGCGGATTACTTCCAAAATCGGTTTGCCGGCTGTCCCACTCGGCTCCCCGTCGTCCGATTGCCTCTGGATTTCGTCTCTCTCCCCAATCACATAAGCAGAACAGTTATGCGTTGCGTTCCAATGTTTCTTCTTGATGTCCTCGATAAACAACAAAGCTTCTTCTTCATTCTCCACTGGCATAACATGACCAATGAAGCGAGATTTACGGATCACAACTTCCTTTGAGCCGGAAGAGCGGACCGTTTGATATTGTTCTAACATAATTATTCCAGTCCTTATTTACATATGATGTCTTCATATAATGTCAGGAGCAGTCCCGGTATTGGATTACCTATGGACTGCTCCTGGTGACTTACATTAGTATGAATGTTCTGTGATTAATAGCTATTGTAAAACCTACTACAATACTATTCAGTAAGTCTTGCTTCCAGCTCTGCTTTTTCTTTTTCGTAACCTGGTTTGCCAAGCAATGCGAACATGTTTTTCTTGTATGCTTCTACGCCTGGTTGGTCAAATGGGTTAACACCGAGCAAGTATCCGCTGATACCGCAGGCTTTTTCAAAGAAGTACACCAAATATCCAAAGGTGTATGGTGTTTGATCAGGAATAGTAACGATAAGGTTAGGTACTTGACCATCTGTATGTGCAAGCATTGTACCTTGGAAAGCTTTCTTATTCACGAAATCCATAGTCTTTCCTGTTAAGAAGTTCAAGCCGTCCAGATCATCCGGATCATTCTCAATCGTAACATGATGAGCTACTTGATCTACTTGGATAACCGTTTCAAAAATGTTGCGGTTACCTTCTTGGATAAATTGACCCATGGAGTGTAGATCTGTGGAGAAATCAACGGAAGAAGGATAAATTCCTTTGAAGTCCTTACCTTCACTTTCGCCAAACAATTGTTTCCACCACTCAGATACAAAGTGTAAGGAAGGCTCATAGTTGACGAGGATTTCAGTTGTTTTACCTTTACGGTATAGAGCGTTACGAACTGCAGCATATTGATAAGCTTGGTTAGTAGCTACATCTGGATTGTTGAACTCATCCGCAGCGGCAGCAGCACCTTGCATCATTTCTTCAATGTTAATGCCAGCTACAGCAATCGGCAGCAAGCCTACAGGTGTCAATACGGAGTAACGTCCGCCTACATCATCTGGAATGATGAAGGATTCATAACCTTCTTCAGTTGCCAATTTCTTAAGGGCACCTTTTTCCTTGTCTGTAGTAGCGTAAATGCGTTTACGAGCTTCTTCCTTGCCGTATTTCTTCTCCAGAGCAGCGCGGAAAATGCGGAAAGCAATCGCTGGCTCAGTAGTAGTTCCAGATTTGGAGATTACGTTCACGGAGAAGTCTTTACCTTCTACTAGATCAAGCAAATGCGTGATGTATGTAGAGCTAATGTTATTACCAGCGAAATAAACTTCTGGAGTTTTGCGTTTATCTTTAGAAAGGTTATTGTAGAAAGAATGCGATAGCGCCTCAATAGCTGCGCGTGCTCCCAGATAAGAACCTCCGATACCAATTACAATCAGTACCTCGGAATCGCTTTGGATCTTCTTAGCAGCTTGTTGAATGCGAGCGAATTCTTCCTTATCATAAGCTGTCGGCAGATCGATCCATCCAAGGTAGTCAGAGCCTACACCAGTTTTGTTATGCAACTGTTCGTGTGCTAGCTTAACTGGGGCGGCAAGGTTGTCGATTTCTTGTTGGTTAAAAAACGAAAGAGCTTTTGTGTAGTCAAAATTAATCTTCTTAGACATCGGTAATGGTAACCTCCTGTTTTATCTCTTTAAATTTAAAACCGCTTGTTACAACTTTATAATTAGGATACTTTAATTTGCCTTGACTGGCAAGGTCTTAGGGCACATAGAGGGCATTAGAACCAAGTTTTCCAAAGTTCCTTGGAAGCGTTTCCTGTATCAAAAGACATAGGTGTGCTGTGGTGCTGGACAAAGTGCCGTGATAGAATAAAGAAAACGGAAGGTGGCTATATAAATGAAACAAATCGGTTTTATCGGACTCGGAACAATGGGTGCGCCTATGGCCTCCAATTTGCTACGTGGCGGCTTTCAGGTTACGGTATACAACCGAACGGCAGCCAAGTGTAAACCTCTTGAAGCAGAAGGTGCCCAGACTGCTCTCACGCCCCGCGAAGCGGCTGAGGGTAAGGATGTTATTATTACCATGATCAGCAATGATGATTCGGTTCGTAAAGTGTTTTATGGTCAAGATGGTATTCTTGATGCTGTGAAGCCTGGTGGACTAATTATTGATTCCAGCACAATTTCACCCGGACTAGTTCGTGAGATTGCCGCTGCTGTAGAAGCGCGCGGTGGACATTTCCTAGACGCGCCAGTAACTGGAAGCAAACCAGCAGCGATTGAAGGAACCTTAGTGTTCATGGTCGGCGGTAGTGCTGAGGTCATAGAACAACATCGTGATATCTTTGATACTTTGGGTAAGAAGCTGCTACATATGGGTGCGAACGGCAGCGGCGCTGTGGCCAAGCTGGCTCACAATGCTATGGTAGGTATTCATAATGTTGCCCTAGCCGAAGGATTCGCCATTGCTGTTAAATCAGGCGTACCAGCAGACAAGTTCCTGGAACTGGTACAACTTGGTTCTGCGGGCAGCAAACAAGCTGAGCTTAAAGGCCGTAAAATCATAGAAGATGATTTCAGCAATCAATTCTCCCTGGCTCTAATGCTTAAGGATTTGAAGCTCGCCTCTGCCCACAGCGATGCAACAGGCGTTCCTTCTCCTATGCTGGGCTTGGCTAAAAGCATGTTCCAAGCTGGATTCACCCAAGGTTATGGTGAAGAAGATCTTTCTGCCGTAGTGAAATGTTACGAAGAGTGGATCGGCCAAAAGATGGGTGCAAATGTATCCAATAAATAAATCCAAGAGCTCAAAACCTACTTCATAAGAACATTTACGACCGCCTCGCACATGATATTGCGATGCGGTCTTTTCTTTATGGACAATCCCATTGTCAAACCAAATATACGAACGTTTGTTTGTGTATTTATAATACTAAATTAACAGTTGTAGTGCAAGAAAATATTGGTTGCTGTGGAGTTACTCAGAACGTTGTGGTGGTGTTGGTGGGATAGTTACTAAGAAGGTCGCGAAGTACTGGTTTGTCGCAAAAGTTACTGTGTTAGTGATGAAACGGTGGATTGGTGCTGGTGGAGTTACTGATGAGTTGCTAAATAGTCGCTTAAAAGTTACTGAGGGAGCGCTGAAATGTTGGGTAAGTGCTGGAGAAGTTACTGGATGAGTTGTTAGATAATTTCAGAAAAGTTACTGAAGGAGCGCTGAATTGTTGGATAGATACTGGAGAAGTTGTTGGATAGTCACTGGGTGAGCTGCTGGTTAGTTGCTGTTTAGTTACTGGAGGAGTCACTGGGTGAGCTGCTGGTTAGTTGCAAATTGGTTACCAAGATGATCGCTTGATGACTACGGTATATCCCGTATTTTCTGGAACCTCTCCCTCGCTCCAAACCTTAAGCTCCTTTAACTAAGTAACCTCTGCGGTACACAGCTATCTCTATTGGACTCAGCTGACCTTATTCGCAGTATAATCCCACATTTGACATGCTATCGGACTCCATAGTCGCTATTGGCATGAAAAGCGCCAATTATGAGCCTGTTTCTATGGAATAGTTGCACTGGTGTCCGAAAACCTGCTCAAAAGGCTATAAATTTGCTAATAGCGTCATCTGGGTCCTTAAGCGGTAGGATTGGTGGTGACCAGGTGCTTCAGCGGTAGGATTGGTGGTGACCAGGTGCTACAGCGGAAGGATTGGTGGTGACCCGGTACTAAATTGGTGTTGAATCCAGTGTTAACGTCATCTGGGTCCGTACGCGGTGGGGATGGTTATGACTCAGTGCTAATTTGGTGATGATCCGATTCAGCCCTAACGTCATTTGAGTCCTTAAGCCTCAAAATAGAATGATGAATACATAATTGTACATCAAGCAATATCACCAACCAACAACACAAAAAGCAGCGATCCTCCAATAACAGGAGAGCCGCTGCCTTGCTGACTTTTACGATTTTTAAATTGAATCCGGGTCGTCTCACTCATAGAAAAAAGCTACTTATAGGACAGCCCTTAGAAAAGTCTGTTTTTTATAGAACCGGGTAAGAACAGCAATAATCAGTTACTTCAAATACTTCCAACGCAAATTTAGAGTTGCCAGGAACATTGAACGTTGACGCTCCCTTAATCTCCTGCCATACCTCAGTGCCGGGAAGCAGCACTTTAAGATCGCCGGACAGAATCTCCATAATTTCAGGACCATCTGTACCAAATTCATACACACCCGGCAACATGATGCCCAGTGTCACCTTAGATCCATCTTGCAAAATTACCGTACGGCTGGTTACTTGTCCGCCATAATATACATTGGCTGCTTTTTCGATCGTTGCGTTGTTAAACTGACTCATTACTTGTTCTCCCCCTAATGATTATTCAGTTAATTACAGAAGTGCTTTCACACGGCTAACTACATTCTCTACAGTAAAGCCGTATTCTTTCATAACTCTATCGCCAGGCGCGGAAGCTCCGAAAGTAGTGATGCCTAGGATATCGCCTTGGTCACCAGTGTAACGTTCCCATCCGAAGGTTTGTGCCATTTCGATAGCAAGACGGGCTTTGACTCCTGGAAGAATTACGGAATCACGATATTCTTTGTCTTGTTTTTCGAACAGATCCCAGCTTGGCAAGCTGATTACACGAACATCGATGCCTTCTTCTGCCAAAGCAGCTTGCGCTTTAACTGCCAACTGTACTTCAGAACCAGTTGCGATAAGTTGTGCTTGTGGAGTGCCATTTTTGGAATCAGAGACAACATAACCACCACGTTTGATGTTTTCACGAACGCCATCTACGGTTCCAGCAAGAATTGGCAAGTTTTGACGAGTCAGAACCAAAGCAACCGGATTCTCCTTGTTTTCCATAGCATAAGCCCATGCTGCAGAAGTTTCGTTAGCATCAGCCGGACGAATAACAGTCAGACCTGGGATGATACGCAGGGAAGCCAATTGTTCGATTGGTTCATGCGTAGGACCATCTTCACCAACTGCAATACTGTCATGTGTCAATACATAGGTTACTGGCAATTTCATGATCGAAGCCAAACGAATTGCTGGACGCAGGTAGTCTGTGAATACGAAGAATGTTCCTCCGAATACTTTAAGACCAGTGTGCAGAGCAATACCGTTCATTGCAGCAGCCATACCAAACTCACGTACGCCGAAATAAATGTTGCGGCCATCATAAGATTCTGGTGTGAAAGATGTCAAACCATTCAAATGCGTCATAGTGGAGCTTTCCAAGTCAGCGGAACCACCCACTAGCTGAGGAACGCCAGCAGTCAGACCGTTAAGCGCACTACCGGAAGCGACACGAGTCGATACTGCTTTATCTTCAGTAGTGTAAGTTGGAAGGTTAGCATCCCAGCCTTCTGGAAGATCGCCATTGATTACTGTTTCGAATTGTGCAGCTAGCTCTGGATATGCTTTTTTGTAAGCCGCAAATTTGTCGTCCCAAGCTTTGTTAGCTGCGATTCCGTTTTTCTTCACTTCTGCAAAATGTGCACGAACTTCATCAGGCACATAGAAATCTTCTTCGTATACCCATTTGTAGAAATCTTTGGTCAGCTTAGCTTCTTCTGCTCCAAGTGGGGAACCGTGAGTACCGCCATGGCCGCCTTTACCTTGTTTGTTAGGGCTACCATAACCAATAACTGTCTTCACTTCGATCAAAGTCGGTTTGCTAGTCTCAGCTTGCGCCTCATTAATAGCTTTTTCAATAGCCGGAAGGTCATTTCCGTCTTCTACGCGCAGAACTTGCCAACCATAAGCATCAAAACGTTGAGCTACATTTTCGGAGAAAGAAAGATTCAATTTACCATCAAGGGAAATATCATTTGAATCATACAATACAACCAATTTTCCGAGTTTCAAATGACCAGCAAGAGAAGCGGACTCAGAAGAGATCCCTTCCATAAGGTCACCATCACCACAAATAGCATAAGTATAGTGGTCAACTATGTTATGTCCTTCTTTGTTGTAGGTTGCGCCCAATTGAGCTTCGGCCATAGCCATACCAACGGCCATACCAATACCTTGTCCAAGCGGACCTGTAGTTGCATCAACACCAGCTGTGTGACCAACTTCCGGGTGACCAGGAGTCAAGCTACCCCATTGACGGAATTGTTTCAATTCTTCCATAGGAAGATCATAGCCGCTAAGGTGCAGCAAGCTGTACAGAAGCATGGAACCATGTCCAGCGGACAATACAAAACGATCGCGGTTTACCCATGTTGGATGATCAGGGTTATGATTCATTGTTTTTGCAAACAGTTGGTAGCCCATTGGTGCAGAACCCATTGGCATACCTGGATGGCCGGAATTCGCTTTTTCGATAGCATCAATAGCCAAAGTACGAATTGTTGTGATAGACAGGTTATCTACTGTTGAGTTTTCTTCCTTCTGGATCGCTTGTTCTTGTTCACTCATTTAATAGTTCCTCCTCTGAAATCTCAAGAATGTCATTTTGACTCTTATTGTATCACTAGTGTGGAAGCAATTCCAATTGTTTTTAAAAACTCTTTGTTTGACAGCTTATGTTTTGCAATATCTACGCATTTATATACGCAAAAGTAACTATGTCATGAGACGGGTTTTTACTTAGCCTATGGTCTAGTTTTCTATTGCGACTAAAGTTTGTTTTACAATGCTCGAATATAAAGTAAGATGGAGTTACTCAAGTAAAATTTTCATTCATTATCCAATATCTCCAAGTGGAAAGGAATTCTGAACATGACTTCGAAAAAGGATGTTTATATTGTGCTTACCGGTACAGGTACAGCCTTCAGTGGTTTCATTAAGTGGTTTACAAAAGCTGATCTGAACCATGCTTCGATCGCCTTTGATAGTGAACTACGTGAGGTGTACAGCTTCGGAAGAAAAAAAATGCACAATCCATTCGTCGCGGGTCTGATTCAAGAAAATTTCATTCACCCTTTCTATAGCAGCGCAAATTGCTCTATTTATCAGTTACGTGTCAGTGCCACGGAATACGATGCCATGTACAATCATGTCCAAGGGATGATGAAAAATCAGGAACGTTATAAATACCATCTTTTAGGCCTGATCGGCGTACTTCTAAATGTTAAAATAGATCGAGAGAACGCTTATTTCTGCTCTCATTTTGTTGCTTCCTTATTTGAAAATACCGCAGTTCAGCCTGTGAATAAGCCTTCCTGCTTTGTTACCCCGGAGGATTTCGCTCTTTCACTCTGTTCCCATAAAATATTCAGCGGTAAGTTATCCTATTATGTGCGTAGAGCTCAAAGAGCCTCTGCACGTTCGACGAATATACCTTTACATACCCCTTCCGTTGCGACAAGAATGATGAGAATGAATGAAGAACGGACTGAAGGAGTTATATAAGTTGTTGCTCGTAAAAAAGGGCTATGCGGATCGTATTTCCGCGTAGCCCTTTTTAGATGGAAAAAGGATAAATTCGTAGATGTATCATTACTTCACACGATGGTTCCGAAAATATTCAGACCAATCGCCAGCAATCACAACAGTAACTGTATCAATTTTGGTATTGTACTCATTCTTAGCTGTGAAGGTAAAGGTCACTGGACCATCGGAAAGTTTCACAAATGCCGGATTATAAAATTCGCCTGTCCACAAGGTTTTGTCACTGTTCGTTGGATTTAGTTGCGTAGAATAACCTCCCGTCATCGTTACCTCAACAGTATCAGGTAGACCGGTTGCTATCCCTTGCAAAATAAATCGCTCACCTGCCCAAAACACATTATAGCCTCTTGGACTCTCCTCATTACCGCTCTTGTTCAAATTGTAGCCTTTACGGTTGTTATTCCATTCCTCTGTGTGCTGGACCCCACCTTTAATACTCAGTAGATTAACCATGAAATATTTACGCGCTGAGATATTACTCCAGTTATAACCATCAAAAGCTTCCACTTCCACGGCATATTTTTCGTTCTCAACCAATATTCCCGCGGGCACTTGCCACTGTTTGGCACTTGAATTTTGTTCGCCAGATTGAACCTTAACCATCCCTGTCGCCAAGTTGATAATTTGTACCTTATACCGCTGTTGTTCATCTCCATCCTCATCTTGATAATCCCACTTGATGATTGGTGTAAGCGTACTTGCGATCATGGGCTTACTTGAGTCAGTACTTGTTGGGTACGTTATCGTTACGGTCGGTTTACGGTTGGCTACAGTGATACTCAGAGATAGCTCTCGATACAGTCCTAGAGAATCCGTAACGGTTTGTTTCAAGGTAAAGACGCCATTTGAGGTGAATTTCTTCGTAAATTCAGCTTGAGTACTAGCCAATCCTTCCGTCCCGTTAGATGATTTCAAATCATACTTATGGCTGATCGTATCTCCTTTTGGAAGGTCTGGATCCGTCGCTTTGCTCTTGATATTTAGAAGATCCGTGCGATAAATCGGCTCTTTGGCAGCATCTCTGCCTGTATCCGTGATAAGTGTGAATCCGGGCTGCGGCGGATTGTCGATGATAAACGTTTTTTCGTTAGATATTTCTGACCAGCTTAATTTGGAATAAGCCCGCCCATATACGGTGAAGTATTCAAATCGATTAAATGTATGGTTAGGGAGTTGATACTGCCGCAGCTGACCTGTGGTGTCAAGGTTTTCAACTGTCTTAACTAAGAGTCCGTCTTTCGAAAAAAATTCTAAACGGTACTTCTCCTGCAGATCACTCTCTGGGTCTGTATAATTCCATTTAATTAATGGATCTCCTTGTATTTCGGCATCTATAACGGATGGATTGGTTACGGTTCCCGCCGGGGTTATCAATGTCATTGAGGGCGCTAGATTTTTAGTAACACTCACCTTCAACGTAGCTATATTAGACTTATCACCGATCTGATCGATAACCCAGTGTTCCAATGTATAGATACCGGACTCAGGAAAATTAACATCAATACTAGGAGTTCGAAGCCATTGCGTAATGCCATCACTATCCGTTACTTTCCAGAAGTATTGCAGACTAGCGATGTCGGAGGGATCTCCATCCTCATCAAAAGATGTATATTGTCGGGTATCATATTGGAATACTGCCGATGGACCATTAATAGCAGCTGTTGGAACATGATTTTTAACAGTAAATACGCGTGTTGCATTGGAACTTAAAGCTCCAATACTTGAGGGATTAGGTACATCTGTTGCCTTAAGGCGCATTTCCCATCCTTCTGATATAGCCTGCTGCGGTGAAATTCCGTTTCCAGCAATAAGATCTCGTATCGTCAAAGATTGGTTGCGGTTACTGCCAGCATAATAATAAGGACTATTGCTGAGTTTGGCGTACCATAAATAAGCAAGCGAATCTCCATCTTCATCAGGCTCTGGTGTTAGATTATCCATTGTAATTACAGTGTCTCGATATACTTCAGCTTGCATGTTAAATGCTGCTGCGGGTGGGTGATTAATCACTTGGACATTTTGGCGATACCAATCTGACCATAAACCTCGGTTGTCATGCACTTGTAAACTAATTTGATAATTACCGATCCCAAAAGCTGCGATATTAGGTGGCGTTGTAGCTCCACCCCAATGCTCCCAAACTTTGTTCCAACCGTCTTTGATAACCGTCCAGTAATACACATCTAATGGATCATTATCCGGATCAAACGATTTGTCTGTTATGGTAGTAGCTTTACGATAGGAAACAATATTAGGATCAACACTAAATAACGCTACGGGAGGTAGATTACCTGCAGCCCCCACCGTCCTTACACACCAGTCGCTCCAGACCCCCAACCCATTTTCGCCATCGACATCACGTACTCTAAGGCGTATGTCATATTGTACAGAACTCGGTAATTGAGCTGGCGGTTGACCATCTGTCCATATTTCAGAATCAGTTTTTTTATACTGCCATTGCCAAGCTATAAGTCCCTTATTAACAGCCGTGATGTGGTCCAAATCGTAGGAACTATCTGTTAGCAGAAGAGATCCCCACGCCAGTTTGGCAGCAAACAATGCAATTGGCTTTCGATGAACATGATAGGTCATTGAAGATAAATTATCTCGGCTCCATAAACGATAGACATCGAATCTGTCATCGTTTTTAGGATTATCTCGTGCTTGAAAGGTTGCGTTATAGAGTCCGCTATATGGAAAGGAGGTATACCTTTCTGAACGCCATAACCCACTATCCGAAATGATACCCATCGAATTATCGAAGAAATACGGGTTATGGTCGTATCTATAGCGTTCTTGATATTTAGAATCTCCTTCATAGTCCTTGTATGTGGTTGATAAGTCTATAGGAGTGTTAATCAATATAAAGGATTTATTCCTAAGCCTATAGGATACATTAACGACCAACGATTTCTCATCCTTATAATTATAGGGATCCACAACCTTGATAATGATATTGTGTCGTCCGGGAGGAATTCCGTCTGCCAAAACATCTATTGGGATGGAAAACCATTTATTATTCAGTGCCTGTTGGACATTGACTTGTTTATAGAACACATTAGGAATTTCAGCACTAACGACTAGATCATTATTGTCCACATCTCGAACATATCCTTCGATATTCATACCACTGAATCCTGGCTCATTCAGTAGCTGCTGCTCGCTTGGTGTAGTCACTGTGAGCGTAGGTGCTGAATTTATTACTAGAGGTATGTTATCCCAATCATAATATACGTTGTTATGCCAACCATTCATCCATTCGTTAGGTTGGTGTTGCGCATCACTTGCTCTTAGTGCGACTTTAAGGGCTTTTGGAATGCCATACTTCGCTGGATAAGCATAACTTTCATAAAAAGCGGTTGTATTTCTATCAAGGTTAAACTGAAGACTATCCGAACTTTTCACAGGTGGCATTTCTTCAATTCTCCATGAGGCATCAGTAGCATAATCAGTATTACCACTTCCATCTGTCCTGTACATATAACTGTAAATATTAAGAAATCTAGTACGCTGCGTATCATAGTACCAATTAATATCCCCTGATGTTAAAACTACAGGCGCATCAGGTACATAATCGTAGCGCAGTATTCTTGTTGTTAGATCAAAAGTAATATTGGTTAGGGTCATAGCAGGCATATTCAAACTTAAAGATCCTATATTCCCCATAGCTGGCTCCCAAGGAGTTGTTTTATTAAATCCTTCAAGACGGATATCCATAAAATTGATGATATTTGGGTCACCTGTCGCCTCTACCTTTGCACTCCCCGAATAAAATTCAGGGAATGAAAGAAGTAGTAATACAAGGGCCATAAACGTTGAAATTGTTTTTTTTAATTTCTGCATCTCTAATCCTCTCTACCATGACCAATCGACATCAGGTGCCTGATTTTTAACCGTGAAGATCCGTTCGATCACATTTTGTGTAACTTCTGAATCTATGGATTGCCGATCAGCCTGCGTCACAAACTCCTCGATGGTCGGCTGGCCAAACTCTTCAAATACAGTTAGTCTTACTTCGTATTTTCCGACTTCCTTTACCTTGAGATTCAAACGATCTAAATTCTGATTATTAAAAATAACCCATGGTTCACCCGAAAAATTTCCGTTGTTATCAGAATCGTAGCGGTATTCCCAAAGCCTTCGAGCCACCATATCTTGGTCTGGTGAGTACGACATATCATCTATTGATAGGGTCGCTTGATTACCATCTGAAGGATTGCGATACACTGTTCCAGCCATCGTAAAGTATGCAAAAGGCTTCTGGTCTGGAGCTATGTCAAAAGTTGTTTCGTTTCTCGCAGTTAGCCCTAATGTATTCTCCACATAAATGGTTGCTTTATATTTCCCTGGCTTCTTGAATAGCACATCTTTGCTATATACTCCGTTCAGCGATCCGCTATATTTAATATCAGAATTCGTTCCACCTGATACGGCTGTGATCGTGAATTTAGTCTTAGCATCTATTAATGGGTAGTGGGTCGGGCTACTAACGTAACTTTGTATGATAACCTTTCGATTTTGCTTTAATGTACCATCTACCCTGATAGATGCATCTGGTTTTGGCTCAATGACATTAACCTCAGTACTAGTACTTCCAGTCATTTTGTCGTCGTCCATTACAGTCAAAGCAAGTGTTTGTTCCCCCAAATGGTCTTTATCATACCAAAGCGTTCCCCTTGGCAAAGTGCTCAATTCTCCCTTAGCATTAGGCGTATCCCAAAAGTAATCCGTAATATAACCATCGGGGTCATACGACCCTGCTGCACTGGCTACAAACTCTTGTCCTGCTTTTACAGTTTTGGGTGCATTTATAAGAGCTACTGGAGGTTTTAACTCTCTTGGTAGTTCTGGCGGTGATGTCGGACCTGGAAAACCTCCTCCCGGAGGATCTGAAGTTGTATACACTCCTGCTTTGACTGTAAAAGATTCTTTTAACAAGTCGAACTTACTTCTTTTGGTCACGACTTCATTCTTAAATCTCACTACTATACTTAGTTCGTACTCTTGACTATAGTTACTTTTACCTGCCACTTTCTCCTTCGGAATTTCAAACTTGAAAGTTTCGTTTGCCGTTAGAGTTTTGCTATACACCTTTTTTGTCTGGAGTGAACTGTCATTACCTTTCTCTTTGGCATAAAAAATCCATTCTGAAATGTTCGAAGTATCTTTATAGGATAGAAGTTCACCTTTCAAAGCGATTTTAACTGGCACATTCTTACTATCAAACTTAATTGGGTTTGGATTAGGTTGTTCTAGAATTGCAGAACCCGTGAGTGTAGCTTCATCTGGGAGACCATATTCAAAGCTGACTGTTCCCCCGTAGCTGTAGGTGGTTACTTTAGCGTCTGCAGTGTAATAATATTCTGTAAATGCCTTATATCTTCGTCCCTCTGCTTTTCCAGTTAAACCCGTATTATCTTCAGGATCCCAAGGTACTCCTGCAGGAATCGTATAGTTCAAAATAATTCTTCCATTTTTAAACTTTGGATCTTGAGCATAAGAAGATTTCTTAAATATTTGAGGTTTAATAGTAGACTGAATAACGTCATGTGTATCGATGACCTCAGTTTTCGATCCGTTGTACCATTTTAGGTATTCTTTATCTTGATAAGGTCCTGCGGTTACTACTGATGTTGGTGGATTTTTTGAAGGATAGCCATCCGTTGCAGCTTTATCATCTGTCACCATGCTATCTTTTTTTTCATCATACTGATTTATTTGCCATCTTCTTCCGTCTGAGTATAACCAAATCGAATTGTAGATTTGAGTATAATAACGTTCTTCAAATGAGCCTCTATAACCCTGGACTTCTTTTATATATTTTTGATTTGCAACCCCTTTTAATGTAATCTTAATTTTTCCGTTCTCTAGAGAGAGGTTGTTTTTTTCGTTAGATCCACTATATTTTAAAGTATTTGTCTTAACTGATGAGCTAGATACGCCATTAGGAAGTTCCAAATAAAAGTCTTTCGCAGCATTATTTGATCCTTGTAAACCTGTAGTAATAGGAACAGCAACCGAGGTCAATTTTGTCTCGGCTGCTTCTACTGAAATGGTTGTCATTAACGAATTGATTAGCATAATGCTTAGACATGAGATGATTATTTTTTTCATTCCTACTACTCCTGTGAGTTGACTACAAATTTCTCGTCGAATCCGCCTTCATGGAACAAACGAATGACAAGATATTTAAAATCCTGATCATATAAGAAGGCTTGGTAAGTGGTTAATTGTTCCCCTGGCTTAAGAGAATAATAATAAAAAGCATCTTTATTGTTCAATTTTCCCACATTTGCCTTTGGCCAAATTGCATCTATTCTCCCACCACTTGAGGAAAGGGTTAAACTCCATTTTTCTTTTTGATCATTTAAGGATCTTTTAACAATTTTATTGCTGTTATTCTTAATCGTAATCTTTGTCCAAATGAAATGTTTCGGATTACTAACCATTCCTCCAAATGAGTCATATTTAAATTGTTTCACTAGATTTTGTGCATCTTTTGACTTGAAATCATAAATCATGAATTTCTCCAGCGTATAACTAAACCCACCCGCCGTAACCGTAACCGGCAACTCTAAATCCTTTTTCAAACCATATTTACTTAAGTTATCCCTCATAATGGGTGCTGGTGTAGCAGCAGGTTTTGCTGTAACTGATGGTGTAGCTGCGGCTATTGGTGTAACCGCTGCTGCGTTAGTAATCACGTTTTGCCCCAATACCATGCTAAGTAACATTGTTGTAGTCAAAGCTGCTCTTAAAATGTTCTTCTTCATCACTGAATCTCTCCCTTTTCTTTAATTGGCTTTTCTTACTTATTGAACTTATACTCTTGAACTGCTGGCACCCTGATGGGCTGTTGTGTTTTGGATCTAGAGATCAGAACCGGGTGTTCCGTCTCAATGACGGCAATAACCGAAGGACCTGCGATGTATTTGGTTATGCCATATTCGCTATCCTCGTATAAAAGTGGGAACGTCACACCATCGGAATCATCAATAATATCGAATTTCACAATCTTTACTTGTGTCTTAAAACGACTGCTCCCTTGGGGGAAAAGGCCGCTATCAAGGCCTAGATTGTTCTGCAGGGTTTGCTGAAAAGTATCGTACGCTTCTGTAGGATCTATAATCAGACGACCACGAGTCAATTCGGTCTCATCTAATTCCTGTGCGGCATCGTGAACAGCGATATTATTTGCGTCTTTTAACATGCTGCGCAGCTGGTCCCACTCCTGATTCTGGATCTGAAAGAACCAGGAGTAGATAAAGATCAGTAGGACAAATGCCAGCTTAATAATGTAATCCATAAATTACGCTCATCCCTTAGTCAATCGAGATACTCACTCATAATTGAGCCATGCCCATAATATCGAGTCGGCTGCGAAACCGTAGAAAAATTATAAGGAAACAGATTTATCCGCGGCGCGGTTACATACACATCAATTCGTTGCTTTCGCTCTTGAACGGTGTCTGTATTGCTAGTAATTTCTATCGATGCTTCAGAAAATCCAATCGCCTTCAGATTTGAAACTACTTCATTCCGCATAGAAGCTGTAACCATCCCCTCTGTTGCTGCTTTTTGTGTGATATAGGACGTATTAGCTTTGACCTGTAAATCTAGCAGATAATCTATGTAGGTGAAGATAGGCTGCAGGATAATAAACAGGACTAGCCACATGAACAATGCCCGGAGGACGGTCTCCTTCATTAGACACGCCTCCTTCTAATACTGTTCCACTTGCTTAGTATGTGAGATGATATCGTCCTGACTGCTGCCGATCATATGCGTAGCTACCGTGACAAACATCCCCGCAATTACAAAGCCAATGGCCAAAAACATAGCGACGGAAATAGAGTCTTTTTTCATCTGACTTATACCAAAACGTGAGTCATGGACATAGTTAATGTAGTCTGGCTGGAATCCAGCGGTTGAGTTAGAGATACCCCCGGGATCGTCGGTCTATTATCATCGGCAGCATTAATCACGTCACGCACCAAAGGAATCAAAATGGCAATTACGATGGCCACACACAAAAAACCGATAGCGATAAACAAACCTGTAGAAATAGCGTCTTTTTTCATTGTTAATTTCTCCCTTTTTATTTTAGGTTTTAAAAATAAGGTTGAATATACAATTTTTCACTGGAACATGCCGACTCCATTAAAATTTCCTTTGATTAGCAAAATGTACTGCATCGCCATGGCAACGATCATCAAAAAAGTAGCTATCGATGGAATAACATTAATAATCGTCGATAGATCACCGATGAAAGACCATTTTTTCAAATACTGATCGCTGGAGATTTTGGAGATAATCTTGCCTTGTTCACGCAAATAGTTTGCAGCTTCCGTGTCATCATCCATGCCTTCTGTCGCCAGTAAAATGGACCGGATGTCATTAATAAAGTGATGGTTATCCGGAAATTTGGCACAAAACCATTCAATCGCCCCCTCCACACCCTCATCTACTGCCCGTTCTGACAGCTCATACAAGTCCTGACGTATATATTGAAAATGTCCCGCTGTACTCCCACAAAAAGCACCAAACTGCACATATCCGCGCTTACGTAGGCGATTATTCTCATAGAGACGAATGAAGGAGATCAACTCGCCATCTTTTTGAATATTCGTCTTTTGGTGAAGCCACGCCAACACCCAACCAAGCGGAAGATAACGCATCGGACTGCTGATTACGAGAATAAGTAGAGCAATTAGAGGGTCATAGAATGAAAAAGGAACAGATCGGATGAAATCGCTGACGACTTGGCTAAATAAATAGATGATTGCCGCTGAATAACGAAATAGAGTAACTTTTCGAGCCGAAATTGATAAACCGCATTCATTCAACAATTGCTGAAATCTATCACTCTGCACGTGTTCACCCAGCGAATTCCACCGGATGCCCAGTCGGACAAGATATCGTTCCTGCTTACTGCTGCTGCTCACAAACACAAGTAATGCGACATACACGATCCCGATCACTGTAATTAGTAGTAATAATCTATCCATAGTTCATCACCTTAGTGGTAGTCCAGTTTGGGCCTGGCAAGAATAGTACTGATCACAAAAGAGATAAAAAGGCCGGAGACGATCACCATCAAAAAGGAAAGGCCTACCGTAGTTTCGAACTGCAGTTGAAAATAGACATCGGGCTTCAGCATATACATAAAGGTTCCAACCGTAGATACCAGCACCAGAAGATTCCCATATAAGCCAAGGCTGATCGCATCTCTGCTTCCTGCTTTTACAGTCAAAATCGTCTCTCTCTGCTGCTCCATAGAACGATTCAACAGCATTAGCGAGCTTTTTAAATAACGGGTTCCCTCCTTCTCGGCATAGAGCAGATCTGATATAAACTCTAAAGCGAAGGTGGTGCCAATCGCGCTGGAGAATCTCCCTGCCTCCTCAACAAGCTCCTTCTCATTACTGTAATTCGAAAATGCGGCACCTAGCAGCTTCAGAGGGCTCTTTAGTACATTTTTATCTGTAAGAAAATCCGCTGTCCGATCAAGGATCGAATCTACCGACAAATGTGTGAATTTGGTGGAGATTTTGACTACATCGAGGAGATCGTAGCTTCCATGTACCTTCCGCTGTGCATAGATGTATCTCATACGAAAATAAGGAATCGTCGCAGATATTACAGCTATAAAAAGCGGAAATCTCCACGCCCCCTGAATCGGCTGTCCTTCATTAAAAGTAATCCCCTCCAAAAAAGGATTGTTAAAACTCAACCTTCCAGGGAGCTCACTAAGTGTCAGTAGTCCTGATAAGAAAACCGCAATAAACAAAATGGCTGTACGCATAACAAAACGCATAACGCTAATACCCGGTTCATACTTCCGGTGTACGAAATACAGAAGCTTGTCCAGATGGCGGTAGAGCCACAGCCTTTTTTTAACCGAGCTAACTCTTTTTCCAAAAATGCTCATCTTATGTTTAATTCGAAAATCGAATTTCTGGACTACCTGCCGTAAATGCCTTTCGATGAGCAGTTTGGTGAGTAACCACAGTCCCCACACAATCCATAAATGAAGAACAAAACGAAAAATATAAAATAGTAAATCCATATCTGCACCTCCTCACTCATTAAGTACTATCTTAGATTTCAAGCTTTCTTTAAGCGGCTGATCCATTGGTTTTGTTGAAGCAAGTCGTCCCAGCTCTTTTTGGAGAATCCGCGTAGCTTGTGCATTTTTCTTAGTCATTTTCAGCATCAGATTTTTCGTCAGCTTGTCATTATAAGACCAACACATTTCCTCCGGCTCCCAGCGCATAAGATCATTAGCAAACACTGAATTTCTATCCTCTTCGTAAAAGATTTCTGATATTCGCGCCAGCCGCTTCTTCCCGTTCGGGACACTCTCCAAAATAAACACCAGCTCGCATGATTTCAGCGCAGAAATCAAATGCCCCTTTAGACTCCCGCCAATTCTTGTCGACACAGCAAACGCACCTTGATAAGGAATGTCCTCCGAATCCACGGTGTGGAAGGTTCCGGTGATCCCGTCGTATCCTTTTTCCCCACTCCACAAATAAAATTCCCACTCGTTATAACGCATCTCCGTCATATACAAAATATTTGGGTCATGCCGCAGCGACTCTACTCCCACCTCCATCAGTTCCTCATTCGCAGCTTGAATTGGAATAATCCGATGGCCTTTAATTTGATACGGTAAAATGGATTCCGGATGTTTCTCAATCATCACTACTCCCATGCAGGAGGAAGAGCCAAGCAGTTGCTCACCAACGATCGTATTGGCAAAGGTTGTTTTTCCTGACCCTACAGCACCCGCAATAATGGTATTGCGAAACGTGGACGATAACGCCCGAATGAACTCAACCGCCTCGGCAGGAATACATTCCGTACCCGCTTGATCCTCCAAATCCAGAAATTCCACAACCTGTCGCCGCAGTGATATCGTAGTAAAACCCTCCCAGACCCTAGGTGATACCCAAATCGCAAGCCGAATAAATCTACCTGGCCAAAGCGGATCATCCATTTTGAACTCCACCGAAGGATTATCCTTGTTCAGCTTTTTATTGGGATCACTTTTTAGCAAGGAACGCTTCAGCTGCTCCACCCGATCCAGTGAAGGCATCTCATACGGGTAAGCTATAAACTCACCTTTATGGTTATAAAAAATTTGCTTTCCAATCATTTGTAATCCGGTTGACTCGCTGTATGCACGATCAGTAAACCAACGATACGCTGGTCCAAAACCCTTCCACTCGTGATACAGGGCCTCTGCCGCCGTTCGGTACGCTTCTGGAACCTTTCCAGTAAAAGGTGTTTTTCGTAAGTACTTCTCAATCTCATTCATAAAAAAGCTAACTGCCTGCGGATCGCCAATTAATGCCTTTGCATTTAGCTCGAAGTAAGCGTCATCCTCACGTTCTAACCCTTCGTTCATCTCGGTTTTCATTTTTTGTAAAAAAGCATAAAAATCTTCCTTGCCCGGTTTGCTAGTGCGCAGCACGCTTTGTTTTAGAGAAAAGAGTGGACGACTCGCGAGAGTTTCAATCATAGAAATATCCCTTTCTTTTTGTTCTCTGGCGCTAATCCCATCGACACCAATAGAGAATGTACCTTATCATCCACATGCTGTAGCTCTTTTTTGCCTAGAGGCAAGCTTTCCTGCAAGGGCTGGTAATACGGTAGCTCCAGCAAGATTTCAGTGCCAAATCTAAGGGCTATATTTTTGGACGAAGATATTTCCTCCACATTACTGCGGTTAATGATCAGCTGGAAATCATGCGGACGCAGATCTATATGCCCCGCAAGCTCGAATAGAGGTTCTAATCTGTGTTCATGTTTAGGATGAGTGACAATCATGCGTAACGACGACTTTTGCATACCGACATACCACGCAGCACTCTCGGGAATTGAACCGAAATCAGCAATAACCACATCCGCATTTGCTCCAGCTCTAGCCAAGAAATATTCGATCTCTTCCTCCAGATAATCCTGGACACTCAAGTAGTCGTAATTCCCCGGTAGATACAAATAGCCATCCTGCCTAATCAATTGCTCGAAATCTTCATCATGAATCATCTTCCCTGTAAGCTTGGGGCGCAATTTGTCTAGACTGATCGTCGCTTTGCGGTCATACCCGGGGTCATATAAATCCAAACCAAGTACAAGAACACGTAGACCTGCCGCAGCAATTCGTCTTGCGAACAGCTTCGCCACACTTGTGCAGCCAATGCCTGGACCTGAGCCAAAAAAGCCAACCAAATTGCTCCGTTCCTCGCCATCCTCTTCCAGGATAAAACGAATCTTCTCTATCACTGCTGACGAGGTAGAACGAGGAGGAATAAAATATAGACCTAAGCTTTCACATAACATATGCACAGCTTGATAGCCCCGAATTCCCTTTTGCAGATATAAATACAGGATCGTAGAACTTGAATATTTGTGCCGCAGCCCGCTAAGCGCTTGAACAGGTACCTGGTCACTAGTAACCATTAACATATGACCTTCGGTATGCGCCGGATCGGGATACACGTTTTGTGTAATTACATTAAATCCCGCGTTTTTGATATCATTAATCGTTAACTGATCTATGCCCAGACTAAATATTTTCAAGGCAATCTCCCCCTACTCTACCCGTACGATCCACAGTTTTTTGCCCTGCTCCAAAAATTGCCCTAGCCGTTGACCCTCACTTTTCTTCAGCTTCAATTCTGGTGTCGCTACCTTGCCAGTAGAAGTGAATCGGTTATTGTTGTTGCCTTTCTCAGAATCCTGCACATCATTATTGTCTTCTGTTCGCACATAGTTCACGGTAACTCCAGATAAAAAGATCTCTTTAGCAGGATCGCTAAGCAAGCTTTGTTCTTTCACCTGTTCCTCGTTTTCTTTTTTAACTGTATTTGAACCAAGCGCCTCTCGCTGCTTCTCTCGCTCACCTTCTACAAGATAAATGTCTACCTTATCCCGGCTTCGCAACGAACCATTGATGGCATAAATAGCCTCCTTCGGAATAGGAAATATACCTTCATCCTGCAAAGGCTCTAAATCACTAACATCCACCAGTGATGCTGTCAAAATACTACCGTTAGTCAGATTCACATTCGTAATTTTGTACTCCACTTGTGCGATTTCCGTAATTACACCAGAGGGTATGTCCTTGGTCTGAACAGAATCCAGATATAAATCACTTGCTTTCAGCTCATAATTTTTAGGTAGAGACTCCCCAGCTCGCACCTTAACTTTGACCACGGTTTGGGAAAGCACGTAGGGCTTGAAATAGAGATCATAACCTAGCAATCCCCCGAATCCAGTAATCAAAATGAGACTTGCGAAAAAATAATTACGTTTTAACAAACGTCCCCGCTGTAACGCCAAACCTTCCACCTCCTTAACTACATGATTTTTGAGAACGACAAAAAGCACCTTGGCATAAATAGCCAAGCTGCTGGTAAAATGCTTTTTTACCTGATAGAGATTTAGTGAACTATTAAATTAAAGGATTCCGGTGAAAGCCCTCGGGCATAACCGTTGCTTTCACCGGAGAATACCTTTATTTAAATACTACAGTTTTATTCTGATGGACGAGAATCCGGTCCTCGATATGCCATTTCACCGCACGAGCCAGAACAACACGTTCAATGGTACGCCCAATCCGTTTCAGCTCAATAACATCATCACTGTGGCTTACCCGCTGCACATCCTGTTCAATAATCGGTCCACCATCTAGTTCTTCAGTAACATAGTGAGCGGTTGCCCCGATAATTTTCACCCCACGTTGGTACGCTTGGGCGTATGGATTGCCGCCAATAAAGGCAGGCAGGAAAGAGTGGTGAATATTAATAATCTGATGGCGATAATGCTCAATAAAGGACGGCGAGATAATCTGCATATACCGTGCCAATATAATCACATCGATATCGTCTCCGATGACCTCTAACTGGCGTTTTTCTGCTTCAGCCTTAGTATCCGCTGTGACTGGAATATGATGAAATGGAATGCCAAACGACTCGACATAAGATTTCATATCCAAATGGTTACTAACGACGAGGGCAATATCGGCATCGAGATCGCCCGCTTGCCACTGCCAGAGCAGTTCAACAAGACAATGGTCTTCTTTAGAGACGAATATGGCAAGTTTCTTCTTATGACGAACATTAAAGATCTTCCAGTCCATCTTAAAACGCTCCGCCACTCCGCCAAATTGAGAGCGAATCTCTTCCAGACGATCGCCTAATTCAGGTAGGTCAAACTCGACTCTCATAAAGAACATTCCACCATCTGGATCCATCGTATACTGATCCGACTGCACAATATTTGCGCCATGCTGATACAGAAAGTGTGATACAGCCGCCACAATTCCCGGTCCGTCAGGGCAGGAAATAAGCATACGTGCCCGGTTGGAATAATGCTCGACACCCGACGAATTGTTTCTTTTTACGTGTAATTCCATGACCCTCTTCCCATCCTCTCATCTACCTACGCAATCTGAAGTATAGCTTAAGCGTTCACGAGCACTTAATTGCCTGCTAACCAAGCAATTAAACGATGATTAATAGCTTCCTCGCTTAGTTGCGGGAACAGCTGGGCAGCGACAACTTCATCGTATAAACGCTCCAGTGGTTCACGTGGATCAGCTTTTTTAGCTTTGGCATCGTTCTTCAGCAGCTCCCAGACATTAAGTATATATTGACGGGAATCGATCTCCTGCTTGGCAAAAAATTCACGTAATGTTTCAACATCCTGCACGAATTCCGGTCCAAACCGTTCAGCTACGTTACCACGCAGCAAAGCGATCTCCACCTCATACATCGGACGTTGTGTCTTAGCATCTTTACCAATCCACGGGGTCTCCAGGATGAAAGGCAGACCTTCCAGCTTTTCATGGTGTACGATTTTGTTAATCGTATCAAAGCCAATCCAACCCGAGCCAATTGGAGTGTGACGGTCTTTGCGAGCGCCACATGGATTTTTACTGTCATTAATGTGGATTACACCAAGACGGTTCAATCCGATAGTCTCATCAAATTTGTTGAGAACACCGTCCAAATCATTAACGATATCATAGCCAGCATCATGAATGTGGCAAGTATCAAGACAGACCGATAGACGTTCATTATGTTCGACCTTTGCAATAATAGAAGCGATTTCTTCAAAACTGCGGCCGATCTCTGTTCCCTTACCAGCCATAGTTTCTAAAGCGATATGCACTTCCGTTTCGTTCGTGCCTCCAAGCACCTCATTCAGGCCATCTGCAATCCGCTGAATACCATATTCAGCATCTTTATCAGTGAACGCACCTGGATGTAATACAATATGCTTGACCTCAAGTGCATGGGTACGGCGAATTTCCTCTTGCAGGAAATCAACAGCCAGTTGATACGTATTCTCTTTATAGGAAGCGAGATTAATAATGTAAGGTGCATGGACAACAATCTCCTCTACACCATTCTCTTTCATAACCTGCTTCCCTTCGTTGGGATACATGGCATCAATCGGCTTGCGGCGCGTATTCTGCGGCGCTCCTGTATATATCATAAACGAGCTGGAACCATACTCATTTGCTTCATTTGCTGCGGTCAAAAGACCCTTGTCCGAGCAAGACACATGTGAACCTATTTTCAGCATACTTCTTCCCTCTTTCCTTCACGAATTAACCCCTATTCTACCGTGATCGGAAAAATAAATCTAGACGAGGCCAATATGCCGGGTTCTGCTTCGCAAAACTTTGGAAATAAGCTATACTTTAATATGAGAATAATTCGTGTGAGAATCCTCATTGCCAAAAGGTGGTGTATGCATGTTTATCCAATCAGGACTTGGTTTATTATCCACACCGAGCAATTGGTTTATGAACTCTATCGCTTTCTGGACATTTATGCTGCTTGGTTCCATGTGTATCGGCGGTTTTTTTATGTTCCGCAAATTCCTAAAGGTCCTGCCCAAAGCTGATGGAAAGTCAAAGCTAGACTGGCAAAATTACTGGGTGGAACGTAGCCGCCCGCTCTGGAGTGACGAAACAAAAGCCTTTTTGGACCAGCTTGTTCAACCTGTACCTGGGCCATTTCGTGATATTGCAAAGCATTCTATTGCTGCCGAGATCGGAAAGATCGCCGTCGAGAGCAATGCAAAAGAAGTTACTCGCGATCACTGCATTAAAGGTTACATAGTTGCCACACCGCGGCGCGATAACCGTTTTCTTGTCAATTTTCTCGAAAAGAATAAAATCGATTACTCTGCTTACCAGCATTTGTTTAAGTAATTTTTAATGAATTGTACGATTTAGAACGGAGGCCCTCCTTTGAAATATGTGATATGTGGCGGCACCGGTTTTATAGGTAGCGAACTAGCAAAATACTGGCTGCAAGCAGGTAATGAAGTTGCTATTGTAGGTCGGAATTTACCAAAAGACGCAACAACAATTCATCCTAAGCTGAGTTACCACACCTGGGACAGTCTAAGTTCTAATCCCGCTCCAGTGGAAAATGCAGCTGCCCTAATTAATCTCGCCGGAGCTTCCCTTAGCCAGCGCTGGAGTCCAAGTGGCAAAAAGGCGATTATGCAGTCCCGACTTGCAACCGTTTCCGCAGCAGCTAAATTAGTAGATCAAATGAAGCAAAAGCCTTCCGTAATCATTCAGGCTTCCGCCGTGGCGATTTACGGTACCTCTTTAGAGGATATTTTTAGTGAGTCCTCACCAGCCCAGGTCATGGATTTCCCTTCAGAAGTAGTTAAGACATGGGAAGAGGCTTCAGATGAAACTTACCATGGTATCCGCGTGGTCAAGCTGCGTACCGGAGTTGTGCTCGGCAATGAGAGCGGAGCATTCCCCAAAATGAAGCTGCCTTATTTATTAGGTTTTGGCGGTAACATTGGCTCCGGAAAGCAGTGGGTCTCTTGGATTCATCTGACGGATATCGTCCGTCTAATTGATTTCTGTACGCAAAATCCCACGATTAACGGACCTGTTAATGCGACTGCTCCACATCCGGTAACGAACGAAGAGTTCGGCAGGACGATTGGCAAAGTCTACAAACGGCCGCACTGGTTCCCTTTGCCAGCCTTCCTGTTAAAAACAGCAGTCGGAGAATTATCCGAAATCTTACTCAAAGGTCAGCGCGTCCTGCCCGCAGCGGCATTAAATCATGGCTTTGACTTTACCTTCCCTACACTTCAAGCCGCTTTAGAAGATTTGAAAAAACAAAAATTGTAGAGCCACATTCATCGTTAGAACTCACCTTCATACTATATGGAATGTGTAGCTTCCTTTTATAATTTTAAATGTGGTCCCCTCTGTTAGTGGATACTCTTTATACGGGACCATGGCTTCACCTTGAAAAAGCGTTCCATTTCTGGAGTCAAGATCCTTGAGAATATATCCGCTGGTGCTTCTAGATATCTCAGCGTGTACTCTAGAAGCTCCTTCTGATCTTTCCACATATTGAGCGACCTCTGCCGATCGGCCGATAATGAAGCTAGTTCGATTTAACTCGATCATTTCCGCCTCTTCACCCTCCTCACCGCTTCTTTGAAGATAAGGAATACTCTGATCCAGCTTTTCGATTTGTCGTCCTTGCTCAAGCGGTTTCTCCTGTGATAATAAAGTTGTTGGCGCTATGGCTTCTTGTGCTTTAACAGAACAATGTTCCTCTGCTAGTGATTCATGACGGGTTGCCGGAACGTTAGCTGCTGAATCTGAGAATTGCGGAGTTACCTTTGGGATTGTTGCTGGAGGACGCGTAGAAGTCACAGGGTTCCTGCCAAAATTCCACTCCAATTCTTTCCGACTCGGATTACAGTTAGTATCTTCAGAAGCCTCACTCAGACAATCCTCATCTTCTTTACCAACCTTTAGCCTTCCGCTCCAAACCATCCAGCTTAAAACAGCCAATACAATCGTCACAACTCCACAGACGGCAAGCCATAACGGCTTTGGACTATCCAAATATAGAAACTTCCACAGGAGTGCATCGCCTAATAGACACCCTAGCACTATATAGGTTCTTGAGCTTGAGGCTTGCGGATTCGTTACCTGTTCATCCTCCAAGCTTAGAGACAGGCTCTCCTCCTCTTTTATCTTAAGATTAGGATAGCTGCTGATCCAAGGAGTAGCAGTCGGCTGCTCCAATCCCTTATCTTCGCGATGCTCATATATTTTTCTTAATGGTGGAGCTGCTGCCTCTTTCACTAGATATTCTTTTACGCCTTCATGAAGCTGTCTTTCAGGTGTAACGGGCTCTCTTTCTGTCAGCAACTCTGATAAAAGAATCTTTAAGCCAGCTGGAGTAAATCCCTCTTCACTGCAATATTGCAATAGTCTTTGCACACCACTGCCAGTAAGCTCTGTGATAGATGCCATTAACACCATGATTAGTGACTTGAGTGACTCTCCAAGCTTTGAACCAGACTTATTCTCCTGAATGGGTATGTAGGTCAGGTATACTTTACCGCTCTGTAACGACCCTTCAATAAAAATGTAATCTGCATGCAAAGCATACTGTTCCGCCCGCAGCATATATAACCTGCCATCTTCCATGCCTTGGGCAATTTGCAGCAATAACCCGAAAAACGAGTTCATACTTAGCTTCTCTCCTTTGAGTAGATGACTAAGCATTTTTTTACGTAAAACAGCGTATTCCATAGTAACCTTCAAATCTATTTCTCTAAGTAACAGCCTCAAATGATGAGGAATGTCGGTGTTCATCAGCATGCGTGCCTGAATCAAATTAAGCTTCTCCGCAGGTATTCCTTCGGGTTCACCAAGGATCATATATATACCATCCTGTTGTATAAAATCACGGGTTAATCCGAACAACAAACATCACCTCCCGAACTAAAAGTATAGATAAGCGCATATGGAACCAGGAATTACTGCCAGCATGAAGGGAAATTTCAACAGTTCACTATCGTTATTTTTTAATAGAAACGGGCTCTTCCATAAAATAAATCCAGAAATTCTGCTGATGATCTTACGCGAACGACTGACCGCCTCCCGTCTCTTTAAAACAATTAACCAGCCTATTAAAGCACCAAATAGTACGGAGTACATGACGACTTGCAGCGTAAACAACATCCCTGTCCACGCTCCGATTCCAGCAAAAAGCTTAACATCCCCCGCGCCAACCGCCCCTAATAAATGCATGATCAGAAGGACTGTAAATCCTACAGCAGCTCCCCCGAAAGCCCTCAGCAGTCCATGCCAGCTATTGATCACCCCTTGTGCAAGCAGACCGGTGAGCAAGCCTGACAAGGTGATCCAGTTTGGTATTCTCATCGACTTCAAATCTGTAATCAGTGCCGCTGCTAAAAACGGTAGACATCCCCAAAATGCCCACTCTGCCATTCATTACACTCCTTTTTTCACCCTTTCATTTCACTACTGTAAACATAACCTCAACAGATCTACCGTCATCCAGTTGTATAACAAACAGCCACGAGCCCGGTGTGGTATTTACACCAATTTTCCATTCCCACTCGATATATCCATCTGCATCCGCTTGTTTCCAACCTAAATATTTGGCAGTACTGCCCCCGCTCTTATAAAAGACGGACAAGCTGGCAGAAGCATTTGGCGGTATTCTGGCACGAACCTTGCCTTGCTTATTCGCTACAGCCGGGTTCGGCTTTTCTAAGATTTCAATGAATTCTTCTGGTTGGCCAGTACCGTTCCCCTCCTTGGCTGTGCCTTCTCCCGTATCCCCGATCCAGAGACGTTCAACAGCACTTGCTTCTAAAACAATACTTTGGTTTAGAAAAGGGACTTTCATCGGCAGCTTATAACTAACCACTAGCCCAAGGTAGGGACGAGTACCTTCTTTTAGCTCCGGCACCATAACATTAGATACATGAATTCGCTCATAATCCAGTAAATCTGATGTCAGGTATGGTTTCAATAAAGGTTTGATCGCAAGATCGAGTACACTTTCACTGGTCTCTGCCTGAAGCTTCTGCAACGGTCCCTCACCACTTTCTAAAGCCGACATAACCCACTCATTTAACGGCTTGGGTAAAGACTCAGCATAACTATCGCCCCAATCAGTAAGTGACAAGCGAGGAAGAGTCCAATTCAGGCCAGCAGAATGATCACTGTCATCCCCTCCTGAATCATCACTTACTTCGCTGGATGTTCCCCATTTCTGCACCGCCAAAGCCGCAGGATACATATGAGTTGAAATAGACTTTACAGTGTCTGATGCTGTACTTTGCAAAGCTGTCGAATACAAGGTCATCTGTACGATAGAAATCAGGAACAGGACGAATAGCAGGAAGAACGGAAGAACCATCGCCGCTTCTACTACCATGCTACCTTCTTCCTTGTCCTTCCCTCTGATTCCATACCCATCCTCCATCTCCTTACCGACCTCCCGCTAATAAGAATAATCAGTTTTTACTGCCCTCAGATACTTATTCCCTTGTACCTCTCCCGGAAAAGCAGCAGTATAATTCAACATTTTAACTACACCTGGCAGAAACCATAACTGCATTTGGAGCTTAATGTCCGATGATACATAGGTGTTTCTTTCCTCTGGATTTATTCCTGTGTTCAGTTGAATCAGAGCCAGCATCCGCGATAGCTGCACTTCCCCGCCTCCATGCATTATCATGAACAGTCGCAGATGATCACGGTAAGTCAGCTGCGCCGGCATATATTTGGATAAAGGAATCGCATCCTTCTCACAAAGCTGCAACATATCCTGAATGGCATGCTGGATTCCATACAACAGTGCCGCCGCTAGAACAGCCAGTGGATTTCCCAAGGTTGCCTTTTCTATAAATCCTTCCATTGTGCGAATGGACAACCTCATCGCGAATATTTCGGCATAGGCTGCGGCCACATTCCCTGCGGGATTATGAAATCCGTATAAAATGTATTCCAGCTCCTGAGCGCGAGGATCAAGCTGATCTGTGAGCTCACTAGTGTCTTCCAGAGAATTCAGTGCCAGACTAGCTAACTTTGAAACATCAAAATGCTGAAAATAAAGCGCGGAATACTCTGTTTGAAAAAGCCTGTCTCTAGCGCCCCCCATAATGCCACTCATTGCTGCATAAATCCCGTCAATATCCTTCATCGCCGAGCTTCCAGCAGCATAGGGATCTGAGGATACTTCAGATTTATCAGAGGATTGAGACTCCAATCCGTTGTTAAATGAAACATTGTCCTCATAAAATTGATGAAGGATTTGATAACGTTCCATTGAAGCTGCCGCTCCGCTACCTAGCATTCTAATTTTGTCCAGCAGTGCTCTAACCTCGCCCAGCTTGGATTTGGCTTCCCACTCTACTTGCTTACGTGCTTTATCCGAGCTGCGATGCTCTTCAAGAAAAGCCAAATCACTAGCGATAACACTTCCCTTCTTACCGTATTTTTTATAATAGTTGTCCACTACATGCGAAGCCCCTAGAACAGAGGAAATCATTTGGTAGGAATCGCCGTTGACTCCCAAAGCTTCATGCAACACTCCTGATAATCCTGTTACCGTCGGTTCAATGGACTCGTACGCACTTTGCTGCATAAATAAACCATTCTCCATACTACTAATGTCAGCCGAAGAGAGGATCAAGGCATCTTCCTGTTCATGCAGCTTTTTAAGTGGCTCAGCGCTTATTTCCCCCGAGTTTCCCGGAATATCCCAGTCCTTAGCAGGATCGTCTGCCAGATTTACGCCACTTATTCGGGAAGCTGCCAAAACATCTCTCATCTCGTCATTCAATTGCTGCGCTTTGTTTAACGCATCCTTCGCTTCCTCCATTGATTGTCCATGTTCTTCATGAAAGGTTGTTAATAAGGATGGGAGCCGCGACAACATCTCTGAAGTTCGGCTCTGATAAAGTGCCAACTGATAAGTGTACTTTGCAGGCTTTTTACTATCACGATATAGATCTTCGTAATATTTCCCAAGATAGTCACTATACTGTGCTGGTATATCCGCGGCTGCTTGCATGCTTCCGAGCAAATGGGCCGAGATAGAATCTCCGGGCGGATTCATAATCCATAGCAGTACTCTTCTTCCACTCTCCGCCGCTTGGCTTCTCCGCTCTAACATTAGATCCAAATTCTCTTCACGTTCATCATATAAAGGTTGCAGCTTACTAAGTAATTCAGTAGCTCTTGAGGCCTCTGCCATTACGCCCGACAGCGGCTTGAATTTACCTGCCAGCTCCAAGGCGAAATCAACCGGAGCCTTATATTTCATCTCTTCCAGTATTTGATGACGAAAAACATCATAACTTCCCAGCGGCCGGCTCCATTCCAAAGAGGAGGATTCCAGTGCAAAGGGTAAGAGATTGAACGTATCCCCCCGCCCACTTTTATGCAAATTTTCATTGAGCACTTTGGACAGCAGCATATCACCATCACTATCACCGAATGCAAATAAACCGTATCTCTCACGCAATTCAACATGATATGAAGACATAACAGAGCGGATACTGGCTCTCGCTAATCGTTCCTCCTGAACGTTGAACGCAGCGATTCGCGCATAATCAATCAGCACAGCAGTAAATAGAAAGACGAAAGCCAGCACCATGATTAGAAAAATTGTAACTGAGCCTTCTGTTTTGCCCTTAGCAGGACAACCCGTAATTATACTTTTCATTAAAACCCCCTCCCTTGAACAGAGATTTTACTTATCCTGAAGCTTGGTCAGCATAGCAGAAGCATCCTTCTTATCCATGTAAACTGCAGATCCACTACCCTCAGAGCCCCCTTTAAATTTAGCTCCAAAATAACGCATCAGGTCGACCGTACGAATAAACTCAACAGGCTCGACAATGATAGACTGGGCTTCAACAGTTGGGTTAGCCTCATCCGATAGAACGCTATCAAGCACAGGCAAGCTCAGTAGACGATTTAGCTCGGCCTTTACTCTCCGTCCTGTAAGACTGTGAGCATAACGCATAGTTCCTGGCATATTGTCCGGAATCATAGTAGACGAATGGCCCAGTTTAAGCACTGGCAATTCACTCTTCCCTGATACTTCACCGGGCAACTCTATTGTCACGCCAGCACTGCCAGCTTCTCCACCAAATAATGAGGCTAACAAGGCATCATCCCCAATTCTCCAATAAAGGGAGTCGTACTCACCAGCCATGTAAGAACCAGAGACCTCCTTGTGACTGTTGTCCCAGTTGTAAGCCGCCCGCTCAGTAGCTCCTGAGGCCACTTGCAACAGCATGGACTTCTGATAGCTATACAAGCAAAAAAACAAAAGAAGCATCGTAATAAACATGACGATCGGCAACAGAAGTGACGCTTCAATAGTAAAACTGCCTTGATCACCCTTAAGCTTGTTCAATCGAATACTTCCTGACTCTTTTCACCCGCCGTTTTAATTAAGGCTTCTACTACCTCTTGAATTTTGTCCTTAAACAAAAGAACAACTGCAATCAAGACAGCAATAATCAAAATCATCTCCAAAGTTCCTAAACCTTCCTCGTCTTCCCAAAAGTTCTTCATACTGTCCAACATTGTTGATACCATCAGCTTCAGCCTCCTACATTTTTAACATCAAAAATGCTGGCGTTCCCACCAGTACAATTACTATTAAAAAGATAACTACCATCGGAAAAACTAATTTAGAGGATGCTTGCTCTCCGCGCGTCCGGCTAAGAGCCTTTCGTTTATCCCACAACATCCGCGACAGATCACGTAGCGATAGCACAAAATCCGCTCCACCTCTGCGATAGTTCAGCAAAACTGTCGTTGTGAATACCGATACCTCCTGCACAGCGCATCTCTTGCTGAAATTTTCAAACGCCTGCTGGAAAGAATATCCGCCCTCCCATTCACTAGTCATAGTCATTAGCTCCTTATACAGAGGATGATTCGTATCCCCCCGGTGGCTTTCCACACAGCGAATAATAGCTCGTTGCACGGTCTCTCCTGCGCCAACCAACAACACAATACTGTTCAGCAGCTCTGGCAATTCGAGCATAATATTCTGCTCCCTAACTCTCACCTTTTTGTGCAGATCACTGACCATAGCGGTTGGTAGAGCAATTGCCAAAAACACACCCAATATCATACCTGCCTGTTCGCCACTAAATGCTGTAATCAAGCTTCCACCTACAAGCAACAGCCAGCTGTAACTTAGCATCTCACCCATGAACAGCAGGGTCCGCTCTGCGCTATAACGCATCCCATAACTGCGCTGTAGAGAACGCTGAATTCTGAACAACAGTGAGGGAAACCGACTGGCGATACCACTCTTCTCAATAAGCAGTAATAACGGTTCGCCTAACTTCCGAAGCCGTAATCCTTCCATAGGAAGACTGCGTAACGCGACATATCTGTTGCCGCATTGAATTCGCAGTAGAACCCAGACTATCAGCAAAATAACAGTAACCACCGCACATAGCCAGCGCATGATTTCACCCCCTTCACAGTGGAATGTCCATTATTTTAGTAGTCCAGAGATAACATAGGAATAAAGCAACAAGCGCTAATGTCGATATGGCTATACCCGCTCCTGTATACATTGGCTCCATATATTCTCCAGCCGTCAAACTCATAAACATCACCATGATCAGCGGAGCTATAAGCAGTGCCTTAGCCTCAAATTTCTTCTGAGCAATACTTACAGCAATATCCTGCTGAATATCCAGCTTCTCACCGATAATCGTTGATGTACGGCGCACCACTTCTACAAGATCACCACCAGTACGCTTACAGACCGAGAACACATCCGCGAATCGCTCGATGTCCTCCATTCCCGCTCTTTCACTAAAGTTCCGCAGCGCTTCTTCCACAGGCTGTCCATATTCCATGCGTGCACAGATAATGTTTAACTCGGAGATCATATCACTGCTTCCCTCCGGGTCGAGCATACGTAAATCCTGAACCGCCTCTCGGAATGCATTCTCCACCGAACGCCCAGCTGAAAGGGAGGAAGACAGCGAAAATAACGTCTGCTTAAATTGTAAATTCAGTGCATTTCGACGTCTTTTCAGTAGATAGTTACGCAGCATATGCGGGGCATAAGCTCCGCCAGGCATAAGCAGCAACGACAGCAGCCAATGATGATAAAAAAGATATCCAATTCCATACATCAGCAGTCCACCTGCAGTAAGGGTCAGAATCCTCTGCAGCAAGGTCAATTCGTATACCTTATAATCTGGTAATAACGAAGGACCGTCAGGATCCGCTTCTACAGGCTTTGCAGCAACAAATTTAAACTTAAGCATGACCTCCCCCCTTCTGGAATTTTGAATCTCTATTGAGCCAATGGATAGGAGTTTACACCAGCCATCCTAAGCTTCGTTGTATGCAACAATGGGTTACCACAGGGAAGCAGCCCCCCTTGCACCCTTCCCTCTCGTTCACCAGCTTCTTGAAATTCATATAAGGGATTCAAGATCACTTCCCCGTCTTTCAACCCCGCAACCTCACTGATTTCCATCACCCGCCTGGAACGATCACGGAGACGTGATAAGTGTACGAAGATATCAATTGCGGATGAAATTTGCTGGCGAACAACAGCTACCGGAAGCTCCGCAGCACTTAGCACCATCGTCTCCAGTCGGCTGACCATATCGTGTGCGCTGTTACTATGGCCGGAAGACAAGCTTCCATCGTGTCCGGTGTTCATAGCCTGCAGCATATCGAGACATTCCGCTCCCCGTACCTCCCCCACAACAATCCGGTTAGGGCGCATTCGCAGAGAAGAACGAATCAAATCTCGGATGGAAATCTCCCCTCTACCTTCCGTGTTAGCATTCCTGGTCTCCAGTGAAACAAGGTTCGGCACGGTTACAATCTGCAGTTCAGCGGAATCCTCTATCGTAATGACCCTCTCCTGTGGGGGGATATACTGAGATAATGCATTAAGAAAAGTAGTCTTTCCAGAGCCTGTCCCGCCACTAATAAAAATATTGTATTTAGCAGCCACTAAAATTTGCAGCAACTCTGCGGCTTCCAAGCTTAAAGCTTCACGACGGACTAAATCCTGCATCGTCATCGGTGTTTCAGGAAATTTCCGAATGGTCATCGCCGGGCCTTTCAGAGCTACCGGCGGAAGCACGATATTTACACGCGATCCGTCTTTTAGCCGAGCGTCAACGATAGGAGAAGAGTCATTTACAACCCGGTTCACACCGGATACAACCGTTTGGATAATATCCTCCAACCTGCTGCTGGACTCAAATTCCAAATGGAGACGACGAATCTGCCCCTCCTCTTCTACAAAAATCTCAGTATGGCTGTTAATCATAATCTCAGTGATCGCCGGATTATCCACTAAGGGCTGGAGTACATCCAATCCTCGAAAAGAATCGAACAATCTCTTCACGAGCTCATGTTTCTCCTGTGCTGTTAAATAACGCAGATTTTCGCTGTCCAAAATTGTCCTTTCAATATATTGGGTGAGTTCACGATTTCCAACTGCAGAAGTAACATCTAATCCTGCCCGGATGTCACTGCGAAGTGCCTTAAACATTTCCTCATTCATGTAAACCCTTACCAGTGAATACTTGCGGAAGCGACGGTTCTATAATCTGCTTGCACAGCTGTAAGATCTCCTTTTGGAATTGTGGTGAGTTCAGAAAAAGCTCCTCACGGTGCTGCAGCGTCCAAGATGGGATATACGGAAGTACACCTTCAACGGTAATTCCTTCCGGAGGTGCCCACACCTCTAAACCCTCTGCGGCAAAATTCACGGCAAATCTACTTTTGTCCATCACTTGGCTGGGCATACCAGAATTAGGAGCATTGCAATGGGATAGCCATCTCATGGTCTTATGAATGCTTACCTCGTCATTTCTAACTACCCACAATAGAATTCCGCATTTATGTAACACAGCTTTGGCACGTTCTTCTTCAATACTGCCGGTATCTATTATAACTACGTCAAAATTTCTTTCCGCAACCAACAGCGCCAACAAATCTAGCGTATCCTGCGTAGTCATCTGCAGCATTTCTTTTACATTAATAATTGGCCTAAAAGCAGCACTTCGAAGGTGATCATACCTAATCACGTATTGCCCCAAATCAATCGTATCGGCTCCGCCCTTATCCCGGCTGGCTTTGATTTCATAAAGGAGCCGCTCTAGTCCAGGCGTATTTCCTGCAGGGGGCCGTAAAAATAATCCACTGCTGTCCACACTTTCAAGATTCAAATAAAAGACCGAAAGCCCCAATTCACCTAGCTGCTTAGCCATATTCATAGCTACTGTGGTTTTGCCCGTGTTCCCGCTTGAGGAGACGATACCGAGCAGCAGCGTTTCATCTAATACAGAGGAACCTCTAGCTCGTTTCACTTCACATAGTTGAATAAATGCTCCCAGCAGAGAAGGCAGTGCCTGATATTTCGCAATCATGATGCCTCCAGCCAGGCTTTTAGAACTCCTGCTAAGATAAGCTCCCTCCTCACTCAAAACTGCCCAAGGCACCTTAGTTCTTCCCTCCACAAGCCAAGCCTCGATAAAAGTAACGTCACCTACAACAGCATCCGGCATATCCTCTCCCCTCATAAAATCGATAAAAGCATCCAGCCGACTAAAAGCCGTGATTCGCAGCATTTCTCCATACTCACTATGATGAAGATAGTGTAGCAATGGTTCGATATATTGGCTTTCACGCACTGCGAGTACAATCCTTGCCGCCATAAAACCTCTCTCCTTTCGCAAGAAATTTATAAATATTGTCAAAAAAAAGACAGCAAAAAAGCACCGACAATAACCGTGGATACGGTACATTGAACGGTGCTTCCGTTACTATCCCTTTAATTTACAGCTATAGTAGCATATATATAAGAAGGCAGCAATAAGTTTTTTCGCACATCAAGTGGTTTTTAGACTCTCATCGTATCTTCACGCCAATTCTTGATGGCAGACCGGATATCGGCAGGACTAAGCTTTTCCTTCACCGCCCGCTGACATAGTGCCGGAAACTCTTCATCTCCTGCATACCGAAGTGCAATAATCTGAGCTAATTCAAGCTTTGGATTTAATGCTTCGCCTGTCAATCGGAAATACCGGAACTGCTCCTCCACCCTCACTACTCGATCCTGATTTTTTGTGGCATAAATTCGAATTCGAGTAATCGCAAATAACAGGCATAGAGATAAACCAAATAATAGCAAGGGCACTGTTAAAGCACCATCATCACGTAACACCTGAACGACATAAATTCCCGACCACACAAATATAATCAGCGCTAGCGGCATAGTTACAAAATGATAAGGCCAATCAAAACGCATAAAACCTTTAGGCTTCCCCTTGTTCATCATTCATCTCCATATTTATATGACTTGTATATTGCTTAAAGCTTAGTCTCTCCGGGAATAGCTACGACAAAAGGTTCATTATTCCCCCAGTACAGAGACTGTCCTGAAACTTTAGTAGTTCCATCCGCATTAACCATTCCATAAATAATCTGACTTCCCCAAACACTCGTATAAAAAGAGGCATAGGATGGAGCTAGAACAGGTGCTTTACCATATTCCTTCGCAACTGGGTAACCGAATATCGCGGTAAAATCTTTATTTGTAGCCTCTTTGGACATATCCAGATCAGCTTCCCAAACTACTTTTACAATATTATCCTTGATCTCATAATACTTTACGAAATGTCCATACAATATAAAATAACCATCAGATCTGCCTTCAGGAAAATAATACGTCATTGACAATGCTTCATTATCACCCGTCAATTTGGAGGGTTCTCTTTCTTCAACCGGGAATTGCAGAGCAGCTATGCGGGAAACAACTAAGTCATTACTATTATAATTCTGCACAAGTTTAGCATTGGCCCGTTCCTGAACCCAGACTGTATTCGTAGCAGCATCTACTGTTACTCTCGCTCCAAGAGCCTCCGCAATAAACCGCAGGGGTACCGCTACTCTTCCATCCACTATTTTGGCCGATACATCCAGTTGTACAGCATCCGAGTTCTTCCAAGCCGTCCGTGAGCCAACCGTAAGCTTAATCTTCATAGAATCTCTAGCAATCGTAGCTTGCTTGGTATTGGCATCCCATTGAATAGAAGTATTCTTGAATCTTTCAAAAGCCTTCAGCGGAACCAACGTCTTCCCCGACACGATTTGCACACCAACATCCACACTTGAATTGTTCACCATAATGCGAAGCTTGGGGGCAGCTGAGGCCGTACCGATCATACTTAAAGATAATAACATGACTATAAAAAACAGAAGCCCTTTCCGTTTCACTATTCGTTCACCCCTAGTCATAATATGAAAAAACTATACCCATTTATAGTTTCATTATAACATTCTCCCAAATTATGGATTACAAAAATCTCCGTTTGATCTCTGGGGTAGGGAGCATACACTGCTCATCACGTCCGAACCAACGATAGCGGTTCTTGGCTACATACCGATAAAGGGCATTGCGCAATGGGCGTGGTACTAAGATGAACACGTATGCGGCAGGCCAAGGAAATCTCAATTTACGGGCAATTCTTAGCACAGCGGCCGACTCTGTATAATACACTCCGTTCTCCAGTAAAATCACTGTGTTTAATTGTCCAGGCTGAAGTCCGGACTCTTTCATTAGCTTTGCCGCAATCTCATTCTGTAATGGTGCGAATAGAAATTTAGCGTCGGGGTCACGCGGGATAATGAAACGAACTACCCCCTGGCAAAGATGACACACTCCGTCTATCAACACGATAGACTTATCTTTCATAAGGTTCAGTTCCTCGTTCATGGCTCCCCCTCCGTCTTAAAGGCGTAAATTTCTGCTTTTTTGGGTAAACAAAAACGCGGGATAACCTCCCGCGCCATCAAGTGCCGTTCTTTAATTATTCTGCGATTGCTTTCTCAATCCATTGATCCCCGATCATTTGCCCTTCGAAATCAGCAGTGAATGCCTCCATGCATTTGCAGATGAAATCTTTGCGGCAAATTGGACATGGAGTTTTAAGCAGGCGGCTGATGTTCGTCATTTTCCATTCCGGAAACCGATGATAAAACGCGCGGCACTCCGTTCCATCAGCAAGCTTGATAATGAACTCGTACAATCCTTCCTTATCGTTGCTGCTGGCTTTGGTCACATTCGTAATATTCGGTCTGTAAGACATCTTCATCACCCATTATTTAAATTTTTGGTTGTAAATTGCACACGCAGGCACATTCTCAGATACTTAGACATATTAAAGAATTTTAAGGGTGATGTCAACCAAAGACGCCTAACACGGCAGCTATTTATTACTCTTTTATGATTTACGTCTCTATTTAGCCATTATTTCCATAAAATATATACAGATACATTTAATCGACAATCTTTAATTCAACCTCTATATTACCTCTGGTTGCTTTGGAGTAAGGACAGAATTCGTGAGCCTTCTTCGCCAGTTCCTCTGCTTTGTCGTGTTCAATCCCTGGCAGCTTCACATCCATTCTCACAGCAAGTCTAAAGCCTCCATCGCTGTCATCCTTCCCAATGGACACATTACAAGTTACCTCCACGTCATGGAGTTTCACGCCCTCTTTACGGGCGATATTCGCTAGTGCACTCTCGTAACACGCTCCATAACCAGCCGAGAATAGTTGCTCTGGATTGGTACCGGAACCTCCCGGCCCTCCAAGCTCTTTAGGCATGCTTAGATTATGCTTTAACACGCCATCCGAGGATTCAATGGAGCCTTCACGACCGCCATGGACTGTTGTAGTTGCTGTGTATAATGCTTTCATGAGTCATCTTCTCCTTCATCAAGCTGTATTGGTCATGCTCATACTTTATACTTTAAACAACAGGTATGATTTGAAACGATGATGAGGAATGATTCATAATACTTTCTTATTTGGCTCCAGACCATAAATAGTGTACAATTAAATTGTTAAAAACTTAAATTAGCTATGGAGGTGTCATCCATGAGTATTTATGATTTTGAGGTCAACACTCTTAAGGGTGAAGAGGAATCATTGTCAAAGTACAAGGGTAAAGTACTCCTGGTTGTGAATACTGCCAGCAAATGTGGATTTACTCCCCAGTATAAAGGTCTTCAGGAAGTGTACGAGAAATTCAAGGACCGCGGGTTCGAAGTTTTAGGATTTCCAAGCAATCAATTTGCTGGACAAGAGCCTGGCGAAAGTGATGAAATTGCGGAATACTGCGAGATTAATTATGGGGTAACCTTCCCTATGTTCGAGAAGATTGACGTAAAAGGCGATGAAGCACATCCATTATTCAAATACTTATCCAAAGAAGCCCCTGGTGTCTTAGGCTCAAAAAGCGTGAAATGGAACTTTACGAAGTTTCTGGTTGACCAAGATGGCCGTGTTCTAAAACGGTTTGCTCCTAAAACCACTCCACAGCAGATCGAATCCGATATCTCCAAGCTTTTGAAATAATTCATTAGAAAAAGGATACTCACCACATCACACAGCCCCCTGTTGTTATGCGGTAAAGTATCCTTTTTAACTAGAAAGAACGTCATAATATCGCTATATATCAGCACCCTTTAATCTCTTGGAATATTTTATAATATTGTTGAAATATTTTTGCTGGGAGGGACAATCGGTGACTGTTCAACTGCTTGATATACCCGAACTAAATGTTATTGGCTGGGCAAATGTAAACTCATCCGGGGAGCCATACGCGAATCTTTGGGAATATGTTTTTGGCGAGCTGGATATTGATACAAAATTTGATACTATACCCACAAAAGTTCAAAGCAGCGGTTGTTATCTCGGTCTATTTCAGAACCGTACATCCGTGCCTAAACTGTGGGAGCATACCGCATGGGATATTGATTTTTTCCTTTGTGTTGAAGTCGAGCAGTTAGATTGTATCCCTGAAGGCCTTGTTCATAAGAAACTTCCTGCGTCTACCTATGCTATATTTACTGCTAACGGATTCCCTCAGTTGGCTTTTCAACATACCTGGAATTATATATATAATGAATGGCTGCCGGATTCCGGTTATAAGTTCAACCCTGATGGAGTCTTTTACATCCAATACACGGAAAAGTCCGGTCCGGATGATGAAGGATTCGAAGCCAATCTATGCGTGCCGCTTGTAAAGAAGTAGGTTGTGTGATTGAGGATTGAACAAAAAAAGAAGCCTTGCATCGCAAGGCCTCTTTCTTCATTCTGTATGCGGTAGAGAGGACTCGAACCTCCACGGGTATACACCCACTACCCCCTCAAGATAGCGTGTCTGCCATTCCACCACTACCGCGCGGTGTGTAAAACATAGAACATAAATTTGTTTGAGGTCAACATTCATTATTATAAATGTACTTTTCTCAAAAGTAAAGATGCAGATTTTAAGATTCTTCGTCGACCATTTTCTGTTTACGATATTCAGCAAAAGCTATATATTCCTTGATAAAATTCTTTTCTGCTGGAAGTAATTCATCTACTCGGCTTTCCGATAGCTGAACATCACTCAAATCATAGTCTACGCCGCTCTCTCGTACAGTATCCGGTGTATCTTTGCCGAGAATGAGCCAGTCCAGACTAACATGAAAAAAATCACCGATCTCAATCAGCTTATGTGTTCCTGGAGTAGTCT
Organism: Paenibacillus sp. FSL H3-0286; assembly: GCF_045040705.1. NCBI lineage: Bacteria > Bacillati > Bacillota > Bacilli > Caryophanales > Paenibacillaceae > Paenibacillus > Paenibacillus sp. FSL H3-0286. Next base: position 1,314,982 of record NZ_CP150285.1, on the reverse strand, counting down.
TTCCCCGCTTCCAATCTCCCATATTACCTGTGCTGATATTTAACTGCTCACAGAATGATTTTTTGGTCAAACCTTTCTGCTTAATCAGGTATTCTATACGTTCGTATATGGTCTGCATCGGTGAATCGCCCTCCATCTAAAAATAAATTACTTATTTACGTAATTGCCTATTGCAAAATAACGTAAAAAAGTATATAATTAGTATTGTTATGTATTATCCGATTATATCATATGGCTGGAGTGACGATAAGAGGCGACTCAGGTGACAAGTATCTGTAGAATACCGTCTGGCCCCCTTTGTTAACTTATCATCCTGAATGATCTCTAGGAGGGAGCGGTGACTTTTGTCAAAATGCTTATCATCTTCCATTATCCATTCACTTGAAGCTTTACCGCACAATGCGGTGGTAATCAACAGTCATGGGATTATCCAGTTCACCAACAGCAGGTGGAAGGCCTTTAGTCATGAATATGGTCTTTCTACTAATAAGAAATGGATTGGCGCGTATTACTCAGAGCTCATGCAAGATGTGATTGTCGATCCCGATCAATGGGCCAAGCTTTATGAATCAGTGAAATATATACTCCGCAGAGAGCATCAGGTTTATACTTCCGAATTCTCCATACAAACCGCTAATAAAGGGAAACGAATCTTCCGTTTGGAGATCTACCCATTTCTCTCAGATCCGCACCCAGAAGCCACTTTTATAATTTCACTATATGATGTGGGCCCCTATAAAGAGCAACCTCTTCATCCGGAGATCATAAACCTCCGTTCAACCTTACCATCATCTTTTGAGCTAATCCCAATCTGTGCTTCCTGTAAATGTATTCGTAATCCTAAGGATGAATGGATCACCATTGAACATTTCTTAAAGCATCAGCTTTCTTTGCAATTCACTCATGATATCTGCCCAGACTGCATAAGACAGCTCTATCCCCAGTATGCTGGGGCTTTTAAGAGATGACCTGACGTCACTGAATTTCACTTCTAATCTTATAAAAAAAAGTAAGAAATCCTCTGCGAACAAAGGGTTTCTTACTTTTTATTTGTATGCGGTAGAGAGGACTCGAACCTCCACGGGTATACACCCACTACCCCCTCAAGATAGCGTGTCTGCCATTCCACCACTACCGCATAATATGACCCGTATGGGATTCGAACCCATGTTACCTCCGTGAAAGGGAGGTGTCTTAACCCCTTGACCAACGGGCCATGCTTTACAAGTTATTTTCTCGTCACAACAAAAATGAGTATATCAAACCATAAGAATTTTGACAAGCCTTTTTTAAAAAAAAGTTTAAACTAAAAGAAACGCGCACCAATAAAGGTACGCGCCTCTAATCACAACGCTTATGGATTTACTTTTGCCTCAAAGGTTTGTACCCCATCTACAAACTTTAGCACCACAGCTGCTTTTACCGGGTCATGCGTTTCATTCATTGTGATTTTACCCGTGGCCAGTTGTAAATCCTTTGTCCCCGCCAGTGCATCCTTCAGCTTCTCAGGTTCTGTGGAATCCGCACGTGTAATCGCGTCTGCCACTAGTTTCACAGCATCATATCCAAGCGCAGCCATCCCATCTGGAACAAGATCACCGTTAGCAGCCTTGAAGGCATCTACGAACGATTTTACTTCTGGCGAGCTATCTTCAGGTGAATAGTGATTGGACATAAACGTATTGTTTAGGGCATCCGCTCCGGCAATCTCAGCCAGCTGAGGTGAATCCCAGCCATCCCCGCCCATAAACGGAACGGTGATCCCCATTTCGCGAGCTTGCTTTACGATTTTTCCGACCTCCTCATAATAGCCTGGAAGATAAATAACATCGGGATTAGCTTCTTTAATACGTGTTAATACGGCTTTAAAATCAGAATCTTTTTGTTGATAGGATTCTTCGCTTAAGATTGAGCCTCCGTTCTTAGTAAACGTTGCTTTAAAGAAGGTCTGCAGCCCTTTGGAATAATCGCTTGAAGCATCCGTATAAATAACAGCCGTCTTCGCTTTAAGTGTATCCTTAGCAAAGTTAGCCATTACTTCACCTTGGAAAGGATCAATAAAAGAGGCCCGGAATACCCATTCGTTCAAATCTCCAGTACGTTCATCAACTGTTACTTTGGGATTGGTGGCTGAGGAGCTAACCAGCGGGATGCCTTTTTCTTGAGCAACGGGAACAATCCCGAGTGTATTCGTAGATGTAGTTGCACCTATAATAGCTACAACTTTATTGGTAGTAATCAGCTTTTGCGCTGCGCGTGTCGCCTCTTCCGACTTGGAAGCATTATCCGCTTCAATCAGCTCAAGTTTTTTGCCGAGTATTCCACCTGCGTCATTAATTTCTTTTACCGCCAGCTTTGCCCCTTTGAGTGCAGAATCACCGAAGGAAGCCTGGCCGCCTGTAAGCTCAAGGTCTGCTCCAATCTTGATGGTCCCTCCACCAGCATTCCCACCTTCAGCAGTAGTGTTGTCTGTCTTGTTCCCACAGCCTGCCAGCAATCCACCAGCCAGCAATGCAGTCAGCAATATGGCCCCGATTTTCTTCATCCTCTTCCAGCCTCCCAAAATAAATATTTTATAGGTTCTTTCTGTGATGCTGTTGTGAACTAGCCGATGAATTAATGTCCCAGATAAGCCATTCTGATCTCTTCCGAATCTGCCAATTCCTTGGCATCTCCCTCAAGCACCACTCTGCCCGTCTCAAGAACGTAAGCCCGATGAGCAATTTTAAGCGCCTGATGGGCATTTTGTTCTACAAGAAGCACTGTTGTTCCAGAGGCATTTACTTCCTGGATGATCCGAAAAATATCCTGAACGAGTAATGGAGCAAGCCCCATCGAGGGTTCATCTAATAATAAAAGCTTGGGATGCCCCATCATCGCGCGCCCCATAGCAAGCATCTGCTGCTCCCCGCCGGATAATGTGCCAGCAAGCTGTTTTTTTCTTTCTAAAAGACGCGGGAAGGTGGAGTAGACCTTGGCAAAATCAGCAGCTAAGCTGCCCGAATCTTGTAAAAAAGCTCCTAGCTCCAGATTTTCTTCCACAGACATATTAGCAAATACACGCCTGCCCTCCGGACAATGAATAAGCCCCTTTTTTACAATAGACTGAACACTCTGATTCGTAATAGATTTATCCATGAAATCTATACTGCCTGTTTTGGGTTTCAGCAGTCCCGAAAGCGTCTTAAGCAACGTGGACTTGCCTGCTCCATTTGCGCCGATTAGAGTTACAATCTCGCCTTTTTTTACATTCATACTTAAATCCTTCAAGGCATGAATAGCCCCATAATATACATTGATCCCCTGTACGCTAAGCATGGTCCACTACGCCTCCTGTCCCAAATAGGCTTCTATGACTTTGGGATGATTCCGTATTTCAACGGGCGTACCTTCAGCAATCAACATTCCGCGATCCAGCACATAAATCCGGTCACACACCCCCATAACCAGGGACATATCGTGCTCGATAAGCAGGATCGTCAGCTCAAACTCTTCACGGATCCAGGCAATAAGATTCATTAGATCCCGAGTTTCATTCGGGTTCATCCCTGCGGCTGGTTCATCCAATAGCAAAAGCTTAGGTCCTGCTGCAAGCGCGCGCGCAATTTCCAAACGCCTTTGATTTCCATAGCTAAGATTCCCGGCACATTCATCACATTGATCGGCAAGATTAAATATTTTGAGAATATCCATAGCCTTTTGCGTAATTTCGTTTTCTTCTACAAAATGCTTAGGCAGACGAAGCATGGAAGTGAACATCGAATGTCTGGCATGCTGGTGAAATGCGATCTTAACGTTATCCAGCACCGTCATAGAAGTAAATAGACGGATATTCTGAAATGTCCGCGCTGCCCCTTTTCGGTTAATCCGATAAGGCTTCATCCCGCCTACTGCCTGATCGCTGAGGATAATATCGCCACTGGAAGGCGGGTATACACCTGTCAGCAAGTTAAAAAGGGTTGTTTTTCCCGCGCCATTAGGTCCGATGAGCCCAATCAACTCGCCTTTATTAATATGGAGAGATACCTCGTTAAGCGCCTTAAGCCCGCCAAATGCACGACTTGCTTGTTGAACATCAAGAAGCACTTCCACTGTTGATGCTGTCACTTGGCTTGACCTCCTTTTTAGACCATTTCAAGAAAGAAAAACCCGTGCTGCCAAGCAGCCCTTTAGGCCGAAAAATCATCATCAGAATTAGAATCGCCGAGTAAATAATCATCCGCAGCTCCGGATATTCCTGAAGCACCGTGAAGAGCACCGTCAGTACAATCGCACCCACGATGGCCCCGCTTGTACTTCCTAGCCCACCTAACACTACCATGACTAGAATTTCGAATGATTTCAGAAAATTAAAGCTGCCAGGATTGATGACGTAGAACTTATGAGCAGAGAGACCACCCGCTATTCCCGCAAATAATGCTCCAAGGGAAAAAGCAATGACTTTGTACAAGGTTGTATTAATCCCCATCGCTTCAGCAGCAATTTCATTCTCCCGAATCGCTATACAAGCCCGGCCGTGAGTGGAACGTATAAAGTTATTGATCACAACAATCGTGACCAATGTGAACAGAAACATAATCGCCCAAGTCGTTTGATTAGGAATGCCGCTTAGGCCTGAAGCTCCGCCCACATATTCTGTATTGAGCAGGACAATCCGGATAATCTCACCAAATCCCAGCGTAGCAATCGCCAGATAGTCTCCATTCAGCCGCAAGGTCGGAATCCCGATAAGTACACCGAAAAATGCAGCAACCAGTCCAGAGATCACTAGCGCCAGCACGAATGGCATCTCAAAGTTCAAAGTTAAAATGGAAGAAACGTAAGCACCAATAGACATAAATCCAGCATGCCCGATTGAGAATTGCCCCGTTATCCCATTAATCAGATTCAAAGACACCGCCAGCATGACATTTATACAAATTAGAATTAGCGTAGACTCCATGACATCATCAAATATTCCCGTTGTTAGAAGAATTTGAATGACGATATATAGCATGACAGAAAATACAATGCCTATCCAAAATGACTTGTTTATCTTCTTCATAGGCATCTCCCTACACTTTCTCGCGGACATTTTTACCAAATAGCCCGGATGGTTTAAAGATAAGGATTAGGATGAGTACAGCAAATGCCACACCATCACGCCAAGAAGAGTATCCCAGAGATGAAACCTCTGTCTCGACTGTGCCCAGCAGAAGTCCCCCTACCAGAGCACCAGGAATACTGCCAATGCCACCTAGAACCGCAGCCACAAAAGCTTTAAGCCCCGGAAGCACCCCCATCATCGGATCCACTGAATTATAAGTCATTCCGAAAATAACGCCTGCTGCTGCCGCAAGTGCAGATCCTATAGCGAAGGTGGCTGAAATGGTCCGATCTACATTAATCCCCATCAACCGTGCTGCTTCCATATCAAAAGAAACGGCCCGCATCGCTTTACCAATCTTTGTTCGGTGCACAATATACTGAAGGATGATCATCAAAATAACCGTCGTCCCCAAGATCATGATTTGATTGGAGTCCACCTGAATCGAGGAACCAAACAAGTTGTATTGCTGCTTATTAAGAATCTCCGGAAATCCTTTAGCCTGAGGACCAAGCACAAACACACCGCTGTATTCCAGCAAAAAAGAAACGCCAATTGCAGTAATCAACACAGCGATTCGCGAAGCTTTTCGTAGAGGTTTGTATGCTAGCCGTTCGATTGACATCCCCAGCAACGCACTGATCGTCATAGAAATCACCAATGAGATAAGTAAGACCAGTATCGGAGGAAGCCCTGCTGAAGCCAAGTACCTGGCACTGAACAATCCAATAAACGACCCAACCATAAACACATCCCCATGGGCGAAATTGATCAATTTAATAATCCCGTAAACCATGGTGTACCCTAGTGCGATCAGAGCATAGATGCTCCCTACAGAAATCCCGTTAATTAACTGTTGAATGAAATACTCCATCGCCGTCCCCCAATCCCCATATTTATTTTTAAAAACACCTTTCTTTAGCTTACATTCATTTTCATCGTTTTATGTCACTTATATTAACACAGTACTATACATGCGTCAGTAAAATTTGTGGTTTTTACTATAATATTCAATATTTAATGTTATATTACATAACATTTTGAGTTAATCCTTTGGGACGTATATAGATAGAAAGTGGGTAAAGAGAAGAAAACAGGAGAATTATGGAGATTTTTAAAGTTTGATTTTCAGAGGGGGAGTCTTTGATTTTACCTACAGATTGCATTTAATGATAAATAATATAACATTTGTCTCTTTGGATATGTGTTTTTCGAGTTTATTATGAGTTCCTGGTCAAGTTGTATCTCTATTTTTGCGAAAAAAAACTCTGTCCCACACAATAATCGAGTGAGAGAAAGCTAATTAGGGTGGTCAGCTCCATTCTTTGCACTTCCGTCACGAGTCAATTACTCATCATTTTCTTGTTTAATTCTTTAATCTGCATCATATGATGTAGGTCATGCGATATAAAATCCTTTAAATAGGACTCAAAGGAAAACCTTCCGTCCACATATTTGCCTGAGTATTTTCCCTCCTCAAGACTACTTATACAATCTAATATTAAGTTACGATACTTCACAGTCAATTCTATTAATTCGTCTTTGGTTTTTGTTTTACCATATGTAACAGCATCATTATTAAATTGATCGAAATCAATAAGTTGAAGTGTTATCGCTTTATCGTATGCTATCGGTTCGATCGTCGATTCATAGAAGTATTTATCCCATAACAAAATATGACTAACAACATCATGAACGGTCCATTTTCCTTCAGCGATGGGTGTTTTCCAATCTAAATCAATAATTTCTAGAACAAATCCATTCCATTCCTTAAACTGATTTAGCAAATCTGATCTGTTATTCATTGGCACATCTCCTTTTTTGGTAAACATCAAAATTCTAACAAAGTCTCTTTAATTCATTCCTATATAGTTCATAGTTCGCTTCATCGAAACATATAAAAACAATCTTATTTATTTCCGACTTATTATTTATAATATATTTTGAAACTTCATCTATAGCTATGCTACAAGCAAGATCTTTCGGAAAATTATATATTCCTGTACTTATATTAGGTATCGCAATACTTGTTACTTCATTAGATTCAGCTAATATTAATAAATTTTTATAGCAATTCCTTAACTTCTCTTCTTCGTTATTCTTTCCACTATTCCAAACAGGACCAACGGTATGAATAACAAATTCACATTTCAGATTTCCTCCTGTTGTTATTACCGCTTCTCCAACCTCACAACCTCCCCTTTGGTTACGAATTTTCATGCAATCCTCTAATATCGCTTTTCCACCAGCTCTATGGATAGCTCCATCTACTCCGCCTCCACCCATTAAGCTTGTGTTTGCTGCATTGACGATAGCATCAACATCTAATTTAGTTATATCTCCTTGAATCAACTGAATCATTGAGTTATTTATAATTACATCCATCTGAAATCCCCCCCGAAGTATAATGGTTGCGAACAAGCATCAAGTGCTGATTGACATTCAAGCGGCTTAAATCACCCTAGGAAACAGTCGCTAGCATTAGACTCGCGGGGTTGTCCACCTAGCTAACTCTTCTTCAAACCTTTACCTTTATCGAACCAACACCTCGTGGTCCACGGCGTGAACGTATTGTTCGCAGCTATCTAGCTTTTTCGGAGCTACTAATATGTTCTTCAGCATCCAGCTATTTTCTATATATGTAATCGATAAATCCTTGTCGTATCCATTCGCCTTCAAACTTTCTTTCCAGTACTCGATCTTCTTTGTATATTAACTGCAAATCATCAAACATAGAATCCGCCTCATGATAATCATAATAAGAGTGTATTACGAATTCATCGTCTTCTATTTGTTCAAACTGATTATCCCCCAAATCAACTCCATCGCCGACTCTAAAATCCTTTAGGGTTAAAAAATTTACAAATAATAATCCATTAGGTTTTAGAACGCGTTTCATTTCATTTATCGCTTTTTTCACATCTTGTTTTCTCATATGAAAAATAGAGTTATATGAATACACAAAACTCATCGACTCATCACTTAGTGCCAACTGTCTCATGTCGCCTTGTTGTATATTTAGATTCTGTCCTCTTTCAGTTGCGAACTGACTAGCTCTTTTAATTTGTTCGTCATTCATCTCAATACCGTATGTACTGTATCCATAGTTTGCAAACAAACTTAGTGGAGGTGAATCCCCTCCCGCCCCGCAGTCTAATATGTTTTTTTCCATACCACTTTCATTGCATAATGCCAAAAATCTGTACAAGGGGATCTGCTTAAACAGTTCCATTTTGATTCCACTCCTCTGACTTATATGGTTTTCCGTCTTCCTTGATATAAACTAATATATTATTAAATGTTTTTTATAGATTGTTAATACAAATTCTTTCTCTACAAAACTATCATCATATCCTTCTATTGGTAGGCCATTATGTAACGGTGAATTTATAAAATCTTCTAAAACTTCTCTTTTATCTCCCGTATATTGAATCGAGCAAGCAAATGGTAGTTCTTTGTTTACATCTGATATTAAGTTGAATCTCAACTGGCTAGCCATTAGATCAAACCACAGGTAAAAGATCATACCATTAGCTGAATTTGATCTATAAATCTGTTCTTGTCTATTTTCAATTACTTTATTTATAAAATTGTCGAAATCATCAATTAAATTTTCTTTCACCAAGTCAGGTTGAATTGTAATTCTCCACATATTTGTCTCAATTTCTTTTTGAATATCAGATTCTGATGCTCCAATGTATATTTGGTCTGTAATTATTTCTGCTAGATTTTTAAAGTACTCATCTTTGTTCATGTAACGTACTCCTTATATTCACGGATTCTCATCAATGAGATCCCATCTTGGCAAACACAGAGCAATAGCAACGAGCAGAAATGTTATAATGTCTCTTTTATAACTTTCTCGTACTCATCCCATTTAAAATAAAAAGGCCCAACATCAATAGCTTTTTTGCTGGGTTCCAGTTTGAAATCTCTCCATATAATAAGATCTTCTTCTCTCTCAATAAACACTGATATAAAGCCACACTCTTCATCGCCACACCAGGGACAGACTAATATTGGGTACCTGTAGTACAAATATTCATGCATTTCGTTTAACAAAAAATAATTAATCATTTTCCTTTGATGCTCTTCACTACCCCACCCGAGGGAAGGAACCCTATCATATTTTTTTAACATTTGGTAAAGAGATCTACCATCAATTATTACGTCGGCAAAAATAGTATTTTTATTCCCCTCTTGATCCGGATCAAAACTATCATATCGGCTTGACGGTTTTGTTTGTATTTGATTTATTGTTTTCATGCTCCCTCCTTTAAACTCTTCACACTTATCAATTAAACATTCGATCCCTCCACACCATTCCCCTTCCAAAATATTGAATACACCGTTTCTCAGAATCGCATATAGCAACCGAAAAATAAATTCACAAACAACAAAAAAGAGCTCCCAGAATGGAAGCTCTTCTATGTAATTCAGAACGGAGAGAGTGGGATTCGAACCCACGCACCGCTTACGCAGTCTAACCCCTTAGCAGAGGGTCCCCTTATAGCCACTTGGGTATCTCTCCATGAAAATGGCTCCCCGAACAGGACTCGAACCTGTGACAACTCGATTAACAGTCGAGTGCTCTACCAACTGAGCTATCAGGGAACATTACAAGTGAACATGAATTAATTTATCATGATTTCAAGGTCTAGTCAAGCGGGCAAAATAATTTTTGTGATCGTTTTCAAATTTATGCTATTATTCGGCCGCTTGCTAGATTTTTTAAAGAGATTTCCATCCCTCTCCGTCTATAGATTACACCATTCTCCATCCTGCGGAAGGTGTACCCGATCCCCCAACGATTCCTTCTCTAAATGAGCTTTTAGCTTATCTCGGGTAACCAAACAATGGTTAATGGCGTCCATGTGCACAGCAATCACTTTAGTAGAAGGAGCATATTCACATAGGTCTACGACATCCTGCTCATTCATTGTAATATGGCATCCGCTTAAAAACTGAGCACCACCAGCATTCACAACGGTCACCTCAGGTTTAAAAACCTCCAATGCCATTCTCACCTTATCACACCAAATCGTATCCCCAGCCACATATAGAACAGGTTCGCCTTCCGCCTGAAATACAAACCCGGATACCTTACCCATAAGTTTACCAGTCACTCCAGTGCCATGCCGTCCATCAGTACGTGTTATAGTTATTCCATTAAACGTCAGTGAACCGCTAATTTCCGTGGTATGCTCAAACCCCTGCTTCGCTAATTTATCTCCATCTCCTTCCTGACATAATAGTGGTAGATCATGCGGCAACAAAGAAATGGCAGCAGCATCCCAATGATCCTGATGAAGATGTGTGACAAGAATTGCATTAGGACTCAGCCATTGTTCTACGGCTCCCGGCAAAGGAACGAGCGGATTGCGGCGATCATTTTCAGTATTAAAAATAGGCGGATTAGCACCCTGTTCACTCAACATAGGATCAATTAAAAATGTACTGCCACCATACTCTAGCCATAGGGTCGCGTTGCGGATATGCTGTATTTTCATCGGAAGCCCTTCTTTCTTTCAGTTATCTTCTGCTACAATTAATTATAGTTGGACCTTAAAACAGAATACATTGAGATTGGAAAAAGATTGGCCTGTTCTACTTTCACGCAGAAAGGATTTTAGATAATAATGAGTTCTTATTTTATAGATGATGTGGATTTTCGCATCCTGCAGCTTCTAATTGAAGATTCCACGATCAGTCACAAAGATATTGGGCAGCAAGTGCATATGACCGGTCAGGCTGTGGGCGCACGTATTCGCAAAATGCAGGACACCGGAGTGATTGAAGGCTACACGGTCCGCTGGAATCCGGATAAGGTTGGGGAGACTATTCATGCCTTTATTACTGTTTTTTTGGGTTCGAATACGGTTCACCCAGCCTTTCAGACATTCGCAAAGCAGCATGATAGTGTAAAAGAAATACATAGGGTCAGCGGAGAAGGCTGCTACTGGATACGTGTTCGTACCGGAAGCCAAAAGGAGTTGAATAGCTTTCTCGACGAACTGCTGAAGTTCGGAAATTACAGAGTCAATCTATCGATGGGAAAACTGAAATAAGTCTGTATCGGAATCGGATATGAAGCTACTATCGGACCCAGTTGACCTTATACTCAGCATAATCGCATATTTGGCATACTATCGGACCCCATTGCCTCTATTGGCACGAAAAACACCAAATATGAGCCTCTTTCGAACGAATAGCATCACTTGAGTCCGAAACCCTGCCCAAAAGGCTAAAAACTTGCCAATAGCGTCATTGGGGTCCGCAAGCCTCAGCCAATGATAGCTCGGCGATGTTGGTGTTGGTGTTTATGCAAGTGATTGGGTTACTCAAAGTCAATGAGCTTTCGCTTGCCCATAAGCTTTTATAGCAGGCCAGCCATCGTCAAAAACGCAGAGCAGCGATTCTCCAATAACCGGAGGATCGCTGCTCTGCTGTCTTTTTACTTATGCCATATTGTAGCTTCTACCGCGGTAGCTAATTCAATAATTCAGCTGCTCTAAGCAACCGTACAAGAATTACGGCGGCTTCTGCACGGCTAGTATCACTGCTAGGTACAAAGCTGCCTGATGGTTGACCTTTCATAATGCCTTTTGCAACCAGGTCAGACACTGCTTCTTTAGCCCATGAGGAAATAGTTGAAGCGTCTGTGAAAACATCTGTAGCAACGATTGCTCTAGATCCTTCAGCTTTTAGATTCAGCAGCTTCATTGCTCTGGCTGCCATAACAGCCAGTTGCTCCCGTGTAATAGGGGCGTTCGGACGGAAGGTTCCATCCTCATAGCCTTGAACCAGTCCTAAGGCTGCAGCAGCTCTGGCGTCCGCTGCATACCAAGATAAATCGGACACATCACTGAAGGTCTTCGTCGTGTTCGCAGCTACAAGACCTAACGATCGAATCAGCATAGCTGCGAACTCGGCACGACTGACAGATTTCTGAGGTGCAAAGGTATCTGTGGATTGTCCGGTCAAGATCAGTCGGCTGGCAAGTCCCTCAATCTCATTTCTCGCCCAATGTGTAGCAATATCCCCAAAAGTCACAGGGTGCAGCGCAGCGACAAATACACCGCTCGCAATACTGCTCTTAACCGTAACCTTGGTCATCCCATTAACGGGCTCATACAATGCAGGTACATAACGGAAGGAACCCGTCTGTTCATCGTAAATAAGGACTACACCTGTCTTCGCATCCAGCGCCTCCTTAAGCATAAATGTACGATCTACATAAGTGGTACCGAACCCGCTTGCTGCTACAGAGGTTTTTCCATCCGTTACCTTTAGAGTGAAATTAGCCGGTGTTCCTTGCACAGTAAAGCCTTGCTGCTTAGCTTTGACAAGCAGTTGTTCCAATCCTTTTCCGCTTAGCGAATTTACATTGAACTCCAGTGTGCCTGCCGGCATTTGTGCGGCTTTGAGCACACTCTCCACAAGCTCTAACGGGAAGCGGTAGCTCATCCCTCCACTTTCAATAACAAGCACAGCTTTGGGGCTAAGTGCCGCCGCCTTACGTAAAGCATCTGCACTAAACCGGGCTGTGCCGTCACCGTTAGCTGATATCTCGATAACAGCCTGCCCTGCAGTCGCCTTAGCTTTTAGCTGCGCATCATGATTAGCTGCTGGCGTAGGTGCTGGTGTAGCCGTCGGTGTGCCGGGTTGAACAGGGTTCACTGACCCTGTAGGGTCTGTTGGACCAGGAGTACTTGTTGGTTCTGGAGTATTCGTTGGACTAGGAGTACTCGTCGGACTGGGAGTACTTGTTGGATCCACAGGATCGATCGGGTCTACAGGATCTGTCCCGCCAGGTGATAGCACCTCAATTGTATATCCCCTCTTATCGCTGCCCACAGTTACCGTGAAGTCTGTGATACCCGCTTTAATTCCATTAAGACTGTCGTTGGTAAATGTAGCAATCTCATTGCTCATAATATTTAGAGTAGCTTGTGCGGTAATATCTCTGCCTTCTTTATCTAGTACCTTAAGCGTAGCTGACTTACCCTGCTCTAATACCACAGGCCCGCTCTGTCCATCTGCTAGTTTGATAGAGAACGGTTTAATGGCTGAGGCTATTCCTTGATTTTGTTCTTTAATGCTTAAGTCAGGAGAGGCATTGGTCAGTAGGTTCATCCGTTCGCCACGAATAATCATGTTGTCGACCAACAGACTCCCTTTCAGATTTTTCGTAACTTCTATACCGCTTGTACCTGCACCATCAAATACATTATTCGTCAGCACAACTCCATCAATGGAAGTGAGAGTATCTCCCTCTAGATCACCTTGAGCAATCAGCCCCGAATAAGTGCTGTCCAGTGCCGTATTGTTGCGAATGAGTACTTTTCCTTTCAGATCACTCTCACCAGCATAAAGCCATAACGCACCCAGATTCACGCCGTAACCGGAATCGTAGCTGCCAGTTCTAAGCAAGGTATTTCGCTCCACAATCGTTGTTCCTTGGAATGGCTCGGCGGTGAAACGGGTGGACACTGCAATCCCGGCTCCATTAGTCACAGTGTCTTTTACCACGTTGTCCTGGACTTTGTTATCTTTCCCCCCAAAGACTACAATGTTATCCGCTAACCAAGGCAAGGATACCGTATTAAAACGTGCCGTGTTGTTATAGCTCGGTGTACGTTCCGTACCATTCACATCCGTCAACTTGCCGTCAGTAAACGACCACATTGCGATTCCATCATCCCCTGGATAGCGGATGTCACTTTGTTCCATCATGCTGTTGCCAGTCCCTACGGCAAAGTTAATTCCGTCTGCCATAAGATTGCGGATCCGCAGACCTGCCATGTACAGACCATTCGTACGCGCCTTTTCACCCATCGGCTGAGTTAACCACAAGCCTGCTTTGGTATGTTCTATCCAAACGTTCTGTATAATCGAACCTTGGCCAAAAGCACCATGAAAAGCGTTGGTGATCGCTTCATCATCCCGTTCGTTAATGCCGCCTTCAATCATCAGATCGTAAACACCAACCTTACCGCCGTGACCATAAAACTTAGCTCCATTCAGAACCGTATACCACATGCCGGCACCACGTATTTCAGCGGTATCCAGATCCAGCAGACCCTCACCGACATTAAAGGTACCCGCCGGGAACCACACACCTTTACCTGTCGCATTCGCTTCGGCAAGGGCTGCCTTGAAGGCTGCGGTATCATCTCCCTCATCATTCGCTGCCGCTCCAAAATCCGTTACGGAAATAAATCCGTCCGGGCGAGCCAACTCAGGGGCAACCTGCTCCATATCCACCAGGTCAATGACGTAAGAAGCTGCGTTGTCTCCTGTTCCCTTCTCTAAGCGAATAGTTGCTCCGGCAGGAGCATCGCCGATCAGAGCATGGATTTCGTCAAAGAAGCGTTGTCCACTGCCTTGGCGAGGGTCATTTGACCATGGGTAGCTGCCATATTCCCAAGCATATTTGGATGTCAGCTTAAGCTGCTTCTTAATTCCATCCACATATAGAGTCAAGGTTTCTTCCGCACCAGCCCCATCTGGACTATCAGGAATAGAATATCGAAGAACGATGGAGTTAGCTGATTCTGCAAGCTTGAACTCTAGATAATCTCCCGTATTCTTTAAGGCCACCGCTTGTCGTCCAGAAGCCTCGGAAGCCATGCTGAGATATTTCCGCGACGAACCAATCAACGTTCCGTTTGTTGCCGCATCCTCAGCTTCATAGCTGATATATGGAACCGTTGCTCCACGGTATGTTTTGTTTACGCTGTTTTTTACGGTCAGGCTATCAAGGGTTACTTTACTCCAATCCACGTTGTCACTGCTTAGAGAAACCGTGTTGATGCCTGCACGAAGCTGCAGTTTTACCGCTACAGTCTTCCAAGAGGCAGACTTGCCAAGACTAACCTTGCCCCCTTCGTTTAATCCATTCACCTCTAGTGCCAGATCCGTTGCGGCAGCAGCGGTATTTTTGTATCGAATAACAGCATCGTATTCCCCAGCCTGCTGGGCGTTGACTGCAAACCGTATAACACGTTCCCCTTTGAATACTTCTCCTCCTGCATAAATTGCATCAGCAGGGATAGGTAAGAAGCTCCAGAGCTCACTATCAGTTCCATTTGCAGCAGAACCAAGCTGAACAGCCGATGCGCTGTGAGAAAGAAGACCTGTTCCATTCGCACTTAGCAGAACAGCATAACCTAACTTCTCTTCCAGCTTCCATTGGGATCTTTCTGTATCTCCAGCAGCTAACAAGACCACTTGGTCCGATTCATTGAGTGAAAGATAATGTTGTGTCTGAACATTCATAATTCGTTTGCGTCCGTTTATCTCCTGCACCAGCCACTGGGATTGAGCCGCCACATCGGAAGCATCTGCATATAGGACAGCCCCCTCTTTTTCGGCCAATACTTTACCAGCCATGCCTTTCGGTACAATGGTTATGATGTTGGTATCATTTTGAACTGGAGTTGTTGTATTGTTATTGCGCAGTTCTCCAGATGGAGTAGTAAACTCCTGTGGAGCCGCCTCAAGTGTCCATAGTGCCGTACCCTCACTTTCTAGCAAAAGCGCACGTTCAGCATATCCTGTCTTATTGGCAATGTTTATTAATTCATCGTCGTATTCTCCAAAGAGACTACGAATGGTGTAATGTGTATAATCGGAAGCCAAGCTTACTTCCCAGGCGGATGCTCCGTCTACAGCAGGATCTGTACTACTGCTCTCCAAATATGAATAATCACCATTCAGCGTTAAAAAATGACCTGTTGCCCGGTTGGTGATCGTCTGTTTACCCTCCTGCACAGATACATTCCAGTGCGAAAATCCATTGTCTGCTGACGGCTGCCCGTACAGAACAACCCCATGCTCATTTTCGTATAAATACTCTCCGCTGCTTGCATTCTTGAATCTTACAGGGTAATCAGGCAGCGGCGGAGCAATCGCTTCAACCGCTTCAGCAGTAAAATGTGCACTGCTTTTTTCCGCTGTATCTGCAGCTTTACTGATTCGGAGAATTGGGTTGCCGTTATCATCAGGCGCACCATAGATATAGTGACCAGCCCATGAGCTCATAATGGTAGTCACACCGGACGGTTGCATATCAACCTTCCACTTAATGCTGGCCCATACATCGTACACTGTTTGCAAAGTCTGAACGCTAACTTTAGGATCAATCTCATCTACAGCCCCACCTATATGCTCAAGGGAGAGATAGCGTCCAGTGCCTTTATTTTTTATCTTCACCGATCCATTGCTGCCGGTTATTTCTTGCAGCTGCCAGACAAAGGAATCGTCATTCAAATCAAGTGGACCATAAGTAGCCTGGCCTACTGTTACATCCTCGTTCTCAGCAGCTAGAGGTGCAAGATTTTCGTTAGAGTGTGCAGATTCCAGGTCAGCATAGACAGCTTCAGTAACCGTCTTGGATTCTGGCAATTCCTCTAGTGCGGCTGAAGAAGTCAGCAAAGGACCATCCTTAAGATATTGATCTTCTCCATTTACAGCATCTAGCTGAAAACGGAACAAATCTTGTTTTTTCTCGGTGACCGGAACAAATCTCCACTGCGGACTGCCCCAACCTGGATTGATCACTCCGTACTCAGCATATTTAGTGAGGTTTTGAAGTGAAATATACTTCTCTGGGATTTTATTAGGTTCCTTGTCGAGAACGCTACTGATTACGTAGGTGTTGTTCCCAACATTTTTGCCTGTCCAGATGTATTCTCGTTCCACATGATTTCTGTCTGGAAGCTCTGTGACCTGAAGATGGCCATTTGGCATATTCATCGTGTTCATGTAATGGCCTGTTTTCTTGTTTTTGAACAGCTTGCGGCCGTTATATTTCTCCACGAGCCACTGATCGGAGCCGTCCTTCTGCATATTTCCATATTTTAAAAGACCATCAACACTCTCATACCAATAAAATGACTTCCAGCCATTCTGAATCCGGTAATAGGGCACTGTGCCGTCAGTCGGTGTGTTAGGATCTAAAAGCTGCCACTGAGCGCTCAAAGAAGTCGCATCCCCAATCGCACCCGCATGTTCTCCACCCAATGTAGACAAATAAATGCCTGTGCTTTCGAGATTCTGAAGCGTCTGGTAATCATCATAATCATCGGAATCATTAAAAATCCATTGATCCGACGGCTGACTTCCGCTAATCTGCAAGGCCTTTGCAGTACCTTCACTATAAGAAACATAATGATCGGTTGCCGCATTACGAATACGCTTATTGCCGTCATAATCTTCTATATACCATAGATAGTTAGAGGTGTTAGCGGCATCTGGTGTAATAATTCCATGCTTAAGCTCGCCGTTTGCGGATTCATATAAGAAATCTGTAGCCACTTGTGCATCCGTATAAGTTGCCAGACGTACAGGCTGTAATTCGGAAATAGGCACAATTCTCCACTGCGCGCTTGGATTAGAGGCTGAGCCCGGCCAGCTGTTAGATCGCACATTATTGTCATCGCTGAATTGTGGATTTAGCCATAATGGACTCCCCTCTTCAGTTAAACCACTGTTACGAAGGGTAATGAAGCCCGTCCCATCAGGGCCTGGTGCATGCTCTTGGACCCATTCACTTAGCTTCACATGATCCATATCGACTTCCTGCGAAAAAACCCCAGCCCAGGTCACTTCATTTTGCTTAATATAATGACCTGTCGCACGGTTGCGAATCATTACTGTTCCGTCATCCGTCCCTGATTCAAGATACCACTGGGCCGCTTCATTGCTGACAGGCTGTTTACCGTAAAGAACATTCCCTTCACTTTCATACATTACCTGACCGGGGCGGAGACGACTCTCTAGCCGTACAGGTGCTGCATTTGGATCTATAAAAGCCCACTGCGGACTCTCAAACGTAACATTGATATCCGAGCTTACTTGCGCATAACCAAGCTGATTCTCCTCGTGGATAACCAATTTCCCCTCTGGCACAGTCGCACTTCGGATGATCATGTATCCATTGCGATTGGAAGTATCGATTAGCCACTGATCCGCAACACTTCCTGAACCTTGGCGTTCTGCCGCCTTAAGTGAATCCTCTTTGCCGTTGTTACCAGCCATTGTAATGTAATGGCCTGTCTTCACATTCTTGATTCGTGACAGCCCGTTCACCGTCTCAACCGTCCAATGCGCTGAAGCATCGGCTGGATTGGTCATGCCATAACGCACGATTCCTGCGGATGTCTCATATAAAAAGTTGTTTTTCCACTTATTCTTGATGAGTACCGTACCTGATGGAATTTGCTCAGCGCCTGTTCCTCCAACCCCTTCTGCTCCCACGGAACCACTACCGGTTCCCATTACAGGCAAGCTTGAAAAAATCAGCAGCAGCGCGAGCAGACCCGCCATTGCGGACCTGATTCGTTTCATACATGTGCCCCCTCTAATTAATATGGACTTCCTTTTCATATTAGTTTGGGAACGCTTACAAAACGATGTGCGATTTTATCCAGAAAAAGGTGTATTTGTACGGATATCCAATCCCTACAACCTTCATGAAGATTGACAAATCGGTTTAACGCGATGATAGTTAGTTTTAGCTACCCGCAAGGAGTAAACAAACGGAGGTACATATGAATTTCAAAATTGATTCGCCAAAAATAGCAGATCCAGACTCTCTTCTTCCTGAGCAAATATATTCGCTGCAAACCAAGGACGAATTCAGCTGTTGCAGCATCAGCGATACGGTTATTGATAATCAAGAGGCTAATAAGGTCAGCTTTGATCGCGTGATTTTTAAAAATGTAACGATTACGGAGTGCTCCCTAACTGGGATCGAGCTTATGGACGTGATATTTGATCGCTGTGATCTATCTAATGTGGATTTTACGAATGGCATTATTCATCGAACTGAATTTAGAAACTGCAAGCTCATTGGCACAGACTTTACAAGAGGCAGATTCCAGAATGTTCGTGTAGTAGATTGTATCGGGGATTTTGCTACGTTTCGATTCGCTAATCTGAAGCAGGTTTCTTTTGAGAACAGCTCATTAATGAGTTCCGACTACTATCAGTCAAATTTCCAAAAAATCAGCTTCAGCGAGTGTAATATGGATCAAGCCACATTGTCAGGATCAAAGCTTAATGGGATCGACCTTAGTGACTGCGAGTTCAGTGGCTTGATCGTGGATATCAAAGATTTAGAAGGATGCATCATTTCGCCTCAGCAAGCTGTTTCTTTTGTCGGATTATTAGGTTTGGTTATAAAATAAATAACTTCAACTTGCCCGAACATTTACCGCAGCGATAACGCTTAGGGTCTACTTTTCGCTTACGCGGATACTCCATGGCACAGGCACTGCATACAAGCTTATATCGATAGGGCAGCGGCTTCCGAGCTTTTGCACCCGGCAGTGTCTGACAGTAGCGGCTTCCGCCGACTTGCGCCAGCAGGCTTTTGAAATCAGCGTCACGATGCATATACCCTCGCTTAGCCAAATGCAAATGATAATGGCAGAGCTCATGCTTTATAATCCGCTCCGTCTCTTCTCTGCCAAACATGGCAAGCTGATGGGGATTAATCTCTATATTATGGCTTTTGGTAAAATATCGGCCACCCGTTGAGGACAACCGGCTGTTAAAGCTCGCCTTATGCCTAAACGGCACGCCAAAGCTGTCCCGTGATACCTGCTCAATCCACAGCTGTAGCTCTTCGTTGCTCATAGTTTCCATAGCGTTCTATCACAAGTCCTTTCCACGGGAAATAAGATCTCTACTTGAATTGTAACTTGTGCATAGGCTAAACTGTCAAGAAGGAAGACAAGTACGGAGGGAGAATGAACAATGCCGAAAATGCGGTATGTAATTTTGCAGCAAAATCAAGAATTACAATTCGTGGAAATGCCTGAGGAATATGCGTACCAACTAAGTGCGCTCAATTTACGCCTGAACAAAGAAATCGACAAGCTGACAGCCGATAATGTTCCGGATCTGCCCTTAGCCATCGCCGAGTGCGATTCGCTGGATCTGTTACGTGAGGATTACTCCCTGGAGTCCGGTCTGGATTATATCAATAGATTGGAACAAGCCTTCGCCTCTGTTCAAGAGCAGAAGAACTACCCACTGATCTCCCTGCTTACTGAGATACGAGCACTACAGGCTCAATTGGAGCAGTGGTACGAAGAGGAAGCAGAAAGCCTACTGTAATCCGCACCTTTAGGCTTATTTCTCCATATTCTAACTTACGTAAGTTGTTAGAGGAGGGATTCGCTTGCCACAGTGGCTCTGCCATCAGCTAATGAAAGCTTATTACAAAAAAGACCGCCGTCAGATCAAGCTGCTGAATGAGTGCTGGTTCTTTTATCGTAATTCTGCGGAATCGAGTAATGAGATGAAGTTATAGCCTCGGATGATTAAGATCTAGGTCATATTTAAAGCAGCGGATACCGTCTTTTAAAAAGACGGTATCCGCTTTTGTTAAGAAAGGGGACTTATAATCATGATCAGTAGAACAAGACATATACAGCTGTCTCCGGAAAGTGAGACTGAGGAAGAGGATAATTATAATCTCTATGTCATAGTCACATTCCCTGACCGCTCCCGCTGGGCATCGGATTTCTACACCTTCAAGAACATCGAAGCGATCCGACAAGACTACATCCAAAGTGGTGCTTGTCTAAATGGGGCCTACTGGAGTGCACCTAATTATCTAACTGTCGTGGATCATATTGATCGCAAGCGAATTGAAGAAATCGTCGATTTATATATTTCGGAAGGTACATTCGAATACGCCTTTGAATACATAGGACAGGTCACGGAGCGGGATCTGAAGATTATCGATTATCCAGAAGGCTTTTTCAACCCTTTAGAAAAGCTTGAGCACAGATACGTTATGCGGCAGTTCGCTGCAATTGAGTTTATGCTGGAGAATGCTGCACCAGAAACTATAGCAGTAATAAAAAAGATCATCGCAGAGAAACAATAAGACTCCGCCTTAAGAATCAATCCTTATTAAAACTTAGGAAATACATATTTAACCAAAAAGAACAGAAAACCAAAAAATATAATAATGTAAGCAGCATATTTAATAAAGGTAGATGCGACAACGCTGGAATCCGATTTCCGTTGTACCTCCCTATGCTCCACCTCAACACTTCTATCCTTATAGCCCGGTTCCATCAGCAATCTCTCCTTTCGAATGTTCATCTTTGATAGCCTCCATTAACCCGAGGCTTTCAAGATTGAATCAAAATTCTAGATTGGATTAAAAAAAAGACCGGAATTCTCTTCAGCTTTTCGAGCTGAGAAATTCAGGTCTTCTTTCTACTTACCCTTTAACCGAACCCGCCGCAATTCCCTCAACGATACGGTTACTGAGGAACAGGAATGTAATCAGAATAGGCAAAATACTGATCATAAGCGTTGCCCCGATCGCACCCCAATCCGTCGTATATTGACCAATGAAGTTTTGCACCCCCACGGTCAGCGTCTTGTAAGAATCAGAACTAATAAATGTGTTTACAAAAATAAATTCGTTCCAGTTATAGATCATATTAATAATGGCTGTAGTCGCGATCACCGAGCTTGTCATAGGAAGTATAATTCTAAAAAACATTCTGTTCACGGAACAACCATCAATTACTGCAGCCTCTTCCACTTCGCGTGGCAGTGCGTAATAGAAGCCCAGCAAAATCATAATCGTTATCGGCATGTTAAAAGCGACATAAGACAAAATAAGTGACAAAGGGTGATCCGTTAAGCCAATCTTATTGAATATACTAAATAACGGAATAAGCGTGGAGTGAACAGGAATCATCATCGCTACCATAAACAATCCCAGTACGAACGAGCTTCCCTTCCATTTCATTCTGGTAACTGCATACGTAACCAAGCTCCCGAAGATAACCGTTAACACCGTAGCCACGATGGTAATCCATACGCTGTTGAAGAAATACACGTTGATGTTCCCTACATTCCAGACCTTCGCGTAATTCTCCCAATGAGGATTCATCGGCAACGATAGAGCAGGAAGGTTGAACACTTCCTGATTATTTTTTAATGAGAAAAACAGCAGCCATACAAGCGGAAACAATTGCAGAACAGCAACGGCAATCAACACGATATATAGCAATGAGTAGCCTAATTTACGTGTGATCTCCGCACCTGCGCCGCCTGGCTTTGGCCCGATTTCTAGCCTTCCTGCAGTTCCAGACATCATGAAGCGCCCCTCCTTATGAGTATTGGATCGAATCTTTCGTAGCAGTTAATTTGCGAATGACCCAAGTAATGACGAGACAGATGACGAGCAGGAAGAAACCAATTGCGCTCCCGTAGCCAAAATCATAAGCCCGAAAAGCCTGATGATACATATAAGACGCCATCACTTCACTAGAGCCATTAGGACCTCCATCCGTCATAACAAAGATTAAGTCAAAATACTTCAGAGAACCTACAACGGCCAGAACAATCGTAACTTTAATGACTTCCATTGCGAGTGGAAGCTTTATTTTCCAAGCGATTTGTAAGGCAGAGGCTCCGTCAATCTTTGCTGCCTCTTCCAGAGAGGTCGGGATATTCTTGAGTGCTGCGTAATAGATCAGAATATAGAAACCAGCATATTGCCACAGAATGGGAATAAATAAAGCAAACAAAACTAATGTAGGCTCTGCAAGCCATGCAGGAGGATTAGCAAAACCAATGGATACTAATAAGCTGTTCACAATTCCGTTCGTCGGATGATAAATTCTTAGCCAAAGCTGCGCAATCGCAACGGACGATAGCAGCATCGGAATCAGATATATTTTGCGAAACAAGTTAGCTCCCTTGATCCGGGCGGCTAATACCATAGCAATTGCCAAATAAATAATGAGACTTAGGGTAGAAAACAACGCTAACTGCAGAGAATGCCAAGCACTATTCCAGAAGGTTTGGTCTGTTAGCAAAGCTTTATAGTTATCAAATCCGATAAAAGTCAGAGCACCTATGCCATTCCATTTATTCAGTCCATAATAACCCGTTAGAACAATCGGAATATATACAATAGCCAGAATTAGAAGCAAGGCGGGAAATACATATAACGCGATTATTTTTTTGTTAGACATCACTTTATCCAAAGTGTCCGACTCCTTTCCTTCATAAACCGTTTGAGGAAAGGCTTATCCGGCATCACGCTGCCGGATAAGCTAATTGTCCCCTTCGCCTAGTTGTCGAAGCTTTAGTTGCCTTTGGAGATGGCCGCGTCATGCTCCTCGGAATACTTCTCTGGCGTCACCGCTTTGCCAAAAAGAGCCTGGATCATATTCAGATGCGTTTCTGCTGCATTGGCACGCATTTGAACATCTGCGAATAAAGTGATGCTGCTAGCTTTGTTCATTTCGTTAAACAAATCGATGTAGAGCTGTGGTAGATCCAGTGTGGCGGTGTCCACCTTCGTAGCTGGAATAACGCCTGCTCCAGTTACGGATTGCTCTCCCCATTTGGATACGAAATACTCGACGAATAATTTTGCTTCTTCTTTTACCTCAGAATTCTCAGCAACAAATAATCCTACACCTGGTCCACCTACCCAGCTGTTAATGTCTCCCTTCCCGCCTTCCACTGTCGGGAATTTGAAGAAACCAACACTATTACGGAATTCCAGTGGAATTTCTTCATTCGTTGTGAAGTTTGGCAGATCCCATGATCCCATCATGTACATTGCCGCCTTGCCATTTACGAACTCTGATTTTGCCTCTTCATTTGATAAACCGTTGAATCCCTTAACAAATGCATTGCTGTCTACAAGTGATTGGACCTCTGATGCCGCCTTTACTAATCCTTCATCCATAAATGAGCCTGATCCACTGATCGCACCTGCAAGTGCCTGTTGGCCTGCGATCCGATCAGCCAGATACATATACCAAAGCGATCCTGTCCAGCGATCCTTATTGCCGAGAGCAATCGGTGCAATGCCCCCATCAGATAGTGTTTTTACAACTTGCTTAAACTGATCGTAGGTTTGTGGAACCTCAAGATTATACTTTTCAAAAATAGCTTTATTGTAGTAGATAGGTGCGATGTTAAACTCAAGTGGAAGCGCATACGTTTTATCGTTAATAGCATAAGCCTCTGTAGTTCCTGCGACGAACTTGTCTTTTAATTCACCATTCAACAAGTCATCTACAGGTGCGAACAGATTTCCTTCAACGTAAGGCTGCAAAAAGCCAGCGGCCCAAGTTACCCCAACGTCTGGCAATTCGTTAGAAGCAGATAATACCTTCAACTTATTTTTGTATTGCTCGTTGTCCAGAACCTCTTGCTTGATTACAACATTGGGATGCTCTGTTTGATATTCTTTAATGATTTGATTAACAATTTTATTTTGTCCGGCAGAAACACCTTCTGGCCATAAATGCATGAAGTTAACGGTGACTTTGTCGCTTCCCCCATTTGCACTACCTTTAGATTCACCTGCATTGTTATCTTTTTGACCACAACCAGCTGTGACAAGAACGAGGCACATCGTTAAGAACAATATTGTCCATTTTTTATTGCGCACGCTTACAACCCCTTTTCTATTGTTGTCTAGCGGCCTTGTAACCGCTTAACTAGATTGTAGCTTGGATCCCATGATGTCGTAAGGTCATAAGGATTGGGACTAATACCACTATTATTGGATTCTTTCCTCCGTGGTCATGACGTTCTGCCGGTATTGCCCTGGACTAACATTTTCGAGTGCACGAAATACCTTCACAAAATATTTGGCTGTTTGATAGCCTACTTGTTCCGCGATTTCAGCAATAGACAACCGTGTGCTCACCAGTAGTTCTTTGGCTCGTTGTACTCTCCTTCTCGTTACATATTCACTGTAAGTCAGTCCCGTCTGCTCTTTGAAAAGGACGCTGAAATAGCTGGCATTCATGTGTAATTGATCCGCTATATCACGCATGGATATCGATTCGTGAAGATGTTCGTCTAAGTATTGGAGTGCCTCACGCACTTGAGTGCTATACACTTTCTCCTGCTGTACCGTTTCCATAAGCTTGGGATCGATCAGCTTCTCCATTTGTTCGATTCGATAAATATCATCCTTGCGTTTCAATGCTAATTCCACTGCTCGGACCAGCTTCGTTTTGTCGAGTGGCTTCAGTAAATATTCAACTACACCAAACTGCAAGGCTTTCTGTGCATAGTCAAATTCAGGATGCCCGGAGATCACAATAACCACTGGAGAATGAGGCATTTCGTTCAGCTTTTCAACTAATTCTAGCCCTCCAATCTCAGGCATGCGCACATCGGTAATAAGCAGATTAACTTCGTTATTTTGCAGCCATGCCAGTGCCTCAACACCGCTTGCTGCGGTTTCGATGCGATATTGACCGGATGACCAGGCTTCTAATGTTTTACGAACCCCTTCTCTTGTTCTCGGTTCATCATCTACGATGAGTATAGTTTTCACGTGTTTTTCCCCTCTCCAGGTTCATTCGGTATTTCAAAAGAGATGCTAGTTCCATAACCTTCTTCACTTCGTATTTCAAGCCCGTCCGTATTGTCTACGTAACTGAGTTTCAGTCTCCGCTCTATATTAGCAATACCAATCCCAGTCCCTTTGGAAGACCTCATGCTCCCCTTCTCCATGGTGTGATAGATAGACGATATCTTTGCTGCATCCATCCCTGGACCATCGTCAGTTACCGTAACCAATGTATATCCCGGACGACTTGAAGGTCTGACAATTAGCATGACTGTCCCCGGTCCAACCCTTTGCTCTACGCCATGAAGAATCGCATTTTCGACCAGAGGCTGGATTAACAGCTTCGGTAGCGGGACACTTCGGCAAGCTTCATCTGACTCAATCCGCCAGGATAACCTGTCGAGCATACGCATCTCCATAATCTTCAAATATCTTTCGGCATGGTCGAGCTCATCGCCGATAGTCACCCATTCATCATCATCAGTTCGATTGATGACATAACGAAAAAGCCCCGACATATCAACCACAATTTGAGCTAATTCCTCCTCACCTTTTTCATCGAGGGCCCAGTAGAATGCTTCTAATGTGTTAAATAGAAAGTGCGGATTGATTTGAGCCTGAAGTGCCTTTAATTCTGTGCGACTCTGGACGATCTCCTTCTGATAGACGACTTCAATTAGTTCATTCAGAGAGTGAACCATCTGGTTGTAAGTATTATTGAGCTCATTGATCTCCATAGTGGTAGAAGTGACTGAAATCGGTTTCAAGGTTCCAAATCGTGAACCGCGCATCACTTTTATCAAATTCAGTATGGGCCGTGTAATCATCGTGGATAAAATAAAAGTAAAGATGAGAAACAATAAACTGCCAACAACACCGGATACGATGATCGCTGTACGAAGGACAGATATCCCCTCTGTCGTATAGTCAACTGGAGTAAGGATTACTAGCCTCCAACCTGTTGCCTTGGACTGCTTCTGAATTACAATGTAGTCTTCTCCGCCAACCTCAACCTTTTCTCCTCCATGATCCAGTATCTTATTTGCATTGACATTTACGGAAAAATCGGAAGAAATTTGCCGTCCCGCTTCATCAAATAATCTCATTAATTCACGCGTTTCCGCCTGTGAGCTGTCCACCTCATCCGTAAGCTGGAAGTAACTTTTCTCAATTTGAACCATAATATAGCCAGCTTTCGTGAATGAATGATCAATCAGCCTAATATTACGAATCGCAATGACGATATCCGAATTCCGCGGGTCAAGTCCAAACCATACGAGACGTCCTTTGCCCTCGTCCACCCGGCTGATCCATTCTTCGGATACTCGATTGTTCAGGCTGGCGTCATCAACCGAAAGTAATTTCTGATAATCACCTGCATACAGCTCAATGGAACGAATCCCTGTCGCATACGCCTCATATTTACGTACTTCCTGCTGGATGGTTTGACGTTCGGCGAAGCTGATCGGCTTTCCTTCAGCCTCTTGAGCGAGCAATCGCTGAATGGAGGCGTTGGTTGCCACTTGCGCCGTCAACGTATTAATCTGCCGGATCAGTACATCCAATTTGCCCGTTGCCTGAACTGCAGTCTGTTCAATGTGCTTCTCCGCACTATTGCGTAATAGAACCGAAACTTGCCCGTACATAAAAAAACCAACCGTGGCTAGTACGATCACCATGACAAACATAAAACCCAGGAAAATTTGATTACGCAATGTGTTTAACTGTCCAAACCTCGTCAATCTTTACACTCCCTTCCGCCTGATAAACTTGATTCCTCATCAAAAAAGATGACCCTTAAATCTTCAGGAATCATCTGCAGCTCTAGTTATTTGTTAATTCAGCCTTTGGATTATATGATATCAGTGATTAGTTTCTGAGCCCATATCCATATCGCGTTTTAATTTATCCAAATCAACCAAAAAAAACAATATAGAATATATACTCGTGCCTACCAGAGTTGCACAAAAAAAAACCGTACCTCCGCTGACCCGGGTATACCGGAATAGCAGTGTACGGCTTGTATTTTTAAATGTGGAGGTTCTAATTAAAACTACGGTTGGACACCCAAGAACCCTGCAATTTACGCAGCATAATAATTTGTCCAGTATGGTAAGAATCGTGTAGGATAAGGCTCATTACTTCTTCCCCTGGCGCATGACCCGAACCGCCCCAATCATACGCGCCTTCTTCCAACGCTTCAATGATTTCTCTAAGAGCAGCATGCACGTCCTTCAGGTCTGCAACGGCTTTCGCCCATGCTTCTTCTCCTTCAGCTGTTACAGTAAAGGTATCATCGTTGCTTTCAGCATCGGGTTGTTTGGGCAACCCCTTTAGCTTTCGCAGCAAACGCACCTTATAATAAGTTAGATGGTTAACCGTTTCCCAGATAGAATTGGCCGCCCCACCCTCTGGCTTCCAGAGAGCCTGTTTGCTATCCACACCTTCCAGCGCATCGCTAAGCGGCGGAGCCCAATCCTCGATATCCATGCAATAATCCCAATTTTGGAGCAAGACCTCACTGATTTTATTTTGCATGTTCAACCTCCTAAAAATTTGTGTAAGCATAAACTTCATGGTGTAGCTTCAAAAAGAACTACTTCAAAGCGAACTAATATGTAACTACTTAAACCATAATATAGTGGTTACAAAAGAAATGTAGCATATTTCCAGATTGTATTCAAGTAACTAGCTAAACTTATTTTTAACTGTTACAATGATTTGTAATGAGCGTTGAATCGGAAAGGATGAACAGACCGTGTTGTGGGAGGATTTCATTAACAGCTACTGGCGGGATTGGCGAACAGGAGATAAGAATAAAGATCGGGACAGGCTCGATGAAGAAGAATGGGTTTTTAAATGGCTGAAGGAGTATTCTCTTTTAGAAACACAGATGCCGAACACGATAGAAATGGCGCAGCTTAAAAAGCTTCGCTCACTACTATGGAACTGGGTACAGGCTATTGTGCAAGGAAACTCGGTGTATGGAGAAATGCTTGAACAGCTCAATATCTATTTGGACAAGGGTCCTGTTACACGGCGAATTGTATGGAAAAGCGACGAGCAAGCGGAAATAAAGCTGTTGCCAATCCATAGCGGTTGGGAGCAGGTGCTGGCGGAGATTGCGGCGTCTTTTGCAGAGGCATTGCTTGAAAAAGAACCCATAAGATTCCGCATCTGCGAGAATCCCGATTGCCTCTGGGTCTATTATGATGATACACGCAACCGCTCCAAGCGGTACTGCGATGACAAAGCTTGTGGCAACCTTATGAAGGTGCGGCGCTTCCGAGCGCGGAAGAAGGCTGAGTCTGAGGGGGAATAGGCGGTTGTAGCAACGATACTCCGGTTTGCGGTGGCTTGCTACGGCAGATTATGGGCAAGTGGAAAAAGGCTGGCAGAGCTTAATGAACTCGTAAAATAACTGCATTTCATACACTTATTCCGCATCCAAAGGGGATCATCAGGACTTTAATTGTATTCTGTACACTTAAAAACTAGAAAATGTGCCCATAGAGTAATAAATCACAAAAATAGATGTACGAAATACAGTTATATCCTTTGGCGGGTTATTTGCAGGATTATAGTTGTACAAAATACAGTTAAAGGCTTCTGCACATCGCTCCCCTTGGCTCTTAATCCCCAACAGTCCCAATATCCCTCCACCCGATCATGATCTCTTCAACAATCTCATTCCTAATCTTCACTTCTTTTGTCGCAACAGATTGCCCACCCACTTTGTGGTAGAAATGAATCGCGGGATTTCCTGTTACCACCCAAGTCATGAACGAGCTATAATTTTTCTCCAATAAATTCTGTGCTACGCTTCTTATGAGTTGCCTTCCAAGACCCTTTCCTTGCTGTTCCTTAAGCAAATAGAGTGCATATAGCTCCGCATCATAGAGATCAGAGAGATCTGACCCTCTTCGCGCACCACCATTTGCAAAACCAATAATCGTCCCAGCCCCATCTTCGGCCACATACATAACCTCGTCTTTATTGGGGTTTTCAAAATTCCGAATCCAGAGCTTTCTTCTTGCTTCCACGGTGATTTTATCGAGAAACTCGTCCGAAATTAGCCCTCTGTACGTGGTTTTCCAACTCGCAGCGTGGACAACAGCGATCCCGTCTATATCACTAGCTGTTGCTTCTCTAATCTTCAATTTATTTCCCCCTCAGATTTCCGATAAAAGCTTCAGCTAGTCCAAGATTGACAGTACTTGCTTATGAATAGTAACTATTTAAGGATTCTCTAAAGACATTAATGGGCTCTTTATAATCAATAGGTTTATATATAATAGTGTTCAACCACTTATTCCTCTCAAGCAAGCTGCTGAAATCACTTTGAGCTACCGAATTGTATAGTGTTATTTCATTCATTGTTCCAAGTACACTTTTATTATTTGTACGGGATATAGTGATTTCTCCGGCCTCTAATAAATACTGATTTATGAGCTGCTTCTTAAAACCCTCCTGCAATAAATACTCCTTAAGTTCTATTCTGAACTTTTCAACCAATTTATCAGCTTGACCGCTTCTTATTCCATCCAATAATATACATAACCGGCTTGCATCATGTACAAATAAAATATGTTTTTTTCTGAGTTGCATAATATTCACATGCCAACTAAAAAAGGAGGAGATGTCTTCTACTTCTACTGGAGCTACTTTCATATCTTTTAATAATTTCTGAGTATATCTTAGTACTAACATCGATGACACGCTCCTTTGTCTTCACCCTGCCTATTAGTCTCAATAGTCCTTCTACCTCAATTTACCCTTGCAGTGCCTTTCGCACGCTTAATATATATTTCGCCTGATCAAGTGGGTTCACGCCCCGGCGGGTGCGCTCAGCAGATACGTCTGGTGGACATTCTTCATAGCCGGCAAAAAAAGAAGTAAACGTGCTGCGCCCCTTCGTGTAGGAGCTTAAGCTGACAGGATAATCGAGTGACGTTGCCAGCGGCAAACGTCCTTCGATAATCATCCGTTCGCCTTGCAGCACGGGAGGCTCGAACGTGCCGCGCATCTGCACGAGGTCGTTCATCACCCGGCCGCCATTCTCCTCAGGGACCACGATGCGAACCTGCAGAATCGGCTCCAGAAGCTTAGTGCCTACCCGAGCGAGTCCGTCCATAATTCCCATCGGAGTCGCCACAGCAAAATCCAGCGGATGGGTATGCCATACATGATGCTGTCCCTCGGTCAAGGTCACTTTAAGGTCGGTAACCTCCCAGCCATACAAACCCTGCTGCAAGGCTTCCGGTACACGGCGTGCGGTTTCGCTCTGGTATTGCGGCAGCAGATCGGAACTCCGCACTATCGAATCGTAGACTAAACCACTGCCCGGAGGTCCAGGCTCAATCTGAAACCGCAAAATCGCCCAGCACGGTTTCGGCATCGTATAGGCGATAAAACCTTCCCCTGCACGGGCTGGCGTTTCTTTATAAATGACAGAAGGCTGACCGAAAGTAACCTTCAGCGCATATCGCTCCTCCAGAACACTGTTCAGAATCTCCAGCTGAATCGGTCCCATTACTTTGATATGTAGCTCCCGCTCATCCTGCAGCCACTGCGCATCCAAAAGCGGATCTTCATCCGCCAGCTCCTGCAGCGCCCCGATAACCTTATGGTCATCCATATCTGGCTCCCAGAATACACGCACCGTTAGCAGAGGTACAGCCAGCTTCGCCTCCTCCGGAATGGCCCCCGGATGGCCGAGCACATCTCCGATGCGCACCCCGGAAAGACCATAGATAACAGCAATATCTCCCGCTTCAAGCGCTCCGACATCCTCGGTCCGACCACCTTCGACCTTGCGGATCTGGGTCACTTTTCCCTGAATATCCTGCGTATAATTCATCAGCGTATCGCGGTTACGGATCGTCCCTTCATACAGGCGGACAAACGCCATCCGTCCCATACTTTTATCACGTTGAATATTGTATACGATGCCTGACACCGGACCCTCCACATTCCCACCAGCGCGCGGAAAATACTCAACCATCGCATCCAGCAAGGCAGTAATCCCAAGCCCCTTGGCGGCGACGCCATAAACCATCGGAAAAAAGCGACCTGATGAGGCGGCTGTTTTCATATATTTTTTCCATTCAGCCAAATCAATCGGACTACCTGACATATACTTCTCCAACAGCTCTTCGTCCCGTTCAGCTAAAGCCTCTAATAATTCTGTTCGCTTGTTAGCATCAGCTTCATTCTCCCATAAATCTCTTGCTCCTATGTACTCCTTCTCTTTGCCGATGGGTTGCTGAACTGGAATAATATCACTAGACAAATAATTTCGCGCCTCTGCCAGCACAGCTTCAGGGTCAGCACCTACACGATCCATTTTGTTCACAAAAATAAGTGTGGGGATTCCCAGCTTGCGCAGCGCGTTCCAGATCATCTCGCTTTGGGCCTGCACACCCTCCACGGCTGAAAGAACAAGCACCGCACAATCCATCACCCGCAAAGACCGCTCAACTTCGGACAGAAAATCGACGTGCCCCGGGGTATCGACCAGATTAATCTGCACACCTTTCCAAGCAAAAGAAGCCAATGCCGCCCGTACGGATATCCCCCGCTGCCGCTCCACATCCATAGAATCCGTCAATGCCGTCCCCGTATCTACGCTGCCAAGCGCTCGAATGCGACCGCTTTCATACAAAATATGCTCCGTTGTTGTTGTCTTCCCGGCGTCCACATGGGCAAATATCCCCACATTAATCCGTTCTGCTCCCTGCTGCTGAATCATCTATAGTTCCCCTATCATGAGCTAGATTTATCTAAATTTATGTGAATTTATATTATTTACATCCTTATGTTCCATAGTAATATATCCATCCACGTTGTTCCACCCTCCAGTTCAAATGGTTAGATTCAGCTATGCCGGGTATGTAATTACTAATATAAGAAATTTAACGCCGAGGAGGAAATTCATCATGACAGATAAACGTTTACAGGATAAAGTTGCAGTGGTTACAGGTGCTGGTTCCGGTATTGGAAAAGCTACAGCGATACGGTTTGCCCAACAGGGAGCTAAGGTATATATGCTTGACCGCACTCCCGAGGATTCCTATGAAACTAAACGTGAGATTGAATCTATTGGCGGTACAGCAACAGTAATTGAATGCGATGTCTCCAATCCAGGTCTGGTCGAAGAAAGTATTCGTAAGGTTGGGGAGGCGGCCCAGAAGATTGATATTATTTTTGCCAATGCTGGCATTAATGGTACATGGTCTCCCATCGAAACACTAGAAATCGAAGATTGGGACCAGACACTGAATACCAACCTACGCAGCACCTTTGCCACAGTAAAATACGCCATCCCCCACATGAAAGAAAATGGCGGCAGCATCATTATCACCAGCTCCATTAACGGCAACCGAGTATTCTCGAACATTGGCGCTTCCGCTTACTCATCTTCCAAGGCAGGACAAGTTGCTTTTATGAAAATGGCTGCACTAGAGCTGGCGCAATACGGCATCCGTGTAAATGCCATCTGTCCTGGATCAATCGATACACAAATTGGAGATAATACGTATAAAAGCGATGATCTTCAAGAAGTGAAGATTCCTGTGGAATTTCCGGAAGGTAATCATCCGCTGGAAAATGCACCAGGTAAGCCTGAGCAGGTTGCCAATCTGGTATTATTTCTCGCATCGGATGAATCTTTTCATGTGACGGGAACTGAAATTTATATAGATGGTGCCGAATCGCTACTGCGTGGATAATATTTTACTTGAACCGTTATAATATTTTAAATTCTATGCAACATTTTGGTCTAATCTACCATCTAAGAGTATGGAGGTGACGCAAATGAAAAAACCATTATTCATAAATAACGCTAAAAAAATGACTATAGCCTGCGGCATTTTGGCAGCGAGTGTGTCTTTTGGGGCATCCGCTTTTGCTTTTTCAGATTTGAAAGGTGATCCTGCGGAAGCAAAAATCAACTCTTTGCATAAAGAGGGGATTATAAACGGAGTAGACAAAGATAAGTTTGCTCCTAAATCTAAAGTAAGCTTTGCGCAAGGGATACAATTCATCGTTGGGGGTCTGAATCTGACTCCGCAACCAGCGGCAGGTAGTAGTTCTTCCAAAGCGAGTGATTATTTTGATAAAGTGAACGACAAGGCCTGGTATGCTTCGGCTTTCCTGACTGCCAAGCAAAATGGCCTTTCACTCGACCGGACAGTGGATCCTAACGGAACCATCACCCGTGCTCAGTTCGCGCACTTATTGACGCAAGCGCTGCAAAGTAAAGGTAACTTCCCTGTTACGCTGATGTATGTAGATATTAAGGATGGCGATAAACTCTCTACTGAGGTTATAAATAGTCTCCAGATTCTGCTGAATACACATATTGCCACACTCGATAAGAACGGTAATTTCCGGCCAAATGATGCTATTACCCGCTCTGAAGCAGCCGCTCTGATCTATGATGCAGCCGCTTTTGCTAAACGTGTAATTGTATCTAATGGCAGTCCCACTACTCCAACCTACGAAACAGAGGTTACGTTGACCAAAGCGGGTGAAGGCGTAAATAAAGCCACCCTTACCGTTAATAATCTACCTAACCCCGGGTATGGGCTGGTGATTGAGCGAATCGAATTTGGTAAAGACAATACAGCTGTGATTTACTTTAACGTGACTGCTCCTGAACCAGGGAAAATGTACGCGCAGGTGATCACAAAAGCATCTGTTGCCACTTATCTGCCAGATGGATACAAAGCTATCGCTCAACCTGTAACTGGCTCCGCCTCTTATTCGTCTAGCGCGGCACAATAATATAAATTGAACTTGAGGGTTTTAGAGTTAAGAGTCAGTCGCAGCTGCGGTGAATATTTGGATTTCCAGCTACCGTTTATGACGGCTGAGATACGGAGAAGCTTATGCTTACGAAGATGGCTTTCCCATGGAAATCTTAGCAGCGGTTGCTATCGCTCCTACAGTCCCAAAGTTCCCCTTCGCCTCTCTTCCCTTTCCTCAGGTATCTAAGTTCATTTTTATAAACAAATAAGGGATGCCTCAAAAGCCATCATATGGCTACTGAAGCATCCCTTGTTGTTCCTTCCCCCTTTATCCCAACTCCAAACTCCGAATGATAAGGTAACGGATGCAGCCGCTATCGAACTACATAATTGCTATTGTCTTAAAAAACATCCAATATGGGCCTATTTCTAACGACTAGCTGCACTGGGCCCGAACTGTGCTCCAATCGCAATAAATTTGCAAATAACGTCGCTGGGTTCGCAAGCTAACTCAGGCTCAGAAATGCTGATTACTTAGCAGTGATGAACATCAGACTTCGAGCGATTAGATCATTTTTGTGTGCATAAAGCTACTTGACGGGGATGAACATCAAACTTCGCGAGATTAGATCATATTTGTGTGCATGAAGCTACTTGATGGGGATGAACATCAAACTTCGAGCGATTAGATCATTTTTGTGTGCATGAAGCTACTTGACGGGGATGAACATCAAACTTCCAGGGATTAGATCATTTTTGTGTGCAAGAGGCTACTTGACGGGATGAACATCAAACTTCGAGCGATTAGATCATATTTGCACGGACGTAGCTTCTATCGGACCCAGATGACCTTATTCGCAGAAAAATGCCAATTTCACGATACTATCGGACTCCACCGTCGCTATTGGCACAAAAAGCACCATAGATATGCCTTTTTCTAATGAATAGCTGCACTGGAGTCCGAAACTATGCCCTAATCGCTAAAAACACGCGAATAGCGTCATCTGGGTCCGTTAGGCTCAGCGTATATCAATGGATATGAAAATCCGCTAAAGCAGGTAGCCAAAAACAAAATACAGGTCAGCGATGCTCCAATGTTTGCGGTATGCGAACGTAGCAGATGGGTGTGTAGCAGTTAGGTATGCAGTAACTAGGTGTTCAGTAACTAGGTATGCAGTAACTAGGTGTTCAGTAACTAGGTGTGCAGCAGTTAGGTGTGCAACAACTAGGTTGCAACAACTAGGTGTGCATCAGAAGGATTTGCAGCGGATGGGGTTGCAGTAGCTATCGGACCCAGATGACCTTATTCGCAGTATAATCGCACATTTGGACTACTAAAGGACTCCATCGTCGCTATCGGCACAAAAAGTACCATAAATGTGCCTTTTTGTAATGAATAGTTGCACTGGAGTCCGAAACTGTGCTCTAATCGCTAAAAACACGCGAATAACGTCATTTGGGTCCGTAAGGATCAGCGTATACCAACGGACGTGAATAATAAGTTGAAGCAGGCAAACAGCGTCCATAATAGCGCCATCTGAGTCCGTAAGCTAAGGCGTCCATAATAGCATCATCTGGGTCCATAAGCTAAGGCGTCCATAATAGCGTCATCTGGGTCCGTAAGCTAAGGCGTCCATTGATCATGAATAATGCCGACTAATGCATGGTCTTCTCCGATCTTTTCGAAGACTAGACGCAGGCTGCGCCAATCCATTCCCTCGACAGAAGGATCGATACCAGCAATATGATATTCAACGAAATCATATTGCTCCTTAGGATACACTTCGTTTAAGTTATTGATCGTCGTCCCTTGCCCAAGCCCCTTGTTCACAGCAATTTCGGCCTTCTGAATGAAGTCCGCATCATAAACAAACCGCTTGTAGTAATCTGCGAATGTCAGCTCGATTAAATCACCGGAGCCAGCAAATGTTCGCCAGACTCTTTTGGTAGAGTCATTCATTAATCCTTCTACTTCCTCCCGGGTGAATACAAGATCATTTTTTGTATCCACGTATGCATATGGAGAGAAACGTAGCCCTTTATCCCGATGTACCCATGCCGCTAATTGCTTCATATCCTTGTTTTTAATTGACCTTATAACCGTCGTCGCTGCTTCCTCAACTGATGGCGGTAATCCCTCTAGATCCTGCGGCTGCCCCGTACTTGATGTCTCAGTCTCCTGTGGTGATTCCGTAGTAGCCGCTGACTGTGCAGTTGATGTCTGCTCTGGCGTCTGCTTTTCCGTCTGCTCTGGTGCCTGCTCGGGTATCGGCTTTTGCGTCTGCACTGGCGTCTGCTCTTGTGAATGCTCTGGCGTCTGCTTCGGCTCCGTCCCTGCTTCTGGCGTTCCGCTACATGCTGTAAGCCATAACATTGCTGCTATCAGCGCCAGCCCACCGATTTTTTTTGCGAAGTACATAAGATCCCTCCTTAGCTTCGATCCTTCACTCTTTAGACTGATTTGAACAAATGAAGGTTGCAAGCTTATACTAAAACTATCAATCATACAACTCTTATGAGAGGGCGGGGTTATCATTCATTTAACAGAAAAACTTAAAAGCCTTCCCCTAACTCCCGGTGTTTATCTCATGAAGGATAATCTCGGTCATATTATATATGTTGGCAAGGCAAAACAGTTAAAACGGAGAGTCCAATCTTATTTTCAAAACTCAAAATCTCATTCCCCAAAGGTTAAGCAGCTTGTAAGAAATATTAAAGATCTGGAAATCATCCTTACGGATACAGAATTCGAAGCCTTTATGCTGGAATGCAAATTAATTAAAGAGATCAAACCCATGTACAATAAAAAAATGAAAAATCCGCAGGCTTATACCTATATCGTAATAGGAGCGGATGAAAAAATACGTTCGTTAGAGATTACCTATGATCCTGCGGTCAAAGAAGGCACTCAGGTTTTGGGTCCCTATACAAGCAGAAGCACGGTGGAACGGGCAGTGCAAGGCATTAAAGAAAGCTCAAAAATCCTTTGCAGCAACCCTAGCTTTAAAAATTCCCTATGCCTAAACCATTCGCTTGGCCTATGCATTGGGATGTGTGCAGGCGGAGATGCCGCTGTTCAATATAATAAAATTATTGATCGGGTCATTGGCTTACTAAACGGCTCAGATTCCAGCATCCTCGAGGAAATGGAGCAACGGATGGCAGTGGCCGCGGAGCACTATGACTTCGAAACCGCCGCCAAATACAGGGATTATATTGGAGCTGTTAGCTTCCTGATTCACAAAGAGAAGGTCATCGAATTCGCTCAAGAGAATCAGAATATTGCAGTTCTTGAGGCCATGAATGAACAGACGCTTAAACTCATTCTGCTCAAGGGCAACCATATCCTGTCCCATACCAAGCTACAATATGATCAACCGGATATCACCCACCTGCAAGCGGCAATAAAGTCAGCGATTATGACCACTTTTCACAGTGAACCCAATCAGACCCCGGCAGCGATCGGCCGCCATGAAATTGACGAAGCACAAATAATATACAGCTATTTAAAAAGCAGCTCCTGCAGCTACATCATCATTCAAGAGGATTGGCTTGCAGCTGAGCAACGTTCCAATATAGAGACTTCGGTAAATGAGCTATTGCAGATTTTTTTAAATGCGCTTCCTTCTCATTCCTATAATTAAAAAGATTTCGTAACTGCGGTAAATGTTTGGACTTCCGGCTGATTATATTAAACGGCGGCCTGCCTTTGCAGGCTGCATTTTTCGGTTTTGCTTCTTCAACAATCTTTTATAGCGTTTTTGAGTGTAAAGCACCTCACCCGCCTCCATTACCGTTTCCTTCGCCTCATTAACAACCAGCTTAGTTTCCTCCACACATTCCTTCATACGATTGATCTCCGATTTGAATCCCCCAGATCTGTCCTTCGCCTGCTCCAACGTGATCTGAGTGTTTCCCTTCATCTCATCTATAGGTTCTTTCAACCCCTCTACTGATTGCTTAACTCCGTCAAGGGATTGCTTCAGGCCATTCACACTATTTTTTAATTCTTTCAATGGATTTCCCACATCTATCTCCTCCTAGTAATAAGCCATTAGTTCAACTGTTACTCTAAACTTACCCAAAGAGTGCACGTCCTTCACTTCTATAATGACAAAAAGGGTTCCAGCTGAAAATAATCAACAAGAAGCCAGTCCCCAATAATGGAGACTGGCTTCTTGTTGTCGTTCTTTGAGGATCACTGCGATCTGTCTACTTTACGCTTCCCGCCTCAACACGCGGCGGACGCATCGTCAAGCTGACCCGGCCCTTCTTCAGGTCAACCCCCATCACCCAGACGGTGACATTGTCTCCTACGGAGACAACGTCCATCGGGTGCTTCACAAAGCTGCCGCTGAGCTGGGAAATATGCACCAGCCCATCGTTTTTGATGCCGATATCGACGAATGCGCCGAAATCGATAACGTTGCGGACGGTTCCCTGCATTTCCATGCCAGGAACCAGGTCCTCGATCTTCAGCACATCGGTGCGGAAGATCGGCAGCGGCAGCTCCTCGCGCGGATCGCGGCCCGGACGCTGCAAGCTCTCCAGGATGTCGCGCAGCGTAGGCACGCCGACATCCAGCTTCACAGCCAGCTCCTCGGCATTTTGCACCTCAAGCTGTGAGGCTACTTCTTTGCTGCCAAGCTTATTCACATCGAGGCTTAGCTCACGGAACAAACGATCCACCACCGGATAGGACTCGGGGTGAATAGGCGTGCGGTCCAAGGTGTTGTCTCCACCTGGAATCCGCAGGAAGCCGATACATTGCTCATAGGACTTGGCACCTAGACGAGGTACCTTTTGCAGCTGCTTCCGAGTCGTGAACTTGCCGTTCTCTTCCCGGAATTTAACGATATTCTTAGCAATTGTTCCATTAACTCCTGCCACATAAGAAAGCAAGGCAGGAGATGCCGTGTTCACATCCACGCCAACATGGTTTACCGCTGATTCCACGACGGCTTTAAGACTCTCCTCCAGATGCTTTTGGGAGACGTCATGCTGGTACTGTCCCACACCAATAGCTTTCGGATCGATTTTCACCAGCTCCGCCAGCGGGTCTTGCACACGACGGGCGATAGAAGCCGCGCTGCGCTCCGCTACATCCAGATCCGGGAATTCCTCCTGCGCCAGCTTGGAAGCCGAATAGACACTCGCTCCCGCTTCATTAACGATCAGGTACGCCAGCTCTGGATTGCCAATCTCGGCAATCACTTCTGCTGTAAACTGCTCCGTTTCACGCGAGCCTGTACCATTGCCGATTACGATGAGCTGAATGCCGTACTTAGCAATCAACTCTTTGAACTTAGCAGCAGCTTCGAGCTTCTTGTTGTTCGGCGGCGTCGGATAGGTCACAGCTACCTCTAGCAGCTTACCTGTATCGTCTACAACAGCCAGCTTACAGCCAGTACGGTATGCAGGGTCAACACCCAGCACACAACGTCCCTTTACTGGCGGTTGCAGCAGCAGGCTACGTAGATTGCCAGAGAAGATCGAAATCGCCTGGTTCTCCCCACGTTCGGTCATCTCTCCACGAACTTCACGCTCTACAGAAGGAGCAATCAAACGTTTGTAGGCATCCTCAGTCACTGCTTCCAGCAGTTCCTTCACCGGGGATGGCCCTTTAATGATCTTCCGTGCGATATAGGCATGAATTTTATCAGTGACGACCTCAATGCCTACCTTTAATATATTTTCACGCTCACCACGGTTAATTGCTAGGATGCGGTGAGGTGGCATTTTGTGTACAGGTTCACGGTAACTATAGTAATTTTCGTATACAGATTCTTGTTCTGCATCCTTTGCTTCAGACACAAGAATACCTTGACTTGCTGTATACTGGCGAACCCAAGAGCGGATCGCAGGATCATCTGCTATGTTCTCGGCAATGATATCCAGTGCGCCTTGCAGCGCTTGGTCTGCGCTCTCTACTCCCTTTTCCACATCAATATATTTCGATGCTTCAGTCTGTGGATCCCCTTGTCTTTGCTGCTCCAAGATCCAGTTAGCAAGCGGCTCAAGTCCTTTTTCCTTCGCAACACTAGCCCGCGTCTTACGCTTTTGCTTGAAGGGACGATACAAGTCCTCTACTTCCTGAAGCTTGACCGCATTGATAATTTGCTCATGAAGCTCTTTGGTCAGCTTGCCCTGCTCTTCAATATTGCGTATAACGTCTTTTTTACGTTCGCCTAGATTGCGAAGATAACCCAGCCGTTCTTCAATATCACGAAGCGCATTTTCGTCCAGCTCACCCGTCATTTCCTTCCGATATCTGGCGATGAACGGAATGGTATTTCCCTCATCCAGCAGTCCTACCGTAGTGCGTACCTGTTTCAGACTAATGTTCAATTCCTTGGCAATCGCTACGGTTATCAATTCCTGCTCCCGCTGTGCGTTTGCCTCATCCGTAATGACTTCCGTATTGCTGTTATCTACCGCCATTAGTATCCCTCTTCCCGTACACAATCTGCTTATACATATCTTGATCTCATAATTAAAATAGTATCACAGATTCGGCTCTGCACCAAAGACCAGCCCGAATAGCGCGCTTTGTACTGAACCGCTGTGCGATAAAGCGAGGCATGGTAGAGTGGTCAGAGCCCGGATTCGGCGATTACGCCCGCTGTCCCATTCCCCGTTTTCCGGAACTCAGTGACAATACAAAACACAAAGCCAGAACGAGCGCGGCTGCCCCATATGGGAAGTTAATACTAAGATCAAACAAATACCCTGCGACGATAGGCCCAGCAATATTTCCGAGACTTGTATAAGCTGAGTTCATTCCCGCTACGAAACCTTGCTGCGATTCTCCGGCCATCTTGGAAAGCTGTGTGCCTACTGCTGGACGCAGAATATCCATTGCAAAGAACACAATAAAGGTAACCGTAATAATCGCCCAAAAGCCGCTTACAAACAAGGTCAGCAGAATAAACAATGATGAGACTATAAGACAAGTGGAGATCACCTTGTTCTCCCCGAATTTATTCAAGATCCAGCCAAACGCGGACACCTGCACCACCGCACCTGCAATAGAACCAAAGGTAATTACAAAAGCGATATCCTTAGGCGTAAAGCCAAATTTATGGTCCACGAACAATCCGAACACCGTTTCATAATTAGCCAGCCCAAAAGCCATGACA
Organism: Paenibacillus sp. FSL H3-0286; assembly: GCF_045040705.1. NCBI lineage: Bacteria > Bacillati > Bacillota > Bacilli > Caryophanales > Paenibacillaceae > Paenibacillus > Paenibacillus sp. FSL H3-0286. Next base: position 1,273,633 of record NZ_CP150285.1, on the reverse strand, counting down.
AATACAATAATTAAGCCGAAAAAATACGGTTCGCGATAAGAACGCATCAGCTGCGTCAAGAAGCTTTCCTGATTATTTTTTGATAACGTCGCTTCCTTACGTTTCTCTTCAGATAGAGACTCAGGCAAAATTAAAACTGTAATTAGAGCTGCAACTCCAGCTGCACCCGCTGCACAGAAAAAGGGTACCCGCATTCCAAGCTCAGCAAGATAACCGCCAATCCCAGGACCAATAATAAAGCCGGTGGTAATGGCTGCATTAATTAGCCCCATTCCTTTAGCTCTCTCTTCAAAAGAAGTCGTGTCCGCTACATAAGCCATAACTGCCGGCATAATTAAAGCAGCTCCTGCACCACCAAGCAATCTCGAAACGAACAAGAGCCAAGGTACATTGGCCAGACCAAAAATCAGCTCCGATATCGCAAACACGATCAAGCCTGCTACAATCACCTTTTTTCTACCGATTCTGTCGGATAATCTGCCGGCAAATGGCGATATTAATAATTGGGCAAGCGAGAAGGAGGCGACCAAGAGCCCGACAGTACTTCCGCTGATCCCAAGCTCATTCATGTAGGTTGGCATTATTGGGACTACTAGCCCAATTCCAGTAAAAGCCAGAAAAATATTAAGCATAACAAGCAGCATAGCGCCTCTGTTTCTAAGTAACAATGACATTGTATTAACCCTCCGTGTGTTTAAAGCCAAAACTTCGAATATTATGCATGTTAAGACCGACCATCCGGTCTAAATAATAATAAAAAAATAACCCTTCCTATTCCGGTGCCTTTGAGAAGCTTCAGCCTTCATGTTCCTGAATGTAAAGCTTCTTTTCATGCCCCTCGTTATCTTACCCCGTACGGATCCCTTGTAATAATAAATTTACTGCTTCCCGGTAATATTTTTTTATATCCTCCTGGGTCTTCTCATGAATCGAGAATTCAGAAACTCTTCCAATCCCTTCAAGCATGCCACTCACGATGATTACATAGTTCTCTAAGTCGCCTTTTACCAAATATCCCGTTTCAATACCTTCCTTCAAAAGATCACGACAAGCATGTGAGGCTGCTTCATAAAGAAGTGAAAGCCGCTTGCTAATCTCTTCCGGGTGGCATCTGCTTCTGGAGAATTCCTCGAGCGCATGAATCAATGGATTCTGAAAATCATTTGCGTAGTGTTCGGCTAACGCATAAAATCGTTCTTCGATCCCTACAATTTCCTGTTTCTTATCATCCCACGCTTGCAGCCACTCTAACGTATCCACTTCCACTACAAATAGAAAAAGCTCATCCTTGCTCGGAAAATGGTGATACAGACTGCCTTTACTGACATTCGAGGCTACACAAACTTCATTCATAGTTACGGCAGCATAACCCTTCTGTACAAACAGCTGCGTGGCCTTGCGCACAATTCTTTTTTTAGTTTCTTCTCCGTCTGAGCGTCCTTTGATTCTAAGCACCTCCTAAACCGACCGTACGGTCTAATAATATCAGATCATTTTCAAAAAGTGAAGACCTAACGATTCTTTATTTACTATACGCAAAAACGCACATTAAAAGACGCCCGGATTCGTACCCGAGCGCCAATCTCATGAGTTATCTATAACCTAGGGTGATTAAAAATCAATCAGACCAAGGCTGATTTGCAGCGATTCATCCACCTTTTTCATCGTTTCATCATCAAGGTGGGTGATCTTGTCAGTTAAGCGTTGTTTGTCAATCGTCCTAACCTGTTCCAGCAAAATAACAGAATCTCTGTCAAAGCCATGAGCAGCTGCGTCAATTTCCACATGTGTAGGTAACTTAGCCTTCTGGATTTGGGCTGTGATTGCAGCCACAATTACCGTCGGGCTAAAGCGATTGCCAATATCGTTCTGGATGACCAGAACTGGCCTTACTCCGCCTTGTTCAGAACCTACAACCGGCGAAAGATCAGCAAAAAAAACATCGCCACGTTTAACGATCAATGTCTACACCCCGCTTACTAAGCGGCCAAGAGTGCTGTCTGCATCTTCCTCCGCGAGGAAAGCCTCGCATGCCATGGTCAAGTTGATCTTAGCCATTTCCATGTAGCCGCGCTGCATGGACTCCCGGATGGAACGTTTCCTCCGTTCGCTCAAGTACAGCTTCATGGCCTGCCTAATCAATTCACTCCGGTTGGAATTCTCCAATTGAACAATTCCGTCCACTTCCTGCAAGAGATGATCGGGCAAGCTGATCATGATTCTTTTGGTGTTCTGCAAATTAGCCACCTTCTCTTCCACCCCCACAAACCTTCTGCCCTTGTGTTCCAGTGTTACAATATACAAGGAATTTTATACAAGGAATATATGCCGCCAGTATATCAAGTATGCTGCATCCCATTATAAACTAGAAATGGTGGTTCGTATAGGCTTTTAGTCACATCTCCTAATACGATACAATTCCTTCTATTTTCTCCCTTGTATAACATCACTGTCAAGAACTTTCAGTTTGTGAGCAGAGCATTTACTAATTTAGGAAGTGTGCCTTCACTTATATAAACGCGGGGCACCCGATGAGCCAACATGCAGATAACCTCGTAGTGAATTGTTCCAAGCTGGAGAGCCAACTCGTCTGCCGTGATCATCACGTCAGCTTGACGGCCGATGAGAACAACTTCTTCGCCTGCTTTAATTTGTTCCGCTTCTGCAGCGAAAGATTTGAGTGATACCATACACTGATCCATGCAGATTGTTCCGACGACAGGAACGCGGCGTCCACGTATTAGCACCTCCGCTTTGCCAGTTAGCATGCGGGAATATCCATCTGCGTACCCCACAGGTAGCGTTGCAATAATCTCCTCGCTCTCTGTGATGTACCTAGTGCCGTAACTGACGCCCCAACCGGCAGGCAGGCTTTTGACATATACAACCTGCGTCTTCAGCGTCAATACCGGACGTAGTTCTACCAGTTGACGGTTCACCTCTGTGGAGGGATAAAATCCGTACAAGCTGATGCCTACACGCACCATGTTGCTGGATAAATAAGGTGAATCAATGGCCGTAGCGCTATTGCCCGTATGTATGATCGGGATCTGAATGTTCTGCTCCCGCAGCGTTTCCGCCACGCTCATGAACCGTCGATGCTGTTCCAGTGTATAGCTTTTGTCTTGTTCGTCTGCCTTGGCAAAATGGGTAAACATACCCTCCAGCTCCGCCTGCGCAACAGACTGCACTTCAGAGATAAACGCAGGTGCGTCAGCTGGTAAAAGACCCAGTCGTCCCATCCCGCTATCAATCTTGATATGCACCTTCAGCCGATGTTCCGGATCTATAGGAAGCTGTCTTATAGCCTCCAGTACCTCCGGTGTGAACAGTGTTACAGTTACATGGTTCTCCCAGGCAACGGCTATTCCTTCTGGGGAAGTGTAGCCAAGCACCAGTATAGGAATCAGTATTCCCGCCTGACGCAGCTCCAATGCTTCATCCAAAAAAGCCACACTAACATAATCTGCTCCGAGTCTTTCCAGCTCCCGTGTCACTTCCACTGCTCCATGGCCGTACGCATTTCCTTTGACGCATCCCATAAACTTTGTCTCTGCCGGCAAGTAGCGGCGAAAGGCTTCGTAATTGGCACGCAAATCATCCAGATTAATTTCGGCTACTGTCGGTCGATAGCTTGCTTGCACTTCAAGTCACCTTCTTACGTTGTAGTAAAACGTCATTGCTGCATTGCATTAATCATTGTCTTAGTACCAATGGTAATGCTACAGAAGGTGGCTGTCAATGTGTGCTGGAGCCCCGGCAAATAAAGAAAAGCGGATACTACGTTGTAGAGGAAAGAATCCCACAAAACGCAGTATCCGCCTACTTTTTATTATTTACCCGATTGTGCCTCCATAGAAGCGGCAATTTGCATCATTTCATTAGCAGGAAGATTGGCACTTGTAATTCGGTACTCTACTCCCTCAGACATCCAAGTCAATGTCTGCTGCTCATCCCCACTCAGAACTCCCCATGTAAAACCAAGGTCTTTCAGGGTTCCAGGCGCCAGTGCTACCGCACGGTCCAGTGGACGGGATTCCATAATAGTGTACTGATAAATCCCATCATATCGGATGAGAACAGCATGGTCTTTGTTGCCCTCCAATTTATGCGAGTCCTTAAACTCGACACCAGCTGGAATATAATCAGGTTCAATGATCCCAAAGTCTCCAAGCTCTGCAGCCACTGGTTGCTCAGCCGGTTCTTGGCCTTCAGGAGCTGTAATTGGATTACCATTCTCATCAACCTCAGCTACTGTGCTCTCTGCGGACTTACCCGAGGCCATGTTCTTTTCCATATCAAAAGAATCCTTGGTGAAATCCGTATCGAATTTGAAGGTGTCAAACTTCACGTTTACAACTACCTTCGCTTCAGAATCCGAGACTTGAACCTGCTTAGGTTCATAAGTCTTTTTATCAAGCCAAATCTTTTGTCGTACAAGGGCATTGCTTTGATAATTCGCGGCTACCTCGAACACATAGTTATCCCCATCTTCCACAAATTGGCGATTATTATCCGAAACTATGCCACGAACCAACGTCTGATACAGATAGACCTGACCTTGATCATCCGGCCAATCGCTTTGGAAGCGGAAGCTCTTATTCATACTTGGTGTGAGTACGAATACTCCCTCATCATTACGAAGTACGATCTGCGTAATATCCTTCTGAACATTTGCCAAGCTGATCCGGTAGTAGGAAGGATTCTTGTACCATACCTCTACCTTATACTCCTGCGGCTGTTCCCCGGTATACAGGGTCATTGTGCCAGAACCTTGGTACGTTCCCTGCTTACTTTCCAACTTGTCAGCCACATTGTTCAAATCCTTGACTACGGAAGCGGCATCCTTCTTCCCGCACCCCGTCATCACCAGGGCCACGCTCATAATGATCGCGAGTACCCATGTTATCCGGCGCATGACATCATCCCCTTAACCTGTTTTGAATGCATTGATTAGTACATGTCTATGAGGGACTTGGCCGCAATATGCAGACGGGCATGACAAGCGTGCAGCATTGATTTATTTTATGAGCTCCAACAAGCCAAAAAGCCCGCGCACAGCGCTGGCTCTATACTTCATCAGAAGTTGCAATATCATTATGTAGGGTGTTTTAACCATTCTCTTCAATTCTCGTTATCACTATGTACTGCTTTATTGTACTGATTAATTAATTCATCTAATCTCATGGACTGTCTGATCACATTTGGATGCGAAAGCCCTCCATGTTGCCTCTCCATCAAATAAAGTTTGTTTCTAGCACCCTCTATTCTCTTTTGGATAATTTCCTGATCATTCATTAACACTACCTCCCTAATGAAATATTCTAGAGGTATATGTCAAATTCTTAATTTTACATTGAAGTGCATTACTAGAATTCAAAAAAAAAAGCGATACCAGATTTAATTGAGAACTCTCTTTATTGATATCTTCTATGAAACTATCACTACTAAGCACTGTCAATAACAAAGCAATTTTTCTTTTCATTGATTCTAAGCAGATTCTGGTACTCTTTCTGCGTTTCTAAAGATGCAATATGCCGAAGCTGCTCAAACATTCCGACACACTTAATTATACATGATTCGTTATTAATCCTTACAGAATTATCTAAACTATCCATTATATATTTTATACTAAGCTCATATTTTCCTCTTCTTATATAATACAATGCAATTTCAGCCATAAAAAAAGTGTATCTGTCTTCGATAATTTGTCGATTATAACATTTAAGATTTCTCTGCTGATCTCTAAAATCTGATATTTCTGGCTCAAACCGCTGAAGAATATCATCCACATTAAAATCATAGTGGTTGGCTGCCTGAAGGATTTTGAACAGGCCTGGAAGAAATTCTTCTTTTCTATCTTCAATATAGGTCACATATTCCGGAAGCATTGCTGCATCACCTTTTAAAATTTTCAGCAAAAAAATATTAGCCTGCGCCCAACCCATACATTGATTCATGAGTTGCAAATCTTCCTCCGTATCCTCACGAATCCAGCTCATGTCCATGTAAAGGTTGATATAATGCAATGCTCTATCATAATCTCCAAGCTCTCTGTAAACTACTGAACGTAACACATAAGAATATAAAATATATGAAAATAAGGGCATTGCAGGTTCCTTTTGTACCCCGTTTTTTCTGGCTCGCTCATTATTATAATTATATTGAATGGATGCTTTTTTGCCCAATTCCTTAGTCATTACCATTACCTTATCCCAATGCCTCAAAGCGCTATATGTATTCGCCAGAACCTTCAGTGCGTCAAGCTGATCAACTTCATCAAGCCGATTTACAAAGCCCTCAAACTGCACCGCTGCCCGCAAATTTACATCCTGATCGCCCCCTAGAGCAATCGTAAACAATCTGTATTGGCAAAAAGCCAGCCGCTCTGAATGCTGATACTTCTCACTCTCCGCCACACTCCGGTATAACAACGCTGCAGCTTCATATTTCCCTTGTGCAAAGAAATCTTCTGCTGTATCAAACAACGGGTGTGTATAAGATAGGCTGTCCATCATGATTCCAATCACCCGGCTTATACATTCCAGCTTATCTAGTTCAGCACAGCGATATAGAAAAGGTCGAAGACGTCTCCAATTGGGATTGGAATGTATAAAACACTCCTCCACATACATATCGTAAAAGCAGCCTTCCTCTAATCCCATACCTTTTGTAATCCGATCTAATTGCTGCATGGCTATAGGACGATTCCCATTCATAATGTTGCTAATCGTGCCTGAATTTACTTTAGATACCTCTGCGAATTGATTAATTGTTATTCCATTCTTCTTGAGGTAGTCCGCCAGTTCTGCACGAATGGTCATCTGCTTCATGATCAAAGCCACCTTTCGCCATCATGATTCATATATAGATCAATAGTATTTAAATAATAATATGTCTAATTATTCCAGTGGTCAAATACTTTTTTTGACTCAATTGATTATACATTTATTCAATTAGTGATGTATAAAATACAAATTAGCCGAATGTAAAAAACCACCAGAACACAAGGTGTATTAGACCTTTTCTGGTGGCTTTTCTAATGCTACTTCTATCCATCGTTATTCAATACATGCATTTAAATTCAACTAAGAACTAGGTTTAATCATCATGTCCAGCTTATTTATATAAGGGCCGAGCGCTTCAATTAACTTCTCTTGGTTTTGTATCTCCTCTTTCGAAAGCCGATCCATATGAACACTTCCATCTGCATCAAATACCTTGGCATCATAGCTTTGCAACTCATTTATTAATTGTTCGATCTCCGCAAACTCTTCTTTAGTAAGCCTCTGTTCTGCTTTTTCCAGCAAGCCATCCCAGAAAGTATCACGATCAACGACAGCCGCCTTTGCCTTAGGGATTTCCGTTTCATTCATTTTCTCAAAATAAGGTTTAAGCTCAACCTGTAAATCGTTATATGCCTTTTGATCCTTCGCACTTAACTGTTCCAGGTGAAAGACTCCTTCAGCATCGGCCATTTGCAGATTGTAAGCTCCCAATTCCTCTAGTAATGACATCAATTTTGTGAATTCCTCTTCGTTAAAACTTTGCTTCGCGCTCTGCAGCTTGGCTTCAAGCCTGTCATATTGTTGCTGGGTTACTCCAATCGTAGCAGCAGTTGCTTGTGAGCCATACAGGGTATCCGCCAAATAATTATATCCGGCATATGCTCCAGTAGGAATTAATAATGCAGCCGCCAAAATGCTTGCTACAAGCCATTTTTTCATTCGTCTTCCCCCTAACCTAGTCTCGGTCTGATTTAGTATTTGCTCCTTCAGTTCCGGTGGGGCACTTAGATTTCTCGCCTCTTCCTGCAGAACTGTCCGTAACTCTTCATTGAAATTCATGCAGGTCCTCCACCTTTCCCTTAAAAAGAGTATGATTTTCTGGCTTCTGACGAAGCTTATGCAGTGCAGCATGAATACGGGATTTCACCGTACCCAGAGGGATACCCAGTATCGCGGCACTTTCTTCCTGTGAATATTCATTTAAATAGTGCAGAATAATCACCTGCTTCAGCTTAAATGGAAGACGATCAACACTTGCTAGTAGACGGCGGTTAGCTAACCTGTCCACAACATCACTAGTGAAATCAGGTTCCATCCTTAGATCAGTCTGCTCTACTTTTTTGACCATTCGGAGATGCGTCCACCTCTTTCTTCGATAGGCATGAATTTGCCGCATAACCAGCCCCATAAGCCAAGGCCTAAAAGGACGATTGACGTCAAATTGCTCAAGCGACCGGTGCATCTGAATATAAATCTCCTGAACAACATCATCCACATCGGAGGTTTCGCGAACGAGAAAATGAACGGTCTGATACACATCCCGAATCGTTGCTTCATATAGTTCACTGTACGCTTCACGGCTGCCGGCTAGCGTAAGCGCAATGAGCTGAGAATATTCATTTGGATGTTTCATCCCTCTCAATCCCTCCTTCGGTCTTACACTATGTATTGGTAAATAGAAAATAAATCGTTCGATTTATTTTAAAAAAACAACCAGGCAGCGATTTTCCGGTTATTGGAGAATCGCTGCCTGGTGTTTTTACTCTGCAGCGGCTTATTGGAGTAGATGAAGTCGGCGGAAGCTGGTCTTCAGCTTTGCTTGAGCAGATTATGCGCAGGTGGAAGCTGATCTTCAGCTTTGCTTGAGCAGATTATGGGCGGTGGAAGCTGATCTTCAGCTTTTCACACCAGCTTTGGCCGGACCCTGCCGAAATCTATGAGATAACTGCATTCTGTACACTTATTCCGTATGCAAAAGGGTTTACTCTGATTTTAAGTGTATTCTATACAACTAAAAAGCAGAGAAATCTCCTATAGTGGTGTAAATCGTGAAAATAAGTGTACGAAATACAATTATATCCATCGAAGCGTTGTTTCGCAGAAATATAGTTGTACGAAGTACAGCTATATTCTCCCAATCGTTGTTTGCATGTGCCCTCAATAAAGCGAAAAAGGGGAGATCCATATGGATCATCCCCTTACCCGTATATACTCGAATAGTAACCGCCTATCTTTCTAAAAAATCAGTCAGCGGATAGACTCAGCAACTTTGATCAAATCATTCTTGTCCAAGCTAGCAGATGTTACACCGTATAACACTCCATTGGCTTCCCAGTCCAACCCTTTTCCATTAACCAATACAGCATCAACTCCGTTAATCTTCATTTTTTCGATGGTGCCATCCGTCGACATCTCATAAGCCGTTTCGGAATCCGCGTGCCGCTGCTGCATCGAGATGATCTCATCGGTAGCTTCATTAACAAAATATAAATTAATATATTTGCTGTTGATCACATCACCATTGCTATCCTTATAAAACTCTGCACGATCAAAGGTATAACCCTCTGGTAAATACGCCGGTAAGCCCACATCAAAAATCGTATATTCGTTTAGCTTGCTAGAATCCCTCTCAATCAGCAATTCCTCTTTCTCTTGATCCCTCTCAGATTGCGTAACCAGTCTGCCGTCTTCAACTCCGACGATTTTTTCCCCATCAGCATTGTAGATATCACCTGCCTCTTGAGCAGCGTCGAGGGTCACAAGCGCATTTCCTTTGCTATCAAAAATCTTCCCCTTTAAGTCATCCGGAATCACGTTGGAATCCGCAGAAAATTCTACTTCATGGGCTACAATATGGCCTAAGTTTATCGTTTGCAATACTTTCATTAACAGCTCCTGCGCAAATGACGGCTGCACAAAAGTTACACTTAATACGCTAACCACTAGCAAAGTTGCCAGCATAACAGCAGGACGTCTTAATCTATGTTTTGTATGCAATCCTTTCTCCTCCTTTTGGCCGGCATACTTTCTCCGTGCCTTATTCAGAATGGCTGTTTTGTCAGAGCCCTCGCTGAGATCTTTATGGGCCAGAACCCTGCCTAGCTCCAGCAGCTCCTTGTACTCCCCAGCACCCTTTAAATCATTTGCCGCTCCATATATACTTTCATCTAAATCTGCTGAGAACTTCTGCTGTATGTCTTTACTGTTCATAGCTGCTCCACGCTCCCTATTTCAGTCTTCAGCTTTTTCATAGTCCGGTAGAGTATCACACCGATATTGCTCTCCGAAATTCCCGTAACCTGGGCAATCTCTCTATTTCTCAGATTAGCACCAAATTTTAGAGCCACAATATTCCGCTCCTTTGAGCTCAATGTATTTAAGGCTTCGTTAAGCCTTCCACTACGTTCTCCCTGGAGGATCAAGCTTTCCGGATCTTTCCTGCTAGAAACCAGTTCCTTGACGGCATCCAGCGAAAAGAAACTTTTCCTTTTAAAACTCCGGTAATGATCATTGACCACATTTCTGGCAATGGCGAATAGCCATACCTCTAAAGGAGCTTTTTCCTGAGAATAGGTCGATAGTTTCGCCAACGTTTTCTCAAAAACGAGGCTTGTCAGATCCTCAGCCGTATAAAGAGAACTAACCCGGTAAGCGATGTAGTTGAATATTCTTTTATAGTAGGTTTCAAAAACCGTTGTGAACAAAACATCTATGTCAGTATTTTCCTGTATATTCTCTTTTACAAAAGGATGAAGCAATGCGCGCTCATGCATCAATCGAACTCTCCTTTCCCACCACATTTTCACTTAGCTAAGTAAATTCATCAGTTAATACGATACATTTCCAATTTCATTACAAGACATAAAAAAAGAAGAGTTCCAGCGCTAATTTCAGTCTTTCTAACCAAGCTACAGTAACCCGGCAACTTGACAAGCTTATTATAGCTTCTATATATTTTAGTAACTAAAGTAAATTGGAGCGAGGCAATGTTATGAGCACAAAGGAAGAGAAACAAAATGCTATCCATAAGGTCATGGAATCTATGGCAAATGTGCAGCAGAAATCCCAGTTTTTCATTGATATGATCACTAAAAAGGAAACCCTGACTCACAATCAGATCATGCTGCTGTTTCAACTCCGGCTTACCGGAAGCTTGAACATTACTGACATCTCTGAACGCTTCGTGGTTACACCCGGAGCCGCTTCTTCCATGTGCGATAAGCTTGAGGAAGCTGGACTTATTGAACGGGTGCGGACTAAAGAAGACCGCAGAGTTGTCAATATTGTCCTTACAGAACAAGGTGATCAGCGTATCCATACAATATTTGAAGCATTTCCTACCCCTGATCTGAATAAAATCTCCGGAACTTTAGAACAAATAAATAAATTGATGGAACAAATGATGCACTAACAGCCTTCATTTTGCTCCTTATCAGCTATACTATTTTCTATAAACACTGTCTGTCAGGAAACTGACGGCAGTGTTTATTTAGCTTTAACTCCCAAATTATTATATTGACTATATATTATAATGAATATATATTTTAATCATTAAAATATATTTCGAAGGACGGTACTGTAAATGTCCAATAATAACAATACTTATGAACGTACTGACATGATCGATCCACCCTTGAAGGTAAGAGGTTCGCAGTTTGTTCGAGAGAATATTAATGCGGTCACGGTTGATGTGTTTGGCCACTTAAGTACCAAAGGGAGCGTCTCGACTTCTAAACTCAAAGTATCTGGTGACTGTACAATTGGGGGGAATTGTAAGGCCAATCAGGTAAACAATCTAGGGAGTCTGCGCGTTCAAAATATCCAAGCAGATAATCTCCGCTCTTCTGGATACATGTCCGTAGCAGAAAATGCTGCAGCTGGGACTTTTTATGCTGAAGGTGCCGTGAAGATAAAGAGACTAACTGCAGATTCATCGATTGAGATCCGTTTAGGCAATAGAAGCACTGTCGAGGTTATGAGAGCTGGCGGTAACATTATCGTTAAACCCTCTTCCAAGTTGATTAATGCGCTGATGCACCCTTTTCGAAAACTTACCTGCACAACAATTGAAGGAACTAACATAACGTTATACCGGACGACAGCTGACCTTGTGTGCGGTGAAGAAATCATCGTCGGACCGGGTTGTACCATTGGGGAAATCCGCTATAGCAAAAGTCTGACGGTGGATCTTAAGTCGCAAGTTGACCGAACTGTATTTTTAAACCCATAAAGGAGAGTTTACATGGAAAAAAGCACTCATTTGTCAGGAGCCACTGTGCTCAAAAACATCGCCAAAGGAGCCATCATCTTATTCTGTGTACCAATCCTTAGTGTCTGGGCCGTGGGGAGTGTTGTCTGTGCAATCATTGCACCTATCGGTGGTGTACTAGGTATTGTTGGCATCCAAGGAATAGGACTAAATGCCTTTCCAGATTATGATTTACCGAACATTCTCAGCCTTCCAATCGGTCTCTGCCTCTCCTTACTTTTGTTCATTTCTTTCTATTACACTCGTCGTTTATTGCGTGGATGCCTGCATTTTATTAAAAACTAGCGAACTGTAACAAGCTTGTATTCTCTTTGTTAATAGAAAGTGACCTACAACGCGCTGTTTTATTCTATACTTAAGGGGACTGGACTTTATCCTGGAGGTAATTATGAATAAAATCATCGCTATCGGAGCTATCACGCTCTTTTTGGCCGGATGCGGAGCATCGGCAACCATAGATATGGATACAACAATGGCTATTAACCAAACACAAGCTACTTCAGCACCACTGAAACTAATCGTCGACGGCGAAGCCGTTCTTCCTACTCTCTCCCCTTTTTTCCTAGACGATAAGGTCTATGTACCTGCAAAAGTATTAATGGAATACTACACCTCAGAACAAAAATGGGATAATAACTTAAAGACCTTAACCATCTCTGATGGAAGCAGTAGTTATGTTCTGAAACCGGACAATGAGTATATGCAAGCTGACGGATATCAAACCTCGCTTGAAGGACCAGCTATTCTACGAAACGGTATTTTATATATTCCAGCCGATTCCTTAAACTCTCTGTCTGGTGCCACTGCGCAGCTGAATGCAGCTGAAACTGAAGTATTAATAACATCAGGGGATGTTAGTACTACCGTCAGAACACCCAGCGAACCTCTTGCTATTGCTACAGAAAATGACCAAGTGAAGCTGTATGCTGCCCTTAAAGATGGCGGTACCTATGAGGGATTTGTTGTAGAGGTGAACGGTAACAAGCATACATTTGATTGGGAAGCACCCAGATTGCTGAGTTACCCTCCTGAGATTCATTATGCCGACGTCGATCAGGATGGGCAGGAAGAAATCGTTGTCATTCTGTGGCTTGGAACAGGTACGGGCATGTCCATGCAAGAGCTTCACGTGATTAAGCCTAACCAGTGGGAAGAAGTCACTGTCCCTTCTGCAGATAAAGCTGCCTCCGCATTGGTTACGTCAAAAATTTCTAATGAAAAAGGGGACGCCCTGATTCAAATTCAAGTTAAAGGCTCAACTCCATCCATGGTGACTTTGCGATATCCAGATCGTGCTGAGGATGGCAATCTAGGCGAAGAAGCCGGCATTGGTGCTGTTACTCACTACATAGTGGAAGAGGGCAAGCTAAAGGCGGAAACAAATGTTTATATTGGATTTCTGGAGAGTATTGGCACACTAACTTTTGCCTACAAACCGGGAAATGATGGAATGGAACCCGACTCTATTCGCTTTGAGGTTCATGAGGAATTAGCTTCTTACGTGGAGGGTGAACAGTTATGATTGATGCCCATATACATTTAGAGCAATATGAACCTGAAGTTGCCGAACAGATACTGAGTGAACTGCCTGAAATGGGAGTTAAAGCCCTTATCGCTGTCTCTATGAACTTGGACTCTTGTATACGCACCCAAAGACTTGCAGCCATAAATCCCGGCGTGGTCCGTCCAGCTTATGGCTTTCATCCAGAGCAACCCTTGCCGCAGGATGCTGAGCTGGCTGCTCTACTGAAATGGATTGAGAGTCAATCTAGTGAGGATTATATTGCTGTGGGGGAAATCGGGCTACCTTACTATTCGCGTGCTGAAGCCTTAGAACGGGGCGAAACCTTTGATATGGAGCCCTATATTGAGCTGCTGGATCAGTTGCTTGGGTTAGCTTCCCATCTCAATAAACCTGTGGTGCTGCATGCTGTCTATGAAGATGCGCTTATTGCTTGTGATCTCCTGGAGAAACATAACATACAGCATGCCCACTTCCACTGGTTCAAAGGTCCGGAAGAAGCCATTGCCCGCATGATGAAGAACGGCTACTATATCTCCTTCACACCGGATATCCTGTATGAGCCGGAGATACAGGCGCTTGCCCGCCGTTATCCACCAGAACTAATCATGGCTGAAACCGATGGTCCTTGGCCGTTCGAAGGACCTTTTGCAGGGAAAATCACCCATCCGTCTATGATTCGGGAAGTCGCCGCTGCTTGGGGAGCGCTCCATGGTTACACTCCCGGTGAAGCGGAAGAGTTATTGACTGCGAATACTAAGCGATTTTATAGCTTGTAGATGCTCTATAGCTTGTTGATAGGTCTATAGCTTATAGATAGATCTATAGCTCGTAGATAGATCTATTCTAGGAGTAGAGAAAAGTCAGGGCCTTAGCTATCCTAGCCTAACGCCAGACCAACATTATGAATAAACACAGCTTGGCTTGTGAATCCGTATTTTTCATAGTGGAAGTACTGGTCACAAGCCGACCTTACTTAATCCAGATCCCCTTACCCATTTTCGTTTGATTCGGTAATATTTTCGCGTACATATTTTTGCGTATGTATTTACGTGTACGTAGTTACGCGTATGTAGTTACGTGTACTTATACATGCACGTATTTACACAAGCGTATTTACACGTACTTATACCTGTACGCATTTACACAAACGTATTTACACGTACTTATACCTGTACGCATATACACAAACGTATTTACACGTACTTATACCTGTACGTATTTACACAAACGTATTTACACGTACTTATACCTGTACGCATTTATGCGTGCTTATTTACCTGTACATAGTTACGTGTACGTAGTTTACGCGAACTTATTTATCTGTACGTATTTACGTGTACGTAGTTTACGTGCTTATTTACCTGTACGTAGTTACACGTACCCATTTACGTGTATCTATTTATCTGTACGCAATTACACGTGCATATTTACGCGTGTGAAGCCGCTATCGGACACCGCTGACCTTATATGCAGCAATTCCCCACTTTTGGGATGAGAACGGACCCCAGAGTCGCTATTGGTATAAAAAATACCCAATAAGGTGCTCTTTTTAAGGAATAACGACGTTGGAGTCCGAAACCATGCTCCAAAGGCTAATAATCTGTGAATAATGTCAACTGAGTCCGTAAGTCTCAGGTTGATGATGCTCGGGCCGCTTGTTGGCAGCCCCCAATAATCATAACTGCTCCACACCCACTAACGTTCCGCCTGTGAACTCCATTTTATAAATATCCGGCTTTGTGGTTTGAAGTAAAAAATTCAGATCATATTTGGCATCAAAATAGTTCATCATAAGCGTCATGACTGCCCCGTGAGTTCCAATAGCAACCTTTTGACCGCTGTGATTACTCAGAATTTCTGCCAGTACACTAACTGAACGCTTCTGACACGCATGAATGGATTCCCCACCAACTGGGACAAAATCCGGATCTTCAAACATTTTTGCCAGTAATGGATACAGTTCCTGATCAGTCATAATCGTACTTCCGTCCGAGAAATGGATCTCCCGCAGGTCTTCAACACTTTGAATCTCTGCTCCTAACTCCTGCGCCAATCCAGAAATCGTATGTATAGCCCGAAGGTATGGACTTGAATAGAAGACTTGAATTCCTTCCAGACGTAATTTTTCCGTTATCTTGCGGGCATCTGCCTCCCCTTTCGCGGTTAGTCCGCGAGTCCTTTCAGTTCCTCCGGGCAGTTTGGGCGACTCACCGTGCCTCACCATATAAATAAAAGTAGCCATCCTTTCCCTCCTTTACCTCTACAAATTCTAATGTTCTAACCAATCTCCTCTACACACTAAAAAAGCCCTTATGGACGAGAAACTGTCCTATCGGGCTAGGTAATATTGTAACTTATAACGTTTCGTGCAGCAGTTGCTTTAGATCACAAAGTAATAACTTATTGAGAGGTCACTTATTAAGGAGATACTTATTGAGAAATCGCTCACTGAGAAGTCACATATTAAGGCGACTATGACTAAGGAGACTCTTAATTGCACTATATACAACTATTAAGCGGTAAAAGAGGCCTCCTGAGCAAATAAGTGTACTCTGTGCAGCTAAAAATCATCTTTCCTAGACTAAAAGGGAGAAAATCAAATAATAACTGCACAAAGTACAACTAAATCCCAGTTCGATCGCTGAAAGGGAATTTAACTGCACATTCTGCAACTAAATGCTAGCGAGTCACGCTAGGTTGTATTTGCCACTCAAGCTTTCTAGTCCCGCCAGGGATCGGCTAGGGAGTCACGCTAGATTGACTCTGCCACTCAAACTTCCTAGTCTCGCTAAAGATCGGCTAGATTCTCTCTCCCACTCAAGCTTTCTAGTCCAGCTAGCTAGACTAGCGTGCTACCTGCTAGCTACCCTCCATCACCTCAACCGTCCTAGCCTGCTCCGCAGAGCTATCGCTCTTCTCTTTCTGCGTAGGCCACAGTACGCGCCCGAAGGCGATGCCCAGCACACCAATCAGAGCGATTACGATGCCAAAATTCAAAAAGATACGGCTAGGCCCAGCGGCCTGAACCATCATTCCGCCAAGGAGTGGAGCGCCAATCATAACTCCGCTAAGAATGGTACTCTGAATACCGAATACACGCCCTGTCATGTGCGGGGGGGTTTCTTTTTGCAGACAATAATTGAACGTGATAATAAAAATTCCGTTCCCAATACCTAGTAAGAACCCTAATAGCAATACAGAAATACTGGAAGCTCCTGGCTGAAGCAGTCCAAGTCCCCCGACCGATAAACCCATCAGCACATAACCCGTTCCAAGCTTCCAGCCATAACCTGTTCCGCGATTCATTTTGTTCATGACCATAATGATGAATACAGCACCACCTCCGGATGCCGCCACGAGCCAGCCCAGTAAAGATTCATTAGAAGGTGCAAGTACCCTGAATAGACTGGTGAATTGAAAATCAATCATCTGAATAGCCATTGAACAGACTATGCCAAACAGCATGGTATTTAACAGCAACCTACTATGCAGCATAAAGCTCCAGCCTTCCTTCCACATCGTACGGAGGGGGACACGCTCCTCTTGATCCCCCTTACCTTCTGTGCGAACTTGTTCTACATCACTTTTCTTAACTGTAAGTAGGAGCAAATAGGAACAGCCTCTGAGACAAGCATTGATTAATATACACCACTGTGGCGTAAGAACAGACAACGCGAAGCCGCCCAGTAAAGGTCCCGCGATTTTCGAGCCTTGATTCACAAGCCCATTAAGCGAGGTGGCTTGGAGCAGCTGATCTTCTCTAACCATACTACGGGTCATCGACTGCTGAGCAGGCACGTTTAACGTAGAAATGGCAGCACGCAACATCAGTAATGGGAGCAACCACACCATACTGGGTGCAAATAATACGAATACGGTTAACAGTGCCGTAAGCAGATCACACATTCGCATCAGCTTCAGCTTGTTCAGTCGGTCAGCCACTACCCCTGCGAACGAGCCCAGCAAAATCCCCGGCAAAGCTATGGAGACCGGAATCAAAGCCAGCATTAGCGGGCTGGCCTGCCAGCGGTACCCTACGAGTACCTGAATCGCTAAGGCATCGAACCAATCCCCAAAGGTAGCCGTCGCATATGCGCTGTACACACGCATATACACCTTGTTCTTAAGCAGGCTCGTGCCTGCTTGTGTTGAAGCATTCATTAAACATTCCTCCAAATTACAATTAAGAACTTATTAGCATGACCTTAATGTAATGGAGAATTGTCAGAGAATTATCAGGGGGCAGTCACAAGGTTCGTAAGCACGGTATCCAAGGATTGTTCTAACCGATGGAACCCCCGCTCTTCCTTCTCTCGTTCAAATAAATTCACATATTTGCGATACAAAGCTGGCTTGGGTGGAAACTCGTTACAAAAATGAACTATTCGATACAATGCATATATCCGCATCGGCACGAACCCTGACATCTCAAGCACCTGAAGTGCCTCATCCAACAGTTGCTCGGCTTCACGCCAAGACTTACGCCGTAGAAACCACAAGCCCCTTGTAACTTTATAACTACCGATCTCACGCAAATAAGGTTTCTCCAGCAAAAGTGCTTCAATGTCTGTTGCCATCCGTTCTATTACGTGATCTTCTGTTCCCATCCACAAGTGTGTAAGCATTTCTGAGGTCGCCGTTATAGGAATGAAACTCTCATACCCCGGCTCTTTAATCACTTCATATGTTAGCTTTAGTCGTTCCAGTGCTTTTTCCGGTTCCCCTGCCAGCGTGTACAAATCCAGAATATTTAGAATCTCCACTTCTCGATGCTGAGGCGGCAAAAGAATCTTTTTCTCAAGGACTAACTCGCAGAACTCTAGTTTTTTCTTAGGATCACCCAATAGAACATAACAGATTAATAAGGAATAAAACCGTTCCTCTATCCCCACCTCGGTTGTGTTCAGCAGCCAATCCAAATCTCCCTGTACAAAATGAATATAGATCGAATAAAACGGATCCATCGCATACCCCAAAACATCCTGTTGGCGTGCGAGGATTAACATCGAGCGACCTTGGCCATATAGGTGATATTTCTTGAATACTTCCCGCATCGTCTTTTGCATCTCTAAGTCATATGTAGTCGGATTGGCCATAGCAGCTGAGGGCTCCTGCATAGTCAGACTATAACCAAATCCCCGAACAGTCTTAATATCTAAGTCTTGAAGCTTGCCTAGCTTTTTACGAAGCCGATAAATATGATCATCTACCGTTCGCTCTACCGGATATTCAAGCGGCCATACTTTATCCAATAGTTGTTCTCGACTGAATGTACGCCCTCTATTTTTGTACAAGAACTGAAAAAGCGTAAATTCTTTTGGGAATAATTCTATCGTTATCCCTTCTGCGGTCACTTTATATTCACTTTCATTTAATTCCAGCTGCATGATAGAACCTCACTTTCCCCGAACCCGCTCATTGGTTACATTATAACAGTCCGTCCAAGGCCTACTCCACCTCAAAAAAGAATATACAAAAAGAGCAACCCCAGATTCCTCTGCATGATTGCTCTCTCCTCTTCTAACCCATGCCACTTACCCAGCCATATTGTTAAAAGAATCCTGTTCACTAAATACGGATATATGATCTACTGTACCGGTCGAGCTTGGAATAATAAATTTCAGCTGGTATTGGTCATTGGCTTGATAGGTGTAAATCTTATCCTCTCCGTTCACTTTGGTATCGTCTGGCTTGCCGAGTGTTGCCTCAATTTGCTTCAGCGTCAGCTTTTGCAGCGCGGAATCACTTGAACGAACATCGAAGATTAAACTTCCTTTATTAAATCCAAACACGACATGTCTGTCAGTGTAGGTAGCATAAATACCTTTTCCCGCTGACTCCTGTTGATCAGGTTTGCCCCAATCCGCTTCGACCTCATCAATAAGTCCGGTATGAGCGGCATATTTTACACCAGGCACCTTCCCTTTTTTGGCAAGCTCGAATAACTCTTTAAGCTGTTTGTCGCTATTTTGTGAATTTGAGCTGGTTGAATCTTTATCAGTCTCCGTAGGGGAGGAAGTCGCTGCTGGTGCAGTTTCTGGTGCAGTTTCTGGTGCAGTTGCTGGTGCAGTTTCTGCTGGGGTGCTTGATGGACTAACTTCCGGCTCAGAGGATGCTGTTACAGCCGTTTCTGTTGGGGCCGTTGCCTGGGATTCTGAATTCCCCGCCTCATTGTTCGAACTGCATCCAGCAAGCCCAATCATTCCTGCGAGTAGGATAGAGCCTGCTATTAATTTTATCTGTACTGACATGATGTCATCTCCTTAGTGGATTACCTTAAAGTCGACTTGCAAAAAATGAAACTGAACATACAGACGAGGTGAAAATCAAATAGTTGCAGGATAGCGGCAATACTTCTGGCTAACCCTCTTTTACCCATATCTACAAATATAAATTCATAAACACTCTATTTTTCTACATAAAACCCTTTTTTCCGACACCTAACTCAAGTAAGTTTCTCTTTTAAAATCTCCACATAACTCCATTTAACTATAAACTCGTGAACTCATAAGCTCATAAACTCATGAACCATATGACCTTAGACGTCATTCCCAGCCCCGAAGGGTTTCATTGCAGAACGTACAATAGAAAGGAGCTAATCCTGCTTAAAAAAGCAATCCATTGCATTCTGTGCAATAGATTCCAACAGTAAACCCATATCCGGCGTTCCGGCGTCCTTCTGAGTACACGAACTGTAATCGCGACATTTGTTGAAGAATTTTCCATCCAAACGCAACCTTAATCCTCCAAGCCGCATCTTATTAGTAAAGGGAGGGGAGCTGCATCTGAATATTATAGAGAGAATTGTGGCAAAAGATGAG
This sequence comes from Paenibacillus sp. FSL H3-0286, assembly GCF_045040705.1. Lineage (NCBI taxonomy): Bacteria > Bacillati > Bacillota > Bacilli > Caryophanales > Paenibacillaceae > Paenibacillus > Paenibacillus sp. FSL H3-0286. The sequence continues at coordinate 1,253,230 of NZ_CP150285.1, read as the reverse complement.
TCAGCTCTCCGCCTGTTAATGGACGAATATGGAGATATGCTGCTACGAACCGCTTCTTTATTGCTTAAAGATAGACAAAGTGCCGAAGAAGCGGTACAAGATACTTTTATTCAAGCTTATACCAAAATGAGTCAGTTACAGGAGCCGGACCGGCTGAAGGCATGGCTGATACGGATAGTGGTCAATCGCTGCCGCATGAGGCAACGGACTTGGAGCTGGCGTAATATTTTCCCGGCGGGAGGGTCAGAGCTGCAAATTAACGAAGATGCTGACTTCACAGCCGGAGCAGAAGAGCTTTTTATGGTGGAATGGCATAATGTCAGGCTCGCCGAGTCCATGAGAAATCTTGATTATCTATACCGGGAATGTCTGACGTTATATTACTTTCATGAGATGAGTATCCGGGAAATTTCCGAGCAATTAAATACATCTGAAAATACGATCAAATCCAGACTCGCCAGAGGCCGGACGCTCTTAAAAAAGATTTTGGTGAAGGAGGGACATTTCTTATGAATACAGAACGCGATACGGTCAAAAAGCAGCTGGATGAAGAATTAAAGAACCTCCAGTTCACTGGACACGACCGGGTCATTAAGCAGACTCACCCTCCAACCTTTGGAGCCCGTTTATTGGCGCTGTGGAATAAAGAAATTGAGATCCCTGTCAAACCTATAGGTGCGATCGGTGCCATAATTCTAATCGTTTCGCTGACCCTGCATCAGCCAGAGATTAAACAACAGCCACAACAAAACACCCCGCAGCGTGCGAACCGAGAACTAATCGAAGCTGGAGGAAATACGTATTGGAAGGATATCTACGAGCAGGCGGTGAAAAAACATGAGAATTAAGATAAAAATCAAACATCTGGTGTTATTCGTGTTACTCCCTGCCTCCCTGCTTATTCTTCTGTTTAACTTCTTACCTTCACAGGCGCAGATAGATCAGAGCACAGCTATTCAATCTAACATAGCTAGGACTGATCTTCTGCAAAAGCTGGCTTCCACAACCGGGAGTAAACGTATCGAGCTAATCCGTACAAACATCCTTGATAAGGATCACAGCTATGATCCCTACAGATATGACGTTAATGTTAGCCCTTCGATGAGCCAGTGGAGTAATGATGAAACCCAGCGTTCCGGTCTGTTACCGGAGGACATAGTACCTTTACTTGAGGAATATATCCTTGAGGGGCCTTCGGATAATACACGTATATTTGCGGCTAAGCAGTTAGCTTATGAATATGATGCTCTTGGCCGAAAGGAAGATGGAGATCAAGCGCTAATCACCGCAGCGAAACAGTTAAACAGCAGCTCCTCTGTAGCTAAACAGCTGGAGCTCCTTCGAGCGGAGCGAGCCCTAAATAGTGGCGATATAACAACCGCTGAAACAATTCTTGAACAAACCCCCTTTCCATCCGAGTCTCAGGAAGAGCTAAACGCACAAAAGGCATGGCTTACCGGGCGTTTACTCTTTACAAAAGGCGAAGCGCAGGAAGCACTTGCCGTAGTAAACGATGGCTTGGAGAGCTACAAAAAATTCTGGCAGGATATTCATAAACAAATGAACGCTGCCACCAGCAGTTCGAACGAAGGCTCCAGAGACAATACAGGATCAGCAGCAGCACCAGAAGCTGGGACTTCGGATACTGAAAGACAGCTGGAATCGCTTCGAACCGCAATTCAGTCTGCTATAGATATGGGAAATACTTCAACTGCTGTCGTCTCCGGTACCCTTACAAGAAGCGATGGCACCCCAGTTCCGCGGGCTGGTATTTTTCTCCGCGCTGAAAGCGAAGTTAACCATAGCATCACTTCTGCTGAACCCTACCGAATCGTCACAGATACTGAAGGACGTTTCGAATTTCACGGTGTGATTCCGGGCTTTTATCAGTTACAGCTTGGACTTGGCTATGATCAGATCGACGGCTGGACTTGGCCTGTACAATATGACGATTGGATTGAAGTTAAACCAGATGACAGGTTGAATGAGAGCATAGTTCTACAACCTCTGCTTGAGCTGCAGTCTCCCATTAATCAGGAAACCCTAACAGGCAAGACCATAGATTTCCGCTGGAAAGCTGTTGAAGGAGCAGCTTACTATCGTTTAAGCGGTGGCGGGGAGGGGGCCGTGTTGGGCGTACAAATTCGGGATCGTATTGTAGATAACCATATCTCCATTCCTGTAGAAGAACTTTACGATGGCGGCGGTTTTTCCTATGGCAGCAGTGGAGATGGCTGGGAATCTATTGATCCCCTCTCCCTTCTCGGATTTATGAATCCCGAAGTGCGCTTTTCTTGGAATATTGAAGCCTTAGATGCAGATGGACGCCTGATTACCCGCAGTAATGGCTACAGATTGAACGAAGACACCGTCGGCAATCTGCCGTTCTTTTATCTCAAGGAAAGAGAGCTTACTACGGCTGACCAACTACTACTGGATAAAAAAACGGATCAGGCACTAGAAATGTACCAAAAAAATATTGCCGATGACCCACAGGATGTTCATGCCCTGCACATGCTAGTAAAGTTGATGCTGGCAAAATCATCTCTCACAAAGGATACAACATTAGAAGATAAGGCGATTCCCTTACTCGAAAAGCTAATACAACTACAGCCTTCTACTAATTACGCCTTCACATTATCGCAGTACTATTTTGACCATGCGGACTGGAAGTCGTATAACGAATATTATTCCTACTACAACGAACTAAACGGACCCAATACTAACGGTTATGTACTTTCTATTAACGCCACAGCCCTCATGCAACAAGGGAAGCTTGAAGAAGCTCGTAAACAATTCGCGATCGCCCTAAAGTATGATGATAGCCATCGTTTTATTGGCAGCTTTTTGGCGGCAGAATTATACGCTGGTGAATCACTCTCTTCGGTAATGACACTTGCTGAGCGTTATCCTGAACTCAGCTTTGGTCATAGTGGGTATCGCTGGCCACAAATGATTAAACAACTGTTAGCGGAACGAAAAAATCAACCTAAAGTCTTTGACCAAGAGTTAAAAGAGAAGCTTGGATGGTATGTGAATGGTCAAACTGATGAGTTAAAGCAATGGATCGCAAATGCCAAACCCTCCGCTTTGAAGACCTTTATGCAGGCAGTTTTAGAGGTAAGCTAATTCATTAAAATAAACAAAAATCCGGTCCCGCTCGACAAATTCGAGCATGGACCGGATTTTTAATTACACATAATCTTTTATTTAGATTTAGCTTCCATCATGTAATTCTGGAAATCCGTGATACTTGGGTTAGACATATAGTGGCCACCCTCTACTTCAATCGTTTGGCCTGTGATGAATTTGGATTCATCCGATGCCAGGAACAAAACCGTATTGCCGATATCATCAGCTTCACCGTGATAAGGAAGCGCGTTGAATTTTTGGAAAATATCCAATACCGCTGGCGGCATATTTCTTGCAGCGGCAGGTGTTAGGATCAGCCCTGGTGCCACCCCGTTACAACGGATTTTGTCTTTACCATATTGTGTAGCGATGTAACGAGTAAGGTTCACAACAGCTGCCTTAGAGGAGCCATAAGCAGTACGCAATGAATCCCCTGCGAATGCTGACATCGAAGCTGTGTTAATGATCGAGCCTCCGCCCGCTTTAATCATATGAGGAATAGCAAACCGGCTGCCTAACAGAACACTTTTGGTATTTACGTTCATCAGGCGATCCCACTCTTCCAAATCTATATTGACCACATCAAGGTCTTTTTGCAGATTAGTTAGACCTACATTATTAAACAATATTGTGATGGTGCCATACTGAGCAACTGTGAAGTCAACAGCTTCCTTGATCGAATCCGCTTGGGAGGCATCTAAGAAAAGACCTTCAGCTTCTCCGCCTTCATTTTTAATCTTAGATGCTGCTTCTTTGGCTGCTTCCACATTAAAATCAGCAATAACAACCTTTGCTCCTTCTCTAGCTAATAGAGTGGCAGCTGATAAGCCAATACCTGAAGCGCCTCCAGTTACTAATGCAACTTTACCTTGAACTCTTCCCATGTTCATACCCCTTTATAATGTTATTGTGCTTCTAAGATGACTTGGTTTATGTTTCAGAGCTATCAAAGCTCGTTAACAACTTCTCATAGATTTTCAAGAATTGCTGCAGTTCCTCCTCATTGAGCTTTTGGAACATTTCAGCTCTTAGCTCCTGTCCCTTAAGCTGTGCTTCCTTCAAAACGTCTTTTCCTTTGTCCGTGATAGATAGAAGTACATTCCGTCGATCATCTTCGTTATATTTTCGCTCGGCCATCTCCTGCTTAATTAGTCGATTAGCAATGTTAGTCATTGCTCCCGGCGTATATCCTAGTCTCTTAGCCAAAATAGTCTGCTTCAAGGGGCCTTTTTTATTCAATTCGCCCAAGACTAGAACTGGAGATATCCCAATATTGTGATCAAATGCGTTCATCCATCGGACAATAACTTCATTCGTAAATAATTCAACTGCATGTATTAGCTTAAAAATATCTGGATTTTCCAAGAGGTTCTCCTTTGGCATTCATGATGATCGGCTGCTTATAGAAGTATTTTAACACTAAAATATTTAATAGTAAAATATCTAATATTAAAAAAAAGAATGCTTGGTGAAAAGCATTCTTCAAATTGCGGATTTCTCAACAACATAAGTGCCAGCCAGCAAATCGTGAATCGCACGTTTACGGCGATGTAATCCAACCAACAAGTAATCCACCAGCATGATTGGACCCAGGACTTGAGTGAGGTCAAAAGCCAAATCCGACCATAAGGATAATTTGGCGGAAATAACGGTAAAGTCATAGCTGCTGACCGCAATTACCATTGAAAGAATCATACTAATCATTCGGAAAACATTTCGAATCAGAGCTTCCTTCACTGTAGGGTAATTCCCTTGCTCATTGACAATTTTTATTTTTAAAATCAGCTTCCCTGGAGTTCCGCCAAATCTAACGATCATAAAGATATCAAATGCGATAAACAAAATGTACTCCAGGATAATAGGTATCTCCGAGTGTAATGAAACAGCTAATGAATTAAGTATCAAGTATACGATAACCCCAGGTATTCCAATGACCAAGAAATCAAGAATGGAAGCCAGCACTCTTTTCCAAAAGCCTATAAAATTCTCCTGATCCAAATGCTCGGGTAGAATGTTATCCATGCAAGCACTCCTCTCTCTATCATTTACTTTGTCGCTCAATCCCTATTTAACAATCCCTTCCTCAGATGCTCTTGGATAATGGACTCCAGCTCTTTGTTATTTTTCACAATTACCCGTTTATCAGACAGAGTATCCGTTAACTCTATAATCCTATGTGCGGCCTCATGATCATATCCACGGTTCCATTCAAAAATCATCACATAGAGATTCTTAAATGACTGCTTGTAATTTGCTTGCTCTAAACCCAGTCTTGTTTTTATAAACCTTGTAAACACTCTCAAATCCCTGATCACTTTATTAGGATTCAAAATAACGATTAAGTCAGCAGCTTTAAAACTCTCTTGTCCCCATTTGTAATGTGCGCCTTCCAGAATCCATGAGGGTTTATCAAGGATTTCCTCCAACTGAGCATCCCTTGCTTCAACTGAAAAGCGCAAATTCTCGGCACTTCTGTCCCATACCAAGTTGTCAGTCTCGTAATACTCTACACCGTATTTTCTAGATAACTCCCGGGCGATATAGGATTTGCCGCTGCCGCAAGCTCCAATGATTCTAATCTTCATAAGCTCAGCCTAGCCCTATCGGCAGGATTATTAGTCCTATAGAAATTACGGTGATTATTCTTGTGGTGAGGAGCGTTAGCTTTTTATTTTTCTCTGATTTATACCAGCCCTTAAACTGAAAATGATTCCGGTACAGCATAAAAAATACAAATAAATTCCCGAGTCCCATACTCCAGTTATACACGGGCTGACCAAATATCAATTGATAGATCAATCTTTCTGCCCAACCCAAAACTAACAAAGTCAGCACAAGCAATATACACAAGCGAAGTAATTCCAATATAAAAGAGCCCAATTTCAGCAATTCTGCAACCATCCTCTCAAGATTTCTTTATCGCTAAAAAAATCCACATTCCTCCAAATTATACACCTTACACCTTACGACTCCTACCTAAAAACACAACCTGCCCAAGATAAATTTATCCTGAGCAAGGTTGTGTTTTTTATCAGCTTAGGAGGATAAGGGTTTCCCCTCGCCCCTTAGTTCCTGTATTTGTCGCTGCAAATTAACGATTTCCGCCACTAGCGCTGCATTCTCCGCCTCAGAATCCACACTGCTACTCTGAATCAGCTGATTCAGACGCAGCTGCAGGAGGGCAAGGTCATCCTCCCGAGCCTGTTCTATACCAGTAAGCAGACGGGTTCTGTCTTTTTCGAAGTATTCAGCATACGTTCCTTGAAAAAACTTTGGTGCCTGAGACGGCTCTAATATCACCAAGCGATTAGCCACTTTAGAGTGAAGATAACGGTCATGCGAGACCATTACTAACCCGCCGGGATACACCATAAGTGCCTCTTCTACTCGTTCCCTAGTGTCAATGTCCAGATAATTAGTGGGTTCATCTAAGACCAATAGATTTGCTTTTCCAAAATACAACTTGAGGAAAGCTACACGGCATTTCTCCCCCAGACTCAAATCCCCAATCCGTTTAAATACATCGTCCCGCGTAAATAAAAAGCAACCCAGAATTGTCCGCGCCTCCGTCTGGGTCATTCCCGGCAGTTCAAGCAAGCTATCCAGAATCGTAGAGTTCATTTCTAAGTTATCTAGCTCTTGTGCAAAATAACCGATTGTCGTCCGTGGATGCAGCCGCACTTCACCTTTTGTAGGCTTATTGATCCCTGCAATCAATTTCAGCAGCGTAGACTTTCCAACACCATTAGGACCCAGAATAGACAGTCGGTCTCCCCGGTTTAGCGACAAACTGAAATCCCTAAGAAAAGGCGCACTCCCCTCATAGGCAAACTCTATCTCACTGAGTGTCAGTAAAGAATCTGCCAGAAACTCTTCGCTTTCCAGCTTCATCTTCAGCTTGCCAGTCTCGCGGGGCAATTCTACACGGTTCTTATTTAACCGTTCCAGTGCAGCTTCCTTGGCATGGAAACGAGACACATTTTTCTTGGATTTCGAACGCAGAAAATCATTTTGTCCGGCAGCACGATGCGCTTGCTGGAACCATTCTGCATACCGCCTAATGCTCTCCAGCAGCTTCTCCTTTTCTTGCTCCTGCTTTTTATATTGTCCCTCCAATGTTCTCAGCTCTATAGTCTTCTGCTCCCGGTATTGTGTATATCCACCCGAATAACACCGGCATCCCTCCGGACTAAGCTCCAGCACAGACGTCGCAGTTCGATCAATAAATGTTCGATCATGTGATACATAAAACACGGTTCCAGGGTATGTGCACACCCAATGCTCCAACCACTCCATCGTTTCTCCATCTATGTGATTGGTCGGTTCATCCAGAATCAATAGCTTGGGCTGCCGGGCTAATAATGCTGCTAATTGCACCCGTGTCTTTTGCCCTCCACTAAGTGAGGCGTATGGCAAATCCCAGACTGCATGTTCAAGCTTGAGCTGCTTTAGACTTTTTTCCGCTTTGACCTCCCAGCCATATCCATCAAGCTGCAAGTAACGATCGTACACCTCTGCATATTCAGCCAACTCAGCTTCGTTATCAGCTTTCTGCTCCTGCAGTCTCTGACTGAGGGCTTCCAGCTGGCGTTTTAATTCAGGCAGCTGTGCTGACCCTGAAAGAACGTAGTCCAATGCGGTTACTTCCCCCGGTACCTCAAGCTGTTGATCGAGCACACCCCATTCTTCAGATGGCAAACCATGATAGATACTTCCCTCTTCAAAAGTAAGCCGACCGATCAGCCCCTTAAGCAGTGTGGTTTTGCCAATCCCGTTTCGTCCGAATAAAAGCACGCGCTCTCCCTCTGCTATCTCAAAGGATACCTCCTTAAATAAAGGGATCCCATTCCATTCCTTACGTAAATTCTTCACTTTAATTATAGTCATCTTTCATTCCTCCGATTTCATTGCAAATAAAAAACCGCAGCCAGCGGTCTGCGGTCGAATAGCGTATGAAGGGGGAATGTGCCCAGACATGGATAGACTACGGCCGTGTTCACCTGCTGGATGCAGAGTAAACCAACACAATAGATAGAACTATCCATATAAAAGCATCGTAAGACCCCCGACCGACGCACGTATCCCTGACCGTTATCACCCTGCGCGGGTGCTCCGTGACTTGTGCATATGCACTTCACAAACTTTATGGTCTGTTTCAGGAAACGTGTTAGTTATTCATCAGTCGGTGGCCCTCCGTAATTGTCCGTATTTTAGAATAAGTACAGTATATAACAATTTAAATCAGAAATAAAAGGCCAAGAACAATTATAACTTAATCTTTACCACCTGAGTCTGCGCATTCCACTGCACCTGAACAGCGAATAAATCAGGTAAGATACTCAGCGGAATTAGTAATCGGTTATTTTCGTTGCGTGACGGTAAAATCGTAATGGATTTCCCATTCACAATAGCCTTATTGGATAATGGCTTATGTGTCACCGTACGATTGCCGATCGTAATTATCAGTGCTCCTGTCCCCGCTTCACTCTGCAAAGTACCACCCAGTAAGGCCACGGATTCTCTCAGCGGAACAAACACACGGGAATTTTCCAATATAAAAGGATCCTTCAGCTTTGTTGTCGTCCCATTGATCTCAAAAGTCCCCGCAAACTTATTACTTCCCACAGAGTACCCGTTTTTAGTTGCAATATTCTCCATAGCCAGTGTGCTCGTTGTAATGATAACTCGAGTATTCTTGGCTACTTTTGGATACAGCCAATGAATATCATCATTATGCATTCGAATACAACCAGCGCTAACATACTTCCCTATCGATGACTCATTATTATTGCCGTGAATCGCATACGTCGTGCCATAGGTCCCGTTCACTTCCAGCCCCAGCCAGCGGTCGCCAAGCGGATTGGCCGGATCCCCACCGGGAATTTTCTCTTTGTAGTAGGGTCTGTTTTTTACTTTAACCACCATTTTGAAGCTACCTTCTGGCGTCAGTTCCTTCGACTTCCCTGTGGCAACCGGAAAAGTCTTCACCAGCTTGCCGTCACTGAAATACGCGAGTTTGTTTGTTTTTTTGTTCACGATGATCAGATCTGAGCCAGCAGCTTCCACCCTTCCAACTCCTGTAAAGCAAGCAGCGAACAAAAGTCCAAATACAAGCATCAGTTTAATGTTCCGCTGTAAAAAAGTTTGAAACCGGCCTCCCGAAAAGCATAAATTCATCTTGCTCCACCTCCGTTATATAAAGACGAAATCATTTCAAATATGTTGCGTACCAGCCTGTACCTATTCTTTTCAACTCGTCCACTCCCGCTTGACGCAGAGATTGCAATACTGTAACCAGTGAATGCATGACAAAAAGCCGATCTTTAGATACGCAAAGATCAGCTAGCGCATAAACACATAAGTTGCGGACTCCAGGGCCCCTATTTGCAACTATTGCGCTGTTTTGGGATGTTATCGGACTCCAGCGCAGTTATTTGCTCAAAACACCTCGAATTCCTTGCTCTTCACGACCAATAACGTCTCTCGGGTCCGAAACTCGCCCCATAAACCCTAAAACACGCGAATAGCTGCATCTGAGTCCGTTAGCACAGTTCTACCTTGTTCTTTCCTACGTCTCATACATTTCCGCCCTATGTCTCATACATTACTGCGTCTGCTCATTTGCCCGTTACCGTTAGCACAGTTACCTACCACATCTCCACCACGCTCCGCTCCAGCCCCAAACTAACTGCGCTGCACATTTGCCCGTATCCCATTCTCCCGAAGCTCAACGCATCAGCGCATAAGTCGCGGACTCCAGAGACCCTATTTGCAGCAAATTCGCTGTTTTGAGATGCTATCGGACTCCAGCGCAGTTATTTGCTCAAAAACCCTCGAATTCCTTGCTCTTCGGGACCAATAACGTCTCTCGGGTCCGAAACTCGCTCCAAAAGGCCTAAAACTCGCGAATAGCTGCATCTGAGTCCTTAGCACAGTTTTGCCTTGTTCTTTCCTATGTCTCTATCATTTCTGCCCTATGTCTCATACATTTCTGCGTCTGCTCATTTGCCCGTTACCGTTAGCACAGTTACCTACCACATCTCCACCACGCTCCGCTCCAGCCCCAAACTAACTGCGCTGCACATTTGCCCGTATCCCATTATCCCGAAGCTCCACGCACCAGCCCCCAAACTAACTACGGTTTTACACCAACGAAGATTAGCTAGCGCATCAGCGCATAAGGCGCGGACTCCAGAGACCCTATTTGCAGCAAATTCGCTGTTTTGAGATGCTATCGGACTCCAGCGCAGTTATTTGCTCAAAAACCCTCGAATTCCTTGCTCTTCGGGACCAATAAGGTCTCTCGGGTCCGAAACTCGCTCCAAAAACCCTAAAACACGCGAATAGCTGCATCTAAGTCCGTTAGCACAGTTACCTACCACATCTCTACCACATCTCCACCACATCTCCACCACGCTCCTGACGCTCCTGACGCTCCTGACTCTCCAGCCCAAACTAACTGCGCTGCACATTTGCCCGTATCCCATTCTCCCGAAGCTCAACGCACCAGCCCCCAAACTAACTACGATTTACCGTTGAAAAATAGCTAACGCATCAGCGCATAAGTCGCGGACTCCAGAGACCCTATTTGCAACAAATCCGCTGTTTTGAGATGCTATCGGACTCCAGCGCAGTTATTTGCTCAAAACACCTCGAATTTCTTGCTTTTCAGGACCAATAAGGTCTCTCGGGTCCGAAACTTGCTCAAAAAGGCCTAAAACACGCGAATAGCTGCATCTGAGTCCTTTGGCAAACCAGTTAGTTTCAGGTTGGTTTCTAGTTTGTTTCCAGTACATTTCTGGTTAGTTTCTAGTTCGTTTCTTATTAGCTACTACTCGTCCCTACCTCGTCCCTACCTCCTCCCTATCTCTTTGTCAGCTCGTTTCTACTCCCTTCCGTTCTTCCTTCCGCTCTTCCGCTCTTCCGTTCTCCCCTCCCGTTCTCCCGTTCTCCCGCTCTCCCGCTCTCCCTACATCCCCATTACATGCAAAAAAAAGCCTTGATTCTCTAAATAGAGAATCAAGGCTTTCTAATTCGACCTTACACCCACCACATACCCTGAGGCTGGTCATGAATAAGAATGGATTGCAAATTGGTTACTGCACGTTGGAAGCCTTCGTCAACCGTCATAAGAGGGTCTTCATGCTCGATGCTCACCACGTAATCATAACCGTAAGTGCGCAGCGCGCTCATGATATCTGACCACTCAGATATGCTGTGGCCGCAACCAACGGAGCGGAAGGTCCATGCGCGGGTCTGCACATCGCCATAAGGTTGCATATCGGTCAGACCATACATATTGATGTTGTCCTGATCCAAGTAAGTATCCTTGGCATGGAAATGGTGAATCGCACCAGCTTTACCGAGAATCTTAATGGCACCTACAGGATCAATACCTTGCCACCACAGATGGCTCGGATCCAGATTAGCTCCGATAGCATCGCAGGTTGCTTCTCTAAGCTTCAAAATCGTATAAGGAGTATGGCACAGGAAGCCGCCATGCAGCTCGATGCCGATCTTAACGCCATGCTCCTCGGCCAGCTTGCCGATTTCCTTCCAGTAAGGGATCAGCTTATGCTCCCACTGCCAGGTTTTGATGTCGCTGTACACGGTAGGCCAAGGTGTGACTGGCCAGTTCGGTGCTTTTGCCTCATCGCTGTCCCCAGCCGTTCCCGAAAAAGTGTTCACGACCTTAACACCCATGAGTGAAGCCAGCTTGATCGATTTACGGAGAATTTCATCCCCGGCGCGGGCTTCTTCTTTATCTGGTGAAATCGGGTTATTATGGCAACTGAAGGCACTGATCATAATGCCACGCTTCGTGAACTTTTCCAAATATTCTTGACGTGCTGACTCGCTCGCAAGCAGCTCATCTGTCGGACAGTGAGCATTACCGGGATTACCGCCCGAGCCGATCTCTACCGCATTCAAACCTGCGGCGGCGATTTTATCTAGCATCTCGTCAAGACTCAAGCTTCCAAATACAGGATCAAATACGCCTAATTTCATTTATACGACCACCTTTTCTTTGATAGGCTCTAAGGCTTCAGAATGTCCGTAAACCGGATAGTCACGTTTCGTTGGTGCACACCAGTTCACGCCATTGATGATAACTTTTTGAATATCCTTGTTGTAATAGGTTGGATAAGATTCATGACCAGGCTGGAAATAAAAGATCTTCCCGCTGCCTCTACGGTAGGTCGATCCGCTTGGGAAGACGTTGCCGCCTTCGAACCAGCCGACAAATACAAGACTCTCTGGTGCTGGCACATCAAAATGCGCACCGTACATTTCCTCTTGCTCCAAGTCGATGTATTCACCAATGCCCTCAGCAATCGGGTGACTTGGATCCATGACCCACAGACGCTCCTTCTCCTCAGCTTCACGCCATTTCAGATCGCAGCTGGTGCCCATTAATTTAATAAAGATTTTGGACATATGGCCCGAATGAAGCACTACAAGTCCCATACCTTGCAGCACTCGCGCATGTACACGATTTACAATCTCATCACTTACTTCATGATGGGCGATATGTCCCCACCAGATCAGTACATCCGTGTTATCCAATACCTCTTGCGTCAGTCCGTGCTCTGGTTCATCCAGCGTAGCTGTCTGAGTGTCCAGTCCTGCCTCTTGAAGAAAACTTGCCAGTTGTCCATGAATACCTTGCGGATAGACCTTAAGAATTCTTTCTTCCTGACGTTCATGACGGAATTCATTCCATACGGTTACTCTTGTCACTTGAGACACGCTCCTAGTTCATATTTATCTATGACCATCGAATTTGCTTGATTATTCAAAAAACACAGGCATTCCAGTTTCAGAGGATTTATAAATAGCCTCCAAGATGCGAGTCACAACCAACGCCTGCTCCGGCTTCACTACAGGCTCGGTGTCATTTACAATGCTGTCAATCCACTGAGCTGCCTCTATCACCGCAGGATCATCTCCTGCACCATCATAAAAGTCGACGCCACCGGCATCCAGACCGATATGCTTTTCAAAGGTTTTACCGTAGGCTTCTCCGTTAATGCGCAGACCCTTCTCCATATCTGCTCCGCCTTCAGTCCCACAAAGTACCGTTTTGGCCTCACCGACATCGAGTGTATTCAGTGCCCAGCTTGCTTCTAAGACGATGGTAGCCCCATTCTCCATAGTGATGAATCCAATGGCGGAATCCTCCACTGTAAACTTCTCAGGATCCCACGGGCCCCAAGCATTTGCAGCATTTTTACGACCGGACAGCTTATGATAAGCGTTGCCCACGACATATTTAGGTTTGTAATTATCCATCATCCACAGGGTCAAATCGAGCGCATGGGTGCCGATATCAATCAACGGACCGCCGCCTTGCGCTTCTTCATCCAAAAACACACCCCAAGTTGGGACAGCGCGACGACGGATAGCCTTAGCTCTGGCGTAATAGATCTCACCAAGCTCATTATTCTCACATACCGCATGCAGATAAGCTGAATCTGGTCTGAAACGGTTCTGATAACCGATGGTCAGCTTTTTCCCAGTTCGCTCTGAGGCCTCGATCATCGCTTGTGCTTCTGCCGTGGTTTTAGCCATCGGCTTCTCACACATTACGTGTTTGCCTGCTTCCATAGCCGCAATGGAAATCTCCGCATGGGAAATGTTCGGCGTACATACATGAATCACATCTATACTTGCATCGTTAAGAAGCTCTTTATAATCTGTGTAAACTACGGACTGCTCATCTCCAAACTCCGCTTTTGCCTTCTCGGCACGTTCAGCGACGATATCACAAAAAGCAACCATTCGCGCACCTTCTACTTTTTTTAACGCTGGCATGTGCTTGCCGTTCGCAATACCTCCGCAGCCGATAATTCCTACTGTTAAAGTCATTCTGGTCTAACCTCCACTTATTCCTGTTTTGATATCTCTATCATACAAATCTGAGGAAGGGCTTTCTTCCTGTAATCTTGCTGTATTATTCCCGAATATTGTCTTGTGGTATTTCAGCGGGGATATCCCCGTTGCTTCCTTGAAAAAATGATGGAAGGTCTTCACGCTGCCAAACCCGGCTGCTTCCGCCACGGCAGACATCGGCAGATCTTCATTGATCAAGATCCATTTGGCTTTGTTAAGCCGGTATTCGTTTAAGAACGCGATAAAGGTCATGCCCGTGTTTTTCTTGAACAATTTGGTAAAATAATAAGGGCTAAAACCCATATAATTAGCTACCTCATTCAGCGAAATAGCCTCCTGATAATGCTGCTCCACATAAATAAAAATCCGCTCTAGTCTCTCCAGTGTTTCTCTGGATTGATTCAGTGTATCTTCTGAGAACTTAGGCTGTTTATTGATCGGACTTTTCGGTACCTCACGTAAAATAACGGTCAGCAGTTCAAATAATCTAGCCTTGATTAGAAAAACATACCCTTCTCTTCGCTGTACATCTTCCTCGTAAATACTCTCAATCAGCCCTTTGACCTTCGCGGCAGTTGCCACGGGCCATCTAGAACTGGAATACTCCATAAGCGTAAAGACCTCACGAAGTGAGTAGTCATTACCGTTCAAAGCGGCTACTTCTTGAAACAAATTCAGGTCAAATTGAATCACTACCCGTTCGCTCTCAGGTGAAGAGAGAAAATAATGCACATCCCCACCATTGATAAACTGAACTTCACCCTGCTCCATGTGAATAGGGGTATCGTTAATTCCCAGATTCAGGCTTCCTTTGGTAACATAGATAATTTCAATTTCTTTATGCCAATGCGGATAACACAACGTATCACCATTGCAGAGTAAACTGCGGTAAGGAAAGTGCTTATCCACATCCGGAATCTCGAGATAAATATTCATAAATGCAACTCCTTATCCGAGTAAATCATTATAACCAGGGCTTGCATGCCATATTTAAAAATTTTACGTAAGCGTTTACTCTCTAAATGTTAGACCTCCAATATTCTTTTGTCAATTCCGATATTTCTAAGTAAATTTTTGGTATATACATTGGTTTCATTCCTATTAAAATATTACTGCTCTTGCGTAGTTTTGATCATTTTTTTATTTTTTAAGTACAGTTGACAAAAGCGCCTACCAGCATTTATATTCGGGGTAAGCGTTTACGTTCTCTTCTTTCATAACTTACTCTCATCAGCGTAAGCGTTTAATTCAAGGATAACCGTAGTTTAAGGAGCTCATAGGAATGAACCCAACGATTAAAGATGTTGCACAGAAAGCGAACGTTTCCATTGCCACAGTCTCTCGCGTGCTAAACAATTTAAGTGGGTATTCGGACAAAACGAAACAAAAGGTAAATGAGGCGATCAAAGAAATTGGTTATCAACCCAATG
Organism: Paenibacillus sp. FSL H3-0286; assembly: GCF_045040705.1. Taxonomy (NCBI): domain Bacteria; kingdom Bacillati; phylum Bacillota; class Bacilli; order Caryophanales; family Paenibacillaceae; genus Paenibacillus; species Paenibacillus sp. FSL H3-0286. The sequence goes on along the minus strand of NZ_CP150285.1, from coordinate 1,237,775 downwards.
CGATTGCACGGGGTCTAATCAATAAGCGTACACAAACCATTGGTGTTATGTTCCCTAGTGTTTCTGGTGCTTTCTCTTCCGATCTGCTCAAAGGTATTGAAGAATTGGCCAATGACCGGAACTACAGTGTGATGGTATGCAATACCGATCAGGACGGTAAAAGAACGTTGAAGTACTTACAGCTCCTGAGAGAGAAACAGGTTGATGGCATTATTTTTTCTAGTGAAGTCCTTAAGAAAGAATATTACGATGTGCTCGAAACCATGAGGATCCCCGTTGTATTGGTCTCTTCCCAAACAGAATTCGCCAAGGTCCCTTATGTGAAAGTAGATGATTATCGAGCAGCTTTTGACGCTATCCTCTACTTAATTTCAAAAGGTCACCGCAAAATAGCCATGATTAGTGGAAACCCTAGCGATCTTATCGCTGGTGCGCCAAGAGCAGAAGGTTATAAGCATGCGCTTGAAGCAAATGGTATTCCTTTTGACAGCCGCTATCTTGCTTACGGAGATTTTTTGTATGAGAGCGGAAGTATAGCTATGGAGACTCTTTTGGAGCAAGCGCCTGATGTGACTGCCGTTTTTGCTGCTAGTGATGAAATGGCGATTGGTGCCCTCTCTACCGTTATCAAAAATGGTCTAAGCGTGCCCGAGGATATCTCCATTATGGGATATGACGATCTTGGATTAGCCAAAATGGTTATTCCGCCTTTAACAACAGTACGCCAACCGCTGTACGATATTGGAAAGATCGCCGTGGAGAAGCTCATTCAGATGATTGAAACAGGCGAGTCTGTCAACAGCCAGATTGTCGATCACACAATTGTGGAAAGACAAACGGTAAGATCGCTTACCTAAGTCTTTTTATCAATATTACGTAAACGTTTACTGTTCACTTTATTGCATACCCGTCGCTTAGAAGAACACGAACATCATTTAAGTTTGCCGTCAACGTAAACGTTTACTCTTATCAAATTCACCATAATACCAACACATTATTAGGAGGATTTATCATGAAAAAAACAATTAAACCCGTAATGGTTAGTCTACTGGCTATGTCCGTGCTTAGCGCCTGCGGTAGCAATAGTGGTAACAATGCGGCTGACAACACATCTAGCGGCGGGAACTCCTCCGGTGACAAGGTAAAAATCGAGTTTTTCCAAAATAAGACCGAAGCCAAAGCCACCTTCGACAAGCTGGTTGCGAAATTTAATGAAGCCAATCCGAACATCGTAGTCACTCAAGTGAACCCACCGGATGCCGAAACAGTGCTGAAGACTCGTGCAGCTAAAAAAGACATCCCTGACGTGGTCGGTATCGGTGCCACTGACACCTACAAAACATTATCCGGAAGTGGTCTGTTTGAAGACTTCTCAAGTGATCCACTTGCTGAAAATATCCAGCCTGCTTATGTTCAAATGCTGAAAGACCTGACAGGTTCGAGCGAGCTGAATGGTCTTCCATTCTCTTCGAACGCAAGTGGTGTCATTTACAATAAAGCGATGTTCACTGAAGCCGGCGTTACCGTGCCAACCACTTGGGATGAGTTCATTGCCGTCGCTCAAAAGTTCAAGGACAGCGGTAAAAATGCTTTTTACCTGACCCTTAAGGATTCCTGGACAACCCTTACGCCGTTCAACTCCCTCTCTACAATCATTAAAGGCAATGATTTCTTCAAGCAACGTACTGAAGGTACTGTGACTTTCGCAGACAGCTTCACCGAAATTGCTGAAAAGCTGCTTAAGCTGACGGAGTTCGGTCAAAAAGATATTTTTGGAAAAGGCTACAATGACGGTAATACAGCTTTCGCTAAAGGTGAATCTGCAATGTATCTGCAAGGGGTATGGGCGATTCCAGAAATCGTGAAGGCTAATCCATCCATTGAGCTTGGTGTATTCCCTTTCCCAGCGACAAATGATGCTGCTAACAATAAGGTCATTTCTGGCGTAGACACATTGTTGACTATCTCTAAGAGCACTAAACATAAAGAAGAAGCTAAAAAATTCGTTGAATTCCTGCTCCAGCCTGAGAATGTCAGCCTCTACATTAACGAGCAAAAAGCATTCCCAGCCGTGCAAGGTGTAACTCAAGATGATCCAACAATGGACGGCTTCAAAGCAGCATTTACCTCAGGTAACTTGGCCGACTTTGCAGACCACTACATCCCAAGTGCAATGAAAGTGGATACCATCAATCAAGCCTTCCTGCAAAAGAAAGATGTTGATGCGTACCTGAAACAGCTTGATAAAGAATGGGATAAGGTAGCTGACCGGAAATAACGAGACCTGACAAATAAGAGCCGAGAAAGAGAACGGGACTCCCCCTTCTCTTTCTCTTTTCCAAGGAGGATTACATGATGGCCAAACGCCGAGTCGCCTTTTATCTAATGACTATACCGGCATTGCTTCTTTTCTTTGCCTTTCACACCTTTCCTGCACTGCAGGGTATTTATTATTCGTTCACTAACTGGGACGGCTTCAGTGACAGCTTTGATTACGTAGGATTTAAGAACTTCATTAACATTTTTCAAGATGAAAATGTGCTGAATTCATATGTGTTCACTTTTAAATATGCCATCTTAACAACTATTCTCATCAACATCATCAGTTTGTTGATTGCGCTTGGGCTTAACGCCAAGATTAAAGCCAAAAACTTTTTCCGCGGTGTATATTTCCTGCCAAATATCCTCAGCGTGCTGATTGTCGGCTTTATTTTCAACTATTTGTTCGCAAATGTATTCCCTATCTGGGGCGAGAAGCTTGGCAGCGAATTCCTTTCGCAGAACATTCTCGGCAACTCCGATTGGGCCTGGATCGGTATCGTCATTGTAGCCGTTTGGCAGGGAATTGCTTATAACACGATTCTCTATCTGGCAGGTCTACAGACCATTCCGCAAGATCTTTACGAAGCCTCCAATCTGGACGGCGCTAGCCGCTGGAGAGAATTCTGGAGTATTACTTTTCCAATGCTTGCTTCCTTCTTCACGATCAACATGGTGCTGGCGATGAAGGGCGGCTTAATGGTATTCGACCAAATCGTAGCCTTGACAGGTGGGGGACCTGGACGTTCAACACAATCCATTGCCCACTTAATCTATACAGGCGGCTTCCAAGGCGGAGAATTTGCCTATCAATCGGCGAACGCCGTGATTTATTTTATCGTGATCGTTGTGATCTCCGCCCTTCAGCTTAAATTTCTGCAGAAACGGGAGATGGACTTATGATCAAAAAATCAAGCAACTGGCCTGCAACGATTCTTATCGCGCTAGGCTCACTACTGATCCTTTTTCCGCTGTACATGACTATTGCTATCGCGCTAAAAAATCCCGAGGAAATGGCTCAATCCATCTTTTCACTGCCGACTGGCCTGCATTTTGAGAACTTCGCCAATGCCATTAAGGCAACCAATTTCTTCAACGCCTTAGGAAATAGCGCCACGATCACAATAACATCAGTAGTGTTCATCTTGCTTACCAACTCCATGGTAGCCTACGCGATTGCCCGCAATATGAACCGAAAATTCTTCAAAGCGCTCTACTTTTATTTTATCAGCGCAATGTTTATTCCTTTCCAGATTATTATGCTGCCTGTGGTCAAAGTGACAACGGATCTGCATATGAACAACATTCTGGGTCTTATTATTCTATACATTGTTTATGGCTTGGCTTTTAACGTGTTTGTATACACTGGCTATATCCGCTCTATTCCTTATGAGCTAGAGGAAGCTGCCACAGTAGATGGTGCAACGACATTCGGAACGTTCTGGAAGATTATTTTCCCACTTCTTGCTCCGGTCAGTGCAACAATTGGTATCCTCTCCTGTCTGTCGACTTGGAATGACTTTATGCTGCCGTTGATTCTGCTAGGTGATCAGGATTCATACACACTTCCGCTTGTACAGTATGTCTTCCAAGGTCAATTCAGCACAGATTTCAACTTAGCCTTTGCTTCGTATCTGCTTGCTTTATCCCCGATGCTCGTGGTTTATTTGTTCGCGCAAAAATGGATTATCAGTGGACTAACATCAGGGTCCATTAAATAACTAAGATTTATATAGAGAGATAGGAGAGTTATACATGGATAAGAAATGGTGGAAAGAAAGCGTAGTTTATCAAATCTACCCCCGCAGCTTCAAAGACAGTAACGGGGACGGCATCGGTGATCTGCAGGGCATTATCTCGAAACTCGATTATTTAAATCAGCTTGGCGTCGACGTAGTCTGGTTATGCCCGGTATACGAGTCGCCAAACGACGATAACGGCTATGATATCAGTAACTATCAAAGTATTATGGATGATTTCGGAACACTCTCTGATTGGGAGGAACTGCTAGCTGGACTTCACAGCCGCGGCATGAAGCTGATTATGGATCTTGTGGTCAACCACTCCTCTGATGAGCACGCTTGGTTCGTGGAGTCCCGCAAATCGCAGGATAATCCTTATCGTGATTATTATATCTGGCGGCCGGGCCAGGACGGACAGAAGCCTAACGACTGGGGTTCCTTCTTCAGCGGTTCGGCTTGGGAATTCGATGAGAAGTCGGAGGAATATTACCTCCATCTCTTCTCGAGAAAGCAACCCGACCTGAATTGGGATAATCCTAAGCTGCGCCAGGAAGTCTACGATATGATGACCTGGTGGCTGGACAAGGGCATTGACGGATTCCGTATGGATGTAATCAACTTGATCTCCAAAGTACCGGAATTACCTAGCGTTGCCCCAGAAAATAACGGAGAACAGCCTACGTACCACTTCGGAGGAGACTATTTCGTTAACGGACCACGCGTACATGAGTATATGCAGGAAATGAACCGTGAGGTCCTGTCCAAGTACGATATCATGACAGTGGGCGAAGCCGTTAATGTCACTCCCGAGGAGGCTTCGTTGTACGTTTCCGAGGATCGCAACGAGCTGAACATGGTATTCCATTTCGAGCTTATGGACGTCGATTCCGGACCTGGAGGCAAATGGAATGTACAGCCTTGGAAGCTGGCGGACATCAAGTCCATCATTTCCAAATGGCAAATCGCGCTGGACGGTAAAGGTTGGAACAGTCTGTATATGAACAACCACGATCAGCCGCGTATGTTATCCCGCTTCGGAGATGATAAGTTATATCCGAAAGAGTCTGCCAAGATGCTGGCAACACTGCTGCACACGCTCCAAGGCACACCTTACATCTATCAAGGCGAAGAAATCGGCATGACGAATGTACAGTTTGATTCCATCAACGATTACAAAGACATTGAAATCTTGAATATGTATAAAGAATACTTGGCTGCCGGACATTCGGAAGAAGCAATCATGAACTCCATTTACATTAAAGGCCGGGACAATGGCCGTACGCCGATGCAATGGAACGCCGAGCCGCAGGCAGGCTTCACGACGGGCTCTCCTTGGCTAGCCGTAAATCCTAATTACAAGGAAATTAATGTGGAGCAGGCGCTGGCTGATCCTGATTCTATTTTTTACTATTATAAGAGACTTATTGAGCTGCGCAAGCAGCATGAAATTATCGTATACGGAAATTATACAATTCTGGCTGAGGAGAATGAACAGGTATATGCTTATCTGCGTACTCTTGGAGAAGAACAGCTACTGGTTGTATTGAATTTCTTCGGAGAGCCTGCGACCTTCGAACTTCCTTCTACTGTGAAGTTCCAAGCGAAGGCATTGCTTATTGCCAATTACGAAGTAAATCCAGAAGAAGAACTAAACACAATTCAGCTTCGTCCTTATGAAGCTCGTGTGTATAAGCTTAAATAAACTAGACCCCCTACATGAAACAATAAAAAGGAGCCTCACGGCTCCTTTTTACTTTCCTCCAACAGCTACCGGATTGACCTGTACCTGTCCCGCGTTCAATTTCTCAATAATCGCCAGTAAGAAGGTTTCGGCTAGGCTGTTCTTTTTAATCGCTCTGGCGGCTTCTTCCAAAGTAAACCATTCAGCATGATCAACCTCAGTACTCACCTGGCTCAAGTCCTCCGAATCTGCAACACCTATAAAATTCAGCATTAGCGTATTGGATGGTGCGAAGTACAAGCTGCGCATATATTCATAAGCGACAATATCAAGTCCTACCTCTTCTTTTACCTCACGTACGAGAGTCGTTTCCGCATCTTCACCTTTGTTCACGTATCCTGCGAGTAATATATAGTCTGGCCGATTATATTGCTGAATTAATAAAATCTTGTTTTTCTCCCTGTTTAATACTGCTGTACTAATCGCCGTGCTGAAAATAGGGAATCGAAACATTTCACACGCATTACAATAAGGTACCTGCCCTTCCCCTTCACTTTCTTTCATTACTAACTCTGTCCCACATTCCAGGCAATACTTCAAACTGATCGCTTCCTTCTATTCTAAGTTAGCCTAATTCTACTCCAATTGAGGTGGAATCCGGTGATACGTAGCTTGTTCAAACCCGTATGCTAAGGCTATGAGCGTAGGCTCGCTATAAGCTTTTCCGGAAAAAACAACACCAAAAGGTCCCCTGGTCGAATCCCCATCCGCATCAATAATGCCTTGAGATACATATCCCGCCGGAACAGTAACTAATGGATAACCTAAGCGTGCCGCAATATACATGCCATCTACATCACCAGGCAGCAATAACGCGTCTAAACTATATTGCTCCAACACATAATCTATTCCTTGCTCAAGCGCTAATTCCTTGTATTCTTGTCTCTTCTCTTCATAGGCCTCTTCAGTTAATGTTACTTCTTCTGATCTTGTCAGGGTGTCTTGCCCATATTGCAAGGCAATCTCAGCATGTCTTTCATTATAGGCTATCAATTCTTGCAAAGAGTGAATCGGAACGGAATCATCTACTTGTGCTAAATACTGGTTGAGCCCTTTTTTAAATTCATAACAAATCACATCATTATTCCAATTCTGTTGTTCAACATGTACTGTGACAGGATCTATAATGGTAGCCCCTTCATTCTTCAAGGTCAAGATAGCTGCTTCCATAATTGCAAGCCTCTCAGCGTCTAAATGCTTATAATAATGCCGTGGAATACCTATTCTTGCTTGTCGTATAAAGCTTTTATCTAAACTTGAAGTATAGTCTGTATAAGCGTATTTTTCGCTTGAAAATGTTGCTGAATCGTTGTCGTCCACTCCGGTTAACGCCCCTAAAATAATTGCCGCATCTGTAACCGTTCTAGCTATAGGCCCAGGGGTATCCTGGCTTACTGAAATGGGAATGACTCCAGAACGGCTCACTAATCCCACCGTAGGTTTGATTCCGACAAGAGCATGTTGGCTGGCTGGACCGACAATAGATCCTGCGGTTTCCGTTCCGATCGCTGCTGCTGCCAGATTCGCTGCTACGGCTGCCGCAGACCCAGAGCTGGAACCACTGACAAATACCGTCCCAGGTCCATACGGATTCAGTACAAGCCCTCCCCGCGAGCTATATCCTGCAGGCATTGTACTAGACATAAAATTAGACCACTCCGACATATTCGCCTTCCCAAGTAAAATAGCCCCCGCCAATCGAAGCTTGGCCGCTACAAATGAATCTTTTGCCGCAATTGATCCAGCTAAAGTTACAGAACCGGCACTCGTATGCATCTTATCCGCGGTGTCTATATTATCCTTCAATAAAATAGGAATACCGTGCAGGCTCCCGCGGCTCCCTTTTTCTGCTCGTTCTTTATCGAGTGCTCGCGCGATTTGTATAACCTCTGGATTTATTTCTAAAATAGAGTTTATGTCTATATCGTATTTTTGGATCCGCTCCAGATATACTTGAACTATATCCTCTGAGGTAATTAAACCTGCTTCCAGAGCCTCTTGCATTTTAATTATATCCGTCTCAATAATCCATTCCTGAAGTTTATTCTTCATACGAATAACTCCTTCCAAAAAAATAAAATTGCCTCTAGTATAAACCTACCACAAAATTTCACCTCAATAATATGGAGAGTTTAACTATAGTTATATTCAGCTATTTGACTCCCTCGGCAACAGATGATAGGGTATTTTCGAAGTTAAATTTTTCCGGGAGGGAACACCCATGACGGAAGTAAAGCTTAGTATTGGATACGACGAATTCGAAGAAGGTCAAAGAATTGGCGAAGCAATTGAGAAGTTAAGCAGCAGCCCTGAAGGTGCGTCGCTGACCAGCCTAATTATCGGTGATTGGGGGCAAGCCTACGAGAATAGCTCGGAAGAGGTTGTAGAGGCACTGGTTACGCATAGCGCCAGCTTCCCGGCTTTACGCAAGCTTTTTATTGGTGAGATGGGCTATGAGGAATGCGAGATTTCATGGATTACCCAAAGCGATCTATCACCGTTGCTCCCTGCTTTTCCAGAATTACAATCACTCACGATTCAAGGCGGGAATGAGCTGAGCCTCTCAGAGCTAAAGCATGACAAGCTGGAGGAACTGATAATTATTAGTGGCGGCTTAAGTAAAGCCGTACTTGAAAATATTGCAGCCAGCCAATTGCCGAATTTACGCAAGCTGGAACTATATCTTGGCGTAGATAACTACGGCTTTGACGGAAGCCTCGCAGATATTCTACCTCTTATAGAAGTAGGAAAGTTCCCTAAACTTACCTATCTGGGATTAAAAAATAGCGAAATACAAGATGAAATCGCCGGTGCAGTAGCAAATGCGCCTATCTTAGATCAGCTGGATACGCTAGATCTATCTCTGGGTACCCTCAGCGACGAAGGTGCTGCATTGCTTCTTGCCAGCGAGAGAATCAAGGGACTAAAAGCATTGAATCTAAGCCATCATTTTATGTCCGACGAGATGATCAGCCGGTGGCAGCAGAGTGGATTACCTGTCGATGTCAGCGACAAACAGGAAAGCGATGATGAGGAAGACTGGCGTTATCCTTCCATCACAGAGTGAGCCCCCTATGCGGCCGATGATCGTTATCGGTATTCCTGGGGATAAACGGACTAGCGGCATTCAGCAAGCACGTTCCGATCTCGGAATGCCACCTGCCATCATTTTATCGTACGCTGAATTTCTGCAAGGCCAATCGTTAGGTGATCTGCTGGAAGTGCAGAAGCAGCAGTTATCCAGCCAGCCGGCTGTTTATAACGGAATAGATCTCAGTACGGCTCCCCCGCTGCTGAGATTGGAATCGCCTGGCAGCAGCTTTGAAGTAGAACGTGCCTTAATCGCTCTTGGCGCACCTGATGCCGTTGATGTTGACGATTCGCTGCATCCCTACGCTGAAAGACCTGATCCGCGCCCACTCCGTGTGAAGGTAGCCCATCAATTGAAGGAGATGCAGGGTGTCCTGCATCATCCTTCGCAATGGTTCCGCGGTTATTGCCGCATGCTGGCTAGACTACAGCGCGAAGCCAAAGAGGTTTGTCCAGGCTCGCTATGGTTAAATGACCCCGCTGACATTGCGGCCATGACCGATAAACGGCGGGCACAACAGATTCTGAGTGAGGCAGGCATCCCTATTCCTCGTCCATTAGGCGAGGAACAGCAGCCTACCGACTATGCCTCTCTCCGTGAGATGATGATCTCCCGGCGAATGCACCGGGTATTCATTAAGCTAGCCTTCGGCTCTGCCGCTTCCGGGGTGATCGCCTATCAGCTCCATCCCGTTACAGGTGCCGAAATTGCCTTAACTACAGTGGGGGTCGAGAATTACATCACCCGACCGCCCATTTACTATAATTCCGGTAAACTGCGGCGATACACAGATACCGCCACGATCTCCGGCATTATTAACTGGATTTATCGGCATGGTGGTTATGCCGAGCAATGGATCCCTAAGATCGGCCATAACGGCAAAGCCTTCGATATCCGCCAGCTCGTGGTTCTCCGTGAGGCCTGTCATACAATTGCTCGTGTAAGTTCCACCCCAATTACGAATCTGCATTTACGCAGCCAGCGGATGTCTCCTTCAGAAGCCGGTTTATCAGAATTCATACAGGAGCAGGTACGAAATACCGCGTTGCAAGCGCTGGCGGCATTTCCCCGTTCTGGAGTTGCCGGGATAGACGTGCTGATATCTGGAGGATCGCAGCAGTGTTTTGTCGCCGATGTTAATCCTTTTGGCGATTTGCTGTACGATGTGAAATACCGTGGCTGCAGCACCTACGAATGGGAAATGAAGGTATTGACCGCCAGAGACTATATTACTCATCCCTCAACACCGCTTATAAAGGAAGGATCCTCTTAATGGATATGAACACTATCGTTGGCACCCATGACATTCTAATGATCACACTTGATACCCTTCGATACGATGCAGCTACTATGGAGGAAGCGAACTGCCCGAACCTGTGCGGAACGGGATCCTGGGAGAAAAGACATACTCCCGGCAGCTTTACTTATGCGGCCCATCACGCTTTTTTCGGCGGCTTCTTGCCTACTCCAGCTACAACGGATAAGACTGAGCATATCCGTATGTTCCATTCCCGAAATACCGGAATGAAGACGCATCCTCATACATGGCTGTTCGATACGCCGGATATCGTGTCAGGACTTGCTGCCGAGGGCTATCGCACGGTTTGTATTGGAGGTGTTATTTTTTTCACCAAAAAAAATCCACTCGCTCGTGTGTTGCCAAGCTATTTCCAGCAAAGCTACTGGCGGATGACCTTCGGTGTGACCAATCCGCGTTCCACAGAGCATCAGGTGAACCATGCCTTGAAGCTGCTAAAGGATACTCCTAGCGAGCAAAGATTGTTTATGTTCCTCAACGTCTCTGCCATTCACGGACCAAATCATTATTTTGTACCTGGTGCTAAAAAAGACTCCGTAGACAGCCAGCGCGCCGCTCTTCGTTATGTGGACGGTGAACTGGGCCGGTTGTTCGATGCGTTCCGGGAACGCGGCAATCCTGTCTTCTGCCTGGCTTTTTCAGATCATGGAACCGCTTATGGGGAAGATGGCTATCAGGGGCATCGCCTTGCCCACGAGACGGTATGGAACGTCCCTTATCGGGAGTTTATTTTATAATATTTATAACAAGGAAAGGATGGAGAACTGATATGACGTTATCGTCCTTCTCTTTAGAAGAGCTTCACAAGTGGAAAGACAGCATTACTGCTCACCCTTACCGTTCTTATCTGTATTCCTATCCACACAAAACGGCTTACAGGGATTTGCAGCCTCCGATGCCGCTAGAAACACTCTGGCGTGATGAGCCTGCGGAATCTTTCTTTCTATATATGCATATTCCGTTTTGTGGCGCACGCTGCGGATTCTGCAACCTATTTACCCTGCCTGATAAACGCGCAAATGTTCATGCCACATACGTGGATGCCCTGGAACGCCAAGCAAAGCAATGGGCGGAATTCACCAGACATAAACCTTATGCGCGTTTTGCGATCGGCGGTGGAACTCCCACCCTGCTGGCAGCAGATCAGCTCCGCCGCTTGTTCCACATTGCCGTTGATACGATGGGACTGGACACAAATACAGCCTCCATCTCAGTGGAAACTTCACCGGAGACGATTACCGAAGAGAAGCTGAATATTCTAAAAGAGTATACGGTGGATCGGGTCAGCATGGGCATCCAAAGTTTTGTCGCTGCTGAATCGGCGGCCATCTATCGCCCACAAAATCCGGATGAGGTATATCGGGCACTAGAGCTGCTGGGGAAATATGATTTTCCCATACTGAATTTAGATCTGATCTACGGGCTTCCGGGGCAGACGGTCGACTCTTGGCTATATTCGCTCAATCAAGCGATCAGCTTTGAGCCAGAGGAAATTTTCATCTATCCGCTCTACACCCGTGAGCATACGATTGTGAAGCCTGGTGATATCCAGCGTCAGGACGATATTCGCCTAGATTGCTACAAAGCCGCTGGGCAGCTGCTTAGAGCGAGAGGATATCGCCAATACTCCATGCGTCGTTTCGCCAAGGAAGACGCAGGAACAGCTAAACCCATTCTCGATTATAGCTGCCAAGAAGAAGGAATGGTCGGATTGGGCTGCGGAGCAAGATCCTACACCCGCCATGTGCATTACGCTTCCCGTTATGGGGTAAGCCGTAAAGCAACCGAGAGCATTATTGCTGATTACGTGGCGACGGATCGTTACGATACTGCGGATTACGGGATTGTGCTGAGTCTTGAAGAACAGAAACGCCGCTTTATTCTGAAGGCGATTCTACATAGCGAAGGGCTGAAGCTTGAAGATTACAGCCAGCGTTTCGATCAATCGCTCTGGAGCGATTATCCTGAGCTGTCCAACCTGCTTCATTCCGGTCTTGGGCAGGAGGAAGATGGCATCCTGCGCCTTACCACCGAAGGGATGGGTTACTCTGATTCGATTGGGGATTGGTTTATTTCTGGGGAGATCCGAGAGCAGATGGAAAGGTTCGTATTGCCATGAATGCGGTCCTCTACTACCGCGGTTCCCTCACGTCCTGCAACTATGATTGCCCCTATTGTCCTTTTGGCAAAACAAGAGACAGCGCAGCTACGCTCGCCAAGGACCGCCAGGGGCTGGAAGCCTTTGTAGCGTGGGCCTCTGAGCAAGGTGCGGCAGGTCATCGGCTTTCTATATTTTTTAATCCCTATGGCGAAGGGCTGATTCATCGCTGGTACAAAGAAGCAATGATTGCCCTCTCCAATATGGACCATGTAGAGAAGGTAGCGATTCAGACCAACCTATCTGCCAACCTGGATTTCATCTCCCAGCTGAATCGTAAAAAAGCGGCCTTTTGGGCCACCTACCACCCCGGACAAGTGCGGGAGGATAAATTTCTGGCGCAATGTTTGACTTTATATGAGAACGACGTTCCATTTAGTGTGGGAAGCGTTGGAATACGCAGTGCTTTTTCAGCTATAGCTTCACTTCGTTCTGCGTTACCAGAGAACGTGTACTTATGGGTCAATGCTTACAAAGATAAACCTGATTATTATACAGCTGAGGATTTTGTCTTCCTTAGCGAGATTGATCCACATTTTTCTGTGAATGCTATGGATTATGAAAGCCTTGGCCAAGCCTGCAATGCAGGAAAAGATGTTTTTTACGTACAGGGCGCTGGGCTTGTGAAACGCTGCTATAAGGACAGAAGGGTCATAGGCAATCTTTACCGTGATGGGCTAGAGGGTCTCTCTGCGGTTAGAAGCTGCCGAATGAAGGTATGCGATTGTTATATCGGTTATATTCATATGCCCGAGCTGAAGCTGCGGAGCATCTATGAAGCTGGACTTTTAGAACGAATCCCGTATGGCGCTATGAATAACTGATTTAAAATTCCAGACAGGGTTTCTTTACTCTCTGTGGAATATGACAAGTAGCCCCCATCTATAGGGGCATAGCAAACACTAAAGTTGGAGGGACAATAACTTATGAACAACATCATTAATTTTGCGCATCGTGGAGCGTCGGCAGTGTGTCCAGAAAATACTATGGCAGCATTTCGCAAAGGTCTTGAGCTGGGTGCAACCGGAATAGAAACTGATGTACAAATGACCAAGGATGGCGGCCTAGTCCTCATTCATGATGAAACTCTAAACCGCACAACAAGCGGAACCGGCTATGTGAAGGATCATACACTCGCAGAACTACTGGAAGTGGACGCAGGCTCATGGTTCGGACCTGAATTCAAAGATGAGCGCCTTCCATTGCTGGAAGATTTATTAGATCTGCTGCAAGGTAGAGATACCATCCTAAATATCGAGCTTAAAAATGGCACTTTTTTATATCCGGGTATGGAGGAAAAAGTGATTGCGGCCGTACGTGATTTCAAGATGAGCGATCGCGTCATTTTTTCGAGCTTCAACCATTATTCACTAGCTTACTGTCAGTCGCTGGCACCGGAGATCAGAACAGGAATTCTATACGGGGAAGGCTTGTATCGTCCTTGGGACTATGCTGCTACACTTGGAGCGACTGCGTTGCATGCATATCATTTTGCAGTACTGCCTGAATTCGTCGAAGAAGCGGCGAAGCATGGCGTTGTCTACCATCCTTGGACCGTTAACGATCCCGAGCGGATGAAATATTTAATTGAAGCTGGTGTATCAGGCATTATTACCGATCATCCAGACCTACTCGCTGGACTTCTGGCTGACAAGGGAGTGTGATGGTGTGAAAAAAGTCTGGCTGCTCGGATTCGGCTTTTTCAGCATCAGCATTACATGGAGTCTGTATAACGCATTTGTACCTTTTTTCCTCGAAAAATATGTACATAGTGTAGCCCTAATCAGCTTCATGATGACGATTGATAATTACTTCGCCTTATTCTTGCAGCCTTGGATCGGCAATCGGAGTGACCGCACGACCTCGCGTTTTGGACGCAGAATGCCTTATCTTATGATCGGTATGCCCTTCGCTGCCGTGCTGACTATGCTGATTCCGTTTCATACCGGACTATTTACACTGCTTTTATTTATGATGCTGATGAATTTAGCCATGAGTTTATACCGTTCCCCTACCGTCGCTCTCATGCCCGACATAACACCTGAAGAGCAGCGTACAAAGGCTAACGGATTAATTAATTTCATGGGTGGATTCGGATCAATTCTGGCTTTCGGCGTGGGTTCGATCCTCTATAAATCAAATCCTGCGCTGCCATTTCTCGTTGCTGGACTGATTACCCTGTTATGTCTGTTTATCGTATCGCGCTTCATCAAAGAAAAACGGGATGGTGTGAATATAAGCCCTACGCTTCTATCCGATACAGCGGGGAGCCCTTCTACGACGATAGTTAAGCCTTCCAGAGTCTCCTTTCGCGGCCAGCTGGATCGTACTACAGTCTTTCTACTGGCAGCGATTTTCTTCTGGTTTGTAGCTTATCAAGGGGTCGAAACCTTGTTTACATTGTATGGAAAAAACCATCTGGGCCTCAGTGAACAAGCAGCCTCCTTCTCCCTTACCTTCTTCTCCCTTGCCTTTGTGCTGTTCGCTATTCCGAGCGGTTGGCTGGGTGGGCGATTCGGGAAAAAGAAGATCATTATCGTCGGCGTATGTGGCCTGATGACGGTCTTTGCGCTTGTTGGGTTTGCACAGGACCTGCTGGTGCTTCGAGCGTTACTCCTGACAGGAGGAATCTTCTGGGCTTGTATCAACATCAACTCTTATCCTTATGTTGTTGCAACGGGAACTGAGGAGAGTATCGGTACTCGAACAGGGATGTATTATTTGGTCTCTTCACTGGCAGCGATCAGCTCGCCACCTTTGCTGGGGCTAATGATTGATATTTTTGATTACTCCATCCTGTTCTATGTAGCAGCGATTAGTATGGCGGTTGCCCTGCTCTGCCTCTTCTTGATGAAGGGACGCAAGCAAGTCCCCCACAAGTTTCACACACCGGGAGCCTAAAAAAAAGCGTCAGCCTTAGACATCTATTTATGTCCAGGGCTGACGCTTATATTTTACACTTAACAAACTAATTTTTATAAACTGAATAACGACCTGTACCCAGCTGTTTGGCGGTGTACATCGCTGTATCTGCTTCGTGCAGCAGCCTGAAATGATCCACCTTGCCATGACTAATGCTGATGCCTATGCTCGCAGATACAAAGAGGTTGTGCTCTCCCAGCTGATAATGTCTGGTCGTCTTCTCCAGAATCTGCACCGCTAACTGCTCCGCTTCCTTCTGATTGCAGCCTTTAGCTACAATCACAAATTCATCGCCGCCTATGCGGAAAATATGGCGTTTTCTTTTGCTGGAGAATTGACTTAACCTTCCTCCCACCTCTTGCAGCAGTAAATCGCCCACATGATGTCCTAAGCTGTCATTGATTGATTTGAACCGGTTCAAATCCATAAACAATACGGCTAGTTGCTCATTTACTTTGCAGCGATCCCAAAAGTGATCCATTCCATTCTTGTTTAAGAGCCCCGTTAAGCCATCCTTATAGGCAAGTTCCTTAAGCTGCTCTCTTTCCGCCAAAACAAGGTTCAGCCGTGTAAGCAAAAACATTAAAACAGCTATCGTAAGCGCGTATATCAATAACGGAGTGAAAATCCCCCCATTGACCTCTATAGTTTCTTCTAAGGATTTTTTGCCTAGCTGATGCATTGCCCACAATCCAACGACGATAGTTATAATGGAAAGGCCCGTGTAAACTGCTCTTTGTTTTGGTTCCTTACTAGCAACATCCCGGTAAAATCTCAATACTAAATAACCTACAACCCCTGCGATGATAATGGACATTAACGTTTGTAAATAAATCTGAACCTCTACCACCTTTAATTCGCACATCCTTCTGAACTACAAATAATAATTAGCTTACTGTACTGCGATACCAATATATAAAAAAGCTCTGAACATTATCTGAACACTTACTCTTTCTCCAAATGCCGCGCACAATTATATAACTCGCAGTTCCAGGAGCCATCCGATTCGGATTTTGTTATTCGCGTAATTGACGTATTGTTCAATAATACTGTGCCGTCCAGTTCTGGAAGTAGTCTTCTAAGGCTACTGCGTAAAATTGCACCATGGCTAACGATCAGAATATGACTGCCTGGATGTCTCGCCGCAATTTCTTCAATCACTTCGCTGCCTCTGAGCTCGCTGGCTTCTGGAGTTTCCAAACCCAAATCTAACGTCTTCCAATCGGTTCCCCATCGTTCAATCCGCTCTTGCTGCGTAGTTCCTTCAATAAGTCCCGCATACATCTCTCGAATGCCCGGCGCTAAACCCGTGATCTCAAGGCCTAATCTTTCTGCAATAACCTCTGCCGTTTGCCGCGCTCTGAGTAAATCACTTGAATATATGTAATCCCATTGTTCTGTGCTAAGACGTTCAGCCAGTAGTTGTGCCTGTTGCAGGCCTTCAGCATCCAATGAATTATCCGTATGCCCTTGCACTCTGCCTTCTTTATTCCACGCGGTACTTCCATGGCGAATTAAACCTATTGTAGTCATAAAAATCTCCTTTTAGCTATTGAGTCTAGTGGCAGTTGTGATGCTGGTTATGGTGCTAGTTATGGTGCTAGTTATAGTGCTAATCTCAGTGCAATTTCAGTGCAATTTCAGTGCAATTTCAGTGCTAATATAAATAATATAATCTATATTCTATCAGATTCACCCTATGAACATTTAAAAATAAAGGTTATCCAAGTTTTTGAACATGAGGTATAATAAACCTTGTCGTTTTTTACAACAGCTACAAGATAAGGAGTAATTGTTTATGATGAAAAAGCTAGGGTCCACTCTGTTTCTTACCTTCTTACTGCTCGTTCCACTTGTCGCCACTTGCCCATCCACTGTTGGTGCAACACCAGTTCCTAAAAACACCGTCTATGTGGACAAGAATAACCATTCATACATACCACTGCGTCTCTTAAATAGCTTCACTGGTATACAGTCTGTATGGAATCCTAACGAAAAACGTATAAGCATTACGAATGCAGACACCACCATAACGCTTACATTAGGTCAAACCGCTGCGCTCGTCAATGAAAAGTCGGTTACACTAACTGATCTTGCTTTCAGTGATAATGGCACGGTATATATCCCGTTGTCTTTTATCAGCACAACGCTTGGCATTCAATTAACTTGGGATAAGGAAGCCTCTTCATTAACCCTTAAGAGTAATGATATTGCAACCACTGTTCCTGTACAGTCCGGCGCACTAATCAAAGCGGATTCTTCACCAGTTGTCAGCGCTAGTAAAACCTTCAAAGTTGGCGGCAGATCCTTCAAAGCCCAGACGGTTACAGTGTCCCTGCTGCATCCTAAGGTGAAACTTGATGTCGTACTGGCTGGAAATACGGTCGGAAAAGTAGAGGACCTAAGCAGTCTGGCTAAACGTAATAATGCCGTAGTTGCGATTAACGGAACATTTTTTGATGCCTATACAAAAGGAGCATACAAAGCTCCATACGGGTACATTGTCAGCGGCGGAAAAATGCTTAAAAATAGCTCCGGGGATCGCCGGACGATTTTCACCTATGACAGCAACCATCTGGCGTCACTGATTCCTGGGCTGGAATTCACAAGCCGCTTCGCTTCCGGTTCTATGGAAGGAGCTCTTCAAGCCGGCCCGCGTCTTCTTGTGAACGGCAAGGTATCCCTAAATGTCGCGGCAGAAGGCTTCAAAGATCCAAAAATCTTAACCGGCGGCGGAGCACGCAGCGCGCTCGGATTAACACGCGACCATAAGCTCATTCTACTGACCACTGGTGGAGCCACCATCCCACAGCTGGCAGAAATGATGAAGCAAGCTGGAGCGTATCAAGCCATGAATCTGGATGGTGGTGCATCCAGCGGGCTCTACTACAACGGCAAATATCTTACGTCCCCTGGGCGTCAGATCAGCAATGCAATTGTAGTCAAATATCAATAAAATCTCTGGGCCAGACGGCTAGTTGCGAGTGCTGAGCTTTGTGATTTGACTCAGCTACTGCTCGACTATGGCTACTAAGAATATATGATTCTATTGTACAAAGTGCAATCAGAGGCAGTTTGCAGCGCATAATTGCTCTGGCGGTATGATTGCTGTGCGACGTATGAGATTACTGTGCAGCGTATGATTGCCGAGCTCAAACCCAAAAATCCCCTTGATGACTTACCCATCAAGGGGATTTTTCATAGTACGTTGCCAGTTTAGGTACTGCTGACAGATCCAATATCGGGGGCAGCCGGTGCAACTTAATCTGTGTGACCTGAATATTCCCACACCTGTAACCAAACTTCTGTAGTAAAGCCCAATTCCTCATAGAAAGGCTGCATAGAACCTACGTAAACTTTACTAGCTCCGAGTTGTTTTAAACGGTTAAATCCTTCGTGTAGAACCGCCCGTCCCAGTCCCAGCTTTCGATAGTTAATGGATGTGCCTACAGGCTCCAGAGCACCAATTCTATTGCTGCTGTCCCAAAAAATATTACAAAAGGAAACCACTTCGCCCGTGTCATTCACAACGCTAAGATCGAGCTGCGGATTATAGCTTGGAGCGTTACTCATATTCCCATAATGCAGCAGCGTGAGCTCTGCCTCCGCCGTTTCTGCATAGTCGAAGGCCATGATATGTCCGAGCGCTTTTGCAGTAACCTCGATCTCATCTCCGCTGCATATTCTAAAGCCAGAGGGGAGCTCCACAGGGAATTCCTCATCCAATCGCAAGGAGTTTACGCTTTCCTTACCACCCGTTTGATGATACCCCCTCTTACGAGCAACCTCCGCCGCAGAAGTCATATTCTCCGGTATTGGCACATACAGCTCTACGTAACCACCGTTCTCTTCCTCAGCTTTTTGTTCAGCAAAAGCGAACATTTCTTCAAGTAATTTTTCCGGAGGATTCATCTCAGCACACTGAAAATAGAACCCATCGTCCCTGCACACTACAGCTGCAAGCTCTCCATTCTCATACTCCCATAAGCCCACTTTTTGTTCCCACTGCTCCAGCGTTCCACTTCTCGTCTCCTGAAAAAAAATAACAAATTCCCAGCGGTCTATAAGCCAGGTATTTGGAGTCTTTAGCTTACTGTAACTTTGTATAAGAAAATGACGTACCTTTAGCAGATCTTCAGAACGGTAGCTTCTAAAATTAATGTTCATTTTCCACGCCCCTCTCTTTAATTTCATATTAAGGGGGATGCAAAATGAAGCATATATCATAATTAGTTATTATTATTTTATACTACCTAATATGATCCGTACGTTCACAAAACAAACATTTCTCGAGTGGAAATTATGAGCTCCACGCATCCGTTAACTGCATTTAGTGCAACTATTCCTCAGAAAGTTACTTAAAAAGATAGTTAGTTGTATTTCGTGCAGTTAAATTTCTGGTTTTCCTTTAATTGCACCGAATTCACCCTTTTTAGTTGCACAGAGTGCAATTAAATGGATTCTAGGGACTATTTACGGAGAAATAAGTGTACAAAGTGCAATTAGAGAAAGCTTTGGAGTGGGCGATCTTCTTCCGGAGGAAATAGTCACTGATCAAGCTTTTTCAAGCGATAATTATGAGCTCCACGCATCCGTTAACTGCATTTAGTGCAACTATTTCCTCAGAATGTTACTTAAAAAAATAGTTAGTTGTATTTCGTGCAGTTAAATTTCTGGTTTTCCTTTAATTGCACCCAGTTTACCCTTTTTAGTTGCACAGAGTGCAATTAAATGGCTTCTAGGGACTATCTATGCAGAAATAAGTGTACAAAGTGCAATTAGAGTAAGTTTTGGAGTGGGCGTTCTTCTTCGGGAGGAAATAGTCACTGATCAACTATTTCCAAGCGATAATTATGAGCTCCACGCATCCGTTAACTGCATTTAGTGCAACTATTTCCTCAGAATGCTCCTTCAAAAGATAGTTAGTTGTATTTCGTGCAGTTAAATTTCTGGTTTTCCTTTAATTCCACTAGATTCACCCTTTTTAGTTGCACGAAGTGCAATTAAATGGCTTCTAGGGACGATCTACTCAGAAATAAGTGTACAAAGTGCAATTAAGTCTGGATAATCCGCTTGAGCGAAATCTGGATTGCTTAGAGCTAGATCAGCTAAAGCTAGATCAGCTAAAGCTAGTTCAGCTAGAGCTAGATCAGCTAGAGCTAGGCCAGCTAGGCTAGACCAGCTAGACTAGGCCAGCTAGAGCTAGATCAGCTAGGCTTAGATCAGCCAAATTCCCCTTCGGTAAGTCTAGCTAGATTCTTACGTTGACCACGAATAAGAGTACTCTTTTTGCATAATTTTCCTTGTACATGTTACTGTATAACTGAACAAAGGAGTGAAAATATGGAGACGATTCTAATCATAGAGGACGATGCCAAGCTGGCAAGCTTGCTGAGCACGTACCTATCGAAATATGGGTTCCATACAATTATTGTAGAGGATTTCAACAGGGTGCTGGAGACTTTTAATGAAAGCTCGGCTGACCTTATCTTACTGGACGTCAATCTGCCTAAATACGATGGGTTCTACTGGTGCCGCCAGATTCGTTCCCTCTCACTCTGCCCGATTCTGTTCATTTCTGCACGGGATAGTGGAATGGATCAGGTGATGGCGCTTGAGAATGGCGGGGACGATTATATCACTAAGCCTTTTCACTATGAGGTTGTACTTGCCAAAATCCGCAGCCACATACGTAGAGCATATGGTTCATACTCACAGACTCAAGAAGAGCATAAACTCCAATCTGGAGGTTTAATCCTCTATCCTGAACGATATATGATCCAATACGACGGGCACACGAGTGAGCTAACCCAGAAGGAAGCGGTTCTACTGGAAGCTTTACTGCTTAAGGAAGGACGAGTGGTTAACCGGGAGCGTCTGCTCGATCTCATGTGGAAGGATCAGCATTTCATAGATGACAATACATTAAATGTCTACATAACCCGTGTCCGCAAAAAGCTCAAGGATCTCGGTCTTGGCGACATTGTGGAAACCGTAAGAGGCGCTGGCTATCGGCTTAATGTTTCTAAGGATACGCCATGAGGCTTTTTTGGAGAGACCAGATCTCACTGATCCTATTCTATCTGCTTCAGATGCTGCTTATCCCTTTGCTGTATTGGCTGTCTGGTGAGAACAGACCGATCTCTATCATGCTTTATGGAATCGCCTTGAGTACCGTAGTTCTACTGCTATATCTAGGCTACCGATACGTTCAGCACCGGAGATTGTATGCAGCATTAAGCGAACCTATGGACATGCTCCAAAAACATCTTGTTTCCTTAGGAGACACTCCTCTTTCAGAAGCTATCCATGAGTTATTGCAGCTGATTGACCGCCAGTATCAGGAGCAAGTGAATGCGCATGCGCGCCAGATGGATCAGCATATCGTATTCATGAATCGCTGGGTTCATCAAATGAAGACCCCGCTCTCTGTAATTCAGCTTACGCTAAAGGATCTTGAAGAGGAGGCTGCCGCAAGTATTCAGGAGGAACTGGAACGTCTGCGCAGAGGGCTGGAGATGGTTATCTACACTTCAAGACTTGACCGATTTGAAAATGATTTTCAAGTTGAACCGTTACTTCTGCGCAAAACCGTTAGTGAGGCGGTAGCCGAAAATCGCAGACTATTCATACGCCGGGGTATAAAAGTAGATGTACAGGTGGATGCCAATCTCGCGGTATATAGCGATGCTAAATGGTTAATGTTTATGCTGGCCCAAATCTTAACCAATGCCGTAAACTATACCTCCGGTACTGGCAAGACCGTTACCCTCTCAGCTCAGCGTGTAGGCACCGACACGATTCTGGATATTACCGATCAAGGGATCGGCATTTCTCCTGAGGATCTGAAGCGGGTCTTTAATCCCTACTTTACGGGTGACCGCGGACGACATTATCATGAATCGACGGGGATGGGACTGTATCTCGTCCGGGAGATTTGCAACAGGCTCGAACACAAGGTGGATATTCAGTCCCGGCTCGGGGAAGGAACCCGCGTGCGACTTATTTTTAGCAACAGTGATCATCTACAGAAATAATATTGAGGGGACTTCATCGTCATTATTCATGGCTTTGAAGCCTCCTTCTTCTTTATAGGCTACTTATCTCTCAACCCATTCCCCACAAGGAGAATGGCGAACATAACCTTAACGTCTCTGTAAGGAAACCTTAAGGTAAATCCATAGCAGCTAATCTCTCGATCTTATAAATTATATACATAACCCGTTCCCCGAATAAGGCGGATGAAATCATTTTTGTATTGGAAGGAATGAATGATATGAACGTATTGGAAGTCAAAGGACTTCATAAGGTATACCCTGGCAAAATAGTGACCCAAGCCCTCACCGATATTCATCTTAATATTGAAAAAGGTGAATTTGTCGGAATTATGGGACCGTCTGGTAGCGGTAAAACAACACTGCTCAATATGGTATCCACAATCGACCAGCCGTCCTCTGGCGAAGTGAATATCAATGGCAGCAACCCTTATCTTTTGAATAAAAAAGAGCTCGCTCACTTTCGCCGAAAACAGCTAGGCTTTGTGTTTCAGGACTTCAACCTGCTTGAGACATTAACCGTCGCCGAAAATATTGTGCTGCCCCTGACTTTGGATAACCGTAAGCTCTCACAGATGGAAATCTTGCTTCAAAGAGTCGCTGAACGCTTAAACATTACCGATATTCTGAGCAAACGCACTTATGAAATTTCAGGGGGACAACGTCAGCGGACCGCAATTGCCCGGGCGATCATCACCTCTCCTTCGATTATTTTGGCCGATGAGCCTACGGGTGCGCTTGACTCCAATTCTTCGCGGATGGTGATGGAATCGCTGGAGGATATTAACCACAAAGAAGGCACCACGCTAATGCTCGTAACACATGATCCACTGGCAGCGAGCTACTGCAACCGAATTGTTTTTATAAAAGACGGCAAACTAGCAGCCGAAATTCACCGGGGAGATAACCGTCAGGCCTTCTTCCAAAAGATTATCGACACACTTTCGTTCTGGGGAGGGAATAGTCATGAACTTTCCTCAATTCGCGTTTAATAATGTACGCCGTAATTCGCGCGCTTATTTTGCTTTTTTCTTAAGCAGTGCTTTTATGGTCATGATCTTTTTCTCTTATTCAGTCTTTATTTATCACCCTAGTATTACCAACATCGCGCTGGGTGCGAATTCAGCCTCCGGCATGCAAATTGCTTCTTACATTGTGTTTATCTTTGCGTTCTTTTTCGTACTATATTCGATTAGTGCGTTTCTGAAAATGCGTAATCTGGAGTTCGGCATACTGATGATTTTAGGCGCACGCCCTGGCCAGATCAACAAGCTGATTCTTATAGAAAACATGCTGATCGGACTGCTCTCTATAGTAACAGGTGTGTCTTTCGGCATGCTTTTATCCAAGTTATTCTTGCTGCTAAGCACGACAATTATGGGCATGGAGCCACTACCCTTTTATTGGCCAATGAAGGCGTTAATGATTACTTCTATCTCTTTCATTTCATTATTTCTGGTCATTTCGGTCTTCACATTATTGTTCATTCGTAAACATCAAGTTCTTGAACTGCTTAAGGGAAATGTTAAACCTAAAAAAGAACCCCGTGTCTCCTTGTTGTTCTCGCTCTTTGGGCTTCTACTGTTGACCGTCGGCGCTCTCGCGATTCGGAAGCAATTGTCCCCGTCCTCACTGTTAGTCGCCGCTGTCACAGGTATCGCTGGAACCTACTTTTTCTACTCTCAGTTATCTGTATTGGGCATTCGCCTACTAAAACTAAGACGCAAACGGTTGTGGCGCGGAACCAATCTGCTGTGGATTTCCGAGATGAGTTATAAGATTAAAGACAATGCAAGAATGCTGTTCCTTGTAACTGTGGTTACCTCGCTTGCCTGTATGGCTTCGGGAATTCTTTTATCGATTAATCAAGCGAACTCAGACCTCTATAAAAAATCCCCATTCGCTGTGAGTTATACGATTTATGATCCGAAGGATGAAGCACCAGATTTAGAGCCCATTCACACTAAATTAAAGAATGCTAAAGTCGAGTATACAGAGAATAAAGTAGATCTAATCTCTGCTTCCATTCAAGGAATCGATAAGGAAATAATACTTGGAATTGATCTGATCTCCCGCTCACAGTTCAATCAACTGGGCTTACAGATGGATGTGTCCGAGGTTGGACCCTTGTCTGAAAAAGAATCTGTATTGCTGCTGAACCCACATATGGATTCACAGAATTATGCTGCTAATCGAGCGATTCATTTGAAGGTTCAAAAAGATGAGGAACTGATGTTAAAAGAATTACGAACACCAAAGGTGCATCCAGTAGATCCAATGGCCACCTCACTTCTAATCGTAGATGACAACTTATATCATAAGATTTCAAATTCAGCAGAGAAGTACACGAGACCTTATGTGAGATATCTATACAAAATCCCTGCATGGGACGGTCCTACACCTAATGACAGCTCAGCTGAAGCTGTTGTCACCAGAGACCTTATCCAATGGAATAAAGCCGCTAACAAGGCTAACCATCAATACAGCTCTATACTGGGATCGCGAGCAGACAGCTATCTATCGACCAAACAGGGAGCCGCCATGCTTAGCTTTATAGGAATTTTTATCGCACTGATCTTCTCGCTATCATCCGCCAGCTTTCTCTTTTTCAAGCTTCATACTGAGCTCAACACAGATAAGCAAATGTATAATGCTTTGTCCAAAATCGGTTTAAGTACTAAAGAAATGTCAGCTTCTGCTACCAAACAGATTTCTGTGCTTTTCTATATTCCGATTATTATTGCCACCATTCAGACCCTTGTCGTGATACGCCCGATACTGAAACAGATTAATATCACAAATGTAACTGTGCCCGTGCTTACTACATCTGCTGTATTTCTGGTTGTGCAAACTATCTATTTCCTTATTGCGAGATCACGGTACATTCATAGTCTCAAGAAAATAATGGTGTAACACCATGTTGAAAAGAATCGTAACCCTGGATGTACTTCGCGGCTTGGAACTTATGGCAGCACCAAAAGGTTCTCTAGCTGATCAATAGGCAATTTGCTATAGTTAGTAAACTATTACTAATTAATGAGGCAAGGAGGTTCCTGATTTATGTCCAAGGCTGATCACATGTTATCCATTCTCTGGATGCTCAAGCAACGGGGAAGAACCGCCGGGGAACTAGCAGAAGCGCTAGAGATCAGTGTCCGCTCTGTCTATCGTTACATCGACGCGTTATGCATCAGTGGCGTACCCATTATCGCGGATAGTGGACCTGGTGGTGGCTATAGCCTTCCGGAGCATTTTTCCGAGGTCCCGTTATTCTTTGACTCCGACGAACAACGTTCCCTCCTGCAAGCCGCCTCCTTTGCGCGGGGAACTGGATATCCTTATGTAGAAGCTCTAGATCAAGCAATCGCCAAACTGAAACGGTACAGCAATGCGCAGCAATTAGAACAGATGGAGCGTCATGAGAGCGGGATAGAAACCATCCACTCCCCTGCTGCGCCGCTTCCCCACCTACTGCAAGAGCTTGAATTAGCGACGGCGAACGGACATACCCTCCAGATGGAATATCGGAAGGGAAACGGGGAGACGATTTCTTCCCGCGCTATTGATCCTTATGGACTTGTCCTGTGGAAAGGGCAATGGTACACCGTTGCTTATTGCCATCAGAGGCAAGAAATTCGGTCTTTCCGAGTCGATAGAATAACTGAACTGCACCGCACAGAAGCTCTGTTTGCCCGTCCTGCTGACTTCTCTGCACGTGATTTTTTGTTAAAAAGCTTGCTGCCCACACCAAATACTCCAGAGAAACTCATAGCAGTAGTCATCGCCGCCGATGAAGGAATCCTGAACGATCTATGCAGTCATTGGCTGTTTGGACATGCGCTGGTGCAGCGCATTGACGGACAAGCCCGTTTTCAAGTCGATGAGACCTCCTTACTGACTTATGCGCCTTACTTCTTGTTGCCTTATGGATCAACACTACGAATCCTAGAGCCTTTAGCTCTGAAACAAAAGCTGTCCGCTATAGCTACCGATCTGGCAGCTTATTATAAAACTTAAAATGATTATTTTAGGATCACTGACCGTAGTTGTCAGTGATCCTTTTGTATAGTGTAAATAAGTCTAAGGGAATAAATGATTGTACAAACCAAGGAGGAATAAGGAATGAAAGAACTTCACTATGAATTTTATATTGGCGGAACACCTGAGCAGGTATGGGAGACTTTGATCTCTCCCGAAGGTACTAAACAGATTTACTACGGGAGCGTAATCCAATCCACTTTTAAAGAAGGTGAATTGCTGGAATATGTTGGTCCCGGTGCAGATGGCGATGAAACGATACATGTATATGGGACTCTGCTGGAGTTCACTCCACAAAAAGCGTTTCGTTTCACGCATAAGGTCGGCCCCTCCTATCATAAGGGTACAGAAAGATATGAATCGCGTATATCTTGGCTGCTTGAAGCGGTGGGTGGAACTACTAAGCTTACGCTTATCCACGATGAATGGCATCCTGATGATCCTTCATATGCTGGCAGTATCAACGCCTGGTGGCAGGTTCTGAGTAATATTAAAACCTTGGTCGAGACCGGACGTACACTTGATTTTGGCAGCTGGTCGTAATTTTAATGTTAATTAAGAATTAAGCTCAACCCTGCGGAAAAGAGCGTACAAGCCCTCTTTCGTCAGGGGCTTTTTTTGCTTAATTTTATTTTGCCTAAGGGAAACATTCTTGTTGCAGGGACAAAGTTGTTGCCATATACTAATGTTGTGCCAGACTACAAGAAATGTTCTAATACACAAAATAAAAACCGTAGGCGGTAAAAATATAAATGAAAGAAGGGATCTCATGACTGGAACAACTATTCCTTTATCAGAGGCTGCAAAGGGTAGCACGCTGCGCATCAGCGACATTGAAGTTCAAGGTGTGCTTAGAAGAAGATTACTGGACCTCGGGTTCGTAGTCGGGAATATCGTAGAGGTGTTGCGGCGTAGTCCATTAGGAGATCCTATAGCTTTTCGGGTAAGCAATACGACCATTGCACTGCGTAGAGAAGAAAGCTCTTTAATATTCGGAGAATTAATTGGAGGTGTAGAAGCATGAGTCAGTTCACCGTCGCTTTTGCAGGCAATCCTAACACCGGAAAAAGCACACTATTCAACCTGCTAACCGGCATGCGACAGCATACTGGAAACTGGGCAGGTAAAACCGTCATTACTGCCGAAGGCGAATTCAAACACAATAACCATTCATACCTCGCGGTAGATTTACCAGGAACGTACTCCCTATACTCAAATTCCGCGGATGAAGAAGCGGCTAGAGATTATATTATTTTTGAACAGCCAGACGTGACACTTGTAGTGCTTGACGCTACTTCGCTGGAACGTAATCTCAATCTTGCCTTGCAAGTACTGGAGATTACCGGACGGGCGGTTGTCTGCATCAACCTCATTGATGAAGCACGTAAGCTGGGCATCGACATCAACCTGAAGAGTATTTCCAAACGTCTCGGCGTACCCGTCGTTGCGATATCGGCGCGCAATAAAATAGGGATCGATGCCTTATTGGATCAAGTGGAGCGAATGGCTACAGGCTCATTCACAGCGCAGCCGCTGCGGATTAGTTACAACGAAGAGATCGAACGGGGAATTGCCGAGCTTACACCATTGGTAGAGCAAACCATCGGTACCAAATATCCCGCTCGCTGGATTGCACTGCGCTTATTGGACGGTGATGACAGCCTGCTTACTTCACTTAAAGAGCATATGAAAAGCAAGGATTTACCCGAAGCAAAGGAGGTCATCGGCCATGGAGTCACTGCCTATCACTAAGGGATCTGACGCTCTAGATTCCCTATTGTCCACCGCAAAAAAGCTCGCTGACGGCGGAGCCATTCGGGATGAGATTGTCAGTGGTATATATGGCGTATCCGCAGGCATCTGCGGAGATGCAGTTACTTATCGGGATAAGAAGAAACTGAACAGCACTTATAAGCTGGATAATATCGTGACCTCCAAAATTTGGGGTTTTCCCATCATGCTCGCCATTCTCGGTGTCGTATTCTGGATTACGATTGCCGGGGCTAACTACCCTTCTAGCTGGCTCGCTTCCTTCTTTGGCTTCATCGAAGGATATCTGACAGCGGGATTTGAGGCTCTCCATGCCCCAGCTTGGCTGCACGGCGTGCTTGTGCTTGGCTTGTATCGAGGCACCTCATGGGTAATCAGTGTCATGCTGCCACCGATGATGATCTTTTTCCCCGTATTCGCTCTGCTTGAGAATTTCGGGTATCTGCCACGCGTTGCGTTTAACATGGACCGACTGTTCAAAAAATCAGGTGGTCATGGCAAGCAAGCTTTAACCATGTCCATGGGCTTCGGCTGTAATGCGGCCGCTATCCTCTCCACACGAATCATCGAATCGCCGCGTGAACGAATGCTGGCTATACTGACCAACAATTTTGTCCCTTGCAACGGCCGCTGGCCCACGCTGATTTTATTGTCTTCCTTATTTATGGCAGGAGCCGCTACGACAGGGGCGCTTCGTACATTCACCACTGCCTCCGTCCTAATGGGAATGGTTCTAATCGGCATCATTGTTACCTTAACCGTTTCCTGGGTCATGTCCAAAACTGCGCTGCGTGGGGTTCCCACACATTACACATTGGAGCTTCCTCCCTACCGCCGTCCACAAATCTGGAAGACCATACTTATTTCCTCCAAAGATAAGTCCCTTAACGTACTTACTCGGGCTATCGTCGTTGCTGCCCCTGCCGGGATTATCACTTGGATTCTAGGCAATCTGTTTATTGGCGGCGATTCTGTACTGAATCATATGGCTGCATTCTTTGATCCGTTCGCACATTTGCTTGGCATGGATGGCTTTATCATCATGGCCTTTATTCTTGGACTTCCTGCGAATGAAATCGTATTGCCTATCCTGCTTATGGGCTATATGTCCTCAGGCGCTATGGTTGATATCGACAGCTTAGGCAGTATCAAAGATGTCTTTCTCTCACATGGCTGGACCTGGCTGACCGCACTCAACATGATGCTGTTCTCCCTGCTCCACTATCCTTGTGGTACGACACTCGTGAACATTTACAAGGAAACAAAAAGCATGAAGTGGGCCGTTCTCTCAGCAGTCATTCCGCTGGGTATCGCCATCGGAGTAACCTTTGCTGTCGCTCAGCTTGCCCGGTTATTTGGGTGGGTGTGACGAGGGTGAGGTAGGCTTGCGATCTAAACTCAAGTGACATCACAACTGACTTCAACTGATTTCAACTTACATCGCAAAAATTCATCATTAACTCACTAAATTCACCTTAATCACATCACCCAAATTAACCTTGCTACACGGAATTCACCTTACTTTACCTTACAATCTAAAGTGCAACTTGCTTCACAAAATTCTGCCCTCCTTGAACTGATATTTAAGGAGATTCTCCCTCAAATTCGACTTTATAGGCGCGCGTTAAACTTTTTGCGGAATTTCTCCCTGATAATCGATCTTTATAAGCACACATTGGACTTTTTGCGGAATTTCTCCCTAATAATTAGCCAATTATAGGCAAAAAGGGCAATTTCCGCAGAATTTTAGGGAGGAATTCCCCAATTATCGCTAATAATGAGTAAAACACGATAAAATCAGGGAGGATTTCCCTAATTATTGATTCTAGATGATTCCGAGCTACACTTGAGCACCAGCACTAGACCTGCATCGCCCTTCCACACATACCAACTCTAGACCTACGCCGCCCTTCAGCACACACCAGCATTAGCATCAGTACCTTTTCGCCCACCAACATACTCCACCACTGGTCCACCAACACAGCCCAACACCAGTTACTCAAGGTCTTCTCAAACAAATAAGCGGTCGCTCGGATGTTTATCCCGAGCGACCGCTTATTTTATCACAACCCCTTATATATTCTTACGTCCTAACTTGATCCCACCATTACATTACATGACGTGACTCTACAGTTAGAGTCATTTTTTGCGCGTTCCATCATTTCTACGACGGTATAGAACAGCCCCAGCTATAGCCACTAGAACGATAATTATTCCACTAATCCCCACATTAACAAGTGGAAAGGAATCACTGTCCCCAGCCGGGTTCCCCGTTTGATCAGGCTCATTACTCCCAGCTCCTGACTCCGGTGAATTATTCGGAGTTACCTCCGGAGAAGCGGTAGGCGTTGTAGGCGAAATACCCGGTCCCAGCTCTTTTAGATCCACTGAGTCAGCGGTTAGCCGCTTAGTTCGACTGCATAAACTAGCCTCCAGATTACCAGAGTCTCCGCCGTCTCTAGCATAAGCATAGACAATGTAACTTTCCCCTTCCACAAATTCAAAGCCGCAGCTTGCAGAAGATAAAGCCGTAGTTAATGTAACTTGATTCCCCTTGACCCCTTTCCAGCTGGAATCCACCTCAAAGGTTACCTTTACTGGATCAGCAGAAGAAATTATGTTCCCCTGTGACGGCTCCTTCATATCCACTACTTTCCCGACAAAAACAGCTGTACTTTTCTCAAGAGCTTCCAGTGGCTCCGCAGGCATAACACAGGAACAGGCGTAAGTGACCGAGGGCCGTACCGTCAGCAAAGCCGTAAATATTAATAGGACACCTAGAAATATCATCATTGGACTTCGGAAATTGATCTTTCGGAAATTGATCTTTCGCACTTTGATAACCCCCTTCTTTACCTTACAGACGGAGCAAATGTGGAAAGTGTTACAGGAATTCCCAAACAAGTGATACAAGTTTATCCGGTAGCAACTCCTCTAATCCTCTTCTTTAATTACCCTAATCTTCTTTAACTCCTCATATCCTCTTCTTTAATCCCCCATACCTGCTGTACCACTCACAAACTGTGCGCGATCCCAATCAAACGCTGTATTCCTTCGCGCAGCACCCCTTCGCTTGCAAAGGAATAACTTAGGCGAAGCCTTGACTTCATTTCCCCCAGTGGATCAAATAACTCCCCAGGAACAAAAGCGATAGACTGCGCCATACTTGAAGCAAACAGGCGATCCATCGTAAGATGCTCCGGTAGTTTCACCCATAGATTTAGTCCGCCTTGCGGAGTCGTCCATTCCCAGCCAGTCCCCGCCAGCTCCTCTTCTACAATTTCCTTATGCACTTGAAGTGCAATGCGCAGCTTACCGAGATGCTGTTGCAAGCGTGGGGAGGTGTAGTAATGTAGAAATATTTTTTGATTCAGCAGCGGAGTGCCATTGTCCGCGAGTGATTTGGCCGTGATCAGACGCTCCATAAATGGATATCGGCAGGCCACCGCACAGATTCGTAAGCCAGGGGCTACATATTTACTGAAGCTGCTGATATAGATCACCCACCCCTCCGTATCATAAGCAAAAAAGGGCGGCGGCGGCTCCTCATCAAAATACATATCGCGGAACGGGTCATCCTCCACCAGTAAACAGCGATAACGTTCGGCCAGTTCTACCAACAGCTTGCGCTGTTGCACAGGCACCGTGTATCCAGTTGGATTGTGATGCGTTGGATTAATGTAGAACATACGCGGCTTATGCTTTTTCATCAAAGTTTCTACTTCCTCCAGATCATATCCCTCCGGAGTGATCTCTACCGGGACCAACCGTGCCCCCTCCCGGCGAAAAATATCCATAGCAACACTATAAGTAGGCCGCTCCACAAGCACCGTATCCAGAGGACCAATCACAATCCGGGCAATCAGATTGATCGCCTGCTGCGCACCCGAGGTAATAAGCAGCTCTTCCGAAGTTAACTGCAGCCGATGTTGCTTCCGAAAGTGGTGGCTTAACGTCTCACGCAGCTCGTTATCCCCCTGGACCGAGGCATACGTTCCCATTACCTTGGGATATAGATCGAACACTTTTTTGACATAGTCAGATAGAAAAAGATTCGGCAGCAGCCCCGGATCAATCAGCGCCTGCGAGAACTGATACTTAACTGGCACTCTCTGAATATCAGACAGCGGATTAGTGAGCGCATAAGCCGATACTGCGGCTCCTACTTCAATAGCAGGAAGCGAGATTATGGGTGCCACGTAATATCCTGATTTATCTTTTACATAAACCTTTCCATCCTCCGTCAACCGTCTGTACGCTTTGAATACGGTCAGTCGATGTACCTTAAGCTCCTCCGCCAGCAGCCGTATAGAAGGAAGCTTATCATGTGCGACCCACTCCCCTCGCTCCATGCGATTTAATAGAAATTCATAGACCTGCCGAAACAAAGGATGATTATGCTCCGCTCCCACAACCTTTTTCATCTGGCTACAACTCCTCTCCGAACAACCTTGTAATCATATTGTACACGATTTCCGAATTAATCTGTTCTACACAAGGCAATCTGTTCTGTCCTCTCCCCTATATGATTAACAAAATGCCAGCTTATAAATTCTTATATTTTATAAAGCACACAAAAGGGGACTTTCAAAATGATCTTATTTGCTTATGCACTTGTATGTCTGATCTTCGGCACGACCTTTCTAGCTATCAAAATCGGCGTAGATGCCGGTGCGCCTCCTTTCTTTTCAGCGGGCTTAAGATTTTTTGTCGCAGGCGCTGTTCTATTCCTATGGATGGTCTGGAAACGAAAAGCCAGCTTCTCCTTGCTGTTGCGCAAAGAAATGTTGTTCACCGGGTCTGCACTAACCTTTGGCACCTTCGCGGGTCTCTACTGGGCTGAACAATATGTTTCTTCAGGGCTTGCAGCTGTACTCTCTGCCACTGGACCGATCATGATCCTGCTGCTCCAAACCTCTATTCTTCGGCAAAAAGCACCCGCCATCTCCCTATATGGCTGCATCATCGGCTTCACTGGCGTACTGCTGCTGGTTCTCCCCAATCTCGCCGTTGATATTTCACCACTGTGGCTCATCGGTTGCGCCGTAGTCCTAATTGGAGAGTGTTGCTATGCTGTAGGTGCGATTTACTCCAAAAAAGTAATTAACAGTATGCCTGAGGTCTCACCGATTGCGCTGAATGCGGCTCAAATGATGTATGGCGGTGCGCTGTTATTCATTCTTTCTTTTGCCACGGAAAAAGTACATCCTGCATTTCTCTTCTCATTCGAGACAGCAGGTTCACTGCTCTATCTCACAGTTATCGGCTCCATGGTCGGCCATACCTTGTTCTACTGGCTCGTAGCTAAGACCAACCCAGTGTTTCCTTCTACCTGGCTTTATATTTCTCCACCGATTGCCGTGGGTGTAGGCTTTTTCTTTTACAAGGAGTCCGTATCTTGGATTACAATTCTTGGAGTGTTCACCATCATTGCCGGAACGATCCTAGTGAATGCTGATGCTTTAAAGCAATTACTGCAAAAAAAGAAGATCAACACTGTTGCGTTAAAAAAATCAAATATATGACGTACTATATATTGCATTTATGACCACTATTGCGTATTATATAAACAAGTTAAATTAAATACAGCTAAATATGACTCATATATGAAAGGAGGATTCGCTTAACGGCGCTTCTTTTCTAAAGAGGAATGCCTTTTTTATCGGAAGTGGAGGGAATTGTGATCGAACTGACATCACGTCAAATAGAGATTATCGATATCGTTAACAAAAGAGCTCCGATTACCGGCGAACAGATTGCCGAAAGTTTGAACCTTACCCGGCCAACAATTCGCTCGGATCTGTCTGTTTTGGTTATGCTCAAATATATCGACGCCAAGCCGAAGGTCGGGTACTTCCCAGGATTGAAATCATCCAGTCGTCAGGGAAGCGGTTATCTGCTGCAGGAAACGATGGTCAAAGAAATTCAAAGTGTACCTATAGTTATCCGTGAGACCACAACTATTCAAGATGCCGTAGTTACGCTTTTTCTACAGGATGTAGGCACTCTTATTATCTGTGACGAAGAGGGTAAACTCACGGGCGTTGCTTCACGTAAGGATTTCCTAAAGGTAACCTTGGGCAACCCCGGTGCAGTCTCCATGCCCGTAAGCATGGTTATGACGCGCCAGCCCAAAGTGGTCACAACTTCACCGGATGAGCCGGTGCTTGAAGCTGCACATAAGATGATTTTTCACGAGGTAGACAGTTTGCCGGTGGTTGTTCCCAGCGCCGCTGAAGACGGCGGTACAAAACTGGATGTGGTAGGACGTTTAACAAAAACCTCCATCATCAAACTTCTCCTCGAACTTGAAGCCAAAGGATAACAGGAGGAACCCATGAGCATCGAGCAATCTTCCAACTTAATAACGATATGCTCGGATTCTATAGGAGATACGGCAGAGGCTGTCGTGCAGGCCGTTATTCACCAATTTCAGAATCAGCAGGTCACCATTAAAAGATACGGCAATATTAGGCATGAAGACGAGCTACGCAAGCTTATGGAAGAAGCAGCTCAGCATAAAGGTTTTGTCGCCTATACATTAGTGCAGCCAGAATTAAGAGAAATGATCCGCGAGGAAGCGGTACGTCTTGATTTACGGATCGTTGATATCATGGGCCCTATGATGCAGGCCTTCATTGATACCTTCGACGATGCTCCTCAGCAACGGCCAGGTCTTCTCCACCAGCTCGACGAGAATTATTTCCGCCGCATAGAAGCTATAGAATTCACCGTCGCCTGTGATGACGGCCGTGATCTGGGTGCCATGCTCAAAGCCGATATCGTTCTGCTGGGCATGTCCCGTACTTCAAAGACACCGCTTAGCATCTTTTTGGCCCATAGAGGAAAAAAAGTCGTTAACTATCCGATTATCCCGGAGATTGGTCCTCCGCAAGAACTATTAAGCTTGCCGCCGAACCGGCTTATCGGATTAACCATGAAACCCGAGTACATGCTGAAGGTCCGCTCTGAGCGGCTTAAGGTTCTCGGATTACCGACAGGCTCCCAATATGCAAGTCTGGAGCGGATCACCGAAGAGATGGAATACGCCGCTTCATTGTTCAACAAGCTGGGCTGTCCTGTAATTGATATTACTGACAAGGCTATAGAAGAAACCGCTGGTATTATTATGGGTTATATCTAAATTTCAGTTTACAAAATATATAGAATGCACTGGAGGGAATTAGAATGGAGCGCGAACTGGCCCTTGAGATTGTACGGGTAACTGAACTAGGTGCTTTATCCTCGGCTCGTTGGATTGGACGGGGTGATAAAAATGCGGCAGATGATGCAGCCACGACTGCGATCCGTTCCATGTTCGATTCTGTGTCCATCGACGGAACTGTTGTGATAGGTGAAGGAGAGATGGATGATGCTCCAATGCTCTATATTGGTGAGAAAGTCGGGAACCAAAAAGGTCCCTCTGTCGATGTAGCCGTCGATCCTCTCGAAGGAACTGAGGTTGTTGCCTGCGGCCTGCATAATGCGCAATCTGTTATTGCTATAGCAGATAAAGGCAGCCTGCTGCATGCCCCGGACATTTATATGGAAAAGTTAGCCTGCGGGCCTGAACTTGCCGGTAAGCTTAGACTCGAGGACCCTGTAGAGATCACTCTGCAAAAAGCCTGCCATTACACTGGCAAATCCCTCTCCGAGTTAACCGTAATGGTGCTGGATCGCAAACGGCATGAGCAGCTGATTAATAGCCTGCGTGAAGCCGGGGTACGAATTAAGCTGCTTGGTCACGGAGATGTCGCTGGCGCTATTGCGGCTGCACTGCCAGACAGCGATGTCGATTTATATATGGGTTCCGGCGGAGCACCCGAAGGTGTTCTTGCTGCCGCTGCACTGAAATGCCTTGGTGGTGAAATGCAGGGCAGATTGCTCCCGGATGGACCAGTAGAGCTACAGCGCTGTGTACGCATGGGAATTGCCAATCCAACGCGAGTGCTATACATGGAAGACATGGTTGGCACGGGCGACGTCCTCTTTGCCGCCACGGGTGTAACGTCAGGTGAGTTCCTGAACGGCGTCCGTTTCATCGGTAAAGAACGCGCGGAGACACATTCGGTAATTATGCGGGCACAGAGCGGGACGATCCGCTATATCCGCAGCATTCATTTCCTGCCAGGAAAAGAAATACCGGCTGCGCTAACCGTTAGGCAAAATGCTGTCTCTCTATAAAACCACAAAAAACAGGCTATCTCACTAGCAGTATCCTTTGCTAGTGAGATAGCCTGTTTTGTTTTTTTACACTGAATGCTAATTGCTTCTTATTTATTTCCAATACGTTCACTCGCTAATGGATCTATATTAGCAACTTTCTCAAAGCGTTCTGCGTTCAGGCTGTTATACTTTGCGAAGATTTGTTTCACTTCTTGCTCCTTCTGCTCGCCTTCCACATCCGCCATTACTAGAATATGACCTTCATCCACGTAATTATCGTAGCTCTCTGCTTCCTCTTCAGGGATGCCAAGGCCAATAAGTCCGCCGACTAACCCGCCACTGCCTGCGCCTATCGCCGCTCCGGCTAGTGTTGCCGCAAGAGGGCCGGCTGCAATAATAGGTCCAATACCAGGAATAGCCAAAGCGCCAATTCCCATCAGCAGCCCCGTTACTCCACCCAGCAGGCCACCAGTAGCTGCACCTGTAGCCATACCTTCCGGGGCCACGGTTCCTGACTCGTCTCTAAGAGTTTCCTCATCCGCTTTATTTCTCGCGATAATCGAAATATCCTCTGTCCTACAGCCCTGACGCTTCAACTCCTCAATAGCTCGCGAAGCTTCGTATTCGGCAGCAAAGACACCCACTATTCTCTTATTCATCTCCATTACCTCCTATTGATGTAGTTAGCTCATACGTTCAGCTTCATAGCTTACTTAACCAAACTGGACAGGGATAAACTACGATCTTTGAATTGTCTGCAATTACGAGTTAATATTCCTTCTAAAATATGCTGTATAATAAAAGTAAGCGGGTACAACTACCTTGATTAACTCTATAGAAGAAAGAGAAGGAATCATCCATGGCGATATTTAACTATAATTCTGAGCGTCCCTTCCGAGGCAATCCCGACCTGCATCTCCATTACTGGGGGCGGGAGCAGTGTCTTCCCGGACATTTTTTTGGACCTGGGGTCCGTGACGTATATAAAATACATTTTATCCATGCAGGAACAGGTGAAGTTACTGTGGGTGAACAGACCCATTATCTTAGGCCAGGACAAGCTTTTCTCACCTATCCGCATATCGTAACTGCCTACACAGCAGACACTGCAAATCCATGGACCTATTCTTGGGTAGCTTTTACCGGGGAGCAGGTTGATTATATTTTGGCCAAAACCGCCTTGTCACCTGAGCACCCGATCTTTCCAATGGATGAACAGCTTATGCCGAAATTATACGAGCTCCTGACACAAGCAGCTGAAGCTTCGGACAGTCTGGATCTACCTCTAAAAGCAATTATGTATGAGTTCTTTTCTCTGTTACTTCGAGCGGTGCCAGCAGTTCCAGATGTACTTCCTTTACCACGTCAAAAGAGTATTTACGTCGAGCAATGCCTGCACTTTTTGCATACACATTATTGTGAAAATATTTCGGTTGAGATGATGTCCTCTTCGCTCAAGCTGGATCGCAAATATTTATCCTCCTTGTTCAAACGGACAATAGGTATGCCACCACAGCAGTATTTATTAAATTTCCGCATCGCTAAGGCATGCGAGCTGCTGACAGAGACCTTATGCACGATTGGTGAAATCTCACGTTCTGTGGGCTATCAGGACCCCTTACTCTTTTCACGGATGTTCAAGAAGGTGAAAGGTTGTTCGCCAAAAGAATACCGTAGCCGTCATCTCGAAAATGACATTGTACTATAAACTTCTTCCTTGCTGACATACGTTTGTCCGCGATCTTTCGCTACAATAAGGACGTAACGTACTAAGTAATAAGTGTTTATAGGAGGAATAAATCATGTATAACGCAAGCGCTACCAGATATGACAATATGAAATATAATCGCACCGGAAAGAGCGGTCTACTCCTGCCAGCGATCTCGCTTGGTCTATGGCATAACTTTGGCGGCAACGACTTATTTGAGAATGGCCGCGCCATGGTA
Organism: Paenibacillus sp. FSL H3-0286; assembly: GCF_045040705.1. Lineage (NCBI taxonomy): Bacteria > Bacillati > Bacillota > Bacilli > Caryophanales > Paenibacillaceae > Paenibacillus > Paenibacillus sp. FSL H3-0286. The sequence continues at coordinate 1,199,509 of NZ_CP150285.1, read as the reverse complement.
AGAAGAGCTTTTGATCTTGGAATCACTCATTTTGACCTTGCCAATAATTACGGTCCACCCGCAGGCTCCGCCGAAGAAAGTTTTGGCCAAATTCTTAAAAAGGATCTGACCCCTTATCGTGATGAGATGGTTATCTCTACTAAAGCTGGTTATTATATGTGGGCTGGTCCTTATGGTGAATGGGGCTCCAAAAAATATCTCGTCTCCAGCCTAGATCAAAGCTTAAAACGTATGGGACTGGATTATGTTGATATTTTCTATCACCACCGCCCAGATCCAAATACACCACTGGAAGAAACCATGGCTGCGCTGGACCTCGTGGTACGCCAAGGTAAAGCGCTGTATGTCGGGATTTCGAATTACGGACCTGAACAAACACGCGAAGCGGCACAAATTCTGCGTCGACTTGGCACGCCATGCCTGATTCATCAGCCAAACTATTCCATGATGTCCCGCTGGATTGAAGATGGCTTGCAGGATGTATTGTCTGAAGAAGGCATCGGCTCCATTGTGTTCTCCCCGCTACAAGGTGGCATACTGACCGATCGCTATCTAAACGGAATCGCTCCTGATTCCCGTGCCGCTGGTCCAAGTGTATTCCTGTCTGAGAATGCCATTACCGAAGAGGCGATCGGCAAGGTTCGCAAACTGAACGAGATTGCTGCTGCACGTGGACAAAAAATGTCTCAGCTAGCGTTATCTTGGGTACTCCGTGGAGGCAAAGTAACTTCTGCATTGATCGGCGCAAGTAAGGTAAGCCAGATTGAAGATGCCGTCGCTTCCTTAAATGCCCCAGAGCTTAGCACTGAAGAGCTAGAGCAAATTGAGGCAATTCTGCGGGGATAAAGCTTAGTTATAACAGCAAAGACCAATGAGGTCAGGCAGCTTAAAGCTGCTCTGGCATTTCATTGGTCTTCTTTTTTATAGATTAGAGTTAATTGCTCACCCAAATATCTGCGTGATGTACACCATGATCAATAATCCAAAAATAAAAGAATACGTCGAAGGCCGCTCATAACCATGGCCATGACTCTCCGGAATCAGCTCCTTGTAAACGATAAAGAGCATAGCCCCGGCTGCAAAAGCTAGACCATAACCCACAACATTATGCAGGTAACTGGCAGTAAAATACCCGATCACCGCAGATACCATCTCCATCAAGCCGGTAAGTGTAACGATTCCTAAGGCTTTTAGCTTGCTAGTTCGCGAATTCATCAGAAAGACCGCAAGAATCAAACCTTCCGGCATATTCTGTGCGCCAATGGCAATCGCCACGGTAGGACCTAAACTGGACTGTTCGCTGGCATAACTGAAACCTGTACTGAGGCCTTCTGGTATGTTGTGGATGAACAGCGCAATCATAACAAGCAGCGCTTTTGAATCCATATTGGTATAACCGGGCTTATTCTCCACATCGATATGTGGGATGTTATTTTCAATTAAATCAAGCAGCAGCACTCCGGTAATCAAGCCCAAGGTTAAAGCGATAATCCCCGATTCTTTGATCGATTGCGGCATGAGTCCAAACGTGGAGGCGGACACCATAATCCCCGCAGTGAAGGCTACGAGGATATCTTTCCACTTCTCGGATAACCTCTTCACGAACAGGATCGGAAATGCTCCAAGAACGGTAGCCATTGCCGATACAAAGCTGCCAATAAGCGCAGATTCCAAACCTTCAACTCCTTTGGTACAAGTCGGATAGACCAACATATGTTTCAGAAAAAATAATTATTACTTTTTCATACATTTTCGAATGGTCCAATATAGTATGGATCATATCATAAAAGACCTCCCCTAGGTTCGGTTCATACCCTAAGGAGGTCTTTGTCTTACATATCATTATGCAACTCGGTTACACCAGCTTCTTCCGGATCTTGCCGGAAATCAAATCAATAATTGTGATCATCGCAATGATACCTAGCAGTATAATCCCCACGCGGTCCCAATTCCGTGAACTGAGCGCGAAGATTAACGGTGTGCCGATCCCCCCTGCTCCAATCACACCTAGAATCGTAGCCGAACGAACGTTAATTTCGAATCTATATAAGGTATAGGATAAGAATCCCGGCAGCACCTGCGGCAACACCGCAAACCACAATACCTGCATGCGGCTGGCACCAGAAGAAATTAAAGCTTCGAGTGGACCGTTGTCGATATTCTCAATCTCATCCGCGAACAATTTGCCGAGCATGCCCACCGAATGTAGTCCCAGAGCCAGCACACCTGCAAAAGAACCCGGTCCAACAGCCTTGATAAATAACAAAGCCATAATAATCTCAGGGAAGGTTCGTATAAAGCTCAACATCAGCTTGCCGGAACCTGAAATTACCTTTCCCTTGCTCATGTTAACTGCAGCCCAAAATGCAAAAGGAATACATAAAAAGGTCGAGATAAAAGTGCCTAGGATTGAAATAGCTAACGTCTCGAGCAATCCCCGCAGGAGATCCTCCCCATCTGGTAAATAAACGAAGGCCCAGTCAGGTGAGAATATCCCGGCAAAAATTGCTTTAGTAATGATCCCGGCGGTTTCTTTGAATCCATTAAACGGCACTCCCGAAAAAGCCCAAATATATAACGCGGCTAGGGCTACATAAATCAGCCAACGAAAACGATTTTTACGGGGTTTAGGGACAAGGGTATTCCATGATTTACTCATATTAATTTCTCCCGCAGCTTAGTGCTTACATAATCAATAATCAGTACTACTGCTAATGTGAACAAGATGATGGTGCAAGTCTTATCGTATTCCAAAAAGCCTAGGGTAACTTCATAATAGTGGCCGATCCCACCCGCTCCTACCAGACCTAAAACCGCCGCAGCACGAACATTAATCTCGAAGGCATATAGGACATAAGACATAAAATGAGCCTGTACCTGTGGAATGACTCCGAACATAATGCGTTGAATCTTATTAGCCCCCACTGAAGTCATTGCTTCCAAAGGTCCTTGATCAATCGTCTCCATCGTTTCATAGGTAAGCTTAGCGATCAGCCCCAACGAAAATATCGTCAATGCAAATATCCCAGGAAGCGCACCGAGGCCGAAAATAGCCACAAAGATAGAAGCCAACAGCAGATCGGGAATCGTACGGATCAGGTTCAGCAGCATACGAACCGGATAATGAAGCCAACGGCTTTGCGTAATATTGCTTGCACACAACAGCGCAACCGGAACCGCAAGAATGGCACCAAACGTTGTGCCAACCAGCGCCATCCGGATCGTCTCCAGCATCGCATCTATAATGTTGTCAAAATACCCCCAGTTCGGGGGAAACATTTCCTTAAGCAAATCAAGCATATTCGGCAGACCGGAGATCAGCTCTCCAATGGATGAATCGGTCAAGACCGCACTTCTCCACAGTAATACTACTAATATAATGGCTGTAAAATAATGCTTTATCTTCCTTGGTGGTTTGGGATGTAGCTTCTCTGCATTCACACTCATATCACATGCCTCCGCTTACAGGCTCACCTAACAACTCATCCTGATGAATCGGTCTGCCGTAAATCTCAGCAAATTTCTCATCGGTGGCCTCGGATACAGGACCATCGAAGACAACTTCTCCTGCCCGGAGCCCAATAATCCGGGTGGCATATTCTCTAGCGAGGTCGATAAAATGTAAATTCACGATGGTCGTAATCCCAAGCTCCATATTAATCTTTTTCAAATCATCCATAACCTGCTTGGTCGTCAGTGGATCCAGTGAAGCGACAGGTTCATCTGCAAGGATAATTTGCGCCTCCTGCGCAAGAACACGAGCAATAGCCACGCGCTGCTGCTGACCTCCAGATAGTTGATCTGCACGTGTGTAGGCCTTCTCAGCAATATTGACCCGATCGAGAGACTCAAAGGCTAAATCAATATCCTTCTGTGGGAATCTGCCAAGTATCGTCCGCAGTGTGGAATGATAGCCCACCCGTCCTGCCAAAACATTACGAAGCACCGTCGTACGTTTCACTAAGTTGAAGCTTTGAAAGATCATTCCGATATTCCTACGGATCATTCGTAGCCGGCTTCCTTTTGCATTCGTGATGGACTGCCCGTTAATAAGAATATTACCTTCGGAAATATCATGAAGCCGGTTAATGGAACGCAGCAAGGTCGACTTCCCTGCTCCCGAAAGACCAACAATAGCTACAAATTCTCCGGCTGGAATGGTCAGGTTAATGTTGTTTAATCCTTTGGTTCCGTTTAGATACGTTTTGGATACATTACGAAGCTCTATCATGAAATCATCCCTTTATGTGTTTTCGTATATTCGTATAAAAGAGATAGCCAGATCCGGGGGGGAATCCGGAGCTGGCTATCCTTAATGCCTGTTATACACCAACATCGTTGTATCCTTGAACGGCCTGTTCTACTCTGTTTTTACTTTACTGTTGTATTCGCGAACAATGTCAAAGTTGCTGTCTTGTGATTTCACATAACCTTCATGAGAGTAAATGTCTTTGATAATCTCATGGCCTTCTGTGTCAGCTGCGATATCAATGAATGCCTGCTGGATTTTTTCTATCCATTCTTTATTCATATCTGAACGGACCGAAATCGTATCGTTAGGAATTTTATCAGTAAAGGCGAGAACTTGAGTATCTTCAAATACTTTTGGATAATCCTTAACGACCGTGTTCCGGGCATCTTGGAAAATAGCTGCTGCATCTACGTCACCATTCAGCACAGCAAGCACGCCTTGATCATGACCTTTAACCGTAATGGCTTGTACATCCTTCAACGGATCAAGTCCTGCATCCATTAGTGTTGCAGCCGGCCATACAAAACCTGCTGAGGATGTAACGTTTTGATAGGCAATTTTTTTACCTTTCAAATCGGCAACCGATTTGATCGCAGAATCCTTCTTGACGATAATCATAGATTTATAGAAATCCGCTAATTCATCTGTTGGACCACCGGTTTCATCATTTACACCAAAACGTTGAGCCTGAAGAATAACCTCAGCTGCTCCTTTTTCTTTAGCTAACACGTAAGCAGTTGGAGGAAGGAAACCTACATCCACTTTTTTAGAGGCCATAGCTTCGATAACGGTGTTGTAATCAGTAGAGACACTTACTTCTACAGGAATACCGAGCTTGTCACCCAGTAATTTTTCAAGAGGTTTCGCTTTAGCTTCGAGCGTATCTGCATTTTGAGAAGGAACAAATTGTACAGTAAGCTTCTCTGGAACATAACCCTCTGCTACAGGAGCTGCCGTTTCCTTCGGTGCATTTGCCCCGTCCGTCGATCCTTGGTTTGCATTATTTGTAGTGTTGTTAGCGCCACAACCACTAAGCAATGTAATAGACATCATTAGCGGCAATACGAATTTACTGATTTTTCTCAAACGAAAGACCTCCACTGTTTTCTATTTTTATTTTTGAGTACTTCTAAACTATAGATGTGTTTTATTAAATCAATAGCAACCAAGCATCAAATATATGTAAAATTTATTCCAATCTCTTAAAGTTACCAAATTATCTGCTAGAATGAGGTCTGAACTTATTATCAGGAGGGGCTACCTATGAATAAAGAGAATTCAATAACCTGTGAAATCCTCGTAACAAGTGATCTACATGGACATTTTGGGCCCGTCGATTACCGCACGGGGGAGAAACGACCAGCAGGCTTAGCAACAATTGCTACCCTCATTAAACAAGAAAGATCCCATACTCCTGAGCTGATCCTTATAGATAACGGTGATCTTATTCAAGGCACACCGTTAACTTATTATGCAGCTACACATTATAGTAATGAGCTGAATCCGGGCATAGCTGCACTAAATGAATTGAAATATGACGCTGCAATTATTGGCAACCATGAATTCAATTTTGGCAAAACTCTGCTGAATAAAGCCGTTCAGGATTCCTGCTTTCCTTGGTTATCAGCTGGAATTATAGATAACACGACAAATCAACCCGCCTTTGGTAAACCCTATATCATCAAATGGGTAGATAAAATCAAAGTAGCCGTTCTAGGGGTTACGACGCATTACATCCCCCACTGGGAGAACCCTAGCCATATTGAAGGGCTTCAATTTGAGGATTCGCTAGAGACTGTAAAGCATTGGTGTGCCATTATACGGGCAGAAGAGCAGCCTGATCTGCTCGTTGTAGCTTACCACGGCGGATTCGAACGCGATCTAAGCAGTGGAGAACCTGTAGAAAGACTAACGGGGGAGAATCAAGCCTACGCCATGTGTACAGAGGTAGAGGGCATAGATGTGCTAATTACCGGACATCAGCACCGCTCCATAGCTGGAGAGTTGAACGGTGTTACAATCATACAACCTGGTTGTAATGGACTTTCCCTCGGTAAAATTTCGGTTATTTTCCAAAAAGAAAATACACACTGGAAGATTCAGCGTAAACATGCCGAGCTCCTTAACGTTAATGAGACAACAGCTGCAGATGAAATAATCCTAGAGCTGAGCAGTACTCTTGAATCAGAAACACAAACTTGGCTGGATGAGAGAATAGGAACGGTTATCGGGGACCTGTCTATTTCCAGTGCTGATGAATGCCGCTTAGCTGACCACCCTTTTATAGAATTTATGAATAAGGTACAAATGGAGGCTACTGGCATAGATATTTCTACAGCAGCCTTACTCAGTAACGATTGCAAGGGTTTCAGCGAAACCATCACACGCAGAGACATTTTATCGAACTTCATTTATCCCAACACCTTAACCGTCCTAAGACTGACAGGACAAGATATTAGAGAGGCCTTAGAACAAACCGCTAACTATTTCCAACAAGACGAAAACGGAATAATCGTTAACCCCGCCTACATCGAGCCTAAACCGCAGCATTACAATTATGATATGTGGGAAGGAATACAATACGAGCTTGATACCGCTAGACCTGTAGGCGAAAGAGTCCTCCATCTGCTGTACCAAGGTCAGCCTATAGAGGACTCTAAAGAATATGAGGTTGTTATGAACAATTATAGAGCCAGCGGTGGCGGAGATTATGAGATGTATAAGGGTAAACCGATTGTTCAAGAAATTATGATCGACATATCTGAAATTGTCACGGACTACATTGAAAAGCATGGCCAAATTGAAGCTACCTGTGACCATAATTGGAGAGTTGTTTAGGCTTTAGCGATGAACACCCCAATGTCGCTCTCTATCAGCTTCAATGCACTTCTCCAGAAGTCGACGGAGTGAACATCTAGATCCATTGTTTTTGCTACATCAACAATATTATGTTTGCTGGTATCCCTAAGGAACTGGCGATACTTAGGGGCGAACTCTTCGCCCCTCTTTAAATATTCCGCGTACAGCCCTTTAGAGAATAACAAACCAAAGGAATACGGAAAATTCAAAAATTCATTACTAGCCATAAAATATCCAGCTTTGTTCATCCACATGTACGGATGGATTGTACCCGGGTCAATGCCCTCACCATAGGCTTCCACCATACAGGCAATCATCAATTCATTTAGCTCTTGAACAGACAGCGGGCCTAATGCTCTTCTCTCATATAATTTGATCTCAAATAAATAACGGGCATAAAAGTCTACAAGATAATAACCGGCATCAGAAATACTTCTCTCCAGAATAAGCAGAGCTTCCTTCTCCGTTGAATTTGTAATTATGGCATGGTTCACTATCGTCTCACAAAAAATCGAAGCCGTTTCAGCAATCGGAATCGGGTAATCCGTATTCAGCATCGTTTCATTAGCCAGACAGGAGCTATGATAGGCATGGCCGAGCTCATGGGCAAGGATACTAATATCTATGGCATTTCCGGTGAACTGGGTCATAATTCTGCTCTCGCCAATCGGAAAAATATCAATGCAAAGTCCATACCCCCCTTTGCCTGATCTAGGTTCTGCATCAATCCATTGCTGATCAAAAGCCTTCTGAGCAAAACAAGACAGTTCCTCACTAAAGGTTGCGAAGCTCGAGATGATTGTATCTTTGGCGTTAGCGTATGTAATTTTCCCGTTTTCTACACCGACTGGTGCAAAAATATCGTAAAAAGGCAGCTTTGCCGGATGTCCCAGCAGCTCGGCTTTCTTTTTATAATAGGTATGAAAGGCTGGCAGGCTCTCCCGAAGAGCAGTGAGCATAGCGGCTAAAGTCTCACTGTCCATTCTCGAAGCGATTAACACTTTTTCCAGAGAAGATTGATAACCCCGCATGCCATAAATCGTCACCGCCTCACCACTAATGCCATTTAAGCTGGCTGCGCAGACCTCAGCAATAAGACTACAGGCTTCTGCCTCCGCTTCATAAGCAGCTTTTCTTAAGCTGGCATTATTCTCATAAGCCATACTTCTTAGCTCCGCAAGTGTCACTTGTCTAGTTTCCCCATCTACCACTAAATCTGCAAGTGCACTTGAAGTCCTCTCCATATACAGTCTGCTCCATGCTTTGGATCCGGTACTCTGCATTTTGGCTATGGCCATTTCAAGTTCTTCGCTTAACTCATAGCGGGATTGTAACAGGAGTTCTCGCAAATAAAATTGATGCTCCATTAGATAAGGTGAGCTAACGATAAGCTCATCCATATGATCACAAGTGCTAAACCAGCGCTTAAAAGCCACAACTACCCCGATGATTTCTGAATTGGCCTCCTCAATATCATCAGCAAGATTCATGGCTTCCTCGGAGCCACGATCTGCGCTGAGTGTTAACTCTGCATAAGCTAACAAGCATACATATATGCTTTTATAATCATTATAAATTCTTAAAAAGCCCTCCACAGGCATGGCTGTAACGTCTTTTACTTTCAAATGGTGCTCAGCCCACCGCTTTAAATCTTGTATATGCTGGTCCAGTAGCTTGCGATCCCTTTTTAACTGCTCCGATTCAAAGGAAGGATATAAACTATCTAAGTTCCATGTCATATTCATTCGCAAATCTCTCCCCCTTCGATTCCTATTCTTCTAAGCATAATCCATCCTGCCAGAAAAGTGCATCGACATAATGTACTTCTTCTCTTCATACACAAAAAAAGGACCCTGCCAACGTCCGGCAGGGTCAAAGTCTATATTATAAGGGGGTTATGTGATTACTATAACCCTCTTAGCTTAAAATAATATGAATAGCAGATAAAGATTGGCTTAATCTCCGAGCCCTATTGACTTAAGGTTGATGGATTCACTCTAGCCTTGTTAATCTGAATTCCCACATACACGATAAGGAACAACACCATAAACCCAGCCGAATAACGATACATTATCCCATAATCAGTTGCTGCCGAGATTGCCCCCAGAATAATGGCTCCGCTGGCTACACCCAAATCCGTTGAGTTATAGAACATACTGTTGGCCATACCATATTGTGCTGGAGTTGAGGTGCGAAGCATCCAAGCCTGGATCGTTGGCTGAATAGCGCCGAAGCCAAGTCCATACAGCAGTGCAGAAACGATGAGCATTGGCATAGAGGTCGTATAAGAAAGCACAGTTAAGCTTGCAACGACGCAAACCGCCGCCGGGATTAGGACAGAAGCAGGTCCTCTTTTATCAAATAATCTGCCGGAGATAGGTCTTATAATGATGATCGTAACCGCATTAAATAAAAAGAACAAACCCACTTGCTCCAGATGAACTGATTCGCCGAATAAAGCGATAAAGCTTAGCAATCCCCCGTAGGTAATTGCCAACATGACATTTAGAATGGCAGGCAATACTAACTTTGTATTAAACGGAACCTTGAGAGGTTTGGTGGATTCGCTTTGAGTTGGGGTAGGCTGTTTTTTCGGTTGAGCTGGAAGTGAACGAGAAAATAAAAGTACTGGAAAGGCAAGAAGTAAGGTTACCATACCGATCATAGCCAGTGTTCCAAAACCCGATTGTTTCATCACATTCAAGCCAATCATTGGACCAATCGACATCGCCAGACTGGTAGATAAACCGAAATAACCTATCCCTTCACCCATTCTTTTGCTCGGAATAATCTGTGAAACAATCGTGGGAATAATCGTGCTGGCAATCCCGAATCCAATCCCATAGCCCACACGCATCAGCAGCAGCGAGCCAATGGAATCTGCTACAACATAAAGGCCGGTAATAGCGGCGGCAATTGCTAAACCAATATATAATAATACATTGCGGCTAACCTTCCGCATCAGAAAAGCGGTCATAAAACGTGAAGCAATCGCAGTTAATGCAAAGACGCTGGTAACGAGGCTGACCATAATATCTCCGGCCTGAAATTCGCTTTTTACGTAAGACGGAAATGAAGATAACAACATCTGTAAATTCATAAATAAAAATAAAGCACTAATCGTTAAAGCAATAAAAGATTTGGTCCATAATTTCGTACGTAGTTCTTGTTGTTCTAACATAACTTGCCTTCCTACTCTCCATCTGTTATTTGATCTACATGATTGTTTATTCTTAGCAGCAATTCCATGAGCAACTCATATTCCTTACTAGAAATACAGTTCATAATCTCTTCTGTCACCTTATCTTCAATAGGAACGGTTTCCTTCACCAGAGACCTTCCTTTTTCCGTAATATAGACTTTAAAAGAACGCCGATCGTTCTCACCGGTTCTTTTGTAAATCAGTCCCTTTCCTTCCAAATGATCCAGAATTCGCGTTGTAGTTGGCTTATCCTTACCAGAGCGCTTAGCAATGTCCTTCTGAATCAAACCTTCCGTTCTGTCAATATGAAAAAGGACTGACCATTGCTCCGGTGTTATATCATGTTCTTTCAGCCCACTTTGAAATAACATGCTTAATTTACGATAAGTCGTGCCCATCATAAATCCTAACGTAAGCTCGGATTGGTTATGCTTTGTCGTCATGATCGTATCCCTTCTCAATTAACACTGTTTTAATAGTTGCTTAAACAATTATATTCCTAACAACTAATTTTGTAAAGGTGAAGCAAAGCTATAAACTAACTATTATAAAGTTGCTTGACAAAGCACACTGTGTGCGGTATTATTATCTCATCTTAAAGATACTTAACTTAAAGACAACCAGAGTTTACTACTCTTGAGATAAATAATTTTTAAAGGTTGTGTACTTCATGGGATTTCTAGACAAACTATTTGGTAGAACAAAATTTGAGGAGGAACAAACAATGTCAAAATTAAACATCGGTATTATTCTTGGAAGTACTCGTCAAGGTCGTTTAAGCCCGCAAGTAGGAGAATGGGTTAAAAAGATTGCGGATGCACGCGGGGATGCTAATTATGAGATCATAGATATTGCAGATTTCAAGCTTCCACTATTGGGTGAGGCTGATGCAACTGAACAAGCAACAGCATGGAACACTAAACTTGCTACACTAGACGGTTTCGTATTTATCGTACAAGAATATAACCACAGTATTTCTGCATCACTGAAAAATGCGCTCGATTATGCCCGTGAAGCTTGGAATAATAAAGCAGCAGGTATCGTAAGTTATGGTTCCGTAGGGGGCGCTCGTGCAGCTGAACATCTACGCGGAATCTTGGGAGAACTATCTGTAGCAGACGTTCGTGTACACCCTGCATTGTCACTGTTCACTGATTTCGAGAACGGAACTGTGTTTAAACCAGCGGATCTGCATCTTACCAATCTTAATGGGATGCTGGATCAAGTCTTGGCTTGGAGTGGCGCATTGAAAACTCTACGTTAAGATAGCGCCTTACCCCTCTGTTATGTTATGAAGTACACCCTTTAGAATAGACATTTGATAAACCTTTGGTTTGTCCGGTCGATTCTAGAGGGTGTATTTTTTATGTGTGATGAAATGAGCACCCTGTGTAGAATCTAATCTGGTATAATCGGCGGGGATTTTAATCTACAGCAAGGAGCAATGATCATGTGGTTTATGTTTGCATTATTAACAGCCTTCGCTTGGGGAGGGGCTGACTTATTTTATAAAAAGGGGACCGATAGTCAGGATCGGTATAGCCATATTAAGATTGTCATTATCGTGGGGATAGTCATGGGTATTCACGCAACAGCTTATATGCTCATTCAAGGATTAACCTTTGATCCTATGGACTTAATCCGATATTTCCCTGTGTCTGCACTCTATATCCTGTCGATGGCAGTTGGTTATATTGGACTCAGATATATTGAGTTATCCATTGCCTCCCCCGTACAAAATTCATCTGGCGCTGTAACGACGATATTATTATTTATCTTTTTCACCCATGAGCTAGGGGCGCTTGAAATCGTTGGTGTTGCCGTTATCACCTTGGGCATTATCGGGATCGCCATCTTGGAAAAGAAAGCAGAACACCAAGCGCTTCAAAACAGCACCACACAGATTGATAAAAAATATCAGATTGGCGTGATCGCCATCATTTTTCCAATCCTATACTGCCTAATCGATGGACTTGGCACCTTTGCCGATGCTATTTATTTGGATGAACTCAGCCTGATTAGCGAAAAAGCAGCTCTGCTCGCGTATGAATACACCTTCTTTATATGTGCCATCTTGTCTTTTACATACCTGAAATTTTTTAAAAAGGTAAAGTTCAACCTATTTAAAGAACGGGATAAGGGCTTCGCAGCCATTCTGGAAACGACCGGACAATTCTTCTACGTATTTGCTATGTCCAGCAACGCGATTATCGCGGCACCACTTATTGCTTCATACAGCATTTTTTCCGTAATATTATCGCGAATCTTCCTCAAAGAAAAACTAAGCAAGGCACAATATGCCATTATTATCGTTGTGATTCTAGGGATTGCTTTGTTGGGGGTTGCGGACGAGCTGTAGCTTCGGTACACAAAAAGACCTGCTAAGTAGGCTTCATTGCTTACTAGCAGGTCTATTCTATAGTTGCTTATTCCGGCCTATCTATTGTAAAAATCTCTCCAAGGGTTGCGTAATTATTTCCCGCCAAACGGCTCACAGCGTTTAGAACTCTCGGGTCAATATGCCCTTCCTGATAGATCGATTCATCGATATGGAATTGAACAATTTCGCCAATAAACAAGTCACTCCCAGGTTCTTCGCCACCTAGAGGAATTGCTTGAACAAGCTTGCACTCCATCCGCACCTTCGCCTCCAAAACGCCAGGCACAGCAACACTTGTACTTTGAATCGGTGTAAGATTCGCCAGTTCAATTTCACTTTCAGAAGCAGGTAATGTGGCTGCAGTCTGATTGATCTTCGCAACATTCTCCTCATCTACAATATGCACAACAAACTGTTGATTATCGTAAATATTACGGGCTGTATCTTTTAAACGCCCTGCTGGTCTTTGAATTGCCAATGAAACCATTGGAGGATTAGACGAAACGATATTAAAATAGCTAAAAGGTGCACCATTTAAGAGACCCTCTTCTGATTGTGTTGTGACAAAGGCTATTGGCCTAGGAATAATAGTGCCAATTAATAATTTGTAATTTTCCCGCTCACTGTTGTGCTTTGGATCCATTGAAATCAATTTCCTCAGCCCCTTCTTCACTCTTTCACAAAGTCGATCGTACTTCTAACGGTATCAATAGGACGGACTAACTTCTCAATTTGCTCACGTTTAGGTTCCAAGAAAGGTGGCAAAGAAAGCTTCTCGCCAACGGTCTCATATTCCTCATCTCCCATAAATCCTGGCCCGTCAGTGGCAAGCTCAAACAATATTTGTGGTGCTACACGTGTATACAACGACTCGAAGAAGTGACGATCTACATATCCTGAAGTTTGGAATCCAAAGCCTTCAAAACGCTCTGTCCACTCGTCCAGCATCGCACGATCCTCTACACGGAAAGCAGCATGGTGAACAGTCCCAAAACCTTGGCGTGAATTCGGTAAGAACTCATTATGCGCTACAATAATTTGTGCACCGTTTCCGCCTTCGCCAACTTCAAATAAATGATACGTCTCTTCCTGAGCAATTTCTTTAAACAACATTACTTTCTCCAATACTTCTTTGAAATAGTTGAAGTCAGCAATTCGTACAAAGATCGGTCCCAAGCCAGTTATTGCATACTCCAAAGGGATAGGCCCTTTTTGCCACGGTGTACCTGATACGACACCTTTATTCAATTCATCTGAAATAAGTTGATACTGTTGATCATCGAAATCTACGAAAGATAATGTCTTTTTGCCGAATTGCTCTTTAATGCCGGTATGCTTCACTGCAAGCCGATCAAAACGCTTAACCCAGTAGTCTAATGCTGCATCTGTTGGTACCCGGAAGGATGTTTTCGCAATCTCGTTAGTTCCATGAACCCCTTTAGGGATGTTAGGAAAATCAAAGAAGGTCATATCTGTTCCGGCGCTGCCCTTATCATCTGCAAAAAACAAATGATACGTCTGAATATCATCTTGATTAACTGTTTTCTTCACTAGACGCATACCTAACACGTAAGTAAAAAACTCGTAATTTTTCTCTGCACTGCTTGTGATGGCTGTAACGTGGTGAATCCCTTTTAAGTTTCTCATTGTTATACACTCCTAATGTTTAGTTGATTTTGACTCGTAATATAATTCCCAAGAACAAAAAGGTTTAGTTTAATTATCTTAATGTTAAGATATTACTTTAAAAAAAGATCTTTTTCTACTGTACAAGCTCTTTGGTGGATAGCATCGAGTTTTTTATCTTCACTTTAAATATCTTTAACTTAAGATAAGTTTAGCACTGAATCTGTAGGAAGTCAACGCTTTGAAGCTTTCCATATAAAAAAGGCTCCACACAAGTTCAATGAACTCGTATGAAGCCGGGATATTTTATATCATCTCATTAGGTTAAGTTATGATGCTGAGTGATGACCGCTGCTTGGCTTTGATGATCCATCTTATAACATATCAACGTAATCACACAGGCCAATATCGCCAGGATGGCAGCAGCTACAGGAAGAGAGATTAATCCTCCATGCCCGGCAACCACTCCACCGATCGCGGACCCGCCTGCAATTCCCAGGTTTGAGGCTACTGGATTCAATGAGGCAGCAAGATCCTTCGTTTTTGGTGAGAACTGCTTAGCTAAGTCAATCAAATAGAGCTGCGCAGGGGCGCTCACAATACTCGACATCATGGCTAGAGTCATTAGCACAATCATTCCTAGAATGGAAACAGATGCGGTCATACTAAAGATAACATAGACCACAGCTTGGATAAGGAACACGAATCTCAGCTTACTAACCGCATTCCCGGTCGCAACCTTGCCACCAATCCAGTTGCTGACAATCGTGGCAATTCCGTATACAAACAGCACACCGCTAACTGAGCTTTTAGGAACGTTCATGACTTGCTCCAGTATAGGTGTAATGTAAGTGTACATCACAAATACGGCTCCCACTGCCGTAACCGGAATGAGAAATGCAAGAATAACGCGGCCGTTTGTGAGCAATCCGATCTGATCCTTGAGTGAGCTAGGCACAGGTTTCGGTAATTGGCGTGGAATATAGATATAATTTAGGACTATGGCAACTCCAGCTAATATCCCATTCAGAACAAACGCTGCTGGCCAATTAAAAAACTGCCCGACGAAAGTACCGATCGGCACACCAAAAACATTCGCAATAGCAAAACCACTCAAAATTGTAGCAATCGCTTTGCCTCTCTTCTCCTGATCAACCGCTTCATTCGCTACCGTAATGGCTACAGAAAGAACAAAGCCACATAGTATGGCAGTAACTATTCTAGTCACCAGCAGCATACTGTAAGTTCCAGTTACAGCACTCCACAAATTTAGCAGTAAAATCAATACAAGTGATACAAGAATCGTAATCCGTTTCGGAACACGGCTGCACAAGGACATCATAATTGGTGTGCCAATGGCATAAGAAATCGCGAAGCCAGATACCAATCCCCCGGCTGTCGCAAGCGTAACTCCGAGGCTTGAGGATATTTCAGAGAGTAAACCAACAATAATATACTCCGTCGTACCCAGAATAAAAGCCATAAAAGTAAACGAGAAAATCAATGCGTTCTGACGTGTTGTTTTCATGGTGCTCTCCATCCTGTTTATCTCTATTTTTATATGAACATACCTTACTCATAATACTCATTTAGACTATATTGAGCAATCCTATTTTTCATAAAAAAGAAGCTTCCCACAAGTTCAAAGAACTCATGAGAAGCTTCTAGTTTAAGCCGGTGGCAAAATAATTAAGGTAATGACTTGTTCCTCGGAATAAGATCTGGCTGTTCCAGGTCCATCCGCATCTGCTTTGAACTTAATGAGATAGGTCCCGGGTGCCGGCATCACTTTATTATGAAGTTCAAAAGCGATATCCGAAACACCTATGTTACTTCCTGTGAAAGTTAACGTATGCCCATTATTGCTAATTTGATCACTCGTCGGATGTGTCCATCCACTAATGGTATAATAGTCGTTTGTGGTAAAGGTAATGCCTTCCAGCGTTACCTGAATTTCAGCATTCGTAAAGCTTTCTCCGGAGAAAAAGTCGAAGCGAATGCGCGATTGTGTAGAACCCGTTATCAGTTGTTTTGTTTTTGAACCGCCACCTCCGTCAAAGCCATATATAGAGCTAGTAACCGTAGGTGTGGTCAGAATACCATTAACAAGCTCAATCGTAACCGCATGTACAGCATTCTTCGCTGATTCATTATTGGATGAATCCTTAGCGGTAATCACGAAACGATACGTTCCTGCGTTCAGATCCCCAATATTGGCCGCACTCACAGATCCATCTGCTGCACTAGTGCCTAATGCGAGGGCTGTTCCTAATTCGTCGGCATCTACTTCACCGTTCTCATTCGCATCCGTCCACAGGTAGGCTTGTACCGCTGCTCCTTGCTCGCCGATGGCTCCCGCTAACCCGCGAAGCTGATCTTGTGTCCCGTTGTAGTTGTCGATCGCTTCGAACTTAGTTGCGTCCACTACTGGTGCACTCGTATCCGGAACTTCGTTTTTGCTTAAGGTCACCGTAACCGCATGGGCAGCGTTCTTCGCTGATTCATTATTGGATGAATCCTTAGCGGTAATCACGAAACGATACGTTCCTGCGTTCAGATCCCCAATATTGGCCGCACTCACAGATCCATCTGCTGCACTAGTGCCTAATGCGAGGGCTGTTCCTAATTCGTCGGCATCTACTTCACCGTTCTCATTCGCATCCGTCCACAGGTAGGCTTGTACCGCTGCTCCTTGCTCGCCGATGGCTCCCGCTAACCCGCGAAGCTGATCTTGTGTCCCGTTGTAGTTGTCGATCGCTTCGAACTTAGTTGCGTCCACTACCGGTGCACTCGTATCCGGAACTTCGTTTTTGCTTAAGGTCACCGTAACCGCATGGGCAGCGTTCTTCGCTGATTCATTATTGGATGAATCCTTAGCGGTAATCACGAAACGATACATTCCTGCGTTCAGATCCCCAATATTGGCTGCACTCACAGCTCCGTCTGCTTCGCTGGTGCCTAATGCGATGGCTGTTCCTAACTCATCGGCATCTACTTCACCGTTCTCATTCGCATCCGTCCACAGGTAGGCTTGTACTGCTGCTCCTTGCTCGCCGATGGCTCCCGCTAACCCGCCAAGCTGATCTTGTGTCCCGTTGTAGTTGTCGATCGCTTCGAACTTAGTTGCGTCCACTACTGGTGCACTCGTATCCGGAACTTCGTTCTTGCTTAAGGTCACCGTAACCGCATGGGCAGCGTTCTTCGCTGATTCATTATTGGATGAATCCTTAGCGGTAATCACGAAACGATACGTTCCTGCGTTCAGATCCCCAATATTGGCCGCATTCACAGATCCGTCTGCTTCGCTAGTGCCTAAAGCGATGGCTGTTCCTAATTCGTCGGCATCTACTTCACCGTTCTCATTCGCATCCGTCCACAGGTAGGCTTGTACCGCTGCTCCTTGCTCCCCGATGGCTCCCGCTAACCCGCGAAGCTGATCTTGTGTCCCGTTGTAGTTGTCGACCGCCTCGAACTTGGTACTTTCAACCATAGGTGCATTTGTATCTGAATTGCTGCTATGCTCACTTTGCGAAGAGGAAGATCCTCCAACAACAGGAGTAGGCACTGTTACCGGCTCTTTACTCGGTTGAGCAGTTGGGGTGGAGGCGGGCTGCTCAGTGTTTCCGTTCTCCTTAAACTTCAGAAACTTAGAAGCTACTAGAGCTACGGCCTGACGATCTACTTTGGCATCAGGATTAAAAAAATTATTATATCCGGTAATCAATCCATATTCCACAGCGGCAGCTATAAAATCCCTAGAATAATCAGCAATTTGGCTACTATCAGCAAATTGCAAAGTTCCAGCTTTACCCGTAGGATTGACCCCCAATGCTCTCACGAACATGACGACCATATCCTGACGTGATAAATTTTGCCCCGTACCGAAAAGATTACTGCCTGTACCCTTAATCAATCCGGCTTTGACAGCTGCCTCTACATAGCTGTATGCATAGTTGCTTGTGGGAACGTCCAGAAAGGTTGGCAGTGCAGGAGGGTTTGAAACATCCAGCTTTAATGTCTTTGCTAAAATAATTGCAAAATCCTGCCTTGTAATATTCGACGTAGGATAGAACTTACTCTCTCCGACACCGGTCACTATCCCCTGATCGAATAGCTCAACAATCGCTTTCTTTGCATATGAGCCATCAATATCAATAAAGGAAGCCGCTGCCGATCCTTTGGTCGGCATAATGATAGGGCTTGATAATACAGCAGCAGCCAATATAGAGCTTATCCATTGCTTTTTGTTCACTTGCTTATCCCCCTGTTCTTTGGATGCGTTATGTCGTTTGTCTATAATCGATTCGTTAACACGATTCGACTTTATATTACAAACTTTTCATCTACAGGATTATAACAAGTATCAATAAACAGATTATAAACAAATAGCCGTGGATGAACATTCTCATATCATTGATTCTGTGCATCAAACGAAAAAAAATGATACTATGTATGATGGGTATAGGACTTTGCTATCCTTATATCGTTTTTATATATTACAACAAGAGGAGATAATATGAGTAACGAACAAAACTTTTGGCTTGATTTACCGAAGCCGTTTTTTATATTAGCGCCCATGGAAGATGTCACAGATGTTGTATTTCGGCACGTCGTTAGTGAAGCTGCAAAACCCGACGTATTTTTCACAGAATTCACAAATACAGAAAGCTATTGTCACCCTGTAGGAAAAGACAGTGTACGTGGTCGATTAACGTTCACAGAAGATGAGCAACCGATTGTCGCTCATATTTGGGGTGATAAACCCGTATTTTTTGAACAGATGAGCATTGATATGAAAAAACTTGGTTTTCGTGGTATCGATTTAAACATGGGGTGCCCAGCACAAAACGTCGCATCGAATGGAAAAGGTGCTGGATTAATAAAACATCCTGAAGTTGCAGCAGAAATTATTCAAGCAGCAAAAGCAGGTGGATTGCCGGTTAGTGTTAAAACAAGATTAGGATACTCTGATATTGACGAGTGGCGCGACTGGCTAGGACATATATTGAAACAAGATATTGCGAACCTTTCCATTCACCTTCGTACAAAAAAAGAGATGAGTAAAGTAGAGGCACACTGGGAACTAATCCCTGAAATAAAAAAATTACGCGATGAAATTGCTCCAAATACGTTGTTAACTATTAATGGAGATATTCCTGACCGCGCAACAGGATTAAAATTAGTAGAACAATACGGCGTTGATGGAGTCATGATTGGCCGCGGCATTTTCACCAATCCATTTGCCTTTGAAAAAGAACCTAAAGAACACAGCGCGAAGGATTTTCTCAATTTACTTCTTTTACAGCTGGATCTTCACGATAAATATTCAAATGAACTCGAGCCACGTTTATTTAAACCACTTCTTCGCTTTTTCAAAATCTATGTTCGTGGATTTAGAGGCGCAGGCGAACTAAGAAATCAATTAATGGATACAAGATCAACTGATGAAGTACGTCGTTTAGTAAAAACTGTTTTAGAGCAAGAATTAGATTAAATTATACCCACAAAAAAAATGAGAGACCTCTCAAAAGTTCAATGAACTTATGAAAGGTCTCTCATTTTTGTACTATGTGGTCAAATGGTGTTTCCTCTCAAGGAAACTCATCATCGAATTGCTTCGATAATGATTTCCTTACATCATGCCGCCCATTCCACCCATGCCGCCCATATCTGGCATGCCGCCGCCTTTTTCAGGCTCAGGCTTGTCAGCGATAACTGCTTCAGTAGTCAAGAACATAGCCGCTACGGATGCAGCATTTTGAAGCGCGGAACGAGTTACTTTAGCAGGGTCAACGATACCCGCTTCGAACATGTTCACCCATTCACCAGTAGCAGCGTTGTAGCCGATACCTACTGCTTCTTTTTTCAAGCGGTCCACGATTACGGAACCTTCTTGACCAGCGTTAGCTGCGATGGTGCGAATTGGCTCTTCCAACGCGCGAAGCACGATGTTAACGCCTGTTTTCTCGTCGCCAGTTACGTCTACAGCAGCAACAGCGTTATATACGTTCACAAGAGCTGTACCCCCACCGGATACGATACCTTCTTCAACCGCTGCGCGAGTTGCGTTCAGGGCATCTTCGATGCGAAGTTTGCGCTCTTTAAGTTCAGTTTCAGTTGCAGCGCCAACTTTGACAACGGCTACGCCGCCAGCCAATTTAGCCAGACGCTCTTGCAATTTCTCTTTGTCGAACTCGGAAGTTGTTTCTTCCAGTTGAGCACGGATTTGGCTTACGCGTGCATTGATGTCCGCTTTGTCGCCGCTTCCGTCTACGATTGTTGTGTTTTCTTTAGTTACGCGTACTTGACGTGCGTTACCCAGTTGTTCAATGGAAGTGCTCTTCAGATCAAGACCGAGCTTCTCAGTGATCACTTGGCCACCAGTCAGGGCAGCGATATCTTGCAGCATAGCTTCACGACGGTCGCCAAAGCCAGGAGCTTTAACAGCAACAGCGTTGAATGTTCCACGCAGTTTGTTCACGATCAGCATAGCTTGTGCTTCGCCTTCGATATCTTCAGCGATAATAACAAGCGGTCTAGCTTGTTGAACGATTTTTTCAAGCAATGGAAGAATTTCTTGAGTGCTGCTGATTTTTTTATCAGTGATCAAGATGTATGGATTCTCCAAAACAGCTTCCATTTTATCTGTATCAGTAATCATGTATGGGGAAATGTAACCACGGTCGAATTGCATACCTTCTACTACTTCAAGCTCAGTAGCGAATCCACGGGATTCTTCAACAGTGATAACACCGTCTTTACCTACTTTTTCCATAGCTTCAGCGATCAATTGACCTACTTCATCGTCAGCAGCAGAGATAGCAGCTACTTGAGCGATAGCTTGGGAATCTTCGATAGGCTTAGCGATTTTTTGCAATTCTTCAACAGCTGCACGAACCGCTTTGTCGATACCTTTACGGATAACCATTGGGTTAGCACCAGCAGTTACGTTCTTCAGACCTTCGCGGATCATAGCTTGAGCCAGAACCGTTGCAGTTGTAGTACCGTCACCGGCTACATCATTAGTCTTAGTAGCAACTTCTTTAACCAGTTGAGCACCCATGTTCTCGAATGCATCTTCAAGTTCGATTTCTTTAGCGATCGTTACACCATCGTTAGTGATGAGTGGGCTACCAAATTTCTTCTCAAGCACCACGTTGCGGCCTTTTGGTCCAAGTGTAACTTTTACCGCGTTTGCCAGAGCATCTACACCACGAAGCATAGAACGGCGAGCTTCTTCACTGAATTTAATTTCTTTAGCCATTGTGTAATTACCTCCTAGAATTTTTTGTATATCATATTACTTTAAGTAGTTTAGATTTAGCTTATGATCGACTCTTGCTTAGTCAAGAATCGCGTGAATGTCGCTTTCTTTCATAATCAAATATTCTTTACCTTCATATTTGATTTCTGTTCCTGCATATTTTGAGAAAAGAACACGGTCGCCTTCTTTAACTTCAAGCGCTACACGTACTCCATCTTTCAAAGCTCCGCTGCCTACTGCAATAATAGTTCCTTCTTGTGGCTTTTCTTTCGAGGAGTCCGGAAGCACAATCCCGAATGAAGTTGTTTCCTCCTGCTCGCTCGGTAGCACCAATACGCGTTCACCTAATGGTTTGATCATGAAAAAATAGCCTCCTTTAAAATTATGTTATTTTGCTTCAAAACATAGTTTAGAACTTACCGGTCAAGCTTAGAATGCTGTGATGTTCTTGAAAAATATCAATGGAACCCTGCTAATCTCCAGCCCATCTCCTATTTTTCAAGAGCGTTAGCACTCAACAGCGTGCAGTGCTAACAACAATTTTTATGATACTCAACTTGAGCCCGGATTTCAAGTCTTTTTACACAAATTCGTATTAGTTTTCGCAAAAAAATACGTTTCAATGCTTGTCCAAGCACACACTCTATTACATTGTATCCACGGGTTTTGAAAATATGCGTAGGATTCCAGCGCTTTCCTCTCACCCCTTATAGATATGAACGTTGCTAGAATGGTTAGACCTTTGCATCTAATGATCCTGATCGATCGATAACAATTACTTACTAAGTGTATTCAATCCAACTAATGAAATCAACTTATAGCAAAAAAGCTGCCACATTCGTAGAAAATCTACTTAGCGGCAGCCTCTCTCCTCACTCTTGCTTCTGAACATACCGTTCATCCCGTGCCGCGTCCGCAGCAAGTTGCTTGCGATAGACAAATGCAGATAAAAATACACTGAACTCATACAAAATGAGCAGTGGAATCGTCACCAGAAAGTCTGAGATAAAATCCGGGGGCGTGATAACTACAGCAATAAAAACAAGCGTGAAATAGGCGTACCGACGCATTTTACGCAAGCGTAGCGGGTTGAGTACTCTTAGTTTGGTCAGAAACATCACCAGCAATGGAAGTTCAAACAGCAATGCCAGCGGCAATACCAGGCTGAACATGAAGTTAAAATACTGTGCAATCCCGTAGGTCTCTTCCAGTCCCATGCTTCTGGTAATTGAGATCGTGAACGAAAGTGCCATTGGAAAAACAATATAATAAGCAAAAGAAAGACCGATAAGGAAAAGAACAAACACATAGGGAACATAACGAAGTGTCGCACTTCGCTCCTCCGGCCGCAGGCCCGGACTGATAAATGCCCACAGCTGGTAGGCAATAAACGGGACAGAAATCACTAGCGAAACGGCCATCGCGATCTTCATGTACATCCCAATGCCATCCCAGAATGAGAATGCATGCAGAACAAAACCTTGCGCCAGGTCCGTGCTAATCAAATAATCGTAAATAGGCTTTGCACAAAATAAACCGCCTATTAATCCAAGGACAAATACAATTAACACATAGATAATCCGTTTGCGCAGCTCGGTGAGATGATCCACCACCGACATTTCTTCCGATTTCAGAGACATCCAGACACCATCCCATGACAAGAGTAAAAAAGATAACACTAACTTTCTTCAAAGCAGTGTCCGTTGCTGCGGAAAGCAAAGAAAAAGGGGCGTCTCCTCAAGTCTAGTAGACTCCTGAGATTGCCCCATTGAAAGATCTTCTATTATTCCGGCAGGCGTTTGTCCTGAGGAATATCTGCAGCGACCGTTTGCGGGGCCGTCGGCACAGGAGCTTCGCTCTTCTTCACCGGTTCATTATCCCCGATGATTTCACGCGCGCCTTCCTTAAATTCACGGAAGGTTCGTCCAACTGCACGGCCTAGCTCTGGCAGTTTATTTGGGCCAAAGAGCAGAAGTGCCAGTATGACCAACAAAATAATACCAGGAGTACCAATTCCACTAAACATTATTATTCCTCCTTGTCCACCTGTCCGTTCATGGTATCGTTTACTTTAATTTAATAATACCATAACTTATGTCACAGTTACATCCACTTTCTTCTATAAATAGATTATCATTGTGACGTGACAAGAAGATGACAAAGGGTTATTGGCGGTATTGGCCAGTTACCATGAGCAGTGCTTCCGGTAATTGATCCATAATAGCTGCCAGATTCTCATGAACACCCTTCGGCGTTCCAGGTAAATTGACAATCAACGTGCGACCGCGAATGCCGCATATCCCACGAAAAAGCATAGCTGCACGGTTTTTTTGCATCACTGTGCTTCGCATAGCTTCTGAGAGCCCAGGCACTTCCCGTTCTACCACTCGTCGAGTAGCGTCCGGGGTTACATCACGAATTGCCAGATCTGTGCCTCCGGTGGTCAGTACCAAATCTGCCTGAAAATAGTCTGTCAGTTCAATCAAGGCTGCGATAATCTCATCTTGTTCATCGGGAACGATTCGATATTCAATGATCTCGCCACCTAGTTCCTCTTCCACCAGCTCCCGAATAACCTGGGCGCTCGTGTCTTCCCGTTCGCCCCTGGCCCCTTTATCACTGGCCGTTAGGATTGCTGTCTTCCACGCCATAGGTTTGTCCTTCCTCTCTATATGTATAGTTGGCTGTACAGTTCAGCCTGCTCGCCTCAGCGCTTCGAACAAAAGCAGCTGATACTTATTCGAGCGCATAATCTCCGTTCTTGCCCCCGCTCTTAGATACCAGAAGCGTCGGTCCGATAATCATATCCTTCTGAATAGCCTTACACATGTCGTACACCGTTAGTGCTGAGGCAGAAACAGCGGTTAAGGCTTCCATCTCTACTCCGGTTTTTCCTGTAGTACGGACTGTTGCTTCTATATAAAGTTCATCTTCGCTGTTATCGGAGAAGCTGATATCAATACCGGTAAGTGGCAGCGGGTGGCACATCGGAATCCAGTCTGACGTCTTCTTAGCCGCCATAATCCCGGCGATCTGTGCAACAGCAAGGACATCACCTTTGCTGATCTTGCCACTCTTAATGGCGCTCAGCGTTTCAGCAGCCATCTTGATCATACTCCGCGCGACAGCTGTCCGCTTCGTAATCTCCTTCTCACTCACATCCACCATACGAGCTCTTCCCTGCTCGTTGAAATGGGTCAATTCCATGGCTCACTCTCCTTTTCGGCAGTGCACTATACCATTTTCAGTAATCAGCATGTCCAGTAAAGCATCATGCTCATCCATCGGCACCCTTGGAACCAACTGCATGCCGTAAGCTAACCCGATCCATATCGGGGGCTGTGCGCTAACGTACCCGGCTTTCTCCCAAGACGCACGTAGCCGGTCATAGTATCCTCGACCGTAGCCAAGCCTGCCGCCTTGAAGATCAAATGCTAGCCCTGGTACGAACACAACAGCAGGTAGCTTAATCTCTTCAATCTCTAATAAATCTCTGCTGGAGACAATAGGTTCATGGATTCCATAAGCCCCCGGCTCTAAATCGCTCCATGCATTCACCGCGTGGACACTCATTTCACCACTTGCTGGAATTACACGCGGCAACAGCACCTTACGCTGATCTTTCCACGCCTGTGTGATAAGTGGGCGGGTATCAAGCTCTGAACGAAAAGACACATAGGCCATTAGTGAAGTTATACCCTTCGTCTCCAGCCACTCCAATGCATAGTGGCAGACTTCAGATGATAGTTTACTTCTCTGGTCCGAAGACAGCTCGTTTCGGGCGATGGTCTTCTCCGTTCGTAATTGTTGCTTTACTTTGGAGATCTCCGACTCCTTGCTGGACATTGTCGGCCTCCCCCTCTTATTCATCCCTAGCTTATCCTTGTTTGTAAATCCAGTTTACCACTCTTCTCCCCGGTTCGCCAAGGTGGATAGAACTGTGTTATCGGACTAGGTCGTTATTCCCTCCTTACATTAGATCGAACCCTCGCTTGGGAAACGCTTTTCATGTAAACTATAGAATAAGTTGTTCTTACGGCTGAGGGATAAATACCAAGGCGAAATATGCAAGGGTGGAGGTTTCATCGTTATGCTTCTTCAAGCGACAGGAATTACTAAATCATATGGTATACAGAACGTACTGGATGGCATAAGCCTACAGGTAAATGAAAAGGAACGTGTCGGGCTAGTGGGTGTGAATGGTGCCGGCAAATCAACTTTTCTACAAATTCTGGCCGGTGAGATGTCTTATGACAGCGGTCAAATTCATAAATCAAAAGAAACAACAATCGGATATTTAGCTCAGAATAGCGGACTGCAATCTGACAAAACCATTCATGAAGAAATGATGGCGGTCTTCGCTCCGCTGATCGAAGCCGAAACTGAGCTGAGAGAGTTAGAAGTAAGTATTGCTGATCCTAAGCTCGCGGAAGACCCCAAGCGGTACGAAGAACTGCTTGAACGATATGCGCGGCGCTCGGATTGGTTCAAGGACCACGGCGGCTATGAAATGAATACACGGATTCGCAGTGTCCTACACGGCATGGGCTTCAGTGATTTCCCACCAGATACACCCATTTCTACCCTTAGTGGAGGCCAAAAAACCCGGCTCGCGCTGGCCCGTATTTTGCTTCAGGCTCCAGATCTTCTGATGCTGGATGAGCCTACTAACCATCTGGATATCGAAACGTTAACGTGGCTGGAGGATTACCTCCGCAGCTATGCTGGCGGGATTCTGGTTGTATCCCATGACCGTTATTTCCTAGACCGTCTCGTGACCACTATTGTAGAGATCGAGCGGCACCAGTCCCGGCGTTATACGGGTAACTACAGTCGTTATGTAGATTTGAAGGCTGCCGAATATGAAGCACGGATGAAGCAATATGAGAAGCAACAGGATGAAATTTCTCGAATGGAGGATTTCGTTCAGAAAAATATTGTCCGGGCTTCCACCACAAAACGTGCGCAGAGCAGACGCAAAGCGCTTGAGAAGATGGATCGTCTAGATCGTCCAATGGGTGATCTGAAGAAGGCTAGCTTCTCCTTTGAGCCAGACTTTATGTCTGGAAAAGAGGTGCTTCAAGTGCGCAATGTTGCGGTTGCCTTTAATGAAGGTTCACCTTTATTCAAGGACGCTTCTTTTGAGCTTCGTCGCGGGGAGACTGCTGCCCTGATCGGTCCCAATGGTATCGGTAAATCCACACTGCTGCAGTGTATGACCGGAACCCGTGAGCCTTCTGCCGGAACGGTGAATTGGGGCACTAAAGTAAAAATTGCTTATTATGATCAGGAACAGACCCGCCTTAATCCACAAAATACGGTTATGGAAGAACTGTGGAGTGAATATCCAATGATCGAGGAAGCCAGAATTCGTACGATCCTTGGTAATTTCCTTTTTAGCGGAGAGGATGTTCTTAAGAAGATTTCCGCACTCAGCGGCGGCGAAAAAGCTCGGGTTTCCTTATCTAAACTAATGCTCCGCGGTGCAAATATGCTAATTCTCGATGAACCTACCAACCATTTGGATCTGGTCAGCCGTGAGGTTCTGGAATCTGCTTTAATTGATTTCGAAGGCACCCTGCTGTTCATCTCCCATGACCGTTATTTTTTGAACAAAATGGCGGAAAGGGTACTGGAGCTGCATCCCGAAGGGATCGACCAATACCTCGGCAACTACGATGACTATGTCGAGAAGAAACGAGAATTAGAAGAGATTGCAAAAGATGCCGCTGAACTAGCTACTAAAAACGTCAATAAGGACGCTGCTGTACCTGAAAAAAGCGCTGTAACCTCTTTTGAAGCAGACAAGCAGGCTAAGCGTGAAGAGCGTAACCGCAAACGGCGTATCGCAGAGCTTGAGGAGAACATCGCCTCACTTGAAGAATCAATCGTATTTATAGAGCATGAAATGACTAAACCTGAAGTTTATCAGGATTATTTAGCACTTCAAGGTTATGAAGAGGACCTGAAGAACAAAAAATCTCAGCTGACAGATTTCTTTAGCGAATGGGAAATCCTTGCTGACGAATAATGTAAACCCTCCTTATAAATATTTTTTCATCGTTCTAGATTTGTTCATAAATAGTTATCCACAGCTCTATACACAGGTTTCGTGTATAACTCCCTACTTCAAAAGACCCTTCGGGGTCTTTTTTATGCGTTAAATCGGTATTTTCAAGGAAAAGGAATTATTATCCACGGATCTATCCACATTATCCACAATTCTCACAGTGTTTCATTGCCAACAAAATTGTTTATTAGAGCATTTTGAAAAAAGCCGTTATTGCTGATTTTACGCACTTTTTACACAACTCAGGCAGAATATGTGGATAACGTTGTCCACAACTTGACAAAAGACGTAACCCCATTTTACAAGACTGATTTTATGCTAAAAAAGAACCCGCTATCTCCTAAACTGACAGCGGGCACGTCGTATTTTAGACAATCTGTGTAGAGAGCAGGGCGGCATTACAGGCTGCGATATAAGCGATGCCTGCCGCCATAATTATATCTTGGTGAGTGGCCGTGCCTCTGAATTTAAGGCCCTCCCACTCCACCATCACCGCTGCTTCTGCTTGCGCATTCTCTCCGCTTCCAAGCGAATGAAGCTCGAGTCCTGCAAAGTCTATCTCCTCAGCGATCCCTTGCCCAATAGCGGCGATAATCGCTTCAAGCGGGCCTTCGCCAGTGCTGGTATGTGACGTTTCCCGGCCAGTCTGCAGATGGCGTACCGTAACTGCAGCTACACGGCGCTGGGCACTGCCCGCCAATACCTGAACCTCACCCAGCTCATAGACCTGAGCTTGTTGTCCAGTTGTACTGCTTACCATTTGCAGCAGCTGGTCATCACTGACGACCTTTTGACGGTCAGCGGTCTCTTTAAAGGACTCATAAAGTGCATCCAGCTCCGCAGGCTCCAGCGTTATTCCATACTTCGCAGCCCGATCCTTCAGCGCATGTCTGCCAGAATGTTTGCCCAGAATGATCATACTGCGGGGGATGCCCAGCCGTTCGGGATCCATAATCTCATAGGTACTACGATCCTTGAGCAGGCCATCCTGATGAATCCCGGACTCATGCTGGAAGGCATTTCTTCCGACGACCGGCTTGTTATAGGCGATTGGGAAATGCATCGCGCCACTAATCAGCCGGGAAGTATCATACAGTTTATCCAGCACGATACCTGTTTCTGCACCGATTGCATCGCCGCGGGTTTCAAGCGCCATAACAAGCTCTTCCAGTGCGCAGTTCCCTGTGCGCTCGCCTACACCGTTCACGGTGACTTCTATCTGAGTCGCCCCTCCATCAATCGCTGCCAGACTGTTAGCTACAGCCAGCCCCAAGTCATTATGACAGTGGGCACTATAGCTGACCTTGCCACCACCTCTTGCTCCCTGCCGCACTCTCCGGAACATCTCGCCATATTCATGTGGCAATGCGTATCCTACTGTATCCGGCAGGTTAATAATGGAGGCCCCTTCCTCTATAACTGCCTCAACCATTTCAATCAGATCATCAATCCCTGTCCGCGCAGCGTCCATGGCCGTGAATTCAACTACATCACAGAATTGTCGCGCATAAGCCGTCATCTCACGCGCTTTAGCTACGACTTCAGCTCTGCTCATACGCAGTTGATGCTGCAAATGAATATCAGAAGAGGAGATAAACAAGTGAATCCGCCGACGTTCAGCATCTTGAGTGGCCCGGACTGCAGCATCGATGTCCCCTTTTACGGCCCGCGCGAAACCACAAATCTCCACGTTGCGCACCTTGCGCGAAATCGTCTGCACCGCTGCAAAATCTCCAGGACTCGATACCGGGAACCCCGGCTCCATTACATCAACACCCAGATCAGCTAGCTTATAAGCCAGCAATATTTTTTGCTCAGGAGTCAGACTAGCCCCAGGGGCCTGCTCACCGTCACGCAGGGTCGTATCGAAAATTTGAATACGTTTCTTAACTGGAATAATCATCTGAATTCCTCCTAGTTTTGTTTTCATGTAATTGGATGCCTTATCTCTATCCTATGCTTCAGCGCAGAACCACACGTCGACTTGCGGTTCTGCTCATTTCCCACCCACTGCTGCCGGCAGCTGAAACAAATGAATCTCTGCACAATGTGCAGAGTGTTCACTTTTGGCGTCTTATGTAGCGTTGAGTCCATTCCCCGGACTTCTTCTACAAGAACGCAAAAACCCGCCGTCTCTAATAAAGAGACGGCGGGTTACCCCTCCGCGGTACCACTCTTTTTGACGCATCAGCTGTCACTAATAACAAGCCTCAAAGCTGCGTCCAGCTCTTCTTCCCGGTTCAAGCTGGCATGCCAGCTTAAATCCGGAAAGGTCCGATAACGAGGACAGCCGTAGGCAGCGTACTCTTGTTCCGCCGCTCCGCTCCCGGGCGAGCTTCAAGAAATCCGGTGACTGCGTCGCACCAACCCGCAGCTCTCTGTTCACCGTCAAACTCTACTACTCCCGTTCTTAGCGTGTATTATATAAATTACTCACCACTCTAAATCCATACAAAAAAGCCTGCCATCTCATTCAAGAGACGACAGGCTGTTAACCTTCGCGGTACCACTCTTGTTGATGCTCTGTATCGGCTAAGTTCCTGCCGATTCCAATTGAACATCCACTCTACGGTCCAGTATGTTAGGTACTAGACCACCCTATCACGGAGGTTACCCGTAAACGGTGTACAAACGTTCCGGCGACAATTGCCAGTAATGCTTCCACCGCTCCGCTCCCAGACGAGTTCAGGACTCCTTCGACTGCGTTGCACCCACCCGCAGTTCTCTTATCCCAGAGTATCCTTACTACTTCCGCTCATCGCGTTTGCCTTGTTTAATTGAACTGATTATACTCGTTAGCTCCAAATGATGTCAATAGGCAGATACAGACCATTGTTCCAGTGAGAATCCAGGGTCAGCTACCATATCCAGCGGTATTCCACCGTCATGCTGCCACTTCACGTATGCAGCCGCTCCAATCATCGCCGCATTATCCGTGCAATACACCGGTGGAGGAATAATAAGTTCAATGCCCTCCGTTTCACAGCGCGAAATTAATGCCGAGCGGAGTCCACCATTAGCAGCGACCCCCCCACAGAGCAATAACTGTCTGGAGTTAGTGGCTTTAACGGCGCGTACCGCCTTTTCCACCAGCACTTCAACTACGGATTCTTGGAACCCCCGGGCGATGCCTGCGACATTGGGTTCAAGACCTTTCATTTTGCTCTGATTTACCACATTCAGCACCGCCGATTTTAGACCGCTGAAGCTGAAATCATAAGAGTTCGGCTCCAGCCATACCCGCGGCAATGCAACAACTTCCGTCGCTTCGCGTGCCAGGCGATCTACATGGGGTCCGCCGGGATAAGGGAACCCTAGCGCCCGAGCCACTTTATCATATGCTTCACCTACAGCATCATCACGCGTGCGGCCGATAATTCGAAACTCACCCTCACGCTCCATATGAACCAGTTCAGTATGTCCACCTGACACCACTAGTGTCATACATGGATACTGCAACTCTGCAACCAGGCGGTTAGCATAGATGTGGCCTGCAATATGATGCGTGCCAATTAACGGCTTGCCCCATGCAAGAGCAAGGCTTTTAGCTGCTACTACCCCGACCAGTAAAGCTCCCACCAAACCCGGGCCTTGAGTCACCGCTACCGCAGTCAATTGTTCGGGTGTAACGCCTGCCTTGGCGAGCGCTTCCTCGATTACGAGCGTAATTACCTCCACATGTTTACGGGAAGCCACTTCTGGCACCACACCCCCAAAAGCACGATGTGTCTCTATTTGACTCGAGATGATGTTGGATAACACTTCTGATCCGTTTTTGACCACGGCCACCGAGGTTTCATCACAACTGGTCTCTATAGCAAGTATTAGTACAGGTTGAGCTGCGCCCGTTTCTGTCTTCATTTCAAGTCCACGCTTCCTTCCAAATAGCCATGCTCCTTATACTCCGGTAGATCCGCCCACATAATGAGTGCATCCTCGCGATTATCGGAATAATATCCTTTGCGCGTACCGGCAGAACGAAAGCCTTTTTTACGATATAAATTCTGAGCTACCTCGTTGGATACCCGCACCTCAAGCGTAATGGATTTCATGCCTACGTAAGAGGCTGTATTCATTAACTCCTCCAACAGGCGCTCCCCCCATTTACGTCCACGATAAGCTTCGAGTAAGGCAATATTCGTCACATGCGCCTCATCCACGATAGCCCACATTCCAGCATAGCCAATTATATGACCTGCCAGCTCCATGACCATGTATTTAGCAAAATGATTATGCGTCAGCTCATTCCGGAAAGCTTCCTCCGTCCACGGCATGGTAAAGGCTTCGCGCTCAATAATAAGAATGTCCGGAATATCCTCCAGCTTCATCAGACGAAAAACAAGGTCAGCCTCTTGTGCTCTCAATGATTCCACTTCCGTCATCGTTTTAAGCCTCCTTTACTACTTAACCGCAGATTGGCCTCCGCTTCCGAAATCTGAGTATAGTTAGGGATCAAGCTATGAATATCATCATTCTCTACTTGCAGCCGGGCTTCACCAAGGAAGCCTGTCCAGCGGCCCTCCAGCTCATATGGAACAGCTACAGAAGTGCCGAGTTCCGCCAGCGGATGTAGTGATTCTTCGCTGCCATGTACAGCGGTTTCTCCAACAAACCATAGAATAGCTGGTTTAGTTCCTTCAGCTGAAGCCTGTTGTAAACGTTCTGCCAAGTACTCCACCCAGTCGGCCATCAACCGGATGGCATCTGGTTCAAGGCGGCTAAGAGAACTATTCCCATCCGCTGCGAATAATCCTGTGTAGACCTGTCCCCGACGCGCATCCATCAGTGGAATGATCCAGTCTGGACCGTAGCCACTGTTCGCAGTGGCTTGTCCTGACTCTGCTGTCGTCTTATTCTTAAGGGCTGTTTCATACCCACCCCATGCCACAGCATGCAGGCTCGAAATACCAACTACCGGGACATTCCATGCCCAAGCCAGTGTTTTGGCAGCGGTAACCGCGATCCGTGTTCCCGTATAAGATCCCGGGCCCACACCAACCGCAATCCCGCCCAGATTAGCAACGGTTGTTCCCGAAGCTTGCAGCGCCTGCTCTATAATCGGCAGCAAATGCACCGAATGATTCCGTTCACCGGAAGCATTAATTTCATGCAATAATTCTCCATTCTCGGTCACTGCAACCCCCAATACGGCAGTTGATGTATCCAGCGCTAAAAGCCGCTTGCGCGGCTCTGTATTCTCGTTCGTCATTTTTATTAACCCCACTTCTGGATCAGCTCCCGGCAAAGCTCACCATAAGGCTCCCCGATTGCGGTCACCGTAATGATTCTTTCCTCCGGTCCAACTGTTTCCATGTATATATGCATATGCCGCGGCGGCATTAACTCCGTAATAATACTGCTCCATTCTACCAAACAAACACCCTGACCATAGAAATACTCATCCAATCCAAGCTCATCTGCTTCCTGAAGTGAAATCCGATATACATCCATGTGATATAACGGCAGACGACCTTCGTACTCTTTAATAATAGTAAAAGTAGGACTGTTTACGATCCCTTTCACTCCAAGATGGCGAGCATAACCTTGCGAGAAGGCCGTTTTTCCTGCGCCTAGATCACCGTCCAAACCGATAACCATGCCTGCCGTTGAAGCAGCAGCTATTGCACTTGCCAGTTGCTCCGTATCCTGCAGATTGTAAGAACGGTAAGTGAACACCGTTTCGACTGTTTTGTCCAACTACAACTACCACCTTTTAAAATATACCTGTCGAAAACCATTACATTCAATTATATCGGTATGGTCCATCCACCGCAACAACTGTCCCTGCCCATTGTTTAAGCCTAAGGAAGTACGGCCCTCTTCTTCACTTGCGTGGTTAAGCTGAATTTCGATACCGAACGCTGCGTAAAAGGCTATGTAGAATCATTCCAAGGATAATGACTAAGATTCCTCCCCATGACAATAAAGAAGGTGAAGGCGAAGACAGGATCAGCATTTCACCTAATAATGCGAATAATACCTCTAGGGATTGGATGGCTTCGACTGCCGCTAATCCGCTCATGCTGCTCCTACCATATCTGTAGCTTGAAAGAATAATACTGTGGCAATAACTCCTGAACACAGCGCAACAATAATGGACTGTCCTGCCTGATCCAATATATTGGTTTAAATCTTACACCGTCAACCTTGATGTCAGTTATGCTTCAAATCAAAAAGAGACCTTTACGCAAACTTAAGCATAAAAAGTCTCTTTTTTTAAAAACTATAATTCAGCTTTAACGTACGCTCTAAGTAGACCTTTGTTAGTGCTCTTGCTCTTCGAGTCGTTCAACACCCACAGTGTGCGTATTGGTTGGTCGAGAGCCAACTTGTACCGTAGCCATTCCGTTCTCTTCATCCACATGTTCAATCCATACAGGCTCCCCATCCAAATGTACACTTACAGTTTCTTTAGAAGCATAAATATCCTGTGCCCGTTTGACGTCCACAACTGTTCTCCTCCTTTATCTTTCCTAAAGTTTACGATTCTAAGGGTGACGTATCTTCGAGGGTTCGTTCCGCATCTAGCTTTTCCGAATCGGAAACCTGACTGGCCTCCGTGGACGCAATAATGCTCTCCCAATCCACAACTGTGGCCGGAATATCCTGCTCGCTCAGCGCATCGCTCCATTCGTTATCTCTTGGTTCCATACCTTAGATTCTCCTCCTCAACTTCACAGGTCCGAGTTTATTTTTTCCCAAGCTTCTCAAAAAATGCACCCGGCTAGAAAAGCCTTTCCTGCCTCATACTAACCCAAAGCAAATCAACTTAGATCAGGAGGTGTTTCTCATGCATACCGTTTGGAAAGGAGCCATCAGCTTCGGGCTTGTGCATGTTCCGGTTAAAATGTTCTCCGCTACGGAAGACAAGGACATTTCTCTGCGTTATATCCATAAGGAGTGTGGCAGCCCGCTGTCGTATGTACGCAAATGCCCGGTGTGCGACAAAGAGGTAGCTTGGGAAGAGATCGGTAAAGGATATGAGTATGAAAAAGGGAAGTTTGTGCTCTTCGACAAAGAGGAATTGGATCAACTATCCGATGAGACCAGTAAAAGCATCTCCATTCTCGACTTTGTAGACCTGACGGAAATCGATCCGATTTATTTTCAAAAAACCTATTATTTATCCCCGGATCAGGCAGGCTCAAATGCTTATCGACTTCTTATGGAGGCCATGAAGCAGACAGGTAAAATTGGTATCGCCAAAATTTCAATCCGCTCAAAAAGCAGTCTGGCAGCGATCCGTGTGCTTGAGGATTGCCTTGCGATTGAGACCATTTTTTATCCCGATGAGGTGCGGCCGATCTCGCAAGTGCCTGGTCTGCCCGAAGCAGGGACAGTGAACGATAAAGAGCTGGAAATGGCTAAGCTGCTGATCTCACAGCTATCCACTCCTTTTGATCCGGCAAAATATACCGATGATTATCGCCAGCGTATGCTTGATCTGATCTCACATAAAATTGCAGGCGAGGAATTTCATATCGCTCCTGCTAAACAGGAAAGCAATGTGATTGATCTAATGGCTGCCTTGCAGGCTAGTATTCAAGCTGTGCAGCATATTCCTTCAGACCCTGGTCCTTCATTAACAGGCAACACAAAAACCAAAACTAAAGCGGCTCCTGCTGCCAAAAGAAAAACAGCCAAGACCAAAACAACCGCCGCGGAACCTGCGGAGCAGCAAAACGAGGTCTCCGGGCCGACTCCAGTCATCACGCCAAAACCGAAACGCCGCAGCACGAAAAGCAAAACAACCGTATCTTAGGAGGCTCTGCGGATGAAGCTTCAGCCCATTATTCCTTTTGAACCTATACTGGCTGGGCAGCTTCCAGCAGGTGACCAGTGGATCGCACAAATTAAATGGGACGGCGTACGGATGTTGTCCTATTACGATGGAAGCACTACTCAGCTTATTAACAGACGTGGCAATTACCGTACCACGCAATATCCAGAACTTATTGATGTATCTGCTTACTGCAAGGCTGACTCCGTGATTCTTGATGGTGAGATTATCGCGCTCAAGGACGGCAAACCCTCATTTCA
Source organism: Paenibacillus sp. FSL H3-0286 (assembly GCF_045040705.1). NCBI lineage: Bacteria > Bacillati > Bacillota > Bacilli > Caryophanales > Paenibacillaceae > Paenibacillus > Paenibacillus sp. FSL H3-0286. Next base: position 1,163,816 of record NZ_CP150285.1, on the reverse strand, counting down.
TGAGGTGATGCGGAGGGACAGTTTGAAAAATGGTTCCACGATTTCCGTCGTTAGGCATCAGGTTCCTGTCATTTATATGATATTTGATATTCTGTTTTATAATGGCCAATCGACGATGGATCAACCATTATTCTTGCGGCAGCAGCTGTTAAGTGACATTCTGCTGCCGCATCCCCATGTTCAAGCTGTGCCAAGTTATACCGATCCTACAGAACTGTTCGCCGCCACTCAGAACCAGGGCTTGGAAGGAATCGTCTGCAAGGACATCAACAGCACTTATGCTCCGGGCGGAAAAGATAAACGTTGGCAGAAACGCAAAATCAGTTCTGATATTACAGCTGTAGCCGGGGGTGTGACGTTCCGTGACGGTATCGTCAACGCACTGCTTCTTGGTCTTTATGATGATAAAGGAAATTTGCATTATATCGGACATGCCGGTCCGGGAAAATTGACTGTGCAGGATAAACGCGACTTAACTGCGGAGGCACACCGCCTTAAGCTGGATCGGATGCCCTTTGCAGATGTTCCACAACGAGGCAAGGGTGCTTTTTGGATAAAGCCGGAGCTCGTCTTCAAAGTTCATTTTCTGGAATGGAACACCTCGGGCACTCTGCGTCAGCCTGTTACTCAAGCTAAAGTGGATCTTCCCCCGGAGGCATGCACAATGGAGCAAAAAGGATAAAAGAACGTCCTCCCAATCTGAAATGGGAGGACGTTTCTTATTGTGCTGTAAAACTTGTTACAAGGGCCTCAAGCTCTGCCTTTGTCTGCGCAGTATTTTTTGTACTCGTAAGTGTATAATCGACACTTCCATCAGCACTGGACCATACCAGCTGGACTTTAAGATCACCGTGATGAGGCCCAAAAACTGTGTAAATCGCCTCAACCCCGTTGAGGGTCAAGCTCTCATCCTGATCCCCAGGCAGCTGGGCCAAAGTCACCCCTTCCGGTAGCGTGTATGCAGGTGCAGATCTTAAATTCAACCTCTCTCCATTTCGTAGATAGGTGATAGAGGTTTCTGTATTGCTCCACTTCAAGCTTTGCGAAATCACCTTTTTACCACCAGCTTGGGCTTTAGCTTTTAACTGATCCCTAAGGGTTTTATACTCTGAGCTAAAAAACATTGGAATCACCGGATTTAAAACGACACCCTGTAACTTATAATCCTCTGGTAGAGAAGTAGGTATCAGGAGTGACTTCCCGCTTAATGAAAGTAACTTCTGCGCCGCTTCGTTTATAGAACTGAATCTATATGGCATATAGCTTATACTCAAGGTTTCATGTGGATTAGATTTCTTATCATTTACATACAGGATCTTAAGTTCGCCTGCTTGTAAGGGAACTGTATTTTCTTTGGCAATCAAAGCTTCAATCGTTGAAGATATGGGCGTATTCTGCTCAACGGGTGCGGTAGCTTTACTTTTATTATTACTCCCCGCAGGCACTGCGCCTGCTGTTCCACTCACCGCACTCATCAATACTAATAAGCTTATGGCTGTAATCGCCGCGCTTTTCTTAATCATCATTATAATATCCTCCTTTACCCCTTGGTTATTTGATCATGGTTTTAGCTACCGCCAGCATTTCATTTGTCGTCAGCGTACTGGCCCGATTGTCTGAAAGGGTATATTGTATCGTGCCTGAGTTATCCAGCCATACTAGCTTTGTGTTAAAGCTTGCGTCTTTAGCGGAATCAGTTGTAAGTACTACTTTCCTGCCGTTGACCGTTAATTCTTTCTTAGATTCCGAGGCTCTTACAAAAGGTACCGCTCCTTCCGGAAGTTTGGCGGGCGGCGACCCAGTTACAATGCTAAAATTGGCTTTTCCTTTGGCATACAGCTGCATAGACAAATTCGTCTGGTTCCAGCTGATGATTTTACTAAACAACTGTTTATTAGAATTACCAGCAACCGCTGCTGCCTTCAATTCCTGCTCTAGTTGCAAATACAGCTCTGAATCATTAGCTACAGCCGGTGGATAGATGATGGCTCTCTCCAGAGTGAAGCCTTTAGGAAGATTTCCGGGCTGCGGAATAGACGGACCCCTTAGCGCTTTAAACTTCGCAGCAAAGGATTTATAGTCCTTAAAAACAAACCCTTTGCCAGAGAAGCTGATCGCATCCTGTGGATTGTAGACTTTATCCCGTACGTAGTAGGCCAAAAGCGTACCTTCCTTCACTCCAGCTACGAGTGCCTGCAATTCCTTTTGGGTCTTCTGATCGGTTTGTGATGCAACCTGCGCTCCTGATGCCGCCGCAATTGTAAGAGACAAGCCGGGTACATCCACACCCCCGGCCACTCCTGTTCCCAGCAAGATTGCTGCAGAGAACGCGATAACTGTTTTTTTGAAATCAGAATGGAGCTTCAATTTCTAACATCCTCTCCTTCAATAAGGTAAATGTATTTTCACCCCTGTTTTTAACTACACTTCTATAACAATCCAACATTAGAAAAAGGGACATTTTTTCACAAAAAAGAGGCTGTCCCAAAAGCCATGAAATAGTTGCTTGGGACAGCCTCTTTTTTGTTCTTAACATTACAAGTGCCGCATCAAGTGACGCTCCTAATGATGCAATAAGTGAAGCACTTATAGAACAATTGGGGAATTTCTCCCTAAACTTCAGAGATTTCTGTTCATCGGACCTATAATTAGGGAAAACTTCCCTGAAATTCAGCCAATTCGGCAACGAATAAAGCAATTCTCCTGATTATTAGGGAGGAATTCCCTGATTTCGTTCATTTAGAGCAAATAGCGGCTATTTTCAGGGAGTTTTTCCCTAATTAGTTTAAAGCATTCTATACATTGCACAAACACAGAACGTATCGCCCATAGTCCACCGTCACATATACCACTAATTCCACAAATCATCTACTGCAAGCCGCACGAAAATCATACATAGCACATCGCACATCGCCCACCGTCCCAACCATTAGCATAGAACTCTACGCGTGGCATATCGTCACATGGCACAGTAAAATCCATTATTCCCCTATTCCATAAAAAAGCTGCCTCCCAAGTAGAATTCACTACTTTTGAGACAGCTTCTCCTAATGTACAGTTAGAACAGTAGCTAGTGAATAAAACTGGTGGCAATCTTTTGCCATTGCTCACGAGTCAGTTTACTCTCCTGCTTGTCGCTTAGAGAAAAAACCATCTGGGTGACTTCATCATACCAATACAATCGATTCTGAGAAGACCAAGCATTCTTCCCTTTTCCAGTACCCGCCGCGATAAATATTGCCTCTTTACCTGTACCTGTCACAGACCATTTTTCAGCAGTCTGGCCTTCCAAGATAGACACTTGCATGGTATAACCCTTAAAAACACTCTGCCTTAAGGATAGTGTAATTCTTTGATCTCCGTTGTGGTAGGTAACCTCAGCATTATCTATGGAATTTGCAGCTATCTTCTCCATAAACAAGTTTTGTCCAGTTTTATCGGTTGTAGCCTTTTTTTGAAATTGTTCAAGGATTTCTTCATATTCTGTGTCTAGCGACTTGTATAGGGGAGCTGCATTAAAAGTTCCTTGCTCGAATTCATAACCATCAGCTAACGAGGAAGGCAACCCTGGCCAGAAATCGCCAACCGTTTTTAATTCTTTTACGAAGTCTTGATATTTCGAATACACCGGCGAAATAAAAGCAAACTGCAATTGATTTCCATAGCCTAACCCTAACTCCAGCTTATTTAATTCAGCATCCTTCACATAATAAGCAGCCATTTCCCCAGTGTTTAAACGAGCAAGCACTTGCTCTTTATAAGTCATAGATAAGCTCTGATACTTTTCTATCGCAGGCGAGGTTGTCGGATCAGGCGTATTATTATGCACCGTCTTCACAACAGCCTTCCCTCCGCTGTTCACTAGTGTAATAATACCACCTTGGGGTTTTGAGATATCAATTGTAACCTGGCTACCTTGTTTCGATAAATCTCCATCAGCAGATAGCTGAAAAGCACCCAACCCGATAATCCCTAGCAATACAGCCGCGGAGACTCCAGTGAGCACTCTTTTTCTAAACCTAGACGGGTGTTGGGGCATCTCTTTTTGCTTCTGCATAATAGGATCTTCCGGTTCTGGAAACGGATTCAGCTCGATAACGATGTTCGTCCTTTCACCGTCAATCCTATTCTGTTGTTCATGAATTGCTCTTACCCGCTTCATAACAGCTGCTTTTACATCCAGCTCTTCGCAGCTCCCTACCGCATCCATTTTCTTGATCATTTTCTCTTCAACAAAGCCTCGTTGCCGCACCATTCCGTTCCCCCTTTCTGAGCATTCAGCATTTTGCCAAGCTTCGTAATCGTTCGCCTGTATTTTTTCTTCACAGCATCAGTATTCTTATCCAGAATCTCCGCAATCTCCGGGAAGCTCTGTTCCTCAAAGATTCTAAGTACTAACAGGTTTCGCTCCTCTGTCTTCAGCTTCTCGAGGGCAAAAGTCAGATGTTCGTTAAATATGTAACGGTCCATCAACTGTTCCGGGCTTTCTGCAGGCGGATCTGGTTGAAAAAGCGCCATAAACTTTATTTGGCTTTGACGTTTGCGGATCAGACTGAGGCAATGATGGTAGGCAATTTTATATAGCCATGAAGAGAAGCTCGCGATAGGGCGGTATGTGCCTATATGCTGATATGCCTTTACCAGAATTTCCTGTACTGCATCCTCCGCTTCAGTACGGCTCCCAAGCAGCCGACAGCAATAGCGGTAAATCGGCTTTTGAAAAGCCTCGACGATCAAGGCGTAGGAATCTACCTCGCCTGACTGTACCCGAACAACAGTGTGCTCGATCCCGTCCAAAATCAGCAAACTCCCCTTTCTCATTAACGTATATCCTTATAAGTCTTATGATCATCCAAAAGGGACACTTTGGGAATATTTTTTTCATGAAAAGGAGCAGACTGACACATAATACCTTCATTCCTATCACAGAAAGGAGTTTCCCCGATGCCGGCAGCGATCAAAGGTACAATTACCATCGACGGAGAAGAAATCATCATCACTAACCCAGAGAAGCTGCTGTGGCCTGAATGTGGCATTACCAAACGGATTTATCTGCAAAAGCTCGCTGCACTCTCTCCCTATCTGCTGCGTTATTGCCGAGACCGGCTGCTTACCGTCATTCGTTATCCGCACGGCATCTCTGGAATGTCCTTTTATCAGAAAAATGCGCCTGATCCTCTTCCGGCCTTTGTCCAAACCGCTGTGCACGAGAATATTAACTATATCAAGCTGCAAGGTTTACCTGAGCTGATCTGGCTGGGGAATCTGGCTGCTTTGGAATTCCACCCTTCCCTGCATTATGTAGGCAGCGAGCTGCCCTGTGAGTGGATGATTGATCTTGATCCGTCACTTGAGATCGAACCTCGCATCATGGAAGCAACTGCGATCGTTGGGGCGGTCTTAACCTCTCTTGGCCTCTCCTCTGTACCCAAAACCTCCGGTGCTACCGGGGTGCAAATCATCGTCCCTATCGAGACTGGCGTTACTTTTGATGGATTGCGGAAAATCGGGCATTTTGTGGGTCGTTATGTCACCGAAAAGCATCCCAACCTGTTCACCCTGGAACGTCTAAAAAAGAATCGCGGAGATAAAATTTATTTTGACTACCTTCAGCATTATAGCGGCAAAACATTAGCTGCACCTTACACACCACGCGCAAGACCATTTGCTACAGTTTCTACACCCTTGCTCTGGGAGGAGGTTCAGCAAAATGTATCTCCCTCTAATTTTCATCTGCTCAATATCGAGGAACGCCTTCTGCGTATGGGAGATCTTTTAGAGAAAGTGCCCCCACAGCCCGTTGAACAGCTCATTGCTAAGCTCCCATAAAGGAGCAATCCCATAGAAAAAAGACCCTAAAAACAGCAATAAGCCCGCAGCATCAACTACATGCTACGAGCTTATTTGGCGTCCCACTCAAGGACAGAAGGTATACTATATAAGAATACGGCAGGCCGAGCTTTGTTCACCGTATTTATTGCTTTTTTATCCGTAAAAATACCTTCTTTCAGTTAATGATACTTAAGAGCTACGCTAGTGGATGGATTTCTTCTTGAAGCGGCCACCTTTAACATCATGGATGTTACCTATTGCGATGAATGCATCAGAATCCCAATCTTCAACAATGGTTTTAAGCTTAGCTTCTTCCAGACGGGTGATAACTACAAAGATCACTTTCTTGTTCTCACCGGAAAATCCGCCTTCTCCATCTAAATAAGTAACACCACGTCCAAGACGCTCTGTCAGAGCTTCCCCGATATCGCGGAATTTATCACTGATAATCCATACTGATTTCGATTGATCCAGACCCTCAAGGGTGATGTCAATAACCTTAAATGCAATATAATAAGCAATTAGGGAGAACATCGCGTTATTCCAACCGAACACAAATCCAGCTCCGGACAAGATGAACAGGTTGAAGAACATAACTACTTCACCTACAGAGAAGGGAAGCTTCTTGGCTACCAAAATCGCAACAATTTCTGTACCGTCTAGAGATCCCCCGAAACGTACAACTAATCCAACACCTACACCTAGAATGATACCGCCAAACACGGCAGCAAGCATCGGTTCAACTGTAAAGGCCTCTACATGATGCAGCATTGAAGTGCCGATAGACATAAGTAAAATCGCATATAAGGTAGATAAGGCAAATGTCTTACCGATTTGCTTATAACCGATTAACAGGAACGGAAGGTTGAGCAGTGTCAATAATATACCCAGAGGAATGTCAAATAAATGTGATAAAATAATGGAGATACCGGTAATCCCGCCATCAATCATTTGATTAGGTACTAGGAATATCTCAAGTGCAACAGCCATCATGGCGGCCCCTACGGATAACATGATCATACGCTGCGCGAACTTAGCCATTTTATGGGCACCGGTCTTCTGCAGTTTGTTCTGCTCCTCTTTGGTAAACATTTGTGGACTCACATTCATAGAACTCCCCCTACAATTTAACAGTATAGTTTTGAAACATTCGGAAGTATAACTACAATCTATACTTTCTTACATTTCTTCTTATACAATTATTATATCACAAAATATGCTCTAATAATGAATGGAACACGTACTATCCTTCGAAAAATTCAGATTTAGTCCTCTTTCCGGTCATAACAGCGGTGATAACAACTGACATAGCCCTTCACCGAGTTTGACAATTCTCCCTCTCTCCTTAAATTTTACAGGATCAATGAATTCACTGTTCTTTTGATCCTTTTCAAACCCCGCGACTAGCTCTGCTATCGTCTCAGGATGCAGCAAAACCGCTGTCATTTCGAAATTAGAATAGAAGCTGCGCATATCCAGATTCGCACTTCCCACCGTACCCAGCAGATCATCCACTATCATGACTTTGGCATGCATAAATCCTTTGGTGTAGCGATAGAACTTCACGCCTGCATCTTGTAAATTCTCCAGATAAGACAAAGAAGCATGATAAACAAGCTTATTATCAGGCTTCGCCGGAATGATGATTCTAACATCCACTCCACGAAGGACTGCACTCTTCAAAGCACGACAAATCGCAGGATCCGGAATAAAATACGGTGAAGTAATCCAGATCCGTTCCCTAGCAGAGCAAAAAGCGGCAAAATACATCTCCTGAGAAGCATCGATCGCAGCATCCGGTCCACTTCCTACAATCTGCACGGCCTCTTGCTCCTTGCAAGAGTGCTCAGGGAACAAACGAGGATGACTCATACCTTCACCAGAGGCCAGTCTCCAATCCTTCAGGAAGACATACTGAATATAATAAACAGAATCTCCTTCTAAACGCAGATGGGTATCGCGCCAGTAACCCATCTTGGCGTCCTTTCCTAAGTAATCATCACCGATATTCATTCCCCCCGTAAAACCAATCAATCCGTCCACCACTAGGATCTTCCGATGATTGCGGAAATTAAACCGACGATCCAGTAAAGAACTAATCGGAGGTAAAAAAAAGTGGAACTCCACCCCGGCATTTCTCAGGGTTCGAATAAACCTACGGCTTAATCGATGACTGCCCAGTCCATCACAAAGCAAACGCACCTTTACTCCCTGCCGCGCCTTTCGAATCATAACGTCCTGAAACTGTTCTCCGATCTCATCATCACGATAAATATAAAATTGCATGTGGATATGTTCTTTTGCCTCTTCCATGGCTTCCAGCATAGCGTCGTAAGCTTCTCTTGCAGTTGACAGCACTCTGCTTTTGTTATGGCCTGTAATAGGCCCTTCCGAGAGCTTTGCAAGCAAAACCAATAAACCCTCGTTATTCTCAAACTGAGCGTTTCCAGTATCCGACGCTTGTTTTACTACCTTAATCTTACCAGTGACATACGAACGGATTTCCCGGAAGAGTGAAGTACATCTTTTGTTCAATTTTCTATTCTGTCTGTAGTCACGACCTAGAAAATAATAGAATGCCAGACCGAGCGGTGGACAACAGAAGGAAATAAACAACCATGCTATAGCCCTTTGCGGGCGTCGGTACTCCAGAAATACAATCAATGCAATCTGTATGATAAAAAGAATTAGAATTATTGCGAAAATCTTCAATTCTCTACCCCCTCAATTAATAAAAACAGATGCAATAGACTCTCTGCGATGACTCTAGTACAGGTTTTGCCGTAACTCTCCTTCTTTATTCAAACAAACCGTTGTCATGTTCCTGAAAGATATGGAATACATAGAGTAGTAGGACAATTCGGATGAGCCTAATGGAAGAAAAGTCGTTAGCCTCAGGTATCGCAAGCGGCTGCCATAAGCCGCAGAAAGGAGAAGCCATGAAGAGTCAGCCAGATCATAAACGGATTACGCTGCTTGTCGTAAGGGATGCCGGACGTCCAGTCAAACAGCTCCACATCTCCAAACCGCTAGCGTTCGCCTTACCGGCAGCAGCAGCCCTGTCTATCTCCAGTCTGGTCACCTCTATGCATTTCCATGCCTCTCAGTCCATCTCACAGCTAGAAGCCGAGGCAGCCGCACTATCGCTAACCAATCTCCGCATGGAAATGAAGGTCGCCGACAAGGATAAAGATTTAACACAGCTTCGTAGCCAGGTCAGCGAACTTTCGGAAGAGGCAGATAACATTAAAGACAAGCTGAAGAGTGTAAATGCACTGGAACAGGAGCTGCAAGCATTGATTAACAAAAGCAAAGGTGCTGCTGCCGCTACAGACACGAATGAATCTCAACCGGAGAAATCCGCAACAGAAAGATCAAAAGCTGGATCGGCCACTTCAAATTCAACATTAGGTTTATCGAACCGTCTTTCTTCTCCTGTTCCTAAAGAGACTTCCTTTAAGCAGAGTACAGAAGAGAACTCATCTTCCACTTCTCTATCCGCTATAAGTTTCCGCTTTGGGGCCATCACCGCAGCCCTTCCAAAAACACTCACCCCGCAGGTTGGTGGAGAATACATCGCGGTGTATCAGAACGACGCTACGAGCTTGGTGGAAGAAACTAAGGATGACTTTGAGGAGATTCACGGGATGCTTGATGAAATGGTGGAAAGTATCACACAGACGATCACACAGGCAGAGCATGAGAATAACGTACAGGCAAATCTGCAAGCTCAAAAGGCCCGTGCAGAAAAGGCTAAACTTAACGCTGTACCGCTCTGGCCTACCGAGTCCAAAGTCATTTCTTCAAGCTTCGGCTACCGCTCAGATCCATTCAAAGGTTTGTCTGCGTTCCATTCCGGTGTCGATATTGCTGGGAACATCGGTGATCCTGTATATGCTGCCTTAGATGGCGAGGTTATTACTGCGGAACAAATGGGCGCACGCGGAAAATACATCGTGATTAAGCATTCAAATGGATTGGAAACCTGGTACATGCATTTGAACGGAATGATCGTATCTGCGGGAGACAAGGTTAGCAAAGGGCAGAAAATCGGCTTGCTTGGAAGCACTGGCCGAAGCACAGGTCCTCATCTTCATTTTCAGGTTGTGAAGCAGAATAAAACAGTCAACCCTTTGGCGTATGTCAAACCCTAAAGGGTTGCATTTAATTTCAAAATAGGAGGAATTTATAAATGTGGAACAAACGGCAGCAGCGTGTCCCCTTTAAATCTACCGATTCCCTAATTGGGCATGGAGGAACACTAGAGGGTAAGGTGCAATGTGATACAAACCTGCGGATTGAGGGTACCTTTAGCGGTGAGATTATTTGCAGTGGTGTCGTGACTGTAGGAGAAGAAGGAACAGTGCGCTCCAGTATTAAAGCGGAAGAAATCGTGATTGCCGGCAAAGTATACGGGGATGTTACGGCTGATCGCAGACTCATTATGACCGGAACCGGAGAATTGCATGGCAATATTTCAGCAGGAGCACTTAGCATTATGGAAGGCAGCCTCCTGAATGGCTCCATTGCCATGCAAGAACAGCCCACCTCTGAAAAAGCAGGTGAGCCCAAAAGTAATATGAAAAAGGACAAGGCAGCCAAGCGCTCCTCCAAAGCTCAAGGAACACTTGAAGCCGGCTAGACTTATTTCTATGAAGCAACGTCCCTTTTACGGAAGACAATCCAGGAAATGGCCAGGAATAGGATATAGTACACCGCTAATACAGCTATGGAGAAACCAAGTGTTGAGCCCCCCGGACCCGTATCCGACAATAGGTAGCCTCTTAGATCCATATGTGTGAAGATTAAGTATTGGGCCCATTCAAACCGTTCTGGACTAAAAATAACCGTAAAAATACTCTTGGCAAACATAATAAATAAGGATAATCCAATAGCCAGCCCACTTGCGCGGAATACGCTAGATACCATGAAAGCCAGAGCAGCAGTCAGGAAAAGCTCAATGTAACGACATAGGAGATCTAGGAAGGAATATTCCGCTGGACTCCAAGCCGTAATGGATGACATCGTATCTCCCGAAGATGAGGAGAAGATTAACGAAGCACCAAACCCAAAAGCAATCAATACTGCGGTGCTAAGCAAACTGAATAACACCATGGAAATATATTTCGAGAGCAGGATCTTGGAGCGACTCCACGGGCGAATCAGCAGCAGCTTAATGGTTCCCCAGGTAAATTCGCCCGCTACGGAGTCAGAAGCCACTACAACGGTAAAGATTGTATTCAAGAAGAACGCAATACTCACCGTCATCTGAAAGTTGTCCCAAAGCCCCATAAGCGATGAATCGCCTTCGCTTGTGAAATAAATAAGCGCAGGAAGCAGCACGCTCATCACTGCAAGAATAAGCAGCATAATCCATGTGCGGACACGGCTGTATATTTTGATATTCTCATTATGTATGAGAGCTGTAAACTCACCCAATTCCTTCACCTCCTGTAACCTCTAAGAATTGATCCTCCAGCGTACGGGCAAGGGTTCTGATGTTATACACCTTAATCCCACCTGCCACTAGCTTGGCATTTAATTCTGCAATCTCCTCACGCTCTGCCTCAAGCACAAGTCCCCCACTCTTAAATACTCCACGTCCAATGAGGGCTAACGCAGCCTCAGCATTATCAACCTCGAACAAGGTTTCTCCCAGAGGCATTACAGTATTGCCTACCCCTTTCAGCTGCTTCACATCCACCAGTCGTCCATTTTGGATAATCGCAACGCTGTCACACATGAGCTCCATCTCGGAAAGTAAATGACTGGAGACGAATACAGTTGTTCCTTCTTCCTGACATAAACGGCGTAAATAGTCTCGGAGCTCGCGTATCCCTTGTGGGTCCAGCCCGTTGGTTGGCTCATCTAGAATCAGCAGCTTGGGTCTGTGCAGCAGTGCTTGAGCCACTCCCAGCCTCTGACGCATACCTAGCGAATAGGTCTTAACTTTGTCATGAATTCTTTGACCTAGTCCGACTAGCTCGACAACCTCATCTATCCGTTGCTTTGTTACCCCTGGCACCATCCGTGCATATTGGCGCAGATTCTGATAACCGGTGAGGAACTTGTACATCTCTGGATTTTCTACAATGGCCCCTATATTTGCGATAGCCTCTTCAAAATGGTTTTTAATACTACGGCCACAGATCAAGATGTCTCCACGACTAATGGAAATTAATCCTACCATCATCCGTATTGTAGTAGTCTTACCTGCTCCGTTGGGTCCCAAAAAACCGAAGATTTGTCCAGGCGGGATGTCCAGCGTTAAATCGCTCACCAGCGTTTTCGAGCCGATTTTTTTGGTGACTCCCTGCAGGCGGGCAACAGGCTCCATCAATATTTCTGTATTCGACATAGTCTCACTTCCTTTCATCTATAACCTAGTTTACCACATATACCCTTTTTTCCGAAAATCACTAGAGGATAAGAGTCTGCCAGTAAAAAAAGGAACCTGACTTCTCCGGTATTAGGAAGAGTCAGGTCCCCTTATTCATTTAGTTCCTATTTCATTCAAGTACAACAGTTTAACCGCCAACACGGGCAAGCTCGCGCATATTTGCTTCAAATGCAGCCATCAACGCAGCTTCTCCGGTCAATCCGGTTTGTTCTACCTTGCGAATTTGCTCCATCATCCGTTTGTAATCCTTCGGAATGACACGAACGAAGTTCGGCAAGCTATCTGCCCACTGATTCAGTACCCGTGCGCCAGCCGCACTACCTGTAAGCTCGGTATGGCGGATAATCAGCTCACGCAGCTCTTCGATCTCCTCAGACTCTTCCACTCTCTCGAGTAGTACCATTTCGAGATTGCAGCGGCCGATGAAGGTTCTATCTGGGTCGTAGACATAAGCGATGCCGCCTGACATCCCTGCCGCAAAGTTACGGCCAGTTTCACCAAGGACAACCACTCGGCCTCCAGTCATGTATTCACAGCCGTGGTCACCCACGCCTTCTACAACAACCTTCGCTCCGGAGTTACGGACGGCAAAACGTTCACCAGCGATACCGTTAATATAAGCTTCTCCACCTGTTGCACCGTAGAATGCAGTATTTCCGATAATGATATTGTCCTCAGCAGCAAAGGTAGCTTTCGGAGATGGCTTGATAATAATCTTACCACCCGACAATCCTTTACCTACATAGTCATTGGAATCTCCTTCCACCGTAAGCGTGATTCCCTTAGGCACGAATGCACCCAAGCTTTGACCAGCAGAACCGGTGAAATGAAGCCGAATCGTATCATCCGGCAAACCTGCGGCCCCATACTTGCGGGTCAGCTCGCTGCCAAGGATAGTTCCGACGGCACGATTAACGTTCGTGATTGGCAGTGATGCCTCAACAGCCGTACCTGATTCCAGTGCAGGTGCTGCCAGGTCGAGCAGCTGCGAAACATCAAGTGTCTCTTCCAGACCATGATTCTGGTATTTACTGCGGAAGCGTGTGCTTCCTTCCGGTAATTCCGGTGTATGCAGCAGGCTGCTCAAATCTATGCCTTTCTTCTTCCAATGCTTCGACGCCTGAGTTGCGTCTAGACAATCGGTACGGCCTACCATCTCTTCAATTGTACGGAAGCCGAGACTTGCCATAATTTCACGTAGATCCTGTGCCACGAAGGTCATAAAGTTAACTACATGCTGCGGATCACCGGTAAAATTCTTACGAAGATCCGGATTCTGTGTAGCTACACCAACCGGACAAGTATCCATTTGGCAGACACGCATCATAATACAGCCAACAGATACTAGCGGAGCAGTGGCAAAACCATACTCTTCGGCCCCAAGCAATACAGCTACAGCCAAATCGCGGCCGCTTAGCATTTTACCATCTGTTTCCAGAACTACACGGTCACGCAGATTGTTGAGCATCAATGTCTGATGGGTTTCAGCCAAGCCAAGCTCCCACGGAAGACCCGCATGACGAATGGAGTTCATCGGCGATGCCCCTGTACCTCCATCATAGCCACTAACCAAGATAATATCAGCGCGCCCTTTGGCTACACCCGCAGCAATCGTACCCACTCCAACTTCCGATACGAGCTTAACATTAATGTTTGCACGTGGATTTGCATTTTTCAGATCATAGATCAGCTCTGCCAAATCCTCGATAGAGTAAATATCATGATGCGGTGGAGGTGAGATCAGACCCACACCTGCTGTTGAGCCACGTACTTCAGCGACCCAAGGATAAACTTTACGTCCCGGAAGCTGTCCACCTTCCCCTGGTTTAGCGCCCTGAGCCATTTTAATCTGGATCTCATCAGCGTTAACTAGGTAGTTCGAGGTAACACCAAAACGTCCAGAAGCTACTTGTTTAATCGCACTGCGACGTGAATCACCATTGCTATCCGGAATATAGCGGGCTGGATCTTCGCCGCCTTCACCTGTATTACTCTTGCCACCGATCCGGTTCATCGCAATGGCCAATGTCTCATGTGCTTCCTTACTAATGGAACCAAAGGACATTGCACCCGTCTTAAACCGTTTCATAATGGATGATGCTGGTTCTACTTCTTCCAGTGGAATCGGTTCATAGGCTGACTTGAATTGCAACAAGGAACGAAGCGTCAATTGCTTCTCGCTTTCTCCTTGAACAAGGGCAGCATATTTCTTGTACATATCATAATTCCCGCTACGCACAGAGTGCTGAAGCAGATGAATCGTCTGTGGATTGAATAGATGCTCTTCCCCATCATTACGCCATTGATAATCGCCACCGGAGTCAAGCACCTTATCATTTCCGTCTTTTTCTGTAAAAGCACGGTTATGATGGATAAGCGCCTCAGTTGCCACTTCCTCCAAGCCAATACCGCCAATCCGGGAAGGTGTCCAAGTAAAGTAACGATCCACGAACTCAGAGTTCAGACCCACAGCTTCAAAAATCTGCGCACCGCGGTAAGATTGAATCGTCGAAATTCCCATTTTGGAAAGAATCTTAACTACGCTCTTAGTCGCAGCTTTAATATAGTTCTTCACTGCTTTTTCATGCGAGATTCCCCGCAATAAACCTTGACCGATCATGTCATCCAAGCTTTCAAAAGCCAGATAAGGATTTACTGCACTCACACCATAACCGAGCAGCAGCGCATAATGATGGACTTCACGTGGTTCACCGGATTCCAGCAAAATACTAACTTTCGTCCGTGTTCCTTGGCGGATCAAATGGTGATGCAGACTCGATACCGCAAGCAGAGCTGGAATCGCAGCATTCTCACTGTCCACACCGCGGTCAGTCAGAATCAGAATGTTATGCCCTTTAGCCATAACACGGTCAGCAGCCTCGTTCATGCGCTCAAGCGCGATGCGTAATCCTTCTGCCCCAAGCTCAGCCGGGAAAAGAATTGGAATAGACATCGATTTGAAGCCTGCACGGCGAACATGGCGAATCTTAGCAAAATCTTCGTTCGAAAGAATTGGCGTTTGCAGCGAGATCTGGCGGCAGCTTTCCGGTTCCGGTTTAAGCAAATTACGCTCTGGTCCAATCGTAGTCGTTGTAGATGTAACCAGCTCTTCACGAATGGCATCGATGGGTGGATTCGTTACCTGAGCAAACATTTGTTTGAAATAGTTATAGAGACGTTGCGGGCGGTCCGAAAATACGGCGAGCGGAGCATCATAACCCATGGAACCGACAGCCTCAGCACCAGTAGATGCCATTGGCTCAAGCACCTTACGCAAGTCTTCAAAAGTATAGCCGAAAGCCTGCTGTAGCTGTTGTACATTGTCATGCTTAGGATTTGGCAGTTCAGGTGCATCCGGAAGCTCATCAAGACTGATCAAATGCTCATCCAGCCACTGGCGATAAGGCTTCTCAGAGGCGATAGCCGATTTAACTTCCTCATCGGAGATAATGCGGCCTTCCTTCGTATCCACGAGCAGCATGCGTCCAGGCTTCAGGCGGTCTTTATATAGGATGTCCTCTGCTGGAATGTCCAGTACACCGGCTTCTGAGGATAAAATAATCATATCGTCTTTCGTTACATAATAACGAGCAGGACGCAGGCCGTTACGGTCCAGAATAGCGCCGATTTGTATCCCATCGGTAAAGCCCATTGCAGCAGGCCCGTCCCATGGCTCCATTAGAGTACTGTGATATTCATAAAATGCTTTTTTATCAGCATCCATACTATCATGATTGCTCCATGGTTCAGGAACCATCATCATGGCTACCTGTGGCAGGGAGCGTCCGCTCAAATAGAGAAACTCAAAGGTGTTATCGAACATTGCAGTGTCCGATCCATCCGGGTTAATAACAGGCTTGATCTTATTCAGATCTTCACCAAACACTTCGCTCTTAAACAATGACTGGCGCGCATGCATCCAGTTCACATTACCACGCAAGGTATTGATCTCACCGTTGTGGATCATAAAGCGGTAGGGATGCGCACGTTCCCAGCTTGGGAAGGTGTTCGTGCTGAAACGGGAGTGAACTAACGCGATCGCTGATTCCAGCTCTTCGTTCTGCAAATCCAGGTAGAATTGTCCGACTTGTTCTGTAGTCAGCATGCCTTTGTATACAATCTTACGGCACGACAAGCTTGGAATATAGAAGGATTCATCCTCTTCTGCACCACCGTAACGAATGGCAAGCTCTGCACGTTTGCGGATTACATAAAGCTTACGTTCAAAAGACAACTCATTCGTGACTGAAGCCGAGCGGCCGATAAATACTTGACGCACAAAAGGCTTAGCAGCTTTCGCTGTCTTGCCAAGCATTTCATCATAGGTAGGCACATCACGATAGCCGAGTACTATTTGACCTTCTTCAGCAATAATATTGCTTAAGAGAGCTTCATGCTGCGCCCGAACTTCTTCGTTATGAGATAAAAAAATCATGCCCACGCCATAATGGCCTTGTTCCGGCAAAGCAAAGCCTAGCTTCTGAGCTTCGCTTGCAAAGAAACGGTGCGGAATTTGAAGCATGATACCTGCTCCGTCACCAGAATTGGGTTCGCTACCTTGGCCTCCCCGATGCTCCATATTAAAGAGCATTGTCAAAGCATTACTTACGATATTGTGAGACGGTGTGCCTTTAATATGAGCTACAAATCCCATGCCGCAAGCATCTTTTTCGAACTGGGGATCATACAGGCCCTGTTTTACGGGCAGTTCAGTGTGTTTCATCGAACGCAACCTTTCTATTATAAAGTATGCAATGTCTTAGGAAAATTTTTCACATGAAAATCTTAATAATTATTCAATCCAGATTAGTGCTATTATTTTATCACCGAGGTATCATCAGCGCAATTTAAACTTTTTTATGATGCTGATTAACAATTGTTTTTGCATCACAGCTTTAGCGAGTAAAAGTTTAAAAAAACTTCATATTGCATAATTATGCATAAATAACGCATAAGTGCATATGCAATGAAAGCGTTGCAAGATTTTTCACTCCTTCTAATATGTTTGCAAGAAAAAGGGTTTTTATGATTTTAAATCAAAAAAAGCGTCTCCCGGAGGAGACGCTTTTTTATACTTTTTTTTCAAAAAATTTATCAGTTTATACAGTCAAAACTTGTTCACTATTCACTCCAACTTCATTCTCACGGCTACGAGTCATGAAGTAAGCGAAGGTAAGAGCAAGGAATCCAAGACCAAAGATTGCCAGGATACCTACATCTCCCCACATTGCACTGAAGTCACCTGTAGAAATTACTGCTTTGAGACCACTAACTGTGTAAGTCATTGGAAGCAGTGGATTAAAGAATTTCATCCAGTTAGGAATCAATTCAAGTGGGAATGTTCCGGCACTAGTTGTTAATTGGAAGATAAGAATAACGATAACAACGAAACGTCCCGGTTGATCCATCCAAGTAACAATCGCTTGAACTACCCATGTGTAAACTAAGCTTGTTAAGAATGTAAATACGAAGAATAGCGGTTTACTTTGTACTTCCAGTCCAAGTCCGTACAATACAACCACAGCAGCCAGCATAGACTGGATAAAGCTCATCATTGTGAAGGTAAGCGTACGGCTGATGAAACGGTTCATACGGCTAGCACCAAGGACAGCCGAATCACGCATTGGAATAACAATTGTTGAAATCAAAGCACCTACAAATAATCCAAGGGATAGGAAGTAAGGAGCAAAACCTGTACCATAATTCGGAACATGATTCACAACTTTATCCTCAACCACAACTGGTTGTGCGAACATTTCCATCATTGCATCTGTTTTGTTCACACTGCCTGTTTTTTCAGCAGCATCGCCAAGCTTAGTTGCCAGTTCTGTTGATCCAGATTTCAGATCATCCATACCATCTTTCAGCTCGCCTGCGCCATCAGCCAGTTTTTTCGAACCATCTGCAACCGCACTGATACCGGAACCTAGTTCGCCTACACCGCTAAGCAGTTTTGAGGTACCATCACCAAGTGCTTTACCGCCTTCAGCCAGCTTGCTGCCTCCAGCTGCAGCTTCTTTAAGCTTCGCACCAAATTGTTGCATTCCTGCATTCAGCTTATCGCCACCAGTTACAAGTGCAGATGCGCCTTGTGCCAGTTTTTGTTGTCCTGTCAACAGCTGTGTGCTACCAGCATTTAATTGCTTTGCTCCATCATGCAACTGAGTTACACCAGCAGCTACCTGCTGTGAACCCGAGTGCAGTTGAGTTGCACCTTGTGCCAGTTGCTCTTGCCCACTGTGGAGTGCAGTAGCACCCTGTGCCAGCTGCTCTTGGCTTTGTTGCAGTTGCTCACTGCCTTGTGCCACGGCTGCACTAGCTGCCAGCAGCTTCTGTACCGCTGGATTTTGTGCCAGCTCAGGACTAGCCTGTGCCAATTGCTCCAATCCTTGAGCTACCGCTTTAGCACCCTCAGTTACCTTCGTGCTGCCTGCGGCGGAAGCTTGCAAACCCGCTTCCAGTTTCGCGCTGCCATCTACGGAAGAAGTTAAGCCCGCTTCCAGCTTCGCGCTGCCATCAACTAAAGATTGTGTTCCTGCTTGTAGTTTAGAAGTACCATCCACAGCAGACTGTGTTCCCGCCTGAAGCTGTGTAGCACCTGTTACAGCTTGTTTCAAGCCGTCACTAAGCTGTTTACTGCCGGCAGAACTTTGTGCAACACCGTCTTGAAGTTGCGTATGTGCAGTAGACAATTGTTGCAATCCGCTTGCCAACGTGGTTGATCCTGTTTTAAGCGCCGTAGCACCTGCATTCAAATCAGTCACACCTTGTGTAAGGGGTTCTACACCATTTTGAAGTTTACCTGTACCATCTGTCAGTACAAGTAGATTATCTTTCAGCTTCAAGGCTCCGTCATCTAGCTTACCAGCGCCATCAGCGATCTTGGAAGCACCATCTCCGGCTTCGCCCAATCCATCAGATACTTCTGTAATCTGATTGAATACAGACTCAACATAAGCTTCTGTTACTTTAGCAGATACTTTATTTTTAATTTCTGCTACAGCCGTACCACCGATCTGACCAGCCAAGAAGTTATAACCTTCATTTGGCTCATAAATAATTTTTGCCGGCTGTGGTTCATCATCCATAAGAGTAGTAGCTTTAGCAGAAAAGTCTTCCGGAACAATGATCGACATATAATAAGTATTGTCCTTCATTCCTGCTTCCGCTTCTTCAAGGGAAACGAAGTTCCACTGGAAGCCGTCGGTTACCTTCAACTCTTCTATAAGATCATTACCGGCTTGTAGTTGCTTGCCTTCATAATTAGCGCCGACATCCTGGTTGACCACAGCAACCGGAAGTTCATTCATCTTGCCATACGGATCCCAGAATGCCTTCAGGAAGAATCCGCTGTACATCACCGGAATAAATAGGATAGCAATCATCGGAATCAGCACCTTCGGATTTCTAAGGGCTGCTCCAAGATCCTTGGTAAATACGGATAATGATTTCATTCTGGTTCTCTCCTTATGAGCTTATGCTCTCTTTAAAATGCTTTGTTTGCGAAATATTACGTAACACTAAGTGACTGTTTTCCCCATTCGGTCAATTCAGGGTATAAAAAAATGCCTTGCGGCTCTTCTTCAATGCCTAATCATCTTGAGAATTGTTAAGGGAAAGCGAATCGAGTGATGCTGAGAACGCCATCCCTATCCTGAATCAACCCTTACTGTGCCAATCCTTCGGCGAGAAACAAATGAAAATACATCTTGATCTGTTCCTTGTCCAAGGGAGTATGTGTTTTATTCAGTTCAGCAGTCAATACAATATATAATCTGAACATGACTACCGAGACGATTTTGGGATCGCAAGGTTTGATTTCTCCCTGTTGGAGCGCTTGTTGCACCTCCCGTTCTAAATATTCTAAAACTACGTTCTCGATCTTCTCGAGTCCTTCTCCAGCCTGCGGCGTACCGAATTCGCGATTCTCCTGGGAAAGTTTTATGAATAGCTCCTGCTCACTTCGAAACTCAAGCAGAGCATCCAGCACACGATGCAAGTTATCAAAGAAAGGTCTGTCTCGCCTGATCTCCCGTTCAGCTATCGTCTTCATTTCCATCATCATATCGCGCAGGATCTCGTCAAACAATTGCTCTTTGTTTGTAAAAAAGGTGTAGATGGTTCCCTTACCGACATTTGCAATCTTAGCAACCTGATCCATTGTAGTTGCCTTATAGCCAAATAATGAAAAAGATTTCGCTGCGGCCTGAAGCACCTGCTGTCTTCGATCCACCACTGCCACCTGTGCACACTTCCTTTCTCCAGAAAATATCGTTCCCGCTGACTTCTGACCATTTTACTAATCCGGTCAATTGGTCATTCACTACTTTATCATGTTGTTTTCTAGTTTGCAATACTTTGGGCGAACCTTTTATTTTTTTATTTATTGCAGGGTTTTAACTTTCTATTTACGTCTTACTTGTATAATGTGAGTATAGTATAGATTTCCTAGTATAATTAGAAGAAGGAAAGCATCTCTATAGAAAAGGAAAGTAGCAGGTGAACTTATGCGAAAGAAAAGAGTACTGCTGTTTTCGGAAGGCTTCGGTACGGGCCACACAGGAGCAGCCTATGCTCTGGCCGAAGGAATAAAGCTGCTGAATCCGGATGTCCAGTGCCGAGTCATCGAGCTGGGGAAATTTCTTAACCCGACGGTCGCCCCTTGGATTCTTTCCGCTTACCGCAAAACAGTTAGCAGCCAGCCTAAGCTGGTCGGCATGATGTATAAGACACAATATCATAAATCATTGAACCCGTTGACTAAAATGGCGCTTCACCGGATTTTTTATACACATGCTTCACAGGTGATCGAACAGCTAAAGCCTGATTTGATTATCTGCACTCATCCCATTCCGGCTGCGGTCATTTCCAGACTAAAGCGTCGTGGATTAAATGTGCCTCTGTATACATTAATTACAGATTATGATGCACATGGGAGCTGGGTAAATTCCGAGGTCAATCGTTATCTCGTATCTACCCCACGTGTCAAATCCATTCTGACAGGCCGTGGGATCGCTCCAGAGCTAGTAACCGTGACTGGCATCCCAGTGCATCCAAAGTTCTGGGAACGCTCCAACAAGACGCTGCTGCGCAAGGAACTGGGATTGGCTGATATCCCAACCGTACTCATTATGGGTGGAGGTTGGGGGTTAATGTTCGGCAAAGAGATTATGCATTCCCTCACCGCCAGAATGGATGATATTCAGCTCGTCTTCTGTATGGGCAGTAATGAGAAGCTAATCGCCAAAATGAAGTCCAATCCACTGCTCAATCATCCCAATGTTAAAATTCTGGGATATAGCAGTGAAATCAATAAATTGATGGATGCCTCAGACCTGCTGATCACGAAGCCTGGAGGGATGACCTGCACAGAAGGTCAGGCCAAAGGAATTCCGATGCTTTTCTATAAAGCTATTCCAGGTCAGGAAGAGAAAAACTGCCAATATTTCGTAGAGCTTGGGCTGGCAGAGGTGCTCGACTCGGAAGTAGTGAACAAATGGTTCACTATGATGCTTCGTGAATATTCAGTTCTGGAAGAGCAACGCAGACGACGTCTCGCTCCAGATAAACATCAACCGCAAAGCTGTGCGACTACTGTTCTGAAGATGTTAGGTAACCCCGTAAGCGAAGCAACTGAAATCAGAGGCTCTAGAGCGCAAGCACGTAATGAAGAACCTGTATGTATTACACCTTAAAGAATAAGCAGGTAGTCAGGGAATTTCCCCCGGCTACCTGCTTTTTTTAATATAAATCGGATTGGTTAAAATTCTACACTCTCACCAGCTTTAAGCGGGAAACCTTCCACTCCCTCTTGGTGCAGGCGATCGCAGAAATCAGCACCATCCTGAGCAATATCCGGAAATGTATTGTAATGTAGCGGGATCACCTTATCCGCCCGCAGCCAGCGTGCGGCCAGCAAGGCGTCATCCGGTCCCATGGTAAGCATATCGCCTATAGGCAGAGCTGCCAGGGCAATCGCATTCCTTTCTCCAATGAGGCGCAGATCACTGAATAGCGCGGTATCCCCCGCATGGAAAATCGTCTTGCCCTCAATCGTCAATAAAATCCCCGCGGGTTGTCCAGCATAAATCCAAGAGTCGCCCTCCTGAATGGATGAGGAATGAAATGCCTGCGTAAATTTCACAGTCATCCCGGCATAGGTATGACTACCACCTATATTCATGTGCTTTACCTGTGCACCCTTCATCCGGCAATATTCGGCAAGCTCAAACACCGCAAAGATCGGACAATCATTCTGTTTGGCAATTTCGACAGCATCTCCAAAATGGTCAGAGTGGCCGTGAGTAAGCAGAACGGCATCAACGGAAATATCGGCAGGTGAAATACCGGAGTTCGGATTGCCTGACAAAAAAGGGTCAATAATAACCTTCACGTTCCCCGTCTCTACCAGCAGAGCTGAATGTCCATAATAAGTGATTTTCATGGTTATCTTCCACCTCCAGATTCATATAGTTTAGTTTACCCTATATAGCGCTGAGGTTCACAGATCCACCAAATTTATTTATAAAAAGTATGATTGCCAATGGTTTTAACATAAGTCTGTGTATGATGTACGGTCAGATCCTGTGCAAGTTTTAGCGACAAGAAAAAGTAAGTATTATCGGGAACTTCCTTTACTCCGGAGAGTGCAGCATTCACCGCTTTAATACTATCATCGTTAGGCTTCACACGGTTAAGACGCCCGTTAGCTACAGGGCTGAACTGGCTCTTCTGATAAATAACCTTATATATCGTGTCGGGGAAATTGGCTGACCGCAGCCTATTCAGAACAACGTTGGCAACTGCCACCTTGCCCTTGTACGGTTCACCTTCCGCCTCTGCCATTACAATTTTTTGTAGCAGAAGCAGTTCTTCTTCGGATACAGCGTAGCGCCGGGTTGCTTTACTTTGCTGCTCCTGGCTTAATAGCTCTGTCCGAGAGAAGTACAATGTTGTGAGGGGATGTTTCTGAGAAGCCGAGACTGTCTTCGCTGTCGCCTGACTACTCTTTGTTGCTGTTTCCGCCAATTGCGACGCTTTTTGCGCAGCTGGCTTGGATTGTACTACATCAGCCTTCACCCGAATAATGGAAACGTTCGATGTGTTTTTTGTGTTTTTTTGTTTTAATTTTTTTACACTAAGCCATTCCACACCCTTCGCCGGTTTCCAAGCGGAACTTAAAAGACTGAATGTGTTATTAAGCTTATTGGCTTGTGTAACTTCAGTAATGCCCCTCGTAATGCTACTCGTTATACTAGACTTCGATTCATCTTGCAAAAGAGAAAGTACGGATGCACGGCTAGTGGATTGCAACTTATCCATCTGCACCCTGTCCACCTTCCCTTCCGCAACTTGTTCGGGTTGCAATAAGCTTATGGCAGAGAAACACACTAGTATAACGCCAACGAGCAACGCAATATAGCGGTTTTGTTTAAAAATTAACATGATATTCCTCCTATTTCACGGCACATTCCTATTGTATGTAACCGAAAACGGAAGCTTTGAAAACTTTATTATCGATTTTAAACTGTAAACTTTTCAATAATTTCATACATAGGAATGGCATACATTCTGGTAGCATACAACACAAAACTATCAATCGTCCAGTCTCTCTGATAGTTTTTTAGGTTCCAATCATCATCCAATTTCAGTAAATTTTCCAGCAATTTATCATCATATGAATTTTTTCCCCGGTACTTTCGAGCCACAGTAAGATGCGGTTTATAGGCCCTGGATTCGCCTGAAAAACCTAGTGGAAACGTCGCTGAATGCACTCTGGCAGCTAATTGATTTAATGCCTCTATTTCGCCGGAAACCCCTATCCACAGGACTCTTGGGGAAGCTGGAAGACCAAATGTGTCCCATTTGTCCAAAGAGAGATTGAAGGGTCTGCCTTGCCCCGCAGTCTTCCTCAAGGATTTCACTAAATCTGGAATTTTGGCCTTTGGGGTATCTCCTAAAAATTGCAGGGTAATATGATAATCTTGCGGATTTGTCCATTTAGCAAAATCAAAATTTTCAGATAGCTTTGAACATGCCTGCGCCACTATTTCTTGCAGCTCAGAAGGTAATTTCACAGCTAAAAAAAGCCGTTCTGATTCGTTCTCTGATGCTTTAGCATCCATGGTCAATTTCACCTTCTCCAATAGATTTGGTATTCTTAACCTATAACATGATCCATATCCATTAAACCACAAAGTAGGAGGAACACATCATGACTAAGTCTATAGTATGTCTACAACCACTTACATCTCAGCAGCAGGAAAGGATCAAAGCGGCTGCCCCAGGCTATACATTTACACAAGGAGACGCAAAAAATCCGGATTTGCAGCTGCTTGCAGAAGCAGAAATTGTAATTGGCTGGGCAAAAGGTATTTCGGATACACTCCTTCGCCCCGAGTCCTCCCTTCGCTGGGTTCAGTCCTGGTCTGCTGGTATTGAGAAGCTTCCCCTCGATCGTCTTAAGGAACAAGGAATCCTGCTCACCAGTGGGAGCGGGGTTCATGCCGAACCTATTTCTGCGGTAATCTTCGGGTTCATACTTCTCTTCACCCGTAATTTGCATACAGCTGTACGCAATCAGCAGAACCGTATTTGGAAATCTGATGGCAGTGAAAGCGAGCTGTTCGGTAAAACAGCCGTAATAGCTGGAACTGGAGCGATCGGCAGTGAAACCGCCAGAATTGCTAAAGCCTTCCGGATGAAGACTATCGGTGTCAGCCGTTCCGGTAAGCCAGTCGCAGACTTTGATCAAATCTATACAACAGATCGTTTATCCGAAGCTGTAAGTCAAGGAGATTTCATCATCAATACCCTTCCTATTACCGATGAGACCAAGCATTTATTTAATGCCACCAGCTTCTCCTCGTTTAAAGAAGGCTCCTATTACATTAACATTGGCCGGGGCGCAACTACCGATACAGAGGCGCTGATCGACGCATTGAATCGCGGACAACTCCGTGGCGCTGGGTTGGATGTTTTTGAGACCGAACCCCTTCCGCAGGATCATCCGCTTTGGTCTATGGAGCAGGTTATTATCACTCCACACTCCGCTGGAATTACAGATCAATACGCTGACCGGATCGTTAATATTTTTACCGAAAATGTGAAGTCTTACTTATCATCAGGCACACCTTCTCTAAATCTTGTTGATTATGACCGGCAATATTAATAATAAGCTTTACAAAACAGGAACATCTGTTCTATAATAAGAAAATCCAAAGTTATCCATAAAGAGAGGGTTAGTGCAATGAAGGTCACGGTCACAGAATTTAACGAACAATGGAGTCTAATGTTCAACGAAGAAGCTCAGAAGATTAAAGATATCTTTGCTGATGCCCTCGTTGATATTCACCACATTGGCAGCACTTCTGTTTCCGGACTCAAAGCGAAACCAATCATAGATATAATGCCTGTAGTACGAAATATCGAAGCTGTAGATGAGTTCAACCAGCAAATGACAGCACTTGGTTATGAATGTATGGGTGAGTTCGGTATCAGTGGCAGAAGATATTTCAGAAAAGGCGGAAATAGCAGAACCCATCATGTTCATGTCTTCCAAATGGATAATAAGATAGATATCGGTCGTCATCTGGCTGTAAGAGACTACCTTCGATCACATCCGGAGGCGGTTAAACAGTACGGAGATTTAAAAGATACTCTTGCCAAACAATTCCCAGAGGATATTGGAGCTTATATAGACGGGAAAGAAGAATTTGTGGTTAATCTTGAAAAAACTGCATATGAGTGGTATTTAAATCAATAATCCTTATAAAAATAGCCCCTGCTGTTCATTTAGATCATCCTAAATGAACAGCAGGGACTACTTGTCTAAGAGCCTCTAATCCAAATCATAAATCGAGCCGACCTTCAGTCCGTACAGCTCATTATATATTTTCTCTGCAAAAGCATCAGTCATCCCTGCGATATAATCAATCACCATATGCTCCCAAGTCCAAATCGGCTTTGCCTGCTTCTGATCTTTCTCAAAGCGCTGCAGCCAATCCGATGGAATAATGGCTTTAGAGGTCTGTGGATCCAGAAATGCTCCCCATAGTCGGCGCAAAATCCACTCACTACGTTTCTGCAGCCGCTGCACACGCAAATCACGGATCATAGTGACCCATGCGAAGCTTTTCAACACACTGACGGTCCGCAGCATATCTTCATCTTCTTTTCCTTCCTTTATAAAGGTGACCTTCTTCCAGTCTCCATCTTGGATCACTCCCAAGCTTGCGACAAAGGTACTTACCCAATAAGCCTTAACTTCACGTCGAGTGCGGGAATAGTCGTTTTCACAGGTTGGCATTTTTTCCTTCCAAACCCGAAGAAATGAACTAAGCACTTCCTCGACCTTCGCGCGAATGCATTCCTCTTCCCAGCCCTTCCAGAAGAAATCCTCGAGCGTGGTGATTTTCTCCACGATTAACCGCTGGATATAAGAATCATGCATAAAGTGTTCATGCACTTCAATCTTTCCGGCTTTAATCCCATCCTCCAGATCATGTGCAGAATAAGCGATATCGTCACAAAGGTCCATAAGCTGAGCCTCCAACGTTTTCTTACCTGCTGGTATTCCCCATTCTTTGCGGATCTCCGAAATATATCCCCATTCGTGCAGGTACATCCCCTTCTTCAGCGAGGTGCCGGGAAAAGGATACTTATTTATGCCTAGCAGCACAGCATCCGACAGATTTAGGCCATCAATATTTTCACGCTTCTCCAGAAACATAATCAGCCGATAGTTGTGGGCATTGCCTTCGAAATGCTCATAACGTTGCTTCATCTGCTCATGGATCAGCAGCCGATCCACACCCGTTGCGCCTGATTGCAGCGCAGCCTCGTTAGTTTTCTTTTCAATAAGCTGTTCCAAAATATTATCCAGCACTTCTTCCCCTTTATGTCCAAAAGGAGGATGGCCAAAATCATGAGCGATAGCTGCGCATTCCACTACCTCTGGATCGATAACAAGACCCGGATTCTCCGCCTTAGTGGTTTCCACTTCTGGATACGATCGCAGCAGACTTTTCGCCGCCTCACGGGCAATCTGCGCAACTTCAAGTGAGTGAGTCAGACGCGTACGGTAATAATCACCCGTCCCTGCTCCGAATACTTGTGATTTACCTTGTAGCCTACGAAAAGTAGGCGAATGAATCAGGCGTGAATAATCACGCTCATAAGCAGCTCTCGACGTTTCAAGGCGGGTAATCTCCGGATATTGCCGGTGTTCTCTTTTTTCAATAAGTGTCATATTCCCACCCCTAACCAAATGTCTGTATATAGTACTTCATTATAAGGCATTTTCATAACTATTTTCACATCAAAATACAAAAGCTAATTTAATTATAAACGGGCATGTCGATAACTATGTAATCATCAGAAGCCAAAATGAATCTCATAACCTGTACATGAAGGTATAGTAGAAAGAAGAAAGAGCACGAAAAAAGACTGGTTGTCTTTACAAAACTTAAACTATGAATATACCGACCCCCAAAAGGAGCACTCTAAAATAAAAAAAACAGGTGAAATGATGAAAACTCGCAGCAAAATTATGATGATCACCCTTACACTCTTTTTATGCTTCACGAACTCTGCTCTAGGCAGTCCAAGCAAAAACCGCGACTACTACGAAAAAAGAGGAGACATGATTTGGGAAGTACATACTAACCAAAAAGTGATTGCATTGACGTTCGATGACGGTCCTGACCCTACTGAAACCGATCAAATCTTAAAGGTATTGAATCAATACCATGCGAAATGCACCTTTTTTGCGATAGGAAAAAGAATTGCAGCCTATCCAGAGGTAGCGAAACGAGTGATTGCTGAGGGGCATGAATTAGCTAACCATACCTACAATCACGTTTATTTTAAAAGACCTATTAATGAAGCCCAATTTGAGCAGGAGCTAAAATTGACCGAAGAAGAGATTATAAAAGTCTCCGGTAAACATAGTTCACTGTTCAGACCACCAGGCGGCATGTATGACGAGACCTTAGTAGATCTGTCTAACAATATGGGCTTGAAGCCCATATTATGGTCCTGGCATCAAGATACACGTGACTGGAATCGCCCAGGGGTATACAGTATTTCGAACAAGGTCATTCGAAATGCACGTAATGGAGACATCGTTCTGTTTCATGATCATGTGCACGGGCAGTCACAAACTAGAGAAGCGCTTAAAATTATTTTGCCCGAATTAGAAAAGAAAGGCTTTCGATTTGTCACTGTCTCTGAGTTGATCAAATTATCCAGTACACAGCAGGCTGGGAAACAACAATAGCCTAATTGCACAGGACTTCAAAATAGGGTAGTCTTGTCCTAATATGAAGTTCTGGAGGCTTTTGTGATGTCCGATAATACATCCTATACGACAGAGGAAATTGCCCGCTTATTAAAAATATCAAAATTAAAAGTATATGATCTAATTAAAAAAGGGGAGCTCCCCTCCTACCGTGTAGGAAAACAAATGCGCGTGGATCAATCCGATTTGGAGGCCTACAAACAAAATACACGGAGTGGGGTGTCTACCGCTAACCCTACTACTATAATGGGCCAGACTCCACCAGCAATACCCTTGGCCTTTTCCGGTACAAATCCAGCTCAAATGCCAGCACAATCTCCTCACCTTAAAGCTGTAGGACACAGCTTGGTGATTACAGGTCAGGATATGTCACTGGATATTCTAGCTACCTATTTAGAACGGGCTCTGCCTACTGAACGTCCTCTTCGTTCTTATGCCGGGAGTCTAGACAGCCTGATTGCCATGTATAAAGGGGAATCGGACATTGTCAGCACACATTTACTCGACGGGGATACTGGAGAATACAACCTACCCTATATCCGTAAAATACTCGTCGGATGTTCTTATGTTGTGGTTCGCCTGCTAACCCGAAGTGCTGGTTTATACGTACAAAAAGGGAATCCCAGAGGTATTCAGGAATGGTCTCACTTAGAGCAGGATGGACTCACGCTGATCAATAGAGAACGAGGCTCAGGTGCACGCGTATTATTGGATGAACAGCTTCGATTGCATGGCATTCCAGCAGCCACCCTATCAGGCTATATGAACGAGGAGAACAGCCATTTGGCAGTTGCCGGTAAAGTGGCCCGGGGAGAAGCTGATGTAGCCATCGGCACCGAGAAAGCCGCCAAGATTGTCGACGGCGTTGATTTTATTCCTATGATTCAGGAGTGCTACGACCTGGTGATGATAAAAAAACCGGAGCATGAGCAATGGATCGCTGCCGTGATTGATATTTTGCGTTCACCAGCCTTCCAGAGTGAGCTTGGATCCATTCACGGATATGATCTCACGGAAACTGGTACGATAATTTATGAGACTTAATGGTCGCAGACAGAAGAAGGAAGCACTCTGCAGAAGCGTTTAACTGTATTTCGTACAACTATATTACTTCGAACAACTAGCAAATTAGATATAACTGTATTTGGTACACCTATTTCTTTTGATTTACTACCCCATAGGCGTCTTTTCTAGTTTTAGTTGTATAGAATACAATTAAAACTAGAACGTTCCCTTATGCAGACCGAATAACTGGATAGAATGCAGTTAACTCACAGACTCCATCAAAATTTGGCGGTGCTAAAAGCTGCATCAAAGTCGCCGGGTTTCCACTTGCTCAGCATCCGCTCAACCGCCCGCTCCAAACCAAAAACACCAGACAGCAACTCTCCCATAACCGGAGAATCGCTGTCTGGTGTTTTTTTTAAGAACGCCGATTCACAAACATCAGCATAGCAGCTGAAATAACAATAATTGAGCATACCCACATCCACGCGAGCGTCATATTGCCTCCATCTACCGCAACATAGATCGCTGTGGGTAAGGTTTGCGTACGGCCCGGAATATTGCCAGCTACCATGATGGTAGCACCAAACTCCCCAAGACCGCGGGCAAAGCCAAGAACATAACCGGCTGCCAGCGACCGGCCCGCAAGCGGCAGCGTGACATAACGCAGTACCTGCAGTTCACTTGCCCCTTGTGCCCGCGCTGCATCTTCAAGATCTGCTTCTATCCCTTCGAAACCCGCCTTCACTGTGCGGTATACGAGTGGAAAAGCTACAACTACAGCAGCGATAACAGCTGCCCCCCATGTGAACAGGATCGTCTGCTCCGTCATCTGTTCATACCATCTGCCGATCCAGCTTCGTCGGCCTAAAATAACTAAAAGCACAAATCCTACGACCGTCGGCGGCAAAACGAGCGGAAGCAGCATTATAGTCTCTACCAAGCTGTGGCCGGGAAACTTCCGGCCTGCCATGGCCTTCGCAGCAGCTGTTGCCAAAATGAATACAATAATGCTGGTAATCACAGATATTTTTACGGAAAGCCATACCGGGGCGAAGAAATCAGTCCAATTTATTTCCAACCTTATTCCACCCGCTTCTACTCGTAATTTCTATTTAAGGAAGCAGGAAGCCATAACTTACAAAGATATCATTAGCTTCCTTGCTCTGAAGGTAACTATACAACTCCTTAGCTGCCTTTTGATTCTTCGAGCTCTTCACGATGCCTGCCGGATAATTAATGGCTTTGTGTACATGTGGACCGACCGTCAAAGCGATTTTAGTTTTCTTTGAAGTAAGCGCATCTGTCTTATAGACAAAACCGGCATCGGCATTTCCTGTTTCTACATAAGAGAGAACCTGACGCACATCCTTGGCAAATACAAGTTTGCTTTGCAGCGGATCCCATACCTTTTTCGCTGCCAGCGATTGCTGAGCATATTGACCCGCCGGCACAGATTCAGGCTGTCCTACTGCCACCTTCTTAAAAGCTTTATCCGTAAGCTGAGTAATTGTAGTTAATTTAACCTTTGAATCTGAGGGTACAACTACAACCAATTGATTCTTAAGCAGAACCTTATGATCGGAGACAAGTCCACCTTCCACCAGTGCATTCATCTGTTTATCACCTGCCGAGAAGAACAGATCCGCCGGCGCCCCTTGCTCAATCTGCTTTTGCAGAGTGCCACTTGCTGCATAATTAAAAACCAAATCAATATCGGGATGTTTCTTTTCATAAAGGAGAGCAATCTTATCCAGGCTGTCTTGCAAACTAGCCGCTGCGGAAACAATAATTTCGGTCTTCTTGGTGGCTGCTTGCACCTCTACACCTGAACCTGCAGATAAATTTACAACCAGAAGGATTGCCAATATCCCCATCACGGAGAGTGCCCATTTCTTAAACATTTCCATTCCTCCCAATTTCGTATGTATATATTTAGATGCTATTCTAGCATACAGTTTTTCGTTTTTCTACAACTACAGTTGTGTTTGGATATGTTTAGTTATATATTGTTATAATTAGACAATATATAACGATGATTTTGGCTTTTTGCACACAAAAAAGATGCCTTTGACGCCCCTAAATAGGGCTGCAAAGACACCACACGAATGATATTAATTCTTCACGTTAAAGCCCAGTACCGTCAACATAATGGATAATCCACTTCCCCAGGAATCTCACCCGGATTAATATATTCATTTTTAAGAATCAAATGAATCTAGAGAATAGCTTTCTTCTGTATAAAATTGAACAAAGGTCAAATTCGAGGATAAAAACAACTCTATAAATCGCAATTATGTTATTTAATGTATGATGATATTATAAAAAGACTCACCAAACAAGAGAAATATTCTATAATTTTTGATTTGTAACAATATATGTAAACGAATATTTCATTTGAAGGTGAGAATCCATCTTATTTATATTGTGATATCCATTTCTCCAACTGCTGCCTGAGCACTTCCCGATAATATAACGGCTCTATGATTTCTGCATCCTCTTCGAATCTCTTAATCCAGCGGACAAATGCAATATCTTGTTCCAACGCGACTTTAAAATAACAACACCGAGCTTGACGGTCTACTTTATTCGGCTTATAGGGCAGATCCTCTCTCTTAAGCCCTTCCATGATTCGCTCCGAAAATTTCACTTTAAACTCTACCTGCAAACTATCGCGGTCAAGTGACCATTTTTGCTTCATAAAAGCTTGCAAATCAAATGATTCCTTTGAGAAGCAGCGGTTTAGTGGCTTCACGTTTGAAAAATCGTTGATATGATATGTACGAATAACACCCTGATGATGGCAAAATCCAATGAGATGATAACGATTTTCCAGTGGGACTAAACAATAAGGATCGATAGTTATTTCTTTCTCCTCCACCGCATTCTCACAATAATTCGCTTGAATACTCCTCTGCTTTAATAAAGCCTCCAAAATAGGTGTTAAAAAAGATTGATGCTCCATCTGTGCACCGCTTCTTTCCAACCAGCTTGTACCTGCTTCTCTTCTTGCACGTTCTATCGTTTCTTCCCGCTCCGCCTTTCGCTTGTATTCAGCTGCAACTACTTTTTCATAAGCGCCTTCAAAACCGATAGGCAGAACGGGTTTAATATCTTCCATAATATAGCGTAGTTGCGAAAACGCAGACGCCTCTTCTTCCGACCAATCCAAAGGATAAAGTGCAAAATTGCCAATAAAAGCATAGCCTTTTCCATGTCCAAGGTGGGTTATAGGAATATGCATGGCGCTAAGCGCGTCCATATCCCGGTATATCGTTCTCTCGCTGTTGCCGCAGCGTTCCGCCAATTCACGGGCTAATATCCCTGGCTTGGCTTGAACAAGTGTAATAATGCGCATCAGTCGGATTAATCGGTCTGTCATATTCAGTTCCCCTTGATTTATGGTTAAATAGACCCATTATTTTATGAAAAAAAGTAATAGTGTGATAGAACTTTTTTACTATGTTACCACATTTTATATTACAATTCTTCTGATTATTTTCCGCCGAACCCGCTGACAAAACAAATTTATGTATAGGTCTTTTTTCGTCAATATGCATCTTCTAGTTGTATGTCCTATATCAATTTCCAGTAGCAGTTTTCCCCCGCTTCTGATACTCGAATCCAATCTGTTTATACAACATTTCGGCCTCTTTAAGTAGTAAAGGATCTCCAGAACGTACGGCTAGTAATAGTAATTTATCTGCGTGACGGCAAAGCATTTCATGAGCTTGACTATGTTGTCCTTCATTTTGCAACGTGGTTGCCTCCTCAATCGTTTCAGCTGTTTTTAACAATTCCAGATGTTTCTCTACGTGAAAGCAGCAGGTTTCACTCAGAACCTGAGTATGATGGGTGTATTCTAGCTCAAGAACCTTTACTGGAAGCTCTTGAACACGCTCTACGGTTGGCTTTTTATATTTCCACTGTAAGGAAAGAGCTTCATATCTACCTGCAATAGTAGTAGAGATATTGAATTCCAAAGCAATAAACTTTCGTTGCCCCGTTTTTATTTTGCCAAGCTTAAGAAGTAGCGATCTGCCCTCACCGACTTCAAACTCACACCCATACGAACGCTTAAAAGTTACATGGGGTTCAAGCCAAACCCGCAGCTCAATTTCACGCGCAACTACTTTATAACTGCTGGGTCTGCTGTGCTCTGCAGGTATATTCCCTTTCCATTCGACAAGCAAAATAACCTTACGATTGCCGCCTGCAAAAATACGATTTTGACTCCATGTGAATACGGGATGAATACTTTCTATCATTATTTCCACCTCTTTCTTTTTTTGGGTCTTCTATTAATGTACCAATAATGGCGGACAACTCCATGTCATGGAATGTATGTTCGGTTCTATATTATCGACAAAAAAAGAGTCATTCTACATGCTTAGTAGACTGACTCTTGTAAAAACAACCCCTTTTGTCTTTTTATGACGAAAATTTTATGTTTTTTTCTCATCGACTCCCTAATTTAGTCTGCACTCGCTCTCGCTTGAAAAATAGTCCCAGTGCCCATTTGGCACACCACAGAGAAAATATAAAAAACAGTGTGGCCCAAAATATAGCGGGTATGGGAGTCATTCTTGCCAGATTGCTGGCATCTCCTGCACGGGACGGTGATACAGCAGCCGCGTATACCAGAAATAAACTTCCCATTACAGACTCCTCCAAGGTTAAAAAGGCCAATAACAAATAATAATATTTGCTGGCCGTCTTCCAAACCAGCAGCATTAGAATATTTAGCGCAATAAATCCGCCCAACCACATCATGCCAAAGCTTCCTCGCACGTATAGCAGGAGCATAATCAACGCCACACCCGTAGCTAAGATAAGGCCCCAATCATGGCGTCCCTTACTGTATAAATAGAAGAGCAGAAGTGCAAATAAGGAGGCTAGCAAATAACCCGAGAGGGAAACTAATATTGCCTTGCCCCCTTCTTGAATGGCTGAATAGGTTACACCGCTATGATCGGCGTATAATTCAATCCTCAGCACACTACCCGACAGTAGTAAGGTCATCAGAGCATGCCCAAATTCATGAATCATCGTGTCTAAATTCCGAAACAAAGATGAAAATGGGATCAATCTAGTCAAAAAAGCAGATCCGATCAGAAGCAATATTGTTTTAAGCCATTTGTTCAATCGACAGCAGCCCCTTTCGTCCAAAGTATACGATAAATAGTACCTCTTCTCAATCGAGATAATCACGGACTGATCGTGTTTAATAATGAGTAAACGAAAACCTTAAGGAGGTAAAAATTACTTTCATTATAAGCATTACCAGTCCCATGGCGTACGCTGTCAGAAGCTGTCAAGCTGTGTTAAAATAAAAGAACTACAAGCCTAAATTGGGTGGTGATTATATAGATGAAGCGACATAAATCCCGAGCATATCTACAGCTGTTATATTCGCTCCTGTTCTTGCTGACGCTTACTGTATGCCTGCCAGCTCCTGTAGCAAAAGCTAATATATTCAGTGATATCTATAATGGAGTTAAAAATTTCTCCGAGCTGCCAAACGAAGTGAATGAATTAAAGGAAGGTTTTCAGCAAACCGCTGAAGAGCTTCAGCAGGCAAAGGATAAGCTCGCGAATACCACGCAGGAGATAGAAGCTTACCGGATACAGAACGAAAACCTGCAGGAACAGAATCGCCAACTGACACAGATGGTTGATGAATTAAAAAATGACCGGACGGCACGCGAAGAATATTATCATAAAATCAAAGTGACTATTTTTACAGGGATTGGACTAATCCTAGGTTATTTTATACTGATCCGTTTTATTCGTTTCAGCATGCTTTACCGTTCGCGAAAAGGCGACCGTCTGCGTTAGTCTTACGTATTCATTGAAGATCACAGTCACAGCATGAGGGAGATGAACTATGAACATCGATATCCAAGATGAAAGCGACATTGGAAGCGGACAAGCCGTAGCCTTCTCCCTTGGGGAGAAGGAAGAGGTTCATGTACTCCATCCACAACAAATTATCGCTTATCAAGGTCCTTCCTCAGGACGAGCGGACAGATTTATGGATGTGAAGGGCATATACCGCAAGCGAAAGTTGATTCGTTCCGATATGGCAGGTCCTTGCCATTTCGTCGCCGCCCTTCCACCAGGCTATCGCATAAAAATCCTGCAGCTCGATGGCAAAAGCGATCTGCTGTACGACTTTAAGCATCTCTTCTTCTACAGTATAGGTATTTCACTGGAGACCCGGGTGCTAAGCATGAAGAATGTGCTCGTTACACGGGACATTGTAAAAGTGAAATTCTCGGGCAATGGCATGATTGGCATACTGACGGAGGGTACGGTCTGTGAAGCTGTACTGCACCCGACCAACCCCCTTTATGTCGATGCAGGCAGCATTATTGCCTACCCTGAGAATGCCAAGCTGGAGCTCACCGTTTACGGCAACCATTTGGCTAGCCAGCATATGAGCTATCACTGGAAGATGACAGGTCACGGGCCTGTGCTGTTTCAGGCAGGACGTCAGAACCGCCGATTCGAAAGAGATAACAACGATGATGGAATTGTTAAACGATTTCTACGCGAGGTAGTTCCCTTCGGGGGTGTGTTTATTAAATAGTTGTGTTCAGCAGTAAAACAACAAAACAAAGAGCGCCATGCGTAGCCTATACGCAGGCGCTCTTTGTGGTTCTATCCTTTATAAGAATGTTGTCTTAGGCGATAAAAGCATTCAACATCCAAGCATGTTTCTCAATGCTGCTTCTAATACCAATCAGCAGATCCGCTGTGGGTTGATCAGCCAGTTCTTCTGCAGTAGCAATCGCAGCCTGCAGTTCTTTAGAAACAGTTGTAAAGTCTCTAACCAGCTCCATTACCATACCCTTGGCATCTTCGCCGCCACGAGCTTCCTGTAAATCGGAAAGCTCCAGATATTGTTTCATAGAGGAGGCAGGTTGTCCACCAATAGCAAGCAGGCGCTCAGCCAAATCATCTGCATAACCAGCAGCTTCATTGTAGAGTTCTTCAAACTTCTCATGCAGCGTGAAGAATTGGGATCCGCTAACATACCAGTGATAATGATGAAGCTTTACCCCAAGCAGGAACCAGTTCGCGGTCTGGCGGTTCAAAGCAGCGTGCAGTTCAGTTTGGCTCTTTAGTTGTGTACTCATTAATAAAACCTCCTATGGTTAATTTATTATATTGTATTTAGACTCGTTCTAAATCTATATACAATTTAACACATCCTTTTGCTTTTTGCAACCACTCTGAAGATTTGCATGTTGCCGATTCTAGCATAACTTTTGTTATAACGCCTATTATCTCTGTCACACTCTGGATAACGTCCTCTTTCTAGACTTAAATCAAAGATATATTTTCCTCCGCCGTCTTCCCTTTCTGACTCCGGAAAAAAGCCCTCATCTCATCGCGTTTGTTCTTTGGACTTAAGACATATACAGTATCCCCTGGCTCAATGACGGTACTGCCATGGGGGGTGACAATGCTTTTATTCCGGATAATAGCAGTAAATAAGATATCATCTGGCAGTCCGATATCGGAGATTTTCTGCCCGGCAATGGGCATGTAAGGTTCAATTCCTATGTGGTTGAACTCGGAATCCGTCTTGCCAAGGGCGACCAGCTCCATCAGGGATGGCTGTGCTGAATCCTCTTGCCCAACCAGCTTCAACCGGGAAGCCAGCGGTGAAATGCTTGTTCCTTGAATCACTGCTGAGGTCAGCACGACGAAGAATACCACATTGAAGAACAGTCGGCCGTGGGGAAGATTAGCTAGCAGCGGATAGGTTGCCAGCACAATTGGAACGGCTCCGCGCAGGCCGGCCCAAGAAATTAGTGTTTTTTCACGAATAGAGAATCTGGAAAAGAGCAAGCTTATAAACACTCCTATTGGCCTTGCCACAACCATCAGAATGACGGACAGCAATATACCTTGCCAAGCCACCTCTGCCAGCTCCTGTGGAAATACCAGTAGACCCAGCAATATAAACATAAATATTTGCATCATCCAAGCAAAGCCATGACTAAAATTCATAATGGTTCGATGATACATCAGCTCGGAATTGCCAAGGGTAAGACCCATTACATAGACAGCCAGCAAGCCGCTGCTATGAACGAGTGCAGATAAGCCGTAGGTTAGGACAGCAAATCCAATTGCCAATACCGGGTAAAGTCCCGTAGAATCCAGGTTAATTCGATTAATAAGATATACTGCGACTTTACCAAGTACAATCCCTATCACCAAACCAACTGCCATCTCCCATATAAAGGACAGCACAAGTCCCCATATCGCCATATCCGGATGCTGAATCCATTCGATCAGCGATACTGTCAAAAATACCGCCATAGGATCGTTGCTGCCTGATTCCGCTTCGAGTGTCGAGGTCAGTCGTTTGTCAATATTCTTACCGCCTAATACCGAAAAGACCGCAGCAGCATCAGTCGAACCCACGATAGCTCCGAACAGAAAACTTTCTGCCCATGACACCTCAAGAATCAGCTTAGCGAACACCCCAACGATAGCTGTCGTTAACAATACGCCTACCGTGGATAAGGATAATGCCGGCCGAATAATAGGCTTGATATCCTTAATACTGGTCTGCATCCCACCTTCGAACAAGATAACAACCAGCGCAAAAATCCCAGCCATTTGTGTTAAGGAAGCATTGTTAAAAAAGATAAATTGACTCAGTACCATCCCCGCAGCAAGGAAAAGCACTAGAGCTGGCATTCCAAATTTAGTGGAGAATTTGGTGGAAAACACACCTACAAGTAAGAGAGCTGCCAGCAATAATATGATATTATCTGCAAGTTGGGTCACCGTTTATTCACTTTCCTTTCGCTTCTAGCTTAAAATATAAGCTTCCTTATTTATGTACGTTATTACCCTTATCCACCTCCTTTTGAGACATTGAATAATATAAGCAGGATTGAAGATTTCATCCGCTGGGGCTTATACTTAAAATAATTCCTTTCTACCCTACTCGTATTTACATATAAGGAGGCTGACTGTATATGCAATTGAGATTAATAACACCTGCGGAGCTGGAGCAAGCCGCTCTTCTAGCCCATTCCATCTTTCGTAAAGCTGGCGACACTTCTATGAAAGAGCTGTTTCCGCTGATTTTTAGCCCTGGTTACACTCACTCTTATGCAGCCGTTGCCGAGGACGGTAACATCGCTGCTTTTATGGGATTAGTGCCCTCCACGATCCGCACTGGAGAAGCTCTCCTGAACGTGTTCTCCATCGGCGCGGTTTGCACAGATCCTGCTTATCGCGGACAGGGACTAGCCGGTCAGCTTCTACAGCTATGCCAGACCCATGCTGCGAATGCCGGCGCATCGCTTATCTTTGTCTCGGGTGACCGCTCGCTGTATACCCGAGCGGGATGCGTACCATTCGGCGGTACGCAATTGGCCGAGCTGAACGCAAGCTCGGCTCACGCACTTGCTGCCGCAGCAGGGGAAGAATGGACGCTGCGGCCCATGCAGCCGGGCGACTTCTTCGCCGTCAACCGGCTGCTGAAT
Organism: Paenibacillus sp. FSL H3-0286; assembly: GCF_045040705.1. NCBI lineage: Bacteria > Bacillati > Bacillota > Bacilli > Caryophanales > Paenibacillaceae > Paenibacillus > Paenibacillus sp. FSL H3-0286. The sequence continues at coordinate 1,124,764 of NZ_CP150285.1, read as the reverse complement.
GAACGCGAAGCCGGACAGGTGTACAGTCCGGGTGAGCTGGCGCTGCTGCTGGGTGCCGAGGCTTACGCGGGTGTGCTGGGCTTGTCCCAGCGCACACTCGTAGCCGTGCGGGACGGCAGCATCGAGGGGTTCGCCGCGATGGCTGTGCCCGCGGCGGATGTGCCGGCGCCGAGCCCAGCGACGGCGGTGGAATGGGCCGGCCAGCCGCAAGCGGTAGCGGCGTTGCTGGCCAAGGCGGCTCTGTGCGGCGGCGTTGGCACGCTGCAAGTGCCTGTGCCGTGGCAGGAGCGCAGCCTGCTCGCGCTTCTGCGGGACGCCGGCGCCTCCTTAAGCGCCGGCGCGAACAGCGGGACGGTCTGCATCGCAGACCGGGAAGCGCTTTTGCGGCAGACGGAAGTATGCCGCAATCGTAGCCTCGACTTGTCGTCCGTGGACGACAAGGAGCTGATCTCGCTGCTGTTTGATCCAGCGAGCCCGCTTCGCACCTCTGATTCCTCAGGGGAATCTGAGGCAATCCCTTTACCTTATATGTCAGGCCTCCATTTTATTTAAAGCACAAAAATAACCTCAGCGGGAGAAGGATCCCGCTGAGGTTATTTAGTATGCTCTATTAACAGTTATATAAATTCAAATAATTGCTTATTCTCTGGAGTACACCTGTAGCTCTTGAATAGACCAATAATTCCCGCCGGCTCCGTTCTGTACAATTTTGACATACCTCGTCTTCACTTTAGAAAAGGATATCTTAGTAAGCTCTTTCGTACCTTTTCCAGACGTGAGTTTTTTCCAGTTTTGAGCATCGTCAGAAATATAGACTACATAGTCTCTTGGATAATCAAACGGTGATAACGTGCTATCCAAATCTATTCTTTCAATTTCATGTGCTTCACCCAGATCAATCTGAAAATACTCTCCGGATACCTGATGTTTTCCCGTATCCCAGCGCGTGCGCCGATCCCCATCGATAGCCAGACTAGGAGCTGATGCTGCCGTATTCACATTTGAGGATACCTTCCATTTAGTACGATCCAGAGGAACCAGTCCGGTGGCTGTAATCTGAACTTTATCGGACAGTAAATTAGAGCCGGATACCCTTACCGCGTAGGTATATAACGTCCCTTCACGTAAATTATGATCCGTATATTCTGTAAGCTTCACATCGGTGGCCACCACCTTCATTTCCCCGCCGCTACCTTCAGCGCGAAGCAGCTCATAGCTTGCTCCTGGTGCCTCCAACCAATTTAATTTTACAGCTAAACCTTTTGTTGCTGCGGCTTTGAATCCTTTAGGTGCCGACGGCTTTACTTCAGAGGAAGGCTGCAAAATATACTGCACAGCCTCTCCTGGAGCAAGGGTCTCCGTAAAGGTTAACGTAGGAGTAGCCTTTTTACCTGTTACATAACTTCTTGCTTTTTCATACGTATCCCCGTTTCCAAAACGTTCCCCTTCATACACCCCGTTTTTCGGCATAGTCACATTTACACTCACAGTTTGTGGAGTTGACTCAAAGTTAACGAAATTAACCAGCACCTTATTTGAGGTCGCTCCGCTTCCCGCAAGAGGCTTCAATGTAGAAGTATCCACGGCCCGAACATATACCAGCTTGTCGGCTAACACATCTTTGTTGGCAATTTGATAAGTTAGCGGAGCTCCATGTGTAGCATAGGCAAGACTGAGCCTTCTCATGATGCTGACACGTGAATCCTCATTTTCTTTTGTATAATAAATCTCTGTGGTCGCCGGATCATGCTCTTCTAAATTAAACCCGTATTTGAATAAACTGAAATCCTTAAAAAAAGCAGCATGCTGCACAAACATATCCGCATAACCAATATGTGCACGCATGATCCGGTCGAATACAGCCGCTGTCCGCTCCGTTGCCCCGTATTGATAGGCATCCACATGACTGTCCGAGGTACCAAATTCAGTGGTCAGCATTTTTTTGCCGAGTCCATTGTCTGCACCAGTGAAGGTCTTCAAATTCTCAGTAAAGCTTCCTCCATTACTAAAAATATAAGAGTCGCCGTAGGAATGTCCATTGGTCAAATCCGTAACCTTCTCCAGCTCCATACGTTGCTCTGGATCACGTTCCCAGCCATCCGGATCTCCACATTCCTTCCCAGTTCCCTTCTGATTACCGCAAGAATCCTCACTGTAGCTCGGCCAATATGCCCAGCCCGGAGCAACAGTTTGTAAATGGGGCGCGATTTGCTTGCCCTTTTTATTCAGCCAGTCCGCAATCGCCAGGTTCACTGCCTTAGAACGATTGAATAATCCCGGCTCATTATCTACCTCATAATATTGAAAATAGGGGCTATATTGCTCAAAATAATCTGTCAGCTTTTTCTCCGCGTCAGCAGGCAACGATCCATCTGCCTTAAGCTTAATATCACCAGTATGCAAATACAAAGCAACCGCCTGCATGTTGTAATCCTGCAATACCTTGTAATATTCCATCATATCCGAGCAGGATCTCCCGACATCACTGGCACAGCTAGTACGCATCACATTCCCGCTATAAGCCATCCCTAGCCATTTGATAACATAAGGCAAGTGCGTAACTGCACCTTCATCGAAATAAAATTGTTTATTATTCACTACTGTTCCCGTCAGTGTATAGCTGCCATGGATAGGCTCAGAAATTGGAGCGTTAAGAGATTCTAAACGGAGATTATCCCAAGTCCACCAGGAATATTCGTCTTCTTTGTCACTGCAATATAAACAGCGAACCGTTTGCAGCTTCAATTCATTCGTTCCTATCTTCAATTGCTCCTTGGGAATATATAATTCATAGGTCTTTTGAAAGTTATATTCGCTTTCTGTGCCAGCAACGCCCGCAATTTGAATGATCCCCGACAATTGATGATTGGAGAACACACTCATTTGCGGCACGGATTTATAAGCATCCAGAATACCTACGCTAAATAAGACCCCATTCTCCGGGATCTTATTTAGCTGATAGGTGATCGTTAATTCCGGCTGGGTCTTTCCATTCAAGCCTGCAGGCAAGCTCTGAAGAGCCGATGATTTGAGCACCGAAGAAGTAACATTAAATTCCTTCTTGCTGCCAGAAGTGCCACTCGCAGCGAATTCAGCTGCTGAGCCATCATGTTGTCCCAGATTCCAGATCACAGTACCATCCGGTATTTCTGCTGCAGCATCAGTTCCTGCAGATAGTCTCGGTATATTGGCACCTACCTTATAATCGTTTGTCCTATTCGTTCCGAAGACAGAGACAGACAACAGAAACAAGACGGTTAATGCGGCGAATTTTAGTAATAACAGTAATGGTTTGTTTGCAGATATCTTATTTTTTCTATTAGATATTCTCCTCGTTATTCCCATCCATAGGTCCTCTCTTTCTTCCGGAATGTCTTACCCTATCATTTCATTAGATTAAGGAAGGAACAATGCCCCTTGTGGAATTACCTGCTGCTTCTGGCTGGAACTCTCCCATAGCAAACGAAGATTGGCATCTCCTTCATTCTCATAATATTCAATTTGGATATCATAAAGCGTTCCGGCTGTGAGTGGGATACTTCCTTTATGAAGGGTTGCACTTTGATTTTTCCAATTGTCGATGATCAGCTTTCCGTCAATCCAGACACGGACTCCATCATCAGAGGATGCCGAAATCGTATATTTTTCACTGAATTTGGGTTTGAGTTTCCCTTTCCAGCGTACAGAAAAGTGATCTTCATTTATCTCTGAGGCAGGAGACCCACCATGCCAATTAAAATCAATCTTACGGTCATTGCGGATAAGTACCGCTTCTCCCTCTAAATCAGTATTGTTATAGTATTCTCCAGTTAAACCCGTTAGGGTTACCGGAGTTACGGGTGCTATCGAAGGATCTCCTGTTGTGAGAACATAGTCCTCTCTTGATACTATAAACGAGTCTTTCATAAAGCTTTTAATTGACTGTAGCGTATTATTTTCTGTCAGTAATTTTCCCCAGGTCATCATATAGACCCATTTATTTTGTTTCTCAGTTAATATATCCGGGTTCGGCAGTTGCCCACTCTCCCCGATTCCGATAGGTTTACCCTCGGCCAATGCGAGCAGATCCTCATAGTAGGACTGTTTATAATCGTTATTGTAGATATCCGCAGCCAGAACATCGAGTTTATCCCCACCGGGATAATATGCAGCATATGGATCTGACCATTCATTCGGCGCATTCGGATTCCACACCCACAGTAGATTATTTAGCTTGTGTGTGTTTACAAAACGATCATAGACAATACTCCACAGCTCTGAAAAATTGTCCTTTTTCCCCCACCAAAACCAACCACCATTCATTTCATGGTAAGGTCGCCATAAGACCGGAACTCCGGCATCACGCAGCTGACCCAAATATCCAGCAACCTCGTCTAGATCTGAGATTAGCCTCTTATACTGAGCTGTCCCAGGTGTAACATAAGCATTAAATTTCTCTTGACTGAGACTTCTGTTTACATTGGACCACTCTGGAGAGGTTCCCGGTAAGCTCTGATGGAAGGTCATCGCTACAATGCCACCCTCTTGATGCCATTCAATTGCACTGTCTATAACAGCTTGCCGCTGTTCTGCGATCGTCTCTTCGGATTGATTATTAATCGCCCCTAATTCATAACCATGTAGAACAGCATTTTGTCCCGAAGTATTCTTCAGCTTATGAACCAGTTCATCTGGACTTTCTAGATAATCATGCTGGCCGGACAAGATCCCTTTGCCACGTAGATTTACCAAATTACTTAGCAGTTGCTTGGCTTCTTCAGAAGCCGAAGGATTACTTGGTATAGCTGGAGGTAGGGAGGAAGAAACACTCATAGCCTTCGGAAGACTTTTAACCTCTCCCCAAGGCAGCAAGGAAAAAATAATAAAGACCGGTAACATAGTAAACAACAATCTGTTTTTCTTATAATATTTACGCAAATAAATCCTCCTTTCGGTAGCTGTACTGCCTCCACAGGTGTTAAAAACATACCTGTTATCGGACAATCGTCTTCTGACCTAATGAGGACTATAGCTTAGTAGCTCTGCAATAACGCAGAGCCACTAAGGATCGACCTTTAATTTTCATCAATCAGGAGACATCCGGAAGAAAAAGTGCACTTGCTGGAACTGTCTCTTTAGCTTGACTAGCACTTTCCCACATCAAGCGGACTCTCGCATCGCCTTCATTCTCGTAATACTCCACCTTGATATCATATAGCTGGCCAGCCTTCAGCGTTATAGTGCCCTTACGCTCAGTACCACTTTGCTTAGTCCAACTATCAATCACGGATTCCCCATTCACCCAGACACGGATACCATCATCTGAGGTAGTGTAAAATGTATATTGCTCATTATATAATGGCTTAATTTTACCGCTCCAACGTATGGAGAACCGATCAATCCCGAGGGCGGCATCCGGGGAGCCTTGCCGCCAATTGAAATCGATTATTGCATCAGTTCTGTTAAGAGCTGCTGCTCCCGACAATTGCATGTTGTTGTAATACTCTCCTGCAAGCCCCTTCGCGAGAGGAATTGCTGCCTCCCCCTCTTCTTCAGAAGGTGCCGGCGCTGGTGCGGCGCTAGGTGTCGGTGCCAGACCAGTATTTAATTTATCTCTGGTCAGGGTATAGTTGCTATTCATAAATGTTTTGATTGTGTCTGCACTGTTATTCTCGTAAAGCATTTTTCCCCAGCTCATCATATACGTCCATTTACTTTGCGATTGCTGAAGCTTCTCCAGATTAGGCATTTCACCATTTTCCCCGATCGCAATCGGTTTGCCTGCGGCTAGACTCAATAAGCTGTCATAGTATTTTTGCTGGTAATCATTTTCGTATATATCTGCTGCCAGAATATCTACTTTATCAGCACCTGGATAAGTTAGCGCATAAGGATCTGACCAAACATTGGGAGCATTCGGACTCCATACCCATAACAAATTATTTAATTTATGAACGTTAACAAAACGGTCATACATAATATTCCATAGTGTAGAAAAGTTATTTTTCTTCCCCCACCAGAACCAGTTCCCGTTCATTTCATGATAGGGTCTCCAAAGCACCGGAACATTGGCATCGCGCAAGCTTTTTAAAGAGACGGCCACCTTATCAAGCTCAGCGATCAGATTGTTATATTGCTTGGTACCCGGTGTAACGTAACTATCGAACTCACTCTGGCTAAGTGTTTTTTTCACATTATCCCAGTCATAAGAGGTGCCCGGCAGGTTAGCATGAAAAGTCATAGCTACGATCCCGCCCGCTTTATTCCAGTTGATGGCGCTATTCACCACATTTTGACGTTGCCAAGCCATCGTTGCTTCGGACTGGCCACTGATCGCACCCATTTCATAACCGTGAAGAGCCGCATATTGTCCGCTGGTTCCCTTCAGCATATTGTTAATTTCATCTGGACTTTCTAAATAGTCATGTTGACCGGCAATAATACCTTTTCCTGAGATCGAGTAAAAATAGTTAAGCAGCTTTACGGCTTCAGGTGAGGCACCTGGGGTAACTGGCGTTCCAGAATTTGAAGCAGCTATGACAACAGACGGCGAAATTCCAACAGCAAGCGGAAGTGCAGTCAGAAACAGGACGAGTGACAGAAATGCACCAAACAATCGATACGTACGGTAAGCTTTCAAAATAATCTCCCTTTCGGTAGCCAGGCTGCCACTCTTTCGAAGGCCCTATAGCTTTGCGTCCCTACCTTTCGATAGGTTTGCCTTTTCAATTTAAGAGAAATAATCTCTCTTACCGTAAGTATCGACGACAATTAATGATATATTTAGTGTTTTTATGACTTTTTTTGATAATTGAGTCAATTTACCTGTTTCAAGAAAATTTGAATTGGTTAAATAGATAGGTTAGACCTATGAAATGAATTGTTGTAGTTCTATATCATTCCAGTCTAAAGTAATACGTATGTTATCTTCTTCTACTAATTCAGACCCCGTCTGTACCTCTATAAACTCAACATCCGTCAAAGCAAGGATCGCGTGCTTCGTTCCTTCCGGTATACGTACCACGTCCCCAGCCTTCACATTATGTTTTTTCTCATTCAGCACAATACTAGCTTCGCCGCTGACGATTGTCCAAATTTCACTACGCTTGCGATGTAATTGATAGCTGATATTATTCCCCTCGGATATAAAAATCCGTTTGGTCAGCACTTCATTGCCTTCATCATATTTCACATAATCAATAACTTTGTAATGACCCCAACGGCGTTCCTCGTACATCGGTCTTTGTTCAAAGGTCTTCAGCACTTCTTTAATCCGTGGGCTCTCAGCTTTATGGGTAACTAGAATCCCATCCGGGCTAGCCGCAATGATCAGATCCTTCGCACCAATTACCGTTATCGGAATGTCCAGCTCATTAATCAAGCAAGTCCCCTCAGAATCCGCCGTCACAAAACCTTTTCCTACATGCTTGCTGCTCATTTCCTCTGTCAGCGTATTCCACGTTCCAAGATCCTTCCAGAATCCATCATACGGCTGCACCACAATATGTTCTTCTTTCTCCACCACTTCATAATCAAAGCTGATGGAAGACAATAGCTTATACTGCTTCTGCAATTCTTCATATCCTAAAGGCAACCCTTTACGCTGCAAAATATCTAACAAGTACCCTAAGCGGAAGGCAAACACTCCGCAATTCCACAAGGCATTTTGTTCGATGAGCTGTTCTGCTTGTATGCGGTCTGGTTTCTCTTGAAAGTGACTCACCTTCATAAAACCATTTTCCCCCGCCTCTTCGGTGGTAGGAATAATATATCCGTATTTCTCTGAGGCATGTTCAGGAACAACACCCATTAGAGCCAGATTTGCTCCACTTTCCAGCATGGTCTCCTCAAGCATAGCTATGGTATCGAAAAAGGATGCTTCTACATAAGGGTCAACAGGCAATATTGCTACCGTCTCCGCTGGAGAAACACCTGCCACTGAATAAAGATAGGTAGCTGTTAAGGCGATAGCCGGAAAAGTATCCCGACGCTCCGGTTCAACGATAATCGGCACATGACTTCCCAGTTGGCTTTGTATCATTTCTACTTGGCCGCGGCCGGTGGCCAGATAAGATGATTCTGCCATCCCTGCTTCCTCCAGCTGTCTCCAGACACGTTGTACCATGGATTCTGGTTCACCTTGAGGGCTTTCAAGTACCTTTAGAAATTGCTTTGAACGTGAGTCGTTGGACAACGGCCATAACCGTTTACCTGAACCGCCTGATAGAAGTACCATTTTCATAGAATGAACCCTCCTTGAATTATGGAAATCGAGCATATTTGAATTGTTATCAAAACGTCAGCTTCCACTTAGCCTTATTTCGAGCGGATGCACTAAAAAAATTTGTTAGGTAGAAACCACTCCAAGGGATTTTGGACTTCCGATCGCTGTTATCCTCAGATTTCCTGATTGAACCGCTTCTCGCGGTAGAAATCCGAGGATAGCATATGCTTTCGAAGCTAGCTTTCCTACGGAAATCTTTCGGGCGAACACTCCGTTTCTACAGTTCCAAATTCCCTTTCCGTTCTTCACCTAACCAACTTCTTCTTAATACTTGATCCGTGCGTACCGGACTGTACCAGCCGGAAGCAAGCACGTTTTTCTAAAGATTTGCTTCTGCTCCGGGGGAGGCAGCTGCAACTGCAAGAACAACTGCAACTACAAGAGCAAGACTAATTGCCACCACAGAGACAGAGACAATGACAACTACAACTACAAATGCTACTGCTACTGCGGTATATAATCAGAGTACCTAACTTTATAAATTGCTTAGAACCTTAAAATAAGGGAACGAAGTGGCGGAGGGGAATTTTGGAACTGTAAGAGCGATAGCGTCCGCCTTTGTCTGCGGATTTCTACCGCTATCAGCGGTTAAAATCAGGAAATCTGCAGACAACAGCGGCTGGAAGTCCAAACATTCACCGCAGTTGCGACTGACACTTAACACAAATCATTAAACTGCTCCAGCCACACTAGCAGAATAACCGCTCAATCCACCCATCTGCGGGCGGCCGACAGAATGATAAACGAGGCCGGTACCCTCGATTTGCTCCTTGGAATACACGTTGCGTCCATCGATCAGCACCCCATTGCGCATGCTTTTCGACAGCTGATGCAGATCAATGTCCTTCAGTAGGCTCCAATCGGTCAAGAGGCATACGGCATCGCTGCCCTCAGCCGCCTCCTCTGGCAGATTGCACCAGCGAAGCTGCGGATGATCGTATTGCTGCCTGAAATTTGTAGCTGCGATTGGATCATATAGCTTGACTGTTGCCCCTTCAGCCACCAGTGCCTCAACAATCTCTCTGGCTGGAGCTTCGCGGACATCATCAGTGTTAGGCTTAAAAGCAAGCCCCCATATCCCAATTGTCGAACCGCGCAGGCTGCCAAGTGATTCATGCAGCTTGGAGATGATCATAAACCGTTGTCCCTTGTTCACTTCGACTACAGATTTCAATAATTTGAATTCGTAATCGACGTTGCCCGCAATTTGAATGAGCGCATTAGTGTCTTTCGGGAAACAGGAGCCTCCATAACCGATACCAGCCTGCAGGAAGGATGACCCGATTCTTTGGTCCATACCCATTCCTTGTGCTACCTCGGTTACATCAGCTCCCACTTTTTCACAAATATTGGCGATCTCATTAATAAAGGAGATCTTCGTGGCCAAAAATGCATTCGAAGCATATTTGATCATTTCAGCACTGCGTATATCTGTTACAAATACATTTTCTGTGAAACCCTTATGAAGCTCGCGCATTGTTGGTTCCAGCTCTGGATTATCAAGGCCAATGATAATTCTATCAGGATGGAGCGTATCGCGAATCGCTGACCCTTCACGTAAAAACTCAGGTGCAGACACGATATCAAAAGAATGTTGGGTATACTTAGAGATCATTTGAGAGATTTTTTCATTTGTTCCTACTGGAACTGTAGATTTAGTCATTATAATTTTGTGCCCTTCCATCGCTTTGGCGATTTCAGCGGCTGCACCCTCAATGTAGGTTAAGTCTGCTTCACCGTTAGGCAATGATGGCGTACCTACAGCAAGAATGATAATATCTGAACGGCGCACCGACGCTTGAAGATCTGCAGAAAAAGATAACCGTTCCTCACGAAGATTCAGTTCAATCAGTTCCTCGATTCCCGGCTCATAGATGGGCGATTCCATCTGTTTCAGCTTCTTAATCTTTTCCTCGTCCTTATCCACACAGATGACATGATGTCCGCCCAGTGCAAAGCACACGCCAGATACAAGACCCACATACCCAGTACCGATTACTGTCAGCTTCATATAATCATCCTCCTTTTAGAAAATTGACGTACGCCTGCTCAACATACTGCTTGAACTTAACCATAAACGCCTGCTCATCGAATTTACGTGCATGCTCCATAATTTGATCGATATCCCAAGCGTAGGACTCTACTTCATAAATAGCCTTAAGTAGATCCTCCACTTCTTGATGCTGAAAGAACACACCATTTACATAAGGAATAATAGTATCTAGTGCCCCACCTGCTTGATAAGCAATTACCGGTCTTCCTGCAGCGTTCGCTTCCAGCGGTGTAATTCCAAAGTCCTCTTCTCCTGGAAAAATAAATGCTCTACACTGTGCCATCATTCCAGTTACTTGTTCATCTTCTAGCCGGCCCAGAAACGATACATTATCCTTAGCCATGCCTTCGAGACGCTTGCGATCCGGTCCATCCCCTACGATATAAAGCTTAAGACCGTTACGATTGAAAGCCTCTACTGCCAGATCAATCCGCTTGTAGGAAACAAGCCGGGAGACAATTAAATAGTAGTCACCAATGGTAGAAGAGCTTGTAAACCGGGCTGTATTAATCGGTGGAAATATGACATCTGCATCCCGGTGATAATAATTCTGAATTCTCGTCTTCACTACTGAAGAATTGGCTACGAACTGATTCACATTTTTGGAAGTCCGTTGGTCCCACGTTTTGAGCTGCTGCATGTATACCTTAAGCATTTTTTTGAACAGCCCGGAATTCGACTGACGTTCCATGTAGGTGTCATAATCCCATGCGAAGCGCATAGGCGTATGGCAGTAACAAAGATGAAACGTATGTTTAGGAACTTGAATACTTTTCATAAAAGCACTGCTGGAACTCAGGACGATATCGAAACCGCGAAAGTCCAAATCACGGATGGCCATTGGATAAAGTGGCAGCACCCCTTTAAAATTGGTCTTTACCCCCGGAATCTTTTGCAGCCAGGAGGCACGGATATCCGCATCTTTGAGATTGTCAGTAAGGCGGCTTCCGTTAAAAACCGTTGTGTAGATTGGAGCCTCGGGATACATGTGATGAAAGACTTCCACCACTCTTTCCGCGCCGCCCATTTGGATTAAGTAATCGTGCGCTATCGCAATTTTCATGTGAATCATCCTCAAAGTTTTATGGAGCATCATCTTCAGAATTACCGCGTCATATCATCATCTGTCAGGTGCCCGCCAACAAACCTTTATAGTAGTCAACGATGTCCTTGACCGTATTCTCGATAACAAAATGCTCTTTCACTCGTTTCATCCCATTGTCCGCCATCCGCCGTCTTTCCTCTGGGTGATCCAGCATCCATTTAATGGAGTCTGCCAGTATCGCCGCGTCACCAGGCTCTATCAGTAGCCCTGTCTCACCTTGAACTACAATTTCTACCGGCCCGCCTTCATTGGAGGCGATCACCGGCAATCCCGCTGCCATTCCTTCAACGATAACTTGGCCAAAAGGCTCAGGAGTTACCGAAGTGTGAATCAGTAAATCAGCAGTATTCATAAGGCCTTGAATATCATCCACATGCCCTAGCATGCTTACATTAGTAAGCTCGTCGTTTTTTATCTTTTGCAGCAATTCCTGCTTATAAGCCTCTTCTCCAAACAGAGCGTCTCCGGCCAGCCAGAATTTCACACGAGGTTCGTTCTTAAAGCTTTTTGCGGCTTCCAGCACAATATGCTGACCTTTCCAATGCGCCAATCGACCAACTAGCAGTACGTTAAAATCCTTCTGGTCCCGCATACCGATCCCATTACCAATCGCTTTAGCGAAAGCGGAGTATACGACCAGCGTTTTTTTCGAACGCGGCAGCTCCAAAGCATTCAGCGTAGAATGTGAATTTGCGATGACTCCATTGGGGAGCAGACGCGACAGCAAACGAATTCCTTTGGCAACGATTGGCTTTAAATAAGGAGCTCCAATATGATCCCGGATGTGCCAGATCAATGGAACGCCCGCTATTTTTGCAGCGATGGCTCCGTATAATGCAGATTTCAGGGAATTGGTGTGCACGCAATCTACCTTCTCCGCTTTTAAAAGCGGCGCAAGCTTGCGGCCATAAGCCAACAGCTTGAAGGCTGCAGCAGGTGCTCCCAAGTTGACTGCATTTCTACCACGACTTCTGATGCTCTCATCCAGCGGAATAATACGGACATCCATTCCTTTTTCACGTAGCCGTTCAGCCAGGGCACCATCCTCAGCCAGGATTACCAGGGGATCGATCTGTTCTCCAATATGGGTAAGGATGTTAAACAGGGCAACTTCTCCACCACTCCATTTAGCAGTGTGATCTATATAAGCCACTCTAAGCATTACGTGGTCACCTCCTCTCCTAAAGCTTGTAGGAACACGGATTCTACTTGATCCGTAACATGCTCCCAGGTATATCTCTCCAGTACATGCTCCCTACATTCATCCCGGCTCGGAAGCAGTTTTCGATTGCTAAGCATATGGATCATGCCTTCAGCCATGTGGTCGCTACTTGAACTCTTAAATAGCAGCTCCGGCCGGAAGCCTTGCAAAATTTCCTTATTGCCGCCAATCGGTGTAGCCATCACTGGCAATCCTGAAGATAAGGCTTCAACGGTAATCAAACCAAAGCCCTCCAATGCCTGTGAGGGAACCACGAACATGTCCGCTGCCTGATAATAAGAGGCCAGTTCATGATCAGGAATGTAGCCTAGCAGTCTTACCTTGTTGCTTAAGCCATAGTCGGCGATTTTTTCTTCCAGTTCCCCCCGCAACGGCCCTTTACCACCAATCAGCAGAATTGCATTCGGGAATCGCTCCGCAACTTGCTTCCAGGCTTCAAGCAGCTGGAGTAGTCCCATCCGATTGACCAAACGCCGGACAGTCAGCACGGTTGTTGCTCCCTCAGGTAAATTCAAGGTCCGGCGAATCGCCAATCGATTCGTAGCGGGAATAAAACGTTCCACATTAGCTGCGCCTGGAATCACAATAATTTTGTGTAGTGGCACTCCGTGCAGCTTATGGAGAATATCGCGGAACGTCTCACTAAGCACGATGAACTTATCCGCAAGCTTATAGGCTCTATGTTCAATGGATTTGGCGATGGTTGTTTTGACCCGGTGCTTAATGCCTTGGCCTTCGATTTTCATTTCTTCATTCCATGGGCCATGAAAAGTCATCACTACAGGAATCCCACGTTTCTTTGCTTCCAGGGCTGGACCAATACCATAAGGAGCAAAGTGAGTGTATAAAATATCTATACGGCCACTGCCCTCTCCCATCAGATCGGCCGCCTTACGCTGGAAAGCATCCTTACGTTTCCAGATTCCATCTTTTGGATCTCCGGCATTGTGAATAATCAATTCCTCAGGGGTAGCAGGCGTCTCTTGACTGCAAATCAGCGCATGCACCCGATTACGTGAGGAGAGTTGCTCGCAAACGGATTTGAAATACGTGTTAAGCCCACCCGGCTGTAGCGACGGCCAGCTAAGGCCTGTCGTCATAATGTTCAATCCGTCACTGTACGGCATAGCTTCTCTCTCCTTTATTCTCCTTCTCGGTCTGACTCGTCTTCGCATTGTGCTGAGTCAGCTTTCCCGATCTAATTAATTCGTAATGCTTGAAGCCGACCATGAATTCATACATGACCCAGAATACGGATACTCCGAAACCTGACATTCCCTTCTTGAACAACCCGTGTAAGAAATACTTTTGCAGGAAACGGGCTGGTGGTCTTAACAGCAGATGACTGACCCGAAATCGTTTGCCCTTGGCATACGCACTTTCAGCTTCCAAGTCAGTGTACTTATTGAAACGTGCCACATGATCGTTAATACTGCGGTAACCATAATGCCAGAGGGTTCCTGTCAAACGTATGGTTCGCTCTTCAGAGACCTCGGGCATCTCGTGCACCAAGCTATTTCGAATTCCATACGCTTTGCGGTTGTAAAGGCGCACTAGATATTCGCCACGATCCAGCCATCTGCCCATAAAATCGCCAATCCGGTAGATAGAATAGGCAACCGATTGATCCATAAGCCCCGGTTTCAGTTCAAGAATACTCGCGGCCAACTCGTCGCTGACCACTTCGTCAGTATCAATAAGGAAGACCCAATCATGAACCGCGCGTTCTACTCCGAACTCCCTCTGTTTCGCATATCCGGGCCAAGGGTTGACGTATACACGACAATTCAAGCTTTCAGAAAGCTGTACTGTCCCGTCTTTGCTGCCTCCGTCAATCACAACCACCTCGTCGGCGAATAACCTGCAGGATTGTATGGCCTTAGATATTCGAACTTCGTCATCCTGAGCGATGATGACAGCCGATATTGGATAATTGCCTTGGCCGCCTACCACGCTTTTTACTGAATCCATGAAGGTTTCCTCCTTTATCTTTCGCATTATCCATTCATATCCATAGGTTTCTTGCGAATGTAAGAATTCATCGTCGTCTTCATCCACTGAATGTCCTCCCGGGTAATGAGCAACCGCGGAAGTTTAACTTTTAAGGTGTACTTTATATTGAGAACAATGAAGAAAAATCGCAGGATTGCTGATGACAACATCGCTATCCCTGCTCCGAGTAAGCCAAATTTAGGGATGAGCAGGAACAACATTGGGATAACCAAAAGTAAGCCGAAACCTTGAAGCATCGAAACCACTTTTGGCTTGCCTAACGCCATAAAGGCCTGCGCCAGAATGATCGTCCCTCCGCTAATGGTCACTTCAAGGAGCAATAAGCGAAACACGGTTAATGCCGCATTGAAGTCTTTGCCGTACATCAACGGAATTACTAAAGGGGCTAAGAGCATCAGGAATACCCCGCCAAGCATGGTGAAGGTCGTACTTATTCGGAAGGCTTTGAATGTTAACTCAACTGCCTGTTCTTTGGACAGCTCAGAAGCCTTAGGAAACAACACGATCGTAATTGAGCTTGAGAAAAAATTAACCATTCGTGATAGACTCACAGCCACTACATACAGCCCCAAATCAGCAGGTCTTAACAAACCGGCAATAACGATCTGATCGATATAGGTAGAGAAATTGCCAAGCAAGTCATTGCCGTAGGAACCAAGTCCGTAAGTAAACAATCTTTTTAAATTCTGATAGGCCCCTCTCATCTTCACCTTATAGGTACGAAGCAAGGAAATCGTCATTCCGATAAACAGCGGCGCTCCCGGAAGAAGATAGGCAACTGCAGTTGTAAATGGATTCATCTGATCCAGCGCGATCAATATCCCGATCATCGTCAGTGTAAGCAACGGCACTAGATAGCGAATCCAATTAAACCTCTTGTATTCACCTCTGAATTGAAAAGCTGCATTGTTAATTTGAGAGATCACTATAATCGGACACAGAATCATAGACCACTGAGCAAAGGTCACGACCTCCGGACTGAAGGATTTCAGCCAATAAGGCAAGACCACGATACCTATAATCATCGCTATGACCCCAAAAATGGTACCGAGCAGCAATGCCATACGATAAAGCACTCCGGCATCCTCCGGATTTTTCTTAGCGTTATAGATGAGAGCTGAAGGAATGCCAAAGCTCATGCTAAACGCCAGAAACTGTGACCAGTTAATCATTGCCGTCTGTTCCCCACGACCTGTCGGTCCAAGATAACGTGCGGTCAGTACACCAGTTAACATGTTAATCAATAGGATCATGACACTGACAAACATAGTTTTTACGGCTGCCGAGCTGTTGTCCTTGCTCTTGGCGAACAATCTAAAAGATGACCAGATCGTTCTAGCGGGGAGAGATTTTGCATTCAACTGCTGCATACGGTGTTCCCTTCCTTCTACTTTGAGTAATCTCCCTTGCGCTGAGGCCAAGACCGATCAGCATCCAGATTAAGTATCCCTTGAGTCCGGGAAACCCATTATCTGAAACTAGACTGACAATCGCACCGGTCCAAGTAGCTAACGCAAGTCGGGCGTAGGGCTGCAATTGGTCCCTGCTGATTACTCTAGCGAATATCTGTTTGACAACTGCGCCTAAAGCTCCGAAGAAGAAAACAGCACCCAGAACACCAAAGGTAAGCAGTAAAGCGATAACTCCGTTATCCATAATTCCGTACTCTCCAAGCTCGCCGTCATTACCAAGCTTAGTCCCTTGGCCTACACTACCAATTCCCTGACCTACTGGATTGGCGGCAACCATCGGCAGCATGTTTTGCCATAAGCTTAGCCGTTCATTATAAGAGTGATCTTCCTGAACAGAAGAAAGTGTCTCTACCCGAGCAACCAGTCCTTCGGCACCAGGCAATTTCGGCACAACCCAGAACAACGCAGCAGCCACAAAAACTAATTGGATCAAGGTTTTCCACTTTCCCTTAGAAGGAGAGGTTCCAATATACATGAGCAGCATCACCAGGAGTATCAGCCATGCCGCACGTACCAAAGTAGTCAGCAGGCAGATTACAACTAGCAGAACGCCGATCCAGCGCAATGTTCCCCGCCATTTTTTCTCCAGTATCATCGGAACTAAAGCAAACGCTAAGAAGGTTGCAGCCGGTCCGGGCGAATTCAGCGTAGAGAATACTCGGATTTCCAATGGATATGGATTTCCGATGGACATCATATCCGCATGTTTCATCCAGAACACATCCCAAGGTGGCACCGTCAAATACTGAACAATCCCGTAAATGGCAACTAGGACTGCAATATTGGCAAAAGCGGTAAGCAGTCGATCGATATCCTTCGGCTTGAACTTCGTGACGGCAAAGTACGGCAATAACAGCAGTGGCACAATATAATTCGCTAAGTCATAAACTGAGCCCATGCCATTCTTAGCCAAACCGATTAAAGCACCATAACCCAGCGCAACTGCGAACATTAACATGATCCGCGTGGAGGCTTTTTGAATATTATGAATCTCCTTCAGCAGCGGAATGATCAAGGTTACACCGGTTAACAAGGGAGCTAAGCTCAGCAAGGATACAGAGTGATACACTCCTTCTGACCAGTCAGCAATGCGGCGCAGCTCTGGAGCTACGGCCCAGATTAGCAAGGTATAAGCAACCAGCATTTTCGGTCTAAGTATGGCTAACAAGAAAGCTGGGAATAGGATGGCTGAGAGAATGGCTCCCTGCAGACTGTTCGATGAACTCAGCATCGCACTGGAGAAGCCGATGATCAGCGGAAGAGAGACACCTACAGCAGCAGTCCCCCCTATTAATCCAACTGTCTTGATGAACCTAAGTGATGGGGGCGTAAATACACTCATTCCAAGCCTCCTTCCTTCACCTTATCCCGCTTACGCAGTTCCTTAAGTAATAAAAGTAGAAATTGTGCATCGTCCACAAGATATCTTTTCCAGAGCCGGCCCGGCTCCTGGCTAAGCCGCCAGAACCATTCGAACCCTGTTTTTTGCATGAAGCTAGGCGCTCGTTTCACTGAGCCTGACAGAAAATCAAAGGTCGCTCCCACTCCGATCGATATCGGAGCTTGATAAGAGGTATAGTGGCGGTAAATCCACTTTTCCTGCTTAGGTGCTCCTACACCAACAAACACGATATCTGGCTGGCACTCTGTCAGCATTTCTATAATGCGTTCATTCTCCTCCTCATTGTGCTCGAATCCATAGGATGGAGAATAACAGCCAACCACATTTATTCCGGGATGTGCTGTTTTCAAATTCATCGCTGCCCGTTCCGCCACGCCTTCAGCTGAGCCTAAGAAGAACAGCCGGTACTTCCTTTGCTCAAAGGCGTTGCCCAATCGATTAAATAGATCCGCGCCGGATACCTTCTGCTTAAGCGGCTTGCCTAGCATTTTGGATGCCCAGATCAGTGGCATTCCGTCAGCAACAACTGCGCCTGCCTTCGAATATACCGTTTGAAATTCTTTATCCTTACGAAGCTTGATCACATGATCTACATTGCAAGTGAGGATATAAGACTGATTCCTCTCCTGAATGGTTTTATCAATGTAATCAAGCAAATCCATGAAATCATAGTTATCAAAATTGACATCGAACATATTCACTTGACTCATCGTATCACTTCTTTTTGTGGGGAATCGGTTGGCTGTGAAGATCGATACAGGCAGTTCAGGTACCAACAGAACGGAATAATAAATTGGACCGTCGACAGCGTGTTATCGGAGAATGAGTAGATTAAAAACGCTGCAATAAATAACAGATAATAAGGTTTGATCGGCGGAGCCAATGCTCTGTACACCAGAATAAATACAGCCAATAAAGAGAACATCAACAGAATAGCGCCAATATATCCCCCATCGAAGTAAAAGCGGATATACTCGTTGTGCGGAACTACAAAACCCTTATACAATGTTCCATCATTTGCTACCGTCACTGCTCCAAGCCCTCTACCAGACCAAGGAGAGTCCGCAGCCTTGTTTAAGAAATACTCCCATGCCTCTGACCTTCCTGATAAATCAACAGCCGTATCTGTCTGTCTCTCAAAGGAACGTTTCTCAAAATTATCGAGCTGCCAGAAAACGGCGACCATAATCAGGAAAAATGCACCCATCAACGGAATTAGCAGATAGGTTCTGCCCTTCAAATATTGGCGGAGAATATCATAGAAGTAATAGAGAACGGTAAGTCCAAGTGCCAATATAGGCCCTCTTGTTCCTGTTCCAATCAAGATAAAGAAATTTAGAACTAACATGATATAGAAAAAGCGTGCTTGCTGCGGATTCCGCTTCACCTCTATAAATGGAATCGCTACTCCCATAAAGGCCAGCATCGCTAAATGCGCAGGAATATTAGCCCCCTGAATCCGTACAGCGCCTGTATACTCGATGTTGAGAAAATTATGAACATGCGCAAGCTGCAGCAACAAACCAACCACTACACTAACAAGGGGAAGCATACAGATAATTTTGATTTGCAGCTCGGCTACATTCTTTTTCCAGTTGATTAATAAAAATACGAATGGAATGGATAGACCGATAAAAGCTTTAACTGCAATGGATGAGGTCATTTCCGGCAGCCAGATCGAAGACCCAAAGGTAATCACCAGCAGCGCTACCATTGCCCACAAGGGGTGACTCAGACGAAACCGCAAGCCATTGACCAGAATACAAGGAACAAGCAGCATCACGATAACCAATTTATAAAGGGACAGTATCTCCATTCCGAACATGCTGCCATCATATAAAAAGTTAATCGATATTGCCGTCGTGATTAGAACGAAATAACTGATCAGTTCAGGCCGTGAAATCGAGATTCCCAGCAAAATAATCAGAAGCACGGCAGCTATCGCAATCATCGGCTGGTAGATGACCGCCGTTCCAAAGAACAGGGCCGACATGAGATAGAGCATCCCGTATGGCAAAACATTTAATTTGGAGCCCCACTCAAAATTTGTCATGTTAATCCCTCACCCCGCTGCGGAATGCCTCTCCCGATTGAGAATCATATGAAGCGTTCCACGAATACTCTCCAGCCTGCATTTGTTCAAAAGCCTTCTTCCTTTACTTCTTGAGAGGATAGAATCAGCCAGGATATACACGAGCTTAGCGGCTGTCTTTCCCACTAGAAGCAGCTTGCCTTTTAGTCCTTCGCTTTTCATAGCGTTAGAGATACCTTGGCTATAATAGCGCCTCATAATCCAGTCTTCCGTCAAACGGGCCGCCGGCACGAAATGGTCAACCGCCATTTCCGGATGGTAGAGGATGGAATGCCCTTCTTTTTGAATCTGTCCGAATAACCAGGTCTCTTCACCGGAGAGCAGAGAATCACCCTTTCTTCCGAGATCTAGGGGAAAAAGACTGATGTCGAATACGAGCTTCCGCATCGCCATATTGGCCCCACAAGGATGAAGTTGCTTGGGATATTCCTTAATCCGGCTACCTAAATCAACAATCGTGTACGGAAGCTCAAAGGGTTTAATCAACCAGTCCGGACGTTTACTTTCAAATATCGGAGCGATTTTGCCTCCCATAGCCATGACCTCCGGTTTACTCTCGAAAGTACTGACAATCATTGTTATCCAACGCTGGCAAGGTATCGCATCATCATCCAGAAAGGCAATCAGCGGCGATTTGGAAGCCAGAATTCCTGTATTTCTAGCCGCTGAAAGCCCCTGCATCGGCTCCATCATGTAGCGGATATCCACATCAGCTCCATGCTTTCCTATAAACTTTTTGACGCAAGCTTCAGTATCATCCTTGGAACAATTATCCACAACAATGATCTCCGCCTGCTCTAAGTGATCCAGCTTTAAAAGTGACTGAAGCGTCTTGATCAATAAAGGTGCTCTGTTGTAGGTACAGATGATAATGGAAAGCTTAGGAACGTCTCCGTATTCACGCATCGGCATTCACCTAATTTCCACATTATTAATAAGCATCTTTTGAACCGAGTAACATCAGTCCGGTTTTAGCAATGATTTTTAGATCCAGCATGGTGCTCCGAATATGGATGTAGGTTAAGTCCAGCTGTACCATTTCGTCGAAGCCGACACTGTTTCGGGCATTTACTTGCCAATATCCGGTACAACCTGGAGTAACCGTCAAACGCTGTTTGTCATAATCCGTATACTGAGCCACCTCTTCTGGCAGCGGAGGACGAGGACCGACCAGACTCATTTGACCTATCAGCACATTCCACAGCTGAGGTAGCTCATCGATGCTCGTCTTGCGCAGGAATCTCCCTATTTGTGTGATCCGCGGATCGTTCTTAATCTTGAACATGGCACCGCTCACTTCGTTATAGGCCATCAGGTTTTCTTTTAACTCCTCAGCGTTACTGACCATGGATCTGAACTTATACATCGGGAATTGCTTTTCATTCTTCCCAACCCGGTTTTGCCGAAAGAACACCTTTCCTTTCGGATCCTCCAGCTTGATCAGAATCGCCACGACAACAAATAATGGCATTAACACGAGAAGACCAAGAGCGGAAAAAAAGATATCGATCATCCGTTTCATTATCAAATAGGACTCTGCTTCTTTCCTTCTCTCATCGGTATGCAGCATGTAAAGTTTCGGCAGGACCGCCTCGTAGTCTTCCGGCAGTTTTTGCATGCTCATCCTCCTCATCTAAAATTTTGCGAACTCAACTTAACTACTCAAGCTGGTTTGTCCCATTTTATTCAGCCATTCCGCCATTGCATCCATCACCGGATAGCGCAAATCTTCGCTTTGCAGTGCAAATTCAAGTGTTGTCAAAATATATCCAAGCCGCTCGCCGACATCATATCTTGTTCCGTCAAAATTATAGGCATATACCCGTTCGCTCTGATTCAGCTTCTGAATGGCATCTGTCAATTGGATCTCTCCGCCAGCGCCTTCTTCCATCAAATCGAGATACTTAAAGATCTTCGGCGTAAACACATACCGGCCCATGATCGCAAGATTGGAAGGTGCCGTACCTAGTGGCGGCTTCTCTACAAAATTGTTAACCCGATACAATTTACCGTCCTGCAAATCCGGTTCAATAATACCGTAACGATTCGTGAATTCATCAGGAATCTCTTGAACTCCGATAACCGAGTTTTGTGTTTCTTCATATTGATCGATCAGCTGCTTAAGGCAAGGTACGGCTCCTGTGACGATATCATCGCCTAACATGACACCAAATGGCTCATCTCCGATAAACCGTCTTGCACACCATACGGCATGCCCCAGACCCTTCGGTTCTTTCTGGCGGATATAGTGAATTTCTACCTTAGCTGAACGTTGAACCTCTTTAAGCAGATCCAGCTTTCCATCTTCCAGAAGCCTAGACTCGAGCTCAAACGCATTGTCAAAATGATCCTCAATGGCTCTTTTACCTTTACCAGTAACAATGATGATATCTTCAATACCGGAAGCAATAGCCTCCTCAACAATGTATTGAATGGTTGGTTTATTGATAATCGGAAGCATTTCTTTAGGCATGGCTTTCGTTGCAGGAAGAAAGCGCGTACCTAGTCCTGCCGCGGGTATGATTACTTTTTTTACCTTTTTCATCGCACTTTACCTCCTAAAAGTTTTGTGAGCATTAGCTTCAATGATTTGACTTCGTACAAAACTCACTTCGAAAGCATAAACTTAAGT
Source organism: Paenibacillus sp. FSL H3-0286 (assembly GCF_045040705.1). Taxonomy (NCBI): domain Bacteria; kingdom Bacillati; phylum Bacillota; class Bacilli; order Caryophanales; family Paenibacillaceae; genus Paenibacillus; species Paenibacillus sp. FSL H3-0286. Next base: position 1,102,510 of record NZ_CP150285.1, on the reverse strand, counting down.
TTTGTGAGCATTAGCTTCAATGATTTGACTTCGAGCAAAACTTACTTCGAAAGCATAAACATTTACTTCGCCTGGTTCATGGCAATTCCGATTAGATTAGAGCCGGTCTGTTCAAGCAGCGTCTTCGCTTTGCGAATCGATTCCCGTTTGGACTTTCCGTATCTGGCCACCAGAATCACGCCGTCCGCTTGAGGTGCCAATATACGAGCATCACTGAAATCGACTGCCGAAGGAGAATCCAGCAGGATCAGATCGTAGTTTTCTTTTAGTTCCTCAAGCAAAGCGGTCATTTTGGGGTTCCCCAGCAAATCCGGCGGACTAACATGAGTTTTTCCTGCCGGGATGACTGAAAGATTGGCTAAGTTTCCGAGGACTGCGATGTTATCTGCTTCCTCTTGCCCACTTAAATAAGCCGCAAGCCCGTCACTCCCCTCTACTTCAAACACGGTATGAAGACCGGGATGTCTCAGATTGCAGTCAACCACCGCTACCTTCTTGCCGTCCTGGACGAAAGAAACCGCGAGATTCGACAAGATTGTCGTCTTGCCTGCCCCAGCTTCTGCTGATGTAAAGAGCAGCACTTTTCCTCCGCCGCCCTGCGCTAGTTCAAGCTGACGTATATATGTGCGCAGTGATCGGAACGATTCGGAGATATGCGAGGATGGATTAACGTCTGTAACCAGACTCTTATTTAGCCGCAACATAAGCACCCTCCTTCACTCTGGTGTCGCCTGCCGCCTTACCCAAATCACGTTTGCGAATGGTTGCGATCGAAGCAATTACCGGTAGACCAAGGTCATATTCCGCTTCCTTTTCAGACCTTAATGTGCCGTTAAGTGTTTCCATCAGCAAAATAATTCCTAAGGCAGCCATAAGGGATACAACAAAGCTAATGATGAGATTCATCGCAAACCCGCCGTTCGAGGGCCCTGGAACATCAGTCGGATCGGCCGGTGTCAGCAAGGTAACATTGTCTACCCTCATCAGCGACGGCAATTCACGAATGAATGTCTGCGATACCGCATTTACGATCCCGGCAGCTTTGGTGTAGCTTTCATCCTGAACATTGAGGTTGATCACCTGACTCTTCTCTGAAGTTTTAATCTCAAGCTTCTGACTTAGTTCATCGGCCGTGAGACCAAACTCCGGGTGATTTTCTATTACGCTTTTCATGATGGTTGGTGATTTCATAATTTCCTTGTAACTCTCAATTAAATTCAGGCTAAAGCTCAAATCGTTAAGATTGTTGCTCTCGGGAGCTTTGGCAATGTTGTTGACAAGCAGCTGTCCGGAAGCGGAATAGACGGGTTCAACGAAGTTTTTGCTAACATAGTAAGTCGTAGCACAGGAGATCAAAACGAACACCATGATGAGCCAAAACCTTTTTTTTATCAGGTTAATGTAATCCAGAATCGTCTTTTCCACAGTAACCCTCCTTCCGCTAAAATTACATTCTGAAAGCATTCATGAAAGTTTCAGTTGTTGCTTTAATTCTATCAATCCACACCATTCGCCACATGGCTCATACCATCACTTTCCTCTTCACTTTGGAGTAAGACGTTATACCTCTTAAGAGGGGGATTAGGTATACTTTAGTGCCATATATAGGGCTAATTTAAGTTTTAACGCACAAAAAAAACACGGACAACCTGTCCGTGTTCATGTACAATGCTTACGAATTATTTCAATTTTCACTCGTATGACATTTCATATTTGGTTAATCCGACAGCATTTGCATAAAGCGCTGCCTGTGTACGATCAGCCACCTGTAATTTTGCTAAAATCTGACTGACATGCTTTTTCACCGTAAATTCGCTAATGAAAAGACGTGAAGCAATTTCTCTGTTGCATGCGCCCTGCCCCAGCTCGATCAGGACTTCCTTTTCTTTGGGTGTCAATTCATCCGTTGGGCTGCTTCCACTCATGCGCATTTTATCTTCCATCAGACCAGGATCGTAATACTTTCTTCCCTTATGCACCAATTGGATAGCAAACAGTAACTCCTCAGGCAACGCCTCTTTCAGTACATATCCATCTACCAGTACTTCTTCAGCCTTCAGGAAATCCTCTCTGCTCGCAGATGACGTCAACAGAATGAACTTACTAACGATACCACGAGCACGTGCTGTCTTAATGACATCCAATCCCGATTCATCTGCTAGCTTAAGATCAATCAATACAAGATCAGGCTGCGTCTCCTCAATCACAAGAAGCGCTTCTTGGCCATTCGTTGCCTCACCTGCAAACTGCACATTCGGCTGCATTGAAATGACAGATGCCAGTCCTCTTCTAACTAAAGGATGATCATCTACAATGACGATTTTCACAGAAACGACCTCCCGCCTAAAGTTTATGCATTCTTTAATTCAGCTACACCGACAGGAATCGAAATCATAATTCTTGTTCCTGTGCTCTCATTACTGGACAACTGAAAGTCGCCGCCGAGCGACTGGGTCAAATATTGCATATTCTTCATGCCAAGTCCGCTTACACTATCTTCAGATTCAATCCATAACAAATCAGTATCAAAACCAACACCATTATCACAAATCAATAATCGAATCCAAGTCGGCTTCAGAGACAGTTCTACATCCACTCGACTGGCAGCACCATGCCTGATGGCATTACCAGTGGCTTCGGAGATAATCCGAAAAAGCGCTTTGTGGTAAGGATAAGGGAGACTGAAATCATCGCCCGTTATTTTTAAATCAATATCAACATCATTTAACCTGGATAAGCTCTTCAAATGTGATCTTACCATGCCCAACCAAGTAGGACCGCCACTCTTCTTGGAGCTAAGACTGTAGATCGTGATCCGCAGTTCTTTAGCAACCTTTGTAGCAGAATCATGAATAAGCTCAATTTGTTCTTCTAGCTCATGATCTGACATTCTCTTCCACGATTCCTTCAGCGAATGCGTCGCATACACAATACCAAAAAGGCTCTGCGATACACTATCGTGCATTTCATCCGCAATCCGGTTCTGTTCGTTCGTGATGATCAACCGGTTCTCGATCACACCAAGCTCATGTCTTTCAAGAATATTCGCACTTAGCTCAGATAAGAATATCAATTGTTGAATATACCATCTGCGGCCTTCCAGCCCCTCTGTAGACTCCAGCTTGAGTCCAATCATCCCTACAAAACGGGTGCTCATCCGTACAGGCATCAGCAGGAAATCTCCTAATCCCGGCAGATTTCTAAAAATAGGCTCTCGCTGCAATCTCCATTCATGCTCATGTTTTCCCAGTTCTGAGAATAGGAACTGTTCCTCTTCCTGCTGCCAGCCGGTCTGCCTGCTCTGCGGAGCTGGTTCTCCGCTTTTCTTGGCGAACCAAAACAAAGCCTTATCCAGCTTCGTTAGCTTAACAACATAATCGGTGATCACTTGACCGATATTCATGAAATCATGTTGGCTTGAGGTTTCCACGATATGGTACAGAGATTTGATATGCTCCATCGTCTCTTTCGTGCGAGCATTCGATTCTTCACGTTGCCGCTTCATCCGATTAACGATCTGCATTATTATAACCGTAAGTACCAGTGTTAGAAACAGATTCCCATTTATAAATACAATTTCCAGAAAATTTCTGTTCGCAGAATTGATAAAAAAATAACAGAGCACCGCAAAAATACTGATGTAGCTTAAGAGCAACGACCATCCAAAATAAATGGACAATGAGCCTGCAGCAATCAATACAGGATTTAGCACATAAAGCCTAAAAGAGCTTTCGTACCCACCCGTAAACAAGGTCAATGCGATAATTCCCACCATCTCTATACTAACAGCCAGGACGAGAGTCTTCGGCCTGCTGCGTAGCCTTCGATAACAAAATGAGAACGTTTGTGCAAACATAACAAGTATAGCAATAATAAGTGATTTATAAATTATGGAAGGTCCCGTCTGATCTAGAAGATACATGAGTGATGTGAGGGACAATGAAAAATACCTGTAATACGCAATCAGTTTGTCTTCTGCAGTTGGTTTGATTTTCATCCCACCACCCTATTCTCCAGTTTTTTGGAAAATGTAAGATTGTACTGTGCTCGATAAAAGCATCATACATGAGAAAAATCACAATAACAAGTTGACATTTCCCATGTTTGCGCTTCCATTTGAAAAATAGTTACAAAAAATTTATTATTTTTTTAGTAGGTTTTATCACTAAAATTTGGAATTTTATCCACTATAGTTAATAAGAACTAACGTATTTATGTAATATTAATCCATAATTTTCAACATATCTTATAAAACGACAACAATTATACAAATTATAACAATTGCTGTTGGGACTCTAGTAGGATGATGTCGATTTAAATGTTATTCCGGCAAAGCTGGGGTGCGATCCCCATATATTTTTTAAATAAACGAGAAAAATAGAACGGATCATTATAATGAAGCATACTAGAAATTTCCTTAATTTGTAATGATGTGTTGAAAAGCAACTTTTTGGCTTCCGCCATTTTTAGACGGTGAATATATTCATGAAGCGGGTATCCACTGCTGCGCCGAACAAGACGACGAAGCGTAGACATCGAAACATGATGTTTTGCCGCTATTTGTTCTAGGTCCATTTCACCATAAATGCATAAGTTCAGGTCTTCCCGAATCTGACGCATATAATCAGCCTGAGAATTCCAACTTTTTTCTTCTATTATAAAAGAACACTCCAGCAGCATTCTTTCGAGCAATAATGCTGCCCGATCCGCATCTACAGGTTCTCCGCTCTCCATCCGTTCCAGCACTTCTTCAAATAAGGTAGTAAGACCTACTATAGATTGGGCTTGAAAAACATTTCCCCCGGCTATGAGGCCCGATTCCAGCCATTCCGATACACGCGTGCCATTAAAGTTAATATAATACTCATCCCAGCTGCCTCCCGGTGGTGGACCAAAGTTATAACTGTAACCTGGGCGGAAAAAGTATAAGCTGCCTTCACGCACCTGCTGCTCTTTTCCCCCAATCTCCATGTAGGAGCCACTACCTGACACTATGTAAACAATGGCCCAGTGCTCAAAAACTACACCTGAACGGAATAACGTTCTTCCTGGCAGATGTCCTGCCTGTCCCACCCTTATATTCTTGAGCTTCAGCTTGGAGGATTCAACCTTGGGATCAATAATTCTTATTGGATATGGACTGATCATATAATCCATGTGCTTGGACATTATAGGCATTCCTCCCCTTGTTTAGTAGTGATAAGGTTATTGTGAAGATGATCATATTCTACATGAATAAGAGGTGTCCACGCTATGCTTAATCATTCTACACTACTGCTTTTCCCTAATCCGCGTGAAATCACATTGTCACAAGGCTCCTTCCATTTCCCAACAAGCGGAAGCATCGTGCTTCCTAATATGGAAGAACAATCTGCCATGCCAGCTGCACGAAAACTACAGGAAGTAATTGCACAAGCATTGAATCTGCAGCTGACTTTATCCATTGGCTTACGTCCAACCGTTGTATCTGTCTGTAACTTTAACTATGTGCCATTATTGTCTGCACAGGCCTATGAGATTGTTGTCGAACAGAAGGGTATCGTTGTCTCCTATAGCTCTCCTGTAGGCGCTTTCTACGCAGCAGCAACCCTGAAACAAATCATAGAACAAAGTGGAAAATCTATACCTCAGCTGCATATTCGCGATGAACCTGATTTTGGAGCCAGAGGCCTGCTCATAGATATCAGCCGCAATAAAATCCCGAAGCAAGAAACCTTGTACCGGATCATTGACCTTATGGCTGATTTGAAGATGAATGAACTTCAGCTATATATAGAAGGTGCTCCGTTCGCTTATGAATCCTTCCCTCAAGTCTGGGAGCTTGAAACCCCAATTACCGGAGAGGAAATCCTGCTTCTGGATGCCTATTGCAAAGCACGTTATATAGAGCTTGTTCCCAATCAGAATAGCTTTGGGCATATGGAGGGCTGGCTTTCTCGTCCAGAATTCAACGCTTTAGCTGAAATTCCCGAAGGCTTTATGCTTCCGAAGAATTTGTATGCGCAGGACGTTTATCCAGAAGGCTTATTTATGCACCCTGGTACTTTTGATACCGAAGATCCTGCTGTACTACCTCTGCTAGACAAAATGTTTGACGATCTGCTGCCCTACTTTAGCTCCAATCAGTTTAATGTAGGCTGCGATGAGACCTATGAACTCGGCCTTGGTAAAAACAAAGCTCTGGCTGAAACACAAGGCAAAGGTCAACTCTATTTATCATTCCTGCAAAAAATTTATGAATTGGTTACAAAACGTGGCAAAACGATGCAATTCTGGGGCGATATCATTATCCAGCATCCCGAACTGATTCCTCAGCTTCCTAAGGATATTATTGCTATGGAATGGGGTTATAGCGCGGAGCATCCCTTCGAGTCCGATACGCTCAAATTCCGTGAAGCAGGTATTCCTTTTTATGTCTGCCCAGGCACCAGCTCATGGAACTCCATTACAGGACGCACGGACAATATGTTAGCCAATCTGCGCAGTGCAGCTATTCATGGCAAAAACAACGGCGCTATCGGTTATCTCATTACCGATTGGGGAGATTTTGGACACTGGCAGCATCTGCCGGTCAGCTATGCCGGCTTCGCCTACGGCGCAGCCCTATCCTGGAGTGTAGATCATAATCTGGAAGCAGATACTGCACAGTATTTAAATAGATTTATTTTTGCAGATCGTTCTGAGGGAATTGGCCAGCTGCTCCTGGATCTCGGCAATTACTATCAGCTTGAATCCAGTATCAACCGTTCGAATGATGCAGAAATGTCCCTGCTGCTGCGTACCCATCTGGACAATTTCCTAATCATAGAGAAGCTTACTGAGGAACACTTCAATCATCTCGAAGAATATCTGCTCTCCATTGAGGCGCGGCTATCGGGGCTAGATCTTCAATGCGAGGATGCTGCTCTTGTGCTGAAAGAATTGAGTAATGGCATCCATTTCGTGAAGCATGCTGTGCAGCTTGGCAGAATCAAGCTACAGTTGACATCAGCACCAGATTCGCTTGATCCTGCGCTGATTACGAAGCAAATCAATGATCTTGATATACTCCTTCACCAATATCGTCTCTTGTGGACGGAACGCAACCGGCTCGGCGGCTTGGAGCAAAGTATCTCGAAACTTCAACGCCTGCGTAGTCAATATGAAGCATTAAAATCGGAGCTCTCCGCATCCGTAAGTTCCTAATCCCTCTTATTAATATTCACTATATAGCTGCTGTTGGGTAATCGAACGTTGAACTAACGTTTTCGGTTCGCCCAGCGCAGCTCTTCATATTGATTCTCAAGCATCTCCCGCTCACGTTGCTCGTGTTGTTCCCTGCCAATTCCCTCCTGCTGGCTTTCCTGATCCTCATAGATTCGCCATAGGTCAGAGAACAGATAGTCTTTAATTTCTACCACTTTTCCCTGCAGGATTCCGTTTATCCAAAAAAGTCCCGTGGAGGTACGCATAACCATGCGGCCATCCGGTGTTTCCGCCTTTTGGCCCATTCGAATCGCCATAAGCATTTGGCCGAAAGTATACCATTCCATATTTGCTAATACCTCCTAAATTTTAGTTGTAATGGAATAAAGAGAAAGCTATAATCAGGGCAAAAGAACCATTTTCGTAAAAATTTCATAGGAGGATTGTTATGGATTGGCTAAATGACTACGAAGATGAACTGCGCTTGGTATTCCAAGAAAGCAGACGGATTATTTCCGAATTTCCAGAACCTCTAAATCAACAAGGCATGTCCTATCTTGAGCATTTTAACGTATTTAACGCTGAAAGCCACAAAAACTACATATGTTATCTTTTACCCTTTTGGCTGCAGAAGGGATGCGGAATCTCTACAGAGGTTACTCGCCAGATGTCGATGGGCAACGTCTTTTTTATGTTGTATTTCTTCATACAGGATGACCTGATGGACAGCCAAGAATCCTCCGCATACGAAAAATTACCCTTGGCAAATTTGCTTTATGTCGAATTTTTAAATATCTACCGGATACTATTTCCGGAGCCATCCGCTTTCTGGATCTTATTTAATCGTTATATCATGGAGTGGGCAGATAGTGTTAGCAACGAAAATACCAGTGACTATTTTCTTAATGATCGGGTCAAAATTGCCTATAAAGCCAGTCCGCTCAAGCTATCCAGCACTGCTGCCCTTCTGATGTCTGGAAAGAGTGATTTAGTGCCGCAAGCTGAAGAGCTTATCCATTCGGTTTTGCTTACACTGCAAATGCTGGATGACTATGAGGACTGGAAAGAAGATTTATCCGCGGGCAACTATAATTGTCTTCTCTCCCTAACTCGCAAACATCTGCCAAACAGCAGTGCAGCTAAACTCACTACGCAAGAGGTCGAATTTTATCTATTCACTGCAAATGGTCTACATACCTATACGCAATTAGCACACGACACACATAACAAAGTTACAGTTTCCGACCTTGATGCCCCTCATCTTATTGCGTTCCATTCCATGCTAGTAAGTAACTTACAGCAGATCTCTGATTCCATCGAAGCGGACAAGCAGCTCTTGCTAAACGGAGGATTATATCATTGGTTGTCAAAAAATGTCCATTAATTCTATTATTTTGTAATAAAAAGAATAGTATTAGTAGTTTTGCTATGTTATATTATTAAAGGTAAATATATACAATTTGGGAAGGGTGATTATTATGTCAGAAGCAATTCTTAGAAATCAAGTCATTCAAAAGGCATGGGAAGATCCAAGTTTCAAGAAAAGACTACTCTCAGACCCAAAAGCGGCTCTCCAAGAAGCATTAGGCGTAATCATTCCCGACAGCGTTACCTTGAAAGCCGTTGAAGAAGGCTCCAACGAATTCTATCTTGTAATTCCACCAAGTCCTACATCCGATGTATTGAAGGCAACCGCAGCACCACGCGGTTCGTGGTAAGACAACAAGATTAACCCCCTAAGGAGTGAGAATCATCCGGAGCTTCTGCCAATGGCAGTATGGTGATGGATTCGGTTCCCACTCCTTTTTTGCTTGTAAATTTCACTTTACCTTGCATAGCTTCGATGATGCGGAAAGTGACCATTAATCCTAGACCTGTCCCTTTATTCTTTTTAGTGAAATAAGGCTCTCCCAATCGGTGCAGGACATCCGCGTCCATCCCTTCCCCGTTGTCTTTGATATGAATAATTACGTTCTCCTCTTCCGCATACACCGACATATAGATAAATCCTTCGTCCCGGAAAGATTCAATGCTATTTTTGATAATGTTGATGAAGGCTTGCTTAAACTTCGAGGAATTCCCCTTCACCCATAATTCGCCCGATACATCGAGAATCATTTTTCCTCCATTTAAATGACAAAGCGGCTGCATAATACTCTCAATATGCTTAAATTCATTATACAAATTCAGACTGGAAATCGTCTCAAATTCCGGTTTTGCGAAGGTTAAGAAATCCGTAATGATCCCGGAAGCACGATCCAGCTCACTAAGGGCCATCGACATAAATATTTCCTCTTCACCAACGGATTTCTCGCTAAGCAGCTGAAGGAAACCCCTAGTTACCTGGAGTGGATTCCGCACTTCATGAGCAACAGATGCAGCAAGCTCGCTAATAATTTCCATTTTTTCTGAACGCTGCAATTCGTTGTTAAAACGCTCTAATTCTTTAGAATAGTTAACAACCTGTTGATGGCTATAGGCTAGTCTTCGCTCCAGAATTACGATCAAGGAGATTATGAAGGCAACAATGCCCCACTTCCACAAGAATAAATCATAGTTCCCCTTATGAATGTAATACCACAGTAACTCTGACACTACAGTAAATGCAGCCGTTCCAAAGCCAATGGCAAAAATGATAGCGTCCCTATTCCCTTTAAGCGAAAATATAATCACACATACGATCAGCAAGATGAACTGAAGGATGAGGATGAACCCGATAATAGTGGTGGATACAAAATAATAAAACTCAATATAGCTATTATTCGATAGAAAATTGATCAAAAGACATAGCAAACAAAATGAGGAGTAAATGACTTGAAATTGACGAAAACGACGAACGATCGCATATTTTCCACTGCCAAATATTTTTTCAAATAAAAGAGTAAGCGCCGGTAAAAGTGAGAATAAAGCCAAATCAAGAAATACATTACTAATCGCGCCTAAATCGCTGTAAAAGGTATAAATAAAAGGAGAATAGGTTATCGAAAGAATTCCGGTTGAACCTATTACAACGGCTAGTGAAGCCACACTGGAAAAATAGTCCCTATTAATGTATAGAGAGCTTATAAATAGAACGATAGCCACAAGAAAAAAAGCACAGCCCAAAATCACATCGCTGAGTCCATTTTTAATATAATCATTGATTAACAGGTTGTGTTCACCGATCACTACTTCATTTTTAATTCCGATTCTATCCTGCAGCGTTTCAGTCCAAATGTATAATGTTTTCCCACTATCGCTTTGACTCAAAGGCAACAACAAAGAATAGTTATCCTTAATATAATTACGATCTTCCTCGAAGATCAAACGGTCGTTCACATACACCTTCACATGAAGAGCATATAGAGTATCAATGTAGATTGAAGGGGAGATATAACTAAAGTTAGGTATGGAAATACGAGTCCAAGAAGTGGATACGCCTGATGGCAGATGTGGGATTTCCTTCGTAGCATTCACATTTATCCAATACTGCTGGTCATTATTCTGTGGAACCTCTACGCCGCTGTTTTCGGTTCCATCGCCCCATCTCATCTGCCAACTGGTAATTTCTTGGGATGGATATGGGGTCGCTGCTGATACAACAATTGAACTATATCCTATCAGAAGGAGAGTAAGAGCTATTGCTATATGTAGGACTTTAATCATCAAGCGCATATATGCACCTCAGAAGTAAGTATCAGAAACAATATTCTGTCTGTACTACTTCGCTCAGCCCCTCACTCTTTCCTTCTAAAAAACGGAATTATCATAAATTACTTCTAAATTCTTCTAAGTTCTGGTATTTTTACTATAATTTCAGTCCCTTCCCCTTTCTCACTGCGAAACTCAGTGCATCCCTCCATCGCCTCAATAATCCGAAAGGTTACCATCAGTCCAAGCCCCGTTCCTTTGGTCTTATTGGAGTAATAAGGTTCCCCTAACCGAGCCAGCTCATTCCGGTTCATCCCTTCCCCATTATCATGAACACTGATTATTATATGTTTTCCAGCCTTCCAGGCTGTGACTTTAATCAGCCCATTGTCCTTTAAAGCTTCGATGCTATTTTTGAGAATGTTGATAAACGCTTGCTTGAACTTGGCAGATGATCCAGTAACGTAAAGTCCTGGCTGCAGATTAAGTTCAATGACGCCCCCTTGCAGATTCGCTAACGGAGAAAGAATACCCGTCACATGCCTCAACTCTTCGGACACATCAAGCTGCTCTACGGTTTCAAGTCCTGGTTTAGCGAAGGTTAGGAAGTCTGTAATAATGAGCGTAGCTCGATCCAGTTCTGTCACTGCCATTTGCAGATATTCCCGCTCCTTTTGATCTGAACGCTCCCCAAGAATCTGCAGAAACCCCCGGGTAACCTGCAATGGATTCCGTACTTCATGGGCAACCGAAGCTGCCAGCTCACTAATAATCTCCATCTTCTCCGAGCGCTGCAAATCATTATTGAACTTCTCAAGCTGATGGGAATATTCAATAAGCTGTTCATGGTTTCGAGTAAACCTTCTTCCCAGAATGACGATTAAGGCAATTACGAAAATCACCATTCCCCATTTCCACCAATATAATTGATAGGATTGCCCCGATGCATAGAACATGACCAGTTCACTAAGAGACATGAAAGCAAATATTGAGAACCCTGAAGTAAAAATAACAGCATCTACATTGCCACGGTTCGCGTGTATAAACGCTAAGCTGATCAAAAGTATAATTTGTACAATCATAAGGATACCTAGCACACTCGTAGTCATCAATCGATAAAAGTCATCCACCTGATAGGACAAAAGAATATTAATAACCATTAGGGAAAAACAAAATACAGAATAGACAATTTGAAACTTACGGAAACGTGTAACGATTCTCTTTTTCCCTGGACCAAATATTTTCTCAAAATAAAATGTAAAGGATGGCAAAAGCGTATATAAAGCTACATCAAAGAAAACAAGTACGATCTCTCCATAATCGCCGAGGATTGTCGGCAGGAACGATGAATACGTTACCACTAAGACGCCAATGGATAAAATAATCAGCACCAATAGATATCCGCCTGAAAAATAGCCTTTTCTCATGAATAGCGAGCAGATCAGCAGTACAATCGCAATAAAAATAAGCGTCGTTCCAATGATCAGATCCATTAAGCCCTGCTTTACATAAACAGATAACAGCTCATCGTATTGGCCTACTCTTATTTCGCCGTGGATCCCTAAGTCTTTGCTGCCACCATGGGTCCATAAATATAGCTGTTGTCCTCCAACACTTTTGGACAGAGGAATGAAAACCTTACTGCCATTGAAATTAAAATCTTTTCCGGAATCATATATTAATTCGTTATTTAAATAAGCCTTAACATTATTTCCATATACTTTATCTATGAATAACGCAGATTTATCACTAATTTGTGGTAAAGTAAACCGCAGCCAGGCTGAGGTTGCTCCACTTGGAGTCTCTGGGCTTTTCCCATGAGGCATAACACGAGTCCATTCTTCATCAAGAGCTGCCACAGCTTCTTCAATATGATCTATTTCTATACGTTCAAATTTAATCTCCCAATTGGGCAGCTTAGAGTCTGATGATTCAGCACTCACTATCGCCGTACCAAAAGGAACCATAGCGGTCAGCAGTAGAATTAATAAAAAAGCAGCCGCTATATTGGGCTTTGGCAACTTCATCGTAGCACCTCAGTAATTCATTAGTTGTTTAAACGTTCATATATGCTTCTTAATTTCGACAAGCTTCGCACTATCCCTGCCTATTCTTGTAAATTTTCTCGAAAAAGAACGTTTTTCATCGGCTTTTGCTTTCACCCATTTTTTACTAATCTAATATAGACATACCCATTTATTGGATCAGCGATTCGATCATGGTCAAACGGGTAAAGATAAACATAGGAAGTTCAAATTTTATCATAAAAAAGGAGTGAACGGCTATGGATAGTTCACCAAATAAAACTGAGGCTGACTTTGAATATGAACGTTATATACAAGCTGATATGGATGAAGAGGATATTGTTGATGATGACGCAGATCCTGTCTTGGTTGGCGATAAATACTTGGCAGCAGATATTGGTTTAAACTCACCTAAGGATGTAATCGAAAGAGATGAGTTAGTGGAATCCGATGCATATCTAGCCGCTGAAACCGCAGGATTAACCCTAGATGATACGGATTATACTAAGGATGAGGAACTCTTGGAGATGGAAGAAGAAGATCAGCCGCTAGAGGATGTTCCAGATGCAGACGATGTATATCCAAATTCCATTATTGACCCTGCCTCCCCGCCAGTGGATGTTATGCCGGGAACAGACGTTTTGAACGGTTCGCAGGGAGAATAGCAGCTTAATATGAATAAAGCCGCCGGGCTATGAGCCCGGCGGCTTTATGTTGTTTCTAAATAACGACATGCTCATTGAGTTAGCAGTTAACCCTGCATCGTTGTTGGCTGTTCTGCGGGACGAGCAGCGGCGATTTGTGCTTCCAGCTTGCGGGTCTTAACCAATATCGCTGCTACCAGCAGCATCACTCCATTGATTACAAACACCCAGCGAATTGGAATCACCGCGCCTAATAAGCCGCCGATAATCGGTCCAGCCATCGTCGCAAGCTGAGATGCCGCCTGATTCAGGCCAAAGGCCCGTCCACGGAATCCCGGCTCAATTACTTGTACAATCATGGCATTCACTGACGGCAGCACACCTGCATAGAACAGGCCGTAAGCAAAGCGAAGGATAGCGAACTCTACATAGCCCGAAACAAAAAACTGCAGAATATTACCGATGCCGCCCCCGATCAGTCCAATAAATAAGATCATCCCAAAGCCTTTTCGGCTGCCGAGTCTGCCCCACTGCGGAGCCATCAGCACCGTAGCAATCCCCACAGCAGAGAATACTATTCCCGAGCTTAGCGAGGCACTATTTTTGGAGATCCCCATGTCCAGTAGATAAATTGGGATTAACGGTTCCAGGATCATAACGGAGAAGGTACTGATTCCCGCCAGCGAGAGCAAAGTAATAAAAGCTCGGTTACTTCTCGCTTCCCTGATATCATCACTTACATGTGACCTTGGAGCCGAACGGTCGAAGTTCTCCTCTTTTGCAAAAAAAGTAGCAATGAGCGCTGAGATAAGTACAATACCCGCTGAGAATAAAAAAGCAATCCGGTTGCTGGTATAATAGCTCACTACACCGCCAATTAATGGTCCAATAATACTACCTGTCGCTCCGGCTGTAGACATAATACTTAAAGCGTACCCCGTCTTATGCTCAGGTGTATTGGTGGCTACCATTGCAATAGCTGCTGGAACAAAACCGGCAAGCAGTCCTTGCAGCACACGCACAATCAAAAAAACATAAGGATCATGTACAAAATAATTAATAAGGTATAAAGCTGCCAGACTAAAACCCGAGCGAATAAGCATCGGTTTCCGACCATACTTGTCGGCTAGCGAACCCCAATAGGGAGAGATTAAAGCGCTGGCAAGAAAGGTTATTCCAAAACTAACCCCTGACCAAATCTCCAAATGATTTGAAACCCCAAGTTCGTCGCTCAAAAAAATGGAAAGGAAGGGAATCGAGATCGAATAAGCTGTACTACAAAAGAAAACCCCTATCCAAAGCACGATCAAATTCCGCTTCCACGAAAAGAGCATCCTATGCACATCCTTTCTCGATGTTCTCTTTGGAAACATCCTACCATTGTAAACTTCTTTTTAAGATGTGCCAATCCCAGAAGTCATAACTGACCTTTGCATGTAATAGGACAAAGGAGGTATTATGGGAAGTACCTACGAGATTATTCAATAAAAAGGAGAGATTATTTAGTGAAGTCTACACGAACAAAATCCGCTATTCTTCTGATCATGTTATGCCTGGTCATGGTTATTGCGGCAGGTTGCGGTAACAAACCAAACAATAACAATGCAAGCAGTAATAATGGAAGCAGCGGATCAGCACCTGGGGAAGGTGCAGCCCCAACTGAAGGCGTTCCTTCAGCTACGGCAAGTCATCCCTTAGTAACCATTGAAATGGAAGACGGGGATATCATCCAAGCTGAGCTATACCCTGAGGTTGCCCCTAACACCGTAAACAATTTCATCTCACTTATTCAAAAAGGATTTTATGATAACACTATATTCCATAGAGTAATTCCTGACTTCATGATTCAAGGCGGCGACCCTGATGGCACAGGTATGGGAGGCCCGGGTTACAGTATCGCCGGAGAATTCTCTGGCAACGGGTTCACCAATAACCTTCTGCATACAGAAGGTGTTCTATCCATGGCAAGATCACAGGCTCCTGACTCTGCCGGTTCCCAGTTCTTTATTATGGATGCAGCTTACCCTAGTCTAGATGGAAGCTACGCCGCTTTTGGTAAAGTAACTGAAGGTATCGAAGCTGTAAAAAGAATTGTGAGCCTGCCTCGTGACGGTTCTGATCGTCCAGATGAGCCACCAGTCATGAAAAAGGTGACGGTCGACACCTTCGGCGTCACTTACCCAGAACCGCAAAAGGTTCAGTAATTAGGAATAAACAGAAACGACATTACCGTCTCGAAAGAGGATAAACGTTTCTTGTAAAAATAAAAGAACATAAAAAACTCGGCAGTCCCTCCGAAGTTGTAATCGGATGGAGCTTGCCGAGTTTTTTTACAGCTTATCCCCGCAGCGATCTTCTGCTAAGTGCATGTTGACCATTACGCAGGAAGGTGCTGCGGCTATTTCTTAATAGCGCTATCCGGTCCTCTGCAAGCTGGTTCGCAGCGGCATAAGTAGGTATTCCGTTCAAACGGGAAATTTCCATTACGCGGGTAATATTATCGTAAATCTTCGCCACCTGCTTAAAGGCACGTTCCTTATTATAGCCGTTCAGCTCGTCCGCAATATTAATGACGCCACCTGCATTAATCACGTAATCTGGAGCATATACAATCCCCATCTCATGAAGTGCATCACCATGCGAGGAATCCTTCAGCTGATTATTAGCAGCTCCTGCAATCACTTTCGCCTTGATTACCCGTAAGGATTCATCGTTAATTGTCGCTCCAAGAGCGCAAGGAGCATAAATATCACAATCTACACTGATGATATCGCCTGGATCTACAGCCTTGGCGCCATAGGCCTCTACTGCACGTTGAACGGCTGGTTTATGGATGTCCGTTACGATAAGCTGTGCTCCTTCTTCATGAAGATGTTTGCACAGTGTAAAGGCCACGTTCCCCACACCTTGAACAGCTACTGTCTTCCCTTCGAGCGAATCACTGCCAAAGGCGGCTTTAGCGGCTGCCTTCATTCCTTGGTAAACACCGTAAGCCGTTGCTGGTGACGGATTGCCCGAAGAACCGTACGTAGGTGAGGTGCCAGTAACATAATCTGTCTCTTGATAAATAATGTTCATGTCCTCTTCCGTAGTCCCTACATCTTCAGCAGTTATGTACCGTCCATTTAAACCTTGTATGTATCTTCCGAAAGCACGGAACATGGCTTCATTTTTATCCTTCTTGGGATCTCCAATGATTACTGTTTTCCCACCACCCAAATTCAGGCCGGATACTGCATTTTTATAGGTCATCCCTTTTGCTAATCGAAGCGCATCAACAATAGCTTCCTCTTCTGTAGCGTAGGTCCACATCCGTGTTCCACCCAGTGCTGGTCCCAGTGTCGTGTCATGAATCGCGATGATCGCCTTTAATCCCGATGCCTTATCCTGACAAAATAATAATTCCTCGTAGTCGTCCCGTTCCAATGCTGCAAACAATTCCATTTCCAATATCCCCTATCCCTTTGTCATATTCCTCATGCTGGTTCAAAGTTCATGCAATTGGAAGAGGATCAGTTGGATCCCCTCCCAAAATATTGTAGCAGAATACGCCGTAAAACAAAAAGAACTCATGTCACCATCTTAACTACTGATGGGGCATGAGCTCTTTTTATCCAATCTACTCTCATAGACAGGATTTCTATTGTACAAAATACAACGCAACTGTCAAAATGCTTTACAGTTTAGCAATTGTCTCTGTAAGTACCGGTACGATTTGCGATTTACGGGATACTACACCCTTAAGAAGCGCTTTATTGTCATCAAGCTTCACGTTGTACGCCTGTTCTACTGCACCTGCAACACGGCCCAGAGCCAGACCCACCGAATCGTTGTTGAGGATATCTGTAACTACGAACAGGAACAGATCCAATTCTTTTTCAGCAATAATGGAAGTCAGTGCAGTTTCCAGTTCAGCCTGCTTGGAGAGTACATCATTAACGTCAACCGCGTTCACTTGGGCGATTTCTACTTTGTATTCACCCATTTTGAATTCCTTAGCATCCAAGGAGATCAGTTGAGCGATACTCTTGTCGCTAAGATCAGCACCAGCCTTCAGCATATCAAGGCCGTAGCTTTCTGCATTTACACCAGCGATTTCAGCCAATTCGCGTGCTGCAGCTACATCTTCAGCGGTGCAGGTTGGAGATTTAAACAGCAAGGAATCAGAAATGATTGCAGACAACATCAATCCGGCGATGTCTTTAGGGATAGCTACACCGTTTTCTTTATACATTTTATTAAGAATAGTAGCAGTACAGCCTACTGGCTCAGCACGGTAGTATAACGGATGTGCAGTCTCAAAATTAGCGATCCGGTGATGGTCGATAACTTCAATTACACGCACTCGATCAATGTCATTCGCACTTTGTTGGCGTTCGTTATGGTCAACAAGAATAACCTGATTAGCTTCTCCAGCTACGTTCTCTACCAGACGAGGAGCCTCTACTCCGAAATGATCAAGCGCAAATTGCGTTTCACCACTAACGTCTCCCAGACGAACTGGCTCAGCATCCCAGCCTAATTCTTTTTTGAGTGCTGCATAAGCAATTGCCGAACAAATAGTATCCGTATCCGGATTTTTGTGTCCAAAGACCAATGTTTTTTCCATTTCCAATCTCCTTACTATGTTTTAGTGAGATTAATATACCATACATTGATAGCGGCTTCCAGATTGTGCGTGCTGAAAAAATGGTTTAGCCTCTCCCACCTACGGTTGTTCACGTCTGGTCTTTGGAAGCGGATCTGGTTTGGACTCACCATGTAGCGGTTCATTATCGGAGAAAAGATCAGGATTCTCTTTTAGCATCTGGCTTAAAATATCCGTCGTTTCTACTGTTCCACACACTCTAACTAGCGCATCCCCGAAATTCCCCTTACGCATGGCACCGCCTTCCTCAAGCTCGCGTTCCACTTTCCAAAAATGCTCCGACCAAGAGAGACCACAATGTCTGCGAGAAGGCACCATGATTTCATCGCCAGCCGGCGTCACCGTATATAATTCCTCATGACTATCCGTCATTCTGCCCGGAATATCCACCCACTCTTCAATACCGTGAATGAACGTATTCCGCCGCAGATCGACACCCAGCAGTACAATTTCCGCCTTCCGATCAAGCAGCTTGCCCCACACTGAACCACGGGCGCATGGCGTATCCCAACGTTCATCCCCTGCAGTAAATGCCTCAGCATCAACACCCAAAGCCGCTACAGAGTGAGTCGGATGCCAAGAGCGGACAACACCTGGACGTTTTCTGAACAGCTCCGGTAATATCCCTACACAAGATGGGGAATCTTGAACAGAGAAGCGCGGATTATCCGCATTAATATAAGCCCATGTATGCGTTGGCAAAACAAGCAGCCCATCCTTCATATATTCACTGAGTGCATCCAGCACCGTGTTCGCGCCTCCTTCTACTTCGCCAACACTTTTTAACGAGGAATGAACTAGAATGGTCCCCTGTGGATCAATCTCTAACTCCTGTAATTGTTTCATCAAGCTTGTTGTTGTGTGCACTATACTCTCTCCTTATGTATGAATTAAATTTCATGAAACATTAATATCCACTTGCAAAAGTTTCTTATTACTTTTAAAATTATAGTAACTTAATAATATTCACCAAATATTCTATCGATATATTAAAAATAAATTAAAATAATCCACAAACCCAAAGCATTTACAAGGAGGTAACTACCATGAGTTTAACGTTAAAAGGACTTCACCATGTCTCAGCTATTACAGGCAAAGCACAGGAGAACTTTAAGTTCTATACAGAGGTACTCGGACTGCGTCTCATTAAAAAAACAGTAAATCAGGATGATATTTCAGTGTACCATTTATTCTATGGAGATGAGAAGGGGAATCCCGGAACCGAATTAACCTTTTTCGAGCTTCCGATGGCAGGCCGCAACCGAGAGGGCAATAACAGCATCTCCGCGCTCTCCCTTCGAGTGCCAAGCGATGCCGCACTTGCCTACTGGGAGCAACGCTTCACAGAGCTTAACGTGGAGCATGGGACGATACAGGAACTTGGTGGACGCCAGACTTTATCCTTCCGCGATCACGAGAGCCAACGTTTCATTCTCGTATCCGACGAAAATGATAACGGTGTTGCCGGCGGTACTCCTTGGGCTAAAAGCCCAGTACCTGCCCAATATGGCATCGTAGGCTTAGGACCCGCACATCTCACAGTAGAAAGTGCAGAACATACAGCGGTAGTGCTAGAGCAGTTGCTTGGCTTCCGCCGTATAGGAACCTACCCTTCAACAGTTGACGGCCAGCCAGATGTGCTCGTATTTGAGACTGGTGAAGGCGGTTCAGGTGCCGAGGTTCATCTGGAGGAACGCAATGATCTGGAGCAAGAGCATTTGGGACGTGGCGGGGTACATCACGTCGCATTCCGCGTAGATAATGAAGACGAATTGAAGCAATGGATCGAACACATCCGCCAGGCACAGCTTCCTAATTCCGGTTTCGTCGACCGCTTCTACTTCCGTTCCCTCTATTTCCGCGAGCCTAACGGCATCCTTTTTGAGTTAGCTACAGACGGACCAGGCTTTGCTACAGATGAGCCTATGGAAAGTTTAGGTGAATCCCTTGCGCTGCCGCCATTTCTGGAATCGAAACGCCAGCAAATCGAGGCTTATCTGAAGCCGCTGGATACTCGGCAATAAACCTCTTCAGGTTACTAAATAAAAGGTGTGAGCCGCTTATGCGCTCACACCTTATTTTTTTATTGAAGGTTAGTAGCTTTCCCTACAATATCTAGTAGCTCCGACAGGTTTCGGATTTCGTATTTTGGCTGAACGCCGGACTCATTAATCTTCCCTAGCGGGTTAAACCAGCAGGTATCAATCCCATAATTAATTCCGCCTTGAATATCAGAGGTTAAGGAGTCACCCACAATCAATACTTTTTCCTTATCCTCAATCCCCAATTTGGCAAAAGCATAATCAAATATCCCCGTCTCTGGCTTCTGACATCCTGCCTCCTCTGAGATAATGATCTGCTCAAATGTATCACTCAGCAGCGAGCCTTGGATTCTGGAAGTTTGCACATCCTTGATTCCATTCGTGATAATCGCCAGGCGGCAATCTGCAAGCTCTCCGCATAGCTCGATTGCTCCCTGCATCAGAAAGGTTCCTTCGCCTAAGAAACGTAGATAGGCCTCACTGAATGTTTCAGGATCAAGCTCAAGCGCATGTGCAGCAAACAACCGATTAAACCGCTCTACCCGCAACGCCGCAGATGAAATCCTTCCTTGTTCTAGATCCCTCCACAATGCGTGGTTAATCTCTTGATAACTGGCAGCATAATCTGCTGCACCTGTGGGCATCCCAAAGTGTAGAAAGGCATTAGACAACGCGTGACTTTCTGCCATTCCATAATCAAACAACGTATCGTCGGCATCAAATAAAATAACATCGTATTTCATAAATATCCCCCAAAGGCTTTTCTCAACAAGGTACTACAGCGTTGCTGGCAAGTCAACTTCACACCCCTCACGACAAAATTTTACTTTTTTAAGGTAGATTTAATCGATCTGTGGTATTTTAAAAAGAAAACGGTGGTGAGCGTCATTTTATACGTTTTATCATTTCTAATGTCATTTCTTATCGTCTACTTTCTAATTCCGCCGCTCGGCAAGCTTGCTTTTCGGCTTGATTTTGTGGACAAGCCTCGGCAGGACGTTGAGCGTAAAATTCATAGAGAGCCCATTCCGCTAACGGCCAGCTACGCCATATTCATCGGATTTTTTATCACTTATCTGGTGTTCGCGCGTGATTTCTCCATGGAGACTGTCGCATTATTTGTAGGTGGCGTACTATTGCTGACCATAGGCACGGTGGATGATTGGTACAAAACGAAAGGCAAAGATTTCCCAGCTCTGCCCAAGTTAATTGTACAAGTTAGCGCAGCGATCCTGGTTTATGTTTCTGGCAATGCCTTTACCGGATTCTACAATCCATTCTCAGGCGATTATATCGTTTTGCCTGTCATTCTATCGTTTCTGCTAACGATTATCTGGATCTTCGGTGTAACCACAGTTATTAATTTCTCGGATGGCATGGACGGTCTGGCTGGTGCCTTGACGGCCATTTCGGCGATTACGTTATTTGTTGTCGCACTGGCAAAGGGGCAATCCTCATCTGCCATTATGGCAATTTCACTGATTGGCGTTACGCTTGCTTATCTGCGCTACAATAAGCCGCCCGCCAAAATCTTTATGGGCGACGCCGGGGCAACCTTTCTCGGCTTCATCCTAGCGGTAATTGCACTCGACGGAGCGTTCAAGCAAGCCACCGTCCTGTCGCTGTTCATTCCGATTCTGGCGCTGGGCGTACCGATCTTCGACAACATTTTTGTCGTAGTCAAACGTTTCATCCAAGGCAAGTCCATTTATCAAGCCGATGCCACCCAGGCTCATTACCGCCTGCTTCGGGCAGGCCTGAACCAGAAGCAGGTCGTTGCCGTGCTTTGCCTGATTAGTGTTTGCCTATCCTTATCCTCTATCATTCTGCTGCTGATTGAGACCTAATGTATTAGGGACTAAGGGCATGTCTCATATACTGAGACTGCCCTTTGAAGTTACAAAAGGAGCAAGATTCCGATATGGAATCTTGCTCCTTTTGTGTTTGAGGGTATTCTAGAGTAGCGAGAGATAGCTAAGATGCGAGAGTTTGCCAGAGCTTGCGGGATCTGCGGGATCTGCGGGATCTGCGGGATCTGCGGGATCTGCGGGATCTGCGGGATCTGCGGGATCTACGGGATCTGCGGGATCTGCGGATTTACGTAGATCCATGGCCAATTCTCCAGCTTTTACTGTTACGGACTCAGGCGCCGTTATTCGTGAATTTCCGGCCATATAGTGGTGTTTTCGGACTCCAAAGACACTATCACACCAAATCGGACGCATTTTCAGTCAATTTCCACCCAATAGCTGCATTGGAGTCCGATAGCACGCAAATTAGAGTGATTTGTTACTTTTAACGACTCCTGTGTCCTTTAGCACCCTACCTCCGAATACATCAATCACCCATCGTTCTCTTGCGTAAACTCGGCTAATCTGCGATAAATCCCAACTATCTCTTCCATCGGCATTCTAACTAATCCGCTAGAAGAGGGTGCAACAAATTCACGAACGCCATCTACCTTTGGAGGCACGTCCCCTTGAAATCCCCAGTTTGCTTTTGTTCTGCGGCTAAACTCTGTATACACACCCTTACCTACAAAACAGGCGACTTGAGGCCGATATTTCTCCAGCTTGGAGCGAAGCATTTCCCGACCCTCCTGGTATTCTTCACGAGTAATATCGTCGATTCCCCGTGTGGGACGGGCAACAATATTTGTAAACCCATAGCCCAGCTTAAGCAAGTCCCCATCCTCAGACGCATCATACAACCGGGGAGTAAGTCCAGACTGATGTAATATTCTCCAGAAATTATTCCGCGGATTCGCGTAATGATGTCCTACCTCGCCAGAACGGATACTAGGATTGAACCCAATAAATACAATCTGTAATCCGTGATCTAAGTGATCTGGAATTTCATCCATGTTATTATGCCTCCTAACCAAACGTCGATCTAGTTCAACTTACGGGGTATACACCTTAAGACAGGACGGCGGTATATGACCTGCCAACCATACCTTATTACCCGCATTATAAAAGGTTACACCCATTTGACCCGCTCTAATCGTATCAACGGTTAACAATATCAATTTCCCTCTGCGACTTCCGGCTAAACTGGCAAAATGAGTCCCTTCAGACAAATGAACATACTGCCGTCCCATCGATTGGAGCCCCTCCTCCAAAATCACAGAAAGCACACCAGAATGAGTTCCGTGAAAAAGTATAGCAGGCGGAGTCCCCGGCCCATAAGTGATTTTTGTATGGCTATGCCCGTACCGGGCTTTGATCCGGTCGTCAATGATTTCCAATCGTTGCTTGTCACAATCTGCGACCACTTGCCGAATATCTCCCACAGTCACCTCTGACCATCTAGGAGTGCTTACAATAACAGACAGTAAATCATCCAACCTACAGGAACCATCCTCTGGATCCAAAATAAGACCATATTGCTCCGGGGTATGCCGAAGCAGCTTAGTCATAAATTTACTTAACGACACTTCCGCTGTATTGCTTAACATTATATTTTCACCTCAATTTTTCCTATTTATATTATTCTACAGTAAAGGATCTCTTCGAAGCAGATTCCAGAGGCATTACAGCAATCACACATCCATGTATTACCTCTTACTATGCAAAAAAGACCATGGACTCTATCGTCCATGGTCGGGCTTCACCTAAATACAAAACTCCTTACCACTTAATACAGCGATGTTATTTTACCGGAAACGAATATACTGGTTCAGAGGCTGACCTGAAAGTTCCATATCATCCTTATCGTATCTCCAAAAGCATAATCCAACTATCCAGTTTATGTCAACCAGTAGTCTTTTATCTGTAATCTTTTATCTGTAATCTTTTACTAACTTCTTAACTTATTTCAGCAATGCTTTCAATTCAGGCGTCATATCCGATTCTTTTAACATTACGAAATCGCTGTAACCCTCTTTGTACATCAACTTCACAATGTAGTTGCCATTCTCAACACCATTATGGAAATGATGGTCCAAAATATCTGTTAATAATGTCTTATCCTTCGTAACAGCCGTACGATTCTTTTCGCGTGCAAGCGCTACTCTTTGTTCAGGACTAGTAGGGTTCTTAGGTGTTTGCTCGTCCATATAATCATCTTTTATAATCTCTGCCGATTGGATATCTTCAGCTGTTATTCGTATTTTATCGGCATAACCTTTTTCGTCCATCCACTTTTCAAGCTCATGGAAAGAAGATTTCCACGGATAATAATAACCATAATCTGTAATAACTTGATTACTGTTCTCTTTTGTCTTCACCTCTACTTGGATATTAGCCACATCAGGTTTTCCGTCCTTATCTATTTGTACTTCGTAGGACATATTCGAAATTTCGCGTTTGATAATCTCCTTTAGCTCTGAAATTTCCCCGGGATCAGAAATGGCTACTTTTTTATTCCTGTTAGTAACCCACATAAAATCCAGGTCTTTGTCTAAGAGAGCTAAATCATACTTTTCATACTTGTAAGCTTCGGTATCCTTAACCGCCTCGAGCTCTGATTCAAACCCCTTATTAGGGATCCAGTATTCCCTCACTAGCTTATCGCCGTTCTCCAATTGATAAGCCAGAGTAAAATATTCATAAACGTATTGTCGTGAGGTAAGTTCTGGACGTACTGCAACTACCGCTTGATGGAGTTTACGGACAGCTTCTATATAATCTTTATCATCGGAAAAAGGGTTCTGCCCCATGTAGGGTGTAGTGTACAAATCATCCGTTGGGGTATACAACCGGTAGTTAGCTCCCATATATACACCGCTAATCTTATCACCGGAAGGCACTCTGGCTTCATACCCCGTAACACTTGATACCGGGATATACAGAAGTAACCCTATCATTACCGCATAAACTGCAAACTCAGCTGCCATTTTACGCGTCATAATCTGCCATGTTTTCCGAACAATCATTTCTGCGGCAACATAACCAATAATGGCTCCGATGGCATATCCACCAATCACCCAGCCCATTTGCTGTTGCTTCATTTGCGCAAAATAATTACCGGCAATAAGCATGGCGCATAACATAACCCCTGCTTTAAACAGTGGGTTGAAATATCCAAAGGCAATAGCCTGACCCGCTTTTTCCGTATTACGTTTACGGTATAACAGGTACGACAACCCGATAAATAGAAGTGCCAATACCCCATAAATCCATAATTCTGTATTGGTGAAGGGTTTGCCGGTAAAATAATACACGATGTGAACAAAAGGAGACCATATCTGCGAATTAGAATCACGCAAGTTAGAATTTGCATTTGCATATCCATAAAGATACATAGCTAAATGGCTGTGGATTAATGAGATCAGTACAGCAGGAAGAATAAGCAAAATATAAATGATAATTCCCTGAAGAATAGATTGGCCTGTACATATTCCCACAAAAACACTAAAGCAGAAGAGGAACAAAGTCAGAATACTAACTGTGATACACCATTGCCAAATATCTGCGTCTTGAAAAATATAAAAATTCCCACTCCATGGCTTAATAACGGCAACCACCCCAGCAGTTAACCAAACAGGCAGCAACAGCAAGGTAAGTCCACTCGTCAGATGAGCTGTAAATAAATGCTCTCTGCGTAAAGGCAGGCTATGCCAAAGATCTGCGGGTGATTTTGCCTGAAGGTATCGGAATAAGAATAGTCCTGCGGCAACTGGGATCGTAATGATAAACAAGGCTTGCACACTACCAGCTATGCGAAATAAATGATCAACTTCCTGCGGTTTTGCATCCGGATTGCTGCTCATGAAGAGCTGTAATGGAAGTGCAAATAATAAGCCGAGTGCATATATAATCCCTATCCAGCCATGCTGGCGGAAGTTCTGGCGAAAAATACTGCTATTAAAGTAGTAATGGCTGCGCATCATATCCGACATCCCCCATTTCATAAATAAAGATCTCTTCTAACGTTAATGGAAGCAAATCGAATACGTATGGCTCGTACACCTGAAAAGCCGCTTTGATCCGTTCACGATCCCCTTTTACAATATATAGGTTCACACTTCCCCGGCGCTCTTGATGCAGAACTTGTAGCTTGGCAGCTAACGGAATCTCATGCCGTTCATCCCGAAACGCCACTTGAATCTTATGTGTATCCGCCTTAAGATCATCCAGATCCTTCTCAATCAACATCTTCCCACCATGCATAATCCCGACATGATCGCACAGATCTTCAATCTCACGAAGGTTATGGGAAGAAATGATTACCGTCAACTCGCGTTCAGCTACCTCCTGAAATAGCAGGTTTTTGATTTGACGCCGCATCACCGGATCTAATCCGTCAATCGGTTCATCCATAATCAGCACATCCGGCATACAGCTTAAACATAACCAGAATGACGCTTGCCGCTGCATCCCTTTGGAGAAACGACTGAGCTTGCGCTTTTTATCGAGCTGAAATACGGTTCCCAAATCTTCAAAACGCTTCTGATTCCAGCTCGGATAAATCGAGCGATAGAAGGCCGCCATTTGCAGCATGGTGGATTGTGGGAAAAAGTAAGGAGCATCCGGCATAAAAATAACCCGTTGCTTAGTCGTCGGGTGTTCGAATACCGCTTCACCATCCACCCGCACGGTCCCCTTATCTGGAGAGTAGATGCCCGCCAATGTTTTGAGCAGCGTTGTTTTGCCCGCGCCATTAGAGCCGAGCAGCCCATAAATTGTTCCTTTATGTACCGTTAAAGAGATATCGTCGACTGCCTTCTCGCCTTGAAATAACTTGCTGACTCCCCGAATCTCAATCATCACTCTTCCCTCCTTCTCTTTGCTTCTCCACTTGTTGGTACAAAGAACTAATCTCAGCTGCGGTGAACCCAAGGTATACCGCCTCCGCCATCAGCCTCAGCAACTCGTTCCGGACTTCCGCTTTTTTGATCGCATTTTGTTCTTTTTTCACTGGGGCTACAAAACTTCCTTTCCCCTGTAATGAATAGATATATCCCTCACGTTCCAATTCACGGTAAGCCTTCTGAATCGTATTGGGATTCACGGTTAGCTGCTGGGATAACGTCCTTACAGAAGGTAGCTGTTCATCCGTCTGCAAAATACCATGCAGAATCATCTCCTTGACCTTATCGGTCAGCTGCTCATAAATCGGCTTCCGACTACGAACGTCCAGTTCGAACATAACTTTCCTCCTTCCACTATCTTGCATTAAATCCATTATGATGTGTACCAACTGTACTACTATTATTAATACAGTTTGTTTTATATGTCAACAAAAAATCCCCAAGATTATCCTTTGGGGATCTATCTATCTCTTGCTATTAATCAAAATTACGTCCGATCGCGCCAAGCCAATCTCGTCCACAGTAGTTTTAGGACCCTGATGACGCTGATTTCTGCTTATAAGGTCATCTGAGTCCGATTGCGCCAAGCTAGCCTTGTCTCCCGGGGCTTTCGGACCCAGATGACGCTATTCGCACATTTTCCGCCTTTTGAGCGAAGTTTCGGACTCCACTGCAGCTATTGCCTAGTAAGGTGCTCATTTTGCGCATTTTTCACACTAATAGCGGCTATGGGGTCCCTTAGAATTCCAAATGCCGCTGTTTCCCGCTTTTATGGTCATCTGCGTCCGATTACGCCAAGTCCCCCTCATTCCCCGTGGATTTCGGACCCAGATGACGCTATTCGCACATTTTCCGCCTATTGAGCGAAGTTTCGGACTCCACTGCAGCTATTGCCTAGAAAGGCGCTCATTTTGGGCGTTTTTCACACCAATAGCGGCTTTGGGGTCCGCTACCACTCCAAATGACGCTGATTCATGCTTTTAAGCTCATCTGAGTCCGATCGCGCCGAGCCAATCTCGTCCACAGTAGTTTTAGGACCCTGATGACGCTGTTTCCCGCTTTTAAGCTCCCCTGAGTCCGATCGCGCCGCCCCCCTTATCTCCCCCGTAGCTTTCGGACCCAGATGACGCTATTCGCACATTTTCCGCCTTTTGAGCGAAGTTTCGGACTCCACTGCAGCTATTGCCCAAAAAGACGCTCATTTCGGGCGCTTTTTACACCAATAGCGACTTTGGGGTCCGTTACCATTCCAAATGACGCTGTTTCCAGCTTTTAAGGTCACCTGAGTCCGACAGCGCCGTGCCATCCTCATCCCCCGTAGCTTTCGGACTCAGATGCCGCTATTCGTACATTATCCGCCTTTTGAGCGAAGTTTCGGACTCCAGTGCAACTATTGCCTAGAAAGACGCACATTTCCGGGCATCCGCTACAATAAACCTCCTAAATAAACGCAAAAAAAGAGACGTCCCTAAGCCATTTTGGCTTTAGAGACGTCCCTTTGAGTATTAGTGTCTGTAATTAAGCATACCAGCCCCATACGAAGATGAAGAGCGTACCGAATATCGTAACTAGACCAACGAATAAGGCATAGGCGATATTGATGTAAAGTTCTTTCTTGGTATCTGCTGATTCACCAATATGCATGAACAGGAAGAGCTGCAAGGAAGCCTGAATGAGGGCTGTAACAAGCAGGATAGCCATGTTCGCAGTGTTGGATAGATCAAGGTAGATTACAGCAAGTGCAGCCACAGAAAGGACAAGAGAGGCTAAGAAACCCATCACATGGCGAATTGGAAACAATTGCTTCATCATGCTACATCAGTCCTTTCAGATAGACGAAGCTGAAAATAAAGATCCAGACAACGTCCAAGAAATGCCAGTACAGCGAGAAGATAAAGGATTTATTGGCCGTAGCCGGATTAATACCTTGACGCTTCAACTGGATTAGAATAGCCGCACCCCACAGGAACCCGAACGATACGTGAGCTCCGTGTGTTCCCAGCAGTACAAAAAGACTGGATAGGAAACCACTGGTTTGAAGTGTAGCCCCTTCGTGAACATAAGTGACAAACTCCGTGATTTCAATACCAAGGAAGCCGAGACCCATTAGAAGGGTTAGTCCGAAAAAGACCATCATGGCTTTTTGGTAACCATGCCGCATGGCATGAACTGCAAGACCAATCGTGAACGAACTTGTCAGCAGCAGCAATGTTTCGATCATTACTGGACCAATTTCGAAAAGATCCGGCCCGCTAGGGCCGCTGGCAAAACGGTCTACCATTACAAAATAAACAGTGAACAACGTAGCGAACAGTGCAATCTCCGCTCCTAGAAAAACCCAGAAGCCAAAGATTTTATTACTATTCTCTTCTGTTGAGTATTCAAGCGGCTTAGACGCATCTATTTTCATACTGTCTCACCCCGCAATTTCTTTTCAGTAGCAATAACTTCTTCTGCTGGGATGTAGAATCCGTGATCCCGATCAAAGGACATAGCAGCTAGAACAATGAGGATACCTACTCCAGAGAGGATCGCTGGAATCCAAAGACTGAAGACCAGAGAGAACCCTGCAATGAAGAAGATAACACCCAGAACAAATGGTTTTCCTGTGTTGCTAGGCATATGAATCTTAGTAATCTTATCTTCAAAAAGCGGTACTTTATCTTGTTTAGCAGACCAGTAAGCATCACGTGTTTTTACATTTGGAACCACTGCGAAGTTGTACGCTGGAATCGGGCTTTTCGTTGCCCATTCCAAAGTACGTGCATCCCACGGATCTCCATCAGTATCTCTTGGTTCGTAACGAGTACTCCAGTAAATGTTATAAACCAGGATTACAAATCCAATAGCGAGACCGATCGCACCTACGAATGAGACCATACTCAGCGGGCCAAATCCGGTATCCGCAGAATAGGTGTATTGTCGGCGGGTCATACCCTTAAGTCCGAGAATAAACAGCGGGAAGAACGATACGTTAAAGGAAATGATAATCCACCAGAAGGCATGCTTGCCAAGACGTTCATTCAGACGGAAACCGAATACTTTAGGGAACCAGTAATGGAACCCTGCGATAACGGCGAAGACCGCACCTGGAATAAGAACGTAGTGGAAATGGGCAACCAGGAACATCGTATTATGGTACTGGTAATCGGCACTGGCCATAGCCAGCATGACACCTGTTACCCCACCAATCGTAAAGATCGGAATAAAGGCCAGGGTGTATAGCATAGGTGTCGTAAAGGTTATTCGCCCTTTTCGTAAGGTGAATAGCCAGTTAAATATTTTCACACCTGTTGGTACGGCAATGGCCATGGTTGTAATCGAGAAGAAGCTGTTAACCATAGCACCTTGACCCATTGTATAGAAATGGTGAGCCCATACTAGGAAGGACAAGAGGGAAATGATCAACATACTGAATACCATGGATGTATATCCATACAGGTTCTTTTTAGAGAAGGTGGCGATAATTTCACTATAAATACCGAATGCCGGTAAGACAACGATATATACTTCAGGGTGACCCCATACCCAGAACAGGTTGGCCCATAACATATCCATACCGCCATTGGCCATCGTAAAGAATTGAGAGCCGAACAACCGGTCGAACATCATCAACGCGAGTGCAACCGTAAGCACAGGGAATGCGAATACGATAATTACGTTGGTGATCAATACGGACCAAGTAAACATCGGCATTTTCATCAACTTCATGCCTGGTGCACGCATTTTCAGAATCGTTACAATAAAGTTAACGCCTGTGAGGAGCGTACCAATACCTGAAATTTGTAGTGCGAGCGAGTAATAGTTATTACCCACCGTTGGACTGAACTCTAAACTTGCTAGCGGGAAATATGCGGACCAACCAGCATCTGGCGATCCCCCGATAACAAACGAAATGTTAAGCAGCATAGCTCCAAAGAAGAAGAGCCAGAAGCTGACAGCATTCAGACGCGGGAAGGCAACGTCTCTAGCACCGATTTGCAGCGGAACGATAACATTCATCAGACCGATAATAAACGGCATGGCCATAAAAAGGATCATAATCAATCCGTGTGTTGTAAATACCTCGTTGTAATGCTGTGCGTCAAGAAATTTCATGTCCGGGGCTGCTGTTTGCAGCTTCATCATAATAGCGTCAACGCCGCCGCGGAAAAGCATAAGCAATGCAGCGAGGATATACATAATCCCAATACGTTTGTGGTCAACAGTAGTCAACCATTCGCGCCATAAATATCCCCATTTTTTAAAATAGGTCAGGCCGACGATAATCCCGATTGTAGCCAGAACAATACTTGCCATAGCTCCGTATATCAGGGGTTCGCCGTGGACCTTAAATTTATCCCAATCCATTAGGAATCGCTCCTTTCAAGTTGTTCAATTAACATTGACTAGTGTCCGTCATGTGTTGTGCTCTCTTCTAATGGAGAACTAGGTGTCGGCTCATCCAGTTCTGGATTAGGCTCGGTGTTGAATTCCGTCTCGCTGGATGGTGCTGGAGTCGGGTGAATTTCTTTATTATCCTGATGCTCCATACTTCCGTTATCCGTATCCATTTCAGTGCCACCATTACTCATATGGTCACCATGGCTTCCCGGAGGCGGGCTGAAGGATAAGTGAGTATTCGTATACGTTTTACGTCCGACATGTTCCATTTCCAAAAGACCTTTAAATTCATCTTCCGTCAGTGGACCCGCCGTTTCTTTAACGTCTTTCACCCATTCCTGATAGTCCTTATCTGTCATCGCAAGTGTTTCAAACTCCATGTGGGCAAAACCCTTACCATTAAAGTTCGCATTTCTTCCGACATAAGAACCTACAGTATCAGCTGAAAGATGCAAGGTTGTGATCATGTCGCTCATCGCGTATTTTTGTCCTCCCAATTGTGGGATCCAAAGACTTGAGATCGTACCGAAAGAATACAGTCTGAACTCTACAGCGCGGTGAACTGGAATGTTAACGTAGTTTACTGTTTCGATACCTTCTTCTGGGTAGCTGAAATGCCATTTCCAGTTAGAGGAGGAAGCATAAATTACAAGCGGTTTCTGATCTTTATAATCCGCTGCAACATTTTCTACATCTACTGTTGTTTTGACGGTGACTACGGAGAGGAATGCCACGATAATAATCGGAATGGTAATCCAGATAGCCTCCAGCCATTTGTTTCCTTCCTCGTGAGGAGGAATATAATCTTCGTTGCTTTTTTTAGCACGGTATTTCAAAAGCACAAAGACATATAAGATGTAGACAACTGCCAGAACGCCGAGCATCATAACAATGGAGAGAATGATCGTGTCAGATAAAGTTCTTGCAGCCGGCCCCTTCGGATTCAGAACAGCGATTGAACTGCATCCTGGCAAGAGTAAAATTAGGCTGAGAAATAAAGCGTATAACGGTCCCTTTTTGTTCATGCTTAAGCTCCTTCCTTCAATACTTCTTTTATTAACCCTCAACATTAACCTTAATATATAGTAAGAATTTATGGGGAAGAAAGCAAAAGACTTATTTTTCCATTTAGCCTAAAAAAGACCTTAATAATGGCGAACAAGTTAAATATGTGTGATCAATTTGTTACAAGTTTCTAATAGTATGATAAAGATCACTGTAACGGCGCTGTTTATGGGTTGAAAAATTCCGTTCAAACTTTGTTCAATAGTTTACTAAAGTTGCTAATTTAGACACATCTATTCTGCGCAAAACAGGGTGATTTTAACCATTTTTTGTTGATGCGCCAGTATTTAGCCGGAGTCGCGTGCTTTTTATGATTGTGGTTGAAATCACAGTTAACTTCTAAAAGGTAACAAATTATTCTGCTGGGGGTTACAATCTCTCAAATTTCATTCTATCAATGTATGATAAGGTAATAGACAAATATACATAGATAGGAGATTTTTGACGATGTCTTTAAAGAAAGTATGGCTATTATTAATCGTATTATTCATTGGTTCCGGATCAATACGAGCGATAGATTCAGTGAATGCAGCAGGTGCAGGCTCCCTTAGGTTAGGTGTGAACGATAAGTTAACAACTATTGAAGCAGTTTCGGTAAAAGATACCTATTACGTTCCTCTACGTGATCTATCACAGGAACTTAAGTTAACGCTAACTGGAGTGAGCGATGGGATAAAAGTTACAGGTCAGAACAGATCAATCAAACTGCTGAATGATCATGCAACAGCTACTCTAGGCGATGGAAAGACCATATCCATGAGTACATTTTTGAAAAGCGGAAAAACAATGGTTCCACTGAAATTGACCTCTTATCTTGGTTTTGGAATTTCCTTTAAAGCAGATCAATATTTATTGCGTGTAAAAGACGGCTCGGCTACATTAGATGATGCAACATTTGTAAGTAAGTTTAAAAAGGAATTGAAGCCAACCGCAACTCCTGGAACTTCTACGCCAACTGTTGGGAAGCAAGGTAAGACCGTATACCTCACCTTTGATGATGGGCCAACGGCTACAACTTCTACATTGCTTGATATTTTGGCAAAATATGATGCGAAGGCAACTTTTTTCATGATCGGACCGAATATGAACCAGCATACTGCGCAAGTGAAACGGATTGCGAATGAAGGGCATGCTCTCGCATTGCATGGAATGACGCACCGGAAAGAGAAGTTTTATGCTTCACCTGCGGCTGCGCTGGGAGAGATGGATAACGATAACGCCATTTTGAAAAAGATTACAGGTCAAAGCACTACACTGATTCGTCCTCCTTATGGAAGCAAGCCTTATTTCACAAAGGCCTTTAGAGATAAAGTGCTGGCTCAAGGTTATCATCTATGGGATTGGAACGTGGACTCAGAGGATTGGAAATACAAGGATGCTAGTACGACGATCTATAATTCGGTAATGAATCAGGTTCATAAGCTGCAGAAATCGCAGACCAATCCAGTGATTCTGATGCATGATCAAAAAGCTACGCTTAAAGTACTTCCGCGTATCTTAGAGTCATTGAAAAAAGAAGGCTATACATTCCACGTCATTAGCTCAGATCTGAAACCTCTGAATTTCTGGAAGGATACACGCTGAGTTTTTCAAAAAAATCAAGAGGGAATCCCAACAGCTGTGAACTAGCTATTGGGATTCCCTCTTTTTTTGGTCTTGAACTAAACACTAATTTTTGTTTAATCCAACCACATTCATGCTCCCGAATTTTTCTATCGGACCCAGATGACCTTAATTGCTGGATTTGCCTCTGTTTCGGGTGCTATCGGTCCACATAGCCGCTATTGGTGCGAAAAACACCCGTTATCAGCGTTTTCCACACCAACAGCTGCACTGGTGTCCGAAACATTGCTCCAAGGGCGATAAATGGGCAAATAGCGGCTGCTGTGTCCTAAACTTCGCTCCTATGGCGACAAATATGCGAATAGCGGCTACTGTGTAGTCCGAAACTCCACTCCCAAGCCACTAAATGAGCGAATGGCGTCTGCTGTGTCCGATAGCCTATGGGGATGAGTATGGGCCCACGCTATCGGATCCAGATGACCTTAATTGCTGGATTTAGCTATATTTCAGATGCTATCGGACCTCATAGCCGCTATTGGTGCAAAAACCACCAGTTATCAGCGTTTTCCACACCAATAGCTGCACTGGTGTCCGAAACTTTGCTACAATGGCGATAAATATGGAAATAGCGGCTGCTGAGTCCTAAACTCCACTCCCAAGCCACAAAATGAGCGAAGGGCGCCTGCTGTGTCCGCTAAACCAGTTGGGATGAGTATGAGTCCACGCATCGGACCCAGATGACCTTAATTGCTGGATTTAGCTATATTTCGGATGCTATCGGACCTCATAGCCGCTATTGGTGCAATAACCACCAGTTACCAGTGTTTTCCACACCAATAGTTGCACTGGAGTCCGAAACTTTGCTACAAAGGCGATAAATGGGCAAATAGCGGCTACTGAGTCCGATAGCAAATGGGGATGAGTATGAGCCCACGCTATCGGACTCAGATGACCTTAATTGCTGGATTTAGCTATATTTCGTATGCTATCGGACCTCATAGCCGCTATTGGTGCAAAAAACACCAGTTATCAGCGTTTTCCACACCAATAGCTGCACTGGTGTCCGAAACTTCACTACAAAGGCGATAAATGGGCAAATAGCGGCTACTGAGTCCGATAGCATATGGGGATGGATATGAGCCCACGCATCGGACCCAGATGACCTTAAACTGGGGAATATCAAGTAGACAGTGTGTTTGAAAAACTAGAGATCAGCCGGGAACACTAGGGGTACGAGGTACAGGGTACGAGCATACCGATCATCTCCAAGGTTTTTATTGTTTCCACGCCTCCGTCTTTCCAATAGTGTCGCTGGAGATCACATAGCATATGTTTGCCCGCAACCTGCTGAGACCAGCTTACATCCCTCCCCCTTGACCAACTGAGATCAGCTGGCTCGTACTTGTCCCAATCTACTATAACCACAACCAGCAGAGCAGCGATCTCCGTTACTGGAGAACCGCTGCTCTGCTGGTTTTAACAATATTATGAAGCCTATAGTTTGAAGCTGGACAATGTCTTTTGCAGATCTTCTGCGAGCACCGCTAAATACTGAGCTGAAGCCGACATTTCCTCCATTGCGGATAGTTGCTCCTGACTCGCTGCACTTGTGTCCTGAACACCTTCTGCACCTTTACTAGATATAACGTTGACCTGTTCCATAGCTGCTGCCACACCTTGTGATTCCATGGCTACATGAGCAACCGCTTCTCTAATCTCCGCTGTCTGTAAGGTAGCTTCTTTAATGGAAGTCTGAATCTCATGAAAAGCTTGAGATACCAGATGACTTTGAACTACGCCATTGGTGACTAGCTCAGTACCCAAAGCCATGGATTCTACTGCGCTTTCGGTTTGCTTTTGGATATGTGTAATAATATCTGTAACCCGCAAAGAACTATTTCTAGTTGCTTCCGCCAGATTACGAATTTCTCCAGCAACTACAGCAAATCCCCGTCCATGCTCACCGGCCCGTGCTGCTTCTATAGAAGCGTTGAGCGCAAGCAGATTCGTCTGTGTAGCAATACCGTTAATCGTTGTAATAATTGTATTAATCTCTTGTGACAATGTCCCCAGATTAGAAACAATCTCCTGACTCTGAGTTACACTGAGGTCAATTTCCTTCATCTGCACAATGATTTGGTCTACAGCCTCTACTCCACGATCCGATGAACCGGAAACTACTCCCATTAGATCCGACATTTCATAGCTGCTGCCCTCTACGGCTGCAATATCATTGGTCATTGCTTTTATTGAACGTGTTGTACTGTTAATGCTCTCTGTCTGTTCATCAAATCCCGCAGCAATCTCTCCAGAAGATACAGCGATCATTTGTGAAGCCAATGAGGTCTGCTCAGCACTAGCGCTCATCTCTTCCGATGAAGCTGACAGCAGTTCTGCACTCTCTGCAATCCCTTGCATCATCTTCCGCAAGCCCTGCAGCATATTGTTAAATGAACTGTTAATTTGGCCGATCTCATCCTTGGCGGTGTACGTTGCTACCACGGTCAAATCTCCATCTTCTGCCCGCTTCATTAGTCCTTGCAGTTCTTTAAGCGGTTTTGTTATCAGGCGAATGATTGCAATACTAATCAAGATACAAATCACCCAAGCGAAAGTAATCATTATGGTATTGTTTACACGCATGCTTTTAGCGGTTGCCATGGAACCTGAATTGTGTTCATCAGCATCTTTAAGCAAAGAATCACTAATTCCTTTAAGCAGATTGATCATTTTTTCACGGGATTCGTTAAATTCGCCTGAAAATACTTTATAGGCCTCTTGATTATGATTACTATCAGCAATCTTTATAATGTTATCCCGCTGTGCACGATAATCTGGCAAAAAGGACTCATACTCTTTGATTTTACTTACAATAGCAGGATCATTATACTGAATCGCTTTCACCTTGTTCATAAGTTCATTATTATCTTGAACCTTCACTTGGATACTCTCAGAAAGTTCTTTGTTTTTGCTGGCATCAACGCTAATCAAACGCTCCAAAAGATAGGATTCAATAGCCCTATTATTCGTACGCATCTGCCCTACGTAAGAAACAGGCAATAAATTTTCATTATATGTCTCATTTGTCTTTTCGGCCATTTTGTTCATTGTGATGATGCCTATGCCCCCTACAGCATTCACCATAATTACTGCGAATACCAAAAGCAGCCCTATTTTGTATTTCACTTTCAAATTTTTCATCTACACTCCGCCTTCACATTATCTTATGATCTATCTATTTTTATCGGTCGGAAGGGCTAAGAGTTTGATGATTTTTTAAATATTGTGTCGAATAAAAGTATATATTGTCATAAAACGACTTTCCTCAAATAAAAAAGGGCGGGCACCCAATCCGCTATTACTCCGAATCCAAGTGTGCCCGCCTAATCAAACTTCCTCTTCCTTATTCTCCAGAGGTATAGTACCAGTACAAAGTATCACCGTTCTGCAAAATATAACTGTCTGCACTGATGCTTGGATCCGCATCCCGGTTCGTTTTATACTTCCATCCGCTGCTTGGGCCTCCATCAAATTCAGCCAACCCGTCAATAGATTTCACGTAGATGCTTCCAGCGTTGCCGGATGATACTACCTTAGTCCCTAATTGACTGACTAGTAAGCTATAAGCCGTTTCGCCCTCTTTTAGAGCTACTGTTGTACTGGCTAGGATGGTTCCTTTCCGGCTATCTCCAATCACTGAGAGGGTAGCGGTAGCTTTTGCTGGAGCAATAACAGACGATCCGACAGTCAGAGACTGAGTATAACGCGCTACGCTCGGTACGCTATCTTTAGCATAACCGGTAACAGTTATTGTATAGCTATTTGCTGGGAGACCCCCATCAACAACAGCCACACCTTGTTCATTCGTGATTACCTTCTTATCACCAACAGAAACCTGCACACCTGCAGCCGGTGAGATAACCGGATCAGAAGTGAAGCTTTCCTGATTCCACACCCACTTTTTCTGTGAAACATTTACAGTAAAAGCTTCATTAGCTTTTGGCTGTGATGGGGTAAGCACCACAGCATCTACAACCTGTGTATTTTCTCCTGCATAATAGACAAGTACACGATCGGATTCCTGTAGTTCGAACGCATCCATACCCACACTTGGATATATCCACTCCCCGCCGCGTGATACCACGAAGCTCCACCATCCGTCGTAAGTACCTTGCGAAACTCCATGGATACCTGATACAAAGTTGCCATAAGACGATTTGGTGATATCCACTTTAAAATCATCGGTAGACCCTAGTTGTTGCAACGCTTCAAGGGCATTGGAGGCTTTCAAAGTCCCCTCACTAATCAACCCTTCCGGGCCTTCAACGGTTAGCGAAGCTGTTACATTCTTAGAAATCACTTTTAGAGCTTTTGTATATTTAGCAATCGTTGGGGCTTTGCCTTCACGGTAGCCAGTTACAGTCAGTGTATAGTCACCTGCGGGCACATTTCCTGAGAATACGGCCTCACCTTTAGCATTCGTCGTTACCTTGTGAGCTCCAATTTGGACCTGAACACCCGCAGCTTTTGCAGTTACAGGAGAGGAAGTGTTCGTAGCAGCGTCCCATTTCCACGTCTTACTAGTTACAGTGACGGTAAAGGAATCGCCCTCTTTAAGATTTGCTTTGGAAAGCGTAACGGAATCCACAAGCTTAGTGTCATCTCCGGCATAATAAACCAGTACCTGATCTGAATCTTTAAGTACAAAATCACTCATGCCTACATCGGGATTAATCCATTTTCCGTCACGTGATACAACATACATCCATCCGTCATAACCACCAAAGCTTCCAGCAGCAATACTTCCGATGCCAGTCACATAACTGCCCGAAGGATTTGTGATCGGCAAGTTCGTTTGAAGCGCCAGCTTCTCTAACGCTCCAAGTGCGTTGCCAGCATAGGCGTACCCTTGTGCCAACGTGGCCTGTGGTCCCTCAATCGTTACTGGAGCGTAGATGAGTGAGCTCTGAATGGAGGATTTGGAAAAATCGTATAGCTTACTGTTGCTTCCTTTATATAGCAAATTATAGGCAACCAGCGCCTGAAGCCCTTGCTCTGTCGCCAGAATATTACTGCTTCCACCACGGCTATGGGTGAAGCTACCATCAGCTAGACGATAGCTAAGCAGGTTCTCCATTAGATCCACTTTGTTTTTGGTGTATTCTAATCCACTAGGATCAACTCCGAAGGAGGTGAGTCCAAGGATTGCTTGTGCGCTACTTTCAGCACTGTCACCGTAACCCCCATGGCTATCTTGAGCTGTAGATAACCAAGCTACGGCTTGTAGCCCTGCTAAGTAGGCTTCGGGATTATTTTTATGTGCCGCCAGAGCCGTCAAGGTTATCGCTGTCATATCAGGCTCACTTGCACCTGAGGTTAGTGCAAAGCCCCCATCCGGATTCTGTTTGGAGAGAATCTCCGTAAGGAGCTTATCCGCCGTCCATTTCGCGTCACTTGGGATATTATATTTACCAGAATCCAGCGCAAGTAAAGCATATACCGGATTATTAAGCGTCTGTTCACTGAGCTTGCTATTATTATAAATTTTCTCAATCAGATTATAGCCAGGAGTCATTCCGTTACCAGCAAAGCTAGTAGGATCTGCACCAATCGCTCTCACTGCGAGCACGATTCGAGCATAATCGGTTACATTGGTGAAATCGCCAGCGGCATCCTTTACTTTTTTTTCAAGCTCTGAAAGGTAACTAGCCGGCAGCTTGTACCCTGCTTGCGCTAATCCAATGGCTTGCCAATCCGATTGCACGCCACCTTTCAAGAGATATTCTGCAGCCGCATAAGTCGCATCCGCAACATTAATCCGCTCCGCGGCAGTTGCCTCCAGACCGGCGCCAGCGCCCGCTTCTGCAAATATTTGTCCCGCCGGAACAAGAGATGTTCCTAGAATTGAAATGACCATGAATAAGGCCAGCCCAAGTGCTACAAACTTGGAAGACATGATTTTCTTCATTGTTTAACCTCTTTCTGTATAAGAATGGGTACTGCTGGGAATAAGACGCATAACATAAAGACCGCCCCTTTGGAGGGCGGTCAGGGAAGATTACAAATTGAGGCTGCGGCGCTTGCTTCCTGCCAACAGTCCATCTGTATATGTTCCACATTCTTACCCCACGAAGAATAGAAACGCTCACGAAAAAGGCAGGTCTCCTGGCTAATGCTTCATCGCTGTTCTTCACCTTCCCACCCTACCTTCGGGGCAGTGGCTTATAGAAGAAACGCTCCGCACATACAGTGGCGGGACCGCGCCGGACTCTTGCACCGGACTTCCCTTTTAAGCAGACGACTAGATTGATAGAGTCTGCACCTTTTCCAGTATGTAGTATCTTATTTTGACATCCATAATCATATCTATTAATACATAGCATGTCTATAGAAAAGCTTAGTATGGGCAGCAAAAAAATGAACAGCAATACGCCACCTTCCGGTGGGTATTGCTGTTCAGAAAGCTTGTTATTCGACTGTTCCATCCGGACTTGCAGTCGGGGAGGGTTCAGCACTTGAATCAGAAGCTGGTGGAATATTAGGGTCGGGATCTACGATCAATGTAAATCTTCCGGCTTTGATCATACTTTTCTCTAGAATTGTCGCTCCAGACTCCAATGTAACCTCAACCTGATAGGAAGGTTGTTCACCTTCAGTCACAGCTGTTGCGGAAGGCAACCCAGTGCTGTTCTCAGTATCAGAGGAAGGCGTAGTGGACGGAGAAGCATCAGCTACAGCGTTAGTAGAATCTGCACCTTCTGCTGTTCCTCCAGTAGTGCCAGCGGCATCTGACTCGTCAGCAGCGTTTCCCTCATCCGTCCCATCCGTTGACGGCACTGGACAAGTCCCATTTGTAGCAGCGACCTTAAAGCTTTTATCTATCTCTGTAGACGAAGACATTAAACTAACCTCAGTCGGTTGAAACTGCACACAGTCATCTGCACTTGCGAAGGTGAACACCAACATGCTGCTCCCCTTATCTCCTTCGACGCTCTGATCCTTCAAGTATACTGAAGCTGGAGGCAGCATATTGCCTGCACTCTGAACAGGGGTCGGCTCAGGGCTTGTCCCCGGCAGAGCCGTCTTCGTATCATCCGGACGCAGCATACTGAATACGATAATTGCAATAATCACCAGAATACCCGTAATGGAGCCGGAGATTAAGAGTCGAAATCGGCTGCGGCTGATCCAGCGCGCCAGCGGGGAAGCCAGTTGGGAACGGGCTTCATTGTACACATTTTGCAGAGCAGGCCGAGCTGCCGCGACATAGTTCTTTCGGAATTCCCGATTCTTGAACGCTTCACGATCACTGCTCAGGAAATACTTCAGAATCGCCTTACGGTAACCCGGTTGCAGCTTTTTATTCGAAACCGTAAATAAAGGATTGCCTTGCGACCAAGCAAAAAACCGATAGATGATTTCTTTGTCGGAACCGGCTTTACGCTTTAACAGCTCCAGAAGCGCATCGTAATCCAGCGGACCCCCTTCACGCTGAGTTGTATAGTAAAAGGCTAGCGGAAGCCGTTCAAAGGGTTCCAGAACACGCGCCTCTTTTAGCAAACGACGACCCAGTAGCTGCACATCGTCTAGTTCCTGCGGAGACAATCCTGTAAAAATCTCCTCATTCGGCTTCTCTTCACCAAACCAGCGGTAAGCGGCACGCAGCGCATTCTCTTTCTGCTTGCTAATCCTATCCAGTGGCGGCTGCCAATCGACAACATTACCATACCGTAAAAAAACTACCTCCAGAAGCTCCTCCTGCGTCATATCAGAAAGCGATAAGCGGTTCAGTAAGAATCTATCTGCTGAAGCAGCAAGATCCTGCATTAGGGAGAGTGCCTTAGGAGCAACTCCTGTTCCTTTGCGGCGATCTTTTTCTGCCTTATCTACAATTTCATGAATTTCCGCCACAGAAGCCACCGGATCATGCTCCAGCTGGAGCTTTTCTAGCAAATAATCCTTCACAGCATTTTGAGCAAAAGACTGCTCTAACGCCACTGGCAGGAACCGCCCCCAATGGAGCACAAAGCTCAGAATATCCGCAGATCTGGACGCCGCAGCTAGTCTTGATTCCATATAAGGCTCAAGTAGCTGCTTACGGAAATAAGTTTCAGACATCACGCGCTGGAAGTAAGCTGCACTTAACTCATCATTACTCTCAATGATCCCGTAAGCAGCACTCAAAATATCCTTGCGGCCCGCTTCCACACTATGAAGCATCCCATTGATGAAATAATCCACGATTCTGACCCTGTAATTGTGATCCTTAAGTACAAAATACTCTTTAAAGCATTCCATAATCGCCGGATCTGGCACATTTCTTTGCCGAATCAGATCAAATTCCCGGTCAAACCGTTCTAAGAAAATATCATTCAAGCGGATTCTAGAATGAATTGCACCGTCTGGTTTAAGGTAAGAAAGCAAACCACTTAGCACCGCACTCTTGTTTTCCGTATATAAATGCTCGTTCCCTTGCTCAATCTCATAAAATATAGCCAGCTCATTATAGAAAGAAAGGGTTAGCTTGTGCTCAGGACTCTCTCCACGCAGAATCTGATCGGCGAAGCTTACGAAGTCGTTAATATCTCCTGGATTCAGCAGTAACAGCTTCCATACCAAATCAGCATAAGGCTGGCGGGTCTCGCCAAAATCGACATTCCCCATCCGTCCGGAAGCCAAATCAAAGGTATAATCCTTCTCAATACTGCGGTCACCGGGACGAAGTGAACCTTTTTCCACAAAGCTAAGATGTA
This sequence comes from Paenibacillus sp. FSL H3-0286, assembly GCF_045040705.1. Classification (NCBI taxonomy): domain Bacteria; kingdom Bacillati; phylum Bacillota; class Bacilli; order Caryophanales; family Paenibacillaceae; genus Paenibacillus; species Paenibacillus sp. FSL H3-0286. The sequence continues at coordinate 1,059,819 of NZ_CP150285.1, read as the reverse complement.
TATATTTACGGCTTTGCGGTTCATTCGCATACGTAATCACGCCTAATCTACGGCGGAATTCATACGGCAGCACGCTATACAGAATTTCTGTAAGCTCCACCGCCCGCGCGGACAACTCGGTGATAGGTACGTTTAGAGCCACGTAGATTTTTTTCTTACCTGCTACAGAGAGCATTACGGCTTGCAATAACGCCTTGAATATCCCTTCATCAATCCCTAACAGACGTAAGCCTGCGATTGGATCCGGGCTGCGGTCTGTGCGAACAACTGGAATAGAGGGCAGCTCCGGCAAGGTTCCACCAAGCTCTCCAGTATAACGCTCTGCAAAATCAGCATGCAGCCAGTCTCCATAGCTCTGCACAATTTCTTCGGAACGTGAAGCAGGAACTACATAGTTATGTGCAAAAAAAGCGCTTCGTTGGCCTGTGAAATCGGCCGCTTGATAACGACTAAGCCCAATAACTGTATCCCCGTTCTCAGCATGAAATAGGTGCAGCGCACCAGGATATGCAGCCTCATCCTTCTCTCCACGTGCGGTTAACTCCGCAGGAGCATCGTAGAGGCAGAAGGGATGAAGGATTTTTTTCACAAAATTATTGTCTAGACTATCTGATTTCGCTACCGTATCGAAGCCTTCTGTGGAACGAAACACTCCGCGACGTTCGCGGGTGTACATCTGTTGGGCGATTGTTGACCCTGAGAAAACATTCACGGGCCGTCGCTCCCCTCAATATACTTCAGCTTATGCAGCAGCCAAATAAAAGGCTCGTCTACACGAATCGGGCTTACTACACCCTCAATCTTTTGATTCACAGGATTGCTGCCCAACGCAGATACTGCAAAATAACCCGTATTCGCGAAATAAACATCCATCGTATCTTTAAAGGGTCTGTCCACCTTACCAATAAATCTGCGAATTTCCCCGTCGATATTATGGAACTCGTCCATGTTTAATGTTTTGCGGTGAACATAGTTATTGAACACATTGCTGTTGGACTTGATGTAATCGCCATCCTCATCCTTCAGCGAATGCAGCATATCACTTTTGGCAAGCACAACCGCTGTTGGAATGTCTGTCTTACTCTTTTCCTGATAGGCAATAAAATCACCGAACATCGTCAGCACCACATCGCGCGGCTCGTCATATTGTGAGACCCATTCTCCCGGGCGGTCACCGATGTTAATATGAATCTTTTCACGGATAGAACGGATTTGCAGCGGATCGACCATAAACAAAATACCCGCAGAGTTCTTGATATGCTGACCATGAAGTCCAAGATAATCCTGATCCACCATACCCTCACCTGCTACATCAAAGAATACAAGTGTCAGTGGCGGTTTATTTTCATCCTTAAAGACAAATTGAAAGATAAAAGGCTCCTGCATTTTTTCCTTCTGTGTAGAAGCCAGCAGATCCCCACGCTCAAAAAGCGGTTCTTCATACAATGTACGGAACTTACGGCTAATCTCTGCATTAAGCGGCATACAAGCGGCATCAAAATGACCTGCTGTAGTATGCTGCAATGTGTGGATCAGCGAGGTCATATACACCGATTTCCCGACTTGGGATGCCCCGATAATCGAGATGATGTTACTTGGCACCTTCCCGGCAGTCACCGGCAGCTCATTATGGCAGGACGGGCAAAGCCGTCTGCGCGTAAGCACACCGTAACGATCCGTAAGCCCAGTTAACACATGATCCGTGTAATGATGATATTCTTCCGGAATATCCGCCGGGTTGATAATCGCTTCTATGTCATCTACCGTATCAAGCCCAAAGCGCTCACGGTATTTGTTCAAGGCGTCATCCTCACCCAATGCGTAATTTTCATCGTCCTCCCGGCTGTGCATAGCCCGAAAGACGACATCCTCCGGAGAGAACTTGGTGAAGCAATACGGACACACTATATCGTAAAAAAGCGGCCGCGGCTCCGGCTGATTCTTTTTCATAAAACGGCTAAAAAAAGACATCTACTCATCCTCCCAAAAGTTGTATCTACGTACTTGCTATGAACGCCACTGCTCATCACCCGCTTGTACGTGTAGACCGAGTCTCACTCCGGTACCAATTCGTAATAAAGCCCATATTTCTTGCCATCGGTGAAAAAGATGCGTACAAAATCATCCTTACCGATTTCAATCGGCGGAAGTACATTGCGTCCAGGAGCGAAATCCTGGACGAAGGGAAAGAGAATACCATCCTCTTTCCCTGCAGGATGCCCTCCACGTTTCTTGACATAACAGAGGACATCCCGTGCCACGGGCACTTCTGCCGTAATCGCCATATGTACGGTCTTTTGTTTTCCGAATAAGGCCTTTTTTTGTTGAATGGAATAATAGATCCGGGCTTTGCCTGCACTGACCATCACCCGGTTCACACCATCATTTTGCCTCACCAGGGCAGTCTCACCGTTCTCAGCAAGACGAGCAAATATCGTATAGGATATCAATCCGATCTCATCCAATCGATCACGATAACCATTGTTAGATTTGTATTCCTCACGAGTGTAGAGCTTCATCCCGATCGGCGGATCATCTCCGGTTCCCATGTCAGCCGCTTCTGCGGAGGTTTTGTGGATGTACACCGCCTGCACGCCGTCCGGCCAGCGCCATCTCAGCGTACAGAATCGGTCATCCACTTGGGATGTCACATCCGTTATTCCCGGAGCGGAAGCATTAACCTCGGCGTACCTCATTACTGTAAACCCCTTTCCGCTACACTAGAATCCTTTGCTGTTCCGGCTTCTGCGCCGACCCGGAAAGTTATCCGATGCTGGTGCAGGCGCTGCGTTATTGTTTCTTCTATTTCGATAAATACGTCCTTCTCCTACCGGAATGACGCCTGTAAATAATGCAATAATAGCAGCTAATATAAGAACAGCCAGAAGACGAATAAGACTATCTGTAAAGGAGTCACCGCTAAGTCCAAATTCCAGAATCAGTCCTGCGATCAAGCCTGATATTACGCCGCCAATCCCAAAGCTTTTAGCCAAATGACGGTTATCAAACATAATTCCCAGACCTAATCCAATTGCAGCCCCCATCAACATCAATGACAAAATACGAACCGCAGCATAATAAGGACTGTCTGCCGTTGAATCACTGCGCTCAGTTAGCAGCGTCCGATCTCCCAGACGGTCATAGATCTGCTGGAACACATCGCCCAGTAGGGCTGAATCCTTGACATCATAATAGTGTCCGCCTGTCACTCTCGCAATATCCTGCAACAGCTGAGTGCCTGCTGGATCATTCAAGCCCAGACCAATGGTATTCACGGCAATGCCGCGCTCTACATAAGCCTGCAACTCTCTTGTGGTATCGAAATTACTCACTCCGTCAGACAACAAGATGACCATGGCTCCTTGGTCTTTTTTGCCGTCACTGTCAATCTCCTTGAGTGCCTCCGAGACCGCACCGCTAATATTCGTACCGCCTTCGGTTGGCTGCAGATTATCGATTGCAGTCAGCACCTTCTCACGATTCTCCGAATTTGAAAGTGGCGTTAAAGGTTGGACAACTACAGCTTCGTTGTTAAAGGTCACCACGGCTACCTTATTGTCAGTGTCCATTTTTGTAATTAACGCTTTTGCTGCGGAATACCGGCTATTATCGGGATCACTCTGTGTCATACTGCCTGAGTCATCGATAGCCATTACTACATTCTTAACTGGTCTGGCTCCGCCAAAATTCAGCTCATAAACAAACTCCGTTAAGGCTCCAACACCAAGTGCAAGAACAATCATCAGAGGCAGCAGCTTCCACGATAACCCCAGATAGCGCTGCTTCCATGAAGCTCCGTTCAGTCGTGGCGAGATCATCTCTGCAAGCAGGCAGCCTACACCGACTCCCAGCGCCACAATGGCAAAATAAATACCCACAAGCAGGATGGAAGGCAGATCGTTATACCAGCTTAGCAGCCATTCGCCAAAAAGAAAGGCGACCCCGCCGCCGATCAGACTGAAGAAGAGCAGCAGCAGATTGATTTTTCTCTGCATCGTTATACTTCCTTTCCGGGTAAAATCTGAATTGTACTCTTATCCTTTAAACATTCCGGGGGTTATGCTGCCTGATAAACGGGCTACCCGGATGTGTTATCATCCCCCAGATTGCACTTTGTGCAATAGAATGGAATAGGAGAAACATCTATTTCTATTCTATTGCATAGTGTGCAGTGGAAATAAGGAGAAATGTCCCTATCCCGGAAATCTAATTAAGCGTTATATCCGATGACTCTATTGCACCAAGGCAATAAAGGGACTCAAAGTGAGGGTACCTATCTATTACGCCATCAGCGCATCTCAGGAAGCTGATCTTCACTCAGCCCATGGAGCTGATAGCCATTCTGAGCATAAGTCTCATAATAGACCTTACCGTTGCGATAATAAAGCAGGTCTTCTAAATGAAAGCCGCCCATCAGGTTTAGCTTCTCCACTCCGCTCCTCCGCTGCTCATGCACGAATCCTAACCGGTAAATCCGGGTTGTCTCATCCACTCCAAAGGCGTAGCGTAGAAACTCTGATGAACTGTCTCCGAAGAAATATTTCTCCTCATGACGATGCTCTTGCGTATATTCGAATAACCGAACATTAATGGCCGCGCCCTCTTCTAAATTATGATACAAGCGCTTGAACAGCTCTTCCCTCGATAGAACCTGACGATTCTCATAGGCTGCCGCAACATTTGCACGCCGCAGAAGCTCTTCCTCAAAAGATAAATTGAAAGGTTCTGCTGTCAGCAGCTCCCGGCGGCAAATATCAATCAAACGCTCAATCACAGCTTCTTTCCCTTGTTCTAAGAGCTTGGAGATACTGCCCATGTACTTCTCACTGAAGAATATTCCAGGTCCACGCCGGGTTTCGATATCCTTCATCACTTCTTCTGTGACTACGCGGTAGTATTCCATTACGTTCTGGCCCGTTGTTTCGTTTGTTCGCCCAATGCTGTCCATAACAGTAATACGCAATTCTTCCTCCAAAGTCTCCATAGCTTTCACACGGGCCATACTTTCCATATGAAGCTGCTCAAGTGCAGATTCCAAACGACTGCATAGGGCAAGCTCACTTTCTAGGCCCAATAGTTCATATTTTTTGCCATATACGGCTGAGAATAAATAATGAATGAAGTTACGTACTGTTCTTTTATCAAAAAGCGGCACACGCTGGAACGGCTGGCGCTCCACGCTTTCTGCGTAAAGGTCCTCAAGCTCCTCCTGCATGGAGAGAATCGCGGAACGCAGGCCTGCCATATGCTGACGTAAAAGATGGAGCACACTTCCGGCTTCATCACGATCTGCCGTCCACTCCGCAAGCTGATAAAAGCTTACCGCTGGCGTAGATGTTTCCTGTGCCGCCAGCATAGTGCGCCATTGGCGTAATGGATTCATTCCCTCTACTCTCCGGTTTGACTCTGCCACAAAGTTATTGCGGAAATAAGCTTCGCCCCCGTCACCGAACAACTGCCGTTCAGCTTCACGAAGTGACAGCTGCTTCAGTTCATTATAGGTAGGGCGTCCGTGACTCATTAACCCCGTCATTTCATTCAGGCCGTCTTTCTCCGGAAGTAGGTGTACCGCGTGTTCCCGCAAGCTGTCAGGGTCCAGCCCTAACAACGCCTGCCGTTCACGTATAGTCCACGAACTGCCCTCACGCATATCGGAGACAAGCCGCCGGAACGCATGATACAGCACCGCCAAAGCAATTTGAACATTAGGTCTTCTTACCCCGGAAAAGCCAGCAGAGGCGTAGCCTTGTCTTCCAGTGCTGCCCCTGATGCCGCTTTTGAAGGTCATATTGTTATATCCGCCATGACCAGTAGCCTGATCAGAAGCCGGGCGGACCCGATTTTTGAGCAGACTAATATGAGAAATAATCTCGTAGTTGTCATCCATACCGTGTGCAGACATCATACCGCGCTCATTCTTATCGGAGAGCAGATACACAAGGTCAAATAATGCGGAAGGACCATGGGCAACTGGAATCGACAGACCGTCTTCCGTCACAAGTAACGGCGCATTAAACTTATAGTCCGTAGCTTGCATTCTGTCCAATTCACGCAGAAAAGCCAGCCCTACTGAGCTGGAATATCCAAAATTATCCCCTTGCTCCCGCTCATTGATCAGAGCGTAGAGATCTGTCTGTACGGACTTAAAGGACTGGCCGAGTACAGCACGAGCCAGCAGTGTAATTTCCGGCAGCAATACATTAAGCGGATCATCAACCCGCGTAATGATAGAGAGATGGATGACGTCAAAAGATGAATATAGACGTCCATAATCCGCTATACTGTTGCTCAGCCGCCGGATAACTTTATTCATTTCAGCAAGATAACGTGTATCCTCATGAAACTTGCGGTAAAGTTCATGACGCACAGTGCGTGGATCTGACCCTGCCGTTTCCGGCAAGGCCATGGCCAGCACCCGGTCTTTTCCTCCCGCAACAGATCCACTTATACTTCCGTCTATTCCCTCTTTTGCCGCACCTGACACAGCATGTAACGCCATAACACCGCCGGCGTTATCCCATTTTCGTTCGCAGCTATCCAGCACCGGACCGATGGCCGGAGCAACCTTGTCGCCTACGAACAGAAACAGGGCAGGGTAATGGATGCTGCTGCGTCCATCCCCTTTGCTGCGCTGTGCCTCTTCCTGTACCGCATATTGTTCACCATAAGATAATGCCTGTGTTTTGATCATAGGCCTATTTCAACTTTCTGCGGATACTGCCGAGCTTGCTAGTCATGCTCTTGTAGAATCCGTACATCTCATCGCCGCTCTCATACTCTACCCGTTCGTACTCCAAGCTGTCGCGTGCTTCCAGGAATGATACATACAGTCCTTCCAGCTTATAGAGCAGCGGGGTAACGTCTTCAGCGGCAGTCATTTCACCTGCACGACGTGCTGCCTTACGCAGCAGTACGCTGCGGCTCTTCTCATCCAGCTCCCGGAAGTGACGATACACGGCATACTCTACGTAGCTGCGCTCTTTCATCAAATTAGCAAACGGCTCCCAAGCGTCCTCTTCTTCATCACGGTCATAAACATAGAGTGCACCTTTTTTGATAATGCTGTCTGTATACAAAGCTTCAATGAACTGATCCATCCACTTATCTTCGTCCAGATATTGATGAAGCACACCTTCAAGCTCAGCGGCTTTGGCAGTCAGTTCAGCATATTTAGCCAGCTCCACACGAACACGTGAAATCAGCTGCGGTGAACGAATGAGATTCTCCTGCGCCATGTCCTTGTTGATGCTGCCAAAGATATCTTTAAGGCCTTCCCGCTCCAAGCCCTTCTCACGCAGGCTCTTCAGCTCATCAACCGCCTTCTTCACTTCACCGAGATTTGGGCGTGTGGATTGCAGCTGCATATCGAAACCGTTCAAAATGGCGTCCAGATCAAAAGGTTTGGTGAACACAACAGAATATCTGTTACTTGTGTTCTCATCTACACCTTTTTCAATAATGACTCCACTTGCCAGCGCTTTTGCAAAGTCTGCACGCACTCTAGCGTTATAATCACGTACACGAGAATTGACGTAAGTGTCGCCCCATGATTTTTCTGGAATCGGAGAAGGCAGGTACGTCCAGTTGTTCTTATCCGTCATCACGAGATGGCGGCCGATCCCTTCCTTGTCGAGAATGGTCCGCTCATAGTTTTCTTCAAACACCCGCAGCGGCGTGTATACGAAAAGTGGCACACCGTTACGTGTATTAAGCCAGAAAATACGGTTTTTCACTTGGCTTTCCTTGATCGTAAATTGCGATTTGCCAAGCGCATTATTCTGATAATTACGAATCCCTTTTAGGATACCCGGCGCTTTTACAGGCACGGAAACGAAACCCCATGATGGGAAATGTAAGCTGCCTGAGCTATTGCTAAGGTGGAAGGTAGGCACAGCCTCTTCGTCCAATTTACCGGCAATAATCCGCTCAACGAATTTATCCAGCGGCTCTTCATGGCCGAATTTCATCACAAGGAAATCCTCCATCGAACGGGTAATCAGATCCCCAAACTTATCGCTAAGGAATTCCGAAATTGAGCGAACGATATCAATCTCCTGCTCTTTGACCCAACGTCCGGAATGCTTCAGCATTTCACGGGTGAAGTCGCGAATCAGGTCGTCGCCGTCCTTCTGATCCATGATCTTGGAGATGGTCGCCGAAATATCCGGCACGTTCACAATGTTCCAATAATAAGTTTTGTTTCCTTTATAGTCTGCCTGCTCTTCGCCATTGATAAGGATGTCCCCGTTCTTGGCAAAAATCGAGCTAAGCGCACTAAGAATCTCTGTAAACACACCGTAAATCCGGCTGTTCTCATCGTTTAATAGCTCATATAAGTCCTCGTAAAATTGAATCATTTGTTCAGTGCGTTCTACATCGGCGTGCAGCCAATACTCATTGATTTTAGCCTCAATATAGGCATTTTTCTTCTTCTCTTTGGAGACAAAAGCACTGCGGGCATCGCTCAGCTTCTCATCCGCACTGTCCTGCGCCGTCTCAATATCACGTGGCAAACGCAACAAGCTTTCACGTAAAGCCTCAATATAAGACTGAATCAGCTTCAAAATACAGAAGCCCTTCTCGGTATACAGCAGGCGGGAAACGTAGAACGGTCCTTGCTCTGGGTGCAGGAAGATGCGCTCCAGCTCTTCACTGAAACGTCCCACAATTTCGCCAGGCAGCTGCTTTTTCGATTTGATATATTCTTCACGGGCACGAGCCAGGAAGTTCTGCTCCAGCTCTGTATCCATGCTTACCACTTGATTCTTAACAACATTGGCATGGCTCAAGCGTTCGCTGTTCTCGTAGCCTGGCAACGGCTCAGGCACACGGGATTCAAACGTCTTAATCATACTGTCGAGATCAATCCCAAGCTTACGTGCGAATTTCTCTACATCCTCTTGACCTGGCGCCTGCTGGAACATTTTTTCCATTTTATCAAACAAGCGGAAAGCCAGGTAAGTCGTCATTTCCTCAATCGGAAGCACAGCGGACGAGGCACCGATAATGTTGTATTCATAGTTAGCTGGGTAGGTCTTGTTCATCTGCGCAATGTTGGTGCGGATATTGCTGATATAATCATGGATGGCGAATTCTTCACCAGACTGTTTTTCTTCACTCGCCATAAAGTTCGTGATGTTCTCCGCCGTTACGTTCATACAGTAATCGTACGCATTCTCCAGCAGCTTACCCTCGGTATTCGTTGCAGAGATCAAATGACATAGATTAAATGGAGGCAGCGGTGAATTTACCGTCAAAATATTACCGTATTGCTGCTGGAACCGCTCACCACGACTGTCCACATTCATCCAGTAATCCAGCTCTTTTAGCGCTGCATAACCGTTCTTGCGAATATATTCACGCGTGTGCTCGCTTAGACTTTTATTAGACAAATTCACGTCAGGTGTAAAGAGGTACCCCAGTGTGTTCACACGGTCAATACCAGCTGATCCATAGTCACGTTCAATAATACCGCGCACGATATAGGCAATATCCAAGAAAGCCCCACTGCCTGTACCGCCCGACAGACCTGTCAGGAGAAAGACCATCAGCTTTTTGTTAGTGCCTACGGATAACGTCTTGATCTTCTTATCAATCGCGCCTACAACCTGATTAATCTTGGTGAACAAAAGCAGACGACCAGCCTGCCGCACACCAGCAGCACCATTCATACCATCTGTAATACTCAGCTCAGGTGACAGCCAATCCGTAATATAGGAATCGAGGATACTGCGGTTCTGCAACAATCCGCCGATTTCGGCATTCGCCAACAGTACAAATTCATTTTGCGGGTCCAGCCCAATGCCTTTGTATTTTTTTCCACGATCCTGTTCATTCGTCTCAAAAGCTAGAAATTCCACATTATCCGGCTTGTCCCGTTTCTTCTTGGATATCGGATCCTCCGGCAGCTTAAAGCGGCGGTTAATCTGATATTTAAGACGCAGCAGAGCATCAATGCCCGTGCCGCCTAGTCCAATGATCAGGATCGGATTATCAATCGTATCCACCCTGATCTTATCGCTGACAATCCCGCCGCCTAGTGATACATCCAATTGCTGTATATGCTCTCTTACTACTGGTTTCATATGCTTATCCTCCTAAAAGTTTTGCGGAAGCTGTACTTCAGATATCTTGCAGCAAAACTGTTTCTGCGGCATACATTGCCATTGCCTACTATACTAAATATTCCAGATAAATCGTCTTATCTACCGTCTGTAGAGATACTGAAACGCGGTCCCCACTCTTCAGTTCAAGACCACGCGAAGCATCCGCAGCACGTCCGGATCTCTCCACAGTAACACCTTCTCCGCTGCGTAACAGCAATCGGTCATTCTTAGCCGGTGTGAAAATAACAGTTTCGCTCTCCTTCAGTTCAGGCGCCAATTGCAGCAGCTGATGAAGGGTGAACTTGCCCTTGAAGCCTGCAAGCTTCTTATATTGTGGGTAGGTCTTCTCACCCGTATTGCTGTCTTTAACCTCTACTACCAGCTGTCCAACAAAACCACGTGCCGATTTCTTATTCAGCACATACCATGCTGCACCCGCTGCCAGCACTAAAAGAATGCCCCCTATAATGTAATACAGGGTTTTGGATGAGGCTTCCTTCAGGGGTTCTTCGTTGCCAGTCCCTGTAGAAGGTGCTGTTGTTGCTGCTCCGCCTGTCTTCGCGCTGATCTGGACAGGTGCACTTTCCCGATAAAAGCTGCTTTCCTCTGCCCGTACCTTCAACTCGTAGTTATGGCTTTCTTTTACCTCAAAGGTACCCTTGAAGACAGCTCCGGAGTTATCCAGTTCGATTTCTTGCACATCACCTGTATCAATATCTGTAGCAAGCAGTACCGCCTTCATATCTTGATACAAATTACTGAGTGTTACCTGAGTACCGTTGCTGAACAGATGGGAGGTGATGTCGATTTTATCACCCTTTTTATAGGTTGCAGATGGCAGCGCATCGATCTTAAGCTCCAGGTCATAGTTAAAGACTAGATTAATATCAATCTTATCCTTTGGCACACCTTTAACCTGAAGTTTCCAATCTCCTTCCTGCGGTGACAGTAGCTTAATCAAGCTATAAGTAGAAGACTTGGACAGCAGGACATTGTTTGAGGGGATCGCAACTTCTTTACCTGACGGGTCCGTTAATTTCGCTGTCACAGGCTGTGAAGACATAATTGAGATATTGGCTTCCAAAACACTGCCGTTAGGCACGTTGACGGTCACGTCCTGATAATCGCCATTTGCAGTAATCGACTGCACAGGCACTACCTTCAGCTTCAAATGGCTGGCAAAAATCTCACTCAGGATTTGCGGTAGATCGTCTGCTGAGTCCGTCGAAAATGCTTTACCACCCGTCTCGTTGGACAGGTCGGCGAGGCTTTGTTTATTCAGCTTGCCATCTGCATTAAGTCCAATGGTATAGATGGGATAGCCATTTTTTTTGGCAACCTCTATGGCCGCCTTCAGCTCTTTATCTGATTCACTTTGCGTCCGGCCTGTCGCTTTGTTGAAATCGTTATTGCCGTCAGCGAGCATTACAATGATAGGCTCATGGGAAGGGTCACTTCCATTCTGCAGAACCTTTACAGCTTCCTCTACGCCAATAGCGATATCGGTGTAAGCTCCTCGGTCCAAACCATCAATAAAATCCTTCAAATCCTGCTTATCGCTCTCCGAGCTAATTTGCAGCAGGGCCTTTTCCCGTTGCACCTTGTCGGTATAGGCAACAATACCTACTTTATCACCTTGGGTGGATAACATATCTATGAACATTTTCATCGCTTCGTTGGCGATTTTGTTCTTGTCACTAGTCTTCATGGAGTTGCTGACATCAATAAGAAGCACAGCGTCAATGTGAGATTGCGCCGACGTTGCCGCATAGGCCTTAACAGCTGCAAAAGGCGAGGCAGCTAGACAAAGAGCCAGGAGCAATGCCGGAAAGATACGTAGAAAGAGAGTCTTGGTTGTTCTAATACTTTGATATTTACGAAGCATAAATAGGGCTCCTCTTGTGTTATATTAGGCACATATGACAGGTTCAGCACTATCGCTAAAATCTGTAAATAGCATGCCATTATGATATAATTAAACCTTGTAAACTTCAACTTTAGGACCGCCGGACCCAGTGCATTGATGCATAGAAGATTATCATTCTAAAAGCCATCTGGACTGCAGAGCGTCCATGAGAAAGGATTGTTCCATGATTTCATACGTCATTCTTGGGATTACGTTCCTAATTGCCGTAATTCAGATTTCCATTTATGCCGCACATCAGCGCAAACCACTGACACGTGATGATATTAACGATCGACTGCTAGCCGCTTTGAACGGAGGCGATAAAGGCCGTGAATAAGAAAAGACCCGTTACCTTCCGGCCCTTCAAGGCACCGCGTTACGCTTATGACAAGCTGCGCACCTGTCGCCAATGCGGGCGGTATACCGCTCTTGGCGAAGACCGCTGTAGCAAATGTGGCAGAGCCTCACTTATTGCTGTAGAGCAGCACGCAGCATCACTAGCCAGACGGAAGATGCATACCCGCCTACTATTCATCTTACTGCTCACACTAGCCTCTGTCTATTTTGGAAATAGCATCCAACAAATGATATTGTGTGGTGCCGGGGGTCTTGTGCTTGCTGGACTATTGTACTATACGCAGCGAAAAGTAAGGCAGAACGAGAATCTTCGTTCTCTCAATGAGCTGCTTGGTCGTGGGATCGGCATCATCAAGGAAGGGCTGGAGGTCAACCGTCAGGAAGCTGTCTCCGTACTCCGTGAGGATGATGTTCTTGCCTATGAGAAGCTGCGGGAGCTCTCCATCCTGCTTCGCGGCGACCGGATCGCGCGGCAGCGAGTGGCTTTGCTGCATGGATTTTTACTCCGCAAGGATATGGATCTAGAACTGGAGCAGCTTCTTCTAAAAGACTTCGAACCACTGCTAGCCGAATATATCGGCGAGATCGCTAAAGTCCGTCCCGATCTCATTAAGGATCGTACACTACGCTACGTGAAGAACTATGAAGTGGAGATTCGCCAGATGGCTAACGGCTTAACCATCCTTACGAGCGTTGCAGGAGCGGCGGTAAGAATGAAGCGTTATGCCCTGCTCTACTCCAATATGATTGGCCGATACGTGCAAGATCTGTCCAAGGACCGTTTCTTGCGGTTGTCCAAACTCATTGCTGCGAATCCCCATGAACCTTGGAACGGCTTAGACCTCAGGGTAGCTGACATTCGTGAAGCCAAATATCGCTGGGACCCGGAGGTCCAATAGACCTGAAAGCTAAGATGAACCAATATAAAGCAAACATCCTTATTGATGACAACCAACCGTTTCTCAAAGAAATATAAGGATGATGTATACCGTAAAACTTATACTTTCTTAGGCTTTCTTATATTTTGAAAAAAGAGGCTACTCTATATGACGTTCAAACAATTAATAACCCTGCGAAACTTTATGATCATTTTGTGTATATGCATGCTTGTGCTGCTTGGACAGAAGGTTTTTCTCATCGCAGATAAAATACAAATCACCAAAGAAGCCGACCGTCTCTACGCTGCCGGGGATCTGATTAATGCAGAGGATCAGTACCGTCAAGCAGCGGCCAACTATTCCATTGATTACCAGGAAGAAAGAGTCGCAAAACGTCTGGATGAATTAGCTCCAATCACAGACATCCGCAAAGTTCTGAATGATTTGGTAGCCTCTACTAAGGAGGAAGCAGCGACTAAGGATTTTGCCGGATTTATGAAAAGCTATCAAGCTCTGCTCAGTTTAAAAGCTACATATATGAAGCCAGGCGGTCCCTATGAATCCTATTATCGCCAGTTATCGTCGGCCTCAGGCATTTCAGACCAGTTCACCTCTTATTTCCGTCAGTTTAAGGAGCAGTTCCTTGCCGATCTTGCCCAGAACCAGAGCGGAGGGGTGAGTAATGAAGAGAACTTCAAATGGAATCTTTTGCAGATTCCTGATGCTTATTATGGAAGTGCAGCTTCCAAAGAGGATTTACTAGCCTCAAAGTTTAAAAGCCATGACACAGCTATATTAAAATCCTTAGCAGGAGCAGGAAACTTTACCGGCATGCTGGAAAGCACCCTGTCCCTGATGAGTGCTTATAGCCAGCATAATTACGAAGCTCCTTGGGTACTTCAACAAGCAGAAAGCAGTGGGAAGATCATCCTGAACAAAGATCTTGAAGGTGACAATATCACAGCTTTTGCTGGGCATGCTGTAGCTTATCGTAATTTTGCAGGATCGGCAGGCATCACGTCATCCAAGGTGCTGACTTTGATCGATACTAGTAAGGCTAAGCTACTAAAAAATGCCAACCGTCTGACTACTAAAGGTCAATATGCTGAAGCGATACAATTATACGGAGAGCTTGCTCCGCTAGAAGATACTTCGACAAACATTGCCGCTGCTAGGCTGGCCTGGAATATTGCAGAGCCTGTTCGCCTCCTTCCTGGCGGTGAAGAGCAAGACAAATACGACAACGTCATCTCCCGCAAAGGACTATCGGGCACAAAAGTGATCGTTGCCGGGACGGATAATAGTGGCGTGCTCTATTATGCCGCGATGAATAACGACGACAATGTGGTCACATTATCCGGAAACAGCTTGCCACGCTTCGAGAGTCTGCGCAGTCTTACTTTTAATGAACAGTTGGCAACCTCTTCAGGTGTACCTGTAGTTTTAGCCCAATCTGAGGTTGAAGGTGGACGCACCCTTTTCACAGCATATGAGATGAAATCGAATGGTATTTCGCAGTTATTTTCTTTAGCTGGTGATAGTTATGAACTGCAGCCGGATGACTCTATTCTCGTGCCTAATGCGGATCTTGGAGACGGTGTTGACGGGCAAACGGCACTTTACCGTAAAGTAGACGGCAGCTATCAATTCGCGGAGATTGTTCAGGAGTATGCTGTAATCTCAGCTGCGGATCTTACCACTCATCCTTTTGAAAAGGTCTCTTTTCATTGTGAGATCATCGTAGATAACTTCGGCAATAGTCTTGCTTACTCGGATGGGATTTATATTTTGCTCCAAGGAGAAGTGGGTTCCGTTACAGGTAACGCGTTAGTTAGTGGCCAATATCAGAATGGATATGAGCTCGTTGGAACAGACATGGGCGAGCAATATGTGCCTGTGTTTATAGTGGAATCCGTAGGTAGCATGAGCTTTGGGCGGTAGGGATTTGGGATACAGGATACGGGATACGGCATACGGGATAACCTTGTCTTTGTGTCGGCTCGACGATCCTGTAAGCTCCACCACTTATAGCAACTAGCGTTGGACAGCGCTTCGATGGTTAATAGGTACGTAATGCCATGAAGATCACATAGCTCGTTAATCATTCGTAATTATCCTGTAGTCTAAGTCTCGTTAATTTACCTATTGTGGATGTTTTTAACAATCCATTGAACTTTCAAGTAATCTGCTCTAGACGCTTTCACACCATTGGTTACGCATCATCCCTTATGTGATCTACGTTTGATGTAACATCTTCAAGCAAATTTGCCATTGTTAGCAGTACCTGTTGCTAGACAAAAAGACACTAACCGGGGGTTGGTGTCTTTTTTTCCATGTACTAGCAGTCTATGGATAGCTGAAAAAAATCAAAAAGTAACCTGTTACGGGATAATGTCGTATTGCATTAAGCACGGTGACTTTTACTCAGCTACTCAATTGGCACTTTTAATTTCTAAAGCACTTCTATATAGGTCCCACAAACACTCCAAGGAAATAAAATTGTGAACCGTAGTAACAGATATCTTAACCATTTTTTTGATGAAATCAAATTCAAAGGTTTAAATCGGTGTTCTCGTTTACATAGAGCTCGCTGGGTTCAATTCGATGTTGGTGAGTATGCAACAGCTCTGGCAAACGCCCCATCCGCTCAGCCAAACGGGATAGCTTTTGCTCATGAAAATTAGATAATCCCGTATGAATCCGGTCTTGGAAAGGCTCAAGCCATCTTGTTTCCAGGCTGTCAGAACCGAAATAAACCCCGAGCAGAGAGCCTGCTGTTGCTCCAAAGCTATCCGTATCGTTGCCTTGCATCACCTGCTTGCATATCCCGTCACCGACATTGTCTGCAAATCGAAATGTATTAATTAAGGTACCTATTTCCTGATAAACCTGACAGTGACCATAATTTGCATACTTATGGTTAATGCTCTGATAAGCTTCCAGCCAGTTATCTGCATTCGCTACCCTCTGCAGGCAATCCTGAGTAATCTCATAGAATCGGCTCCTTCCAGGTACGAATTGCAGTGCAGTACTTATTATTTTAATAGGATCGCGCAGCACTTGCGCAACTGCAATCGCAGCGGCGATGAACATCGTGGCGTAGATCCCCGTCCGGCGATGTGTAAAACTTGCATCACGCCAAGCTAGCTCAGCGGCAAGAGCGGGTTGACCGGGGCAGGCATAACCGTAAGCATCTGCGCGAATCGCTGCTCCGCATAGTTCTGTATCTTGCACCATGAAGTCGGGCCAAGCCTCTATTTCAGAATGATTGAATAGTTCTCTATCATGCTCCAAATAGCTAATCCCCGATCGAAGCAAGATGGTCCTCTCCGGCCCCCAAGTAGTACTTATCGGAAGATGATTTATCCATAAATCTCTTAAATTTCTTTTCGTAAAACCATCGCCAAATTGTTCTAACGCCATCATTCCCATTAATGTGTAATTGATATCATCATCAGGTGCCACATAACGAATTCGCCCCCGCGTCGTCTCAAACCAAGACCAATGTCGACGATCCAAAGCATGGAGAACTTCATCAGAAATGTAATCATTCAGTGGCCATTCCCCTACAGAAGTTAAAGCTTTACGCAATTCCGACAAGCTGGGGTTTACCTCAATCGGTTTGCCTAGCATTGAACCACAGACTGAAGCGAGGAATCCCGCCTCCACACGCTTGGAGCTATCCTTAAGATTCAAGATGCCGACCTGGCCTAAAGGTCGTGCCGGATCGCATTCCTGCCATATCTCTTGTAAATCGTTTGGTTCATAGTAAGGCCAATTGTCCCTCATTGGAATGGCCACCAAGCTATGAGCGAATTCCAGATAGGCATCATAGCTTGCGGGAAGCTGTTCCAGCTTGGCTAAATAACCCGAGGTTTGATGCCCCTGTGCAAATTTATTGCGTAAAATCCCCTCTAATTGACGTTTAAGAAATGCGAGTGATGGCAGCATGCTGTATCTCCTTTGTCCGTTTATTAATCTACGTAAAATAACTTCTACATGAGAATGTAAACGATGATTGATGGAAAAGCAGCCCATCCCATCGCCTTCATTATAAGTTTAAATAAACGAGCATGCGATGATAGAAATAACAGTAAAAGCAATAAGTTTAATAGACTATTAAATAGGGAAAGACACTCTAAAAAACCCTCCAATGGGATGCCAAATGAATCGTCACCCTTATGTCCTTCATTTTTTTTGATTACGGGATTACAGGTTACAGGATTACGGATTACGGGATTACTTGTTGCGTTCAATTAGCTTATTACTTTGCCTAATGAGATCGAATGTAATGGTTTATAGCATACACTGTATCCACCTAGTGAACATTTATAATGAGTAGTCAAGCAACTATAGCGACTTGGGTGTACATATACGAAGCAGACAACTTTGAACGACTTGGGTAAACAATCCCTACAGATAGTACGCTCCTTCTGCTGACCATGAGAATGGGAACTCCTGTCTGGTCAGTTTTTTTGTCCAAGAGGTGTGGGTAGCCCGTCTATACTCTTTGTGTTTTTCTCTTGTCTATATTCTCTCAGCCCTGCCTCACCCTTTTGGATAGACCAACGCTGCAACGTATCCCGCTCACCCTCATAACTCATGAATGGGACCGAAAATCCGCAGGAAGTCTGTACTTTATGAACATCTATCAAAATGATCTGTCTAGCTCCAGGCAGAGATGTAAACAAAGGGGACAGTGTTTCCCATTCTGCTGATTCAGGCAAAATCACAGCCCCTGTTCCATACAGTCTTAAAATATTAGGCGGCCCCTCAAACGCACAAAACATAACCGTCACTCTTCCATTTTCCAGCAGATGCGCGCTCGTCTCATTACCGCTGCCAGTCATGTCTAGATAAGCCACCTGATTAGGAGACAATATCCGAAAACAATCATGTCCCTTCGGCGAAAGGTTAACATGCCCATCTTCTGAAAGCGGCGCCGACCCTACGAAAAAAAGATGCTGCCGAAGAATAAACTCTTCATGTACAGGTAGTATAGCGGTAAATTGTTTTCCCATTTGGCATTCTCCATTTCTGTATATTTGTGTGTTGGCTAATTGGTCATCTCTACTCAACTCTATCGGATCCGCCGACTCAATGAGTTCCATGAACTACATGAACTACATGAACTACATGAACTACATGAACTACAACAGCTTCACCAATCATCTCAGTTCCATCAACCACATTTGCTTAACTAACTAGCTTTGCCGACTACATTAACTTCTATAGTTACATTAGCTCTATCAACTCCGTTAGTTTCACCAACTGGATCAGTTCCTTAAGCACATTAACTCCACTAACAATAACAGTTCCACTAGCTCCTCCAGCAAACTAACTTTGACTAGGTCCAAGCGGCGTTTGCCGCTAATGTAGGGCACTTTTGACTCTCTTTCCTGCTATTTTGGCTCGGGGCGGTTAATGTAGAGCATTTTTGCCTCTCTTTCCTGCTACTTTGGCTCAATGCGGCTAATGTAGAGCACTTTTGCCTCTCTTTCTTGCTACTTTAGCTCAGTGCGGCTAATGTAAGGCATTTTTGTCTCTCTTTCTTACTACTTTGGCTTGGTGCGGCTAATGTAAGGCATTTTTGCCTCTTTTTCTTGCTACTTTGGCTTGGGGCGGCTAATGTAGAGCACTTTTGCCTCTCTTTCTTGCTACTTTGGCTCGATACCGCTAATGTAGGGCACTTTTGCTCTTATTTCTGACTAATTCGACGCTATGCAGCTGATGTAGAGTATTTTTACCGTACATTTCCCCACTTTGGCTCAATCCAGCAAATCTACGGGATTTTTACCGTACATCCCCGCCACTTCTGCCCAATCCAGCAAATCTACGGGATTTTTACCGTTCATTCCCGCCACTTGAGCCCAATCCAGCAAATCTACGGGATTTTTACCGTACATCCCCGCCACTTCTACCCAATCCAGCAAATCTACGGGATTTTTATCGTATATTTTTCCGCAGACACATTAGTTAAGTATATATACTCTAGGGCTTTTCTTATGTCTCCCCCCGTCTGCCTAAATGCAAGCCTCAGCAAGGATTATTAACAACACATCCCCAGTTGAGAGAAGAGTCGTTGTTCATTATTTTTTACTGATGTACATATTTTTTTAGATGTATATATTCTTTTTAGATGTATGTATTCTTTTAAGCTGTTTATATTCTCTTCCACTGTCAAGTAACCCTTCTCCCCGGTACCTGGCCGTCAGCAAAAATAGGGACTACCTCTCGGCAGCCCCCTTTCTCTCGCAAGTTGCTTGAAACTACTGTCAGAAGCAACTCCCTTAAATCCCTTTTTCCCTATAAAATACTTCCCTTTAAACACTTCCCTATAACACTTTTCCCTAAAAAATCTCCCGCTTAAGCACTTAACCCACTAAGCACACAAAACCAGCCTTCCCCTATCTATTCAATCGCAATATAAATCTCAACCTGCGTGTCAGCAGGGTCAAAATTCCGTGAATCATAAATCTCAAAATCCCCCGAGTAAGTTCTTACCTCCCCAGACTCCTTAAAGTACGCCCAAATCTCCCCCCACGCTTGCGCGACTACTTCAAATACCGGACCTTTTTTCGTCTTAAAAACCATGTATTTGCTCTCCGGTACAGCCGCATAGGTGAACTGGTTTTCCACTAGTTCGCTTTCCTCTAGCTTGCTTTCCTCTAGTTCGCTTTCCTCTAGTTCACTTTCCTCTAGCTGCCTTCCCTCTATATGTCTCTCCTCAGCTACTTCATGCCCGATCACAACGGTATACGCTCCGCTCGCATCACTCTCATAATCCGTATACAAAGCATAGATATACTCAGGATTTACCGTAGCTATCTGCCCCGCAATATTACTCTGAAAATAAGTTTCCCACAGCTGCGACAAACCTCCATCAGGTCCCATTTCTGCTTCATTAGTTGTGCGTATGCTAACCCCCGCCAAGGTCATTTTTGCTTTCTCTACAAAATAAGTATTCATCATTCTCCCTCATTTCCTGTGATTGAACTTAGTATACACAGGCAAAGTGGACATCTGTCTGTCCAGTTCGAATAGATTGATTTCATTCTGGGTTATAAAGACCCCTTTAGGGTAATTAATAGTATGGAACTACACTCGAAGGGAATGACTACAGCATGCCAAAAATCAAATTAGCTGTCATCTACTACAGTGCCACAGGAACTAACTACCAGCTAGCACAATGGGCCGCGGAAAGCGCAGAAAAAGCAGGAGCTGAGGTAAAACTGCTGAAGGTGCAGGAACTGGTCCCCGAGGACAAAATTCAAGCAAATCCAGCCATGAAAGCCCTAGCTGAAAAAACAAAAGATATCCCAGTCGCCACACCCGACGATATAGTCGAAGCGGATGCGATTATTTTCAGTTCCCCAACCCGTTACGGTAACATTGCTTCCCAGATGAAGCAGTTCATTGATACAACCGGTGGTATTTGGGGCAAAGGACTAACAGTAAACAAAGTCGTCAGCGCCATGAGCTCAGCACAGAACCCGCATGGTGGACAAGAAGCTACGATTTTGGCACTCTATACGTCGATGTATCACTGGGGAGCCATTGTTGCAGCACCCGGTTATACCGATCCAGTCACATTTGGTGCGGGAGGCAACCCTTACGGAACAAGTGTCAGTGTAGATGGAGACGGTAAAATGATCGAAGATCAGGATCGGATCCGTGACGCTGTTTTTCATCAAGCGAAGCGTACCGTTGAAGTGGCCGGCTGGGTCCAGACAGGCAAAAACGCCAATAATCAGAACTAGCGCAGCTTAGTTAATATAACAACACCCCTCGGAGCTACTTGTGTAGCACTGCACCGAGGGGTGTTTAATTTATATTTTAATTACTCTCCAGGGTATTTAAGCCCCCACTGTGCACGCACTTGATCCAGCAGTTTCAGAATCGCTAACGATTCATCCAATGTCATCACCGGACTCTCTGTAAGCCCTGCCTGAAGACAACGTCCTACTTCCTCCGCTTCAAAACAATATCCAATAGAAGCACGGTCGTCCACAAAGCTCTCTACCTTCTCATCTCCTATATAAAGCGCAGCCGATTTCGGGTTCACTAATGTACCCTCTACAATAATACGGCCTTCTGTGCCAAACACATGCGCTTCCTCCAACATGTTAAGACGAATACCACCGTTCAACGAAGCGGTTTTCCCGTTACCATATGACAACAGCATCGAGAAATGCTCGTCCACTCCAGTCTCACCTATGTGCACTGTGCTGGAAATAGACTCAGGATGAGGTCCAAACACCATGGAGGCAAAAGAAACCGGATAAATCCCCACATCCAGCAGCGCACCCCCGCCCAGCTGCGGATTCAGCAATCTGCCTTCCGGATTCCAGTCGGTACGAAACCCTAGGTCTGCCTTCACCAAACGAACATCACCGATTCTACCCTCAGCAATCCATTCTCTAACCTTCACAATCGCCGGGATGTAGCGACTCCACATTGCCTCCATCAGGAATAGCTTATGCGTTTTAGCATAGGCCACAACTTCTTCCAATTCACCGCTGTTTACGGTAAAAGGTTTCTCACACAGGACAGCTTTGCCTGCACGCAGCGCCATTAAAGCATTTTCTTTGTGAAAAGGATGCGGCGTTCCAATATATACCGCGTCTACATTCGGGTCATTCAGCAATTCCTCATAGGTTGCATAGGCATGCGGAATCCCATGATTTTTAGCAAATTCATCGGCACTTTCCTGAGATCTTGACCCAACGGCATAAGCCACACCATTACTGGCATGCGCCAAATCAGTAACAAATTGATGAGCAATCCAGCCTGTGCTAATAATTCCCCATCTCACCTTGTAAGCGTTGTCCATTTTCATTTGCATGTTCCTCCTAATCCTTCTGCTAAATCTCTTTAATTCTATCAGACCATTCTAATGAATGTATAGGAACTGATGCCAGCAAACACCACCGTCACCACCAAAATAGCAATATTCCAGATCTTGCTCAAGGCCGCTGAGTGCTCGTTAGAGCTTTGAATAAACGCTTTTTGCAAAAGGAACTGTAAAAGCTTCATGATTATGAATCCCAAACAACCCAGCCCGCTTTGCAAAATAACCTCCAGACTAGCTTTACTTACAAATCGATCAGCCATGTTCCCATCATAATGAATCGGCACGGTATCCGGCATTTTGGAATAAAGGAATAAATAAATAGCTACAGGAATCAAGGCTACCACACTGCTTAAGATCATCGACAGTTTGGTTTTGAACAACGTTTTACCCTCCTTATGCGGAAAAATAATCTCCCCGTTATTCTCCTTCCACTTCAATCAGATATATCCCCTTCTTAAATCCACCGCGACGTTTAGCTTTCTCTGCACGTTGCTTCTCCAGCTCCACGCTATTGCTCCCATGTGTCTCCGCCAGAGCCTGAATTACTTCCAGCATATCGGCAAGCTCCTCCAGAGCTTCTTCATCACTTGCTGCCTGTAAATATTCCTTCGACTCTTCTTGCAATTTTTTGCGTAGTTCAGTTATGTATTCTTTGGACTCTAATATCCTTGTGTTAAAATCTTTACCTTGAGAAGCTATCAAATCGGGGATGCCGTCACGCACTAGCTTTTCATATACAGGCATTTAAGCTCTTCCTTTCTTCTATATTATATTATATCTCCCTTCAATCCGGCTTTGATTCCATCACTAGACGTTCTACAAAAGGAAGATCTGCCGGAGCAAACATGAACTGATCCAGTTCAGCCGGAAGCACCCACCTATGTTCGTCGTGATCCACCAGATCAATTACACCTCCCTGATACCGCGCTTTCCAAGCAATCAATTGGATCTTTATCTCTCCATAGTTATGCTCGTTGATGCCAAAGCTCTCATAGGGAAGGATTGTGATCCCCATCTCTTCCTGAAGCTCTCTTTGCAGACACTCTGCGATGCTCTCATCCTGCTCTATTTTGCCACCAGGAAATTCCCACAGACCTGCCTGCAATTTACCTTGCCGCCGCCGGGCAATAAGAATCTGCCCTTCTTCATTATGTATAATTGCTGCCGCCACCTTGATCACAAAGAACACCTCCACTATTGCTAGTTATTCGACAGATACTACTATTAAAACATACAATTCATTCCAAACCAAAGAGACTCTCCCAAACGCCAACACGGCCTGGGAAAATCTCTTCAGTACAGTCTCTCTATAAATTCCACAGCAGCGTTATCCTTACGAAAGAGCTACTATTTTGTCAGCACAAGCTCCAAGCGAACCTCAAGATTATTTTCTGTATCCAGTACAACGGTGTGGGGATTGCTTAGACCAAAGTCAGAAAAGGCCACTGTTGTCGTTCCCGACAGCATCAACTGTCCCCCGCTATACGCCGCTTGCGACTGAAAGGTGACGTCCTTTTCTACTCCTTTTACGGTAAGCGTCCCCTGCATTTCAACAGGCACAGTTGCTCCTTCAGTCCATTCTGCCGGCAGCTCCGAAAATGACTTCACTACAAACGTGGATTGTGGAAATTCCGTTACGGATAGAAAATCCTCTCCTTTTACATGCTCGTCCCGTTGGCTATTGCCAGAATCCAGAGCGCTCATATCCACTGTCCCTTCCCCGGCCATCGAAGTAGAATCCTCTATATTTACCTTCCAGGTACCCTGAACTTTGTTGTCTACGAAGTTTACTGTTTCTTTAGAGGTCGTCACTGACCAATAGACTTTAGAGGTTTCCGCAAGGGTCCAATCCCCGTTTAATTGTTCGGCTGTGACCGCCACCCCTGCTGATGCTCCAGTGTTATTTGTTGTCTCTCCAGCATCTGCTGTGGTTGCTTGATTTGGAATCACGGACTCGATCTCTACATTATTGCCCAGCGATTTATCCAGTAATGTATAACCTGTGACTACTCCTACGATAATAACTCCTGCAGCGATCAAGGCTATTCTTTTTCTCTTCATCCTGTTCCCTCCAATATTCATAATTTCTGTATGCTTTCAAGCTCGTCCCTCATTCTAACAAAGCAATATGTCGGGAAGAAGTCAGAGCAGAACGGGCTATGATGTGTTAAACTTGTCGTAAATTTTATGGACTGGAGGTACTCCAATTTGACGAAATCCATTCTTGTTGTAGAAGATGAAGAAGCCATCTCTAGGGTCCTCAGTGCTTATCTGAAAAAAGCAGGCTTTCAAGTCACCCGTGTAGCCGATGGACGCGCTGCGCTGGAGTCTTTTGCTATATCTCCTCCTTCATTAGTATTACTAGACATCATGCTGCCAAACATGGACGGCTTTGAACTGCTTAAGCTCATCCGTGAAAAAAGCAGCTGCCCTGTGATCATGCTGACGGCAAGAGATGGGATCAATGACCGGCTAGCCGGTCTCGACGGTGGTGCGGATGATTATATGTCTAAACCTTTTATTCCCGAGGAGGTGGTAGCACGCGTGAACGCTGTCTTACGCCGTCCCTCGCAGTGGTCTGATGGCAGCCGTAAACGGCATTATGGCAGTTTGTTTATCGACTTCACAGCACGTGCTGTCTTTTTAAATGGGGCTGAGCTGAGTCTTAGTCCTCGGGATATGTCAGTGCTGTTATTTCTCGCTGAAAGACCTAATCAGATTTGTACGCGTGAGCAATTGATAGAATTTGTATGGGAAATGGATTATGAAGGAAGCGACCGGGCGGTAGATTTGTCGATCAAAAGACTACGCCAAGCGTTGTCGCACTGGCCTACTAGTGAGGGGGAAATCCGTACCCTAAGGGGGACGGGATATCAATTATGGACAACTTAAAGAGAAACAACGCCAAACGTACCTCTATCCTTTCTTACTGGACGATACGTTATCTACTCATTATTAGTGTAGGCCTGCTCCTCACAGCTTTAGCTACATTATGGTGGATCCGTCAGGAGGCTATGAGCAATCGTCTGCAGACTGCGGGGCTTTTGGCACAGGAGATTGCAGATCGCAGCTTAAATATGGAAGGCTCCATTGAAATCAGCCATAATCTCGAAAAACTGATCGAAGACCGGAAGCGGTTTTTCAAGTTAACCATAGAGATGTGCGTGATCATTACTGATCAACAAGGTCAAATGCTATTCTCCCTGCCACCTCTAACTGACAAGGAAATGAGATATAAGCTAAATGATAGCCTGAACGACTCCCGCAGTCCGGAGTTCAAAGCTGCTGTGGCTCCCATAAATTCGGATGACAAAACACTGGGACAGGTTATTGTCCTGCAATCCAAAAAATCACTGCGGCATATTCCACAGGAGGAGATCATATTTTTCTCCATACTGCTGCTGTTTCTAATCATCTTAAGTTGGCTAACCATTTACCTCTTATCTCGTAAACTGGCAAAACCCATTCAGAAGGTAGTCGAGGCAGCGGCTCAAATCAGCCATGGCCGTTATGATATCGTTCTAGATAAGGATGCTAAAGAGCGGGAAATTCATGAGCTGATGATGTCTTTTGAAGAGATGGCAGGCAAGTTACAGCAATTTGAGCAGTCTCGAGCCGTAATGCTGGCCGGAGTCTCCCATGAGTTGAAAACACCCGTAACCTCTATTAAAGGCCTGGTGCATGCCGTCCGCGAAGGGGTCGTTGAAGGTGATGAAGCTGTGGAATTTCTGGATATTGCCCTGCTGGAGGCTGGACGGTTGCAGCGAATGGTAGCCGACCTTCTGGATTACAATGCCCTGACTGCAGGAATGGTTTCTGTTCGTCACGACCGACTGGATGCCGTACCACTACTATCAGAAATCGTATATCAATGGAAACTGACACAGGCGGAAGATGTTGCTGAACCCGTGCTTCATATGCCGATTAATCCCTTATTTTTGCGTGGGGACTCCCTTCGTATCCAGCAGATAATCGTCAATCTACTTAATAACAGTGTACAAGCCAAAGCTCCGGATCGAAAGGTGCAGCTTACAATAGAACTGCTGGATCAGCAAGGTCATGGCTTTGCCGAAATCCGTGTTCAAGATAACGGGCTTGGCATCTCATCCAATCATAGTGAGCATGTCTTCGAAGCCTTCTTCCGGGGCAGCGATAAGCAGAGCACACTGCGTGGTCTGGGACTCGGCCTAACCTTCAGCCGTCTGTTGGCCGAATCTATGAACGGAAGCCTCGTGCTTGAGGAGCACTCAGACAAAGGCTGCACCTTCGTGCTGTCTCTGCCGCTTGATGATTAAAAAATAGTCTGCGATCCATCGACATGGTATAATCATGTGCACAATCACACCGAAAACCGGAGGCTGTATATGCTTACTTTTGAACAAAAATTAGCGATTCTCGACTCTTACCCCCAGCTGGAACGCAAAAATGTATCCCTTGGGCGCGTGAACTATCACTACGAGGAAAGCCAGCATGATAAGAAAACCGTGGCTTTTCACCTGCATCCAAATGGTAATGGCTATGTGTTCGCAGGCTTACTGCGGGGCTACGAGACAGACGATAAGGGCTTCGTGAATATTCGCGACTACTCGGAATCCGAGCTGCGCAGTTTGCTGGATGCCTCCATCACCTCACTGTCTATTTACATTCCTGATGCTCCTGTAGCCAGCAAAAGAAAGAAAAAGGCTGCGGCAACTGCCGATACACTCTGGACTAATGATGAGGGCCAAACCCTAACCCTAAAGCTTGAGGATGATTTATGGTATGTCTATGCCGACCTCAATCTGGAGATGGCGTTTGAAACGCTTGAGGAAGCTAAAGAATATTTAGCGGAAGAGGGATTTACAGCAGCGCAGGAGTAATTGTCAGACTTTAATCTACACACTCACAACAAAAGAGGTGTCTGAGCAGCCATTTATTTTGGCCGTTCGGACACCTCTTTTCTAATAAAACGATCCTTAATATACAGGTTCCGTATATATGTAACTATAAATACCCAAATCGAGCTCAGAAACCACTTCATAATCTAGTTGGAATTCTATAGTCTTATTTGATAGACCTCCTAGAAAATAACTGCCCTCCACAACCAACCTATCCTTCCCTCCAACTGGGGCGACCAAGATCAGCTGTTCAGCTTTATTAGCCGGGATCACAAAGTTTTGCAGCCCACCCGTCTGATCTTGAATATATTTACGGACAGACACGAGGTTACTGCCTAATTCCGAGAGGCCGGAATTGTTGTTCCGCCATACATCAAGCGCATCTTGTTGGGATTGGTTGGAACTGACACACGCCTGATTAACTGAAAATTCCGGGATTTTATATATATTCCCGCCAATATTATCGATAACTACTTTATGGGTTACTTCCGTACAATTTTCAATTTTCAGAGTCGGCATGGGGTCCTTTTCCTTTGAGAATGTCTTTATGATTTTTTGATCACCGGACTTAAAATTTATTGAGATGTCTTTATTATCCATGTTAGAAAATTCGAGCAAGCTATACAACTGATTATTTTTAATTCCGTAGTGCTTTACGATTATAACAAACCTGTTTCTCTCATCTGATAACGATTTTGATTGCTCTTGGCTTCCTACTGAAATTGTTCTGTTGACCGGGGCAATAATCTTCTCCTCGGCAACTGGTGAGGTTATGTAAATAGATTTTGTACCTTCATCCCAAGTGACACTACTACCCAACACTTCGCTAATAAATCTTAAAGGGACTAGTGTATTATTTTGAAAATTGATACCCTTTAAGACTTGCTCATGCTCTTTGGCGTTTACAATTACTCTTCCTTCCTTGACCAGATAAAAAATGTTAATATCCCCTTTAACCGCTGAGACCGACTTCGCATGATTATCCCATCTAATAGTTGCGCCTAAAGCTTCAAAGATCGCCCGCATAGGTACGTATGTAACTCCATCTTTCAGTATAGGACTTACATTAAAATGTAATTGCTTACCGTCCAAATAACATTTGAGATCACTGTCTTCCGCAAAGGCTTGACTTGAAGATAAAACAGCAAAACTTATCATCACCACAAAAAAAGTGATAATTTTTGAAGCAAAGTTGTGGTTTTTCATGTTCTTAATTTAGCTCCTAATCTAGAAAAATAAAAAAATTACAATGCAGACCTGAATATATCAAATGGCCAATCAAAATGTAAGTCTAAAAAGAAAACTACCAACGACACCCAAATTATGGTTAGATGAAGGAGAAGCCATATCCTAGAGGGAAAGAAGCGTGAACGCATATGAGTTTTGAAATCGTAGAGGCCACCATACCGGACATCCAAGCCGCATTAGAAGCCGGAGAAATTACGTCAAAACAACTAGTTCTCATGTATTATGAACGCATTGCTGATCACGACAAAAACGGCCTGACGATTAACTCTGTACTGGAGATTAATCCTGATGCGTTGTTTATCGCAGAATCTCTGGATGTGGAACGGGCAATTATTGGCCCACGCGGCCCCCTGCACGGGATACCTGTGTTATTGAAAGATAACATCAATACTGGGGACAAAATGCATACAAGTGCGGGTTCGCTGGCTTTGGCGAATTCTTTTGCCGGGGAAGATGCGTTTATAGTTACCAAGCTGCGTGAAGCCGGCGCCATTATTATGGGTAAAGCCAATATGACCGAATTCGCCAATTTTATGACGAACGGCATGCCCTCCGGCTATAGCTCCCGTGGCGGGCAAGTCCTTAACCCCTACAATATTTCTACGCCAACCGGCGGCTCTAGTGCGGGTTCAGCAGTAGCTGTCGCTTGTAATTTCTGTACGGTCTCTGTTGGCACAGAAACTTCAGGATCGATTCTTAATCCCGGTAATTTGGGCTCCATCATCGGCATTAAGCCAACCGTGGGGCTGCTCAGCCGTTCAGGAATCCTGCCGCTCTCCAATACACAAGACACCGCAGGCCCTATGGCTAGAACCATTCATGATGCCGTGTTACTGCTAAACGCCATGCTGGGCAAGGATCAACGTGATGCAGCTATGGGAACAAATACAGGTAGAATCCACGAGGATTATACTGTATTCCTTGATCCGAATGGTTTGCAGGGCGCTCGAATTGGGATACCACGTGATTATTATTTTGAGGAGCTCACAGATGAGCAGCTTGCTTTGTTCAACGCTTCCGTCGACAGGATGAGAGAGCTTGGAGCGACCATCATTGATCCTGCGGATATTAAGACCGCCCGGGAAATTAGTTACTCTTCGGTGGTATTAAACGAATTCAAAACAGCACTGAATGCTTATTTGTCTCATTTGGGCCCCGGAGCACCTATGCGAACCTTGAAGGATATTATTGATTTTAATCATGCACACCCTGTGGAGACTTTGAGATTTGGTCAAGCTACATTAATAGATGCGGAATATACCTCCTCCGGCACACAAAGCGAAGCTCAATATTTACGCCATCGTGCGACTGACCTGAAGCTGTGCAAGGAAGAAGGGATCGATGCCACTATGAAAGAATACAATCTGGATGCCCTGCTGTTCCCTGCCGATTTTGGCGCCAGAATTACTTCCAGAGCAGGATATCCGTCCATCGTCGTTCCTTCTGGATACACTTCGGCCGGCGCTCCCTTTGGTGTAACCTTCTCAGCAAAAGCTTATCAGGAGCCTACGCTTATCAAGCTAGCCTATGCCTATGAGCAGCATTACAAAGTGCGAAAAGCACCTTCGCTAAAAAGCTTCATTTGATTAAACCTATTCCTGGAGCGAAACAATACCTAAATGCCTGTTTCCCTCATGGGACAGACTCCATGTACGCACTTCATAGCTACGAATGCCAGACAGCACGTAAGGATCTTTTTCGGCAAGGAGAACGGCTTCTTCGCGTGAGTTCGCTCTTACAATAACCATACCGCCAGGACAATCACTAAAGGGACCACACAGCACTAATTGTCCTTTACGGTCCAGCTCTTGTAAATGCTTAACATGACCACGAATAATCTCCATGTCTCTACGGTCTTGATTCGTCGGGCTAAGCAAAATAACATAACAAATATCTGCTTGATTGACCTCACTCATCCTATTCTCCGCCTCTCGTTCAAATAGAAACTAAAGCCCGTAACGGTGATTTCCCAATGCCGATTCGGGCTTTTTTATTTCGCGATATCTTCGTTCGTAGCTTTATTCATAATCTCGCTGATTTTCTTCATCGGCAATATTTTGAATCTCATCAGAATGAATAAGAAACAGCTCGTAGTCCCCCTCTGCATGCAGCTTCAGCGCTCGTTCTTTAAAAAACTTCGGGCTACCTTCCGCCGCATCCTCATCATAAAAGAGCAATATCCCGTCACTTTTGCGGAACAACAAGTCATCTCTGGCCCTGAACTGCCAGCTGCCGTCATAAGGGGCATTACTGACCGCCCTGCAAAAGTCCGCACCCGCAATAATACGTCGGTATTCCTCCTGCTTCTCTTCCTTCCACTTCTCTTCCTGTCCAGTATGCGCCGTAATGATCCCCAATTTCAATTCAGGATATTGAGTCTTGAGTTCACATACCACCTCACAAGCCCAAAGATCGACACCATACTGGCCGGGGGTAATAATCCATTCGACGCCTTCTTCAATTAGCGGCTTTAATCTGTTAGACAGCGCCTTTTTGATATAAGGAATTCCCGGATGCTTATTGTCAAAAATACCGAGCTCATGCGCACGGTAGCCTGTTACGAGTAAATTCTTCATGTACTGCCTCTTTCCTGAACGTTGGTTATCTCTTACCATGACTTACCTTTGTAGAGTTTTATCCCACTTATATGATTATTATATAGCATTTACATGATCTATTTCTTTAGGCAAACTTTCAGCTGATCTTAAGCAACCTTTCAGAACCGTCTGATATATTTCTCCTAATCAATCTAAAACTATTAAGGAGAGAAAATAAATGAAGAAATTAATACCGATTATGATCTCAGGAAGTCTACTCGCTTCTCTACTATTGGCTGGCTGCAGCACCAATTCGGAGTCCGAAGGAACAGCTGTTACTAATAACCAAGCGAACACGGCACCCGCAGATAACGCTGAGGCACAGCAATCTCAAGGAAACGGCAATCAACAAAACGGCAGACCCGGCATGTCCATGAATTTCGGCAAGATTAAGAGTATTAGCGACAACACAATTACAATCTATACGTCAGAAATGCCTTCCCCGCCCGCACAAGGCACTGGAGATACGGCTGGAGCCGATAAGCAGAACGGCCAGGCTGGTACTCCACCGGAAAGACCCGAAGGTGATCAAGGCTCAGAAAACGGTACACCTCCAGAGGGGGGAATACCGGAAGGCGGAGCCCCTGACGGCGGTGGACAAGGTGGTGGACCACAGGGCGGCGGGATGCAGCAAACCTTCTCCGAGGAAACCACAGATATTACAATTGATGCTGATACCAAAATTGTAACGGTGACCTTTGACAATGGCACGCTTCAGGAGAACACGATCAGCTTAGCTGACCTGAAAGCTGATGACATTATCCAATATACGCTTAAATCAGATTCCACTGTGGCGGAGAGCATTACCTTAAGCAGCGGAAACCCCGGCGGATCCGCTCCAGACGGTAGCACGGGCAGCAGCAGCTAATCAGTTTCTTCACAACAAAAAAACTTTCCGGGGGCAAGCTATGCCCGGAAAGTTTTTTAAAAATCGTATACTATAAACTATTTTTTATCCGACAAAATCAATACTCCACGACCCGGTACAACTGCTGAACCACTGATTACATTACCTGTCAGTAGATCAGTACGCTCAGCTGCCCCAATATCCGCGCTTAAATCCCCGGCAGTGTGGTTCAGTAAGAACAAGTAAGATACGCCATCCTTCACACGTTGAACAGATTCGATACCTTCCGGTGCAGTTACCAGCGGCTGAATGTTCTTTTCGGCACATAGATTCGCTAGGAATCCTTGTAGGAATCCTGCTTCTGGACTTGTCGCCACATAATAAGCTTTACCTTCGCCAAATTTATTCACAGTCAACGCAGGCATTCCTTTATAGAAATCAGAACCGTACTCTGCCAAAACTTCTGCCCCTTCGGCATGGATCAGATCGCAGAGCAGATCACATTTATAAGAACCACTCAAGCTACCCCACGTTTTATCCAGCACGAGCTCATTGCTCATACCTGGCAGTAATGCATCGATTTCCTCTGCCCAAATTCCAAGCACTTTACGCAACTCGCCTGGATAACCTCCAACCGTCACGAGGTCGTTCTCATTAACAATACCGCTGAAATAAGTTGTAATGAATGTGCCGCCCGCTTTTACAAAGGCTTCAACCTTCTCTGCAAAACCTGGCTTGACCATGTACATTACGGGTGCGATAACAATTTCATACTTGGACAGGTTCTCTTCGACCCCGATCATGTCGGCTTCGATATTTTGCTGATACAGCGCATCATAATATTTGTGGACTTCATTCACGTAATCCAAGGCAACCGACGGTCCGCTTGAGAGATCAAGCGCCCAACGATTTTCCCAATCGTAGATGATCCCTACCTTAGCTGCACTGCGCGCATCCAGTAGTTGATCTCCAAGCTGCTCGAGCTCTTTACCCAGCTCAGCACATTCACGGAATACCCGTGTGTGTTCATGACCCACATGCTCAATTACCGCTCCATGATACTTTTCACAAGCCCCTATCGAACGACGCAGTTGGAAGAACAACACAGTATCTGCACCACGCGCCACAGCCTGGTAACTCCATAGACGCATAACGCCTGGACGTTTCAAAGAGTTGTACGGTTGCCAGTTCTGCTGGCTCGGTGTTTGCTCCATCAGCATGAATGGTTGGCCATTTTTTAATCCACGCATAAGGTCATGTGTCATTGCTGTAAAGCTGACCGGTGTGTCCAGTGAAGGATAGTTGTCCCAAGAAATTACATCCATATGCTTGGCCCACTCAAAATAATCCAGCTCCGGATAAAAGCCCATCAGGTTCGTTGTAACAGGTACGTTGGCGCTGTGTTCTTTGATCGCTTCGTATTCGATTTTGTAACATTCGAGCAAGCTATAAGACATAAAACGGCGATAGTCCAACGAGATTCCTTGGAAGTTAGTACGGTTACCGTTCCATTCTTCACTCAGCTCATTTGGCACCACAATTTCTTCCCAATCATAAAACGTATGTCCCCAAAAGCGTGTATTCCAAGCCTTGTTCAAAGCATCCAGCGAACCATAACGCTCCTTCAACCAGACACGGAAGGCAGCAGCGGACTGTTCGGAATAATCATAGCCACCATATTCATTAGAAATATGCCAAGCTACCAGTGCCGGATGATCCTTGTAGCGTTCTGCCAGCTTACCAGCCAGCTTCGCTGCATACTTGCGGTAAACTGAACTGTTCGGATTGGAGTTATGACGTCCGCCGAACTTACGTTTTCTGCCCTGCACATCGACACGGGTCACTTCAGGATAACGATGAGCCATCCAAGCTGGATGTGCTCCTGTTCCTGTAGCTAGACATACATAAGTTCCATTTTTATATAGTCTATCCATTAATTCATCCAATGAGGAGAAATCATAAGTATCTTCGGAAGGTTGGATTAAAGCCCAGGAAAACACATTAATTGTGGCAACATCAATTCCCGCCAGCTTAAACATCCGTTCATCCTCAGCCCATACAGGCGCATCCCATTGCTCCGGATTGTAATCTCCACCGTACCAAATTTTAGGTAATTTATCGTTAATCACACTTCGCACACCCTTTATAGTATAATTATATATCTATTGTAAATGGTTAAGGTTTCCCTTTAAATATAAAATAATATCTCATACATATAAGAATATAGAACTAACAGGAGAGGATAACATTGTCCGAAATCATGCATCGCAGGATCGTATTCGTCCATGAAGGTGGACAGCACTTGCCAATCACTTTAGACAGTATGGGGCACAATCATGATCAGGAAAAAGTATCACGTCCCGATGGTTATGACACTTATCATTGGCTTCAAACCTCAGAAGGTGAAGGGATCATCCATTTTGACAATAAAACCTTTTCCCTGCCCGAAGGCAGCGGCGTATTACTACTTCCTTATACACCCCATCGTTATGAGGCTTCCACTAAAAACTGGGGTACCTATTATCTAACGTTTGGTGGCGGTTCGGCACACTCTATTTTGGAGACGCTTGGGATGAATAGTAATTCTTTTTACCGTTGGGAAAATGAAGCGCCTCTCCCCAATTTGCTGAAGGAAATGCTGGATCGTCATGATGCCTATCAGGATATGTTTGGTCTCGGCGCCTCCACAGATGCTTATCGTTTTTTGCTTACTTTGAGTAAATATGGCCAGCTTCAAAATAATACGGCGATTTCCCGCAATGTAGATAAGCTGCAGCCACTGCTAAAATGGATGGACAGCCATTATGGCGATCCTGATCTTGGACTGAACGATCTAGCCGATGAACTAGGCGTATCTGGGCGCTATCTTAACAACCTATTCGTCCAAACTTTCGGACTCTCGCCTTATGCCTATTTCGTACGGTTACGCATCCGCAAAAGCAAAGAAATGCTCGTAAGCCAACCCGATCTTACGGTAAAAGCTATCTCCCAGCTAGTCGGCTTCCGCGATGTCAGCCATTATGTAGCCACATTTCGCAAGCAATCCGGGACTACGCCGGAGCAATTTAGACGCCTGCATTAAACATGCCCCGCCTACTGTGGAAAAATTGCTCGCTGGGAATATGCGGCTAGAACGTAGTAAGAGTATGGTATGCGCTACTATTGTGTAGAAATGGGCGGTACGGTGAAGTGCGGTACGGTACGGTGGCTGGGTGCATTTGGCTGCGAGTGTACGGCACCTCTGAGATGGATCGTGCAGATCTGCTCATGGTGGAGTCCTTGTGAAAATCTGCTCATGGTGGACTCCATGTGGAAATTTGCTCATGATGGGGACTCCATGTGGAAATTTGCTCATGATGGGGACTCCATGTGGAAATCTGCCCGCTTTGGACAACTTGTGGAAATCTGCTATGGTGGACTCCATGTGGGAATCTGCTCATGTTGGACTCCATGTGGAAATCTGCTATGGTGGACTCCACGTGGAAATCTGCTCATGTTGGGGACTCCATTGTGCAGCTCTCTTCAGTCAGTATGAGTAAGTCAGACGAAATAATTGCACTTTGTACACTTAAAATAGCCTGCACGGCAGAAATTATCCATATAAGTGTATTCTGTGCAACTATATTCTCGGAATATGGCCTTGCAGCGGGATTAGCCAATTTTTAGCTGCACAAAGTGCAACTAAAACCAATTAAATACTCCAACACTTCAAATAAGTGTACGAAGTGCAACTATTTTCTGTTGTGCTTCTGTTA
Organism: Paenibacillus sp. FSL H3-0286; assembly: GCF_045040705.1. NCBI lineage: Bacteria > Bacillati > Bacillota > Bacilli > Caryophanales > Paenibacillaceae > Paenibacillus > Paenibacillus sp. FSL H3-0286. Next base: position 1,024,394 of record NZ_CP150285.1, on the reverse strand, counting down.
AAGTTTCTGCATGCCCTACTCCACTCATTTTTTACTCCACACTTCCACTTACTTCACTATTCCTACCCCACACATTCCCCTACACCGCTCTTCCCCTACTCCACACATCCCTCACTCCATCTTCACCAACCCTCACTTCACCCTACTCCACACATCCCCCACTCCATCTTCACCAACCTTCACTTCACCCTACTCCACACATTCCCCTCTCCACTTTCCCCTCTCCTGCCACACTCCCAAACCCACTCCCAAACCCACTCCAAAATCTCTTTACTCAAAACCACTCAAATCTCCAGCACCTCTACGCCATACGGCTCGAGCTGGAGCTCTCCCGATCGAATCTTATTATCCAGCAGGCTGCTGTATTCTCGTGGCAACGGAACGATCACGGACTCGCGGCTCAGATTAAGCAGGAACAAGAAGCTTCCCTGATCTCCAGTCCGCACGGAGGCTTGTACTCCGTTTGGCAATCCTTCAAAGCATAACAACCCTTTTTCCTTAGCCAGGTTCTCCAATAGAACTGACCAGTATTGCTCTTCCGCATGGGTTCCAAAGTAATAAACCTGACCTTTGCCGAAGGAATTAACAGTTATAGCGGGTGTGCCGCGATAGAAATCATCACCATACCAAGCAATTGGCTGAGCCACTACAGGTCGGAGGATGTCGCACCACTGCGTACATTCATATGGATTACCCTCCGCATCCACGATGACATGTGTTTCAACGCCAATCGGATCATACTCCAGCACTTCAACGCCGGTACAATAGCTCAGCTGCCCAGGCAGCGGTTGCATGACTGCGATGTTGTTTATATTTTTGACGCCACTACGGTTGGTGATCAGTAAGGTCCCGCCAGCGAGGGCAAAATCCTCCAGATTACGTACGATCTCCTCATCCAGCAAATATAAATTTGGAGCGATTACTACTTTGTATCCATCAAGCGGTTGTCTGAGGTCGATAACATCGCAGCCCATGCCAAGCTTGGTCACCGCCCGGTGAATCTGCTTAATGTTCTCATAATAATCAAAGCCCTCTGCCTGCGGCTGAATATCCAGCGCAGCCTTCTCTTCATGAGAATGGAGGATAGCCACTTCGTTTTTCAGCATCGTTCCTTGGAGCTTGCCGCTCAGCCCATTAACCTCATGACATAGCTGCGTGAACTCCGCTAATCTGCGTCCGGGAACATTGCTGTGATCAATCAGCCCGTGCCAGAATTGTTCTGCTCCTGAAGTTGCACTTCTCCAGCGAAAATGAACAACAGTATCCGCACCTCTAGCAATCGCCTGCCATGCATAGGCACGAATCAGTCCCGGATAAGGGGTTCGCCACATCGGCATCCAACAACCCGGAGATCCACTCAGCTGCTCCATGATCCAGAAGTTTTGGCGTTTGATGCCACGGGTTACGTCCAATGAAAGTGCTCCGCTATAAGGCGTTGTCTCTTGTTTGGTTGGCGAAGTATTCGGATAATAATCAAACGCAGCCACGTCCAGATCTGCACCCACTGCGTACATATCGAGACGCTGCGGATAGCTGTGAAAGTTATGGGTTATGAAATGCTCTGGACAAATCATACGCAAAATATTGATCTGCGCTGTCTGAAACGCTACCACCGAATCCCACTGAAACCGCTGAAAGTCCAGCAGAAAAGATGGATTCTGATGAGGTGATCCGCCCAACGGCACGGTAAGCTCATTCCAATCGCTGTACTCCCCGCTCCAAACAACGGTTCCCCATTCTGCATTGACCTCAGCCAGTGTTCCGTATTTAGCTTGTACCCATGCTCGAAAAGCAGTATTACAAGCGTCACAATGACAATCCAACATGCCAAATTCATTATCAGTCTGCCAGCCTATGACGGCCGGGTGTTCACTGTAACGTTCGGCAAGACGCAGAATAATACGGCTGCCATACTCACGCAGCGATGTGCTGTTATAGCAGCGGTGTCCACGTACCCCCGGGTGAAAAATCTCTCCATTAGCAAACACCGGAAGCACATCCGGAAATTTCGTCGTTAACCATCTTGGCGGTGTAGCTGTTGGCGTACCCATCACAACCTGCAGATCATATTGATGAAAAAGGTCCAGCGCACGGTCCAGCCACTCAAACTGGTAATTCCCCTCAGTTGGCTCCAGTCGGCTCCATGCGAACTCAGCAACCCGGACTACTTTAACACCTGTTTCTTTCATCAACTTGATATCTGGTTCCCACATGGATTCATCCCAATGCTCCGGGTAATAGTCCACACCCATCTGAACATGATCATATCGTTTCATTGGCGCTTCTCCCCATCCCTTGATAATCAGCCCTGTTTCCCAAAAAAAGCGCTCCCCGTCTCAAATTGATGAGGTATACGGAGAGCGCTTCTGTTAACCACTAATATCCATTAAATCTTCTCTATAATGTGCTTTACTTATTTTTTAAGCTTGTCCCATGCAGCTTGCATACCAGTCATCCAACCGTTAACGTCAACCTTGTCAGCAATGAACTGTTGAATCACGCTGGCAAATTCTTGCGTTACACCATCAGGGAATTTAGAGGATTGCAGGCCATAAACTTTGTTTTCTTTTACATAGTTCCATACGTCTGCTCCAAGCATACCGATGTCTTCAGGTGTTGCTTCGATTGTGGACAAAGCAGGGATGAATTTCCATTTTTTAACGATGTACTCTTTACCCATATCGGAAGTTACCAACCAGTTCAAGAAAGTTTTTGCTTCTTCTTTAGAACCGGATTCTTTGTTGACTACAAGGTTCGCAGGGATACCAACAGTCATTTTGTCATTCTTCTCAGCATCTTCATTGATTGGCATAGGGAACATACCAATGTTCATATCAGGAGTGATGTTATCAACAAGAGTTTGTGCCCAGTTACCTTCTTGCATCATTGCAGTTTCGCCTTTTGCGAACATTGCCAGGTGAGTGTTAGCATCTGTGGTCAAAGGATTCTTTTGTCCGTATTGTAAAGTCAGTTTGAGATACTTGCTCCACTCTTCAAACGTTTTATTGCCTACAATTGTACCAGTTCCTTCATTCAAACCTTTGATGAATTCATCTACATTATCTTGTTGTGCAAAGGCTACGCTGATCCCTTGGTTACCTAGCAGCCACCATTCCTGATATGCATTACCAAAAGGAGTTACGTCGATAGCTTGCAGCTTTTTAGCCGCTTCTTCAAGCTGTGACAATGTTTTTGGAGTTTCAGTGATTCCCGCTTTAGCGAACAAGTCCTTGTTATACACAATACCGATACCCTCAAGGTTCATTGCCATACCGTATACTTTGCCATCTTTAGTCATAGGCTCTGCAGCCATAGGAATCAGATCTTTTACCCAAGGTTGGTCGGACAGATCTTCCATCTTGTCTCCCCAAAGTTCCATTTCTGCATATCCACCATTGGAGAAAATATCAGGCGCATCGCCGGAAGCGAATTTAGTTTTCAATGCTGCTGCGTAGTCCGCACCACCACCAACTGTTTGGATATCCAGCTTGATGTTAGGGTATTCTTTTTCGAATTCTACCTTAAGCTCATTGAGGCCTTCTACGATTTCAGTTTTGAATTGGAAGATCTTAACGGTCTTCACTTCACCTGAATTTGTGCCAGCGCTTCCATTTTGTGAGTTACTAGAAGCGTTATTATTACCACCACATGCCGTTAGAGCTAAACTCATTGCCATTACTGCTGATAGAGCAACTGCGGAGTGTTTCTTCTTCATTATATATTCCCCCTTAAAATAGTGGACTGCTTAAAAAATATTTGGAACGGAGGGCTCGGTGTTAACCTTTCACCGAGCCAGCCGCTATTCCCTCAACAATGTAACGTTGCATAAACAGGTAGAAAATGATAATTGGTGCGACCCCGATTACGAGAGCCGGAAGTGCCATATCCCATTGTTTGGTGTATTGACCAAAGAAGGAGAAAGTCGCTAGTGGAATGGTCCGAAGCTCTGGTGCCTGAAGAATCAAGGATGGCAACAGATAGTCATTCCATATTCCAAGTGCGTTTAGCACGATTGTTGTCATCACCATTGGCTTCAGCAAAGGAAGCACAATACGGAAGAACACGGTAATAGGATTACATCCATCTACTGTAGCCGCCTCTTCAATTTCAAGAGGAACGGACTTGATAAAGCCGTGGAACAGGAAGATCGCCATCGGAACACTGATTCCTAGATTCGTGATAATCAAACCAAGGAAAGAGTTATTTACTCCAATAACATTTACGACCTTCAGAATAGGAATCATAATCGTTTGGAACGGAACTACCATTGCTGCTACAAAGATAAGCAGCAAGAACTGATTGAATTTCGTATTCGCCCGAACCATACGATAAGATGCCATCGCACTGAACAGAGAGATTAGAATAACACTGATCACTGTGATAATAACCGAGTTTCGGAATGCTTCACCGAAACGGGCTAATTTCCAGGCGGTTGAATAGTTCGACCACATAAATACTTTTGGCCAGCTTGCCGCATCACTCAGAATTTCACCGAAGGATTTCACCGAGTTTGCGAGCAAGAAATAGAATGGAGAGAGAAAGAGCAGCGCCAGAAGGATCATTATCACTTCCGTACCAATATTCCATCTCTTTTTTTCCGTAGGTTTCATTACGCTTCAACCTCCTTGCTCTTCGTGATACGGACCTGAATCAGAGTAATGATGGCTACAATTACAAAGAACAGCAGCGCTTTTGCAGTACCCAGCCCGTAACGATTGTTCAGGAAGGCTTCATTGTAAATATTCATAGCAACGGATTCCGTCGATTTGAACGGTCCGCCCTTCGTCAAGGACAAGTTAAGGTCAAACATTTTGAATGACCAGGAAATGGCCAAGAATAATCCGATAGTTACAGCAGGCATAATTAGCGGAACTACGATATTGCGTAGCACCTGCCAACGGGATGCACCATCAATATCAGCCGCTTCTAGTACTTCTTTAGATACGTTACTCAACGAGGCAATGTAGATAACCATTAGATAACCGGAAGACTGCCAAACAAAGACCATTACAATCGCCCAGAATCCTGTTGTGGCATCACCGAGCCAAGGAAGATTAAAGAAGGACCATCCTGTGAGGTCGCCCATAGTGGCGAACCCTTTGATGAAGATAAATTGCCAGATGAAACCAAGCAACAATCCCCCGATAACGTTCGGCATAAAGAAAATAGTCCGAAGCATGTTACGTGTCTTTAAAGGTTTAGTTAACAGATAAGCTAAGAAGAAGCCTACCACGTTAGTCAAAATCACACCTAACACCGTAAATCTTACCGTGAACCAAAAGGAAGACCAGAAGTCAGGGTCATTTGAGAAAATAGTGGAAAAGTTTTGAAATCCGACCCAACTTACATTACCGGATACACCGTTCCAATCTGTGAAAGAGTAATACATCCCCATCAAAAATGGGATAATCGTTATTAAGGTAAAAAACAAAACTGCCGGACCAACGAAAAAAAGCTGTTGACCTAACTGGGACAACTTAGTGCCGCGCATTTATTGCCCCCCCCTTTCTTTTGCTCACTTACTTGTTTATGCTTTATACACATATTATCTGTTTTTTTCAGGGTACCTCACACCTACTAAAGTGATCTTTCAGGTGTAAAATATTGATCGGATGTGACAAATTTCGATGAAATGGAACACGATTCGCACAAAATTGATCGTTTTTATCCTACTGCCAACGTTAATCTGTATTATGGCCACCATGTTTATTAGCTATCACTATAGCACTCAATCCCTAAGAACAAGGGCAGTAGATGAGAATACGAACCTCCTCTTTCAAGGCAATAGAAACATCGAAAGTCTGATTCAGGAGATCAATCGTCTCTCCCTTATCGTCTATTCAGATTCAGATTTCTACAGACTGCTCGAAGCGGGATACGAGGATATGGCAGCAAATACACGAATTTATTCTTCTCTAAATTACATTTCTTCATCCATGCCAGATATATCCCAGGTGTATCTTTACGGTGTCAAGGATAGAAAAGCCACTTTGCTCACCCAAAATACACCCAAACGTTGGCAGGGTATCCCCCCTTATGCTGACTCAGAGATCACTAGCAGTTCTCCTGTGTTTATACAAAGTACACATATAAGTCACAGCTATGGCCTAACCTCACCTATCCCGCAACTCATACCGGAGCCTGTGTTCACATTGCATAGACGAATTGAAAGGATTCCCACTACCACCCCACTCGGCTTCCTGTCGATCGATGTTAAGCTAACGGCTCTTACCGACATCGTCAGCCAGTTATATGATCAGAAGCAGGAGAACATTTGGCTGCTGGATGGCGATGGCAGGATTGTATACGGAAGCAACAGTGAGGAATACGGCAAGCGCCTACACGCTTCTTGGTACAACAAGCAAATCGCCACGAATCAAAGCTCGCAAGGGTATTTTGAAGAGGAAGATGCTGTGTTTATTTACCAAAGAATCGAAACCCAAGGTTTAAATTGGACCCTCGTGAAGCAGATTCCTACGTCCTATCTTTTCCGGGAAGCCAATGAGGCGGCAGCGATCAATATATTCCTCCTTGTTCTACTTTTGATTACAATTGCCACGTTAACGACCCTGATCTCTTTTCGAATCACGGCACCGATCAAGCAGTTGACTCGTTACATGAATCAGGTGCAGACCGGTAATCTTGATGTTGAAATTCAACCTATGGGCAAAGATGAGATTGGCGTGGTTACCGAGCGATTCCGCAGTATGATGGACACGATCAACAACCTGATTTTAAGAGAGTACAAGCTGGAATTGTCCAATAAGACCAATGAACTGCGGGCACTGCAGGCACAAATCAACCCGCATTTTCTGAATAACACGTTACAGATCATTGGCACGCTGGCCTTAGAGCTTAAAGTGCCCCAAATTTACTCACTTCTTTCAGCTCTAGCCAAAATGATGCGCTACAGCATGTACAATGAGGAGAAGATCGTAACTGTTAAGGATGAGCTGGATCATGTCAAAGCCTACATTGAACTGCAAAAGGAACGTTTTGAAAATAAGTTCAGTTTCCGCTACGATATGGAGGAATCACTTTTAGAGACGTTTATGCCGAAAATGATTTTACAGCCTATTGTAGAAAATTATTTCAAACACGGCTTTAATCTTTCCCGCAGTGACGGATTCATTGAAATCACCGCAGCAAGAGTGGATGACAACCGGATGGAAATCTGTATCCAAAATAACGGAAATGCGATCCCTTCAGCGAAGTTAGATCTTTTAAAGCAGAAGCTACAGCATCCTACTAGAACAGATATAGATTTATTAAGAAATACAGAGCAAACCAAGGAAGCTACAGGATCAGGTATTGGTCTGCCGAACGTTCTGGCTCGACTCAAGTTTGTGTGCGGAGATAGTGCCACTTTAACTGTGGATAACCTTAGAGCAGGCGGAGTAGTAGTGAAATTGGAAATTGAAATTATAGCGGAGCGTGAAAAGATATGAAGGCGTTGATTGTTGATGACGAGGCAAGAGTTAGAAAGGCAGTCAGACTGCTTGTCGACTGGGACGCCCATCAAATAGATGAAATTCTGGAAGCCGGAAATGGAAATGAAGCCATCGAGATCATCCGGCAGGCTAAACCAGCATTAGTCATTATGGATATGATGATGGAATCAGGTAATGGGATAGAGTTAATGACCTGGGTGAACGAATTCGCCGGCAACACTAAGTTTATTGTAGTCAGCGGACATAATGATTTTGAGTTCGTACGGCAGACTGTGCGGCATGGGGGTATTGATTATATCCTGAAACCTATCGAAGCCGAGGCAATCAATGTAGCGGTAGCTAAAGCAGTTGCAGCCTGGCGCTCAGAAGAAGACGACCGAAGCGAACGGCAGAAACAGAGTATTCAGCTTAATGAGTTCAAGCCCATTTATGGGGAAAAGCTATTATCTGCACTAATTGATGATCCGATCAATTCTGATTTATCTTTGCGGAGGTTATGCAGTGATGGTATCATTCCGGAAAACATCCATTCCGCTCGGTTAATATTGGTGCAGACAGATGCGGGTAACAATCCGTTGATTAAACGTTTTGGCGGAGACACCGAGCTAATGAACTACGCTATCGTCAATATTTGTAATGAATTTTTGCACAGTCCGCTTAAGGGTGTTGCTTTTCGTTATTGGGGAGGTCCTCCGGAGATTGCGATTATTCTGTGGGATATTCAACCCTCTGTGGTCGAGCTAATAGGCAGAATCAATCATGGCATCTACTCTACCTTGCAGGTCCGAATGCATTTTGGAATCAGCAGCATCGGCAACTTACCTAAGCAGTTACCTTATCAGCGTGCAGAGGTGGCAGAGGCCTTACAGCGCCGAAACTTATTAATTCATGAGGATTACTGCCATTTCTCCTCTTCCTCCGAAGAATTCAGAGATCGTAAAGAGATCGCCAAAGCAGAGGTTCGCGGTAATGTATCAACAACGAACTTTGCTGACGTCAAGGAAGATTGGAAAATGGCAGTCATCAGCGGAAGTCCAGAGATATTATCAACAGCTGCGCAGCACTGGGTAGATGAGCTTAGCCGAGGAGGAGTTGTGACACCAGAAATCCTAAACTCATGGAAAAATGATGCTCTACTATTTCGTTCCCAGCTGGTACGGGAAATGTTAGGCCCTGAAGCTGAAGGCGCACTGGCCGAGCTTGAACAGGCCGACCAGCTTCACCCAGCTCCTTATACGAACGGTTACTCGTTCTCCTTATTCGCTTGGCGTGACTGGTCGTATACCCTAATGCAGGAGCTGGCCGAAGTAATCGCCCTGAAACAAGCTAAAGAACGTAATCCGATGCATGATATCGTCAAATACATCGAGCTTAATTACGCTTCCGGCCTGTCCTTACAGGAAGTGGCCGGAAAGTTTTTTGTTAGCCGTGAATATATTTCTCGCCGATTCAAACAGGAATACGGGATTAACTTCTCCGACTTTATTGTTAATATCCGAATAGATAAAGCTAAGCTACTGTTGCAGAATCCTCGTCTGAAGCTGGCCCAAATCTCCGAAATGGTCGGGTTTCATGATGTTAAATATTTCAGCAAAGTGTTTAAGAAGCAGGTTGGATCTTCACCTAAGGACTACCGGGACACATTTAAGAGTTGATCAATACCAGTTTAAAAAGGCGTCCGCAACCGTCTTACCGGCTCTGCCGTTCGGATGCGGGTCGTCTTGTCCACTCATATATTCCGGTCTGATCCGGTGATCGTCTGGTGCAGGCAACGATAATAGGCTTGCTATATCAAACACACGGTCTACTCCAGCGGGTGGGTTAGTCAGGATTTCGTGATTCACTCTACGCCAAGTTTCTTCTCTTACGTCCTGAAAATTAAACGGCGGCACCGTACTTAGAATAATACCAGCATCAGCATTTGCTGTTTTGATCTTAGCAATAATAGTTGTCAGATCACCAAGTAACTCATCTGCAGAGCGGCAGCCAATATCAATATCATTTACGCCGAGGACAATCATCAGTTCATCACTCTGTTTAGCTTTGTGAAGCCAAGGGCCATCCGCAGCTACATCATACGCTCTAGCCCAGCCTGAGCCGAGATTCCATACACCAATCTCTGCACCAAGACCATCCGCAATTCTCGCTGCCCAATATTCGTATCCGTCCTTTAATGTCCGCACACCTTGAGTAATCGAATCTCCCAAAAATACTAGCTTCTTATTCACAGCTTTCTTATATCCGATATAGCTTGGCAGTACCAAAAGCTTGTCAGATTCTGTAAACCCATCGGCTGATTCCTGTGCAGCCAGATTTCCGGGCGCATCATAAGCGGTTGCCAGCATCCCTTCTACGTTGAAAGGAATGGATTTACCCGCAGTAGTTGTCTTAATCGTCCATGTAAACGCTAAGTAATGGCCATCAGGTAGGTTGATGCTTGTCTCATCACTCCAGAAGCATTCACCGGCCGCTACTGACTTGGAGACATTGCCTTCAAAAGTGACAGCATGTTGTGTATGCTCAATAATAGCTCCGTTTGGCTCAGTGCCCCCATCCGCGATAAATGCCGATTCGATCACCCAACTGCCCCCAGGTTCACTGCCCGAAGCTTCAAGCCCTTGGTCCCAGGTGGAATCCACCGCATTGCTATGCCAAAATTTCAGCTGCACCGGGCCGTTTTCCCGTAAACGAATATAAGTCCGGAAGGTATGTGTAAAAGGTTCTTGCCTATTCATAATAAAATTAGCGGCGGTTGAAAGAACCGTAGCAGAGGTATAGTCCGTCTGATTCAAAACTCCACTTCCCTTAATTAAATTAGTATTCATAACGTTTCCCCCGTTATTAGTTAAGATTGTAACACTAAAACCTCTCCTATAAACCAGGGAACGGATCGTTCACCCAGTCTACAAGAGAGGTTATGGCTATATCAATATGCTTTAAGAAATCATCTTATTTCAGTGTAATGGTAAACGATACAGATTTTGCACCTGCGTTTACTTTCACTGTAGTCTCATCCACTTGCTCTGCACCTTCTACGGAAGCGATAGCTCCCAGATCTTTAAGGGAAAGCGAGAATTCTTTACCGCTGCCTTCTGCAGTAACTGTTACGCTGTTGCCTTTGCGGGCAGCCTTCACAGTCAATTCAGGAGCACCTTTAAGATCACGTACGGTTGCAGAAGTAGTAGTACCTTCTTCAAGTGAATACAGGCCAAATTTCACGCCATCCGCAAAGTCATAATCCGGTTTGTTGTCGATGCTGCCGATTGCCAGCAAGGAGTTCTGACGAACGAACAGTGGCAGGCTGAAGAAATCATATTTCTCTTTGCGCCATGATCCGCCTTGTACAGTTTCACCAGATAACAGGTGAGTCCAGCGACCTGCTGGCAGATAGTATTTCACTTCGCCGTTTTCTTGGAAAATAGGCGCTACGAGCAAGGAATCACCCAGCATGTATTGGCGATCGAGCACTTCGCATGTTGGATCTTCCGGGAATTCCATAACCATCGCCCGCATAGAAGCCCAGCCATGCTCTGCAGCCTGCCCAGCCACATCATACAGGTAAGGCATCAAGCTGCATTTAAGCTTCGTGAAGAAGCGGGTAACATCACAAGCTTCATCATCGTACGCCCAAGGCACACGGTACGAAGTGCTGCCGTGCAGACGGCTGTGGCTGGACAACAGTCCAAAAGCTAACCAGCGTTTAAATACATGTGCCGGAGCAGTGTTCTCGAAACCACCGATATCGTGACTCCAGAAACCGAAACCGGACAAGCCCAGAGACAAACCGCCGCGAAGGCTTTCTGCCATGGATTCATAATCTGCGTAGCAATCTCCGCCCCAGTGAACTGGGAATTGTTGGCCGCCAGCAGTTGCAGAACGTGCGAACAATGCTGCCTCATTCTTACCAAGCTTCTCTTCCAATACTTCAAATACAACTTTGTTGTACAGTTGAGTGTAGTAGTTGTGCATTTTCATCGGATCAGATCCGTCGAAATAAACTACATCTGTAGGAATCCGCTCACCGAAGTCTGTCTTGAAGCTGTCTACGCCCATATCTACCAAATCACGCAGGTAGCCGGCATACCATTCACAAGCCGCAGGGTTAGTGAAATCCACCAGTCCCATACCCGCTTGCCACAGGTCACATTGATAAACATCGCCGTTAGGCTTTTTGATCAGGTAGCCGTTTTTCTTGCCTTCTTCAAACAAGCGTGAACGTTGACCAATATAAGAGTTGATCCATACGCAGATCTTCAGGCCTTTTTCCTTCAGGCGTTTCAGCATGCCCTCTGGATCTGGGAATACACGTTTATCCCATTCAAAATCAGTCCATTGATACTCACGCATCCAGAAGCAGTCAAAGTGGAATACATGCAGCGGCAGATCACGTTCTGCCATACCTTCTACGAAGGAATTTACAGTCTCTTCATCATAGTTGGTAGTGAACGAAGTTGTCAGCCACAAGCCAAAAGTCCATGCTGGTGGAAGCGCTGGTTTACCAGTAAGAGCAGTATAGTTGCTAATGACGTCTTTAATGGTAGGTCCATCAATCACAAAGTATTCCAAGCTTTCTCCAGCTACGCTGAATTGGGCTTTTTTCACTTTTTCTGAAGCGATTTCATAGGAAACCAATTCCGGATGATTCACGAATACGCCATAACCTTTGCTTGATACGTAGAAAGGAATGTTTTTGTAAGCTTGCTCAGAGCTAGTGCCGCCGTCTTTGTTCCAGATATCAACGGTTTGTCCATTTTTCACGAAAGCGGTAAAACGTTCGCCCAGACCATATACGAATTCGCCTACGCCGAGATCCAGCTCATCACGCATGTACGTGTTACCGTCTTGGTCGGTGATGTAAGCCATGGATTTAAAGCCACTGCCTGTAATACGTTCTTCGCCGCGATAGAAATCCACCGCCCATTGTTCGCCTTTGCGAATCACTACACGAAGTCCGCCGCTGATCAGCACGGTTTCGAGATCCGTTTCTTCAATCTTCACATGATCGCCAGTACCTTTAGTCAGTTCGAAAACCGGACCACGTTCCTGTACACCATCATGATGAATAATTTTAATGCCTACCACGCCTGGAAGCGGGGAATGGAATTTTACAGTAAGCAGGGTTGAATTCAGCGTTGCTGCGCGCCCTGTGATTGGAGTCGTTTGTGTAATTGCTGTTAATCCTTCGGGAGTCTTTTCTACAACATAATTTTGAACTGCGCCGTTAATCGTGATACCTTCACGAACCAGCCAGAGACCATCAGTAAATTTCATTGTGTACTTGCCACCTTTCAATTTGGTGTTTATAGTTGCATTATACCGATAAAAAATGAACAAAACTAATACTATATAGCTTATTTATAACACTATTTTGATGTTTTTCTAAGAAAAGAGGCCTTTATATGGACCGTACAACTCAGAGTTTGCTAAAAGAAAACAGAGTTCATGGAGATAGTATGTTTCCACTCGCAGCTTATTGGATAGAACTTCCATCCGGAACGCATGTACTCGATACACATTGGCATGAAGAAGCGGAGTTCTTTATGCTGCTAGAAGGAGAAATTCTGTTCCAAGTAGACACAGAATATTTTCCACTCCGCGCGGGCGAAGCGGTATTTATCGAATCTGGCGATATACACGCCGCCTATGTGCTGAACGAAGACACCCCCTGCAAATTCTGTGCGCTTGTATTTCTGCCTGATCTTTTGGCTAGCGCCCAGTACGATACGATCCAGCAAAACGCGATTTTGCCACTGCAAGAGAAACGCCAGAGCTTTCCGAGACATATTACACCCGATGTCCCTTGGCAGCAGGAGCTGCTTCATCATCTGGAGCAAATGATGGAGGCATACGCTAATAAAATGCCCGGATTTGAGACCTTTATGAAAGGAACTTTGCTAATCATGCTTTCCAAGATTACCGCAGAGGGCCGATTTGAGAACCGCAGCCAATCGGATGATGCTGATACCACCAAAATTAACCGCCTTAAAAAGGTGATCCTTTATATCCAAGATAACTATCAGGAACCGATACGTACCCGTGATCTATCAGAGCTTATTCCCATGAGCGAGGGACAATTCTGCCGCTTCTTCAAAATGATGACTCGTAAAACGCCAGTCGATTACATCAACTCATACCGGATTCGCCAGGCTGCCGATCTGCTGCAACAAAGTGAAAGAAAAATATCCGACATCGCATTCGAGGTCGGATTTGATAATGTAAGCTATTTCATAAAGGTTTTCCGTAAAGCGATGAAATGCTCGCCTTCGGAGTTCAGGAAAGGTGCTGGCTAGTTTCATCTACATCATAAAAAAACGATGGATTCCAATTGGAGGCTCGCGATGAACTCACCGATTCTTAGCTTTATCACACCGCCTATTCCTTATTTCATAGACTGTGGCCGTGCTCACTACAATGCTGGAGACTATCATATCAGTCGTAATTGCATCGGCGTATTTGATCTAATCATTGTTAAAAAGGGGATGTTGCCCATCGCCGAGAACGAGGTGCACTGGGAGCTAAAGGAAGGAGAATTCCTCATCCTTCGTCCAGATGCCCATCACTATGGCTTTGCCCCTTGTCCTATCGAAACAGAAATCATCTGGATTCATTTCCAGACCTTCGGCAGCTGGATCGAGTGTCAGGATATGAACGAATGTCTGGAAAATCAGAGCGAGCTCATCGAAAGCCATAAACAAAAAGCTTATTTAAATCACTGCGATGTATGCTCGATCTTTATTCCGAAGTATACGGAAATATCAGAGAAGGCAATGGAGGTATTAGAGTTCTTTTTCCATCTGGAACAAGAACCCCAGTCGATGCGCAACTGGAAGCGCCAAGCCTCCTTTCAACAGTTCCTGCAATTCTTGGACCGCGATCTGGCCGAGGCATCCGATGCAACCGCCATTCATCTTGCCGAGAAGATTGAATTGTTCATTCGGCAAAATTATACTCGTGATGTCTCTAACTCCTTACTTCAAAAAGAACTTAACTATCATCCCAACTATCTCGCCAAAAACATGCTAAAAATATACGGTGTGACCCCTATGGCCTATCTCCTGTCCTATCGTCTAGAACAATCCAAACGGCTGTTAATTCAAACTTCCTGGTCCATTGCCCGCATCGCTGAAGAGGTTGGCTTCCATCATATTACTTACTACTCTTCCTGCTTCTCCAAGAAAGAAGGCATTTCTCCCTCTAACTTTCGACAAAAATTCACCGGTAAATAGACATTACAAAGCCTAAAATGGTAAATATCTTCCTCTTCCGGGATAGTTTGGACAAAAAAGCTGTTAAGCGTCCATCAAACAACGCTGCGGCTAACAGCGCTCTTTATTAAATATTACTGCTGATTTGCCGATATATTATAGATAGATCTTATCGTCGTAGGAGGATAATGAACCATGCACATAACGAATATGACCTCATCTATGGGAACGAGGTTTAATGTATCTGTTAGTCACCAAACTAATGATAAAACTATGAAATCAAACAGCAATACTAGTGGTAATGGTAATGGAGATAAATTATCAATAAGTAAATCTGCAAAGGCTGCTTTTCAAAATCAATCCAAAATGGACGGAATGGTTAACTCCCTGCTTAAACAAAAACAAAATATCATCGACAGTAAGAACAGTCTGATTGAAAGAACTACCAAAAGTTCACATAATCTCGAATCTATTCAAGATCAACTTAAAGAGTTCGACAAGCAGCTCCAAACGATTGACCAACAAATTGCAAAATACAGCTTCGAAGAGCAACAAAAGAACTTAGAAGATGCTCAAAAAGCTAATCCCAAGGATGAACCTAAAACCGAGCAAGAGATACAGAATGAAAGATTGAATACGATTGTTTCTGTAAGCCAAGATGTTAGCCAAATGGAGGTAGTTTCTTCTACCCACACTAAGATGCGTGGCGAGGCAAAAGTTCTGACCAAGGAAATAGAGCTGGATGAGGCTCGTTCTACTCATTCCGCAACAGCCAAACGGGAACAGTTATCCAAAATCGAAACTAAACTATCGGAAACGAACGAAACGTTAGGCGATGCCATGAAAGACACGGGAGATAAAATTAAAGATCAGATCGATAAAGCAGGTTCAACAGAAATTAAACCTTCTGAAGAGAACACCAATGAGCGGACAGAACAATTAGCTACCTATCAAGAAATTCAACGTTTAGCCGAAGAATCTGATAAGTCGCAGCTAGAAGTACTAATCTAACAAGGGCAAGAATCTCTATATAAAAAAGCAATCGGATCTCCTCCGCATCAGAGGGTCTGCCGATTGCTTTTTTAGATGCAGCTGATGTATTTTTCGGCTATTCCTTCCGAATCACAATAAAGCAGGTGCTGTCCGGCAGCGCCACTTCCTGTCCGCTCTCATCCATGAACCTTACTCTATCACGCAAAGCTTCGGTATAACCTTCTTGCAAGTAATGCCGCAAGACCTCAATCTTTGCCTGCTCTCCTAAAATCTGTTCAATAAATGAGGCAAACTTCGTAGGGGTGAAATAACCAAACTGTTCTTGGACTTCGTGAATATAAGCCTCTTCGCCCCAGGTATAAGTATATAAAAATTCCATGGCATCATTAACGGGCATGAGCACTTCTTGTTCCCCTAATCTCTGAAACTGAATCTGACGTCCAGCAAAATCCTTCGCATAACGCTCCAGCCACACCAGACCATCCTCTTCCAGAAAGCGAACTCTCCGCAGCAATGATGCAGGTTCAGTCATGATCCCATCGCGGATAATGATAACCCCGCCAGCTGACAATACAGCAAAGGCACTTCGCAGAGCTGCGGAGACGGTGTCGTGATTGAACTTATTACCATTTAGCGGCACATAAGAATATAGCTCATGCAAAATCGAAGAGAAAATTACCGTGTCCACCGTTCCGGCCTCCACGAAATCTTTAAGGTTCAACGCATCTCCCTGCAGCACCTCCCAGTGGCGACCTTCCCGCTGCTTGCGTTGTCGCAAGGCTTCCACTACATTGCTTGATATATCAATGCCGATAGGAGTAACCTCGGGCATACGCTCTTCCAGTAAATCCAGCAGCACACCGCCGCCCGGACCGATATCCAGCACTTTTTGTCCAGTGACATGATCTAGAATTACAGCTTTATAATCTGCTGTATTATTCATTTGGCTTAAGTAGGTATCTTCATTATGAAAACGGTCAAAAGCATCCCTGCGCAGCTCGAATAGATCGAATAACAGCAATACAGCACGTTCATACAAGGGTGATTTTTCAGCTTCCATACAGAATTCGATCAGCTTCTCTGCCGCTGCCGAGAATTGGAATTGAAAAAATACCGTTTCTGGCAGATGTTCCTTAGAATATTGCCGCAAGAGTAGGTGAGGGTTCTCAGCAGGCAAAGTCCCTTGCTCGATATCTTTCCATGTAAGCTCCGCTAAATATTTTTCGATAATCCGCTTCTTATAAACATTGGTCTTCTTAACACCCTTGTAATCGTAGTAAATGCTGTTCATGACATGCTCGAAGCTGATATGGCTTAAGGATTCATTCTGCGCCCTCTGGGCAGCAAGTACCATCACCTTCAGAAATTGCTCCAGCGAAAAGGTCTGTAGTGCAGATTCTACATACCAGAAGGTAATCTTACTTAATGACACCAACCGTTCAGCATGGAAACCTTCCTGCGTCAGCTTAGCCCATTCCGTAGTGAAATCCTCTCCTCTAGAGATCGGACCCAGCCGCATTCTGCGCAGTCGTTCCTTCATCGGCATAGGACTAGCAAGATTGCCTGAAGAAATCAGCTCAATAAGCTGCTTCACTTCATGCTGCACATTCTGCCATAACTCGGGAGACACAGCTCCGATGATGCAATGATTGAGCACGGTCAGAAGGCGTTCCAGTTCCTCCGCGGTCAGCAGCTGATCTTCCACTATATCATGGAGTGGCTTATTGACTTCCGGCGGCACTTCTCCGCGAATTTGCTGTCCTATAAGTCCATGAGTCTCAATAAGCCGCTGAATCATCGTATCTTTCTCGGAGACAGCCTTCCCTAAATATCTCTCATATAACTGTGCGGAACCTAAATTATGTACAAAACAATTGATCCCTTCCTCCTGCCAAACCAGCCGCTCCTTTGCTGTACCTCCCTTAGCCGTTTCTGACCAAATTAACGTTTCTTCCACCAGCTCTTTTATCCAAATAGAACGGGGAAGTTGGTCCAGAATCTGCAAGCTACGTTCCACATAGTCCAGTACGGGATTCCTGCGATCCAGCTCCTCCAGAGATTCCACACGTTCCAAATTTACAATCTGCTCCTCCGCTTGGACAATAAGCTTCAGCCAGAGGTGATCCTCCAAATGATCTTGCACACCTTCACGGTATAAGGCGATGGCTTCCAGTGATTTCAGCATATGCTCCTCCTTCGCTCCAAAGTGGAGACTATAAAGACCTATTATTATATATATACAATCCCGTTAATTAAAAAACAGAACCAGGACTGATGAAATAGCCATGTCCCGGTTCTGTTTGCATTCCTATCATTAGGTTCCGAACCGCTGCCGATACCCACATTTGCGGCACAGCTCCTCCACCGCTTCTCTACGTGAGAAGCCATAGAATAAATTGTTCGCCCGCTCCCCCTCTACAATCTCTGAGAACGGAGTTTCATGGATGTTGCCTAGGTTAATTACTCCTTCACCATCCAGACAGCATGGCACAACCGTGCCATCCACAAGGATTGCCGCTTGGCTCCGCAGGGCATGACAGAACCCTTTTCCGTCATCTTCCGGCTCATTCAGCGCTGGCCAACGGAACTCATGATCCTGATTAAGGTAGATGCGTGGGGCAATCTTGACACCACTGCCAGGCACAACCTTTTCTTCGATCTTGAAATCCAAGTTGAAGGCTTCCTCCAGCAGGGCAAGGGTTTCACGGTTACGGTTTCTCTCCAGATTCGTCAGATTATCCTCCGTCAAATTCCACAAGCGGAAAGAAATAATAACCCCTTGCGCTGAGGCTTCCCGTACAAAAGAAATTATCTCTGAAAGATAGCCTTCACGGTTCTCTGACCCTTCATGCCCATCAAAGCTGTGCAGAGAAAAGTTCATCTGACGCAGTGCGGGCTTACCAAGAATTTTAGGTCCGGCTTTATGAATTAACGTGCCATTGGTTGTAATATTAACCTTGAACCCTTTGGCATGAGCAGCATCCAACAGTTCACCGATCTTGGGATGCAGCAACGGCTCCCCTTTGACGTGAAGATAAATATGATTGCTGTGTGGTTTAATTTCATCCAATATCGTATTAAACGTATCAAGCTTCATGAAATTTTTCGTCCGGGCGGTTTGTGGACAAAAGCTGCAGGCGAGGTTGCAGACGCTCGTTATCTCAATATAAACCTTTTTAAAAGTCTTCAAGTCCTGCTCCCCATTCTATTTATTATAAATCTGAGGCATAGCGGAGACCGATCTGTGCTCTGGCTTCCTCCATAATCTCTGCTGCGGCCATGGAGTTCTCATGAGTATTAATTCTGCTCTCCCGTTCACCATTCTTAATCAAGTTGATGAATTCTTCAACCTCATAATACATAGGTTCAAACACCTGAGGCAACGTAAGCTCCTCAACTGTACCATCACGATAGTAAATTTTCACCTGATAAGGCTCATTGATCTTGTCGATCACCATCGTACCGTTCTCTCCATGAATCTCAGCTGGCAGATAGGAGTCGGAAATCTTGGAGTGCATAACTACCGCATCCATATCGTCATACTTCATAATGAGACTTCCTTCACCATCCACACCTGACGAGAGCATGACACCCACTGCCTGTACTGATTGAGGCTTGCCAAAGAGCACTACCATTGGATACAAACAGTACACTCCAAGATCCATTAACGAGCCATTGGAAAAAGCGGGATTAAACGCATTTAACACAGTCCCCTGCCGGTAGGCATCATATCTGGAGGAGTACTTACAGTAACTTGCAAAATAACGGCGAACTTGGCCGAGTTTATACAAATTATCACGAATCACTCCAAAGTTCGGCATAAAGGTCGATTTCATCGCCTCTACCAGTAGCACATCATTTGTGCGCGCAGCTTCAATCATAGCTTTAAGCTCCGTACTGTTGGATGCAGCCGGTTTCTCGCAGAGCACATGCTTGCCGTGATTTAAGCACATAATCGCTTGTTCTGCATGCATAGAATTTGGGCTGGCAATATATATAGCATCTACATCTTTGCTTTTCACCATATCTTCCAAATTCGTATAAATTGTAGCTCCCGCATATTTAGCAGCAAAGGCCTGACCTTTCTCCATTGTGCGAGAGTACACGGCTGTCAGGATAAACTCCTCATTCTCCAAGCCGGCTTGCACGAAGCGGTCTGTAATAAAGTTTGTTCCAATGACCCCGAAACGAATTGTCATGATGTTATCCCGTCCTTTTTAGTTATTACTAACTCTACATGCTATTTTCTCACTCATAGGTAGTCATGTCTACTTTTTAAGGCAAATTAACGACAATTTCTGATAAATTCAGCAATTCTCTTGTTACTGGCGGAGCACCGCTCATCGTACAACGCAAAAAAAGGCGTATCCCAGCCACCCTTTCATGGCTTTTGAGATACCCTTTTTTTGGAGTTACAATCATTCCCCGAGCTTACAGAACCAGATGAACTCTATATAATTGTCCAGCCGCCATCTACAAACAAAGTCTGACCTGTAGTGTAGCTGGAAGCATCTGAAGCAAAGTAGAGCACGGCGCCGTTTAATTCTCCCGGATTACCAGGGCGCCCCATCGGACACACTGCGTTGTACATTTTTAGCGCTTTTTCTGCAAATAACGTATTCTCAGTCATTTCAGTTTTGAACAAGCTTGGTCCAATCGCATTAACAGTGATACCATGCTTAGCGTAAGTTGCCGCCACCCCTCTTGTCAGATGGATCACTCCACCTTTAGCAGCATTGTAAGAATGCGTAGGAACCGAAGCAGAAGCTGTAAGGCCTAGCATTGAGGCTGTATTGACGATTTTGCCGTAATTCCGTTCCTTCATATGCCGGATCACATGTTTCGACATCAGGAAAACACCTTTTAAATCCGTATCCAGTACCCGATCCCAAGCTTCTTCTTCCAGCGCCTCAATCGGAACCGCATCCACCACACCAGCATTATTCAACAGAATATCAATTTTGCCAAAGGCTTCCATAACCTTTTGAACAGCCACAATAATCTGGTCCTCTTTTCTTACATCACACTCGATAGGAATTATTCTGCGTTCAGGGTATTTAGCCCGGATATCCTCGGCTACTGCTACAAGCTTGTCATATCTTCTGGCCAAAATAGCAATGTCTGCTCCTTGCTCAGCAAGCATCTCTGCGAATTGTACCCCGATCCCACTGGATGCTCCTGCGATAATAGCTGTCTTACCCGTCAAATCAAAAAGGTTAGTCATTCTAATTCCTCCTAATGTTTAGTTAGCCGATCCTTCTTCGGTTTCATTTCGCACAAACTCACTTCAAACACGTAGGCTTATACTGAGGAAACAGGTTGCAAATTGTTCTCCCACCAGTCCCAGCGGAGATAGCAGTATGGAAGATACTCCATTGGATTCAGAGGCTCCAGAATTTTACCTTTTTCAAGCACATTTGTACTGACGGTGTAAACCGCGCCCAGCATATTCACAACTTCAAGCTCACTCCAAGGATCATGCGGGGAGTCTTGGAAGGTGATAGAGGCTTCAGCCGCTTTATAGACTTTAACCTCACTTACTAAACGCTGTGTGACCAAGGTTGGCATCAGATCGAAGCCGTTTCCGTCAATTGCATTGGCATATTTGATGTTATACAAAGGGATATCTTTGCCGTAATATTCCTCCAGAATCTTCTCGGCTCCATTGTCATTGAAGTGTCCATCCATAGTGGCTTTTACGTTGAAAAAGTCAATGCCATGCCGGCCGATTGCCCCATCAATGCCATCTTCTGAGGTGTTCATACGCACATCGGCCATTTTCTTAGGCAGCCCACATACTTCCCGGCCCATAGCCATCCCGATATCGCTTGTAATAGGCATCGACAGGCAGTAGTTGCCTAATTGTCCGTTATAGTCCGCTAGAACGAACAATCCAGCTTCACGATAAGGTGGACAAAAGTTCGTAGCTGGGTAATTGGCGATAAAAGCATTTACCAGCGGCCGGCTTGTTGGCTTCAGTGGCTTCGGCAACAAACGCTCGATAATCTCTGGTTTGGTCTCCCAATACACCGTCAGCATCTCTGCATCATAAAAGGTGGTTGGCTTGCCTCCGTATTTCTGCATATCTGCGAAACTTTTCACAAAACTCACCATGAATGAACCCTCCTTAGATTAGTAACCCTTTAGTTCAGCACAAAAGCCGTTTCGAATCCAGATTGAATGGCCTGTCCGATTCGGCCTGGCTTGCCTGCATCGCCGATCACCTTCACATTAGGCAGTACCTGCTTCAACTCATCAACAAATGAGCGATCGGGTGTAACACCAATGGATAATACAACAGCATCCGTCTTTTTCAGCGAAGTTTCCCCCGTGGACGTATTCTCAAGCACAATCGCGCCATCCTGCACTTCTACCAGCTTGGTTGATGCTAAGAGCTCCACGCCGTTCTTTTTCAGTCTAGTCACAATGTCGATCAGATTTGGCAGATAGGCATCTGGACCAACCCGCGGCTGCATTTCCACCACCGTGACCTGATTTCCCATATCGGCTAAATATTCAGCCGTTTCCAGCCCTGTCATGCCGGAGCCGATGACCACAGCCTGCTTGTTCTTAATCACAACTGACCCACTAAGTACGTCAACAACGGTGCAGACCGCTGCCTTCTTTACTCCCGGAATAACAGGCACTATAGGCTGTGCCCCAGCAGCAACAAATACCGCATAAGGGTTCAGTTGCTTCAGTTGTTCCAGCGTAGGTTTCGTAGAGAGACGGACATCAACATCCAGATCCTCTAACTGATGCTGCATATTATCAATAAACCAGTTCAGCTTCTCCTTCAATGGTGGCCGGCTTCCCAGCTCCACGCTGCCGCCTAGCACATCTCTGGCTTCGAACAATACAGGTTTAAAATCTCTGAGCGCCAGAATCCGTGCTGCTTCCATACCTGCTGGACCCCCGCCGATCACAGCTACTACTTTGCCAGCGCCATCTTTGGTTGGTTCTGCAAATTCAAGCTCACGGCCCACTCTGGCATTGACAGCACACTTGATTACCTTGCACTCCATTACTTCCTGAATACAGTACAGGCAAGAGATACAGGTTCTGATCTCTGCTTCTTTGCCTGCTGCCGCTTTGTTACCCCACTCCGGATCGGCCAGTTGGGCTCTTCCAAGGGCTACAAAATCCGTGTTTCCTTCCTGTAGCAGACTCTCAGCAAATTCAGGCTTACGGATCACATCACAAGCAATCACTGGAATTTGCACCGCTTGCTTAATGGCTGCGGAGAGATGTTTTTTCCAGCCTTGCGGGTAGGATATCGGCTCAATGATCGTATTGGACGATTCATAAGTACCGGAGCTTACATTTATGCAATCCACTCCGATGCTTTCCAGATGTTTCGCAGTCCGGATAGCCTCATCCAGTGTAATCCCGCCTGAGACAAATTCATCGCCGTCGATTCGCACCGATACAGGGAATCCTGCGCCACAGGTCTTTTTGATGCCAAGCACAATTTCGTTCAGGAATAACATTCTACCTTCCAGTGAACCGCCATATTTATCAGTTCTCAGATTGGTAAGTGGGCTCAGAAACTGTCCTACGAGATAGCCGTGGGCACCATGGATCTCCACACCATCAATACCTGCTGTTTTAGCTATATAAGCTCCGAACACAAATTTACGAACTAACTCTTCTACCTCTTCAGTAGACAGCTCCCGGGGCATTTCCCCAATCGCTGAAGACATCACTGCGCTAGGAGCAACAATTTGTTTGCCTCCAATAAGCTGTCCGTGATTTTGCCGGCCCGGATGCTGGAGCTGAAGGAATATTTTGCTGTCATGACGATGCACAGCTCTTGCCAGTTTCTCCAGACGCGGCACAAACAGCAAGTCACTTGCATTCAGCTGGTTCGGTGTACCTACTCCGGTCTCATTATCCACACGCGTAATTTCCGTAATGATTAGACCACAGCCACCTGCGGCACGTTCCTCATAAAAAGCAATCATTTCATCCGAAGCTTCACCACTGGCCGCAGCCAGTGACGTTCCCATAGCCGGCAATACAATTCTATTCTTAAGTTCAAGGCGTCCAATTTTACCTGCTGCAAACAGTTTTTCATATTTCATCTGCTTAGCACCTCCACCTTTAGTTTAAGGCGTCCAATACTTTGTGAATATATTTACAAGCACCAAAAATCACTTCTTTATAGTGCATATTGCACTATTATTGAACCAGGGGGCGATATGAATGGATGTTTCCTTAAATGAGCAAGTATCAGGTAAAATCGAAATGGAGCATTATACCGCATCTTTGTTTACTGCATACATTTCAGGTGCAGGCCTTTCAGCTATCGTACAGACAGCTGCCGAGCTACTGCAGAATCCCGTCATTGTATTTGATTGCAGCTTCAAAATTGTAGCTCACTCTGACCTTTCCGATATCGACGATTACATATGGAGTGATAATATCCGCAAAGGTTATTGCTCTTACGACTTCATTGCGGCTGTGAGCAAAATGAACAGTGTCCAGCGTGGGAAACAAAGCGATGAATCTTATGAGGTAACCTGCGAGGAAACGTCAAACTCCAAACTGATCTCCAAAATAAAAGTAGCCGGCAAACAAATCGGCAATGTATTGCTTCTAGGATGCACAAATCCTTTTCGCGCCAGAGATAACGAGCTGCTGTCCATCACCGCTACCATACTTGCCGAAGAGATGGGCAAAAATAGCTACTATCGCAACGCCAAAAATATAAAAGTTGAAGATTTTATCTGCGCATTGCTAGAGGAACAGCTTCAGGACAACCGGATTATTCAGGACAGGATGCGGAGTGCAGGACTAAAGTTCGGGAATCAGCTGCTTGTGCTGCTGTTCGATCTTACCTGGTATGAAGGTTCAGGCCGTTATGATGATTATTTAAGAGAACGTTTGCAACAGCTTTTTCCGGGCAGTCCTTCCACCTATTATGACGGGCAGATTGTAATGATCCATGATGGAAATCTCTCCAAAGAGCTTGTAAATAAGCAGCTGCAGGAATTTCTAGCCCAAACCGGCATCTCGCTTGGCATCAGCAATATGTTCACTAATCTTACGCAATGTAGGAGACACTATCTTCACTCCCGAAACGCTATTCGGATCGGTACCATTCTCAGCCCGCAGCAGCAGCTGACTTACTATTCAGATATCCAGCTCTATGAGATGCTCTCTGCTGATGTTGTGTTTAACGAGGATAATAACTACTACCATCCAGAGCTGCTCAAGCTTCAAGAATACGATACTGTGCACCAGTCCAATCTGTATCATACCTTTTACGTTTATCTCAAAAATAACCGGAACATGCAGATTACCTCAGACGAGCTGTACATTCACCGGAATACACTCAGATATAAGCTCGATCTTATCAGCAGACTGCTGGACACCGACTTTACCGATTCTGAAAAAATGCTGTCGTACTATGTCTCTTACAAGGTCGCTGCTTTTTGTGAAAAAGTTAGGGAGCAGACCCGTACGCCGCAACGTTAATGTTAGAAGCTACTATAAACACACAAACAGCCCCCGTTCTTATCCCAAGAACGGGGGCTGTGCTGTGAAGTAGAACAGTATATGATATTACAATCCGTAAAAAGCTTGCAGCTGACGCACGATTTCATCCTTGTCATGATCCACTACGGTTTGATGTTGTGGCATCTCGAACAATGCTTTAATCTGTGCCGGGAATTCCTGCTTAATATCAATCAAAGTAATTGCCTCATCGAACTTAGCTGGATGTGCAGTCGCAAAGGTAATGCCAATCTCATCCGGGCCATTAAAAGCTTCGTAAGCCGCGATTCCACATGCTGTATGTGGATCAAGCAGGTAGCCGTGTTCTTTTTGATACTTAGCGATCGTATTCAAGCATTGATCATTCTTCACACCCAGCGCTGCAAAATCCTTCTGCACCTGCTGAAGCGCCTCGCCTTCAACCGTAATCTTGCCTTCGGTTTGCAGCTTGGACATATACGCGGATAACTTCTCAGAATCCTCGCCTACCAGATAATACAGATACCGTTCGAAATTACTTGCCACTTGGATGTCCATCGAAGGGCTGTAAGTGCTTGTGAAATTACCTGGTTTGTATTCGCCAGTATTCACGAAACGCTCCAAAATATTATTTTCATTCGTAGCAATGATTAGCTTGTTAATAGGAAGCCCCATTTGCTTAGCCAAATAACCCGAGAAAATATTACCGAAGTTACCGGAAGGCACGCTGATATTAATCTTCTTCTCGTTGCTGCCATCGACATGCAGATATGCATAGAAATAATAAACAGTCTGCGCCAGAATCCGCACAAAGTTAATGGAATTAATTGCACGCAGATGATACCGACCTTTAAAGTCCAGATCTGCGAACAGATCCTTAATCACCTTCTGGCAATCATCAAAGTTACCATGAACAGACAGATTCAGTACATTGCTGTCGTCCACCGTAGTCATCTGCAGCTCCTGCACTTTACTTACCTTGCCATGTGGATGGAGAATACAGATCTTGATGCCTTCTTTGCCGCGTACACCTTGAATGGCCGCCGCTCCAGTATCCCCAGAGGTTGCACCGAGGATGTGGATGATTTTGTTTAGTTTTTTGGAAATATATGAATACAGCTCACCCATAAACTGCAGCGCTACATCCTTGAAAGCAAAAGTAGGCCCATGGAACAATTCAAGGACATATAAAGAATCATCCACTTGGTGTATAGGCGTTACTTCAGGTGTGCGGAAATTGGCATAACTGGTGTTGACCATTTCCTGCAAATCCTCGTAAGGAATCTCATCATTGGTGTAATAGGCAACAATCTTCAGGAACAACTCCTGATAGCTGAGACTTCTCCACTCTTCCAACGTTGCTGCTGAAACCACTGGAATCTCGGATGGAACCATCAGCCCACCGTCGTCCGCAAGTCCCATCAACACCGTATCAATAAAACCTTTAGGTTCCACATTACCTCTTGTGCTTATAAACTTCATGCTCATCCTCCTGAACCCCTCGTTAATATATGACAAGAATATATGATAAGAAGAAACAACGTTGTCGTCCAATATAGAAGACAACTGTTTCTCGCAGAAATATAAGGCTATTATAGTTGCACCACTTATAAATTCTTATAATTAACTATAAGTTTCACCCTAAACGTTATCCTTAAGCTAGTTAGGGATGATAAAGCTATTTCTGCTTGTTTTCCCTATATACTACCACGTTTACGCGCTAAAGTCCGTTAATTCTTTGTCTTATTTTGCAGCTCTCTCCAGACCGTTTTGTTGCTGTACTGCCGTTCTGTACTAACATCTTTACCGAACCATTCCGGCTCTTTAAAGCTTTCCGCTTCCTCCAGAGATTCAAATTCAACCTCCAATACGGACAATTTCAGCTGGGAATATACGTCGATCTCAACCGTTGTGCCATTCCACACCGCTGTAATTCGCTCTTTGACCAAAGCTACCGCATTTACCGCTTCGATCATCTGATTATATAAACCCTCTGAGATAAAATATTCGATCTCTTCGCGTTTGATCCCTTTGCCATCCTTAAACGTATGCGTGTAGGTTACCTCACCTGAGTCCAGATCCGTAATTTTACGCACACGAAGCTCTTGACCACCATCTATTGCCAGATATGTCTGATCGATATTATGACGGGTAACAATCTTCAATTCTCCCTTTTGAATCAGCTGCTCCGGAAATTCCGGCAGCAGAAACTTGCGTTCGATCTCCAAAGCCATGATGTTTCGCTCCTCTTCGTGTCATATATTTTTATATTAATAATCATCATAGGGGTGTGACAAACCCAAGTCAATGTGGATTATAGGGAAATAGGACATGCTCTAGCTTAAAAAAGGCTACCGTGGTGCTCATTGTGGGATTTATGGAGGTTGTGGGAGATAGGGCTCACCATAGATTACTGGAAACTACGGATAATTAGCGAGTCAGCCGGCGATCATTGGAAATCACCATTCGATGAGTTGATCACTCGCCACTGGTCGTACTTACCCATTCGATTAGTTGGTTCCGCTCCACTGGTCGCACTCACCCACTCACTTAGTTGGTCACGCGCTACTGGTCGTACTCACCCATTCGATTAGTTGATCACGCGCTACTGGTCGCACTCACCCATTCACTTAGTTGGTCACGCTCCACGGGTCGTACTCACCCATTTACTTACGGACCGTATAGCCACTATTTGCGAAAAAAACGCATATTTGAGATGGTATCGGACTCAGGTGCAGCTATTTACTCCAAAACACCCCATGCGGTCGCGATAATTAGCCAATAACGTCACTGGGGTCCGAAAGTAGTCCCAATTGCCTCTTTTTTAGCAAATAAGGACTCCTGAGTCCGATCCGAAGCAGGGTACCTAGGAACCTAGCAGCAACCAAGGGAACTCTCCATCATATGTAGTCGGCGCCTTCTCATTCTTATCCCCGACCAAACCCTAAAGATTAGACCATCGTTAACTGGTGGAACCCCCTCATACTACCTCATACTCCCTCATACTCCCTTATACTTTCTCATACCACCCCTACTCCCTATTTACTTACGGACCGCACAGACGCTATTTGCGAAAAAAACGCTTTTTTGAGAAGCTATCGGACTCAGGTGCAGCTATTTACTCCAAAACGCCCCATACGGTCGCGATAATTAGCCAATAACGTCGCTGGGGTCCGAAAGTAGTCCCAATTGCCTCTTTTCTAGCAAATAAGGACTCCTGAGTCCGATCCGAAGCAGGGTACCTAGGAACCTAGCAGCAACCAAGGGAACTCTCCATCATATGCAGTCAGCCCCTTCTCATTCTTATCACCGACCAAACCCTAAAGATTAGACCATCGTTAACTGGTGGAACCCCCTCATACTACCTCATACTACCTCATACTCCCTCATACTCCCTCATACTTTCTCATACTCTCTCATACCACCCCTACTCCCCATTCACTTACGGACCGTATAGCCACTATTTGCGAAAAAAACGCATATTTGAGATGGTATCGGACTCAGGTGCAGCTATTTACTCCAAAACACCCCATATGGTCGCGATAATTAGCCAATAACGTCGCTGGGGTCCGAAAGTAACCTCAATTGCCTCTTTTCTAGCAAATAAGGACTCCTGAGTCCGATCCGAAGCAGGGTACCTAGGAACCTAGCAGCAACCAAGAGACTCTCCATTAAATGTAGCCGACGCCTTCTCATTCTTATCCCAGACCAAACCTAAAGATTAGACCATCGTTACTGGTGGCACTCCCCCATATCTTACAGAATAATAAAAACCCGAACGAAAATCAGAGGAAATCCTGAAATCCGGTCGGCTCGACGGCAGCACTTATTTTATTTCTTTCATAAATGCCTGAAAGTCTTTTACGATTTCTTTTGCTTTAGTGCGATATAAATAATGTCCCTCTTCAAACTTCACTATTTTTCCATGCACAGAGTCCTTGATTTGCTTTTCATGCTCTGGTATCCATCTATCCGTTGCTGGTTGATTCGCTTGTATAAAGAAAATAAGAGGAAGATTTTTAGGAAATCTTAAGCTTTCAGCTGATTTAAAATTAGAATACATCATTCCAGCTTCATTTAATTGGGTGGGATTAAATATGTTTTTGCGATTGATCAGTCTCATTTGTTCTTTTGTTTTATCATCAAATGGTAGTTCAGCAATTGGGTCAGCACTAAATTTCATTTGCAATCTGATTAAACCTGATTTTTTGAGCAGATTTATAGCTCTTAATTCCGAAGCTTCGATCTTCCTCTCGCTTATCGATGGAACACTACTATCAAGCCCGACAAATGCACTCACTTCATTTTCATACTTGTTAACATAATCTAGTCCATATATGCCTGAAATAGAGTGGCCCATTAGAATATAACGGTCAATATTAAGAGCCTGTAAAGCTTCATGAATTTCACTTACAATATTCTCTGTGCTGCGCTCCTTTTTGGTCAGATCACTTAATCCATACCCAAAAGGCTCAATCATGACAACTTTGTAAAACGGCGACAGTTCATCTATTAATGCTTTAAAATCAAGAGCTGGCGCTGCTGTGCCATAACCCGGTAGTAGCACGACTGTTTCTTCACCTTTTCCTTGAATATAAACATTCATGTTTTTCCCATCTACGGGTACTAACTGACCATAGGGTTCTATTTTATTTTGTTCCGATTTATTGCTGATTAAATTAACTGTATAGACAATAGCGAGAAAAAGCACGATTGCGATGATTATTGCTCCTACTACTTTAAGTAGTATGTTTAGTATTTTACTTGTTCTCGTGCCCGCCTTCATTTTCATTCTTTCTTTTATTTCCACTCGTATCTTCTCCTGTCATCAGCTGTGTTTTGGACTACCATAACTAACTGCTAAGCTAAGATTAACCAATGAAGATGTACTCTCTATGACCTCAATATGAACGGAATATGAACATGCAAAAAAAGCTATAGCGTCATGCACAAGGGTAGCTGCACAGGATGCCATAACAGGAGGAATATATGTGTGGAGGTGGATACGATCAAGGCTGCCTTGCCATCCGCAGCTTCAGCTGATTCAAATTCATCTTTGAACAAAAAAAGCAAACCACGAGCTAGGCTCATGGCTTGCTGATGACTTACAATAAACTCTATTCCTGCACCTTCAATTTATAACATCCGCTAACAAAATCCTGCTGGATATCCGGCAGAGCCAGTCCAGCCTGCATTAGCCGATCACCACCGTAAACCTCACCACTTGCCTCCAGAATGTAATCCAGCTCCGGATTTAAACCATTCAGCTTCAGGCTACGGCGGGGCGGGTGCGGCACAGCCATTACCCGGAAGTAATAAACTAATGCCTCTCGCTGATCATCGGACACGAACATCCATGCTGTCTCATTGCCCTCAAACGGGCTTTGCAGCCGGTACAGATTCCCTTGCTGCACAAGACTGCGGATTTGTTTATAGTTCGCAACCTGTTCCTTCACAAGTTCCTTCTCTTCGTCTGTAAACTTCGTAAGATCCAGCTCATAACCGAAATTACCGGACATAGCTACATCTCCACGAAAAGACAGCGGGGTGATCCGTCCTACCTGATGATTCGGCACGGCAGACACATGCGCGCCTATCGAACTAACCGGATACACCAGACTTGTTCCATACTGAATCTTCAGTCGTTCCACAGCATCGGTATCGTCACTGGTCCAGGTCTGCGGCATGTAATGCAGCATGCCTGGGTCGAAGCGGCCGCCACCACTACAGCAGCTCTCGAACAGGATATACGGAAACTCTGAAGTTATTCGCTCCAATAGCTCATACAGACCAAGCACATAACGATGTGCGGTTTCCCCTTGGCGTTCAGAAGGTAACTCTGCAGAGCCAATCTCCGTTAAACAACGGTTCATATCCCATTTCACATAACTAATAGGCACGGTCGAGAAAATCCGGGACAGTGACTCATAAATGTACTGACGTACATCCTCCCGAGTATAGTCCAGCACCAATTGCCAGCGGGCTTCGCTGCGGCGGCGTCCCGGCACATGCAGACACCAGTCGGGATGCTTACGATAGAGCTCGCTGTCTGGCGAGATCATCTCCGGCTCGAACCAGAGGCCAAACTGCAAACCTAGATTATTCACGCGCTGTGCGACATCAGATAATCCGCCTGGAAGCTTGCGCAGATCCTCTACCCAGTCTCCGAGAGAGGAGTTATCTGCATCTCTTTTGCCAAACCAGCCGTCGTCCAGTACGAATAGCTCTATCCCGAGTTTCGCTCCTTCCGCGGCAATCGACTCCAATTTATCCGCATCGAAGTTGAAATAGGTGGCTTCCCAATTGTTGACCAGAATGGGCCGTTCCTTATCTCTATATAACCCTCTGCATAAACGGGTCCGGTACAGGCGATGATAGGTTCTCGACATTTCCCCGATCCCCTCGGAAGAATACACCATCACTACTTCTGGGGTCTGGAATTGTTCGCCCGGCTCCAGCAGCCAGGAGAAATCAAATGAATTCAGCCCCATCGTAAACCGGGTCATCCCGAAGGAATCGACCTCTGCCTCAGCTTCAAAGCCTCCACTATATACAAGACTGAAGCCGTAGG
The DNA here is from genome assembly GCF_045040705.1 of Paenibacillus sp. FSL H3-0286. Classification (NCBI taxonomy): domain Bacteria; kingdom Bacillati; phylum Bacillota; class Bacilli; order Caryophanales; family Paenibacillaceae; genus Paenibacillus; species Paenibacillus sp. FSL H3-0286. The sequence continues at coordinate 992,697 of NZ_CP150285.1, read as the reverse complement.
CCTCTCCATGATTTTCATCCGTTTCAGGTTTCACCAGCGCTGCAAATGGATTTAACTGGTGGCTGCTCATCCCTCTGCGGCTCCCAATGGTCGTACCCCCTTGCACCAGACGTCTACGGGTCAGATTACCTTCCCTTGACCAAGCTCCTGCCAAATAGATCATATCCATATCGCCAGACGAGAAATCGACACTAGCACTCAGTGCACGCTGCAATCGCAGCTGTGTTTCCCCCGCATTGGTGAACTCCACAGAGCGGGTGATTACGTTGGTATGTTCAAAAACCGTATAGCGCAAAATAACACTCAGCTTGGCGTAATCATCCTTAAGTGTAAGCTCCAACGTCTGTGCTTCTTGCGCAGACTCAACATATACAGATGGCAGACCCGGCAGTGAGGGTTTACCCTCAACTACCCGGTACCCGCTGTATTTCAGCTCTGTAATACGAGTGCCGTCTTCGAGCCGAACTTGATAAGCAGGTGTTCTGAAATCTCCCGTGCCGTATTGGGGATATTCCTGCGGGAGCCGGTCGAGACCCGTATTTCCTCCCAGATTCAACAGCCCTTCCAAATTGCTGCCACTACGCAGCTTCTTGCCCCAATACACATGTGCCGGATAATCATTAACAAGCTGAAGAATATAACTCATCCCTGCGCTCTGTAAATGGAATAATCCCTTATCTTCCTGAACTAAAATCCCCATGTGCCAGTCCTTCTCTCCTTAGGATTTACAGCAAATCTTCGCTCACAAAATCAACCATCGATTGAACCTTTAGCCCTTTAGGTGCGGCAGGAATCCAGTCTCTTCCATCGTTCCCGCGTTGTGAGAACTCTATCGTCTTGGTCTGACCTGGGAGAAGGTCAAAATAATTGTCAGAGAATATTCCTTCCTCTTCCGAAGTCAGGTATACACCTCTAGCCAATACATCACTGGTCACGGTGAAGCTTAATCCACCGCTCTCTGGAGTTTCCAGCACGGTAATTACTGAGCGCTGCAACGGAATTTCTTTTTCCGGAGTAAAATAATGCAGCTTGTGATCTATCACCTGGCCATCCGCCTGCAAGCCAATTCCAAGCAATACATCACCCCCCCCTTGACCTTCTAGCAGGTCTGCCACAGGAGACGAGAATACGATAGCAGCAGAATCAGCTCCCAGCTCAACGGGATGTGCCCACTCTCGCAGCACCGAACCGTTAAACTGATACAAAGTAAGCACCAACTCAGCGCTCACTGCTGTTCTTAAATCAGATACGACATGAATGTCTACCTTCTCACGGTCTGTACCGTCGATAGACAACAGAACATCTTTGAAGCTTGAACGCACGGTATATTGCAGGGCTTTCCAGCGCCCGTTATAATCCATGCCCGCCCAAGAAGCCACCGGCCAGCAATCATTCATCTGCCAGTATAAAGTGCCCATACAATAAGGTTTATTTCTTCTGTGGCTTTCAATCGCGATTCGGATCGCTTCGGCTTGCAGGATTTGACTCATATATAAAAAGGCTTTGAAGTCCTTTGGCTGCGGCAGATACATATCCATATATTCTTTGATCAGCAGATTACCGCGACCATTCTTCTGATGCGCCAGCATCACCTCTGAGGTAAGCTCCAAATCCTGCTCTTCCGCATAGCTCATTACCGTTTTTAGTTCCGGGAACGACTGGAAGCCATATTCACTCATGAAGCGGCCAACCTTTGTATTATAGTTCTCAAAAGGTTCGATTCCGTGCCACACGCCCCAGTAATGCACATCCCCTTCGCCCACAATCCGCGTCGCATGCTGATTAATATCGCCAGTCAGCTCCCGCAACGGCGAAGACGGCCAGTAGTCCACTCCCGGATGGAACGCGGCTACAGCCTCCGGCAGAATACGGTGGAAGATTTTAATATAATCGGCCCACATTGTCGCTCTTTGCTCAGCCCCGAGTTTTTCTTTCCAGCCCCAGCCCATATTTTCCTCGAACTGTGACCAGGCCGAATCAATCTCGTTGTTGCCACACCATAAGGCGATGCAGGGATGATTGCGCAATCTTTTGACGTTATATTCGGCTTCTTTTTTCACATTTTCAAGGAACGCCTCGTCTCCGGGATACATACTGCAAGCGAACATAAAGTCCTGCCAGACCAGCAGTCCGTATTCATCACAGAGCTGATAAAAAATATCTTCTTCATATATACCGCCGCCCCAAACGCGCAGCATATTCATATTCGATTCTACTGCCGTGGCAATTTCATGCCGATACCGCTCCTCGGTTACTTCTGTGGTGAAGCTGTCATTTGGAATATGATTGGCACCTTTGGCGAAGACGGAAACTCCATTCAGCGCAAAAGAAAACGAAGCTCCTTTGGCATCACGCTCCCGAATCAATTCAATACTGCGGAGTCCGGTTTTTACACTTTTGCTAACCTCTACTTCCGCATCTTGTATCAATTCTGCCTGGAATGTATATAAATGAGGCTCTCCGAGCCCTCTGCACCACCAGAGCTGTGGCTCGGATATAACAATATTCATCTCTAATTGCTGCTTGCCTTCTTCTAAAGTAACCGCTTGCATCCACTCCAAACCATCGGCACTTATTCGCAGCATTCCCCGCCAAGCAGCAGGAGCATCCACTTCTACAATTGCGGTCAGGCGAGCTTCTTCCTTAGCAATCACATTTTGACGGATATAGAGGTCTGTAATTTGAACGGTGTCACGTCCCACCAGAGCTGCCGCACGCCATATTCCACTGGTCAAGAAACGCGGGCCCCAATCCCAGCCGTAATGATAAGGTGCTTTGCGCGCAAAAATACTAATCCGTTGTTCATCTAATCCCCCAAGCTCGGATTGATCATTCGAGGCAGGCAGCGCGTAACCCAGCTTCGCTAATTTCGGTAAATCTTCCTTAACCACAGAGCGGAACTTCACCCGTATATTATTTTCTCCAGTCTTTAACTGATCTTTGACATCCACTTTCCATGCCAGAAACATATTATCAGCAGCGAGCACATGTACATTATTCACGTACACATCTGCATAAGTATCCAGTCCCTCAAAAACTAGCTCCGTACAAGCAAGCTCCTGCCACTCTTCCCCCAACTGCAACGAGGTTTGATATTCCCAGTCCTTCTTATCGATCCACTGTAGATCATGTTCATTTGTTCCATAAAAGGGGTCTGAAATCTTCCCGTTCTTTAGTAAATCCGTATGGACTGTACCTGGCACAGTCGCCGGAAGCCACTCCTCATCACCACAGCCTCTAAATTCCCACTTCGCAAGATTCATATGCAAATGTTTCATAATACCTCCTAAAAGTTTTGTAAGCATAGACTTCTCTGAATGACTTCGCGCAAAACTCGCTTCGGAAGCAGATGCCTAAAGTTTTGTAAGCATAGACTTCTCAAAAATAGCATAAGACTTCAATTAATTCATTGAACCCTTTTGATATTCTTTGTATTTTGTTATCTGATTGTTAGGTACATGCTAATTATAAACGCAGAAACAAAACAAATAAAGACAATAAATAATAATACAATACATTTATTAACGGCTTCGATAAAGCTATAATGTTCATGTAAACGCTAACAATAAAAACGAAAAGGGGATTAAGCTATGAGAAATAAGTTATTTTCGTTATCCTTTGTTATGATTATGGTCTTATCTTCAACACTTGCTGGCTGTGGTTCGAATAATGACAACACCACGAATAACGGTGCTGCCGCAACTGAAAAGCCCGCAGCAACTAACGCAGAGAATACCGGCGGTGACACGAATGCAACTGCCGAACCTGCAGCAGGAGCTGATATCAGCGGCAAAATCACCTTCCTAACTAACAGAACAGATATGATCGGCAAAGAATATGACGAATATTTAAAGCGCTTTAATGAAAAATACCCGAACATTAAAGTCGAATTCGAAGCTTCCCAAACCGACTATAACCAACAGGCTAAAGTCAGAATGGCCAGCGGCGAGCTTCCAGACGTTATGTTTATTCCTTCCATCCCTAACTCCGACCTGCCGAAATATTTTGCTTCACTGGATGATCTCGGCTTGAACGATCAGATCACCTTTAAAGACTTCAAATCCTTTGATGGTAAGCTTTACGGAATTACTACAGGGAACTCTACTTCCGGTATTGTTTATAACAAAACAGCATTCACTGATGCCGGCATCACCGAAACGCCTAAGACTTGGGATGAATTCCTGGCTGCCTGCGAGAAGCTGAAAGCAAAAGGTGTTATTCCAATGTCCTCTAACTTTAAAGACAAATGGCCACTTGGTACTTGGGCTTATGACACACCACGCTTAATTGAAGGCAATCCTGATTTTCCAAATGCTAAGCTGAACTCTGAAACACCATTCACTATGGACAACGGTTATGGCAAAGCTTTCAGCCTACTTAGAGAGCTCAATGAAAAAGGCTATCTGGAAAAAGACATCAACTCCACCAACTGGGAGCAATCGAAAAAGGACATCGCTTCCGGCAAATTCGCTATGTACTATCTTGGCAACTGGGTTATTAACCAAGTTATCGGAGCAGGCGCTTCTTCAGACAATGTTGGCTTCTTCCCATTCCCTTATGACAATTCGGGTAAACCATCTGCTACCCTTAGCCCTGACTTCTTCTATGCCGTTGCCAAAAACAGCAAAAATTTAGAGGCAGCTAAAGCCTTCGTAAAATGGATGATTGAAGATTCAGGTTATGAGGATTTCGCCGGCTTTATCTCTCCATTAAAAGGCAAGGAATCCAATCTGACTCAGCTGAAAGAATTCCAAGCTACCGGAGTAGAACTGGTAGAAGGAACTGTTGACGATGCAAAGGTTACAGAGATCGGCAACAAGGCACAACTGGATCTCCCTGCTGTTGTACAGGAATTTGTACTTGCCAAAGATCCACAAACCGTATTAGACAAGTGGAATAAAGCTTGGGCTAAAGCCAAGAAGGACCTCGGTTATTAATTTGAGCTTTTGATTCGAAGTACACTACGGAGCAAAATGGATTATTGCTTTTACGGATAATCCATTTTGCCTTTCCATACCACGTTTTTATGAAAGAAGGGCTAGCGATGTTCGGAACACTTTCCTATAACAAACAGAAGACGATTATCATTGTATCCTTCCTCACGATTCCTTTGTTGCTGCTCGCAACATTCACGTATTATCCGGCACTCAAGCTGATTTATTACAGCTTTACGAATTGGGATGGCTATAGCCCTGAGAAGCCTTGGGTCGGTCTCGATAATTACCGCGAAGTCTTCTCCAACCCCGATATTTTCAAGGTATTTACCCATAACTTTGCTTATTTCGCGATGGGAATTCTCCAGAATATCGTCGCTATTTATTTTGCGATTGTGCTCAATAGTAAGTTGAAAGGAAAAAATGCATTTCGAATCTTATTGTTCCTCCCTTACATTATGAACGGTGTCGCCGTCGCCTTTATGTTTGGTTATGTCTTTGACACCACCAATGGCTCTCTGAATATGTTCCTGAATAGCATCGGTCTTACCGGACTAGGACAAACCAGTTGGCTTGGAACAGAAGGACTGGTTAACTATTCTCTGGCGTCCACAGGATTTTGGCGTTTCATGGGTTATAACATGGTAATCTACATCGCCTCCTTGCAGGCCATTCCAAACGATATCTATGAGGCCTCAAAGATCGATGGTGCCGGACCTTTTCAAACACTTTGGAGAATTACTTTACCGAATATGAAGCCAGTCATCCAGCTTAACTTATTTCTTACCGTCACAGGGGCACTGGAAGTATTCGATCTCCCCTTCGTGTTGACCAAGGGCGGCCCCGCAGGCGCCAGCGAAACATACGTACAAAAAGTTGTAGATACAGCATTTGCTTACAATAATTATGGCCTCGCTTCTGCCATGAGTATTATCTTGCTTTTCTTTGTCGTCATCGTACTGTTGGTACAGCAACTAGTTCTAAGCCGGGGAGGGGACAAATAGATATGACATACTCCAAATTTCGCTTCACAGATGTTATTAAATACTTCTCGCTGCTTATCGGCGTATTTGTTGTACTCTTTCCTCCGTATGTGGTCATCGTCAATGCCTTTAAATCCACTGACGAATTTAACAGCAGCAGCTCCATGGCACTGCCAAAAAGCTTTTTGAATTTCGATAATTTCACTGCCGTCTTCCAGCGTGGGGGTCTACTTAACGGATTTGGTAATGTGTTAATCATTATAGCTATTACTTTAATTCTGAACATTCTGTTCGGCACTATGGTAGCATTTGTATTGGGACGCTTCTCTTTCAAATTGAAACCCGTTGTCTTCGGTGCATATCTAGTAGCCACCATTATTCCTAGTATCACGACACAAGTGGCGACTTTTGGTATCATCAAAAGCATGGGGCTTTACAATACACTTGGCGCCCCGATCGTGCTTTATATTGGAGCGGATGTAATTCAAATTATTTTATATCTGCAATTTATCCGTAATATTCCCGTGGATCTCGATGAAAGTGCGATGGTAGAAGGTGCCTCTCTGTTCAGAATCTATCGGTCGATTATTTTCCCTTTACTTACGCCAGCTACGGCTACTTTGATTATTCTGAAAACCATTAGCATTTACAATGACATGTACATCCCTTACCTCTACATGCCGAAACAAAGCCTTGGTGTAGTTACGACGATCCTAATGCGTTTTCAAGGGGTCAATTCGGGGGAATGGAATTTAATCTGTGCGGCTATTCTGCTTATCCTGCTGCCAACAGTAATTCTATATTTCTTCCTGCAGCGTTACATCTTTGAAGGCGTAACCAGTGGAGCGGTCAAATAAGGTAGGTAGCTTATTACAGGAAAGGAACAACGCAAATGCTATCATACATCCGGTTAACTTTACGCAAAATGTGGTTGTTCCTTGCCAATCTACCGATGGAGCGCAAGCTGATCGTTATCTTTGTCTTTCTGATCTCTCTGCCGATCACTTATGTAAGTTATCTATCGTCCCGCTCCATGTTCAACTCGGTTCTTGTGAATGCGACTGACGGTGCGGGTCAAATGACATCGAATGCTTCAGATACCATCGACCGATATATTGCCGACCTCAAAAGATATACAGCCCTGCCGCTGTATAACACCGATGTGCAAGTCTACCTGACACAGCAAAATACCGACTGGGAAAAAAATACGGGCATGGCGATGTTCCTTAGCTATTTGAATCATACTAAGGAAGAGATCATTGCCGTGTATTTGGTGGATCAGTACGGTTCTGTCTTTTATGATAAAGACGCTGGAATTAATGAACTGTATCCAGAGGAACGATTAGCCAAATGGAGAACCATGAGTGAAGATGCCGGAGCAGCGCCTGTCATTCAGGGCAGACATACGATCCGCACCAACTCGAATGTCCATAAAGAGGTCTTTAGTGTTCTGCGTACGATTAACTCTGTAAGCACATTGCAGAATATAGGAATTCTCGTTTTCGATGTAGACATCAATCTGTTTAAGGGCATTATCGATCCCGTAAATGCAGTTACGCAAGGAAACACGTTCATTGTAGATAACAATGGAGATCTGATTTATGCCAGTGAAGATTCCGCGGTTCCGAATCTGGCTGCCGATACACAAACTCTGAATACAAAGCTGTTGCTGCAGCAAGTAAATCAGCAGCAGGATCATTTTCAAATAGACTTGAATGGCCAGTCTTATCTTGCAGTGTATACCGTCTCGAAACAGACCGGGTGGACCACTATGGTTACGATTCCTTTAACACGTATCCTGTCCCCTGTACAAAAGAATCGTAATACGCTTATCTTGACCACACTGATTATCATTGCTTTTGCACTTTTTGTTGCGACTATAATTTCCCATGCCCTGACCAAACCCCTTAAATCCTTGGTCCGCTTAATGAAACGGGTGCAGCATGGTAATCTGGATGTCTGGCAGCATTCCAAATATAATGATGAAATTGGGATGCTGGGCAGTCATTTTAATCGGATGATCATAAGGATCAAAGATCTGTTACAAGAAGTGTCCATCACGGAGAAACGGAAGCAAAAGGCTGATATGCGGGCGCTTCAAAACCAGATTAATCCCCATTTTATTTATAATACGCTGGAATCCATCCGCATGCTTGCAGAGAGCAATGATGATCCACGTGTGGCGAAGCTAACCTATTTACTTGGGCTTCAAATGCGTTACAGCATTGTCCGAAACGAAGAGGCTGTTACAATTAGACAAGAGCTAGATCATGTGAGAAATTATTATCAGCTGCTGGAAATCCGATTCCCAGACAAGTTCAGACTTAACATCGACGTGCCGGACGAATTCCTTCATCTTCCTGTTATTAAGCTTGTCTTTCAACCGATCGTAGAAAATGCTGTCTTTCACGGTTTGGATCAAAAGGTAGGACCGGGCACCTTGAGCATCACCGCATGGAGCGAGCATGGAGATGCCGTATTCTGTGTAGAAGATGATGGGATCGGTATGGATGAAGCCACCCTTCGTTCCTTAAACAATAGTCTGCAGACTGGAACGGACAATGAAAGGTTCGGGATTGGACTACGAAATGTAAATGAAAGAATTCGCCTGCATTACGGCAGTTCGTTTGGTCTGCTTGTTGAGAGTGAGCTTGGAATCGGCACTCGTGTTACCCTGCGCATTGCGGATATTAACGCTAAATTCAGTGAAGATGAATTTATTTAGGAGAGGGGCTGCTCAGATTGCTGCGTATTGCGATTGTGGATGATGAGATCTTAATCCGCGAAGGACTGGCCCGAATGATCAGTAAAGAAAGCGCCGAATTTCTGGTCATCGGCACCTACTCCGACGGAAAACATCTATTAGATAAGTTAAGCACACTTCAACTTGATGTTGTGATTACAGATATTCGTATGCCGCAAATCAATGGCTTGGAGCTGATTAAACAGTTAAAAGCCACCCATCCGCAGATCTACTCTATTCTAATGAGTGGATTTGTTGAATTTAATTATGCCCGAGAAGCCATCCGCAGCTCAGCTGTAGACTATTTATTAAAACCAATTAATAAAGAGCAGCTGTTCGAGCTGCTTTATCGGCTAGACAAAGAACGGCAGCTCGCGCGCGACAAGGAAGAACGCCACCGTTCCGGGCTTTTATTGACAGTCTTACATATCGAAGAGCCCTCTTCCCCTCTCCTATTATCCAGCCTTACCTTGCCCCAGCCTTATTTCTCGGTCTTTGTCCTCAAAGGGAGCGCCAGAGAAACCGTCTGCTCCTGCGCAGACAGTCTGCGGCAAGAGAAGGCGTTGAGCTTCGACAGCTTGGAGATTCAAAAAGGACTCTACGTCTGGATTGTATATTCTGCTGAGCCGCTGTCAGACAACGATTTAGAAGATATCGGTGACATTATGCGGATATCTGCACACGGAAAGATCCTACATGTAGGTACCAGCGGTTGTTATAATGAGGTATCCAAGCTTAGACAGGCATACCTAGATGCTAAACAAGCCTGCAACATGGGCATATATAATCCGGAGCCTGTACATTACGCGAATATTCAGAACATTCAACAGCCGGAGATGAACCTCCTGGATCACTTTAATACAATTAGAGAACCGCTGATCCATAATCTGCAGATTCTGAATGTGACAGGCGTCTTAGAATGGATTCATGACCTGTTCTCAGTGCTGAAAGCACAACAAGCCGGTCCTGACCAAATTCTCCGGGTCTGTCGATGGGTTGAAGAAACTGCACAAAAGGAACTGCAAGAATTCGAGGCCCGCAATAAAAGTGCTCCCGACCTCAGGTTGGACGACAGAATCGCGTCCAGTATGAGCTTTTGCGACATTGAGGAGATGTTTACCGCTCATTTCACAAACATTCTGACCGAAATCAGAACCCATCGTCTGGAGATGTCCGGCACAGCCATAGAAACCATAAAACGCTGGATATCCGCTAACTATAATCAGCATGCGGATCTGAACACTTTGGCGAATATGGTTTTTTTGACTCCAAGCTATTTAAGCAAGCTGTTCAAGCAAGAGACCGGACTTACACTGACGGACTACATCACGGAAATTCGGCTGCGCAAAGCCAAACATCTGCTCAAGAATGCTCCGGACCTGAAGGTTCACGAGATTGGGGCAGAGGTTGGATATGGCGATCCTGCCTACTTCAACAAGCTTTTTAAACGTGTTGTCGGGGTTACACCCAATGAATATAAACGAATTAGTATTGTATAAGGAGATCGATCACTTGCATTCAGAGCTTCAAAGAAATAGCGAAAATCATGAAATAACCGTCTACGACACAACAGAACTATATGGTGAAAAAGGCTCCTTCCGTGTTATGCAGTTCTCGAATCATGCCACTCAAGGTGCGATGGATCTTAATGACCCGCAACGAATTCTCTTTGAATATCCGCGGGCCATCATTCACTTCATGGAGTTCAACCTCCCTTCTTTTGAGGATGTTTTTCTTATTGGGCATGGAATTGGAACAATTGCCGGACATTTTCCGGACAAAAGATTTAAAGTAGCCGAGCTAGACAAACAAGTAGTCGAATTAAGCCGCCGCTGCTTTGGATATAGTCAAGATAACGTAGTGATCGGTGACGGACGTCAGATCCTTGAAGGCGAAGCCCCGCACGTATATGATTACATCATTTTGGATGCCTTTACTGCCGCTGGTACACCAAGGCATTTGATCTCCCGTGAATTTTTCAGTATTACCCGTTCCAAGCTGAACACAAGCGGATATATTCTCATGAATCTAATGGGAAAAGGTGAACATGACCCGCTGATCAACGCGATTTATACAACGCTAGCCGAAGAGTACGCCTATATCAGAGCCTTTTCCCTGCCTTCAGAAGGGGCCGCCGATATCCAAAATATCATTATGGTTGGCGGCAGCACCCCTATCCGCTTTCAAGCCCGCCATTTGGCTGGCTTCAAAGAAATACAGCTGGGACAAGGATATCTGATTCAGGATTAAATCAGGATTAACTATAAAAAATGACCTCATCCTCCACTTCACTGTGGATTTCGAGGTCATTTTTGGGTTGTTTTCATACGGCACCATTTAAACCGGATTAGGCACAAAGCTGCCACCACGGCAATATTTCAAGTAATTCAATGCATGCACCTGGCCGGTCATTTCCAGCTCATCACGATACACTGGATCATGCCAGCCTTCGATATCAATCGTACCTTTATAACCCGCTTGGCGCAGGATGGTGATTACATCTACCCAATTGGTATCCCCGAAGCCAGGGGTCCGGTCCCATACATAAGGTTTGGGGCCATGAATACCGTATTCCTTGACGATGTCCCAAGCGATGGTCGCATCCTTGCCATGCACATGGAATACTTTATCCATCCATTTGCGCAGCTGCGGAAGCGGATCAATCAATGCGATCATCTGGTGGCAAGGCTCCCATTCCAATCCCAGATTATCCGCCGGAACGGCATTGAACATCTTCTCCCAGGCCGAAGGATTGTGAGCGATGTTCCACTCTCCGCTCTGCCAGTTTCCGCCCATAGCGCAATTCTCAAAAGCAATCCGCAGGCCACGATCTGCCGCTCTCTTCGCCAGTTCTCCGAACACCTCTGTAAACTTCGGGATGGACTCATCAATGGACAAACCTGGCAATCGCCCAGTGAACCCGCCTATAATATCTGTGCCAAACAAATGTGCATGATCAATCAGCCGCTCCCAGCTTGCCAACGTGTCGGCATTGTCGCCGCTGCCTGCGAGCGGATTGCCATAGATGCCCACAGAAGAGATGACAAAATCATGTTCAGCAGCTAACTCCCTCAGTCGTGCAGCCGTTTCTATCAAATCGGTTTCGCCGGTGGTCTGCCAAAAGTTCAGATTAAATGATTCAAATCCATGCCCCACAATTTGTGGAATGACCTTAACGGCTTCTCCACCACGTACAATCGTACCTATTCTCAGTGTATCTTGCATTTCGGTTCCACTCCAATAAAGGTTTATAGTGTGATCTTAACGAGGTTTAATCATCTTGCAGGAACCACGCTTGAGCAATACCGCATCATAGACAATATGCTGATGGTTTGAACGTCCGGAAATGAGGTCGAACAGAACACCTACACTGGATAAGGCCATTTCCGTACCCGGCTGGCTGATTGTATCAAGAGAAGGATGATAATATTCAGCCATCTCGATCCCGTCAAAGCCAATGATCGAAATGTCATCAGGGATAGATAACCCCGCGGTAAGCACCGCTTTGGCAGCACCGATGGCAATCGTGTCGGAAGCGGCAAATATAGCTGTAATTCCCTTGTTCTTGTTGAGCAGTCTCCGCGCAGCATTAAATCCCGAGCTGGGACTGTATTCACAATCCTCAACCAACCCTGAATCATAGGGCAGACCCTGCTCTTCGAGTGCTTTTTTGTAGCCTAAATACCGCCGGTTGCCCGTGGTTTCATCCAATAATGGAGACTTGGCTAAAAAGCCGATATTCGTATGACCTAATGAGATCAAATAATTGGTAGCCTTATAGGCTTCCTTCGTTTCATTGATAATAACGCTGGAAAAAATAAGCGGGTTCACCTCCTGCGTTGAGGTGATCGTTGTCAGCACAAACGGAACCGTCAGCTGTTTGAACTTCTCTTCAGAATGATCATAGGTTCCACCCATGAAGATAATCCCACACAGATTCTTCTCCTTCACCAGTTGAATTGCAGCATTGATTTCATCGGTCCCATCCTCTACTTGCTGGATAAGAAACGGGTAGCCCCGCAGATTGACCTGCCGTTCAATTTCTCTGATCATATTAGAGAAAAAAGGATTGGTAATCCCCTTGACCATAAGTGCAATGTTCTTAGATTGTGTAGTTTTCAAATTCCGCGCGTTGGAATTGGGAATATAATTGTATTCCTTAACCACACTCATCACTTTCTCACGTGTAGACTTGCTCACCGGTCCCTTGTTATTGATTACCCTGGAGACCGTCGAGATGCCCACACCGGAAATCCGCGCGATATCCTTGATATTTACATCCACTTTACTCCCCCATTTATGGGTAAAGGAGCTATATCGAATTATAGCTCCCTTACACCCCTTAACTTTCTTTAGTTGACAGGAACAAACGCAGCCAATTGCTTCTCTACTTCGGCAATGACCTTGTCAACTCCTGCTTTTTTCAGCTGATCGCGGTACTCTGCAACAGCTGCTTTTGGATCTTTGCTTGTTTTACCAAGCATCAATTGAATACCAAGCTGTGAATTCACGTTGGAAATCGAAGCAATTTCAGTTGTAACATTGGTTGGATCAAAGCTGAAGCCATTGTAAGGATCATCGATAGCCACTTTATCCCATTCTGCGAATAAGGAGTTACGGATTGGGTTTTCTGTATCCGTAGGAACTACGAATTTGTCATTACGAAGTGACCAAGCAGCGAAACCTCCGCCGTCCGTTTTATCGTTGAAGCCTGCAGGCTGCTTTTTAACACCATTTTCCATCACATATTGTTTGCCTTCAATACCGTTTTGGATGAGGTTGTAGTAGCTTTCATCGGTCATGAACTTCTCGATCACCATCAGAGCGCGCTCTGGATTAGCTGAGTTCGTGCTGATTACAGTCGAGTTGTCAACGCCCATCTTACGTTTGATCTTCTTATTAGCTTCCGCAAAAGTAAAGAAGTAAGGATCTGATTCCGGTTGCGCCTTCAAATCCGCACCGTATTGGCCGATCCAGTCCTGAGCATGAGTCAAATAACCTGCGGAGTTAGCTGCTCTGAAGTTATCCTTGCTGCCTAGGGTTGCAGACAGCACATCTTTACTCCAGTAACCCTTATCCGCCCATTCACGCATCTTCACAGCCCAATCTTCAAATTCCTGAGTGAAAGCTGGATGGAAGACGGTCTTGTAGTCCTCTGGACTTTTGGTCACAAGATTCAGCTCATTCAAAGATATACCAGGAGCGTTAAGCCACATCCCTGTAGTATCTACGAGCATTCTGAACATATTGGCTGCATCTTCTGCCTTGCCGTTAATTGGTGGGAAGGACTCATTAGCAACCACATTATCCATGTATTTAACCATATCATCAATGGAAGTGATTTTGTCCATTCCATATTTCTTCAGCAAGTCAGAACGATAGGCATAACCGGCAGGTGTGTATTCGCTATAAAGACTTGGTACACCATAAATTTTGCCTTTGTATTTTGTATTCTCCCACACACTTTCCGGGATTTCCGCTTTTAGCTTAGGAGCAACTTTATCCAGCATATCTGTAAGGTCCACTAGAGCGCCTTCACTAGCCAATGTGAAATAAGACACTGGAGCTCCGGGAGATGCATGCGACATATCAAATTCTTCGCCTGAAGCAAATAGCAGCGGGTACTTAGTAGCGATATCCGGCCAGTCAATATACTTCACTTCAATCGTAGCGTTTAGATCAGCCTTGAGCTTCTTGTTAATCTCAGCGAGGATTTCTTTATTTTTAACTCCTTCGCTGCCCCACAGGTAGTACACCAGCTTAGCTTCCTTGGAAGTATCCACTCCGCCTGCATTGGCTGAAGCCTCTGGAGCTTTCGTGGCTGCCGGATCATTACTCGGCTCATTGTTGTTCTTGGATGTGCAGGCTGTCAGTGCTCCAGTAAGCATGAGGACAGCAATTAAAGAAGACGCGATCTTTTTACCTTTCATTTAGGTAAGCCTCCCTTTTCTCTTCTATTTATGAAACTTTCATTTATAATAAACGCTCTTCGAAAAGAAGATTGCGTCCATTAACCCTTTACAGCCCCGATGGTGAGGCCTGTTACGAAATAACGCTGTACAAATGGATACAGGAGAATAATCGGTCCAGTGGCCAGCACAGCTGTAGCCATCTTGATGGATTGCGTCGGAAGATCAGCAGTATTGATGACCGCTCCCGAGTTGATTAGCGCTCCTAAGTTCGTCTGATTGACCATTCGCTGCAAAAAGTATTGGAGCGGATATTTCGTCGGACTGTCAATATACAACATCCCGTTATACCACTCATTCCAAAAGCCTAGTGCTGAGAAAAGTCCAATAGTAGCCAAGGATGGAACCGCCAGCGGAATAAATATCCGCCAATAGATGCGAAAGTCACCAGCACCGTCAATGGTAGCGGATTCATATAAGGAATCCGGAATCGCCTTCATGAAATTACGCATCAGGAAGATGGACCATGCACCAACTACACCCGGAAGAATCATGGCGAATAAGCTGTCCTTCATATGCAGGTGCTTAACCATCAGGATGTATGTCGGAATCAAGCCGCCACTGAATAGTGTTGTAAAGTAAATCAAGAAGGAAAAGAAGTTGCGGTACTTGAAATCCTTACGGTTGAGCACGAATCCGGCCATCGACATCATAAACAGTCCGAGTACCGTACCCACTACGGTGATGAAGATAGTTACCTGATAAGCATTCACCAGCTGAGTAGAGTTGTTGAATAGCATCTCGTAAGCCTTAAAGGAAAATGCCTTCGGCAGCAGCTTGTAGCCTTCACGAACAATTTCCTGCTCGTTCATGAACGATGAGGAGATCATCAACGCGAAGGGAAATAAACAGAATAGCGCAAAGATAGCGATACAGATATAACTGACTGCTTTTATGAGAATGCTTCCGGAATCCTGTTTGATTGTACTCTTTTCCATATTTATCACCCCTGTTTCGTGTCTAGTCTTAGAACAAAGCGCTGTCCGGTTCTACCTTGCGTACAATAAAGTTAACTACAAGCACCAGGATCAGACCGAATAAGGATTGGTAGAAGCCCACTGCGGCACCCATAGAGAAGTTGAATTGTCCCACCAGTGAACGGAAGACATAGGTATCGATGATATCTGTCTGCGGATACAGTACAGAGTTCGTACCGATCAGATTATAGAAAAGGTCAAAGGATCCCTTGAGAATTCCACCCATACCGAACAGTAGAAGCAGAATAAAGGTTGGCTTCAGAATCGGCAAGGTCATATAACGGATTCGCTGCCAGGTAGTCGCTCCATCCATATAAGCAGCCTCGTACAGATCATGATTAATCCCTGTGATCGTTGCCAGATAAACAATCATTCCATATCCGGTACCCGCCCAGATCTTGAAAGCCACAATAATATATTTCCAGATGCCCGGATCGGAATAGAACTCGTAACGGTCTAGCCCCATTCCAGTTAACATCGTATTGATAAACCCGGAATTGAAATTGAATATATTGTAGGCAAACACACCGACGATAACCATGGAGATGAAATTCGGTAACAGGATAACGGATTGTGATATTTTTTTGAACCACTTGCCTGAGATCTCAGACAACATAATGGCAAATACTATTTGAATGATATTACCTAAAGCCAGAAAGACGATATTATAGAGCAGCGTATTCTTGGTAATATTCCATAGATCCCCATTTTGAACCAGAAACTCAAAGTTCTTAAGGCCGATAAAGTTACTTCCAAAAATCCCCTTATTGAGCTTGTAATCTACAAATGCGACGTAAGCTCCAGGCATTACAGCATAGTGAAAGATAACGAAATATACGATTACAGGCAGCAACATTAGAAAAAGAACTTTGTTCTTAATGACTTCCCGAACAATGTTTCCACCCACAAGCTTCAGTCTCGCCAAAGTGCCCACCTCCAATTTGAAAGATGCATTCAGTCACATGCATAAATTACCTTCCTTTCTTGTCCAGCAGCCAGAATAAAAACAGTTTGCCCAACCTTCATAAAAAAGTGTATCGAGCGTTGTAGAAACGTTTCCAGTGTTTCTGTAAAACTCTCTGTGTGAGAAGCATACTCCCAAAATGTATGCGCTGTCAATTCATTTTATTTTTGAATTACAAGTACTAAAGTTACATATTTCACGTAAAAAAATATAAATTAGCTGTTTTTCTAAAGGCGATTGACTTTTTTTGGTGTTCAGACTAATATCGAGGTGTATCGTTTGTGGAAACGTTTTTATTCTTTTCTTTCATAGACATGTCAGTCTCCATATGTAACATCTTAATGATGCAATCCTCTTCTAATTTAATTCATGTCTCATCCTGTATCCGAAGAGAGAAATGCTATGATTTTCACAACAAATGAACCTGATTATAGCTCAGGCCCATTCCGCATCTCGGAGCTGTGTGCCAGGAGAGTAAACGGTTCACTCCCATCCTTATCGCCTATCTAACGTAAGTTTTGCTAATAAAATCATGCTTACGCTGCCCGGCGGGGAACTACACATCTATTTAACAAACTAACTTTCAATGCGCTCACGAGGAAGGAGTTAACCATGACTAAAACGTTTATCCAAGATCTTGTGAACGATATGACCCTGGACGAAAAGCTGGCCCAATTAACCCAGCTAGGTCCTCACTATTGGGGTTTGGACGATACCGTGGATTTAACTGGTCCATTTAAGGAACTGAATATTAAGCCGCAGGTAATGGAGAGCATCGGAAGTGTTCTGAACGGTATTGGAGCCCGGAATGTAATCGAGCAACAGACCCGACATTTGCAAACCAGCCGACAAAAGATTCCTCTGCTCTTCATGGCGGATGTCATTCACGGCTACCGGACCATCCTCCCGATTCCGCTGGCCATGGGCAGCAGCTTTGACCTTGAAGCCTGTGAAAGGTTTGCTGAAATCGCCGCCAAGGAGAGTGCGGCTGCCGGCATTCACGTCACCTTCTCGCCCATGACTGATCTCGTACGCGACCCGCGCTGGGGACGTGTCATGGAGACATCTGGTGAGGATCCCTATCTGAATGCCCGTGTCACCGAAAGTATGGTGCGGGGTTATCAGGGCAAGGACCTAAAAGAAAAAGGACGCATCGCCGCCTGTGTGAAGCACTTCGCTGGTTATGGTGCTCCCGAAGGCGGACGGGAATACAACACGGTGGATATGTCTTCCGGCGTATTGCGTGAGTTCTACCTGCCAGCCTATAAGGCTGCCGTAGATGCTGGTGTGGCCATGGTGATGGCCGCATTTAATACCATTGACCGTATCCCGGCAAGTGGTAATTCCGAGCTTCTTCGCGGGATTTTACGGGAAGAATGGGGCTTCAACGGCGTTACCATCGCCGATTTCAATTCCGTTAATGAGCTGATTCCCCATGGCGCCGCGATAGATGGCCGTGAGGCAGCCGAGAAAAGTCTGGCTGCTGGGCTGGATATTGAGATGATGTCCACTCACTATCTAAACCACGGCGCTGCTCTGGTCGAGGAAGGAAAGCTTGATATCGCCTTGATCGATGAAGCTGTTATCCGGGTGCTTGAGCTCAAGGACGCGCTTGGCTTGTTCGATAATCCATTTAAGGATGCAGATCCGCTGGTGGATGAGGCTCCGAAACCTATCGCGGAGCATCTGCAGGCCGCACGGGAGCTTGGAGCTAGCTCAGTTGTACTGCTCAAAAACGACAATGATGCTTTGCCCCTTAAACGTGGCATGAAGATTGGTCTGGCTGGTCCTTTCGCCACCTCCATTCATGTGCTGGGCGGTTGGGCCGGGACAGAAAAAGATCCGGCTGTATCACTCTACACCGGCATTTCGCAAAAAACATCTGCCGAAAATATTTTTACGGCCATGACTGGTGAGCTGGGAAGCATGCTTGAGGGTGTTTTTGATGTGAAGGATGAAATTGAAGACGCCTACCAGGCGCTGAAGGATTGTGATGTAATTCTCGCCGCTGTCGGTGAGAACCAGCAGGATACCGGGGAAGGCGGAAGCAAATCCAATCTCCGCCTATCAGCCAATCAGGAGAAGCTGATCTGGCGTCTGAAGGATACCGGAAAAAAGGTCGTCACCATTGTATTCAGCGGCAGACCACTGGAGCTGAAACCCGTTCTTGATGCCAGCGACGCTCTGCTGCAGGCTTGGTTTCTGGGTACAGAGTCAGGAAATTCGCTGGCCGATGTGCTGTTCGGAGATTATAATCCTTCCGGACGTTTATCGATGAGCTTCCCCTACTCGGTTGGGCAAATTCCTGTCTATTACAATGCTTATCAAACGGGACGTCCTTATGATCCTATGTATCCTAATGTGCGTTACGTGACCCGTTATCTGGACTGCCCGAATGACCCGCTGTTCTGTTTTGGTTATGGCCTGAGCTATTCCAAGTTTGCTTACAACAGCTTCAATGTTGAAGCTGCGGATCGGGTGGTTGCCTCCATTGAAGTAGAGAATACTTCGGACATCGCCGGCAAGGAAACCGTTCAGCTCTACATCCACGACGTCAGCGCAAGTGTCGTGCGCCCGGTCAAGGAACTGAAAGGCTTCCAGCAGATTACACTCGCACCGCATGAGAAACAGGTGGTTTCCTTCGAAATCACCAGAGAAATGTTAATGTTCTACGGAAAAGACGATCAGTTGGTCTTCGAGCCTGGGGAATATGATATTATGATCGGTAGAAACTCTGGAGATCATTGCACTCAGCGGATCTGGATCGGCTGACCTGCGTATAGCTATGCTTCTAACGACGTCAGCCCTTATTGCCCTCTTGGCGCAATGAGGGGTTGGCGCCTCCACAGCTTGCTATTCAATATTCGATAGTAAGGGAGATTATTCTAATGAGACACAGTTTATCATTTCAGCAAGATGGCACTTTTAAAATCGTACAATTTACCGATCTGCACTGGATGGATGGAAGAGCTGAGGATCAGCTTACCGAGGCACTGATGGAACGCATTCTGGATGCGGAACAACCTGATCTTGTGGTTTTCACGGGAGATCTTATTTACACGGGTCCTGTATCACCGGGAAACAAGGCATGCGAGCACCCCGCACAAGCTTTTCGTGAGGCTGTCGCTGCCGTGGAGAGATCCGGCATCCCTTGGACCTTTGTATTTGGCAACCATGACACAGAAACTCTGATTTCAAAGAGTGAACTGATGCAAATTGCCCTGGAACATCCCCACTGCCTGACCGAAGCCGGTCCAGAAGAGCTGGAAGGCTCGGGCAATTACACTCTTGAAATTAAAGATCAGGAAGACCACTCGGCTGCTATTTTGTATTTTCTGGACTCTGGCGGCTACTCCGAGTATGAGGATATCCCGGGCTACAATTGGATTGGGCGGAATCAGATCAACTGGCTGACGGCTGAATCTGCGCGGCTGAATCCGAAGACTGCTGAGAACAGGCTGCCTGCCTTGGCTTTCTTCCATATTCCAATTCCCGAATATCGGGATGTCTGGTCTACACAAGTCTGTCATGGGCATAAGTTTGAGCGTGTATGCTCACCTGAGGTGAACTCGGGCTTATTCTCAGCTTTGCTGGAAATGGGTGATGTGCTTGGCACCTTCTGCGGACATGACCATATCAACGATTTTAGCGGCAACCTGTATGGCATACGTCTTTCTTATGGCCGTGCTACCGGCTACAATACTTATGGAAAAGAAGGCTTTATGCGGGGAGCACGCGTCATCGAACTGGTCAAAGGCACTCAAGACTTCAATACCTGGCTTCGTCTTGATGACGGATCCGTTATAAATGAACAGCCGATTCATATGCCTGAACCTGCTGCCGATTCAGGACATTAATCTTTTATAGGATTAAATTTTAATAGTGATTAAATGAACCAGTGCGCAGATGTTACGCTGGTTCATTTTTTTGTGCAAATATTAGCTTGTCTCCATATTCCCCATTACATCACTTTTTTTGTTAAAATAGAGAAGTCGACGTATTAAGCACTACAGCGTCAGTCATGGAAACGGAGGCAAGTACCTGTGGATTATATTATTCTGGACATCGAATTCAACGGCCGTAAGTTTGCCAGCGAGCACCCTATGGAGGTCATTGAGATTGGAGCCGTCCGGTTAGACTCTTCACTGCAGTATAAGGATGAATTTTCTTCCTTGATCAAACCTATATATTTCTCCACCCTGAATTCCTTTATTAAGAAAAAAACGGGTATCCCTCAAGAGGAAATCGATATTGCCGCCCGCTTCCCCAAAGTCATCACTGCTTTTAGAGAGTGGCTTGATCTAAGTACAGACGGAGTTCTGCTGCTTACCTGGGGTGGCGAAGACATGAAGCGAATCATTCAGGATGTGCGCATGCACAAGATGGACGAATCCTACTGGATGTCCGCTACGTATTTCGATTTGCTCAAAGGAGTTCTTCGTGCGCGTGGTCTTAGCAATGATGTCAGCGTGGAAAGCGCGATGGCATTGTTTGAGCTTGAGCCTACTGGATCTGCACACCGGGCGCTGGATGATGCACGGATGACGTCAGAGATCTTCCGCGCCGTGTTTAAGGATCTGGATTTTGAGCGTTCACAGCATTACGTAGATACCTTCTCCAATGCCAAAGAACGCAAAACAGTTAAGGTAGCCATAAAGGCTATGACCTCACAAAAAATTGTACCTACCTGGGACCTTGTCGTTGAACACTACTTCTCAGACAAAGCAACCCTTGCGGACCCTCGTAAGCTGGAGGAATTGCACAATTATTTCACAGCACAGATGGGCCATAAATAAATTCAAGCAGCAAAGCTTAACATTATAGACTTATTCATAGCAGCGGCAGACTTCCCCATGATCATTCAGAGGGTAGCTGCCGCTGTTTTGGATATGCTAAAAAAACCATTTGACCTTCACGTTACGTAAAGGTGTACATTTGATTTGTAGGAGGTGATACTACGGAATACACAGTGCAGAAGCTCGCAGAGTTAGCTGGAATCAGCACACGGACCCTGCGCTACTACGATGAGTTTGGCATTCTTAAGCCGGCGAGAATCAACTCTTCGGGGTATCGTATCTATGGCCGTACCGAAGTAGATCTACTACAGCAAATTTTATTTTATCGGGAGCTTGGCTTAAGTCTGGAACGTATCAAGGCTATTATGACAGAGCCCTCATTCGACGGAGCCAAAGCGCTGCGGGAGCATCATGACAAGCTACTGGAAAAAAGACAGCAATTAGATCTATTAATCGCTAACGTCGAAAAGACGCTGGCTCAAAAAGAAGGGAGAATTACCATGAGTGATACTGAAAAATTCGAAGGCTTTAAACAAAAGCTGGTAGATGACAACGAAAAGAAATATGGCCAAGAAATAAGGGAGAAATACGGAGATGACACCATTAATCAATCCAACCAAAAGCTTAAAGGAATGACAGAAGAACAATATGCCGCTATACAACAGCTTGAGGAAGAGATGTTCGAAACACTCTTGCAAGCAATGGAGCATGGAGACCCTGCCAGTGTATTAGCGCAAAAAAGTGCAGACCTACACCGTGAGTGGCTCTCCTTCTACTGGAATTCCTATTCCAAAGAAGCTCATGCTGGTGTTGCACAATTGTATGTTGATGATGAACGTTTTACCGAATACTATGACAAACGCCGCCCTGGACTCGCTGCGTTTCTAAGAGATGCCGTACATGTATATACGGGAAAAAATGCGTAAGCGCACGAACAATATTTTAAAATAGAAAAAGGCATCCGGATACTCCGGATGCCTTTTTTTTGAGGCAATAGCAATCAGCAGAAATCACAGACTGCGGTGCAGCAGCGACAATGTATTCCGAAGCTCAGCGACAGCTACCTGGCCAGGTGCAGAAGGTTTATGTGCAGCTCCGAAGGTAAGCGCTGAACCAAAAACTTCACCTGCCAAACGGCTGATCACCCCGGCTCCCGCCATAGACATCGTTATAATCGGACGGTCTGCATATTTTTCCTTCATGATATGTGTAGCTTCCAGCAAAGTTAACACATCGCCTGCATCTTGGGGCATAACGGCAATTTTAGGCAAATCCCCGCCAAGCTCCTGCGCCTTGCATAACCGTGAGATGATCTCCTCTTTAGGAGGTGTACCCTGAAAATCATGATTTGAAATAATGACAGACACGTTATGAGCATGAGCAGCTTCGACCAGTAGCTTTACATCCTGCTCATCATTAAATAGTTCAACATCTATTATATCTACTAGACCGCTCTCGGCAGCAGCTTTATTCAGTGCTGTGTAATATTCCGTGCTGACTTGCTTCTCTCCGCCTTCTTTTGCACTCCGAAAAGTAAAAATCAGCGGCAGATCTGGAATCACAGAACAGATTTCGCTTAGTGCGTTCTTTACAGCTGCAACGTCTTCCACTTCAGCAAAAAAATCCGTCCGCCACTCCACCAAATCAGGTTGCAGTACTTTCAGCGCTTCCGCTTCCTGCTTCAGCTCAGACAAGGTCGCTCCAATTAGCGGAACACATATCTTAGGGATTCCTTCGCCGATGATCACATTTTTAACGGTTACTGTTCTGCTCATTATTTAAGCTCCTTATCCTATCTCATCTAGTATAGATCTTGAATATCCTGTACTGTCTATTCTACAGCGATTTACGTTTTAGAAACTGCTCGACCTCGGACAACTGCGGCAATGAAGGGATCGCCCCTTCTTTCCCTACAGCCAATGCACCTACAGCATTAGCGAAGCTCACGGCTTCCTCCAAGGTCTTCCCTAAGACCAGCTGCTGGGCTAATGCGCCATTAAATGAGTCACCGGCAGCAACTGTATCTACCGCCTTTACCGGGAAGCCTGGAACAGCCTTGGCACCTTCAGCATTCACAATCAGGGCACCTTTTGAACCCAAGGTTACAATTACGTTCTGTACTCCTTTTTGCAGCAAAATACGGGCTGCCTGCTCAGCAGTCTCTGCGCTATCCACAATCATTCCGGACAAAATCCCCGCTTCCGTCTCATTAGGTGTCAGGTAAGATACCTGAGCCAGCATCTCATCCTTTAGCACTCTAGCTGGTGCAGGATTAAGGATGACCGGAATCCCCTTACGATGGGCAATCGCAATCGCCTGCTCACTCATCGCCAGATCCATTTCAAGCTGCAGCACAATGATCTTAGCCTGGCTAATCACAGCCTCCAATGCCTGAATATCCTCTACCGTAAGCTCAATATTCGCTCCAGGTACCACGATAATCCGATTTTCTCCATCTTCTTCAATAACGATTGAGGCGACTCCTGTTGCCTCATGTTCACTTACAGAAATATGCTCTATATGAATGCCTTCATTCCTGATAATCTCCAGCATTTCGCTACCAAAGGTATCTTTTCCAACTCTTCCGATCATACTAACCTCTGCACCCAGACGTGCTGCGGCAACGGCCTGATTTGCCCCTTTTCCGCCAGGAGATAGAGCAAAGGCTTGTCCAATCAGGGTTTCTCCTGCATTTGGTGACCGGTTTGTACGTACCACCATATCCATATTCAAGCTTCCAATCACAACTATATCCAACTTAGACACCACCATTAATTATTTCTTCAATCTCTTTATCTTAGGGGCTTCTGTCCACTTTATCAATCAATTCCGCTCAATTGGATTCAAAATGGTTGTTTTCACCAAATTGACGTTATGCTTTTATTCATCGAGTGTGCTAGAATAGTGGTGCAATCGCTTCCACAATGATTGCCTGCACTATTTTGAGCAAACGTTTGCACCTAAGATAATGCCCGCAGCTTCACTGCAATTTAATCTAATCCGTGATTAGGAGGCTTATCAAGTGAACGAACAAAAATTACCGTCAGTCGCTTATTTTAGTATGGAGTACGGGCTGCATTCCGATTTCAAAATGTATGCCGGAGGTCTGGGCATTCTTGCCGGAGACTACATCAAGGGTGCAAAAGATATCAACGCCCCTATCATCCCTATTGGGCTGAAGTGGAAACAAGGTTACACGGACCAAAAGATTGATGCCAATGGCAATCCGTACGACTCCTATCACAATTATGTTTATGAGTTTCTTGAAGATACAGGGGTTAAGGTAACTGTTAAAGTCCGAAAAACCGATGTGGTATGCAAAGTATGGAAAACTGATTATTTTGGCAACAGCACATTGTATTTACTGGATACGGATATTCCCGAGAATAATGATGCCTGGATCACAGGCCAATTGTACGGCTGGTTCGGCGAAGAACGGATCGCACAAGAGATCGTGCTTGGGATTGGTGGAGTCAAAGCTATGCGTGCGCTGCAAATCCCTATTGATGTCTATCACTTCAATGAGGGTCATGCGGCTCTAGCGGCTATCGAACTAATCCGTGAAAAAATGTCCGGAGGCCATACCTTCGAAGAAGCGTGGAAAGCCACTCGCGAAGAAGTCGTATTCACTACCCACACACCAATCAAAGAAGGCAACGAAACCCATCCTCTCGACCGACTTGAGTATATGAGTGCGTTCAACGGCTTAACCCGTGACCAGATGGAGCGGATCGGCGGCGAGCCATTTAATATGACGGTTGCAGGTCTAAGACTATCACGTATTTCCAACGCAGTAGCCCAGCTACACGCCGATACGGCTAATAAAATGTGGAAGGAAGTAGCCGGAAGATCAGAAATTATAGGCATTACTAATGCCATCCATACTCCTACCTGGGTAGATGATAGAATGACACAAGCCTACGAACAGGATGGTGACTTATGGGCAGTGCATAAAGAGATCAAGGGCGAACTGATCCAGTTCATCAAAGAACGTTCCGGCATTAGCTTAAATGCTGACAATCTACTCATCGGCTTCTCACGCAGAGCTGCTCCATATAAACGAAGCGACCTGATCTTCTCGCAGCCAGAAATTATCGAACCTTATCTGGAGTCTGGAAAGATACAAATTGTATTCTCCGGCAAAGCGCACCCACTCGATGATAACGGTAAAAAAATCGTCAGTAACCTAGTAGCGATGATGAAAAAGTATCCAAAGAGTGTTGTGTTCCTCGAGAATTACGATATGACGATTGGCGCCCAGCTGACGCGCGGTGCTGATATTTGGCTCAACAATCCACGCAGACCATTGGAAGCCAGCGGCACCTCCGGGATGAAAGCAGCTATGAACGGTGTATTGAACTGTTCTATTCTGGATGGCTGGTGGCCGGAAGCCTGCATCGATGGTGAGAATGGCTGGCAGATTGGAGACGGCTTCGAAACTACAGACTTTGAGGTGCTGGATAAGCATGATAGTGATGCACTGTACGACACCTTATTGAAACGTGTACTCCCAACCTTTTACGAGAATCGTGAACAGTGGGTACAAATGATGAAAAAGAGTATCGAAACCACCCGTACGGAGTTTGCCACCAAAAGAATGTTAGATGAATATTACAACAGAATGTACATTAAAGCCTAAGTACAAGAACCGAATATCTTCTATATCAAAAAATGCAGCGCACCCCTTCAGTGATGGTAGGGATGCGCTGTTTCTTTTTTAATTCTGCTAAGTAATTAATCACTTTGTCTATCATATATATCTGAATGTGCCAACGATGTATTGACGATTACCACATATTGTAATGAGTCAATTATTTAAAATGTGTTGCAATTTCTCTAAAAAACATTAATATAGAACTTATACTAAATCTAAAATCAAATCTCATGAGGTGATTCTATTAATGAGCTCCAATAATAATAATCTTACAACCAGCTGGGGTGCTCCAGTAGGCGACAATCAGAATTCAATGACAGCCGGTGACCGCGGTCCCACTTTACTGCAAGATGTCCATTTGCTTGAGAAATTAGCCCACTTTAACAGAGAACGTGTTCCTGAACGTGTCGTTCATGCTAAAGGTGCTGGCGCTCACGGGTATTTTGAAGTTACAAAAGATCTAACCCAATACACAAAAGCTAACTTTTTGTCTGAAGTAGGCAAACGTACACCGTTGTTCATTCGTTTTTCTACTGTAGCTGGTGAATTAGGTTCTGCTGATACCGTACGTGACCCTCGTGGATTTGCCGTGAAGTTCTATACTGAAGAAGGAAACTATGATCTCGTAGGTAACAATACGCCTGTATTCTTCGTTCGTGATGCGATTAAATTCCCGGACTTTATTCATACACAGAAACGTGATCCACAGACACATCTGAAGAACCCGAATGCTGTATGGGACTTCTGGTCTTTATCGCCTGAATCTCTGCATCAGGTAACGATTTTGATGTCGGATCGCGGAATTCCAGCTACGCTGAGACATATGCATGGGTTCGGTAGCCACACCTTCAAGTGGGTAAATGCCGAGGGCAATGCAGTCTGGGTGAAATACCATTTCAAAACAGAACAAGGCATTAAGAATCTAGATGCAGACCTTGCTGCCAAAATCGCTGGGGAAAACCCGGATTATCATACAGAGGACTTGTTTAATGCTATTGATAAAGGAGATTTCCCTGCTTGGAAGCTCTACGTGCAAATTATGCCAATCGAAGATGCGAAAACTTACCGTTTTGATCCATTTGATGTAACAAAGGTCTGGTCGCAAAAAGATTATCCGTTAATCGAGGTTGGACGTATGGTATTGGATCGCAATCCGGAGAACTACTTCGCTGAAGTAGAACAAGTTACATTCTCCCCCGGCTCTTTCGTTCCTGGTATTGAAGCTTCGCCGGATAAATTGCTACAAGGCCGTCTGTTCGCTTATGGTGATGCACACCGCCACCGGGTTGGCCCTAACCATAACAGTTTACCTATCAACCGTCCAAAAGTAGAAGTGAAGAACTATCAACGTGATGGTGGTATGGCCTTGGGCAACAATGGCGGTTCCGGTGCCTATTACGAGCCTAACAGCTTAGGAGGACCTAAAGAATCACCGCAGCATAAAACATCGCCGTTCGAAGTCTCTGGTTATGCGGATAGTGTCTCCTACAATAGTGACGATCACTATACACAACCAGGTGACTTGTACCGTCTAATGTCTGAAGAAGAACGTACCCGTCTAGTTCAAAATATCGTTGGCGCTATGACTCCTGTTGAAAGTAACGATATCAAACGTCTCCAGATTGAGCATTTCTTTAAAGCTGATCCAGACTTGGGACAGCGTATCGCATCCGGTTTGGGTTTATCTGTACCAGACGGAATGTAAGATTGTAAATGCACTTATAAACTAAAGAGGACCTTTGCCCGTAGATGGGAAAGGTCCTCTTTTTGCTAATTAGCTGAAAACATAATAAATGATGACAATCACAACGCCCAGCGTGGAGACAATGGATAGACATGAAAAAAACGTGTTCCAGTTATTGCCTTTCATTTGTCTTATACACGACCAGTATAGTGGTTCTTTGGTGCTCTGCCCCATCACGTGATGATTTAACTACCGAACCGTAACAGATATTCACAATCTGTTCCTCCCGTAGTCCTGCCAGGAACTCATTAGCTTTATTCTCTGCATAAGAATTATCAGCATCTACAAACTCTTTAACTTGAATCATCCTGATCTCCTCCTTTAATAAATTAAGTAGTTATTTTATAGTTCTGGAATCTATATGTGAACTCAACGAAATGTACATGGCGTATCACTCCCCAGGTAACAATTAATGTAAAAATATCTTCAAAATACAGTATAGGCATTTCGCAGTTTTCTACGAAATGCCTATGCATCAGCCTATCATAGCACCCAAGTATGTAATAGTCAAAGGTTTTCATTACAATATTTAGAAGGTTTTAATTCCCCTTTTAAAATGGATTGGATTTACAAATAGAAGCTGGTATACTGATCAGAAGGTCTCCATTGGGGGACCTCTATTTGTATAGGAGGGATTTTAAGATGGCAACACACCATAACAGGTTTACAAGGAATGTGCTACTTAGAGGGGGTGAAATCTACTATGAACCATAGTCTTATCTATGAAGGCTCACGGACACAGCTGCTTCAGCAGCTTATCTATTTTGATGAGGAAAAAATCGCATTTCTAAATCAGTACTTTCCGGTACGGAGCAAGGATAGAAGCAACGCTGAAACGCTGTTATCCCGTTATTGCTCCGAGCTGGAACAATTACTAACTGAGTTCAATGGTGAAGATTTAAATTCACAGGTCTTTATCGGAAGTCAGCTGCAGCTTCGTTACTTGGACGATAATACTACAGATATCTATACCATCGTATTTCCTAACCAAGCAGAACCTAACAATAACAAGATTTCTATGTTGTCACCTATAGGCATGCAGCTGCTGCTGGCTGAGCTCGGCAGTACTTGTCAGCTAGCGATTCCTTCAGGTCAACTAGAGGTGAAGATCGAAAGCATTAAGTTCGTGAATAATGGTGAAGTAGGCGTTCTTATATAAGGACGATCCCTTATATACCCGCTACAGCAGCGTCCCTTTCCAGATATTAAGGAGGAGGACGCTGTTCTATTATTTAAGCCTCAAACCTTCTTCCAGCTTATTAACTGACTTCTGGATCCTTGCTGCTCTGGTTTCCGGTCTTTTCGCCCCTTCGATCCAGCTCACATATTCCTTCCGATAGGAATAAGCCAAGCTGTTATAATATACCTCTGCCTGCTCATTGCTGCTTAGTGCGTCCAGAAAATCTTCTGGAGCTTCTATCTCTCGCAATTGATGATCTTGTTCCATTGTCACCCGAACTATATCTCCAGGTTGAGCATGGGCTAAGTCTCGCAGTTCTTTTTTCACGACCATAAAATGTTTCCCATTACCATGCGGCATGAGTGTTCCTCTATAGGGAATGTCATTCAGGCTTCCTTTAACTTGTATCCTTGATTTAGTTTCATATATTTGTTCAGCGTCAAAAGGAACCGTAAGATATGTCCAACTCCCATTCGTATCTGGTCTGACTAACCTTGCTTCAAATTCAAACATTGGCCCCTCCTCAAATAAAATCTCTAGTTCCTATTGTATCCATACGTGCTTAACTATACAAAAAAACACCCGCCTAATACCGGCAGGTGTCTCTCTTTATAAGCGGGTGATGGGAATCGAACCCACGCTATCAGCTTGGAAGGCTGAAGTTCTACCATTGAACTACACCCGCAAAGGTATAAAATCGGGATGACACGATTTGAACATGCGACCCCCTGGTCCCAAACCAGGTGCTCTACCAAGCTGAGCTACATCCCGTTAACAATACTATAACTGCTTAGTAATAAAAATGGCGCGCCCTGAGAGATTCGAACTCCCGGCCTTTTGATTCGTAGTCAAACGCTCTATCCAGCTGAGCTAAGGGCGCAAAATCTATATGGAGCGGACGACGGGAATCGAACCCGCGACCCTCGCCTTGGCAAGGCGATGCTCTACCGCTGAGCCACGTCCGCAAAAACATGGTGCGCGTGAAGGGACTCGAACCCCCACGTCGTGAAACGCCAGATCCTAAGTCTGGTGCGTCTGCCAATTCCGCCACACGCGCACACTTAAAAAAAAATGGTGAGCCATGAAGGACTCGAACCTTCGACACCCTGATTAAAAGTCAGGTGCTCTACCAACTGAGCTAATGGCTCTCATAAATGGCTGGGGATATAGGATTTGAACCTATGCATGACGGAGTCAAAGTCCGTTGCCTTACCGCTTGGCTAATCCCCAATAATAATTAACTAAATGGCGGAACCGACGGGATTCGAACCCGCGATCTCCTGCGTGACAGGCAGGCATGTTAGGCCAACTACACCACGGTTCCATAGACATAATGCATAAGTGTAAATTGGTTGCGGGGGCAGGATTTGAACCTGCGGCCTTCGGGTTATGAGCCCGACGAGCTACCGGGCTGCTCCACCCCGCGTCATTAATAAGTATATACTATTCATTTTCACCATACCAGCTTATCCCTAAACATAATGTATAAGAGTAAATTGGTTGCGGGGGCAGGACTTGAACCTGCGACCTTCGGGTTATGAGCCCGACGAGCTACCGGGCTGCTCCACCCCGCGTCAGTGAAAATAATATGGTGGAGGCTGAGGGGATCGAACCCCCGACCCTCTGCTTGTAAGGCAGATGCTCTCCCAGCTGAGCTAAGCCTCCATGATATGACCCGTATGGGATTCGAACCCATGTTACCTCCGTGAAAGGGAGGTGTCTTAACCCCTTGACCAACGGGCCATGCTAATAATTTTTATGGCGGAGAGAGAGGGATTCGAACCCTCGAGACGCTTGTGGCGCCTACACGATTTCCAATCGTGCTCCTTCGGCCAAACTCGGACACCTCTCCATAAATGGCTCCCCGAACAGGACTCGAACCTGTGACAACTCGATTAACAGTCGAGTGCTCTACCAACTGAGCTATCAGGGAATATGGTGGGCCTTAGTGGACTCGAACCACCGACCTCACCCTTATCAGGGGTGCGCTCTAACCAGCTGAGCTAAAGGCCCTTCTAAGACATATTAATATTAAGGGCAAAAAAAATACCACGGGTAATGTGGTTGTCCGCTTGGCGGCGTCCTACTCTCCCAGGACCCTTCGGTCCAAGTACCATCGGCGCTGGAGGGCTTAACGGTCGTGTTCGGGATGGGTACGTGTGGAACCCCTCCGCTATCGCCACCAAACGGGCATTTACAGCGTAAATGCTCAGGCTTAATCGCCTGAAAACTGAATCCGAAACGAATTTGCGTTTGCCCTTCTTACGGGGCCCCCGGAAAGTATTCGGAATTAGCTTCGCAGCTTCTTCTTCACTTTTTGGGGTATTTTTAGGATAAGCCCTCGACCGATTAGTATTGGTCAGCTCCATGCATTACTGCACTTCCACCTCCAACCTATCTACCTCGTCGTCTTCAAGGGGTCTTACTAATTGGGAAATCTCATCTTGAGGGGGGCTTCACGCTTAGATGCTTTCAGCGCTTATCCCGTCCGTACGTAGCTACCCAGCCATGCTCCTGGCGGAACAACTGGTGCACCAGCGGTACGTCCATCCCGGTCCTCTCGTACTAAGGACAGCTCCTCTCAAATTTCCTGCGCCCACGACAGATAGGGACCGAACTGTCTCACGACGTTCTGAACCCAGCTCGCGTACCGCTTTAATGGGCGAACAGCCCAACCCTTGGGACCTACTTCAGCCCCAGGATGCGATGAGCCGACATCGAGGTGCCAAACCTCCCCGTCGATGTGGACTCTTGGGGGAGATAAGCCTGTTATCCCCAGGGTAGCTTTTATCCGTTGAGCGATGGCCCTTCCATGCGGTACCACCGGATCACTAAGTCCGACTTTCGTCCCTGCTCGACTTGTAGGTCTCGCAGTCAAGCTCCCTTATGCCTTTGCACTCTGCGAATGATTTCCAACCATTCTGAGGGAACCTTGGAACGCCTCCGTTACTCTTTAGGAGGCGACCGCCCCAGTCAAACTGCCCGCCTGACACGGTCCCCGTACCCGATAAGGGCACTAGGTTAGAACCTAGATACGATCAGGGTGGTATCCCAACGGCGCCTCCACCGAAGCTTGCGCTCCGATTTCTACGGCTCCCACCTATCCTGTACAGATCGTACCCAAATTCAATATCAAGCTGCAGTAAAGCTCCATGGGGTCTTTCCGTCTTGTCGCGGGTAACCTGCATCTTCACAGGTATTAAAATTTCACCGGATCTCTCGTTGAGACAGCGCCCAAGTCGTTACGCCATTCGTGCGGGTCAGAATTTACCTGACAAGGAATTTCGCTACCTTAGGACCGTTATAGTTACGGCCGCCGTTTACTGGGGCTTCGGTTCATAGCTTCGGGTTACCCCTAACCACTCCCCTTAACCTTCCAGCACCGGGCAGGCGTCAGCCCGTATACTTCGCCTTGCGGCTTCGCACAGACCTGTGTTTTTGCTAAACAGTCGCTTGGGCCTTTTCACTGCGGCCCCCTCGTGCTATTCACACTACCGGGGCACCCCTTCTCCCGAAGTTACGGGGTCATTTTGCCGAGTTCCTTAACGAGAGTTCTTCCGCGCGCCTTAGAATTCTCTTCTCGCCTACCTGTGTCGGTTTGCGGTACGGGCACCTTCTCCTGGCTAGAGGCTTTTCTTGGCAGTGTGAGATCATGACCTTCGCTACTATAATTTTCGCTCCCCATCACAGCCCAGCCTTAATGATGTGCGGATTTGCCTACACATCAGCCTCACTGCTTAGACGGACATCCATCAGTCCGCGTCACTACCCTCCTGCGTCACCCCATCGCTCATAGCGGATTACGGTGGTACAGTAATTTCAAACTGTTGTCCTTCGACTACGCCTTTCGGCCTCGCCTTAGGTCCCGACTTACCCTGAGCGGACGAGCCTTCCTCAGGAAACCTTGGGCTTTCGGCGGATCAGATTCTCACTGATCTTTTCGTTACTCATACCGGCATTCTCACTTGTGTAGTGTCCAGCGCTCTTTTCAGTACACCTTCAACCCCTACACAACGCTCCCCTACCCCAGATACATACGTATCTAGCCATAGCTTCGGTGGTGTGTTTAGCCCCGTTACATTTTCGGCGCAGAGTCACTCGACCAGTGAGCTATTACGCACTCTTTCAATGGTGGCTGCTTCTAAGCCAACATCCTGGTTGTCTGTGCAACTCCACATCCTTTCCCACTTAACACACACTTGGGGACCTTAGCTGATGGTCTGGGCTGTTTCCCTTTTGACAATGGATCTTAGCACTCACTGTCTGACTCCCGGCAATAAGTATATGGCATTCGGAGTTTGACTGAGCTTGGTAATCCTTGCGGACCCCGCACCCAATCAGTGCTCTACCTCCACTACTCTTATACCGAGGCTAGCCCTAAAGCTATTTCGGGGAGAACCAGCTATCTCCGAGTTCGATTGGAATTTCTCCGCTACCCCCACCTCATCCCCGCACTTTTCAACGTACGTGGGTTCGGGCCTCCAGTGCGTGTTACCGCACCTTCACCCTGGACAGGGGTAGATCACACGGTTTCGGGTCTACGTCCACATACTAATTCGCCCTATTCAGACTCGCTTTCGCTGCGGCTCCACCTTCTCGGCTTAACCTTGCATGTTAAACGTAACTCGCCGGTTCATTCTACAAAAGGCACGCCATCACCCATTAATAGGGCTCTGACTTTTTGTAAGCACACGGTTTCAGGTTCTATTTCACTCCCCTTCCGGGGTGCTTTTCACCTTTCCCTCACGGTACTGTTTCACTATCGGTCGCCAGGTAGTATTTAGCCTTAGCAGATGGTCCTGCTGGATTCATACGGGGTTTCACGTGCCCCGCACTACTCGGGATCCGTCTCGGAGAGAATACAGTTTAGGTTACAGGGCTTTTACCTCTATCGCGGGCCTTTCCAGACCTCTTCACCTACCATATTCCTTTGTAACTCCATGTGAGACGTCCCACAACCCCTAAGAGCAAGCTCTTAGGTTTAGGCTGTTCCGCGTTCGCTCGCCGCTACTGACGGAATCACTATTGTTTTCTCTTCCTCAGGGTACTTAGATGTTTCAGTTCCCCTGGTCTGCCTCTACATTTCCTATGTATTCAGAAATGAGTAACTGCGAATTACCACAGCTGGGTTTCCCCATTCGGACACCCCCGGATCAAAGCTTGCTTACAGCTCCCCGAGGCAGTTTCGTTGTTCGCCACGTCCTTCGTCGGCTCCTGGCGCCTAGGCATCCTCCGTGTGCTCTTATTAGCTTAACCTTGATTTTTCCGCAGGAAAATATCATACGATGACATTCTCTTTGGAATCATCTCACTAATAACATTTACTTGTTTACACAAGTTGCTAAAAGATGTTCTAAAACGCAAATTCGTTTCGGTATCCAGTTTTCAAGGATCAAGTCTTACTTGAGAGCTTAAACTCTCAAAACTGAGCAACGAGTGAGTAACAGGCCTAAACCTGAGTTTTGGAAGCTGAGCTTCCGATTTGAATGTCCTCATTGCAGAGAACGATTCTCCATAGAAAGGAGGTGATCCAGCCGCACCTTCCGATACGGCTACCTTGTTACGACTTCACCCCAATCATCTACCCCACCTTCGGCGGCTGGCTCCCTTGCGGGTTACCCCACCGACTTCGGGTGTTGTAAACTCTCGTGGTGTGACGGGCGGTGTGTACAAGACCCGGGAACGTATTCACCGCGGCATGCTGATCCGCGATTACTAGCAATTCCGACTTCATGCAGGCGAGTTGCAGCCTGCAATCCGAACTGAGACCGGCTTTGATGGGATTGGCTCCACCTCGCGGCTTCGCTTCCCGTTGTACCGGCCATTGTAGTACGTGTGTAGCCCAGGTCATAAGGGGCATGATGATTTGACGTCATCCCCACCTTCCTCCGGTTTGTCACCGGCAGTCACTCTAGAGTGCCCAGCATTACCTGCTGGCAACTAAAGTTAAGGGTTGCGCTCGTTGCGGGACTTAACCCAACATCTCACGACACGAGCTGACGACAACCATGCACCACCTGTCTCCTCTGTCCCGAAGGCCGCTGCTATCTCTAGCAGATTCAGAGGGATGTCAAGACCTGGTAAGGTTCTTCGCGTTGCTTCGAATTAAACCACATACTCCACTGCTTGTGCGGGTCCCCGTCAATTCCTTTGAGTTTCAGTCTTGCGACCGTACTCCCCAGGCGGAGTGCTTACTGTGTTAACTTCGGCACCAAGGGTATCGAAACCCCTAACACCTAGCACTCATCGTTTACGGCGTGGACTACCAGGGTATCTAATCCTGTTTGCTCCCCACGCTTTCGCGCCTCAGCGTCAGTTACAGCCCAGAAAGTCGCCTTCGCCACTGGTGTTCCTCCACATATCTACGCATTTCACCGCTACACGTGGAATTCCACTTTCCTCTTCTGTACTCAAGCCACCCAGTTTCCAGTGCGACCTCAGGTTGAGCCCAAGGTTTAAACACCAGACTTAAATAGCCGCCTGCGCGCGCTTTACGCCCAATAATTCCGGACAACGCTTGCCCCCTACGTATTACCGCGGCTGCTGGCACGTAGTTAGCCGGGGCTTTCTTCTCAGGTACCGTCACTCCGATAGCAGTTACTCTACCGGACGTTCTTCCCTGGCAACAGAGCTTTACGATCCGAAAACCTTCATCACTCACGCGGCGTTGCTCCGTCAGGCTTTCGCCCATTGCGGAAGATTCCCTACTGCTGCCTCCCGTAGGAGTCTGGGCCGTGTCTCAGTCCCAGTGTGGCCGTTCACCCTCTCAGGTCGGCTACGCATCGTCGCCTTGGTGGGCCGTTACCCCACCAACTAGCTAATGCGCCGCAGGCCCATCCCTCAGTGACAGATTGCTCCGTCTTTCATTCTTCTCTCAGGAGAAAAAAGAAATTATCCGGTATTAGCTACCGTTTCCGGTAGTTATCCCAGTCTGAAGGGCAGGTTGCCTACGTGTTACTCACCCGTCCGCCGCTAAGTTACTTTGAAAGCAAGCTTTCAAAGTAACTCCGCTCGACTTGCATGTATTAGGCACGCCGCCAGCGTTCGTCCTGAGCCAGGATCAAACTCTCCAATTAGTATTGAAAAGAGCGATATGCTCATTTTGAAACATCTGACGAGAAAATTAATTCTCTAATTTGGATTTCACTTGCGTGATTTCCTACTCACTCGTTGTTCAGTTTTCAAAGATCAAGTTCTCGTTGGTGCCATTTAATGTCTCAGCAGCAACTCTTATACTATATCATGTTCGGCTATTTAATGTCAAGCTCTTTTTTTAACTTCTTTTTCGAGCTCGGCATGTGTACTTCTTGGCCGGACTTAGAATATATCATGTATAGAGATCCATTGCAAGCTTTATTTTAAAAAAACTAAACACATACTTCTCCGCAATTGTATCGCAACCGTATTCCCCTTTTCCGCGTCTATCTATTTAACATCAGAGCCCCTTCATACATAGGTATCAATTCCATTATTTTTTGGCAAAGAGGTGATTCATATAAAGACCTTGCATGATCTCTAGCTTCCCTCTAAAAGGAGGTTGGAGAATCAATGAGCAGAAGTGTGAAAAAGCAACCCGTGTGCAGCGACCAACAGAAAGATGGTTCATCATGGGCTAAAAAACAAGCCAATAAAGCCGTCCGCCGTTACCCTGGCGACATCCCTAAAGGGAAATGGTATCAGAAACTGTATAACAGCTGGAACATTTGCGACTACAGCTTTTACCAAACTAAACAGCAGGCGATTCATGAATGGGAAACAAACAATTGGATCCAGATGAGATTCCCCTCCCGCCAAGAGGCCATTCAAGATTGGCACAAGTCTTATAGAAGAAAGTAAATCAAAAGATGCCCCGGCAGGGAAGCCCCGGGACATCTTTTTACTTAGAAGCTTAATTTCGCACCTACAGTTACAATCTCAGATGGTCCGACCTCTAAGTGGTGAACCGAAGACGTTGCTCCTTGTAAAGCAGGGTTAGGCTGCTCTAAGATATTGCTTTTAAATAAATACTCTTGAGGACTGTTCACTTTCAGTTGCAACTCTGTCTGCTGAGCGGACATATTGTACCAACGCAAAAACAAGTCGCCGGAAGCTCCGTTCATTTTCATGGATGAGAAGGCCATGTTGTCTCCCTCCCAAACCAATGGGGTATATCCAGAGTTCAACTTCCCGCTATGCAGGCCGGTCTGACATACCGTCCAAGGAGTCTGGAATTGATAGGCCTCTGTAAATGCCCGTTGTTCACTTCCCTCACCAGAATGAGGAATCAGCTCCAGTTGTGCTGTGTATTCGCCCAGGCACTGAGCTTCCGGTGTTGGGAACCAGCCCCAATCCCCCAATTCCCCTACGCTGCGTAGCAAGGTGACGGCAATAGTATTGCGTCCATCCCGCAGAACCTCATATTCGTTCAATCCCTGATTGGCTACCGTAAGTCCTACATCGCCATTGCTGACATCCACAAAGGATTGCTGATGTTGAGTGTTGCTCGGATTTGCCCATTCTGGTGCTGGATTATTATCTCGGGTAGCCACTTCAAACATAGAATCCACACGATGCACATCGGTAGACAGATCGGTCGGGAACAACATTCGTATCCGGTGATCCTTGGCTTGGTTATTAATTGTGGATTCAATATGCACACCTTTGCCTTCCCGCTCCAGCGATACGACGGTACGAAGCTTCAAAACCACCGTATTTACACTCCGCTGCGCTTTACGCTCAGGATAATACACAAGTGCACGCTGTTCCGCCTCCAAGGTGTCATCCGCCGAAGCCGGAATCTCCCAATCTATTCGGATCTCAATGGCCGCACGGAAGGGAGAGTCTTCAATCTCCTTAATAACTGCAGGCTGGCCTTTGGTCGTCAGCGCTTGTTCACCTTCTGGCTGCTTGTACATGTATTCATTGCCTACATCTCCGGTATTCTCGTAAATCCCCAACTCACGATAAGTGGTACCGCTATGCTTATCCAATAACGTAAATGAACCATCCTCAGCAACAACTACCTTGAGAGATGCATTCTCCAAGCTGCGCTCTCCTTCTATTAAAGAGCTTTCCTGAGTGGATTCCGTAGTTGATTGTACCCAAGCGTAAGTACAGAGCCCAAGTGCAGGCACATTGCGTGCTTCAAAAGTAAGTCTCACCTTGCGGCACATATACGGCTGGCGGAATTGGTCATCAGGCAGATCATAACCAAAGCTTAAACCCAGATCTTCCACTGTAGACGCTAATTCCTCCCCTGTGTGATCGACGAGAATCCTGCCGGACAAATCAACAGCCAGCATTCTGCGGGCGGTCTCATCCAAAGGATAACCCTCGCGCAGATATAACCGTTCAGCATCCAGCTCTATAGTTACCGTTCCCGTACGCTTCCACCCCGTGGTATTCATCACTATAAAAGGAACTGCATCTTCCCCGTATGCGGAAAAGCCAGAAGTCTCCACTTGATCTGCGATAAACTTAGCACTGTCATCTATGATGCTCTCAGCAACATGCCGGCTTTTATCAAAACGAGTTACCATCTCACGATGCACTTCATCCACACTACAACCACAGATACTGTCATGCGGATGGTTCTGCATCAGCGTCTTCCAGGCATAGGTGAATAGATGGTGCGGGTAGTCCTGTCCGGACAGGCGGGCGATGGAGGCCAGCGGCTCGGCTACTTTTTCCAAAAG
Source organism: Paenibacillus sp. FSL H3-0286 (assembly GCF_045040705.1). NCBI lineage: Bacteria > Bacillati > Bacillota > Bacilli > Caryophanales > Paenibacillaceae > Paenibacillus > Paenibacillus sp. FSL H3-0286. Next base: position 954,079 of record NZ_CP150285.1, on the reverse strand, counting down.
AGTCTGGCCCAGCTGGTTCATCTGCTTCAAATAAACCCGGGCTGAGGCTGTGTTCACTAAGGTGCCCCATCCGTCTGTACGCTGGCTGCGCAGTTCCCCTGTAACGGTGGAGAGCTCCTGCTGACCCGAGGATAATTGCTGATCCAAGGCTTGCAGATAGTCCGGGAAATTTGAATGCACGAACTTCACTTCAGGGTATAGCTTTTCGGCGGTGCGGATAGCTTCCGGCAAATCCAATTGCAGAGGCTGGTGGTCGCACCCGTTCATGAACAATAACTCCCCCGTTGAAGCATACTTCTCTGCATCAGCAAGCTTACGGTCCCAGAATTCCCGAGCCGCACCTTCCTCAACAGGAACTTCATTGCCGTTAGAATACCAGTTGGCAAATAGGATACCGAGAATTTTGGATCCATCCGGCCCTTCCCAGATCAGCTCGGAGAAAGAGGACTCATAACCTGCATCCGATACAGTGTTGTTAAATCCCGTAGGCTTCACCCCGCGTCCAAAAAAAGCATTCGTAATCCCTGACTGCAACATCAGCTGCGGAGTCTGTCCGACCAATCCAAAGGTATCAGGAAAATAACCGATTTTGGAAGGCTCACCGTATTTCTCGGCATCCTGATGGCCGATCTGCATATTCCGCACATTTGCCTCGCCGCTCGTCAGGAATGCATCCTGCAAAATGTACCAAGGTCCAATCAAGATTCGCCCATCCCGGATATACTTCTCCAGCTTCTCTTTGTTCTCTGGCCGAACCTGAAGATAATCCTCCAGAATAATGGTTTGCCCATCGAGGTAAAAACTGCGGAAGGCGGAATCTCCGTCCAGCTTGGCAAGCAGTGCATCCACCAGCTGAACCAGACGGACGTGGTGTTTCTCATAGGGCAAATACCATTCACGGTCCCAGTGAGTATGGGACACGATATGGGCTGTTTTGGTTGTTGTGTGGGTCATCTGTGTGTACACCTCAGTTCTTCAGCATTTATTAAGCGTAATGTTAACCTCTTCAGGTCTGTAGACAGCTACCAGCTTGCCCGCTGAATCAGCTGCAAACAACACCGAACGTTCTTTCTCCAGTAAAAATGAGTAATGAGCTCCAGTTGCAGGATCTTTTATTTCAAGTCCGGCATCCCAGGCGTATTCAGATACGAAGATATACAATGAACCTTCTGCAAAAGCAAGCTTTCGCCCGTACACACCTGGCAGGTCTCCACCGCTGATCCATTCCAGCCCGGTTTCGATACCTGCGGCTTGTGCAGCATATTGGTAGAGCGCGGCGATCGGCTCGTCGCGGTCATTCAGTTCTAAAGGTAGCGGGCACCAGATCAGGCGACCTGTGCCAAGCTGGCGTTCGATGAGGTGATCACCCACACCACCTGAGCTAGACGAATCAACATCTGCATTTGCTGGCGTTTCTTTGACTAGCTCCGCGATTCGCTTCTGTCCATAGGACACCGCAAACTTGCGTCCGTTCAATAGAAGCTGCTCCTCACGGCGCATGTTGCCAAGTTTACGGGCTCCTACTATTGCGTCCATACGATCCGAAGGCTGCCAATACGCATCAACCCCCAATGCTCCAGTAATGAGCAGAACGGCACCTGTACGCTCCACTATGTCCAGCAATTGCTGAAGGGCGTCATTATCCAGATTGTGCACACTCGGCAGGAGAATCAACTTAGCCGGCTCTGCCTCCAGCGGAGCCAGATCGTATTCCGATACGGCGCGGAAAGGCAAATGAAGCTGATAAGATAAGATCCGCGTCAGGCGGGTAGTCGCATCATAGGCGAGCTTCCGGTTAGAGAAGTCATTAGAGTAAGGGAAAACCACGGCAATCTCTTCCAGCTTCCGCCCGTCAAATAATCCCCCGGCTTCGCCGATGAACCGCCCAAAATCATAAGACACATCCGCTTCCGGCTTCTCAGTCCCATCGGCCCGCAGCGCACCGATCTGTGATTCATTGGCATTATCCATATAAAAGTTCGTGTTCCAGATCCATTGCACAGCCCCGGCACCTCCAGAAGCAAACGCATAGGCATATTTGCGCTCCAGCATGGCCCGCAATTCTTCCTCACTGCGTTTAGCCCGTCCGTCTGGCGTCTCTACGTACATGATGCCGGTCTCCTGAATGAGGTTCGGTTTATGATGGGTTTTGGCAAAAATTCCATCCCAGAGCAGATTGTCATTCAACCACCAGCTGTGAACAGTGGTGTAATCGACATCGCGCTCATAAAAGAACGGCGATGGCCGTTGGGCACCTAAAGCCTCATCCTGCCCTACGGTCACTAAATGATCTGGGCAGAGTTCCTTGATAGTCCCGCTAAGCTCCCTTGCCCATACGTTGTGCATGTCCATGGAGAACAGGCAGTAGTCGAGCCAACGTGTGCCGCGCTTTCCGGAATGAATATCCTGCACACTAAAGTTAATCTCTTCTTGCTCAGGAGGTTGTGCAGCCGCAAAATCCGGCAATTCCAGCGGCGTCATATTCCAGCGCTCTTGCAGCGAAGTTATATCACCATGGCGTTCTTCCAGCCAAGCAGAGAAAGCAGCGTGTTCATATTTATCTCGCGCCGAGCTCGGTCCGTCCGAGAAAATCCGCGGCGGATCGAACATTGACGGTTCATTGATCAAATCCCAATCCACATGGGTTGTCGTGCGATGCCGTGCGATGATGGAGCGGATGAACCGTTTTTGCGCTTCTACACTGCGCGGATCGAGATAAGGATTCGTCCCTTCCCAAGTCTCCGGCGTAAAGGAGAAGAACGTAAAGGTAACCTGCAGCTCATGCCGCTTAGCAGTCAGTAGAAAAGCATCAATCGCCCGCAGCACTTCTTCCGAGGCGTGACCGTCTACCTGCATAATATTCCGGTAGGCTGTCCAGATGCCGGTACGAATCCAGTTGATGCCTGCCTTCCGCATCTGTGCCATATCCCGATTCCAGACATCAGCATTTGGCAGGAATAGAAACTTCCGCGCTACGTCAGAGGTCATATAAGTCATGCCGACAACAGGTAAAGGCTGACCGTCTTTGATAAAATAATCTCTTCCCGCCTTAATCGGTTCCCCCTGCGATAACAGGCCCACGTCATATCCCCAAAAGCCTTGACGCAACATCCGCACTTCGCCTTCTTCCGATACAGCATGGCAAGAAAGATGATACAGGCCAGGTTGAATTTCTACAGCAAGCGGTACACGTAGGAAGTTCAGCTCGCGACTGACCTCAAGCTTGCACTCGTGAGTGAAACATGGGATAGACTCCCCGTCTTTGCTCAGAGTGATGTTCAGGGTCCACTGCGCTGATGTCGGTGACGATTGGCTACGGTTTAGCCGCTGACCCTGCAAAAACAGCAGCGGCCGCTCGCCTTCTTCATAAGAAGCATAGTTAGGCTTCAGCCACAGCTCTGTTACTCCCCGAGCGGCAAAAGTTGCCCAGCGGGTTAATGCTTCCGTTCCGCCTTGATTCCAGAAATCAGGCGTAAGCGGTTGGCCGATGAAGATCCAGCGGCCACCGGCAAAAGGACCGCCGATATGCTCCCACAGCACAGCTGGAGCTGAAACTTCCCGCCCGGCGGCGGTAATGCCCTTAAGCAGCGGGTAGATCCGCGTGTCCATGGGTCCACTGGAACCCATCTGCTCCGGCAGGTCACTGCTTTTAGTGACATGCGGCACCAGGTTCCAGGTATCCGACAGGGCCAGCAGCTGCTCATCGCCTACGAAGAGCGGAATGTCTCTAAGCGCGACATGCTGCTGTATGCGATCTGCGCTGCTCACCTGCAGCGCTTCATGGATATGCAGCTGGCGGTGATAGGCAGTCTGCTCAGCTTCGATCCGCCACTCTTCAGCGACTAGGCGGACTGGATGCTTAAACGGGGCACCGCCAATGCTGATCAAGCTGCCGCCTCTGCTCAAATAAGCGACGATGGAAGGCCAAGCCTCCTTCGGGAAGTATGGAGCATGGAAGCTAACGAAGCAGTCCCCGGCCTTGGCGCTGTCCAGCGTTTCGGCCAGCTGTGCTGCATGAACAGGAGGGTCAGTATGATGTATTCCTATAGACTGTGCCTGTTCCGCTGTCAGTCCGCCCGCTGCGGTATACCCGGGAAAAGACGGGTCCGCGAACAGGATGATACGGCCCCCGCTCACAGAATACCTTCCTTCATCGCCCGATAGACAAGCTGCGAGAACAAACTGTTCGACCATGCAAACCAGCTGCGGGTAAATACACTAGGATCATCCACATGGAAGCCTTCATGCATATATCCGGTTCCGGCATCCGTACTTTCCAGCATCGCAATCAGTTCCAGCTTCTCTTCGGCAGTCTGAGCCGTAATGCCCTGCATAGACAACGCCATATGCCAGATATAGTTCTCCGGAGTGTGCGGGCTGCCGATCCCTTTGGCAGCTGTGCCTTCATAATAGAACGGATTTTCTTTGCTCAATGCGAAACGTCTGGTGTTCTGGTAGATGGGATCATCCGCCGAAGCGTAACCCAGATACGGAATGGAGATCAGTCCGGGCGTTCCCGCATCGTCCATTAAGCAGTAATTGCCGAAGCCGTCGGTCTCATAAGCATAAATCGGACCAAACTCCGGATGGCGATAAATGCCGTAGAGCTTAATGCCATGATCCACTTCAAATTCCAGCTCTTTAAGTTCAGCCAGGAAGTCTAGATCGCGGAAGACCCACTCCGCGAATTCCTGCATCTGGCGCAGCGCGACAACAGCGAACATATTGCCAGGAATGTTGTAGTGGAAATCACAGGCATCATCGCTGGACCGGAAGCCCGACCAGATCATTCCGGTATAGTTCACCGGCATACCGAGACCGCTATTGCGCAGAGAATCTTCCGGAATGCCGTTATTGCGGCTGAACCGGTACGGAGACTGCTCGAAATGCCGCTGCTCTCTTTTGAACAAATCGAAAATCTGGCGCATGGCCGACTTGAACCCAGCGTCGAAGAAATCAGTCAGGCCCGTCTCTTTCCAGTAGGTATAAGCGAGGCGCACAACAAAACATAACGAATCAATCTCAAATTTACGCTCCCACACCCATGGCGACATCTCGGTCACATCCGTAGTGTTCCAGTGCCAGTCATTGGCCGACTCATTAAATGCATTGGCGTAAGGATCGATATGAATATACTGAATATGGCGTTTGATAAGACCGCCGATAATGCGCTGGAGATCGGGATCGTTTTTGGCCAGAGGCACGTATTGAATTACCTGCTCCACTGAATCACGCAGCCAGGAGGCCGGAATATCGCCGGTAATCACAAAGGTGGTTCCGTCATCCAGCAGTTTAGTCGTCGTCTCCAGCGTATTCGGAAAACAGTTCTTGAACAGCTGCAACAGCTTCGGGCGATGTGCCAGCTTCTCCTCTGCTTCGGCAAGCACTTCTTGTACGGCCTGCGGCAGCGGCAGCTGGGGCATTGCTATTTTGGGTAATCGGAATTGTTCCAAGTGAGTTATGCTCCTTTGCATCTGTGATGTGATTATTTAATTTCTGATGTAGATTGTTTTGATCTCGTAAGGGGCAAAGTGAAGTTCCAATTCACCGCCAGCCGTGTGTTCGATCAGTTCCAGCTGCTCTTCCAGAGCATTGGACAGGTAGACGCTCTGAACTGGATGCTGCCATTTGAGCTGAACCCGCTCGCGGCCTCCCGAGGATTCGTAGAAACGGAGAACAGTCCCCTGCCCGTCCTCGGATGGCTTAATCGTATCCAGCACCACATGCTCACCGGAGAATCCGATAAATGAGCCTGTTGGCGGCTGCTGCCCCTGTGTTGATGAAGCGGCAAAAGTATACAGCTCATGATTTAGCTCTGCTGCACGGCGAACAGTATGAGCCTCCCGCCAATCCCCACAATGCGGATATAGCGAATAGGTGAAGTCGTGCTCGCCGAGATCCGCAGTAGCATCCGGCCATTTCGGCGCGCGCAGGAGCGACAAGCGAATGGTACTGCCTTGAATGTCATAGCCGTATTTGCAATCATTCAGCAGACTGACGCCATATCCACGTTCGGATACATCGGCAAAACGATGCCCGCAAACCTCATACTGCGCCTGCTCCCAGCTGGTGTTGCGGTGGGTCGGACGTTCCAGCGCACCAAATGGAATCTCGTAAGTCGCCTTATCCGCGACAACATCAATCGGAAACCCTACCTTAAGCAGCTTATGGGCTTCGTTCCAGCTCACATGCGTCTGGAAATCAATCCGGGGATTATGGTGATGTAGAATCATATCCTGAGTAATCTCGGATTGGCCCAGCTTCCAGCGGAAGCGCAAAATATCCTGCACCGCACCAGTGCGGACCACTGCCTTTTCTATAAGTTCAGCCTCCCCGGCGGGTTGGGCTTCATAACGGTTGTCAATGTCCCAGGCATCCCAAAGCGTCGGACGGTCGTGGAAAAAGTGGAAGCGGTTCGCCGGCTCACCGGATTTTACGATCTCCCGGTTTCCTTTTTTATCAAAAAGACTGGTGATTTCTCCCCGCTCGTTAAAGGTAATACGATAATAGTCCGTCTCCCAACGGTCGCCGAAGGGAACAGCTCCTACAGCTGTTTGATTATGTTCAGCAGCGGCAGATTCTGCATTATTTTCAACGGATGTGTTCTGAGACAGATCACGAATCCAGATCGTTTTGTAACCAAAGGCTGGAATCTCCGGAACGAGAACCGAGACACCAGAAACTGCTGTCTCCTCCGTCAGGACATCTGCTTCCAGCAGTACGTTATCCTCGCCATACACCGCAAAGTTTCCGCTAGCGACTCCTTCTTCATTGAGGGCAAGTTCGACCACGGCATCCCGCATCCAACCCAAACCATTAAAAACAATGTAAGGTGTACCTTCGCCTGTCGTGTTAATGTTCCCGGCCAATGCCGCAAGCCCCGGCTGAAGCGCATCACGGCCAAGCTCAAATACCTCTGCGTATTCCTTCTCCGAGGTCTCGTAAGCTTCGGTAATCGCCGAGCCCGGAATAATATCATGGAACTGGTTCAACAAAATCAGCTTCCAGCCCTGATGCAGCTGCCCGGCAACTACGGCATGTTGCTCCGTGTCCAGCTGCGGCGAAGCTAATGTCTGCCACAGCTCCGCTTCACGGTACAACACTTCCGCCTTGCGGTTGTTCCGCTTGTTGCGGCCGTGCGTAGTGTAGGTGCCGCGGTGCAGCTCCAGATACAGATCGCCCCGCCACTGCGGCAGCTGCGGCTGACAGCGTGTAATGCCTGCGAAGAAATCCGCGGCATTACTGTATTTACTCTCCGGCTGGCCGACCATTAGCTCGGCACGCTGGATATATTCCAGCATCTCGCGGGTGACCCCGCCGCCGCCGTCACCATGCCCATAGAGCAGCATCTGCTCATTATGTTTATCTTTTTCGCGGAAGGACTGATAGTGTTCATGCACATCTTTGGGCAGCGTATTCTCATTGACCCCATGATTCAGGTAAGACAACATCGGCGTGCCGTCAATGCCGACCCAATGGAACAGATCGTAAGGGAAGACATTTGTGTCATTCCAGCCCAGCTTGGTGGTCATAAAATATTTGATGCCACCATGCTGCAGAATCTGCGGCAGAGAAGCGCAGTAGCCGAAGGTATCCGGCAGCCACTCAATCTGCGAGGTGCGCCCGAACTCTTCGAGATAAAAGCGTTGACCATATAGCATTTGCCGCATCAACGATTCTCCGCTCGGAATGTTCAGATCCGGTTCGATCCACATCCCACCGACCAGTTCCCAGCGTCCTTCACGGATGCGTGCCTTGACCTTCTCATAGAGTACCGGGTCATTGTCTTTCAAATATTCGAACAGCAGCGGCTGGCTCTGCGCATATTGATAGTCAGGATATTCGTCCATCAGGGCATTCACCGTCGAGAACGTCCGACTCGTCTTGCGCACGGTCTCGCGCGCAGGCCACAGCCAGGCAATATCGATATGGGACTGGCCCACCATGTGGATTGTTCCTTCGGCATGACTGCCGATCTCCCCGACTCTGCCCCGCAGCTTCTGCTCGATTCGCGAAATCTCACCACCCTCGCGGATCTCCTGCGTGGTAAGGCCAACGAATTGATCCATTGCCACATACAAAGCTTCCAGCAAACGCTTACGGCGCTGGTCCTGCTCAGGCAGCAGAATTGCCGAATCGCGAATCACTACTGCCGTGTACATTAGACTCTGCACAGGTCTATTCACCAGCACCAGCTGGCTGTGGATCATCCGAATCGGCGGCTGGATCACCGCCTGTTGATTTAATGGGTCCACCGGCTCGGGGACCGGATCGAAGAGTTCGATTTCCAGGTCCAACGGACGGCCAGATGGATCACCTGTCAGGGTCACAAAGGTATGATTGCGGTCAAGTCCTTGCCGCGATTCACCGTTCACCCGCAGCAGCCCTTCCCCACCTGAAGCAAAAATCAGCCCGATGTGGCCCGGCAGCCAGTTAGCCGGAATCTCCAAAGTACGGCGGAAGAAATAGGTCGTTCCTTGCACACTCGGGAACAGATCATAATTGCTGCCGTCCTTATAAGGCTGCAGCTTGTCATACTGTCCCGGCAATTGATACACCGAGGACAGAATCTCCCAATCGCGCAATTCCTCCACCTCTAGCCATTGCTGCTCGGAGAGCTCGCGGATGAAGCGTTTAATGCGTTCCATGTCTTTACCCCCTCACCGTCAAATCGGTGCTCAGTGTATCATTTACATGCTTACCCACCAGCACTTTAAACGCTCCTGGCTCTACAACTGGTCTTAAATCCGGTCCGATATATTGCAATTGCTCCGGTCCTACCGTGAACAACACGGTTTGCTTCTCACCCGGAGCCAACTTGATTTTGTCAAAAGCCTTCAATTCCCTGGCAGGGCGCGTGACCTTACTGGCGACATCTGAAATATACAGTTGCACCACCTCTGCGCCCTCACGGTCTCCTGTATTCTGAACGTCCACGGAAACTGTAGCCGTCTCCCCAGCCGCAATTACTTCCGGTTCCACCTTCAACCCGGAGTACGTAAATTCAGTGTAGCTAAGCCCGAAGCCGAACGGATATTGAGGCTGGGAATCGGCCTCCAGATATCTTTTGCCACGGGAACGTTTGCCGTTGTAATAGACCGGGAGCTGGCCCACATGCTTCGGCACGGATACAGTCAGCTTCCCGGACGGGTTCACATCGCCGAACAGGATATCTGCAACAGCGTGCCCGCCTTCTTGGCCTGGATACCAGGCTTCCAGAATGGCATGTGCATGCTCGTCAATCCAAGGCTCACTCACCGGACGGCCGTTAATATAAACAACGATCACAGGTTTGCCGAGCTGATGAACCTGCTGGATCAGTTCCAGCTGCACTCCCGACAGGGTCAATGACACCCGGTCAATGCCTTCGCCGCAGTCCATATCATTCCAGGCATTCTCCGTCACCTTGGACGCGCCTGTCTTAAGATCAATACTGCCTTCCCCGAAATCGCGTGCACTGGAGCCGCCGACGACCATAACAACGGTATCGGCCTGCTCTGCACAAGCGAGCGCGGCTTCAAAACCTTCGCGCGAATCGCCTTTGATCCGGCAGCCCGGTGCATAGAGCACCCGCTCCGGCTCTGCAGCCAGCTTGCTGCGGATGCCGCTGAGCACGGTCGCTACCTTAGCCGGAGGCTGCGGTGAGGTATAATCGCCGAGCTGGTTATACCCGGCATCGGCGTTAGGGCCAATGACGGCGATCGTGCCGGCGGTCTTGGACAATGGCAGCACACCTGCTTCATTTTTCAGCAGGATGATGCTCTCGCCCGCCACTTGCCGGGCCAGCTCTTGATGCGCTTTGCTGCCGATGACGCGTTCAGCCGCATCGGGATCAGCGAATGGTTGCTCGAACAGGCCCAGCCTGAACTTGAGCGTCAACACACGGCGGACCGCCCGATCCAGCAGTGCCGGGTCCAGCTTGCCTTCACGAACGGCATCCACCAGGTATTTGCCGTACATTTCCCCGGACATCTCCATGTCGATGCCGGCTTCCAGTGACTGCACTGCTGCATCCATGCCATCTTCAGCCACATCATGGCCAGAGGCCAGCATCTCTATAGCTCCGCAGTCGGTAATGATTAGACCCTCAAACCCCCATGCTTCGCGGAGTATATCCTCTAGTAGTTCTGTATTTGTCGTGCAAGGCACGCCGTCTATTTCGTTATAAGCAGGCATAATGGAGACTGCACCCGCTTCGACCGCTTTTTTGAAGGGCAGCAGATCCACTTCCAGCAGTTCACGCCAGCCCATGTGCACAGGTCCGGCATTCCGGCCGCCTTCTGAGCTGCCGTATCCCACAAAATGCTTCAGCGTAGCCCCCACGCTGCCGCCGCTCTGCAAGGATTCCCCCTGCAGACCTTCAACAGCCGCAACCGCCATCTCGCTGATCAGGTAAGCGTCCTCGCCGAAGCACTCCTCGGTGCGGCCCCAGCGGGGATCGCGCACCACATCCAGCACCGGCGAATACGTAACCGCGCCGCCCTGACTGCGTGTCTCCAGCGCTACGGCGCGGCAGACCTCACGATACAGCTCCACATTCCAGGAGCTGCCGAGCGACAGGGGCACCGGGAATACGGTGGCCCCGATCGCCATGTGGCCATGCGAGCATTCCTCGCCGATCAATACAGGAATGCCCAGCCGCGAATGCTCCAGCACATACCGCTGGAGCGTATTCACCGCTTCCGCACCTTCACGCGGAGACAGGCCAGTAGCCAGCGTCACACCGGTCCACGGGTCAGCGCGCAACATCCCGTAAAGCGAGCCCACGCCGCCCCCGGCAACCTTCTCCTTGAAGCTTTCTGTCAAGGTCATCTTACCGTCTCTATGTTCATAGGCCTGCCAGCCAAAAGGCTGAATCAGCTGACCGGCCTTCTCTTCCAAAGTCATCAGTCCGAGCAGATGCTCCGCCCGTTCTTCAGCAGGTAAATTCGGGTTTGTATAACTCATTCCTTAACAGCCCCTATGGTAAGACCTTGAATGAAATAACGCTGGAAGAACGGATAGGCAAAAATAATCGGCCCTGTCGCCAGCACGACCATCGCCATCCGCGATGTATCCTGCGGCATGGAGCGAAGAGCTTCCAGACTTAGCGAACTGTTCTGGGAGTTCTGCAAAATAAACTGCATACTGGTCTCGATCCGCATCAGCATCGATTGCAGCGGGACTAAATTCGGGTTGTCGATGTACAGCAGCGCATTGAACCAGTCATTCCAATAGCCGAGGGTGCTGAACAAAGCAATCGTAGCCAGACCGGGCAGTGATAAAGGCAGCACCAATTTCAGGAAGATACGGAACTCGCCCGCCCCGTCGATTTTGCCGGATTCGATAATGGCATCAGGCACACTCGTGCTGTAGAAGGTGCGCAGAATCATAATGTAAAAAGCATTCACCGCCAGCGGCAAAATCAGCGCCCAGATCGTATCCTTCAGGCTTAGAAACTGCGTAACGATAATATAAGTCGGCACAAGTCCACCGTTGAACAGCATGGTAAAAAACGCGAAGAACGAGAAAAAATTGCGGTAACGGAAGCTTTTCCGGGAAATGGCATACGCATAAAAAGCGATAAACAAAAGGCTGATAATCGTCCCTATCACCGTTACAAAAATCGTCACACCATAAGAACGCAGCAGCATATCTCCGGATTCAAACACATAACGGTATGCGCCGAGACTCCATTTTGCCGGAATCAGCTTATAGCCATCCCGCGCCAGCGCCACCTCATCGGTGAAGGAGATGATCACGACGAACAGAAACGGAAACACGCACAGAAACGCAAAGATGCCGGCTATCAGATTAAAAGTGATATTCCAGGGCGTCGAGAGATGGTGGAAATCACGTTCTTTTTTAGTCTTAGTAATGGAAGACATATGGCCCACTCCTTTCATGAGGTTCTAGAACAAAGCGCTATCCTTGTTGTATTTGCGGACAATATAGTTAGAGGTCATCACTAGCGTAAAGCCGACAACCGATTGATACAGACCTGCGGCAGTGCTCATACCAATCTCACCCGTTGTTTTGAGGCCTTGATAGACATAGGTATCAATAACATTCGTGACACTGTAGAGCGTACCGGAATTACGAGGCACCTGGTAAAAGAGACCGAAGTCGGCGTAGAAGATTTTACCGATGGCCAGCAGGGTCATGATCGTGATAATTGGACTCAGCAACGGCAGTGTAATATTGCGAATCTGTTGGAACTTACTAGCTCCGTCGATCATCGCCGCTTCATACAGCGACTTGTCGATCCCCATAATAGCTGCGAGATAAACTACGCTGTTGTAACCAACTGCTTTCCACAGATAGACTAGGATCAGGATGAACGGCCAGTAGGCTTTTTCCGAGTACCACTGAATTGACTCTGCGCCAAAAAAGCCCATGATCTGGTTCAGCATCCCGCGTTCGGAGCTCAGGAAACTAAATGCAAAATAGCCGACAACGACCCATGACAGGAAGTAGGGCAGGAACATGCCGGTCTGATACACTTTGGCCAGCTTCTTGTTCACAATCTCGGACAGCACAATCGCCATCAGAACCGACAAGATCAAGCCAAGCAGGATAAATGCTCCATTGTAGAGCAAGGTGTTGCGGGTAATAATGTACGCGTCATTGGTGGTGAACAAAAACTTGAAGTTGTCTAACCCCACCCATTTGCTGTTGATAATACTCGCCCAGAAGCCGTCGCGGCTAAAGCGGTATTCCTTGAAAGCAATAATCGTCCCTATCATCGGCAGGTAAGAGAAAAAGAGAAACCAAAGCGCACCTGGTAAAACCATGAGCAGCATAATCTTGTTATTCATAATATTTTTTATAAATCCGCTGATTGTCTTCACACTTAGATCCCTCCTGTATGTCCTTATATTTCAAAAAAAGACCGGGTCCAGAGGCCACGCCCCTGCCCCGATCTTCTCTTACGTTGATGTTTTACTTGTTGTTGGACGCTTTCCAGGCATCAATTTGCGATTGCGCTTCAGCGATAATTTTGTCCAAACCAGCTGCCTTGAATTTCTCAATAGCTTTCGGTAGATACTCGTCAGGATCAACGGTTCCAGTCATCAGTGGTGACCAGTATTCTTCTTTTACGTTCTGAACCGCAGCGATTTCAGTAGTCACCTTGGAAGTGTCGAAGTTAAAACCAAGCAGCGGTGCATTTACACCGGATTCATTAAACTTTTTGAACTCTTCCCATTTGTTCTCAGGGTCACCCTCGTTCAAATAGTTGATCATGATATTGCCCAGCGAGAAGGTTGGCATGTCATAGTTCTTGGATTCATCCAGGTTCTTCATGGAATTCTCACCAGTCTTCTCGTAGTGCACGCCTTCGATTCCGGAGTCAATCATGTTGCGCAGCACCGGATCGGTGTTGAGCAGGTTCAGGAACTCCATCGCTTTCTCCGGATATGCGGAGTTAGCCGAGATGGCTTGCATCGAACCCATAACGGACCAGTTGTAAATGTAAGGTTTGCCAGCTGGCGTGGAAACTACAGGATAGCCGTAGCTTGCCGACCACAGATTGTCCGCCATCGGCTGGGTAGCCGCACGATCCATGAACCAGTTCGAAGATTTATAGAGATCATCCACCGAAGTTGTAGTTGCTACTTCCGGCGAGATATAACCTGCCTTGTAATATTTGCGAACGGTTTCAAGAGTGCTTTTGAGTTCAGGTGTTTCCAGAATGTTCACGATCTTGTAATCCTTTGTGTCCATATAAACAGCCATTGGCATCTTTTCAATGATGTAATCGAACGGCAGTACTGGCATGAAATCCTTCACCATAGCGTAAGGCGTGATGCCCGGTTCATTCTCTTTGATCGTCTTCAGCAGTGGTTCAATGCTTTCCATTGTGTTCACCCCGGAAATGTCGAGGTTATATTTGTCGAGCAGCTCTTTATTGAAGCGCCAAACTTCTTGCGCCGGAAGCTCTTTGTTGGCAGGTACGGCATAATTATGTCCATCTACCTTGGAGCCTTCCAGGAATGCCGGATCAATCGTGTCCACGATGCCTTTTCCATATTCATTAAGCAGGCTGTCCAATTCCATAAAAGCGCCTTTGCGGGCATTTTGCACATAATCGAACGCCCAGGAGCATGTAAAGAGAATGTCCATGGGTTCACCAGCGGCTACTTTAACCTGCATTTTTTGTGTATAATCGCCAAAATCAATCATATTCATCTTCAGGGTGACATTTATCTTCTCTTTAGTGTACTTATTGACTTCTTCCACGACACGGTCCAGATCCTTCTGCGGTCCGCCGATCGTGTACCAGATCAGTTCGACCGGTTTCTCGGATGATGCACCGTCGCCGCCCGCTCCTGAACTGTTAGTTGCCGCGTTGTTTGAATCGCCGCCACATGCGCTGAGCGCAAGCGAGAATGCCATAAGTGATGTCAGTAACAGGGAAAACCTTTTTCTTTTGTTGTTGCCCATTCCTGTATAACCTCCCCTTTGTTTACCTCAAGATCGCTGGCCTAATCCGGAATTAAACCAGCAGCTTTCTCCTTCAAGGACTATCTTTACTGTAATTTATGAAAGCATTTTCAAACAGAAGCTAAACTAAATAAATCATGTAGAAAATAAAGAAAAAGCTTGCAGCGGGGGTCCGCTAGACAAGCCCTTTGTACTCCGTAGGAGATATCCCGACATGCTTCTTAAATTGTTTGTAAAAATAGCCGGTCTCCCAATAGCCTACTTTGAGAGCGATTTCATGAACTTTAAGTGAGGTATTCCGCAGCAGCTCCTTCGCCTTCTCAATCCGGTATTTATTGATATATTCGGTGAATGACTCATTCACCTCTTTATGGAACAGCTGTCCCAAATACACCGGGTGAATATGGTATTGGGCACCGAGGGTCTTCAGTGACACATCTTCATTGTAGGACTCATGGATATAATTCAGCACCTGCTGCACGACTGGACTCTTTACGTCCCGAACTAAGGCGTCTACCGTAATGGTAGCGGCTTCCTGAATAATCTGAGTCAGTTCATTTATGGAAACTGTAGAGCGAATGAGGCCAAAACCGTCTGCGAAAAGCTCCGGTTCTTCCACATGACGGATCTCCTGCAGCTGCATCTTGAAGCGGATCAACCATTCCATGGCAATGCCTTGCAGCAGCACGGGTGTAATCCCCTCCATCCGCCGCAGCTGCTCAAAATGATCCTGGATCCGCACCAGCAGCGCTTCCTTATCCTTCGCCATAATCAGCTTGAGATCATCTTCCCAATTCAGCGGCATACCTTGGACGGCAACCTCATGCCTGTCCTGAACTTCCTCATAATGCAGCAAATTCCGCTCTGGAAACAGCATGAAATATTCCTGAGTCATCTTTGCATGGGCGTAACTCTGAGCCGCCGCCTCCTCCATCTCCTCCACCGTTCCTACGGACAGACGCATTGGCGGACCGCCAGTTAGGGATAACAGCAGCTGCGCATGAAGCCTTTCCACCGCTTCTTTACCCTGCTGATACTCACTAAGCAGATGCAGCAGCACGGTATCTCCATCCATATCCCGGAATGCAATCAAAGACGGGTTACCGCCTACAACCTCTTCCACCGCCTGAAATAGCTCGGCAGCGTCCTGTTCAGGGCGAAGCAGGGCTACCTGCACCAGCGGCTTATCTAGTCTAAGTCCCAGAAAATCAGTCCGTTCGCTGAATTCCTTCGGACCAATCTGGCACCGCAGCCAACGGTACATCACATTATCGCGCAGAATGGAAATACTATGCGCATTGAATTGACTCTCTTGACGGGAGACACCCAGCTTCTCGGCGGCAGTCACTAATGTTGCCCGGAACTCTTGCAAATTAATAGGCTTGAGCAGATAATTTTCAATGCCGAGCGCCATTCCTTCCTTAAGATAACCGAACTCATCAAAGCCGCTGAGGATAACAACTTTGATCTCCGGCTGGATCTCCCGCACAGCCCGGATCAAATCCAGCCCGTTCATCAGCGGCATGGAAATATCCGTAATCAGAATATCTGCTGGGACAAACCGCAACGACTCCAGCGCTTCCTGGCCGTTCTCGGCGTGGCCGACAATCTCCATCCCCAGTGCTGCCCAATCCACAATGTCATATAATCCTTCGATAATAAAAGGCTCGTCGTCCACAATGAAAATTTTATACATGGTTTGGATCATCCTCTCCCAGATCGGGAAAATACACAGTCACGGTTGTGCCGGTACCCGCTTCGCTTTGTAATTCAATGCCATACTCACTGCCATAAAGCAGCTTCAAACGCTCATGAATACTGCGCAGACCAAATGATTCCGATTGTTCATCTGGCTGCAAAAGACCTTCTTTGAGCTGGACCAATCTGTCCGGAGCAATCCCCCGCCCATTGTCTGTAACTACCGCACGCAAATATTTGCCGTCCTTGGCCACAGCCACACTGATGTGATTATCATTCTTGTCCACGCGCATCCCATGTAGAATGTAGTTTTCAATGATGGGCTGCAGCGACATTTTGAGTACAACTCTTCCGGTAAGCTCTTTCCCGCATTCCATTGTATAAGAGAATTTATCCTTATAACGGATGCGGAACAGCTCCAGATATAAACGGCAGGCCTCTAGTTCATCCTTCATCGTATGCTTGGGTTTCTGGTGAACATAGCTTTTGAACAACACCGACAAGCTGTAGATCATCTCCCCGACATCTGAAGCTCCTTGAGAGATTGCCCTCATTCGGATCACCTCCAAGGTATTGTAGAGAAAATGCGGGTTTACCCTGGCTTCAAGCGCGGCGATTTCGGTATGTTTTTGCTTGATTTCAGCCTTGAACACACGGTCTATATGAAGATTCAGCTCATCCAGCATATCGTTGAAGCTCTTGGAGATCTGCCCCAGCTCGTCTTCTCTGACATCGGTAATCCGGGCATCCAGGTCACCGTTTTTCACTTTGCGGGTGAACTTGATAATTTTATGAGTCCGTCTGGCAAAATTATTGATAAATAAAGTGGGTGTAATAATCGCAAACAACAGGCAGATCAAGCAGATAATGAAGATCATGTTCCGCAATCCCCTATAAGTGGCGGCTAATTCCTGCTTAGGTACAGCACTCAACACAGTAAATCCGCCTTGGGTGTGAGTCTGCTTAGTAATGATCATCCCGCCGACTTCTTCACCATCTGTATAGGCAGAATTCATCTGCTCGGGATAAGGATAGCGCTTTCCATAATAGGTGCCCGAGGTATCAAATAACACATCCCCATCCGCTGCCAGCACCAGAATCTTTCCCTTGAAGTCATCCTTATAATTGCCCATACTCCCCCAGACCTCGCTGGCATCAAAATAGACTAGAAGCTGACCAATGTTGCGCAGTGATATCTTGTTATTGACCGGGGTACGAACCGTAAACATCGGCCCCTCCGGAGATGAGATCGCCTGACTGACCCAAGTGTTTGGGGCGGTGACACTGCCTTCCTCCTCCAGATACAGCGCATCCGGTACAAAAGAGTGGGCTGCATTAGTGGAAATAATCTGAAATTTGCCTTGGTCGTTATAGACATACAACTGCTGCTCAGCTGCACTGTAGAGCATTAAACTGCGGATATCAGGATCATCTTCAACTTGATTGCGAAAAAACTGCACGGTATCCGTCGTAGCATTACTTTCGTTGAAATAGCGGTCCAGCCGGTACCTCACGTAATCTTCATACGGATGCTCCAGCAAATACGACGTATTAGCAGTCAGCTCCGTGTCCCGGTACACGTCCCGCATCATAGACTGTACAGAGTCATATTTCTGCTCAATATAGCTGTTGATGCTCTCCACGGTACGTTTCTGAATCTCCATCTGCCGCTGCACTACAGCCTGAGACATGAGCAAGAACATCAGGTAGGAGAAGGTGATAATGGTGACCACGGCAATGACTGAGAAGAGCAGGATGATTTTCATAAACAGATTATTCTTCAGATACTTTCTGTACAATTTCCCCGGAAACATCAGCAACCTCCTACAGCAGGGGGAAGACTAAGCTTCGCTGCTTGTCATTATGAATAAAGTATAGCATGAGGTGCTTCCTGCCTGTGGCTGGTAAAAGCTTGCAATCCTCCGCCAAGCAAAGACAGTCTGCCCATGGAGCAAAGGGCTCCTTGGGCAGACCGTGGTGAGGCTATATAATCTACCGGATGTAATTCAAGATGAACTGCGCAGCCTCGGCACGGGTCGCCAAGCCACCGGGAACAAACTTCCCGTCCGTGCGGCCATTCACCAGACCCAGTGATGAAGCAGCATTCACGCTGTCTGCCGCCCAGGCTGCTACCTCACCGGAATCGGTGAATGTTGCCGGGGCTGATGACTGAAGCGCTCCATGCTCCAGTACATAGGCACGCATTAGCATAGTGACAATCTCCTGGCGGCTGATGTTCGCACTCGGATCGAACTGCTCAGCAGTGCGTCCGCCTACAATACCTGCCCGGACCAGACGCGCCAGGTCCTGCTCATACCAGACACCAGAAGGCACATCACTAAATTTCAATTCCGCCTGATCTTGCAGTCCCAGCACGCCAGCCAGCAGCTTCACAAATTCCGCTCTTGTAATCCTGCGGGCGGGTTCAAATCCATTTTCGGAAGTGCCTTGTACCAGATGTTTAGCCGCCAGCTGGCGGATAGTGTCCGCAGCCCAGTGAGTAGACGGAACATCAGCGAAGGATTTATTGTACTCCAGCACAGCCAGCCTGCCTGTTCCGCTAAACTCCCCTTGCAGGAAGCCATTCGCATACACTCCGCCGAGATAGGTAAGCGAACCCCCTTCAGCAATAGCATATAAACCAAGCAAATTAGTATTATAATCCGTATTTGTTGCACTCCATTGTAAGGTTACTGGTTTGCTGAAGCTTGGAAGACGGCTAGATGTGCCATTCCCCGCGATGACGCTCAGATCAAACGTCATACCCGTACCCCGCAAGACCACCCCACGCTCTGCTTTCAGTGTGCTCATGTTCAAAGTCTCCGGGCTGAGCTTCACCTGAATCTTGCTGCCTGAAGCTTGGGCTTCATTAAGCAGAGCCTTCAATTGCACCAGCAATTCCGGCGCAATACCAAGTGTGGTTCCCGAAGCGGACAATTCAAGTTGACGGATCCCTAGCAACTCACCTGCATTTACAGGCAGCTCGATAGCTGTAACGCCTGCCGGCACCTTTACCGTCAATTTGCCGTTCTCAGTAGATGTACTGAGTGCACTTGCTGGAACTGTCAAAGTTGTGCTAGTAGGACTTGGAAGCGGCGTTGCTGTCGCTGCCGGAGTCGTCCCACCAGTTCCCGTACCTGTCCCTGGAGCCGATGTCGGCTGCGGTGTAGATACAGGAGTATTGTGGACCTTGAAATTAATAATTCCGCTCTTTTGAACAGCCGTATAAGGGTGACCATTCAGTATTTTGGTGTTGGTGACTACGGCCGTGTACTCGCCGCTGTCTGTTTCTTTTGCAGAAGGAATCGTATAATTACGCTCCACAGCACCTTCAATGGCCTGCCCGTCTTTCAACCATTGGTAGCTTAACTCGCCATAAACTGCAGAAGCTACTACGGCAAAAGACACCTTATCACCTACAACTGCCGGATTCTTATCTACACTATTAGAGGTGATAATTGGCGCATCGGGTGCCGGATGTACTGTCACCGTAAGTTCATTACCGGTTCTTGTTGAAGGCTCCGTTCCCTCTTTTCCAGTCAGAACCACACGGAACTGCGTACCGCTGTCTGTTTCAGAAGCAGTAAATGCGTATACCGCCGAAGTCACGCTCTCCGCCACAGTCCATTCCTCTGCGGTTGCTGCCTTCGTCTCCCAGCGAACCGATTCCACATCCCCGCGGATCTGTACGAACAGCTTCACTTCTTCACCAGTAATGACATCAAGTGCAGACGGAAGATCGGTTATGAAATCAGGCGCTTCCCATGGTGCTTCAGCCGGAGTTAAGTTAATTGTGTACTCTGCTTCACTGCTGTCACCAGATTCATTGGTGACGATGACCTTGTACTTATTGCCATCCATCCCGGTAGTCAAAGCAGGGATAGTATAGGAGGCGGACACTCCCAACGCATCTCCATAACCGCTGCCTGTGTCCGCATACCAGGCATAAGTCAGCTGCCCTGCGCCAGTGGCAACTGCCGTTAGTGTCGCGGACGTATTTTCACGGAAGGAACCTTCCCCTACGATCTGCACCTTTGGAGCTTGCAAGGCCCACTTCGCCTGCAAGTTCAGTTCACCGGTTATTAGATCTTCGGTAAAATTCCATCTTCGCGCACCTTCTCCTTCTCCAACATACCAGCCTTCCAGGTCATAACCCTCTCTGGCAATGCCTGTAGGCTCCATCAGCAAAGTGCCATACACAGCCTCGGCCACAGTATTTGCTGGTTCACCCCCATTAGCATCAAAGAGAACGGGATAGCTTCCTTTCAGATAGACAGATTTGGAGCGGTTGCCTGCATAATCCTCCATCACCACATGCACAACTTTTGCCGACGAGGTGAAGCTTAAGCTCGCCTTAGTTGTCCGTCCACGGATAATCATCGGCTTATTGCCAGAGCTATACGTTGTGGCAAAAGATTTTGCATTCCCATCCTCATACACATACATATACCGCCAGTCTCTAGTATTCGGCATCGGCAGATTCAGCTTACCGTCCGTCCAGGACCATTCTTCCGCGTAAGGTTCCGCAACCGTGTCGATGAACTGGCCGCTGACCGAGACTGGATCGGTGTTGCCTGCGGTAACGGTGACAATGTAATCATCGCCGTTTACCGGCATCCCCGTGAACAGCGCAGTGCTTGCACCTGCCGGGACAACCACTTGCTGTGACACCGGTTCGGATGTCGTAATCCAATTCAAAGACTGCACTCGAACGGTAATGTCACCGGAAGCTTGGGCGGAGTTCGTCCAATTCACAGTCAACTCCCCGTCCGGACTTGAATCCACCTTCACTCCGGAAACCGCCGCATCCAGATCAAAAGCCAGCGTTGCCGCTTCACCCTCCACTCCATCCGCACCCACTGCAACCACTTTAAGGGTTCCGGATTTCACCGGGAGATGCTTCAGGTAGAACACCTCATCGTATTTGCCGCCCATAAATACATCATTCACGTACACATTATATTGCTTGATCTTAGTGTAATCGGGATCTAGCTTCCACTTCACAACCATCTCACCTGTATCTGTAAAAGCTTCCGCAACTGCTAATTCCGCAGGAGCTGCGGGCTTTACGGCAGACCCGTCATAGACGCGCAGCTGTCCGACGTTCATCTGGTAGGTGGACGCTGTTCCTTGCCCGGGATCGAAGACCAGTCCAAGGGCTGCAATATTATGACCCGCGTATGCACTGAGGTCCAGCTCCTTTGTCAACCAACCGTCCGAGTGCTGACCACTGTTTGGAACAGCGACCTCTACGACGGTATTCGGATCATCAGCCAGGATGAGTCCTACTGCCATCGCCGAAGCATCTGTGGCAGATGGCTTGTTGAAGCTGATCGACAGCTTGGAGTTGCCATTGACCTCCAGCTCTGTTTTGTACAGACGCAAGAAGTTCTTCGCATTCAGATTGCCGTTCACCACCAGTGAACTGCCACCGTTATACGCACCGATCTGCTCATAGTTGTAACGGTTTGTACCCGCAAGGTTGTACTCCGGTCCATAATCAAAATCTACAGTAAGCTTATTGCCAGCAGTATCCTGCCACCACTGCCAAGTCACTGGGATATCCTGCAGGCTCATATTAGACCACTCATCCGGGTTCGATACTTCACCGTTCACGGAATAGGACAAGCCCTGTCCAGTGTTAAAATTGGTGTAAAAGTTCTTGTCCTTAATCACCGAACGCTCCGCAATGACGGACGAGATTCCCGGCCAGTAACGGTTGTCGGCATAAACATCGGCAACGGTATTGGTTGCCGATTTGACCGTATTCTTAGGGTCCACGTTCGGGCCTGACCACCATAGCTGCTCACGCAGTTTTGTCATCCATTGGTAGTCATTTTCGGATCTGTGCGAGACCGGGTAAGACAGGTTCATGTCCTCATCCAGACCGGCATGAACAAAGTCCGCACCGAGTGTAGCCAAGCTGAGCCGTGGCAAGCCATTGCTGTCCAGCTTGTTCATCAACGCTGTTCCGTTAACGGACTTGAACCGGTCACGGCCTGCTTCCAGCCCTGCAAAACCAACTTCAAACAAGTTGTAGCTTGTTCCCAGACTGGCATTCAGATTGCTTAAGTAACTAGCCGCGTTGGTAATCTGTGTATTGCCAGCCCCGTAGTCGAAGAAAAACGAATTGGAGACGGGTTCCTTGGTGCTTTTATCCACTAAAAAGGAGATATTGGTATCATTAATCGTCCGGGCGAACGTATTAGCACCGGTATTGGTGTTCAGCGAGTCGTACCACTGTACATACAGGCCGCCCTCTTGCAGCACCTTCATAAACGCGATGTAATCGGGGATATCCTGGGTCGCTACATTCGGATTCATCTCTTCCTGATTTACAAAATAACCGTCAAACCCGAAATACCCGGCCATCTCGATCAGTTTATCCGCCACCGGAAAATTACCATTCTCATCTTTAACTATCATTTGTTTGTACGTCTGCTGTCCACGGTCATTATTGGAAAAAAAGATCCCCGCCAATGACAACACGCCGTTTTTATGCGCTGCATCGGTGTAGGTAGGGTTCGGGATGTTCAGCATGCCGAATTCGAACCATTTTTGCTGCCAGTCCTTCTGGGCCAATTCATCATAATATTCCGGCGGGGTATACGCAGTCGCTGTACCATGCCAGTAGGAGTAGTAATCGATATATTGCCAAAAGTTAAAATGATACTGCGCAAACTTGTTCGTATACGGCGCGTTCTCAATAAAAGCATTCCCGTAGTCGCCAGCAACGTTGATCATCTGTGTATCTGCGCTAAGCGCTGGGTTAGCTTGGGTTGCAGCAAATGGGGCATTCCGCTTCTGCAGCGGCACCCGCGATCTCAACAGCTCTGCATCCGGATCGGTTGCCGGACTCCAGTTCGCAATATGGCTGCTCGTATATCCATGTACATTAGGCTGATTGGCACCCGGCGCACTGTCTCCTGTAAAAGGCCACGTATCGCCGGCGTAAGCCGTTAGGGGAAGTCCTGAAACTAGCAAAGCTGCCGCCAGAACAGCTGATGTCAGCTTACGACGCGCCTTTTTACCGGTGTGAAGGTTCATTTTCCACTCTCCTCGTCCTGTAGTTGTTTCGGTTACTCTCATCCATGAAGCGTAATGTGTCTCACTATGTCGCCGAACAGCAAGTAGATTACTTCTGTTGTCCCGTCCCTCTGCTGCTCCTACCCTCTTCTACTTCTACTTCTACTTCTTCTTCTTCTTCTACTTCTACTCTCTTCTGCCTACAGATTCTGTATCCAACCACATTCGTGCAAGCACATTCTGTATTCAACCCCGATCGTGCAAGCGCATTCAATTTTGTCGGCAACCCTCCTGCCTTACTTTGATTAGTCCACCCTAATCTAACCCAGATCTTTCCTTACAAATAGCCGCAAAATTAAAGATATGCTGGATAAATTAAAGATTATCGTGCTATCAGGGCTCGATATCCTGGCAATGAGTGGGTCGTTAAACATATGTTGGTTGAAAATATAAAGAGGATGAAGGAGTGTAATCTCTTTTGCCTCTCTTTACTGCCACTCCGCCGCATTCGCTCATTTCAAGGGCACTTTTGCCTCTCTTTCACGCCAATCCACCGCATTCGCTCATTTCTGAGGCACTTTTGCCTCTCATCTCCGCCACTCCGCCTCATTCACTCCAATCAGAGGCACTTTTGCCTCTCTTTCACGCCAATCCGCTGCATTCGCTCATTTCTGAGGCACTTTTGCCTCTCTTTTACGCCGCACCACCGTATCGCCGCCTCCCTCACACTACCCAGCTACGAAAAAAAGATTGCCTCTCCGTCATCAACGATGACCTTGAGGCAATCTTTTTTCAAACCATCCGATTTAGTTACTTTCCTTGCTTCTCCAGCAGGTTCAGAATGATTGTTACTGCTTCGGCCCGGGACGCTACCTGGTTAGGTGCGAAACGATTTTGTCCTATGCCATTCACAATGCCCGCTTCTGCTGCTGCTGCAATATATGGCACTGCCCATGCGGGTACATCCTTAGCATCATTGAAGGTTAAGGTCGCTTTTGGATCTACTGTAATACCCAGAGCCCTAACAACCATAACTGCTAATTCAGTGCGAGTAAGCTCCTGCGTAGGACGGAAGGTACCATCGTCATAGCCGCTGATAATTTGCAAAGCTACTGCCTGAGCTACAAAAGACTTAGCCCATGCCGGAATCTTCGCTGAATCTTTAAAGCTTGAAGTGCTACCACTGTCCGGCAATTGCAGGGCACGAGCCAGCATAGTGATAAATTCAACCCGATTTACTTTCTGATTAGGACGGAAAGTATTATCCGGATAACCGCTAACGAAGCCCCCTGCTACTGCTTTCTCAATAGCCGCTGCTGCCCAATGGCTGCCAGTATCCGTCAATGATGGTTTGACTACTGGTGTTGCGGTTGGTGTAGGCACCGTTGTTGGTGCTGGTGTAGCTGTTGGTGCTACTGTTGGCGTTGGTGTTGCTGTTGGTTTTGTTGTTGTCACTGGTCCTGTTGATGATCCTGTTGTTGGTTCCGTTGTTGGTGCCGTTGTTGGCGCCGTTGTAGGTTCCGTTGTAGGTTCCGTTGTTGGTGCTGTCGTTGGCGCTGTTGTCGGCGTTGTTGTAGGTTCTGGTGTTGGGTTTACTTCAGGATCTGCTTCCTTAATAATACCGAACTCTTCCAGAACATATGGTTTAGCATCATTAATATTCTGATCGATCTCATAAGATACAGCTGTTAATTTGCCAGCATCTACAGTAATACCTACAAAGGTCTGAACTTGACCGCGTTTGGGACGCGTAGCATCACTTGGATCCGGTCCGTATTTAGCTGCTGTATTCTCATTTGCTACTTCGAAGAGATTATAATACGCATCTCCCAATTCTGGTTTCATGTTCTTGTAGTAAACCTTCGCTCCCGCTGTAGCCGGGATCAGATAGATCGTTCCATCTGGATTTACTGTGTACTCTACAGTTTGACCATTGAAGCTTTCCTTGATCTTCACTGTGTCTGCCGCAGTTCCATCAGCTTTAATTGGCTTGGTCCGGGCATAAATATGGTCGTGGCCTTGAAGAACCAAGTCAATGCCCAGTTCAGCCATCATTGGAGCAACCTTCGCTCTTTCTCCATTTGTACCCATAATGTCTTTGTCAGTAGCATGGTTAGAGGTTGTGTATGGACCTTTATGCATAGCTACGATAATCCATTTCGCACCAGCAGCTTTCGCTGCTTTTACGTCAGCCTTCATCCAATCCAACTGTGCTTGACTGAAGTTAGCAAATTCATCGGAATTCTCATTTGTATTCAGGACTACAAAGTGAGCATTGCTGTAGTCATAGGAATAATAAGCTCCTGTTTCTGTTGCGGAGCCCGGTGCTTCCTTAATATTGTAGTGCTCATAGAAGGCATTTGCCTTATCCTCATGATTTCCTGCCACTGGCACGATTGTCGTGTTAAGTAGGGTGTCTTGCGAATGACCAAGCAACCAATTCCATTGGGATTCATTAGTTCCGGTATCCACGATATCTCCGTTAATCGCCACAAACTCAGCATCCGGGAACGTCGTAAGTGCTTTTGCCATCGTTTCACCGGAAAGAATCGCTTCATCTTCGGTCTTAGCCTGTGTATCAGCCAAATCGATGAAAGTAAATGCTCCTGTCTTAGCGGCAGTTTCAAAAGTTCCCACTGTACTCCACAGGCCTAGTGCTTTATCACCTACACGGAAGTAGTATTTTGTATCAGCTTTCAGGCCAGAAGCTTCCGCTTTATGAACTAATTCATCCTTTGAATTTCTGGAAACCGCCGAACGTCCTGTAAACTCAGCAGCCTTAGCAAAGTCTGGAGTAACGCCCGTATTTTCTACAACTTGCAGATCGTTTCCAGTAGACTTCAACGCTGTGTACCAAGTGAATCCTTTTGCACTCACTGGGTCGCCATTAAAGGTAACTGTAACTTTTTTAATCGAATCCGTTGAAGCGATAGCAGCTTCTGAATTTGTTCTGTCACTTACAGCTTTGATAACAAATTGATAGGTTTGGTTTGGATTAGTATTTTCTACAGTGTAAGTATAAGAGGCTTTACCTTCTTCATTAGGAACACTGACCGTCCAATTTGCCGATACCAGATCATTTTGCTCATAAATACGATATCCAGACACTGGTGCACCGGAAGCTGGCGCATCCCAAGTCAACGTTATTTTACCACCATCTGCTGCAGTAGCCTTTGCATTTTGCACAGGTTTAACTGCTACTTCCGATTTATGAATGCTGTAGTTATCATACAAGTCTGTAGAACCACCAGTTGTTGTGGTGTAGGCTTCGTAAGAAAGCTCATCATTCGTTACCGTCATCCCCGTGAACATTTCCTTACCAGGCTGTCCGTATTTAGCTGCAAAAGGGAATGTTCCTGAAGCTACGTTGTATTTCTTATTGCCCGCTGCATTTGTAATCAGATATAAAGTACCTTTAGGATCAGTTACTACTCCGTTTGAGTCCGGAACAATATCCGTCAATGGCTTGTTGTTGTACATCTGATAGCTTCTAGCAAAGGTGTGGTCATGCCCGCCAATTACCATGTCAATGCCAAGCTCGTCAAATACCTTCGTTAATTGCGCTCTGTAAAAAAGTACATCTGTATCATTGGTGTGATTGGCAACGGAATAAGGAGATTTATGCAGAAGCACAACCTTCCATTTCTGATTGCTTTTTGCCGCTTCGCTACGAAGCCACTCCACTTGTTTATTGTAAATTTCGTTATTCTCAAGATTCGAGCTTGCACCATAATATTCTGTATTAATTACCATAAAGTGTGCTGAACCGTAGTCAAAAGAATATACAGAACCATCAGGTTTCGCACCTGTATTCGATACGTTCGGCAAATTAAAATGAGAGCTATAATTGCTATAATTTTTACTTTCATGGTTGCCTACCAAAGGAACCAACGGAATATTCGCTAAAATATCCTTAGGCTTATTGAAAAACCATCCCCATTGCTCCTCAATATCACCGTTATCCACCAAATCACCAGAATTCAGGATAAACTCACTTTCCGGGAATTTAGCTAATCCTTCTTGAAGGGTATGATTCCAGATATCAAAATCTTCTTCAGTTGTTCCTTGGGAATCCGTTGTATATAAGAATTTATAAGCCTGATTACTGGAGCCTTCTGTCTTAAAAGTTCCTACGTCGCTCCAGTTATCAGCTTGTCCATCCCCAGCACGGTAAGCATATTCCGTTCCCGGCTGCAGATGATCCGCTATTACCTTATGGCTGGTTAGCACAACTGGTTTTTTAGCTGATTTATCCGCTTTTGTCATATACACACTAGTTGTAACGGATGTCCCTTCATAAGATTGAGCGCCTGCCGGAGGAAACTGGCCATTCTCCAATTTAGAAGCTTCTACTACTTCCAGTTTGGTGCCAGTCACACTTTCAGGTGCATACCAGTTGAATCCCATACTAGTCTGCGGGTTGCCATTAAAAGTAATTGCGATAGAATCAGGCTTCCCAACTCCAGGTTCTACTGTCTCCACTACAGGATAAGCAATCAGGCTCATATCCCAATAAAGGTCAGAGCTAGTGTCGCCCGTCTGGTGAACTTCAGCTGAAAGCTCATTACTTCCATCCTTCAGATTGGCTTTTACGATTTCCGTTAGGTCAACCTTTGTATACTCATTTGGATCACTGCCATTAGTTGTACTAAGTGTCTGATAGTCGATTTCACCAGCTGGCATAGCCTCGCGGTAGATTTCTGCACCATTCAGATACAGCACTACTCCGTCATCAAATGCAAAATTACCTAATACTTTATCCGATTTCGTAATTTCTTCCTTATTCACAGTTACATTTGTCCGGAAATAGGAAGTACGATATTTCTTCTTTTTATCCGTGCCGTAGCTTATATTTGTATTCAGAGCACCAAATTGCTTGCTGCTGACTCCGGCCCCAGAATCTTTATAACCAAGCGGCGCTTGGCCTGATGCCCATGTAGAATCATCGTAAACAGACCGCCATACCGAACCTTGATCCGTTCCGTTATCTAGATATTTCCATGTAGAATTGCCCGCCAGTAGTGTTATTGGCTCTAGCGTTTGTAATTGCAGTAATCCAGCATCCTCATTGCTGTCTTCTGCAAAAGCTGGCATTCCTGTAAATGTAAGTCCCAGTACCATAACGAAGGCTAGTGTCATGGATACTGCTTGTTTTAATAACCTGTTCATAATCAGTCTCCCTTACTGTTATTATGAAATGCTTGCATCCATTCATAGTAACTACTAAATATTTTCACAATGTACGGATTGATCCACTAGTTTGTAAAAACGGCTTGTGTATTTAATCAGGCAAAAGTGGTTACAGTAACGGCAAGGTTATGATCAAGGAGGACAAACATGGACGATACTCAGGCTTTTGTAGACAAAGTACACGACACCCAGAAGAAAGCAGAAAAGAACAAACAGAATCACGGTAAAGGAACACCAAGCCAAAAGCTGCCTAATAAACAGCACAGTAAATAGAACACGCAGACACGAAAACAAAAAAAGCAGCAAGCCCTCCCGGATCGGAGTGACTTGCTGCTTTACTTTTTGTAAATTGAGTTTTGCTTTTAAAGGAGTTATTTACTCCATTTCACCACATTCACTGCTACCTTCTCTAATTGCGCCTTGCTCAAAGCCTTGTCTGGAGAACTAATCGTCACAAAACGATCATCCAGTTTATAGGTCAAAAACAATGAATCGCTGGTAGGGCTGTACCACTTAGCTTCTGTACCATTGGAAAGCTTTACGGTATCGCCTTTGTAATCATAGGAGTAGTCACGTGGAGAAACGTTCACCCTCATATGGTCGAACAAAAAGTACACTCCATCTTCAGAGCTAGCTGCTTTTTGAAAAGCGTCTCCACTCACCATTTGTGCTGGTGCATAAACCGTTTTAAACCCATCGAAATTTGCAAAAGCTTTAGAAATTTGTTCTTTTTGAGCGTTGCTGTACTGTACTGGTGTTAATGTATCTTTATCCGGCACCACAGTTCCAGTACCCAGAATGACCTGATTCGCTGCCGCATCAAAAGTCACTGGCACCTTCAACACATCAGCCAAGGCACGTACAGGAAGATAGGTTGTATTGTTATAAGTAATCGGAGCTAATGTGTTACCTTTATTATCAACAGGCGTATAAGCTGCACCATTCACTTTAAATCCAATGCTGTGATTGAGGTATGCGGTGATTTTTTGCAGCTTAGTTCCTGCGTACACACCAGCCGAACCTGTAATTGCCATCCCAAATACCATCGTTGCTATAATGAACTTTTTACTTTTCATATGTTATGCCTCCTTAGAAGATCAATCTCGGTTTTTACTTTAGCTCAAGTTTTAAAGGAATATGTCTCTAAGTTGTATTTAACTTGTACCCAATTTGTAAAGAAACTATTCATCTGGAGCTCTGGTTTGTATAAGAAAAACAGCAACCCGCTTATCCCATAAGGATTTAACGGATTGCTGAGGGCTTTAACCTTGATACGGAGTTGTAACCTTATACACTTCTGAATATAAAATTTCTCTATAAAGTTGGAATTCTTCTTCATCAACAGGGTTAGGGTAAGTCATAATTAAGAGTGGTAAATCTTCATTTCCTTCACGCAAAGGAGGCTGCACATAATCGTAAGGGTTCAAATGAAAGCCCAGCCGCTCATAAAAGCCGATTCTCCGCTGCTCCATTTCACCCAGTGGCCGCTCAACTTCCAAAAGGACAGGCTTGTTAGATAGACTGATGTATTCAGTCATCAGCTTTTTGCCAATTCCTCCACCTCTGATGCTCGGGTCGACTGCTATATGTTCTACAAAACGAAAGCCGGGAAACTCCCAGCAGGCCATAAAAGCAACAATTTTACCCTCAGAATTCATCTCGGTAATGAGACGATAATCTGGAACGTCCAATAACTCCTGTTGTCCCTCAAAGGTTCTGATCTCAGAAGTAGGAAATGAGGCTTCCATAATAGCGAATATTTCATCAAAAGTTGTGTGATTCATAACATAAGTTCTCACTTTCTGGATTTGTGGTCTATTATAAGTTTACCTTACACATATTATCTTAACCCGAAATTCATTAAGAACTCAAGGTACTAGTACCTGGTACTAGGATAACGTGATATACTAAATAGAACAGTTATACACATCTTGTTTGATATAGGAGAGGTTCATATTGGATAATCAGCAATGGATCGCACCTGAGTTCTACAATCTCACTTCGGAAATGGAAAGCCATGCTCCTGAGAAGATTGCGCTTAAGTGGTTAAATGAGCAAGGAGATTATGAGGAAATTACTTACGGTGAATTACGCAAACAAGCTAACCGGCTGGCCGGAGGACTTGCGAAGCTTGGGCTGCAACAAGGGGATCGTGTTCTTGTTATGGTTCCACGCCGCATCATCGCTTATGTCATCTATTTAGCTTGTCTGAAACAAGGACTTGCCATCATTCCATCCTCAGAAATGCTGCGTGCCAAAGATTTATCCTACCGCCTGCGCCATTCTGAAGCCAGAGCCGTTATTGCTTGGTCCGAAGTAACCGGGGAAGTGAATAAAATCTCAGAGGATCTTCCTGCTCTCGATTACCGTCTTTCCGTATCTGGCAGCTCAGACGAACTCGGTGAAGGCTGGCTGGATCTAGAAAGTCTGATGGTTGGACAACCAGATACCTTTACAGCAGTCGCAAGCCGCAAGGATGATATGGCTATTCTCGCCTACACCTCAGGTACTACCGGCAACCCTAAAGCGGTCGTTCATAGTCATGGCTGGGGTTATGCTCACTTGCGGATCACCTCACCTCAATGGCTGGATATTCAAGGATCTGACACCGTCTGGGCAACAGCAGCTCCCGGCTGGCAAAAGTGGATCTGGAGTCCCTTCTTAACCGTTCTTGGTAACGGAGCTACAGGTTTTGTATATAGTGGATCCTTTCATCCCAAAAAATATTTGCAGCTATTGCAGGATCACAAAATTCAAGTATTATGCTGCACCCCAACGGAATATCGTCTAATGGCTAAAACAGAAGACTTAGGTCGTTACGACTTGTCTACCCTGCGTTGTGCAGTATCTGCCGGAGAGCCATTAAATCAAGAGGTCATTAACACCTTTCAGCGTGAGTTCGATATCACAATCCGTGATGGTTACGGCCAGACGGAAAGCACCCTAATTATCGGAACACTCAAAGATACTCCAATACGCATTGGTTCTATGGGTAAATCAATCGCTCCCGGCTTAGTCGAGGTTGTGGACGAAGAGGGTAAGCCACTACCTGCTGGAGTGGTTGGTGATATTGCCGTACATTTGAGTATGCCAGCCCTGTTCCACACTTATTACAAAGATCCCGGTAGAAAAGAAAGCTCCACACACGGCGAATTCTTCATAACCGGCGACCGGGCAAAAAAAGATGAAGATGGTTATTTCTGGTTCGAGGGTCGTGGGGATGACATCATCATTAGCTCAGGTTACACTATCGGTCCTTTCGAGGTAGAAGAAGCATTGATGAAGCATGCCTCCGTCAAGGAATGTGCGGTCGTAGCCAGTCCAGACGAGATCCGTGGGCACATTGTTAAAGCATTTATCGTGCTCAAGGATGAGATTGTTGGTTCACCAGAGCTTGTAAAAGAGCTGCAATCCCATGTTAAAGAGTGGACAGCCCCTTATAAATATCCGCGCAAAATCGAGTTTATTCAGGATCTTCCGAAGACGACCTCCGGTAAAATACGGCGAGTAGAGCTTCGTGAGCAGGAGAACCAAGCTGCGCAGGAA
Organism: Paenibacillus sp. FSL H3-0286; assembly: GCF_045040705.1. Classification (NCBI taxonomy): domain Bacteria; kingdom Bacillati; phylum Bacillota; class Bacilli; order Caryophanales; family Paenibacillaceae; genus Paenibacillus; species Paenibacillus sp. FSL H3-0286. Next base: position 922,195 of record NZ_CP150285.1, on the reverse strand, counting down.
TAAACATAGCCATATAAAATTCACCTTATTAAAAAATAAAGAGCAGCTAGTCCATAAATGGACTGCTGCTCTTGTTTATTTGGCATCAGGCCGTTACTCGGACCAATATTTCGCATCCGGGTTCAGCGCCGCACCAACTTCGCCTTCTAATACTAAATCGCAATCGAGGTAGCCCTCTTCATCCAGGAAATAAACCTCCTGCTTGTAGAACTCGCATAAGGTCTCCAGGAATTTATCAGGCGAATCATACATCACAATTAAATCGCCGAAATCATGGAGCAGGTCACATACCTGTTCCACACCCTCAGCAGACTTGTAATAACAAATGAAATCACTGCCATAGTTCGTTAAGATAGGCAAGATAACTCCATCAGGATGTTGACCTTTTTCCTCCAATATCCCAGCTAATACCTTCATCTCCTCTTCATATTCATCCATATGAATCAGGCGGTACCCTGGAATAAATTCGATAAGGCTTGGTTCCTCTTCCTCACTGCTTGTCCCTGAGACAGTGCTATAAATAGCTTTCAGCAGTTCAGGAGTCTCCGGCAAAACAGCCGTAATCTTTGCTTCGTTACCACCCTTGCCCAAGCTGGCAATATAATCAGGGCGTAATTCTGCGGACAGCTTAAGGTATTCTTGAAATTGTTCTGTCAATTTATTGGTGTGCATATTGTCATCCTTTACTTATTTGCGGAAGTCCACATCTTCATCAGCCACGTATCGAAGTCAGCGCCTTTTTCACCTTCATAAGCGTCGTACACGTCAACTCTCATCTTCTTCAGCTTCTCTTTGAAGTCCTCGTAAGAATGATCTCTTGGCAGGCTCTTTTTAATTCTCAGCAGGATCTTGGATACGCCTTTAACTAGTTCAGGCTTGTTCTTCGATGGCACCTTAACGTCTTCACCAAAAGCCTTCAGCTTAAGGTAAGCAGCTTCTTGAACTGTATATACAGGATCGCTCTCCATTAAACGCGTCAGGATATCGATAATTTGTTTGTGGTTGGTCTGTCCCAGCTCTTCAACTGCTTCTAGACGCGCTCTCCAATCCGCAGAGCGGCTGGCAGCTTTCTTTAATTCCTCATAATTCTCCGGTAGTTCATTGTTCAGTTCTTCGATCATTCCGTTCAATCCCCTTCTATTAAAAACTATCTATCTTACAGTAACAGTATAACCAACCATTGCGCAAGCTAAGAGAGGAAGATCTTTGCATGAATTCATGTGAATATCATATTTCCGCAAAAATATGGGTAAAGTATCCGGAGTAAGTCCCCAGCGCAACATTCTATCGACTATATACGTTAGTAACTAGAGAAATTCAGACAATACATCAAGGAGAGTGACCTAAGTTGAAAAAGCATACCTTCATGCTAGCGTTAACCATTGTACTAAGTGTGGTGCTTGGCGCCTGTTCCAGCAACAACAGTAACAATGGGGCTGCCATTGAAACGAATCTAACTGCAAAAGAAATGGTCGATCAAATGCTGAGCAAAGTAGAGCAGCCATCATTAATGGAGCTTGATGCGGCTACAGTCGAACAGCTATATCATCTCAACCCAGAATTGCTTGAAGATTATAGCATTAGAATGCCTATGATGAATGTGAAAACTAACGAAATCGCCGTTCTGAAAGTTAAAGATGTAAAAGATATGACTACTGTTGAGGATGCCATCAAAGCGCGTGCAACAGATGTTCAAAAACAATTCGAAACCTATCTGCCTGATCAATACGAAAATGCCAAGAACTATAAACTTATTAAAAAGGGTAACTATTTCCTGTTCGTTATTGCTGATCCTGCGGATCAAGATAAACTCGTAGCAGACTTCGATACTTACTTCACAGAAAAATAAATAACCATGGTATTCAGCAGCCTACTTTTCCTGTTCCTATTCCTGCCGGCTGTCCTAGCGCTCTATTATGTTTCGCCCTGGCGAATCAAAAACCTCATATTGTTTTTAAGCAGCCTGTTTTTTTATGCTTGGGGCGAACCTGTCTACATTGTAATCATGTTGCTGTCCACCATTACAGATTACAGCTTTGGTCTACTTCTCAGCAGACCAAAGCTGACTGCGGTGCAGCGCAAGTGGATTGTGGTTAGTTCCGTCATTATTAATCTAGGCTTATTGTCGTATTTTAAATACGCAGATTTTCTCATCCAAAATATAAATGGACTCCTCGGTACACATATTCCTTTAACGGATTTACCTTTACCTATTGGGATTTCATTTTATACTTTTCAATCCATGTCCTACATTATTGACGTCTATAGAGGAACTACGAAAGCACAACGCAATTGGATTGATTTCGGTACATTTGTAGCCCTGTTTCCACAGTTAGTAGCAGGTCCGATTGTTCAATATAACACCATTGCCGGGCAACTACGTGAACGTACGGTCGATATCCCCATGTTCGCAGAAGGTGTACGGAGATTCATAATCGGATTAGCCAAAAAAGTACTGCTCGCCAACAACATCGGTCTGCTCTGGCACACCATATCCAGCTCCAATCTAGATTCCCTGCCTGCTTTTACCGCTTGGCTTGGGGTTATTGCGTTTGCTTTTCAGATCTATTTTGACTTCAGCGGGTATTCGGATATGGCTATTGGTCTCGGTCTCATGTTCGGCTTCCGCTTTAATGAGAACTTCAACAAACCTTATATCTCTCAGAGTATTACTGACTTTTGGCGAAGATGGCATATTTCCCTTAGCAGTTGGTTTCGTGACTATGTCTACATCCCGCTTGGAGGCAACCGCCAGGGGTTAGGCGTTCAAGTGCGCAACATCCTCATCGTATGGCTGCTCACGGGTATCTGGCACGGGGCCAGCTGGAATTTTCTGCTCTGGGGATTATACTTCGGGGTCATTCTTATCTTTGAAAAATGGTGGGGATTAAAGCTATTAAGCCGCCTCCCCCGTTGGACAAGACATTTATATGCTGTAGTACTTATACTCATCGGATGGGTCTTGTTCGCTTTTGAAGAACTTCCTCTGGTCATTGGCTACTTACAAGCGATGCTTGGCTTTAATGGACAGCCGTTATGGAATAACACCACTTTATACTTCACTTACACGAACGCAATTCTACTCGTGGTGTTAACCTTTGCCTCTACACCTGTGAAAATCTCCAAGCGGATAGATTCTAGATCGGTTCCTGCTCTTGTTTGGTATGGCGTGTTATTTTTCCTATCTGTTGCCTACTTAGTAGATGCAACCTTTAATCCATTTTTATATTTCCGGTTCTAACCATTAGGGGGTGATTGTTTATGAAGCAGAAGACGGATCGAATCCTGGTTGGGGGATTTGTTGCAACGTTATTTCTGGTCGCTATCCTCTTTTTCTTACTGCCTGTTCAGCGTTTCTCTGAGCTTGAGAACCGGTATTTGCAAAAGGCCCCCCATCTGACATGGGACAATTTATTATCCCATACCTATGCGGAAGAGGCCGAAAGCTTTGTAACTGATCATTTTCCATTTCGGGCCAAATGGGTATGGGTGAAATCGGCGGTGGAACAGATGAGGCTACAGCAAGAGAATAACGGAATCTATAAAGGAAAAGACGGCTATCTTTTCGAAAAATTCGCAGCACCTGATTACACTAAAGTTCAGCAATATGCAGCAGCTGTGAAACGCTTTGCCGATAACAATCCCGATGCAAACACCACTTTCTTATTGGCACCTACATCGGTTGGCTTGTACAAGGAACGTCTACCCTGGTTAGCTCCTGTCTACTCGCAAGCTGAGGTGAATCAAACAATAGCTAAGGATGTAGGAGATAGCCTTACTTTTATAAATGGATTTGATGTTCTTAGCCCACATGCCGCAGAACCCATTTACTATCGGACCGACCATCACTGGACAACCTACGGTGCCTACTTAGCTTATGTAGCCTATGCTCAAAGCATGGGCTGGCAGCCTCTGTCCCAGAGCGAATACCAGATTCAGACTGTGAGTAATTCATTTCTCGGAAGCTATCATACCCGGGGGCAATTTATCGGGGTCACACCTGATTCCATTCAAATGTACAAACCTAATCATGAGGTATCCACCCAAATGTACATTCAAGATACCGGTGAGACTTTAAAAAGTATGTATGACCTAAGTTATCTGGAGAAAAAGGATAAGTACTCTTATTTCTTAGGGGGCGTACATGCGCTAATGAAAATCACCAGCCAGCTTGATCCAACAACGGTCAAACAGAAAAAGCTGCTCGTCATCAAGGACTCTTATGCACATAGCGTTATTCCTTTCCTGACTCAGCATGTGCCTGAAATCCATGTGATCGATATCCGTTATTATAATGGAAACATCAGTGATTATATGGCTCAAAATGATATCAAGGATGTCTTGCTGCTTTTTAATACGGCTACTTTTATTGATAATGCGGCGCTATTGAAGTTAAATTAAAGGCACTCAGGGAATAGGTGTTGTGCGTAACTGCGGGAATGTTGGACTTTCGGTCGCTGTTGTCTCCAGATGTTTTTGATTTTACCGCTATCAGCGGATAACATCCGGAGACAGCTTATGCTTCCGATGCGAGCTTTCCTTCGGAAAGCTTTCAGGCGAACGCTAACGCTCCTACTGTTCCAAAATTCCCTCCTTAACTTCAAACCAAATACTAAAACTAATATATGAGTCCTCTAATCTGGACTCGTATTTCAGATCGTTTTTAGCAAGTATCTCCGCGACTATGGACAGGCCAAGTCCAGTACCGGAGATTTCTTTATTTCGAGACTCTTCAATTACATAGAATGGGTCCCAGATATACGCTAAATGTTCCGTTTTCAGGCGAGTGGTTTTATTAAAGATCGTAAATTTTAATGTACGCGTAGTGTCACTCCGTAGTTTTATTTCAAAAAAATCCTCTTCACCATATTTAATGGCATTACTAATTAAGTTGTTGAATACTATCTCGATTTGGCTGATATCTTCTTCAACGATAGAGGATTCAAGCGAATGAAAGTCGCTCATTAAGGTTATGTTTTTATTTTTTAACGTAATATTATAATGTGAGATCACTTTTAGCAGAAGCTCTTTAAGATCAAAAGGCTCTTTATGCACTTCTGACTTCTGGATCTTGGACAATTTAATTAAATAATCCACCATATCCGACGTATACTTCACTTGCTCCAAAATGATATCCGTATACGTGCCATCATCCAGACCGTCCTGAATGCCAATCGTATAGGCTTGGATTAAGGATAATGGTGTTTTCACTTCATGCGAAATGCTTGAGATAAGGGTATTTAAACTTTGATTTTTCTCCTCTAATTTGGCATGGGTGCTCTTTAGACGCTGACTCATCTGATTGATGCTTTTCGAGAGCTCTTCGATTTCATCCCCCGTTTGAATCGTCACTTGTTTAAAATCGAGATTGGATATATCCTTCGCGACATCCTGTAATTGTTCTAACGGTGTAATGATCTTTTTTGAAAAATAAGCCACTAACAGCAAACTGATAATAATCCCCAGTAGAATGGAGTAAAAGCTGAATTGATTTACGAGGGTCAAGGCATCTGTATTGTGCACAACCACAGTTCCTATGAGGATTAGACTGCTATCCTGCTCGTATATTTTCGTTAACAGACTCGATTTCAATTTGCCCTGATTAAATAAAAGATTAACCGTGTTGCCTTGTTTTACTTTTTGTAATACCTCATCTGTGATCCAAAATTTATTAAGTGCCACCTTATCTTTAAACAACGTAAATTGAATATTTTCGTTAATTTCTGCTGTACTTCCACTGTTTTCAACCCTAACAATCGTTACGTTATTATTGTTCTCGATCCTGCTTTCATTTTCCATGAGTTGATCCAAACGGAGATCCTTTACTTCGTCATAAATGGTGTTGATCTTGGTTTTCATTTTGTATAGGTAATAATCTGCTGAGAAATAGTTGTGCAGGAAATAAGACGTACCAAAAACAATCAGCAAAATAATGCTCACCATGATCAATAACTTCGTACTTATTTTATGAATTTTTATCATGGAAGCTGTACCCCATTCCCCTATGCGTGATCACGTGGTCAGCCCCAATTTTATCGCGCAGCCTCTTAATATGCGTATCTACCGTTCTTTCTTCGCCCAGATAATCCATTCCCCAAACCGCAGACAATAAGGCATCTCTGGATAAAATACGTCCTTTATGCTCATACAGGAAGGTTAGCAATTCAAATTCTTTTTTATATAACGCCAGTTCGGCCCCATTCTTGTAAACTTTCTTCCGCTCAAAATCGATTTCTAAATCCCTAATCGCAGCCACTTTTTCAGTGCCTAGCATTTTTTTAATTCTAAGCATCAAAATCCTTGGGTCGAATGGTTTTCTTATATATTCATCTGCTCCTATATCCAAGGCACTGAATTCATCATCATGGGAAGACCTTGCGGTCAGCATTACAACTTTAGCCAAACTAACCTTCTTGATTTCATTACAAACCTCAAGCCCGTTTCGCTTAGGCATCATCCAATCCAGCACCACCAGATCGATCCTATTCGAAAAAAAGAGCTCAAGCGCCTCTTCACCATCCGCTGCTGTCCAAACGTTATAGCCTTCTTTTTCAAAATAAGTCTTCAATATAGTGGTCATATGTTTCTCATCATCCGCAATTAAAATATTCAAAGCAGATTCTCCTTCCTATAATTATCAGAAGAAAAAGGCGAAATCCTTTACAGGTTTCACCTTTTCATATATTTTCATGCTACGTTATTGCAACTTCTCTACACCTAATCCCTTCGTCAGTACGTTCCATATCGGGTTATCGACCGTCTTTCGATCAGGCTGTTCACCCTTCTCTATCGCTTCCCAATACTCCCAGGTTGGTGGCTCAGTGCCAAGTTCATAATCCATGCCATCCCAAGTATCCTCCCGGAACGCATAAAACGCCCAGTGCCAGCCGTAATCATCAAAAATCGAGATTAAATCAGCCAAGTATTGATCTGCACCTTTTACAAGCCGGTTCGTGCCAAATTCTTCAGCGACAATACGATTAGCAGGGATGTTATTTTTTTCTGCCCACTGTGCGATAGGTTCTAGAAAATCCTTTAAGGCTTTCTTATTGAATGCTTTTTCCGTCTTCTCCTCACCTACTTTAACTGTTCCAGGATATTCATAGGTTAAGCCTTTTTTCTTATTTTGGCTGGTGAGTTCGTAGGGTTCGTACATATGAAAAGCATATAATACATTCGCATCATCGATGGGTTTCAAATATTTAAAGGCCCATGGTGTAGCATACAGACCAGAATTGACGATAATAGGGGTTTCCGTATCTACGGTTCGAATCGCTGTCACAATAGTCTCATATAAAAGATTCAAATCCGCCTGAGTATTCTCCACTGAGCTATACCATTCGTTGTAATCCTCTGTCCAGAAATCATTAAATCCAGTAGCTTGTTCAGGATGTGGCTCATTAATCAGATTATAGCCGACCACCGCAGGATGATCCTTTAATCTTTCCGCAAGATCCTTCCAAAACGTTGCCGCTTGTTCATGATAACTGAAATCCTTCCAGATTCGATCATCATTTGTATAATCATTAAACTGCCGCCACCGATCTCCGGGCAGACTAAGGACTGTCAGCACTACTTTTGAACCCCGCGCCTCGGCTGCATCCAAGTCTGCTTTTAACGCTGTAAAATCATCCTCAACAAGCCCCTCGTATTTATCTGCATTCCCTATTAAAAAGTCTTTATCTGGATTAGCATCCGGTTGATCGTTAAACAGGAAATCACTATCTTTTGCCCATTTATCTGGCGCAAGTCGAATGAACTCTATATTATTTTCTTTCGCTGCATCATAATTTTCGGGTATAGATTTGGAATTCATGAAATTTGTTCCTTTACGCTGTTGATCCCAGAAAGCGATCTTCTCATTGACCTCTTTCTTTACCTCCTTCTCCGGTTCAAGATTTGCTTGTGGTGTTGCTGCACTGCATCCTACGACTGCCAACAAAATCAATACGATAAATCCTTTAAACTTCTTCATTCTCTCACCTCGTAACCTATCGTAGCCAATCTCTGTTACAAGAGTGTCACAAGAGATACCTAAAAAGACTGCCCTAAGGATGTCGGCAGACATTCTAGGACAGCCCGATCATATTCATAGAATATAAAATAAATGCTTACTGATTAGTACTTCGACGGGAATGTGACTCCGCATAGGCATCATGACGAAAGTTCAGAATAGGATCTTCAGAGCATTCAATGCCGGCAGGTACAACTGTCGGATCAAAGACGTACTCTTGAGCCTTCTCGTCTGCCACGCCGGTGATCGACAAATGGCCGACAACAATCCGTTCCCGGTCTTCAGGCCAAGCAGACGCCGGGTCATCCGTAGGATCTCCCTCCTGTCCGAGGATTACTGTCAATTGAAACGCCACAGGACCTTTGGACAGTCTCTCGATTAGTTCATCCTCCAAATAATCGGGAGATCGATTCTCCACCTCTTCCTGGGCCAGAAAGTGCAGACCCGCTTCCGGTTCCCACTCATATTTAATAGCCCGCCGCTCGCCAGCAGCATTGGTGAAGTAATAGGCATGAATGGAATGATAAAGGTTGGTTGCAAAACTGAGTGGCGGTTGCAGCATTTTCACGGCTTGAAGCCCAGCCCGGCTTTCCGAATACTTCTCCATGACGGCTTTGAATTTGTCTGCAATGGTCGCTCCCTCAAACGAATTTTCTTTAATTGTACGTAAGATATTAATAAAGGATTGCGGTGTTTTGGCAAAAAAGATCGGCAATGTAATTGTCACCAAACTTGTCACGCCCCCATCAGGCAATACAAACTGAACCGCCATTCCTTTTGCAGGCGAAAAAACATCAGGGATGGACGGATTAGTCGAGCTATTGGAGAAGCGTACGAGAGCTTGCACCTCTTGATTTTGCAAATGTGCAGCTGTTGTTAAAGGACCCGCTTGGCCGTTAGGGGTGAACACCGCCTGGTAGACAACACCTTTGGCGTGCGCGCGTCGATAACCCGGATATTTGCCTGCTACCTCCTCAATGGAGTTTACCGCTTCTTCTGCGAGTTCAGACGACACTGATTTATTATTGTTCATTTTCGTTCACCTCTTTGTAATTTATCAGGAAGGAAAAGGGGACAAGGCCCCCTTTTCTAGTTATTTAGCTTTGTGATGCGTCAAGCAAGTCGTTCCAGGCCTTCGTAATTCGCTGTCCGCGCCAAATATCTCTGACCGTGGCATCGGGATAAGCACTGTACCAGCCGGATGCAGTGATCTGATGGTTAGCGATGAAATCTTTCGCTTCCGAAGATTCAATTCCCGGAAAATCCTTCACTTCATTAAACATGTTATTCAACAACTCTGGAATTTCAGTTCCAAAATCATCGATATAGCTATCCCAGTCGCCATCATAAGCCGTCGCGAACAACAGCCGGGTGTCGTTATCAAAGATTACGAAGCGCATGTCGTGAACGGTCGCGATCTTCGCCATCGTTTCGGCTTGTCTTGATGCGCTTTTTTTCAGCTTCTCACGGAGACGATCCGCCCCACCTTCTTTAAGCGGCGCAATGATGGTAAGCTCAGATATTTCACCTTCCCGCAGGCCGGCACGTCCAGCGCTTGTAATTGGATTAGTCTGATCTTGTGCTTCTAACATGTTTATTCCTCCTTAGATGTATGTTGATCCAACTCTGCCATCCACCGCAATGCAGTCATGCTGGGAACAAAGAAATACTCCCCGCCTTTGGTGATTGAAAAACTTGGAATTTCTTTCATCCGGTGGCGAATAGGTTTGTCCGGAATGGTAAACATCCCTTCCCCCTCATTCTTACCGGTAATAGGGTCTTTCTCGGTTGACATGCCCGCGAAATTGCCTCCATTTAACCAATCGCTCTTGATAAACTCGAATTGGCGGGACAATGAGCTGCATATACCTGCAAAAATAAGGCCTCTATCCTGACCATCATCCTCCATTACACCTTTTGGCAGTATAGGGCCATACATCGTTGACCGCCGGAGCAACCGGTGAATGTTCACATTAACAACCGAATCCTGCAAGCTGTCTCGGGGAAATGCACGACGGATATGCGAGCTTACCGGACATTTCAACCCTTTATGATCATCCCCATACGTAAATGCGTTCCGTCGGCTGACATCTTCGCCCAGTGCCGGATCATCTGCTTCAGGAGCCAGACTTAAAGGGGCTCCGCTCGGCCATCTTCCTACCATTTTAGCGGCCAAAAGTTCTTCCTCTTCCCGGTTATCCGCATGCTCCCGCAAATAACGACGGAAAGTCGCGACCCTCATATGCAATTTACGGAAACTGAGGTAACTTCCATTGTGGCCAAGTTCTGCCGGCTGTGGTCCCTGTGTTATAGTGCCGGATTCATTTAAATGCCCGAACAGGAATTCACCGGCTTTAATCTCCGCTTCCTGCCCCACCGCATTGGGTATATGGTTTCCTTCGATTCTCGGATTGCTGATTCCATCCATGAAGCCCAGATGAGTACGTCCGTCAGGATTCATTCCGACATCCAGCTGGTAAACGACGGATACACCATTCAGTTCGCAGTGGATTCGACGGGCTGCTTCTTCTGCTTGAAGCAGCGCTTCTTTGGTGGGCGCGAACAGAGCAAGCGCCACATCGACTTTGTCAGTACCCAGCGGGTCTTCCCAGTGCTCCGGGCTGCTTTCGTTTACATCCCCTAGCTTAGCTGCCCGGACAGCCATGCCCTCCCGGAACTCCAGGTCGAAGCTGTTGAGTGACTCCTTGGGAATCCCCAGCTTCTGGAGTCCTTGATAGGTAAAACCAACGTTGACCCAAGCACCTTCGTGAGGATTATTCCACTGTCCGGCCGACGTCACTTCGTCGAGAAGCCGCTTCAGCATCACTTTCCCGTCCTGTTGATGATCGATAGACAGCAATACATAGGTTCCTACGTAGGGGGTAGGCCGTTCTTGTAAGACGATTCCTTGAATGTCATCATAATTCAGTTCTTCCGTTTCTGTACCTATGACGCTCACTCCTCCCTCGTCTTAAAGTTGTTTTCATAATATTAAAAACGGGTATTCTCTCATCCGTCTCTCGATCTAATTAAACTTAGCCCTAAATGGTTAATCAGGTTAACAGTCCTCCCCAACTAGACAATAACGGTACATTGTCTAAAAAATAGACACATCGTTAGATTTGTCTAAAATCGAGACAAAAAAGAGATATTCTAAAACCGGACCGGCTTTAGAACATCTCTTATCTTCGACTAACCTCACAAATCATATTCATAGTTATCAAACTTGCCATCTGATGCGAAGACATATTCGCAGATGTTCTCACCCCATCTAGCTATAACACTAAAGACGCGACCCGAAGTGGGAATATCACTGGTGGATGCTGGAGGGTTCACAAATTCATATTTCCCTTCGACGAGTGTTACAGGAACTTCTACAATTGGAAGCTGCGATTCATCAAAGCTCTCAGTTAGATAGGCCATCTTTACTGTGACTTCACTCGGTGCGTAATCTCCAAAGTCGACCTGCAGTTTCTCCCCTGGTTTCAAACGATGCAGCCCCGTTAGAAGCGCAGGTTCACTATGCCAAGCCGTATAGTAAAAGGAAGCCCGATCATAGTCCGCTCCATTCCAGCTCGTCTTTAGAATGACATAATTCTCTATAGCATCTGTACTATTCTCATGTGTAATGATAAGGGGCGACGGTTCAGCAGGACTTTTGAAAGAGCTCTCGGATTTACTCATTATTCCTCCGCGTTCCCCAAGCACCACCGCACCAATGATAACTACTGCCAACAGCATCAATGAAATCAATAATATCCTTTTAGACTTATTCCTATATTTGATAATAGCTCCCGCCTTTCCTTAAACTTCTAACCCTTCTTTCATTTAACACTTGATCATCAAGCCATGCAAGTAGGTAGCTGATGAATTATATAGAAAATCCAAGAGTTAACTCTCCTTCTATCATATTCTATTTCTAGGAGGTGAATATAAGATGACCATTCAGTTTGTAGATTTAAGACTATCCAACCAAGCTGCTTCTGATGCTACACCAGCAGTTATTCCACTAGCAGCGACTCCCCTTGTTTTTGGAGATATTGGTATTCAGACCGCAGGCGTGTCGGCTGAGAATCAAGGCAATGTCCGCGTACTTTTGACCGGATTTCTAAAAGTAGAAAACAATCCTCTTTTCAATACCAATACCGTTAATGTTCGCAGAAACGGAACGATCATTTTCACCACGACATTTGGGGTTGCGATCAGCAGAGAAAATGAAGCTTTCGGTTTTACAGCAGTAGATATTCCACCACCAGCGGCTGTCGCAACAGGGCAAATTCAGTACACAGCAGAGATCTTCACAAATGCAGCTGCAACAGATCCCTTTAATAATGTCCAAGCCAGAAACTTTAGTGGCGTTGCAGCTGCGGGTAACTCCTAACATGAACATGTAGTGGGTGAGGGAGCGAATTGCCCCTTTAAAAACAGAAGCTCAACCAAAGGTACTGGTTGAGCTTCTGTTTATTCCCCAAATAATAGATTCAGAATCCGTTCATCCGCCTTTCGGTTCTTCCCTTTATAAGGATAACAATGAATATGAATCGCTGGATTAAAGTTAATCTCAATAACGCTATAGTTCGTATCATTGGCTTCTTCCTTGATGTCATCAATCATCATATCCACTCCACAAAAAGTGGCGCCCGCAGCTTTAGCCGCTTGAATCGCCCGAGCCTTATAACTATCTGGGATCTCATCCGTAAAATCCAGGCTGTCACCACCCGTGCTAATATTAGAGTTCTCCCGAAGATAGATGACTTCGTTTAATGGAGGAATATCACTCCAAGCCTGAGCGTGGTTGTTCAAGAACATCGCTTCTGCTTCACCGATCTGAATTTTCTCAAGTGGTGTCTTATACCCACGGCCTCTTAACGGATCCTTATTTTTCTCGTGCACTAGTTGTTCAATCGTATGTACACCATCTCCAATCACATTTGCAGGAACCCGGTGCAATACTCCGACTACTTCATCACCCATGACAAGAAAACGATATTCTTTACCCGTCATGAATTCCTCTAGTAGCACTGTTCGATCAAACTCGAAGGCGATTTCGAAGGCTTTTTGATAATCTTCTTTAGAGAAGTCGTCTGTAAAAATAGTAATGCCGAGTCCAAAATTGGTTGATTTGGGCTTAATCACAATAGCCTTGTTACGGTAAGTGCCATGCGCATTCATTGCCTCTTCCAGATTTCGAAAAGCTTCTCCTGCGGGAACACGAATGCCTTGCTGTTTAAGAACTTCTTTCGTAACGATCTTATTCTCCATGATTAATACCGTACTATAAGAATCAAGGGAGGTCTTCGTAGCTTGCTTAATATATTCTTTATGATCACCTTGCGTAAGAACTACAAAGTTCTCTTCCCGATCGATCAATTGAAACTTAATGCCACGTTTAACCGCTGCCTTCAAAAGAAGCTGTGTAGATAGCTCCAGATCCTCATATCCCACAAAACGGTATCCATTCGCAAGACTTTCCTTAGCATATTGTTTAGCTTTATTCAGATGGTATTGTACAAAAGAGGATTGTTGAACTTCCGACTTCACAATAGCTGCAAAACTCCGGTCTGGCTCTACAATTTTATTCTTAGCTCCATGCAATACGTTCAAAAACACTTCATTCTCCGGGTTCAACAGTTGGATCATATTCTGCATCTCATGAATACAAGTTAATGCCTGCTGCTCCATCGTTGTACATGAATCCCCGTAATCATGCAAACATCCCTTTATTCCTTCCATGATTAGTTGATCATGATTAAGATTCGCCATCTTCTGATCCTCTACTCCGAACGGTTCGTCCTCCTTCAGCAGCATATACAGGATAAAAAGATGAATGAAAATCATCGTTTCTTTGCCGATTCCTATTTTGTAGAGTGGATTCAGATCAATAAACCGAAGCTCCAAATAAGCTATCCCATCTTGCATCAGTTCCTCTAAAGGGTGTTTGCCTCTTGCTGTCTTCACTCTAACCGGACTATAAAACTCTTTTACACTTAATAATTCTTCCGATTCGATCAAAGCTTGTAAATCATGAACATAATCCTTTAACGAAGCAAAAGATACATAAAGAGGTTTTTCATTTCGATACCCACATTCGCTATTCCGCAGTGAATTCATATTCTGATAATAAAAGCTTTTGTCGTCATCTGTTTCCCCGCGAGCTACACATTGTTCCATATAAGTCTTATCAAAAACAGGGCTGGCGCCTGTTAAATAGATAAGAAGCCAACGGTACCTCAATAGGTTACGGGCTATTTTTAAGTAGGTAGCGTCTTTGAATTCTTTAAAGCTCACCTGTGGATCTGTTATGTCATGAAGCTGTCTCAGAAATTGTTCATCAAAAGAGAAATTGTAATGGATTCCGCTCAGCAATTGTCTTTTGCGACCGTATTTGTCTGCTAGCTGATGTCTGTATTCATCCTCAATCGGATTACCCATCTTGGCAATGGGGATGTCCTGATCATTCGGTAGCCTTGGAGGATTACTACTCGGCCACAGATATTCTTCCTTGAGCTCAAGCGACACAATATCCTGCAGCGCCTCCAGAAAGTTATAAGTCTCATCAATAGAATCAAAAGAAGGGGTGACCATTTCAATTTGACTCTCTGAGAAATCGGTTTGAATATACGGGTTCTCCATTTTGTTGCCAAAAGCTTTAGGATGTGGTGTCAGCGCAAGCCTTCCCTCTGGATCCACTCTGACATTTTCTTTTTCCAGTCCAAATTCGCCGTGAAAAAGCTCCTTATTCAAATGGTTATCCCTCAGAAGCTGTATGAGTTTACGATTTAATAAAGCCATTTCAACGATCATCCTTTGCTTAGTAGTTTATCTGCTGTTTGTTCATTTTGAATAAAGATCTTCTAAACCAGAACACAAGAATAACCCCTTTAAACACACTGCTTAGAGCAATCGACATCCACACCCCATTCAGGCCAAAAGGTTCGGATAAAATCAAGGCTAGTGGAATTCGCAGTGCAGTAAATGTAATACTGAAGATCGGCGGGATATGAGTTTGGCCAATGCCGTTAAACGCACCTACTGTCATTAATTCCATACACATAAATAATTGAGAGTAGCCAATGATGCGCATATAATCAGTGCCTAATTCCAGGCTTGTCTGATCTGATAAAAACAAGGAAAATAGCTGCTGCGGGAACGCAATAAATATTAGCGATATGATCACGCCAAAGATGGAGGTTAAGATCAAAGCCTTACGATATCCCTGCCCTATACGGTCCAATCGGCGTGCTCCATAATTTTGACCAAAAAAGGCAGCAATAGCTCCCTGTAGTCCTCCAATAGTCATATAAGAAATAGATTCAATTTGAATCCCTACTTTTTGCACCGCAATCGCATCCGCCCCAAAACGTACAATGATCTTAGCAATGACGATCGATATGAGCGTAAAGGTGACCCGTTGGATTGTGATCGGAAGTCCCATACGGATTACTTCTTTCATTTGACGACTGTCCCATGCTGATGTGTTCGAAATGATTTCTGACTTTCTTGTCTTTATGATAAAAAGAGCCGTAACTAAGATGTTCGCTGTCAATGTTGCCGTGGCTGCCCCCGCTACTCCCCAACCTTCAAAACTGCCCCAGCCAAAAATTAAAAATGGATCAAGGACGATATTAACCATAAGACCAACAGAGAAGATCTGAAACGGTTGTTTACTATTTCCCATCGAGTTTAAGAGTGTGGCAAACAAAGTATTTACGATGGAAAATACCGTCCCGAAGATCGAAATCATTAAAAATTGTCGTGCCATCCGTTCAACTTCATCACTTCCAAGATCAAAAAAACCAATCAACTGATTGTTGGTCAACAGAACTAAACTCATATAGAGAAGTCCTAATAAAATAGACATCGTAAACCCGTTTTTCATATAAGATTTAGCCTTCTCTATCTGGCCAGATCCCATACAAAACGCAACCTTAATCCCTGTACCGATCGTAATCATAGTCGACAATGCAATCGCTAGATTAATGAAAAAACTCGCCGTGCCAATCGCGGCAACAGGACCACTTCCCAATCTTCCAACCCAAATCATATCGACGAGGCCATAGGTTGTGGAGATGAAATTCGTCGCAATAATGGGAAGCGTTAATTTCATTAAGGTAGGCATAATAGGACCCTGAGTCAAATCATTCATGCCCTGCAATTCCTTCAAATCTAAAAACACCTTCTTCATCTGATTTTCAGATTTATTATATAACCTAACACTTATATAATCAATTGATTATATTTGAGCAATCTACTCAGAACTCCTAAAAATTATATAAATTGTGTAGACATCAAAAGACAGTTCCTAATGCACAAAATGTGCCCAACGGAACTGTCTTTTTTTCGTAATTAAAATTTCTTTTGTTTTTCAGTCGAAAAGCTATTGAAAATGAAATATTGTTCGTTTACAATAAAACCAATAAAAAGTTCTATAATTATAGAACTAATTAATGTTTCAGTAACTTAATCAAAGGATGGAGAAGCTCATGGAATATAAAGTAGAAGTCGATTTTGCCCCCATGTATGAATGTGTGAACAGTATGACTGCTTTTCTAAGCAAGCAGAACCATACTGCTATGGATTCCGGTAAGCTCTGGGTACGTGAAGTCCAAGCAAGATTTGCCCCGATGTTGCTTCGTAAAATGCAAGAGGTCGTTAAGAAACTTGATGATTTCAGTTTGGCTCCCTACATTTGGTGCTGTCCAGTAGAACGTTCGGTTAGCAGCTTTCTGGATTGGTTTGACGGGTTAACTTCGGGTGAACTGTATGAAATATCTGGACGTTTCGGCCAATCGGTCCCCTCTAATCTTTCCGAGCTAAGGGACACTGCCTCTGACATCCTGCGCGAATGGAACGCGGGTTACTTCAATGGAATCGACCCTAATATCCTCAAGGGGCTTGAACAGGAAGCCGAGTCAAGACGAACGACACTGAATGGGAACAATGATATGGAAGTCTTTGAAGCAGCAACCGACGGAATGCGCCTCTATCCAACCGAACGTCTGAAGCAGGTCATTATCATTCCGCAATATCATGCCCGCCCACTGGTCACCACCTCTATGTTTGATGAATTCGTGTTCACTAGCTACTCTTGTGATGTTCTCCCTCCGGAAGCTGGCCGGCCTGCTCCAGCACTACTTCGCCTTACCCGGGCACTCTCGGATGAGACGCGGCTGTATATCCTTCGTTTGCTTACAGGCAAGCAGTTGAATTTCACGGAAATCGTGCGGGAAGTCGGACTTTCTAAAAGTACAATCCACTACCATCTGATCGCGCTGCGCGCAGCAGGGCTGGTCATTGTCCATACCAACGTTAAAAGCACATCGTATAGCCTGCGATTGGAAGCCTTAAATGGGCTACCGCAACAGATTGGGTCATATCTAGAGAGTCAAGCATAAACGCCTTAAGCGTCCTTATAAGGACGGTAAGCGTATATGCGAGAAATATAAGAAAGGAGCGAACAGGCTATGATAAAACGCAGCTATTATGGTTTACTCTCAACCATAACTTTAAGTGCTTTTGGGGATGCTTTTGGCTTGTTGGCTATGGAATGGCTCGTCTATGAGCTGACGGGTTCCAAACTAGCGATGGGAGCACTCGCACTCAGCTCCGGCATACCTGAGCTGCTGCTGCGCTTGCTGGGCTCGCCGCTGTCCGACCGACTCCACCGGGTACGCTTTATGGCCTGCTTGGCAGCCATTCGCCTGCTGGCTATAGCATTGCCACTTGGCATGGGTCTGGCTGGCCAACTGCAGCTGTGGCATCTGTTTGTCGCCGCTGGTCTCAGCGGGGCCTGCGCCGCCCTGTTCATGCCAACAGCCATGGCTGTTATTCCCGGCGTTGCCGATAGCCGGAAGCTGGTGCGGGCTTTTGCTATCATCGATGGCAGTAAAAGTGCAGCAGTCTTGCTGGGCCCCGCCCTGGCTGGGGCGTTGACCGCTGCCAGTGGAGCGCTGCCAGCCCTTAGCATCAACATGTTATGTTACGTTGCGGCCATCACTACCTTGCTGTGCCTGCAGAAGCTACCCAAGCCCTCCCCAGCTCCAGGCCGTTTCTCCATTGCCATCTACGTTCGCGAAATAGCTGAGGGTTTTACCTTCTATAAACAATTCCCCGCCATGCTTACGATAATGATGATGGCCTCTATTAGTAATCTAAGCTCCATTGCCGTCTGGACCATGATGGTTCCTTTTGTACGCGAAGTGCTCCACCGTGATGCGGCGACGATGGGCACACTTAGTACAGTTTTCGCACTTGGAACCTTAGTCGGGCTAAGCGTCATTTCCATGATAGGGGAAATTAAAAAGAGGCGGTTTGTCATGCTCGGCAGTCTGGGGACCATCGGTTTAGTTACAACATTATGGGGGTTATTTCCTAGTTTTTCTTTTGCTCTCGCCGCCGTATTCGCCACCGGAACGATAGGCCCCTTCTTCGGCTCCTTAAGCTCTTCACTCCATGGACGTCTGGTTCCGAGCAATCTGCAAGGAAGAGTCAACTCCATCCGTTTTTTAATCGGTGGCGGTTTACAGCCTTTTGGTGCTTTTGCCGGCGCCGCGATTGCTGAACTCTATGGTGTGCCTGCACTTTTTGTCATCGCCGGCTTGCTTCCAATGCTCTGCGCCAGCGCAGCCTTGCTGCTCCCCGGACTCAAAACACTGGACGGTGACCTCTCCACACTTGAAGCCACTCATAAGCAGCCCGATGCCGGGGTTCCCCCGCACAAAGTTGTTGCTGAACGTTAAGTGAATCAAAAAAACAGGCGATACCGGATACCGGAACATCGCCTGTTTTTATAAGTTTTCACCTAGGAGCATCGCTACTAGGTATATTCTCTTTTCAGTGGTTTGTCACAGTGGCTTGATTCGTAGCCACTAGTTCCCCTCCCCCTTCCGGTAAAAACCGAAGCGGGAGGCGTTGAGCCTTTAGTTTGTATTTGTGTTTGTGTGTTGGTGTTTTGGAATTCGCGCTGATAGCAGCGGAGAGAACGGACTGATTGTGGAAAAGCGGAGCGTCCGCCAGCGTAAAAAGCCCACAGCGCACAACGTCCAAAAGCTAATACCAAGAACCTAAGGCTCAATCAACCCATATTTCGTTTTTATCCGATCCAACTTCTCAATCATAGGATTAGCAATAAAAAACAAAAACACCACCGTCGAGATCGCATGCACCATATCAAACCAAAAACCTGAAATATAAGTGGTCATTAAAGCCGGCCATGAGAACTCTGAAGTGAACATCATCAGCGAGCCTATATTGATAATGCCTCCGTATACGAAAAACGTCGCTAAGCCTCCGAATATACACAGCGACAGCTTATTCTTTTTAAGCAGACCCTTCTTGAAGAAAATGCCCGCCAGGAAGCCAATGATGCCAAAACAAAACATTTGCCAAGGCGTCCAAGGCCCCTGCCCAAAGAAGAAATTCGAGACAAAGCCTGCAACAGCGCCAACCAGAAACCCTGCCTCCGCACCCAAGCTTACCCCTGCGATGATGACAATAGCAACCACTGGCTTAAACTGCGGCAACATAAAAAAGGCTGCGCGTCCCGCCACGGCAATGGCTGCTAACACCGCTATAACGATCAGCTCCCTCGCCTGCGGCTTCCGGTTCTCGAATACCATCGCAAAAGGAATCATCGTATAGATAACAATTAATAGACTGATAAAATAATACTTCCGATCATTTAGCACAAAGATGCCTAATAAAATCGTAGCTGGAATGACTATGAGGATTAGTAGTGCCGCTAATAAAGTTCGACGACTCAAACGACGATCCGTTATCTGCTTCTTTGACATAAATCAATCACACCCTCTATCGTTACTCCCTCATTCCATACATGACGCGCCATACGGTTGGCGGCCGTTGTATAGAAGCTGTTTCCCGCAAAAAACTTCTGTGCTTCATTCGTAGTGATGATACTTCCATCAAAAAACATGGCGCAGACCTCAGCGTATTTGGCACAAAATTCAACATCATGCGAGACCATTACAATAGTAACGCCTTCGGCATTGAGCTTTTGCAGGAATACGGCTAGCTTCTCTTTGAAGGGTCCATCCAGTCCTTTGGTCGGTTCATCCAACAGCAGAATCTTCGGTTCTAACAAAAGTACCTTCGCCAACGCTGCACGCTGTTGTTCTCCCCCGCTGAGATCATACGGATGCATGGAGAGGAGATGTTCCAGTTCTGCGAACTTTACCACAGCTTCAACTCTGGCGGTTTTTTCTTCCTTCGTCAAAGAGAGCTGGGATAACATTTCATATAAATCTAGCTCGACTGTTTTTTTCACAAATAAGGTTTGCGGATTTTGCGGGAGGATGCCCAGATTGTTAGTAAACAACGCTTTGGCATTCATCTTCGCAGGGTTGTTCCCACCGATTAGAACTTTCCCTCTGTATGGCTGAAGGATCCCGCTCATCAGCGACAGCGTCGATGTCTTCCCTGTTCCATTCCCGCCAACAATACAATAAAATTGCCCTTGCTTCACTTCAAACGACAAATCTTTAATGATATCCGGTCCATTTTTATCATATTTAAACCATACGTCCTTAAACTTTATGACTACAGGGCCGGCCTCTTTCGTGCTAGGCTGAGTTTCTGCCATCGTTGCAGGAGTCTTACCCTTTAGAAAAGCATCCAACCATTGGCGCCCTTCCTTCACAGTCACAGGCCACGCTAAGTCATGATCTACTCCTGCAACAATCTGCATCGGTGAGGGCATGGACAGAAACATCGGATGGTTCAGCTTACTTAAAGCCTCGCCCACCTTTTGCGGGGTATCATCGGCGATCACAACTCCCTCATTCAGCACAATCAACCGATCTGTAAGCGGAAGAACATCCTCTAGACGATGCTCGGTCATGATCACGGTTGTTCCCAGCTCACGATTTATTTTTTTGACCGTCTCCAGAAAATCGGAAGCCGCAATAGGATCTAGCTGGGAGGTAGGCTCATCGAGGATTAGAACCGAGGGATGCATAGCCATTATGGAGGCTAAGTTAAGCAGCTGCTTCTGGCCGCCTGATAACTCAGTCACACTTTTATGAAACCAGGTCTGGATCCCAAAAAAACTGGCCATTTCCGCCACACGCAGACGAATAGTAGAATGATCATACCCCAAACTCTCCAGCCCAAAGGCAAGCTCATGCCATACTTTATCTGTCACTATTTGATTGTCCGGACTTTGGAGTACATAACCAATTTCCGCTGCCTGCGTTCTTTGATCGATCTCCTCTACAGGTTGACCCTTATAATAAATTGCCCCTTGGCGATTGCCATGTGGGGTTAGAATTGTTTTCAGTTGTCTAAGCAGAGTGCTTTTGCCACAGCCTGACTTTCCACAAATAGTAATGAAGTCTCCACTTTCAATCGTTAGATTAATATTCGAAAGAGCCACTTGCTCTTGTTCAGGAAAAGTAAAGCTTAGTTCTTCGATTCGATAGATTTCCATTTCATTGCCTCCACCATATTGATGAGCACTGGGATCATACATAACGCAAAATAAGCGATATATATAAGAATACTAAAAGGCGTAATTGCGCTCGCTTTAATCGACGGATAGAATCTCATGGTGTTCTCACCCATCACTGCCCCTACGGCTACCAGCGCAATTAAGCCTGTCATGATCAAGAGGGCTACTTTGTCTCGGGCATCTAACCGAAAGATAGAAAAGCTTGTACGGCCCGGCAATCCATACCCTCTCGATCTCATGGAATCCGCTGTCTCAATCGCATTTTCCAAAGCCCAGGTGGCCATAATGGAGAGGATCGTAATGCCATTCCGCGCACGCGCGAGGAGATTTCCCTGTGAGACATCCCGGCCTATACATTTTTGAGCATTAGAAATCACCTTGATTTGCGCTAAATATCTAGGAACAAAACGAAGCACCATCGAAAAAATCAACGACAGTGCCGGCAGTATTTTTCCGAATATATAAATAAACTTATCCGAGGTCATCACGACGTTATAACAGGAGAACCAAATAATTACCGTCACAAACATACACGCCGCTGCCACGCCATAAAGAATCGATTCCTTCGTAATAGGGTTCCCGTTGTTTAAATAGAACAAGATCGTTACCCCTTGGTGATTAAAAACAGGATTCATCACTGCCATAAACAGCAAAAAAGGAATCATGTAAAGCAGATTAAATCGGATGCCCTTTTTTCCTTTTAACATAATTGAGTAGGCTACAGCACTAATAAGGGCAATCACTTGAAATATAGGATGCATGAACACCATGCTAAACAGTAATACAACAACAAAATATAGAAAATTCACAAACGGATGAAAGGTAGAAAAGCTATCCTTCATTATTTCTGAGCTCCTCCTGTGGCTACATAACCACCCACATCTCGACCTAGATCACAAGTGTATACCCAATCAATGACATCGCCATCTTTGAGAACATAGCGGCTACTGCCGTAGTTAGGGAACCAGCCATTTACTTTGTACATCCATCCACTGAGCTCTCCAGCATCGAATTCATACAGATTATTTATACCTTCAATATAATTACTGTTATAGATCGGCGTCATACTGAATTCCATATGGATTTTATTCTTTTTCATTTCTCTTAGTAAAACATCAAACACAGACTCACCTTCATAAAAAGTTACCTTCTGCGCTTTATAAATGATACCATCTGCCGGCAATACTTCAAGCTTATCCTGATTAAAAATATCCATGTTATCTAAAATTGTTGCCGCTGAGACGGACAAGGTAGCCGTTAATTGCTTCTTCTTATCTACCGTTGCATCTTGCCATTCCACTGGTTTAGGTTTCCCGCTTGGCACTGGATCGGTAAGAAATTTATCCTTTTTCGGTTCCTGCTTGGTTTCTGTTGTCGCTACTTTTGAATCAGGTTTTGTTACGGGTTTTGCCGTCGCTTTCGTTTCCGGCACGGACGTTTTAGCCGCTTTCGGCGTTGCGGTCGGTTGCTTCGTTGCAGCAGGTTTTGTTGTTGCGACCGGTGTTACAACTTCTGTTGGTGCTGCAGTTCCTGTTGGTGTTACAGCTTCCGTTGGTGTTGCCGATTCATTTGGTTTTAGGGTTTCAATGGGCTTAGCTGTTTCACTTGGCGTAGCTGACGGTGTTATCTCTGTTGTCTCGGTAGCGATTGCCTCAGTGGGTTCAACATCATCATTTGTTGCGGAAGCAGTGTTCTCTGGCTCTATAACCTGTGTCTCAACGCTACTATTTGCGACCTTGTTTGGGCTCTTCTGGTAATCCCCGCCCCAAAAGAAGGCGATAGCCAATACACCTATGATTAGTATCGCGGTTAACCATTTCTTCTTGTTCATTTCTCTAGTCCCACCTTAAATAATAAGCAAGGGTATACACGCTACCCTTGCTTATCTCTCTAAATAAAATTCTATTTGACGTCAGTCATATCATAAAGACGTGTCTGGCCATTAACGAGCCGATCATAGGAAACCAGTGCATACATCGCCTGATCCGTAGCCATAAGATCTACTTCTCCTGGTTGCGCGCCTCCATTGCCTACTCCACCCTGCTTCACGTGATAAAAGCCACCTTCAGGTGCAGCAAAACTAAGCAATGCGTCTACTGCGGAATGTCCATTTTTAATAAATCTGGAATCCTTATGCGGGTCAATACCAAGGCCAGTTAAAGCTACAATCACCTGAGCGATGCTTTCGGAATTTGTAGATTCCCAGCTTGCAAAACCACCGTCTGCAGTCTGTGTTTTGGATAACCAAGCAATCCCCCGGTCCACAGCAGCTGTTACTTTGGCGTTGGTTTTGTAATAAGGCGTTAAGCCTTGAATGACCATCCCCGTGATATCTGGATCAGCCGCTGTAGCATTACTGCCTAGTGCCCATCCACCGCCGCTGATCTCTCTGCCCAAAATATAATCAATGAGCAGCTCTCTAGTCGTCTGCGTCTTTACACCCTTAACCACTGGAATGTCGTAATGATTACTGTCCAGTGCAATGAGAGCAAACACAGGTCCATTAATACCTTGCTTAATTACAGTATCAAAATCCGCGAGCGGTTCCAGTAGGTTATAACCCGCCACTTTATCAATATTTTTGTTGATTGAAGTTAATGCCAAAATAACTCTATCATATTCCGTATATTTTACGCTATGCAGCTTCCCAGCTTTTTCTTTAAGAGTTGCTTCTACATTCGCGTAGTACTTAGTGTAATAACTATCTGGAACCTTCACGCCTGAACGTGCCAGCCCGAACACTGTCCAGTCCCCGCCAACCGAGGAGATAACCGGGTTTGTTACTGTTTTTTGCAAAAAGGCAGCTGTGTTCTGAATATAAGAACTAACTGCTTTATTCTGAATAGTCGGACTAACCACTTTGTTCCCACTCTTATAATCATGGGTTCTAGTAGCTACAACAGCCGCCATTTCTCTAGTTACAAGCTCTTTAGGTTTAAATTGATTATCATCACCTAACATCAAACCAGTCGCAACAACGGTCTCTACATCTGCTTTGGCCCATGCCGATACGGTGTTGATATCTTTAATCGCTGTTCCTGGCTTCGTCGCCGGGATGGCCAATGCTCTGACGATAATTGCTGCCATCTGCTCACGAGTAATCTTGTCATTTGGCTTAAATTCATTATTAAAGCCTGTGATTAGACCTGCCTTATGCGCAGCATTCACATATGGATAGAACCAATCGCCTAGAGCGACATCCTTATAGGTAATACCTTTATCACTCTTAATATCAAGTTCTAATGCAGAAACCAGAATCTTAGTGAACTCCGCTCTTGTGATATAAGCTTTCGGATTCACCTGACCATTATTACCTTGGATATATCCTTTTACTGTAGCTGTTTCAATCGCTGAATAAGCCCAGGAAGAGATCTTATCAGCATCTGTATACAGTTGTTTAATATCATTTGTCTGGTTAGGATCCTTAGGAGTCACTGTTGGAGATGGACTCACATTTGGATCAACGCCGGCTTCCGGATTAGCTCCCCCACCAGGAGCAGGAGTAGCACCAGGCTTAGGCGTTGGGGTTGGAGTAGGGCTTGTAGTTGGTATCGGTGCATTTAGATCCACACCCAAATTCGTAGTATAACGCCACTGAATTCTTTCCCCGGCACTTAGTTTATATGAAGATGCACCATAATCAGGATAGACTCCATTCACATTATACATCCATCCACTGCCGCTGCCATGGTCAAATTCTCCATCGCCTGCGATCGATTCTACATACACACTTCCATATTTACCGCTCCAAGAATCTCGATATTCGATACCGCGGCTATCTAATGTTCTTTTTAGTACAGACCACACCGTGTCACCAGATTGGAGCTCTACCTGTACAGATGGAACAACATATCCCTTATTAATTGTAAGCTTATCCACGGACAGGGTTACATATGGTTTCGATGGAGTGGTTTCGCCACCATTGTTGCCACCATTGTTGCCGCCATTTCCTTCACCATTTCCGCTACCACCGTCGCCATTACCATTACCACCGTCGCCGCCAGGTGTTTGTACTGCACTGGAAGCATACGCAATGTAGTCAGTGAAGTGATTGGTTTTTACAATTAAGTCATTTCCACTATCATAGGCATACTCAGACTTACCGCTTGCAAAACCTAAGTCATCACTTGCAAATTTTTGAATGGCATGAGGGGTGCCATTTTGAATATAAGCAGCTTCTTTTCCTTTAAGGTCCTTAAAGGTTAACGTAATAAATTGACTGAATTCTACTCTTGCACTACCACCCATGGAAAATGCTTGAAGAATGTTATCAAGCTTCTTGTCCCCAGGAATAATCTGATTCACACTATCTTTTAGTGCAGATTCTGCACCGGTTAAAGCTGAAATCAGTTCAATCGCAGAGGCATCCCCACTTGTAACTTTTGCACCCTTAGGAATGACTACAGATACGTTACCTTTTATGGCCTCTATCTGAGGAAGGTCGCTGTTACTTGGTAAATTGACACTAACCTTCGATTGATTTTCTTCCGAAATAGCTACTGTGATTTCTTTGTTGCTATCTCCAGTGCTGATCGGAACGATATAATCATTAGCGTCATTTGGGATTTCAACTTTCGGGTTCTCCCCAGAAGGTAACGGAAGTTCTTTCGGACCCTCTGGTTGCCCAGGCCCCGGTTCTTCTGGTTGTTCCAGTTTCACATCATTCATATCAAAGAGACGGTTGCTATGATTGATCAGACGATCATAGGACACAAGTGCATACGTACCTTGGTCCGTTGCCATATTGTCTACTTTGCCTGTGAGGATATGCTTAAATCCACCCTCAGGTGCAGCAAAGCTAAGTAATGCATCAATAAGCGAATTTCCACTTTTAACAAATCTAGCGTCAGTGTGCGGATCTACACCTACACCAGTTAAGGCTACAATTACCTGCGAGATACTCTCGCTGCTAGTGCTTCCCCAGCTTGTAAATCCGCCTTGATTGTTTTGGTTATCGGACAGCCATTGGATGGCCCGATCCACGGCAGCTTTTACATCATCACGGGTTGCATAATAAGGTGCAAGAGCTTGCATCGCCATCGCAGTCATATCGACATCGGCTTTGGTTACGCCTAATGCCCAGCCACCAGCTTCTGCTGTACCTTTTTTAACCTCTTTATCTAAAATGTACTGAACTAGTTTTTCTCTTGTGGTCTGTTCTGTAACTCCATCAACTACAGGGATCTCATAGTTATGGCTATCTAACGCGATCAGAGCAAAAATCGGACCATTATTGCCTTGCTTTTGGATATATTGATAATCAGCGAGTGCTTTTCTCAGATCATATCCCGCAACATTTGTGATATCTTTTCCGATAGAGGTAAGTCCTAGAATCGCTCTGGAATTCTCTGTGCTTTTATTGGCGTCGAGTTTTCCATCCTCTTTAATGATTGATGCTATTTTCGTAGCTACATTATTGTAATAGAGATCATAATAACCGTTAGGTACTGTATAGTTCGCCCGTGCCAGAGAAAGGATCGACCATTCTCCGCTGCCTGTTCCAAACGACGGGGTCTTTACAGTGTTTAGAATATAGGCAAGGCTTTTATTTAATTGTTGTTTGGCTACAACAGCAGTAGGTTGTTCTAATTGCACATCATTCATATCAAAGAGACGGTTGCTATGATTGAGCAGACGATCATAGGACACAAGAGCATACGTACCTTGGTCCGTTGCCATATTGTCTACTTTGCCTGTGAGGATATGCTTAAATCCACCCTCAGGTGCAGCAAAGCTAAGTAATGCATCAATAAGCGAATTTCCACTTTTAACAAATCTAGCGTCAGTGTGCGGATCTACGCCTACACCAGTTAAGGCTACAATTACCTGCGAGATACTCTCGCTGCTAGTGCTTCCCCAGCTTGTAAATCCGCCTTGATTGTTTTGGTTATCGGACAGCCATTGGATGGCCCGATCCACGGCAGCTTTTACATCATCACGGGTTGCATAATAAGGTGCAAGAGCTTGCATCGCCATCGCAGTCATATCGACATCGGCTTTGGTTACGCCTAATGCCCAGCCACCAGCTTCTGCTGTACCTTTTTTAACCTCTTTATCTAAAATATACTGAACTAGTTTTTCTCTTGTGGTCTGTTCTGTAACTCCATCAACTACAGGAATCTCATAGTTATGGCTATCTAGCGCAATCAGAGCAAAAATCGGACCATTATTGCCTTGCTTTTGGATATATTGATAATCAGCGAGTGCTTTTCTCAGATCATATCCCGCAACATTTGTGATATCTTTTCCGATAGAGGTAAGTCCTAGAATCGCTCTGGAATTCTCTGTGCTTTTATTGGCGTCGAGTTTTCCATCCTCTTTAATGATTGATGCTATTTTCGTAGCTACATTATTGTAATAGAGATCATAATAACCGTTAGGTACTGTATAGTTCGCCCGTGCCAGAGAAAGGATCGACCATTCTCCGCTGCCTGTTCCAAACGTTGGATTCTTTACAGTATTTAAAATATAAGCAAGGTTTTTATCTAACTGTTGTTTGACGGCAACTGTAGTTTCCAGTTTGTAAGTAACCTGATAAGTTACATTTGTTTTGTTTCCAGCTCCGTCAAGAGCCGTTACAGCAATTGCATTAATGCCTGAATTCAGAGTAGCTTTGTACTCCCCATTTGCGGGTGATAAAGTAACTCCATTCAGCTTCACTTCTGGAGTAATGTCACTATATACATTGTCTGTGACAGCTACTTTGAAGCTTATTTCTTTATTGGATACTTCCTGTTTATCTTGTATGCCACTTACTGTAATAACAGGGGGTTCAATGTCTAATGCATTATTAAGACCGACAAGCGCATGATCTACACTTATTTGAGAGCTTGCCATGTTTTCGAGCACGGAATAGGCTTCATAAACTGCCGATTGCACTACTGGTCTGTCCAAAATAGTTTCTTTATTAGGGGCACTATTAATCTCGGCGATTTCCGCAGTTAAAGCATCCTTATTGGCAAGTTGAACTGGGATTTCCCCCCAGCCGCCAAGATCAGAACCATAGCCATAAGTGGTGAACTGAGTTCGAATGATGTCACCGTCTTGAGGCTTATAATCGGTCATCCCAAACGGAGGAAACACATTATTTACTGCATACATCCAACCCGACATGGAGGTGTAGTCAAACTGACTTAACCAATCTGGGTCTGCTTTAGTGCCGACTGTATTCCCATCGGCTGAAATCATATCTAAAATATATTGTGGAATATTGACTTCGCTTCTGCCACTATCTTTAACTTCTGATAAATAAAAACCACTATCTATATTTCCTAAATATCTATAATTCCCATCACCTAGCGCACGTGTTATTAAAGATGCGCCATTATCGCCTTCATAAATCGGAACTTTAATAGGTTCCTTAATATACCCTTGGCCTAAGGTGAATTTCTCTACGGATACAGATACATACCCTTTAAGGGTAGAGCTTGCTCCATCTGCTTGAGCCGGGATTACACTTGTAGAGAATGTCGTAATAAATACAGCTACAATAAGTAACCACGCTAAAAACTTATTTTTCTTCATTTTTCCATAACCCTTCCCTTCATACCTATGATAAAAAACAGAATAAACTTTCTCATAACCACAAAAAAACCACTCAACATAAACGTCAAGAGGTTAAGATAGTGAACCACAATAATAGCTGGCAAACACTATTCAAGCACCTCTCTATCGATCGTAGAGTTTGATGGTGTAACAGAAAAAGGCAGATATTCTGGCTCAAGTATCATCACCCTTGCTGCCTTCCCAGTTTCCCAGTGGCATTTTGCAAGGACTCCTCTTTCACAGCGGCGGGACCGCGCGGGATTCACACCCGCTTTCCATTTAACCAATCTATGATTGTACTTCCGCAACATTCATAGTTGGCACCTATTTCTAATTTTAAATTTTCATGCTTCATCATAACTAATATATATGCTTTTGTCATGTTATATTTCTTTTTTGTATAACGGGCAGCTAGAGATAATCCTATTGAATAACCAATTTCTACGAGTAGGGTTATTCAAATAATTTCTTTATCCAACTGTGGGGCAAATTAATTTAAATCACTAATTCTTATATGAATTTACCACAAATTAGTAAGGTACTCGCTAAGTGTATTCTATGTTAGGGTATATTCAGAAAGCGTTTACAAAATAAAACTGGAGGTGTTTGCGTTCATTTAACCACCAAGTACAGCGTCAAAGCCAGGTCCAAGCATCCTAAATTTATCTCACAAAGGAGAATTCAATGACTACGCGAATCCAGAAATCCTTCTTATCATTGACACTTGTCACCGCTCTTCTGCTCTCTCTGTTCTCATCCATGGCCGCAGCTGCAACTAAGGACGAGCAACAAGCTAAGGCAGCGCCAAAGAGTAAGATCCAATCCTATGTAGACGAAATGCAGCCCGGATGGAACCTTGGCAATACTTTAGATGCTACAGGTGAGGATGAAACCTCCTGGGGCAATCCACGTGTGACCCAAGATCTTATTAAAAAGATCGCCGCTCAAGGCTATAAAAGCATTCGGATTCCTGTGACCTGGGATACTCACATGGGTGCGGCACCAGACTATACCCTAGAAAAGGCCTACCTCGACCGTGTGGAAGAAGTTGTCGGCTGGGCACTGGACGCCAAGCTTTATGTCATGATTAATGTCCACCATGATTCCTGGCTATGGGTAAGCCATATGGAAGAAAAACACGATGAAACGCTGGCACGTTATAATGCAGCCTGGACTCAAATTGCCGATCGCTTCAAGGACAAATCCGATAAGCTGATGTTCGAGAGCATAAATGAACCTCGATTCACCGATGGTGGAAGCACAGACGAAGCAAAAATGGAGCAAATGCTTACTGAACTTAATAACTCTTTCTATCAAATCGTGCGGAAATCCGGTGGGAAAAACGACCTCCGCCCACTTGTATTACCTTCATTAGAGTCTTCACCTACGCAAACAAGAATGGATCATCTCTATAAGACGATTACGGCTCTGAACGATCCAAATATTATTGCGACCGTTCACTTCTATGGCTTCTGGCCGTTTAGTGTGAACATTGCCGGCTACACCACATTTGAAAAAGATACAAAAAATGATATCACTCAAACTTTTGATAACGTTTACAATACATTTGTAGCTAAAGGCATCCCTGTCATCGTCGGCGAATTTGGTTTATTAGGTTTCGATAAAGACACGGGTGTGATTGAACAGGGCGAGAAGCTTAAATTCTTCGAGTATCTGACTTATTATTTGAAAGAAAAGAAAATGACTTCCATGCTCTGGGATAACGGGCAGCATTTCAACCGTAAAACTTATAAGTGGTCTGACCCTGAACTCCACAATGTATTAATGTCTGGTCTGAAGGAGCGTTCCTCCAGCACCGAAAGCGATTTGGTCTACCTAAAAAAAGGTGCACAAATCAAAGATACCAAGGTTAAGCTGAACCTGAACGGAAATAAGCTAACCACCATTAGTGCCAACGGAAAGTATCTG
Source organism: Paenibacillus sp. FSL H3-0286 (assembly GCF_045040705.1). Classification (NCBI taxonomy): domain Bacteria; kingdom Bacillati; phylum Bacillota; class Bacilli; order Caryophanales; family Paenibacillaceae; genus Paenibacillus; species Paenibacillus sp. FSL H3-0286. The sequence continues at coordinate 891,242 of NZ_CP150285.1, read as the reverse complement.
ACCAAAGGTAAAGATTACACCTTAAATGGTGAGGAGCTCATCCTCAAAGCCAGCCAACTTAAAAAGCTCACAGCTTCCCAAAAATACGGTGAAAATGCCGTGCTGACTCTGAAATTCAACAAGGGTGTTGCGTGGAGACTTAAGGTGATTGTGTATGACACAGCTAAATTAAGCGATGCAAAAGGCACGACTGAATCCTTTGCCATTCCGACCACCTTTAATGGTAACCAGCTTGCCACAATGGAAGCTGTATATACCGCTGGTGGCAATGCAGGTCCGCAGGACTGGACTCCATTTAAGGAATTCGGCAATACCTTCTCACCTTCTTATAACACTAAAGAAATCAAGCTGCTTCCCGCGTTCTTTAAAGATGTTAAAGACGGCGAGGTAATCCTGAAGTTCCACTTCTGGAATGGTGATATCATCACCTACAAGATCACGAAGAGCGGAACAAACGTTGTAGGAAAGTCCTCTTAACCCCCCGTCCTGTTAACAACACAAATAGGGGTGTCCTTCGCAGGAACATCCCTATTTGTATTGCACCGATCACATATAAACCTCGTCATACGAAATTATCATCAACCGATAAATTAAATAAACGCCAAGATAGGCTCCGGTAATAAGAAACATTGGATTTAAAAATATCGCATGGATCGAGGTCATAAATACAGCATGATCTCTTAATATTTCGTAAATTGCCAAGGCAGAAATATTTCCAAAGATAATCGTACTTAAGACCGAAACAACATTGAAAACCATACGCCACTTTATCGATTTCCCCTGTAACATCAGCATAACAATGGGAACAAGAATACTACCAAGTACGATTAGAAATTTCATCCAGCTCACCTCGGTAATTTTTTAATCGTCCAGTTCCACACTTTCGATTTGTCCGTCTGCATTTACCGTCCACTCGATTTCAACGCCATTGTTCAATCCGAGCTTGTCTTCATCTTCAATGACTATATGATCAGGAATCGTTAAGGTTTGCTCTTTACCGCCCTCCACTTGAACAGTAACCTGCTTACCCTTAACCGCAGTGATCCTTCCGTCATATTCAATCTGCTGCAAAACAATCTTTTGATTCGGATCTGTGATGGTGACCCGCTTGCCTCCGTCAGTTAGCAGCTCAACCTTTTTATGATAGTTATCTTTTAACGAAACATCCTTGATAACTCTCTGAATGCTAACCCCCTCTGGAAGTTTCCCAGTATTTGAGCCGGGTGACGCAGATGTTAGGGGTTGATCTGTTGCGTTATTTGTAGGTACAGGTGTAGTTGCTTCTGCAGAAGGTGCTGCAGTTTCTACTTGAGCTGTTGGAGTAGGCACTTGAGTCTCATCCGCTGCTTTAGTGCAACCACTTAGCAATACCGTACATGCACAAATACAACAAAGAATTGTAGCCCTGGTAAAACGTTGTGTTGTTCCTTTATTCGATATCATCTTTTACCCCCGCATTTTAATGTATTTTTTTCTCTATAGTGGACATAGTTTTACCTCTTATCTTCCTTTTATTCACCAGAATATGGCCATCTGAAAGCAACAGTTAGATAACAATTCATGAATATGTCAAAAAACCGCCCTGATTTAGATCAGTGGCGGTCTCCATGAAATGATGAGATAAATTAGATCCTATTAATTTACAATATGTGTGCCAGCCTGTTGGCTCATCGCAGCTTTCATATTTTCCGGATTGGTAATGATAACTCTGCGTCCCTCTTTTTTCAAAAAGCCAAGACTTGCTTCAATTTTAGGCTGCATACTGCCAGCAGGAAAATGACCCTGCTCCGCATATACCAACATTTCTGCCGCTGTAACTTCTTCAAGAGCCTTCTGCTCAGGCGTACCGAAATTCACACATACCTGAGGAACTCCTGTTGTAATGATAAGAGATTCTGCATCGATCTGTTCGGCCAGCAGACTTGTAGCAAAGTCTTTGTCAATGACCGCATCGATACCTTCGTAGGTATTATTTTCGGTTTTGATCACAGGAATCCCGCCTCCGCCAACAGCGATTACCACATAACCCGTCTCAATGAGTGATTTAATGACGTCTTTTTCAACGATATCAATCGGCTTAGGCGATGGAACAACACGGCGGTAACCTCGACCTGAATCCTCAATGATGACCCAATCTGGCTTGGCACGCTTCATCTCCTCTGCTTGCTCAAGCGTGAAGAAGGAGCCCACTGGTTTCGAGGGAGACTGAAAATTCGGATCATTTTTGCTAACCTCGACCTGAGTAATGACTGTGGCAACCTTTTTGTCTAATCTGCGATGAATGAATTCATTTGTTAAGGCCTGCTGAATTAAATAGCCTATGCCCCCTTGCGTGCCCGCCACGCAATTGACCAGCGGAGTAACATCCATTCCAGTGACTTCCGAAGCCACCTCGCTTCGTCTCAGCTCGAATCCAACCTGTGGACCGTTGCCGTGAGTAACCACCACATCGTTGCCTGCTTGCACCAGATCAGCGATATTGACAGCAATTTCACGTACTGCCTCAGACTGATCCTCTATAGAATCGCGGCCATTGTCTTTCACCAATGAATTACCGCCAATGGCTACAACTATAAATTTACTCATTCCATTCCTCCTGACGGATCAGTTGATCCTCATTTATTAGCGTTTAAGGGCCAGCTGAAATTGTTCCTTCGCGAAGTGAAAATCCGGATTGGCAGGATTATAGCTGATAGCAATATCTATTTCTTGAATGGCCATTTCATGATCACCAAGTAAACCAAGTGACTGTGCCTTATGATGATGATATAAAGGATTGCTCGGATCGTTAGCAATTGCGTTCTCAATCGCCTCAACTGCCTCTTGATGCCGGCCAAGTGATCTCAAGCTGTTCGCCTTATGAAACGAGAAATCATACCGTTCAGGCTGCTGTTCCAGAAGCTGATCCATAACTTTAACCGCTTCCTCATGCCTGCCCAACTCTCTTAAATAATTGGATTTATGATAGCGGAAGAAGCTTTCGCCAGGATCGCGTTCTATCGCTTTATCATACTCTGCTAACGCTTGCTCGGATCGCTTCATCATTCGGTAGGCATTTGCGGTATAGAAATAGAAATCAAGGTCATCCGGTTCGATAGTAAGTGCCTGTTGATAGGCTGCCAAAGCTTCCCCATATCTCCCGAGTTCCCCTAAGAAGTATCCTTTATAGTAATAGAAGTCTGAATTATTACTGTCCTCTTGCATTGCATGTTCCATAACCAAACTTGCTTTCCGGAAATCCTCTGCCCGAGCTAGCTCTTGAGCGCTTTGAATACTTGGATGAATCGTTAGCTTTTCTTTTTTGAGAATACGGATGACCCTCTCCTGTGCCAGCTCTTCTGCATGCTGCAACGATGATTTGCCGTCACGATCCGGCAATTGAACATCCGCTCCAGCATCCACCAACAACTGAATAATATCAGAGTATAAACGGCCACCATTCCCGAGAATTACTGCCTCCAACAAGGCAGACCATCCCAGATTGTTCATATGGTTAACTGCAACACCTGCTTCCAGGCATTTCTGAACAGTTCTTAGATACCCCTTCTCGCTGGAGGGGAGCAGTGTAGTTCCCCCAAAACGATTTACACTGGTTGTATCCGCACCTGCGGCAAGAGTTAAAGACAGAATCTCATGAAATCCATTGGCACCGGCACACAGGTAGGGTGATAACATAGTGATATCTCTTGCATTCACGTCACTGCCTGCTTCAATCAGCTTTTGAGCGAGAGGAATATGATTTTTTTGCGTTGCCGCCATCAGCGCAGTACGACCACTGGCATCCTTATGATGAACATCGGCACCACGAGCTAAAAGCTGTTCTACGGCAGCTAAATCCCCGCGATCCGCTGCTTGAATTAAATCTTCTGACAGAGTTTGATTAGTCATGGCTTTAGCTCTCCTATTTCTTTTTATCAATTATTTATTCGGATTGCAGCTTGTTCGCTGGGTCACGAAGGTCTGAAAAATGCTTATAAACAAATAATCCTGCAACCATCAAATAGGCGTATACGAACGGCATAAGTGAAGCTTGAGCAAATCCAACAGTCGGCGCGTGAATGATCCCAAATAAAGATAGACCAGACGCGATTACAGCAAAGACAGCAGCCCGCAGTGGTTTATTCAGGATAGAGAAAATAGTGATGGAACCCCAAATCAAGCTGCTAAGCGGTGCACCATTTCCTAAATGCATCAGGCCGTTGTAATAAACCCCTTTACTTAATAAGAGATCAATCCCCACCTTAGAAGCCGAAGTTTCAGCCGCATTAAAAATGTTGTTCGCAAGCGTTAAAGCCCAGTTAGCAATCCATGGGAACAAGGTGATAAAGATAACGGGCACTTCATTTTTAGGTGTCTCTCGAACCACCTGATTCGCCGTAACGACCCCGACATAGACCAGAATCGGAACAATCGCCACAACAGGTATGATAGACAACAGCAGTGCCCCTATGCCAAAGAGACAAATAATTAACATGGAGAAACCAGAAGCTATGGTATAACCAAGTCCAGCCCCAATAGATTTCCAGCCTGCATGACCAATGTACACAGTTACCGGGAACGGATTACCTGTAAAAGCACCAATACTTGAAGCAACCCCGTTCGTTAGCATGACGTTACGAGTGTTATAAGGATCTCCCGCAGCATGTGCGCTCTCAATATTTTCAAGGTCAAAAATATAATTCGCCAGTCCCAATGGAATTGCAGAAGCCAGGTATGGCAAGGCATGCGGAATCCCTTGAATTAAGCTGGTAATATGCACCTCAGGTGGATTAAACCCCAGTGTTGAAAGAGCCGTTGTGATCGCTTCTGGATTCTGCAAGCCGAATATCCAAGCCAGCGCGGTTCCAGCAATCAGCAGCAGGAATCCTGTAGGAATTTTTTTGAATATCGGCGATTTGCCAAACCAGTTAATAAAGATGATCACAAGTACAACAAAAGCAACCACTGGTGTTTCGAAGGATTGCAGCATCGGGTTCATAGCCAGCAATAACAATCCAAGTCCAGATAAACAAGATAAAAGTACAGTTCTTGGAATAACCTTACGCAGCACATCTCCCAGAAATGAGCCGACAATAAGGATCAAAGCTTCGAACAGGCACCATACGAGACCAATTTGCAGCGCAAATGATGCATCATTGGTTTCTCTAAATACGGGAATTAACACTAGAAAAGTTACCGTAAAAATCGATGGAGCACTAGGTCCTGAAGGTAATGCGGTTATATCCGTTCGGCCTGTTTTTTTGGCTAGCTGATATCCAAACCAGCCATAAGCAATACTTGCGATAAAAATCGCGAGTCCAAACGCAGGAACGACTCTGCCGTAAACCATACCTTCCGGAAACCCTACTACAAAAATTAACAATGAAATCATCGTAAGCAGATTGGTTAAATTGTTAGCAAGCAGCCCGAAAAACGCGGCCCAATCTCCCTTTTTCCAGAACATCTTCATAAATACTTGATCCATAATAAATCTCCCCCTAGATCGTTAGCGCTTACATACCAATGGCTTATGAAGCCCTCAGGCCCTTGAATAGGCCTGAAGGGCGGGTGGTTCTATGAATGCATGCTCTGGCTAAAAGCGAGAATGGCTTGCTCGAAACACTCGATTGGAGGATGAGTGATTCCGGCTCCAATCATTCCGATGCCTGGATCCTTATGGGCAATAGCCGTGTTGATCACTGGCATAATGCTGGTTTGACCCACTTTACGAATATCGATTCCAGTAGGAATTCCGCGGAAGTTCAACAAAGGAATCGTCACATTTGGATTCTCCGTCGTAGTAATTTCCTTCATTTTCACAGAATAGTTCATGGCATCATCTACGGTTCCCCCAACTAATGCTACAATCGCCGGCGCGGTTGCCATGGCGAAGCCACCTATACCATACGTTTCGGTAATCGCACTGTCACCGATATCGAGTCCCGAATCTTCCGGCTTATACCCTGCAAACATCGGTCCGACAACCTTTTGCGCAGGGCCGGTAAACCAGGTATTGCCTGGCATTCCACTGACACGAATACCGAATTCCACGCCATTGCGGGCCATCGTTGTTACGATGGTGCTATGCTCGATGCCATGGGCAGCATCAAGCGCACATTTACAAAGAGCCATCCAGGTTGGTCCGGAGAAATAATCACTCATTGCCACAAAATCGAACACTTCGATTTTCTGCTCATTAGTAAAATCCGTTCTCAGGATAAGCGGCGTTAATGCCTGAATCAAAAGAGTCGTTCCAGCGTTGTTGCGGTTATGGCATTCATCTCCCATATGGAGCGCCTGTGATAACATGAGCCGCAGATCAATGCCGTTCTCAGAGAACTTCATCGCCTCACGCAGCATCGGTCCAAGCACATCTCTCATCCAGATCAAACGGGCAACGACCGTTTCATCGTTTGCACCCATCCGCAAGATTTTCGACAGTTGCTCACTAAGGTTCGTATAAGCGATGTTGCCATACGTTTTATTCTCTACAATGTGCATGAACATAGAGGCTGAGGTTACCCCTGCCATGGAACCCACACAATTATGCTCGTGACAAGGGGAGAACGTAATCTCACCTGATGCCGCTAGTTCGGCAGCTTCATCCAGATCCTTCGCCAAGCCCTCAAAGACCAAAGCGCCGGTAACTGCACCTTTCATGGGACCACTCATCTTATCCCAGGTAATCGGAGGCCCTGCATGTAATATCGTAGTCTTAGTCATCCCTGGTACGACATTGATCGCTTGATCAAAACCAACCAATACCGGTTGTGAATTCACGATTCGCTCTACAGCCAGCTTGTTGGCAGCCTCAATCTTTGCAGCAATCCCCTCTTGCTCTAACGCATCCAGTGCGGCAATTAATTCGGGCTTACCTCCACCAGGTGGCTTCCATTCCAGATGGGTTACGTTGCCTTTTTGCTTCAGGATATCATCCTTGAACATTTCTAGGCCGACATTGATAACGTGAAGTTCACTCTTAAATAACTCATTGATTCTGCTCATGTTATACTCCCTTCTCTACAAAACCTCTGGCAAGAAGTCCTGCATTCGTATTACTGCTTGCATAGGTAACGCCCGCGGATACCAGCTTATCAAGCTGTTCTTGGACGAAAGGTGTATCCAGATCGGTTCCAAGTACATAGCCGACAATCTCCAAATGTCTGCCTTCTTGTTCCGCTGCTTGCTTAGCCTCAATAATTGCAGGCACCATAACACCTACTGGATCCTCATGCGATCCATAGCCTAATACAAAATCCATAATGATCACGCCCACCGCCGGGTCCTTTGCTTCCTGCTTGAATCTGGCAATCCGTGAAGAAGGATCAATCATCGGATGTGGTTTGCCGTTAGTGAACCCATCATCCCCAAAGTCAATAAACGTATGCGCTTGGCTGATATGGATATCACCCAGCTGATATTCCGGATCTTTTGGAATATTGCTATAGACATCGTCGTATTTCTCCATCGCTAGATACATTGCTTCATCACATAAAGTACCGCCGCAGAATAACCCGCGAATATACTTCTGTTCTGGCTTCAGCTTGACCTTAATCTCCTCAATCAGCGGAAGGTTTAGCGGATGCTTGTCAATTTGACTCTCATCAATGCCGGATAGAATTACCGCCTTTAGCGCGGCCTCTTTGGTTGTTTTGGCAAAATGTCCACCTGCTTCCAGAACAGCTTCCTCCGTTCCTCCGATAAAGCAGACCACGACAGGCTTATGCATATTTTTGATTTCATTCAGCACTTTTTGTTCCACACTTTTGGCGGGTGGCTTGGAAATCAACACAATGACCTTAGTGGCTTCGTCTTCGTTAAGCGCTTTCATCGCATCAAGCATCATTACTCCGCCGACACGTTCACTTAGGTCTCTGCCGCCTGTGCCAATCAACTGTGAGATGCCTCCGCCAAAATCGTGAATCCGCACGCTGATTTCCTGACTTCCTGTGCCGGATGCACCCACGATGCCGATATTGCCTTTACGAACCTTATTGGCAAAACATAAGGCCATATTTCCAATGATCGCGGTTCCGCAATCCGGCCCCATCATCAGCAATCCACGCTCATGTGCTATTTTTTTTAATTCAATTTCGTCTTCTACGCTTACGTTGTCACTGAACATCATGACATGTAGATTATTCTCCAGCGCTTTTCTTGCTTCTCTGGCTGCAAACGCTCCGTTGACTGAAATCACTGCAAGATTAGCTGCTGTCATATTCTTCACTGCCGACTCAATTGTTGGATATTTAAGCTCTGTACCGCCAACTGCACTATCTTTTTTAATAAACAGCTCTTCGATTGCTTCAAAGGCAACTTCAGCCAGCTCAGGGGATGCTGCTTTGATTACGATCATCAGGTCACTATTCTTAGCTTCCTCTAGCTCAGGGGTTATCAGCCCTACATTCGCTAATACCTCTTTATTCATTTGAGTAGCCATTGCGATAAAAGCTTGTTCGACACCCTCTATTTGATTCGCTTTGGTCGACAACGACATGAGCGAGACGGAATCAAAGTATGTGTTTCTTTTAATTACTATTTTAGTCGACATATCTTACCTCCAACGTTGTTCTAGATTAAGATTCAAACCGCTAATGATCCCCAAGGCAATATCTGTTCCGGAAGAAGAACCTATATCCAGCACTGCCGATAAGCCAAGAAGCATATTTTCCTTACTCTCATACATGAGCGAATGCAGCATCTGACCCATTGACTCTCTCACCTGACCCCAAGCCGCTTTTTTCAGAGCCATATAGCTTATTTCATTCGTTAATTCAGCTGCATCGTTCACGACTTCCCTGCACCACGGCTGATATTTACTAATAGGACTCTGAGGCAGATGGATCGCAGCAAACAATCCAACTAAAAAATCATCTCCCGACGGAGTCAGCCCTGAGCCTAACCCCATTAGTCGAATTGCATAATGAGTAGCCTCTTCCATGCTGTCATTCGCCAAGGCATTGAGAAGACCTGAAGATCGCTCTTCCAGCAGCCGCATCGTTTCTCTCTCAAAGCTGCTAGAACCCGCAAACTGCTTCATACCGCCTGCTTTTCCATAGCTATTGATAAAAGCCCTTGCCGCAGCCAAATTATCTCTTAGCGTCTTTACTTCTATTGGAAAAATAGATAAAGAGCTCTGCCAAACTGTCAGTTCCTTGATCGATATTGAAAGCTTAGTGCCAATATATAATTGATCATTCTCCGCAAAAACTTCATCTCCCACAACCAGTCCAAGATCCGAAAAACTACTAACCTCTGTGATCAAAGTATTAGGCGCATTATCTATCCTACTGCTCGCAATGGTATATAATTCATCAGTTGCCTTGCACCTTACATTTATCGTCCGCTCAAATATGCTGTGTACATTTCCGAAAAATCTTGATTCTCGAATCCGATGAAAGAACGCGCTATCACTGGATATCCCAGCTTTTAAATAAGAGGTACACTTGCTCTGAGAATGCTCCGTTTGATCGCCCCCTTGAGAAGGAAGTAGATAATGGTTTGGTCACTTACTGTCAGGTTATCCTATATAGAAAGCGTTCTCATAAAAAAACCGTAACGGTTGATGATGAATGATAGAAGATGTTACACTCAGTTCATAAAATTCTAAGAATGATGAAGATTGAGCTGCTTTCTGTGTGAAAAAGGATATTTTTGTGAAATATATCACAGTTTAACGGATAAACGTTACCTGACACCCTTATTGTAGTCCTCCGCACACTGGGGGTCATCATACAAGAACACTAAAAACAACAAGTAATCACTATGCACATTGCACAATGGGTGAAGATAAGGGGTGTGAATTGATGCTAACGATAAAAGATATCTTACAAATCAAATCCATCGAAGGCATAAAGATCGTTGCGGGGCATTCTGGCCTAAACAATCAAATCTCCGTAGTTAATATCATCGAGAATCCGGACGTATTTGACTGGCTGACCTCGAACGAGCTGCTTTTATCCACCGGATATATCTTCAAAGACAGCACGGAGCTGCAGAACAAATTCATTCATGAGCTGGTGGAGAATAACTGTGCAGGACTCTGCATCAAAATGAAGCGATATTTCGATGCTATCCCGCAGAATATGATCGAGCTTGCTGATAAGCATGGACTCCCGCTACTGGAGCTCCCTTTTGAATACACCTTGTCCAGAGTCATTGCGATCATTAACGAAAAGACCAACGCGGATTACGATGCTGTGAACCGACGCTCGCTCGACCTTCATAATGCGCTGTTCAAAATCGCACTCGAAGGAGGCGGTATTGAGCAAATATCGGCGGAATTGTCCGACACGATCCATAACCCTGTTCTTATATTAGATAGAGACTGGAACCTACTCTGCTATACAGATCATAAGGATAACCCATCTCCACTTCAGGAATTCCTGCCACTGGTGAAGAACAGGCCAGTTTTCCCACAAGAGTTCACGGTAGCTTTTCCAAAGTATATTACTGAAATCAAAAAATCCATCAAACGCACCTACTATTCTCAGGGACAGCCGTACAAGTGCTGCATTATGCCGGTTTCTGTATCCAGTAACGCTTACGCGTATATCGTCGTTCTGCAAACGGTACGCAAGCTGGTTGAATTTGACTACACCGCATTAGAGCATGTATCCACGATGCTTGCACTGGACCGGATCAAAGCCAAGGAAATCGAAGAGGTAAAGCATAAAATTAGGCAGGACTTCTTCGACGACTTATTAGCTGGCAATATTACTTCAACAGAAACACTGCATTCCCTATCTGCTATGCATGGGCTTAAAGTTAACTATGCGTATTACTGTACAGTTATCCATATTGAAGCTACACAGCTGGAAAACTACACGGACATGGTTTATAGAAAATACGAAATGGAGCATATGGTCAAAAAATGTGTCAATTTGATCTATGGCTTGTCCAGTAATGCAGGTGGAGAGCTAATCTGTTACTATCGCAATCAGCAAATTATCATCTTGATCGGAAAAAATGAAAATAAACCGCCAATTTCCGTAAGCGATACGAAAGCCTTTGCTCAAGAGGTGCTGCAATTGCTGGCTCAGGAAATGACTAAAAATCATTTTCTCATCGGCATTGGCAGTCAGTATAAGACACTTGCTTCGCTCCATCGAAGCTTCTTCGAGGCCCAGGAAGCTATGCGGCTCATGCAGCGGTTTAATAAAGACAGCCGGAGCATTGCTCACTTCGAGGATTATTCTGTCTATCATTTTTTGGATTCCAATATTAAGCCTACGGAAATGGAGACATTCTTTAACAAAGTTCTGGGAGGCATCCATGAACATGACCAGACGATGAACACGAGATTCATGTCTACCTTGGAGTATTATTTTATGTACAATCAGAATGTAACCGAAGCCGCCAAAGCGATGTTTATTCACCGCAACACCTTTATTTACCGGATTGATAAAATCAAAGATTTGCTAAATATAGATCTGAAAAACTCAGATGAGTTATTCGAGATTCAACTGGCACTTAACCTCTATCGATTGCTGCAAAGGGGTTAAAATAACGAAGGGTATTCCCGGCAACCATTACTCTAGTTGCACTGGAATACCCTTTTTTCATAACGTCATAGCCCGTCCATATCTTGCTAAATATTCTTCCTTCTCCTTATAATCCGGCATTAGGCTTCCAACCCGTCGCCAAAAGGAGCGATCATGGTTCATATGCAGCAAATGACATAACTCATGGATGATCACATAATCGATAACCTCCACGGGAGCCATGGCCAGACGATAGTTAAAGGTTAGCTTTTTATCGGAGCTGCAGCTTCCCCATTTGGTCCTGGACTCTACAATCTCGATACTCTTAGGTTTTACTCTAAGCTGCGTCTGGTACCTAGTGATCCGCTCTCCTATAAGCTTCTTGCAGCTAGAGAAATAGAACTTTTTCAGCTTTAACTGAAGTTGTTCTTCACTTAGCTCCGCTGTCTCTATAAGCTCATGCAGAGAATAATATTTGCCTAGATACAGAAACTTTCCTTCATCTTCGTACGCTCTGATCATCTTTGGCGTTTCACGAGCTGCTTCGAGACTTTGCAGCTTCTCCACAATCATTTTTCCATTACGCTCAACCACACTTTTAATCGTCTCTTCAGATGTTTTCTTAGGTACCTTGAGTGTTATGCGCCCTGACGAATCTATATGAATGGAGATTTTTTTCCCGTTTCCATATTGAACATTAAACTCGATCACCTGATTGTCGTAATCAATCTTCATACCCACCATCGTTTCTATAAGATTATTCGCAATAAAAAAGAAGAACGCACCTAGGCGCGTTCTCCTATTTTAACACGATTCCTCAATACACCGGATATCCCGCTACAAACATTGCCAAGTACAGTATACTACCCACAACAGATATAACAGTGAGTGCAACATCCTTCGGCTTTTCATTAGTGAGCGCAACGGCAGCAAAAGCTAGCGGAAAGGCAACAAGCAAATAACGCGGGGCTGACAGCAGCCAGGTAGCTCCCACTACGAAAGCAAAATACACGATAAAATAAGCAGTGTAGGATGGCCGTAGTTTTCTTGCTCCCATAAACATGATAATTAGTGCTGAGAATATAGCGATTAAATTAGGCAGCCACATGCCGAGAAAAGAACGGCTATCTCCACTTTTAAAGGTGCCCACCGCATATTCCATCTGATATCTTACGGTATCGAAAAAGAGATAGAACTTCTGTGACCAATGCTCTCTCTGGTAAATACTGAACTGAAAAGCATTTCCCGTAACATAGTAGTTGATGTAAAGATAAGCCAGCAAACCCATCGATATGATAGCAAGACAGCCAATGGCGGTGGTCAGTTTATGTATAAACGCTTTTTTCTCTAGTAATTTATAATTCCCGATAAGTTCCCGTGCAAATTCAATCGCAACCGGTACAATCAACAGTACCCCTGGAGAACGCGTATACGCTGCAAGTGCACCGCATAAACATCCGATGAGCCATTCTTTTTTTCTCACAAAATATAAACACAACAGCGATAAGGCCAGAAATAAAGATTCGGTCATTGGGATGAAGAAAAAGAACGCAGCCGGAAATATAAAAATATACTTTACTACTCGCATAGCACTCTTTCGATGCATGTCTAGTGCGGCAAGCTCATAGGCGACCAAGGCAGCGACAAGCGAGCAAATATTAGAAACGATGAATCCAGCGACGAGATAATTCCCTACAAATACCTGAACTACTTTAATTAGATTTGGAAAAAAAGGAAAAAATACAATATGGTATTTCGGATCTCCCTCCGTCACATACCAATTCTCCGCGATGCCCAAATAATGTGAAGCGTCGATTCCTGATATATGCCAGGTCTCAGCTATTTTGTTAAACAAACCACCGGAATAGCCATTCTGTATGATCAAAAATATATAACCGATAATCATAAGCAAAATTCGACTAGCCACTACCCAGCCGATAATATATAGCCAAGCCTGCTTTCTGTCCCGTATTTTATTTTCCAGAGTTACTTCAGGTGCTGGATTTGTCAGAACAAAATCTGTCAAAACAGGTATAGTGCGGAGTCCCAATAATACAAAAAGTACGAAACAGGCCACGGAAGCAAGGGTACCCATCATAGACCAACTAGTGGTCGAGTTTACCCAGAAAATAGCCGTCACCATCATAATGAACATGAAGATGAAGGAAATGATTTTGTCGTGCTTTTTCATTTGAACCTCCAAAGATAAATTCTTACAATAATCTAGTTAAAAAAGGAAAATATTACGCATAGAAATATAATAGTCTCTGGAAATTTTTTTGTAAATCATATATTGTCTTTGAAATAACAAAGCCACAAGGGCCATCAATTCACACAAATAAAAAAACAGCCTGAACCCTGTAAAAAATGGGTTCCAAGCTGTTCTGTTGTCATCCCTACTTCTCTTCATGGCTGAAATAAAAATTCATCGGCAATTCATCATCACTTTCCAGACTGTTCGTCATCTTGTAGGTGATGAGCATTTTATTCTCACCCTTGCCGTATGACCATGATTCTTCAATACTTCCTACCAGTGGCTTTAACGGAAGAGTCATCCTGTCAATCGTTTGGACTGATTTCTCGACTTTGTCAGTCTCTTCATCTTCCACAGGTTCGTAATGATCCAGAAAAGCACGCACCAGTTCTCTTGCATTTTGAAAGCCACTTTCCGATCTAGGGAAAACGGTTCCTATCCGGTAACCTATGATTTTATTAGTATTAACATCTACCACAACCTGTTGTATAAACTCCATTTGATTGACGGTTAGGATATCATCTTGCAGGATTGTACCCAAAGTTGTATCGTATTCACCCACGGCATCCGTAATTTTTAAAGCAGCAAGCCCTTCTTCGCGCGGCTGCATGAACACAGCCCTATGCTTCTCCACATGTGTGAAAAGCTCAGCATACTTAGGTTTATCCTTGCTGCATGCAGTAGATAACAGCGAAAGAACGACTATTCCACAAATGAGAATGAAGTATGATTTTCTCAAACGGATACACCTCCTTACCTGACGAAATCAATAGATGACAAATCTCAGGAAAAACACTTATTAACTATACCTTTTTAGAAACAATATCTTCAAAATGTTTTACAAGATACCGGTAACTTCAAAATGTTGAATGTTACCGTTTACATTTATATCATAAACCACTCCGCAAGCCCAAGCGAGCCCCCCTCCTACAAGAAATACCCTATTACTACCTAATGCATTATACCCTGTATATTTTGTACCCATAACTGGTGAACTGACACTTGTAACTATTTCATGCCTGAATGGAAAATCATTCGCTTCAGATGCAGCGGTATATCCTGGATAGGTCAGCAGAGTACCCAAAGTAACCCAGGTAGCTGTAAAATTATTAATATTGAACCCGTTGTTTGCATAAGCCGTAACCTCTTGCCGCAAGGGGCGAATATAAGTAACGTTGTTATACGCATCTGCATGTGCAGTAAATATACTAACAGAACTCAATCCGTAACCGACTGTTCCCGGTGTTCCTGTTGGCTTGCCGGCCTCAATTATCTTATTTATTATGTTAGCTTGTGAGATTGGTAATATCGTATTGACACTTATATCGCCGTCATCCAATTCATTCCAAATACGAATGGCTTCGCCATTTATTTCACCACTCCGCATTGTTGCAATGTTTTGAGTAGCAGGTACAAACTGTATAGCACTATCCTCATTGACAGCTGCACCTTGCTCACGCAACCAGTTAATTGTTATTTCAGGAACCTCATCAATGCTCATGATCGCTGTTTCATTAACTGATATACCAGCAACAATAGCCTTAAAGTCTGTCTCATTTTGATTGACGTTCATTGCATCAGCATTTATTGGAATGAAAATAAGCATAGCAACAACCATAATTGAAATTATTCTCTTTTTCAATGTAACTCTCCTCTACTCTTTTTAAAAGCATTTAGTTTGGTCGACCAACCTACCAAACCTTACCATACATGTGAATAAAAAACACCGATCTTTGTTATGTATATTGAAAAAGGGAGTAAAGACCTAAGGTCTCTATCATAATTCGATTGTAAGCGAGAAAAAACGTCATAATAATGAATTTTTTGTAGAAAATGAGCAAAAAAAGTCCGAGCGTATATGCCCGGACTTAGCTTTTGTATAGTAAATATGAGTTAGCAGATCATTATCATTCAAACGGATAAATCCAGAAATGTTCTGTTCCAAAACGAGCTTGGATCTCTTTATCATTTAAAGGTTTGCTGCCCAACAGCTCAGCAGCTTGGAATTGGGAACGATGCGCCTGAATGGACGCCATCTTGTGCTTGAGGAAATCTCTCACATCATTGATAACCTTTGGCTCCCCAATCTCTACAATATTATTAGCAAAAGCTATACAGTGAACAGGAGGTCTTTCTTCCTTTGGAAGTCTTGCAACGGTTCGGATCACTGCGGCTCCAGTAGCATCGTGATCAGGATGAACGCTGTACCCTGGATAGAAAGTGATGATCAACGAAGGTTTAAGCTCTTTCAAGAGCGCATCAATCTGCCCATCGAGCAAGACTTGATCTTCGAATTCTATCGTCTTGTCGTGAAAACCAAGCATTCTTAAATCCTGTATGCCAATAGCCTCGCAGGATTCCTCCAGCTCCTTCTTACGTATTTCCGGGAGGGTTACCCGATTCGCAAAGGGCGGGATGCCCATATTGCGGCCCATTTCTCCAAGCGTTAGGCATGCGTAGGTAACTTGGGTCCCATTTTGTATATGTTTGGCAAGGGTACCTGATATACCGAAGGCCTCATCATCCGGATGTGGCAAAATAACAAGAATATGTTTTTCCACAGAACTCTTCATCTCCTCTTCCATTAGAACGGCTCTCGGCTTAATTGTAACGATACGATCAGTTTGCCTTGAGCATCATGTCCAGCCATAATCAATCTGCCTGTCTCACTCTCTTCATAGTGAGTTAGCCCTTCCGAGTAAACCCAGCCCTGCGACATTTTTAAGCCGACCCGATAAGGACCGTTGCCGGAAATCGAACCATGGGAATATCGAATAACAGCATTGGTAATAAAAGTAGCGGCTGGATGCTTCGAACTATCTAAATGGGCAGCGTAGGCTCCCGTTGTCATCTCAAGATGGATATATAGATCCTGATCTTTAAGCAGGTCGATCCTATCTTGTACTTCCGATTGATTGATTAGCTGCAATGTTGCGCCTCCGTCTCTGACTGAATATATACATACAAAAAATAAGATCCATACCTTATAGAAGGACGGATCTGTTATATGATAAGCGGGTCCGTATTTCTCATCAAAGTATAACGTGCAATGCTATGTAATTCAATGGATAGAGCGATCCCCTCCAAGTGTAACAGTAATGGACTGGCTTTTTACTGTTCACCTGAAGGGGATAATATCACTGAGTGGTTATGCTGTTTATATTAGATCACAAACTGATCTAACATCTTTACGATGACTTCACGCTTTACAGGCTTGCTGATATACTCGTCCATCCCGGCAGCTAGACAGTTTTCACGGTCACCCTTCAAAGCATTAGCCGTGACCGCGATGATGGGCGGACATTTCTCTTGATGCTCATCTCTTAACATCTTCATAGCCTCTATACCGTTCATAAGGGGCATGTGAAGATCCAATAAAATAAGATCAAAGGGTTCTTTCCGTGCTGCTTCAACCGCATCTATGCCGTTTGTGACGGCGATAACGCTGTGACCCATTTTTTCGAGTATTTTGGTCAGCACTAGCGCATTGATAGAGTTGTCTTCAGCAAGTAAAATTCTTGCCTCACGTGCGGTATGAAGCTTATTAATGTTAGCCTCTTGGCTAGGGATTACCACTGATTTCTTGGGCCTGATTGTGAAGGTAACCGACGTACCGCTCTTGCCGTCACTCTCCGCATAGATCTCACCACCCATCATTTCGACAATTCTGCGGCTGATGGCAAGGCCAAGACCCGTGCCTTCATGTCTCCGCATCATAAAGCTATCCACCTGCTCAAACGGTTCAAAAATATCAGTAAGTCGATCAGGATCAATTCCAATGCCAGTATCGGTTACCGTAAAAGCCAGCAGGAAGGGATCTTCCTTTACAAGCCTCACTTTTACCGATATGCTGCCCGCGGGTGTGAATTTCACAGCATTCCCTAGCAGGTTCAAGAACACCTGCTTCAAGCGTTCCTCGTCACCGTAAATAAAGTCAGGAACGTCATGATTTATGATGCTGGTGAGCTCCAGATTTTTTTGTTCAGCTTTTATTGCGATAACAGAAAAGCTGTCCTTGAGGCAAGTTCGCAGATCGAATGTATCCTCTTGTAGCTCGCTTCGGCCTGCCTCAATTTTTGAAAGATCAAGGATATCATTAATTATATTGAGCAGGATTCCTCCGCTTTTGCGAATGATTTCTACATATTCACGTTGTTCTTCATTAAGCTCTGTTTCAAGCAAAATATCAGTCATGCCGATCACCCCATTCATGGGAGTGCGAATTTCATGACTCATCATAGCCAGGAACTCACTTTTAGCTCTATTCGTGGACTCTGCGGCTTCCTTAGCTAGCGACAATTGCCTTTGCTCGGAAATGTCCTTGCATATAAGATAAAATCCGATATTATGATTGTTCACATAAATAGGTGCAATACTGGTGAGCACTTCAACGACTTCGCTGTCCTTAGTGACAAGCTTATTGATATACTGCTCAACTGTATTATCGTAAAGGGCTCTTTCCAGAATGCGCTGGACATTCTCTTCTCCAATCAGACTCGCAAGCTTCATCCCGATCAACTCGGACTCGATGGCATAGCCCGTTATCTTTTCCGCCATACTATTGGTGTTAATGATTCGACCGTCAAGGTCAAAGGAAATGACGGCGTCATGGTTATATTTTTTAAGCGACGTATACCGTTCAACAGACTCCTGAAGGCGTTGCTCGGATTCCTTTTGCTTTGTAATGTTAACGATTTGGCAAATGAAGTATGCTGGCTGGTTCGACTCGTCGCTGAATAGGTGGAGCGTGAGCTGTCCCCAAATATAATCTCCATTTTTTGTGATAAACTGCTTTTCCATCTGCACTTCTGTTTCCTCACCCAAAACTGCTTTTAAATCATGAAGGTTGCCGAAATCCTCGGGGTGAGAAAGGTCTTCTAACCGCATACCCTCAAACTCTTCAGTGGAATAACCAAAAGTCTGCTCAAAGGCCGGGTTTACGGTCAGAATCAAACCATTTGGCGATAAAAGGGCGATCCCAAAGGAGGCGTGATTAATCACCTGTTGGTTGAATTGTTCCTGGTTTAGATTTACGCGATGCATAGCGACCTCCATGGATGATGTGATTTTTGCGTGAAAAAATAGACCTTCTATTTAGAAGGTCCTATTTATAGCTTATAGTCTAATTTACCCACTTTGTTATTAATTGAATCCGTTAATTTAACGGGATCGAATAGAACACTCTGGATCCTTTATTGTTCGTATACCAAATGATTTTGTCTCCACTAATAATAGGACTGCACTCTGATAAGGCAAAATGCTTGATCGTTTGGATTTCGCTAGTAGCTTTTCCCGCTCCATCTATAAGAACATATTTCAGATCACCCGGATGATTCTCTTTATCAAACTCCTGCCACAGCACCATCATTTTGTCGTCTGTGATTTTTACTAGCTTAGGGATGGACGCGATCAGGTTCGTGCCTACATATTTAGCCAAGGTAATGTGATTCACCGAAGTACTGCTCAGGTTGGACTTGGGCAACACACTAAGCATGACATCCCTTTGGTCCGTTTCTAAACCCACCATCTCATAAGATGTATACTCTTTGACCAGTGAATGATCTACCGAATTCATAGCGACTATATAGTTCGCCGGGGACATCTCAAATCCGCCTATAGAAACACCCGTCGCGTTCGCTCCGATTTTGCCGGGAATATTAAATAAGTCCACTTCGTTATAACTGGCTCCGTCTCCTTTATTCAGAACAATCGAACGGGGATAAGCGTCGCCATGATCGACTAAAACATGCGCTGCACCATCAAACAATACATATTGGTCAAAAGAGTGACTGACATGATTCTTCTGGAATCTTCCCAGATCATTGGTCACGGTCATGGATTTAGTATTTACGATAATGGTAAGCTGGGATTGATGATTTAATTTATCTTCTGTCGTGTATCTTGTACGTGAGGTGTGAAATACAAGCGTATCTCCAGCCTCAGCCATACTACCGGAGCCTGAATCAAACGGGCTAACGGTATAGCTCTCCCCACCCTTTATGGAGACACTGTCTACTCTATTGAAACTTTTATCATAACGGACAATACGAATGACTTCTTTGTTATCATTCTCTTCGCGGTTCTCTTGGCCAAAAGCAATATAGTTATACTTCTCCCCACTAAAGAAGCCACCAAACACCGGAAGCTCAAAAGGAATGCTCTTATTGCCTGTTAGTTCGTACTTCTCATTGTACGTTTCAATCGTAAACTCTTTGTTCGCCTCAATAACACTTACAGTCCCATCCTTATTATTCACAAGATAAGAAGAGGCCGTACTTTTCCATCTAGGAAAATAAGAAGATTCCGCATTACTCTCAGCTACAGCCGCCGTCTTTACCCGGTAAGCATGATCTGGGATTGTGGAGAATAACGATATGCGATCAGACTGAACGTCAAATTCAATATCGAACGGAATTTTACCCGCCAAATCTCTCAACTGAAAATAATTGTTATCATCAATATTGTACGCCGTAATAGACTGCAACTGTCCATTGACCAGCACCTTAGAATTTGAAAGCGTAGCTGCATAATTTCTATTGCGGCTATAATAGTTACTTGTTGTTTTCTTTTCGGGCGTATAAGCTTGTCCAGTTATGATCTCAATCGCATTGTTCGCTTTATTCCAAGTGATATCAAACTGGCTACTCGTTCCCGAGAAATACTCTGCCAAATCGCGTAGTCTGAAATAATTGTTATTCGATATGTTGAACCCATTCAGGTTCCGCTGTTCTCCATCAAAATATGTACTGCTCTCGGTTACCTTAGCCTTCACCGTACTGCTCGCAAAGGTAGTAGTGCCGAGTGCTGGTGTAACCAGTAATACAATTAGCAAAACACTAAAAATCCTCTTCATCCGTCTTTCCTCCATTTAAACATAATTACAATGGCATGCTTTTGGTAATCACAGTATCCATCTATTAATCTTATCGGTAATCGCGTTAAACTTAATTATGAAAACGGGGTATGGTATATAATGGACATAAATTCAAAATACTGGAGGCGTATATGAGTAGAACAAATTATGGTTACTTACTGATCATTCTAGCCTTAATCCTACTGTTGACAGCTTGTGGACCAGGTCCAAAGTCTGGCAATCGATACGAAAAAGATATTCTGAACACACTCTCCCCAAGATACAACCTACAATTCAAAGTAGTAGAACGGACGGGCGTAACCAACAAAGACGGTTATGAGAAACTAATCTTATCTCCCATTAATGATCCGAACATTAAATTTTTTGCCAGTTCCATTTATGCGAAATCATACTATTCAATTTTTCGTTCGGAACAACATCAGGAAAGTTATCTAGACGGTCTTTTCTTTGCTTATGCCCCTTCATTGTACGCCAGACATTTAAATTTCAAGTTCCCTTCTGACTATTTCAGTGAAACGCTGAAGTATGGGGAGATTTACAAATCTACATACGAGAGGGATGGAACCGCACCATATATCATCGATGGAGTTACCGAAAAAGATTTCATTCCGTTATCCAAGGACTTTTATGAGATTATAAAGGGATTCTATCCGCACAGACCACCTTCTCCGAATTTAGTCAATCAGCTCGGTTCCACCATAGCACTTCCATACAGATTTGAAGGCAGTACAAAGCTGCAATTGATCCGCCACAATTTCGCTTCTGCTGAACCATACGACTCTTATGAAATCTATAGGCAATTTGTTAGCAGTTATGAACAGATGAAAGAAGGGAATGAGTGATGAGAGGCTCTTATAAAATCTCCATTCTGATGATCATTTGCTGTATTCTGTTGACAGGGTGCTTCTCGGGGAGTCACAAGTCAGGAGATAAATATGTGAAGAATGCTCTAGCATATATGAAGGCATACTATTTTATTGATTTTGAATATTCAAGAGTCATAGGAAAAAATGACGATGGATCCGACATTTTGGAGCTCTACCCTAAGCTCAATCCAGACATCAAATTTAACTACCAACAGTACATTATCCAGTATCCTCTTCACAAAACTGATAAATATAACGTTTCTAAGAATTACGAGGAAGTCCTCTGGATTAAAAAATATGCAGATGTCTATCAAAGGATTCTGGGTAAACCCGTGAATACCGATGCTATTTGGGAAGCTTATCAGAAAACAGATTTCACCCAAACTAGCTTTCTCGAGTTCCTGAGAACCACCGATTATGTGATTTCAATTCCACCAAATTCAATCCCAGAGTTCTCCCAAAAGATTTATGCAATGTCTCAAGCGATTGCTGAATTCCCAGAGATCAGCCGCGTGGGAGGAAGGCGCATTGATGAACTGCCTTACCAGTTTGAAAATCAAAAGGATCTCTCACGCGCTTACTTTTTATCGAATGATTTCAGTTTTAATGAAGAAACGACCCTTCAGCAGCTCACTCAGCATTATCAATATATGAAGGACACCGGGGAATTGAAATAATTTATATTCCTCAGATAGCACTCTCAAAAAAAGCCGGCCAAACTCAGGACAATACACCTGAAATTTAGTCGGCTGAATATTAAACTTAGTTTGTTTTAGAAGCAGGAAGCTTTTTTAATGTAATCTTTCATCAAACATGAGTTGGATTTGAATACCAAAGGGATCTTCAATGATACCGTAGGCTTTGCTAAACACATTGCTAGATAAAGGAGCAATAATTTTCACGCGCTCGTCTGTGATTAAGCTTTTATAAAAACCTTCAATCCCCTCTAAGTCAGCACTTTGAATACATAATGAAGTGTTATTGCCCACTGTATATTCCTCATTCGTATTCATTGTATCTTCTGCTATCATTATTTTTGTTTTTCCGATTAACAGGACAGAGTGAGTAATATAATCCTTATTTTCATCCGTAAGCTGTATGGAGCTGTCACGCTCTGCTAGTTGTTGATAGGTGACACGTAGCAATTCCTCTGCGTTAAAATGTTCTTTGTAAAATTCTATAGCTTCCTTAGCTCTTCCATTCATCGATAAAAAAATAGCTACTTCTAGTGTTGTACTCATAGTATAAATCTCTCCTTTTATATATTTGATATCTGGCCTTAAACTTATTATCCTATATAAAGGTATCAAAACATGACACCTTTATAAGGAGTTTTATATATGAAAAAATCAGAACGATTAAATGACATGATGAGGTACTTAAACAGTCGAGAATTCTTTAATTTAAGTGATCTCATGGATAAATACGCTATTTCAAAAAGCACAGCTCTACGCGATATTAGTTCATTAGAACAATTAGGTATGCCTATTTTCGCAGAACATGGAAGACACGGACGTTATGGTATTCTAAAAAACAGATTGTTATCCCCTATTATTTTCACGATAGATGAAGTCTATGCGCTGTATTTTGCCATGCTGACGTTAGAATCTTATCAATCTACACCCTTTCATCTGAGTGTTAACAAGCTAAACGAAAAGTTCGAGCACTGTCTTTCGAGTACACAAATCAACCAAATTCACAAAATGAAAAAGGTCCTGCAATTCGAAATGTATCAGCATAAGCATGTCAGCCGTTTTTTAGATAAAATCCTAGCAAGTATTCTAAATGAGAGTGCCTGTAACATTGCATATACAAAAGAAAACCAAACAAAAAGCTACCCTGTTCAATTCTTTAGGATTTCCGCTAGGTTTGGTCAATGGTATGCCACTGGAATAGAGCTTACGACGAATACATATAGAGTTTTTAGATGTGATCGAATAACCTTCATTGAAGAAGAGGAAAGCAAGGCTCGTTATTCTATAGAAGAACTTCTTAGTCGTTCATTAGAAATCTATCAGTCTGCGAAAAGTATTGACTTTGAAGTTGAGATTGCGGAACAAGCAAAGGATATTTTTTATAAAGAACATTATCCTTCTATGGAAATAGAGGTGGGTCCGAAAACAGTCATTAAGGGATTCTATAATCCAGGTGAAGAAGATTTCTTGGCTAATTATTTTATGCGATATGGTCATGCTGTTACATCCGTGAAACCTGAAGCCTTAAAACAAATAATCAAAGATAAATTAGAGCAACTCGTAAATCATTATCAAAAAATATAAAACTAAGCAAAAGGGGTAAAAAACACAGCTTGGAGAACTGCCTTAGCCTTTTTGAGGTTACGCGTATCAAGTTGGTTAAGCATGTCTACGATTTGACTCATTTCATCGTTTTCCACTGGCTCAAGAGATTCTCCGGCAGTTAATAATTCTTTTTCAGCAACCGATTCCGAATGAACCCATGACGCTTCCAAAGTATCCTCGAAGGCTTGGATTATAAATAACAATTCATCTGTATTATATCTCTGTAGAAACCGGTTTATCCCTTTATTCATCTGATGATGTAGAGCTTGGTGCAAAACGAATATTTCTTTACCCAGAGGTGTTGTAAGAAAAAGCACTTCTTTTTTATTATCGGGGAGAAACTCCGTGCGAATAATTTCCTGTTGCACTAATTTTCTAGTGATTTTGGACACGCTGCCTTTTGGAATTCCGAATTGCTTCGAAATGGTAGTGCCATTCACCGGCTCAAGCTGTCCAATTGCATCTATTACATGCAGCATCATGACTGTGGAGTCTTGGAGGAAATCAATGATAAGGGGATTACTGCAGTTCTGAATCAACCATTCCTTCTCTTCGTCATCCTCCGATTGAAATCGCTTTTGTAATTGGGGAATCATCTCTATCAGTTTTTTTATCAAAATATCCTTATTAGGTAAGTTCTCGAAAGAATGCGTCACTGTTAAGTCTCCTCGTAAATTCATCTTATGCTCATTTTAACAAGACACAGATCATAAATAAAGTTTCCTAGAAATAATATTGACAACAAGGAAACTTAAAACGTATTATTGTTTCCATAGTTAATATTTTATTTCAAGGAAACAATAATACGAAAAGAAGGTATTTATATGAATGTCTTAATTATTTTTGATCATCCATACGGAGCAACAGCGTCCGAGAATGTCCCCCATCAGCGAAGCTATTCCGCAGCCTTATTAGCCTCCGTAATGCGAGGTCTCACCACCAAAGGCCATACGATTGATCTTATCGATCTGCATGCCAATGGATTTGATCCAGTCATGTCGCACGAAGAACTCACTGCTTGGCGGCAAAAGAGAACCACCGACCCGCTAGTCGCCAATTATCAGCAGCGTCTTATAGTAGCGGATCATATTGTCTTCATTTTCCCTATATGGTGGGAAGCCATGCCCGCTCTTACCAAAGGTTTTCTTGATAAGGTATTCGCAAAAGGCATTGTCTACAAAGAAACTAAACCTGGGCGGCCCTTCAAATGCTTGCTCCCGAATATTAAAGGAGTGTCCCTGCTGACCGTAATGAACACGCCCGACTTCTTTTATCGCTGGATTTTTGGCAACCCCATCACCAAAATTCTATTCAGAGGCACCTTCCGCAAAATGGGAATACGGAAGAACCTCCGTTGGTATAATTATGCCGGGATGTCAGATCGCAGCTTAGAAGAGCGGGTGAAGCATCTTGATAAAACAGAACAACGGTTTGCACGACTGGACTAAACTAGACTAGATCAAATTACTCAAGCGCTGACTGATTCTGAGAACTGAATCTCTGGTTTCTTCATCTCCCTAAGCACCAGCAATCCAATGAATAAGGATACAACGCCGATAATCATCAGCAGCGCCCCCAGCTCCTGACTGTAGGCTGTTAGCGCCCCATCCCGAAAAGCCATTCCACGTATGAGGCGATTAAGCCAGTTCATAGGTAATACCCATGCGGAAATTTGAAAGAACTCTGGAAAGGCAAGTGGACTCAGCTGGATTCCAGTAGCAAGAAACGACGGATACAACACGAAATTGGTTCGTAAATTAACTTTGGACACGTCTTTGGCAGTATAACCAATCAACAGACCCATAAGCGACAAGGCAAAGGCATATACAAACAGTGGAATAATAAACAGATAAGGCGCTGCTTCAAAGCGCATTCCCCCCACCTGCTTTAATAAGCCATAACATAGGAGCAGCGAAATAGTGGTCAAAACAGCGTAAGGTACACTGCGAACCCAAATCTGCCAAGGAGACTTCCCGTTTGCAAAGAGTTTCCCCTCCTGCCGCAACCGAGGGACAATTGAACCCGCTGCGCTTGTTGTAATCATCAGCACCACAATATTCACAAATCCAATGACCATAAAACCCACATAACTTGTGGTCGGGTTAAACAACACCCGCTGCTGGAGAGATAACGGAGAAGCAAGCCCTTTAGAGGTTTCGGCATCCACCCCCTTTTGGAGGAGCCGGGTCATAGAAAGAGTCACATTTTCCGTCTGGATGACTTCCTGAATCGCAGTCCGGATGCCGGTTAACCCTGATGGCATTGTATTATCCATTAAGATGCCAATATTCGTTGATATCCCCTGCTGCTGATGTTGCCCCAACTCTTTGGGAAGCATGATGACCGCTACAGCCTGCTCATTTGCTAGTAACGTCTCTGGGTTCAGGCGGCTGGAGTACACATTTGTTACGTTCATATATGGAGAGGCATTTATCTTTGAGATCAGCTGTCGTGAATACGAACTGTGATCCTCATCAATGACAACAACATGCGATTCGCTGATTTGGTTCTTCGAGAACATTAAGCCAAAAAATAGGGCCGCAATAAGCGGACCTATAAAAATCAGGCGTAAATACTTACTGCCCACCACGTACTTCCATTCGTCAATCAGTGACTTCATCGAGCTTCACCTCCGCTGTCATCCCCGGAAGCAAATCAGCATTCCCATCCATAGTTACACGGACAAGAAACATGCTTAAATCGGCTTGCCCTTTTTCACGTGACATACGTAAGCTCGCAAATTGAGGCGCGGCTGCGATAGATGTAATTACACCTGTCACCTCCGTTGGGTGCTCCAAATATGGAAAATGAACGCCAATACTTTGATTCACCTCTAGCTTTTGGATTTCACTTTCTTGTATGTAGAGATCTGTATAAAAGTTGTTTTTTTGCAAAACCGCCATTGGCATTCCTAGCTGGACTAGATCTCCCGGCTTTACAATAATCTTGTTGACTGATCCGTCCTCCGGCGCAACTACATCCGTTTCTCCTTCAGCAGATTTAACCTTAAACAGCACCTCTCCCTGTTTTATAGAATCACCTGCAGCCACACCGACCTCGACAATTGACCCTGGACTATTCTGATAAAATATTGTCTTCTGCTCCGCATCCAGAATCCCTTGTTTCCTGCTCTCAGCCTGACTGACTGCATCCTTTCCTTTTACAGCAAGAAGCGCCCCTCCAACAATCAGCACAATCGCAATTCCTATATATAGTCCTGCTTTTATCTTCATTTTCCACTCTCTTTCATCACCATTTTTTTAACTGCATTTTCAGCAGCCTCCATAATTACTTCTCCCAATGTGGGATGAGGGTGAATGGTCATCCCCAAGTCCTCCACAGTGGCTCCCATCTCAATAGCAAGAGCAAGCTCCGACACGAGTGTGGATGCCTCTACTCCAACGATTTGCGCACCCACTACGACTCCTGAATTTAGGTCCGCTACAAGCTTGACGAAACCTTCCGTCTCCCTCAAGGCCAAGGCTCTTCCGTTAATCCCAAAGGAGGATTTGCCAATAACCAGCGAAATGCCTCTTGCCTTTGCTTCTGTTTCACTTAAGCCGACACTGGCCAGCTCTGGGTGCGAAAAAACAACGAGCGGGATGGCTCGATAATCAACTTCGGAGGAGAGACCTGCAATGGCCTCTGCCGCAATCTTTGCTTCGTACGATGCCTTATGAGCGAGAGTCGGGCCTGCCGTAATATCTCCAATTGCAAAAATATGCGGGATAGCTGTTCTGCACTGTTCGTCCGTCGCAATCAATCCCCTACTCGTCACTGGCAAGCCTATGCGATCTAGTCCTAAATTGCCGTCTGTATTTGGTTTTCTGCCCACAGTAACTAACACATATTCCGCTGTAACATGCTGCTGTTCCTGATTTTTTAAATAATGCAGTGTAATGGTATCTGCACTCTCCACTACGTCCACAGCTGTCGCTCCGGTAATAATTTTCATGCCATCGGCTTTCAGCTGCGTTCCAACAGGGCTCACAAGCTCCGCCTCAAATCCAGGCAGCACTTGTTCTCCCCCTTCCAGAATCGTTACCTTTGTTCCGAATTTGGCATACATCTGCCCCAGCTCGACACCAATATAGCCCCCACCTATAACTACTAGGCTAGTTGGAATCTCAGGGAGCGACAGTGCTTCTGTGGAAGACAAAATACGTCCGCCAACAGGAAAGGCTGGCAGCTCAATCGGACGAGATCCTGTAGCCAGGATAGCGTTTTTAAAGGATAAGGTTTGCTCCTGTCCAGACTGACTGATGATAGCTGTATGTTCATCCACCAAGCTAGCCTCTCCTTCGAAAATGCTCACCCCAGCAGTCTTTAATAAATAACTGACTCCACCTGCCTGCTTATTCACAACTCCTTGTTTAAAATCCTGAGCATTTTTAAAAGATGCTGACGCATCTACAAAATTGAAAGGACTGAGCAAATCATAGCGATGTGATTCAGCAATTAATGCTTTGGATGGGATACATCCAACATGCGTGCAGACTCCGCCAAGCTGGTTGCGTTCAACAATCGCCGTTTTCATCCCAAGCTGTGCAGATCGCAGCGCCGCCACATAACCTCCCGGACCTGATCCAATGACCAATGTTTCTACGGCTTCAAGCTTACTCATCTCCTGATACCTCCTGTTGAACTGTTTTAAAATATGATGATCGTAATATATTATTACCATCATATTTTAAAACAGTCAATAACCTTGCCTCGCCTTTCACAAGCTAACTTTCTCAGAATCGCTAAATTGACAGGCTTTATTATGACGCCTATAATATTTTAAAAGTAGAACTATGAAGCTGTGGAGTGATTACAATGCCGTATCCCAAAGGTCATAAAATAAAAGTTCGAAATAAAATCGTTGAAAGTGCTGCTCAGGCTTTTCGCACCAACGGTATTCACGATGTAAGCGTTCCGTTCATTATGAAGGGGGCCGGATTAACTCATGGCGGGTTTTATTCCCATTTTGACAACAAAGAACAGCTTGTCGCGGAAGCCTGCCGGTATGCCATCAGCGATACCATCGCACTTCTGCAGAAGGTCGCTGACCAGGAAGAGCAGAACCCCAAAATCAATGCTGTCATTGATTATTATTTAAGTCCGTATCACCGCGACAAAATGGAGATGGGCTGCATTATCCCTGCCCTTTCTAGCGAAATATCCCGTTCCTCAGAAGAAGTTCGGCAGGTATTCACGCAGGAACTGGAACGGATGATTGCTTTTATCTCTAATCTGGCGGGAATTGACGCGTCCAAAGGTAGTGCACTGTTCAGTACTATGGTTGGCTCCCTTGTTCTTGCACGGACGGTTAAAGATCCTGAACTGAGCGACAACCTACTCTCGTCTGGCAAACAGTATGCCAAAGCGCTAGTAAGAGCCTAATATAAAAAAACACGCCAATAAATGGCGTGTTGTAGTTAAATTTATTAAAATTCTTCATACGATGCGGGATCTTGATCAGCTATGCGACCTGTTGGCGAGGTTAATCCGGAAATAACGGTCATCTCAGCTTCCGATAATTCAAAATCAAAAATATTCAGATTATCACGCTGATGCTCTAGAGAAGAAGCCTTTGGAATGGGAATAGCCCCAAGCTGTATATGCCAACGTAAGATAACTTGCGATATCGATTTATTATGAACCTTGCCTATTTCCGCTATTTCCTCATTTTCCAGTACACTGCTAGCCCGTCCCAATGGACTCCACGATTCAATCACTATCCCATGCTCTTTGTTCCATGCACGCTGTTCTTCCTGATTAAAATGAGGATGCAGCTCAATCTGATTCATACTCGGCGCTACACCAGTTTCTTGTATCAAACGTTCAATATGCTCCGGCAAAAAGTTACATACACCGATGGAGCGAATCAAACCTTGCTTACGTGCCTCGATCATCGCCTGCCAGGCCTCAACATATAAATTCACTCTAGGATTAGGCCAGTGGATGAGATAGAAATCATAGTAATCCAATCCGGCTCTGAATAAAGACTCCTGTATAGTAGACAACGCTTCTTTATAAGAGTGATGGCGTCCTGGCAGTTTGGAAGTAATGAGTAGCTCTTCCCTAGGCACAGAACTTTGCCGAACAGCCTGGCCTACAGCACCTTCGTTCTCATAATTAAACGCAGTGTCGATCAGACGATAGCCAACATCAATCGCCTTAGTGATGTTTTGTGCTCCCTCAGTTCCGTTTAACGCGTAGGTACCAAAACCAATCGCAGGCACCTTCACTCCATCGTTCAATACGATTTCAGGTATTCTCTCAGTCATCGTCGCTCTTCTCCTTTGTTGTCATTTAAACCCCTGTCGATCCATCTTATAATTATTATAACATCCTCATAGTAAACTCAATCATTGGGTCACCTGAACAACCTCTAGCCTATTAGTAAGCCGCTTTCGTGGGCATCCGATTTATTTTTTATAGTAAAATGAATCTACAACACAGGATTTTCGTAATATTATGAATTAAAAGTAGAGATAAGAGGTGTATCCAATGAAGGAGCAATATCCAGCTAGGCTTGAATTGTTCGCAGACAACGCTCAGAGGATCAAAAAAGCTTTCCCATGGCAAAATGCAATGGTTAATCGGTTAGCGGCACTATTGTATGCTGTAGAAGACAAAGTTGCAGATGACGAAGCCATCCGTGCCAGCTATGAGCTAATTAAGGAGAGTACCGGGATTTTCTCTCAATTTAGAGGGGCTTCGGTGATCAGCATTGCCGCCCTACTCTCTCTTTCTGACGAGAAGGAAACTCTGCTTGCAAACACACTTGCCGTGTATGATTTAATGAAGGAAGCCAAATTCAGAGCCTCTGATTATCTCGTCGTTGCTGCCTATCAAATCGCTGCTAATGCAACATCGGATCAATATCAGCATACGGTAGAACGGGCAAAGCTATTTTACGATAGTATGAAGGCAAAACATCGTTTCCTTACCGGACAGGACGATTATATCTTCTCCGCGATGCTTGGTCTTTCCGATATCGATGTTGAGAGTGGCGTGGACCGCATGGAGCAGCTCTATGTAACGCTTAAGCCCGAGTTTATGTCAGGCAACAGTGTGCAAGCCCTGACCCAGGTATTGGTTCTTGGGGAAGAAGCCCCTCAAGCAGCGGACCGTGTATTGGCATTAAGAGATGCATTTCGTGCACAGGGTATCCGGCTAGACAAGGAATATACCCTCTCCTCACTGGGCGTGTTATCCCTGCTCCCTTGCAACAAGGAGGACATCGTTACTGATGTCTCGGAGACTTACGAATTTTTGCGTACAAAAAAGGGCTTCGGGAACTGGTCTATTGGCAAGCAGGAATTACTGCTCTTGTCTTCTGCACTGGTAGCCTTCAGATCTGTGGAGGATGTGCAAAACGGCGTATTAACTACGATGCTTTCTACCAACATTACCAATATTATAATTGCGCAACAGGCTGCTCTTGCCGGGGCAGCGGCTGCATCAGCTGCGGCTGCAGCTTCTTCTTCGAATTAGATTGAATCGTGAGGGAAAGATATGGACTCAATAAAAATCTTCACAACTAGAAATGAAGAATTGTTAAACCGTCTACTGAACATTTGGGAATCATCCGTGCGGCATACTCATCTTTTTCTATCCGAGCAGGATATTGATGCTTTGCGGCCGCTGGTCACGCAGGCGCTTGAGGGCATAAGCGATTTGTTTGCTTTTACAGATGATGAGGAACAGTTGCTTGGCTTCATAGGGGTTCAGAATAAAAAGATTGAAATGCTGTTCGTAGAACCTGCTGCAATGGGAAAAGGGGTTGGAAAAGCGCTAGTAGCTTATGTCATGCAGAAACTCGCCGTACACCTCGTGGATGTGAATGAGCAAAATCACCAAGCTTTAGGTTTCTATGAGCATATGGGATTTCAGGTTTTTGAGCGTTCAGCACTCGACGAACAAGGTAATCCTTTTCCTATCCTGCACATGTCGCTGAAGTAGCTTTTTCCTATGCAGGAGACAGTTCAATGCATTTTAATATTGTAAAAAGACAACAGAGCAGCGATTCTCTCGTTTGAGAACGCTGCTCTGTTGTTTAGTTGTCTGCAGTTTAGGTTGGCGAAGCTAGGAGCGGATAGGAGGAGTTATAAGAAGAGGCGGAGATAGGCGAAGCGGCTCCGAGTATTCGGCTCAGCTGTATCTACTTCTGCATCTACATCTACATCTGCATCTACTTCTACTTCTTCATCTACATTTACTTCTACTGCTACAGCTACTTCTACTTCTACTGCTACCTTTACATCTGCTTCTGCTTCTACCTTTACATCTACTTCTGCTTCTACCTTTACATCTACTTCTGCTTCTACCTTTACATCTACTTCTACTTCTACTTCTGCAACTACTTCTAAATCTACGCATATACCCTCGTGCACATCGCCAAATCAATGCTCTCTGTTGCTTCCGGACTCAGATGACGCTATTTGCTCATTTATCACCTTTGAGGCATAGTTTCGGACTCCAGTGTCGCTATTCTATAGAAAGAGCCTCATTTCTGGCGTTTTTTATGCCAATAGCTGCTATGGAGTCCGATACCATGGCAAATGGCGGATAATCTGGCGTTTAAGGTCATCTGGGTCCGATGGAATCCGCTAGCGTCAGTTCCTAACCATCCCCAGTTACTTCCGGACCCAGGGGGCGCTATTTGCTCATTTATCACCTTTGAGGCATAGTTTCGGACTCCAGTGTCGCTATTCTATAGAAAGAGCATCATTTCTGGCGTTTTTTATGCCAATAGCTGCTATGGAGTCCGATAACATCTCAAATGGCGGATAATCCGGCGTTTAAGGTCATCTGGGTCCGTTAGCGTCCGATAGCGTCAGTTCCTAACCATCCCAACTTGCTTCCGGACCCAGAGGACGCTATTTGCTCATTTACCGCCTTTGAGGCATAGTTTCGGCCTCCAGTGTCGCTATTCTATAGAAAGAGCCTCATTTCTGGCGTTTTTTATGCCAATAGCTGCTATGGAGTCCGATAACATTCCAAATGGCGGATAATCCGTCGTTTAAGGTCATCTGGGTCCGATAGCGTCGGGCATAGATTCAGATAACAAACAATATCGTCAGAAATCATCGGATGGCAGCGATAACGAACGATAGCGTCGGGTCCTAACTATCCCCTGTTCCTTACGGACCCAGAGGACGCTATTTGCTCATTTATCGCCTTTGAGGCATAGTTTCGGACTCCAGTGAAGCTATTTCATAGAAAGAGCCGCAGCTATGGCGTTTTTAGATGCTATTCCACCGACTTCAAAGCCTCTATCATATGGATTCGTTTGAGCTTAATATGCATGAACGCCATGACTATACCGGAGAACAAGAGGGTTAGGAGCGCCGCATAAATATAACTTGGCCACTTGATGATCGGAGCGAACATCGTCGCATCCAGCTCGGCCGTCTTCAGGACGAAGCTATGCAGCACTATGCCGAGACCCGATCCAGCCACAATACCGAGTAGGCTAAGCAGCATATTCTCGCGGTAAATATACATGGTTACTTCCTTGTCGTAGAAGCCCAGTACCTTAATGGTTGACAGCTCCCGGATCCGCTCGGACACATTGATATTGGTCAAATTGTAGAGGACGACAAAAGCCAACGCCGCCGCTGAAACAATGAGCACCAAAGTTACAACGTCCATACTCTTCATAGTCTCATCGAAGGCGGAACCTACACTGCTGGAAAAGCTGATGGCAGCGACGCCCTCATTAGCCGTCAGCTTCTCACCAAATTTGTCTTCCCATGTTTTATCATGTGCGGTGTAGTTCAGAAGTTCTGTGTTGAATACTGGTTTTTCTCCGAACACAGAAGCATAATACGCCGGTGTCATATAAACATAGTGCATTACATAATTCTCTGTAATCGCCGCGACCTCAATCTCGAATGTTTCATTATCTTTGTCCACCACGGTCAATTTATCACCAGACTCCAGCCCATACAGCTTAGCCAGCTTCTCTGAGATAATAACCCCATCATCCGTAAGCATCCGTCCTTCTCCACTTTTTCGATCACGCAACTCCACGAAATCGGATAAAGAGTTAACAGAGGTAGGAACGAACAGATGAACCTCTTGGTCATTTACACCACTAGCATGTGCGGTCATCCGTTCTTGCGCCACACTCAGCGTCCCAGTTACTGCAGATTCACCAGTGATTAGTTGGTCGTAGGCTTTTAGCACATCGGCAGACACATCTTCATGCAGTGCCACAAGTGCATCATATTTCATAATCGTGCCGAATTGCGACCCGGCGATGCTGCCAATTGAATCCTTGAGACCAAATCCCGTCAGGATCAGCGCTGTACAGCCAGCCACGCCGAATACAGTCATGAACATCCGCTGCTTATAGCGGAATAGATTCCGTGCGGTAACCTTTTGGACAAAGCTCAATCGCTTCCATATAAAAGTGATCCGCTCCAGTAAAATACGCTGGCCACTCTTTGGTGCCTTCGGACGCATCAATACGGAAGCATTGCTGCGTAGTTCTACCCGTGAGGCAATCCACGCCGTCAACGTAGTACATATTAACGCTACGATAACGGATATGATCGAATAGGAAAGATAGAAGTTCTTCGTGATATCCGGTAAATTATAGATTGCACTATACGCATCGTAGATAATACCCGGAAACAGGGTAAAACCAACCGCAAGACCCGCAATTGAAGCCGCCAGACTGGCAAGTGTACCATAGACCAGGAATTTCGCCATAATGTCGCGATTGCCATAACCGAGTGCTTTCAGTGTCCCAATCTGCAGGCGATGCTCCTCAACCATCCGTGTCATGGTCGTCAAGCTGACCAGCGCAGCAATCAGGAAAAAGAACACAGGAAACGCACTGGCAATCGCCGACAACCGATCAGCGTTATCTTTATATTCGGCATATCCCGGATTAGCGCTTCGGTCAGTAACGTAGACCTTAAGCTGCTCCAGCTCTGCAAGCTTTTGCTCCCCTGCCGCCAATTCCTCTTTGGCAGAAGCAAGTCCGGCAGCAATTGCCTTTATACTTGCAGCCTGTTCCTGCTGCACTTCCTCCGGCTGGCGCTGCAAATCCGCAAGCTGCTGCTCGGCGGCGGCCACCTTTGCGCGGCCACCAGAAAGCTCTTTCTCGCCTTCCGCACGCAGTTCAGCAAGCCGTGCTTCCGGCACGCCGGACATCGCCTGCTCTACAGCATGGGTATGCTGTTCGATCAGATCTTCATACTCCGGCGAATAAGCCTTCACTCCGGCTGTATCCTTAAAGGACAGATAGGCTTCCGTATACACCGGAAGCTTGAAATCTGACTCCGGGATCGCGGCGAACGCATCCGCCGTACCTTTGCCGATCCCACTGGTGCCCCGGGTACTTTGCTCAATAAACTGTGGACTTCTAACAAAGCCAACTACAGTATACTCCAGTCTTTCGAAGCTGTTCGACAGCTCCGCATCCGTACCGTTTCCACTAAAAGATACCTTGTCACCCAACGCATATTCTTCCGCTAGCTTATCGTCCAGCACGATTTCACCGGAATGCTCCGGTAGATGGCCTTCAATAATACGGTATTGATTAAGTGGTTTATCCGTGTTGTAAGAATTGACTTTAAGTATTAAGGCATTATCACCTATGAATACATCTGCACTATAGCTCGGCTGAATCTCATCGATCCCCTGTACATTTCTGAGTAACCCGATGTTGTCTTCGGTCAGGCCGTAGTTAGTCTGCACCTTCAGATCCATCAAGCGCTGCTCTTTGTAAAAGGTTCCAGCTGTATTCAACATATCTGGCCCAGTAGCCTTGATTCCGGCAAAAAAGCTGACGCCTAACATAATAATTGCAAAAATCGAAATAAACCGGGCTTTGGTATGCCCAATTTCACGAAAAATATCTTTCCACAATGCTCGCTTTTTCATAGATGCCTTCTCCTTACCATTCAATATCGTCAACGGATACCGGCGAAGGATTGATCACCATCTTCCGTACCTTAGCGTTGTTAATCTCTATAACCCTGTCAGCCATCGGAGCGATCGCCAGATTATGTGTAATTACGATGACCGTTGTCCCGGTGTTACGACAAGTATCCTGCAGCAGCTTCAGCACCTGCTTGCCGGTGTTATAATCAAGCGCCCCTGTCGGCTCGTCGCAGAGCAGCAGCTTCGGCTGTTTAGCCAACGCTCTGGCGATAGCGACACGTTGTTGCTCACCACCGGACAACTGAGCCGGGAAATTATCTAACCGCGCGCCCAGACCCACATCCTCCAGCACCTTACGTGCATCTAGTGCACGCGGGGAAATCTGCGAAGCAAGCTCAACATTTTCCAGTGTGGTCAGATTAGGTACTAGATTATAGAACTGAAATACAAAACCTACGTCATTTCGGCGGTAGCCTGTCAGCTCCTTGGCACTAAACTTGGCGATATCAATGCCATCCACAATGACCTGACCTTCATCGGCGGAATCCATGCCACCCAGAATATTAAGCACCGTAGATTTACCCGCACCACTTGGGCCGACGATCACGGCAAATTCACCTTTTTTTATCTCAAAATCAATCCCGTCATTCGCGACAATTACATTCTCGCCCATCTTGTAACGCTTGTACTCCCCTTTTACAGCAACAAAACTCATTCCTCTTCCTCCTGTCCCTATCCGAACTAAGTCTAATTACTCTACATTGTCTCAGTTTATCATAATTAGAACGCCCAAGCCCGAATGGCAAACCCTCATTACACAAGGTGAAATTCACATCATTAATAAGTTCATTTTTTTGTAACAATAATGTAACAAGGAAATTTTACCGTAAACGATACTTAGTCATTTGATAATGTTATAATCACTTTGTTTTATTTACTCTTTTCAGGCAAGAGTGAAAGAACAAGAACAATCAGAAACAGGTGATCAGATGTTCGAACTGAAATGGCTATGGCAGAACCTAGAGGGAAACCGGACGCGATATATTCTGGCACTCTGCCTTTCGGTGGTGGGCTCAAGTCTTACAATCGTGAATCCGTACATCAGTCAGCGCATTGTCGATACGTTTATAGCCGGTGACAAC
This sequence comes from Paenibacillus sp. FSL H3-0286, assembly GCF_045040705.1. Classification (NCBI taxonomy): domain Bacteria; kingdom Bacillati; phylum Bacillota; class Bacilli; order Caryophanales; family Paenibacillaceae; genus Paenibacillus; species Paenibacillus sp. FSL H3-0286. The sequence continues at coordinate 854,455 of NZ_CP150285.1, read as the reverse complement.
GCCCTGCAGAATCTTACACAAGAACGGCAATTATTGATTATGCTCTGTCTGGGCATGATCGGATTTTCTCTACTGCGCACAGGTCTCGCATATTTCACGACCATGCAGTACGAGATATCCTCGCAAAATATGATGTACAATGTCCGCATTTATTTGTACAACAAAATTCAGGGACAGGACAGAAAATACTACGATCATAATCGCACCGGCGATCTCATGACCAAGATGACAGGCGATCTGGACATGGTCCGTCACTCTATGGCCTGGATTTTTAAGACGATCATTGAATCGCTAACGATCTTCCTTGCCGCCGTTATCTATTTTTTCACCATAGATGCGGAACTGACGCTGTGGATGCTTATCCTGTCACCGCCCATTTTTATCGTGGCTTACATATTCGCTAAACGCGTCCGTCCTATGTATATTGACCTGCGTGAACGGCTGTCCCAGCTTAACACGACTACACAGGAGAATATCTCAGGCAACCGTGTGGTCAAGGCTTTTGCCCGTGAGGAATTCGAGGTCGAAAAATTCACAGAGAAGAATGTCAACTATTCTACAGCGAACAAAAAGGCCGCCCTTGTATGGCTTGATTATTTTCCTTATCTGGAATCCTTCGCTCAGGGCTTCAACGTAATCCTTATGTTGGTTGGTGGTTTGTTCCTTATGAACGGCCGGATCACCTTCGGTGAGTTTATGGCCTTCTCTTCGCTTATTTGGGCTATATCCAACCCTATGCGCAACATCGGTATCATTATCAACGACATTCAGCGCTTTTTTGCGAGCTTGTCCAAAATCGTAGATATCTATTATGCCCGGCCAAATATTGTTAATGAGCATACTGTCACTGACAAACGCCGTTATGAAGGCCGTATTGAATTCGATCATGTCCGCTTCAAATATGATAGCGCTATCGTACTGGACGATATTAGCTTTACCGTTGAACCCGGTGAAACTGTAGCAATCATGGGCGCGACAGGATCAGGCAAAACAACAATCATCAACCTCATCCCTCGCTTCTACGATGTAGCTGAAGGGCGCGTACTCGTAGACGGTGTTGATGTTCGGCAGCTGGAGCTTGATGAACTTCGTGGAAATATCGGCATGGCGACCCAAGATGTACTCTTGTTCTCTGATACCATTGATGGAAACATCGCCTATGGCGATCCTGATCTTCCGGAAGAAGATGCAATGGGTTATGCAGAGCTCGCAGCCGCACACGACTTCATTACCAAAATGCCTGAAGGTTATGATACCGTTGTCGGGGAACGCGGAGTCGGACTGTCGGGGGGGCAAAAGCAGCGTATTGCCTTAGCGCGTGCTTTGGCGGTACACCGTCCTATCCTGATTCTCGATGATACGACCTCTGCGGTCGACCTTGAGACGGAGGAGCATATCCAAAAAAGTCTACGTGAACTGGACTATCCTTGTACGAAAATTATTATTGCGCAGCGTGTATCTACTACCTCGCAAGCCGACCGTATTCTCATTCTGGATGGCGGGAAGCTAGTTGAGGAAGGGACACACACTGAACTGCTGGCGAAACGTGGTTACTATTACGAAGTGTTTAAACTGCAGAACGAGGGTATTGGAAGGCAGGTGACCGCAAGTGGCAAGGAATAAATTTGACGTCGATGAAAATCTTGAATCGCCGTTTAATATAAAACACTTCCGGCGTGCGATGGTATATATCAAACGAAAGAAAACCCCAATGATTGTTGCGTTCGTGCTCAGTGCACTTTCAGCAGCCATTTCACTGTCGGCTCCGCTGATCATGCAACATGTCATCGACGTGACCATTCCGGCAAAAGAGAAGCTTGCACTGCTGGGTTGGGCTGCACTGATGCTTGTGACCATCGTGGTCAGCGTTTATCTGGCTACGATACGCTCGCGCATCATGACGAGTGTTGGGCAGGATATTATTTTTGACATCCGAACGGATTTGTTTAAGCATCTGCAAGAATTGCCTTTCAAATATTATGACGACCGCCCACAGGGCAAGATCCTTATCCGGGTCGTAAACTACGTCAACGCCGTTTCAGATGTGTTGTCCAACGGGATTATCAACTTTATTCTAGAAATCGTGAATTTGCTCTTTATCGCAGCCTTCATGTTCGCTGTCGATGTACGACTCTCATTTGTCATCCTTGCCGGACTGCCAGTCTTCCTTGGCATCATGCTGCTGATCAAAACCCGGCAACGCCGGGCATGGCAAGCAGTGTCCAACAAAAGCTCCAACCTGAACGCCTATCTGCAAGAGAGCATTAGCGGTATTGGTGTGACACAAATGTTCTCCCGGGAACAACGTAACGAAGGAATCTTCACACGTCTCGCGGGTAATTTCCGTAAAGAATGGATGAAGGCTCAACGTTACAACTTACTTATTCCGTTCTCTGTAGACAACTTGTCTACGATCGTTACATCATTAATTTTCCTTGTAGGCCTACTAACACTGAGTCCTCAAGACATGACCCTCGGTGTCATTCTGGCGATGAGCAGCTACGCTGCCCGCTTCTGGCAGCCGATTCTGAATCTTTCGAACCTGTACAATAACTTCATCAACGCCGTTGCCTATCTTGAGCGTATCTTCGAAACGCTGGATGAACCGGTTACCGTCAGTGATATCCCGGATGCAAAAACACTGCCATCTGTACAGGGCCATGTCACCTTCGACGATGTAACTTTCGCCTATGACCCGGGGCTTAATATTCTGGAGAATATCTCCTTCAAGGTCAAAGCGGGAGATAGCATCGCGCTGGTAGGACCCACAGGTGCGGGCAAAACAACCGTCGTCAATCTGATCTCACGCTTTTATAACATTTCCAGTGGTCAGATTCTGATCGACGGCCAGGATATCTCGCAGGTGACGTTAAAATCTCTTCGCAGTCAGATGGGGATTATGTTACAGGATAGCTTCATCTTCTCCGGTACCATTCTGGACAATATTCGGTACGGCCGACTGGATGCGACCGAAGAAGAAGTAATCGCCGCTGCAAAGGCCGTTTGCGCCGACGAATTCATCCGTGAATTCGATCAAGGCTACATGACAGAGGTCAATGAACGTGGCTCCAAGCTGTCTCAAGGACAGCGGCAGCTCATTTCGTTCGCAAGAACACTTTTGGCAGATCCGCGCATTCTCATCTTGGATGAAGCCACTTCTTCCATTGATGCGAAGACTGAGCGCTTATTGCAAAAAGGGCTGAATGAACTGCTTAAGGGACGCACCTCGTTCATTATCGCGCATCGCCTCTCCACCGTAAAAAACTGCGATCGTATTATGTACGTATCTAACAAAGGCATCGCGGAAAGCGGCTCACATGATGAGCTTATCGCACAACGGGGCCTTTATTACCGCCTCTACACAGCACAGAAGATGGAAGCTTAATTGAATAAACACCAAAAGAGCTCAGGCCGATTTGCAGCCTGAGCTTTTTTGATGTTTTATTATTTTCAAAAAATATCAAAAACTAATCTATCGCCGTCCAAATATTTAGCGCAAGTGAGCGAACCGCAAGGTTCGTGTGATCTCTGTACAACCGCAGACGCTCTGCAGGCTCTGGACTCCACAATAGAGAACTTCCGGCAACTTCAAGCAACGAAAGTCCAATATACTGAGATTCGTAACGACTCTCAGACCCTAGAACATCTACAATTTCCAATAAAGTTTCCGGACTCCAGTATCCCGTGCTCTCTTCTAAATTATACGCGACCTGCTTATAAACATCGCTTAATAGCTGGGGCTGATTTGAAATAGTGGTAACCATCCGATTGAGATAATTGGCGGATTCCTTCACATTATTCCAATCTATTGCTGCTATATACAATTTCATCACAGCTTGCTGTAAGGTCTCATCAGATGCCAGACAGTCAATCAGATCCGTATACAAAGGGATAAGGTGCATCCGGGTGATTTTTGGCAACGCTATCAGCTGGTTGACTAATTTCAGTAGACGTTGCCGATGAGGCAAATCTCTTTTGGCAGTGGCGTTCCATTCATCCCTTATCGCTGCACTAACCAGTCTCTGACATACACCAACTACAACCTCATTGATCTTACCATCGCGACAGGTTTCTACCAGCGTGTTCATAGCAGTTTCCCATCTAGTGCTGTCTTCCAAATCCGTAATAGACTGAGCGGTGGCAGCTGCAACAATCCCTTCATTTCCATTTGTCCACCGCATCATAGAAATGAAAGCATATCTGCCAATATACGCATCTTGGTGCCTTGCGATTTCTAGGATTAATCCTAGATAACGTGGTCTAAAGTCTAGCGGAAGAGCATTAGGCTGTTGAGATAATAAACTTCCTGCAATGTCACTTTCTGATGAAGAAGCCATTGTACTTAACATATCCCAAGCGCGTTCATCATCTAAAAGCTGTTTCGCAGCATGCCCTATGGCTATGATTACATCCTTGTGTGCATTGGGTTTCTCGAACTCATTCATCAATAGTGGAAGGCTGTCATCGCTTCTATAAGCGCCCAGTAAGCGGATGGCTTCTTTTCTGACAGTGATCTTCAGCTTATCCCGATTCAGAAGCTCTTTCAGCATGGTAACCAGTAACACCGGATTCACCCTGCGGATGCATCTGGGTATCGAGTACATGGCTACACGGGCCCGGTCCCCATCCAGATTCTCTAGCAGAACGGGAAGTGCCTTCTCCGGTTCTTCCATAAGCGAAAAGGCATGAAGTGCAGCTTCTACTACAGTTACTTCCTTATCCTGCATAAGCCCAAGTAACCTATCCGAACCGAGATCAGGCATGCTTGCCATGATCTTAATAACGCTTGCACGCTCCCAAAGATTACGTTTGGCATCGTATGCAATTTTTTCTAATAAGGCACTTAAAGCTTGTTGCTGACGTGGCAGCCATCTGTGGAATCCATCCGCGGCCGGCACAAGATAGATAGTTTTGCCTGATAGGAACTTGCCCTTAATGACAGCTCCTGAAATAAAAGGATCGAGCCATTCCTGACGCTTCAGATGCAGATGCTGGAACACTTCATGGATCGTAATATACGATTTATCTAAAGCTAATAATTCCTTAACTCTGGCATCACGCGTTGTACGAGGCGCAAGCCAGTATCTGGCCGCTTGTATGGCTGTAGAATCCGCCTTTGCCCTCGTTGCTTCCTTTAACAGATTCTGAAGTTTTATAATACCGTAACCTCTTTTACCGAATGAGCTAGCTAGGCTTAATACCAGATTGTAGTCTTCTCTTTTGTTGGCCTGTACAGCTAATGTATAAATTTCGTCGAAGATAATCTCTTCTACTCCCCGGGGTAAATTCTTCTCCAAGGATGGAAGGGAAAGCTGCCCATTCTGCTTGGCCAATTTCTGAATCGTATTTAAAGAAAACTTAAACAGCTCACCGTGAGGAAGTAATGCGTTATGCCGGAGAATAGCAAACGCCAGTTGTTGAACGGAAAATTTTGTGCCATATGAGGTATCTCTAGCCTCTATAACACTATCAACAAGCAAAGTAAGCTCTTGTACATGGGCATCCGTGAACACAGACGCAGGACTTTCCGATAGCTCTTTAAACACAGCGCCCCGGACAGGATCCTGATCATTTTTAATCCGGCCCAGGTACACCAAAGTTTCATTCATGCCCTGTCTCGACAGAACGGTACTTCTGATCAGCTGCATAAGCGCCGTGGCACGTTCGTCTGCACTGGATACCTGTGTTGCTTGTTCAAGTCCCGCTCTTGAATGAAGAATAGAACGGCAAGCAGTAAATCTGACTGTTCTCTCCCGGTCATCATTGATTTCACGAAGGCCAAGCATCCGGGTGGCTTCCTTGTCACGCAAGACATGTGGTAATACATATAGTAATCTTTCCGGAAAAATGCGTTCATTGCGTTTATCTTCTTCATACACAGCATCGAAAATGACCTTGCGGTTAGAGGGTGCAATATTCTGAAGCAGCTTTGCTATGTGCATAGGGTGATCTGCGAGTAGTTTCGCTATCTCCATCCATTGATCCATGGATAAATATTTTTTCCTTTTAAGAACAGCTTCAGGAACACCATAAGAAATCAGATCGCTCCGCGACTCCGTTCGTGTTAACAGCTGATATACCTTATTAGGATTTTGGCGTACAAGCGTGCCAAGCTGTTCTTTTAACGCAGGATGTATGATGCCCATAGGTCCATGGTTCAGCGCACACTCCAGCACCAAATCTGCCTGCAGATTGCATAGGATCTCCAGAGCTGATGAGAATCTCCACCAGACATAGCCTTTTTCCCTAAGTGGTGTGCTTTCCAGTGTTGTTGCAAAGTATTCTGCTACTACGTTAAGATGCCGGCTGGATAATTTCTTCCAGTCTTTTATGGCATATCCGATATCAGCAAGCCATTTACTTACCGTTGCCGAATAACAGGCCGGCAATATAATCGCGGCTTCCTCCGCCCCCCACCGGGCGTACACTACAGGCAGTAAGCGTTCTGCTAATTCCTGACGGTTAATCTGTGAAATACTGTGCAGAAGCTTGCGGCGGCAATCATGGGATAAATGGGGGAGCTCACGTTCAATATCAGCATCCGAAGCCACCTTTGCCAAAAGACCCGCAGCCGTATTTCTGATACTTGCCTTGGGATGCCGCAGTGCTGATAGAATAATAGCATCATCTTGTGTTGCAATGGCGCCGATTAAGGCAAGTCGTGCTTCATAAACACCATCCTCCAGCAAAGAGGCTAGTAATTGGGAGTACTGGACAGATCCGAGATGATCACGGCCTAGGATTGCTACTTTCTTGATTCTGTCGGAATAACCTAGCGAATCCAATTCTTTAAGTAAGCTCTGTTTATCCAATGGATCTCTTTTGAAAATCATAAGTCCTCCTCGTTAACCTGTTCTTATTCCACCCGAACTTTATTCTCTATACCCTAATCTATCCCCTTTAAAAAAACTAGAATTCAGCATCTGGTTTCGTTGATCAAAAAATAAAGGTAACCCTGAAGCTGGTTATTCAACCCCCTTCAGAATTACCCATCATGTACTGCTTGCTCTAGTCATTCTTTTTCTGAATAAACACATACGTACTCTCATCCGACAGCTCATCAACAAAGCTGAAATCAAATCCGTCGAAGCCTTTGATATCCTCCACACAGCTGATTTGCCGCTCAGCCATGAAGCGTACCATTTCACCTCTGGCCATCTTGACCAGGGTCGCTCTCTCTACTACCCTACCGCCGATCTCCTGCCCGAATACACAACTAACCATGCGAACATTCCCGCCAATGTAAGGGGAGATGCACTTGCTGTATTCCTTAGAGGCCAGATTCAGAATGATGTCAGTCTCCGAAAACAGCTGATCTGCCAGCTTCCTGTTCCAGAACTCGTAGATAGACTTGAAACCAGGTCCGCTAAGCTTTGCCTGCATCTCCAGCCTGTACGGCACAACGCCGTCAAATGGCCGGACGATTCCATAGAATCCGGATAATATCCGTAAATGCTGCTGAAGATATTCCAGCTCCTCCATTTGAAGTACCCCTGGTGCCATGTACTGGTACTGGATACCCTCATAAGAAAAGATAGCCGGTGTAAGATCCCGTGTTACATCCATATCCCGAATCCGCTCCACATTCAGCGTGGCGATGGCATCATTGCATTTCCATAACGATTTGGCTTCTTCATAATTCAACTTTTGTAATAAGGCCAGAAGAGTCTGCGACTCGCTTATGAATTGCGGCATCTGGCGGCAATCCAAGAAATCCGTATCCATCTTCATCTTCTTGGCAGGCGATATAATGATTCTCATGGTGCTCCCTTTTCTTACCCCCGCGGGGAATTTAAATGTAACCTTATCCTATCACACTTAATCTTCGTAGGCTTGGGGCAAGTTCATGAAATTTGTTCACTGCCGCCCACCTTGTGCGCCACCGCCATCTGTACCTGGGTTGCCGTTTCTCCTTGTCCCACCATTCATGTTGGGAGATCCGCCCCCATCTTTCCCCCGCCCGCCGGTGAAGCCCTGTCCCCCGTTCGCTCTTGACCCGGAGTCAGTACTCGTTATCTTCTGTGCGGTAATAGCATCGCAGGAGACGAGCACCATGGAACAACTTAGCACTGCTATGAGCAAAGCGAAATACCGCTTGGTCCGCATCTTTGAATCCCCTCTTTCCGAGCGAACATAGTTAACGTGGAAAACATCTTTTTAACATATAATCGTATACGTCCTTAAAACCCATGTAGGATAATACGATCAGCAGCGGATACACCGGGTAAATATACCGGGACTTGATCTCCCATAAAAGATAGAATCCGATAAAGCCCAGCACCACAAGAATCAAAGAGGTCTCTTCAAATCTTTTGGCTCTTATTCCACCCATTAAGCGAACGAGTATAAATACATACATCAGAAAATTCAGAACATACAGCAGCCATAACATTCCACTTCTATAATTGGAGTCTGCCTTAAACAAATCCGTAGCAGCATTAGTGTAGCTATAACGGTCCATGACAAAGCCCATTCTTCCCCCGTTACTGGATGATCCGTCATTTCCGAGCCCATATCGTTCCATCTGGTAGGTTCCTTCCGTCCAGGTCCAAACGATTTTTTTATAATACATCTTCACTAAGTCACTTAGGCCCGCCTCGGAGAGTTTATTACTGATTTCTTCTTTAAATAACTCCGTACTTTCTACCTTATTATAATTTGCATCCTGCTGATAGATAGCGTAGCTCTCCCGGTTGTCCCAGAACCCAAACGTCTCCAGATTGATCCCCATATTCAGCCACATGTAGACAGGTGCGGAATTTTCGTTCATCGGTTCATCTACAACATTCGTCGCCTGCAGCACAGCATTTTGCGTCCAGCCGGGAACATTAAACAATATGGCCGTGATAAACAAAGCGCTAAAAACCTTTTTCACCCCGATAGAACGTATGTTAAATAAAAGACCCGCCACCACGGTAATCAGAAAAATAACACCGATACTGCGGAAATAGTTGCCTATTGCCAGTAAGAGAGCTGCGAAGAGAATATCCTTAATGGACCTTCTTTTAATAAATCTTATGGCAAAATATAAAGCACTTGTCAGAAAGGCGGTAGCGATCACATCGTTATAGATAAAATTACTCATAAACAATGAAGGGATATAGGTTGCAGCAAACACGAGGATGCCATAATCCTTATCCTTGGACTTATAATTGAGCTCTTTATACAGCATGTAAATCATTAATGAGGTTAAGAGTGTAAACAGAATATTAAATATTTTGATTACCAGATAATTATCCGGAAAGATCAACAACAACGTCTTTAAATATAAAACGATCGAAAAATTAAACGGAAACATATGCAGATAGCCGTTCGTGTCAAACGACGAATAATCATTCCTGTACAGCATGTCGAGTGCCAATGAAAGCACTGTCTGCGAATCATCCGTCGGCAAGCGTGGAAACAGAAAGATAATCACCATCTGGATTGCAAAAGAAAACAGCAGTATGGCTGGAATGACTATTTTCCAACTGTACTTATTAAGCTTCAGGCACATTTTATACAAAATAACGCTTAATGCCAGCACCACTGCGATCACTAGAATAAAAAGACCCAGCTGTTGTCTCTCCAAAATTGGCGTGTCCCCATATACGAAATAATTATATTTCGCCCTAATAAAAAAGGAGGATGCGATAAAAAGACCGATAAAGAATGCAAGTATGAGATACAATGTTTTTTGAATTCCTCTTATCATGGAAAACCTCCTTTGCGCAATCGAAAGCCCTTTACAATCCGCTGCCCCGATTCATAAAAAGCATTATAAACACCCAAACTGAAAATCCAATGAAAATCGGAAGTTTGGGAATTCGCAAAGAAGAGATTTAGAAAGAGAGGTACGTCCTACAATTGGGAATCAAAAAATCGCAAATGTGATACGGAAGTTTCAAAATGGAGAGAGTTGCGGAGACAAAGAGAGGAAATGGAAAACTACTCCAATCCTAGGGAGTATTATGACAAGAGTCTTAATTCTCTTTCAAACGATTATGCTATACTGGTGGAGCAAATAGAATAGGCTTAAAGGGTCGGTCGGCTACCTCTCACCGAAGGGAGGGATGCCTTGTGACAGTGTTTGAAGCAATGATGCTTATGCTAACCTTTGGTTCGCTTATCGTAGCGCTGCTGTCCAATAAACGCAAATAGACCGCCCACTCACAAAGGCATGCGGTCTATCTGTCGTGTCCTATTTGCTGAAGCCTACCGCCCTTAAAAGCGGCTATTGCCTTGGGAGTCGTGTTACAGCACGGCTCTCTTTGCATTTTACGTCTTTTCTACCTTTAATATACCACAAATAATTTAATAACGTAATAATGTACGGTGTTACATTACATTTCCAATCTCCCAGAAAATCCATCCATCCTTGCGTACATCAGAACAATTTACTATCCATCTTTTTTAAAAACCGATTATTAGCGATTAAGCCTTTCACTCTCTTCGTTGTATTAGGCCCTTTCGGTGTGCTACCTCTTCTATTCAGCAAAATCCACCGTAGACATGCCCAAGCTTCAAAGATCTCAAGTTCTTCCTGATCCATATCATTTTCCAATAGATAAGCAGTTCGGAACACATCAGCATAACGCTCAGAGATATATATTTTCAGCAGAATAAGTGACCAGGCAAAATCATATCTAGAGTCTCCCAACTGGCCGTTCGTCCAATCGATTATGGTATATCGCTCTTTATCCTCCACTATATTTCCGATATGAAAATCCCCATGAATGATACAGTCTTGCTTCATTGGAGTTTGCTCAACAAGAGCAGTCAACACATTATAAATATCAGATTGTTCTTTGGCTTCAGGGAAAAAGTAGCCGATGAAATCGTATTTTGGCAGTTGTATATTTCCAATCTCTTCAACGCGAATCTTATGTATTTTTGCTAATAGGCTTGCGAGTTCCTTCATTTTCCTGGTATTCATTTTATGAATAGGGGTTCCGTCAAAACTTGTTAACAACACCTTATGTCCCTCCGGATTGATTCCCCAGCCCACTGGTTTAGAGACGGCTACTCCTCGTTCGGATAGAACATCCAATAAACGATATTGAAACTGGACATCCGGTCTGGATTCCTTATTCCATGTTTTCAGTACATAGCTCTCTTGATCAGAATTAATCCTCATGACCTCAGCTTCAAATCCTTGATCCATTGTATGCGCAGTTAAGCTGTCTTCCTGATTTAATAAGTCGTTTATGATTTCGTTGTGCTCTAGCCAATTTATGATAGATATAGGAGTTTTCAAAAATGGGTCTTCCTTTCGGATGATTGTATAGACTCTATGATTCTTCTGGAATGCCCGCTACGATCTCAAGCAAATTTCCTTCTGGGTCAGCTACAACAGATTCACGCAACCCATAGGGCTGCGAAATAGGTTCTTTTACAGGAGTCGCTCCTGCCTTTACCAGACGCTCAAATTCCTTGTCAACGTCCTCAGGTGAGGGAACGCCAAATGAAATTTCCATAGTCCCGTTTATCCCTCTGGGATAGGTTAGCTGTGACATATTCAGTGCATCCCGCTGACACAAATTAAAGAATACACCACTCTTCAGTTGAACCCCGGTAAATACGCCACCATCCCATTCTATAGCTATTTTCATGACGTCACGATAAAAGGTAACCATCTTTTCCATGTCTTTCACAAAAAAAGTGATCGCGCCGATTTCCATAAAATACACCTACTATTCTAAAATATTCCTTTTACGGTTATAGAAATAGTAACATAGGCTTTAAAATTATGAAATGAACTATAAAATAATAAAAAGCCCTGTAGAAACTCTACAGAGCTTAGTTACTGGGCAAAAGTATTTTTACAAATAACATAAAATAGATTGTTCTATCCAGTACATAAATACAGTATCCGGGCTTTCCTTTTCAAACTTTTTCATTTTTAAATACATATCCATTCCATCAGAAACATCATGCCATAAATCCGTAAATACAAAATCATATTTTTCCTTAGACATATGTTGTTCTGCATATTCGAAAGCATCTGCTTGGATAAGCCTGATCTTGTGAGCATTACTGAATTGTGGCAGTACATATTTATTAAATAAATCAATGACATCTTGATTTTTTTCAACAACCGTTATGCTTTCAACATTAACTTTTTCAGAAACCATATAAGCATAATAGCCAAGTCCAAGCCCAAATGTAAGAACATTCCCAAACGCTTTATCAACAGCTTCTTTCATTGTTTCTATTTCATTTGGTGTGATCGTCATCCATATTCTTTCATTCTCCAAGACAGCCGGGAACATGAATTCAGTTTGAAAAAAACCAACCTGAGGAATTTGTCTTCCCTCTTCTGTCCGGATGATATCATTGCAAACAAAACCTTCAAAAGGTTTATATTTTTCATATTTTAATTCACTATTATTAATCTTTATAGTAGGTATCTTGATATTTTTATAATATGGATTGTCATAATATTCATTTGCATCAAGCTTATGAAGCATATTGCTAAAATATTGGTTGAACAATTCCTTATCATCAACATTATCAACCGTATCCATCCCAAAAGCAGCAGCCAGCATTAAACCAAAAGCGTATTCATAAGATACACCACAGTTTACGATTTCTTCAATTTCTTCTTTGTTAATAAAGTCGGGGGTATTATTCAAATAGCGGCTAAGTAAAGCAAACACTTTATAGTTATCTTCTTTTACTTTTTCTTTTATTACATTATTAAATTCCATATTCTCACCTATTAATTAGAATTTGTTCCTATGTCTCATGTTAGTCTTTCCGGATTGACTAGTAGGCAATACTCTCATTTTACCATTTAAAAATCCAGAAGAACAAAAACCGCTTTACTAATCCGTGACAGTTACCACTTCTACAGTGAGAAAATCTCACGCCAAATCTTCTAGTTATATGGTTTATGGTCCATTTTCCGCCTAATCCGCTCAATATTTCGTTACCCTATGTTAGAATAGACGACTTGTATAATTTGTGAAAACTTTCACTAATAGTCATGATTGATGGTATACTTAATAAGAAGATGAACTAAAGAGAATAACGATGGAAACTGTGGACGTAACCGTAGAAGATTTGAAGTTAGGAGAATAACAGCGACGCGCGCGCTTCTCCACTTCCAACTCCCTCTGATACTTCCTTTCTTTTTTGTCGGGTTCTTTTGGTACATCTTAATAGAGAAATATAAAAGTGGAGGGTTAACAATGAAAAAGAAAGCAGCTGGTGCTCTGAGTCTCGTCCTCTCTGTCATGCTCGTTACCGCAGGTTGCGGTAATGGAAACGACAAGGTGAACGAGAGCAAGAGTAATAACAACGAGAAAAAAGAAGTTGAAGCCGTCTCCGGGGCATCTGAAGCAAGCTACACACCATTCGATCAATTAAAAGATAAATATGATATCATCATTGTCGGTGCGGGTGGTGCGGGAATGTCCGCGGCGCTTGAGGCCAAAGAGAAAGGCATGAACCCTGTTATTTTGGAAAAAATGCCGGTTGCCGGCGGGAACACAACCAAATCCTCTTCGGGAATGAACGCTTCTGAAACGAAATTCCAAAAAGAACAAAACATTGAAGACAGCAATGATTTATTTTATGAAGAGTCATTAAAAGGTGGCCATGACACTAACGACAAAGAAATGCTTCGTTTCTTCGTTGATAATTCCGCGAGTGCGATCGATTGGCTGGATTCCATCGGAATCCGCTTGAACAATATCACCATTACAGGCGGCATGAACGAAAAACGTACACACCGTCCTGAAGATGGCTCTGCTGTGGGACAATACCTTGTCAAAGGTTTAGTGAAAAACGTACAAGAGAAAGAAATCCCTCTTTTCGTGAATGCTGATGTCAAAGAAATCACTGAAAAAGATGGCAAAGTAAATGGCGTCAAAGTCCTCTTTAACCAAACAGAGGAAAAAACAATTACGGCAGATGCTGTCGTTGTAACCACTGGCGGATTCGGTGCCAATATGGATTTGATCTCCGAAGTAAGACCTGACTTGGAAGGCTACGTTACTACTAACCAAATCGGCAGTACCGGAGACGGCATCAAGATGATTGAGAAACTCGGCGGCACAACCGTCGATATGGATCAAATCCAAGTTCACCCGACTGTGCAGCAAGAAAAATCCTACCTCATCGGCGAAGCTGTTCGTGGGGAAGGCGCTATCCTTGTTTCCAGTGAAGGTACACGGTTCACCAACGAATTGGATACCCGTGATAAAGTAACAGCTTCCATCAATACACTACCTGAAAAAGCAGCTACGCTGGTCTTTGATTCCGGTGTTAAATCCCGTGTGAAGGCTATTGAACAATATGACAAAATGGGCTTCGTGATTCAGGCGGATTCCATCGAAGCTTTGGCCAAAGAAATCGGTGTTCCAGAGGATAAGCTGGCAACAACGCTTGATACTTGGAACAGCGCCGTTAAGAATAAAAAGGATGCCGAATTTGGCAGAACTACAGGAATGGACAATGACCTGTCCACTGGTCCTTTCTACGCTATTAAAATTGCTCCTGGGATTCACTACACCATGGGTGGGGTGAAGATCAATACGAACACAGAAGTTCTGAATAAAGATGGTGAAGCTATTCCTGGTCTGTTTGCGGCAGGTGAAGTTACAGGCGGCTTACACGGACAAAACCGGATTGGCGGCAACTCTGTTGCAGAAATCATTATTTTCGGCCGTCAAGCTGGGATCAAATCTGCTGAATTCATAAAAGCAAAATAAGTAGATAACAGATACTATAGGCCTCACAGCAAAAAGCTCAAGCATCGGCAAGTTAGCCGCTGGCTTGAGCTTTTTTAATGGGATTAATCGCCAATAGTTCGGATAATAGTATCAAACGGATCTAATTCCAGGGTTTGTTGTCCATATTCCGTATCGATCGTAGTTTTTTGAAGCTGGTCGCTATTGTTAATCACGACGAGTATTTTACTTTCTGGATAATAAGCACACTCTGTATATAAATTATCCGTAATGTACTTTGTTTCCTTTAACTCATTCCCGGCATAACGAATCACATTTAATAGCAATCTTGTATTTTCAAAGCTTAAGGTGAAAGAAGGCAGGTAGATCCCCTTTCCTTTACCAAAGGCATGGGTGGACAATGTTATCATCCCACTCTTTTCACACAATACCGCTGCTGAGCCATCCGTAAGATAGATGTTATTTTTAGGTGTTATGCTGGCTCCTTCAGGCACTAAACCTTGCTCATCTCTAGCCTCAAATGTCCATCTTCCATGAGCTACCTTGGAGCCTGTATCCTCATCCAGACCAAGCACATGTGCCATTCTGAAAAAGCTGTCATAACCATCAAGCGCCGAAGGCTGATTGATACCTATAAAAGTACCGCCCTCATAAACCCACGCTGTCAGTAAGTCCACGCACTTATGATCACTCCAATATTCTCCGCCACTCCATGCTGAACCTGCCGAGCCGGCATTAATCACTACATCACAATCTTGTAATACTCCCTGACGGATATCTTCAAAATCAATAAACTGGACTTCAATCGGCAATCCGGACAAAGCCTCATTGATATGAATCAGATCATGCATATACGTTTCATGGAAATGCCCGGACAAGGTCCACGATCTCAATTTGCCCCAAGCGTGCAAAATGGCTACCTTCGTCTTAATGTGATACGGTTTGCCTTTATGATGCAGCTCTTTAATTTCTCTGAATTCATCCGCGATCTTTTCGATATAATCACAAAAATCCGGATAAGGCTCTACAAGATGCAAATATCCGCCCAGTCCAATCCGATCTATAGGTTCTCTGAGCAAGGCGCGCCGGATATTAATCCAATACTTTTTGGCATCGAGCGTAGGGTTACCTCCCTCCATAAACGTAGGAAGCCCTCCCAATCCAACCGGAAATAAATAGGGATGCAGCCGAATCTCATGGGTATCTACTTTTACACCAGAGCAAAGCCTTGCCTCATACCCTGAGAACACACATTTAATCATCCCGTCAAAACCAAACTCCTCAAAACGGTCATTGTAAGGCTCCATGCCAACCCAACTATCATCATAGAAGACATACGCCAGCTTATCGTGCTTATGCACAATATCAATTAATTGCTTACCAAATTCGATGACAAAATCATTGATAAATGCCATATAGTCCAGCTTCCGCTGCTGCGCCGGGATATGACTGACCCGATATTTCCCACCATTCACAAAATCCTCAGCCGTGAGCGAATACCCATATTTTTTGGCAAACAGATCAAGCGCCCTTGAGCTTACCGTAAAATCATATGAACCCCAGTCCGAGAACAAATGGCGATTGCGCTCATCACTGCCCCAGATCCAGGCGAAATTATAAAAGAGGGAGGTGAACCGAACCACTGTTGTTTCCTTATGCTTATGACACCAATCTTCTATCCAATGGAGTAAATATTTTTGCGTTTCTACATAGATGGGATCAATCTGCATCAGATGCTCTTTTTCCCAGTGATTCGTGGTGTGATTGTACATGGAGATCTCTTCCCAAATCCGGTAGACCATGAAGCTGACTGTGTATTTATGCCAAGGCGTTATTCCGGTAATGACTACATTTCCCGATTCCCGCTCATAATTCCACAGTTCTCTTGGAACCTCTTCGCCCGTCGTTCGGTCAAAAACCTGCCAGTACTTAAACGCCTCTTTGGAATCATTCACTCGGAATTGTTCAGCAAAAAAATCCTCCATCAGATAGATGGATAAATAATCCTGTACCGCTACCTTCGGATTAGTTATTAAAAAACTCTGCTGCAGTTTATCTGAATTCTGGGACGCCCATTCGTTATGATCTCTGATGATGCAGATTGTAGAATAAATGCCGTATCCTGCGTTGATAATCTCATCGGACAACTGTGTGCCGTCACTGTCACGGATGACATCGGCACCCCAACGTTCAGCTAATTCCAGGGTCAATGCCTCATAACCGGATTCTCCCGGCAGTGTAAAGGCCCCCGTTGTTTGTTTGGACAACTTGGATCCCTCCTATTTAAGCATATCGGATAGAAAAGCTAATGCTAAGCCTTGCCCCCAGCCTTGAATCCAGTCTTTTGGAATATTGCGGTATCCTTCCCGATCCTTCATAACCGCTGTTCCGCCAGAGACACCCAGTACCCGTCCATCTTCACTGATATTGTTCAAAATACCTTTCAGGGCTTTTTGCACATATTTGGTATGCAGCGGATTGCCGTTATTGATCATAGCAGCCGCAATACCGCAAGACGCGGATACTTCTTCATAAGACTCCTCGTCATCGAGTACTGTCCGCCACAGGCCGTTCTCCGTTTGCACCAGCTTGAGTGCGGCCAGCTGATCGCGCAGCGAACACTCCACGTCCATACACTGCGGATACAGATACCATTCTTTCAAAAGCTTTTTAACTTGCGACATGGTGTATGCGCCCCAAGCATTCGCTCTGCCCCAGAATAGTCCAGACATGTGATCCTGCTTCACATTATTGTAGCCATGGTACCAAAACCCGCTGCTAGGATCTTGCAGGTATTTGATATGCCAATAATATTGATTCAAGGCATCTTGAATCATTTCCTGATCCTTTAATTTGCTTCCTACACGGAGCAGGAAAAATGCCGCCATAAACAAGGTATCCGCCCATGCCTGTTCTGGAAAATCATTAGAAATAGAGACGGTATGCTGCAACACATGATCTCCGAATCTAAGCGCATTGTTCTGCAGATAATCTACTTTACTCATCACAATATCCCAATATTTCTGATTGCCTGTTTCCTCATACAAAGTGATCAGCATATGGCCCATGGCACAGGTATTTACCGTCCAATCCGGCAGACCCAGCTCGATATATTCATCTGCCCACTGGACAAGCATATCCAAATACTCTTTATTTCCAGTAGTTTCATAAGCTCTGGTTACCCCATAATAAGCCACACCACAAGGCCAGTCCCATGTTAAATCCATCGCCATTGTTTTTCTGACCACTTTGTCGATGACCCTTAAAATCTCTTCTCTGTCATAAGTTAATTGAAGCATCTTGTTTCTCCTCTCTTTCGCACACGCCCCCAAAGGCGCTTGAGAGCTGTCCGTCCATATTGTAAACGCTTTACTAACTCTATTGTAAGTAGTAAAATGGTCTGATTCTAAGCATATTCATAACTAAACTGTGCAATTTCAACCATTAACTTTTGTTCGCTATATCTTGGAATTAGCCGTGACTACAGAGAATATTTGGACTTCCGGCCGCTGTTGTCGTAAGAATTTCTTGATTTTATACCGCTCTTCGCGGTGGAAATCTGCAGACAAAGGCGGACGCTAACGCTCCTACAGTTCCAAACTTCTCCTCCGCCACTTTTTTCCCAAATTGTATAATATCAAGTTCTCTTTATATAGTTGAATTTGATATAACGTTAACCTATAATCTACTCAACCTACGTAATAAGAATGGGAGTATTGAGAATATGCCCAGAAAAAAGAAGCCCGTCATTGAATACCGCCACTACAGCTTACCGATAAACTTTCCTATCTTGCTGTTAAGTGGTGAACGTTGGAAGATTTCTGATATTAAAAGTGAACATCTGCATTTCCATAATCATTTGGAGATTGGCATTTGCCATTCGGATAGCGGCATCATGGAGATCAAAGGAGAATCTGTGCCTTTTAAAGCCGGAGATGTGACCTTCATCCCTAGGTATCTCCCTCATACAACTTATAGTTCGCCGAATGAAGCCAGTCTGTGGTCTTATATCTTTTTTTCGCCTGAGGATCTTTTTCAGCAATCCTTCAAAAGCGCTTACAGCAACTTTGAGCCGAATCTGTGGGCAATTAAGGGAATAAACTGTATTTTGAATAAAGAGGAACATCCCAAGGTATATACCCTTGCGACATCGGTCGTAGAGGAATTGAAACAAAAAAATCCTTACTATCAAGAAAGTGCTTACGGCTTATTATTATCGCTTTATATAGAGCTTCTTAGAATTCATTCCCGGAATGAACCCTTGGTTAATCAAGACACAGAGCATAGCCTGAAGGGCGATTTTGTCATCTCACCCGTTCTGGAATACATCACTAAAAACTACATGATGCCGATTACCATCGATTTTTTAGCTGATCTGTGCCACCTAAGTACTACTCATTTCCGCAGGAAATTCCATGAGATTATGGGGTCCGCACCTCTCGACTTCCTAAACAGTACCCGTATTGAAGAGGCCTGCAAGCAGTTAAAAAGTACGGATGATTCCATTCTCTCCATCTCTGAGCAAGTCGGTTTTCAGTCCATATCCAGCTTCAACCGATGTTTCTCCAAGCTTATGGGTGAGTCACCTAAACAATGGCGTAAAGGCGCACAATCCGAAGCACAATCCGCTAAAGCGTCTATATTGGAGTTTACGGGGTGGGTATGATCCATTGATCCATTGATCTATTCTAGATCATCTTTCTCCCGATTGTTTTATATAACATGGTTCTTATCTTCTTTAACTGCGCAAAGTTTTCTTCAAATGAAATGCTGTGGGTCAGTGCCAGCCCTTTTGAGAAATCTTTTTTATATAGAAAAATTGATTCCAAATACAAACCTATGACATGAATCTGGTTCCAAGTAGGATAACTTGAATGATGATAGAAGACAGTCAGCGTTTCTAATGCATAAAAATTATGACACCATCTCGCTTCCTCCATTATGTACTTCATTGCCGGTCCATTATTGTTAATCATTATGTCTCGGAATTCATCTAAATGATTAGGCTGAACATCGACATATTCAATTGCATAAAATGGCTTTACATGCCGTTTTCGCGCGCCTTCCCCTGGTGTAGGGTACGTGCTGTTTGGTGTGGTTACAAGTAACTCTATACGGATTGTTTCGAGCACGAAAGGTATATTCACATTTTTTAAGTTAGGTAAAATGATTTCGGCATCTTCTTTTTCCTTGATCTGCATTAGGATAAGATAATCCCATATAATGAATTCTCCATGTTTTTCGGCTGTTTTGTTATGACTGTAAACTGAAATATCCTCCACAGCATTATTTTGAGTCATGGATCCTAGAACGTCTGTGAGTTGGCTCTTTATTTCTTTTTTCATATGCTTTTTATACTTCTTATCGACTCCGATACTCCAAGCAATATAATAAGTATCATTTTGTGGTGTCAGTTTTAGATTCTCTACGCTTATTTTCTTATCCATTTCTGTTTCCCTTTCTGTACAAGTCCCCAGCCATCGATGTATAATTCGTCTAAGATTTCTAATAGCTCGGAAGGGGTCTGAAGCAAGGCTGCTTATGGTTAATCGTAACGCTGCTTCCCAATAAACGCAAATAAGCCCCCTCTATGAACTGCCCCATCAGGCACAACAAAAAGGCATGCGTCCGGTACACTACCGAATTCATACCTAACAAGTCGCCTAATAAAATAAGCTGTTATGTGGTAAGGCTAGCCTTTACTTGACCTCACAAAATCTATTTAACAAGGAAATGATTTGTTCCTTGCTCATAGGGGCGTCGTGCCCCGGGATATACGTAGTAAATGAAAGAGTCGATAAAAGCTCAATATATTCTTTCATTTTTATCGGATCAATTTTACCTTCTCCATGATAATAATCCCCGCTATGTGCATCGCCTGCGAATAATACTCCCGCTTCTTTTACATATACAACACAAGAATCGTCTTCATGTGGCCCTCCTACCTTTATAATCTGGCAAGTGGTGCCCCCTAAATCCAGCGTTAAAGCATTCTCGAACATAATATTTCCTGTGCTAACCTTAATCTTATCAAACGTATCATATTCTTTTTTCATACAGTTATAGGCGAATGCTATTTCTTCTTTGGTCTCTAAGCGTTTTACCACAGATTCTTCATCCCATTCCCATTCTTTCAGGCGCTTTAGTGCCTCATTCGTTGCTGAAGAGACTATAGTTTCCCCGTCAAAAGCATGCATACCAAAGGTATGATCCCAATGCCAGTGCGTGATCAAAGCATATTTGGGACGTGGCAGATTGTTATCATCTAAACACTTTATAAAGGCATCTAAATGCGATTTTGAATTGCCACAATCAATCATAATTGAAAAGCTGTCACCTACAACATATCCCAAAACAGGTCTGTCTGTTTCTCTGACGTTTTCTAAATAATAAATAGAGTCATTTATTTGTTTCAGTTTCATCCTATGGGTTCCTCTCCTTTATGGATACAGGCTAAAGTTACGCTCTATGGAGGAGATGATTACCTATTTATAATGGATGAAGCAGGTGCCATTGAGCAAGGGAGAGTTTAGTTATATTCACAATGTACTACGCCGTAGTTCATAAAAATATTGCACAATCGGATGCTTTAACTGCATCTTCTCGCTCATGTTTAAAATCCGCTTTTTCCCAACCCGTCTGTCCACTAAAGCCAGAATATTCAATAAGATATCATCGCTCTCTATGCTTTCCTCTATAGAAGTAGATAGAAACTTATTAGCTATAACGATAAAATTCGATTTACTTAATGACGTCTGTGCTGACAAAAGCTCCTTTGCAACTTCTGATATCTTTCTGCTTCTTGCAATGACTATTAGACGATCCTCCGGGATGTTCCCTTTACTATCTTTTCTAACCGCTTCAATGTCTTCAGGGTGGATTGGAATTTGGAGTTCTGAATCATTCTTAATCTCCTGCTCCGTCTGATACCATCTGATTGAGTTAGTTCTATCATTCATATTAAGTACGTTCTTTTTATCTACCGAAATATAACAGCTCCCTGATTTATCAGGTAAATAACGGTAGCTGCTTGCGCGATATTCAACCTTGCCGGATAACGCGGGACATAGAAAACTCTCCAGTTGTTGCTTTAATTTGCTCCAGGACATGTATCCTCCAACAAGACGATCTCTTCTCCTCGTCTTTGTCTTATTTTTATATTTTCTTTTCCCCAAGAACACATAACATCCACGATCTTATTGGCTGTAACGCCATATTCCGTGAGGCTGTATTCAACTTTTGGCGGCATCTGCTGGTACACGAATCTTTTGACAAGCCCATCCCTCTCAAGTTCACGAAGCTGCTGGATCAGAACCTTTTGTGAGATGCCTTGAATATTACGCTGTAATTCACTTGTTCTTTTGGCACCGGACATCAAAAAGCAAATGATCAAAGCTTTCCACTTTCCGCCGATGATTTCTAGTGTTGCCTCTATCCCTAAATGATATTGTTTCATAGAATAACACCTCGTTCATGCTGATCAAATTAAGCTTACTCAAAACTTCATTGTTGCATATATTTTTTTCGGAGTCCAGTACACACCTCGAAGTAACCATCTTACTTTATTGTGTGTATTTTCTTTTTTTACAACCTGCAAGATAATAATAATATTCATAAATAATATAGGCCTGAGAATGGAGATTCATCATGAAAACACTAGTGATTTTGGCGCATCCAAACCTTGAGAATTCGAGGGTCAACCAGCGCTGGAAAGAAGAACTGCTGTTATATCCCAACGATATTACCCTTCATGAGATTTATAAAGAGTATCCTGACTGGAATATTGATGTTTCTAGAGAGCAGAATCTAATGGAAACATATGACCAAGTGATCTTTCAATTCCCGTTGTATTGGTACAGTTATCCGCCGCTATTAAAAAAATGGTTTGACGATGTGTTGGCTTACGGATGGGCTTATGGATCAAACGGGAACAAGCTTAACGGGAAAAAGTTAGGGCTGGCCCTGTCCATCGGTGATAAAAAAGAAAATTATCAACCAGAGGGCTCTGTTTCTTTTACCGTAGACGAAGTGATCGCACCCTTTAACGCCAGTGCCAAACATGTAGGCGCAGAAGCCCTACCGTACTTTGCTGTTTTTGGAGCTTCATTTCAAGCCAGCGATGAAGAAATTAATACTAGCGCAAAAGAATATATCGAATATATCTTTAATCACCGTATTTGACACAAAACAAATTGGGCTATCCTTAGTCTTGTTCAAAGACTTTAAGGATAGCCCATAGCATTGTTGAAGCGGTCTAAAGATTCTCTGTAGTAAGGGTGAATCCTTCGATCACGGCATCTTCGTCAACCTCAATCAAAATGCAGCGTCTCCCATGATAATTCACTTGCTTCACATATTTTAAATCCTGCGGGCTGACCGAAATCGTAGCTACCTTTGTATCGATCTTAATCGATTTGGTAGTGAATTTCGGCATTACGCTGCTCGCCTTCATCTCATAATGCTTATCGTCAACGATCGTTTCGAACGCCCGTTCCACTTTTTCCATTGTCACGTTCTCAACGCCACTTACCGTTAGTACACGTTCCAGGTCTCTATAATCGAGCTTTGGAGGTTCTTCCTTATCGTCGTTGGTTTCGATGACCTGATGGATCTCCTCGTACACCTGTGCGAGAGTGGTTGCATCAAGCTGTTCGCCCGCCACTTCCTTCACGATGTCTTCGAATATAGCTCTCTCTTCCAGAGCCGTATTGGATCTTTCGGCATTCAAGACCTCTCCGACAAAATGCGGATCTGGAAAGTTCGATTTCCCCGTACAATACAGAATGCGGTTCACATCGGAATAATTGTCCGTCACGCTTGGGTAAAAGAAACCTTGCTCCGGTGTGCTTAACTTGACGATCGGATCTACAATGACATTGTACTTGAACTCCCGCTCCACGTAATCAAACAAGAGAGCCTTCCGTTGTTTCTCCGTGGAATTCACGCTGCATAGGATAAAAGGATGCGCGAATAGTTCGTTTTTCTCACTTTCCTCGGCTTCATCGTTTCTATCTTTAGTCGGGCGGAAATACTGTCCTCGAACGAAAGTGATCACCGTATCCCGTTCATAATGAGTATCCGCCATCATTCTGTCCACCAACAGTAGCATCAGGTCCTGCCATTCATCTGGATCCCCTGTCACCAAAGCTTGATGAAGCATCACCTGCGCTGGCTCCTCCGCTTCCGCTTGAAACTTCAACTCGAACAATTTCTGATCCAGTTCACCGGTCAGGAGTTTTTTGAAATTGCCCATATACAGCTCCTGCTTCTCTCTGTCCACCATTCCAAATGGCTGGCGCTCCCAATGATAGATCTCGTTGCTTTCCTTCATAATATACACGTTGAGAATATCGTAAATACTCATTAAATCGTGATCCAGCTTAAATTGCTTGCGTATATGCGCGACTTCTTTCTTTATCATGATTCGTTAGACAACTCCTAGGAAGATTAATTGGTCTTTTCAGTATAAAGGATAAAAAAAAGCTTCGCTAGAAGGGGTTTTTAACGTTACTTCTTTTCAGTTTTGTTCCAAAGCAATAATACAACGACTTTACGTGATAATACTAGCGGCTTAATCAGTTGAGACTCACGAATCGCTTGTGGGCGCGATAGTCTTCACTCTCTACTTTTGCAACAATGCTCTCTTGGGTCCAAAAATTATAAAACTGATCGCGGCCAACACCCAGACACCAATACCGCCATAGAGCATCACCAAACCAAAGCCGTGTACAAGCGAGGCATGGACGATAGCTCCAGATGCATCCAGTGAGGATAGTTCTGGAAAACCCTGATTGAGAGACGAAGTGTTTCCGGCAGCTGTTTTTTCGGCCAAAGATCGCAATTGTAAAACATCGACAGTCTCAGGAAAAGCTTTCTTCAAATAAGAAAAGATGCCTTCCTGTAAAATGAAGCCCATTACGGCAATGTTGATGGCTAGACTGATTAATCTGGCACTCATGTCTATGCCGGAAGCCATACCTGCACGAGTACTAGGTACCGAGCCGGTAGTCGTGTTGGTGACAGGCGTGTTGGTTAATCCCAGCCCAATACCAGCCAACAGAGAGCCGGGGAGCATAGTCAACCAGCTGGCGTGATCACCGCTGCTGCCATACTTCATCAAAATGAAGCCCAAGCCGATAACGAATAGACCCAATGGGATAACTATGCGCGGTTGGTAGCGGAGCGAAAATCGCTCTGCCAGAGGCGGAATTACCAGGGTGGGCAGTGCATAAGCCAGAACAGACAACCCGGCACTTACGATGTCGTAATCAAGCCCGCTCTGGAAATAAATTGGAAGATAGATCATGAATGGCCAAAAACTGAAATTCATCCCGACGGAGCCAAGGAGAGCACCAGAAAAATTACGTATCTTGAATACGGAAAAGTCGAACATTGGATGAGTACTGTGCTTCTCCGCAAATAGAAATACTATGAAACTTATTGCCACTGCAACAAGGATGCTGAGGGATGCTGTACCGGTAAAACCAAGTTCCGACCCTTGTGTGATAAAATAGACCAGGCCAAAAACCGTCAACGAAAGCGTGACGATGCCGATAATGTCCAGCTTTTTTGCCTGTGGATCGCTGGACTCCTCCACGCCGCTGAAGACAAGGATCAAAGTAAAAAGGGTCAGCGGGACATGGACCAGAAAAACCCAATGCCAGTTCAATACAGCCACGATCATACCGCCAATGATAGGTCCAAAACCGAGACCGATACCAAACACGATCCCCCATGTGCTAAAGGCTTTGCTGCGTTCTTCTCCTTTCTGAAACCGATGTGAAAGAATGGCTATCTGGCAAATCTGCATCGCGCCAGCACCCACGCCTTGAAGGAACCGGCTGGCGATCAGAACCGATGTGCTTTGCGCCAAGCCACAAATCAAAGATGTAATACCGAACAAGATAAGGCTGATAATAAAAATACGCCTCCTTCCATACCGGTCAGCCAGCGTTCCAACAGCCATCAGAACTGTCGCACAGGCAATGGTGTAGGCGTTCATAATCCATTGCATATCCTTGAGGCTACCGTGCAGTACCTTTTCCAGGGTAGGCAGTATCACAGGCACACTGGAAATTTCGAGGCCAAACATCAATGCGGACAAACATATAGCAGCTAATGTGATTATATTTTTGCGGGAGTGGGAGAGTCTCATTGGGAGTTTCCTCCAGACTCATCAATACGTGCCTGTAAATCTTCTGTACCTACTTTATTTAAATCAAATTTTCTCAATGGTAGCCATCCTCTCTAACTTTCCAAGTGTAGATCATCATTTTGGTGAGAGTCATATTATATAATGTAAATTATTCATTTTACATATTATAATCAATCAATTATGATGATTTAACAAAGTAATTAAAGGAGTTTTAATGAATTACCTTAAATATAAAGGAGGCCATCCAAAGTGGATCATGTAGACAAACAAATTCTCTTCTATCTTCAAAATCAAGCGAGGATTTCAATGACAGAACTGGGGAAATCCGTAGGTCTGTCTCAACCTGCGGTTACGGAACGAGTTAGAAGAATGGAA
Organism: Paenibacillus sp. FSL H3-0286; assembly: GCF_045040705.1. Taxonomy (NCBI): domain Bacteria; kingdom Bacillati; phylum Bacillota; class Bacilli; order Caryophanales; family Paenibacillaceae; genus Paenibacillus; species Paenibacillus sp. FSL H3-0286. The sequence continues at coordinate 828,250 of NZ_CP150285.1, read as the reverse complement.
GAGAAAGGAATCATTGAGGAATATCGCACCATCATCTCCCCTGAAAAAATCGGGAAAAATACGGCAGCCTATATGTTGTTTCGGACTAGAGACTGCCTGGCATTTCTTGACTTTGTCCATGCCTCTCCTCAAGTTGCCGAGTGCCACCGTATAAGTGGAGAACACAGCTATTTATTAAAAGTAGTGACCGAATCTACACATGCTCTTGAAGAGTTTGGCAATCAATGTGATAAGTATGGAACCTATACGATCCTGATTGTTATGTCTTCACCGATAGATCATAGATTTCTCATTCATTCTCTCGAAGAGGCATCTAAAGTAGACTAATGCCAAGCAGAAGGACAACGAGTTTACAGAGAAGTAGCTTTATTAAGAGCGTCTTACAATAAGCAGGAATAAATGTTTAGTTAAAAAAAACGACATCTCTGTCGTTTTAAGGAATACGTATGGTGGCACTTTAGCGGATCGAATCGCTGACTTCCTTTTTTACTACTCATTTATCGCATGCTCTAATGCATAGTCTTCAAGCTGAATATCTACCTTTTGATTCATGGCCAGCTTGGCCAGCTGCTCACCAAGAAAGGGTCCCATCGTTAATCCGGATGATCCTAGTCCATTAGCAACAATTAGTTTATTCCATCCTTGAACCCTGCCCAACACGGGAAGAAAATCTGCTGTAAATGGACGGAACCCTACTCTTATCTCATTTAGGCTACAATCCGCAAGACCGGAAGCCGTTTGAAGACCTTTATTTAGAATTTCTTGCATTCCTCCTGCGGTTACAGCAGTATCATAACCTACGACATCATTTTCGTGAGTAGCACCTACCACGATATTTTGATCCGCAAATGCGAGTATATATTGATCTGTAGGCGGCATTACCACAGGCCATTGCTCTGTACTCGCTTGTTGAGCAAGCTTCAAATGCATAATTTGAGCTTTTTGATAACGCACCTGAAGCATGATCCCAAGCGGATGAAGCAAAGCGTTAGACCAAGCCCCTGCGCACACAATCACTTCATCCGCTGTGAATGTCTGTTCTCCTACACTAACCCCTTTAATTTCATGTTCATCATGTTCTAAAATAGCATCTCCCTCAATCATTTGCGCACCATTACGCTGAGCAGCCCTTAGCAAAGCATCACGTAATTCACGTCCGTTCACTCTTGCTGCACCGGATACATGAAGCGCATGATAACCTTCCGACAATAAGGGAAACTTCTCTTGCGCTTCAAGATCCGTCAGCATCGTAAGTTCCCCTATTTCAGGGGCGTCCTCTCTGCGCAGCTCCGCTCTTTCTTTCATCGCGAGTAACTTTTTCAAATCCTCATGGATACATATCGCTCCAACTTTTGCGTATCCAGTCTCGGTTTCTCCAGCCTCTTCCAACTCTTGAATAAGTGCCGGATAAAAGCTTGCTCCCGCTTTAGCAAGACGATACCATGCTTTGTTTCTGCGTTGAGACAACCATGGACAAATAATCCCTGCTGCTGCATCCGTTGCTTGTCCAACATCCTTACGATCTATAATGATGACCTCAGCACCTAACTTACTTAGCTGATAAGCTGCTGAAGCCCCTAATATGCCTGCACCAATTACAATAACCTTGTTCATATTCGAAGTCCCTTCAGTTATTCATTTTTTTAATCATTCACTACTTACCCATTGTATCTTAAATTTGACATTTATAATGAATTATCGTACTATAAATTTCACTCAGTTAAAAGTACTTTAATTGGAGTACTAAAATAAAAGTGTTATTCAGAAGAAAGAAGGAATACAGTTGAAGTTTTCACAGTTTTTGAAGTCCAAAGGGGCCATTGGTTCTATTTTTATGGGTGTGTTCTATGCCATTGCGATGCTTGGTATTTTCTTACCAGGGTATACAGCACTTCCAGGGAACATGGATGATTTAAAAATTGCTATTGTCAATGATGATGCAGGTCAATATGGGGCTCAGATTTCGAGTCAGTTCTCGGAGAGTTTACCATTCAAAACGATAAAAACCGATGTATCGAATAAAAAAGCGATGGATGAATTAGAACATAATAAGTTAGCTCTAGTTGTCCATATTCCAGAAGAATTTTCAGCCAACGTTCAAAGCGGTAAGGTATCCGCAAGTATTGATTTCACAGTCAACGAAGCTTCTGCCACCATGGTATCTTCAGCCATGTCTTCCGTTGTAGGAGAAATTAACAAACAATTAAGCGCGAACTTCTCAGAGCAAACCGCAAAAGGTGTGTTAATGAACTTTAACGTACCAGAAGAACAAGCCACCGCAATGGCTACACAAATTGAAAATAGTTATGTCGGGAATTATGTTGTCATCAATGATGTTCCGGACGGCATGCACAACAACATGTTACCTATGTTCTTAACTATGGCTGGTTATGTTGGGGCAATGATTGCCTCCATGCAATTAGTTGCTTCTTTTAAAGCGAACCGCGGGAAAGCAAGCAAGACAAAACTGTTTATGTTCGTTCAATTCACAGCTTTATTAATCGCTGTATTATCAACAGTCGTTGCTTTAACCATTGCCTTCTCTGTTGCAGATGTAGACCTATCCTTACTGTTACCAGTTGCTGCTCAACAAATTCTAATGTATATGGCTGCATTCAACGTGTGTGCGATTATGGTCTTCCTAGTTGGCGAAGGCGGTATGGTCTTAAATATTCCAATCCTGCTCATGCAAACCATCGCCAATGGTGCTACCATGCCTCGTGATATGATGTATACACCATACGATTGGTTCGGCCGCATCACCCCGATGTATTATTCTGTGCAAGCTTATTTGGCACAAATGTTTGGTTCCATTAGTCCAGCCCCCTTCTTATGGGGATTAGCAGGCGTATTTGCCGGGGCTATGATGATTAACATTGTAATCGTCCGGTTTGTTCATAAACCTGTACCTGTGACTAAAGAAACTATACTGCCCGTTGAAGTTAAAAATACAGCTGAAATAACCGCCTAGGTTTGGTAAGATAGAGTTTAGCCAACAATTAGGAGTGGGTTCTGTGATGTCAATTCAAATTTATATCTTAAGTAAGTTAATGGATGAAAATAATTATCCTTATAAATTAAAAAAAGAACTATCCACCCCTATTCCTTTTGATAAATTGCTCAATCTATCTGAAAGCAAACTGTATTATCACTTTGAATCTCTTTCGAAGCAGGGCTTAGTTGAACAGGTAGAGATTATCAAAGAAGAACATCGTCCAGACAAACAGGTGTTTTCCATTACCGATAAAGGGCGCAAGCAGCTCCCGCTCAAAATTTATAAGGTAATAGAAGATGCAGAATCTATTTCAGATATGATTGTCGCTCTTGTGAATCTTCGTTTTGTAGAGACTGATAAAGTGATCCCGATTATCGAGAAGAAAATTGAACAGTCACTTATAAAAAAAGATCAATTAAATCAAATCTACCAGCAAATAGATGTAGATAGCTCCACTCGTGAAAGTGTAGATTTCATGGAAAGCTACTACGCTTCTCAACTTGAGCAATCTATACACTGGTGGAAAGTTCTTTTAGAAAAGCTGAAAACGAAAACGATATAAAAAGAATGCCTTGGATTATAGCATAATCAAGGCATTCTTTTTTTATTTCCAGCACCAATCACACAATAGCTTTTTTCAGTTATTCACTTTTAATCAATAAATATAAAAAGTATGGAGCTCCGATTAAAGCCACGATTACTCCTGCTGGTATTTCAGTATTGGCTACTACCATTTTACCAAGCGCATCTGCAATAACAACTAATCCGCCACCGATTAATAAACATGCGGGAATCATTATTTTATGGCCACGAAAGAGTCGTCTAACTAAATGTGGAACTACTAGTCCTACAAATCCAATGCTCCCACTGACAGCAACCGCTGGTGCCGCCAATAATACACTACACACTAAAAACCAAACACGATACTTATTTAGAGATACCCCTAAACTAATGACTACAGGATCGTTAAGCCTTAGTACATCCAATATAAGATGATTCCGAATTAATAAAGGCACAATAAGAAGTAACCAAGGCAGCATAGCATACACGTGACTCCAATTACTATTCCCTATGTTCCCTGCCAGCCACACCTTAATCATCTGATATTGCGAAGGATCTAGTACGAAGGTTAACACAATCATAAATGCACTAATCGCAGCCGCAACAGCAATACCAGTATAAATTAATCGAATGGGAATAATGCCTTGATTGCGATCATAAGAAAGCATAAATAATAGAGCAACAACGATAAATCCGCCCAATAAAGCATACAGTGGCTGAACATAAGTATGTAAGCCGGTTGAGCTATTTTGTAACAGCAAAAATAACATCATGGATAATCCAGCACCAGCATTTATCCCCAATATGCCCGGGTCTGCTAAAGCATTTCGGCTTATGGCTTGCAGCAGCATTCCTGCTATTGCCAACGCGCCACCTACTAGAAAACCCAAGATCATACGTGGAATACGGAACTGAAAAAGTACAAGCTCCTGCCTCGGTGTTCCATTTCCCAATACGGTTTGCCATAACTCTTGTAAGCTTAAGCTGCTTTGACCAGTAGATACACTATATATAAAGCCTAGCAGTAAAATGATTGCTATAATTATAAACTTCCATCTTAGCTTCACTATAGCTCCCGCCTTTCTTTACGAGCCAAATATAGAAAGAACGGAACACCAATAACCGCAATTACAGCACCTACAGGTATTTCATAAGGGGCATTTACGATTCGTGCCACTAAATCAGCAAGCACAACAAGGGTGGCTCCCAGAATTGCGGATAATGGAATAATATAACGATAATCCACACCCACTATGTAACGTACCAAATGCGGAGCAATTAAGCCCACAAAGCTTACAGATCCGGCTAAAGCACATGAAATCCCAGCTAACATGAATGCGGCTAAAAGCGAAAGATTTTTGATAAGTTTTATATTAACGCCTAACCCTTCCGCTGTCTCATCCCCTACAGAAAGTATAGTAATCGACTTTGAAATTACGATGGCAAGTAATAGCGCAAGAAGCATCCAAGGCAACATTTGCTGTAGATGAGCCATACTAATGCCACTTAAACCTCCTCCATACCAAAAAGCCACCTGCTGAGCCACTGAAAAAAAGATACTTATTCCTTCACTTAGGGCAGTTAGCATAGCAGAGATGGCAGCACCCGCCAATACAAGCCGAATAGGCGTCATGCCTCGTTTACTTAATAAGCCCACACTAAAGACTAAACCTGCGCCCAATCCCGCACCTAGAATACAGAGCCAAAGTGTACCTGTGAATGAAATCGTCGGCAGGAAAACCATAGCAATAACTAACGTGACCCCGGCCCCAGCATTTAATCCAAGAATCCCCGAATCGGCCAAAGGATTGCGACTAATCCCTTGAATAATCGCTCCACTTACTGCAAATCCAGCGCCTGTTGCCATAGCGGCAAGTACCCGGGGCAAACGAATCGACTGGATCACCTGATGAGTAGACGCCTTATCATCAAAAGCGATGATCGACATGAATACATCTGCGAAGGGTATTTTTTTCGCGCCAAGGGCCATAGCAAGCACTAATACGCCTATTAATAGGAGGAGCATGAGGATTAGCAATAATAAAAAGGAGAACTTTTTTTCTCCTGCTAGTGATGATTTCTGAACATTTGCGGCCAATGTTTCCAACCCTTTCCCTTCACTTTACAAAAAGAGCCAGCCAAGGGCCAGCTCAGATGCAAACGAATATGATTTCTATCTAACTTAAGTCAGAGGATGTGGTAAGCAAAAATTTGACGGCCCGACTAATCGCACCCGAGATTACGCTCACATGCTCCTCTTGCTCAAGCAATGCCCAGCTTACTTCAAAGCTTGGAAGGTGTAAGGCCATCATGCTGTTACATAAATCCAAGCTATCCTTGACCATATAATCCAGCTCTTCTCCACCAGCAATCATAAGCGTTTTAGGTAACTGACTTAGCGTATTGCTGTGTAAATCAGCTTTAAAATTCTCATACTCCTTTAAAAGTGCGTAATCATTCCACCAGATGGAAGCACTACTTGCAATATAATGTGAGAACAAGGTGGGTTGTGTAAACAACGCATGCAGAACAAATAATCCGCCAAAGGAATGACCAAACAATGCTTGCTTCTGCTTATTGATAACGAACCGCTGGGCAATGGCTGGCATTAACTCTTTTTCAAAAAAAGCTAGCAGCTCATCTGCCCCGCCAAATTCAGGCCAAGGCTCCCCGTTGGGACGTTTCGGTAAATTCGCGAGCTCGGCTGGCATGGTTAAATCATAGGTTCGACGCACGGTATCAAACGCCTCACCCCCAGGATAACCAATGCCAACAACAATCGCGGGTGGATAGCCTTTAGGCTTACGCGTCAGCAATCGGGTGATTTCAGCAGCGGTTTCAAAAAGTCCATTACCGTCAAGAACATAAATGACACCGTAGCCATCTTTTGCAGGCTCATCCAAAGGTTTGGCAATAAAAATTTCATAGTCCTTATGATTAGCTTTACTCGTGATCAGCATCGTTTCATAGTTTGGTTTTACGTACGGTTTGATAATCATGGCAGCAGGAACGCTACAATATCGTCCATCGTTTTTTGATAAGCAATTAATCCACTGGATCTCCAGTGATCGCCATCCACCTCGAACACTTTACCTGCTTGAACTGCAGGCAGCGCCTTCCATAAAGGACTAGCTTTAATGTCTGCCAGGAAAGCATCTCCCAGACCATCATTATCGTTAATAAAGATATAATCAGCGTCTACATCAGACAACATTTCCAGCGAAATATCAGCGGACATTTCTCCTTCTACAAGAGCACTTTGAGCAAAGCCTAGCTCACTCAGCACATAACCCCCGTAATGGAAGTTACCCACTAAAAAGATCGCACGGGCATTCGCATTAATATAAATTGCTTTTTTACCGGCAGAAACGCTGGCTAACTGTGCTCTAGTTGCTTCTAGCTTTGTATTGTAAGCAGCAATAGCTTCTGTTGCTTTATCCTCTAAACCTAGCAATTTCGCAATCGTTTCTGTGGCCTCCACTACATTGCCGAGTGCATTCTTAAACACGTAAGTTGGAGCAATTTGCGAGTAGTTTTCATAAACACCATTTTGTGCATAAAAAGCAGTGGGGAATATAATTAATTCCGGCTCCAAATCTACTACAGATTCTGGAGAGGGAACACCATTAGCGAAGCTGATTTCTTTTACACCACTTAACGTATCCTGTAGATACTGCTGCGGTCTTTCACCCGTGGACCATTGGGCTACTGGGGTTACACCAAGGGTAACTAAGTAATCCTCTAAACCAGGGGCATACACCTTTTGTACAGTCCCCGGAATGTTTACTGTACTGCCTACTTGGTCAGTTACTACAAACGCTTCTCTAGCCGCTACTTCCGTTTCTTGTACAGCGGGTTCATCCGTTGCAGTTGCGCTCGCTTCACTGGTTGTTACTGGAGTATCTGTTGCTTGCTGATTAGCTGTATTATTGCCGCCGCAAGCTGTTAGTAGAATGGATAATAAAGCAACCATTACAACATAACTTATTATTTTTGTATTAAACCCCTTCATGATAGACCTTCCCTCTTTCCTATATTCTCAATAATAATCATTCTCAGTATTGAGTGTATAAGAGATAGGACGCATTGACCATGTAACATCTTATGATTAGACATGTACATTTTCAAGGTATCATCATTACTGCAACTTCCTCTAGCATTCGTTTTAAAGCCACAGGAGAGTATTCAAACCAAGGATCGGAGTGAATAACATAGATTTGTCCCTGTTCGATAGCCTCTAACTGTCTAAACCCAACATCTCTCTGCAAATGATGCCAAGTTGCTCGTGACTCATCATCGGGGCAAATAATCGTAAACAGCTTATCCACCTTCAATCTACTTAACTCTTCAAAAGTAATCTCTGCATTATATAGACCGGGCTGCTCATAACTAGATTCCGCTCCCAAATCCTGAAATAAAAGATGCTGAATGCCTGTATTACAATAAGCAAAGATTTGCTGCTGATAGATACGTATAACTAGAACTTTAGGTGGTGTAGAGGTCCAGTCTAACCTGCGCCGAACGTCTTCCAATCTTGCCCTATACTGTGTGATCCACTGTTTCGCTTCTTCTTGTTTATTTAGTCGGGCAGCAAGTTCAGTTAAGGCTACTAAACAATCTTGCTTATCATCCAGCCAATAGATTGGAAAATGATCCTCTATCCGTTTTACCAGCTCTGACGACAAATCTTTGGGAGAAATAAGAAGATCGATTGGCAAATGCAGCAGCTCATTTGGGCTGCAATAATTTTTATTTTGCGTCAAGGTTACCTTATGCTCGATTTCTTGCGACCATAAATTATAGTAGTACGGTGTCCATTTTGCACTTAAGGGTGCAGCAAACGGAATGACTCCTGCCGCATGTAAATACCCCATCATGTTCCCAGTTACAACACCGATATGAGATTTTTGCTGGCTGGAATACATCGTTGGCGAGATCCCTTCAACCTTTTTGAACACTCGGCTAAAATAAAACTCATCACTATATCCAACAGCCTCTGCTATAAACTTCAAGCGAACGTCTTGTTTCTGCAATAATTGTTTAGCCTTTTGAATCCGCAGCTGGGTAACATACTCCATTGGACTTTGTATATATTCCTGTTTAAACGCCGAGGAAAAATAACTGGAACTAAGTCCAGAAAGATTAGCTAAATGTGCTAAAGACAAGTGCTTCGTGAAATTCTCTTCTATATATCTTCTAACTTCAGTTAAATCTGTCTTCTGCGATTGTTTTTGCATTCTGTCACCTCTTTACTGCTTATATAAATGCACTTAACTCTTTATTCATTCATCAATTGATAATCATTATCAATTATACTTTTGTTTTTGGGGGGTGGCAATGGTTGGGGAACGTTCTATAAAAGTGTGCTCAAAAAAGAAGGCGCTCAGGGGACTAATCCCCTCGCGTCTTCTGTGTGTAACTATAGGCTGCTGCTGCCCAGAGTAAGTCTTTTATTTTGAATCTACAGCCGGAGCCGGAGCCGGAGCTGCAACTGCTGCTCCATTCTTTTGCAAGTTCTCCTTCACTTGACCTTGCTCTAAAGGCTGAACAGGCGCACCAATGTTAAAGCTATCAATGATTTTCCCTAGTGTAGCTTGGTCAAAGTCTACTTGGGAATACAACTCTACTGTATAGCCATCCTCTTCCCAAATCACAATTCCATTTGCATAATAAACCTTAGTCCCGTTAATTACTTCTGTCTTCACTTCTTCCGTAGTGCTGATCCCATTGTCCCCACCCTTGGAGATTAGAAAATTCACAGCATTCTCACCGGAATTATACTGCACTTCAACCATGCTGGTCCCCTGAAGAACACAATTCACAAACTCATAGTCTCCCATCCAATCGGGTGCCGGGAAGTTCATGCCAAGTGCTGCACGTGCTTCATCTAGGCTCAACTTAGCTGCAACCGGCAATTCAATGACCGCATTCTCCCCACCTTGGGCATCTTCAGATGGAGTCATTGACTGTGCAGCCGAAGGGATTTCCTTATCGTATTGCGTGATTTCTAGATTTCCCACTTCAAACTTTGCCATGATCGATTGGAACATATCCTGTGCATAGGAGGTTGCAGAGAATGCTCCACCCAGACAAATTACTGCACTGCCAATCACTATTGCATTTCTCCAGCTGCTTTTTTTCATCGTTATCCCGTCCTTTATCTCTGATTGGGGGTTAAGTGCCCCATGGTCCAATTTGTATATCAAGCGGTTATAGATTCTTTCTTTGGCGGTAGTGCTGCCCTGTTCGGCATTCTCAAGCAGTTCTATGGTTTTGCTGAATTTGGTGAGATCATCTTTCTTATTCATTTTTGAACCCTCCTGCCTTTAAGGAAATATGCAGTTTTTTCAAGCTTCTATATACTACGACACCGATATTGGACTCACTAACTCCCATGATCTGTGCAATTTCGGAATTTTTCAGCCCAGCCCCATACTTCATTGCAATGATATTTCGTTCCTTCTCACGCAGCTTGGAGAGCGCCTTGAACAGTGCTTGATTATTATCCTCACGGATCGCCAGCTCCTCAGGAGACGGCTTGGGAAATATAAGCTCCAGCAACGAATCTAGTGAGGTATAGCTTCTTTTCTTCTGCGCCCGAAAGTAATCCGTCACAGCATTTCTTACAATGGCAAACAGCCACACCTCAAAATTCGATTTTTCTTGTGAAAAACTATAATACTTACACATCACCGTCTCAAACACCTGACTGCATATGTCCTCTGCCGCGTGGTGGTTATTAATCCGATAACAGATATATTTGTAAACACGTTGGTAGTACGTATCATACATCCGGGTAAATTCCTCTTTGGACATGATAGCTTCACGTGATCTTTCGTTATTCATGTAACGCTCCACTTTACCCTGGATAACCTCCATCTCCACCCTCCTTCCACTCACCTTCATCGAAAAGCTAAACAAATTGCGCAATTTGTTGTGAAGAAACTTACATATGTTAATACGGAGAAACGCCCAAACCATTAACAAATGTTTTGATGTAATCGTGGAATGGCAAAAAACCATCATACAACTTATAGTTCACCAAATGGAGACTAGGGACCTTTTTCAACGTTGGTTCATGAGATTAACAATCACAACACAAAAAACGCAACCCCGAAAGGCTGCGTTAACGTTAACCCCTAACTTCCTGTTCTCCCTAGTCTAAATAGTTATTTTTGCAGGTGCAAGCTTTAGTAATTCCACGGTTAGCCGCTGCTCCGCTTCCTCATCAATACGATACCCATCAGCTTCTAAACGTTCAATTTGCCGATCCAAGAAATAAACCGTATTTAAAATCTCAGTAGCACCCAGTACAGATAAGACGGGTTTTAATGCATATTCAATCGCTAGAAGATGGCCTAACGAACCCCCAATAGCAATAGGTACAATTCGCTTACCAACCAGCGCTTTTTGCGGAAGGAGATCTAAATAGGTCTTCAAGATTCCCGTATAGGAGGCTTTATAGATAGGCGTTAATACGGCGACAATATCCGCTTCTTCCACTAGCGCATTGGCCCGCAGAATCGCCTCACTGGCGAAATTGGCCGTAAGCAAATCGTCCGCTGGTAACTCATGTACATAGATCGAATGATGCCAAATCCCCTCTTGCGTTAGAAATCTTTCAACCTGCTGATGAATAGCAGTTAATCGAGATTTTCTAGTATTTCCTCCATTAATAATGACTGCTTTGCTCATTACACATTCCCTCCTATACTCGCACTTGTTAGTGCTTTTTCAAGTGTTGTTACAACAGGTACAGATAGCCCTAAATTTCCTCGAAGCGTATAACTCTCATATTCAGTACGGAATAAGCCTCTACGCTGTAATTCAGGAATCACTAATTCAACAATATCGTTAAAGCCCTCCGGGAAATGGGGAGGCATCACATTAAATCCATCTGCACCATCGTTTAAGAACCATTCTTCTAATTGATCTACGATTTGTTCAGGGGTTCCAACGATTTCCCGGTGTCCGCGTGCTCCAGCGATGCGCTCATAGATTGCACGAATAGATTGCAGATTCTCACGTTTAGCGATATCACGAATAATGTTGTAGCGGATCCGCGGATTGGTGTCATCTTCAATTGAACTGAATTCCGGAAGTGGTTCTTCGACATCATACCCTGACAGATCAATGTTAGTGAAAGACGACAAATACGATAATCCTACTTCAGGTAAAATATAGCTGTTTAATTGCTGCTGCTTCAACAAAGCTTCTTCCTCTGTTTTCGCTACAGTAATAAACACACCCGGCATGATCTTCAAGTCCTCCGGTTTACGTCCATATTTAGCCAACCGCTCTTTCACATCACGATAAAAGGTTTGCGCTTCTTCAAGCGTCTGCCATGCTGTAAAAATAACTTCTGCGGTCTTCGCAGCTAACTCTTTTCCAGATTCCGATGATCCAGCTTGAACAATCACGGGATGCCCTTGTGGTGTGGTTGAGGAATCCAGTGAACCCTGTACCTTAAACCAAGCTCCCTGATGATCAACAGGATGTACCTTTTCTACATCTAAATACCGACCTTGCTCCTTGTCGATAACCAGCGCCTCAGACTCAATGGACAACCAGAGTTGTTTAACAACCTCCACAAATTCCTCAGCACGTTCATAGCGGGACGCATGCTGCAAATGTTTATCCTTACCAAACAGGAGAGCTTCACCCTCATTGGCTGATGTTACTACATTCCAGGCGGCACGCCCCTTGGACAAATGATCAATCGCTGCGAATTTACGCGCTACATGGTATGGATCGTTATAGGTAGTAGTCAAGGTCGCCGTTAACCCGATATTCTTAGTCACTGCTGCAAGTGCTGAGATAATAATAACGGGATCTAGCTTTAATGATGATTGTGCATTTCCGGACAGCTTTTGACCTAATACATCTGCAAAAAATATCATATCGAACTTGCCGCGCTCCGCCGTTTGTGCAATCTCCGTTAAATACTCCAAATCAAATGCCCGACTTGCCCCTGAAGCAGGATGACGCCAGCTTGCTACATGATGACCAGGTAGATTAATGAATGCCCCTAATTTCATTTGTTTTTTTGTCATGTTAACCACTCCCTATTGTTTGATTTTCTATTAAGGAATTCCGTACACAAAGGCGGATGCTCACGCTCCTACAGTTCCAAACTTCCCCTCTGCCACTCTCCCTTTTTAGATTGTTGTAGAGTCAACTTATATATAAAATTATTTAGCAAATGGATTAAATTCGTTCGTATATAACTCTTCCGGTTTCACTTGGCCTTCTTTTAGCTCCCCATTTGCCACAAGCCAATCAATCCAGACATCGTATTCCGAGGGTGTGATCACACCGCCTTTTTCAGAGATGCCCGTACTCTTCCAAAACTTAAGATTATCTGTGGTTTCCTTGCGTTCACGCTTATTAATAATTTCCTCGAATCGTTTAATTACTTCCTCCCTTGGTGTCGTTCGGGCCCATTCAATCGCCTTAGCCACTCCATCTACAAATTGCCTGACGGTATTCGGATTATCCTTGATATACTGATCTGTAAAGAAATAATCACCCGCAGTAAACTCTGTGCCAAACACATCAATATCCTTAAAAATTTCTGCGACCCCACCTGTTGTTAAAGCCCGATCCCGGGCAATCCCGCTTAACATAACCACATCGATCTGATGATTTCGCAGAATCTGTTCTGCACTAGAACTTGGAACTGTCACTAAGGTTACTTGTTCAATTTCCTTTTCGGTCAAGTTACCTTGGCGTAAATAATCTTTAATGACGAATTCCGAATGGGCACCGAGAATATTCACCCCTACTTTTTTACCAATAAAATCTTTAGCCGACTTTATAGCTCCCCCCTCGAGGGCATATGCACCTACATACGTATTTTGATCACTGCCGTAGGAGCCAATGACCGACTTTATTTTTACATTCTTGGCGTAGGATTTAATAATGGCTCCATTGAATGCTGCACCAAAGTCAATTTGTTTCGTCGCGGTTAACTGAATACTTTCCGGACCACCCACGCTGTCACCTATAGACTCTAACTTCAAATCTCCTAGGTAACCTAAATCGGCGGCCAGCTCTGGGAAAGAGACACTTCCAGGTGCAGACTGATATTGCAGGATCTGATCTTCTCCACTTTTGGCGGAGGACTTCCCCTCTGAGCAGCCAGATAAAATACCACTAACCAAGCCTACAAGTATAAGCAGTGCTACTGTTTTGTTCATCTCACTTCTCCTTTTCCAAATGAATTGTATTTTTCTGAGCTACAGTTCCAAACTTACCTCCGCCACTCTTCCTTTTTAGATTGTTTTAAGTACAATTAATTCAATTTGTTTAGTTGGTATTATTCCAAAAAAATATCATTCAAAATCATCCTTCTATTCATTCACCGGTTGCTTCCATTTAGAAAATTTACGCTCAAGCATGGTCAAGCCTTGGTTGATTAGCAAACCCAACAAAGCAATGGTTAATATACCGGCGTACATTTGAGGGATCTGAAAGTTATATTGAGAATAAGTGATTAAATAGCCTAAGCCTTCTTTTGCACCTACCATTTCTGCCGCAATCAATACTAATATCGCCCCTGTTCCTGCCATTCGAATCCCTGTAAAAATAGTTGGCACGGATGCCGGCAAAATGACCTTCAGAAATAATTTGAACGACTTAATATTCATGGATTTAGCCGCTTTAATAAGTAAGGGATCGACGTTACCTACAGCAGCAATCGTATTTAGAAGAATAGGCCATGTACAAGCAAATAGGACGATCGTAATCTTGGAGGTTTCACCAATCCCTAACAGCAGCATAAATACCGGAAGTAAAGCGAGCGCAGCCGTATTTCGGAACAATTCCAACACTGGATTTAATAGCTCCCTAGCTAAGGGATACCAGCCAATTAATAAACCTAATGGGATCGCAATCACTAACGCTAATGCAAATCCACTGAACGAGCGAATGATACTCGCTAAGAAATGAGTGAATAGCTCACCTGAAGCTATCAAATTCCATAAGGCGGTGATTACCTCAGAAATAGGTGGGAAAAATGCTGCGTCAACTAAGCCCGCCCGTGGTGCGATTTCCCATAGTAAGAACAATAAGACTAAAACAATAGACTGTTTAAACACTTTAAGCACGCCGGAAAAAGAAATAGGATTTCGTTTCTTAAGCTGTAACGTTGAATGAACAGACTTAACGGATTCGATGGGAATCCCCCCTTTATCGATTAAATATATGCACCTTTGTATTCAGGTTCATGCAAATAACCCCATACCTCATGTCGAGCCTTCACAAAATCAGGATGTGAGCGAATATCCGCATCTTCCAATCGTGATTGAAGCGGAATATCTACAATCTTCCTCACCGTCCCGGGCCCTGGTGTCAGGACGACTACCCGCTCCCCAAGATAAACGGCCTCATCAATGCCATGCGTAATAAATATGATGGTTTTTTGGGTCTTCTGCCAAATCCGTAAAAGCTCACTTTGCAGGGATTCACGTGTTTGGGCGTCCAGTGCGGCAAAAGGCTCATCCATTAACAAAACATCTGGGTTAAAGGCAAGACTTCTGGCAATGGCTACACGCTGCTTCATCCCCCCGGAAAGCTCATGTGGATAACGGTCTCCAAAATCACTAAGCCCAACTAACGAAAGAAAATGCCCAACCTGCTCGCTACGTTCATGCTTCGAAATCCCCTTTGCCTCTAACCCAAATTCAATATTGCCACGCGCCGTCTTCCAAGGAAATAAAGCATACTGCTGAAACACAATACCTCGATCAAGCCCTGGACCTGTTATTGGGTGACCATCTATTAAAATGCGACCCTGTGTGGGGAATGATAAACCACTAATCAAATCAAGCAAAGTTGACTTACCGCACCCGCTTGGCCCCACTATCGTTATGAATTCACCTTTTCTTACGGAAAAGTCCAACTCTTTTACCGCCGTGAATTGCTGCGTTCCCTCCTTTTGCTTAGAATCTCGGACACTGAACGTTTTGGTGACACTCTCAAATCTGATTTTTTCAGCAGCAGCCATTGACTTCACCTCTGTTAGTTATTATTACGGCAAAGTGACCGTTCGCCAAAAAGGCTCAGATGACAACGACTAGCGTTTGTCCCCTGAGCCTCTGGTTGAACCAGTCAGCATATTCCGTTTCGTACTCCCAATCACTAAAATTTAAACATCAATAATTTGTATTAATCTGATGGGATTACTATATTTTAATCCGCTGGGGTTGTCAACAATAAATTCATAATTATGGAATTAACTAAACAAACCTTACTTCATGTTCACTAACCTTAAATATTCCGAACTTCAACAACCTTCCCCAAGTCCACATACTGCTCATGATCCAACTTCACCTTCACTCTGCCCCTTCGGCGTTTCTCACGCCATTCACGAAGATCTCCCTCCGTTTCTAAGCGAAGCTCCGCGATTTCCAAGGCACGATCCAGAATATATTTACTCGTATAGAGCACCGTTTGTATTCTTTGACCACCTAGCATGATAGGAGACGTAATTGCTTTCCATTCCTCAACCGTAAATCGTACATACAGATCTTCTTCAGTACCCGGGCGACAAGGAACCTCTTTAATCTCATTACGCCGCAGCACCTTCCAATCCGCTACTTTCCCTACCCAGTGAATCCCCGTTTTTGCAGGATCAATGAACTTTTTGCGGGATTGGCACATCGCTACGTATTCAATTTGCGTTAGGATCTTCTGATTTGCAAGATTCCTTAACGGCATATGATAAAAAGCTTTCCCCAGCGCCACCTCCACTTGTTCGGGTCCCCGGACAGAACCAACAAGCACATTTTTGCCCGCGAGTTGGTTGGCATAGTATTCTTTCGTGCCGCGCGGACGAGTCGAGCGTTCATAAGCTTTTTCCGGACTATCCTGAATAATCTCTTCCAAGAATCGCTCAACTAGGCTCGTAGAATTCGGTAGGAATGGCAAAGCGCCAATGTTCAATAGCTCGATGCTTTTATAGAATCGGTGGGTCTTATACCGCTCCTCATCCGGGTAGGGGAATAACACATAGGCGCCAAACATGCTTCGCTCATATTCTTCCGATCCCTTCTCCTGATACACAATGGCATCCCGATAACGGTGCATGGTGTTGATGTCATCCTCTTCAGGACCAGGCTGCCTATAAGTGCGGTGATAGGAAGTCCCTTCATAAGCCGGATTTAATCGGTATTTCGCATCAAAAACATACTTATACTCTTTGATTTTGCCAGCATCCTTCTTCTTCAGTGTCAGCACATTATCCGGACGCTGATTGAGCGTCGGTGCCTTATCCGAGTTAGGAATCGCATTATAATACAGGATGAACTGCTCTCCGTTAACTGGATTCTCGTACACCATCTTAGCGCTCTGCGAGCGGTCAAGGGTAACAAAAATACCATTCCGATTCACCTTAATAATATCCTGCTTCACCAGCTTATACTTCTGACCCAGAAGCTGATTCAACTTGAGGAAGCACCAGTATTCATAGAGCTGCGCGACATCCTTCATAGACAGGCGCAGCAGATCACCTTGGATCGACAAGCCTTTGAGCAGCATGAGATAACAGCGGTAGACTTCGCGGTATCCAGGGGCCATCTGCAGCACCAGTGTAACGGACATCTGCCTCAGTACTCCAGCCTCACGCAAAAAATCCATCTTGAGCACCCGCTCTAGTTGAGTGAGCATGGTGTCTAACCTTTTTATAAGTAATGGATCTGGGGTTCGGTTTTTAATCTTCCAGCGACCCTTGAGCTCTTTCAGCTTTCCATGAATGCGTTCCAGCATCCAGCGGATGAACCGGTTCTCATTAGTATCATAGGCGAGGCGTCTTCGTGTCTCCATTAAATGTGTGGCTGTGTAATTTCGGCTGCCGATGGTCAAGAATCCATGGTTCATGTCTTCTCTTAATCGTTCGGGATGCTTCGCGAGCTCGCGGATGTTCTCTCTTCCTGCCTTTTTGACCCGGTTGGCATCCACTAGTCGGCGGTCCTGAAGCAGAGCGTAATTGGGATTCTTGTTAATCCGCTCAACGGCATCCAAGAGCTGTCTAAACACATGCTGAAGTATGGTGAAAAACTCCGTCAGGCTCTGATGCTGCGTCTCCCGCAAGCCTGTTAGTTGGTAGGTTTTGCGCAAAAAATCAAAAGCCAAGTTATAAATCTGCTCATTCACTTCATTTAAAATATTCTGGTAATCCAGCTTGTAATCCATTTTAGAGGGGAAGATCTCCATCTCTACCCGCAGCAAAGCCTGTCCCGAACTGCGGATCTCCCATTCCGTCAAACCGACCTCATTCCCAAAGTTCAGCACACCCGCAAGAATAGACTCACCTAGGGGCTTAATTGCCTGCCGAAGCAGCACATTGTCATGATAAAAAGAGAGGTTAGCAGCGGTCTTCCTCTGGATCACCAGCTCATACGACTGTGTCTCATAAAAACAAGGAAAAACAGACTCCCCCGGCTGCCAGTCCACCATCCCGTGAGCTTCAGGAGAAAACACTTTAATCTGAACATTACCAAGCCGTTCGGAGCATGTAATCCCAAACTGAGCATTTACCCACTCCTGACTAGAAGAACGATGAAGCTGCAAGGTCTCCACAGTAGGATGATATGGCCTTCCTTGAAGAAAAAGCGTAAAAAGCTCCGTTTCTACACGGAGCAATTCTACCGCCTGATTAAGAGAGCCAGTATGAGGTGAATCCATCTTCTTCCAGCCTCCTAAGCATAAAAGCCAATTTACGCGCACTTTGTGGATGTTTGGCTGTAGGGGGAGTTTGTCCAGCAGCCCATCTCAGGTAGAGTGGAGAAGCATCATTGTCCATAAGATCTTCAATATTTACCGTCACACCAGATCCTGTACCAAGAGCCCCTTTCATCAAGTTCAACAATACCCGGCGAACCGAAGAATGGCTCCCTTGAATGCGCGGCAGTATCTTTTGCAGCAGTTGCCAGTCAAAAGCTTCTTCCTCATTCATCAGCTTGTACCGTTCGTTATAGATCATATAGAAGCAAATCGCATCGCGTACCCGGAAACCTACATGAGCATGGACATCCTCAAGCAGAGCATTGATCTTAACCAATCTCTCTGTCGTCCGGACAACTAGCTCTTTATTGGCATCATAGGCATCCACTAGCTGCAAATAATCGGAGCGCAGAAAAAGATGATTCAGTTCGGCAAGATCAGCGGGGTCCGTCTCTTCCTGCTCACTCATGTCCGGGTACTGCTGCAGATTGATGTAATTGAACTCCAGTGTGTTAGCTCGGTCCAGTACCTTTTTGCTAAAAGGATGTGTCGTTTCGTCCATGTTCACAGTCCCGATCAAGAACACATTCTCCGGGATACCGAGGCTGCCAAACTTCCCTTGATCCTCAGGCGTATCCAGCATGGTAGAAGATATGAGATCCTGTGTCTGGATCTTACCCTCCTGCCAGTCCTGTGTTTCCAGCACACTTAGCAGATCACTGAAATAATGCTCTACCCGCGCCAGATTCATCTCATCCAAACAGATAAAATATGGTTTATGTCCATTCTCCTGCTTCCGCGCCTCTACTAATACTTCCGTAAGCGGACCCGGTTTGAACCTGCCCGAAAGATCCTTGTACCCCAGCAGATCCGCAGGATCACTCCAATCCGGCCGCACTGGGATCAAGGTAAACTGTCCGTTAGTCCCCGTTGCACCAAGAGCTTCTGCAAACAGCTTCACCAACCGAGTCTTCCCTGTTCCCGATATCCCCGCCAGGATGACAAAAGGCTTAGTCTTTAGCGAGAGGTAAAAATTCTCGATAAGGTGCTCAGGGAAGAAGAAACCTTTGCGACGGATGTGGGATTGGATTTGGTGGAGCATACCTGTTACTTGTTCATCCTTCAGCAGATCAGCTTCTTGTGTCACTACTTCCACTTCCTCATTATCAGCTACATTACCTGTAGAAGTCACAGTGTCCACATATAGACGGTAATCTTCCATCACATTCTCGAGATCTTGAATTAGTTGCTCGTCATTCGGAACGGCTCCTCTTTCATACTTGATGTAAGCGACAGTAGACACCTGATAATCTTGACCTAGACCGCTGTCTACCAGGTGAATATTATCATCCTTATTCATATGGTTCAGTGAAAGGAGCCCTTGTATTTCTTGTGTTCGAGTTCGCAGATAGGCATAGCCATCTCTACGCCCCTTCTCTTGAATAGGCGCCGTCACTCCTTGGTTAAAAGTAAGATAGACAGCACTCATATCCTCAGCAAACAGATACACAACATACTCCCCACGCTGAGTCGTTTCCGTGATCCGCTTATCCAGTATTGCAAGCCAAGGAACTGTTGCCCAATTCCCTTGACCAACAGAACCTTGAATTTTATATTGATCATCTAAGAATGGTAACGCTTTGAGCTCAGAAGGAAGTGTCTGACGAAATAACGTACCTAGTGCATGACTTGCAAAGGTTTCTTTTTTGGCAGAAGTGTACTCCGCCATGATCTTCTCCAGATAACCTTGCAAAGAGAAATGCTGCAAAGCGCCGTTATAAGAACCCAGTTCGTTATAGGCCAGACTTTCCAATTGCAAAAGCCCCTCTTCCCCTAGCTGGCTTCGAAGCTGGCTATGAAATCCTATGGTGTTATCTTCCGAGTTCACAAACAAAATATGCGAGAGCGCATTAACTGGACTGTTAATAATATCTTTAAGCTGGCTTTTAGGTGCATCCTTCCATAGCTCCCGTCCTGGTGGCTGATCCACCCGATTTCCTCTTTCCTGTTCAGCTATAAAGTATTCAAGAAACCGATCCTTAACGTGATCGAACGAAACGCGCTCCAGATTGGTTGCTCTCAGCTCTTCAATTAAGGATAGGATGAGGACCATTTTGTATGATTTTTGCTTACGCTTGAAAATCTGCGTGACTGATTCCGGTAATGGCATGTTGACCTCCAAGACTAGTTAACGATTCTAGTAGTCATATTTTTTTACATGAAGTTTGCGAATCTTTGAGTCTGTAATATTTGCTTGGCTCAGTTGGTCATAGATCGATTTCACCTGTAATTGAGGCCTTAATATAGCCATAGTTTTGCTTTAGTGGATTATACATCTTGTAACGGTTACCTACTAACCATTGTTGATCCGTCCGCTTACCTTTAATTTCTCCATTGTAGTTTTTCGTCTTTCAATGACAAATAAGCAATACGGAGTCATCTGGATTTACAATATATTTGGTAATTCGACAATATGGGAATGTATTCCTTCCAATCATGCATATAAGAAAAAGGACTGTCGCATGGACAGCCCCAACATATAGTTAACGTATACCTTTTAATTCCGTCTTAATCCGAGAGAACAGATGGAGCAAATGCATTAGCAAGCTGCATGCCATCCTTAAGCCCCTGTAGATATAAAAGTTCATAAACAACAGATTACTTTAAAGAAACTTTATCCTCCCAATTTTCAAACTCTGGCTTACGTGCAATATCCATGGAGACAAATAACGCTTGGAAGGCCTTGCTCTTCTTCAAAAGAATGTCTATATAGAAAAACATTCAAATTTATAACGGCCAATATATTTTTCTTAACGGTATTAATGTCCGTGTCTCTGAATCAAATTGATCATAGTATTGTGTTACTAACTCCGCGAGCAGATCCAAGTCTATTAACGATAAAGGAATATTCGATCTTTCCGCTTCATATTTTGCTTCCTTTGTGAATCCACCACTAGATACATAAATCCCCCGATCTCCTACTCTTAATCCTCCGGTAAAACTACGTATTTGATTAGATCCCATACTGCCTGAACGGTGCTTTACTTCCACTATAATTCTGGGTTCTTCAAGCCCTAGACCATCTGGGGATGCAAAAATATCTCTTCCCCGGTCCGGCCCTTTGGGTGATATTCGTGTCTTGTAGCCCATTCCTCTAAGGATGCCCGCAACAAGTTCCTGCATTTGCTCCCAGTCTAACTTAGCAATCTTATCTTTGATAAATTCATTGGACTTCTCAATGACGTCTTCCTTAATTAGCTCTAATTCTTCGGCTTCTTCCTCCGTCTCAGCTTGCACAGACTCTATGGGTTGACTTGGTTGATTACCATCGGTCTGTCCGATTACCATTTGTTTGAGCAATTCCTTCTGAACATCATTCGGGATAGATATAATAGTCATTATGGAACCAAGAGTATTCCGGGCGCTTGCCGTCAAAACATCTCTAGATACAGTCCCCTCCCAATCTATTCTGCGAATATGAGGCTTATCCGTAATATAATTTGGCTTAAATTCATAATTCGACTTGATTCTTCCTATGTAATAGAGTCGCTCTTCAGGATTATATGTGATTACTTGGTCGTCTATTTTAAATTCACTTACAAAACGAAAAATCTGACCAGCAGTAATATTGATCTTACCCTCTTTATATCCAGGATACCGTACCTTCAAAAGCCTCTTCATCTCTTGCAGTGTATTTACCCCACCGATATCTCCCAATGGAGCCCAACCAATCGCTACAGCTTGCTTATCTTTAAATTCATTAATAAGATATGCCCTTTCTCCTGCTCGAACAAGCCACATACTTTTCATAGTGGACCTCCCTTTATTCTCTGTACATGAAGTTTGCGAATCTCGGAATCGGTAACATTAGCCTGAGCCAAACGATCATATATGGTTTGGACCTGCGCCGCAGATATAGGAGGTTCAGGGGTTCCCATTTTTAAACTAATCAGCTTCCTAGAGATAAACTCACTTAGTTCCACATCATAGACAACCAGTTCGTCCGAGTGGATTTTCCGAAGATCCGGATCAATACTGAACCGACATCTCATAGTGAATGAAATCATAGAGATAAATTTCACTGCAGCTATACCTTGTATCAGGTTCTCAATGGCCTTTATATGTCCATAGTTTTGCTTCAGCGGATTATACATCTTGTAACGGTTGCTCACTGACCATTGTTGATCCGTTCGCCCACCTTTAATTTCCCCATTGTAGTTTTTTGTCTCAATGACAAATAAGCAATACGGGGAAATAACGATATGGTCAATCTGGGTGTAACCTGTTCGAGACTTGGGATTAGGGAGCATTAGATCGCTTAACGATTTACACTCCTTAGGTAGCTGGTCAAGTTGGATATTGATTTTATGCTCACCTAACTCTCCAATTCGTGTGGAAACAACTTTCGGTTTCGACTTGGGAGTTTGTGTCTTACGCACTGCCTGTGGTGGCTTAGTTTCGGATTTTTTAAAGAAGGACTTTACCGCTTTAAGCATAGCAAAACCTCGTCTGATATAGATTTACAATATGTATGGTTATTCGACAATATGGGAAGATATCCCTTTATTCAAATCATGAATGGAGGTCTGCCCTCTTTTGGATGAACAGCATCTAAAAAAACAAAAATTCCAAATATATACGCAATAAAAAAGACTGTCGCATTGACAGTCTGAAGATAAGATATACATATATCCCCTTTGGTTCCGATACCTATGTGCTACTCCGCTACCCACAGGGCATGTCTTAGTCCGAGAGAACTGAAAGGGCAGTAAGGGCATTTGCAAGCTGCATGCCATCCTTTAGTCCTTGAAGATATAGACGTTCATAAAGAACGGCTTGCTTCGATTGAAGCTTATCCTCCCAGTGCTCAAACTCTGGCATACGTGCAATGTCCATGGAGTCAAACAACGCTTGAAAAGCTTTGCGCTCTTCTTCAAAAACATATCTAGGTTCGGATTGATGTTCAATCTGTGCGGTCACCTCATCCAATCGACCTTGAATCGTCTGTAAAAACCATGCCGGAAAGTCCACCATATCCCCTCCAAGATAGAAACTCAAACGAAACGACACTGTATGTCCGTTTTTTTCTTGGTACATCCGATTAATCAGTTCGTCAACCTTACGACTCTGGGCCTGAACCGCTTCATTGCTGCTTAACGGAATTCCCTGCTCCAGTGATTGCTGTCCGAGTTCATTCAGCTTGCGCTTTTCCTCCTCATATTTGTACATCAGATGTTGCATTGCACCCCCACCTTCCGGGAAAAGCTATATCTGTAGACGATGTATGGAAATTTTAATGCGTTTATCGGTTTATTTCATTTTAATTCGATATCCGCATTAAAACAATACTTACCTCGCATACAATTTGGTTAAATTGTGAGGTGACACCAAAATGAGGCATCGCAAAGAGCCCCCGGGTGACAAAAACATTATCGGGACCCGAGTTATAGCTATTCGAAAAGCTAAGCGAATGAAGCAAAAGGATTTCCTTGCCAAATTGCAAACCTTTGGCTTGGACATTAGCCCGACCAGTTTATCGCGATTGGAAGGTCAATATAGACTTGTGCAGGATTATGAGGTGGTTGCAATTGCGAAAGCATTGGAGGTTTCTGTTGGGGAGTTGTTGGGGGAGGGTTAGTGAAGTGATAGTGGGAGATAACTCTCTGTTCTTGGAAGAGATCGTTATTTCATTTAAATAGATACTACATAAATCTGCAAATTTTTATGCAGAATCCCTGAGGGGATTTATTATTCAGACTTAGGCACGTACCTACGACGTCCAATAAAATGGAGGACTGAGGCAATATCTGACCCTTAGCTTTTTATCCTTCGGTCCGCTTTCAGGTAACATTCATCGTGCTATGTATGTAGACATCAAATAATACATAGCTATAACAACGATATACCAACCTATCGCGTGGAATTCATACAAAAACCGAGAAAGGCACTTTATTTAAAAGTGTCTATTTCTCGGTTATAGTATATTCATCCGTTATTTTAATTAGTTAGGTTACCCTTCCATCGCTCTAATAGATTCATCCACCTTTACCATCATGGAACATTCGACTCTTTTGCGGAAGACGTCACAGCTGAAGTCATAGGTTCCGACCAGGGAACCCGTCGCGTGCAGCGCATTGGCAGGACAACCGCCGCTGCAGTAGAGTTTCGCCCAGCAGTCCTTACATTCCGGCTTCGAGTAGCAGTTACTCTCTTTAAATTGACATTGCAGCTCAGGTTGTGTGATGCCATCCCAGAGGTTTCCCATGCTGTACTCTTCATCCCCTACGAACTGGTGGCAAGGAAAAAGCTCTCCCCAGGGGGTGACAGCAAGATATTCTGTTCCTGAACCACAGCCAGTGATTCTCTTCTGGATGCAGGGTCCTTCCGAGAGGTCAAGCATGTAATGATAAAAGGTAAACCCCTTGCCTTCTTCGCCGCGCCCAATCATTTCTTTTGCGAGAATTTCGTACTGGTTATATATCTCCGGGAGGTCCTCCTCGGTAAGTGCATAGGGTTCCCTTGGATCACAGATAACCGGTTCCATCGAAATTTTGTCAAAACCAAGGTCTGCGATATGAAATATATCGTTGGTGAAATCGACATTGTTACGAGTGTAAGTTCCCCGTACATAGTACTCTTGGTCTCCGCGCTTACGAACGAATTCCTGGAACTTCGGAAGAATATGATCGTAGCTGCCTTTTCCGTTAACTGTTTGGCGAAGCCGGTCATGAACCTCTTTCCTTCCATCTAGGCTCAATACGACATTGTACATTTCCTGATTTAAAAACTCGGTGACCTCATCGTTCAGCAGCATCCCGTTCGTCGTGAAGGTGAAGCGGAACTTCTTTTTGTATTCTTGTTCTTTGCTTCTTGCATAAGCTACGATCTGTTTAACCACTTTCCAGGCTAAAAGTGGTTCCCCACCGAAAAAGTCAATGTCCAGGTTTCGATGATGACCTGAGTTTTCAAGCAGATAATCGATAGCTTTTTGTCCAACCTCATAGCTCATGATTGCTCGATCTCCGTTGTATTTCCCCTGACTAGCGAAGCAATAGTCACATGACAAATTACAGGTATGCGCAACATTGAGGCAGAGTGCCTTGACATAAGTTTTTCGTTTTTTTAAATCGAGCGAGAGGTTCTCATACTCATCTTTTGTAAAGAGCTGTCCATCATTTATAAGCTCCTCGATATCCACGATGGTTTCTCGAATGTCGCTCTCGGAAATGCTGGAATCATCTTTATATTTATCCAACATTGTTGTCACGATTTGATCGACAGAAGTTTTCTCATAATCCGCTATAATTTCATATGCTAGGTCATCAACAACATGCACCGAGCCACTATAGGTATCGAGCACGATATTGTATCCGTTTAGTTTATATTGATGAATCATACTTACTAATCAAGCTCCTTTTGCACACAAGTAGAAACGGCTTCGCCATCCTTTAGGGATAGTATCCATTTCTTAAAAATAGCCGCCCATCAGCAGAGCAATGGGCGGTAAAATTCCGAATCCTATCTGTTCATTGCATTTTCACACTTCTGGTTTGCAACGCCGCAGGAAGTTTTACAAGCGGACTGGCAAGAGGTCTGGCATGCGCCGCATCCGCCGTGTTTTGCGGTATCCATCAGTTTGCGGGTGCTCAGTGTTACGATTCTTTTCACGATAAATGACTCCTTCTGTAATTTCTTGTGATCACTTTCACTTAATTTCCATGGAACATCGTAGCAACATCACGCAGGTACGTCTATGATGCCTGTCACCTAGCAGAGCAGAGAGGGGTTAAACATAAGCATCAACACTAATTTTCGTGCAGTCTTTCATGCTTGTGATCGTAGGATGCGGCAGCGGGAACCAGAGTCAGAGCAATGCTAAAAAAGTGAAACAAAAAAGAGACAGCAATGATGCCATCTCTTTAACAACATTTTTTCTCATACTTGTCCGTAAAGTCCAATAAATATAAGGATTTCATAGCACTGTATCCTTCCTTACCAGTAGAGCGACACTCTCCACATGCGTGGGTGGACAATGTGAACAAACTTATATGAGGAGCCCTAAGACACTTCCAGACAGTTTATCTGCTCTTGACGCCTTAGTTCATAAAAATATTGCACAATTGGATGCTTTAACTTCATCTTCTCGCTCATGTTTAAAATCCAACCGTTTTGATAGAAGGCGGCTCC
Organism: Paenibacillus sp. FSL H3-0286; assembly: GCF_045040705.1. Classification (NCBI taxonomy): domain Bacteria; kingdom Bacillati; phylum Bacillota; class Bacilli; order Caryophanales; family Paenibacillaceae; genus Paenibacillus; species Paenibacillus sp. FSL H3-0286. The sequence continues at coordinate 801,783 of NZ_CP150285.1, read as the reverse complement.
GAGCATAGCATCTATGGCGTGCTGCAGAGGGACGAGAATGGCCCTCCTATCCATAACCGAACGGATGCTTTTTGTACTCTAAGGGGCTTGAGCCGACTCTATTTTTGAACACACGACTAAAATAGTACTGGCTCTTATACCCTACCTTCACGGCCAGATCCCCGATTTTGATATTCGGCATTACGTCATCCAGAATCTCCTTCGCCTTCGATATCCGAAGCTCGGTGACATAGTCAAGGAATGAAGCACCGATTTCTTGCTTCATACGCTTACTAAGATAGGTTTGGTTGATATGAAATAGTGCTGCTACTCGAGTAATAGACAGCTCCGGATCCTGATAATGACTGTCAATATACTCGGTCACTTTTTGGATAAGCACTGTTCCATCCCCTGTATACCCGGGAAGCTCCGGCTCCTTATCCACCCTGCCTTCATGTGAATGCAAAGGATATTTTACCTGAAGATGCTCATCGATCCGATGAAGCAGCTTGTTCAGATCACTCTTCGGCACAGGTTTCAATACATAATCGAATGCTTGCAGTTGCACGGCTTGACGCGCATATTCAAAGTTATCGTACCCGCTGATGATGACAACCAGAACCGACGGGCAGCGTTCGCGCAATATATTCATCAGATCGAGCCCATTCATATTCGGCATGTTGATGTCCACAAGACATACATGTGGTAGGGCTTCCTCCACCATATTCAATGCTTCGTTTGCACTTTTCGCTTCTCCTTCAACCTCAAAAAGATACGGACTCTCCTCAATGTATTGTCGCAAGCCTTTGCGAATGATCGTTTCATCATCGACGATGACAATCTTCCACATCTTCATTCCACTCCCCGTCCAAAGGTATTCGAATGACCATAACGGTAATGCCATCTTCGCTCTTCACTGCAAGGCCATATGGCACTCCGTAAGCTAGTCGAATGCGATGGTTTACACTATATAGCCCAAAGCCTGTGGCAGAACGATCATATGTATCATCAAGAAGGGCTTGATTTATCTGCTCAAGCTTCTCTTCCGGAATCATAACCCCATTATTTTCAACCTTAATAACCAAATAATCGGCCTGTTTATATGCTGTAATCGAAATTTTGCACTTTTGATCCCCAAGTGGCTTAATCCCGTGATAAATCGCATTTTCCACCAAAGGCTGCAGTATGAAGCGAACAACTTGGCACTGAGCAAGCTTTTCATCATATCGAAGCTCGTAGTCCAGAATCTCCTCATATCGCACACCTTGAATATGAAGATAACTCTCGACATGGTACAACTCCTGATCAAGCAGAATGTAGGGACTGCCTGTGCCAAGCCCTAATCGGAAATACGCGCTAAGCGCTTCCACCATCTCCACCACATTGTCTGCTCCATGTTCCGTTGCCATCCACTGAATCGTATCCAATGTGTTGTATAAAAAGTGCGGCTTGATCTGCTCATGAATCAGTCTGAGTTCCATCTCCTTTCGGTCCTGCTCCACAGCGTATAATTGAACAAGCATGTCATTGAAGCTTCGTCCAAGATCGCCGATCTCATCCGAGCGCGTAACATCTGCTCGTATGGTTTGGTTGCCGTTCTGCACATTTTCCATTACCTGGCGAAGCGACTGAATTGGACGAATAATGGAAGAAGCAAGCAGCACCAGAAAGACGATAAACGCACTACCGATAAGAACGCCTACCAGCAATGCAGTCCGCTGGGTTTTGATCACCGCTAACGATAGACTTGAATTCGGTACTTTGAGTACTAACTTCCAGCCTTCCACATTTTGAATTGGAGCCTCAAATACACTCATGTTCTTCTTATCTGCTGTATCCTCCGCTCCATCTTCTTCACCCAGCTCTCTGCAATCGACGATAAGCTGGCCTGACTGGTCATATAGCATTACATCTTGAGCAATCTCCCTCATCTTCTTGACGGAGACGGCTGCGGCAATATAAGCTACCTCATCATTCACCGATGGATTCACGCGATAAAGAATGACGACGATTTCGGCTGCATTCGCTTTGGATACGATCGGATTGCTTACCACATAATTGGAATCTGAATTCAGCAGTTTTCGATAGTAGGGTCGGTTTAGTATCGAAAAAGGCTTGTCCCTTGCTGACCAGGAATTTCCGTGAATATCCACCACGCGTATGGATTCGTACTCTACTTTCTTCTTCGCCTCGAACTTATCGAACTCTTGCAGCAATTCATCTCGTGTCCACTGATGGTCCGAAGCTAGAGAAGCAAGCATGTCTATCTCTCCAATGCGCTGATTAAACCAATAATCAATCTGGTCGCTGCGTGCAGTAACCACTTGCTGCGTTAAGTTCTTATTCAAAGGGACAACCGTATGGTTCATCTCCAAATATATTGTTACAAGCAATGCAACGAACAGCAGCAAGAAGCAGCCTCCTGCGATTAACGTAATTTTTAAGTGAATTGATTTCATTGTAATCATAGCCCTTCACAATATCTGTTTCTTACATGCCCGAAAAAGACAAAAAAACACTAATCTGTGCAAATACATAATGCTGTACTAAATCTATAATAGGTCTTGTGCATATTTTCACATGAAATAACATTCATGTCTAGGCTAGAGATAAAGGATTTGCCTAGCAAATCTTCCTCTCCCTAGTGTATGTAACCAATCCACAACAGAATGAAGGAGATATTATGCGAACTCACACGAAAAAGCTGTTATCTATTCTACTAGTCCTCAGTCTTATGTTCACGCTTGCTGCTTGCGGCAGTAAAGATGCAGAGCCCGCTGCAGATGCAAACGGAGTTCAAGTCTTTGAAGGAGTTGGGCAAGGTAAACATGGCGATATTAAAGTACAAGTCTCCTTATTAGATAACAAGATCACTGACATTAAAGTGACAGAGCATAAGGAAAATGAAGTACTTGCAGAACCTGTTTATACGCAGCTCAAGCAAGAGGTCATGGCAACTAACAGCGCAAAAGTTGATGCCATTAGCGGATCTACAGTTACAAGCAAAGGATATCTCGAAGCCATTCAAGATGCAATTACGAAGTCTGGACTTACCCTTGTCGCTGGCGCTGCAGTCAGTGGAAGCAAAGACAAAGAAGAAGTCGAGCAAACCTATGATGTTGTCGTCATCGGTGCCGGGGGTGCTGGCTTTAGTGCGGCTATCGAAGCGAAGAGCGCTGGAGCTAATGTAGTTCTGCTCGAGAAAATGCCAGCTGTTGGCGGCAACACATTGATTTCCGGTGGTGAGATGAATGCGCCTGACAACTGGGTTGAACGTGCTCTTGGCATCACAGATGACACGGCTGACTTGTTCTATAATGATACGATGAAAGGCGGAGACAACCTCGGGGATCCAAAGATGGTTCGTATTCTTGCCGACAATGCTCTAGCATCTGCCGAATGGCTGCGCGATGATATCAAGGTAGAGTTCTTACCTGATCATCTGTTCCAATTTGGTGGCCATTCCAGAAAACGTGCGTTGATTCCTGTAGGTCATACAGGTGTTGAATTGATTACTAAGTTAAAAGCCAAAACAGACGCTGATCAAATCACGATCAAAACGAATATGAAAGCCGAAACCTTGCTGAAGGACGAAAGCGGCAAAGTAACAGGTGTAACTGCGACTTCGGGTACTGGCGACAAGATCACATTCCATGCGAACAAAGGCGTCATCATCGCTACCGGTGGTTTTGGATCCAATGTAGAGATGCGTAAGAAGTATAACCCTACAATGGATGAAAAATATATGACTACCGATACACCAGGATCTACAGGTGACGGTATCGTTATGGCAGAAACGATTGGCGCCAAACTGACAAACATGGAGAGTATTCAAACGTATCCAATCTGTAATCCTGAGACAGGTGTTATTTCCCTGGTTGCAGACTCCCGCTTCGATGGTGCGATCCTGATTAACCAAGAAGGCAAGCGCTTCGTTGAGGAATTAGAACGTCGTGACGTTATTTCTAAAGCAATTCTTGCCCAAACGGGTGGATATACGTATCAATTATGGAATCAAGGCATTGAGGATATCGGTAAAACGATAGAAGTTCATCAAGACGAATACGATCAACTCGTTAAACAAGGCTTGCTCTTTAAAGCCGATACGATTGAAGAGGCCGCTGATTTCTTTAAAATTGACGTGAACACTTTGAAAGAAACGATTAATAAAGTAAATGATTATGCGAAAACAGGTAAAGACCTTGATTTCAAACATCGCGGTGGATTGAAATCTCTTGAAAAAGGCCCTTACTACATCGAAAAAGCTGTACCCTCCGTTCACCATACAATGGGCGGCTTGGTGATCGACGAGAAGACTCGCGTTTTGAATGAAAAAGGCGAAGTCATCCCTGGGTTGTTCGCTGCAGGTGAAGTAACAGGGGTCATTCATGGTACAAACCGTCTTGGCGGTAATGCCATCGCTGATATCTTCACATTCGGCCGGATTGCAGGCAAACAAGTTGTAGCAGAGTAATCTTATTTTTTGTGTAACTGCTCTATTAATAAGTTAGCCTTAAAAACGTGCAAGATAGTTCGTAATGTGCAGGTTGACTCTAACTTTCAAGCTGCCCTCTATGACATAGCAAACCGCCCTGTCAGCAACATTGCGAATGAAGTGCCCCCTTAAAGTTAGACAGGTATATAATTAAGCGACTTGTTGGGCCTGAGTTCGGTACTGTACCGGACTCAGGCCTTTTAGTTTTGCCTTAATTCGCTTGTTGTTGTAATAATCGATGTATTTTGATAGCTCTTGTTTGAAATGTGTGATACTTTCGAATTCCTTTAAATATAGAAATTCAGATTTCATGATACCAAAGAAGTTCTCAATGACGGCGTTGTCGTAGCAATTACCTTTACGGGACATACTTTGCTTGATATCTCGTTCTTCAAGGGCATGACGATACTGCTTCATCTGATAGTGCCAGCCTTGGTCAGAATGAATAAGGAGGTTATCTTCATCGGTTAATCGACGGAATGCTTGATCTAACATCGTTGAAACAAGCGAGTAGACCGGCCTTGAACCGATTGTATACGTAATAATCTCACCATTATATAGATCTAGAATTGGAGATAAGTACAGCTTTTCTCCAAATAATTTAAACTCTGTAATATCCGTAACCCACTTCTCATTTGGATTCTCAGCGTGGAAGTTACGTTCTAATATGTTCGGTGCGAGTTTGCCAATCGTCCCTTTATAGGAACGATATTTCTTCATACGTACCACACACTTTAAACCCAATACCTTCATCAAGCGTTGTACCTTTTTATGATTCACATGGTGTCCTCGATTCACTAACTCGTCACGAATACGACGATAACCATAACGACCCTCATGCTCCTCGTAAATCGCTTGAATAACGTCTTTTAGCTCCTTATCTCTATCGGGCATACCAAACGTTTTTACCACGAAATAATACGTATTACGAGGGATATCTGCTAGCTGCAGGAGGGCTTTCACCGAAAATTCGTTCCTTAGTTCATAGACTACTCGTGCTTTGTCTTGTTTGGTGATTTTTCCTTGTTTTGAATTAAGGCATTCAACTTTTTTAAATATGCATTTTCCATTCTCAAACGCTCTACCTCTGCTTGTAATGCCTCAGCAGACCCTTCTTTTAACGTTTGAATCTTTCGTTTATTAGGTTCTTTTTTCATGGATGGACGCCCCTTCTTCTTTGGTTGTAGGGCGTCCATTCCATGTAACTCTAAGCTTCTATGCCAGCTTAAAATGGTACTATGACTCGCAATATTAAATATCGCAGCCGTTTCTCTAACAGACGTCCCGAATTCGTTCATATAATTAAGTACGTCTAGTTTAATCTGTGCAGGATATGATGTATAGCCCTTTTTAAAAGCTTCTTCACCATGATGCTCATATTGACTAATCCAGTTTGAAAAGACAGAATGGTGAATCCCGATTGATTTTGCAATGGTTTTCAAGCTCTCGGATCCCTTTTTATAACGCATAATAGCTTGGATTTTTTCGTCTGTACTGTACCTGGTCATAAAAAAACTGCACCTCCAAATGTTAGTTATGTCTAACAATTGGGGTGCAGTTCATAATTAGGCGGTCAATTTTGAACTATCGTGTCCCATTAGCGTAATAGTTCTTTTTAATTTGTGATTGAGCTATAAATTCTTTTGCCTAATTACTTTAAACTTAACTTATTTAATATCTCTATAAATTGACTTTTAGTTTCAGGCTTCTTATCATTTTTTGTGAAGTTTAACATATAAATAGCCTTTCCTTTTATAGGTAGTGATGCATAATAAATATCATGTGTTCCTGTAATACCTGAGGCAGCAGAACCATTATCGGAATCTAATGTAATTAATCTAGATTTACCCAAAGGTAGATCAATATATTCATCATTAGTTACACTACTATGATTAGGCATTTGTGTTAGAAAATTAAAGTTATCCATGTAGTTAATTGCACTAACTGTTCCTCTATTCTCGTCGTTTTCATCTAAAAAATTATATACAACAGTTTCACTTTTATCAAGCTTCCAATCTTTAGGTAACACAATATTTAACAATGTTAAACTATCTTGATTGTTTACAATCTCGTTAGAAGACTCTCCATTATTTTGTTTTGCTTGGTTGGTTGAGGTTGATATTCCTTCCCGCTGCAGAGCTTCGACATTAGAACAAGCCGAACAGATCAGCATAAAAATTAAAAGGCATGAGCTAATAGCTTTGTTTCTCATAAATACCTCCTGTATTTGTTATTATTGCTTTAGACTATATATACGCTTATAAAGTTGTAAGTTTGTGGAAGTAATATGAATAATCTACCAACTTTATTCAACAATCCTGCCAGTTAGCTTAACGTGAACATCTATAGGAGAACGCTAAGTTATCCGAACGTATAAAGTTGGGACTACAATCTAGTGCAAGACAGGGTACACGTCGAGTTTCAATTCCGCCATACGGATACACGTTCAACGAGACGACAAACGCCCTTGAAATTGACGAGAATACCGCCCCAATCGTGCGAGAAATATTCGAGTTATACTTACACAAAGGTCGGAGAATGTTCACGATAAGCAATGTCCTAATGCGTAGGAGTATTCCGACACCCAGGGCTAGCGCGGGTGTTTCAAATGCAGGCACCAAATGGCAACAGAGCACGATTAAGGGCATTTTATCCAATCCCGTATATCTAGGTAATCTTGTTTATCGGCGTGAAGAAACGACAGGAACACTTGCAGAATCGGAACTATATAAAATTCGCAGAAAAGTCGAAGCGGATAAGCAAATTATTACCGTAAACACTCATCCTGCATTAGTGTCTGACGAAGATTTAAGCGATTCAAGTACTCATGCGTAAGAAGGGTACGCATAAAAGCAACGGTAAAGAAAGCCTGTTTTCCTATATCGTTGTTTGTCCTGCTTGTGGTAGCGGAATGCACTTCAAGCCCGATAGACGTAAAGGGGCGTATGTTTGCGGCGGATACGTTAAATATACATCTAGTTACTGCTCGTCGCATATTATCGCAGAAAAAGAATTACTACAAGCAGTTAAGGACGACCTAGCGGCGTTGGTTAGGGATAACGTAAGTATGGATAGGCTATACGGTATTGCCGAGGAAAAAGCTAATTCGGTACACACTAATACCAAAAAGGAATTGGCGCGTATTGACAAAGAATTAGCCGAAATGGATAAACGCTTTGACAAGCTGTAAAGTCTACACGTTGATGATAAGATTACGTCAGAGCAATTCAAGCAACAAAACGAACGAATAGTAAAGCAACAACAAGAATTATCGAATAGAAAAGCTGAACTAATTGTATTGTTTGAAGCAAGGCAAGACCTCACCGAACAATTACAAGTTTTCAAAAAAGAAATAGAACGGTTCTCGACCCTCGACATTAGCGATGTACAGGTCGTGAAACACGTTCTAAAAAGGTTAATACAGAAAATTGAAGTATTCGAGGGCGAAAAGATTAAAATTCACTATAATCTCTCTAACCCTCTTCCACAGAACTAAGATACAGTTTAATCGGCTGTGTCTTTTCTTTCAAGTCTTACTGTACACTCCACATGTGTGGAATAACTAATAATGACAATAAGATGTGATAGTATTCGCTTAAATTTTTTATGAGCTACCGTTGTTCTATCTAGCTAAGATGCTGAGATTTTAATTGCGTTCATTTCGAATAGTTATTCAAGATTTTCCAGTACTTCATTTTCCATTCTTCTCATATAAGATTCTATAAAATCCCAATCTGGAATATTATTTTCATTTACGGGTAACATAATTTTTTGTCGAGCCATTCGGCTAGCATTAAATTTATATCCATAAGCATATTTTTCCTTTTGTTGTATAAGTATAACTTTTAAAAATAAATAGTGATACTTATTAGGTTTTTCTATCTTTAAATGAAATCTTTTTACATCATCAGAAAAGACAGCTTTATATGGATGATAGAAACTAACGACAACTCCACTACCGTTATAATTAACTCCTAATATATTGGAATCATAACTGTCATTTTTATTTAAAACATATCCTGTAACACCATTACTATTATCTAATGCACCAATAAAAGGGATTTCACCTATTTTCTTATCCTGATTAGTTAATCTAGTTCCACTTTTTATATCACAAACATCTGATATCAAAAATAATTTCCATTCTAAATCTTTCAGTTCTCTATAATCTGAAATATCATTTATAGAAAATTCAGGTCTCTCTATAATAATTTCTTTTTTTAAAATTTCAATATAATCATTCATATACCCCCAATTTAGAGCACCTTTATCTGTTACAGGTAAATTTATTTTTGAAGTTCTCATTCTTTTAGGTCGCCATTTATTGGCATATTTATATTTTTCTCCAACTTGCTCTATTAGAGGAATAAAAAATAATGCTATATTTTCTGTCAATTCATAATTTTTTAGGTATATCGGTGTAATATCATGACTACACGTAAATTCAGACTTTTGATAATATGCATGTCCTACTGAGCCATTATTTGTAATAGCAATACAATTACCTTTAAATATACGGCTCTCAATATTTTTATCTGTTCTATCCCCAACCTTATCCCAGTCTAAAATAGTTTCTTTAGAATAAAACTCAGTAATTCCATTATTACTATCCGTCGCACCAAGAAAAGGAATTCCATTATTATTTACTCCAATAGTTCTAGGAGGCTTTTTATTATAATAACCATCTTTAATTTCAAAAATATCTTTGAATTGAAACACACCCCAATTAGTTTCAGATAAATGATGTATCTTATTCATCATTTTCACCCTCTTTAAATAAATAGCCACGTCCATGACTATACATATCAAATTGAAATGTTAAATAGTCTGCAATAGCCTTTTTAAAGTTATCTTCAGGAGGAATTTCTTCATTGAAATAATAAAAAGCGTGTAACCACTCATCTTCGGCTGTAATTGTAGTACGTACAATAAATTTCGTGCTGTCATCAGCATTCCCATTAATAACATCTATTAAATGTTCTCGCTTACTGTCTTGTGTACCATTACCAACTAAACCAACGTGTTTCCTCAAAAAATAACCATCATCAGAAAAGTCAATAAATTTCACTAAATTTCTATTGAGATTATGAGGAACCCCAGCTTTGAAAATACAAATACAAGGATGAACACCAACTGGAGAAAAAGTATCTGTATTTAAAGTAATAACTGCCTCAAGTATATTATTTTCTAGAATTTGTTTTTTTAATTGTTTTTCTTCTTTTGTTTTGCCTACCATAGTACTTTGCGGAACAATTGCAGCCAATTTTCCTTCTGGCTTCATCATTTCCAGAGCTCTATTAATAAAACTGATTTCACTTAAATGTACTAAATCCTTTGTTTTCGCTTGGCTATATGGTGGATTTATTAAAACTTTTGTAATTTTATTTCCTTGTAAACTATCATCAGTAACATGGAACATATCACCTTTGATTAAGTTACTTTTTCCATCTCCGCGTAAAATCATGTTTGTTGTTGCAATTGTAAAAAGTTTTCCCTGTAGTTCAATTCCATATAAATGATTTTGTTTGATCTCTTGTTTTTGCTCTTCACTTTCTGCTAATGAAAGCATTCGCATCATTGCAGAAATTAGGAATGCACCTGAACCACAAGCAGGGTCTAGAACATAATCATGAGGTCTAACATCAATTAATTCTGTCATTAACGATGTAATATGACGTGGAGTCAGTACAATTCCTAAAGGGTTCCCATCGTTACCTCCATACTTCACAAACTCTCCATAAAAATTGCCTAAAATGTCAATATCATTTTCGGATTTCATTAAATCAACTAAGTCCGTTTCTAACTGTTCTGTATAATATTTTAATGGAGTCTTATCAAGTATTGCTTTATACGTATTCAAAACTGTATCTGTTTTAAAGAAGTTGAAACTATCCATAAGAACCCCATATTTCTCATAACGTTCATGGAAATTTATTCGTCTTAAATACGTTTCTATAGCGCCAAAAATTTTATCGCCGTCTCGTTGTCCATCAACATCAAAGCCTTTTAAGTCACTAACTGAGAATGTTGGCTCTTCTAAAGCTAGAAGAATCGCTGAAACAACGGTTGCTTTGCGTTCTCCTTCTAAGTTTCCATAATTCCGTAAATCCTCATGTAGTGTTGCAGCTATTTCTTTAACTGTTAGCAAGTCTCTCTCTTCTTTTGGTAACTCTCCGTTAATAGCTACTCTCCAATATTCTATTAAATTATCTTCTGAAAAATCTTCAAAAGACTTTAAACTATCTAGTCTTCGAATGTCATTATTCGTCACATAATAAGGTTGTATTTGATAATAATGTGAATTACCTGTAATTCCTATAGCAACAACTTCGTTATAACCAATAGCCTTTTCAACGATATGTTTAGCATAATGCACAGCACCATTAACTGCATATTCATTGCGTGCTGGGTAACTTGTATCCACTAAACCGTTTTCCAATAGTTCTAATTTTTCATTTGATTTTTTATTTTCTATTACAAATAAATGATTTCCTGACACAAAAATAAACTCTGGTTTCCCCTTCCCTTTACCACTTTCAGATTTACTAGCCCCAATAAGGGCTTTATCTATCACTTTTATATTCGTCCCCTGCTCTGAGTAGATTACATTTATTTCTTCGAGAAAACTACGAACAAGGTAATCTGTATCTCCTTCAAGACCTATTTCTTGTCTTCCTTTAATCATATAAACTCCCCCATTACTTTATTCAATAATTTCATTAACTTTTAGACTCACAAAATCATTATACATCACTTTAATTAATCTAAAATATTCGTATCGTCTTTATCAGTGGTATGTAAGTTTAATTTTAAAGATAACCTACTAAAATACTCAACACTAGTATCTATCTAATAAAGAAACTCTTAGAGATAATGCAATATAAAGCACTGATAATTCATTAAACCCTCGGCTATTGTGCGTAGTGCGTACATCGGAATTCCCAGAAAATATTATACAGAGCAAACGAGGGTGAACTTTTAACTCGCCTGCAAAAGAGATTCATTCGTCACTGGGTGGGTCTATAATGGTACATAAAAGTCCTATAAACCAGTGATAGAGCCACCTTAATCGTGTGGGCTTTCAAACTGAATCAATCCCTATATAGTCCTTCCACGGCTCTCAGCTTGTCTTCCTCTGTCGGCTTGGAATAGCGCAGTATCATATCTGCTGAACTGTGTCCGCTTAATGACTGAATAACAGATATGTCTTGATTAGCTCTGACAAGCCCTGTTATAAACGTGTGGCGGAGTTGGTGAGCGTGGAGATCATGTTGTTCTAAAAGGTATTGAACGCTTCTAACGCTAATACGCTTATCTCTATTACTAATAAACAGTGCTTCGTGACTATCTGCCCGTTCCTCTAAGTATTTCCTAATAGCCCACCGTGTATCAACATCTAAGGGCAACGCCCGCTCTTTGTTACCTTTACCTACCCTAACCCTCAACTCGCCTTTACGGTCGCTTATATCAACGTCAGATCTGTCTAGATTGACAAGTTCAGACACACGCAAGCCTGTGTAAAGCAGAGTCCTTACAATGGCGTAATTACGCTTGTTGCCGTTCCTGTCAACATTCCTTTCGAGTCGGCTTCGCTCAAGCTTATCTAGTGCCTTTGGTGCTGTCAGCTTGTAGTCAGGTGCTTTAATAATATGTACTTCTTCAATGCATTCCAATTTCATAGACCACCTACAGAACTTCTTAATAGCGTTGTAGACCTTGTTAATGGTAGCGGCGGACTTTTTCTTGCTTGCCAAGTATGTAACGTACTGTTGAACGTCTGTGCGGCTGAAACCTTCTAGGGTGGTGTCGTAACCCTCTAGCCATTGGTTGAACTGCTTTAGAGCGTGGCGGTATGTTTTTACCGTTGCTTCACTTTTACCTCGCAAACCCTCACTAATAAACAGGTCTAACATAGTCATCTCTCCCAGTAAAATTGGCTTATATAATTCCACGCAATTTTTTTTGCCCGTTAATTGATTGATTCGCCCCGATATGCGATAACACCCACCCAGACTATAGCATAGAATTACTATTCTACGCTATAATTCTACGCAATTAAAGAGCATAGAATCTATGCTCTGATGTATTACGCCCTATAGTATTATGAATGTCTTAATGCCTCTCCCCATAATTCAAGTGAAGTTTTAGATGAACTAATGTTCACTCTTTTATTAGCTTCGCACCATCCAACAAACGCCTTTAGTTCCTCAACAGTTAAACCATTAATAGTTGCAATATGGTTAATAATTAAATTTGCAGTATGTTTAAACGGAGTATGCTTCCTTCCAATGCTTTCAAAAGCCTGAAACGGATTTTGGTTGTGTTTCATCCTATTATAATGCCCTAAAAGAAAATATACGTTCCCAACATGACTTCACCATGCCCCCAACTCTTCGGAATAAAGTGTTCAAGATGATATTTACTAATTCCATCTTTAGTTATTCCGAATTGTTTTCTCAAGTTCTCGAAATCTGCGTAATTAAATGTGTTGGGGAATCCTTTTAAATGACCAATACGTGAACTAACATTAAAACAATATTTACATCTTTTATGACTCATGCTGAAAAATTCGGTGTAATCCTTCATTTCATTACAATCACTACATTTTCTCACTAAAATCTCTCCGTTCTATATAACTCTATTCAAAATCCAAGTCCCGAGTAACCCATACCGCTTTACCATTAAATTCCAAATCTAAATAACTTCTTTCGATACATTGATATAGTACTGCATCACTTCCATAAGTCGCTTTGCTCATACGCTCTAGCGGAGCATCTTCACCCTCTTCACTGTGTTCAGAAATTCTAGTATAAATGTAATAATTTCCGTCAATCGTCTCGTACAAATCTAGCCACCCATGAGACAAGCAGTGATAAATAGAATCAAACCCACTGAATTGTTCTCCGCTTTTTAAGATTTCAAGAACTTTTTGAGGCACTTCTTTGAAAGCTAACTTTTTTTCCATTCTTCTTTCCCCCTATAGAGTTCATTTTGTTCACTGTTGCCTTACACTCTTAATAGTCGCTTCATATAGGGGAAAAGATGCGAGTTGTTGTTCTACTTATAAAAAAAGAATTCGACCCCTTTTGAAGGTGAATTTCCTTAGTTACCAATTACATTAGTTTGTAGTTGCTTTAATCACTGACTTCCTTTTTTAAAAATTAATTCCCTATACCCTGCATAACTCATAAGCGTAAAGATAATTCCTACTACATAAAAAAACAAAATGTCCGTTTATAGTAATCACAATATTCTTACAAGAAACAGGACAATAAGTATAATATAAGTGTAAGGAACGGAAGCCCAAAAGCTCCTGTCCTTCACAGAGGGTGTTTTACGAGTCACTTCCTGTATCAGTAGGGGCGAAGAGCCGTTTCCTACCTCTACAGAGGCGGCTTTTTCTTTTGACTAGAAATAAATAGCGCTCTTTTCGGTGTTAGGGGTGAACTTTAGTTGGGGGAAAGGGGACAACTTCTTTTTTCAACCCCCATGCAATGTATTACTGTAAAGTTCAGGAAAACTGCTTATTCTAATCGCTCACCAACTTTACAGAAAAAGTTCTAATCTTTGAGGTTAAACCGCTGACCGCCGTAGGCGTGTCTGCCTATATCCTTACTCTTGATAAGGTCTTTTATGTTTTCATTATTTATCTTTAAAGTAATTATTATATATACAAGTGCAACTGTTGCATTTATAGAGGAAATCCAAGTGCAATAGTTGCACTTAAGTAAGAAGAAAAGTGCAACTACTGCACTCCATTAGGTGCAACTACTGCACTTTTATTATTGTAAATTATACACTTCATGGGTGTAGTACAACTAACTCCTACCATCACCCCACTTTAATATCCTTGACTTCCCTTTTATTGAGCACCTCTTGTAAAAGTTCATTTTGAAACTCCCTATTCATCTGTACATAGTCTTGATTGCAGGTGGCTACTATTGACTGTACGTACTTCATGAATACGACTTTATCGGTGACAATACCCTTAAAAACTTTTGCTAAGTGCTGTCTCCATGACGTAATACTCTGTTCTCCTTCAAGAATCCACTTTAATGATTGAGGACTATTTCCACTAGGTTCGTCACCTGTCCAATCCAATGAACGCAGGTTGCCTTTGTAGTAGTAATACTCGACAAAGCCATGTGCCATTTCTGATAGAATAATGTAAGGGTTGAAGTCAAGTTTTTGCACAATATAAACATTACTACGATTCCTCTTTGCGACTTCAATAAACCGTTTGGACTTTAGAGAGTTCCCCTTACCTGTCATCTTCTCTTTAACTGTCCTAAGCGGGATACCTGTCTTGAGAGAAATCAAACTTTGCTCAACTTTGGCAACCCCTTCCCCATCCATCCAAGAGAAGAGTTCAATAAGAATGTTAATTTCATCACTATCGAGGTAAACGCACCTCCTAAGCACCTGTGGGACGTTGACATAGTATGATGAGTTAGAGTAAGGAAGTGTAGGTGTAGTACCGAAAATAGCAACACCATCAATTGTTGAATGATGTTCCGCCAAGTTCTGTATGAATGCGTTTCTTTTCTTCATCAAGTCATCCTGTTTTGCCATTAACGCCGCCCCCTACGTTGAATGTAGCCTTCCAATGCCGTCTGACTAATGATGTAAGTTGATGTTTTAGCGTCACCGATTTTCTCAGCGACAAGTTGCTTGGAAGCAATAGCCCTCAGTATCGTTCGTTGGCTTACACCTGCATACTTTGCGGCTTCTTTACGATTGTAAATCCCTCTCATGTGTGTTCCTCCTTTGGATGGAATAAGTTGGTGACAATAACGTGCAAAAAAACACCTCGCATACCCTTAGTAGTTGGTTTATGTCGTTATAAAGTTGCGATTGAATAACCCGCCAATCATATGGCGGGCTTTCTACGGTTGACTCTAGCTAGTTAGGAAAGATTCCTTCAATATTAAAGCCCTTCATCTCTATGAACGCTCTCAGAGAATCCTCACGAATCCATATAGGCTTATAAGATACCCCTCTGACCCTATATGGGATTGATTCATACTGTAACCCTTCTTTTTGACACCAACCCCAAATGCGTTGCATAGTGTAGACTTTAGTAGGGCTTGCTTTAGTCAGTAAATTAGAGATTTCATTCAGCGTATACATTCTCATGTCTAACACCGTCCTGTAACATAGTCATGTAAAGATTGAGAATAGACAACATATGTCCCGCCCTCTAACCCTGCTTTCAGCTTGCCTGTCTGAATCAGTCGATGTACTGTGTCTTCGCTACGTAGTCCTAGCTTGGTCATTGCCTCTTGTATTGCAAGGCTTCCCGAACGCCCTACAGAGGTCTTAGAGGCTTCCTGAAGGACTATCCCGCTTCGATAAGCATACTTCTCAAGACTGCTCTGAATTATTCGTGTTTCACCGCCTTCAGGCTTACTTTGCTCCAAATACCCATGTTGGCTCAGTCGTAGAACTTCCCGTTCGGTCATTCCTAACATCGTGGTCGCTTCAGTGAGTGAGACCGCCTTACTGTTGATAATCATTGGCTTTACCTCCTACCGTATCTTCAAGAATAAAATTTCTAAGTGCCCAATGTGGAATGCGAATAGATCCACCGATTTTAACGGCATTGATAGTCCCGTTGTTTATCAGTCGGTACACGGTGTTGTATGATAGACTTAGCACCTCTTTTGCTTCCTTAATGGAGAACATTTTTTCCA
This sequence comes from Paenibacillus sp. FSL H3-0286, assembly GCF_045040705.1. Taxonomy (NCBI): domain Bacteria; kingdom Bacillati; phylum Bacillota; class Bacilli; order Caryophanales; family Paenibacillaceae; genus Paenibacillus; species Paenibacillus sp. FSL H3-0286. Next base: position 785,616 of record NZ_CP150285.1, on the reverse strand, counting down.
ACGTCTTCACCTTCCTTAATCATTTGCATTCATTATAAGTAAAGATTGGTAACGTCTAACAACAATAACGTAGAGATAGTAAAAAAATTTGACCGCACGAAGTGAATTGTCAGCGTAAAACACGGACAGAAGCAAGTTAAGGAAATCATATATTTTAATGGAGGTATCTGGGGATATTGTAGAATTTAATTCAAGTGGCTAAGATAAAAGTGGGTATACTTATTCAAGCATTTATAGCGTGCAGAGGACAGGAAGGGTGTTGCTTTAACAAACACCCTTTAAAATACTAACAATAAGAATGTCAATACTAGAAGTAGACGCTCCCTATTCTCTGCCCTACCGATTCGGTTGGGGCTTTCTTTATGTTCAAAAAATAAATTCGCAATTATTTCAATACATAGAACGACCACTATAGTAACAACACTGTAGGGGGCGCAACAAATGAAGATTATTACCAATTTCTCTTCTGAGGATAGCTTGCAGACTCTAATGCTTGACTTGCTTAAATCTCGTATTGACAGTTTGATAGAGCAGTCATACGATAATAAACAAGCGAATACTGTCACATCTCAAAAACAACTTTCCAAAGGGGGAGAATGTGCATGAGATGTGCCATTTATGCAAGGGTTAGTACAGGATTAGATAGTCAGAAGGATAGCCTTGAAAGTCAAGTATCGCACTTTGAAAACTCTATAAAACAAAAGGGTTGGGAACTGGTTGATATTTATGCCGATGAAGGAATTACTGGTACAAGTACCGCCCAACGTGAGGAATTGAAACGCCTAATGAGGGATGCTGAGAAAGGACGTTTTGATGTGGTTCTTATAAAAGCATTGTCTAGATTGTCCAGAGACACATCAGATACCTTAAACATCGTAAGAACCCTCAACAGTTACAACGTCAATCTCTATTCATCTAGAGAAGGCGAAATTAAAGATGAGTTACAACTGACTGTTATCTCAGCCGTAAACCAAAGACAAAGCGAGGATACGTCATACAATGTTAGTTGGGGTATATCCGTTAAGTCACTTAATGGTATTTTTCACGGAACGCCGCCCATTGGTTACGACAAAGTAAAGCCGGGGAAGTTAATTCCTAATGCTATTCACTCGCACACCGTCCAATTAATATTTGACCTATACCTGAATAAAGGAATGGGCGTTCAAGCGATAGCTAACTTTCTAGATGACAAAGGAATTCCTACCTCCAGAAAAAAGGGAAGTAAGTGGCACGATTCGTCTATACGATTAATTTTGAAAAATCGCCATTATACAGGTGAATTGGTTCAAGGACGTTCAAAAGTTGATAGCAAAGACAAACTACACCTTCAAAAGAAGGGCTATAAAAGAAGACAACTGATAGACGAAAGCGATTGGATTATAATACCTAATCATCATGAACCGTTAGTTACCCTTGAACTTTTTGAAGCTGTTCAAAATAAAATGAGGGAGAAAGCTAATCGAGTATTTAGAGGGCGGGGACAAAAGTCTTTATTTGCTAGGGTAGCATTCTGTGCAGATTGTGGAGGGGGAATGAATTACAAAAATGATCGTCATTCCTACGTATGCTCAACCTATCAGAAAAACGGGTCTAAAAAGTGTGCATCACACATCATCAAGCATGACGTTCTAAAGCAAGTTGTTTTAACCAACCTGAAAGACCTGATTGCTAACTCCCTTAATATGCAGTCTCTCGTTGACGTGACTATCCAACGAGCGGGGATTAAGAAAAACAACGCAGTAAAGGAACTCGAAAAGGTTCTGAACGAAATCAACAAACTGGATAAAGAAATCGTTCACCTTACAAGGAAATGGTCTAGCGGCGAGATTGATAATGAAATATTTAATGCTTGTTGCGGAGCGGTTAAAAAAGAACGTCAAACATTAGCGGAACGAGAAGCATTACTCGACTTGGAAATCGCCAATGAGCATGATACAGAGTCAAGAGTTACGGCATTCAAAACGGAACTAACGAAATTTGCAACCCTTGACGTAAGTAACGAGGAAATGCTTCGAGATATGATTCATAAGATGATTAACCGAATTGCTGTACAAGCTGATGGTTCTATCGAAATCAATTACAACTTCCAAAATCCATTAAAACAAGAGGCGTAGCCTATTTAGGCTCGCCCCTCCATTCCATCAATAATACGCACTCCACATGCACCGTATGCGGGAACATGTCCACCGGAGTTACCTCCACTGTCTTGTACCCGCCATCCTCCAACACACGCAAGTCCCTTGCTAATGTCGATGGATTACACGACACATACACCACACGCTCCGGCTTCATCGCCAGGATCGTCTCCAAAAGTCGCGGATCGCAGCCCTTACGCGGAGGATCGACCACGATAACATCCGCCGTAATCCCTTGCTCTTTCCAATTCGGAATGACATCCTCAGAGGCACCAACCTCGAACACTACATTCTTCATCTCATTTAACTTCGCATTCGCCCGGGCATCCTCAATTGCCTCAGGAACAATCTCTACTCCATATACCTTGGCTGCGTGCTGTGCCAGGAAGAGGGAGATCGTACCGATGCCGCAATAGGCATCGATAACCGTTTCATTGCCAGTCAGTCCGGCGTATTCTACGGTTTTTCCGTACAGCACCTCAGTCTGTGCCGGGTTCACTTGATAGAACGAACGCGCTGAGATAGCGAACTGTACATCGCCGATGTAGTCATAGATAACATCTCTGCCCCACAGGACGCGGGTTTCGCCACCGAAGATGACATTCGTGCGCTGAGTGTTGACGTTCTGGCAGATGCTGACTACATGCGGCAGCTGTTCGCGGATGCTGCCAATCCAGGCGTCCAGATGCGGGATGTCGCGGCCGTTGGTTACAAGAACGACCATCATTTCACCGGTGCGGAAAGCTTTCTTCACGACGACATGACGCAGCAGGCCACGGCCGGTTTCTTCACTATAAGCAGAGATGCCAAGTTCTCTGCCAATGTCTTTCACCTTGCGCACAACGTCATCATTATCTTCGTGCTGGATTAAGCACGTCTCCATATCGATGATACGGTGACTTCCCCGTGCGTAAAAACCGCCTACAAGGCCACCTTCGGTTACGCCAATTGGTACCTGAGCCTTGTTGCGGTAACGCCAAGGCTCGTCCATGCCGAGTGTAGGGCGAACAAGAATGCCATCTGTATGAGCTACTCCAGCGCCAACAGTCGCACCATCCACGATGCCACCATCGTTGGCACTGTCCGTCTGACTTCCACCAGCATTACTCTCTTTGCTCTTTCCGCTGTTCCCGCCACCATCCACCCGGAGCTTCCCAATCCGCTCCAGGTTGTCCACCACCAGCTGCCGTTTCCACGCCAGCTGAGCAGTGTAGTCCATATGCTGCAGTTGGCAGCCGCCGCATTGGTCATAGATCTCGCAAGGCGCTGCGATGCGGGCGCTGCTCGCTTCTACTATATTAAGCAGCTTGGCGTAGCCATACTGCTTTTTGGTCTTGAGCACCCTTGCCCGGACTTTCTCTCCGGGAAGGGCTCCCTGCACAAAAAGGGTAAAGCCTTCTACGCGGCCTACCCCTTCACCTTCATGGGTCATGCCGATAATATCGAGCATAACCTCATCATTTTTATTCACAGGCAGTCCGGCGACAGGCGCCTTGCCGGCTGGGCGGCTGGTGCTGCGTCCACTGCGGTGTTTACTCATTATTTATTGTTCACTTCTTTCATTATCATCGCTGTATAATCCCACTCTTACTTTCAAACAACCCTAATTATTCTGAGCAAAAATCCGCAGATGCTGCGGTAAAATCCGAAAACGACCCGGCAGCTCTCCGCCAAGTTCTCCATCCAAGTTCAATTGGACATGCCCTGGAGAGATTACATCCATTGCATCCGTACGGAAATACACAACCTTTTTATCCTGCAAATGCTCGCCACGAAGGGCCAATCTAACCAAACGGACAAACTCTGCCAGGTTGCATTTTTTAACCGCAATAACATCTAACAGACCGTCATCGATTCGAGCGCCGGGAGCAAGCTTTTCAAAGCCGCCAACAGAATTCGTATTTGCAATCAGGAACAGCATAAACTCATCATGAATAACCTCCTGCCCATTGGCACGAATGATTAGTTCCTGAGGAGATAGGCTGACCATTTTTTCAATACCTTTTAAATAGTACGCAAGCTGCCCTATCATGGTCTTCAGCTTACTTGGAACTTCATAGGTCAGTTCGGTTAGACTGCCACCGCCTGCTATATTAATGAAATAACGATCATTGGCTTTACCGATATCAATCGGACGCGACTCTTGACGAAGGATTAAATCAACGGAATCTTCCCAATTCTTCGGGATCCCCATCGCACGTGCAAAATCATTGGTAGTCCCAAGTGGCAATACGCCAAGCGGGGGGAGATTAGGTTTCTCCGCCATACCATTGATAACCTCATTTAAAGTGCCATCCCCACCGGCTGCTATGATTAGATCATAACCTCGCTCTACTGCATCCGCAGCAGCTAACATAGCATCGCCTTCTCCGGTCGTTGCATGGCAGGAGGCTTCAATGCCACCCGTATCCAGCCGGTCCAAAATGTCGGCGAGCCGCTTCTTCATTTCTTCCCGTCCAGAAGTGGGATTATAAATCAATCTCGCAGTTTTCATTACCGGAACGCCACCTGTTTTTTATAATAGAATAACCTAATTGATTATACCTAATTCGGACCACTACAATCAATGTCAGAGGACATTTATCGTAAATATTCCATTATACAACAATTCACGACACCTTATTAGGCAAAAACAACTATATATATGTGTATGCGGCAAATCCCGTATTATCCACGGAAATGGGCACTATTTTTCATGATTAAGTGGGCTAAAAAGGAAGCTTTTTAACTCTCTTTTCGAATCTGTTCGAGGAGTGTCTCTACCTGTCTCTCAATCCAATGCGGAAGAAGCGGGTGCGGCAAAAGCGTCTGGCCAGAATACTTATAGGTTAACCCTTTAAGTCTGTTCGGAACCACATGTTTAGTGAAATAACCTTCACTCAAAAAAAGCGGCGCCACCAATACCTCGTGACCCTGCTCCTGCCAATACTCCACTTTGCTTCTTACACTGTCCGGATTCAGCAGACCATAATCGGCCGCCGCTACGCCGCTCACCTCACGTACACGTCCTGCCAGTGAAGAGATGCCCTGCTGCCAACGCTGGCGGAAGCCATCATAAATGCTGCCATGACCCACTAGCAGAATTGTCTCACGTTCCGGTTTCGTAGACAGCTTACGGAGCTTGTCCCAGATCATCACAGCGATGTCCGGGTCATCGTCGACAGGATAACCATAGTGAACCTTAGCCTTCACGTGGAACGGCTCTAAATCGGTCTCACGTTCAGGTGCAGGTTTAGCCCCTAGTGCATATTCTATTTCATCGACATGTGTGCTTCCCGAGGAAACGAACAATGGGATCACAATTATATCTGTGACCCCTGCATGTTCCAGTTCATTTATTCCATCTTGAATCAGACGGCCCTCTACCAGCTCTAAAAAAGAGACCACCACTGGCATCTCTTCATCTAGCGATAATTCGCTTACGGCCTCTTCCACAATCGACACCCAAACCTCGTCGCGGGAGCCGTGACTGATAATAAGTACGCCCGGTACCATAAATTAGCGTCCCAAACGTTCCAGCGTTAATTTATAACCATCATTTCCGTAGTTCAGGCAACGTTTTACACGGGAAATAGTAGCTGTACTTGCTCCTGTCTCTGCTTCGATCTGATTGTAGGTCGAACCTTTGCCAAGCATACGCGCTACTTCCAGTCGTTGCGACAGCGATTGAATCTCGTTCACGGTGCACAAATCATCAAAGAAAACATAACATTCTTCCATATTCTTTAATGTTAAAATGGCTTCAAATAATTGGTCTATACTTTTATCATTTAACTTCTTAAGTTGCATCAATTTTTCATCCCCTAAAAGTTCTATCAGCATTAGTTTCTCTGATTAAGCTCCGTACAAAACTAGCTCCGGAAACATCAACCTAATGTCACTATCCTGCCTTTACTATATTGCACTGGAGCGCATTTTTCAAGCATTAACGATTTCACGCTGTAAAGAACGAAAATGATGGACAAACGTCCACCCCACGCGCACACCATTTATGTACCCCAATACAAGTATTTTTCTCTACATAAGAATTATCGCCTACACTATAGTACTACAAAAGCGCCGAAAATCAAGCTCGTACACGGTTTCTTCACTACTTTAACCTGTTTATAGGCATACGCCCTTTTCCGCTCCTATCCCTATTACCCGGGCATTCGTCTATACCGTATGTTCGCCCATGACATACAGTATAGCAGACCACTAACAAAGGAATGTGATATTATGCCTGATCATTACTATAATCATTCCCGCCGGAATCAGCGTTCACTGAGCGATTCGTATAATGCCTCTGCCTACCCCGGCCTCAGTTCATATGCGCCCTCAGCTCTCCCAGGTGAGACCGGAATCCTTCCTGCTTTAGGAGCAGAAGCTGCCACCGAAACTGCGCTAGCGCTCCCTGCAGCTGAAGCTGCAACAAAGGCAAGCGGCGGGCTTGCCGGACTGCTCAGCGGCTTAGGCGGCGGTGGCGGAATTGGTGGGAATATGGAGCAAATCAAAGGTATCATCGATCGTATGGGCGGCATTGACGGGATCGTAAACTCTATGGGTAAAGTACAAAAGGTGATGTCCGGCTTCCAGCAGATGGCTCCAATGGTTAAGCTGTTCATGGGTAGCTTCGGTAAAAACAAAGGCGCAGCAGGCGCACTAGCCGCCGAAGAGGATGCCGCCCTGTACAGTCCTAATCGCCGCAAAAAAAAGCGCTCCACCTCACCCCGTCGCAAATCTACTACAACTACTCGCCGGCGCTCTACTTCTTCCACCGGAAAACGTCGCCGCAAATAGCGGTGACGTTTTCTAGCTATGTATCAGAAAAACAGCAATTCTCGCGGGAAAGAGATTTGCTGTTGGCGCTTCTGCTCTATTTTCACTTAAACCAGCCACTCCGTCGGAACCATCGGAACATCCCAAAACCAACCACCACCATAAACAGCAGCACACCAAAATAACCATACTTCCACTCTAGTTCAGGCATCTTCACAAAGTTCATCCCGTAGATCCCGGCGATAAGCGTCAGCGGCATGAATACGGTGGTGATTACCGTTAGTGTTTTCATAATCGAATTCATCCGGTTGGAATTGAGTGAAATGTAGCTGTCACGCAAATCCGCTGTCATTTCCCGATCAGCCTCAATCATATCGGAGAGTTTTAGCAGATGGTCATAAATATCGCCAAAATAAATCCGTTCCTCGCCATTGCTCTGGACATGCTGTGAATTCACGATCCGGTACATCAAGTCGCGCATCGGCACAATCGTCCGCCGCATTTTGAGGAGTCTTCCGCGCACGCCAAACACCTGGCTCATCAATTCCTCCACCGACTCACTGCTGCCGCTGCTCTCCAGATCCGCAAGCTCGTCCTCTAAACTGTAGAGACATGGAAAATATTTATCCACCAGCTTGTCCATCACCGTATATGCAGCTGCCATCGGCCCACCCGACCAGCCTTTTCGACTATGTATTTCGCTCTTCACCTGTTCCCACGCTTCATTCATCTCTGCTTTTTCCTGATGGTGATAGGAGACAAGAAAGTTCGCGCTTAAAAATAGGTCAACCTCCTCAGCATCCAACGTCCGCTCATTCAGCGCATGCAGCACAAAAAACTGCACATTCTCATAATGATCCAGCTTCGGCCGCTGCAATACATGCATACAGTCCTCTATCGCCAAGGGGTGAAAATGAAAATATTCATCCAGCAAAAGCGTCTCTTCTGGCGTAGGCGTAGCAAAATCTGCCCATATCCAAGCATAATCCTCCAGCCGGATATTTTGCAGAGGGATCTCTGTCAGCACCTCACCTTTATGTGTGACAACAAGTGTACGTATCATAAATGTTCCTCCGCTTCATCTTCTTCCACGCCTCTATTGTACAGCAAGAAGACAACTCTTCCAAAAAGCAAAAAACATAGCCAGCAGCACCGCTCAAGCTAGACTAAGAAACATTTGGTGCTTCGTCGTTCGTTAATGCTCGATTCATTTGTGTAAGGTTGGTTGCGCTGGGGGCGAGCTGTCCTTATTCTCTGCTGTCGGTATCGGGTTTATGAGTGAGATGAATTCATAGCTGTGAATTACTATCGCTATTTTTACTAATTAGTTGGTGAAAAAGTGCTCATTAGGGATGGTAAACAACCCTTCGATCGTAAGCAGACTGACCTTGATTTCGCAAAAGTTTGAGTTCATCGCCTCGCGTTCATTTACCGTAAGTAACATATGTTTTACTTTGGGCTGGTAGTGATTTGTGGGATTGGGATGCAATCCTTGCCTGTAAAGTTGAGTGCAAGTGAGAATTATGAATATAGTGATGCTCATGGACGGCAGAAAAGCAGGGAGAAAGAGAATAGGGTTGGGTTGGGTTGGGTTGGGTTGGGTTGGGTTGGGTTGGGTTGGGTTGGGTTGGGTTGGGTTGGGTTGGGTTGGGTTGGGTTGGGTTGGGTTGGGTTGGGTTGGGTTGGGTTGGGTTGGGTTGGGTTGGGTTGGGTTGGACTAGTTACTTTGCGCAAGATTGGACTGGGTGCGGTGGATTCCGTTGAAATGTGTTACGTCGGACTGGGCTGAGTTAATTTGGGCTAGGCTTAGTTATTTTGGGCTGGTCCACCTTCATTCAAGTCAGGTTACGTCATTCTAAGACATTTATGCCTTTATTTCTGCTTCTTCGACGCTATTCCACGAATTGTAGGGCATTTATGCCTTATTTCTGCTTCTTCGACGCTATTCCACTAATTCTAAGGCATTTATGTCTTTCTTTTTGCTTCTTCGACGCTAGTTCACCCATTCTAAGGCATTTATGCCTTTATTTCCGCTTCTTCGACGAAGTGTCCCTAATTCTAGGGCAATTATGCTCTTCTTTTTGTCCCCACCCCGAATTTCGTAAATTCAGCGGGATTTATACTGTACATTCCCCCTCCGACGCCAAACTTCGTCACTTCTACGGGATTTATACCGTACATTCCCCCTCCAGCTCTAAACTCCGTCATTTCTACGGGATTTATACCGTACATTCCCCATCCATCGCCAAACTTCGTCATTTCTACGGGATTTATACCGTACATTCCCCCTCCAACGCCAAACTCCGTCATTTCTACGGGATTTATACCGTACATTCCCCCTCCAACGCCAAACTCCGTCATTTCTACGGGATTTATACCGTACATTCCCCCTCCAACGCCAAACTCCGTCACTTCTACGGGATTTATACCGTACATTTTCCCTCCATCGCCAAACTCCATCATTTCTACGGGATTTATACCGTACATTCCCCCTCCAGCGCCAAACTTCGTCATTTCTACGGGATTTGTACCGTACATTCCCCCTCCATCGCCAAACTCCGCCACTTCTGCGGGATTTATACCGTACGTTCTCCCTGCAACGCTAAACTCCGTCATTTCTACGGGATTTATACCGTACATTCTTCACTCTCCTCATGTCCAAACAACAAAAAAAGATGTCCGCAGCCCAATGGCTAACTGACATCTTTATTAAAGGGTGTTTAAAAAATGATTTTGAAAATCAGACCTGCTAATACCGCACTGATTGGAATCGTGATGAACCAAGTGACCACAATACGTCCGGCTACTCCCCATTTCACTGCAGAGAAACGTTTGGCAGAGCCTACCCCAAGGATCGCTGATGTGATCGCATGCGTTGAGCTTACTGGCAAATGCAGCAGCGTTGCTGAGAAAATAACAGATGCCGCGGAAATATCAGCCGCGAAACCGTTAATAGGTTCGATTTTAAAAATCTTCGTACCCATAGTCTTAATAATCTTCCAACCGCCGATGGAGGTACCGAGCGCCATAGCCGTAGCTGCAGCTATCTTAACCCACAAAGGGATAACATCCATAGTTTCTTGACGTCCTGAGGTAACGAGTGCAAAAGTAATGATCCCCATCGCTTTTTGCGCATCATTCGTACCATGTGTGAACGACTGTAACGCTGCCGTAAGGACCTGCATAGAGCGGAAGCCCTTGTTGACCGTATGTGGACTACGCTTAGCAAAGATCCATTTCAGGATGGTCATGATAATATAACCAATAACAAACGCAATGATTGGGGAGAAAATCAGTCCTTCGACAATTTCCACAAACCCGCCCCAATTGATGTGTGCTGAGCCTGCCCCCACGTATACTGCACCCGCTAAAGCGCCGATCAGTGCATGAGACGATGAGGATGGAATCCCGAGCCACCAAGTGATCAAATTCCAAATAATCGAAGCAATCAGCGTGGCTATTATGATATCCAACCCATTTTCAAGCAAGGTCGGGTCGGTGATACTTCCGCCGATTTTTTTGGCCACACCTGTAAACATCAAGGCCCCAACAAAGTTCATCAGTGCTGCCATAATAATTGCTGTTCGCGGTTTTAAGGCACGTGTTGAGACAGAGGTAGCAATTGCGTTGGCCGTATCATGGAATCCATTGATAAAGTCAAACGCAAGCGCGAGAAATATAACAATTCCAAGAATCCATATAGATGTTTCCATATTCTAGTACCCCTTATGAGTTGCGCATGATGATCGATTCCAACATGTTGGCTACATCTTCACATTTGTCTGTAGTGGTTTCGAGCCGCTCATACAGTTCCTTGCGTTTAATCAGCTCAATCGGGTCTTTTACAGTTTCGAACAGGACCTTAGTACAAATACGAAGCACTTCGTCCCCTTGATTCTCAAGGTCATTCAGACGGATTGTATATTCACGGATCGCCAACAATTTCTTCTGGGAGAGCAAATGAACCGCTTTTTGGATTTCATAAGCACACTGGCGAAGAATTTCGGCGAATTGCACAATGTATTCATCCGGGTCAAGAAGGTTGTACATATAGAAACGTGAGGCGGATGCCTCCAGACCATCGATGACATCATCCATGCTTGTGATCAAGTCCATAATGTCGTCACGTTCAAGCGGCGTAATAAACGTCTTGTTCAATTCTTTGATGACGGTGTGCGTGTAAGTATCACATTGGGATTCGTACTTTTTCATCTCTGCAGCGAAATTATCGACATTATTCCGGAGATCAGTGATATTCTGAGCAAAATAATCTGCAGCTTGGACAATAGTATCGGCCATATTTTCCAGCGTCTCAAAGAATATGTCCTTTTTCTCAACTTCATTGTTTTAAACCCCTTTACATAAAATTACCGTGAATACAGAGCCATTCATATGTAAAAAGCATGAAAATGAATGACAACCCTTGTTATCTTATCATATCCGTACAAGGTATAGAAGCTATAGAAATGAACTTTTTTACACTCTATTAACACATACCCATTATTCCGAACACAAATCTGTATAACACTGGATATTCCGACTTTCTTATGTTGTACCATCCGCCCCGCCATATACCACATGACTGCTAAATGAAGGCGCATTAGGGACCACCAAAATATGGGTAATTCCTGGATACATCAGCTCTTCTTTTCCATCCCTCACAAAGCGGATCACATCCCCTGGTTCACGCGACCATCTGCCTTTGGTGACCTGTCCCCGCTGAAAAAGCAACGCTTCCCCGCCAAGCTCCACATCAATCTGAAGTCTTCCGACATCATCAAGCACTTTATGATCGGCTCCTATAACCATCACATTGGCCGCTTCCACCGGATTATCGTTATTTAGATCCACATGAGGTTTGTCATTCACATAACGCTGATAGGTCTGACGTTTAGGATCATATTTATAGTCAACTTTATAACTTTTGAGCAGATAGTTTATGCTAAATTCAGCGGCTTTCTCTCCGTCCGCCGGTATGTAATCTGGATTGTTAAAAAGATACCCGGGTACCTTCACACTTTGCGCAAACCCAAGCTTCTCGGCACCTTCCCGCAGTTTGGCTGCGTTGCTATACAGGTTATGAGGTGCTTTTCGCGCTTTATCCCGCCAAAAATAAGCTCCGGCACGGCCGATCTCGTCCATATCTTCTTTTTTCTCTTTTTGCAAAATGGCGTAAGCTGCCGGACTTCCTCCTGCATGCACCGTCACACCACCGTAGCTCTCGCCAATATCCAGCAGATAGGGGCGGATGCTGCGAATCGGTCCGATTTTCACCACACCTGTATGGCTCTGAAAAATACCAATCAAACGCGTAATACCACCTTCGGCAAGAATCTCATACAAAATATCTGCTTCACTAACCCCCGATTGCGGCCGGGCGGCAGGAGCATTATTTATCATTACGGCCAAGGGACGTGGAAGACTGTCTTCAGAAACTGGAAGACCTGTTAATCCGGATACGAGCTCAGCAGCGGGATCAATAGTAGGTGAGGGTTGAATCGTTTCGATAGGCGTGGGCTCTGTGGTAGGCTGCTGTGTCGGGGTGATCTCATTATTTGCACTCTGTGTTCCGCAAGCGGAGAGCAATAGGGTGGTCAATACAATGGCAGATAACAGACGGGAAGAAGAGCAATTTACTTTCATAAGCTTGTAGTTCCTCCTAAACGTTTTATGAAACTCACTGATTCCTTCCATTTAATCACAGTCAGTCCCATTTGTCTTGATCACCTTCTCCCTTTTTTCATAGCAAGCATAAGGAAATTTTATAGCATGGAATAGATAAATTCTTATATTAAAAAAAGGGTACAGCCATTGCGGCTGCACCCTGCGGGTCTCTTATTCATTCAGTTAGTCTAGCTTCCAGCAATTAAGACTTAATGTCCCATACTGATAAGCCTGAAAAATCCGCTCTGCCTTCCTGCTGCCATCCGCTGTTCCCATCGCGTAAAAGAGAGGTGCAAAATGCTCTCTTCCATAAGAAGGAACCGCATCGCGTACATGTGGAGCTTTTTTCTCATACGCAAAAAGTGAAGGCAAATCCCAGGCTTCTAGTCCCTTGGCAATCCAGGCATCGAATTCAAGTGCCCAATCCTCAGGCTGCTCACTTTCACTTAGCATCCGCAAGTTGTGAACAAGTCCACCGCTTCCAATCAGCAGTATGCCTTCGTCACGAAGCGGTGCTAACATCCGCCCGATATTGTACTGCTCCTTGGGAGAGCGCAGGGAGTCGACGGATAAAGCAACTACCGGAATGTCGGCGTTCGGGAACATTTTTTTCAGTATCACCCAGACTCCATGATCGAGTCCTCGCCCCAGAACGGGCTGATGTGATAGATTGTTATCCTTGAAGAGCTCAGAAATCCGTCTTGTTAGGGCCGGATCGCCCGGGGCCGGATAGGTCAGCGTGTAAACTTCTTCAGGGAATCCGTAGAAGTCATGCTGTGTCTCGTGCAGTTCATCAACGGTAAGTAGCTGTTCAGGGCTATCCCAATGCGCTGAGAAAACTACTATACCGCGTGGCGCTTCAAGTTCTTGACCAAGCCGCTCCAGAAAACGGGTATACTCGTTATCCTCCAGTGCGAGGAGCGGAGAACCGTGCGCAATAAAAAATGACGGTAATTTCATAGGATGCCAACCTCCATAACCCAGTATATGGTGTGCATCTTTATTTTACCGCTTATTGCAAGTTAATGCGAATAAAAACCTTCTCCTAAATCATCCAATTCTGCCACTCTGTCTGCAGATGCTCTTGTTCGTTCATCCATTCTATAGTCCGCTTAAGCAGCTGCTGCTGCGCCGGTCCAGAAGAAAAGGTGTGATCCCCTTGAAAAATGATCTCTTTATCGCAACGTCCTTCGGGACGTGTCCAGAACAGCTTCTGATAAAGAAAAGCGTAATCCACCGGAATGACATCATCAGAGGTGCCATGAATGACCAGTACATCGCCGCTAAATTTGCTCGCTTCTTGGAAGGGCTGAAAAGCCGCCAAAGAATTAAAATATACCGGCGTAAACGAGTAGCCCACATAATCGGCTGATCCATTCTTCACAGCACGATCATACGCCTCCCGCCCTACAATTTTCACAATATCATTGAAAGGATAACCAACAGAGGCCCATAACACGAGATTCTTCACGCGGCGATCGCGAATACTTGTCAGCAGCGCCACCGCGCCACCCAGGCTATGGCCAATCAGCGTCACGCGCTGTGGGTCCACATCAGCAGAGCTAATTCCGTAATCAAGCACCGCTCTAGTCTGAGCGATCATCGATTCCATATCTTCGCCGCCATAATTCCCGCTGCTCTCGCCGCAGCCCACATAATCAAAACGAATAACCATATATCCCTCTTGTGCCAGCTCACGAGCCGCCTTCACAAAAATCCGGTCTACGCCAATACGATTCCCCACAAATCCGTGGCAGATCACGGCTAATGGCAGTCTATCCTTGCAACGCGAAGAGGTTCCCTTCTCTTTGTTCGGGTAATGTATGCTCGCCGTCAATTCTTCTCCGTTATGCCGGATTACAATATTCCGTTCCATTGCCGCATCCTCCTATAATTATATTTATAATTTAATTTATTTTAATTTATTAGAATTCCGATTAACTTAGTATGAATTATAATCTAATTATAAAGATTTCGTTCATATTGTCAACAGCAAGGGGACAATTCTTAATAAACGCACGGAGTATTTGGGCATTAGAGTCTGCGCGACAAACAGGGTGTCCCGTAAGATATGAACATGACTCTAGGGCTCCCACGTCGAGTGGATTGAAACCGCCAATCCGGGATTCAGCAGCTCTATCGGATTCAGTAGCTCCAGCAGACTCGGCTGCTCTATCGGACTCAGTAGCTTCATCGGACTCAGCAGTTCCTTCGGACTCAGTAGCTTCAGCGGACTCAGTAGCTCCTTCGGACTCACCGGCTCTATCGGATTCACCTGCTCCAGCGGACTCAGTAGCTTCAGCGGACTCAGAAGACCCTATTCGCAGATTTAGCACACTTTTTGAATTCTATCGGACCCCATAGTCGCTATCACCCTGTAAAACAGCAAATAAGAGCTACTTTTCGAGCAATAGCGTCACTGGGGTCCGAAACTGTGCTGAAAAGGCGATATAATTTGGCTAATAACGTCATCTGAGTCCGAAAGATGGATGCTACGACAACCGGGGGTCTGGGGGTGCTTGAGGTTTGGGTTTGGGTTTGGGTTTGGGTTTGGGTTTGGGTTTGGGTTTGGGTTTGGGTTTGGGTTTGGGTTTGGGTTTGGGTTTGGGTTTGGGTTTGGGTTTGGGTTTGGGTTTGGGTTTGGGTTTGGGTTTGGGTTCGGGTTCGGGTTTGAGAACCCCACCAAAAAACACACAGCAGCGATCCCCAGTATCGGAGGATCGCTGCTCTATTGTTTTTTCGAGATGAATGACCAGGGTTGTTAATCAATCGTAGCTGTCGTTAAACATCTCATGGGTTTCATGGGTTTCATGGGTTTCATGGCTGCCTTGCCAATTCTTAAGCAGGCCCTCGGGGGGATCTTCCGCGGAAATCCCGCTGCTGAATCCATCGGATTCAGCAGGCTCTATAGGACTCAGAAGACCCTATTCGCAGATTTAGCACACTTTTTGAATTCTATCGGACCCCATAGTCGCTATCACCCTGTAAAACAGCAAATAAGAGCTACTTTTCGAGCAATAGCGTCACTGGGGTCCGAAACTGTGCTGAAAAGGCGATAATTTGGCTAATAACGTCATCTGAGTCCGAAAGATGGTGGATGCTACGACAACCGGGGGTCTGGGAGCTCTGGGGTTCCCGGGGTTCCCGGGTTCTGGGGTTCCGGGGTTCCGGGGTTCCGGGGTTCCGGGGTTCCCGGGGTTCCGGGGTTCCGGGGTTCCGGGGTTCCGGGGTTCCCGGGGTTCCGGGGTTCCGGGGTTCCGGGGTTCCCGGGGTTCCGGGGTTTCAGAACCCCACCAAAAAACAAAGAGCAGCGATCCCAGTATCGGAGGATCGCTGCTCTGTTGTTTTTTCGAGATGAATGACCAGGGTTGTTAATCAATCGTAGCTGTCGTTAAACATCTCATGGGTTTCATGGCTGCCTTCCCAATCCTTAAGCAAGCCCTCGGGAGCATCTTCTGCGGAATCCCACATGCTGAATCCATCGGAGCCGCCCCAATCCCCCATTGAATTATTGGGCGTAGGCTCGAAACCGTTGCCCATGGATCTTCCCTGTTCTTTCTTATTCTCATGTTCCATAAAGCTCCCAACCTTTCCCAATGCTATATTGATCAAGCAACAACATTATCAGTGTTCACTCTTCTAAAAGGATTATGCATATCGCCATAGAAATGGTTGTCCTTGCGTAGACCTGTCATGCAAACGTATACTCTAGGTTAAAGACTATACCGATTAACAACACTGGAGGTTTACATCCAAATTATGAAAGTGAAAGATATGATTAAGGAAAATAACACCCTGCGTGAGCAGTTGACGCCCTTCAATCGCTCCTATTTAGAAGATATGATCCTTGCGGTGCGAGCCAGTCGAATTGACCCTCTGCGCGGAGAGGAACTTTTGCTGGATGCGGCCAAGCTGCTGTTGAAGGAACAACGTAAAGGGAAAAATGCCAAGCAGGTATTTGGCGAGAATCCGCACGATTATTTTAAAGAAATCATAGACAGTGTTCCCGGGCGCCCGGTGCGCAGTAAATGGAACTATTACTTGATGATTCCCTGCGCAGCTCTGACCTGTCTTTTTGGGATATTGGCAATCGGTGGACTCTTCTTCCAATGGACTGACGATTCACCTGGAATGTTCGGACAGATCAGCCTTTTCACCCTGCTCGCTGTGGGAGTAGGCTCCATTATCTTAATTGAACTCATTATGAAATGGATGTCTTCCTTGTCGGAAAGCGATGCCCCCAGTGCCAAACCTTTTGATATAAAAAGCCTTGGCATCTATATTGGCATCGCAGTAGCTGCTGTATTTATCGGCATGTTCCTCGATCGGTTATTTCCGGTCATTACAATATCCCCGTGGGTAAGCTTAATTCTGTGCATCATTGGGGGGTTGGGACTGAAATTTATATTTTTCAAAAAATAAATACCTAGGCTGAAAACTTTATTCCATCCGATAGATAGGGGGAAACTTCCATGATTAAGAAGCATTATATTCTCTACTCCGTTCTAGCTATAGCCTTAGGGCTAGGCATAGTGCCCAGTGCTATTCACGCCGAAGGTGCTACCAGCCCTCCTGGGGAAGGCGCTAAGGCAATAACCCAAGCAGCTAGCAATAATCATGCAGAGGCTGTCTATAAAGCTGCGTTACCGCTGTTATCTACCTCTGACAAGTTACCCGAAGCCATAAAATATTTGAACTCCAATATGTATGCGGTAGGTTCGTATCGTGCAACAATGATGACGCTGAAGCTTGAGAATCTGCATAAAGCTGCGCTGCAAGCCTGGGAGAGTAAATTCAGTACCAGCACTGTCCAGCGGAAGCTCACCGCCATTTATAAAGCAGGCGCCAGCATGTCTTCTCTTGCCGCTATTACCGATGATCTCCAGCTGCGTACACTGCTGAAAAGTGCCAGCGAAAGCGGATATAAGCTGGAGACAGCAGAGGGTACTTTTTTCCCGGTGATCGATTATGGGGCTTACCGCAAGTACAAGCTATACGTCACCAATGATATCAGCGCTTATATTACCATTATGGCCACCGAATCGGACCTGCCCTCTTCCAAGGACAATGGGCTAGTTATCGCCTGGACTGAGGTAGCAGCCAGAGCTTTATCTCAAGAGCAATTCATTCAAAATCATCCGAAATCAAACCGAATTTCTGCTGTAAAAGCCTTGTATACTATGTATGTGAATAATACGTTTTACGGCCAGAATAACACTCCTCTCTTCCATTATGACAATCTGGAAATGGATTTGGAGGCGCAAAAGGCTTACTCCAGTATTCTGACCAAAAATAATGATAACAGCCCATTTCTACAAAAGCTGGATAGCTTCATGAAATTAATGAAAGACAATAGCTATAAATTGACCGATGAGGTCGAGCAATATCGTAAGACTTCGTTACCTCTCTAATAAAGAAATCACAAAAGCCCGTCCCTGAAATGAATAGGGACGGGCTTGTTTATGTTCATTAACGTGATTATGAAGTGGATGCGAGCCTTAAATAAGGATGTTAAAGAGATTAGAATCCTTATTGATCTCTACATAATCGACGCCCTTCTGCTGCATCCGTTCGATGAGAGGTTCGTAGGCATCCGTTGACAATAATTCAATGCCCACAAGCGCGGGACCATTTTCTTTATCATGCTTCTTGATATACTCGAAACGGGTAATATCATCGTGAGGTCCAAGGATTTCGCCCAAGAACTCACGCAGCGCACCTGCACGTTGCGGGAAGTTCACCATGAAATAGTGTTTTAAGCCTTCGTAAATCAATGAACGCTCTTTGATCTCCTGCATCCGGTCAATATCGTTGTTGCCGCCGCTTATGATACAGACAACTGTTTTGCCGCGGATTTGATCACGATATTGATCAAGCGCTGCGATAGGCAGCGAACCTGCTGGCTCAACCACTATGGCATTCTCGTTATATAGTTCCAGAATCGTGGTACAAGCTTTACCTTCAGGCACCATCACGATGTCATCCAGATGACGGGAACAAATATCGTACGTCAATCCGCCAACACGTTTTACAGCCGCTCCGTCCACGAACTTATTAATTTCCTTTAGAGTCACCACTTCTCCCAGCTTGATCGCTTCCGTCATAGAAGCTGCTCCGAGTGGCTCCACACCAATCAACTTGGTAGAAGGACTAACTGTCTTCACATAGGTGGCTATGCCCGCTGCCAGGCCGCCTCCACCAATGGTTACGAACATAAAGTCTGCAGGGTTGTCCAGACTCTCCATCACTTCCATTGCAATGGTGCCGTTGCCCGCAATGATTCGTGGCTCATCAAAGGGATGGATCAACGTCATCCCATGATCTATACAAGCTTGCAGTGCTTCATCATAAGCGTCATCAAAGGTATCGCCCTTCAGAATGACCTCAACAAACTCACCGCCGAACCGCCGAACCTGCTTAACCTTCTGGTTAGGCGTAGTGCTTGGCATATAGACCTTGCCTTTAATTCCAAGCGCTTTACAGGAATAGGCTACGCCTTGTGCATGGTTGCCCGCACTCGCACAGACAATCCCTTTTGCTCTATCTTCTGCTGACAAACTACGAATCATATTATAAGCTCCGCGGATTTTGAAAGAACGTACAATCTGCAAATCCTCGCGCTTCAAATACACATCACAATCATACTTGGCTGACAGCACAGCATCACGTTGTAGGGGTGTCCGGATTAT
This sequence comes from Paenibacillus sp. FSL H3-0286, assembly GCF_045040705.1. Taxonomy (NCBI): domain Bacteria; kingdom Bacillati; phylum Bacillota; class Bacilli; order Caryophanales; family Paenibacillaceae; genus Paenibacillus; species Paenibacillus sp. FSL H3-0286. Next base: position 766,370 of record NZ_CP150285.1, on the reverse strand, counting down.
GACTTCACGCAGTACGTGATGAGCCCGCACAATATCTTCCATTCCTACGATTCGGTCTTCCTCTTCTCTCATAACCCTCTCGCCTCACTATCTATCTGTTATTCTACTTCTTGTAACATACTCTCCCGAGGACATTTTTTCAAGCATCCTAATCAGTGATAAAGAAAAAGAGACTAAAGGAACCCTATAGTCTCTTACTAATATTTGCTATCCCTACGCTATGAAACCTACTAGTCCTGTTGCTTCAGCATCCACTTCACCAGGTCTGGTAAGCTTGTCCACAAACGTGAATGTACAATAACATATTCGATAGCCTCGTTAGCGTCACCCACGCCTACAAAATCAGGCAGGTTATGCGGCAATCTTTTGATACCTAACAGATAATCTGGCACATGCTTGTTCACATTCTTCGCCACGCGGTATAGCATTTTGAGCTGGGAAGTAATCCCGTTCTTCTTATATTCTAAAACCATACGGTCATATGCTACTGTTGCTGCTGCATCCTTGCCGAACTTCTCCAGTACCTTCTCGGTCTTCTTAAGCTTATTAGTGTAAAGGTACGTTGCCGTTAGAAGGTAACGTGCACCTGTGTTATCTTCTGGGTTCAATTCTAGAATGTGCTCCAGCGTCTTTTGTGCTTCTTCTGCATTTCCGCTAAACCAGCAGGAGTCAGCGTAGCTTTTGCAAATTCGAATGTACGAACGTGTCTCGTAAAGACCCCAGAAATGTCCTTTGTTCTCAGTGAAAAAGGCTTCTCCAAGCTCACGCGCACCCGCTTCCATCCCTGCTTTCAGATAAGCACGGGCATCTGCTTCATTCTCAGCTTCCTCTGCCAAAATGAGATAGGCATCCGGACTGTCCGGATAAACTTCCAATGCCGCTTCTGCTAGCTGGATCCGGCGATTGGATGCTTTAGTTTCCATTGCTTTTTGCAGCAAAGCCTGTTCCTGATCCTTCGGAGTGCCTGAAGCGTTGAGCAAAAGTAATTCTTCCTCTGCCCCGCCCATGCCATACTGTTCGATATAATTAAGCATCTCTTTAACTTTTCTGGAGATGGTAGGTGCAGTAACCTCATGTTTGATCGCTAGATCAGCTTGAGTTTGAAGGAATCCATATTCCTCAGACAAGATAAACTCGATAGCTGCACAGAAGGAGCCCATTTTCTTCACTGCAGGCTTGATGTGACGGGAATAACCATTCCATAGAACCAGACCTTCCCAGATTAGCTCCCGGTCATAGCTGTCTCTCATGGTCTCAATAAGATGCAGAGCCAATTGTTCATGCGCCGGATGCACCCATTTCAGATCACGTGACACCTTTTTTTTGAGCGTAGTTAGGGTAAGCTTAGCTTCAGGAATTGCTGCCGCTTCTGGTTTCTCGGCCACAGCCACAGTAGCAGCGGATTCTTCCGTTGTTACCAATCGCATGATGGATTCCACTGCAGAAGTTTCTTTCCCTAGGCAGCATTTCTTATATTTTTTCCCGCTTCCGCAAGGACACATATCATTTCTTCCAATCTTACTCAAAACGAATTCCCCCTTAAATCTGTGAGTAGCCATTCGCCATAAGCGTATCGCTAGTATGCACTATAAGTATCAACATTTTCAGGCACGAGGCATCCTTTATAAGGTTACTGCACAAAGTCTGAAGGACTCCGATTTAAAAGGGCCTTCCCATGATCGGAAAGGCCCTTATCTGTATATATCCGCACATTTTCCCCCGTACGTGTAGTATTATAGCACTTCTTCTATCACTTGTCAGTCCTTTTTTAGGACTTAAAGCGCAAAAAATTGCTAGATACAGTGCTTTATCCTTATACCAGAGCCTTCATAGCGATATCGCTGCGATTCTGTTTCCCGGAAAAAGAGATTCCTTCAGCCCTAGCATAGGCTGCTGAACGAGCTTGGGCAATCGTAGCACCCAGGCCTACCACGCCTAAGACCCGTCCGCCGTTCGTTACCCAGCTGCCATCTGCCCCCCGTGCTGTACCGGCATGGAAGATCAGCCCTCCTTGGCTGTCCTCAAGCCCTTCGATCGGCACTCCCTTAGGATAAGAGCCTGGATATCCTCCAGAAGCGAGAACCACGCACACCGCTGCTTCGTCGCTCCATTCAATGTCGATATCCGCAAGTCTACCCTCGGTTACTGCCAAAAAGATTTCTAACAAGTCGCTCTTCAATCTAGGCAGCACGACCTGTGTCTCCGGATCCCCAAACCGGGCATTAAATTCGATGGTCTTTGGTTTACCTTCTGGAGAAATCATCAGCCCTGCGAACAAAACGCCGCTGAAAGAACGGCCTTCAGCTACCATAGCCTTGGCTGTTGGCTTAATGATGGTCTCAATCGCTTCTTGGATAATCGCCTCGTCGATATGCGGCAGAGGCGAATAGGTACCCATTCCACCGGTATTAGGACCTTTATCTCCATCGTAAGCGGGCTTATGATCCTGAGCGGCAGCCATCGGACGAACTGTCTCTCCATCAACAAAAGCCAAAATCGACATTTCCTGACCCGCTAGGAACTCTTCAATGACAACCTGAGCACCAGCCTCACCAAACACTTTGGTTACCATAATATCAGCTAGTGCCTGCTCTGCCTCTTCCCGTGAATAGGCAACGGTCACGCCTTTTCCTGCGGCAAGCCCATCTGCCTTGATTACGATCGGCAGCGGTTGCTCGCGTAAGTAAGCCAGTGCAGCTTCATAGCCATCAAATTTTTCATAGGCTGCTGTCGGAATATTATATTTGTGCAAAAGATCCTTCATAAAGGTTTTGCTGCCTTCGATCTCAGCTGCATTCTTACGTGGACCAAACACTGGAATAGCCTGTGCTTCAAAAGCATCCACAATGCCCCCTGCTAACGGATCATCCGGTCCGATTACGACAAGGCCAACTTCCTTCTCTTTTGCAAAAGCCGTCAGACGATCGAACTCGAACACACCGATAGGCACACATTCTGCTAGCTGCGCGATTCCGGCGTTGCCGGGTGCGCAATAGATTTTACCAACCTTGGGGCTTTGGGACAGGCTCCAAATAATCGCATGCTCCCGGCCGCCGCCGCCAACCACTAAAATATCCATTAGAATAAAATCCTCCCAGCGTTCTAGTGTTTGAAATGACGGACGCCTGTGAAGACCATAGCAATTCCATACTCATTCGCGACCTTGATCGATTCTTCGTCTTTAATGGAGCCGCCTGGCTGAATAACTGCGGTAATGCCTGCTTTAGCTGCCATTTCAAGTGTATCTCCCATTGGGAAGAAGGCGTCAGAGGCAAGGACTGATCCTTTGGACTTCTCGCCAGCTTGTTCAATCGCAATTTTTGCCGCGCCAACGCGGTTCATTTGCCCTGCACCTACGCCAACTGTCATATCATCCGCCGCTAATACAATCGCATTAGATTTCACATGCTTAACTACCTTCCAGCCGAACAACAGCTGTTTCAATTCTTCTTCGGTTGGCTTACGGTCCGTAACAACTTGCAGATCATCCGGGTTCACAGAATGCACATCGCTCTCCTGTACAACCATTCCTCCATCAATAGAGGTGACTACGAAGCTGCTCTTACGCGCGCTAGCCGTGCTAAGATTGCCGATTTTGAGCAAACGCAGGTTCTTTTTCTTCGTAAGGATTTCCAGTGCTTCATCCGTAAACCCTGGCGCCAATACGATTTCGAGGAAAATCTCTTTCAGCAGATTAGCAGTGTCTGCATCGATAATCCGGTTAGCGGCTACAATTCCGCCAAAGATAGAGGTTGGGTCTGCGTTGTAAGCTTTTTGATAAGCTTCGTATACACTTTCACCGACACCTACACCACAAGGATTCATATGTTTAATGGCTACGACAGCAGGTTCTTCAAATTCTTTCACGATTTGCAGCGCTGCGTTAGCATCGTTGATATTGTTGTAGGATAATTCTTTGCCATGCAATTGCTCAGCTGCTGTAAGAGTATCCCCCGCAGCCAAAGGCTTGCGATAGAAAGCCGCTTTTTGATGCGGATTCTCGCCATAGCGCAGATCCTGAATTTTCTCATAAGTCACGGTGTAGCGCTCAGGAAGCGGTTCGCCAGTAACATTAGCCAAATAATCGGAAATTAAGGCATCGTAAGCCGCCGTATGACGGAACACTTTTGCCGCAAGACGTTTGCGTGTTTCCAGCGTTGTATCTCCACCTGCGCGAACCTCTTCAAGCACTGTAGCATAGTCGTTAGCATCTACCACTACACTTACAAAAGCATGGTTCTTCGCCGCAGAACGCAGCATCGTCGGTCCGCCGATATCGATATTCTCGATGGCTTCTTCATACGATACATCCGGTTTAGCAATGGTTTCCGCGAACGGATACAGATTTACTACTACCAGATCAATGTAGTCCAGACCAAGCTCTTTCATTTGACGCGTGTGTTCCTCATTGTCACGAACCGCTAGCAATCCGCTGTGTACAGCCGGGTGCAAGGTTTTGACACGTCCATCCATGATTTCCGGGAATCCTGTAACATCGGAAATACCGATGACTGGAACACCTTCCTTAGCCAAAAGCGTGCTTGTTCCACCTGTGGAAATAATCTCTACGCCTAATGCAGACAACTCGCGGCAAAAATCCACGATACCTTGTTTATCCGATACGCTAACTAGCGCTCTTTTGATACTCACTTTGAATAGTCCTCCTTCGGGTTGTACGTGCGATTTAATGTGATGACATCTAAAAGCTTGGGAAATTACTATAAGAAAGAATCTGACTCTATTACCTACTACACGACACATAATGCCGCTTATGCAATATTTCCCGAGAAATACCCTGAAATCTCTCCGCCTGTCACCAAATGTCGATCCAAAACTTCGAATGGCTACAGTGTGGCTTACTTTTCGCGGATAATCGTCTTTCTTCCACTCAGTTCCACTTTCCCGCTGGCAAAAGCGCCAACCACTTCAGGATACAACTCATACTCAACCTTATGAATCCGTTCCGCCAATGAATCTGCCGTGTCGTTATCCAACACAACTACGCTACGCTGAGCAATAACCGGCCCGGTATCCATACCTCCATCGACAAAATGCACAGTGACTCCCGTCAGCTTCACGCCATAATCCAGCGCTTGTCCGATCGCATCCTTTCCAGCAAAAGCAGGCAGCAGCGATGGGTGAATGTTAATAATCCGACCCGCATACGGCGTTAAAAGCACTGGTGTAATGAGGCGCATATACCCTGCCAGCACAACCAGCCCGATTTCCCGCCGCTGAAGCTCTGCTACAATCTCTGCTTCGTAGAGTTCACGGCTGGCGAAGTCTTTTGGCCGCAGCAGGAGGGCGGGAATTCCCGCATCCTCCGCACGTTGTGCTACAGGCGCTTCCGGCTTGTCCGAGACAAGCAATTCAATCCTGCCGTCTCCAAGCAAACCTGCTTTCTGTGCCTCGATCAGTGCTGCAAAATTGCTGCCCTGCCCCGAAGCAAAAACAGCGATTCGACTTGATTGCATCACACTTCAGCTCCAGTAAAGGTTACTTTGCGTTCCCCTTCTGTTACTTTACCAATGATATACGCCTCTTCTCCGCTAGCTTTAAGCAGTTCAAGAGCGCGTTCTCCATCAGCAGCGCTAACTACGAGAACAAGACCAATTCCCATATTAAAAGTAGTGAACATATCACGGTTGCTTACGTTACCTTTGTTCTGCATCAACCCGAAGATTGGCAGAATCGGCCACGATCCGTAATTGATCTCCACATCTACATTATCAGGCAATACGCGTGGGATATTCTCGATGAATCCGCCACCCGTAATGTGAGCCATACCTTTTACCGGAAGCTGTTCCAGCAGTGCCAGCAAAGGCTTCACATAAATCTTAGTTGGTGCAAGGAGTACATCCGCCAGCGGAGCGCCAAGCTCAGGAAGCACGTCATTCAGACCATAACCCTCTTGCTCAAGCAAAAGCTTACGCACCAGCGAGAAGCCATTGCTGTGCACACCACTGGAAGCCAGACCAATCACTGTGTCGCCAGCAGCGATGTTAGCGCCTGTTACCAGCTTCGCTTTGTCAGCTACGCCCACTGTGAATCCAGCGATATCATATTCACCTGCTGAATACATACCCGGCATCTCAGCCGTTTCGCCGCCAATCAGTGCACAACCCGCTTGGTGACAGCCTTCAGCGATTCCAGCTACGATAGCCTCGATTTTCTCCGGCACCACTTTGTCGCAAGCCAGATAGTCGAGGAAAAAGAGTGGCTCTGCGCCTTGCACTACAATGTCGTTCACGCACATAGCTACAGCGTCGATGCCAATCGTGTCATGGCGATCCGCCGCGAACGCGATTTTGAGCTTTGTGCCTACACCATCGGTTCCCGATACAAGCACTGGCTCTTCATATTTATCTTTATTGAGGCCAAACAGCGCTCCGAACCCACCAAGATCCGTCATTACTTCTGGACGGTAAGTACGTTTTACGTGCTTTTTCATGCGTTCTACCGCTTCATTACCAGCCGCAATATCCACTCCGGCGTTTTTATAAGCTTCCGACACTATTGGACACCTCATCTTTTAATAGTTTAGAGCGCGTTTGGGCGCATTCGGCTTTTGGGTGGTTGTAGGGGAGTTACTGCGAGGAATGTTTGGACTTCCGATCGCTGTTATGGTTGGATTTCCTGATTCGAACCGCTCTTCGCGGTAGAAATCCAACCATAAAGGCGAACGCTACGCTTCTACAGTTCCAAACTTCCTCTCCATAACTCCCTCCAACCACCGCTTTGTCCCTACTGCAAGCCGCAGTGCGCGCCTTGCACACGGACCTCAAGACCTCGGTGCATGAGCTGCGCCATGCACCTTCTTAAGCGAAACAAGCGAGTACCGTATTTGCGAAGCAAACAGAGGGAAGCTTGGCGAGCCAGTCCCGGCGGCGGATGCAGCCGGGGGGCGGAGCGCCGTAAAGCGTGTCCCGTCCGTGCGCAGCACACAGGGACAAAGCGAGCACTCGTACCCAAGTCTAATTAGCAAGTTATAACCTAACTCCTACCGCCGAGCTTTCGGGTGCCGGAGGGCAGAGCCCTTCGGAATCCCCCTTTGAAAGGGGGACTTAGGGGGATGTCAACACGAGCAGCCATCTTTCTCTGCCCCGCCAAAATCCACCTGCGTCGGGTAATCATTATCAAAGCAAGAAAGGCAAAGTCCGCCTTTGTAGTCATCTTTGTTGTGTCCACCAATGGAAGAGATTAAGCCTTCCGGCGACAAAAATGCCAGGGAATCGGCGTTGATCTCTTCGCACATTTCCTCAATGGTCTTGTAGGACGCGATGAGGTCGCGGCGGTCTGGTGTATCAATGCCGTAGAAGCAAGGATTCTTGAACGGCGGCGAAGTAATCCGCACATGCACTTCAACAGCTCCCGCTTCCCGAAGCAGATTGACGATTCGGCGTGAGGTCGTGCCACGAACGATGGAATCATCGATCATAACGACACGTTTGCCATCAACTACACTGCGCACGGCGCTCAGCTTCATCTTCACACCTTGCTCACGCAGTTCTTGGCTCGGCTGGATGAAGGTCCGTCCAGTGTACTTATTCTTAATGAGCCCAAGCTCATAAGGAATTCCCGTTTGCTCGGCATACCCGATAGCTGCTGAAATACTGGAATCCGGCACACCGGTTACGAGATCAGCATCGACAAAAGCTTCCAGTGCCATGCGGCTACCCATCCGCTTACGGGCGGAGTGCAGGTTAGAGCCGTTCATATCACTGTCTGGGCGTGAGAAGTAAATATACTCCATCGCGCACAGCGCTTTACGTTTGGGTTCGGTAAAACGGTCCTCCAAGAGACCGTTTTTGTCGAGGACTAGCAGTTCGCCCGGCTCAATATCACGAACCAGCTGTGCCCCAATGACCTCTAATGCGCAGGACTCGGAAGCAAAAATATACGCTTCACCAATCCGTCCCATCACTAGCGGACGCAAGCCATGGGAATCTGAAGCGACAATTAACTTATCATTTGTCATAAGCAGAAAAGCAAACCCGCCAACGAGCTGCTGCAGCGCATCTTTTGCCGCCTCAACAAAATCCTTTGGCGAACGGGCAATCAGATGCGCCAGCACTTCTGTATCACTCGTAGTTTGAAAGATCGACCCGCTTTGCTCCAGCTGTTTGCGGATCAACGGTTCATTTACTATGTTGCCGTTCGTAGCAATTGCCAAATCGCCGTCACGATATTTAAATACCAGCGGCTGCGCATTGGTTAAACGGCTGTCTCCACTAGTGGAATAACGTACATGCCCAATGGACATGTCTCCAACCAATGAGGCAATTTTGTCCTTGTCGAATACTTCTTTTACTAACCCCATCCCGCGGTGATAGTTGAAATCGCGGCCGTCTGCTACGCAGATTCCCGCACTTTCTTCTCCACGGTGTTGTAAGGCGTGTAAGCCGTAATAAGACATGGACGCCGCTTCCGGGTGTCCGAAGACCCCGAAAACGCCGCATTCTTCTTTTAATGTGTCAAAAATATCTCCCGAGCCCGTTCCTTCATTGTAAAAGTCACCAGTCCACAGGATAGGAGTCTCCTGCTCTTTCCCGGTCTTTATTTCATAAGACATGGAATAGCATCCTCCCAAACGAATTTCAATTCTGCTACAGCTTCATCTAGTGCGGACACGCCGTCCAGATTTACGCGCAGTCTGTCTCCACCTACAGTTCCGATGATTTCCACGGGAACACCGCTGGCTGCAATCGCTGCTTTCAGCTCTTCCGCACGTTCAGGAGCGGCTGTCAGCACAATGCGTGATTGGCTTTCGCTAAACAATGCTACATCAGATCTAAGACCGTTAGCTGAAAGTTCAACGTTCGCTCCGATTCCGCCGCTGATACAGCTCTCTGCAAGCGCTACGGCAAGTCCACCTTCGGACAAGTCATGTGCGGAACGCACCAGACCGCCACGAATTGAGGTAAGGACTGCGTTCAGCAGTTTTTTCTCAGTAGCCAAATCCAAAGCCGGAGGACGACCTTCGGTCACACCATGAACAGCATATTGGAATTCACTGCCGCCCAGCTCAGCCTTGGTCACTCCCAGCAGAAGAATGGAATCGCCTTCTTGCTTGAACCCTTGAGTCGTAATATGATCCGTGTCCGCTACTAAACCAACCATGCCGACAACCGGCGTTGGATAGATGGAACCCGTAGTATTTTCGTTATAAAGACTGACATTACCACCGATAACCGGAGTATCCAGCACACGACATGCTTCAGCCATACCATCAACCGCACGCTCCATTTGCCAGAACACATCAGGCTTCTCAGGATTTCCAAAGTTCAGATTATCCGTAATAGCCAGCGGTTCAGCACCGGAACAAACGATGTTACGTGCCGCTTCGCTGACTGCAATACGTCCACCCACTTCAGGATCAAGATGAACATAACGGCCATTACAGTCTGTAGTCATCGCAAGTCCTTTACGAGTACCATGAATGGTAACTACAGCCGCGTCAGATCCAGGACGTACAGCTGTGCTCGTCCGCACCATGTAATCGTATTGATTGTATACCCATGCTTTACTTGCTACGGTTGGTGATCCAAGTACTGTACGCAATGCACCGCCCAGATCCGTAACTTCCTCGTAACGAAGGGTATCTACCTTTTCATTCGCAATATAATAAGCAGGAACCTCAGAAGGTTTGTTATATACTGGGCACTCATCCACGAGCGCCGTTACTGGCATGTCACCAACAACCTCGCCGTGATGATACAATTTCAAGCGGCCATCATCCGTAACTTTACCGACTTTACAGCAGATAACACCCCAGCGGTCAAAAATCTCTTGTGCCTGGGCCTCATCCTTCGGCTCAACGACGAACAACATCCGTTCTTGTGATTCTGAAAGCATCATTTCGTAAGGCGTCATGCCCTCTTCACGTTGTGGCACCTGATCAAGATACAGCTCCAGACCATTGCCTGCTTTACTTGCCATCTCCGCACTAGAGCATGTAAGGCCAGCTGCACCCATATCCTGAATCCCGATAACGATGCCGCTGTCGATCAGTTCTAGACAAGATTCCATTACGAGCTTTTCCATAAATGGATCGCCGACCTGTACAGCGGTACGTTTAGCTTCTGATTCCTCACTAAGCTCTACCGATGCAAAAGTAGCACCATGAATTCCATCACGTCCTGTAGGAGGGCCTACATAGAAGACAGGGTTGCCTACACCCTTAGCTACACCACGTTGGATTTTGTCATGATCGATCAGACCCACACACATTGCGTTAACTAGCGGATTGCCGTCATAGCTATCATCAAACATGATTTCGCCGCCAACCGTTGGAATCCCGATACAGTTACCATAACCAGCAATACCAGACACTACATGTTCGAACAAATACTTCACTCGATCACTTTCCAGCTTCCCGAAACGTAGTGAATTGAGGATTGCGATAGGTCTGGAGCCCATGGAGAAAATATCACGAATGATCCCGCCCACACCCGTTGCCGCACCTTGGAAAGGTTCTACCGCTGAAGGGTGGTTATGACTTTCGATTTTGAAAACAACCGCTTGGTTGTCACCGATATCTACAATCCCTGCGCCCTCGCCAGGTCCCATCAGGACACGTGGTCCGGAAATTGGGAAACGTTTCAGGAGGGGTTTGGAGTTCTTATAGGCACAGTGCTCGGACCACATTACGCTGAATACGCCGATTTCAGTGTAGTTCGGCAAACGTCCCATAAAAGACTTGATCAGCTCATATTCGCTGTCCGACACACCGAACTGGCTGTAAATTTTCTGCTCCGCAATCTGTTCTGCGGTCGGTTCCTTAACGGATACTTGCTGCGTCATGACGATCCCTCCAAGTCTTCAGTATGGATGTAAACATTCTTTTGCCGTCTTCTGAACCAAGTAAACTATTAGCCGCGCGCTCAGGGTGAGGCATCATGCCAACCACATTCCCTTGTACGTTACTAACACCCGCAATATCGGCTACGGAGCCATTAGGATTATCGCTATAGGTAAAAATAATCTGATTGTTAGCTTTCAGCTCTGCCAAAGTCTCGTCATCACAGTAGTAGTTGCCTTCACCGTGTGCGATTGGGATGATGATTTCTTCATCTTTAGCATAGTCAATAGTAAATGGGGTTTCATTATTAACAACCTTAAGCACTGTATCGTGACAGCGGAACTTCATCGACATGTTGCGGCGAAGCGCACCTGGCAGCAAACCAGCCTCAGTAAGAATTTGGAACCCATTGCAAATGCCTAGCACGTATTTCCCTTGCTCTGCTGCTTTAGCAACTTCCGCCATAACAGGAGCAAATCTCGAAATCGCGCCACAGCGCAGGTAATCACCATATGAGAATCCGCCTGGAACCAAAATGCAATCATACGCCGACAAATCCGTCGCTGTATGCCACACATAATCGACTGGTTCGCCGAGACTGTCCTCTACCGCCTTGTAGCAATCAATATCACAGTTGGAGCCTGGGAAGACAAGTACAGCAAATTTCATGTCGTTTAGTCCTCCAATTCGTAGCGGTAATCCTCGATCACCGTGTTGGCAAGTAGCTTTTCGCACATTTCCTTGAGACGAACTTCCGCTTCAGCACGGTTATCCGTATCCAAAGTCAGCTCCATATATTTCCCGATACGCAAGCTTTCAACTTCTTGGAAGCCTACCGAATGAAGTGCTCCTTGTACTGCTACCCCTTGTGGATCAAGAACGCTTTTCTTTATGGTGACATATACCGTCGCTTTTAACATATGCTTGTAGTTCCTCCTAAATTTTAATGAGCATACCCTCTGAAACTGAAATTCTACAATGAGTACATTTAGCTTCAAAAATATATACTGAATTTATTCCCATGAGTGCACACACTATGTTGAACTATAAAGACTTGCCAGTAAGACGATGATAAATGTCCAGATAACGCCGTGTAGTTTCTTCTACTACTTCCAGTGGGAGCGGATCAGGTTTACTATTCTTGTCCCAGGAAGATGCAGATAGATACGTACGAACAGGCTCTTTATCCATACTATCAATTTCAATATCAAGCGCGTATTTATCCTTAGCCCAGAAGCGGGAAGCATCCGGTGTAAAAATCTCATCGATCAGAATCACCTTACCGTCCAACAAGCCGAATTCGAATTTGCAGTCCGCAAGAATGATCCCACGCTCAGCACAATACTCTCTAGCAAAAGCGAACAGCTTTAAGCTCTTTTCCTGCAGCTCAAGCGCCAGATCAGCTCCGATTAATTCCTGCATTTTCTCAAACGGAATATCCTCATCGTGACCTACATCATTTTTAGCCGCAGGAGTAAAAATCGGTTCTGCCAGCAGCGCGTTTTTGCGGAGGTTAGCAGGAAGTTCAATACCATTTACCTTGCCGGTTTCTTGATACTGTCTCCAGCCGCCGCCAGTGATGCATCCACGCACTACGCATTCGATATCAATACGCTCAGCTTTACGTACCACCATGACACGGTTTCTGAGAGCCTCTTTGTCCTTAACTACGTCGCCGAGCAGATCCACATCGATATGAACGACATGATTCTCCATCAGCTCTTTAGTCTGTCCGAACCAGAACGCGCTCAGACGGTTAAGCACATTGCCCTTTTCAGGGACTGCCGGGTCCAGCACATAGTCAAAAGCAGATATCCGATCTGTAACTACGATCAGTACATTTTCCCCTAAATCGTATAGCTCACGAACCTTCCCTTTGTAGAGCAGCGGCGCATTGATGAGTTCCACGGCTGTGGATACGGCCGATGATGTCATGACCTTTCCTCCCTTGAACTAATGATCTTCCTAAGTTGGGCTGGTCTAGGAGGAAGCACTTCCGAGGAATGTTTGGACTTCCGATCGCTGTTATCCTCAGATTTCCTGATTGAACCACTGCCAGTGGTAGAAATCCGAGAATAAAGGCGAACGCTACGCTTCTACAGTTCCAAACTTCCTCTACAGTGCTCCCCCATCCAGATTTGCATTTATTACAGCGTTCCTTAGTTCACCACTAACTTATCTTTTTTAGAGTCTCAAAGGCGTAACTCCGAGGAATGTTTGGACTTCCGATCGCTGTTATCCTCAGATTTCCTGATTGAACCGCTGCTGCGGTAGAAATCCGAGGATAAAGGCGAACGCTAACGCTTCTACAGTTCCAAAATTTCTCTCCGTTCCTTATCGACCAGTTGCATTTCAATTCTGCACAACCTTAACCGCTCGTACTATTCCTAGCTCCTTAGTTCACCACTAACTTATCTTTTCTTAGATAAGTTCTAGCTTGCGGAAGATGGTATCCACATGCTTAAGGTGCCAAGAAGGGTTAAATGCATCTTCAATCTCTTCTGGGGTGAGGACATTAGTGATTTCAGGTGTAGCTTCCACGATATCACGGAACTGCTTTTGCTCTTCCCAAGCTTGCATCGCACGTGGTTGGACGGTATCGTACGCTTGCTCGCGGCTGAAGCCTTTATCAATCAGCTTGGTTAAGATCCGGCCAGAGAAAGGAACGCCGAAGGTACGGTTCATGTTACGCTTCATATTCTCTGGGAATACAGTCAGGTTCTTCACGATGTTTCCGAAACGGTTCAGCATGTAGTTCAGCAGCATCGTTGCATCCGGAAGGATGATACGCTCCACTGAAGAGTGCGAGATATCGCGTTCATGCCAGAGCGGCACGTTCTCGTAAGCTGTAACCATATGTCCGCGAATCACGCGGGACAGACCGGAAATATTCTCGCAGCCAATAGGATTCCGTTTATGCGGCATAGCAGATGAACCCTTTTGACCTTTGGCAAAAGCTTCTTCTACTTCGCGAATCTCACTCTTTTGCAGAGCGCGGATTTCGGTAGCGAATTTGTCTAGCGAGGTTGCTACCAGAGCAAGAGCTGCCATATATTCAGCGTGACGGTCGCGCTGTAGAGTTTGTGTCGAGATCGGTGCAGGGCTTGTACCCAGCTTACGGCAGACAAATTCTTCTACGAATGGATCGATGTTGGCATACGTACCAACGGCTCCGGAGATTTTGCCAAATTGCACACCGTTCGCAGCATGGCGGAAACGCTCCAGGTTACGTTTCATTTCTTCGTACCACAATGCCATTTTCAGACCAAAAGTAGTTGGCTCAGCATGAACCCCATGTGTACGGCCCATCATCGGTGTATCTTTATAAGCAATAGCTTTATCTTTAAGGATCTCAATGAAGTTAATAATATCCTTCTCTAGAATCTCATTCGCTTGACGCAACAAGTAACCCAGTGCTGTATCCACCACATCTGTGGAAGTAAGGCCGTAGTGTACCCATTTGCGTTCTGCGCCAAGGCTTTCGGAAACCGCACGAGTAAAGGCGATTACGTCATGACGTGTTTCCTGTTCGATTTCATCAATACGTGCGATGTCGAATTTAGCATCCTTACGCAGCTTAGCAGCGTCTTCATGTGGGATGACTCCCAGCTCCGCCCATGCTTCACAAGCGCATATTTCCACTTCCAGCCACGCTTTGAATTTATTCTCCTCAGTCCAAATGGCCCGCATCTCGGGTCTGCTGTAACGTTCGATCATATTCTTTAGTTCCTCCAAAGTTTAGATTGCTCCACCCAGGATAGGCCGTCTCCGGTATCCTTGCACAGCAGATTGATATGACCCATCTTACGACCAGTCTTACTCTCAGTCTTGCCATATATATGAAGCTTAGGTACAATACCCAGCTTATTATCTTTTTCCTCATGTGTACAGGTCGCTTTAATCGCACCATCCAAATGCTGACCTAATACATTTACCATAACTACAGGTGTCAAAAGCGTTGTATCGCCCAGCGGCAGATTACAAATCGCCCGGACATGCTGCTCGAACTGTGAGGTCACGCAAGCATCCATGGTGTAATGGCCGGAATTATGCGGTCTTGGTGCCAGCTCATTGACGAACAATTCACCGTCCGCTGTGACGAACAATTCCACGGCAAGCAGTCCAACCGCATTCAGGCCTGCGATTAAAGTCTCAGCCAGCTCGCAAGCTCTGCGCTGAATGTCCGCTGACACTCTTGCAGGCACAATGGACAGATGCAAAATATTGTTTACATGAATGTTCTCAGAAGGCGGGAAGCTTTTGACCTCCCCAGATGCACTACGTGCAGCAACAACGGATATTTCGCATTGAAAAGCTACAAACTTCTCAAGCACCAGCTCCGGAATCACCTTACCGGGTGCAACCTGCCGAAAAGCTTCTTCCAGCTCTTCTTCCTGACGAATCACAGCTTGACCCTTGCCGTCATAACCGCCTGTGGCTGTCTTGAGCACACAAGGTAGTCCAAGTTCAGCCGCCACCTCTTTTAGCTCCGCAAGGCTGTCCACCTTCCGGTACGGGGCGACCGGAACGCCCGCCGCCTCGATGGCGGCTTTTTCGCGCAGCCGATGCTGCGTGGTATACAGCAACGCGCTGCCCTGCGGCACGTACGATTCTTCCGCCAGCAGCGCTGCTACGCCCGCGTCGACGTTCTCGAACTCGTACGTGATGACGTCCGAGCGGCGGGCCAGCTCCCGCGCCGCGTCCCGGTCGTTATACGCCGCCGTAATCTGCGGCGTAACTTGACCGCTAGGCGCATCCGGCGCAGGATCCAGCGCCACGAAGCGGTACCCCATGGCGCTGCCGGCCAGCGCCATCATGCGCCCGAGCTGCCCGCCGCCGAGCACGCCGACGGTCGAGCCGGGCAGCAGCGTCCGGACGGTGTCTGCACCGGACGCTTGTGCAGCTGGCGAAGCTGCGCCGCCAGCCTCCTGCAGCTTCAGCTCCTCCGGCCTCATAAGCTGTCGCTGCTTTCCAATACTTCATCGCGGATCGCATCCCGACGCAGCTGCACACGCTGCTGCACTTCGGGGTCGAACGCTCCGATGATCTGTGCGGCCAGCAGGCCTGCATTTACAGCGCCTGCCTTACCAATAGCTACCGTTGCTACCGGTATGCCTCCAGGCATCTGCACGATGGAGAGCAGCGAGTCCAGCCCATTAAGTGCTTTCGACTGCACGGGCACTCCAATCACTGGCAGGATCGTCTTTGCAGCCACCATACCCGGCAAATGCGCGGCGCCGCCTGCTCCTGCAATAATCACGCGAATGCCGCGGCCAGCGGCTTCCTCCGCATAGCGGAACATCAAGTCCGGTGTACGGTGCGCGGATACTACCTTCTTCTCATAAGACAAACCCAGCTCTTCCAGCACCCCACAAGCGTGCTCCATCGTATCCCAATCCGACTTACTACCCATGATGACAGCTACCTGCACAGACATGATTCGACCTACCTTCCAATCACTAGTATGAGATATCTTTATCTTGTAAATCCGAACAAGCAGAGACTACATTCTCGTCCTTCAGGGATGACTATCGTTTTCCTTAATAATATAAGGTTGATGTATTACGTGTAACTTATTCCTTATATTAAAAAAGCCCGATGTCCAGACGCATTTTGCTGCGGGAGGATCGGACTAGTAAAGGAATTAGGAAAAAACACTCCCGCTTGCCTCTCACCAAACTGGCATTAAGCGCGGAAAGCTGCACAATGCATCACTCCATTATCTGGACTGCATTATCGCATTCTAGCATCCTATTTCCTCGTAGTCCGGTAATTTACGGTTCCCGGGTAGAAACTTCCGGGCCATATTCCCGGTTTTATACGAGCTCTTCATGACATCAGTTTAACAATCCCCTACACATGATGTCAACTCAAACACGAACATTGGTAAAATCACCATAATAAACGTTCGCTTTTGGGCGGATTTGAATTCTCAATAACCTTATATTTTGTGAAGAAAGACTTCTTTCCGTACACTCCTAACTCTAATGCTCTATGATGTTTAAGCTCCAGAATACGACCTGTACTTCCTTAAATTGAAAAAAAGGAACGCTATCAGCGTCCCTTTGAACTCTATATTATTTTACAACCAGCACTGGAATACGAGCGCTTTGTACTACATTATGGCTGACACTGCCCAGAACAAATTCACGTATACCGCCAAGCCCGCGGCTGCCGATAACTATGATGTCTATAGCATTTTCCTTAGCATATTTCAAAATCACTTCCGCAGGAGATCCTTGTAAAAGCTCAACCTCAGCATTCAGGCCTTCAGCCTCAAGACGTCCCTTCACTTCTTCTGTAGTCTGCACCGCCAAATCATAATATTCTTTATTTACTGAAGCTGGTAGTGGTGCAAGAGCTTCTCCGATAAAAAATCTTGGGAATTCAAATGCGTGTACGACATGCAATATAGAACCTGGTGTGACTTTAGCGAGTTCAATTGCGCGCTCCAATGCTTGATTAGAAGCCTTTGAACCGTCATAGGCTAGCAAAATTTTAGAGAATAACATGTACGCCACCTCTTTTTCTAGTTTGTAATCCTAAAGACTATTATCTTAAAAAATAGCTGTACAAAAAGATATTCAGCAGCAGCAGAAGCGGAATTCCGATCCTGAAGGATGTATGACGCGTCTTGTGGCGCTTACGGTACATGGCAATCAGCACACCTAGTGCACCGCCCATGGCTGCCAGCAGAAAAAGTGTTTTCTCAGGTACACGTTCCCGCCTTTTGCGGGCTTTGTTCTTGTCCTCGGACATCACTACATACCCGATAATATTAATTACCACAAACCACAACATTACAACCTTGACCATTCTCCCGGGCTCCTCCTCCTTGCTTCCTATCTCTATTATATTCCCCTTTTGCACAAAAAACCAATCATCCTTACACGCTCTGCCAAGTCTGTTAAGTTTCTTTTAGCTGCTTCTGCTTCGTATCCTTCATCCATACCCAGGATAAAATTGTAGCCAACACCGCCGCAATTCCACCTAACCAGAATCCTCCGGTCAAGCCATATACAGAGCTCATCCAACCTGCTACGAATGGCCCTGCTGACATCCCTATCGCATAAACGGCCTGATAGAAACCCATAGCTGTAGCCCGTTTAAAAGGATCTATTTCTGATACGGATTTACTCAACAGCAGCGGAAAAATAAGTCCCTGCATAAAACCATTCCCCACCTGAGTCAGACAAAGCGCCGCTAACGTCGGCATAGAAGGAATGAGCAGCGTAAACAGTGCGCTTCCCGCAAAGCCTAGCATAAGCTTCCCTCTATCACCCAGCAGCCCTCCAAACAGACGTGAGCCGTAGAGCGTAGCGATGGCATGCGGAATCATAAAAGCGAGTGTTAGCCAGCCCAAGCTTTCTTTGCTTGCTCCGATATTCAGCGCCTGGTTCGGAGTATATCCGAACATCGTTATAAATAGCACACAGTGTGCCAGCACAGACAACAGTGATACTCTTACCAGCAAAGGTTCCTTTACGACACCAGCCAGCTCCTTGATCTGTATGGCATTTTGCCGTTTTTCCTGCTTTTGTTCCGGTAACCGAAGCGCAAGTATTAGTGCCGCAATAGCTACAATTCCCCCAATCAGGAAGGGGGCATTCCATCCCCAATGCTCTACCATATAGCCGCTGATCATCATGCTGGTCAATTGGGCGATTACTGTAGTGAATTGCAGCATGCCCATCGCTTTTCCAGCTTCCTCTTTTGGAAAATATCCTGCGAACATTACAGAGTACACAACCCATGCCGATGCTGCTATCCCGGATACCGCACGTGCTGCCAACGCCCAACCCGGCTGTGCTCCCCACATAAAAAGAAAACAGCTGACTCCACTCGCAATTAATCCCAGATAGATAAACGGCCGCCGCCTATTTAAATAATCTGAACCGATGCCAATGGGTATACGGAATAGGATCTGCATTAACCCATATATCCCAAGCACCATGCCCACCATAAAATACGATGCTCCCAAATGCTCAACATATGGTGAAAGCACCGGCACATAAATATAAGAAGAGAACCAAAACATAAATACAATAACCAAAAAGAAAAACCTGCTGCTTCCTTGCCCCTGTGGGCGATCTGCCGCTTTCAACGGATTCGCCTGCTGCTCAGCTGCCACCTAATCACCTGCTCCACTCATTTGCTTACCATTCTAATTCAAAGCCTATCCGTAGACCACATAAACTTACTAGGATAGAAAAAAGACTGCTGAGCACACTCAGCAGCCTTCATTATTCTAATCATTCGTTTTAATTGAAGCTAACCATCCGATGATTCCTACTACTTATCCTTCTTTTGTCCTTCAAGCGCTGCTTTCAGCAGTTCCCCAAGGTTAGAACCAATGCTTTCCTGCTTGCTGTATTGCTGCACCAGCTTTTGCTGTTCACGTTTATTAACATGCTTGTGATCCTTATTTAAGGTCTCTGTGATTCCACAGCCTAGACATTGTACGAACATGCCTGCTTTACCCTCTTTAAGCTCCATTTTCTTATGGCACTGTGGGCAGCGGCGATTCGATAGTCTTTTCTCACCTGCACGGGTGTAACCACAGTTATCTGCAGGACACACCAGCAGCTTCCCTCGTTTGCTCTTCTTCTCGAGTAGTCTTGTACCGCATTCCGGACAATGACTGTTAGAGACATTATGCGGCTTATATTCTGCTCCGCTAGTTTTCACACCTGTTACCAATTCCTGTGCCATACCGCGGATACCTTGTAAAAAGAGCTCCGGTTTGCCTTGACCACGCGCTATTTTCTCCAGCTCAGCTTCCCAACGTGCGGTTAGATCCGGGGTTCGTAGCTGAGTGGATACCAGCTCGATTAACTGCTTACCTTTTCCTGTCGGATGCAGGAGATTACCTTGCCGCTCAATTGTATCGGAGCTTACCAGCTTCTCAATAATATCCGCGCGTGTAGCCGGGGTTCCGAGGCCGTGCTTCTCCATTTGCGTCAACAGCGAAGCTTCATTATAACGCTTCGGTGGCTGTGTTCGGCCAGCACGCACCATACAGCGGCCAATCGTGACAGTAGCCCCTTCGCGCAGCTCAGGCAGCTTTACACTGCCCGCTGCCGGCTCGTCCGCAGATTCCTCCTCGTCATCACTACTCATATCCCCGCCGTATACTTCGCGCCAGCCGGCATCTTTTACTGTCGTCCCTTTGACATGGAAGCTTTCGCCTTCCACATTGACGGTTACAGCTACCGCATCATAACGAGCTGGCGGATAGAACAAGCTTATAAAACGCCGCACAATCAGATCATACAACTTACGTTCCTCAGTACTCAGACCATTTAACAATACGGTCTGTTCTGTAGGAATAATA
This sequence comes from Paenibacillus sp. FSL H3-0286, assembly GCF_045040705.1. NCBI lineage: Bacteria > Bacillati > Bacillota > Bacilli > Caryophanales > Paenibacillaceae > Paenibacillus > Paenibacillus sp. FSL H3-0286. The sequence continues at coordinate 746,235 of NZ_CP150285.1, read as the reverse complement.
GCGTGGTGATCACTGACTTTACTATCATCCACGATTCGCTTCGTAATCGGCAGCTGCTTGCGCAGCAATGGACGTGCTAACGCTGCATATGGACCGACCGCAACACTATCCAGTCTTTCCTTGAGTGTGCCCGTCATATCTGAAGTTAAGTAACGACTGTCCGTACGCGGGTATGTGACAAGTTTATGCTGCTCATATAACCGCTGCAGCACACTGGAGGTCTGCTTCGCGGAGAAGCCGAACTTCCGGTTCGCATCACGCTGCAGTTCAGTCAGATCATAAGCCAGTGGATGAGGTTCACTTTTCTCACTCTTCTGTACCTTAATAATACGGCCGCTGCGTCCTGTAAGCTTATCCTTTAAGCTGGCTGTCTTATCCTTTTCGAATATTCGACCATCACCGTTACTGGCCCGCCATGCCGCTTGGAAATCCCCAAAATCAGCAGTCAGCGTCTCAAAATCGACGGAACGGAAACCCGTAATCTCCTGTTCACGATCCATGATCATCCCTAATGTCGGCGTTTGTACCCGTCCTGCTGAGAGCGGCGAACCGAACTTACAGGTCAAAGCTCTTGTGACATTCAGTCCAATCATCCAATCCGCCTCTGCGCGGCAACGTGCAGATTCATACAACCGATCAAATTCCCGGCCCGGACGGAGTTTTGCAAATCCCTCTTTAATTGCCTTATCAGTCTGCGAGGATATCCATAACCGCCGGAATGGCTTTTTCCACCCTGCCATATTCATAATCCAACGAGCCAGCAGCTCCCCTTCACGGGCAGCATCTGTAGCAACAATAAGCTCCTCAATGTCCTGACGCTTCATTAGGTGCTGGACAGCTTTATATTGCTGGTTGGTCTCCCGCAGCACCTTCAGCTTGGTCTTCTCTGGCAAAATCGGCAGATCCTCCAAGGCCCAAGTTGCAAACTTTTTATTATAATCCTCTGGCTCTGCCAGGCCGACCAAATGACCCAGCGCCCAGGTAACCACATATTTTGGACCTTCAATATAACTCTTCTGTTTATTATTGCATCCCATGACCCGTGCAATCTCGCGTGCAACAGACGGCTTTTCCGCCAATACTAGTGTCTTCATAATGCTCCCCTTTCCACATCAAATTTCATTATAGCATTAAATGAATGTTAGCAAATATCGTCAGGCTTTACCGTATGCCTCTGTTATACACTAGATCATATCTGATACCCGAAAGGAGTCATAGTCAATGAATGAACAAGAAAGCTATAATATATTATCTATAGGATCGGTTAGAGGTACAGCACATAATTTGCGGCTTGAAATCAACCCGGAATTCAGACCAGCGCTTAAAGGTTTATCTCAGTTTAGTCATTGCCAAGTGCTTTGGTGGCTGCATGAGTTTGCAGAGGATCATTTCCGGCAGACTACACAGATTCAGCCTCCTTATGATGCGACCTTAACTGGAGTATTCGCTTCCCGTTCCCCTATTCGCCCTAATCCGATTGGGCTAAGTGTAGCAGCAATCCTGTCTGTCGATGTAGACTCTGGAATAGTAGAGGTGGCCGGGCTTGATGCCTATCCGGGCACACCGGTTCTCGACATCAAAGCCTATTTTCCTAGTGCAGATCGCGTAATGGAAGTGACTGTTCCCGATTGGGCTGCTGTTTGGGGCGACTGGACAGCAAATCATTGAAGTAATCGTGCTAGACACCATTTCTATTAACTGTTATGGGAGGACATCTCTTGAACAATCGCCAACTAATCATTCAAGCCTTAGATCTCATTGAGGATCGCTTAACCACGTTTCTTCCTGTAGCTGTCCTCTCCAAAGAAATGGGATACTCCCTTTATCATTTCACCCGTCTATTTCAAGCAGTCACTGGGATAGCACCCGGCGACTATATAGCCAGACGCAAAATCACTGAAGCAGCCTTAGACATTCATCGAATGCCAGAACGTTCACTCCAGGACATCTCATTAGACTATAACTTTAGTAACTATGAGACCTTTACCCGTGCTTTCAAAAGAATGCTGCACACGACTCCCTCTCTTGTTCGAAAAAGACTTACTGAAACGAAACTCCCTTTGCTCCCTAGACTATATGAACAGGATCTACTTCAAGTCCTTTCTGATAGTGATCTCTCCCCCCAGCTCGTTGATTTCGGAGAAATTATACTTCAAGGACCCGTAGTTAAAGTAGACCTAGATTTCTCCGTCATTTCTGATACTTGGCCTTTGCTTTTCAATAAGGTAGCCACTATATCGGATAGAATACAGCCTGAAAAATATTATCAGCTTGGCTTCTGGCCAGATGACTATGAGAGTAATGGGTTTTCGATCATGTGTGCCTGCGAGCTTAGTCCTATAAAAGCAGACCACAATCAGACTTTCCCCCTTCAGATCTTACCACCCATACGTTATCTGAAATTCATCCATAAAGGCCGCTCTTGTGATATCCCTTCTACCTATAAATATATCTACGGAATCTGGCTGCCGAAAACAGAATACAGGATGTCCATTCCATTTGAATTGGAATATTATGGTGAATTGTACCTTGGACCAGATAACGAAAACTCGGTGAGTGAAATCTACATTCCATTAGAATTTTTACAAGAAGAGACTACGTTGTCGTCTTTTATAGATGACAACCGTTACTCTTAGAAATATAAAGATATTATAGTTTTGCAGCTTATAAATTCTCATTTTTTAACAAAAAGCCCGTATCTGCTATGCAGACACGGGCTTTTTTTGCTTATGGGATTAATAGTTACTTTTGCTCCACCTGAATCGTTTGTTCAAGCTCCGGATAATAATGTTTAACTGGTTTTCCTTCTTCATCCCTTAATGCTTTATGATTTTCATCAATGGAGTAAGTAAACGGCTTAACTGTAATTGTCTTTGGTGTTTGCGCGAACGGTATGAAATCTTTGTCTACCAAAGGATAGACTATAGCTGGCAAGTTAAATGAACCACCCGATGAGAACGCATTACCTAGTTCATCAACGATTTCATAGAACATTTCAGAGGTTGTGTATCCATCCTTTTCTTTCACAGTTGGCGCTTTACCTTCTTCGCTGAGCTGTAATCTGCTTGTGGCTGGAGTTAATTCCAGCTTGGTAATCGTATAACTGAATTCTTCTGCCTCTTTTGTTTGGTTCAGATCAAGCTTGATAATTCCTTCCGTTACTTTTTTCACCGGCACCTTGATTACAAAAGGCTCTGCAATTTGTGTAACCGGCACACTGATGCTTAATTCAAATTCATCCCCCAAAGCCTCTATATTATTTAGATTTCTGTAATCGTATAAAATAGCATTCTTTTTTCCCTCAACATCACCAAAAGATGACATTTGGCTCTCCAGTTTTTTCCCATTCGGCAATTTCACTTCTGCTGAACCCAACAACCCTTTTTCGGACTGGTTCATTGTCACTTTCGCATGTTGTTCTGTTAGCGATGGATCGAACTCAATCGGTTCAATAATCATCTCAGCCATCATCTTATCATTATCAATGCCTTCCCGTTCAATCGCAAAAGCCAACCGCGAGCCGTCATAATAGGCATCGGTAACCTTTAAGGTCACTCCATCATGGGTAACGCTTTGGTTAGGGGCAGTAGATAATCCTTTTTCCTCAGCAGCATTTAGACCTTTATCGTCAATCCCCTTAAAAATACTTCCTACAACAGGAATCTGCTTCAATGTTTCAGCCATGACCGGGGATACAAATCCGCTACCGATTATCCCCGCACCCAACACTGCTGCTGCCGAGGCAGCCACCAATGATTTTTTCAGAAACTTATTTCCATTCTTTCTTGACGCTCGTTTTTCCATTCCCTCGTCTCCTATTCGCTTCATAATTGAATCGCTGAAACTGTCTACCGGCATTTCATGATTTTGGAATGTTTGACGAATGTGCTCCATCTTCTGACTTTCAGTTCGATCTTGCCATTTCTCCATGAGGGCTGCCTCCTTCATTCATTCTTTGCCGGACTAACTTTTTGCGTAGACGTTCAAATTTCTTGCGTAAAGTAGCTGAATTACAATCCATAATCTGACCCATTTCTTCAAAGCTGTACTGCTCAACCACCTTAAGAATCAGGAGATTGCTCTCTTCGGCTGTCAGGTCATCCATAAATAACTTCTGCAATGGCTCCTCATCGTTAGGATTATAATAGGCTTTGGGCTGCTGCTCTTTATATAGCGACAACAGACGGTTTCTTCGCTTGCGTTTGCGAACCTGATCCAGACAATGATGATAGGCCACTTTATACAGCCATGCACTAAAAGAGACTCGTTTCTCATAACGTTTGAGTTCCTGATACACTTTTACAAATATATCTTGCACAGCATCCTCTGCTTCTTCATGACTTCTCAAAATATAATAGCAATACGTATAAATCTTTCTTTCATAGGCTTGTATTATAGTTCTATAGGCTTCGCGGTTACCCGCAAGAACCTGATCGATAGCCTCTTCAATTATTGTTTGATTCACTTGGACCCCGGGGCTGCGACGTTCCAAAGAATCACCTCCTTGTTATTGACTACAACTATATAACGAATGTGATCCCTTTAATTGTGACAGGCTCGAAATAAATTTTCCAAATATGTTATAAACATCATCCGTTTTCAATAAAAAAAGCGATTGCCCCGATTGATGTTCGGAGAAATCGCTTCTATAATAATATTCCATATTTATAAATTACTTACTTATTCGTACTAATGGACACCTTTTAACGCTATACATGCTTCAAAATACACAGTATCACTATTCTGACCGCGTACAAATATACCATCATCCGTTACAGCTGAACGTAAAATAGTCAGTTCATCCCCAACCTTAGCTTCTTGTAGATAAGTAATCCGGAAGCGTGTGAACTCTGCATTATCCCATTCCGCTAAAGTGAGCGCATCACAACATAAATCCCCGTATCGGGCATTATTCAAATGTCCGTTGCTGTCAAGCCCACTATATCTTACCTGATACCGATAAGCTTCTTCCATAGTAATATCAGAAGGGATCGTTACCTTAACAGGCATATCGCCTACTGAATCGCCATTATAGTGCTTAACCTGAACTGGAAGGGCATTCGGTCTAAGTATCTTTCTCTTCTCAATATCTACTAAAGCCCATATGGATCGTGCTGTGGCGATTTCTATATGATCTCCATCGAAAATACGATAATCCCGTTGCCACAGTGCCCCTTTAGTGCCTTTACTCCAGGTATGTACGCTAAGCACATCATTCGGGCGGGGAATACGCTTAAAATCAAGATCTAACGTGATCATCATCCAGCCCATTCCTGCATTCAGAATTTCTTCCACACTTATCCCCAAATTACCCACTGCGAAGTCTGCCGCACATTGCATGATATCCAGAATAAAGGATAACTTACCCTGCGAACGATAATCCGTGTCGCTCGCATGTACAGAAAAATCTTCTATCCACACAAGATTGCTACTGTTGTCCATTGTTTATCCTCCTGCCATGCAAAATATCCTTGCATTTACTTGAAGTATCCACATATACCACTGCTCTATCCACATAAATTGGGGACTACTTTCATTTTTGAATATATTTTATTATTTCATCCACATGTTAGTAACTTTTATAATTTCGTTAATTCCCCATAACTTATCCACATTTTTAAAATTAAGTGGTAAAGGGAACAAAAAAGCCATTGTTGATAAATCAACAATGGCTTCGTGTGCTTGGCAACGTCCTACTCTCCCAGGACCCTTCGGTCCAAGTACCATCGGCGCTGGAGGACTTAACGGTCGTGTTCGGGATGGGTACGTGTGGAACCCCTCCGCTATCGCCACCAAACATGCGTCTGTGAAACAGACGCTGCCGCGTGAAATTCGGTTCATCACCAGAAGTGACAATGAATTTCTAAGCGTATTTCAGGCTTGATGCCTGAAAACTGAATCCGAAACGAATCTGCATTCTACGTATAGGATAAGCCCTCGACCGATTAGTATTGGTCAGCTCCATGCATTGCTGCACTTCCACCTCCAACCTATCTACCTCGTCGTCTTCAAGGGGTCTTACTAATTGGGAAATCTCATCTTGAGGGGGGCTTCACGCTTAGATGCTTTCAGCGCTTATCCCGTCCGTACGTAGCTACCCAGCCATGCTCCTGGCGGAACAACTGGTGCACCAGCGGTACGTCCATCCCGGTCCTCTCGTACTAAGGACAGCTCCTCTCAAATTTCCTGCGCCCACGACAGATAGGGACCGAACTGTCTCACGACGTTCTGAACCCAGCTCGCGTACCGCTTTAATGGGCGAACAGCCCAACCCTTGGGACCTACTTCAGCCCCAGGATGCGATGAGCCGACATCGAGGTGCCAAACCTCCCCGTCGATGTGGACTCTTGGGGGAGATAAGCCTGTTATCCCCAGGGTAGCTTTTATCCGTTGAGCGATGGCCCTTCCATGCGGTACCACCGGATCACTAAGTCCGACTTTCGTCCCTGCTCGACTTGTAGGTCTCGCAGTCAAGCTCCCTTATGCCTTTGCACTCTGCGAATGATTTCCAACCATTCTGAGGGAACCTTGGAACGCCTCCGTTACTCTTTAGGAGGCGACCGCCCCAGTCAAACTGCCCGCCTGACACGGTCCCCGTACCCGGTAAGGGCACTAGGTTAGAACCTAGATACGATCAGGGTGGTATCCCAACGGCGCCTCCACCGAAGCTTGCGCTCCGATTTCTACGGCTCCCACCTATCCTGTACAGATCGTACCCAAATTCAATATCAAGCTGCAGTAAAGCTCCATGGGGTCTTTCCGTCTTGTCGCGGGTAACCTGCATCTTCACAGGTATTAAAATTTCACCGGATCTCTCGTTGAGACAGCGCCCAAGTCGTTACGCCATTCGTGCGGGTCAGAATTTACCTGACAAGGAATTTCGCTACCTTAGGACCGTTATAGTTACGGCCGCCGTTTACTGGGGCTTCGGTTCATAGCTTCGGGTTACCCCTAACCACTCCCCTTAACCTTCCAGCACCGGGCAGGCGTCAGCCCGTATACTTCGCCTTGCGGCTTCGCACAGACCTGTGTTTTTGCTAAACAGTCGCTTGGGCCTTTTCACTGCGGCCCCCTCGTGCTATTCACACTACCGGGGCACCCCTTCTCCCGAAGTTACGGGGTCATTTTGCCGAGTTCCTTAACGAGAGTTCTTCCGCGCGCCTTAGAATTCTCTTCTCGCCTACCTGTGTCGGTTTGCGGTACGGGCACCTTCTCCTGGCTAGAGGCTTTTCTTGGCAGTGTGAGATCATGACCTTCGCTACTACAATTTTCGCTCCCCATCACAGCCCAGCCTTAACGATGTGCGGATTTGCCTACACATCAGCCTCACTGCTTAGACGGACATCCATCAGTCCGCGTCACTACCCTCCTGCGTCACCCCATCGCTCATAGCGGATTACGGTGGTACAGTAATTTCAAACTGTTGTCCTTCGACTACGCCTTTCGGCCTCGCCTTAGGTCCCGACTTACCCTGAGCGGACGAGCCTTCCTCAGGAAACCTTGGGCTTTCGGCGGATCAGATTCTCACTGATCTTTTCGTTACTCATACCGGCATTCTCACTTGTGTAGTGTCCAGCGCTCTTTTCAGTACACCTTCAACCCCTACACAACGCTCCCCTACCCCAGATACATACGTATCTAGCCATAGCTTCGGTGGTGTGTTTAGCCCCGTTACATTTTCGGCGCAGAGTCACTCGACCAGTGAGCTATTACGCACTCTTTCAATGGTGGCTGCTTCTAAGCCAACATCCTGGTTGTCTGTGCAACTCCACATCCTTTCCCACTTAACACACACTTGGGGACCTTAGCTGATGGTCTGGGCTGTTTCCCTTTTGACAATGGATCTTAGCACTCACTGTCTGACTCCCGGCAATAAGTATATGGCATTCGGAGTTTGACTGAGCTTGGTAATCCTTGCGGACCCCGCACCCAATCAGTGCTCTACCTCCACTACTCTTATACCGAGGCTAGCCCTAAAGCTATTTCGGGGAGAACCAGCTATCTCCGAGTTCGATTGGAATTTCTCCGCTACCCCCACCTCATCCCCGCACTTTTCAACGTACGTGGGTTCGGGCCTCCAGTGCGTGTTACCGCACCTTCACCCTGGACAGGGGTAGATCACACGGTTTCGGGTCTACGTCCACATACTAATTCGCCCTATTCAGACTCGCTTTCGCTGCGGCTCCACCTTCTCGGCTTAACCTTGCATGTTAAACGTAACTCGCCGGTTCATTCTACAAAAGGCACGCCATCACCCATTAATAGGGCTCTGACTTTTTGTAAGCACACGGTTTCAGGTTCTATTTCACTCCCCTTCCGGGGTGCTTTTCACCTTTCCCTCACGGTACTGTTTCACTATCGGTCGCCAGGTAGTATTTAGCCTTAGCAGATGGTCCTGCTGGATTCATACGGGGTTTCACGTGCCCCGCACTACTCGGGATCCGTCTCGGAGAGAATACAGTTTAGGTTACAGGGCTTTTACCTCTATCGCGGGCCTTTCCAGACCTCTTCACCTACCATATTCCTTTGTAACTCCATGTGAGACGTCCCACAACCCCTAAGAGCAAGCTCTTAGGTTTAGGCTGTTCCGCGTTCGCTCGCCGCTACTGACGGAATCACTATTGTTTTCTCTTCCTCAGGGTACTTAGATGTTTCAGTTCCCCTGGTCTGCCTCTACATTTCCTATGTATTCAGAAATGAGTAACTGCGAATTACCACAGCTGGGTTTCCCCATTCGGACACCCCCGGATCAAAGCTTGCTTACAGCTCCCCGAGGCAGTTTCGTTGTTCGCCACGTCCTTCGTCGGCTCCTGGCGCCTAGGCATCCTCCGTGTGCTCTTATTAGCTTAACCTTGATTCTTCCGCAGGAAAATATCATACGATGACATTCTCTTTGGAATCATCTCACTAATAACATTTACTTGTTTGCACAAGTTGCTAAAAGATGTTCTAAAACGCAAATTCGTTTCGGTATCCAGTTTTCAAGGATCAAGTCTTACTTGAGAGCTTAAACTCTCAAAACTGAGCAACGAGTGAGTAACAGGCCTAAACCTGAGTTTTGGAAGCTTAGCTTCCGATTTGAATGTTCTCATTGCAGAGAACGATTCTCCATAGAAAGGAGGTGATCCAGCCGCACCTTCCGATACGGCTACCTTGTTACGACTTCACCCCAATCATCTACCCCACCTTCGGCGGCTGGCTCCCTTGCGGGTTACCCCACCGACTTCGGGTGTTGTAAACTCTCGTGGTGTGACGGGCGGTGTGTACAAGACCCGGGAACGTATTCACCGCGGCATGCTGATCCGCGATTACTAGCAATTCCGACTTCATGCAGGCGAGTTGCAGCCTGCAATCCGAACTGAGACCGGCTTTGATGGGATTGGCTCCACCTCGCGGCTTCGCTTCCCGTTGTACCGGCCATTGTAGTACGTGTGTAGCCCAGGTCATAAGGGGCATGATGATTTGACGTCATCCCCACCTTCCTCCGGTTTGTCACCGGCAGTCACTCTAGAGTGCCCAGCATTACCTGCTGGCAACTAAAGTTAAGGGTTGCGCTCGTTGCGGGACTTAACCCAACATCTCACGACACGAGCTGACGACAACCATGCACCACCTGTCTCCTCTGTCCCGAAGGCCGCTGCTATCTCTAGCAGATTCAGAGGGATGTCAAGACCTGGTAAGGTTCTTCGCGTTGCTTCGAATTAAACCACATACTCCACTGCTTGTGCGGGTCCCCGTCAATTCCTTTGAGTTTCAGTCTTGCGACCGTACTCCCCAGGCGGAGTGCTTACTGTGTTAACTTCGGCACCAAGGGTATCGAAACCCCTAACACCTAGCACTCATCGTTTACGGCGTGGACTACCAGGGTATCTAATCCTGTTTGCTCCCCACGCTTTCGCGCCTCAGCGTCAGTTACAGCCCAGAAAGTCGCCTTCGCCACTGGTGTTCCTCCACATATCTACGCATTTCACCGCTACACGTGGAATTCCACTTTCCTCTTCTGTACTCAAGCCACCCAGTTTCCAGTGCGACCTCAGGTTGAGCCCAAGGTTTAAACACCAGACTTAAATAGCCGCCTGCGCGCGCTTTACGCCCAATAATTCCGGACAACGCTTGCCCCCTACGTATTACCGCGGCTGCTGGCACGTAGTTAGCCGGGGCTTTCTTCTCAGGTACCGTCACTCCGGTAGCAGTTACTCTACCGGACGTTCTTCCCTGGCAACAGAGCTTTACGATCCGAAAACCTTCATCACTCACGCGGCGTTGCTCCGTCAGGCTTTCGCCCATTGCGGAAGATTCCCTACTGCTGCCTCCCGTAGGAGTCTGGGCCGTGTCTCAGTCCCAGTGTGGCCGTTCACCCTCTCAGGTCGGCTACGCATCGTCGCCTTGGTGGGCCGTTACCCCACCAACTAGCTAATGCGCCGCAGGCCCATCCCTCAGTGACAGATTGCTCCGTCTTTCATTCTTCTCTCAGGAGAAAAAAGAAATTATCCGGTATTAGCTACCGTTTCCGGTAGTTATCCCAGTCTGAAGGGCAGGTTGCCTACGTGTTACTCACCCGTCCGCCGCTAAGTCACTTTGAAAGCAAGCTTTCAAAGTGACTCCGCTCGACTTGCATGTATTAGGCACGCCGCCAGCGTTCGTCCTGAGCCAGGATCAAACTCTCCAATTAGTATTGAAAAGAGCGATATGCTCATTTTGAAACATCTGACGAGAAAATTAATTCTCTAATTTTGGATTTCACTTGCGTGATTTCCTACTCACTCGTTGTTCAGTTTTCAAAGATCAAGTTCTCGTTGGCGCCGTTTAATGTCTCAGCAGCAACTCTTATAATATATCATGTTGTTTTCAGAAATGCAAGCTTTATTTTTCGAAGCTTTTTATCAGCCTCGTCTATATCGCCTGTACGCTGTCTAACAACGCTTACCTATAATACCCCAACTATTAATAGAAAAGCAACCCCTAATATAAAAATAAACAACTGGCTTAATAATTAAGCCAGTTGTTTATTTAATAGAGTTATGTTTCTAGGGACGAACTTAATAGTATTTTGCCGCAGTATATTTGCTTGAGGCTTTAATTAAATCGGTTTTCTTATCACTCTTTGCAAGTCCTGCATCCACTGTAGTATCAATGGTAACCCACTTCCCATTAAGCAACACTTCGTTCCATGCATGATATTGCGTAACGTAGCTTGTATTCCCCATTACCAACTTAGCAGGAACATCTACACTCCGCAGCATTGCGGCAAAAAGAGAAGCGTAATCATAGCAAATCCCTTTTTTAGTAGTCAATGTCTTATCGATGCTTGGAATATAATCAGTAGTTACACTATTAGCAAGAGAGTAATCATATTGTACATTCGCAACTACATAGTTATAGATCGCTTTAACTTTCTCTTCGTCTGTTGTTTTGCCTTGTACTAATTGTTTAGCTTTGACAATCGCTTTATCAGAAGAACTCCATTTCACATTCTGTACGGAGCCCAAATATACGGAATTCGAGTCACTCATGGTTACGTCTACTACTTCGGAATATAATGCTTTGTATTTATTGCCGGTTGTGTTCTCCAGAACAGAAACCTTATACGTCCCATTTCCTTGTTGCAAAGGGAAGTCCTCAGCTTGTCCAGAAGCATACAAGTTATATGTATAGCTGCTGTTATCTTTGGTGATCATGAGTTTGATTCTTTTATCTTTCGGAATATCATAGTTAATACCAATAACACCTTGAGCCACTTTGGATGTAATCAACCAGCTGGCATCTGCACTTGCAGCTTGAGCTGTACTTACCGGAACTGAAGTCATTAGGACGAACAACGCCACCAGCATAAAATAAACCTTTTTCACGGATAAAACTCCTTTCGGTAGCTGGCTGCCATCCTTTCGGGAAGGCCCTTTAGCTTTGCGTCCCTACCTTTCGATAGGTTTGCCGTTATCGTATAAGCTCTATCTGTTCTAGCTTTACTAGATATAATTGATAGAATCCATTTGAAACAAACAAAAAAAGCCTCTTCATTCGGTAGCTGGCTGCCATCCTTTCGGGAAAAGGCCCTTTAGCTTTGCGTCCCTACCTTTCGGAAGGTTTGCCGTTATCGTGTTTAGCTTTCATAGTATAATACTATCATATTTATAGTTGTGAACAAGACCTAATTTACTAGATTACCCATTATTTTATAAATATCTCCCGGTATTTGTGTTTTCTTGTCATTCACTATTCTCCTTTTGTTAATTTGGCATGAACAATCAGCCGATGCGTTGGATTCACTAGCGGATCACATGTAATCAGAGTAAGAATCTTATCCTTGTCATTCCCGTCAAGAACGGAGACATCACTCGGATCTACAACAGAAATATCGTATACCTCATAGTTAAACACCTGATCACTAGTCTTTACCGTGATAACATCCCCCACAACAACCTCATTCAATCTGTTAAACAAACGCCCCGTAGTTCTAGCCCGATGCGCCGCGATTGCAGCATTCCCGATCTCTCCAAGGGGTGCCGTTTCTTTCATATGGGCTGCAGCATGTTTCATATTAGCTTTTGTAGCCCCTTCTAATACAGGCAGCTTCAAATCAATCTTATCGATTTCAATTAGTGCGATTACTTTGCCACCGACTTCAATCTCCGGTTCAGGCTTTTCTGTCTCTTGGGGTTGGGGCTGTGCCTGGGCATCCAGAACCGATTCCTCTGCTAACAGCTGAGTAACTTCAGCATACCTGCTCTTTAGATCTGGCTGGGGAGTACTATCGGCAGTGCTTAGTTCAGCCGTTTCTAATAACTTCTCCTGCTGCCTGTCGTTGTACCACTCGTTAGCTGTCGGATATAACATGATAAGTATCCCAGCCAGTATGAGTAGATAGGAGAATTTACGCAATGTTATTCACCTCCGTATATTGTTTCTATGGTTATATACAAATCAAGCAGAAACAGCTACTTGCCTTTAAGCATAGCAACTCCTTCTGCCTGAAATTAATGTTTAAAATACCCATTTACGACTTCCAAAGAAATTGATGATCACCGTGATAAAGGTAACCAGCACCTTGGAGATCAAGACTTGAATACCTAGTTTGTCTGTCAACAGATGCATTAACAACAGTGATATTCCGAGCACTACCAGATTCAGCACGATAAACTTGACCAGCTGTACGCGGTCGAAGCCTTCTTTATTCCCCCGGTTGCGATCACGAAAGGTAACTTTTTTATTCAAAATAAAGCTATTCGCCGTGCCTGCACTATAGGAGATCACCTGCGCCAATGCGTATACCATCCCTAGTGAATTCAACAATGTGAAAATCACAAAATCAATAAGCGTATTGAGCAAACCTACGGCATTAAATTTGAGGAACTGTATGAATGCAGCGCGCAAGTTCTTATCTGACATCATTGTGGTCCTTCCGGCGGTCCAGTTGTTCTTCGTTCTGGTAGCCTTTAGTCTCACTAACAATATATAGCGGTCTATCTTTAGACTCGTCATAAATCCGTCCGATATACTCCCCAATCACACCCAACAGCATCAGAACAATACCGTTAAAGAGCAGATTGACACCTACAATGGAAGCCCAGCCCGGAACCGTCCAGGAGGTGAAAAATATCCTTTGGAACAAGACGAAAAATAAATAGAGAAAGCTAGAAAATGAAAGAAAGAATCCAATATACGTAGCAATCTTAAGCGGCTTATGTGAAAAAGAGGTGATGCCATCTAACGCAAAACGAATCATTTTCTTCAGCGGATATTTGGTTTCTCCGGCAAAACGTTCTTCCCGTTCATATTCCACCATAGTCTGCTTGAAGCCAACCCAGCTCACCAAACCTCTGACATAGCGGTTCTTTTCTTTAAGTCCCCGCAGGACATCACATACCTTACGGTCAATAAGACGGAAATCGCCTGTATCCGTAGGAATATCTACACTTGTCATACTGCTGAGCAGGCGGTAAAAAAGCTTCGCGGTGACCTTTTTGAACATCGTTTCTCCGTGGCGCTTCAGACGTTTCGCATATACAACGTCGTAGCCCTCTTTCCACTTCTCGATCATTTGCAGAATGACCTCCGGAGGATCCTGAAGATCAGCGTCAATAACAACAACCGCTTGACCTTCGGCATAGTCCATGCCAGCTGTAATCGCTACCTGATGTCCGAAATTACGCGAGAAGTCAATCAGCTTGACATGCTCGTCTCGTTCACAGATCTCCCGAATCATCTGGGCGGAACGATCACGACTGCCGTCATTGACAAAGACCAGCTCATAAGTATCGCCGCACTCGTCCATTACTTTTTTCAAACGTTCATAAGTATGGCTAATTACTTGCTCCTCATTGAACATGGGTACAATCACACTATATCTGGCTTTCACCTTTATTCCTCCTACAAGCTTTTTGGAGCGTTACATCCATCTACACTTCATAATAACGCTGCATGCATAAACTTATTTTATAGATTTTTATTAAATCCTAGAAAACCCAAGTTGGGAACCAACGCAGCATATCTTTCACGTAATCTCCACTGACCTGCATCCCTGACAGTACCGGGTAGAAAGCAATAAAGAGCAGCAAAGCAACAGCTACATAGACATACTGTACGTAACGGGCCTCAGGGAATTTACTATCCAGCAACTTCATTATATATACAATACCAAGAATCATAAATGGCACCATAGCAAAATAATGGTAAATAAATGTTTCTCTTGGGACAAGCATCCACGGAACATATTGCGAGAAGAAGGCGATCCAGATCATGTAGAGGTTCTTATCTTTACGTTTCAGCGTAATCCACAGCGTTGCCAACATCGCAAAAATACCCGTCCACCAGATAAGCGGATTCCCCATAGTCACTATACTGCTGACCTGACCTTCCGGCAAACCTTCACCGCCGCTAAAGAACCAGACCGGTCTCTTCATAAACGGCCATTGCCACCATGAGGAAGCAAAAGGATGTGTAGCTACAAGCTGGCTGTGGTAGTTGTACATATTCTTTTGGGAATCAATCAAACCTTTTATAGTGAAGCCCTCTGCTGATGCAGATAACCCCGGCACAAAAGATAAGCTATAAATAATTACTGGAATAATTACAAAGAACCCGATACAACTAGCCAACGTAATAATAGTCTTTTTCCAAAAAGAATCTACTGCTTCACGACAGGTGCCCAGCAATTCCTTGTCTTTAATCTTCCCCTCTGCCAGCAGGCGTCCGGAGGCTTGGTATTCTCTGTAGCGTTCAAAAAGGGAGATAGCCAGCATAATGGCCAGCCCTGCTCCTCCATAGAGCACAATCCATTTCGAAGCTACGCCGATTCCGAAGAATAAGCCAGACCAGAATAACGGAATTAATGTTTTTCTTAAAGGCTGCTTGTAGAAATTCATTGTGTAATACCGCTGCATAAAATAGAACATCAACATAATGAAGAATACTCCGTATACGTCAATCGTGGAGATTCTTGTCTGTGTGAAATGCATGAAATCCAGCGCAAACAATCCTGCCGCGAGGGCGGCGTATTTGCTTTTCTTAAACAAACGCAGCGCCATTACATATATAAGAGGTAACATGGCAACTCCGAACAAGGTTCCGATAATACGCCAGCCGAATGGATTGACTCCGAACAGCTCCATACCTATGGCAATCAAAAGCTTGCCAAGCGGTGGATGCGTATTCTCGTAAGGCACTATCCCGTGTGTATATTCATAAGCTGTTCGCGCATGATAGATCTCGTCAAAATAAGTGCTATTCATAAAGTTAGAATATTCCGGAATGAGCGCCTGCTCGTCAAAAAGATTGGCCGCTGCTCCTCTTTTAGGTACTGCGTTAGCATCCGGTGTCACACCGGCAATAGGAAGGGGGATTCTTTCTCCCCCCTGCTCATAAAAGGCCATTTCGTTCAAAGTGAACCCTGGAGAGGTAACTGTTAACTTCACATATCTCGCTGTAACGTTCAGGGG
Organism: Paenibacillus sp. FSL H3-0286; assembly: GCF_045040705.1. Classification (NCBI taxonomy): domain Bacteria; kingdom Bacillati; phylum Bacillota; class Bacilli; order Caryophanales; family Paenibacillaceae; genus Paenibacillus; species Paenibacillus sp. FSL H3-0286. The sequence goes on along the minus strand of NZ_CP150285.1, from coordinate 730,300 downwards.
TTGGCTTTTCCAGATGAAGACATTCCCGACATCCTCACTGACATCCATCGGACTGCTCCAGACCTCAGGATTGTCGCTGAATTCCAGCTTGAACTTACCCGTTCCCACGCCACCAAAGATATTGACCCGTTCCAATGGTTTACTCTGCCCCAAATCTACATAGAAGCTTTCACCACTGGCAGCAGGCTCCCATAAGGTCTCTGGAGATTTAGTAGAGCCAAGATTATATAAAGCAAGCGCTGCGTAAACGGCCGTGATAGCTATTATGCATATCCAATCTATACGCTTAAACTTCATCGTTAAATCGCCCTCCCTTCTGATGCGGTTTAATTTGCCCGACAACTCTCAAATCTTCTTCATACTGTTCTTCCGGTGTAATTGGCGCTGGAAGAGGTTTTATTCCCTTGCGGACATACACATCGTATCCGATATTCAGCATATAAAGCAGCAATGCTAGATTAGCTATAGCAGTCACTAATACGATTCCGTCTGCACCCGGGCTAACATCTGCATTCAGGTGGGATAAGGTGTACGCCACATTGATGTATTGCGTTAAGCTGAATCCGAGAAATAGCGATAAAAAGCGGCGGTCCCGACTTTCTATATAAGTAAACAAACAAAGAATAAGAGCAGGGAACATATAACGTTCATGCATTTTGGTGCCAAGCACAAAGACCACTACTATAAGCACCATCCCGATAAAATAGGATTTGGTCAGATCCAAGCGATCCTTTTTAAAGGAATAAAATGCCGCAACAGCTACAGCCACTAAAATAAATATGAAGCCCCATACACGGTATGGAATGCCAAGCCAGGTTAGATCAAGGGATGACCACATCGGATCAGTCAGTGCATACAGATTAAATGCATTCACTGAAGAATACGGATAGGAAGATAACGTACTCTTGTAAAGATCAATAATCCCTACCAGACCTCCGTTATTCCAGAAAAACGGTGCCGCAAGCAATCCGAAGATCCCTAATCCATACAAAGCTCCGAATCCAAGCTGCTTCCAAGCGCGGTGATGATAAAAAGCAAACAACAATACCGGCGTGAATATCAACGCTTGCGGTTTAATTAGCGTCGCTAAGGCAAACAAAATTGCGGAGCGGACAAACTTTTTGTTCGCAGCGCCATGGATACTGAGCAGCAGGAAGATCAAAAAGAATGAATCTGCTTGTCCCCAAGCCGCTGAATTAATAAGTACCGCTGGATTAAACAGAAACAACAACATTAAGCCGAAAGCTATTCCTGTGCCGAGTTTTTTGCGTGACATTTGATAAATGAAGTAGCCGAGTACCAAATCAGAAAGGATCGCAGGGAGCTTGAAGAGCAAATTCTCTCCACCTGAGCCCTGAGTGAATCCTAAAACGCCACGAATGGCGCTAAGCACGTACAATATGTACAAATAGCCAGGAGGATAATCGGCAAAATAACCTTCTTCATAAAATTTGCCTGGGCCTAAATCCACCATACGCTGTCCCCAAGAAATAAAGGTATTCATATCATTCTGATATCCTTGCGCGGTAAGACCAATCCACACTCTCAGGATAAAAGCAATTCCGATGGCAATGCTCAGCCATTTGGAATAAATATTCTCAGGCTGCTTCATAAGCTTCTCACTACGGAATGCCTTAGTATAAAGCACTGCAAAAAACACGCTAAACAGCGCTGAAATCAGCAACATCTTAGTTGGAGATACTTTATGTGGAGTGTCTGCCTTTTTGTCGCCGGCATCTGGACTAACCGCTGAACTATCCAGCGAAATGACGTTAGCCCCTTCAGGAGCCGCGTCTAATTTTTCTACAGCAAAATCATCAAAATAAGCCTTACCTTGAATCAAGCTAGAGTAGCCGCCCAGACTTGCGCCTATGCCAAATGACTTCTGCTCCGGTCCTGTCTGGCCGATATATTCAAGATACTGCCATTCACCTGCCGTATCAGTTACGCTGGGATACCCCCCGCCTACTCCAACGGCAAGAATGTTGGCGCCCATTCCCTCCCCTGCTGTACTTACTACTTTGATCCATCCAGAGATTTTATAATAACTATTCGGCGTAGCCTCAATCGTCTGCACCCATTTCGAATGATTGGGCTCGATATTCTCAATGACTGCCGCCTTGCTGCCGGAATGAACTTCCTCCGATTGGATTGAAAGTAGGCCTGAATTATCTCCTGAAATCCACATATCCTTAGTCCAGTTAGAAGGCGCATCATCTCCCCCCTCCTCAAAGCCAGGGTTCTGCAATAGATTCCCCTCTGCATAAATGCTTGTTACAGGAAGCACAAACAATAACAGCATCAATACAGTCATTACGGCCGCACGTGTACTCTTGATCATCGTCCCAACCTCACCTCGTCCTATATTCATCTTAGTCCAGCCAAAAGCATATCCCTTCTGAAAAACAACTCCCGAATTAGTGTATTTCACCGTTGCTAAGAAATCATTTGGATTGATTTTCTCATAAAAGAGCATATAAATATAGGGTATGTTAACCTTATCTGGATCGCAGACCCTTCCATCCACAATATTCCATTCCATAGGATCGCTCTAAGCTTCAAGGCTCTTATATAGACTCTTATATAGAATAGAAGAATCGCAGTGGCTAAAGCAAATACCGGAGCAAAAAAACAGGCCATTCTATCAGCATAAAGCGAGAGAACTAACAAAATGGTAAGACCATAGGACCACCTAGGGGTTTGAAGTATTTTCAGTACAAAATCAACAGAGATCAGGATCAAGGAGGGAACAAATTGGACTCTAACGCCAAGGCTGCCTCGTCCTGAACATCACCTCTTCAACAATATAATCTAAATCATAGATGATGAAAAGCTAGAAACATAGACTAGCCTGAATGGTTAAGTGCCAACAAAAATATAAAAAAAGGGCCCCCTCAGTTATGAAGGAGCCGTTGAATGCACATCTGTATGCTATATATGAGTTAGCCCGCACTACCAAGAAATACATAACGGAGAATAATCAGAATAGCAAGTACCCACATCATCCAGTGAATATCGTATTTTTTCTTGCCAGCAAGGTTAGCTACACAAGCAAGGATTACATAAGTTACGATACCAAAGGAAATACCATTAGCAATATTATAAGTGAAAGGCATGATTACTAGAGTAAGGAACGCTGGAATCGCAACAACCATATCTTGAAAATCAATTTCGCGAATCGATTGTGCCATGAGCACACCTACGACAATCAATGCTGCGGCTGTAGCAGATCCAGGGATCAGAGCCACTATTGGTGCAAGGAATAACGCAAGCAAGAAGCACACACCCGTTGTTACAGCTGTAAGACCTGTACGTCCACCTTCAGCAACACCTGCCGCGCTTTCTACAAAAGCAGTAGTAGTGGAAGTACCCAATGCCGCACCACCAGCTACAGCGATGGCATCGACAAACATTGCATTACCTACACGTTTGTTACCTTCTTCAGGGTTGTCCATAATACCAGCGCGTTGAGCAGTACCTACAAGTGTACCAAATGTATCGAACAATTCTACAAAAGTGAATGTTGCGATTGCTGAAACAATACCGGTGTGCAGGATTCCATCCCAGTCAAATTCGAAAAAGTTCAATTGCGTCAGGTCAGGCACCCAAGGGGTTGTCGGACTGGACAAAGAGCCAAAATCAACTACACCCATCAGTATACCCGCGAGGGTTGTACCCAAGATACCGAATAAAATCGCACCTTTAACTTGCAGTACCATCAGGATGGAAATAAGAAGCAATCCGATAATTACCAATTGTACATCAGTGTTCTCTAGGCTACCCATATGAATAATTGTTTCAAAGGATAGGACATCTGTGAATGTATTGGCGGAAATATCTTTACCAGCTTCGACACCAATCGTCATCAAACCACTGTTCTTAAGCCCAAGGATTGTAATGAACATCCCGATACCTACGGTAATGGCATGCTTCAAGCTGTCAGGAATGGCTGTCAGTAAGATCTGCCGCACTCGGGTAACCGTAAGCAGGATGAAGATCAAACCGGAAATAAATACTGCGGTCAGACCCATTTGCCAAGTGAATGGATGTTCTGAGGTTGCAGAAGACAAAATTACGGAAGCAAAGTATGCATTAAGTCCCATACCTGGTGCCAATGCTACTGGAAAGTTTATAAACACGCCCATTGCAATGGTGAAAATACCTGCTGCCAGCGCAGTCGCTAGAAATACAGAGTACCAGCCCATATCGATGCGGCCAAATGCTGTTAATGTGCTCGGATTAACCGACAGGATGTAAGCCATAGCCATGAACGTAGTCAAGCCGGCCATTATCTCTGTACGTACTGTAGTGCCGTTCTCTTTCAACTTGAAAAACCGATTCAAATTGTTCTCCCCCTAAGGTATGTTGTGGCTGACAGCAACAAAAAGCCGGTATCTGATCGACACCGGCTCGAAAAAAAGAGTAGCACCCATGACTATAGCCCTAGATTCAGGACAATACGGGTTGCTCAGCTCTTCTTAATCGTAGCCAGGTCATTACGGTGACCTCGTAGAAACTTCCAGGCCTATTCCCGGAAATATACGAAAGAATTATGTTGTTGTGCTTTATCATTTTAGGTGGACATCACATAAGTTGTCAATGAAAAAAGCGAACATTTTCGACTTTATTTTTTCTATTGTTCGTAATTCATACAATTTTATCTTTAACTTCAACCCCAAAATCCTTTAAATCATGCAGCTTATTAACTATCAAAAGCCTTATCAAATGGGTATTTTTCCCTATAAAACAATTTCGATGTTCCCTGGCTTATTGCCCTTTGGAATACTGATAGCTATGCCAAGAATTAGCAAAATGCCCTATAGCTAAACAAATCACTGCAATACCCAACCAGAAAGATCTGCCCCATATAGCCGCAAATCCAAATGCACAAACAGGGAGAACTGCCATGGGAATCGGAAGAAACAATAATGGAGCCCATAATAATCTGAATTGCTGTCCCTTAACCATATAACGAATCCATAAACCGTAATAAATCGTGATAAACACAAAGATAAGTGCAGCCCAGATCCCGAATTCTACATTTTCAAAGTTATCCTTTGAAATCGCAAGAATGGCTATACACCCCAACTGCCCTACTCTCTCCAAAAGGGTGTAGACGATGCCGGCATCTTTTAAACCGCTGGGAACATGATCGGGCGGAAACTTAATCATCAGTAAACTTGGGGCAAGAATAACCATAGCTATTAGTGTTCCAATAAGTGAGAATCCCATTCTAATGGCTCCTGTAAGTATATTTTTCCCAGTTTATCACATTCTCTAAAGTTGCTATATAGGGTCCGTCACAAGCTTCACGGTTAATAAAAAAACCTGCAGTCCCTTAATAAATAAGGAGCTGCAGGTTTCTTATTGTTATATGCTATTCCCACTCAATGGTTGCAGGTGGTTTCGAAGTAATGTCATACACTACGCGGTTTACATTCTCAACTTCGTTGACAATACGTACAGAGATTTTCTCAAGAACATCCCATGGGATACGTGCCCAGTCAGCGGTCATGCCATCGATGGAAGTTACTGCACGAACACCTACTGTGTAGGAATACGTACGAGCATCACCCATAACTCCGACACTCTTCATGTTAGGCAGGGCAGTGAAGTATTGCCAAATTTCACGGTCTAATCCCGCTTTAGCAATTTCTTCTTGCAGAATGTAGTCAGAATCACGAACGATGGTAAGCTTGTCCTCTGTTACTTCACCCAAGACACGAATAGCAAGACCTGGACCTGGGAAAGGCTGACGCCATACGATCGCACGTGGCATGCCAAGCTCTTCACCGAGTTTACGAACTTCGTCCTTAAACAAGGTGTTTAGCGGCTCGATCAAGCTGAATTTCATATCTTCTGGCAGGCCGCCCACATTGTGGTGGGATTTAATGGTTTGCGCTGTAGCTGTTCCACTCTCAACGATATCCGTATAAAGCGTACCTTGTGCAAGGAATGAAAAATCTCCGAGCTTAGCTGACTCTTCGTCGAAGCAGTAGATAAACTCGTTACCAATGATTTTACGTTTTTGCTCAGGGTCTTCAACACCTGCAAGTTTGCTCATGAAGCGATCGCGTGCATCGATTTTCACTACATGAATATCGAATTTGCCTACGAAAGTCTCCATAACGCTTTCTGCTTCACCTTTACGCAGAAGGCCGTGGTCAATAAACATACAGGTCAATTGATCTCCGATTGCACGGTGGATAAGCATAGCCACAACGGAAGAATCCACTCCGCCACTAAGAGCGCAGAGTACTTTTTTATCTCCGACTTGATTGCGAATATCTTGAACGGCTTCATCGATAAACGATTCCATTGTCCATTTGCCGTCGCAACCACAAACTTGGTATAAGAAGTTCGAGATCATCTCGTTACCTTGAACGGAGTGACGTACTTCTGGGTGGAATTGCACAGCGAACAGTTTGCGCTCCGCGTTGCTCATTGCTGCAATTGGAGCACTTTCTGTACCTGCATCCAGCTTGAAGCCTGTTGGAAGCTCAACTACATGGTCACCGTGGCTCATCCATACAGTCTGGCGGTTCTCCAATCCTGCAACTAAAGCAGTTCCTTCTGCAAAGTCAACATCAGCTTTACCATATTCCCGTTTAGCCGAACGTTCTACTTTACCATCAAGCTGATGAGCCATCAGCTGCATACCATAACAAATACCGAAGATCGGCACTCCTAGATCATAAATAGCCGGATCTACGTGTGGTGCATCTTCAGCGTATACACTGCTAGGTCCGCCGGAGAAGACAATTCCTTTAGGCGAAAGTGCTTTAATCTTGTCAACTGGCGTATTGTACGGCAAAAGTTCGCTGTATACTCCCAGGTCCCGAATTCTGCGCGCGATAAGTTGGTTGTATTGTCCCCCAAAATCGAGAACGACGATAATTTCATTTGGCTTGTTCATTACGTGCCTCCCTTGATTATTGGATTCATTATACTCATGGTTAATTCTCATCGTCAAGGAAAGGAGGACACGCCTCTCATAATCAGAGAGTGATAAAACTTCATGCAGAACCTTCCTTGCTATGGCATAAATTAGATAGCGGATCTAAGCGTTCTTAGCCGTTTATGTTAAACGGAAGGTAATGAGCAGACATTCGCGAATAAACGCGGCCGCATCAGAAGCCGCAGGTTCGCCGCCAAGGGCGGGAGCGGAGTCTACGGGATTGTCGCGGGCAGAGATCACGGCTGTGGAGGCCGAAGCTGGCGCGTACGCCAGGGTCTCCCACTGGCGGACAAACTGCCGGACGGCTACGTCTAGTCCGGCATCGTAAATCCGCAGGGAGTCCACATACTCCCTGCCAGTAACGCCGGGCGGCGGCGGTCCAAACCGCTCCGCCAGCCCGTGCCAAGCCAGAGAGGCCGCGCGCAGCTGCCTCTCCCGGCTCAAGCTGCTGCCGCGACGCGCGGCCAGCAGCAGAGCCAGGCTGCGCCGCCAGCGCCAAGCGGCGGCGGGAAGCAGCGCCGCGGCAGCGAGCGGCGCTGAAAAGGGCCCGCCCGCCAGCGGCAGGGCGGGCAGTTCCGCGCTGCGCGTTGCTTGCGGTGCGACTGCTGCGGCAGCAGGCCGTGCCGGCGCAGGGAAGCCAGCCGCAAGCGCAGGACCCGGCGTCGGATCGAAAGGAACCCAACCTGCGCCGGCAAAATAAACCTCTACCCAAGCATGCGCATCCCCTTGGGTGACTAAATACTTCGCCGGCATGGCTTCCTCCTGCTGGGTTCCAGGTCCGTAGCCTTGAACATACCGCGCTGGAATACCTGTGCTTCGCAGCAATACGGTCATCGCTGTGGCAAAATGCACACAGTAACCCTGTTTGGTCTCAAACAGGAAATGATCCACAAAATCAGCCCCAGCTGGCGGAACCATGGTATCCAGCGTGTAAGAATACCCGTTTTGCAAATAATCCCGAATGGCGGTTGCGGAATCATATCGGTTGCCCGAGGAAGCTGTGAGCTTCTCTGCCAGAGCTTTCACTCGCTCAGGTAATAAATCAGGCAGCTGCAAGTATTTATTCTTTATTTCTTGTGGATCAGCGTCACCCAAACCGCGCAGCAGTACTGGATTACTCTCGGGAAGTATAGAATCAACTATATACTCAGTGATCCGAGTTGACCCCACCGAATCTGGCAGACGAAAGGTATCCCTGTCCTTATTCGCCAGAACATAACCAAGCTGGCTGCCATTGGATAGTTGAACTGTCTCAACATCCGTTATGGTACCCGCATTGAATACAGGAATTCCACCGGAAGAGGGAATAGCAAATTGTATCCGCTGTTGCAAAGTCCGCCCCCCATTAGTAGTGGTTACCGTCGCCGGAATCTGAGGCAGGCTGGACAAGTTAAGCGGAGTAAACTCCTCACCCCCTCTGATCCAACGGCGACCGTCATAATAGGCAATGCTCTCCCCGCGCCAATAGGTACGCTGACTGGTCAACGCTGTGAAGACTGGCTCGGTATTGCGTGATAATGGAGCACCCAGTTCTCCATCATTTGTACTATACCCTGTTGTTCCTGCAGGTATAGCCTCATTATCTTCCGGCATATGGCCCGAAGCCCATTCCTGCAGCTTTTCAAAGGTTGACTGGAGTGTAGTTTGGTTAGGCGGTCGTACTTCATATACCTGCCCACCAAACCATGCTGTCATCATGACGAATATAGCAGCCGCTAATGCCAAAACTCCCCATCGGGCATACGGCAGGTGAATGCTGCCCACCCGTTCCCGCAGACGGAGCAAACCACTCATTGCTTGCATCCATACAATAAGCCCGACTGATATTACAACATCCGTTGTCGTATTAACGCCAAAGCCAATATCCAGAACTAATAGATAAATGAGGGTCACCGCCGTAAACAGCAGCGTGCTTCCTCTGAAAAGTGCAAGCTGCTGCACCGAAGATACCAGCAGCCCCCAGCCAACAATCAAAATCAAAAGTCTGCTGATCTCGCTTAGCTGAGAGACATGCCCGGAAAAGAGCAAAATCAGATCATTTGGAATTTCTACTGCATAAATGCCCAGCCATCCTGTCCCTACGCCCTCGCTGCATAGATATAGCCAAGCTGTGCCGATCATCAAACATTGGATACTTAGCAATAGCCACCCGGGAATCTGAAGGATTCCCCACATCAACAGCACGGCAGCAGAAATCATCAGAATCTGCAGCAATCTAGCAGTATCTTCCAATGAAGTCGTTCTATATAAAGGGAGCAGCCATTCTAAAAACAGCCCCAAAATAGCCAAAGAGAACAGCATGCGATAATACAGAGGTATCTTTCTCTGTTTACCGGCATGACTGTTCTCCAGTTTTTCCAAATGGAGCTGCTTTGGTTCCTTCCCACTGTGCTCATTCATAGAGAAGCTTGTGTCACCCGGTATCCGCTTACCGTAGCGTTGGTTTTCCGGATGATTCATGGTACTCTACCTCCCTGAGCCTGTAAGCTGGCAATGCATCATCCAGACAAAACATCCGTGCTCCCAGACGACCCAGACTATCCCCGACCGTTCCCCGCACAGGCTGGCGGATCTCCTGCAGCATTACCTCAGCAGGCAGCGGAGCTGGCTGATCCCAAGCATAATAGAGCTCAACTTTTACACCTTGCACTAAGAATTTAGCGATAACCTTAGCGGATTGTTCCTCTAATCTTCCGGTCACTATAGCAACGGTCATTCCCGGAATCCAGCCTCTAGAAGCATCCTCCAACAGCTCGGACAGGGTTCTTGTTCCATTCGGAGAAATATCAGTTAGAATATCCAGCACTCTCCCTGGGATTTTACCCAGTCCTTCATGCCTAGCCATTCCTTCCGGCCAGCCTCCGCTAAATAACTGGACATAAGCACCTGACTGCTCAGCAAAGAGCATCAGCCCCATCGCCGTTGACACCGCCTTCTCAAATACCGGAGGCTGCTCCTCCCGACTGCCACGAGGTGTAAGTGCATTGGCTGGAATCTCATAGCTTTTGGGATCATTAGCCAACACGATACAGCTCATTCTTGCCTTTTCACGCTCTGGAACTTTGCTCTGCAGATTTCCTAGCCGGGCGCTGTTCTTCCAATGAATTCGGCTAAGCGGATCACCGGGCTCATATTCCCGCGATTCCATGGTCTCATCATTGCTGCTTCTTCCCCTTCTGGAATAGAGCGAATTACCGCTAATAAAGCCGCTATCCGGGACTGCTCCGCCATAATATAGGGGGGCTGGCAGCACTTTAACGCTATGCTCTTCAGCAGGCTCAGATCGGCCTGTGAACCAGCCGGGCAAATCTCCCCAAGTTACTCTACAGCCCTGCAAATGATGATGTCCCCGCGGCATATTCTCAAGAAGGTAGGTGTATTCAAAAGAGCGTCTGAATCCCGGAAACAGTAGCTTGTGATGTCCTCTATCCCTCCAAAAATCAGCGATAGTCAGCCATGGCAGTGGAAGCCGGGCAGAGAAATTCACCCGTACCTTCACAAGCAGTGTACTTCCAGCTATCGGTTTTACTGGAGTGATTGTCCGTTCAATCTTTATCGCCCGTGGACCTGAAAGTTGAACAATCAGTCCGCCAACCATGATAACGCCTACAGCGATCAGCAGAAATAAGAGTGATGCGCCTCCGCGCCATGCATATAAAACACCTATAATTCCAGCCACAGTCAGCATCCGCAGCCATTCAGCCAACGCACTACGGCTACGCGGATAGCTTCTAACTCTTTCAGTCTTGTTATTTAATTTGTGTTCTACTTTTTTTGAAGAGGACAATGGAACGAACACCCTTCCTTTGGGTCTAGACTTGTTCCCAGCTGAGGAACTTATTACTATCTATTCTTCCCATGAAAAAGGGTGCCCAGACATTGTTTTTTTCTTTTAAAAAAACTGCCTGAGCGCTAAATCTCAGAAGGCTATTACCCGGCGCTCACCTTCCGTCACGCTTATATTTAAAGGAGGATGATCGGCTGTCTCCAGCAGCTCACGCAGCGATACCCAGATAGAACCGCCAATCATCTCCACACTGGCACCGTTTATCTTTTGAACATGATCAGGAAGATTTAACAGGAGTTCCTTGTTCGCCACATCCGCGATGATATCTTTGCCGTTCCAGGCAATCTTCCCACTGCGACTGCCCGCATCCCAATTAATCTGCCCTCCCAGCCGTTCGATCACAGCGCGAAGTGGCACCATATATTTCCCTTTTTGCAGAGCATATTCACCTGGCGCCAGCTTCGTCTCCAGCTTTCCAACCTCCAGCACCAAAGGTTTGCCGGGCGCAAACAGCTCTGCATTCGGTATGATATTTGAGGTGATCCAAGCTTCCGAAGGTTTCACTCTGCCCAAGCTATTTGCTTTTGAGGAGACTCTGAATTGTACAGGCTCCACCGTCTCATCTAAAAGGCCAAAGCTGTACCCAGCAGCCTTATAACGCGCAATAATATCAGGCAGTGCTTTAACACTCTCCTGATGGCCGCCGCCATCATGCAGCAGCAGAATAACCCGAGAGGACTTCAGATCTGCAGTTGACTCTTTTAAGATTTCTGACGCCGGTACCCCTTTGCGTTTAGAATCCCCGCTGTCCACCGTCCAATCCGTAACGATATAACCGGCTTGCTTCAACAAATTGAAGTAGGTATTATCAAAGTGATCAAAGGTTCCGCCCGGGGCGCGGATAAGTTGTGGGCGAACCCCTGTAATGCCCCGAACAATTTCTTCGGTCTTTTTAATCTGGCTCCAAAATTCAGTGAATCCACTATATAAATCATGGTAATTATGATTATAGGTATGATTGCCAATAGCATGTCCTTGTTCCCATATGGCATTAATTAGCTCTGGATGGCTTTTCGCTTGATTACCAAGGACAAAAAAGGTCGCCTTCACACCTTGCTGCTGTAAAATTTTTAGAACGTTGAAGGTATTGTCACTCGGTCCGTCGTCAAATGTAATATAGACCGTTTTTGAAGCTTTCTTTGCGGCCGTAATTGCTGAATATGTTGTCGACACCTTGGATACTTGTGCCGTACTGGAATTCAATTTAACTTCTGGAGAAGCAGTCACAATGGACTCTGCTTTAGGAGGCAATTCTTGCATCGCCACTAACGGGAGATTATTCTTAACAGAGACAGACTCCGCGCTTGCGGAATGTAATGAACGATTCATCCAAGAATCTACACTCTCCCCTGCGTTCCATCCCAGCATTACGATGACGATTACAACCATAACAAGCAATCCGCTTATCAAGTTTCGGCGGCCGTGAGTGTTTTTGTTACCTTTCATCTTCTCTACCTCCAGCATTCTATTGGCTCAAAAGCCATTTGGTAGATTGTATGAAGACAAGCTTCAAAATAGAATAAGGCAACTGCCCCTTGGAGAGTGAGAATCTTATGGAAATGCTGAACTTTATACAAGAATTATTCAGCAAATATGGATATAGCGTATTGTTTTTTGGATTGCTGCTCGAATTCGTTGCCTTGCCGTTTCCCGGAGAAACTACCATGGCTTTTGCAGGTTTTCTTTCCTATACGGGAAGACTTGATTTCATAACGTTGATTCTAGTGGCGTTTGCTGGGACCACAGCCGGGATGACCCTCACCTATTTTGTCGGCTTAAAAGCCGGAATGCCCTTCATCCAGCGATACGGAAAGTGGTTGCTGTTCTCCCCTGCCAAGCTGGATAAAACGCAAAAATGGTTCGAGAAATACGGCAGTATCCTTATTTCCATCGGATATTTTATTCCAGGCGTTCGTCACTTTACCGGCTATTTTGCTGGTATAGTTGCGCTGCCCTTCCGTAAATTCGCCCTCTACGCTTATAGTGGAGCGTTATTCTGGGTAGTGCTGTTTCTTGGCATAGGACGGGTATTTGGTCCGCAGTGGATGGGTATTTTCCATTTATTCGAGTTATATGCACTATGGATTATCTCTGGCGGTGTAGCTATAGCTGCCCTTGTAATCCTGTATCGCTACCGCAAAAAGATAAGCATCCGCCTGTTCCCGCGCAAAGCTGCCATTAAGCTACAGACTCAGGTTAAAAAAACTTCCAAGGGACGGTGAAGCCACCGCCCTTTTTAAGTACGTTTTTTCTTGCTGCGTACCCCCGCGTATCCTGCGAGTAAAAGCGCAACTATGGCAAATCCCGCTCCCCCAGCAAACCCTACCATTCTTGGTTCTACCCCTTCTAATAGCCACCCGGCGAACAGCATAGATAATCCCAGCAGCGTATTTCCTACTGCAGACAGGAGTCCAAACACAAAGGGCTGCATAGCAGATGGGGTTTCCTGCATAACGAGCGTATCCAGACAGGCATTCCCCGTCCCCCCGGCAAATGACAGCAGGATGTATAACATAAATGCTACCGCAAAATGATTGCTGACACTGATGCCCATCAATAATACTCCTTCTAGTAAAAGCCCTCCGATGGCTACAATCAGCAGCCCCTTTTTTAAATAACGTGAGGTAAAAAAACTAAGGCTAAGACCGATGCCAAGCGCCGCATAAAATGCCCCCACTCCAATATCCCCCGCGTGAAATACCTGTATCGCATAGACACTGATCAGTACATTATCCAGACCATTTAGCAACGGCACCAACAGCTCATAACCGAAAATGACCTGCAACGTTAAGCTTCCGCCAATTACCATTCTCAGAGCACGCAGCCGACCGTATTGTGCTTCTTTATCTGATTTTTCTAAGTCCCCCTCAGGAGAATATGTAGCCTTCTTAGCCACCGTCACCATTTCCGTATGTTGTGGAAAATCGATACCGTAAATTAACATCGCTGCGATTAAAAAAGACACTGCATTCATAATGAACGCTGCCTCCGGACCAAACCACATCGACACCACCCCTCCACTGAACGCTCCAAGGATCAGCACGCAGCCGCTCATTAACTGCTCTAGTCCGTTGACGGCCAGCAGAGAATCTTTGGTGACGAGCAAGGGGATAGTGGACCTACGAACAGGGCTGTAAATGGCTTCGCCCGCTGCCAGCAAAAAACTTGCCATATATAACAACCACAGCTTCTCCTCCCCATCCACCCATAAAAAGGCTAAGGCTACTGGGACCCTCAGCATATCTGTAGCTATCATGATATATTTGCGTGGAATTTTGCTGCTAAGTATGCCTCCAAGCGGGGCCAGAAATAAATAAGGAAACAGTCTCACACCTAACGAAATCCCTACCGCCATGCCTGATCCCGTCAACTGCAGAACCAGCGCCAGTACTGCAACGCTAGTAAAACGATCACCAATTCCATTGATCAAGCCGGCTGTGAACAATCGTGAATATCCCTTATGACTCCTAAACATCGCAACAGCTGAGTGATTATTCATAAAATAAACCTCATTTCATCTATTTATACATATATCTAATTAGATATTAATCGAATCATTAATTTATGACAATGCTTTATTTTCAAGGATTTGCTAAGATGAAATACAGCATTACTTCACGGAAATCTCCGGGAAAGAAGGAATTGTCTTTTGAAAATAGATCGATTGCTCTCTATCGTTATCCTGCTAATGAACCGCCGCCTAATTCAGGCGAAGGAGCTAGCCGATATGTTCGAGGTATCTGTGCGCACGATTTATCGTGATATTGAAAGCATTAATGGGGCCGGAATTCCTATCGTTACCTATCAGGGAGCGAACGGTGGGATCGGGCTTATGGAAGGATACCGGCTGGACCGCAATGTTTTGACGGATCGTGAGCTGGCGGATATTTTCACGGCTCTGCAGAGCGTCTCGTCTTATGGAGGAAATGAACATACTCTGCTCATGGAAAAAATCAGCAGCGTAATCCCGCCCTCCCAATCCGCCGCCTTCCGCAGCAAAACAACTCAGCTCATCATCGACTTCTCCCCATGGGGTCTTCAACGTATTCTGGAAGAAAAGCTTGCCACTCTAAAAGAAGCACTTGAGGAAAGCGTGACCGTAAACTTTGATTATGTGGATGCTGCGGGTCAGACAAGCCAGCGTTCGGTAGAGCCCTATACTTTAGTGCTAAAGGGGCAAGCATGGTACTTATATGGATTTTGTCTCAATCGTCAGGATTTCCGTCTATTTAAGCTGTTGCGCATGAAAGAGCTCGTTAAGAATACCCAAGTTTTTATTGCAAAAGATGTGGATGCAAGCGAGCTGCCTTGGAGCAACGAGTATCAGAGATCAACCGTAACAACAGCAACACCCATCGTTTTGCAGTTTAAAGCTGAAAGCAAACATCTAGCGGAAGAGCGGTTTGATTCTACCGAGCTACTGCCCGACGGTAATGGAGGTTACAAGGTTACCATCAACTATCCTGAGGATGGATGGCTGTATGGTTTCCTGCTAAGCTTCGGGATGCATGTAGAAATCTTAGAGCCACCGCATATTCGGCAAAAGCTGGGGCAGCTTGCAGCAGGCATAGCAGCAAAATATACAACCTAACAATAAACCTGACGGAATGTCGTCAGGTTTATTGTTCTATACTGAACTTAAAGCGGGCGCTCGAGAGCTTGCATACCTTTAAAGGAGTGTTAAATATGGGACATGAACATGTAGAGCAAGGAGATCTTAAAATTTGTCAAAGCTGTGGGATGCCAATGCCTACGGCGGAATTGCTTGGAACGGACCAGAATGGCAACAAGATCGAAGATTACTGCGTGTACTGCTATGAGAATGGCGCATTCAAACAGCCTAACATCTCGTTGCAAGAAATGGCTGACATTTGTACAGGCTATATGGTCGAAGAAGGAATGGACGAGAATGTTGCCCGTAAACTTCTCGCGGAGCAGCTGCCACATCTGAAACGCTGGAGTGATCCTGCAGCTGTGTCTCCAGCTAACTAATAGCATCACAACAAAAGAAGCGCCCTACGGAACCATAACAGTTCGTAGGACGCTCCTTTTTCCATTCTTTGTTAACCCAGTTTTTTTATTGATTGTCCTGCTGTGGCTGCACTTCTTCCGTCTTCAGGAAGTCTGGCTGCGGTGAAGTCTTTTTAATAAAGAAAGCCAATACCAAAGCAACTACAGTGATCCAGGTAGCAATGTTAAAGGCATGCGTAACCCCGCTAATTGTAGCCTCTTGCGTAAGCTTAAGCATCGCTGCTTTATCGTTTAACGAAACCGTTCCGCTCATAAGCGTATCAGTGATTGTGCTCTTCGTCTTATTGGTCATTAGACTGACGAACAACGCCATTCCCAGCGCGCCTCCGACCGTCCGCAACGTATTCGACATTGCTGTACCATGCGAGCTTAAACGCTGTGGAAGCTGGTTAAGTCCAGCCGTTACAATCGGCATCGATAACATCGACATGCCTAACATCCGAACCGTGTAAGTAATAATCATATGCGTATACGTCGTACTGTCTGTAAGCTGGCTGAATTGCCAGGTCGTAATTACTGTAATAATCAGGCCTACCACAGACAGCCATCTTGCCCCGATTTTATCAAATATAATCCCCGTAATTGGAGACATAATTCCCATTAGAATGGCTCCCGGCAACAGCATAAGACCGGACTCCATTGGCGTAAAGCCACGGATCGTCTGCAAATAAATCGGCAGCAAAATCATACCCGAATATAAAGCCATCGTAATGATGATATTGATTAATGTCGTGAGTGAATACATATTGTATCTGAAAATCCGGAACTCAAGCAGTGGTGTCTCAGCCTTAAGCTCTCTCCATACGAATAAAGCCAGTGCAATCACACCCACAATGAGGCAGGTAATGACTGTTGCACTTCCCCAACCATCGGTTCCAGCATCACTGAAGCCGTACAACAATCCCCCAAAACCAATGGTAGACAGGATAACACCCGTTTTATCCAGCTTCGGAGAAGTTGTTTGCCCTACATTTTGCATTGTTTTCATACCTAGCAAGGTAGAAAGAATAGCCAGCGGAAGAACGATAAAGAACAATACGCGCCAAGAATAGTTCTGAACTACCCACCCTGACAACGTTGGACCTACAGCTGGAGCAAAAATCATGGCTACCGCCATTAGCCCCATCGCTTTTCCCCGCTCTTCAATTGGGAAGATGCGAAGAAACACAATATTCATTAACGGCATCAAAATCCCTGCGCCAACCGCCTGAATGACTCTGCCGACCATGATCATTTCAAAGCCTGTTCCGATTCCACAGACAAGTGTACCTAACGAAAAAAGTGACATCGCGGTGATGAATAGCTGGCGGGTCGTAAACTTTTCCACCAGAAACGCACTAATCGGTATCAGCACACCGTTCACGAGCATAAATCCCGTTGTTAGCCACTGTGCCGTATTCGTTGCGATTTTTAGATCGTCCATTATGCTCGGCAATGCCACATTAAGAAGTGTTTGGTTCAAAAGTGCGACAAATGCACCTATTAAGAGCGCTGCAATAATCGGTCCTCTACGTATTCCCTTAGTTGCCGCTGCAGCGTTACCTGTAATTGTACTCATAAATTCTGTTTGTCTCTCCCCTGCTCTAAGATCTGAATGATTTCCGTATGAATCCTAAGTAATTCGCCTGCATCCTCGGCAGGTATATTGGATAGTGGAAGTAAGTGTCTTCTGAGCGATTGCTTACTTCTTTCCCTGATTTCTCTGCCCTTTTCAGTAATCGCCAAGTTGTATATACGCCGATCTACCTCAGAGCGCTGTCTTGTGATCAAATCGGCTTTCACCATCCGGTCCACTACACCGCTCGCTGCACTGTTCCCCAAATGTAATAGCTCGGCAAGATCTGTAATGCCAATATCGGGATTTGCGGATATTTTGCGGAGAACCATCAACTGTGTTGGTGTGATGGCCAGCTCTTCGGCATCCTTCCACAGCAGCTGCTGGAATGCATGGCTAAT
Organism: Paenibacillus sp. FSL H3-0286; assembly: GCF_045040705.1. Lineage (NCBI taxonomy): Bacteria > Bacillati > Bacillota > Bacilli > Caryophanales > Paenibacillaceae > Paenibacillus > Paenibacillus sp. FSL H3-0286. Next base: position 712,508 of record NZ_CP150285.1, on the reverse strand, counting down.
CCGGCGAAAAGAGGAGAAAATATCATCTAATTGCTGCTCCTTATCTTCCAAATCTTTACCTCCAAAGAATTAATTAGTTAGACCATCTAATAGTTCGCATGCGTACTATTTTACACCTTAACTAAATTTCGGTCAATATTTTGCTGTAACTTTCTGAAAGGTAATTTTATATTGCAGGAAAAACATGAAAATCATACATAAGTGCACAAAGCATAAAAAAAGCGAACCAAGGTAGATCCTTGGCCCGCTTTTTCGTCTGAACAATGCTCAGGTTAAGCTGTATGAACTTTCAGGTAAAGTCTGCTGCTGAGGCTTATCCTGCAGTTTTAAATTAGATGGCTTAGTCTCTTCCTGGCTGCTGGCAATTGACATCATCAGCTTAATCCGATTCGCTTGGTTGACTACGCTAACTCCAGCATCATAGTCAATCGCCACGATATTTGCACCCGGATATAATTCCTTAAGACCTTTAATCATCCCACGCCCGGTGATATGGTTGGGCAGGCACGCGAACGGTTGAATACAGGCGATGTTGTTCACACCATTATCCAACAAATCCATCATTTCTGCGGTTAAAAACCAGCCCTCACCCATCTGATTCCCTACGGACACCAGTCGGCTGGCCTTCTCGGCAAGACCATAAATATTCTCCCGTCCTTTAGCCAGCCCCGCATCCTCAAGGGCAACCTTAATCGGCTTACGGTAAATTTCCAGATAAGAGATCAGCATGGGATTGATATAGCCGAGCCGTTTGCTTTTGCCGAATTGCTCAGCTTTGTAGATCGGATTATATACACAATAGAAAATGAAATCCAGGAAATCCGGCATTACCGCTTCCCCGCCCTCTGCCTCGATCATCTCTATAATGCGGTTATTGGCATCCGGATGGAATTTGATCAGGATCTCACCGACAATGCCTACTCTTGGTTTAGTAACACCTGTAACGGGCAGCTTGCAGAACTCTGCAACAATCTCACGAATCAGGCGTTTGTATTCTCGGAATGAAAAGTTGGATAAGCTTGCCTTGCAACGCTCCATCCCTTTGCGGAATAGAATTTCAGCACTTCCTGGAACAACCTCATGCGGCCTAAAGTGATTTAACATCCGCATCATAAGATCACCGTAACAAGCGGCAGCTATCAACCGATTCGCCAGCTTAAGACTGATACGGAAACCCGGCTGATTCTCCATCCCCGAAGCATTGAGTGAAATCACCGGAATTTGTTCAAGGTCTGAATCCTTTAAGGCTTTGCGCAGCAAAGAAATATAATTCGTAGCCCGGCAGCCGCCACCCGTCTGTGACATAATCACAGCAGTACGATCCGGATCGTATTCCCCACTTTTCAGCGCCGACAGAATCTGGCCAATCGTCACAATTGCCGGATAACACGCATCATTATTAACGTATCTCAGACCTTCTTCTGTCTCTTCAGGTCCAGTAGTCTCAAGTATCTTCAGACGGTATCCGGCATCGCGAAACACCTGCTCAAACAATTCAAAATGAATAGGCGACATCTGTGGGGCAAGGATGGTATAGGTCTCTTTCATTTCCTTTGTAAATAACACATTAGCCTGCACTTTTGGCGGCTTTTGCGGCACTACCTTACCTTTTTCACGCTCACGCATTGCCGCCAGCAATGAACGAAGCCGAATACGCGCTGCACCAAGATTGCTGATCTCATCGATTTTGATCAATGTATATACCTTGTTATGTCTTTCCATAATATCCTGTACGGCATCACAAGTGATCGCATCGATCCCACAGCCGAAGGAAGTCAATTGAACAAGCTCCAGATCCGAGCGGACTGCAGCAAGGCGGGCTGCACGGTACATCCGGGCATGGTAGGTCCACTGATTAACAACAGCCACATCCCCTTCGCTGTGGTCCAGATGGCAGACAGAATCTTCTGTCAGCACGGCGAGTCCCATCCCGGTTATCATATCCGCTATCCCGTGATTAATCTCAGGATCGGCATGATAAGGGTGCCCACAGAGCAGGATTCCTTTGGTTCCAGTATCAGCTAGGTACACAAGGGTCTCTTCCCCTTTGGTACGCACATCACCTTTGGCGTTATCAGCCTCTGTAAGTCCCGCTTGCACCGCGGACGCAATCTCTTCTCGCGGAATGCTGGTAAATGTCTTCACCAGCCCTTTGGTCAGCGCAGAAATATCATCGAAGGTCAGGAATGGACTGACAAGCTTGATTCCATTGTCCTTTAACCCATCCATATTGTTGCGAATGACTTCGGGATAAGAGGCGACTACTGGACAATTGAAGTGGTTATCCGCAGCTTCATCTTCTTTTTTCTCATACACCACCGCTGGATAAAAAATAAAATCGACACCTTTACCGATCAGGCTTTGCACATGTCCATGGGCCATTTTCGCAGGATAACATATCGATTCTGAAGGAATCGTATCCATGCCGCTTTCGAAAAGCTTCTTGCTTGATTTAGGGGAGAGAATCACCCGATAGCCCAGTTTGGTGAAAAAAGTGTGCCAGAACGGGTAATTCTCAAACATATTCATGGTACGCGGAATCCCGACGGTCCCCCGCCATGCCCCTGTTTCCGGTAAACTCTCGTACTCAAAAAACCGTTCATATTTATACTGCATCAGATTCGGCAGGACATTTTTCTCTTTTTTGACTCCTGCGCCGCGTTCGCAGCGATTGCCGGTCACATAAAAGCTCTTATCCGGAAAACGACTGATCGTCAGCGCACAGTTATTCCCACAGCGGCCACAGCGGCCTGAGGAGACCTCATATTTAAAGCTGGCAAGCTCCTCTGCTCCAAGCAGCGTACTGGATCCGTTAACCCCTGCTTGCTCACGCGCAATCAGTGCACAGCCGTAAGCTCCCATAACGCCAGCTATATCCGGTCTAACCACCGTTCGCCCCGTCAAGGACTCAAAGGCGCGCAATACAGCTTCATTATAGAAGGTACCGCCCTGAACGATGATATTTCGCCCTAAGTCCTCCGGATTGCGGATTTTAATTACCTTTTGCAGAGCATTCTTGATCACAGAGTAGGCAAGACCCGCCGATAAATCCGCTAATGATGCGCCCTCCTTCTGAACCTGCTTGACCTTAGAGTTCATGAACACCGTGCAGCGCGAGCCCAAATTAACAGGCTGAGTCGCTTCGAGTGCAGTTTTGGCAAATTCCTCGATCCCAAGTCCGAGGGCAGAGGCAAAGCTCTCCAGAAAAGAGCCACAACCGGCTGAACAAGCTTCATTGAGCATAAGGCTGTCGATAGCACCGCCACGGATTTTGATGCACTTCATGTCCTGCCCACCGATATCCAGTATGAAATCTACTTCTGGCATGAACTTGGAAGCTGCCTTGTAGTGTGCAACAGTCTCTACTTCTCCGCCATCTGTCCGCAGAGCGGCCTTGATTAACCCCTCACCGTACCCTGTCACATATGATCCTGCGATATGGCAGCCTTCAGGCAGAACCCGGTAGATCTCCTTCAGTGCATCGTTGACCGAATGCAGCGGGTTGCCTTTGTTGCTGCCATAAAAGGTATAGAGAATTTCGTCAGCCGAACCGGTTAACACGAGTTTAGTTGTGGTTGAGCCGGCATCAATTCCTAGATAACAAGGTCCACGATATAAGGCTAAATCTGATCTCGCTGCAGAGGCTTTGCCGTGACGAAGCCGAAATTCTGCAAGCTCAGCGGCATTCTCAAAAAGCGGAGGCAATTCAGCATCCGCAGCTCGATCCGCAGTAAAATCAACCGCCGCAATTCGCGTGATCCAGCTTGAAAGTGGCAATACGACTGGATCAGCTTCGGAGAGCGCAGCTCCAATCGCCACGAAATACTGTGAGCGTTCCGGGAACAGGATATCCTCCTCCGCCAGCTCCAGCGTTTCCGCAAAACGCTGCCGCAAGGCAGGCAGGAAGGTCAGCGGGCCGCCAAGAAAAGCCACCCGTCCTCGAATCGGACGTCCACAAGCAAGACCGCTAATCGTCTGATTAACGATACTCTGAAAGATCGAAGCCGCCACATCCTCCCGGCGCGCTCCTTCATTAAGCAGCGGCTGTACATCGCTTTTGGCAAATACACCACAGCGTGAAGCTATAGGATAGATTCGCTCATGCTTCTCCGCCAAAACATTTAAGCCTGCCGGATCGGTCTGCAGCAGCGCTGCCATCTGATCGATGAACGCTCCCGTTCCGCCCGCGCAGGCTGTATTCATACGCTGCTCAATGCCGCCCCGAAGATATATTATCTTAGCGTCCTCTCCACCCAGTTCAATCGCCGTGTCACATTCCGGAATCAGCGCACTGATCGCCTTCGTGCAGGCTATCACCTCCTGAATAAAGGGAACTCCACCTAATTTGGATAAAGACAAACCCGAGGAACCGCTTACAGTAAGCCTAGCTCCCCTCTCTGGGAATCTGTCGCGTACATCAGACAGAAGAGAGAGGGCCGCTTTTTTAATATCGCTATAATGTCTTACATAGTCCTGATAAACAATGATGTCCCGCTCTATGACAACTAATTTAGCAGTAGTTGATCCGATATCAAGCCCAATATGCAGCATTATCACTCCACCACCTCTTCTTGCTCCAAATTTGAAGCAATTATGAGGAAACTATATCATGACAACACCTTATATAAGCTGTTAAAAATGTAATTGACATCTATAAAAAGTAATTAGTAAAATTTATGATTCGCTTATTCCTGCTATCGTGTTTGCGACATGCCCTTTTACCCGTACCTTCCGCCATTCTTCCACTAATATCCCCTGCTCATCAATCAGAAAAGTAGATCGCACAATTCCCATAAATTCTTTGCCGTAAAGTTTCTTGAGCTGCCATACGCCGAACATTTCACTTACCTTATGATCCTCATCAGACAGCAGTGGAAAGGGCAAACTATGCTTCTCTGTAAATTTAGCGTGTGATGCCAAAGAGTCCGGACTAATGCCCAGAACAACCGCACCCACCGCCGTGATTTGATCAAAAGCATCACGAAATTCGCAGGCCTCCTGCGTGCAGGCTGGTGTCATATTTTTAGGGTAAAAATATAAGATGACCTTTCGGCCCAAGAAATCACTCAAACTAACCTCATGCCCATTGGAAGAGGGAAGGGTGAAATTGGGTACTTTTTGTCCAATAGCTACTTCGATCAAGATATATCCACTCCTTCTTAAGATTGGGGAATTATTCCTAAATTGCACGTATCCCCAAAAGAAATTATAATGTAGTCAACGTGAATGCGAAAGGAAGAACGAGAAATGCCACCTAGAAAGAAAAGGCACGCCAAGACTGGTAAGTCAAAAAAGAAACCGCTGCTTTGGACGCTGGCCATTATACTCCTCCTTATTATCGGTGGGGCCATTTTCTACATTACAACCATTTACAATGAGCTTGGTAGCATGTCGAATACTGAAGATTCACCTTTTCAAAATGCAGAGACCGTTGATGTCGATACCCCTGAGCCTCCTAAGTGGGAAGGTACAGAGCCTGTTAATATCCTATTAATGGGTGTAGATGCCCGAGGTGTGAAGAAAGGGGAAATCCCCCGTTCAGATACAATGCTCGTCGCTTCTCTTGACCCTGTGAAGAAGAAAATCAGTGTATTTTCAATACTGAGAGATACGTACGTTCCGATTCCAGATCATGGCGAGAAACGTATTAATACAGCGATTATTTATGGACCTAATACTGCGATGCAGACCGTCAGCGATCTGCTCGGTATCCCAATTCAATATTATGTCTACACGGACTTCCAAGGATTCATCAAGCTGGTTGATGCCGTTGGGGGTGTGGATTATGAAGTTGAAAAAGATATGGTCTACAAAACCGTTGCAGACGGTCCGGAATATGATATTGATCTAAAAAAAGGATATCAGCATCTTGACGGCAACATGGCGTTACAATATGTTCGCTTTCGGCATGACGCTACCTCCGATTTCACTCGAACCGAGCGCCAACGCGGTTTTCTCAAGGCTGTGGCTGATAAGTTGATCAGCACCACCTCCATTGTCAAGCTGCCAAATATCCTGTCGCAGGTTACGCCTTATATTGAAACCAATATGTCAGTTAATGATATGTGGAAGCTGGCAAGCGTAGGGTATAATAGCAGTATGGGTGGCAGTGAGCAAATTCCGCCAATGGATCTGCTCACTGAGGAGACTACAAGTGACGGATCACAGGTTATCGGAATTCGTAGCGAAAAGAAGCTAAAAGAATTTATACAGGATACCATAAATGGTCCTGAGCCAACACCAACCCCTACATCGGAGAACACCTCCAATAGCAGTTCTGCCGGGACCAATTAAGGGCCTGACAAGCAAAGTTCACATGTACACAAAGCTGTGACTTGGTATAATACGGGCGGACAACGGAAAACACCGTTGTTCGCCCGTTCCCTTGAGCACCAACAATCGAAAGGATGATCACATTATGAATCGTTCCACATCTGAACAACTTTATCACGAAGCCCTCCAGCATATCGTTGGGGGTGTAAATAGCCCTTCCCGCTCCTTCAAAGCCGTTGGCGGCGGAGCACCTGTATTTATGAAACGCGCCAGTGGATCTCACTTCTGGGATGAAGACGGCAATGAATATATCGATTATCTCCAAGCCTATGGACCGATCATTACCGGCCATGCCCACCCTCATATTACCAAAGCAATTACGACAGCAGCAGAAAATGGTGTTCTTTACGGAACCCCAACCCAGCTCGAAATTAAACTTGCTAAAATGCTAAAAGAAGCCATTCCATCTATGGATAAAGTACGTTTCGTCAATTCCGGAACCGAAGCGGTTATGACAACGATTCGTGTAGCCCGTGCCTATACAAAACGCAGTAAAATCGTAAAATTCGCCGGCTGTTACCACGGCCACTCCGATCTGGTGCTCGTAGCAGCAGGATCCGGACCTTCTACACTTGGCATTCCAGACAGTGCCGGTGTTCCAAGTAGTATCGCCCAGGAAGTAATCACCGTTCCTTTTAATGATCTGGATAGCCTAAAAGAGGCGCTGGAGAAATGGGGCGAAGATGTCGCTGCTGTTATGGTTGAACCGATTGTGGGGAATTTCGGCATGGTGATGCCTAAGCCTGGTTTCCTCGAAGGACTTTGCAAGCTGGCTCACGATAATGGCTCCCTTGTTATTTATGACGAAGTCATTACTGCCTTCCGCTTCCATTATGGTTCTACACAAACCTATGCAGGGCTAGAGAATCATGAGGACATTACTCCTGACCTTACTGCACTTGGCAAAATCATCGGTGGCGGCCTGCCTATCGGCGCTTACGGCGGCCGCAAGCATGTTATGGAACAGGTAGCTCCACTTGGACCGGCATATCAAGCCGGCACAATGGCGGGCAATCCTGCGTCTATCTCTGCAGGGATTGCTTGTTTAGAGGTTCTGAGTGCAGAGGGTGTATACGAAGAAATGGATCGGCTTGCAATCCGCCTCGCCGATGGACTTCAAGCATCTGCAGACCGTCATGGCATTCCACTGACAATCAACCGCATCCGTGGTTCGTTTTCCACTCATTTCTGTAATCATCCGGTTACGAATTATGACGAGGCTCAGGATACAGACGGCGAATTGTTCGCCAGCTTCTTCCGGCATATGCTGAACCGTGGCATTAACCTTGCCCCTTCGAAATACGAAGCTTGGTTCCTGACCACAGCACATACTGATGCAGATATTGATGCTACACTTGTCGCAGCTGAAGAATCCTTCCGCGCTATGGCGGCTGAGAAATAAGATTGTTTTGAAACGGCAGTGCTTCATAAGCTAAAAAAAGCTGAATAGATTAAGGAGCTGTCCCAGTCCCATAAACCGCAAATGTTAAAAGAGCAGCGATTCTCCTATATTGGAGGATCGCTGCTCTGCATTTTTACTCATCCACGGCCTGCCTCTGTAGCTTGTGGCAAGCTTAAGCCAGCTTATCTCAAGCGTCAATTTCTCTAGGGTACGTAACAGGTATCGCCAGACATTCCCGGAGTTTAGTACAAGGGTTAGGGAGCTTGAATAGATAATCAGGGAAATCCTCCCTATAATTTAGCTAATTTAGTGGAAAACAAGGAACTTACCCCGTTTTTTAGGGAGAAAATCCCTAATTCTGTTCATTTACAGAGAATATAGGTTATTTTCAGGGAGTTTTTCCCTAATGGCTCTGTAGCTCACACCGCAAAAAGCTCAAATACACACCGTATATAGTTCTAGGGGTTAAAGAAAGAATCGTTTTGTAAGAGTGTGAGCGATAGTGACCACCTTTATCTATGGATTTCATCCGCTAACAGCGTTTGGAAGTCCAAATATTCTACTGCTCTCATGTAAAATCCACCTGCTTGTCCAACGTAATCTCAGTCATTAACGGTCTTAACATTTGCTCGCTCCCAGGTACCAGTGAAAACTCTACACCCTCCAGATGCTCCGGCAGCGTGGGGGCGACCAAGAATTGCATTTGTGTATGCGCTCCACCTCCATGACCACCATGCGGCTGCACTTCATATTCATTCTCACCCGCCACTTCAAGCGTTAAAGCCGTTCGAAGATGAATATGTCCTACAGCTTCTTTTAAATATTTGATTTCCACAGTAACTATGCTGAAGGCTTCATACTGCATAGCATGCGTAAGTATATACTCGCATTCTTCAACGACCGTCCGCTTCACAATCGGAAGCACTCCCAGCAATAAACCAGGCTCTTCCCAATATTGTCTTCTGGGTACAGTTTCATTCATAAGGTGCAAATGCTGCACAATCTGAGTAGTATTCATCTCGAATCTAGTTGCCCATTCCTCAAGTAGCTTACTATCAGGGGATAATCGTTTCTTGCCTGTTATAGCTTTACGTTCCTGAATCAGACTCAAAATCTGCTCATCAATCTTTTTAACCTCATCATTATATTCGTTGGCGAATCCTCTAATTGGCATTCTGCTCCAGTTCATTTAACGCCCTCCTCTTATTACTAATTTAAATCCATTAATTGTAAGGGTACATCCTTTCGATTGATTTGTAAAATATTTGAAATATCATAATCTTGCCGATAGGTAAAAAAAAAAGCGACCATCAGCTTTACGCTGTAAGGTCGCCCGCTTTTTAATTCAGAGTTACTCTCCTACTCATATAAGTTCCGGATCTCCACGCCCTGAGGCAGCTTAAACGGATTCTCCTTGTTAATTCGGTCATAGAACATAATCCCATCGAGATGGTCTATTTCATGCTGGATGATGATAGCTTGGTAGCCCTTAAATTTAAGGACAACCTCCTTGCCCTCCAGATCATAACCCTTCACCTTCACGGTTTCATACCGAGGTACAAAGCCATGCACGGGACGATCAACGGACAGACAGCCCTCGCTTTCTGGTAAGTACACCATAGACAAGGAGTGGCTTATGATCTTAGGGTTAACCCAAGCATGCTCTACAGCCCGCCCTCTCTCGTCTGTAAGATACATCGCGAACATACGCTTCTCCAGTCCGATTTGATTCGCCGACAGACCTACGCCAGAGCGCAGCTTATATTCTTCGGAAATCTCCGGGTCCTGACTGTTCTTCAGAAATTGAAGCATACATTGCAAAGCCTCACGATCTTCCGCCTGTAATGGAAGCTCCACTGGTTGTGCTACGGTACGAAGTACGGGATGACCCTCCCGCACTATATCATCCATGGTGATGATATATTCAGCATTATATTTTGAACTAGACAATATTCCATCCACCTTTTCCTTACGGGCTTAATTTAATTTCTTATGATGTATAGTATGCAGCTTTATGGATTTATGAAAGCAGTTCGCAGTTTGCTGCTGTAATTAACATCGAATCCAAGTCCTGTCGCCAAAGCGGCAAGGGGTAAGTAGGTTTTGTCCTCCTTGCCTACCTTTTGCAGAAAAGCTGGAGTATCAATAGCCACGTTCTCTCCATTCACCTTAATAAATTTCGAGCCAATGGTGATCACAACGGTTCTTCCACCATACACGATGGTAGCGCTGGAGGTTTTGTTATCCCACTTCCCGCTTGCGCCCACGGCATTTAGAATATCTTTTAGCGCCAAAAAGTTCTGCCCATTTTTAAGGATAGGCTTATTGGGTGTATTCAACTCCACGCCCTTCACTACAATCGACATCGGTACCGATGCAGTAGCCATTGTAGCTACAGTAGGAACGCGATACTCTCCCCATTGTAACTCCGCAAAGACCTTAGCAATAGTCTCGTATCCAAGCTGCGTCGGGTGAAAATCAGTTTGCCCTGCTCCAATAATATGTGTCAGCGAGCCTTCTACCCCGGCAAACTTAGCCGCAACATGAGCTACAAGCACCTTCGCTCCCTCTTGGTTCACGCTTGCAGCTACACTATCCGCTGCTTCCGTAAATTTGCCCGCTGCCGTCATTAATCTGTTGTACATTTGACCAAGCGCAACCTTAGGGGCAGGCTGATATTGATCGGCCAGTATAATCGTCGTTTGCGGACTTACCGCACGAATATTCTCCAGCACTGCCTTCACATTTGTTTGATAATCCGCTAGCCGCTGGTCCAGCTGTGTTTGGAAATCCGCATCCGTCAGCTCCTTGAACTGCAAGAACAGACTGCTTACATCATTCCCACCAATCGTAATGGTAATCAGATCAGCTTCCTTAAGCTCTGCTGCGATCTGCGGAGTTAGCTTCACGAACTGCTCTATTCGTGGATCTGGGAGACCTGCCTGAACTCCTTCAGCAGTAATCACTGAACCATCCTTGATCGCTCCTGTGTAATTACGTAATCCGGCCGTAGTCAGCCCTAGAATACCATAATTAGTAAGTTCACTTCTGCCATGATACCAGCCCTGCTCAAGCAATCTCTCCGCATAGCCGTATGGCTTAGTATTCACGTCCGTCATTCCTGGCTCGTAGCCAGCAGTAATGGAATCACCTAGAGCTACGATGCGAAAGACATCTTGCCCAGAGTCTTGTATTGCAGTCGTGTCAGCCGCATTTGCCGTGCCTGCTCCTACGCTAATCAGCGCAGATAACAAAAGCAGGCTGCTTATGCCAGCTGCCCAAATTTTTTTCCAATTGCCTAGCATCGTATCCCTCCCAAATTGTTCTAATTCCATTCTACCATCCCAGGATAGCAACGCAAAAGAGCGGCCTCCTATATTCAGGAAACCGCCCTCGCAAATCACTGGCTATTATTGGTCTGAATCTTCATCTGACTCTAACTTCTGCCCTGCACGCTCCAGATATTTATCATAACGGTCATCCAGCTCATATCCAATCTTACGATAACGTAATGTTTCTTCCACAATAGGATCGAGCGTAGTCTGAATACGAATTTCATATTTAGGTGAGATTTCCCGGATTTCCTTAGCCGTACGATCGCCTTGTTCCATCTCACCATCTACCAACATTTCGCTCAGCTTGCGTTCCAAATCATCCTTCTCACTCATGCTGTATCGTCCTCCCTAAAGCTTATATCCTGTTGCTTCAGCATTCTTCAGTGACGAAACCAAATATTCGTGAATGTGGCCATTACTTGCTACTACATGGCGTGTACCAATATCATATGAACGTCCTAGGGTATCCGTAATCTTGCCTCCTGATTCAAGTACAAGCAGTACTCCTGCTGCACAGTCCCAAGGGCTTAAGCCCACTTCCCAATAGCCATCTACACGGCCTGCCGCCACATAAGCTAAATGTAGAGCAGCCGCGCCTCCGGCACGAATACCACGAATCTGCGGAAGAATACTTTGCAGTCCTGCCATATTCACAGGTTGTGCAAACTCACGATCCGGCGGAAAGCCCATAGCAATCAGGCTGTCCCCAAAATCAGTCTCCGTAGAGACCGAGGTAGGAACACCGTGCATGTAAGCTCCCTTTCCTTTTTCAGCGACGAACATTTCATCACGAGTCGGATCATAAATAACGCCTACAGTTAGTTCACCGCGAATCACCAATGCTATGGAGACACAGTAAAAAGGAAATCCGTGTACGAAATTAGTCGTACCATCTACAGGATCTACAATCCACAAATATTCATGCTCACGAGCTTCTTCCAATGCAGCGGTAGCCGCTGCTGCTCCCGGGGAAACCCCTTCTTCCCCGAGAATGGCATGGTCGGGAAAATGTGTCAGGATCAGCCTGCGAATCATTTGCTCAACGCCTTTATCAACTTCCGTAACCAGATCTTGTGCTGAAGTTTTTGTATTCAGCTCCTTCACGAGACCCTGTCTGCTCTTTATCCATTCTCCTGCTTTGGCAGCCGCATTAATGGCCACCGCCGTATGTCCCTTGCTTGTTACTACATAGGGTTCACGTTCATTCTTACCCTCTGGATTTAAAGGACTCATATCTTCACTCCACTTTCTTGAACATAATCGCCAATGGCTTTAATTCTAAAGCAATCCTATTCACAATACCGTGCAATACGTCAAAACGTTCCCCAAGTTCCCAAAGTTCCGCCAAAAGAGGACCCAATTCTCACCTGCGAGCATAAATGCCCCAGGTCCATATAAAGACGATAAGCGATTAAAGTTTCATTCAACGTACCCTATTTCAAGTTACATATCAAGTCATGATAGGACCCGTATTCGGGACCTATCTCCTTATTTTCATTGTTTAAGGTTCAATATTCACGCTTGCCCCATTTAATAAGGAAATTCCGTTACCGGCCTCAGCCAGCTCCTTCATAGCCTCCATCAATCCAAATAACGCGCCATCTTTTAGTTTCGCCTCAATCATAACATCGACAGCAGGCGTATCTGCGGCAATACGTTTCAGAAAAGCCAGCAAAGGCGCAGGTTCCACGCCATCCGCATGGCTGCGCGGATCAGACGGGCTGCGCGGACTGGATACATGAATCTTAGGCGGCAAAAGCTCTCCAGAAGGAACGTCCTTCTGTGCTAGCTCGCTTCGCCATGTCTGCAAAATGTCAGGCCACAGCTCCCAAGGGAGCTCTCCTTCATTATTCACCCATTGGTGGTGAATATCCAGCACCATCGGTAATCCTACGCTCTGACTGACTGCCAGTGTCTCCGGAGCTGTAAATGTCTTATCGTCATTCTCCAGCGTTATACGCTCCTGCAGCGCTGCCGGCAGCGCGCGGAAATGCTCCTCGAATCGCTTCGCCGCTACAGGCTTGTCCCCATAAGCTCCGCCAATATGGATATTGTTCTTCGCCATGGCAGGAAGCCCCATAGCAACCAGCATGTCCACATGGTACTGCAAATCCCGTACGGAGTTTATCAGCACCTCCGGACGGGGTGTACTAAGTACTGTAAAGTGATCTGGATGAAAAGAAACACGCAGCCCGTGCTTTTTCACATATTGGCCCACTTCCGCAAATTCCTCGGCGAGCGCCGCAAACGGATTCCAGTCCTGCAAATCCGGATGCGTCGCCAGAGGAATGATTTTGGAAGTGAGACGGTACACCATGATCTCCGAAGCCACATTATGCTTCATCAACCGCAGCGTATTATGCAGATTCATTCTAGCGATGTTCTCCAAACGCCGAAGTGCCGCTTCACGGTCATCCAGCTTCTTAAAAGAGGCCATCGTCATTGTCTTAGATGGGGAGCAGTCTTTGATAACGGTGGACATCGCTACATATCCGAAGCGGACAATCATCCCTGTGCTCCAAAAAACATTTCCTCAGCCAAAGCTGTCTGCACTCTGGACTCTTCTTCATTCAGCTTACGCACAAGCTCCATCTCGACCGCGGTAACCTCATGCCCTTGAAAATTAATCTCTGCAATCGAGGCTGAAATTTTGACAATGGCTACAGCTACGTTCTCAGGGGTGTAAGCAATAACCTTTTGGCCCGTCGGATACACACGAAAGCCTTGCTTCACCATTTTGGTGCGCCCATATTCCAGCAGCTCGTACAGCTCTTGTTCACTCTTGAATTTGCAGACGGAGTTGAATTCTGTTTGAAAACCCATGTTTCTTCTCTCCTTCCAGTCGGGATATTCCCGCTATAGCTTCTATTACTCGTTGTCGTACTTAAGGCCTTGTTTAAAATTATAGCGCTCCAAGGCTAACTCAATCATTCGGTCTAACAGAGCTCTATAAGATACACCCGTCTCACGCCACAATAGCGGATACATGCTGTAAGGAGTGAAACCAGGCATCGTGTTCACTTCGTTAATTAGAATTTTACCATCCGATTTTCGCAAGAAGAAGTCTGCCCGGGTAATTCCACTGCCCTCAATCGCTCGAAAAGCAACTATCGCGGACTCCCGCAAACGATCGGCCACTTCAGAATCCACTGGTGCAGGAATCATCATTTGCGATTTGCCGTCCGTATATTTGGCTGCGTAATCATAATATTCACCAGAAGAAACGATTTCACCCGGAACAGAGGCTTCTGGTTCATCATTTCCAAGCACGCCAACCTCTACCTCACGCGCATCCACAAACTCCTCAATAATAACTTTGGTATCATAGCGGAAAGCAAAATCAATGGCTTTTACAAGACTATCCTTATCGGCAGCCTTAGAAATACCTACACTTGAGCCTAGATTGGCAGGCTTCACGAATACCGGATACCCCAGTTTATCCTCTACACCAACAATCAACTCATGACGTTTTCTTTTCCAAGCGCTGATGTTGAAATAACAAAACTCGCATTGATCCAGACCGGCATCAGCGAACAGCTTCTTCATGACCACCTTATCCATACCTGCCGAAGAGGCAAGAACACCAGCACCGATGTAAGGAATATTCGCCATTTCGAACAACCCTTGAATCGTTCCGTCCTCACCATACGTGCCGTGCAGCAGCGGGAACATTACGTCCACTGTTTGGTCAGCACCGGATAATCCACTAAATACCACGTTCAGGGCTGTGCCCATATCTTCGGTCGCTTCTGCAAGCTTGAGCTGCTCCACTTGGCTGTAAGGCGCTGATAACTTCTCTCCAACCTTCCACAATCCCTGTTTTGAAATGTAAAAAGGTATAATCTCATATTTATCATAATCAAATGAGTTCATCACGGCAAAAGCCGTCTGTAGCGATACCTCATGTTCTCCTGATTTGCCCCCGTACACCAGCCCTACGGTTAGTTTTGCGTTCCCCATTCCCTTAACCTCTTTCTGTACTATAAGTAGTCGTTAATATGAAAAAAACGGTATTTCGTTTGATCAGTCCATGCGTAGGAATCACGATAATCCCAATACCGATGACGGCTGCTAACGGTACGTGCATTCACAAGCGGCATGCCTCCTGCATCAAAAGCTGTGACGATTGTGCTGTGCTGATACTGCCCGTTGCCATCCCAGTCATATTGAATGATATCGCCCAGCATCAATTGCTCCGGCCGCTCCATGACTTCCGCACGCAAGCCACTGCTCCGACTTCCGCTCAAATAGCGTTGCAGACTGTCTGATACAGCCCAGCTATAGCTCCACCATTCTTGTTTGCCTTGGTAACCTTTGTACCACCAGCCCGTTTCTCTTTTACCAGTATAGTTGATAGGTGCTCCCCCTGCAAAGAGACATTGGGAGACATAATTTGTGCAATCCACCTCGAAGGTTTCGAACTCCGGATTGCCGTCTTTCCACCAGCGGTCGGCATACGCCACAGCTTCTTCACGGTTATAACGAACCTCTCTTGAACCTGCAATTTCTCCGAGGACATTCCGGTTTAGCAGGGGCTGTGATGGCAGCGGTGCCGGCAAAGCCTCTCCCCATTTGGATAGTCTGCCCGATAGCTCTACCTCTGCCCGATGAACCGTATTTCTTTCAGGGACACTTCGTTCCACACCAGCAATCTCCCAGCCCCCACCGTCCCGTACAAAGGTCAGCCGCTCCAGCTCGATAATATCCTCGCGGTGGTTAACACCGCCTTTTTCATAATAAAGCGCACTATGCAGTGTAACCTCTGCTACTACCTCAGTCGGAGTCTGCCGGACGGTCCGCAAAGTCTTAACCCCTGTCTCTCCGCGCAAAGGAGTTATCCCACGTTCTTTATACCACTCCGCAAGACGTCTTGAACGCTCCCCTTGTTCTACCAGAAAACGCGGATCCTTAACGGATACGGAAACGGTATGCGATGATGACTTAGGCTCCACCCTGGCCTTATTCACTTGATCAACATATACATAAAGACTTTGCTTCCACTGTTGTTCCATTATACTCGCGCCCCTTCTTTCCCTTTTAACTGCTGTTCTATGTATATGAAAGGAAACAGGCCGCTATACAGATCGGTTGAATAGTTAAGGATGTTTCAGGCAAAAACTCTAACCCCAAGTCCGACATCTCAATCCAACATCGACAACGAGGACCCTATCACCTAATGACTGAGGAAGAGAAATTCAGTGTGTATTTCGCCTAATAATTAAGTAAAACCAAGGATTCCGGTGAATTCTTTCGTATTATCTCCTTTAAATGGCTCTTTTTGAGGTAAAAAGAATATCCCGAAACGATACAATGTAACAATGGAAGGGTAGCTTGGCATTTTCTCAGGCATAATTCGGGCTTTAGATGTAGGAAAAAAAACTTTACTCCCCACTTTGTAACCGTTATAATTAAGCTAGAAGCAATTTGAAATTGGGTTTCATTAGACGAAACAAGGAGGCGCATATATGCCAAGCAAGGATCATTTTTCATTGGCTCGGACCCTGGAATCAGGCGGCAAATCTTATCGCTATTATGATCTGAAGTCCCTTGAGGAACAAGGATTGGGCTCTATTTCTTCCCTGCCTTTTTCGATCAAAGTCCTACTAGAGGCTGCTGTACGTCAGTTTGACGGACGGGCAATTACTGAAGAACATGTGAAACAACTGGCCGATTGGTCAGGTGACATTGACCGTAATAAAGAAATTCCATTTATCCCTGCTCGTATCGTGCTTCAGGATTTCACCGGAGTTCCGGTAGTCGTGGATCTCGCAGCTATGCGTGATACTGTAAAAAAAGCCGGAGGAGATCCTAAACAGATCAATCCGCTTGTCCCGGTTGACCTTGTAATTGACCACTCTGTCATGGTTGATGCTTTCGGTACAGCAGACGCCTTGGAATACAATATGAACGTTGAGTTCGAACGCAACGAGGAGCGTTACCGTTTCCTTCGTTGGGCACAGACAGCTTTTAACAACTTCCGTGCAGTTCCACCAGCAACAGGTATCGTGCACCAGGTAAATCTAGAGTATTTAGCTTCCGTTGCCACTACTAAAACTATCGATGGTGAAACTGTCGTTTATCCAGATTCCCTTGTAGGAACGGATTCCCATACCACGATGATCAATGGTCTGGGTGTTGTGGGCTGGGGTGTAGGCGGTATTGAGGCTGAAGCAGGAATGCTTGGACAACCGCTCTATTTTGTTACACCTGATGTAGTGGGCTTCAAGCTTACAGGCAGCCTTATCGAAGGAGCTACAGCAACGGATTTGGCACTGACAGTAACTGAAATGTTGCGTAAAAAGGGTGTAGTCGGCAAATTCGTCGAATTCTACGGACCTGGCCTTGCTAACATCAGTCTGGCTGACCGGGCAACTGTTGCCAACATGGCGCCAGAATACGGAGCAACTATCGGTTTCTTCCCTGTAGATGACGAGACACTCGCTTATCTTCGCAGCACGGGCCGTCCGGATGATCTGGTGGCGTTGGTTGAATCTTATTACAAAGCACAAGGGATGTTCCGTACCTCGGATACGCCAGACCCTGAGTTCAGCGATGTGATTGAGCTTGACTTAGCTTCTGTCGTTCCTAGCTTGGCTGGACCAAAACGTCCACAAGACCGGATCGAACTTACGCATATGAAGGAAAATTTCGAAGGTATTATCCGTACACCTGTAGACAAAGGCGGTTATGGTCTCAGCGATGAGAAAATCGCTCAAGTCGTAGAAGTACAGCACAAAAATGATACTACCAGCAAGCTCAGCACAGGCGCAGTCGTAATCGCAGCTATTACTAGCTGTACGAATACTTCCAACCCTAGCGTTATGCTTGGAGCAGGTCTTTTGGCGAAAAAAGCTGTGGAACGTGGTCTGACCAAACCAGCTTACGTTAAGAGCAGCTTGACACCAGGATCCTTGGTGGTTACTGAATACCTGCAAAAAGCAGACTTGCTGAAACCACTCGAAGCATTGGGCTTCTACTTGGCTGGTTATGGCTGTGCCACTTGTATCGGTAACTCCGGTCCATTGCCTGAAGAAGTTAGTCAAGCCATTACTGACAATGACATGACCGTAGCCGCAGTCATCTCCGGTAACCGGAACTTTGAAGGCCGCGTACATGCTCAGGTAAAAGCAAACTACTTGGCTTCACCACCGCTCGTAGTTGCTTACGCACTGGCTGGTACAGTAAATATCGATTTGCAAACTGAGCCACTTGGATTTGATCCGCAAGGTGAGCCAGTATTCCTGAAAGATATCTGGCCAACCACTGCTGAAATTCGTGAAGCCATTGGTCTCTCCCTTAGTCCGGAGATGTTCCGTAGCAAATACGAAAATGTATTCACCGCTAACGAACGTTGGAATTCGATTCCTGTTCCGCAAGGCGAGCTGTATGAGTGGGATGATAATTCCACGTACATCCAGAATCCGCCATTCTTCGAACATCTGGCAGACGGTCTGGGAGACATTAAGGATATCAAAGATGCACGCGTTCTAGCGCTGCTTGCTGATTCCGTGACAACCGACCATATCTCACCAGCGGGTAATATCTCTACCTCTGGTCCTGCTGGCGAATATTTGCGCGATCATGGTGTAGAACGTGCAGACTTCAACTCCTACGGCTCACGCCGCGGAAACCACGAAGTCATGATGCGCGGTACGTTCGCTAACATTCGGATTCGTAACGCAGTAGCTCCTGGTACAGAAGGCGGCGTTACTACCTTCTTGCCAAGCGACGAGGTTATGTCCATCTATGATGCTTCCATGCTCTATCAGGATGCTGGACAAAATCTGATCGTCATCGCTGGTAAGGAGTATGGAACAGGAAGCTCACGTGACTGGGCGGCTAAGGGTACGCTTCTGCTTGGCGTTAAAGCAGTTATCGCTGAGAGCTTTGAGCGGATTCACCGCAGCAATCTGGTCGGTATGGGTGTACTCCCACTTCAATTCCAAGAAGGCCACGGCTGGAGCAGCTTGGGACTGACCGGACGCGAGACCTTCAACATTACTGGTCTCGATAACAACGTGGCACCAAGTCAAGAGCTAACTGTCACGGCTACCCGTGAAGACGGCACACAATTCGATTTCCCTGTCATTGCAAGACTCGACAGCACAGTCGATATTGATTACTATCGCAATGGCGGTATCCTGCAGACTGTTCTTCGCCAGATGCTGGCAGATGCTACAGACTCTTCCGCGGTGTCGGTAGAATAGATTTAAAGTAACTTAAAAAGGGACTGTTTCACGGCCATGAGTGGCTGTGAGCAGTCCCTTTTTCATGGGGTGGTTCCAGCAGCCAATTTGTGGCGGGTGGGGTGCCACTGTCTGTTGTCTTTGGGATCTTCACCATTGCTGCGTGAGGCTCAGGGGACATTTAGGATTCCGCGCGCCTCAGGGGACGCCTAGGATTCCATGCTATCGGACTCAGATGACTCTATTCGCTCGATTATCCGACTTTTGGCGCGCGATCGGACTCAGATGACTCTAAATGAACAAATTTACGAATTTTGGCGTGCGATCGGACTCCATAGTCGCTATTGGCATAAAAAACACGCTGAATGAGCCCATTTTTGCTTAATAGCTGCACTGGAGTCCGAAACTACGACAAAATGGCTTTAAATTCGCAAATAGCGTCCCTTGAGTCCGAACGCCTCAGGGAACCCTAGGATTCCGCGCTATCGGACTCAGATGACCCTATACGCTCTATTATCCAACTTTTGGCGTGCGATCGGACTCCATAGTCGCTATTGGCATAAAAAACATACTAAAGATTCCCGTTTTGGTCGAATAGCTGCATTGGGGTCCGAAGCTACGACAAAATGGCTGTCAATTCGCAAATAGTGTCCCCTGAGTCCGCACGTCTCAGGGGACACTTAGGATTCCGCGCTATCGGACTCAGATGACCCTATACGCTCTATTATCCGACTTTTGGCGTGCGATCGGACTCCATAGTCGCTATTGGCATGAAAAACACGCTGAATGAGCCCATTTTTGCTTAATAGCTGCACTGGAGTCCGAAACTCTGCCCAAAAGGCTTTAAATGGGCAAATAGCGTCTTCTGAGTCCGGAAGCCTCAGGGGACGCTTAGGATTCCGCGCTATCGGACTCAGATGACCCTATACACTCTATTATCCGACTTATGGCGTGCGATCGGACTCCATAGTCGCTATTGACATGAAAAACACGCTACAGGAGCCCATTTTTTCCGAATAGCTGCACTGGGGTCCGAAACTCTGCCAAAAAGGCTTTAAATGGGCAAATAGCGTCTTCTGAGTCCGGAAGCCTCAGGGAATATCTAAATAACAACCCGAGATTACTTGTGTACGAGTTATGAGATACGTGGGTTCGTGGGTTCGTGGGTTCGTGGGTTCGTGGGTTCGTGGGTTCGCGGGTTCGCGGGTTCGCTGGTTCATGGATTTGTGAGTTCATTGGCTCGTGGGTTCGTTGGCTCGTGGGTTCGTTGGCTCGTAAGTTCGTTGGCTCGTAGGTTCGTGAGTTCACTGGCTCGTGAGTTCATTGGCTCGTGGGTTCGTGGGTTCGTGGGTTCGTGGGTTCGCGGGTTCGCGGGTTCGCGGATTTGTGAGTTCATTGGTTCGTAAGTTCATTAGTTCGTAGGTTCGTAGGTTCGTAGGTTCGTTGGCTCGTAGGTTCGTTGGCTCGCGGGTTCGTTGGCTTGTTGGCTCGTAGGTTCGTGGGTTCGTGGGTTCGTGGGTTCGTGGGTTCGTAGGTTCGTGGGTTCGTTGGCTCGTAGGATCGTTGGCTCGTAGGTTCGCGGTGGATTCTCTACCCTCCCGTCCTTCCATCCTCCCGCCCCTCCGTCCCTCTGCCTATCTAGACTCGGGGTTCTAACTCTCTAGACTCAGCATTACGAGTTACTGAGGCTTCCAAAGAAACGTATATTCACTGAAGCTCACCAAACCAACGCAAGGTAGGGAGCCGTTAGCCATTAGCTAGCCATTAGCTAGCCGTCAGTTAGCTGTTGATTACCCATCAGTTACCCATCAATTATCCATCAGTCACTCATCAGTCACCCATCAGTCACTCATCAGTCAACCAGCAATTATCCATCAGTTGCCCATCGTTTCCTGCCACTTACCCACAATCGACTAAGCCCTCCCCAAAACAGCAAAGCAGCGATCCTCCAGTAACGGAGAGATCGCTGCTTTGCTGTTTAACAAGGTATGTCTCAGCCAGCGAATTAAGGAATCATCATGCCCATTTCACTAGCCGCTTCCTTCAGTACCGCGGCATATTCCACTAGCGTATCTCGGGATAGGCGACTAACTGGGCCGGACAGTGATAACGCCGCGATCACATTTCCACCGCGGCCCGTAACAGGCACCGCCACCGCGGCCGCGCCGGGCTCGCGTTCCTCGAAACTAGTGGCATATCCGAGCCGGATAATGTCATTAAGCTGCTCTTGATAGACATCCTTCTCAACGTAGTCCGGCCATCCCGAACTCTCCAGCAATTCTTTCAGCACCTCTGGAGGAGCATAGGCTGCCAGCACTTTACTTGATGCGCCCACAGATAAAGGCAATCTCGCACCGATCTGCGCCACTCGCCGGATGGCCTGCTGGCTCTGAACCGCCTGAATCCGCACACGTTCTATGCCGTCGCGTAAGTATAAACTAACGGTCTCCCCTAACCGATCCCGCAGCCGTTCCATTGACGGCAATAATACCGCGGCCGACTCATCAAAAGCAGGCAAATGCGTAGACAATTCCCAAATTCGTATACCCAAGCTGTATTTCTCAGTGGCCGGATTACGAATGAGGAAGCCCTTTTCCTCCAAGGTTGCCAGCAGCCGATGGACGGTACTTTTATGTAAATCAATCTTTGAAGCGATCTCCGTCAACCCTAAATCTCTGTCCTGCGTAAAACAAAGCAATATATCAAGCGCACGTTCTACCGCACGCACTGTAAGCTTTCGGTCCTCCATGACAATCTCCCCCTCGTGTTTCATCAAATGAAACTCGGTTACATTATAACTAACTCTATCTTAGTGCAAAACTCTATGGAAAGTCCAGTATATTCACTCCGCCGGAGTTGTGCCAAAAATGTGCCGGAAAAGGTTGGGCCGCACTTTACAGTTACATTACAAAAGCGTCTAATTCATTGACTTTGTAAGGGCTTTTTCATACGATTAACATATTAAATTATCTACTGATGCTTTAGAATCATTTTTACAAATTCTTCTAGGCACTAGTACTCACATCATTCTTAGGAGGGGACCATATGGATCTGGCAACTCGCCAAACCGGCACAACCGTCTCCCGTCGACCTAAACTACCTAAACAAGGCAGTTCGTCCCGGCTATCGCTGCGGATGATTCGTGTGAAGCATATTATCGTTGCACTGCTATTATCTATTTTTTTCTTCTTAGCCTTCTGCTTTGTCTCACTTCATGGCTATATCGCCTGGGTATTATCTAATCCAACGGTCGCACCTCTGTATTCCAATCCCATGCAGGCCAAAGGTCTCGCATACGAGGATGTGACGTTTCCAGCTAAAGATGGAAGTCGGATGATGAGCGGCTGGTATATTCCCTCCGAAGGGGCTACCAAAACTATCGTGTTCAGCCATGGCTATGGCGCCAACCGGGAAGAATCTTGGGTACCTATGTACGATCTCGCTCACTATGCACACAGTCTTAATTTCAATGTCGTGATGTTTGATTACGGTTTTGCTGCCCAAGGCAACAAGGATATTGCAACCGGAGGTAAAAAAGAGTCCCAGCAGCTTCTAGGCGCTATTGATTTTGCTAAGGAACGTGGAGCTGAGGAGTTAGTGGTATGGGGCTTCTCCATGGGAGCTGGCACAGCACTGCAAACAGGATTAGTATCAGAGGACATTGACGCGATGATTCTGGACAGCACCTTTTTGTTAGAGCCAGATACGCTGTATCATAATATTAAGCAAAATATTGATCTGCCCCGCCAGCCTTCCCTGGCGATTATGGAAATGCTGTTCCCAGTTCTGAACGGTACGGGGCTGAATCAAATTCCTTATGCGAAGGTCAAATCCGAAGATTATCCTTTCCCTATTCTACTCATGCATGGAACCGAAGATGATAAAGCTCCTTATCCTATTGCCGAAAAGCTGGCCGCGAACCAAAGCAATCCGTTCTCAGATTCCTGGGTCGTAGAGGGCAGCCATCATGAATTGCTGTTCCGTGAGCACCCGCGTGAGTATTTGCGGCGAGTCTCTGCTTTCTTAGGAAATGTTCAACTAGCCAAAACCTACAATGGCAACCAGCCGGCGATGGCAAGTAACTAGTTAAGCACTACAATCCGCCTCTGTCCCCTGATGGGTCAGTTGCTTCAACCATTTACCACGGCGAAAACGCACGTAACCTATAACCAATCGAACAGCCTCTTCCAGGGACAGAAAGAAGTATACCCAGGGAAGAGGCTGTTTCCATCCCCATGACAACAGTAGCCCTAGAGGCACCCCAAGCAACCAAGTTGTGGAGGCTTCCATAATAAAGACGAATTTACTATCGCCACCACTCTGCAGGATCCCTCCCGCAATCATCATATTGCCCACCTTTATCCATAAAAAAAGAGCAAAAAAGCAGATAACGGAAGTGACCATTCGGCGCTCTTCCACTGTTAAGTTAAAGGCTGAGACGTAGAGCGGGGCAAGAACAGCAATAAGAACACCAAGCAGCAATGAAATCCCTACTCCTATTCGAACAAAAAAACGAGCATACTGAAAAGCACCTGCATTATTATTCTCTCCCAGCTTATGTCCGACCATAATGCCAGCTGCACCAGAAAGCCCTGCCAGAAGCCCAATCGTCAACCCCTGCAGCGGAAAGGTCACTGTCATAGCGGTCATCTCCGCTGTGCCCATACGGCTATATATTACGGAATAACAAGCCTCCCCTAAGACCCAAACCAATTCCGTTAAAACAATAGGCGCTATCGTTCTTAAAAAAGGTATGCACAGCGCTTTCGAAAACGAACTGAGTTCCTTAATACCTCCGGCACCCGGCAGCTTTCCACGATATACGGCTCCGACAATCAAGGCACTTTCGACTATACGTGAGATTAACGTTGCATATGCCGCACCTGCAAGTCCAAGCTCTGGAAATTCCCAATGCCCATAAATAAGCGCATAGTTTAAAATAATATTCATTCCTACAGCAGCTATGCTAACAATCATTGGATACTTTACATGTCCTGAACTTCGTAGAACCGCCGAATAGAGCATCGTCAACATCGTTGGAATATAACTGAGGGCAACGATTTTCAGAAAAATGTACCCATTCTCCAACACTTCTTTATCCGTTGTAAAAATAGACAGACATAGCCGAGGGTTGAAAAAAACAAATATCGTAAATGAACCCGACAAGATCAGGCCAATTCCAAGACTTAATCCCAGTAGTGGTGTGATGCTCTTTCGGTCTTTACTCCCCCAATATTGAGCCGCGTATATAGCAAGACCCGTAGCAAGACCCGCCAGTACCACTGAAATCACGCTATAGATTTTACTAGCCATCCCAACCGAAGCGATTGCTACACCCCCAAGCTGCCCTACCATCAATTGATCTACTAAATACAGCACCGCCATGACTAGACTTTGGAGGGATATCGGTACCGCTAATTTTAAAAGCTGATTATAAAATTGCTTCTTCTCAAGCTTGTTCATACCCTCATCTCATTTCTCAAAGTTTTTCTACTACCCCATAGGATTTCATTAATCGGTCCACACGACAAAAAAAGGTACACCCTCCTTTTCGCGAGGTTGTACCTTTCGGTATCATTGCCTTTATTTTCCTGTATTATTTCACCATATCAAACAGTTGTCAACGATATTATTATCGCGTTCTTATGCTCTTCATAAGCTATCATGAGCACACATATAATGGACTGATGAAGACATATCACGGGAGGTTTTCTTGGAATGTTATATGTATACGGGCCGATGCTGCCAGTACGTATTTTAGAAGAAATCGTATTCTGGAAAACACAAGAGAAAGAGCATACCGAGGTTATCAAAGCAATCGTACCTAACCTGGAGGAACCCTATGTTAAACTGCTGGATGAATGGGCAGTGGTCTTCGGTGCCACAGAGATGGCCGCTCAGCAGTTATTGAATTCTGCCCTCTCTGCTTCTCCACCAAGTCAGGCTGAACTCACTGCGGAAACAGAAAAGCTGCTGCACATCTCCTGTACCCAATCCCAAGAATTTGTTCGGCAGCTTTTTGCCATCATGGAAAGTAGCGCAGCCGTCAAAGCCGTCCCCCTTGCTACCACTGTGATCCTGCATATTATTCGTGAATCAGAGTATTTCCTTGCCGTACTGCACACACTGAGCTCGCCCGGACAGCTCACACAAATTATGAGAGATTACACAACAGCCGACTATGTCGTAAGAACAGAAGAGGACAATGTCACGCGGAATGAGGGACTTATTCCTTCTACAGATACTATCCTTGATATTCGTGAAATGAGTGCTGTGCCAATTGGCGGACATACGCTGCCTCCATTGCCTTATGCTTATAATGCGCTGGAACCATACATCGATGAGAAAACCATGCGGATTCATCACGATAAACACCATCAAAGTTATGTAGATGGACTAAATAAAGCGGAGAACAAGCTAGCTGAGGCTCGCAAGAAAGGAGATTTCGATCTCGTTAAGCATTGGGAGCGGGAGCTAGCCTTTAATGGGGCAGGCCACTATCTCCATACAATCTTCTGGAACGTAATGTCTCCACAAGGTGGCGGGCGTCCAACTGGAGCCTTACTGGAAGCCATTGAACAAAGCTTTGGCAGCTATGACAGCTTCAAGAAACAGTTCACAGAAGCTGCGAATAAGGTTGAAGGTGGCGGCTGGGCTATTCTCGTCTGGAGTCCACGCAGTCATAGACTGGAGATTTTGACTGCGGAGAAACATCAGAACCTGTCACAATGGGACGTGGTTCCGTTACTGGCTCTGGATGTATGGGAGCATGCCTATTACCTTAAACATCAGAATAATCGGGCCGATTATATTGAGGATTGGTGGAAGGTCGTTAACTGGCCTTACGTCTCAGAACGTTATGCTGCTGCCAGTAAACTGGCCTGGAAGCCTTTTTGATATTATTTCAATTCACAGTGAACATCACTCTTATTCCCACACCCTGACCAAAAAGGACCCATCATTCACATTACGTGAACGATGGGTCCTTCCAATTTCGAGGTATGCACCCCGATATTTATTCCTTAATCAAGCTTAGAAACTCCGCACGAGCGGCGGCATCCTCACGGAAGACCCCTCTAGTAGCCATAGTTACCGTTTTGCTGCCTGGCTTCTTCACTCCGCGTGCACACATACACAGATGTTCTCCCTCCACAACAACCATAACACCGTGGGGGCCTAGCACCTCCGTCATAATATCAGCAATTTGCGCCGTAATGCGTTCTTGAACCTGTAGACGCCGGCTTACTGCTTCAACAAGCCGAGCTAATTTGCTGAGTCCAGCAATACGTCCGCTCGGAATGTATCCTATATGCACTTTACCAAAGAAAGGAGCCATGTGGTGTTCACATTGGCTGTAATAGACGATATCCTTAACGATCACTAGCTCTTCATGAGACTCATCAAAAGTAACGCCGAGCGCCTCGCGGGGATCTATCGAATAACCGCCGAATATCTCCTCGTACATCCGCGTAACACGTGCCGGTGTTTCCAGCAGTCCCTCGCGGCCGGTATCTTCACCGATTAATTCTAATATTTTCTCAACGTGATACTCGATTTGCTCACGGTTCTCTGCAACTTTACCGTTCACATATTCCTTGATGTTCCCCATGATGTCTCCCCCTTCCGCACCCGTATACATGTTATCCGGACCCGGTTACTTACTTCTACGTTTATTCCCTTTAGCTGCTCCTGGGCGCGCACCTGGCTGTCCCTGAGTCTTCATCATTTGCTGGGCACGCTGCATTTGCTTCCCGTTCAGGTTATAACCCATTTGCTTTGCAACCTTTTGCAGCATTTCAGGATCATTCTGCATGTTTGTCATTTGTTTGCGCAGATAATATACACCGATGAAAAAACCACCGATGAGACCTACGACCAATGTAATAATAGGTAATGCGATACTCATCTAAAGCCCACCTCTACACTCTATTGTCTGCATCGCCATATGGCACGCGAATCTATCATAGCATTTCAGGAACTGGACAGCAATTGGCAATATGCAACCTGTCT
This sequence comes from Paenibacillus sp. FSL H3-0286, assembly GCF_045040705.1. Lineage (NCBI taxonomy): Bacteria > Bacillati > Bacillota > Bacilli > Caryophanales > Paenibacillaceae > Paenibacillus > Paenibacillus sp. FSL H3-0286. The sequence continues at coordinate 685,242 of NZ_CP150285.1, read as the reverse complement.
ATGAACTTTTTCCTCCATTAATATCGCTGTCCTCCCGTGCCTTCTTCCCAGTAAGGAGCACATCCTGCGCCCGGCTTAGCATTTCCCTCACCGTGCTATCCTCCTCGCGCTCTAAACCCGCTTCTACAGCCGCTAGAGCCTCATCACCGCCAATACGTCCAAGCGCCCAAGCAGCAGTGCCCCGCATCTCTGGCCGCGGCTCTTTCAGAACAATCTCTGATAGCTTTGGCACAGCCCCGGCTTCCTTAAAATTGCCTAGGGCAATGATCGCATTTCGCTGCATCGGCTTTTTGCCTCTCCAGGCTGCTGAGCTATTGCCGAATTTCTCTTTGAACTCACGATTGCTAAGATCAAGGATCGGCAGCAGCAGCGGCTTCACAATTTCAGGATCAGGTTGCATCTGAGGGCGATGATTCCAGTTCTTACCTCTATTCTTGGGACATACAATCTGGCAAGTATCACAGCCGTATAGACGATTGCCGATCTTGGTCATATACTCCTCGCTGAGGAACCCTTTAGTCTGCGTCAAAAAAGAAATACAAGCCTGTGCGTTAAGCTGACCCGGACCCACAAGCGCTCCGGTCGGACAAGCATCAATGCACTTAGTACACTCCCCGCAGCCTTCTTCAACAGGTTCATCCGGAGCAAAAGGAATGTTCGTAACCATTTCCCCAAGATAAATCCATGATCCCCATTTGGGTGAGATGATAGAACAGTTTTTGCCGCTGAAGCCTATTCCCGCTCTTTCCGCTACCGCTCTATCTACTAGAACACCGGTGTCCACCATACTTTCCAGCACAGCCTCCGGTACACGCTCGTGAATAAATTCCTCTAGCTTACTTAAGGCTTCCCTCAGCACATGGTGATAGTCCCTGCCCCAAGATGCCCGGGCGAGGATGCCTCTACGTGCACCCGGCTCAGATTTAGGAGGGTTCTCCATTTTAGAAGGGTAAGCCACTGCAATCGAAATAATAGATAACGGCTTGTCTCCAGAAGACAATGCTGGAACTGTCCTTTTATCCAGATCGGGTTCCTCGAAGCCAGATTCATATCCTTTGTCCCGGTGGTCTTGCAGTATATTTTTTAAATATACAAAAGGTTCTGCTGTTGTAAACCCGATATCATCAATACCGAGTGATGTCGCAGCCTCCTGAATCTCTGCTTTAAGCTGTGCCCACTTGGAAGGCGGGGGAGCATACGATGACTGAAATGTATTGGTCATTTCCGCCTTCTCCTTTCATATCTTCGCTGACTTTCTTATAATCTATTCAGTTTTGACAGAGGCCACCATATATAATCAGCCCTGCCGACAATCATATCCTGTGAAATAGAGCCGAAGTAACGGCTGTCCTTGCTGGCTGAAGCATGACGGTTATCGCCCATTACAAAATAATTGCCACTTTCCACGGTTAACGCTGCAAAATCCGGATCTTCAATCTCAGTATCGATATAGGGCTCATTCACTATTTTTCCATTCACGTATAACTGATGATTCCGTACCTCTATGATATCTCCAGGTATGCCAATCACTCGCTTCACTAAATACTCCTTATGACTAGGTCCGGTACTTGGATCATGAAGAATGACAACATCACCATGTTTTGGATTTACGAAGAGCAATGAAATTTTATTAATGAAGAGCCTCTCACCCTCCCAGAGCGTTGGCTGCATAGACTGACCTTTAACCGTTGATATATTGAACACAAAAACATTAAGAACAGACATCACAGCAAAAACAATCACAGCTGTAAGCAGCCAATCCTTCATTTCCGAGACCAAACGACCGCCCAGGGTAGTCTTGGATCTGGAGGATCTATGTCTTTGTTTCCTATTTCTCGTGTAATCTACTTGGGGCTCCTGATTCAATATGTCACCTCTGTTCTCAATAATTGAAGTCTATACTTGCAGATATTATAACAATAAAAAAGCATATCTCCCAGCCATTAGCAATGGACTTCTGGAAAATACGCTCGAGTATGAATGAAACAGACTATATCGTCAGCTATAGTTCTTTTTTCTAGAAAATGTTTCCGCTTTCGCAGCTGAGTGATCAAAATTACCCAACAATGCTCAGCTTCCGGACAGATTTGAAGATTTGATTCTCGCTATATCCCATAGCTTCATACAATGGCAAAGCAAAAGAATTATGCTCATCGACGGCTACATAGATACCACTGACTTTACGAGCTTGAAACCTGGATTCCATAGCTGATACCAGACTTCTACCGACTCCTCTGCGGCGATAATCAGGATGTACAGCAATCCGGAAATAACAACCGTGGTTTTTCTCAATTGTACCAATCAGTGCTCCAACAATTTCTTCTTCATCTTCCGCAACTACAATGAGATCTGAATCCCAAGAAAGCTGCCTGGAGAAAGGCTCGATAGTGTTCTCGAAACACTCTTCCGATAATGCGGTTTGCAGCAAATCAGTCACAGGGCTAACGTCGCTTAATTGAAAGGAACGAACGTGCATTCTTTAAAATCTCCCTTGTCTATGGCTTATGAATTTAACAAAAAGAAGGAGTTCCCTTAACATAGAGAAAATAAAAAAAAGCATCAAATATCGAGGAATACCTGCTTTTAAATCTATTAAAGCACACTTTTCTCGTGATATCATCATTTTTCTTTTGAAAGCGCTTAATATCAAGCGTTTACATTTCGGGTGGGGTTCATTTCTTGATTAAAAGGGTATTAATAAGGATATATGTCTATAGGTTAGGGACTATTTATTTTAACATTCTAAATACAATTGTAAAACCCTTTCCCTCTCCAATTATACTTTATAAACATTTATGTTTGTTTAGTGTTGCATTATTGGTCTAGATACGGTTTAATTAAAGTATCCTATTGGGCGAAACCCTATAGTACATATTTACAATAAAGGATTTTGACGTTAGTTCGCCAGAATTCTTTATCTATAACAAAATTCTAATATAACTCAGGAGGGATTTTTCCATGGCATTTCAATTACCGGCACTTCCTTATCCGAACAACGCACTCGAACCACACATCGACGCATTGACGATGGAAATTCACCATGACAGACACCATAACACATATGTAACTAATCTGAATGCAGCTTTGGAAAAAGCACCTGAATTGCAAAGCAAAAGCATTGAAGAGCTTCTTACAGATCTGAACGCTGTACCTGAAGCTATCCGTACTGCTGTTCGCAACAATGGTGGCGGACACGCTAACCACACTTTGTTCTGGGAAGTTATCGGACCAAACGGCGGCGGCGCACCAACTGGCGCATTGGCTGAAGCTATCGATAAAGAACTGGGCGGATTCGAAAAATTCAAAGAAGATTTCGCAGCAGCAGCAACTACTCGTTTCGGCAGCGGCTGGGCTTGGCTAGTTGTTAAAGATGGCAAACTGGCAGTAACAAGCACACCTAACCAAGACAACCCAATCAGCGAAGGCGCTACTCCAATCCTCGGACTGGATGTATGGGAGCACGCTTACTACCTGAACTACCAAAACAAACGCCCTGATTACATCAAAGCGTTCTGGAACGTAGTAAACTGGGAAGAAGTTGGCAAACGTTACGAAAGCGCAAAATAAGAAATTCCATTTGGCTTATGCCATTTAACTAAAAAAGAAGGTATCTCAGAGCCGAATAGGCTAAGGGATACCTTCTTTGTTTAGGTTGGAGATATAGAGGGATAAAGATAAAGACAGAGATTGACTGACTGATTGATTGATTGAGATCCTCCCAGACACCGCATTTCACGCCGCTTGCGTCGCTTAAATGGATGCGCTGGATCGGTATAGATCAGAATAGATCGGTATAGATGAGAATAAATCGGAATAAATCGCAATAAATCTATACTCGGCTTACGAGAATCTGCGTTTGGAGTAGCTGAGCAATAGATTAGGGAATAACTCCCTAAAATTCTGCGATATACTCCATAAACACGAGTAATTAGGGAAATACTCCCTAAAAATCATCCGTTTTGGGCATAAAACTGATATTTCCCCAATTATTAGGGAGGTTTTCCCTAAAATGATCAATTACAAGCCAATTCGACCTATTTTCATGGAAGAATTCCCTAATTAAATTTCATTCACTCTCGTAGCCATAGAACACCAGAAGAATTTAGTTGGAACAAGACTGAACTAATCTGAACCAAATAAACAAATATTTGCTACGAAGAGACTGAAGCATACGACCCTACTTGGGCGCATACGACCCTACTTAGGCGCATACGACCCTACTTAGGCGCATACGACCATACCTAGGTGCATACGACCCTACTTAGGCGCATACGACCCTACTTAGGCGCGTACGACCATGCTTTGGTGCATACGACCATGCTTTGGTGCATACGACCATGCTTTGGTGCATACGACCATGCTTTGGTGCATACATCATACTCAGGTTTTGTACATTTAGCACTTTAGCAACGCAACACGGCGAATCTTCTACTTCTCTAGCTTCGCCCGCTCTTCCTGCTCATCAAAATAAAGGTTCAGTAGCTTCAGAAAAACGTTAGGGAACGCATAGTTAGCCATGTCTTCGCGGCTGATCCAGCGCACTGCTCCGCCATCCTCTGGACTAGCGGTCCCGTCCTCAAATCTCTCGATAGGCATGCTGCTGTCGATCCCCGAGAATAAGTCCGCATCCGCGTTGTACACCGCCCGTCCTTCTGCCGCTATCGGCAGCGGAAGGGCGTCCTCTTCGCTGCAGCGGTACACCTGCAGCGTCCACACGATATGGCTGAAGATATGCTCAGCAGCCATCCAGTGCTTCTCAGGCCGGGCAGAGATCCCGGCCTCCCGCAGTGACCGGCGCAGCCGGTCCAGCGCCGCCGCTTCCGGCAGCCGCGCGCCTTTGGCGCCGCCTTCCACAGGCGGCGCCGGCCAGTGCGGCAGCTCCCACATGCGGGCTAACAGCCCGCTTTGTGGCCGCTGCCGGATGAGCACTTGGCCCGCGTGGGCACCGCGGCCCTCAATCAAAGCCGCCAGCCGCTCCTCAGGGCGCGGCGGCTTGGCCTTGGTCTTGACGGGCAGCGAGGTCTCGCAGCCCGCCAGGCGCGCGGCGCAATGCTCCATCACCGGGCAGGTTAAACAGCGCGGTGATTTAGGAGTGCATACGAGCGCCCCAAGCTCCATCAGCGCCTGATTAAAAGATGCCGCTTCCCCCTCCGGGATCAGTTCAGCTGCCAGGCGCTCCATTTTTACGCGGGTGGGTCCCTTGGCGATATCATCCTCTATCAGGAAGTATCGGGACAACACCCGCATCACATTGCCGTCGACCGCTGGCTCCGGCCGATTGAACGCAATGCTAAGGATAGCCCCTGCCGTATAAGGTCCCACTCCCTTTAAACTGAACACAGCCTCACGATCATTCGGCACCTGCCCGCCATACAGCTCTTTGACCTGTTTGGCCGCATGCTGTATATTGCGAGCACGAGAATAATAACCTAAGCCTTCCCAGCACTTAAGAACGTCCTCTTCTGGTGCATCGGCGAGCGACTCCACGGTAGGAAACCTTTCGATAAACCGATTGAAATACGGGATTACCGTATCCACCCTTGTCTGCTGCAGCATTATTTCAGAAATCCAAATATAATAAGGATTGCGGTGCCGACGCCAAGGCAAATCCCGTTTCTGCCCTTGATACCACTCCAGCAAATGATAGCTGAAATATTGCTTAGCCTCCCGCAGCTCCTGTTCGTCTTGAACTTGTAGATCTTGTTGTGTCATTATAACGCTCCTTGCCCTTCTATAATCAGGGTTCAATTTATGAACCTGGCCCTTCCACGACGGCAAAAGCCGAAGCCAAATCACGGCCATGTGTTATCGTAAGATGAATGGTGTACCTCTGTCCATTTGGCAGATCTAGTCTGCTCCAAGCTTCACACGATAAAGTTACCTCTGGTTTTCCTTTAACATCAGGCAATATCTCAATATCGTGAAACCCAACTACATTGCCGATGCCACAGCCTAAAGCCTTCACAACTGCTTCCTTGGCAGCAAAACGTCCGGCTACGAACTCAGCCAACCTCCCGCTTCGCTCTTCAGCAAGTTGATATTCTTGCTCTGTTAAGACCCGCTGGTTAAATTTCTTACCCAGTCCTCTATTTATTACCTCTGAGATTCGTTCAATTTCTAACACATCATGTCCGATTCCGTAAATCAACACTTCACGCTCCTTATGGACGTGTATCCCATTTTGCTTCAATAATGGTATGATCAATCATATGAAGTATTATTAAAAGTAATAGTCCTGCAAGATTCTTTCTGCTATCTTAAAAGAAAATGCGCTCTAAGTCTAATAAGACTATCCAGCGACTTCACGATAGACTAGCTGATTTACTTCATTTTTATATATGGAGAGGGGATTACCCTATGAATCATCGTAATTTTGAAATACCTGCCGGAGACGGAGCTGTTCTCCGCTGCTCACACTTCCCAGCCCAAGGCAAAGCCAAAAGCGTTATAGTTATAGCCCATGGCTACAAAGGTTTTAAAGATTGGGGAATGTTTCCTTACATAGCCACAACTCTCAGCCAAGAGCATGAAGTAATTACTTTTAACTTCTCTCATGCTGGCATCGGGGAAGATCTGCTGCATTTCACTGAACTTGAGAAGTTCGCCCGCAACACCTATCGCCGCAGCTTGAAGGACATGGAAATCCTGTTGTCCTATCTTAGTCAACACCCGAAATTCGGCAGCCTGCCGTTATTCCTTCTCGGCCACAGTCTCGGAGGGGGAATTTGTTTGGTCTACACGCTTGATCATCCCAATGAGATCAGCGGAGTAATCTCCTGGAACGGGGTTACGAAACTCGATTTGCTGACGGAAGAACAAAAGCAGCAGATGAAGGAAACAGGAAGAACCTATGTCCTTAATGGACGTACTGGCCAACAAATGCCGCTGGATGCTGTAATTTTAGAAGATATGGAGAACAACAAAGAACGCTATAACATCCTTGAACGCATACAGAAAGCGTCCTTCCCAGTTGTCCTTATTCAAGGCAGTCAAGATGGAGTACATCTCCGCCAAGGATCTGAGCATCTCATCAAACTTCGGCCAGATATTAGCTGGGTGCAGGTTCCTGAGGGTAATCATACGTTCAACACTGTGCATCCTTTTGCTGGCACGACTCATCAATTAGAGTTCGCGATTGCTGCGACAACTAATTTTATCGATCAGACACTTACGCTTACAGAATAATTATTCTTCTTAGTCTATCCAGCTATCCAACTCACAAAAACCGCCACGAGCTCTGCTGCTACGCAGACCCGTGGCGATTTCTAGTTCAACCTATTCTAAATCCCCGGAATAACATTACGCTTATGTGCCGTTCTCCGGTAATAATTCTCAAGCTTCTCAGCTACTTCAGGGTTAACCTGTTTACCTTCAAGATAGTCGCTGTTATCGTCATAAGTAATGCCCAACTCGGTTTCATCCGTCTGACCCGGCCATAAGCCCGCCGTAGGTGCTTTTGTGACAATATCCGCAGGCACACCGATATGTGCAGCCAATTGACGTACCTGACGTTTATTAAGTGTGGATAGTGGTGTAATATCTACAGCGCCATCGCCCCACTTCGTGTAGAAGCCGGTAATCGCTTCAGAAGCATGATCCGTTCCTACTACAATCAGATTGTTCTCAAAAGCGAGTGCATATTGCATAACCATACGTGTTCTGGCTTTAACATTTCCTTTGCCTTGATGCGTCATATGGCGGTGTTGGCCTATTGATTTCAGACCATGCTCAACTTCAAGGGCAATTTCATTTACAGCTTCCTCAATGTTGGTCTCCACAGTATGAGTCAGATTAAAAGCTTTGGCAACATCATAGCTGTGCTGAATATCTTCCTGAACCCCATAAGGCTGGAATACTCCAAGCGTCATATACTCTGTTCCTTTTTCTGCCGACAGCTCGTCCGTAGCCTGTTTACAAAGACCCGCGGCTACCGCACTGTCCACTCCACCACTAATGGCGATCAATAATCCTTTAGCCCCTGCGTTTAGCACGTACGACTTTAAGAAGTCAACCCGTTTTCGTGCCTCAACCTCTACATCAATCGTTGGCTTCACGCCAAGATCCGCAATAATTTCTTTCTGTAAACTCACCAAACACACCTCGTTCCATCAGAAATGGTTCCATATCCATCAAAATATCCACCCAAACGAAGCTCATGCTTCTAAGCATATTCTATCCCATTATTGCTCTTATATTTTGAAAAATCCCGCATGCAGCCGATTTGCCGGCTGATGCGAGATTATATGGAATAACTGTTTTTACTGGCACAAACGATTGAAGACTTCTTTCAATTCAGCAGCAATTTCAGCAGCCGAACGATCTTCTACACCATGACGTTCAATAAAGTGAACGAGTTCTCCATCCTTCATCAGTGCGATGGAAGGTGAGGATGGCGGATAAGGAGCAAAATATTCACGTGCTTTAGCAGTAGCTTCTTTCTCTTGACCTGCAAACACTGTGAACAAGTGATCCGGAGTGATTTCATTTTGCAAAGCCTGAGCTACACCTGGACGACATTGTCCAGCAGCACAACCACAGACCGAATTTACGACTACAAGCGATGTTCCTTTTGCGGTTGGAAGAGTTGCTTCCACCTCTTCTGGAGTCATAAGCTCCTGAAACCCGATACTTGTCAGGTCATCACGCATAGGCTGAATTGAATCTCTCATATATTGATTAAAAGACATGGACATTTCTCTGCACTCTCCTTCACATTTCAACTGTTTGTCAGATAATATTACAGCAGTACTTACTAACTTTATTATACATTCATACTCTGTGAAAGCAAGAGATGCTGTAGAGGGTGATTCAATCTAAGAGCGAACCCCGCTGGGTTCCTCCTTATTCAATGGGAAGGAGATCGTAAATACCGTGCCCTCTCCTTCTACAGACTCTACATTTATTTTACCGTTATGCCGCTCCACAATACTAAGACACAAGGATAAGCCTAGACCTGTTCCCTGAATTTTCGTCGTAAAAAAGGGTAAAAACAGCTTCTCGCGTTGACTTTCTGACATACCAACACCGCTATCGGTGACAATCAACTCCACTTTATCATGAGTACTGCGAGTCTCCAGCGTCAGCACCCCCTTGGGTCCCATAGCCTCCATACCATTACGTCCTAAATTGAGAATAAGCTGCTTGATTTCCCGGACATTTAGCTCCAATTCATGCAGTGATGGGCTCAGCTTCAGTTCAACACTTTGACCGCGAAGATTAGCATCAGCCCACAGCAATGGACTAACTTCTTCTATAATATGGTGCAGCAGCACCTTCTCTTTATCAGAAACCCGGCTCTGTGCCAAGGATAAAAAATCATTAATAATACTATTAGCGCGGTCCAGCTCTTCCATCACAATCTGATAATAAGAATCCAATTCTTGAGCACTCTTTTCTCTCATCAGCTGCAAAAACCCCCGAACTACCGCCATAGGATTACGAATCTCATGGGTAATTCCAGCAGCCATCTGCCCGACCAAGCTCAAACGTTCCACATGATCCAGCTCTACACGTAGTTTTTCCTCATTGGTCATATCCTGCACAATAATTACAGCACCACTTGTTACCCCTGAGCTCTTATGCATTAACGGCGCTGAATAAATCTGATAGATGCGCGACTCATGAATCATTTTTTCACTGGAACGCCGTTTAGAGCGGATATTATCACTTACCCGCATATATGCCTGTGTATCCACTGAGCTGTGAAAAAACTTTTTTACCGGTTCGTCAATAATATCCTCTTTTCGCAAATTGGGATAATGAGTCCTCATCATTCCTAACATACAATCATTAAGATCAGTTACAACTCCGTGTTCATCCAGAGACATAATACTCAGAGGGACTACATTGGTAATCTGCTGCAGCTTCTCGGACTCCCACTGGAAACTTTCACTGATACTCTCCATTTGTACTTTATCCCGCAATCTACTTCTAACCATCTCAACAAAATATACAAAAACACCACCTAGCGCGATGGTAAAAAACAGATACACCGTAATCAGAAATGCTTGTACGGAATTTGATTCATATATATTTTCCCCGCCTATAATCGGGACTAACGCAATAAATAGCATGCTTGGACAAAGAATCATCCATAACATACCGATCTTCTCAACTACTGTACCTTTCTTAAAAGGTTTGGCCAGTCCAAACAGCAGCGGATATAATAAAACCCCTGAATTCAATATCACATTACTGATTCCTGTAGGCTCCGCGATGATTACATTGCAGATAAGCAAGAAAATGGACAGCAAAATGCCCGAACGGGTAGTTCCATATAAAATACCAATATACGCAGGGATTAATCCTAAATTCAAATAGGCTACACCAAACAGAGTTGTCGAAAGAAGAGAGCACAGGATAAGACTAAACGTACACGCCAAAATTAAAAAGGTCTGATCATTTGGGAGCTTCCCCTTTTTCCGAGTCACAAATCTACGGTCCACCCACCATTGAAAAAGAAAAAGAAAGGAGCATGCTGCCGATATTTGCAATAAGATATCCTTAACCGCACCAATAATTACAATCACACCCCAAAATGGACAAATTACCCTACATGCTTAGATTAAAGCACAGGATTACTCTCCTGACAACGATAATCACCTAATGATTGGACAAGACTGGTTACATGTGAATCAGAATGGTATGATTCCGTTAGGAATACCCGCGGAAATCGCTTCCGTGTCTTAACATGTAAAGGAGTAAAATTTCATGAGCAATTACGATGTGATCGTCATTGGAGGCGGCCCTTCGGGTCTAATGGCAAGCGTGGCCGCCGCAGAACACGGGGCATCCGTTCTGCTAATCGACAAGGGAGCAAAACTAGGCCGAAAGCTCGGAATATCCGGTGGCGGACGCTGCAATGTTACCAACGTCAAGGAAAGAGACGAGCTAATCGCCCATATTCCAGGAAACGGGCGTTTTTTGTATAGTGCCTTCGACCATTTTAATAACCAGGATATCATCGCCTTTTTTGAAGGTTTAGGCATTGCATTAAAAGAAGAAGATAACGGGCGGATGTTTCCCGTTTCCGATAAGGCCTCTAGTGTCGTCTCTGCCCTAATCAGCAAAGTACGGAGTCTAGGCGTGCAGATTATGACCGACAGTCCCGTCTCAAGAATAATCTATGACGAAGGGGCTGTTAAGGGAGTCCAGCTGAGCTCAGGCAAGACGATCGCCTGCACTGCTGTTATCATCGCCACCGGAGGCAAGTCTGTACCACAGACCGGCTCCACTGGAGATGGCTACCCTTGGGCAGAAGCCGCAGGGCACACGATCACCGAGCTGTTTCCGACAGAGGTGCCGATTCTTTCACGGGAAGAATGGATTAAGTCCGGCGAGCTGCAAGGCCTGTCGCTACGTGATGTAGCCCTCACTGTGTGGAATCCTAAAGGGAAGAAGGTCATCTCTCATCGAGGAGATATGATATTCACCCATTTTGGATTATCAGGGCCCATTGCACTGCGGTGCAGCCAATTTCTGAGACAAGTCCAACGTAAATCCGGCACAGATACGGTGGAGATGTCCATTGATCTCTTCCCTGATCTGAACACACAGGAAGTAGAATCTATGTTGCAGGATAAGCTGGATCAGGAACCTAAGAAAGCGATCCGCAATTCGCTGAAAGGACTGTTGCCAGAACGTCTCATCCCCCTCTTGCTGACTAAAGCTGACTTAGATGGGGATACAACTGGCCATCACGTCTCCAAGAATGGGTTGCTTCTATTAGCTGGGATTTTGAAACGCATGCCGGTTTATGTGCATGGCACCCGTTCCCTATCCGAGGCCTTTGTTACCGGGGGCGGGGTAAACCTGAAGGAGATCGATCCCAAAAGAATGGAATCGAAGCTTATGCCGGGGTTATTCTTCTGCGGCGAGGTACTCGATATCCATGGCTATACAGGAGGCTACAATATAACAGCGGCCTTCTCAACAGGATATACAGCAGGCAAGCACGCTGCTGACATTCGACTGGAATAATCTCTAATGCAACGTGAATATCCTCCAAGCAGCTTACTACTTTGAAAATGGCGGTCTGCGCGATTCTCTCATTAATTGGAGAATCGCTCCTCTGTTTTGGGTTCCTCAGCTGCTATGTGGAGCGTCTGTCCTAATCAGCTACTGCGGCTTCGGACCCAGATGACGTTATTTGCGAATTTATCACCTTATGGACAGTGTTTCGGACTCCAACGACGCTATTCATTATAGCGAGGCTCATATAGGGTGTTTTTCATGGAAATAGCAACTATGGAGTCCGTTAGCATCCCAAAAGTGGAAAAATAGTATGTTTAGGGGCAGCTGTGTCCGATAGGCTAGCTAGGTACCTCGTACGTACGTGCGTGCAATAGACCGAATCAAGACAAAAAAAGAAGAGTGCCCCAGCAGCCTTTTCACGGCTTATGAGGCACTCTTCCGTTCTATTTATATCTTTATTTCGCTAAGCGAAATGTTCCAAATATTCTAGAGCTAAACAGTGCAACGATATAACCTAGCGGGATGAACAGGATAATCCCAAACCATCCATATAAGGAAATACAGATCAGCGCAGAACAAATGATTGAAAAAGGAAGCAGTAAGATAGGGATCGCACGCAGCCCCGCTTCGGCTTTTTGTTCCTTTGAAAACGGCAGAATTCCGATGTAATCATCTCCCACGAATAACGACCAGAACGACAACAGCCAATTGGTCATGAGAGAAACTAAAACTATAAATCCTAGCCATTTGAACCCTGATGGAATGATAAATATCGCTAGAAGGGACACAGCAGTAAACGATAAGTAGAGCTTTAAATGAGCCGGATTCCGTACAAGTGCCTTAATCGCTGCCGCAGAGAAACGACTCTCGGCAGTTTTTGATTTTAGCAAAGGCTGTGATTTCCGGAAAATCCACGGCTTATGGCGGGTCGGACGTGGCTTATCCAGTACACCGCGGAGTAATAGGGCCGCTATTTTCATCCGCTGCTTATAATCTTCACGCACATCGTTCATGAATGTCCCACGCATCACTATACGCCGCTGAAGAGCGATTACCGCTACGACTGCAAAGAGTGCTGCGATCAGCAGCATAAAAACTGGACTGTTGTTCCAAAACGCAGCTGCACGGAAATAGATCCCACAAGGAACGGAGATGGCCAGAATCAGCCACAGCCAGCGCCGCCAGCCTTGCTTTTGTACTTTTACAATATGCCCCAGTAATTTAATGCACCAGCTACATGCCAGAGTCAGAGCGAACAGCGCCCATACCTCTGATGACAGCATTCCATATCCCCGAACCAGAAAAGGTAATAACAGCACAAAAGCTGCACAGAACTTCAACGATGTTACGATCAGGCTGTACAGCAACCCGCGAAACATAATCGTATTTATCCATCGCTGCCGTTGTCTTAGAAATAATAGATCGCCTTCCTGCAATAATAGCACCAGTCCCCCTCTACAGAGCAGGAGCACAAATAATGAAGGAATGAGCATAAACGGCAAATCTCCACTCCAAGCTGGCAATGCCTCGTTCCAGAACCCGTAATATAACCGTCCTCCCAGAAATCCCCCGGGAATCAGTATATATAACAGCACAGTCCAATCGGCAGCCGTACGGATAATAGCAGATTGCTCACGCCAATGAGAAAATAATCGCCGCCAGAATAGCTTTTTGGAGGTAGGAAAAGCAAACCCTCGCTGCTTCTGCTTACTCATGTCAGTTCGTCGAAGCAATCAAACAACGACGCCTCCGGCAGCCCAGCATAATCACGTATATCTTCGAGCGTTCCTGCAGCGGCAACCCTGCCACCCGAGATCAGCACAAAATCATCGCAAATTTTCTCAGCAGTATCCAATACATGCGTAGACATTAATACACCAGCTCCGCGCTGCCGCTCCGCTTCCAGCAGTCGCAGGAAATCTTTAGTGGCCCGAGGATCCAAGCCGATAAAAGGCTCGTCCACAATATAAACATCCGGCTGTACCAAAAAGCCAAGCATCAGCATCATTTTCTGTTTCATACCCTTAGAGAAGCCAGCTGGAAGATCATCACGGACATGGTTCATGCCGAACTGCTTCAGTAACCTCTCCGCCGTTTCTTGAAACTGCTCATATTTTAGTCCATAAGCAGCAGCAGCCAAATCTAAGTGTTCCCATAAGGTCAGGTCCTCATAAAACACCGGTTGCTCCGGTACATAAGCATAAGATTTATTAACTCCATTAAAGGAGACCTTAGCTTTGGTATTCTTAAGCAAACCGAGCAGTGTTTTGATTGTAGTACTTTTTCCCGCACCGTTTGGTCCGATCAGTCCGAGCAGCTGTCCACGCCGCACCTGAAATGAAATATCGAATATGCACGGGGCACCTGCTTCATAGCCTGCTTCATCGATCTCAACATCGAGTACAATCTCTTCGTCGCTCTCGGTATCCCCTGTTATTTCTACATTCTCCATATTCGCCAACTCCTAAATATTTCTAATGAATATTATTATCGAAATTCCAATCCAGAAAGATAGCTTCTCTAATCGTACTATATATACTTTCTCCAAGGAAGCAAACTGATTTTTTCACAGCTCAGAGAACTACTCTCCTATTTAAAAAAGAAACCTCCCATTAAAGAGAGGTCTGTCCGAGAAGCTCTAGGTTATTTGTTGCTGAAATTTCTTCTTCACGTTTAATTGCCGCTTCATCTCTACGCTCGATTTTACCACGCAGCATTAACAGTAACACTCCGAGCAGGGCTGTAAGCAAACCAGAGAGAATGAAAGCCGGGACAGGTCCTGACGCTGTAACTAAAGCCCCACCGGCCACAGGTCCCAAGATAACAGCCGCACTTGTTAGACTGCCTATAGTTCCAAATACACGGCCCGTGTATTCCGCAGGGGTCCGCTGTTGCAGCATAGAATTGAAGGGAATGAATGCAAGGCCTGCTCCCACACCAGCAAACATAAAAGAACCAAATAAAGCGATGTTCATCCATAATCCAGCCTGACCGTGGGCAGTTACAATTCCTGCACTTGAGAAAACAACCCCCATAATTACAGCTCCCAATCCCATAAAGACGAGCGTATGTTTACCACTGCCTATACGGCTTACAAGCAGGGCTGACAGTAAGGTGCCAAGACCACTGGCTGCCACACACCAACCCAGCAGATCACCGTTCACACCCGGAATTTCCCGGAATAACGTTACAATCTGCGAATCACCAATTTGCAGCATTAGCAGCACTAGCACCAGCATAGCAATCCCGCAAAGTACTACAGGCATTCCCGCGATCACCTGCAGACCCGCCGACATTTCTTGGCGAAAAGACTTCTGAGCACCATTCTCCCCTGTGCTATCCTCTGCTGCATCTTTCTTCAGTGCAGCCGCACGCGGCAGTCCTATTAAGATGACCGCCGATAAAATGAAGGTAGCCGAGTCAATCACATAACAAGCGGCAATACCAAATGCGGCAACCAGCAGTCCACCTAGAGCAGGACCTACAATTTTGGTTATTTGTTCAATAGATGAGCTAAGCGCCATGGCTTTATCCATCTGGGCCGCAGGGACAAGCTCCTTGAGCTTTCCGCTTTTGGCTGGTGAAAAGAGTACATCCATGATCCCTTTAGCCACCAGCAGGACATATACCTGCCAGAGAGAACCTGCAAATACCAAACAAACAACGATTCCGGCACGAGCTAGATCCGAACCAATCATCAGCGCCTTGCGGTTAAAACGATCACTTAAATAACCTGCGAACGGTCCTCCTAAGAGCAACGGCACAGCCATACATAAAGATATAGCCGTAATTTCCCACGGTGTCGCATTCCATTTAAAACCTACCATTGTCAGTAGCGCTAGGATATGCAACCAGTCTCCCACATTCGATACAAGCTGTGCGGCAATAAGCAGCATAAAGGGCTTATTCGCCGTCAGCTTTCCTTCTTTTGAATCATGAGCCAGTTGTTCCTCCATCTTACTTCACTCCCCGTTACTATTTCTCGATGAAGTAATAGTAAAATATTGGAGAACATCAATCATCCGTCTGGAGGCGTAAATAGCGCTTGAACCTAAGGCTGAAATTCTTATCCTTTCAAAGACTGAAATCAAAAAAACCTTCGTTTTTATCGTATTCAAAAAATTGTTTGATTTTTAATAATTAAAAGTGTGCTCATTGTGACAAATCACATGTTCTTCATTCGCTCTTTCACGTATTCTAAGGTTATCTCAAGGTTCGTTGCACAGGTAACCCGTGCACTAATGACTATTGATTGCAAACTGTGCGATGAGTTCACACATGATTAACGATAGAGGGTGGAGAAGCATGATACAATCTTACGAACGTGATACGCAATTAACACTACATTTGTACCGGGTATTTGCCAAGTCTTTTAAGAGCATTAATGAACATGCTGTTACCGGCAGCAAAATTGAAGGTTTTAATCCGACTGCCTTTGCCGTTATGGAAGTGTTGTACTATAAGGGACCACAACCCATTCAACAAATTGGCGCCAAGCTGCTGCTGCAAAGCGGCAACGTTACTTATGTAATCGATAAGCTTGAGGAACGCGGCTATTTGCAGCGTAAGCCTTGTCCGAGCGACCGCCGTGTGATTTTTGCGGAGCTGACTACGGAAGGTGAACGTCTCATGAATGAGATGTATCCGAAATATTCAGAACGCCTGCATCTTGCTTTCAGCGGTCTGAATGATGATGAGAAGGAACAAATGATTGTTCTGCTCAAAAAGATGGGTCTACAAGCTGAGAAGCTATCCCCTCTTCCTCGTAAGTAAGAGTCGCTTATTTATGTGTTTTAGACAAGCTGTTATTGATTTCTGTTAATGGTAAAAAGAAAACCAATAGGCGATTCTCCGATTTATTTGAGAATCGCCCATTGGTTTTCTTTGTTCTGCGGCAGCTTACTTGAGCAGATGATATAAGTCCTTATGACCCCTCTGAGCAAAATTTGAGTGCCTTTTTACAGCCTCCGTTAGCCGAACATTAGTTGGGAACTGATCAGTTAGGGCAGTAAGTCGATGCCGAAGACGGACCTTGAGGTCCGCTTTTGGCAAACCTCGGATCATAGTCATCCTTATTCGGCAGGACTAGCGAGCACACTTCCGACTGGATTTGGCGTAGCACACCTCCGATTGGACTTGGCGAGCACACTTCCGATTGGACGTCCCTTCTAGCTAACCGTAACTATAACTCTCAGTAAAATCCACTTTTGATATAACCCGCTATATTTTCAGCGCCCGATCTTGATGGGAACCTGAGCAGTAACTAAAGGAATAACTGCATTCTATACAGCTATTTCGTATGCAAATCGGATTATTCTAACTTTAAGTGTATTCTGTACAATTAAAAACCAGAAAAAGTACCCTTAGGCGAGTAAATCAAGAAAATAGATGTACTAAATACAGCTATATCCATTGAAGAGTTACCGACAGGATTATAGTTGTACGAAATACAACTAAATATGCCTAACGACTGCTTCCACTGCTTCCATCGACGCTCTACTCTAGAGGTTACATCAATCTGGCGTGCCACCCATCCGTTATTCCATGTGTCATTCCATGCATCACTCCGTGCGTCACTCCATATGTCATTCCATGCGTCTTTCCGTGTGTCATTCCATGTGTCTTTCCGTACGCCACTCCGTGCGTGATTCCATGTGTCACCCCATGCGTCATTTCATGTGATACTCCGTCCGTTAGTCCATGCGTCATTCCATGCGCCACTCCAGGGAGTAAATTCGTATGGTTCAACCACTTTAACACGCTATCTACCTATTAAGTTATGCCTTTTTCAAGGACGATGAAGCATCCTCTACTGAAGGCACACCCTTGCGCAAACCCCAGGAAATTATCAGCGACAAAACAGCGAAAACTGCCATTACGATAAATAATGAATGAAGACCACCTTCAAGGGCATCACGCAGACTGTTTGATACTTCCCCAGACAGGTTGGTTCCTGCATGCGATCCAAGCAGCTTATTAATATCATCTCCTGAGATGTTCGAATCTGGTTGTTTTCTTAACAGCTTATCAATATTCAAGTTCAGCCAGGAACCAAAAATAGCCACCCCAACAGTCTGTCCTAAAGAACGCGTGAACGCATTAAGCGCTGTAGATGCTCCCCGTTGCTCATACGCAACAGAGGACTGCGCGATAATCGTAAAGACTGTAGAAGAATACCCAAAGCCAACTCCACAGACCAGCATCAAGCATAAGAGCAGCAGCTGTGAAGACTCCCCTGTTAAGAAAGCCAGGCCAATAGCCCCCGCAGCGATCATAATCAACCCAAGCATTGCGGTTCGACGCGAACCCGCTTTTAGAATCATCCGCCCTCCGGCGATCGAACCAAACATCCAGCCTACCGACATCGGCGCCAGTAGCAAACCTGAGATGGCGGCGCTTTTTCCGGATACACCCTGCACCCATAATGGCACATACGTAGAAAGCCCAATAATTAATGTGCTTACCAGCAGGTTAGCGCCTGTAGATACTGCGATATTGCGGTTCGAGAATAGACCCAGCGGTAACATAGGTTCAGGAGCACGACGCTCCACAAAGAAAAATAAGACTAGCAGGATAACAGCCACACTTAGAGTTGCAATTAGCAGTGGGGATGTCCACTCCAGTTTCTGTCCTCCTGTGGAGAGACCGAAGAGTAATGCGCCCATACCAGCAGCGAATAGCAGCACCCCTGCCACATCAATTTGTGCTTTCCGGCGTACCTTCTCTTCCTTCAAATAACGGGCAATAAATACCATTGCTAGTAAACCAAATGGCAGATTAAAGACAAATACCCAGCGCCAGCTTAGGTAATCTACAACATATCCTCCAAGAAGAGGGCCTACCAAAGAGGAAATCCCCCATACAGAGCTAAGTAATCCTTGTGTCTTCGCTCTCTCTTCAATACTGTAAATATCCCCGATAATGGTAAAGGTCATTGGAATGAGCGCACCCGCGCCAATCCCCTGTATTGCCCGGAACAGGATCAGCTGCTCCATACTTTGCGAAATACCGCATAATAATGAGCCTAATAAAAAAACAGCTGCCCCCCACATGAACACAGGCTTGCGTCCAAAGAGGTCACTGATTTTGCCGAAAATAGGAGTAGTAATAGCCATTGCCAGCAAATAAGAAGTGAATATCCAGCTAAGCCACTGCATTCCCTGAAATTCACCTACGATAGCTGGACCCGCTGGTCCTGTTACCGTTCCTTCAATCGCAGCCAGAAAGGTAGCTAGCAGCACCCCTATCAGTATTAATTTACGTTCTAAATCCCCTGTTGACTTCAATGTTCCAAACCCTCTCTTTATGTAATCAAATCATTGCCATTCCCCACGCAGAAGCGCATGTAGAGTCACATCCTGAAAGCCGGAAGGTGTTTGACGATATTGACGCAGTATACCTTCCTTCTGAAAGCCGAGCGTTTGAACCAGCCTCTCCGCACGATTATTATCAGGATGACACAGCGCTTCTATCCGATTCAGCCCCATCCTATTGAAGCCGAAGTTGAGCACTAAACCAAGCGCTTCTTTCATATATCCAAGCCCCCAAAAGGCAGGCGCCAGATCGCAGCCAATTTCCCCGCGGTAAGCTCCCTGTAACTGCCAATAGTTATACCCGCAGCTCCCTATAACTTCACCTCCGGGTCCTACAATACTCCAGCGTAAGCTGTCCTCTTCCTGAGCCATCTGTGATAAAAATGCAATCAGTTGCTTAGTCTCTTCGATAGAGGATAATGCTGGAGCCCCCAGCCAGCGGGTGACCTCTGGATGAGACCAGATCTGATACAATGCTGAAGCATGTTCAGTAGTCATAGCACACAGCTTCACTCTACTGCCGACCAGTGTGGGTATCACTCCATTGCAGATGTACAAGTCTCTGCCCCCCTTCAACTTATCAATTATACATCATTCAAGAGTATATCCTTAAGATAAAAGTTCTAAATTCTTTAACATTGAAAAGAACAAATTCTACGCGTTAACGTAAAAAGACGTCTGCAGCAGGGAGCAAACACTCCCTAAATACAGACGCTTTTTATTCAACTTAACTACAATGATTTCATTCTGCTTCATGAATAACTTCACTGCATAACACCTGAAGTTTGGCTCGAATATCCTTGAACTCTTCAATTCCAGTCCCCGTAATACTGTACCCTTCGGTATGGGCAGTCAGAAAGTTGTCCAGTGTCAGCTTTTCCAATTCCTGTTTCACTTCGCGTTCTCCTACACGATACCCCAGATCTTCAAGTCCGAGCAGCATCTCTGAGATCGTCACATCTTTATCCCGTGCACAATAAAGCATATGAATTCCTATGAACAAGTTCTGTACATCAGCGCGCATATTCCACCTCTTCCGGCTATATAGCCTTCGGTATTTATACTAGCATTACCCTCTGACCGATCCTCGGAAACATTATTGTAGCTGTTCCGCATTTCATGGACTTCAAGGAACATTCCATATTGTTACAGATTGGTATTGTCGCTTGACGTATCATGTCTAGCTGTACTATGTTGATAATTACAGTTATGAGTTCATATTTGAATTTAAAGTACAGGAAGGTGATGCTTCATGTTTCAAGCTATGCCTTACGATGGAACACGCAACGAGCAGTTTGAAGCGGTTCTAATCCAACTAGAAGCATTAGTAAAGGACGAACCAAGTGCTACGGCCAACCTGGCCAATGCTTCGGCACTGCTTAAACACGCTATGCCGGATACGAATTGGGCCGGTTTTTATTTATTTGATGGCAAGGAGCTTGTGCTCGGGCCTTTCCAAGGTCTTCCTGCCTGCATCCGCATCCCGTTGTCTCGTGGAGTCTGCGGAACGGCTGCTGCGGAACGACGCACGTTAGTAGTTGGAGATGTGCATGCATTCCCGGGACATATCGCCTGTGACGCCGCTTCAAACAGCGAAATTGTTGTCCCGCTGATCAAGGATGATCGTTTGCTTGGCGTACTCGATATCGACAGTCCGCTGAAAGATCGTTTTGATGATGAGGAACGCCGGTTCCTGGAGCGGTTCGCAGCCCTGGTATCGGAAGTTATCTAAAGCAGCTCTGCCCTATAGAGCATAAGAAATAGGCTGTCTCATTTGTAGGAATCTTCTACTTATAAGACAGCCTATTCTTGTTGAGCCTATAGCCGTACCGGACTGATATTCCAAATCTCCGCGGCGTAGCGGCTAATCGTGTTATCACTTGAGAATTTACCGGAATGACCAATATTTATAATAGACTTTTTCAGCCACTCCTGACGGTTGCGGTATGCCCGGTCAATCTCGACATGAGTCTCGACATAACTTGCGAAATCCTTAAGCACAAAGAATTCATCGTTATTATCCAAAAGAGAATGGAAAATGGTCTCAAACTCCGCACCATGACAGCATATAGGTCCCGGATTAACCAACTGATCCAATACTTCCTTCACACGGCTATCCCCATTGTAGATATCACGTGCGTGATAGCCACCATGCTGATAATAATCCATTACCTGCTCAGCACGAAGACCGAACAGGAACATATTGTTGTCCCCTACCATCTCATGCATTTCCACGTTAGCACCGTCCATCGTACCTACGGTTAATGCACCGTTCATCATAAACTTCATATTCCCCGTACCGGAAGCCTCTTTACTCGCTGTAGAAATCTGTTCACTAATATCCGCAGCAGGAATGATCTTCTCGGCCAAGGATACCGAATAATTCTCAAGGAAAAAGATACGGATCTTGCCTTTAACATCCGGATCCTTGTTGACAGCCTCCGCCACAGTATTGATCAGCTTGATAATTCGCTTCGCCAAATGATAGCTTGGTGCCGCCTTTGCTCCGAATATAAACGTGCGCGGTACCATATCCATCGAAGGATTATCTTTGATTTGGTTGTACATATGCAGAATATGCAAAATATTTAGCAGCTGCCGCTTATAAGCATGCAGGCGCTTCACCTGAACATCAAAGATAGAGTCGGGGTCTACATGTACTGAATGCTTGCTGTAAATGTATTCAGCCAACTTGAGCTTATTCCGCCGTTTAATGCTGGCTACTTGTTCCTGAAAGGAAGCATCCTCACAATATTTAATCAAGCCAATCATCTCTTGCGGATGGCTCATCCAGCGGGTTCCTATCGATTGATTGATAAGGTTAGCCAGATCCGGATTGGCATGCATCAGCCAACGCCGGTGAGTAATCCCATTCGTCTTATTATTGAAGCGGTGCGGGTACATTTCATTAAAGAGCCGCATTTCGCGTTTCATCAATATTTCTGTATGCAGCGCTGCTACCCCATTGACACTATGGCTCGCCACAATCGCCAGATGAGCCATGCGAACCTGATCGTCATGAATAATTGCCATCTGTGAAATCCGGTCCTGATCACCGGGATAACGACTCATCAGCTCGCCGCAGAAGCGGGCATTGATCTCTTCAATAATAAGAAAAATACGTGGAAGCAAGTCCCTGACCATTTGAATAGGCCATTTCTCCAGGGCTTCGCTCAAGATCGTATGATTTGTATAGGACACCATACGAGTTGTAATACTCCACGCTTCATCCCATCCTAATCCATGTACATCCATCAGAATCCGCAGCAATTCAGGAATTACAAGCGTCGGATGTGTATCATTGATATGAAGTGCAACCTTGTCGGGCAGCGATTGTATAGGGAGTCCAAGCTTTCCAAAGGTTCGCAGAATACTTTGCAGGCCAGCGCTGCAGAGGAAGTATTGCTGCTTCAACCGCAACAGCTTGCCTTCGTATTGAGAGTCATCCGGATACAGGAACTCCGAGATGGATTCTACGGAACGCTTATATTCCAGGAATTTATGATAGTCTGATCCGGCAAAAGAGCCAAAGGTTCTGGTAGGCTGGGTGATGGACTCCGCGCTCCAGTTGCGCAGTGTATTCACATGCCGCCGATCTGCACCAATGATAGGCACATCATACGGAACTGCACGAACGGCCTCATATTGACTATGCTCAAAGACAAGACGCCCGTTCTCCTCGCGAGTCTCAATCACGCCCCAGAACCTTACTTCTACCTGCTTGTCTTCACGACGCACTTCCCATACATTATCATTTTGCAGCCAGTAATCGGGCAGTTCCACCTGATACCCGTCAACGATTTTCTGCTCGAACAGGCCGTATTTATAACGTATACCGCAACCATGCCCCGCATATTGCAGGGAGGCCAGTGAATCCAAGAAACAAGCAGCTAGACGTCCAAGTCCTCCATTGCCAAGCCCAGCGTCGGCTTCTACCTCCTCAATATCCTGCAGCGAGAAACCAAGATCGGCCAATCCCTCACGCACGACCTCCAGCACGCCCATATTCAGCAGATTGTTCCCCAGAAGTCTTCCGATCAGAAACTCCATAGAAAAATAGTATACCTGCTTATCCTTATCCGTCTTGTACTTTTGATTGGTATCCGCCCAATTTTTCCCGGCATTCTCGCGAATCATGTTGCCTAATATTTTATAGACATCAGCATTCGAGGCTTCCTCCAAAGGTTTGCCCAATTTACTGATGAGCGTCTCGCGAAACACCTGTTTGAAAGTTTCTTTATCGTTAAACAACAGCAGGTTCCTCCTGACAAAAGCTTTTTTTAGGGATGCATTAGACTATGCCTGTAGATCAGATAGGTTATACTGTTTCGTTTCATCTAATCCAGTTGGTTTATATTTTGCTGCTCTTGGCGATCACAAATGGACGTTTACTATCCCCGACGAGAATTCGATTCTTACTTAAATGTACGTCCTTATCCATGATCACATTCTCAATAACAGCATCTTCCTCTATAATGCACTTCTGCATAATTACAGAGTTGATGATCTTCGCTCCTTTACGTACCTGAACCCCACGAAAGATCACGCTGTTCTCCACCGTTCCCGCTATAATGCAGCCGTTAGCCACCAGTGAATTGCTGACATTTGCGCTCTCTAAATATCGGGTAGGAGCCTCATATTTAATCTTCGTCTGCACTGGACTTTCTTTGAACAGACTAAAGTAATTCTCCTGCTGAAGCAGCTCCAGACTATTCTTATAATAGCTTTCCAATGAATTAATTACGGCATGATAGCCATGATACTCATAAGCAGCGATTTTGAATTTATGGCGGTTTTTCTGAATGACATCACGGAAAAAGTAACTCTCCCCATGTGCAATGCAATGTTCCACCTGCTCCAGGAACAGTTTTTTCTCCATAATGAAGATATCGAGATATAAATTGGGATGATCCTTCTCATGATGGATATTGGTCACATTATTCTCTTCGTCCACTTCAATACGCTGGCATAACTCATGCTCTGGCTGCAATTGCTCTATTTTTTTGTATACTACTGTAACATCGGCACCCTTCTCCAAATGGTAGCTGTACAAGTCCTGGAGATCGATAGTATTAATATGCTGGCTGCCGGAAAACACAATATATTTAGCAGATCCCCGTTTAAAAAGATCCAGATTATTATGATAATGCTGAAGGTCGCCAAGAGAAGTATCGGTGGGATCATTCCAGTCCGGAGGCAAAATAAATAGTCCCCCATGCTTGCGATTCATATCCCAAGATTTCCCGTCACCCAAATGGTCCATTAAAGAACGGTATTTACGGCGAACAAACAGGCCCACGCTCTCCAGATCCGCACGCATCATATTGGAAAGCACGAAATCTATCAACCGATAACGACTGGCAAAAGGTACGGCTGCACCACAGCGGAAATAAGTGAGTTCATTTAGTTTATCGAGTTCATGATCCAGATTAATTACACCCATGAGTTGCTTCATCGGAATCCACCGTCCTCTTATAATTTATAAGAAAGTATAAGTTTCACTATATACTTTATCCTTATAAATCTCGCATAAACGCTTACCGTCCCTAGAAGGACGCCGAAGGCGTTTTAGCTTGATTATATGGTTTTGGCCACAGCTGATTTACGTTTTTTGCTTTTATTGTCGATCAGCAGAATTTCGTTCTCGTTCTCCCGCTCGATGCCTATTTCCATATAATCGTCGATTATCGTATTCTCACTAATAATCGCTTTATGAATGCGTACGTTCTTACCAATCTTAACCTTAGGCATAATTACGGAGTCCGTAATCACACTGCCTTCACCTACCTCTACGCCATAAAAAAGAACCGAGTGCTTCACTTCACCATGCACAATGCAGCCTTCATTAATAATGCATCCTGACACTTTCGCCCCAGGTGCGACATATTGGGCAGGTTGATTCGGATTACGTGTAAATATGCGCCAGCTGGGATCATTTAGATTAAGCGGTGGATTATCGCTCAGTAAATCCATATTCGCTTCCCACAGGCTTGCTACCGTACCGACGTCTCTCCAATACCCTTCAAAAGGGTACGCAAATAAAGAGTTCCCATCTTCCAGCATCAAAGGAATGATATCTTTACCAAAATCGTGAGATGACCCTATATTCTCTCCGTCCTCCAGTAAATGCTTGCGGAGAATTTCCCATTTAAAGATGTACACACCCATAGAAGCTAGCGTGCTTTTTGGCTGTGCAGGCTTCTCCTCAAATTCGTAAATTTTCAGATCATCCTCCGTATTTAAGATTCCAAATCGACTTGCTTCCTCCAGCGGAACGTCAATCACAGAAATTGTGCAATCTGCATTTCTCTCCTTGTGGTATTGCAGCATAGCATGATAATCCATTTTATAAATGTGATCACCGGATAGAATAAGAACATGCTCGGGGTCGAACTGATCTACAAATTTAAGATTTCGATAAATCGCATCGGCTGTTCCCCGATACCAGCTGCTTCCATTCTCACGTTCATGCGGTGGCAATACGAATACTCCACCATTCTTACGGTTCAAATCCCAATCACTGCCTACTCCGATGTAAGAATGTAGTATAAGTGGCTCATACTGTGTCAATACACCAACAGTATCAATACCCGAGTTGGAGCAGTTACTTAAAGGAAAGTCGATGATCCGATAAGTGCCCCCAAAATAGACAGCGGGCTTGGCAAGCGATTTGGTTAAACCTTTCAATCTTTTGCCTTGGCCTCCAGCCAATAGCATGGCTACCATTTCTTTTTTCTTCATGGAAAAGCCTCCCTTGACTTATGGGTAATATAAAGTTCAGCAAACCTAGGATGAATGAACAGAATTCCAAAAAGAAGTGAATTAGAAAAGAAATACACCAGAAAGAAATGAGCCTTGATAGGAAGATGACAAAGTTGAAAAAACGAGGAAGGAAATTTTACACGTTCGGATGATCTAACCTAAAATAGGGAGAGCATTCTCCAAAATCAGGAGCCTGAATCAGGAGATTATCCTTATTGTAAAGTGTTCTATATTCTTCGTCAAAACCCTTTATCGCAATTCCGAAAATCCGGAATTTTTAACCCTGTTTGTCATTAAACACGTTAATATTCCTTATAACTAGATTAACCAATTTAAAGCCATGTGAAAGAAATTCACTCATTTATTCTAGAAAAAGAATCATTCGGTCTTCAGCAAATATTCAACCGGATATGGCATAATGAAGCTATCTATCACCGATTTGGAGGAACCTATGATGAAAGCAGTACAAGGAGTTCGACTTCTGCTCGTAGATGATGAGCCTCATATATTACAGTTCCTGGAGCTGGGTCTCCTTAACGAAGGTTTTGAAGTACGAACCGCGTCGGACGGGCTAAGCGCCATTTCGATTGCAGCTGAATTCAAGCCCCATGTAGCTATCCTGGATGTTATGATGCCGGGTATGGATGGATTCGAGGTATGTCACTATCTGCGCTCAGAAGAGACAGAGGTAGCTGTCATCATGCTTACTGCAAAAGACGAAGTGGATGATCGCGTAAAAGGACTATCTATTGGTGCTGACGACTATATGGTCAAGCCCTTCAGCTTTGATGAATTACTAGCGCGGATCCAAGCGCGGCTGCGGAATCAGTTTCCGGGGCTGCTAGGTGAGGTCCGCTGCGGTTCTTTCCGAATTGACAGTCGGCGAAAGGAAATTCGCTTCAGGGAGGAAGTACTTGAACTCTCCCCTACGGAATACGAGTTATTACAGTATCTCGTTATCAATCACGGCCTTGTACTCAGCAAGCCTATGATTCTTGATAAAGTGTGGGGCTATGATTTTGGCGGTGAGGAAAATATTGTTGAGGTCTATATCCGTTCGCTTCGTGAGAAGCTCGGAGATAAGGAGCACCGTATTATCCGTACCCTGCGGGGTGCAGGCTACCGGGTGGATCTATGAGCACTCCCATCTTCAGATGGCTTCGCAGACTGCCTGCACCACGTTCCCTGCGTAAACAGCTGCTTGCCACATCGCTGCTTATTCTATCAGGATTGCTGCTGCTAATTGGAGTCTTACAATATATCCTTATGCGAGATTTTATATACAGCAATAGAGCCGAGTCTATGGAAGCGCAAATACGTTCTGTCCCCCGTGAGATGTTCTTTAACTTTTTTAATTCCTATGACGAGGACAGCACAGGTATAAATGACACAAACAACGAGTTTAACAGCAATTTCCCGTTGGAAAGAGAAGACATGAATAAAATGCCAAGTGGGCTGCGAACTGGCGAGAACCGGCGTCCGCTTTTGCTTGATGCCCATACAACTCTCGCCATGTACAGCTCGGATGGCACCTTCAGGGATTTACAGCAATTAACCCTCTCAGATATAGCAGCACCCAGGCTGACCAATGAGCAATACGATGCGCTGCTGATTCACACCACGGATAGGGCAACAGGAAATTACAAGCTCATCCAAGCTGAAGACGGCACTGAACATCTAGCCATATTCATGAATCTTTATAGGCCTGGAAATACTAGATTGCTGCTGCAAATGAGTGTGAGCACGGGGCCATTGACGGATGTGATAATGCAGCAGCTGCTGATCTACGCAGGTTTGTCAGTGATTGCTTTATTGACTGGATTATTCCTATACTTGCCGGCCCTGCGAAAGACGTTAGTTCCTCTATCTAATATGGGAGAATCGGCTGAGATCATTAATGCCGGTAATTTGGATATTCGGTTTCCAGTTGACCAAGGACAGGCCGAGATCGACAAGCTTGCTCATTCATTCAATGGTATGCTCGAACGTCTCGAAATATCCTTTCATAATGAACGGGAGGCCAAGGAGCAGATGCGCAGGTTCGCTGCCGATGCTTCCCACGAGCTTAGAACTCCGCTTACCTCAATACACGGTTTTCTTGAGGTCTTGCTGCGGGGCGCCGCCGATAATAAAGAACAGTTATATAACTCGTTGCGAAGCATGCATGGTGAATCGAAACGGATCAATAAGCTGGTCGAGGATCTGCTACTGCTCGCTCGAATGGATGGAGCTCCACAGCTGCAGATGACTGATCTGATTCTCAGCGAGGTAATTCACGAAATGAAGCCGCATCTGCTTTTGCTCGCGGATCAACGTAAAGTTACTTTTGATATCTCCTATGGCATCCGTGGTAAATATGATCCCTATAAGCTCAAGCAGGTGATTCTGAATCTGTTCCACAATGCAGTTCAGCATACCAATGCCACGACAGGGAGCATTCATCTCTCTTTACAAGCGGAAGGAAATCAAGCTCTATTAAGCGTGCGGGATAATGGCTACGGAATTCCCGGAGAGCACATCCCACATATCTTTGATCGATTCTACCGCAGTGACTCCTCTCGTACACGTAAATACGGCGGATCAGGGTTGGGTCTCTCCATTACAAAATCTATTGTCGAGGCACATCACGGCAAGATTAGTGTAAATAGCACCGTTGGCGAGGGCACAACGTTTACGGTTAGTCTGCCTTGCGAGGAAGGATTAGCCAAGGAAGAGTAACAACCGTTATAATTAAGAGGAACTGGAGCATCGCTCCACAAAACTTTTAGGAGGTAAATACATGTACGAAATCGCCGTAATTGGCGCCGGTCCTGCCGGTGCAAGCGCAGCCCTGTTCGCCGCCAAGGCGGGCAAAAAAACGCTGCTGATCGACAACGATAAGGGCATGACCCGCAGAGGTTGGTTTGAGAACTTTTATGGAATTTCCGAAGTAGGTGGTCCTGAGCTGGTCGAAACCGGCCACAAGCAAGCCGTTAAATTTGGCGCTGAGCTGGTTTCCGAACAGGCTATCAACCTCACCTCCAGCGGCAATGGTTTTGTCATTGAAACTGAAGATGGAATTATCTATGAAGCAAAACATGTCATTCTCGCCACAGGCGCCCTTAC
Organism: Paenibacillus sp. FSL H3-0286; assembly: GCF_045040705.1. NCBI lineage: Bacteria > Bacillati > Bacillota > Bacilli > Caryophanales > Paenibacillaceae > Paenibacillus > Paenibacillus sp. FSL H3-0286. The sequence continues at coordinate 656,089 of NZ_CP150285.1, read as the reverse complement.
AGATCTAGCTGCCAAAGCTGGCGTAGAGACTAAGGATGGTACAGAGCCAAGAATCAAAACTGTAGTAGCCGTTGATGCTGAAGGCAAAACGAATATCGCAGGCATTTGGGCAGCTGGTACTGTTGCTGGAGTAAGTGTACATGCCATTATTACCGCAGGCGATGGTGCGAAGGTAGCTATTAATGTAATTAGCGAGTTAAATGGTGCGCGTTACGTTGATCATGATGTGCTGAAAGCTTAATCTATACTCAAAACATAAATCCGGAGGATGATTCTTAGGAATCGGTCTTTCGGATTTTTTCGTCACCCAGGAGAAACAAGTTACGAAATTTAAAAATAACTGCACTTGATGCAGCTATTTCATACAATAACACCCACACGGCTGTTTTAAGTGTATTTTATGCAACTAAAAACAGGCTAACTGAGCATTCTAGCTAAAATGTAAAGATATAGATGTATCAAGTACAACTAAATCGATTTGCAGCTGTCCCCCCATACTTTTAATTGTATAAAGTACACTTATTTGCTCGTCCCTCACCGTCCTTTGAACACCACACGCAAAAAAACTGCTTCAAAACCTCATCCCACCGCCGAAGCCGATGTTATGATCGTTTGAAACAGTTCCTCTCCCTCAACTGTGTATACTCCAATGCAAGGAATCCACTTCTTCTTCTCTTCCCTTAAGACTAGCAGCCAGCTCCTGCAAATACGGAACCAATAATGGGCGCAAATCCTCCCGCATCAAACCTACCTCCAGTGTGGCTTTAATGTAACCAAATTTATCACCAATATCATAACGTTTCCCGATTAAATCCAGCGCCAGCAAGCCTTCTTGCCGGCATACCTCGTGCAAAGCATCCGTCAGTTGATATTCACCGCCCGCTCCACGTTTGAGGTTAGCCAGCACTGAGAATATCGAAGGCTCCAAAATGTATCGCCCCATAATGGCGTATTCTGAAGGTGCTGTTTCAGGCGAGGGCTTCTCTACCAATCCTTTTACTTCATGAACTCCATTTAGTGAGCCGCTGGAGGCTATAATCCCATATTTGTTAACCTCCTGCCGTGGCACCTGCTGCACACCGACGATAGTCTGCTCCTCTTGCTCATACAATCTCATCATCTGCAGCAGCGCCGGGTCCTCCGAAACCATAATATCGTCACCAAGCAAAACAGCAAAAGGTTCATCACCGATAAATTGTTCCGCACAAAGGATGGCATGGCCTAGTCCCAGCGGCTCTTTTTGCCTAATGTAATGGATGCTCGCTAGCTCACTGATTAGCTGGACTTCACGAAGTAGATCCTCTTTCCCTTTTTCCAAAAGCGTCTGCTCCAGCTCCACCGATTTATCAAAATGATCTTCAATCGACTTCTTATTGCGGCCGGTCACGATGATAATACTTTCAATACCAGAGCGGACGGCTTCTTCTACGATATATTGAATCGCTGGTTTATCCACAATGGGCAGCATTTCTTTTGGCTGAGCCTTAGTGGCAGGCAGGAAACGAGTGCCTAAGCCCGCGGCGGGAATGACAGCTTTTCTAATCTTCATCATGAATCCCTCCCTTGCAGTTTATTTACGGAGATGGGTCACAGGGTGCTCACGAATGTTCTTTTGCTGCCCCTTACCTTCATAGAACTCTTGGACAATATAAAGCGGACGTCCCTTAGTTTCGTCATAAATCCGGCCGACATATTCACCTAGTATTCCTAGCATAATGAGTACAAATCCGTTGAAGGTCAGCGTAATTCCAATCATCGAAGCCCAGCCCTTAACAACTGAGTCTGTAAAAATCACCAGGTACAAAACATACATAAGGTACAGAAAACCAGAAGCCGACAGCAGTGCGCCCAAATATCCTGCCAGCTTCAGCGGCTTATAGGAAAAGGAGGTAATTCCGTCCAAAGAGAGCTTGATCATACGTTTTAGTGGATATTTAGTTTCCCCCGCCAGACGTTCATCCCGTTCATATTCAATCGCCTTCTGACGGAAACCAACCCAGCTGACCAGTCCGCGCACGAAACGGTTTTTCTCCGGTAGACGTTTGAGCTCTTCGCAGACCCTACGATCTATAAGCCGAAAATCACCCGTATCCACAGGGATAGAAATATCGGTTGAATAACGCAGAATTCTATAAAAGAGGCTGGCCGTCCACTTTTTGAATAAGGATTCACCATTACGCTTCACCCGTTTAGCATATACAACTTCATACCCCTTCTTCCATTCCGCAATCATGTCCAAGATCAGCTCAGGCGGGTCTTGCAAATCAGCATCAATAATGACAACTGCATCCCCAAGGGCATAGTCCATTCCGGCAGTAATAGCGATCTGATGTCCGAAGTTACGTGACAAATCGATCAGCTTCACACTCTCATCCCAGTAGCTATATTCCTCGATCATCTGGGCACAGTTGTCGGTGCTGCCGTCATTCACGAAGATCAGCTCATACACTTCCTCCGTCATTGCCATCACTTTTTTAATACGGCGATACGTTTCCTGAATGACTGCCTCTTCATTAAACATCGGTATAATAATGGAATAGCGCACGTTGATGCTCATGAGCAGCTCCTCCTTTAATTTGAATGCTGAAGCGTGCCTGCAAATGTATTAGCACGCTTCGTACTCTAAAACACTGAACTAGTTAACTGTAACTTTGTATAACGTTCCGCTGTTACCAGCATCGTTTCCTGCCCAATCCGCTGCTGGAACCTCTGTACCATTGTCGGTAATCCAGGTAGATAGCGTAGAGTTCCCTCCACGTCCACCCCCCATACCGCCGCTGCTCAGCAGGAAGTATTTCACCTTTCCACTCTCTACTAACGCCTCTAGGGTATCTGTGGTATATACTGTGTCCGAATTGGAAAACCCGTTCAGAATAACAACCGATGCCCCCTTATCGACGATATAAGGAGCTGCTGTGCCATAATCCAATACGGCAAACAGATAAGGCTCCCCAGTATTATTTTCCTCCAGATAGGACAACAGACTCTCGTTCGCACTTGTGGCGCTATTACGCCCAAAGTTGCTAGAATTGCCGCCCATTCCTCCTCTGCTCTCACTGCTCCCTGGTCCTGCTTCAGGGGTTTGGCTATTCAGGCCATAAGTAATTGGGGTAGCTGCCCAGTAGAGCGGGCCAATTAACAATACTAGTACAGCAACAATACTTGCCGAGAAAACAAATGGCTTCTGCTTGCCTTTAAGAACGACCAGCACCAAAGAAACAACTATACCGGCAGCCAGAATGCCAATCGACCAGCCCCTGCCAATCGTATCGTCATAAGGATGAATAATGTACCATTGAAAAACTGCTGTAACCAGCGTCGCAACTGGCAATAGCCATGACAGCCAACCAGAGTGCTCACGATACAGACTCCAGAGCTTTGACCAGCCTGCACCGACCAGCGCGGCTATCGGCGGAGCCATCATCACCAGATAATATTGATGGAAGAATCCCGCAATACTGAAGAATCCCATCACCGGCACCAGCCATGCTAACCAGAATAGAGCTTCTTTATGCCCTTGCGTAAAGTTCCTTCTCCGCAGATTAGCGAATAATCCAATACAACCAAACAATACAAAAGGCAGCATCCAGCTTGCCTGACCTGACAGCTCTGATTGGAACAGGCGCAGTGGACCTGCGGTTCCAGTATTGAACATTCCACCTCCGCCGCCATTCATGCCGCCGCGTTGTCCTTGACCCCCACCTTCACCACCAAATTGCCGGTTTTGATTATCTGTTCCGCCGCCGGGTGGTTGCCCTGGAGAACCTCCATCATCGGCGCCATTTTGACTGTCTGAGGTTGAATTCATACCTTGCCGACCCGAAAATGATCCACGTCCGCTATCCGTACCATTTTCAGCATCTGCCCCGTTCATAGCGGGTCTTTCACCGTTCATAGCTGGCATCTCGCCATTCATGTTCGGCATCTCACCACCATTCATTGAAGGCATTCCACCTCCGCCACCACCTGTCCCCCGATCACCCGTCAATCGGGCGACACCATTATAACCAAAGGCAAGATTGAGCACGGAGTTAGTACCGCTGCTGCCGATATAAGGTCGTTTACTAGCGGGAATCGAATCCACTATCACTGCCCAGGATAACGAGACCACGAGTAATATAGCTGTCGAGGCCGCTAATACTCCAGTTTTTCGCTTCCAGTTCACTTTCGCAGCCAAGACATAAAAGAGATAAAAAGCCGGCAATACCATATAAGCCTGCAACATCTTCTCATTAAACCCAACACCGATTAAAGCGAATGCGGCAAGGAGACTGCCCAGCTTATTACTCTTCGTTCCTTTAAATAAAAACCAAACCGCCAACAGTAACGTGAATACTAACAAAGCATCAATGTTATTCGTCCGGCTAACAGCCGCCGCTACTGGAGTTGTTGCCATGGCCAGCGCTGCTAAACGAGCTGCTGCTTTACCAAAGGTAGGTTTTACCAGAAGGTATACGAGCAACACGGAGCCCACGCCCCCAAGCGCCTGAGGTAAAATTACACTCCAGCCATGCAGCCCGAAAATGAGTGCGCTAAGAGTCTGAATCCAAAAGGTGACCGGTGGTTTATCCACCGTGACTGAACCTGCAGAGTCGAGTGAAGCGAAGAAGAAATTATGAAAGTTTTGCAGCATACTTCCCACGGCAGTGGTGTAGTATGTATTCACATAGTGGTCATTCCAAACTCCATAACCGTACAAAAAAGCAGCGAGTATTAAAATGAGCCACAGTATAAGATCCGAGCTTATTTTTCTAGCAAAACTCATCTCCATTTCACTCCTATCCCTTGATCATTCTATATGCCGGCAGTTCTGTAACTCCGGCCCAAGCTTTCCGTAGGTGTATTATTTCATCCATACCTTAACTCTCAATGAGTGCAAGCTGAATGTTTGCTGAATAAATGAGGCTGCCGGAACGCAAAAAAGACCCCACAATGTGGAGCCTTTCGGTACCCTGTTCAATCCAAACTTGTTATTCCATCTTGCCTATGGCAACAAGCTTATTCACCGTGTTCCAGTTGCGTGCGGTAATGGGCATCCCGAGTATTTTGTCAAAAGGGACTTTAAAAAGCGATGATTGGCTCACACTGACCTCATATAATATATACATCTCTCTGCCGACAAAACGCACTTTATCCGGTCCATTCTCATAAGTGCACAGTTTATCCAATGCTTCCCCTGAAGGCTCGGCTGGTAAAAAAGTAACATACCATCTTTTGAATTCCTCTGGCTCGGACAGCTGAAAGGGATCGTTAGCGATCACATTCTCCATTTCTGCTAAAGTACGGATAATAACAGAGACCTCGAATCCAAAAACCTCATGAATCTGACGTTCAATGACTCCTCTAAGCAGGCTTACCGAACCTTCATCACTCTCAAAAACGACATTTCCACTCTGAATATACGTTCGTACATTTGCAAATCCAAGAGACTGAAACAACGCCTTCAGGTCCAACATTTTAATAATTTTGTTCCCGCCGACGTTAATTCCACGCAGCAGCGCTATATAGGTAGTCATAGAATACGCCTCCGTTTTTGTGCCATGATCAGCTTACCTCTGCGGCTAAGGTGTGTAGACGTTTACGAACTTCTTTTACCAGCAGCTCCTTCTCTGGAGGCGAAAGCCCCTCCACCAGACGTGCGGCAGCGATCGGCAAAATCCAGCGGTCTACGTCCTCATAAGTGTGTCCTGATAATCTGAGATACTCTTGAATGTATCCCTTAGTTAATCTTTTTCTTATAAAACCTAACATTAATTTGGAGAAGGCCGAAGCTCCCGGAGGCATAGCTCCCAAACTGAACATCACTACGGAACGCGCAGCATCTCCAGCAGGTTCTCCCACTACACCCGTCATCCAGTCGATCACCCAGAGCTGTTCATCCATAAGCACATTGTCGGGATGAAAATCCCCATGACATAAACGAGTGCCTTCCGGCAGCTTCTCCAGATACTTCAAAATGACGGATTTTTCCTCTTCGCTCAGCATAGGGGCAACCATGATCTGACTTTTCAGCATATCCTTTTGCTGGCCGATTTCCTCTGTAGTTTCAAGCTTATGTAAATCACAATGAAGCCCCGCCATCAGCCTGGCATATTGGGTAACTTTCCAAGGCTTCTCACCCATCACCTTTAGTAAAGAGGGACCCTGAATTTGTTGAAAAACGATACCTTGTCGATTCTGTTCAGAAATAAGCTCAAAAGGCTGGGGGGTCCGAACACCCCGCGCATGTACAAACTGGCTGATTTTATATTCCCGGCTGACGTGTTGCTCTGCTATATCCTCCCGATACAATTTAAGAATCCTCTGATCGTCATGCTGCCAGATCTCCGCTGTTCTGCCTTCCCCAACAAGCTTGGCCTTCATTCGGTATCCTCCATTTAGTCCAGATTAATGCGGGTAAAATGCTCAACTACCGGAAATGGGTCGTAGTAATGGTGAAGGAGTGCTTTCCATTCCTGATATTGGCTGGATTCTCTAAATCCAACAGTGTGGTCTTCAAGCGTTCTCCACTTCACCAGCAACAGATACTTATGATCATCCTCCAAGCAATGTTGTAATTCATGGCCCATATAACCTTCTATCGAGGAGATTAAGCTTGATGCCTCCTTGAAGCTTTGCTCAAATTCAGTAGTCAAACCAGGCTTCACTTGCAGCATCGCAGCTTCCAAAATCACACTCATCATCTCCTAAAGTTATTAATTTAAAGCATCCCGGAAAAATTCATGATAGAAATTAATGATGACCAGCAGTATTGCTAGTGACTCGTTGACACTGCCTACCTCCAGCGAATGATTGGCATCATCGATTCTATACACCTTCAAATGATTCAGCCCACTAATTTCACCCGAATGCTCTTCACCAAATAAGGGGTCACTGCCACCATAAATTACAGTCCCCCGACTCCGCTGAATCAGCGGCACCGCCTCAGGCAACGGGGTGATATATAGATGAGACGTCTTCTTCTGTATTTCTAGCTCTTCAGCTATTCTACCTGCAATAACAGCTCCCATGCTTTTACTTATAAAAAGAAACCTCTTATAATCCGGCAGAGAAGCAATCACGGCTTTACATTCCTCAATGATAATACTCATTTCTTCACGCTTGAAATCCACCCTAGCACTCTGGTAACCATATTCTAAAAGCAGAACATCACAATTATGCTCCCGGGCAGCTTTAGCCGCATAATCCAGCAGAGAGCGATCAACTGAATAATTTTTACCCGGAAAAATAACAGCCAGCGCTTTGGACCCTTGGGTGATATATTTATGTTTAACCTCTCTACCCCAATAAGAGGACATAATGATATTGCTAACGTTCATACATGTTTCCCCTCTTCTACTCCTTAAACGGATTTAAAATGTTTAAAGAAATCTATCGTTTCTTGCAAATCTGCCTCATCTTTATAGATACTCATTACTCGCCCAATTTCAAGCGCAAAATCTACATATCCATTCGGCTTAGCGGTAATGATTGTTCCATCGACAACGACGTTAGATACGCCAGATTCATTGTCCACATAAACCTTACCATCCAGTACTCCGGCTGCCTTAAGAATGGATACCCCACCGCAAATGCCCGCGATGACTTTGCCTGCTCCATTCAGGCTTCTGATTAAATCTAATAGAGCCTCCTGCCCTATTAAATTATCTGTTTCCCCACCAGGGATAATCAATAAATCTATGGTGCTAACGTCCACATTTTCAACCAATACGGATGGATTCACAGAAAAACCCTCGCAGGAGATTAACGCCTTATCTTCCAAACCTAAGGTATAAACCTCACCCTTTGTTTTCATAAAATAAGCTGCCAATGTAACCTCAAACTGCACAAAGCTATCATATATAAGAATATATGTATTCAATGATAGATCAGCTCCCCTGTTCTCAAAAAAAGTAATCTCTATTCTATGTATCTATCATTATAGCATCATCGCCCTCTCCTGAAACTTACGGACTCAGAGGACGCTAATCAATAACAACTATGCGCTCCGCTAAGATTCCGAATGTGGGATTTCACCTAATTACTCATAACAAAAAGGACACAAGCATCCCAACAGCCACTTTTTATGGCTCACGAGACACCTGTATCCTCCTATTTAGAGCTATTGCTGCGACTGCGGCGCTATCTGTTTATTTTTACCTCGGCTCACAACAATTTCAGCGCAAATCCATAATATCAACGGAATAATCACCTGGAAAGGAAAGGCGTATATTTTATAAATATGGTAAGAGAAATAGTACATTTCCATAATATCCTTGTACACAAAATCCGCAAAATAGATCATGAGTAGTCCCATCTGAAGCACAACGGAGCGGTAACTCTTGAGCTTGAATACTTTAGCTACTCCAATGCAAGATACGTAAAGGCATAAACTTCCTTTTATAAATGTTGTGATTACAAAAGCCACTGCCGATGACGCTTCAATTCGGGTCAAAAAATCTCCTACATTAATACGCCCTGCAGACACATAAGCCGGAAAATATAAACTAGACAAGACCTCAGGACCCAGCATCAATAGGTTCCGTAGTGTAGCCATAATAATAATTGCCCCAGCAATCGCTACGCCACCAAATAATACCTTCTTCGCTGAGCTCTTCTTCGATAAATTACCGAATACCCCCAGAAAGACTACAACCTCTGCAAATGGAAAAGAAAATGTGCCCAGCGTATCGTTAAATAATGGCTTCCAGCCTTTATCCAACAGCGGAAGTAGGTGATGATATTCCATTTTGGAAAAAGCTAAGGTGACAATGACTAGATTAACAAATATTGCGAACAGTAATAGAAGCTTAGAACTTCTCCCCAGCACTTCAATCCCAGCCTTAACTATCCATATACACAACAGTCCAAGACATGCCATAGGTGCTATCATTGGTGTTTCGGTTAAAGTAACGGATCTACTGAATTCTCCAAAAACCCTAAGAATTAGTGTCCCTAGATGAAAGGTATACCAAATATAGAGACAAGAAATGATTCGACCCAAGACGCCTCCAAACACGGTAATCAACATATCAAATAGATCCTTGCCTGGTAATAGGATGTGTAGTCTGGCATATATCAGCAGCAGTGGGACCACCAGTACCATGGCTAATAATACGGCGATCCAGTTACTGTTACCGGATTCTCCCGGCACACCCATAAATATTGAAGTCCCCATAATAAACAAGACAGCAATACTAATAGCATGCCCTGTTGATACGATCTCTTTGTTCATACTCTATTCTCCCTTAGGCTTGTCCCCTAAAATAGCATCTTAATCCAGTGTTCTAGGTATGGTGAAGGACTAGGGAGTGACCATCTCATTGCCAATGCAAAAGCAATACAGAATGATACCAGACATAGTGCGGAAGAAACATAAAAATCCCGCTTCATCCCCTGTTTCCATAGACCATAAGGATCACTCAAAACAATTACCGCATAGATAAATATGACCACAACAACCAATTTTATCACCTATTTTTGATGAATCTTGATAGACCTTGACGTTTGTGCACTGCTCTCGATAATCACCTTGGAATTCACTACTATCTCTACGTTGGAAAATTCCTTCCCCCAGTTTTTCTCGATTTTCTCCCAGGTCCGTGGCATTTTCTCATGAAGAAGCTCTCCAAATCCAAAAATATCTGCTTGGTAATCCTTCTGAACCTTATGAATAACGGAGAGAATCTGCTCCTCCAGTTCTTTTTCAGCCCACCTTTCTATAGTCTTCTTGCTGTCCAGATTATTGAATTCCCCCGAAGATTTGACCTCGTCCAGTCCTGCGTGTGTCAGTGTATTAAGCTTTATTTGGAGCTTACCGTTTATCCATACAGGTTTTATTTTTGTACGATTGGATAAAATTTCGAGGGAAAAGGCAGGTTCTCCACTTTCATCCTTTACGATTAACACACCTCCCTGGATTTGATTGTTGGCAAACAACATGTATTTCGTTTCTTCGCCACTGATCATACCGATCATTTTATCCATCCTGAAAATAGCTGTTCCGCTAACTCGTGCATTCTTCGTCTTATTTTGTTCATGAACATAAATTAATGGAGCGATGGCATATTCACCAGAAGCCTCGAGCTTATCTATGAAGTCCCAAATTTCCACAACCGGCGCTGTACTTACATTTTTCTCAGTCCTCATCTGCTGTGCAAGTGCATAGGACATAATACTCTCAGTCGAACTGCTGAGACTTATGATTTCTTGAGCCGACTTCTCTTTAGCGACAAAAATATACACATCCGATCGGGTTTCCGTATCCCTGTTGTACCAATCTATTACTTTGGTGACTCCCTCCCTTGCAATCTCCTCACTAAGGATAATCGCCTTAGAATGGCTCCAAAATAACTTTTTTCCAGTGATCGAGATCATTCCCCTCACAATATCAAACATGGTCTCGCCCGCGAGCGTGATCATTTTGAAGCCAGCCTGACTTGATTTCATTCCTTCCTTTGTATCTACAATCTCTGTTGTCACCAATAACTGACCGTCTTTTTTCCCCTTATCAATCGCGACCCCGGCAACAATCGACATATCGTCAATTTCAAAGTAGTTCCAGCAGCCTGTATTGCAGATCAGAAGCATCATGGATGTAACAATCAGAAGTATCCTTTTCAGCTTGCTCATGGTCTTCTCCTTATTTTATTGGAACCTTTTCTCCTCATATTTCGTGCCCCAATTAACGCCGGACGCAGATACATATGCCACCACGGCGCCCTGATCGCTGTATCTTTAATGTCCTGAGGACGGATTGAGCCTACTCCAAGCATGTATGGAACCCCAAAACTACGCAGACTCATCAAATGAACTACTAAACCAAGCATTCCAAGAAAATAACCATATATCCCTAGAAAAAAACTCGCACCCAGCAGCAATGTTCTTACGATAATTAAAGGACCGGTCAACCTAGGGTTAAGTAGCGTCATGATCCCTGTTAAACCGACTACAATAATCATTGGAGCACTAACTATTCTAGCCTCCACTGCTGCTTGTCCTAACACGAGAGCGCCTACGATACTGATAGCCTGTCCTATATAGGTAGGTATCCGCTCACCCGCCTCTCTTAATATTTCAAATATAGTTAACATGAATAACGCTTCTACTATTGTAGGAAAAGGGACTGCTACTCTTGCAGTAGAAATACTGAGCAACAACATGGTTGGGATCATTTCCTGGCTATAGGTAACTAAAGCTACGTAAAGAGCAGGTATACTGATCGACAAAAAAGCTCCAAAAACTCTCAACATTCGATTGAAGGAACCAAAATAAAAGTTAATGTAATAATCCGAGCTGGCTTGAAAATTCTCTACAAATACATAGGGAACAGTCATTGCAAACGGGCTGCCTTCAATGAGCACGGCAACTCTGCCCTCCATCATGTTACTGACTACGGCATCCGGGCGCTCTGTACTTCCTGTCATTTCAAAGGGCGAATAGGGCTCGTCTCTAATTAATTCCGCCAGAGATGCCGTATCTAGAATAAGATCTATGTCAATCTGTTCCATTCGATTCTGTAATTCTTTGAGAATAGCCGGTGATGCTAACCCCTCCATGTAACAGATACATATCGGTGTTTTGGACCGTGTTCCCAGTGAACTAAAAACAAATTTTAACTCGGAATCTTGTACCCTGCGCCGAATAAGAGTGAGATTTACTAACAGTGATTCCGTAAATCCCTCCCTTGGACCTTTCACACTTTTTTCGGTAACCGGTTCCGCAAGAGCTTTCGTCTCCCAACCCTGTGCACCAATGTTCAGAACACCGGCATAACCGTCCATCAACAGTAAGGTCTTGCCAGCTATAATCGCATAGATCATTTCATCAAAATTCTCAGAGGCAACCACATCGCTAATACTAATGACCTGCGTCCGGATGTTCTCCATCAGCTCGGCTTTATTGCCACAATCCTTTTCGGTAAAATCAAATGCCATGACGGGCTTGATAATCCCCTCTTGGATCATATGTTTGTCAACCATTCCGTCAACATAGACTAATCCAAAGCGAAGACTATCACTAAACATGTTGCTAAACACTCTGATTCTAAGCGTTCCATCGTTCTTGAATATGTCTCTAAACAAAGTCATCATTTCATCCAGTGACGTACTCAGAGTCTGCTCAGATTTTGTGTTTTTTTGAGACGTATTGCTGTTCCCACCTGCTGGCCGTTCCTCCACAGTAGTCACTCCTGTCAGAATTAGGTTTCCTAGAAATTATCCCCCGTCTCTCCAAATCCTATCCGCCAAAATTATACTGAAAAGGGATCAACAAGAAAGAAAATGAGACTGCTCCATAAGCTGGGTTCCGCAGGTAAGTCACTAAATCAGCCCTTGGGGTCATGCCAATAGCGAGCGACTCACTGCATACATCCTCAGACACTTTCGGCTCAGGCACTCAACACCGCATACATCCTCAGACGCTTACGGACTCAGGAGGCGTTATTGGCTCAATTACCGCCTTTTGGGCACATTTTCGGACTCCAGTGCAGCTATTTCATTCAAAGTGGCTCTGTTCGGGCGATTTTTATGCCAATAGCGACTATGGAGTCCGATAGCACGCCAAAAGTCGATAAATGCAACGTTTAGGGACTACTGGGTCCGTTGCCGCCGAGTCACACTCATCCTTTGGGCTTACGCACCTAGCACGATAACACGAATACACTCTCAAGTACTTACAGATCTAGGTACGATAACACCGAGTGCATCCTCAGACGCTTACGGACTCAGATACGATAACACCGAGTGCATCCTCAGACGCTTACGGACTCAGGAGGCGTTATTGGCTCAATTACCGCCTTTTGGGCACATTTTCGGACTCCAGTGCAGCTATCTCATCAAAAGTGGCTCTAATCGGGCGATTTTCATGCCAATAGCGACTATGGGGTCCGATAGCACACCAAAAGTCGATAAATGCAACGTTTAGGGGCTACTGGGTCCGTTGCCGCCGAGTCACACTCATCCTTTGGAGCTTACTGACCTAGCGCAATAACACCGAACACATCCCCTGAGGCCTACAGACTCAGACACGATAACACCGAGTGCATCCTCAGACGCTTACGGACTCAGGAGGCGTTATTGGCTCAATTACCGCCTTTTGGGGACATTTTCGGACTCCAGTGCAGCTATCTCATCAAAAGTGGCTCTAATCGGGCGATTTTCATGCCAATAGCGTCTATTGGGTCCGATAGCACACCAAAAGTCGATAAATGCAACGTTTAGGGGCTCCTGGGTCCGTTAGCGATCTCTTGCGTGCAAATTACATACCATGAAGCAAAGTTTGTTTTAAGAGCGTGGTGGATACGAGCATGAGATTAGGTGTTTGGGGTTGGCAGCAAAAAAACACAGGTGCCCAGCAGTCATGATCATGACTACGGGACACCTGCGTCTTTTTTATATCTTGTATTGCTACACGATTTTTTATATCTTGTATTGCTGCATGATTATTGAAGCTGCTCAAACAGGCGGAAGATCACGGTCGCTGCTTGCGCTCTTGTAGCCTTGCCGTTTGGTCCAAATTGGTTGGATGTCATACCGTTAATAATTCCACTAATACGCATCGCTTCTACAGCTTTGGCTGCATCCGCGGATAACTGGTTCACATCAGAGAATGCTTCACCAGAAGCATTTGTTCCGTCGGTCAATGGGATATTAATCGTCTGAGCCAAACGATAAATCATGACCGCCATTTCCTGACGAGTAATCTCCTCGCTTGCACCAAAGTTGCCATCCGCTTTGCCTTTAACAATACCGAGCTTTTGAGCGCTCGCAATCGGACTGGCATACCATGCCCCATCCTTAACGTCTGTAAATGTGCTTACAGCCGTCTCATCTAGTAAATCAAAAGCGTTCATCAATATTTTGATGAATTCTGCACGGGTCACATTTCCACTTGGATTAAAGTGTTCAGCATCCATCCCTTGGATTGCGCCTCGTGCTGCGAGTGCTTCAATACTGTTTACCGCCCAATTAGCTGTAGCGGTATCTTTGAATGAAACATTCGAGTGAACCACTACATAACTGCCAAGCTGTTGCAAATTTAACTCAAGCATCTGTGTTCCTGTATTAAATCTTCCGTTCTTAACGATCTCTAGTTGCTGATTACTGTTCAAGTAATAAACCACTACTTTATGTGCTTTCTCACCAGACTTCAGCGTATAAGGAAGTGCCAGCTTGATCCCCGATGTCTTCAGTACATCGCCTGGAATAATCACACCATCTACGCTAAGACTGATGTCTTTAATTGTACCTGCATTCAACTGACTGCTTACCGAAAGTGGCAATCCGGATATATCTCCAGTGCCCACAATAAGCTTAAGTTTGCCGTTCTTAGCATCTTTGTAAGTCTTCAGGAAATTTTCCGGCAGCATTATGCTTGCTGTTCCTATATCAATCTTGAGGGATTTAACATTCCCCGCTGCTGCCAGTGACTGCAGTGGCAGCTCAACTACAATTTGTTTCGCGTTTCCGGTAGGATTCACGACAATGGACAGAATACCATCCTTTGCATCCTTTGCTGCCTTTTCAACATCTGCGGCAGCCAGTTCAGCCAATGCATTTCCATCTGCTCCGATGACCGTCTGGACAACGATTTTACCATTGCTTACAGCAGGGGCAGCTGTCGCAGACGCGCTAGGCGACGGTTTTGCCGTGGCTACCGGCACATAAGTACCCGGTGCATCTGTTGGTTTCGGCGTTGCCGTTGGCGTTGGTGTCGTTGTCGGTGCAGGTGTTGATGTTGGCGTAGGTGTTGGCGTAGCTTCTGAAAGCAACTTCAGGCCCGCAACCGCCGCAGTAAGCTGACTTAATGCCTCATCAATGTCTGCCTGAGTAGCAGTTCCACTCTCCAGCAACATCACTGCACGTGCTACCTCTTTCTCAAGAGTATTCCAGCTCTCCTCTACATAAAGGCTCTTATCCAGAGCCTCTATTGCTCTAAGCTTCTCCTCCAAGGCTGCCGTTATGAGAGGTGGATTTACAGAAACTAATGTTAAGGTATACGTTCTGGTCGTTGTTTTATCCAGTGCCGTCACAATGACCTTGTAACCCGTTTGAATTTCTCCCGCAATAGTAATGCTATCGGGTTCATACACAGCGAAGGTAACCCCTACCGGAACAGTAAGTCCTTCCTTCAGCTCATCAAGTGTAGTCGTATCCGGTAAAATAATTTCTTTGGCTACCTGATCAATAGATCCACCCGGAATTGTGATTCCGCTGATCGTTGCATCATGAGCTTCGACAGGCTGTAAGGCTTCAAAGACATTTTTCAAATTGGAATATGCCACATTAATATCACCATCGGTAGCACCGTCATTTGCATAAGTGGCTTTAGCAGCCTCTAGTGCAATGCGTAGTGCCTCCCATTGCTCAGGCGTTCCGGTATAATTCTCTTCATTTATCGAAGGATCTTCCGCTGTATCAATGGCTGCTTTAAGTTTAGATTTATCGTACCTCACACTGATGCGGCAGCTGGCAGCAATATCGGTGCCCGCCACTTTACCAAATATAGTGAAGTCTGTAGCAATGGTGAGTTTGTTAAGGGGAATTTCCTCCCATACCACACTTGCCAAGCCTGTCGTTTTATCGGCGTAAGTTACCGTAACCTTAGCTGGAAGATTAGGCACGACGTTAACTGTCGTACTCACCGCAATCTGTTCAATGCTTACAATCGCACCATGGTCGCCGGGAGCAGGAACTTCTCCTTCTGGCTTAGACGAAATTGCCCGCCATTCCTTAACGCCTGTCCAAATACTAGTGGACTGCTTATTAAGAATCAAACGGAGTTTATCCGTCTTCACCTCGTCAAAGGTTACCTCGTTAAATGCATTTCTTGCTTTGCCTTTCTCGCTCAAGCCCGTTACCGGCACATATTTTCCGGCATCCTTATCCCAATATTCGAAGCTATAATCTCCCGGTACCTGTACACCGCCTTCATCATCATAAAAGTACACGGAGCTGCCTGACAAAGTCACGGGCTCTTTCCAGGTCAGTTGTAGCCAGTGGCTTTCACCGGGACCGCCCCAGTTCCCATACTGAGTTTCTGCTTCGCTATTGTAAATACTTGCTGAAGTATAAGGGATATAACCATCATTAACGCCATACACAGACTCCCATGCCGAAGTGTAAGAGGCACTAGGCGTAGCCAAAAGGGCAGCATTTCTGTATCTAAGGTTATCCACCGCCATCCGCATTTGATCCGTTGCCACTTTGATCTCTTCCAGTGTATATTCTCCCTGAGCCAGCAATGCCTTGGCAGCAGTCAGTGCAGCTTGCAGCTCTTGCCATGTTGCCGCAGTAAAATCATCCTTGTTCCGGACAAGTCTGCCGGAATCCCGATCCGCAAACTTCGCGATCATCTCTGTCAGTTCTGCAGTAGCTACAAATACGGTGACTGGAACCTTCACGACAGTTTCAAGTTCCCCATCGCTAACAGTCAGACGGTATTCATATTCACCAGTCGCCTTAAAGGTTGCTTGCAGCATGGCCTTATCAAGCCCTGTCTCCTCTACTTCTCCTTCACCTGAAATCTTCTCCCAGGTATAAGTCAGCTTGCCACTTGGCAATCCATCATCAACGATTTGCGGCATAATCGTCAGAGGCACATTTTGCTCAACCTTCAATGGTGTTTCTAGATAAACCTTTGGTGCCTGATTGGCAGCCGCCTTAACCTCCAGATTATTGTTGTAGATCTGAATCTCCTTGATGGCGGTCGCAAGTTCCAGCGAATGCGTCACATGAATGCGAATCGCTGCAGTGTTAACCTTTTGGAACTCTACATTGTTATAGTTGGAAGCAATATACTCCGGATAGCGGAATTGCCCCTCCACTGGTTTCCAACTTCCATCAGCATCCTGATATTCGACACCGAATGTCTGTGGTGTACCATAACCGTTCAGAAGCCGGTCATTATAGAAATAGACTTTTACATTGTCCACAGCCTGGACTCCATCAAATTTGAACGTAACCGTATCGACGGAATTCGGCGAACCTCCGAATAAAGCTGTGTTTGACGTATGATTAATCGATGCGATTGTTGAATTGTCCGCCAGGTTGCGGATGTTCGAACCGCTCTTGATATAAGTCGATTCAACAGTAGTGCCTGAAGCAACAGCCAGATTCGTACCGTCATTAACAATATCTACGCCTGCTTTATTAAACATATCGACAGTCTTCTCATTGCTGGCTAGGGATGTTTGATCTGCCGCAGCAAGTGTCGTAGCACTGCCTTTTTCATATAACACCTGTGTCTTCGAGTTATCGCCAACAGCCCCAGTTACATCACCTGAAGGTTTTTCCACCTTACCAGTAGCTGTATCATAAATCAGATGGGACATTTCGTTAGTTGTCATTACGAGTTCATCATTAATGAAGAGCGAATAACCTGCTGGAATACCTTGATAATGAGGATTGTCACTGTATTTAGCAGGATCCTGCCATACGATAGATAAGTTAGCATCATGATAACGCACGTTATCTACAGCAAAATAGTCATAATCAACATTAATCGGCCATAGCTCGATCTTGTCATCTGTCCGTGGCTGAATACCCGCCATATCTTCAACCACAGTGTAATTCATCATGCCAAGCGTATCGTGGTGAATCCATGCCCGTACCATATCTCCACTAGGGTTAGGAGGATTGTCTTTTGTCCATGGCGTGCCGAAGAAGTAATCCTCCAGCCAGAAAAATTCATTAGAGTCCAGGTGGTCCGTATTGCCCGGCTCCACTGTATGCAACCAAGCGCCCCAATCAAACAGTGTTTTGTAAACGTCACTATTGATGTTATCTATAGGATAATAGCGCAGAGAGGCACGAACGGTATTAATATAGTTGCCGAAGTTACACCATGCGAACTGGTCTGTACCGAAGGCATCCGTCTTGCCATTCTTGAAATCTTCCACCCGCTTCATAATGCTGTTCTGATCCGCTGTAAAGAAAGGAAAGATCGGATAATAATTCGGATCTGCGTAATCAGACAACTGGGATAAATATTTCGCCTCATATCCTTCTTCACCTTCAGTTGGTACTACACCAAAGTTAAAGACAAACATGTTATTATCCCGCCAAGGGTTGAATACATCAGTACCACCCACAACTTTTTTGTGCAAAAAGCTGCCTGTACCATTCGTATCTGCCACACCGTCACCATCAAAGTCAGCCTTGTCGTACCACATCTCATTCAGAATTGAATTCTTAATATTCTGCGCCACAGTGTTCATTTTAGCTGCACCCGCAGTATCCCCAAGCTGCTCGTACATCTTCGCTGTTGCCACTGCATTGGCGTAGGTAGTAGAAGAGCCATCCAGCCGGGCATAGTTACCACTGCCATTCCAGTGCATGGATACGGTATCTCCGTCATTACCTGTAATCGGACCATGGTTATAATAAACAAGATTTGGATTAGTGCCTTTAAAATGTTCAAGTGTGCCGGTAACATCAGTGGCGGAAAAATCAGCGAACTTCTTCAATATTTCCTGACCACCACCGTAAATCTTGTAAGCATCCCAGCCTACTTGCGACGTGTTCTGCATCATATCCCAAGTCCAGATGTTAGGACGTCCGGGATTATTTTTATAGTTCTTATTCTCGGAATATTCCCCTTGAGCCAGCCAGGTTCCATACAAGTAGGAAGGATCACGCAGCCATTTCAGATCCTGCATCGCCCAAGGTACACTGACCGTAATCCCGTTGTTGTAGCCGAGAACGCCCTCCATGTTCATCGGGAACTGCCAGTCATTGCCCGGAATGTTGGCATCCAGCAAATTAAAGCGGTTACACCACCAACGATAATAAAGTACCTTCTTCACATTCTCATCGGGAACATCGATATATGGAATGTTCTCTGCCCACCACTCGTTGTACTCCCGCACCTGTGCGGAGAAGGCTGTATCATTGCTGTCAGCAGCCTTAAAGCTCTCATAATGCAGCTTTGAGCCTGGTATTTCATCCGCGAGCCAACCCATGACTACCTTTTGGTCAACGGAGCCACCGGCGGGCACTGTAATCTCTTTAACCAGTTCATTTTTGGAAGGACTCATGCCGTTTCCGCTCAGGTGAACATCCACGTAGGACATTGCTTCAACTACCTTTTGCCCGGCTTTGCCTATCATTAGCGGAGCAGCCACTCTGTAACCCACCAGCTCATCACCCTCAGCCGCTGAGACAAAAGGTGATTTAACCTTTATCGTCAACGTTATATCGCTGGCTGTAGGATTCTTCAATTGAAGCAGCGTTACAGCACTGTTATAGCTGGAAATAAATTTCCGCTGGTTAATCTCCAGGCCTCCGCTTGTGTAGGTCTGATTCTCATGACTCGGGTAGTTCTTCCGCACATTTTTCTGTTCCGCCAAGTCTCCTGTAGAAAGGGTGATGTTATACATCGTTTCCTTGTTCAAAGTATCCGCGTAATGCACTGTTCCCACAAAACCCAGCTTGGTATTATCCTGAGTCTTCATGTACAAAGCGCTTCCCCGGCTGAACAGAGTATTGGCGCTAACTTCGTCGTTGACATCATCCGGAATGACACCTTCGTTAACTAGCAAGGCGTCAAGCCAAGGCAAATCGGAATTATCTTTTGCAAAAGCCTCAAAATCAAAAGCTTCAATTGCCTGCATCATTTCTCCGACGGTGACATCGCTGAAATTAACGCCTTCCTTAACAATAGAATTATCCTTCCACTTCGCCTGCCCGTAATCGGTGCCTACACCTTCATGATAGAAATCAGTCGTGTAGTTAGCCGATACGGGAACAATCCCTGCATTTAATACCACAGCCGCGCATAATGCCGCTACAGAAGCTCTTCTGGGCCATTTATGACTTGTCATTTGGATGAATTCCTCCTTTTTATCCCTTGATTCCTGTTAATGTAATGCCCTCAACAAAATATTTGTTGCCGATCAAGAAAAATACTAGACAAGGAGCTGTAACGACGAGCGCCAGTGCCATGACCTGTTCATAGTTCGGAATGCGCATCCCGTTCACAATATACAAGCCCATAGGCAGCGTATAATCTGCTTCAGTCTTCAAATAAATCATAGTGTAGAAAAATTCATTCCAACAGTTGATAAAGCTGAACAACGCCACAACAATCATTGCGGGACGTATAAGCGGCAGCATGATGCGGGAGTAGATACGGAAATAACCCGCACCGTCAATCTTGGCAGCTTCACTGAGTTCTAGCGGAATCGTCATGAAAAATTGCCGGAGCAAAAAGACAAAATACGCGTTGCCGCCTGCACAGAAAAAGGCCGGAATAATAAGAGCAGGTTTGCCAGCCAGTCCCAAAGAAGTGTACAGAGAATATTGTGGCAGCAGGGTTACGGCACTAGGCAGCATCATCGTACTGATGACCAGCACGAACCACATCCCGCGCAGCGGAAAGTTCAGCTTAGCAAAGGCATACCCAGCAAAGCTTGTCGTCAGCACCGTCCCGATCACATAAGGAACTACAATCGAAACTGAATTCCAGAGCTGCCGCAGGAACTGAATACGTTCCAACCCAAGCCGAAAATTATCGACATTTAGTGACTCAGGGAAAAACACAGGCGGCCGCGCCAGTATTTCTGTATGGCTCACGAAGGCACCTCGCAGCAGCCAATAAAGCGGAAAAGCAAACACCACTGCTAGCAGACAGGAGAGCAGAATCAGCCCGGTATTGATGGCTTTAGCTCTTTTCTTTTTTTTCTGGATACTTGTATAATTCATAATTGCGGTAGCCGCCATTATCTCGCCTTCTTTCTTTTGCCCATCGAATCGTCCCTTTTAAATGCGCCCTGGAAGTAGAACAGCACACCAGTAATGGCCATAGTGATTAGGAAGACGACCCATGCCTCAGCAGACGCCAAACCGCGCATCCCTACCTGAACAAATGAATGGTCATAGATCATAACGTTGATAAAATAAGTCATCCGATCGGGTGCACCATTTCTGGACAACACCACACTTTGCGTATAAATTTGGATAGAGGTCATCATGCACATAATCAATTGGAAAAAGAGGACAGGCTTGATCGTCGGATAGGTTACTTTGAGGAACTTGTGCCAAGCATTTCCCCCGTCCATCTCGATAGCTTCCAGCAATTCTCCCGGAACATCCTGCAGCGTAGCGATGAACACAACAATCGTCCCACCACAGGTCCACAAGCTCATGATAAACAATGTCTCAAAAATACGGATGGGATCTGTCAGGAAATCAACAGGGGCTATTCCTATCTGCAATAAAATCCAGTTAAGCAATCCACCCTTGGCTTGGTTCTGTAGAAGCATCTGCCACACAATTGTTGTCGCCAGCATCGGAACTACAGACGGCAGAAAGAATATAGCCCGCATCAAGTTTCTGCCGATAAATTTACGGTTCAATAAGAGTGCAACAACCAGACAAAAGGTGATTACAAGCGCCACGTTAATGAAGGCATAAATCAAGGTTACCGTTATGGATTTCTTGAATTCGGAGCTGGTATTGGTGAATATGTACCGGAAATTATCCAGTCCAATCCACTCCATAACTTGGCTTCCGCTCATAATCGTTATTTTATGAAAGCTGTAAAACAAACTGGCCAACATCGGATAAAGCGTCAATACCAAAAATCCAATAATGGCCGGTGCTGCAAACAAATATCCAGCCACCGCCTCTTTGGTGACACCTCTGGCATGCTTTTTAACATAGACCGCAGCCGTTTCGGTTTTGCTCTCTGGGTTCATAAGCAATAGCCCTCTTTTCAAATATAAGCTCTAATTAGGAAACCTTGCCGCTCTCGAACAACTGCTTGATCGCTGGCATGATCGCGTCATAGACTTCTTTAACACTTTTCTTACCTGCCAACGCCTGATCAATAGATTTCTCATATTCAGTATTCATCTTGAGGTAGGCAGGAACGTAATATGCAGGCCATTGTGCGATAGAGTCTTTCGTTGTGGAATAACTAAGGATAGTTTCTTTTGCGCTTTCAGGAAGATCGGAGGTCCACTTTTCAACCAAGGTAGGATCGGTATACCAATCTGCCTGGTTCGGCAACCACGCACCACTCTTCAGCAGCTCCAGACTGTTCTCAGGGTTGACCATGTAAGCATAGAATTTCTTGGCTTCCTCAATGTGCTTCGATGTATTGTACACAACAAGCGGAGCACCACAGTTCATCGTTACTGCCTTTTCCATCTTAGGCAGAACGCCAACGCCGATATCTTCATTACCTTTGATATTAGCTAGATCCCAAGAGCCGCTGATTGCCATGGCATAACCACCACTCAAAGCGTCTACCGCAGAACCAATTCCAGAATTCCAAGTGTAATTGAAAGCGGATGCAACCTTGTCTTTGTTAACGAGATCAGCTAGCTTCTGGATGGCATCAACCGTTTTGGGAGAATCCCATTGAAACTCCTTTCCATCCGGGGAAACAATCCCACTACCGTTGGCATAAGCTGCCCAGAAGTGGTGGAACTCCCGTCCCGCTGTCATACCAAGCCCGTAGTTCTCGGTCAGAGCAGCATCAAAGCCTTCATCTGCCGCTGTTTTTCCTTTAGTATCTGTCGTTAGCTTTTTCGCGTTTGTCACGAATGTATCCCAATCCCACGCATTTTCAACTTTGGAGGGTGGATATTCAAGACCTGCTGCATCAAATTTGGACTTGCTATAGTAAAGCAGCTCCAACTGGTTGGATAGGCCGACTCCAATCACTTTTTGCTCAGGTGAATGGATTGTAATCGCTGATAGTTTTTCAGGAATGCTTCCGTCCGCTAATAAATCGCTGATATCTTCGATAATTCCCATTTCATTGTACTTTTGGATATCGCCTTCACCCATATAACTGATATCTGGAAGTTCACCGGATTCGAGCCGGGTCTGAATAAATGTATCAAAGGAGCCATCTGCTGGAAGTACTTGTGCATTGATTTTCACTCCGGTGTCGGCTGTATATTTTTCTGCTGCCGCTTCTACCAGCTTTTTCTGTACATCATCACCCCAATACAATAATTCCAAGGTTACATCTTTATCAGGCGTAGTTTCTTTGTTGGCTGCTCCAGACCCTTCAGATGCCTTTGGAGCCGCGTTGTTGGAATTGCCCGAACAGCCAGCCAGTGCGGAAAAAACCATCATTGATGCTAAAGATAGAACTAGAGTACGTTTTCCAAACTTCATGTTTGTTGCCTCCCTTTTTTTCATATCTATTTATTTCAAGCCAAGCATTTAAAGCTTTAGCCTAAAATCATCATGGTTTGTCATTCTTAGCGATTACAGACAAGGGCTGAATACTCCTCCGCCTGCCAGTCTTACGCGAGGCTCTAGTATCCCCTCAGTTGTGCGATATTCGAGCTTATCCTCAAGCAGCACATATTTTGACGGATATGCAGCGTAACTTGTTACGATCCAGCCCTCCGAGTCTTCTTCAATATAACCGTTAATACAGCGCATCTTTCCGCGTGGATCCCTGTACAAATATGTGGTTGTCCCGAAGCCCATTAGATAGGCCACTAGCTCCTCCCCCATATCCCAATCATCTCCTGTCACACCCGAGAACAGCGAAGCAAACAAGGAATCACTTGCCCCCACAAATACGGATTGCCCAAAACGGTTTCGCGACAATTCTGGCATGTTCAGGTTAGGAGCTGCCACACTATATGTAGAGGCTGCCTCTCCAGGCAACAAACGGCGTGGAGTAGAGCGTACATTCCAATCGTAACAATTGAATACTGCCATCGTAGAACGGTAAGCGGCTTCCAAATATTCAGGGTCTCCAAGGAATTCATAGGCAACCCGGGATGCTCCTGCTACCAATCCACCCCAAAGGGAATGAATCATATACGACAAAGCTTCCCACCAGCGATCCGGATTCTGCACTCTGTAATCATTGCTGAATCCGATATTTGCCAAAATTAGTTGCCCATAACGCTGAGCCTCCTCTTTATTTCCAAGGTGACACAATGTTTCACAGGTAGGACCAAATCCTGCATTATCGTAAAAATGCTCCGTTATAGCTCCCTCATACTGCTGTATCCCTGTCTCCAGATTTCTGCCAAATTGCTCCCATAAGGTAAGTAGACGTTTATACTCTTCTGAAAGACCGCTCTGCTTCAGTGCCTCTAATAAATCAAGAATATAGAGCACAAATATACCATTTAGACGGCTCTCATCCTGCTCGCGCTGCCCACTATGCCGATCAGGGTCTAGGCGAAGGCACATGATTTCGGCAGCCCATTGTAGATATTCTCTAGGAGAATGAATTTTAAGTAATGAACCATCCATTCGTGACAATAGATAAAAGACATGCCCAATATAATCCAGATCATAAATGCGGTAGAATTCTCCATACAAGGGACGCGGATGATTGAAATCTCCGCCTTCAAACCAATGCTCCTTCACATCCAATACTGCGGCAATCTCGGCCTTAGCTACTTGTTCGGGGACAGCCTTGGCCATGCTATTCTTCATCAGAAGAAAAGCAACCTTACCCAGCGATTCTCCCTGATTCGATAGCGGACGGAAGGCATATGGCCTCTCAGCCTCACCTGTCCCTCCAAAGTTGTTATTTACCAACCACTCGGCTCTCTTTTCCAGAATCCGGTCAATCGACTCCAGTACATTCCAGACCAGGATATCGGTCCGTCCATCTTCTAGCCCCAGCTCCAGCTTATGTTCTCCCGGCTCCAAACGCTGTAAAGATATGTTATAGCTGCTGCCTGACTCCAACCGTACAGCTTCGTTCGTAATATTCTCCTGGCGGATCAGCTCCGTTGCCGGTGAAGTGCTATACAAACGCAGCTCACGTAGAGCCTGGCCCTGCGGCAGATCAACAACAGCTTCGAACCTTCCTCCCCGGGTTAATACAGGCGTATAGCTCCAGCGCGGATGTCCATAGGCCATACCCTGCCTATAGAAATCATCTCGATTCTGACAGGGATGGAATATGTATTCCCAGCTGGAGGTTTCTCCAGCGTCAAGATCCAGCGGACTGTAAGCGCCACCATATATCCAGTCGGCAGCTGCAGATTCGGTCATAGATGATCCGTCCTCCACCAACGATAGCCGATGATACAGCAGACCATCCAAAGAAGGGGAAACCTGCTCAAGAAAACGATTCTTATAACTACAATAAGTACCTAGGGTTACTGTTCTGCCCTGAACACCATAAACACCCAGATGTGGTGCTTCGTTGCTCCGTCGAATGGCAGCAATTTTAGCGAAATCTCCACCAAGATGGGGGAATACTGCACAGGACTGACTCATATTGCGCTGCACATTTTCATCTCTGTACATGATATAAGCGAACGAAAACCACACATGAAGTCCATTAATTCTTACAGACTGTGTTGAGCGGTTCGTAGCTTCAATAGTCCATCTTAGTCGCTCATCTTCCAAAGAATATGTAAGTCTGATTGCAATCGGCGCGCCTTCAAAATCCACAAATACACGGTTTTTTCCTTCTGGCGTGATTTTGGGCAACAGATCAGTGCTTTTTATGATATTGCCGTCTAGCTCTATTGTCCATTCTCCGAATAGCTTATCTGTATCCGCATAACCTGCCTCTTCCAAATAAGACGGATCAACTACCCAGTTCATTTCACTAGGGTCGCCCTGTAATATCAGAGACTGAAGTGCTCCGCGGTCGCTTAGCTCCATCCTGAAATTTTCGTTGCCTAGAATCGTCATTGCCTAGCACCTCTTCAATATTTTAAGTTAAACGTTTAGATTTATGAGGAAAAAGGAGCTGTGAAACTTATTTTTGTCTCACAGCATTTTTTAACGTAGCCACAGAATCACGTTCGATCAACCGGCACTCCGGCATGGTCAGTGAATCCATCTTCGTCCCCTTGATTAAATTGAACAAAACCTCAATAGCTTGATAGCCCATCTCATGTAGCGGAAGTCCCATTGTTGTTATACGCGGGCGTAAGTAATCACTGAATTCACGATTATCAAAACCGACAACCGACAGATCATCCGGTATTTTAAACCCTTTTTCCTCTGCCGCCTGCAAAATACCTACAACCATTACATCATTCATGGAAAGAATCGCGGTTGGAGGCTCCGGCAAAGCGAGCAACTCGGAGGTAAGACGATACCCTGATTCCCTCTCCCAGTCTCCCATCTTAATTAACAGTGGATCGAACGGTAATTGATATTCAGTAACGGCCTTGTAATAACCGTTCAGTCTTAATCTGGAAGGGATTGAATCCATCAAACCACTGATTACAGCAATTCTGCTATGTCCTTGGTTAACCAAGTAGGACATGGCTTGGTAAGCAGCTTGCTCATCATTATACTGGATAGAGATATCGTCCTGTGTGTAAGAGTAGGTATACACAATAGGCTTACCTTCCGTATCGATTAAACCCGTTAAATCACGGGGATGAACACCGATATAAATAATCCCATCCACTTGATTACTGAGCAGTTCGGCAACCGCATTAGCGGCATACTTTCGATAGTCTTCCGTATTCGAGAAGTTACGGCCGATACGCTTGTCCAAACGAAGATTCACCAGTAAAATATGCAAATCATTACGATCTCCAAAATCATTAATTCCATCGATAATATCGGGGGTGTTAAATACCGTCACATCTTCTGCAATAACACCTATTGTATTCGTACGGTTGAGTTTGAGACTCTTCGCAATAGCATTCGGCTTATAATTCAACTCCTCAATGGCTGCAACAACTCGTTCCCTTGTATCGGAACGTACATTGCGGGTACCATTAAGCACATAGGAGACTGTAGCAATCGAAACATTAGCCTTTGCGGCTATGTCTTTAATGCTGGTTTTCCTCATTACACCTTCTCCTATCTTATTATGGGAACTCTTTTAATCACGTTGTTAAACGTTTAGATTATTTTTACAGTTAAAATATACCACGCGTATTTATTGCTTTGCAACCCCTTTTTTGCTATTCTCAAAAAATCCTCCTGTTCGTCCCCCGTTTCGTTTAGAATTGATTTATCTGTTGTTCATTGGATAAAAATAAGATATAGGAGCTTGAGCTTGCTATGACACCATTTACTGAGAGAGTTATTCATATCATACAGTCTATACCAGAAGGTAAAGTGATGACTTACGGAGGAGTTGCCCGCGCGGCAGGCAGCCCAAGAGGAGCGAGGCAGGTCGTTCGCATCCTTCATTCCATGAGCAAAAAATATAAGCTGCCCTGGCATCGGGTCATTAATGCTAAGGGAATGATCGCACTAACTGAGGATGAGTCTAACTCCCTCCAGAGGCTCTATCTACAGGGAGAGGGAGTTAGTTTTAATGAAAAAGGTGTGGTAGATCTGAAGCAATTCCAGTTTGAGCCGGAGTGTGCCGATTAGTACCCTCTGGTAACTCTTCGTCTTTCTCCTGTGCCAAGGGCATTGAGTAGACAATACATCGTCGCGTAAATGACCAGCAGGACAAAGGCAATGAACAAGCTGAAAAATACGGACTGGAGATTCAGGCTATCCAGAACAAGTTGATACAACTGATGCCTGTCCGTCAGGACGTCCCAGCTATTGAGTCTGTAGACTCGGCCAAGCAGTACACCATATCCCCCGAGCATACATGCCGCAAGCACGAATACCCATGACCACAGCAGGTTGCTTTTACGATAAATGACCGTCTGGAACTGATACAATGAGAAAAAACCGGTCAACCATCCACTCCAGGTGAACAATAAAAGAGTGACCAAGTCATACCAGTAGCGATTCTGAATGGCTCCCTCCACGATATATCTACTTTTTCTTACCGTTAAATGCACCAGGTCAGTCATGAGATAAGGCGCGTTGGGAAAGAACAGCAGCCACGCGACACCCAAAGGAAGAAGTAATAGACCGCCTATCTTCCTTTTGTCTAGCTCATAAGCAGCCATGGAGAATAAAAATGGAATCCAAGCTAAGAACAAATTCCAAATTAAAAAACCGTAAAACGAATCCGTCTGAAGTGACACTACACGATATACCGCCAATGTAGCGACAGACAATCCCGCCAAGAGCATAAACACCTTCGGATAATTCAATTCCTTCATGAGCTTATATTCTCCTTATCGATATTGATTACATTAAACTTATACCTAATTGTACAAATTCAGAATTCCGAAGTCCAATTTTAATACAAAAGCCCAGACGCAAGAATAGCGCCCAGGCCGACCTTATTTATTAAGCTCAAGTACCGCTGATTAGTTCAGAGGCAATGCTGGCTTCTTGCGTCCTGTCAGACCTCGTAGTCCACCTGCATCCTCCTGACAGGATAATGCCGTACACTCCCTAAACGCCGCATGACTGCATCCGATACATTTATTGTGATTAATACTGCTAAGAGCTTCATTGATCGCTTCACCGGTATGATGATAGAACTGTGCCTCTCCTATTTTGTCATATAGCCCGGTTCTCTTAAGTAGCTCAAGCGGCTGCGGCTGAACACCTGAGATCATCAGTTTCCCTCCAACAGCATGGAGATGCCGCACCAGCTCCGCCAGATTGGATTCGCCCGTAGTATCCATGAATGGCACTTTTCCCATCCGCATTAATATAATTTTCGGCTGATCGGAGCCATAACCCGGCATGGTGTCATCAAATCTATACGCAGCGCCAAAAAACAGCGGCCCTTCCACGGTATAAATCCCGATCTGCGGACAATCATGACTCTCCGTTACCATATGTGCTCCTACCTTGACGGAATTAGGATCAGGCAATACTTTGGATACCAGATGAACCTCTCCCATCCGTTTCACAAACAAAATCACCGCAAGAATCAATCCCACCTCTACGGCCAGCGTTAAATCTGCAAATATCGTCAACAAGAAGGTGATGAATAACACCAAAGAATCACCTGTTTTGATTTTAAGCAAATGAAAAAATTGTTTACGCTCACTCATATTCCAAGCTACTACCATCAAGATAGGAGCCATCGCTGCCAACGGAATACTAGAAGCATAGGGTGCAAACAACAGAAGAATTAGGAATACCACTACCCCATGAACGATCCCTGAGATCGGAGAAACTGCGCCGCTTTTGATATTTGTGGCGGTTCTGGCAATGGCACCCGTGGCTGGAATTCCTCCAAACAATGGAGCTGCAATATTGGCGATTCCCTGACCAATCAGTTCACGGTTGCTGTTATGGCGGCTGCCCGTCATCCCATCAGCTACGACAGCTGACAATAAGGATTCAATAGCACCCAACATCGCGATGATAAAGGCCGGACGAATCAGCAGTATAATCCGCTCCCAGGTAATGGTCGGAAAACGGAAGCTTGGCAGTGTATTAGGGATATTCCCATAGGCCAAACCAATCGTAGTCACCTTACCGCTAAAAAATAACGCTGCTATGACAGTCGCACAAAGAAGACCGACCAATGAACCCGGCACCTTCGGAGCGAAGCGAATCGCTAGGATAACAACGGCCAGGCAAATCGCGGCGGTCAGGATACTATATCCATTGATCGTCGATAGATGAAGTCCAATTTCTTTCATGTTATCTACAAAGCTCTCGTGCCGTTCAATATCCCTTAACCCAAGGAAGTTAGCAATCTGTCCGGTGAAGATAATAACCGCTATTCCTGCTGTGAAACCAATCGTGACCGGCTTCGGAATAAATTTAATCAGTACACCCAGCCTTAACAATCCCATGAGGACTAAAATAACCCCCGCCATCATCCCCGCTAACAGCAGGTTCTCATAACCATACTGCATCCCAATGGCGAACAAGATAGGAATAAATGCACCTGTCGGTCCACCAATCTGAAATTTCGATCCCCCGAACAATGAAATACATATGCCGGCAACGATTGTCGTATAAATGCCATATTCCGGCTTTACACCAGAAGCAATAGCAAATGCCATCCCTAAAGGAATGGCAATAACCCCGACGATTGTCCCTGATATCAAATCCTTGCGAAAAGCGTTCATGTTGTAGCCTTTATAACGACCCCGCCCTGTCATGTTCAAACCTTCTTTTCTTTAAATATCTGATTATTTGAATATAAGAAGAACATTACTCTAGGACGCGACTGTTGTCAACGCCAAAATAACGTTAATCTATTCCATTTTCACTCGCCGCGCATGCCTTCCAGCAATGAAATGGTATTCACGAGATGGTTATCAAATATTTGTTTGGCCACGACCAGAAGGTCCTTGATCAGAGGATCACGTAAGGCATAAATGACTGTGGTGCCTTCTTTCACACTGGTTACTACATTTTTGGCGCGTAAAACAGCTAGCTGCTGGGATACAGCAGAACCTTCCGAGCCGAGAATAGCCTGCAGTTCATTCACATTCTTCTCACCTTCGCTAAGCAGCTCCAGAATACGAATACGCATCGGATGAGCCAGCGCCTTGAAGAATTCGGTCTTAAATTGCTGAATTTCGGTGTTCATAGCTTTCTACTCCTCATGCTTAACTTTCTGAATCTAATGTTATCTTAGTCCCTAAGAAGCGTCAAATACTGAAGGGATAGATTCGCACATCACGGACCTGCAATTCTACGAACACACCCAGTGCCATAGGTTCACCGAGACACTCGAACATCACTAACCCTTCACCTATTCGTAAAAATCCTGTGCCATCTTCTTCAATATTCTCCAACACGCCCGTAAAAATAACCCTATCCTGTTCGAGCCTGATGTTGAACTCACCTGCAGGCACAGGATGGATATCCACCCACCTCATAAGCAGCTCCGAAAGCTCCAATTCCACATCCATTTCTGCCCCTGGATTCACAGGAGCACCACACCAGATTCCCCGGCCCTCCCCAAATTCTGTGAGAAAAAATACCTCGTCCTTTTTCAAACCACTTTTTGTAATTTTGATTTGCATAGCCCATACTCCACCCTAATGATTTATAACGATCATTATATCATGAGAATTAGCCCAATTTATCAAGTATAATTCTGGGTTGCCTTATTCAGATAAGTACTAGGGTGTAACCAAGGATGCTTAAAGAACTCACTTTTACTGGTAATCTTCCGCGAGACACTCAGGTCATAATCGATCATAGACTTTATCTGCTCTGCAAAGGCCTCCCCTTTTACCAGCATTCCCAGCTCAAAATCGTGGCAGGCACTTCTTTCGTTGATATTATATGAACCATGAAAAACGGCTTGTGATCTATGATCATAGGTAATTTTCCAATGGGAAAATCGACCGGTGGCACTGTAGTCATAGAAGGAAACACCGTTAATAAACGGCATATACATATTGCCTCTTACCGCCGCGCGATTTGTAGGATGATCATTAACCTCCAGCGGGTTACAAATGTTCAAATTACACGAGCATTCCGGACCAAGCAGCCCGAGCCGATCCCAAAAATCCTGATCAATCAAATAAGGATTCACGATGATAGTCTCTTCAGCCGCGTAAGTAATTAAATCCAGATAATATTGTTGAATCAGGTTAACCGGGTTACCTGGAAAGCTTGCTAACAGCGTACATTCTTCCTCACCAAAATGATAATCCACATCCGGATAATAAAAGACATCATTCACATCAAAATGATCTCCGCCTAGAAGCAGCCAGCGAGAATAGAACATCGCATTCAAAGGCTGCGCTGCAGCGCCACGAATCCGGAAGCAGCCATCATGCCACTCAGCCTCTTTACTAGGAATCCCCTGTGGATGTCCATCTATACTCATTGCAGAGGATGCCTGCACTGGGGTCTCATACGTATATTGGTCACCAATATTTACACTGCCTATAATCGAGGTTACCCCATCTATGACCATAAACTTCCGATGATCGATGACATTCAGTCCTGTGACCTCAACATCCTCTTGCACTTTATCCTGCAGAAACAGGATACTTTCCGGCACTCCCTCTTGCTCCAGCGCCTTTCGTTTCACCCGCCATTCCATAGCTGAATAATACGAATTGAAGGTATTCAACAGCTTGGCGCCTGCATTCTCGAGCTGATCAGCAATCTTGGAGAACTGGCCGTACTCCAGATTATTTCCGTACCCCAATGCCGTCAATGTGTAATTGACCATAACCCTTACCTTAACGCCACGCTTAAGAGCATAAAACAGTTCATCTGCAACCAGATTGCCCGAGCGATCATTAAAAAAAAGCATGACAGACAGGTGGATATAATGCTGCGCTTTTCTGATCTCCTCTAATATCATTCCTAGACACTCCGGACCATTCACGTAAGGTGTTACTTGATTATTCCACGTAGTCTGCGGAGCCAGAACCTTTAGCTTGCCTGAGTCTAGTCTGCCCAATACTTCAGTAAGTTGTTCCAGTAAGCTTGGGCTAAATCCAGGAAGCTGGAATAGCTGCTGACTTGTCGTAATGACCCCGCCAAGCGTCTGACGATAGGCTCTGGCAGCCTCTAGGTCTATCCCCTCAAGCTTACGCTCCACCTCTTCTCCTGCTACACCCATAATACGGGCAAGCGATCCGCCGGATAGATAATAATTCAAGAAATCAATCATATTTCTCTGTGTCTTCATATGTAAAGTCCCCCATCGTTTATATTGCATGCCTTTGAATCAAGGTAAGGATAGATACCCTAGATCTCCTTTTTATAAACGGGGTGAAATGCAAAATAGGGATGCCCCACAGCCTTTATGGCTATGGATCATCCCTGTTTAGGTTTAAATAGAATTCGCTAAGAATGGAGACAGCTTATTTTACCTGTTCTGCGCTAAATACTTTAACATCTAGAGGAGCAGCCAAGAATTCGCCAGCTTTAGCTGAGAAAGCAGTGAAATGAGCGCTCGTATTGTGGCTGGATACTGCTTCAGCATCACGCCATTGCTCAATCATAATAAATGAGTTGGCTTCTCCAGCATTCTCATATAGCTCATAAGAAAGGTTACCCTCTTCAGCATGAGTAGCAGCCAGTAATGCTTTAGACTCCGTCAAAAACTGTTCACGACGCTCTGGATTAACTTTAAGTACAGCATGAATAATGATCATTGTATATTCCTCCTAAGATTAGTGTTTATGGTAGCGCGTTTTACTAACTTTAATAATTATTTCCACTCAGCAACTTTATCGATAGGCAGACGAACAGAGGGGTAACCTGCATCAACAGCTTTACCAATGGAGAGCAGCATTACAGGAACATAACGATCTTTTTCCATACCAAACGCTTCAGCGATTTGGTCTTTTTCAAATCCACCAATTGGGTTTGTATCGTAACCATGTGCACGAGCAACCAGCATCAGCTGCATAGCAACAAGTGCGCCATCGATAAGCACGGTGTCTCTGTTAATTTCCCGTGGCAGGTTAGCGAAATGAGCGGATAATCTGGTTAATTGATTTTCTTTTACTTCAGCAGGCATAAGTCCACGTTCAACAGCCGTACCGTAAATTTCTTCAGCGTAATCGAAGTTGTTCAAATCACCAAAGATGGCAATCATAGCCGCAGAAGTCTCTACTTGTACGTTATTAAAACGAGCGAGAGGCGCTAAGGTAGCTTTAGCTTCGTCACTTTCAATGACCAGAAAACGCCAAGGCTGCATGTTCACTGAAGATGGAGCAAGTGTAGCTTCGGCAAGGATCTGTGTCATTTCTTCTTTGCTGATTTTAACGGATGGATCATATTTGCGGATAGAGCGGCGTCCTGTAATAATTTCTTGAAAATCATTTGTTTGTGTAGCGTTCATATGATTAATTCTCCTTTGAGTGTGTTTTGTAAGTTACAACAGAATGATATTAGATTGCAGACGATTGAGCATATCAATGAGCACTGCTCGCTCCTGATCGTTAAAACCTGTTAGCAGAGTAGCGATAAACCGCCTTTTCTCTTCGCTATATTTAACCATTCTTTCCCGACCTTGATCGGTTAATGAGACCAATGTGACCCTGTTATCGGCTGGGTTATTGCGGCGAGCGATCATGCCACTCTCTTCCAATCCCTTCAGATGACGTGTGACGGCTGCCGCATCAATATCCATTTCCTTTTGCAGACTGATTTGGCTGACTTCATCTACCCGAAACAGTTCATGCAGGAGGCGAAGCCGTGTGGGACTGATCCCTGCACAACGTTCGAATTTTGGAGAGATTCCTTTGTTTAAGGCCTGCAGCAGTTCAAATATATGTTCTTCCTCAGGACAGTACTCCGTCAAAATATACCTCCTTTCTATATTCAATTGCATGCAATTGTTTTGTATGAAATTATACTAACGCATAATCATTGACCCGTCAACTAATATATCAAATCATTTTTAAAAAATCAACATTGCTTATCCTCATCCGGTGCTATACGCTTGAACAAAAGAGGAGGATACCTATGAGAATATCCCTGATTCAGCTGGATATAGCATTTGGCAATCCCGCTATGAATTATGCTGCTGTTGTCCAGAAAATAAAAGAAGCCGCTGTCGCTGCCCCCGATTGTCTGATTCTCCCTGAGCTATGGACCACTGGTTATGATCTAACTCGCTTAGAAGATATTGGCGATCCGGAAGGAGAAATTACCAAGGCATTTATCTCCAGCTTGGCTAAACAATACAGCATCAATATCATCGCTGGTTCTGTCGCTAGCCGAAATGATACTGGTGTAACCAATCGTATGTATGTATTTAATCGATCAGGTGAGCTCGTCGGACAATACAGCAAGCTGCATTTGTTCCAGCTGATGGATGAACATTTGTATCTGCAGCCGGGAGAAGCCAAAGGACTATTTACATTAGACAATACGTTATGTGCAGGCCTAATCTGTTATGATATCCGTTTTCCGGAGTGGGTTCGCGCCCATACCGCACAAGGGGCGGAAATCCTGTTCGTCTGCGCTGAATGGCCACTGCCCAGATTGTCCCACTGGCGGGCGCTGTTGATCAGCCGGGCCATCGAGAACCAATGTTTTGTTGTAGCCTGCAACCGTGCAGGCAGCGATCATGCCAATATCTTTGCTGGGCATTCAATGATTATTGATCCTTGGGGAGATATTGTGTGTGAGGCTTCTGAAGAGGAAGAAATTCTAACCGGAGAGATCGATTTACATCAGGTGCGTGAGATTAGGAAACAAATTCCGATTTTTTCGGACAGACGTCCTGAGTTGTATAATTAAAAGAGCGTCATTGTTGAATATTAAAAAAGACGTTACGTAGGCTGGCTCTATCCAGCTTTCCATTACGTCCTTTTTTAACAGACTCCAACCCATGCTCAGCCCTCAGGAATACCGCTCGCGCAGCACCCGCGTAGCATCGAGCACACGTGGATCATCATAGTCCAAGCTGTATCCTGTCTCTTGCTGCAAAATGCGGGATGCTCTAAGAGAGACTCCACGACGAATTAAAGCCTGAATAATCCCCTCCACAAACACTTTCGCCACTTCAGGTCCACCAAGTTCACCCAGTCCAGCAATCGTCTCTGGACGAACCCGTGGATATGATAGTGAGGAGTCTCCTCCGGAGGCTTGCGCATAGAAATTCCGAATTTGTTCACCGCGTTCTTGTCCCGAGCCAGAAACTACAACAAATGCATGTACAAAATAGGCATTGTTCTGCCTACGCTGAGCAATACCACAAAACTTCCGGCCACCAATGGCCAGATCGAAATCACCAGGGCAGTAAGAACCAACAATCTCACCAGCCTCAATTTGCGCCGCAGCCTGTGGATGACTTATAGCAACCGCTTCCGTGATCAAAGCAGCCAAGAGCTTAAAGTCATCATGAAAGTCCAGCTTTCCACGTCCTTTGGGCAGAACTAGAGAAACATTAATGATCCCTGCATCCAGAGGCACCGCAGCCCCGCCGGAATGCCTAACCGCCGTTCTAATCCCTTGCGCCTCAAGCGTAAGCATCGCCTGAGCTGCACACGGTAGCTTACTGTCCCGAAGTCCAAGTGCCACACCACCAGAATGACTCCACAGATGCAAGCTAGGAGGTATAATGCCCGCTCCAACATCCCGGCATAAGGTTTCCTCAAAAGCGAACGGGACCAGCATATCCTCTAAGCTATCTACTTCTATACCTTTGCTCTCATCCCTTGCACTCAGATGTTGAAAGAGCCCCATTTCTGAAGGAAGTTTATTAAATATTGAATCATACTCACGAGTATCCACCAAAGCCCCTCTTTCCCGAATATGAGCCACGAGACCTGCTATTCTCTACCAGCTAAGGATCCAAGCCTATCCGTATAAATAATGATAGTAATATTGTAACCGATCTGTCTCCATGCTGTGAGCAGAGAATTGAAATGAGGTTATGATAACGCTATTCTTATAGTAAATGGACTTACCCCA
This sequence comes from Paenibacillus sp. FSL H3-0286, assembly GCF_045040705.1. Lineage (NCBI taxonomy): Bacteria > Bacillati > Bacillota > Bacilli > Caryophanales > Paenibacillaceae > Paenibacillus > Paenibacillus sp. FSL H3-0286. The sequence continues at coordinate 619,964 of NZ_CP150285.1, read as the reverse complement.
GAGCATAATAGGGGAAGCCCTAAATTCATGCTATCCCAAACGTTAAGGAGTGATGCTGCATGACAGGAGACAAGCTGACCAAAGAACGACAGCTAACCAAAACAAAGCAATGGGAACAAGCCCTTAACCACCTTTATATCAACTTTTGGGATTACAGCCATGACGCATTAAATAAATTCGCTGATGAAGATATCCACCAGGCAAGAGTGAACTGCCGTAAGCTGCTAAGTCTATTATCCATTCTTGATCCGCGGCACACTTCAGGCCTGTACCCTATTTTCAAAAAAGCGCAAAAGAGATTAGGTAAAGTGAGAGATGCAGATGTTCTAATAGAATCTTTCAAGAACAAGCGCAAGCAAGCGAAGGAGAACGGAGATTCCAAAACTGCAGACCTGTTAAAGGCAGTGATTGCTTACCAAAAGGATAAGCGCAAAACTTACCGCAAGAAGCTTGCTAAGGAGCTGCCTGAACTAATCAATGAAGACCTCGAGGAAAAGTGGAAGACCTTCCTAAGCGAGCAGCTTGAAGCCCTAGCCGCCAAAAAGAATGTTAACGTTGTTATGCGTGAGCTTGAGATCGCTTATGAGCAGAAGAAAAAAACCTGTAAAGCTATTTTCCATGAAGACAATGCCGAATCTAAAGAAGCCTTCGACGCTTTGCATCAGCTAAGAATTGCTGCTAAGGAACTGCGTTATACCGCGAGTGCAGCCGATTTTGCATTAAATCAGAAATTCCATGCGCATGAGGAGATCTATAAGGAGATTCAAGATCAACTTGGGCTGATTAACGACAAACGTCTATGGCTGGAAACACTGAATGCTATTGGACGTGAAGAGCTGGACATCGGTAAAAAAGCATGGAATTCCTTCACGTCGCAATTAAAGGATGAAGTGCTCGATGCACTGCATCATAATGATGTCATTCCTATCCAGACACAAACGAAGTAGCTCCATACAACATTGCAAATGGTCCCTTCTATTCAGCCGTTGTATCTGATGCACCATACTCTTCAATATTCAGTTTCACTTCATAGGTAATCGGAATCTCACTAAAGGTTTCATCCCAGTTATCCTCTACGCTCCGCCATACGGCTGGATGTTGAATACGCAAAGCGTTGCCGAAACCTGCAACCTCTGTATGCAGCTCCTTCTGCATTTTTTTCACAGTGACCTGAAGCATGTCTAAGACATGCTTCTCCAGCACTGCTTTATCCTCCTTTACAATGCCGTCATGTAACTTCTTTGCACTCTTGGCAAAAGCCTCACCATATCTCCCCGTAGATTCTATTTTCACATGAAAAGAGATCTTCCCATCCTTCACATTAGCTTTATACTTACTACCCAGAGATTTGATTTCATAGGTAATGAGCTTATTGTTAGACGGGTCGTATGCTTTGAGAGCACCCCCCTCTCCCTTTCCAGTCAGCCAGACCATACCTTCCAGCTCCGATGCATCTAAAAAACCAACGAGCTTTCCCGTTTTCCCTTTAATTACGCCTGCTCCATCCAGCTTTGTCTCCTTCTCTTTTTCTAAAGAAATCACATTCTGCAACATGAAACTTCTTTTACCATGCAAAGGACCCGCCACTTTAGCTATTGAAACCGGCTCCCATATCCTCGTGCTCCGACTTCTATTCACAAAAATCCCCTCTAATACAAATGACGGGGTTTGGCCCGGCAGCGCATTTTCCAATACATCTCTGGCTTTTCCCTTGCTGACATATAGTAGAACACTGGGACGGATATCGTTATCCCTGCTAAAGAAATCAATTAACTCAGAAAACTTGGTAGAGCGTGCAAGCTTCTCACCGATCACAATGACCTTAAGGTGATGTCCGATTGGAGTACGTCTAGTACGCAGTGAAAGTGCCCGTAATGCTTCAAACATAGAATCACTTACTTCACTCATGTTATAGTAATTTCTGGTTGAGGATGGGGAAGCCCCAGACTTCATACCTGACCCTCCTGAGCCTTGAGGAATCGTAAACTGATAGGTACTCATTATTTGGGCAGGCATGGGATTTCCCCCACCTCCTTGCTGTGTTGCCTCCTCATCCCCTGTCTCCTCCGCACTGTCCAGGGCAACGCCAATCTCCATACTTAACTCCTCAACTGGTGTACTGCTCCAGCAACCGGTCAACAGAATACATACTATAAGAAATGTAATCGACACTCTCCATTTTTTCATGAAGCCGCCCTCCGGAAATGTGCGATGATCAACAGCGGCAATGGAATTAATCCAAATAAAACGATCATCCAATTACCTACGACTGTTCCTAATGCAAATAGAGCATTCACATTTGGTGGCATTCTGGAAACTACATAGGCTACTGGAAGTATAGCCAATAAGCAGCTATTAAATCGTTTATGAAATATTTGAGAAACTCCCAAAGCAGCAGCATAAATAGTGATGCAGAAGGTGCAGAAAATTTGCATAATCCAAATTACCAGTAGCAGCGATTCAAACCTCTCAAAAATAAGATAATTCACCTCAAAGCTTCTCACTAGATCAAGAAATGGCCAAGTTCTTGTGACCACTCCATCTATAGAAAACGCACCAATAGTCATTACAACAGCTAAAAGATAAAAGAACGTTGATATACATGATCCAGCAATAATTACCTTTACTGCTTTTTGTGGCTTATCCATAAAAGCAACAACGAACAGCATCGCTTCACCAGCAGTAAAAGTCAGAATGGTTGGCCTGATGCCCTTCCATACCGGTCCTAAACCATCTCCAAGGAAAGGCCGCAAATTATCGATATCGAAAACTTCAATACTAAGCAAGCATACTCCCACAAAAACTGTCCAAGTAATCGGAACAATCAACCTACACATGCTAGTGATAGCATTAAGTCCTCCTCTGCATAAATAGAAGGCTATCCAAATAAACACAGCAACAATAGCCCAAGGAGGGGTTCCCTCCAGCAGAAAAAAAGAGGTCACTTCCTGTACGGAACGTGCTTCAAAACTGGCTATACACAGAAAATAAACAATCACTAATATAGAGAGCATCACTCCAAGTGGCTTGCCAATGATTTTCCCGCTAAATTGAAAAATAGTTTGACCTGGAAACCGTTGGCTAAGTTTCACTATAATTAAACCTGTTAAAAAGGTAATTACTCCCCCTAAAAAAACGGAGATCCACACGTCTGGAGTTTCACTAGCCTCTACAATCGTCCGAGGAAGTGTAAGTATCCCTGCCGCAATAGTATAATTGGCTAGTATGATCGTCGCTTGAACAGCAGTAATTCGGTCCTTCACCTCGGTACTCATATTCGCTTCCTCCTTTACTTCGATCTCTCACCCTTTGCGTCGGGGGTCCTTCGGCTTCAACAGCGTAGGGCGGCCTGTTAGAAATTGCAGTGGCATACGGAATATAAAATCTTTCCAATCCTTAATCTTATACGGTATAAACATGCCAAGATAAGGCATGCCGAAGCTTTTTAGCTTGATTAAATGGGCACTCAGGAAAAGGAAAAATAACACAACTCCATATAATCCAAAGACTGCTGCAGAAAACATCGCTATAAAACGGAGCATACGCAGCGTCATTCCCGCACTATACATAGGGATGGTGAAGGAGGAGATTGCTGTAACTGAAACAACGATGACTAGAATTGGACTCACAATTCCCGCTTCTACTGCGGCTTGGCCGATGATTAGACCGCCAACAATCCCCATCGCGGGACCGATAGGTTTAGGCAGCCGGAGTCCGGCCTCCCGTAATATTTCGATTGAGGTCTCCATGATCAAAGCTTCGATTAATACCGAAAAAGGTACACCTTGGCGGGAGCTGATGATTGAAATGGCCAACTTTGTCGGAATCAATCCCGGCTGAAAGGAGAGGAAGGAAATATATAGTGCCGGTGCAAACATTGATATCAATGCGGCGAGAAAACGCAGTAAGCGCACCAACGACCCCACCATCCACCGATCGTAATAATCCTCTGGGGATTGCAACAGCATCCCGAAGGACACGGGCATGATCAAGGCAAAAGGTGTGCCATCCAGCAGGATAGCTACTCTCCCTTCCAATAACGCTGCCATTACGCGGTCAGGTCTTTCCGTATTCTGAATCTGCTGGAATGGCGTGAAGCTATTATCTTCGATTAATTGCTCCACATAACCAGATTCTTGCACATCATCTATATCAATCGTCCTAATTCTTCGTTTAACTTCTTCGACAAGTTCATCATTCGCGATATCTTTGATATAAGTTAGAACCAGATCCTTCTTCATCCTCTTTCCTACAGTAAAAGAAATCATGGCTAGCTCTGTGCTCTGCCCATGTCGGCGCAGTAATGCCGTGTTATCACTTAACGTCTCATTAAATCCGCTTCGAGATCCCCGCAAGACAGCTTCTGATTCAGGCTCTTCTATCCCTCTTGTGTTCCCCTTCGGGGTGCTGAGCACAATAGCCTCCGGTATCCCTTCTACTAACAGCACTACAGAGCCGAACAATACCTTTTGAAGGGAGAGCTTCACATTATCCGTAAACTCAACTTCCGAAATAAGCACGATCTCATGAATGAGAATATCTTTTAGATCCTTGGCTTCCGGTATCGTATGGGGATCCTTAAAAACCTTATAGGCATCCATTAAAGGCTTCAGAATATTGCGATCCATTTTATCTTTATCTGTCAGTCCATCTACAAATATAAGGGCCGCTTGCAGCTTTATACCTCCGATACGCAACTCCCGAAAACTCACATCATGCATATCTGTGCTCATCTCTTTAAATCTTTGCAAATCCTCCCGAAATTGACCGCTATAGCTTGCTCCTGTAGGAGATTCTTCACTGATTCCAACGGAATCGTCCGCCTTAGTAACCTTTTTCGTATTGCTAGAACCTAGAGATGCTTCTCCGTAAGGAACCCCACCACCTATGCTGCCGGCAGCTTTTTTTGCTCTAGTACTTATCGTATCTTCCTTTACATTAGCCCAACTCATCATCCGGATTAGAATAAACGGAACGAAAAAGATCATAATAGCTTGGAAAATCACACTCCATTTAGGAATTATCTCTAGAATAATATTCCACACCTTCATCACCTCCTTTATAACTGTGTTCGTATTTTTTACCGAAGATGGGTAAATCATGCACGCAAAAAAGACCCCACAATATGGAGTCTCCCTAATTTCATCTTTTAAATTATCGCCTTATGCTTGAAGAACCTTGTTCAGTATGCCTTGGTAGGCTGCTTTCGGACGCAGACCGACCAGCTTTTCCACGGGCTGCCCCTCTTTATATACAATGACTGTAGGCATCCCCATAACACCCGCTTCTCCAGCCAAATCCGGCAGTTCATCACAATTCACCTTAACAATAGAAACATCGTCTCCATATTCCTGGTGAAGATCTTCCAGAACAGGCAGCAGCACCTTACAAGGGGGGCACCATGGCGCACCATAATCCACCAGTACCGTTCCTCCACCACGTATTTCTGACCGCACCCAATCCGCACTATCGGCATTTATAATAGACATTTGCCATTCCTCCTCATATTTTTCAACACCAGCAGTACTATTCCAAGTTCTCCAGTGGACACGTTCCCAACTTGCTCTCATCCTGCTCCTGCAGAATAGATGCCATTCGTTCTTCCAAATTTCTCTTGATCTGATTCAGCTCTACAAGCTGACGTTCAATATCTTCCAATTTACTGCGGTATAGTGGCATCACTTCTGCGCAGAAAGCTTCTTTGTTCTTCAAGACACAATGTAGAAAGCCCGCGATCTGCTCTGTCGACAGACCCAGGTTCAAATATAGTTTAATCGTTTCTACCGTCTCTACAGCAAGTGAAGAATACTCCCGATATCCGTTGGCCTGACGGATCGGCGAGATTAATCCTTGACTCTCATAGTAACGAAGTGAACGGACGCTTACGCCCGTCAGTTTAGCAAGCTCACCTATTTTCATAGCATTCTCCCCGGGGTTCATGAGAATTGTTCTACACCAGTATAAACCCTGACACCAATGTTAGAGTCAACAAAAAAAATCCAACCGCGGCTAACCCGCAGTTGGACTCGTGTTTTATTTTACAACAGGTATATCCGCTTATATCCTATAATAATCCTGCCGCCCAAAGTCCACCTCTAAGAATCATCTGGCGAAAGGGCTCTACGGAAAATGACGGCAAATGATGACCAGGCATTAAATAAACAACCCGGCCTAGACCAAATTCATGGCACCAAGCCGCCTGCCTCATTGCCCCATCATGAGGATATTCCATAAGCACAGTTGTTTCGAAATAGGGATGCTGCTCAAAATAATAAGGCTCATCATCGATCACAAATTCTTCGATCCCCTGCATAATGGGATGCTCCCGTGCCGGTATGGACATCTGGAGCGAAGTGAATTCTGGATGATGAGTGAAATGCGCTCCCAGCATAGCGCCTAGCTCCTGATTACGCTGTAAGGAGATTCCGTTATGTACCACTAGTAATCCGCCACCGTTAGCCACATAGGAGAGCAATGCGCTGCTTTGTTCCGCCGGTATTTTATAATCGGAGAATTCGGTATAAGAGATCACCAGCTTGTAGTCAGATAATGTTTCTTTATTAAGCAGCCCATAATCCTCCGAGGAGAATACCTGCAGATCATTGGCAAGGATCTGCTCAATCTCCCGGTCTACTCCCGCAAATGGGTGATATTTAACCTCCGAATAACTTCCGAGTGCCAGTGCTTTTAGTGTAGACATCCTATCATCGCCTTTCTTCGTGTAGTTTTTTTGATTACGGGAAGCCCATCTACCAAGGCCATGTATTTCCATCCACGTCAAGATAGGCCGGCTCATCCCCTAGATGCTTTTTATACTCCATAACCTGACTTATAATCTGGTCTGCAGACACATCGGGTGAAATATCCGCTTGCTCATTTTTTTCGCCATGCATATAAGTCTTCATCCAGCCGGGGTGAAACACCATCACTTGACCCCCAAGCGTCTTTAGATGATTGTGCATCAGGGAGGATTGCATATTGAGAGCCGCCTTAGACATGCAGTAGCCGTACATATTAATACGTTTATTTCTGCCAATGCTGCCCGCTTCCGAAGAAATATTAACAATCAATTTATCCTTACTTTGCAATAAAAGTCCCATAAGTGCATTGCTGACTCTCAACGCGCCTAGTGTATTCACATTATAAATCTCCGCCATGCCCTCATCATCCATATCCACCAGCATCGTAGCATCATCTGCGGAATGAATAATTCCGGCATTATTAATAAGAATATCAACATGCCCAGTTCTGCTGGCGATAGCCCTTGCTGCCTGCTTTACACTGTCCTTACTACCAATATCGAGTGGAATAAGTTCCAGCTGTTCCGGATACTCATCTTTAAGCGCTTTCAATTCATCTGTATCTCTCATGTATTGTCCAGCAAATACTGAGAACTGTTTCTCTAAAAGAGAGTGCACAAGAGACAATCCGAGACCCCGATCAGCTCCAGTCACACATGCAACTCTGTTCATTCTTATCAACACTCCTACCTAGTAAGGATTATTGAAGCAAGTTGTCTTCCTTTCACCTTAGCATGCCGTCCTCTTTTTTTCAACGCACTAAAATGAGGGTTTAGTCATCCTTGGATTAGCTGCTCCAGAATCCTTTTTGTTTTAAATTTAATATATGTTACAATCATGATTACAGGTTGTTAACAACACAATGGTTAGTAAAATAACGATCCCAGGAGGGTGATATCTATGTCTATTCAACAACTTCATACATTGGAAGATCTTGAGCAGTATGTGGCTAAACCTGGCAAGAAGCTGCTGTTCAAACACAGCACTACCTGCCCGATTAGCGCCAAAGCTAATGAAGAATTCCAGGCTTATCTAAAGGATGCGGATACTGCAGCAGCAGTAGTTCTAGTCATCGAGGATCGTCCAGTTTCCAATCAAATTGCCGAGGATTTCGGGATTAAGCATGAATCTCCACAGCTCTTCCTGCTTGAGGATAATGAGGTCCGCTGGAACACTTCCCACTGGAAGATCACAAGAGATGCTATCAAAGAGGCTGTGAACCAATGAGCCAGCAAGTGATTGTTTATTCAACAGCAGGCTGCAGCGACTGTAATCTGGTCAAACAATATCTTACGGAGCAAGGTATCCCTTTTGAAGTAAGAGATGTTATGACTAGCACCGTCTATCAAGAGGAAGTCGAAAAGCTTGGTTTCATGGGTGTTCCTGTTACTGTAGCAGGGGATCACGCCACCAAAGGATTTAATCTTCCCGAGCTGAAAGCACTTCTCGAAGCTGCTCAGTAATTCATCCGTTTAATTATTTAGCACTTGATATATGCTTACAAAAAAGGGGATTCCAGCAGCCACTCGGCAAGGAATCCCTTTTTTTCATTGTTCTAAAGCTTAGGGTTCCTCACGCATAAGATTTGCCACGACCAGTACATCTACATTTCTGGCCGAACGCAAAATCTGTTTAGTGACATCCCCGCGTAGCCATTTGCGCACCCATGAGCGTTGGGACTGGCCGATAATAATCTGTGTGCTCTGTAAGGCTTGAGACCTTTCAAGCAGCAAGGAAGACACTCGTGCCGGGAGCACGTTAGGAATCATCTTAAACGTTCCACCCAGTCGTTCCGTCAATTCTTTCAAATCATTAATTCGTTTATCGTAAGAAGGCCCGCTCTGCTTATATTCCTGTACGTACGTAACATACCAGCAAGCTTTTAGACGATAGGCAATCCTAAAACCGCGCCGAATCAGACGTTCCGCATGATCTCCTAAGGTGATGCACACATAGATCACTTCCTGCCGCCGCCAAGGTCCCCGCAGCGACCCGACACGTTCCCAGGCCTCCAGACGTTCATCCACATCATCAGCAATTTCCCGCAGCGCCAGTTCACGGAGGGCGATTAGATTGCCGATTTTGAAAAAAGCCCCCAGCGCCTGATCCACTTTGGTCATCGCATATATTTTTCCATCCTTCATCCGCTCTTGCAGTGTTTTGGGGGATACATCGATAAGTTCAACTTCGTCGGCCCGTTGCAGAATGCTGTCCGGGAAAGTCTCTCTAACTCTAACTCCGGTAATTTGTTCTACTGCATCATTCAAGCTTTCTAAATGCTGAACATTCACAGTGGAGATTACAGAGATCCCCGCATCCAATAACTCCATAACATCCATATACCGCTTCTTATGCTTGCTGCCCGGCATATTGGTATGTGCCAGTTCATCTACCAGTACGACCTCCGGATTACGCTTAATAATAGCTGCCGTATCCATTTCCTCAAGGACAGCCCCCCGATAGTCAATGCTCAGTCGCGGAAGGATCTCCAGCTCACCGATCTGTTCAAGCGTTTCTTTACGTCCATGCGTTTCTAGTAGTCCAATAACAACATCGATCCCTCTCTTTAAGAGATCATTTCCTTCTCGCAGCATCTTATAAGTCTTGCCCACCCCGGGAGCAGCACCAATGTACACTTTAAATGTGCCCCCACGAATCGCATCGATTTTATCCTTTACTTCCTGAGTGCTTAATCTGTGATAAGCATCAGCTTTCCGCTCATTTCGGCTCTGCCGGGTAGGAAGAACACGTTCTCCCTCACGCTCAGCACGATCAGCCACGAAAAACACATCTACTCCGCGGATTTGCTTTAACAATGAGTTAGCAATCGAACCCTTCCACAGCTCCTGCCACGCCGTTTGCTTAGAGTGACCCATAACGATACGGGTAATATTATGCTGGATAGCGTATTTCACTAGAAGTCCCGGAATCTCCCTCTTCGAGCGAAAAGAAATCTCCTCCATCGAGGCCCCAATCTTCTCAGTCAGCTTCCATAGGGATCGCTTGAAGGTTGCTGCTTCCTTAGAGGGCGTCAGGCCCTGCTTCCAGAAGGATACCACCGCCAGATCTCCGTTTAACCGTTTAGCGATTTGCTGCCCACGGCGGATATGAATCGAGCCATTCCAATAATACTGTGCGGACACCAACACTTTTTCGGCAATCCCCGAAGCCCCCAGCAATCCTTGCTCCTCCCGATGCTTCTCCAGCGAACCATTAACATCCTCCGCAACCATTCTCAGCGCCAGCTCCCGCAGCTTGCTTAGATTCCCTTTGTTAAAAAGCGAAGTCCGCTGCTTCTTGCCCAAATGTCCTTCGGACAAACGTTGAAGTATCTTTTCCGGAGTCACATCAATTAGAACGATATCATCTGCAAGGGTGAGCACTTCCGCAGGCAAGGAATATTCCACCTCAATCCCCGTCCACTTCCGCGCAAGATCTGCTGCGCCCTCCAGCTCGTATACGTTTACAGTTGTGATGACACTAATTCCACAGCCCAATAAATATTTGATATCCTCCAGCCTAGTTGATCTCTCCGCACCCTCGCGATTATGATGAGCCAATCCATCGGTCAGTACAACCTCTGGATTACGTGCCACAATGGCCTCCACGTCCAGATCCTTCTTCTCGATCTCCTTCTGAAACCAATGAATACTTGGAATCCGTTCCAAGTCACCCAGCTGATCCCTTGTTTCTGGACTCTGGTTGGTTGAAACCGCACAGATTACAACATCGATGCCCTGTGCTTTCAGCGCCTGACCCTCACGCAGCATCTGATAGGTCTTGCCTGATCCACTGACCGGACCTATATAGATCTTCAGGCGTCCACGATGCAGCTCATAAATAGAGAGCAGCAGTTCCTCCGGCGTCTTCCTCCGATATGTTCCCATCAAGACCACTCCTTAATAACCCGTTCATCCATTCACTCTTCTATGCCAGAAAGCAAGATATCCCTGACCCAGTTTGAACAATCGGGCAGGGATATTAGCTATATTTATTTGTTCGTTAATTTCTGCAGCTCCATGTTCAGCTTCAGAACATTTATCCGCTTTTCACCAAACAGTCCTAGATCGCGACCTTCGGTCTGCTTATTCACTAGCTCTTCCAGCTGCGTAGCTGGAATCCCGGTCAAATTACTGATCCGGGGAATCTGCACGATTGCTGACGCAGGAGTGATATGCGGATCAAGACCTGAACCTGAGTTGGTTACTAAATCAACCGGCAGCTTGTTTACAGGCACATCCGGATTATCCAGCTGCCACTGTGTAATGGAATCCTTCGTCCGCTGCAGCATATCCAGGTTGGATGGGCCGTAGTTATTGGAGCCTGAAGCTTCCGCTTTATAATCAATGCTGGATACACGGCCATGGAATAATGCCGGGTCCGTAAAGCTTTGCCCGATGAGTTCTGAGCCCACAACTACTCCAGCGTCATTCTTCAGCTGACTGCCGTTTGCTTGCGATGGCATCAGAACTTGAGCAATCGCTGTAGTAGTCAGAGGATAAATCACTCCGCAAAGAACAACAAACACTAGACATAGCCGTAATATAATAAAGAAATTAGCACCCTTCGATGATGACAACTGTTCTTCAGCGTCCGCAATCGATTTTCTGTTATTCACGATGCTTTCACCCTTTCAATGATTAGTCAATCCGTTGTTATATCCATACACTTACGAGCAAATCAATAAGTTTGATGCCCGCAAAAGGAACGACTACTCCACCTAAACCATAGATAAAAATATTACGTCCCAGCAGCTTCGTAGAACTCATCGCTTTATACGAGACACCTTTCATAGCCAATGGGATCAGCAGCGGAATAATAATCGCATTAAATATTAATGCAGATATAATTGCCGAGCTAGGTGAACCCAATCCCATGACATTCAGGGCTTCCATTTCAGGAATAGCGAGCATGAACATTGCCGGAATAATTGCGAAGTATTTAGCGATATCATTCGCAATACTGAACGTTGTCAACGCGCCCCGCGTCATCAGTAGCTGTTTACCAATAGCTACAACCTCAATGATCTTCGAGGGATCGGAGTCCAGATCAACCATGTTTGCTGCTTCCTTAGCGGCTGTAGTCCCACTGTTCATCGCTAAGCCCACATCAGCTTGGGCAAGGGCAGGTGCGTCATTCGTACCATCACCAGTCATTGCCACCAGCTTGCCTTCGTTCTGCTCACGGCGGATAACCGCTATTTTATCCTCAGGTGTACTCTCTGCAATAAAATCATCTACCCCTGCTTCACGGGCAATAGTAGCTGCGGTCAGCGGATTGTCCCCTGTACACATGATAGTCTTGATTCCCATTTTTCGCAGCTCATCAAACCGCTCTTTCATCCCTGGCTTAACCGTATCCTTTAAGTAAATAAGTCCATAAATCCGGTTGTCTACCGCAACAGCAAGCGGGGTCCCCCCCATCCGAGCGATAGCATCGGAATTACTGTCGAGGTTCGCGGGAATGACTCCGCCCTTCGACTGTACCCATTTCTTCACGGAATCGACTGCCCCTTTACGAACAGATCGTCCATCAAGTAGATCTATACCACTCATCCGGGTCTCAGCCTTAAACTCTACGAACTCTCCGCCTTCAGCAAGTTTGCTGTCATAGCTGCGCTCCAGCTTCTTAGCCAGCTCAATAACCGAACGTCCTTCCGGAGTCTCATCCTTTAGCGAACTAATAGCTGCCCAAGCCGTAAGCTCAGCTTCCGTTTCATCTCCAACAGGCACAAAATCACTCGCCATCCGGTTTCCGAAAGTAATCGTACCTGTCTTATCTAGAATCATTGTATTAATGTCGCCGGCAGCTTCAACGGCCTTCCCTGACATAGCAAGGACATTAAACTGTGTGACGCGGTCCATCCCTGCTATCCCGATAGCGGAGAGCAGTCCCCCGATTGTGGTCGGGATCAGACAGACCAGCAAGGCGATCATAACAGGAATATCTAGATCAACGCCCAGATAAGTCGCAATTGGCCGCAAGGTCACTACTACAATCAGGAAAATCAACGTCAGACTGATCAAGAGTGTATTTAGTGCAATTTCATTGGGTGTCTTTTGACGTTTCGCCCCTTCAACGAGGGAGATCATCCGATCCAGGAATGACTCACCGGGATCACTGGTAATTTTGACTTTAATCTCATCACTGACTACCCGGGTGCCGCCTGTGACTGAGCCAAAATCTCCGCCGGCTTCCTTAATAACAGGTGCAGATTCACCTGTAATTGCAGATTCATCTACGGAGGCCAGCCCTTCAATTACTTCACCATCGCCAGGGATAAGTTCTCCCTGACTGACGATGACAATATCTCCTTTACGAAGCTCGGAAGAAGAAACGGTCTTCACAGACCCTCCAACGAGTTTGTTAGCTGTGATATCCTGTTTCGTTTTCTTGAGTGAATCCGCCTGGGCTTTCCCGCGGCCTTCAGCCAGCGCTTCAGCGAAGTTGGCAAACAGCACTGTGAATAGCAGAATGAACAACACTGTGATATTGAAGCCTACCGATTTCTCTGCATTAAAATATCCGGGGGCCAGTACCATAAGCAATACAATAATCGTACCGATTTCGACTACGAACATGACCGGATTTTTAATTAACGTCACCGGGTTAAGCTTAATAAAGCTATCCTTTACAGCGCTTAGGAGTATGGGTCCCGTCAGCAGCTTTTTTCTTTTTACAGTACTCATCTTGTTCTCCCTCTTCCTACCGTAAGGTCAAATATTCTGCAATCGGGCCGAGCACAATGACTGGCAGAAACGTCAGAGCCCCGATAATTACAACGGTACCAATCAGAATTCCGGTGAACAGACCATTGTCTGTGCGGAATGTGCCAATCGTCTCAGGAACTGGCTTCTTCTGGATCAGTGAGCCTGCAACTGCCAGCATCGCGATTATAGAGACATAACGGCCAAGCAGCATTACGATCCCGGTTGTAACATTCCAAAAGGTGGTGTTGTCCGCAAGCCCTTCAAATCCTGAACCATTGTTCGCGGCAGAAGAGACATATTCATATAACACTTGGCTAAGTCCATGGAATCCGGGATTCGTGATGGCACCGTTGCCCAAGTCCGTTAAGAACGCACCTGCTGTTGGTACAAGGATAATGAACGGATGCACAAGGATAGCAATCGCAATTAGCTTCATCTCCTTGGCTTCTATCTTTCGCCCGAGAAACTCTGGTGTTCTGCCAACCATTAGTCCACATAAGAAGACACCCATGATGGCATACATCAGCATATTGATTAGTCCGACACCTTTTCCCCCGAAGACGTTGTTGAGCATCATTAGGGCCAGAGGGGTAATGCCACCCAGCGGTGTCAGCGTATCATGCATATTGTTAACACTACCTGTCGTAGCTGCCGTTGTTACCGAAGTGAACAGCGAAGATTGCGGGATACCAAAACGTACCTCTTTACCTTCCATGCTGCCTTGCGAAGACTCGATCCCCAGCGCATTGATAGCTGGATTGCCTTTGGTTTCCGCATAATAATTCAATCCCAGCAGTAGTACGAACAAGGTCATCATTGCTGTGAAAATCACCCAGCCCTGACGTTTGTTCTTAGCGAACAATCCGTACATATATGGCAGAGAGGCTGGCAGCATCCACATAGAGAGAATCTCCAGAACGTTCGTAAGTGGATTAGGGTTCTCAAAAGGATGCGCTGAATTGGCTCCGAAGAAGCCGCCACCATTCGTACCTAAGTGTTTAATTGATTCCAAAGAAGCGACTGGACCGATAGCGATTTGTTGCGTCTGCCCTTCGAGTGTAGTGACCTCAAGCGATGGCTTGAGCGTTTGTGGCACATGCAATCCTACCAGCACCAATGAAACTAGCAGAGCTAATGGAATGAATACACGAATATGTGCTTTTACGAAGTCCTCGAAAAAGTTCCCGACTGATTTCTGTCCTGTAATCCCTCTGACAAAAGCAACCGCAACAGAAAATCCGCTCGCTGCAGACGTGAACATCATCATCGTGATGACTGCCATTTGTGAAAAATACGATAGTCCCGTCTCCCCGCTATAATGCTGCAGGTTCGTATTGGTCATAAAGCTGATCACCGTATTGAATGAAAGCGTCTGTTCCATATCGGCAATTCCATTCGGGTTCAGCGGCAATCCCCGCTGTAATCTTAGAAAAATATAACTGAAAGCAACCAGTACGATATTAGTTAAAACAAAGCTGAGTGCATACTTCTTCCAGGACATTCCGTCCCGTTTTTTCAGGCCGATCAGCTTATAAATACCTTTCTCTGTGCCTGCAAACCAGCGATCCGTACGATTCGGTTCGTTAGAAAATACATGATATAAATACGTTCCCATCGGCTTGACCAGCAAGATGAGAATTACAATTACGACGACTATTTGCAAAATGCCCATGAATGCCCCTCCTTAAAATTTCTCAGGATGAATCAACGCGTAAACCAGATATATAAACAACAGTAGGGTAACAGCGATTACTAGAATCACAGCTTATCCCTCCCCGTATCCTCAACTACACCTGCGCACCAGCGCATAAAGCCATAAAATAACCCGTAAATTACAGCTAACGAAGCCACCATATACAGATCCATCATATCTTCCGCACTCCTTCCATTATCCTTGATGAGGTGATCTATCGATTAGAAAATCAGCATCACCACTATGGGAATAGATTACATAGCTCGCACCAAGTCTTTTATAGACCAATCTAGGATTTATTGAACTTGTAATCACAAAAATCGGCTGTGTCGTCCAGGTACGGCACATCTGAATATAGCGGCAGCAAAGCGGAAAGCTGCTCTCAAACAGATATACCCTGCCTACCGGGAACGATGGGCGAAACCAAGTGCTCTGATGGCGGGTATCCACTAGAATAACCTGCTCAATCCCGAGCTCCTCAAGTAAAGCTTTCTCAGCCACATTGTTGGTTAATCCCGCCATCTTAATACCCCTGAACTTCAGAAGTTTAATGAAATGTTCTCCCGCCTTTGTAGGCGCACATACAAGCACATATTCATTCTGATCCGTCATCTTTTTTTCTCCTCCTGCTCATTTACAACAAGGAGGCAACGAAAATCTCCGAAAGGATGTTGACCTATCGTCATTTTCGGGCACAACCTAAAGCTCGGTTGTGTCACGTCATTAGACGCTGCCTTACAAATACCGCTAATGATGAATTTAGCGACCTCTTAGGGGAGGCCTCCATAAATGCTTTGCTTCTAAGAGCACAGCAAAAAGCCACAAAGGATCTCCTCTGTGGCTCGCTAGCGGTCACATTGCACTCATCCTCTCTCCATACGCTTACGAGGTTAGCTGTCGGATTCGGGCGGTGAGAGTCGCCCTACCTGTATAGATGCGAGCTCACTCACACCCTCTACAGGATTCACCCCATAATCGGCTTCCGACTCTCACATCGGCTGCCGATTGTTGGTTCCCCCGCTTTCCTTACCGGAAATTAAGCGGATCAAATATTCGATTGTCGTTGAAACAGGAGTAATCATACTCTTATGCACGAAGACTTGTAAAACCTGAATGATGCCAAAATAATGCAAATTAAAAACTATTTTCCCATTAGATAGCGCTTACTTGATATCTAATCTCTCTATATCTCTTGTTTACTCGAGTTTGGAGCGTTTAATCGCTATCTATAACCCATGTGATTTTATTCACCTTTTTAGAGCGAAAATACTGCAAATTCCCATTATAGGTAGAAACGCAAGAAGCTGAGGCTGAGCGAGAAAGAGGCGCGATAACACGCCATAAATACCTATTTACCTCGTTTTTCAGTCGTAGTCGGCAGGATATGGTTAAAATTGCTCTAAAAGAACATTTTCCGTTTTTTACAGAAAATCTTGAAAAGAGTATGATTCGGGTTGAATCTAATTCATGAAAAACAATCAACGCTGAGTTCCTGCATTCGCAGGGAACGGGGGAACCATCAGGCCACCTGGCCTACTTGGGGTGAATCCAAAGGAGACTGCATAAGTCTCAATAGGTAGGGCGACTCTCACCGTCCGAATCCGACAGCTAACCTCGTAAGCGTAAAGAGAGAGACCCTTGATCCGCCACGCTTTGGCCCAGGTATATCTGCCTGTAATCCAAAACCGCAGCAGAGGTCCTCCTCTTGCTGCGGTTTTTGCGTTACCTGAGCTTATTAGGTGATAGCACGCTGGATGGGGTGAATGTTTTGAAGCACTATTATTTAGGGATACATCAAGGGCTGCTTGAGCCGATAAGTCTAAATTACGTTTGTTTCGGGGCCTTGTGGTTCGAAGAACATAATCACAGGTACATTGTAGGCTATGCATTTGGCCAGAACCAGATCCAAGCCCTTCGCCAGTTCAGCACACCTTCTTCTTGTAAAGACTGTTTAGACTCTAAGATTGTATATGAGATATATAAAAAAATTCGAGAACAACAGCAGCAGCAGGATTGGTCATCACACCAAAAACTCCCGTGGTTTACAGCCTTCAAGGAGCCTTGGAAAGATGTAAGCGCCGGTTGGTATGTCTTGAGATCCCGCAGCACCTTTCCCTTACATCTATCTGTTATACGGAAAGAGAAGTTCCGACTATGGCTAGAGCATACCGCAGTCTGTGAGAATAAAATGGAAATGCTCGCTTGTGTAGAAAAGGCTAGTGTCACTCATCATGTAGACTTAAAGCTTTTGGAAATCTAAGGAGGAACCCTACTATGGACCAGCGCAGACTATCCCGCATTGAAGTATTTGTATTGGATGAACCCGAGCCTATCCACTATGGAATGGAAGGGGCTGAAGGCTGCCGTTATGGTATTCTAAAACTCACCTGTAAGGGAGGTTGCAGCTGGGGGGCTTGTCTGATCTCTGCCAACACCAAAAATTTCGATCTCATTAAATGGAGTTCTTTTTTACGGGCTATCTGTCATTGCCGTCTTGAGGAAGCGCTGGATAAGGTCCGCCGCGAAGGTTCAGATTGGGAGCAGGTTAAGCTTGAGCTAGTTCAGGGTGCTTTGCAGGATTTAAAGGCCAAGCTCCAGGGTAAATCCTTGGCAGGGCATATTCAGCAAGGGCGTCTGTACAGTGTTGCAGCAGGGGGGAGCAATTCCAGAAGTGAACGGCTCTACTACAAACCTTCCAAAGCTTTATCCAGTACCTCCCAGCAGAAACACAGTTGCCCGGAACCAGACACCGCTGATCTCATCAATAAATCAATCTCTTACTTTTCTATATTATAGATTCAAGCAAATCTCTCATTCTGAAAGGATCGTGTTTCACCATGCCTGACCCCTTACCTCCCGAGTCCACCTACAGTACTAAATTTGCAGAGTGTGTCCAAAAGTATACTAATGAAGTCTACGTACTTAGTTCCATGTTGTTAGAACAATCTAATGAGGCGGACAAGGTTACTATACGCACCTTCACAGAGCTTCATAAAATATATCGTCAGGATGAATTCGATCCTCAGTTATTCTCTATCCACGCTTACCGCACTTGTATTCGCCAGTGTGCTGATTCTTTTGCCCGGCGCTCGCTTCTATCGGCTAAGGCATTACCTTGGGAGGAACAGCTTGTGAAGGTATTGTGGTACGGCTTAAAGCTGCCTCTTTCTCAAATAAGCATTATTCTGCAAAAAAGTGTTCCTGCATTGAAAGCACAGCTTAGAGCTGTACGGGAGCAGATGACCGCCCAAGCGGATGTACTAACGAGCGCAAATCTTTCTATAATTTAGTCTCTGACTAGAATTCAAACGATCTTTGAGCGCATGAAGCATCTAACGGACTCAGGAGCCTTTAATTGAAGCTTTTCCACAAATATGGCCGGCGTTCGGACTCCAGTAAAAATCTCGAGCGATGAGCGTCTTGGATCGTCTTAAAGCAAGCCCTAATCATCTTCCACCAAGACAAGGCTTACGGACCCAGATGACGTTACTTGCACGTTTATCGCCTTTTGAGCATAGTATCGGACTCCAGTGCAACTATTTGGTTAAAAGAGCTACTAATTCACCATTTTTCATGCCAATAGCGACTATAGTGTCCGATATCTTGCTAAATCTCGATGATTGTTGCATTTAAGTGCTGCTGGGTCCGTTAGCTATATCAGCTCGTATACAAAGAGATTGCCAACTCAAAAACGGGGATATCCCAACAACCATAAATGGCTGTTAGGATACCCCCGAAAATTCAGTTCCTACTATTACACTTTACTCTTACGCGCCTTACCGTACATCCACAATCCTGCCAACATCCCCACTATAGCAACACCAGTCAATACGCCTTGAACGAAATCCATAAAAGTGGAGCCATCCGGAAGCATTCTACTAACCGTAGCCAGCGATACAGAACTCATTAAAAGCATAATGTTATATTGTTCGCTTGTAGACATCATTAGCACTCCTTAAAAGTTATATGAGGTCTTCTTAGATCTTGTAAGCTTTCATTGCTTTTCTGATTTCTTTAATACTTGGGCGTTTGCCGTACATCAGTACGCCGGTACGATAGATCTTGGCTGCCAGCCATCCGAAGATGAAGGTAGTCACAAGCAGGATCAGCAGCGATACAATGACTTGCCAGATCGCCACCTCGCCGACACCAATTCGGAGCAGCATCGTTAATGGTGAGGTGAAAGGCACATAACTCGCTATCTTAACCACTAGAGTATCTGCATTGGAGATACTGAACAGTGGAACATAGAACGCTACGAAGCCTAACATCATGATTGGCATTACCGCCTGACCGAGATCCTCCGTACGGCTGACAATCGAACCTACAGCCGCATACATCAAGGCATAGAGGAAGTAACCTAATACGTACAAGACAAATCCATAGAGCAGCAAGTTAATATTGAGCTGGCCTAAATCGAGATCAAAATCAGCCAATACAGTCGCATTATGCGGGAGCGTCAAATTGACGACGATCGCTGCGACAAAGATCCCAATTTGCAATATTCCTACTAGGAAAACACCGATAACTTTACCGAACATTTGCGCTAAAGGTGAGGCACTTGTAATCAGAATCTCCATAATCCGCGAGCTTTTCTCAGAAGTTATCTCAGCGGCAATCATGTTGCCTGTCATCATAATGGACATAAAGAACAACATAAGCATGGCATATACGATAATGTAGTTAATGGCCGGAGTGTCCTCCTGAGAGCTTTCACTGCCACCGCCTGCGTTAAGCTGTTGTGTAGTAATCTGCACTGGTGTTGACATTGCAGCAATCTGTTCAGAGGTCAGCTTGTCACCAACGATATATTGTGTGTTTGCTTGCTGAAGTGCATTTTGAAGATAAACTTGCACATCTCCGTTTAGTTCTCCATCATTACTATGATAAGTAACGGGTGGAAGCCCTTCACCAATAGGTTCCGCAAAAGTAACATAACCTTCTACTGTCTCTTCATCTAATGCTTTCTTTAACTCGGCATCATCCGCAGAAGCATATTGTACTATCTTAGCCTGTGGCATGCCTTCTGGCGCAGTATAAGCCTTCAACAATTCTGCAACCTGATTTCCCTCTTCAGCAATCACAGCAATTTGAGTAACTTCACTTTTGGCCGAATCACCCTTAAACTGATCGATGATATAGGGAAGATTCATCCCTATGCTGAGCAATAATACTAGAATCAAAGTAGTAATCATAAATGATTTCGTTCTAACTTTATTTTTAAAGGTAAAGCCGATAATTGTCCCCATCTTATTCATTAGATTCACCCACCGCTCTGATAAAGATTTGGTTTAACGTAGGTTCCTTGATTTCAAAATGCTCCACTTCACCCTGTGCTATCGCCTGCTGTAAAATACGCTGTGCTGCACCGATCTCACTGATCGATAACAGATACCCACGCTCCAGCCGTTTCACTGCTGTAACACCTGCGATGGACTCCAAACCTTTTACCTCATTAGCTGTACGCAGCAATACTTCTTCCCGCGGGTAGCCATTCTTGATCGTGCGGATATCCCCTTGAACGACCGTATTGGATCGATCGAGAATCGTAATGTTACGGCATAGCTCTTCCACATGCTCCATCCGGTGCGTAGAGAAGAGGATACTTGTTCCCGAATCACGTAATTCTTTGACCGTATCTTTCAGCAGCTCCACGTTTACTGGATCCAGCCCGCTGAAAGCTTCATCTAGAATCAGAATCTGCGGCTTATGAACGACAGCGGCGATAAAGCCCATTTTTTGCTGATTTCCTTTGGAGAGCTCTTCTATTTTTTTATTGTAATAATCCGGAACCTCGAATCGATCCAGCCAATAGCGCAAGCTCTTATCTGCATCACTAGCTGACATCCCACGCAGGCGGGCCAAGTAAACGATTTGATCACTGATCTTCACCTTAGGATATAGTCCACGTTCTTCGGGCAGATAACCCATAAGTTGCTGCAGTTCACTGTTGAAAGGTTTCCCGTTATACAAAATCTTGCCCTCATCAGGGTAGATTAGGCCGAGTACCATACGCATCGTGGTTGTTTTCCCCGCGCCGTTCGCCCCCAGTAATCCGTAAATTTCCCCTTTACCTACGGTTAGGTTAATTCCGTTTACTGCGGTTTTTTCTCCATATTGCTTAACTACACTTTCCAGCTTTAAGGCTTCCATTTCTCTAGTCCCCTCTCTTGTGGTCAATTAGAATAGGACGATGACCCTGTGTCCATAAACTTAATATTTCGTCCAGCTCCAAACTGCGCCTCTTGATAACCTTTACGCCCAAGTCATGAATGCGTTTCTCGTTTTCAGAAAATTGTTCTATGATAAAAGAAGCTACACCCGGTGTATCCATGGTGAAGTACAAGCCTCCTGGCAACTCAGCCGATAACTCCGCAAGCTCCTCTTCATCCGCAGCATTCACCCAAACCTCGGTCCAAGCACCGAACAGACTGTCTTTTTCAGCCATGCCCAGCAGTTCACCCCGATGCATAAGGACGATATAATCTGCCAGCCGTCGCACCTCATCCACAATGTGTGTGGAGATGATAATCGTTGCGTTGTGCTCATCCATATATTTACGAAGTGTCTCGATCATAATCTTCCAGGCAAAAGGATCAAGACCCGATGAAGGTTCATCCAATAGCAGCAGACTTGGCCGTGCCGCAAGTGCTGCAGCAATTTCGAATTTCCGGCGCTCCCCTTTAGACATCTTCGAAAGTCTCGTATGATACGGAACCTCAAAGCGATCCATCAGCTCGTGAAAATACTGATCGTCCCAATTTGGATACCAATACTTCCGAAATCGCGCTGCCTCCTCTGCATTCCAGTGGTTCTCCTCAGTAATTGACGTTTCAGGAACATAGGCAATGGTCTGGCGAAGCTCCAGAGACAACCCGCTATCATACCTGTTCTCGAACCAATAAATCTCGCCTTCCTCTGGATTAGTCAGCTGCATCAGCAGATTCAGCAGCGTGCTTTTGCCGGATCCATTCTGACCTACCAAAGCTGTAATATATCCTTTAGGCAGATTCAGGGTCAGTGGCCCTATCGTCTTGTTTCGCCGCCGTTTAAGTACATTCCGCAATTCTATAGCCATCTGTACCATATGAGTAAGCGCCCCCTCTCAATCCTTTTCTCTATACTTGCGTTCTACAATCTCCATAAAAATCTGTTCAAGTTCATCCTTGCTGCAATGTACCGATCGGGCGATATCCACTGCACTTTCAAGTGCTTTGCCAACCGTTTCACGTTTATATTCTTCCATGGCTCCGTCACCTACATGGGATACAAAGGTACCCGTTCCTTGTCGCGTTCGCAGCAAACCTTCGTTCTCCAGATCCTGATATACCCGCCGCACGGTAATTACACTGCATTTCAGATCTCCTGCGAACTCACGAATCGAGGGCAGCAGCGTACCTTCTGTAATGACTCCGCTAATGATTAATGATCTAAGCTGAGTCTCTATTTGATGATAGAGGGGCTCTGCACTATTTTCGTTGATTTGTACCGGTATCCACATTATTTACACCTCGCCTTCCACTCTAGCGTGCTAGAGCGCAGTCCTTGCCATTTCCGATTTTTTATATGAGATTGCGACTTTTCAGCCGATGTATAGTCCATTTAGAGAATAACTGCACAGATATTGTTCCCAGCAGAAGTGACCCCCACATGATCGGAGATAACAGCCCCCACTCCTTAGAATAGGAGATACTGTATAAGAACAAACTGCCTCCGCCCAGTGTAACTAGGAACGATGTTGCCCACGATAAAACTACGATAAGCAATGTTAGCCATAGATAAGCTTTGCCGCTAAAAAGATATTCAATAAAAATATATAGACCTGAGACCATGAATCCGAAGCCGAGCCAAGTAATCGCAAAAGCTATATACGATGGAACCGCCAGCTCTGCCCGAAAATTCTCTCCTAACAAGTAAATAATACCGAAGAATAACGTGCCATTTAGAGTAAAGGAGATCACACCCTGAAGTTTTCTCCGCAATAATATTACTGAAGCTGGAATCGGTAAAGTTCGTAAGTAAACCAACATTTTTGTGTATGAGTCTTCACTCCAATATTTCATGGAACGGCGAGAGAATGTTAATCCCAATAAGGGGATAAAGGAAAGAAATAAGAAATCCGCTAGCATCGTCCGATCCTGCTCACCTAGTACATCATTTGCTATCAGGCTAGTCAGTCCACCAAGATAACTCATAAAAACAACTGTTATCACGAGGGTCCCTAATATTTTTAATTTGTCTCCGCGAAAATCAGAGCGCAACATAAACCATGAATCTTTTAATGTTCTCATTAATGCTAACCTCGCTTTACAATGTCTTCAGCGTCTAGCAGAAGCAGGTGTTCATATCCCTGTGCTTACTGTATATATCTATATACACAGTATATGACCTTGGTTTTTCATTGTCAATCCTGTAACTGGAAATTATTCTAAAGAAATAGGAGGTTTGGGCAACCTCATACTTCAAGCTTATGAAGACACTCTCAGACGTTAGGTAACGCTTATTAATTGAGATTAACTACAATGAGGGGGAATTGAGGGGGAATTGAGGCAGAATGCTACGGGGCGAATGTAACTGGGATAATTGAGTTTATTAGATAATTCATTCTGGAAATGAAGTAGTAGGAGCTCACTCTCTGCTTCTATGCAACGTGTTGGTGTGATGTGTGTTGAGGGAGGCGGGTATGGCGGATGGTGCGGTATCGGGGGCGGGGTGCTGATTCGGCTGCTGACTGGTTCAGGTTTCGGGTGTGGGATACCGTTTCGGCTGCTAGTGCAGTTTCAGGTATGGGATATGGGCGACTGCCGGGCGGATTAACATTAGGGAAAAACTCCCTAAAATCTGCCCAACCGAGCTTAGATTATTAGTTTTTAGGGAAATCCTCCCCAAAAATTCAGCTATTACTCCGTTATTGAGCTAAATCCATTCACTTTTAGGGAGTATTTCCCTAATTATGGCCTTTTTGAGCTATTTCCGTTCATTTTCAGGGAGGTTTTCCCCAATTACATCTTTTTCGTGCTAACTTCGTTCAATTTCAGGACAGATCCCGAAGCTCTACAAACCAAAATAAGCCCATCACCCGCAATCCCTACTCAGGAACATGCAGATATATAGGCTTATTTCATAACTATTTACGGTTCTGCTACTTTAGTGCTGTTCATTCGCTCAACGCACTAAACTCTGTGCTCTATTCAAGCACTTATTTTACGCACCCAAAATAACTTCCCACACCGGCTTGGTGTGTCCACCTGGATACAAAACATACAACAGCACGTACACCATAACGCCTGTAATCGCTGTGATAAACCAGATTATAGATGTCACTCTGCCCCACTTACGGTGCTTGGAATACTTCGCCTTGAAACCAAGTGTTAACGTAGTAAGTCCGAATACCGCAGCTACGGTTGCCAGAACGATATGGAAGATCAAAAACACTTGATAAATTGTCTTCAGTTCATCCGGTCCACCCCATGAGGTATTTCCCACAAACAACGTTCTCGATACGTAAACAATAAAAAACAGCAGCGCAGCGATAGCGGCAGCAATCATCGTTTTCTTATGCGCCTCGCGTTTGCCCTTGATAATGAGCCACCAACCTATAGCCACCAGCACCGCGCTGATCACGATGAATGACGTACTAATAGTCGGAAACACTGTGAAAATATCCATGATTCTCCCCCTCGGCAGTCTACCAGTTATGCACGGTTCAAGTTGCTCTCCTGAAGTGTTGAGGATGGCGTCGACAATTCATCGTCGTCTTGTCCGTTCTCTTTTTTATACCAATGATAGAACACATAAGCAAGCATAGAGGCAAAAATAAATTCCTGAATGAACTTCATCGCGATGCCTCCCACCTGTTGATCCACCTTCGGCGACATCACTTCAAAGAATGCAGGACCTCCAAAATTCTGAAGTAAAACAGAGGGGTCTCCCGAGATACAATAGCCCATAGCACGCGCCCAAGTCTCTGGATCACTGTAAGTGGCGTAGAGCGGATGATCGGCAAATATAATCAGCCCGCAAGCCGGCGTCAGCAATACCATGTTAAGAAAAATAAATCCAATCTTCCCAAGCCCACTCGCCATACGATGTTCCGGCAGCGGATTAATCAGTGTCCACCACATTAAAGCAGAGGTCAGGAACAAAACAATGTAATAAATACGATGAACAGTAAAATGCAGCATCACATAATCATGAATAACAGGAATATGGTACAAGGAAAAAAGTCCGTTAAACAATAGAGCAGCTACTACCGGATGAGCTAAAAAAGATAACCGCCGAAGCGGATTCACCTTTAGTATCCTGCGCCAGATAAAATCTGGAATTCCAAGCATAATCAGCGGCACCGCTACCAGATAAGACAAGGCCATACTGACCATGTGGAAGGAAAACATCATATGCCCTAAAAGGCTAATGGGTCCTCCTTGTGCCAGATAAAGGGCAAGCATCCCGCAGACAAATAACGCTCTACGCCAAAATGGCACCGGTAATGAATCGGCATAACGCCCAGCAATCGGACCAATCCACACAAAATAACCTGCTGTCAGCAGCAGCATTACCGCTAGAAAAAGCGGACTCCATAGTTCAGCAAAACTAAAGTATTCTAATCCCAGCATAATCCCAACCTCCTAGCGCAGGAATTCATATATCTAAACATCAAAAAGAGGGGGCATCGCAGCCCACCTCTTTCATTATCGTCCGTTAATTCCACCAAACCCAATACAGCGACATAACAATACAGGTCCCAGCGATAAAGAAGCCGCCCAGCATGAAGAGAATCGGCAGAAGATGCCCTTTATCTTTTAGATGCATCCAGAAGCCCATCTGTACAATGACCTGAAGAACAGCCATTACCAGCAGCAAAATAATCGCAAAGGTTGCATTTACGCCCCCAGCCGCAACAGCAGCGAAAGCAATCAATGTTAAGACAATGGAGAAAATAAAGACAACAATATGTTTCTGTGGTCCTTCATGCCGATGACGTTGCTTATACCCGCCGCTATCTGGCATATGCTGATCCGTCGTCATAGTGCCTAGCCCACCTTTCCGAGTAGGTATACAACCGTAAAGATGAAGACCCATACTACATCGATAAAATGCCAGTACATGGCTGACACATACACTTTTGGTGCAGTAACAACCGTTAACCCCTTGCGGGCGAGCTGCCCGATCAAGATGGAGATCCAAGCGATCCCGAAGGCTACGTGCGCACCATGAAATCCTACCAGTGTGTAGAATGCCGAGCTGAATGCACTTGTGGTCATTCCGAATTCTTCGTGTCTTACATATTGAGTAAACTCATAGATCTCCAAAACCAGGAAACCTAAACCTAAACCTACAGTAACTAAAAGCCAATTCCGTAGCAGTGCCGGCCGATTTCTGTGCATTGCTTGAATAGCGAATACACTCGTCAGACTGCTTACCAGCAGGATGAATGTTGCAGCGGCTACAAGCGGCAGGTGAAACAGTTCATTCGCCGAAGGCCCCTCATTCGTCTGATTACGCAGTGCGAGGAAAGTAGCGAACAACGTGCCGAACAATACCGCTTCGCCGCCTAGAAACAACCAAAAGGCAAGAACCTTGTTGCGTCCTTCGAGCGTAGCTTTTTCCGGCTCGTGCGGAAAGGTATCCTTAGAAGCTTCTGCATGTGCCGTTGTCATGTCCGCTCACTTCCTTCCAGCTCTTCAGGTTCAATATGCCATCCGTGATCATCATACAGCGAACGCATCAGCATGGATCCAAATGTAATAATAAGACCGATGGCTGTAACGATATAATTATTAAACAGGAAGCTCATAAAAGCATTGCCGAATTCATCACGGCTAAACATAAAGCCAAGCCCAGCGATAAAAATTCCGATAGACATCGTAAACGGTAAAATCGTTGCTGACGGCATATGAATTGAGCCCACCGGCTCTGCTGGTGTCATGCCTTTATTCCCTGCTACTTTTTCTTTCCAGAAGGCATCAATCCCCCGAATAAGAGGTGTTTGCTTGAAGTTATATTCTGGCGGCGGTGAAGGAATGGTCCATTCCAATGTACGTCCATCCTCCCACGGATCATTGCCTGCATCCGCTGGTTTTCTGGAAGTCAGGAAGATGTTCACCAAGAAAATAATCATACCAACACCCATAAGACCTGCACCAATGGTACTGACTAGATTTAGCAAATCAAATTGCTGATTTGGTAAATAAGTGAACACGCGGCGCTGCATCCCCATAAGCCCAAGGAAATGCTGTACAAAGAAGGTCAGATGGAATCCGATGATAAACGTCCAGAAAGTCCACTTGCCCAGCGTCTCACTCAGCATCCTTCCGAACATTTTGGGCCACCAGTAGTGCAGACCTGCGAACAGGCCAAGCACCAAGCCACCTACAATAACATAGTGGAAATGCGCTACAACAAAATACGTATCATGGAACTGAAAGTCAGCAGGTGCGGACGCCAGCATCACTCCAGTTACTCCCCCCATAGTAAATGTAGGAATAAATCCTACAGCGAACAGGTTAGGGGTTGTGAAACGTACTTGCCCGCCCCACATCGTGAACAACCAGTTAAAAATTTTAATCCCGGTCGGAACCGCAATTAACATCGTTGATACGGAAAACAACGCGTTAGCTACAGGTCCAAGTCCAGTTGTGAACATGTGGTGAGCCCAAACCATAAAACCTAAGAAGGCGATCAAGATAGTTGCAAACACCATGGAGCTATATCCGAACAGTCTTTTACGCGAAAAGGTTGGGATGACCTCGGAAATAATCCCGAAGGCAGGCAGAATGAGAATATACACTTCCGGGTGACCAAATATCCAGAAGATATGCTGCCATAGCACTGGACTTCCTCCGGCTCCAACTTCGAAGAAATTGGCTCCTAGAATCCGGTCGAATGTCAGCAGTACTAAACCTACTGTTATTGCTGGAAAAGCAAACAAAATAATGGCGGAAGTAATAAATGTGGTCCAGGCGAACATCGGCATCCGCATATAGGTCATTCCCGGCGCACGCATCGTAATGATCGTGGCTAGAAAGTTAATCCCCCCGATGAGGGTCCCTAATCCGGCAATTTGCAAGCCGATCGTATAGAAGTCTACACCGTGTGTAGTGC
Source organism: Paenibacillus sp. FSL H3-0286 (assembly GCF_045040705.1). Lineage (NCBI taxonomy): Bacteria > Bacillati > Bacillota > Bacilli > Caryophanales > Paenibacillaceae > Paenibacillus > Paenibacillus sp. FSL H3-0286. The sequence goes on along the minus strand of NZ_CP150285.1, from coordinate 591,657 downwards.
TGTATGTACTCGTAGATAGTGGGGTGTAGGCGGTCCACCCGGCATCAGGAGCACCACCCATAACCCAGCTAAGATTCAGTAGAATCCCGCCGAACAGGAAGGTCCAGAAACCAAGTGCATTTAGAAAAGGAAAGGCTACGTCACGTGCACCGATCTGTAGCGGAATGACGGCATTCATGAGTGCGAAGATGACTGGCATGACGCCGAGGAAGATCATCGTCGTACCATGCATAGTTATGAGTTCATTAAACGTTTGTGCATCCAAAAAGTTATTCATCGGCTTGATGAGCTGCCAACGAATCAGAAGCGCTTCAATTCCCCCGATGCCAAAAAATAATCCTCCGGCCCATAGGTACAAAATCGCGATTTTTTTGTGATCGACGGTTGTTAGCCAATCCATAAGTCCTGTATGGCGCTTCACACTGTGGCCGTGCCCCAGAGGCTTGGATGAATTCAAGGTATGCGCAGCTTGAGCCAAAGTTCGTCCCCCCTTTTCGAAAGTTCCGCCCGCCTTTAGGCTAAGGCATTAGTCCAGCTTATAGTTGGCCAGATACTCTGCAATGCCATCAATCTCAGCATCACTCAGGCCCAGATCTTTGGGGTTAGGCATCAGATTGCCTGGTTTTACGGATTGCGGGTCGTGCAGCCAGGTTTTGAGATTCTCTTCAATCGGCGCACCATCTTCCCTCGTGTCGTCGTTGAGCAGAATTCCAGCAATCGATTCCCGAGAACCAATTCCGGTCAAGTTCGGCGCATTATTAATCCCTTGATCGCCTACAGCGTGGCAAGTCAGACATGCCGCTTTGAACTTCTCAGCTAAAGCAGGATCCTCTGGCAGCACAGCTACAGGTGCTTTCATCGAATCAATCCACTTTTGAAACTCTTGTTCACTAACTGATTTCACCTTAAATTCCATCAATCCATGAGAAGGTCCACATAGCTCCGCACATTTCCCACGGTAAACGCCTTCATTAGGCGCACTAAAGCTAAAGCGGTTAATCGTTCCAGCTGGGTTGGTATCGATTTTACCGGAAAGAGAAGGGACCCAGAAGGAGTGCAGCACATCTTTAGTTTCCAGTTCAAAGGCGATATCTTTGCCCACCGGAATAATCAAGTCCTGCGCTGTAGTTACCTTATAGTCGGTATACTCAAACTCCCACCAGTATTGGTGGCCGGTTACTTTAACCTTGATCGCATTCTTGTCATTGGAATGATCATCTCCAGCGGCAAACACAGCTTTAACCGTTGGCACGGCCAGTACTACAACAAGGATGAGCGGAATGACTGTCCAGAGAATCTCAAGTTTCATACTGCCCTCAACCTGCTCAGGGATTTCATTCTGACCCGGTCTTCTGCGGAAGCGGATCAGTACATAAGCTGCAATCGTAAAGACAATCAGCAACACCACGATCATAATGCTGATCGACAGCTCCATTAATCCGTAAGATCTGTCTGCTGCAGGTCCCTGTGGTCTGAGTACTGACAAGTCCTCACGACCGCACCCGGCAAGAAAGAGTCCAAACATAGCGGTCATGGGAAGGAGTCGCTTTACAGCCTGCCACGTTTTCATCATTGATCTACCCCGCTTTTCCCGATTTCGTAGATTCCTGTTTTTTTCTGTCAATTATAACAATCACTATTAATATAAGTTTAAGGGAAAGTTTTGTCAATCGTTCACAACTAGTTCACATTGTAATTTTCGACACAATAAACCCTTGTCCCATCTGGATTTTATAGCATTTTATGAAAACGCAAACAAATAAAAAATAATAAAGAAAGCGCATTCAATTTAAAATGTGTCTATTAATTCATTTGACTATTCTATGAGGAAGACTTTTCCTTATTCGAAAATGGACATACAAAAAAAACCGATTCCAGCAACAAAAGTCGCTCGGGCACGGTTTATAAGAATCCTCGTGGATGTTATTACTCAAAATGATGTCTAAAGTTAAGCAAGTGACAAACGTATCTGTTAGCTAGGAGACGGATGAATTCATCCGTACCAACTCGTGTTCCACGACCATGGTCAGTTCTTCTTCATAGCCTCCTGTAATCCGATACTTTCGGACGTACTCCTTTACGAATTTCTTGGGATCTTTGGGCCGGAAAATGCGTGTCATTTCCCGTAGACTTTCCTTGACTTCGTTATGACCTTTACTTGCCATGATCAGTTCCCTCCCAAAACATTGAAAATGAATGCTCCGTTGTAGAGAATGCATGATGAAAAGTACGCCGTAACCTCGAATGCAAGTGAAGTATCCATTACACATACGTGGCTTGCACTATCCGTCAAAACGTGGAATCTAAAGCTAAATCTAGCCTTTGAAACACCGCCTTGCCGGTGAAGCAGGTTCGTCGTGATTTGGGCTGAGAGTAAGGACGCCTGATGAACGATAGCTCCTTGACACTTTTATTACCCGAAGAGCCACTTACTGAATCACTCCTTTCGGGCCTTATCGTTATATTGTATCATATTCCGGATTAACTTCCACCTTTCCTTGTAAAATGTACTATTTGGAAAATATTATTTTTTACAGCTGTCTTCGTAAGTCAGATGTCTCCAAACTGGTTAAAATACAATAACCTATACAGCAAGCGAAATTGTATTTATCAACAAATGAGAAGGAGATCTTTATGGCCCAGCCTGTAATTCCCCTAATGACTACCGCAACGCCAGAAGACACCGATACACGCCGGGAGGGTCTTGAACAAGCCCATCAAGCTATCCTAAAAGAATACCCCAAGATGCATAGCATGCTTATTGTGCGTCATGGAAAACTTATCTTCGAACGTTATTATAACGACCATCATGCTGGAGCATTAAATGATCTCCGTTCTGCCACCAAAAGTTTTGTCAGTGTCCTTACGGGAATCGCTATCGGCCGTGGAGAGATGCCTGATCTCCATATTTCTGTGTCCGAGGTCCTTCGCAAGCATATTCCATACCTTCACTCCCCACATCTCTCAAAGATCACACTCCGTCATCTTCTTACCATGACTTCCGGTTTTAGCTGGATCACAGGGAAGAAACTTGGTGAACCGCTCGTTCGGAACCTCCATCGCAGCCGCCGCTGGGGTTCCTTTGGCCTTAGCTTGAACATTATTCCAGAACAAATCGGCCAGTTCCAATATCGAAGCATCGACTCACATCTAATCTCGATAATGATTAGTGAATCTACAGGTCTTGATGCATTTTCCTATGCAGCACAGCATTTATTCACTCCACTCCGAATGGCTAATACCGCTTGGTTACCTAGCCCCGAAGGACATAGCATGGGTCATATCGGTTTGCACCTAACGTCTCGGGATATGGCTAAATTCGGAATCTGCCTGCTGAATAATGGAGTGTTTGCAGAGCAGCAAATCATCCCAGAACATTGGTTGCAGGATGCACTTACCGCTCAAGCTAAGGGATATCCAGCGTTTGGTGATTACGGATATCAGTTTTGGATCGGTACGATGAGCGGGCAGCCCTACAAGCTCGCCCACGGGCATGGCGGGCAGCAGATTCTGCTCTTTCCCAATCTGGATGCTGTAGTGGTCTTTACAGCAGAGAGCAAGACAAACAACTGGAAGAACCCTCGCAGGCTGCTTGAAAAGTATGTTCTCCCTTCAATGAGCTAAACATACTTTTTCCTGACAAGTCATAGGCTTGTAAGGAAGAAGGATTCGAACAATCAAGCCCCTTCTTCTCCAAGCAGAAGGAGAGTGAGCCCATTGTCCCCTTTTAAATCATCCACCGGATTGCCCGATAATATAGCGGGCGCGTTATGTTACTTTTTCCCTTTTCTCGGCGGCGTCGTCTTTCTCGCATTGGAGAAACGCAGCCGCTTTGTGCTGTTCCATTCGCTGCAATCACTGATTACCTTCGGGGTGCTGATGATCCTCCACGTTCTAACCGGATTGGTCCCATTCCTCGGTCCCTTGATGAGTGCCCTCGTCTCTCTTTGCAGCTTTGGGGTGTGGCTGTTAATGATCTACCATGCCTTAAGTGGCAGGTGGTATAAACTCCCTTGGGCAGGTGATATCGCAGAAAGTCAGATTCGCCATCTGTAATCCCCCAAAAAGCAGCCCCTCTGATCGCTGAAAAGTATTCCCTTTTGCCCATCCACTCCTTACAATGTAGAAAGGGCATCAATGGAATTCTACAGGCTGGAGGAAATCATATGTATCTATTTATCATAAACCCGCGTTCCGGCGGGGGAGCAGGCGGCCGGACCTGGCATACTGTAGAGGCGCTCATGAAGGAGCGTTCGCTGCCTTTCATGTCCTTGTTTACGCACAGCGTAGAGGGTGCAGAAGCCCTTGTTTTAAATACACTAAAGCATCGCGAGGATTGGAAAGCCGTGATTGTAATCGGCGGTGACGGCACGCTCCATAGCATTTTGGGTGCACTTTGCGGCAAAGATATCCCCATGGGCGTGATTCCTGCCGGCTCCGGCAACGACACCGCCCGGGGGTTTGGCATTCCACTTTCCATAGAAGCCGCGCTGGAGGCCGCCCTTAGCGAGCGGTATATCGAAGCAGACCTGCTTTCAGGAGCAAACGGACTGACCGTAACAGCCGTTGCCAATGGCTTTGATGCTCAAGTGGCCGAGAATGTGAATGCCAGCCGATACAAAAGGCTGTGCAATGCCATTGGAGCAGGCCAGCTCGCGTATATCATCGGCATATTGCATACGCTGATGACGTTCAAGCCCTGCCGGGTAAGCGTAGTCTGCGACGGTACGGAGCACGCCTTCGAGAAGGCATGGCTGGTCTCGATCTGCAACCTGCCCAGCTACGGCGGCGGGCTTTTGATCTGCCCGCAGGCAAAGGCCGATGACGGCCAGCTTGACGTCTGCGTCGTGCATGGGTGCAGCCGCGGGCAGTTGCTGCGGTTGTTCCCCACGGTACTGAAGGGCAAGCATGTGGCGTTGCCCTTCGTGTCTATGCTGCGCGGACGTAGCGTAGCTGTGGGCTTTGCCGAGGCCCGGCCTGCGATCGGCGACGGCGAGAGCCTCGGCAAAGGGCCGCTGGCCGTTCGCTGCGAGCCGGGGGCGCTGCGGGTGCTATCGCCGCTGGCGGCGGACAGCGTACAGCTGCCCGTCGACACTGCAGCGGCATGCGGCAGCAACGGGTAACCTGACCCGTGCATACCATACACACAAAAAACAGCAAGCGACTGGTTCATTACCAAGTCGCTTGCTGTTTTGTATATCCTATAGCTTTTGTGTGAGAATGCATTCCAAAAGCCTCAAACAAGAGGCTCTTCCTCGTCTTCCACGAAAGTGACTCTTCCGTCCTCCAGTGAAGCAATACGCACAAGTGACTCTACGCGATATCCCGCTTCCTGCAGCAGCCGATTCCCTGGCTGGAACGCTTTTTCGATCACAATACCAATTCCAACCACACTTCCCCCCGCCTGCTCAACAATACGGGCAAGTCCGAAGGCGGCTTCACCATTCGCCAAGAAATCATCAACAATCAGCACCCGTTCTCCGGGAGCAATGAATTTCTTCGAAACGGTAATTTCATTCGTTTCTTTCTTCGTGAAGGAGTAGACCTTCTCCACGTAAATGTCTTCTGTCAGCGTCAGCGATTTCTGCTTACGGGCAAAAATCAGCGGAACCTCCAGCTCTAATGCTGTCATAATCCCCGGAGCAATCCCCGAGGATTCTATAGTCAGCACCTTCGTAATTTCTTCGCCAGCGAACCGGCGGATAAACTCACGGCCAACCTCACGCATCAGGAAGGGGTCCATCTGATGATTCAGAAAAGAATCCACCTTGAGCACTCCTTGCCCGAGTACAATACCTTCTTTCAACACTTTTTGTCTCAACAGCTCCATAGTGCTCCTCCTTCTCCCATCATTGAATCCATTCTCCCCACATTACAGACCTGTCGGCTTCTGAGGCAATAAATTTCCAACGATCGATTTTAAATTATGATCATCCTTGCTCTTTTCCTGACCGTTATCATAACCCGTAATTCGAATCTCCAAGAAATCCCCCGGATTTACCGGTTTAAAAATCAATTTTTCGCGGTCTTCCAGTCTCACGTTAAAATTCATATCCTTAAACATTTCGACTAATTCTGCTTCTCCAGGAGATGCTCCCTTATCCAGAAACAACAGTCCACGCAATTTTTTAGGACCATCATTGTGCACCACTTCAAAATGAACGATACATTCCATGCTTCTCACCTCCCTATGATAATAACTACTGCGCCTGTTCTTCCCCATCATCGCCTTGATCATACATAACATATTTGCTATGAATTTTGCTGTAACGTTCTCCATAACGCTCTACTAATTCTGCGCCCATATCCTGCTCCAGCTCGAACAAGACCATTTCCTGTGTAAAATGATTCAACAGCAGCTCCACTAACACCGGGTGCTCTGTTACCACTGCTTGCGCGGATCCATCATCATAACGCATCCCCAACATACACCAGCTCCGGTCAATCACAAATGAGAACTTCCGTCCATCCGCCCGCTGCGAATTTTTTCCGAATGACGGCCATACTGGGTAAGAGGCAGCAGCAGCATTGCCACCGTCAAAAGCCCATAAAAGCCTAACGCCACGCAGTTCGGCCTGTTCAAGTTCGCTCCGCAGAAGCGACGCTTCCTCGCGCCACATATCCACTACAATCTCCTGCTCTGCCATGTTAAGCTGGCGAATCAGCGCCCCCATTACATTGCGGTCGCCCTCTACATTATAAAAAGAAGGACTAACAGGTCCCCCGCGAGGCATCTCACTTTCCATATAAGCCAGCGAAGCTTGAACTCTTCCCGAGATCATCGTCGCCAGCTCCTCCGGATTAAGAACACTATACCGCGCAGGCTCTCCTTCACCACATCGTACATATCCCTGCTGTGTTAGGCGCTGAAGCGCCGCATACACATTTGATCTTGAAACTCCGAGCTGTTTGGCAACCTCATAGCCAGAAGCCTGACCTTTAGTCGCAAGCTCGACCATGATTTTGGACTCCATCTCCGTGAAGCCCAGATTGCGCAGATGCAGCAGCAGCTGTTCCATCTTGTTGTCCCCCTAAGCCCTAAGCTGACTGATATCTGTACTATATTTGCTCCGATCCACAACGTGGACACCATAAGGAGCCCTTTGGCAATTCATTCCGACAGATTTGACACTTAATCATATCACGAACACCACTGTCCTGGGTGACTGCGGTCTCCTCCTGATGTTCATTCGCGTTCCAATCGCGGATGCGACGATCCAGCTCAAGCTGTCTTTGTCTTTCCCGTTCCAGCTGATCAGCATGTCTGCGATCCCGTTCAATGTCATGTTCGTTCGCCGCATATTCCTCCAATGGCAGCTCATCATCCTCTGAAGGCAGGATCTCAGAATACACCACACTTTGCGGATGGAGCTTCATTGCAATCTCCTTCTCTTCATCCGTTAGCTCATCCGCACCATAGTATTGATCCTCATCCTCTTCGTCCTCATCCACAGTTTTGACGAATACCGGCGGTGACGGAATCTTTCTTGATGTGGTTAGCTCCTCCAGCTTACTTCCACACTTTGGACAAAAATTTGCATCGAGCGCCACAACATTGCCACAAGAACATAACCGTTCATTTTTCAGTTCAGCAATTCTTGCGCGTTGGACTTCAATTTTTTCCTGAAGCTTGGAACAGGTCCGTGCCAGTTCTACCATTTTGCCTTCAGCTACAGACATATCCTTAGAGCGATACCCTTCATAAAAAAGCCTGCCCATTTTCGTGAATTCCACTTCCATCTCACGTTCAATATCGGAAATAAGCCCGTTCAGCTTGCCGATCTCAACAGAGCTTTGTGCTTTTTCGGTAACCCGGCTCGCACTATCTTTGATTCGTTTCATAAAACTCATTACAGTTCCTCCCTCTCCAGCGATACGTGTTTCTATCATACCAAATGTATCGAACAGATTCATTAATGTGCTTTAATACGCGATTTAGCGGAGAATGTTCCTATAAATTCTTATTTTCCCTGATTTCAGACGTTATTTTGCGTCAGGGGTTCTACATCGGTTAAAATAGAATTAATCACAAATAACGAAATTGGGAGAGTTTCAGTGGAAGAACATGACAGCACACAGCTTACGCTAAAACAGATGCAGGTACACGTTAAGGATCTGCAACATTGGCAAGATAACGAGGATTTCACAAATCTTATCAATGAGTTCAAGTCTCTGCCAGCACTCTATCGCCATGCACTAAACGATCTTGAGAATAAAATCGATGTGATCAAAACGGAATGGCAGGTCCGTGACGGCTTCAGTCCCATCGAGCATGTTAAATGCCGAATTAAAGAACCCAAGAGCATCCTTCAAAAGATGGAGCGCAAAGGTTTCGAGTTCAACTTGGAAAATATGGAGCAGCACATTCACGATATTGCAGGTATGCGGATTGTATGTGCTTTTGTTAAAGATATTTACCGTCTGGTTGATCACCTCAGCACACGCGAAGACATTCGCGTATTGGAGATCAAAGATTATATAGCCCATCCCAAGCCGAATGGGTATCAAAGCCTGCATCTTATCGTCGCAATTCCGCTCGTCCTGCTGGAAGGAACACGCTGGGTCAAAGCCGAAATACAGCTGCGAACCCTAGCCATGGACTTCTGGGCAAGTATGGAACATATTCTGTATTATAAATTCGATAAGCAGCTTCCTTCGCATGTTGCGGAAGAATTGAAGGATGCCGCACGCGCCGCCGATGAACTGGATCAAAAAATGCTGCGCCTACGCCGCGAGATTCTGGAACTTGCAGAAGGGGAATCCCCTGCCGGCGGGCAGGTTTAAGCTTTCATATTTCTACATTTCTCAAAAATTAAGGGGATGTCTCATAAGCCATGACAATGGCTGCTGGGACACCCCCTTCTTTTTAATCGATTAGGCCGTTTGATCGTTACCCTTCGCCGCCGAAGCAAGGTGCTATCGGACACAGCCTATCTTATTCGCAAAATAATCCTCCATTTTGCATACTAACGGACCCCAAAGTCGCTAACGGCATAAAAAACTCCGGATCTGCGCCCTCCTATATAGGATAGCTGCACTGGAGTCCGAAAACATACTGGATAGGCGATAAATGTGTGAATAACGCCTCCTGAGTCCCTAAACCTCAACCAACGGCTAATCATGACCCGGCGTTCCGCTGTATTCAGCCTCAAGGCTTACTAACCAAAGGCTTCCATGTAACGCCGCCATCTGTAGTGGTCTTTAGAAATCCTGGACCCGCCAACCAACCGTTTTTCGGCGTAACGAACTGAATGTTTTCTGCCTTCGCGAATAGCTGTGATGTCGCAATCAACCTCCAGCTTACACCCCCGTTGACAGTCGCCACCAGTTTGCCGCCCTCCTGCAAAGCCCAACCTTCACGAGCGTTCAGCCATGTTGTTCTCGCTGCCTCAGTACCGAGCAATTGAGGGCCAAGCTTCCATGTCCTGCCTCCGTTATCACTTGTGTAAAACACCATACTTCGAATCCCATCGTCAACGATCTCCAGCGGCAGGATGCCTTTCATATTGTCTTTGCCTGAGAATTTAGGCGGATAACTATTACTGTAAGTAAAGGCTGCCAGAGCAGCTGGCTTCTTTAATTGCTCCGGCTTCCAGCTCTTCCCGCCATCCGTAGTTCTGAATGTTAAAATGTATTCTTGCCCATGGTTGCTGGAGGTGATCCAGCCATTCTGGGAATCCTGAAAGGTTATCCCTGTTGGATAGGCTTTAATACTCTCCGTTAGATTTCCGATTCGCTTCCAGCTGTTCCCGCCATCAGCCGTGCGATACAAGGATTTCTCCATCATCCCGAGACCAGGTTCTGAATCCAGCAGCACATACCCGTTATTCACATCGATAAAATGAATAAAACCGCCACTGTATCCTTGCTCCCAATCCTCCGTGACGGGAAGTTTTGTCTCCTTCCAGGTCTGGCCCTGATCAGAGGTATGATAGATCAGGACAGGTTGCCCTATACCATGACTACTTATAATCCAGCCATTTGTGGCATTCAGGAAAAAGCTTGCTGCGGCAAAGATGCCTGTTTCTTGTGGAATAGGAACAATATTGCTGTCCGGATGGTACCAACTACTTCCTCCATCGTTCGTAGTCCATAATCCAGTCTTATCTATTCCCCACCCATGCTTTATGTCATTCATGCTAAATTTAGCAGGATACCCCTGCAAAGAATTCATATCCGTCTTCAGCTCAGCGGTATTTATCCCCATACTCGAATCTAAACCAAGATTATCATTTACCATGTAGGATTGCAGAAATAACCCAGCAATGATTATCGGGGCAAAAACGGCATATAGTCTCAAATGAAACCCTCCTTTTTCCATTTCCTTCTATTCTATAATCATAGACAGAGTTTAATAGTAAAAGGTTACAGAAGCTTTACACAAAGAAGAAGCCGCCTCCTCAGATAGGAAGCGGCTTCTCTAAACTCCACTGCTGTTTGACTACGCCTTACTTGCACGACGGGCAGCAGCTTCTGCTACTCGATTCATAATCAAAGTTAGGCCTTCTAGAGCCTTAGGTGTCTGAGGCAGCAAAGCTCCCCAGTCTTCCGTTACCGCTGCTACTACCGGCGATGAGGGAAATGGCCTAGCCGTAATCTCATGGAACTGCGGTCCCGGCTGGTGAAGCGAACCTTCAGCAGCCGCTTCTGCAAGCCATTCCCCAGAAGAAATTGCGGGGCCCTTGCGCTCTAGCCGTGCTAATTCTGTTGCAAGCTCACTAGCTGGGGCTGCCTCTGTCTCAGAATCATCGGCAGCTATATCACTTTCAGCCCAAAGGGCAAATATTCCATCCAGGAGTTCTCCCTTAGTAAATCCTCTCAGAGAAAGCGCCAGCAGCGGCTCTTCAGCAAGTCGTTCTTTTATAAGCTGCAGAGTCTCCGCCTGGTTCTCTAACCCTTCCCCCTCAAAGAGGGCTTGCTCCAGCTCTGTATCTGTAGGCAGAAGCTCCAGTTCCGCCAGCCCACCCGTCAATCTCCCTTGCAGCAAAGCAAATACCTCATCCGGACTTAGCGCCAGACGCCGCAATATTTCTTTTCTACGGGCAGCATGCCATACTGGAACCTTCAGAGAGAGAGGTTGCTCCGTTCTTTGTCCCTGAGGAACAGCAGAAGTACCGACATTCCATTCACCTTTTGCCCGCGACCCTCCCGTCACTTTCCCGGGCGAAGCCGTCCATGCTGCTTTTACTAATCCAGGCACAACTTCCAGCCGCATCTCTAACAGTTCACTCATTGTTCGATCCCTCCGTATTGCTCATGTCTTTCCTTACATCCAATCCTGATCCTGCAGTTCAATAAGCTCCTTCAGTTCATGATTAGACATCTCGGTCAACCATGTTTCACCAGAACCAACAACCTGCTCCGAAAGGCTTTTCTTCCGCTCAATTAATTCGTCAATACGTTCCTCCAGCGTTCCTTGGCAAATCAGCTTATGAACTTGTACGTTCTTATCCTGCCCAATTCGGAAAGCCCGGTCTGTCGCCTGATTCTCCACTGCCGGATTCCACCAGCGATCGTAATGAATAACATGATTGGCCCGGGTTAGGTTCAAACCTACTCCGCCCGCTTTAAGAGATAACACGAAGAAGGCTGGCCCCTTGCCCTCTTGAAAATCATGCACCATCTCGTCCCGCTCCCGTTTTGGAATCCCCCCATGAAGGAACAGCGGCGATGTACCATAACGCTTAGTAAGCTTGCTCACCAGCAGCTCACCCATCGCTACGTATTGCGTAAAGATCAACACAGATTCGCCAACTTCAGCGACACTGTCCAGCACCTCGAACATAACCTCCATTTTACCGGAATGTTCATTGCGTGGACTCCGTCCTTCTTCTTTCCGGAATAGCTGAGGATGATCGCAAATCTGCTTCAGCTTCGTCAGAGAGGATAACACCAGTCCACGGCGAGCCATACCACTGCTCTCCCCGATCACACCGAGCATTTCATCCACGACACCCTGATACAGGGCAGCTTGGGTCTCGGTCAGCGGGCAATAAGACTTCAGCTCCAGCTTCTCCGGTAAATCCTTAGAAATATCCGGGTCACTCTTCAGACGCCGCAACAGGAAGGGGGATACCAAGCGATGTAGCTCCCGCAGGCGTTCCCCACCTTCACCAGACACATAACGCTGCCGGAAGGAATGATAGGTTCCTAAATAGCCCGGGTTTAAAAAGTGGAAAATAGACCATAACTCGCCAAGTCTGTTCTCTACCGGAGTACCTGTCATAGCTATGCGATGCGGTGCCGATAATTTCATCACACTCTGTGCCTGCTTCGTCCGGTGATTTTTAATATATTGAGCTTCATCCAGCACTACTGTTGACCACTGGACATTGGCTAAATCCTCGCTGTCACGCCCTGCCAAGTGATAGGTCGTCAGTACGATATCATGACTGGTTGCCAGTTCTAAGAAGCTATCTCCCCGAACACGGCGTCCACCATGATGTATGTGTACATTAAGCGAAGGAGCAAAGCGCTGCAGCTCCCGCTGCCAGTTGCCAAGAAGCGAAGTTGGGCAGAGAATCAGCACCGGCTCCTGCTTCTCTTCAGGGGGAGCACTTAACGCCCGGTCCAGCAGGCAGGTGATAACCTGCACCGTTTTACCTAGACCCATATCATCGGCGAGACATACCCCAAAACCCAGACCACTGAGCTCGGCCAGCCATTGATAACCCCGCTCCTGATAAGGTCTTAAAGTTCCATGCAGACCTTCAGGTACGGGACGCACCGGAAGATTACGTAATACATCTCCGCGCATAAGTGATGCCAACAGCCCGGATGTCTCCATCCCAGTGACGGACATTCCTTTCCAGAGCCGATCCTCACCATCCTCGGCTTCTAGGCGCATCCAATCCGCGGCAGTCATTTCTCCGTTTTCATGGCGTTTCATATATCTAAGAACCTGGCGGATTTCTTTAGGATCTATCTCGATCCATTCCCCGCGGAAACGTACAAAAGGTACACCGGCCTCTACTAATGCATTTAATTCTTCCTCACTAATCGTACTATCTCCAAGCGAGGCCTCAATACGGAACGAGATCAGCTCTTCCATACCCAGAGCTGCGGGCGCCGGACTATCGCCCCCGTTCACGCCCGGCTGCATTTTCATCTTCATGCCAATGCGGCGGCGTCCCTCACGGCTCCAGCGCGAAGGCATCTGCACCGTTATTCCCCGATCGCGCAGCTGCTGCACCGTCTCCTTCAAAAAGAAATAAAGACGCTCCGGTTCCAAATCCGCCCCCGTAGGCGCAGGCTTAGCAAGAGCGCGCTGAATATCCGGCGATATCTTCGCAGCCCGGCCCAGCGCTATAAGCAGCTGCTGCTGGATATTGCGATAGCGTTTACCCCATAACGTAAACTCTCGTTCCTTACTGCTCCAGATCGATTTGGCGGGAAACCAGAATTCCCCTTCTTCCTTGTTCTCCGCCCAGAAGGTTAACCGCCACACTTCATTATTGTCTTCTGGCGGCTCCAGCCGTAACCCAAGACCCAGCTGCCCGCTCCGTGCTTCCTCTGGTTCTGAATGTGGCACATCGCTGCCAGCGGTCTCGTTCACAGTGACCAAAAGGTCTGTCACCTCTGCCGGAGTTCCTTGCACGGGTATATCTCGGCTTCCCGTGAGAAGGCTATTCCACCACAGTTCAGTTAAAGGGGAATAACCCCGGCGATAATTCGCTTTATAAGGGGTTAACTCACTTTCAATGCCCGCAATTACTTTTTTTATTTCAGCAGTCATTACAGCCTGCATAAAGGAGTAAAGCACATATGCTCCAGCCTCATCACGAGAGGATAAATCCCCTGCCTCTGCGATATGCGTTCCTAGTGCAAGAACAGGCATGGATGCTGCCAGCTGCAGAAAGATCTCTTTGTCCTCCTGCTTTCGGAAAGCTGGCGACCAGCAGACCGTCGCCGCCTGTTCGCCGCCACGGCGACGTGAGCCCACAGGGCGTGGTGGCAAGGCACCCGGCGTAATCCCGCCAGTACCCATCAGCTCCAGCGCAAAACGTGCCGCTGCTGCCCAGTAACGCAGTTCGCCGCCTGGCTCCACTCCCTGTTCTCGGCATAACGTCTCATCCCATGCCAGAAGCAGTTGAAATGCATCGCTAGGAACCAAGGCGAGCCCTTCGAACGTTCGTCCGGGCAATCCGCGCCGGGCTGGCTTCCCCTCTACAGGGGGAGCCGGATATTTCACTTCTGCCAGACGCAGAGCAGCAGTTGCAAAAGGACGCACTCCTCCCTGTAGCTCCATCCGCTTCACTACGCGAGTCCAAGCGTCAACCTTCGGCTCCGAAGTTTCGCCAGAGAAGCAAAATAAAACGTCCCCTAACCATATTGCATACAGATGCTTAGTCATCGGTGATCTCCTGTCTTTTAAGCAAGCAAAAAAAGAACCAGCCCCATACCATCAGGAAGGGTAACTGCAACCTTTTCCGCGAGAAATAAATTTTGAAGCTATACAAGTAGAAGTCGCTTCTTCCTCTTCTAGAGAGGGAATGCGGTCCTGCGGTAAATATAAGGATAAAGAACTAGGACAAAACTTATATTTTCTTGAATCTTCATCTCTTCATCTTATACGAAAAAGCGCTGATTTAAAAACATTTCTGCATATTTTCTGTAGATTTTTATGAAATAAAGTTGAAGGATATAGAAACACCCCGTAATTTGATTCAATTAAAATACCCCGCACCACTGCCTTGCTATCCAAGAATGTTATGACTCATTAGTCACTTCTTTTCTTTTTATAGTCTTAATTAGGCCAAAAAGGGGTATATTCTAAATAAGCAACACCCTATTAAAAAAGCTAGGGAGTGAATTATTTGAGACGTTATAATCCTTATAAATGGTGGAACCTCGTATTCTTTGTGGGTGTAATTATCGTAAATGTGCTGGCGGTAACCTTGCCTTTGGGCGGAAACAGTACAGGAGAAATCTCTGACAAATATAAGACTTACATGACTCCTGCTGGCTACGCCTTCTCCATTTGGTCACTGATTTATCTCTTGTTAGCCGGTTTCGTTATTTATCAATTCCGTTCCTATACAAGCTCTAGGGATTCTGTACGAGCTATTTCGTTCTGGTTTATCCTGAGCTGTGTTTTTAATATGAGCTGGCTTTTCCTCTGGCAGTATCTATACATCGAGCTTTCTTTGATTGCCATGGTGTTAATGTTAATTTCCATCATTGTTATCTATCGCCGAACGCGCCAGATCGCAAATCCTACTTCAGGTGAGAAATGGCTGATCAAGCTACCCTTTAGTATATACCTTGGCTGGATCTCTGTGGCGACTATCGTGAATGTTAGCGTTGTTCTGGAGAAAAATCATTGGGATGGGTTTGGACTTAGCGGGATAACCTGGGCCGTGATCATGCTCTGCGTGGGGACACTGCTTGCGGTGTTAGTCAGCTATCCTAACCGAGACAGCATCTATCCTCTGGTCTTCGTATGGGCTTTCATCGCGATCGCCTTGGAACATAGAGAAGCTAATGCAGTCTTTGTAACGGGCACAGTAACGGCAGGTCTTCTGCTGCTCTACAGCATTTGGCTATTGCTCACACCACGCCGCAGAAGATACAGCAGATACTGATTGTCCTCTTGATAATATAAAAAGGCAGGCTAAGAAGGTGATCCTCCTTAACCCGCCTTTTTTTGTAGAATAATCTAGAAGTGCGAAATCATATTTATTTCTTACGTGCTACCGCTTCGATCTCAACAAGTCCGTCTTTGGGAAGTCGAGCAACCTCAATGGCACTGCGGGCAGGATAAGGTTCTTTAAAGAAAGTGCTGTAAACCTCGTTAACTGCTGCAAAATCATTCATATCTTTTAGGAATACGGTGGTCTTCACTACATGATCCAGTGATGCACCAGCTTCCTCAAGAATAGCTTGTACATTGCTAAGTGCTTGACGAGCTTGTTCCTGAACGCCTTCAGCCAAATTCCCTGTCTCGGGATTAAGGCCCAGTTGTCCTGAAGTGTATACCCAACTACCGGTGGTAATGGCTTGACTATAAGGACCAATGGCTCCTGGTGCTTTTGTAGTAGCTACTTGTTTTTTACTCATCTTGTTACCCCTCTCCATTAAACGCTGATCATTTATTGTCCATTGTAAGTCCTGTTCTCACCGTAATGCAAATTTATTAGCAGCCCGAAAAACTTAACGTTTTCCAATCACATGTATTACTTCATTCGTGTAGATATGCAAACCATGCGTGTCAGCAGAGGCAATGTTAACCATAGCTCTCGCCACAGTTACACCAGGTATGGCACGATATTTAGCCGCTTTGCCAACCATCACAAACTCCAGTGCTTTCATCAATCTAGCCGCGACGCGTTCTCCCAGTCTGAATTCCTCACGATGACCCAGCAGCAAGGATGGCCGAAACAAATGCAGCCCTTGAAAACCGATTTTGCTTAACGCTTCCTCTGCTCTCCCCTTAGTCCGACTGTAGAAATTGCGCGATTTGGCATCTGCCCCCATGGATGAAACAACCAAGAACTGTTTAACACCGTGATCTCTCGCAATAGCAGCAGCTGCAAGCGGATAATCCAGATCGACACGTTCGAACTGCTCTTGTGAACCTGCCTTCTTGATCGTAGTCCCGAGGCAACAGAAGATGGAATGAACGCCTTCGAACGAATCGCTATACTCCGCCAGGCTCTCCCAATCCACAACGATTTGCTTAAGCTTAGGATGTTCTAAAGCTAATGGAGTCCGTACAAGCACTCTCACCTCACCCCATCCTTCACGATTCAGCAATTCCTCCGTAACCGCTTTCCCTACTAATCCAGTAGCCCCTAATACCAACGCAATCCTTAACATGGAATAGTCCCCTTTACTTCTATTCGTCCTTTAGAATACGACGGCCCAGCAGGAAGGCAAGAGCGATCATAAGCGTTCCCACTACCAACTGCATACCGTATACTTGGGTCCATTGCGGCCAGTGGGCAATTTTTTCATACAGCTGTCCCCCAATAAGCGGACCAAAAAAGGATGATAAACCCGTAAGCGCCGCATAGGTCGCCATATACATAGGCCGTTCTTTTTTCGGCGTGTCTCCAATAATAAAATTAAAGGCCAGCTGGTTGAAACCGCCTACACCTACACCAAAAACAATATGAGCGGCAAACAACACCAACAGCATCGGCAACACAGACAAGAGTCCCCACATCAACGAGGACAAGGCAATAATCGGCAACGTAAAGAACAACAGACGTTTATTGCTATATTTTGCATTTAGATTACCCCAAACGTAGAAACTAGCCATCATAAAAAGAGTCTGGGACACATTAAGCAGTGATAACGTTTCATAATTTATATGAAGTAACTGCAACATGACATACGAGTATAGCGGA
Source organism: Paenibacillus sp. FSL H3-0286 (assembly GCF_045040705.1). Classification (NCBI taxonomy): domain Bacteria; kingdom Bacillati; phylum Bacillota; class Bacilli; order Caryophanales; family Paenibacillaceae; genus Paenibacillus; species Paenibacillus sp. FSL H3-0286. Next base: position 574,306 of record NZ_CP150285.1, on the reverse strand, counting down.
ACAGTTAAATTCTGCAGCAGCAACCAGGCGGCCAGAAACAAAGTAGACTTCATAAATAAAGTATCTTTAAGCGGTTTCTTAAACATCGGTAAAAATTTATGTTCTTCCGATTTCTCGAAAGGCACGTCGGGATAAAAAAAGAATACAACGACGTTAGAGATCGCGAAGATCCACACAACAATATAAAGAATCAAAAAGCCATGGCTCCCGGGATAACGATCCAAAACGATACCCCCACCATACATTACCAGACTACCGAGTGCATTCAGGAACGTATTACGAATCCCAAAATAGCGTCCACGCACACGTGCCGGAACAAGATCGCTGATCACAGAGCTCCACAGCACACCACCCGCCGTATTGGCAATAAAAGCAGTAGTATATAAGGCTATAAAAGCCATGACCCAATACTCTTTAGGAAAAATAAACGGAATTAGCCCCGTAGAACTCCAAAGTATCCTATGCAGGCCGATAAAAGTAACCATAGCCCATTTGCGGCTTGGCAGCTTCTGAATCAAAAAAGCTACCCCGATCTGCATCACGTTAACCAAAGTGGTAAGCGCTAGCACAAATCCAATTTGACTTGAAGTGGCTCCTAAATATAGCAGGAATCCTGTTAGAAACTGCCCTTGCAGCAGGACCTGGAAAATGGTCGATGGCACACCTTCCCAGGTAGCAATGCGCAAATTCCTGCGATGTACTGAGGTTTTACGGACACGCTTTGAACTAGTAACTGTGTGCTTAGTTTCCATGTTGTTCATAGAAAGGGGTAACACTCCTTTGATGCGGCATTTGCTTCATTCTACTCCGCATCAATCTACTGTCAATACGCCAAATTAACAAATAATATTGGAGCTTACTCTTCTATGAATTCGAGGGGTAAATAAAGCGAAAAACGACTCCCTTTACCCTCCTCACTTTCTAAAGTAATGAACCCTCCGAGCAGTCTGGCCAAATCATTACTAATAGAAAGTCCTAATCCTGTTCCGCCATATTTTCGACTAATTGTTCTATCCGCCTGTTGGAAGGCTTCAAAGATCATGGCATGCTTCTCTGGTGCAATACCTATCCCACTATCTTCTACCTCAAATACAATCCAATGCTTCACAATAGCTCTTTCCCCACGTTCCTCTTGACGAATACGGAGTGCGACATGGCCAGACTTTGTAAATTTAAAAGCATTAGAGAGCAAATTACGCAGGATCTGCTGAATCCGCTGTGGATCGGAATGAATCATTTGCGGGATGTTTTCTTCCATAGCAATAGTAAATTCTAATTCCTTTTGTTTAGCCGTGACAGCGAATTGCATAGCCAGGATCTCTGGGATCTCAATAACACTTAAATCTTCATTTATAATATCCAATCGACCTGCTTCCACTTTGGAGAGATCTAATATATCGCCAATTATCATCAATAATTCTTCACCAGAACGGCGGATAATGGCTGCATACTCACTCATTTCTGCTTCCGTAAGAGAATTATCATTGTCTTCAATTAATTGCGATAAATTAATGATGCTATTCAGTGGTGTTCGAAGCTCATGAGACATATTGGCCAGAAATTCGGATTTAAATTGCGAAGCCATCATTAACTGATCGGCACGTTCTTCAAGCGCTATCTTATTCTTATGCAGCTCCTCCGTCTGGGCGGACAGTTGTTCATTAGCACGCTGAATCTGCACATTCCGTAAGAGTCCTAATTGAAAATCACGAATAATTAAGGAGAATAGAACACTTAGAATCAACCCCGCAGGGAAAGTAATCGGCATAATCTCTCTTATGTACTCTGGGGCGGGAATCACACCAAACACCATAATGTTGATTGCATTCATTACATTTACGACTAGAATCACGATCAAACCTTTGTTCACTATACATAAGCTAGATCGTCTGACCCAGTAGCTAAGCGCAGCACAAACAAATCCTAGAATGGACAAATTAATTGTACCAGCCATTGCTGCCTCATTTACTCCAAAAGTTAACCGTGTAAGACCTGTTCCTATACCAATCAAAACAAGAATGAAAGGATGCGGATAAGCCAGCGTTGAAATAATAAGTGGCACAAAACGCAAATCAAAAATCACATGCTCATCCAGCCTATATCCAAAAAGAGTACTAATCCACCCGGCAAAGATGGCTAGTAATACCCAGCTTACTTTCTTTATTCTTACACTTGCATTTGAAATGGTGCTTTTATATATAAGATTAGCCAAATAGGCTACAGCTATTAGCATCGCGGTGTTTCCAAAAAATATTTTAAGATAACCCATAGATTCACTCCCACCTTGGCAAAATAAATTACAACTTTCATCTCATAATACTACCATACTAAAGCCCTATTCGATAACTAACCGCCCACGGACGCAGAAGAAGAGCGCAAATCAGATGCGATTTGCGCTCTTCTTCTGGAATTTTATTATAGACGTCATTAGTAACGAATTAATCGCGGTAGGATCGTCCCCAAGTTTGGTACTCTTTTTCCGCGTCTTCTTTCGTGTGTCCATAACGTTCTTGTAGTTTACCTACTAATTTATCCTTTTCACCATCAATTACGTCAAGATCATCATCTGTAAGCTTGCCCCATTGCTTCTTGGCCTCGCCTTTGAGCTGTTTCCATTTCCCTTTAAATACATTGTTGTCCATTATAAGCTCATCTCCTTAGCTGAATTAATTAGGGTAGGATCGTTATCCCGTGTTACCTTTACTTACCCTTCCCCATTCGCTATGAATCTTTCCGCCATTCATGGCATTAGCAAATTAAGTCGTATTCTGTCACATATATTTTTTAATTTATGTATTCAAATCTTTTAAAATTTGATATAATCCAGATATAAATTAAATATTTAATTTTTTAAGTGATTTATTTCACAAATGTTTTCCTAGTCCATGTGCTAGAATGCCATCGGAGATAAAACAACATCATTAAATTTTTTCCTAATGTATGCCGATATAAGTCATGATACTGTTACAAACGGGTAATAAGGTATGAGATTAAAGTGACAAATATCATTTATAAAGTGATTTTTATCACTTCGCTCGACTATTAAAATGTTTTACATTTTAATATATATATTTTAAACTATATTTTTGGAGGTCATTTGAAATGAAAAAAGCTTCTGTTATCTTGTCGAGCGCACTTATCCTTGGATTGCTCGCAGGTTGTGGTAACAACACAGACAACGCCGCAGCCCCTACTAACGCACCAGCTGAAACAACTGCTCCTGCAACAAATTCCGGTAACGCTGGAACTGAAGCTGGACAGTACAAAGACGGAGTTTACTACGGTACTGCTGACGTTGATGCTAAAACTGGCTGGCAATATTTCGCACTCTTAACTGTAGAAGGTGGAAAGATCACTAAAGCTGACTGGGATGCCTTTAACGTTAACACTGCAGGCGACCTGAAGAAAAAGGTTTCTGAAGATGGTAAATATGGCATGAAAGCTGGCGGTGCTTCTTCTGAATGGCATGAGCAAGCAGCTAAAGCTGAAGAATTCCTGATCGAAAAACAAGATCCAGCAGCTATAACTTTTGATGCTGAGGGGAAAACTGATGCCATCTCTGGTGTATCCGTACACGTATCTGACTTTGTAAAAGCTGCTCAAGCTGCTCTTGCTGCTGGTCCAGTAGAAGCTGGTCAATATAAAGACGGAGGCTACCATGCTGAAGGCGAAATGGACGCTGAATCCGGTTGGAAATCCACTGTTGACCTGACTGTTGCTAACGGTAATGTTGTAGCTGTTAAATTCAGTGGTTTGAATGCTGCTGGCGATGACAAGAAGCAATTCTCCGTTGATGGTAAATATGGTATGAAAGCTGGCGGCGCTTCTGCTGAATGGCATGAAGAAATCGCTTTGGCTGAAAAATACTTCCTTGAAAACAAAGGTACTGCTCCAACGCTTGATGCTGAAGGCAAAACTGATGCAATTTCCGGCGTGAGTATTCATGTTGGTGAATATTTTACACTTGCAGAAAAAGCACTCGAAGGCGCGAAATAATTTCGCAGGACCTTCTGCAGCTAATCAGACGAATGAGGTGAATTTCTCTTGAAGAAAATAGTCATTTTGGGCGGCGGCTACGGCGGCGTACTCACGGCTAAGAAACTGGCAAAGAAATTTAAGAAAAACAAAGATGTTGAAATTACACTGATCGACCGGAATCCATATCACACTCTATTGACTGAGCTGCATGAGGTTGCCGCGAACCGTGCTCCAGAGGATTCAATCAAGATCGATCTTAAGAAAATTTTTGCGGGCCTTAAAGTAGATGTTGTTCTTGATGAGATCAGCAATATCGATTTCAAAAGCAGAAAACTTAAGTCCGATAAAGCTACCTACGCTTACGATTACCTTGTAATCGGCACAGGTAGCAAACCAACCTTCTTCGGTATTCCAGGAGCAGAAGAAAACACCTTCTCCTTCTGGTCTTACGATGATGCGGTAGCATTGAAACGCCAAATCCGCGATATGTATACCAAAGCGGCTATGGAGAAAAATCCAGCTGTACGCCGTGCTATGCTGACCTTCGTTATTATCGGTGCCGGCTTTACTGGTGTCGAGCTGGTTGGTGAAATGGCTGAACAACGCGAGGAATTATGCAAGGAGTTCTTTATCGACCCATCCGAAGTAAGACTAATTGTGGCTGATATGGCTCCGAAGATTCTGCCTATCCTTCCAGATAAGCTGATTCAAAAAGCTGAAGCTCGCCTTCGTAAGCTGAACGTGGAAATCGTTACTGGCGCTAAAATCACCGAAGTAGGCAATGGTAGTGTTGCCCTTGGTGAGAAAAACGTCGTCGATTCCCAAACAATTGTTTGGACTGCTGGTGTTGAAGGCTCCGAAATCGTTGGTGGACTTGAAGTTCAACAACAAGGCCGCAAACGGATTGTTACGAATGAGAACCTGGAAAGTGTAGATCATAAGAACGTCTACGTAGTAGGGGACAACATTTTCTACATTCCTGAAGGTGAAACTCGTCCTGTACCACAAATGGTTGAGAACGCTGAACAAGCCGCTCCGATTGTTGCTGGCAACATTGCCGCCGACATTCAGAACACTGCTAAAAAAGCTTACAAACCAGGTTTCCACGGTACAATGGTCTCCATTGGTAGCCGCTACGGCGTAGCTAACGTTGGTCTGCCAGGTAAGTTCTTTATGCTTACTGGATTCATGGCAATGCTATCCAAACACTTTATTAATATGTTCTACCTGTCTCAGGTTGTCGGATTCAATAAAGTATGGACATATATGATGCATGAATTCTTCCATGTTGAGAACCGCAAGAGCTTCTTGGGTGGTCACTTCTCCAAACGTTCACCTAATTTCTGGCTCGTTCCACTTCGTGTTCTACTTGGGGGTATGTGGTTATACGAAGGTATTGAGAAGATCCAAAAGATTTGGAAAGATCCAGATAAGATTTTCTTGATTCCAGCTGCTCCTTTTGCAACGGATGCTTCATCAGCAGCCAGTGTTGCAGTAGATGCAGTTAAAGACACCGTAGATGCACAATCTGCAGCTTCAGCAGTATCCACTGCAAAAGAAGCAGTTGAAGCGTTGCCTGTACCTAACTTCGTATACAACATTACAAACTGGTTCATGGATTTGATGTTCTACAACAACGACGGAAGTTATACTTTCCTCGCGAAATGGTTCCAAATCGGTATGGTATGTGCAGAAATCGTCTTCGGTATTATGCTCATCGTTGGTCTCTTCACAGCACTTGCTTCTATAGCGACCGTAGGCATGTCGGTCATGATTTGGTCAACCAAAATGGCCTCGACAGAAATGTTATGGTACGTTGCTGCTGGTATTGCCTGCATCGGCGGATCGGGAAGCACACTTGGTCTAGACTACTATGTACTTCCTTGGCTTAAGAAACAGTGGAAGAGAATTCCGCTCGTCAGACGATGGTATCTATACACCGACTGATAATAAAACCCTGAATTTGTGTAATTTATCATATAGAACATATGTGCAAATTGTATTTTATTAGGGTTAAATATGGATATACTTCAGAGTAATGTGTCCCTAGGACACATTACTCTCCTTATTTACAAGAAGAAAATAACCTTCCTAATCCTAGGAAATGGTGGTTTTTTCTTGAATGAATGGTTTTGTAGGGATGATCGGGGTATGGTTTCTTCCGGCAAAACCGACAAGAAGGAGAGAATCTTGTGAACAAACAACTCATAGAAGATACCCTCCGGTTGTTGCATACTGAAATGTCACCTATTGCCGGAATTGAGCTTCAGCCCTCTCCGGCTGCATGTGAACAGCTAATCTCGGTACTGGAACGCCATGATCTGGAATACAGCCGCAAAGTCAATTTGCTGGGTATTTACACTATTCTCACTTTGGCAGCAGAGCGCCATATGGAATGTATCCCACATCATCCCGACCTTACACGCAACATTTTGGATGGAGATTATTTGTATAGCTTTTACCTGCAGTTTGCGGTGAAATGCCGTGAGCTCGACTTAGTTGCTTATCTAGCTCCTTCGATCAAAAAAATGCAGATTAGACGGTCAAATGGAGACTTCGCGGAACATGATCCAGCTACTGGAATCGAAGAGTTCTTGATTCAAGAGTGCAGACAGCGTAGTCGCACAAGTAAAGCCATTTGACAGGTGGGATCCATAAATGAAGCTGCATGAGGCCTTAAATATAGACATAAATGAAATCAACCGCGAAATCGTAAACCTTGTAGCGCGTGATAAAGATGTACCTAAGAAATCTCAGCTCGCGCAAAGTGTTCTAGAGCTTATAAATTCCGGTGGTAAACGCCTTCGTCCCCTCATGGTCATTGTTGGCAGTCGGTTTGGCCGTAAGGATACCGGTCGCAGAGCGCTTCAATTAGCTGCTGCTGCTGAATTTATTCATGCCGCCTCATTAATTCATGATGATATCATTGACCGTTCTGAGTTACGGCGGGGCGTACCCGCCTTACATATTAAGACGGGTACATTGTCAGCAGTACATGTTGGTAATTACATGTCCGCTAGGGTCATCGAGCTGCTGAGCAAATATACCGGCGATAAAAACAGATACGTTCATGACTTATCCTCTGTAGCCACCGCTCAGCTGTGTCTGGGTGAATATCAGCAAATGGAACATGCTTTTGATTATGAAATTACAATGGATCAGTATTTGGAGAAATCCTTAAACAAAACCGCTCTTCTTATGGCAACCTGCTTACGGGTTGGTGCATTGTCCACTGAAAGCACCGAAGAAGTTGCCAATCTCCTTTATAATTTTGGAGAAGCCTTAGGGATGTCTTTTCAGATACAAGATGACCTGCTAGATTTCACACAGTCCGCCGATGTCCTAGGCAAACCTGCCGGTAGCGACCTGCGACATGGTCAGGTCACCCTGCCAGTGCTGTACGCCTTGCAGGACCCTAAGCTCTCGCCTGTGATCCGTGCAATCGGCCCGGATTCTTCCGACGCTGAAGTAGCACATGTGCTCACCCTAATTAACAATAGCGATGCCCTCGCTCGCGCTGAACGGGTCAGCCAGAACTATCTGGATAAAGCTGCAGCTATTGTGCAGCAGCTCTCCTCCTACCCTGCGCATGCTGATCTGGAAACGTTGCTGCAATATTTTGCGGACCGTGATCGCTAAAGCGTACGATCTAATACAAATAAAAACGGATACCTCCCATTCACTTGGGGGTATCCGTTTTTTTGATTTAGACACATCATTTTATTGATCTTGTCGCAATTCAACTGCTATTTTCCCGCTTCAACAGGACAAGCTAAACACGCAAACGCAGCGTAGCGCACATGAGCTAGACTAGTCATTCTACTCCATCGGATATAATTAGGGAAAACCTCCCTAAAATTAGCTAATAATCGTTCGAAAACCATGATATTAGGGAATTCCTCCCTAATAAAGTCCACTTTAGCATGCTTTTAGGAGTAACCAGCTGTATTTCAGGGACAAATTCCCTAAAACAAAGTCAAAGGATAAAAAAACTCAATAAGCTTAGGGAGGTTTTCCCTAATCTTTGCATTCAACTCGTAGCTTCCCCCTTGCAGAGCGGGGAACCGAGTCAACACAAAAAAGGAAAGCTAGCGTAGCCAGCTTTCCGATCCACTTGCCTACCCCTTTTGGGTAGGCTATTGTCTTTTGTTGTTAGTTTGAGGGCAATGCGCCAATGCTCAGCCAGCCGGCTCACCAAAGCCAGCTCCCTAACTAACATAGAAAAAATCAATCAGCGTACACAATAATATCACTATGCTAATTACCTGATTTAGATTATAAGAAGCCACCTTCATCAGCTTACGATTCGAAGGTTTTATAATCTTATGCTCGGTCATCAGGAGCAATGTAGCGATGCCAATCCCAACCAGATACACCCAGCCGAGATCCTGCCATACGTATAGAAATAATAGCAGCATAATCATAATGAAATGTAGACCTTTGGCGATACGCAGCGCATTCTCTAATCCAAAGAAGCTCGGAATAGACCATAACCCATGCCGCCGGTCAAATTCAATGTCCTGAGTGCCGTAGATAATATCAAATCCGGCAATCCAGAGCATAACTACCGTCCCGATCACAAACGGGGTAAATGCGATATTTCCGGTTACGGCAAACCATGCACCAATCGGTGCGGAAGCAATAACAAAGCCTAAATATAAATGGCTTAGAAAGGTAAAACGTTTTGTATAAGAATAAGTCGATATTAACACGATTGCTACCGGCGATAAGAGCAGGCAGAGCAAGTTCAGCATGCCTGAAGCCACAATAAAGATGGCATAATTGACAATAACAAAGACAACCACTTCTTTTTCTGCCAATAACCGTTGTGGCAAATGCCGATGTGCCGTACGAGGATTCTGTTCATCAAACGTACGGTCTGCCAGCCGATTGAATGCATTAGCGCCATTACGGGCACCGATCAATGCAATCAGACCCCAGATCATCACATGCCCTGATGGCCAGCCCCCAGCAGCCCACACCATCGAGATAATGGCAAACGGCAGCGAAAAAAGCGTATGAGAGAACATCACCAGTTCACTGAACATTTTAAGCTTTAGGCCTGCAGTTTTAAAAATGTTTAGAATAGCCATTCGTTTTCCTCTTTCTTCGCTACTTGAAATTCATTATATTAGTCATTAAGCTCCGCAAGGACTTCATTCAGGTTGTAAAGCAGCCCGTCGATATCCTCTTTCGTAATAATCATCGGCGGTTGAAAGGCTAGTACGTTGCGTCCTATGCCATTTTTGCCGATCAGGTATCCTCTGTCTTTCATCGCTTCCAGTACTTGATCTGTAAGCGCCGCAGAGCCTTCTGCATCCTCACCAGCAAGCTCCGCTCCCAACATAAGCCCAATTCCCCGTACATCCACAATAAGCGAAGGATAACGGTCTTGAAGGGTCTTTAGCCCTGCTTTCAATCGTTCTCCGAGCAGCACTGAGCGTTCAGGAAGCCGTTCATCGCGAATATAATCAAGCACAGCCAGCGCCGTTGCAGCAGATACCGGATTGCCTCCAAAGGTTGAAGCCGACGGACGGTTCAGCGCGAGTGCAATCTCATCCGTTGTCGCAAAGGCTGCCACCGGAATTCCATTCCCCAGTGCCTTGGCCATACTTATAATATCGGGCACTACGTCAAAATGCTCCATAGCAAATATTTTGCCTGTACGACCAAATCCAGTTTGAATTTCATCAGCGATCAGAAGCACGCCGTATCTCTCCAGCAACATTTTGACCTCACTGAAATAGGTTGGCGTTGGCATAATCATACCACCATTGCCTTGGATTGGCTCTACGATCATTGCGGCGATAGTATTCCCCTTCTCCTCAAGCACTCGCTCCAGAGATTCCAGGGATAGTGCAGCGGCTTCCTCTAGAGATAGTTCTGGATGATATGGGCGAGGAATAAACTCAACGTCATGATCCAAGTATTTATCGGTACGCCACATCGGCAGACCTGTCACGCTCATAGTTAGATTGGTACGGCCGTGTAGACCACTTTCCAGTGCAATGAACCCCTTGCGTCCTGTATACATCCGAGCGAGCAGCAGTGCGCCTTCATTAGCCTCTGAGCCGCTGTTCACGAAAAAGGTTCGGCGTAGACCGCCTGGCATAACCTCTTCCAGACGTTCAGCCAAATCCACATTTGGCTGAGTTAAATAGATCGTAGACGTATGCTGCAGCTGCTGCAGTTGCTCAATCGTACGTTCAGTTATGGCTGGATTGCAGTGCCCACAGGCAACTACAGATACACCTGCGAAGAAATCTGTATATTGTTTGCCATTTTCATCATACACAAACTGCATCGAACCTCGCACAAGCTGAGGCGCATCGCGGTAAAAATGCTGTGTACACGGATAGAAATATTGCTTACGCTTTGCCGCTACGGCTTCTCTTCCGATGAATTCTTGTTGTTCCATGATTGATTCCCTCTCTTCTTGTGAAAATAGTAACTTATTCATAGAGTACTGTGCATTCTTCTTACTAGCAGACGGTATTTTGCCCCAAAAAATAGAATTAGTTAAATTGCAGCGAACCTAGAGTATAACCCGCATAAATGGGCTCAAGACCACCTAGCATATCATCTTTTACTTCAGTACGATTCATAGCTTGTTGATAAGAAATTATAATTTCACGCAACTGCTGAGCGCTATATGTCGCTCCTTCAATACGGAAACTAGATATGCCTAGATCAATCATCTCACCAAGCAACGGTAAATAGCAGAGCTCTTTCGCGAACAAAAGATGGCAACGGCCGTGCTGATCACGATATACCGGATTTTCACCTTTGTCTGTTTTTAGAACCAATACATTATTGTGCACATATTGATTATCCTCTTCAGCGATAGGCTCCATTACTTCAGTATTCTCATAAAGGTCATGTTCCATATACATTAGTGCAGGTGTACCATGTACAACAACTTCCAAAGGCGTGTCACAACGCGAGGCAAAGGTAGCAAAGTGCTCCAGCGTCATTTCCGGTGAAACCGAAAGCTGAGTTAAACCTAATTTTGCATATAATTGGGCTGAAAGATGATTGTAGACATTTAAACTACCATCTCCAATTAACGGATAACCTGTAGAACTGTATCTGCGAATCGCTCCCAAATTAGTAACGATTATACCGTCGATCGGCAAGCGTTCTCCACCAAGCAATTGATCATATTGATCAAAATGCAGCTCGGTCATCATGCGTGGCAACCCTAAATAGATTTTGCTATCGCCTTTTAGCTCACCAAGTTCCTTAATATCACGTTTTGTAAAAGGTCTGTCCGGTTCAAATACATCCCCCGGCAAGTATAAACTATCCACACCCAGCTCCAATACTACGCGCGCCTGTTCCATATTATTCACACGTACAGCCAGCTTAGCTTTTGTTGCCATTGGTTTCTTTTCTTGCGCCAAACGTTCCCGCAATTCCTCTACACGTTTTTCAGATAGCTCACGTTCTGCGGTTGGTGTGCTAAATACTTTTCCAGTGCTATAGAATTTGCCCGTACCTTCATAACGACGGTTAATGTTAGCTAACCCTGGTTTACCAAAAGCATAAGCTGTCGAAAAGTCACGCTTGCGGTTGTTGTACAGCTCTTTAGTATCAACCGTACGATCAAAGCCAATCGGATCATCGATATATCGGTCAATGGCTTCGCCGTAGCTATTCGCCAGCATCACCATAAAATCCTTATCACGCATACGGCCTTCTATTTTGAAGGAAGTAATGCCTGATTCAATCAATTCCGGAAGATGCTCATACATAAACATATCTTTGACAGCCAGTGGATATTCAGCAGGATATACATATCCGTCTTTTTTAACCCGATAATCCCAGCGGCAAGGCTTCATACATTTTCCCCGGTTGCTGCTCATGCCAAAAACATGGGAACTGAAGTAACAATTTGCACCATGCACAGAGCACATATCCCCGTGAATAAAATATTCCAGCTCCATACCACTCCGCTGACCAAGCAGCTTAGCTGTCTGCAGGTCCATTTCCCGCGAGGTAACTACACGAGTTACACCCAGATCACGCAGCGCATAGATCATCTCCAGGTTGTGAACATTCATCATTACGGAAGAGTGAATAGGAAGGTTAAGCTCCATCTCCCGAATAAGCTCCAACACTGCCATATCCTGAACAATCAAGGCATCTGGCCGAGCACCATCAAGGAAACGCAAGTATTCTCTAGCTTCCTCCACATCTTCCTCACTAAAAAGATTATTCACAGTGATATACACTTTTTTGTCTAGACGGTGTGCGATATCAAGTGCCTCTACGATCTCTTCATGAGTAAGGTTATAACCTTTACGCATCATTCTCATATTCAATACAGGTCCACCAAAATAAACTGCATCACACCGTGATTGGATCACTTCCTTGAAAATCTCAAACGTTCCTGCGGGTGCGAGTAATTCGACTTCTCTACCGTTAAAATAACGTGCCATTCAAGTTCCCTCCCAAGTTGATACTACTAATAGGGAATGAGTATTATAACAAAGCTACTGCAATTCCCATGACCACAAACATCCCAATAAAAACAGTATCGAATTTGCCCCACCTTAGGCGGTGATACCGACTGCGGGGAGCATCCATGCGAAAACCGCGGGCCTCCATGGAATACACCAGATCCTGAGCACGCCTAAAAGCACTGGCGATAATCGGGACCAGCAGGGAGACTAACATCCGTCCCTTTTCCTTCAAAGGCAGCTCTTTCAGATCGGCTCCCCTTGAGGCCTGCGCTTTCATTATGATCTGCGATTCATCTAGAATCGTAGGAATGAAACGAAGTGAAATGCTGATCATCAGCGTGATACGGTCAGGGGATAAGCCAAGCTTTTTGAAGGGTGTCAAGATCCCCTCCAGCCCTTGATTCAGCTTCCCCGGCGTTGTTGTGAAGGTCAGAAGCGCTGTAAAGGTGATAAGAAAGAACATGCGGATGACCGAAAATGCCCCTAATCTTAGCCCTCCCTCATAGATAGACCAGGAACCAAGAGTCAGCATTACCTCCCCTGTCTTTACAGACACCACCTGCACAATAAAGATAAACAACATTAAATAACGTAAAGGCTTAGCTGCTTTCAGGAAGTATTTAAGCGGAATCTTCGTTGAAGCCATAACGGCTATCGAAAAAATAGCCAGCACAGCCATGGCCATCCACGAACGTGAGAGCAGGATAACAGCTACGTATAATAGCATGCCAGTGATTTTGGCACGAGCATCCAGCTTGTGCACCCACGAACCGGTCTCAATACTCCGACCTAAGATCAGTTTCTCATTCATGGTCATCCCTCTTTCCATCGGGCTTACCAGTGCTTATTGATTCCGCTGGCAGCGAAGCTATAAGCTCTGCCAGACTCTCAGCCGTCAAGCGGGGTGCTTCATCCACAAGACCTAAATGATCAGCAACTGCACGCCAGTAACGAAGGGACTGCGGAACCGTCAAACCACACTGTTCCAGAATTGAAGGATCATCTGCAAGCGCCTTTACACTGCCCTGAAACGCCGTGCTGCCCTCTTTAAGTACAACCCAGCTGTCCGCATAGGGCAATAACTCATCCATCCGATGCGTAACGATAATGATCGTTCTGCCCTGCTCACGACATAATCTCTCCAGCAAGCTGATTAGCTCTGCACGGCTAATGGGATCAAGCGTTGCCGTGGGCTCATCCAGAACGATGACCTCAGGGTCCATAGCTAGCACGGAAGCGATAGCCGCCTTACGCATTTGTCCACCGCTCAATTGGAAAGGATTCCGCTCTAGCAGTGCGAGATCCAGCCCCATATCTGACATGGCCTGACGTGCACGTGACTTTGCCTCTTCGAGACTCATGCCGAAATTAAGGGGACCGAAAATGAGATCCTTCTCGACCGTATCTTCGAACATCTGCTGCTCCGGAAATTGAAATACCAATCCGACTCGGCGGCGCAGTGGCATTAGCTTAGGTGACTTCTCACCAGCCTGAATAGTTACATCAAGCACTTTTACCGTACCCTCGGTTGGTTTCAGTATCCCGTTAAACAATTGCAGCAGCGTCGATTTACCTGAGCCCGTCGCCCCCGCAATACCAACCATCGAGCCAATGGGTACACTGAGGTTAATGTCCCGGAGCGCCGTCAGCTTCCAGAGGCTTCGGTCAGCGTAGGTGTAACTTACTTGCTGTAATTCTATGGCCATAACGTGTCTATAAGCTCCTTTTCACTGGTCGGAACATCCACATGAATACCCTGGTTCTGCAGCTCGCGTGCAAGGCGCCAAGGATAAGGTTCACGCAGATGGCATTTTTCCAGAAGCTCCTCGTTCCGGAACAACTCCGCCGGTGTAACATCTGCAGCCAAACCACCTCCATGCAGCGCAAGCACCCGATCCGATGCCAAAATCTCATCTGCATCATGCGTAATCATGAGGATCGTGTACTTCCCTTCTGCCCGCATATCCTGCAGAATACCGAGAAGGTCATTTCTGCTTCCTTCATCCAACATAGAAGAGGCCTCGTCAAAAATGACGATGCCTGGTTCCATAGCAAGAATGGAAGCGATAGCAACACGCTGCTTTTGACCTCCCGACAGCTCACCCGGATGCTTGGACAACAGATGATTTATTCCTAGTCTCGTCGTATAGGAGTGCAAACGTTCAGCCATCTCTTCGTACGGCAAACAAAGCCCTTCCAGGCCGAATAGGATATCTTCCTCTACAGTGGCTCCAATAAACTGATTATCCGGATTTTGGAACACCATTCCGATACATTGCCGAATGCTTCCGATCGTTTCCTCACTAAGCAGCATGCCACTAACCACAATCTCACCAGCCCCCTTAGGCAGGAGAGCATTGAGCAGCTTGACCAACGTAGACTTCCCGCAGCCATTAGGACCAACCAAGCTGACCCATTGTCCTCGAGAGATAGATAACGTTATATTTTGAAGAATCGGATGCTCGGGATCATAGCCAAACGATACCCCATCCAGAGAGATGACTGCTTGTCCTTCTCCCTCTAAGTCTTGACCTTCGTATGATTCATTCATGTTAGTCATCCTTCCGCTGATGTGACTAATCAGTCCAAAAATTCTTCAAACAGCGATATTTTTGACAATGACGCCACCAAATAACGGACTGCATAGCCCACGGCAATTCCTGTTACTACCCCAGTGATCAGCAGCATGGGAAGATAATAAAAAATACTAAGTGATGCAAATACCATAGAAGCTGCCAGCAGCTGACCGATATTATGCGCAATCCCACCGGCTATACTAATTCCGATCAAGCTTATACTCTTACCTTTGCCACTAATCAGCATCAGCACAAACATAACAACAAAGCTAAAAAGTGAACCAAATAAACTAAACAGCAAGCTTGAGAAGGTACCTAGCAGAAATGCAGTAAGCAGTGTTTTGAGGATGACAAGCAGCAAAGCATCCCGTCCACGTAAAAAGTAAATACAAGTCAAAATCATAATGTTGGCCAGTCCGAGCTTAGCACCCGGCACCAGTCCCATCCCGGATAACGGAATCTGTGCCTCTATTAAACTTAACACTACTGCCACTGCGGCGAAAATCGCAATAATCACTGTTCTTTTTAAAGCTGTTGCAGATTCACTACTGGACATAGGCATCTATATCATCCTCCCCCGACGCACTGGTGATTTCGACTAATACTCTATGCGGTAGACAGACAATCGTCTGTTTGGGCAGGGTAATAAAACCAAAACCTAGGCAAACTTTATCAGCGCAATCGGCATCGTACATTTCAATCCCGTAATCATGCACCTTCAAAATGTTATAGCCGCGTTCCGTGCGGACCTCAATGGTTTGTTCTTCTTTTGTAAGCTTTACCGTTTTAAATAACTCACCGTCCACCGTTACATTGGCTATGAGATTTTTACCGGCCCCACCTTTGTCATCATTGTCCGAAAACCATCTCGGTACGAGAAAAGCGAGCGCAGCAATCAATACGATGGAAATCAGCCACACATCTGCGCGTTTCATAAAAATCTCCCTTATTTTTTAATTAAAATCCAGACTTATTAATTATAACGGTCTACCCTCAATCCTTCAATCAATGTTGGAGTTTATTGTCAGTTTTAGAGAGCTGTTCACAAAATAGGCACGCAAAATAACCCCAGCAGACACAACCCATTCGTCTCTGGCATTTTCAGTTGAAGTTTGTAGCGTTTGCAAAAATATCCAACTTACATTTTAGCCCATTTGCACCGAGATCGCCCATCTCCTCTGGTTTACTAGCTTTTCCGGAATAATTCACAATTAACCCAATTTAAGTTACTTTCAAAATCTAAGCGCCCCTTATCGAGGTTTGTTCCTCTCTAGAATCAAATAAACCTTATCTTGGAATTCATTATTATATTTGCCTTTTAAACAATAGTGTGTTATATTTATATGGTATTTGTTTTTCGATATATTGAATATCCCCACCAAGAAGATGTCAGGCCGACTATTATACACATCGGCATTTTGGACAAAGAGGCTTTATGTTTTCTTGCAGTACTCTTCCTTTTTATGAGATTAAATTCGAAATATAGCATTCCGATTCACACTGGCGCGGTCAATGGAGCCGCAAGGGCAAAAGAGAGGTAGGGCTTTTGTCGTATTGGAAGGATTATTCTCGCCACACGGCTGCTGGAAATAACAAGGAATCAAGACACCCGTTACTCACGAACGGCGGGGGATGAATATAACGAGAAAGCATGACGGTACGTTCCTTATTCAAGGACTACGTCATGTGTGGAAAAATATAGGCGCCCGATAACCGCTACCTAGCGGATATCGGGCGCTGTCTACGTTCAGGACTTATTTTACATATCGACTTACAAAAGCTGTTACTACATCTATATACCCCGCCTTATCCGTATCATAAGACAATCCATGCCCCGCTTGCGGCACTATGAGTCTCTCTTTTGGACTCTGGCATGCCTCATACAATTCATTCATCATAGCAAAAGGTACAAAGTTATCCGCATCCCCATGAATAAAAAGAATCGGGACCTTCGCTTTCCGCACTTGTTTTAATGCAGAGGCTTCACCAAAACCATACCCCGCCTTCAAGCGGGTGATTAGACTTGCACTTTGAACGAAAGGGAAACTTGGCAAGCGATACATGCGTCGTAGTTGGTAAGATAATTGTGCTTTTACTGAGGTATAAGCGCAGTCCGCAACAATAGCTTTTACCTGCGGCGGAAGATCTTCCCCTGAGGTCATTAGCACTGTAGCACCGCCCATAGAGACGCCGTGAAGCACAATTTGAGCACTGGGCCCAGTCTTTTTAATCATGTATTCAATCCATTGCAAATAATCTTTTCGTTCCGGCCAACCAAAACCAATGTAATCCCCTGCGCTATCTCCATGCCCTCTTGCATCGGGAATTAGGATGTTAAAGCCTAAGTTCTCGTAGTAGATTTTGGCGTACGCCCCCATATCCTTTGCTTTACCTGAATAACCGTGGGCTAGAATGGCTGTGCGTCCCGCAGCACGATTAGATTGGAGTAAGTAACCCCTTAGTTTAAGTCCATCTGCAGATACGATCTCAATATTCTCGAAGCTCTGGCGAGAGACCCAATCCTTCCCCTCCCCCCAAGAAGCTCCGGCAACCGGAGGATCAGCCTTCAGATTAGGATTATTACTTAGAAATACCTTTGGCGCTCGTTTAATAGCAATACCATAGAAGAAAAATCCCACATAGATTAGAATCCCTATGATGATTACAGCGCTAATAATGAACCATATCAATTCGCCTTCGCCATCCCCTCTACATTTCTTTTCCAACAAGAGTATACCATCTACTTAGAATGCACCAAACTATCGCAATCATGACATACAAATAGAGCCGCCATCGGAACACTCCCGAAAGCGACTCTATGTTGATCTACCCTTTATTATTTATTCTTTTTGGAGAACTTGGTTCTCATTAATAATCCGATAAGTGCAAAACCTAAACCTGCTACATAGTAAGGTGCAGGACTTGATTCACCCGTTTTTGGCAATTCCTTCACAGGTGGCTTACCTAATGGGATCGTATCGTCCACTACGATGATTTCATCAGGTGTTGGTGTTGGCGTTGGTGTCACTGCCGGTACCGGACCTAATGGGATCTCATCATCATCAACAAGTACTTCTGTGCTATTCGACGGTGTTGGTGTTGGTACTGGCGATGGTGTCGGCGAAGCTACAGGCCCAAGCGGCACAGGATCTTCTGCAAGAACTATAGTGCCAATTACGGATGATGGCGTTGGTGTCGGGAACACCGAAGTCTCTGGTGTCGACGTTGGTGTTACCTCTGGTGTTACCGTTGGTGTTGGTGTTACCTCTGGCGTTACCGTCGGTGTTGGTGTTGCTTCAGGCGTCGGCGTTGGTGTCGGCGTCACTGTCGGTGTTGGTGTCGGTGTCGGTGTTGGCGTCACTGTCGGCGTTGGTGTCACTGTTGGCGTTGGCGTCGGTGTCACTGTCGGCGTTGGCGTCGGCGTTGGCGTCGGTGTTGGTGTCACTGTCGGCGTTGGCGTCGGTGTCACTGTCGGCGTTGGTGTCGGTGTTGGCGTCACTGTCGGCGTTGGTGTCGGTGTTGGTGTCACTGTCGGCGTTGGTGTCACTGTCGGCGTCGGCGTTGGTGTCACTGTCGGCGTCGGCGTTGGTGTCACTGTCGGCGTCGGCGTTGGTGTCACTGTCGGCGTCGGCGTTGGCGTCACTGTCGGCGTTGGTGTCGGTGTTGGTGTCGGTGTTGGTGTCGGTGTTGGTGTCACTGTCGGCGTTGGTGTCGGTGTTGGCGTCACTGTCGGCGTTGGTGTCACTGTTGGCGTTGGCGTCGGCGTTGGCGTCGGTGTCACTGTCGGCGTTGGTGTTGGTGTCACTGTTGGTGTCGGCGTCACTGTCGGCGTTGGCGTCACTGTCGGCGTTGGTGTCGGCGTCGGCGTTGGTGTCACTGTCGGCGTTGGCGTTGGTGTTGGTGTTGGTGTTGGTGTTGGTGTTGGTGTTGGTGTTGGCGTCACTGTCGGCGTTGGTGTCGGTGTTGGCGTCACTGTCGGCGTTGGTGTCACTGTTGGCGTTGGCGTCGGTGTCACTGTCGGCGTTGGCGTCGGTGTCACTGTCGGCGTTGGCGTCACTGTCGGCGTTGGTGTCGGCGTCGGCGTTGGTGTCACTGTCGGCGTCGGACATGGTGTTGGCGTCGGTGTCGGCGTTGGTGTCACTGTCGGCGTCGGCGTTGGTGTCACTGTAGGCGTTGGCGTCGGTGTCGGTGTCGGCGTTGGCGTTGGTGTTGGTGTCGGTGTCGGTGTCACTATCGGCGTTGGCGTTGGCGTTGGTGTCACTGTTGGTGTCAGCGTCACTGTCGGCGTTGGCGTTGGTGTCACTGTTGGTGTCGGCGTCACTGTCGGCGTTGGTGTCGGCGTTGGTCCAGGTTCATCACCATCGTATGGATAGTGGTGAAATTCACCACCACCAGTACCTTTGAGTGAAGCCGCCACTAAAGTACCGTTAATCTGACCATTAATAAAATCAACATGAGCATAGGGGGCAAGTATGCTTCCCATTACACCTATGCCTGCCATATCAAGATACGCAGCTTGGCTAAAGTTAAGCAAAATTTTCTTGCTGTTCAACACGTTATTAGGTAGAAATCCGAAGTTTTTCATTTTTACGTTAGAACCATCAATATTAATAATTGCAGTAGATCCTGAAGGAACATTTATTGTAATTCCGTAGGTATTAGAGACGTTATCTCCTGAAACATTAAAAACATTGACCGCAGGATCTGTACCTGTCAGGGTAAGGCTGCCATATTGGTACACTGTTGTTCCATTCGCCGGCAATGCTGCAAGTTCTGCTGATTTGTCCTTCAAAGACTGACCTACTGCTGAAAAGTCAATCGTACTCCCCTGTCTTTTTGTACCACCCTTGAGGAGCGTTACATTCCCTGAAAAATCTCCCCCGTGCACGATATTCCCATAAACAGTACCTCCGTTGAAAGTAAGATTCCCTCCAACAACAAGTGTGTCAGTCAGGGAAACCTCTGCTGCGGTCAACCTATCTCCAACACTATAGTTGGTTAAGTTAACGTTACCTCCAGCAGCAAACCTTCCTTCCGTATCCGAAACTGTCGTTATATCCCCTAGAATAAACACGTTGTAGACCGCTGCAATTCCCAATGTAGAAGAACTACTAGCTCCAGCAACTCCAGCTCCCAATGAGGAAAGCCCACTACCTACCGTCAAAATCCCAGCTAATACAAGCGAGAGTAACGGTTTTATTCTTCTTTTCAAATGGCACACCTCCTAAAACTATGATTTATATTAATCAGAATAATTACCAGAAACTCTAAAGGACCTAACAACAAAAAAGACCGCCAAAAAGAAGTGAAATTCCCTTCTCATGGCAGTCGGACGGTCATTGTGCCTTTAAGACACTTTAGACTCCTGGACTTTGCGTCCCGCCCTTTCAGACGGTTTGCTATTATCATGACTATATATATGTATTACACTGCAAGTCCAGAACTGGTAGCTGAAGCATTCTATCCAATAACAGTCTATGACTTTTAATACTTTTGAATTAATAACAGTTTAGCTCCCGACACCCACAATTGTCAATCAATTCCTTTCGATAATTCCCCGCATTAGTACCACACAAAAAAAGCGCCTAAAGGCGCTTCGCATAAGGTTTTTCATTAAATTTTAAAGTAACTGTATATAGCCCAATATGGATATCCATAAGGGAACACTCATAATTAAACCAAAAAACAATCCACGCTGGAGGCTGCCCTCTTTTTCCATCATAATTCTCCTTTATGTGTGTCCGATACATTAATTTTTATTATTACAATTTTTAATATAATTTATTCTTCGTTATTTAGTTGTGAATTTAATCACATTGGATAAGCTGTTTAGAAATACCATTGATTATTTTTGGAATATCGGGGTAGAATACGAATATACGTTCCTATTAGAGGTGATGAGATTCATGCATAGAGCAGAAAGCAGGGACAACATGCTGGTGAAATCTTATTTATTGCTTCCGATGATTTTATCAGCTTTCGAACGGGACTCCGCCATTTTATCTACACACTTACGAACACCCGCCCCTTATCTGGAGGTTCTTGGAACAGCTGCTGCAGTAGCTACAACAGATCTAAGGGATGTCCGTGCAGAAATGAGAAGACGGGGAATCAAGGTGTATGAGCAAAACAGACTTAATACGGGAATTGAAGCCAAGTATATATGTCGTGGCTATCATGAACGAATGCTGCTGTTGAATGACATTGTTGCGGCTCAGGCTGCCATCCATATGCGCAGATACCTAGGGCTGGATATTTCATCTTTTAAGAGTTACGAAGAACAGTACCAGATTAAGTAAAGCTGTATAGAAGCCGCTGCGCTCTCTCCCCCCAATCAATTAGTGAACAAAAAAATAGGCCTTACCATGGGAGTTGGCAAGACCTGAGAGAGATATACCACAAAACACTGGGGGGTGTTTGGTGTCTCTAATATATACCTCGAACCTGAAAAAAAGCTGATAGGCACATAAAAATTACATTAAAAATATTGTTCGCCGTTCAGAAGTGATTGGAGTGCTCCCACAAGCTTAGCCGACCTTTAGCTGGAATTGGATGACTTAATGGATGAACCCCTTCAAGCTTCCAGGCAAACCGTCCTTCGCTATAGTCGCCAAAATCATATTCGTTCCCATTGATCCATTCCCTTAAATCCACCTCTGGAGTAACCACATAACATCCCGCGAGCTGACCTGTAGCAATAATAGCTCCTGTCGGCAAATTATTCGCTGTATAGCCATGTTTCGCCAATACTGATTTGTACGGTTCCTGTTCACAAATCTTTTTGTCGATCCGCATCCCGGCATGAATGCCTAACTCGCCGCGGTAGGCTGTTCTCCATGAACGAGTTTCAAACTCTTTTTCACCAAGAGCAATTAAGGTCGCCCAAGGCTGCCGTATTGTTATACACCGCATGATATTTATCCCCTTCGTTTATGTTGGACGTTTGTCACGGATGCACGGATCTCGATCTCGCGTTGTGTAATCTTGCTCACCTTGACCTGATAAATTAAATAATCCCAACCGTTTGGTCGATACTCATTTCCATCATTGATCGCCTCTAAAATAAGAACATTTATTTTTATTATATACAAACAAAAGTTCTTATGAAAATATCAATACTACAGACATTCACCTGTAACTCCCCAGAATCAATAAAGGTCGTCATAATGGAAAGGCTGCTGTTTATTCTTATATTGGTAATGTACTAACTGCTATGCCTGTGCAACCGATTTTAAACTAATGTCGTAACCACTGGAGGGGAAGGTCCATGATTCAAAAACCACGTACTACTATTAAATGGACTCTTATTTTTGTTTTTTTGTTATTAGTCACCGCCTGTAGTAAGAATGATGAAGTTTTGAAAGGAATTGTACACACAATAGATGTAGAAAATAAAAGAATTTTAGTAATTTCTGAATTAAAAGAAGAAGACTTGAACAAGGAATACAAGGAAATTCTCGAATCTAATGAGTACTCTCAAGCCATTTGGGTAAATAAAGTTGCACCTTCTAAATATAAAAAAGGCGATGAGATTAAAGTGTTTTTTGAAGTAAGTGATGATTCATTCCCTGCACAAGTTACCGCCAAAAAGATCACCAAAATCAAGAATTGAGCAAAAAGAATAGAATCTACTATAAAGAAGCGGCGTCTCCAAAAGGGATGGCGCTTCTTTGTGTAGATTTAAGGAGAAATCAGAGTATATAATATGGAACATTATATACTCTCAACATCTCTGTTACGGGAATTCCTGAAGCAGAAATACCCTTCCGAACATATACTATGAATAATCTCTTCCGGACGAAACATTTACATAATCTGAATATAATAATTCTGGAACATTCTGTAAACAAAAAAAGCTCACCTACCGAAGCCAGTGGGCATAATCCCAAGCATTTGGGAATTTACTCTTTGTTGGAATTACTGAAACCTTACCATGTAACAACTATAGGAGCTTATAAAGTCCCTACAGTTGTTGGCAATGTACCTAATAACACGAAGGATCTACTTGAAGATACAGGATCAGCACAAACCCGCGAGACATGCATCGGCGGGTTTCGTATTTTTAAAATTCATCACAATTAATTAGTCCTAGGTCATCTACACCAATAAAACTCTCTTATTATAATATTCGACGTTTATTTATAAAAACTTACAAAACATCTCATTTTTCAAATCGATCTTATAGCTCATATACATCATTAACCATTAAATTTACTATTATCCATGTAAGTAAACACTTCATATGTGAGGATTATCAAAGTATGAAAAAACTAATCGTAGTTTTATCAATCGCTTTATTGACTACCGCAATTGCTCCTTTCGCATCAGCAAATCAATCAAATTCAAGTGTACTATCTCCACAACAAGTAAGCCTTCAACAAGATGCAACAGACAACTATACTCATAATGGTTTCCCAATTAATTCTCCCTGTTCAAAAAGCATCTCAATCTGGTGAAATACTAATAACATTCAGTAGATTGGAGGTTTACCATGACAGAAATTGATGAGAGAAAATGGGGGCAGCAGGATCCTATCAAAGAACCACAAGATCGTTATGAACAGTTTTTAAAAGTTGTATCACTAACCTTTGTGAGTGTCACATTCACTATTATTTTCACTGAGATAAAAATGGGCAACTTTCCCCTTAAGCTCATTTTCTTTGTTATTGGACAATTCCTCATTTATGGATATGTGATGAAGAATCTGTCCAAGACCTCAGAAAAATTCAAAAATTCCTGCAAGAAATTAAAAATAAAGCTACCCATTCTCTACATTTTATATTTCTTGTTTCTCTTCTATATTGGGCAACCATATTTATAAAATTACTCTGTGCAAAAAAGTGACCCCACCAACTTCCGGCAGGGTCTAGATCTATATTATAAGGGGGTTATGTAATTACTATAATCCTCTTAGCTTAAATAAGTATGAAGCCCGTCTAAAGATTTGCTGAATTTTTATTATTTTTATCGAAACCGATCAAACAAGGTAACGTATCAATCTTAATTTCCAAATTACTATATATACAAAATGAAGGTGTGTATAAAGATGAAAATATTCAGTCTATTGCTTGTAGCATTGTCTTCCATTGGAGTAGTTGCCACATTCGGATTTTCAACATTCAGCTTAATCACAGGAATTATAGGAGGGCTTATTGCAGCATTTGCAATTTCAGGCTACTTGCAGTCTGTCAGACGTGATTACCCAAATGAGAGCTATGAGAACAAACATGTTAAGTATCAGTCGAACTATAATACTTGGTAAGCAAAATCCCCACCTTAAACTGGTGGGGATTTTCATATTCCCAAACACTTGTATAATCACTTTGTGATATTAATGGTAGAAGAAACAAACGAGGGATAATGGCTAGCTGTAGAAGTGCTTACACCGAAAATTCATTCCTTAGTTCATAGACTACTTGAGCTTTGTCTTGTTTGGTGATTTCCCCTTGTTTTAACCTCTAGTTAAATCTGTGCAGGATATGATGTATAGCCTTTTTAAAAGCTTCTTTCCCATGATGTTCATATTGACTAATCCAATTACTGTATGACAATTAAATAGAAGAGAGCTGCTAAAACAAACCGGTATAGAGCAAACCACTCCAATCGAAGTCTCTTAATCAGTTTGATGAACGTCACTACTGCAATCATTGCCACAAGAAAGGATGTCGCAAAGCCAATTAACATTAGAAGCAAATCGTCAGAACTCAGCAAATCACGACTATCGTACAAATCCAACAAGCTTGCACCAAACATAACAGGCACAGAAATAAGGAATGTAAAATCTGCAGCGGCTTTTTGGCTAGTGCCAAGCAACAGGCCACCTGAAATCGTCGAACCTGATCTCGAAAATCCCGGCCATAACGCCAAGCATTGAAACAGACCAATTCCGAAAGCCTGTTTATAATTAATCCCATCGATAGTATCAGCGGTTTCAGTCCGCCTATTCCGCGCTGCAATGATCATCAACACGCCACCAACAACTAGACCTATCAAAACAGGGGTTGGGCCAAATAATTGGCTTTTTATTGTGTCCTTGAAGAGAAGATATAGGGTTAATGCTGGTAACATAGCCAAAATCATATGAATGACATTTAATCCTTTGCTTTTGGAAAAATCCATTCTAATCATATTAACCCCAATCTCCAAATACCTTTTCCAATAAAGAATTAAAACTGCCATCACTGCACCCAACTGAATAACAATTTTAAAAGTTATTGCAGCATCTCCCTCAAAGCTAAGCAAATCGCCTGCTAGAATAAGATGTCCAGTAGATGATACTGGTAAAAATTCAGTTAAGCCCTCTATTATGCCAAGTATTATTGCTTTAATTACATCAGTCATCAGTGCATTGTCCCCTTTCGGAAATAAAATCATTTAATTTCCAGTATAAGGGAGACAAGTAAACTTCCCCATCGATTAACCTAACAATATTCAATTCAGAATGACATAATTGTCACATTGCTCATTATTCCAGTCTTAAGTAACTCCTTTATTAAACTATCCTTTCCCGTTAGCATAACAACAGTATCAAACATTAAATTCAACCTGTATCAATAAAAAATCCGTTAACCTTCTGAACTTGCTGCCCGTTATTTGGATAATCAATTTCAGAGCATGCAGCAGATATGAACACCGAAACGTAACTTCCATTTGATCATTCTGCAGCCGCGTGCGTGGAGCCTCAATGACCATCATGATTCCAAAGCGCTGAGAAACCACACAGAACCGCCACCCCGACCAAGAATTGGGGGTCCTTTTTTTGGCAAAACACAAAATATTAAGTATAATGTTATTGTCGAAACGCTAAGGCGTCTGTACAGGATGGCTACCTGGCACTGATGATGGCAGGCCAAGCGCTTTATAAAGTTTTCTTTATGTGTATTTATACTTTAGGAGCGTGGTTATCTATGAAAATTAATATTACCGCACATTTTAACATTGATATTACTTTATCTCTTCATCTGTTAGCCGTAGCCAGTCTTGCTTATGAACTCAGTTCACTGACGAGCTCGTGAAATTCGAGCGAAAAGTATCTGTACTAAGACACCTTGTGGTGTCTTTTTTATTTTTATAGTAATTACCATCTAACCGATCTGCCCCCGCAAGAGAAAAGCAGCTTATGCTGCACCTCCGCCACATCCTTCATTCTGATTGCTGTCAGCTTGCGACACGCCTTCCATCTGCTCGACAGTGACCACTAGTCATACCGTTTTCATTACCGATTTCGCGCCATGTCTTATCTTCCTTGATACGTTTCTCCAGAAGAACAGGGAA
Source organism: Paenibacillus sp. FSL H3-0286 (assembly GCF_045040705.1). Lineage (NCBI taxonomy): Bacteria > Bacillati > Bacillota > Bacilli > Caryophanales > Paenibacillaceae > Paenibacillus > Paenibacillus sp. FSL H3-0286. The sequence goes on along the minus strand of NZ_CP150285.1, from coordinate 548,013 downwards.
CAGCAGGGGCTGTCCATCATATTCGACTTCAGGAAAGATTAGGCCATTCATCAATAAATATCACTCTGGATACTTATTCACATGTTCTCCCCAATCTGCAGGAAGCGGTGCCCCGATGTATCGGAGATTCTATTCTAGGAACCCGAAAAGAAGTGGAGAAAATTGACGAGACACCCACTTTAATCGACTAAAGGTTAGAAGAATGTTAGAAGTTGATGCTTGTACAAAAAAAAGGCGCAGTTCCAAAAACCCGGGAACACGCGCCACTATCGACTTTGTAAGGATGCTGGTGAAGGGAATTGAACCCCCGGCCTACGCATTACGAGTGCGTTGCTCTACCCCTGAGCTACACCAGCTTAACGCTGTTTTTCTGTCAAACAAAAAATATTATACAACTTTCAGCCAGAAACGCAAGCCTATTTCTCCCTGTTTTCCGCCCTCCTAAACTGCTAATCCACCTGTAGCTTACGCTCCACAGACTCTAACTTTCCACGGCTAGTAGAGGGTTTATCGCGGCGGTCGTCTATTTTAAGTGAAGTAGAGACACGTTCTGCACCTGCGGCAAAAGGAGACTCATGCAAAGCTTCTACCGCGGCAAAAATGCGTTGCAGAGGCCCTTCGATGATCGTACCCATAGACGTAAGTTCATAAGTAATCCCTTCTACTGTCTTCAGCACCCGCTGCATATCCGCAACATAGCTGCTAAGACTGGTACTGCCTGTTCCAATTGGAATAACTGTAACTTCAGCGATAGGCATGAGAATACCTCCTCGAAATTTTATAGTAGCTGTCTCCTTCCATTGTAACAATTCCACCGCTCTGTCACAAACTAAGCAAGATTATCCTCCCTTATCTCTTCTATTTCTTCTGATTACTCCAAAATATGACTTTGGGCTAAGAGTATTTTCTCATGAGCAAATTCTAGGGTCATCTGCACTATATTTATGGACTCTTTGTGGCATCTTTTCGGACAATTTATGAATCATTTCGCATCTCCCTGTGGATCAATTGTGGATTACTTATGGACAGCCTGTGGATCATTTGTGGAGTACTTTTGAAGAACCCGCTCCCCGCGCGGGTTTTCTAAAAAACTGTTTACAAACACAACATCTTGGGTTATTTTTATCTAACGACAACAAAATATAGTGGAGACAGGCGCTTTGATCCTTAACCGGATTTAGAGCTTAATAGGGAAGCGCGGTGAGAATCCGCTGCGGTCCCGCCACTGTAACCGGATGGCCTTCTTAAGCTTCTGGGAAGCTTGAGAATCCACATCTCCCGGCAAATGCCACTGAGGGTTAGGAACACCCTTGGGAAGGCGCCGAGAGATCCCACGGAAGCCAGGAGACCTACCTGTTTCGACGACACCAACTATTGATGCCTGCGAGGAACAGGGATGGTGTCCGCATGCGGTCATCTACGTAGAGACCTCTGCAAATATCCGTGTGGATATTTACATAACGCATCGGGCATTTTCTGCCATCCTCGGGTAGGGGATGCTTTTTTTATGTAATCTGAACAAATATACGACTGCTTATAGCAGTCCAACTTCTTATGGATATATGGATTTGATGATAGATGTTTTTCTTTTATACTGAGAGGAGAGCTGTACAATGACGTTGTTGGAGAGACAATTTAATGGAGTAGAAAATGCACGGGAAGTTCTTTTAGAAGAGCTCATTGATTTAGGCCGGGATATTATCGACAGTCGGGATATGGACCTATTGCGCGAGAATGCCAATTTGAATGGAGAGAGTTTCTCCGGTAAAATGAGCAAGTTCGGCAGTGAATATTCAAAATGGTACGCCCGCAATTTTACGATGCCGCCGCAGCTAGTGCAGGCTATTGATGACAATGTCGTCTATGTGCATGATCTGGATCAATACGCGATTGGAACGACGAACTGTATTTTCATCCCGTTTGATAAACTTCTCCGTGAAGGTTTCAATACCGGCAACGGCAGCGTTCGTCCTCCGAACTCAATAATGACAGCTATGTCTCTGGTAGCGATTATTTTCCAATCCCAGCAAAATGCTCAATATGGTGGTGTATCCGCCAATAAACTCGACTATGATCTGGCACCTTATGTAACCAAATCCTTCGCCAAGCTGTTCCGCAAGGGTCTGGATTATTTTGAAGAAGGACAAGCTGATGAATCTTTGGGCGAGATTACGATGAGCCGGACCGATCTGGCGGAGTTATATCCAAGGGCGTTCCGTTTTGCACTAAAGGAAACCGAAATCGAAACTCTGCAAGCGGCTGAAAGTATGGTACATAATCTGAATACCATGTCCAGCCGATCCGGTGGACAAATACCGTTTACCAGCATCAACTACGGTACTTGTACTTCACCAGAAGGTCAGCTTGTGATCAGTTCTCTGCTAACCGCAACTATGAACGGACTTGGCAGCGGAGAAACACCAGTGTTCCCGATTCAAATCTTCAAATGCAAGCAAGGAATCAATCAACAGCAAGGCGATCCTAACTATGAACTGTTCCTAAAAGCAGCTGAATGTTCTGCGCGCAGACTATATCCAAACTTCGCTAATCTGGACGCTCCGCTCAACTTGCAGTATTATGATTCAAGTGATCCTGATACGGAGTTCGCTACAATGGGCTGCCGAACCCGAGTGCTCGGTGACCGTTTTGGGCGTAATCATTGCTCTGGGAAGGGCAACCTTTCCTTTAATACACTAAATCTGGTTCGGCTAGGTCTTGCACACGGCACAGTAACAGGCAGACGTACCGTCGCAGACGAAGCTGGCTTCTATGAAGATCTAAATCATTATATGGATATTGCGCTGGAAGGACTTCTCCATCGCTTCCACATCCAAACCGCACAAAAAGCTAAAGCTTCCGATTTCATGATGCGAGAAGGCGTTTGGGAAGGCGGCGAACATCTTGCACCCGATGACACTGTAGGCGATCTGCTGAAGCATGGCAGTCTGTCTCTTGGCTTCATCGGTATGGCGGAATGTATGAAAGCTATGTACGGCAAACACCATGGCGAGGATATGGAAGTTCATGCCAAGGCGCTGGCTATCGTGCGTCATATGCGGGACTATTGCGATCGGAAAAGTGAGGAACTGGATCTTAACATCACCCTGTTCGCTACTCCAGCAGAAGGTTTGTCCGGTAAATTCACCAAAGTTGACCGCAAGGTACTGGGTTCCATTCCGGGCGTAACCGACCGTGAATATTATACGAACTCTTTTCACATCCCTGTATACTTCGATCTGGGTGCTGCTCAGAAGATCAGCTTGGAAGCTCCTTTCCATGAATACTGCAATGCCGGGGCTATTTCTTATGTCGAATTAAACGGCAATGCCCGCAACAACCCATCGGCTTTTATCAAAATCATTAAATATGCGCTCGAACAACAGGTCAGTTATTTCAGCATTAACCATCCGATTGACCGCTGCTCCAGCTGTGGATACGAAGGCGTAATTGGGACAAACTGTCCTTCCTGCAACGCAAATGAGAATGACGTGCACATCCGCCGTTTGCGCAGAGTTACAGGTTATTTAACCGGCGACTATCAGACCCGCTTTAATGCCGCCAAACAAGCTGAAGTTCGGGATCGCGTTAAGCATCTATGAATATTTGCGGTTACTATCCGGAGTCGATTAACGAGGGAGAGGGCATGCGGGCCGTCCTCTTTCTCAGCGGCTGCCGCCATCGTTGCCCGGGATGTTTTAATCCCGAGACATGGAACTTTAAATATGGAGAAGTCTTCACCTTAGAACGACAACATGAAATCATCGCAGAAATCGCCGCTAACCCTTTGCTGGATGGTCTGACACTGGCAGGCGGCGATCCTTTTTTCTCAGCAGAAGAGTTGCTGGGGTTCATTCATGAGCTTCGCACTGTACTGCCAGGGTTCTCAATCTGGATTTACAGTGGTTATACGTACGAAGAACTTACAGCCCTTCCCGGTACGCCGGAGTGGAATCTACTTAAACAGTGTCAGGTGTTAATAGATGGAAGATTTGTAGAAGAACTGAAAGATACTACGCTTCTCTACCGGGGAAGCTCCAACCAACGCATTATCGACATTCCGGCCAGCATGAACGGCTCGGAGGTCTTTCTGTGGCAGCCTGCTGCGCTATAATATATCAATTTTTGATATTGAAAATTAATTTGAAATAAGAAGGGATGAACTAACCATGCCGCAATTCGTAGTAAAACCGGATAATCGCCAACTGGCTTTTGATGAGAACCGTCTTTCCGTCTACGCTGACCGTATTCTGGAAGGTCTCGATCAACTAAATAAAGAAACTTTGCTGCGTGGAGTGAATTCCAAACTGCGTCGTGACTCGGTAAGCGGAGAAGAAATCAGCAACGCCTTCACCATGAGCGCTCTAGAGCTTGTAACAAAAGAAGAGCCTAACTGGAAGTTCGCAGCTGCCCGCGCCCTTCTGACTACCCTTTATAAAAAAGCTGCCGTCCATCGCCGCTACAAAGCTTATCCAGAAGAGCCTTACGGTGAATTGTATCCACTAATTACGGATCTCGTGAAAAAAGGAATCTATCGCGAAGAACTTCTAAGTCATTACACCAAAGAACAAATTATCGAACTAGGCGGGTGTATCGATTATACACGCGACCTTTTGTTTGACTATATCGGTCTGCTTACGCTATCCGACCGTTATTTGGCGCATGATTTTGACGGCCGTGTAATGGAGCTTCCACAAGAACGTTATATGATTATTGCTATGTACCTGATGCACCGTGAGCCAGCTGAGAAACGTCTTGAGCTTGTAAAAGAAGCTTATTGGGCTATGAGCAACATCTATATGACTGCTGCTACACCTACAATGTCCAATGCCGGCAAAAAGGTCGCTGGACAACTATCCAGCTGCTTTATTGATACTGTAGACGATTCCCTAGAGGGTATCTTTGACTCCAATACAGACGTAGCACGTCTAAGCAAAATGGGTGGCGGCATCGGCGTTTACCTCGGAAAAGTACGAGCACGTGGTTCGGATATCCGTGGCCACAAGAACACAAGCTCCGGCGTAATCCCTTGGATTCGCCAGTTGAACAATACAGCAGTCAGTGTAGACCAGTTGGGCACACGTAAAGGTGCTGTAGCTGTTTATCTTGATGTATTCCATAAAGATATTCTCGCTTTCCTCGATCTTAAGCTGAACAACGGTGACGAGCGCATGCGTGCACATGACGTGTTCCATGGCGTCTCCCTACCTGACCTGTTCATGGAAGCTGTAGAATCGCGCAGCCATTGGAACCTCTTCTGCCCTCATGAGGTGAAAAAGGTCATGGGCTGGACAGATAAAAATGGCCGTCCACTAGGATTGGAAGATTTCTACGATGAAGAGCTTGGCAAAGGTACTTTCCGTGAAAAATATGCTGAGGCTACAGCGAACCTGGAATTATCCCGGATCACTGTTCCTGCGATCGACATCATGAAACGGATTATGAAATCACAGCTAGAGACGGGTACACCGTACATGTTCTACCGCGATACCGTGAACCGGACCAACCCAAACCGTCATCAAGGTATGGTTTTCTCCTCCAACCTGTGTACAGAAATTATGCAGAATCAGTCTGCAACAGTTATTGAGCAAGAAGAATTAGTAACTAAAGATGGCCAGACCCGGATCGTTATTTCCAAAATCCCTGGCGACTTCGTAGTCTGCAATCTGAATTCGATTCACTTAGCACGGGCGATTCCAGCTGGCGTATTAGAAAGACTTGTTCCGATCCAAGTTCGTATGCTTGATAACGTAATCGACATTAATAATATTGAAGTTCTGCAGGCACAATACACGAACAGCCAGTACCGCGCAGTAGGTCTCGGCACATTCGGCCTGCATCACCTATTGGCACTCAAGGGCATTCGTTGGGAATCCGATGAAGCCGTAGAATATAACAATCATTTATATGAACATATCAACTACCTGTTGGTTCGTTCGAGCATGGAGCTTGCCCGTGAAAAAGGCCGTTATCCGAAATTTGCTGGATCCGATTGGGAGACTGGCGCATACTTCACTTCCCGCGGTTATGTTAGCGGTGAGCAAGAAGGTAAATATGTAACGACTGAGCAATGGCGCGAGCTGCAAGAAGAAGTAGCTAAGGACGGCGTACGTAACGCTTGGATGTTCGCCATTGCGCCGAATGGATCTACATCGATTATTGCCGGCTCCACCGCCAGCATTGATCCACTGTATGAACTGCTTTCCTATGAAGAAAAAACAACTTATAAGATTGCTAACCCAGCACCGGATCTGTCCGACAAAACGATCTGGTACTATAAGACAGCATTTACGATTGACCAAAACTGGTCGATCCGCATGGCTTCTGCTCGCCAGCGTCACGTCGATCAAGGCCAAAGCTTCAACCTGTATGTCCGTCCTGACATCAAGGCTACCGAGTTCCTGGAACTGCATCTGAATGCCTGGAAGGGCGGCTTGAAATCAACTTATTATGTGCGTAGCCGTGCTTTGACTATAGAAGAGTGTGAATCTTGCGCTAGCTAATTATCTTAGTGCCCTAAATAGAAAAACGATGATGAATTTCGTAACTGCGAGGAATGTTTGGGCTTCCGGCCGCTGTTGTCATCAGAGGTCTTGATCTTTACCGCTATTAGCGGATGACATCCGATGACAGCATATGCTTTCGATGCGAGCTTTCCTACGGAAAGCTTTCGGGCGAACGCTGACGCTCCTACAGCTCCAAACTTCCTCTCCGTTACTCCATCACCATCTTTCTATGAACAAGACACCAAGAAAGATTACCCGCGCAAAAAATGGAGGGATAAGAAATGCAATTACAAAAGATTTTTAATACTGAAGCACCTAACCAATCCACACGCATTATCGACGGTGAATGCTCAGGTATTCTGAACTGGAATGATATTCGCATGCCTCATATGTACAAGCTGTATAAGGTACTGCTGCTTAATCACTGGATCGCGGATGAAATTCCAATGTCCAAGGATGCGCAACAATTCCCGATGCTGGATGCCGAGGAACAACGCGTATTTAAGATTAATATCTCCCTACTCGCTGTGCTGGATTCGATGCAGACGATGTTCGTGAGCGACGTGAAGCGTTATTTCACCGATTCCTCTTTGGAAGCTATCTCCGCTATTATCGGGCAGCAAGAAGTGGTGCATAACCAATCCTATTCCTATGTTCTTTCCTCTATCGTGTCGGAGAGTGAGCAGAAGGAAATTTTTGAATATTGGAAAAAAGACCCTGTCCTGCTGGAACGTAATCAGTTTATCTCTGATATTTATCAAGAGTTCCGTGATAACCCTACGAGACAGACCTTTTTCCATGCGCTGGTAGCAGATCTCATCTTGGAAGGGATTTTCTTCTACAGTACTTTCGCCTTCTTCTACAATCTGGCCCGTGACCAGAAGATGATGGCAACTAGCCAAATGATCTCTTATATTCAACGTGACGAGAATCAGCACTGCTACTTCTTCGCAGAAGTATTTAAGCAGCTGCTTGTAGACTTCCCTGAGCTGAACACCAAAGAAAACATGGATTACGTATACCGTACCATCGACCGCGCGGTAGAGCTCGAAACCAACTGGGCTTATTACACACTTACTAACGTGCGTGGTATTGATCTTAACGAGCTTAGCGACTACATCAAATATACAGCGAACAAGCGTCTGACTTTGATGGGTATGGAAAAAGCTTATCAAGGTGTTGACGTTAACTGTATGCCTTGGATCAAACCCTTCTCCGATGATGCGCTTAATGCTACCAAAACTGACTTCTTCGAAGCCAAATCCCGCAACTATGGTAAGGTTGGCGACGATAACGGATTCGACGATTTGTAAGACCGGATATATAACAATCCCTATATAAAAAAGAGGCCATTCTCTACTTTCTTAGTGAGATGGCCTTTTTGCTATAGCTTATATAATGCAAAAAGCGCCCCTCTCCCCTGGTATCAGGGATGAAAGAGACGCTTATACGTTTGTTATTAGCACTAAGCACAGAAGGCTTACTACTTAGTCTTATGCCTTGCGTTCCACACGATGTGTAGTTTCTTCTGCAAGCTCATCTAATGCATCGTTCAGGCGCAGCTTCAGCTCCTCAGCAAGCTCTACCACTCCGTGATCATTACGAACCACTTGAGAATCCACGGCATAGACGCCGCCAAGAATGTAACGCGCGCCCAGTACAGACAACACAGGTTTCAATGCGTAATCAATTGTGAGCAGATGTGCAAGACTGCCGCCCATGAACAGCGGGAGTACAACTTTTCCGGCCAATCCCTTTTGTGGAACCAGATCTAAAAAGGTCTTCAACACGCCTGTATAAGAAGCTTTATAAACCGGGCTAACCACAATTACCGCATCAGCTTCCGCTACAAGACCATTGGCTTTGACGATAGACTCACTTTCAAACTTAGTGTGAATCAAATCCTCCGCTGGTAGCTCTGCTACGTTAATACGCTCAACCTCGAAGCCCTGATTGGTTAAGCTGGCCTCCGCATATTCTATAGCTGCATTGATACGCGATACCAGGGAAGGCGTTCCATTAATCACAACAATTTTAGCCACTTCTCCACCTCTTCCATCCCACTTAAGCAGCTCACACTGCTTTATTTTTTATCCCGACAAAATTACTTTAAATTAATACTAATCCTAACGTAGAATTGATATTTTTGTCAAACCATAACCACTTGCGCTCCCTCCGCTCTTACGTTATACTAAGCAACAATATTAAATCCAACAATCAGGCCAATGATCGGCATCCAACCGTGAGGCGTCTGCGACCGGAGTCTACAACAACTCCCTAAGTTCACCGGGTTTCGCCCGTTACCGCGAAGACCAAAGAGGGTCGGATTGTTCCTGCAGTTAAGGAGATTCGATCAACCTGGGTGGCACCGCGAGCTGACGCTCCTCGTCCCATGGATGAGGGCGTTTTTTGCGTTTTTTTAACCAAAAAGGAGCGAAACGGTATGCTGGATATGAACTGGATCAAAGACAATCAGGAACTTGTAAGAAACATTACGGCTTGGAAAAGAGTCGACTTCCCACTGGATGAACTGCTGGAATGGGATGAGAAACGGCGCGAATTGCGCCAAGATACGGAACAGTTGAGAGCCCAGCGTAACGGGCTGACCAAAGAGGTTGAACGACTTTTACGACTGGGTGACAGCGTGGCAGGAGAAGCAGTTAAAGAACAAGTAAGAGAACTGAACAACCGCCTGAATCTCTATGAGGCAGAACTAACTGAGGCAGACCGGCGCTGTGGAGAACTCATGCTGCTCGCACCAAACCCTGTATCTCAGGATACACCGATTGGCCATGATGATAAAGATAATGTAGAACTGCGACGAACCGGAACGTTGCCGGAATTCGGCTTTAAACCGCGTGATCATGTAGAGCTAGGCGAGCTCCACAATATCATCGATATCCCCCGTGGCGTCAAAGCAGGCGGCCCACGCAGCTATGTGCTGAAGGGTGCAGGGTTGTTGTTACATCTCGCTGTACAGCGGCTGGCCATTGATGTACTAACTGCCCGCGGGTTCACGGTGATGGATGTTCCCGTGATTGTCCGTCCGGAAGCGCTGGAACGTACGGGCTTCTTCCCCGGCGGGATGGATCAGACCTATGAGCTAAACGGAGACAATCGCTGGCTGGTAGGCACATCGGAGGTGTCGCTTGTCTCGCTGTATAGCGATGAGATTGTCGAACTGGATTCGCCAATGCGACTCGCCGGAATGTCGGCCTGCTTCCGCCGTGAGGTAGGATCGGCGGGACGAGACGTGCGTGGCCTGTACCGTGTTCATCAATTCTCAAAAATTGAACAAGTTATCTTATGTCGGAATGATGAGGGCGTCTCAGAGGGCATGCTGCAGGAGATTCTTGCGAATGCAGAGCATATTCTACAGCTCTTGGAACTTCCCTATCGGATCATGTCTGTCTGCACAGGAGATATGTCCCTGAAGACATATAAGCAGTATGACATCGAGACTTGGATGCCAAGCAGAGAGGCATACGGAGAGACACACTCGGCTTCCAACCTGCTCGATTTCCAAGCTCGTCGTTCGGGCATTCGTTACCGGGATGCCGACGGTAAGCTGCAATACTGCCACACCCTAAACAACACCGCAGTGGCTACACCAAGGATCCTAATTCCGCTGCTGGAGAATCATCAACTGGAGGATGGATCCATTTACATTCCGCAGGCACTGCGTAAATATATGGATGGAATTGAACGGCTTGAGCTTCCGCACCAGCAGTGATGTGTTGTCCAAGTAGATTTAAAATTAAAAATGCCCTTCCACTTCTCGATAAGAAGCTGGAGGGGCATTATTTTTGTTCCGATACATTCTATATAATTCTAATCACTATTGTTTTCCCTATGTAAAAATTAACAAAACTCTAGAATAAATTTGTCGCAATCCATAATAAATTCAACAATATATATAACATAAAATTAAAATATCGGTGATCTATTAACCATAAAAATACTAAATTTATAATTAATATTGTATTTATGCACTGTTTTTATACTAAAATCACAACATTTCAATTTTTAGATTTAAATGATGCAAACTTTAATTTATATTCATGAAAGACAACCTTTCATTTTACATTTGAATGCTAAGATTTAATAGGTTGTAAATAAAAGATTCGAGGGGAGAATGACTTATCCAAATGATTATTTCTTCAAGAGTAAGGAAATGGTTCGCTACTGGACTGGCAATGTTAATGGTTGCCGGCAGTGTGTTACCAGCTGTCCAGACTGCCGAGGCAGCACCGGATAATAGCAATATTGTTATCTCGCAGGTCTATGGTGGTGGTGGAAACGGCGGAGCGGAACTTAAAAATGATTTTATTGAATTATACAATCCTACAAATCATCCAGTAGATTTGACTGGATGGAAAGTTCGCTATACCTCAGCTGCCGGAACCTTTAGTAGCGGAACAGACTTAAATGGAACCATCCCGGCAAATGGATACTTCCTTATTGAGGAGGCCGCTGGAACGGGAGGAACTACCGACTTGCCTACTCCTGATGTTAGCAAGGGAATCCTTGCTATGAGTGGTACAAACGGCAAAGTCGACCTCGTTGATAAATCAGGTACAACAATTGATTTAGTTGGCTACGGAACAGCTACAAATGTCGAGGGAAGTGCGACCGCTGCTCTCTCCAATACGACAGCCGCTATCCGTAAAGCTGCGGCTGGTGCACCGGCTGATAGCCGCGGTCTAGATACGGATAACAACTCTACGGATTTTGTTGTCCAAGCACCAAGTCCACGGAACAGCACCTACGGTACGTTACCTGAATTACCGGAAACTGCTAGTTCCGCAGTAGCTTTACCAGCCCCTAATGCCTGGCCGGCTGGTACAGAAATATCTTTGAATTCTCCAACGGTTGGAGCATCCGTCTATGCAGCTGTTTATGGATCAGGTGGTTCAACTAATTTCCAACCTTACACAGGGCCTATTACCTTAACTGAGGACACTACGATTAAAGCGTATGCTTCAGAACCAAATATGCCAGACAGCCCTATATCGACTTTTGATTACACTATTCTGGCCAAAACAGATGTTGCAACAGCACGCCTTGCTAGTAAAGGTCAGAATATTTTAACAGAAGGTATCGTAACTCACATTAATGCAGCAAAAATGTATATTCAGGATGAATCCGGCGGGATCGTACTTTATGGTTTCCCAGAGTTCGCAAACGTTGGAGATCGTGTTGAAGTAAGCGGCACAATGGATATCTACAGCAACCTGCAAGAAATCAAATTCCAAAGTGGACTTCAATACAATGTAGCTGCACAAAATGTTGGGGTGCCTGCACCAAAATTGATTACAGCAACCGACTTGTCTGCCGCGAACGGCGAAAGCCACGAAGCTCAGCTGGTAACTATGAATAATGTGACCATAGACAATGTAAATGGCAGCACGGTGACTGCTAGCCAAGGTGGACAACAATTCACAATTTTTTCAACCCTGCCTAAACTAGTTAAGGGTAAAACCTTTGACAATATCACTGGGGTTATCGAGCAATATAGTACGACTTATCAATTCATTCCACTTAATGAAAATGCTTTGGTGGAAGAAACTTTTTCCGTTATGGCCAGCCCTGGCGCAGGTCGCATCATCAAAGGAAGTTCTGTGACCCTATCCAGCCCTACTCTTGGAGCACAGATTTACTACACGACCAACGGAACTGAACCAACAACAGCAAGTAAGCTTTATTCAGATCCGATTACAGTTAATCAAGATCTTACCATCCATGCAATTGTCGTAGCTGATGGCAAGACAAGTAAGGTGTATACCTTTGCATATAAAGCATCTGAACTCCCTCGTATACATGATATTCAAGGAGAATCTCATACTTCTGAGTATGCAGGTCAGAACGTTTCCGATGTAGAAGGCATCGTTACCCAATATGGGTACACCTTCGCCACTGGCGCTTATAGAGGTTTCTTTATGCAAGACCCTCAGCCAGACGATAATGTAAACACTTCGGAAGGTATTTTTGTATACAGCACTAATTCATCCCTTAAGCCTCAAATTGGAGATTTAGTCCAAGTTAGTGGAGCTGTTTCCGAATACAACGAAGGTAACGCAAGTAATTTAACCTCTACTCAAATTACTATGACTTCAATAAAAGTAGACTCCTCTTCAAGTTATACTGTGCCGGAGCCTGTCGTACTTGGTAAAGGCGGGAGAGCCATTCCGTCTTCCATAATTGACAATGACAGCATGGCTGATTTTGAGCCTAATGAAGATGCAATTGATTTCTACGAATCGTTAGAAGGTATGCTCGTCAAGCTCCCTACCCCTACGATTATCAGTCCTTACTGGACAAGTGGTAGCGGAAATTCCATGCTGTATAACATCCCTACAAGAGTAGAAAATGAAACACCTGATGTCATCACACCAGCTGGTGGATTAGTTCTCAAAGAATACAACCAATACAATCCTCAGCGCCTCATCATTGCTTACGGAAATCCGGGTCAAGAAGTCATCACCGGAGATAAGTTCGCGGGAGATGTAACTGGCGTCATCGGATACAACAACGGTAACTTCAAAGTGATTCCGGAAAACGGTAAGCTTCCAGCCATCACTCCAAGTACCTTTAAGCAAGAAACAACTACTCTTGAAGTCAATGATAGTAAGTTGTTGATCGCATCGTACAACATTGAAAACTTCTACCCGGGTGTCGGAGCAACAAAAATCCAGAAACTAGCCGACTCCATCACAAACAATATGAAAAAACCTGACATTATCGGCGTTGTCGAAATGCAGGACAGCAATGGTGAAGCCAATAATGGTATCACTGAAGCAAGTGCAGCCGAATTGATTAAGGCTATTGAAACCGCTGGCGGTCCTGTATATAAATACACAGATATCGCTCCGGAGAACAATATGGATGGCGGTGCCCCAGGCGGAAACATTCGCGTAGGATTCCTGTACAATCCAGCAAGAGTACAGCTTGCGGACAGTGTGAGCGGACAAAAAGGTACAGCTACACAATCCGTTGGATATAACGCAGCGGCAGATCAATTGACCTACAATCCAGGACGAATTGATCCAACAAACTCTGCCTTTGCAAGTTCACGTAAACCCCTTGCTGCACAGTTCGTATTCGGTGGCGAAACAGTAATTGTGATCGCTAACCATTTCAATTCAAAAGGCGGCGATACCGGTCCTTTCGGAAACGTTCAGCCCCCTGTATTGTCCAGTGAAACACAACGCCATAAAATCGCGGCGGTCGTAAACGGATTTGTCAAAGAGGTTCTGACTGCAAATCCTAAAGCCAACATCGTAGCTCTTGGCGATTTGAATGATTTCCAATTTACTAAAACTGCAACCCTCTTAAAAGGTACAGAACTAGATAATTTGATCGATACATTGCCTTTAAATGAGCAGTATACGTACACCTATGACGGAAACTCTCAAGTGCTAGATCATATTCTTGTCAGTAAAAATCTAACGGCTTCTTCTAAAGTAGATGTCGTTCATCTAAATGCCGACTTCTCACCATCGAACGGTCGGGTATCCGATCATGATGCGGTTTTGGCACAGATTGATTTTAATACTGCTGAAGACTTCCCACTAACCATTCTGCACACCAATGATACACATGCAGGATTAGATACTGTCAGCTCACCAAACAACATCTTGCGCCGTGTAACAGCAATCAAAGATGCCAAGGCGACTACAGAGAATCCTATTCTTGTAGACGCAGGTGATGTGTTCTCCGGAACGCTTTACTTCAATAAGTATCTGGGTCAAGCAGATCTGGCCTTTATGAATCTGGTTAAATATGATGCTATGACTTTCGGTAATCATGAGTTTGATAAAGATTCAGATGTACTGTCCAAATTCATCGGCAACGCAAAGTTCCCATTTGTCTCCTCCAATGTGAACTTCTCAGCGGATGATATTCTTAGTAAAATGTTCACCAATGAAATCGGCCGGTCAGGTAATGCTGGAACCATCTACCCTGCGCTGATCAAAGAAGTAGACGGCCAACAGGTCGGTATCATGGGTCTGACGACAGAAGATACGGCGAACATTGCTTCACCAGGTAAAGTGACCTTTGAGAATGCCTTCGCTAAAGCGGAAGCAACGGTCGCTATGCTTGAAAAAGAGAAAGTTAACAAGATCATTGTTCTCTCTCACCTTGGCTATGAAGAAGATCTCAAGCTAGCCAAAGCCGTTAACGGCATTGATATTATCGTTGGGGGTCACAGCCACACGCAACTGAATCAAGCCGTTGTTGATAACACCGATCCAAAAGCACCGAAGCTAATTGTACAAACTGGTGAAAAAGGTCTTTTCCTTGGCCAACTTGAAGTTAAATTTAACAAAGATGGCGTACTGACCGATTGGAAAGACCAATTAATCTCCATCGATGCTAAAAACGGTACTAACTACGTTATCGCAGAGGATCCTGAAGCTAAAAAGATCCTGGATACCGAGTATAAGCCGGGTATTCAAGAACTAACCAATGAGGTAGTAGGAAATTCAGAGGTTGTTCTAAACGGAGTTCGTGATAATGTGCGCACAAAGGAAACTAATCTTGGTAACCTGATTGCCGATGGCATGCTTTATGCAGCTCAAAAAGCGGGCACTAATGCCGTAATCGCCTTGCAAAACGGCGGCGGTATTCGCGAATCCATCAACGAAGGACCGATCACACAAGGCGAAGTACTCGGCGTACTTCCATTCAACAACGATCTGGTTACGATCACTTTGACTGGACAAGAAATTAAGGATGCTATGGAGAACGGGGTTTCCAAAACGCCGGCAGCAGACGGACGTTTCCCACACGTTGCAGGGTTGAAATTCTATTACGACTCTACGAAACCTGTGAACGAACGTGTATTGCGTATTGAAGTGAAAAACGGGGAGAAATACGTTCCTCTAGATCTAAAAGCATCTTATGAAGTAGCTACTAATGCTTTCACAGCTAAGGGTGGAGATTTCTATACTTCACTTGAAAAGGCTTATAAAGAAGGCCGCGTGAATCTGCTGTACCTACCGGACTTTGATGTATTTACGAAGTATCTGCAGAAGGTTGGAACGGTCACTGCGAACACTTCCGCCGTTGAAGGCCGGATTGTTGATCTGAAAGGTGCACCACTGCCGGAGACAAATCCAACTCCGACACCAGACCCAACACCAGTACCAACACCAGATCCAACTTCAGTACCAACTTCAGTACCAACATCAGTACCAACATCGGCTCCAACAGTACCAACAGCTACACCATCACCAACTGTTGCTCCAACTGTGGCTCCAATTGCTTCAGCACAAGTAACAACAATTGATGCTGCTGATCTAACCAAACAACTTGCTGAACTGCCAACGGGTAGCCAAGAGCTGGTTATTCCGGTTAAAGCCACTACAGGCGGCGCTCAAGTAGTGCTTCCAGGCAGTGTGCTTGTAAAACAAGCAGCAGCACAACCTAACACAGTTCTTACCTTTACTACGGATGGTGCTTCTTATTCCTTGCCACTCCGTGTTGTAAACAGCGCAGCACTTGCCGCTCAATTAAGCACCAGCGACTTTACAATTACGGTATCCATTCAAGTAGCGAATTCGGGAACACTAAGCAGCACAAACCAAGCTATAGCCTCACAGCTAGGTAATGCTACTTTAGCTGCTCCAGTAATCGAATTCAGCGTTTCAGCGCAAGCCGGAACTAAGAGTGTGCCGCTGAACAATTTCGGCAGCACTTACGTGAAGCGCACGATCAATGTACCTGCCGTCTTAAATTCAAATAACGCAACGGCAGTAGTCTTCGATCCTGCTTCAGGTAAGATCTCCTTCGTGCCTGCTATCTTTGTTCCTAAAACAGATGGAACAACGGACGTTACGATTAAACGGAACAGCAACAGCTACTACACCGTTGTTAAGTCTTCCAAAACGTTCGCAGATATTAACGGACACTGGGCTAAATCATCCATTGATCTATTAGCTACCAAACTAATTGTCAGCGGAACAAGCAACGATACGTTCTCTCCTTCACAGTCGATCACACGTGCTGAGTTCGCCGCATTAATTACGCGTTCTCTGGGACTTGCGACAGCTAATGGTGAGACCACATTTAAAGATGTAAACTCAAGTGCTTGGTATGCTGATGCTATACGCACCGCAGCAGAAGCCGGATTGATTTCCGGTTATACCGATGGCAGCTTTAAGCCGGGTAGCCCAATCACTCGTCAGGAAATGGCCTCGGTATTAGCGAAAGCCATCAAGTACACAGGTAAAACCTTAAATGCCGATCCTGCGGCACTGGCTAAATTCAGTGACGCAGCAAGCATTCCTGCTTGGTCTCAAGCAGCAGTAGCAGAAATCGCTGCTGAGGGAATTATCCAAGGAGCAACAGACGGTTCCTTTGCTCCACAGAAGCTAGCAACTCGTGCCGAAGCGGTTACGATGCTGGAGAAGACATTGAAATCTCTCCAATTTATCAACTAGCAAAAGCTGATCTCCAGCTCTGAAGACAAAAAGGCGGTTTCCCGAGTGCGTAATGCACCCGAGGAACCGCCTTTTTTTATAAACCCAATCTGATCTGTAGGAAGTGTTATGATTCCATCCCAGCTTCACTCTCTTCGTAATGGCTCGTATCCCCATGCAGCAGGATTTCCGGCACACCATCCGTAAAATCAACCCTGCATAAGCAGGTCGGATAAATGTAAGGCAGATCCCAGAGCTTAGGCAGCGCTCTGCCCTCAAAATAGGCCATTAACAGCTTAATCACTACTGTATGTGTGACAATAAGAATGGTCTCACCTTGATGGTCAACGAGAATTTCCTGAAGCTTACCCAGCGCCCGTGCCTGCACCTCTGCGAAGGTCTCACTACCCTCCACTTTAAACTGCTCAGGGTCTTGCCAGAAATTGCGATGCTGCTCCGAATACTCGCTCTCCAGCTCAGTAGAATCACGGCCTTCCCACACACCCATGCCAATCTCTTTGAACGCCTCAGAGGTCTTAAGCGGAGTACTCCGCTCTCCACGAATAATCTCAGCTGTGCGCAGCGCCCTTGGGCTGGGGCTTGCATAGATGACATCCAGCTGTTCAGTGCGCATTCCCCGGCTCAGCCATTCTGCCTGTTGCACACCAAGAGCCGTCAGTTCAGAATCCATATGTCCCTGCATCCGATGCTGCACGTTCCATTCCGTCTGACCATGCCGGGTTAAAAATATCGTTGTTGTACTCATGCCAGCTTCTCCTTCCGTTTCCCCTATCCAATGAGGTTTTACTTCCTGTTCTGTTCCATCCAGTTCACTGCATAATCTACGATTTCCCGTTGCGGAATCAATTGAGCGGTTGCGGAAGCAACCTGTCCATATGTAATAAGTCCCGTCTCTTGTCCAAACTGATCTGCCAGCTGAACGAAATCGTCAGAATCCCAATCCAGCTCCTTAAATTCCACCCACTGCCTAACTCCATCCACCATAATGGGCGCCCCGCCAAGGGTTTCCTTCTTGCCAGCATAAGATGCGCGGCATTCGGCAAGATGCAGGGAAGTATTATTAAGATTGCCAACACCCAGCAACAGTACATGTCCGCCCAAATCGTAAATCCGAGCCAGCGGAGAATCTTCCCCCAAACCCATTTCAAGCGAATGACCATACATAATTTCGTCTCTATGCTTGCCCCAAGCGGCAAACGAATGAATCGGATGGTCACTGCGTTTTACTCCTTTTTGTTTACGGAAGCAGTCCGGAATAACCCCCATTCCTCTAAGCTGGGTCAGGTCTGGATCATAAGCCGGCATCTGCTCGCGGATACTCTGCCACCACGCCTCCGGCACCGGTGGGTTGCTCCAGCCTGCGGGATCAGTTAGGTCACTTGAATGAGTAGGCATTACCAGCGTGCCAGATTCTCCGAGGACCTCCTCCAATGCCAAAATAACAGCGACCGGGCCCCCGGCTACCCATTGGCCTAACGATTTAAAAGAAGAATGCAATAAAATCGTCATGCCCGCCTTAACGCCCAGTCGACGAAAATCCGCTGCTAATGTCTGAACCGTAATCAAATTGCCTTGTATTTCTTCCACCCTTCATTCCTCCAATGAATCTTCTCAAATCCATTATATAGGAGGGCCGCTTCTAAATGCATCTTCAATAGCCTCAACACTCTTCGGATACTATTTTCGCTCTATAATCACCTGGGGAAATCCCCTCCAGCTCTTTAAAAACACGGGCAAATTGTTTACTGTTCTCGAAGCCTACCTCTTCTGAGACTGTTGCGAGCTTACTGCAGCCTTTTGCCAATAGCTCTTTAGCATGACGGATGCGGACCTTTTTTAAATAAATAACAAAATTCTCACCGGTATATGCCTTAAAGGCTTCGCTAAAATAAGAATAATTCAAGGATACATGATTGCTGACCATAGCCATATTCAGTGGACGGGCGTAGTTGGCTTCAATATAGCTCAGTGCCTCTTCCATATCCGCATGCTCGGTATGCGCGGACCTTACGCCTACAATGTATTCATTCACACTCAAGAGTAAGTTCTCCAGCGCACGATAATATTCGTGGAAATGACGATAGTTGTACATATTGCCTACCGTACGATACAGCTTCAATACCTCTACCGAGGCTTCGCCATGTACCCGAAACACTTCATCCAACACCAGTTCGTTTACATTCTGTCCCACGGACTCCAGATAAGCTAGGTCCAGTTCCTTCAAATGCTCAATTTGAAAAATCACAGATAGAAGATGCTTCATCTCCTTCTCGCGTTCTGTTCCCAGCATATTGAGCATCTTGCGAAGCTCTTCCTTAGGTAACGGAAAGTTAGACCGTCCCTGACCAACATCCCCATAATCCAACAAACTCACTTGCGGATATAAAAAAGTATATTGCAGTGCCCGGCATGCTTCCTTATAACAGGAACGGAGGTCCTCAAGACTTCCTCCTTCGCTGCTAATTCCAATCGATAATCCCTTTATTTCCTTAGCTTCAGCTTGTCTGAATAGCTCTATAAAATCCTGTTTTCTGCTCCCGATCAAGACTAATTTGCCATCCCAATCCGTTGTGATTTCCGAGAAAAACTTTTCAAGCGGTCCGATCAATCGTTCCGCCAGTCCTTGAACATCCCCCGACTTCATTCTTGTTCCGTCATTGTAATAGTAATTCAACACACCAACTGTAAAAGGTGCTTGCAGATCACTTAGCCACTCTTGCTGCTCACGCTCCAGCGGAACCTCCTGCTGCATTAGCAGTCCCCGTAAACGACTGGACCGCAGTTCCCTGCGGAAGTGTTCCGTTTCCTGTTCCAGCTGCCTTGCGCTGAGATCCTGTTCTTCCTGTTCCTTATCGATATTCTTCAAAATTTCGAACAACTCATCTCGGCGAATCGGCTTCAGCAAGTAATCCTTCACGCGATAACGAATCGCGCTTTTGGCATATTCGAAATCATCATAACCGCTTAAGATGAGCACTGCTGGGCTTTTCTCACCACTTGTTACCTTAGATATCTGCTCCAACAGTGTAATTCCATCCATCACTGGCATACGTATATCTGTAATAATAATATCTGCACCTTCGGTCTTAAATATCTCGAAACCCTCTGCGCCATTACTCGCCATTGTGATGGTATACACGGACGGAAATTCTCTTTCTATCATAGTCTTGAGACCGTAACGGATATTCTTTTCATCATCAATGATCAGTAGCTTCTTCATAGTTGTTTTTCTCCTGTCAAAAGAACTTTCGGCAAGGTCAGACGTACCATCGTCCAACTCCCTGCTTCACTCTGTACTACAAGCCCATATTCATCACCATAAAAGATTTGCAGTCGCTGATGTACATTTCTCAGTCCAATACCACCTGTTCGGCGGTCAACATCCCTCTGTTCTGAAGCACTCTCACGGCGCTCATCTTTCGCATAAATCGCCTCGTTCAAAGCAACCAAACGCTCTGGAGTTAAGCCGATGCCATTATCACGAAGCTCTATGCAAATATCACCTTCCGTTTCCGAAATATGAATATGAATGTTCGGGTCCTGTAAATTCTCTTTCTCGTCGCACCAAGCATGCTTAACACTGTTCTCTACAATAGGCTGCAGTGACATTTTCAGCACCTCCAGCTCCAAATATCGAGGTTCAATATGAAGCACTAACTTAACCGGATATTCAAAACGAATATTCATCACTTCAATGTAATTTTCAATGTGGCGGACTTCATCCCGCAGCTTCACATACTCTCCGGACCATTTAAAATTATAGCGCATCATCCCACCCAGCGAGGTCAGTGCGTCCGAGATCGTTCGCTGGTTCTCAATTTCAGCCAGCATTTTTATATTTTCCAGCGTATTATATAAAAAATGTGCGTCAATCTGGTTATGCAGCGTACGCAGCTCAGCCTCTTTAGACAACGCCTGCTTGCTCACTGCCTGAGCCACCAACGTATTGATGGTGTTCATCAGCTTGGAGAAATGATGGGCAAGCTCACCGACTTCCCCTCCACCACGGATCATTATTCCAGTGTACGCTTCACCTCTACGCACTTTTTTCATCGTTTCGGTCAATCTACGCAGATTTTTTAGAATAAAGGCATTTGTCACATAAGCGATCAGCGTTAGTAAAGTAATAAAACCAACATTGGCTCCAATGATTAAGTTGCGCGTGCGGGAGATATCCTTCATCACTCCCTCCATTGACACTACATTTAACAAATAAGCATCAATTCGTTCTAGCGGAGTGTTAATTAACAAAAACGATTTACCATTCTCCGAGTAATTACTGTCCCATTCGCCAGTTTCCCGGAACTGCTTATACCGTTCTGCAATCATATCAGCCATCTCTAGATTATCCTGCAAAAAAGAATTGTCCGGCCTTGTGAAAAGCTGCAGCTCACTATCCACAAGGAACATCTGGGTCTGATTATCCCGTACATCTGTATACGTCTTGGGTGTAAACCGACTAAGCAGCATATCCACCTGCACCATGCCGATATGATTGTCTGCTGGCCGACTCTTCTCACGCAGCAAAGAAACCTTTGGCAGACTCTCCGTCGGTGCTCCCGAGTATCTCTGCATCAAATCCGGATCATTTTTCTGAAAAGACCAGTATTCCTGCCCCTTCAATTGAAGCGCTTTCTGAAACCATGGGGTGGAAGAAACCCGCTCTTCGCGAAAGATAATCGGCCAAATTTCATGCACCTTATTACTTCTCGAATACAGCCTTAAATGCTCAATATTCGGATTATTAAATTGAATACGAGTCATATTCACATAAGCATTTGTATTAAAATCAACCAAATCTACTAGCTGCGGTTCGGTTTCATTCGCTAAGAATTTTTCTACTTCGGCATCAGAATAAGCCATTTGCGCCGCCCGTTCCATCGCTTCGATCTGATTATGAATATGCAGCTTCTCCATTTGCGACAAATAATCATTTTTCTCGACGGCATCGCGGAGATAGGTATTATTAATGGCTTTATAGGAGTAGACAGAAACCAGCATACACGGGCCTAAAACAATAAAAACATAAGCTGCAATTAAACGGCTCTGAAGTGATCTTCGCCCCCACCAATAACTAAAAGAATGCCATAATGCTCTGGTTCGATCTCGCCTATTCACTTTATACACTTCTGTCCTGTCCACCTCGCTAAAATAGTGAATATTCAAATACTTAATATCTATTCCTTATTATAATTCGAAAATAACCCAAAAGCCCGCAGTTAGCGGGCATTTTGGGTCATACTTTTTATTTTATGGACAGCTTCACTTTATTCTCTTCATATTTCTTTTGTTGGTAGGCATCAAATACATCTTCGCCTTCCTTCTTTCTCTTCTCTAAATACTCATTCCAAATCTTATCGAATTCCGCATCGGAGGAAGCCATGAGCAATTTCGGCATAGTTTTACCGCGCAGCTGTTTCAGCTTCGAAGCGATGATACCTTCAGGAGAGTTTCCTGTTGGTTCGATTTGTTGGAACTCCGAGGAGCCTATGGATTTACCTCTAGTCCAATCTTCCAATTGCTTAAATGGTTCTACCGATTTAGGAGCCCATTGGTCTGTGATATTCGTATTTTGCAGCATCCAGAATGTAAAGGAAGATCCGATTTGCTTATCAAACGTCGAACGGTCTTTATTCATCAAATCAAACACTTCTGGTTTAAATTGATCTTTTCCATCAATCGTATCGTAGCTGACACCTTTTTCGCCTAAGAACAAGTCTTTGTTGCCTTCTTCACTGTTCAAGTAGCTGAGGAAGCGAATAGCACGTGCTTTATCCTTAACATCTTTGGAGATCAGTGTTACCGTCCAACCGGAGATACCAGGGCCATCAAGGGTTGGTTTATCCAAGTTCGTATTGGAAGGTCCGTCAACAGCGATATACGTTTTAGTTGGATCCTGTTGGTAAATTGTTCCTAGTTGTGCTGCAAAGTCTGTACGTTGATACAGCATTGCGAAATAACGGCCTTGGGCAATTTTTTCTTCCATTTGTGGGCGTTTGTCGATAAAGATATCTTTAGCCAGCAGACCGTCTTGATTCGCTTGACGAAGTGCCTTCATCCAGCGGATATATTCAGGATCGGTTTCACGAGCATATACCTTGCCATCTTTTTCTCTTGGGATTGCCAAGAAGTTCTGCAGGTAACCTTCCAAAGAATCGTTACCGTTCTCGGTAAATTCATGCAAACCAAGTGGAATAAGCGGCTGTCCATTTACGTCAGGGAATTTCTCTTTCGCTAATTTAAGCGCATTCAAGAAACCTTCTGGTGTGCGCATATCTGGACTTCCAATAGCTTCATACATATCCTTGCGGACAGCGAATACTTGGTTGGATACGTAATTTTCTCCATATTTCTCATAGTCGGCAGGAGAGGAAGAAGAGTTAGGATAGCCATACACATTGCCGTCTTCTTGTGTATACCAGCCCAGCTTATCAGCATCGGATACTTTAAAGAAGTACGGATCATATTCATCAGCAAGTTTGTTCAATGGAAGAACAAGTTCACCTTCGACCATTTTCTTAATCGCATCTTCCCAGAAGCCCAAAGTGATGAAATCAGGCAATTTACCGGATGCAATCAGCGTGTTAAGCTTCTCATTCTCGTTACCAGCCGGAACGATGAAATTAATATCAACTCCGGTCTTCTTAGTTACATATTGGGAGGTTGGGTCCACGCCCCATTTATTAGGGAACCATGAGAAGTTCAGGTACCAGTCAAATGTAATGGGTGAAGTATCAATCTTCCATCCCGGTTCATCTGCTGATAATGCAGCAGCAGTCGGTTCAGCACTTGCCTCCGTATTAGTAGCTTTAGCGCTGTTAGCATTACCTTCGGCATTCTTGCCAGCATTATTCCCGCTGGAGCAGCCTGCGGCTGACAATGACATCATTATTGCGAGAAGCAGAACTCCCATTGCTTTTGGCTTACGTTTCATGCCCATGCTTGTTTACCCCTTTTCTATGAATGTTAATTATAAGCTCAACCCCAGTGCCTACAGCTGTAGGCAACCGGAGGAGTTATCACTGCTAGACATCAGCCCTTAATGGAGCCGATCATCATCCCTTTAACGAAATAACGCTGCAGGAACGGATACACGAATACTATCGGCAGTGTGGTCACTACCATCGTCGCCAGCTTAATGGACTGTGACGTTACGCTTCTCGTAACGCTGCTGCCTTGTACAGCGACCATCATTTGACTAGAGCTCGATTGTGCGACGACCCGGAACAAATACGTCTGAATCGGCTGCAGATCAGTATTATTGATATAGATCATACCCGTGAAGTAATCATTCCACTGATACACGCCATGGAACAGCGCAATGGTAGCAATTACAGGCATGGATACTGGAAGTACGATTCTTAGAAAGATGGACCAATCATTAGCACCGTCAATCCGTGCCGCTTCTTCCAGCCCATCGGGAATCTCCCGGAAGAAGGTCATGAAGATAATAAGATCAAAGAAGCTAAACATAACCGGAATAATATAGACTAGGAAATTCTCCAATAGGTGAAGGTCCTTCATCAGCAGGAAAGTAGGAATGAGTCCCCCGCCAAAAAAGAGAGTCACTGTACCCATCAGCATGTAGAACTTACCGCCAATGAGGTTTTTTCTGGAGAATGCATAAGCTACCATCGCTGTGAAAAATACATGCAGTACAGTACCCAAAAGTGTTTTGGCGACAGTAACCCACATCGCCTGCATGATGCCGGGGCTGGCAAACACGGCCTCGAAATTCTCAAAGCTGAACATCCGCGGCCACCAGTAGATTCCTCCCCGCATGGCGTCATTACCGTTATTGAAGGCGTTAACCAATACGTACCAGATCGGGTAAAGCGTTATGAAGCAGATACATAACATGATGAGGTTATTGATGATATCGAACAGGGCCTCGCCCTTGGTTTTACGCTTAAGTGCAAACATATATGGTCCTCCTTATCCTAGAACAACGATGTATCGTTGATTTTTTTAGATACTTGGTTGGCAATCAGCAGCAATATTAGAGCGATAACCGATTTTAACAATCCAACTGCAGTTGAGTAAGAGAAGCGGCCTGAGAGAATCCCTGTATAGTACACATAGTAATCAATTACATTACTTGCACTATCATTCAGTGAGTTGCGCAGGACCAGAATCTGATCAAAGTTGGAGTTCAGCACTCCGCTGACCGCGAGAATGAAGAGAATGCTGATTGTCGATTTAATCGCCGGCAAGGTAACATACCACATCTTCTGAAATCTGCCCGCGCCGTCGATTGTCGCCGCCTCGTACATTTCAGGAGATACACCGGAAATTGCTGCTAAATAGATAATCGCTGACCATCCAAGTTCTTTCCAGATATCAGAGGAGATAATAATTGTCCAGAAGTAACCAGGCTCAGCCAAGTATGTAATTGGCTGATCAATCAGATGAAGCGCTAGCAAAATGTTATTGATAATTCCTACATCAGCAAGCCATGTAGCCAAAATCCCTCCGAGTACCACCCATGAGAGAAAGTGGGGCAAATACGAAATCGTCTGTATGGTCTTCTTGAATTTCATTGAACGAACTTCATTCAGAAATAGAGCAAATATTATTGGCAATGGAAATCCGATAATTAGCTTAAACAAGCTGATGCCGAGCGTATTTTTAATTACATTCGAGAGATTGTCATCATCCATGAACTCTTTGAAATGTGTAAGTCCCACCCATGGGGCTTCTGCAATCGTTTTAACGATGTTGTAATCTTTAAAAGCAATGATAATTCCATACATGGGAATGTAGTTAAAGATTATCATCCACGCAATGCCGAGTAGAGCCATTGTCTGCAAATGACGCTGGGCAATGAACCTCTTCCAAAGCGGGCTCCGATTTACTTTACCGGTTTCGAAATTGCCAGGAATTAACGGCTTCATCGCTGAGCTTACTTCCATGCTTTTTTTGTTCTCCATCCTTTGGACCTCCAGGCTCTATATCTGTATTTAATCTAAAGCGCTTACAATGGTTATGTATCCATTGTATTTGCTTTTGCCTGTCTCCGTAAGGCTTTGAATTTCGGATTATAGGTACCATTTTTCGGATTGAGTGAAAATTTAAGGGCGAGCCGCAGCTCGCCCCTCTATTTTTATGCTAATACTGCTTGAATTTGCACGATTTCTCCACGCCGCAGAGCCTCTGCCTCTGCACCGCGCACGAACGCTCCAGATATTTTAGTCACAGTTCCATTGCGGTATACAAGCATCAAAGATTGAATGCTAACCTTCTTCTCGCCAAAGGTATTTTCACGTTTTGGATTAGAATAGATTACCTCCGTATTCCCTAGGAAAGTGAAAGACAGTTTGCCCTCTTCATCAAACAGCCATCCTGGCAATACCGGATCGAGAGACAGCGTAAGCGCTCCATCCTCCATTCTGAAAACATGGCTTCCAGCCATCATTGTTCTCCACATGCTTAAGAATTCCGCGGTCGATCCACTAAGTCTCGCTACGAACCCCCTACCATGGTTATTTGGATCAGGATTGCCTCCAGTTGCGATAAATGATGAATTCTCCAGTGTACTGCGTCCATAAACAGCAGGATCAAGGAATGGCACCAGCGACGTCTTCAGCTCGCCGTAGAATTCCTCATACAGCCCGCCCTTCAGCAGCTCAAGCAAATACTTATAGGACATGTGCAGGAAGTTAGACTCCCGTTCTAGCCAGCCTGGTGTGAAGGCTCTCATCCGTCCGATTTCATGCGATTCACCATCTAGACTAACAGAGGTCTGATACATAGATGTTGCCTGATCATACAGCTCTGTTTGCTTAATCAGATTATAGATTTCTTTTGCCTGCACCGGATTCTTCATCGTCTTCAACCAGCGGGTAGGTCCTTCAAGGAAATAAGGCAAGGCATAAGCCTTAAACTCCTCTACCACAGCCTTTGACAATCCGTATCCGCTAATGACTGGCTGACCCTCAGCATCTGTTACCTGATGGAATTTCTCCGCTTCAAAACGGAAATAGGTTGGGGTAAGTCCATTGCCCATTTCTACCGCCTTGTTGATCCCCTCATCAATTTTAACCTGGAACTTGGAAAGGGCTTCGCGGATGTGTTCCAAGGTTACTTCAGTTTCAGCACCAGTAATGCCAAACCGGATACTTGCTCTATAAGCTTCACGGGCTGAAGCTACTGTATCCCAATAGTTGAATTGTTCCACTTCTCCTGCTAGGACAGCAGTTACCGCGTGATATACCGCTTCAAGCAGCTCCGCGATTTCTTCTGGCAGCTTTACAGCTCCCTGTACATTCTCAGCACCGTTCAGCACATCCAGCAAAAAGACTACAGTACGCTTCAGCTCAAATGTCTCACTCATTCCGGAGCCAAACAATCCCGGCAGACCGTTCATAGCATCGTTCCAGCCCGGCTTGTTGCCTTCCATCTCCACACCCATGCCGTAAGGGTCAAGCGTAGCAAATTTATTCAAAGCAAGAGACAACATCTTCACGAACAGATTGGTGTGGTAAATAGCACCTTGCCCACCTTTGGTACGCAGCCAATGGGTATCTCCAGCTTTCCATTTCAGCTTATGCAGCTTCTCCTCATCCTCAAGGAGGGCGCCATATTGCCGGGCTTTTCCGTCACTAATTACATACTTCTCACTACGGGGCAGCACATATGCTGGGCTGTCATAGAACGCATAAGTACTATCCCCAAATAAAAGCTCCTGCTTCTTGTCAGGGAAAATGTCCAAATAACCTACTACGAGATCCAAATTATATGTCCAGTGATCAGACCAGAAGCCTTCGCCAAAAGCAGCCTCAATGTTTTGCTGTGAAAGAGCCAGCAGACCCGACAGAAACTCCTGCTCACTAACCTTCAGCGTAACGTTTTGATCCGCAATGTAATTGATCAGGCTGCCTGGGGTGAACCGGCTGTTGCATAGCTTAACAAGCTCAGCTTGATGATCCGCAGCCGCTTCTCCGATCCATTCCGCAGCCTTCGCTTTGCTGTCTGGCTTCACTTCAAAGGTTGTTCCTTGAACACTTAGTGGATTGTAGCCATCTGCTTGAATCAAGCTATAGAACATTTTGATGTTGAAGCTGCCCACCTTCGGATTAAAAAACACATCATTCCGGCGGTTCTGATTCATGTCGCGGAAGTTACCATTCCCCTGTGAATAGTATTCTGGGGCAAGTGAGAAGAAGTTATAGTCGCGCTCCAAATCGCCATGCTTGCGGGAATATAAATGAACTACAAAGCCATCTCCGCCATTGTCAAAAATAAAAGGATAGCCTCCGCGCAGGAAGTTATCGAGATAGGACTGACGGCAATAAGCATCAAACACAGCCGATGAAGTGTGCGTGGCAATGTCTTCTGTTAATTGCTCTGTCAGACCTGCGGCTTCCTTGGATTTGGACAGGATATATTCATCCCGGCATAACTGCTCCGCCTTTTTATTGATTTTGTCGATGTCATTTACATGCCCAACCAAAGTATTCAGGGTCAAGCTGCTGCCGGGTGCCAAACGTCTAGCCACACCACTGAAGCCGCAAGGAACCTTATTGACTGGATATTGTGGAAGCTCACTCAGCTCCGAAAGCGTTAATCCCGCAAAGCGGTCTGGGTAAGTAAGAGAGGTATTGCCGCCGAAAATAAGTTCGAAATCAACGATTGGCGCGACTTTTTCTCCATCTCCAGTAAACGACAGATAGAAATGTCCATTTGTGATTTCGCTAACCTGTGCACTATCATTGGTGCTGGAACGCAGCTTATAGAACGGAATACCGTTCTCCAGATTGTATACGTCCATCCAGCTGCGCAGCAGGTTACCAATCTCCTTGTAGCCGCTGTTTTCTACTCCGTAAGGCAAAATCTCAGGCAGACCATCCATCAGCTCCAGCTCAATCTCTTTGCCACCGATATTCTCAATCTCCACCCGACGTACCAACGCGGCATAATCATCATTAGGCAGATTGAAATAGTGTACAGTCGTCTTCAGCCCATGCCCGGCATGGCTTTCTTCAAGGGTCAGTCCGTTAGGCAAAATGGTCATGATCCGCTTGGCGGCAGAATCTGGACGTGCCGATTGAAATGGCTCATAAATCTCTTGCTCGCCTTTTATTTTAATAAAGGTTCGGAATCCGGTGGTTCCTACGTCTTTATAAGAGATATTTGCTGGAGAGAATTCCATGATTGGCGAGTTCTTGTCGCGTACCCCAAAGCTGCAAATCGCTTGCCCCCGGTTTACATAAAAAGTCCACATTGGAATTCCCTTAAGACCTGCAAGACCTGGCAGGAAACTAGAGAAAGGCTTTCCTGTATCAAACTGCTCCATTACAAAGTTACCTGATTGGAAATAATAATTACTCACGTTAATGTCCTCCTAAACTGTTACTTATTTATGAAATCAGATGCGTTACGATAGAATGAGGGGATAGCTCGCAGTTGGCAATCTCATCGCCAATTCCCAGGGTTACTGTGCGAACTTCTTCGCTCTCATTCATCAATATGACAGCAATGCTGCCGTCCGGATTACGGAATGCTGTGGATAGGATTCCTTCCGCTTCAGAAGTAAAGCCAATCCGTACCGCACCTGGCGCGATAAATTTACTGAAATGCCCGATATAATAATAAGAGCTGTTATAGTGCAATTCGTCTGTTGTTGTATCTGCAATAATTGGGGCATCACAGAGATTCCCTACATGATTGGGCCCGCCGGTCTCATCCAGTACCAGGTTCCAGTCCAGGTACCCTTCTGTCCATGCATTGAGATCCCCAATCATATTTCTGCCGTAACGTTCACCTGTAAACCATTCGCCAAGCTTGACGCCGCCCTCTTGACAGCCCTCAGTGAACAATAGATGTTTGTCAGGAAATAGATCATGTACCTTCTCTACCTTGTCGAACTCCTCACCACCATACCAGTGGATGCCTGTACCCCACACATATTGTGCAGCTTCAGGATCAGACAACACGACCGAAGCACGTTCGACCATAATATCGCGGTTATGATCCCAGATGACAATGTTCACATCGGAATGGCCTGCCTGCTGCATCACTGGACCGAGATGATTTTTAACAAAATCGCGTTCCTCTTCCGCACTATAAATGCAAGAATCCCAGACTTGAACAGCAGCCGGCTCATTTTGCACGGAAACCGCCCAAATAGGTACGCCTTCCTTCCCATAAGCTTCGATAAATTTGGTATAATAGCGTGCCCAAACTTCAGCGTATTCTGGCTTGAGTGATCCTCCATTATTCATTTCACCATTTGTTTTCATCCATGCCGGAGGGCTCCAAGGAGACGCCAACATCGTGAACGGTCCGCCTTTTACCTGCATTGCATCCTTAATCAGCGGAAGCACCCACTTATGATCATGAGAGATATCAAAGGTAGCCAGCTCCGTATCATGATCAGCGACATAAGTATAATTTCCAAGAGCAAAGTCACAGCTATGGATATGAACACGACCCATGTTATAGCCTAATCCCTCTACCGGATGAAAATAGCGGTGAATAACCTCTGCCCGTTTCTCAGGACTGAGCCGTGACAACGTATAGGCCGCAGCTTCTGTGAAAGCGCCGCCAAATCCGATCATCTTTTGGAACTCCTGCTCTGGCCTAAGCTCTACATCGGCAGATCCAGAATCTACTCTTGTGCTAAAAACAATTGCCTCTTTCGGAGTTAAGCGTTCCCCTGTATCTTTTGCAGTTACTACAGTTTGAACTTTTGCCATTTCATCCATCTCCTCTAATTGTTTTGTTACTAACAACAAGCACTGCCTTTACTGGATCACCATCCGATGTTAGGGTTCGGAGCGATGGGCCACTGAAACGTTTGAGAAAATTCAAGGAAGCCCTCGGTAAATTTTGATTTCATCTCAATTCGAAACCTATAATCGAAACCGGTTTCGATTATAACGAAAAAAAATGATCTAACGAGAGCAGGTAAAAAGCGGCATAACAATATGCCCATTATAGCCCTATTCCTCTGAATACGCTGTAGCAAATACCGCATAGAAAAAATTCAAGCTATGATGTCCTCTACTTTATCAGGACTCTTTTCTCTACGTCAAGATTTATCCTGTGGATAGCAGCCCGCTCTCTGTAGTTATGGAATTTGATACAGCCCTAATTCCCGCTAGCCGGAGGTGCACAGGATTCCCGTTCGATCACTTCTACCGGAACTAAAACCGCTTCCTTATCCAACTGTTTCCCTTCAATCGATGCTAAAAGAATGTCCGCTGCCCGGCTTCCTAAAAGTGCCGTATCCTGACGAATGGTTGTCAATGCAGGTGTAACATACTCAGCTAGATCAATATCATCGTATCCCACAACTGAAAGGTCCAGCGGGACGGAAAGTCCACTATCTTTTGCCGCCATAATAGCCCCTAAAGCTAACATGTCACCCGAAGCAAAAACAGCGGTTGGCCGATCAGGCAGCTTAAGAAGCTCCAGCATCGCGTTATAACCACTTTCACGAGAATAAAAAGCTCCATTCACAACATAGGACGCCGGCACTTCAAGCCCCTGCTGCTTCATAGCGTTCTTATACCCTAACTCCCGAGTTTTACCGGGAAAAGTGTTCATCCCCCCGGAAATATGAGCAATCTTGCGATGACCCAAAGAAATTAAATACTCTATCGCAAGCTGAGCTCCAGCCGTATTATCCGAACATACCGTATGCGACTGGTTAGTCTCAAAATCCAGAATCACAGTAGGAATATCACTCTCTAGCAGCTCACGGAAATAGGGGTCCTCGTAATCAGACAAGAAAACGACAACACCATCTACACCACGGATTCGGCAATTCTCCAAATACCCGCTTTGTTTACCCCCAACATCCTTGGAAATAAACATGAGGGCATACCCCTTATCCACAGCAACCTTCTTAAAGCTCTCAATCACAGCGCTAAAAAAGGGATGGCGAATACCAAATCCCGTATTCT
The DNA here is from genome assembly GCF_045040705.1 of Paenibacillus sp. FSL H3-0286. NCBI lineage: Bacteria > Bacillati > Bacillota > Bacilli > Caryophanales > Paenibacillaceae > Paenibacillus > Paenibacillus sp. FSL H3-0286. The sequence continues at coordinate 516,156 of NZ_CP150285.1, read as the reverse complement.
CTACAAATAATACACCGATGGTCCATGATTTCTTAGTAGTCAGTGTACGGGCATGGGAATTCGGCAAATATCCCATTTCTTGGGCAACCCGGAAAATTTCCTGGCGAGTCTTCTCCCGTACATCGGAATAATTATTAAACGCCTTGGATACCGTTGTAGGAGAGTAACCGGTTCTTTTGGCAATATCGTATATAGTTGTCAATCCGGTTCACTCCTTGCCCAGACTAATGAAATACCTTCTGTTCACTGCAATTTTAACGTCTTTCGGTACCGCCGTCCAGCAAAAAGTAACTTTGTACGGAAGGAAGCAGCGTAACAGCTTGGATCAAAAGCCCTAGACTCATATAGACCAGATGTATGATTACCACACTGTCGAGCATATACGTCTGTACCATAATCCAAATAATTAGACCAAAGCCGATATATAGGGACAATGCCCAGAAGCTATATAATTTCTTAAAGGGATTCAAAGTATTCACCCAATGCCATTCTGGTCTCTTGATCAACCCATATAACACGAGCATGGGCAGGATACCAAATACGATGAATAGCAAAATACCCGGAATTAAAAAATCTGAAAATGGCGATCTTTCCAGCATAGATGTGGGTATGTGTATCAGATCACCACTAGGATCTATGACCATTGACCCGCCTCCTGCTAACGCTCCAACCCCCAAAAATATATGAAAAATATAAAGCAATGTTACCGTAAACGGCCTTCTTTTGGTTGGCTTCATTTCAGTACCCCTTCCCATGTTTAAAAAGTAGAGCATTCCTTACAGCTCTTTTCGATTTTACATGTTTTTCCTGAATGTCACCAAGACAGATATCACACAAAAAGCCGTATTTAAGCTTTTTTTGAGTGCGATGTGAACGATTGTATTTTACGCTATACTAAGATTAGAACGAAATGTTAACCCTGCCGACTGAATCTAATAAATAAAATACATTGGATCCTAAAAAACAAGGAGACAGGACGGGCGCTAAGTTGCGCTGAACCTAACATATCTATGAACGATACCCATCTTTTATCCACCAAACAATGTACCTATTGCCAGCAACAGAAGCCGCTCTCTGAATTTCGTAAACGTACCGGCAAACGTTCCAAAGGCCAGTCTCGCCGTGGCGCTTGTCGGGAGTGCCGCAAACAACGACAAAACATAGATCTCACTCTTGCAGCAGGTCCCATTCCAGTACAACCTGATACCATTCAATCCCCTTCTTTGGCTGTCAAGGAACGCTCCAAACAAGGAAAGCCTTCTTCCACGGTTGCTTCTTCACCGCAATCCAACCCAAATCAGCGCATACGGGGCTTGGAACAACGAAGGAAACATTCTCATTCTCAAGGCGCGAAACTGAGTCCCGAAGATCCAACGCAATTGATTCCCTCTGCCAAAGGGAAAATTCTAATGCGTGGCCACAGTGATAAAGGACGGCGCTGGCATCAGGAAATTGACTACGAGCTTGCAGTTACTCTAGTCAGAGAACATGCCGCTATCGTAGTGAATCGCCGAACCATCCGCCGGATTTACAGCAATAAGGATTTCCGTGCTTATATATTGACCAGAGACAACTATACTTGCTACTTCTGTGGCTCCTATGGAGACACTATAGATCACTTGCTCCCCCGTGCTAAAGGCGGCCATACTACTCCGGATAATTGCGTTTGCGCTTGTACGTTATGTAATCAGACCAAAGCCGATCAGTCCGTTGAGGATTTTATGAGCAGATAAAAAAGAAAAGCGCCCCAATCTCTGTTGATTAGGGGCGCTTTTTTATAAAAATCAAAGGTAAAGTTTATTGTTGTTAGTTAGCAACAATATTCTTAACTCGTCCTACCTGTCCACTGGTTAAACGCACCTTGATGCCATGCGGATGTCGAGGTGAGTTCGTGAGAATATCCTTTACCGTTCCATGTGTTAGCTTACCCGTCGGCTGATCCTGCTTAAGCACGATATCCACTTCAAGCCCAGGACGAATATCGGCTCTTACCTGTCCGTTCATGATGTAATCCCCTTTCAATGGGTTATAATGTTGTCAACTATACTACATAAGGAGGAGACGTAATGGCCTTCGGCATCAACAGAGAAGAATTAACCCGCTGGAAAAAGGCTGTCTCCGCAGGAGAGATCGCTTTCTTAACCCATTACTGGCTAGACCCGCGTTTTCCCGGCATGACTACTGTCACCAAGGTCGGCTGTAGTGACCTAACCAGACTAACATATTGGTGTGAGGAAAATGGACTGCCGGCTAAATATATTCATAATCGTTCGCCATTCCCCCACTTTGACCTTTTGGGACCCAAACAAGCAGAAATCCTTCGGAAGGAAGGATTATGGGAACAGTTGGAACGTTTCAAAATGCTCTAAAATCACTTCTTTTTACGTAAATCCTGCATGATCTTGCGGCCGGTAGGTGTCTGTGCTAATCCGCCACCTGCGGTCTCGCGGTGTTTTTCTGGCATAGCTGAGCCTACCTCAAGCATGACCTTGATTACTTCATCTGAAGGAATCACGCTACGTACGCCAGCTAGTGCCATATCGGCGGCGGCGAGCGCGGTCACTGCACCGAATCCGTTTCTAACGATACAAGGAATCTCTACAAGTCCTCCCACCGGATCACAAATCAGTCCTAATGTGTTCTTAAGCGCCAGTCCAACAGCATGCACTGCTTGTGCAGGCGTTCCTCCACGCAGTTCGGTTAAAGCTCCTGCCGCCATCCCGATGGCCGACCCGACCTCCGCCTGACAGCCACCCTCTGCACCAGATACAAACGAATTGTTGGCAATGACATAACCGATCGCTCCTGCAGCGAACAAACCGGAAACCATATAGTCATCATCCCAGCCAAACCGTTCCTGGCAGCTGAGAAATACACCCGGAATAATTCCGCATGAACCTGCGGTAGGTGTAGCAATTATGCGGCCCATTGAGGCATTAACCTCGGACACAGCCAAGGCATAGGCCATTGCTTGACCAGCGGGTCCACCTAGGCATGGTTCATCTGCTGCGTTATAGGCTCCTACACGCTGGGCATCCATTCCCGTAAGACCGCTGCGCGAAGTGGTATCTTCATGCATCCCACGATGAACAGCCTCTTTCATCACCCCATAATATTCACGCATAGTGGCAAATTCCTGTTCACTGGAACGTCCCGATTCCGCGCTTTGCTCTTCAAGCATAAGGGCTCCAATGGTAAGGCCACGTTCCTCACATAATACAGCCAGTTGACTAAGTGTTTGAAAATTCATGTTAAGCTTTCCTTCCCCTTCTCATCTTGCTTACCCTCGTTTAAATTAACCAATTTCACTGATTTCACCGCAGTGAGCGCTTTAAGCGCTTCAATAAGCTCTGGAGTAGCAGCTTCATCCAGCTCCAGTACCGTTAAGGCTGCACCGCTGCGATTCTTCCGATCCAGAGACATATGCCCTATATTAAATTGTCCGTTACGCATCACTTCTGTAACACTCGCCAGAACACCTAAATAATCCATATGATGAATCAATACCGTCGGATACATTCCCGTAAGCTTTACTCCAAAACCATCCACATCGACGATCTCAATGTTTCCACCACCGATGGATGTCCCCGTTAAAGTCAGCTCACTTCCTGTCTCTTGTCCGATAAGATGCAGTTTAACTGTGTTAGGATGAGGAAACAATCCCGTTCCTTGCTCAAAAGATACTTCCATCCCAGCTTCAGCCGCTAACTCCAGAGAGTCGGGTAACCGATGATCATCGGTAGCGTAATCCAAAAGTCCTCCGACAATAGCCCTGTCTGTGCCATGGCCCTGATAAGTAGCTGCAAAAGAACCAAAAAACGTCACTTCTGCCACACGCGGCACTTCACCCAGCACCTGCCTTGCAGCCCTTCCGATCCGTGCCGCACCGGCTGTATGCGAGCTTGAAGGCCCGACCATGGCCGGACCAATAATTGAAAACACATCTTTAAAACGCATAAAAGACCTCCTGCCTGCAAAATAGGCAATTATCAAACTCATATATAGTATACTGCACTGGCAGTCGGAGTTCACCGTTACATTTGCTGTGATATATCCACTTCTAATCTAATGATATTTTACTTAGATAGTATTTTCATTTCACATCTTATGTATCACAAGATATCCTGGGAGTATAACATAATTCCACCTCTATACTGCCAGCCTATCCCTTCCCAGAATCCTCTTCCTTGTTCATTGGTTCCAATCACCATCAGATGACATTTTGCGATACCAGCTGCATGTAAATTACCGAGGCAACGCTTTACAAGCTCACGCCCGATGCCCATGCCTCGGCAGTCATTACTAACTGCAACATGATACATATAACCTCTTCGCCCATCATGTCCACACAATGCAGTTCCTACAATCCGGCCGTCTTCATTCTCGCAGATCTGGCTGAAGCCAGCATTACGCTCCAGATAACGCGCAATCTCCAGTCTCGAATCCGCTTCACTAAGTCCCATTCCCTCTGTATTTTCCCATAGCTGGTAGGCAGCTTCATAATCATCCGCAATCATCTCTCGATAATTCATGTCTATCCCCTCGCTTGTATAGAATGACAAAAAGCATAAAGAGCACTCCGCGGAAGCTTTTCCAGCATCAGCAGCGCTTCATAAGGGTCACCTTCCAAGCCCAGCACTTGCGCGAAGGCAGGTTCGGTCTTCCACCCGTTTGTTTTCATTGTAATGATCTGCTGGCGAAAATCATTATCCAGCTGAGCTAGAATTTCCGCTTCAATGATCATATGTAAGTAACCATTCTGCAGAGCTGTGGGTCGCGGCTGCCCAAACAGTTCTATAGGCCAGCCACCGGCCATAAAGTTAATTTTCGTTCGTGGGACCCCATCAACCACACGCGATACACTAGTAAACTCATCCATGGTTCCGAAATATCGACTAACAACGTCCGTAAACTTTACGGAATCATGCACCTCACAAATAATATCCAGATCGCTGCCCTTCACCTGAATTCCAAGCGGCACTGTGCCAACCAGCACCGGGTTATAGTCGGCCAGCAAACTCATAATATTTAATTTTCTTAACAGGGTATAGACCTCTTTTTGCACTGGAGTTCCACAATTCAGATAATCTATGTTTCGCCAATCATTCATCTCTGACAAACGCTCCCTCGAACTAGGTTATAAACACAGGCAGGACCGGATAACAGCGCACGCTTTTCTAGGCGCATGCATAGAAATATACGGAAGATAGAAGGCAAGGAGGAGTGTATGTAAAAATGAACCCCACCTACCCCTATTATGGGGAACAAACGATATGTAAGGAACAGCCTATTGCTTTTCCCCCACAGCACCAAGACCGTCAGCCTGGTCTAGAGAGTCTAATGAATCCTCGCCCCATCAGTGAAAATCCGGAGATCACCGGCAGCGGAAAGCTAAAAGGAAAAATTGCGCTCATCACCGGAGGCGACAGCGGAATTGGTAAAGCGGCGGCCATTGCTTTTGCAAAGGAAGGCGCAGATGTCGCTATAGCTTATTTATACGAAGCTTCAGATGCAGAGGTCACTCAGCGGCGAATTGAAGAATTAGGGCAACGTTGTTTGCGGATCGAAGTTGATTTACGGCTTAAGGAAAACTGCTTCAAGGCTGTGGAGCATACCCTTCGCACTTTTGGCAAGCTGGACATCCTCGTCAACAATCATGGCGTCCAGTATCCGCAAAAAAGTATTCTGGATATCACGGAAGCACAGCTCTACCAAACGTTTCAGACGAATATATTTCCATTCTTTTACCTGACACAAGCCGCACTTCCACATCTAAAAAAAGGCGCAGCCATCATCAACACTGCTTCCATTACTGCCTATCAAGGAAATAAAGAGCTTATAGATTATTCCTCAACTAAAGGCGCGATCGTCTCCTTTACCCGCTCTTTAGCCTTATCACTCGTAGACTCTGGCATTCGTGTCAATAGCGTAGCTCCCGGACCTGTATGGACACCACTAATTCCCTCCAGCTACTCTGCAGATGAGGTTAGTGTATTTGGGACGGATACACCCTTTAAACGTGCCGCACAGCCATATGAGTTAGCAGGAGCCTATCTTTATTTAGCGGGACCGGATTCTTCGTATGTTACCGGGACATGTATTCATGTCAATGGTGGAGACATGGTCACCAGCTGATGCATTACACCACGAGAGGAATGTATATCAAATGAATAAGATAAATGATTATGATATCTCTTCTGTCCGCCTAAGCAGTGGCATGTACGCATTAACCAAATTAGCCTGCGCAGGGCTAACTTACGTCCTTATTACCTTACTTATGCTTGGATTTCCACAATCCGATGGAATTCCTGAAGGCTGGCCACTATCGATTCCTTATGCCATTTATGCTTATGGATTGCCTGCGGCGTTAGTAGCAGATGTACTGCTGCGTATTCTGCGCTCCAAATCCCCTATCCTGCCCCTTGCTGTATATGTCGTCACGGGTTTTGGTGCAGGTCTATGGCTGGCAGCGGAACAAGGTGCAGAGTATCTGCTATGGGGTCTGGGTGGAGTCCTTGGACTACTCCTTCTCAGAGTGACCCAGCTTGGTGTAGAAAGGTTTCCTCTGTTGCTGCCAGTATTCGCCCTATTTCTGCCACTGCTCTGCTTACTGCTGTCATAAGCCTTATTAGGGATACTCAAAGCGCTTCAATGATATCTCCGGCAATAATAGCCGCCGGATTATTCCGCTGACGGGCTGCTCCCTCTCCTGCTAATCCGTGCAGGTATACCCCAAAAGCTGCTGCTTGCGTAGCATGAAGTCCCTGAGCCAGCAGGCTGGAAATCATGCCCGTTAGCACATCACCAGCTCCACCAGTGCCCATGCCGGGATGGCCTGTGGTATTTACATAAGCTTGCCCTTCAGGAGTTGCTATCACGGTATGTGCTCCTTTTAACACAAGCGTAACCCCATGCTCCTTGGCATAGTCCATAGCCAGACCGATTCGGTCACGTTGGACCTCAGCCGTAGTCAGGTTAGCCAGGCGAGCCATTTCGCCTGGGTGAGGTGTCAGAATTACAGAATGACGGCGCCGCGCCCAACTCTTATAATCGGAGTCAGCCAGAATATTTAAAGCATCCGCATCGATAACCAGCGGGCAATCACTGCCTTCCCAAAGACTGCGAAGCCAATCTGTATCACCCGGGAACCGTCCAAGACCTGGTCCCACAGCGATTACATCTCGCTCTTCGCTTAACTTCAGTAGCTCGGGCGCGGTCTCAGCCTCCCAGTTTCCCTCTTCACTGCCACCTACATCAGCCAGCATGAGTTCAGGAACAACACCGATGACGGAAGGTAACAGCTTCTTAGGAAGCGCCCACGTCACCAATCCGCAGCCCGTGCGCAGCGCAGCACGGGCTGCCAGTAGTCCGGCGCCGCTCATCCGTAAGGTGCCGGCAGCAAGGAGTACATGCCCATAAGTTCCCTTATGGCCTTCTGGCGACCGCCGCCGGGCCAGATCGACCCCCAGATGGGCATGCAGCACTTCCGGTGTCAGCAGATGAGTCTGCACACCGCTGTTAAGAGCCAGAGCAGTCGGAATGCCGATGGCCCGTACCTTGACATGCCCCGCTGCGCCTGCACCGGGGTATTGCAGGAGGCCTCGCTTGAGAAACGCGAGGCATACCGTCACTGACGCATGAATGCAAGGCTCATGCGTCTCTCCTGTGTCCGCGTTCAGACCACTGGGGATGTCCGCGGACACAATGACCTTGCCGCTGCTGTTCGCTGCGGCAATCAGCTCCGCATAGGCGCCGCGCGGGGCTCCCGCGCCACCGGTGCCGAGCAGCGCATCCAGGATGCCGCTGCACTCGGCAAGGTCCAGCCGATCCCTGCCGTATACTACGGCAGGCAGGCCCATGGCTGCAGCGGCATCGCGCTGCAGGGCGGCCTCGCCGGAGAGCAACTCCGGCGGCACCGCATAGACGAGCGTGACGGCGATGCCGGTCTCGCGAAGGTACCGTGCTGCGGCGAGGCCATCGCCGCCGTTGTTGCCTTTGCCGACGAGGATGAACCATCGCTCGGCGGCGGCGGAGGCAAGCGTCAGCGCATGATCTGCGCTGACCTTAAATGCCTTGCCTGGGTCACCCAGCGAGGCCTGCTTTAGCCCGGCATCGTTCCCTTTGGCTGCATTCCTGCAGCCTGCCCCGCCTCTCTCCCGGCAAAGCGCGATGATCTCCTCTGCGATAACTCTTCCCGCATTCTCCATCAGCGCAATCGCTGGAATCCCCAGCTGCTGGATCGTTTCGCTGTCCAGCTGCCTCATTTGCTCAGCAGTTACCAGATACATGATTTAGCCCCTTTCCGCTATCTACCGTTCCAAAGCTTCACACGCAATTCCAAGTACAATCCCGAGCGCAAGTCCGGCGCAAGTCTGATATCAGTAAGCGACAGTAAATCTGGCCCGACTAAAATTCCCTTCCTCCAGCTCGTCCACCATAGCTACAGCGAAATCCTCCACACTAATCTTGCTTTCACCATTCTCATCTAGAATAAGACGGTCCAATCCGATGCGGAAATGACCTGTACGACGACCTGGATGAACTACCGCAGCAGGACTGAGATACGTATAATCCAATTCTGTATTTTTGTAAATCTCATAAGCCTGCGCATGCGCCTCTGCAACTGATTTAAACTCTTCAGGAAAATCCGGTGTATTCATCAGCAGCTCTCCAGTTTCAGTCTTTAAGCTACCTGCACCTCCAACAACCAACAGCCGATTTAACCCTGCCGTCTGCATACCCTCCACCAACGCTTTTGCCGCCGTAATCAGATCCTGATCGTGGCCCGCTCCTGGTCCATAAGCACTGATTACCTCTTCATGGCCACGGACCGCAGCCGCTACTGAAGCCGGATCAAGAATATCCACCGTTGTTACATGTAAACGCTCGTGTTCGAGAGTTACTGACTCTGGATTCCGTACCGCAGCTGTTACTTCGTGTTTTCTTTTTAATGCCTCCTGTACAATTGCCTTTCCAATCGTTCCTGAAGCGCCCAATATTACAACATCCATCTTGTTGTTCCTCACATTCTACGAGCAAGACCATTATCGCGCAGCCTTCTGCTCAATTATTTTTTCGATGCTCATCTGAATAGCTTTCCCTTACAGCCTTTAAACATTATTTATCCGCTCAAATCCGATCGAAACCAGATGGCGCCTACTACTCCACTTCCAGACCAAAAACCCCTTAACCAATACAAGGGGCACTCTCTACTAAAAAAGCAGCATGAATTTGCCTTAGCTTAGCGACGCAAAAACATTCCCTGAGAACGTGGCATAACCGATTCAAAACCATATTGTGCATAGAGCTTTGAGGCTTCTCCATCTGCAATCAGACTTACATAAGCCTTGTCCGGTACAGTATTAAGGAACTCCCTGATTTCCTGCATGATCAACTTTCCTAAACCTTGTCCTTGATGTGAAGGCTTGACCGCGATATCCGTGACCTGAAAAAAGCATCCCCCATCGCCAATCACCCGTCCCATCCCGATTAAGTTATTCTCCTCATACAAAGTTACCGCAAAAATAGAACGAGGCAAACCGATCGCTGCACCTTCCACACTCATTTCACTCAGCCCAGCTTCTTTTCTCAGCGCCAAATACTGTTCCACTGAAGGCTGTTCATGGCGTATATCAAGCTTACTAGTTGTTTCCATCCGCACTCCTCCGTTCAGCATTGCTGTTCCCACTATATACGACTGCATGGTTCACAGGCAAGGCTCACTGCTAGGGATGTTTTTGAAACTGAGGGATAAGCATTATATTCTTGAATTCCTTTACTGACTGTGTGGAATAGTATCTGTAACAATATTTTTAAAAGGGTGGGTGAAGCATTATGTCTCCTGTAGCCAAGCTGTTCAAATGGGGAACATGCCTTTATGAAGCTTTTCTGGCTCTGCCGTTGATTGGCGGACTCTTTATCATTGCTAATGGTTGGGTCCCTTTGGCCATTGCCTTTTTGCTTCATGCTGTAGCCGTTGTTGTGCTGCAAAGAGAACATAAACCATTCATGGGGAACGTTCTGGGCATTATCACCTCGATTTTAGCTTTTGTTCCGATCGTTGGTTGGATTATGCACGCCATTACTGCGTTCATCCTGTTGATGGAGGGCGTATCCGCCTCGCGCCAAGCCCCTCGTTATTAACAAACGTACTGCGTCATCAAAATATGTAGCTGCCCTACGGGCTGATCATTTGTATATGTCGTAAAGGGACAGATCATCCTCTGCGACCTATGGACCCGGATGACGTATTGCTGTGTTCTTACTGGTGGGCGGTCTGCTTCAACACTCATCATTCCCTGCGACTTACGGACCCAGATGACATATTGCCGTGTTCTTACTCATGGGCGGTTTGCTTCAACACTCATCATTCCGGCGACCTACGGACCCAGATGACATATTGCTGTGTTCTTACTCATGAGCGATCTGCTTCAACACTCATCATTTCCGGCGACCTACGAACCCGGATGACATCTTGCTGTGTTCTTACTGGTAGGCGGTCTGCTTCAACAATCATCATTCCTGCGACCTACGAACCCGGATGACATCTTGCTGTGTTCTTACTGGTAGGCGGTCTGCTTCAACAATCATCATTCCTGCGACCTAGGGACCCAGATGACGTTATTTGCACCTTTTCAGCTTTTGAAGCGTGGTTTCGGACTCCAGGGACGTTATTGCTTAGAATCAGGTCCATATGTGGTGTTTTTTATGCCAATAGCGGCTATGCGGTCCGTTAGCGGGGCAAATGTGGCATAATACTGCGTTTAGTGTCAACTGAGTCCGATGGGGTGCGTCATATGGTGCGTCATACGTGCCAAATATCAAGCATACGAAGAAAAAGGAGTTGCCCCAGCAGCCATTTCGTGGCTTATGTGACAACTCCATAATCTTTTATCCAAAAAGATGATATATACCTTTATGATTGCCCAGAGATTGAATCAACGTCCCGCCGATTGAGAATCGGCCCGCCGGCTGCCGCTTTCACCAATATAACGTCCATTTGCGTTGCCACTGCTATTCTCAAACCGTTTGCGTTCCGTACGCTCCATCTGAACAATCTGACCTTCATGAACCACAATATGCAATGAGCCAAATTCCATATCATCCAGAAGTCCTGCAATCCGCGTAAGCCATAAATCGTCCACTTTCAGCGGTTTAGCCATTCTCTAGCCTCCCTTTCTCACCAAAGGATTATATCCGCCTAAATTCCTTTTTTCCTCAATTCCGTTATTACCAACCAGTATACTATGAATTAACTTAGCATGGAACTAAAAGTCATGTCAATGGGCATTTTTTCGCGACAACCAGCTTTTAATAATCATCGTTACCAAAGCCAATAACAGGAGCAAAGAAGCTACTGCAAATGATGCTGAAAATTGATATTCGTTGTACAAAATCTCAACATGCAGCGGCAGCGTATTCGTCTCCCCACGGATGTGCCCGGACACCACAGAAACCGCACCAAACTCACCCATGGCCCGCGCATTACACAAAATAATGCCGTATAGTAACCCCCATTTAATATTAGGCAGCGTGACTCTGAAAAAGATTTGCCACCCATGTGCGCCTAGTGTAATTGCCGCTTCTTCCTCCTGTGTACCCTGATCCTCCATCAGCGGGATTAACTCACGCGCTACAAAAGGAAACGTCACAAACAACGTGGCTAGCACGATACCCGGAAGCGCAAATACGATCTTAATATCATGGGCGCTCAGCCAAGGGCCAAACCATCCGTTTGCTCCGAAGACGAGTACAAAGATTAGGCCGCCGATGACTGGCGAGACTGCAAAAGGGAGATCAATCAAGGTGATCAGAAACCCTTTGCCGCGGAAACGGAACTTGGTTACAGCCCACGCCGCTGTTACACCAAAAAAGGTATTCAAAGGCACAGTTATCGCCGCAACAAGCAGCGTCAATCGCAGCGCTGAGCGGGCATCCGGATCAGTCAGGGCAGCAATATATACGTCCCAGCCCTTCTTCAGCGCCTCGGTTAGCACAACAACTAATGGCAGAGCAATCAGCCAAAAAAGGACTAGCCCAGCCGCTCCGATCAACACCCATTTTACAATTGGGGTTTCCGTTGTCGCGGACGAGGACGCATTCTTTTGTAGCCGGGGGGTATGGAGAGGGACGGTACCGGCCAAAATCATTCCTCCTTTAAAGGGTTTTACGAAGACAAGATAGCTTGGAATATTCAATATCAACGGCAGATATCGAGTGTCTCCGAGTAAGTTTGAACATGTTCGGACGTCTGCTGTCACGGCGATTACCCTCAACGAGAAGTCTTACGAACCCATCGCTGAAGTGTATTAATAACAAGTAACATTAAGAAAGAGATGAGGAGCAATAGCAGGGCAACGGCGGTAGCTCCGGCATAATCATATTGCTCCAGTTTAGACATAATAAGCAGCGGAGCAATCTCCGTCCTCATCGGCATGTTACCGGAGATGAACACGACGGAGCCGAATTCACCGATGCCCCGAGCAAAAGCTAGAGCAAAACCTGTTAGCAGTGGCGGAAACAGCTCAGGCAGAACTACTGAACGAAAGGTTCTCCAGCGGCCTGCGCCAAGGGTTGCCGAAGCCTCCTCCATATCTCTGTCCAAATCCTCCAGCACCGGCTGCACCGTCCGGACAACGAACGGTATGCCGATGAACATCAAAGCCAAGGTAATCCCGAGCGGAGTGAATGCCACCTTTAATCCCAGCGGCTCAAGCCAAGACCCAATCCAGCCATTGCCTGCATAGAGCGCCGTCAAGGAGACACCGGCTACAGCTGTCGGCAAGGCAAACGGGAGATCGATCAGCGCATCAAATATTCTTTTGCCCGGAAATTCATAACGTACCAGTACCCACGCCAGCAAAAGACCTAGAATTGCATCTACAAAAGCGGCGGCAGCAGCTGTCGACAGGCTCACACGATACGAAGCTAATACCCGCGGGTCCGTAGCTACATCCCAGAATTTCGCCCAGCTCAGACCTGTAGAATTGAACAGCAGCGCCGAAAGTGGCAGTAGAACCACTAGACTCAGATATAATACACTGTAGCCCATCGTCAGCCCGAAGCCGGGCAGTATTTTGCGCCGCGTTGCTGCTGGTGCAGCCGTAGTGGTGACATTCATCCCCTATTCATCCTTTCTCGCCTTCGGCCTTTTAGCCGATCAGCCCCTACCGGGACAAATCTCAATGATCATATCCTGCATTTCATTCATCTGTTATTTGGCACCCGGCACATAAATCTTGTCAAAGATCCCGCCATCATTAAAATGCTTCTCTTGCGTTTCTTTCCAGGTTCCGAATTTGTCAGCCAATGTAAACAGCTTGATTTCCGGGAACTTATCTTTGTATTCTTCTTTCACACTATCTAATGTAGGACGGTAATAGTTCTCAGCCGCGATTTTTTGTCCCTCTTCACTATAGAGATACTTCAGGTACGCCTCGGATACCTCACGCGTGTCTCTTTTGTCCACAACCTTATCTACTATAGCTACTGGCGGTTCAGCCAGAATGCTCTCCGAAGGATTCACGATATCAAATTTGTCCGGTCCCAGCTCTTCCACGGATAAATAGGCTTCATTCTCCCATGCGATCAGCACATCACCAATTCCACGCTCCACAAACGTTGTCGTAGATCCACGCGCACCGGTATCCAGCACTGGCACATGCTTGAACAGTTCTTTTACAAATTCCTCAGCCTTAGCCTCATCGTTATTGTTCTGGTCTAGTGCGTAACCCCAAGCCGCCAAGTAGTTCCAGCGTGCACCACCTGATGTTTTCGGGTTTGGTGTAATAACCTCTACGCCCTCTTTGAGCAGATCTGGCCAATCCTTGATTCCTTTCGGATTCCCTTTGCGTACAAGGAACACGATAGTCGAGGTGTAAGGCGAGCTGTTATGATCGAATTTACTTTGCCAGCCCTCGTTGATCAGTCCCTTTTCCTGCAAGGCATCAATATCATAACCAAGTGCTAATGTCACAACATCCGCTTCCAGGCCATCAAGCACAGCACGGCTTTGTTTCCCCGATCCACCGTGGGATTGTTTAATGGTGACCTTCTGTCCTGTTTCTTTCTCCCAATAGGCAGCAAAAGCTTTATTATAATTCTCGTACAATTCGCGAGTAGGGTCATAAGATACGTTCAGTAGTTCTACTGGATCTTTAGATGGAGTTTTGGTGGCTTCAGCCGCATTTGTGGCCTCCGCTGAATTGGTTGTTGCTGGTGCGTCTGTTGCCGGACTAGCACTATTGCCGTTATTGTTATTGCTGCCGCAAGCAGCAGTAAGCCCTGCCGTCAGCAACAAGCTAAACCCTACAAGAAGCCCTTTATTCATCTTTTTCTTCATCTTTTCCACTCCCCCATGTTTTTTCGTACCAGACAAACCCTTGGGTAACACAAAAAGAACGGAGGAAAGCCTACGTATGGCAGGTCAAACCGGTCCTAAGACCGTGTCTGCGAGCCTAATGCAGGCGTTCCTCCGTTCGTACGGTAAGAACTTTCTTCAATTATTCCTATCTACTTAGTTGGTTTATATGGATATAATACTGAAACCCTTTAACTGTGTCAAACCTTTTTTTCCAGCCTATGTCAAAGAAAACTCCCACACACCACACCATACAAGCTATGGGGTCGGTTCCTGTAAGATCCACTTGTTATTGATGCTATAAAGTAATATTATTGCTACAGCTTATGGGTTAAGAGAAATTACCGCTTTATGTCAGGGGAGAGAGTCATGGGTATGGATTTAGAGTACGTCCCTGTGCCGTTGAAACCGCGGCTCCACAGACGTATGGCTCAAGAAATTGGACGAAGAATTAGGGGAACCTACCGTTACGATACAGCAGTTTGGAGAACAGCAATAGCCGGTCTGTGGATAATATGCTTTTTAGCCTTTAGTACTGCCGTGTTAGGCATTCCTACTGGATTAGGTAAACCTACCGATATCGCTCTTGCTGCAGGTGCAGGCACTGTCCTGCTGGCGATTTCCGGCAATATCTTGGCTGTTCTGCTAGCGTTGACCGGACTGCGTATCCCAAGATTATTCGCAGGCTGTGTATTGAGTGATTTTGGAGCTATTCTACTAATCTTATATTATGCAGATTTTGAAATTGAGGCTGCGGTTGTCATTGCGGTCGTGCTTGCACTGCTAGGAGCACTAGGCGGATTAGCCATTGGCCTGCTCCGCAGCAAAAGAATAACATTAGGACTTCTGCTAACAGTGGCAGTGACTTTTTCCCCACTTGCGCTGGCAAGCGGAGTGCAAGAACTGCCTATTTCAGAGTCGGTCGACATCAACGATACGGAAGTTGTTCCACTTACAGCCTCCGATCC
This sequence comes from Paenibacillus sp. FSL H3-0286, assembly GCF_045040705.1. Classification (NCBI taxonomy): domain Bacteria; kingdom Bacillati; phylum Bacillota; class Bacilli; order Caryophanales; family Paenibacillaceae; genus Paenibacillus; species Paenibacillus sp. FSL H3-0286. The sequence goes on along the minus strand of NZ_CP150285.1, from coordinate 500,829 downwards.
TGGAAAACCAGGTAATCTAGCTTATCAGACCTTCACCTATGCCAGTGGTACCGATCTACATCGTGCCGAATACGGTAAGGATACAAGCTTGATATCCTCTACGGCCGATGCTTCTGCTTATATTAAGGATTGGTCAAAGCTGCGCACTTTATTCTGGGGTTTCGATTATAAGGCACTTCCCTTGAATGGTCGCGTATGGATGCCAGAAGGTGAAGGTCCTTATCCAGTAGTACTGATGGTGCACGGCAACCATATGATGGAAGATTACTCTGATGGCGGGTACGCTTATCTCGGCGGACTATTGGCAAGCCGGGGATTTATCGCGATCTCGCTCGATGAGAATTTCCTGAATTATTCTGCTTGGTCCGGTATTCCGGACAATGATTTTAAAGTACGGACTTGGATCCTACTGAAACATTTAGAGCAGCTAGCAGATTTTTCAGATGATCCGGGCAGTCCTTTTTATCAGAAAATAGATTTCACAAAAACCGCCCTGCTCGGCCATAGCCGCGGAGGACAAGCCGTAGCTATGGCCGCGGATGCCACTCGTTGGTTCAAGGATGATCCGGTGATGGCGGCAGTTAATCGCTTTAATATAACCTCTGTAATCGCGCTTGCACCAACGGACAAAACGATAGATGACCAGCAAGCCCGTCTCAAAGACATCAATTATTTGACCCTGCAGGGAGCCCGCGATGGAGATGTACATGATTTCTATGGTGATCGGCAGTATATACGTACCTCCTATTCCCAAGGATCATCTGCTTTCAAAAGCTCGCTGTATATTGCGGACGCCAATCACAGTCAATTCAACAGCGATTGGGGCGGGTATGATCAGACCTTGCCAGCTGGACTCTTCTTAAATCGGGCACAAATCATGGATGCAGACAAACAACGGCAAATCGCTAAGGTCTATGTATCAGCTTTCTTGGAGACCACCTTGCATAAAAAAGAGGAATACCAAAGCTTGTTCCGGGATTATCGCAGCGGGCTGAAGTGGTTACCAGATACCGCCTACTACAATCGATTCCAAAGCGGGGGATATCGTCCTGTAGCCACATTCGACGATGACCGTAACAAAAACACAGTAGAACTGGGAACAGCAGAAGCATCGGGTGTTTCTTGGTCAGAAGAGCTGGCTAAAGACCGGGAGTCAAAAAGCAAAGCCACCTATGGTGTTGTCCTTGAACGCACAGCCAGCAAAAACGAAGAAGCTTATTACAACATTAAGCTTAACGACAGTGTCCGTACTGAAACTGCTCTTTTAGGGGCAGATGGCCTTACGTTCTCTATGGCAAATCTGAATGGTGACATTAGTGAAGAAATGGATGTTCCACTACCTCCAAAGGTTGAGGTGGAGTTAACTGACCATAATGATACCTCAGCCCGCTTGACGCTGGATGAAGTAATGGACATACTGCCGCTTCCACAAACTCAGTTCACGTTATTCCCATGGCTTGAAGAGCGGATAAACGATGGCAAATACGGTGACCTTTCCGAAGCTGTATTTCAAACCTACGAGATGCCGTTCGAACAATTTCAAGAGGAAGAACCAGAGCTGGATCCTGATAACCTGACAGAAATCACCTTCTATCTTGATGAAGAAGGCGACCGGATCATGCTGGATGACATCGGTTTTTACGATTTAGGTATCCGAAATACATTTTAAAAATCATTTGCTATTATCCTTAGGACTTCATTTGCAAAATAGGGCTATTCCCAACCTCCACTCACGAAAAAATGAATGGATTGCGGGAATAGCCCTTATTTTTACGACATACAATAACCTAGTCTCAGCCTACAACGCTTGCACACAAACAGGTGACTTCATTTCCAATTCATTTCCTGTAGGGATTAATCTGCCACTCTCACTATCGATGGAGAACGAGGTAATATTATCACTATTCTGATTAGCAGCAAGCAGCTTATCCCCAATAATTGCAAAGTTACGCGGAGTACGCCCGCCGGTACCCTGCCAATCCACTGCTTCAAGCAGACCCGTTAATTCATCGATATGGAACAGGGCGATACTGTCTTGTCCCCGATTGGAGACATACAGGAATCTGCCACAAGGGGAGACATGAATATCGGAAGCTGTATCGTCACTACCGGCAGTATAATTATCAGGAAGCGTGCTAAGATGCTGTAAAACATTTAGATTTGCATCCTGTTCATCATTAGCAAATGCCGTTACTGTACAATTCAGTTCATTCGCCAGGTAGATCCATTGTCCAGAGGGATGCACCGCCAGATGACGTGGACCTGAACCAGGTGGCAGATTAAGCTCACGATGTTTTACCAGTTTGCCCTCTTCAGGGCGATAGATCACAATTTGATCCAGTCCCAAATCGCACACCAGCACATGTCTACCACTTGCGTCCGGAATGACAGAGTGCGGATGCGGAGCCTCCTGACGGTCTTCACGAATGCCTGAACCCACATGTTTTACTTGGTCGGACATCTCTTGAAGCGAACCATCTTCATTTACAGGAAAAGCATTAACATTGCCTCCCGAGTAATTGGAGACGAATATGTAATCTTCCTTAGGACTAATGGAGACATAACAAGGAGCGCCGCCTTCCGTAGAACGACTTCCAAGTGATTGCAACGCTTTAGTTGCAGGATCAATTGCATATGCGTAAACCTCACCTTGATCCTTCTCACTAACTGCATACAACACGCTGCCTGCTTTATTCACAGCTAAAAACGATGGGTTCTCAATTCCCTCGGTACCCTCAAGAATTCTCATTTCCCCCGATAAAAGACTAAGCGCACATAACTGAATCGCCTTCTCGTTCTCAGAGTTATACGTTCCTACATAAAACAATGCCTCATTAGCCCGTTCCATAATAGTGGCTCCTTTATCTTTTATGTATTGTATTACTTCTTACTTACCCTTTACTAATAGGGGTTTACTCATAATTTTATAATATTTTTTCACTATAGCATGTTTATAGTTGTAATACATTATCGAAACTGCATTTAGAGCCTACTTCCTAACCGTTCCGGAAGAAGTAAGTTTTTCCATGTGGTTTAAAGATGGTCACAAAGGTTAATAGTAGACATCGCAAACAACAAAACGAAGGAGTTGAAGTAACATGAGTTTTCTATGGATGTTAATCGTTGGTGGGGTTATTGGTTGGTTGGCTGGTCTGATTATGGGCAGAGATATTCCTGGTGGTGTTATCGGTAATATCATCGCTGGTATTATCGGTTCATGGCTGGGTGGCGTGCTTCTGGGAAGCTGGGGACCTAAAGTAAGTGATTTCTACTTCTTCCCTTCTTTGATCGGTGCCGTTGTGCTGATCTTTATCGTGAGCCTTATTCTTCGCTCGACAAGTGGACGCAGCCGTTCGTAAGTCTGGGCTGAGATAATAATATTCACATCAATAAATCCTCGTCAGAGTATGCTCTGGCGGGGATTTTTGTATGTATCGTTCCTTTAAGAAAAAATTCCTCTGCTGGAATTGTTGCGGGGATGGAGCCAATACACTTCAATGTTTTGCCATCGTTTTTCTGTTATAATGAAGATACAAGTGACTGAAATCATAGAGAGGTCGTGTATCATGGGTAACATAAACCCCTCGCTTCTACATATTGGCTCCACATTAGGGGCTTTGTTCATGGCGCTGATGGTTATTTTCATTCGTCTAAAAGCAAGCGCACGTCCGGTTACTATTCGAAAAATATGGATTCCACCTCTCGGTATGTCGACGGGTTTTGCCATGTTTGTGGCACCTGCGGTCAGATTCCCATTATGGTGGGCGGCAGTCGCCTTTTTGATTGGCTGGTTCATCTTCGCGTATCCTCTTATACGCAGCACCCACTTTGAACAACGTGATGGACAAATTTACGCTCAACGCTCCAAGAGCTTTGCGTTTATCCTGCTCGGACTTCTTCTAGTCCGCACTTTACTCCATGAATTTATTAACCGTTATGTGTCTATTCCACAGTCCGGTGGTTTGTTCTTTATTTTAGCCTTCGGCATGATTGTTCATTGGAGATTTTTTATGTTCAAGCGTTATAAGGCTATGACCTCCTCGGTGAGTCTGCTGCCGCAGCCATGATTATCAATAATAATCCTAAGAAGCCATCTCAGGGTTCTTACCCGATATCCTTGAGATGACTTCTTACCTCTTGTAACTCAAGCTTATGTTCTCCTCTGCTTTTTTCTACTTTTCACCCTTTTCTGACATCAATTAGCCATCCTCTTATTACATCCTCTTTAAGCACTTTACATACACTATAGGGATAGATCTCCTGAAATAACTAACTCATCATGTCACCTATTCAGCATTAAACAGAAAAAATATAATCTTTGCAAGTCCGATGTCAGGTAACTTGCGAAGGGATACGTTAAACTATAAGCATACCTAACGATAAGCTTCCAAAAGACCTTAATGCTGAAATAAATATCATTTGGAAGCCTATACTGCGTATAACTTTTAGAGAGTGAGGACAAGGCAATTGAAAAGTAAATCGAGAAAAGTAGCCATCGTCGGGGCCGGAATGGTGGGTTCAAGCTGTGCTTACTCCATGGTTAATCAGGCCATTTGCGACGAAATTATGATGATCGACCGCACCTATGATCGGGCTATGGCACAAGCACTTGATCTCTCGCACTGTATGGATTTCACAAGCACACGCACAAAGGTGTATGCCGGAACCTATAGCGATTGTGCAAAAATGGATGTCGTTATCTTAACCGCTGGCGCTAATCCAACAGCCGGGCAGACCCGACTTGACGTATTGGAAGCCTCTGCGGTTATTACTCGAGAAATCATTACCAACATCATGGCTGGGGGATTTGATGGAATTTTCGTAGTCGCCGCTAATCCGGTCGATATTGTCACTTATATGGTCTGGAAAATATCAGGTCTGCCTCGCCACAGAATTATTGGTACCGGGACCTCCATTGACTCGTCGCGCCTAAAAACCCTGCTCTCCGATGTGTTCTCCATTGACCCGCGCAGTGTTAATGGCTACGCCTTAGGTGAACATGGCGAATCCCAATTTGTAGCTTGGTCCCATGTAACAATTGGCGGCAAGCCTATTCTGCAAATTTTAGATCAGCATCGCGAGCGGTTCCCGCATTTGGATCTGGAGGATATCTCCCGCAAGACAAAAGATGCCGGCTGGGAAATTTTCACCCGTAAAGGCTCCACACATTTCGGGATTGGCAGCGCACTTGCCTACATTACCCGTTCGATCCTGAATGATGAGCACAAAATTATCGCCGTATCCGCCATTCTGGATGGAGAGTACGGACATAGTGGTGTATGCACGGGCGTGCCCGCCATCATAGGCAACACTGGGATTCAAGAGCTGCTGGAGCTTAATTTAAATACAGAGGAAACCCAGAAATTGAACCACTCCTGCAACATTGTACGTGCAGGCATCGAGAGCCTACAGCTGGAAGACAGCGTTTAATTCATAAAAAAATCGCTACTTTGGGAATTGGTGAGATCACCTACCAGCTCCCAGAGAGCGATTTTTTGTATTATTAGGAGATGAATCTCAGTTTATCTCCTACTTTTTAAACTTTTCGATTTCTTCTTTCAGCACAGACATCACTTCATTAAGTGATTCCGCGGAGGACACGACATCCTTCATAATCTCTGTCTGCTCCGCTGAAGCTAAGGAGACCGCCTGAGCATTCTCAGCAGATTCTTTAGCTATTCCGAGCATATCGGATATAGAAGCCGTTATTTCTTCCGTGCCGGCTGACATCTCTTCATTAATTGCTGACACATCCTGTATTTGCGACGATACTTCACGGATCGAAGAACGGATATGATCAAAGGAAACACCGACGTTTTGCATTTTCCCCATTCCATCGCCAATTTCCTCAATACTCTTCTTCATGGAATCCGCTGCACTTGTTGTTGAAGACTGAATGCCGCCGATTAGCTCCACTATACTAATGATGGAGCTGTTTGTCCGCTCTGCTAACTTCTTCACCTCATTCGCAACTACACCGAAGCCACGACCATGTTCTCCAGCTCTGGCAGCCTCAATAGAAGCATTCAAAGATAATAAGCTTGTCTGATTGGATATCTCAGAAATTACATCCACAATTTGTCCGATTTGTTCCGATTGCTCACTTAATTTCCCAATCATCTCGGCAGTCTGATTAGCTGTGGAACTGATAACAGCCATCTGTTGCAGTGTAGATTGAATTTCCAAATAGCCACTCTCTACTTCTGAGTTGACTGTCTCAGCCTGATCTGATACCGCTGCAGAGGACTCAGCAATACGTTGTAAACCTACAGCCATCTCTTCCGTTGCTCTTGCGGATTGCTCGGAGCCTCTAAATTGCTCTTCCATTCCTTGAGCTACTTCTTGGATAACTGTGGCAACCTCTGCTGAAGTATAGGACGAACGTTGAGCCGATTTCAGCATTCCTTCTGAGGAATAAGTAACCTCCACTACTGTTGTATCAATCTTGTTGACAATACCGGAGAGTGTCTCAATCATATCATTGATATTTTGACTCATCTCGCCGATCTCATCTCCGGACTGCACTTTAACCCTCTCATTTAGATGACCCTCTGCCACCTTTTTCATAGTCGAGGAAATAGCTTTAATGGGTCTAACGATAAGACGAGTAAGGTACAGTGAAACAAAAATTATGACAAGTATAACTGCCAGTAAGATGAACATTGCTGTTCTTTGTGCAGAGGTCACTTTGGCAAAAACCTCTTTCTCCGGCACTGTTACAAGAAGCTTCAGATCGGTATCTGGAATTGTCTTAAAGTATGTAATGACTTTCTTACCATCTTCGCCCTTATAAGTTTCAGACCCCTCTTTATTGCTTAAAATCTTGTCAACGACCTTCTGAAGAGCCGGCTCTTTAGCGAAATCGGTAATTTTTTTGCCCATACGACTGACGTCTGGATATGTATAATACATGCCATCATTTGAGATTACATATCCAAATCCGGTATCCGCCATAGTAATTTCATTACTCATTTGGGCAAGAACTTCAGGAGTAATCGAGAAGACAATACCTCCCATAAATTGCTTATCCTTATCCATGACAGGAACTACGATTGGAATGATATATTTATCAAGCTGCTCCAGATAGGACATTTCCCCCAACACAGGCGCATGTGTTTCTTTCGCTTTCAAGAAATAGCTCGCATCTGCTACATTTGCGGTCATGTTCATCATATTGGTTAACTGGCCGTCTTTACTAATGACACTGTAACCTTCTGTCTCACTGTCACTTTCCTCCAGCACTTCTATCACAGGGAAGATACTTGCCGGATTTGTAAAATCGAACTCAGGATGCTGGGACACCAGATCCTTTACGGACGAGGTTTTGTTGGATAGCCACTCATCCATCCGGAATGTGTTCGTATTAATGGTGTCCTGCGCCATTTGCTCACTGTCTGTGCGTGTGACATTGCCGAAATAATCAAGTAAAAATATGGTCGCTACCATGAGCGGCACGATTGCAATAGCTAATATAACAGATGACCACTTAAGTTGAATTGACGTCGCTTTTCTCTTCGTTACATTTTTTCTCATTTTTTTCATCTTGTTTCCTTTCATTTCATTTTCATTCACGATGAAATAGCCTCCTCACTCCATTTGTTATAATATCTCCTGATGTGGATATATCTTCTATATCGGCAAAAATAGACAAATTCTTTGCTGGAGAATAAAAAAAATAAGCCCTAAGACCCTTAAAACCGGAATCCTAAAGCTTACTTTTGTTGAAATCATTTATTTAATACACCAAAGATTCTTAACCCTCGTCTTGCACTTTTAAAGCTCGAATACTGTTCAGTACGGCAAGTACGGTTACCCCTACATCTGAGAATACAGCCTCCCACATCGTGGCAATCCCAAATGCACCGAGCAGAAGGAATATAGCTTTTACACCTAAAGCAAAAATAATATTTTGCCATACGATGGCTCGAGTACGCTTGGCAATTCCGATAGCTACAGCAATCTTCGAAGGCTCATCGGTCATAATTACAATATCTGCTGCTTCAATGGCAGCGTCGGAACCAAGTCCTCCCATAGCGATCCCGACATCGGCTCTAGCCAGTACAGGAGTATCATTAATTCCGTCTCCGACAAAAATAATCTTCTCGCGTGGAGACTTATCACGATCCAGCTTCTCGATGGCCTCTACCTTATGCTGTGGTAAAAGCTCTGCGTGTACCTCATCTACCCCTAACTGCTTCCCTACATCTTCAGCTACGGCGGAAGCATCACCTGTCAGCATCACCGTCTTGCGTATTCCCAGCTTTTTGAGGCGCTGAATGGCCTGCAGTGAGTCCTCCTTCACTTCATCAGCGATCACCAGATAACCTTCATATTGATGATCTACCGCTATGTGAACAACTGTACCGCTCTGCTCTGGGACCTCATAAGCAATTCCCTCACGCTCCATCAGACGTGCGTTACCTGCAAATACGGTCTTGCCTTCGATAGTTACTTCGATACCATGACCAGAGATTTCATTGTAATTCGAGATAGCTTCCTTAGAAATCTGTTCACCATAAGCCGTCCGAATCGACTCAGCGATCGGGTGATTGGAATGGCTCTCCGCATAAGCGGCTGTCCGCAGTAATTCATCCTTAGATTTGCCACCCGACGGATAAATTCCTGTCACCTTAAATTGTCCCTTGGTCAACGTTCCCGTTTTATCAAAGACAACTACCTTCACATCATTTAGGACTTCCAGGTAGTTACTTCCCTTAATCAGAATACCGCTGCGTGAAGCTGCACCAATCCCTCCGAAGAATCCCAGTGGAATCGAGACCACAAGCGCACAAGGACAAGAGATTACGAGGAATACAAGTGCACGGTAAATCCAATCCGAAAAAGTTGCACCACTGATCAGCAGTGGAGGAACGACGGCCAGCAGGACTGCTGTGATCACTACTACAGGCGTGTAGGCACGTGCAAATTTAGTAATAAAGTTCTCCGTTTTAGCTTTGTTGCTTGACGCATTCTGCACTAGCTCCAGTATTTTGGATACGGCCGATTCTCCAAAGGTCTGAGTAACTTGCACAGTAATTACGCCGTTCCGGTTAATAAAACCACTTAACACCGCACTTCCTGGACCAGCTGATCGTGGTACCGACTCTCCAGTAAGTGCAGATGTGTCCATCATGGCGTTACCTTCAAGTATTGTTCCGTCAAGGGGTACCTTCTCACCGGGTTTAACAACAATCAAATCTCCGATGGCTACTTCCTCAGGTGAGACCTTCTTCAGATCATTTCCAAGCTTGAGATAGGCAAACTCGGGGCGAATATCCATAAGTGCCGTAATAGATCGGCGTGAACGATTCACAGCCAGACCTTGGAACAGTTCTCCAATCTGGTAAAACAGCATTACTGCCACGCCCTCTGGATACTCACCAATCGCAAATGCACCGATAGTTGCCAGAGCCATCAGGAAATTCTCATCAAACACCTGGCCACGGATGATGTTCTTAACCGCCTGCCAGACAACTTCACCACCCACGATAAGATAGGCTGCCAAAAAAATCAGCAATTCAACTACTCCATTCACGGGCAGGAATATCCCAGCTAGAGCAAGAATTCCACCAGCGCCTAACCGCAGCAATATTTTGCGTGTATCACCTTCCCCGTGCTCGTGAGTATGACCATGACCTTCAGCATCCTCATGACCATGATGATGTCCAGCAGCTTGATGGCCGTGCTCATGACCATGCTCGTGATCATGCGTATGTTCATGAGCGCCACTATTGCGCGCCTTGTGATTGCCCCCAACCTTCTCTTTCACATTTACGTGGGGCTCAAGTGCCTTCACCGTCTTCTTCGCTTCTACAATCGCTGACTCCTCATACCCTGCGGCAGTTTCCAACGTCATTGTTTTTGTTACAAAATTAACGGAACAAGACGATACACCTTCAATCTTCTTCACCTTATCTTCAATTTTCATCGCGCAATTGGCGCAATCCAAGCCTTCTAATTCCCACTGACGTTTTAATTTTCCTTGCATTGTATCCATACGGCACATCTCCTCAAATAAAAACCATATATGAGCACTTGTTCATATGTTATCTTAGCCCTATTATATTCCCTTTATATTTCAAGGTCAATACGCGATATACACCATTTTTCTACATTATCTTAAAAATTAAATCAATTGACCTTTACGTGAAAATATGTAAAATCATGTATGACCCAAAGTAAGTTTCTTACATACGAATGACCCCATTATCAATGAAGCTCGATGGGCAAATGATTTACACAGAAGGGATGAATTTAGAACATGTCAAAGCTAGCCAAAACGTCTTCTTTTTCACAGAAACACCCTATTTGGAGCGTAGTTATTATCGAGGTGTTATTACTTGTAGCCGTAACTGCCGCCGGGGCTTACGCAACAATTAAGGAACTTGCGTACACCGCCCCTGTACTTATCTCCTTCATCCCAATCGCGCTTGTACTCATCATCTACTTTACAGTTAAGCGCAAATGGAGCACGCTTGGCTTCCGACCTCTAAACACCATATCCTCGGGCAACTGGATCTATTATGCCCCGCTAGTAGTGGTCCTGATTACCATATCCTTTAAGGGATTTCGTGAGATCAGTGCATCTGAGGTACTGTTCTTTATCTTCTTCACCCTGCTGGTCGCTTTTGTGGAGGAAAGTATCTATCGCGGTTTGATTTTTAAGACCTTGCTTCCTAAAGGGGCTAAAACAGCAGTGATCACTTCGAGTATTCTTTTCTCTATTACCCACTTACTTAATGCATTATCCAGCACAGATATCACACAAATTCTTCTACAACTCGTATATGCGCTTCTGATCGGTTTTGCGCTAGCCTTGTTGATGCTAAAAAATAATAATATTCTTCCGCTGATATCCTTTCACTTTATACATAATTTAATTCAGTTTGTGGGCAACGATAATACGAGTGAATACATGGGAATCGATCTATTTATCCTGCTAGTGCTTGCTGTGCAATGTGTCTGGCTAGTGTTGTCCTTTAGAAAACCAAACCTAACGAAGAACCTAAATCAAGCCAGCTAATAAGCTAAATCCTTACTTCGAAATACAAGGCTTCAGTGGATTTAAACGCATTGGTTAACCCCGACGCAGCCTGGTTTAATTGAGGTGCTACTTAGTTCAGTTGAGATGCCACCTAGCTTCATTAGAGCAATATCTGTCGCAACCCACACAGCTAACGGACCCAGTTGACCCTAAAAGTAGTATTATCCCCGATTTAGCATATTATCGGACCCCATAGGCGCTATTGGCATGAAAAAGAGCAAAATAAGACCTCTTTCTAAAGAATAACTGCACTGAGGTCCGCAACTCTGCTCAAAAAGCGATTATTGTGCAAATAACGTCAGCTGGGTCCGTAAGCCGTAGTGGATGGTTAGGACTCGTCGGCATAATAAAAAGAGGAACTCCCAAAAGCCATCCAATGGCTGCTGGGAGTCCCTCTTTTTTTGCAACTAGCTATTCGTGTCGGACATGCTCGTGGGTCTGCAAAAAGATCTGCTCCACATGCGCATCGTTCAGCGAATAGAATACCGTTTTCCCCTCTTTACGGCGCTTCACGATCCGTAGATTCCGTAAATAACGGAGCTGATGGGATATCGCAGATTGGCCCATATCAAGGATCACGGACAAATCATGTACACATAATTCTTGCTGTGACAAAGCGTAAATGAGCCGCACTCGTGTTGGATCACCCAACGCTTTGAACATTTCTGCCATTTTATCAGTAATCCCACGGTCTGGCAGGATCAATGCAATGGATTCCGGTTCAAGCTCTGAACCCTTGCATGTATTGTCGCAGTCCTCTAATGCTGTTGGCTCCATGCTCTCGCCCTCCTCCATCTTAGCTAATTATATTCTTTAATTATAAGAAAAACAGCACGGGATGTCCATTGAGGAGGAGTTTATAGCCTCTGATTGTGAATTAGACTGCTTTACGATAAAAGGAGATTAGTCCTGCGGCAAAAAAGACAATCAAGCTTCCTCCCACTATCATTATCAGTGTCTCTAAAGGCAGATTAAAGGCACCAAATCCGTCATCACCATAAGGACTCATGGCCAACAACGGCTGTACCCAAGGATAATAGGGGCCGTAGGTTGAAGAATTAGCGATCAGTATATTGGGAATGGTCAGACTCACATTCAGCGCCAGCGGTGCGCCGAAGCTGCTCCAGCTTTGCGAGATCGCCAGCTGCAATGCGGCGAGAGGTAGACAGGCTACAAAGCCGCCAAATACTGATTTTAGCAGCAGCTCCCAAGGGATTGGATCTGGAGCCCCTCGGAACAAGCCCATTCCCAGCACCATAACGAGGAACGTTACTTGCACAGCAGCCAGCAATCCGATGATCATCACATATTTTGAGAGATACACCGACAACCGGGTTACAGGCAGAGACAACAATAGCTTCCAACCACCGTCATGATGCTCATAACGACAGATCAGGGCCGCAAAAATGCCTGAAAGCACAGGCAGAAACAGCAAAGCATGCATCATTGACATCACACTTAACAGCAGCTCCCAAGACATCTTCTCACCTTGATTATCCGATAACAATCCGGGAACCAGTGATAAAACCGGACTTCCTATGACTAAAAGCCAAACATATGATTTAGACATTTTTAATCGCTCTGAGGATAATACTCTCCAAAATGACATCATCTTAATCCACATCCTTTCGAGCGAAATGCACTGCACCCGGCAAAAACACCAGCATTCCCAGCAGCAGACCCGCACCGCTGAACAAAAGGCGATTAGAGGAGTCCCACGCCAAATATGGCCATGTTAAAGGCACCCACTCCGAAAGGAACATGGAGAAAAATGACGTCAAAGATAATGTGATCCCCAAGGCAACTGGCAGTGTCTGATTACGATTAGCCAGGGAAAGCCACAGCTGTAGCGCGATGACCGGCAGAGCCGCAATATAGGACATAAAGCCAATCCGCACTACATCCACATAAGGAATAAGATCCGCTTTGAAGCCCAAAATAAGCCCTAAAACAACTATCCCCACTGAGAGCAACAAGCAGGAAACTGCCACTAGCAGCAGACAGAGCATTAACTTAGCCATAAACACTGAGGTACGAGAGATAGGCAGTGCCAAGAGCTGCTTCCATGAACTCATCTGATGTTCGACATTTGCAATCAACGAGCATACTAAAGTGCCGCCCAGAAAAAGAGCTGTGGGCACAAACCCGGACACATTATCCAGAAGTCCTCCCCATAAATCCGTGCTATACTGCTGACGCAGATAATCATAACGAAGGCCAAAGTTAAGGCCCTGCATGGCTACTAGACCAATCGGTCCTAGAAACACTAGAAACCAAATTCCTTTGCCGCGGATTTTAAGCCAATCCGCTGACAACGCCCGCCACATCATGATTCCCCGCCTCCCACAACCTGTAGGAAGAAGTCCTCAAGCGATTGTCTCCGCTCCTCTACACGATAGACAGCGTGCCCATTCTCTACCAAAGCCTTGACTAGCAGCGCTACTCTTGCATCGTTCATTCTTGAAAAAATCAATTTTTGCTCTTGTAGTGTCCCTTCATACCCCCGGCCTCCAGCGAGACGTAACGCAGACTCTGGTTCCGAAACCGCAAGGCGTATCTCGCCAGCAGCCTGTTGTTGCAGATTAGCTATTGTATCTTGGTATACCATTTGCCCTTGGCGAATAATACCCACGGTATCTGCCATTTGTTCAATTTCACTAAGCAGGTGACTGGATACTACAACCGTAATTCCTTGCTCCTGTGGCAAACGTTTGATAAGCCCACGAATTTCCTGAATCCCTGACGGGTCGAGTCCGTTCGTTGGCTCGTCCAGAATAAGCAGCTCTGGATTCCCTAACAAGGCAGCTGCGATACCGAGTCTCTGCTTCATCCCGAGGGAGAACCCTTTGACCGGACGTCTCTCTTCCCCGGTTAGAGAAACAATATCTAGCACCTCAGCGATTCGTGACTTCGGAACATCCAGAATGCGTCGGATCGCTTCGAGATTGTCCACAGCACTCAGATGCCCATAATACGAGGGGGATTCGACAAGCGACCCTACCTTCCGTAAAATTTGCAGCTTATTCCTCCGAAGATCCTGGCCGAACACTTCAATTTTTCCAGATGTCGGTGTAATTAGGCCAAGCAGCATACGGATTGTTGTAGTTTTCCCAGCTCCGTTTGGACCCAGAAAACCATAAATCTCTCCCTTACGGATATTTAAATTCAAATTTTCTACCGCAGCCCGGCCACGATATTTTTTCAATAAATCCTTAGTTTTAATCACTGTTTCTTCCATGTTCTTCACCTCGGTATACAGCATAACGTCCCAAGGTTAAGAACAAGGAAGTGCCAAGTTTAAGTTTTGTTTAAATTTCACGATGCGGATCAAAGATTACAATAGAAGTGCCTTTGCCTGTGCTCTCCACAACCCATTCCAGCTCCATATGCTTCATCAAAAGATCGACGATAGACAATCCCAAACCTGCCCCCTTGTAATCGGATGGACTCTGAATGCCTCGACCATGATCCGCAATAATTATGGCACGTTGTTCATTACGTTGCTCCGTTGAGATCCCGACATAATACCCGCTGCTGGCATGTCGTACAATGTTTTGATACAAATTATCGAGAATACGGCGGAACCAGACCTCATCCACCCTCCAGAATAGCGGTTCGGCTTCCAGGTTAATATCAATGTCGAAGCCCTCTTTTTCCCATACGGGGTACCAAGCAGCCGCACTCTCCCGTAACAAGCGTAGAACATCTTTACGTTCCAGCTTTAAGGTTACCCGTCCACTATTGAGCAGATTGTAAGATAAAAGATTCTCGATCAGGACGCTAAGATCCGCAATACGCTCATCCATAAGCTGTAAGGACTGCTTACCTTTTGAGGTCAGATCCTCTTTGGTCATAACATGGATATGGCTGCGAATGACGGTTAGAGGTGTGCGTAAATCGTGAGATAAATTCGAGACTAGACGCTTACGCAACTCTTCCTCTTCTATTTCCCTGCGTCGGCTTTCATCCAGTTTGGTTACCATCGTATTAAAAGCTTCCTCCAGGCGACCGATCTCGTCCAGTTTGCCTGTCACTATAGACTTAGGCATTCTATCCGGACCTGTAATCGTCATCGCGGTTTGCAGTTGCAGCAGCCGTTTGCGAATTTTTCTAAAGAACATCCACGAAACCAGAGCGAACCCTCCAAAAAGGGTAAATAACACAAAGTTATACCAAGCCCAAGCCCCTAATCCCCCATAAGCCCCTTTGTTCAGCAGCTTGCTTGGAATTTGCATCACCATAAATCCCTTGTCTGCCTCCACTTTGTCCCCCACGAAAGCAACGATGGCTAAAGGATCACGATTCGTACTTTCTTTCATAAATGAAATAGCCTCAGCCGCAGTCCACTGATCAGGAACTTCAGGGTAAATCTTATCCTTATCCCCTTCTTCAGGCGTGAGAATCAACTGGGTTTTTCCCTGCCCGTCTACCCAAAACATAGTAGCCTCGGTGTATTTTCGACTCAATTCAATCAGCCGCTGTTTTATGGCTTCCGAAGAAGCATTTTCTAAGTGAAGTGCCTCTTTATGCCACATAGTCTCCAGCGGTGCAATATTCGAATACAGGGATGTATCTACAGGCGGGGCACCTTTGGTCACTTCGTTAAGAATATTGTAGCCAACAAAAGACAACGGAAGGACCACAGGGATAAATAGCAGTGCAGATACGATAATTAGCAAATACCCTGATAACAAGGAGGAATTACGTTTCTTGCGAATGCGCTCTAATCCTCTCATGCTCTTACCCGGTAGCCGATCCCACGGACAGTTTCGATAATTTCCGGATTACCCGGATCAAGCTCCAGCTTTTCGCGCAAATAACGAATATGTACCATCAGAGTTTTATCCCCTTCGATATAAGCCTCACCCCACACGGCCTCGTAGATCTGCTCCTTCGTCATAATTTGGTTAAGATGACGCAGCAAATAGGAAAAAATCTGAAATTGCTTACCTGTAAGCATGATTTCTTCCTGAGTCTGAGCATTCATTACGCGGTTATCCCCTTCATATACGACTAGATGTTTAAGTGTGAGCGAATCCTGAACAGATGCCCCATTCCTTCGGAGCAGCACCTCAATTCGAGCGGCCAATTCATCCGGGTGAAAAGGCTTGGTCAAATAATCATCTGCGAACTCCAAACCTTGCAGCTTATCATCAATTGAGGTCCGGGCGGAGAGCATCAAAATGGGCAGCTTAGGGTAAGAACGTTTCAAACGTTGCCCGATCGTAAACCCATCCAGACCTGGAAGCATAACATCGAGAATAGCCAGTTGGCAGGCGCCGGCTTCTTCCATCACTCCTTCTCCGCTCCGTAGCCAGCGAACACTATAACCTCTTTCGCTTAAATCAGCAGACACTACACTGCCAATTTCACGATCATCTTCAATATATAACAGAGTAACGCTCATGTAGCTTCAGCTCCTCCCCGATATGAATACCTAAAAAGTTGAAGTCATTATAACACATCAAACAGCCCTCCTACCCCATATGGGATAGGAGGGCTGTTTGATCAATTCAAGGCTATAACTTACGGCTGCCATACTCCATGCTCTTTATTGCTGCCTACATACTCAATACGTGTTGGAGTAAGCTCCAGAATTACATAATTAGGATCATCAGGTCCTGTAAACCATGGCTCCAGCTCTTTATTCCATACCTTGGAGCGCAAGCCTTCATCCTTAGAGACGGTAGCAGTTGCTTCAATCTCCAGCACATCTTTGCTTCCGCCTGCCTCATAGCCAAGCAGTACAAAAGCATTCGGATTATCGGATAACTCCTCCACTTTATGAGTTTTGCGATTTGTAGCCAAATAAATTCTCAAACCCTCATGGAAAATGGCCATATAACGTACTTTCGGCTTATTTCCTTCTTCGATCGTACCAAAGGAACCGAACTTGTTGTCATCCAATGCCTTAATAATGAGTTGCTCCAGTTGTTTGTTATCCATTACGTAAATCTCTCCCTTCAAGCATGTAAACAAAAGTTTATATATCCAAGCTCACCGTTTGGATTTATCATAACAATGGTGCTTATTATAATGTACCCTTCAGGTTCACATTGAATCCGACCTTACCTCATAAACTACTTCAAGATAAGGAGCTTACTTCGTGAAAAAACTGATTTGGATCGGCTGTCTTTCCTACTTCGTTATCGGTCTGGCACATGTTGTGCTGGGATCTATTCTGCCCGTTCTACTGCAACATTATGATCAAAATTATAGTGCTGGCGGTGAATTAATCTTTAGTCAATTCGCTGGTTTTTTAGCAGGTGTGTTGGTCTCTCCCCTGCTTAATCGCCGCTTCGGAAAACGTGGAGGCATCCTCATTGCCACCAGTCTTCTACTAGTTGCAGAAATTGCCTACGCCTTTCTACCGCCTTGGGGCTGGATGTATGTTATCGCTGTTGCCGCAGGTTTTGGTTTCGGGATGATCGAAGCGGTTATCGGCACCATTATTATTGGTGCTGTAACCGAAGGAACTGCTATTGCAATGAGCCGGCTTGAAGTGCTATTCGGGATAGGCGCACTCGTGATGCCGCTTATCGCCAGTCCGCTCATTGCTGCCGGAGCGTGGAGATTGGCCTTTCTAATCGTCGCTGCCTTCTCCTTAATTTCTCTTATCCTCTGGACAAGAGGGCATTTCGGTAATCTACAACGAATGCTGGATGAACGCGCCTCTGTCCAAGGAGCAGACAATTCGCAATCCTCAAGCTCACGTTCTAACAAAAAATTTCCGTATAAAGGTAAGCAATGGATTCTGTTAGGGATCTTCATCGTTTTCTTTTTTCTTTATGTAGGCACAGAGATGAGTTTAGTCAACTTTATGCCGGCTATCTTTATTGCCAAGCTAGGGATGACGGAGTCTGCCGCAGCACTGACAGTCACTTTCTTTTGGCTGGCGATGTCTACAGGAAGATTGTTTGCGGGTGTAATTGCCGAAAAAATATCTTATCGCGTGTACATTCTCAGCAGCTGTTTACTAACCTTGTTACTGCTGGCACTCTTTCCGTTCACTGACAATCGAATGGCTGCTTTCATTGTAATTCTGCTGCTGGGGCTGTTTATGTCCGGTATTTTCTCCATTGCTTTAGTCTACTCCAGCAAAATGCTGCCTGGCACCGAAGAGTCAACACCCAGCATTATGATTGCTTCCGGAGGTGTTGGCGGTGCTTTGCTACCTCTGTTTATGGGCTGGTCTATGGACCATTTAGAAGTGGCACAAACAGCCGGATTACTGGCCGCTTTTGCCGCCTTCTTGTTTCTGCTAAGCATTGCCGCATGGAGGTTCCAGTCCATGCAAGCGTTGAAAGGAAAGAGTTCCCGTATTTAGAACAGTATCAACGTTATCCTTTTAGGGTAATGTGATCTATAAGCATATTCTGAGCACAAGGATGGACGATGAATGAATGAGTCTTCAACTGAGCCTTTGTTACATACTGCGCTCATGCAGTTTATATTTCCCTTTTCTATAAAAAAGGGCGATTCTAAGCAGCTTATCCAGCAATTACAGGACGACGGCTTCACACGTTTTTTTCTGGATAATAAAGAGCTTGAAGCTGCCTATTACGGAGATGGCTACTGTGTTTCCCATGAACGTATGGAGCGCACCTATTTACCGTTTGCTGCACATGTCCTTTTTCCACGCAGGAAGGATGCCGACTCGTTCCGCCGTTTTTCCAGAGTAAATAATCTCGACTGCATTCTGGAGATTCCGCAGCAATCTATATTTTTCAAAATTCTCTCGACGGATATATTCATATGTCCTTTTCAGCTTGGATTCGTGACGATACGTGTCCAGCTGGAGGGGGATTCAATTCCCTTTAGTATTGCCCTAGAATTCGCGGATCGTTTCCGTGCGCTAGAGAATACCTTCATACAGGATGATTACACTTATATTCATTGCGGGGAACAGACCTATGAGATGGTAGAGGATTTTGTCTTCCGAAATTTGGTGGATGGACTGGAGCCATATCTGGATCAATCGGATATCAATGGGGCTTATTTCGAGACCCTTCCTTTTTTCGTAGATGAAAGAATGCAGGTGCAAGCTTTTTACGGCTTTCAGAATGAAGAAAGCTCTGATGAGATTAGTGTAAATCTACGCTATCGCGCCTCACAGCTTGATGGAATTAATCTGAACGGAAAGCCCTATGCCAGTGCCAGCGATCCAGCGTATATTGCAAACTATTGTCATGAGCATTCCTATAATCGCTGGGGTCCAGACACATATTATATGATGAATGAGCAAACCTTTTGCTGCATGACCCGCGCTGAACAGGAGATTGCTGTTAGTCTAGCCAACCAGATGTACGGGCAATATTATTACGGATTTTTACTCAATATTTTCCACAAAATCGTTCTGCTAAAGCTCGCCAATATGCACTCCCGACTTCGGATTAATCATGATTATGAGGAAATAGACAATCTAATCTACTCCATTAATAAGTTCTCGGCAAAGTTCTACTTCTTGGAGTTGATTTCCCAGTCGCAGGGCCGGGAGATATTTCTTCAGCTGCGTAAAGTATACGGAAACGACGCTTTGTTCGAGGAAGTGAAAGAAACCTTAAATGACCTGTTTCAGTATCAGGATAAGTTTCAATCCAAGCGACGGGATAATCTGCTGATGATTCTTACTGTATTTACGGTAGTAAGCGGGATTTACGGCATGAATCAGGTCATTGACGATCTGGATGGAAAGATTCAATGGAGTAAAATGATTGGTTATTCTCCCTTTGAATTTCTTGCCCTCTTCGTGATCATGAGCGGGATTCTGATCAGCGTTGTCCTCACGCTAGGGGCGCTGGTTAGTGAGCTTAAACGGCGTCACCGCAAAAAATATAAAGATCTAGACTAGCAAAAAAGAAACTACTGGATTGGAAAAATTCAGGAGTGCACTACTAGACATTCTGAGTACAGCCGTCTATAATACACCGTATGCGAGAAATATAAGATATAAAGTATGGGTACAAAACTTATGCTTACTTATATTGCACATAGAAATACCCGTTAACTTCATAGAACCAGGGGTGCTGGAATTGGCCGGCTGAGATTGTATCCCACAAGATACTGACCCTTATACCTGATCTGGATAATGCCAGCGTAGGAATCGCCAATTGGTTCTGGTCCCTGTGACCTTAACTAACCTTGCGCCAAGCCAGCGTCCCGATCACTCGGGGCGCTTTTTTTGTAAGATCACTAAAAGATGTAGAAAAACGTACATACTACACTTTACGGTTCATGTTGTGAAGACGGGATTCTTGTAACCTTAAAGGAGAGAAGAAGACATGCACCTTAAAAAAGCACTTACGTTGTGCCTCACCTGTGTACTCATTCTTGCCATTGCCGGATGCGGCAGCAACAATGGGAATACAGCCGGAAACAAAGCAAATGCTACTGATCCAACTGCTGCGGCTGGGACGGATGCTCCAAAAGAGCTCACCAAAGTTAAAGTCGCACTCGACTGGACACCGAACACGAATCATACCGGTCTATACGTAGCTAAGGATCTTGGTTACTACGCTGAAGAAGGTCTGGACGTCGAGATCGTTCAGCCAGGCGCAGCGGGTTCTGATACTATGGTTACTTCTGGCGAAGCCGCATTTGGCATCAGCGCCCAAGAAGGATTAACACTAGCCCGTCTACAAGGCGTACCCCTTGTCTCGATAGCAGCTATTATTCAGCATAATACGTCGGGATTCGCTGCTCCAGTAGATCGCAATATTAAATCACCAAAGGATTTCGAAGGTAAAACCTACGGAGGCTGGGGCTCACCGGCCGAAGAAGCAGCCATGAAAGCTATCATGGATCCTGAAGGTGGCGATGTGAAAAAGGTGAAGCTGATCAGTATCGGTGAAGCTGATTATTTTACCGCCGTCAAACGTGACATTGATTTCGCCTGGATTTTCTACGCTTGGACTGGTGTTGAGGCTGAGTTGCGTGGCGAGCCATTGGATATGCTGTACTTAAAGGATTATGCGCCACAGCTCGATTATTACACGCCTGTGCTGACGACGAGTGAGAAGCAAATTGCAGATCATCCTGATCTGGTGAAGGCCTTCATGAAAGCCACATCAAAAGGTTATCAGTATGCCATTGATCATCCGGAAGAGGCTGCCGGTATGTTATCGAAGGCCGTTCCTGACCTGGACGCCGACCTTGTCCTAGCTAGCCAAAAATGGCTTAGCCCAAAATACAAGGACGATGCTGCCCGCTGGGGCGAGCAAAAAACCGAGGTCTGGCAAAATTACGGCGACTGGATGTATGATCTGAAGTTGCTGGATAAACCGCTGGATGCTGCTAGTGCATTCAGTAATGATTTTTTACCGGCGGAGTAGAGAGCGGACTTCAGAACCAAGAAGGTTGGACGTTACTTGAGGAAGGAGGAACGGAGCGTAGTGATGTGCTACGTGAGTACCGGACTTCCCAAGTTCGTTCAAGATTCGATGTCGAGTTTGCTTCCTGAGTTACTTCGTTATCAAAGTTGGCTTTTTGAACTTACCTTATAAAATGAGAGGATTGATTATTGTGGCTAACACCCTACTAAGCATTCAAGTAATTCCAAAAACACCGAACAATGAGGATTCCATCCCATACGTAGATAAAGCGATTGAGGTCATTCAGAAATCCGGTGTTAAACATCAAGTGAATCCACTGGAAACCACAATGGAAGGTGAGCTTAGCGAGCTGCTGGAGGTTGTGCGTCAGATGCAGGAGGCGTTGATCGAAGCAGGCAGTCCAAGCGTAATTTCGCAGATCAAAATCGCTCATAATCCTAACGGAATCAGCATGGATAAATTGACGGAGAAATATCGGCCGTGAGATCGACCTGGAAGCTAATATGGCCGCCCCTTGTGGCGGTCGTCTTCTTTTTAACCGTATGGCAGCTATCTGTATCTGTATTTCATATTGAATCCTGGATTCTGCCGAGTCCTGCTGATATTGCTCGTGAATCCACCAGTAACGCTTCTGGTCTTTGGGCTCATACGATGGCTACGCTGCGGCTCACTTTAATTGGTTTTCCCATTGGTACGGGGGTAGGCCTGATCGTTGCTTTGCTTTTGCATCTTTTGCCTTGGGCTAGACGGGCTTTTTATCCACTTATTATTCTGAGTCAAAATGTTCCCTCCATCGCGCTCGGACCCCTGCTCATTATCTGGTTCGGCTTTGGTCTTTTGCCCAAAATCGTGCTGATTACACTAGTATGTTTCTTCCCGGTAGCTGTCGCTGCGATGGGCGGTCTGGCCCAAAGTGATCAGGTCATGATGAATTATATGAAAATGGCTGGCGCAAGCAAGTGGCAAATTTTCACCAAGCTGGAGCTGCCCTCTTCTATCCCGGCACTATTTTCCGGCGTAAAAATATCTGCTACTTATGCGGTTATGGGCGCCGTGGTCGCTGAATGGATTGGCGCGGATAAAGGTATTGGCTATTATATGCTTCTGCAGAAATCCGCATATCGTACGGATCGGATGTTTGTTGCTATTGTTATTATTGTACTTTTAAGTCTTGTACTCTTTGCTATTATTGCATTGCTGGAAAAATGGCTGGTTCGCTGGAAGCCGCGCCGTAACTCATAGAAAGGAAGATGCCTGTATGTCTCAAGCGACGCAAATGCAACACAGAACAACAGAAGTCATAAGCTCTCCTGAAGCTCATACCGTGGCACCCGCCCTTGAAGTGAGCGGCATCTCCAAATCTTTTTCCCATCGTCGCCGTGAGACGAACGTTCTGAATAATGTCTCTCTCAAGGTAGAGCAACAAGAGTTCGTTTCGATCGTTGGTCCTTCCGGCTGCGGAAAAAGCACCTTATTCCATATGATTGGCGGCCTTGTGAAACCCGATGCAGGCACGATCCGCATGAACGGTAAGGTCGTTACAGGTCAACGCGGTGAAATTAGTTATATGCCGCAGCAGCCTGCGCTTTTTCCTTGGCGTACGATTGAGGATAATGTGCTGCTTGCTGGGGAGATCAAAGGTGCACTGCGGGATGGAGCCCGCGAGGAAGCGCGCCAGTGGCTTGCCAAGGTTGGGTTAAGCGGTTTCGAACATGCTTATCCGCATATGTTGTCTGGCGGGATGCAGCAGCGTGCAGCTTTTCTCAGAGCATTGCTCGCTCCGCAGGAGCTAATGTTGCTGGATGAACCTTTCAGTGCACTGGATGCACTAACTCGCAGTGAAATGCAGCGCTGGCTACTTGAGCTGTGGGAAGAGAATCGCCGCTCTGTGCTGTTCATCACTCACAACATCGAAGAAGCGTTGCTGCTCTCTAATCGTATCTATGTATTTTCCGGTCGCCCCGGCTCCATTCTGCATACAGTCGATGTGCCGTTTCCGCGGCCACGCCGTGATGAGATTACGGACTCTCCCGAGTTCCTTAAGCTCAAACGCCAGTTGTCACAGTGGATGCGAGAGGAACAAGCTAAAAATAGGCAGCCGCTAGCTTAATCGCTAAGCTCTGTAAACTGATATCGCTGGTATAGCGGTGTCAGTTTTTTTATTTTGCAGCGATAAACTCCTACCCTATTTTCAATTAACGCGGATGTATCTGCTCAATTAAACAAATTTCACTCATCATAATAGGGATCACATTAAATGTGTGGCGAAAACCGACTCCCTGTTGGTAATGGATAGTAACCGGGCGGGCTGGGGACATTTACGGGATTTATACCGTTGATTCACTTCGTCGGGCCGGACTCGGCTCAGTCTACGGGATTTATACCGTTGATTTGCTGCTTCAGGCCGGATTTGGCTCATTCTGCGGGATTTATACCGTTGATTCACTTCGTCGGGCCGGATTTGGCTCATTCTGCGGGATTTATACCGCTGATTTGCTGCTTCGGGCCGGACTCGGCTCAGTCTACGGGATTTATACCGTTGATTCACTTCGTCGGGCTGAAATGCAACGATTCTAGGGCATTTTTGCCTTTCTTTTTCCTCTTCGGGCGGAATTGCACCCGATCTAGGGCATTTTTGCCCTTGTTTTGTCACTTCGGGCTGAATCACACCGATTTTAGGGCATTTTTGCCCTTGTTTTGCCACTTCGGGCTGAAATGCAACGATTCTAGGGCATTTTTGCCTTTCTTTTGCCTCTTCAGGCTGTATTGCACCGATTCTAGGGCATTTTTGCCTTTCTTTTGCCTCTTCGGGCTGTATTGCACCGATTCTAGGGCATTTTTGCCTTTCTTTTGCCACTTCGGGTTGAATTGCACCCGATCTAGGGCATTTTTGCCTTTCTTTTGCCCCTTAGGGCTGTAATTGCGCCCGATCTAGGGCATTTTTGCCTTTCTTTTGCCTCTTCGGGCGGAATTCCAGTGACTCAGGGGCATTTTTGCCCTTATTGTTCCTCTTTAGCTTTTAGTTTGAATTAAATACGAGACTATGGCATCAACCAGAATCGGTGTTGTTTATTATTATTAATTTGTTTAAAGGTCACAGCTATAGTCGCACTTACATCCTACTCACCACTCTTACACATACTCCCACTACTCACTTTTGCTCCCATTCCTTACCTCAATCCCACTACTTACTCTACTCCTACTCCTACTCCTACTCCTAGTCCTTACCTCAATCTCACTACTCACTCTTGCTCATACTCCTCACCTTACTCCCACTAATCTCTCTTACTCTTCCCCCTACTCCTTACTTCCAACTCTCACACCTGCTCCCTCCTCCTCTCCCACCAATCGAACCTAAAAAAGGCCCCATAAACGAGGCCTTTTCTTCATTTCCTAATCATAGCTCGGAACACGAATTTGGGCAGCACTGCCTGTCTGCGCCATCGCGACTTTTGTCCCTTCGCAACGGGAGCGAACAAAAGTCGATGCAACCACTCCAGATTGAGTTTTTTCCATAGCGCTGGTGCAGGAGTAACTTTTCCCGCAATTACATCTAAGCTGCCCCCCACGCCAAAAACAACTTTTACCTGCGTAAGCTCCTGTTTGTGCTTATATACCCATTTGTCAGAGTATGGCGCACCCATCGCAACGATCAGGAAATCTGGCTGTGCGCGCTGTATTTCTGCTACAATGGCAGGCTCCTCTTCCTTGGTAAGAAAACCATTATGTCTTCCTGCAATCTTCACATTCGGATATAACTCCGTGATCTTTTCGACCGCTTTACAGCTGGTAAGCTCATCTGTTCCCAAGAAATAAAAACTCCATCCCAAGCTATTTCCTTGCTCCAAAAGCTCAAGAAGCAGCTCATATCCAGTTACCCTCTCAGCAATAGGATCGCCTTTTCTTTTTGATGCCATCACAATGCCAATCCCGTCAGGAGTGATTAAATCCGCTTCTTGAAGTATGGTTCGTAGCAGCTCGTCCGATTGACTTGTTATCGTAATTTCCGGGTTAGCCGTGATCAAATGGAAAAGTTTCGATTCCCCAGATTGAATATGTTTTGTTAGATGAAGTGTTGTCTCATGTAGTGTTAGTTTTGAAAAGGGAACTCCTAATATTGAAACTGTCCCGTCCATATAATCACCTCTCACTAAAATTCCACTTCAATATACCTTACCATAATCAAGAGGAGGAAGGGGAGTCATTTAAGTTACTTAATCACCCCAGCTACTACGCTACCCAAACACTTCAGCCATTCCACCACTCCGACCATCCCAGCCACTACAGCCATCCCCAGCAACCCCGCCACCACAGCTACTCTACTCACCCAAACACCCTATAGCTCCACTCACTCCTCCATAAACTTCCACCACTCTACTAACCAAGATTCATCGATCCCCCGCATGCGGAATTCCTCTACAAGTATCTTCCGGAATCGTTTTTCCATTTTGACAAAGTTATTATCCTCCTGGTACATAGGGGCAAAGGATTCATCATCTCTAATAAAACTCCAAAAATCGCCCGCACACTCCATAATCTTTCGGCCGACAGTCGTTTGTTTGGCTACAGGTACCAGCCATTTGTCATAGGGGTAGGGGTGACCTTCAATAGTAATGGCACAGCGTAATGCTTCTTTATAAAGAGAAACCGCTAAAAATAAAATAGGAAAGGCGTCGCCACGCACTACCGGATTATCTAAGCTTTTGGCATAACTTCTTAACTGTATGTATGAATTCTTACGAAATCTCATTAGGACTTCAGGTTGGAGGGGCACATAGGCATCAAAAAGCGACTTTACATCCAATCGGTCATAGTAGATATAAGAAATAGAAGCATTCCACAGCCATTCCATATTTCCGCTCATTAACGCCGCTTTGATTTCTGATATTTTATGCAGTGTGTAATGTCCGGACTTGCCGCTGGGAAGTCGTAAATCCATAAAAAAACTACTTTGCTCCGGGATCAGCCCCGCTTGCTCGAACCGATGATTAATGCTGCTATAATACTCGTCCTGACAAATAATGATTACATCCACATCCGACTGCTCATCCACCACACCAAGTGCGGTCGATCCATCAAGGAGAATACTTACCCGCTGACTCTCCTCTTTCATTAACGGATGATTTAGAATTTCTTGTGTGATATACTGCCCAATTTCCTCTAATAATTCGCTATGAACCTGCGTCTTATCAGGTGTTAATAAAATATCCGACAACACTGATTTCACCATCTCAACCCCAACCTCCAATCAATCTCAATTTCTCAAAAAAATAAAACGCTTACACCTAACCTAATATTTGGATAATGGAGTACCATTCTACACTCCTAATATATATCTTGCAAGGATAAATGAAGTACCCTTTTGCCTAAGCCTAAATATAATGAAGTATCTATTTACTTGGAAAGGGGTAAAAGCATGGCGCAGCCAAAAGTGATTGCTACAGTCCGCTCTGCCGGACCGATCGGAGATATAAAAGTAAATGTCGTCACGAATCGAGTATACTTTGTAAACCCAGACACCGAGGCTGGAACTATCGGGGTATTGGAGGGCAGAACTAATCGCATTATCGCTCGGATCCCTGTAGGAAGACTGCCGTCTCAGCTCGGAATCAACCCCCAAACCAACCGGATTTATGTACCTAACTTCCGTGACGAAAACGTATCTGTCATAAACGGGCGGACAAACCAGGTAATCAAAACTGTCAAAGTAGGCCGATTCCCAGACAATATCGGAGTAAATGTTCGAACCAATCTGATTTATGTAACTAGCGCATTCGGAACCCTATTCGTCATAGACGGGAAAACAAATCAGGTCCGTAAAAAGATTGAAATCGGTGGACGCCCCTCCAGAATTGTTATCAATGAGCTTACCAACCGTGTCTATGTGACCAATACAGTAAATGATAGCGTCACCGTCATTGACGGAACTACACAGGCGATCATTGCGACAATAAAAGTCGGAAGTAACCCCGTGATAGCGCCAGCACTTAATAAAATTACCAATCGTATTTATGTCGCTAATAACTTGAGCCGGTTTCTTTCTGTGATCAATGGCCGAACCAATAAATTGTTGCGTAATGTACAGCTGGGACGTTTGCAAAGTGAGGTCGTTATAAATCCGCTGACGAATCGTATTTATGTCTCAAGTGCACAAGTGGAGGGTAAGGGCAGGCTGTTTGTCATAGATGGGCGCAACAACAAAATTATAACCACAAAGGTGTTGCCTACCTCCTCCAACACGATTATCAACCCGAATACAAATCATTTATTTGTTGGTAATTTTGATAAGAATCATATGTCCGTTTATAACGCCACCACGTTTAAACGGCTCGCAAGATTCTCCTCCGTATCAGGCAGCACTGTGCTAAACCCGCTCACAAATAGAATTTATGTAGGTGGAAACGACTCCATAACGGTCATTCAGGATGGACCAAGACTCACTCAGAGTTCTATTTTTAATTAAGACAAAAAGACGCCCACCATAGGTGAGCGTCTTTCTACATATCAAATTACATCGATCTAGCGGATGAAACTTGTTTAACAGCCACTTTTTCCTCGATTGTTTCTGTATCCTTAGGCTGTATCCCTCTTTTTATGAAGAAAGCTAGGATAAAGGCAATGATGGCTACGCCTACTGACACTAAGAATGCATCGTTAATTCCTTCGATCGTTGCTTTTGCGATGACTTGGTTTTGAATGCCAAGCAATTGCTCTGCAGAAGGCTTAGCCGTTAATTTACTCACAGCTTCAGCTACCATATCTTTGACATGTGATGTGGTACTGTTAGACATAATCGTTACAAGCAGCGCCCCGCCAATCGCCCCGGAGACTTGCTGAATCGTACTGTTCATGGCTGTACCATGCGGTGTATATTTAGCCGGAATGGAGTTCAGACCATTGGTCATCACAGGCATCATAACCATTGAAATCCCGAACATTCTCACAGAATACAAAATCATAAGTGTCGAATATTTCGTTGTCTCAGTTAGATCACTAAAGAAATACGTACTGATCACTACGATAGCCAGACCGATTAACGCTAAGACTTTGCCGCCGAATTTATCGAACAATTTACCTGTGATTGGAGACATAACCCCCATAATCAACGCACCAGGCAACATTAGCAGTCCCGAATCCAAAGGTGAAATGCCTCTAATATTTTGCAGATAAATCGGCATTAACATCATGGCTGAGAACATCGCCATATTCAGTGTAATCGAAATCGCTGAGGATAAAGCGAACATCGGATATTTGTACACTCTGAAGTTAAGCATAGGCTCCTTCATCTTCATCTGGCGCATAATGAATATCACTAAACCAATAACCCCGATAATAAGGGTGGAGTAGACCATTGGATCATCCCATCCTTTATTCCCAGCGGAACTGAAGCCGTATAGAAGACCCCCGAACCCAATCGCTGATAGAACTACGGATAGAATATCAATTTTAATAGCCACATCTTTTTTAGGATCATGCAGTTTGAAGAAGGCAAGAATGAACACCAATACGGCGATCGGTGCAATCATAAAGAACAGCACAGGCCATTCATAATGCTGAATAATCCATCCTGAGAGTGTAGGACCAATGGCTGGTGCAAAAATCATAACCAAACCAAACATCCCCATGGCCGAGCCACGTTTTTCAGGTGGAAATGTGGTGAACAATACATTCATTAATAATGGCATCATAATCGCGGCCCCTGAGGCTTGGACCATTCTCGCAATCAATAATACAGGGAAACTTGGAGCAAAGCCTCCAATGAAGGTCCCTATTGCAAATAATCCAATGGCGATTAGGAATAATCGTCTGGCTGTATACTTTTGAATTAAAAAGGCCGTTGAAGGAATCATGATCCCGTTCACTAACATATAACCCGTCGATAACCACTGTACCGTTGAGGCACTGACATCAAAATCCTTCATAATCGATGGTAAAGCTATATTGAGCAAGGTATTACTCAGTAAAGCAACAAATGCACCAATCATAAGGATTGCCAAAATCCCATAGGACGCTTTACTTTCTTTCGTTTTCATTTTGGAATCCTCCATTCTATAATCATACCGTCGGTTCAATTTTGAACTTATGTTACAATGTAGAATATATTACTCTTATATTTACTGCTTGGCAAGTCAGAATTCATTTAAAAACTAAATTGTATTAAGTGGAAATATAAGCTAGTCTATTCTACGTGAAGTGTTTTTTTTGCACAAAAGAGTCCAGCTTAAAGGGGCACCTAAGATGATAAATAAACGGAAAGAGCAAGTGATTCAAAAAGCACATGAATTATTTATTGAAAAAGGCTACCACGCCACATCCATACAGGACATTCTGAATCACAGCCGGATCTCCAAAGGATCTTTTTATAATTATTTCCCTTCCAAGGGGGATCTCTTTAAAGCTGTATTCACCTCTATTCATGACCAGCTGGAAGAAGGCAGAAATGGCCTGCTTATTGGCCAGGACCCCTCTGACATTGATATATTCGCTAAACAGGTTCAACTGGTTATGAAAATCAATAAGAAAAATAAATTGTTGCAGCTGGTTGAAGATGCCCTGGTCTCCAATGATCCGGATTTAATTACGTTCATCAAAAAAACTAAATTCACCTTATTAACCTGGGTGCATGAACGTTTCCTGCATATATTTTCTGAAGATAAAAAACCCTATCTACTGGATGGAGCCATCATTTTCACAGGCATCTTGCAAGATATGCTGCAAATTAACAGTGCCATGAATGAAGTCATTACCTCTCAACAAATCATTAATTATTGCACTACTCTTATCCAGACGATTGTTGAGGACTTAAGTGAAAAAGGAATGCAGCTTATCTCCCCCGATCATGTAGGGAAACTATTGCCTGTTGCTGAATACACTGATTTTTTTAATAATGATTTATCGTTTGCGACCGTAAGCTTAAAAAAAATTATTGATAAATCATTCGCCGCCGATGATCCTAGCCTGTCCAATGCACTGAAGCTGTTATATTTTATCCAAGAAGAGATCATGAACAACAAGGAACCAAGAGAGTTCTTAATCGAAAGCGCCCTGCTCTCCTTGAAAATGTGCCCTCAGTTTAATGAAACGAAGGAATTTGCGCATTATCAGACAGTGTTATCTGCAATGCTCTAAGCACAATCAAAGTATGGCTTCAATCATTTAAGCGTATTCTAAACGCAAGGCACGAAACTAAAAGTGTGGTGACCGATTTGTTCAAGCTTTTATTAATCGAAGATGATACAACGCTGTTTAATGAGATCAAAGAACGGCTTACGCAGTGGTCTTATGATGTATATGGCATTCAAGATTTCAACAATGTTACGCAGGAATTCACGGAAATCAAACCTGATTTAGTGATAATTGATATCCAATTACCCAAATTCGATGGGTTTCATTGGTGCAGAATGATTCGCTCTCACTCTAATCTGCCGATTATCTTCTTATCCTCTCGGGATCATCCGACAGATATGGTGATGTCCATGCAGCTGGGAGCCGATGATTATATCCAAAAGCCCTTCCATTTCGATGTACTCATTGCCAAGGTGCAAGCCATTCTCCGGCGTGTGTACAATTACAATACGGATAACATTGAACTCAAAACGTGGTGCGGAGCTACCGTCGATTATGAGCGGAATTCAGTGACCAACGACACGGGAACGATTGAGCTTACCAAAAATGAGATTTTCATATTGAAATTGCTCATTGAGAAAAAGAATAAAATTGTCACCCGCGAGGAATTAATTAATAGCTTATGGGACGATAAGCGCTTTATTAGCGATAACACCCTTACCGTCAACGTAAATCGGCTGCGCAAAAAGCTCGACGAGCTTGAATTAGGGGCGTTTATTGAGACGAAGGTTGGACAAGGGTACGTAGCCATTGAAGAGGATTCTCTATGATTAAAAAGTACCTGCTCGAAAGACTCGGTTGGATTTTGCTTTTTCTCTTTGTACATCTATTTATGCTCTTTATCACCTTTATGGACCCGACCATCCCCCTGTCTTCAGTGCTCTATCTGGTCTCTTTATCGATGATTTTTTTCGTAATTTTTCTAGTCATTCGCTATCCTAAGGAAACCAGATTTTATAAAAGCTTAAATGAGCGGGACGATGATCTCGATCTGACAAGCATCGCTCTTGCCGAAAGTCCTTTTGAGAAAATCATCGAAGAGAGCATCACCAACCAAGTGAAATTGTTAAAGCGGACTGCTTCAGACAATTTAATGAATTTGGAGCAAGAGAAGGATGAGTTGTTATCCTGGATTCATGAAGTAAAGACTCCACTGACCGCAATGCATCTAATGATTGAGCGTATAGAAGATGATGTTATGAAGGGGCACTTGACCTATGAGTGGCTTCGTATTCACCTGCTGCTGGATCAGCAGCTCCATCAAAGACGGATACCATTTATTGAAAACGACCTGTACATGGAGCAAATCGATATAGAAACGCTTATTTTTAGTGAGATTAAGACATTACAATCTTGGTGTATTCAGAAGGGAATCGGCTTTGAGTTGAACTTAGAAGCTGCTGAAGTGCTTAGTGATGCTAAATGGCTGGCTTTTATCCTCAGACAACTCCTAACCAACGCCGTAAAATATAGTGAATCTTCTGATATTACAGTGAATAGCTACCAGCAAGCTGAACATATCGTTCTTGAGGTGAAGGATTGCGGGCGCGGGATAGATCCGAAGGACCTGCCGCGCATCTTCGACAGAGGGTTTACTTCCACTACTGTACATCGCGACAATGCCGCCACAGGCATGGGCTTATATTTAGCTCAGAAAGCAGCTCAATCCTTACTCATCATCATCGGGGTTCAATCCAAGCTCGGAGCGGGATCAACATTTACGCTAACCTTCCCACTCAAAAATGAATTCGTTAAAATCTCAAGCATGTGACAACAATGTCACATGCTTTTATATTTTGTTCGGGCAATCGCAGGATAAGAACAATAAACTTTTTTATAATAAAGCTATACAAGAAGAAACGAAGGAGTGAATCATTATGGCAATTCTAGAAGCTACTAAAATTCATAAAAGCTATGGCAATAAATTAAACAAACAATCCGTGTTAAGCGGACTCGATATTCGTATAGAAGAAGGCGAATTCGTTGGCATCATGGGGCCTTCCGGTTCAGGTAAAACCACCCTACTCAACGTACTCTCGTCGATCGACAAAATCAGTAACGGATCTATTACCATCGAGGGCAATGAAATCTCCAATATGAAAGAGAAGCAGCTTGCTGAATTTCGCAAGAATCATTTAGGTTTTATATTTCAAGAATATAATCTCTTGGACACGCTGACGGTAAAGGAGAACATCCTGCTGCCACTATCCATTACCAATACACCCAAGAAAGCCGCCAATCAGAAATTCGAAAGTCTCGCAAAGGAATTGGGGATTTTGGAATTAAAAAATAAGTACCCCAATGAAATCTCTGGCGGTCAAAAACAACGTACCTCAGCAGCTCGTGCCTTCATTCATGATCCAAGTATTATTTTTGCAGATGAGCCTACCGGGGCGCTGGATTCTAAATCCGCTTCTGATTTATTAAATAAGCTAAGTGAACTCAATCAAAAACGAAAAGCAACTATCGTTATGGTTACACATGATCCAGTGGCTGCCAGTTATTGCAGTAGAGTTATTTTTATAAAAGATGGAAAAATCTATACGCAACTAAATAAAGGAGAACAATCAAGACAAGTTTTCTTCAACGACATTATAAAAACACAGGGTGTATTAGGCGGTGTGCAGAATGAGCATTAATGTATTAATGATTCGAAATCTGCGAAAAAACATCCGAAATTACTACCTATACGTGTTTGCGCTAGTTTTTAGTGTGGCCTTATATTTCGCCTTTGTCACCTTGCAATATGATCCCTCGATGGATGAGCTGGAAAGCTCTATCAAAGGGGGCGCAGCCATCACGGCTGCCTCGGTTTTACTAGTCGTAATTGTCTCTATTTTCCTGTTGTATGCTAATACGATCTTTATCAAACGACGCGGCAAAGAAATTGGCTTATTTCAGTTAATTGGAATGACCAAAAATAAAATTTTCCGCATTCTTTCGGCAGAGAACTTTATCCTATATTTCGGTTCCTTGATCCTGGGGATATTAGTAGGCTTTTCTATCTCAAAATTGATCCTCATGATCTTATTTAAAATAATGGGGGTCGATGCTATAGCCTCCCTTCATTTCTCTATCGAAGCTTTGATTCAGACATTGATCGTATTCTGTGTGATTTATCTTTTGATCATGCTGATGAATTATGGATTTATTAAAAGACAAAGTATCTTATCCTTGTTCCGGGTGACCTCAACAACAGAAGGTACAGTGAAAAAGTTATCCTTCTTTGAAATGATCATAGGGATTGTCGGAATTGGCCTAATCCTACTGGGCTATGTGCTCTCCTCTAAATTACTTACCGACGACGTAACCTCAATGAATCAATTGGCTATATCCATGATTACTATTTTGGGATCCGTCATTATTGGGACCTATCTATTTTATAAAGGCTCGGTAAGTTTTATTTTTCATATCATTCGTAAGCGGAAAAACGGCTATCTGAACATTAGAGAGGTTCTATCTCTTTCCTCCATTATGTTTCGCATGAAATCCAATGCCGTATTATTGACCATCATCACAACGGTATCGGCACTAGCCCTGGGTTTATTATCCCTTAGCTACATTTCCTTTTACTCTGCTGAGAAAACTTCCAAGCAATATGTCCCAACGGATTTTGTATTCACGAATGCCCAAGAGGCTGAACAATTTACAAAGATCCTAACGGCAAATGATTTAGTATTTACAGAAAGAAGGACCCAAGTCCTTCAGGTCGATGTAGATGTTGAAGAGATTCTTGTTAAAAAACCGGACGGAGACAATATGTTTTCAAATATTATGACCCTGGCGATCATAAGTGAAAATGCACTTGAAGACGTTGATCTAACTCCAGATAAAGCTTATTTTACGAAATCAAGCAGTGCACTGGATAATTTTGTTACTATGAAAGATAAAGGTGCGATTGAACTCAAAGGGTTACATGAGGTTTTTCCACAGGATTATAAAAGATTAGATATCGAAAGTCCCATTTCAGGGTATTACACAGGTGGTGGCTTACCGGTTGCGGTTGTAGACGAATCGATCTTTAAGCGCTTAAAGAAGGATTTAGATCCTGCCCTTCAAAGGGGATCCTCCCTTAATATCGGGATTGATATGAAAGTCCGGGCAAGCGTTGAACAGGCAAATGAACTTTTCAAGACCTTGAAATTTGATGAGAAAAACAAACAAGACTCTCAATTAGAGTCGATAAAAGGTCAAAAACAAAATATGGGACTCATTATGTTTATCGTTGCTTTTCTGGGGTTAACCTTCTTGATTACCTCCGGATGTATTCTAT
Source organism: Paenibacillus sp. FSL H3-0286 (assembly GCF_045040705.1). NCBI lineage: Bacteria > Bacillati > Bacillota > Bacilli > Caryophanales > Paenibacillaceae > Paenibacillus > Paenibacillus sp. FSL H3-0286. The sequence continues at coordinate 466,055 of NZ_CP150285.1, read as the reverse complement.
ACTTTAAACAAATGGATGAAAGTGAAAATGAAAAACCTAACTACACCATTCTGAGAAAGCTTGGGTTCACGCAAGGTGATTTGCTCAGAGGTATACAGATGAAGCAATTGTTCAACTTCGGTATTCCATTAGTCATAGGTCTGCTTCACAGCTACTTCGCCGTTAAATCCGGCTGGTTCTTATTCGGCACAGAGCTTTGGACACCGATGATTCTGGTGATGCTGTTATACACTGCTTTGTATTCGATCTTTGCAATATTGTCCGTCTTCTATTACAAAAAGGTAATTAAAGAGGCGCTTTAAAATAACAAAGGTGTTCCAAAAGCCATCATGGCTTAGGGACACCTTTGTTTGATTTGATATCATTTACAGGTAGGAGGCACCGGCATCTATCGGACACAGATGAACCTCTTTCTAAGTAATAGCGTCACTGGAGTCCGAAACCCTGCTCTATAGGCTAAAAATTCGCAAATAACGCCAACGGGGTCCGTAACGCTCAGAGGATCTGTCGAATCCCTCAGCTATTCACAATCCCCAATACAAATCCATCATAACCTTTGCTTCCCACCGTCTGAATGGCAGTAGCCGAAATTCTAGACTCTTCAGCCAACAGATCATAAAATTCCCGTACGCCTACTACACGAGCGTCTTCGCTATTCTCATTAATGACCTCGCCTTCACGAATCACATTATCTCCAAGGATCACCGTTCCGGGCTGGGAGAATTGCAGCGCCCACTTTAAATAGTTAGGATTATTCGGTTTATCGGCATCTATAAAAATAAAGTCGAAGGGTTCAACGCCCTCTTGTTTCATCTGAGACAGTTGCTCTAATGCATCCCCTACACGAAGCTCTACCAGATGATCCACCTCGGCAAGCGAAAGATTAGCTTTAGCTACCTGCGCATGAATAGGATCCAGCTCCAAGGTAACTATCTGTCCGTCAGACGGCAGGGCTCTTGCCATCCAAATCGTACTGTACCCTCCCAAGGTGCCAATCTCCAAAATCCGGCGTGCACCTTTCATTTGCACCAGTAGATTGAGGAATTTCCCCTGACTAGGCGAAACATCAAAGGGCGGCAACCCTGCCTGTTGATTGGTGACCAACACTTCTTCCAACACAGCGTCCTGTGGAATCAGGCGCTCTGTAATATACTGATCGACTTTATCCCAAGTAGTCGTTTGATTCATATTTATCACTTCTCCTTTAGTATTGATTTTGGTTTAGATGAACTTATAAATTCCACATTTAGGGATCGTTCGTAACTACGAGGAGTGTTTGGACTTCCGGTCGCTGTTGTCTCCAGATTTCTTCAATTTAAACACTGTTCATGGTTGAAATCCGGAGACAAAGGCGATCGCTACGCTCCTACAGTTCCAAACCTCCTCTCCATTATTCCTTTCCCTAATCTCATCTTTCCAAGTTCATCTTTATATCTGTATTGTAAATCAGTTATAATCATAAATATAATATATCTTTATATTTAATTTATATATTTAATATATGAATCGAAGAATGGGAGTTTAACCATGAACCTACATGCCTTACGCTTATTCCATGTAATCGCATCGGCAGGCAGTGTGACACGCGCTTCAGAAATTTTAAATATAAGTCAGCCTGCCATCACTGCGCAGATTAAGAAGTTCGAAAAGGAACTGTCCTTTGCCCTATTTAAACCTCAAGGCAGAGGAATTGCTTTAACGGATGCAGGGGAAGAGCTTACTCTACTCGCCAAGCGACTGTTCGCCGTAGAACAACAAATTGAGCAATTCGCTCAAGATTATGTTAACGGCAGTAACGGATGTATCCGTCTAGCCGCAACGTATTTGCCTGCTCACTTTCTCATTCCTACCTGGATTGCAAAGTTCAAGCAGCAATATGAACAAGTGGAGATGATGATCACCACTACAAACTCAAGTGATGCCCTCAAGCAGCTGTTAAATGTAGATGTGGATATAGCTATTTATGGAGGAATCGCCGAGGCTTATCCAGATACAATCCAGACAGAGGAGTTATTTCAGGACGAGTTATGGTTTGTAGTCGCACCCGATCATCGTTATGCCAATCAGCAAGTTTCTCTATCCGAAATGATGAAGGAACCCTTCGTTATGCGTGAAGAAGGGAGTTCAACGCGGGAGCGATTATTATCTTTATGCCGCACATACAACACACCCGCTCCTATCATCTCTTTGCAATTTAATGGACTACATGAAGCCATCAAAGCCGTTATCGCCGGATATGGTGCAAACTTCGTTTCTTCATTAGTCGTACGCAAATACGTAGAGCGTGGAGAATTGTGCCGAGTATATGTAGAAGGCGTCCATCTGAAAAATACCATTGCGATCTGTACACGTAAAAATGAGCCCTTATCAGCAGCCGCAGTGAATTTAATTGAGATGATTCGACACAATCCTTATACGATATAGCGGAATGATTGCTCATTCCCAACAAAAGAGGCCTTCCCTTTCGGGAAAGCCTCAAAGCTTCTTTTTTTACACCGTCCGATCCAATTTAACTTCAAACGCACCTCCAGTTACATAATCCATGTACCTAGTATTTCCGTCGAAATCCAAATAAGCTTGATAGCGGGTACGAATAGCCGCTGCAGAAATCAGATCCAGCACCTTCTCCTTGGCTACCCACATCACTTCAGATGTTTCCTCCGAAGTACTTAATTCTCCACCCACGGGCTTGCAGATAAAGTCTAACATGACCTTGGTAGGAACATCCGTCTCACCGTCATACCATTTATGCATACCTGTATTCGAATACACGCCAATCAATTGAGAAACAACAACATCTATTCCACTTTCCTCTTTAATCTCGCGAATTAGTGCATCCATTAGGTTTTCTCCAACTTCCACTTGTCCTCCAGGAAATACCCAGCCACCATGATGTGTTTTTACTAAAAGAATATCTCCCTCTTCATTTATTGCAATTCCACCCACCGCTACAATATGTGTTGGCCAAGCCATAGATAGCACCTCTTTTTTTAGAAGAGTCTAGCAATTTATCGATAATCTGTAAACGATATTTTTCTATTCCATAACGCTTTAAAAGCTTCGCACTGTTCTATTAAATCATCAAACTTCCCTTCCCCAACAATTGATCCTTGATCCACTACCAATATCTTATCAACGTCTTTTATAAAATTAAGCCTGTGGGCCACAATGATGATAGTTTTATCCTTAAATTCATTCAAAATCGTCTCCATAAGACTTTGCTCAGTGATATTATCAAGCGCTGACACGGGCTCATCCAGAATTAGAATATTTCTTTTTTGGGCAATGACTCTGGCAAACGCTAATCGCTGTCTTTCGCCTCCTGATAATTTGAGACCTTTTTCGCCCACCAAAGTATCTAAGCGATCCGGTAAATGGCTTACTTTTTCCTGCAAATGAACTTTTCCCAGAATCTCATATAGCTCTTCATCCGACAGAGTATCCTCATCAAATACAATATTATCCCTTATCGTAGCATCAAAAATCGGCGTATCTTGGGATAGATAGGAAATATGATCATAGTAGCTATTCAAACGAATCTCATCGATATCCTTACCGTCCAGTAAGAGTTCACCTTCGCCCTTTTTTAATAACCCCACAATCAATTTAATCAGCGTAGATTTCCCGCCTCCACTTAATCCGACAATAGCAACAGAAGTTCCTCGCGTAAGCGAAAAAGACAGGTTGTTCAGTATCTGCACATTCCCATAAGTAAAGGACACCTCCCTAAACTCAATATTGCCTTGGAGCTCAGTGATGGCTTCTCCGGATTCCAAGTTCTTATCTTCTGGGGCAGCAATAAATTCCTCGAATCTTCTGTAGGTCACTTTATTCAGTCTGTAATCTACAAATAAAACATTAAAGATGGCAACTGGGGTATAAATTTTATCGATGAACATAAACAATGCGACCACAATACCAAGGGAGGTCTCGCCTGCGACAATGCTTTTCACACCATAAATCAGGACAACAACTTTAATGATCGTGACAAATAACTCGAATATAGCAAAAAAAGCTTCATGGATCATTTTTAGCTGAGCATTTTTATGAATGATAGTGCGTGCAGTCTGGCTTAATTTATCGATCTCTTTCTCATATCTCTTGTTGGTTCTAAAGACGACCAATTCCATAAACCCGCGGATAGAGAATCTGGACATCTTTTCTTGCTCTTGGAGAATGGCAGCCTTCATGGCATACAGAAATTTCAACAACAGATTTGTTATCAGAAAGACAACCACGTAGCCAGCTGCAATCACTAACATGATCCTTAGATCATAGAAGCTGATAAAGACTAGACTGAATAGAAGAGTAGGTAACAACTCATGTAATGTTTTGAGAAAAAAAGAAAAAATAATGCTGTTTCCAGCCGCTGCCCCGTTCTCGATCACCTTAATCATCTGCCCTGTTCCCATATCCTGATACGCTTGATAATCCATTTTTGATATTTTGGACAGTGCAAGAATCTTTAACCGCTCCGTGATGCTGTTCGATAAAAACACACTCGGGTATTCGTCTATATAATTCAGGATCGCCACCCCAGCTAGCAGAAACCCATACACCATAATTAATGTGGATATTTCACCAAAACTGTTGATTACCGTGGCCTTATCTAATATTTTTTGAAAGACAACAACCCCTAAACTACTTAACAGCTGAATGGCAAAACCCAATAAAATATAACCACATACCCACCACTTTAGATGAGCTAGACTCTTTTTTAACATATCATTTATCCCCTCTTTTAATTGAATGCAAAAAAGCCAGGCGCCCCTATCCCACTGTAAAAAACCATCCACAAATAAACGGTTCTCTAAGTTAAATAGGTTAAGTGCCTGGCTCTACAAAAATAGCTGCCTATGGCACCGTTCAAAGCTCTAGTTAGTTGTAACCAAAAGGGTAGATTCCCCCCTTGATAGCTGGTACGCGTTTCACCCAGCCCGATAACTAGTTCCTTGTAACGGTACGGAAAGACATCCATTTCACCTCAATTAAAAGAATTGTTCCTATTATAATTCTGTAAGCCTTTTTATTCAAGAGTTCCGTTTAACGATACGTAGTCCGGCCACTTGGCCAACCTTATGTCCTTCATGAGAAGCAAACTTGATCGTAACTGCTGATTTGCCGCTCGTGATCGGCTGCGGGAGTTCATAGCGAATCGTCTCCAGCTTATTCATCTCCTCAGACTCAAGAGTGCCTACACCAAGTTGCTCCCCATCCGCCAAAATATCAAATGCCAGCGAAGTATCGTTCGACTTCAGATACGTGACCACCAGATCCACTTGCTCATCCGGCAAAACTTCCATCGTGAAGGAGAACCAGCCATTGATCCAGCTGTCCCGATACTTGCGATTGTGGATTTTACCTAAGCCTACAAATTCACCTGTGAAATTATGATCGCGTTCAGGCTGCATTTCAGCAGGTTGTACCGAATCGACAGTTAACTGCTCAAGCAGCAAGTTATTCTCCACGGCTTCGCGATATTCAGCCTCTGCCAGCTTCCACTCTTCCGGTGTAAATAAATCCCAATACACGGAATAACGATGATCATGCATAGGGTAGAACGGACGAAGCTCATGATCCCCTATATACCCTAAACCTTTCATCCGGAACACATTTTTGCTCACATTAGATTGGATGAGGTTGTCCGTCAGTGTGTCCCGATCTCCGATTAATACGGAAGCAAGGGCGCGATCGCTATTGGTCTCTGCATTTATAGGCCCAAAATCACCTGCGAGCACAAGTGGCCCGTAAAGGAATGCAACTCGGTTCGGATTATCCGGCATCGTCTCGATTCTCACCGACATCGGAATATCGTATTCGACAACGTCTCCATCCTGCCACTCTCTATCCAAAGTAAAGTAGTTAGATTTGCCTACATTTACTTGAACATCTTCACCATTTACGCTAACACTCATCCCTTGCTCAGCCCAGTAAGGATATCTTAGCTTTAATGTGAATTTCGTTGGCTGTGCTGCACTGATCCGCAGTACACCTTGTCCCTCTGCCGGGAACTTGGTCTCTTGCTGCAAGCTAATGCCTTGCTCTTTCCAAGCCACTGTAGAAGGTACGTACTGATTGACATAAAGCTCATCTGCACTATGGAAGTATATCGCCGAGCCATACATAGAATGGCTTTCCATTCCCGAACCTACACAACACGTAAAGCTTTCGAACTGCGAATTAAACGATTTATGTCCACCCATCTCGAGAGATACGAAGTAACATACCCGGCCATCTACCGGCTCCTGAGAGGCTAAGATGTGGTTATACATCGCACGTTCGTAGTAATCCGCATACGCTGCATACGCATCCCATTGGAACATATGCTTAGTCAGCTTCAGCATGTTGTACGTGTTGCATGTCTCACATGAACCTTCACCCAATCGATCATTTAACTTATCCGGTTCACCAAAATGCTCATTATAGCTGTTGCCGCCGATCACATAAGAATGATGATTCACGACCCGATCCCAGAAGAAGCGGGAAATACCTGCATAATGCTCCTGCCCAGTTACCTCATATTGTCTAGCAGCTCCGATGATTTTTGGAATCTGTGTATTAGCATGTCTTCCAGCTAGGGTATCTTTTTCTACGGCCAGATCATTAAGCACTTCCCCATGATAAAAGCTTTCCGCTAACGCGAGGAAACGATCTTCTCCGGAATCCTCTGCCAAATCCGTCAGCGCTTCATTCATGCCGCCAAACTCACAACGCAGCACCTCTTGGATCTGATCTTTACTCAGCCCTGCAAAAATATCCTCAAGCCACAGCCCCAGCTTCGTTTCAATAACGAGCGCCTTCTGATTGCCGGCCAATCGATAAGCATCGCGAAGACCTGCAAACAGCTTATGCATCGTGTAAAGCGGCACCCAACCTCCGTTGAGGTCAAAGCCCTGTGAGCGAATGTCGCCTGCCTTCACTTCCTCAAATAACTCCTTGCCACGAGGAATGCCGGAAATAAAGCCATTGCCATGCGCATCCTGACATAGCTCTAATTCATCTACTACATAATTCACGCGTTGTAGCAGCTCTTCATTTCCCGTAGAGGCATACATTAACGCACATCCAGAAATATAATGGCCTAACGTATGGCCGCTAATGCCCTGAGATTCCCAGCCCTCGTAGTGAGCAGCCTTAGGCTCTAAGCCAGCATATTCGCGAAAACGCGACAGAAGCCGATCTGCCTCAAGCTTGAGTAAATAATCAGTATTTAACTCCATCGCATGGAGAAGTGGACCTGAATCAATTCGTACGTTCTGTAGATCAAAAGCTTGCGTCTTCAATGAAATCGCTCCCTCGCAATCTTGTCAGGGTTAGATGACAAGTGTATATTTGTATCCATAAGATAACACCGGAACGTTGATTTGTCGGTAGATCAGTCGTACAAATAGTGGACAAACCCGACTTATTGATTGCTAGGAGGACCGCATGACCTACTTAAAAATAAATGCAGATGTACCTGTTCATTTTACAGCGGCAGGTGAATTTATCTCAGAAACACCATGGAAGCATGTGGAGCGTGTTATGGGGAACTACGAACTAATCATTGGGGTGAACGAAACGGTATATTTGAGTGAGGAGAACAAACAATTTGAAGTAGGCCCTGACGAAGCTCTTCTGCTCATGCCTAATCGCACACATGTCGGCTATAGAGAGTCACGACCCGGGGTTAAGTTTTATTGGTTTCATTTCGAACTGACAACCGAGGGGTTATTACTGAGTGAGGAGGAAATGAAGCCTGAGGCAGAAGAAATCTTTTCGCGCACACAGCGCTTATGGTCCGTACATGATCTATATCTGCCCCAAATCATAAAAATCGAACATAGTGACCGGATTCATATTCTGGCGAATCAAATCCTTCATGTGGCCAACTCGGGGTATTTAACCTATTCCAGCGTTAATTATTTGCTGACCTCGCTTTTAATTGAGCTGTCTGAGCATGCACTTCAGCCGTTCGCCAGTAAGCTGATCCGCGCACAGCAAGATGTCACCTTCGTCAAAATAGCTGAGTGGACAAGGATACATGCAAGCGAACCACTTACCGTGGCCATCATCGCGGATAAATTCAATTACAACAAGGACTATCTAGCTCGGCTATTTAAACAGCATACCTCCATGGGGCCATTAGAATATATCCATTCAGTACGTGTGACTAAAGCGAAGGAGCTACTAACCAGAACCGCATTAAGCGTGAGGGACATCGCGACAGAGACGGGATTCACCGACGATAAATATTTCATGCGCCTCTTCCGAAAATACGAAAACATGACACCCACCCAATATCGTAACGCTTATCATAAGACGTTTATGAATAATGACTGAAGTAAAGCCACCCCTAAATATGGAGTGGCTTCTTGTTTGGGTATTGTCTATTGGATAGAATGAACTTCACACCAATTACGTAGGAATTGCAGATTAGTATTGAAGTAATGATCGTTTTGCCACCCACAACTCCAAACCTGTGCGTTCCCTGTGTGCAGACCCATCAACCATATCTCCCGGATAGCAACAAATATAGGGATTGCCTTTAAATCGTTCTCAGATAATACTTTATGCTTTTGGTATGAGTTCAGGAAAACAGTCCATTGTTCATTGTCAAAATGCTCTCGTTCTTTCCCTCTAACCCTTGACCACAGAAACACGGAAACATCATAGGCCCTCCAGCCAAAACCTCCGCAATCAAAGTCGAAATGAGTCAGGGTATCCTCGTAGAAATGTACGTTCGCTCCATGAAGATCACCATGACATGCCCCCCAATCCAGCGCTGATGAGATTTCAGCTATGCTATTTGCCAATACTTCCGACAAAGATTCTAGATAATCGATATCCTCTTGCCTGTGGGATAAAGGCTTGCGAATCGATTGAAGCGGTTCTTGAAGCAGATGATCCAGATTAAGCGTAAATCTTTGCTGCCCACATTCGAAATCATCCATAGCCAGATGCATCTTAGCCACTTGTTCACCGTATAATTCACAGCTAGCTTTTTCATCGGAATAATTGCCTTTTGCAAAAGTAAACAGAACTGCGTAACGTGTTCCTTCAGGAGCCTCCAGCTCAATTAGGTAACCACCATCCCTGCTGATTACCGGAGCCGATACCGGGATATTCTTCTTATTTAAGTGATTCAATAACTCCACTTCAAAATCAATCTCATGTTTATTTCGCCAATGAGCTTTATAGATCCTAAGAATGTATTTATCAATAGAGGTCTTTAGTAAATAGGTATCATTAAGTCCGTTCTCATAAAAACTACACTCCAAAACATCCCCGATTTCATAAAGATCATTAATTACGGGTACTATGGCATGGGAAGAAATTACGGAATGATACACCGGCAGTTTCAGCATATAAATCACCCTTCAACGTTAATTACTACTCACTATTTATTTTCACGTTTGGCCCGTATAAAGGCGAGGGATTTATTAAATATAGCTAAACTTTCCGCATCGTTAATTTAATTGCTCTATAATGCTCTGCTTCGATATTGATCGTCTAACAAACTGAACCATACCAGTCTGGACAAGTAAAATAACCAAGAAATACAGGAAAATAGCACTCCAAGGGAATTAGTATTGAATGTAGGAAAGCCCCACCATATTCCCTGCACTCTTACTTATCATGTATCCCATTAGATTGCCCGTAAAAAGAGCCATCGTAAAGCTTCCAACCACTAAAAATCCTGTTTCATAGGTTAACATAGCCATTAATTGTTTTCGGCTCATTCCTATGGCTTGCATAAGGCCTAGCTCCCCTTTTCTTGCAGAAATAGTGGTGATTATGGTGTTCAAGAGATTGATCATACTGAATACTGCTATAAAAACCATAAAACTATACACTGAAATAGTGATAGTTCTAAAAGCAATTCTATTGGATTCCACAACTTCGGAAAAAGACAATAATTTGAGTGTATCCTCATTGAGAATCACACCCTCTAACTCACTCTTTATTGACTCTTCATTCGATTTATCCATAGTAATAACTTCGTAGCTCTTATTGCTATTAAAAGGGGCTACAGTTTGCATTACTTTGGGTGGAAGATAAAATGAAGTTCCTGAATTCTTATCCGTAATATCTCCAATGATCTCAAAATCATGTTTGGCCTTCTCCTGATCATTAGCAATTATGAATGAAATATGATCACCGACAGCGTAATGAGCCCCGTAATAATCTAAGTCACTACTGGCGCTGTTAAGGAGTATGTAGGATGCATCCGACGAATCAACATCTGGGATCTTCCCCTCAGCCAAATGACTACTCCATCTTTCGTTGTTTAACGTAGGGATATTCTCAATACTGACTATCGCGGCCCCGTCATCCGTTTTTATTCCTTCGATAGCAGCTTCAATATACTGATGTTCGATTACGTCCTCAACTTCATTTATAGCTAGGATTTTATTTTTTAAAGAAGTAGATAGTTGCCCTTCCGTCTGAAGATCACTTAATGAGGTTGTTTCAGAATACAACTCATTATTAATTTGAATATCAAACCGACCATGATTCGGAAAATATTTCTCTGCTTTTGAGATTGGATCGACCGAGTTTAATAATGTCCCCAAGGAAACAAATAGCGTTCCGCTTAAAAAAAGAGACAGCAAAGTTAACACCGTCTTTTTCCTGCTTCTTGATAAGTTCAATGCAGCTAAAGAAAATGGTGTGAGTCTTTTCGAGTTTCTTTTCTCCTTTTTTGTATTAACATCGGCATCTACATGTCTAATCGCCGTTATAGGAGAGATTCTTGATGCGAATTTAGATGGTGCGTTTAATGAAGCTCTAACTGTTACTTTGGTGAGCAAACCGGCTAAAAAGGCAAGTGAAAAACTTGGAACTGCATTCCAGTGAAAGCCACTTAAAATCCAGCTCATTAAACATCCTAAGATAACTCCAATAGGGATATATTTTCTTGAAAGATTTTTCCCTTCATATAGAACTAGCTGTTTTATCTGCTTTTTTGTTGCACCGATTGCTCTAAGTTGTCCGTATTGTTTAATTCGCTTAGTAATTGAAATATAAAAGATATTGTAGATAACTAGCCAACAAGCCAGTGCGATGATCAGCATGATAGACAAGATGGATATCACAGTGCTTCCTGACAGATTATTACTGTCCACATTCACATTATTGATCTGAATATTTCTCTCAGAGATACCCATTCGCTGCCCTATTTCTTTGATTTTTGACTTCAGTTCCTCGTTGGAATAACTGCTGCTGTTGTTGATGCTAATTGCCGCGGAGTAATCCTCTTTGGAAAGAAACGGATCTGCCTCAACGAACGCGCTTGATACCAGAGCATTGTAGCCGATTCGATTCTCGTTACCTGATGCGGTTGTTTGCAGAATTCCAGAAATCACAAATTGGCTGGTTTGAAATTCTTTGCTGGCATTGTTTCTAAATTGCAAAGAAATAGAATCGCCAAGCCCCAGGCTTCGATCATCGGATAACTGAAAGTCTTTTTCTATTGCAATTTCATTTTCTTTTGTAGGGAACTTCCCCAGAACGATATTGGCATTTGATAAATCCATCATGGCTTGATCCGTGTAGAGAATGGACAATAAGCGTTCTTCTTTTTTCTCTCTGCCTATTTCCTTATAGAGTCCGATTTTATTAATTCCCTCTATTTCTTTCAATCGTGAGATTTCATTGTTATTGAGATTATAGAATAAAGCCTGGAAATTCGACTCATGTTGTAGGTTAGTAAAAGAATTATAACCAAAGGTCATTACAACAGTTAATAAAAACGCAGCTAAAGCTATCACACTGCCTACAAAGTAATTTTTGGTTTTTTCCGCTTTTAAATTTGCTTTTGCAATTCTTATCATTGCTGTTTTATTCTGTATGGACATTGATACATCATCCTCCTATCGTATAACGAATATTCCTCCCTTTGCATCATCAAGTGAATACTTTCACTATTTATTCTATAGATAATATTCTCCAACAAAGATCAATCACCCTTTAAATAGATGATATATACTATATTTACTATTCATATAATATATGGATACAACAAAAAAGACTTCCCCCTCTGGAGCGTTTGAGTATCTCCAAATTAGCGGAAGTCTTTTTATGCTCAATATGCCTTGTGTAGCAAACATTTAGATTAATAAATTACGCCTCGGCACTTCTCTCCTGAAGCGCACCGACCAACGGATTCCACCGCCAGCGCGGAGTCAATCCTTGCAGATGTACACCTCCAAACCACTCATCGCTGCCATTCTTCTGCACCCAGTCTTCGTTTCCAGCTATTACACTCTTACCTAGCTCTGTTAATACAAGCTCACAGTCTTTAAATTGCATTACTGAATCGTTATAAACAGGGAACTCATTGCATCCATGGGTTTGTAGCAAAGGGTACGTGCCTTGTACCATCTTTCTTAGGATATGCCAATATTGCAAGTCGCCCATTCCCAAGATATGAAGCTTATCACCCACATTTTTGAACAGCTCATAGGGTGATTTTATTCCCTCATGGATCATCTCCAGCGTGATTTGTTCTACGATGCCAAGTCCGTTTGTAGTAGAAGGAAAGCGCGATAAATGCGCCCGGAAGGCGTCATGTGCAAAGGGTAAAGCCGATGTATCTGTAGTTAATCGTTGTTGCAGCAATTCTGGATTCGGTGATACATAGGCTTCCCAGAGTGCTTGACCTGCTTCTAATTCTTTGGCTCCGATTAGCTTCCATGTGCCTGATAATGTTTCCATCTGCTCTATAGAAAGTTGTCCAAGTCCTCGAAATAACTTTATTCCCGGATACTCTCCAATGCATAGTAAGCTTAGCTTGGTGGTTAACATTTTCTGCTTCGAGAACCAATGGAGTAAATAACTGAGCATCGTCTGATCGAAAAGGTCATGCTCGAACCATAACACCACTTCTTCATATTTATGGAAATCAGCTAAAATCTTCTCTTGCCTCTCACTATTGGCGATAAATTCCCTCTGCGGAATCCCCATCGTTTGTTCCAAATATTGCGCTCGAACAGCGCGGTTATCTCCATCGGCAGGATCCAAAAATACCGGCCCATGCGAATATACCTCTCTCCACACTAGTACATCACCTTTCACGATTCCTTGCCGCAGCTTCTCTCCCACTACATCTCCATTTACAATGTGAAGCACAGCTTTTCCCCCTTCGTACAAATGGTTGAATACGGAAAGAACATCTGCCACAGGCAATGCACCTTTCAGCTTGCGGCGGGCATCAAAAAGTCGCTTCTTCAATACCGAAACCGAAGTCCCCAGAAAGTCAGCAATCTCTTGTAGTGAGTAGCCTTGAAAATAATATAATTGAACGGCAATCCGCATATTGGACGTTAATGCAGCTATAGACTCGTGAACCAGCCGTTGGGTTTCCTTTTTCTCAATAATATCTGCTATAGAAAATGAAGATTCTGTCGCTTGCGCAGCTTCATCGTAGGGTAATGCAGGATGCTGCTTTCTTCGCAAGATGCGATAACATTGCCGCACCACAATAGCTTTAAACCAGCCCGGGAATGCCTCTACTGCTCGTAATTTATTCAAATGCAAAAAGGCTTCTGTGAAAGCTTCCTGCACAGCATCTTCCGCTAATTGATAGTCACGCAGCTTTTCGAACGCAACTGCATTGGCCATCGGTGTAAAGTGCTTAACAATCTGTTCAAAAGCTTGTCGGTCTCCTTGTTTAGCCTCTTCGATATACTGAAGCATCTGTCCTCCGCTCCCTTCTTCCGTATTATATACAAGTGCCAATGAAGTTCCTAAAGGTTACGGATGGGATTGAAAAGTCAGACGTTATTTATTTTTTCCTATTACATCCTTTGCAACCTCTAGAGCTGAAGAGGCTCGCGGCCAACCTACATAAAAAGAAAGGTGGGTGATGGCCTCCACGATTTCTTCAAGTTGTAAGCCGTTCTCTAAAGCCAAGTGCAGATGATAGGGGAGTTGTTCCGTCATGCCCCCCATCACCAAGGCAGAAATCGTAATCATGCTACGATCCCGAAGTGATAATTGCTCACGTCTCCATAAGTCCCCAAATAACACATTTTCCGAGTAGTCGACGAATGCCGGAGCGAACTCCCCTAACGATTCCCGTACATTTGTGACGATTTTCTGATGCGCCATATTACACCTCCCTAACCGGAGGTTGTAGCATTTGAGCAACACCGTTACCAAACGACCAATCTTCGAATTCCGTATCGACGAGCACAATGAATATATCTTCTTTTCTGATGTTTAGCGTCATCGATAATTCCTCGGCTAGCCTCGCGTAAAAGCTTTTCTTCTGTTCCGTTGATCTTCCGGATTTTAGCATAACTTGGATATATATCAGTCCGTCGCTTCGTTCAATATTTAAATAATCTTTACTATAAAAAAATTCCCCCGCTTTATGCGCATGAAAAACCTGAAACATATCATCCTCCGGTACATGGAAATGCTGAATTAACGCGCTCATAATCGCTCTGCATATTCCTTCTAGCTGATGAATGTCGTATTGTTGCTCCAGATAACTGACTCTAATGAATGGCATTTTAATTCACTCCTTCTTTGGAATTCTTTTATTGTACTCTCAGTATTTTGATTTATATAATTGAATAAGATAATAATCTTAATCAATTATACCGATAGAGGTGACAATCGATGGATCTAAAAGAACTGATGGCTTTTAAGACCATTCTTCAAGAAGGCACTTTCTCACGCGCTGCAGAGAAGTTGAATTATGCACAGTCTACTATTACCAACCAAATTCAACGACTTGAAAAAGAACTGGGCATACAACTCTTTCACAGAGGCTGGGAAGTAGAACTGACAAGTGCTGGGCAAGTTTTTGCAGGGGAAATCGATAACCTTATTCAACATTGGAACTATGTAACAGAACTCACCAAAGCTTTACAGCATGACGAAATTGGTACACTTCATATCGGAAGCATTGAATCCATGATGGAATCCGTCCTACCGAACGCCTTGCGAAAGTTTCAGGAGCAAAAAACAAAGATGGCATGTAACTTCATTCAGGGTAACACTGATTCCCTCTCACAACTTGTTCTACAAAGAGAACTGGATTTCGCCATCTGCGGTGAGCCGTCCGACCTGTCTTTCTTTTATTTCGAACCGCTTTATCACGAGAAAATCGCTTTTATAGTAGATGAAAATCATCCTTTAAACGGACGAGACGAGATTTCATTTCGAGAAATTCTTGAATATCCAATTATAGCTGGAGGACGCACTTGCTTATATTACCTTCGGTTAGCTAAGCAATTTTCGAGATTCGAATCAAAGCCCACTTTATCCACCATAAGCCAAATTTCTGCTATTCCTCATTTTGTAAGAAAGAACCCTGGGGTGGGGGTAGTGCTTGATTCGACAGCTTTAATGACAGATATCGTAAAAATAGATGTTGAACTAAGCGAGCCGTTCATTCAAGTGGGTATATTACAGCAGCGCAACCGAGAATATCTAGCAACATCATCTAAAAAACTAATCCTACAAATCATAAAAAAAGAAATTGAGAGGATTAGTAACGCTAATCCTACGCTCCACATTTGAACCTCAAGCTAGTTCCATATATGATAGCTTTATCATCGTTATCAGGGGAGGATTCATAGCAGTGGCAGTATTAATCAATGAACAAATCAGAGCATCCGAAGTAGTCCTTACAGGACTTAGGGGTGAGAAGCTGGGGATCGTCTCCCGGGAAGAAGCGCTGGCCATGGCCAGATCAGCAGGTGCTGATCTGGTATGCACCTCGCTAATGAGCAGCCCACCGCCCTGCAGCCTAACTGCAAAGGGCAAAGCAAAAGCGGCCGCGCAGAAGGAGGCAGCCTCAGCACGCAAGGCCAGTGGGGGCTCAGCTGCAAAGGGCGGCAGCAAGGAGAAGGTCAAAGAGCTCCGCTTCACTGCTCATATTGAAGAGCATGACTACGATACTAAGCTCCGTCAGGCTGAGAAGCATCTCCGCTCCGGCAAGCCGGTGCAATTAGTTGTCAAAGCTTCCGGTGCGAAAGAAGCTGCTGCCGCAAAGACGGTACTAGAACGCCTCGTAGCTGACCTCAAGGAAGTCGGAGTCAAAGATACCGGCATCCAGACAGGCGGCAAAGGTTCACAGGTGAAATTAAATCCACGGTGAGAGTGGATTTAATTTCAGATAATTTAGGCTCAAAACCAAAATTAGTGGACCATTTCATGAAAATGCTGCTGCTATCTGCAAATGTAGCTTTATTGCGAGCAGAATTCAGAATTGCGTTCGGACACCACAGCCCTTATTCGTAACTATTTCGCTGTTCTGGGATGCTAACGGACTTCAGAGACTTTATATCACTAAAATAGCACGATATTCCCTCCATTTATGGAAAATAAGATCTCTCGAGTCCGCAACTTCCTCCAAAAGGCTTAAAATGTACAAATAGCTGCATCTAAGTCCGTTAGCACAATAGCAAGTGGAAATCAGGAACTGGGCAAGGGGCATGATTCTTATATGCAAGCAAAAGCGCCTTCGGTGTCCCTAAAGAACGGTAAGCGCTTATGCGAGAAATAGAAGGATAATGTATCGTGCCAAACTTATACTTTCTTGTATTATTAAAAAAGGCCATCCTCTACAGGATGGCCTTTCACTTCATAGACAATGTCCTTGCTCGCTCTTAATCAGTCACCTTAAACATGATTACCCATTAATCCCCTTGGGCGAAAGTTCATACCCCCAGCATAGAGGTGGGAGACATCTCCCAATCCAATACATCTGGGAACTGCATAGTGCTCGCTGCGCTCTTCAAACAAGATCGTCGTTACCGAGCTTGGAGCAAGCCAAAATACGGACCAAGCCAAGGCTAAAGGAATCTGCAATAAATGGGCTAGCCATGCAAGGCCAAAGCCACCATGACACACAACTCCAATCTTCTTGGTAGAAGGCTCGAGGATACGATATAGGCCATCCTCTCTTTTATAGTGGTGGCGAAGCAAGAATTGATCTGAAGCCGCTTGTAGTTCGCTAAACCGCAATTTGTATTCCTCTTGTTTTAACCAATGATCTGTTTGATCAGACCATTCTCTTTTTCCACTCGATAGTTCACTAATATGTTCTCCGGGGCTATCCCATATAGGTGCCAGTTGTCCATCCAACATAATCCCTGTCCAATCCAATTCACAAGTCCAAGGTTCTGTCTGAATTACAAGTCCCGTCTCTTTGGCCACATAACTTGCTGTTGTCTGTGCTCTACCCAATGGTGAAGCATATAATTCATCCAGTCCGATAGATCCCATGCGTTTTCCCAATGCCGCTGCTTCCTGATGCCCGAATTCCGTTAGATCATCTATAGAATAGTCCGGATCACCATGACGAATCAGAAATATTTGCATAACAATGCCCTCCTCCCCTCAAATCCAGCCTTTTTCTTCCGCCAGCCGTACCGCCTCAATCCGGCTTTTCACTTCCAGCTTATTGAGTATTTCAGAGATGTAATTGCGGACAGTGCCATAAGATAGATGCAGCGAAAAGGCTATCTCGCTCGCGGTTTGCCCTTCTCCAGCCAGTTTTAAAATCTCGCGCTCCCGTGCTGTTAATGGATTCTCCTCCCGCAGACTGCCGAAGACTAACTCAGGAGATACCTCCCGATGTCCAGCCATGACACGACGAATAGATTCAGCTAGCTTATCTACAGGCTCGTCCTTCAACAAATACCCTTGAATACCAGCCTTTACTCCACGCTCAAAATACCCTGGACGGGCAAAGGTAGTCAAAATAATAATTCGGGTCGGACAACCCTTACTCCGCAATATTTCTGCAACCTCCAGCCCGCTCTTGAACGGCATTTCAATGTCCATGAGACAGACATCCGGCTGAAGCTTGTCGATTAAAGCTAACGCCTCCGCCCCATCACAAGCTTCTCCGACTACTTCGATATCGTCTTCAAGATCCAGCAAAGAAGCCATCGCTCCCCGAAGCAGGCGTTGATCCTCCGCTATAACAATGCTTATCATGCAGTCTCACCCCCTTGTGCATCTTTTACGATTAGCGGGATGGTAACGATCAGCGTAGCTCCCTGACCCTCAGCTGAGCTTAGCGACAGGGAGCCATCAATCAGGGATAGACGCTCTGCCATTCCCTTCATGCCATTTCCATCGCTAAGCCCACCATTCCCTCTCTCCCCATGCTGTAGACCAATGCCGTTATCCTTAACGGTAATTCGCACTTCTCCAGCCAGCTTTGCCACTCCTATGAAGCATTTGTCCGCTCTACTATGCTTTACGATATTAGTCACTGCTTCTTTGATACAGAGGCTAAGGATATTTTGCGTCAGGTCGGATACCCCCTCCAGAGAGATATCCCCTTCCACTTCTAAGGCGATCTCTGCCGTTCGCAGCATCTCTCCAGCCTCAGCCAGTTCCTCTGCTACTGAGACCGCTCGCATTTCCGACACTAGCTCACGCACTTGACGGAGCGCAGCCCGTGAAGTGCGCTGAATTTCTCGTGCTTCCTCTTGAGCTCGCTCCGTATTTTTCGTCACCAGCTTCTCTACGAGTTGGCTCTTTAACGTAATCAGGGACAAGGTATGGCCAAGGGTATCATGCAGGTCACGGGCGATTCGCATTCGTTCCTCACGCTTCACCAGCTCTTTAATCACCTCATTCGCTTGATCCAGCTCTTTCTCCAGCTTCTGATTCCGATTCATGGACCTCACTCCGAACGGACTAATCAACATAATAATAATAAACGGAGCTAAAAACATCACGCTTCCCCACTCCATCTCACGACCCACTAAGACCAGCACCGAAAGGATCATGATCACAAAAGAAGCAAATGCAATTTTGAACCCTTTATTCTCCGTATAATATGCGATAAAATTTGCGGTGAAAAAGCCCATGTACAGATTATAGGGGGTATAGAACAAACTAAGCACCACGATGATTAACATTTGAATAAATAACCAAACATTAAACACTCCACCCCGCACCCAATACAGCTGGCGATAGCTGAGGGCAAACACCGCTATCATAATCCCGCCCAGGATGAGCTTCATTCCAGTCTCCCCGCGCAAATTCAGGATGGGCAAAACCAGATAAACAGCCCATACAAAAGGGAAAAAACCCTGTTTTTGTGGAAATAACCGGAACTTCGCACGCTCAGCCATTCATTCACACCGCTTCCTGTTTTTTTCGAATATAGACCGATAGTAACATAAAAACTACCAAATATCCGAGTAAAATCAAGACATTACTCCACGTCGGAGCTGATCCACGAACGATCTCCCAGGCTCCATTCCCATAGTTATAGGAAGGCAACCAATGACCAATCCGCTGCATTAATCGTGGCAGTATCTCAATCGGCATCCACATGCCTCCTGCTACAGCAAGAGCCATATAAATCACGTTGCTGACTCCACTGGCTGTATCCACCCGTTTCATAGCACCTACAAGCGTACCAATCGCTAAAAATGGTAGAGAACCGATCAGGATCCACAGCCCGCTAAGCACCCATTGACCTGCGGATAAAGAGACGCCATTGATTAAATAGCCTGCGATAAAAATACAAATGACCGAAAACAGATGCATCATCGTCTGTCCGAACATTTTTCCGAAAAAATAGATCGATCCCGGCAGCGGTGTAATCCGAATAAAGGTGGTCCAGCCTTGTGTTCGTTCTTGCACCAACCGGATGCCAAGCGTCATAATGGCTGAGCCCATTACACTGAAGGTCGCCATAGACATTAAATAATGAGCACGCCACGTTAGGTCATCGCTACCTGTATTGACCACCCGGGTGAAGATGAAATAGAACATGATGGGCATGAGCAAAGACCAGAACACATAATAGGGATTACGGATGATCCGCAGCATTTCCGCTTTACACTGTACAGTAATTAGTCTCATGGTTAGACAGCCTCCTCTTGGTTCATGGTCAATTGTTCAAAAGCCTCATCCAAACGTCCCTGATCAATTCGAACATCCTTCACAGGAAGTCCAGCCACAAAAATCGCTTTAAGCGCCTCATCTGTATCCTCTGTGGTCACGTGAATGCGGCCATCTTTTTCATAACAATCCTCTATAGCAGCTAGGTCTAGCAGGTTTCTGCGCAATTGCGAGCGATCACCCACAGGCAGGAAGGACACGGAACGCTTCACAATCCGCGATTTAATCTCATCTGGACTTCCGTCCGCAACTAAGTGTCCTTTACTGAATAATAGAATACGATCCGCGATATCTTCTGCTTCCTGCAAATAATGGGTCGTGAACACAATCGTTTTTCCTTGCTCCGCAAGTCCACGAACCGTTTCCCAGAACCGCCGCCGGGAAGTAATATCAAGTCCGACTGTAGGTTCATCGAAAAAGATCAGCTCCGGATTACCCGCGAGGGCTAGCGCAAAGCCCAAACTACGCTTTTGACCGCCCGAGAGCTTCTCGGCGTATCTATTCAAATCGGCTGGCGCAAGTCCAGTAGCCTTAATTAGAAACTCCATATCCATAGGCTTTGGATAATAGCTGCGGATCAGATCAATGATCTCCCGCACCTTTAGCCGATCCATTACACTTACCTCCTGCAGCATCGCTCCAGTCTTTTCACGTACTGCTTTATCCTTCGGATGATGACCGAACAACTCCACTGTACCCTCGGTAGGCTCTATTAGCCCCAGCAGCATGCCTAATGCCGTTGTTTTACCCGCTCCGTTCGGTCCCAGAATAGCTGTAATCGAACCTTTAGCAATGTTAAAGCTGATATTATCTACGGCCTTTTTATCCTTATATATTTTGCTGACCCCGTGCATTTCTATAATATTATCCATAACGTAATCCCTCCGCTTCCGAATGCGTTTGATCTATTTCAATCATATGGAAAAAGAAGACATGACATTAGTATGGACTGTCATTTCTTTAAGATGACAACTGTCACCTTCCTGGCTTCGAATAAAAAAAAGAGGCTGCCCTATCAGTAGAATGAACTACTAATAAGGCAGCCTCTTTAGGTGAAGAGAGTTTAGTTATCTCCGGAGGAATCCTTTTTCCAGCAGGAACTCCTTCATATGCAGCCGTGCTGGCTGTGCCAATCGCTCCGCCATAATGGCCGACCAAGGGGTGTCTTTGGCGCCGTGGGTCCGCTCACGCATATAGTCTGAGGAGACTTTATCGTAAGTTTTGACCTGCTCCACAGTGGTTTCCGCATTGTAGCGATTACGATGCAGAACAGCCTCTAGTGGAAGCCGCGGACGCAGGCCCGAAGCTCCGTCAGGATAACCTACACACATCCCGAATATCGGATAGACCAATTCAGGCAGTCCCAGCAATTCCGATACCTCCGCGATCCGGTTACGGATTCCACCGATATATACAATTCCAAGTCCTAGTGATTCCGCAGCCACTGCAGCATTCTGTGCAGCAAGCGCAACATCAACGGTAGCTACAATCAGGTTCTCAGCAGAATCTTCATAAGAAGTCTCTCCCTGCAAATGAGGTTTCGTCACCTCGCGCAGCCGATACAGATCAGCGCACCAGACCAAAAACACTGGGCATTGTTCTATATAAGCCTGATTGCCCGCTAGTCCCGCAAGCTCCGTCTTTAGTGCCGGGTCAGTAACTGCAATAACACTATAAGCCTGAACATTGCTTGAGGTTGAAGCCATCTGAGCTGCTCCAATAATAGCGCTAAGCTGATCTTCACTTACTGGCTTATCCTGAAACTTGCGGACAGATGCATGTTTCATTAACAGAGAAATTGTATCGTTATTTACTTGCACTGTGGCCACTCCCTAAATAGTGATAGTGATATTACAGCTTTACCCGCTGTAGCCGAAGTGCATTCAAGACAACAGACACGGAGCTAAATGCCATCGCAGCTCCTGCCAGCCATGGGGCTAGAAACCCAAGTGCAGCAATCGGTATTCCTATTGTATTGTAAGCAAGCGCCCAGAACAAATTTTGTTTAATATTTCTCATCGTTTTGCGGCTCATCATGATCGCATCAGGAATACTCTTCAGATCCCCGCGCATCAGCGTAATATCAGCTGCTTCCATAGCTATATCCGTTCCTGTCCCAATCGCCATACCCGTATCGGCAGTAGCCAGTGCCGGAGCATCGTTGATCCCATCCCCAACCATGGCAACCTTAGTCCCATTCTGTTGGAGCTTGCGAACCTCTTCGGCTTTGCCCTCTGGCAGAACCTCTGCTAACACTTTTTCGATCCCTGCCTGCTTCGCAATAGCCTCAGCTGTAATTTTATTGTCACCAGTGATCATTACGACTTCAATACCCATATCATGGAGCGCGGCTACAGCCGCTTTTGAGGTCGGTTTAATCGTATCAGCAACGGCCACAATCCCAGCGATTTCACTCTCTACCGCTACTAGCATAGCTGTCTTTCCCGACTCCTCCAGCTTCTTCATAATTGGAGTCCATTCTGTGATATCAAGCTGATGATCTTCCATCATCCGCCGCGTGCCTACCATAACCTGCTGATCGGAGACAACGGCCATAATTCCACGTCCGGGCACATTATCAAACTGCTCAGCAGTAGGCAAAGCCAAGCCTCTATCAGCAGCGCCAGCAACAATAGCTTCCGCAAGTGGATGCTCAGATAGCTTTTCAGCAGCTGCAGTTAAAGCTAACAAACGGTTTTCCGCGTTTTCTTTTCCATAAGCTGCAATTCCAGTAGTAGTCACAACATCGGTAAGCACGGGTTTACCATTCGTCACTGTACCTGTTTTATCTAGCACAACGGTCTGAATCCCTTGCGCTCCCTCTAAATGCTCCCCGCCCTTGAAGAGGATTCCAAGCTCTGCTGCCCGGCCCGATCCTGCCATAATGGAGGTTGGCGTTGCCAGACCTAGCGCACATGGACAAGCGATTACGAGCACTGCAATGGCTTTTTCGAGGGCATCAGCGAACTGGCCAGGGGCTGCCCAGAAATACCAGATCAGAAAAGTTATTACGGCAATACCCACAACAATCGGCACAAAAATTCCTGAGATTACATCGGCAATCCGCTGAATCGGAGCTTTGGAGCCTTGAGCTTCCTCCACTACTCGGATAATTTGAGCCAGCGCAGTGTCGCGACCCACTTTATTGGCTTTGATTCTCAAGATACCGTTCTTATTCATAGTGGCACCGATCACGGTATCCCCTGGTTTTTTCTCCACAGGAATACTCTCTCCGGTCAACATAGACTCATCCACAGAAGAAGATCCCTCGACTACCTCACCATCCACAGGTACCTTTGTTCCGGGTTTCACCAGTACAATATCGCCAGGAATGACTTCATCTGTCGGGATATTCATTTCTTGCCCATCCCGAATTACGAGGGCGGTTTTTGCCTGAAGCCCCATTAAGCTTTTGATTGCGTCAGAGGAACGGCCTTTCGCCAGCGCCTCAAACCATTTACCGACAAGGATAAGTGTAATGAGTACAGCACTCGTCTCATAATACATTTCTACAGTATGATTCATTCCCTTCATGCTTAAGGAATCAATAGTCAGATAAAGACTGTAGAAATAAGCTGCCGACGTCCCTAATACGACTAACACATCCATATTGGCACTCCGGTTACGAAGGGCTTTATAAGCACCGACGTAGAACTGCCAACCGATGATAAATTGCACAGGGGTAGCCAGCACAAGCTGGAACCAAGGATTCATAAATATATCCGGTGTTGGAATCCAGCCGGTGAAGGAGAAATGACCCGCCATCGCCCATAACAATGGGAACGAAAGAATTGCAGAAATGATCCATTTCCACTTTTTATGCTGAATTTCTTTTCCACGACGATCCACATGATCCTTGCGGTCTTCTTTAAGAGAAGCTTTATAGCCGATACTGCTTACCTTCTCCATGATCTCCCTTGGACTGATATTACCGGGTGTATATTCTACATGTGCTGTTTCCAGCGCCAAATTCACATTAACTGCTGCTATGCCCGGTGTACGGCTCAACACTTTTTCAATCCGTGAGGAACAAGCAGCACAGGTCATCCCCGATATATCAAAATCCGCAGATTCTTTAATAGTGTCATAACCAAGAGAACGGATTTTATCTTCAATTTGTGGCAACCCTGATACTGTCGGATCAAATCCAACAGTAGCCTGTTCCAAGGCTAGATTCACATTCGCACGAGATACGCCGTCCATCCGGGACAAACCCTTCTCAATTCGGGTTGCACAAGCGGAACAGG
Organism: Paenibacillus sp. FSL H3-0286; assembly: GCF_045040705.1. NCBI lineage: Bacteria > Bacillati > Bacillota > Bacilli > Caryophanales > Paenibacillaceae > Paenibacillus > Paenibacillus sp. FSL H3-0286. The sequence goes on along the minus strand of NZ_CP150285.1, from coordinate 441,936 downwards.
TCATACCTGTAATCTGTACAGTTGCCTGCTGTTCGTTTGGTGAAGCTGTTGTTTTGGTTTTATCCATGATTTCCACGCCTCCACATACCCCTATAGGGTATGATAATTTCTAAAAGAAAAGGCATTGGAGCTTTGGGCAGCTTCCCCATATCACTCCAAGCCTTATTACTGTGCTTCAAATTAAACTACGTCATACCCTTGATCTACAATTGCTTCTTTAATCGCACCAAGGCTTACTTTGTTCTCATCATACTCGACGGAAACTTTCTTAGCAGCAAGATCAACTTTAGCTGTGGCTCCAAGATTGCCTACGGCTTTCTCTACAGAGTTAACACAGTGACCACAAGACATTCCTTCAACGTTTAATGTAGCGTTTGACATTAATATAACCTCCAATAAATGTTGTGAAGCTATGCTCTAGAAGCATTAGCTTATTATTTCATTAATTTGTTAACCGTAATTAGGAGCTCGTCGATAACCTCATGTTCGCCAGCTTCGATTCGCTCAACAATGCAACTTTTCATATGTCCTTCTAACAGCATCTTACCGACACCATTTAACGCCGCCTGTACCGCCGCGAGCTGGTTGAGTACATCATCACAATAGGTATCCCGCTCAATCATACCCTTTACCCCGCGGATCTGGCCTTCAATCCGGTTGAGGCGCGTATTCAAGTTATTCTTGAATTCTGCCGAATGATGACTTTTTCGTTCTCCTGATGATGAAGAATGACAATTTATGTCGCAGGATTCTGCAGCTTGCTCTTTCTTGGCAGTAGACATAAGAATCAGCCTCCTTGGTTATAATATAATATACCCCCGTAGGGTATGTCAAGAGGCATTCCTAATTCATCCACAGATGATCTCCACGGGTAGTTTGTCCCTATATTACCGCCGTATTCTTCTACGGTTGGCTATACATCTCTATTTTTTCAAAAAAACTATTGCCTCCCTATTCAAATTTGAATATAATAAATTTTGCTTCTAATTATGAACATTTTTCGAACAGAACTATCACTATCACTATCACTATTAAGAAAAAGGAGCTGCGAAGCATGCATACTAAAGAAAGTAATCTTAAACTCGTAGTGGTTGGCCTGCTGCTTGGGATTCTTATGTCCGCAATGGACAATACCATTGTAGCTTCAGCTATGGGAACGATAGTCTCAGATCTTGGCGGTCTGGATAAAATCGTATGGGTCACCTCCGCTTACATGGTAATGGTAATGGCCGGAACCCCTATCTTCGGCAAGCTCTCTGATATGTATGGACGTAAACGTTTCTTCATTTTCGGATTGATTGTATTCCTGATTGGCTCGGCTCTGTGCGGTACTGCCACCAGTATCACACAGCTCAGTATTTACCGTGCCATTCAAGGGATCGGCGGCGGTGCACTAATGCCAATCGCCTTCACCATCGTTTTCGACATTTACCCGCCTGAAAAAAGAGGGAAATTGACCGGTCTCTTTGGAGCCGTCTTCGGAATCTCCAGTGTACTTGGACCTTTACTCGGTGCCTATATTACCGACTATGTTGGTTGGCAGTGGGTATTCTACATTAACCTGCCGCTAGGAATTATTGCACTGTTCCTGATTGCAACTTCTTATAAGGAGTCGATCTCCCACGCTAAACAGCGCATTGACTGGGGCGGAGCCTTCACTCTGGTTGGTGCGATTATCTGCCTAATGTTCGCTCTGGAACTTGGTGGTAATCAATATGCTTGGGATTCCAGTGCCATCCTTGGCTTATTCGTAGGTTTTGCTGTTCTCTTGCTGGCGTTTATCCTTATTGAGAGAGTAGCTGCTGAACCTGTGATCTCGTTCGCTATGTTCCGCAAACGGTTGTTTGCAACAAGCAGCGTGACCAGCCTATTTTATGGCTCTGCTTTTATCGTAGCTACTATTTACATTCCTATCTTTGTGCAGGGTGTATTTGGCGGCTCAGCTACGAACTCAGGGCTGATCCTTATGCCGATGATGATCGGTACGGTCGTTGGCAGTCAGACCGGGGGGCTGCTTACAACAAAAACCAGCTTCCGCAACATTATGATCCTATCCGCAGTCTGCTTTGTCGCAGGGGTCTACAGCCTAAGCACTTTATCACCAGATACCTCCCGTCTCATGCTTAATGTATTTATGGCTCTGACTGGGTTCGGCGTAGGCTTTTCCTTCTCCGTGCTGAGTATGGCAGCTATCCATAATTTCGATATGCGCCAACGGGGGTCGGCAACATCGACCAGTACCTTCATGCGCTCCCTTGGAATGACGCTGGGAATTACGATCTTCGGGATTATTCAGCGGAATAGCTTTACTAACAGTCTAAGCGATGCTTTTGGCGGTAGTGAACAGTCAGCAGCTTTCGGAGATCCACGCGCTGCGTTAACACCTGAAGCAAGAGCGAAGATCCCTGCTGAAATATTAGAAAAAATATCAAGTGCGTTATCCACCTCTATTGCCCAAACCTTTATGTGGGCCTTGATTCCTGCAGTGCTCGGTCTAGTCTTTGTACTGCTCATGCCAAAAGACCGTCTTACCATTCCTGCTAAAGCTGTTCAGGCGTCTGAGGGCAAAAGGTAACCATTATGTCCATGAAATTAGCCATTTTAGGTTTACTGCTGGAGCGGAACATGCATCCCTATGAAATCACATTAGTGATGAAGGAACGTTCCATGGACCGGATCACCAAGCTGCAGATGGGATCACTCTATTATGCTGTGGATAAGCTTGCACAAGATGGTTATATAGAAGCTTTAGAGATCATCCGCAGCAGTGATCGGCCGGACAAAACAATCTATGCCATAACGGAGCAAGGTAAAGCTTTATTCGAACAGCTTATCCTGCAACAAATTAAGAAAAACGAACCCTTCTATCATCCGATGTATATGGCCCTGGCTATGTCCCGTCATATCGATCAGAGCAAGGTTGAGAAGCTGCTCGAGGAACGCCTCCGGGAAACAGAACATCAGGTTAATCTGGCTTATCAGGTATACGAGGAGCATATCTCCATCGTGCCTCGTTCTGCCCTGCATCTAATGTACGGTACATATGAGCACACCCTGACTGAGCTGAAATGGCTGCAGCGCCTATACGATGATGTTGTAGCACGCAAGCTAAAAGACGTAGGGACACCGTTGAATTTAGAGGCCTAATGGCCTCTTTTTTCTGTTTAAGGGAGTCAAAATACGTTTATTAACGAGCACAATATCCATTAAATCTCAAAGGAAGGCGAGGCGGTAAAAATGACCCGAGAAAAACATCAGCTGAATAGTGGCAAACGGGATCACCCGGAACAATATCCAACAGAGAAAGAAAGTCTATTTGATCTTCATGAAAGTGAGCAGAATGTAGACCCGATTCCGATGGAAGATTTAACGCTGGAAAAGCAAGAGGAAAAGAACAAAGAGGAGACCAAACACCGCTCTTCCAGCGACAAAAAATACCATACGGGCTTCTGAGAGTGTACAATATCTACAAGTACGCAATCATAATTTCCAAGGAGGAATCACATTGTTGAAAGCGTTACCTTTAAACAAGCGCGGGATTCCCGCAAGCCGCATTGCTTTAGGCTGCATGGGGCTAGGCGGTGACTGGGACCATGAGCCGATTACTGCGGAGAATGTTAAACAGGGACATGAAGCGGTTGATGCCGCCCTTTCCATCGGCATCAACATGTTTGATCATGCAGATATCTATACTCGTGGGAAGGCGGAGAAGGTATTCGGTCAGATTTTTAAGGATCGTCCAAGACTACGTGAAGAAATCATAATTCAATCTAAATGTGGAATTAAGCTAATGGAACCTGGAGACAGCACTAATACGTTTGATTTCTCTGGCCAACATATTCTGAACAGTGTAGATGGAATATTGTCACGACTTGGGACCGAATACATTGATATTCTTCTACTGCATAGACCTGATCCCTTAATGGATCCCGAGGAAGTAGCCTCCGCATTACATCAACTGAAGGCCGCTGGTAAGGTTCGTCATTTCGGGGTTTCCAATATGAGCGCCGCTCAGATCAAGCTGCTGCAGACTTATTGCGATGAACCTTTTATCGTAAACCAGCTGCATATGAGCTTGGCTAAGATCAGCTGGGTGGATGCTGGAATCAGTGTAAATCGTGAACCCTGGAAGGATATTATCTTCCCTGAGGGAACCCTTGAACATTGTCGGATGGAGAACATTCAGCTTCAAGCCTGGGGGCCACTCGCCCAAGGTCTATTTAGCGGGCGTTCATTAGAGGATCAACCGGAGAATATCGTCCAAACAGCAGCTATGGTCCAACAGCTCGCAGATGAAAAAGGAACAACACCCGAAGCCATTGTACTGGCTTGGCTAATGACACATCCAGCTGCCATTCAGCCTGTTATTGGAACTGTGAATCCGAAGCGTATTACTGCCTGTGCCGATGCGGACAAGCTGGAGCTTAGCCGTAAAGAATGGTATGACCTGTATGTTAGTTCACGCGGTTCAAAACTTCCGTAACATATACATTTATATTCTCAACTTCATTACTCCGCTTATGCCCGGCTCGCGTTACTACTGCGAGCCGGGTATTTTTTTGCGAATCACCCTAACTTATCGTTCTTTATTGCGAATATATTTAGTAATCGAGCGATAAATGGAGTTATTCAGAGATAAATTATCATTTTTGTTCTTTATAGAGTACAAATGCGCGTTATTGGCAGTTTTCTTTTTGATTTATTCCATGTATGATTCATTACAGAAGTTGTTCTTAATAAAGAACGATAATAACGAACCAAAGAAACAGACATTGAGGGGAGGTATTCCTCTGAGACCCAGATCAGCAAGGAGAAGACCTAGAAGAAACAGGAAAATCGGATTACGTATACTGCAATCAGGAATGGCTGTCTCCGTCTTATTTCTATATACCTCGCAGCAAGTTGGTGGTACCTATGGAGGCTTTGGAGCCGCTACGCAAACCACTAGCACGATTAGCTTTTGCGAAGTATTTCCGAATTCGATCAAGGCACTGCTTACAGAGTTCAAAGAGCATGTTAATCGAGCGCTCACTTTAAAAGAATCACTACAGCCCTTTTCCACATCAGCTAACTACTCGGACGTTTCGGGAATAGAAGGGATGTCGCTGGAAGAGCTTGATGTCGCTGCAGAAGAGATTTCTTCGCAAATAGCGGCGCTTCAATCCCAAATAGATAGCGTTAACGAGCAACTGGCGGCTAACAGCCAAATTTGGAACCAAATCCACAATGAGCTAAGTGCAGCAGCAGCCTTACTCTTCCAGATAGGAGGATATATGACTTCTCTAGATTCCAACTGTCTAGAAATCAAGGATGAGCAATTTTTCAGAGATTTACAAAGCAGCCTGAATCAAAGCGGTGTGATCTCGGAATCCTTGAATGCTTCCTTAAATGGAGTTATTAGTTACCTAACCTCCATACACGATGTCGGTCTTCCATTCGCATCGGTAGTTACCAGTGATGTTTATGGACAACTTGAATTACGCGAAGGAGAGTTCCCACAGCCACTGCCATTCCTGATTACCTTCACTCAACCAGACGGCGTGATCTCTAGCGACCTCACCTCATCTTATGAAGCTCTAAATACCGAATTGACTAACCATAAAGAATCGGCAACCTCAGGTATCACTACCCTTCAAGATAAACTCCAATTGATCAGTCAGACTCGCGAGCAAAAACTAGAAGAGCTTGAAAAAGCTCGGCTAGAAGAAGAGCAAGCAAAGAAAGAAGAAGAAGCGAAAAAAGAAGAAGAACGTTTGGCTGAGGAGAAAAAGCAACAAGAAGCCGAGGATAAAGCGAAAGCTGAGGCACCCCCTCCAACATCAGGCGAAGCTGCTCCGGAAGCCCCAAATAAAGAACAACCTGAAGCCCCAGCCACTGATCCGGTTAAGCCGGAAATTGACGAAGAGCTCACAATTCCAAAAGATGTCCCTCAGCAAGAGGCTCCACAAGAGACGCCAAAGGCGGAAGACAGTACGACTACCCCGCCGGTAGCAACCCAAGCTCCTTCGGACCCTCAACCTGAGAAAGGTGGAGAATAAGATGCGAATTAAAAAAATTATCAATAATACCCTATCGAGCTTAATGCTTGTGATCTTTATTCTGCTGGTGGCAGCCGTAGTGTTATCCAAGGCCTCCGGCGGTGAACCTGCTTTCTTCGGATATGAGATCAAAACCGTACTCTCAGGATCGATGGAACCAGGAATTCAGACAGGCTCAATTGTCGCATTAAAACCCGGAGGGGATATGAATCGTTTCAAACCAGGCGATGTCATCACCTTTAGGAATGAAGATAATCTGCTCATTACTCACCGGATTGTAGAAGCGACCGTCAATAACGCTACTGGTGAAGCTGTTTATCGCACTAAAGGCGATAACAACGACGCGCCCGACATGAACCCTACCAGTTCTGTGAATGTTGTAGCTCAGTATACCGGGGTCACTGTACCCTATGTCGGTTACGCTATGAATTTCGCGGTTTCCAAAGCTGGAAGTGTAGTCCTCATGATCGTGCCTGGCTTGATGCTTCTGCTCTATGCTCTGTATACCTCTTGGAAGGCTGTAGCTGCATTAGAAAAGAAAAATGCTGCCCTACTGCCAGCCTCACCGCCCCCAACAGAAACACAGCCCTAAGTTGATTGTCCACTTCCGCTTACGAACCGGAAGATACAATATATAAATTTTATAAAAAATTCAAACACAAATTTGAGGAGGAATTTTATTATGGGTATCAAGAAAACATTGGGTCTTGGCGTAGCATCTGCAGCACTGGGTTTATCATTAATCGGCGGAGGAACCTTCGCATACTTTAGCGACACTGCGCAAAGCACAGCTACATTCGCAGCGGGCACGCTCGATCTGAACTCCGACCCTTCTGTCATCGTTAATATTCCTAACCTGAAACCAGGTGATACGGTAACTAAATCCTTCAAATTGAAAAACGATGGTTCGCTCGATATCGGATCTATTATTCTGAATACATCGACTCAAATCACGGATGCTAAAGGAGATAACTACCTGGATTTAGCCGAGTTCATTAAAGTTAAATTCCTTAGAAATAATGATAAAGGAGTACCTATCGTCTCTCCTGAAAATGTAGTTTATGAGACTACACTTGCTGCTTTAAAAAGTCAGCATCCGGATCTCGTAAAAAATACAGGTTGGGATCAACTCTTTACCGAAGCATCCGGTATTAAAGCCGGTACCAACGACAGCTTCTCCGTCCAATTCGAATTTGTGGAAAATAACCAAGATCAAAATATTTTCCAAGGCGATAGCTTAACACTGACTTGGGATTTCGTAGCTAAACAAGGTGCGAAAAAAGACTACTAAGATCAATAAAGTAATTTAATAAAATACTCGATGAGCAGCAGATCCTGAATCCGGCCACGGATAAGCAGATTGCTGCTCTTCTCTTTACAATAAACTTTGTCCGATTTATTGATATTTGCTATACTAATAACAAAAATTACGGAGGGGCGTCAGCATAGTGCCACAGAATATGGGCCAACGTATCCAGCAGCTCCGCCTAGACAAGGGTTTCTCCCTATCTGAGCTTGCGGACAGAGCAGATGTGGCTAAGTCGTATCTTAGCAACGTGGAGAGAAACATCCAATCCAATCCATCCATCCAGTTTATCGAAAAAATCGCTGACGCGCTTCAGGTATCCATTCATGCCCTACTCTATGGAGAACCCAATGATGCAGAGGAATCACATTTAGATTCGGAATGGTTCCGATTGGTGCAGGAAGCTATGGACTCAGGCATTAGCAAACGCGAATTCAAAGAATTTCTGGACTATCAGAAATGGAAGCTCGATCAAAAGGATTAATACTTCCTACTAATCTGGTACGATCCTCTCTTCTACTAAATCATATCGAAAAAGGGCACAGCGAAGAACCGCTGTGCCCTTTTTCGATATGTAACCCCTCTAATGTATTACTGCACGATCTGCACAGTTTTCTCATGAAAGAACTGGCGGATTTCATCTGCCTTAATGCCAGCCTTCTTAGCTGCTAATAATAAATGTACCCACTCTTGATCCAGATCAATAAACTGCTGTTCTCTGTTGCTACCCTGGTTGGACTTTTCCAAAAAATCTCCCCCTAAGATTTTACGTCCCCAGGCAATCCGGCTGTCATAGTATCTCTACCTTAGACCCGCGACTTTGTGCCCCTGCCTTTCGGCAAGTTTACCTTTTACTGGACCCTTTTCACGAAAGGATCTGCTTAAAAAACTATAAAATTACTATCTGCAATAACATTATACAAAAAGAAAGCGGAAAAGTGTGTCGATTCCTGGTTACTTTCTATTTTAAAAACGAAAAATAAAAGATTTTTTTTCAAAGATCTTGTCCGATTATCACGATACTCGTCCGTTACATAAAATAAATTGTACTAGCAAAATAAATATTTACTGACCTAATAGTTAAAAATAAGGATAATAGAATCATTTTAATAGGCCTTTAGAATGGGTAATGAGAAGAAATACCCTTCTTTTCATTAGAACAAGCTAACCCATACCATTTTGCGAACGTATTGGACGAAAGAATGAATTGATTACAGTGGCCGAAAGTAGCACAATAAGATGAGAAATGAAACCGCAATCATCACAGCTCCAGTAAGCGTTGACACAAAATGTCACGTATGGAGTTCATCCGTTAAGGAGGATGTATTCATGGCAGCCAAAGAGCCCTATAACGAATCCATTTGGAGTAAGTATTACGGACCCAATTTAGGCTACATTCAAGAAAGATATGAACAGTTTGTGAAAGATCCCTCCACCGTAGAAAATAATTATCGCGAGCTTTTTACAAATTCGGGACCTCCTCCCCTAACTCCGGATAGCGAACCGGCTCCTCAGCCGCGCATCTCGGGAGACACCGAATGGCTTAGAAAAGCAGTAAGAGCTTCCAAGCTAATCGCCAATATTCGTATATATGGCCATATGGCCGCTGAAATTGATCCGCTGGTACGCGATCAGAATCCCATGGCAAAATATCTTGAGCTTGAAACCTATGGGCTGACCCGCGAAGACCTGATCGCACTGCCTGCCACGCTTATATGGGAAAATGCGCCGAATGATGTGCATACCGGATGGGATGCCGTGCAACGTATGCGTCAGGCATACACCAAGACTATCGCCTATGAATTCGGGCATGTGCATGAAGAAAAAGAACTGCAATGGCTAAATAGACAGGCAGAATCCACCAGCTCACCAGCACCCCTAAATAATACAGAACGCAAAGAGCTCCTGAACCGCCTGATTCAGGTAGAGCAATTTGAAACCTTCCTCCACAAGACTTTTGTAGGTCAGAAGCGTTTCAGTCTTGAAGGCAATGATGCTCTTGTGCCGATGTTAGATGAAATCGTACGTGCTGCTGCACATGACGGTGCGGAGCATATTTTGATGGGCATGGCGCATCGCGGCCGCCTCAACGTTCTTGCACATATTTTGGGCAAACCTTATGATATCATATTTTCAGAGTTTCATCATTCTCCGAACAAGGAGCTTTTCCCTTCCGAAGGCTCCACAGGCATTAACTATGGTTGGACAGGTGATGTGAAATACCATCTCGGTGCAGACCGTGCTGTCCGTGAAGGAGAAACCGTACGCACAAGAATAACACTAGCGAATAACCCAAGTCACTTGGAATTCGTCAATCCTGTCGTGGAAGGTTTCACTCGTGCCGCACAAGAAGATCGGAGCACTGCAGGACTGCCGAAGATTGATACCAGTAAAGCTATGGCGGTGCTGATGCATGGCGATGCTGCTTTTCCAGGTGAAGGAATTGTTGCAGAAACGCTTAATATCGGCAAACTTCAAGGTTATCAAAATGGTGGGACGATCCATATCATTGTTAATAACCGAATTGGTTTTACGACTGAAAGTGAAGATTCCCGTTCTACGCATTATGCGAGTGACATCGCCAAAGGGTATGAAATCCCAATAGTCCATGTCAACGCTGATGACCCAGAGGCCTGCGTAGCAGCTGTACGTTTAGCTAGCGCATACCGCCATCAATTCAAAAAAGATTTCGTAATTGATCTCATCGGCTACCGCCGTCATGGTCACAACGAAATGGATGATCCTGAAACCACACAACCTATTGTCTACGGCAAGGTTCGCAATCATCCAACCGTCTACAAGGTTTATGCAGAGAGACTGAAAAACGAAAAGGTTCTTACCGCCGAAGACGTACAAAAGATGAATGCTGAAGCAGAAAGCGTATTGCAGCGTGCGTACGATACTATGAAGGAAGGCAATCATAAGAAAAAAGAACCCAAAGCCTTCATTCCTCTACAAACGGACCGCGCAGCGGCAAACACTACAGCGGTATCCATCTCCAGCCTGCAGGAGATCAATCGTGAACTGTTGACGGTTCCTGCTGGATTCCAGGTTTATCCGAAGCTGGAGCGCATTTTACAACGTCGTAAAGATGCACTGAATGAGGGTGAAAAGGTCGACTGGGCACTAGCTGAAACATTAGCCTTCGCTACCATTCTGAAAAATGGAACGCCCATCCGACTGAGCGGTCAAGATGCCCAGCGCGGAACCTTCGCACATCGCCATCTGGTGCTGCACGACAGTAAAACAGGAGATTTATTCTCTCCGCTGCATCAGCTAAGCGATTCCCGTGCCTCCTTTGGCGTATACAACAGTCCATTGTCAGAGGCATCAGTATTAGGCTTTGAATATGGTTATAATGTGTTTGCACCGGAAACCTTCGTAATCTGGGAAGCACAGTATGGTGATTTCGCCAATGCGGGTCAGGTTATTTTTGACCAGTTCATTGCCGCTGGACGCGCCAAATGGACACAGCGCAGCAATCTCGTCATCATGCTGCCGCATGGCTACGAAGGACAGGGACCTGAGCACTCCAGCGGTAGGCTGGAACGGTTCTTGCAGCTATCCGCTGAGGAGAACTGGACGGTCGCTAACCTGACTACCGCTTCGCAATATTTCCATCTGCTGCGGCGCCAAGCAGCGTTATGCGGGCAGGAAGATGCTAGACCGCTAGTCATTATGACGCCGAAAAGTCTCATTCGGAATACGCGCAGCACTTCTGCCGGAACCGAGCTGGCTTCAGGACAATTCAAGCCTGTATTAGCTGAATCTTTGCTTGGCCAGAAACCAAGTGAAGTTAAACGGCTCGTAGTCTGCAGCGGTAAAGTCGCTATCGACATCCAAACAGAACTGGAAGCAGCACCGGATAAGGATTGGTCATGGCTGCATGTTCTTCGCCTAGAGCAGCTTTATCCGTTCCCGGAACAGGAGCTAAGCGAACATTTAAACTCCTTCAGCTCCCTTCAGGAAATTGTCTGGGTGCAAGAAGAGCCGAAAAATATGGGCGGCTGGAGCTATAGTGAGCCTCGGTTACGCGCCATCGCACCGAAAAATGCCGGCGTAAGATATATCGGCCGTCCGGAACGTTCCAGCCCGGCCAGTGGTTATGCAGATGTGCATAGCTTCGAACAACGTAGAATTGTAACAGAAGCCCTAAAATCAAATTCGAACGTACAAGCGGCTGTACCGTCCTCTTAAGAGGACGGTATCACAATAGCGTAAACCATTATGTTTGGGGAGGAAACGGCCTGTGTCAGAAATCTTAGTACCCGATCTGGGAGAATCCATATCCGAAGGAACCATCTACAAATGGCTGGTTAAAGAAGGCGACACGGTAGGTCAAGGCGATGTGCTTGCTGAGCTGGAAACGGATAAAGTCAATCTGGAAATTAGTGCAGAGGTGGAGGGTGTCATCTCCACCATCCTGCGTCAAGCGGGCGAGAACGTAGCCGTTGGCGAAGCCATCGGCATCATTGGAGCCGCAAGCGGCAGTACGCCGCGGGGTGCTGAAAGCGAAGCCGAAGCGCCTAAAGCGGCTCCGGCAGGCGGCAACGCAGTAGCAGCCGCCGCGCCTGTAGCTGCGCCCGAAGTGCCTGCAGCAGGTGGCGACAGCCATGCTGCATTGGCATCGCCGGGCGCACGCAAGCTGGCACGGGAGCGCGGCATCGACCTCGGCGAGGTTAGCGCCCGTGATCCTATCGGCCGGATTGGTCAGGCCGATGTGTCCGGTCATGGTGCAGCAGCGCCGCAGGCCGCTGCACCGGTAGCTCCGGCGCCGCAAGGCAAGCCGGAGCCAGCGAAGCCGGCAGCGGGCAAAGCCACGCCGGACGAGGGCAAAAACGTGGAGCGCAAGCGCATGTCACGCAGACGGCTCACGATTGCCAGCCGCTTGGTCGAAGCGCAGCAGACCGCGGCCATGCTTACCACCTTCAACGAGGTGGACATGACAGCGATCCTCGACATCCGCAAGCGTCGCAAGGATGCATTTAAAGAGAAACATGAAGTTGGACTAGGCTTCATGTCCTTCTTCACCAAAGCCGTGATCGGTGCGCTTAAAACCTATCCACTGCTGAACGCCGAAATCGACGGTGAAGATCTGGTCGTTAAGAAATTCTACGACATCGGTATTGCTGTTGCAGCGAAAGAAGGACTTGTAGTTCCCGTAGTCCGTGATGCGGATCGGCTCAGCTTCCCGGAAATCGAGCGCCAGATTGGCGAGCTCGCTTCCAAAGCACGTGCCAATACGCTCAGCCTCTCCGAGCTGCAAGGCGGAACATTCACCATCACCAACGGTGGCGTATTCGGCTCCTTGTTATCGACACCGATTCTGAATACACCACAGGTGGGTATTCTAGGGATGCATAAGATCCAACTGCGTCCGATCGCGCTGGACGAAGAAAGAACCGTAAACCGTCCAATGATGTACATCGCCCTTTCCTATGATCACCGGATCGTTGACGGCTCTGAAGCGGTAAGCTTCCTGGTCAAAGTGAAGGAATTGCTGGAAGATCCGGAAGCACTACTGCTAGAAGGCTAACGCTCTTCGAATTTTCGAAGATATAAGAATATTAAGAAGGTATCCCTACAGCTCTCGCTTTGGGGATACCTTTTTTTATATCTGGATCCAATTTCAGCCTTCCCTGCATACGATTTAACTGTATTTTATACACTTATTTATTTCTGATCCGCTCATAGCCTCTTCTCTAATTGCATTCTCTACAACTAAAATCCGTAAAAACGTCTATTTCCACTAATCTAACCAGTAATAGCTGCATCAAATACAACTAAAGTACTTATATACAGGTATTGGTGAACTTTAATTGCACATAATACAACTAACTTAGCGCATGCACCTTCAAACTACATACTACACACTACGCACTACGCACTACTAACTACTAACTACTAACTACTAACTACTAACTACTAACTTCAAACTTCAAACTTCAAACTTCAAACTTCAAACTTCAAAACTCTACTTCAATAGCTCCTCAGCCAGCTGTAAAAATTGCTCCTGGGTCAAAATCTTATCTCCATAGCTGGTGAGTGTATAATACGCATCCTGCTTCTCGTTATACCAATTTAGATAATCATAGCTGACCTCTTCCCTTACTACCTTGTTATAGATAACTTCTGTCCCTGCAACTGTGAGCTTATTAGCTTGATTCTCAGGCGTTTGTTCCACGAAAACCTTGCCGCCATGCATGAGCGTTGCTGAGATCCCTATAAAAGCATTGTTCTTCGAATATGTTACACTTAGCGCCCCTGGCTCGGACCACGGTATAGCCTTCATAAACAAATTGCGGGTCCCCTTGTCCTTATTTGCCTGAGCGGTAAGATCATTTAATGTTTCCTTATACAGAGAACCTGGCTTAGCTGTATCCGTAGTCGGAGAATTAGGATGGATTACACCATATTTAAAAGCGTACCCCGCTGCCGTTTCGGGAAGCATTGGCGCCCCTGTTCTTTTGATTTCTTTTAAAAAATCAGAATACGCTTCTATCCGCTGCTCTTTATACTTAAACTGCAATTCTGTCGCCAAGCCTGCTGCACCTGCTTTATTTTTCACAAGATAAGCGATCAATTCACCCGGTTTAGCGAACTCTTCTGCTTGCTGCGCATATTTATCATAAGAAGCCCGTTCTGCAGATTCAGTCGGCGCAACATGTTGGACCTTCACTACTCCTTCACTATTGCGGATTTGGATATATTCAGACGCAGCATACGCAGTCACAGAAATCAGCAGAAACAGCGTTAACATACTGGCCACTGCCGTTGTTTTATTCATCACCCTCAGCGAGAACGATCGCTTTCGACCTGTTATGCCAGTAATACGCCCCATGACCTTATCTTCTACATCTACCTCATCCAAAAGTTCATTGCCCGCCGAGGCATAAATTATATCTTGGTATTCATTGCTGATTTTGTTTCTTTCCATATGATCTCCTCCTCTGACTTCATAGCTTCCTGAACCTTTAGCTTGATCCGATTCATTCTTTTAGTTAGCGCATTGGGACTGACCCCTAGAATCTCACTTATCTCTGCATAAGTTTGTTCTTCAAACACCCGCAGAATAAGCATGTTTCTCTCCTCAAGCGACAATCCCGCTAAAGCCGCAGACAATGAAGGACTATACAACCGAGCATCCAGCTCCTGTTCAGGACTTGCAGACAGTACTTCCGGACGAAAAATACGCATGACTTGCTTATGCAGACGACGCCTGCGCAGCAGATTTAAGCAATGATGATATGCGATACGATAGAGCCATGCCGAGAAATGCATTTGCGATTTGTATTGCCGGATAGATTGATAACCCTTTACCAAAATATCCTGAACCGCGTCCTCCGCATCCTGCTTGTTTTCTAACAAACGATAGCAATATCGATAGATCGGCTTTTGGAATGACCTGACAATTAAAGCATACTGCTCGGAATCTCCCTTTTGAATCCTAACGATTAGCTCTTCCAACTCTGTCGAGTCTAGCGAATCCTGTGGCGATGTAAGCACCTCCTTAACCCTTATATCTCTATAACACTTGACCACCGAAAAAAGTGCCTATGTAAACCAAACTAAAGGAAATTTTATAAAAGCTGACAGTCACGGCTTCGGAGAATGTTTGAATCACTGACGGCTGGTGTCCCCGGATTTCTTACTTATACCATTATGCACGGTTAAAATCTGGTGAGTCTATGCTTAGCAGATGCATAACAAAACCTCCCATTAGACCTGATAACTCCAGGTTTGCTTCTAATGGAAGGTTTTTTAATAAGGCTTATTATTCTAAGACTGAGGTGTAACGTCAACGTCTGCTAAATTGTAAATTGTTGCAAAGGTTACTCTCTTATCATGGAAGGAGATAGAGTGATCGTAATCGTCTTATCGAACGGAGTCATAAAATTGACCAACACCGCCTTGCAGTTATCCTGCAGCTTCGCCTCACGCACCGTAGCCGCCAGATGTCCAAGCTCGCCCCCTGACAGTTCAATCCAGTCCTCTTCACAACTATAGCGGAGGTTACCGCCGTTCCAGAGATAATGGTCCTCTCCGACAGCCTGCAATTCACCCGATGTGAAACATCCTTCCCGTCCAAAAATAAAAGACAGCTGAGTCATAACCTCTGTAGGTTCCTCAGCATGCAACCGGAGGGTCCACCCTCTGTCCGTGCGTTGAACCTCCGTCTCCACACGGAATGTCTGTTCATGCGTAAGTGCGCGGCTCTGATGCGGTAGCAGATACCAAGGGCTTACCGGCTCCCCAGATGTTTGCGGAAGCAGTTCACCTTCTACAGGACCGTAATAACCCTTCTTTTGTTCTCCTGACAGGTGGTATCCGTCAGGTAGTTTGATCATTTTCTGCATCGGGACATATCCCGGATTAAAGTAAGAAGCCAGCTGCACTGCAAGCAGCCTGACAGCACCGTGACGGAGTGCAAAAAAAGACGGCGTCTCCGTGATTAAGGTCACGCTAGTGTTCCCGTCCCTGTAACGCGCAACCGGTGCTCCGAAATCAGTATGCAGCCGGCTGTGGTAAATTCGCCCTTGATGGCCGGACTTCTCCATATCCTGCAGATAGCCGTGTCGCGGAAAATCGCCGTTCAGTATTTTCTCATATTTTACAGGCAGAGCTGCCGAATCTTCAAAAGGTTGCTGAAGCTCCGGCTCCAGCAGCATACGTACAAGTACGTTGACAGAGCAGACCCCCGGATTTTCCAGTGCTCTGCCTGCCCATTCGGCCATCCCCGCAAACAATGGCTCCTTATCGGAACGGGCCAGAATAGCGTACGGTAAATAATATGGAGACAGGTCGTGAAAGCTCCCCAGATCCTGGCGCCCAGAATAATCGGTCACAACTTCGCCCTTAGGATGCACCAAATAGACCATCATGTGTAAATTCAGACGAACTGGCTCCAGCAACTGCGGCCGATCCAGCAGACGAGCGGCATGAATCAGCATGATGTCGCTGACCGCACTATAAATACCGTTGCTGCGCTCCGTCCATTCTCCATCAGGTGTAATATCCATCCCTTCCGCCAACCACTGTTCCGCCCGTTGGACAGCCTCCTCCAGTCCGAACAGTTCATGCAGAAATCCCAGTGCTGCACACAATACCCAACGGTGGTTCGGCGTGTGACAGCCCCCTGTAAGCATGACGGGAATAGTTCGCTTAAGAAACAATAGCATATTATCAAGCACCTGTTGCAGTGGCGCCCAATCCTGCGACGCCAACAGTTGGTATAGCTGAGCATAGCCGACGATGACAAAGGCTGTATCCGGGGGAGAATGATAGTTCGTCCAGCCCGGAGAGATCGAGCCATCCTCATGTTGTGCACGCAGCACGAACTCCGTCGCCAGCAGCAGGCGGGCCAGCAGCAGCTCATCACGGTAGAATGCGGAATCCGGGTTAACCAGAGCCGCTCCCCAATAACACATATCGGTTGGTGTGCCGGTCGTATGATTAACCCAGGCAACGCCAGTACCCGGATCTATTGTCCCTCCATAATAGCGGCTCGTCGGATCAAGCACCTGCCGGGA
The DNA here is from genome assembly GCF_045040705.1 of Paenibacillus sp. FSL H3-0286. Taxonomy (NCBI): domain Bacteria; kingdom Bacillati; phylum Bacillota; class Bacilli; order Caryophanales; family Paenibacillaceae; genus Paenibacillus; species Paenibacillus sp. FSL H3-0286. The sequence continues at coordinate 425,062 of NZ_CP150285.1, read as the reverse complement.
TAATCCCTCCACTGCCGCTCTATCATTACTGGCTACCAGTTGCTTATACATTATACTTCCCTCCATGTTAACAATCTGCTCAATGTCTGGGTGGTAACAGGAGCTGAAGCCGCGCCAGCTCTTGTCGGATACGGTCAGGAATTTCCGTGAACAGTTGATTCCAAGAAACGAACAATTCCTCCCGGTCCGCATATTCCCAGCACGAATAGGACAGGGAAGGCGTGAACCGGCAGGTTTGCAGATAACGGTGGACAAGACGGTCAGTTTCTCCATCGGACGCCAGAATGCCGTGAAAAAAGTCGCCATAAATCAGACCCTCCGCACCTGCTCTATCCTGTGTACTGGATGCGAATCCCGGTAACAGCTCAAAGACTTCAGGGAACGGGGCAAGAGCATGCTTGCCGGGTTGGACATATAGATCTACCCGTGTCCCGCTTAGATTGCTGCCCCCGCGCAGCAGCGCTTTAAGGAATTTCCCGTGAAAGCTCGCTTCGGCATCCACCACTTCCCCGTCTCTACCGATATAAACCCACACATGCTCCAGATCATATAAATGCTGAATATCATAATCGTAATAAATCGCGTATTCTACAACGGCCAACACATCCGGATGGTTCACAGCTAGACGGCGCCGGAAGGAAGGAGACTCCTCCTCCTGCCGCAACACCGTTATACCGAGACGTACCGGAAAAAATGGCTCGTTCTGATCGAATAATAAGCGCGGAGCATACTTCATAGCTAACCTACGGTCTTCATCGTTCAACATCAGACCTGCCCTCTACGCGCCAACTTGGCCATAAGCAGCCGATGACTTTCAGCAATTTCTTCCGGCTGGCAAGCTGCCTTCAGCTCATACACCTTGACCCGCGCCCGTTCAATCATCGGCAGATAAGCATCATAGAATTCCATATTCCCGCTGTTTACATAAGGGCACCAGTGATCAGACAGACCGATGGTCTCATGAATGTGAACACCTACAATATCATCCATCAGACCTTCCATTTCCGCCACACTGTCGTACAAACCCAAACGGTCCATCATAATGGCATGCCCGGTGTCATACCATATGCCCACAGGTGCTCCTTTTAGCGCCTTAATAATCGTTTTGGCTTCCGCAAGCGTCGGAATCTGCTGCGGTTTGGAACGTGTTTCGATACCAAAGCGTACGTTTAGCCCCTCAGAAACTGCCCGGTTACATACTTCATCTAGGCTTTCAATAATTTTCTGCACATAGCCGGCGCTATAGGCTTCCCGCCGCTCCATCAGTTCCGCCCATTTGCTGCGATAAGCGTTAGAATCTCTACCCTCTCCGTTATAAATCTGCTCCAGCTCTTTGCTGATATCATTTGGAAAGGGTACCTCACCGGGATGCACAACAACAGCTTCTCCTCCGTAACGCTGAGCGTACTTAGCCGAGCCAATCAGCAGCTCAATCGCCCGCTGCCGCTTCTCCTCATCCTCAAAACCTAGCAGCACGGAATCTGTGCCATAATCGGAGTCCTGCACATGCGGGAAGGTGTTGTGGACACTGGAGATCCCCATCTCCCCCCGCTCAAGCATCGGCTCGATCGTTTCCAGCATTTCCTTAGTCACATTATAGTTCAGCTCCACTCGCTGAAAGCCCAGATCGCGGATTTCCCGCAGCATTTCACTGCCGATGGAATGACGCTTAATGTTCCAGCAAGTTGAGAACGAAAATATGCCTTTGTCCTCCATAATTATTTTCTCCTCCCTTGTTACAGCTTACGGTTCAACCTTTTACGGCACCAAGCATTACACCGCTGACAAAATATTTCTGCAGCCATGGATATACGACAAGGATCGGTACTGTTGCAAAGATAACGGTGGCCGCTTTTAGGCTCTCTGGTGTCAGTGGGGTCCGGTTGGCACCTTCCATTTGTGTCAGTTCGGATACCATGTTGTTCTGCACCATCTGGAACAGCTTGAGCTGAAGCGGATACAAATCCGGATTATTGATATACATCAAAGAATCCTGAAAGCCGTTCCACCTTCCCACTGCGTAGAAAAGCGCCAATGTGGCCATAACCGGCATGGATAGCGGCAATATAATACTCATCAGGGTACGAAGATGGGAACTGCCATCGATTTCGGCCGATTCCTCCAGGCTGGCAGGGATGTTATTGAAAAAGGAGATCAGGATAATCAGGTTAAAGGGGCTGACCAGACCTGGCAGGATAAGCGACCAGACCGAATTAATCAAATGCAAATCACGGATCAACAAATATTCAGGAATAATACCGCCGCTGAAAAACATAGTGATAACGATCAGATACATAAAAAATTTACGGCCCTTCAATTTTCTTTTGGTCAGCGGATAAGCTGCTGCGACAGTGAAAAGCATACACAGCACCGTTGTGGCAAACGTCAGAATAACCGTAAAGACAAGAGAGCGGATCATCGCATTATTGGAAAAAACATTAATGTATGCATTCCAGTTCAATTCAATGGGGAAGATCGTTACTTCTCCAGAAGTAATTGCCCGGTTGGAACTAAGCGACACGGCAATCACATGCAAAAACGGAGCCAAGCAGAACAAAACGAACAAGGCAACAAACGTTATATTGACGATATCGAATATCCGGTTTGAGGTACGTTCACTCATAGCACTCCGCCTCCTTCTTTCTTTATCATAAAATACCGTCTCCGGTCACTTTTTTCGAAATATAGTTGGAGCCAAAAATAAACACCAGTCCCACCACGGCCTGGAACAATCCGACTACAGTAGCCAACGTATATTGTCCGGATTCTAGACCCACCCGGTACACAAAGGTACTGAGCACATTAGAATACTCACGCACAGCAGTGTTACCGATAATGTAAGGGCGGTCAAAGCCGATGCTGACCATCTTTCCCAGATTGAGGATAAGCAGCGTCACGATGGTTGGTTTTATGCTGGGAAGCGTAATGTAGCGGATTTTCTTCAGCCTTGTCGCTCCATCCACTTCAGCAGCTTCAAACAGCTCTCGGTTGACACCGGTTAACGCCGCCAGATAAAGGATAGTCCCCCAACCGGCACTTTGCCAGACGCCTGTGAATAAATAAGTGATCAGCCACGGATTTTTTTCAGTCAGAAACGGGATGGGAGTAAGGCCTAAGCTCTCCAGCACACCGTTCACCATACCGGACTGGTTGCCGAACAATTGATATACGATCCCCCCGATGATCACCCAGGAAATAAAGTGGGGGATATACAAAATCGTCTGCGATATTTTCTTGAACCACACCGAACGAATTTCGAACAGCATAATCGCCAGGATAATCGGAGCCGGAAAAGAGACAAGTAAATCCAGAAAATTCAGCATAAAGGTATTGCGCAAGGTGGTGTAGAACTCTCTCATTCCAAAAACCTCGCGGAACGCATCAAAGCCAATCCACTCGCTGCCTCCAATCCCCTGAAACAAATTGAAATCCTTAAAAGCAATCTGCACACCATACATCGGACCATAGCGGAAGATCAGGAAATAAATAATAGGCAGCGAAAGCAGCGCGTACAATTGCCAATACCGTCTAAAGTATGTCGCTTTGCTCAAGTCGTTTTCCTCCTAAGGAGAAAAACCGGGTGGAGCGCAGCACCATCTCCCCCCGGTTTTCACTATATATTTGTTTATTGAGCCGAAAGTTCCTTAAACGACTTCTCCAGTTCCTCTTTCAGCTTGGTTCCGCCCAAAGTCATGTAATCTTTCATTTCCTGCTCGTAAACCGCTTCAAACTGCTCTGGTTTGGCCATTGCCGTCTTTACAATAATTACGTTGAGCTTATCTTTGAGCGTTGTGCCATATTGCGATTCCGCTTCTATCGGCTTGCCGAAGACGAGCGGCCCCACCGTGTCAGCGTTGGCGATAGCGATAGATTGAGTCAGCATCTCCCGGTTACGTTCCGGAAAGCCCAGCGCCCATGCTTTTTCATTAGTGGCCTGATCACCGATGTTTTTGCCGTTGGAGATAATGGCCATGTCGCCAGCATTAAATAGACGATCGGCGAACTCCTGGGAAACATCTGTTTTGGCCACTGGAATACCGTCTACCAGGTCGTAGTTTTCACCTTCAACGCCATTTTGGATAGCAATCAGATTATTATCCGAAGCCATCCAATCAAGATACTTAACGGCTTCCACGGCGCGTTTACTACTCTTCGGAATCATGATGTACATGCCGTTGGAGGCATACCGGGATTTAATGTGCTTGTTATCAACGTTGGCGTTGGTTAAGACGTCTACCGGCAGCACCTTGCTTCCCTCTACATTTTTGTAGAGATTATCCAGGGTACCATCGGCATAGAACAAGACATCCACATCCTCCGACCAGTAGCCTACATTGCCGTTCTGGATATCCTTGGCCAACTGTGTTTTATCCTCGTCCAGACTGAAGTCCTTACTGATCATCCCTTCATTGTAGAGCTTATTAAGAAATTGCAGGGCATCCTTAAAGCCCTCATGCAGCGGCAGCTCATAACGTTGGCTGTAGGTCAGATCGCCGCTGATCGGCTTCATGAAAGAGAAAATCAACGTCTCGAATTGGGCTGGTGCCAGTGCCATGCCCATCGGGATGTTTTTGCTGCCGAGATTGCCCGGATCCTTTTCTTTAAACGCTTTCAAAGTAGTGTACAGCTCATCGGTCGTCGTTGGCACAGGCAATCCTAATTTATCTAACCAATCCTGACGGATGTAGGAGCTATAACGGCCTGTGATCGCCCGTTTACCAGGGATCGCATACTGCTGGCCTTCAAGCTGGCCGAACGCCAGCGTATCCTCGCCAATAAACTTTTTCAGATTCGGGCCATATTCGTCGAGAATTTCTCCGACATCAGTCAAGCCACCTTGCTGGGCATACCGATAAAACACACTGGAATCATACGTAAATACGATATCGGGCACATCCGTATTGCTCGCCATCAAAACATTCAGCTTGGTAACTTCCTCAGAACGCTGGATAGGTACAAATTCTACATCAATGTTATTCGGATCTCCGAACTTTTCCTGCACTAGTTTAGTTAAGTAGTTATTGGTAATGGTATGAGGGGCTGGGCTGTTGCCGCGGTCAAACACTTCCACCTTTAATGTAACGCGCTTGGCACTTTCGCCGGCTGGGGCACCCTCGGATGCTGTGTTGTTTTTAGAATCATTGGAACAGCCTGCTAGCAGAGAAACGCCCATTATTGCGGTTAATCCGATCCCGATTGCTTTCTTCAGAACTCCTTGATGTACGTTCACTGTCATTTTTCCATCCCCTTCGCCCTTGCAGGCTTTAATGGTGTATTTATGATCCCCTAGCCTTAACTCTATCCATCCCCAGCGGAATCCATATCACGTGATGCTTTTTACTGCCGTGCTACTGGGTCGCTTGTTGTTCTGGATGCCCACAGTATTTCATGAATTCCGGCAGTCTGACAATAAACCTCTTTCGGATGCTCATATCCCAGCAAAATCGGACTTCCGGTTTATCCATACAACCATTTTCGTAGAATAAACCGCTTTCAAAAGTGTGAAAATAAAGACCGCATCGGTGTTCGCGCCCTCATCATAGAGGTTGGCGTGCACAGATGCGGTTATAAAAACTATTGTTCACGTGCTATTGGATTAATAAAGTCGGCAGCTATAGTCTGGAGGTCCCGCGCCCGCGCTTTAAAGAACGGTAGTCACCCGGTGTGATTCCTAATACTCGTTTGAATACCCTGCCGAATGTAATTGCATTCGCATACCCCACCTGAAGTGCGATATCCTGCAGCGAACATTCCGTTTCCACTAAAAGCTTTTCGGCTTCCTTCATGCGTAGCTCTGTAAGAAAATCAACAAATTTCATTTTAAATTCTGTTTTAAATAGATAGCTGGCATATTTGCCGGATACCTGAAACCGGTCGCTCAAATGCTTTAGGGAAAGATCGGGATTTGTAAAATTCTCTTCAATATAATTCTTTATCTCGGTTACCATCGCCCGGTAGCTTTTAGTTTCACTGACAGAAACATAAGTGCGGAATAAATCAGTCAAATACTCAAACAAAATCCCCTTCATTTCATCTATGGATTCTGCCTCTTCCAGCCGCTTCAGCTGCTTCTCCGCATTTTCTGCTGACAGCTCATCCTGCAGCTGCTCAGACATGACAGCCACTTCCCGGCTCAGCATCTGTAACATGGCCTGAATTAGAGAGCGAATATCATCATCTTGTAAATAATCCTGTTTAAAACCATCAAAAACACCTTCCAGCAGTTCACGCCATTGGCCGCTCGACATCCGGAACTGCTTAACAAACTCGGCAATCATTTGTAGATACTTGAATGTCTCAAGAAGCGGCTGGCGCGTTTCTCCAAATTCCGTTAAAGCGATGTCTTCATGCATTAAAAGCTTGTGCTGCATCACATTCTCCGCTGCCGCATAGGAATCCCGGATCTCCCCTGGCCCAGCCGCCACTGGCCCGATAGCGAAGCTTAAGGAGAGGCGCAAATTCTGCTCCACCCAGGTGCGGCAGTCCTCAGCGAATACACGGATTTTCTCTGCCATCTCTTCATCACTTCCTGTGGTCAGGAAGAGAATTGCCGCCCGGTCAGTCCCTATCCACTCCGCCCAAGCTTGCAATTCCGCACTCCGCGCCAATTCTTGAAAGACATTCATCAGGGCAAATTTAAGCGTGTTCTGATCGCCCCTTGTATACCGATCTTGAAAAACCTTGTCGTAGCGGTTGATTTCGCTTAGCACAACCATAAAGCGGGTTGTGGAATGAGCTCCGGAGAGCGGCGACAGCTCTTCCATCCGCTGAACGACATTGTCCAACCGCTCGCTTTGCAAGAGATCGTTGAAAAGCTTGCTGCGCTGTAACAGCAAATTCTCTCTGCTTTTCTTATCATAATCCGTCATATGGTTGATTAGATCTTCCAGCACCCCGTCAATGAGCATCATTTCGTCCGGTCTGTCGCTGGATTGGTCCAGCTTGCGAATTTGATGACCTTCAATCCGGTTCATAATCACCTGAATTGGCTTATAGTTCCGCCGCGTAACATAGATCAGGTAAAAAATCGCGCACACAACCGTACCTAAGGCAATAGCTACCCAAAGGTAAGAAATCACTGACACCCAGCTGAATAGACTGCCCGTTTTGATCCCGCTGGTAAACGTCCAGCCAAGCCTTTCCATATATAAAGTGTTCAACTGCTTCCCATTCTTGGCACCTTCACTGTCCGAATGCGCCTGATAGACCACCTGTCCATCTGCGCCAAAGATGGTCAGAAAGGACAACTGTTCATTGACCATACCGTCGACGATCTGTTCCATTCCGCTCATTTTGAGATTAATTACGAGCACTCCCTCCGAGCCGAAGGGCAGCGGCATACCTTTATTTATGGTAAGCACACGTATAGACGTACGCTGAAATTCATCTTTGTATTCCCTAACAGGCTGCCAGCCTTCCGATAAAGAGCCGGAGGTGATGCGGCCAATCCAATCCTCGTCTACAAATCCTGAAAGGTCCTTTAATCCAGTTTCTGTTAAAACGCTTTCATTTCTCTTGTCATAAAGATAGATGGACTGAATATAGGGCGATTCACGCGTCAGGTTGCGTAGATTCTGGGCAACAGCGTAGACGGTCGCCATATCAATCTGGCCTTGATTGTTAAAATAACGTTTATAAGCATCGCTGCGTTCAGCAGCCTCCAGCACTGACAATTCAGCTTCCTTGATCGTTCGGTCCACATTATCCATAAGATAGCTGGCGGTGATACGGTCCGCTTTTTTGGTTTCCATTCGTGAAATATCATTAATAAATACAAAAGAGGCAAAAATCAGTATCGTCACAGTAAGCAAAAAAATAGGAAAATAGGACAGCAGCAATCGGCGATACCAGGAACGGAACAATAGATAACCCCCTCTGTACAACCGTTAGGATACCCGGCCACGGTTCAGCCGTTAATGCACGAGTAGTTCATAGATATTTGGCTGCACCATCATGGAAATGGAAACTCTTCCGCCTAATTTGCTGCCATTATAACACATACAACATGAGCCCGACCAACGAAGCCATTCGTATTTTACACCTGCTCATTAAAAAGGCGAGGTGCGCACAGCCATAGCCGTGAACCCCCGCATATAAATCTGTCCGAGCAGCCGCCAAGCACCAAGTGGTAGCCCTCCTCGGCCTATAAACCACTCAGATCTCTGATATAACGGCGCGCCTTGATCGCATATTCCAGCGGATCGGCAAGTGCCGGATCCTGCTCCGCTTCCACTACAAACCATCCCGTATAAGAGTAACTTGCCAATTCGCTGAAAATCTCCGCAAAGGATATACATCCATCGCCAGGTACGGTGAATGCGCCCGCTTTTACAGCCTGGAGAAAACTGAGCTGATCACGCAGCACACGCTGAACAACCTCCGGACGTATATCCTTTAAATGGACATGTTTAATCCGAGGTAAGTGGATGCGCAACACCTCTAAGGGATTCTCACCGGCAAAAGCTAGATGACCGGTATCGAACAGCAGAGACACCTCTTCCGGTTCCGTGAGCTCCATTAGCTTAGCAATTTCGGCCCCAGTCTGCACCCCTGTCCCCATATGATGATGGTATACAAGCTCCATACCTTTTTCAGCAGCCAGCCGGCCAAGCCCACCCAGTCCATCGGCAAGTGCGGCCCACTCCGCTTCTGTGAATACAGGTTTATTAGTAAACAGCGGCGTATCCATTTGTCCCTGAATACTCCGTCCTTGCTCTGAGACGACAATCACCTTCGCACCCATCTCATATAAAAAATCACGATGCGCGCAAAAAGCCTCCACTGTCTCCTCATATGGCCGCATAGTCAGATACGCGCTGAACCAAGCGCTGGCAATCTCAAGTCCACGAAGCTCAAGTGCCCGGCGCAGCCGTTCCGGAGAGCGTGGATACTTGTTGCCCACCTCGCTTCCCTGAAACCCGGCAAGCGCCATTTCGCTAATGCACTGTTCAAAGGTATTGTCTTTTCCCAGTTCAGGCATATCATCATTAGTCCAAGCGATAGGAGCAATCGCCAGCTTGACCGCATGTTCTTTGAACATCCTCGATTCTACCCCTTCCGTTTCACAGTATTACTAATACTAATAACTGCGGGCCTTTCCAAGCTGTTCAAGCTTCTGCTCGTAGGCAGCCCGAACGGCTTCACTGCCGGACACTTCTGGAACACCAACATTCCACCAGGCTCCGTAACCATGTGTCATTGTCTTGGGCAGCACCTTAATGTCAATTAGGGTGGAACGATCCTGCAGCTGAGCCTCCCTCAAAGCGTCACGCAGCTGCTCAGCCGTTGACGCACGGAAGGTCTTCACTCCATATCCCGCGGCACTTGCTGCATAATCTATGCCTATCAGTTCGCCGCTCAGCTGACCTTCCGGGCCCCGGTAGCGGAATTCAGTCGCCATGCTATCCAGTCCTTGCTCCATCTGCAGGTTGTTGATACAGCCGAAACCCATGTTATCCAGCAGAATGACGTTGATCTTCTTGTTCTCCTGAAGGCTCGTCACTAGTTCCGAATGCAGCATTTGATAGCTGCCATCGCCCACCAATGCATATACCTCCCGGTCCGGCTCCGCCAATTTCACACCGAGTGCACCGGAGATTTCATACCCCATACACGAAAAACCATATTCCATATGGTAAGTATCCGGTACAGTGGAATTCCACATCCGCTGCATGTCGCCCGGTAAGCTGCCTGCGGCTCCTATCACAATGGCGTCTTTCGGAAGATATTCATTGAGGATCCCTAGTACCTGTGTTTGCGCCAGCGAAGTGTTCAACTTCGCCGCATATTCAGATAGCTTCTCATCAAGATGTCCGGCAACTTCCGGCACGAAGGAAACTGAAGAACGATCTGGACGATCTGCCTCCTGATTCACCGTATACTCCACGTCAGATAGACGCTTTCTTTCCACTTCCCATGCCTTTTTTGCCACTACAATTTCATCTGTATAAGCGGTGCGGTAACCGCGCTTCTCCAACGTAGCAGACAGCGCCCTAAGACCTTCGGCAGCATCACAGACCACAGCCAGCGCATCCAGCTTGGAGGCATGGTAAAGGGAAGCGTTAATTGTCAGGAACTCCACCTCGGGATGGGCGAACAAACTCTTCGAACCTGTCGTGAAGTCCGTAAACCGGGTACCCACACCGATCACCAGATCCGCTTCTGTGGCCAGCGCATTGGCACAGCCATTCCCGGTAACTCCTATGCCACCGAGATTGTAGGCACAGTCGCTTGCCACGGCGCTTTTTCCAGCTTGCGTCTCACCGAATGGGATGGCGAATTTCTCCGCAAACGCACGTAATTCCATTCCTGCATCCGCATACCGGACTCCACCCCCACAGACCAGCAGAGGTCGCTGTTTGCTGGCAATAAGATCAGCTGCCGCAGCAAGCTCATCCGGATGCGGAGTACGGGAAACGATCCGGTGGATGCGCTTGCGGAAGAACTCAAGTGGATAGTCCCAGGCCTCCCCTTGCACATCCTGCGGCAGCGCAATCGTAACTGCTCCGGTATCTGCCTGATCAGTCAGCACACGCATCGCGTTCAGCAATGCCGTCATCAGCTGCTCTGGCCGATAAATCCGGTCCCAATATTTGCTCACCGCTTTGAAGGCATCGTTGACCGTTATCGACAGATTGTAGGTATGCTCCATTTGCTGAAGTACCGGATCCGGTTGACGGGTGGCAAAGGTATCGCCGGGGAGCAGCAGCACGGGAATCTGATTCGCCGTCGCAGTGGCAGCGGCTGTCAGCATATTAGCTGAACCCGGTCCTACCGAAGCGGTGCAGGCCATGATTCGCCGTCTGCGGCTCTGCTTGGCAAAGGCAGTCGCCGCATGCACCATTCCTTGCTCATTCCTCCCCTGATAGACCGTCATCTCACCCGGCGCTTCCTGAAGTGCCTGCCCCAGTCCAAGTACATTGCCATGGCCGAAAACGGTGAATATACCGTGTACAAAACGCTCCGGTCCATTGCCAAAGTCCACATATTGCTGGTTCAGAAATTTCACCAGCGCCTGCGCCGTCGTTAATCTAATCGTATCCACGTGAAACCTCCCTTTCGCCGTTTTTGTTACTGCCAGCGGGCAGTGACGACTTTTTTGCGTGTATAAAATTCAACCCCGTCGCTTCCATTCGCATGCAGATCGCCATAGAAGGAATCCTTCCAGCCGGAGAAAGGGAAAAAGGCCATCGGGGCTGGCACTCCAACATTGACACCCAACATGCCTGACTCGGTATTTTCCCGGAAATAGCGCACTTTCCCGCCGTCATTCGTAAAAATACAAGCCCCGTTGGCAAAACGAGAGGTATTGGCAATTTCAATCGCCTCTTCTACATCCTTGACACGGATCACTGCCAGGACAGGCGCGAAAATTTCCTCCTGCCAGATTTTCATTTCCCGGGTCACTCCATCAAACAACGTTGGGCCGATAAAATAACCCTGTCCCTGCACCGCAGCATCCGCCCGGCCGTCTCTTAGCAACTTAGCGCCCTCGGCCATGCCTTGTTCAATATAAGCGACCGTTTTGTCTTTATGACTTTGGCGGATAACCGGCCCAAGAAACGTGTCGTCGTCCAAACCATTGCCGATGGTCATCTGCTCACATTCACGCAGGAGGATGGAGATCAGCTCATCAGCAACCTCTTCCTGCACCGTTACCACGGAGCAAGCCATACAGCGCTCTCCCGCCGAGCCGAAGGCTGCGTTGACAATCTGTGTTGCTGAAGCCTCAAGGTTCGCGTCTGCCAACACAATAGAATGATTTTTCGCCCCTGCCAACGCCTGAACCCGCTTCAAACACGCCGTTCCCTTCTTGTAGACATATTCGGCCACCGGCTGTGAGCCAACGAAGGAAATCGCCTTCACATCAGGATGCTCCAGCAGGCCGTTTACCACCTCATGTGCACCGTTAACCAGATTGAGCACACCTTTCGGAAGCCCAGCTTCCTCTAGCAATTCGACCAAACGCGCTGCCAGCAGCGGTGTGCGTTCGGAGGGCTTCAGCACAAAGGTATTCCCACAGGCGATGGCCAACGGGAACATCCAGCAAGGCACCATCATCGGAAAATTAAACGGTGTAATCCCGCCGACTACACCGATGGGATAGCGATACATCCCAGACTCGATGCCTGTCGCGATGTCGGGCAGCTGCCGGCCCATCATCAGCGTCGGCGCACCTGCCGCAAATTCCACACACTCAATGCCGCGCTGCACCTCTCCGTAGGCCTCTTTGAAGCTTTTTCCATTTTCCAGCGTGATCGTCTTCGCCAGTTCATCCCAATGGTCCACCAGCAGCTGCTGATATTTGAACAAGATCCGCGCTCTGCGCGGCACCGGTGTCTTGGACCAGCCTGCAAAAGCCGCCTTTGCCGCCGCCACTGCCCGATCAACATCGACTCTGCTGGACAGCGGAACCCTTGCCATCTCCTCACCAGACGCTGGATTGTATACCGTTTCTGTCTTCTCCGCAGCCGCCTCAACCCACTGCCCGTCAATATAGTTGTTCAGCACTTGCACGGTTTGCTGTGCCATTCTACTCACTCCTTCATCTCTATTAATGCGATCCCGCGAATGTAATCTAATCTAATCTTGCATAGCTATTCGATCTGGAGTTGTTTGAGTTGTGATCTCTCCAACCTCCGCCTACTTACTCTGCACCTGAAGTGATTTCCTCGTTAGACAATAAAAACGCTTCCAATTCATCCAAGGTTGGCATGGCATCCGAACAGCTGTGGCGGGAGATGACAATGGATGCCGACGCGCTGCCGCGGCGCATGGCCTCACCGACGCTTTCTCCCCGCATTAGACTGTGAATGAAGGCTGAGGCGTAAGAATCTCCGGCTCCAAATGTCTTCAATACTTTAGCGGGAAAAATACCACTCCGATGCTTCTGCCCATCCGCCGTGTAGGAGATTGAACCACTCCCGCCATGCTTGATAACGACCAGCTTTGCTTGGTGCGAGAACCAGCGGTTAACTGTTGCTTCGTCATCTGCACCTGTCACATTGTACAGGCTCTCCATCATATTAAATTCCTCACGGGTACCAATGATACAATCGCATTTCTCAGCTGCCAGATTATAATAGACCGCTGTTTCTGCGGCTGACTTCCAAGTATAGGGGCGATAATCCAGATCAAAAAATACAGTAACATTGTGCTTGCGGGCGAACTCCAAAGCGACAAACACAGCCTCACGGGACGGACTTTGTGCCAGTGCAGTACCTGAGATCAGCAGTGCCTTGGACTTCCGAATATACTCTTCCGAGATCTCCTCCGTACTCAGCAGCAAATCAGCCACATGATCCCGGTACATCAGAATGCTGCACTCCTGAGGACTCTTTATTTCAGTAAAAGCAAGCCCAGTCACTGCACCAGTCTGGTCAACACTCACCTGGCTATCGTCAATGCCATTCCTTTGCAGATAAGTTCGGATAAAACGGCCCATCTGATCATCGGATATCTTACCGATAAAGCCAGTGCGCATCCCTAGCCGTGCTGCTCCAATTACGATATTGGCGGGAGAGCCGCCGACATATTTGGTAAAGGTCAGTGTCTCTTCCATTGGTCTTCCGGTTTCATTAGCGTTCAAGTCAATACAGAGCCGACCGACAGCGATTAAATCCAGCGGTCGTGCAGGATCGAACTGTAAACCGTTCATTATGAGGCCTCCTTGAGAAAACTTCAGTAAAATGGATTAATGAGATACAACAATCATCGGGGGATGGGTTAAGCGCTTAACCTAATTTCCATTAGTATAGTTTAGAAATTGGAGTTTGGCAATCCTGAACTTATGTACCAGAAAAAAACAAAGAAAAGACCTGTACCTCGCCGCTAAGCGAGGTACAGGTCTTCAGATAGGAGTCGGCGTTCTTACTCCGTTTGTAGAGTTTGTGTCTTCCTAATTCGGTGCCGGTCCGGTGGAATGGCGGACGATCAGTTCCGGCATCAGCATGATCTTGCGCTTAGGACTATCGGGATTGTCGATAGATTCGTTCAGCAGAATCATCGCCTGTTCCGTCATCTCACGCAGAGGCTGAGCAATGCTGGTCAAGGTGGGATGGCAAATTTCAGCCAGCATTGTATTGTCAAAACCCACCACGGACAGATCACGGGGTATTGACAAGCCTGCGCTGCGCGCCTCCTTCAATATCCCAATCGCGAGCAGATCGTTGCAGGCGAATATGGCGGTCGGCCGGTCTTCCTGCGCCTGAGCCAGCATCGCGGCAGCCGCTTTGCGGCCGTTCTCCAGCGTGGCTGAAGTATGCGTGAGATTAGCCGGATTGTCAAAGCCAACACCCGCTGCCTTGAGCGCATCCATAAAGCCTTCCACGCGCAGCTTACTCCCCGGTAAATTGTCAGAGATAATGCCGAGCCTGCGATGGCCCAACGACAACAGATATTCTGTCGCCTGATAGCCTCCCTTATAGTCATCCACCGTGACGCTGTTGCTCTCCATCATCCGGATATCAGCCGAAAATAACACAAGCGGTACGTGATCAGCCAGCAGGCGGCGGACCATATCCGGATTCCCTGTATGAGAAGCAATGATTATACCGTCCACCCGTTTGCGCAGGAGCAGTGAGATATACCGGGCCGCCTTCTCATCATCCCGGTCTGTACTGCATACAATCAAGTCGCTTCCCTGCTCCTGGGCGTAATCCTCAATACCTCGGGCCGCCTCAGCAAAAAAAGGGTTGGAAATATCGGGAATCATCAGCCCGATCGTTCCCGTTCGGCGACTCGTCAGCGCAGAGGCCACCAGACTCGGCTGGTAATTCAGCTCCTCCATGATCCGATGAACCTTCTCCCGTGTCTTATCGCTAATTCTCCCGTTCTTGTTCAACACCTTGGACACCGTAGCGATGGAGACTCCCGCTTCCCGTGCCACATCATATATCGTAGGTTTCATCGTTAGTGAGCCCGCCTTTACGTTCGTACAATCCTATACCTAGATTATAAGGAACTCTTCTGACAGTGTCTATTCAGCGGTGCAAGAGACTCTCTTACTGTGGCGATCATTTGGTCAATACATCGACACAAAGAAGGAGCCTCCGCCTTGCGGAAGCCCCCTTTTCGTGCGTGCTGCTACACTATTTCTTCTTATCCTTCTGGTGTTGCTGCATCTCGAACAGCCATTCATGTTCCGGATCATTATGAAAAACCCATGTGCGGACCGGACCTGCCATCACATTGAGATAATAAGAATCATAACCCGGCGGAGCCGATACAGGATGATAGCCCTCCGGAACCAATACAATACTGCGGTCAGACACGGCCATCGTCTCATCAAGGCTGCGATCGTCATTATACACCCGCTGCACTACAAAACCATGAGCCGGGTTAACCCGGTGGTAGTATGTCTCTTCCAGGTAAGACTCAGCAGGTAGATTGTCACAGTCATGCTTGTGCGGAGGATAGCTGGACCAATTGCCGCCACCCGTACGTACTTCCACGACCAGCAGGCTCTCGGCTTCACTCTGCTCAGGCAAAATGTTGACCACTCGCCGTGACATACTGCCAGAACCGCGTGCTTCGGCCACAGTATCGCACGGAGCGATCAAACGCGGCGCATATTTACCCGTTCCTGGTGCAAGGCAAACCGCAAGTTCCAGCTCCGTCAAGGCCGTAACTTCATAATGCCCTCCCGCCGGAATATACACCGCATACGGCGGCAAATCCTCAAATACAGACATACGTTCACCGATCCCGGCGAACAACTGGGCGCCTGCTCTCACATCCGCCTTGCCCGCCAGCAGCACCAAACAGATTTCATTCCCTTCCGCGCTGCGGCTCAGCGTATCCCCAACCTGCAGCTGGTACACTTCAAAACCGACATATTCCCATCCAGCGCTCTCCTTGCTCACTGCCGCTACAAGTCCATCTTTGCCGGGTGCTCCGGCTTTTATGATTAGATTGGACATCTTCACAGACCTCCCCCATCTTCAGCATCTGCATCCGCTTACAAAGCTTGTGTCGCCGATATTCCCTCTCCGGCACAAGAAGACAACTTGACCGGAAGCCCGGTAAGATAGGATTCCTTAGCGGCTTCGGCAATCCGTTCCGCCTGTTGCCCGTCAAGCCCGCTGCAAATGATAGGCTCCTGCAGGCGGATTGCCCGGGCAAATGCGGCAACCTCTTCCACGAAAGCCTGGTTATACCGCTCGAGAAAGAAATGAAGCGGCTGATCGCGTGTGACCGAAGCAGCGGTTGAAACTTCTACAGTTGTTGGACGGCAGTTATCGGCGGTGGCTGAGCCGCAGGAACCGAACACCTCCACGCGTTGATCATAACCATATACAGCCTTACGGCTGTTATCAATGACGCAGATTGCGCCACTGGCAAAGGTCAGCGTGATGACAGCTGTATCCACATCATCGCAGCGCCCAAACATCGGATCAACGAGATTGGCACCTCGGGTATAAACTTCTGTTACTTCCTCACCCATCAGATAACGGGCCATATCAAAATCGTGAATCGTCATATCCATAAACATCCCGCCGGAAGACCGCACATAAGCCTCACCCGGAGGCTGCGGATCACGTGATGTGATCTTCACAATATGTGGACTGCCTAGCTCTCCTGATTGAACCAGTTGCTTAAGTTTGCGGAAGCTAGGGTCCATTCGCCGGTTGAATCCGACCTGTAGCAATACACCCTCATCCTCCACTATCTTCAGTGCCTGGTGGGTAAACTCTGACGACAGGCTGATCGGCTTTTCACAGAAAATATGTTTTCCAGCCCGGGCCGCTAGCTCAATCCAAGAGGCGTGGGTATCCGTAGGTGTGCAGATAAACACAGCCTCGATCTCAGGGTCATTCAGAATGTCTTGCCCATTCACAAATGCAGAGCCAAGATTCCGGCTCTCTGCCCAGACCAGCAATTCCTCACTTACCACAGCCTCCGCAATGGATTTCAACTTAAACGACGGCATCACACGCAGATTATCTGCATGAAGCCGGCCAATTCTGCCTGCCCCAATAATGCCAACTACGATCGGATTTACCATGTTTGCTTATCCTCCTTCGAGGTAAGCGCTTAACCATCCCGAAAATAGTATACTCCAAGCACAAGTGAAGTTACAAGCAAATATTTCTCCAGCTTTTTTAACTCTCTCCTTAGCTATCTACTCCTCCTCAACAGTAATGTAACGCTTCACCTAGTGCGACTAAAACCATGGCCTGCCCGTAGGCCATAGGGGCAATAATGATTTCCTTATAATCTTCTTTTGCAGCACCAATCGGAGTGCCGCCGGATACACCAAGCACCGTGCCTTCATCGTCAATTCTGTCCAGCACCGCCCGGATCGCTTTCAGGGCATGATCTGCATACGATTCCGGCAACAACCCCCTGCGTACGCTATGCAAAATACCCGCTGCGATAGCTGCTGAGCCTGACGTTTCAGTATAACTGCTAGAGTCGTCCAGCAGCGTATGCCATAATCCGTCTCCGCTCTGGCAGGCTAATAAAGCTGTTGCCTGTGCGTTCAGGATCTGTTGAAGATATTCAAACACTCCACTGTCCAGATACGGCCCCATCAACTCCAGGTATTCAGGCAGGCCGAGTGTAAACCAGCTATTGCCCCGGCACCAGAAGGCTTCGCTGAAATTATGCCGGCCGCCAAAATGCCAGCCATGAAAAAACAGCCCCGTCTTTTTATCATACAGGTATTTGATATGCAGCAGCAGTTGGTAAAGCGACGCTTGCCGCCATGCGGAATTATCGTATTTCACACCCATTTTTGCCGTGAACAAAATAGCCATAAATAACGTATCAATCCAGATTTCATTATCATTGAGCGTAACTTCATCCTTGCTCGCTCCTGTTGTGACATGCTGATAACCAGACTCCTCCGTCCGCGGCAGGCCATGCATCAACCACTGCACCCATTCCAGGCTTAATTCCTCCGCTTCCTTCAGTTCCATTAATGACAGCAACGGTGCTGTTGTATTGATATTCCGGCTCGGCAGTCCCTTGCCCAGTTGCTTGCTCATCCAAAGCTTGGCATATTCTTGATAACGCTCATCCTTGAAATGCTGCTCAAGCTTTTGAAGTCCGTAAAGCCCCACTCCCTGCGGCCAATCCCATTCCTCCATGCCAAAATCACGGGCAAAATACCCCCGTCGTCCCGCATCCTCCCCTAAATTTTGCAGTTCGGCTTCGTTTTCCGGCCGCTCCAGCTTCAGCAGCTTATCCGTCACGCGGTTCAGCTTTTCAATGATCTCAACTTTACTAATCCGGCTGTTGTTCATCTGTTTTCCGCCCCTTCGCCTGCCATTTTGGGTCTTCCCTCATGTTGGGTAGTTCCATTCACCCGTAATATATCAAACCATTCCATACAAAAACTACTTTATATTTGCTGTAATAACCCTTATATATTGCAAATCTTGCTTTTCTGAACCTATAATAAGTGCATATTACAGAATAAGGCGGTGAGAGCATTTGCTTGAAAGCGACTTACTGTACGAACAAGGGTATAGCGTACGTATCAACACGCCCGTAGATCCCCTTTTTTATTATTTTGATTATGACCAGCGTTCTCACGATATCAATATGGAGTTTCAGCATTTTCATGATTTTTACGAGATTCATATCTTGATGGATTCCCGAGCCACTCATATTATCGATGGGAATGTCTGCGCCCTCCAGCAGTATGACATCGTGCTCCTGCGTCCTTATCGGATGCATAAGACACAATATCCGGAAGGGCCGCCGTTTAAGCGGCTGATCATAAACTTCGCCATGCCCAAGGATATACCTGGTTTAGAGAACGCTTACAAAAGTATGTTTCTCTCATTTTGGGAAGAAATACCGATCTACCGTTTGCCAAAAGAGTTGCGCAAAGCCGTATTTGATCCTCTTAACGCTATCTTCACCTTATCACACAGCACTTCACCGTTAAATCCAGTACTGATTCACAGCCTTTTCCAACAGTTCCTCTGTGCTTTATACCAGCGTAGAGACCAGAACAGCTATGTCCCAGAGGAGATCGGAAATGCCATTATGCAAAAAATCTACTCGATCACCGCATACATCCATAGCCATTACAACAGCGAGTTATCCCTTGATTTCCTCGCTAAAGAGTTCTTTATCAGCTCCTATTACTTATCACACCAATTTAAGTTAATTACCGGCTCCACGCTGACAGAATATATTCAGATGACCCGGGTCCGTAATGCCCAGCAAATGCTGATCTACACCCGCCTGAAGATTTCCGAGATCGCCGGGCAATGCGGATTCAACAGCTTCTCCCAGTTCAACCGCATATTCAATAAACTTAGCGGGATGTCCCCATCCGAGTTCCGCAAGAATCAGGTCATATCCAACACTGCTTCAACCACATTTTCCTATTGATGTACTTGCTTACCTAGTTACAAAAAATCCGCTGTGCGTCCGACAAATCTATCTACCCTCTAAGTAACTATATTGAGCAGTAACAAAGGCAATGTTTAGACGCAAAAGAGAGACGAAGGGAAAGGGATAGCAAAAGCGATGGTGCAGGCACACACATGTTGGGATAGATGCAGGTACTGGTGTAGGTGCTCGTAGTGATGTAGGGGCTGGGGCTGGGGCTGGGGCTGGGGCTGGGGCTGGGGCTGGGGCTGGGGCTGGGGCTGGGGCTGGGGCTGGGGCTGGGGCTTGGGCTGGTGCTGGTGCTGGTGCTGGTGCTGGTGCTGGTGCTGGTGCTGGTGCAAGGGTAGTCACGTTTAACTGTATTTCATACAACTATTTTTTCACGCATCACGCCACCATTAGATATAGCTGTATTTGGTGCAACTATTTCCTTGGTTTTTTCGCCTCTAAGCAACATCTCGAGTTTTTAGTTGTACAGAATACAACTAAAATCCGAAGATTCACTATTTCATACGGAATAGTTGCACAGAATGCAGTTACTTCTCAGATCCCAGCAAAACTCCTTCTCCCAATTGAAGATAATCCGCCCAAACAAGTCTCAGCTCAGCAAGCCACCACAAATCAAAAAAACCAGGCAGCGATTCTCCACTAACGGGAGAATCACTGCCTGGTTCTAGCTTCAATTACATCTTAAGCCGTACGTTCCGTTGCTTTGAGACGCAGCGCTTTTTTCTCTTTCGACTTCGCCACTGGCGGTTTCAGAGAAACCGCGATGATGCAGGCCAGCAGGCACAAGAGGCCAAAGATAACAAAGGTTGGTTTAAATCCGCCTAGGAAGACGGCGATAAACGAACCGGAAAGGGCACCAATACCAAAACCTTGGTAAACGATTCCGTAGTTCTTACTGTGATTTTTCAGTCCGAAGAAGTCGCTGACAATGGCGGGGAACACCGTGATATTCCCGCCAAAGCAGAACGCAATGGCTGCTACACAAGTGAAGAAAAGTCCGAAATTCAGGGTCGCGTAGCTGAGGGTCAGCATAGCCGCCGCAGTTACAGCAAGCGATGCGCCTACCAGCTTCAAGCGACTCATTTTGTCAGATAAAGCACCCAGAATTAAACGTCCCGCTGTATTAAAGATCGCAATCATAGCCACCGCACTAGCTGCTGTCTGTACATCAAGTCCAGCCAGCTGCACGCCGATATCTTTTACAATACCGATCAAATACAGACCACACATACAAGCGGTGAAAAAGATGATAAATAGCAGATAAGCTTCTTTTGTCCGCAGCATTTCTTTGACCGTATAGTCTTTCGGTGAACTCATTACTGTAGCTGTCGTTGAACCCGCTGGTGCTGGGGCCGCTTGAACCGGAGCTTCTCTTACGAGCAAGGAACCGATTACAATCATGCCCATAACAATCAAACCCCAATACATAAATGTATTAGACACACCCACTGAGTCAATCAACCCGCCGTTAATATATTTAAAGATCAAACTCCCCGTTCCATAAGCACCAACGGACACACCGGAGATTAAACCTTTATTATTCGGAAACCATTTAATTAAATTAGATAATGAAGTGATATAAGCTGTCCCATCCGCAAAACCAACGATCACCCCAACCAATAAATAGAACATGAAGAGTGAATTGGCTTGAGAGCTAAGAATCAATCCTAGTCCGAGCACAATCCCAGCAGTAGCAGTCAAACGGCGAAGCCCGAAACGATCCTGCAGCTTCCCTGCGAACAAAGTCGCGAAAGCGAGTGCAAAGCTCGTTATAGAAAAAGTAATCGAAACGGAGTTAAGCTCCCAGCCAAATTTTGTTACCAGATGCGCATTAAATAAACTCCATGTATAGATGGTACCTAGGCCCATTTGCATAATTACTGTACCTAATACGATTAGCCACCGTTTGGTGCTTTTGCTGTCCATTGTCGTAGTCATGGTCTTTTCCTTCTTTCTCTCTCGTTGTCTGCTACAAGAGCTTCTATCGCCTCTTTATTGTAGCTAAACCAGCCGATGTTGAGAGAAATCCGGCATGAGATGACGGAAATGAAGAATGAATTGCATTTATAAGCGCATAATCTGCCTGAATTCCTTTACCTTACTACGACTTACCGGCACTTCAAAACCTAAATCATGCAGGCGCAGCAAATACGTATTGTTGAACCACGGGATGATTTCCTTGATCTTGGACAGGTTAACAATATAGGAACGATGGCAGCGAAAAAAACGATCCTGCGGCAGCCGCTGAAAGAAATCGCTAATACTAAGTGCCATGCTGTATTCCTCACCTTTAGTCATCACACTTGTACTTTTTTCCTGCGCGGAGGCGTAATAAATATCGTCGGCATTCACTACGATAATCTTTTCATTTTTCCACAGATTAACCTTGTCACTGACCGGATTACGCTCTTCTTCCCCCTGTCGTCCACGGCTGGCAAACGCATTTTCCAGCTTGTGCAGCATGGCTTTGATGCGTACCTCGCTATAAGGCTTAAGAATATAGTCAAAAGCTTCAATCTCAAACGCCTCAGCGGCATGCTCCTTATACGCAGTGATGAACACTATGTAGGGTTTTACCGAGAATCTACTGATATTTTGTGCCAACAGCACCCCATCGATGGAAGGAATATTAATATCCAGAAAAATCACATCTACCGTATCACTCTGCAAAAATTTAAGCGCGTCCAGCCCATCTTCAAACTGTGCCGTTATATCGATCCCGCTGTGCGTCTCTATTAAATAAGCCAGCTCCTGTCTTGCCAGCTCTTCATCTTCTACAATGATCGCTCTCATTGGTCCTCCTTTTTAACATCAAAAAAGATGTTCGTCCCTTTATCCAATCTCTGAATGGTAAGTCCAGTCCCATAGATCAGCTTTACCCGTTGGTGTACATTAAACAGCCCGATTTTATTCTCCGGCATATCGCCAGTATAGACCTTCTCTATCGTTTCCTCGCTGATGCCAGCTCCGGTATCGCGAATGCCCACCCGTACGGTATCCCCTTGGTCTTTTACAGAAATCGTTACTGTTCCTGTCCCTCTTACCTTCAGTATGCCATGTATAATCGCATTTTCTACAAGCGGCTGAATGATCAAACTCGGAATTCGAACCTGAACCTCATCAATATCATAAAGCACGTTAAGCCGGCTTCCAAAACGCGCCTTTTCGATCTCTACGTATTGCTGGACCTGCTGTAGCTCTCGTTTGATATCAATGAATTCATCGGTAAGCTCCAGATTGTATCTCATATAACCGGACAGATTCACAATCAGCTCGCGTGCCTTATCCGGGTTAATTCGAATCGAGGACGCAATCGCATTCAGTGCATTGAACAAAAAATGCGGGTTAATGCTGGTCTGCAGTGCCTTCAGCTCCGCTTTGTTCGCCATTTCCTTAATGCCTTCCACCCGCGACACTTCCATCAAGGTAGAGATCATTTGCGACAGACCCACGGCCATAGCTTGAAGCGAATAGGTAATCTTGTGGGCTTTGGTGTAATAGATTTTGAGCGCTCCCGTCACCTCACCCTTTTCCTTCAAAGGAATAATGATCAGCGACTTGATCTGCGGATTCACGTAATCACTATCATCGTTACGGATGGTAATTTCACCACTGGACAACGTTACTTTAGTTTCCTCACTGATAATATCGTTAGTTGTCTCATAATCCTCCTCACCCACGCCAACATAGGCACGAATAAACCGAGTATCGGTAATGGCTACAGCGTCTGCACCGATATCCTCTTTGATGATCTGGCAGATGGTGTGCAGCGACTCCTGATTAATATTGCGAAAATACGGCAAGGTCTTATTGGCAATATCAAGCGCCAGCTTGGACTGCTTAGCCGCGATCCGTTCCTTCTCACCTTCCACGCTCTGCACTAGCACAACAATCAGGCCGACACTAATCTGGCTCATAATCATCGGAAAAGCGATCTTGGACACGATATCCACACCCAGCGACATCGGCTGAGCCATCGCTAGAATGAGCAGCATCGTCAGTGCCTCACAGGCCATTCCCGCCAAAATCCCTGCTATCCAGCGACGTTCACCAGAGGTGCGGCGATAGATTATCCCAGACACTATGCCCGCGGTGATACTCGTAATCAGACAAGGAAGAGAGGTTACCCCTCCGATATCAATCAGAAAACGGTGAACCCCTGAGATGATGCCTGTTATAAGTCCAACCCATGGCCCGAACAAAATCCCGCCAGATACGATGGCGATAATTCGTACATTCACAAGCGAACCTTCCACATTAATCCCGCTATAAGTGCCGAAAATGGCAAATAAGCTGAAGATCATCGTCGCAATAGCAAGCTCTTGCGGAGCGTAACTCCCTTTTTGAAAAACCTCTTTAAACCGCGGCAGACGAGTCAATACAAACAGACACATCAGCAATAACGCAGCTCTTTCCAACAATTGCAGTAATATAGTAAACGTATATTGCACGGTCACCGCCTCCAAAGGTCTCGATGTCGATTCATTATAAAGATAGTTCATGCCTCTGTCCATTCAACCTGTCCCTTTATACCTCTATTGAAACTCTTGTTGTATGATATTAACAGATTGGAAGCATGAATATTCGGAGGTGGCAGTTTGCACAAGATAGAACACGAGGCAGATATCATTCAGCTTGTACATAATGACCCCTGGATGATGGATATTTTAGAAAATGCCAGATCGCTACAGTTACCTGACTGGTGGGTTTGTGCTGGGTTTGTACGTTCAAAAATCTGGGATACCTTACATGGCTTTGAAGAGCGGACCCCTTTGCCAGATATTGATGTTATTTATTATGACGGCAGCAATCTTCATGAGGAAGTGGAAAAGCAATGGGAGGCAAAACTAAGAAATTTAAATCCCCATGTGCCATGGTCCGTTAAGAATGAAGCAAGAATGCATACCATTAACAACCTTGCGCCCTATACGTCATCTGTAGATGCCATCTCCAAGTTTCCGGAAACAGCTACAGCGCTTGGGCTTTCCTTAGATGAATACGGTAAGGTTATCCTAACCGCTCCGCATGGGATTGCAGATGTTATTAATGTAGTGTTACGGGCTACCCCTCATTTCAACAATAATCCGAACTTACTCCCTATTTATGAAAAACGAATTGCACAAAAAAACTGGCAGGCAACGTGGAAGCAATTGCAGGTCAGCGCTACCTAAAGCTAAGTTGTGTTAGCATCGGAATAAAAAAGACAGCAAGCCTCTGCTACAGAAGGGCTTGCTGCTGTTGTTTTATTACACCGCTAAATCAATACCAACCACGCCTACTACATCTCCCTGACGATTCCGGATTGCTCTAGATAATGTAATACAAGAACGTTTCGTAATCGCGGATACATAAGGTTTAGAGACATATTCACCTTCATTCATGGCCCCATTCCACCAATCACGCCGCTTAGCATTCAACAGGCCAGCCGCTGGCTCGGAGTAGATAAAGGTTCCATCCGTCCGATTGGACCAAATGGCTTGTACATCTGGAATTTTCTTAATGTAAGCGTTCAAAACACCTTGATGAACTTCAGTATCTGGAGCGTAAAGTTCTTCCTTGGCGGAAATTGTCTCCAAGAGACTCTGCATTTCCTGAAGCCGGGCTGCATATTGGCTCATCTCAATTTCCGCTCTGCCCGCAATGCTAGTAACCGATTGCTGCAAGGATTGCGACTCCGCTAACAGATTGGCGCTGACTTCGTTCAGCTGCCCAATTTGATCCCGCTGCCGTGTCACCTGCTCCAGCGTAAGGTCTACATTGGCAATCGTCTCATTCATGATAGCCACCGCACCGCTCAGCTCCGTTGTCACTTCTACAATCAGCTTGCCCTGCTTCGCGGCAGCATCGATTGTTTCCGTCACGGCGCTGCCTACTTCATCTACTCTCGACGCGATATCATCGAGTCGAAGCTTAACCGTGCCGACCTCGTTCACCCCACGCTCCACTGAGACTTGCTCTTTCGTAACGGATTCCAGCACCTGCTGTACTCCATTATTAATGTCTAGCAAGATGCCTGAGGAGCGGTCTACCGAGCTCTTGCTTTGATCAGCCAGCTGCCGAATCCGGCTGGCCACTACTGCAAATCCGCGGCCCTGTTCACCGGCCCGGGCCGCTTCAATAGAAGCATTCAGCGCGAGCAACGAGGTCTCATTCACAATGGAGTTAATCAATGTATTGATCTCCTCTACCATCGCAATATGATTACTCAGGGCAGTAAACTTAGCTAACATGTCCCCACTCTGTGTTTGCAGATCCTTCATCACCACATCTGCAATGCTCAGGGAATCTACCATTGCTGTCATTCCTTGCCGAGCATATTGCATATTCGAGCCTAGTTTTTCCGTCAATTCTTCGATATGTGCTGTAACTGAGGCTACACCGCCCATCGTCTGATAGGCCCCTTCAATATTGGCTTTAGCTTCGTTGCTGCGAATCCTTAAATCCGTTTCATACGCGTGTGAATAATCTGCTGTCTGCTGCAGCTGCTCTGTATGGCGGCTGATTTCTTCAAGCGCACCATGCAGCCGATCCGAGGTAACTACAATCTCATTGCCAAGAAGCTCCACTTTGTTCTGTGAATCCTTCAGCAGCGCTTCTTTGCGATAACCGTAGCGGGATGTATTCAGCGAGAACCATCCTAGAGAACCCATAAGCAGAATAATCACCAGCTTATGCATCCAGAGCATATCAATCAATAAGCTGTACACACTGACAAGAAGCAACAGGACGACTACGAAAATCTGGTTTCGACGGATCTGCATCTTTACTTCCACTCCACTCGATTGATGTTATGTATTCTAACATTATATCAGCAGAGTTAATTAAAGGAAATACTTTCTATAGTATTCCTTTTCGATCAATCATTCCCCGGGCCAGGCAATCTCCCCTTATAAAGATGCTTGTTGATCTCCCGCTTCCAAGAAAGCCATCAAGAGGAAACCTGAGCTTATTGTCGAATATATAAGCATATTGCCACTGGAAAAGAGGATCACATTATGCGCGCCACACCTCAAACTCCTCGTCAGACCTATTGGAATCGTGTGCTTCTCAATTCATTCTGGATCATCCTGATTGTGTATTTAAGTATTCAGTTCATTGTTTCTCTATCCTTATGGAGCCAGCGTCCGGAAACCCCAACCAGGAACGATTATATTGAGCACTCGTTGATTTCTGATTCCATCATAGTGAGTTTGATCATTATTCTAGAAGTAATCTATAGATGGAGGCCTCTGTGGGCCCAACTCGCCATTACGGTTGCAAGCCATCTATTTGCGGTTTTGATTATCGTCAATCTCAGCGATGAGTTGCATGTTAAATCATTAATTATGCTGTTCCCGCTACTAGTCTCGATGATCTATCTGAAGAGCAGTTATATGATAGCCACTTCTGCTATTTCTCTACTGTACACGATCATTTTATTCACCAAGACATCCATTCACGAGTACTTCCCGATCACCCAAACAATCATTATCGCTCTTATTTTTGCAGGCACTGCTTTGGCAGGTTTTGCAGTAATCGTTCGTGGACGTGATTTGATGCAATCCCTGCAGAACTCCGTCAAGTCAGAACAGGAATTACGCATTCAGAATATAATCATGGATCGTCTATCTAAGATAGATCCCCTGACTGATCTGTATAATCACAAGACTTTTCACGAATATTTGGGTTGGCTAATCGAGCATCAGCAGAGTAATCCATTCTCCATGCAGCTTGCCGTTATGGATATCGATAATTTCAAAAAAGTAAATGATTGCTATGGACACTCCGTTGGAGATATCGTATTACAAAAAGTCGCAGCGATCCTGCTCGAGTATATCGGTCCTGATGATTTCGCCGCGCGGTACGGGGGCGAGGAATTCATTGTCATTCTGACAACCAAAACCTTTGAACAATCCTATGAAATCATGCAACAAATTCTAGCCAAAGTCGCCGATACCCCTTTTGCCGAAATGGAAGGGAAAAGCATAACCGTCAGTATCGGGATGCATGATTACACAGGTGCAGACTCCAAAAATTCTACTTTTCAGCAGGCTGATGATGCACTTTACGAAGCTAAAAACACCGGGAAGAACAAAATTGTCATCAGCTAGTGACAAGCTCCACAGACACTGTTTATCTGTCGGAGCTTGTTTTCTTTTGCAAAGCCTTAATTTCAGAAGCATTTCATACCAAAAACCCCCACCTTGAGATGAGGGCTGTGTATCCACTGCTATATTCCGTAACGCTTCTGCGGTTCCAAAAGCTCCACCACTTCCTGCTTCGGAACAGGTCTGCTAACCAGATATCCCTGTACCTTATCGCAGCCCGATTTTCTGAGGAAATCCAGCTGGCTGATCTCTTCCACTCCCTCCGCAACGACCTCCAGCCCCATATTGTGGCCCAGCTGTATAATGGTCTGCACAAAAGACTGGCTGTAAGCTTTTTCCGAAAGCGAATCGATAAAGGTTTTATCCATTTTAAGCGTAGAAATCGGCAATTGCTGCAAATAACTAAGAGATGAGTATCCCGTTCCGAAATCATCCAGCGCAATACGAATGCCTTGGGATTTGAGGAATTGAAGCTTATTCACGATACTCTCAAACGATTCCATAAAAATAGACTCGGTGATTTCCAGTTCAAGACAACTAGGCTTTAGCCCACTTTCAGCCAGACTTTCCTGCACCATCTCGACGAAATCATCCTGCAATAGTTGAATAATGGAAATGTTAACTGATATCTTGTAAGGAATGCCCATACGATCTTGAATGCCCTTCATAAAGATGCACGATTCCCTAAGCACCCATTCTCCAATATAAATAATCAGCCTGGAATCCTCGGCGATTTTGATAAAGGAAAGTGGAGATACAAAGCCCAGCGTTGGACTATTCCAGCGAATTAAAGCCTCAAAACCAGAGATTAATCCAGACTGGATATCCACCTGCGGTTGATAATATAACTCAAACTCATTATTATTCATGGCACTGCGCAAATGTTTCTCTATATTCATCCGTTCATTAAACGCAGTATGCATAGATTTGTCATATACCACATAAGTCCCCTTACCATCCTCTTTTGCCCGGTACATAGCGACATCCGCATTTTTTAAGATTTGCTCGGTGGTCTCCCCATCTTCCGGATAAAAGGAAATTCCGATGCTTACGGAAACGTACAAATAACTCTCTCCGATTAAAAAGGACTGCCTGAACGCTCTCATGATCCGCTCCGCCAGGTCTAGCACATCCTCGTGGTTTTCTATATCCTTAATAAAAATCACGAATTCATCCCCGCCGAGCCGAGAGAGCATATCTCCTTCCCGCACCACCGACTGCAGCCTTTTACTAGCCTTCTGAATAAGAACATCACCGGATTTATGCCCTAAGGTATCATTGATGTATTTAAAATTATCGGTGTCTACGAACAACAGCGCCGCCTTGCCTCCTGAACATTGCAGATATTTCTCCATAGATTCCAGTAGACATACACGGTTGGGTAGATTACTAAGCTCATCCACATAAGCTAGACGATGCATGTGTTTTTGATTCTCCACCAGCATATCGTATTGCTCTACAAGCTCCTGCTGTGTGGCTGTAAGCTGTTCATAGGTTGCCTCAAGCTCCTGATAACTGTTGCTCAGCTTTAGCTCTACCTGCTTCCGCTTACTAATATCAATCAGCGAACCGATAAATAACACAACTTCATTCTTTGGATCAACGATAGCTTTACCACTTACCTCAAACCAGACGAACTGATTATCTTTGGTCCGCATGCGGTATTCCGTCTCGTAGATAGGTGTTAAACCTGCCAGATGATCATGTCTTGCCTTTTGGGATGATGGCTGGTCATCGGGATGAATAATACTAAGCACCCCATTTTCGAAGGAATTGATTTCATCCTCCGTATAGCCCATGAGCTTGTACCAGCGATCCGATAGATTATACAGTCCTGTCTCCCAATCAAGCTCCCACATGTATGCACCAGAACCCTCTGTCGCGAGACTGAACCGTCGTTCACCTACTTGCAGCTTAGCAAATTGCTCCTGTAGCTCGACCTCTGTCGCTGACAGCTCTTCGTAAGTAGCTTCCAGTTCCTCATAACTTTGCTGAAGCCTTAGCTCATTTTGTTTGCGCTCATCGATATCCACTCCTACAAGCACAAAAATATCAGCTGCCTGCTTATCCAATCCTTTCAACAAGGTGGTCCGAAATGAAAAATACCGCGCTGCTGGCGAATTGTCTGGAAGTTTATGCTCGATATTATCAACATATTCAAGCTGTACGGCCCTTTCCAGCAGATTCCGAATAGCCGCCGTACTGCCTGTCAGCCCCTCTATATCCTCAATGTTTTTGCCCACTACTTCATTCTCGCATAGGCCCGTCATTCGCTCAGCGTAATTGTTAAACCGAACTACCTTTTTATCCGCCTGCACAGCCCAAACCACCATACCGCTATGCTCTATTACATCTTCAAAAAATTGCTGTTCCGAATAAACCGCCCGCCGTAAGTGATTAATATACATTTTTAGCAAAACCGCACTAATGATCAGAAGGCCGAGCAGAATAATGGCTCCCACAATAAATCTATTGCGCATCATAACTTTATAATAATCCGAATGAACGAAGAAATAGTGCTGATACAGCTCTTCAAAAGCACCTGAACGATGCAGGCGATCCAATCTCTCGTTAACATAAGTCACTAGCTCCGGAGAGGATTTACTTATTGCAAAAGCGACATCCCTAGGGTAGAGATTGCTCATTTTTTTGATAATACTCCCCTTCAATTTCTGTTCAGCAATCAGATAATCAATCACTTCCTGATTCTCAAATAGAAGGTCGATTTCCCCCTTTTCTAAAGCCTTCAAAGCTTCAGGAGTCGTTGCATATTCTATGTAATTTGTAATCCCCACCTTGCTGTTCAGCACGGTTGCAGAATACTGTCCATTCCCTAACCCAATCTTATAACTTCCCAACGTCTTTAAATCGATCTCATCCTCAAGCTCTCGCCTTGCATAGATGGAAATATAATTCTTAATAACTGGATCTGAAAATAACACCTCTTGGTTACGCGACTCCGTAATTGCCATAAGACCTGCTATCTCAATATCTCCTTGAATCAGCCGACTGTATACTTCATCCCATTGCCCAGTACTGTAGTGAATAAGGTAATCCTGCTTCTCAAAAATCATCGTGCTCAAATTAATATCAAACCCGGTCAAATACCCGTTTTCTACATATTTATAAGGTGGATATTCCAGTTCTACTTGGTACCTTATATCCTCTCTTTCGGCGTGAGCGGCTGTAGGAGGTACGAGCAAAAGCAGAAAAATAATCAGAAGCAACATTGTGCACCGCTTCATTGCCCAATTCCCCTTTTTGCTAAAATTTAGAATTTAAAGCATTATTCTAAAAAGTATTCGACAAAATATGGTAAGATTCCTGCTAATTCTTTCCTAAAACCACACATTATACGCAAATCCCCATCTTTCGATGGACTCTTTTATTTGTAAATGATAAAAGTTACGAAGTCTTGATTTTTATATTGCTTTTTACATAGAAAATGTGGATAATAGCAATAACGATAAACGATGATAATGATTATCATTATTATAAGCGTTAATAATTTCAATTTACTATATTTAAGTTAAAAGGAGACTGATCACCCATGAACGTTACCTCTACCCGAACAACATTACAGGTTGACGATTATCTGGATCTGCTCAATCTTGCCGTTAAAGTTGGAGATTTGAAATGGCAAAAAGAAATTAAATCCAGATTGCAATACATTCTCTGTCTGCCGACAAGATAATGCTTCCGAGTATACGCCGTGTTCCCTTATTTGGGGGCATGGCTTTTTTTGTTGGTATGCAGACATAACTATATAATAATTGGAGTATCTCCAGGTCACCTGATGGTTAATGATATAGTATAATTATCAGCATAATATATTGAATAAAAAGTCCTTCAGATCGGAGCGTGTCAGCTTGAAAAAGTATATAGCTTTATTCTTAATGCTCAGCCTGTTATGGGTACCTGGTGCATACGCCGCTGGAATTCCTGCACAGCAGGGATTTGTTACCGATAACGCTGAAATGTTCAGTTCCGCAGAAGCCGCGTCTATTTCTGCTACCGCTACTGGAGAACTCATGACCATCCATGTACTCACTGTAGATTCCACAGACGGTACTCCAGCTGATAAGTATGCAGACAAGGTTTACGACTCGTGGAAACTGTCCACGCGGGATCTTCTACTGCTGATCTCCGCTGGTGACCAGTCCATTGAGCTAAATTTCTTAAATCCAGACTTTCAAAGCTCGTTAAATACTTGGTCTAAGAATCAGGGAGGGTCCTCGGGAAGTTCAGCCATCCAAAAACTGCTCGACACCTATTTCATTCCTTATGCCAAAAAAGGGGACTTCGCTGGCGGGACAAAGGCTTTGATTAATGCCATCCATTCCATCGGAGA
Source organism: Paenibacillus sp. FSL H3-0286 (assembly GCF_045040705.1). Lineage (NCBI taxonomy): Bacteria > Bacillati > Bacillota > Bacilli > Caryophanales > Paenibacillaceae > Paenibacillus > Paenibacillus sp. FSL H3-0286. The sequence continues at coordinate 393,265 of NZ_CP150285.1, read as the reverse complement.
TCGTGCCGGCAATACTGGAGGAACCGCAGGAAGCGGGAGCGCAGCCGGGGTCGGGAATGATGTAAACCGCTCCAGCAGCTCCATGTTTATGATTGCAGCGATTCTTATCGGAGCCCTTCTAATCCTCCTTCTACTCTTTGTAATGGTTACAGGTCTGCGTCGACGCAAGCAGCTTAGCGAGCAACAGAAACAGTTATCTAATTTAATGGTCCAGGCAAATCGGGCACTGGAATCGCTAAACCCTTTTCAAGGGATCGTTCAAGGGAAGACGGGAGAGCTAGTCGAAGGTATTTCCAAGCGGCTGTCCGCCAAGCTCGTTGAAATCTCCGCACTACAAAGCGAAGGTCAAGACGTTCAGCCAGCATTTTATCGTTTGGCTGCCCTCAAGACAGCCGTGAAACAATTGCAGCAGACCGAAGCTGCCTTCCGCACAGCGCTTGAAGAGGAAGAGAAACACATTGCTGTCATTAGCGAAGCTGACCGCAATGTCAAACAGCGTATTACAGAGCTGAAAGAGGATACGCCAGAGCTTGAAGAACAGCTGCAAGGTGCAGTTAAAGAAACCGGATATGAGCTTCAAGAAATTGTAGAGGAACTTAAGGAGCTTGCGGAGGAAACTGCTAAGGCAGACCAATTGGAGCTTTTTGATCCCATTGCTGCACAAGAGGTTACCGAGGATGCACAAGAACGTCAGGAAAAAATCGAACAGGATCTGAAGGATGTTGATCTCTATGATGATAAGCTAAACAAATTTCCTACGGTATTAGCTGCGGCACGTGCCAAAATCACCGGGATCATTGAACAGAATTTACTGCACAATATGAAGGTTAAGCCATATGACCACCTAGAGCAGGCCCGCGTAGAATCGTTGACTCTTGAAGCGCCGCTGCGTATAGGAGATATGGATGAGGTGCGCAGAATCGGCGCCAGACTAGATCTGCTTCTGGATGAAGCTGTTGCTATGACAGAGCAGCAAGCACTGCTGCGGCAGAATAACCGCAGAGATCTAGAGACATTCCGCACCACATGGAGCCACTTGAAGCAGCGGCGAGACGAGCTGCAGGCCCGAATTACAGAAGCACGTGTACATTTCGAAGAACAGCATATAGTTAGCGTAGAGAACATTCTGACAGAGTGGAGCACACGTCTTCGGGAAGGCGCAGGTGAAGTGGCGCAAATTGAGAACTGGACCAGTGATGAACGGGGCGAATATGACAAGGCCCACGATGCGCTGGAGCGCTTGCTGTCCTTGCAGGATGAAGCTGGCCGGCAATATGACGGCGTCTCTGAAAGTCTAAATGCATTAAATGAAAGACTGGATAAAGTACAACGTCTCTTCTCCGAAGGACAAAGTCGGGTAGAGACGACCCAGCGAATGCTGCACAGCAGAGGCTTGTCTTCCAGAATCCGCTTTGAGTTATCCTTACTGCCGGAATATAGCCAGTTGGAGCAACGGTTGTCCTCCCGGCCTTACAACCTGGAGGAACTGGAATCGATTGGCCACGCTTATGACGCTCAGATCACTTCCTTTGTGAATGAAGCGAACCGAATCGTTCGCCAAAAGGAAGAGGAAGAACGGCTTGCCCAGCTAGCCATGATGAGAGAGCAACAGCGGCGTGCGCAAGCCCGTAAACGGATGTCCTCCGGTCCTCCTTCTTCAGGCGGATTCGGTGGGGGACGTTCCTCCGGCGGCTCTTCCTGGGGTGGTGGCGGCAGTGGCGGCAAATCCTCCGGCGGCTCTTCTTGGGGCGGTGGCGGCGGCAAATCCGGTGGAAATTCATCGGGTGGCTCTAAGTGGTAATTCCTCACCATTAGATGCAAATGGATATACAAAAAGACTCTTTCGCTTATATGGGCGGAAGAGTCTTTTTAATTATGAATTATTATTGCTGTTTCATTTGTGGTATGAATGTGCCATCGGAAGATAAATTGTAACGGCCGTGCCCACTCCCTCTTCACTAGCTATTGCCACATATCCTCTGTGGGCAGTCACGATTTTTTTGACAATCATGAAGCCAAGTCCATTCCCATCGCCTCTGGTCGTGTGAAAAGGCTCTCCTAATTTCTCCAGAACTTCCTTGTTCATACCCTCTCCATTATCGGTGAAGGTAATCACCTGAAATTCATCCTTCACATCAAGAGTCACTGTAATGCTCCCGCCAAAAGGCAAAGCTTCCATTGAATTTCTTAGGATATTGAGGAAAATCTGCTTAATCTGATTGCGGTCACATTCGATCTCAGCATCATAATGGATCTTTGTATTTAACACTATATTATTCATTTCCACCTGAATCGCGAAGATATTCAATACTTCCAGCAGGATCGTGCTACATTGTTCAGTCATATAATGCGCAGCCTGCGGTTTACCCAGAATAAGAAACTCGCTCACAATAAGATTCATTCTTTCCACTTCTGACATAATGAGATCATAATGCAACAGACGTGAATCTTTATTAGCCAGTTGAAGCATCCCTTTCACCGTAGTCAGGGGATTACGGATCTCATGTGCAATGCTCATAGCCAGTTGTCCTGCGACCACTAGCTTTTCTGTATTGCGCAGCACTTCTTCCGTTCTTTTCATCTCCGTGATGTTGCGCAAACTTCCAATCACACGCGCTAAGTAACCATTCCCATCGTAAACGGGTAGTACATCTAACATATAATGCTCGAACAACCCGTTTTTCTCCTGAATCACTTCTAACCCGGCACATGCGACATGATGTATGATGACATGTTGAAAGTATGCGCCCACATTCCTAATTTCAAAGACACTAGTTCCAACAACAGACTCTTGATGCTCACCACCCAAATGAAGCATAGCTAAACCGTTCTCATTTATATTCACGACTGTTCCGAATTGATCTGTTATGATTACCCCTAAGTAATTGGTCTCTAGCAAAATCCGATTTAATAATTGCAGCTGAGAATTCCCTCTCCGCAACAAAATCTCACGTTCAATCGAGTCAGCCATCGTACAGAGCAGAGGCAGCAAATGGGGATGGGCTACATCTATATCTGCCATAAATGAAATTGTACCTAAAATTTCTTGCCCATTTTCTTTATAAAATGGAGCTGTACAGCATACTAAATGATGCAAAATATGATGGAAATGGTCTCGTCCTGTCAGCTGGAATGGCCTCTGATATTCAAGGGCTAAAGCGATTGAATTGGTACCCACCTCTTTATTCATCTGCACGCCTTCTTTGATGCCTACCTGTCCTACGAGATCAATAATCGTCGCATCTCCTTGGAACGCCAATAGATAACCTGCATCATCCGAAATCGTAACTAGGATCGGGTTCCCTTTGACTGAGGAAAGAAATTTTTTGACAAAAAATTCGATAACCTCAATCACTTCACTATATGCGCTAAGCTGTGCCCCCAATTCATCAGTAGAATATCCCTTTGCAAAGACAGGCGGTTGCTCAGGATCAATTCCTTGGTCTATACAATGCTGATTGGAAGCCTTAATAATGGTCTCATCCGTCAGTATCCCTGTTGTCTCATCCAAAGCCCTTACCCCATTCTGTATGAATCTTCAATTTTGCATTGCATAATTATGTATTCTACCTCTCTCCCTCTAATCCTTTTCAATCCTTAAAAATCAAATAATCCCAATGTTAAAAAATAACTTTCTGCACAAAAAAACTCCACCCTATACAAGAGCGAAGTTTTGGAGAATTATTATTTTCTATTTTTCAGTTAATGCTTAGTGTCATCCAGAAAAGGTTTATTCACATAATAATACATTACCCCCATCAGTACGCCACCGCCAATTAAATTGCCGATCGTAACGGGGACAAGGTTATGCACCACGCCATACCACGATACCGTTCCGGGATGATCAAGTACAAGCGCAATCGCAAAGGTACACATATTGGCAATACTATGTTCATAGCCGGAGATGAAAAAACAGAATACGAATAAGACCATGGCGAACATTTTGGCCCCATCGCCTTTCATATTCATCGGTATAAAAAAAGCCATACAAACGAGCCAGTTACAAAGAATAGCCCGAAAGAAAAGCTGACCTGCCGGGGCTTCCATCTTATGCTCCACTACATATAGCAAAAAACCGTTTACATCTGAGCTATAGAACAGTCCTGTCAAAAAAATCAGCAAGGCAAAAACGGCAGCCCCAAGAATATTACCGATATAACTCATGATCCACATGCGGACAACCTCAGACCATTTCATTTTCCGTCTTAGTGCCGTGTATGTGTAATAAAAAGTATCTCCGGTGAATAAATCCCCACCACCAAAAGAAATTAGAATAATAGCCGCTCCGAAAGTAATCGCAGCCATGGGATATGCAAAGGGGGATTGCTCCATAAAGAAATAGTTGCCTGTCTTAAATGCTACAATTACACCGAATCCGATAAACATACTGGCCAGCATGGCTCTGGCAATATAGCGCATTACGCTTTGCCGGAATATCTTCTGTTTCTTAAGTGCTAATTGTTCAACCTGAAGTAGTGCCTCGTTCTCCATGTGACCTCCTTAGGGATTTTGGTATTTCCAGCTGATTATGGGCTAATCGACAGCCTTGCGTTATTATACCCAATAACCCGCTGGAAATTACTTGAACCAACTCGCGGCAAAAAATCCCTGAATACTTACGGGGAAGCGAAGCTACCTCTTGCTAATTGTCTTCATTCATTTTAGCAATGGCTTCTGCTTTTTCACTGCTGGCGACGATGATAAGCACGAGTATCAAACAGCCTAAAACCATAGCCTATCCCCACTTCCTCCACATGTAGTCTTGTGACAACTTATGTATTTGAATAGGGCTTTATGTTTGGCTACAGTAAACTTCATTTGATTAGATCACGTTTACGCCTATGTAGTTGTAAGCAAGCTACTTCATATCCAAAAAAAAGCAGAGCAGCGAACCCCCAGAAATGAAGACTCACTGCTCTGCTATATTTTTATGAACTTTTTTTAAAACAATTAGTTCAAGAAGCTGCTCAGTTGGCTCTCTGCTTCACCTTGTTTCAGCGCCTCAGGCTTGTCCGCTTCATTGAGTCCTAGACGATTGCCCAGTTGGGTATTGATCGTCGTCATTTTGGATGTATAATCCTGGCAGCTTTCGATAATACGACGGTTTGACTGTTCCGAAGTATCCAATGCGCTAAGCAAATCCCCGATCGCTTGATTCACGGCTTCCATAGACATGGAAGGTTTGGATAGAAGCTCGGTCGTTTTTTCTGTAGTCGTACGCAGCAAGCGTGCATTTTCTTTAAACTGATCTTCAATCGTCTTATTTGTTGCTTCTACAGCGTTGATAACATTCTCCTGATCGGCCAGCGACATCGCAATCATTGCCGACACTGTAATCAGATTAGAAGTTTTATCAATCGCATTATTTACGGAATCGATCAGTTTATCATTATTGTCATTGATGATATCTGTAGCAGCAATCGCTTGATTGTAGAGCAGAATCATCTCTGTCATGGACTGAATACGAACCATCACTTTACGCAGACCACGCTCCAGATAAGCTTTACGGAACTCATTCTCAGGCTTCGCAATCTCCACCTCGAACAGCTCTTTTAGCTTATTGCCGAAGGCAATTTTGGTTTGAAGGTTATAGATCTCCTCCATAGAGGTACGTTTCAGCTGGCGCATATTTACAATACTCTCTTCGAGGGTATCTCTGCCGTCGCGTAGACCAGTAACAATCGCATCAATATTTGTGCGGACAGACTGATATTTGTACACATAGTTCTTCATCGGACTCTTCCGCAGCATTTTGCCGAAAAAGCTAACATTCTTACTCTGTTGCAGATTTTCACACTCATTCCGCAGCTTCATAATCATGTTAGGCACTTCAACACGCTTACCGGACATCAGGTCATTTACCGGACGATCCAGCAGCTTGAGCGTTTGGCCTGCTTTTTCCTGCGTCTTCACCCCAAGCTTCCCGATATCATCCATTAAAGAATCCAACGTGACTGTATCTGTCTGGGATACCTTCTCGATCAATTGTGCGGCTTCTTCGACTACCTTTTGTTCATCTTCTTTTTTTAATTGGATCAACTGCGTGGACATGGGTTTCCCTCCTATAATTCGGAACTGCTATACCGCTGATGAATCAGTTCCGCCTTCGTCTGAAGTTCCATCAGGTCTTTATGTTCGATCGTCGAAGCAATATCCGATATTTTGGAATCAACATCTCTTAGACCGTTCAGCAGCGTTCTCCGATTCTTCGTCTTCGCTTCACCACTTAGGCGCAAAAATGGGTTAATCACACCATTTAAATCCTTCAGAATCAATCTGCGGACCGTATGATTAATATCGCCATTATTGAGCTCCTGCAGCAGCGGAATTACACGTTGAAGTCTCGCAAAAAGCGCCAGTGATTTCTCGACAATTTCATTGTCCAGTGTATCCTTCTGCCCCTCGGAGATAATCATATCTTCCAGAATGCTAAGGTACTCAACTACTGGAGCAAATTCCGGTCCAATCTTCGTTGGTTCGGCCTCAGTTCTACCACTATTGCCCGGATTACCTGGTGCAGCATTATTTGCCACACTAGGTAATTGCGGAGCATTTGCAGAGGGAGCTGGAGCAACAGGCACCGTCTCTGGACCTGCTGGCAGCACCTCAGCCGGAAGGTTGGTTCTTGGACTTCTCGTTGCAAGAACCCCTACCGCTGCACCCGCTACAGGCAACAGCAAGGAGAGTAACTCAGGCAAAAAAGAACTCGTTAATACAGCGACAACATAGCCAATACCGGCATACAGCAATATTTTCGATTTAAATTTAATTTTTCTCACCTCTTGTGAGCGAGATTGCGAACGCTCAATTCACGGGATCCGGAATTACGGATTCGCCGTTTATTTTCATAATTAGCGGCTGCTCTACATGGCTGGCAAGCACATTATCGCCGAACTCCGCAGGCTGGACCTCTCCGCCGAGTGCACTTTTGACAGCCAGGTATGGAAAGTTAATTCCAGACAGACAAGAAATATGAAGACCTCCAGACATCCGGGGGTTAATCTCCAGCAGTTTAGGAATTCCACCACTATACTTCATTTGAATATTGAAATTGAAAGGTATTTTATATACCTCTGCTACCCGGGAAGCGATCTCCTCCAGCTCCGGAATATGCTCCATCAGCCGCAGACGACCGCCAGCTTTACGACGGGGTACAGCCGCTAACAGCCTGCCATTCTCATCTGACAAGCAATCTATACTGTATTCATAACCTTCCAGCAATTCCATCACCATAAGTTCAGGGAATGTAGGTTCACTTCCCAGAATACGATAGGCCTCATCGAAGGATATCAGCGGAGTTACATGACCAAACAGCTCCTGTAAAGGACTACGTGTGTTATCAATGATACGGAAGCCAAGGCCTCCCTCTGTCTCCGTGGGTTTAAAGCATACGTGGTGTCCTTTGGCTACAAGATCATGATAAGCCTCTTTGAACTGCTCTGCTGTACTCACCACATGATAATCAGGAATTGTCATAATCCCTGTTTCCTTAACACTTTCGTAGAACTTCCCCTTATCCATGATGGTCTCCAATAAGTCCAAATCTCTACAGACTAGAACCTTGGTGCCAATCGCATCAAACATAGCAGCATGCAAAGCTATATCCAGCATATGTAACCGTGGAATGAAGATATCGATCTCATTGCGGCGACAGAAATCCACGCAGAATTGAACATATTCTATTCCAGTCAGTGCTGGTTCAGTCCCAGCAACATCAGCACCTTGAAGGGACATATGGTGAATATCAGGATGCGTGGCGAAGATTTGTACAGGAACGCCATCCTCATTATTGCGGATGAGATTCATATAATGGTAAGCGACGGAAAACCAGCGATTGAAATAAATGTTTACCTTTTTCATAGTGGCCCAACTCCCAATACGGTTAAGTTATTATAGATCATGTTTACATACTGTAGAATTTCATCACCAGCAAAAACACCCGCTTGCTTCGTAAAGGGATACCTTGATTTTACAAGACCACTCTGCTGCTCTGCAAATATTTCTCCATGACAAGGAGCAATCGCATAGTCCGCACTTTCTAGTAAACTCTTATCCAACAAGGAATCTCCCGATGCTACCATCGGTTCTGAACGAACCGTCCGGCGCACATGAACAATCGCATCACTTTTATTCACAGCGGCAGGAACGACATATAGCTTGCGCCCTTGTAAGGATACCCGCCAGCCCAAATCATATAATCGCTCTGCCAGATTCGTGATCTCATCCATAGGTAATAAATCACGAACTACTACAAAAGTATAAAATAAATCATCACAATACCGCTCACTAATGATCCATTCCTCGTGCACTACAGACCTAACGTGCATTCTAACTTCTTCTGCCGCAGCCGATTCATTTTGAACAAGCCTGCCCACAGAAGCTCTCCAGCTTTTATCTACTTCGCCACCAATCAGAATATTCCCGCCATTACTAGTAATCGCGTAGTCTGGAATAATCGTGTCTTGAAACAGATTAATACGCTTATACTGCGCTATTGTACGTGTTGTAACGGGCATAAAGATAATACGGGAAGTAAGCTCCATCAGATCAGCCAATGCTTTTTGCGAAATGTATGAAACCGTCTTACCATCCACAACCTCCGCAGGGACCAGGCCCGGAGTATTCTCCGGGACACCGATTGCATTTAAGGAATAGATTAACGTTCGGTCCAAATCACTGGCATAGATCATTCCGTCTCACCTCTCAGCGGCTTAATAATCCCGCAACAGGAGTAGGTGAGTCCAGGGAATACTTCTACTGGAACCCCTCTATCCTCTGCTAAGAGAATAATATGACGAAGATTTGGATTATCCATAGTATCGACAAGAATCTTCCACGGTACTCTGCGCAGCAGCACTCGGGTAGTTTCTCCGACTCCGGGCTTGACCAAATTGATGTTATCTATGCCGAACACTTCTTGAATACTCTGAATATCACGCAGGCCCTGCCATGTAATTTCTGGCGGCGATTGCTGCATCTGTTCAGCAATCGCTTGTGCTTTTTCCGCAACGGAGGAGAAATACGGGCAGATCGCCGCAATGAATACATTGGATACATCCGTATCGAGCCATTCCTTGTAGAATTTAGCCCCATGGAATTCTTCCGGACCGATTAAATCATCGCGCAGCACTGTCCGGCTCATCAGTCCTGACACCGTAGAATTGAGGCATGCACTAGGAATAAGATAATCCTCTCTAGTCCCGAACGTGCCTGAACAGTTCCCGGGATCAGCCAATACGGCCAGGTCATCATTTAGCCGAATGCCATATTTCTCATACAGGCTGTTGCACGCTTCAATCAATACCTGGCGAATAGCCCCTTTCCCCGTCCATCCGTCGACAAACTGCAAATCAGCGTCAAGCCCGTGCTTTTGCAGAATATAAAGGATTGCGTTCTCATCAATCCCCTTGCCCCGAATGATAGAGATACTATAATGCGGCAGATCAGCACCATATCGCTCTTGGATATAACGCTTAATCAGTACACCAATTGGCGTTCCCGCTCTTGCCAAAGAGACTAACACCGTATCAAGTCCCCTTTGAGCGACAATCATCTCAGAGACTACCGCTACTGCTAGAGCGACCTTCTCCGCAGATTGCTCCAGCGTCTCGTGAAATAACTCAATATACTGCTCAGTAGGCTGATATTCCACGGGCAGCATCTCAGAGTAGTGTACACCTGATTGAATGGCGGCCTCTCTTTCGTCAGTCGCCCGCTCCAGTGAAACATCGCTCAGATCCTTAAGCAAAAATATAACATCTGACGGAGAATAGCTGCCTAGCGGGACCGGTTCGGCTATACTTCTGTTTAGAATTTTTTCAGTTACTGTTCCCTTCATAGGTAGGGCCTCCACTTCTTCTTTCCGAGGTCAGTACAATAAGATGCACTTTATGGCGGGCCAGTTTCTTCAGTATATCAAGCATAGGTTTCATACGCTCATGCGGTACATCACGCTCAATCAGCACAAATATATCATCGTATTGACCAGGAGCTATATTATAAATAAAGTTTGTGATTTCCGGATCACCAGCTGAAGGATACGCAGCAGCACTATGTACCCCATAATCCGACCGACGCTCAGGGTGGATTGGACTTCTAGTGGAAGACTGGTAAGCAATCCCTTCCCCCATTTCCGCCGCCACTCTCATCGGAAGATACATAAATTCTCCTACACCCATTACCAAGGCTTTCGGTCCTCTACGCAATTGCCGCAGCTGCTCAGCTATTCGTTTCACACCCTGATCAAGCTCCAGATTATCCTGTGACTCCATTCCGAACCGTCCACTATATTTCATATACGGCGCTGTGTTGATCTCACCATAGGAATCGATAGAGGATACCTCCAGTCGTTCCATTCCATCTTGAGCATAAGTAGTTACAACCTCACACTCAAAAATGGCCTCTCTATCCAGCTGCTCAGTATCCTTATTAAACACCGGTGAACCTATCACTTCAATATTCCCTTGCAGCAGACATAACGACTTAATGCGAATCCCCAGCTCCTGCTCAAGCTCACTATAGTGTTGAAGATTGCTGCCGCTTCTCCAATCCAGAAGAGAGACTACCACATATTCCTCCCGCGGGAATTTTGACTGAATATCTCGAATTGTATTGATCGCGGTTTTCCCGGTCGTAATCTCGTCATCTACCAATATAATGGGCTCTGTCCCAGATAAGAGTTCGGTATCCAAGGCATAACATAGATGATCAACTGCATGGGAATGCTCTTCTACAAAACTTACAACAGACTCCAAATCAGGAATATGCTCACGCGTAGTATGAATATAGGATGCCTGCTCAGCAAAGATGTTGTACACACTGTGACCCAGTGCAGTTGCCGTTTCTGCGAATCCAATAAAAACCACAGGCTTGGGCAAAACCAGCCGGGCCGCTAGTAAATGTTGATAGGCTTCCTTAGCAAATTCAGGATGAATCAGCCCATGAACCGCCATATCCAATAACTTTGTCATACGATCACTATCCACGGAATCGCCGTTCATCTCCTGATATAACAGCAGCGCCAACGCTGCTCCGCTTAGAAGTGAAGTATACGGATCGACGGGGATATGCTTGCCAAGCACCTTACTGACAAACAGAAAAGTTCGTTTTTTATTAATTCGCGCCGCCATAGAAAATAAAGAATCCAGAGGCATATGAAAGGGGTTAAAGGTTTCGGTTACATTCACTTGCAGGTTCTCGACTATGTTATACGTGCGTAAATTCGTTTTCGGGTAATAATCCGACAAAATGCTGTTGTTCATGTAACACCCCGTATATTTGAGATCGTAGTAAAATTCGTCTTGCCCAATTCAGATGGGGCTTAATTTCGTTCATTTTATTAAAATATTGACTCTTAAACACGCCCAGACTGCCATCATTACTTTCTACAATGCTTAAAGCGTCGACGTATTCCTCATGCATCACTGTATACATCGCCTGAACAGGTCTGAGATGAGAAGGATGGATAATCGTCTTACCCACAATTCCATTCTCTTTATCCAAAATAACCTCACGAATTAGCCCGTCCACACTGCTCGAGATATAGCTATTCCGCATATCACGGCCGTTTTTGCCGTAAGTATCCTCAAATGGCGTCTGCCGTAGCTGCGGCCGGAGAACTCGATGACCTTTATTCGCAAAATACTCCCAGACAGGTCCTGAGATCACATATCCCTCTTCAACCCGCCCAAACACATTGATAATGTCCGAGATACAGTCACGGATAGGAGTAAGATCATAAATACTAACATCAGGACTGCGACGCAGTCCGAACAGGCTGGAGAAATCCGTTGCCCCAATTCTGACGTTTAGGACAAGTTCACGGTAATTACGGAGTAAATCACGGATAGATAGCAGACTGTCCACTCGACTTTCCCGATAAATAATAGGTGCAGTTTCCAAGATTGGCATCCCGTAAAGCACAGGATCATTATAACCACGCGTATTGTTGTACTCAGCTAACGTTTCAAAATATTGAATTCCATTGTCCACAGAGAACTTAGGAAATACAAACCCTGTTAACATCGTTACCAAGGATCCCAAGCGGAAAATCATTTGCCGGAGTTGGTCCGGGTTACGTACTCGTATAAAAAGAAGCGGGAGGCTGTTCGATGAATCCAGCTCATTTTCTGCGTAAGCAGCTAGGTAAATAAGATGCTGGATAATAGACTCCTCTGCATTGTCAACCTGGTCATCTCCGATTGCGTCCTCCAGATCTATAATAACCGTCACTAGACCTGCATTCTTGAGCTTAATGATGTCTTCTGCAACACTTGCACGGGTAGCCGGCATATAGAGGGCAGCGCCGACAGCGTAGGCTAACAGTTCCTTGTTCGTGGTATGATCAAATGAGATAGGCGGAGTGTAAAACAAAGAGATTTCTTGTTCTTTCGTCAGGTAATCGAAGTATCTCAAATCGGTTCCCCCTTATAGTTTTGCGAAGCCAAGCAAAACAAGCGTAGACCTCTCCTCATAGAGAGTGTCAGAACCGGCAATACTCTCCCTTGGGGATGGCATCTTGGCTCTCTCAAATATAAGTGAAGGCCTACGCTATAACATATACGATTACCTGAAAGAAGCAGGCGTTTCTATTCTTGCATGATCGGCTCCGACTTCTCTATGGTGCAATTACTTTTTTAATCATGCTCTTTTATGGGCATCTTTTTTCTTACGTCTAGCACTATAGAGGATCGTACCCACGAATACCGCTATAAGGATTGTAAAGAATACGACATGCGGCAATTCAAAACCAAAAGCACCCGCTAGCATCTTACCCGCAATAATGGCGATAAGCAGGAACGCTGCCTGTTCCAATTCAGGGAATTTATCAATAAGCCTCAAGAATACCTGCGCCACTCCGCGCATCATCAGAACCCCTAAGATACCACCCATAAAGAGAACCCAAACCTGATCGCTAAGTCCAAATGCTGCAATAACACTGTCAATACTGAAAGCAATATCCATTAATTCAACAAGGAGAACCGTCTTCCAAAAAGAAGTGCCTTTATTCTCCGTATGCTCTTCGCCACTACCTTTAAATAAACCTTTATATGCGATATAAAAGAGATACAGTGCACCAAGAACCTTAACCAAAGTAAACTTAATAAGAAATGTCCCTAGTCCAATGGCCAGGAATCTGAACAAATAAGCCCCTAAGATACCGTAGAAAAGCGCCTTTTTCTGCTGCTCCTTAGGTAGATGCTTAACCATAACGGCAAGCACAAGCGCATTATCTGCAGAGAGCAAACCTTCTAGTAGAATTAAGCTCCCGATAATCCCCCAGCTCACAGGATCAGAGAGTGTACCTACTACATCACTCCATGAGAAAAAATGCCCGTAATTCTCACTAATATTTCTAAAAAAATCTGCGAACCAATCCATTACACTTTGCGCCTCCGGTAAAATCGATTATTTGCTGCCCGCAACCCAGCGCAGCCCCCAGCCATAGGCTTCATCCATCTCACGATGACCACTGTAATATTGCACCAGCCGTTCAACACTAAATGTTTCATTGCTTACATTCCGGAATAACGCAATGGCACACATCCCTTTACGGTTGTTATGCTCGTCCAAATTTACAATGATATCAGGTCCTCCGCCTTGTTTGATGGTGACAACCCCATCGGCCTCCGACCAGTTGGTTACCCCTTTATAAATAAAGGAAAACACTAGAATGCGTTCAATCTCGGAAATTTTGATACCATTTATACGCAAATTCTCACCAGTAGTTACGGAGCCTGTCCGATCATCCCCATCAAGCATGACATAAGGAGGTTGATTCAATGAGCCAAAGGCATTGCCCAACGCTTGTACCACTCCTTTACTGCCATTCTTCAGTTCATACAGACAAGCAAGATCTAGATCTACGCCATTTTTACGACTAAAGAGTCCGCCCTGCTTCTGGTTCCAGTTGAGATTAATCAACACTTCCCCTAAATTACCACTGGCTGATTTTTTCAAATTGATGGAATCGCCTTTTTTCTTCAGCTCGATTTTCTTCAAGTTGAGATTCATTGGCGAAGGCGGAGGTGTGGGTGGAGAGCTTTCTTCACGTTTCACTGGCTGCGCAGGCGGCGTTGCGAAGATTTGTGGTGGAATCTGCGGCTTAACCTCCGGCTGTGGAGCAGCAGGAGCAGGCTCCTCATTCGCTTCAATACCGAAGTTGCTGCATATCTCTTTCAAACCTCCGGCAAACCCCGCTGCAATGGCACTGAACTTCCATTCACTGTTATATCTATATAATTCCCCTACCACAATGGCCGTTTCCACGGAGAAAAGATTGTCGAGATCACATCGGAGCAGTTCCGCACCTGTCACTTGATTGAGAATCCGAAAATAGGCCTGACTAACTTGCCCAAAACTTTGACCCCTTTTCTCCCCATCATAAATGGTAAGCGTAAAGGCAATCTTCATCACATCGGAAGGAATCTTATCCAATTGAACTTCGAATTGCTTGCGGTCATTGAATCCTGGCACATCCTTATACCTAATATACGATGTGGCTGGATTATTATAAAATATTAAATCCTCGTCTTTACTTACTTTACCCTCTGATCCAAGCAGGAAAGCAGAGCTATCAATCTCCAGAGCAGCTGGAGCATTCCAGCCGATCTCTACGATTATAGAATGAAGTCCAGCATTGCCTTTGGTCAGATCAGCTTTTTGCCCTTTGACTACGTTAACACTCATTCTTACGCCACCTTTATAAATGGAGTAAACCAACTAATAATTTTGTAAAAAAGAACCCCACAAAGTGGAGTCTGTACTGCTCTAAATATTTATAAAAAGGGCAGGATCGGTAATGACCCCGCCCACTTGGATGTTATTGCGCGTCCAGTCCATAGTTTCTGCATAAAGCGCTTAGACCGCCGGCAAAGCCACTTCCAATCGCCTGGAACTTCCAATCCGAACCATTGCGGTAGAACTCACAGAATACAACAGCTGTTTCAGTTGAAAAGTCTTCACCTAAATCGAAGCGAAGCACTTCACGATCATTAGACGCATCTACTACACGTACAAAAGCATTGGAAACCTGTCCAAAGTTTTGTGCCCGAGTTTCATAATCATAGATCGTTACCGTTATTCCGATGCGCTGAATATGAGCAGGGATTTTGCTGAAATCAACAACAATCTGCTCGTCATCTCCGTCACCCTCACCTGTACGGTTATCCCCCGTATGAGTCAAGGAACCTGCGCCACCCGAAGGATTGTTGTAGAATACAAAATCATCGGAGCCCTTGGCCTTACCATCTTCATGCAGTAAAAAGGCTGAGGCATCAAGGTCAAAATCTTGGCCGCCGCTATACTTATTAGTATCCCAGCCCAATCCTACTACTACCTTCGTCAAACCCGGATTAGTCTTGGTAAGATCAATCCGTTGTCCTTTAGAGAGACTGATCGTCACTGACAAAACCTTCTTTCATTTATGAATTCAATTCATCTTTAGCATGCAGAATGAAATTTATTGCAGGCCGTAGTCGCGAGTCAAACCGCTCAAGCCGTCTTTGTAGCCACTGCCGATAGCATTGAACTTCCATTCTGCACCGTTACGATACAATTCGCCTACAACGACACCAGTTTCAATAGAGAAATCCTCACCGAGGTCGAAACGAATCAATTCTTCATTGTTCAGATCGTTTACGATACGTACGTAGGAACGGGAGACTTGTCCAAAGTTTTGGCTTCTTGCTTCAGCATCATAAATTGTAATAGTAAAAGCTACTTTGTCTACATCAGCAGGGATGTTCTGAAGATCCACTTGAACCTGCTCATCATCACCATCGCCTTCACCTGTACGGTTATCTCCGGTATGAACAACAGAAGCATTCTCATTTTGCTTGTTATTGAAGAAGATGAAGTTGGTTTCTTTATCAACTTTACCACTAGCATTGGTCAAAAAGACGGATACGTCCAAATCGAAATCTTTTCCGCCGTCATATTTATTAGTGTCCCAACCAAGACCTACTGTGATTTTGGATAGACCTGGGTTTGTTTTCGTTAAATCGATTTTTTGACCTTTGGATAGATTAATTGCCATGATTACATACCTCTTTTCTTATATTTGGATTATACGTAGCGTTCTGCAAGTTGATTGATATGAGCGGCGTGGCTGCCTTCACCAATTGCAGCGAACTTCCATTCTCCACCTTGGCGATAAAGCTCTCCACAAATAAGTGCCGTAAAACCTGTGTAGTTGTCTGACAAGTTGAATTTAATCAACTCACTATTCCCGGCAGCATTTATTACCCGAATATACGCTGATTTGATCATTCCAAAATCCTGTTTGCGATTCACCGCATCGTAAATGTTAACGACAACCAGAACCTTGTGAACATCGGCAGGAATGGCTTTCAAATTAACCATGATTTGCTCGTCATCTCCGTCGCCTTCACCCGTCAGATTATCTCCGGAATGAATGACCGAGTTGCAAGGACTTTGCTTGTTGTGGAAGCAGATCAGGTTACCCTTCTTAGTTAGTTTACCATCCTCATTTAATAGCAGTGCTGAGGCATCACAGTCGACATTCGCCTGTTTCTTGACTCCAAAGAATCCCCGCGAGGCTTCAATTGGATCCCAGCCTAAGCCCACAATTACATTGGACAAGCCCGCATTACCTTTAGTCAAATCAATCTTTTGACCTTTTACCAGATTAATTCCAGCCAAATCAACGTACCTCCGTTTCCGATAAAAATCATTATCTGTTAGTCTAGCTTTTAGGTGTTATATCAGTGATACGATAAAGAATAAATTACGTTTCAACGAACTTTTATCTATGACTTCACCTAATTTATAAACTGAATTCGCTAGGGTTTAATCCTAAGACGCCACAAATATTCCGCACAACTGCTTTTTCATAATCATCAAAATCACCATCAGCTGATCCAATTGCCGAGCATACGCCCACGATCAGACGGCCCGCTTCTGGTTTGCCGCTAAACTTAGCGATCGCTTTCAAAGCCTCTTGTTTCCCTATTTCCGGAGAGAACTCGAAGTTACTAACATAATGGTTGAATTGAGCAATGACATCTCTCATGTCAAATACCTTCAATTCATTACTTAGATTTATATAGCCGACCATTTTATTCTTCTCTGCATCTTCTATTTTACCGTCAGCCGCAGCAACCAAAGCGCAGCCTGCAACTATCGCGTTCATGAAGTCTTTATTTTTGAATTTTTTCACTTGATCTGTTAGTCCGTTTTTGGTTGTGTTTAACCAGTTTTTAAATGTGCTCATCGTATTTCTCCCTCTATCACTGCAAGATTATGATAACAAAAGATATCCCCAGAGCCTCCTCTCCACGTTCCGACAGATTTTGCATATAAATCCCTGAATTAACCGTTACTCTTCTAATATACCTGATAAAATAACAAGATTCTACTTTCCACTAAATTACAGCACCTTTGATAGAAAGGATCGTGTCCGTTCTTGCATAGGATTTCCGAACAGCTGCTCCGGACTTCCTTCTTCCACAATCTCACCTTGTTCCATGAACAGCACCCGATCCCCCACCTCACGCGCAAAGCCCATTTCATGTGTCACCACGACCATCGTCATCCCCTCACGGGCCAGTTCCTTCATCACCGCCAGCACTTCCCCCACCATCTCCGGGTCAAGCGCTGAGGTTGGTTCGTCAAAGAGCATAATTTGGGGCTCCATAGCCAGCGCCCTTGCAATCGCTACCCGCTGAGCCTGACCCCCAGACAATGAGGCTGGATACATCTCTGCTTTTTCACTTAGACCTACTTTTCGCAGCAGCTCCAGCGCTTTTTGCCGCGCTTTATCCGGAGACCATTTACGCACCTGAACCGGCGCCAGCATAATGTTTTCTATAACCCTCATATGAGGAAATAGATTAAACTGCTGAAACACCATCCCAAGCTCTGTACGGATATCGTTAATCTTCGTACTCGCCGCCATCAAAGAAGTGCCTTCAATTACAATCTCGCCGGCCTGCGGCTGCTCCAGTAAATTAAGGCAACGCAAAAAGGTGGATTTACCCGATCCGGACGGTCCAATAACCACCACTACCTCCTGACTGAAAATATCGATACTTATGTCGGCCAGCACCGTATTTGTTCCAAATGATTTATGTAAGTTCCGTACTGAAATCATAGGCTCCATCCTATTTCAGCCTCCGTTCAACGTAATTCAGCAGCTTGCTAAGAGAATAGGTAAGAATGAAATAAATAAGTGCCGCTGTCAAATAAGGCTCCCATATCCGCAAATATTGCCCTTTCATCGTGTTAGTCCAATACATTATTTCCGGTGCAGCCACCAAAGCCAGAAGAGAGGAGTCTTTCACAAGCACAATAAACTCGTTACCAAAAGCCGGAACCATCCGTTTGATCGCTTGCGGTAAAATAATAAATCTCATCGCTTGCCGACTAGTCATCCCCAGTGAAATAGCCGCTTCCCGTTGCCCACGATCAACCGACTGAATGCCTGCCCGAAAAATCTCAGCCGAATAAGCAGCCGAATTAAGCGACAGAGCAACAAACGCAGTAATTAGAGCATTGGTTTTGCCGTAAAGCGGGGGAATCACTCCAAAGTGAACAATCAGAATCTGCACATACAGTGGTGTTCCTCGAAAAAAATTGATATATGAATGAAAAGGCCAGCGCAAATACCATTTTGGGGCCATTTTGCCAAATCCGATCCCCAGTCCCAAAATAGAGCCAAATAAAATAGAAACTACAGAAATACCGATAGTCAGCAGTGTCCCTTTTAAAAGGACGGGCAAATAATGAATGATAATGTCCATTCTAAAATCCATAGGACTCTCCCCTTCTCTTCTTTATGTCATCTCTCTTTAAAAAAATAAGCATGCGCAATAGCTATCATTACGCATGCTTATTAGGTTTTTTCCTTATTTTGCGTTCAATAAGCTATCCAGGTTAGGTTCTTCGCCGAACCAAGTTTTGTAGATTTCCGCGTACTTTCCGTTTTCCAATACCTTCTTAATAGCCGGATCCAGTTTCGCTTTTAACTCACTGCCCTTAGGGTAAAGAATGCCGTAATATTCCGCTCCGAAATTCTCCGTGTCTACAATCCCCACCAGCTTCTGCTTAGGATTGTTTTTCATGTACTCACGTACAATGGCAATATCCGCTACAACCGCATCGGCTCCGCCGCCATTCAGTTCCATCAATGCCACCGCATTGCTGTCAAAACGTTTCAAGTTAGGGTTGTCGACACCCATTATTCCGCTCATCAGGTCATCTGCAGTTGTGGCCCCTTGTATTGCAACTACTTTATCTTTAAGGTCAAGTGCGTTTTTGATGTCGCTGCCTTCTTTAACCATAATCATATTGGTAGATTCGAAATAAGGGATGGAATAGTCATAGGTTTCTTTACGTTCATCCGTAATCGATACTGAAGATAGCCCTGCTTGATACTCCGTTCCCTGCTTCACACTTTGCAGCATCGTTTCCCAGCCTGTGTTCGTTACGCCATAGTCTATTCCCGCTTCTTCCATAACTGCCTTAATGAAATCGATGTCGAATCCTTTGATTTTATCCGTGTCCATATACTCCATAGGAGCGTAGCTGGCATCACTGGCAAACTTAATTTTCTCCGCTGAGGATTCGTTACCAGCTTTACTGTTATTTGCTCCACAACCTACCAATGCAACCACCACAAATGATATAAAAACTGACATTAAAACACGACCTTTTATTTTCATATCCCCATTCCCCCTATTTTTGGAAATAACTTAAAGAGATTTTAACAGATTAAAGGATTCATGACAATTAACTTTTCTAAATAATGTAAGGTTATATAACACAATATTATTATTTTATACATTTTATGCGTACATCACTCTCAAAAAAAATACCATCAAACAGAAAAAGGCACTGCCAGAGATTCTATTCTCTCTAGCAATGCCTTTAGCATATTTAACTTTAAACCTATTAAAGTGTGATATCTCCATCATAAGAACCGATCAATTTATACAGATCCGGCCGGCGGTCACGGAAGATTCCCCACTCGATCCGGCCAACTTCCAAAGCATCCAGATCGAATTCGCTTACCAGCACGGTTTGCTCCTCACGTCCAGCCTCAACGATTTTATTGCCCTGAGGACCTGCAATGAACGATGAACCGTAGAAATTAATGCTCGAATCCTCATCAATTTCCTCACCAATACGGTTGGAAGCCACGACTGGAATAAGATTCGCAGCTGCATGTCCAAGCATACAGGTCTGCCAATGATCCTTGGAATCGATCGATCCATCCTGCGGTTCAGACCCAATAGCCGTTGGATAGAACAGAATTTCTGCTCCCATCAGGCTCATTACTCTAGCCGCCTCTGGATACCATTGATCCCAGCAGATGCCTACACCAATCTTGGCATAACGAGTGTTCCATACCTTAAAGCCAGTATCTCCCGGATTAAAGTAGAACTTCTCTTCATAACCTGGGCCATCTGGAATATGACTCTTGCGGTATTTGCCCAGCACCGTTCCATCAGCATCAATTACAGCAAGTGAGTTGTAACGCGCGTAATTCTTTTTCTCATAAAAACTAATCGGCAGTACCACTTGCAGCTCCTTGGCTACTGCTTTGAAATGATTAATCGCCTTGTTATGCTCAAGCTCTGTTGCGTATGCGTAATAATCAGCTTTCTCTTTTTGACAGAAATACGGAGTCTCAAACAGCTCCTGCAGCAAAATAATTTGCGCACCCTGTGCTGCCGCTTCTCTGACCAATGTCTCGGCTTTGCTGATATTCTCCTCAATATTGCTGGAACAACTCATTTGTGTCGCAGCTACTTTTACATTTCTCAAGTATCTGTCCTCCTTGTATATAAATGTCCCTTTGGACGTTTAGTTTTCCTTCAAATTATTGCTGTGCAGGCATTTGCTGCGTAGTGCAGTGGACATTTCCGCCTTCGGTGATAACGGCCATTCCGTTAACTGTACGAATCTTGCGATCCGGGAACAAACCAGCCAGCACTTTCTCAGCAAGTGTATCCGTTTCTGTCGCGGTGCCGCCAAACACAGGCAATATAATTCCACCGTTCACGAAATAAAAGTTCAAATAACTGAGCGTCAGACGACTGCCGTCATGATCGACCCGTGGTGGCTGCTGAATCTTGATAATCTCCAGCTTACGCTCTTTGGCATCTGTAGCGTTCTCCAGAATACGCAGATTCTCTTGCGTAATCTCATAGTTCTCATCCTGCGGGTCCTCAGAGACCTGGATAATAACTTTGCCTGGTGCAGCAAAACAAGCAATATTATCAACATGACCATCGGTTTCATCGCCACTAAGGCCACGTCTCAGCCAGATAATAGCTTCTGTACCTGTATAGTTCCGCACGTACTCTTCGATCTCTTCGCGCTTCAGCTCCGGGTTGCGGTTTAGGTTAAGCAGACACTCTTCTGTAGTAAGCAAAGTGCCTTCTCCATCCGTATGAATCGAGCCACCCTCCATCACAAGCGGTGCATCAAAACGGGTGATCTGCGCATGCTCCAGAATCTGCGGAGCCACTTCGTCATCCAAATCCCAAGGTGAATATTTACCGCCCCAAGCATTAAACTTCCAGTTCACACCTGCCATTTGTCCTTCTTTATTAACAATAAAGGTAGGTCCGTTATCACGCAGCCAAGCATCGCTATGCGCAATAGGCAGCAGCGTTACATTCGGTCCGCCGACCAAATGCTCTACCCGCTCCACATCCTCCGGGTTCACA
Source organism: Paenibacillus sp. FSL H3-0286 (assembly GCF_045040705.1). Lineage (NCBI taxonomy): Bacteria > Bacillati > Bacillota > Bacilli > Caryophanales > Paenibacillaceae > Paenibacillus > Paenibacillus sp. FSL H3-0286. The sequence goes on along the minus strand of NZ_CP150285.1, from coordinate 371,570 downwards.
ATGACCGTGATTGGTTCAAACTCGGCGATGGCTGTGATAATGTCAGCATAACCTTGGCACACTGACTCGTGGTTATCCGGGAAACACATAGATTCCTGCACCGGCCAGGAGATAAAAGTACGTTCATGCTTGCCCCATTCCGGTGGCATTGTATAGTTCAAATCTTTAGGATTCATGTGTTAACTACCTTTACTAATATATTTGGAGCCAGTCCTACCCTTAAAACTCCTTCCTCATCATACAATAATATGTTCTAGTGCTCAATTCCCTGGGACATTAATAATGTTGGAAGGAATTTTTTTGTTCGCAGCCCCCATTTTACAGTTAAAAAATTTAAGTTTTCATCCGTAACAACGAAGCTAAATTTAATTATTTTAATATAAATCAGGATATCATTTAATAATTTCACTTATTTTAGTGATTCCATTTTCATTTCTAATGGATTTTATATAATTAGCTTAAAGGAGTGGGTTGCAATGGATGACATCGATCTTCAAATCTTGGAATTACTGAAAAGCAACGGCCGCATGACCAGTTCCGAAATCAGTAAAATCGTTCATTTATCCGTGCCTTCCATCACTGAAAGAATTCGTAAACTGGAGAATAACGGAGTGATTGATCAATTCACGGTCAAGTTAAACCGTAAGGCAATAGGACAAACCCTATTGGTATATATTTTCGTGCAGCTGCACGGCTCAGTTGAAACCCAACACTTCCGCACAACCATTATTCAATCGCCGCTAGTACTGGAATGTCATCATATCTCGGGGGAATACGACTATCTCTTGAAGGTGGGTCTACCGGATTTATCCGAATTGGAGGGTTTTATAACGCATACACTCAAGGCCAATCATGACATTGTAAGATCAAATACCGTATTTATTTTGTCCACGTTAAAAGAAGAATAGATAAAAGGAGTGAAGCCTTATGCCTTGGGAGTGGATGGCAAAAGGAATGCTGCTGGGGCTTTCTATTGCGGCTCCTTTAGGTCCTATCAGCATCTTATGCATCAAGAAAACCTTAAGCTCAGGTTTCAAACCTGGCCTATGCTGCGGCTTGGGAGCGGCCACAGCTGACGCAGTTTATGGTAGTATCGCCGGATTCGGCTTATCCGCCCTCACCGCTTTTTTGGTTGATTATAAAACGGTACTGCAAGCCTTGGGCGGGTTGTTTATTTGTTATCTTGGCATGAAGTCGCTGTTAGAACCCCCAGACACAGACAGCACAGCACCCAATTCCCCAAAAAGCTCACTGAATTCATACATAGTAACGCTGTTGCTGACGCTGTCCAATCCCATGACGATTATTTTTTTCCTTGGCATATTCAGCGCATCTGGCGTCCTTCTGTCTCATAGCAGCTCCAATATGCCGTTTCTAGTTAGCGGCGTCTTTCTGGGTTCCGCATTATGGTGGATAGGTTTGACAGGGAGCACCGCTTTGTTCAGAATCAACATAATGTCAGGGCGTTCGAAACAGCTCATGTTCAACAAACTGTCCGGATTGGTAATGTTGTCTTTCGGCGTTGTCTCCCTTATTCAATCTCTCAATCTTCAGGAGTTCCTTTAAACGATATCTCTCACTATACGGTAATCTTTTTTACCACATTGCCTTCAAAATCCTTAACGATAAATTGCCCGCCCTCTAGAATAGCATAGGAATTCGGATTATTCTCTTTAGGCAGCGATATGGAGCCGGGATTCAGTACATACACTCCCTCTTTTACATCGGCAACTGGTATATGGGTATGTCCCTGAATAAAAATATCCTTCTCGGAAAGCGCCGGCAAATGCTCAATGCTAAAGCCATGACCATGTGTAGCGTAAATCCGTCTGCCTTCGTGCAAAAGCATAACATAATCGCCCATCATCGGGAATTCCAGCAGCATTTGGTCTACCTCGGCGTCACAGTTTCCACGTACTGCGGTTATCGGCTTGTTTTTGTTATATGCATTAAGCTTATTAGCAACCTCTTGTGGGTTATAGTCCTTCGGCAGCGGATTTCTTGGACCATGATATAAAAAGTCTCCTAGAATAATAAGACTGTCCGGCTGCTCTTCTTCCACCTTTTCCAAAGCCCGTTCCAGCCAAAATAAAGATCCGTGAATGTCGGAAATAAACATTAACTTCATCATGTATTCTCCTTTTCAACTTAACTTAATTAAATATGCGCTTAGACAATAATCTTAACCTTGAACATACCACAACGCAAAGCGGACGTCCCCAAAGGAACGCCCTGTTCGCTATATCTTAACACTCACGGTAAATTCGAGGATCCCATCAAAAAGCGGTCTACTTCGCGCGCAGTCTGACGCCCTTCGTCAATAGCCCAGACTACAAGGCTTTGCCCGCGCCGCATATCGCCTGCTGTGAACACTCCTTCTACATTGGTTACTTGTGCTCCGAACTCTGCTTTGGCGTTCCCCCGCTCATCGCGTTCCACCCCAAGCTCGCCCAGTATAGTTTCTTCGGGTCCTGTGAATCCCAAAGCCAGTAATACCAGCTGCGCTTGCAGGGTCTCCTCACTGCCCGGCACTTCGACCGGTACCATTCGTCCCTGTTCATTACGAGTCCATTCAATACGCACTGTACGCAGCTCCTGCACTTGCCCGCCCTCATCGCCGACAAACCGTTTCGTCGAAACCAGATAACGGCGCGGATCTTCTTGATACAGTGAAGCGGCCTCCTGCTGACCATAGTCCACTTTAAGCACCTTTGGCCATTCCGGCCAAGGATTGTTAGACTGACGTGTCAGCGGCGCCTGTGGCATAATTTCAAGCTGAGTCACACTGCGGCAGCCGTGACGGATCGAAGTGGCTACACAGTCTGTTCCAGTATCCCCACCGCCGATTACAACTACATCCTTACCTGCTGCTGATAAATATTCCCCATCGGCAAGCCCTGAATCCAGTAGGCTCTTTGTATTCAGCGTTAAAAACTCCATAGCTTGATGAATCCCACGCAAATCGCGTCCTTCTATCGGCAGATCACGTGCCTGTGTAGATCCACCACACAGTACTACAGCATCATGCTCTGCCTTGAGCTGTGATGCTGGGAGATCTCGGCCGATCTCTGTTCGAGTTACGAAGGTAATGCCCTCAGCTGCAAGCAGATCCACCCGGCGCTGTACAGTCTTTTTATCCAGCTTCATGTTGGGAATACCATAGGTAAGCAGACCGCCAATCCGGTCCGCCCGTTCATACACAGTCACCGTATGTCCTGCCTTATTAAGCTGTGCCGCACAGGCAAGCCCCGCCGGACCTGAACCCACTACAGCTACCTTTTTACCCGTGCGATGAAGCGGCGGCTCAGGCACAATCCAGCCTTCTGCAAAACCTCTATCTACAATCGACTTCTCAATAGATTTAATGGTGACAGGTTTGCCATTCATCCCTACCGTACAAGAGCCTTCGCAAGGAGCGGGACAGACACGGCCTGTAAATTCAGGAAAGTTGTTAGTCTTATGCAGACGTTTCAGCGCTATCTCCCAATTTCCACGATAGACCATATCGTTCCATTCAGGAATCAAGTTGTGCAAAGGGCAGCCGGAAGCCATACCAGACAACAGGCGTCCTACATGACAAAATGGCGTACCGCAATCCATACAACGCGCCCCTTGCTCGCGCAGCTTTTCTTCATCCATAGGTATCGAGAATTCATTCCAATTCTTAATTCGCTCCAATGCCTCACACTCGGAGGGTGTCTGTCGTTCAAACTCTAAAAATCCGGTTGCTTTCCCCATCTCTTTCATCCTCTCACCAAAGAAAAGTACTCTCTGTCACTTTCTGCTGTTATGCCACTCTAAAGCGCCAAAGTAAATGCCTTAATATTAGCATCCTAGATCTTTAACGAAAATGAGTAATGTCACCTTTTTATGTAAAATAAGAGCATCCATTCAAAAGAAAGTTCCACACAAAAAAGCACGCAGTGTACTGCACTCATTGAGCACAATACACTGCATGCTTTTGAAGAATTATCTGTAAAAAAACATCTAGTCCGCCGTCAGCACTACCATTCCAATCCCGCTTACAGTTAGCTTATTACCCGTCAGATTCTGCACAAGATCGGCTCCAAAAATTGTTTTCCATGCACCAAGCTGTGGCAGAACCAAAGCCGTCTGTTCTACATTAGCATTAAAAAGCACATAGATATGCTTCGCCGCATCGCCTCCAGCATGGCCACGCAATGTATACGCTACCGAACTTACCGGTGCTTTTTCAAATACTAGATGATTCCGAATGTCATCTGCCGTTCGCATACGGAAAGCCGGATGTGCTTTACGCAAGGCAATTAGCTGCTTCAGATAAACCACATCATCTTGATGAGCAGCGCACAGTTCCCAATCCAATTGGTTGATCTTCACCGAGGATTTATAGCTGTTCTCTACCCCGTTTTTCGTGCGCATAAATTCCTGACCCGCATGGACAAAGGGGATTCCCTGACTCATGAACACTATCGCAGAAGCTAACCTATGCATAGATTGGCGCTGTTTGTCCGTCTGCCCTTGTGTGGACAGTAATATTTTATCCCATAACGTATGATTATCATGACATTCCACATAATTGACGGTTTGCTGAGGCTCCACGGCAAATTGTCCAATGCCTGGAGCATAAGCAATGCCTCCCGCGACCCCTGCCTTTATCGCAAGCTCCAATCCCATCATTCCGCTGATGAAGCCCGGTTGATCATACAGAAAAATATTCCCTTTAATGGCATCCCGGAAATCATCATTAAAATGTCCGATTCCCGGCAGAAGTGCAGCATTCTTCTGATGAGCGAGCCGCTCCATCGGCAACTCTGTCCCCATCATCCAACCTTCACCAATCGTCATGATGGACGGGTCAATCCCATCCAGACGACGCCGGATTTCATCCATCGTGTTGAGGTCAATCAAGCCCATCAGGTCAAAACGAAAACCATCGATATGGTATTCTTTGGCCCAATAAACTACGGATTCCACGATGAAGCTGGACATCATCAAGCGTTCTGAAGCCACGTCATTCCCGCAGCCAGAGCCATCCGACAGGCTTCCGTCTTGCTTGTAACGCAAATAATAGCCGGGAACCAGCTTGGTGAAATTCACGCGATAGCCATCGTACACATGGTTGTAAACCACATCCATAATGACGCGGAGACCGCGATCATGAAGTGCTTGAATCATTGTTTTTAGTTCCCGGATACGCAGTCCAGGCACATATGGATCTGTAGCATAGGAGCCTTCTGGCACATTATAATTCTTCGGATCATAACCCCAGTTATAATGCGGTTCATCCAGCCTCGTCTCATCTACACTCTCTGTAGAATAATCATAGACAGGCAATAGCTGCACATGGGTTACACCGAGGTTCGCGATATGATCGAGTCCAGTGAGAATACCCTCCGGTCCGCGGGTTCCTTCTTCCGCCAAAGCAAGATATTGTCCTTTATGGGTCATACCGCTTGCTGGATGAATGGATAAGTCACGCAAATGAAGCTCATAAATGATGGCATCCACAGGATCATCCAAGGGTGGCTTATCTTCCGTCCACCGTTCCGGATCTGTTTTGCGTAAATCTAAAATAGCTCCCCTATCACCGTTCACTCCTACAGCACGTGCATAAGGATCAACCGCCTCATTCCACTGTTCTCCAAGACGTACTCGGTAGGTATAGAACTTGCCATCTAAATCACCGTCAACTGTAATTCTCCACGTTCCCCGGACATCACGGATCATAGAATACTTACACTCTGCTGCTCCCTGCCATGAATTATAGAGTACCAGCTCCGCTTCTTGAGCGGTGGGCGCCCATAAACAAAAAGCTGAACTCCCCGGTGAGTACGTTAGGCCAAGATCGTCCCCATCATAGCTGAATAACTGATCAAACTCCTGAGCAAACACGGAAATCCCTCTAGTAGCCGCAGGATCCCCATAATAAATGGGTTCCTTCATTTCCCTTTGTACGGACAAAGCACCTATCCCCTTTTCCAGTTATTAACTGGATTATAGTATGATCGTCTAAGTAGTGCAAACGTTTGGACTCAAATTTTTCAAGCTATTTTGTCAGGACAATCCCTCTACCTCGATGCATCTGCAATATCTAGCCCGACCATCGTAATAATGTCTTTATTCGCAAAATACGGAATACGCCGTTCTTTCCCTAGAGTGACTCTACCGTCCTTGTACCGCACACCATTATCGTGGACAATCAGGGTAGCACGCTCTCCGTCCTCAAATCCCTCATATCCTATACCTAGTACCCAATGGTAATCGTAAGTAAACTCACCTCTCCACCGCAGACGAAACCACTTATCTAATTTAACAGCCACAGGCCGGCCGGCATCAATTTCTGTTTTATATACTTCAAAATCATTAAACGTAGTAATAAGTAACTTTTGCTGATCCTTAGGTAAAATCACTGAATGGATATAGTTCTTCAGTCCTTTGGTAAAACGGCGCACACTCATCCCCCAAGGTCTTCCACCGTGATGGCTGTATATGTAATTAATATGAGCGGCTTTGGAAGGAAAATGACCTTTGCCCCGAATAAAGTCCGCTCCTAAATGGGTGTTCCAATACTCCGCTAACGCTGCCATCGTAGCTGGGCCACATGCAGAGGACGGGGATTCGACCCCAACCTCCCACTGTGTATATGGCTCCGCAGGCAGTTTCTTGCTAATCCGAGGCTGTCCATGCTTCATTCGGATAGATCCCCTCTTAAAGGGCTAGACTTAGGAGTACAATGTGGAGTTGCCTCCGGAAGTAGAATTACATTTGCACTGGCATCCAATTCTCCTTCTGCAGCTGCTGTCCCTTCCATTGTTGTCTCCCGTTCTTCTGTTTGCACTGTATCTTCCACATTTATCTCAGCTTTACTATCAGGATTGATCTGCAGCGTGAAATAGAAATTAGAGCCCTCTCCTTCACTGCTCTCTACAGCGATAGCTCCGCCCATCAGCTCAACGAGCTTTTTACAAATCGCCAGCCCCAATCCGGTCCCGCCATATTTGCGATTAAACGAGGAATGCAGCTGATAAAAGGACTGAAACAGCCGATGCTGCTTCTCTAGAGGAATGCCAATCCCCGTATCCCTAACATTAAATTTCAAAGTTAATTTCTTTTGATCTGCGGACAGCTTCTGCTCTACGTAAATACTGATACTGCCCCGATCTGTAAACTTGATTGCATTGCTGACCAGATTGACCAATATCTGACGCAACCGCCCGGCATCGCCCATAATCAGTGGCGGGACTCCAGGTGCCATGCTGCATGATAACTGAATATTTTTCTCCAAAGCCTTAGCTGTAAATAGATCGATTACGCTGTCCAATACGGCTTGAAGCTGCACGGGCTCATTTACAATCATCATTTTTCCGGCTTCAATTTTGCTGTAATCCAGTATTTCATTCAAAATAGATAGGAGCGAGCTGCTGCTCTCCTTAATAATGTCAGTATATCCAAGCTGTTCTTCATCAAGCTCCGTCTCCGCCAGGAGATCCGTCATCCCTACAATTCCGTTCATCGGCGTACGGATTTCATGGCTCATAATAGCTAAGAACTCAGACTTAGCCTGGTCTGCTTTTTCTGCGGATTCCTTCGCCCGAATGATTTCCTTCTCATCCGTGATGTCCCGAAACACTACAACAACACCCTTCGGCTCCCCTTTATCAAACAGAGGGGTTACCTGGTATTCCGCAAGAAAGCTAGAACCGTCCTTACGCCACAAGACCGCATCTTTACTCTGATAAGATACACCTGACTTAATAGCCTTCATCAGTGGAGATTCCTGCGGCCGATAATGGCTCCCATCAAGCGCTATTTGCTGAATATGATCCAAATAAGGATGGCCCATAATTTCATCATGTTCATAGTCCAGCATTTGCAAACCTGCAGGGTTAATGAACGTCACCTTCTCCTCCATATCGAGTCCAAAGATGCCTTCTGAAACCGCATTTAAAATAAGGGTATACTCATTGCTAAGCTTCTCAATTTGTTCTGTATAACGGATGCGCTCTGTAATATCACGGGAAATCCCATACACACCCACTACTTGGTCATCTACAATGATCGGAATATTGGTAGTATTAATTTCTACAAAGTGTCCGTCTTTATGAATAAGCGTTAGATCATAGCTTTGAGGATAACCCTGGGCGGCTAAGTTAAAATGATACAACGTCTTCTCTATGTCCTTCTCATGCACAATGGGGCCAAAGTACATTCCGATCAGTTCCTCCAGCGAATACCCGGTCAACTTCTCCAAATTCGCATTGGCAGTCAAATAGTCTCCATGCAAATTCATAGAGTACACAGCAGATGGATTGTATTCAAACAATGATTTATACCGTTGCTCGCTCTCCTTAAGCTTGAACTCGAACTGCTTGCGCTCCGTAATTTCCCGCCCAATCGCTATAATCTCCAAGACATTTCCCTCATCATCATAGGTATAACGACTGCTCGACTCGAACCAGACATAGGTGCCATTCTTATGGCGGTAGCGGTAAGCTACAGCCGGAATAACGCCAGAGCTGCGGCTCTGCTCCATTAAACCTTGCATCATAACTAGATCATCGGGGTGAAGATAATTATAGGCGCTTGTCCCAACCATCTCTTCAGGTTCATAACCAAGCAGGGTACGGCTAGCCGAAGAACAATATAAGAAAACACTGTCTTTGACCGCATGACGCGAGATTAAATCCAGCGAATTCTCGGACATCAATCTATAATTGCGTTCACTTTGACGAATTTGTTCTTCCATTTGCTGCTGCTGATCCCGATGATCCACCGTTTCCTGAGCTGCGATCTTTAGTTCCGTAATATCCTCGGCGTATACTATAATATACGAAGGGACTTGTCCTTCTTCTGCTCCTAATCCAGAGAACATGAGAGACAGGCAAACGGGTTGACCTTCTTTGTTTAAAAAACAATGTTCCTTCTTCCAGCTGCCCGCTGGCGATTTCTGAAGCTCGTCCATTACTAATCTATAGGAGAGCTCTTTTGAATGTGCCTCTCTATTTTCCGATTCTGTAAAAAGAGCCCCGGCAAGAAACTCGGCCTCCGTAAAGCCAAGTAGATTGCAAAAAGCCGGATTGACTTTTATCCAGTTGAAATCGCCGTTATTCGAAAACAGTACGGCCATTCCTTCTGGAGACCTCATAAATGCATGATCCAGAATTGCGTTAAATTCTACCGAGCTGCCCATTTAAGCCAGACCTCCTTTGTTGCTAGTGCTAAAGCTCTCATACCTTCTTATGTCAGTATACGATAAGAGAACTGGGGAAAGAAATGTCTAGCGCATTATTTTAAATTGGAAATATTTAAATTTAAATTATTGACGCTAGCAAATAAACAACTTATATTTAAGAATAAATATATCGTTCGTGACCTATTACGATGGAAGCACCCGTAATAAAGGCTTTTGCCTTTGCTACGGGTGCTTTTTTGTTGTCTTCAGGGATACGGACAAAAGGAGGAGCGAATTAATGAACGCACTAAAGTCATTCCCCTTACTACTACTGGTGATCCTGCTATCGTTAAGCACATCAACGGAAGCTTTTGCTGCAGCAACGACTGAATTAACACCCTCTATTCAAGCGGCTTTTGATCTAACAGCTGCGACTGCCGACGGTCCTACAAGGATAAAGATGACTAATCTGTACAATGATTTATCTACTTTAAAGATGCAATACAATAATCGTGAGGAGCAGATCCGAACCCTTCACTATAATAATGAGCAAACACTGATTGCAGTACGTAAGCAAATTAAAGAGATTGATTTAGAAACCGTAGCTCAACTGGAGGCTACCGTTAAGAGCTGCAAACAGCACTATCAGCCCTTATTCGACCAGTACAATGCGCTTAATAAGCGTATCAAGATCGCCAAGGGTCTTAAAAACAAGACGTTGAATACCGTATTACAAGCCCAAGGTGATGCTATGAAGATCCTGGTTCAGTTGGCACGCAAAGAAATTAGCGACAGACAGAATCAGTTGAATGCAGCGAAACAGACACGTACCCGAAAGATAACCTATGCCCGCAAAACCTTGTCTGGCATTGATAGTCCACAGGTCTCAATTAAATCAAACAAAAGCGTAGTCACCTCATTGAATAAACGGATTTCCGCAGATTGGAGTGACTTCAAAGCAGCGATTCGCAAGCAAAACCTTACATTAACCACTCAGTCTCTGTCCTCACTCGTCTCCGGTTACCGCCAAATCGCAACACACAAGCAAAAAATCATAGAATTAGAACAAAAGATTTCTGCTGTCATTGCAAATACGAGGAAACAGATCATTTAACGGACTTTTTCTTCTCATTCGCTCTGCGGTAAGCCATTACTTTGCGGTACATGCTTTTATCAGAAAGATGTTTAAAAATATACGGGTCCGGACTAGTATTCACTTCAATAATCCAAGGCGTCATGGATCTATCCAATCCTACATCGACACCAATCTGTCTAAACCCAGGATATTTCTTATGGTAGAAACGTCCGGTATCTTCTCCTAGCTTTCTCAGGATCTTAAGCATTTGCGCTTGCTGAGCTTCGTTCAGATAAGGAGACAGCAGCTTTTCCATAGCAGTTAGTTTGCCGCCGCTATGATAGTTGGTAACAATCTTACCTTTCTCAGCTACCCGACCGATCAGACCGGTAGTTTCCCATTTGCCCTGCGGGCTGAGCTGGACCATCACACGGATATCAAAGCGGTGTTTCCCGTGCTTTAGCAAAACTATTCCTCTCTGGATCAGGTAACTACGTCCACGCGTTGCTTTCTTTAAAGATAAATGGAAGGCGTCGAAGGTTCTAAAGGTTTTGAGTCTTGTTCCACTTTGGTACTTATATTCTGTTCCATGAGCCTCTCTACTCTGCTCAACCTTCATCACACCATTGCCATAGGTACCGTATTCCGGTTTAACATAAACCATTCCATATTTCAGCAGCATAGCTTTCAGATTGACTTTACTGAATTTTATCGTTTCGGGAATCAACGGTGAAATTTCAGCGCTTCGCATGAGCACCTTGGTTTTAATCCATTTGCTGGTCAATGCAGACTTTAACTTCTTTCCCAACTGTCCTCTCCCCTGTCCCTCAAAAAATAATCACGGCCTTAGTAAGCCTTAGTATTTTATGCTGCAACTGTACAAATGGCATGAGTGAAACGCCCTCTCCGCTTTCGGATGTATCTACTGTTTACTGTGTTGCATATGGTGGAAGAGGATATCCATTAGCGGATAAAAGGAGGCGTGAACCATGCACATTTGTATCATTGCACCGGAGCAGTTCCCAGTTCCGGGAGACGGTTCTGTAGAAATCTGCATTTGGGCCATTGCCAGAAGACTGGCGGAGAGACATAAGGTAACCATTGTAAGTCGGAAGGTACCTGGACTACCTGCTGCCACTATATTGGAGCAGGTCAGAATTATCCGATTGCCTGCAAGCACCCCAGCCCATTATCTTACTTCGGTATTAGAATACATTCAGAAAGAATCCTTTGACATCATTCAGGTTGATAATCGCCCCCATCTTATGTCTGCTGTAAAGAAGCAGCTTCCTCATATCCCGGTATTTCTGTTCCTGCACTCGCTTACCTTCACACCGGGTACAGATAAAGTGGCCAATGCCTTGGCAAAAGCGGATCTGATCATTGCCAACAGCCACTCCTTACAGCGAAGATTGGATCGCCGCTTCCCCCAACTGACTACAGGGATTCACATTGTCTTATTGGGAGCTGATCTTGACCGGTTTACCCCTGTGCAGATATCTGAAAAACAACAGCTTCGTAGTTTCTACAGACTCCCGCAGACCTTTACCGTTTTGTTCGTTGGTCGGGTTATCCCCCGCAAAGGGGTGCCTATATTAATACGTGCTATGTCGCATTTAAACAAACACCTCCCCGCTCATCTGGTCATAGCCGGCAAAGGCAAACCGTCGTACATACGGCAGTTGAAGCTCCTTGCACGGCGGCTGAGAGTGTCTGTTACTTTTCTAGGAAATGTGGCTCATGAGAATATACACACCCTTTATCAGGCGGCAGACTGCTTTGTATGCCCTTCCCAGAATCATGAATCCTTCGGCCTTGTTAATGTAGAAGCTATGGCCTCCGGTCTACCTGTTATCGCTTCTAATAATGGGGGCATCCGAGAGATTGTCGCCTCTGGCCATAACGGTTATCTGGTAGAACGATATCGCGAGGCTTTACCCTTTGCCCGGCATTTGCTGCGGATAGCCCGCCATCCACAATTGGCAGTTACCATCGGATCACAAGGGAGAGCAGATGCGCTTGAAGCCTTCAATTGGCAGCGAACCGCAAACCATTTAGAACAGCTGTATCAAGCTTCTGCAACACCACAGCAAGGGTACAGAACTCTTGCAGATGGAATGCAATTGTAGACTCACCCAAAGTAGGGGCCTCCTAAGCCATCAACTGGCTGCTGGGTCCCTTTCTTTTTGGAGCTTGCTTGAGCTAAACACCAATCTCCGAATGAATTAGGTAACATATGCGCATACAAGGTAGCTATCGGACACAGCTGACCCCAAACGCAGCTTTATCCCTCATTTGCAATGCTAAGGACCCTATAACCCCTATTGGCATGAAAAATGCCCCATATGAACGTCATCCATAGGAATAACGCCAGTGGAGTCCGCAAGCATGTTCCAAGAGCCAAGAACTAACAAATAACGTCATATCGGTCCATAAGCCTCAGAGGAGGATTATTACTCCACGATGCAGACAGGCCATGAGCCACAACAAAAAGCAGCGATCCTCCCTCACGGGAGAATCGCTGCTTTTCTTTTTTCCTTATTTTACAATAAATAGTAAGTTTCATTCAAATCAATTGAATAACTGTAAGCACAAGCCCTACGACAAACCCGCATAAAGCTCCGTTCACACGAATCCATTGCAGATCTTTACCCACTTTATCTTCCAGCATATTCACTAGACTAGCGTCATCCATGCTGTCCAGATTCTCTTTTACCAAAAGACCTATTCTGTAGTGGTTAGCCTCTACAAAGGCAATTAGCGAAGCGCGAATCCGCTCTTCCCAGCTGCTGATCCATTCTTGTTCCTTGCCAATACGACGTACAAGCAGGGTATAGAGCGTGAACAGCTTGCGTCCGCCAGCCGCCCGATCTTCCTCCAATAGGGAAATTGCTTTGCTGCGAATGTTCTCCAATTGCGTATGCAGAAATGCGGTTGCTGCTTCGCCTTCAAGCTCATTTATTGCCCATTCTTTTAATGAAGCCAGTCTAGCCTCGTCATTAACAATCTGGAACAGGGCCACTCGAATCTCGCGGATAATCTCTTCACGGTATGGGCTATCCTCTTCCCGAAAATCGCGGATACCGGACTGCAACATACCTTGCAGCATTTCACCAAGCATATCTGCATCCATAAACCCGACAAAAGCCTGAAAAGCCATACCTTTAAGTCCGCCAAGCTTCACTTCAGCCAATTTCTCGCTGGCAATCTTGCCCAGCATAGCCTTCGTTTCAGGACGTCCGCTCCAAGTAGACACCCCTTCCAGCGCATAGTCTAGAGCAGCTACATCTTTACCGTCATTCATTAACTTAGTAACTATTTTATCAGCCGCAACGCCAAGCTCAGCTTCACGAACATATTCGGAGGCTGCCTTTTGCAGAAACGGTACGGCCTTCTCTACCGGAAGACGAGACACGAATTCGCCAAGCTGCTCCAATATTTGTACTCTTGCCTTCTTTTTACTAAAGAACTTTGTCAGTAGCTTGGAGCCCATTGATATAAAGCCAAACTTACGCAGCTTGTTCTCAATGCTTTCCTTGTTAAGAAGCTCAGTCTCCATCGCGGTGATTAGTGATTGGATGATCTTATCGCGATTCTTGAGCAGTAGTGAGGTGTGTGGAATACGTAGCCCCATCGGATGGCGGAACAGCGCCGTTACCGCGAACCAGTCGGCAATCCCCCCTACCAAACCGGCCTCGAAACCACCTCTCAGTAGAATCACGGCTAGGTTTTCAGGTAGAAACAGTGTAATCAGAAACCCACATGCCATAAAGGCGAGTGACATGGTGGCTAAGTTTTTGGATCTCATAAATAGTCCCCTTTACATAAGCAGCTGCCGATGTCCTTACACAGGAAAAATACCGTCGGGTCACGTTCCACGAACATAAGCTGACGATAGATTCGGCTAGTCGGTTAGTTTGATAACTATTGTACCACGACTGAACTATTATCTAAAAATATACTGTAAAAACCTCTTATCTCTTGTTGGACGTTCATTATTGTACAGTTGCATGAAAATGGTTTTTGGTTTTCAGAATATTAATGATAAGATACAAGTAACGTTTCAATACCCCTTAAAAAGTACCACTTTACCTGGAAAAGGAGCTCATACAATATGCTGATTGCTTTAGATATGGATGGAACATTACTGAACGAAGAAGGAAACATCAGTCCAAAAAACCGCGAAGCTATTATAAAAGCTCAGAAACTAGGTCACATTGTTATCATTGCCACAGGCCGCTCTTTTATGGATGCAGAACGTCAGCTTCGGCTAGCGGATCTGGAATGTCCAGTAGTCAGTCTAAATGGCGCAGTCGTCACATTATCTGATCGCACCCTCGCGGCAAGCACGCCGCTGAATAAAGCAGACATCATTCCCGCTCTGCGCTGGATGAACGAAATTCCGGACTTGTATTACGAAGTATACACTGAGGATAACGTTTATGTAGAGCTGAACAAACGTGTACGGTTAGAGAAATTATCTGCACTAAGCGATGAAGAAGTTCCTGAAGAAGTCAGCTGGCTGCTGAAAGCAATGATCGATCAACAGTTTCAACAAGCAGCGGTTACCTATGTGGAGAGTATGGAAGAGGTGTGGAGCAAGGAGGAAAATGTTATTTATAAAACATTGGCTTTTTCTCTAAACCGAGAGCTGCTCAAGGAAGCTTCCACCCGCTTCGCAGCTATTCCGGGCTTAATTATTACCGCCTCTCATGTAAATAATATCGAGATTAACCATGAAGAGGCCAACAAAGGCTCCGGTGTAACCATGCTTGCTGACCATTATGGTATCCCGCTAGCGGATGTAGCTGTCATGGGCGACAGTTATAACGATCAGCCGATGTTCGAGAAGGCCGGCTACCGGATTGCTATGGCTAACGCAGCGCCAATTCTTAAGGAAATGGCGGAATTCATCACCACCAGTAATGAGGAAGACGGAGTCGCGGCAGGAATTGAGCATCTTTTGAAAAGAAATTCTAAAGAATAATTTCTGCATAAAGCAGCGGATGCACAAATAGCACCGTGGGCAGTTCTGCTCACGGTGCTATTTGTGGGTTTATTTTTGCTAGGTAGGGGTCTCTCATTTACACTTTAGGTTTAGGTTGTGGCGTGCCTGTAGCTTACTTGTGGCTTGCCTATAGCTTACTTATCGCTTTCCTGTAGCTTACTGTGGCTTACCTATAGCTTACTTATCGCTTTCCTGTAGCTTACTGTGGCTTGCCTATTGCATCCCCCGTCCCTCTCAAGAATTAGTTGTACTTCGTACAGTTAAATGCCCTCTTTTAGGCGCTAATTCGGATTTAATTGCACTCTGTACACTTATATTCAGCAAATCTATTCAAAACGCAAAAATTCGCGATTTTTAACTGTACAAACTACATCTAAATCGCAAGGCATTCACTACTCCACGAAATAGTTGCACTGAATACATCTATTTCACTTCAGCCGGTCAATCTCCCCATGTCTACAACTGCCTCCGGGTTAAAGCGAACTACCTTTCCATTCATCCCAAATCATCAAGGAAGCTGTCCTCCCCCTCCCATTCGACAGACACTCGTACGTAGTCATCCACCTCAGGAAATTCCAACAGTTCAATAATAATTAATTCGAGCGCTGTAATGGCCCGCAGTCCATGCTTCGTACCAGCAGGTACCGTGACCGTGTCCCCGGCGGCAACCGCATGAAGATGGCCATTCATCCGGTATTCTCCATTCCCAGAAAGAAAAGACCAAACTTCTTTAGTATGCCGATGAAAATGGTAGCTGGTGTGCTCGCCTGCCAAAATAGTTATTTTAGAGGTCGTAACCTCAATACCTGCCGCCGTACGAGAGAAGTCCAAAATGCGTGAGGTGCCCCAGCGTTTTTCTTCAATCATCGGCTTCGCTGCAGGGCCCTCCAGCTTCTGCTTAATTCGTTTTGCCTGCTCTATCCCAGCAACCAAAATGCCATCTGGCCCCGACGCCACGATTAAACCAGGAGCGCCGATGATATGCACAGGACAAGAGAGTTCGTTGATCAAATGGGTACCTTTTGAATCCTCAGAAATACTCCCAATGCCAATTACTCTTCCTTGCAAATGGGGAACAAGTGCATCCCAGCTGCCAATATCCGCCCACACCCCAATATAGGGGATGACAACCGCTCGCCGCGTGTGTTCTAGCACCTCATAGTCAAAGCTTCGTTCTGGCAATTGATCATAATGCTCCATAAACTCCAAGTAATCTACTGGAAGATCCCGTTCCACCATACTTGAGAGCAGGTACCCTAATGAGCAGGAAAACACGCCGCAATTCCACAGTCCTCCCTGAGAAATGAACTCGGCGGCTGTCGATTCGTTCGGTTTCTCCGCAAACTGCTTAACATTTAAAAAAGACGTCCCCCCTACCCCAGACCCTTCACCCGGCAGAATATAACCGAACTGTGTAGAAGGAAATTCAGGTAAAACACCAATTAAAGCAATGTCCGCTTGTGATTCGGCAAGCACACTTGGAAATTGATGAAGCTGTTTAAAAAAAGAAGTCTCCACATACGAATCCACCGGAATGACCACTACGATCTCTTTTGAGTCCATACCCTTCACAGAATGCAGATAACTTGCCGCCAGAGCTACTGCAGTAAAAGTCCCCCGTTTCTGCGGCTCCGCTAATAAAGGGACTTGAGCACCAACGGATTTGCGAGTAATCTCCACCTGACTGCGATGAGTCACTATGCAACTTGAATCCAACAAACCTACCTCTTCCAGCCCTCTGCATACCCGCTCGATCATCGACTCCATACCGCCAGCTTCTGTTGGAAGCAGCCTTAAAAAAGCTTTTGACCTGATCTCATTTGATAGCGGCCACAACCGCTTCCCCGATCCCCCTGAAAGGAGTACGATCTGCAACCCTATCGCCCCCCTGCGCTGGATTTAGCCCCCGGTGTTCTCACATACCCCTTTCGTTTATGAAAAGACAATGATCTATACTTCTCAGCCAGCTGATTCACTTTCTGCTTGGATAGCTGTCCTGCATTCATATGGAGACCTTTATTACGCGCTTTTTGAATCTTCATTCCCTCGCGATTCTTCGAATACAGGTAATTAGCATAGGTTTCGAATTCGGAAAAGGCAAATTGCTTGGAGCGGTTCATACTGTGTAAAATAGCTCGATACCAGGGCATTTGGTGTTTTGCTTCTATCTCTCTTTTCATTTGGGCCAATTGACTGCGTTCAAACAGCATATAATGGGTCACAAATGATGATTTTGCGGTCACCTTGCGGCCCATGAGTTTCTTATAGGTTACAAAATACTGTGGTTGGCTCCAGTTCCGGCTGTAAAAGAGTGTCTTGCCATTCGCCCGAAAATGGTGGGGGGTGATCAGAACGGTATCGGCATCAATGACCAAAAAATAATCCGCTGTGCAGAGCTTGTCACCATTCAGCTTCAGCAGCTGTTGGAATAGCCAGCCGGAACGTTCCCAGGTGCGTGAGCGGTAATGAATGTCTTTTTTCGTAATCGGCAGCACCGTATTCTCATCAATAAAGGTACAGCCTTTTGTGTGGCAGAACTCAATCATCCGTTTCTTTTTGGGAGCAACAATTAATATCCGGCCGATGGGATGCTTAACCTGCTTTCTAACAGCGTCAATCACATGGGGAAGGGTCTGTAAATCTTTTTCAATCGCGGGAATCAGTACATCTATAGTAACGGCATGTCTGATGCGGGCCTTACTGGGCGAGGGCATAGGGTCATCTCCATATCATGTTTTTGCTTTAGGATATGAGCATGATAGGAAAAGGGAATGGGCATCACAGAATTGTTCAGGAGAGTGGCAAATGTGCGCTGGACAAGCCTGCGATGCGCGGGCAGAAATTTTTATATTATAAAAATAGAAACAGACCTGCACCCGGCGCCCTTTACTGGGGCAAATATGCCTCTCTTTTCGCTTATGGAGGCGGATTTGCCCTTTTCTAGGGCATTTTTGCCCCTCTTCTACGTCGCAGCTCCTCTTCTGCTCATTTCTAGGGCATATATGCCTCTCTTTTCGCTTACAGAGGCGGATTTGCCCTTATTTAGGGCATTTTTGCCTCTCTTCCACGTCGCAGCTCCTCTTCTGCTCATTTCTAGGGCATATATGCCTCTCTTTTCGCTTACGGAGGCGGATTTGCCCTTATTTAGGGCATTTTTGCCTCTCTTCCACGTCGCAGCTCCTCTTCTGCTCATTTCTAGGGCATATATGCCTCTCTTTTCGCTTACGGAGGCGGATTTGCCCTTATTTAGGGCATTTTTGCCTGTCTTCCACGTCGCTGCTCCTCTTCTGCTCATTTCTAGGGCATTTTTACCTCTCATTCCGCCCACGCAGCCACTTTCCATCCAATCTACGGGATTTATACCGTACATTCCGTCCACGCAGCCACTTTCCATCCAATCTACGGGATTTATACTGTACATTCCGCCCACGCAGCCACAATCCACCCAATCTACGGGATTTATACCGTACATTCAGTCCACGTAGCCACTTTCCAGCTAATCTACGGGATTTATACCGTACATTCAGTCCACGCAGCCACATTCCAGCTAATCTACGGGATTTATACCGTACATTCCGTCCACGCAGCCACTTTCCATCCAATCTACGGGATTTATACCGTACATTCCACCCACGCAGCCACATTCCAGCTAATCTGCGGGATTTATACCGTACATTCCGCCCACGCAGTCACATTCCAGCCTATCTACGGGATTTATACCACCGTTGTGTCCCACTCCCACACCAATCCCCAGATTTTTACTGGCCCAATATCCAACACTTTTCCTGTGCAGTAAAAAGCCTGGGATGGTATATTGTAGATTGGCTAAATTTTCGGCACATTTTAAGATGAACTCAAACATCATAGAACTAGATTTGTTGAGACCACTCTATACAGAAATAATGAAGGTGAATCTATTGAATAAGCTTTTATTTCATAATATCCCACTGGGAGCTACTGGTGAGCTGATCCCGCAAGCGGCTGTGGCCTCAGCGCAGACAAGCCAAGAGCTGGTGAAGCGGGAGGATGAGGACTCCGCTTATTTTCGCAGGCTGGAAGAAGGCGGCATCCTGCTCAACCGTCCGCAGATTTCCGCGGTACGGCATCATAAAGGGCCGCTTCTAACACTGGCCGGCGCAGGCTCCGGCAAAACCTCGGTTCTGATCTGCCGAACCGGCTATTTGTTGTCCGTGCGCGGTGTCTCGCCAAGTCAGCTGCTATTGCTGACTTTTTCGAGTAAAGCTGCGGCTGAAATGCGCGAACGGATCGCCCTTTTACCGGGAGTAGGCCCAGCGGACGTCGCGCGGCTGCAGGCCCGCACGTTTCATTCCTTTTTCTTATTTTTCTTGCGCAGACAAGGATTGCAGCAAGAGATTTTCAGTGAGACGCGGCGCCAGCACATCCTGTTGAAACAAATCATGCGTGAGCTAGGGCTACCTAAAGATGCCTATCCACCGGAAACGCTACTCTCCCTGCTCTCTTCCTGCAAGATGAACATGGGTACCGTAGAAGGCTTGCCTGAAGGAACCACCGCTGAAAAAGAAATGAAATCCATTCTGGAAATCTACGAACAATGGAAACTAGACAATTTCAAAATCGACTTCGACGATGTCCTCTTAATCGCCTATCGGATGTTGAAGGAGCGTCCTACGCTTTTGCAGGAATTGCAGATGAGATATCTATACGTGATGGTGGATGAGTTTCAGGATACCAATGCCCTGCAGTACGAGTTAGTCAAAATGATTGCTCACCCGCAGCATAATCTGATGGTGGTTGGCGACGATGACCAGACGATTTATTCCTTCAACGGGGCACGCAGTGAATTCATTCTGGAATTCGAGAAGCTGTACCCGGGAGCAAGGGTTATTACACTTGATATTAATTACCGTTCTGGTCCAGCTATAGTCGGACTCGGCAACGGTATTATCCGGCACAATACGCGCCGGCGTTCCAAAACCCTGCAAGCTGCCAAAGGCAGCGGGAGCCAGCCCCGGTATATGCGTCCCCAGACAGCAGACGAGGAAGCCGAGCAGATGGTTGAGCATATTTTAAACGAGGTTTCGAGCGGCAAAAGAGAATATAGCGACTTCGCAATGTTATATAGAGCGTCCAGCAGCAACCGGGCCGTTCTGGAATTACTTCTTTTACGCGATATTCCCTATATTGATTATGGAGAAGGCCAATTACTGTACGAACACTGGCTAATCTCCCCGGTCGTGGATCATATGCGTCTCTCCGTGAATCGGCGGAATTTTGCGGCTATGGAGAACATCCTGCCTACTCTATATATGAACCGTGAAAAAGGTATGAATCACATCCGGCAGATGGAAGCCAGACAACCAAAGCAAGGCCCACTAATCCATCTGTTGTCCATGCCCGGCATGGAGGATTTCAAGGGCACTAAGCTTAGAGAGCGGCTGGATCTAATTCGCAATATGCGCGAGTTAACCCCAGTCCAAGCGATTCGCCAGGTCCGCACGCAATTCTATGATTATTTCATCGAAGCGAATGAGCGGCATCAAGCAACCTTGCATCGCGAAACGTTAAAAGAAATGCTAGATGAACTAGAATCGTCTGCAGAGCGATTTGATAGTATTCCTGCCTTTTTGGATTTCATAGATAATGTTACGGAACGTAATGAACATAATCGTCAGCCGGGCACCAAAGAACAAGGGAATCGGATCGCGCTTATGACCATTCACAAATCCAAGGGATTAGAGTTTCCTGTGGTCTTTTTGATTGGAGCCTCTGAAGGAATTCTCCCGCATAGCTCCGCCCTGGAGGGCGACCGGCTCAAGGACCGCAAGCTGGCCGCTGCAAATAGTGGAAGTTCAAGCTTGGCTGCCCTGGAAGAGGAGCGAAGACTGGCTTACGTAGCTGTTACTAGAGCCCGGGAAGAGCTATTTATCAGTTCACCTGCGAGGCATCGGGGCAAAAAAGCAGAGGTCTCCCGCTTCATGTTATCAGCCTTCCGCTCTGCCGTTTCTTCCACAGCAACGACTACGGTGAGCAGAACAGTGACAACAAGATCCTTACCTACCAGCCGGACAACTGCGACAAGAACCCATGTCGTTCCAGTATGGAATTGTACCAGCAATACCTGTCCTGGCTGGACGCGCATGAAAGCGGGCGGAGCTGAGGATCATTTAACCTCAAAGCCCTGCCCGTTATGTAGTTCCCCTATGGCAAAGGACCAACGAGAAGTTCCTGTATGATTCAACGCAAAAAAAAGCAAGTTTCCTCTTCCCTGGAAACTTGCCTTTTTTATAAAAATATAGGTTTAAGCTGGAGTTACTACCGCTTCTTCTTCCTCTTCTTCATGCACAGTCTTGATCTGGATCATTACGGTTGACGGTTCGGTCAACACTTCAATCCCGTCCTTAAAGATCAGGTCAGAGACAAGCAATTGGTCGCCAATATCCAATCCGCTGATATCCACTTCCATGGAGGTAGGAAGATCTTCAGGCATACAGCGAACTTCCACTTCATAAATTTCAACCTGAAGCGTACCGCCTGCTTTAATCCCTACGGCTTCACCTGCAAAATGAATAGTCACCTTGCTGTCCATGCTCTTTTTCATATTTACATGTTGAAAATCAATATGCAGAATTTTGCCGGACAGGGTATCCTTCTGAATGTTCTGAACCACGACCGGAACCTCTAGCTCTTCCGATACCTTACCTTGCAGAATTGCGCGCGGATTCTTTTTGAGAATGTCCAGAAGTTCTTTTTCATTCACTTCCAACGTCAGAGTCTCTTTACCAATACCATATAATACAGCCGGAATACGTCCTTGCTTACGCGCCTGATTGATGTTGGACTTGGTGTCAGTCTTACGTGTGTTGAATTGAATAAACTTATTCATTGGGTTTCCCGCTCTCTTTGACCATAAATTCTTGTCACACTAAGTGTAACATGACCATATAATCTAGTCAAACCAACTGGAAGAATGCTAGGATTCGTATTCGTCAAAAGGGTCCGCGATCTCAATCTCATATGCTTCAGCATCACTCACCCCTACAGATAATACCGCCCGGCCTCCTCCAAGACGTTTCAAGCCACCGCTAAAGATGACATCCTCCAGTTCTTTGCGCTTGCCCGGGCCCGCCGGAAAATCACTGCGGACTGCAATTATTTTGACCGGAGTTGCTTTATAAGTCTCAGGATTCAGCGAAAAAGCCATGGCATAATAGTGTTTGTTTCCGGCACTATCGAAGCAGGCAATGTGGCCCAATACGCCCACCATTCCACCCCGCAGCAGATGAGCTTCATTGGCTCCCCCCCACTCTTCGGGCACGAATTGATCCTGAAGCACCTCGGCATCAATAAAGGTCTGCTCATTCAGTTCGTCCAGCGAAGGAATCACTGTGAACCCAATCTGCCCCCGCCCACCCCGTTCGCCCTGCGGCCGGGTAAATACGCCTACACTGCCATTATCAAGCTCGATAAGCCGGATATCCTTCATCGTGCCGGGACCTGAAGAAAAGTGGGTTAAAGAATCGATGTGATACCCCCTGTAGAATTGGGTCACCCAGGAGGTAATCCGGTGCGGATCATCCGCTGCCGTAATCACTTCCACCCCGCCCACAATAAGTTCCCCCCTGATCCGGGTCCAGCACGGGTCCTGTAAATTGTACGTATGCGTATGCGCACGAGGCCTCCAGACTCCATCATGGCATGTAAAAAAGAAGACTTGAGAGAACTCACTGTCCCGTTCCTCAACTCTTCCCATTAGTACTTCCTCCCCGTTATACATAAACGGGGCGGTTATATTATAGACATCCCGGTGCCCGACACCGGTGAACGTCAGTTTGTTTACTATGGTTGTACCGCGTCCGGCATGATATGTATCCAGAAGCTGCTTACAGGTGGCTGTCCGTGCCGGGTTCCTTGTCATCATCGTCCTCCTCATAATCATTTGAACGATCGATTACCCAATCGTTGTCTTCCGCATCCATGGCGATCAGCTCGCCGGGCTGGACATTAAAGTATACACATAATTTTAGCAGCAGATCCCTTGGATACTGCACCATCTCATTCTTGTACATTCGGCGTACTGAATCAAAGTGGTAATTGATCTCTTTGGCAAGCTTACGGATCGATAATTTCGGATCATGCCTCAGCATGACCTCGCTCAGTTTACTGCGTATGACTGGCATTCATCCACCTCCTCCCATAATATATCCGCACTCACCCAAGGAGTCAATTAAATTGACAAGATTAAATGGTCATGTTACAGTGGGATTAGGAAATAATTTGCAACATTTCTAATTTCAGAAAAAACAAATACCTTTCCCTATTCAGAAAATAAAGTCTTCTTTATTTTCTTTTTTTGTATCCAGACCAATCGCAAGACCATTAGGGAGGCTCTTTGAATGAAAAATACAGTCCGTAATCACAACATCGTGTTCCTGGGAACCAGTCTGCCGCGAGAGTGCGGTATCGCCACGTTCACACAGGATCTGCTAGATGAACTTATCCACCTTCCCGGCTTCAACCCGCCCCGGATTATTGCCATAAACAACAATGAAACCTACGCTTACGATCAGCAGGTAATACGGCAGATCGACCAGCATAATTACGCAGATTATATAGATACGGCCGATTTCCTCAACAATTCTGATACCGATTTGTTGGTCATCCAACATGAATTTGGCATCTACGGCGGAGAAAGCGGTGAATACCTGCTGCCCTTTGTCGAACGTTTGAACATTCCGTATGTTGTTGTTTTTCACACAGTGTTGACCAAGCCCTCCCCTAAGCAGCATCAGATCATCCGATGTCTGGCCGAGCGTAGCGTGCAGGTCGTGACGATGGCGGAATCAACCCTTACTGATTTATCTACTATTTATGAGATCCCAGTTTCCAAAATCACATTCATCCATCACGGTGTCCCTCAAGTGAGCACAGCTTCACGCTCCAGCCTCAAAGCACAATACGGTTATCCAGACCGCAAAATCCTCTCCACCTTCGGCTTCCTCAGTCCCGGCAAAGGGATTGAATACAGCATCGAAGCTATGCGCGGCGTGGTCAAGCGACATCCCGAAGCACTTTACATTGTCTGGGGCAAGACCCATCCGGTCGTCAAGCTGGAATCCGGCGAAGTTTACCGCCAGAAACTGACGGACCTCGTAGAAATGTTTGACCTGCAGGACAATGTCCAATTCGTCGATAAGTTGCTGACCCAAGAAGAAGTAATAGAGTCCTTGGTCATGTCAGATATTTATGTGACTCCTTATCTGGGTAAGGATCAGGCCGTCAGCGGCACCCTGGCCTACGGAGTCGGTTATGGCCGGGTCATCGTGTCGACCCCTTACCGCTACGCCCAGGAAATGTTGGCAGAAGGCCGCGGTCTACTGGCTGATTTTCATGATTCTGCTTCCTTGGAAGCCTGCATTTTGCGCTTGCTGAATAGCCCCGCCCTGGTGCAAACGATGGAAGACCGTACGTTGAAGCTCGGGCTCACTATGCGCTGGAACGAAATCGCCAAAATCTATGCCGCCTTGTTCCACAGCCATATCCAGAGCTCGGCGTCAGCTGATCGGAGCGTGATTTAATGGAAACCTCCACCACAGTACAGGCTAAACCAGGCTATCTGCGCAGAATCACGGACGATACAGGAATCTTTCAGCATACCAAGTTTGGGGTTCCGGACCGTTCCAAGGGCTACACTACCGATGATAACGCCCGCGCCCTGATTGCTGCGGTCTTAATGTACGAGAATTCCCGGGATGCCGTGGCACTCGATCTCATTCATACGTATATCTCTTTTATCTATCATTCCCAGACAGCGGACGGCAATTTTCGCAATTTCATGGATTATAACCGCTCCTTTATAGAGGATAAAGGTTCTGAAGATTGCCAGGGACGTACCTTGTGGGCACTCGGGTTCGCCCTATCGCATGCTGCTTCCCTGCCCGATAACCTGATGAATACCTGCCGGTATTTGATCAATCAGGCACTGCCGCATCTGGAAGCCTTGGGCTCACCTCGGGCTGGAGCCTATGCCATCATCGGCCTAAGTTATCTTACCGAAGCACCGGGCTCATTAGGTTATGCTTTTCCATACCCGCATACTGAAAACACGACCGAAGAAGCCGCCTTTCTGCCAAGGGCAACCATTGAGAGTCTGATCGAAAATATTGCGGTTCGGCTGCATAATCAATATACCCGCTATAAGGGGCACGGCTGGAATTGGTTCGAGGACAGCATCACTTATGGCAATTCCATGCTGCCCTGGGCTCTGCTTCGGGCCTTCCTGATCTCCGGGAATAAAGACCTGCGGGAGACCGCCAAGGAAAGCCTGGATTTCCTAGCTTCCACCACCTTCTCCAGCAAAGGTTACTATAAACCGATCGGCAGCCATGGCTGGCTGCTGCGTGATGGGCTGGCTGCACCCTATGATGAACAGCCCATTGAAGCCTGCGAGATGCTGCTGGCCTGCCGGGAAGCAGCTGTTGTTCTTGAGGACCCCGCCTATCTTACGCAAGCAGAATTATGCTACAACTGGTATCTAGGGCATAATTCCTTGGGAATCCCTCTGATCGATCCGCAGACTGGTGCTTGTTATGACGGCATCCATGCCGCGGGGCTCAACCTGAACCAAGGCTCGGAGAGCATTATATCCTTCACAATTGCCCGGTTGGTGATGCATCATGAATAAATATGCTACGATCCTAGCCGGCGGGGGCGGAACACGGTTTTGGCCCCTGTCCAGACAAGAAATCCCAAAGCAGCTGCTGAATATTAGTGGCAACGACATTATGCTAAACGATACGATTGAACGCTTCAAAGGGATTATTCCTCAGGAGAATACAGTTATCGTTACTAATCGTACCCAAGCAGTATTGTTGGAGAGTATTATGCACAGCAGCGTTCTCAAAGCTAATATTCTAATTGAACCTGTGGCGCGAAATACAGCCGCTAGCATTCTTTTTGCAGCATTATCTATAGAGAAATCTCATGGCAATTCCTTAATGGTCGTCCTGCCTTCCGATCACTATATAACGGATGAGGAACAATTCCGTCTTACACTAGACGAAGCCTGTACTGTTGCCATGGAGTCAGACAAAATAGTAACCATCGGAATCAAGCCTACTTTCCCATCTACTGGCTACGGCTATATTGCCTTTGATAAGACGCCGATTGCGACAAGCCCAGTGGCTGTATATGATGTAGATGAATTTGTAGAGAAACCAAACTTTCAGAATGCACAGAGTTATCTGGCATCCGGTAATTATCTATGGAATAGTGGGATTTTTATTTGGCAGACCTCTGTCATTATTGATAATTTCAAACGTTATCTACCTCGACTCTACAAAACCATGCTGCCCATCAGTGATTATTTGGGTACAGATCAGGAAGAGGAAGTTATTAATGCCATCTATCCAACGCTTCAGAATATTTCGATTGATTACGGCATTTTAGAGCGCTCTGATGAAGTTGTCGTGCTTTCCGGGCAATTTGGCTGGAATGATATCGGCAGCTGGGATGCACTGGGTTCAATCTTCCCTCCGGATGATGCAGGCAACATTATAAAAGCAAATCATGTGGGGATAGATACCCATAATTCAATCATCTATGGAAATGGCAGACTGATCACGACCATTGGTGTAGACGGGTTCATCATTGCGGATACTGGGGATGCACTATTAATCTGTCCCAAGGATAAAGCGCAGTCAGTCAAAGATATCGTGGAGCTTCTAAAGGAACAGGGAATGACAGAATATATCTAACTAAAAAGAATGCAAAAAGACGGGCCATTGCAGTACATGCATGGTCCGTTTTTCATCTCATTATATAAGTTGAACAGTTTATAAATGTTTTTTAAACGCCAAACCTAGGTCCAAGCCCACAAGAACCCGTCTCGATCCCAAGCAATTCTCCCGCCATGGAGTTTCCGGAAAGCTTTCTTCACTTCTTTGGAGAGTGAGGCATTGCCGTTCTCATTCACAAATACAAATTGTTCTCCAAAATTCTCTTTCACATATTCAATCGCCGCCGTCTGATGCAAGGTACCCGTAAAACGAATCTCCTTCACCATCCATTCTGCTACTTCTTGTGCGGTTATTTCCATATGGATGCGCCTCCTCTCTGTGCTTACTGCTAAAATGTGCCCTCATTATAACATGAATACAGCCCAACCGGACAAACGTCCGAATTGGGCTGTATTGAAGTCATTTTACATCATTGTGGATAGATATGGTTCGACGGATAACGGGACTTCTGTCCTCCACTCACCATCAACAGAATCCCAGTAATTAAGTGCAAGAACCAGCCCACAAAAGGAATCCATGCCAATAAAGAAGTTATAATTCCTAGCACTGAACCGTAGATAGACTCACGGTCTCTTGAAGATAAAATCAATGTAATCACATGTAGAATAAACATCAACCCCAGAACGGAATACCCCGTGCCAATAACAATAGCAGCACCCAGAATTGGAATTGCCAAAATAATTTCACAGGAACCCGTAATCCATTTCATAGCTTTAGAAGCGCTCAATAGACAACCTCCTAATTGGGTTAAATATACAAATCATTATACAAAAACCCAGCTTTCACGTATATGATTTTTCTAGTGCTAATTATTTTATTTCATACCAACGGCAAAGGTTCTTCCACTTTGTCATGAGATTGCTTCTGCACAAGTGGAGGCAAGCCCTCCTTACTCATTGCTGCCGAAGGGGCCAGCCCCAAACAGTGGCACATTAAAGGAGCCATTCGCAGCTGTGGCAGCATTTCTTCCTCTTTTTCTGAAGATAATACATCTACCCCAAACGTATATAATGGCACATTTCGCTCGGAAGGGGTTATCCCGCCGTGGTACCCATTTGCGTTCATTCCGTGATCTGCCGTAATCATAATCTTATAGCCCTGTTCCATCCAAATAGGCAAAACAGTGGCCAGCAGACCGTCGGCATTACGCACTGAAAGCTCATATTCTTTACTCTCGCCGCCATAACGATGCCCGGCGTCATCTATATTCATGGAGTGAATGTATAGGAAATGCGGATCATAGGCACTCCGTAAATACACCGCGTCGGCAAACACATGACTGTCGGGATAGTGATCCTCGAAATAAAAGCTGCCATGCTGAATGGGCTTCATCACATTGTGCTGATGGCGATCAGCCAGCGGATCAAAAGGGGCCGAATTATAAAGCTCACTGACCCAATGATAGGCGACAGCAGCTGTGCGCAAATTAGCGGCCACTGCCAGATGGAATACGCTCTCTTCATGGCTTGGTCTCACAATATGGTTAGCCGTAATTCCATTTTTGGTCACAGGTGTCCCCGTCAAGAGTACTTCATAAAGCGGGCGTGACAGACTAGGCAATTCCGACTTCACTCGGTGACATGATATTTTCCCCTGCTCCACCAAATGCTCCATATACCCCATATATTCACGTGCGGCCTCATATCTAAGTCCGTCCAACACTACCACAATAAGTTTATTGTTCATTTCAGTCATCTTATTACGCTCCCTCTCGTTCCAGATGCAGCAGCTCAGAAGGGTTCAGAGCCAAGGTGACGTTAGCCCCTTCCACCAGCCTCAGCCAGCGTCCGTCATTTAAAAGATCAACCGTTAAGCAAATGTCTTCTACCTCTACCGTACACCTAATAATATTGCCCAACACGGAGACAGATTTAATGATGCCATCCACCAGTTGCACTCCGGCAGCAACCTCGTGAAGTCCCGCGCCCTCATGCAGCAGCGTAACCGCCTCAGGCCGAATAGCAAAGCGGTCCTGCGTGCTATCTATCCCCCGGAACAACGTCATCACTTCTGATCGGGTCAATACATTGTAACTGCCCATAAACCGGGCAACGAACTCTGTCCGTGGTGCGGAGTACAACCCCTCAGGTGTGCCATCCTGCACAATCCGGCCACCGTTCATAATACAGATGCGGTCAGAAAGAATCAGCGCTTCCTCCTGATCATGTGTCACGAATAGTGTCGTCATGTTAAACCTTTTTTGGATATCACGAATTTCTGCACGTAAATTCTTGCGTATCTTAGCATCTAGTGCGCTTAAGGGTTCATCCAGCAGCAATACTTTGGGCTGCACCGCTAGAGAACGAGCCAGCGCTACCCGCTGCTGCTGTCCACCGGAGAGGGACTGCGGATATACATCCCGTTTATCTTCCAGATCGACCAATGCCAGCAATTCCGCGCAGCGATGATGGCGGGCTGATTTCGATAATCCCCGCATTTTCATTCCATACTCGATATTTTGGCTCACCGTCAGATTGGGGAACAAGGCATAAGACTGAAACACCATTCCTACCTCGCGCTTACGGGGCGGCAAACTTCCCAGATCTTTATTTTCCAAAAGAATTCTGCCGCCATCCAGCTCTGAAAGACCGGCTATGCAGCGTAGCAATGTGCTTTTTCCACAACCGGAGGGGCCTAGCAGTGTTACAAGTTCACCTTCACGGATCTCCAAATCAACATTGTCTAACACACAGGTATTCCCAAACATTTTGCATACACCCTGCAGCTTTAGATAATCATTCATCCCTTAACGCCCCCTCCCATCTTTTTACCGAGCTTCATGAGTACCATCGAAAGAATTAGAATAAACAGAAAATAAGAGATCGCAATCGCGCTGGCTAAATGTCCACTTTCACCAACCCTTTGATATAGATATACCTGAATCGTCTGAATATGTCCGCCAACTAACATGTTCGTAAGGACAAATTCGCCGAATAGAACTGAAAATGATAACAGTGTAGAGACGATAACCCCAGGCCATATATTAGGCAAAATCACATTCACGAAGGCCGTTCTTCGGCGGGCACCAAGCAGCTCCGCAGCATGCAGCAGTTCAACGGCATTAACCGTTAACAGACTATTGCGAATGCCCTGATACATATAGGGAAGGATGACCACAAAATATGCCCCCACTAATAAATACGCTGTTCCAGCGATATCAAAGGGTCCAGAAGAATAGGTACGAATAAGACCTACCGCAGCCACAACACCAGGCACCGCATAAGGCAAAACAACAATACCTTTCATAAAGCTCTCCCAACGCGGAAAATAGAGGGTGATGACAAAAACAGCTGGCAGCATCACGGCCAGACTCAGCACCACGCTGATCAGGCATAAATAAAGCGAGGTCCAAAGCGCCTCCAGAAAGCGAATATCCTCAAACATTTCCCCAAACCAATTCAGCGTCCAAGCTCGGGGCAGCAAGGTATTCTGCCAATCTTGTGCAAAAGCATAAATGCCCGTTGCCAAAAGAGGAAGCAGCAAATACACCATGAGCAGCAGCATGAAGGTGCGTGGAGCAAAGCCTGCTTTACGTATATTCATTGCCCTGCCTCCTCACGAGCTGTCCATAAACGCCGGGAAGCTTTGATTTTCACATCCGGTTTACTGAGTGCTTTCGTTCCGAACCTCTCCGCACGCCGCACCATTAAATGGTTCAGATAAACCGCCAAAATCGTAGTCAGACCAAGCAGAACAGCAAGCGTACTCCCCATTTGTGGCTGTGTAACCACATCTCCGGCAACCAGTGAACCGATACGTACCGCCAACAGATTGTAATTTCCGCCAACCAATGCGTAAGCCGTGGCATAAGCCCCCATTGCATTAGCAAAAAGAATTCCAAGTGTGCCGAAGATCGCCGGAGTTAGAATAGGCAGGCCAATCGTCTTCCAGAACTGCCAAGGCCCAGCCCCCAGTAAGGACGCTGCCTCTCTCCACTGCTCACGAATTCCGTAAAAGGACGGGTACAAAAGCAGTAAGGCTAACGGAACCTGAAAGTATACATACACCAGTATTAGACCTGACCAGCTATATAGATCAAAATCGGCAAAAACACTCCAGCCCCACTGTTTAAATAAGAGTGTAAACACCCCATTATTTCCGAGCAAAATGATATAAGCAAAAGCCAGCGGAACACCTGCGAAGTTAGAGGTCATATTCGACAGCATCAGAAGTCTATCGCGTACTCTCGGGGTAAACCGGGTAATGCAATAAGCACAAAAAAGTCCGACAATGATCCCTATCAGACTTGAGGTTATGGAGATTAGCAGACTGTTCTTAATCGCCTGCATGTAATAGGCACTTTGCAACGCATGCAGATAATTGCCTAACGTAAATCCCGTTCCGTCCGCTGTGCGAAAGCTTCCCGTCAACATGGATAGTATAGGTACCAGTTGAAAGGCTAACACCATTAGTGCAAATGGAATAAGTGCCAGGATCACACCGCGGCTTCTTTGTTTCATCTTACTCGCTCCTTGTCGCGGGAATAGAACAAAGGCGCCTTACGGCATCATGACGAAGGCGCCCTGCTTCTTTTTTAGGGAGAAATGAATACTAATTCAAATACACAAGCACACGTTCCTGCCACAATTGAGGAATGGTTTTTGCCGTCTCTTCCCATACCTTGTAATCACCAACAGGCTTAGCGTTGACGTATTCTTCTTTTGGCAGCAGCTTAGCTGCAACATCATCCGGCAACGTTACACTGTCACGGATCGGACGAGCGTAACCTTTGGCAAGATTAATCTGTCCTTCATCGCTAAGGATGTATTGACGTGTAAGCTTCGCCGCGTTAGGATGCGGCGCATATTTGTTGATGATCGTGGCATACCCGCTCACGACACTGCCTTCCTGGGGAATGGCTACTGCGAAGCCATCTTTGTTGATCTGGTCTCTATAGTTCAAAGCGTTGAAATCCCAGAGCAGGGTAACTTCTACTTCCCCTTTTTCAATGTTGGCAAGGGAAGCTTCTGCATTGGAGAGACGTCCGTTTTTAGCTAAATCCTCGAAAAAAGCAATCCCCGGTTCAATGTTCGACTCATCGCCACCAAAGGCAATCGCTGCGGCCAATACAGCCATCTGTGCTTGAGCAGCCTTGGTTACATCACCAACGATGATTTTGTAGTTACCGTTCTTCAGATCTTCCCAGCTCTTCGGTGGATTCGCCACGAGCTTAGTGTTAGTCAGAAAAGAAATGGTGCCTTGATAGCCGACGATCCAATTCCCGTCCTTATCCTTAGCCCAATCGGGGATTTCATCCCAGTAGGATGTTTTATAAGGCTGGGTTACCCCTTTATCCACGGCAACCGAGCCAAACGCAATCCCCACATCTCCGATATCGGCCGTTGGTTTGTCTTTTTCCGCATCAAACTTGGCAATTTCCTCCGCGCTCGACATATCGGTATCCGAATGTGTAAGACCATACTTACTGTTCATATCACTCCATGTATCTTTCCAGTTCGCCCAGGAATCCGGCATTCCTACACTGACGATACTGCCCTCTTCTTTAGCTTTACTCTCGATCTCAGTCAGACTTAATTCTTTGGTGCCAGCCTTTCCATTCGTTGTTTCTTCAGCCTTGGCTGAATTTCCACAAGCAGCAAGCAACAGGACGAGCAAGGATAACATTAGACCCATCGATAATTGATTTTTGATCCCTTTTTTCATGATTTCCCCTTCACTCCTATTTCTTATTTGCGGGCTTCTTTATGTACAACTGTTAGGCACCCAATTGCAGTATAGGCGTGTACTATTTTCGCGGCATTAAGGAGAATAGGAATATTTGTAAATAAAAAGAAACGACCTGTCGTCTTTTTTAGATGACCGCCGTTTCCCTTAGAAATGTTTTTATGAAAATAATTACATTAATTACACTAAAATAGAACTTTACTGATGTATAGTAGTATTTATTCATAATAAGAAATGACCCTCAGAGGAGCTTGAAAAATGCCGTTTACAAAAATTCAGATGGTAACAGGTTTATTTCTATGTACTTTGCTTATCTCAGCTTGCAACAATGCAGCTACTCCTCCTAAAAATAACACGCCAGATACAAGTAATAAAATCATTCAAATAAACAGTGATCTTTACACCCTCCCATTACGTGATCAGAATACAGAACAATACAACTACGCTGTCAATACCTCTGCCGGTATCGTATGGTTGCCAGCCCCAAAAATGAACATTGCCCCTGGAACAGAAGCAAATCCATTTTATTTTCCAACAGAGCCTTTCACTTTCTATTTAAGTTCTCCTAATGAAAAAACACTAGCTGTAGAAAAGTCCAAGAAGCTATTGACGTTACCTTTAAATGATGGCGATGCTGTTCTGGTGGTTAGCGGCGTTTTTGGATTAGATGATTATATCCTCTATCATACCTTTTCCATTTTCACTGATGGCGCTCAGCCGATACGAGAACAAGCTTGGGTGATGAAAGTAGACGATCCAACATCTAATAAAGAAATTGCTCAATTCCATTCATCTGGAGGTAAATTTTATAGTTATGCAGTTGATGAAAAAGAAAAACTTTATCTATCGGTTTCCATACTTCCTGGAAATGCAGATGGTAGCTATAGTTACGAAGTTTATATTTATAATCTTCTGACTGGCAACAAAGAAAAAATAAATGATTATTCTCTTAATCCCTCATCACTGGATTCCATCCAATTTAATTACAATGACAAAAAATATTCGTATAAACTTCAGTCCAAGTAAAAAACTGCCCGACATTTCCAGGCAGTTTTACATGTATGAATATAACTACCGTCTACGCGCTGCCACACTGACAACACCGTATCTGTAAAGCACCTTCTTACCGAACCAGCCAAAAAGCCGATCCGTAAAGAAGCCCATAAAGCCAAGGCAGAATAACCCGACAAAGATCCAATCCGTACGGAAAAACAACCGGGAATTCCAGATCAGATAACCTACACCTTCGTTCGAAGCAATCATTTCCGCGCCGATAATCGCCATATATGAGGTGCCCATCGCTAACCGGATACCCGTAAAAATATAAGGGATCGTCGCCGGAACGACCACATGAATCAGAATTTGCCACTCACTGGCGCCCATACTGCGGGCTGAGCGGATTTTGTCCTCTTCCACGGACATCACACCGGTTAAAGTATTCAGCACCACGATAAAAAAGGTAGCGTACATAATTAACGCAATCTTCGACTGCTCCCCAATACCAAACCATACTAGGAACAAAGTAATGAATGCAATCGGCGGGATAAAACGGATAAAGTTCAGGAAAGGCTCCGCAAAAATACGGATCAAGTTCACCTTCCCAATGATTAGTCCTACGGGAATCGCCAGTAAACTGCCGAGTACCCAACCAATGAGCACCCGGTAAAAGCTAATTCCGATATATTGCAGCAAGGTTCCGTCTTCCAGCAGCTCCCTTCCGCCTTTAAGTGTACTCCATGGTCCGGGGATCACATCGGGGCTATAGATTACAGCTCCAAGCTGCCAGACGCAGAGCGCGGTAATCCATAGAAGGGTTACGGAAACCCACTTCTTCTCCACCCATTTTCTCATCTGTCTCACCCTATCCTATTCTTCGAAATGACCTTGAATTTGATTGTATAACGAGTAGAATTCCGGTGAGGTTACGTCCCGCGGATACGGAAGTGTATTGTCATAAATATCCGTAATATTAGAGGACGGTCCTACTGACATAATACCAATTCGTTCTCCCAGCAATAACGCCTCCTGAATATCATGAGTTACAAAAATCACCGTCTTATGTGTCTGGCGCCAAATATTGACCAATTCCTTCTGCATCGTTCGGCGCGTCATCGCATCCAGTGCACCAAATGGCTCATCCATCAGCAGAATCGCTGGATCATTCGCCAGCACCCGAGCCAGCTGAACACGCTGCTTCATACCCCCAGACAGCTCCTTCGGGAACTTCTCCTCATGCCCGTTCAGCCCAACAAGCCCGATGAACCTATCCGATATTGTATGCCGTTCCACCTTTGCGATTTTCTTCATCCGCAATCCGAACTCCACATTCTGACGAACGGTTAACCAAGGGAATAAGGAGGAATCAGCCTGCTGGAACACAACCGCCCGATCTCTGCCGGGCTTATTCACCTCTACATTATCCACCCGTAGATGCCCACCGGATTTGGAGACAAAGCCGGCGATCATATTCAGCAGTGTTGATTTCCCGCAACCACTCGGCCCGAGCAGAACGAAGAATTCGCCACCTTTAATTACGAGATCTACATCTTTTATAATGTAGTGAACGTCCCCAGCAGTCGGTTCACTGTAGCTTTTACGGAGCTGCTCAATATGAATGGTATGCTGCTTAGCAGATAATGACATGCTGAACTCCCCCTATTTCTTGTACGTAACCTCTTCTGGCAATGCCTTCGCCAGCGGCTCGAGATTCAGTTTGCTATCCAGATCAAAATCCTTCTCAATGATTCCGTTGTCGACCATATATTTCTTTTGCTTGGTCAAACTGTCATACGCTGCTTGAGTAAATCCTAGTGCCCACGGATTATTCGGCAGATCTTTTATCGTTGATTCCTTAGGCTGCTTCACTTCCTTATACATCAGATCAGCAACCTCATCTGGGTGAGCCTGAGCATAGGCTCCGGCTTCATTCACCGCTGCTAGGAAATTTGCTATACCTTGCGGATTCTTAGTCGCAAAATCATTTCCCGTTACAATCCCCATCCCCAATCGAACCGTGGTTTTAGACATATCTGTCAGTTCATGAACACCTTTAAGCGCGTAGAGCTTATCATTCAGAACCGAACCATAAAACCATGCTCCATCCACAGCACCTTGCTTCAAAGCGATATAAGCTTCATCAAAGGCACCCTGTCCTATCAACTCCACATCACTGAGAGCAGCATTATGCTCTTTCAAATATTCATCCCAAAGGTACGGAATGAAGGTACCGCGTATGAAACTCAGCTTCTTCCCCTTCAAGTCTTCAGCCTTCTGAATATCGTCCTGTACGAACAATTTCCATTCAGTGGACGCTTCATCAGTCGCTAATCCCGCCGAGGCGATAATAGCATAATCGCCCTTCGCCACTGCGTTCAGCAAGGGGAAGTCTGCCCCGAAAGCCACATCCACCTGTTTAATAAAAAGGGCATTTACACCTTCCGCAGGGGAACCAAAGTTGACCAGTTCAGCGTCAATCCCGTGTTTGGCAAAGATGCCTTTATCTAGTGCCACCCGAAAAGTGGGATTCGTATTGATGTCAGCAATTTTTATCTTTAATGTCTCTGCTTTGCTGTTCGCCGCTCCCTCTTTAGCGGCATTAGAGGCAGCCGCGTCGCCCTTGGAGCTGCAGCCCGATAAAAGGATAACCACTGATAAAGATAAGAGCAGAAAGCTTGAGCTGATCCATGATTTTTTCAACCGACACATCTCCTCAAATTTGTTAATTTACCTTGCGGCTGCTGCCTTCATCCGTCGTCGCCACACAAGCAGCTCCTTCAACAAATGGCAGGGTTGTCGCCACACTTACCACAGAATCCGATCCTTTAGGTGCAGACCCCGGGACTCTGAACTGCGTTACGTCTATTGGCTCAATCGCTTGTTCAACTGGCGTTTCCAGCTGTGGTACCCATGCATAAGGCACACGGTAGGAACGATAGACCATGTTGGTATTTCTGGAGTCCGTAAATGGCGAAATATATTCCCATACCAGTTCATGTTCTGGCGTAACCTCAAAGAGTCTGCCGTTAGAACCTTCTGTAATTAAGGTGTTGCCATTCAAAAGCCGTTGAGCTGAGCTGATATATGGACTGTAGAATTTATAAGAATCGGTTGGGACAGAGAAACCTGCTTCTGCCGCTGTATATTGCCACTCAATCTCAAGGGTTACGGGATTAATCTCCAGAATTCGCGAGTGGTCGCGGAGTGCATTTTTTTGCCCAAAAGGAGAAGATGGATTTGGAAGACCATAACCGCCCCAGCCCCCGTTATCGAATACAAGTAAGTTGCCTTCTCCCGGCAAACCTTTCGGAATGATGTGCGCATGATGCTGGCCAATGATCCAGTCGATATGCTTCACTTCTGGCAGCGAGTAATCCGGACCGATTCTCCAAACGATGGCTCCGGTACGCTTATCCGTGATCGCAATAATATTTGCTTCACGCGCATCCCAGATCACGTTATCCGGATGGAAACGCTCATCCCCTGCATCGTAAAACTTATTGGGTCCTACATAAGAAGCCGAATTGATATGCAGCCAGTCTCCAACACCACCACCTAGATTTCCGAAAGAGCGTGAGTTAGGATCACGAAATAGTACATTTTTGGCCGCTTCATCAAAGCCTAGCTCATCAAAATGTTCATTTGGAGCCCACTCCCAGACGATATTCCCCTCCCAGTCCACCTCAAGGATCGTGTCATCAAGCAATTGTTTGTCGGAGATTTGAGGATTGTAGATGTTTTTATGAGCAAGAATTAGCGTTTTTCCACTGTCTACCTTGGGTTCAAGCCCCGGTGCAAAATATCCGACCGGATTGCCTTCGCGCTGATAGTCATGATGTTGGCGGGCATACCAGAGGGGTTCATAACCCGGATCTTCTATATGTTCATAGCTGTTATATTTCCACACGATGTTCCCATCCCAGTCCACCTGTACCAGATCTACATTATCCTGTATTCCGAATTTAGGATCTCTTCTTCCTGTGCTGCCCAGCACATAACCACCCGGGAAGATTTTAGCCGGAAATCCAAGCAGCCCCTTCCACAAATGCACCTCTTTACCGTTCATATCAATCAGTACAACACCTTCTTCACCAGCTTGAAATACGGTATAGCCACTCCAGGCTTTGTTAGGGTTATATACGGTTGCTCCAGTTGGATAAATGGTTGAATGTCCCATCGTTCATCTCTCCTACGTTCAATTTTTAGTAGCTAAGATAATTACTTTTTTTGGTGGTTGTTCGTGGCTTCTGTTCAAGGGTTGGAGAGGTCTCTGCATTCTCCTTGGCGAGCTTCAGCAGGATATCCGAGAATCCTTCCAAATTGCTAATGATCCGCTGATAAAAGTCATTTTGCTGCGCCAATTCCTCCTCCGTAAACCCCTCAAACAAAAGCGAAATACATCGTTCTCCGATGTTGCTGTTCTGCTCCGCCAGCTTGCGGCCTTTATCCGTAATATCCAGCATTACCGTTCTACGGTCGCCTTCTTTACGTCTGCGCACGGTATATCCACCCGCCTCAAGCTTATCGCTCAATGCGGTAATCGCACCTGAGGTGAAGTCTAGTTCATCCGCTAAGTCTCCTAGCCTTTGTTCACCATCACGAATGATTTTGTGCAGAATCAGCATGCCTGGTAAGGAGATGCCTGCTACGGCGACCTTATCCCGCTCTTTCACGAATCTGCGAACCGCCTTGCGAAATGCCCAATCTGTCTCCTCCAGCTGTCTCCAATATTGTTCGCTCATGGCTTACTTACCTCTGCTTTCTCCCAATCAGCCCATAAAAAAAGACTCCCAGCACCTACCCCTGACAAGGGAAAAGTACGGGAGCCTTTGGTGGTCCAATCAGCTCAGTTGAATTATTTCACTGTTCATTTAATTACTGTTTAAGTATTGGTGATATCATATACCCCTTTATTCCTACCTGTCAAGTAAGTATTTTATATATTCAAAAAAAGAACACCCTCAAAGGTGCCCTCCAACTTGGAAGCTTATAGACCACTTTCCAGTACAAGCGCATGGCTGTCTTCATCATAAACCTGCATAAAAGATGATACGGCCGGTAAATAACGCTCTAACTGGTAAATATATTTTACCCGACTCCTGAAGTGGCAGATTGGAGATATTTAATTTCACTTGCACTCCTTGCAATCTACCTTTTATTTTGAAAGATTCTGAAAATTAAAAATTAATTCAAAAATATTATATATGAAAAATCATATGAATAGTGGAAATTCCCTTTTTACATAGAAGAAAAAGGAGACTACACGCAAAAAAGACAAAAAGCAGGCCAGAGTCACCTCTGCCTGCCTTTGCCAACCTATCTTATAATTTGATTATTCCATATAACAGTTTTGCGATTTCAGCACGGGTCACTTTGCCACGAGGGTCAAAGTTATTGTCGCCCTTGCCGTCAAGGATTCCCTTTGCTTGCAAATCAATTACCGCTTGCTTCGCCCACTCAGATACACTATTCATATCCTTAAAGCTTGCAGCAGCAGCAACGGAAGCTTGCAATCCTGCTTTATACTGCATCAGTTTCTGCAGGACAACTGCCGCCTCCTCACGAGTAATCGCATCTTTAGGTCGGAACTTGCCATCACTGCCTTGGATCAATCCAAGCTGGACAGCTTTGTCTATCGACTGTGCATAATAAGCATCTTTAGATACATCTGCAAAAGCACTCTGTACGATAGCCCCATTTGCTTCATCCAATCCGAGAGAACGAACGGCCAGTGTAACAAAATCTGCACGGGTTACATTCGCCTGTGGTCCATAATGCGTATCGTCGATCCCTTTAATCACATGCTTAGCCGTCAGCTTGGAAATATACGACTCTGCCCAGTGACCAGCAGTATCCCTAAATTGCTTATGGTATTCCAGCACCGCAAAGGAGGAAAAGTGATTTGTTGTGAAGGTAACGGTATTATCCTTAAACACTCCACCCAAATATTCCAACGTGCTGCCATTTACATAATAGACACCCGCAAAATCTGTATCAAGCTTAGCAAGCTGTTCCTTAGTCAGCGTCAAGGTAATCGTAACAGCACCTTTAAGCTGGTGGATAGCCGTTTCTTTGCCTCCTGCAGATGTACTGAGGTTCAGCGTAACGTTAGCTCTGAATGGACTCATTCCAGCGTCATTGGCCTGTACAGATATCATACTCGTATCAATGCTTAGTAGCAGCATATCACTGCCTGCCGGAATGGCCGGTAAGGAGCTTGTTGGTACGCTCAAGGTAACGTTAGATGAAACAATATTCAAATTCAACTTCTTATCGACAGCCTGTTGAACAGCGGCTGCATCAAGAGCAATTCTAATCTGATCTTGAGCCGAGGTTGCTCCGCCTGCGCTAATCTTTAGGCTTCCCCCTGTAGCAGCTTCCTCTATCAGTTTCTTCAAGGCTGACGGATCAGCTGTATACGTCCCATTACTTCCTAATGCCAGTTCAATGTTTCCTTTTCCCGCTCCAGGTGTGGCTGTAGGCGTTGGAGTCACTGTTGGCACTGGTGAAACTACCGGAGGTGCCGTTGTCACCTCTGGTGCTGGTGTAGGCGTCACTTCTGGCGATGGCGTCACTTCTGGCAATGGCGATACCTCTGGTGTCGGCGTTACCTCTGGTGTCGGTGTCACCTCTGGTGTCGGCGTCACATCCTCTTTTCCAGTGTAAAAGCCCCAGATATCTGAAAGCACACTACCGGAGTGATCATCCTCAACCTTTGTATACCATTGGTAGTAGCTATCCGGATTCAGCTTACTCCAAGTGACCTGAGTCTCCGCGCCACTCTCTACTTGTGGATTGGCCGCAATTTCCTGATCGCTGTAAACCTTGACTCCGATATAGTCGGTAGCCACACGTTTAGTCACAGGCTGTAAATCCAGATCCAGAACGAACTCATCTTTGCCTGGATATTCGTCTTCATCATAGTAGTTATAATCATCCAAATAAGGCGAATAAGTCTTCACGCGAAGTTTGTTATTAGCAACATCGAACTGAAGCAGTCGGATATAGCCGAGTCCCCCTTCTTCAGCGCCTTGATAATCTGCCAGCATTTGATAGACACTGCGGTCTGGAATACCGTCACCGTTATCATCCAGCTCGTCTACTTTAAGCTCAGCATCATGATAATGGCCGGACAGTGCTGCGATTACGTTTTTGTTAGGTTTCACAACCATCTCAAAAATCTTATCCGCAATAGGTGCCCGGTTATTAGAAACCAGCAAGTATTCATGGAGACAAAGAATCGCTTTACGCTCTGGATAACGGGCAACGATCTCATTCATCCATTCGATTTCTTCCTCAGCCAATCCCCAGCCCATGTATACAATAACAAAATCATTTCCGTTCGCAGACACTAAATCGTAATGGCCCCTGTTGTTGTCATAAGAGCCACCAAAGGTCGGCATATTCTTGAATCTCCACTCTCCAAAATACTCCCAGAATTTCGTGTAATCCCCGGTTTGATGACCTACGTCATGATTACCTGCAAGAACACCATAAGGAATGTTAGCTTCCTCCAGAACCTTCATGTCCCGGTCAGCTTCCTTCCACTCATACTCCTGATAGGATTTATCCACGATATCTCCTGTATGAATAACGTATTTCAGGTTCAAGCTCTCTTTGTTGTCAGCTATCCATTCTACATTTTTACGGTAAATGTAAGGGTAGCTCTGTGAATAATATTGTGTATCAGACATCCATACAAAAGAGAAGTCATACGTATCTTGTGTTACTGTAGGTGCTGTCTTAGCCACAGAAGCAATTTCATCCTGAACCATTACGGCAATGCTATTTCCATTAGCATATTCTCCAGCTGTAACCGTGGATTTCAGCTCAAAATCCTCTGTTCCAGCGATTAAATGATCCAGCTGTACCCATTTTTGTTGAGCTGGACTCCATGCGTAGAGACTTACTTTTCGTCCCGGCAACGAATTCCCTTTCCATTCAATATCTACACGATCTGACGCCTTAACCGACTCATCCAGCTTAATTTCATAACGCTGATAAGGGAATTGATCGACAGCATCATTAATTAAATATTGTCCGTCCACCGCACTTATTTTACTGTAGTCATCACTGCTAAGCGCTTGTTCGCCCGCAGGTACGGATTGTTTCGGCGGCTCTGTATCGGATGCATTTATAAACCCAGCAAAGCCTTGCTCCGGATGGTTAGCATCGTACTTAAATCCTCTAAAGAAGGTAACGTTTATCTTATCCTGATTAGGATCTTCAACCTTAACCTTTAAAGTCGGATTAGTACCTACAGCGGTCTCCCAGTTTGTAGGAGAAATAAGCAGTGGCGCAAATGGATTCTCATTCGGTACATGGAATGTAATGACCTTTTCTGCCTGATTGCCAATCCTGTCTAAGGCTGTGATAGAAAGCGTATGATCCCCAGCCGACAACTTCCCGGATGAAGTAGCATAGGGCAGTTCAATAACATTACCATCCAGCTTCACGCTGACCTTATCTACACCCGCATAAGTATCCTTAACTTCAGCAGCAATTTCAAAATTGCCACGGTAAGTTTGTCCTTCTTCTATGGATGCTTTGATGGATGGTGGCGTGTTGTCGACAATTACGTTTGATGATACTTTCGTTCCACCTTCGGTAAGCGTTACTTTATGTTCTCCGTCAGTTGCTTCCTTAGTATTCCAGTTGTACGCCTTTGAACGGAACAAATCCGCTTTTAGATCAAA
Organism: Paenibacillus sp. FSL H3-0286; assembly: GCF_045040705.1. Classification (NCBI taxonomy): domain Bacteria; kingdom Bacillati; phylum Bacillota; class Bacilli; order Caryophanales; family Paenibacillaceae; genus Paenibacillus; species Paenibacillus sp. FSL H3-0286. Next base: position 329,179 of record NZ_CP150285.1, on the reverse strand, counting down.
CTGGAAGCCGAGGGATTCATGCTTACCTGCGCTGTCCCCCATCTTGATTTCCTTATCACGTTCTGCATAAGCCGGGTCCCAAATTTCGGTACCATCTGCCAGCAGGAGACGAACATTTTTTACTTCAAAATCATCCTTATTCTCCTCAGGACGAGGATCAAATGGAGATGATTTAGAGCCCGCCCGAATGTAAATCACATTATCCGTACCCTTTTTTAAAGCGGCAGAAGAAATAGGAAAAGTCAATGTAGTATACGTAGTAATCGGGTCCATAAAGGTATACAGAATACTGGCATCTCCTAGTTCTTCCGGTCCCATCGTGATCGCATTTTTAAAATAATAGTCCACATTTTTAGCTTCAAATACAAAGTAGGCATCATTCTCCAGTGCATTATATGCCTCGTTATTGCCCAGTAACTTACTGTCAATGCTCAAGCCTAAGACATCAGCCTTAGCGGTGGCAGAGGTTCCCTTTACGGTCACGGAGCCATTGATCAACTGCCCTTCCTTCACATTCAAACGAAGGGGTGATTGATCCTGTCCTCCTGTAACTTTTACTTTTATTACTGGAGATTGTGTTTCATTCGTTCCATCAGAAACAACAAAGTAATACTGGATTTCATTTCTGCCAATCAAATCCGCAGAGGTCAATTTAAAGTGATACAAGCTGTCGTTGAAGTCTTGGGATAGATTGTGGCTAACAGCCTCCGGCTGCTTGTCCGAAGACACTCTAACTTCCACAGAAGTAACAGCTTTATTGTCATCAGCAAAAGCCTTCAAATCGAGACCCAGCGACTGATCAATCTCCGTTACGCCGGTCAGATCTTCTACTGTTGGTTTCTCTGTATCCGGCTCCACATGGATCGGTGTGTTTGGAAGTTGTGTTACATCCGTCTGGCCTGGTGACGGAACGGCTGACCCCGTACTGATCTTGAGCATTTTGCTCAGCCCATTCACAGGATACTTATATAGAAGGGCTTTATTCTCTTTGGTGTCATCACCTTTAGCTCCACCATCGTAGGTGAGGTCAGCATCATAATACGCGGAGGAAATTTCTTTTTCCGTGTTACTTTTGATTACGACTGCCCGGCGGCCAGAGTTCGCCATACCATCGCTTTTGATCAAAAAGAGATTGGTGCCTTCAATTAAGTTTGTGTTGAATTCTGTATTGAAATCATTAGCAGTGTAAGTACTATTGGCACTATTAATAACCCAGAACACCACGGACTGCTGTGCAGGAATCAGAAAGTTGTCTGGCGTCGAAGGCCACTTCACATCGGAAGCGTTACCTTTATCAGGATAACGATAATAGACCTTGTAGTCCTTGAAATTAACTGGTGCATCAGTATTGTTATAGACCTCAATGAATTCAAAAGCGTCGCTGCTCGTTCCTTTTACATTCGTCGAGTTTGGCAGCAGCTCTGTGATTAACAACGGCGGCACATTGTTCGGATCGAACGCCGGCACATTCACATGAACAAAATAACTCTCTGTCACATTGTTAACGCGGATGCTGTAATGCAGCTCCGGCTCTTCCAGCGCAGCTGCAGGAATCATTGCCGCATATTCATCCCCACCTTTTGAGGTCATGGTGATTACCGTATCTTTCGCCTGAGAAGGAGAGCCATACTGTAGCTTCACTACGGGTAGTGATCCATCTGCCCCGCTTTCCAGATTAGTAATCTTCGCACTGATAGGGAGATCCGCTGGATCGACACTACTCTGTGCAATATGTTCAATCACTGGCTGCTTGTTCCCAGGAACTAGCTCAGGCACTTGTTCTGCCTCTACGGTTCCAGGCGTAGCCACAACCGTTCCCGAATTCGCCATGAGGTTCATAACGGAGCTATCCGCTTGCAAATATTGATAGAAGATCCCGTTATTCTCCTTCACCTGTTCTTTTCCATAGGAAGCAGAAACAATTAGCGTATCTCCTGCTTTGCTTTTAATTTGTAAATTACGCGCAGAAGTGTTAGCCATCCCCCCGCCACCGTTGATCCGGAACAGATTCACTCCTTCCTGCAAAGCTGCAGAAGGATTAAAGTTTTTGATGAAATCCTCCGTAGGAACATTCAGATTATTGCCGTTCATAATCCAGAAAACAATATTTCCATGCGCCGGTATTACAGCATCACCATTAGGTGCCCATGTATCTTTGTCATTATAAAAGAAATAATAATCCTTAAAATTAACCGGCTTGTCCGTATTATTGTAGACCTCAACAAACTCGTAACCATCTACAGAGGTTCCATCTGTCCCTTTTACATTTTTAGTATCCGGAACAACTTCTGTAATCAGTAGCGCTCCTGGATTATTAGGTACCGCGTACACATCTGCCATTACAGTCGGTTGACTTAAAAGCGTGTCGAGCTCAACCTGTTCATCAAAATGCGCCTCTAATTCGGAAGATGTCTGCTCTGTCTCCAGCTGCTGCTCTTCGGCATACCCTGCTGGAGCCATTATTCCCAACATCAGACTGCTGGCAATTATGCTGGAAAATAAACGTTTAGCTTTTGCTGTTATTCTCAAAACTCCGAACACTCCCCATTTGTTTGATTGTGATTCAATGCATAAATATGCAATGAAGCTCATCTGGAAAGTATACCTGCGGTGTATTATCGCTATATCATAGCCGTGTTAAATCTTTAGGTTATTTTTAATATTGCTTAAGCTTCAGTTCAGCTTCGCGGGTTACAATATAACTAGTTAGAACCCATTTTAAACGATACTTTAGACGGATGCTTAAGCAAGATAAGTTATTGCAGAACAAGAAAAGAGGACTCTAATGGATATAAAAAGAGTGATCATAGTCGGAACGGTAGTTGTAGTGATGTCTTTCGGAAATGCTTGGACTAGTCTTACCGCTAATGCAAGTTCGCCTGTTAAATGGTCCACCGCAGAGGTCGCGGATCAAGACGAATTATTGGAGGTACTTAACCAGCCAACGGACGAGGATCTATACGAGGCCATATATGACGGTAAGTCACTTCAAGATATTGCATCAGAACAAGGCCAAGATATTGAAGCTGTAATCGATCTACAGGTTGCCCAGCTAACGGATCAATTGGATTCACGGTTAGCCGCTGGAAGCATAACAACCGAGCAGTATGCGGCATATAAAGCGGAGCTGAGGGACATCGTTTCAGATAGTGTCCATACTTCCTTCGGTTAAGGGAATACATACAGCGACGCTGTAACATACACACAAAAAAACCGGCTAAATGGATCTTCCATTTAGCCGGTTTTTGTATATTTAACACTTATTTTATAACAGAATCCCTAAGTTCCTATCTTGTTCTCTCTGTTAATCTCCAGAATATCAAGGAAGAATACAAAGATCGGAATCCCCAGAATCAGACCCCATACCCCGAGATAATGCTCAGAGAATAACAACACGATAAACGTATAGAACATAGGCAAATTCATTTTGGATGACATCAGTTTAGGATTTAGGAAGTAGCCTTCTACAAAATGCAGTACGGCAATCATTGCCAGTACGTATATCGTCATGACTAGGCCACCAATATTGTAACCAATAATACAAAGTGGGATTAGCGAGATAACAAAACCTACTACCGGAATTAAACTGAGCAAGAAGATCATAATGGATAATGCGAAAAGGTAAGGAAAACCTAAAATCCAGAGTCCGATCACCGTAAAGCATGTATTAAACAACGCGATCAGAATTTGTGCTTCGATCACTTTTCCGAAAGAGGAGATAAATTTTCTGCCAAAATACTCAAGCTCTACATAGAACCAAGAGATTTTGCTCTCTTTAAGGCGGGAAGTGAAACTAACGATCCTGTTCTTCTCAAGTATAAATACAAAGCTCAAAATAGTTGATAAAACAAAGCTGGTGCCCCAATTGCTTATTTTCAAGACATATTCAATACCGTCTTTCATGTACGACTGATAGTTCAAATCCTTAAGCTGGGCGAATATATACTGCACTATATCATTTTGCGGGATGTTCTCAGGGGTCAAATTGGTCAAAAAATTCGTTAACTGTTTAATCTGTATAAAAACCTTAGGCAGATAATTAACGAGGGTTATGACAACTACAGCGATTAAGGCAAGGTATAGAATAACAATAATTACTTTGCTGTTAACTGCTACATATTTGTTAATGCGCTTCGTGAGCAGCACTTGAAAGCTATTCATTACATACGCAATCAAAAACGTCAACAGTACCAAATTAAGCATATCTCTAATACTGAATAGCAGCAGAGCAACCAATCCTAAAATCAAAAAACGCCGGACCGTTAAATTTGCGTAATAACGCTTAAACAATTCCATCAGTTCTCTCCATTCGCTTACCAATTAGTACTCTGTTTATAGTCTACAGTAAGGAATTCACTTATAGCAACTAGTGATTCGCCTAAAATGACGAATTTACTCACTTTTTGTAATCTCATCATCTATAAAAGTGACACTTTTCATGCTCCTGCATCCATATGAGTCAATTCAACGATTCGGCGTTTCGGATCATATTTCATATCTATATGCAGATCTTTGCATAATTGATGAAACGGAACCATCAAGGTTCCCTTCCTCATTTCAGGAGAATTCCTTACCATATTCACCTTTTGGTTGTTCAAGGTCAATTCCATAGGCAAATCGATATGCTTCATCTGATCAAGCGTCAACGCAGCGGTAAGTGTCTCACTTCCCCCGTTAATTCGTGCGGCATTCCGATCCGCTCTGGTGTTAATCCCATCCTCAATTTTGAAGGTCAGTGAAATCCCCAGCGAATCACAAACAGCCAGCAATCTGTCATTGTAGGACCCATAAGGAAAAGCAATCGCCGAATCCGTATTGCCCAATTCTTCCTTCAGCCTTTGCTCCGCCTTAGCCAGATCACGTGTAACTCTGCTGTAGTATTCGACATTCATCTCATTCCTGTTCTCATCATCAACATATAACAAGGCACTTGCAGCTGGCCGCTGCCCGCCCTCGGCATCGACAATCCCATAATGGTGCAAATCATAGGTATGACTATAAAATCCCATCCCAGCATGCTTCATTTCCCGCATTTGCTCCCAAGTGAGCTTCGGTACGCTATTCGGATCTGGGTGATCTATTGTAGATACGATAACAAAATTGACGGCTGTATATCCGTATTTTTGCAAAACGGGGAACGCCAATTTATAGAAACTCTCATATCCATCATCAAAGGTCAGCAGCACTGCATTGTCCGGAACTGCGCCGTTATTCAGCATAAATTCACGGTATTCCGCCATGGTGATCACATGAAAACCTTCCTGCTTCAGCAGATTCATTTGATCATCAAACCGATCAACCGATAACACCCAAGGAAACTGTGGCATGGGCTTCTCAGAAAGATGATGATACATCAGCACAGCCACCTGATCTCTGTAGTAAATACCTTTTGGAAGAGGTCCGGATTTCTGCCAGCCGATTTGTGTATTTAGTGCCTGTTCAGCTACCGCCTTCGGGATCATAAGATCATCAGGCGAGGCTGGATTGGCAGCTATCGTCTTTATCATTTGACCATTTACGTTAATAGTTATTGTTGAAGGTTCACGTTGTGTATTCAAAATAGCAGCAAGGCTCAGCAGTAGAACTATGACAACAAGCAGCATATATTTTTTTGTTTTCAATCTCAGAATCTCCTTAACAACATTTCTTGTCCCTATGTAACTATATATTTTATGGAAGTTCCACCTGCTATTGGTTACATTTTCTTCTTATTTTTGTTTCTTTATCATAAAAAAGAGGGCGAACCTCAAGCCTGAACCGGCTTAAGGAACACCCCGCAAAAATGGAGATCTATATACAATTATGTACATCTATATGTGATTGTAGACGGTCTAGGACCTTCTCTTATCTGCGAAGTAATTCTCTTCCCCAAGCTCGTCCACGAACTGCTGCAGCCAATGATAATATTGAACGGCATGCTCCAGCTTCTCCAGATCCTTCAGGCAGAATTGCCGCTCCTCCTCAGACGTATCCACGGCTTGAACCAATCCCTCCAGCTCAGGAATGACAACGTCTAAAGCGTGCTTCATAACATCAATCTCCCGCTGTAGCTTCATCCCAAAAAAGTTCTTAAAGGTCTGAAAGAAATCTGTTTCCACTGCATACAGATCCTTTCGGTCCCGCTTCTCCTCCAGCTTAGTAACCATCTTGGAGGCCATCAAAGAACGGACTCCATAGCTCATATTACTCTTGCTCATATTCATCACATTCTTCATCTCTTCAAGCGTCATCGGACGGTCTTCAAAGAACATAATTCCATACAGCTGCCCGAATGAATAATTCGCACCATATAGGTCCATCGTCTGAGCAATCGCATCGATCATCGGACGCAGCAGCTGCTCGCGTGGAGATAAGTCTTTATTCTCTTCACCAAAGGCTACCTGTTTCATAGCTGCACCTTCATTCCACTTAGAATCTACCCTTCTATTTTACACAAAATAGCAACTACCTGCGCTAATCTCTTAAATTTTTACATAATCTCGCATCGATCTTTACGTCCACTTGACCACGCAGCCGCTCGATGAGTGTACAATTTTTTTTGAACGGAAGAGCTTGCCTCAGAATTATACCGCAAAAAACAGAAGATGGAATGGGGTATCGACAGAATAATGAAACGTTCGAGATTTATAGGGGAGTTGAAACCGGTGCTCTTCACCTTGCCGGCAATGATTCCATTCGTTGTATTTTGGCTAGCGCCATTACTTTATGTATTTTATCTCAGCTTTACCGAATGGGACTTCATGAGCCCTGAGAAAACCTTTGTCGGACTAACCAACTATCTGGATCTGTTCAGCAATCCTGCCTTCTATAAAGCACTTAGAGTGACTCTGTTATTCTGTGCCGGAAGTGTGCTGCCCGTTATTCTGATCGGACTTGGACTAGCACTCCTGATGAACGGGAAGCTGAAAGGGTCCACCCTCTATCAGGTATTGCTGTTCTCCCCTTGGGTCACGCCGACCGTGGCTGTATCCATTGTCTGGTCCTGGATCTATGAACCCGAAATCGGCCTTGCCAATACTGTACTTGACCTCTTAGGTCTAGAAAAAATCGGTTGGCTTCAAGACCCTAAATGGGCGCTGCTTGGCGTTCTGCTCGTGACAATATGGAAATCGGTAGGCTGGGCGATGATTTTTTACTTGGTGGCACTACGCAATGTCCCTACGGATCTGTTGGAAGCAGCTCAACTGGATGGAGCAAATGCTGTTCAAAAATTCAGCCGTATTACTTTACCGCTAATCTCGCCAACGACACTGTTTCTGTTCATCGTACAGATCATCGGGGCGTTACAGGCTTACGACCAGATTAACGTACTTACACAAGGTGGACCCTCAGGATCAACACGCACCTTGCTCTATATGTATTATCAGTCTGCCTTTGAAGCCTTTCAGATTGGAGAAGCCTCTAGTGTCGCAATGGTTCTGGTATTTATATGTATGCTGCTATCCGTAGTCTCGCTAGAGGTTAGTAAACGGACAACCCATTATCAATAACAACTGCTGTAAAGGAGAACGACTGATGAATGCAACGATCGTACGCGCGGGCAAGCTGACCCGCCATCTATTTTTTACAGCTATTGCACTGATCATGGCCTTCCCCTTCTATTGGATGGTCACCAGCGCCTTAAAAACCAATGATGAAATCTGGCAATCTCCGCCCACAATCTGGCCTAAGGATCCGCTGTGGAGTAATTTTTCAGCCGCCTGGCACGAAGCCCCTTTCTTCAGATATATGGGCAATAGCATATTTGTCGCTGTGTCGATTGTTATTCTGCAGGTCATAAACTCCGGGATGATGGCCTATGCGCTTACGCATATGAAATTCCGCTTCAGAGGGCTGTTCTCAGGCGTTATTCTTTTCGGCTATATGGTTCCAGCCACCGCTGTTTATCTTCCCGGATATTTGGTATTGTCCCAGCTCCATCTACTGGATTCATATGCCGGATTAATTCTATCCAACTGTGTAAGTGTCTTCTCCATCTTTCTAATTCGCCAAGCCTTCCTTCAGGTTCCCCATGAGCTGGTGGAGGCTGGAGAAGTGGACGGTTCCTCACATATGCGGATTCTGTGGACCATTCTTGTCCCCATTACACGTTCTTCCTTTGCTGTGCTAGCCCTGATCACCTTCATTGATCAGTACAATAACTATTTCTGGCCGATGCTGATCACCAAAGACCCGAATCTACAGCTAGTCTCGGCGGGTCTGCGTAGTTTCTTTACTCAAGGAGGTGCCTACGGATTAAAATGGCCGCTGATCATGGCCGCTAGCGCATTCACCATCGCCCCGTTGCTGCTAGTATTTCTACTAGCTCAGAAAACGATCATGCAAAGTGTCAATATGACCGCTGGTTCCAGCAAAGGATAAGCTAATAATTCTATTTTAATAAGAGGAGAATGATGATGAACGTATTGAAGAGACTGTCCACCCTGTCTTTGGTTGCCGGATTTACAATGTTAACAGCTTGCGGAGGAAATGCGAATACAGGCAATGTTACAGCGGCGAATGGAGCTTCTTCCTCCCCCTCCACAGAGGCTGCACCCACACAAAATGCACCGGTAACAATTGAATTCTGGTATGGTCTCGGCGGCAAGCTTGGTGAGAATATGGAGGCTCTGATTCAGAAATTTAATACCTCTCAGCAAGAGGTCATTGTCAAAGGTATCGCGCAGGCAGACTACACGGAAACCGAACAGAAGCTGCAAGCAGCTATCGCTACAGGAAAAGTACCTGCGGCTGCTCTCTCCTCCAATGTAGATTGGGCCCGTAAAGGATATTTCGCTCCGATAGACGAGCTTATGGCACTGCAGCCAGATTTTAATAAAGAGGATTTTGTCCAAACCTTTCTAAATCAGGGCCAGGTTGATGGTAAGCAATACTTCCTGCCGATGTATGGAACAACGCAGGTCATGTACTATCGCAAAGATGTTTTTGAGAAGAATGGAATTGATGCGAGCACACTAAAGACTTGGGAAGATCTGGCTGCCGCAGCTGCGAAAATGACAGTGAAGGACGGCGGCAAAACCACCCTTTATGGTTGGGAGCCTATGTGGGGTTCAGGGAACATGATTGATGCCGTACTCAGCAAAGGAGGCACTATCCTTAGTGAGGATGGAAAACAAGTTATGGTCGACTCTAAAGAGTGGATTGAAACCTGGGATTTGTTCCGCAAGTGGATTCACGAGGATAAGATCATGCGGATTCATTCCGGCGGTCAAGGCTGGGAGTATTGGTACAAGACGATTGACGATGTAATGAAGGGTCAAGCCGCAGGCTACACCGGCTCCAGCGGCGATCAGGGCGACTTGGACTTCAGCATTGTTTCGGCTATGGAGCAGCCAGGCTGGGCTGGGATCGGCGAGGGCAAACCCGTAGCCCAAGCCCTTATGGCCGGCATTCTATCCAAAGCCAGCGACAGTGAAAAGGAAGCAGCTATGAAATGGCTAACCTACTTCACGAATGCTGAGAATACTGCGTCCTGGTCCATTAATACGGGATATATTTCGGTGCGCCAATCCGCATTGCAAGACCCGGCGTTTGTGTCATTCAGCGAAAGCAATCCACAGATTAAGGTTCCATTGATGCAAGCTTCTCATGGTTCTGCACCTTTCCAAGACCCAACTGGCGGCAAAATTAACGATGCGTTGACAATCGCCGCAGATAAGGTGCAGATTGAGAATATCCCAGCAGCACAAGCACTTAAGGAAGCACAAGAAACGGCGCAAGCTGCGCTTGATAAATTAAAATAAAGGGCGGTGGACTTCATGTCTGAGCTCATCACGCCACAAGGCAGATACGCTGTAGCAGCTATTCTATTCGATAAGGATGGTACGCTGCTCCAGTTCGTATCCCTCTGGGGCAGCTGGGGCGAATATTTTTTAGAGAGATTCACGAAGTATATGAGACAAAGAGGGCTACAGATTGCAGAAGAGCAGCTCCCTGCATTAATGGGAACTGTACACAATGCCCAGGGGAGCATTACCGATTATGATCGCAACGGACCGCTGGCTATGGGGACTATGAGTGATCTTTATGCCATTCTGTCATGGCAGGGTTATCTGCAAGGTTTATCTTGGGCGGAGTCCATGGAGCTTGTCCATCAATGCCGTCTCGAAGCGGATGTTAGGTTAGAAGAGAAACGCCCCGTTCACTCCCTTCCGGGACTTCATCGTTTTCTTGATGAGTGTGTGAGTGCAGGCATTCCTCTCGCCGTGGTGACCGCAGATGAAACAGAGGCCGCAGACAAACATCTCCAATGGCTTGGCATACGGCATTATTTCTCCGAGGTAATTGGAACAGATCTTGTGGATCAGGGTAAACCTTTCCCCGACATGGTGCAGCTTGCCTGCAAAAGGTTAGCCGTGGAACCCGCGTACACAGCGGTTATCGGCGATACTAACGGGGATATGCGAATGGCTAAAGCAGCGGGTGTACAGGTAGCTATCGGCCTAGCAGAAAGCGACGGTACTAGTGCTTCAACACATATTCTCCCGGATGCAGATCTCATTGTACAATCTTACGCTGAGCTCAGAATTGAGGTTACTTCCCTGTGAGAATAGAAGGAATATGGGCATGGATGTTTCTGGCGCTGGCTATTGTGTTCGAACTCTCAGGGACCCTCTCAATGAAAATATCTCAAGGGTTCACCCAGCTCTGGCCTTCCGTGCTTATGTTCCTGTTCTATGGAGCCAGCTTCACCTCCCTGAATTATGCCCTCACCTCTATTAAGGTAGGCGTAGCTTATGCGATATGGTCAGGAGCGGGAATCATCCTGATTTCCTTCATAGGAACCCTGTTCTTTGAAGAAAAGCTAACCCTATCCTCACTACTTTGGATAGCCGTCATCATTGTCGGGATCATAGGACTGAATATTAGCGGCAAGACGCATTAGCGAACAGCAACAGTATTGGATAGGTTCATAGATGAAGGAGGATGCCCAAACATGAGTACGAACACATCACCTGAAGATAAACCAGTTATCACCTTTCAGATCATTACGGATACCCATGTCACTGCTGACCGCAATCATGAGTACAATCTTAACTTCGAGCTGGCTCTCCGTGATATAGCAGCGCATGGGGAAGGCAGCAGCGGGATTATGCATATCGGTGATGTCACAGACCACGGCTTCCCTGCTGAATACGAAGAAATGCTTCGTATCCTCAAACAATACAAAACCGAACTGCCCGGGATTACCTTTACCTTAGGCAATCATGATGTGGGCCTCGGAAATTGGGAATCACGTTTAGGAATGTATACGTCACAGACCGGAATGTCCGGACCCTATCATGATCACTGGGTCAATGGCTATCATTTTATTATGCTAGGGACAGAACAAGGATTGCCCAAATTCTGTGATCTTTCTTCTGAACAGCTTGATTGGCTGGAGCATAAGCTTGGAGAACAAGCTTCACCAGATCAGCCTATCTTTCTCTTCCTGCATCAACCGCTTAAAGACACCGTAGCCGGATCGCTGGAATCGCAAGATTGGTATGGTGTCACACAAGATAAGGAATTAAAAGAAATCCTTTCGAGATACCCTCAGACCTTGTTATTCACTGGACATACCCATTGGGAGCTGGAGGTAGACAACACTATGTTCCCTGGCGATGGAGAGATCGCAACGATGTTTAATGCTGCTTCTGTCGCCTATCTTTGGACCAATGAAGATAAACATAAAGAGGGCAGCCAAGGCTTCTATGTAGAAGTGTATAGCGATAAAGTGCTTGTCCGGGGCAGAGATTTTAAGACAGGAAGCTGGATTGAGGCTGCACACTATGAGGTATTTTACCCAGCGGTAAGCGTATATTAAAGATAAGCATTTAAGCGAGAAATATAACAAAAAAACGATTGTGCACAGGGAGTCCTTCCCCGCAACAATCGTTTTTTACTGTAGCTATTCAGCTTAACGTCCAATCGGTGCAATCCGGTAGACAGCTGTATCTCCAACCGCTGCCTTCGTATCGCTCTCGATCTGCCAACCGAAGGATAACACAGAAGCCAAACGTTCCTTCTCGGCCAAGGTTAAAGCCACCTCAGCGGCTTCCTTACCTTCCTCAAGCTCCAGAGCCGCTTCTTTGCCCAGAGCTACCCATATCCAGCTGCGAATCCCACGAATCGTGTTGTATTTAATCTGATAGCCTGTCTTCACCGCTTGCCCGAACAACTCCGGCTGCTCTGACTGCAACGTAGTCAGCTGCTTATAATCAAATTGGTATTCGCTCTCGTCAACGGGCAAATCGCCCTCTGCCACTTTACGAAGAATATCCTCATCAGACCACCCCAAGGAGCGGAGTGATTCCACCAATAACGCATCCCACTGGGATAACTTTACCCGGTTTAAGTTCTCTGACATTCTGATCCCTCCCAATCTATATATAGAGTCTAATCATACCGTAAAATCATAAGCAACATAATGGCCCGGACTTACTTCCTGTAGTGTGGAAGTCTCAGCTCTGCCATACTCTTGCGAATATCCGTCTAAAATAATTCTCTGATTGGCCCGCCGGGGATCCGTCTCCAAGATGGAAGACAGCAGCGCCTTTGTATAAGGATGAATAGGATTCTCGTACAGCTCATCACTTTCGGCTACCTCCACTAGACGACCGCCATACATCACGCCGATCCGGTCAGAAATATGCCGTACCATCGACAGATCATGTGCGACAAAGAGATAGGTCAAGCCGAATTCGGACTGCAAATCCTCCAGCATGTTCACTACCTGAGCCTGGACAGACACGTCCAGCGCTGAGATCGGTTCATCACACACAACAAATTCAGGTCTTACGGACAATGCTCTGGCAATCGAAATCCGCTGGCGTTGGCCACCGCTGAATTCATGCGGGAAGCGGTAGAGATGTTCTCTTTTTAAACCTACCTTTTCCAGCAATGCCGCAACAGCTTCTTTGCGTTCTTCACCTTCGTGGATACCGTGGATTTTCATCGGCTCACTGATCAGATCAAGCACACTTAAGCTTGGATTAAGTGATGAATAGGGATCTTGGAAGATCGACTGAATGCGTCTGCGAAAAGGTTTTAGCTGCTTCTCTCCAAGCTTGCTCAGCGGCTGCCCGTCAAAAGACACTTCACCGTCTGTGTAGTCATATAAGCGCAGCAAGCAGCGTCCAACCGTGGACTTGCCGCTTCCCGACTCTCCAACCAGCCCAAAGGTCTCTCCCTGTCGTATCTGAAAGCTTACGCCATCTACTGCCTTAAGCACCGATGTATCGCGTCCCCACATATCCTTGCCTTTGGAGAAATGTTTTTTGAGATTATTTACGTCCACTAGAATCTTATTGTCACTCAACCGAACCGCTCCCTTCAACGCCAGCTACGGCTGGAGTCTCCTGCACACCATCTGCTAACCAGCACATCGAACGGTGACCGGGCGATAATTCGATTACCGGAGGACGTTCGCTGCAACGGGCAAAAGCATTAGGGCAACGTTCCATAAAGGGACAGCCAGAAGGAGGATTCAACAAATCCGGAGGTGTGCCTTCGATTGGAATTAGACGTTCACGCGATTTGCCGTCACGTTTCGGAATGGAGCGAAGCAGACCTTTCGTGTAAGGATGCTGTGGGCGATAAAAAATATCCTCCACCGTACCTTCCTCCATCACTAGTCCACCATACATTACGATAACCCGTGTACATACCTGAGCCACCACACCCAAATCATGAGTGATCAGCGCTATAGCTGTACTGGTATTATTTTTTAGCTCTTTAAAAAGATCAAGAATTTGGGCCTGTATTGTTACATCAAGCGCAGTTGTCGGCTCATCCGCAATCAATAGCTCTGGCTGGCAGGAAAGAGCCATAGCGATCATGACCCGCTGCCGCATCCCGCCGCTGAATTCATGCGGATACTGCTGCAGCCGCTGCTCAGGATTATTAATGCCCACCTGCCGCAGGATACTTGCTGCCTCTTTAAACGCTGCTTCCTTATTTAAGCCGCGATGCCGCCGGATGACCTCCGTAAGCTGCTGGCCGATTTTTTTCACAGGATTAAGAGAAGTCATGGGGTCCTGAAACACCATCGCTATACGGTTACCGCGCAGTTTTCTCCACTCTTTTTCCGAAAGGTTAGATAAATTGTCACCACGAAAATTAATATTTCCAGCGATAATTTTACCCGGAGGTGTAATCAACGACATAATCGCCTTCGCAGTTACACTTTTCCCGCTTCCGGATTCACCAACAATCCCTACCGTTTCTCCAGCATCTATATGAAAGCTAACGCCACGAACTGCCTGATTCTCTCCATCCCGAGTTTGGAAGGAAACCTTCAAATTCTCAACAGACAATAGCCGTTCCGTCATGATGTCTTCACACTCCTATCTTCGGATCAGCTTCGGTTCAAAGCCAACCCGCAAAATATCGCCCAGAACATTAAAGCTCAGAACCGTTAATAGTATCAATAACCCCGGGAACAATGCCAAATAAGGTGCCTGAGCGATATATCCCTGCGCATTGTTAAGCATACTGCCCCAAGTGGCATTCGGAGGTTGTACCCCGAACCCAAGGAAGCTTAGGGACGACTCCATCATAATCGCGGAAGCGATATTATTCGTCGCACCTACAATCACAACAGGTACTAGCCCCGGAAGAATATGACGCCAAATAATTCCGAAGTTGCTCTGGCCGGAAGCTTTTGCATATAGTACATATTCCCGTTCTTTAATCGTCATCGTCTCCGCACGAATCACACGGGCAATGTTCATCCACATTAATAGAGCAATGATTAAAATGATGTTTCCTACACTCGGCTTCAAAAATACGCTGAGCAGCAGCAGCACAAGGAAAGATGGAATGGACATCACTACATCAAGCATCCGCATCAATAGATTATCAATCCATCCGCCAAAATATCCACTGATTACGCCCACCGTCACACCTATACCCGTGGCAATGATCATTGAAGCAAAACCAACTAGCAAAGATACCCGGCCACCATACAAAGCTCGGGCAAAATAATCCCGGCCGTAATCATCCGTACCAAACCAATGATCCGCCCCGGGTGCCTTCAAACGTGCCAAAACATCCATTGCATTCGGATCATGTCCGGATAAAAAAGCAAATATAGAGCCTAGTGTGAAGACGATTAAAGTAATGAGGGCTGCGACACCCAATTTATTCGTAAATAGCTCATCTCCAACACTTTTCCATTTACTGCGATTCATGAGGTCACCTCGTTAATTTAATTCGTGGGTCCACGAAGCTATATAGAATATCCGCGACCAGATTGCCGATGATCAGCATTAAAGAAGAGAACAAAGTTATTCCCATAATTACGGGATAATCCATCCCTTTAACCGCAGTCATCCCTAAAGAGCCAATACCCGGCCATGAAAATACCGTCTCCGTTACAATTGCACCCGCCACCAGATCACCCATCGACATCCCGAGCAATGTAATTACTGGCAACAGTACATGCTTAAGCACGTGACGGAACAGAATCGTTGTCTTGCTGGATCCAAAAGCATATTGAATCTGCACATATTCTTCTTTTAGCTGTCCAATCGTACTAGAGCGGATGTATCGTACGTAACCGGCCAGAAATCCAAACGCCAATACGGCGCAAGGCAAAATACCATGCTTCAATACATCAACCGCTGATTCCACACCAATGGTTCGCATCCCCATTATAGGCAGCAGGTGCAGCTTAATTGCGAATAAGTACATAAGTAAGATGGCCAGCCAAAATAAAGGCACTGAAATTCCGATATAGGATAAAAAATTAATTACTTTATCCACCCAGCGGTTCCGGTTAGCTCCAGCAAGCAGACCCATCGGGATCGCCAACAGAACGGCTAAGCCGATTGCACTGCCCATCAAACCTGCTGTTGCAGGTAAACGTTCTAGAATTTGCTCCAATACAGGCTGATGATTCACAAGGGAATAACCGAAGTTGCCCTGCAGTACTTCTTTGATCCATATAAAATATTGAATGTAGGCTGGCTTATCCAGCCCAAGGTTATGCCGGATGCGCTCAATATCATCCGCGTGCATATTCGGCGTAACGAAGGATAGTACCGGATCCCCCGGAGCCAGCTTAATCATCGCAAAGCACACAACCGAGACAAAAAACAGCATCGGCAGGGTTTGCAGTAATCTTCGGACGATAAGTTGTCTCATACGTATATTCTCCCAGTTCTATATCGGTAAAAAAATAAGCTGGATTGACCAGCTTATTTTTTCCCGTTCTTATTTAAGGTAGATTTTCGATAAATCTTCAAAAATAACGACAGGCTTCAAGACTGCTTCTTCTAGACCGCCGTAGTTCTTGGAGACAGCTACAATAGTCTTAGTATTAGCAATTGGATAAATCGGTGCATCGTCAGCAATGATCTCTTGGATCTTCTTATAGATCTCACCACGTTTAGTTACATCTGCTTCTCCTGCACCATCATTGAACAACTTATCGACTTCAGCATTATTATAATGCGAGTAGTTAGAGTCTGCAGTAGAAGTATACAAAATTCTGTAAGCATCAGGATCGTAACCCATAATATAACCTGCAATCGCAAGTTCAAAATCTGTTGAATTCATATCACTGAATTTCTGACCATATGCCGAGGCATCCATATTTTGCAGTTCAACTTCAGCGCCAATGGCCTTTAGCTTTTGCTGCACGTATAGTGAAATGGCTTCCTGAGCTTTATTACCGCTCGATACAATCAATCTCAATTTCAGATCGCTAACCCCTGCCGATTGCAGAAGCTCTTTGGCTTTTTCTACATCATTATCAAAAGAAGGTACGTCATTAGTATAGAACAATGCATCCGGAGTCAAAAAGGACTTCGCCGGGTCTGCATACTCATTAGAAGTATAAGCAGCCTGAATGATTTCATCACGATTTAGGGCTAAAGACAAGGCTTGACGAACTTCTTTTTTAGCAAGAGCACCTCTATCACTGTTTGCATTGAACAACAGGTAGGACAATCGGCCTTCACTATAAGGCAGGATTTCGAAATTGTTCGAAGCCTCAATCGTTCCAACATCCTGTGGATCTAGATACTTAATGTTGATCTCACCATTCTGAAGTGCGAGATTCGCAGCATTCGTATCTTTAGCAATCCGGTACGTTATAGAATCAAGATGTGGTTTGCCGCCAAAGTAGTTATCAAATCTCTCGAGTGTAACATATTCGCCTGCTTTGTATTCTTTAAATTTAAATGGGCCAGATCCAACCGGAGCAGCATTCTTGGTGCTTTTCTCTAGATCCGTCTCATTCTCAAAAATATGCTTTGGAATCGGAAATACTTGCACTAGTGTAGCTTCAAAAGCTGGGCTGACCTGCGGAAGCTTGAACTCTACAGTCAGATCATCCACCTTAACTGCCTTAACGGGTTTATCACCGATGAATAAGTTCGCTCTCAGCATGCTGTTTTGCTTCTCATCGAGGATGCTATCAATCGTGAACACGACATCGTCAGCTGTAAGCTTTTCTCCGTCATGCCAAGTTAGTCCACTTTTCAGTTTCAATGTATAAGTCAGGTTATCTTCGGAAAGTGTCAGGCTGTCTGCCAAGTAGAAGGTCTTCTCTCCGTTATTCACTTGGAACAATGGCGCGTAGAGCGCTTGGTCAATCGTCAGACTAACACGATCACCTGCATAGTTCGGATTTAGAATGACAGGATCTGCAGCGACCCCAATAATTAAGTTGCCGCCATCTTTTGGTTCAGTGCTTGCTGTCGATCCTTCAGTAGCCGTAGGCGTCTGATTTGTATTTGTGGAAGCGGCGTTATTTCCCCCGGAGCACGCGCTAATCAAAAATGTTAACAAAACCAAAGTAATAACTCCAGATAATCCTCTACGCATAAGTTTCTCCCCCGTGTCTATATTGTCTTTGTTTGTTTTTATATTGTATATCGGGATACTAGGAATTACAATGGATAGCATTTCACATTAATGTAATATTGAGGGAACTGATAATTTCCACCTTTTTCATGACATCCCCACGCCTTAAAGTATCCACAGGGTCCATACCTGAAATGACTCTTCCGAATACAGTATGCCAAGGGTCGCAATAATCAAACTCTGTTCAGCCACCAATATGAGCTTCAGTCTTAGCTGTCTCTTCCGGTGCAATCAATTTCCTCAGCATCCTCATTCAGCAGAGGTCGGTATTCACCCTTTCCATCATCCCAGAACACATCCGCACGAGGATTCATGGCCAGTAACAGATTGATTAACTACTGAACTTTTAGTGGTGATTTATCCATAGTCTCATTCCTGTGCTCATCTGGCTGCATTCTTATCTAATTATCCGGTAATTGTACAGCAGATTCATCAAAATTAATATATCTAAAAAGTTCAATTTATCCAACTCTCATTTCTCATTTACTATAAGAACTTTGCGAAATAAGGATTATTACTCTCTCACTGTAAATATATTGAGAACATACCTATACCTCTCGGAAGAAAGGGAGAGTCCCCCAAGGAGGCCGCAATGAATAAGACACGCGTATTAATCGGCAGCCCGATCCATCAAAAGCCCAATGTATTACGGGAATTTCTGAATTCCCTGCTGCGCTTGAATATCGAGCAAATCGAACTGGATTTCCATCTGATTGATGACAATGATGATGAGGAATCCAGCCTGCTGCTCCAGGAATTTAAAAGCAAGGGCGAGCATATTTTTATTCAAAGCTCCGGCTTTAACGATGCGTACATTCGCAATGATACGACTCACTATTGGAATTCTGATTTAGTCTGGAAAGTCGCCAACTTCAAAAACCTCATGATAAACCGAGCGCAAACCCTGAACTACGACTACCTATTCCTGATCGACTCAGACCTCATCCTCCACCCCGATACGCTAAGTCATCTAATAGGGACGAACAAAGATATTATTTCAGAGGTATTTTGGACACAGTGGCAGCCAGATACCATGTTTCAGCCGCAGGTCTGGATGCATGACGAATATAATCAGTGGGAGATACTTCCCGGCGAAAAACTGCAACCCGAGGAGATCAACCGCAGATTTCATGAATTCATAGCCAAACTCCGCAATCCTGGAATCTATGAAGTGGGGGGTCTCGGCGCTTGTACATTGATTAGCCAGCATGCGATAAAAGCCGGGGTGAGCTACAATCAGATCCGGAACATTTCATACTGGGGCGAGGATCGCCATTTCTGCATTCGTGCCGCGGCCCTTGGCATTCCGCTATTTGTTGACACCCATTATCCTGCCCTTCATTTGTACAGAGATAGTGATTTGAACAAGGTTGAAGATTTCATCAGAGAAACAACAGGGGTAAAAGCTGAATCGGCACCCACACCCATCGAGGAAAATTCCAATGAGGCTGCAGCTGCTCCTATAATCAAAAAGCGTCCAAAGCTAACCCTTACCATGGTTGTAAAAAATGAAAGCGGGCGCTTCCTGCGACAGGTTCTGGAGGAACACCGCAAATATATCGATGAGGCTGTCATTATTGATGACGGCAGCACCGACAATACAGCAGCTGTCTGTCTGGAAGCACTTGACGGCATTCCCGTTCATCTCGTGCATAATACCGAATCCAAGTTCAGCAATGAAATTGAGCTGCGAAAACAGCAGTGGGAGGAAGTCCTAAAGACAAATCCCGAGTGGATTCTGAGTCTGGACGCGGATGAGATCTTTGAAGCCAGCTTTGCAGAAAATATAGATTCCTTGCTGTATGCAGATGGGGTCGATCTGTTCTGCTTCCGCCTTTACGATTTATGGAACGCGAACCATTACAGGGAGGATACCTACTGGCGCTCTCATCTGAACTATCGCCCTTTTTTGCTTCGCTATAAAGAAGACTTCAACTATGTATGGAATGAATCCCCACAGCACTGTGGGCGGTTCCCGGAAAATATCTTTGAGCTGTCTCATCAGCTAAGCAACCTGCGGCTCAAGCATCTCGGTTGGTCCAAAGCCGAGTTCCGGCTGGAAAAATATCTGCGTTATATGCTCCTCGACCCCGACGGCAAATACGGCTGGAAAGAGCAGTATATGTCGATTTTGGATGAACAGCCTCATCTAATCCCTTGGGTGGAGTGAGGCTTACAATAAAAAAGACGTCCACAAAGCCGTTACGGTTTTGTGGACGCCTTTTTTTATTCAGAACTCAATTCAGAACTCTGTGGCCCATCGACTTCTGGCTTCAGAATGGTTACCGTCAGCCCGTTGCCGGATTCATCCACCTGAATAACTGATCCCTCTGCGGCTTCACCAGCAATAATCGCACGCGCCACACGTGTCTCCAAGCTGCGCTGGATGAATCTTTTCAACGGTCTTGCTCCATACACAGGATCAAAACCTTCCTTAGCGATAAAACGCACCGCCGATTCAGTTAATGCCAGCCCGATTTCCCGTTCTGCGAGACGTAGACGCAATCCATCCACCAGTTTGTCCACAATTTTCTCGATCTCACCCAGTGTCAGCGGCTTGAACATTACAATGTCATCCACCCGGTTCAGGAACTCTGGACGGAAATGACCACTCAGTTCCTTCATCACTCTATCCTTGGCAGCTTCCGTGAGCTGACCGTTTTCATCGGTGCCTTGAATCAGATGAGGTGAACCGATATTGGAAGTCATAATGATGATTGTATTCTTGAAGTCAACGATTCGGCCTTGTGAATCAGTCAGCCGTCCATCATCAAGCAGCTGCAACAGAATGTTAAACACATCGGGATGCGCCTTCTCCACTTCATCGAGCAGCACTACAGTATAAGGCTGACGCCGCACAGCTTCCGTGAGCTGCCCGCCTTCCTCATATCCAACATATCCTGGAGGTGCGCCGACTAGGCGGGAAACACTATGCTTTTCCATATACTCCGACATATCTATACGGATCATGCCATCTTCGCGGTCAAAAAGAGATACCGCAAGCGACTTAGCCAGCTCAGTCTTCCCTACACCCGTCGGGCCAAGGAACAGGAATGAACCAATCGGGCGATTCGGATCTTTGATTCCCGCTCTTGCCCGAAGCACGGCATCGGCCACCAAGCTGACAGCTTCGTCTTGGCCCACTACCCGTTCATGCAGCGTATCCTCCAGACGCAGGAGCTTATCCCGCTCACCTTCTACCAGTCGGCTAACCGGAACGCCGGTCCAGCGGGAGACAATATCTGCAATTTCCTCTTCAGTAACAGCCTCACGTAGCAATCTTGTATCCTGGTCTTGCTGTGCCGCTTCTTCCGCTGTTTTCAGCTGACGCTCCAGATCAGGAATAATGCCGTAGCTCAGTTCGGCTGACTTATTAAGATCATATTCCTCCTGTGCATCGACCAGATCCTTACGTGCTTGCTCCAGCCGTTTTTTGAGGTCGCGAATCCCTTGGATGGCCGACTTCTCTTTCTCCCAGCGCGCCGTCATTCCTAGCTGCTTCTCCTTCAGGTCAGCGAGCTCGCGCTGCAATATTTCGAGACGTCGTTTGCTGGCGTCATCGGTTTCTTTTTTTAG
Organism: Paenibacillus sp. FSL H3-0286; assembly: GCF_045040705.1. Taxonomy (NCBI): domain Bacteria; kingdom Bacillati; phylum Bacillota; class Bacilli; order Caryophanales; family Paenibacillaceae; genus Paenibacillus; species Paenibacillus sp. FSL H3-0286. Next base: position 307,750 of record NZ_CP150285.1, on the reverse strand, counting down.
CGCTGCTTCTTCAATCTCCATCTGCATCAGGCGGCGGGTCACTTCATCCATCTCACCCGGCATAGAGTCTATCTCTGTGCGGATCATGGCGCAAGCCTCGTCCACTAGGTCAATCGCCTTATCCGGTAAAAATCGATCCGTAATATAACGATTGGACAATACCCCTGCGGCTACCAGTGCGCTGTCATGGATTTTGACCCCGTGGTGAACTTCAAACCGCTCCTTCAGACCACGCAAAATGGAGATCGTATCCTCTACATCGGGTTCGCTCACGAGCACCTGTTGGAAACGGCGCTCCAGCGCAGGGTCCTTCTCTATATATTTGCGATATTCATCGAGCGTTGTGGCACCGATACAGTGTAGCTCACCCCGGGCCAACATCGGCTTCAGCATATTGCCCGCATCCATCGAGCCTTCGGTTTTACCTGCGCCCACAATCGTATGCAGCTCATCAATAAAAAGAATAATGCGGCCGTTACTTTCGCGAACCTCCCTCAATACCGCCTGCAGACGTTCTTCGAATTCACCACGGAACTTCGCACCTGCCACAAGTGAACTCATATCCAGTGAAAAAATCGTCTTATCCTTCAGCCCCTCTGGTACGTCTTTGCGCACGATCCGGTGGGCCAAGCCTTCCACAATGGCTGTTTTCCCTACACCTGGTTCACCGATCAGCACAGGGTTATTTTTCGTTTTACGGGACAAAATCCGGATTACCCGGCGGATCTCGCCATCACGACCAATGACTGGATCAATCTTGCCCGCGCGAACCTCTGCTACAAGATCACGGCCGTATTTCTCCAGCACCTCATAAGTAGCTTCTGGCTCCCGGCTGGTTACCCGCTGATGTCCACGAATCTCAGCAAGCACCGACATCAGCTTCTCACGGGTCAGCCCACGGCGGACAAAAAGATCCCTTAGCTCACGATTCTCCCCGCTCGAATCCGACACCATGGCCAGCACCGCATGCTCCACAGAAACAAACTCATCCTGCATCTTCGCCGCTTCCTTCTCCGCCTGCTCCAGCAGATGAATCAGCGATTGCGAGGCGTAACGCCGTACCGTGCTTGCTCCTGACCCGCTGATGCTCGGCTTGCGTTGAAGCAGTTCATCTGTGCTGCGCATCAGCTCAGCCACAGGGATATTCATCTTTTGCAGCAATCTTGGCAGCAATCCTTCTTGCTGCTGAAGCAACGCTTTTAACAGATGGAGATTATCGATCTCCTGATGACCGCTGTCTGATGCCAGCGACTGCGCCGCAGCTACTGCTTCCTGCAGCTTTTGAGTTAATTTATTGAAATCCATAGCTCTCTCACCTTTCTATTTAAGAGTGATTATATTAAATCGGCCTTTTTGGCCGGGGATAGGTTAATTTAGTGGGATTTATCCCGCTTATTTCGAGTAACTAGCTGGTTTGCACTCATTCTGCGGGATTTTTACCGTTCTTTTCGAGTAAATAACTGGTTTGCGCTCATTCTACGGGATTTTTGCCCTCTTTTCGAGTAACTAGCTGGTTTGCACTCATTCTGCGGGATTTTTACCGTTCTTTTCGACCTACGAGCCCCATTCGGCACTTTCGAAGACACTTTTGCTTCTCTTTTCGCACATCGAGCCTCATTCAGCGCTTTCTAAGGCACTTTTGCTTCTCTTTTCGACCAACGATCTCCATCCGGCACTTTCTAAGGCACTTTTGCTTCTCTTTTCGCACATCGAGCCTCATTCAGCGCATTCTAAGGCACTTTTGCTTCTCTTTTCGACCATCGTGCCCAATTCGGCGCTTTCTAAGGCACTTTTGCTTCTTTTTTCGCACATCGAGCCTATTTCGGCGCTTTCTAAGGTATTTTTGCCTTTCTTTTCGCCCAACGAGCCCCATTCAGCGCTTTCTAAGGCACTTTTGCTTCTCTTTTCGACCATCGATCCCAGTTTGGCACTCTCGAAGGCACTTTCGAAAGCACTTTTGGCACTCTTTTCCCACCATAGTTCCGACTTTCACCGTTTGAGCGAAACGTTCATTTATAGTTAGTGGCTAAATAAGTTACTGTTCTGCAACTAGCATTCAAATCACCTTATTCACCAACCAGAGTTGATCACAAACGAGTGAAATCACCTCACCTCTACCTCTTCTACCTATCTATTAATTACCCACTTTCGCCTTCTGCCGCTGGGTGCCAGTGCTTTGACGTTTAGCTCTGGCTTCGAAAGGGCTGGAGTCTGCCAGCTTTCGGTAGAGATTTTTCTCCGCTTCGCTGATAGGTTCAGGGATAACAATCTCAATTCCAAATAAAATATCGCCGTTCGCACCATTCTCACGTTTTAAGCCCTTGCCGGGGATACGTAGCGTTTTGCCGCTCTGAATTCCTGCTGGAATCTTCAATTTCACGGCGCCGCCCCCCGGTAATGGAACCTTCACTTCTCCACCCAATACCGCTTGCCAAGGAGCGATTTCAACCATGCCATATAAGTCGCCATCGCGAATCTCATAAATATCATGAGGAAGAATATGAAGTGCCAGCAGCACGTCGCCACCCGGAGTGTTTCCCGCGGTTTTAATAATTGTACCCTCATAGGATCTAGGCGGAATGTTAACATCCACCGTTTTGTCGCTGACCTGTACTCTTACAGTGGCGCCCTTATAAGCCTGCTCCAAGGTAATATCCAGCTGCGCCTGCATGGTACTACGGGCCTCGCCCCACGGATTGCCATTCGCACGCCCCGTTCCACTTCCCGAGAAAAAATCAAAGCCAGCCCGATCCGTCGAGCCCCGATTCCCAAAAAACATCCCGAATAAATCTTCCTCCGAAATACCAGAACCTCCTGTTGAATAAGTCCCACCGTTCCAGCTTTCACTTCCACCAAAGTTTGAATCCCAAGAGGAGGCTCCACTCGCCGCCCCTCCACTAGCTCTGCCACGTTGAGCTCCATAAAGCAGCTCTTCATCATAGAGTTTCCGTTTATCCTCATTACCAAGCACTTCATAGGCTTCAGCTGCTTCTTTGAATTTCGCCTCTGCCTCCGGGGCTTTGTTAACATCAGGATGCCACTTCTTGGCAAGCTTCTGATAAGCCTTTTTAATTTCTTGTTTAGTAGCTTTTTTGCTCACGCCCAAAGCATCATAATAGCTTTTACTAGCCACTCGCGCTTCCTCCTTTCCATCCCTATTCTCATGTTGACCACCATTGCACTCCGAGAAAAGACGCACCATAGCCGGAATCCTCCACTACAATGCGCCTTCTATTCATAACACTATATTAAAAGCCCGCTGCCATCTCTAAAAGACTGAGCGGAAGTTCATTCCGCTTAATTTATGCTTATTCAGACTGCGAACCCGTAGAATTAGAATCTCCGTCTTGAATCTCGATGCGTTTACCTTGCATTTTTTGCCGTTTGGGAACTTCCAGCTTCAGCACTCCATCTTTCAAAGACGCGCGAATTTCTTCCTCGGCAATATCTTGAACATAGAATCTGCGCACATATTCACCATATCGGCGTTCTCTGCGTACAATCTGATGTTCCTTGTTCTCCTCGGCATTTTCTTCCTTACGTACAGCTTTAATCGTCAAATAAGGACTGGCATAATCAATGTCGATTTCTTCTTTTTTCAAACCAGGAAGTTCAGCTTCAATCAGGTAAGCCTGCTCACTCTCACGAATATCTGTTCTGAAGGACATCGTGGAGCTCTTAATCGGTGCAAAAAAATCATCATTAAAAACATCATTCAAGGACTTAGCCAGCACACCAAAAGCATCATCTCTACGTTTACCAAAAGGAACCATATCAAACATTATCCATTCTCCTCTCATTGACTTTGACTTTATTTGACCTATGACCTTATTATAGTCCCCTACCCGAGGAATAACAAAACCGATTTAAGCCGATTATCGCTCAAATTCAGGCGAATTAGCTGATTTTCCACAACAAAATTAGTTCTTTTTATTTATTTGACCAATTTTGACCTTTGTTTGATCTTTCGTAAATGACACCTATATAATCATGATCCAACTTGCAGTACGATTATTATATGTTCAGACCTTCCGTTCAATACAAGCCATTAGCTTCTAATCATCTTCACGCCAGCTTTTAAACAGAGTTTTCTTACGATCTATCAAAATTTAACGATTTAAAGATGAAGCCAGCAGAAGTGATATAATGAAAGACAACTAAAGACCATTTTCGTTACAGGAGACCAATTGTATGCAACCAACCTATCCTATGGATGATACGCAGTGGAGTAAGCTCATCCAAAATGTCGCCTATTATTTCGATGATCTTACCCTCAAGCGGGGGTTCCAATATTATAAACAAAATCGAGTGCAGCCGTTTACTATGACGGAGCCTCGTAAGATTAACGCTCTAGTTGAAGGTAGAGAGGATTACCGCGTCACCATTGATCTCGACGGCTTCACCAATTGTCATTGTAATTGTCCAGTATCAGGTCATTGCAAGCATATGGCTGCTGTGCTGCTGAATTATGCCGAACAGCAGAATAGATCTGTACAAGTTCTAGCTAACGCTAAAGCTGCTTCCTTTTTGCCCAAAATATCAAGTACAGCAACAAGTACTTCTATTGGAGCCGATGCAACTCGTCAGCAGCAAATGAAAGAGATGGCTAACCACATCGCTAGCGGGAAAATAACGGAGTGGCGGGAGTATTTTGAATTCTGTGTCTCCCCTCTAGCCCATACCACCCGAAATCCTGAATATGTGAGTCGGGCCTTGTCTGCAATTAATAAATTCAAACCAAAAATGCTTCCGGAAACGGAGAAGCTGTTCACTCTGCATGCTCATCTTTATCTGTTGGAAAAGCTCGCTAAGCCTTCCACGCAATCCGTCGGTCAGGCCGCTTACGCCCCTTCTCTTGGTTATTACACACAGGTAGCAGTCTCAGAGCTACAGGAAGTAATCACAGGTCTTTTAAAAAAGACACTTCCGCTGTCCCCCGAGCAAGAGCAGGATCTATGGCCATACGTCATCGATACTTTATCTTATCTACGGCGCGAGATGTTGACGGAGTCGCGGGATCGCTCACGGGATCAACCCTCTTTTTCTCTTAGCTATGATCTGCTGTGGAGAAACTGGATTTATCCGAATACAGGTGGAACTAAGCTTTACCTGAATGAAATCGAACAGCTGCAGCAAGCAGAAGGTGAATTAGGCGCTTCCCTGTCACAACATGCTTGGCTGTTAGCTCAGAGCCGCATGTATTACTATCTGATGGATGACCAGAAGGCTTGGGACTTACTGAATAAGGCTGCCGAGCGCCCGGGTCTCCATCCCGATGAGCTCATGAGCTTCACCTCTCCGCTGCTGGATGCAGGGGACTGGTCCCGGTTGGTGGGTTGGCTTGTTCAGATCGGTCCACTGCTGAGCAGCAGACTCTATAATCTCAATAGCTATTCAACCAGTTGGGAAGAAGCTGTTCGCCACCTGCCTGAAGCTGAGCTGCAAATGTGGGACACACTAGCCACCATGTTACCTATCTCTGGCGAAGTCTATGAAGAGAAGCTAATCACCTATGAGAAATGGCAGACCTGGATGGATTATCAGCTGTCCATCGGTAAACAGCCCTCCGAATTTCGTGTCAAAGACCTCCAACCGGTGGAAAAGAATGCACCTGAGGTTCTGCTGCCCTTTTACCATCAGGCCGCCGAAAGATTCGTGCTGGATAAGAACAGACATAGCTACAAAGCGGCTGTGAAATTATTGAAACGATTATCCAAGCTGTATAAAAAGCTGAAACAAGAAGAACGCTGGGAAGATTTCCTCACTGCCTTCGCCATTAGGCATAGCAGGCTCCGTGCGCTGCAAGAGGAGCTTCGGAAAGGAAAGCTAATACCATGAACATGCATTTACGCACGCTAACCATCCGGCTTGCATTAAGCCAGTATGGCGATGCTTTAATATTTGGAATGAATGAGCGCGAAGATCTCGTGCCGGGCTTGCAGCTTAAGCAGCGGCTTTTCGCCTGGCATGAGGCGTCTTTTTATGGTACGGAGTTAACCGTGCAGCCAGCTGGCGAAGGCGTGGAGCTAGTGATTCTTCCTGCTGAGCAGGTCATCCCCTTCTTTGCCGAGCAGAAGCTTTTGGCGCATATCGAATGGAGCTGGGAGGGCGATGCCGCCCACCTCACAGAACTGGCGCCACTTCTGGCTATATGTCTGGAGCACAAACAGTATATTCCCGACATCTCCGCCTACCGCGCCGGGAGGCTGCAATGGACTTGGGACGAGGGGGCTCTTGCGCAGGTGGCAGTGGACAGTGACACTGCTAAGGGAGCCCTTGAGGCGCTAAATGGCGGCAGCGAATTTAGCCGTGGATTACGTGCGGCGTTCTCTGCCGCCGTATCGCAGCGCTATTACAGCACGGAGGCCGAGGCCGGCGACCTCCGCAGCGAATTCCCGCTTCTCTTCGATAGAAGCGGAGCACTTGCAGCGGGCATGGATACCGCTGCGTGGCTTATCGCCATTGGCTGGAAGGCGGACACCGCGCCTTTCCGGCCCGCTCTACAGCTGCTGGAGCCCGATGAGGATGAATCCTATTGGCGGCTGCAGCTGATCCTTCAGGACAAGCGCGATGAATCCGCGCTTGTTCCCATCAGGCTCGCCGATAACGGCGAGCCGTACGGCTTGTGGCCGGCCGCGTGGTCGGCTCACGTGCATGAACGGGCCGCGGGATGGCTGGAGCGCCTCCGCGGCAGTCTGCCGCCCGAGCGCTTCGCGGCGGGCGGCGATGTGCTGGCCGAACCGCTGAGCGATGCCATCGCCTGGCGGTTCTTGACGGCCGAGAGCCAGCGGCTGCTGGAAGCTGGCTGGCAAGTGCTGCTGCCGGCGTGGTGGGAAGCCGCCAGCCGGAAAAAGCCGCGCCTGCGAGCGAAGATCAGCTCCGGCGAAGACAAACGCAGCGGCGGCGAGTCGCTGTTCGGTCTCGATTCGATCATCGATTTCGATTGGCGAATCTCCATCGGCGATGCGGATCTCACTGAAGCCGAATTTGCCGAGCTGGTCGCAAGAGGGGAACGGCTCGTCCGCTTCAAGGGCAAATGGGTCTCACTCGATCCGGCTCTGCTGGCGCAAATCCAAAGAGCCATGGCGGGAATGGACAAGTCGCAAGGCTTGTCCTTCCAAGACGTGCTTCAGCTCCACTTACTAGGAGCTGGTGAAGAGGCAGACGCTGAAGCTACGGAAGAGCAGCTGCAAGAAGATGCCGCGCGTCTGCGTCTGGAGGTAGAGCTGAACGAGCATTTGATCAGCCTTATCGGTCAGCTGGGCCAGCGCTCAGAATGGCCTAAGCCGCCCGTACCCACAGGCCTTAAGGCGGAGCTGCGCACCTATCAGCATGAAGGATTCGCTTGGCTGACCTTTCTGCGCCGCTTTGGGCTGGGGGCCTGTCTAGCCGATGATATGGGACTAGGCAAAACAGTACAGCTCATCGCCTATCTGCTACACATCCAAGAAAACACGGATGCAAGCTCAGCCCGGCGGCAGACCGACCCACCAGGCTGGCCTTCATTGATCATCTGCCCGACCTCTGTGTTAGGCAATTGGCAGAAGGAGCTGCAACGCTTCGCGCCTTCGTTGAATGTTATGCTTCATTACGGAAGCCGCCGTCTGGACGCGGGATTCTTCTATGGCGCAGCTTCGCAAGCCGATGTGGTACTGACCTCTTATGCGACTGCTGCGCTTGACCAAGAGCTGCTGAAGGAATTCACTTGGGCGACGATCTGCCTGGATGAAGCTCAAAATATCAAAAATGCCCAAACCAAACAATCCGCAGCTGTACGTAGTTTTCCAGCTCTTCACCGGGTCGCCTTAACAGGGACGCCGATAGAGAACAGATTATCCGAGCTGTGGTCCATTTATGATTTTATAACCCCAGGTTATCTGGGCAGCGCCAAGTCTTTTAATGACCGATTCACGAATGCTATTGAGAAGGAACGCGACGCGAAACGTACAGCGGACCTACAAAATCTAGTAAAACCCTTCATGCTGCGCCGCAAGAAAAAAGACCCTAATATACAGCTCGATCTACCTGATAAAAATGAAATGAAAACCTATGTTCATCTGACAGCCGAACAAGCGGCGCTTTACGATCAAACCGTAAACGGACTGTTGGAACGGATGAAGAAGCTGGAAGGCATTGAGCGCAAAGGGGCAATTCTCGGGGCTCTGACCGGGCTTAAGCAGCTATGCGATCACCCGATGCTTGTGACAAAAGAAGCTATCCCTGAACTTGATACGGACAATAAACTGGATACCAGCTTTCTTATTAACCGTTCCTCCAAACTGGAAAGACTGCTGGACATGGTTAAGGAGCTGCGCGCGGAAGACGAGCGCTGCCTGATTTTTACTCAATATGTGGGTATGGGAAAAATGCTTCAGGCGGTTCTCCAGCAGGAGCTGGGCGAACCCGTCCTTTATTTGAACGGAAGTACCTCCAAACAGGCGCGCGACCGCATGATCGAGCGGTTTCAGACACCAGCCCCTTCGGCGGAAGATGGGTCTACACGCCCAGACACATCGCCGTCTGATCAGCCGAATGTATTCATCCTTTCACTCAAAGCTGGGGGAGTTGGCCTGAACTTAACTGCAGCCAATCACGTATTCCACTTCGACCGCTGGTGGAATCCAGCGGTGGAGAATCAAGCAACTGACCGCGCTTACCGCATGGGCCAGACTCGTGATGTGCAGGTGCATAAATTCATCGCCCTGGGCACACTCGAAGAACGGATTGATGAGATGCTGGAGAATAAACAGCAGCTCAGCGATAATGTGATCTCCAGCTCGGAAGGCTGGATTACCGAGCTGTCCACAGAGGCTCTGAAAGATCTCTTCACCTTGCGTCGTGACTTAAATGACTAGCAAAAAGGAACATTCGCGTAAATGCGAATGTTCCTTTTTCACAAGAATAATTACCATTGCTCGGACATTTTAAAGGTAACTGCGAGATCGTCCCCGCCCGAGAGGGAGTTTACCACCAATGTGACAGGTTCATCATGGAACTCGTATGAGAGTCGCTCATTAAGTAAATTGACCGCCAGATTCGCATACGCCCCAGAAATCCCTGATCCTGTACCTTGCATAATAACTTTTCCACCCGTGACCGTAGTGCAGGTATAGTTCACTAGCAGCGCCGTGTCCGTGACAGGAATATTTGTAGTCGGTGTAGGATAATTCTCGAAGGCCCCATCAAGGGTCCCGCCTGCAACGACCATATATCGCACAGGTCTTTTGGACATAACATCTAAAGCTGCCGGTCGAATCTCAGCCGCAAGACCTTGTGGAATAGCAAAGCCAGGACGCCTCATGAAGCTGATTGCTGCAAAGTCAGTCGATGTAACGGTCACGTTATCACGTATTTCCGAAGTTATTCGGCTCACTTGAAACACTTCAAGATCAACGGCCGTCCATACACCGTCCGCATCAACAAGGAAAACCTGAATCTTCATCTGCTCCTGTGAATATACAAAATTAAATTGGAATAAATCCTCTACCATGACATAGGTCTTGCTTAAGGTCTCCTGATATTGCAGCTCAAATAACTCTTCAACAAAAATGGCCTGGGGACTGACACTATTGGATAAGCCCGTAATATAACAAAACGCGCCAGCCGATCCATTGTTGACAACTTTGATCACTACTTGATCTATTGGCCGAGTACCGTCGACTGGTAAATTAATAATGGTGTTTGTGGACAGAACAGGCAATGTCATCACACCTCCTATATATCAATTCATATATGATATGTAAACATTGTTTAGAATTATTGGGTGTAATTAAAATACAAGAGATGTTCCAGAGCATAAATTGAAATTTGCCACTAAATAACGAATGTGGTAAACTCGACTTAACTTTTATGAACGGAGGGTTACGTGTGATAGACTTTATCCGAGTTAGAACTTTGCGCGGCTAATTGAATAGCGCTAAAGCTCTGCCCATGTGCAGAGGACTCAGGATTGGTCTACCCATTTTTAAAGGTAACCCGATAATTTAACAACAGCGTGTAGGGAGGATTCTCTTCACCTCCATTCCTTTAAGAATTGAACATCCATAGAAGCCGATTAGCCAACTGCTGCTCGCAAGGGATCAAAGTGACTCTTCCCTGCGACTGGACTGTTGTTTAATTCATTCTACCTATGGAAGGCCCTAACTCTGACGTCCTCTAACGAACCGTAAGCACAGGCAGATTGCCTGTGTTTTTTTGCGTTTATTATTTACTATTGGAGGATGAATAAATATATGGAACAAATACGAGAAAAAGCAATTATAGTCGGTGTCCAGCTTCAGAACGAAACGAATTTCGCCTATTCGATGGAAGAGCTGAGCAATCTGGCAGTTGCCTGTGACCTTGAAGTCGTAGGAGAGCTTAGTCAAAAGGCAAGTCGAATTAACCCCTCCCATTATATCGGGACAGGTAAAATCGAGGAATTATCGGCACTTTTAGAAGCACACGATGCTCCTATTGTTATTTTTAACGACGAACTGTCACCTTCACAGATCCGCAATTTGGAGTCCGCACTGGACCGTCAGGTCATTGACCGGACCATTCTGATCTTGAATATTTTTGCGGAAAGAGCGAAGACCAAGGAAGCCCAGCTGCAAGTTGAAGTAGCCAAGCTGCAATATATGCTGCCGCGCCTCACAGGTCTTCGTGAGTCGCTGGGCAGACAAGGTGGCGGAGCTGGACTTAAAAACAGAGGTGCTGGTGAAACCAAGCTAGAGCTGGACCGCAGAAGAATTGAAGAGCGGATTACTGCTTTACAGGTTGAACTGCAACAACAAGTAGCAAGACGCCAAATCCAGCGGAAACAACGGCATAAAAATGAAGTTCCCGTCGTCTGCCTGGTAGGCTATACGAACACCGGAAAATCCAGCTTAATGAATGTCATGGTAGAGACTTACCATCCGGGTTCCCATAAACAAGTATTCGCCAAGGATATGCTGTTCGCTACACTAGAGACATCGGTTCGCAGCATTGAGCTGCCTGATCACAAAACCTTTTTATTAACAGATACTGTCGGATTCGTCAGCCAGCTTCCCCATCATCTGGTCAAAGCGTTCCGCTCCACTCTTGAAGAGGTTACCGAAGCGGACTTATTGATTCACGTAGTCGATATTTCCGATCCGCAGCATCAACAGCATATGGCGGTTACAGATGAGACGCTCAAAGCACTTGGCGCTGACCAGCTTCCAACGATTTATGCCTATAATAAAGCTGATCTGACTGATTTGCCTTACCCGCAAATTGAAGGTGACAATGTCTACCTTTCCGCCAAGCAAAATAGCGGAATGGCTGAACTTACCGCTCTGATCCGCAGCCATGTTTTTACGGACTATGTCCAGTGTGAGATTCTGGTTCCATTTGATCGGGGTAATGTAGTCTCTTATTTCAATGAACATGCCCATGTTCAATCTACTAGCTATGAAGAAACAGGCACACGCCTTGAGCTGGAATGCAGAAAATCTGATTTTGAGAAATTCCGCAACGATTTTATTGAGCTATAACAAATTAGAAACGACGTGGTAATCCTTAATTAAAAAAGAGGGATAGAGTTTTCAGAGTTATCTGAAGCTCTATCCCTTTCCTTTGTGAATAAAAAATGAACAATACAAAAGAGCCCCCTCTTTGCATTGCTCAGTAAGTATAAAATAGGCAGACGCTAGATCTTATAAATATAGTTTCTAGAGCCTATCCTTGAACATACAGTGTATCGGAAGCTTCTATTGTTGGCTGCCGGTAAAACCGTTCCTGCAGATAACCGCTGTAAGTAATTAAAGTCTGGATGCACCGATTCATCCGTTAAATAGGCCGAGATATCACTCCCATATACTCTTTCCTGATTCAGAGAGTCTATGATGATCTCTCCAGTAGTAATCCCTATGCCATGGCCGTAAAACAGATCATTTTCGAGTTTAATTGCATTCTCGCCCTGCCATTCTGGCTTGCTCGGAGCATGATCGGGATTCTTGAAATATACAACGTCTCCCCGCTGCGTTAGTTCCTTGTTGTAGTTTGTAATTAAGCGTAGATTCTCATCGTAATTCCAGTCCCATAAGAACAAATCCTTGAAATACTGATTAAACGCTTCCTCACCTATAGCTTCAATCGTCGCCCGATACATAACAATGACCATGGCTGTCGCGCATTCAAAGGCATATAAATGACCATTCCGAAAAATATCTTTAATCCCCACTGTGGGTTCCACGCCAGCGTTCAGTTGAAGCCCACCAATCTCTGTACGTGTCCAAAACTGCGGATTGCAGCGGGAATCATCAAATGTTGCAAAATCCACTCCACTTTCATTTAAAGCTTCAGCCGATTCCACGATGCTATCTCTCATTTTGCGCTCAAAGTCAAGGGCATCGGGTGAACGAACTTCCTTCACCATGCTTAGTCCCTCCAATGTAATAGGTTCTAAATATAGGTTATTGTACGTGTTCGTTACCGGGTTGGTGCTTAATTCTCATGATTCCCTGGCATCCACGAACCACTGGTTAAGCTGCCGTGTCTCTTCCGTCAAAATATCCAGGAAAATAGAAGTGCGATAACCCGTATCCTTCAAGCTTTTGCCCGTAATCTCTGCAATTCGGTTTAATCTATAAAGCAATGTATTAGTGTGTATATGTAAAAAAGCCGCGGATTCCTTTAAATTGCCGCTTAATGATAAATAGACAGCGATGGTTTTGAGAAAATCACTTTTATGCTCGCGATCATGTTCTTTTAGCGGATATAGCAACGGGCTTTTACGAATTCGACTGCGCTTTTGCTCCATAATAGCCGGTATATATGCCCAAAATCCAATCTCCTCGTACAATAGCAGCTCCCGCCCATGAAAAGGCAGCAGCTTTTTGATCTCCACAATGGACACCGCTTCCCAATAGGCAATAGCCGCGGACATATATTCAGTGTAATCGAGACTACAGCCAGCAGCCAGTGTGCAGCCTTCACTCTTATACATATCCTCCATTGTTTTATGCAGGAATGAAGATAATCCACCCGCCCCCTCGATCACAAAGCTGAAGGAAAACAAAATAATCAGCCGATTATGCTCAGCCGTCAGAAATAGTAATTGCAGTCCGGAATAAGATGCCATAACCTGCCGAAACCGGAGTATTAAATGATCATCGATTACCTTGTCACTTTCAAACACGCTAATATAATATTTTTCCGGCAAAAGAATGGACCAAAATTCCGCATCCTTTTTAATATTTGCTTCGTTGTCGTAGTGGGAGGTAATCAGCTTCCAGAAAAAGTCCTCATGCGTTTTGTCCTGCTTCGTTTTCCAACCTCGCTGCTTAAGTAAATAACGGCCTACGATACCTGCCGCCTTCTCAACGATATTTTCGGCATGCCCTTCTACCAGGTTGCCTGTATCTACTACCCATATGTACCCGAGAATTTCCTTTTGATGTTTAATACAAATGGCCAGCCGGGGACCAAGTCCCACCTCCAGCACTGCAGGAATTCGAATGGGATGTGCCGCGCTCTCCAGCTGCTGCATAATCCCTTTTTTGCGCAAGCCAATAATCACAGCGTTAGGTACACGCTTCCCGATAATCGTTGAAATCCGCGCGGAGTCACTCTCAAATTCATGCGAGCTGTAGCCAATCACATGATGATTGCTGTCCTCGATGGTAACTTGAGACTGTAGCGATTCACTTATCGTATCCGCCAATGATTCCATACTGTCGAAGAAACGATCAAATAATGGATCCTTATCTGTCACTAGCTTCACTCCCACCTGAAGAATAACCAAATCCTGTACTCTAGAGTGATTTCATTATAGTATGCATCCCCCTAGCTGACTATAAGATAAATAGCTGGTTTAGGTGAGGGGCGAGATCGGCTTGTTGAGGAAGGTGTTTGGGACGGGGATGATTGGTGGGGGTTTTGTTGGGGGGTGTGGGGAGTTTTGTCGGGGTATTTGGTAAGGTTTAATAGTTGTTGGTGTTTACGAATATTATAGATGGTTTTTAGGGAACATCCCCCGGAAATTCTGTGTTTTAAATAATTGGGGAAATCCTCCCTAATATTCTGCACTTTAAGCATCACATGATCATAATTGGGGAAATCCTCCCTGATTTTCTTCTGTTTTGCGTATAAACAGGCGTATTCCTCGTTTTTTAGGGAGGAATTCCCTAATAACAGCATTTTTAAGCTATTTTCGCGTTTTTTTAGGGAGAATTTCCCTAAAACATCTCTCATCAAAGCTTTCACCCTATCCATCCAACTTCACTACGTAATCTATCCACCATAGCACCGCACGAGCAAACATCTACTGCATCTAATTACACTGAAACGCAATCTATTTACTTTAACGCCGTACTGACCAACTTCCACCCGGTCTCCACCGCAAGAAACGCCAAACAGCAAGCTCCCCGCAGAGAGCTTGCTGTTTGGCTCATTCCATTATGGAACGTGTCTATTTTAGATCAATGTGAATGTCTGCTCCATGGCTTGCTCAACCGAATAAGGTGTCTCACCCAACGCTTCGGCAACAGCTAGGCAGGTGATTCTGCCATTGGCTACATTCACGCCGCTTCTTAAGCCGTCATTATCCTGAATCGCCTTGATCACACCTTTATTGGCAATTTGCAGGGCATATGGAACTGTAACATTTGTTAAGGCAATAGTTGAGGTCTTAGGAACAGCGCCTGGCATATTAGCCACGGAATAATGCAGCACGCCGTGTTTCACAAACACGGGATTATCATGTGTCGTCACTCTGTCGATGGTTTCTACAATGCCACCTTGGTCAATGGCCACGTCAACGATCACTGATCCCGGCTTCATGGTCTTGACCATTTCTTCAGTAACCAGCTTCGGTGCTTTAGCACCCGGAATTAACACGGCACCTACCAGCAGATCCGCTTCAGCCACTGCTTTGGCAATATTATAAGGGTTAGAGATCAACGTATTAATCTGTGCTCCAAAAATATCATCTAATTGACGTAGTCTCTCCGCGCTGAGGTCAACTATCGTAACATCTGCGCCTAAGCCAATAGCCATCTTAGCTGCATTAGTACCTACTACACCGCCGCCAATAATACTCACTTTACCTCGACTAACGCCAGGAACTCCGGAAAGAAGAATACCTTGTCCGCCGTAGTTCTTTTGCAGGAACTGCGCGCCCAATTGGACGGACATCCGGCCAGCTACTTCGCTCATCGGTGTTAACAGCGGCAAGGTGCGTCCATGAACAACCGTCTCATATCCGATCGCAAAGACGCCTTTGTCTTTTAGCGCAGCAGCCAAGGCAGGCTCTGGAGCAAGATGAAGATACGTAAATAGAATAAGGCCTGGACGGAAATAGGGGTACTCAGTTGCTAATGGTTCTTTTACCTTCATCACCATTTCAGCAGAGCTCCAGACCTTTGCTGCATCCTCAATCAATTGTGCTCCGGCAGAGACATACTCTTCGTTAGGAAATCCGCTGCCCACACCGGCTCCAGCTTCTACGAGCACTTGATGACCTTCAGTAATTAAACTAACTACACCCGCAGGGGTTATGGCAACACGATTTTCATTGTTTTTAATTTCTTTAGGTACTCCGATAATCATCATTCATCTCTCCCATCTAATGTAGATCCCTTATGTAAAGAATGATAACATATGATTAGCATTCCCATTTTGTTAAAAAATTAAAATATTATCTACCATGATTGTGTTTTTACACAAAGGATCAGACTTAACTGCCCATTAATCTTTAACCATTTTGGTACTCAACACAACCATCTTTATTATCTCATAAAAAAAGACACCCTATAGAGTGCCTTTTTGACGATTTTGTATGAAATTAAAGCGACTACCTTATCGCATGCTGTTATATTAAGTGACATTACCTATCTTGATAATAACAACATCACTGTTTCTAACACTACATTTACCCCTTTTTCGCAGTCTTCATAAGAGGTTAGTTCCTCTTCACAATGGCTTTTACCCTTCACGCTAGGCACGAACACCATTGCGGATGGCAGAAAGCTGGCTACGAATTGTGCGTCATGCCCTGCACCACTTGCGATCTTTCGACTGGAATAACCCAAGGTTTGAGCCGCTTGCTCCACCAAATCACACACATTCTGATCAAACCACACCGTATCTCGGCCCCAAAGCTTAGTCTTGCTTACTTCACAATCCAGCAGTTGCTCTGGCAAACCGTTGACAATGGCTTCCACTTCACGCACAATCTCCATCTCTTTATGTCTGGCTTCAATGGTGAAAATCACTTTATTGGGAATGACGGTATGGATATTAGGAAGCACATTCATTCTGCCCATCGTATACACAAGCTCGGAATCGAGCGCCCCCATCTTGCTCCGCAGCTCAATAATCAGATCTGTAGCAGCAAACAAAGCATCTTTGCGCATCGCCATAGGGGTTGTGCCCGCATGATCGGATTCTCCCGTCACCTCAATCTCGTAACAGGCCATACCAACTACACAGTCAACCAGCCCAATCGTCAGCTCCTCTTTTTCAAGAACAGGCCCTTGCTCGATATGAAGCTCCAAATAAGCGGTGGCTTCGGTGATACGATTGCTCATTTCTCCCTTATATCCACTCTTCTCCAGCGCTTCACCAAAGGTGATGCCTGCTGGATCTTTTTTGTTCAACATAACACTTTTATCAAACTTTCCGGACAACACACCAGAGGCCATCATCGATGGCTCAAAACGTGCCCCCTCTTCATTCGTAAAATTCATAATCGTCACCGGAACCTTCGGCTTAATCCCGTAATCTACAAGCGTCCGCACCACCTCTAGACCCGCGATAACCCCCAGGACGCCATCGAATCTGCCCCCTTTTTTCACAGTATCCATATGCGAGCCAATCACAATCGGAAGCCCGGAAGTTTCGCCTGCCAGTGTGGCATACATCGTCCCCATATCATCCATCTTCACAGACATTCCGAGCTCTTCACAACAGGCACGAAAATAATCCCGAACTTTAAGATCCTCTTCCGTCAGCGATAATCGGGTCACGCCATTTTTATCTGTACGCCCATAATCGGCAAATGCCTCGATTGTATTCTTCAGTCTCTCACCGTTCACGAATATTTTTTGCAGCTGCATCCCAGATCCCTCCGCTTCGAGCATTTTGTTGGCTTTCTATCTATGTTAAACCAAACCATAATATTTTCATTTTACATATTGTAATAACTATTATTCACATGATGCTACAACGAGTAGAGCCAGCAATAAGTAAACTAAAGTAGTATATACAATCTTTTCATACGAGGGGTAAGCTTAAGATAGCTTATCATCCAGTTTTCCACAGGAAAGGAGCGAGCCCATGAATCTAAGCCTTGTGATCCCGGTATACAATATAGAGCAGTATATAACCCCTATGTTTAATTCACTGCTTGACCAAAGCGATCCGCATTTCGAAGTCATCATCGTAGATGATGGTTCTACGGATAACACTTACAACGTTATAGAAAAGATTCTTTCGCGTAATCCCGCCCTTTTCTGTAAAGTCATTCGAACGGAGAATCATGGAGTAAGCGCGGCTAGAAATAGGGGTTTAGCTGAAGCCACAGGTAATTATGTTCTTTTTGTCGATGGAGATGATTATGTCTCCGCAGACTTGGTCTCAACCATTCATTCTTATACTCAAGATGAACAACCCGAGATTATTTGCTGGGGTTATAATCATGTCTCAGAAGGCAGAGAAACTCTATTAAGCTGTACCTCTGATTTCAGCGACGTGACGGGAAGCGAAGCACTGGCGCGGATTTTCGTGAACAAAAGCTTGCGAATATGGACAGGGAGTATCGCTTATAAGCGAGAATTCTTACTTCTCCACGGGTTAGGTTATACAGAACGCTGTGTGAATGGAGAGGATCAAGAGTTCATCTACAAAGCCTTGTCCAGAGCGGCCAGAGTCATCTCAATCCCGGATATACTATCATTTTATTTACAGAGAAACTCCTCCATCTCCAACAGCTATAACGTGAATAAATTCGATGTAGTGGATGCTTTCAAAAGGGTGGATGAATATTTCAAAACCTATCCCTTTGCTGAACTAGATACGATCTCACCTTTGTTAATGAACCGGGAGCTGATCGAGAACTACTTTTTCAACCTCAAAACCTGTCTAAATGGTACGGAAGGGGTAAGCATTCAGGAATTACTTCGTGACATCAACCATACCTATCCCAAGCTCAATCAAGAAATGGATGAACTCATAAGACGTTATAGAGGAGATAATCGCAGATTAACCCTTTATATCAGAACATTTTTAATCTCCCCGCTTCTATATCACAGATTCATCTCTGTGGAGAGAGGCTTATCCAGGTTCAAGCGCAACCTACTTAAAGGGAACGGAACCCGAAAGGAATCTAGAATATGAAAAAGATGCTGATATACGCCTATACCGAATTTAATCTGGGCGATGATCTATTCATTAAGGTGCTGTGCGAAAGATATCCGGATACCAAATTCAGAATTTGCGCACCACGCCTCTATAAACAATGTTTCAAAGAGCTCCCTAACCTCAAAGTGTATCCTTCCGATTCCCTTCTTCTAAGAGGCATTGGCTATATTTGCAGGAAGCTAAAGATACATAATGTGGCTCACAAATATCTGGCAGATCACTCAGATGGCGTCGTTCATATCGGCGGCTCAATTTTCATGGAAGCAGACCACTGGGCAGAGCATTTCAAGAATGCAGAAGTCATTCGTAATCAAAATAAGCCTTACTATCTGTTAGGATCTAATTTTGGCCCTTTTACAAATCAAGAATACTATGATGAGCACAAGCGGATTTTCAAGGATTATACAGATATATGTTTCAGAGAACAGTACTCTTATGATTTATTTAAGGATCTGGATAATGTCCGCTTAGCCCCAGATATTATTTTTCAGCTAGACCCGCCAGATATTCCAAACGAACCGGAGGATTACATCGTCTTATCCGTTATTAAACCTTCTGCGAAAGGTCTGAACGGTTTTGACAACCTCTATTATGAAAAAATGAAAGAACTCGCAATTTATTTCATTGAAAAAGGTTACGCGGTTCATTTCATGTCATTTTGCGAACACGAAGGCGATCAACTGGCGATTGAAGAGATTCAGCGCCTTATCGGTCCCTCCTACAAGGATGCTATTCAAGTGCATTTATATAAAACGAACATGGAAGAAGTGTTGTCCGTGTTAGCTAATGCCAGTTCTATTGTGGCTTCAAGATTCCATGCAATGATTCTGGGCTGGGTATTTAATAAACCGGTATTCCCTGTAGCCTACAGCAAAAAAATGGTCAATGTAATGGAAGATGTTGGATTCACAGGTCTGTATGCCGATTTCAACACGCTGGAACAGGTCCAGCCTGCACAGATTTTTGAAAGTATGATCACCTGCTCTATGGATGTCACACTGCAAGCAAAACAAGCCGAAAGACATTTCGAGCATCTAGATACGTATTTACCGCTTTACGAAAGGGGGATTCGTTATGAAAGCCAAGCGGAGCATTCTTAACTTATCCTTTGGACTGGGAAGTCAACTCATCACGATTATCCTCGGTTTTTTTATACCCAGACTGATAATGGTCAACTATGGCTCTGAGGCCAATGGGTTGATCGCTTCGATTGTGCAGATTATTAGTTATTTGGCGCTGCTGGAAGCAGGTGTTGGGGCGGCCTCGATCCAAGCACTTTACAAGCCGGTAGCTTCGGATAATAAAAACAATATCAACTCTATTCTGGCTGCCACCTCCAGCTATTATAAAAAAACAGGTATTTACTATTTCTTCGCCGTACTGCTACTCGCCATCGTGTACCCGCTAGTGATCTCGTCTGAGATCGATAAATTATCGATTATGGTCATTATTTTGCTTACGGGGATGGGCGGAGCAATCAATTATTATTTTCAGGGGAAATTCAAGGTCCTGCTCGCTGCGGAGGGAAAAAGCTATGTAGAGACTTCCATTGTCACTGTGGCTAATATTATGAACAGCCTGATCCGGATTCTGTTATTACTGCAAGGTGTGGACATTATTGCGGTTCAAGCTTCCTATTTTATCTTAACTTTACTTCAAATCATCGCTTTCTATATTTATATGAATAAGAATTACAAGTGGATCAACCTGAATCTTAAACCAGACTATGAAGCCATTGGTCAAAAGAATTCCGTATTAGTCCATGAAATCTCCTATTTGGTGTTTAGAAATACTGACGTACTTATATTAACCATCTTTACGAATCTAAAAATCGTCAGTATCTATGTTATGTACAATATGATTTTTACGATCGTGGATAATATCGTCCAGACCATAAACGGAAGTGTGAAGGCTGCCCTCGGGCAAAGCTACCATGAGAGTAAAGAAGCATTTATTAAATTTTATGATGCTTACGAAGTGTATTTTATGGGGCTTATCTTCTCGATTTTAACGGTGGCTTACATTTTGATTTTACCCTTTATGAAATTGTATACCGCTGGGGTAAACGACGTGAATTACATTGATATGTGGCTGCCGGTCTTGTTCGTAGTCATCAAATTATTAACCAATGCCAGAACGTCTTCCAATAATGTGATTACCATCGCTGGACATTTCAAAAAAACACAAAACCGTTCCATTCTGGAATCCGCCATTAATCTGGTGGCTTCTGTTGTCTTCGTAATCTTCATGGGAATTTACGGTGTACTGATGGGAACGATAGTTGCCCTCCTATACCGCTCCATAGATATTGTGATCTATGCCAGCAAACATTTGCTGGACCGCAGTCCATGGGTCACTTTTAGAAGATGGCTTACGAATGCAGTAGTTTTTGTAGGCATTATTCTCATCACAACTGCCATCGACATCCCGATCCATTCCTATCTGGGGCTTATGATCTGGGGTGTACTTCTAGGACTAGTGATCTTGCCTGTATATTTTGTAATCGGCTCTTTAATGGAACGGGAAGTCTTCCTCTATACATGGGAACATCTCAAAAAGTATCGATACAAACTCAAAAATAAAATTAACGCTCAGCCTGAGGTAAGTGGTTTATCCAAATAACACAACAGGAGGACTGGAAATGGATCATAGCGAGGTTTTGCAGCAAGCCTGTTACGTCTTTCTAAACGACCTAAATGATGAAATAAACCATTCACCCACCATCCAAATAGAGGATACAGAACTATTGCAAAGATGCCGCCAGATCATAGATCAAGAACAAAATGTACAAATCAAACCTTATCTGGAAACCTTATCTGAGGTTATTCATGCCTTTCTCACGGGGAGGGCTTCAGAGGATACTTTAAAATTCTATCTGTCTGAACAATTCAACATTGTTGCCAGTGATATCGCAGGTTTAATTCAGGGGTTGGTTAAAATGGAAAGCCGCATTTCGGATACGGAAATTTCCTACCCAGCAGTCCAATCCTTATCCGATTCTCCCAAGATCAGTGTCATTATCACCACCTATAATAGAAAAGCATTCCTATACCAAGCGATCCAAAGTATCTTAATGCAGGACTATCCCAATAAAGAGATTACAGTGATTGATGATTGTTCTACAGATGGCACGGAAGAGTTAATGCAGCAACACTTTGGGGCGGAGCCACGGGTCATTTACATGCGCAATGCTACCAATAGCGGACCTGGAAATAATCGCCGAAAAGCTTTCGCTGCACATGGTGATGGGGAATATGTTCTTTTTCTCGATGATGATGATTATCTGATCGACATGAATTATTTCAGTAAAGCTGTCCGCTTCCATCTCCTTCATCCCGAAATATCATTTGTAGCTGCGAATGTGTTTCTGGAGTATTCCAAAGCCAAACAACTAAAAATCTCCAATCTGCAGCTTAGCAGCATTATTAAGAAACGCGATTATTTCATGAATTTCGAGAAAAAAGGATATCCAAAACCCGCCTCTACTTTAACTACTGTCTTTAAACGAGAGGCCTTAATGGCTATGGATATCCTAGATATGAATATGGTCAACGATGCTTCCATCTATTTGCGTTCCCTGCTGGTAGGTGATGCGGGCTTCATTGATGTGATTGCCGGCGTGTACAGAATACACGGGAACAATATCACCTTTAATCTGAGCCAAGGATTTTTAATTGAGAATCTGGAAGAAAAGAAACTCATTAAGAATATGGCCGTGCAGAAATATGGATATAACGCACAGGAAATGACGGAATGGTTCAACCACAATGCTTACGATACGATCTCATACTATTTATTAAATTCTGCAAAAGACGCTACAGACTTTAAATTCATGTACCATTGGGCGCTTAACCATTGCCCGCTGATCTACAATCAATTAAAAAATGAGTTTCGCATGAAGCTTATTAAAAAACAACTATTACGAATCTCCTTACTCCGCACGCTACTCGGCAGATGATTCGCTCATTAGCTTATCGAGCAGCAGAAAAAAATCTTTAAGCTTTTCTTTTGGGATGTCGGCATACTTGTCTCCAATGCTGATCTCACAATAAGAAGCATGTTCCCCGGTAGCTCTTATACCCGCGCTTAAACCGATTCCTGTCGCCTCATACACCGCTGACAGAATCGGTTCAATTTGTTCCTTAGACATTTGAAAATGCATGTGAAACATATTGGAGACAGGTTGAGCGGGCAGAGTGGTTACGTCGTGACATTGATTAACCCAAGCAGCAAGCTCCTTTGCACCTTCATAATACTGCTGCATGTTGCCTTCTCTTTGCTGGTAATAATAATCAGAAGAAATGATGTACGGATATAAGCTGATTAAGTCTCCACCATGCCGCCGTTTCCATATCTTTGATTGCTTCGTAAAATCTTCACTGCCTGCAAGAATTGCCCCAGCGATTCCTCCAATTCCTTTATAAAAGGATATATACACACTATCAAAGAGTGCAGAGATTTCAGCTGCTGACTTCCCGTAATACGGGAGGATCTCAAATAATCTTGCCCCATCCAAATGCAATTTAATGCCGCGTGCACGGCAATGAGCAGAAATAGCTTCAAGCTCCGTGTACTCTGGCAGCTGACCACCAATCTCGCGCTGGGGTAATTCCAGCAACAGACAGGCGATATCCTCCTTTAGGTTCGCCACATCCTCCAAAGTGATTAATCGGTTCTTGTCCGCAAGCAAGATAGGCTCAATATGATGTAATTCCTTCAGGCCATCCTGCTCATGGATCTCCAAGTGACATAAGGGATGATAGGCTACTTTTTTCACCTCTTTTTCATCGCACCAAATTCTTAAAGCGATTTGCTGCGCCATCGTTCCGCTCGGAAAGAAAACCGCGGTTTCTTTGCCCAGGATATTCGCCATTTTCGTCTGGAAATCTTCAATCACTTCGCCCGTTCCATAAATATCAGATGCCGTACTGTTCTCTACGGCTGCCAAGGCTTCCTTCAACACTTGCACATCTCTATTCCCATTCCCTGCGATTCGATAGGCCGTTTCATTAAAAGCCTCTTGTACGGTTTTTTTTCCGTTCATTCGTTGGATAACCCCTTCCGGATTTGCCTTGTCCCTAATATAGACGAATTTCCAAAAATCCCATCTTAATTTTACCCGATCTAAGGTGAAAAAACATGAGCGCTGTGCTACAATATTGGAATTGCAACGGCAATCTTAGGGAGGGTTATTGAATCACATGCTCATTATTGGTATCGCCGGCGGCACCGGCTCGGGAAAAACAACCGTAGCCCGCTCCGTCATTGACCGTCTTGGAACGGGAAAGGTAACTTTCATATCTCAAGATAACTACTATAAGGATCACTCACATCTCAGCTTTGCTGAACGTGAATCCATTAATTACGATCATCCTTTCGCTTTCGATAACGAGCTGCTCATTGAGCATCTTAAATCTCTGCGCGAAGAACAGACCGCATTCGCTCCCGTGTATGACTTTACAGTCCATGCCCGCTCCACTACAGAGACGGTAGAACTGAAGCCAAACAATATTGTAATCATCGAGGGACTCCACGTCCTTTCTGACGAGAATCTCCGTGAAATGCTCGACATCAAGGTATTCGTGGATGCCGATCCTGATGTACGCATTCTCCGCCGGGTCCTTAGAGATATTGAAGAACGTGGACGGAGCATCCAGTCGATCCATCATCAATATTTGAGTACAGTTAAACCCATGCATGAAGCTTTTATCGAACCATCCAAAAAATACGCTGACCTGATCATCCCTGAAGGTGGCCATAATGAGGTTGGTATTCAGTTGTTGTCCATCCTAACGGAGAAGCATCTATATAACGATTGGACGTCTTAAAGTCTTAATTAAGCGCTTCTAGCTAGCTGCAGAGAATCTCTCTGCGGCTTTTTTGATATGCGTTGACCCATCCATGGTTCAGAATAATCCCACCTCATTCTGGTAATAGCTATATTTACAGCACCAGCGGAAGAGGGATAACAACTATGGGATTTCTGAACAGAACAATAACAAAAGTTTTTAAGAACCCTTCATTAGGGCACCCTAACCCCACTAAAGAATTACCCAAGGAACCCATTAAAGAAAAACTTCAAGATAATATTCAATATATAAAAACAACACTCGGCAATAGTACAGATCTCGTGATTAGAGAATTCTTTATTGGTTCCAAACACCAGATCAAAGCAGCTATTTTCTATACAGATGGATTGGCGGATAGTAAAGCTATTCAGGATTTCATTCTGGAATCACTAATCTTAGAACTTCCAGATCCAAGTCTTGATACACAAACAGCCAACTATCAATTATTAAAAGATCACATGCTCACTGTAGGGGATATTAAAGATGCGACGGAGTTCAATTCTTTATTCACCTCTCTATTATCCGGAGATGTGATCCTCTTACTCAATGGATATACCAAAGGGTTCACCATAGGCATGCGTGACTGGAAAGACCGTGGCGTAACGGAAAGTGCCACTGAAACGGTGATTCGTGGACCTAAGGAAGCCTTCACAGAAAGCTTACGCACGAATACCGCATTAATCCGGCGGAAAATAAAAGACCCCAATCTTTGGTTAGAAACACAGCAAATTGGACGTGTAACACAGACAGACGTAGCCCTCATGTATATCAATGGCATTGTTAGTGATGAGATTCTGCAAGAAGTCCACTCACGTTTAGATCGGATCGACATTGACGGGATCCTGGAAAGTGGCTATATCGAAGAATTAATCGAGGATGAAACCTATACCCCATTTCCAACGATCCATCATACGGAACGCCCTGACGTTATAGCAGCTGCTCTTATGGAAGGAAAAGTAGCCATATTAGTAGATGGGACACCTATAGTAATGACGGTGCCTACCTTATTTGTTTCCTTCATGCAGACGGCGGAAGATTATTATCAACGTGCCGATGTTAGCACCTTAGTACGAATGCTTCGATACTTCAGTATTTTCATTTCACTACTTGCCCCATCTTTGTATGTAGCTATTACTACCTTTCATCAGGAGATGCTGCCCACAACCCTGCTGATCAGTCTAGCCGCACAACGGGAGGGCGTGCCGCTTCCAGCATTTATTGAAGCACTCTTAATGGAGCTTGCCTTTGAGATTATACGAGAAGCGAGTGTACGAATGCCTCAAACCATAGCCCAATCTGTATCCATTGTAGGCACCCTAGTGATTGGGACTGCGGCAGTTGATGCCGGCATTGTTTCTGCTGCCATGCTTATTGTCGTCGCTATTACTGCTATCTCCAGCTTTGTGCTGCCATCCTTCGATCTTGCCCTGACCATCAGAATGCTCCGTTTCCCAATGATGTTCCTTGCTGCATCCTTTGGATTGTTTGGGATCATTATCGGCGTTATTGCGATAGTTCTTCACATGTGCAGCTTACGTTCCTTTGGAATTCCTTATTTGAGCCCGTTTGCTCCCTATAATCTCGCCGATCAAAAGGACACCTTTTTCCGAATGCCGCATTGGGCTATGTTTACCCGCCCTAGACTTATCAATAAAAAAAATATCGTTCGGGAAAAGAGTACACCACCGGAGAAACCGGGAGATCTCACGGAGGAATAGCCCCTGAAACCTTGACCTATGAAGTGATAAATTGGAGTGAAGAAAGCCATGCTCGAAAAAGGTAAAATAAGTACTCGCCAGCTTACCATACTGGTTATGTTCCTTACGATCGGGGATTCCATTCTCGTAATCCCTCCCTCCACTTCACACTACGCCAGACAAAATGCCTGGATTTCCGCATTAATTGGTATGATCGTAGGTTTATTAGCCATCTATATGTACAGCAAGTTCGTAAAGTTGTACCCCAAACTAACGCTTATTGAGGCGATTCAAAAGGCTTTTGGAAAATGGATTGGGACTATTCTATCACTCTTGACCTTAATGTATTTTCTTATCGTCACCGTTGGAAGTATGCGAGAACTCAGTGAGTTCGTTACATCCGAAATATTACCGAGAACCCCTATTCCGGCTGTTTTAATCTTATTCATGGTGATCGTGATTATGGCTACACGACTAGGTATTGAAGTCATAGGACGAGCTGGAGAGATCTTTACACCTATGATTATTACCCTATTTCTGATTCTGACGGTCGCAATTATTCCTCAGATGGAGATTGTCAGATTACTGCCCATATTGGAGGATGGCATAAAACCAGTGTTGAGAGGGTCTATTTCCATTACGGCTTACACCTTTATAGAACCGGTTGTTTTTCTAATGTTTCTCCCTTATGTAAACCAACAACAAAAGATAACCAAAGGCTTACTACAAGGCTGTTTCTTAGGCGGTATTATTATCTTCCTGACGGTTACTATTTCCATATTAGTGCTAGGTCCAGATCTGACAACCAGGGATATCTATCCCAGTTATAACATTGCAAGGCGCATATCCGTTGGTGGTTTCTTCGAGCGGGTGGAAGCCATGATAGCACTACTTTGGATGTTAACCTTGTTTATAGAAGTTACCTTATACTTCTATGCTTTCGTTCTGGGGTTGTCTCAATTATTCAAACTAAAAGAGTACCGGGTGCTAACTCTACCCACAGGATTAATTTTGGTTACACTAGCACCTCTTATTGCGCCAAATTACACCTATTACAACAAAGTATTCGATAATTATTGGGTGTACTATGTTATAACCTTCGGGTTATTTCTACCTTTGGTGTTGTTAGGTGTGGGAATGTTTCGAAGGGCACTGGACAAAGGCTTAAAATCTCGAAGCTAAAGATGGGCTGGGAGACATGAATACCGAAAGATCTAACGGAGGATTAAACCATGAAACGAAGATCGCTTCTGATTTGTGTTCTTATTCTCATGCAAATATTTGTAACAGGTTGCTGGAGCCGCCGAGAATTAAATGATCTTGCGATTGCTGTAGGAATAGGGATCGATAAAATTGGAGATCAATATCAAGTTTCTGCACAAGTGGTCTTACCCAGTCAAATCGCTGGCTCCAAGGGAGGCTCTCCTCAAGCACCCGTCAACCTTTATAAAGCGACAGGAAATACTGTATATGAAGCCCTTAGAAAAATCACAACCGTTAGCCCACGTAAAATTTATATCTCTCATTTACGGATCCTAGTCCTTGGCGAGGATTTGGCTAAAGAGGGAATCAACGATGTTCTTGATTTCATGTCAAGAGACACTGATACGCGAAATGATTATTTTATAGTGGTAGCAAAGGATGCAAAGGCAGAAGATGCGTTGAAAATATTAACCAGTCTTGAAAAGATTCCTGCCGTGCGATTGTTTTCCAGTCTGGAAAGCTCGGAGAAAAATTGGGCACCTACATCTACTGTGACATTAGGAACCCTAATTACAGAACTTGTCAGTAAGGGTAAGAATCCAGTCTTAACAGGTGTTGTCATCGAGGGGAGTGTAGATGTAGGAGAAACTCCGAATAATGTTGAAACGGTAGACTCTCCAACAGAATTGAAATACTCCGGATTGGCCATATTCAAGGAAGACAAATTGATTGGTTGGCTAAATCCTGAGGAATCAAAAGTGTATAACTATTTAACCAATAAAGTAGAGAGTACTGTTTTCTATATCCAATGTCCCGAAGGTAAAAAGGTTTCGCTTGATGTATTTGAAGCCCGTTCCAAAATGAAAGGCAGCATCCATAATGACAAACCAGAAATCAGTATTGAGCAACATATAGAATCAGATATAGGAGAGGTTCAGTGTAGAAATCTTGAACTGACAGACACAAAAACTATCACCGAATTAGAACAAATCGCCAATAAAAAAGTCCAGAATTTATTCAAAACTACTATTAAAAAGGTACAGAATGAATACAAAAGCGATATTTTTGGATTCGGTGAAATCATCCATCGTTCTAACCCGCAGGCGTGGAAGAAACTGCGAAACAATTGGGATGAGACCTTTGTTAACCTTCCAATAAGCGTAAAGATGGATATTAAGATTCGCCTGTTAGGGAAAGTGACTAACTCTTTCCTAGAAGAGACGAAGTGATAAATTGGAGTCACAAAACCATGTATAACATCGCAAGGTGCCCAACTATTAAAATTGAAAGAGTATCGAGTGTTAACCAAATTACACTTATTACAGCGAAATTGCAGTAATGTTCAGAAGAGCACTGAGCAAAGACTTAATATCTCGAAACTAGATGGTTTGGGAGGTTGTGAATATTGGGTATAGTAGTGATTCTCATAGTTGTAGCCGTTATAGCAGCCATTGAAGTTCCCCTGATGTGGAGGAAAAAATTAATCAAGGAGATGTGGGTTTTCTCATTTCTTCTGTTGCTGGGAACTTTCTTCAGTCTTATTAATGCGTTACATATTTCGGTCTCTAACCCATTGGGATGGATGATATTTATCTATAAACCCGTCTCCGATATGGTAAATGCCTGGTTATCCTAAAATGGGACTGAACCATTCCCTTGAGATGGCTTAGTCCCCATGATTAAACGACATTGCCAAATCAGCAAGCGCCCTAAAGTTTGTTGCTAGCCGTTCACGCGCCAGCCAGTAATAGACTTCCTGGCCTCTCTTTTTATGGTCAACAATGCGGGCATCCCGTAGGATTTTGAGATGATGTGAAATCGCTGGCCTGCTTATTTCGAATTCACCTGCAATTTCCCCAACATTCAGCCGACCTTTATTCCCTAATAACGTAACAATCCGAATCCGAGTAGGATCACCAAATGCGGTGAGAAACCGTGTGATGCTGTTGATATCGTTAGGTTTAATCTCTTGCGGTTCTATCTCCCCACCCCGATTCGTAAATAAACTTAAACATACTCACTTGTTGAAACTACAATAAAGACCTTGTAGATTCTCTAACTATTAATTCTGCCGGGAAAATCTGATGCGCATGCTTAACCTTCTTATTGATGAGATCAAAAAGAATCTTAATCGTAGCTTCCGCAATCTCCACTACCGGCTGTTTGATGGTAGTAATAGAAGGATTATAATAGAAGGAAATATCCAATCCGTCATAACCAGCCACAGAGTAATCTTCCGGGACTTGCTTGCCCGCTTCAAATATTGCCTTACAGGCGCCGATAGCCATACTATCTGATAAGGTAAAAATAGCGGTGAACTCTTCACCTAACTCTAGCAATTCTTTTGTAACCGCATACCCATTTTCCATACTGTAACTGTCGATATCCTCTTTCATCCGCCGCACTAGCCGCTCATTATAAGCGATTCCATGATCAGCTAAAGCCCTTTTATAACCTTCATATCTTAACTTACCGATACTTACATCTTCTTCTGGTGCAGTAATGACTGCGATTTTCTCATGCCCCAGATTACATAAATAGTCCACAATCTTATAGCTCTCATTAAAGTCATCGACAGATACAGAAGAATAGTCGCTCAAATCAAACTCTTCCGTCATTCCGATCGTACTAAGGACAAATGGAACCGTTAATTGCTGTAATTTCTCTTGAGAGTGTGAGAATAGCCCTCCTAAAAAGACAATTCCCTTTAGCCTTTTTTCTTTCTCCAGCTCAATCGCCACTTCGATCTCATCTTGATTCTCATCAACTCGCTGTAGGATGAAGGAGTATTTCTTGCGTTGAATCTCTTTTTCGAACACTTTGATCATCGGGCTAAAAAATGGATTGGATATCCCTTTAATCAATACTGCAATCGTTTTCGAATCAGAACGTTTTAAATTTCTTGCACTGTTGTTCGGGACATAATGATTTTCTTTGATAACCCTCATAACCATCGCTTTTGTTTCTTCATTAATATCCGGATGATTGTTAATAGCCCTTGATACAGTAGTCACGCCAACACCGCATAATTTGGCGATGTCTATAATAGTCAGTCTCTCCATTTCTATCTATCCTTTACTTGTTAGTATCTATCAAACTCCTTAATCCTTATTCAACTTCATAGTCAAAATAAGAAAGCAGGGGATTCCTGATGGTCACCCACCAAGAAAAACACCCTACTCGCTTCTTACATGAATATTAATTTATTTAACGAGGTAGATCAAGCTTAACCCTTAACCGCACCTGCAACGACACCTTCGATGATGTACTTTTGACAAGTCAGGTAGAAAATGATGATTGGCACAATAGCTAAGACCAGCATCGCCATCATAGCTCCCATGTCAATCGATCCGTATCCACCTTTTAGGTACTGGATCGCAATAGGAATCGTTTTATACTCTGTACCAATCAGCAGGTCTGGCAATAGGAAGTCGTTCCATACCCACATTACATTAAGGATAGCTACAGTTACAGCAATAGGTTTCAGGATGGGCAATACCACTTTAAAGAAGGCCTGAGGTGGATTACAGCCATCAATCATTACCGCTTCTTCAACCTCAAGCGGGATAGACTTCACAAATCCGCTAAACATAAACACAGATAGCCCTGATCCAAACCCTAAATAGATTAAGATAATCCCAATCGGATTGTCGAGATGCAGCACGTTTGCAGTCTTAGTCATTGTGAACATAACCATTTGGAAAGGCACGATCATCGAGAATACAAACGCATAATACATCATGCCTGTGAATTTGGACTTCACCCGGGTAATGTACCATGCAGTCATGGAAGTAAATAACACGATCACAGCCACCGAGCATACCGTAATAAACAAGGACATTCCGAAGGCACTGAAGAAATCAATCTTTGCTACACCACTAGTATAGTTCTTTAAACCAACAAACGTAGTCTCATTAGGGAATAAGAACGGCGTATCACTAATGTAGAACTTACCCTTGAAGGAGTTCATCAGAACAATAAAAATAGGAGATAAGAACGCAATGGCCAAGACCAACAAAATGGTGAATATAGAGTAATCTTTTGCTCTAGTCTTTTGCATTAGTTCTCAACCTCCTTTCTTCTAGTAATGACAAGTTGTATTAAGGCGATTAAGGCTACTAAAGCAAAGAATACGACGGCTTTCGCTTGACCGACACCTTCCCATCCTGATTTTCCGTAGAATGTATTGTAGATGTCCAGTGCTAACATGGAGGTCTGCTTAGAAGGAGCACCAGCGGTCAACGCTAAGTTCTGGTCAAACAATTTAAATGAATTAGATAAGGTTAAGAATAAACAAATAGTAATGGACGGCATTACGAGTGGAATAGTCACATTACGCAAAATCTTAGAACGTGAAGCTCCATCAATTCTTGCGGCTTCTACTATATCTTTAGGAACATTCTGAATACCTGCAACATAGATAATCATCATGTACCCTATCAATTGCCAATTCATAAGAACGATTAGTCCCCAAAATCCATACGTTGCATCAGAGGTCAAAGTGACACCAAATTTGTACAAAATCCCATTAAAAATCAACTGCCAGATGTATCCTAATACGATACCGCCTATCAAGTTAGGCATAAAGAAGATCGTTCTAAATACGTTGGTTCCTTTTAGCTTTCTAGTTAATAACATCGCCAAGATGAAGGCGAACACATTAATAGTAAGAACAGATAAAACTGTGAATTTAACGGTGAAACCTAATGCATTTAGAAACTCTTGATTCGAAAAAGCTTTAGCGTAATTGCCAAACCCTATCCATGTTGCATCATTGACTGTAGTAAACTCTGTAAAAGACAAATATATACCCAAAAGAAAAGGGATCACAAAGGCAATTCCAAAGGCTATTATGGTCGGTAATGCAAAAAGAGCAAAATATTTTTTTATCGATTTTTCCATGGAGTCTTCTCCTATCTCAGTATGGAAAATGATGAAACAGATGTAGCAAGATCCACTCCAATTGTTGCTTAGTGCCACTGAATCCCGAGGGAGCCCAGTGGCACTAAGCTTTTATCTGTATGACAACTGAGAGTTATTCAAGCATCTTTCCATGCATTTATTATTTTGCTTTTTCAGCCTTCCAAGTGTCCTTGAAGATGGTTACAACTTCATCCCAAGTTTTGTTTCCTTGAGCGTATTGCAAGAGCGCATCACCAAAGACGTTTTTGAATTCTTCACTTGGGAATGCTGCGAATGTCCAAGCTACAGAAGTAAGATCTTTTTCCATCCAAGCAGATACTTCTTTAGCAAGTGGATCTGCTGGTTTTTCGCTGTCTTCAAAGGTATTGAATGGTGCGATGAAACCTAGATCGTTAGTTACATAAGCTTTACCTTTTTCACTGGAGAACAACCATTCCAGGAAAGCGATAGAAGCTTGTTGGTTCTCAGCAGATACTTTGCTGTTGATTGCGAAATAGTTTTCTGTACCTACAGCCAAACCTTGTTTTTCTTCGCCTTCCATACCTGTGTAGATAGGCAAGAATTTGATTTCTTCAGCTTTAACTACGTTACCGTCAACATCGTTGATTTGTGACCAAGCCCAGTTACCATTTTGAACCATAGCTGCGTTACCAAGTGCAAATTCAGCCATGGAGTCAGCTACGGATTTACTACCCAGCAAGGATTCTTTAGTTACAGAGTTCTTGATGTACAGATCGAAGATGTTTTTAAATTTATCGTTGTATTTGAATTCAACTTCTTTAGAAGCTAGACCCGCAAGAACGGTGTTGTCAAACTCAGTATTGTCTTTGAATTCATAGTACAGCGGCAAGTTTGCAAGGTGAGTCTGCCATCTCCATTGCTCACCAGCAGCGAGGGAAGTGGAGGCGAATACACCTTTAATGCCCAGTTGGTCTTTTTTAGCCGTCATATCTTCTACTACTGCTTTCAAAGTGTCGAAGTTATTGATCTCAGTTGTGGAGGAGATCGATACCGCTTTATCAGCCAAAGCGAAGTATTTCTTCATAATTGCGTCGTTGTAGATAATGCCGTATCCTTCAACTACGTAAGGGATACCATACACGCCTTCACCTTCAGTTACAGCCAAGCTTTTGTCGGACAGATAGCTGTAAAGCTTAGTATCTTTCAAATCCAAGGTGTAATCTTTCCAGGATTGAAAACCAACAGGTCCGTTAATTTGGAAAATAGTTGGCGCTTCAGACTTGGAGATTTCGGATTTCAATTTAGTTTCGTAAGTACCCGCAGCAGCCGTTACGACTTTTACCTTAACTCCTGTTTCTGCTTCGTAATCCTTAGCAATCTTTTCATATATTTCTGCAATCTCAGGTTTGAAGTTCAAGAAATAAACTGACCCTTTTTTACCAGATGTAGCGTTTCCATCATTGGATGCAGAATTATTTTCTTTATTCCCACATCCTGCCGCTAAGACAACAACCATAGACATTACTAACATGAGCCCTAAATATTTTTTGATATTCTTCATTCTTCTTCCCCCTCGTACTTTTTATTAGATTACTTCGCATGAAGACGTTCCGATGCTGTTAGTGAAAATTATGTCAGCGTTTTCATTTGCTTAAGTAATCCCCAGCCTACTTTTTGGTATCCTTCTCGGTATCCTTATCGGTAACGTTTTCAATTGAAATATTAGCACACCATTTTGAACTTTTCAATAGCCAATCTTTTAGAATCATTTTATGGAAAAACTGCCCACGGCAAACCTTGCAAGCGTTATAATAGATTCATCCTTATTCATGAATGGTGAATGCTTAGGACATACTAATGGTTAACGACCCATTAAATAACTATGAATAGGTGATTGCATATTTTATCTCTGATCGAACAGTATGAGCTACAATTCTCCAATAATAATTATTTTGGCGATATCGGGGTAGCTCCCTCTTACTCCATTGTAGAAGGCTCCCTTCCTGTACTAGTCTCAGCTCCACATGCCATTAATCATTTTCGAGAACATGCTGTAAAACCAGCTGACATGTATACAGGCTCCCTTGCCCTCTTGTTACAAAAGCTCACCAATTGCTACTGTATTTATTCGAATAGCTTTTCCAAAGAAGACCCAAATTACATCTTAGGTGGAGAATATAAGGCTGCGCTACGAGCGCTTGTCAAAGAACATCGCATTCAGTTTGTGATCGATCTGCACGGAGCTTCCAAACTTCGAGAGTTTGATATTGACCTAGGGACACTGTACGGAACCTCTATACGAGAGAATAATTTAAATGACGTCATAGGCATCTTTAACAATAATGGTATTACCAATGTTCGACAAAATCATACATTTTCTGCATCCCATCCTGGAACGATTACTTCATATTGCACTAAGGAATTGTTAGTTCAAAGTATTCAAATTGAAATTAATCGAAATTATCGTAACCCGAATGCGTTTGATTTATTCCAAAAAACCATTCATTCCCTTGAACAAATCATTAAACTATTGGGCGGTGTCTGACATTATTATCGAGCAAACCTTTACTATTCTAGACAAACAAAGCCTTCAACCTCGTGAAGAAATCACAATGAACTCCGAAGAGTTAAAGGAATTAGGTTTAGTGCAGCATATCTTCGTTGATCTTACAGCAGAGAATGGTGTCAAAGTCAGCTGTTTAATTTTATCGGCAGATGAGGTGCCAAGAGGTACAATCCAATTATCCAAGCGGGCAAAGGACAAGCTCGGGGACTGCCTGACTACAGGATTAACAATAACGAAGCCAGAATACGACACAGTTCTTCGGGGAATTCCTAAAGTGGACGAGATTGCCAAACCCTATGTAAAAGCCTGTCCAGCACTCGTCCGTAAATATACGAATCAAGTAGAACTTATCAATCCCAAAAATGGCTTCCGGGTAAACCTAACTTTACGAGAAGATAGCACAGCCAAACCGAATACCCTTTACTTCAACAGATACATCATGTTATTGCTTGAAACCCATTCCGAGGGGCATGATCCATTAATCATTACTCGCGCTAGGACGCGTTCTCAACCCAAGCCAGGCATACATAAACTTATAAATCAACTGATCCAACGGCCCTTAAGTGCATTAGGGAACTTTTTTATTGGCAAAAGAGAGCTCACCCTCAGAGTGGGTCATCCTTACCCTTTTGATGAGCACCAGAATTTATGCAGAATTCATCCGAATGTTAGAAAACTGCTAGGCATGGAAGAAACAGATCAGATCGTGATCTCCTATAATTCCAAACAAATCACCATCCCCATCTTAGACATCGATACGGAGCATATTGCCCAGTCAGTCAAGCTTTATGCGGATAATGAGCAGCTTAAATTTATCGACAGCCACTTATTTATCGGGATCACCGCCTTATCGCGTAACGAGTTAGAAATCCCAAGCATCGGCACATCAGTTACCGTAAAAAGAAGTATGTACTCCTTATTCCTAAAGCACTTAAATAAACTAGTCTTACCTGTTATCGCTTTGTTGTTCACCATAGTACAGCTATATAAGGATTTGAACTGGAGCATCGCTCTGACCGTCATCATTTCTCTTGTGTTACTTCCGATTATCATCTACACAACACTATCTGAGGAACGCGCCAAAATTAATTAAATGGAGGGATTTCCGTGGAATTCACTTCACAATCCCAAGTAGAAGATATGATCTACAGCTCTTACCTAAGGGCCATTAACAACATTACAGAAACTTTGGATGAAGAAGTTAGAAAACCGGAGTTAACCAGAGCATTACTGGATGCAGTCGGAAGTCCGGATCGCAATCAAAAATACATACTGATCACAGGCAGTAAAGGTAAGGGCTCCACCTCTAGATTTATTTCCTCTCTGTTAAGTCACTTGGGTTATAAAGTGGGGTTATTCACCTCCCCTCACCTGGTAGATTTCAACGAAAGAATCCGGATCAATGGGCAGGCAATAGCCACAGAAGATTTTGTGCGATTAGGTAATGTAATTCGCGGGGGCTTCCACCAGATCGAAGAGCAGCTTGCTGCTGATGAATATCAAGGTCCGGTTGGGGTTGCTTTGGCTATTGCGGCTTTGTACTTTAAGGAGAAGGGTACAGATATCAATGTGATTGAATGCGGTAGAGGAGGAAGGTTTGATGACACCAATGTCCTGAGCAATGACTGGGCTGTCATTACCCCGATTATGGAAGAGCATGTAGCCCATTTGGGACCTGATCTGAACAGCATTACACTGCACAAGCTGGGGATTGTCAAAAACAACACAACAAACGTCTATGTTAGCAAACAGAAATCCGACGTTCTTGCGATCATGAAGGACAACCTCTCCTCCAACCCTGTGCAATATTATGAAGAACAGTTTTTAGCTGAATCTATCACAACCACTTCTGTCGGAACTACTTTTGATGTCCGGACGAAGCCAGCCGTTTATCCAGCCTTGACCCTTCCGCTATTGGGACAGTTTCAAGCGGTCAATGCTGCCAGCGCAGTCGCACTTTGTGAAGAGATTACAGGGGGACCCCTTGATCAGAAGATCGTACATCACTGTTTTGAACAATTACAATGGCCGGGGCGTTGTGAAGTTATCTATCATGACCCACTGACGATTATTGACGGAGCTATTCATAGAGATTCTGCAAGCTATCTGGCTGAACTTATTCAATTAGTGAATCCTGAGCGCAGCCGTACCGTCACATCCATCATCGGTGTCCCTAAGGATAAAGATTACACAGGGGTCATCGAAGTCATGAGTACAGTCTCGGATCAACTAATCGTAACCAAACCCGATATAAGCCATCTAATTTTCCCAACGGATGCCCTGCTTATCGCTAAAAGTTTTCTCGAAAAAAGTTCCGAATTCCCTTATTTAGAGGATGCTCTTACGTATGTTAAAGAACAATCACCTTCGGAGATTATTGTAATCGTGGGTACGCAAACTCTAATCGGAAATGCCAAAAGATTATTCGGGCAATCGCTGCTGAATATCGGCTTATAACTGATTCATACGCTGAAGAATAACTTCCCTGTAAAGGTCTGAGAGGCCAGGTACTTCACTTGGATTTTGCTTACAATATTCATCTAACATCACCTTATGGTTGACCTCAATCACCATCAAGCCTTGATTTGTCTCTAAGATATCTACTGAGCAGAAATCAAGGCCCAGCGCTTTAGAGGTCCAGGAGGCAAGCTCCGCCAGCGCCTCTTGTTTGGCCTGATCTTTCACCTCAATCGTAACAGCTCCGTTAATCAAATTATGCTTCCACGAACGAACTCTTTTTTTGCCAAGGAATACACGCGCCTGATGATTAAAAGTTACAATTCTATACTCAATCTCCGCTTCATAATAAGGACCTATTGCCCCATTAAGCTGTAAAGAAAATAATAAATCCAGCTTTTCATGCAGATCGGCTATCTCATTGATTTTGTACACATGATTTCCCTGCGCCCCGTTATCCTGCTTCATAACTACCTCCCCATTGCACGCTTGGAAATAACGCTCAGCCAATGGATAAGGATTCAAATTGCTAAATTTGGAGTCAGGATGCGGCAAATAAATATGTTCTACGGCTGGGATATTCGCCTTATGCAAAACATCATAAGTTAGAGATTTACTCATGGCAATGATCGTAGAAGCACTGTTGTTTAGTCCGATCTCAGCGTCTACCATCACAAATGATTTCACTCCATCTGTCGCTCTATATACGAAATTCGGTGTAATTTCCTCAAAGCTAATCCCTGAGGCTGTAACAGAATGCTGGATCATTTTTAAGTAAGGTCTAGTCGTCATTCAGTTTCCTCATTTCTAACAAAATATGACCAAACCTAATCATAGCATGAGGAATATTAATAAAAAATAATAAAATTGCGTTATAATAGTTAACACAATAATCTCCCGAATCTTATTTCAGGTCCCTTTTTCACAAAAATGACAGACTGTATGTTACGTTTAATGACTGACAGCGCTTTTATAGTTAAAATAAGTGTTGATTATTTAGAGATCATCCTCTATGATAAGCTTATTAAAGCGAAACAAAAAGTTAAAGCGGTTAAACTTTAATCTCTAGGTACCTAGTATTATTGCTAATTAATAGTGTTAGCATGATCAAAAGTTAAAGCGCTTATACTTTTAAAACGAGAGGTTGGTGTGTCATGATCAATCGCGAGAACAGGCGGCAGACGTTCTACATGTATCTGTTCATTTCTCCTTGGATTATCGGCTTCCTAGTATTCGCCCTTTATCCTATCTTATCATCGCTTTACTTCAGCTTTACTGATTATGACATCATACACCCACCTAAATTTATCGGGCTCGCTAACTACACAGAGATGTTTCACAATGACCTGTTCTGGAAATCGGTGGTTGTCACGCTGAGATATACCTTCATCGGTGTACCTATCCAGCTTGCGCTCGGTCTTGGCTTTGCACTATTGCTTCACCAGACCATTCCTTTGCGCGGCTTTTTCAGAACAGCAATGTATTTCCCAAGCATGGTATCCGGCGTGGCCATGTCCCTGCTGTGGTACTGGATCTTCAACCCGCAGATCGGGCTCTTCAATTACATCCTTTCCTGGTTCGGCATTCATGGACCGGCTTGGCTGATGAACCCAGACACTGCACTATATGCCTTGATCATCATGACTTTCTGGACAGCAGGCTCAGGAATGATTTTATTCCTTGCAGGTCTGCAAGGCGTACCGGCTAGCTTGATCGAAGCCGCTAACCTTGACGGTGCCGGGCGCTTCAGAATCTTCCTGAACATTACCTTACCGATGATCTCTCCCGTGCTGCTCTTCCAACTGATTATGGGACTGATTGATTCCTTCCAAGTCTTTACCCAAGCTTTTGTCATGACTCAAGGGGGGCCGAATTACTCTACCTGGTTCTATGTCTATAATCTCTACACCAGCGCTTTCAAAGAATATCGTGCCGGTTATTCCTCAGCCTTGGCATGGGTGCTCCTTATCGTAGTTATGCTGTGCACCGCACTTATTATGAAATTGTCTAACCGTTATGTTCACTATGAAGGAGGCGGACGCAAATGAGTACAGTCAGAGCGCTAAGCCCCCGGACTAAAGGAACAAACCGCCGCCGGAAAGCGGAGCCTGTTAAGATTTTCAGCTTTATTACTCTAGTAGTTACAACATTTCTGATGCTGCTTCCTTTGTTCTTCATGGTCTCCACTTCACTTAAGTCCAAACGCGAGATGCTGAAGTTCCCACCCACCTTTCTTCCGGAGAGCTGGCAGTGGAGCAATTACACAGAAATATTTGATACCCTGCAGTTCGATACTCTTTATAAAAACAGTCTGATTATCGCCGGCTTTAGTGTTGTGGGAACCTTGATTTCTTCGGCGCTGGTTGCCTATGGATTCGCCAGATTCAGAGGTACAGGTAATCAGGTGTGGTTCATCCTGCTGCTGAGCACCATGATGTTACCCTATCCGGCCATTATGATTCCGCAATTTGTACTCTTTTCGCAAATGAACTGGATAGATACCTTTTTACCCCTGATCGTGCCTGCTTTCTTCGGCTCAGCCTATAATATTTTTCTGCTGCGCCAATTCTTCTCCACATTGCCTGAAGAGCTGTTTGATGCCGGACGCATTGATGGCTGTGGTGAAATACGGATGTGGGCTACCATAGCAATCCCACTCTCCAAACCTGCACTTGCGACCGTAGCTATCTTTGCTTTTATCTACAACTGGAATGATCTGCTTACGCCAGTGCTTTACTTAAGCTCATCAGATAAGTTCACGCTACCCGTCGGGATGGCTTCTCTTACCTCATCGAGGTTCCGCATTCCACCTTGGCATCTGCTAATGGTTGCTTCGGTTCTAGCTATGGTCCCAATCGTTACGCTGTTTGCTGTAGCCCAGAAACAGTTCGTCGAAGGGATTGTACTTACAGGGATTAAGTAATAATCCGCCATCCGGCGGCCAAATATACTTGAAATCATGGAGGGTTTAGCTAATGAACAAGAACAGGAAAAGTATTGCGCTTTTACTTGCAGCTACCATGCTCGTTGTTCTAGCCTTATCAGGCTGTAGCGGCGGCAAATCGGCGGGTAACGCCCTATCTGGAGGAAACGGTGACTCTACTAATTCTGGAGGCAAAGCAGAAACGGTAACGATTACCCATTACACAATAGATTCAGAAGACCGCACATTTGTCGAAAAATTAATCCCTGATTTCGAGAAGCAGCATCCGAATATTAAAGTGAAAGTGGAAAAAGCGCCTTATGAGCAGTTCGACAGCAAGCTGCAAACGCTAATTGCCGGCGGCAAATCGCCCGACGTGACAAGTCACTGGGGGTATGGAGGTTTCGCAGAATACTACAATAAGGGTATGTTGTTCGATATGACCGACCTTATGAAAGAGGATGGTTTCAAGGCAGAGGATTATAGTATCCCAGAGAATCTAATGGGTATCTACAAGGTTAAAGATCACACTTACGGCATCCCGGTCAATATGTATGTCACCTTAATGCTCTATAACAAAGACATGTTTGATGCTGCCAAACTGACTTATCCAACAAGCGATTATGAAGATAAGAGCTGGACGTTTGAAAAAATGGTCGATGAAGCTAAACAAATGACGCTTGTATCCGATGATATCGCCAAAACTCAATATGGCGTAGACTTCACTTGGTCCGAACGCGATATGCGGCCGTTATATTTTGGAGCGGAGCCTTACTCAGAAGATACATGGACTAATGGCGGCGTGCCTTCCGAGACTTATTTTGACTCCCCTGAAGTGATCGCTGCCTACAACAAGCTTTTTGATCTTGTCTTTAAGGATAAAGTCTCTCCTTCTTCCGAATGGAGCAAAAGTGTAGCTGGACAGAACGGTGATCCCTTTGTTGCTGGTAAAATCGGCATGTCTATCGGAGGCTCATGGAACCTTGCAGGTGCAAATGACTTCCCCTTCAAAATTGGCGTAGCCGCTGTACCATGGGGAGGCAACGATAAGGTACGTAGCACCCTTTATGTCGATCCGCTGCTGATCTTGAAGGACTCCAAACATCCGAAGGAAGCTTTTGAATGGATCAAATACCTGATCACAAGCGAAGTGCAAGAGAAATCCATTGAGCTTAGTGGCGGTAACCCACCAGTCAACACCGAAGCTGCAGAAGCTTACTATAAACATTTTGAAGGTATCGATCCACAGGATATCAAAAATGTCTACGAGGGTGCTGTTAACTACGGCTTCGAATCCTATAACCACTTAATCACCAACTACTCGCAAATTAATGACATGTTCATTAATGAATTGCAGCCAGTAGAAACTGGACATAAGACGGTTGAAGAGGTGATGGCGACGATTCAGAAGAAGGTTACAGAGATCATTCAGCGATAACTGTTTGGCAGGTATACCGCCCCCTTTAGGGACGGTATACCTGCGTGAAATCATACGTTTAGCGGACAGTCTGCCAACCCTGTATACTGAAAGTAGAAAACAGGATCGGAAAATCTGCCGTGAGGAGAATTAAAGATGAAAGTTAGTATTTTTGATGTAGCCAAAAAATCCGGATTATCCGTTGTAACCGTATCCCGGGTGTTAAATGGGGCCGAATCGGTACGCGAGAATAATCGCCAAAAGGTGCTGGAGGCAATTAAAGAGCTGGATTACCGCCCTAATGCTGCGGCACGCAGTCTGGCAAGCGGTAAGACGGGAATTATCGGCATTATTGTCACTACCCTGCAAGATTCCTTTTTTGACGCAGTGGTCAAAGAGCTGAATGAAATATTAGCGATGCATGGTTATTTTTTAGCCATATCCATCTCAACAGGCATCGAATCGGATGATAGCCATTATTTAATTCAGGAGGATCGTGTAGACGGTTTAATTCTGCTCTCTCCGATGGAAGAGGACAATTATATTGTGGAGTTAAAACGGCGGGGTATTCCTTATGTGCTGATAGATAATCAGAAGCCCGAAAATGATACCTACTCCATCACGATCGACAACTTCAAGGGGGGATACGCAGCTACGCGTCATCTGCTGGAGCTGGGACACACTTCAATCGCTCATCTCTGCGGTCAGGAAATGTTCCGGAGTACGCGGGAGCGGCGCAGTGGATTTCTACAGGCGCTTCAGGAACAAGGACTGGCCCCCTTTGAGATCGTACCTGGTGATTTCGATATTGGGATGGGATACGATACCTGCAAACGTTGGCTGAAGGAAGGAAAGCTGCCCACCGCCGTATTTGCCGGGGATGACAATATCGCGCTTGGAGTCATCAATGCCCTGATGGAAGCGGGCATTCAGGTACCCGAAGAGGTGGCAGTGGTCGGCTATGACGATCATTATATTGCTTCACAGCTTCATCCACATCTGACAACAATACGTCAGCCTGCAGACAAAATCGGGCTGGCAGCCGCGGATATGCTGCTCAAACGCATCTCCGGAAAGATGAAACGTGGAGCCGGGATGCGGATTGATCCTGAACTTATCGTACGTGAATCTACCGGAGCTGAGTAGATTAAATTTATACACTAGGAGTGACGACCATTGACTTACTACTTGGGGATCGATGGGGGAGGCACGAAAACCTATGCTCTGCTAAGCGATGAACATGGCAATGTTCTTGGCAAAGGCAAGAGTGGTAACGGCAACCACCAGACAGGCGCCCTTGAGGCCGCCAACAGTATTCAAGAGGCCACATTCGGGGCGCTGGCTGAAGCCGGACTCCGGTTGGAAGACATCCAGCATACCTATCTCGGACTTGCCGGTGCTGATCGCGAGGCCGACTATGCTATTCTCCATCCGATGATACGCCAGATAGGATTCACCAAATACACCATTAACTGTGACACTATGATCGGTCTACGCGCCGGAACGAATCGCCCATATGGTGTCGCGCTCATCTGCGGCACCGGCACCAATTCAGCAGGCAGAAACCTGCAGGGAGAGCATTATCAATGCGGCGGCTTTGACTATATGTACGGTGATTTTGGCGGGGGTGGCGCACTCAATATTGAGGTGTTTCGTTCCGTTATCCGAGCTTGGGACGGCCGGGAACAGCCCACCCTATTAACAGGCTTACTGCTAAAAATGTTAGGTTATGAGGAAGTTGGGCATATGTTTCACGATTTCCTTGATCATTGGAAAAAAGTCCCCGTAAATGTTGCCCGCCTGCTCTTTGAAGCAGCAGCTGAAGGAGATGCCGTAGCATTGGAGATTTTACATCGGCAAGGGGTTGAACTAGGTAAGTCTGCGGCAGCTATCATTCACAAGCTAGGCATGGAGCAGGAGACCTTCGATGTGGTGCTGGCAGGAAGTCTGCTAACCCGGGGGGATCGCGGTTGGATTCGCCAGCCTATCGAGAAAGCTGTACACGCTGCAGCCCCTCAGGCAACAGTGGTTACCCTTGCCACAGAGCCTGTAGTCGGTGCAGTATGGTCAGCTATGGATCAAGATGGGTTGACCATTAGTAGTGAAGTGTATGAGAAAATGCGGAAATTTCAGGATTATGAATCGATCAAACAAACTACAAGACAGGAGTGATTAATCTTGGCAGCTAACCAAGGATTAAAGATTGCAGTTATCGGTGGAGGTTCTTCGTATACCCCAGAATTAGTAGAGGGATTCATTCTTCACTATAAAGAACTTCCCGTGCGCGAATTATGGCTTGTAGATATTGAGCCTGGTCTTCGCAAGCTGAATATTGTAGGTAACTTGGCAAAACGTATGGTGGAGAAATCCGGCCTTCCGATTGAGGTTCATCTGACAACAGACCGCCGTAAAGCGATCGAAGGCGCCGACTTCGTCAGCACTCAGATGCGTGTCGGCATGCTTGATGCCCGTGCTCGTGATGAGTCGATTCCGCTCAAATATGGCGTTATTGGCCAAGAAACAACAGGTCCTGGGGGAATGATGAAAGCACTGCGCACCATCCCTGTTATTCTGGATGTATGCCGTGATATCGAGGAACTGGCTCCCAACGCATGGCTGCTCAATTTCACTAACCCTGCTGGGATGGTCACCGAAGCCGTTCTGAAATATTCTAAGGTAAAAAGTATTGGCCTGTGCAACGCACCTATCGGCCTGATCAAGCAAGTCTCTGCCAAATATAATGTAGCAGCAGACCGTGTATATGCCGAATTTGTGGGCCTCAACCACTTGCACTGGATTACTCGTATCGATGTTGAAGGTGAAGACAAGCTGGATGATATGCTTGCAGATACAACCAGCTACAGCGCTAAGAACGTACCGGCAAGAGAATGGAACCCGGAATTCCTGCAATCCCTTCATGCACTGCCCTCATACTATTTAAAATATTTCTATATGACCGATGCCATGCTCGAAGAGCAGATGGACTCCCATAAGCAAGGCATTAACCGTGCTGAAGTCGTCAAACGTGTAGAAGAAGAGCTCTTCGAGCTTTATGGCAATCTAGAGCTAAGCGAGAAGCCGAAGCAGCTGGAACAGCGCGGCGGTGCTTTTTACTCAGAAGCAGCTGTTAATCTCATGAGATCGCTTCATAACGGA
This sequence comes from Paenibacillus sp. FSL H3-0286, assembly GCF_045040705.1. NCBI lineage: Bacteria > Bacillati > Bacillota > Bacilli > Caryophanales > Paenibacillaceae > Paenibacillus > Paenibacillus sp. FSL H3-0286. The sequence continues at coordinate 263,232 of NZ_CP150285.1, read as the reverse complement.
TCAAACGACATTCAGACCCTAAATGTCGCTAACCATGGCATATTGGACTTCCTGCCAGATGACGCCAGCATTGAAGTGAACTGCGTGGTCACCAAAAACGGCCCGCTACCTCTGCCACTGACCAAAATTCCAACCATGGCTAAAGGACTCATTCATGCTGTCAAAACCTATGAACAGCTGGCGATTGACGCCGCTGTCACCGGAGACCGCGCCCTTGCCCTTCAGGCGCTCGCACATCACCCGCTTGTTCCGTCCGTGGACGTAGCGATTCGGATGCTGGACGAAATGCTGGAAGCTAATAAAGAGTTCCTGCCGAACTTTTTTGCGAATTAATTCATACCTCCTATCGAGAAATAACTAAAAGAGACCGAACCCGGTCTCTTTTTTTGCGCTTGTTGCTGATACTCGCTACCGAAGCAAAAATGAATAAAGCATCTTGGTAATTTGCACTTAGCGAATTCGCTATCGGACACAGCTGACCTTAAAAGCGGCTTTTTCACATTTTTAGAGTGCTAGCGGACCCCATAGCCGTTATTAGCATGAAAACCACCCAATATAACCCCTTTCTAATTGAATAGCGGCGCTGGTGTCCGAAAACCTGCTTCAAAGGCTAAAAACTAGCAAATAACGTTATCTGGGTCCGCATGACTCGGCCGAAGATTGCACAGAAAATGTGTTCGGATATTTATAGAAGAACCAGAGATTACTGCGAGTTGTACCGATAATGAGATCTGCTGTCCATCAATTCACTGCTGCCAGATTTGCCAACGACCCACAACGCCAAAAAACGATCCCTGTTACTGGAGGAACGCTTTTTTATTTCTACTCCAATGGACTCCCAGCATTTCCACCATTATCATCCACTCATTTATTGCTGCGCTCTCAGCGTATTTCTTGCATTACCTGTTCAATGCCAAAGCGAATATCCGGCTCTTTTACACTGGATACATTGAGCTTTAGAATCTTCTCTTTATTAAAAGAGGGCAGATACCCGCTGTCCGCCATTTCGATGCGAATGAACTTTTTTTGCAGACGTTTGATCATCTGTTCTGTCTTTATGCTGTCACTAAGCTTCAGATACGTATGCACACCAAGCTGGCCGGTTGGATGGTAGGAATAATGCTGTGCTGTCGCTGTATCTAACTCTCTCATAATCGATTCATGGAGCAGCGTGGATCTTTTTTCGTAGCAGGAACGCATCTTTTTTCGGTGACGCTCGAACATTCCGCTTTTCAGATACAACTCCAGGGCAGCCTGAGACAGCATAGAGCTATCTATATCCATCAGTCTTTTGAATCGGTTAAAAGAGTCACACAGGACCGCTGGCAGTACCGCGACACCGACACGTAGACCCGGAAATATAATTTTGGAAAAGCTTTTCAAATAGATCACATGGGAAGCATCGTCATAAGCGTAGATCGGATCCTCTTTTGCATCCTGCTCCAAGTCCGCCATGTAGTCATCTTCAACGATATACACATCGTATTTAGCTGCCAGCTGAGCAATCGCCTTCTTCTGGGTACGGGTATAGGAGACGCCAAGCGGATTATGAAATCGCGGGACGGTATAAAAGAACTTGAACTGGCCTGTCTTAAATAACCGTTCTAATTCATTCAAGTCCACCCCAGCATCCGAACGCTTTATCCCCTCTGTCTCAATGCCATACGTCTTCAGATATTCCATAAAAAGCGGATAACCCGGCTGCTCAATCAGCACTCGCTGCCTGCCATTCGGAAAAGGAATTCGGGTCAATACGCCAAGCGCCTGCTGCACACCTGAGGTAATAAAAATCTGATCCGGATTGGCAAATACCTGATAAGAAGCCAGATGCCGCTGCATTTCACGAATAAGAGAAGGAAGCCCCTGCGGCGTTCCATAGATGAACAAGTCATTGCGGTACATATCAATCGCTTTATTAATACAATGTTGGAAATCCAGATACGGAAAAATATCCGGGTCGGGTGCAGACACCGTAAAATCGATCCAATGTGCACCTTCGTCTTTTCGCTGTCCGCTTCGTTTCATGACATAATAACCACTTTTTGAGGCGGCATAGATTAAATGTTTGTCCTGAAGATCCTGTAAAGCGCGAATTACTGTACTTTTACTACATCCATAACGTAAGGACAACTCCCGGATAGACGGTAATTTATCTCCCTCACGATACGCATCCTCGGCAATTTGCGCTTCCAGCTCGTTGATTAACTCCGAATACTTATACATCCCTTTCAGCTTCCTCCAAGCTTATTCTGTACCGGTACAGATGAATAATAATTACATTGTAGCACAGCTACTCTAGCCTTAGAATAAAGAGCAGAACAGGACCGGTACCTAAATGCGCGCAACACTTTGGAGGTCTTTACTAATGAATACATCTTCTACTCAAAAAGCGATAGCAGCAGCTGTCATGAATGCTATTATCGTCGGGTTTTCCTTTATATTTGTAAAAATGGCCCTAACCGTCTCGGATCCTTTTGATACGCTAGCTCATCGCTTCACGTTATCTTTCCTTGCCGCTTCTTTATTTACTTTTCCAGGGTGGGGGCGGGTGAAGTTTGGAATATCCAAGGCAGCAGTGATAATCCCACTGGCTTTAATGTATCCAGCGTTGTATTTCACCCTTCAAGCGTATGGACTTCTGTATACAACCTCCGCTGTAGCGGGTATTATTCAGGCGACAATGCCCATCTTCACCATCCTTTTGGCGGCGATGTTCTTGAAGGAAACCACGAGCAGCTTCCAAAAGATCTCTACATTAATCTCAGTTTCAGGCATTATTCTTATCTTTGCCATTCCAGGTTTGAGTATTTCTTCTTCTAGTCTTTGGGGCGTCTTGCTCATCCTAATCTCAGCTTTATCCCTTGCCGGTTATAATGTTGCAGCTCGAAAGCTGACACGTACCTGGAGTCCCAAAGAACTTACCTATATGATTACTTTGTTCGGATTTATATTTTTTAATGGACTGTCGATCATTAAGCATGGTTCGGCAGGAACCTTGGATCAGTATTTCACACCTTTTCAAGAGCCCAAATTTATATTCTCCATGCTCTATCTCGGCGTACTCTCCTCCCTCGTGACCTCCTTCCTCTCCAACTATGCTTTATCACGGATGGAAGCTTCACGCGTGAGCATTTTCGGCAGTCTTTCAACAGTTGTCTCTATTCTCGGTGGTGTACTTCTGCTGAATGAGCAACTGGAATGGTACCATTGGACCGGTACAGTGATGATCATCGCCGGGGTGATCGGTGTGAACTGGCGGAAGCAAGTAAGGGCCAAAGGCAAAGCGTGAAGATTGATATGCATACAAAAAAGACACCCCGCGAGGTGTCTTTTATCTTTACCCTTTTCAGTATCTCTATTCTGTAGCAAGCCTCGCTAATCGCCGTTATTTGGCTGTTTCAAGCTCCTTGATCTTCTCTTTATATTGATCCAACAGATTAGCTAAAGCTTCCTTGATCACAGTCGCATCTTTGGATTTAGCGGCACTATTCAGATCATCTTGGGCTTTGAAAAAAGCTTTATCCGCGTCGCTAAGATCTGGAATGGAAATAGCAATTGAAGTCGCGTCTACAGCTTTCATTGAAGTAGTGATATTGCTATCTACCTGCATATCATCGACTACAGGTACTACTTCAAGGTTACGACCAGCTTCAATATATCCTGCAGGTAGAGCTTCGGTGGATAGTATTTCTTTAGATAATTGAACTCCCTCCACCAGTTCCGCAGGCACAAGCTCGGCAAGTGCGGTTACACTAAATCCAGCAACCTTATAATACTGATCCAAGGTGTTCTTCCAATCTTCTTGGGTATTAGGTGCGTAGGTCTTAGCCAACTCTAGGGGATCTACCCAATCAATAGTGGTTACTTTAGTGGCAATTGTTCCTTTAGAGGCAGCAGTAACCACGGCTGCAGCCGTTGTTTTCGTGTTTCCGTCTTGCGCTCCACTTGCTGCGTTCGTTGCAGACGGTGCAGCAACGGCGGACACTAGCAGGGCGGACAGCGCTAACTTTTTAAATAACATCTGTTGATTCATAAATACAACACTCCTCGTCGATTCGAATGATCTTACAAGACCAAGCTTACATAATGGGTGTGGCAGAACATTGGTTAATTTGTGGAAAAACGATGGCAGCCGCCCCTACCCACCTCTGGATTGATATACTTGTAGGAGAATAATCTGGAGGTAACCCGAAATGAATAATCCATATCTCATTGCCGTAGTCGACGATGATGAACATATACGCAATCTTGTTGAAGCTTATTTACAAAAAGAAAACTACCACACCATCGGCCTTGGCAGCGCTGAGGAAGCATGGACCTTGTGGCAGACTAGCCCCCCGGATATGTGGGTACTCGACGTTATGCTCCCCGGCATGGATGGTTATGAGTTCTGTAAAAGGATTCGTAACGAAGCCGAAGTACCGATCATTATGATCTCCGCAAGAGATAATGAAGTGGATAAAATATTAGGATTGGAGCTTGGCAGTGACGATTATCTAGTCAAGCCGTTCAGCCCTCGTGAATTAGTCGCCCGGATCAAACGGCAGCTTCAACGCTGGTACAAAATGAGTAATCAGGCCGAAAAGTTGAACAGTCAGACCACTTCCACCCGTCTTGAAATCGACCAGCTTCTACTATTGCCGGAAGAAAGACGTGTAGTCTGGTGTGGTGAAGAGGTGGACTTGACCAGCAAGGAATTCACCATGCTAAAAGTATTCGCCGATGCCCCTAACCGGGCATTTACAAGAGATGAGCTGCTGAGCTATGTGTGGGGGGACGACTATTTTGGAAGTGATCGCGCCGTGGATCATCTCATTAAACGGATGCGCAAAAAACTGGAGCATTTGCCCATTGAGGCAGTATGGGGACACGGATACCGCATGAGAACAGATGGGGGTGAGCATACGAATGAAACTAGCACATCAGATTAATTTAGCCTTTAGTATTGCATTGGTATTGCTACTATCTATTACTGCAGTCGTGATCCATTTTGTACTACTCAACCATTTTGTCGGAACACAAAAAGAGGATTTAAGAACCATTGGTGCGGCGATGTCAGTTACATTGACTGAAGAAAGTAAATACATCGGGGAGATTGGCACTCAGCTGGAAGCTCTGCCGGTGACCTTACCTTCTCTAAGCACTGCAGGCGTCGAAGCCATTCTTAGCGATGAGACAGGAAAAGTCTTGTCCACATCATCAGAGATGAGTTCAATTGCAATAAACTATGATGCCAAGAGTGTCACAGGCCAAGCCACTGAGCTCCAGAACATTTGGAATGGAACAGATACACGGTATATTACTGAAGTGAAGGCTACACCTATAGGCACGCTAACTCTACTAACCCCTATGAGCGCAGTCACTGCTATTGAACAAGCTTTGCTCAAAAGACTGCTGATCGTTTTCAGCGCAGCGGGAGCATTTATGTTCCTATTTGGCCTATTTATCACCAAGAAGCTGATTCAACCTCTAATGAGGCTGCAACAAGAACTCCGCAAAGTCAAAGAACGGCACTTCTCAGATGTTAAATTAATTAAAGCTGGTGGAGAGCTTGGATCTGTCGCTCAATCGGTATATGACATGGCAGATGAATTAAATCGTTTCAACCATGTGCAGAAACAATTTTTCCAGAATGCGTCTCATGAATTAAAAACTCCCTTAATGTCCATTTCCGGCTACGCTGAAGGGATTAAGGATGGTGTTTTTGAAGGTGAGAATGTAGTAAAAGGGCTAGACATTATCATGAGCGAAAGCAGCCGCTTGAAGAAGCTCGTGTCCGAAATGACTTTACTTGCGAAGCTGGACAGCGAGGAAGATATATTCAAGCCTACGGTTATTTGTTTAAAAGATCTACTGACAGAAACCATCGAACGAATGAACCCTCTATTAATGAAAAAAGAATTAACCCTCCATATCTCCCACGATCATCAAGATTCTCTTACGATCCGTGCGGATAGGGATAAGCTGCTACAGGCGCTTCTTAATGTAGTTTCCAATGCAGCACGTTATGCTAATCAACATATCTATATCCATGTTTCAGTCAAGGAGGGCCGGGCTCTGTTATCCGTAAGTGACGATGGCCCTGGAATTTCGGACGATCTGCTTCCTTATCTCTTCCATCGTTTTGTAAAAGGAAAAGACGGAGAATCCGGACTTGGACTGGCTATTTCCCGCGCAATCATCGAGCGTTGTGGAGGTCAGATCAGCGCAGGCAACCGAAGAAATGGCGGTGCGGTAATCTCGATGGGGTTTCCTTTATAAATATCCATAAGAGGCTGTCTCAAAAGTAGTGAATTCTACTTGGGGGCAGCTTCTTTTTTATGGAATGGAATTGAAAAGAAAAGTAATGGATTTTACTGTGCCATATGACTATATACCACGCGTAGCGTTCTCTGATATTGGGTTGGGCGGTTGGATGGTGGGCGGTGAGCGGTGAGCGGTGGACGGTGGGTGGTTGGAAGGTTGGATGGTGGGCAGTTGGGCGGTGAGCGGTGGACGGTGGGTGGTTGGAAGGTTGGATGGTGGGCAGTTGGGCGGTGAACGATATATTAGGTGAGTTTTTCATACGGCTTGCGGTAGGGTTTAAACTAATTAGGGAAAAACTCCCTGAAAATAGCCGATATTCGCTCTAAATGCACGAAATCAGGGATTTCCTCCCTAATAAATAGGGGATTTCTTAATTAGTTACTAAATCGGCCGAAAATCAGGTAAGTTTTCCCTAATTATAAGTCTGATGAACAGAAATCTCTGAATTTCAGGGAGAAATTCCCTAATTACTCTATAAATACTTCACCTATTGCATCACTTGCAGCGTCACTTGGAGCGACACATGAATCATCAATTGCTCATCACTTGGTGCGCCGCTTAATTCAATCGCTCAACATGTACATAAGAGCTGGAACAGGCCTCATCAGCTACTTGAACATTCATCGTCGGTCACCATCTATATTTTTACTGGTAAATGATGCCGTTTCTACTTCATGGTAAATATAGCTACTATTTTGGGTAATATATAGTCGAAGTAACAATTACACCTTACCTCTGATAAGAGTTAGATACTACATTTTTTTCACAAAAAGGAGATACCAACATGAGCAGACTTGCAGGAAAAGTAGCTATTATTACTGGTGGAGCAGGCGGTATTGGTAAAGGGATGGCCCTGGCTTTTGTTAAAGAAGGCGCTAAGGTAGCTATTATTGACCTCAATGAAGAAACCGGCAAAGAAACAATTAAAGAATTACAAGAATATCAACCTGAATCTATCTTTATTCAAGCGAACCTCAAGGAACACGATAAAATAGCTCACCTTGCTAAACAAGTAGCTGATAAATTTGGAAAAATAGATATTTTAGTAAACAATGCCCACGCATCCAGAATGAAATCTATCGAAGAAACTACACAGGCTGATTTCGATTTATCTTTTGATACAGGCTTCTATCCAACCTTCTATTTCATGCAAGCAGCACTACCGTATTTAAAAGAAGCACAAGGTAAAATTATTAATTTTGCATCGGGCGCTGGCCTCAACGGGGATACCAATCAAGGAACATATGCTGCTGCAAAAGAAGCCATCCGTGGAATTACCCGGGTAGCCGCTAATGAATTTGGTCCATTTGGAATCAACGTAAACATCATTGCTCCAATTGCTAATTCCCCTGGCATGATTGAATGGGCAGAAGCAAACCCTGAGTATTACCAAAACATGATTTCGAAAATCCCTTTGAGAAGATTGGGTGAACTGGAAAGTGATATCGGGCGTGTTGCGGTATTCCTAGCGAGTGAAGATTCCGATTATATTACGGGCCAGACTATCATGGTAGATGGCGGGTCTATTAAGCTTCGTTAATTTCAAGCAGATACTCGACTTAAAATGAATAAATTTGATGCTAAATAAATAAGCCGGAAGTGAACATCGTAAAATGTTCGCTTCCGGCTTTACTACTTTCTATTTAATCGTGATTTCGTCCACATATACGGTAGCACTACCTACTGGATCAGTTGCTGTGGTCATGACTTGAACGCCAATCGCTTGGGTCAAATTACGATCCGCTACCTTGCTGATATCCAGTGTTATTGTAGTAAATCCATTGGCATCTACTGGTGTAGCCGTAGAAGCAGTCCATGTTCCCCAGCTTGAGCCACTTTGGGTGAACAGCTGAGCCATTACACCGCTAACATCGCTTGCATCAATAGGTACAACCTTGATTTTAAGCGTAATTGTTGATGCATTCGCTAAGTTGGTAACCACCATACGACGCAGCTGGAATTGCCCTCCATTCAATGTTAAGTCCGCTTGCATCGAATGAGTTCCCTCAGCATACACAGCATTGCTCACCGATAGATTCTGAGCCAGCGCTGTATTATATTTATTATTTTCATCCACATTGATGCTGAAGCCTTGCAGTGTATTGTCCTCGAAGCCATAGACGACAGCTTCAGGTGCGGTACCATTCTTCAGGGTCCGAACATCATCCAGATACAGCGTAGAAGTTCCCGTACCACTGAATCCCTCGAGCTTGATACCTATGGCTTTTACACTATTAAGATCTGCAATACCTGCCAAGTTGAGCGAAATCGTAGTAAATCCGCTCGAATCTACTTTCACAGCTCCACTGTCAGCCCAAGACCAGGTTGATCCCGTCTTAATATACAAACGTGCATCCGCTGTTCCGTTCGACAGTTTAATTTGTGCGCTTAATTTATCAACCGCGCTCAGATCCAGACTGCCATTTTTGCTGAGCTCAAAAGCTCCATCTGAATCAAGTGAGAACAAGGTGCTTAACGAATGAGTTCCCTCAGCAGCCTCATCAGTCGAGATTACCGCCGCGCTTGCACTCGCATTATTTTGCTCTACTGTCCAGTCCTGAGTATCTTTTTCGAAACCATACAACAGCTTCGCCTGTTCTGGCGTGCTGCCAGGGCCTTCGCCCCCATTAGGAACGCCACCCGTTCCATCATTAAACGCTGCAATATCGTCGAAGTACAGCGTACCAGACGTACTTGCTACTATGTCCTTTTTATTTACGTAGATAGACACTGCCCGAATGTCCTTAAGGTTCTCTTTAGTGATTACTTTACCGGCATTTCCTGTATCCCATGGCGCTGGAGCGAACTGGCTGAATGGAATTTCCACCAAGCCAGGTGTCGTACCTGCCAGTGAAGGATAAGCTTCAAAAGAAATGCCGCTTGCATTGACCTGAATAACAAGCTTGTGGTCGCTGCCATCAGGTGCAATCCAGAGCTTCAATTTGTTGGCGTCCGACCAGTCGGCATTATTCATGTTTTTGGTACGACCTGTATAACCTTGGCCATCCACATTATAATCGAATCTCAGGCCATACTTGCCATCATTTTTATGGTCCGCATCAAGTGAGATCGTATTTAGATCACCCGCAGGACTTAATGCCGCACGAAGTAATTCATCATTCCCTTTGTAATTCTCAAAAGTATCTACAATCAATGGGTCCCCATTACCCTCTACGTCACTTACAAAGATTTGGATCGTTTGTGAAAGTACAGAACCATCCTTTGCATAGGACTTAACAGTAAGCATCACGCCAGTTTCGTCGAAGGCTACACCTGGTGTCCAATCTGCCAAGTAATAGAAACCTTCTGCGTCAGCTGCCATGCTGTACTCTGTTGTGTCATCCCCAATCAGGTAGGTTACTTTATCCACATCCTGATTCAACACACGAACACGAAGGGTCGATGCTTTTGTCGTGGGCACTGTTTGGTTTGCCGTTGGTGAGGCAATGTGTAAAAAAGGTTGCTCGGTTTCTGTAGTTACCTGTTTCGAATACGCATCCGCAATAGCCACTTCATGGCTGAAGCTTGTATACGGATCATTATAATAGTCTACAAAATCAGGGAGCAGTTCATGATCCCCTAGCCCGTTTGGAGCATTTCTATAAGGGACAAAGATAGAATCTGTATTGAAATTCGCCCAAGTCTGCATGTACGCCATCCGTTTAGCATCCGGATCAGACTGCAGTGCAGCGATTAGCTTGGTAAAGAATTTCAGGTCCTTCGTTCCAGTTGGCTTCACACCCGAATAGCCGAACTCAGTAAACGCTGCGATTTTCCCCTTATCATCCGCCAGCTTCGAGATCAGCTTAGCATCCTTCACGACTGAATCAAACCAACCCTCAGTGGTTCCGTCATAATAATTATCGAAGCCAAGGATATCGACATAGTCATCTCCCGGATACGTCTCAAGGAATGTCGCATCTGTGCCGTTAAATGGACTTCCCGGTGAGAACGCATATAAGAAGTTATGCACATCTTTTTTGTCCCTTAAGTATTCAACGGTATAACGATAAATTTCAGCATACTGCTCCTTCGTACGGTAAGGCGCACCCCACCAGAACCAGCCACCATTTTGCTCGTGGAATGGACGGAAAATGACTGGAATAGCTTTACCATCATCATCTTTTAAGTTATTTGCAAAGTCCGCAATCATATCCAGGAATGCATTAAATTCCGCATGTTTGTCACCGCCGGGTAATATATGCGTAAGCACATTCCCTTTGGTGTCATAAAAGTCCTTTCCTGTGACGAAGTTCGGCATATGCGAGCTTAATGTAAGCACGCCGCCTTTTTCATAAGCAGATTTCATCACGCCGATTAATTTATCACGATTCTCCAGCTGGGTTGCGCCTAGATCGCCTGGTTTCTCAAAACCTTCAAGACTAAGCGTATCCCAGCCGAACAGCCCCGGAAGGTCGCCTACTGCATTCTCGACCTCAGACTGCGTTCCGTCCTTTTCAGTAATAGAAAGTCCTTCTGTAGTAGCATGCTGATGTCCAAACAAGATCTCACTGCCGCGGATATCCTGTAAATAGGCGAATAGCGATTTAGTCTCACTACTTGCATCAACATCCGCTAAATTCTCAATACGTCCCACAGGACCCGTCGGGTCTGTCGGTGTCGGTGTCGGTGTTGCTGTTGCTGTCGGTGTCGCTGTTGGTGTCGGTGTTTCCGTTGGTATTGGTGTCGCTGTAGGTGCCGCGGTTGGATTAGTCGGACCTACCGGCGTTGTTGATGAGCCTGATGCCGAGGTAGGCGCTGGGGTAGTCGTTGCTACAGGACCTTGATTGCCTTTGATAATGACAATTGTGCCAGGAGCAATGGGCTTACCATTCAACGTTACTCCTGTTGCTTTAACGTCCGCTTTTGCAATGTCGCCCTGACCGGAAAGGGTGGTTCCAGTCGCTTTGACAGCTACGTTTAGATTAGCAATCGATGCGCCTTCACCTAGGATCAGCCCCACAGTTCTATTTAGAATTGCCGTGGTGATCATCGTCCCTGTTCCAAACTCCAGCCTTGCTAGACTATCTACCGTTAGCTGAGAAATTTGGGTTGTACCACTCGTGAGGACACGAACCTCACCCTCTTTACGATTTATATTTACTTTGCCTAATGAGCTATTTTTAATAAGAATGGAGTTTACCCCGCCACCTGCAATAAATGTGGTGCCCGTAACCTTAATACCCTCAAGGGTCACTTCGCCGTTACCGATCCCAGCAGTTAGATACAGGTTTCCGTTTATCGTTGCATTTTTTAACACAACACCATCCTGATTAACGACTACATTCCCAGAAACTATTCCTCCTTCAAAACTTCCAGATTGCGAGTAATAACTCTTCACTATTTTATTAATTAACGTTATAACTTCGGCACGGGTGATCCTTCCAAGCGGCTTAAAGGTTCCATCCTCATACCCTGTAATCAAACCTGAGAGCGCATGAACTGCATCCTTAGCATAAGCCTGAATCTGAGCGGAATCACTAAATCCGCTCATTGATGAAGCGCTTTCAGTAGCTTGAAGAGTAAATATCCGAGCCAACATCGTCACCGCATCCTGACGCGTTATATAATCAGTAGCTTGTGCTTTATTCTCTGAGTATCCTTCATAATACCCAGCATATCGTGCCAACGAAAGCTGATCTGCATACCAATCGGTCGCTTTTACATCGGAAAAAGATTGATCTGACTTCATATAGAAACCAAATACCTTATTCAAGATCGTAGCAAACTCAGCTCTTGTAATTCCTTCATTGGGATGAAAAGAACCATCCTGATACCCGTTTAATACGCCATTTTCTACCCACTTCGCAATATTTTGTTGTGCCCAGTGACCCTGTGTATCACCGAATCCCACAGTCGATGGCGCTGCTGCTGCAGAAATTACAGAGGGGAAAGGAGACATTATCATTGCACAGGCAAGTATACTCCCCAGCCACTTTTTCGCTTTTTTCATTCCTAATTCTCCTTCGAAAATGAATGGATTTGATAATAAGAATAGCCAACCAGCTGTTATGAACCCAATAACTATCTGTCCTTATAGAAGACAATTACAGACCTACTCGCTAACTATTCACCTCCACATATTCAGCTTCGTTATTAATAACAAACACTAACAAAATATTTTAATTTCGTTAGATATTTCGGTATATGCAAGATTATAGCGGTTACATTGGCATAAAACAATCTAAATATTCCCTTTTGTTATAATTATTTTATTGTTTACGTTAGTATTAATGTTAGTAATTCCGAAAATAAATAACAAAATTCAATTTAATATAACAAAAACAGACACCCCGCAGGAGTGCCTCCCAATAATCATATAGATGAGATCCGATTCATTTATCATGTTTTATTGGTGGCACGGAAACACAGATGTACCTTCCCGCACCTCTTTCGTCAGATCGTCCATAGTGACAAGATTACGTGTAGTTCCGAGAACGATAATGACATAATACGATTGCCCACTTGAATCCTCGAGCACTACCTGATAACCCGACCCTCCAAATAAGGGTTTGCAAATCGTTGCAACTCTCAGCGACGCACTTTCCGTGTACTCTTTGCGCACATAATCCATTCCAAGGCTTCCTGCCGACTGCTTGTTCTGACGCTCCGAATTTCCGTGAATTACTGCTATTATTACCGCTCCAATAATTATGATAATAAGGACTAGATAACCTAAATGTTTTTTTCTCATCTTTCCTCCTTATTACATAGAGTACAATTAGCATAGCAACGGAACGATTAGCAATAATCTCGTTTCCGTAGACACCCTATCCCGTGATTAAGTATGCCAAAGCCGATACCTATAAGCAAAATTTTACCACTACTCTACTTCAAAAGCTTAACCTATATAAAAACAAAAGGCACCCCCAAGGGCGCCTTCATTATCCCTGCATATTAGTTGTGCTAGTTATTTATAAGACTCTGCCAGCGAGTTCGCCACCACTATCGCATTGTACACATCTTCCGGAGTAACCGGGAACGGCATATTGCCCATTGTGTCTCCTTCTGCACAAGCAGCTTCAGCAACTTGGCGCCATTCGGATTCGATAAATTCCGTGCACCCCAGATCGGCGAGGGTTAGCGGAAGATCTACATCCTTGATAAGCTTAATGACAGTTTCCAGCTCCTCATTTGAGGCATTTTCCAGTACTAACTGGGCTAAAAGACCAAACGTAACCTTTTCACCATGCTGAGCTTTGTGTAGTGAAGGAACGGCTGTCATCCCATTATGGATAGCATGCGCGGCAGCCAGACCACCAGATTCAGCACCCACACCACTTAGATAAATTGTCGCTTCAATGGTCTCCTCCACCGCGCGTGTATAGAGCTTCTGATCAACCGCACGTTTTGCTTTTACCGCATTCTTAAGTAGAGCTTCATAACAAAGTCTTGATATACCTAGACCCGTTGTAGAAGGTTTCATAAGTACGAGATTGTCGCCATTAGAGGCATAACAAGCACGGGCTTCAAAATAAGTAGCCAGTGCGTCGCCAATTCCAGCTGCGAAAAAACGGGAAGGCGCTGAAGCTAAAATCGCTGTATCAGCCAAGACTACATCCGGATTACTTGGGAGGAATAAGTATTGATCAAATGAACCATCTTTATTATAAATGACAGCCAGCGCTGTACATGGTGCATCAGTAGATGCGATCGTCGGAAAAATAACTACAGGCAGCTTCTCATAATAAGCAGTAGCTTTTGCGGTGTCCAGTGTTTTACCTCCGCCGATACCGACGATGATATTCGCCCCAGCTTTACGGGCAAGTTCCCGATTACGATTAATCTCTTCCTGAGTACATTCATAATTGAATTTTTCAAAAGTAGCCTTATTCCCCGCACCTTCGATGGAACTCCCCGCCTCTTTCTTAGCACGTTCCAAAATGAACTCATCACAGATCACATAGGCATGATCGCCAAACGCCTTAATATACTCATTCAGATCTGACAGTAAGTTATGGCCGGAGATAAATTTCTTGGGTGAAGTAACGGATCTAACGAAATGTGACATTGTGCAAGACTCCTTGTTGTGTGTTTTAGTAAGCATAAAGACGCAATTCCTACATATTATTACCCCGCTACCCAAGAAATACTCAAGCTGCATTCTCCAGAGGCACTCATCAGAGCATGCAAAAAAGACACCCATCAGGGTGTCCTTTGATTTTTTATATCTATTATATAACACGATGCTGAACCCATTTCTTGCCCATAAATCGCCGCAGGAAAATCAAACCTCTGATCCCCCACTCACAATTCATCGCCAGCCAAACGCCGAGTATACCAAAGTTCAGAACAATACCTAAGATGTATCCGAGCACTACACGGAACAGCCACATCGTAAGCATCGAAACCATGGAGGTAAACTTGGAATCCCCTGCCGCTCTAAGCGCCGAAGGCGTAATAAAGCTTATAGACCATAACGGAATTTGCGCAATCGTATTGATGAGCACAATCAGGAAGATATCACCCACAATCTCAGCAGGAGGATGGAACATTGACACTAATGGATTGAAAAAAGGCATAATCAGCAACCCCATCACCACCAGGGAAAGAGAAGAGGTGACAAGGAATGATTTAATAAATTTTCGAGCATCCTTAACATTATTGCTTCCCATACATTGTCCCACCACTGTAATAATCGTCAAGGACAACGCATTCCCCGGGATTTGCATAATCCCTGCAAAGGAGGAGGCAATCGCATTAGTCGCAAGTGCATACGTACCCAGACTAACGATGAAGATCTGAGTCAGAATTTTACCACCGTTAAAGAACATCTGCTCCGCCGCAAACGGCATCCCGATGAACATTATTTTTTTCAGCATAGACAGCTTAACCGCTACAAGATCGCGAATACGGATATGCAGATCGTTGTCCAATCGGAATAGATAATAAAGTGCGCAGAACGCCCCCAGGTATCTAGCTATATTTATAGAAATGGTCATTCCCAGAACACCCATATGCAACAGGTTAATAAAGACGAGATTCAATAAGACATAAGTTAAATTCATAATTAGCGAAAGTACAAGCGAGGCCCTCGTTCTACCAATTCCACGAAGAGCACCACATACCGCTTCCACAACAGCTATACCAAGATAAGAGATACAGCTCCCGATTAAATATATTCGGGCGTTCTCCATAACCTCCGGTGAGGCCGCTCCAAATAGTAAATTCAACAGCGGATTGTGAAAAAGAATTCCGAACATCCCAATAGCAAATGCCATCAGCGAAACAGATGACGTAGCACCTGCCGTAGCTTTTGACACCATGAGGTCATTGCCGCTCCCTTTATACTGCGCAACAACAACCGTCCCACCTGTTGAGACGGCAATAAACACACTAATGAGAAAAATATTAAGAGAATCTATCATATTGACCGCACTGATAGCTGCCACACCAGACGAGCTTATCATAGCTGTATTCACTAGATTAAGACCCACCACAAAGGCCTGATCCACTAGGATAGGGATGAATAAAGCAATCATCTGACGATAATCTATCGATTCACCAGAGAAATACTTTTCTAGAAACCGCACACTTTGCTTCGTATTTACACCTACATTAGGCTCCATCTTTGCTTCACTTCTTTTACATAGAGTTTGTCAAATTGAATTATGCGTATAAATAGAAAAAGGCTCTTCAGGTTGAAGAGCGATTCAAAAGTATTGCCTGTTTATATGCACTTAGGTATGCGGTCGAGAGGACTCGAACCTCCACGGGGGTTAGCCCACACGGACCTGAACCGTGCGCGTCTGCCAATTCCGCCACGACCGCACAAGATATAAAAAAAATACAGTGCAGAATATAAGTTAACATGATTTCACAGAAAGAGCAACAACAAATTTAACAAGTAAAAGCGCCTTCGGTGTCCTTGTAAGGGCAGTAAGCGTTTAAGGGAAGACTATAAGAGTATTGGTGTCACTTATACTTTCTTATATTTAAAAAAAGTGTATCGATGCCCTCAAGAGGATCATCGATACACTTTTAGTTAGAACAATAGAATTATGATGCTTGTCCAAGCATGCGATAGATGATAACCGCTGCTTGAGCGCGATTAGCTATACCCTTAGGTGCAAATTTCCCACCATCAACACCGTTGACGATTCCCAATTGAGTTAGCTGTGCGATAGCCTCTTGTGCATAAGGAGCAATACTGGACTTGTCTGCAAACTTACCCAATGCTGCATTTTTATCAATCGGCTGTAGTTTGTCTTTCAGTGCGTTAGCAACCATAATGGCCATCTCTTCACGAGTCACTTCACGACCCGGTTCAAATTTGCCATTTCCAGAGCCTTGTACAAGTCCAGCCTTCACCGCAAGGGCGATAGAATCCGTGTACCAAACTCCTTGTTTAACATCGTTGAACGAACTGGTTGTCGCTGAACCCGTAAGATTCAGTGCGCGTACCAGCATCGTAACGAACTCTGCTCTAGTCACTGTTTTGGTTGGCGCAAAAGTATTTGCATCCAGACCTTTCAGAATGCCCTTAGCAGCCAATGCTTCAATAGCTTCTTTCGCCCAAGCTACCTTGCCCAGATCCTTGAAGTTTGCTGCTGGCGCAGTAGTTGGTGCAGGTGTTGCCGTTGGTGCTGTTGATGGTGCTGGTGTTGCTGTTGGTTTCGCGGTTGGAGTAGGCGTTGGAGTTACACCGGTAGAACCGCCTCCACTGCCACTGCCTGATCCCGAATCAGCCTTTAATTTATTAATAATACGACCTTCAATGGCTGCTTTAATCTCTTTGCCATTAAACGTCTTTACAATGTAGTCGTAGAACACGTCCAAATCAATAGGTCCAGCCAATGAATCACTAGCTTGAGTCAGAACCTTGTAGTTATCTCCACCCGCAGCCATAAAGTTATTTACTACTGCTGTATATTTCTGCGTAGGATTAATTGGTGTTCCATCAGTTAGTGTGAGGCTCGCAATACGATCGGCTACTGGCAGATACATATTCGCTGTATATTTCAGTCCGGAAATTTGCAGCGTTTTGATATCTGGTGTTCCATCAGCTTTTACATTCCATTGCTGTTGCAGCAATGTTTTGATTTGCGCTCCGGTTAGTGTCAGCTTCACAAGCGTGTTGCCGAATGGCTGAATTTTAGCCAGATCGCCGAAGGTTACAGGACCTTTCGGAAGGTCCGCACGGATACCGCCTGGATTCATAAAGGCGAAATCGGCAGCTTTTGCACCATCGCCGAAGTCAGCATTACGCATAGAGTCAGCAATCAGATTACCAAGTGCAGCCTCATTATTGTAAGCATCGGTACGAGTGATAGTTCCGTCCGTTGTACCCACTGGTTGAGTGAGCTCAGGATGCTTCTCAAGGTAAGCATTAACCAGTGCCACACTTTCCGGATCTGGTGTTACCCCATCATGGAAGGTGGAAGTTACCACAGCAGACTTGTCCTTCACATCACCTGTTTTAGGATCAATGATCAACTTGATATCCTCAAATGCTGTACCGTAAGAATAAGCT
Source organism: Paenibacillus sp. FSL H3-0286 (assembly GCF_045040705.1). Lineage (NCBI taxonomy): Bacteria > Bacillati > Bacillota > Bacilli > Caryophanales > Paenibacillaceae > Paenibacillus > Paenibacillus sp. FSL H3-0286. Next base: position 245,453 of record NZ_CP150285.1, on the reverse strand, counting down.
TGTACAATCAGCTTGCCGTTTACTGTTCCATTTGCAAGTGCATGGTTATCACCAGCAACGATAACATCAACAGGGGATTCCGCAGGAAGCGCATTGGCTAGATCAGCCGCTTCACCTGTAGTCACACCATCTTTGGTTGTTGCAGGATCATGTGCAAGCACGATAATCGTCTCAACACCTTTAGATTGAAGCTCCTTAGCGTATTTCTCAACAGCCGCCACTTCCTCTTCAGGCGTAAGGAAATGCACGCCAGCCGTACCGGAAGGTGCTACCTTGCTTGGTGTGGATTTCGTTACAAGACCAATAAAGCCGATCTTCACACCGCCTACTTCTTTGATTACATAAGGATTAATAATTGGCTCGCCAGTTTTGGCATCCACTGCATTCGCATTAACATAATCAAAGTTTGTACCCTTGTGGGTAACGTTGCTATCCTTAGGGTCCACTCCGCCGTTCAATTGTGTCATTAGCGCTTTGACACCTTGGTCAAATTCATGGTTTCCTAGGGAGCCCACATCAAATCTCATCAAGTTCATCCACTCAATCGTCGGCTCATCGCGCTCAAGTGAAGATACTGGAGCAGATGCACCTACGGAATCTCCGTTATGGAAGAGTAGAGAATTATCGTATTTAGCCTGTGCTTCTTTCAGATAAGTCGCAAGAATAGCGGCTGTTCCCACGTTCTTATTGTTTACGACAGACACCGTATCCAGTTGACCGTGGAAATCATTAATTCCAAGAAGGTGAACTTCTACGTCCTTAGCTGGTAGAGCCAATTCATAAATACTAAATCCCTTAATATCTTTTTCACCAGTGTCCTTAATGTTGGCCGGCATAACTTTCGCCGCTTCTGGTGACGAAGTAAACGTGAGATTTACGTCATCCGAAAGTGGAGCCAAAGACCAGTTGCCATCCGCAGAAGGATCTATTGTACCTACTTCTTTGATGTAGTCCATAAGGATCTGGCGATTCTCATCTTGGGAATCGACTAGAATCTCCGAACCCTTCACACCTGGGAAATTCCCTCCGCCACTTGCACGGTAGTTGTTAGTTACAACAATAAAGTCTTGGTTAGGATCCAACGTTTTACCTTTATACGTAATTTGCTTCACACGACTCGATGAAGCATCGTTAATCACACCGGTAGGACTATATTTTGCAGGTTTGGTTACATCAATTGTGTACTTAATGCCATCAATAACATCGAAGTTATAAACAGCAAACTCCCCATTCAGCAAGCTTTGTGGAGCTGTGATGTCTTCTTTGATGGTATTAAACGCACCCGCACTCATTTCAACCCATTCCTTAACAACAGAACCTTTAACTTTAATAGCTTTCAGCGTGTTGTCATACAAATACAAGTCACTTGCACTACGAATAGTCAGTGGACCTTTCTCAATACTCGTGTACTCTGAAGGACCGTTACGCCCAGCCTTGAAAGGAGCACCTACACTGAGAATCGGAAGATTTTTATACTGTGGAAGATTGGTATCAATATACTTCTCCACATACCACTTCTGGGCATTGGTAACAATCTGCACGGTAGGGTCGTCCTGAACCATTGCAAAATAGCTGTTCATCGGAGCGGTAGTAACACCTAGCTCTTGACCTGTATAGTCAATAGTAGCTTGGTGATCTGCTGCAACAGCAGCATCAACAGCAGCATCCGGTATAGCATTGGCTATGGAGCGGGTTGAGGCAATGGATTTATCTTTATCCACTTCCCATTTTCCGCCTACTTCCACCAATTTGAGATCAATCAGGCCCAAGTAACCCCCACCATAACCCGCTTGCACGGCTGGAGTCCCGTTAATGTGGCCGTAAACATTATCAACAACAGATTGAGCGTTATTATACGCCTGGCCTGTTAATGGATCCTTGAAAGAAGTGTCAAGGGATTTATTATCAACTGTTGGGAACACCTTGTGAGTGTGTGAGAAAGTAATCGCATCAATGCCGTCAACCTTACTTAAAAGATTGATAGCATTCTCTGCACCAGTACCTGCAACTGCAGTTGCATCGAAGCCGGTATGTGCCATTGCTACGATTACATCGACACCCTCACTCTTCATGATAGGAACATATTTTTCTGCTGTTTCAGCAATGTCCTTAGCAATGACTTTGCCTTCCAGATTAACCTTGTCCCATTCCATAATCTGCGGGGTCACAAGACCAAGCACACCGACTTTAATATCCCGGAGCTGGTTATCGCTGTCCACTATTTTTTTATCAAGAATGACATAAGGTTCAAAAGCATTTACGTCATTATCTGGATTACCATCTTTATCATCAATATATATATTGGCATTTACATAGGGGAAGTCCGCACCACTCAATGGGTTATTAGCACTGCCCTTAATAGTCCGATTTAAGAATTCCAGCCCATAATTGAATTCATGATTACCAAAAGTCGCAACATCATATTCCATAATATTCATAGCCGCAATCATAGGGTGTAGCTTAGTCTCTGATTCTACTAAATTACTTTCATTCGCGATGTAAGTACCCAATGGCGTACCTTGAATCAAGTCCCCATTGTCGAGCAGAAGATTATTATCAGGATATTCGCTCCTAGCATAAGTAACCAACGTAGCTGTCCGATCGAGTCCTACAGTTGTAGAAGCCGCATTCTTAAAATAGTCCCAGCCGTAGACATTGGTGTGCACGTCCGTCGTGCTCATCAGCCGGAGTTTGGCTGTGGCTGCGGATGCTGCTTCAGCTTTATCTGTACCCCAAGCTGCACCCAAACCAATACCTCCAAACACCTGCAAAGAAAGCACTGCAGTTGCTAATACAGAAGCAATCGGCTTATTCCATCGTGTCTTCCATCCCATAATAATATTAGTCCTCCCTATCATTTTCACATAATTTCTGTGATATTATATCACACAAACATAACCAATTATCATATAATTGTAAAAATAATATAAAACAATGTTAAATATAATAACATAAGAAGAAAGACCTAGACTTATGAATCCGTTTTTATAGGTCAAGAGTCAATAGATGCAAAAAGAACACATCTTCACCAGATGTGTCCTAAAAACAATCCTATATAAAGTCTAGAAAAGTCGAATCTATATCTGGCACTACTTTTTACCCATTCATAGCAGTAATCCCAAAACAAATTGCAGTTATTAGAGATAAGGGTGTCATTACAAGTTTTTCTTTCATGCTCCTCGACAATAAGTTCATTATAGTATTAAGCATTAAATAGACGGCAAAAAAATAACATACCCTTCTATCAAAAGGTAATCCAATAGAGATCACATTCCCTGCCTGCAATAAGTACAGGATGGCAATTAGCTGTATCACTACTGAAACTCCACACGCGACTCTCATTTGTGGAGGCATAATTCTATGCCTTCCTCCCATTGCAAATTCCCCATAAGGCAATCCCAGAGACAGCAGTATATAAAGAATCACTGCTCCCAAAAAAGTAATACTCCCAATCCATGCTGATATCAAGTTTTCACCCCTCCATAATTTATTTATCGCACATTAAATTATATGAGTGTAATGAATTATTATGGGCATCAACACAAGTGGTAGCTCTTTCACCCAAATATTTTTTTATGATGAACTAGCACAAGCAACACAAAAATATCTGAGTAATATAGAAGTAAATAGACCAATGAGGTGATCCACAAATGGCAAATACAACGAAGATTCGCAAACGTGCTGAACAGCTGAAAGGTAGACCCGTGTGCATTACGTTACATGATGGACGTACGTATATAGGATGGATAACCGGCCTCGATAAGAATGGACTGACCCTTTCCAAACCACGTAAAAACAAACACAGAAAATCAAAAAAACACTCTTCTTCCCGCTCTCGGAAAGCAAACGTATCAGGATTAATGCCCTTATTCGGCTCACTTTTCGGAATGGGTGGAGGCGCTCTAGGCTCCGCAGGAGCAGGGGCTGCCAGTTCTGGAGGCGGTGGTTTTGGCGGATTTGGCGGGTTCGGGGGAATCGGCAACTTTATTGGAATGGTACAAAAAACTATGCCGGTTATGAAGATGGGCTACAATATGATTAAATCTATTTCCCCCTTCCTTAACGGGCTAAAAGGATTAATGGGATAATCAAAAGACACCCCTCAAGGTGTCTTTTATTTTTGCTCATAATCTTATCAGGTTCTTTAACAATCTGCCTGCAGATCTTAACCGTGGACGTTTTAGATGCTCCTGTACATAACGATAATTCGTCAATTCAACCTTAGCATCACTGAGGGCATAGGTAAAATCATCATCAAAGGGCAACTTATACTCCCAAACTCGCTTACTCCAGTGCGGAATATTTGCTTGCATCCATGGATCGTCTATCCCGGGATGAATATAGGTCTCACTAACGCCATCCGGCAACGAATACAGCTTAGCAATAATAGATCTTTTAAAACTTTCATACGTCTCGCCTTCCTCTACACCAAAAGGATGCGATAGCAAATAGTCGGGAATCGGCACCCCAAACGTATCCGCCAGCCCTGCTCCAAGGGCAACTGGTCGTTCAATATTTTTCAGCGATGCCAAAAGCGGATCCTCAGCATGGATGTATCTGAAGAATCGTGAGGGCAATCCCCAGCGCGAAATTTTCCACAACGTCTGCGGTAGCAAGCTGCGTCCTGTTTCCATTCCGTATAAACTACCCATGTGGTTGTCTACATGGCTAATCACTATTCCCGACTGTTTTACTCGCTCGTACTGCGCATCTATCTCCTTTAGTACGGCTTTTGTCTGCGCCCCCTGTTCGAACTCTTTTACCGTCCTATATTGATGTCCGCTCTCGTCATGAAGAGAAGTCTCTCCCGTCAGGCTCGCCCAGCGCAAAGCCTCAAATTCACTAGTCATCGTCAAGTGAAGTCCCACATTCCGTTGTTGCCTGCGACTACACCATGCAGCTGCCTCCTCAAACCCAGAGGCCACCGCCATAATCGTTGCTGAGGATACCTTTTCCTCTTCCAGCAGATGTTTAATCGCCTGATTCATGGGGGGACTTTGCCCAAAATCATCACAATTGATGATTAATTTTTTGTTCATAGTCAGCCTCACCTCTCAAAGAGTCCATAAATGTAAATTTCATTGTGAAGGATATGACAACAGCTATGGCCAACAGACATAATGGCACCACACTTATTAAATACCTAAATGTCGCTTCAGGATTGGACCCTGGATCATCGCCGCCTTGATAGCCAAAAATCATACCTACAATGAAAAAAGCTAACGCAGAGATTAACCCGCTTGAACGAGTAATGAATCCGCTTACAGCCGTGTAGATTCCTTCTCTTCTCAGACCTGTTTTTTCCGCATCCTCATCAATAATCTTGCCACCTACTATTGCTGGGGTCACTAGAAATCCGGCTAATCCGAAACCGACAACTACGCCAGCAGCCACGCCACTTAAGAGGTCATAACCAAACCATAACGGAATTACCGATAACGCATATAAGATCAGTGATAACCGCCACGCCTTAACCCCGTCCATCTTACGAATCATCCAGTACCACACGAATACTAATGGAATGACCGAAACAAAAACAGCTGCAAGTAAAATCGATACCTGAGCCTCGGAGATATGAAGTACATATTTTGCATAAAAAGGAATCATCGAGCTTACAAGTCCATTCACCGTTTGGGCAAAAGAGTTCGAAATATTAAACACCCAAAACTTTTTATTCCGAATGGTCTCCCGAAAAGCCGGAATCAACTTCAAGGGTTCCTGCTCTGTGAGCTCCTTCTTTTCTTGGACATTCATCATACATAAAAACATAAACACTCCAAAGAGACAGGCATACACTATAGCCATATTAGAGAAACCAATAGCTGCAAAAATAATTGGGGTTAAGGCAGTACCGATTAACAAAGCTACAACTTGATAACCTTGCTGAATCGCGGAGGCTTTTGCCCGAATACGGTCTCCACGGAAGAGCTCCGGGAGTAACGCTCCATAATTCACCCATAACACAGTGGCGACAGCCTCATAGAAAATAAGTGTGACTATAAACCAAGTGAACAATCCATTTTCAGATAATCCGCCGGGAGGGGAGAAAACCAGTACAAATGCCAGCATGAATAACGGAATTGAGCCAAACACCCATGGTCTGCGTCGACCCAAACGAGTATCTGTGCGATCTGACCAATAGCCGAATAACGGATTGTTTACCGCATCCCAGATCAGAAAGATGGTTCTGGCTAATGTAGCAAGTCCAATGCCCAATCCTAATTTTTCAACATAAAAGTAACTGTAAAATGAACTAAATGCCTGACTGGGAACCATCATCGCAAACATCCCTAAAGCAAAGGTGTACGGCGAATTGATCCATTTATGCTTCACTCACATACCTCCCCTATGGTAAAGATCCGGTTGTAATATATTACCATACCGAAGAGAGAACGCCATCAAATTTTTCCTTAGCAGAAACTACGGATAAAAAAAGAGGCCCCGCAGGCCATCAACAAATGGCTGCGGAGCTTTTTCATAACTAGACTATAAAACATCCTTCAGCTTGCTCCGGCTCTGAACATCCAGGGCTAGATAATCACGGATTTCGCATCTTTTTCCATTGATATCCGTAAGAATGATTCGTTTATGACTTGGATACTGCATATGCTCGTGCAGGTTCCGCATAACGATCCGGGTCTGGCCCAGATTCGTTTGCAGCTCCCAAATCCACATATCCGCTTTTTGCTTAATAGAATCAATGCGGGTTACAACCGGGAGAAAATACCGCAGCCGGAGCTCTGTATCCACTTCCACCCGACTTTCTTCATCGAGCTGATCAATGTCACGAATGACCCCGATTTCCTCACTCTTGGAGTTACGGACGGAAATATACTCCGTGGTGTATTGAAAAGGAAATATTCGAAAAAGAATTAATTCCTCATATACCTGACCCTCCACCACTCCTTGAAACACGCCACCTTGACTGCGGCTAAAAGAGATTGCACCCGGTTCAAGAATGTTAATCTCATAGGGATCTTTAGGATTCAATTCCCCGTTAACAAGATTCGGATCACTCATGCATCTCAACCCCCTTAATCTGCGACATTTCCTTCTGTGCCTCAACTAGCTTGAAGTAAGCACCTTCTGCAGCAAGCAATTCCTCATGTGTACCCACTTCAATGATCTTCCCGCGTTCAAGCACTACAAGACGGTTCGCATTTCTTAGCGTGGATAATCGATGGGCAATCGCGAATGTCGTTCTGCCTTTTACCAGTCGCGAGATCGCTTCTTGAATTTGCCGCTCGGTCACTGTATCTACAGAAGCTGTTGCTTCATCTAGGATTAGAATTCGCGGATCGTGAATTATTGCTCGGGCAATAGACACTCGCTGCTTCTCTCCACCGGACAATTTATGCCCACGTTCCCCAACTCTTGTATCATAGCCATCCGGCAATTGAACGATAAAATCATGGGCGTTGGCAATTTTTGCAGCGCGCATGATTTCTAATTCCGTAGCGTCCGGTTTAGAATAGGCAATATTCTCAGCAATCGTTCCGTCGAATAGAAACGTCTCCTGCAGCACTACACCGATCTGACTACGCAGATCTGACTGGCTGATATTTCGGATGTCCACACCATCGATGGTAATGGTTCCCTCATCTGTGTCATAGAAGCGACAGATCATATTAATGAACGTCGACTTACCGGCACCTGAATGTCCGACCAGACCAATCATCTCGCCCGCACCCACTTTTAAATCCACGTTCTTGAGCACAGGATGATGTTTTTCGTATCCATAAGTAACCCGCTTAAACTCAACCTCACCGTTTACGCGGCCGATGGCTGCTGGATTCACAGTATCAGGCACATCTGACGGAGTATCCATAATTTCAAAGACCCGATCTGCTGCTGAAATCGCATGGCTGGCCCAGTTGATCATTTGGCTCACCCACTGCAAAGGTCCGAGAAGCATCCCAAGGTAGGTCACCAAAGCGATTAGCGTACCGATGGATAATTGTCCCTGTAGCACCGTTTTCCCGCCATAAAACCAAATTAATAACGTACCCACACCAGCAACCAACGCAAAAGCAGGAAACATCCCCTGCCATAAGCCTTCGATCCGAATATTATGCCGAACCAGCTCCTTATTGGCGACTGTATAACGTGACATCTCTGTTGTTTCCTGACCGAATGCTTTGACTACACGAATCCCCTGCAAAGAATCGCCAACCAAAGCGTTTAATCTAAAAATAGATCTCCACTGCTGGTACCAACGTCTGCCAATCATCGGCCATAACACGGTCGACAGCACCACCATAAGCGGCATAGGCAGCATAGCAAGCAGCGTTAGCTTCCAATCCATACTGAACATAATAGTGAAAATAGCGATTACCCGTAGCAATTCACCCGAGACCCAGATTACACCGTCAGTCATAAATTGCCGCATCGCCTCTGAATCATTATTCACCCGTCCAATAAATTGCGAAGATTGTCTTCGGTCGAAAAAAGATAAAGATAATTTCATCAAGGAATGATACACATCATGACGAAGATCACCCATGATTTTGGAACCAATCCATACCCCTATAAGTCCACGTACAGTCTGCATTAAAGTAATTACTAAGGACGTGGCTGCTAGCCCGATCACAATCCATAGAAGCGTTGAGCCCATATCCTTTTCTGTCAACACATTATCAACGATCATCTTCGTCAAAAAAGGTGGAACAAGCTCTACCAATGTAGTAAAAATCAGCATAATCGCCGCAGCGATCATTTGGATCTTATAAGGCTTGGCATAGCTCAGCATCCGAAATAGAACCTTGCCGTTACTCTTGCACACCGGACAAGCTTGCGAATCTTCCGGCAGTGGATTGCGGCATTTTGGACAATTCCTTGGAAACTCTTTTTCAGAAGCGGTTGGCCGTTCCTCGCCTTTAGCTACAGCGCCAATTAATTTAGAAGCAAAACCAAATATAGAGGTAAGTGATGCTGTATAACGTATAATTATAATAGGCCCCTCTTGGGTATCCACAAGCAACGATCCGCCGCCTACCCCGCCTACTACCCGGGCATCAGTAATATTCGAGACTAGAAGCTTTGAGACCAGTTTCCCGTCCGTTCCCCAAACGGAAATCTCCTTCTCAGTCAATACAAGCCACTGCTCACCGAATTGCCCATCTTTCATTAAATCAGATACAGAGTGAAATAAAGGTTGTTCTGTAAGCTGTATTTCTATAGACTTGGGAAGTTTATCAATAGATGTCATACATTTCTCCCCTTTCTTTACCCACCTATTTACTCACATATATTTACAGTGGTAAAGATGAAAAAATGATTATAATTGTTTTGTATGGTTATTTAAACAAATAAAAAGACACCTCTAAAGGTGTCTTTTTGTATTACTTCTATGGTACTGGCTATACGCTTATTTCAAAGCTTTCCATACCCAGTTCTCTACTTCTGGCAAATCAATACCCTCTTCACGAATGAATTGGTGATGTTTCTTAACGATAGCATCCATTTCATCTGCGATCGCTTTATAGTCGTTAGCATTAGGCAAGCTCAGAACAGCTTCCTTCGCCAAGTCAAAGCGGTCCATTTGATTCAATACGCGCATATCGAATGGTGTTGTGATATCGCCATTCTCGCGGTATCCGTGTACGTGCAGGTTATGGTTATGGCGATCAAAGAACAAGTCTTTAATCAGACCTTCATATCCATGGAAAGCGAAGATAACTGGTTTATCTTTTGTGAAAAATTGATCAAACTCTTCGTCAGATAAGCCACGCGGATCTAATTTTTGACTTCTCAGTTTCAACAAGTCTACCACGTTGATATATCTAATTTTAAGGTTCGGCAGTTTTTCATGCAGGATAGAGATGGCAGCCAAGCTTTCGATAGTTGGTTCTGTACCTGCAGAAGCAAAGACAACATCAGGCTCTCCACCTTGATCGGTGCTTGCCCAGTCAATAATCTTCAGTCCTTTATCCACCAGCTCTTGTGCTTCATCCGCACTGAACCATTGTGGACGAGGATGTTTGGAAGAAACAATCAAGTTAATTTTTTGACGGTCATTTAAGACGGTGTCAAAGACAGCCAGCAAGGAGTTGGCATCAGCCGGCAAATACTCACGGATAAATTCTGGTTTTTTATCAGCCAAGTGACCTAGCAAACCTGGATCTTGGTGAGTGTAACCATTGTGGTCTTGCTGGAATACAGTTGAAGTTGCTACCACATTCAATGATGGAATATCAGCACGCCAGCTTTGATCTGTTGCTTTACGCAGCCATTTGAAATGCTGAGTAATCATCGAATCCACGACACGCAAGAAAGCTTCATAGCTTGCAAAGAAACCATGGCGACCTGTCAATACGTAACCTTCAAGCAAACCTTCTGCCTGATGTTCAGACAATTGGGAATCGATAACACGGCCATAAGAAGCTAGGAATTCGTCATTCGGCTCAATCACTTGATCCAACCATTGACGTTTCGTCACTTCAAAGACAGGTCCCAGACGATTGGACATTGTTTCATCCGGTCCGAAAATTCTGAAATTGCGGTTCTCTTCGTTCAGAGAGATAACATCTTTCATGTATTTACCCAGAACGGCCATATCTTGTGCTATTACTTCACCTGGTTTGGAATTATCAAGTGCGAACTTACGGAAATTCGGTAAGTTTAGATCTTTAATTTGGTTGCCAGCATTAGTAACTGGGTTCATTCCCATACGTCTGTCGCCAGTTGGCAGAATCTCAGCAAGTTCAGCGTTCAGACGACCATTGTCATCAAATAATTCTTCTGGTCTATAGCTGTTCATCCACTCCAATAACGCCGGAGCATGCTTCATATTTTTTTGATCCACTGGAATCGGCACCTGATGCGCACGGAACGAGTTCTCATTCGGAACACCATCCCATTGCTTTGGACCCGTCCAGCCCTTAGGAGAACGGAAGACCAACATTGGCCAAACCGGACGCGTAAGGTCATTGTTGTCACGGGCATTCTTTTGAATCGCTTCAATTCTTTCAACGATGGTATCAAGCACCTTAGCCATTTCCGGATGCATTAGATCAGGATTTTCGCCTTCAACGAAGAACGGTTCCCAACCCATACCTTTAAAGTATGCAGTAATTTCTTCTTTGGATTGACGAGACAGAATCGTTGGGTTACTGATTTTGAAACCATTTAAGTGCAAGATCGGCAGAACTGCACCATCAGTAACTGGATTGATGAACCGGTTGGAGAACCATGAAGCCGCTAATGGGCCAGTTTCAGCCTCTCCATCACCAATAACAACAGCGGAGATCAAATCTGGATTATCCAGAATTGCACCTACACCATGGGATAGAGAATAACCTAATTCGCCACCTTCGTGGATCGATCCAGGTGTTTCAGGGGCAGCATGGGAAGCAACGCCACCTGGGAAAGAGAATTGTTTGAACAATTTCTTCAGGCCTGGGATATCTTGTGTGATTTCCGGATAAATTTCAGTATAGCTACCATCGAGATAGGAGTTCGAAACCATGACCTGACCGCCATGACCAGGGCCCTCGATGTAGAACATATTCAAATCATATTTAGTAATGACCCGATTCAAATGGGCATAAATAAAGTTCTGGCCTGGAATAGTTCCCCAGTGTCCAATGGGCTTAATCTTTACGTCTGCTTCTTTCAGCGGTTCTCTTAACAACGGATTATCTTTCAAATACAGTTGACCTACAGAGATGTAGTTAGTTGCGCGCCAGTATGCATCAAGCTTCTCTAAATAAGTTTTTGATGAGTAATCAACATCCATGGATAATACCATTTCTTCCACTCCCCAAAATTTTTTCTGTGTCTACATTGCCGTAATTTCTTCCACAAGTACATCATACCGCCGCGAAAAATTAATTCAACCTTTTCAACAAATGATACGGTCCAATTTTGTGAAAATATGAACATAGTATGAAAAACAGTGTCAATTGTCTGTAAAAATACATCAATATTAATATATATGTAAAAATATGGGTTGGAGTTTGCGGGGGATATTTACTACTTGTCCTTCATCTATTTTGCGCAAAATAAAAAAAATAAGACCGAGAAAAATTCCCCAGTCTTACTTTTAATGAACGGACACAAAGGTATTAAATTTTAAGTATTTATAGTGGAAGCGCATATGGGAGAATTCAAATGGCGTGCCATTATCTAAAAAGAAAATCCCTTCCATAATGCTTACTGGCTCATTCGCCTGCAAATGCAGCAGCTCTTGATCCGTAGCCTCAGAGGGTTCTGCGGATATCGATAAAAAGGATTTGGTTACCGCCAGATTTCGTGAATCCTCCAAATAATTAAAGATAGATCCTTCAATAATGGTCTGATTTAAATTCTGTACAATTTTGATTGGGATATAACCTGTTTCAATCATAAAGGGTTCATCATCAAAAAGACGCAAGCGAACGATTTTGTATACAAAATCATGTGGGCCTAAAAACAGATCCCGTTGCAGATCTTCCGTTGGTGGAATGACCTCGAATTTCAAAACTTTAATCTTTGGCTTCTTCCCATTCATTTGAAAATTGTCGGTGACACCTAAATTAGAGCCTTCGTAGTTAAAAATAGATTCATTTTTTATGTATAAAGGATTTATAAATGTCCCTGAGCCACGCTTTTTAAAAATAATGCCGGCATTTGCCATTTTAGTCAGAGCACTTTTAATAGAACTACGACTCACTTGATAAGTTTCACTAAGCGTTCGTTCATCCGGTAATTTCATGTCGGGAAACTGCCCAGCAAAAATTTTCATTTTTAAGTCATCAATAATTTGTTTGTAGACAAACTGTGTCATGAAGTACTCCTTTTCAGGTCGATACAAGTTTTATTTCAATCTTTACTATAACATAATAACCAGACGTTTATAATCTATCCGGCCAGCTTATTTACGTCGGCGATTTGTCATGCGATTGTACATCACTAAACCGGCAATGACCATGCCCAGCGTCCCCATACTACTTGCTGATTCAGCCTGCATACCAAACAAAATGCACAGGTTAGTGACCAAGCTTTTTGTAAGTACAGCAACAATAATTAACATCAACGGGCGCCAAATGTTGTATCTTCTCATCCAGGCAACACTCCTAATCCAATTTTCTCAAACTATTGATCGATTTCATCTATTATATCACAAGATAGTAACCGCATTCATTCCCTATAACCGTAAAGGAATCGAAGCACACCTGCATTTTTTACTTCCCTCTATCTTTTTCTGTATTCTAGCCTAGCGAACGTGACGTCTATGCGTCATATTCGCTTTCAATTCCTCAGCTCCTCCCATTCGTCAATTACGTCTTTATTCGACTTTTGGTCTGGACTTATCCTTTTTCACGGATTATAATAACGAATGCACACCAAAAGACGAACATTAAGGCGGAAATTATGAGAAATTATATGCAAATATTCCTAGGCACTTCATTTTCTAGCCTATCCCCAAAAGAAATTCAAATTTTAAAAGACCATCTCTTCTGTATCAATTCGGATGGGATGATAGAAATGATCGTTGCACCGGAGCACCCCGAGTATCAACCCTTGCTTGATGCTTATCAAGGTCAGGACAATTTTCATGTATTAGCTGAAGGCCAGTATTTTTTGCCCGGCTTTATCGACCTTCATGTCCACGCGCCACAATGGGCTCAATCTGGAACTGCATTAGATATCCCGCTCTATGATTGGCTAAATACTTATACCTTCCCACTGGAGTCTAAATTTTCGGACCTGGCTTTTGCAAAAAAAGTCTACGATGACGTGGTTGGTACTTTGCTCGCAAACGGAACCACTACAGCACTTTATTTTGCAACGGTGCATAAAGAGGCCAGTCTATTATTGGCTAAAATATGTGCGGAAAAAGGACAACGTGGACTCGTTGGAAAAGTGGTTATGGACGATCCGCAGGGAAATCCTGAGAATTACCGCGACTCCGACACCCACACCGCACTATTGGATACGGAAGAATTTATACTAGCTGTACAAGAACTCGCTAAATCTACTAAACAAGGCGTTTATCCAGTAGTGACACCAAGGTTCATTCCAAGCTGCACTAATGAGGCTTTACAAGGCTTGGGAGAACTTGCCGCTAAATATGATACGTATGTGCAATCGCACTGTAGTGAAAGTGATTGGGCACATGGTTATGTGCAAGAACGGTTCCAAAAGAACGATGCTTTTGCCTTGCATGATTTTGGTCTGCTCAGTGATAAATCTGTCATGGCTCATTGTAATTTTTTAGATGAAGATGATGTGAATTTGTTTGCAGAGACAGGAACAGCTATTGCTCATTGTCCGATATCCAACGCGTATTTTGCCAATAGTGTCATTCCGATCGCTGACTTCCATGCCAAAGGCGTTGAGATTGGTTTAGGCTCTGATATTTCCGGAGGTTTTTCACCTAGTCTCTTCGACAACATTAGACAAGCCGTAATGTCTTCAAGAATGCTGGAGGATGGTGTGAATCCCTCACTTTCTGCACAAAACCGCGGAGTACCCGGATCACGAATTACGATCCATGAATCCTTTTATCTTGCTACCGCTGGCGGCGGAGAAAGCTTAAGCTTACCTATCGGCCGGTTACTAGAAGGTTATGCATGGGATGTTCAAATAATCGATACGAAAGTACCCTCGGCGAAATTGCCCGTCTTTGATGAGAATGAAGATTTGCAAGATATTTTTCAAAAGATAATGTATCTGGCTAGACCTGAAAATATCCGTGAAGTCTGGGTACAGGGTGAAAAAGTTCATTCGCGTTAAAGATTAATTAAACTTGAAAACTTAAGGTGGGCATCGGAGTGAAAACACAAGTAAACGTACAAGAGCAAGCACATTTGGAATCACAGCTACTAACTGTCCTACCCGATGAAAAAGTTTCATTTAGTAAATCCGTCATTCTCGGCTTTCAACATGTATTGGCTATGGATGTCTATGTAGTGCCATTCCTTATTGCGATGTTAATCGGCTTACAGCCCAATCAGTCCAGCGCGTTAATCCAATCCACCTTTATTGCCGCAGGACTTGCAACGATTGTGCAAACCTATTTCTGTATGAAGCTGCCTATCGCTCAAGGTCCTTCTTATGTTCCACTGGGTGCGATCGTCAGTATTTATGCAGCTAGTGGTGGCGGGGAGCTCGGTTGGAGCTCCGTGTTAGGTGCCAGCTTAATCGGGGCCATCCTGGTTATTATTTTGGGTTATGCGGGGATTTTTAATAAAATCGTTAAAAACTTTATCCCGCCTATCGTAGGTGGCACAATCATTTTCATTGTAGGTCTATCTTTATTGCCTGTTGCGATCAGAGATAATATCTACGGAGCCTCCGGGGCTTCAATTAATCAAAATGTATTATTAGCCCTTATTTCAGGTGCTACACTGCTTATTTTTGTGGTTCTCGGTACTTTGTTCCGTAATAAAGGATCTGTCTTCCGAATTCTTTCCGTAATGATGGCGTTAGTAGTCGGATGTATTTCGGCTAATATTATGGGCGTTTTAGATTTCTCAGCCATAAGTAGTGCCAAGTGGTTTAGCATGCCGCGGATCGCTTTTGTTGATTTCGGCTTTTCCTTCAATTTTTCAGCTATTATCACCATGGTTATTATTTATATCGTGCTGCTGGCTGAAACAACTGGCACCTGGTTTGCGGTCAGCAATGTAATCAATAAACCTTTGACAGACAAAAATATTAACCGCGGCGTAATTGGAGAAGGAATTGGCTGTCTTATTGCTTCTGTGCTCGGTTCGACTCCTGTTACAGGTTATTCAACTAATGCAGGGATCATCTCCATTACAGGTGTTGCCAGCCGCCGGGTTTTTCTCGCTGTAGGAGGATGGTTTGTCCTCTTTGGTTGTTCCGGTAAACTCGCCGCTTTGATCTCTTCCATTCCATCCGCTGTAATCGGCGGCGTCTTCGCCATCATCTGCGGCATCATCGCAATTAATGGTGTGCAAGTAATGAAGAATGTAACCATCGGCGAAAAAGAAATGTACATTATTGCCTTACCAATGATCATCACCTTGGCTTTGGTACTCATTCCTGGTGACTACTTGAACTCTTTGCCTACATTCGTACAGTATTTATTAGGCTCACCTATCCTAGCTGCTTCATTGGCAGCAATATTATTGAATAAATTATTACCTAGTGGAAAATAGAACATAAAAAGGAGCAGCCTCTTATTGATCCTTTTTTATCCCCGCGAATAAGCCGAGCTTTGTATGCTACCTTCTGGAATTCCTTAAACAAAAGACACCCATCGAGGTGTCTTTTGTTTAAGGACATGATTACTTTTTACTTGAGTTCATCCATAAAACCGCCTTACCATATGACCTCACAATTTTAATACAAATATCCATATGTCCCTTGATTATATTTAATAAACTAGGATTCCTCCAAAATAACGGAGATTATCAACGCATTGAATTATTCCCTGAAATATATTATGATACGTTTAAACAATTAAACATTATAACGGAGGGAGTTATGAACGAATCTAATAGTAATCAGAAGGCGATTCATATTTTCGAGAATTTAAGCCCCTATTTCCAAGGCTTGGGAGATCCTATTCGTCAGCAAATCATTGCATTGCTGATCGACAAAGAGAGTATGAATGTGAGCCAAATTGCAGAGCATATCCCCATGTCCCGGCCTACAGTCTCTCATCATCTGAAAATATTACGGCAAGCAGGGCTGCTTAAGGTTCAGAAGAAGGGCACGGAAATGTTCTACAGACTTGAGTTTGACGAAGCGATAGCGCTTATGAAACAACTTGTCCATTTCGTTGAAGAGGAATGCCAGTGCTAATGCCATTAACCTGACTAGCACTTGTCATTCCTATTTTTTTAAGCGATATGTTAAATAACTTAAACATATAAACATTTAAACGGAGGTTGCAGATATGCATAGGAAAAAGGTACTTATTGTAGGAGGATACGGTGCCGTCGGCAGACAAATTGCTCAAATATTACACGATCGACATCCCGATCTCGAGATTATATTGGGAGGAAGGTCACCGCAAAAAGCAGCACCTTTTGAGTCCACACGGGTACAAACAGTCGTAGTTGATAATAATGCGGATGATCCACTGCTTTATGCAGGCGATAATGTATCGCTAATCATCAATTCCGTCAACGATCTGCAGGATCGGCTACTTATGTCTGCAGTTAGAAGAAAAATCCCACTGATCGATCTTACTCGCTGGACAGAGATATTCCAACAATCAATCACAAAGTTAGAAAAAGCAGACCTCTATGCTCCTATCGTGCTTTCTTCGGGATGGATGGCGGGAACTGCTTCGCTGTTCGCCATGCTGCACTCGGCCACACTTCAAAACGTCGCCGTTGATATTCACGCGTTGTACTCTCTACGTGACAAAGCAGGACCCGACTCCGCGGCGTACATGGATCGTATGACCATTCCATTCCATATTACAGAACGGGGGGAAAAACATCTTGTATTTCCAATGACTGACCCTATCAAAGTCCAATTTCCAGATGGATATACAGCAAAATGCTATCGGCTTGACACCCCAGATCATGTCACCTTGCCAACAGCTGAGCATATCGACTCCGCCAGCTTTCGCATCTCCTTCGACAGCAAAGCCTCCACCTCCATCCTTGTCGGACTAGTTAACAGCGGAATATGGAAGATGATCAGCGGGGACCGATTCCGTTCGCTTAGACGAAGACTGCTCTACAATCCTGGTACTGGCAGCGCACATCATATCCTTATTCATCTAAAGGGTCTGGATCATAATGGGCACTGGGTTGAACGGACAATAGCGATTTCTGACCCGCTTGGTCAGACTCATCTTACCGCTTTGGGAGCTGCTGTCCAAGCAGAAAAGCTATTGCGGATATCAAAGGAAGAACCATGGGTCCCAGGCATTTATTATCCAGAAGATCTACCTGATGAACGGATGGACATCTCTGAAATCACCAACTTTTTTAAACAATATGGGGTTCTTATATCTCACTAATAGCACTTCACATATACCGAGCATTCTGTCTACTACAATTAAGCGCACAGACAGTAAAGAACCCGCTAATATAGCGGGTTCTTTACAATAGAGATGAGACGGAGCTAGGTAAGTTCACAAAAAGATAAAATCTTTGATTCGTGCTAAACCCTGTCCCCTGCCTATTTCCACCCTTAAAGGCGTTTGACTAGACCAGGCTAAAGTCCCTGAATATATTGTTATTATTTATCCTATTCAAGGACTTTTATTAAATGGTGGGGGTGATCATTCTGGCTATCCGTTACAGCATCATAATTCCAACCTATAACCGACTTCAGCAGCTGCTACTTACACTCACTTCATTCGAGACACAGACCTATCCGAAGGATCGGTTCGAGGTAATCGTCGCAGATGACGGTTCTACAGATGGTACTAAGGAAATGGTCGAAAGCTTTCAAACTTCTTATCCGCTTCTTTATGTGGCTCAGCAGGAACAACGCGGCCGTTCTGCCGTAAGAAATTTGGGGCTGAGTCAGGCAAAAGGGAAATACGTCATCTTCTGCGATGCTGATTTTCTGGTATTCCCTGAATTCATTAGGATCGTAAACCAGTATCACCGTAAATATCCTAAGTCCATAATTTCAGGTATTCCACACTCATGGGATGACGCTTATACCCACTACTACCCAGACTTTTCTCCTGAAGAAAAAGAACATTGCCGCAATACACTTTCGCCTTCTAACTTATGGAATCCTGACTTCGAATCAGCGACTGAAATCATCCCAATAATCACACCCAATGATATCCTTCAGCAGACGGAGACGTTATCAAAAGTCACCTTTGCCTCAAGAGTTCCTCCAAATACTAAAAAGCAATTTGCCAGCACAGATGTAGCCCCTTGGATGTTACTCGTCACACGTTGTGTGTCCATAAGACGCAGCCAATTAACTCGGGCTGGAGGTTTTAATGAACAGTTTATCCTCTATGGACTCGAAGATTGGGATCTTGGGTATCGACTGCATCGATTAAAAATCCCTTTTCACAGCATCAAAGAAGTTGTCGGCGTTCACCAAGAACATCCAACCCACTTCAGAGGAAATCTCATAAATATTGAGAATCTAAAAATCATGTTCAAAAGCTACGGGTTCAATGACTCTTCCCTAAATCTGTTCGCCCTTGTTCCTCCAAACGAAGACCTGGAGAAATACAAACATACTATACGGGTCTTGCGCAGAGGATACCGAACGAAGTCAACACGTTCATCAGCAATATTAATGAGAAGGACGTTACGGATTGCCGCCAAACAGCTCTATGAACCCAATGATACCGCCGTATACCAAGAGTCGTTAAGACGGATAAGTGTAAAAGTAAAGAGGAGAAAAAGCCGGGTTGCCCGTGTTTTGCGAGAGATTTTGGTGAAGGCTGAAAAGCTGGGAGAATGATATCTAAAAATACATTAAACCGGGCATCAAATGATGTCCGGTTTTCACTTATTTTCTCAATTTATTGGGTAGCGGAATATGCCTAATCGACTCAATGGGATGATAGAGCAGCATCCACGGACCAGAAAAACGCATAACCCCTTTAATTCTTTGGCGATAATCCGGTTTGTAACAATGAACAGGACATTTGGCACAAGCTGTTTTCTCTTCACCAAACTTACAATAGGCTAACCTCTTCAGCGCATACTCATTTAATTCCTGACATTCCTTACAAAAGCCTTTATGATGGTGTTTTTTCTTACAATATATACGAATCATTTTGGTAACAAGCTCTTGTTCTTTTTGAATTTTAGGACCCTCATTTAACTGCCGGTTTACCTTTGTTATCATATATGAACCCCCTTGTAACTTGTACAATAAGATCTCATGTAATTATAAAGGGTAAACCAACTGTGAAACCAGCCTTAACGCTGAACCTCCTTAATTCCCTCACATACCGGGGTTGAAAGGCGATAATTGTATAAATCAAATTTTTTTAAAAAAACTTGTAACGTTTATAGCTTTTTACGGATATATAACTTGAGGAGGTGAATGGATGGAGGACAACGAGCAATTATACAGGGAATATTCAACCCAAGTATATAAATTCGTATTTAGCTTTTGTCATAATCACTTGCTGGCAGAAGAAATCACCCAAGAAACTTTTTATAGAGCTATAAAATCGATAGATAAATACGATGGGACCTGCAAAGTATACGTTTGGCTTTGTCAAATTGCTAAACATGTGTGGTATCAGGAGCTGGACAAGCAGCGCAAGCGGAAGTCTGAGGAATTAGAAGACGCTCCTTTGGCTAACGCAAATTCAACAGAATCCCAGTTCATTTTTGCTCAGGACAAAATGGATTTATTTAAACAACTTCATTTACTTGATCCAAATACCAAAGAAGTATTATATCTGCGTTTGACCGGAGAATTCAGTTTTCGGGAAATTGGCGAAATTCTTGGCAGAGATGAGACCTGGGCAAGAGTTACCTTTTACCGTGGAAAACAAAAATTAATGAAAGGAAGATCTTCATGAAATGCGAGATCATTCAGGATTTATTACCTTCCTATATTGAAAAGCTAACCTCTGTACATAGTAACGAAGAAATCGAAAAACACCTGCAATCCTGTGAAAGCTGCCTTCAATCCTATAATGAAATGACCGCCACAGCAAATCTAAGTGTGCCTATTATTGATAAAGAGGAAGTTAACAAACTCAATTATTTTAAAAAAGTGAAAAAAAAGAATATAAAAACTCTCATTTTTTCCGTCTTATCGGTACTCATACTGGCTACAGCCCTTATTGGACTTTTTGTTATCGGTTTCCCTGTATCCTCTAAAGATGTAGTTATAGATTATCAGAAGACAAAGGATCGTTTGGAAGTTCATCTAACTTTGGAAAATGGCAAGGACCTCGTGTTCTCAGGAAAAACCAAATTTATCCGCGATGAGAATAATAATGTAATCGGTTCTGAAACTAGGTATACGCCTAGAGGTTTACTTCATAATCCCTTTGATGATGTAGGCAAAAAAGTTATGTTGGGGACGGAGATTCATACTGATCTAGATTTTCCAAACAAGTTTATTCTTGAATTCAAAGATAAAACTATGACGTTTGTTAATGGTGTTCTAGTGGAGTAGACATTGCCGCTAAAATAAAAAAAGACACCTTTTAAGGTGTCTTTCGCTTTACACCCTACTAAAAAAGTTAGCATTTTTGTTCGTTTTTTCGCTAAAATATAGGGTTATCGATTTACTAAAAGTATCTTATAATAAAATTACACATGGATATTTCACCTCTTTGTGAACGCGCGTTTATAGATCGGCCCATTAACCACTTAATAGGAGGAATGGTCATGCAATATGGTTATTTTGATGGAAAAAACAAGGAATACCTCATTACCAAGCCGAATACGCCTGCCCCTTGGGCGAATTACCTCGGCTCGCCGGAATACGGTGCGATCATCTCAGGTAACGCAGGCGGCTATAGCTTTGTAAAGTCTGGCGCAAATGGGCGGCATATCCGCTACCACTTCAACTCTAAGGACGAGCCCGGACGCTATATTTACGTGAGAGATTTGGAGAACGGGGATTATTGGTCCGGCTCTTGGCAGCCAGTGGGTAAAGATCTGGAGCAATATAAGTCGGTATGCCATCATGGAACCGGATACACGAACATCGTCTCGGACTACGATAACATCCATACAGAATCATTATATTATGTACCACTGAACAAAACCTACGAGGTGTGGCGCATGAAGGTGCGCAATGATGACTCCAAAGCACGCAAGCTGGCTCTCTTCGGATTTGTTGAATTAACCAACAATAACAACTATGAGCAGGATACCGTCAACCTTCAGTACACTCTGTTTATTTCACGGACCTACTATAAAAATAATATGATCCTTCAAGTCATCAATGAAAACACCCCCGAAGAACAAACCTGGAGATTCTTCGGCGCTGCAGGTGCAGAAGTTACCGCTTATGACGGTGACCGGGATACGTTCCTAGGCGATTACCGCAGTTATGGCAATCCGGCCTCTGTTGAGAACGGCCAATGCTCCAATTCATTAAACTACAATACTAACTCCTGCGGGGCCCTGCAGATTAACGTAGATTTGCAGCCGGGAGAAGAGAAAGAAATCGTATTTCTACTGGGACAGTATGATGAGAAAGGCGCTTCCGAGATTCTCAGCCATTATAAGGACTTGTCCGTGGTAAATAAAGAACTCGAAGAGTTAAAAGCATTCTGGCACAGCAAGCTTAACCGCTTCCAGGTCCAGACACCAAGCGATAACCTGAACAACATGATCAACACTTGGAATGCATATCAATGCTTTATCACTTTCATCTGGTCACGTGCAGCCTCCTTCCAATACTCCGGTCTTCGTAATGGACTCGGATATCGGGATACCGTGCAGGATATTCAAGGCATCATTCATCTGGATCATGAGATGGCCCTTGAACGTCTAAGACTGATGATATCCGCCCAGGTTTCCAACGGCGGTGGACTTCCGTTGGTGAAATTTGACCACAACCCTGGACATGAGGGCACACCGGATGATCCAGAATACGTGCGGGAAACCGGTCACCCCCATTATCGGGCCGATGACGCTTTATGGCTGTTCCCAACCGTCATTAAATACTTGAATGAAAGTGGCAACTGGGATTTCACAGATGAAATAATCCCTTATTCGGATAAAGGCGAGGGCACAGTGTACGAGCATTTGCGCCAGGCACTTCAGTTCAGTCTGGATCGTATGGGCGCACACGGCATGCCGGTTGGGCTTCATGCCGACTGGAACGATTGCCTACGGCTTGGAGCCAAGGGTGAGTCGTTGTTCGTCGCATTCCAGCTGTATATGGCATTCAAGGTGTTCATGGAAATTGCACAAAATAAGAACAAGCCTGAAGATATTCAATGGGCCCAGGGCCTGCTTGATGAGCTGGACGATAACATTCAAAAACACGCTTGGGAGAACGATCAATTCGTCCGCGGATTTACCGAAGACAACTATACCATCGGCTCCTGGGAGAATGATGAAGCCAAGATCTGGCTCAATCCACAAAGCTGGGCCGTATTAAGCGGCGCAGCCCGCCCGGATCAGGCGAAGCTCGCCATGGACAAAGTGTATGAGAATCTGCGGACCGATTACGGCACTATGTTATTCTACCCTCCGTTCCGTGAATACGGTTTGCCAGTAGCGTTGATGGCTCTTTTCAACGCCTCAACTAAGGAAAACGGCGGCATCTTCAGCCAGCCGCAGGGATGGCTCATTCTGGCGGAAACCATGATCGGCAACGGTGGGCGCGCGTTCGAATACTTCCTGAATTGCAGTCCGGCCAGCATGAACGATAAGGCTGAAATCCGTAAACTCGAGCCTTATGTACATGGCCAGTTTGTCGAGTCCAAGGACAGCCCATATCAAGGCCGGGCGCATGTCCACTGGCTGACCGGCACCGCTTCAACCGTGATGGTCTCCTTGGTGGAAGGCATTATGGGGGTTCAACCGCAATTTGATGGCCTTCGCCTCAACCCGTGTGTTCCTTCCGACTGGACAGACTTTTCCATGGTCCGGGAATTCCGTGGGAAGAAGCTGAACATCCAGGTGAAGAACAAGAAGGGTGTACAAAAAGGGGTTACCCATATCGTTATTAACGGTGAAGAAATTCAAGGCAACCTGATCCCGGTGGCCAAAATGGCGCCAGAAAACAACGTGCTCGTTATTATGGGTTAAGGCGTATTTATGAGGAATAGATAGGAGGACGGACCGATAAGGTGCGTCCTCCTGTTTTTACAATTAGAACGAGGCTTGTACACTTGCCTTCCGGCTCTATGACCGCGATTGAGCTGGATACAATTGACGAAAAAAAGACTGCCGGGACCTTCCCGACAGCCTGAACTCATTCTCATAATTGGCAAACCAAGTTTCTTCGCCTGTAACAATCCTCTACAACCTCGGGTCGATCTCTTTCTCTTTCGTTACCTCGAATAACAGGTTTGCTGCAATTTGCTTGTAGTCCTCGTTGTCAGACGAGATCTCATCCAGCTTCACTTCTAGCATTTGTCTGCCCAGCCGGTGTTCGATTAAGGACGTCCGAAGCTTAGGAGCGATATTCTTCTGTTTCATCAGCTTGGCATACTTATGTGGAAACTTGTAGTCGTACCCGTAGATGATCGACAGGTAGCCCGGATTGCGGACCTTCATGTATGGGACTACCCCCTGCTGTTCTTGCTCCGGTTTGATTACAATTCCCTCCATATGTTTCTCTACCGTTATCTTTGCGAAATACTCCTCTGCTCTGATGTAGGCATCAGGCTCTTTCAAGTCCAAAACCAGAGATTCATCATCATTTAAGAACCTGTATAATTCGGAGGTTTTACCGTCAGGTACCCGTTCAGCACCATTCTCCAGTACTTCCTTCAGGATTGCAAAAGGTTTGTACGCTAATTCTGCATCACCCGCATACAACTCCAGTTGCTGCTTGTATACTCTGTAAGCTTCCTCACGCTGGTCAAGATCTACATACGATTCTCTTATGTCACGGACATGCTTAAAAGTCTGGTAAACATGAGGCCCATAGTTGTTGTTAAGCGCCTCTTTCGACATATGGTGCTGGTCTTGTTCAAACCCGCTTGCTTCAAAATCCTGTATCAGTTTACCCAGTGACTCCTCAAATCCATATTGTCTTAAGAAATCCAGCTCTGTCTCCAGCGCCTTGCTAATCGGCCGGAACTGACGCTCAATTAACCCATCCCCCAGCGCTTTCCAAGGCAGCAGCTCGCCATCCAGTAAAAGCACACGGATCCCCTGCTCAGCCATATAGGTTCCGAATCTATGCAGCAGTTGTTCGTAGATAGGCGTCAGATCGACCGCCTTAACCTTGTAGCCGTTCCGGCTAATTGCGTAACACTGCTCTATATCCCGGTAAAGGTACACACTACAGCGTGATCCCATATATTTAGGCTGCAGGACGACTTCAGATATACGACGCTCGGCAAAATAATCCAACCCTTTTCGCAGAGACTCAAGCTCACCGGCAGCCATATCCTTATCCGCAGGTGACATCGTCCCGGAGATGAAGTTGACCCGGTTCTGCGAGGAATACTGCAGTCTGCGCACAGACTCGTAATCAAGCTCTAACAAGGATACGGTTTGCTGTTCCCGGAACAGGATAGGTAGCTCTTCGTGCACCGTAGTCACATGCGATTTTTGACTTTTATAGAAAGGTTTAAACGACATGCGAACAGAAGTTAGTTCATTACCCTGCGCACTCCCTGTGTCGAGGTGGAGTTTGTTTTTGATCCGAAAAGTCTGCTTGGCTGCAATATGTCCGAAGAGATGAAAGGGGTGATTACTCACAGCCTCTTGCTTTAGGAAATCAAGCTGTTCCTCAAAGGAAACCTCACGATCCAGCCGAAAGTTACGCTGATGGCGTAGTGAATTCGTATCCAGCTTACCAATGTACTTATTACGGCAAGGAGCATGAGTAACATAAAAAGAAGGACCTTGCATACCTATATAGCGGTAAAAGGGCTGAGATTGCTCCACTAAAGCCGAAAATTTACTAAAAAGCGCGGTATCCTCCTTAAGCACTTGGGTGGAATCAAAGTACGTTCTTAGCAGTTCCGGATCGGTTCCTTGAATCTCACCCTTTACGTACTTGTATACAAAGTTCTCGTGATTGCCCATAACAAATAGGAAATGCTCGCGGTTATCAAATAAGAACTCAATCGTCTCCCGTGTCTTTTTGCCCTTATCAATCCAGTCACCAGCAAGAATGACTCGTGTGTTACTGAGCTTATCTGTTGCACTTAACTTACCTTCGTGCACCCTGTAGCCGTAATTACGTAATAGTCCCTGAAGCTCTTCGACGCACTCATGAACATCCCCAACCACAATATACTCTTGTGCTTGTAGAAGTACCGTAGATGCGTAAGTATCCCAATCCTGTATAATCACCCGGTAGTCCGGGTTAGGTATCCCTTCACCCTCGAGAATAAAATCTTTAGCACGCACTTTATGAATCTTGTTGTAACCTTCCCGTGACAGAACAGGCAGGACTTCTTTTCTCAGCCGGTTTAAATGATTGGAGATCAGCTTCTTCGAGCGCTCCGAGACGTAGTAATCCTCCCGTTTGCGGTAATCAAACAGAATAACCTCCAGATTATAATTATTTTGCCCGGCGATCTCACGGACTTTACTACGGTAATCTTCGGATAGCCCAATGGTATCCATCACCACAAACTCCGCATTAATCGGAAAAGAAGTGACTAACTTCAATCTCTCAAACAATAATTGAAAGGTATGCGAACTCGCCTCCAGCATAACCTGATCATACTTATCATAGTCGTAGCCCAATATCTCCTGGCGGATACTATCCGAGGATAAATACTGCACATTCGTACGTAAACCTTTGGAGGCATCCTCTAGTTTTAACTGCGGGATCAGAACTTCTTTAGCAAAAGTTGATTTCCCGCATTCCGTTGCTCCTACAAGCAGAAATATGGTATGTACACGCGTTTGAATTTCCACTGTCTACTCCTCCTTTCTTCGCACAATAGCGCATTGCGTCGTACGGATCTCGCCAACCCGGTCACCAACCATCAAATATTCAACCTCGACTGCTAAACCTTGAACCGTATCCAAAACCCACTGCACGAACGCTTCCTGTCCCATTTCCCACTTGTGATCTTCATGCCGGAATCCTTCCAGCTCATAGTAACGATTGAAATCAGCATTTGGTGTCGTCACAATAAGCTGTTGAAAATTCACATTACCGATTATTTGCTGAATAAGCTCTGCCGCTTCACCCTCACTCATGTGCTCTACAACTTCTGTTAGAATCACATCAACCTGCTCCCCATTGTACGACTCCAGAAAATGGTCCAGTGAGCCAAAGGTTGCAATGTTATCAATGTCCTTAGCTTTCGCTTTCCGATTCACAACCTCCAGCAACGCCTCGGCTATATCTACCGCATAATAGGTGCTCTCTATTTTTCCGGCAAACGGAATTGCATAGAAACCCTCTCCGCAGCCAATGTCCAGAATCGGCTTATTGAATGGAAGCACACTCGAAATAAAAGTACGCCGCTGCATCGCAGTACCGCCATACTCCAGCCCAATAGAATACTGGTCTGTTTGTTCGATGGAGGCTTTATATCGCTTGAACCGTTCCTTAGAGGTAAGGAAATTCCTTGCAAATAGACTTCTTATATAAAAAGGTGCCTCAATGACGTTAAGGCTGCGGATATATTTATCCAAAATAGCATCCGAAATATCTATGTACTCATCCCCAAATATGGATAAGAACAAGGACAGCACACCAACAACATGTAAGAGGTGATACAAGCTTTTATGTGTGGTAATCGTCAGGGAATAGCTCTTATGTGCCTGATGCTGCAAGGAGAAGGTATATCCCTTTAAATGCTTTTGGAAAAATTCAATATAGTGTATCCGCTCAACCTGAACCATATTGATGAAAAAAGAATGCTCATATCCTTCTTCATCCCGTTCATCCTGGGCTTTGAAGGGTGTAGAGAAAAACTCATTGACCGCATTAAGCGGAAATAGAGGTGTATTAAACCGGGAGACATTTAGATACTCAAAGCTCTCGCTTCCATTCTGCTTGTAGGATATATCGTTATCTGCGTCCTTAAAATATACGTTATAAGTTGCCTCATCAGAATACCATCCATACGCCACTCCCTGACGAACCGGACGAAGCTGCATACCTGTCACTGGATTTTTTTTAATTAAAAAAGTGAATTTTGGATTCGTAGATTTCAGTTGTACAATAGCCACTACCATCTTCCTCCTATCAATCTTTCTATAGGGCCCGTCCCCATACTTCCTGTAAAGCTTCTCGAAATAGAGCATCCAGCTGATGATCTCTGTTGTTCTCCTTAGCATTCAAGGACGCCGCCACCTTATCCAACACTTGGAACTGTTCTTCTAAATAATCGTTAATCGCGGTTAGCTGCGGCTCGTAGTCTAGTTCCTCACCGGATTTTTTTCGTGCCAGCAATTGCTGAATCACCTGCCACAGCTCTTCATCCTGCGGAATAAGCCGCTCTACCAGTACATCGAACTCCATCGGCGGCATCTCTCCATATCGGTGAGTCCATTCACAGGCTAGAACGGGACGAAGTACATAAAAGTACTTTTTGATCTTGACCTGTTCGCCTTGCAAATAATCACGGTAGTTCCCTCTTGCCATGTTTAAGTAATGGTACATACAAGACTTCGGTGAAAATGTGTACGGGGAAATGCTTCTAAGCTTCTCTGCTGTACTGTACTTTTCTGCATATTGAATGGGTGATTGCAGCCACTCCAGCAGCGGTGGATTAGACTTCCGAAATAAATTCAGTGCTTTCCGCAAATCCCAGCCATTGATATCAAGCATATTGTTAATAGGACGCTCGATCACATCCCGCTTATCAAAAATAGATAGATACCATTCCGGTTTATGCAGATAAATAAATCTCACATCATAATCACTGTCCTGCGATGGGAATCCCCACGCCCGGCTACCTGATTCGCAGGCATACAATATTGTAACTTGCTCCTCCTGTTCAATCTGTTCCAGCTGCTCACGGATAAGCTTGTTTATAGGATCCATCTTCATCCCTCCAGATCGGTTACTTCCCTATTCTCTACCCTTGTTACTATTCGAACGCCTCATCAGAATTGCTTCGGCTTCATGGATCTATCTTCGCTCATCTTCCCTGTAACGAACAGGGCGGAAGTATGGCGGCGGCCAAAAACACTTCCATTTTATTCAACTCTGGTGCTTAATATAATGAGTACTACTATTTTTAATGGATTCGCTACAGGCTGGAGGGATACAAATGGCCCGGGAAAGTTTTGACAAGGAGATTCAATTTCTTCGCATGCTCTCTTTAGCGGGGGGAGCTTACAGCAGACAACAATTCGCCGATCGTCTCGGCATTTCTGTACATACCTATGACAAAACGCTGCGCAACCTGAAGGGCATGGTAACCGTCTTACAACAGGACCTGCCTACAGAACAAGGAACAGAACTCTCTGAGTGGCTCCGCTATAACTACTATGAATCTGCCGACCCGCTGCTCCTGTTCTTGTTCCGGGCGAAGTCGCTTAAGGAAACGGAGAGCATCCGGCTTACTCTATTATTAACTGCGCTTCAGACTCAGGAGCTAACAGCTAAAGATCTACAGGATGTCTGCAGTGGGCAAATGCCAACCCATTATCCAATGCCCGATGAGAAGACCATCCGTGGAGATCTGAAATACCTTGAGGAAGTTGGCGTTATTCTTCGTGTAAACGAAGGCCGCCCTTATCGATACAAGGCTGCTAACGATCTGATTGATCAATTATCCGGCGATCAGCTCTTGGATCTTTACGACTATGTTGATGTCATCGCCAACACGCAAACTCCGTCTGTGCAAGGTTACCTGCTGCGCGACACCTTAAAAAAGGTTCTGCGGAAGCGGGGTTATAACCTCGAAGCTACGGAAACTCATAGATACAAATATAATTATCATTCACGTATTCTTGATGAGGCACACCTATATACGATATTTGCAGCGATTCAGCAACGAAAAAAAATTAAGTTTCTATATCTATCCCCTAAAAAGGGCAAAAACTACGCCTCTCAGAATACCAATCCTCTCTTTGAGCGGGAAACAAGGGGCGTCACAGAAACTGTTCTTCCGCTCCGCGTCATCTATGACCATCAATATGGGCGCTGGTATTTAATCGGACATAATTCACGTATGGGCATCATGAAATTCCGAATGGAGGGCCTTACTCAAATTGAGGAGGGCGACACTGTGGAAGAAGCAGAGTTTGCTCTGAAACTCAGCAATCTAGAAGAACAGATGACAAACAGCTGGGTTATAGATACCACCCGTGCGATTAAAGTGGTGGCAAGATTTTATAACCCCAATCGCTCGGGTGTTAATTTTATTCGGGAGCGGGTTGAAGCGCAGGGACAGTGGGGAGAAATTACGGAAGAGTCCGATTCTACATTCCTTTATGAGATCACAGTGAATGGTATTTATGAAATTAAGCCGTGGTTACGAAGCTTTGGTTCGAGCTGCGAGGTATTAGAACCCCCTTGGCTGCGTAAGCAGTTTATCGCGGAGTGGAAGGAGATTCACAGCTATTATGAATCCATTTGAGAAAATATTTAACTTCCAAATCATTTCACGCCTCGACGAAGTGGGTTCATTAGCGCTGACCTCCCAGGAACGTTCCTGGCTGAAAACCATGTTAATGCACCCGGCCTCAGAAGCAGCTTTTACACTGGATACCTTAAGTAAATTGAACGCCATATTGGAGGCAGAAGCGTCCACAGAAGTGCAGGGAATTA
Organism: Paenibacillus sp. FSL H3-0286; assembly: GCF_045040705.1. Classification (NCBI taxonomy): domain Bacteria; kingdom Bacillati; phylum Bacillota; class Bacilli; order Caryophanales; family Paenibacillaceae; genus Paenibacillus; species Paenibacillus sp. FSL H3-0286. The sequence continues at coordinate 215,201 of NZ_CP150285.1, read as the reverse complement.
TTATGGAGAAAGCTAAAAGCAAAGAGCGGCAGGTCTATCATCCAATGCTTCGTACACTCCGCCGTATAATCATGCAGAATCAAGCGATCCTTATTACTTTCCATATTAAGCATGGAGGCCAACGAACTGACCAAACCGGGTTCCCTCATAAGCTGGAATACAACATGTATAAGCGGGAGTGGTATCTGCAATGGTACAGCACCCGGCAACGTTCTCTTATGTCCACTAAACTAAAAAACATTATTTCTGTTGAAGTAGCTCCCTTCCCTGCCAAACGGATTAATGATTTAAAAGCAAGGATAATACGATTATTAGAGGATCAGAAGGAATGTGCATGTATTCAAGTCATCCCCACCTTTAATGCTGAGCTATCACGAATTCTGTACGCCTTTTCCTGTTTTGATAAATCCGTGTCCTTTGATGAAAATTCGGGTATCTATCGAATCAAAGTCATCTACATGAGAGACGATAGCGAATTCCTATTGTCCAAAATCCGTTTTCTTGGCCTCCGCGTAAAAATCGTCGAGGGTGAGCATCTTAAGCGGCGCATGCTGAAATCCGCAGCTATGGCGATTGACCGGTATGGGGAATAACCGAGAATTAGTATAAGCTGGTCAACTATCCTGAAGTGCTGAAACGTGCTTATATAGTAAAGTAAAAGACACGGTTAAGATGTCTTTTACTTTACTTACAGCAGCTTTCTTAAAAACTGAGAGGTTTATTCTCATGAAAAGAAAATCCGTCTTATGCATATAGTCAAGATGAAAACTCAGAGTTAGTGAGGGGATTAGAAGTGGGAAAGAGAGTTATAGTGAAAATTTCAGAATTGACCAAAAAACGTAAGATTTCCCTACGAGAATTGTCCAGAATATCCGATGTCCGACATGCCGCATTAAGTGAGTTAGCTAATGGAAAAAGGGAGAATATTAACTTTAGTCATATAGGCAAAATTGCAGAAGCTTTAAATATTGAGGATATTCGTGAGATTATTGATTTGGTTGATGATAAAGATTAATCAAATCAACACAAAATTAATAGTTTTTGAATCGACAATAACTCAAGTAATAAGATCATAAGAAAAAGCAAAGAAAAGCGCCCCCTACAGGTCGCTTTTCTGCTTTTCTGATACTCCATATTAAAGTAGAGGCAGCCATTCCCCTATTCCAGCTTCATATAGTATAGATTCGCCGTACTATCTTTTGTAATGGTATGTGCACCTGCGGCTAGAGAGACAGTGGCAATGCCATTGGTTATAGGATAACTTGTTCCATCCACTTTGATTTTCGTTCCCTCTGTGTTGAACACTAGGGTTAGCGTTGAAGCTTTAGCAGCAGTGAATTGAATGCTGGTAACACTCTCGATTTTTAGACATTGGGTTAGGGTTAAACCCTGATAGGCCACAGTTCCCTTACTTGTTGAGAGATTGCCTTGAATATTGAAGAAGCTGCTTGTTGTTCCATCCGTAGTAAAGTTGTGAACGGTTGCTCCCGCTGTCGGCACTGGCGTTGTCGTCGGTGCTGGAGTCGCTGTTGGAGCTGGGGTCGCTGTTGGCACAGGAGTTACTGTTGGCGTAGGTGTTACTGATGGAGTCGGAGTCGGGTTCGTTGGGTTTGAATTCCCCCCTACAGAGACAAGTCCCGTTGTGTAGCTTCTGATTGCAGACATCAGCGCTGTATTCAACGCATACGAAACGTCATCCACTGAATCATTAAATTCCCATGTGAAGTCTCCGCCATTCAGACGTCCGGCTTTTGCCATAACAATCTGTTCAACATTGCTTACGTTATCAATATTAGATACGTTCACTCCTGTATTTACGCTCGTGTCGAAGTTGTTATAGGCTGTTCCGCCTTTTAATGCTTTGTATGAGCTTGGGACGGTTTCATTTCTTGACGAAGCTAAGTAAGCATCAAATGAGGTAACATTAGCAGGAGCTGTCCCTGTGTTTGAATTCGCATAGATGAGACTTGAAGCCTCTACAATAAGATTGTTATAGGCTTTAATCACACCTCCATTTTCGCCTGAGAATGTGCCCTCCCCTAAAGCATCTGTACCTTGTAAGGAGATCATCATTGGAAACTTAGCATGTCTAAAATAATTAGATTCTACAAAAGCTGAAGCACCTGTAGTAACACCCACACCGTATTTGGAGATACCATCGAAAAAGTTGTTATAGATATGGACGGATGCCACTCTAATCCGCGGATGACGGGAGTCCGAATGGTCAAACCAGTTGTGGTGGAAGGTAACAAAAAATTCAGCCGGCTCACTCAAACCAACTAGCGAAGATTTTCCGGAATCCCAGTAATGGTTGTAAGAGATTGTAATATAGTTGGATCCATTTTTAAGGTCTGTGGAACCGTCGCCCTTGGCTTGGTCTGCATCGCCTCCAGCAGCTCCATAAAAAATATCATTATTATGCACCCAGACATTCATATTGCCAGAATCCATTGAAATGCCATCGTCGGGGAATAACATTACACCCAGGTTTCTTACTTCCACATTACCTACATATCTTAGAAGCATTCCCCAACCGTATGCGTAAGCATCATTTCCGATACCTTCAATAGTAATATTCATTTCCGAATAATTGTTTTTACCTTTGACTTCAAGATACCCACTGCTGTTAAGCTGTCCACTCAGATCAGCAGCTGTAACTTTTCCGATAATTCGAATCGCAAGTGGAGTTGTATCATAGCCTTTTTGTCTCAGTGCCAGAATACCGCCCAGGCCAACCCTTGTTTGTACAGCGCCGGAGCTGTTGATTTTCACACCAAGGGTTACGGTTTGCGCAGTCTGAGATGTTATATACAGCACTTGAGCACCATTCTTGAGGGTTCCATTCTCATTATAAGCCCCTGATCCCGTACCATATTGCGAGCTAGTCGAAAAAGCAAACCCAGAACGGTCATATGACGTTACGGATAGCGGATTTGAAACCGCACTTACCGTCCCACCCCCTGACAACGTAGCTTCAACTTTCATCACATAATTTCCGGCTGCAAGCCCTACAGCATCCGCTCTCCAGTAGGAAGGATATTTGCGGATTAACTCATTATTAATTTGTTGATACCCAGAATCCGCTGCACTTGCCAATTTAACATAAACGTTATACCCTGTCGCATTGCTTACAGGTGACCATTCCACATATGCCGTTTCATTCCAGCCTCCACTGCCTGTTACCGCAAGACCAGCAGCATGCACCACCGTATTTGTCCATCCACCTACTATTAAAGAAAGAGCAAGAGAAAACAACACAACAATACTGGTTACCTTTGCAACTCTTTTTTTCATTTTATTTCCTCCCGATTTTAATTTGTTGCAGATATCATTGTAACCGCTTGCAAAAAATGAAGTTTCTCTTTTCACCTCCTAAATATTTAGAAAGAGATCCTGCATCTAGCCCCTGTCCCCCTTCGAAAATAATACAAATTCTGGAACCAGAACACGTTCAACATATCAAAACTAAAAAAGGTTCCGAAACAATCATTTACTCATATCTCCCCTATCTAACCGTGTTCTGAGCTAATGATTATAGGACAGCGAATGGATTGTGATCATACAACACGAATAGCCACACAGTAGCCAGCACATAATAAAATTCACAACCATTAGGTAATCAAGGAGGAATTTTCAATTGAGCGCAAATAAACCAGACAAGAATCTGATCAACACCGTAAAAGATTTGGAAGCCACGCCCGTAAACAGCCTGGAAGCCCAACAGCAACAACAAGCCCGTAATGATCGCCGCAAGCAATCTCAGCATGACAGCGACGGAAAATTCACGGAAAATGAAACCGGGAACTTTCATTAAAGTCGGGGATAATGTTGGCATCTTCTTTTCAAGCTGCAATAACGTAAAAAGACACCCTTCAAGGTGTCTTTTCTTTTACTACCTATGGAGCCGTATCATAATGTATTTTCCTCTGATCAATACGTATCAACTGCTCATCCTGTAATCCAAGCAATGATTTTGTCACGGTCTCACGCGCCGTTCCTGTCATATCCGCCAGGTGTTGATGCGTTAATTTCAAATCGATTAGAACACCTTTATCAGAGGGCACTCCGTGCTGTTCTGTTAGACGCAACAACACGTGAGCAACTCCAGATAGAACCAGATAGTGCTCCTCTCCCTCTTCACCCTCAAAAAAGATGGACTCTCCTTTTATATAAGTACGCTCGCCACATACCTTAGCAATTTCAGCTAATTATTCATCATCAAGATGTTCAAAGAACGGAAAATCCCGTAACAGTTGGGTTTGTGATTGAGTATGTTTCACAAATTTTCCAAATGAACCATCACAAAATGGAAGGTTTTGGTTGTTTAGGACAAGAATAAAGTTAAGATTCTAAATTTCGAGAAGTGAGTTGATGAACATGAGTGATAAGATGGTGGCTGTTTTAAGAAGACAGTTTGATCCAACCGTAGAAATGTTGAAGAATCTTATCGAAGTATGTCCTGATCATTTTTGGAAGAATGCCAAGCATAAATACTGGAAGCATATATTCCACGCTACAACCAGCATGAAATTTTGGTTTAGGCAGCAGAAGGATGAAGAATTCACGATACCTGACTTCGGTAAAGATATAACAGAAGACTTAGATAAGGAGTGCTCTGACTACCCTACTAAGGAAGAAATGACGGAGTACGTAGAGGAGATATTGAGTGTGGCTCGTAATTTTTTTGCTGAACTTACTGACGGCAGATTATTGGAACCATGTGTACTATACGAAGAAATAACTAAAACTGATGTTATCCTCATGCAGATAAGGCATGTTCAACATCATATAGGTTATTGCAACAGCATATTGAATTCGAATCACCTACAAACAGCAAAGTGGCTATGATAAAATTAGTGACCGAAATCAGCTTCTTTACCACGAGGAGTGTTATTTAGTATGGTTTATGAATTTGATAGTGAGATAAGGCTGCTGGAAGGTAAAATGAAATGGAAAGTAGTCTATTTCCCCTATTCAGTAAGGGAGATATTCAATACTAATGGTAAAGTACCTATTCAAATCTCTGTTGACGGGCACGAATTTGACCATACTTTATTGCCGTCAAAGAATGGGCATTATTTTGTTTATAACGAATTTATTCGAAGAGCAGTACAAAAAGAGCTCGGTGATACATTACATATAATACTTAAGAAATGTGAGGAAAATCGTAAACTGATTGTGCCTGATTACATTACTACAAACCTTGAAGAGTACCACATGCTGAATACATTTCTAAACCAGCCTGATTACATTAAACGAGAGCAGATTAATTATATTGAGCTTGCTAAAAAGGAAGATACAAAAAATAGACGAATACTAACTCTAATTGATAAACTTAAGGATTAATAAAGAGACGACAATAAAGTTGAGGTAAAATAAAGACATCAGAGTTAAGCAACGAATAAAATGAGCACAAAACTTTAAAAAATCACAAAAAAAGCGATGAGAAACAATCCTCATCGCTTTCACATTACTAAAACCAGACTTGTTACAGCAAACCTCTGCCATAGTAATAGATGATCGTTTAAGAGTCAGCAACCCTCTGCCCCCTTACGTGGTGCTGGCACGTCGATTAGCAAGCGCCATAGCAGCGGCGTAGCCGGAGCTCCAAGCCCATTGCAGGTTATAGCCGCCGCAATCTCCATCCACATCCATCACTTCACCTGCCAAATACAGCCCAGGGACTAACTTAGATTCTAACGTTCCTTCGGTTAGCTCCGTCGTATCGATGCCACCGGCTGTTGTTTGTGCATTCGTGAAGCTATTGGTATCGGTCACTTTAAATTCCCAATGCTTTAAGATTCGATAAAATATTTTCTTGGTTTTCCATGATAAATCCATACAAAGCAAGTGCGGCTGTTGATCAATTCCAGCCTCCTTCAGCAGAACTGGAATCAGTTTCTTGCTGACGATGCCCACAAAAGAATCGGCAACCGTCCGGTGTCCGAAGATCCCCCAGTGGATCTCCAGAAAATCAATTAACTCTTCCTCCGTCCGCTCCGGCATTAAATCAACCGACAATGTCACCGATTCTCCTATTCCGAGATTATACGCAGCCTTTCTGCTGAGCTGAAGTATGGGCGGGCCCGAGATACCATAGTCCGTAAAAAGAATCTCACCAGACTCAGTGCGGATGACTTCATTGTTTACGATAACATGGGCCTCTCCCTCAAATTTGATGCCCGATAGTTCCTTCAAATACGGATAATCCAGCTTCAATTGTACAATGCCTGGCACCGGGTTGATCAGGGTGTGCCCCAGACGTTGGACAAGCGTATAACCGGAGCCGTCCGTTCCCGTTTTGGGAGCGGTAAGGCCGCCTGCACATAGAAAAAGATAGTCGCTGGTATACACAACCTGTTCCTCTGTCTCCGTCTGGCAGGTTATCGCGAACCGCGGATGTCCCGCCGAAACGGTAACATCCAACACTTTATGTTTATAATATACGGGAACATTCCGATCCTCCAGCGCCAGCTTAAATACACCCGGCACCGAAGCCGCCTGCAGCGACATCGGATACATCCGGCCATTCTCCAAGCTTACAAAAGGAAGCCCGAGTGAGGAGAAAAATTCGATCGTTTGGCGGACACCGAATTGCCGCAATACATGTATTGGGAATCCTTCCTGATTACTGTGATACTTGCGTGATAAAGCGGCCGCTTCATCCGTACCGGTGGCGGTGGATTGGTTCGTAATGTTGCAACGCCCGTTACCCGTCGTTATTATTTTCTTCCCAAGCCGGTCATTGCTTTCAATAATTGCTGTATCAATACCTTGATCCCTCGCTGTAACTGCAGCCATTAGACCTGCAGCACCCCCACCGATAATGAACAGCTCGTGGTGCTTAGAAGTCTGATCCTTATACATGTTAATTGATGCATCCCTTTTCCTGATAAATTTATTGAATTGACTTAGCTAGCGCCATGGCGGCCACATATCCGGAACTCCAGGCCCATTGCAGGTTATAGCCGCCGAAATCTCCGTCGACATCCATCACTTCGCCAGCCAAATACAGCCCAGGCACCAGCTTGGATTCCAGCGTTCCTTCGATGAGTTCCGACGTATCAATGCCGCCGGCTGTCACTTGCGCATTCGTAAAGCCATTGGTATCCGTCACTTTAAATTCCCAACGCTTCAAGATTCGATAAAATTTCCCCTTGGTTTTCATCGATAGATCCTGGCAAAGCAGCTGTGGTTGCTGATCTAAGCCGGTCTCCTTGAGTAGGACCGTAACAAGCTTCTTGTTAAAGATGCCAACGAGAGAATCCGCAACCGTCCGGTGTCCAAAGGTCTCCCAGAGCCTTTCTAAAAACTCAACTAACTCTTCCTCCGTGCGGCCCGGCATCAGATCAACCGACAATGTTACCTGTTCTCCTCTTGCAAGATGATACGCAGCCTTCCTGCTTAGCTGAAGAATGGGCGGGCCGGTAATACCGTAATCCGTGAAGGCAATTTCACCCTGTTCACTGCAGATGACTTTACCGTTCACAATGATATGGGCTTGTCCCTGAGATTTGATAGTGGACAGTGCCCTCATATTCGGATATTGCAGCTTCAATTGCACAATGGCCGGCAAAGGCTCAATCAGGGTGTGCCCCAGACGTTCGGCAAGTGTATACCCAGGAGGTTCTTTTCCCGCATTTGGACCGGCAAGGCCACCCGCAGATAGAAGTAGATAGTCGCTAGTATAAACAACCTCCTCCTCTGTCTCCGTTTGGCATTTTATCTTGAAGCGCGGATGATTCTTCGAAACAGTAACATCCAACACTTTGTTATTGAGGTATACCGGAACATTCCGATCCTCCAGCGCAAGCTGGAAAATATCCAGCACCGCTGCTGCCTGCAGCGACATTGGATACATCAAGCCCTCCTTCAATCTTGTAAGTGGAAGCCCGAGAAAGGAGAAAAAATCTATAGTCTGACGGATGCCAAATTGCTGCAATACCGCAAGTGGAAATCCGGCCTGATTACTGTGATACTTGTGCGATAAAGCAATTGCTTCATCCGTACCCGTCGCAGTGGATTCATTCGTAATGTTACAGCGGCCATCACCTGTCATTAATATCTTCTTTCCAATCCGGTCGTTACCCTCCAGAATGGCAGTATCGATACCCATATCACGCGCAGTAACGGCGGCCATTAGTCCGGCAGCACCTGCGCCGATAATAAACAGCTTGTGGTGCATAGAAGTCTGATTCTCATACATGGTTGGTCAATGCATCCTTTATCCAATTTTTCTAAAACACAGAGTCACTTTATTAAATTATAGCATAAGTATACTGGTTTTCATTTATATCTCCCTATTAACTCTTCCTATCCTAGGTTTGCCTTTTTTATCCCTATATAGAACCTTAAATTTTTCTTCACACCTTCTTCACTGCAATCTTTAATTCCACATACGAAAGATACTGGATCTAGCAAGATACTCATTTTTTTGAACCGCCACGCATAGTCCAGATCATATTCTGAAAATATGAAAAAAGACACCCTTCATGGTGTCTTCAATAGTACTACATATGGAGCCGAGCCATGGCTGTACAAATCCACAATTCGCCGCCGTGTGATGATTCGGATGTTCGGCGAGGTAGCATAGTTTAAGATCATTCCTTGGTCAGCGTATCGATGCGCGTGTGGCATTGCCCAGCGGATCAAATACGCCATTCTTCTTCCCATTGATACTACTAGCTTCTGCTTCATCTTTAATTAGATTCACTGCATAAGAGCTTGCGGTAGACATATCCGTAACTTTGCCTTTGGAAGCATCTTTATTACACTGATTTAGCCATTCAAGGAAAACAAACTCTCCTATAAAGAAAGGCGATCCTTGAGTAGCATAAAAAAGAGTTGCAACGACAACAAGACCTAGACGAAGCGTTCGAAGCGGTTAATTACAAACTTCGCAAGTACGATCAAATCTAGAAGGGGCAAATAACGGCTGAGCAGGAGTTTGTAATGGGTGATCACGAGGTAATGCATGACGAGTTCCTCTAAATATACACAAAAAAGAACCTTCAACCACTTAGCTTGTGGTTGAAGGTTCTTGCTGTTACGAACTCAGTTTGGCCGCTTCGAGCAAGCGTTGTAAAATGACGGTAGCTTCGGCACGTGTAATGACATTGTTCGGCGTAAGCTGTCCTTGATTGCCTATGATAATTCCGTATTTAACGTTAAGTGCAGCTGCCGCTCTTGCAGACAAGTCGAGCAAATGATGGTCTTTGAATGTGCTAAGCTGTTGAGCGGCTTCGCTATCGGAAATCGCTGTATCCATCCCAGCAAGCTTCATGGCTTTCCCCAGCAACACCATTGCTTCTTCTCGGCTTAGCTTCTCGTTGGGAGTGTACTGGCTGTTGTTACTTGCCGTAACTAACCCGTAGCCTTCCGCAATGGAGACCGTTTCGTAATACCATTGCCCGCTGTTGACGTCAGTAAAGCTAGTAGGCTGATCAACCGTGTGTAATCCGAGAGCCCGGACCAACATCGCCGTGAACTCAGCTCGGGTAATTTGCTTGTTCGGTTGAAAGCTCGATTCAGTGACACCTTGGACGATCAGCTTGGACGCTACTTGTTCGATATCATACTTCGCCCAATGATTCTGAATATCCGCAAAGGTTTTGTCATTCTCTATAACGGCATAGACGCTATTTGTCAGGCTATAAATGACAGCAAAGGTCTTGCCGTTCTCCCTCATCATTCGGGTAGGTACCGGCACGATGTTTCCATCCTTCGTCATCGTAATCCCCGTTATATTTTTATTGTGATCATCTGCTGAATTGGGAATGACAATCGTCCGCTCGACATAGCTAAGAAACTTGTTGAGCTCAATCGTCTTACCGCCATGTGCTGCTGTGATGTTGAAATCAATCGGCGGCGACAAGAGTCTTGCCTTCCCTATACTATTAGCAAGTTGCACGATATCGCTTTCTGGTACATTGGTAATCTCGACTTGAATCACCATGTTTCGCAGTGCATCCTCCGAACCGAAACGCTTCGTGACAAGACTCCAATCGATCCGGTTGGCAGCTAGAAGATAGGAACCAAGCTCCGTTTGAATTAGAATAACTGCGTTTCGGTCATTCAGTGTTGTGATAAGCTGACCGTTTAAGAGCAGAAGAACACGATCTGAATCATTATGGACCGGTATGTTAATGACTGGCTTATCGGGTAAGGAATCGAGGTAACGCGATAATTTCTTCTCGTCGATGGTTACCGTTGTCACTTTCTTTCCGTTCATAACAGCAGTTGTTTCTTTGGCTAAATCCTTCTGTTTAACTCCATTGATCTCGATCTCTAGCCCTAAGCTTGGAATTGGGCTTGTACTTGAGCTTGTACTTGAGCTTGTACTTGGGTCTGAGCTTGAACCTGAACCGGATTCAGGAGTCGAGATGTTCAGCGTAAACGTGGCAATCGTCTGATTTCCTGCTTCATCGATGACGACTAGCGTGTAGTTGCCAGAAGATATAACTCTCGTTCCGGTTGTGAAGGGTTGACCGTTTAATGTAGCGGTACCTTCATTAAATCCAATCGTCAACGGACTGGTGTAGTTGCTTATTCCTACAGTTAGACCGGTTATAATCGGGTTTGTTCGATCAATTGTGAAAGAAATCATTGTGACGTTACCCGCCTCATCCGTCACCACAAGCGTATAGTCACCTTCGGCAAAAACCGTTGCGCCACTTGCGAATGGATCTCCGTTCAAGGTCGCCGTACCTTCATTGAACGTAATCGATTGATTCGTGTTATAGATAGAGCCGTCGGTCACACCGCTAATGATCGGGACCGTTTTATCGATCGTGAATGCAATGGTTGTAACGTTGCCCATCGCGTCCGTTACGATGAGTGTGTAGTCGCCCTCGGCACTGACTTCAGATCCGCTAGCAAAGGGATCTCCGTTCAATGTTGCGATTCCCGTGTTAAACGTGATCATTCTGTCGGTATTATAACTCGATCCGTAAACAACCCCAGTAACGGTTGGGCCGGTTTTGTGGATCGTAAAGCTGACTGTCGTAACGTTGCCCACCGCATCGGTCACAATGAGTGTATAGTCGCCTTCGGCGGAAACGATCTCGCCACTTGCGAATGGATCTCCGTTCAACGTTGCCGTACCTTCGTTAAAAGTGATCGTTCTGTCGGTGTTGTAGCTCACCCCGTAAACAACGCCGGTGACGGTTGGAGCGGTTCTGTCAATGGTGAAGTTGGCCGTCGTAACGTTACCCGCCTCATCCGTCACCACAAGCGTATAGTCACCTTCGGCGAAAATGGTTGCGCCACTTGCGAATGGATCTCCGTTCAAGGTCGCCGTACCTTCATTGAACGTAATCGATTGATTCGTGTTATAGATAGAGCCGTCGGTCACACCGCTAATGATCGGGACCGTTTTATCGATCGTGAATGCAATGGTTGTAACGTTGCCCATCGCGTCCGTTACGATGAGTGTGTAGTCGCCCTCGGCACTGACTTCAGATCCGCTAGCAAAGGGATCTCCGTTCAATGTTGCGATTCCCGTGTTAAACGTGATCATTCTGTCGGTATTATAACTCGATCCGTAAACAACCCCATTAACGGTTGGGCCGGTTTTGTGGATCGTAAAGCTGACTGTCGTAACGTTGCCCACCGCATCGGTCACAATGAGTGTATAGTTGCCTTCAGCGGAAACGGTCTCGCCACTTGCGAATGGATCTCCGTTCAACGTTGCCGTACCTTCGTTAAAAGTGATCGTTCTGTCGGTGTTGTAGCTCACCCCGTAAACAACGCCGGTGACGGTTGGAGCGGTTCTGTCAATGATGAAGTTGGCCGTCGTAACGTTACCCGCCTCATCCGTCACCACAAGCGTATAGTCACCTTCGGCGAAAATGGTTGCACCACTTGCAAATGGATCTCCGTTCAAGGTCGCCGTACCTTCATTGAACGTAATCGATTGATTCGTGTTATAAATAGAGCCGTCGGTCACACCGCTAATGATCGGGACTGTTTTATCGATCGTGAATGCAATGGTTGTGACGTTGCCCATCGCGTCCGTTACGATGAGTGTGTAGTCGCCCTCGGCACTGACTTCAGATCCGCTAGCAAAGGAATCGCCGTTCAACGTTGCGATTCCCGTGTTAAACGTGATCATTCTGTCGGTATTATAACTCGATCCGTAAACAACCCCAGTAACGGTTGGGCCGGTTTTGTGGATCGTAAAGCTGACTGTCGTAACGTTGCCCACCGCATCGGTCACAATGAGTGTATAGTCGCCTTCAGCGGAAACGGTCTCGCCACTTGCGAATGGATCTCCGTTCAACGTTGCCGTACCTTCGTTAAAAGTGATCGTTCTGTCGGTGTTGTAGCTCACCCCGTAAACAACGCCGGTGACGGTTGGAGCGGTTCTGTCAATGATGAATTTCACCATCGTGACGTTGCCTGCTGCATCGGTTACAACCAGCGTATACACACCATCCTGATCAATCTTTGTACCGCTTGTATAAGCAGTTCCATTCAATTGCGCTGTCCCTTCATTAAAACTAGGAACTACCGATATATAAATTCCGCCCTCCATTACTCCCGTAACAATTGGCGCCACATTTTCGATCTCAAAGTTAACCGTTGTTACATTACCTACTGTATCGGTTACAACCAGCGTATACACACCATCCTGATCAATCCTTGTACCGCTCATATAAGCAGTTCCATTCAGCTGCGCTGTTCCTTCATTAAAACTGGGAGTTACCGACTTATAAACCCCGCCCTCGCTTACCCCTTTAATTTTAGGTGCTGTTGTGTCTATCTCAAAGTTAATCGTTGTTACATTGCCTGCTGTATCCGTTACAATCAGGGTATACACACCATCTTGTGAAACCTGTGCACCACTAACAAAAGCAGCTCCGTTTAAAGTCGCGGTTCCTTTGTTAAAGGTAATCGTTTTGATTGTGTTGTATATTACACCATTCGCTATTCCCGTTACGGTAGGTGCTATCGTATCAACCTTGAAAACCACCGTCGCACTATTGCCTGCTTGATCGGTGACGATCAGTGTATACGTTCCATCCTGGGTGATGTCTGTACCACTGGTATAGGGACTCCCATTAAGCAATCCGCTGCCTTCATAAAATAGAGGATTAACTTTGCTATTATATACTATGTTATTCACTACATTTGTAATAACAGGAGCTATTGTATCTACTGTAATTGTACTACTAATAGTTGAGTTGCTCGAATTACCAACTCTATCTTTATATTGTACATATACGTTTTTGACTCCCTGTCCAGCCGGAAGGACCCATGACCTCCCGTTCAGATCAGCGATACTGAACCAGCTGGTCTGCCAAGTCCCATTAACATTGGAGAGACGCACCTGCTCAACTCCTGAGCCGCTTCCATCCGTATAGGTTCCTTTTAAAGTGACCATCTCTGATTTCGTCCATGCAGCACCATCATTAATAATCAGTGCACCTGTTGGTGCTGTCTGATCCAATAGAATGATCTGAGAAGAACTGGCAGATATCGCATTGTTGGAATCTCTCACCTGCATATAGATGTTCTTCGCCCCATCCCCTCCACTTAGACTGAATGTTGCTGTATTGCTGAAAGGCAACCAAGATGCCGCCGATAAATTAGCAACGCTATTCGCAAATCTCATATGGGTAACACTATCACCTGCATCAGGATCTGAACCTGTTACGGATAGATTGACTGTGCTGGCGCTTGTCGCTGTTCCCTCCGCAATTTTGAAAGAGCCCGTAGGCGGGGTATTCGTCGGTCCGGTCTCATAAGTAACGACTAGCTTCGGGCGAAATGCAGCATTCGAAGCTTCTAAGGAATACAATAAAAATCTCCCGCTGTCTGCATCTGCTTCATTGCCGTTAAGTGTAAAAGTTACTGTGCGATCAGAACCACCCGTAAAGGCATCGACAGCACTCTTAACATTGAAAGTAATCGATTGATCCTGAAGATAAGTGCCCATCGGCACTTCCGCAGTGCTTTTCGCCGTAAATTTATCTGAAAAAGGGCTATTCACATCTACGAAGGGGAAGGTACCATTAAAATTATGGTCCAAACTATTCGCAGCAGAGCCCCTTGCCTCCATGTACAGCGTGTGATTCGGGACTCTTAATACAGTAGCAACCGTCACAACCAGCTCTGCTGATACAATGGTCCCTTCTGGAGCACCTAAATTGAAAGATGCGGCCATTCTATTGCGCACATTGACGAAGCCGTCATTATTGCTCATGCCGACATATAGATAACCATCTCCGTCATTATCATAGATTCCGTTATATTCCGCTTGACCATTTAATTGCATCGTATCAGCAGTTGCTGTATAGGTCTTTGTAACTGTGCCTCCTGCTGCTTCAGCACTCGGTACCAACCCGGGTGTGATTGTCGTGAATAGAATAGCAATCGTCATGAATAGAGTTAGAATTCTTTCTCTCAATGTTTCTCCCCATTTCATATAAATATCAATATAATACTTTATGTAATATAATTACATTATAAATAAATAATACAAAATAAAAATTTATAGACAATAGCCTTACGAAGCCTATCTTGTCTATGTAATCTATCCATTATATATTTCCAGCATTTGAGAGAATAGTTACTGCTGTCATCACTATTGTCACATGACAAATTTGTAAATTTAACCAGTTATTATTCATCCTATTTAGGTATACTTTAGAGAACGAAAAAATTGGCCTCATGTGTGTTCAATCAGTTGAGAACAGTTACGTATCCCTTCTCGTTCAGCTACCTCCTTATAGCTCGATGAACCCTCTTAATACGCTCTGACCGCCTTTAATTTGAATTCCTCTGTATACTTCTGAAATGTTTGACCTTTTTTAGCCATAAAAAATATCCCCTCCAAGTGGCACTCAAGCCTACATGATAACATGAAGGTTTTTTTGAGTGTCTACTTGAAGGGGATAATATCAATCAGCGGGTCTTTCAAATGGAGCCGAGGGGAGTCGAACCCCTGTTCGAAGATAATGACACATAAGCTTCTACGAGTCTACTTACAGTTTTGATGTCATCCTAGAAGCATTCTAACCAATATTTGATAAGTCATTCTGATTAAGGAGACTGGTCATAGGAATAACTCCTTAGTATAGTGATCCATTTATATAAGTTAATCCTGAATATATCGGTTTTTCACAGTGCTTCTTCAATACGCAGAAAGTACCTTTGGCGCTACAGATGATGGCTGGATCCTTTTAATTTTTAGAAGTTGCTAATTCCCTGCGGAATCAAGATACGCTTCAGCTTCTTCTATCGATTCGTACAAGTTTGCAATATCTTTAAACATACGATTCATTTGCGTTTTGTAGAACGCCGTAGGCGCAACATACACCCATTTGTGTTTTGTGGACATTCCAGCTTTCACAGCATCTTCACCAGTTGGAGCAAGAATTGCCATCACCTCTTGCTTAAATACCAGACCACCAGTGATTACAGTCATACCTGTAAACCCTCGCTTAGTTTTCTTCAGTATCTTCGGAAATTGTTCTGCGTACGCAAAGGCATCCTCAACTTCCATACCGTCCGATGTTACAATAATTCTGTTTTTATTTTTAACATAATCAATAGTGAAACTCATAATAGTAATTCCCCCGAATATTTTTGCTTTTGAGTGCTTAATGCCATAATCTAATCTTATATCAGTTCGAGCTCTTATAGATGTAGTTTCGGAAAATGTGCCACTAAATATTAACTTCAAAGTGAATGATCTAATTTTAGATGTAGACAACATGTCTACAAGAATAAATACTTTTAGTTCCCCATAATTCCTTGTCTGCATTCGGTCTACAATTCAATCACTAAACAGCAAAAAAACCGCTATCTCAGCGGGTTCCTCTTATGGAGCCGAGGGAAGTCAAACCCCTGTCCGAAGATAACGGCACATAAGCTTCTACGAGTGTAGTCAGAGCTTTGATGTCACAAAATTCATGACTCCCGCCAGAAAATTGTTTTACGGTGTAGTTGTAATTCTAAACTCAAAACTGTGCTATAGCGAAAAATCGGTAACACCCTTTTTATAGGAAAATTTAAGACTATATGTTTCTTCTTTTCCATAGGGCATTGTAGCAATTTTTATACGAGTATAATCAAGCCTGCTATCTCTTAAAACTCTCTTTACCAAGGCTATACTACGTTCTTCTTCCGTAATGATACAAAGTATATTAAGAGCATATTTTTTTGGGTCGGAAATGCATTTGCCCATATCAAAGCCATCAACACAACCTAAGTTAGCATCTATTAGAGATATGTCCAGGTATTCCATTACTTTATCTCTTAACCAGTTATCACGTTGGCTTCCTTTTTCACTTTTTAGAGGATACTGTACTACTAACCAAAATTTTTCACTCATTCATAATCACCAGCCAATGAAGAGATTATTATAATAATTATAACAAAGAAACTTTGCAAAAGGGTATCGTTAACAATAGTATGGGAACCATCCTCATGCGGACGGTATTCGTGGTGGAAGAGAAATCTTTTTGCAGTTTAAAATGCATATCAAACATTCCGAAGACCTCATAGTAGACATGATAAACCACAAATACACGTTTGAGGAATTGGCTGAAATCATTAAAAAGCATTGCCTAACTTTAATTATGAGGATACAAAAAAGCGACCCCTAAAGGTCGCTTTTTCTAAAACTCCATATGGAGCCGAGGGGAGTCGAACCCCTGTCCGAAGATAACGGCACATAAGCTTCTACGAGTGTAGTTACAGTTTTGATGTCACCCGAGTATCGCCCTGTAACCGGCTATGCGTTGGGTCAGCCTGATTGTCTTCTTCAGCTCACCGCAGGCGGAGATGAGACAGCGTATCCCACTATTTGTTAGCCCCTATCCCTGTCACATGGGCGATGCAGAGTAGAAGCACGCACACAGTTTCTTAGGCTGCGAAAGCGTAGTTGTTTTGTTGTTTGCCGTTTAATAGGCTTTAGCGTTGATGAAGCGGACGCGTCCCCACTACTCGCTACTCATGCTCGAACTACCCCCGTCGAATCCAAGAACGGCCCCTCATTAAAAAGGGCGCTTCGGATCAAGCGGATCTTCCAAGCAAGAGAGATCCAATCTACAGCTTCTTATTCAAGAAAACTGTAACGAAGCAATAACTAACTTACTTACTCAGTATAGCACATTTATCAACACTTTAACACGTGGGTTAAAGGAATTGAAGGTTGAAACTGGAACTCATTTGAATCGTCTAGTTCTCCCAGATTATCTGGCGATCTTTTGCTTATCACGCAGTACACGCTGGATATCACGTTGAGCATCTCGCTTGGCAGCCGAGTCACGTTTGTCATACTCTTTTTTACCTTTACCAAGACCAATCAGCAGCTTCGCATAGCCATTCCGCACATAAATCTTAAGCGGCACAATCGTAAACCCATCTCGCTTGGACAAGCCCAGCAGTTTATGAATTTGCTCCTTATGCATTAACAATTTACGTGTGCGTGTGGGATCAGTAGGATTGGCACGGTTACCTTGTTCAAAAGGGCTGATATGCATGTTGTGAATCTGAATCTCACCATTGCGGATCGTAGCAAAAGCATCTCCAATATTAGCGCGGCCATTACGCAGCGACTTGATCTCTGTACCCGTCAGCACCAAGCCAGCTTCATAAGTATCCTCGATAAAATAATCATGGGAAGCTTTCTTGTTCTGGGCGAGTACTTTCCCGTCTGCTTTTTTACCCATGAGAATCACTCCTTGAATCATATTCATAAGTTAAAGTAACCATGTCTGTCTAATCTTAAACGACACAGCCATCGAACGTCTGATCTATATTGTAACAAATGGAATCAAGTGAGCGCAAGGAACCTTCAACCAAATATACCTCACCTAATTTGTCATATAGTTGTCAGTAACATTATCCAATATCTAGCATTTGTTACAAAAAACATTAATTTGAGTTGATCTGGACTTTTTTAGAAAATAGCGAGGTTACCCTTTTACTTGTGCGCCTTAATTAACAGATAGTTATCCACTAATCTCCACATATCTATATCCATCTACCCTAATTACTTATTACCTATTTGTTCTCAATTATCCGCTTCCCCCTACTTGGATATACATCTATTCGACGCCTATTCAAATAGTGCCGCTTTTACCTATACTGTGCCTATCCTCTATCTATCCTATCCTCTACCTATTCACTTGCTATCACCTACGTTTTTCTATATATAAATGTATTTCGTGCAACTATTTAAGCCTTATCACCGCCAAAAAACTAATTAGTTGCACTTTCTGCAGCTAAAAAAGCGAAATCAGACCAATTAGAGGTAACTCATCAGATTTAGATGTACAAAATGCAACTAACTACCACTTTTACTACATAACCCAAATTTAACTGCACATAGTGCAATTAACCAAGTTGATGATTAGTTAAAAAGCACCGCCCCAAGAGGGACGGTGCTTAGTATCGTTATAGAGTTATGCAACGCATAACCGTCATTTATTTCTTTTTACGCTTACGTGGTGCTCCTTCTGGAGCGCCACCATTATTGTCACTTCGTTTAGAAGTGACTTGCTCAGAAGTCTCTACGTTGCCTGGTGTCACGGACTGGCCGATGAACACGCCGCCTTTGGTTTTCTTTTTGCGGCGGCCTTTGCCTGTAGGAGCACCGTTACGGCCTTCTCCACCGCCAAAGTTCCCCCCGCGATCCTCGCGGCTGCGGAACTTCGTGCTGCCGTCCACGCCCCGCGCTTCGCCGCCGGAGGCGTCGGACGCAGGAGCGCCGTATCCGCCTTTGCCGGAGCCAAAGCCGAAGCTGATGCCGCGTCCACCACCGGCACCGCCGGTGTCTCCGCCGCGGCCTCGCCCGCCGCTGCGCTCACGCGGCGCGCCTGCGTTGCCGCCGGCTTCGCCTCCGCGCTCTGCGCCCGGCGCAGCAACTACCCGGCTCGCATCCTCGCCGGCCTCGCGCCCGCGCTTCCGCTTACCGCGTCCGCCCGCTGCGCCAACACCGGCCGCTTCGCGCGGCCCTTCACCGGCGCGCACAGCTGCGCCCGGCTTGCCCTTGCCCGCGCCTGCAGCAGCGCCGCCGGGCTTGCCTTTACCGCCGCGTCCCTTGCCCGCGGCGCCTTTGCCCCCGGCCGGCTTAATAAAGCCGCCGCCCGAACGGCCGCCCTTGCCTCCGCGGCCGCCTGCAAAACCACCGCCGCGGTGCTCGCCTGGCGCGCGTGGCTTCATGTCGACCAACTCGAAATCGATCGTGTGGTCATCCATATTTACTTTGGCGACTCGGATCTTCACCTCGTCACCAATGCGGAACACACGCGATGTGCGCTCGCCAATAAGCGCCATATGACCTTCGTCGAAGTGATAATAATCGTCGCTCATTGCACTGAGACGAATAAGACCTTCGACGGTATTATCCAGCTCGATGAACATTCCGAAGCTGGTCACACTGCTGACCATAGCCTCGAATTCCTCGCCTACTTTATCCTGCATGTATTCTGCTTTCTTCAGTTGCTCCGTATCGCGTTCAGCTTCTACCGCCACACGCTCGCGTTCCGAGGACTGCTGAGCAATGTCAGGCATCCGGCTAGACAAATAATCATGCCGTTTCTGGGTCAGTGCCCCTCCATTCTCAATCACTTCACGCATTACGCGGTGAATGACCAGATCGGGGTACCGGCGAATCGGAGAAGTGAAGTGAGAATAGTATTCCGCAGCCAGTCCGAAATGGCCCGTGCTCTCCGCATCATACTTTGCCTGCTTCATAGAACGCAGCATCATCGTACTGATGACCGTCTGTTCCTTTGTGCCTTGGATTTGCTCCAACAGATCCTGCAAAGCACGTGGATGAACCGAATTGCCACGGCCCTTGACGTGATATCCGAAATTGGCCGCAAAAGCCATGAAATTCTGCAGCTTCTCTGGATCTGGATCTTCGTGAATCCGGTAAAGGAACGGAACCTTCAACCAGTGGAAATGCTCAGCAACCGTTTCATTTGCCGCCAGCATAAACTCCTCGATAATCTGCTCCGCTACAGAACGTTCACGCTTCACGATATCTACAGCCTTGCCGTTCTCGTCGACGATGATTTTGCTCTCTTCAAAATCAAAATCAACCGCACCCCGGCGCATCCGCGCATCGCGCAGCTTCATCGCCAATTCTTTCATGAGGCGGAAATCATCAATTAGTGGACTATAACGTTCCAGCAGCTCTGGATCTTCATCTTCGAGAATTTTACGAACATTGGAGTAAGTCATTCTCTCTTTGGTGCGAATCACGCTCGTAAAGACATCGTGCTTCACAACCTTCATTTGCTCGTTAAATTCCATTTCACAGGACATTGTTAACCGGTCTACCTGTGGATTCAAGCTGCAAATCCCGTTCGATAGACGGTGCGGCAACATCGGAATAACCCGGTCTACCAAATACACACTACAACCGCGGTCATAGGCTTCTTTATCCAGCTCAGAGCCTTCACGCACATAATAACCTACGTCTGCTATATGGACGCCCAGCTTGTAATGTCCATTCTCCAAGCGCTGTACGTTTACCGCATCATCCAAATCCTTAGCATCTTCGCCATCAATCGTAACAATGTTCAGTCCGCGCAGGTCGCGTCTTCCTTGCTCCGCAATCTCCTCTTCTGTAATTGAATCAGGAGCACTATCGGCTTCATCCATCACTTCAGCTGGAAATGCCTCAGGCAATTGATGTTTGCGGATAATGGAAAGAATATCAACACCCGGATCATCCTTATGTCCGAGAATTTCAATAATTTCACCCTCTGCCGCTGCTCGGCCTTCCGGATAACTCACAATACGCACAACGACCTTTTGACCATCTACAGCACCTTTAAAGGATTGCTTCGGAATAAAAATATCACGATTAATCCGCTTATCATCAGGCAGCACAAAACCATAGGTCTCCAGGTTTTGAAAAACACCTACCGTCTGCAACACGCCACGTTTTACAATACGTACTACTTCGCCTTCCATACGTCCGCCGGACGGACTTTTAGAGGTAATACGAATCAGAACGATATCGCCATTCATAGCTCCCTTAAGATCATTTGCATGGATATATACGTCAGGATGATCACGATCATCCGGGATTAAAAAAGCAAAACCCTTCGCATGTGCTTGTAAACGTCCACGCAGTAAATCCATCCGTTCTGGCACGCCATAACGTGCAGTACGGGTCAATACAATTCTTCCATCCTGCTCTAATTCAATCAGCAGCTCCTCGAACTTTTTAAACCCTTCACTATCCTCTAGAGCAAAATGACTCACCAGCTCTTCATAAGTCATTGGTTTATATGCAGTTTCCCGCATGAAATCGAGTAATATTTCTTGTGTTATCATGTTCGTCACCCCAGCCCTCCGCGGCTTCAAGCCGCTGGCAAATATGTATATCTTGTCCTGCCCTGCAGTAATGCCAAGTAAATTTTACCTTTACTACTTCATACCCTAGTATACACGAAATCAATCCTGCGCATCCCTGTTACTGTCATCCAAAGGTTAACACAGTACAAAATTTCCTTTAACTGCTGAAATACATCCATGCCAATTTCAGATTTACTTCCTATCGATCCAGCCTTTTTCTTTGCGAATATGAAAAGAAAAGCACCCTTAGGTGCTTTTTAACTCCTTTTAATATAACAAAAAAGCCTCCGCTCTATTCCATTTAGAACAGAGCGAGGGCTTACGGTAGATCTTTTAGTCGATTAGAATAGCAGCTAGAATCGCCATGATGAAGAAACCAGCAGCAAGTCCAACAGTTACACGTTGTAGTACAAGCTCCATACCACGAGCTTTTGTTTTACCAAAGAGATGCTCAGCACCGCCAGAGATGGCACCGGAAAGACCCGCGCTTTTCCCCTTTTGCAGAAGAACGACCGCAATAAGACCGACGGAAAAAATCAGGAGCACAACTTTCAAAAAGATATCCATTCACTTCCACCTCCTACGCCTAAGCATCACTATCTATGGTAATTTAGGTTATCACGATACATAAACAGTATTCTTATTTTATCATAGCGCTGTCGGTAATACAACAGCTTAGACTGTTAAGTCGTAGCTTTTCTTGCAAGATAAGGATAAACCTATTAAAGTCTATCTTCTTCAAATCATAAAAAAGACCCGCCATAACGGCGGGTCTTCGAAGTCTGCTATAAAAGCAGATTATCTTTTAAGGTTGTAGAAGGATTTCAGGCCGTTGTATTGAGCCAATTCACCCAACTCATCTTCGATGCGAAGCAATTGGTTGTATTTAGCAACACGGTCTGTACGGGAAGGAGCACCTGTTTTGATTTGACCAGCATTAGTCGCAACAGCGATATCAGCGATTGTGCTATCTTCGGATTCACCGGAACGGTGGGAGATAACTGCTGTGTAACCAGCACGTTTAGCCATTTCGATAGCATCAAAAGTTTCAGTTAATGTACCAATTTGGTTAACCTTAACCAAGATGGAGTTACCGATACCTTTTTCGATACCTGTTGCAAGACGCTCAGTGTTAGTAACGAACAAGTCGTCACCAACCAATTGGACTTTGTCGCCCAATTTTTCAGTAAGCAATTTCCAGCCATCCCAGTCGTCTTCGGACATACCGTCTTCGATTGTGATGATAGGATATTTTTCAACCCATGAAGCAAGAAGGTCAACATACTCAGCGGAAGTGTAAGATTTACCTTCACCAGCAAGGGTGTATTTACCGTCTTTGTAGAACTCAGTGGAAGCAACGTCCATACCCAAGAATACGTCAACACCTGGTTTGTAACCAGCTTTTTCAATAGCTTCGATGATTGTAGTGATTGCTTCTTCATTCGAACCAAGGTTCGGTGCGAAACCACCTTCGTCACCTACAGCTGTGTTCAGGCCTTTGGATTGAAGTACGGATTTCAAGTTGTGGAAGATTTCAGCACCTGTGCGAAGAGCTTCTTTGAAGCTTGGAGCTCCTACAGGAAGAACCATGAACTCTTGAACGTCGATGTTGTTGTCCGCATGCTCACCACCATTGATGATGTTCATCATTGGTACTGGAAGAGTTTTAGCGTTGAATCCGCCCAGGTATACGTACAAAGGAATATCCAAAGCTGCTGCAGCTGCACGAGCTACTGCCATGGATACAGCTAGGATTGCGTTAGCGCCCAATTTACCTTTGTTAGGAGTTCCGTCCAAAGTAATCATCAATTTGTCGATGCCCACTTGGTCAAGAGCGTCCATACCGATAACTTCTGGAGCGATGATTTCATTTACGTTCTCAACAGCTTTCAGAACGCCTTTACCCATGTAACGGGATTTGTCGCCATCACGAAGTTCTACAGCTTCGTGAGCACCAGTGGAAGCGCCGGAAGGAACGATAGCGCGGCCTTTAGCACCGGATTCCAGATAAACGTCAACCTCTACAGTAGGGTTACCACGGGAGTCAAGGACTTCGCGAGCATATACATCAGAAATAATAGTCATGTAAGTTAATCTCCTTTTAACATTGTTTTGGTCTTACTTGTATAGCTTAAAATCAAAGGCGTTATACCTTACCTTACTTACGGCTAGCAATCATGGATTGTCCGGTCATTTCCGCAGGTTGCGGAAGTCCCATCAAATCTAGGATTGTTGGTGCTACGTCTGCAAGAATACCGGATTCACGCAATACAACATTCTCAGTAGTCACGATGAAAGGAACAGGATTGGTTGTATGAGCTGTGAACGGGCGACCGTTCTCGTCAAATACCATATCTGCATTACCATGGTCAGCGATAATAATGGCAACGCCACCTTTGGCAACAACCGCATCCACTACTTTACCTACACACTCATCCGTCACTTCTACAGCCTTGATTGTTGGTTCCAGCATGCCGGAGTGTCCAACCATATCAGGATTGGCAAAGTTAAGAATGATAGCATCCTGTCTTTCCGCTTCGATTTCCGCTACGCAGGCTGCAGCCACTTCGTATGCGCTCATCTCAGGTTGAAGATCATAGGTTGCCACTTTAGGAGAGTTGATTAAGATCCGAGTTTCACCAGGAAGCTCCTCGTCACGTCCACCGCTAAAGAAGAAGGTTACATGCGGATATTTCTCAGTTTCCGCGATGCGCAGTTGCTTCTTGTTTTGTTGAACAAGCACTTCACCCAATGTGTTATCCAGGTTCTTCGGTGAATAGGCTACATAACCTTGTACCGTTTCGCTGAAAGTAGTTAGGCATACGAAGTGCAGGTTTTGCGGGAACAAAGGACCACGATCGAAACCGCGGAAATCTTGATTCGTAAACACTTGTGACAATTGAATAGCACGGTCAGGACGGAAGTTGAGGAATACGACGGAATCGCCGCTCTCTACTGCCGTTACAGGTTTGCCTTCACTGTTTACAATTACACTAGGTTCAACGAATTCATCAAATACCGAGTTTTCATAAGATGAAGTGATGGCTTGCACAGCATCCGTGTATTTAGGGCCTTCACCATAAACCATAGCACGGTAGGCTTTCTCTACACGTTCCCAACGTTTATCACGATCCATTGCGTAATAACGTCCGGACACCGTTGCAATTGTACCCACGCCAACCTCTTCGATTTTAGCTACTAGATCTTGGACAAACTTCTTCCCACTATCAGGAGCTACGTCACGACCGTCCATAAAAGCATGGATATACACTTCATGCATATCTTCTTTTTTAGCCAGGTCAAGCATAGCAAACAGGTGGTTAATATGGCTATGTACCCCTCCGTCGGATACAAGCGCATAAAGGTGAAGCTTTTTGCCAGTGTTCTTAGCATTTCTAACTGCGCTAACCAGGGTTTCGTTATCGAAGAACTCACCCTCGCGAATCGATTTATCGATACGAGTCAAATCCTGATAAACGATCCGGCCTGCACCAATATTCAAATGCCCTACTTCGGAGTTGCCCATTTGCCCTTCCGGAAGGCCTACAGCTTCACCGCAAGCAGTGAGTGTAGTGTTAGGATATTGTTTCAGGTAACGGTCATAGTTAGGTTTGTTGGCTTGAGCAACGGCATTACCTTCTGTCGTTCCACGCAAACCAAAACCATCCATGATGATCAAAGCTACGGGTTTTGGAGCTGACATCTTACTTCGCCCCCTCAACCAATTGAACGAAGGAATCCGGTTGTAAGCTGGCACCGCCAACAAGCGCACCATCGATGTCGCTTTGGCCCATGTACTCAGTTACATTCTCAGGCTTCACGCTGCCGCCGTATTGAATACGAACAGCTTCAGCTGTTGCTGCATCATACAGATCTTTTACAAGACTGCGGATGTAAGCAATAACTTCGTTAGCATCTTGGGAAGTGGAAGATTTACCTGTGCCAATAGCCCAGATAGGTTCGTATGCAATAACAACTTTTGCTGCTTGCTCGGCACTAAGACCTTGGAATGCAGCTTCAGTTTGTACTTTACATACTGCTTTAGTTTGATCAGCTTCACGCTCTTCGAGCTTTTCGCCAACACATACGATAGGAGTAATTCCGTGACGGAATGCAGCATGCATTTTCTTATTCACGATTTCATCCGTTTCGCCAAAATAAGCACGACGCTCAGAGTGGCCAATGATAACATAGTCCACACCAAGATCACTTAGCATTACACCACTGATCTCGCCTGTGTAAGCACCGTTATCTTCAAAGTGTAGGTTTTGTGCACCAATCTTGATGTCAGTACCTTTTGCAGCTGCTACGAGTGCAGGCAGGTTAGTAAATGGAGCGCAGATTACAGTCTCAACGCCTTCTACTTCTGCTTTGCCTTTAATTTCAGCAATAAAGCTTTCTGCTTCAGGAACTGTTTTGAACATTTTCCAGTTACCTGCAATAATAGGTGTTCTCATGACTTATGTTGCCTCCTTCTTAGGTCTTACTTATCGTTCAGTGCTTCTACGCCAGGAAGCGCCTTGCCTTCCATGAACTCAAGGGATGCACCGCCACCAGTGGAGATATGATCCATTTGATCAGCCAGGTGGAATTTCTCTGCTGCTGCTGCGGAATCTCCGCCACCAATAACAGTGTAACCTTCAGTAGTTGCACAAGCTTTTGCTACTGCAAGTGTACCTTCAGCGAATTTATCGATTTCGAATACGCCCATAGGTCCATTCCAGACAACCAGCTTGGAGTTCTTGATAATATCGGCATAAAGTTCACGAGTCTTAGGTCCGATATCAAGTCCTTCCCAACCTTCTGGGATTTCATTGTAATCAACGATCTTAGTGTTAGCGTCAGCACCAAATTTATCAGCAACAACAACATCAACAGGAAGCATGAAGTTTTTACCAAGTGCTTTTGCTTTTTCGATGAATCCAAGAGCAACGTCAAGTTTGTCGTTGTCTACTAGTGATTTACCGATTTCAAAGCCTTGTGCTTTAGTGAATGTATAAGACAATCCACCGCCGATCAGGACGTTATCAGCCAAAGACAACAAGTTATCAATAACATCAATCTTGTCTTTAACTTTCGAACCACCGATGATCGCAGTGAAAGGACGTTCTGGGTTAGAAAGAGCTTTACCAAGAACGGACAATTCTTTCTCCATCAAAAGACCGGATACAGCTGGTAAGAAATGAGCGATACCTTCTGTCGATGCATGTGCACGGTGAGCCGCACCAAACGCATCATTAACAAACAAATCAGCCAATTCAGCGAATTGTTTAGCCAGTTCAGGATCGTTTTTCTCTTCACCTGGGTAGAAGCGAACATTCTCAAGTACAAGTACGTCGCCTTCGCCTAGCTCAGCGATTTTTGCTTTTACAGCTTCGCCAATTGCTTCGTCAGCTTTAGCTACTGGTTTGCCAAGGAGCTCGGACAGACGTTCAGCAGCAGTAGTCAAACGCATGGAATCTACGAATTCGCCTTTAGGACGACCCATATGACTCGCAAGAATGATCTTTGCACCGTTCTCGATCAAATATTTAATGGTTGGAAGTGTTTCGCGAATACGAGTATCATCAGTAATTTTACCGTCTTCTACAGGTACGTTGAAATCCACGCGTACAAATACGCGCTTACCCTTTACTTCTACATCACGGACGCTTTTTTTGTTCATGATTAATTCCTCCACACCCAAAATTGTTTCTAGCAGGAAACAAGAAATACATTTAGAAAGAGCGGAAACAAGGAATTTCTGTTTCCGCTCTATAGATGTTGCTTATATCAAGTCAATTACTTAGCGATTTTAGCGAATTTCTCCAAAGTACGAACCAATTGTGCAGTGTAGGACATTTCATTGTCATACCAAGCAACAGTTTTAACCAGTTGTTTGTCGCCAACAGTCAATACTTTAGTTTGTGTAGCATCGAACAGGGATCCGAAAGTCATACCTTTGATGTCGGAAGATACGATTTCATCTTCAGTGTAACCATAAGTGTCTGGATCGGAAGCTGCTTTCATTGCTGCGTTGATTTCTTCAACAGTAACGCTCTTATCAAGAACAGTTACAAGTTCAGTCAGGGAACCAGTTGCAACTGGAACACGTTGAGCTGCACCATCCAATTTACCTTTAAGTTCTGGAATAACCAGACCGATTGCTTTAGCAGCACCAGTAGTGTTAGGAATGATGTTCTCAGCTGCTGCACGAGCGCGTCTGAAGTCACCTTTAGCATGTGGAGCATCCAAAGTGTTTTGGTCGCCAGTGTAAGCATGAATTGTAGTCATCAAGCCTTCAACGATACCGAACTTGTCGTTCAGTACTTTTGCCATTGGAGCTAGGCAGTTAGTTGTGCAAGATGCGCCGGAAATAACAGTCTCAGTACCATCAAGAATGTCATCGTTAACGTTGTAAACGACAGTTTTCATGTCGCCAGTAGCTGGAGCGGAGATAACTACTTTCTTAGCTCCACCTTTCAAGTGTTTTTCAGCTGCTTCTTTAGTTGTGAAGAAACCTGTGCACTCAAGTACGATATCAACGCCTAGGTCGCCCCATGGCAATTCTTCAGGGTTGCGGTTAGCAAGAACCTTAACTTCTTTACCATTGACTTTGAAGAAGCCATCATGCACTTCAACATCACCTTGGAATTTACCTTGAGTTGTATCATATTTAAGCAAATGAGCAAGCATCTTAGCGTCAGTCAAGTCGTTGATTGCTACCACTTCGATACCTTCTACATTTTGAATACGGCGGAAAGCAAGGCGTCCAATACGTCCAAAACCGTTAATTCCAACTTTTACACTCATTGAATAGTTCCTCCTAGAATTCGTTTTATTTATTCAAAACAGACGGTGAGGTCTGTCATGACAACAATGTTAAGTATGATGCAAGAAGTATGTTATTGCCTGCAATCTAAAAACTACGAAGATAGCTGTAGTTGATTGTCAATTTCCTTGCCTATTTCTACTGCAGCAGCCTCGTCCGTGACGAGAATATTCTCCTGCCCGAAACGCAGCATGGCATGAATGGCTTTGGCCTTGGGTTTGCCTCCTGCAATACCGATGACTTTCTCTGTCCGGATAATATCTTCTAGACGTAGACCCATCGTAAGCATGGTATGGACAACCTGACCCTCTTCATTGAAATAATAGCCAAAAGATTCGGCCACTGCCCCTTCACCCTGGATTTCCGAGACTGTAGCCTCGTCCAGTTTGCGGCGGCGGGTCATTTCAATGGCATCCCCAATCCCATGTACAATAATACGCGAACTACGGATGGTTTGTACAATCTCTCCAATATTAGAGTCAAGTGCCAGCGATTGGTATGCATCCCCGCTAAGCAAATCAGGGACATGCAACAACCGGTAGTTGGCTCCAACCCGCTTTGCCATTGTTGAGGCAATCGTGTTGGCTTGAATCTCCATACTCTCTCCTAATCCTCCACGCGCCGGAACAAACCAAGCGTTCTTATAGGAAAGGGACAACGGCGGTGCCAGTTGATCAGCCATATCGGCAAGCGTCGATCCACCTGTGACGGCAACTGTATCATCTGCGCGAAGTATACTCAGCAGCGCTTTCGCACCCGCTCGGCCAAGCTCTCGTTTGGTGAACGGCGATGACTCACAATCACCCGGTACTACAATAACTTTATCCAGACCATACGTTGCTCGAATTTTCTCTTCCAGCTCATCCAGACCAAATAGGCTCTTAACAACCGGCTCTAGCAAATCAAGCAGTCTACGTCCAGCAGCGCTAATGCGCATGCCAACACTCTCGATCTCAATAAGCCCTTGCGATTTCAGAAGATCCGTCTCGGCACGCAGTACCCGCTCAGTCATATCTAGCGAAGCGGCTAGCGTTCTGCGCCCAATAATATCGGACAGCATGATCTGATGAAGAATCGTGTACCGTCTCTTAAGGGTTTCCATGAGATCAGGCAGAAGCTGCTTTTGGATATCTAATAAATTACGCATACTTTCACTCCTGCAACTTCGTCTTCCTCTATTCCCTTGTTCATGGTCTCAAAACGTCCCGGGTAAACTTTTTAAGTCCCACCCATATTCTAACCAAATATTGCTCGAAGCGCAAGTCTTCCGAGAGTAGAATTCTCAAGCGCTTGTCTTCTTATACATTAATAAGGTCAGAAAAAGATATAGCGCCCGATGCCTGTCCCTAGAGCGCTTGTCCAGTATTAATATTACATTGCAATTGTGTAAAAATTGTATTATAATCATTTTTGTTGCGCCCGTGGTCCAATGGATATGACGTAGGCCTCCGAAGCCTGAGATCCAAGTTCGATTCTTGGCGGGCGCGCCATTAATTTCATTTTTGCACATAATTTAGTAGTGCCTATACTACTACTTAACCAAAGAGCCGCTTGTCGGCTCTTTTTTTTGAATATAAGTTTGACTTTCTTTGACTTTTTGTTTGAATTTGTTTATCATGTGGGTAATACGGCAAGAGTAAAAATGAATACATTTGAAGAACCAATATCAAGGAGGTTTTCCACGTGAGTTATATTCCTATGGTAGTAGAACAGAGCAACCGCGGCGAGCGCGCTTATGACATCTATTCCCGCCTGCTGAAGGACCGCATCATTTTCCTTGGAACGGAGGTTAATGACGTGGTAGCCAATTCTATCATCGCACAAATGCTGTTCTTGGCTGCCGAAGATCCTGACAAGGACATTCACCTTTACGTGAATAGCCCAGGCGGTTCCATTACTGCAGGTATGGCTATTTTTGATACAATGCAGTACATTAAACCAGATGTTTCCACCATCTGTGTGGGTATGGCAGCTTCCATGGGAGCTTTCCTGCTAAACGCTGGCGCCAAAGGCAAACGCTTCGCACTGCCTAACAGCGAGATCATGATCCACCAGCCTCTGGGTGGTGCTCAAGGTCAAGCAACGGACATTGAAATCCGTGCCCGCCGCATCCTCAAATTGCGCGATAAGCTGAACCGTATTCTAGCAGAACGTACGGGTCAACCTCTAGAACGTATTGAGAAGGATACAGATCGCGACTACTTCATGACTGCTGCAGACGCGGCTGAATACGGTATCGTAGATAAAGTAATCGAGAAGACATTGCCTAGCGGTGTGTAAGCTATAAAGTAAAAATATAAAGAGGCTGTGCTCTATCCGTTATGGTTAGAGCACAGCCTCTTTATATTTTATAGAAGACCTAAATCCAATCACGCCAGCCCGCCATAACCTAGCGCATCCAGCTTCTCGGCAATCACGCGATAACCCCGGCCATTCGGATGCAGATGATCAATGGATAACAGCCCTCTCTCATTTCCTGCGAACTCACTATAAATCGAAGCAAATCCACATACTCGGCTGCTGTACTGTGCTGCGTATTGATTAAACTGTCTGACCCACTCTGTCGCACCAACCACCTGAGGATAGGGATTATATAATCCCACAATTCTAATGATAAAAGGTCTACAAGTCCTCGCCTTCAATTGTATAAGGATATTCATAATTGCAGAGAAATTTTGTTTGCATTCCTGAAGCGATCTCCGCAGTTCTGCGGATAAGTTTCCTTGCTGTCTTGCTGCTGATTTGGCCGCGTGAATCAAATCATTACCACCGATAGACACAGTGATGATATCGGCTACTCGAACGGCCTCACGCATCATGGAATTTCCGCGCAGCCGCTGCTCCAGCTCTGAAGTAGTCATTCCGTTCACGCCTAAATTCGTAGAGGCTACAGTAGTCCGCAGTCTCCCTTCTGCCATTCTACGGTACACCGGTACAAAACCGTTACCTGGCAGAGCACCAAATCCAGTCGTCAAGGAATCGCCAATTGCAGTATATTGGTAGCCCATAGCTCTCCCCCGTTCATAAACTAGTTACTCCCTTTAGCATATGAACAAGAGACAACTCTGGTAAGGGGGAGATGTCTTGTGCCGACATTAGCGGAGACGAAACATTGCCATTTATTTCATGCCAGCAAACGGGCTACTGCCATCCGGCAAAAGCTCTTTGAAACTAAAAGTATACTCAGGGAAGCCTGCAGCATACGCTGTGTACTCATATAATTGGAAGAACAGAACAACCTTGTCGTCCTTCAGATAGAAATATTTCTCCGTATTCAATCCGTTGAATCCTCCCAAATAACTATCCTCTGCCTTCAGCAGCTTGCTCAGCTTTGCATTCAGCTGTTTTTTGTAGTTTGGATTAGCTCCAAACAGGTCGCCCAACAGTAGACGTTTACCATCCTTAAGCGAGAAGGTGAAGGCTTCACGGTTAGTCATTCCATGGGCCCCGCCCGTATCACTATACTGATGCATCACTATGCTGATCACACCATTCTGATTGTAGGTCACTACATAACCTGAATCATAGGTGTATTTGGGCTCTGCTCCATCTCGATCGGAGATATCCTGTTCTGCACCCGCCGCGAATTTCATAACACTTTCCTTCAAAGTATTATTAATAGCTTGTTGCGCACT
This sequence comes from Paenibacillus sp. FSL H3-0286, assembly GCF_045040705.1. Taxonomy (NCBI): domain Bacteria; kingdom Bacillati; phylum Bacillota; class Bacilli; order Caryophanales; family Paenibacillaceae; genus Paenibacillus; species Paenibacillus sp. FSL H3-0286. The sequence continues at coordinate 183,428 of NZ_CP150285.1, read as the reverse complement.
GGAGTTGCCCAATCCACTGATCTTCGGATAATCAAGCTGAATAAAAGCTTCTGCCCGATCTTTAGCATAAGTTTCCGTGGTTACCGTCAGCGCGTTCTGCGGTCTGTTCACCACATTCAGCCTACTGGCGGCCCGACTCCAATCTACCTTATAACCCATATAATCATTTAACAATCCTGATGGAACATAGAGGCGATTATTAATTAACTTCCCTTCATACTCTCGAATGAAATAGTTGTTCACCCACACAGAAGTACCGTAGCTGGATAACATCAACTTGGCCTTGGCCGATCCTTTTCCAATCATGTACGCATTTTCCTTCTTATCATACACAAGCGGTAATCCCAACACATCTCGCATAAAAGTTATGAGAATCCAGGCCTGTCCTTCCTTCAAAATACCTTCCTGCAACGAATTTATCCCGTTTGCCTTTAAAACGATACGCGAATCAATAGCTTTATTCTCCGTTTTACTAGCTGCTGCATAACCCGTTTCGCTGGGCAGCAGACCTCCACCAAACAATAAACCTGCTGACATCAGACCTATGCCCCATTTGCGTGCTGATTCTTTTGAAATAATATTCATCATCTTATTTTTCCTCTCCTTTCCAATTTATTAAACAGAATCGTAGAGAACTTACACAAAAAAAGAGGCGCCCCCCCACTATTACTAGTGGAAGACACCTCTCCTCTCTGCATTCACCTTGTTCTGATACTATTTCAATTCATACATTACGCTCAGCTGAGTTGTAACTTTAACTACTCCGGGTTGCACAGATGTGCTTGCACCAGCATCTGCTGCAGCCATATTCATTTTTAGATTCTGTTCAAAATAAACCGGAGTGATATCGCCATCATTTTGGCTGACCGTGATCACTTGACCCAAGCTGCGTTTAGCTGCCTTAGCAATAGCCCCTGCTTTAACATCTGCATTCGCCATCGCTTTTTCAATCACCTGAGCTTCAAATGCAGAAGTATCTTCCACAGAAAAACGTGCATTTCCGATATTATTCGCCCCTGCCGCAGATGCAGCGTCCAGCAATTCACCAACCTTGGTCAGATCTCTATAAGACACTAACAGCGTATGATTGGCGTTGTACCCCTTCACTTGCTGTCCTTCTTTTTCGCTGTAACTATAATTGGGTTGCACATAAAACTGCGTGCTTTGAATATCTTTATCTGCAATTTTCCAAGTATTCTTCAGTAAAGTCATAATCTTCTGAATTTTAGCGGCATTGGTCTTCTGCGCTTCTTGCGCAGTTGTGGCTGTAGTATCCACACCGATGGACAAGTATACGATATCCGGCTTGAGGGACAATTCGCCTTTACCTACTACACTAACGACATTTTTCTGCACTTCATCTGCGTAAGCCTTTGCAGGACCTTGGAAAACACCACTCATGCTGATCCCTCCAATTAACAAACTCCCTACGATCATCACTGAACCAATTTTCTTCAATAAACCTTTCATATTTGCCAGCCCCTTTCATTTCTTGTGATTTGTTATTATCCTCTAGACGAGTCATTTTGGTAAATGTTGCACGTTCTCCATCTATTTTTTGGTATTAAAAAAAGCCCCGAAGGGCTTTTGGTCATGCGATAAATAAAGTCTTCCTAGCAGAAACGATGTTGTCTTCCTATTATTGGTTCTCAAGCTCTTCTTTGCTGACCAGACTTGTCAAAGCGTTTACAGCTTGATCGGCATCCGCACCGTCCGCGCTAATGTAAATCTCCGTGCCGGAACTGATAGCGAGGCTCATAATCCCCATAATACTTTTAGCATTTACTTTTTTATCATCTTTTTCCACGAAAATCTCCGACGAAAACTTGTTAGCTTCTTGCACAAACAATGCTGCCGGTCGGGCATGAAGCCCTGTCTTCAACCGAACAACTACCGGGTGCTTTGTCATGAAACGCTTACCCCCTAATTGAGTTCTCCCCAAAAGTTTCACATTAATTTTATATTATTATATCATTATAACGTAAACCACACTAGAAAAAAAGTAATTAGCCGCCTCGAACCTTGTCCGCCAGCTCATCAATCTTACGAAGCCGATGATTTACTCCCGACTTACTGACTGTACCTTTGAGCATTTCACCAACCTCCTTGAGGTTGATATCTGGATGCGCCATTCGAATTTCTGCTACTTCACGCAGTTTATCCGGCAAATTCTCCAGTCCCATTTCTCGCTGCAACAGCTTGATATTTTCAATCTGCCGCACCGCAGCACTTATTGTTTTGTTGAGATTTGCGGTCTCGCAGTTCACGATCCGATTCACGGAATTACGCATATCGCGCATAATTCTTACATCCTCAAATTTGAACAGCGCCTGATGCGCTCCAATCAAACTTAAGAATTCAATAATCTTCTCGCCTTCTTTAATGTAAAGAATGAACCCTTTTTTACGTTCGATGCAGCGTGCGTTTAGGTGGAATTCCCCAGCCAGATCCACTAATGCTTTACAATGTTCCTCATACATCGAGGAAATCTCCAAATGGTAGGAGGAGCCTTCCGGATTATTAACCGATCCGCCAGCCAGAAAGGCACCGCGCAAATAAGCACGCTTGCAGCAGTTATTCCCAACAATCTCATCATCAATACCATCGGTAAAAATAAATCCTTCCGACACAATTCTAAGATCCTTTAGGATCTCTTGTACACGGTTTGGGATTCTGACGATATAGACGTTATTTTTCTTCAAACGCATTTTTTTACGCACGAGTAGCTCAATATGGACCTGGTAATATTTCTTAAGTAAAGAATATACCCGCCTTGCAATCGCGGCGTTCTCCGTCGAAATGTCGAGAATAACCTTTTTGCTTGAAAGCTGCACAGATCCATTCATACGGATAAGCGCTGACATTTCCGCCTTCTCGCAGCAGGGTTCACTCTCCACCATCGTCAGCTCTTTTTTGGTAAGGGCCGCAAAAGACAAGGGTCTCACCTCTTTCTTGATAAGTACTTCGTTCTCATCTATAAGTTATACCCTAGGGTTTCTGTTTATCCAATCCTGCACAAGCTGATAAATGTGATGGCTAAGCTTATCGGTATCATGTCTCAAATAAGTTCGGAATAAAACCAGTTTATCGGCTATAACCTTGTATCCATTGCCATCCAGCGCTTCTTTATCAAGCTGCACCGGGCGCGCGCCCTTCTCGGCGTATTTCGTCTGGACCTGTTCCGGAATCTCACCGTCATTAACAATAACATAATCGAATAAATCGATCCCGATATGATCATATACAGCTTGAAGATGATCGCTGACGGTATAGTTATCCGTTTCACCCGGCTGAGTCATTACGTTGCAGACGAAAATTTTGATAGCATTCGAAGATACAACCGCTTCTGCCAGTTTCGGAACAAGCAGGTTGGGAAGAATGCTCGTATACAGACTGCCAGGACCCAGCAGGATCGCATCTGCATTCCGAATCGCCTCAAGCGCTTCGGGCAACGGTTCTACATCTGGCGGCTCCAAGGACACTCGTCTGATGATCCCGCCAGCTTCAGGGATTTTGGACTCCCCCGTGATAATCGTGCCGTCCGACATTTCTGCATGCAGGATTACAGCTTCACCGGCCGCAGGCAATACCCGGCCGCGAACAGCGAATAATCGACTAAGCTCCCGTACAGCCGTAACGAAATCGCCGGATATATCCGTGAGCGCAGCAAGAATCAAGTTGCCGAGACTATGACCAGCTAGTCCCTCACCCGTGTTGAAACGGTATCTCATAATCTCTGCCATGAGCGGCTCCACATCAGCCATAGCTGTCAATACGTTGCGGATGTCCCCAGGAGGAGGCATTTGCAGTTCACTGCGCAAAATACCTGAGCTTCCCCCATCATCGGCAACGGTAACAATAGCAGTAATATCTAATGGCTTCTCTTTTAAACCACGAAGCATGACAGATAACCCCGTGCCACCGCCCATAACGACGATACGTGGACGCTGTCTTTGTTCTTCAGCCACTATGACCCCTTCTCTCTAGTGCCGATCACGCTCGGAATCCCGATGACTAACGGTTACGGATTCCGTCTCGCTAACGCCCAGCATTTTACCCAAATACTCGGAAATGGCTACGGAACGGTGTTTACCTCCCGTACAGCCAATGCCAATGATAATCTGGGACTTACCTTCCTTACGATATTGCGGAATTAGAAAATGAAGCATATCGAGCAGTTTGGTCAGGAACACCTGTGTTTCAGGCCACTTCATTACATAATCGTAGACTTCACTGTCCTGGCCGGTTTTAGGCCGCAGATGGTCCACATAATGTGGGTTAGGCAAGAAGCGGACATCGAAGACAAGATCTGCATCAATAGGAATACCGTACTTAAATCCGAAGGATGTAATATTGACGGAAAGCGTACTTTTTCCTAGATGCGAAAACCGTGAAACGATCTTCTCCTTAAGCTGCACGGGCTTCATACTGCTGGTATCTAAACATAACGTAGCTGAATTTTTCAATTCTTCAAGCATTTTACGTTCTAGCTTGATACCATCAAGCGGCAGCCCCTTAGGTGCTAATGGATGATGACGTCGACTTTCCTTGTAACGCTGAACAAGTACTGAATCTGTAGCATCCAAAAACAAGATCTCACAGCCAATGGTTGACTCATCCTTGATATAGGCAAGAGACTCAGACAAAGCAGTGAAGAATTCTCGACCACGCAGGTCAATTACAAGGGCTACCTTGGCAATCTTACCCTTTGACTGTTCAATTAGCTCTGCGAACTTGGGAATCAGCACCGGTGGTAAATTATCGACACAGAAGAACCCTAGGTCTTCCAGACTTTGTACAGCAATTGTCTTCCCCGCACCTGACATTCCCGTAATAATAATCAGGGTGGCTCCAGCCGTTGGGGTATTGTCCAATTCGGTCATAAAAGCGTCCCCTCCCTAGATTTAGTATATGAATACTTCCCGTCTTTTAAGAACGCAGCAAAAGGCCGGCAGCCCCAACAATACCTGCGTCATTGCCAAGCTCAGCTGGAATAATCGAAACACCAGTTTGAAGTGGAGCCGGTGTCAATTTCGCAAACACTCGACGAACCTCATCAAATAGAATATCTCCAGCCTTAGACACACCGCCGCCAACGATAAATACTTCAGGGTTAAGCACAGCCGCAACAGAAGCCATGGATTTACCCAGATAGTACGCTGCACGATTTACTATACGGATAGCTACTTCATCGCCAGCCTTAGCCGCATCAAAGACTTCTTTCGCAGCAATCTTCTCTACCATAGAGAGAGAAGTACGATCGCCACGAGCTACTGCATCATTAGCCATGCGGATAATACCTGTAGCGGAGGAAACGGTTTCCAGACAGCCCATGTTGCCACAGCCGCATTGAATAGCTTCCAGATCCGGCACTACTGTGATATGACCAAGCTCACCAGCTAATCCCGCAAAGCCTTGATAAATCTTTCCATTAATAATGATTCCGCCACCGACACCTGTTCCAAGCGTATAGCAGACACAGTTATCAACGCCACGTCCCGCACCACTCCAAGCTTCGCCCAGTGCAGCCACATTCGCATCATTGTCTATTTTGACAGGCTTGTTCCAACGATCTTCCAAAATGGAACGGATCGGCACATCTCTAAATCCTATGTTAGGCGCAAGGATGATGATTCCTTCACGAATATTTGTGAACCCGGCTACACCCGCTCCTACACCTGCAAGCTGATCCCAAGAGTACGGGGAATCCTCCACAATTTGGCGTACATACTTCTCGATATTATCGATAACAGTATCGACACCCTCTGCAGTTCCTGTAGGTCCCTCATAAGTATGTAGCAGGGTACCTTCAGCATTACAGATTCCAACCTTAATTGCAGTTCCACCCAAATCCACGCCAACGTAGATATTCTCAGACATGTAACAAGCCACCTTTTTTTATACTAAAATAGTTAATCCTAAGTACCAACTATAATAGAAGCCCTCTCTGTGGTCAAGGAAAGACAACACACCCGGGAATTCCTTATTTTAAGAGTATACTCTATTATATTCTAAAAAGACCCCCTTACGCCTAAGTAAGAGAGTCTTGTACTTATATTATTATCTGGAAAATAACCCAACGCACCGATTTATTCTGATAAAATGCGCTTTTGGCCCTCTAATGCTCGGATTGGAGCGATATTCTGTGTGAACTCTAGCGTGCCCATATATTGGCCTGACTCGTCTCGTACAGCGAAGTAACGGATGTAGATAAACTTATCCTTGATATTGATCCAGAAGTCTTCAGCATCCTTACGGCCTGCCTTAAAGTCTTCCAAAAGCTTCTCTACCACATGAACACTTTGCGGGGGATGACAGTTCTGTACTGTACGGCCGATAACCGCTTTAGTTCGGGCAAAGATACGCTCCTTCCCATGTGAAAAATATCGGACAACATCATTCTCATCAATGAAGGTTAGATCTACAGGAAGATGGTTGAGTACGGTCTCCAGCTGATGCAGTGACAACAACCCTGTCTCAAAACGGATGAACCCGCCTTGCGGCGTAGCTCCTTCTGTTTCTTCCAGCACTGCGCCGTCCGGCTCAGCGGCCCGCTCAGGGATCCACTCCTGCTCCGGTGCGGTTAGGCAGAACCCGATCTCATCGCTCTCCCGGGCGATTTTGACCCATTCATCTTCCGTCAGTTTGTCCAGGGCCATAGGCAATAGAATATTTTCTTCCTTAAAGATCATTTCATTAACTTCCTTGATGATCTCCTCAAGCTGAACGCCTATTTCTGCTGCGTTTCCGCTATAAGTGCTGAGCGCTGCTTTTGCCTCTTTAATCATACGGCGGATATTATCATCCACTCCCCACATTACCTTGGTTGGGCCATAAATGCCGTATTTTTCGAGGTATGGGAACAGCAGATTTTCTTTTCGGCTATAGTGTTTATCAAGATCCAGCAGCAAGCTAAGATCCTCCAACAATTTGAAGATCAGTTCCTCACTATCATTCTTTTGAAACTTTGTTGCGTGCAGATCCATGCGGAAGTTAACAAGTCTTTCGATCTCACGATTCTCCAATTTGAAGGTGTGTACTGGATGGCCTGGCTGCTCCTCGGGCTGGGACGAGCGGTGAATCTGCTCAATAGAGCCTTTAAAAATGGCTGTATGTACCGAACAAAGACGTTGGACCTCGGATACCGGAATTCCTTCTTCGGTCATTAATGAATGCTCCATCGCGGAAATCTCCGCTACGGTAACATCACCCACAGCTTCGGCGAATCGCGCCTTAACCTCTTCTACACTTTTCCCTGCATGCAGCTCTTTAATAATCTCCTTAAGCATAGCCTGGCGACGAGTCTGTTCCGGCACATCAACTTCACGGTTGTTAATCAGTTCGCTCATATTAACACTCCTTTATTAAATAATCTCGAAACCATGACGTTCAAAAGTTAGCTTCACGTGCTCGAGTTCCATTTTCTTCAGCTTAATTCCTTTGGATAAGGTCATGAAACGGCCAGCGGTCTGCAGCATGCCAGGCTTGGCAATATCCTTAAAGCCCAGCTCTACCATAATCTCGATGACCTCCGGATGCCGTGATACCATCTCGAATATAGATTCATCCAAACTCAGCACTTTTTCCATTTCACTCTTCTCCTTCATGTGAGAACTATTCTCAATAAAAGATTAGCACAGGCCGTACAGGACCATTGTGATTGCAATCACTAATTCAAAAGAATGCAATTATCGTTCTTTTTAAGACGGATTATGTCTGCTGTGAACCTAAAAAAACTGCCCCCTACGCTTAAAAAGCATAAGAGACAGCCTGATTTGTCATTAATTAATGATTTATTATAGCGTTACTCCTGTTTTGAATATGGAGATCTCACGGAAATTATTCTTTTCATTATTAACCCATTCACCGCTGGCCACCGCAATAATATAGTTTATGAAGCTGCGCAGGACCTCATCTGGAGAACCATCTTCCACCAACACACCTGCATTAAAATCGATCCAATGACGTTTGCCTTCATACAATGGGGTATTGGTAGATACCTTCATCGTAGGCACGAATGTACCAAATGGTGTTCCCCGCCCGGTCGTAAAGATCACCAATTGGCAGCCAGCAGCAGCCAGTGCAGAGGAAGCCACAAGATCATTGCCAGGTGCGTTAAGGAGATTTAAGCCTTTATTAGTGATAAGCTCCCCGTACTTGAGGACATCCATAACTGTAGCGTTCCCGGATTTTTGAGTACAACCCAATGATTTATCCTCAAGCGTAGTAATTCCTCCGGCTTTATTCCCTGGAGAAGGATTTTCATATACCGGCTGTTTATAGTCCATAAAATACTGCTTAAAGTCATTAATGAGATCGACAATTTTGTTGAAAATATTTTCGTCCGCAGCACGTTCCATTAGAATTTTTTCGGCACCAAACATTTCAGGTACTTCTGTCAGTACAGTGGTCCCGCCTTGAGCAGCCATATAATCAGACAGACGTCCAAGGAGCGGATTCGCAGTAATACCGGATAACCCGTCGGAGCCTCCACATTTCAGACCGATTTTCAGCTCAGAGAGTGATACCTCTTCCCGTTGATCGCCTTGGACATTATTATAGATTTCCTTCAGCAGCTTCACGCCTTCTTCAATCTCATTCCCAACCTCTTGGGAGACAAGGAAACGCACACGATTCTCATCATAGCTGCCCAGCATGTCTTTAAAAATATGCAAATTGTTATTCTCACAGCCCAATCCGAGCACAAGCACGCCGCCCGCATTCGGGTGTTTAACCGCGTTAGCCAGAATCGTACGTGTATTGTCATGATCATCGCCCAGCTGGGAGCAACCGTAGTTATGCTTAAGCACGAGCACGTTATCGAAAGGTGCGATATCTCCAACCTCTGCTTTGAAAATATTGATGATCTGCTCCGCCACTCCATTCACACAACCAACAGTAGGGACGATCCAGAGCTCATTGCGGATACCTACAGATCCATCAAAGCGGCGATACCCCTTAAAGGTCAAATTCTCCGCTGCAAAAGGATTCGGCGTCAGCTTCTGCTCAAAGGTATATTCCTCTACCCCTGTTAGGTTTGTCTTAGTGTTATGGGTATGCACCCACTGCCCCGGCGCGATAGACGCTATAGCATGACCAATGGGGTAACCATATTTCAATACGTTTTCACCTTCGCTAATGCTGGACAGTGCAATTTTATGGCCTCTAGCGATATCTTCAGTAATTTTAATCTCTTTTGAACCAATCACAATGGTGTCGCCTGCTTTATAGTCTTTTAGTGCAACAGCGACATTATCAGCCTCATTAATCTGCAATACTTCTTTCATCGTCTTGATCATATCATTGTCACCTCCAGGGTATTAGTTGTGTGCCGGTCTCTTCACGAACGCTTTTAAGGCTTGCTTCATGCCATTTTTCTCAATCGCAATCAGTCCTTCTGTCACCTTGTCAGTAAGTCCAGCCACTTCATTCAGATCACAGCCCCAGCGATTGGTTGCGGCAAGTACTTCGACGGCCAGTGCGCGCAGCCCGGTGTCTGTGCCATCCCATCCTCCCCATAAGGAGGCGAACCATTCCAAAATATCCGCATCATCAGCCAGTTGAATGTTTTCTTCCCCTCTGCGTCCTCTATAGAAGGCAATTAATGCGCTCAATGAGAAGACAAGCTTTTCAGGCAATTGTCCTTTGGCCTCTACATATTGCAGTAAAGAAGGCAGATCTCTTGTCTTAAACTTCGATATAGAATTAAGGGAAATGCTCATCAAGTAATGCTGCACATAAGGGTTCAGGAATCTTTCTAATACCGCGTCTGCAAAAGAATTCAATTCCTCTGCCGGCAGATCCAGCGTTGGAATAATCTCATCATAGATTAAGGACTTCACGTACGCCCCAACCTCTTCGTGCTCAATGGCTTCAGCAACCGTATCAATACCGTACAAATACGCTACTGGTGTCATAGCTGTATGAGCTCCGTTTAAAATCCTCACTTTACGAGTCCGATAAGGGGCCATATCATCCACCACCAGCACATTAAGACCTGCTAGTTCAGCCGGAAACTCCTTTTTAATCCACTGTGGTCCTTCAATCACCCAAAGATGGAATTGCTCGCCGACAACGACCAGCTTATCCTCATAACCCAGCTCTTCTGTAATCTCGGCAATGCTGTCTCTTGGATAACCGGGAACAATGCGGTCCACCAGACTGCAGCAGAAGGTATTAGCTTCATTCAACCAGTTCACAAAACCTTCTCCAAGATTCCACAGCTCAGCATATTTCAAAATAACCTTTTTGAGTTCATCACCATTCCGGTCAATCAGCTCGCATGGAATGATGATAAAACCTTTAGAAGCCTCCCCATTAAAAATTTGATAACGTTTGTACAATAAGGCCGTCAGCTTGCCTGGGAAACTACTCTGCGGCGTATCGGTTAACTTGTCGCCAGCTTCAAAAGCAATTCCCGCTTCAGTAGTATTAGACACGATAAAGCGCAGCTCAGGGTTCTCAGCCAGCTTCATATACTCCTCATGCTGTGAATAGGGATTAAGCGTCCGCGTAATACAATTAATTACCTCGTGTTCTTTTACAGCCGCTCCGTCTTTAATGCCTTGCAGATAAAGGGTATACAGCCCATCCTGATCATTCAGCATTTCTGCCAGTCCGTTAGCCAATGGCTGTACAACAACCACTCCACCATTGAAATCCGTTTTTTGATTCATGGTATGAATCTGCCAATCTACAAAGGCGCGCATGAAATTGCCTTCGCCAAATTGTAGAACCTTCTCAGGATACTGCTTGTAAGCTGTCCAATTATCACTATTTAATCTTTTCATATTAACGCCTCCTAATAGTAAATGCACACGATAAACTTATTAAATAAACTATATAAAATCATATTTATATTACTAATTCATTAAATATATGCACACGTGAAAATTTTAGATAGCAATCCTTTACGAAGGTAAAGGATCAGGCTGCTATGCGCAGCCTCTACTTCTGCAACTTCCTGACTGATTCTCTGGCAATAAGCTCTGTCTCGATCGAGATCCGCCCGTCTTTTTCTGAGGGTTCCTTGACCAAGCTTAACAGCTGGCGAGCGCCTTGCTCACTAATCTTCTCAATAGGACGTTTGACCGTGGTGAGTGAAGGATTGGCAAAAAGTGAAAACCCAATGTCGTCAAAACCAACAACAGAGATATCATTTGGCACCTGCAGCCCTCGCTCAAACACGCCTTTCATAGCCCCGATCGCCATATCATCATTGGAGCAAAATACAGCAGTCGGTGGCTTCTCGAGATCCAGCAGCTTGCCCATCGCCTCATATCCACTTTGCATATCATAACTACCGCTTATCATGTAGTCATTACGAACAGGGATATTATGGTCAATCAAAGCTTTTATAAAGCCATCTCTGCGTTCCTGTGTGGATTTAAAGCCCTCGACACCTTCAATAATTGCAATGTCTTGATGCCCGTTTTCGATCAGGTATTTGCCTGCATTATAAGCACCTTCCCGGTCGTTCGAGATGATGTTGATAATGGAACGGTCATCAATTTCCCGGTTCAGCACAACGATTGGAATGCCTTGCTGGACAACATGGTAAATGAATTTATTATCTGCTTCACTCTGGCTCATTAGAATAATTCCATCAAAACGTTTGCGATGAATAGAGGAGTAATCCGCATAATCGTCGATCCCACGGATGAACAGATTGTACTCTACATCTATGACCCTATTTACACCACGAATCGTATCAGAGAAGAAACCAGAAGTTGTGCCGTTGGCAATACTCGTGAAGAACAGACCAATGGTATAGGATCGCTGCATCACAAGGCTTTTGGCATTGTAATTAGGGACGTAACCCACTTGCGCAGCGATCTCGGCAATTTTTTTACGTGTGACCTCTTTAATTAGTGGACTATTGTTAAGTGCTCTCGATACAGTTGTATGCGATACATTCGCCAATTTGGCGATATCCTTGATTGTAGGTGCCATGGGTCAACCTTCCTTATTAAACGGGTTTGGCTCTTCCATGTAAGGATATCATAACGATTACCTAGTCACCAATGCCTGTTTCGAGAAATTAAAATAATGATCAGCGTTATTGTAACAGATGTTCTCAATCATACTGCCCAGTAACTCCATATCATCCGGGGCTTCTCCAGCTTCTACCCAAGAGCCTACTAGATCACACAAGATTCTTCTAAAGTACTCATGTCTGGTATACGATAAAAAGCTTCTGGAGTCTGTTAACATCCCAACAAATTGGCTAAGTACGCCTAGATTAGCAAGTGTCTTCATCTGTTCCAGCATGCCGTCTTTATTATCGTTGTACCACCATGCGGTTCCGAATTGAATCTTCCCTGGAATACCGCCGCCCTGGAAGCTACCCATTAGACTGGCAATAACATGATTATCATTAGGGTTCAATGAGTACAAAATGGTCTTAGGCAACGCATTCTCACGATCCAGCGCATCGAGCAGACCCGCCAAAGGCTTAGCAATCACGCCGTCATTGATAGAATCATAACCCGTGTCAGGTCCGAGACGTCCGAACATTACGCTGTTGTTATTCCGTAGCGCATGAATATGGAATTGCATCGCCCAATCCAGCTCGTTATACAATTTGCCGAGGAATACTAGCGTGAATCCTTTATATTTCTTTTCTTCACTCTCACTTACAGTGCCTTCATAAAGTGCTTTAGCGAATATAGCTGTAGCTTCCTCCAAGGTAGTAGGCTCAAACATTACCGCATCCAAAGCATGGTCAGATACACGGCCGGCTCTGGCGTGGAAGAATCTCACTCTGCTCTCCAATGCTGCAAGAAACTGTCCGTAATTCTTAACAGCCATTCCCGAAACTTCGCTTAGCTGAGCTACCCAAGGCTGGAAGGTAGGACGGTTGATTTCAAGCGCTTTATCTGGCCGGAATCCCGGCACAACGCTAGCATTGAATCCACTCAGATTACTGATTTTCTCATGATATTCCAGATTATCTACAGGATCATCGGTAGTACAAACCGTAGTCACCTTCGATTTAATGATCAAATCTCTTGCTCCGTATCCTTCACCCTGTAACTGTCTATTCACTTCATCCCAAATTTTTGGTGCGTTAGCTTCATTCAGCAACTCATATACACCGAAGAAACGTTGCAGCTCCAGATGCGTCCAATGGTATAGCGGATTCCCGATAATCATCGGAACCGTTCTAGCCCAGGCTAAAAATTTATCATAATCACTGGCATCGCCAGTAATGAATTTCTCTTCTATACCGTTAGCGCGCATCACTCTCCATTTATAATGGTCGCCATACAGCCAAGCTTCGGTGATATTGTTGAACGTTTTGTTCTCATAAATTTCTTTTGGGCTGAGGTGGCAATGATAATCGATAATGGGCATGTCTTTCGCATGATGATGAAACAGCTTAATTGCGGTCTCGCTCGACAATAGGAAGTTCTCATCCATGAATTTTTTACTCATGAGGTTTGCTGCTCTCCTTTAAGTTCGAATGGGAGTTACACAAAGTTTAACGTGAACATTTATTCAATCGGTCGATTTCTTAATAAATATTTTAAACTTAAAATTATTGCTTATAATAGGGTTTGTGTAAATTGTTCACGTTAACATTATATCTTCATTGTAAACGTATTTTTAAAATGCGCAAGTCTTTTTATAAAGACATTGTTACAGTTATTTTAACTTCCGAGCGGTAATAAATAAACAACATATTTAATATCCGGACACGGCCCCGCCAATATTGAAAAAAGCAGGCAACCCTTTAGAAAAAGGATTACCTGCTTATATGTCATCGACTACGATTTCTCGCAAAATTAACTATCCAGTGTTTCGCTCCAGTCATGCACCATCGTGCCCTCTAGGTACTTCTCAGCATCCATTGCTGCCATACAGCCGGATCCCGCTGCGGAAATTGCCTGACGATAACGGGTATCCTGCACGTCGCCACAAGCGAATATGCCCGGGATGTTCGTTTCTGTCGTTCCAGGGTTGACCACAATGTAGCCGTTGGTATCGGTCGTAATTTGCCCCCCTAAAAATCCGGTGTTCGGCGTGTGCCCGATCGCGACAAACACTCCGTCCGCTTCGATGAGTTCATCAATTCCCGTCTCATTATTGCGAACCGTCAGCCCCTTAACGCCAGACTCGTCGGTTGTAACCTCTAGCGGTGTACGGTTAAGAGCCCACGATACCTTACTGTTATCCCGTGCGCGAGCCTGCATAATCTTCGAAGCCCTAAGCTCATCACGACGGTGAACCAATGTTACATTGGAAGCGAATCGGGTTAAAAAGCTGGCTTCTTCCATCGCAGAATCTCCACCACCGACGACAATAATCTTTTTGCCACGGAAAAAGAATCCGTCACAAGTAGCACAAGTGCTGACCCCACGGCCCACATTCTCCTGCTCCCCGGGGATTCCTAAATATCTGGCAGATGCACCGGTTGAGATGATCACTGACTCCGCCTCTAATACTCCCAATCCATCTACAGTCACTTTAAATGGACGCTGTGAAAAATCAACTGAATCCACCCAACCATTCTTAAATTCAGCCCCAAAACGTTCAGCCTGCTTGCGCATGTTGTCCATTAAATCCGGGCCTAGAATTCCTTCAGGAAAGCCTGGGAAGTTCTCGACTTCTGTTGTCGTTGTCAGTTGTCCACCTGGTTGCATACCTTCAATCACAAGTGGGTTTAGGTTGGCACGTGCCAAATAAATTGCAGCAGTAAGCCCGGCTGGGCCTGTTCCGATTACAATCGTTTTGTACATAACAGTGGCCTCCTCACAATAGGGTTTATTTAGAAGAAACGGGCCCTTTTTTGGCAAGCATAGCCGCCTTCGGTGCCCCTATAAGGAACATTAGCGTTACGCAAGACATATAAAAAGGGCTCCGTTTCTACGAAATACTACATGATCGATTTAGATGTTCTCGGTAAATGGCGGAAGGCTGTCGCTCACACTTCCCTCGAAACTACATTCCTCATCTATGCGCCGAGCATAACGACTGACCATAGAAACGGAAACATTGTAACGCTGGGCTACTTCACGGTAGGTGACCGGCAGGTTATGCGTTTTAGCGATTAGATATTCTAAGGCAGCACACCAGCCATTCGCATGACGGATAAACGGAACATCCGGATAAAGGCTGCTCAGAAATTGCTTCCACAGTAATTCAGCATCTTTTTTGTGGATTGCATCATATCTTCGATCCATCATACTAAGGGTCTGGTCGATAACTTTCTGCCAATCCTCTCTCCATTCCGGCAGTCCCTTCAAACGCGGGGAAGAGGTTTCTTTGACTTCCTGAAGCACATTCTCTTCAGGAACACTTCCAATCAGCCGCTGCAGACTAAGAAGTGCCGCTTCTTGCAGCTTTTCTTCCTGCAAGGGCTGCTGCTTTAGAAGTCCTTGCAGAATTTCGGACATCTCTTCATCTTCGATCCACCGCAGAGCTTCTGTAACCTGAAGCTTCGTATTGGCATCCCCGTAGCGGAGCGCCCAGAAGAAGGAAGAGCGAAGCAGCGGATTGTTCCGCACCTCTTCGGTAAAGCTGCCCTTGTTGTCCTTCCACAGCTTCAGCTGCTCCTGAAAAGGAAGCTGATAGTTGTAGCTGACCAGCGACAGCGTTTTACCTTCCCCCTGCGCCTGCTGCAGCTGAGCCAGAAAAAATCTCGGCACAGCCGATTCCGGATCGAGCTTAGCCGCCTTCTGCCAGCAGCGTTGGGCTTCTGTATACAGGCCACTATTGCTGGCAGCTGCCGCACAGTAATGATAGAGACTGGCGTCGCCACCGACCTCTTCATCCTTCAACAGACGTCTAAAATGGCCATAGGCGGTTCTATGGCGTCCCAGAATCCCCATGGTGGTGGCCATTTTGAACAGATGCTCCTGATGAAACGGAATGGTGGTCTCCAGAAGGCGTAACAATCCATCCAGTTGCCCGCGGTCACCTTCATACTGAAGGAAGATCGCTAAGTTACAGAGTGCATGCAAATTCCCGGAATCCAGCTCCAGCACCCGCATAATACATTCCTTAGCTTTGGTAAAACGACCCATGTAAAAATACGCTAGGGCTAGGTTGTTATGTGCCGCCAGGAAGTCAGGCGTATTGCTCACAATCTCTTCAAGCAAAGTGACGGCTTGTGTAAACTTGCCCTCCTCCAACAGTGCTCGGGCTCGCTCATGCTCTATTACACCTTCCCGGCTTCTAATCCGGATAAGTGGAGCAGGACGGTCCAGCTCATATTGCAGCAGCTCCATCAATTCTTCCGATTCGGCCAGAAATTCACCGTTCACATCTTCTTCGAGATAAGTGACGAGTGAGCGTTCTGCCTCCTCATAGCTTTCCATATTGGCGAAGTTGTTAGCCATATAGAAATAACATTCCGTCATTGCCGGATCAATATTCTCCAGTACATGGGTTAAAATGTCGTTGGACGCTTCATAATTGCCCATTTCTGATAATACGCCAGCCACGTTGCAATGATTGACCGGATTCTCCGGCTCGTACTCTACAGCTTTGCGAAAATTCTTTAATGCCTTATCATATTGAAAGCGATCCAAGGACCGAACGGCTCTTTCAAAGAAAAAATTGGCATTCAGAGTTACAGGAATCACATTATCATTCCCCAGTTCATACTCTGAAGTTCTCTCAATCATGGAAGCAAGGCACCTCCCTTATAAGAAGCTTCCTTATACTAACGAAAAATAGGAGGGCGGCGCCCTATGGGGTATGCCGGAGCTCCATCCTTAATCGCTATTCCGTTCCCTTATTGGGCGCGGGTATCTCCACACAGTATACCACATGTGACAGTGAGAATCTCAAGTTGAGAAAGACTCTACCACTCTGCTTACAACATCTTTTTTGACAAAAAATAAAAAAGACGGGGAATTAAATTCCCGCGTCTCTAAATAGCTTATCGATCGAACCACCCTCGAGGATGATGTGTGTGGCCTGGGCAAGCATCGGTGCAACAGATAATACTGTAAACCGACTTGAATGGTCATCAGGCAGTGCAATAGAATCTGTCGTAACCACTTCCTGAATAGAAGGATGGTCAAGCCGCTGTAGCGCGGGCCCTGAGAATAATCCGTGTGTCGCGCAGACAATACTGTCCTTCGCACCTCTCTCCTTCAGGCCTTCTACCACATTCACAATGGTCGTCCCAGTATCGATCAGATCCTCAATAATGATAGGTGTCCGTCCCTCGACATCACCAATGACATGAGTGATTACCGATTCATTATGGGCTGGGCGCTTCTTGATCATAATGGCAAAAGGTGAATCCAGCTTATTCGCCAGCTTCTCAGCCATAGACGCACGCCCTGCATCCGGGGAAACAATGACCAGATCAGACATTGCCTTGGCTTTCAAATGGCTGCTGATCAAATCGAGTGCAGTCAGATGATCGACCGGAATGTTGAAAAAGCCTTGAATCGCCGCTGCGTGCAAATCGATGGTGATTACGCGGGTTGCTCCAGCGGTCGTCAGCACATCAGCCACCATCTTAGCCGAGATCGGCTCACGGGGTGCGGACTTCCGCTCCTGCCGAGCATATCCATAATACGGCACAATAATGTTCACTGTACGAGCTGAAGCCCGTTTGGCAGCATCTATCATCACCAGCAGCTCCACGAACATCTCATTAATGGGATGCGAAAGGGATTGCACCAAAAATACGTCGCAGTTCCGGATGCTTTCTTCGTAATGCACGTAAATCTCGCCGCTCATGAAGCGGGTCAGCTTTATCTGCCCCAATTCAACACCAAGTCGCTCCGCAATATCAGCCGCTAACTTTGGATTCGACGAACCGGAAAAAATACGTAATTGTTGATGATGCATAATACCCTCCTGCGGATTATAAATTATTATAGTTTGAACTGAACAGTGGTACGGCGGCGTCCCTCAAATACAGCCAGCTCACGAAAACCAGTGTGCCAAAGCATACTACGCGCCTCTTGCAGCCCGTCCCCCAGCTTGGCAGGATCATGTGCATCGGAGCCTAATGTCAGCGGTATGCCGAGCTTTAGGGCCTCCTGTAGCAGATGCTCGGCCGGGAACATCTCAGCGCAAGGCTTCGTAAGTCCGGATGCATTCAGCTCCATGGCGATTCCGCTATCCGCTATAACCTTTAAGGTCTCTAGCTCCAGCGCCCTTACCTCAGCCGTGCCCTCCGGTGTTTGTGGGCCATAACCGAACCGTTTAATAACATCCATATGTCCTATAATATCATATAATCCCGATAACGCCGACTTCTTTACCGCATCGTAATAAAGACGATATACCTCTAGCGCATCTTTGCCTTCCCAACCATGAACCTGGCGGTGATCCGTAATATCCCACTCCCCAAGAAAATGTACAGAACCTATAAGATAATCCCATGGATACGGCGACAAAATCTCGCGAATTTGCTCTTCATAGCCTTCGATATAATCGGCTTCCAGCCCCACCCGCAGATCTATGACTCCACGGTAACGCTCCTTTAAGGTTAGACATTCCTCCACATAACGAGGCAGCTCAGCCATTGGCATAGCCATTTCTGGATAATAGCTGGCGGGATCTACGTGGATGAGCGGCAAGTGGTCGGATAATCCCAGCTGCTGAAGTCCAAGCTCTATCCCGCGCTGTACATACTCCTCAAGCTTACCCACGGCATGGCCACAGCGTTCATGATGCGTGTGGTAATCAATATGCATCACTCAGTCCTCCCTTAGTACTGATCCCGGCGTGGGCGTTCGTGACGGGTACTCAACTCTTCCATAATCTCATCCAGTGGAAGCTTGCGCTCTTGCAGCAATACCAACAGATGATAGATCAGATCACTGACCTCAAGGCGCAGCTCGGCGTTATCTTTATTTTTGGCGGCAATTATGGTCTCGGAAGCTTCCTCGCCTACCTTTTTGAGGATCTTATCCACGCCTTTATCAAACAGATAAGTGGTATACGCGCCTTCCGGGCGTTCCACTTCCCGTTCAGCAATCACACGCTCCAGCTCACCAAGAACAGCAAAACGCTCACCATCCGTCAGACTAGACACTGATTTCGAAGCATCCGTTGTTGGGTTATTCAAAGGAATCTCACGGAAAAAGCATGACGTAGCTCCAGTATGGCAAGCTGGTCCTTCAGGAACAACCTTCACGAGTAGTGTGTCGCTATCACAATCATAGGATATGGAGGTAATAGCTTGTGTGTTGCCTGAGGTTCCGCCTTTATGCCAAAGTTCGCTGCGCGAGCGGCTCCAAAACCAAGTCTGGCCACTCTCCAGTGAGAGCTGTAACGATTCGGAGTTCATATAAGCAACCATCAGTACCTCTAAACTGCTAGCATCCTGAACAACGGCAGGCACCAGACCCGCTTCATTCCAGAGAATGCCTGCCAGAGCTTCTTTTTGGCTTAATGTGGTATTGTTTTGTGTTTCGCTCATCGGATTTCTACCCCTTTTTGCTTCAAATCTGCCTTTAAATCATTAATTGCAATCTCTTTATAGTGAAAAATGGTCGCCGCAAGTCCCGCATCGGCTTTCCCTTCCGTAAATACATCGTAAAAATGCTCCTTCTTCCCAGCGCCGCCAGAAGCAATCACAGGAATACTGAGCAAATCGCATACTGCCGAGGTTAGCTTCAGGTCGAAGCCGTCTTTTGTGCCATCTGCATCCATGCTAGTGAGCAAAATCTCACCTGCGCCCAGCTTCTCAGCTTCTTTAGCCCAAGCCAGAGCACGGATGCCGGTGGGCTTACGCCCGCCATGAGTGTACACTTCCCATTCACCAAAAGCCTCATTATATTTAGCATCTATCGCTACTACAATACACTGGGAGCCAAATCGGCGAGCACCGTCCAAAATTAACTGAGGATTAGTGATGGCTGCCGTATTAATGCCGATTTTGTCTGCGCCTGCACGAAGAATCCTTTTCATATCATCAGTTGTAGAGATCCCTCCACCCACTGTAAAAGGAATGGCAATCTCACCAGCGGTCTGCCGCACAACCTCGATCATCGTTGCTCTACCTTCTACGGAAGCCGATATATCGAGAAACACAAGCTCATCTGCGCCCTCGCGGTCATACAGCGCCGCTAGCTCTACCGGATCTCCAGCATCACGCAGATTCACAAAGTTAACGCCTTTGACTACCCGTCCATCCTTAACGTCAAGACAGGGGATGATACGTTTTGCTAACATTATGAAATCCCCCTTTCTTTAAAAAGCGTTTCAAGCACCTAAAGTGTGTCCGTCCCCCTAAAGCCCTCTTAGCCCAGGGGGAGCCCAAAGGCCCCTGCCCTTTGGAAACCTCGATTGAAGGCATGGCGGATCATAGTCCATCCGGCTGAACCATAGCCCACACGGCTGAACATGTGCTATGATCGCTAACCCCTTCGTAGCCGCTTCCTTGACCCATAACACCTTCATGTTCCGCGGTTTTGGCCCTTATGTGGTCGGAAGGGCTCACGCCACCTGCAAGCCCACGAGTATTTAGTTGCACAACGTGCAGTTATTTTATCAACCTTTTTGCAAGCTACTCTTTTAACTGCATTTCGTACAACTAAATCTGGGGATAAGCTTATAAAGCAACTCATCTCTGAGTTATAGCTGCACGAAATACAACTAAATTAGCTAATCAGCTCTAAATGTGAAAAATAGCTGTATAAAGTACACTTAAATCATCATCCGAGGAAAAATACCCTTCCCGCCGCCTCATTACGCCTATTGTAGCAGATTGTGCAGCGGGTTTTAGCTAGCGGGTAACCTCCATTTTCACAGGTATTAAAATTTCACCGGATCCCTCGTTGAAACAGCGCTCAAATCGTTACGCCATTCGTAATGAGATGAGATTTTTGCAAAGTGAAAACACATTAGCTAGTTGGGTTTGTTGCTTTATTGGCCAGCTGGTTTGTTTTAGCTCTTTTGTTGGTTTGTTGCTTTGTTATTAAGCCCTTTTGCTGGTTTGCTGGTTTGTTCGTTTAACTTTTGCTAGTTTGCTTCTCTGGGCGTTCATTTAATTATCATTAGTTACTCATTTACTGTCACGTCTATTTCTTTAACCCACTGCTCATTTACTAGTTCATCTATTGTCTTTTTGTTCATTCGCTCGTTTATTAATTAGTTTGGTGATTTAGTGATTTGTGTTCACTACGTTACTGTTAAGTCTATTTCTTTAACCCACTGTTGGTTCTGTCTGTTTCATTGATCCACTATTCCTTGGCTAGCTCATGTCGTCTTTTTGTTCATCCGCTCATCAATTAGCGCGCTCGCCCAACGCTATTTCTGCCCAAGCGCTCGCAAAGCTCCAGAAAGATCAATATTGCCCGTATATAACGCCTTGCCAACAATAGCTCCGCCTACACCGCTGCCGCTGTGCACGTTCAGACGCAACAGATCATCAAGACTGGTGACTCCGCCGGACGCGATCACAGTTTTACCGCTGGCCTGCGCCATGGACAGGATACCGTCCACGTTCGGTCCCTGCATCATCCCGTCGCGGGAGATGTCGGTGTAAATGAATGTCTCGGCTCCTTTTGCCGCCAATTCCTTGGCAAGAGCTTCAGCACGTACTTCAGAGGTGTTCAGCCAGCCGTGTGTCGCAACATAACCGTTACGTGCATCAATGCCGATCGCGACTTTATCGCCGTATTTTGCCAGTACCTCTTCGGTAAAAGCATGATCATTAATCGCAGCAGTACCGATAATGACGCGGCTAACGCCAAGTCCGAGCAATTTCTCTACGTCCGCAAGATTGCGAAGACCACCGCCCACCTGCACAGGAACGTTAGCATTAGCAGCAATAGCACCGATAATCGCATCGTTCACAGGATGACCCGCTTTCGCACCATCTAAGTCCACCAAATGAATGAACTTTCCACCTTGCTCTTCCCATGATTTTGCCACCTTTAGTGGACTATCATTGTATATCGTTTCCTGATTGTAATCCCCCTGCTGCAGCCTGACGCATTTTCCATCCCGAATATCAATCGCCGGATATACAATAAAAGAAGACATTTGGCGCTCCCCACTTTCGTTCCGTTATATTTATAGCGTGGCTTACGCCCGCTCTCTCTTAATCTTCAAAAAATTACCCAACAGCTTGATTCCCAGCTCTCCGCTTTTTTCCGGATGGAACTGCATACCGAACACATTATCTTGCCCGACAATAGCCGTGACTGGGTAACCATAATCCGTGACAGCCAGCAGATCACTCTCTTTTGCTACAAGCGCGTGATAAGAGTGGACAAAATACACATGCCCCTCCTCAAGGCCAACAAAAAGCGGATTCTCCGGCTGTCTAAAGCTGAGCTTGTTCCACCCCATATGCGGCACCTTATAGCCATCTCTAGGAGCGAACCGCACCACTGAACCCGAGAGAATATCTAGCCCCTCATGGCTGCCATGCTCTTCACCGGTGCTAAACAACAGCTGCATGCCAAGACAGATCCCAAGCAGAGGCTGCTCTCCAGCGGCTACCTGTTTGACGACAAGATCCAAACCATTCTCCCGCAAATGCCCCATCGCATCGCCAAATGCACCGACACCTGGCAGAATGACACTATCAGCAGCGAGAATTTGCTCGGCATCACCCGTCACTACACACTCATAACCGAGACGTTCTACCGCCTTACTCACACTGTGCAGGTTGCCCATGCCATAATCGACGATTGCAACAGTCATCCTACAGCACTCCCTTCGTAGAAGGCACACCCTTCACACGGGGATCAATCAAAGTTGCCTCATCCAGCGCCCGTCCAAGCGCTTTGAATACAGCCTCAATCATGTGATGAGTGTTAGAACCGTAGTGTACGATAACATGTAACGTAATCCGTGCTTCGAGCGCAAACTTCCACAGGAACTCCTGAACAAGCTCCGTCGAAAAGCTGCCCACCTGCTGTGAAGGATAGGTTGCACGATATTCAAAGTGCGGGCGATTGCTGATATCGATCACAACCTGCGCCAACGCCTCATCCATCGGTACAAAAACACTCGCATAACGTTTGATTCCTTTTTTATCACCCAGTGCTTCGTGCAGTGCCTGCCCTAGGCAGATCCCAATGTCTTCAACCGTGTGGTGGTCATCAATCTCGATGTCTCCACGCGCCTGTACAGACAGGTCAAACTGGCCGTGCTTCGTGAACAGATCCAACATATGATTCAGAAAAGGAACATCCGTCTCCAGCTCTGAAACTCCACTTCCATCTACATTAAGAGACAACTTTATATCCGTCTCGTTTGTTTTACGGCTTAATCCAGCTTGGCGCAGGGCTTGTTCATTATTGTTCTCCATATCCGTCTCCACCTTTTCCTTCGTTCTTGATTCGAATCTCAATGGCTCGTGCGTGGCCTTCTAAGCCTTCGCGACGTGCCAGCTCTATAATGGTCTTCCCATCACGCAAGAGTGCTTCCTTACTGTAATAGATCAGACTTGATTTTTTAATAAAATCATCCACATCCACTGGTGACGAGAAACGTGCGGTCCCATTGGTTGGGATAATATGATTTGGCCCGGCAAAATAATCACCCACGGGCTCGGAGCTATACGCTCCCAGGAAGATGGCTCCAGCATTCTCAATGCTGCCTACGAGGCCCATAGGATCTTCGACAACAATCTCCAGATGCTCTGGTGCCAGTCTATTCACTACGGAGATCCCTTCCTCCATAGATTCCACAACAATGATCGCGCCGTAATTCTCTACCGAAGAACGGGCGATCGCCTGACGCGGCAGCTCTTGCAGCTGACGCTCCACTTCGGCCGCCACGTTATCCGCCAGGCTCTGCGATGGCGTGACCAGAATCGCCGAGGCCATCTCGTCATGCTCGGCCTGCGAGAGCAGATCCGCTGCGACATAAGCCGGCTCAGCGGTCTCATCTGCCAGCACGACAATTTCGCTTGGACCCGCGATACTGTCGATATCCACGGCGCCATATACCTCGCGTTTAGCCAGCGCAACGTATATGTTGCCAGGCCCACATATTTTATCTACCGGCGCTATGCTCTCCGTACCAAAAGCCAAAGCAGCTACCGCCTGTGCTCCGCCCACACGGTAGATTTCATTCACACCTGCTTCTGCGGCAGCAACCAGGATATAAGGGTCAATCCCTTCCTTGCCGCCGGTGGATGGCGGAGTCACCATGACGATCTCCGGCACACCCGCGATCTGTGCTGGGATCACGTTCATCAGCACCGAGGAGGGATAAGCTGCTTTGCCACCAGGTACATATACCCCTACCCGCTTCAGCGGACGAATAATCTGCCCCAGAATCGTGCCATCCGGCTGCAAATCCATCCATGAATTCCGTTTCTGTCTGGCATGGAACGCCCGGATATTGGCTGCAGCTGCTTGAATAGCAGATACGAAAGATTGCTCTACTCGGCCATACGCTGCCTGAAGCTCTTCCGGCGTTACCCGCAGTTGATTCGGCGTAAGTGCAACCCGGTCAAATTGCTCCGTATAGCGAAGAAGCGCTGTGTCTCCTTCTTTTTTAATGGCGGCCACAATTTCCTTTACCGCCTGATTTTGCTCTGGCGTACCATACTCCACTTCCCGCTCTAGCTTAAAGTCCTTGCTCGACACAACCTTCATCGCTGGTTCCTCCCTTTACCCCTAACATCTGTTGCCGCCTACCGCAAATTAGGTTGCCCTATAACTGCCTGTAGTCGGTCACACAGTTGCTGTATCTCTTCATTTTTCATCCGATAGCTCACACGATTTGCCACCAGGCGGCTTGTAATTTCGAATATACTCTTCATTTCGATTAATCCGTTGTCCCGCAGCGTTTGCCCGGTCTCTACCATATCCACAATACGATCGGCCAGACCAATCAGTGGTGCAAGCTCGATGGATCCATTTAGCTTCACTACCTCGACCTGTTGCCCCTGCTCCCTAAAATACCTTGAAGCTACATTCGGATATTTCGTCGCTACACGCTGCTGAATTCCCGGCTGCCAGTTCGGCAATCCGATGATCGACATCCGGCAGCGGGCAATGCCAAGATCAAGCAGCTCGTATACATCACGATCTTCCTCCAGCAAAACATCCTTGCCCACGATCCCAATATCCGCCACGCCATATTCTACATATGTAGGTACATCTACTGGTTTCGCCAATATAAACTCCATCCCTGCCTCAGGCAGCGGAATAACAAGCTTGCGTGATGCCTCACCGTCCGGTGGAATCGGAAGACCTGCCTGGCGGAACAGCTCAGCAGCCTTTTCGTAAATCCGGCCTTTTGGCATAGCCACCTTCAATATCTGTGCCATTGTTAAGTTGCCTCCTTTTCCATCTCCATGCAAAATTTATGTTAATCGCTTTTTGTACTAACGATATCCTCAGCCATGCTCACTTACAAAAGATACGAATGTATAGATCTCACCGTACCGTACACCCTCTGCTTCAACCGTGTCCGTATCCAAACGCTTCACCGTTTCAAGCTCTTCTGGACCTGCAGCAAGTCTAGTAACGACTGCATGACCCTCTGACCGCAGGCGTGTTGCCTCTTCCAAGCCTTCTTTTCTGCGAATCGCATCATATTGGATCAAAATAGGCAGCTCTTCCTCTTCGACCACTCCAGTTACACCATCCAGGATGCGATTCGTTTTTAAGGAAAATCCTGTGGATGGGATCGGACGCCCAAACTGTTGCAGCAGATTGTCGTATCTACCACCACTGCATACCGGAAATCCTAACTCCGCTGCATAACCTTCAAAAGTCATGCCTGTATAATAGGAAAAGTCCCCGATCATCGTCAGATCAATCAGTACATGCTGTGATACGCCGTAAGAGACCAGCACCTCCCACACCTTGCACAAATGATCAATCGAATGACGCGCGAGCGGATGATTGCTCAGCTCTAGCGCCTGTCCACAAATCTCCTTGCCTCCGCGCAGACGCAGCAGCCCATCCAGTTCGTTCTTCTGCGCTTCTGTAAGATCCAGCCGCTGTAAAGTCTCCCGGAAAGAAACATAGTCACGGCCCAGCAAATGACTTTTCAGCTCCTCTTGAGCCTCGGGCAGTTCAGGAAGTACCTCTTGAAATAACCCATTCAGAAAGCCTACATGCCCCATAGCGATCTTAAAAGACTTCACACCCGCGGCTTGCAGCGAAGAAATAGCAAGCGCCACTACCTCCGCATCGGCCTCAGGTGAATCATCACCTACCAGCTCTACACCTGTCTGGAAGAACTCCGCTTCCCGCCCCGCTTCTTCCTCAATGGCACGGAATACATTCGCGTGATATGACAGACGCAATGGCAGTGGCTCATCCTTCAATAGAGAGGCAACAACACGGGCAACCGGGGCAGTCATTTCTGATCGAAGCACCAAAGCCTGACCACGATTGTTAAGTAATTTATAGAGCTTCTGGTCCGACGTAGAGCTAGCCACGCCAACTGTATCGTAATATTCCAACGTTGGAGTCATCATTTGCTGATATCCCCAGCGACTCATGCAATGCAGTACATCATTCTCAATTTTGCGCAATTTCGTTACGGCATGGGGCAGATAGTCCCGAACGCCAGACGGCTTCTCAAATCCCTTTGGTTTGGACATCTTCATTGTTCACCTCGTCAGTTATCATTAGATACTGTTTATGTTTACTTTACTATGGTAAAGTGGTAGCAAATTAAAGTATTTTCAATATCGTATCATGTTCACTGCTTTTTCGTCAATCAAACCCTTAGTCGAGCGTTTGGCATTTTCTTTATTTTTGCCTCCCCGCTTATCGAATACTATAATGAGCTAATACGATTGTACTTCATAATTTTGTAATTGGTGTTCTAAAAATATACTTTCAACTAGAAAGAAGGGCTAACGCTTGACTAAATCCTATATGATTGGCGTTGATATTGGTACTACAAGTACAAAGGCAGTTCTCTTCGAGGAGAATGGAGCCATAGTTGCACAAGCGAATATGGGTTATCCCTTGCATCAACCCTCCCCTTCTATAGCGGAGCAGGACCCAGAGCAAATCCTACGTGCAGTGTTTCATACCCTCTCTAATGTCATGCGGCAAAGCGCCGTATCTCCAGATAAGATCCTATTCGTCTCCTTCAGTTCAGCCATGCACAGTGTCATTGCAATTGATCAGCTGGGTAAACCACTTACTGCCTGCATCACTTGGGCTGACAACCGTAGTGCCGGATCTGCACTTCGCCTGAAGAACGAGTTCAACGGACATGAGTTGTATTTGCGCACAGGAACGCCTATTCATCCTATGTCACCGATTACCAAGCTAATGTGGCTTCGGGAAGAGCAGCCTCAGTTGTTTCAACAAACCTATAAATTCATTTCTATAAAAGAATATATATTCGCTCGGCTGTTCGGCGAATACATCATCGATCATTCCATTGCCTCTTCTACAGGCATGCTCAACCTTGAACTTTTGGAGTGGGATAAAGAGGCCCTGGAGATAGCCCATATTTCACCAGATCAACTCTCACGGCTTGTTCCCACCACAGAGATCATGCAAGGCCTGCTTCCCGGTCTAGCAGAGGAGCTGTTACTGCTCCCGACTACACCTTTTGTCGTAGGAGCCAGTGATGGCGTCTTGTCCAACCTTGGCGTAGGCGCGATTAAACCCGGTGTAGTGGCCGCAACGATTGGAACAAGCGGAGCGATTCGCACCGTAGTGGATCACCCGCTTACCGACCCTAAAGGACGGACCTTCTGTTATAACTTAACCCCAAAACATTGGGTGATCGGAGGGCCCGTTAATAACGGCGGTATGCTGTTCCGCTGGGTACGGGATGAGTTCGCTGCTTCTGAAGTCGAAACCGCCAAACGTCTTGGCATTGACCCTTACGAGGTTCTAACGCGCATCGCGGAACAAGTTCCGGCAGGTAGCGGTGGTCTTCTATTCCATCCTTACTTAACTGGTGAACGGGCACCGCTGTGGAATCCTGATGCTCGTGGCTCCTTCTTCGGCCTTTCTATGAATCACCATAAGGAGCATATGATTCGCTCGGTACTAGAAGGCGTAATCTTCAATATGTATATGGTTCTGCTGGCTATGGAAGAGCAAATCGGGCGTCCTAGCAAAATTCTGGCTACAGGCGGCTTCGCCCGTTCCTCAGTCTGGCGGCAGATGATGTCTGATATTTTTGATCAAGAGGTCATCATTCCGGAGAGTATTGAAAGCTCCTGCCTCGGAGCAGTAGTGCTTGGTCTTTACGCAACGGGCCGCGTGGACTCCTTCGATGTTGTATTCGACATGATCGGTTCAACTTACCAGCATGATCCGATTGATGAACATACCAAAGTGTACAAGCAGCTGCTGCCGATTTATATTTCCGTCTACCGTAGTCTGGAAAGCCAGTATCAAGCTATTGCGGAGTTTCAGCGGGAACAAGCTGGAGAATAGACAAAAAATAAAAGCGCCGGTCAACCCGCATATACGGGAGACCGGCGCTTTTATATTACCTAGCAGTAGACTATGCGCTTATGGAGCCTGTTTTTGCTTTCTTTTGTGCGCCTGATCCGAAAATAATCCAAGACGCAGGCACATACCGGAAGACGAGAGCCACTGCCAGCCATGAAACCAGCAGCGCAACAAGCCATCCTCCTACAATCGCTGCGATGTACGCAAGAGAACCCCCGTGAAACGGTAATTTTCTATAGAAATACAGCAGCATAGGGTGCAATAAATAAATCCCGAAGGAGCATGCTCCTACGGATACCAAAAGTCTTGTCAGCAAGCTACGACCCGCTCCATAGAGCAAGAAGGAGATTTGCAACAGCACCACACAAGAGAGCAGCGCATGTAGATTAGAGAAACCCTCATACCATAAGCTGTTGATGACAGTTTTTTTCGTGTAATTATTAAACCATAGCTCAACATGAACAACCCCTGCTACAATCCATAACAACCACAACGTAATCCAAACCGGACCTTTACCGGCGCGCCAGCCTTCACGTGAAGGCACTAACCATTTTTTCAAAGAAGAGTAATACACTGCAATCCCAGCACCCAGCAGGAAATACGAGAAATAAGTGATCGCCAGACTCCCCTTGGATAACTGCCAATACCCGTGATTGGTCATGTATTTATTCAGCAACACAAAACCCCACTGTAGTAATAACCCGATCAGCGGCGCCCAAGCCGCCAGATGACGAACCTTTTGCAAACACCACAAAATGAGCGGAAATAACACGTAAAACTGAATAATGATAATAATATAATACAGATGCGTATATGCCGTTCCTGTCCATAAATACTTCCATAGCTTAGAAGCCATCTCCCCCGGAGGTAAGCCCCAAGTATTCCCGGCATTCATTTTTAACGCAAAATACAGCAGTGAAAATACTACATAAGGCACAATAATATAAAGCAGCCTTCTAGTGTAGAACTTTCCTAGCGTTTTGCCACCCAGCGGACGGTCAATATAGTTATAGAAGAGCACGAACCCACTCAAAAATATGAATGAAGGTACGGCGAACTGGCTGAATTTATTAATAAATAAGAACGGATGAAACATGTTTGTACCTAGTGTCTCCGCCAACGTTCGTGAAGTAGCATGAATAGCCAGCACTGCAAAAATAGCAATCGCCCGAAAAATATCCAGCTGCGGAATTCTTTCTTTTTGTCTCATAATCTTTCCTCCTGTTAAGCTCCGCATCGAAGTGATGCCTTTTTAATCAAATATTATGAAGGCTACTTCCCCACGTTTAAGCGTGTGCGTGTATCCGACCTTCTTCTAACGCTATTTCTCCTGCTGCACGAACCCCTTTGCCCGTTCCTCAGAGATATAACCTGACTTTTCCTGCGGACTGGATTCCAAAGAGCGAGGCACGCTTCCAAAAATAATCCATGAACCCGGAACTCGCCGGAAAGCAAACTGCACAATAAGCCAGCTCCCTCCCAGTGCGACCACAAGCCCTCCGTAGATGAATAAAACATATGTTAGCGACTCTAGGGGAATCTGATATCGGAACCTGCGATATACCGCTAACAATAGCGGATGAATCAAATATATCGCAAATGAGAGTTCACCCAAACGTGTTAAAAAAGCAACAATCCCGCGAGAGGCCTTACGATAGATCAGGAATGTAGCATACAACAGAACCAATGCTGATAACATCGTATGGACATTCCATAATAGCTCGTACCACAGCGAATCCGTCCACACCCCAAAATGGCGGGCCACATACCATAGCTGCACATGGATAAAGGCTGCAATTAACCACCCGCTCACTAACAGGGCAGTCCATCCTTTTTGCCTGGCAGTTAGCTCTCTCCATGGCTTCATCAGCCAAGTCTTCACCTTCTCAAAGTGAATTGCGATATAAGCACCCATCATATAATAAGCCAGATAAGAGATCGCGAGGCTCCCTTTTTCAACAATGTGCAGTTCGTATTTATTCCAGAAAATAAACCCCCACTGAAGTGCCAATCCGAGCGGAACCGCCCATTTAATTAAAAAGCGGGAACTCTGGAGTAGCTTAAGCAGTACTGGAAAAAGCAAATAAAACTGAATGCTGATAAATACAAAATACAAATGCGCATATGCGGAACCTGAGAATAACGCTCTAATAAAGCTGTACAGGTTGCCACCGAGGTTCTGGGTCAATCGTCCGTTCACATATAAGGTTAGTGCGTAATAGCCCATAGAGGCTAGCAGATAAGGTAATAAAATATACTTTAATCGACGACGGTAGAAATTAATAATCAAGCTGCGTGTCACAGGACGCCCATAATAATTATAAAACAATACAAAGCTGCTCAGAAAAATAAATGAGGGCGTACCGAATTTAAAGAAAATGTTGATCCAGTTCAGCCAGTAATAATAAGGGGAATGCAGTGCCTGCTCTCCAGCGGCAAAAGATGAGGAATGCACATGCAATACGCCTAAGATCGCTAATGCTCTGAAAATATCCAGCTGGGGCAGCCTTTCCTGTCTCGCAGTGTTCATATTATATTCCTCTTCTCTACTATGATGGTTGTTCATAGAGACGCTAAGCGGAATGTGGAAACTGAAAATACCAGGAAGCCTGCACCTGCTGATTTTACATTCTGATATTTGAAGCTGAATGCCTAGCGTGGGATTCGCCTTATCACTAACGCTAATTATATCGAATGTATCTGTTCTAAAAACTTAAGAAGAACTTAAAGTTTCCTTAATAATCTTCTCTAAGACGCAAGAAACCCTGCAGAACCTGCGCTAAAAAAACGCAATATGTAACTGCAGGGTTAAAAAAGCATCGTTTACACTTGTTCCGAATGTTCTTCCGTTGAAGAGGGGCGCAGCTCTCGCAGAGGATTGCCTCCGACAAAAGAGCCAGCCGCCACATTTTTGTGCACCACGGAGCCAGCAGCTATAACTGCCCAATCTCCAATGGTTACACCGGGAAGAATCGTTGTATTCGCGCCGATCAATACATTTTCACCGATCACCACTTCGCCCAGACGATATTCTTTGATCAGATACTCATGCGCCAGAATCGTCGTGTTATAACCAATAATAGAATTCTCACCTACCGTTATTTTCTCCGGAAAAAACACATCCACCATTGCCATAAGACCAAAAGCCGTGTGTTTACCAACCTTCATCCCCAGCATCCGTCGATAGATCCAATTCTTTAACGGTAGAATCGGACAATAGCGGGCAATCTGAATAAAAATAAAGTTGCGGACACCCTTCCAAGGGCTGACCGTACGGTAAATATACCAAAGTGAGTTATGACCTTCTACTGGATAACGGGTTACGTTTCTCACGATTCATTCGTTCCTCGCTCCATAATTTCTATAATATCCTTCATGTTATGGATGATAAAGTCCGGATCATACTTGCGGAGCATATCCTCGCCCTTCAAAGACCAAGATACTCCAGCAGCGTATACACCGGCAGCTTTGGCTGATTGAATATCAACTGCACTGTCACCTATCATTAAGGTTTTGCGAGGATCAACACCAAGGTTGTGGACCGCTGTCAGTACGGGCTCCGGATGTGGCTTTGGTTCAGTAACATCGTTCACAGTCACAATCGTATCCATGTACTTAAGCAAATCGAACCTTTCCAGGGTCTTGATCGTTGTTGGACGGATCTTAGTAGTTACAATCCCAAGTTTGATCCCACGACGCGAGAGCTCCTCTATGGTCTCCTTTACAAGCGGAAAGGAACGCACTAACTCATCATGATGCTCATTATTATAAGAACGATAGGACTTTTCTAACGTACCATTTACATCCTCTAGTCCAGAGAATACTCTCATCTGTTGCTGAAGGGTTGTTCCCATATGCGGAATTATCTCTTCTCTGGTCAGTGGAGCCAGACCATTGTCCTTCAGCGCGTACATAAATGAGCTAATGATTAGCTCATTCGTATCGACAATCGTTCCATCCAGATCAAAAAGAACGCATTCTATCATAAGTTTTACTGCTCCTTCTTATCTCCATCCGCTGGCTGTCCTTGCTCAGGTTGTGTTCCTTGACGAGTTTTCTGCGGTGTATTTACTGCGCTTTCTGGCACTACAGTATCTGCTTGGATCGGTTTAGTACATACGATAGGGTCAGAATAATGTGCTTTAGGCTCTCCGGTTACTCTGCGAATAACGATCAGCAATATAGCTGCCACAATAATAAGTAGAGAAAGCAGCTGAGAAATACGAATATTACCATAGGCAGGATCCATATATCCTTGTTCAAAACCTAACCATTCCATCGGACTCCATAAGCCGTTTATAAACGAAGCCAGTCCTGCACTTCCGTTAAAAGCTAAACTGTCAGTACGCACAGCCTCGATGAAGAACCGACCGATGGAATACCATATAAAGTAAGACATGAAGATTTCTCCAGCACGTACAAACTTCTGACGACGGAGAACCATCAATAACGCAATCCCTAGTAAGCTCCAAAGAGATTCATACAGGAAGGTCGGATGATGAAAAGCATCCCCTATGTACATTTGATTAACGATGAAGTCAGGTAAATGCAGTTTATCCCGTAAAAAAGATTCCTCAACTACGCTGCCGTATGCCTCTTGGTTGACAAAGTTTCCCCAGCGGCCAATCATTTGACCCGCCAGTAGTCCAGGTGCACAAATATCAACAATACGCCAGAAAGGGTAACCCTTATAACGGAAATAAATAATTCCGCAAATAATCGCTCCTATTAATGCGCCGTAAATGGCGATGCCGCCATTCCAGATCTTAAAGACGTCTATCAGATTATGCTTATAATCGTCCCATTTAAAAGCTACAAAATAAATCCGTGCCCCTATAATTGCCGAGGGTACACCCAGTAGCAGCATATCCATAAAGAATTCTTGCGGGATTCCGAACCGTTTGCCCTCGCGGATCGCAAGAAATAATCCCGCGAGTGCACCGACCCCTAGTATTAACCCGTACCAGTGTACAGGTAGTGATCCAATTGAGAATACAATAGGATCTATTGCTAATGGGAACATTGTCTCACACTCCTAATCGAGATCGTCCATATCCTCAGATATGGTCGCAGTTAACTTATTCGTAAACTGCAGGGCTGCATTAAAGCCCATTTGCTTCAGGCGATAGTTCATCGCAGCAACCTCAATAATAACGGCAAGGTTACGTCCTGGACGTACAGGAATGGTTACAAGTGGAACATCGGTATCAATAATCCGCGTTGTTTCCTCATCAAGTCCAAGCCGGTCATACTGCTTGTCTTGCTGCCAAGCCTCTAATCTAACGACAAGTGTAATCCGTTTATGATTACGGATAGCACCCGCACCAAAAAGTGTCATTACGTTAATGATACCTACTCCGCGAATTTCCAACAAGTGACGGATCAACTCAGGGGCTGTACCATGCAGCTGGTTATCTGAAGTCTGGCGGATTTCCACGGCATCATCAGCGATCAGTCTATGTCCACGTTTTACAAGTTCAAGGGCTGTCTCACTCTTACCAATACCACTACTACCAGTAATCAGCATACCTACACCATATACATCACAGAGTACACCATGAATCGTTGCTGTAGGGGCTAATCTCCCTTCTAAGAAGCTCGTCAAACGGCTGGAGAAAATAGTCGTAGCCATCGAGCTACGAAGCACAGGAAGTCCCTTTTCATTACTTATATCAATTAACTCCTGTGGCACATCCAAACTACGGGTAATTACGATACAAGGGGTATTGTCATTACAGATTCCACGAAGCCTACTTTTACGTTCAGCTTCAGGCAGCATGGAGAAGAATGCGAGTTCTGTCTTACCTAATAATTGAACACGTTCTTCCGGATAATATTCGAAATAACCAGCAATCTCTAGTCCAGGGCGATTCAGGTCATCGACCGTAATAGGTCGTTTTAGACCTTCCTGGCCGGAAATAACCTCTAATTGAAAATGTTGTACCAATTCAGATACTTTTACTTTCTTAGCCATGTAAATTCGTCCTTTCGTCACCTGCGGTATATGTCCGCTTACTGCGTCCGGTTGACAGCGATCTCATTACAATTCCGGAGGTAATTCTCCTGCTATCTTAATTGATAACGCTTGTGAATGCAATCTTAACGCCTATCCATTACGACCCTAATTAAACAATAAAGCCACCCTTTCGGGTGGCTTTATCAAGAGAGAAAAGATCCTGCGATCTTATCCCAACAGAATGTTAACTTCGGATTCTTTATCGAAGAAGTGAACTTTGTTCATATCGATAGCCAATTTTGGCTTGCTGCCTTCGCGAGTAGTGGAACGTCCATCTACACGAGCGATTACAGTAGATTTACCAAGGCCGCTCAAGTAAAGGAGCATTTCGTGACCAAGGTTTTCAGTTACATCAACCAATGAAGTAAAGATTGTGTTCGGGGAAGCTTCCAAGAATACTGGCTCTTCATGGATATCTTCTGGACGAACGCCCATAATTACTTCTTTGCCAATGTAGCCTTTGCTGCGGATGATTTGAGCTTTTCCGCCTGGTACTTCAACATCAAGGTTCTCAGCGCGGAAACGGATAGAACCGTTTGCTTCGGACAAAGTACCATTGATAAAGTTCATTGTAGGGGATCCGATAAATCCAGCTACGAACAGGTTAGTTGGTTCATTGTACAACTCTTCAGGGGAAGCAGCTTGTTGAATGATACCATCATACATAACTACGATACGGTCACCCATTGTCATAGCTTCTGTTTGGTCATGCGTTACGTAGATACAAGTGGTTTCAAGGCGTTTAACCAGTTTAGTGATTTCAGCGCGCATTTGACCACGAAGTTTAGCATCCAAGTTGGAAAGAGGCTCATCCATCAAGAAGACTTGTGGATCACGTACGATAGCGCGTCCCAAAGCGACACGTTGGCGTTGACCACCGGAAAGTGCTTTTGGTTTACGATCTAGCAAATGCTCGATATCGAGAATTCTAGCAGCTTCACGTACTTTCTTGTCGATTTCATCTTTCTTCACTTTACGAAGTTTCAAACCGAAAGCCATGTTTTGGTATACGCTCATATGCGGATACAGGGCGTAGGATTGGAATACCATCGCGATATCGCGGTCTTTAGGTGCAACGTCGTTGACTACACGATCGCCAATGTACATTTTACCTTCGGAGATTTCTTCCAGACCAGCGATCATACGCAAAGTTGTGGATTTACCGCAACCGGATGGTCCAACCAATACTAGAAATTCCTTATCTTTAATATCAAGATTGATATCCATTACTGTTGCTTTATCTGAACCCGGGTATTTTTTGAAAATATGCTCTAAACGTACGCCTGCCATTGTATTTCCCCCTCGAGTTAATTATTGATTAATTGAAAAATTCTTTTTTCCTTGTACATTTATATTACCCTAGACGGGACACGGTGGCTATTTGTAACGTTCACAAAAAACCTATTTCCTTTTCGTCACTTTATACAAAAGCATAGTAAGCTTCACAATAGCAGCGTCCCCAAAGCTACGCACATCGGCACCCGTCTCCTGTTTTATCTTGTCCAGACGGTATAAAAGCGTGTTGCGATGAATATATAACTTCTTGGCTGTTTCACTTACATTACAATCCATCTCAAAAAACGTCTCCAGGGTCATCAGCATCTCTTTATCCGATAATACGGAAGAATAGTCGCCAATCTGTCCAAGTAACTGTTTACGCCGTGCATCAGGAATGCTGTTAACCAAACGTTCCAAATGCAGCTCCCAAGGTAAATGAATATATTCACCCACTTGGAAAATACGTCCGAGTACAATGGTCTCCCTCAGCAAGGCCACGGATCCCGTCAATCCCTTAACAGGGACTATAGCCGGAGCTACAGCCAAATGGAATACACCTACCCATTCGCTGGCTATCAGTTCGTGTAAGCCCATACTGGTCTGAGCCAGAATTTCATCTACACTCTCTTCTTCCTCATCCTTATCATCTCCGCCCGTGAGTAGTTCCTTCCGGGCCAATATTAACCATTCTTTTTCTTGAAGAGGTATAAGCAGAATTTCATTCTCAAAATAGCTGCGCAGCAGCTTCATTAAGGAACGATAAGTGATCTGCGGGCTATGTGCATTCTCACTGCTAAGTAGGAATGGAACCATATCTCCGAATAAACGTCCCTTTAGAGCCATCTCATCGGGTATCTCAGAGTCATTTTTCTCTTGCTCCAGTTCGGTGTTCAACCAGGTACCCAGCTGCCGAGCCTCCGCTTCCCCTTCTTCTCTAACCCCAGTAGCTTTTAGTGCAATTGCAAAGTTTCGAACTGCATAATTCACTAATTGTATTTCCAAAGGGTTAAGTCCATCCAATTCCACCCAGACAGCGGTTACACGTCCATCAGTCTCATATAATGGTGCCCAAAGATGACCTTCATGGATTACCGGCTGTTCTTGTGCTTCCAATCCCAGGCTAAAAAGAGAAGCTGAATGTTGCCTCCCTAACTGCTTGATTCCGGTTTTCTTTCCGGTGAGCTGCTCTAACTTTTTTCGCAATGTTTCGCTATCCATAGTCACCATACTCCACCACTTTTGCTCTTTTCGCCTATTTTAGCATATTCTCTAATATTATGTTAATCACTGCAGCAGCGCGCTACTATAATACGACATAAAAACACAAAAAAAGCCACCACCCTAAGGTGATGACTTTCTGTTTGGGATGAGCCATGAAGGACTCGAACCTTCGACACCCTGATTAAAAGTCAGGTGCTCTACCAACTGAGCTAATGGCTCATAAATGGTGGGGGATGATGGATTCGAACCACCGAACACGTACGTGAGCAGATTTACAGTCTGATGCGTTTGGCCACTTCGCTAATCCCCCAAAAAAGGTGGCTCGGGACGGAATCGAACCGCCGACACGAGGATTTTCAGTCCTCTGCTCTACCGACTGAGCTACCGAGCCATAAGATTACATGACAATTAAGCGGAAAAGTCTTACACTTCCCACTCATTTTGTGGAAAAAATGGCGGAACCGACGGGATTCGAACCCGCGGTCTCCTGCGTGACAGGCAGGCATGTTAGGCCAACTACACCACGGTTCCGCATTAATTAAAAATGGTGCCGGCGAGAGGACTTGAACCCCCAACCTACTGATTACAAGTCAGTTGCTCTACCAGTTGAGCTACACCGGCACGGTGTAAAAGCAATTCTAAAAAGATGAAAATGGTGGAGGCTGAGGGGATCGAACCCCCGACCCTCTGCTTGTAAGGCAGATGCTCTCCCAGCTGAGCTAAGCCTCCAGGTATTATGGTAGCGGCGAAGGGGATCGAACCCCCGACCTCACGGGTATGAACCGTACGCTCTAGCCAGCTGAGCTACACCGCCACAATAATTAGTATTGCTATGGATTAAAAATGGCGGAGAGAGTGGGATTCGAACCCACGCACCGCTTACGCAGTCTAACCCCTTAGCAGAGGGTCCCCTTATAGCCACTTGGGTATCTCTCCAAACGATATCAGTACCACAGCAATCCAAACAGGAATTTGACTCCCTGAAAACTGAATCCGAAACGAATTTGCATCCTACGTATAGGATAAGCCCTCGACCGATTAGTATTGGTCAGCTCCATGCATTGCTGCACTTCCACCTCCAACCTATCTACCTCGTCGTCTTCAAGGGGTCTTACTAATTGGGAAATCTCATCTTGAGGGGGGCTTCACGCTTAGATGCTTTCAGCGCTTATCCCGTCCGTACGTAGCTACCCAGCCATGCTCCTGGCGGAACAACTGGTGCACCAGCGGTACGTCCATCCCGGTCCTCTCGTACTAAGGACAGCTCCTCTCAAATTTCCTGCGCCCACGACAGATAGGGACCGAACTGTCTCACGACGTTCTGAACCCAGCTCGCGTACCGCTTTAATGGGCGAACAGCCCAACCCTTGGGACCTACTTCAGCCCCAGGATGCGATGAGCCGACATCGAGGTGCCAAACCTCCCCGTCGATGTGGACTCTTGGGGGAGATAAGCCTGTTATCCCCAGGGTAGCTTTTATCCGTTGAGCGATGGCCCTTCCATGCGGTACCACCGGATCACTAAGTCCGACTTTCGTCCCTGCTCGACTTGTAGGTCTCGCAGTCAAGCTCCCTTATGCCTTTGCACTCTGCGAATGATTTCCAACCATTCTGAGGGAACCTTGGAACGCCTCCGTTACTCTTTAGGAGGCGACCGCCCCAGTCAAACTGCCCGCCTGACACGGTCCCCGTACCCGGTAAGGGCACTAGGTTAGAACCTAGATACGATCAGGGTGGTATCCCAACGGCGCCTCCACCGAAGCTTGCGCTCCGATTTCTACGGCTCCCACCTATCCTGTACAGATCGTACCCAAATTCAATATCAAGCTGCAGTAAAGCTCCATGGGGTCTTTCCGTCTTGTCGCGGGTAACCTGCATCTTCACAGGTATTAAAATTTCACCGGATCTCTCGTTGAGACAGCGCCCAAGTCGTTACGCCATTCGTGCGGGTCAGAATTTACCTGACAAGGAATTTCGCTACCTTAGGACCGTTATAGTTACGGCCGCCGTTTACTGGGGCTTCGGTTCATAGCTTCGGGTTACCCCTAACCACTCCCCTTAACCTTCCAGCACCGGGCAGGCGTCAGCCCGTATACTTCGCCTTGCGGCTTCGCACAGACCTGTGTTTTTGCTAAACAGTCGCTTGGGCCTTTTCACTGCGGCCCCCTCGTGCTATTCACACTACCGGGGCACCCCTTCTCCCGAAGTTACGGGGTCATTTTGCCGAGTTCCTTAACGAGAGTTCTTCCGCGCGCCTTAGAATTCTCTTCTCGCCTACCTGTGTCGGTTTGCGGTACGGGCACCTTCTCCTGGCTAGAGGCTTTTCTTGGCAGTGTGAGATCATGACCTTCGCTACTATAATTTTCGCTCCCCATCACAGCCCAGCCTTAATGATGTGCGGATTTGCCTACACATCAGCCTCACTGCTTAGACGGACATCCATCAGTCCGCGTCACTACCCTCCTGCGTCACCCCATCGCTCATAGCGGATTACGGTGGTACAGTAATTTCAAACTGTTGTCCTTCGACTACGCCTTTCGGCCTCGCCTTAGGTCCCGACTTACCCTGAGCGGACGAGCCTTCCTCAGGAAACCTTGGGCTTTCGGCGGATCAGATTCTCACTGATCTTTTCGTTACTCATACCGGCATTCTCACTTGTGTAGTGTCCAGCGCTCTTTTCAGTACACCTTCAACCCCTACACAACGCTCCCCTACCCCAGATACATACGTATCTAGCCATAGCTTCGGTGGTGTGTTTAGCCCCGTTACATTTTCGGCGCAGAGTCACTCGACCAGTGAGCTATTACGCACTCTTTCAATGGTGGCTGCTTCTAAGCCAACATCCTGGTTGTCTGTGCAACTCCACATCCTTTCCCACTTAACACACACTTGGGGACCTTAGCTGATGGTCTGGGCTGTTTCCCTTTTGACAATGGATCTTAGCACTCACTGTCTGACTCCCGGCAATAAGTATATGGCATTCGGAGTTTGACTGAGCTTGGTAATCCTTGCGGACCCCGCACCCAATCAGTGCTCTACCTCCACTACTCTTATACCGAGGCTAGCCCTAAAGCTATTTCGGGGAGAACCAGCTATCTCCGAGTTCGATTGGAATTTCTCCGCTACCCCCACCTCATCCCCGCACTTTTCAACGTACGTGGGTTCGGGCCTCCAGTGCGTGTTACCGCACCTTCACCCTGGACAGGGGTAGATCACACGGTTTCGGGTCTACGTCCACATACTAATTCGCCCTATTCAGACTCGCTTTCGCTGCGGCTCCACCTTCTCGGCTTAACCTTGCATGTTAAACGTAACTCGCCGGTTCATTCTACAAAAGGCACGCCATCACCCATTAATAGGGCTCTGACTTTTTGTAAGCACACGGTTTCAGGTTCTATTTCACTCCCCTTCCGGGGTGCTTTTCACCTTTCCCTCACGGTACTGTTTCACTATCGGTCGCCAGGTAGTATTTAGCCTTAGCAGATGGTCCTGCTGGATTCATACGGGGTTTCACGTGCCCCGCACTACTCGGGATCCGTCTCGGAGAGAACACAGTTTAGGTTACAGGGCTTTTACCTCTATCGCGGGCCTTTCCAGACCTCTTCACCTACCATATTCCTTTGTAACTCCATGTGAGACGTCCCACAACCCCTAAGAGCAAGCTCTTAGGTTTAGGCTGTTCCGCGTTCGCTCGCCGCTACTGACGGAATCACTATTGTTTTCTCTTCCTCAGGGTACTTAGATGTTTCAGTTCCCCTGGTCTGCCTCTACATTTCCTATGTATTCAGAAATGAGTAACTGCGAATTACCACAGCTGGGTTTCCCCATTCGGACACCCCCGGATCAAAGCTTGCTTACAGCTCCCCGAGGCAGTTTCGTTGTTCGCCACGTCCTTCGTCGGCTCCTGGCGCCTAGGCATCCTCCGTGTGCTCTTATTAGCTTAACCTTGATTCTTCCGAAGAAAAATCTCACTAATAACATTTACTTGTTTGCACAAGTTGCTAAAAGATGTTCTAAAACGCAAATTCGTTTCGGTATCCAGTTTTCAAGGATCAAGTTGAAAAAGGTATTCATTTAAAATTTATGGTGGAGCCAAGCGGGATCGAACCGCTGACCTCCTGCTTGCAAGGCAGGCGCTCTCCCAGCTGAGCTATGGCCCCATAAAATTACTCTATAATGTTATATGGTGGGCCTTGGTGGACTCGAACCACCGACCTCACCCTTATCAGAGGTGCGCTCTAACCAACTGAGCTAAAAGCCCATATAACATATATAACATTGTGAATCAACCAATGAATTGGTTGTCCGCTTGGCAACGTCCTACTCTCCCAGGACCCTTCGGTCCAAGTACCATCGGCGCTGGAGGGCTTAACGGTCGTGTTCGGGATGGGTACGTGTGGAACCCCTCCGCTATCGCCACCAAACGCATACGAAAGAGACTTGCTCTTTCAAAACTGAACACGAGTGAGTGTTCGAACCCGAGGGTTCTATTGTGGAAGTTAAACTTCCGATTTGAATGTTCTCATTGCAGAGAACGATTCTCCATAGAAAGGAGGTGATCCAGCCGCACCTTCCGATACGGCTACCTTGTTACGACTTCACCCCAATCATCTACCCCACCTTCGGCGGCTGGCTCCCTTGCGGGTTACCCCACCGACTTCGGGTGTTGTAAACTCTCGTGGTGTGACGGGCGGTGTGTACAAGACCCGGGAACGTATTCACCGCGGCATGCTGATCCGCGATTACTAGCAATTCCGACTTCATGCAGGCGAGTTGCAGCCTGCAATCCGAACTGAGACCGGCTTTGATGGGATTGGCTCCACCTCGCGGCTTCGCTTCCCGTTGTACCGGCCATTGTAGTACGTGTGTAGCCCAGGTCATAAGGGGCATGATGATTTGACGTCATCCCCACCTTCCTCCGGTTTGTCACCGGCAGTCACTCTAGAGTGCCCAGCATTACCTGCTGGCAACTAAAGTTAAGGGTTGCGCTCGTTGCGGGACTTAACCCAACATCTCACGACACGAGCTGACGACAACCATGCACCACCTGTCTCCTCTGTCCCGAAGGCCGCTGCTAT
This sequence comes from Paenibacillus sp. FSL H3-0286, assembly GCF_045040705.1. NCBI lineage: Bacteria > Bacillati > Bacillota > Bacilli > Caryophanales > Paenibacillaceae > Paenibacillus > Paenibacillus sp. FSL H3-0286. The sequence goes on along the minus strand of NZ_CP150285.1, from coordinate 141,505 downwards.
CTCTAGCAGATTCAGAGGGATGTCAAGACCTGGTAAGGTTCTTCGCGTTGCTTCGAATTAAACCACATACTCCACTGCTTGTGCGGGTCCCCGTCAATTCCTTTGAGTTTCAGTCTTGCGACCGTACTCCCCAGGCGGAGTGCTTACTGTGTTAACTTCGGCACCAAGGGTATCGAAACCCCTAACACCTAGCACTCATCGTTTACGGCGTGGACTACCAGGGTATCTAATCCTGTTTGCTCCCCACGCTTTCGCGCCTCAGCGTCAGTTACAGCCCAGAAAGTCGCCTTCGCCACTGGTGTTCCTCCACATATCTACGCATTTCACCGCTACACGTGGAATTCCACTTTCCTCTTCTGTACTCAAGCCACCCAGTTTCCAGTGCGACCTCAGGTTGAGCCCAAGGTTTAAACACCAGACTTAAATAGCCGCCTGCGCGCGCTTTACGCCCAATAATTCCGGACAACGCTTGCCCCCTACGTATTACCGCGGCTGCTGGCACGTAGTTAGCCGGGGCTTTCTTCTCAGGTACCGTCACTCCGATAGCAGTTACTCTACCGGACGTTCTTCCCTGGCAACAGAGCTTTACGATCCGAAAACCTTCATCACTCACGCGGCGTTGCTCCGTCAGGCTTTCGCCCATTGCGGAAGATTCCCTACTGCTGCCTCCCGTAGGAGTCTGGGCCGTGTCTCAGTCCCAGTGTGGCCGTTCACCCTCTCAGGTCGGCTACGCATCGTCGCCTTGGTGGGCCGTTACCCCACCAACTAGCTAATGCGCCGCAGGCCCATCCCTCAGTGACAGATTGCTCCGTCTTTCATTCTTCTCTCAGGAGAAAAAAGAAATTATCCGGTATTAGCTACCGTTTCCGGTAGTTATCCCAGTCTGAAGGGCAGGTTGCCTACGTGTTACTCACCCGTTCGCCGCTAAGTCATTTTGAAAGCAAGCTTTCAAAATAGCTCCGCTCGACTTGCATGTATTAGGCACGCCGCCAGCGTTCGTCCTGAGCCAGGATCAAACTCTCCAATTAGTATTGAAAAGAGCGATATGCTCATTTTGAAACATCTGACGAGAAAATTAATTCTCTAATTTGGATTTCACTTACGTGATTTCCCACTCACTCGTTGTTCAGTTTTCAAAGATCAATGTCTCATCTTTCGTCGTCGTTGCTTGTCAGCAGCGACCTTTATAATATATCACAGCGCCTTTGTTTTCGTCAAGCATTTTTTTAATTTCTTTTTTTGCTTGACCATTTCAGCAAGTTGTTAATCAACAGCTTGTCCAAACGGGCGAGACTTAATGTATCATATTTTTCAAAGCCACGTCAAGCATTAAAATAAAATTATTCTTAATCCGAGTAACATCACCACGCCAGGAAGCCCAAGAACCGTTACTGCGCCTATAGTTGCAGGGTTCAAAGGGATATACACCTGCGTGAGCAAACCTGAGAAGTTCACTACATATATCCCGAGTGCAGCCAATACCAAATGAACCCCAAATAAACTTAGCCACCCAAAACCCAGCTTTTTTCTAAATACAACTAAACCTAATAGGATAACGGATAATATCAATACGCCCATAGCTATCATTCTAAGCATGTAGATCCCCCTTATACATTTATTTATAAGCCCTTATATTTGACTGCTGTTCAACCCCAAGCTTTTTGCATGTTTGAGATGTATCTGATATTTACGTTCTGCAGCCTCCAAAATATATATCGCGTAATCTATCTGATCCTGTCCCAACGCCTCGTCGAACATCAAGTACGCCCTCTCCCACTCTGAATGCGCCTTACGGACCTCTAAGAGGGTTTCCCATCCCTCACTTTCCTTTTCGCCTTGTTCCTTATCCACTCCCCACCACAGTTCTCTCCACCATCCCATTTCAATTCCTCCTCAGAATAATTTTGATGCAAAATACACATCTCGTTATTCTCATTCATATCGGGATAGGGACAAACTTAGAACAAAAAAAAGGAAACCCGAGGGCTTCCTTTTTGAAAAATACCACTATAGAGCTGCTAGAATAGCTCGCGACGGCCTTCCAATGCTTTGGACAAAGTAACTTCATCAGCGTATTCAAGATCGCCACCTACAGGCAAGCCATGAGCTATCCTGGTGATTTTAATCTCAAACGGCCGAACAAGACGAGAAATGTACATCGCCGTTGCTTCTCCCTCAATGTTGGGGTTAGTCGCCATTATAAGCTCACTTACTCTCTCATCACTCAGACGGGTCAATAATTCTTTCAGGCGAATATCATCAGGGCCGATACCTTCCATAGGTGAAATAGCACCCTGAAGAACATGGTAATATCCATTAAACTCCTTGGTTCGTTCTATAGCCACCAAATCCTTAGAGTCTTGAATCACACATATCACTGAAGGATCTCTAGTTTTGTCCTGACATATCTTACATGGGTCCGTATCCGTAATATTACAGCAGACCGAGCAATAGTGAAGATTGCGTTTGACGCTTACTAGCGCTTTTGCAAAATCAATGACTTCATCCTCTTTCATGTTAAGCACATGAAAAGCTAACCGGGCGGCTGTCTTCGGTCCAATCCCGGGCAAACGCGTAAAAGCATCGATCAGCTTAGCTAGCGGTTCGGGATAATACAAATTAATAATTCTCCTTTAGACTGAAGTGGAGTGGGCTATTAGAACAAGCCTGGGATCTTCATTCCACCAGTGAATTTACCCATGTCATTGTTAGCAAGCTCTTCAGCTTGAGTCAATGCATCATTTACAGCAGTGATTACAAGATCTTGCAGCATTTCAACATCTTCCGGATCAACGGCTTCCGGTTTAATTTGAATAGACAGCAATTTTTTGTGGCCGTTTACTTGAACAGTAACTACGCCGCCACCTGATGAACCCTCAATAACCTTGCCTCCGAGTTCCTCTTGAGCTTTAAGCATTTGCTCCTGCATTTTCTTAACTTGCTTCATCATTTGGTTCATATTATTCATACATCGTCTCTCCTTTGGAATGCGCAATTAGCGCTAGTATGTTTATATTACTCTTTTATGACAACAAGATCTTCTCCAAAAAGCTGGATAGCCTCATCAATCCAAGGTTCAGGTTTAGCTTCTGCAGTATCGTGTTCATGCTCCAATTGCAGTTCTTCTTTGCCAGTCTGTCCCACAGACTTCTGGGCAGCTTCATTCCAGTCACGAAGCATCATGGTTACAAGTCTATAAGGTTTGCCTAGACGCGCTGCAAGCACACTCTCAATAACCTGTCTGTTTGCCGGCTTCTCAGTAGTATCGCGGTGAATCGTGTTCTTGAATGCAACAAGCACCGCATCCTCCATAATCGATACTGGCTCACCGTCTACAAACCATGCATGAACCGTTACCTTTTCCTCTTTTACTCCCTGCAGAACAAGGCTCCACTGTTTATAGATAGCTGCAAAATCGGGACTATCCTTACCAGCAATAAACTTATCTACGTTAGGAGGCATTTTGGAGGCTGAAGAAACCCGCGGTGTTGGAACCGCGTGCGATTTCGGTGCAGGAGCACCATCACGCCCTCCTCCGGAAATACCACCGGATTGCATTGCCTGTTCCAGCTTCTTCTCCAGTGCTGCGATCTGTCTTTTGAGAAGATCCAGTTCACCAGAGTCAACGCTCGAATGATTCGCGCTTACTCCGGCATTTTTTTCACCTAACGGAGCAAATGCGGCGCTCTGACTTACCTCTTGCTGCAAGCTGCAAAGCTTCATCAGCGCCACTTCAAACAGTGTCTGAGGATGTGTTGCGTATTTCATTTCACCTAGGTATTTATTGATTGTATCTACAATCTGAAATAGACGCTCCCGAGAAAATGCGGTGGCCATATCTTTAAATTCAGCAGGATTCAGCACCCGCTCTGTTAATTGATCGGCCTCGGGTACCATCTTAATCATCAATAAATCACGGAAATAATACATGAGATTCTCTAGGCATTTATCTGCACTTTTACCTTCATGCATAAGCTGCTCAACGAGCTCCAGAAGAAGACCCATATCACCTTCTAATATGGCAGTGGCAAGACGTGCAAATTGCTCGGAGGGAATTCCCCCTGTCATTCCTAACACTTGCTCGTACGTAACATTACCATCTGTAAAGGATGAAATCTGATCCAGCAAGCTCAATGCATCACGCATACCACCATCAGATAGACGGGCAATATACTGCAATGCGTTGTTATCCGCTGTAATCCCTTCCTTCTCACAAATAGCAGTCAGATGGGCGGTCTGTTCTTCTAACGCCACTCTACGGAAGTCAAAACGCTGACAACGGGAAATTATTGTCGCCGGCAATTTGTGAGGTTCCGTTGTCGCAAGAATAAACATCGCATGTGACGGCGGTTCCTCCAAAGTCTTTAATAGAGCATTAAAAGCTTCTGTCGTCAGCATATGCACTTCATCAATGATATACACTTTACGGCGCACCTCGGTAGGTGCATACTTCACCTTCTCACGCAGATCACGAATCTCCTCTACGCCCCGGTTTGATGCCGCATCTATTTCCTGCACATCCATTACATTACCCGCAGCGATTCGCAGGCAGGATGGACATTCGTTACAAGGTTCCGGACCTGGCCCACGTTCACAGTTAACCGCTTTAGCTAAGACTTTAGCAGCACTTGTCTTACCAGTTCCCCGCGGACCGCTGAACAGATAGGCATGCGAAACCCGCTGTTCACGAATTGCGTTCTGCAGCGTTTGGATAATGTGCTGTTGTCCAACCATGTCTTGAAACGACTGCGGCCGCCAAGCACGGTACAGCGCGATATGTTCCACTATGCATTACCCTCTCTTAAGCTGCCGCTTTCCCGGCATTTGTCGCAAATTTATTATACTATATTCATCGGCTATTGACCAAAAACAAAAAGCATCTTTGCTTGTGGCAAAGATGCTATGATAAACAGAATTATAAACCGTGCACCTGTTATTGATGGCTACGATCCAAGCGGCAACCCTACATGACTGCTCGAGTTAGGCCACCCTCCGGCACAAGAGTAATCTTACTTATGGCTGCTTCCTTCCGGACCTGACCAGGTTCATAAGCACTCATTGCGGAGGACCCAACTGTCAACACAGCCCGTAGGAACCAAGGCCTCACATCGATAGCACCTCTAACAGGAATTCAACCTCGCTACAGCGGATTGCGAGTTACAGGGCACCGCTACCTCCCCGTCTAGCACGGCGAAGATAAGTATAGCTCACGCTCGGACAAAAATCAACTCCAAGACATAAAATGAGCCCCTCAGCTATACAGCTGGGGGCTCAATCTAACCGTTAAGCCGCAAAGCGACTGTTCAAATTAGATACCATATTTCTTCTTAAATTTATCAACGCGACCGCCGGCATCCAAGAACTTCTGCTTGCCAGTGAAGAACGGATGGCAGTTGGAGCAAATTTCGACACGAAGCTCTTGTTTAACAGAGCCAGCTTCGAAAGTGTTGCCACATGCGCAGGTTACCTTAGTTACATTATACTTTGGTTGAATTGCTTCTTGCATTTTGAATTTCACCTCTCATGCCCTAAGCCTCATGCGGACCCAGAGTTATATGATTACACTGTGGTATTTTAGCACGAAATATCAAATTGGGCAATATGTTTCATTTTTACATTTTAGCTGCTTAAATATTGATTCCCCGCCGCTTAGCCCGCGCCATATCTGCTGGTGGCACATGTGTATAAGAGCCTATAACTACATCCGGCAGTTCATCGCGGAAAATATCAAGCATCGTCTTCATCCCAAGGATTTCACCCTGGGCAGGAGGAATCAACTCTAAATAACTCTCCGGGTCAATGTTTAGATTGCGCATCTGAATAAGCTTCAGATCAGTACGTCTTACAAACTCCAGCATAGCTTCAATCTCTTCTTCGCGATCAGTCACTCCAGGGAAGATCAGATAATTGATCGATGTGTAAACGCCCTGCGAAGCAGCGTATTTCAAAGATTTCTCTACATTGGCCAATGTATAACCGCGTGGTTTGTAATAAGCATTATAATGGTCATCAAGGGCACTGATTGTGCTGACACGCATCAAATCGAGCCCAGCATCAACGATTCCTCGCATATGATCACTTAATCCCGCATTGGTGTTGATATTGATATAGCCCATATCAGTAATCGAGCGCACTTCACGAATAGCTTCTATAATAAGTTTTGCCTGCGTGGAAGGTTCCCCTTCACAGCCTTGTCCAAAGCTGATAATCGATTCAGGCGTCTTTAAATGCTCCAACATAACTTGTGAAATTTCGTTGACCGTAGGCCGGAAATTCATCCGAGTCTGCGGAGATACAAAGCCGCTATCATCAGGTTGCTCAGAAATACAGCCAAAACATCCAGCATTACATGAATAAGAGACGGGTACACCGCCCTCCCAACGCCCTAAAAAGGTATTGGAGGAAGTCAGGCATTCATAGCCAAGCGCACAGTTAGAAAGATGCTCATAGAGGCGGTTATCAGGATATTTGGCTGTCATCTCACCAACACTGACTTCAAGATCTTCTTTGTCACAATTAAGTGGATTCCATTTCTCTGGATTATCGGTAGGGTCTGCCGCAACATAGAACCCGCCATCCTTCCACACTACAGCCGAATACCCAAACAGAGGAAGCTTATAAGACTTATCTGTCTTCACATAACCAGGAAGACATAGACGAGTGTAGCCTTGCGGCAGCAGCGCCCCGACAGCCTGCGAACCTTCCGGCAAAGACATCATTTCACCCGTCTCAGGATTCATACCCACAGCACGTGTACTAGGCAAGCCCACGAGCGTAGCACCTTCTGGTAATGGAATTAATTCTTCCTCCAGCATTTCAACAATCATATCCCCACTACGGGCTAGCCCGTACAGTTCGGGATGATCATATACGTTTCCTTGCCCGTCGGCATATACCAAATACATGTTAGTCTCCTCTTATTATCAATTCTCAAGTTGTAGGTACTGAAGGTGTCTTCGCCCGCGTGGTACGACGAGCAGCTGTACCGCTGTTGGAGGTACCCCCGTTACTTGCAGTCCCGTTTGGTGTTGTTTTTGCCCCAGCAACGTCAAAGGATGCCAAGAACTCAGCATTAGTCTTCGTATCACGCAGCTTTTTGATGAATCCCTCCACAAAATCGTAGGACTCGTTCATATTTTTGCGAATCGCCCAAATCGTATCCAGTTCTTCTTTGCTCAAGAGCACTTCTTCGCGACGTGTACCTGAACGACGAATATCGATAGCTGGGAATATCCGGCGTTCCGCCAATTTGCGGTCCAAATGAAGCTCCATATTACCGGTACCCTTAAATTCTTCATATATAATATCATCCATACGCGAGCCAGTATCTATTAATGCTGTTGCCAAAATAGTTAATGAGCCGCCTTCTTCCACATTCCGTGCAGAACCAAAAAACCGCTTCGGCCGGTGAAAAGCCGCCGGGTCAATCCCCCCGCTAAGTGTACGTCCAGATGGTGGAACCACCAGATTATAAGCACGCGCCAGACGCGTAATGCTATCCAAAAGAATAACTACATCCTTCTTGTGCTCAACTAAACGAAGTGCCCTTTGCAACACAAGCTCAGCCACTTTAATATGATTCTCTGGAAGCTCATCAAACGTCGATGCAACCACTTCGCCTTTTACAGAACGCTGCATATCGGTCACTTCTTCAGGACGTTCATCAATCAGCAATACAAAGAGCTCAATCTCAGGATTATTAGTGGAAATACTATTGGCAATTTCTTTTAAGAGGAGCGTTTTTCCTGCTTTTGGAGGTGCGACAATCAAACCCCGCTGCCCCAAACCTACAGGAGCGAGCAAATCCATTATTCGGGTAGACAAATGAGTAGGGGATGTTTCAAGCGGTAGCTTGTCTTGCGGATAAAGTGGTGTTAATGCTGGAAAATGAAGACGCTCCGCTGCACTAGCAGGGTTCTCGCCATTAACGGCATTGACTTGAAGCAGGCCAAAATATCGTTCATTTTCTTTTGGTGTCCGACATTTACCAGACACAAGATCTCCGCTTCTGAGATCAAACTTACGAATTTGTGAAGCTGAGATGTAAATATCTTCAGCACTGGGCAAATAGTTAATCGGCCTAAGAAATCCATAGCCCTCAGGCAAAATTTCTAGTACGCCTTCCATAAACATGAGACCGCTCTGCTCTGCCTGTGCCCGAAGGATCGCAAAGATCAGTTCCCGTTTCTTCAGCTGTCCGTAATAAGGAATCTGGTATTTCTTGGCCAGCTTATATAACTCGGTCAGCTTCATTTCTTCCAGATCGGAAATTTGAAGATCCATGTAATAACCACCTATTCAATTTTTAAATGAGTTCTTCCTAGTCTATCTACTAGGCAAAAATATGATTCTATTAAAATGCTCATTAGGTTAGTATTACCCCAAATGGAAGGAAATATGCGGTTTGGCCGCAAATTAATACTCCTTCCAAGCGGGATATCCTAATATTATTCATTCTCACGCCAAACATGAGCACCAAGTTGCCGAAGGTTGCTCACTAAATTATCATAACCACGATCAATATACTCTACGCCGGTCACTTCAGTAATACCATCTTCTACTGTTAACCCGGCAATGACAAGGGCTGCACCCGCACGCAGATCAGCTGCCTTTACTTTAGCAGCATTAAGTTTACTGCCCTCAATAATTGCAGATCGGCCTTCAACACGAATCTTTGCGCCCATTCTTACCAACTCTGGCACATGCTTGAAGCGGTTGCTGTAGACGAAATCGCTAAGCACACTAACCCCTTCTGCCTGTGTCAGCATACTTGTCATAGGAGATTGTAAATCTGTAGGAAATCCAGGATAGGTCAGTGCTTTAACATCTGCATGTTCATAATTAGCTCTACCTATAACTCGGATACTTTCATCAAGTTCTTCAATATCCACGCCCATCTCTAAAAGCTTGGCTGTTAAGGCTTCCAAGTGCTTAGGAATAACATTATCTATCAACACATTACCGCGCGTAGCCGCAGCGGCAATCATATAAGTTCCTGCTTGAATCCGATCGGGAATAATGGAATGACGGCAACCGTGCATTTCCGAGACCCCTTCGATCCGGATGGTTTCTGTACCAGCGCCTTTAATAACAGCGCCCATAGAGTTCAATAGGGTAGCTACATCTATAATCTCAGGCTCTTTAGCCGCATTTTCAATAATTGTAGAGCCTTTGGCTCGTGAAGCCGCCAGCATGATGTTTATAGTGGCACCTACGCTTGATACGTCCAGATAAATCTTCGCACCGCGTAGCTCTTTTGCATATAAGTGGATAGAACCATGTTCGTTGGTAACTGTTGCTCCCAAAGCCTCGAATCCCTTGATATGTTGATCAATTGGACGAGGTTCAAAATTACAGCCACCAGGAAGACCTATTGTCGCTTCTTTGAATCTTCCAAGCAGAGCTCCCATCATATAATACGAAGCTCTAAGTTTCTTAACCGGCCCATTGGGCATTGGAATAGATACAATACGTGAAGGGTCAATTCTCATCTGATTGCCTGACCAGGATACATTAGCGCCAAGCTCTTGCAAGATTTCGGAGTAAACGGCTACATCACTAAGGGACGGTAAATTATCCAGAACAACTTCAGATTCGGCCAAAATTGCCGCAGGAATAAGCGCGATGGCACTATTCTTTGCTCCACTGATGGTTACAACGCCCTCTAGCGGACGTCCACCGCCAATCATTAATTTTTCCATAGATTTATCAATTTCCCCCTACGTGTATTGCAGCTGGGTGGGCAATACGTGCTGTGGACTTTTAGTGATGAAAATGGAAAGACACCGGCTAAGCGGTGTGCTTTCCTCATCAAACTATTCAACTGGACAGAGTAATAGCCCTATCCTTTAACAAATTGCTTGTCCACCTGAGGCGGAAGCTACAATGATTAGGCTTTGTTGTTGGATCCAAATTCGCGAATTTTACCAATAACGGTTTCTTTGATTGCATCACGGCCTGGTGCGATGAATGTACGTGGATCGTAAGCATCAGGTTTAGCAGCTAGAACTTCGCGAACCACTTTTGCGAACACGATTTGGTTCTCAGTGTTCACGTTGATTTTGGAAGTACCCAGGGAGATGGCTTTCTTGATGTCATGTTCAGGAATACCTGTACCACCATGAAGAACCATTGGGATGTTAGTAGCGTCACGGATTTCTTCCATTTCTTTGAATCCGAGGTTAGGCTCGCCATGGTAAGGTCCATGAACGGAACCAAGTGCAGGAGCCAGGGTGTCGATACCTGTTTCTTTCACAATACGTACGCACTCATCAAGCTTAGCATACATGATGCCGCCGATAACGTCGTCTTCTTGTCCACCAACAGTACCTACTTCAGCTTCTACAGAAACGCCTTTAGCGTGAGCATATTCAACGACTTTTTTAGTCATATCGATGTTCTCATCGATTGGGTGATGGGAACCGTCGATCATTACGGATGTAAATCCAGCATCAATTGCTGCTTTACATTTATCAAAGCTAGATCCATGGTCAAGGTGGATAGCTACAGGAACAGTGATATTCATGTCAATAATTAGACCTTCAACCATTTTAACAACAGTAGTGAAGCCGCCCATGTGGCGTGCTGCGCCTTCAGATACACCAAGGATTACTGGTGATTTTTCTTGTTCAGCGGCACCAAGAATAGCTTGAGTCCACTCCAAGTTGTTAATGTTGTACTGACCTACTGCATATTTTCCTTCAAGTGCTTTGTTCAACATGTCTGTCATAGATACTAATGGCATGGTTTCATCCTCCTAAGAATGTTGGTTGGCTATGTTTTTAAACCGACATCACATACAGGCTTATTATAGCACATCCTGTGTCAAATACTAAATAGGGTAAACAAAAAAATGTCCCGGTGGGACGATTTTTATCCAGCCCATATAACAATTACACTCATCCTCTTCGGAGTCACCACGCGAAATAGGACCGATACAGAAATCACCGTTCTAACTGCATTGATCCACAGACTTGTTATGAAGATGCATGTTTACCGCTACGCGCATTTCGTCTATGTCGAACGGCTTTGTAAAATGCATTAACGCCCCTAGCTTGGTCGCCTCCTTAATCATGTCCAGTTCACCATAGGCCGTCATCATAATGACCTTAATGGACGGATTGATCTCCTTTAGATGCTTCAGAATCTCGAGTCCATCCATTCCCGGTATTTTCATATCGAGTAAGACCAAATCGGGTGACTCGCTGCGAACAATGTCTAATGCCAATTTTCCGTTAGCCGCTTGAAATGTTGTATATCCCTCACTATTGAACACTTCCATAAGAAGAATCCGGATCCCATTCTGATCATCGACAATTAATACTTTCTTCTTTTCCATACGATACCCTCCCAGAAATTAAGGCAGATTGACTATACCGCGCTCTCCACAGCGACCGGCCCCTTTAGAAACTACTCCATACGAAACCTATTATTCGTGCTTTACTGTCCAAATCCTGCTAATTGGATAAAATGGGTAAATAAAGAGTCTAAAATGAAATAAATGTCAGTTACAATATTTCTATTAAAGGGTAATACAAAAAGAGAGCCTTCGGATGAAGGCTCTCTTCGACTATTTAAGAACCGAGGGTTCTTTCTGTCTGTGTATAAATTATTGCTGCTCGGAATGCGTCAAAGAGGCTTTGACAAATTCACGGAATAGCGGTTGCGGGCGGTTCGGACGTGAAGTGAATTCCGGGTGGAATTGAACCGAGAGGAACCACGGATGCTCTGGAAGCTCTACGATCTCTACTAGACGGCCATCCGGAGAAGTTCCGGAGATAACCAGTCCTGCTTTTTCAATTTCGTCACGGTAAGCATTGTTGAACTCATACCGGTGACGGTGACGCTCATATACCAGTTCATCATCATAGCAAGACATTGCCAGAGAGTCCGGAATAATCTTACAAGGATACAACCCAAGACGCATAGTGCCGCCCATATCTTCAATATCTTTTTGCTCAGGAAGCAAATCAATCAATGGATATTGTGTATTTGGATCGATTTCGGAGCTGTTTGCACCTTGTAGTCCAAGAACAGAACGGCCATATTCAATTACAGAAACCTGCATTCCAAGGCAAATGCCAAAGAAAGGTATCAATTGCTCACGGGCATAACGAATAGCGGAGATTTTACCTTCGATTCCCCGATCACCGAAACCACCAGGAACAAGAATACCGCCAATACCACGCAGCATTTCGTCCACGTTCTCATCCGTAATTTCCTCTGCATTCACCCAGCGGATCTTAACCTCTGCATTCGCAGCAAAACCTGCGTGTGAAAGTGATTCAACAACGCTCAAATAAGCGTCATGCAGTGCTACGTACTTACCTACAATTGCGATTTCTACTGTCTTCTCTAATTTCTGAATCCGGCTAAGCATACTTTCCCATTCGCGCATATCTGGCGCAGGTGTTGTAAGCTTCAAATGATTAACAACAATCTCGTCCAATCCTTCATCACGAAGGTTCAATGGAACTTCATATAACGTCGAAGCATCGCGGCATTCCACAACAGCATTAGCATCAATATCGCAAAAGAGTGCGATTTTGGCTTTCATATCTGCGGAAAGCTCATATTCCGTACGGCACACGATGACATTCGGTTGAATACCGATACTGCGCAGCTCTTTAACGCTATGCTGTGTCGGCTTCGTCTTCACTTCTCCAGCAGCCTTGATATAAGGAATCAAGGTTACGTGGATATACATCACATTTTCCCGGCCAATATCACTCTTGATTTGACGAATCGCTTCCAGGAACGGAAGACTTTCAATATCCCCTACAGTACCGCCGATCTCTGTGATAACAACATCAGAGTTGGTCTCGCGGCCCGCGCGGAACACGCGTTCTTTGATCTCATTCGTAATATGCGGGATAACTTGTACAGTTCCACCCAAGTACTCTCCACGACGTTCCTTGCTGATTACGGATGAATAGATCTTACCTGTCGTCACATTGCTGTTCTTCGACAGATTGATATCAATAAACCGTTCATAGTGCCCAAGGTCAAGGTCAGTCTCTGCACCGTCATCCGTTACGAAGACTTCTCCGTGCTGGTAAGGGCTCATTGTTCCAGGGTCTACGTTAAGATACGGATCAAATTTCTGAATCGTTACCTTTAGACCTCTGTTCTTGAGCAGCCTGCCCAGCGAAGCGGCGGTAATGCCTTTACCCAGGGAAGACACAACGCCACCCGTTACAAAAATATACTTTGTCACTGTAAAACCCTCCTAAATAAAGTCCAAACATAAAAGCGGCACATGGTGTTTATCGTAACCCGTTTTACTATCATCAAAACAGGGGAAATCAAAAGTTTAATTCACCGGGGAAAACATAAACCGTCATCCCTCAAATCCCATTAATCTACAGCTACTTTGCATCTAAAAAAACAAAAAAGTGACACCCGTAGAACCGGGGCACTTTTTATTTTAGAAAACACGTTTATTAACTTACATGATAAGCCCATGCAATAGTTTACTCTGACGATCCCCCACTGTCAAGGGAGGAATTATGCCACAGACAAGACTCTTCTGATTATTGATCTTACTTGTCATCCTCGGAATCTTCATCGTCGCCATCTTCTGCATCGTCTTCGTCCGTATCGTCTTCGTCTATGTCATCTTCATCGATCACGACATCTTCGTCGACTTCTTCTTCGCTGTCGTCGTCAGAATAGAGGTCGTCGCGATCTTCATCGATAGCGTCGAAATCCTCTTCTTCAGCTGTGTAGTTTTCTTCTTCATCAGCAAAATCGTCATCTTCCAAATCATCGTCTTCATCGTTGATGATGCGCACCCGTTTAGTGTTACCAACCGGATCATCGGAGCGCTCAAGAGGATACCAGCGTTTCAGTCCCCAAAGGTTGGTTCCGACACAGGCAAAACGCCCGTCAATGTTAATCTCGGTATATAACTGGGCAATAGTATCTTGGCTTTCTTGATCGGTCATGCCGCGTAACTTGGCTACCTCGACCATCAGATCACGGTAATAATACGGTGTATTGGCTGCTTTAAGCACCAGAAAGGCAAGATCCACCATTGGCATTTCTTTAACTTTCTCAGGGTCTAGCTTTAAATTGAGTGGCGTACTCACTAAAGGACACTTCCTCTCACGCATTGTTCACATTACGGTTTATTTCAATAATATCCATTAACAAAACTAAGTAAAACCTATTTAACAACAAAATGCAAGTCAAATGCAAGAACCGTCCAACAGAAAAAGCCTCCTGCTTATTATCCATACAGGAAACCTGTCTTCATCAAGAAGAGTTGATATGTAATTGTAGCAAGGTTCGCCGCACCCAAAGTTTTTAGAAATGGGATTTAAAAAGGCGGAGGAAGACCTCCGCGCATGACTGTATCCACGCCAAGGATCGGCTCCTTACGGGATGTTACAAAGAGAGTTTTAATCTCTTCTGTTTATTTTATGTAAAGCGCCGTCTTTTGACACGCTGGGCAGCCCATTTCCTTAAAAAAGGGCAAGTTCCCATTCGGACCCCTCCCTCCGCTCATACAATATGGCAGCAGGGCACCGAGGAGGGACAGCGAAACCTATGGACTATTACAAATTTTGGAACATGCTTCTTGAAGAAATATCGGTTGCCCCCAAAAATGGTGAGCGGCGTATTCTTACCTTCAACGATCCCCGCCAGTATGCCGGAGCTTTCTCCCAATGGAAGGCTCTAAAAGCAAAGCAGCCCGAGCTGCGGCAAGTACAGGTATCTCCGCTGATTCGGGCCTTCTTCGTGCCCGCTGCCGCCGGAAAGCTGATGAACCGATTTGCAGACCTTCTAAATGTCGAAGACGATCTGCAAATCCAAATCCATTCCATAGCTAACGAAAAAAGTGGAATCGCAGCGCTCCCATGGGGGGTGAAAGCGATTCATGCTCCTCAGGCATGGTCTAAATCAACCGGAGTTCACGTCAAAATCGGCGTCATTGACACCGGAGCGGATTACCGTCATCCCGATCTGAAGCATTCATTAGCCACTGGAGTCAACCTACTACACCGCGGAATGCTGCCGCTGGATGATAATGGGCACGGAACTCATATCGCCGGAACCTTAGCGGCAGCAGGGGGGAATCGCGGAATGATGGGAGTGGCGCCGCGAGCGCTGCTATATCCAGTCAAGGCTTTTGATCATAGTGGATCAGCCTATGTATCCGATATTGTGCTAGGTATTGATTGGTGTGTGCAGAACCGAATCGACGTCATTAATATGAGCTTTGGAATGAAGACTAGAAGCAAGGCGCTCCACAATGTGGTTATAAAAGCGTATCGGGCCGGAATCGCCGTCATTGCCTCCTCTGGGAATGACGGCAAACGTGGCGGGGACTATCCCGCACGTTATCCCGAGACGATAGCCGTGGGCGCCATCGATAAAAGACACCGGGTTGCCGGCTTCAGCAATCGCGGTTCATATATCGATGTATACGCGCCCGGCGAAGGCGTGCCCTCCTGCTGGCTGAAGGAGGGCTACAAAGAAATGAGCGGCACCTCCATGGCGACCTCGCATGTCACGGGAGCCGCCGCACTGCTGCTCGCACTGCGACCGGGCCTCACGCCAAGGGAGCTGAAGCTGCTCTTGCGCCGCACCGCGTCCCCGGTGCGGCTGCGTAAGGGGCAGCGCCGCGCATCCCTAGGCGGCGGCTCTGCCGATGCCCTACGCCTGCTGAGAGCAGGAGTAAGGGCGAAGCGTTCGGTCTCCGCGAACGTGTAGACCCCGCCCGGGCACCGGGTGGGTCACTCTGACGTTAGCGCAGCTGATGCCGGTACGAAGAACGGCAGCAAAGAAAAATCCGCCCCCCAGGAAACCGGAAGGCGGATTTTTTGTCGTTTGCTGTTGATTTACATGCGATCCGGTGCAGAAACTCCGACAAGACGCAGTACATTGGCAATAGTAGTACGTGTTGCGCCCAGCAGTGCAAGACGCGCCACGGTTTGAGCAGCATCCTCAGTAATTACACGTTCAGCTTTGTAATAACTGTGGAACATCGCAGCCAGCTCATATACATAACGGATGAGGCGATGTGGAGCATAACCTTCAGCCGCAACAGCGATTTCTGCCGGGAGCTCACCAATTTTGCGCAGCAGGTCATATTCATGCACTGCTGTCAGCTTGGAGAAGTCAATTTCCGCGTAATCAGGGATAGAAATCCCTTGCTCCTCTGCCTGACGGAAAATACTGCAAATACGCGCATGCGCATATTGAACATAGAATACAGGATTTTCATTAGAAGTAGAGATCGCCAAATCCATATCGAAATCAAGATGAGAATCCATGCTGCGCATGGTGAAGAAATAACGAATCGCATCGATTCCTACTTCCTCCATCAAATCTTCCATCGTAACCGCTTTGCCGGTACGTTTGGACATTTTGACCTTTTCACCATTCTGGAACAGGCTGACCATCTGAGCAATCAGAACCACTAGCTTCTCAGGATCATTGCCAAGGGCTGACATTGCCGCCTTCATCCGCGGAATATAACCATGGTGATCAGCGCCCCAAATGTTAATCATTTTATCGTAACCGCGGCCATACTTATCGCTGTGATAAGCAATATCCGGGGTAAGGTAGGTATATGTGCCATCATTTTTGATCAAGACACGGTCTTTATCATCCCCGTATTTTGTCGTTTGCAGCCAGGTTGCCCCATCTTGCTCATACACTTCTCCACGATCACGGAGCTCGTCCAGCGAGCGCAGTACTTCTCCGTTCTCATACAGCGAGGTTTCACTGAACCAGATATCGAAGTTTACACGGAAAAGACCTAGATCACGTTTAATTTTATCCAACTCTTTATTAAGTCCATAGGTCCGGAAAAAAGCAGCGCGCTCACTAGGGCTCATCTCGAGCAAGGTATCGCCCTTTTCTGCCACAAGCTCCTTCGCAAAACCCTTAATATCCTCACCATGGTAACCATCTTCCGGCATTTCTGCCTCTTGACCCAGCTCCTGCAGGTATCTGGTTTCAATGGATTTACACAGATTAGCCACTTGGTTACCGGCATCATTAATATAATATTCCCGGGTCACCTCGTAACCTGCATAATCAAGCACATTACACAGCGCATCACCGACAGCAGCACCACGAGCATGCCCTAAATGTAGGCTACCCGTTGGATTGGCACTGACGAACTCCATTTCAACCTTCTGACCTTGACCCAGATTAATACGGCCATAGTCATCCCCCTGCTCAGCAACAAGGCTGATGATTGGGTACAAGTAATTCTTAGACAGGGTAAAGTTAATAAAGCCTGGTCCTGCAATCTCCGCTTTCTCAATAGAAGCTCGGCTCGTATCCAAATGCTCAATAATAGCTTCAGCAATCTGGCGTGGATTACGTTTAGCAATTTTGGTCAGCTGCATAGCAGCGTTCGTAGCCAAATCACCATGCGCCTTATCTCTTGGTACTTCAAGTACAATATCCGGAACCTCTTCCGGTGCAACCAGCCCAGCATTCACAATCGCATCGGCGATGGCTTCTTTTACCCGTTCATTTACAAGCTCTAACGGATTCTTACTATGTGTCATAATTTCGGTTCCTCCTGTATATGCAAACTAATAGCGAACTTTCCTGTCAATTCCTCGTAAACGTACAAATCATATTCCCAGGCAACCGTTAAAGAACGCCCTTCGCGCACAACTTCCAGCTTGTTCGTTTCCGTAGAAAGATTGAACTGCGTATATCGCGAGCGGTAGAATCCTGGCAGACGCCGTCCAGCTTCAAAGCTCTGCTCCGACTGAATCCCGCCATGGCGGATTAGCTTCAGTTGATTGCCTGCAATCTTTATCGTTGTACGAACAGAAACTTCCTCTCCGCGAGGACCCTGCTCTAATTCTTCATATTGAATATATAGATGCGGTCCCTTGGATGTTACTTCTCCATTCGCTTCCATAACATTTCGCTGCCCATCTTGAAGGCTCACGAGCGTAATAGAGACATCATATTTGTCAGACTGTATTTCAGGCATCACACGTTCCTCCATTCTGCAAGCCTCTGCATTCTGCATAAGAAAAACGTCTAATGGCAAAGCTTAAACATTTTTATATTAATCAAAGGCCTATTTCGCTTTCCCATTGTACACTATAATCCAGTTCAAAGAAGCATTTCAATACAGAATCAAGCATATCTTCATAAGCACATAAAATATTACCATATTGATGATTAAAAGCACACTTTGAACGTCCATTCTCTATGTATATCATTTACTTCGATTATATTTGCACCTACCAAGCACCTATCGGACATAGATGACCTGAAACGCAGTATGATTCCATATTCGGTGTGATAACGGACCCCTTAGTCGCTATTGGCATAAAAAGCAACCCATTTGAACCTCTTTCTAGGCAATAGTGTTACTGGAGTCCGAAACCCTATCCCAAAGGCCGAAAATTTGCAAATAACGTCAACTGGGTCCGTACCCCTCCGAGGATGAGGGATCTGATAAGGCCACTGATAAGGGTACTATTCAAGCAAGCAACCAAGGATAAAAAATACAGAGCAGCGATTCTCCAAGTATCCGGAGAATCGCTGCTCTGCTGTCTATTTGCGATGTTTACAATACTTCGGACCCTTATATTTTTTTATTGAAGAGAATTATTGGGTCATCACTTTTAAAGAAAACCTGCGTTCCCATGAAGCTCCGCCGTCTTTGGTCACATACAAGGAAGAGTAATCAAGCTCACGGATGGCGAGCCAGCCCTCTTTATTACTAGTGAAGGAGATTACCCCGTCATAACCAGCGAGCTCCGGAAGATTAGTCCATTGCTTACCGCCGTTATAAGAGCGTCCAACTGCCACTTTCTCTGCTGCTGGAGAAAATCCCACTAAAAAAGATGTGCTGTTTCCCACAAGCTGCAGGTTCCCGGGTTTGCCAGCGGCTGGCCCTTTATTGAATTCAGCCTTGCCACTGCCTGGTGCAGGTCCGCCGCCGGCAGTTTCCTGAGCGATCACACGATTCCAACTTTTCCCCCTGTTCGCACTTTCATACAGCGAGTAAGAGGTCTGACTCATCCCCGTACCGCCATAGAGCACTACAGCGACCTGATCTCCCTTAGCGGAGATTTGTCCAAACTCGGGCTCGGCAAAAGCCGCCTTCAGTGAAAGGCTCCAAGTTCCCCCTCCATCTGTGGTCTTCATTACCCGATATCCGCTTCCCGGCACGATTACAACCGCCCAGCCGGTATTCCGGTCACTAAAATAAGCGCCTCGTGTATTGGGTGGGGTGGAAATTTTACTCCAGCTCAGCCCCCCGTCTTTGGTGTAAAACGTGGCGGCTCTCTCATAAGCAAAACCTTTCTTACTATCGATAAAATTCATTCTTTCAAAGCTGACGGCATTGTTCGAAAGTCTCTTCCACTCCGAGCCACCGTTAGAGGTACCAATTAAATATTGAGCCTGCCCCTCCTCTACAGAAGCAAGAGCAAAGCCATGTACATTATCGGGAAAATCGAATTGTTTGAAGCTCCATTGGCCTTGATAGATCTCTTGAAAATGGCAACCTCCGTCAGAGGTACCAATCATAAATCCATTACCTGCTGCCCGTCCGGTATTCCCATTCAAAAACTGAACATCAGAAAAGCTAAGCGGTGTGGATACATCGCCTGAATGCTTGTTTTGCAGGGCCTGTAGCAAGCCGTGATCTCCCGTGCCGCAAGTCACTGGTGCTGGTGCAGCCGCAGCATGTACAGAAGTTACAGGTGCACTCCAGCCCGAAACCATAATAAGCGTCGCCGAGAGGGCGGTTATTGTCGTCTTATGAATCCTTTTCGTCCATTTCATGATGACACCTCCTAATATGTATATACCCTTACTCACAATCTCTACTCTGTTATACCGCCAGAGAGGATACCCTATCTACCTTAAACAATCACAAAATAGAAACAATTTGTTACCCTCCATATCCCTAATGAATATCCTTCCAGATCCTTCCCCATAATATGAAAGAAAGGAGTCTGGTGCCATGACACGCGAATCAACGAATCCACCGAAACGAAAAAGCCGCTTCCGGCGTTTATTTCGGCTGCTGGCAGCCTTGATCATATTATTTGTATTAACCACCGGAGCTCTGCTCGGTTATCTATATCAAAAAGATCTTCCACCGATTAGCGATGATGTGCGCTCCAAGCTGTTTGACTCCCGGGGCAATGTTCTTGCCACCTTTACCTCAGACGGCCGCAGCCGTGAACCCGTCAAATTAAGTCAAATTTCTCCCCTGCTCATTGAAGCTACACTAGCAGTCGAGGATCGTAAATTTTATGAGCATTCCGGATTTGATCTGAAAGGGATGGCACGAGCTGTTCTTGTCAATCTGGAAGAGGGGAACCGGTCGCAGGGTGCTAGTACGCTAACTCAACAGCTCGCACGTAACCTCTACCTATCCCATGAAAAAACGTGGACGCGCAAGGCTAAAGAAGCTGTCTATACGATGCAGCTGGAGATGAAATACAGCAAAGATGAAATCCTGAACATGTATTTAAATAATATCTATTATGGCCACGGTGCTTACGGCATTGAAGCAGCCTCACGGATGTATTTTGGTAAATCTGCAGCTAATTTAGACCTGGCAGAGAGTACCATGCTGGCTGGAATTCCAAAGGGACCTACCTATTATTCACCATACAACCACATGGACAATGCTAAAAAGCGCCAGAGAATCATCCTGACCGTCATGGCGAATTTAGGTAATATCACTCAGGAAGAAGCCGGACAAGCTGTCCAAGAGAACTTAAACTTCAAGCCGCAAGGACAAAAGGATACGCTTGTAGCTGCGCCTTATTTCCGGGATTATATCCGCAATTTGGCTATAGAATCGCTCCACATCAGTAATGATGAGCTGGAGCAAGGCGGACTAAATGTCTATACCACCCTTGACCCTGACATGCAGCATGCCGCAGAAAATGCCGTTGACACAGAGATGGATCAAACTAGTGATCTGGAGACTGCGCTTGTATCCATCGATCCTCGCACCGGTTACATCAAAGCAATGGTCGGCGGAAAAAATTATCGTACCAACCAGTACAATCATGCTTTGGCCACCACACGCCAGCCGGGTTCTTCCTTTAAGCCGATTATGTATTTGGCCGCACTCTCTTCCAAAGAGATGACAGGACTTTCGGTCTTCAATAGTCAGCCAACGATGTTTCATTATGATAACAACCGCAAAACGTATCAGCCCCGAAACTTTGGGGATAAGTATCTGGGTGAAATTAATATGCGGCAAGCTATCGCAGCATCGGACAATATCTATGCTGTTAATACAATTATGAAGATCGGCGCGGATAAAGTGAGCGAAATGGCTGCGAAAATGGGCATTGACAGTCCACTTCAAAGCGTACCTTCGCTGGCACTAGGCACTTCACCGATCAGTCCGCTTGAAATGGCTGCGGCTTTTGCTGTAATTGGAAACAGCGGTCAGAAAATGCCGACCACAGCCATTCTAAAAATAACCGATTCAAATGGCATAGTCCTGTATGAAGCACCTCAACCCAAAGGAGTAACCGTCGTAGAACCTTCAGCTGCCTATGTACTGACTCGTTTAATGGAGGGGGTATTCGAGACTGGGGGGACGGGCAATCGTGTGGCTTCCATAATCAAACGTCCGGTAGCCGGCAAGACTGGTACTACGGATACAGATGGCTGGATGGTAGGTTTCACCCCGGAGCTATCCACGGCAGTCTGGGTTGGATACGACAAGGGGCGCGACATCGCAACTACCGACGGACGGCGTGCAGCTCCCATTTTCGCCCAATTTACTGAAAAAGCGCTTGAAAATGTCCCTCCAAAAATATTCCCCATTCCAGATGGAGTGGTCAGCGTATACGTCAATCCGCAATCCGGTAAACTTGCTACAGCAGCATGTCCCGACAAAGAACTGGAAACCTTTATTAGTGGAACTGAGCCCACCGAATACTGCGAATTGCATGGAACTGGGGCCGCTCCTGCTGTCGATGACACACAAAGCAAGGTAGATCCTGCTGAAGAGAATCGTTCCCTATGGAAGAACATTAAACGCTGGTGGTTGAATTAGCCTCTTCATTTATATTGAAGGGGTTTTTCTTTTTTTATAAGTCATATATTGTAGTAACAACAGGATTTCTAAATTCAAATATCACTTGTCGCATAAGGGATGTAACCGTTTTATTTATTATGCTTACCCCATTCTCTTAACTCACAATTACTGCTATAATAGTTATTAGAAACCAAAATATAATGATGTAAATGAGGGACATGGGATGAAGGATACAGGCATGATCCGGAGTTTAGACAGTCTTGGGAGAATTGTGGTTCCCGCAGAAATCCGTATGACGCGTAATATCGACATTGGTGATCCTATCGAATTTTTTGTTTTAGACGAAAAAATCATCGTCCTTAGGAAGTACACCTCGACAGAGTGTACATTTTGCAGAAGCCACGACCATGTCACCTACTATAAAGAGCAGTTTATTTGTAGCAGCTGTCTAAAAGAAATTGTCGATCCTGAACGCATGTCTCAATTGCCAGAGTCACGTGAGGATTTTGTTGTTGAGGCACCAGAGCACAACACCAGCATCCGAAAGTCGAAGACAGAGGAAATGTGCCAACGTCTGGAACAAGCTATTGAAGATCATCCCTATGCCAACCAAAAAGAACTTGCAGAAATCCTCGGGATTAGCCAAGCCAGAGTGAGTCAGCTCAAACGCAAGCTTAGCAGCACAAGCAAATCATAAATTAAAAAAGCTTCGACGCTCCTATTTCCGGAGGTCGAAGCTTTTTTTATATCGGATAACCCTTCTGGAGGCTCCTATACTATTCAGTCAGTGCAGCTTTAAGCTCATCTGAGGATGCATTCCACCATGCTTCATTATGAGAGATCAGAAGGGATTTGAGCGCCGACTTCTCAATGGCTCCAAGCCCTGCCACATCGATCTTGCGTTTAAGAGCTGCATCCAGCTTATTGACATGCTCGGCAAGAATTTTCCATCCGCGGCGCGCTTCTGTATCAATCCACATTTCACAGGCTGTGATTCCACCATAAAATTGAGCTTCCAATGTACGGTCTACCGCTACCCATACCACCCAAACCTGTCTTCCATTCGGTACATCTTCACGATTCATGGAAAATTTAATTCCTTTTTCCACCTTGCTCTTGGCATGCATGGCACCGATATCAATAACCGCCACATCACCATCAATAATGACAGGTGAAACGTTGTTGAGATCTATAGAGCCTGCTCCAAAGCCTTTATGTTTACTTTTAGCGTTCACAATATTTAAGGCAATCTGTTTCTTGCCCTCCGGTTGTATGTTGTCCACGAGTGCACACCCTTCCTCTTACGAATAATTTAATTTTAGCTAATAATGCGGCGATTGCAAACATATACATCCCGTAGATGCTTGTCACGGGAGGAATCACACTATGAAGTCACTGTCATTAAAGTACATCATCTTTGCGACCCTGGCCATCCTCGCGCTGCTGGGAGGAGGAATATGGGCCTTTTCAGGGGATAGCTCAACAGCTTCTGTTACTAGCTTTGCTTCAAAAGAGGCCAAGTCCTCCAGCGGCACAGCGCCTGCAGCCGTACCACAGCAGGTATTGCCTGAGAGCGCGCCTGTCCCGGCAGAGGAGGCTTTAAGCCAGCGGGTAGTCGAGTATCACATTGATGTCCAGCTTGTTCCTGACACAGAAACCTTAAAAGCTTCTGAGACAGTAACCTGGACACACCCCGGAGTAAAGCCAGTAAGTGATTTATATTTTCACATGTATCCAAATGCATTTGCCTCATCAGATACCACCTTTATGAAGGAATCCGGGGGGACGCTCAGAGGCGACAGCATGCCTGAGAACGGCTTCGGAAATATGACGCTGACCGATCTGCGCACGACAGAGGGAACTTCGCTAATGCAAAGAGTGCAATATGTTCAACCTGATGACGGCAATATCAACGATAAGACGCTTCTAAAGGTACATCTTCCTCAGCCTGTTAATGGTGGGGAAAGTGTAACACTTAAGCTTCAGTATGAAGTCCAGCTGCCCAAAATCTTTGCTCGCATGGGTGCTTCAGGTAACTTCGTTATGGCTGGGCAATGGTTCCCTAAGCTTAGTGTATACGAGCCTAAGGGCACACGCGGAGTTAAAGAAGAAGGCTGGGACCTGCATCAGTATCACGGGACCTCTGAGTTTTACAGTGATTTTGGCATCTTTAATGTAACGATTGCCGTTCCTTCCAACTATACGGTGGCTGCGACCGGATTTCCTGTAAAAAATGCCAAGCTCAAACAAGATCAAAAAATATATCAGTTCTACGCCGATGATGTCCACGACTTCGCTTGGGCTGCATCCCCTGATTTTACAGTAGCAGAGGAAGCTTTCTCTACGCCGGAAGTGCCTGGAGTACGAATTAAGGTGTATCTCGACCCACTGCACAAAGACTTACAAGAGCGTTACCTTCAAGCTGCCAAGGCTGCCCTGACCTACTTCAGCAAATGGTATGGCCCTTATCCCTACTCTACGCTGTCTATAATCGTCCCACCTAAGGAGGGAAACGGCGCGGGAGGAATGGAATATCCTACCCTTATTACAGCCTTTGGGGCCGCGGATTCTTCTCCAGATACCTCACTTGAAAGAACCGTCATTCATGAGATCGGCCATCAATACTTCTACGGTATGGTAGCCAGCAATGAATTCGAGGAGGCCTGGCTGGATGAAAGCTTTACTTCCTATGCCGAAGACAGACTTATGGAACAAGAATACGGTATCAAGTCTAATTTGCCTTTACAGGCCAGCCTGGTGACTATACCTGAGCCGTTAAATCTGGAAACGTGGAAATATGCAGGGGCGGATTCCTATAGCCGAAATGTTTATATCCGCGGCAAGCTTGTACTTAAAGATATCGAACGCCAGGTAGGTACCAAAGCAATGAACAGCATCATGTCCTCCTACGCTCGTAAGTTCCGTTTCCAGCATCCCGCTACGTCAGATTTTCAGAAAGTCGTTGAGAAGGTAACCAAAAAATCATGGCAGGCATATTTCAATGATTACATTTATGGTGATGGTGCGCCTGACTTCTCAGTAGATACGATTACTTTTAAAAAAAATAACAGCGGCGATGCTCAAAGCTACGAATCATTAGTGAAGATTTCAAACAAAGGGACCCATTACGTTGATGTTCCTGTGAAATTCACATTCGCCGACAGCTCTTCGGTGCAGCGGGTCTGGAACGGTGAAGGAGCAGAGACTACGTTTCAATTGTTAAGCGATAAGCCTCTTCTCTCTGCTGAGATTGACCCTGAGCATTCCATCTTATTGGAGAGCAAACATTTAAACAACTTTAGGCTGGCGGAAATAGAGCCCAAGACGCTCTCTCGCTGGACGTTAAGTGTAACTAAACTACTTGAAACCGTGCTCGGAACTCTTGTCTGGTGAGGTGAATGATTGTGAGAACATCGATAACCCGCGGCTGGCAAAGCATGAAGGAGCAATTTTATATTTTAATTCTGCTCTTCATCTACCGACTGCTCTGGGGCTACTTTATGTATGGTTTCATCCGATCTGCTATTATTCCAATTCTACTGCGCTATCCAGATAAAGACGCCGGCGGCAGCGGTATGGGCAGACTGTTGTATTATATCGAGGGACAGTTCAGCTTGAATACTGACCCTGCGATACGCACTTGGTTATGGATGCTTCTAGGACTTGTTGTCTTGCGACTTCTGCTTTCTCCTTTCATAAGGGCAGGATTGCTGCATGAGCTGCACCAGGAGCGAAAGGGCGAGCGCGGGCTGTTCTTTTTCCCCGGCATGAAGATCTATGGACTACCTGTCTTAGTCTTTAGCCTAATCGAATGGGTGCTGACCCTGCTGCCGCTTTACTGGCTTGCTCCAAAAATGTACGGGCTGTTCTTATCCTCTTTGTTTAACTACACTTTGTTACTTCATTTAGTACCATACGTATTGGCATGGCTTATATATATTTTTATCGTGCACCTGTTTCTTCTATATATGCAGTTTGGTTACACCGGCGGTACAGGAATGTTCTCCTCACTGTTCATCTGCTTGCGGTCACTGATTCCTGCTATAGGTGTTTCCATTGTACTTGGTGCGGGAGGCTTGCTCTTACTGCTAGTGTGCGGACTGACGGGTCTGTTCTGTCCCGGCCTGCCGGCACTTATAATACGGCAAATCTCACCACTACCTTCTACGCTCTTAAAAATGTGGGGAATCTCTGCACAATATCATCTATGGTGTAGCAAAGCATTTCCACAATAAATTAACCTTATTTGACATAATAAAAAGGTCCCAATTCCTGTATTCAGGAGCTGGGACTTTTTCTCATTACGGATAACTTAAGAGTATTTGCAAAATCATAAAAGCTCTGTTACAATAAGTCCTGTGCTATTAGTAACAATTTTGTAATCAATTGAAACGATTCCTACATAACTAAATGTATTTATCGTAAGTGTAACTGTCGAAACGTCATTCTCTTGGTGCTTAACACGCCTAATTCCTTTGCACCGGGAAGTGGGGGAACCATATTTTGGGTGAATTGATCTCGCTTTACAGGGATCATAGGGAATCTTCTACCGAACCCTTAAGCTAACCTCGCAGGCCTTGGAAGGAGTACATCTTTTGAAAAGACATAATTTAAGAAAAAAATGCGTCGCTGCGGCGCTAGGACTTGTAATGGCATTATCTATTGGTGGAGGAAGCGCCTTTGCCGACTCTAAGATGGACACTGTAATCTCAAAGACTATTGGAGTTGCCTATAAAACCGGAGGTACAAGCACTGCCGGATTTGATTGCTCTGGATTTACAAAATATGTATTCAAGAATGTGGGTCTTACTTTACCTCGTACATCAAAAGCTCAATATAGCGTTGGAACTGCTGTATCCAAAAGCAATCTGCGTTCTGGTGATCTAGTGTTCTTTAACACACTTGGCAATGGAGTATCCCATGTCGGCATTTATGTTGGAAACGGAAAATTCGCACAATCGTCCTCTTCGCGTGGAGTGACCATCACTTCACTCAGTCAGGCCTACTGGGCCAATCGTTATGTTGGCGCTAAAAGAGTAATGAGTACTTCAGCTTATCAAGCTGTAGCCTTCGATTGAAACCTTCCTCACAACTATAACCTCATAATTACAACTATATGAACCTGAATCTGATTATTCCCGTAATCAAATTCGGGTTTTTCTTTTTTCCATAATATATTTTTACACTAATAGAGCCCAATTGAAACATGTTTATTTGATAAAAATTGCAATTATATTAAAAATTAGGTCATTATTAACGCTTACATATGCCTTTCTACCGTAAAAATGCCAATTTTTCTGCATTAATATGTTAAAAACGATTGCCAAGCGGCTTTCTGTTTGTTACAATTAGCGCAGTGAGATTTTAGTAACATTTTTGTAATCATTAAGTTGTTATTTACAAAGGTTTTGTCATGTATTGATTACAAGCTAATCCTAATCAACAGTATGAGCCGAGTTTCCTAACTATTAGGAAAACGGGGGAACCAACTTTGGGTGAATTGACCTCCATTATATAGAGGGGTCATAGGGGACCTTCAACCGAACCCTTAAGCTAACCTCGTAGGCATTTGGAAGGGGTATACACTTTTGAAGAAGAAGTTAGCAGCAGCAGTACTAAGCTTTTCCATCATCCTCACCATCGGAGCAGGAAGCGCTTTCGCAGATTCCAAAATGGATAAAGTGATTGACAAGGCCATCGGTACTAAATACGTATCCGGCGGTATATCCACTAACGGATTTGATTGCTCCGGATTTACAATGTATGTGTTTGATAAGATTGGCATTAACCTTCCACACCAATCAGGTTCCCAATATCAAATGGGCACAGCAATCTCCCGTGATGATATAAGAGCCGGAGATCTTGTATTCTTCAATACAAGTGGCAAAGGTGTCTCCCATGTCGGCATTTATGTCGGTGAAGGTAAGTTCGCACACGCTTCTACCTCACGCGGTGTTACGATTAGCTCTCTGAGTGATAGCTACTACGTGAAACGCTACGTTGGTGCCAAGCGCATTATGAGCACAGACGCTTATCAATCGGTTGCTGCTGAATCGGAAGACAATGATGATGTGCAATAAGTAACGTACATAGGCTCTTTTCCAAGGTAACTCTTGGAGGAGAGCTTGTTTTTTTGTCTTATTACTTATTTACCCCTCTCATAATTTGTAAAACATTCCTCTCATATAAAGTTTCTGAGTCGAACCTCCCCCATTTTGTATATAATTAGTAATATAGCAATGTCCTCGTGAAAGGAGATCGTTGACTTTATGATAAATCCCTCGGTAACTTTTCATGTTGTTCCTATGGAGGCAATTCACGGAGAAGCTATTTGTAAGTGGAGCTATACGCCCCCATATAATATTTATGGCTGGATGCCGTGGGAGCAGATGCAGGCTCTTGGCATCGAGTTTGGTGATCCGCAGCTCCGGGAGGAACAATATATCTCCATATTAAATGAACAAGAGGTTTTGTGCGGATTCGCACAGTTGTTCCCGATGGAAGGAGTCGTCCGTTTAGGAGTTGGGATGCGCCCCGATCTATGCGGCCATGGTTTAGGCAAACTATTCGTAGATGCCATCGTCCAGACAGCCTTGAGTCGTTATCCTGATCGAGAGATAGATCTAGAAGTCCTGACCTGGAACCAACGCGCCATTCGAACTTATCAAAAATGTGGATTTACGATTACAGATACGTATGAACGCCGCACACCTACAGGAGACAAACCTTTTTATTGCATGGTCTATGACAAATGATATTAAATACCAGATATTTCATAAGAATGATTGTATTCTCGTTCATTTTTTTGTCACAAACCCTATGATAACGCTTCACCATAAGCTATAATGTAGGGAGCAGCTTACATAGAAGGGACGAATTGGGATGCAGAAATGGATCATGAGCGGTTTGTTTTTTGCCGCCTGTGCCTTTGCGGTAGTACTCATGTTTACACTTCCGGGTAAAGAAGAGGTAGCGGAAGAAAATAAGCCCACGATGCCGGTAGTTCAACTGGACGCAGCAAAGGCAGAAGCAACCGTGAAAGCCAGCTGTATCACCTGTCACGGCGATCAGCTTCAAGGTGGAGTTGGACCAAGTCTTCAGAATGAAGGCGGCCAGCATGACGCTGAGGAAATCTACAGCATCGTCACCAAAGGACGTGGTCAAATGCCTTCCTTTAAGGAGAAGCTAGCCCCTGAAGAGATCGCCAACGTCGCACTCTGGCTCTCAGAGAAAAAGTAACCCATCAAGCAACTAAAAACGCCCGTGTATGAGATAGGTGACTATCTATGCACGGGCGTTTATTTTATGATTTTGGCTAAACTAATGATTTTTTTCAAAGGCTTCATTAAATTCATGCGCCGCTCGAAGATCTAGAGCCGTAATCCCATCTTCTTCATTAGATTCAAGTCGCAGGGTAACAGTTTTATAATCAATCGTAATATGTGGATGATGATCGAAGGCTTCTGAAATCGTGGCTACTTCATCAACGAACGCAATGCCCTTCATATATTGGCTGAACATATATTTTCGCACCATAACATTATTATCCAGCTTCCATCCCTCCAGCTTGGTGATCTCCTCACGCAGTTCCTCTTCCGTAAATAACAATTCGTTTCCTCCCTTACAAAAAATTGCAGTAAAGTGCGCAGTTCCCTTTACATGACTTAGGCGTTAAACAAAACATCCCTTAGCTTCTGAGGTCCAAGGGATGTGCCAGGATAAAGGCGATATTTTCGATTTAATGTATTCACAAATCCCAGCGATTATAACTCGGCTTTATCAATTTTAACACGGGCTACTAACTACGGGCAAATTACGTCCAGACGTCTCCTCTGCCTAAATCAAAACCACTGAAGCCAAATCCTCTTCGCCAACTAAAATATTAATGCGATGCGTGTCCTTATCGTAAATAATTACGCCGCTCCCCACTTCAATCATAGGTTCATTACCCAGCGCGAAGAAAAGATCCTCAGCCAATGCTTCCCATACCTCCAGCTTTGATTCTTGGGGTAGTTCCTGCCACTCGTCCGGATCCATCTCAAAAAATAAATATCCATCGGAAATTCGTCCGACGGCTTCGGTCAAATCTGTTAGAATTTCACCGTAATCTCTACCATGCTTTACACCCACGTATATCACTCCGTTTTCTTCACAGATGAATAATTACTTACCTTATCCATTATAGCCGAAAAAATGACTTCACAAAAAACCGAATGATGTCGATAAATAAGAATATACGTTAATTCGGTTTCGCACAGAGTGCCCTGCCGCTGTTTCAAGGATGATATACGCGGCATTGTCGGAACACATCTTAAATCTCACGGACGAGGTGCAAAATGGAAATTTCAACAATAATTGGTTTAATTTTTGGTTTGGTTGCTGTAATCTGGGGCATGATCCTCAAGCACGCTCCACTTCATGCTTTGGCCACACCTGCTGCTTACGTTATTATCTTGGTGGGTACGGCAGCGTCTATTTTCATGGCCTTTCCTTTCAACGAGGTCAAAAAGATTCCAAGTCTGTTCAAAATGATTTTTATCAAAAAGAAATTAATCAGTAAACCCGAATTAATCACTATGTTCATGGAATGGGCTTCTATCACACGGCGTGAAGGTCTGTTGGCTCTAGAATCAAAGGTCGATGAAATAGAAGATAACTTCCTCAGGAATGGCATGCGGATGATCATTGATGGAAATGATCAGGATTTTGTCCGCGATGTCCTCATGGAGGATATCCACGCCACAGAGGATAGACATAAAGCAGGAGCGCTCATTTTCTCACAGGCAGGTATGTATGCTCCTACCCTTGGGGTGCTCGGGGCGGTTATCGGCCTCATCGCCGCTCTGGCTGATATGAGTGATATGAACAAATTGGCTGCGGCAATCGGGGCTGCCTTCATCGCCACTTTGCTTGGTATCTTTACAGGTTACGTATTATGGCATCCTATTGCTAATAAGCTGAAACGTCTCTCCAAACAAGAAATCGAAGTTCGAATGATGATGGTCGAAGGTCTTTTGTCCATACAGTCCGGTGTATCTACTATTGCCATCAATCAGAAGCTTGCTGTATTCCTAACACCTTCGCAACGCGTTAAGTTAAATGAGAAGGACGGTGGATCAGGTGAGCAAAAAGACTAGACACGAAGAGCATGAAGAACATGCCGATGAATCGTGGCTGTTACCTTATTCCGACCTCATGACTCTTCTGGTGGCTCTGTTCATCGTTATGTATTCTATGAGCGCAACGGATGCCAAGAAATTTGAAGAGATGAGTCAAGCCTTCAGTTCCGCACTTAATGGCGGTACAGGCATTCTTGAAGAGCGGGCAGCAATGCCTAGTAAAACTCAAGAAGATCTGGGGAAAAATGATAAGATGGGTAGCTCTACTTCCAAGAAAGCTGAAGAAGCAGAAATGGCAAAGCTACGACAAAAGGAACAAGAGGATTTAGAGAAGCTTAAGAAACAATTCGATCAATATATTAAGAGCAACGGTCTAACTGATCTGCTCAGTACGAAGCTTAATCAATCTCAGCTAATGATTACGATCAGTGATAACGCATTGTTCGCCTCTGGCCAAGCCATTGTTAAGGATGATTCGCGGCAATTAGCTAAATCCATCTCAACGATGCTGCAGCAATTCCCGGATTATGATGTAGTAGTGCAAGGGCACACCGACGATATTCCGATTTCCAATAGCAACTATTCATCCAACTGGGATCTGAGTGCGGATCGGGCACTTCAGTTCATGAAGATTTTGCTGCAGAACACAAATCTAAATCCGCGCAAATTTAGTGCGATTGGATACGGCGAGTATCATCCTATTTCGGATAATGACACAGCTACCGGCCGAAGCAAGAATCGCCGGGTAGAGGTTTCCATTATTCGCAAATATCAAGAATCCAAAGAGTTTACAGGGATTGTTCCCTCTGCTGAATAAGTAATTTCGTAAGGTAATAAAAAGAGCTGTCCAAAGGTCTTAGACCCCGGACAGCTCTTTTTTTGTTGCGAGTACTACATTCTATATGGACCTGTAACATTGTAATAACATTCCTACAGTAACTCGTAGTTCAGCGTAGCTCCAAGCTCTTTCTTCTCATCAGCAGACAGCTCCCGCCATTCTCCCGTTTGCAATGCCCCCAGGCGAATATTCATAATCCGAATGCGTTGCAGCTTTCGCACCTCATAGCCAAAAGCGCTGCACATACGACGAATCTGGCGATTTTTGCCCTCTGTCAAAATAATACGGAAGACACGCTCCGTAATACGCGTGACCTCACAGGGCAGCGTCTTCTCACCTAATATTTTCACACCGCTCGACATGCCGGTAATAAATGAAGGCGTAATGGGTCTGTCCACGGTAACCACATATTCTTTTTCATGCCGGCCTTCCGCCCGCAAAATTTTATTAACGATATCACCATCATTAGTAAGCAAGATTAATCCTTCCGAATCCTTATCGAGACGACCAATCGGGAATATACGCTCATGATGACCTACAAAATCGACAATATTCCCCTTGATATGCTGTTCTGTGGTTGATGTAATCCCAACCGGCTTGTTTAGAGCAATGTAGACCGTCTGGCTTGAGGTTTCAAGCGCTATACCATCTATTCGCACATCATCGCCCGGAACAGCCTGACTGCCCAGCACAGCAGGCTCTCCGTTGATCGTAACTCTGCCGGCATCCACAAGCTTGTCTGCTTCTCGGCGTGAACAGTATCCTGTCTCACTGATGAATTTATTAATTCTCACGTTGTTCTTCACTCCGTTCATCCTTAATGTTAAGCCAAGGTGTAACCCCTCCAGCTGCAGGCAGCTTAATCATAACGGTTGTCCCCCGGCCAACTTCACTTTGTATTTCCAAATGACCCTTATGAGCCTGAATAATACGCTGGCTAATCATTAACCCAAGCCCAGTCCCCGATTCCTTATTCGTGAAGAACGGTTCACCCAGCTTAGGCAGCACGTCCTCTGGAATCCCTTCACCCTGATCTTTGATTACAATAAAGACGCAATCCACAGAGTTCCACAGTTCCATTGAAATGACGCCACCCTCAGGCATAGCCTCAATTGCATTTTTAACAATATTAATAAATACCTGCTTCAGCTGGTTCTCTTCACAATGTACAGTAGCAGGTTGTTCAGAGAATTTCGTACTAAATTGAATATCATGTAGATGAGCCTGACTATCCAATAGAGAAACTACATCACCTAATATGTAGCGAAGATCTTTCTCCTGAAAATGAACGGCTTGCGGCTTAGCCAGGATTAAAAATTCACTGACGATAAGATTAATCCGCTCCAGCTCGGATAACATCAGCTCTACATGAAGCGGAACCAAGAGCTCCTTCTCCTGTTGAAGCTGTAGAAATCCTTTTAACGTGGTAAGAGGGTTACGAATCTCATGAGCTACTCCTGCGGCCAATTGGCCGACTGTAGTTAGTTTCTCAGAGCGTCTAAGCAGCTCCTCCATTCGATTGCGTTCCGTC
Organism: Paenibacillus sp. FSL H3-0286; assembly: GCF_045040705.1. Lineage (NCBI taxonomy): Bacteria > Bacillati > Bacillota > Bacilli > Caryophanales > Paenibacillaceae > Paenibacillus > Paenibacillus sp. FSL H3-0286. The sequence continues at coordinate 108,005 of NZ_CP150285.1, read as the reverse complement.
ATATCACGAGAAACGTGAATAAAGGAATGGGGATAACCCTCTTCATCTCGAATTATCGAGGTACTAACGCTAACTTCAACTAATGATCCGTCCCGTTTAAGTCTCACTGTCTCGATCGGCGGCAGAACTGCACCATTTCTTAACGCGTCAAGCCGCTCTTCCTCTTGCTTAAGCGCTGTCGCGGGTACAAGATATGGCATATTGCCTATCACTTCTGTTGCACTCCATCCGTACAGCTCCTCAAAGGCTCTGTTAGTGCTAGTGATTCGTCCCTCCATATCCAACGTATGAATCGCATCCGACGTACCGTTAATTACGGATTCCAAATGCTCCTTAACCGCCCGGTTCTCTTCCAGCGTCTGCTTAAGACGATTGGTGCGTTGCATAAGATGAGAAGTCATAGCGTTAATCCGCAAGGCTAATTGACCTAACTCATCACGAGAGGTTACCTTTAATGGAGGTTCGAACTTACCTCGCGCTACGTCATTGACTTTGGCAAGTATAGCCTGAATTGGACGAGTAATAAAACCTGAAAGTATGTAACTACATAGCAAAAATAATGCCAGCAATAACAGAGACGTAGTCAAATAATTGGCTAATTGTTCATGAACTACGGATGAAATCACAGAATAATCCAAAACTACACCGATTACGTAAGGCTCCATTTTAGGATTCTGAATAGGAATGAAGCTTTTGAGCACTCTTTTCCCATGTACCTTCGTCTCCAGTGTAACTGGCTTCTGCTTCTGCTGAGCTAATAGAATAGCTGCTTTATCTTGCTCCACATTACCATAAGTATAGGTACCGAACTTAATTGGGCGGTTGCCAAGTTTCTTTTTAAATGCATCGCTTCCATCACCCGCCATACTTGCTAAACCAAATGTTGTTGGATTAAATCCTGTAAGCTCTAAAATCCCTGGATTAACTTCTTTGGTTCGCTCTACAATTTGATCGGGGTTGGTGATTTCGATATATTCACTTGCCGCAGTATTGAGAATAACAGGATTAATGATGTAGTTGCTTGCTTCATCATGATAATAACCCCACTTCTCAATGAAATCGGGATTGTAGGTTGAATATTCAAATGGGCCTGACCAAAAATGATCCAATGACTGACCTTGCCCCACAGTGACTTCCTGATTATCAAATAACTCCAAAAGGGCAAGGTACCAGTACCCCCAACCTTGAGTGGACATTCCAATATCAATCGGATTTGATGCCCTTGTCACCACGATATCATTATCAGTCTTTACCAGAATTGAAATATTAGACACGCCCAACTTGGAAGTTAGGGCCTTAAGTTGAGCGTTGGTTATATTCTTATAATCCGGACCCAATTCCTTAGAGGCAAAGATGGCAGCCATTCTTAAGTTATGCGCAATTTGATATTCTACATAGTTAGAGCTATAGTTACTTTGTTCTACAGAAACAGCCATTTGCATAGCGGTGATCTGCATATTATTTGCGTTTTCATTTCTTAGATTATTCTGAGCGGCATAAAGGTTAAATGTCAGATTCAATGCTAAAATTAGCAGTACCGCTCCAAAAATAATAGCAGATAGTTTTGTCTTTATGGACAAACTGTTATTCACCTCTTATCCACTGGTAAATCCTTGCGGAGCCTATAATAAACATCATACCTTTTGCCCCCTCATTTGAAAAGGACATTTAAAACAAGCCTATTAATTCACGAAATATTGAAATTCAAAAGGTGTTTCTCTACAATATATAAGAAACCATCCACATCTTATGCACATATAAACAAATTATTAAAGTCCGGTGTGTACAAAAATGTGTATAAGTAGGCTGTTATCCACAGAGTTATGCACATTTTGTTAAGAACGAATATTTGTTCGTTGTACAATGGTTACAGAAGAAGGGAAGATGATCTTGAATATTAAAGCCAATGAATCGCCAGAAGATATACAAGCGGTTCATGAATATTGGATGAGGCAGGCGATCGCAGAAGCACGTAAAGCTGAGGCATTAGGTGAGGTTCCTATTGGCGCTGTCATTGTTCGACATGGTGAAATTATAGGACGTGGATACAATTTACGAGAAACGACAATGGATTCGACAGCCCATGCAGAGATGGTAGCCATTCGCGAGGCCAGCAATGTCATGAATTCTTGGCGTCTGCTGGATTGCCAGCTGTACGTCACCCTAGAACCTTGTCCGATGTGTGCAGGAGCAATAGTGCAGTCCAGAGTGCCTCTCACGGTATATGGAACGCCTGACCCTAAAGCTGGATGTGCCGGGACCCTCATGAACTTGCTTGAAGAGCCGCGATTTAATCATAGAACTGAGGTAATACAGGATGTTTTACAAGAAGAATGTGCAGATCTACTCACCTCCTTCTTTCGCCGTTTACGTAAAAAGCCAATTAAACAAAAGGAGGACTCCTAAATGACCCTTACTCTATATCATACCTCTCAAGGGATCTATATTTCTCCACTTGAGCTTAAGGATGCACAAAGCCTGCTGGAGCTTCGTTTAAATAACCGGTTAACCCACGAACCGTTTGAGCCAAAACGTGATGAGCACTTCTTTACCCTGGAGAGTCAGCAACAGATCATCAATCAGCGTATTGAGGACGCCCTACAGGACAGAGCTTATATGTTCGGCATTTATCTGCTGGATGGACAGCTAATCGGTCAGATCACATTGTCCAACGTCTCACGAGGTGTAGCACAATATGCTGATTTAGGATATTTAATGGATCATCGGATGCAAGGACAAGGTTATATGACAGCAGCGGTCGGATTAGTCCTTGGCTATGCTTTCCGAGCCTTAGGTCTACATAGAGTTCAGGCAGCTATTTTATTGCATAATGAAGCTTCCCGAAGAGTCCTGGAGAAGAGTGGGTTTAAACCTGAAGGGGTTGCCCGTCAGTATCTTAAAATAAATGGACAGTGGCAGGATCACCAAACCTACGCAATCTTAACTGAAGATGTGCTGACAGAGGAACAGAAATAGGATTCTGCATTGTCGCAGGAATCAGCGCTACTTTTTTCCTAAAAAAAGACCCGCATGGGCGTATAATATACGCCTCATGCGGGTCTTTATCTTGCGAACTGGGATTAATAAGTTCCCAAACCACCGAATTCTTCTCCAAGTTGATCCATTGTAATTACATCATCACCTTGAGGGATACCAATCTTGAATACCGGCTTTTCGTTGATCTTGCTGTATTGGCCCGTTCCATTTACTGAGAAGGCCACTTTTGTGCCATCTTCCGGATCATTTACTTTAACATCCATCAATAAATCCTGATACACAGCGTATCCGTCCTTATTGATCGCAGTATTATAGTGGAACTGGTTGATGGTAAGGTACTTATCAAGATCAGCTAAGCCCTTATCCAATTCAGTTCTAGCTTCACCTGATGTCAGTTCTTCTTTAGCCTTAGCTAGATCTGCATCTTTAATCTGCAGCATATCCTTGTATTCTTCCTTGCTTACGATATCAATGATTTTTGGCAGGGCATTATTCACCAAGATAGTGATTGCTTCTTTAACATTATCGTTAGTCACTTGGAACTGAACGACTTGTTTAGCTTCCACACCTTCTGGTAAATTAGCATCTTTGGGATCAATCTCGTTAAAATATTTTTCTTCGTCATATTCAGCTAGGACAGTGTCCACCACTTCATTAGACAGCTTCTGCATTTTTTGAGTATCCATCGTACTTGGGTTAAATTCTGCACCCTCCTGCTCTGCCAACGCCTTCAGATCAACCTCTACAAACTTATTGAGGATCGTCTCAGGAATCGGTACGAAAGGAATAGATGGAATCTTAACATACAACTTCTCGGCAGTCATTACCATAGGAACATTAAAGCTCATGCTCATATCGCCTTTCAGATTCAGAACCATAGTTAGTTCTGTCTGCATTGGCTCTGCTTGATATACCCCATCAATGGTAATATCAGCATTCTTAAGCATACTAAGTACCTGTGTAGTCATTGCAGCAGATTCAGCGTCAGAGGTCTCGATCGTAAGATCGTTGATCGTGAATTTACTCTTCATCTCATAAGATGACATTGTAGTCGCTTTAGTAGCGGCTGATTTTAAGGCCTCTTTTGGCGCCTCCTGTTTACTTGCACATCCCGGCAGAATTACTGCTGCTGTAAGCAGCAATGCAGCGGCCGACAAACCCCACTTTTTGTTCATTATTGTTCTCCTCTCCCATTGTAAAAGAAATCTCTCCCCCTCCTATGATAAACCATTTGTAAAAATCAAGAAACACTTCTTTAAAATTCTTAACGTTTTTATTTGTTAACCTTGTGGATTATGGTGGTCAACATGGTTCGCTTGTTTCACCTTTTTAGAACCTGAAAGCGGTTCTGGACCTGAAGGAGCATGGTCTTTTCTCCGCTCACCACTTGTTGGCTCTGCCCCAGGAACAGGGATACTTTTTGGTTTCGACATTTTCATTCCTCCTAAGGATTGGTCAAGTTCTGAAGAGCCTGAGCACATTCATGAATTTGCCGTGAGTATTGCTGTGCCAGCTGCTGTACGGCATCGCTACGCTCATCAATATGGAGACCGCTCTGTTCCACATCCAGCAGATCCACTGCCACTTCTCTGCTATCTACATACTTGCAGCGAAAATCCAGTGAATAGCCTTGATGACCTGCCGCATTAAAATGAATCAGCAAGCTATTCGGATCCCCATTATCCGCCAGCACACTGAAACTATCCCCATCATCCATCAACGCCGGCAAGCGCTCCTGCCAGGCTGAGACAAGCTTATGCTGATCAACTTCTAATGATCTATCCATGATTATGATCATCCTCCTTCTCTAATACATTGCGGAGAAATGAAGCTTTTTATTCTCAATAGAACTGGGTCTACCAAACAAAACAAAAAACCGTCCCCCAGAGGGAACGGTTTCTATCTAATTATTCTTTAAGTTCATAAAGGAATGGCGGAGAGGATGGGATTCGAACCCATGTGGGCTTGCACCCTAACGGTTTTCAAGACCGCCCCGTTATGACCGCTTCGGTACCTCTCCAAATGCATTTAAATTTCACATGCATTAGGATTGTACCATACAATGCAAAGAAAAAGCAACTATATCTTTAAATAGTTTTTGGTTGTATCGATTTTACATTGCGCATATAAGGTTGTAGGCATTCTGGAATCAGAACACTGCCATCCTCTTGCTGATAATTCTCAAGAATTGCAGCAACCGTACGTCCAACAGCCAAAGCAGAGCCGTTCAGCGTATGAACAAATTCAGGCTTCGATTTTGGATCCTTACGGAAACGAATATTTGCCCGGCGTGCTTGGAAGTCTTCTGTATTTGAGCAAGAGGAGATCTCACGGTACATCCCACTCTCAGGCAACCACACTTCCAAATCATACGTCTTAGCCGATGTAAAGCCCATATCAGCCGTACATAACCCAAGTACACGATAAGGCAGTCCCAACAGCTGCAGCACACTTTCAGCATCTGCTGTCATTTTTTCTAATTCCTCATAAGAGGATTCAGGGGTGGTGAGCTTCACCAACTCTACCTTGTTGAATTGATGCTGGCGAATCAAACCGCGAGTATCACGGCCCGCCGAGCCCGCCTCAGAACGGAAACAAGAGCTGTAAGCTACATGGTATTTAGGCAGGTCAGCTGCCGTTAAAATCTCTTCGCGATAGTAGTTCGTTACCGGTACTTCAGCTGTAGGAATCAAATAGTATTCGGTATCCCGCAGCTTAAACAGATCCTCTTCGAATTTAGGCAGTTGTCCTGTACCATACAAGCTGTCTTTGTTCACAATGTAAGGCGGCAGCATTTCCTCATAGTTATGCTCACCACTGTGAAGATCCATCATAAAGTTAATCAGCGCCCGTTCGAGACGTGCTCCGAGTCCTTTATAGAAAACAAACCGGGATCCTGTAACCTTTGCTGCAGCTTCAAAATCAATAATATCAAGCTGCTGCGCAAGCTCCCAATGTGATTTCGGAGTGAATCCGAACTCTTTGGGCTCCGACCAGCGGCGTAATTCAACGTTATCATCCTCAGACTTCCCTACTGGAACTGAATCATGAGGAATATTAGGGATATTCATAGTAAGATCAGCAATCTGAGCTTCCAGTTCACGTACTTCATCATCAAGCTCTTTAATTCGGTCAGACACTGTACGCATTTCTGTAATTAGATCATCTGCTGGTTCGCCGTTCTTTTTCTTTTTCGCCACTTCACCTGAAACTGTATTACGACGGTTCTTAAGACCTTCGGTTTCTTGCAGTAATTCACGTCGACGCAAATCAAGTTGTGGAAAATCAGCAATTAAGTCCAGTGATTTGCCCCGTTTTTCTAAAGCCTCTTCCACTCTTGCGTAATCACTACGTAGTATTTTTACATCTAACACAAAGTTTCCCTCCTGAAAACAGCCTAAACTCTTTCAAAATGCTGATTACAGCTTTGAAAGAGTCAGGATGTTCTTTATATGCGATTTTGTTGTTGGACTTCCCTATTCGCCTCTACCATATCGGCAAAATATTGGTGCAGTCTGAAATCATCGGTCAGTTCTGGATGAAAAGAAGACACCAGCAAGTTGCCTTCGCGCGCGGTTACAATCTCATCATTATAGACGGTAAGCACATCAACTCCCGGTCCTACCTCGTTGATAAGCGGTGCACGTATAAACACAGCACGAACCGGCTCATCAATGCCTTTAACCTCCAGATCACATTCAAAGCTTTCCCGTTGGCGGCCGAATGCATTCCGGGCTACGGTAATATCCATTAGCTCCAAATGCCCCGGTTCACCACCGGCAATTTTTTTGGCCAGCACGATCATACCCGCACATGTGCCAAAAATAGGCTTACCCTGATCAGAAAAATCACGGATGGCTTCTATGAAGCCATATTTCCGCATTAGCTTTCCAATCGTTGTACTTTCTCCGCCGGGGATAATCAGGCCTTCAACCTCTTCTAGCTGCTCCACACGCTTGATAGGCACGCCTTCTGCACCGGTCTTCTCTATACTAACAATATGCTCCGTAACAGCGCCTTGCAGCGCCAATACTCCTATCTTCATCCTACAACCTTCTCTCTATTAACGGCCACGCTCCGACATACGTTCAGCCGGGGTGAGAGTTGCAATATCAATCCCCTTCATTGGTGCACCAAGGTTCTTGGATACTTCAGCAATCAGTTTGTAATCAGTATAGTGTGTAGTGGCTTCAACAATCGCACGCGCAAATTTCTCAGGATTGTCCGATTTAAAAATACCCGAGCCTACGAATACACCATCAGCACCCAAATGCATCATAAGAGCAGCATCTGCAGGAGTAGCTACACCCCCAGCGGCAAAGTTAACAACCGGCAGTTTGCCAAGCTCATGTACTTCGAGCAACAGCTCGTAGGAAACTCCCAGGTTCTTTGCTTCATTATATAGCTCGTCCTTGGACAAATTCGTTACTTTACGGATTTGACTGTTGATAAAGCGCATGTGACGCACGGCCTCAACAATGTTGCCTGTTCCTGGTTCACCTTTTGTACGAATCATGGAGGCACCTTCGTTAATACGTCTCAGTGCTTCTCCCAGATCCTTCGCTCCACATACAAAAGGAACGGTAAATTCATGTTTATCAATATGGAATACTTCATCAGCAGGAGTAAGAACTTCACTCTCATCCAAGTAATCAACACCCAAAGATTCTAGAACTTTCGCTTCTACATAATGGCCGATACGAGCCTTAGCCATAACAGGGATACTTACCACCTTGAGAACCTCTTCTACAATTGTAGGATCGGCCATCCGTGCTACACCGCCAGCTGCACGAATGTCAGAAGGTACGCGTTCCAGAGCCATAACAGCAACTGCACCAGCAGCCTCAGCAATTTTTGCTTGCTCTGCATTCATGACGTCCATAATGACGCCGCCTTTTTGCATTTCTGCCATGCCTCTTTTAACTCGCGATGTACCTGTTTCCATGTCCTAACCCCCCGAATGATCTATCTTAATCTAACTTGTAATTTTACCCCAATGAAGGGAAATCTACAACCCATTTACTCGGATTTACTGCTGATTTCGACACCAAACTGCATTAGAACAAGTTCTTGATCCCTGAAAATAAATCACCGAAGAAATCGCCAATCGCTCTAAGGAACAACTTGAACCAGCCAGCCTTCTCAGCTTCCTCTACTGTGATCAGATTAACTGTTTTCTCCTGTGCTGCTTGCATGCCTTCAGCCTTGTAGGAATAGGTAACTTTACCTACTTTAGAGGATTGAGCTATAGGAGCAACCAAAGTTGCAGGGTCATTTGTTACAACAGTTGTAGTAACTTCAGGAGAAACCGTTCCCTTAGGAACAATGAAAGAAACTCCTTCATCAGTAACTATAGAAACATCTTTATTCTTGCCTTTCAGTACCGGAACTGTTTCCGTGCCAGCAATAACAGCCTTCGGAGCTACAACCTGTTTGATTTCAAAGTTGTTAAACCCGTAGTCGAGCACTTTTTTTGTTTCTGTGAATCGATGTGCCTCTGAATTAGCACCCATAACAACACTGATTAGACGCATTCCATCACGCACAGCAGTACCGGTAAAGCAGTTACCTGCATTTGTGGTATGGCCAGTCTTCAGTCCATCTAGACCTGGATAAGCATATGCCTTAAAGTTGGGAATACTTTTGTTAGCTTCCAGCATCCAGTTGTAGTTAATGATCGGCGCTGTATCCCGATCACGGAATTTATAAGACTGAATCGTTGTAAATTCAGTGAAGTCCGGGTGGTCAGTAACTATAAATTTAGCAAGAGTAGCTGCATCTCTAGCTGACATTACAGTCTCTTTATCAAGATCAGGACGGAATTTCTTCGGCATGTCTGCCCGATCAAGTCCGGTTGAGTTAATAAAATAGGTATTTTTCATGCCCATCTTCTGTGCAGTCTGATTCATTAGTTCTACAAATTGTTCTTCTGAACCCGATACCAATTCTGCCAAAGCAACTGTGGCATCATTCGCCGATCCAACGGCCATCGCTATGTATAGCTCTTTAACCGTATGTTCATCTCCAGCTGCCAGAAAAATTCGTGATCCGACCTGTTTGGAAGCATTCTCTTGAATGATAACTTTCTGATCCCAAGAGATGTCTCCTTTTTTCACGGCATCAGATACAAGATATTCAGTCATCATCTTGGTCATACTCGCAGGTGGGAGTGGTGTATCTGGATTTAGAGCCATAAGTACTTGGCCTGTAGTTGGTTCTATTAGAATAGCAGAACTCAATTCCAAGTTAAGAGATTCCACAGAAGGGATCTTAACTGCGTTGGTCTTGGGTGCAGTTTCAGTAGCAGTTGCGGCACCTTCGGTTGTAACCGGAGTTTTGCCCGCTTCAGCCAATGCTGGAATTACAGGGTTCATTAACATATTTAAAAGCAGACCTACAGTCGCTGTCTTAATTACAATTTGCTTACCATTAAATTTTCGTTTGTGCTTCAATGATTACGACTCTCCTTTAAATCTCATATCAATAGCTTGTTCTATTCTAACACAGGGGTACCCGCAAAAAAAGACAGACAGGACGAAATAGTCCTGTCTGTCCAAAAAATAATACGGTTAGTCCATTATACGGAATAGTTTGGTGCTTCTTTTGTAATTTGCACATCATGCGGGTGGCTTTCACGAAGTCCAGCACTTGTGATGCGAATGAAAGAAGTATCGTTACGCAGTTCTTCCAATGACTTCGTACCGCAATAGCCCATACCTGAGCGCAATCCGCCGATCAATTGATGAACAGTGTCAGAAAGAGGCCCTTTAAAAGCAATACGTCCCTCAATTCCTTCAGGAACGAGCTTTTTATCATCATCTTGGAAATAACGGTCTTTACTGCCTTGTTTCATGGCACTCATGCTGCCCATACCACGATATACTTTAAATTTACGGCCTTGATAAAGCTCAGATTCCCCTGGGCTTTCTTCTGTACCCGCAAACATACTTCCCATCATTACAGCATGAGCACCAGCTGCGATAGCCTTAGTGATCTCCCCAGAATACTTAATACCGCCATCAGCGATAATAGGAATTCCGTACTCGCGAGCAACTGTCGCACAATCATAAATGGCTGTAACCTGTGGTACGCCGATACCAGCGATAACGCGTGTTGTACAGATCGATCCTGGTCCAATACCTACTTTAACTACAGATGCACCAGCTTCAATAAGTTCACGGGTTGCTTCGCCTGTAGCTACGTTACCAGCAACAATCGTAAGATCAGGATACAACTCACGAATTTGGCGAACCGCTTCAATAATATTAATGTGGTGACCATGTGCAGAATCGACTACAATCAGATCCACACCAGCTTTTACTAATGCTGCAGTACGTTCGAAGGTGTCTTTAGAGATACCAACAGCTGCTCCAACAAGTAGACGGCCATGTGCATCTTTGGCTCCGTTAGGGAATTGAATAGCTTTTTCAATATCCTTAATGGTGATGAGACCCTTAAGAATATTATTCTCGTCCACAAGGGGAAGCTTCTCGATCTTATGACGTTGCAGGATACCTTCTGCTTCCTGAAGGGTTGTACCCACAGCAGCTGTTACAAGATTCTCATGTGTCATAACTTCTTTAATTTGAATATTGAAATCATGAATAAAGCGTAAGTCTCTATTAGTCAGAATACCGACAAGTTTATTGTCACTGTCTACAATCGGCACTCCGGAAATGCGATATTTACCCATTAAAAGCTCTGCATCAGATACCATGTGTTCTGCCGTAAGTGAGAATGGATTCGTAATAACTCCGCTCTCGGAACGCTTCACACGATCTACTTCTTCCGCTTGCTGCTCTACAGGCATATTCTTGTGTATAATCCCGATGCCACCCTCACGAGCAATTGCAATGGCCATGGCTGCTTCTGTGACTGTGTCCATACCTGCACTCATAAGTGGAATATTCAACTTCACATTCTTACTTAGAACTGTGGTCAAATCCACTTCTTTAGGCAGTACCTCAGATTTACGCGGAACCAGCAGCACATCATCAAAAGTTAGACCTTCTTTACCAAACTTATCTTTCCACACCTGGGTCATTCCTCCTCGGTTGTTTTAAATTATACCCGCCTACAAACTTTATGAAAGAAGAACCTTTGACTCCAGTCCATTCACGACAGACAATTCTGTACATCTGGGGGCTGAACAAGTGTAGATCTTCAATTAAGGTTTGAGATGCTTATCCAAAAATATATTATTGCCATCTTAGCAAAGGGCATTTGGACTGTCAAGAACATTACATCATCAGAGTAGGTATTCAAAAAACGGCCGCCGAGTAAGCGAATTATTGGACGTTAGTCCGTGCTGGGCGGACAATTTAGTGTGTAAAAAATTCACAATGCATCTCTGTTCACCTTTTAAGCCACGCTTATCTCCATCTTAGTATCTCAAAATATAGCCTAATGAATTCTTTATTTACATAACAAAAAGACCACTGTCGATTACTCAACAGTGGTCTTGCGTGCTTGGCAACGTCCTACTCTCCCAGGACCCTTCGGTCCAAGTACCATCGGCGCTGGAGGGCTTAACGGTCGTGTTCGGGATGGGTACGCGTGGAACCCCTCCGCTATCGCCACCAAACATGCGTCTGTGAAACAGACGCTGCCGCGTGAAATTCGGTTCATCACCAGAAGTGACAATGAATTTCTAAGCGTGTTACAGGCTTGATGCCTGAAAACTGAATCCGAAACGAATCTGCATTCTACGTATAGGATAAGCCCTCGACCGATTAGTATTGGTCAGCTCCATGCATTGCTGCACTTCCACCTCCAACCTATCTACCTCGTCGTCTTCAAGGGGTCTTACTAATTGGGAAATCTCATCTTGAGGGGGGCTTCACGCTTAGATGCTTTCAGCGCTTATCCCGTCCGTACGTAGCTACCCAGCCATGCTCCTGGCGGAACAACTGGTGCACCAGCGGTACGTCCATCCCGGTCCTCTCGTACTAAGGACAGCTCCTCTCAAATTTCCTGCGCCCACGACAGATAGGGACCGAACTGTCTCACGACGTTCTGAACCCAGCTCGCGTACCGCTTTAATGGGCGAACAGCCCAACCCTTGGGACCTACTTCAGCCCCAGGATGCGATGAGCCGACATCGAGGTGCCAAACCTCCCCGTCGATGTGGACTCTTGGGGGAGATAAGCCTGTTATCCCCAGGGTAGCTTTTATCCGTTGAGCGATGGCCCTTCCATGCGGTACCACCGGATCACTAAGTCCGACTTTCGTCCCTGCTCGACTTGTAGGTCTCGCAGTCAAGCTCCCTTATGCCTTTGCACTCTGCGAATGATTTCCAACCATTCTGAGGGAACCTTGGAACGCCTCCGTTACTCTTTAGGAGGCGACCGCCCCAGTCAAACTGCCCGCCTGACACGGTCCCCGTACCCGGTAAGGGCACTAGGTTAGAACCTAGATACGATCAGGGTGGTATCCCAACGGCGCCTCCACCGAAGCTTGCGCTCCGATTTCTACGGCTCCCACCTATCCTGTACAGATCGTACCCAAATTCAATATCAAGCTGCAGTAAAGCTCCATGGGGTCTTTCCGTCTTGTCGCGGGTAACCTGCATCTTCACAGGTATTAAAATTTCACCGGATCTCTCGTTGAGACAGCGCCCAAGTCGTTACGCCATTCGTGCGGGTCAGAATTTACCTGACAAGGAATTTCGCTACCTTAGGACCGTTATAGTTACGGCCGCCGTTTACTGGGGCTTCGGTTCATAGCTTCGGGTTACCCCTAACCACTCCCCTTAACCTTCCAGCACCGGGCAGGCGTCAGCCCGTATACTTCGCCTTGCGGCTTCGCACAGACCTGTGTTTTTGCTAAACAGTCGCTTGGGCCTTTTCACTGCGGCCCCCTCGTGCTATTCACACTACCGGGGCACCCCTTCTCCCGAAGTTACGGGGTCATTTTGCCGAGTTCCTTAACGAGAGTTCTTCCGCGCGCCTTAGAATTCTCTTCTCGCCTACCTGTGTCGGTTTGCGGTACGGGCACCTTCTCCTGGCTAGAGGCTTTTCTTGGCAGTGTGAGATCATGACCTTCGCTACTACAATTTTCGCTCCCCATCACAGCCCAGCCTTAATGATGTGCGGATTTGCCTACACATCAGCCTCACTGCTTAGACGGACATCCATCAGTCCGCGTCACTACCCTCCTGCGTCACCCCATCGCTCATAGCGGATTACGGTGGTACAGTAATTTCAAACTGTTGTCCTTCGACTACGCCTTTCGGCCTCGCCTTAGGTCCCGACTTACCCTGAGCGGACGAGCCTTCCTCAGGAAACCTTGGGCTTTCGGCGGATCAGATTCTCACTGATCTTTTCGTTACTCATACCGGCATTCTCACTTGTGTAGTGTCCAGCGCTCTTTTCAGTACACCTTCAACCCCTACACAACGCTCCCCTACCCCAGATACATACGTATCTAGCCATAGCTTCGGTGGTGTGTTTAGCCCCGTTACATTTTCGGCGCAGAGTCACTCGACCAGTGAGCTATTACGCACTCTTTCAATGGTGGCTGCTTCTAAGCCAACATCCTGGTTGTCTGTGCAACTCCACATCCTTTCCCACTTAACACACACTTGGGGACCTTAGCTGATGGTCTGGGCTGTTTCCCTTTTGACAATGGATCTTAGCACTCACTGTCTGACTCCCGGCAATAAGTATATGGCATTCGGAGTTTGACTGAGCTTGGTAATCCTTGCGGACCCCGCACCCAATCAGTGCTCTACCTCCACTACTCTTATACCGAGGCTAGCCCTAAAGCTATTTCGGGGAGAACCAGCTATCTCCGAGTTCGATTGGAATTTCTCCGCTACCCCCACCTCATCCCCGCACTTTTCAACGTACGTGGGTTCGGGCCTCCAGTGCGTGTTACCGCACCTTCACCCTGGACAGGGGTAGATCACACGGTTTCGGGTCTACGTCCACATACTAATTCGCCCTATTCAGACTCGCTTTCGCTGCGGCTCCACCTTCTCGGCTTAACCTTGCATGTTAAACGTAACTCGCCGGTTCATTCTACAAAAGGCACGCCATCACCCATTAATAGGGCTCTGACTTTTTGTAAGCACACGGTTTCAGGTTCTATTTCACTCCCCTTCCGGGGTGCTTTTCACCTTTCCCTCACGGTACTGTTTCACTATCGGTCGCCAGGTAGTATTTAGCCTTAGCAGATGGTCCTGCTGGATTCATACGGGGTTTCACGTGCCCCGCACTACTCGGGATCCGTCTCGGAGAGAACACAGTTTAGGTTACAGGGCTTTTACCTCTATCGCGGGCCTTTCCAGACCTCTTCACCTACCATATTCCTTTGTAACTCCATGTGAGACGTCCCACAACCCCTAAGAGCAAGCTCTTAGGTTTAGGCTGTTCCGCGTTCGCTCGCCGCTACTGACGGAATCACTATTGTTTTCTCTTCCTCAGGGTACTTAGATGTTTCAGTTCCCCTGGTCTGCCTCTACATTTCCTATGTATTCAGAAATGAGTAACTGCGAATTACCACAGCTGGGTTTCCCCATTCGGACACCCCCGGATCAAAGCTTGCTTACAGCTCCCCGAGGCAGTTTCGTTGTTCGCCACGTCCTTCGTCGGCTCCTGGCGCCTAGGCATCCTCCGTGTGCTCTTATTAGCTTAACCTTGATTCTTCCGAAGAAAAATCTCACTAATAACATTTACTTGTTTGCACAAGTTGCTAAAAGATGTTCTAAAACGCAAATTCGTTTCGGTATCCAGTTTTCAAGGATCAAGTCTTACTTGAGAGCTTAAACTCTCAAAACTGAGCAACGAGTGAGTAACAGGCCTAAACCTGAGTTTTGGAAGCTTAGCTTCCGATTTGAATGTTCTCATTGCAGAGAACGATTCTCCATAGAAAGGAGGTGATCCAGCCGCACCTTCCGATACGGCTACCTTGTTACGACTTCACCCCAATCATCTACCCCACCTTCGGCGGCTGGCTCCCTTGCGGGTTACCCCACCGACTTCGGGTGTTGTAAACTCTCGTGGTGTGACGGGCGGTGTGTACAAGACCCGGGAACGTATTCACCGCGGCATGCTGATCCGCGATTACTAGCAATTCCGACTTCATGCAGGCGAGTTGCAGCCTGCAATCCGAACTGAGACCGGCTTTGATGGGATTGGCTCCACCTCGCGGCTTCGCTTCCCGTTGTACCGGCCATTGTAGTACGTGTGTAGCCCAGGTCATAAGGGGCATGATGATTTGACGTCATCCCCACCTTCCTCCGGTTTGTCACCGGCAGTCACTCTAGAGTGCCCAGCATTACCTGCTGGCAACTAAAGTTAAGGGTTGCGCTCGTTGCGGGACTTAACCCAACATCTCACGACACGAGCTGACGACAACCATGCACCACCTGTCTCCTCTGTCCCGAAGGCCGCTGCTATCTCTAGCAGATTCAGAGGGATGTCAAGACCTGGTAAGGTTCTTCGCGTTGCTTCGAATTAAACCACATACTCCACTGCTTGTGCGGGTCCCCGTCAATTCCTTTGAGTTTCAGTCTTGCGACCGTACTCCCCAGGCGGAGTGCTTACTGTGTTAACTTCGGCACCAAGGGTATCGAAACCCCTAACACCTAGCACTCATCGTTTACGGCGTGGACTACCAGGGTATCTAATCCTGTTTGCTCCCCACGCTTTCGCGCCTCAGCGTCAGTTACAGCCCAGAAAGTCGCCTTCGCCACTGGTGTTCCTCCACATATCTACGCATTTCACCGCTACACGTGGAATTCCACTTTCCTCTTCTGTACTCAAGCCACCCAGTTTCCAGTGCGACCTCAGGTTGAGCCCAAGGTTTAAACACCAGACTTAAATAGCCGCCTGCGCGCGCTTTACGCCCAATAATTCCGGACAACGCTTGCCCCCTACGTATTACCGCGGCTGCTGGCACGTAGTTAGCCGGGGCTTTCTTCTCAGGTACCGTCACTCCGATAGCAGTTACTCTACCGGACGTTCTTCCCTGGCAACAGAGCTTTACGATCCGAAAACCTTCATCACTCACGCGGCGTTGCTCCGTCAGGCTTTCGCCCATTGCGGAAGATTCCCTACTGCTGCCTCCCGTAGGAGTCTGGGCCGTGTCTCAGTCCCAGTGTGGCCGTTCACCCTCTCAGGTCGGCTACGCATCGTCGCCTTGGTGGGCCGTTACCCCACCAACTAGCTAATGCGCCGCAGGCCCATCCCTCAGTGACAGATTGCTCCGTCTTTCATTCTTCTCTCAGGAGAAAAAAGAAATTATCCGGTATTAGCTACCGTTTCCGGTAGTTATCCCAGTCTGAAGGGCAGGTTGCCTACGTGTTACTCACCCGTCCGCCGCTAAGTCACTTTGAAAGCAAGCTTTCAAAGTGACTCCGCTCGACTTGCATGTATTAGGCACGCCGCCAGCGTTCGTCCTGAGCCAGGATCAAACTCTCCAATTAGTATTGAAAAGAGCGATATGCTCATTTTGAAACATCTGACGAGAAAATTAATTCTCTAATTTGGATTTCACTTGCGTGATTTCCTACTCACTCGTTGTTCAGTTTTCAAAGATCAAGTTCTCGTTGGCGCCGTTTAATGTCTCAGCAGCAACTCTTATACTATATCATGTTCGGCTATTTAATGTCAAGCTCTTTTTTTAACTTCTTTTTCGAGCTCGGCATGTGTACTTCTTGGCCGGACTTAGAATATATCATGTATGGAGTTGCATTGCAAGAGTTTTTTTGAAACTAATATTAAATCTCTACATTCTATAGGAGCGATGAAGTGAAAGCACTGCTTCTAATCAACAGTAGCTGAGAGAACTGCCCTTAGACAGCTCCCTTAAGCCCTGTGTTCTATAGATACTATTCAGTACGGTTACGCATATGTGGAAACAGCAATACATCGCGAATCGATGCAGAATTGGTAAGCAGCATGATCAAACGGTCTACGCCGATTCCCAGTCCGCCAGTAGGCGGCATACCATATTCCAGGGCGCGGATGAAATCATCATCCATCTCATGAGCTTCGTCATTACCTTGCTCTTTCTCCTGGATCTGTGCCTCAAAGCGTTGACGTTGGTCAATCGGATCATTCAATTCACTAAATGCATTAGCGTGCTCACGACCCACAATAAACAGCTCAAAACGATCGGTAAAGCGTGGATCCTCATCGTTTTTCTTCGCAAGTGGTGAAATTTCAACAGGGTGTCCCATTACAAAGGTTGGCTGAATTAGAGTTTCCTCTACAAATTGCTCGAAGAAAGCGTTAAGGATATGACCGAACGTCATATGTTTCTCAACAGGCACACGATGTTCTTTTGCCAAAGCTTGTGCTTCGTCATCTGTCATGTGAACGCTGAAATCAACACCGGTTACTTCTTTAACAGCATCAACCATAGTTACACGACGCCATCCTGGAGACAGATTTACCTCTTTGCCTTGGTAATCCAGCAGTTGTGTACCTAATACCTCTTGGGCAATATGTGCAATCATATTCTCCGTGAGATTCATGATGTCCTTGTAGTCGGCATATGCTTCGTACAACTCAATCATAGTGAACTCTGGATTATGACGAGTCGACATTCCCTCGTTACGGTAGACACGGCCGATTTCATACACTTTTTCCAAACCGCCAACGATAAGGCGTTTCAAGTGAAGCTCGATAGCAATCCGCATATACAGCTGCATTTCAAGTGTGTTGTGGTAAGTAATAAATGGACGCGCAGCTGCTCCACCGGCGATCGTATGAAGTGTAGGTGTTTCAACTTCAAGATAACCAAGTGAATCCAAATAACGACGCATCGATTGAATAATTCTTGAACGGGCAATAAAGGTCTGTTGAACTTCCGGATTAATAATCAAATCAACATAGCGCTGGCGATAACGCAGTTCTACATCTTTAAGACCATGATATTTTTCAGGAAGTGGCAGCAGGGATTTGGACAAGACTTCGAGATTATGCACTTTGATGGAGGTCTCGCCTGTTTTGGTTTTGAATACTGTTCCACGAACGCCGATAATATCTCCCAGATCGAGAACATTAAACGCCGTGTATTGAGTTTCAGGAATGCTGTCTTGACGAACATAAAGCTGAATTCTTCCGCTAAGGTCCTGGATATGCGCAAAGCTGGCTTTACCCATAACGCGTTTTGCCATAATACGCCCAGCAATGCTCACTTCAACAGAAAGCTCGTCCAATTCCTCTTTGGAAAGTCCATCATACTTAGCTACGATATCGCCAGCGTTAGCTGTGCGCTCGTATTTTTTGCCAAAAGGATCAATACCAAGTCCTCTTAGCTCGTCCAGTTTGGCACGGCGGATCTGCAAAAGCTCACTAAGTTCGTTCTCTGCATTGTCCACATTGTTCATTTCCTCGGTCATGCGATTCATCCCCTTATAACTCAGTAATATCATATACACAAGAAGAAACGGCTCCGTCTCCATAGTTAGAGGACAGTCCCGTTCCACCTCAAAATATAAGCAGTTTGTTTTACCTATCGTTTCTGGATGATTTGAAAAAAGCTTCCCTAAGGAAGCTTTCCCAAACATGTTCCCTTATCTACCTATGTACAGTGAAATGACTAATACATATGGCAGCACATCTATTTACAGACATTAAGGTCTGTATATTACTTCATTCTGATATCGAGAATTTTATATTGAATAACTCCTGCAGGTGTAGAAACATCAACTACCGTACCTATTTTTTTTCCGATAATAGCTTTGCCTACCGGACTTTCGTTGGAAATCTTGTTATTCAGTGGATCAGATTCTGCTGTACCTACGATCGTATACTCCATAGTGTCCCCATATTCCAAATCCTCGACACTTACAGTAACACCAATACTTACTACGTCAGTAACGATCTCGTCGCTATTGATGATACGCGCGTTGCGAAGCATCTTCTCCAAAGTGAGAACGCGTCCTTCGATAAAAGCTTGCTCATTCTTCGCGTCTTCATACTCCGAGTTCTCACTGATATCTCCGTAGCCAATCGCTACCTTAATCCGTTCAGCAACCTCACGGCGTTTTACGGATTTGAGGGTCTCCAGCTCATCTTCCAGACGTTTTAGCCCGTCCGGCGTAAGGATGACTTCTTTATCGCTCATCTCAACCGATTCTCCTGTCGTATACAATTATTGAAAACACCATACTATATGCTAATCTAGAAGGATAAGAACCCTCCCTGCTGCATTGCTCTTACTGTAACGGCGATTTTATACTGTGAAATTATATTGGAACCGCTACAAAATGTCAATGACACCACATATAAAGTCAGATGTGTTCAAATATCAGCAGAAAAAAGGCGATTATACAGCAGAAGAAGACATTTCAATGCCCTTGCTCTCTTCTTCATGCTTTAATTGAACGACAAAATCATTCAATATCCTCACCATTCCATCGCGTTTTGTTTCTGTCATAAGGACATCCTTCACTCTAGCGGCAGCCTTCAAGCCTTTTAAATACCAAGCCATATGCTTACGCATCTCACGGACAGCTACAGCTTCTCCCTTAAGAGCTACCAGACGATCCATATGAAGAATAGCAACCTTAATCTTCTCATCCAAACCAGGTTCAGGCATAAGCTCGCCGGTGCTCAAATATTGAATGGTACGATACAACATCCAAGGATTACCGAGTGCTCCACGCCCGATCATTACACCATCGCAGCCAGTCTGATCCAACATAGCCCGAGCATCTTCAGGTGTATTAACATCCCCGTTGCCAATAACGGGAATGGAAACTGCTTCTTTTGCCATCTTGATGTAGTTCCAGTCCGCATGGCCTGTGTAAAGCTGCTCGCGGGTACGACCGTGTACGCTGACAGCCTTACCCCCGGCACGTTCAACCGCACGCGCATTATCTTCGACAAAAATATGCTCGCTATCCCAGCCAATCCGCATTTTCACGGTTACCGGTTTATCGACAACATCGACAACCGCAGAGACCATTTCATAGATTTTGTCGGGATTCAAAAGCCAGCGGGCTCCCGCATCACATTTAGTCACTTTTGGCACTGGGCATCCCATATTGATATCGATAATATCAGCATTGGTTTCTTTATCAACGACTTTAGCTGCTTGCACCAGTGATGCTCTATCCCCGCCAAAAATCTGCAAACTAAGCGGTTTCTCCCGTTCATCTACAAACAACATTTCGCGAGTACGTGTATTTCCGTGAATAATGGCCTTATCGCTTACCATTTCCGCACAGACCAGACCTGTACCAAATTCCTTAGCGATCAGACGAAAAGCCGGATTGCACACGCCAGCCATAGGTGCCAGAACAACCTGATTTTTCATCTCGATATCGCCAATCTTCAGCATTCGTATCACTTCCTGCCTTTTAATTCTTGGAATTATGAGTTGGGATCCACAAGCTCTTCTGTTGTAACCCCTAGAACATTCGCAATTTTATCTAAAATTTGATCTTCTAATCGTCTGTTACCCCTCTCGACTGCACCTAGCACAGCCAAGGAAATTCCGGCAAGATCCGCAAGATCCTGTTGAGTATACCCTTTTAGCTTACGGAATGCCCTGACCCTCCGTCCCAAACGCTTGTTGTCCACAACCGAATTCCTTCCTTCCCGTCTATGTCTTGAAGCGCTGCTGTAATCAGCTTGCGAAGTCCGGAAGATTGTTCATTCTGTGGAACGATGTCACTGAGCGGAAACAATACAAAAGCACGCTCTAACATGCGTGGATGCGGTAACGTTAAATGTGGTGTATCGAGCACCTGACCCTCAACCCACAACAAATCCAAATCTACCGTTCTCGGTCCATAGCGGATATCCCGGATACGACCCAGCTGCGTTTCAATCCCCAACATCACTTCCAGCAAGGACTCGGGCGCAAGTGTCGTTCGCAAAGCTGCTGCCATATTGAGAAACTGCGGCTGATCTAAATAACCTATTGGCTCTGTCTCGTAAACTTTGGAGCAGCGGACCACCGATATTTCATCATGAGCGTCCAGTCTGTTCAAAGCCTCTGACAGTGTGCCCTCGCGGTCACCCAAATTAGCCCCTAAAGCAATATAAGCCTCTGATTCTTCAGAGGTGGAATGTATATTCATGGACCTTGTTCTCACTTTCTAGTTCTGCGCAGCTCTACAGTCACTCCCTGAAAATGAATGTCGAAAGGCGGATGAGGTTTAGTTACCTTAACCGTTACTGCATTGATAACAGTATAAGTGTCCAGTACGGAGGATGCAATATATTCTGCCAAAGCTTCGATCAACTTAAAAGACTTTATTTCGACAATGTTTTTGACTAATTCATGAACTTCAGCATAATTCACAGTTTGACTCAAATCATCATTCAAGCCCGCACCCTGCAAATCAAGCTCTAGCTCTAAATCAATGTAAAAACGTTGTCCCAGCTTACGCTCTTCCTCAAATACACCGTGGTATCCGTAATATTCCATGCGATGCATTGTCATTTTATCCATGATTAATCCGCCCTTTTTCGTAAAATATAGCTATTCACGCACCACTGGAGGTGCAGCATACAACATCGCATCACACATCTTAACCGTTCGTTTAATTAGAGATACATCATGTACACGGACGATCTGGCAACCCTGAGCAATACCAAAAGCTACTGTAGCTGCGGTGCCTTCCACAACATCATCAGACGGCAAATCAAGTAACGTGCGGATGAATTTTTTGCGGGATGTCGCCAGTAACAACGGATAGCCTAACTCAGTCAACCCGTCTAAAAGCATCATTGCCTGCAGGTTTTCATTATAATCCTTAGCAAAGCCGATACCTGGATCCAATATGATATTGGCCGGCTTAACACCTGCGGCTAACGCAAGATCAATACTTTCCTTAAGATCAGCCGACATATCCGCACTCAGATTCGTATAATTACGGTCCTGCCGGTTATGCATCAAAATAATAGGACAGTCAGCAGCAGCGGCCACTGCCGCCATTTCCGGATCAGCCTTACAACCCCATATATCATTAATGATATGGGCACCCGCAGCCATAGCTTGGCGGGCTACTTCAGCTTTATAGGTATCGATGGATAACGGAAGATGAGGTGCCGCCTTATGAATACTCTCGATCACAGGCAATACACGGGCTAACTCCTCTTCAAGTCCCACCGGTTGATGACCAGGACGAGTAGATTCACCGCCGATATCAATAATATCAGCACCCTCTGCAGCCATACGCAGCGCATGCTCAACGGCTTTGTCCGGATGATCCCAAAGTCCTCCATCTGAAAAAGAATCAGGGGTAACATTAAGGATGCCCATAATCAATGTTCGATTTCCTAACTCCAAGTCTGTATTTCCACAACGGTATGTCCGCTTAAAGAGGACTGGTCTCATTTCGCAATCGCCGTCCTATCTCTATATAATGAAATCAAGCCAGCAGTAATTGTTCCACACTGGCCAGTACCTATAGTAAATCTTGCATCTCCGTGCCACACCCCGGTAACAGGAACAATTTCTTGTACGGAATTGGTAAGAAACACTTCATCAGCAGCTTTCAACTGCTCCCAGTGATATGTTCCTTCTTCAACACTAAGGCCTACACTAAGAGCCAGCTCCAGCACCATTTCCCGGGTAATTCCCGGAAGAATGCCTGTGGTGAGATCTGGGGTATAGAGCCTGTTGTTTTTAATAAAAAAGATGTTGCTGACAATGCCCTCCGCAATAAATTCTTCTGCCGTCAGCATTAGTCCTTCAGCACCATTTGCCGCAGAAGCATACCCTCTAAGCTCACGCTTAGCCAGAATGTTATTCATATAATGCAGCGACTTGAATCGCACCGTTCCCTCAGGAGTATTACGCCGCAAGGACAACAGCTGCAGCTCTTTGCCTTCACTGTAAAGATTATCTGATACTTTCGGCAGCGCTTTGATGTACAACAAATGATTGGGCTTTTGATAATCACCAGCAGGTAATCCGAGAATATCCTCACCGGCTGTTACGGTATAGCGTATATAAGCTTCTTTTAATTCATTTTTGTCCATAACGCGC
Organism: Paenibacillus sp. FSL H3-0286; assembly: GCF_045040705.1. NCBI lineage: Bacteria > Bacillati > Bacillota > Bacilli > Caryophanales > Paenibacillaceae > Paenibacillus > Paenibacillus sp. FSL H3-0286. Next base: position 85,049 of record NZ_CP150285.1, on the reverse strand, counting down.
TTAATCCAGTCAAGTAGATGTGCCGCTTCTGCCTCAAATGGAATGCCCAGTTCCTTGCACCCCTCTGCCATACGCTTCAAATGACGCTCCAGCAAAAAGGGAACTCCCCCATAGGTCCGAAAGGTTTCGAACAAGCCAATGCCGTACAAAAAGCCGTGATCCAAGGCAGAAACCACGGCTTCTCGGGCGTCAATGACACCATTGTTAAATCCTATATATTTCATGCCGTTTCTCCGGCTCTCCGTTTCAAGAAGTTACGCAGCATCGTATGACCATGATCCGTAATAATAGATTCCGGGTGGAACTGTACACCTTCAATAGGGTATTCTTTATGGCGCAATGCCATAATCTCCCCTTCTTCAGTCTCAGCCGTAATTTCCAAGCAATCTGGGAGACTCTCCCGCTCTACAATCAGTGAATGATATCGGGTAGCTGTAAAAGGAGACTCCAGACCTTCAAAAATTGAGGTCCCGTTATGGTAAATAGGCGATGTCTTCCCATGCATCAAACGCTCAGCACGGATGACATTGCCACCAAATGCTTGTCCAATCGCTTGATGTCCAAGGCATACGCCGAAGATCGGAATGATCCCCTTGAAATGATGCAACAATTCCAGACTAATTCCCGCTTCATTTGGTGTACATGGGCCTGGTGAAATTAGAATATGGTCAGGTGCCAGCTTTTCAATCTCTTCGATGGTAATTTCATCATTGCGGTGCACTTTAACCTCTTCCCCAAGCTCACCTAAATACTGTACGAGGTTATACGTAAAGGAATCATAATTATCGATGACCAAGATCACAGTGCTACTCCCCCTTCGGCTTCGCTGGTAGCTGGCAATTCCTGCTGCAGTTCACTACAGAGTACTGCCTTCACTACCGCTTTGGCTTTATTATGGCATTCACGGTATTCACGGTAGGGATCGGAATCGATCACTATGCCGGCACCTGTCTGAATATATCCGACCCCGTCTTTTACAGCCAGCGTTCTTATAATAATATTTAATTCCATATTGCCGTTATAGTCAATAAAACCCATCGAACCTGTATAGGGTCCACGTCGAACCGGCTCCAGTTCTTCGATAATCTCCATTGTCCTTACCTTGGGAGCCCCTGTGATGGTTCCCCCCGGGAATAAAGCTGCGATAACCGCATAAGCGTCTTTATCCGGCGCAATCTGGCCCTCTACCTGCGAAACGAGATGCATCACATGAGAGTAGCGCTCCACCGTCATCAGCTCCGGCACGCTGACGGAACCGTATGCAGCGACACGTCCGATGTCGTTGCGTTCCAGATCGACAAGCATGATATGCTCGGCGATCTCTTTTTCGCTCCCGCGAAGCTCCGCCTCCATGGCGGCATCCTCCGCGGGAGTGAGTCCCCGGCGCCGGGTGCCGGCGATTGGCCGGGCGCTCACTTTGTCACCGTGCAGCTTGACGAGCAGCTCCGGTGAAGCGCTGGACAGCGCGAAGCCGGGCGACCGCAAGAGCCCCATGTACGGGGACGGGTTGAGCTTGCGCAGCCACTCGTAAACATCCTCCGGCGAGGACTTCAGCTGCGCCTCCTGGCGCAGCGAGAGGTTCACTTGGAATACATCGCCTTGGCGGATGTATTCCTGAACGTCCAGCACTGCTTGCTGAAACTTCTCAGGCGAGAAAGCCGAAGCCATGCCCGGCCACTCTCCTGATGAAACTGTAAGGGCCTCAATGCTGCCCACAGCCTCATCATCCAATCCTGCAGCTGAAGATATCAGCTGCCACTGCTCTACCATTTGTCCAGCCTGTTCTATACTGCCAAGATAGAGATTTTGCAGATCCTCCAGCCCACAGTCTGCTGGAACTGGAACGTGAACAGCACAATACAGCACATGCTCTTCGTGATCATAAATCCATATCTCGTCAAACCTCATAAAAAGATAATCAGGAAAACCAGGATCATCTTGGGCAAGAGACGGCAATCGTTCCAAAGAACGAACCACATCATAACCAAGGAATCCAATACATCCACCAGAGAAAGGAGGAACATCTTCATCCTTTAACTTAGGCGACGTAAAATCCGACATCCATTGCTGCAGTAGGTCCAGCGGTTGTCCATGCAGTGTTGTTGCCTCAGGTATCCTCTCCTCGTCCACTGATGCTGATTCCAAAGATTCAGTAGGGAAGCTAAATACTTCCGCGTTATCCTCCTTGCCTTTCAATATCGAAACAGGATTCAAGCCCAAGTACGTATAACGGCCACCCTTACCACTCTCTAAAACTACAGAATACTGGGAAGCTAACTCCCAGGCTTGCTCCCAGGACGCGGGTAATTCGTTGGTGCACCGGGGGGATTTTATAATCAAGGGAAACATGCTCCAGTCTTCAGCAGCCCATTGTTCCCACTCGTTCCAGGTTGTTATGATTTCCAAAGCCATCCTCCTAAAAGTTTTATGAAGCCATTACTTCGTAGACATCACTTCGCAATAAAACTCGCTTCGTAAGCATTTGCTTAGTTTTGTCCAATCGTCAGTAGTATATTGCCTGTCAGTATACTGTACTTAAGGCATGATTGAAAAGCCCTCAGCGATAGGAAATTATTATGATTTTTTCGTTTTCTGCAAAAACCAGAGCTTTTTTCAACAATAATAAAATCACCACGTCTGGTCCTTCATATATGAACAGAACCAAATGCCTTTTAAATCAACGAAAAGAGTCTCCATCACCACCAAAAAAGTGGTATGAAGACTCTTATAGATTTACGTTATTGCAAACAATTACGCTTCGAAATTGTAAAGTGGTGTGCTCAGGTAACGTTCGCCGTTACTTGGGATAATGACTACTACTTTTTTGCCAGGGCCTAAATCTTTAGCTACTTTAAGAGCGGCAAATACAGCAGCACCTGAAGAAATACCAGACAAGACGCCTTCTTCTTTAGCTACACGACGTGCAGTTTCGAAAGCTTCATCATTCTCAACGTGGATGATTTCATCATAGATATCTTGGTTCAAAATCTCAGGGATGAAGTTAGCTCCGATACCCTGGATTTTGTGAGGGCCTGGTTTGCCTCCAGCCAAGATTGGGGAAGCAGCAGGCTCTACAGCATAGATCTTAATATCAGGATATTGGCTTTTCAGCACTTCACCCGCACCAGTGATCGTTCCGCCTGTTCCGATACCTGCAATAAAAGCATCCAAAGGACCGCCGATGGATTCAATAGCGTCAATAATTTCAGGTCCAGTAGTCTCACGGTGAATCTTCACGTTCGCTTTATTCTTGAATTGCTCGGATGGGAAATAGCTTGGGTTCTCTTTCAGAATTTCGTCTGCTTTCTTAACCGCACCATTCATACCTTCCGATCCTGGGGTCAGCACCAATTCCGCTCCATATGCGCGAAGGAGATTACGGCGCTCCAAGCTCATTGTTTCCGGCATTACGATAACTGCTTTATAACCTTTAGCAGCAGCTACAAGTGCCAGGCCGATACCAGTGTTACCACTAGTAGCTTCTACAATCGTACCTCCCGGTTTCAGTAGACCTTCACGCTCAGCTTCTTCCACGATGCTGATTGCAATCCGGTCTTTTACGCTTGATCCCGGGTTCTGATATTCCAATTTCAAATAAATATCTGCGGAGCCTTCCTGTGCCAGACGATTCAAACGAACGAGCGGAGTACCTCCGATCAATTCTGTTACGTTGTTAACGACTTTAGCCATGAGCAAAAACCTCCTTAGAATGATAAATGCGATATAAGAACGTAAATTATGACTTTATGCTTCTGTGTATGGAGTTTAAATTGTTGACCACCGTCAGTTATTTCCGACTAAAACGGTAGGGTTTACGTTAATATCATATTATCAATCTTGCAGGCTGTTGTCAATATTTATTGATACCTCATATTTATTGCGTAAATCGCTTTCCACCTGCTGCAAGGGAGGGGCTTGCTCCAAAGCCAGCTCTTGACGTACAAGCGCCCGAATTTCTTTCTGATCCGGCATTTCTGGAGAGTGAATACTCTCCAAGCGGATAATGGCGAAGTCTTCCCCTGTCTCGATTGGACCGGCTATATCACCCACATCCAATCCAGCGGCAGTCTTTAACATTCCCTCTGGCCAAAAAGGGTCATCTTCCTCTACTTTGCCTAAGCTGCCTCCGTGCTGCCGACTCTCATCATCAATAGACACTTCCCTAGCCAAATCAGCGAAATCCTCACCCTGTTCCAAGCGATCCATTACCTGCTGGCCTTCCTCATAGGATGAGACCTTGATCATAGAAAGCTGCATTTCCTTTTTTGGAATGAAGCGCTCGGCATTTTGCTCTAAATAAGCATCTATATCGGCATCACTGATTGTAATGCCCACCGTGGCTATCGCTTGTAAGGACAGACGATAAGCTGTCTCTGCGAACACTTCCTGACGAGATAATCCGAGCTGAGATTGCATTTGAGCATAATATTGCGCTTCTGATTCGTACCCAACTATAGTGCGTGCCAGTTCCTGCTTAACCTCATCGTCTGTCACGGTAATTCCTAATGCCTTAGCTTCCATGTTCACGACAATATGGTTAAGCATACTGATTAACACTTCTTCTCCATGCTTTTTTTTGAGCTCATCCATCCACTGCTGATCCGTTATCGGTTGTCCGCCTGCAGTCGCTACATCCGGTGATTCATTGTCTGTTGTATCTCCTTTAAGAAGGGCCATGGCGCGCAAACTCCAGAATAATAGACCCCCGAGCATTAAAGTTGCAACAGCTAGAATAATAACCGTATTGCGAAGTGCACGTTCCTGTCTCGTCATCATCCCAATACCCTACGAATTCGCTTGTTCTAAAATGACCTGTAAATCGTCCTTATTGAAAACATAAGCCTCATTGCAAAAATGGCATACGACTTCAGCCTGTTCATCTTCTGCAATTAATCTCTCCAGTTCATCCCGTCCTAAGCTAACCAATGTCTGCTCTACCCGCTCACGCGAACACTGACAAGCAAAGTTAATATCCAGTTCATCCATAACCACTGCATCCGGCAACAGGTAGCGCAGCATTTCTTCTGGCTCCAGCCCCTGATCGAGAAGCGCTGTTACAGAAGGCATCGCCCCTACAGCTTTTTCAATCTCTGTGATCTCCGCATCAGTCAGACCAGGAAGAAGCTGAACAATAAATCCTCCAGCCACAATTACTGACTCATCGGTATCTACCAGTACACCTAGACCGACCGCAGCTGGAGTTTGCTCAGAAACCGCAAAATAATAGGTAAAATCATCGCCAAGCTCCCCGGAGATAATAGGAATACTACCTCTGTACGGCTCTTTCATACCTAAATCTTTTATAACATCAATGAACCCTTCAGTTCCCACCGCTCCAGCTACATCCAGCTTCCCCATGCTATTGCTCGGTAAATGAATGTGAGGATTATGCACATAACCACGCACTTCTCCCAATGCATTGGATTCTGCAACGATTTGTCCGATCGGTCCATTCCCTTTAACCATAATACTCAGCTTCTCACTACCCTTGAGCATAGCGCCCATCATGGCTGCAGCGGTAACTGTACGTCCCATTGCGGCTGTAGCCGTTGGATACGTATCGTGTCTGCGTCTCAGTTCTTCAACCAATTCAGTTGTGCGGACAGCAAACGCTCTCACTTTACCATTAAGAGCCGTGCCGCGGATTAGTCGATCCTTCTTTTTTTCCATTGGGTGCATAGCCCTCCTATCTCTTCGCCTTTTAGGCTTCTTTATCTTTATTGGTTACGATCGTAAATAATTCTTAATCCTTCTAGCGTTAACATAGGATTTACTTCATCGATACAGTCCGTTTCACCCGCAATTAGGGAGGCGAGGCCTCCGGTCGAAATAACCTTCAGTTCGGGAGCGTTCATCTCGACTTTAATTCGTTTAACAATGCCCTCAACCTGACCCGCATAGCCAAAAATAATCCCGGCCTGCATCGCGTGCACCGTATTACGCCCGATGACCTTTTTAGGCTTCTCCAATTCAATTCGCGGCAGCTTAGATGCCCGCTGGTATAATGCCTCCGTTGAAATGCCTAGACCGGGGACAATCGCGCCACCAAGATAATTAGCACCTGCATCAATGCAATCAAAAGTCGTAGCCGTACCAAAATCAACAACGACAAGTGGACATTTGTATTGTTCAATCGCAGCAACTGCATTAACAATCCGGTCTGCGCCAATTTCACGCGGATTCTCATAACGTAAGTTAAGCCCCGTCTTAATTCCTGGTCCAACAATCAATGGGTCTTTCCCTATATATTTAATACACATATCCTCAATAGTCTTAACTAGTGGCGGAACAACCGAAGATATAATTACACCTTCAACGTCTTTGACAGATATACCTGACATGTGAAAAAGATTGTGTATCATTACTCCATATTCATCCACGGTCGATTGACGCGCAGTACTTAGCCGAAAATGATGCAGCAATTCGCGTTTTCTATATACACCGAGAACAATATTGGTATTACCGATATCGACAGCAAGCATCATGACAAAGGCCCTTCCTTCTTGGCATTAAGGTCTAGACTGATATCCAGACTGGAGAAGGAGTACGTAAGGCGCCCGACAGAAATCACATCCACACCCGTTTCAGCAATCCCGCGTAAGGTTTCTAACGATACATTGCCAGAAGCCTCTGTCTTAACATGCGGAGCTTTCGATTTAATCCTAGCCACGGCTTGCTTCATCATATTGTTAGACATGTTATCGAGCATTATAATATCAGCACCTGCTGCCAGCGCCTCTTCGACTTGCTCTAAATTCTCGGTCTCCACTTCGATGCTCATCGTATGCGGGATGTTCTTCCGGGCACGACCTACAGCCTGCCGAATACCACCTGCGCCTTTGATATGATTATCCTTGATCATAACTGCATCATATAACCCAAAACGGTGATTAAAGCCTCCACCAATACGAACAGCATATTTCTCCAGCATCCGGTGACCTGGTGTTGTCTTACGTGTGTCCACTAGACGAGTCGGTAATCCCTCCAGCACCTGCACGAAAGAAGCTGTACGTGATGCCACACCCGAAAGACGCTGCATCAAGTTAAGCGCAAGCCGCTCACCTGTTAGAATCGCATGTGTGCTGCCCTCAACCTCAATAATTACTGTCCCTTTAGTTACAGCTTGGCCTTCTTCGACAAGGGCTGTAAAACTAAGTGCCGGATCCACAATTTCAAAGACCAGCTCTGCAATTGGAATGCCACAAATTATACCGTCTTCCTTGGCATGAATAATCCCTTTGGACTCATGGCCCACTGGAATCGTCATCTGCGTGGTTACATCTCCGGAACCAACATCTTCCCGCAACCAAGCCTTGATGGATTGTACTAGCTCTTCATTGTAACCATTAAACATCATCGCTTAATTCCTCCACTATTCCCAGTTCGCGAATTTGAAGCAGGTGCTTACGCCACTGATCATCATCCCGCTGCGGATAATCCTCACGGTAATGCGCCCCACGGCTCTCTTCCCGTGCCAGAGCAGACTCTGTCACAAGCAAACAGCAGGTCAGCATATTAGCAAATTCATATTCCTCACGTTTGGACAATGCTGATCCAAAGATTGGCAGCTGTCGTTTTAATTCATCTAGTCCTTTAAGTAACATCTCTTCGTTACGACGTAGTCCGGCATATCGAACCATTACCTTCTGTAGCTTCAAACGACGTTCCACAATAGCTTGAGTTGGCGAATCTACACGTCCCTCGTTACTGTTAACCGATAAAACATCACGGTCCAGCGGGGAAAGCTCATGAATCCGATCAATAATACGCTGTCCGAATACAATGGCCTCAGATAATGAATTACTAGCTAAACGGTTAGCGCCATGCAGGCCTGTGGAGGAAACCTCTCCGCAAGCAAACAGACGTGGGATGGTGCTCTCTCCATTCAGATCGGTCTTAATCCCCCCCATCATATAATGCGCAGCGGGAGCCACTGGAATCCAATCACTTGTAATATCCAGTCCATAGCCCATACATGTCTCATATATTGTGGGAAACCGATGCTTCACCATCTCTGGAGATTCATGTGTAATATCCAAATAAACGAACGTTGATTTAGTATGTTCCATTTCACTTACAATAGCTCGTGCTACAATATCCCGCGGAGCCAGCTCAAGCAGGTCATGATAACGTTCCATGAACCGTTCTCCATTAATATTGCGCAAGACTGCTCCTTCCCCACGCACAGCTTCGGAGATTAAAAATCTAGGAGCTCCCGGGTAACTAAGTGCTGTAGGATGAAATTGAATAAATTCCATATCTCGTATATGAGCCCCAGCGCGATAGGCGATTGCTACTCCATCTCCTGTAGCTACTTCTGGGTTGGTAGTGTATCGATATAATTGTCCTGCTCCACCAGAGCACAGAATGGTCGCATCCCCTTGCAGGAACAACCTTCCACCACCGGGCCGTTGCAATAATGCGCCTACACATTCTCCACCTACAGTGATGAGATCGATAACATAATGATCATCCCAGACCTCAATATTCTCATGTTCGGCTACCTGTTCCGCCAATGCACGAACAATCTCATAACCTGTAGCATCCCCATTAGCATGTAAAATACGGCGATGGCTATGCGCACCTTCCTGAGTCAAAGCCAGTACCCCATCTTCCTTATCAAACAGAGTTCCTAAGCGAATTAACTCATGAACGCCTTCCGGCCCTTCATTAACAAGTGCATCGACAGCTGTTGAGGAGCAAAGACCTGCTCCGGCCATTAAGGTATCCTGCCGGTGGTAAGCAGGGGAATCATCCTCAGCTATAACAGCTGCGATCCCCCCCTGTGCATAGCGAGTATTACTTTCCATTACTGATTTCTTTGTGATCATTATGACACGCCGATCTTCACTGGCTTTAATAGCTGTGAATAACCCGGCAATCCCTGAACCAATAACAATACAATCTGTCTTTACCGTAGGAATATCCCGAAGATCAAAATCAACCAAATATTGTGGAATCATGACCGCTTTTCACCTGTTTCAACGAAAGAGTAGCGCATGCTACCGGACTTGTAGCATGCGCTCTAGGGATGTTCTGGCTTTGTCGGCGACAGCAGGCGGTACATAGATTTGTGGCTTCATCGTCTCCAGGCATTTCACCAGTTTTTTTAGATTATTAACTTTCATATTAGGACAAACAAGAAATTTGGTAGCAAAATGGAATTCTTTATCTGGACTATCCTTACGAAGCTGATATCCGGTACCATCTTCCGTTCCAACGATAAATTGCTTACGATCCGATTTCCGGCAATACTCCAGAATTGATGTAGTGCTGCCTACATAGTCACCCATGGCGACTACTTCAGGACGACACTCTGGATGAACTACAAATTCCGCATCTGGATATTTTGCTCTCATTTCTACTACATCTTTGACGGTCAACATGTCGTGAGTGTTGCAATAGCCTTCCCAAATAATCAGCTTCTTGCCCGTCTGATCTTGTACATATTGACCAAGATTCTTATCTGGGACCCAAATAATCTCTTCGGCGTCAAGGGATTCGATTACTTTCACAGCATTAGCAGAGGTACAACAAATATCGGTTTCTGCTTTAATCTCGGCGGACGAGTTGATATAAGTGACTACTTTAGCATTTGGATGTTGAGCTTTTAGCTTACGCAAACCGTCTACATTGACCATATCTGCCATTGGACAGCCTGCACGTTCATCAGGAATAAGGACGGTTTTGTTCGGGGCTAGAATTTTTGCACTTTCCCCCATGAAATGAACACCGCAGAATACAATAACTTCTGCATCTGTCTCTGCAGCCTTCTGAGCGAGTAAAAAAGAGTCGCCCCGGAAATCGGCAACCTCCTGAATTTCATCACGTTGATAATAATGAGCTAAAATGATTGCGTTTCGTTCCTTTTTAAGCTGTTCAAGACGTATACGAAGTTCTCGATTCTGTTCCTGCTTGCGCTCAAGCGCCAGAGCTTCCACCGATTGTTCTCCCCCTTAAATCCTCGCGGCTTTTCGCCGACATGATGTTATCAAATGGCATGCGCCATCATGGTGAAAAAATGAACATGCTGATATAAATAGTAAGTAATATTAATCACTAATGTACACAACGTTCCAGCCCCTGTCAATGTAACTGGACAGGCTTTAAGGCATAGAATCCCTTAAAAATTAAAATAAAAAATCCGGAGAACAGTTACGTTCTCCGGATAAATTTACATCATATGAATGGTGGACCCAATTAGGTAAGGCTAGTGCCCCCACCTTTATTGTCATCGTCAGAACCGTCATTACCCTCAGAATCAGGGTTATTCGGGATATCCTTCGATAGGTCAGGAAGTGTGGACTGTTCATCCTCAGGCTTGCCTTGAATGCGAACTCGCACATCACCGATATTGTCGATGACAGGCTCGCCAACTTCATGGGCAACACCTTCGCCACCCTCTGGTTTACCATCCTCGGAAAGGAATCCTTGTTCAATCAGTTGTGTGATCTGATCAAGCTCAAGTGTTTCTTTCTCAAGTAATGTATTGGCAATCAAGTGCATTTCTTTGGAGTGTTTGATCAACAGATCTTTACAACGTTCGTAACTCGAAGTAATAAAGTTCTGCATTTCCTGATCAATCTCATAAGCAATGGAGTCACTGTAATTCTGTTCATGCCCAATATCACGACCCAAGAATACTTGACCTTGAGAAGATCCGAACTGCATAGGTCCAAGCTTATCGCTCATACCGTACTCCATAATCATGGCACGCACGATGCGCGTAGCCTGTTGGAAGTCACTGTATGCACCCGTACCGATCTCACCAATAAACAATTCTTCAGCAACACGTCCACCAAGTAATCCAGTAACCTTATCCAAAAGCTCCTGCTTGGTAACGATCATCCGATCTTCCTTCGGAAGCATAATAACATATCCGCCTGCACGTCCGCGTGGGATAATAGTAACTTTATGCACCATATCGGCGTGCTCAAGGAAGTAACCTGCAATAGTATGGCCTGCTTCATGATAAGCTACAATACGTTTCTCGCGGTCACTGATCACACGGCTGCGTTTCTCAGTACCTACGATAACACGGTCAATAGCTTCATCCACTTCAATCATGGAAATATCTTTACGGTTACGACGTGCAGCTAGCAAAGCTGCCTCATTCAGCAGATTCTCCAGATCAGCACCTGTGAATCCGGTTGTGCGTTTAGCAACAACATCCAGTCTTACATCTTTCGTAAGCGGTTTGTTACGAGCGTGAACCTTAAGTACAGCTTCACGGCCTTTCACATCAGGACGGTCAACCGTAATTTGACGGTCAAAACGTCCTGGACGAAGCAATGCCGGATCAAGTATATCAGCGCGGTTAGTCGCCGCTACAATAATAATGCCTTCGTTACCACCGAATCCATCCATCTCAACCAGCAATTGGTTAAGCGTCTGTTCACGCTCGTCATGTCCGCCACCAAGACCGGCGCCACGCTGACGACCCACAGCATCAATTTCATCAATGAAGATAATACATGGAGCATTCTTCTTAGCATTCTCGAACAAATCACGTACCCGAGAAGCACCGACACCCACGAACATTTCCACAAAGTCAGAACCGGAAATACTAAAGAAAGGAACGCCAGCTTCACCTGCTACCGCACGGGCAAGCAATGTTTTACCTGTTCCCGGAGGACCTACAAGCAATACGCCCTTAGGAATACGTGCGCCAACAGCTGCAAATTTGCGTGGATCTTTTAGGAACTCAACGACTTCGACAAGCTCTTGCTTCTCTTCGTCCGCCCCTGCAACATCCTCAAAGCTGATTTTCTTCTTCTCCTCATTATATAACCGAGCCTTGCTCTTGCCGAAATTCATGACTTTACCGCCGCCACCTTGCGCCTGGTTAAACAGGAAGAAGAACAAGATGAACATAATTACCAGCGGGATAATTGAAGAAAGGAATGTCAGCCAAATGCTGGTACCTTCCATTTTCTTCTGAGTTAATTCAATCCCATTAACATCACTGGCTTGAATCAGTTCATTGATAGCGGCATCTGTAGGAGGAATATATGTGGAGAAGCTTTTCGATTTAGTATCGGCAGGCAGCTCTCTATACTCGCCTGTGACCAGAAAGGCATTACCCTCAAACTGAACCGTCAAATCCTTCACATTGTTGTTCTTGATCTCCTGCCGTAACTCGTCGTATCTAGGGAAATCGGCGGCTTCATTTCCATTGCTCACAAACTGGACAATACCCACCACGACTAAAAATAAAATCAAATAAAAACCAGAATTCCGGATGAACCGATTCATCCCCTACCTCCTCTCACAACACTCAAGTTATTGTACCATAGCCTCTTGGGACACCTCAAATAAAGGAAGTTGTGGGTATCCGATCCGTATGATCGAGGCAGTCCTTAGTTCAATTGGAATAAATCTCAGGTTTCAGTACTCCAACATATGGGAGGTTCCGATACCGCTCGGCATAATCCAATCCGTAGCCTACTACAAATTCGTCAGGTAACACGAAGCCTGTGTAGCTGGCTTCAAGATTAACAGTGCGGCCTGATGGTTTATCAAACAAGGTAACCACAGAGATAGTAGCAGCATTCCGGTTGCGGAGCAACTCAATTAAATAGCTGAGTGTAAGACCACTGTCAATAATATCTTCAACGATCAAGATATCGCGGCCTTCTACCGATACATCCAAATCCTTAATAATTTTGACTACTCCAGAGGACTTGGTGGATGCTCCATAGCTGGACACTGCCATGAAATCCATCTCAACAGGTACTGTAATGGCTTTAACCAAATCTGCCATAAATATAAACGCACCTTTTAGTACACAAATTACTAAAGGGGTACGACCTGCGTATTCTTCGCTCAGTGTTCGACCGAGTTCCTTAATTTTCTGCTGAAGTTCCTCTTCGGTGATCAATACTTCTTGAATATCGTTTTGCAACTTGCGAAACCTCCTAAGTTATACTATGAAAGACTTACTTCGACCATTACGTGACTTCGTGGTCATCCAGCTCTGCCAGAGACAATAGAAGTACGGAGGTCGTGTGCCGCCCTACTGCGGCATGCATCGAGCGTCTTACGCCCGGAATCCAGACGATATTGCCCAAACCATCACAAACGAGGGGAATCAATGACCGTTCGGAAGCAGGTATTTTATCATCAATATAAATATCTTTTACCTTTTTGCTTCCGTTTAATCCCATGATCCTTATGGTATCTCCAGGCAATCGGGATCGTATCGTCAGTGGAAAGACCAGTTCATCACGGTCAAACCAAGCCGACATCTTCCCATAATCCTCCCCCTGTACAAAAAAGTTTTCTCTCTCCAGTACCGCCATCGACATCACCTTACCTATTTCCTCCAGTTTAAGCTCAGAGTCCGGTAAAAACAGACGATATGTATAGCTTGCCTGTGGCGTCGTGGGCTTGGACGAGAACAAGATACTATCATATTGCCGCACACAAGTCAGGCCTCCACCCAAATCCAAGCTCCAGGTGGTGGGATAGCTCTGCAGCGTTCCCCGACGTACAGCTTCAATCTTGGGGAAATCAAGGGCAGATAAATCCGCCGACAGATAATTTAATATTAGTTTAATCAAACGCCGTTGTAAAGCGGAGGGTATGGCAGCAAATGAAGCTCTGTTAAAGGTGTATTTCCCATCCCCTTCCGAAACTAGCTCTTCAAAGCATTTTGCCGCAGAAGCTTCCATATACTCATCTTCAGCTCCCGCAATTTCCGCAAGCTGTACGAGGGATTGCCTCACTCTGCCATTATACTTTTCCAGAAAAGGAAGAACTTCCAAACGAATGGCATTCCGCTTGTATTTCGTCAGCAGATTGGTGGCATCCTCAGCATAAGTGAAACCTTCATTTTGGCATAACCCTAAAAGTGCTGTTTTGTTAATACGTAGGAATGGGCGAATGAGTTCCACCTTTTTTTCTGTTCTTTTCCACTTGATACCCGACAGTCCAGATAAGCCACTTCCGCGTAATAGACGCATAATTACAGTTTCTGCCTGATCATCAGCATGATGAGCCAGAGCAACAGAACGCGCCCCATATCGGTGAGCCGTATCAATCAGAAATTCGTACCGCTTCTCACGTGCAGTACCCTCAGGACCAAGTCCACTCTCTTTAGCCAAGGAGGGAATATCGAATTCCGCAAACTCAAAGGGCAGTCCCAGTTCTTCAGCCATACCACGTACGAGCTCTGCCTCTTCCTTTGACTCCGGCCTAAATCCATGATTCACATGAGCACATATTAAGGTAAGCGGTATAAATTTTAAAGATATTTCATGTAAAACATGCAAAAGAGCCACAGAATCCGGGCCGCCGGAAACTGCGACTACAATGGTGTCATGGGGCGCCCACAGCTCATGCTCGGCTGCTGACTCCAATACAGACTCCACCAGTCCATTCATTTGCTCCATATGCGCCCCCCTCTCTCTCCAACTATATGTATGAGTTCAAAAACGGAATACCCAATAAATCGTAAAGGCGAGCAAAAACAAAGACAATGCGAATGCATTTTTTAACCACCGGGGGGTGTCCATACTATCCGGGCGCTTTCTGCGCGAGTTATAAATATGGTTTCGCCAGACCTCAGTAGCATCCGCAGAGCCTGAGAACCCCCCTTTTAACGCCATACAAATCCAGGAGGATAGTTTCTTATTGGGTAAATTTCTAGCCAGCTTAAATAATTCGTCCACACTTCTCGTCTGCGGCAGCTGTAAGGCTGCCTTTTTGAGCCCTTCTTCATTGAGCAAACGAAGACACAGCACAGCAAATGCGAAAAGATCGTAACCCTCATCGCTGATTCGACTGCCCGCATTCCAGAAACCACGATCATGCCATTCGGTAAACTGCTTCACGCTACGACCAATAGGGCTTGTGCCCCCAAAGTCGATCAGTTCCACTTCACCGTATTTAGATACCATGACGTTCTCGGGCTTCAAATCACCGAACACAAATCCACATTCATGCAGTGTGCGCAGCTTTTCAAGCAGACCAAGACCTACCAGGCCTAACCAATCGGGACCGTTTTTCGATAAAAAATGATGCAGCGGTTTGCCTTCAACATACCTCATCACATAGAAGGGGATATTATCCCCATTCGCAAAATCATCCGCTTCCAAAAAATAAGAAGACAATGGATTCTCACGACGAGCCCGATGTTCATTCCGCTTTCGTCGCGATTGCAGCGAGGTCAGTACATTGATCTCCGATTGAAGTTCAAGTGTATCGTATCCGATTTTTAGCGCGTACCTTTCCCGTCTGCCTTCTCTTTGCACAAGATATACGGTTCCGTTCGCGCCCCTTCCCAGCATCCGCTCAACGACATAACGGTTACCCCGCCATTTGCCGTTAATTAAGGTACCAGTAGGATAGGACGGATTAGACGACATACCCACCAATCATCCCTTCTCTTTCGTCGTGGTCATCGCTTAGTCGGCGTCCACGATGTTCATCCAGTGTATCATAACGATAATGTTCAAGCACCTTGAAAATAGCTGGGCCAGTCGGTGTTGCGCCTCTCATGTGTAATTTAGAGAATAGCGTACGAATACCTGACATGTCATGCGTCCAATCCAGGTCAAGCTTGGCATCTTCACTGCTGTTATTTCCGGGAAAATGAAACACAGCGATCTCACTCTTGCCTTCCCGTGCTTCTAAACTGAGTGCCAAATCGCGGATTGCATCTTCCACAGCACCCAGTTTAGGCTTCATACTGGCACTGGCATCGATAAGAAGTGCAATGCGCAGCGGCGTTGTTTCTGTCAGTTCATCTACAACTGTAACAACCTGTGAACGTTGAACAGGAGGCAGCTGATCCAGTGAGCCGTCGCCTAGTATCTTTTTTACCTCTTTATTAACCGCCTGCTGGATCGTCTGAACCACGGTCTTGCGTGTCATCATCTGAATCGTCTGCGCCAGTTGTGGTGTTCCGACTATTCGGCTAAGGCCTCCCCCGGCCTTGGCAATGTCGGCAATCTCCCGGCTGCCGATTTCACCGATCGTACCATAATCAACTACACCGACCACATTTACGGTGATTCCCTCCTGCAGGGCATGCGCCGCTGCCAACACCGGACTTTCTCCTACATTCGAACAACCGTCAGTAATGAGCATAATTTGCTTCATAACCCTCAACTCCCCCTTTGTTTGAACCTCTGTTTCTAGCATATCCAGAAATGAGAGATTTCAAACGGTCGATATTAAGTGGGGGAATTTCGATCAAATAGGGGGGGGAGTGAATAGTGGAACTGCGAGAAATGTTTGGGCTTTCGATCGCTGTTGTCCTCAGATTCCTTGATTAGAACCGCCTCACGCGGTTGGAATCCGAGGACAAAGGCGAACGCTCCGCTTCTACAGCTCCAAACTTTCTCTCCGTTCCATACCTTCACTAGTAAACAGTTTAGATCTACAGATTCCGCCCCAAGTCAACCGACCATTGAAACGAGAATAGTAGAGGCCGGCGAGTTACACATCACGGACTCGCCTCGACTGCCTCCATTAGCACGACGCCTTACGCGTGCTACAAACTCACAAGCAACACGACGCTTCGCGCGTGCCCCCAAGCAGCACGATATCTTGCACGTGCTTTAAACTATACAAGCAACACGGTGCTTCGCGCGTGCCTCCCCAAGCAGCACGATATCTTGCACGTGCCTTAAACTATACAAGCAATACGACGCTTCGCGCGTACCCAACATTAAAACCTACTAAACCTAAAATAACTAACTTACCGTACGCGGACGCTCCATACGGCCGATGCCCGGCATATGCAGGCTGGACCATTCCGGATGGAAATGATCAAGACGGCTGACGACAATAGTCATGTCATCAAGGATCTCATTGCCCTGATAACGGATCACTTTCTCCAACAGGCTGTCCGCTAAATCCTGAGGATCATCACCCTCAAGCTCTTGGATCATCCGCTTCATCCATATCTCCTTATTAACGGCATATCCAGGCGCATCATAAATACCATCGGTCATCATAATTAAAATATCGCCGGGGCGAAGCTGCATACTGATTAAATCCACATCAATATCTTTAATGATTCCTATCGGCAGATTGCTAGAGGTTATTGGAATGACCTCACTCCCCCTCCGGATGAAGCTTGGTGCTGAAGCAATCTTCATAAACGTTGTCTGCGCAGAATATTGATCGATTAAAGCCATGTCCACAGTAGCATAGAATTCATCAGGGGAGCGTAATAAAAGAATTGAGTTGACCGACTTTACAGCCAGCTTTTCATCCATACCGGATTGCAGCAGCTTTTCTAACATGCCGAGTGCGGCACTGCTCTCCATCCTTGCCCGTTCACCATTCCCCATACCATCACTAATGGATACTGCAAAAGTGCCATTTCCAAGCTCTACGGTGCTGAAGCTATCGCCAGACAGCATATCCCCACCTTTTGAAACAACTGCCACACCCGTGTTTACCTCAAAGGCTTTGGCTGAACCAAAGGTAACCATCGAGAGTCCTTCCCGGGGATGAACCGCCGTCTCACTCATGACAGCAATATTCTCATCCAGAATGTCGGAGAGGAGTGGGGCAATCATTTTACGGCATTCATCAAAACCGCGATTATAAGCGTGCACTACTTCTATTTCTACGCGTCCTGGGTCCAGACTTAAAATTTCAATGCCATGAATAGACAGTCCCAATTTCTCAAGAGCCTCGCGGATTTGCGCTTCCTGCCGATACATGGCCTGTCCTTCACGCTTAATTTCCTTGGCCAAGTCTTCCATAACCTGTGACACGCCTGACAGCTGCTCGGCAACAAATTGGCGACTATCGTATATTTGTCTTTTCCACCGCATATCATGTTGGTAGAGATCATATTGTCCCTTCATGACCTCAAGCACTTCTCCGGTTTTGCCACAAATACGGCTCCATTCCGGTGGCAGCTGAGCAGCCGTAATATCAGGGCATTCCTCAACAGTTGTCATCATATCTGTCATGTATCTATATGTCTGATAGAATTTTGCATCCCAGCAGTGGGTACGGCGAATGCATCCAGCGCAGGCGCCTTCTGTGACCGTATTCATAAAATCTTCCATTTCACGATCCGATTTGCCCACTTCTCCGGCACGTGGAATCTGATTAAAGCTACTGGAGAGCTGTTGGAATACCTGTGAGAATTGAGTGACCCGTTCTGCAGTCAGATCCCTGACCCTGCGGGCATATTCATGTTGAGATCGGCTATGATCTGACGTGCCCGGTACATATTTTGCAATCGCCGATATCATCGCCTTAGGCGTTATTAGAAACAGCACTATTGCTGCGCAGGTCTCCCATGTTGAGGCCATCATATCACCCGGACCCGTAAAATAGACGGAAAGGATCGTTGATCCTAGCAACATGCCAATAGATACCGCACCCTTTCGCCCACCCTGCATCATTCCCGCTAGCATTCCGGAAAAAGCAAGCAGACTCATCTGATAGATAGCACTGATATCGGCCAGGCTGAGGATCAACCCCGTCACCACCCCAACAGCTGCACCGAGGGGAGCGCCCCCCGCCATGGCAAAGAGCAGAATTAAATAACGAGACAATATATGCTCTAATGACCAACCATTAAGGGTCCAGCCCACAAGGCCTGTCATTACGGAGGCTAACAGAATAATAAGGCATAAAACCTCCTCGTTCCTCAGCGATCTGCTCTTTTGTTTGTAAGTTAGTAGAGGAAGTGCCTGAATGAACACAAGGGTAAGAACAAACCCAAGTAAAGCATCCAGAGTTGTCATCATAAAGGGGTACCAGGAAAGAGACGGTCCGAGAACAATCTTGAACAGGCCAACCATAAACGAGGATACGAATACCATAAGGGGTGCATAAGACAAATCTATTCGTTCGAAACTTTCAAGCCCTCTATAAACAAGAAAAAAGATAATCAGTTCGGCCGTAGTAACCAAGGCACCCGGAAACGGAGTGAAGAGACTTCCAGCTATAATAGCACCTGCTACAGGTAACATAGAGTCTCGACGCATAAACACAATGACGGCAAAATATGCGACAGCAAAAGGGGACAGCTCGTCCAGAATCATAGCTCTTCCTAGCAGAAACCCCATAAAGCTTAACAGAAGCATCCACTTCTTCGCTGTTATAAGCTGAATATAACGCTGCTTCTGACCCCAAGCTATAATACGCGTGCCTAAGGCTTGTCTCTGCTTCTTATCTTCGCTTCCCACTCTTGTCCACTCTGGCAAATTCACCACATTGCTTTTACTCATTTCCCTACACCACCCGTTTAAGAATTTATGGTTCTCATTATATAGCGGGTCATTTGAGAAAGTTTGTCAGAAATGGAGGGACAGTCATAAGAAATTTCCGACAAAAAAGCCTTTGTTCATTATTCCTAAAAAAATAGATCGATCCCTTGCGGCGCAGTAGGTTGCTTCTCCTTAAGCTTGTTTCCAGTGCAGTTTTAGGCGCAAGCCTGGCGGTCATTCGCCAGCGATTGCCCTAGAGTTATGTGAGAATGACATGGATGCTGTCGGCAAGTTTATATGACACGACAAAAAAACCGCAAGGGCGAAATGCCCTTGCGGTTATTTATGATGTACAGGTATTGGATTATACGCGTTTGGCTCCACGGCCTCCGCGCTTTCCTTCTGTGTTCTTCTTAATCGAAGATATCCGTTCTTCGCTGTCTTTCAGGAATCGCGACATTTTATCCTCGAATGAAGGTTTACCGGCTGCAGGCTTAAATGGACGCCCACCCCGTTCACGATTGAATCCACCGCCGCCTCCACCACTGCCGCCACCGCCGCCGAAACGGTCTCCGCCGCTAGGACGTTCTGGTCTTGGAGCTCTAGGCGGACGTACTTCCGATGCTGGCTTGTCAACAGCCTGCTTAATGGAAAGTCCGATCTTGCCGTCCTTATCGACGTTGATCACCTTGACGGTTACTACATCACTAATCTTCAGATGATCGTTAACATCCTTGACGTAATTATCGGCGATTTCCGAGATGTGAACGAGACCTGTGACACCTCCTGACAGATCCACAAATGCTCCGAAATGCGTGATGCCTGTCACTTTGCCTTCTAACTTGGTGCCCACTTCAATTGCCATAGAATAAAATGATCCTCCCTTAAAAATATACAGACGAATATTAAGGTCATCCTGTCTGCGGTGATTTGATTATACAGTAAAGAGCAAAGCAAGGCAACAGAGTAAAAGCCTCTTTTAGCCAGTATTATTGCTCTGATTGCTCTGTTCGAATAGGAGTTTCCCCTTGAGGATAGATATTGTACCATTTACGCGCTAATTGGCCAATATACTCATCATCATTAAGTCTGGACACTTCATATTTCAGTTGATTCAAAGATGCTGTGACACTCTCACTAGTCTTTTGTTTCTTGGCGAGTTGCTCGCCCTTGTCCGTAATTGCCGCACTTTGATTGAAGTAAGTATAACCCGCCCAGCCAAAAAATACTGCCACAAAGAGAATCCACATGACTCTTCTTCTCTTCGCGCCTGCGGCCGAATTTTTGCTGGGATTACTTTTCTCTTCCGCAGTGAATCTGTTCATGCAGCGTACCCCCTAATTCAAAGGTCAGCGTTTCCGCCATTTGGTAATCCATCCAGTAATCTTTACGATCCAGGCGCTATGCTTAAGCCGAGATAACCATGGAGAAATCCACCTTACTGGTAATACCCAAATTGGCTTCGTTAGACGCAGCAGAAGCTTAAGGATGAATAATAGAATACGACCTAGCAGCACTAGCAACCCTATAATAAGGCGCCAAAGCCAGCGAAGAGGTTTACCTATTAGAATCTCCACAAGTCTCCATAGCAATCTGCACATATACTGAACCGATTGAATTAACATTAACACAAAACGCCGCACCGTAACACTGAAGATCAAAAAATAGATCCATATTCCTAGAAATAAACCTAAAAAGACATAAAATCGCAATTGCCCCTGATTTCCGGCATAGAGCATTCTAAAAACAAACAAAGCAGCACAAAGCCAATACAGCAGGTCAAGCATGGCATTCAGCCATTTGGGAAAATTGAACTTGAGCGACAGCACCCGGTAGCTGTCATAGGCCAGTCCCATTGTCACCCCGGCCAATATCATGTAGAACAGCGTCAGCCACTGAACTGCAGGATTCATTTAAATAGCTTACCGAGTAGACCTTTATTTTTGCCCTGCGATCCGGGATCTAGATAAATCAGGGAATGTACATTGCCCTCCAAGGACAACAGTCCATTCTCCAGACTTAAATTTTTGATATGTAAATGATTCCCGCGAATGGTGAGATGGCCGAGTTCTGTACGAAGCAAAAATTCCTCGCTATCAAAGCTCTCCACATTTTGCACGCCCGTCAACTCTAGCTGTTTACGACTGCGCATGTGCAGATCATGCTGTTTATTTACCTTTCCTGGCTCGATCATAGCATGTACCCCTCCTTCTTACCTCTAATCTATGGCAGTAGAAGAAGTTATAGAACATTCCAATCCACTAAAATAAGAGAGAAAAAAAAAGAAAAAAGAAGGCACAACTCTACAATATGTAAAGTTGTGCCTTCTTATTTACTATTAACTATGTTACTCCTACCAGTCCAAGCCGGTGCTTTTGGCAACAGGCTCTTCCCGAAGTAGAGTATACATACCAGCGGCTTCGTCCTTGCGTGTCGTTTCGACTAGCTTTTCGACTTTGACCGTTACAAGCTTTTGTCCAAATTGCACAGTAATCTCGTCACCGATCTTAACTGCACTACTTGGCTTAGATTCCCGCCCGTTAATCAGCACCCGGCCTTGTTCGGACACATCCTTGGCCACTGTACGGCGCTTGATTAATCGGGACACTTTCAGGAATTTGTCAAGACGCATTAGTTAACGGCTTCTTTAAGCTTGTTACCAGCTTTGAATGCCGGTACAGTTGATTCTGGAATTTCAATCGTTGTGCCCGTTTGCGGGTTGCGACCAGTACGTCCTGCACGTTTACGAGTTTCGAATGTACCGAAACCGATCAGTTGAACTTTATCGCCTTTTGCCAAAGCTTCTGTGATCTCACCCAAGAATCCGTTCAATACTGCTTCTACATCTTTTTTTGCCAATCCGTTTTTCTCGGAAATGTTGTTTACCAAATCTGTCTTGTTCATAATTTAAAGTTCCTCCTAGGATACGAAAAAATAAATGAAACGAGATTCACCGCCATATTATGGGGCAAGCCGTCATTTCGTCTTTATGATATTCTTGATGTCATCTTAAAATCCTGCCACGAATCGTCGTTTTTTAAAAAAAGAAACAGTTATTTCTCAGAAATCGTCGCAGAATCTATTCTATAGCACTATTAAACTACTCGCCATAATCTAAATCAGAGATGAATGCTACTTTCACAGCATTGCCTCATCTTAAGGTCCGTATACCGTACATAGTCTGAGAAAATCACTATACTTTTCGTTCCTCAGTCTTTGCCTCCTGCCACAACTCTTCCATCTCTTCCAAGCTGCTATCCTCTACACTCATACCCTTGGCTCGCAGACTCTGCTCGATATACTGAAACCGACGCACAAATTTGCGGTTGGTCCGGGTTAAAGCTTCTTCCGGATCTGCGCCAATAAATCGGGCAACATTGGTAACAGCAAATAATAGATCGCCCAGCTCCAGGATTTGATCCTCGGCGGCTGCATCAGTATCGATGGCTTCTTGCAACTCTTCTATTTCTTCACGAACCTTAGCTAAGCAATCCGTAGCGTTGTCCCAATCAAAGCCCACCTTGGATGCTTTTTTCTGAAGCTTGTACGCCTTCATAAGAGCAGGCAAATCACGCGGAACCCCACTGAGGGCGGATAATTCCTCTGGCTTCACGCCTTTACGCCGCTTCTCCTCTGCCTTCATGCCCTCCCAATTGATCAGAGCTTCTTCAGCATCATTCGCATTCTTGTCACCAAATACATGGGGATGGCGGAAGATAAGCTTATCATTCAGTCCTTCTATGACGTCAAATACGTTAAACGTGCCCAGCTCCTCTTCCATTTGGGAGTGCAGCATGATCTGCAGCAAAAGATCGCCCAGCTCCTCTTTCATATGGTCTGGGTCATCCTCATCAATCGTCTCAAGCACTTCGTAGGTTTCTTCGATTAGATTTTTACGCAAAGATTCATGAGTCTGCTCCCGATCCCACGGACAACCGTCCGGACTGCGCAAAATATCGACAATCTCATGCAAGCGAGCGAAAGTACGATTTCTTAGCTTCTCCTCACGATTCGCAGGTACATAGACCAGAGACAAATTGCCATAACCCTCAAGCCGATCCAATTCGTATAGAGGAACAGTCACAATGTTTTCTTCGTTCTCCACGCCAAGGGCATGACCCACCACCACTTCATATTCGGGCGGATACAGCTCCATCAGACATAACTTTGTCTCCGAAGCTGTAAAGCTGTCATAAACCTGGCCAATCAGAGTATGCAATTCAGGTTGAAGCTGAGCGCTGCGAATGCCTGAAGCATCTAATAACTGGAAGCCTTCAATAGGGTCGAACCCCAGTCGCACAAACGCCTCGTCCAGAAAACTCTCCCCGCCTAATATTTGCAGTTCTATTCCTTCTTCCGGACAACGCTGACGCAGCTGTGAAACAGCTGACTCTGCAACCATGGGATGCCCCGGAACCGCATAGACAATATCTGTACCCTCTGCGGCGGAGCGAGCCTCTTCAATCAATTTTGAAGTAATTGCGGCATAAACCTCAGGAAACGAAGCTAATGTTTCATACAGTCCATCAAAGGATTGCGTGGCAATTTCAAGCTCGGTGAGAGCAGCCATGACTGGATGCTCTTGGGTACGAACGTAGACAACGGATGCTGCCTTCAGTTTTTTTATAATTCCTAGTGTCAGCCGATCGGGATTACCTGACCCGAGACCAACAACTGTTAATGTTGCACTCATATCTGTTCCTCCTTTTAAGCGGGTTAATTATGGAAATAAACGCAGCTTCTTGAACTTGTCCGCCAGAGACGGGCCGATGCCCGGAAGCTGGCGAAGCTCGCTTTCGCTGAGCAGCCGCAGCACCACCGCGCCTACGGCAAAGACAACGCAGCCTGCGAGTACCCCGAGCAGGCTCTGCGCCAAGCTGGCGGTGCGTCCGCCGCCGATGCCAGCGGCCGTAGCCGCGGCGCCAGTGCCCCAGCTGGCAGCTGCGGCGGCAAGAGCCAGGCCCGCTGTGAGCAGCGCGGGCCGTGCCAGGGCATCTGCGAGGCGAAGCCGCAGATGGCCCTGGCGGTACAGCAGCAGCACGTTAAGCGCTGCTGCGAACGAATGCGCGGCCACGCCAGCGATGGCCGCGCCGGTAATGCCCTGCTGCGGAACCAGCAGCAGGTTCAGGGCCGCCTTGAGCAGCGCGGCGGCCAAAAGGTGCAGGGCCGGGGCGCGCACGTAGCCGAGGCCCTGCAGGAGCGCAGCAGAGATGATGCTCACTGTACCGCCAACAGCGGTAAAAGCCAGCCAAGTCATTGTGCTGCTGCCAGCGGTATCGCCGTAAAGAGCCATATTAATCGGCTCAGCAAGCACTGCAAGGCCCGCTGAGGCCGCTAGACCTAACAGCCAGAACCAACGCAGCGACAAGCTGCAGCGGGTCTCAATCAGCTTCATATCTCCCTTGTACTTCGCTTCCGCCAAAGCTGGAATGAACACAACAGACAGTGAGGTGGCAATCATCGTTATAATCTGCACAAGTGGCAAACCCCGATTGTACACACCAAACTGGGCCATCGCAGCTACTTCACTTCCGTCAGACGACAGCAGTCGAGGCACAGTGAATACATCTACAAGACCGATAAGAGGCATAGCCAGTGCACCTAGCATTACGGGAATTCCATAAGCCAGCAGTGTACCTGCTTTAATGCCCATAAACCCTTGTTTGGAACCTAGTCCATGTCCTGCATCCAGCGCTCTTACACGCTGACTTTCGACAGCAACAGCTACTTCAGCAGCAGCTTCCTGTTTTACCCTCCGGCGGTGACGTCTCAAGTACAGCAGCATAATTACAAGCCCTGCGGCTCCCCCTCCGGCAGAACCAAGCAGCGCGCCAGCAGCGATGCTCTCAGCTCCTGCTCCCTGCGAAGTGAGATATAAAAGAAGAACAATCATCACTGTAACCCGTACAGACTGCTCTACAATCTGTGACACGGCAGTAGGAACCATATTATGCAGCCCCTGAAAGTACCCGCGTATGGCCGACATGACAGGGACAACAGCCAAACCCCAGGCGCTTGTCCGCAAGGCAGGCATTACATGTGAGTTACCTACCCATTCGGCAATGATGGGTGCACCTGCATAGGTGATGGCGCCGATAATCAAGCCGCTGATGCCTGTAATTAGCGCGGATAATAGTAGAATTCGGCGGCCTTCTTCATCGCGTCTCCCAGCCGAAGCTTCGGCGACAAATTTGGAGATCGCCGCAGGCAGACCTAGCATAGCTACCGTTAACAGCATCGTATACAAGGGATACACTGTGTTGTATATACCAAATACAGCATCTCCGCCTAGATTTTGCAGCGGAATTTTTTGAAGTGTGCCAATAAGCTTTGAGATAATGGCCGCGGCACTAAGGATAAATGCGCCTTGCAGCAATCGTGATGTTTGTGTATTAGATTTCATATAATACCTGCTTCTACAACTTTGATGGGATGAATTTCTATATTATAACGTATGTATGCCCACAAGTAGAAACGGTTTTGTGTAAACGACAAAACCCCGTTTGCCCTTTGTATATCTTACCAAAAGGAAAGCGGGGTCTAAATTAAGATTACTGCTCCATTTGTTTGCCCAGGAAAGCGGCAGCCGTTTCGGCCATTTTTATTTCCATTTGCGCCATCTTCGCCGAATCATCCTTGCTCACCATCACTACACAACCAATAGGATCTCCACCGGAAATGATCGGTGAGGCTACATATGAGGACACCAAATCCGGATGATCTTTAGCAATTTCATAACTGCCTTCATTGGTTTCTAACACAGTCTTACGGCTGTCCATGACTTTCTCCAGCAGCACTCCTACCTGTTTCTCCAAATAATCTTTTTTGGAGCCGCCTGCAAGGGCAATGAAGGTGTCCCGATCAGCAATCATCGTAATGTGTCCAGTACCTTCGAACAATGACTCCGCGTACTCTTTTGCAAAGTCACCCAACTCACCAATCGGAGAATATTTCTTGAGAATGACTTCACCGTCCCGATCGACGAATATTTCCAGTGGGTCTCCTTCTCTAATACGAAGAGTACGTCTAATTTCTTTGGGAATAACCACGCGTCCGAGGTCATCAATACGGCGAACAATTCCAGTAGCTTTCATTTCACATGTGCCCCGCTTTCTTAAGAAGTATGGTCTTACTACTGTCCATTATGGGAAAGGATAATCCCAGTGATTTATCGTAATATCTGACCATAGTATTCATCTCTTCCCAGATCCTTATACATAAGCTGACATGTATTAATATCTGCATCAAGATAAAGGTAGTTCTACAACCGTTTCTGCGAAATAAAAAGCCATCTTCACTTTAAGTGAAGATGGCTTTTCTAAGGTAAGCTTGTCCATATTTACCGATGTTTATTCAGCGGCATCTGTAGCACTTGGAGAAGCACTTGGGGATGCACTTGGAGCTGTAGTGGCTTCTGTTCCACTATTTGTTCCGGTTTCATCTGCGGCAGCAGAGCTTTTTGGCAGATTGATGTTCTCAATAATGGCTTCCAGATCCTTTTCCATGAACGTTTCTAGGTTCTTGGATACAATTGAGCTCTTAATGCCTTCTTTTTGCTCATCCGTTAACTGGTCGAAAGTCTTGTCTGTACGGGACTCCACCTTGATGATGTGGTAACCGTAAGAAGTTTCTACAGGATCACTGATGGTATTTAGAGGCAAGGTCTGTGCAGCCTTCTTAAACTCCTCCACATAAGTGCCTACAGCTTTATCTTTATATTCTCCGCCTGCCTCTTTAGAGCCAGTATCGTCAGAATATTCCTTAGCGATGGCTGCGAAATCAGCACCGCCATCCAGCTTCGCCTTAACTTCTTTCGCTATTTTAAGCGCTTCTTCGCTGGTACGCTCTTTGTTGTCTGCATCTGTCAGACCAATTAGCACATGACGCAGTGTGGCAACCGTAAAGTCGCCTTTAGTCGCTTCGAATTCTTTGACAACTTCATCATCAGTCACTTTAAGCAGCATATCCTGATAAACTGTCAGCACACGCTCCATATAAGTACGAATATCTTTCTCTGTAACGTCAGCATCTTTCAATGTCTTCTTATAGGTATCGCCCAATTGTTCCTTAATGCTTGCAATTTGAGTATCGGCTTCTTTCTCCGCTTGCTTTTTCGCTTCATCCGTTGCTTGGGAAGCCAAATATTCAAAGCCCACTTCTTGCTTCAGAATGGACTCCTTAAACGCATCAATCTCTAAGTATTGCGCTTGTTGTGGAGAGAGGAATTTCATGATTTTTTGATCCATTGCAAATTCCTTTTGTGTAATCGTTCCACCTTTATAAGTGGCTACAGCTTGATTATCATCCGCACTATTTCCACATGCTGCTAGCATAGAAAAGGAAACTGCCGCTGCCAATGAAACGAGCAGCACTTTCCATGATTTTGTTTTATTTAACGACATTGTGTAGTTCTCCCTTCGATTTAAAAGACTGTTTAGCTTCCTTAAGAAACTGTTCAAGCAAGTCAAGCAGCTGTTTATCACTTAAATCTTTCGATTTGACCCGGATACTGGCTTTCGCATCCCTATCAAATTGTACACGTCTTTCGAAGCTATTTCCAACTTTGGCGAGTTTCGCTGTGTCTAAAGCGCCGAGACTTCCCTCATAGAAATTCAAGGTAACATCATCTCCGCGTCTAATCATGGAATCAATGCCATACATTTTTCCATACACTTTCAAACGAGCGACCGATAGTAGATTCACCACGGCTTCAGGTAACTCACCGAACCGATCCAAGAGCTCATCTTCAAGCTCGGAAGCATCATCGAAGGAGGTTACTGCCGCCACTTTTTTATAAATTTCAATTTTTTGGATACTGTCGTAAATATACTCTGACGGCAGATACGCGTCAATCGACAAATCAATGACTGTATTGCCTTCTTTCAGGGATGTATCTTCCTCCCCAAGCACAGTAACCTTACGCTTACGAATTTCCTCCGCCAGCATTTGTGAGTACAGATCAAACCCCACGGATGCGATAAAGCCATGCTGCTCTGCACCCAGCAAGTTACCTGCACCGCGAATAGACAGATCTCGCATCGCTATTTTGAAACCAGAGCCCAGCTCCGTAAATTCCTTAATAGACTGCAGACGTTTCTCTGCAACCTCTGTCAGAACCTTGTCCCGTTGATACGTGAAATAAGCGTAAGCGATCCGATTGGACCGGCCTACACGTCCACGCAGCTGATAGAGCTGAGACAAGCCCATTTTATCCGCATCATGCACAATAAGTGTATTAACGTTCGGAATATCTACGCCCGTCTCAATAATACTTGTGCTGACGAGCACATCGTATTCTCCGTCAAGGAAATCGAGAATAGTCTTCTCCAGCTCAGATTCCGACATTTGACCATGTCCGATGCCAACTCTAGCCTCAGGAACAAGCATAGAGATTTGAGCAGCCATTTCTTGAATGCCCTGCACACGATTATAGAGATAATAGACTTGACCACCACGAGCTAATTCCCGCTCTACAGCTTCCCGCGTAAGGGTCTGGCTATGCTCCACTACATACGTTTGCACAGGGAATCTGTTCTCTGGCGGGGTCTCAATGACAGACAAATCCCGCACTCCGAGCATCGACATATGTAGCGTACGAGGAATTGGAGTTGCAGTCAGCGTAAGAACGTCTACATTCGTTTTCAGTTTTTTCAGCTTTTCTTTATGAGTCACGCCGAAACGCTGTTCTTCATCCACAATTAATAACCCCAGATCCTTGAATACAAGGTCCTGAGATAACAGACGATGTGTACCGATAACTACATCGACAGTTCCTGCCCTAACGCCTTTAATCGTCTCGTTCTGCTCTTTACGGCTGCGGAAACGACTTAAGACCTGAATATTAAGCGGGTAATTAGCGAAACGTTCCCGGAAGGTCTCATAATGCTGCTGAGCCAAAATCGTTGTCGGGACTAGCACCGCCACCTGTTTACCTTCAATCGCTGATTTAAAAGCCGCCCGAATAGCCACTTCAGTCTTACCATACCCAACATCACCGCAAAGCAATCGGTCCATTGGCCGGTTTTGTTCCATATCCTTCTTAATCTCTTCGATAGCCCGAAGCTGATCTCGGGTCTCCTCGTAAGGGAACATTTCTTCAAATTCATGCTGTTCCTGTGTATCCTTTTCAAAACCATATCCTGCGGCACTTTGGCGCTCAGCATATAGCTTTATTAAATCATCAGCAATATTCTGAACGGAGGAACGAACCTTATTGGTCACTCGTGTCCATTCATTGCCGCCTAGCTTATATACTTTCGGCTCTTTATCTTCGGAACCGACATATTTCTGAATCAGGTCAATCTGCTCAATCGGAACTGAGAGCTTATCGCCGCCAGCATACAAAATATGCATGTAATCACGGTGAATACCGCTGACCTCAAGCGTGCCGATCCCCATATATTTTCCGATACCATGGTTCTGATGGACGACATAATCACCGATTTTCAGCTCTGTGTAACTCTTGATCCGTTCTGCATTATCTATTCCTTTGGAGATCTTCCGTGCCTTCCGCTGCTTCTGAGAGAACATTTCTCCCTCAGTTATAACAGCTAGATGAATAGAGGGCAGCTCAAAACCAGAACCCAGATTTCCTTGTACAATCATCGGCTCGTTAATGCCGTAATCATAAAGAACTCTGCGCACTCGTTCAATCCGTTCCTCACTGCTCGCAAGCATCATTACCTTAACACCGGACTTCTGCCAACGCTCCATTTCCGATTTCAGCACATTCATCTGGCCATGGAAATCCTGCATTCCACGACTGATAAACCCAAGAATGTTCTGAGGCTGAATATGCGGAACCTGACGTAAAAAGATTGACATAAACAGGCTTTGGAACGGGCGCTGATACATAACAACATCCGTATCGACAGAGAGATCTAGATCCGGCAATGATTTGCCGTTTTGCAGCAAATGCAGATTCCATTCCGATTCATCCCGTTCAAGCTGTCTCGCCGTTTCGAGCAGTCTTGTCGGCTCATCTAGAATAAGAATGGTATCCTGGGCCATGTAATCAAATAAATGAGAGCGTTCAGGATATAAAAGACTGATATATTTATAGATCTCCGGGAAATAAGTACCTTCCCGCAGCATTTCCAGCTCACGGCCAATTTCTTCCCGCAGCCTGAGCTTCGCCTGGCGATCCGCCATCTTCTCCAACTGTCGCTCCATCATAGCTGAGGCTTCAGCAGAAGCAGATTCCTGGCGCAATCTACTAGCTATAATCTCTTTAGCCGGTGTAATCTTCACACTACGTACCTTATCAATAGAACGCTGATCCACTGGATCAAAAGTTCTTATGGAATCAACCTCATCGTCAAATAACTCAACCCGATAAGCAAAAGGAGATGTCATTGGATAAAAATCAATTATTCCACCCCGTACGCTCAGTTCACCACGATTTTCAACCCGCTCTACTCTTTCATAGCCCATTTCAATCATGGACATCAAAAATTCATCCAGAGCAAGCGTTCCATCTTGGGAAACGGTGACTTGTGCCTCTGCCATAACCTCTGGGGCTGGCAGCAATCTACGCACTCCTGAGTAAGGAACTACAACAATACCACGGAAGCCCTGAGCGCATTTGGTCAGCACATCTATACGCTGAGCCAGTGTCTCTGGGCTTGATACAGCCGCTTCTGCAGCCACTAGTTCATTGGCGGGATAGAGCAGAACCCGGTCAGGGGAAAGCGCTTCCTGCAAATCATCGGCCATCTTCTGGGCCGAAAACATATTATGAGTCACTACAAGTAAGGGACGAGTTGTCTCTTCATGTAATGCTGCAAGCATAATCTGTCTAGCAGAACCTGTAAGCCCCGAAATGAGCTGCTCTTTCATACCTGCAGCAACACCATGGGTGATAGACTGGAAATCGGGATCCTTGGAAAAAGCTTCTATAAGACCTTGTAACAACAGGCGCACCTCTCTTACTAAACAGGCTAACGGTGGCATAGCCACCGTCACCTATTATGATTGGAATCGAAAAGAAGCCTCAGCTGTAACGCCAAGGCTTGCGGATGACGATAGAGACAGGCGCTTCCACCTTACTGAAGCGGACTTGTCAGCAGGCTAAGCTCCGGATTGTTCTCTAAAGCCTCCTTGCAATAGTCGCAAGTAACCTTTACCGTGATTTCACCTTCTGAATTATACGCTATTATATCTCTGCGCTCCGCAGGGGTCAAGGAATGAAGGCCCAACTGCATTTCTGTAACATCACTTCTATTAATACTGCCTAGAGATGTCTTACAGTGCCTACAAACATAGTTTATTGCCATCTATATGCCTCCTGAAGGTACTATATACCTTCAGTATGTCCGGGCAGCTTCATCTTTAGCCTTAAAAACAACAGGGTTTACAGATTAACCATTGAACTTAGCCATTGTCTGCTCGAATGAATGCTGTAAGCTGTATTCCAGTGCATCACAAGTATTAAGGATCATTTGCTTAAGCGGATCGCTTTCCTTCTTAGGAAAAGTAGAAAGAACATAATCGACAATAGCAAAACCTGGCTCAGGACGAGAAATACCCATTCGTACCCGATTGAAATTCTGTGTTCCTACATGCTGTATGATGGATTTAATTCCATTATGTCCACCAGCGCTTCCTTGATAACGCAAGCGGACTTTTCCGATTTCTGTATCCAAATCATCATAAACGACGATCATATCTTCAAGTTGAACTTTGTAATAATCCATATAAGCGCGAACGGCCTCACCGGATAAGTTCATAAAGGTCATGGGCTTAATCAATACGGTTTTGACGCCACCAATGACCCCTTCACCGATGACGGATTTACATTTGCTCTGGTTGAAGGCAATTCCGTTCTGGGCAGCAAGCTCATCCAAAGCCATAAAGCCAACATTATGCCTTGTTTTCGCGTACTGTGTTCCGGGATTTCCCAATCCGACAATCCATTTCATTATCGAACCTTTCCTTTCCGTTCGGGCTCTCCGGCAAGAGGAGTCCGTTTTTGGTACAATAGATCTAATCTACATATCTCTGTGCAACCAGAGCGAAATTATACTCCGAAGACAGGTGATAACCCATGCCGCACAAAGGCGAATTATTGACACATCAACGCCATTTTCAGTACCACATCCAATATGCTGTGCCCGTGGAAATATACAAGGGCGACGTGCATATTGATATCGGTGTATTAACAGCGGTAGACGAAGCTTTCGTGGAGCTACAAGGGACACTATATAACCGCAGTTTATTCACCTTTGTCTCCCGTCCCGGATATTAAATCCAGTAGTTCTACCTGTAGCACGCCGATAAGGGTTACATCTCCGAGAACGGAGGTGTAACCCTTTTGTACTATTCATTCGTTATATTTATTCAATCTCGAACAATTTACTAATCGACAACTCTTCATGAACGCGGATAATTGCCTCACCCATAAGTGGAGCCACGGACAACACCTTGAGCTTAGAGGTTGGATTCGCGCTGCGAATTGGAATGGTATCCGTCACGATAATTTCTTTGATTGGAGAATTCTCCAGACGCTCGTGTGCAGGACCAGACAATACTGGGTGTGTACAGCATGCGTATACTTCCTTCACGCCGCCTTCCATCAAAGCATTAGCACCAAGTACGATCGTTCCAGCGGTATCGATGATATCATCGATCAGGATGGCTGTTTTGCCTTCGATATTACCGATGATGTTCATAACTTCGCTGACGTTAGGTTCTGGACGACGCTTGTCTATAATAGCCAGTGGAGCGTTCAGGAAATCAGCAAGCTTTCTTGCACGTACTACACCGCCATGGTCCGGCGATACGACAACTGGGTTCTCGATTTGCTTGGAACGGAAATACTGAGCCAGAATCGGTACACCAAGCAAGTGATCCACTGGAATATCGAAGAATCCTTGAATCTGCATGGCATGAAGATCCATCGTGATTACACGGTGAGCGCCAGCCTTTTCAATTAGATTCGCTACCAGCTTAGCGGTAATGGGGTCACGGGAACGGGCTTTACGATCTTGACGGGCATATCCGTAGTAAGGGATAACCACGTTGATGCTTTTTGCGGAGGCACGTTTAAGCGCATCTACCATAACCAAAAGCTCCATCAGGTTATCATTTACAGGGCCACAAGTGGATTGAACAATATAAACATGGCATCCCCGAACGCTTTCTGACAGCTTGACCTGAATTTCTCCATCGCTGAAACTTGTGGTGTGTGATTCACCCATCGGAATCCCGATGTAATCAGCAATTTGACTAGCTAGCTTAGGATTGGAGTTACAGGTGAAAATCTTTAACTTGGAATCACAATAAGTCATAAAATATAAACCCTCCGTGACGGAATTTAGCTTTCCAAAGGCGCCGGCGCGGAAATATAAGTCCGTCCGGCGCTTCTTAGCAACGCTTTACGATGGACTCGAGTGGTCTTTCTTCGCTTTTGCACGGGAACGGATCTTCTCTGCATATCCCGGTTTGTTCTCTTGTCTTACTCTAGCTACAGCCAGATCGTTCTCGGAAACGGAACGTGTAATTGTCGAACCTGCTACAACAAAAGCCCCTTTGCCCACAGTAACTGGAGCAATAAGGTTAACATTACTGCCAATAAAGGCATCGTCTGCGATTGTTGTCTTGAATTTATTATACCCGTCGTAGTTAACGGTAATCGCACCGCACCCGACGTTTACATTCTTACCTACAGATGCGTCGCCGACATAACTAAGATGTGACACTTTTGAACCGTCACCAATAGTAGCATTCTTGATCTCGACGAAATCTCCAACCTTAACTTCTTCTCCAAGCACAGAGCCTGGACGCAAATAGGCAAAAGGCCCAACGGTTGTCCGTGCGCCGACTTGAGCTTGATTCAATACGGACTGCTTAATCGTTGCATCATCCATAATCTGACAGTCTTCGATTTCACTAGCCGGTCCGATCACACAATTGTCCCCGATTACAGTCTTCCCTTTCAGGATGGTTCCTGGATAAAGCGTAGTATCTGATCCGATAACTACATCTGCTCCGATATAAGTGGAGGCTGGATCAATGATGGTCACACCGCCCAGCATGTGTTTACGATTAATACGTTGACGCATAAAGGCTTCCGCTTCGGACAAAGCTAAACGATCATTAACGCCGATAGACTCAGCTGCGTCATGGGTCTGATATCCTAGTACGGTATCCCCTTGTGAACGAAGAATCCCAATCACATCAGTCAAATAATACTCCTGCTGGTTATTACTGTTCGTTACCTTCTCGAGTGCAGCAAATAATTTAGCATTATCAAAACAATAAGTGCCTGTATTGATTTCTTGAACGGCATCTTCTTCAGTAGTGCAATCCTTCTGCTCTACAATCTTCAGAACGCCGCCATCTTCACCACGAATAATTCTTCCGTAGCCTGTAGGCTTTTCCATAACAGCTGTCAATACGGTTGCAGCCGCATTACGCTGTTCATGAAGCGCCATGAGTCCTTCCAGGGTCTCCGTGGTTACGAGTGGTGTGTCTCCACAAATAACTATAGTTGTTCCTTCTTCGCCAGCAAGTAAATCCTTTGCTTGTTTGACAGCATGGCCAGTGCCGAGCTGAGTTTCCTGCAGAACGTATTCCGCTCCTTCACCTACATAGGCCTTAACTTTCTCTGCGCCATGCCCAACAACAACAACGGTGCGCTGGCATCCGGTCGCTTTTACTGTATCAAGCACGTGCCCTACCATCGGCTTACCGCAAACGGGGTGCAGCACCTTATATAATTTAGATTTCATTCGCTTGCCTTGACCTGCGGCAAGTACTACAGCCATTCTTTTCAAGAATGCCAACCTCCTACTCTTGAACTCACTACTGAATATATCTCATTCCGGGCAAAAAGAAAAGAGAACCATGAAGTCATGGTTCTCTTTTCTATAAACCCCAAGTTAGAAAAGCATTTATCGCTGCCTTTCGAAGATGTCGTCAAATCCTTCACCAGCAATAGCTTTTCTTGCAAGATCAGGCTGCTAATTCATGAAGTGTATGTCGGTGTGATCTTATCAAAAACGGCGGATCCTACGCCACCCAAAAGGTAGCCGTCTTCCGAGGAAGCCTAAGCTCCCTCTTCAATAACTTCTTCTTCTTCCGTAGCGGCGCGATCGTACTCGGCCAGAACCGCGGATTGAATCTTCTCGCGTGTTCCCGAAGAGATCGGGTGCGCGATATCGCGGAATTCGCCGTCCGGTGTACGCTTGCTGGGCATTGCAACAAACATCCCATTATTGCCATCGATGACGCGAATGTCATGAACAACAAACTCGTTATCGATGGTAATGGATGCGATTGCTTTCATTCTCCCCTCAGAGTTAACGCGGCGGAGTCTGACATCCGTAATTTGCATGTGTGTGTTCACCACCTTTTTCCATCAGAGACTTGGTGTATAATTCCACACAGCAAAGCGAATTCCTTCTTTTTGATTCCATAAAA
Organism: Paenibacillus sp. FSL H3-0286; assembly: GCF_045040705.1. NCBI lineage: Bacteria > Bacillati > Bacillota > Bacilli > Caryophanales > Paenibacillaceae > Paenibacillus > Paenibacillus sp. FSL H3-0286. The sequence goes on along the minus strand of NZ_CP150285.1, from coordinate 49,440 downwards.
TACCTAAAAAAGAAATATATTTTTTGGGATATGTTGTTTTCGACATACATCGAGTAGTTTTCTTAATATTCCTTACGTTTTCGACAATTTCCACGCTTTTTGAAAATGTAAGAGAATGGCTAATCAAGAGGAAAAGTAGTTGCCCGGATGCGCCGAAATTCTCCGCTCTTTCGAGTCTACTTCACTTAGTTTTACCAAGGACACGTAATCGTGCAACAGACGCTCTTCCGTCTCTACAGCGCCTGATTCCACTAAAACGCCTACCCCTGCAACCTCGGCATTAAATTCACCGAGCAGATCGACCATACCACGTACAGTCCCTCCCGCCTTCATGAAGTCATCTACGATAAGTACTCGCGATTTCTCCTTGAGTGCACGTCTGGAGAGAGACATTGTGTGTATGCTTTTATGAGATCCTGATACGTAGTTAATACTTACTGCTGATCCCTCTGTAACCTGATGGTCACGTCGCACAAGCACTACCGGCAAGCCTAGCTGTGCTGCTGTTGCATAGGCTAGTGGAATGCCTTTCGTTTCAACGGTCATCACCACATCGATTTCCGATCCGTAAAAGGCCGTTGCGATGATCTTACCCGCCTGTTCCATCAAAGACGGCAACCCAAGTAGATCCGACATATACAAATAACCGCCAGGCAATATCCGGTCAGTCTGCTCTAGCTGCACACATAAGCGCTGCACAAAGGTAAGCGCCATATCTTTAGGCATAACCGGGATATAACGTACTCCACCCGCTGCACCAGCTAAAGTCTGCAGCTCTCCGATGCCTTCACCTTCAAATACTTCTTTTATGATTGCCAAATCTTCACTAATGGAGGACTTAGCCGCTCCATAGCGATCGGCAAATATAGACAGCGGCAGTAGTTCATGCGGCCGCTCAAGTAAAAACTGAGTCATGTCTACCAAACGTTGGCTTCTTTTTAATTTCTTCACGGAATGCTCCTCGCCAAAACCGAATATTTTAGAAAAATATATCACTTTTGTACGGGTTTACACAAGAGAAGCAGACTAATTCAGTGATCTCACTGCGTAGACTTCCTTGCAGAACCCTCGCAGTCCGTTGTAAATCCTTGCTACTTTAGACTGCTTGGACACTAACCCGAATACGGTAGGTCCGCTGCCTGACATCAGTACGCCATCTGCTCCAAGCTTTATCATCGCTTCCTTAAGCTGCTGAACCTCTGGATGCAGCTTTAGGGTAACATCTTCAAGCACGTTGCCCAGATGGTTGCACACGCCCCCAAAGTCTCCAGCTTCTATCGCTTGCTGCATCTTTCGAGCAGAAGGATGAACCGCTATATTATTGCTCCGAACGCGTCCATACACTTCTGCAGTCGATACATTGATCGGTGGTTTCGCCAACACAACCCAGCATTGTGGCGGGTTATTGATTGGTGTCAGCTTTTCGCCTCGTCCTGTAGCCAAGGCTGTGCCGCCTGTGACGCAGAAAGGTACATCAGAACCCAGCTCAGCGCCAAGCTCCTGTAGCTCCTGCGCAGGAATACCCAGACGCCACAGACGGTTTAGACCGCGTAGCGTAGCTGCGGCATCACTGCTGCCGCCAGCCAGGCCAGCCGCAACCGGAATTCTTTTATCCAGATGGATATGTACCCCATTCTTCACGTTATAACGGTCTTTAATAAGCCTTGCCGCCTGGAAAGCTAAATTTTTCTCGTCCAGGGGAATATAACCAGCCTGACTTGATATTATAATAGTATCCCTTGGCAGCTCAGACAGCTCTAAGCGGTCTGCTAAATCTACCATGGTCATAATCATTTCCACCTCATGAAAACCGTCAGCACGTTTGTGCAGCACATCCAGCATCAAATTAATTTTAGCTGGTGCCTTTTCATACATTTTCAAGGCGTTCACCCACCTTCAGCTTTTCCCGTAAAAACAACTTAACATATTATATGAGAAACTTCTAATGAAGTCCAATAATAAAAGGGTGTCGCCATTTAGACGCACCCTTTTTCAGTAATATTCACTTTATAGCCTAAAATTTAAGATTTCCGCGCAGCCTGTTCAGCAAGCTGTATCGCTTTTTTCACCATGTTGCCAGCGTCTTGAGTTGTAATTCCACCCCAGCCCTCACGTTCCACGGTTTCATAAAAACCCAGCTCCTTGGCTAACTCTGTCTTCAATTCCTCCGACATCATGCCTCGTTTTCTGCGGCTCATTACGGAATTCCTCCCTTATGAAAATAAATGATTAACCCGTTGCCCAATTAGTATGCTTGCTTAGCACACGGATCATGCACCAAATATTTGTCCCAAAAAACGCAAACAAAAAACAGCCTCCAAGGGAGACTGTTCGTGAAACATTAAGCTTTAATATACATAATCCGCATCTGCCCATCGTCTTCACAAACTGTGATTTCCACAGATTCAGTAAGTATATCGGCATAGCTATAGGAGACTCGCTTAAAAGTTTGCTGCTCCTGATCCAGTTTGACAATAAATACAGAAGGGTACGTTTCTTCCAGGACACCTGTGCGTTCAACGGTTTTACGACGACCTCCGTTTGCACGCAATGTGATCTTATGACCGACGTGAGCTTCAAGACTGCGTTTGATTTCCAACAGCGCGTTATTAGCCATTACCTGACGACCACCTCTTTTCTTGTCCATTATACAACTTTTTCAGGACAATGTCAAAGCAAATAAATAATTAATTATAGTTGATGCATATTTCGTTGTCAACGGAATTTTTTTGCGAGAAATCAGCGCCGGACTAATATCCTTGTTATCTGTAATATAGGCATTACAAAGAAAAAAAGAAAGGGTTAAGCTCAGCGCTCACCCTTTCTTTCGGATATTCTATTCAGCCCATTCAAATTACCTATATTCCTGACACCATAGACCTATCTCTGCCGCTTAAATGGCTGATGGTGTCACTTTTAGCGCCGACAGATTCTGCAGTCGCGGCATTCCGATGCGGAAGCTGCCACGGGTCTCAACACCACCAATACCCTGATTGCCGCTGATGGTATTATTCAGAACATCGCTAAGATTTACAGTATCCCTGATGGAAGTAAAGGATGATTTTGCTGCTACATACACGGGATCCAGAGCATGGATCAAAATTCGACCAGGTGAACTGGCAAAATTAGCTCCAGCTCCAAGTAAGGCCTCGAAATGAGATTGACAAGCACCGGCAACAATAGTCAACGCATCAAAATTCCGCTCATACTCCCTAGCTACCCTAATAGCAGCTATAAAGTTTTGCGAATTTTTATAGCTATTCAGACTATACAGATCGTAAGTATGCTGTTGCTTCAGTACCCCATCATGACCAGTGATCACTACAATATCTGGGCGTACACGGGGCAACAGCCGGTATAACGTATCAGCCATTGCAGATTCATGAACATGATGCCCTTCAGCGGGAATCCGCAGCTGCTCGTATAAGCTAAGGCTCTTATTCAAATATGCCGGATCGCCATCCAGATGCAGTACTTTACCTGGCACTTCAAAATAAGGAGCTTCCTTGGACGGTGGAGCCCATGTCCCCTCTGTTAGGGTTCCCCCGCTCCGCTGACTTTGCTCCTGACGGTCCTTCCGCAGCTGTGTCAGTGATTCCTTCGCTTTGATCTGTGCTTGCTGTCCCCGTTCCGTTATTCGGGTAGGAGGCACTTGAACCAGGTCATCCAGAGGAGAATCCGCCAACAGGCGGAAATCTGTGCCTTTAATGACGGCTCTATCCTGCACAATATTATCTACACGAAATGTTAAATCACCGCCATAAGATTTGCGAACGACCAAGTCTCCTAAATTCATTACAACCACCACCTCTACCCCATCGTATGGGCAAAGGCCTCAGTTGGTTCATAACTCAACATATTTTTAAAATATAAGAATGTATAATGCTCCACCAGAATAACATCCTTATATTTCTACGAGAAACGGTTGTCGTCCTTAAGACAACAACCGTTTCCTATTGCTTATTCAATTCCAGCGGCTAGCAAAACACCGCTTAAGCGGGCGTATTCTTCAAGACTGAGTGTTTCTCCGCGACGGGTCGGTTCAATACCCGCTTCTGCGAGTAATGCCTCCAGCTGCTCACGTCCTTGTTCAGGGAAGTAACGAGCCTTCAGATTGTTAGCAATCGTCTTGCGGCGCTGTGTGAAAGAAGCGTGAACCACTTCAAAGAAATGCTTCTCACTCTCCACCTTTACCGGAGGATGCTCTCTAACCTTCAGACGGATAACAGCAGACTCCACATTAGGTTGAGGGATGAATACCGTACGTGGCACGATACAGACGAGCTCAGGCTCGCTGTAGTACTGAACGGCAATGCTAAGACTTCCGTATTCCTTTCCACCTGGAGATGCAGCCATACGCTCCGCAACCTCCTTCTGAATCATTACAACGATGTTATCAAGGGGAAGCTTCTCTTCGAGCAGCTTCATCAGAATCGGAGTAGTCACATAATAAGGCAGGTTAGCAACCACACTGACCTTGTTCACAGTGGTGAAATCTTCCTTGAACATTTCCTGCAAGTTCACATTGAGGACATCATCGTTACGAACCTTAACATGGGGATAGGGGGAAAGTACGTCTTTTAATATTGGAATCAGTCTACGGTCAATCTCTACGGCAGTTACAGCACCCGCTGTTAGTGCCAGACGCTCCGTCAGCGCTCCAATTCCCGGCCCGATCTCCAGCGCCCCAGAATCGCTATCTAGTCCAGCAGCGTCTACAATCTTGTCCAAAATATTTTGATCAATCAAAAAATTCTGTCCCAGGCTTTTCTTGAACTTGAATCCATAACGTTGAATAATCTCTTTGGTCCGTTTTGGAGTCGAAATTTCCTCTCTACCACTCATGAAGTAATGCCTCCCTGATCAATTTGGGCGAGAGCCCCGGCAAATTCCTCCCGCGTAATCCCAAACATCGCCAGCCGCTTGTACAGCTGTTTGCCGTTACAATATCCGATTCCAAGCAAATTACCAAGCGCCATACGTCTTTCAGCAGCCCGAGGGTGTACAAGCATTCCAGCGGCCATAAGATCATCAATACCAATCAAAGCAGGTGCTCCTTCAAAAGAGGTATGTACATTACGCAGCGCATGACGAATCGCCTCTGGCGATGCATTCTCTACACCGATATCCCCTTTTCGAGTTGCGTCCTTCTCTGGAATAAAAGCATGCTTGCAGCCCGGCACCTTCGCTGAAACGATTTTACGAATTCGCTCCCCAGCATGGTCCGGGTCCGTAAGAATAATAACCCCTCTACGTTCCATAGCAAGCGCGATCTTAGCAATTACAGTCCGGTTTACAGCAGAGCCGCCTGTCTCAATGGTATCCGCTTCTACAGCACGCTTAATGGCTACGGTATCGCTTTTGCCTTCAACGACGATTAATTCCTTAATCATATTTCTTGACTCCTTCCAAAAAAAGCAAAAAGAAGAGGATTCGCTCCTCTTCTTTTGGTTAAAGAATGTATAAGTGATGAGCGGTTGCTCTGCGATCAACGAAATGATCATCCAGCGTTCCTTAACGGTTATCATCACTATAGCTTATCAAAGGATTTTTTGCAAAAGCTTCAGTTCTAGTTAAGCTCTGGTTTCACAGGTCCAATCACATAAACGGTACGTGATTTACGGCCGAAATTACGAGCATGGCTCAGGGAATCATAATAGACATCCACTTTATTGCCTTTAATGGCACCGCCAGTATCCTCTGCACGGCGGAATCCAAGCCCATCGATATAAACCCACCAGCCAATAGGAATTACATTCGGATCTACTGCAATTGTACGACCTTCCGTTACGCGTGTTCCGGAGGCAGTTTTAGTACCTATCCCTGGCTCTTCTGACGAATAAGCTGTCATGGAGACGTTCTTAATCATCTTCTTGTACTCAAAGTCTACGCCAGCCTTGCTTGTGACGTTCTTAGTCTTAGCGCTAACTTTAGTCGTTTTGGAGGTAGTGCTTGATTTGGAAGTTGTTGTAGCTTTAGCAACTACAGTAGGCTTAGGAAGTGCTTTAGTACCAACGGCAATGATCTTATCTTTTGTTACCGTTTGTACTTCCTTGCCGATCATGCGCATAGAGGCCAGTTCTCCGTCTTGATAGATCTTTTCAATATGCTGAACCATGACGCCTGGTTTGCCTGCCTGTGCCACTCTAACTGTTCCCACAGTAAGGGAGGGATCTGCTGTCTTAATAACACGGAAAGGTAAGTTAGTTGTTCGCTGTACCGTTTGCTTGTTGATACGAACGATCTTAATCTCCATGTCAGCAGAGATGGTGGTGTCTAACGAAGGAAAAATCTTATCATAGCCTTCTAGGTTGATACCCAGTTTGTCAATCGCTTGACCGATAGTGTCTTCGGTCGTATATAACGTTTTTGTTGCTCCGTCCGCAGTAAGGCTAAATTTCTGCGCACGATTGATAACGACACGGTCACCGTCTTTTATTTCATCACTCAGACCTAAAGATAATTCATCATGCGGCTGCAGCGAAATTTGCTCTTTCTCCAACACATCACCAAGAAGTGCTTCTCGCGTTTCAAGTGTCTGTGTTTGCCCGTCTATTACTAAAACTAATTGTTTATTACTTTGACCGTGTACGTACAGCAGAATTAACAGCGCGATTGCGATTGAAATCACACCTGCAAGTAAAAGTACGCGAGTATTTACTTGCTCCCACCGTAATGCGAAAGACCTGCTGGATGACTGCGAATCATGGGATACCTCTGGTTGGAATAAGCCCATTCTCTCCATCCTCCTTACATAGCCTCGTCGTCAATTTGTATATCATGAGGACTGAATTTCTTTGACGAAACTATTTGAGATTGTCACAGGATACGCACGTATTAACTTAGCGTCTCCTGCTCATGGATCGCCTGCTCGGCACAGCTACTCCCACACCTGTTATATAACAGTATGCGGGCAACATTCAGTTTATTCAAAAATAAAGAAGCCTAAAAAGAGTTCTCTTGAGGACTCTTTCGTGGCTTCTCCGATGTCAGAATACGCGGGAATGTTTGTGCACGAGGTTGCCTCTCTTACTTGCGCTTACGGGGTTAGCTGTCGGGTTCGGACGAAAGAGAGACGCCCTATTTCAGGTCACCCGCTCACGGCGGTTGCCCTTAAATTCACCCCAAAGACCACGTGAAGAAATCAAATATTGTTCTGCGGCAATTCCTAGTCGTATTCAAGATACAGGCATGCGGCAGTTCAATATTGGTTCCCCCGTTCTCCATACGGAGACTCAGCGAGACGATCCATGAATCAATGGCTGTCACAATAACAACAGCTCACATCACTGAAAAGATGATATCCTGTTTTGATGCATGTTGTAAAGGACGATTCAACCACGTTTACGCAAATATATGGTTAAAATATTGTAATAATCAGCCGTTTTTATATTAAAAAAGTTTAATATATCGGCCATTCTCTATTTTTCACCCGTTTTACTCCTGTTTTCAGACAATCCCAAATCGTTCCAGTGCGTTCGCATACGTAATTTTAGCCAATTCTTCCCATGTTAACCCTTTAATTTCAGCCGCAGCCTCTGCTACTAACTTCACATGAGCACTCTCATTTCGCTTGCCTCGGAAGGGGTGTGGAGTCAAATATGGAGCGTCTGTTTCGATCAATAATCTGTCCAATGGCGTCTGTGCAAGCACCTCTTTAGGCACTCTGGCATTTTTGAACGTGATCGGTCCTCCAAATGACAAATGAAATCCTAGGTCTAGACACATTTTTGCGGTTTCCCAGCTGCCTGAGAAAGAATGCATTACGCCACCAATTTCATTTGCTTTTTCCTCCCGTAAAATCCGTACGACATCTTCATGGGCATCACGGTCATGTATACAGATTGGCATTTTTAGTTCACGGGCTAGTCCAATTTGTTTGCGGAAGACCTCCTGCTGCACATCCTTGGGAGAGGTATCCCAATAATAATCCAACCCAATCTCTCCGATGGCCACCACTTTCTCATGGCTGCAAAGAGAGGCGATCCAATCGAGGTCCCCCTCTTTCATATCAATCGCATCCTGTGGATGCCAGCCCACCGCTGCATAAATATAATCATAAGATTCAGCCAGCTTCATCGTTGAAGGGATCGTTTCCCGATTAAATCCAATATTGATCATCTTGCTAACTCCGGCCTCTACTGCACGAGCTATAACTTCCTCGCGATCCTCGTCGAATTGAGGCGCATCTAAATGTGTATGTGTGTCGAACAGATACATTTTAAAGCTCACTCCTTGTTGTTTTTATCAATAGTTCCATAAATATTTGTATTATTTTGCAAAAATCTCTGCTACAGAAGAGGGCAACCGTGTAAGGGCTTTTTTCAGCTTATCCTGTGGGAAATATAGGTGATATCTGCCACGATGAATTCCGCTTATTGAGCGCACAATATCCGATACCTCTGAAATTTCCCGCAATTGCTCATTGCGATCAAGCAGTAAAATTTGATTATTGTCGAAGGCTGCTCCTGGACGGAACACATCATAAGGCAAATCTGTCGGATAATCAATCTCTAAGTCATATTCTGGGTTAAGTCCCGCTCCCGCAAAACTGCTGCGGATTTCCGTAATCATATCTGTATCCAAATTCTCGATCTCTACATATTTATACAGTTTACGATGAATAAAACGGGTACACAAGTCGCTTAATAACTCATCTTCTTCAAGTGTCCATTGCATAAAAGCAGTCTGTACCAGTGCCTCATCAAGCATTAAATATTGCTTCACTGTTACTTCTCCTCGAAAGAGATCTTCTAGCGGAGCGATCATAAAGCGAAATTTGTACTCCTCTTGGAACAATTCTTTAGCTCTACGGAAGATTTGACGCAAAATAATTTCAGAGCTGCGCGTCACCGGATGAAAATATACCTGCCAGTACATTTGATAACGCGACATTAAATAATCTTCAATGGCATGCATACCTGATTCTTTTACTACAATCCGCCCATTATAAGGACGAAGCATTCTCAAAATCCGATCAATGTCGATGGTTCCATAGTTTACACCTGTATAGTACGCATCACGCAGCAAATAATCCATACGATCAGCATCCAGCGGACTGGAAACCAAATTGACAACAATTTCATGCTGATATGTCTTAGAGATAACTGAGGCTACTTTACGAGGAAAATCTTCCTCCACATCACGCAATATTTCGGTGATCTCCGTGTCCTCCAAAATAATTCGGCAGGTCCAATCCTCATGGTTCATTTCAAAAGCTTCTTCTATAGAATGTGAAAATGGACCATGCCCTAAATCATGCAGCAAAGCCGCACACAAAGTAAGCAAACTTTCTTCAGGAATCCAATCCTTATACCCGCTGCGCTCAAATTGCGAAATGATTCTGCGTGTAATTTCATATACTCCTAAAGAATGAGAAAAACGACTATGCTCTGCACCATGAAAAGTGAGATATGAGGTACCTAACTGGCGAATCCGGCGTAAACGCTGAAATTCTTTTGTATTAATTAGTCGCCAAATAATCGTATCCTGTACGTGAATATAATTATGAACGGGATCCTTGAAAACTTTTTCTTCCGTGAGCGGCTGCTTCATGAGATCAACTCCTTCTAATAATTTAATATGATTTTAACTAATATCAGTATATAATAAGTAATTATGTCGTACTTTGTCGAAAAGTATCATTTTTGGTCTTGGTAAATCGACAAAATGCTTTCAGGGTAATTCTTAATTTTTATAGGGACATTCAAAGTTCTTATGGAAATTTTCTTATTCAGCCTATGAAAAAAGGTTGACTGATTTGGGAATCGTTGGTATTATAAGTATCATAAAACAGTGAACAATGTCGAATAATGACGTTTTTGGAACATTGAGAGGAGTAACGATTGTTATGATGAAATCAACAGGAATTGTAAGAAAAGTAGACGAACTTGGACGGGTTGTTATTCCTATTGAATTACGCCGTACACTTGGCATTGGCGAAAAGGACGCACTGGAAATTTACGTTGATGGCGAACGGATTATGCTTAAAAAGTATGAGCCTGCCTGCATTTTCTGTGGCAACGCTGAGAACGTAACTTACTTTAAAGGAAAAATAGTTTGTCATGAATGCATATCTTCCATCCCTACCCCTGTGACAAACTAAATTAAATAGTATATAATAGAACTAATCAAATTGTTAATTCTAACCTTTTCATATCTCCTTGACCTCCCGTGACCGCGGGAGGTATTTTTTATGTCTGGGTTTGCCCTCCTGGTTATCCCCTCCCTAAGGGCAATGTGCTTCAAGACGGAACTAGTAATACTTAGTTGTATTTCTTACAGTTATTTTAAATGCTTTTTACCATTAAACGAATTAATTGTATTTTGTACACTTATATTTCCTATATCTCCGTGAAATCAATCCTTTCCACCTTTATAACTGTATGAAGTACAACTAAACGAACAAATACATAAAAAAATTCAATATAACTGTACAAATTACATTTAACCCACAGATAAATCACTCAAGCTCGAAACGGCTCCGAAAATCCTTAGTTATTCTAGGAATTCGTCTATAACACTTACTCTTCTGCTCTATCAAGCAACGCATTATAAATATCCCGTTTGGCTACACCCCGGTCTGATGCCGCTTTTTTCATAGCCTCTTTCCGTGGTACATCCTGTGCTTCGTAATGAGCTACATGATCTTCAATGCTTAACTGACGCCACCACGCCGATTCTGCGATTTCTGCATCTTCCTTGCTCTCCCCTTCTACGACAATAACATATTCGCCTAGCGGAGGATGTTCAGCCAGCCATAGTGTACATTCCTCAATCGAACCGCGTAGAAACTCCTCATATCTTTTCGTTAATTCACGTGCCAACACAATCTGGCGATTACCGAATGCTTCTTGAAGATGAGCAAGTGTCTTAACTACGCGATGGGGAGATTCGTAGAACAACAAAGTGCCTTGAGCCGAACGAAGTGGACTTAATACTGTTCGGATGTCCTTACGCTCTCGGGGAAGAAAGCCGATAAAGGTGAACGTATTCGTAGATAGACCAGAAGCGATCAAAGCTGACAACGCTGCGTTAGCTCCAGGGATAGGAATCACCGGAATTCCATGACTTATAGCAAGGGCTACAAGATCCGCTCCAGGGTCAGAAATCGCTGGTAAACCGGCATCGCTGACGAGTGCCAAATTTTTTCCTTCTATTATATAGCGTACAAGCTCAGGTCCACTGGCGGCCTTATTATGCTCATGATAACTAAACAACATCGAAGGTGAAATCTCAAAGTGGCTGAGTAATTTTCGGGTCTGTCTCGTATCTTCCGCGGCAATAATATCACATTCCTGCAATGTACGGACTGCACGATAGGTCATATCCTCCAGATTACCGATAGGTGTAGCCACCAGAAAAAGCGACCCTATTGTCTCCTGAGTACTGGTATTAGTCTTGTTTTGAAAACTGCTTTGGCATGATATCGTCATGATTTACCCTCTTTAGCACCATAGTAGATGTCCATAATCTCTGGACAGTATTGATTGTCCTCATTATATACGATGAGCGGTGGTTGTAAACGAACCTCAGGCTTTCCATCACGTGCGGCTTCGATTAATACCATATTTGCCTCCAGATGGGCACGTGGATGTACAAACCGAATAATCTTTGGCTCGAGTCTATATTGTCTCATGAGACTGATAATATCAACCAACCGTTGTGGTTTATGAACCATACTTACCTTTCCGCCCGTCCGAACCAATCGCACACAAGCCTGAATGACCTCCTCCAGTGTACAGCCTATCTCATGGCGAGCCATAGCTTGATGGTTGTTCAGCTTCAGATCACTGCCATTAAGCGGCATATAAGGAGGGTTCACCGTTATTGCATCATACACCCCATGTCCTGCGGTAGTATATAACTCGCGCAAATCACCTTCATGAATTACAACCTGATCCTGAAGGCCATTTAGAGCCACGCTACGACGAGCCATATCAGCTAAACGAGGTTGTATTTCAATGCCTTCTATAGAAGCTTTTGTCCGGGTAGTCATTAAAATCGGTATTACACCATTTCCCGTACAAAGATCTAGAACTCTTCCACGTGGCGGAACACTGGCGAAACGAGCAAGCAATACAGCATCCATAGAAAAACTAAATACTTCATCACTTTGAATAATGTGCAGGTCATGTGTTAGTAAATCATCCACCCGCTCCGTCGGTAACAAGGGGACAGATATATCATTAAAAGAATTCGTCATGTAATAATCTCCTAAAGGTTTTGATGAGAAAAACTTGTTTCAAAGGCATATGCCTATTGGCTAAAATTCAAAAAAAACCGTAGGATTAATCTCCTACGGCTGGATATCCTCATTTATTAAGAAAAGAAAGACAGAACAGACAGTCACCTTCCGTGCGTAAATGTCCAAAATAAACATTACAGATGTGAAAGCCTTCGTGGTAAAGTCGAGCCAAGTTGTCATAACCTTCCCCGACAACCTCTTCTGTTCCCTCTCCGGTAGCTAAAAGAGCTTCCGCCTCCGCAGAATCTACGGTAGGATCCAAAGGTGCATCCCGCTTTAAAATTTTGCGAAGCTGTTCATTCTCCAGAGTTAACCTCTGGTTAGCTTCCATCAGTTCTTTTACCGTCTGTTTCCATTCTCCAAGATTGGCGCGCATCGTTTCCATCTGCGCTTCCATATCCTGCATGTGTGCAAATATATTTTTCTTCTCCAAGTTTCCACCCCGAAAGTAACCTTATATGGTTTACTTGACGACAACATCATCCATTGGAAGTTCCTTAACTTTGCCCACTTCAAACAACTGTACATGAACCGTACGGTTTCCGGCATTGATTCCTACTACTTTGCCATCCCCCAATGAGGTCACGACAATCTTGCCGACCGCTGGCATTTCTTCCTTTACACTCTCATAATTGTCATGCTCAAATTTCAAACAACACATCAGACGTCCACAAAGTCCGGAAATCTTCGTCGGATTAAGTGAAAGGTTCTGATCCTTGGCCATTTTTATGGATACGGGTTCAAAATCCCCTAACCAAGAGGAGCAGCAAAGCACTCGTCCACAAGGTCCAAGTCCACCTAGCATCTTAGCTTCATCACGTACCCCAATTTGCCGAAGCTCAATGCGGGTCCGAAAAATACTTGCCAGATCCTTAACCAATTCTCTAAAGTCAACGCGTCCTTCAGCCGTAAAGTAAAATATAATCTTATTACGGTCAAAAGTAAACTCTACATCTACGAGCTTCATTTTGAGACCGTGGTCGCGTATTTTATTTAAACAGGTGGTAAAAGCCTCCTTAGCGGCGCTTTTGTTCTCCTCAACAACGCGTGCGTCGGTTTCTCCGGCAATACGCATCACTTTTTTGAGGGGTAGTACAACATCGGACTCCTCCACCTCTTTTTTGCCTACGACAACCTTACCGTATTCCACCCCACGTGCTGTCTCAACAATAACACATTGATCTCGTTCAATCGGAAAATCAAGTGGATCAAAATAATATATTTTACCCGCTTTTTTAAAACGGACACCTACTACGCTGTACAAAAATTAACCCCCTTGTTTGCCGGTAAAAGGAACCTATGGGCATGTCCGCTCCCTGATGATCCATGCTTGTCCTTCCTCGTCTGTTAAAACGATACTTCCAGGTAAAGCGACATCCGGAGGATATATCATTGCTAATCCTTTAACTTTCCAGTCGGATTAAGAACTGCTCCAGACACAACTGGGCATTGGCATTGGAACGCAGCTTCTTAGTACTCTCTGCAGCATATCCCATATAAGCCACCCATTGTTCCGCACTGCGCCCACGGGCATGCCTGGAAATAAAGTCTAACTGATCTATAAAAACGATACTTTCGTGCTTGCGGTACAGGAAGTAGAGCATATCTTTAAACCATAGATGGAACATGCTGAAAAGGATATCCAAATGTTCAGCGAGCCCAGTCTTGAACAGCTTCTGCCCGGCAGTTGCTACCGTGGAGCTGCCCTTGCTTAAGGACTCCTTAGCTAATTGTAACACTAGATTTCTCATTTCTGCAAACCAATTCTGTTCCAAAAGTTCCCTGCAACCATCAAGTCCCGAACTGAGTGATACTGCACATCGAGCTAAGGGGATCGGCACACCCTCACTTGCTAGCGCTTGAAGCATAATATCCGGATTTAACGGACTAAATGGGATCCGCTGAGTCCGTGACTGAATCGTCGGCAATAAAGAACGACTATTATCAGATATTAGGATTCCCACTGCCGGAGCTGGCGGTTCTTCCAGAAACTTCAACAAACTATTGGCAGCTTGTACCGTCATTTTGTCTGCCCCATCTATAATATAAACCTTTGGATTCACACCCTCAGATCGATAGGAAAAGACACGCTGCAGCTCACGGATCTGGTCTATTTTTATGCTTGCACCGTCGGGCTGCAGCAATGACAAATCAGGATGGTTTCCATGCTCAACCTTTCGGCACTCTAGACATTCGCCACAGGCGTCATCCTTGCTTTCCGTGCAAAAAATTGCTTGGGCAAACATCAGCGCCGTCTTCATTTGTCCACTGCCTGCTGGTCCTGTAAATAAATAAGCATGGCTCACAGCATCCTTGCGCAAGGCATTTTGGAGTAGCCGTTTAGCATGCTCCTGGCCTACTATATCATGAAAAGGCATAATTTCCTCCCAAAACTTTAAAAAGAAAGGTTGATTAACAACCCACGAATTTCTCCAACACGTCCCAACAGATCTATTCGGCCCTGCTCACTATTCAGCAGATCGTCTGCCATAGATAGCAAAGCCGCATCAATTTCCTCAAGCAGCTTGTAACGCTTACCCCGCCCACGTCTATCCCATCCACGTGTCTCTTTCAGTATAACGCCTCTACGAGCGGTTTCTTCCAGAAACCTTTTGATCATCATCCGGTAAATGGTGAGTTCACGAATGGTCATAGACTTAGATAAACGGTCGCCTTGTGACTGTATTTCTTTGATCTGGCGGTTTAGTTCATCTTTGGTTTTCTGTTCACCTTGCTGCTGAAAAACGTCAGAGAACGATTTCTGCTGAACAGGCTTATTAGCCCCTTCTGCATTTGGAAGCTCACTCTTTAAGGGCCTATATCCCGGATTGATCTTCAAAGGTTATCTACCGCCCCTTTTTTGTAAATGACTTGCTCATTTATATTATACTTAATAATGTTCGAAACGATCTACAGGAAGCACGAATACAGTAGCGCCACCGACCTGTACTTCAACAGGGAGCGGTAAATAGGAATCGGTCGTGCCACTCATCGGAGTTACTGGAGTGACTAGTTGTTCACGCACTTTACAGCTGTTACGGATAACATTCAACACAGCTTCGATCTGACTGTCCTCTACCCCAATCATAAATGTCGTATTTCCCGCCCGCAGAAATCCACCTGTACTTGCGAGTTTGGTAGCACGGAAATTGGCTTTTACTAGCTCACTGGATAACCGGTTACTGTCTTTATCCTGGATAATTGCAATGATCAACTTCATCTTCGCATTCCCTCCCAAAAAAGTTTTATGGAGTATTACTACTTAATGTGTTCTTAGTAGTAACCTCACTTCATAAGCAAACGCTTAGTTATATGCCACTTCTCTTATTATATTAGACAAAACACCCTAAAAACCCTTTAATACTCTCTCTTCAAGAGTTCTCACGATATCTTGTTCTACCAGATGAATAGGGCGGTTTGCATCAAGAACTACTATTCTCTCCGGATTCGCCTTAATTAATAAATGATAACCTTCACGAACCTTCTGATGAAAGGCAAGACTCTCCATATCCAGACGATTGACTTCGCGATCTTGATTGGCCGCAATCCGTGATAATCCAATCTCAGGGTCTACATCCAGATAAAAGGTTAGATCGGGCATGCGATTTCCAATAGCAAAACGGTTAATACTCCACACCTCTTCCATACCTAATCCTCTTGCATGTCCTTGATAAACGAGACTGCTGTCTACAAAGCGGTCACAGAGGACTGTAAGCCCTTCTCTAAGAGCCGGCTCTACTACTTCAGCGAGATGTTGGCTTCTTGATGCAGCGTACAGCAATGCCTCTGTACGTGCATCCATTGCAGTATGGGCAGGATCCAGAATAATAGAGCGAATTTTTTCGGCGATTTCTATGCCTCCAGGTTCACGTGTAATTCGATAGGGCATGGACCGATTCTGCAAATATGCTGCTACTCTGCCCAGAACCGTTGTTTTTCCGGAGCCTTCGCCCCCTTCTAATGTTATAAAGAAACCTTCTTTGCCCACTTATACTTCTCCGCCCTTCTGAATGTTGTATACCTTAATACGCTGTAAGACCGGATCAGCACAAGCCTGGAACTTCGCGCCTCCATAAGCTAAACCAGTCAGTCTTTGCTGTATCTGATCTGTGATGACCTCACCCGGATATAATAATGGAATGCCTGGTGGATAGGGAATTACCATTTCTGCAGCTACTCTCCCCACGCTGTGTTCAAGATTAATACTTTCTACCTCATTGGCTGACACCGGCTTCAAAGAGAAGGGAACAGGTGCTGAGATTTGTAAAACATTCAAATTGTTCCACGTGGAAATATTTTGAGATTCTGAAATGCCAGCGGTGTGCGGTGATTCGGATGTAACCTCCGAATCTATTTCCCGCAGCGCCTGCAATAACCTTGCTGCATCTTCAGCCTTCGAACCGAGGCTGAACAGCAGCACTACGTGCCGGTCGTCACTCATCTCCGGCACACAGCCCTTAGCCTCGAGCCTGCGCTGCAGCTCGAAACCGCCTAGGACCCCGGTGGCGTCATAAATGACGACTTTGAAGGGGTCCTGCGTCTCGTACGCCGCCTTATGCAGCGGCGTGCCGTCGTGCAGCGGCGTGCCGTCGTGCAGCGGCGTGCCGTCGTGCAGCGGCGTGCCGTCGTGCAGCGGCGTGCCGTCGTGCAGCGGCGTGCCGTCGTGCAGCGGCGTGCCGTCGTGCAGCGGCGTGCCGTCGTGCAGCGGCGTGCCGTCGTGCAGCGGCGTGCCGTCGTGCAGCGGCTCTGCCGGCTGCACCAATCCATAGCGCGGCAGCTCGGCAAGGCCGCGCCGCAGGACATCCACGGCGGCCAGCCCCGCCGTGAAAGCCTCGCTGCCCCGGCTGTGCAGCAGCCGCCGGGCAAGATCAAGCGACGCCATCATAGGATATGATGGGCTGGAGCTCTGCACCATGGCGAGCCGCTGCGAGAGCAGGGCGCGGTCGAGCCGCTGCCCTTGAACATGCAGCATAGCGCCCATGGTCATCGCAGTGAGCATCTTGTGCGTGGACTGCACTACGCCGTCCGCGCCACAAGCAAGCGCCCCGGCAGGCAGTGCCGGGTGCTGCCCGTAATGCGCCCCATGCGCTTCATCGACAAGCAGCGGTACTCCGCTGTCGTGGCAAATACGTGCGAGGGGCGCAAGGTCACTGCCCATGCCGTAGTAATTGGGCATGGTGACAAATACAGCGGCGGCTTCAGGATAGGCTGCAAGTGCAGCCTCAACAGCTTCTGCCGCCGGCGCTACTGCCAAGCCGCTGAGTGGATCAATTAGCGGCTCGACGAAAACAGCCCTCACTCCAGCTAACATAAGACCATGAATCACTGATTTATGCACATTTCGTTGAAGAATCAGAATCATTCCTGGCTCGGGGCAAGCCGTTAGAATCAGCGCCAGGTTACCCGCCGTACTTCCGCCAACTAGAAAAAAACTCTCCTCTGCTCCAAAGCAATCCGCAGCCAACTCCTGTGCTTCCTTAATGACTCCCTCAGGATGATGAAGATCATCCGTACCGGTAATCTCCGTAACATCGTACTTCATGACCTCATCTAGAAACCCAGCGCCTTCTACGCCGTCATATGCCGCTCCATTTTTATGTCCCGGCACATGATAAGATATATTACCCACAATTCTATATTGCTCCAGCATTTCGTATACAGGTGCCCTACATCGTTGTAATTTATTCATATTAAATTCCTTCCCATAGGGTTCCTTCTATTTTAACGTAAATATTCAGAAACTCCTATGTTTCCTCATAAAAGCATCTGACTGAACAGCAAAACGGCTCCCCCCGCTTAAACAACGAGGAAGCCGTATATGAATATCTCTAATGCAGCCCTTATATCTTTCATCCAGACTGCTCTCTTATCCGCATCAATTAACAGAGTTACTCTACTTAAGCGTTCTTTTGCAATCCGATCTTCTTCATCTGGCCAATAAAAAAACGGTACTTAGCATCTTCTGCCTCGGTACGGATCATTTCTGCCTCACAATCCTCACAAATAAAATGCGAGACAATCACAATACCTTCTTCTTTTTCCTGCCCACAAATGATACAAGCTTGCCCGGTTTGCTGTTCCATAACCATCCCACCTTGACTCTTTTAAGAACAGTATGATACACCTTCTATCATTTTAAACCTTTTCATAGTTTTTTCATATCCTTCGTTTCGTGTATTATATATATTCCGCTGCCCCTATATCGGTGAATATTCGCCCATAGTTTAATAAAATGCTTTCATTCGCCGATATTAAGAACATATGAATCTGTGAGGAGGTTAGTCTATTTTATATGGAACCCAACACCAAAGGCGCTGCTACATTCTATCAATATAAATTAATCAAAAAAATTAATCTAACGGCACCTCTGCTGCGTGTTTATATTTTGCTCCCTCTTTTGGTCCTTGTGCTCGAGACAGTCTTTCTTTCTTGGTGGAGTATTCTCTACTTAATTATAGCTGCTCCGGTTATGTTCTGGGTTCAATATGTTATTTCACGCTCAGTACTTCTAATCTCCGGGCATCCTATTTCAAAAAGATGGTCCATCTCATTTAAAATCCCGTGGCTTGGCTTCATGCCAGATCAACACATTAGTTACCGCATTTTCCGTAAAGTACAGTTACATAATTTTTATATTGGTCTTTGTATCGCAGCTCTCTTTATTTTTTGGTCACCACCGGCATTTACAGTATCCCTGATTATTTGCCACTTGTGGCTTTTATTGCCCCGTCTCTATACACTGTTCAAAATAAATCAACGCAACAAGGAAGGCATGCTGAAGTTTAATCCAACCGATGCCTCCTATTACTCTCAATAGAGTACGGTTAACCTGTGTTCGCATATAAATAAATAATCGCCATCCATAAAGGACGGCGATTATTTATTTTGTCTTAAGACCTTTAATTAAGGCCTTCTTTTCTTTAGGAATCATAACTATAAAATAATCATCATGCACTGTTAAATGAACCGTTACTCCATCCTTCTGAAAAACACCAGATGAATCGGTATTCTCCTCTTCCTGTTCAACCCATCCCCAGGCCTTAATAGTATCCATATACTCCTCTGGGATGCCGTTCTTCTCCTTTAATCCAGGTAAAGAATAACGCACATAATCCATAGCAACATTTGTGGTAGTCTGGTCTGGTGAGTACGCCTCTTGGGGCACAGGGAAATTTTTCTCGTTTAGCGCACCCTCAAAAGCATCCCAGCTGGGCGCTTTCGTACCGCAGCCTGCCAGTATTAAAGCTACTATACACGAAAAAATTAATATCTTAATAATTCTTGTTTGTTTCATGCCTTAAATCCTCCTTACCTCCACAATGCATCTAAAGACACAAGAAAATTCAAAGTTAGAATTTATGAGTAGTTCCTTCGTATTAGAGATGTTGCTTATTATTTGCACTTATCTATTATACTTGTATCGACCTCAGCGTCGGTAACAAAAATGTCACTCAATTACAGCCCCTTCAGATGTTGTACTCCCCTTCAAACAACACTCTTGTCCAAAAAAAACAAAAAAGCCACTGCTGATAAATCAACAATGGCTTAATGTGCTTGGCAACGTCCTACTCTCCCAGGACCCTTCGGTCCAAGTACCATCGGCGCTGGAGGGCTTAACGGTCGTGTTCGGGATGGGTACGCGTGGAACCCCTCCGCTATCGCCACCAAACATGCGTCTGTGAAACAGATGCTGCCGCGTGAAATTCGGTTCATCACCTGAAGTGACAATGAATTTCTAAGCGTATTTCAGGCTTGATGCCTGAAAACTGAATCCGAAACGAATCTGCATTTTAAGTATAGGATAAGCCCTCGACCGATTAGTATTGGTCAGCTCCATGCATTACTGCACTTCCACCTCCAACCTATCTACCTCGTCGTCTTCAAGGGGTCTTACTAATTGGGAAATCTCATCTTGAGGGGGCTTCACGCTTAGATGCTTTCAGCGCTTATCCCGTCCGTACGTAGCTACCCAGCCATGCTCCTGGCGGAACAACTGGTGCACCAGCGGTACGTCCATCCCGGTCCTCTCGTACTAAGGACAGCTCCTCTCAAATTTCCTGCGCCCACGACAGATAGGGACCGAACTGTCTCACGACGTTCTGAACCCAGCTCGCGTACCGCTTTAATGGGCGAACAGCCCAACCCTTGGGACCTACTTCAGCCCCAGGATGCGATGAGCCGACATCGAGGTGCCAAACCTCCCCGTCGATGTGGACTCTTGGGGGAGATAAGCCTGTTATCCCCAGGGTAGCTTTTATCCGTTGAGCGATGGCCCTTCCATGCGGTACCACCGGATCACTAAGTCCGACTTTCGTCCCTGCTCGACTTGTAGGTCTCGCAGTCAAGCTCCCTTATGCCTTTGCACTCTGCGAATGATTTCCAACCATTCTGAGGGAACCTTGGAACGCCTCCGTTACTCTTTAGGAGGCGACCGCCCCAGTCAAACTGCCCGCCTGACACGGTCCCCGTACCCGATAAGGGCACTAGGTTAGAACCTAGATACGATCAGGGTGGTATCCCAACGGCGCCTCCACCGAAGCTTGCGCTCCGATTTCTACGGCTCCCACCTATCCTGTACAGATCGTACCCAAATTCAATATCAAGCTGCAGTAAAGCTCCATGGGGTCTTTCCGTCTTGTCGCGGGTAACCTGCATCTTCACAGGTATTAAAATTTCACCGGATCTCTCGTTGAGACAGCGCCCAAGTCGTTACGCCATTCGTGCGGGTCAGAATTTACCTGACAAGGAATTTCGCTACCTTAGGACCGTTATAGTTACGGCCGCCGTTTACTGGGGCTTCGGTTCATAGCTTCGGGTTACCCCTAACCACTCCCCTTAACCTTCCAGCACCGGGCAGGCGTCAGCCCGTATACTTCGCCTTGCGGCTTCGCACAGACCTGTGTTTTTGCTAAACAGTCGCTTGGGCCTTTTCACTGCGGCCCCCTCGTGCTATTCACACTACCGGGGCACCCCTTCTCCCGAAGTTACGGGGTCATTTTGCCGAGTTCCTTAACGAGAGTTCTTCCGCGCGCCTTAGAATTCTCTTCTCGCCTACCTGTGTCGGTTTGCGGTACGGGCACCTTCTCCTGGCTAGAGGCTTTTCTTGGCAGTGTGAGATCATGACCTTCGCTACTACAATTTTCGCTCCCCATCACAGCCCAGCCTTAATGATGTGCGGATTTGCCTACACATCAGCCTCACTGCTTAGACGGACATCCATCAGTCCGCGTCACTACCCTCCTGCGTCACCCCATCGCTCATAGCGGATTACGGTGGTACAGTAATTTCAAACTGTTGTCCTTCGACTACGCCTTTCGGCCTCGCCTTAGGTCCCGACTTACCCTGAGCGGACGAGCCTTCCTCAGGAAACCTTGGGCTTTCGGCGGATCAGATTCTCACTGATCTTTTCGTTACTCATACCGGCATTCTCACTTGTGTAGTGTCCAGCGCTCTTTTCAGTACACCTTCAACCCCTACACAACGCTCCCCTACCCCAGATGCAAAGCATCTAGCCATAGCTTCGGTGGTGTGTTTAGCCCCGTTACATTTTCGGCGCAGAGTCACTCGACCAGTGAGCTATTACGCACTCTTTCAATGGTGGCTGCTTCTAAGCCAACATCCTGGTTGTCTGTGCAACTCCACATCCTTTCCCACTTAACACACACTTGGGGACCTTAGCTGATGGTCTGGGCTGTTTCCCTTTTGACAATGGATCTTAGCACTCACTGTCTGACTCCCGGCAATAAGTATATGGCATTCGGAGTTTGACTGAGCTTGGTAATCCTTGCGGACCCCGCACCCAATCAGTGCTCTACCTCCACTACTCTTATACCGAGGCTAGCCCTAAAGCTATTTCGGGGAGAACCAGCTATCTCCGAGTTCGATTGGAATTTCTCCGCTACCCCCACCTCATCCCCGCACTTTTCAACGTACGTGGGTTCGGGCCTCCAGTGCGTGTTACCGCACCTTCACCCTGGACAGGGGTAGATCACACGGTTTCGGGTCTACGTCCACATACTAAGTCGCCCTATTCAGACTCGCTTTCGCTGCGGCTCCACCTTCTCGGCTTAACCTTGCATGTTAAACGTAACTCGCCGGTTCATTCTACAAAAGGCACGCCATCACCCATTAATAGGGCTCTGACTTTTTGTAAGCACACGGTTTCAGGTTCTATTTCACTCCCCTTCCGGGGTGCTTTTCACCTTTCCCTCACGGTACTGTTTCACTATCGGTCGCCAGGTAGTATTTAGCCTTAGCAGATGGTCCTGCTGGATTCATACGGGGTTTCACGTGCCCCGCACTACTCGGGATCCGTCTCGGAGAGAACACAGTTTAGGTTACAGGGCTTTTACCTCTATCGCGGGCCTTTCCAGACCTCTTCACCTACCATATTCCTTTGTAACTCCATGTGAGACGTCCCACAACCCCTAAGAGCAAGCTCTTAGGTTTAGGCTGTTCCGCGTTCGCTCGCCGCTACTGACGGAATCACTATTGTTTTCTCTTCCTCAGGGTACTTAGATGTTTCAGTTCCCCTGGTCTGCCTCTACATTTCCTATGTATTCAGAAATGAGTAACTGCGAATTACCACAGCTGGGTTTCCCCATTCGGACACCCCCGGATCAAAGCTTGCTTACAGCTCCCCGAGGCAGTTTCGTTGTTCGCCACGTCCTTCGTCGGCTCCTGGCGCCTAGGCATCCTCCATGTGCTCTTATTAGCTTAACCTTGATTCTTCCGAAGAAAAATCTCACTAATAACATTTACTTGTTTACACAAGTTGCTAAAAGATGTTCTAAAACGCAAATTCGTTTCGGTATCCAGTTTTCAAGGATCAAGTCTTACTTGAGAGCTTAAACTCTCAAAACTGAGCAACGAGTGAGTAACAGGCCTAAACCTGAGTTTTGGAAGTTAAACTTCCGATTTGAATGTCCTCATTGCAGAGAACGATTCTCCATAGAAAGGAGGTGATCCAGCCGCACCTTCCGATACGGCTACCTTGTTACGACTTCACCCCAATCATCTACCCCACCTTCGGCGGCTGGCTCCCTTGCGGGTTACCCCACCGACTTCGGGTGTTGTAAACTCTCGTGGTGTGACGGGCGGTGTGTACAAGACCCGGGAACGTATTCACCGCGGCATGCTGATCCGCGATTACTAGCAATTCCGACTTCATGCAGGCGAGTTGCAGCCTGCAATCCGAACTGAGACCGGCTTTGATGGGATTGGCTCCACCTCGCGGCTTCGCTTCCCGTTGTACCGGCCATTGTAGTACGTGTGTAGCCCAGGTCATAAGGGGCATGATGATTTGACGTCATCCCCACCTTCCTCCGGTTTGTCACCGGCAGTCACTCTAGAGTGCCCAGCATTACCTGCTGGCAACTAAAGTTAAGGGTTGCGCTCGTTGCGGGACTTAACCCAACATCTCACGACACGAGCTGACGACAACCATGCACCACCTGTCTCCTCTGTCCCGAAGGCCGCTGCTATCTCTAGCAGATTCAGAGGGATGTCAAGACCTGGTAAGGTTCTTCGCGTTGCTTCGAATTAAACCACATACTCCACTGCTTGTGCGGGTCCCCGTCAATTCCTTTGAGTTTCAGTCTTGCGACCGTACTCCCCAGGCGGAGTGCTTACTGTGTTAACTTCGGCACCAAGGGTATCGAAACCCCTAACACCTAGCACTCATCGTTTACGGCGTGGACTACCAGGGTATCTAATCCTGTTTGCTCCCCACGCTTTCGCGCCTCAGCGTCAGTTACAGCCCAGAAAGTCGCCTTCGCCACTGGTGTTCCTCCACATATCTACGCATTTCACCGCTACACGTGGAATTCCACTTTCCTCTTCTGTACTCAAGCCACCCAGTTTCCAGTGCGACCTCAGGTTGAGCCCAAGGTTTAAACACCAGACTTAAATAGCCGCCTGCGCGCGCTTTACGCCCAATAATTCCGGACAACGCTTGCCCCCTACGTATTACCGCGGCTGCTGGCACGTAGTTAGCCGGGGCTTTCTTCTCAGGTACCGTCACTCCGGTAGCAGTTACTCTACCGGACGTTCTTCCCTGGCAACAGAGCTTTACGATCCGAAAACCTTCATCACTCACGCGGCGTTGCTCCGTCAGGCTTTCGCCCATTGCGGAAGATTCCCTACTGCTGCCTCCCGTAGGAGTCTGGGCCGTGTCTCAGTCCCAGTGTGGCCGTTCACCCTCTCAGGTCGGCTACGCATCGTCGCCTTGGTGGGCCGTTACCCCACCAACTAGCTAATGCGCCGCAGGCCCATCCCTCAGTGACAGATTGCTCCGTCTTTCATTCTTCTCTCAGGAGAAAAAAGAAATTATCCGGTATTAGCTACCGTTTCCGGTAGTTATCCCAGTCTGAAGGGCAGGTTGCCTACGTGTTACTCACCCGTCCGCCGCTAAGTTGTTTTGAAAGCAAGCTTTCAAAACAACTCCGCTCGACTTGCATGTATTAGGCACGCCGCCAGCGTTCGTCCTGAGCCAGGATCAAACTCTCCAATTAGTATTGAAAAGAGCGATATGCTCATTTTGAAACATCTGACGAGAAAATTAATTCTCTAATTTGGATTTCACTTGCGTGATTTCCTACTCACTCGTTGTTCAGTTTTCAAAGATCAAGTTCTCGTTGGCGCCGTTTAATGTCTCAGCAGCAACTCTTATACTATATCATGTTCGGCTATTTAATGTCAAGCTCTTTTTTTAACTTCTTTTTCGAGCTCGGCATGTGTACTTCTTGGCCGGACTTAGAATATATCATGTATGGAGATGCATTGCAAGAGTTTTTTTATATAAAATCAAAAGCATAAAACATCATCTATGTATTATCGTATTATAATAACTACCTCCCCTTATCATCTAATTATCTAGAAAGTAAAAAAACAACTGCAGAAGATAACAGTTGTTTTTTAGAAGAAGCTTAGACGATTCTAAATTAATTCCGCTTCCTTCGCTCCAGTAATTACGGCAATGATATTGCTTCGAAGTGCCTCCGCATTGTGCGCTTCATATGGATCCACTTTGAAAACAACAGCATCTGCAATAAAACCTTCTGCAATTTGTCCCAGCTCGTTACCGCTCCCCAGAATATCAGCAGCACTTTTAGTCGCAGCCTGCCACGCTTCTCTCCGAGTTAAGCCATAATCAATCAATGTATCCAGTTCTTGAAGGTTATAGCCATGTAGTGCAGGTGTGGCATAATCTGTACCGAATCCAATACGAACGCCTTCTCTTTTTGCATAATGAATGGCCTTGGAATGACATTCGGCAGCGCGGGCAGCTCGGTCGCAAATGATCGGGTTCAACGCTAGAACGCCTTTTGGGTCTGCAGCAATACGATAAATTGATGTGGTGGGTACAAACGCTACCCTCGAGTTAGCAAGTCTTCCTGCCTGATCCTCAGTTAGAAACATCCCATGCTCTATTGATTCCACGCCGGCCTGGATGGACCAGTCTATCGTCACTCCGCCCCAGGTATGAACCAGTACCTTCTTATCATGGGCATGTGCATTACGAACAATGAACGAGAACTCTTCTTCGGAAAAGATCGGGTCAACGACTTTCTCGGTAGGTGCTCCAAGCCCGCCTGTGGCCATGATTTTTATCCAACCCGCTCCTGTAGCAAAGATTTCCGCCATGCGTTGTTCTAAATGCTTGAGACCACGGGCATCTGCTGCTCCAATCATATCGCTACTGGTCTGCACTCTTAATGGATGCTGATATTGCTGAACAAGATGCTGCACTGTGCTCGGCAGAATCCCACCTGCATCACGGGCAGTCGTTACACCCGTTCTAAGAGTAGCTTCAAAAGCTTGTGCCTGCATAATTTCGATCTTGTTGGCATCGCGCTTCAATTGATCAGAGTGGTCAAAATCTGTCCAAGCTAAATGCGTATGAAGATCAATAATACCCGGACTTAGCCACAGATCTGTTCCTGCAAGATTTGACTCTACTTGATGCGGATCCGCTTCAGTAATGGATGAAAAACGCCCATCCTTTATCACGACATCAAAACGTCTGCCTTCGATACCTGCTATAAAAATGTCATTGAACGTTTGCAGCTCTGGATGCTTATGAATCATCTTCATTCCCCCCATGCCAGCCGAACAGCTGCTAATGCCTGAACAGGGTCTTGTTTCAACAGTTCGGCAAGCGTGGATATAGCCTTCTCCACACTTTGCCGCTCAGCATTCGTTCCAAAATGGTTGATCCGTAGAAGATGGCCAAATAATTCTCCGTCTCCGGGAGCCACAATGCCTATAGGCTGCTCAATCCGCAACTCTTGCTTTCCAGAAATCCGCACCGTTGTAGTCAGCGTAGAATAATGTCTGCTGTCCTTTTGCCAAGGCTCAAGCCCCAAGGATTTAATACCAGCTACAGCAGCTGCTGCGGCTCGCTCATGGCGTTTGATTACTTGATCCAATCCTTCTTCTTCAATTCGTGTCAAAGCTTGAGTCAAGGCTCTAGCCTCCAGCGTAGGAATGTTTGGGGCAACCCGCGATGGCGCGGCGTCTCCCAGTGATGGTTTCAGATCCAGCAAGGATAAAATAGAATTGCGTGGAGCATTTTCATTCGACTCAAGAAATTCCCAGCCACGTGGAGAAATACTTACGGCACTAACACCGTTGGGTCCAGCTAAGGCTTTTTGCGCACCTATAACTGCAAAATCAACGGACCATTCATCCACCAGCAGGGCCTCTCCCCCAACCGCAGATACGGAGTCCGACACAGTAATTAGATTGAATTCTTTTGCAATTTCAAATATTTCTTTAGCAGGATTAGAGCCTCCAGTAACCACTTCAGCTTGAACAAAAGAAAGGGCACAAGGTCTAAACTCCTTAATCGCAGAAGCAACTTGGTCGCTAGTGACCACTTCATCAAAAGGAACCTTTACTTCAACAACCGTTGCTCCACCCCGCTCAAGCCATTTTCCAAATAAACTTCCATAAGGACCTGTTACTATATTTACAATGGTTCGACCGGGTGCAGCTATTCCGGCGGCTACCGCCTCGATTCCAAGGATTGCCTCAGCCGGAATAATAACTGGAGGGTGCTCAGTAAACAAGACTTTGGAAATTAAATGTGTTAGCTTATTGTACTCAGCCAGTGAAAGTGGCACGTATCCTTTATGTTCTCGGTTCATAAAAAAACCTCCTGATGTACTTTATTTTGGCATTTTCGGAACCGCCGACAACAGCTCATAACTGTATTCATGTTTAGGACGGATGAAGAATTGGTCCCGCGGACTCTGCTCCACGAGCCTTCCTTGCCGCATAACTGCTACCGTATCGCTAATTGCATTGATTACTCCTAGATCATGAGAAATAAAAAGCATGGTGAGATTAAGCTCAGCCTTCAGCGTATTGAACAGTTCGAGCACACTAAGCTGCACAGATACATCCAACGCACTTGTAGGTTCATCCGCGATCAGGATGTTTGGCTCAACACTTAATGCACGAGCGATCGCTATCCGTTGACGCTGGCCGCCGGAAAATTCATGCGGGAATTTGTCTAACGCCTTTTGTTCTAAATGAACTTGATTCAAAAGCTCTTTGCATCTTTGTTCAACATCTGTACGCCCCACTATTTTATGAAACAATAAGGGCTCGGAAAGAATTTGCCTAATCGAATGTTTAGGATTTAGCGAAGCATCTGGATTTTGGAAAATCATCTGGATTGTTTTGTGCTGCTCACGGCTTCTTTTCTTTTTTAATTCTTGGGTTCCCAACAGAATCTGTCCCTCATTTGGGGCAATCAGTCCAGCAATTACTCGCGCCAGCGTAGATTTCCCTGATCCGGATTCTCCAACAAGCCCAAGGGTGGTGTGCTGCTCAAGATTCAGATTGATATGATCCAGTGCAGTAAAGCCGCCATAATGAACAGTTAAATCTTTTATTTGTAAGGCTAATTCCATGAGTCTCTACTCCCTTCAAGCTCTGGCAAAGGAAGCACCGAATCAATCAGCATCTGTGTGTAAGGGTCTTTCGGATTTCGCAAAATATCAAGGGTATTGCCCTGCTCAACAATCTGTCCCTGTTTCATTACACATAGCCGTGAACACAAGTTTGCTGCAATCGCTAGGTTATGCGTAACAAATACCATGGCAAAACTGAGCTCATGCTGGAGGCTCGTGATCGTCTCAATAATTTGCCGTTGAACCGTGACGTCCAGTGCCGTTGTCGGCTCATCACAGAGAAGTATGCCTGGCTTGCACGCCAGTGCCAGAGCGATGACTACCCGTTGACACTGACCGCCTGACAGCTGACTCGGATACCGGTCCTTTTTCTTCAATGAATCGGGGAGACCAAGCCTTTCGAGCAGTTCCAGTGCAATTACCCGCGAAGTCTTACGGCTTACTTTCTGTCTGTAATACACAACTTCAGCCAGTTGTTTGACAACCGTACAGAGCGGATCAAGCGCACCTCTTGGATCTTGAAATACCATCGCACTGCTTACGTCACTTTTAATGGTGCCACCAGTCTGTTCAACACCATTTGGAAGCAAGCCTAAAATTGCACGCAGCGTAAGCGATTTTCCTGATCCCGATTCACCTACTAATCCCAGACTCTCCCCTCTACCCAGCGAAAAACTAACATTATTGACCAATCTCTCATTTGACTTAGCTGCCAGCGATAGCGCCTCTATTTCTAAAATGGGTTGTATAGACATTATTTTTTCCTCCATATGTCTGCCAAACCATCACCTAGGAGCGACAAAGCTATCCCCGTATACACCACTGCAAATCCCGGAACGGCCGAGAGCCACCAAGCTGTAGTGATGAAGGGCTGTCCATCTGAAATCATTGTCCCCCAGTCAGGAGTTGGCGGTGTAATGCCGATACCAAGATACCCGAGTGTAACAATGGCAACAAGCAATCCAATCATATCTGTCATAAGGACGACCACGGCTTGCGGAAGTACATTCGGCAGGAGATGACGCAAAATAATTTTCACTCCTGGTAGCCCTAAGGTTTGAGCGGACGCCACCCATTCCTGATTACGAAAAGAAGCACTAAGACCTCTGACGACACGGGCAAAGACAATCCATCCTACAAAGATAAAAGTAATATAAATGCCTCGTTCTCCTGCTCCACTTGCAAAAGCCACGATAATAACGATCAGATAAAAAGGAAAGGCGATGAATGTATCTGACAACAGCGTAATAACTGTATCGATCCATTTGCCGTAATATCCTGCCAGCATTCCTAGAAATACACCTGTGCAAAAGGGAATGATTTCTGCCAAGACCATGATTTTCAAATCAGTCCTCGCTGCATAAACCAGTCTGGTAAACAGATCACGCCCTAATTGATCAGTTCCCAACCAATGTTCGGCTGACGGAGGCTGTAAAAAGGCACTCAAATTTTGCTCAGAGGGGTCATAAGGACTTATATAAGGTATAAACACAGTCAAGAGAATAAGAGCTGCAAACATAATAATTCCCACTAGAAGTGATGGGGTATTCCATATTCGCTTTAAGCCGCTTGTTATCTTACCGTCTTCATACAATCGCGAGTCTAGTCTTATAGTTTTCATTGTTTTCCTTTCGTTCTGGGATCAAGCCACCAGGAAATGATTTCAATCAAGAGACTGATGATCACAACAGATAGCGCACAGTAAAGTGCTATTCCTTGAATAACCGGAAAGTCCCGTTTCGAAATTGAGGTGAACAATAAGCTGCCAATTCCCTTAATTCCAAATACCTGCTCAACGACCAAGGTGCCTCCGATTAAATAAGAAATATTCACACCCAGCAGCATTAACGTAGGAAGAGCAGAGTTGCGCAGCACATGTTTAAATAAAATAACCCTGTTTGGTATGCCCGCAGCCTTAAGGGTGACTACAAAATCCGATTCTAACACTTCAAGCATCTGCGCTCTTAATGAACGAACAAGCGTAGGAACCTGTGAAAAAGCAACAGTGACTGCTGGAAGTGCAAGACTATGCAAGGTTCCGACCCACCCTTCACTTACTCCCCCAACAGGGAACCAGCCAAGCCGGACACTAAAGAGCAAAATTAAAAGTAAGCCAACCCAGAAGATTGGCATACCTAGAGTAATTGTAGGAAAAATACGTATCAAATGGTCCAGCAGTTTATCCTTATGCGTAGCGGCTACCGTAGCGAGCAGAAGGGATACAAAAATCGCCAACACACAAGCCATCACGATGAGCAGCAAAGTAACAGGGGCCCGTTGTGTAATCAACTCTCTTGTTGATGTCCCCATAATAATGGAGTTTCCAGTATCTCCTTGAGTAAACAGCGTCTTCACAAATCGGATGAATTGCTCCCATAAAGGGAGGTCCAGCCCAAGAGTATGATGCATACTCTTGAGCGCCTCAGGGGTGCTGTATTCTCCCAAAATCATTTTTGCTGGATCTCCCGGCACGATTCGTATGATGAAAAAGACTGCTATCATTACGCAGAAGATCACTGCCAATGCTTTTATAAGAGATATCACAAGCCAGTTGTAAGAACCCTTGCTTCCTTTCGGTTGATTTAACACCTGCTTAGGATTCATCATTGGCTGATGCGGACATCTTCGAAACGGGCACTGCCGTTCGGTAGAACAACGAGACCGTCAACTGAAGAACGAATACCTTTTAAAACATCTGGATAGTAAAGAGGAATATAAGGAACTTCATCAGCAAGGGTCTGCAGCAGCTTAGTATAGATTTGTGCACGTTCATCGCCATCCGCAGTTTTTTGTCCCTCATATAGAAGCTTCGTTACTTCATCATTTGTATAATGCGTCCAATATGATTTGCTGAAGCCTTCCGGATCGGTCTGGAAAGCAATAATTGAGTTCGCTTCAGGGGAATCCGCTTGGCCACTGTTCAGCATTGCCGCAAAATCATATGCGAAGAAACGTTCACGGAAAGTGGCAAGTTCAATCGATTCAATCTCAATCTTAATCCCGATCGTTTGGCCCGCTGCCTGAATAATTTGTGCCTCTTGAGCTCTTGTGCTATTACCGGATGCTACAAGTAATTTGGTAGTGAAGCCATTAGGGAAGGAAGATTTTGCAAGCTCCTCCTTGGCTGCTTCGATATTAAAGTTCAGTGCTTTGATTGTATCATTTGCGTTATAAGGAATCGTTGTTGGCAGCAATGAGTTTGCTGTTTGTGCATAACCAAAGGTTAGCGCCTTGGTCAAGCCCTCACGATCAAGCGCCAGCGCCAGAGCGCGACGGACATGCACATCAGAAAAATGTTCATCCAACGTATTAAAGAACAATTG
Source organism: Paenibacillus sp. FSL H3-0286 (assembly GCF_045040705.1). Classification (NCBI taxonomy): domain Bacteria; kingdom Bacillati; phylum Bacillota; class Bacilli; order Caryophanales; family Paenibacillaceae; genus Paenibacillus; species Paenibacillus sp. FSL H3-0286. The sequence goes on along the minus strand of NZ_CP150285.1, from coordinate 17,950 downwards.
CTCTGTCACCCAACTACCGTTAGTAACTACTTTAGTGTCAGCCCCGTCTTTAATCTCATTGGCATTTTGCAGAGCCAAAGATTCAATAGCATTAACTTCTCCAGCCTTCAGCTGGTTAATCGCTTGGCTGTCATCTTCAATCAGCTTATAAACGAGCTTATCAATATAGGGTTTACCTTCTTGCCAGTAGAATGTATTCTTAGTGAAGGTCAGATCACCAGCAGTGTCCCATGTTTCAACAACAAAAGGTCCCGTACCGATTGGTTTCTTGAAGAATTCCTCTTCGGATACTCCCCCGAAATTGTTAGGAAGGATACCATTTGAGAAATTAGATAGCTCCGAGATAAATGGTGTATAAGGCTCTTTAAGTGTAATAACAAGCGTTTTGTTATCTTGCGCTTTGATTGTGTCGACCTTTGCGGATATTGCAAGCGGGCCGCCTACCTTCAAGTGCCGCTCAAGAGAGAATACAGCATCTTCTGCGGTCACATCCGTACCATTGGAAAACTTCAACCCATCACGAAGCTCGAATGTATACGTCAGACCATCTTCACTGATATTATGTGACTTAGCAAGCCAATCTACAATTTCACCTTTGCTGTCAAAAGCGACTAATGATTCAAAGACTTTGTCGATTGCAAAAGCATTGTTGGACGTAATCTGATTATGCAAATCCAGCGAAGTTACAGAAGCAGGTCGTCCATAGACGAAAGTCCCTCCCGTTGCAGGTTCTGCAGTTTGAGGACTTTGAGTTGCCGGACTCGCACTTTCCTGTGCCTCTTTATTTGAATCAGCCTTATTATTAGACCCCGAGCACCCTGCAATTAACATCAATAGCAAAACTGCTATTGCCCCCAACAGAATTGGTTTCTTAATAGATACACTAAAGTACGACATAATTCGCTCCCCCTATAATTCTTATATGTTTAGTATGAATTGTATTATGGGTTAAACACTCTAGTCTGTCAAACATAATTTAATTTGCAACAATCCTTAAGTAAATATACATAACAAAAAGACCACTGTCGATTACTCAACAGTGGTCTTGCGTGCTTGGCAACGTCCTACTCTCCCAGGACCCTTCGGTCCAAGTACCATCGGCGCTGGAGGGCTTAACGGTCGTGTTCGGGATGGGTACGCGTGGAACCCCTCCGCTATCGCCACCAAACATGCGTCTGTGAAACAGACGCTGCCGCGTGAAATTCGGTTCATCACCTGAAGTGACAATGAATTTCTAAGCGTATTTCAGGCTTGATGCCTGAAAACTGAATCCGAAACAAATCTGCATTTTAAGTATAGGATAAGCCCTCGACCGATTAGTATTGGTCAGCTCCATGCATTACTGCACTTCCACCTCCAACCTATCTACCTCGTCGTCTTCAAGGGGTCTTACTAATTGGGAAATCTCATCTTGAGGGGGCTTCACGCTTAGATGCTTTCAGCGCTTATCCCGTCCGTACGTAGCTACCCAGCCATGCTCCTGGCGGAACAACTGGTGCACCAGCGGTACGTCCATCCCGGTCCTCTCGTACTAAGGACAGCTCCTCTCAAATTTCCTGCGCCCACGACAGATAGGGACCGAACTGTCTCACGACGTTCTGAACCCAGCTCGCGTACCGCTTTAATGGGCGAACAGCCCAACCCTTGGGACCTACTTCAGCCCCAGGATGCGATGAGCCGACATCGAGGTGCCAAACCTCCCCGTCGATGTGGACTCTTGGGGGAGATAAGCCTGTTATCCCCAGGGTAGCTTTTATCCGTTGAGCGATGGCCCTTCCATGCGGTACCACCGGATCACTAAGTCCGACTTTCGTCCCTGCTCGACTTGTAGGTCTCGCAGTCAAGCTCCCTTATGCCTTTGCACTCTGCGAATGATTTCCAACCATTCTGAGGGAACCTTGGAACGCCTCCGTTACTCTTTAGGAGGCGACCGCCCCAGTCAAACTGCCCGCCTGACACGGTCCCCGTACCCGATAAGGGTACTAGGTTAGAACCTAGATACGATCAGGGTGGTATCCCAACGGCGCCTCCACCGAAGCTTGCGCTCCGATTTCTACGGCTCCCACCTATTCTGTACAGATCGTACCCAAATTCAATATCAAGCTGCAGTAAAGCTCCATGGGGTCTTTCCGTCTTGTCGCGGGTAACCTGCATCTTCACAGGTATTAAAATTTCACCGGATCTCTCGTTGAGACAGCGCCCAAGTCGTTACGCCATTCGTGCGGGTCAGAATTTACCTGACAAGGAATTTCGCTACCTTAGGACCGTTATAGTTACGGCCGCCGTTTACTGGGGCTTCGGTTCATAGCTTCGGGTTACCCCTAACCACTCCCCTTAACCTTCCAGCACCGGGCAGGCGTCAGCCCGTATACTTCGCCTTGCGGCTTCGCACAGACCTGTGTTTTTGCTAAACAGTCGCTTGGGCCTTTTCACTGCGGCCCCCTCGTGCTATTCACACTACCGGGGCACCCCTTCTCCCGAAGTTACGGGGTCATTTTGCCGAGTTCCTTAACGAGAGTTCTTCCGCGCGCCTTAGAATTCTCTTCTCGCCTACCTGTGTCGGTTTGCGGTACGGGCACCTTCTCCTGGCTAGAGGCTTTTCTTGGCAGTGTGAGATCATGACCTTCGCTACTATAATTTTCGCTCCCCATCACAGCCCAGCCTTAACGATGTGCGGATTTGCCTACACATCAGCCTCACTGCTTAGACGGACATCCATCAGTCCGCGTCACTACCCTCCTGCGTCACCCCATCGCTCATAGCGGATTACGGTGGTACAGTAATTTCAAACTGTTGTCCTTCGACTACGCCTTTCGGCCTCGCCTTAGGTCCCGACTTACCCTGAGCGGACGAGCCTTCCTCAGGAAACCTTGGGCTTTCGGCGGATCAGATTCTCACTGATCTTTTCGTTACTCATACCGGCATTCTCACTTGTGTAGTGTCCAGCGCTCTTTTCAGTACACCTTCAACCCCTACACAACGCTCCCCTACCCCAGATACATACGTATCTAGCCATAGCTTCGGTGGTGTGTTTAGCCCCGTTACATTTTCGGCGCAGAGTCACTCGACCAGTGAGCTATTACGCACTCTTTCAATGGTGGCTGCTTCTAAGCCAACATCCTGGTTGTCTGTGCAACTCCACATCCTTTCCCACTTAACACACACTTGGGGACCTTAGCTGATGGTCTGGGCTGTTTCCCTTTTGACAATGGATCTTAGCACTCACTGTCTGACTCCCGGCAATAAGTATATGGCATTCGGAGTTTGACTGAGCTTGGTAATCCTTGCGGACCCCGCACCCAATCAGTGCTCTACCTCCACTACTCTTATACCGAGGCTAGCCCTAAAGCTATTTCGGGGAGAACCAGCTATCTCCGAGTTCGATTGGAATTTCTCCGCTACCCCCACCTCATCCCCGCACTTTTCAACGTACGTGGGTTCGGGCCTCCAGTGCGTGTTACCGCACCTTCACCCTGGACAGGGGTAGATCACACGGTTTCGGGTCTACGTCCACATACTAATTCGCCCTATTCAGACTCGCTTTCGCTGCGGCTCCACCTTCTCGGCTTAACCTTGCATGTTAAACGTAACTCGCCGGTTCATTCTACAAAAGGCACGCCATCACCCATTAATAGGGCTCTGACTTTTTGTAAGCACACGGTTTCAGGTTCTATTTCACTCCCCTTCCGGGGTGCTTTTCACCTTTCCCTCACGGTACTGTTTCACTATCGGTCGCCAGGTAGTATTTAGCCTTAGCAGATGGTCCTGCTGGATTCATACGGGGTTTCACGTGCCCCGCACTACTCGGGATCCGTCTCGGAGAGAACACAGTTTAGGTTACAGGGCTTTTACCTCTATCGCGGGCCTTTCCAGACCTCTTCACCTACCATATTCCTTTGTAACTCCATGTGAGACGTCCCACAACCCCTAAGAGCAAGCTCTTAGGTTTAGGCTGTTCCGCGTTCGCTCGCCGCTACTGACGGAATCACTATTGTTTTCTCTTCCTCAGGGTACTTAGATGTTTCAGTTCCCCTGGTCTGCCTCTACATTTCCTATGTATTCAGAAATGAGTAACTGCGAATTACCACAGCTGGGTTTCCCCATTCGGACACCCCCGGATCAAAGCTTGCTTACAGCTCCCCGAGGCAGTTTCGTTGTTCGCCACGTCCTTCGTCGGCTCCTGGCGCCTAGGCATCCTCCGTGTGCTCTTATTAGCTTAACCTTGATTCTTCCGAAGAAAAATCTCACTAATAACATTTACTTGTTTACACAAGTTGCTAAAAGATGTTCTAAAACGCAAATTCGTTTCGGTATCCAGTTTTCAAGGATCAAGTCTTACTTGAGAGCTTAAACTCTCAAAACTGAGCAACGAGTGAGTAACAGGCCTAAACCTGAGTTTTGGAAGCTTAGCTTCCGATTTGAATGTTCTCATTGCAGAGAACGATTCTCCATAGAAAGGAGGTGATCCAGCCGCACCTTCCGATACGGCTACCTTGTTACGACTTCACCCCAATCATCTACCCCACCTTCGGCGGCTGGCTCCCTTGCGGGTTACCCCACCGACTTCGGGTGTTGTAAACTCTCGTGGTGTGACGGGCGGTGTGTACAAGACCCGGGAACGTATTCACCGCGGCATGCTGATCCGCGATTACTAGCAATTCCGACTTCATGCAGGCGAGTTGCAGCCTGCAATCCGAACTGAGACCGGCTTTGATGGGATTGGCTCCACCTCGCGGCTTCGCTTCCCGTTGTACCGGCCATTGTAGTACGTGTGTAGCCCAGGTCATAAGGGGCATGATGATTTGACGTCATCCCCACCTTCCTCCGGTTTGTCACCGGCAGTCACTCTAGAGTGCCCAGCATTACCTGCTGGCAACTAAAGTTAAGGGTTGCGCTCGTTGCGGGACTTAACCCAACATCTCACGACACGAGCTGACGACAACCATGCACCACCTGTCTCCTCTGTCCCGAAGGCCGCTGCTATCTCTAGCAGATTCAGAGGGATGTCAAGACCTGGTAAGGTTCTTCGCGTTGCTTCGAATTAAACCACATACTCCACTGCTTGTGCGGGTCCCCGTCAATTCCTTTGAGTTTCAGTCTTGCGACCGTACTCCCCAGGCGGAGTGCTTACTGTGTTAACTTCGGCACCAAGGGTATCGAAACCCCTAACACCTAGCACTCATCGTTTACGGCGTGGACTACCAGGGTATCTAATCCTGTTTGCTCCCCACGCTTTCGCGCCTCAGCGTCAGTTACAGCCCAGAAAGTCGCCTTCGCCACTGGTGTTCCTCCACATATCTACGCATTTCACCGCTACACGTGGAATTCCACTTTCCTCTTCTGTACTCAAGCCACCCAGTTTCCAGTGCGACCTCAGGTTGAGCCCAAGGTTTAAACACCAGACTTAAATAGCCGCCTGCGCGCGCTTTACGCCCAATAATTCCGGACAACGCTTGCCCCCTACGTATTACCGCGGCTGCTGGCACGTAGTTAGCCGGGGCTTTCTTCTCAGGTACCGTCACTCCGATAGCAGTTACTCTACCGGACGTTCTTCCCTGGCAACAGAGCTTTACGATCCGAAAACCTTCATCACTCACGCGGCGTTGCTCCGTCAGGCTTTCGCCCATTGCGGAAGATTCCCTACTGCTGCCTCCCGTAGGAGTCTGGGCCGTGTCTCAGTCCCAGTGTGGCCGTTCACCCTCTCAGGTCGGCTACGCATCGTCGCCTTGGTGGGCCGTTACCCCACCAACTAGCTAATGCGCCGCAGGCCCATCCCTCAGTGACAGATTGCTCCGTCTTTCATTCTTCTCTCAGGAGAAAAAAGAAATTATCCGGTATTAGCTACCGTTTCCGGTAGTTATCCCAGTCTGAAGGGCAGGTTGCCTACGTGTTACTCACCCGTCCGCCGCTAAGTCACTTTGAAAGCAAGCTTTCAAAGTGACTCCGCTCGACTTGCATGTATTAGGCACGCCGCCAGCGTTCGTCCTGAGCCAGGATCAAACTCTCCAATTAGTATTGAAAAGAGCGATATGCTCATTTTGAAACATCTGACGAGAAAATTAATTCTCTAATTTGGATTTCACTTGCGTGATTTCCTACTCACTCGTTGTTCAGTTTTCAAAGATCAAGTTCTCGTTGGCGCCGTTTAATGTCTCAGCAGCAACTCTTATACTATATCATGTTCGGCTATTTAATGTCAAGCTCTTTTTTAACTTCTTTTTCGAGCTCGGCATGTGTATTTCTTGGCCGGACTTAGAATATATCATGTATGGAGATGCATTGCAAGTCTTTTTTTGAAATATAATAGATAAATGAGAGACTGTGCTGCCATAAGCCTCAATACTGCGATATATAATGGCTAGCACAGCCTTATTCCCTTGTACCTACGCCCTAAGCAATGATCTCTTGAATATACAATTCACGTTCCAACATCAAGTTAACTATTGTTTCCTCTATTTTAACCATCGGACGTGTAGGGTTTGCGCGATCTGTGAAGATAATCTCCCCATGACGGCCATCACTTAATTTGATTCTAGTGCCATTAAAGAGATCAGTACTCTTCTGTATAAACGTCTGCACAATCACTGGGTCAAGCTTACCGAAGCTTTCTGTCAGAATCTGCTCTAGTACCAAATAAGGAGACTGTGCTCTTCTGTAGGCTCTTTCTAAGGTCATAGCATGGAATATATCTGCTACTGCGACTACTTTAGCGTAGAAATGAATCTGACTGCCGTCCAGCTTCAATGGGTAACCAGAGCCATCAATCTTCTCATGATGCTGCAAGGCGGCAAGTCTTACCCCTTCATTAATCGCTGTAACATTGCGTAATAATTGATAACCATATGTAGTGTGTCGGCGAACCTCTTCTATTTCACTATTGTTAAGTGACTCCGGTTTCTGTAAAAGTGAGCTGTCTACTTTTGCATTGCCGATATCATGTAATAATCCTGCAAAAGCAATCTGCATCCAATCCTTTTGTGGGTACCCACACCACTGAGCAATTTTATAGGATGTCAACGCGGACAACACAGCATTGTGATAGTTGTAATCCTCATACTTTAAAGTGCGCGGTGTAAACTTCAAGACATGATAATCCTTCAAATAACCTATTAGTGTCTCTAACTGACTGCGAAGCTCAAAAATAGGAAGTGAAGCTGCCGTTACCGATCGATAGCTGTTCTTAATAAGAGTGAGCATTTTATCGTATTCATCATGTAGAGGAGAATTAGTCTTGGCCAACATCGATTCGTTGATAATGGCTCCAGCTTTAGGGGAAGCTTGCTTAGCTGTTGTCTTGGCTCCATCCGAACTGGCCTCACCTTGGTCACCTTCGATTTCCACTTGCCCAATCAAAAAAGCCTGTAAAATATCTAGATCACGAGGGAGCAATATTTTTCCCTTAGTGAATAAAGTCCCCCCTAAAGGTGTAATTACATCCTTTATTATCTTTGAGCCTGCTTTAACTTCTCCAACCAATATATTTGGCATATACTCAGCCCCTTAATTTCTATAAGCCGTACACCCAGCATTACCTCACATTGATAAGACAGATAATTTCTGAGAAATTAGTACTTTATAGGATTCTATTGGCTAATTATAGTACGGATAAATGGAAGACACTAGTGCAGTGAAAACTATTCTTTCAAAATATTTATTTTATTTTTTGAAGCATCGGTCATTCAAAAAGCAACAAAAAGAGCAAGAACTTCTGTAATAGAAGCCCTTGCTCTTTTTTGAATTCAACCTATTCTAAGTCAGTGTCTTCGTCCTCAGTCAGGATCTCAGGCTGATCAATATCGCCAGATTCCTCGACTGTATCTTGCCCATCCAGGCCTTCTTGCCCTTCCAAGCCTTCCAGACCTTCCACTTCCTCAGATTCATCCTCTTCGTTCTTGTCAGCTCTACACAGGGTAGCTACTGCGTCATCCTCACGGATGTTAATCAGCTTAACCCCTTGAGCATAACGGCCCATAGTAGAAATTCCATCCATGCTGGTACGAATCAGGGTACCGCTAGTCGTAATAATCATTAAGTCTTCATCCTTCTTAACGACCTTAAGACCCACTACAGGACCATTCTTATCGGTGAGATTAATGGTCTTGATCCCTTTACCGCCACGAGTCTGGGAACGATAATCACCGGCTGGTGTGCGTTTACCATAGCCCTTGGTAGTAACAATCAGAACCTCAAGCTCCTTATCGACACAGTCCATACCAATGACATGGTCATTACCGTCAAGCGTAATGCCCTTAACGCCAGTCGCGCTACGTCCCATAGAACGCACATCATTCTCTGAGAACGTGATCGACATTCCGCGAGCTGTACCGATAATGAGATTTTGCTGTCCATCAGTCAGCTTAACCTCGATTAGGGAATCTTCTTCACGAAGATTAATAGCAATAAGACCGCCTTTACGGATGTTGTTATAATCCCCAAGAGGCGTCTTCTTCACGATACCCTCGCGGGTAGCAAAGAATAAATATTTGTCGCTATCGCCATCTTCCACTTGGATTACCGCACTAATCTTCTCACCTTGTTCGATTTGAATCAGGTTGATGATTGGCGTCCCCCGGGCTGTACGGCCCAATTCTGGGATCTCATAAGCTTTAATCCGGTAAACTTTACCCTTATCGGTAAAGAACATCAGATAGTTATGAGAGTTACTCACGAAGAGATGCTCCACGAAATCCTGGTCCTTGGTGTCCATCCCCATGACTCCGCGACCTCCGCGCTTCTGACTGCGGTAGGTGCTGACAGGTAGACGTTTGATATATCCTGTATGTGTAATAGTGATAACAACCTCTTCACGTGGAATAAGGTCTTCATCCAGGATACTTTCTTCACCAACCGTAATCTCTGTCCGGCGTTCATCAGAATATCTATCGCGGATATCCTGCAACTCGTTGCTGATGATTTCCAGTACAAGATGCTCGTTAGCCAGAATTTCACGGTACTCTGCAATTTTAACGATCAATTCGTTATATTCATTCTCGATCTTTTCCCGTTCCAGACCGGTCAGACGTTGCATCCGCATATCGAGGATAGCCTGAGCCTGCTCTAAACTGAGGCTAAAGGTGCTCATTAATCCTTCGCGGGCTATATCAGTTGTCCGTGAAGCACGGATTAACGCAATCACTTCATCCAGATGATCAAGCGCAATGCGCAGACCTTCTAAGATATGAGCGCGTGCTTCAGCTTTTTTAAGATCAAATATAGTACGACGACGAATAACTTCAATCTGGTGCTGCAAATAATGATAAAGTACATCACGCAGATTAAGAATTTTCGGCTCGTTATTTACGATGGCAAGCATGTTGATCCCAAATGTGGATTGCATAGAAGTATGTTTATATAGATTGTTTAATACTACATTTGGATTAACATCGCGTCTCATCTCAACAACTACACGCATACCGTTACGGTCAGACTCATCTCGAAGATCCGTTATACCTTCGATCCGTTTCTCACGTACTAATTCTGCGATTTTTTCAACCAATCTTGCTTTGTTAACCTGGTATGGAAGCTCATGCACAATGATGCGAGCCTTGCCGTTGTTCTCTTCGATCGTTGCCTTCGCACGCATGGTTACTGAACCACGCCCCGTACGATAAGCCTGACGAATGCCCTCACGACCCAAAATATATCCAGCCGTAGGGAAATCCGGACCTTGGATAAACTCCATCAATTCCATTGGCGTGATATCAGGATTCTTAATCATCGCCTGCACACCATCGATAACTTCACCAAGGTTATGCGGTGGAATATTAGTAGCCATACCTACAGCAATACCAGATACCCCATTTACGAGCAGATTCGGATAACGGGCTGGCAATACAACCGGCTCATTCTCTTCACCATCATAGTTGGGTGCGAAGTCAACTGTCTCTTTGTTCAAATCACGAAGCATTTCGCCTGCAATCTTGGAGAGACGGGCTTCTGTGTACCGCATCGCCGCGGCCATATCACCATCAATCGAACCAAAGTTCCCGTGACCGTCTACAAGCATATAGCGCATCGAGAAATCCTGAGCCATCCGTACCATTGTTTCATAGACAGCTGAGTCACCGTGAGGGTGGTACTTACCGATAACCTCACCGACGATTCTTGCAGATTTCTTATGAGGCTTATCCGCAGACATTCCAAGCTCCGACATCGCAAACAAAATGCGTCGGTGAACCGGCTTGAGTCCGTCCCGCACATCTGGCAAAGCCCGGCTAACAATGATGCTCATTGCGTAATCCATAAAGGATTCACGCATTTCCACGCCAATGTCCCGATCTTTGACTTGTGGGTTATTTTGTTCAGCCATGAGTTGCTGGACCTCCTTCAGTTAAAAAACCGCTACCCTTAATTATATTACTTTCACAAAAGTAGCACAATTAAACATGATAGCCTTTTATCTTCTAATATTGATTTCTTTTTGCGCTTATCAGGGTATTTGCCCTTTCCGCAAATATCTTTACTACATAGACTGTAAAGACAAGAAACACGGTTTTATTATCCTAATATCGTTCGATAAGGCATAACCCCATATCCTTATATTATACCATTGTTTAGGTAGCTTGTCCTGATTTTCAGCTGTCAAAGATTATGCTGCCACTGCATTTTTTACAACAAGGAACCCAAAGGACCTATTCCTGCACAAAACTCATAAGGAGGAAGATAATGAAGATTCAACGCGTCCCAAGCAAATGGGCTAAAACGAAAGTCATCCTTCAAAATCACTCTCTATTGCAATATGTGCCTGATACCCGTAAATTCGATGTCAATGCTCTTAAGGAGATGCTTGCGTTATATACAATGGTCTATATTAAGCCAGATCGAGGAAGTTATGGTATCGGTGTAATGAGAGCTGAGCAGCGTACTGTAACTCTTAGCACTAGCAAACAGAAAGCTGAACACGGTACCGACCTCGATAACGTTAATAAAGAAGAGCCTGAAGAACAGATCTTGTATATTTTAAGATATGGGAAGACTGCGGAAGTGTTTTTCTCACCAGAAGAGCTGTATGAGAACTTACAGAAACGAATTCAGAATCGAACCTATTTGATTCAAAAAGGGATTGACCTTCTGCGTCATCAAGACCGCCCTTTTGATCTTCGGGTTCTTACCCAAAAGACTCCATCAGGAGTATGGGAAACAACAGGAATGCTTGGAAGAGTAGCTGCCCCTCAAAAAATCGTCACCAATTATCACAGTGGAGGCAGTATCCTTTCCGTAAGTACTCTGCTAAAAAATTATATGCCGCCCTCTGAAGTCCTAGTTACGGTCAATCACTTAAAAGCTTTGGGTATACAAATCGCGACACAGCTTCAATCTGCCTATCCAGGAATCAAAGAGATTGGTCTGGATATTGCCATGGATCAACATCTGGATATGTGGCTGCTGGAAGTCAACACTCTTCCGTCCATTGCTGTATTCAAATTATTTCCTGATAAATCAATCTATCGTAAAATACATCGCTATGCCGTAGCCTATGGACGTGTAAAAGCAAGAAAATCCCCTTATTCGACACGCAATAAACAATCTACAAGAGCCTAAAAAGAAGCTTGAAATCAAAGAACCTCCAGCGTTCTCATTCCGTTAGGAATAGAAGCCGGAGGTTGTATTAAATATTGTTTTTACACATCAAGGTATCTAACGTTCTTGGCATGCTCATGGATAAAGTCACGTCTTGGTTCAACATTGTCACCCATAAGTGTATCAAAAATACTATCTGCCAGCATCGCATCTTCAATCGTAACCTGGAGCATCATACGGGTCTCAGGGTCCATCGTTGTGTCCCAAAGTTGGGTTGCATTCATCTCTCCCAAACCTTTGTAACGTTGGACGTTAACCTTAGCATTTTCTCCAAAAGAAGCGATAATATCATCGCGTTCCTTCTCGCTGCCTGCGTAGCGGATAACCTTATTGCGCTCAATCTTAAAGAGAGGAGGCTGTGCAATATAGATATAACCCGCGTCTACTAGCTTCCGCATGTAACGATAGAAGAACGTTAATAATAGCGTTCTAATATGGGCTCCATCGACGTCGGCATCGGTCATAATAACGACTTTATGGTAGCGAGCCTTCGATAAGTCAAAGTCATCGCTGATCCCTGTGCCCAAAGCCGTAATGATGGCGCGGATCTCCGCGTTAGATAAAATACGGTCAAGGCGAGCTTTTTCAACGTTTAGGATCTTACCACGCAACGGTAGAATCGCTTGGAAATGGCGATCCCGTCCTTGCTTAGCCGATCCACCCGCTGAGTCACCTTCGACGATGTATAGTTCGCTGATCGAGGCATCCTTGGATGAACAGTCGGCGAGTTTACCAGGCAGAGCACTGACTTCAAGCGCACTCTTCCGACGGGTTAACTCACGTGCCTTACGGGCAGCTTCTCGTGCGCGCGACGCGGAAAGTGACTTCTCAAGAACGCGACGTGATACTGCTGGGTTTTCTTCCAGGAACTCTTGTAATTTCTCTCCGAACAGTGATTCTACGATACCCCGCACTTCACTATTTCCGAGCTTAGTTTTCGTTTGACCTTCGAATTGTGGATCTGGAATTTTGACAGAAATAATGGCTGTCAATCCTTCACGCACGTCATCACCAGTCAGATTCGAATTGCTATCCTTCAGTACTCCCGCTTTACGAGCATAATCGTTGATGATACGGGTCAGCGCACTTTTAAAGCCGGATTCATGCGTTCCGCCCTCATGCGTATTAATATTATTCGCAAAAGAGTAGATGTTCTCAGTATACGAATCGTTATATTGGAGAGCCACTTCAACTTGGATCATATCGCGTGAGCCTTCCACGTAGATCGGATCCTCATGTAGTGCTTCTTTTTTCTCATTCAAATATTTCACATATTCAACGATACCACCCTCGTATTTGAACACGTTGGTGACATCCGTCCGCTCATCATGAAGTGAAAGCTCGATTCCTTTGTTAAGAAAAGCCAGCTCCCGAATACGAGTAAGCAGTGTCGAATATTCAAAAACTGTGGTTTCCGTAAATATTTCAGGATCCGGATGAAAGGTTGTAGTCGTTCCTGTCTCATCTGAATCGCCAACGATTTTGATATCATACTGCGGTGCACCACGTCTATATTCCTGTTGGTAGATATGACCGTCACGTTTGACCTTAACAAGGACCTTTTCAGACAAGGCATTCACTACAGAGATACCCACACCATGCAAACCACCGGAAACTTTATATCCGCCACCGCCGAATTTACCGCCTGCATGCAGCACGGTCATTACGACTTCAAGCGTCGACTTCTTAAGCTTTACATTCTCACCTACAGGTATGCCACGTCCATTATCGATAACAGTGATCGCGTTATCCTCATGTATAATCACTTGAATCCGGTCACAATAACCTGCGAGTGCCTCATCGATACTATTATCGACGACCTCCCATACCAAGTGATGGAGACCTTTAGAACTAGTCGAACCAATATACATGCCCGGACGTTTCCGAACCGCTTCCAGCCCTTCCAGTACCTGAATCTGGCTCTCATCATATGTCGGTTGATTCATTGACATGCCTTCACCTACTTCTTTCTGATTATCTCTTTGTTACCCAATGCAAGTTATATTTCGAGCAAAATTTTGGCTCTTTTTTTAAGAGTGGAGGAGGAAATGGGGGAGTAATACACGATATTTTTAGTTACGACAATAGATTTTGCTTCCTCTTCGCCAATCCGCTCAAGCTTCTTATCCTGCTCAGAGTGAATAACGAATTGCTTAGATACCTTGGAAGATTTCTCAATCGAAATATCAAATATAGCAATTAACTCCGAAGACCTAATGATCTTCTCCCCGCCCAAATGAATATACATGATCGTCCTCCGCTCTTTTATAACTCAACTTTTCCATCATGAACATGAAATAGGCTGGCGCCCTTTAATTTATCGGCATTCAGACCCTCAATTCCTGTAGCGGTAATGAATGTCTGTACCTTGCTTTGAAAGGTTTCAATAAGCTGGGTCTGGCGGTAAGGATCAAGCTCGGATAAAACATCATCAAGAAGCAGCACAGGATATTCTCCGATTTCCTCATGGATCAGCTCGATTTCCGCCAGCTTAAGCGATAAAGCCGTGGTACGCTGCTGTCCTTGAGAACCGTAGACCTGAGCTTCCCTTCCGTTGATAAAAAAGGACAGGTCATCCCGATGGGGACCCGTCAGCGTCATGCCGCGCCTGATTTCTTGTTCTCTCGTTTGTGATAACTTTAACATAAAATTGTCTAATAAGACAGCTTCATCTTCCTCATCCCGATCGCCGAAAGAGGGGACATAGAGCAATTTCAGTTCTTCTCCGCCGTTCGTAATCCCCCGGTGAATGCTTTCAGCCCATATTTGCAGCTTCTTTATGAATTGTTTCCTTTTTTTGACGATTTTAACACCATGCTCTACAAGTTGAGCATCCCAGATTTCCAGAAGCTCTTTCCCTGCAGCCTCTTTTCCCCATAATTGCTTTAAGAGATTACCTCTTTGCAAGAGAATTTTTTGATACTGCTGTAGGTGAAATAGATAACTAGGCTGGACTTGGCCGATCTCCATATCAAGAAAACGCCGTCTGATACCAGGGGTCCCTTTTACAATCTCTAAATCTTCCGGTGCAAACATGACCACATTCAGAGATCCAACAAACTCACTAAGGCGCCGCTGCTCCAAACCATTGATCTTGGCTTTTTTACCTTTGGCAGATAGGGTGAGCTCCAGCTTGAGATCGCCATACTTGCGTTCCACCTCGGCAACGATCTGAGCTGCATCTCCGGGGGCATCGAAGGAGATAAGTTCGCGGTCCTTAGAGGTGCGGTGGCTTTTGGTCATCGCCAGGACGAACAATGCCTCCATGAGGTTTGTTTTGCCTTGGGCGTTCTGACCCAGAATCAGATTCACATCGCCCAGGCTCTCCAGACGCAGCAGCCCGTAATTCCGATAATGCTGCAGACCGATATTTTTAACAAACACGAAATGGTTCCTCCCCTAGCGTACTACTCTTTTACTCCTCCGCCTTCAACCTCAAAGGTACCGTTATCCTGCACTTCGATTTTGTCACCCGGATAAAGTTTTCTGCCGCGCCGTTCCTCTACCTCTCCGTTGACCAATACGTGACCTTCCTGCAATAAAGCTTTGGCCATTCCACCTGTGGATACACAATCTGCGAGTTTCAGAAATTGGTCCAGCTTAATGTATCCACTGTGGATAAGTATTTTTTTCATGGTTTTTATCCTTTCAGCCACTTATCCACATGTTCATGAATGTTGGCATTAATTTGTTGTACGGTAAGGCAAAATGATATACAAGCTATTGGTTTGGTCAAGTGGTTTCAAAATGATCGGACTCATCATCCCTGTAAATGCAATGACGAGCTGCTCGCTCTCTATGACCTTTAATACATCAAGCATATATTTCGAGTTGAAAGATATTTTGAGAGGTTCACCTTTGAAATCAATGACTTCAAGTTCCTCGCGAACCTTACCCAGCTCTGATGAGCTTGAAGAAATTTCAATACCGCCTTGATCAAGCGTCTGCATACGAACAATATTTGTTTTTTCTTCCCGGGACAGCAAATAAGCACGATCAATCGATTCGCTTAATTTTTTTGTATCTAAAGTTAGTTCTGTTTTGTAGGTTGTTGGAATAATTCTAGAAGTATCAGGATAAATCCCATCTAGGATCCGTGAATAAAACAGTACTTTGTCGATTTTGAAGAGAACTTGATTATCCGCAACGACAATATCAACCAGCATATTTTGGTCAGGGATAATTTTGCTGAGCTCATTAAGGGTTTTACCGGCAATAACAATATTTCCGAAATTGACATTTTCCGTGCCTTCAAGTTTAGCAGCTCTTGTTGCCAAGCGGTGACGGTCAGTCGCTGTAAACTTAAACTCATTGTCGCTCAGATTCCATAGTATACCCGTTAATATCGGAGTTGTCTCTTGGGTAGAAATAGAAAAGGCTGTTTGTTTAATCATATTTTTCAGCAAATCACCTGGTAGAGAGATCGTGTCATTCTCTTCAATGCTCGGTAACACTGGGAATTCTTCAGGGTCTAAACCTACCATCTGAATCTCAGTGGATCCGGAAGAAATGTACGTTTGGAATCCTTCTTTTACTTCCATGTGGATTTCTTTGGAGGGCAGCTTCTTAATAATCTCGACGAAAAATTTAGCGGGAAGGACAACACTTCCTGGCTGATCTATCTTCACGATGGTGTGGCTGTCATTCTCTGCTGGAATAAACGATTGAATAGAAATATCGGTATCACTTGCAGTTAATGTGACGCCTTGATGGCTAACTTCCAGTTTAATACCGGTCAAAATAGGGATTGTTGTTCTGCTGGATATAGCTTTGGATACGTGTTGAATGGATTCGTTGAGCTCATTTTTAAGAATGCTTATTTTCATGATTTCACTCCTAGCTGAAAAATTGGGAATTTCGATGGATTTGAGTCTGTTAATTACGCGTCTTTACATGATGAATTATTATAGTTATTTAATAGTATTAGTAGTAGGGGCGACGAATATGTGGATAACCCCACCAAACAGCATAAAATTAAGCCTACCCACATGTGTATAGATTGTGTATAGGCTCTTTGTTCCTCTTAGGAAGGATTTTTAATTTTCTCCGCAAGATTATTTACCACTTTGTACAACTCCTGATCGACCTTTAATGCCTGTGTAATTTTATCGTGCGCATGAATTACGGTCGTATGGTCACGTCCTCCGAAAGCCTCACCAATCTTAGGCAGCGAATAATCCGTTAGTTCACGGGATAGATACATTGCGATTTGACGTGGAAACGCTACGGCTTTGGTTCTTTTGCGTGCTTTGAAGTCTTCAAGGCGCAAATTGTAGTATTCTCCGACTTTTTGCTGAATATCAGCGATGGTGATCATCTTGGGACGACTGGAAGGAATAATATCCTTGAGCGCTTCAGCTGCCAAATGAGTGGTTACATCCTGGTTGGTAAGCGAAGAATAAGCAACTACCCGGATTAATGCACCCTCAAGCTCACGAATATTGGTGTCAATCTGGTTGGCAATATACATCATGGCCTCATTAGGGATATCAAGGTTCTCTGCCTTAGCCTTTTTGCGTAAAATCGCAATCCGGGTCTCCAGATCTGGTGGTTGAATATCCGTAATCAAGCCCCATTCGAACCGGGAACGCAGCCGTTCTTCCAGTGTGGGAATTTCCTTTGGTGGTCGGTCGCTGGAGATGATAATTTGCTTGCGTTCTTCGTGGAGCGCATTGAAAGTATGGAAAAACTCCTCCTGTGTAGACTCTTTTCCAGCGAGGAATTGAATGTCGTCGATAAGCAAAATGTCAACATTACGATACTTGTTACGGAAGCTTTCACCGCGGTTATCACGGATCGAATTGATAAATTCATTCGTGAATTTCTCAGACGAGATGTAAATTACCTTGTTATTTGGGTTATGTTCCAGGACATAGTGCCCAATTGCGTGCATCAAATGGGTTTTGCCCAGACCTACACCACCGTATAAAAACAAGGGATTGTATGCTTTGGCTGGTGCTTCGGCTACTGCCAGTGAGGCTGCATGCGCAAAGCGGTTCCCAGAGCCGATTACAAAGGTGTCAAAAGTGTACTTTGGATTGAGCAGATGCGTTTGTGCTTCTTCTCTTGATACTACGGGAGTCGGAGCGGATTGTTGAACCACAAGCTCAGGCGGCTTGCTTTCTTCAATCACGAATTTTACATCCACTTGTTTCCCTGTGACTTCGTAGACGGTTGCTCCTACCAGTTTGGTGTAACGACTTTCCAGCCATTCTACTGCAAACGTTGTAGGTGCCGAGATAATGAGAACCTGGGAGTTGAAGGTTATCGCTTTAGTAGCCTTAAACCAGGTATCAAAGCTCGGCTTGCTTAATTTGGTTTGAATAATCGATAAAATTTGCTGCCATAATTCGGAAGTATGGCTGTCCAC